>NZ_KB933469.1 GCF_000392615.1 Lysinibacillus sphaericus OT4b.31 | reverse complement strand
AAGATTCATAGCCTTTTTCATCGCCGGCATCCTCTTCAGGGCGATAAAAAACCACTTCCTTCCCCGCGAAACTCTTCAATGCCTGCCGTATATCCTTACTGGCTTCCGCAGAGGTCAATCCGAATATTTCAGCATATTTAGCAACATGGATCTCGCAGATACCGTCATGTTCCTGTAGGGTGCCATCAGATTTTCTGATCTGGTCAACGAACAGATACAGCATACGTTTTTGATCCCGGGAGAGACTATATGCCGCCTCAGTGAGGTCGTTTGACTGGACGATTCGCGGGCTATTTTTACGT
>NZ_KB933468.1 GCF_000392615.1 Lysinibacillus sphaericus OT4b.31 | reverse complement strand
TGAAGTTTCTCTTTATCCCGCAATAACGGTCAGTAAGCCGGTAAACTGACCGTAAAAGCCCGATTTGTTCAACTAACAATCCGTGGGGAAGAAGAACCCCCCACGGATTGAAGTTTCTCTTTATCCCGCAATAACGGTCAGTAAGCCGGTAAACTGACCGTAAAAGCCCGAATGGTTCAACTAACAATCCGTAGGGAAGAAGAACTCCCCACG
>NZ_KB933467.1 GCF_000392615.1 Lysinibacillus sphaericus OT4b.31 | reverse complement strand
TTTATAGAGGGAGGTTAGTTGAATACGGTCTTTGTTTTATCTATTAACTATAGAGATTGATGGTCAAAGAGAAGAGAAGTAATACAATTTAATATTAGCTTCGATGAACCGTTTCATAAGTAAGTGAAGTTTTTATTTTTCCATTGAGTGATAATCCCATGGAATAAGGCTGCCTCAGTTAAAGTTAATCGGTTGTGAATAACTAATTTGAAACTGAGGAGGCCTTTAATTTTAATAGCTTTATAGAAAAAGTAATTTTGTTTGAAGATTATCTAATGCAAGTTCAATATCGTCTAAATCTTCTTTTGTAGCATTTTAGATCCGCTTTAAAAATATGATTCTTTAGCTTCAAAAGCTTCGTTCATTAAAAATTCCCCATCTTGTGATAAACAAATATATTGTTTTCATTTATCTTTACTATCACTTATTTTTTTAATAATTTTCTAAGTTCACGACTTGTATTTGGCATAGACATTTGAATACAGTCATTAATTTCATTGGGTGTTACGGGTTGGCTAATTGCAATATTTTCTAGGATTTTATATTGAACTTGTGTAATTGAATCAGGAAAAACAGAATCGTCTGTTCGGCATAATTAATGTACATAGGAAAACACTAAGAAAATCTTAAGAATTGGTGTGTGGGTTTGTTAAGATTTAATTAGTATTATATCCTTATACGAATCCTATAGGGGTGATCACATGAGCCGAAAGAGATGGAGGAGTGAATGTAGTTGAACATTTTGATTTGTGAT
>NZ_KB933466.1 GCF_000392615.1 Lysinibacillus sphaericus OT4b.31 | reverse complement strand
GCTTTCAAGAATCCGAAAACCGGCTCCACGTCAACTTTGCGTTGACGGTAAATCATAGCCGTTTCTTCTTTTGAAAGCTTCGCTTTTACATATTCTTTTTGCTCTTAACTAACCAACCTTTAGTCTTATTAAGACGTAAAAGTTTTGCGCCAAGCAGCGCTTTACTTGTATGGAATTGACCGTACATTAATGCAACATCTTCTCTAGTAGACATGCCCATTGCTT
>NZ_KB933465.1 GCF_000392615.1 Lysinibacillus sphaericus OT4b.31 | reverse complement strand
AATCATAAGAAAGAGTATTATTTCGATGCATTGGAAAAAGAAGTCGATAAGATGGATTTATTGATTATCGATATGCTGGAATTAGCAAAGTATGAATCGGGTACGTATAAAATGCAAATGGATTCTTTTTATATCGATTCACTATTAGAAGAGATTTGCGAAAAACTAATGCCTGAAATACAACAAAAACAATTGCAAGTTGAAACCGATTTATCACCGATTGAAGTAGTAGCCAACCAACGCCGTATCGAACAGGTTCTTACAAATTTTTTGATGAATGCAATTCGATATTCGCCTTCCTAAGAAAAAATAATTTTGGCGATAGAGGTGAAAAGAGAACTGGTGAAGATAAGTGTGGAGAATAAAGGTGCTCATATTGAAAAAGAACATCTAGAGAAAATTTGGGAGCGCTTTTATCGGATTGATGCTTCTAGAAAAAGATCAGACGGTGGAACTGGTTTAGGACTGGCGATTTCCAAAAATATATTAATGCTACATGGGGTCGAATACGGTGTTTGCAATACAAAGAATGGCGTACAGTTTTATTTTTATTTAC
>NZ_KB933464.1 GCF_000392615.1 Lysinibacillus sphaericus OT4b.31 | reverse complement strand
GAAGACGGCATACGAGATTGACACAGGGATTCGTATAAACGCATGGCATACGGATTGGTGATTTCTTTTGTTTCACTAAGCCGAAACTGCGTAAACCGGTTCTGTAACCCGATAAAGAAGGGAATGAGATATGGGTTGATATGTACACTGTAAAGCCCTCTGGATGGACTGTGCGCACGTTTGATAAACCAAGGAAAAGATTCATAGCCTTTTTCCTCG
>NZ_KB933463.1 GCF_000392615.1 Lysinibacillus sphaericus OT4b.31 | reverse complement strand
AATATGAACGAGCTTTCTCAAGGAGATATCTCGAAATACGTTTCGACAACTGAGGAAGTACAACATGAAGGACCTTTCGATATTATTGTAGGTATTGTACCAACAAATATTATCCAATCTATGGCTGAAGGTGATATGCTTGCGATTATCTTCTTCTCCGTTATCTTTGGTCTGGGTGTTGCTGCCATCGGGGACCGAGGTAAGCCAGTTTTAGGCTTCTTCCAAGGTGTAGCTGATGCTATGTTCTGGGTAACGAACCTCGTGATGAAATTCGCTCCAATTGGGGTATTTGGTTTAATTGGTGTAACCGTTTCCAAATATGGATT
>NZ_KB933462.1 GCF_000392615.1 Lysinibacillus sphaericus OT4b.31 | reverse complement strand
ATTTTGCCTTAATCCGTTTCGTATTATAGTAATTGATATATTTCTCTAATTCTATTTTAAAATTCTCTATACTTTCAAATTCCCTCATGTAAAGGAATTCAGATTTCATAATTCCAAAGAAATTCTCCATGACAGCGTTGTCGTAACAGTTTCCTTTACGAGACATACTTTGAACAATCCCTCTTGATTCTAAGGCGCGACGATATTTCTTCATTTGATAGTGCCAGCCCTGATCTGAATGCATAAGTAGCTGGTGGTGCTCAGGTAAACGTTCCAACGATTTGTCCAACATGTCTGAAACAAGTGAATAGGTTGGTCTAGAGCCAATTGTATACGTGATAATTTCCCCGTTAAATAAATCTAATACAGGCGATAGATATAGCTTTTCTCCGAATAATTTAAACTCTGTGATATCCGTTACCCATTTTTCATTAGGTGCCTCAGCCGTAAAGTGACGGTCTAAAATGTTTGGCGCAATTTTGCCAACGTTTCCTTTATAAGATTTATATTTTTTCATACGTACTACACACTTTAAACCCAGTTCTTTCATGACACGCTGTACTTTTTTATGATTCACTTTTTGCCCACGATTCGCTAGTTCGTCACGAATACGGCGATAGCCATAACGCCCTTCATGTTCGTCATAAATCGCCTTTATTTCCTCTTTTAAATCGGCATCTGGATCTGGTCGATTCATACGTTTTACTAAATCATAGTACGTACTTCGTGGAATGTCAGCGAGTTTTACAAGTGCTTTCACTGGATATTTACGCCTTAATTCATAGACTACTTGCGCTTTGTCTTGTTTGGTGATTTTTCCTTGTTTTGAACTAAGGCTTTCAACTTTTTTAAATACTCATTTTCCATTTCAAGTTGTTTGATTCGTTCTTCAAGTGCTTCGACAGACCCTGGTGCTTGTTTTGTTTTTTTTCCTACTTCTTTTTTCATCGTTGGACGCCCCTTTTTCTTTGACTGAAGAGCATCTATACCATGTGTTTCAAGTTGTTTTTTCCAAACAGTAATAGTAGAAGGGGCAGGTATATTAAAAATAGCTGCCGTTTCGTTTAAAGATGTGCCGTATTCAGTCATGAAATTTAGTACATCTATTTTAAACTCTTGTGTGTAAGTTGTACATCGTTTAATAAATGCATCTACCCCATTATGTTCGAATTGTTTCACCCATTTAAGGATTGCTTTATTATCAGTTCCCAAAGATTTAGCTATATCAT
>NZ_KB933461.1 GCF_000392615.1 Lysinibacillus sphaericus OT4b.31 | reverse complement strand
GATTTTAAGAGACCGAAGAAGTTCTCAATTACTGCGTTATCAAGGCAGTTTCCTTTACGAGACATACTTTGTGTAATGCCATGTTTTTTTAATGCGTGAGCGTATTGTTTCATTTGATAATGCCATCCTTGATCAGAGTGAAGCACTGGGGCATCTCCTTCAGATAAGCGAGTGAAGGCTTGTTCTAACATCTCTGAAACAAGTGGATAGATAGGACGTTTTTCAAGGTTATAGGCAATAATTTCTTCGTTAAACAAATCAAGTACAGGGGATAGATAAAGTTTCTCTCCAAATAAATGGAATTCTGTCACATCTGTTACCCATTTTTCGTTAGGTTTTACTGCCACGAAATTACGTTTTAAAATATTTGGCGCAATCTTCCCGACGTTTCCTTTGTATGAGCGATACTTTCTCATACGGACAAGTGATTTCAAACCCAGTTTTTGCATAAGACGATGTACAGTTTTATGATTGATCAAATAGCCATAATTACGTAATTCTAACGTGATTCTCCGATAACCATATCGACCTTTGTGTTCATGATAAATAGAAGAAATCAACGATTTCATTTCGGCATACTTATCAGGTCGGTTTAAGTTATTGATCCAGTAATAATAGGTACTTCGCTTGATATCAGCGAGCTTAATTAATGCTTGTACAGCGAATTCTTCCCTTAGTTCATACACTACTTGCGCTTTGTCTTTTGATGTAATACTTCCTTTTCTTGAACTAAGGCATTCAACTTTTTTAGATAGGCATTCTCCATACGTAAATAGTCTATTTCGGCTTGTAAAGCTTCTACAGTTCCTTCAGCTGGCACTTGTTTTTTTGTTGTTTGTTTATGGTTTTTATTCATCGATGTACGCCCCTTTGATTTTGGTTCTAGGGCTATCATTCCACCTGTTTCATAAAGTTTTCGCCATTTACGAATATTCCCTGCAGAAGGGATATTGAAAATAATAGCCGCTTCACGAGAAGACGCCCCATGTTCGTTCATATAATTGAGTACGTCTAGTTTAAACTGTGTCGAATATCTTGTATAGGATTTTTTAAAAGCTTCGAGTCCATGATAGTCATATCGTTTCATCCACTCCATAATCGTAATTCCATCGGTTTTCAGCAATCGTCCAATACTTTCATAGCTCTCTTTCTCTGATAAATAAAGTTCAATCGCATTTATTTTATCGTCTAGTGTAAATTTAACCATAAAAAAACTGCACCTCCAATTGT
>NZ_KB933460.1 GCF_000392615.1 Lysinibacillus sphaericus OT4b.31 | reverse complement strand
TTACGAAATTGACTCAATTAAATTAATTAACTTTTAAAACTTTAGCATAATCTAAAAAACCTTTTTGGTTTTTATCGGTATTCACTGTAATGTAAAGACAATCATATCGTTTTAGTTCACTCGTACCTACAATGCTAATCGCCCAAGCTCTGGTTTGGTCTGCCGGAAGGACAAGTGGAAAAGCTGTCCGCTACTAGCTATACCATCGCTAAGGATCGCTCCATCTATTTACATACGCTACACAATGACATCGAACGACCGATGGAGGAGCGGGATACGGTATCGTATATAATTGAATCGAAAAAAACATTAGCACTCGGTGACCGTGTCCTTATCCAAAACAAGGAGCTAGTTGTGGCAAAGTCCATGGCCCGCATGCAAAGAGGTGTGCTTAGCTATGAATACCATTTAATGTCGGAGACAGGCATTCGCAATGGGAGACTAAGCATTCCCTC
>NZ_KB933459.1 GCF_000392615.1 Lysinibacillus sphaericus OT4b.31 | reverse complement strand
CCTCGTCGCGAGGGCTCCTGCGGGGCCTTTCGCTCATGCTATTCCCGCAGAAGTCGCCGCCTGCGCTCCAATCAACTAGTGCATCTATAAATGATTGAGGTGATGGATAGAAGGAATAACAATATTAATAATGAACGATATCCATTAGACATGCTGACAATTACCCAAATGGTGCCTGAAGACCATTTAGTACGCCAATTGGAAGCGGCTATTGATTTTAATGTTATTTATCCATTAGTAGCATCTCAGGTCTCGAAAATACTTAATGTTTACAGTTTTTTCTTTTCAAATAGAAGTATCTTTAGGAACTCGTTGATTTGCGCTGCGGTGGACGCTTTTCGCGGGCATGGCTTCAGTCTCCTCGTCGCTAGTGCTCCTGCGGGGCCTTTAGCTCATGCTATTCCCGCAGAAGTCGCCGCCTGCGCTCCAATCAACTAGTGGTCGTCTATAAATGATGGAGGTGATGGATAGGAGGACGAACAATAGAAATAATGAACGGGATTGCTGACAATGGACTGACCAAATGGTGCCTGAAGATCATTTAGTACGTCAATTGGGATTTTCTTAAGTATTTTTATGTAACCGTTGATTTGCGCTGCGGCGGACGCTTTCGCGGGCATGGCTTCAGTCCATATCTGTCAACTTTAGAT
>NZ_KB933458.1 GCF_000392615.1 Lysinibacillus sphaericus OT4b.31 | reverse complement strand
TAATACTCTTTCTTATGATTTGCTACATTCCCTCTCAATATCGTTATACAGCTTTTCATAATACTTAAAGGTGTTTTCAATTCATGTGATACACCGGAAATAAACTCTTTTCGCGTATTTTCTAGCTTTTTCTCCTTTTCAATATCTTGCTGTAGCTGTTCAATATACATACTTAACCCGTTCGAAAGTAAGTTGATATTCCTCGATAAGTCTCCAATTTCATCATTTGAATGAACAGCAATTGTCTCAGAAAAATCTAAATTCGCTATTTTCTCCGTTGTATGAGTAATCCGTAATAATGGCTTTGCAATTTTTATTGAATAGTAATAAGATGCCAATAATATTAATAAAGAAACAAAAGCAACAATGTAAATATAATATTCTTCAATCATTTGCACAGCTTCATCAACTGGTTGTAGCGAAGTCATTGAAAATATATATGAATTCGTTTCATCTGATTTTGCTATTAAAATCTTATATTTAATATCATTTTGTTCATAATTAATTAGTTGTGTAGTGGCATTAGGAAAATCAAGTTTATCTAATATTAACTTATTTTGAAAATCTTTAATTTGCTCTAAAAATAATGAATTAGAATAAATGACGTTGGATAAATCATTACTTTCTGGAAGTTGAATATTAATAATTTCCCCTCCTAGATTAACCAAATCAGAATTTTCATTAGCTATATATATTTCTTTTAAATTTTCCCTAGTTCCTCCTATTTTTTCATAAAGCATTTTATTTCTGAAAGTAAAAGATTTTGCCAATATATTTTGACTTCTACTATACACTTCATTGTTAATATTTATTTCGACTGGTTCAATCATTATTTCGACTGGAATTATTTGTGACTCTTTCAAGAATCCAATTATATATACTTGACTGTTCTTCAATAATGATTCCGACAACTGGACCGAATTATCCTCATCAATCATATATAAAGGAACTTTAGTTGTTTTCATACCAAGTAGTTTTTGATAATACTCATTTAACTGTATTTCAATGTAGAAATCATTCTCATGCTTTAAATTACCATACTGATCCAATATTGTAATCCAAGCATTATTTTCTTCAGCAAAATCTCTTTCAAGCTGCTGAATTTTTGCAATGTCGTTACTATTTTTATGATACTCTTTTTCAAATACAGTTAAATTGGATTCTAAATCTTCTACTTTTTTATTCATATAAAATTGTTTAAAGAATATTGTTTGTCCGACAAAAATGGTAGCCAATATAAGTATACAAAGCATAGTTGTTAATAAAAACAACTTAAATACAATTCCTCTTTTCATCGTATGTCCTCAAATTTATAACCTGTTCGAACAATCGTTTTTATACATGTGGAATGGTCACCTAATTTGTTTCGCAAGTTTCGCATGTGACTATTAATCGTTCGGTCATCTCCAATATGTTCATAACCCCATACTTTTGTTATAAGCTGATCTCTCGTTATAACTATCCCTTTATTTTCCACTAAATACAATAGCATTTCATATTCTGTATGCGTTAATGAAATCTCTTCATTATTTACTTGTACAGTCCTAGACGGAATATATATTTTAATGCCACCGCTTTCTAGATAATCACCTACTACATTATTTTTCTGTTCCCGGTGATGTAATAACCTTTTGGCACGTGCTAATAAAACTAATGGATTGTAAGGTTTCGTTACATAATCATCGGCTCCTAATTCAAAACCTAATAATGTATCATCTTCATCTGTACGAGCAGTCAACATAATAATCGGGATATTTGAAGTTTTTCTAATTCGTCGGCAAATAGTCCATCCATCTAATTTAGGTAGCATAATATCTAATATAATTAAACTAAGCTCATTTTCTTGAAATACCTTTAGTGCCTCTTCCCCATCTTTAGCTTCTAAAACCGAATAACCTGCATTTAGAAAATAATCTTTAAGAATTTCTCGTAAAATATCCTCATCTTCTATAATTAATATTGAATCAATCATTTTTATCCCCTGCTTAATTATTTAATATTATAAGTTCATTCTAACCAAGTTTAAATGTAAGTAACATTTAATCTATTTATATGAACTTTACATGTCCATATTAAGCGAGTAAGTAAGTAGAATCAACGACATTGCCATATCTTTATTTAATCTTCATATCAGGTAGAATTTCTGCAAATAATTCATTCTTTTCTGGGTATCTAATAATAAGCTGTCGAGAAATAAAAAAAATGCACCCTTTGTGAACTTGTAAAATGAAGCTAGGCAACTTGTTGAAGCTTCTGCCTGTACTTTGCTGGTGGCAGCTTTTTCCTCTACTGAATAGATGCCCAATTTATTGAAGTTCAGTTCCATCTGATTCCCCAATTGAATAAAAAAGGAGCCGTTTAGACAGCTCAAAGATCTTCAACTAATACGAACACCCCCTTTAGCTGAATAAGAGAAATTTTAAAGTTTCATTTTTAATCCATCGTGCGATGCTATAATACCTATTCGTTCAAAAACAAGTAAAGCATTGAACCAAGGGACAACAGCGTTCTCTTGCACGATTATCCCGACAATTCTCTTCTAAAGGCTATGATTAACTTGAATTCTTCTTGTGCTAACCTGCTTCTTAATTTAAGTAGTATAACGGCAGCTTTACTATATAAGAGTAATCTGTAGTTTATATGGAGATACTGCGAAGTTTATCTAGAGATACGGGAGTTTATGTGAATCAATTTCCGAACTTTATTTTTTGAAGGAACGATTGATTTATAATAAAAAAAACGCATTTCCCCCACCAAATCGATGTATGGGTGGAGGAATTGCTTGCTGTTATTTTTTATTCAATTATTCTAGTTTCTACACCGTTTTGAGAAATTTGAATTTGACTAACAATTTGGCTTAAAGCTACGTTTACCAGTGTAGCAGGGCGACCGAGTAATTTTCCTATGTCGTTACTTTTTATCTCTAATCCACCCTCTCGAATTCCCTTTTACGTTTTTACGAGCGTAGGAAGATTGGCTTCTGGAACCCCTTGTACTTGCGAAACTCAATATTCAACCTTTATTCCACAAAATGGCCCGTTTGTTGTATAACTCAATACAGGCCCGTTAGTTCAATAAAAAAAGAGTTGCATACGCAACCCAATGATCTTTAATTAACGCCCCCATGTCGCGTAAAATTAACACCACACCACAGAAAATGAAAGATGATTACGTTCTTACATAGGAGTTGACGAAGATGATTCTTTTCCATCTTAAAACTTAGCATAACTGATCGAAGATATGATTTCTCCTCCTGTAACAAAGCGAAGAACTGAACTCTATAAACTCTGCTGCCTTGATAGGATTAATTGAAAAAATTAATGAATTCCTGTAAGTCATTTCTCGTTTGAAAGTTCTACTTTTTTATTCAATTACTAGGAAGATAGATTTACTCTATATTTCATAAATTGATACTAATTATCAATATTTCAGAATATTTAAATATTACGATTCTCGAATTAGTTCCATTGTGATAAACTGGAAATATAACACTGAACTGAAAAAGTGTGACAATTAAAGAAAGAGGAGGAAATAAGATTTGAAAAATTTTAAGTTTATGAAGTTCTTAAGTAGTATTCTAGTTTTCGTTATGGTACTTTCTCTATTGGTTCCATTGTCGAGTGCTAGTGCTGAAGAATCGAAACCATTCAAGCAGGATAGTCAAAGCGAAAGTATAATTCAACTAAAGGTGGATATTGCTGAACAGCTAAGTTTGTCTAAAGATAGTCCAACTCTCCACGAAAGCTTAAAAAATGTATCAAAAGCAGGGGTGGTAAAAGGAAAAGGTCAAGGTAATAGGACGATTACGGGAACGTATGGTGAGCACACACTAACATTTGATGTGTTTGTAAAGCAAGGTAACGGAAACGGTAACGGCAATGGCAATGG
>NZ_KB933457.1 GCF_000392615.1 Lysinibacillus sphaericus OT4b.31 | reverse complement strand
TCAAACAGGAATGCTGCGCCTTTAGTTTAAGTACTTTTCTTCACAATCTCCACGTCCAATTTAATTCTTGTATTTTTATTCAATTAAATGGCCCTTTCCATGAATAAAGACGCTTTCCCTATTACGGAAAAGCGCCCAATTGTTGAAGATATCTATTAGCTCACCAAACATATAGCTATTCACTTCAGTAAACCCTTAAACTTCAAGGGCTTCTCCTATAACTAAAAGGGAAATAAGCGCTGACCCTTGCTAGGATCAACGCATCTCGTTAGTAATAATCGAAAAATATTTACCTTTTAAGGTAGAGTTACTGTAAAGCAGATTGAGAGATTTAGACGGTTGGTTTTTCTCTTTATCTGAGAAGTTATACGTATATATTTTGTATATATTTCCTCGTTTTCATGATCATGAAAAAGTTAGGCTCTGCCTAACCCCACAACCATTTTGGGGGCACTTTTTCCTTAAATAAAGTATAAACATTTAGTCATAGGGATATATATCACTCTGACAATATTGGGAGGTAGGTCTCCAACGACCATTTCTACAATAATACCTTCTATCACCAATACAAGTTGTGGACCCTTCTTGACATGGGCCCATACCTGAACCATATTGTGGCCATGTTGGTGTATTATCACTCTGACAATATTCGTAGGTAGGTATCCAACGACCATTTCTACATACAAAATACATATCACCAACACAAGTTGTGGACCCTTCTTGACATGGGCCCATACCTGAACCATATTGTGGCCATAGCTGTGGACTATAACCATATTCTGGCCATGTTGGTGTATTATCACTCTGACAATATTGGGAGGTAGGTCTCCAACGACCATTTCTACATACAAAATATATATCACCAACACAAGTTGTGGACCCTTCTTGTTGACATGGGCCTATATCATCAGGAAAAGAACCATATTGCCAAGTCATCAAAGTCACTTCCTTTTTTCTTTTTTATAAACCATATATAACCGTCAGGTAACTTTGAACACTTTACTGAAAAATAGTGTTCAGTCTTATTCAGCATTTTCAGGTAAGAAAGTGTTCATTTCTACTTGGCAGTTACACCATATTCTAAGTTATGAAATGGAAATGATTACTACTAGGCCATCTTCATCATATTGGCATAATTGGACCAGATGGCAACTCAGGGAGGCTAAAACGTCTTTTGTAGATATTGCAGATGGATCAAAAAGAACACTAAGGTATCCAATTCAACTTATCGAATATTTGTCGAATCTCAAAGTCGTCAAACGGTTTCAGGAACTGTATATGTAAGAGGAGTTTCGAGTAGGAGGGAGTGATTAACTCCCGACCTCTCACACCACCGTACGTACGGTTCCGTATACGGCGGTTCCATGAAGTCTGACGGACAGCGATTTTGTATCTCCCTGTCCGTTTGCTCAGACTGTAAATAAAGTTGAGCAAGTATCATAGTATGCAATATTTTATACAAGTTCCAGGTAGTAAGACTGCCTTAAAACGCTGTCAAATCAACGATGTATAAAATCTTGTATACACAATAAAAAGTGATTCAAATGAAAAGGCAGTAGTGACCGTTCTTATTGTAGCTTTGGAATAAAGGTTGATTAAAAAATATCCCTCAATCCTTATCTAATAGTAACTTCAAAAACTCCCTTTTGAAAAAAGATTGTTCAAAATGGAGTTACTCTTTTTAGATATGTATGAGATTTTTACAAAAAAGTTTGTTCATTTTCCAGCTATGTTGTTCCACAATCGCGCCCGATTGT
>NZ_KB933456.1 GCF_000392615.1 Lysinibacillus sphaericus OT4b.31 | reverse complement strand
TCATAACTGTCATAGCGATAAGAATATTCTCGTGCACAAGTTGGAGCGAAATGTTTATCAAAACCAATAGGTTCTGGTTCATTCTTTTTATTATAAGCAATGATTGATTGTGCACCCATGCGATAAACCTGTTCATAGATCGGAACGTAATCATACCCGGCATCCATCGTTGCATAGGCAATATTTAAGGAAGAGAAACGTTCTTGGATGCCTTTCAACAAGGGAATAGCTGCTTTTCCATCATTCAGACTTCCTGAAGAAAATAAGGATTGGACGATATATTGG
>NZ_KB933455.1 GCF_000392615.1 Lysinibacillus sphaericus OT4b.31 | reverse complement strand
CCGTAACAGCCCGATTGGTTCAACTACCAATCAGTGGAGATGAAGACCCCCAATGGTTGGAGTTTCACTGTATCCCGCAGTAACGGTCAGTAAGCCGCCCACCATGAGGAAGAGGTTGGCGAACAACTGCCCGTAACAGCCCGATTGGTTCAACTACCAATCAGTGGAGATGAAGCCCTCCTGCTGATTGGAGTTTCACTGTATCCCGCAGTAACG
>NZ_KB933454.1 GCF_000392615.1 Lysinibacillus sphaericus OT4b.31 | reverse complement strand
TATGATTTAGACGTTTTCAACCCTACATATAAAAAAATCTTCTTCCATGAAATTGAAATGAATGAAAATGAATTCCCTTTACGCTCAGGTTTTGCAAACATGTATTACAGTGCAACTCGTTCTGATGGTGGTCGGCTATTATTAACAAATCAACGAATAATTTTTTGTGCCCATGCTCTTAATATAAATCCTAATTTATGTTGGGAATTAAGTTTAGGCAGAGTAGATCGAACTGAACTCGGTTTAAATCTTCTTATTACACAAAGAGTTCATATTTTTGATAGAGAAGAAAATAATACAACATTTGTTGTGTATGGTGGGAAACACTGGCTAAATGAAATGGGTCATGCCTTAAACAAGATTAAATAGAAAACACAATATAAGAAGTGACCATGGTGTTAAGAGATAATAAAGTTGTTTAA
>NZ_KB933453.1 GCF_000392615.1 Lysinibacillus sphaericus OT4b.31 | reverse complement strand
ACCTGAAGGTACTTTCAGCAAACTGCGCGAAAAAATTGTACTGGAACTTACTGTAAAAGTGCTACAAGTTCAACAAATCCGCCTTGCGGCAGGTAGTGTAGTAACGCCTGTTCTTTCAGGACTTACGCCTCCAGTTAGTCCTGCTAATGAACCTCCTACTAATCATTGGTAATCTCTAGTTTTTTAGAGGTGCAGAATAAATAAACGGGCAGTGCTATGCAAAAAAATCGGAGAATAAACAGCCCTGGAATATTTAAGGGGCACTGAAAAAATCCGAAATTTGAGTTGGCAGTTGAAAGTTCGGTTGAAACGAACTTTCAACTGCCTTTTGGCAATAATAACGAAATTAATTTCGAGTTTGGGCTTTTTTTCTTTTATATGTATATTTAGTAAATCGAAGTATTCTCTTTTTAAAGAATGTTTTTCATTTACATAGTTAGGATTGATGAGAATGAATAATTGCTATGAATGAGAGGGCTGATAGAAAAAGTTTTATTCATCAAAATATGTTCAATACCTCGTCTTTACTAAAGCATTTAATTTAGTAAATAAATAACTTTTAATAGGGGAATACTCTCATTTTGAATATATTGGAGCAACCAATTAAAAAGCCTTCCACTGACAGTTACTCAATATTATGGTGCCTGTTTTTTTATGCATTAAAATGCCTAGCCAAAAAGCTAGGCTCATTATATTTATTTGTGCTATTATAAGAAACGTTAATATTTAAATTTATTGCAGTGTACTCTTGAAAGGATGATATATATTATGAGTAACGAGCGACCAAAAATCGTGAGTTTCCATACTCTAGGTTGTAAAGTAAATCACTATGAAACTGAGGCAATTTGGCAGCTATTTAAAGAAGATGGTTATGATCGAACTGAATTTGAAAATCAAGCGGATGTTTATGTTATTAATACTTGTACGGTAACAAATACGGGTGATAAAAAGTCACGTCAAGTAATTCGTCGGGCAGTCCGTCAAAATCCTGATGCTGTTATTTGTGTTACAGGTTGCTATGCCCAAACGTCTCCGGCGGAAATTATGGCGATTCCTGGCGTTGATATTGTTGTAGGAACACAGGATCGTACGAAAATGCTTGGCTATATTGAGCAGTATCGCAACGAGCGCCAACCGATTAATGCAGTACGCAACATCATGAAAAATCGTGTATACGAAGAATTAGATGTACCTGCTTTTACAGATCGTACACGTGCATCACTGAAAATCCAAGAAGGCTGTAATAACTTCTGTACTTTTTGTATCATTCCATGGGCACGTGGCTTAATGCGATCTCGAGATCCTCAAGAGGTACTTCACCAAGCACAGCAACTGGTAGATGCTGGTTATCTTGAAATCGTTCTGACAGGAATTCATACAGGTGGCTATGGTCAAGATTTAAAAGACTACAACCTCGCACAATTGCTACGTGACTTAGAGACAAACGTTAAAGGGTTAAAACGTCTACGTATTTCTTCGATTGAAGCAAGTCAGTTAACAGATGAAGTGATCGAAGTATTACGAAAATCAAATATCGTTGTCAATCATTTACACATTCCGATTCAATCTGGCTCAGATACTGTTTTGAAAAGAATGCGTCGTAAATATACAATGGAATTTTTCGGTGAACGCTTAACAAAATTACATGAAGCTCTACCAGATTTAGCAGTCACTTCAGACGTGATTGTTGGTTTCCCGGGTGAGACAGAGGAAGAATTTATGGAAACGTATAACTTTATTCGTGACCATAAATTCTCAGAACTACACGTTTTCCCATTCTCTCCACGAACAGGTACTCCAGCTGCACGTATGGAAGACCAAATTGACGAGGACATTAAAAATGAGCGAGTTCACCGCTTAATCGCATTAAACAATCAACTCGCAAAAGAATATGCTTCGCGCTTTGAGAATGAAGTGTTAGAAGTGATTCCAGAAGAATATGTTCACGATGGAAGCGACGAAGAAGGTCTATTAACTGGTTATACAGATAATTATTTAAAAATAGTCTTTGAAGGTCCAGAAAACCTGATTGGTCAGCTAGTGAAGGTGAAAATTACACAAGCGGGCTACCCTCATTCTAAAGGGCAGTTTGTACGTGTATTAGAAACTGCAAAATAAAAACAAAAAGGATTGCCTATTTTTATGATAGGACAATCCTTTCAGATTAACGACAAAAGGTATTCGGAATGATCACATTCTGGATACCTTTTGAAATTTCATCAGAAATAGTAGTGACAAATGGCCCCTATTAACGACAGTAGTACGCGACGAGCAACTATTTTCTTTTTTTGGACCTTGTCATGTCCCATTAGCTAGCTTCTTCAATTGCATGGCAGCAAAAGTATGCATCGCCGGCATGGACAATTTTTTAATCCCTCGTAAGGTTGTCCAACGCATACGTAGGCGGTGACCTCTGCGGGAAAGCATGAGCGAAAAGACCCCGCAGGAGCGTAGAAACGAGGAGACTGAAGCCATGCCCGCGAAAAGCGTCCGCCGGAAATCAACGGGTCCCTATAGATACTTCTATGTTTAAAAGAAAAAAGCCTATAAAAAAACTTAATTTTTTGAGTTTGTCTACAGTCTAAAACGATTACCCATTTTTATGATTTTTTGATGAATTAGATAATAATCCGTTTTTTTGCGCAACATATGCAGATTTCTAAATAATAGAGGGTAATTACTCAATAGTAAGAAATTAGACGGCAACGTAAATAAATGGTATCATTTCAGAGAGGTACGTACAACTTGAAAAGAAGGAGTGTTTTACTATGAAAACGAATTATGCGAGTATGATTGATCACACGTTATTAAAGGCTGAGGCAACGAAAGAGCAAATTGAAAAACTTTGTGTGGAAGCGAAACAATTCGGCTTTGCATCTGTTTGTGTAAATCCAACATGGGTTAAATACAGCAGTGAGCTTTTACAAAACTCAAATGTCTTAGTTTGTACAGTAATTGGCTTCCCTCTAGGCGCTAATACACCTGCTGTAAAAGCTTTTGAGGCAAAAGATGCGATTGCAAATGGTGCAAAAGAAGTGGACACGGTCATCAATGTTGGCGCGTTAAAGGATAAAAATTTTGACTTTGTACAAGCGGATATTGCTGCAGTAGTAGAAGCTGCGAAAGGCAGTGCGATCGTTAAAGTTATTATCGAAGCATGTCTACTTACGGAAGAGGAAAAAGTAAAAGCATGTGAGCTTGCAGTTGCGGCTGGGGCTGATTACGTAAAAACGTCAACAGGTTTTTCTTCAGGTGGAGCAACAGCAGAGGATATTGCATTAATGCGTAAAACAGTTGGTCCAGAACTAGGTGTTAAGGCATCAGGTGGTGTACGTAGCTTAGAAGATATGCAAAATATGATTGATGCAGGGGCAACACGAATCGGTGCAAGTTCAGGTGTAGAAATTATGAATGGATTAATTGCTGATTCAAATTATTAAGATGATTTGCATATGGAAGAAAGGGGTAGTTCATCATGAACTACCCCTTTTAGATGTGCGCCCGGCATGCGT
>NZ_KB933452.1 GCF_000392615.1 Lysinibacillus sphaericus OT4b.31 | reverse complement strand
AAAACATACTAACATTAGTAGTACAAACCAAGGCCATGGTTTGTGCTACTATTTTTTTATAGTAGAAGTGAAGAAAAGCCGACCAGCCTCTGGGACCATTTATGAGTCCGTATATAAAACCGGCTAACTTCATGCCCTTATATGAATCAGTTTAGTATGTTGGGTCCAAGAGATCGTGTATAAGAAAGTGGAATCGATAAGGTACTGTGAAGGCTTCTATGATTGGTCAAAAGGAGAAGAATGAGATGAAACATGTCATTGCGTTAGATGTCAGTAAAGGAAAAAGTACCGTTGCGATTTATGATGGTCACCGCCAATGTGAATTTGAAGGTGTGCTACATCATACATGGGGTGATTTTGAGCGATTACACGAACGAATGGAAGAGATGACAAAGCAAGATGGACAAGCGCCAGATATCGTATTTGAAGCAACAGGCATCTATTCAAAACCTGTCGAAGCGTTTTTAAAAGATTACGGCTATACGTACTGCCGCATGAATCCACTTGAAGCGAATTTACAGATGGCAACGATGCGTCGCAATAAAACCGATATCAGTGATGCTCATGAACTCGCGAAGACACATTTCAAAATGGAACGCGAAACAACGTACATACAAGATGATTATTATGAACAGATGCGTGCACTGACTCGTTATTACGATGAAATTGACGAAGAAATCATTTTACTCAAAAGTAGAATGCATGCCATTTTACAGCTGAGTTTTCCAGAATTAGAAAAGCTGATTACACCGAGTTCAGCACTATTTTTAAATATTGTACAACTATATCCGCATCCCGCACTTTTACAGGCCCATTCAAAAACGATTATTAAAAATCGTTTAAAGGTCAATACGCGAAAAAAACTATCGCTAATGCGTGCGGAGGCTAAGGCTATTACATTATTAGAAGCAGCTGAAAATAGTTACCCAGCGATTAAACCTACAGATATTCGTTGTGATCAAGCACGAGATTACGCAGCTCGCGTTGCGGATTTACTAGAGAAGAAAGATACGCTTGTGAAACAGATGGTGGAATTGTCGGAAGGACGGAAAGAATATCTAGTATTTCGTTCGATTCCTGGTATTGGCGATTCAACGGCGTGCCGATTAATTGGAGAGATTGGTGACATCCGCCGCTTTCAAAATGCGAAACAACTGAACGCTTACACAGGCATTGATATTATGCGGTACCAGTCTGGGAATACGCAATATCGAGACCGGATTAATAAACGAGGAAATAAACATTTACGGAAGATTTTATATTTTATGGTGTGCGCCATGCTTATGGCTAAAGGAAAACCGAATCATTTTGTGGACTATTACTACAAATTAAAAAAGCAACCTCTGAGGAAGCCTCATAAGGTTGCGATCATCGCCTGCATCAATAAGTTTCTAAAAGTGACATTTCAGTTACTGACGCGTGGCATTCTTTACGATTATGAGTCCGCACTACCAGCTCAGAAATCGTAATACCTACATAGAACTATATCATAATGACCTTTCGAAAAAAATAAAAATCGTCAGGTCTTTTTGGTGTTTCTAAAAATGAGTGTTAGTGGTGAGGGATATCCCTCACCACTAACACTCATAAAAATATAAATTATTCTTTAAATAAGGTTGACTAATCGTAAGAAAGAGGCTGGGACATAAATAGTTTCAGTTCACGTAAAAAATCGAGATTGCATGATGCAATCTTGATTTTTGCGTTTGATTTTGACAATATGTAGTGGAGGATTATCCTCGTACCGCATATTCTCTTAAATTTACGGCCATTAATGCAAGGCCGATTTCGTTCTCAGCTTTCGATTCCCACTGACAGAAAATCGTGTGAAACCTAAAATAGCTTTCAAGAACCCGAAAACTGACTCCACGTCAACTTTGCGTTGACGGTAAATCATTGCTCTGTGTTAATTTTTGTAGAGGTACTTAAATTTTTTCAGAAGATGTCCTTTTTTTATGCCTAAAATTATGAATAGATTTAATTGAAATAGAAGTGTTTCAATAGTTGTTCGGAGCGAAGGCGGCGGCTCCTGCGGGAACAGCACGAGCGGAAGCACCCGGACTGAGCGAAGCGAGGGAGAAGGCTGGAGCCTGTCATATCTGTCAACTTTAGA
>NZ_KB933451.1 GCF_000392615.1 Lysinibacillus sphaericus OT4b.31 | reverse complement strand
AACCGCTACACCACGGGACCATTTGGTTGCGGGGGCTGGATTTGAACCAACGACCTTCGGGTTATGAGCCCGACGAGCTACCACTGCTCCACCCCGCGACAATATTAATTATAATTATACCGAGTTTTTAGAACACCATTTATAAAATATAAAACTGGAGGAGGTAGAGGGATTCGAACCCCCGCGCGGTGTTACCCGCCTGTCGGTTTTCAAGACCGATCCCTTCAGCC
>NZ_KB933450.1 GCF_000392615.1 Lysinibacillus sphaericus OT4b.31 | reverse complement strand
TGATCTGCCCCGTAAAAGTTAGACACCAATCTAACTTTTACGGGGGTTTTTTTATGGCAAAGGTAAGTGTTGAACAACGTATTCAAGCAGTTCAACGATACTTAAATGGAGATGAATCCATGAGTGGAATTGCGAAAGATATCGGAGTGACAGATCGAGTTGTCAGTGATTGGATTCGCCGTTATCAAAAAAATGGTGTAGAGGCTTTCTTAAAATCCTATACAAAATATTCAGCTGACTATAAAATGAATGTACTTAATTATATGAACGAGACAGGTACATCTTCGATTGACACAGCTGCACTATTTAATATTTCATCTCCTGGCATGATTCGGAATTGGAAGTTGAAGTTTGAAGTTGGTGGTTATGATGCCCTCGTTTCTAAGAAAAAGGGGCGTCCATCTATGAAAAAAGAAACAAAAAGAACAACGAAATCAACACCAGCTGAAGGATCTGTTGAGGCGTTAGAAGCACGTATTAGACAATTAGAAATGGAGAATGCGTACTTAAAAAAGTTGAATACTTTAGTTCAAATGCAAGAAAAATTACCAATCAAATCAAAGCGCAAGTGATTTATGAACTAAAGGGAATCTATGAAGTGGTGGAATTAATCAAAGTCGCTGATATTCCACGTAGTACGTATTATTATTGGGAAAAGCGATTGAATCGTACTGATAAATACACGGATGTGAAAGCCGCAATTCAGTCCATTTATCATGAACACAAAGGACGTTATGGTTATCGTCGGATTACCAAAGAACTAAAAAAATACGGCATTCATCATGATCCTAAAACGATTAATAGTTTGATGAATGCCATTGGCATAAAATGTGAAGTCCGTATGAAGAAGTATCGTTCGTATAAAGGAAAAGTCGGAAAAATTGCCCCAAACATATTACAACGTGATTTTACAGCAAAAAATATGAACGAGAAATGGGTAACAGACGTGACAGAGTTCCATCTATTTGGTGAGAAACGCTATTTATCACCTGTCCTTGATTTATGTAATGGCGAAATTATTGCATACACAGTAATGAATCGTCCAGTGTATAATCTCGTCCATGATATGCTAGAACAAGCATTGGGGCGCCTTCAATCAGGTGATCAAGTCGTTCTTCATTCGGATCAAGGTTGGCACTATCAAATGAAAAAGTATCAAGAAACATTAAAGCAATATAGGATTACACAGAGTATGTCCCGTAAGGGCAATTGTTTGGACAACGCAGTCATCGAAAATTTCTTTGGCTTATTAAAATCTGAGCTCCTGTATCTACAAGAATTTGAATCCATGGCACATTTTGAACAGGAACTACAAGACTATATTCACTATTACAATCACAAACGAATGAAGGCAAAATTAAAAGACCTAAGCCCGGTGGAGTACCGAACTCAGGTTTTAGAAGTTGCTTAACTAAATATGTCTAACTTTTTTGGGTCAGATCA
>NZ_KB933449.1 GCF_000392615.1 Lysinibacillus sphaericus OT4b.31 | reverse complement strand
TGAGACGCTAAAGTATACACATCCTCATGAATGTAACGATTGTCCATTGGCTCACGATAGCTTATGTCAAAAGGTTTATAAAATGAAAATAACAAAAGATCTTAGACGATATACGGCTCCAGCAAGAGGCTCGAAAAAATGGAACCAACTCTATAAGGCGCGAAGTGCCGTTGAACGTGTAAATGCCTATCTAAAAGGCTACTTTCTATTGAATCAGATTTACCATTGTACAGGGAAAAAAGCTAAAGTTCATTTCGATTTAGTACACATTGCATACAATGCATCCAGACTAGCGATGGATAGACTTAGATATACTAATCTTCAAGAATCTACAGCATCATAAGGTATTTCATTCGTTTTTTTAAGTAATCATTCAATATTCTGCACGTCTATGATTTTTTTAAAATACGTATTATGAAATTGATTCAACTACAAAACAATTTATTTTTTTCATGTAAATAAAAATGTTTTCTTTTGAAAAGACAATTGCTATAATGAGTAGCAGAGTGATAAATTCTCTTACATAACAAAAATATCTTTAAAAAGTAATAATTTCTTTTTTTTATAAAAAAGTGTTGCACAATGAAGGAAAACGTTATACAATAATTCTTGTCTTGAAGGACAGGTAAACAACTTCAAAACAACTAAGAACTTTAAGATATAAGTAATACATAATATGTTAAAGATTAATTATAGTCTAGTGATGATGGCA
>NZ_KB933448.1 GCF_000392615.1 Lysinibacillus sphaericus OT4b.31 | reverse complement strand
TATTCAGATGTTTCTTTAAAAACATTACAAGCATTTCCTACTTCAGAAGAGGTCTTGATAGTTGATACAGAAACTTTAGCGACTAAAATTAAAGAATTCTGTAATACTCGTTCACTAAAATGGGCAAATCAACAGGCTGAAAAGCTAATGATTGCCGCAGCTCAAAACCCTTTCCAGAAGGTCTTATACTCTAGCCTTGCCCTGAGCTTAGATATGTATATTAATAGCTCTTTGAATACAAAAAACATCTATCTATGCTTGAAAATGAGATAGATGCTTTAGCAAAAAGTATTGAAGAATCTAAGATTATCCGATCAATTCCCGGTATCGGCGAAAAAATCGCTGCCACGATTGTTTCTGAAATTGGGGAAATTGAAAGATTTAATCATCCTAAAAAACTAGTCGCATTTGCGGGTCTTGATCCAAGTGTCTTTGAATCTGGTACATTCAAAGGAACTTACAATCGAATAACCAAAAGAGGCTCTAGCAGACTACGGCAAGCTTTGTATATGGGTGTTAAATGTGCTATTCGTGACTGTCGTAAACAGAAAACAACGGATGAAATCCTTCCTCGTAATAAGAAATTACGGGCGTTTTATGATAAAAAACGGGAAGAAGGAAAACCATTTAGAGTAGCTGTAATAGCTTGTGCAAACAAACTCTTACATTGGATTTATGCACTGTTAAAAAACAAAACTTCTTTCCAAGACTTAGCCTGATTAAACAATTTAACTAAGTGGACCATAACTTTCCAAATACAATATTTGGACGGTTATTTGGTAAGCACAAATTTAGTATAACATGATATTTTAATATTTTTATTAAAAAAAGTTGACAACTATTGGCTGGTTTTGTTGAA
>NZ_KB933447.1 GCF_000392615.1 Lysinibacillus sphaericus OT4b.31 | reverse complement strand
CCGCTACGGCGGACGCTTTCTGCGGGCACGGCTCCAGCCTTCTCCTTCGCTTCGCTCAGTCCGGGTGCTTCCGCTCGTGCTGTTCCCGCAGGAGTCGCCGCCTCATAGCCGTGTACTTAAGCTAATTCAATGATTTTTAATAAAAAGTGCCTCTTTTTTCTTAAGTTGTTGGACATGGGGTCATACCAACAAAACGCGAACTTCGTATGCTAAGCAAATTTCGACAATGAAAAAGCCAATTTCCTGTACGCTAAGGAAATTGGCTTTTAGTTGTTTTTTTCATAAGGAAGTAGTGTCAGGAAATCGCATATTTACAATGTTAAGCGATTTTTTATAAAAAAGATGATAGTATTTTTTAGTAATTCATTCCCGTTACTAGTTGTTTGGAGTGGATTTAAAAACATTCATTACAACCTTTGTTGCCTGTGCAATAAGCTCATCGTTATAATTTGCATCCTGTTTATCGCGACTGGATAGTATTGCAAGAACGATTGGTTCTCTGTTAGGCGGCCAAACAATCGCAATGTCATTGCGTGTTCCGTAACCTCCCCCGCCAGTTTTATCACCAACTTCCCACCCTTTGGGAACTCCTGCACGAATTAAATTATCTCCAGTTGTATTTCTCTTCAACCAATCAACTAACATAGTTTGTTTCTCATGTGTTAGTACGTCGCCGAGCGTGTATGCTTGAAGGTCATTAGCGAGTGCTTTTGGTGTACTAGTATCACGAGTTTCTCCTGGTACAGCTTCATTTAGGCCTGTCTCAATACGCTCAGCATTAGTTACTTGGTCCCCAAGTTTTTTTAAAGAGGTTTCGAATCCTTCAGGGCCGCCCAGTTCCTTAAATAAAAGATTTCCAGCAGTATTGTCACTGTACCTGATTGCAGCTTCACTAATGTCTTTAAGAGTCATTCCTGTATCAACATATTTCTCTGTAATCGGTGAATAGGTAACAAGATCATTACTAGTGTAGGTAACTATTTTGTTAAGTTCTTCTATAGAATTTTGTTGTAAAACTGCCGCAGCAGCCAGTGCTTTGAATGTGGATGTGTACGCAAATCGTTCGTCTTCACGAAATTCCACGATTTTTTTTGTTCCTGTGTCAATAGCATAGACCCCAAGCCTCGCGTCATATTCCTTCTCAAGTTGTTCAAATTTCTCCATTGTAGTTTCTTCCATTATATTTTCTGACGTTTGGTTAGGTTCTGTTTCGGATTGTTGTACAACCTGTTTGTTCTCATTCGAGCAGCCTACAACCATAAGCATCAATCCTATCGGTGCTAGTATTTGATAAAACCTTCTTTTGTTCACGATGTAAAACCTCCTAATTATTTGATTAGACTCTTAATGAATTGAAAAAACAACCTTTTTCAAGGAGTTTAGAAAGATTACATTTGTAGTCCGATTACATCTGTAGTATAGTATTACATACGTAATCAAATTAAGTCAACTCATTATTTTTCACCATCAAGCTACTATAAATATGCTATCTGTTTTAAAAATCTAAAAATCTAAAAATCTAAAAATCTAAAAATCTAAGAGAGTTGGTGTGGAGGAAATGTTTTTAACTCATTTTATAATTGGCCTATTGGTATCTTCATTTTCCGTTACTGTTATTCTACTTATACGAAAATGGTTTGGAAGACAACTAACAGCTAAATGGCACTATCATTTGTGGATGTTTCTTTTTATCGCTTTAACACTTCCATTCATACCGACTCATTTATATAATTTTAGTTTTCTCTTTAGCCGTGGATATATGTATCAGACTAATGCTGTCAGCCCTAATACAGAACTAAACGGAACTAATATGATGCAGGGCCTACACCTTATACAAGACTTTTCTGTATCTGTCAATCAGTTCGATCTGTCCTTACTTAATATAGGAGTAATGGGATTATGGATCTCAGGGTTGCTATTATTTACTTTTACTATGGTTCGTGGATGGATTACACTTAGAAGAATAAAGAATTTTTCTTCTACGCTTACCAATCAAGAAGTTCTTGTGCTTTTCGAAGAATGCAAGAAAAGACTACAGATTAAAAAATCAATAAAGATTGTTATTTCGAAAAGAGTCCAATCTCCAATGATATTTGGACTTTTTCAAACATATATCGTCTTACCTTCTCAGCATGAAAACTGGATCAACTTGAAACATTACGAGCACATCTTTCTTCATGAACTGAATCACTATAAAAACAAGGATCTGCTGACAAATTACGTGATGTTGTTCTATCAAAGCATTTATTGGTTTAATCCCCTTGTCTGGCTTGCTTTTAGAGAAATGAGATTAGATCGGGAAATCGCATGTGATACATCTGTTTTACATTTACTAGATGATAATTCATTTAGTGAATATGGAAATACACTCATTAATTTTGTAGATCTTTCTAAACGTTCAAGTAAGCTATCGTTAGTTACACAAATAAACGGTTCGAAGAGTCAAATTAAAAAACGAATTGAACAAATTGCTGCCTATAAGCCTGGCGCAAAGAAATCAATAAAAAAAAGTGTCTTTATTTATGTGTTGGCCAGTATCATTTTGACAGTCCAATTACCTGTCATTTCCGCATTTTCGACGGAGAACGACCGATACTATTTTAATAATGCCGGAACAATTTATGAGGATTTACATCAATTCTTTAAAGGGTATGAAGGCAGCTTTGTTTTATATGATTCTAGTGCAAAACAATATCGTATTTATAATGATGAGAAAAGTACGTTGCGAGTATCACCTGTTTCCACATACAAAATCTATAGTGCTCTTTCTGCACTAGAATCAAATGTGATATCACCCGAAGAATCCACACTTTCATGGGATGGGACGGAGTATCCCTATGATGCTTGGAATATGAATCAGGATGTCGCATCTGCTTTACAAAAATCTGTAAACTGGTATTTCCAAGAGCTAGATCGTAGACAAGGATTTGAAACCATACAATCCAATCTACAAGACATCAACTATGGAAACTCCAATGTATCTGGGGGATTAGATGGATTCTGGAACGAATCCTCATTGAAAATTTCTCCAGTTGAGCAAGTGCAACTGCTGCAAGCCTTTTATAACAATCAGTTGGGATATAAGGAAATGCATATCCAAGCTGTGAAGGATGCACTACACTTAGAAAAGAATGAAGAAGCTCGCCTATCGGGAAAAACAGGTACAGGTACAGTGAATGGAAAAAACATCAATGGTTGGTTTATTGGGTATGTAGAGACGAAGAACAATACTTATTTCTTTGCTACCAATATACAAAATGAAGATGATACATCTGGAAGCAAGGCTATAGAAATTACTTTATCAATTTTAAAAGATTTAGGAATCTATTAAAGAGAAATGGAGGAGATAAATGTGGAGAAAAACATTCCTCATATATCAGAATCAGAATGGGAAATCATGAACGTGCTTTGGGATAAAGCGCCTCAAACAGCGAATGACGTCATACTTTCCTTACAGGAGAGTACGGATTGGAAGCCGAAAACCATACGCACTCTGCTCGATCGATTGGTTCAAAAAGACGTAGTAGGTGTCAATAAAGATCTAAGAGTTTACACCTTTTACCCGCTCTATATACAGGAAGAGTGCCAGCGTGCTGAGACCGAATCATTTATCAAGCGTATCTACGGAGGTACCTTGAAATCCATGCTTGCCCAATTCATTCAGGAAGATGCTCTATCTAATGATGATATCAATGAACTACGCTATATTTTAGATAAGAAATCTAAAAAGCAATAATATTTTAAAAAGCGATTTGAAATTTTTCCAAATCGCTTTTTTCGCTCTAAATCGAAATAGCAGGGGATAAATTACTCATGTAATTATCGCTTACTTCCCTGTAAATACTATGCCCTTTAGTCATAATAAACGAAACGACCCTAATTTGCTAACCGTGGGAGTAACAACAAAAGGGATCAGTTACTATATAAACAGCAGGTCCTTTTTTTCATTTAGAATTTAGACAGCTCTTTAAGTGTTGTATGAGAGATTTTAGTTCTTTCACTGAATGCATTTATTAAAGATGGAAATACAAGCGTAGAAAATTGTGAAAAATGTACTTGAAACTAACAGAGGGGGATTGTTAAATTAGTACACTCGCTTCTTGTGCTAACGGCGCAGCATTCCTG
>NZ_KB933446.1 GCF_000392615.1 Lysinibacillus sphaericus OT4b.31 | reverse complement strand
TTGACCTGTGGCTCCAGCAGTATCGTCCTCGATGGCATTACCGATATGCAGGGACAAGTTGTCGAAATGGAGGGTTCCATCAAGGCGCCTGTTCCGGCATCTAGTGCAGCGGAAGAGGGAAACGGAGATGACCTTGAATCCGCTCTCGACGTCATGGGCATGATTCCCCTCGCAGGGGGTGGTGCGTAATGGCCAAGAAAGGGAAAGGTTTTTTCGGTTCGATAGGCAGTTTTCTTGGTAGTATCCCAGCTGTCGGCAAAGTCAAGAACGCCGCCAAGTCTGTAAAAAAGAAAATCAAAAATACGAAAAAGAAACTGAAAAAAGCTCTAAAAAAGGCGAAGAAAAAACTAAAGAAAAAGCTCAAGAAAAAGATTGGGAAAGTATTTACAAAAGCCAGGAAGCTTAAAAATAACCTATCCAAGAGTAAAATGGTGAAGAAGTTTAAGCGGACTGCCAAGAAAGTAGTACTTGCAGCGAAAAAGGTTGCAACTAAAGCGAAAAGTACAGCAAAAGCGGCTACAAAGGCAGTTACGCAGACAGCGAAGAAAGTGGCAACAGCAGTTAAGTCGATTGATGTAAAACAAGCGATATCAACCGCTGTTGATTTTATCCCTATTGTAGGCAATGTCAAGGCAGCCTACGAAGTAGTAGTAGGGAAAGACCCATTCACTGGAAAGAAATTAGCGCCATGGGAACGAGCAGTCTCAGCAGCAGCCATTGTAGGTGGACCGGCAGTCAAAGGTGCGAAGCACGCAGCAAAAATTGGGGGAGCAGCAGTCAGTGGTATTGCTAAGGCTGGAAAAAAAGGAGTCCCAACTAAAGCACCAGCAGCACCACCGAAAGCAACAAAACCACCTGCTAAGCCAACAGAAACAAAGAAACCAAGCAAGAGTACACCAACAGTTGCTGCGAAACCAAAAGCAACACCGGCACCGACGAAAGCGACAAAACCACCAGCGAAGGCGACAGGAACAAATGCCCCAAGTAAGAGTCAACCAGTTGCTGCGAAACCGAAAGCAACACCAGCACCGGTGAAATCGACAAAACCACCAGCAAAGGTGACAGAAACAAAGGTACCGAGTAAGAGTACGCAACCAGTTGCTGCGAAACCGAAAGCAACACCAGCACCGGTGAAATCGACAAAACCACCAGTAAAGGTGACAGAAACAAAACTGGTAAGTAGAAATATAAAACCAGTAGCTGATGCACGAAAAGTACAAACGGTTGTAAAAGATGAGAAGAACCTAAGGATAATGTCTACAAAAGAATTAAGGGATTTTAAAAAAGTAATGGGTAATAAAGGCATTAAGGTCATAGTAGATAAAAAAGGTACACTTTTCCCTAAACCTAATGTGGCAGCAATGTTTGACCCTCAAACAGGAAGAATAATATTAAGGTCTGAACCACGTAAATTAGATGCATTTCATGAAAGCTATCATGCAGAACAGTGGTTAAGTATGGGGAAATCAGAGTATTTAACTCAGTCAATATTACAGAGAGAGGAATTTGTATATAGTTCGGTAATAAAAAATAAAAATTTCTTCACTAAAGAAGAAATATACGAAGCACAACGTTATATTCAAAGATGTAGAACTGGTGATTGGCCACCAATTGATTGGAAAGGATTTGATTAGAAATGAAAACTAATTTAAATGAGGAAAAAGCAACGGCACTTGCACAGCATTATATAAAAGAGCATAATGTTCCTTGGGTAATAAAGGCACATGCTCTATTTCATCAAAGTTTTTTTAGTATAAATGGTAATGCCTGGATTGTTGAGGCAAAAGCACAACTTAGCATAGATGAACGATCAAATAACTTTATAATATCTGATGAATCAGGAGCAATAGAATTTATAGCTATTGGTAAAGATATAATAAACAAGATAAATAAAAAGCATCCTAAATTAAATACGAAAAAAGCAATAGAGATTGTTCGAGATTCCATAGAAAAAGGAAGATTAGTTGGAGAAATAGAAAAGCCGATTTTCTTTTATGAGAATGTAATGGATATTTCGTGTTATGCCTGGGTTATAGATGTTAAGCTGCCACCACCATCACAATTTGGTCTGATAGGGGACGCTGTGTTTATTTCAGATGAAAGCGGCGTTATTGAAGATATAAGAAATCTGTAATGATACAAATATAGTCCTTTACTTGTCAAAGGAGAAATTAAGATGTTTGATTTAGTGTTCTTGAAAAACTATTTTAAAGAATTAAACTCTAGTACTAAACGATATTATATAAGTCTTTAGAAAATAATATAAAGTAAAAACTGAATTGATTCTGAATGTTTATTTGCTAAGAAAGAGAAAGCTTCAAACTATTATCAGCCTGGGTGAGATGTAGGATCTTGCTTAGGCTTTTTATATTGGTGAAAGGATTATGTTATTGAAGTAAAGAATAACTCTTTATAACAATATAATTAAAAACGCGAAAAATTAAAGAGTGTTGTGGCATCAATATCACCTTTGCGGGTAAAACCATCTCCATAAGCGCCACAGAGTCCATGCGTTTGACCTGTGGCTCCAGCAG
>NZ_KB933445.1 GCF_000392615.1 Lysinibacillus sphaericus OT4b.31 | reverse complement strand
TCAGAACTCTTCTCTATTCGTCTACCTAGTGAGTCATACTTGAAAGTAACTTCTGTCTTATCTGGTCTAATGACCTTCGACATCATGCCGTTGCCAAAGTATTCGTACTTCCACGTATCACCATTCTTTTCGACTTTCTGAACGAGATTCCCTTCCTCATCATAAGAGAATATTGCCTCTTTCGTTTCAAGTAATCTGCTTCCAGCGCCATAGACACGATCTTTTTTGTCTTTTGTTTCATACAAATTCCCGACATCGTCCACACTGCGATATAAGAAATTAAATTGACAACTGTCTTGATTGGCCCACACGAGGTTACTGAATTCGTCGTAGCCATAGGTCACTCGAACACCTGTTAACTCGTTGACCATGCTTCGTAATTGGTGATTAACATCCCAATTATAGACGCGTCTTCGTGTATCGCGGTTTTGACTACTTACTCGATGCTGTGTTGGTCTACCGGTCACATCATATTGCCATTTGCTGATAACATCTCCTGGCAGGATTCTCTCAATCTCTTGACCAAGTTCATTGTATTGCATCGCTGCTGTCCACTTGTCTTGTTCTAAGCGAGAGGCAGTGATTTGCGACACATTGCCCATTTCATTACGAGCGACATCGATTTTTGCACCTAGGCTACTTGTAATCTGTGAACGATTACCTAATTCATCATAGCTACTCGCAATCCAATGGTCATTCTGCCACTCCTTGATGACTTGTCCAGATGGATCTCGCTCCAGCTTTACGTTCACATGTTCATTGGCAGTCTCTATTAACGAACCATTTTTGTCATAGCCAAACGTTTCCCAGGTATCGTCATAATAATCTGAGCGAATGACATTTCCTAAACCATCATGCTGATACGCTGTCCAACGATTATCTGGACGAACAATCCTCTACACTAATCCTGCCTGACTTCGTTCATATGCGAGCCATAAACGCCCTAAAATAAAGGCTTCTAGCAGTTTCGGCTACCCTTGTAAAAAATTGTTTCAGATGAAGATAGAATATAAGTATATAAAAATAATTCCATCTCTTACACAAAAAAACATATGTAAAGTAAGAATTTATAACCTCTTCTTTACATATGTTTTGGTATCATAATATGTCCTTGCTTTTGTTTAATTTGAAAAACGGATTTAACTCTGCCGCTAATTCGTTGACTTTCGCTTTAATATATCCATGTTATAAAGACCAAGCAAAACTTGTTTTGATGGGTTATTGGTATCTACATTACTAGCTAAAGTAATCACTCTCACACCCTGTGTACTCGTCATACAAAAAAGGTGATAAAGTAGTTCCACATTTCGTGTACCAAAAAATCAAAGCCAACAAATACTATGCCTATTCAAGATGCCATTAAACCGCTCTTTTCGCAGGTAATTGTTCGAAATTCGTTTGACTTGAATATTTAACGATACTATTTAGTCGTTCGTGTAAATGTATTTTTCATTTCTTCACATTAAGAATATTGCCAATAGCCTTTTATGGGGTTCTCAATCGAACTTTCTAAAATCTGTGCATATAAATATAGAGCACCGAACGCAAAGGGATAACTTTTTCTTGGCTTTATTAGTGTATCTGGATATCCTTCCTCATCGACCTGGAATATAAAACTATAACCATCATCATGCAACTCCTTATAATAATACTCTTCTTCTTGAATATGCTTTGGTGTTCCCCCAAATTTGATAAGAAAACTTTCTTTAAATGATTTTTTATCACTTACAATATTAGCTTCCGAAATAAAGTGCTTTACTAAATCAGGATTGGTAAAAGTTTCAAATTTGCTCTCTTCTGTTTTAGGATGTTTAAATGTTAATAACGAACAATTTGGATACCTATTTTTAGAAATACGTTCTTCAAAATTTTCAGGAGCGAAAATGGAAATCATTTCATTTTCATCAAAAGGGTTAACTATAGACAAATAAAAATTCAACTTAGTTTCTTTATTTACCATGCCTTCCAATTCATCAAAATATACTGGTGCATTCCCTCCGATCCATCCACTACGGCTATCATTTTCACTCGCTTGAAAAATCATACACTCTTTTCGTTCTTTAAGAATTTTAAAATCTCTCATTGTAATCCCCCTTCTATTTTACATTACATGGTATAAGCCCATGTTTTTGCCCATGCTCGATAGCTGCAGTCCTAAGTTCTTTTACCTTTTCTGTCGCAAATATTTTTGCACTTGCTTTATCCATCCCTCTATTGTTTACCAGTTCATCTATAATGCCACGTCTAGTTAGCGCAGCATTCCTATTAATGTTCTGCAGTGCAGTTTGATTTTGTAATACATTTTTGCTATGCATTCCATATCTATTTTGCAAAGCACTTATTCTTTGATGAAGAGGAACTTCAGTAAGTGCAATAGCTGGATTATGCCTTGACATTGGACCTTTAAGACGTTCTACACCTTTATTATGTTTTAACCAAGCATTCTGCAATAATTCATGTGCTGTAAATCCATCATTCATGTGAAGCTTACTACCATAACGAGCAATCCCAAATTCGTTCAATAACCCTAATGGATCCGTTATTATAAGTGGATTACTTACATACCCATACAAAGTAGGGTTACTACCAGCAAGCCCAATCGGATCCTGTTGTGTATAAATCCCCTCACTTGGTGAATAATACCGAAATCTGTTATAGTAGAGCCCCGTTTCCCCATCCTCATACTGCCCTTGATATCGGAATGGTATGAAATCCTTCTCACCAGTCAATTCTTTTACATGACCATAAATATCTAGTTCACTTGACCAAATCTGCTTACCTTCCGTATCATAAGCTCCAACAGGTGTACCCAAATAATCGCTTATAATACTGTAATTACCTTCACTTGTAATTTTAGCAGAAGGAACAAATGAATCTTCATCAAATACCCAAGTTATAAGACTTCTGTCAATGTTTGCAGCGCCATGTGATGTAGTGTTAGAAGATGCATTCGAAGCACCATCTTCACAAGTATAGCTACCTTCAACCCACTCATGTAGAATTGTATTCCCTTCCCACACAAAATTAGTAGCCCTACCTTCAGAACTCTTCTCTATTCG
>NZ_KB933444.1 GCF_000392615.1 Lysinibacillus sphaericus OT4b.31 | reverse complement strand
CTTAATGGGGAGCATACCACAACAGTTGGAGGTGCAGTTTTTGTATGGCTAAATACCATGCACAAATAAAATTAAAGGCCGTTTTAGCTTACCTAGAAGGAACAGCTTCCTTGCAAACAATCACTCATGTATTTCATAGTATGTTACCCCTTAAAAAGGATTAGCTTGCTCAATATCAGGTGCTTGGAAATGAAGAAAAAGTTTTTCATCATGCTATCTATACAATTAAGTTTTCAGCGTACAGATTGACAGATGACCTAGCTACCTTCATATATTTTCATTTCTAATACCAATATTGTTCATTAGTATCGTCCCCTGTTTGGTTAAATTAAATTGGAAATGGATTTTATCTAGCTTCAATGGATCAAACTGTGGATTCGCTTCTTTAAAATCTTTTAATGAAAATCCATAATGTTGAAACACTGGTTCTGTAGTATTACCTGCATTGGAAAACGGTTTTTTCAGCACTTTTCCTCTTATGGCAGGTGTCAATTTGGCAATGTAATGAAGAGGCAAGCTTGCCTGGTTGCCATTGTGGTCCTCTACAGTTACTGTAAAATCGACCAGCTCCTCTTGTCTTAACTCCTTTTCTTCCTTTCTATCATCTGCAAGTGAAAATACGATAGCCGTGTTCTGTCCTAACTCCAGTCCTTTATCGGGAAGCGTCAACGTGTAAAAAGCTGGGGAAGAGGGGTCATTTGCATTCCACCCTAATCGAACGGCATTAAAATCTGCTTCGTCATATTTTAATTTTACTTTTTCTTCCTTCCATTCCTCCAAATTTTTACCGACCAGTTTGCCGTCTGGGACAGTGGTCGTGTTGAGATCAATATCTTCATTAAATGTAGCGATAAAAGTTGTTTGCGAATCATTGTAATTACTGATATACATGGTGTCAGGAAGCCACTCTTTCGCATAACCTAAATCTTTAAATATCGCTTTGTATGGTTTCTTATCTTTCAAGGTACTATCCAAAAAAGCGGAGATTAATACTTTAGCAATGGTTTCTTGCTGATCACGAGGCATAATTTGTTTGAGATTAAAGAGTTGATTTGCCGTGCCAGCTCCATCTCCTCGTCCCCATTTTTCATTAAATTGACCATGATTCGCACCATAGATATAGACAGACGCATTCATATAATCTTCCCTATCCGTATAGGACATCCGATATTGCTGATTAGCGCTATCGAAGGTGCTCACATCCATATCATGCGCTCCATGTAGTGCCAAATAGTTAATGTTTTTTAACGGAAGCGGTTTCCCTGATGGCAAATATTGTCCGTCTGTTCCTGCAATAGAAATGAGCGAGCGGATAGAAAAGTTATAGTCAAACTGAATGTTTCCATTATCAGGAGGATGGTCCATTTCGTTAAAAGCGGCTGCAATCGCAATAGCTTCTCCACCTCTGGAATGCCCAATCAGCGCAATTTGTTGCAAATTCACTTTTTGATAAAATGGATTGTTTTTATTCTCGTTCCATTCTTTCCACGTCTGTAAATGCTCTAGCAGCAGTAAACCTCTCGCTGGATTCTCATTCTCTAGCGGACTGGCCAAAAATAAATCATTGTAGGGTGAACCGTTAAGAAAGTTTTCATCTACAGATACAACGATATAGCCTCTACTCGCAAGAAGGTTACCTAAATATTCGTAACCCGGATCGGAATAATCAGTCATTAAATGGTTTCCATGAACAATCATGACTAACGGAAAGTCTCCTTTCCCTTCTGGGTACCACACATGACCGTTTAACGGCATTGCATCAGGCCCAAAACCGAGTGTTTTCGTGCGAACAGAAGACCATTTTTCTACAAAATGGCTCGCGTCCACTGTTTTAGTCATCAAAGAATTTTGTTTGTTAAACTCTTGTCGATAAGTATCCGGACTGCCGTAAGTGAGTTTTTTAACCGGATAGCTACCGGATTCCCCCGGATTTGTAAGCACAGTATTGTCATAACGTGGCGAAGTTTTAAGGTGCTTTAATACAACATTTGGGGTGTTAGCTTCCCCGGGATGAATCAGCCAATAACTCCCTGCTCCGATGCCAATTGTCATCATCAATAGAATTATGAGAACGCTAAGTTTTCTAGATTTTGCTGCATTTTTATAGCAGCCATTTACCCATTTAGATAGTAGTGCGCCCCACAAAGAAACAACAACCGCTATTAGTAGTATAAATGGGATTGCAACGTCCAAAGGGGCAATAAAGCAGAACAACAGAAATACAAGTGAAGTGAGTAGTACCCAGATATAACGACTAGGAATTTTCTTCAATCCATGCCATAGTAGCGTAAGAAATCCACTTATGAGTGTAACCGATAACATAAATAGGACGAGTGCCATAACGAAATCAAAAAAGCTACGCTGCTCTAATAAATACTTCCCTTGAATCAAAATCAATAGTATTGCTACGGTACTTAGAGCGCTAACTGCACCTTTCCAACCTGGTGACAATGGCTCTATACGGTTTCGTTTTCCATAATGCTTTCGAACAAATGACGCAATGTTTTTCTTGAATGCTTTCAAATTTTTTTGATCCCCCTACCTACAATCTATATTATAAGTATTCTATTGTAGGTGACAGGATGACTCTTTCTGACTGCTTTCATCATTCTTGCAATCATCATCAAATAAATGATTGTGCTGCTTGTGTATTGTTAAATAATCCAGTTTTTTCAGAGTAGGCACCTTATTTAAATTAGTAGCCGTATGGACGATTGTATGGTCGGCGATAGAATGGTGGATAGAACGGAAAAAATGGGTAGAATGGGTAGAATGGATAATACGGGTATTGATAACGCGGTCGTCTCCTTCTTCGACGTCTGCCATAACTGTCATAATCATATTCGTAGTCATCATCGTATCTGTCATATTGACCATAATTATATTGCATAATTTTTCCTCCTTTAGATTTCCGTATAGGTTATGCTATGTAAAGATCGACAGCCTACGCAATTGCCTAAATGTAAATATTGATAATCTTCAGTTGGTCACATTGGGCCTCCTCATTTTTAAGGAAGCCCGCAGAAAAGTCGACTACACAATTAGACATGTCCAATTGTGGATCCTCTTAGCAAAAGAACAATTACCTTTCCTAGCAATTTTCTAACGCTGCTTCACATTGAACTATCGATTGCGGGCGGCGAACACATTCATTAAGCTCTATCTATTGAGCTGAAATGCATGAGCCAAATATGTATATTGAATAGAACGAACTGATACAGTTGCTACAAATCTGTTCGCTTTTCTTAATCTTAATTGATGTCATGAACAAAACATCCCGAATGGGGAGCATAGTAACTCATCCACTATTCGGGGTTCAGTTCATTCATTCATTTAGTTGCTGGATTTTATATTAGCACTTTATAGCTCTCCTATTTAAAACGATGAAAATAGTTGAAGCTTTGTTTTTATTTATATAAGAAGATCTTGGGGTTTCCAATCTATCGGCTTTATGTTTTTATGCAGCCATTTCTTGTCAGGGGCTTGATATGGCGTACTTGCGATCAACCAATCATTGTGCCAACTAGCTGCGCCTGAACGAATCATTTCATCGAGCAAAATTTGAACAAAATCTTTTGGCTGCGTTTGAAACGCGTATCGTGCAAAATCTTGGAACCAACCACATTTTAGTAAGTAGTTAGCCATTTCCTCTCTTGGTAATCCATTGTTAATGATTAAGGTAAAGGAAAAAATCCGCTTACAAGCATGCCATGACACTTTCTCTGGTTTATCGAGCCATTGTTCAAGTCTCTTTCTCGCCAAATCAATTGTCTCTGATGGATTTTCTATTTGTGGTCCGTGTCCTGGGTAAGCTTTCTGAATGCGAAGCTTTGCTAACCTGTCTAAACTTTCTATTGACCGTTGAATAGCGTTCACACCTTCTCTAAAGATATTGAGCCAGCCAATATCTTTTTTGTGAAAGAGATCTCCACAAACTAATATCTCTTTTTCAGGTTCATAGAAAGAAACATGTCCTAGCGTATGACCTGGTGTATGTAAAACTTGCAGGACACTACTTCCCGTATCAATTTCATCCTTATCTGAGAGTATTTTATCCACTCGATATGGTTCTACTGGTTGGTCTAACCATGCTGCACTACAGGCTTCAGGATGACAGCAATTTATTAAATCAGCCTCCCATTTGTGAGCAGCAATAGGTAATTGATAACTTCTTTGCAGATGAAAATTGCCTCCAACATGATCACTATGATAGTGAGTGTTCACAATAAGATGTAATTCATTAGGTAGAACGCCTGCATCTTTTATTAATTGCTCTGTATCTTTTACATCACTGCCAAAACCCGTGTCAATAAGTATTGGAAGCTGATCCTTAACTAACATCATATTTGCACTTGGAAATTTTCTTTCAAAGAAAATAATAGTGGATGTCTTCATATCCAACTCTCCTTATATTTAAAATAGTAGATTTTTATATTTAAAATCCATATCAACCTAAAGGATAATACCAGAAAAATTGCCTTTTAATACTTCTTTTTCGTGTTGATTTTTACAGAAAAACGTTGTAACAATTGCAGTTCTATTATTTTCTTTTTTGTCATATTTTTCAATTTTCACTTCACAAATAATCGTATCACTCGTAAAGACGGGCCGTAAAAATTCAAAATTCATCGTACGAGCTAAGACATTATGTTCCCCACCCACTTTTGTTGGCAGCGTGGCTGTTAATAAGCCTTGAACTACTAGTCTCCCTTGTTCGTCTGGCGTTATATGATGAATTCCTTGGTCCCATGAAATATTTGCAAATAATTCAACATCTTTTACCGTATACGTTCTCTCAAACGTAATAATATCTCCTACTTTTAACGCCATGTAAAATCCCCCCTGTATGTCCACATTAAATAACTTAAATTTTCAGAATATATTTATTATACTCTTTTTATATGCATGTTAATTTTTTTAGTGCAAATAAATATACTGTGGATAGGAGTTGATCAAATGTATTTTTCTTCAAAAATAAAAGAAGAACGTCAAAAGCATAATATGTCACAACAACAGCTTGGAGAAAAACTTAATATTAGTAGACAATCTATTTCCAAATGGGAACGTGGAGAAAGTTACCCTAGTATTGAATTGTTAATTAAGTTAAGTGACATATTTGATATTACTCTTGATGAATTAGTAAAGGAGGATAATTCTTTGAAAGAGAAACTCATAAAAGATAGCCAAAAATTAGTCTATCCAAGATGGAATTTGTTTTTTGATATTCTTCTAATAATTGGGTTTTTAATCATACTAGCTAAGATATTCATTGTAATAGGTAATAAGTTATTTGATTTAAATATTGTGTTCTTACAGGATTCTCTGTTATTTCAAATTGGACCGTTTTTTATGACTATCATTGGAGCAATTGGCAGCGAATCTCTAGCCAAAAAATACAAATAATCATTTTGTTTTTAGAGTTATACACTATATAGGAAAGTCCCTTCAAACTATCTGAAGGGACTTTTTTTCAGTATATATCTTTTTAACAAAACTGCTCCGTTAGCTCAATAAAAAAAAAGAGCTGTTTAAGCAGCTCAATGTTCTTCAAGTAAAGCTTCCGTTAGTTTAAGTGAAAAACGTCACTGAAAGTTGAATAACAACTAATTCTTTTCAAACATTTTAAATTTCCGTCTAAGTTTTAATTACACTTAACTTTCAACGATAGCCCTTACTAGTTGGGTAATAAACCGGGTTTTAAGAGAAACCGTAATTGATCCATAAACCTTCATTTGCCGCTGTCGTTAACTTAATTACAAGGAAAGTAGTTGATATTCTAAATCCATTCCCTATTAAGTGAGAGTTTGTTGAAAACAACCAATTAGTCGCGTGCGGACGGTCAATGCTACCTACCCAAGCACCGCCTCATGTAATGCCTAGCTTTGTGCAATAGCCCCTACTCGGTTTAGAGTAGTCACATGATACAAAGATTGTGGAGGGCCAACAGATGTACCATGCTAAACGTGATTTATGATTATCATTTAACGTCCAAGTTACAATCTGAATTGTAATGATAAAAGCACATAATTAAAAAATATATTATAAATTAAACAGGAAATGAATAAGGCCACCCTTTAAGGAGTGGTCTTGTTGTATATTAGTTTGATTATTTCTTCATCAATATGTATATCCTTTTAATTGAAACTAAATAGAAAAACAATATTCCGTATATTACCAAGTGATGACTACTATAAAAATTTTCGAGAGTAAAGAGGGTGACATATATGGAAGAAGAAATTATTAGCGCACGCCAATTCACAATAATTGTATTTCTCTTTTCAATAGGTACAACTATATTAATTATTCCTGCAACGATGGCGAAAGCAGTTAAACAGGATGCTTGGATTTCGTCTATACTAGGGGTGATATTAAGTTTATTACTCGTAAAGCTTTTCATTTCTTTAGGAAATAGGACCCCAAATTTAACCTTTATTGAGGCCAATGAAAAAATACTAGGAAAATTTATTGGTAAATTTACCTCCGTTGGTTTTATCTCTCTACCTTTACTTTCAGCAGGAGAATTATTTTTTTTCATAGGGACTTTTATGAATACTGAAGTCATGCCAGAGACACCTAAAGTTGCATTTGCTATCTTGTTTAGTATCATTATTTTATTTGCTACTTATTTAGGGGTAGAGGTCTTTGCACGATGTGCCGAAATACTATTCCCTATGTTTTTGTTCTTATTTGTTGTTTTTGTAATTTGCATTTCTCCACAAATAGACGTTAAAAATGTACAACCGATACTTGATACACCAACAAAGTCACTGCTAGTTGGTATATTATATTTTATGAGCACCTTTTCTTTTCCATTGGTTGTTTTATTGATGATTTTTCCCTCTTCTATTAATGAACAAAAGCCAGCTCAAAAAGGGTTTTATATAGGTTCAATAGCAGGAGGTTTGGTATTAATTGTTATTATAACTCTCTCTGTACTTGTACTTGGGGCAACAAATACATCTCACCAATCTTACCCTAGCTATGCATTGGCTCAAAATATTTCAATTGGGAATTTTCTACAACGTATTGAGATAATAATGGCTTTTTTGTGGATGTTCACAATTTTTGTTAGATCGTATGTATATTTTTACGCATCAGTAAAGGGTTTAGCGCAGATATTCAATATTAAAGATCATCGACCGCTAATACTACCACTTGGAATGATTTCAATTGCATTTTCCCAAATTATGCATCCAAGTATTGTTCACTCAATTAAATATAATGAAGAAACATGGCCACTATTTACATTAACCCTAACCATTTTATTGCCTTTATTATTACTTTTTGTTGCAAAATTACGTAATATTCAGTAGGTAGCAGCAAGTTGATAGTCGGTCCTAGTAGTAAAACCCTTTTATAAGGTTACTCCAAACACAAATTCCCGCTGAAATTTCACCGTTTATTTTGAGTAACTTTTACAAAACGATTTAACTTTATTTCAAATCAACAATTCTTCCTGTTTTAAAAATTAGGATTAGTTTTTACAACTGGACAGACGTTGGACCTGAACATAGTTATGCAATTCGCCGGAGAGGCAACAGTGACTCTCTTCGATGAGGACGACATTGATGAGGACGACCACCTCGGCACCATCGTTATAAGTGAGTCGGAATTAAATCAAGGAGTCCACTCTCAGACATTCAACGGAGACGATGCCAACTACATTCTGTTCTATGCAGTGGTACCCACGGTAATCGGATAGCAATTGCAGAAGGCCACCTATCACGGAGTGGTCTTCTTTCTTTGGGGATTATTGAACTAAGAACTGGATAGTTTAAGAAGAAATCGTAATTCTCTCCTTTTAGTTTTTAGTTTCTTACTGTTATTTTACACTGATTATCCAACGGCAAAGCTGACGATGTTCCGATTTATGGATTGGTATAACCGAGAATCTTTATTAATTTCCATTTACATTATGTGGTTTGTATAAAGGAATGTGTTTAGCATCAACCTACAATTGGTTAACGCAACACACTAAAAACAATTGGAGGAATACCACATGAGTAAAGATGGATTTGTACCAAAAGATTTGCTTGAAAAACTGGCAAAAGAGGGAAATGAAGAAGCAAAGAAAACGCTTGTACAAATGGACACCATTGAACAAAAAAAAACGAAGGAAAAAAATAGTGATGATGCTGAAAATAGCGATGATGCTGAAATATCTCCCTCTGTAGCGCCAACTCAGGCCAAGCGGGAGATTTATGACAGTGGAAATACGGAAGATTTTAAGAAGAAGCTGGTTCGCAAGGAAGGAAATCCTCCTACTAGTGATGAAAACGTAAATTTTGCTTACGATCTTAGCGGACAAACACTAGATTATTTTAAAAATAAGCTTGGTCGAAACTCAATAAATAATGAAGGTATGGATCTGATATTCAATGTCCACTATGGTATCAAGATGAACAACGCCATGTGGGTGCCTAGATTGAACCAGATGGCCTTTGGTGATGGCGATGGCAAATTGTTTATCAATTTCACTCGAAGTATCGATGTAATTGCCCACGAAATGGCTCACGGGGTGACGGAGTTTATTAACGAGCTCGTTTATGAGCATCAATCAGGCGCTTTGAACGAGCACTTCTCGGATGTATTAGGGAGTGCCGTGAAGCAGCACGTGAAGGGACAAACGGCAGAAACTGCAGATTGGCTGATCGGGGATGAAATTGTCGGACCGGAATTTCCCGGCAAGGCATTACGGTCGATGAAAAATCCGGGAACGGCCTCTCAATTCGATCATCAACCTGCGCACTTTGATCATTACAAAGAGCTGCCTCTCAGTAAGGATAATGGCGGCGTCCATCTTTATAGCGGTATACCCAATAAGGCATTTGTCCTTGTATCGTTAGAAATCGGAACGGATCAGGCGGCATTCCTGTGGTATACTGCTTTTCAAAACAAGCAGATTATTCACCCCAACGCCACATTTGAAGAAGCATTCGAAGCTATCGTGCACGCGGCGGATATGCTTACTAGTCAAGGTAAGTTACCTCAACAAGCTGTAGATACCGTAAAGAATGCATTTCACGAGGTGGGTATTCCAAGCCGGATACCAAAATCCTGATTATGAAAATATATGTCGTACGTCATGGAGAAGCTTCGGGGAACCATCCCGAAGCTCCTCTCTCGGCATTGGGAATGCAACAATCGATACAAGTGGCGGCTTTTTTGGCTAAAGAACATGACCCTGCTGTAATTCGCGTTATATCTAGCCCTTTACTACGTGCAAGACAGACAGCAGACGAGATTTGTCGTGCTATTAATGGTGTGAGTTATAAAGCGGATGTCAGGCTTACAGAGCTTGAATTGGGCAATACGACTAATCAACCTAGGGATATATGGAATCAATTGCAGGAACTTTTCGAGCATAAAGAATTCGCCTTTCAGGGTGGCGAATCGATTTCTATGGTGGTGAACCGAGTAAGTTCATTGCTCAATGAATTGAATGAAGGCGATGATGACAATTCTGTCATTCTAGTCACGCACCGGGTAACGATGACACTTCTATTGTCTGAATTCGATCGAGGAATAGGATTTGAGCAGTGCAAGACCATGAACAATGTAGATGTTTATCTTGTTACAGCAGTGAATAACGGCAGTCAAGTTGAGCGAATATGGCGAATGCCGTAATCTATATGAACTTATAGGATATACAGCTGGAATATACGTAGATTCCTATTGTTATCTCCTAATGAGGTTGTTAAAGTTCTTAGTTTGCTTCCTTTCCCTCGTTACTATGGAAACCTTTTTATTGGTTGCTTCAATAATTCAAAATTAGTCATTCGCCCTTGTTTCTCCATGTATTCAAAGTGTGTCATTTTCTATTTCCTCCTTTGCAGTGTCTAAATTAACATCATCTTGTAAATACTTATATATGTAATAAAATCGCTATGAATACACCTGATAACTAAATCGTTCTTTATCAGACTCCACTAATTCATAGCGGTTTCTCCTATTTACCATTCCAACCAACTTTCTAACGCTGGTGCATCGATTGTGGACGTCTATCACGTTATTTTAAAAAATCGCCTCAACAGCTTTACTATATGCCCCTACAAATTTTGCTCTAATGTACTAGCAATCTGGCTGTTATGTTTATAGGCACGTAAATAAAAAATGTATTATTTCTTATTCAACTAAAGCCCACCGCTAGCTTAAGTATCTTCTTTCGAAAACTTTTTGCTTGGTGTTAATACAATTTAATAACCTTTTGTTCAACTCCCATAACGCCGTCCAATCAGCCACTCTCATTCATAGCAATGATTCATTCTCATCAACCTAACTATGTAAATGAAAAACATTCTTTAATATGAATATACTTTGATTTACCAAACATACATAAAAAAGAAAAAAGCCCAAACTCAAAATTAATTTCTTTATTATTGCCAAAAGGCAGTTGAAAGTTCGACTCAAACGAACTTTCAACTGCCTACTCAAATTTCAGATTTTTTCAGTGTCCCTTAAATATTCCAGGGCTGTTTATTTTCTGATATACATTTTTTGCATTGCACAGCCCTTTTTATTTGCTCTGACCTCTAAAAACTAGGATTACCAATCATTAGTAGGACATTCATTAGCAGGACTAACTGGAGGCGTAAGTCCTGAAAGAACAGGCGTTACTACACTGCCCGCCGCAAGGCGGATTTGTTGAACTTGTAGTACTTTAACAGTAAGATCCAGTACGATTTTTTCACGCAATTTACTGAAAGTTCCTTCAGGTCTTGCCATAGT
>NZ_KB933443.1 GCF_000392615.1 Lysinibacillus sphaericus OT4b.31 | reverse complement strand
CTGAATGGAGTTTCACTTTATGGGTATATTTTTAGCTAGAAAACTAGTGTTTTTCTAAAAAAGTTTATAGTAATTTATTCCTATTACAAATAGATTGCAAAATGATTACTAAAGAAAAAGGTGAGAAAAGCGTTATGAAAGGTATCTTGCGCTCAATCGCTCGTCTTGTCATACAATTGTAAAAATCCTTCCATATATTTAGTGATGAATAATTCTTTGAAACTATTTACCATGAATATAGAGCAAACTGGAAGGAATGATTTGATGTTTAAAAAAGTAAAAAAAGTGGCGATGGCCTCAGTATTATCGGTATCATTGTTAGTACCAATTAGCGCCATAGCAGCAGATTCATATAAAGTAGTGTCAGGAGATTCTCTTTGGAAAATTGCCGTGAAAAACCAAACAGGTGTGCAGGAGCTGATTGATGCGAATCCACAACTGGCAAATCCGAATCAAATTAACCCAGGACAAAAAATTAATATTCCAACAAAAGAGCAAGTAACTGTAGAACAAGAAGTTGTTAAACTTGTCAATGCTGAACGTGCAAAAGCAGGTCTATCAGCGTTGAAAGAAGATTGGGAGCTTTCAAGAGTAGCAAAATACAAATCTCAAGATATGCATGACAAAAAATATTTTGACCACACAAGCCCAACTTACGGTACGCCATTTACAATGATGAAAAACTTTGGTATTAGCTATAAATCAGCAGGTGAAAACATTGCAAAGGGTCAGCGCTCAGCAGCAGAAGTTGTAAAGGCATGGATGAACAGTGAAGGACATCGAGCGAATATTATGAGTAAAAACTTTACCCATATCGGTGTAGGTTATGTAGCAGAAGGCAATTACTGGACACAAATGTTTACACAAAAATAACAAAAAAAGGGCTGTTCTCACGTCAGTATATACTGATAAGGGAGCAGCCTTTTTTCGTGTTATCCGTAACCCACTGATTTTACCATTTCTTGAGAAGAATCGCTTTTGCCCTCGAATTGACGCCAAGTTTACTATAAATCGTTGATAAGTAAACGCGAACCGTCCCTTCCGATAGGTTAAGCTGTTGTGCGATTTCACGATTCGTTCCGCCATTTGCTAATACATTAAAGACCTCTTGTTCACGTGGCGTCAATAAATTGTCCATCTCGCTGTTTGCTGCGTCTTCTACTTGAAGATGTTGCAAATAGTGATGCGAAAGGGGCTGCCATTTAGAAGGATTCTCTTGTACCAGTTTAAAATACTTGATTAATAGGGGATGTATCTCTTTCTCGTCTAAAAAGGTACGAAAATAGTAATAAGGTGCTCCTTGTGCTAATGCTTCATGTAAAAAATCTAGTGCCAAATTGGTGTTGCCAAGTCTGAGATGGCAAAGTGCCTCAAGAACAGTTGCTTCAATTATAGTGGCAATTTGTGTATCCTGCTGTGCTTTTGTTTTCGTTTGGATGACTATCGTTAAGGCATCTTCAGGTTGTTCTTTTAATAGTAACAATCGAGCGTAGACAAGCATCCAAAAGGGCTGTTTTGTTTTCGTTACTTGTAACTCCATTTCGGCATTCAAAGTATCACCTGCTAAAATGTAACAATAAGCCTGCATGATACGAAGGGTCATCAACCAATGCTTTTCCTTGACCATATCCTTTACTTGCGTAAGCATGGCCTGTGCAGAAATCAATTGCTTTTCGGCTATATAAATTTTCGCCTTCAATAAATACATAGGGATAAATAAGCCAGGGTCTTTGAGTTGATGTCCATATTGGATAGCGATTTCAAGTTCTTTTTTGGCGTAATCAATTAAGTTTCGCTCATATAAAGATTCTGCCGAAGTTCCATAGCTAAACGCTGTAACACTTGTTGTTTGATAAGTAGTATTTCGAAAAAGTTCTACTATAGCCGTACCTTCCTCCATTGTTGGTATTTTTCCTTTTGAGCCCGTACTGGTCCGTAGTAGTTTATATTCAAAAATATTATATTGCATCGGCACTTCATCCCAACGAGAGGGCACAGCTTCTTTTGTAAGTTGTTTTTGAAGTATTTCTTTGGCTTGATGTAAATCTCCGCCTGTAGTAATGATGGCATAAGCCTTTACCGTTTCATAAATATACGCCATCGCTTCGTTTTCTTCCTTATCCATCCATTGCTCGGTGTGCTGGCGTAGTTCAAGCTCCTGCATAAATGAGGAGGCCTCTGCTATTTCCAGTGTAGAAAGAGCTGTAATAACGCCCATGACAAGCATTTCGCATGGAACCGTATAGTGTTGGTTTCGTAACTGATGTAGCCAACGCATAAAGGTAGCGGTTTGGCCAGACAAGAAAAGCGCAACTAGATGTTCTGTTATCCATATATCCGCCTGTTCGAAAAGATGATAGTGTAGTGCGAGTTCAATGGCAGAGATAAAATCCCCTTCATCATGCAAGAGAGTAGCTGTTTCATGCGCAAATGCCGTTACCTGTTGTACTGAAAATCTTTTTTTGAATTCGTTCTGTAAAGCTTCCACGAACAAATGGTGGTAGCGAAAAACAGGTTTTGTTGACTGTAAACGTACGATGAAAAGCCCTTTTTCCTCTAATTCTTCAAGTAGTTCATAGCTATCAATTCGCTGTGTAAGTCGATTACAAATAGCTGGATCAAGTACAGGTAATATCGATGTATATAGAAGAAACTCTTGTGTAGGTGGTGGGAGCGTCGCGATAATTTCTTGTAGTAGAAATTCACTAACGAATGGTTGTGCGAGCTCATGCCATTGGTGTTCCGACTCTGATTCATTTATTAATCTAGTTAATAATAAGCCTGCTACCCAGCCCTCTGTTTTCTCCAAAATCAATTGTAGGGTTTCTTGATGGGGTAAGGTTACATTTTTCATGGCATAAAATTGCCCTATTTCTTGATAGGTAAAACGTAGGTGATCAGTAGTGAATTCATATAGCCATTGCTTGACGCGCCACTTTGCGATTGGCAATGGCAAGGCAGTGCGTGTTGTCAGATAAACGTGGACATGCGCTGGAAGTTGCTCGATAAATTGAGTCATCATTTGATGGATCAGCTGATTTTCAATCAAATGATAATCGTCCATGACGATATGTAACGTTTCTTCCATCGTATTGATTTCATGTAAAAAGGCGTCAATTAGGAATTCAACAGTAGCCGCATCTTGTGACTGCAAAAGTGGTTCCAGCACTTTGTCTATATCGGACTGACTGGCTTTTGCCACTGCATGTAGAACGTATGTCCAGTAACGAATAGGGTCATTATCAGCATGATCTATCGATATCCATGCAATTTGTTTGTCTGTTTGTATAAGCCATTGACTTAAAAGTGTTGTTTTGCCATAGCCAGCAGATGCACGTATAATCGTTACTTTTTTTAAAGTGTTTTCGTGAAAAATATCGTACAACCTAGGTCTTTCCACAGCTTCGTCCAAGCTATAAGGGATTTTTATTTTAGAAGATAATAGAATATTGGGCAATTCATTTCCTCTCCTTAGTTCAAAAGATAGATAGCATATTTTATGGTAATGATTGAGAAAATTTCTATTAACTATCATTTTATTACAAATTATAAGCATTTTACTAGTGTTAATCGTCAAAGCATTAACATACGTCAGTATTGCATTTCCATTTTTTATTTTACAGTGGTAGAGAAATACTTATAAAAAAATATAAGTATCACAATATGCAAAGAGGGAGGTTTCTTTTAAAAAGCAGTTTGCACTTATGGTTCATAGTTGTCGTATTTTCACAACTAAGTAGTCTACCAGTTCATGCGGTAGGTAATGCAAGAGAGATTATATCGTCACCAATGCAAAAGATACCGTTATCATCATTACATCTAAAGTTAAATCACAAATGAGAACGTGGTGATTCAAGTACGATTGGGGGCAACCGGCTCCAGAATATTGAAAAAACACGGGAGGTTCGAAATTTATGCACACTACAATTGATATCGATCTTAAATTAAAACAGGGGTTCCGGTCTTTATTCCCGGATTATGCAACAAAACTAGAGAAGGCTAGTTCACAAGAGGAGATCAATAAGCTTCAAACAATCTTCATTGAGGAAAGAAAGCAAGCACTGGCGGACGCTCTAGGCAAAGACATCACCGAGTTGGAGGCAAGCGATCAAACAGCAGCAATTCCTTTGAAAAAGGAGACTTATGAAATTCTCGTCAATGCAACTGGGGATGACATCAAAAGACAGCTTCATGTCATTATTGATGGTCTTGAACGATTAAAAGGGTTAGAAAAAGATGATGCAGGCATTGTCACTGCACAAATCCTTCTTTCTGGTGTATTAGGAATCGGCTTTTTATCAACTTCGACAGTAGTGGCAAAATTGGCAGTCGGAGCTGCAGAAGCAATTGCCGCTCTAGCTGGTGTTACAGCTGCGACGGTTGGAGTAGTTGTTGCGGTTGCAGCGCTTGTTATCGTAGCTATCATTATTCCTATCATTTATTTTATGAAAAAACCAGCAAATGCTATTGTGTTGTTAATTAATGAATTGGACAAGCCTCTTACATTTGTTAGTGATCATAATGTTCATGGCAAACCAATGCTCATGACTACGCCTATTCCCGAAGGTGTCGAGATCCCTGGGGTAGCTAAATATCCAGTAGCCGGATTAATTGCAACCGAGAAGCGAGATAGTGCTTTAGTAGGGACACAATATGGCTTTACAATGCAATATGGCAGTACAGGCACTAATTTTTCATTTGGTGTAGAATGTCCGTTAACATCCCTTTCTACTGATAATAATTGTTATTGTGCCATAGACGAAAGTGCTAAAACAGTTGCTGAAAGAACTTCCAATAAAAATAAGCAATTCTGGGAAGCTGAAAAAGACGGCCTCAAATTGAGCATTCGTTGCAACTCAGGAAGTGGCTCGATCGCTTATTACGTAGCACGAGCATATAGAGCATAAAAACAGAACAAATATCCCTGACTATCCAACCTGATGTGGTGGTTAGTTAGGGATATTCATGTTATATGAAGTTGATAAAAAGTGAAGTAACACTACTATTTATTATTTTTTTATTGTTAATAGTCAATCATTAACATTCCTCAGTATCGAACAACTATTTGTTATTTTACAGTGTAAAGGAGACGTTTTTCGAGGAGGAATAATAAATGAAGAAAAATAAACGGGTGGGATTGGTGGTTCTTACTTTTTTATTATCCGTTATAGTACCTGATTTTGCACCACATGCTGCAGGAGCTACAGTAACAAAATCCTATACAGCAACTGCAGATACGATGGATTTAAGGGGTCATCAGGATTATGACGGTGTTTATGATAATGTTGATGATGGTTTGCTATATGTAGGTATGAGCAATAATGACGGTTTCGTCAATGTTCGGAATCGAATGGCCACAACATTTGATCTAGGTGTGCCAGAAGGGAATATTGTGTCAGCAGAGCTGGGCTTGACGGTTGCAACTGTCATCAGAAACCCTGGTCAAACCTTGTATATGGAGGCAAGGGGCTCTGCTGCGGATGATTTGAATTATGTAAATTTCCCCTCAATAGATACGAATAGCCCCTATGCAGATAAGTTCACCGCTAAAAGTACTGCTGAGGTGCCGATGGGTACTTATCTTGAGAATCAAACGATTATGCTCAATGTCAAGAGCGCTATTGACGCTTTCACAGATAGTTCTGATCGTAAAATAACTTTTATACTCAACGGCAATGAAGCTGATGCAGATAGCGGCAGATTTCTACTTTATTCTTTGGAAAATTCGAATGCTGCTTTTCGACCGAAGCTGATTGTTACTTATGAGACAGGGACACTTGCTAATAACCCTCCAGTGGGTTCCTTCACGATTCTGGAAGGCGCAATGACAAGTACTAGTACTGTCAATCTATCTATAACTGGATCAGATCCTGATATAGGTGATAGTGTTACGCATATGAGGTTTGCAAATAGCGCTGCTAATTTATCAGCAGCATCTTGGCTGCCCTTCAGCAATACTGCAACATTCAGTCTAACTGGCGGAGATGGGGCGAAGACCATCTATATGCAATTGAGGGATTCCAACAACGGGATCTCAGCCAATTCTTCTCAGTCCATTCTATTGGATCAGACAGCACCAACGGGTACACTGATCATTAATGATGGTGCTACATGGACGAAATCGGACACGGTTACATTGAAAGGAACCTATACGGATGGAAGCGGTTCAGGAGTTGAGCAAGCACGTCTCTCAAATATCATTGGCAGTTGGCAGACTAGCTGGTTTAACATCGCTGACTTGAACGGGAAGTCGTGGGCCCTTCCGGCTGGCGGGGGAGCGAAAACCATTTATGTGCAATTTAAAGATAAAGTTGGTAATACGAGTACTGGTACAATTAGCAGTATGATTACAGTTGATACGATAGCCCCGATTATTTCGAATGTAGAGCATGGCAAGGTATATAACAACAAGGTGAATGCCGTATTTAATGAGGGTAGTGGGCTACTCAATGGCAACCCCTACACAAGTGGTACTGATATCACCCAGGATGGAACGTATACGCTAATCGTAACGGATACAGCAGGCAATAGTACGACGGTGACCTTCAAGATTGATACGACTGCGCCTATTGTGACGGGAGTAACGAACGGTGGGATATATAAATCGAATGTTACCGTTACATTCAACGAAGGAACGGCGACATTGAACGGTACAGCTCTTATTAGCGGTATGCTGGTTACAATGGATGGTATGTATACACTTGTAGTAACAGATTCAGCCGGTAATGTCACGACGGTAAATTTCATGATTGATACGGAAGCACCGCTCGTAACAGGTGTAACAAATGGTGGTATTTACAAAGACAAGGTGACAATCACATTCAATGAGGGAACGGCAACGTTGAATGGAGCGGCTTTTGCCAGCGGTACGGAAATTGGTCAGGATGGAAGCTATACACTAATCGTAACGGATGCGGCAGGCAATGTTACGACGGTAAATTTCATGATTGACAGGACAGCACCTACTGTAACGGGCATAACCAATGGTGGTGCTTACAAAGACAAGGTAACAATCAGATTTAATAAGGGAACCGCGACGTTAAATGGAGTAGCCTTCACGAGTGGAACGGAAGTGGACCAAGAAGGAATGTACACGTTCGTCTTAACAGATGCATCAGGCCATGTTACAACGATACACTTCACGATTGACAAGACAGCACCAACTGTCACAGGAGTAACAAATGGAGGTAATTACAAAGATAAAGTAACAGTCGGATTCAATGAAGGAACTGCAACGTTGAATGGAGTAATTTTTGCCAGTGGTCACGAAATTAATCAGGATGGAAGCTATACACTGGTCGTAGCGGATACAGCAGGCAATGTCACAACAATAAGCTTCACTATTGACAGCACAGCACCACCTGTCACAGGAGTAACAAATGGAGGTATTTATAAAGACAAGGTAACAATCGTATTTAATAAGGGAACGGCGACATTGAATGGAGTAGCCTTCACGAGTGAAACAAAGGTAGACAAGGAAGGAACGTACACGTTGGTTGTCACAAATCCAGCAGGCCGTGTCACAACGATAAATTTTAAGATTGATAGAACAGCGCCCACAGGAACAATTGTTATTAATGGAGGTTCTGCTACGACAAATAGTAATTCGGTTACACTTAGTCTAACTTCATCGGATGGTTCGGGAAGTGGAGTCGCCGAGATGCGTTTTTCCACAGATAAACTAAAGTGGTCAGCTTGGGAAAAAGTATCACTCTCAAAAAAATGGAGCTTTACTGAAGAAGTGGGACAGAAGAAGCTTTACGTTCAATTCCGAGATGCTGCTGGTAATAGTAGCATAACAAGCATGGCAACAATTGATTACAGGCCAAGTGGTGGCTCAGATAGTGGTGGCTCAGATAGTGGTAGTTCTAATAATGGCGGTTCAGGCAGTAATAACTCGACCACGAATAATTCAAATAGTGGAAATTCCAACAGCAATGTAGAAAATGAATCACCTCCTACACAGATCGTTACAACAAATGGCATAATAACTGTTCCAGTAGGAAGCTCTGGTGAAACTAGTGTTGGTGAAGACATCAATGTTTCTATTCCAGTTGGCGTAGCACAGCAAGAACTAACAATAACAGTAGAGAAATTACGCGATATCACGAACCTTTTAAGTAACGGACAACGTCTTATTAGCCCAATATTTGAATTACACAAAAATAGCGCAGGGAATATAAAGAAACCTCTTACGTTAACAATGAAGTTCGACTCTTCAAAGGTTGGCAAGGATCAATACGCTTCCATTTTCTCTTATGATCCTTTGAAAAAAGAATGGCTAGAGATGAAAGGTACGACTAAGGGTGACTTTATCACAATTTCGACAGATGAATTTACTAAGTTTGCAGTATTTATTGTCGACAAGTCTCAGCCAATCTCTTTTTCAGATATTAATGGACATTGGGCACAAGACATGATTGAAGATATTGCGGCTCGTGGGATTATCACAGGCTATCCTGATGGCTCTTTCCGACCGAATGAACCGATTCAACGCCAGCATGTTGCGGTGATGGTTGCACGTGGGTTCCAATTAACAGCAAAACGGGATGCTGTAGCGTTTAGTGATGTACCGACAAGTCATCCGTATGATGAGGCGATTACCTTACTTCAGCAAGCAGGCATTGTGGATGGGTCAAAGGGAGCTTTTTATCCAAATGCAAATATGACACGTGCACAACTGGCGAAAATACTTGTACTCGCATTTGGTATCACACCAAGTGGAACGAGTACCTTCCAAGATGTTCCAGTTATGCATTGGAGTTATGATTACATTGCTGCACTTGCAGATAACGGCATTGCCTTAGGGGATAAAGGCAACTTCAGACCAGATGAGTTTGTGACACGTGCGCAATTCGTGGCCTTTTTGTATAGAGCGCTGAATCAATAACTATTGAAAAGGGCTGGGACAAAACAACTCACCTCAAAAATGAAAAACCTCGAAAATTTTAAGATTAGTAAAATCTTCGAGGCTTTGTTTTTTTAGTCTACTTCGTAGTCATTTTTCTCCGCTACGGCG
>NZ_KB933442.1 GCF_000392615.1 Lysinibacillus sphaericus OT4b.31 | reverse complement strand
ATGGCAAGACCTGAAGGTACATTCAGCACATTGCGTGAAAAAATCGTACTAGATCTTACTGTGAAAGTACTACAAGTTCAACAAATCCGCCTTGCGGCAGGTAGTGTAGTAACACCTATTCTTTCAGGACTTACGCCTCCAGTTAGTCCTGCTACTAATTCTCCTACTGATCCTTGTTAATCTCTTGTTTTAGAGGAGAAAATAGATAAAAAAGGGCATTTCGAGGACACTGAAAAAACAATAATTGAGTTGGCAGTGGAAAGTTCGATTGAATCGAACTTTCCACTGCCATTTTGCTATAAAATAACGACTGTAAATGCATTAATAGGTTATTTGTTGACTCAACTGCTACTAAGATTTGAAAGGCGCTCAGTGGCAAAAGTAAAAATAAAGCATAAAATGGATTGTAATTATAAGTGCAACACTTAGATCAAAATAAAAGTAGTTCATAATGATGTCGTTAAAATGTACCTGATAACATTCGAAACAGAGGAAATCATTATGAGCTATACACATCTTTCATATCTTCAAGCAAATATAAAAGAGAAGAGTTTAGCAGTAATCAGACGTTAGAAAAAGAAATGAAAATCGCTGTGTTTTTTTACAGATCCATTTCCATAATGGCAACGGGGCAGTAATAAGAATGAAAACGGGTTACTTAGTGAGTTTTCTCTGAAGAAAACGAATTTTGATTATGTCTCCCCAGAAAATCTCCTAAAGTCCTAACATTAAAAAATAAATCGACCAAGAAGATGTCTTGGCCGGAAAAAAGTACAGGGGTTTTTTTCGGAGCAAATGTTGCACTTAATTTGACAAAAAATTATTTGGGAGTGAAATAATGAAAACTCCATGGATTAACTATGAAAAAATGAAGGAAGTAAGTTTCAAGCAAATTCATTACACCGAATGGACGTATCAAACTGAACTTACAAATAAAAAAGATCACGCATCACAACTAGGTTCTACTCGTGAAATATTAAATTCCAAAAAAGAAGATGAAACCAGCTTTACAGAGGAACCTGATTTTGCAGCCCATCTAGATTCCAATCGCGAAGTACTTATTCCTTCAGAAACTAATATTGAGGAAGAAATCGTTCATCACATTGATACGGAAGAGGCAGATGAAACAAACCCTGTGGAAGAACTGGGTTTTGCAGCCCAATTAAGCTCTAATCGTAAATTTGTCAGTCCTTCTGAATCCGATGTTGAGAATAACATGATTGATACAGATGAGATGGAGAAAAACAATTCTGCAGGTCGTGTTAATGCATGTCATGGGTCAGTTTGTACTATAACCAAAAAAAGTCCAATTTCTACTCATGTAGAAATTGATGATTTTCTTCATGCTCCTATCTGTGGTGAGATTGTTCAAAATACATTTGAATTTCTTGACCTAAACAATCACCTTATTCCTCAATTTGAAACCAAACTATTTAACACTACAAAGGTTTATCCTGAACATCCTGATTGTCGTTTGGTTCGTTCAAAAATTAATGAGATTATTTTTTTAATGAGAACTGATACTTATGATAAAAATAGTCAGAAGAATAATCCGTCTCAATCAGTTGTAGTTCCCTTACATAACACACAATCAATTAAAAAAGAAGAAATAAATAATCACTCTTACCCTTATGATGATTTTATGCATATTAGAGTTCCAGTTGTAGTAGGGGAATATAAAATCGAAATATGCTTGGAAGAAAATATTGTATTTGAAAAAGGAATTGTGGAAGTTAAAGATATCTCGAATGAGGTAGTACTAACCAATTGTAAGTTCGTAGCTAATCAGTTTTCTCAATCATTAGGTAATGGGACATGTACAGCATTAAAGGGAAATTTATTTATTGAAGGATATATACATCAGAATATTGAGTATACTGCATTTCACACTAGGAATGCAGTACCTGCACAAAATGAGTCATTAATTCATTCAAATCAATTGTGCCAAAATGTAGTTTTAGAATTAATCATTCATATACTACAAGTACAGCCGATTCTAATCAGTTATGATAGCCAAGGATCTAGAGGATAATTGAAACTTTTTCCTCAGCTCAAAAATCCCTTTATTAAAATGAGTAAAAGAACTAGTAAAACGTCTATGCATAGATTTTATTGCTACATATTCTAGCTATATAGAGAGAGCTCTCTATTACTATAAAATGAAAAGAGGGAATTTTTTTTGAGTGATCAATTAGATAATCAGATCCAACCTTGTCTACCTTGTCCTGTATCATCAACTGAACAAACCCCATTATCCAGTGCGAATACCCCAGTAGTCGCTACACCGCTTTCGACTCCTATTATTAAAATACCGGTTGTACTTTCCGAACCAACACTTCAAATAGTTGTGGAGTCGGATATTACGCTTACTCCTGCAGCAACTGAAATCA
>NZ_KB933441.1 GCF_000392615.1 Lysinibacillus sphaericus OT4b.31 | reverse complement strand
GCAACTGAAATCAAAAGAGTGAAAAAAAATGTATTCCTGAATCAAGTTAAACTGGTACCGGTTAGATTCACACGTATTGCTGGCACTGACTTTTTTAGGGTAACACGGGCTAAATTATTTGTAGCAGGACATATTCGTAAAAATATAGAATATGCTTCAGCAGAATGTAATGGGGCACTTCGAGATAGAATTGCGGATGTTCCGTTTTCTGGTTTTGCAGACCTCACTTTCCCACAAGAAGCTGGAGGCCCTACTCCAATCTTAGGAATTTCCGAGTTTGCCGAAGTGAACTTCCTTAATGAACATACTCAACTGGATGCTCGATTGGATAAGTTTTTCTTCCAAAATCTCGTGAAATACAATGAACAACCATTTGGCGAGTTAGTAGCTGCAAACTTCTTTGAACTTGATTTTTCACCAACTATGGCAAGACCTGAAGG
>NZ_KB933440.1 GCF_000392615.1 Lysinibacillus sphaericus OT4b.31 | reverse complement strand
CTTTGGATTGAAGGTTCTTTGCTAATTTTTTTAAAATATAAAAGCAGATTTTCTGAATGTGTAGAAAATCGGCCTTTACAATATTTTCGGTGTTTTCTAGAAATTATTTAAAAACATTAATTTTTTTCAGTACAATACAAACAGGAATGGCAGCACAGATGCCTACAATATTTTGAACGAGGTTACCAGGAATAGAGGCTGCTGGTATGATCCAATTCCCAAATAGCACACGTTCACAAATATAATAACCAGCTAACATAAAGGGAACTGAAATAATGGTAGCGATGAGATTGAACGTAATACTATTACCTTGTCGACCCTGAGACCAGGCAATTTTCCCAACTATATAGCCTTGCAAACCACGCGTTAAAAAAGTAAAAGGTGCCCATAATGTCCATCCAGATATTAAATCGAATAAGCCCATCCCAAAGGCGCCAGCCATTGCTCCTTTTTTAGGACCAAATAAGATGGATGTGATAAAGAGCATCGCCGTTCCAAGATGAACCAAACCACCGTTTGCAGTAATAGGTAATTTAATATTTATAAAGAGCGTTGCAACGAATACTAGTGCAATTAACATGGCCGTTTGAATCAAATCAAAAACGCGTGTATTTGTATAACTTTTCGTACTTTTTGTAATGTTCATAGTAATAGACCTTTCTTACCTTTTTTATCGGTTTTTTATTTATTGATAAAGTTAGCAAAGGAGTGGCCTATTGAAAAGTATCAATTTTGCGTAATTTTACAAGGTCAGTTTTCAACACCTGCAGTACTTTTTAGTTTAGAAAGTCTTAATCCTATATGCGACAACCGTGTTTATTGACGCTCAGAAAGTGAACAGCAACCTAGCGCGCAAGGGTTTAGTGAATTTTTACAAATATTATATTTCCCATAACGTGTAACGTTTTTAGTTAGAAGTAGAAGTGCATTTACTTTATAAAACTAAACGCTGTGCTTACTAGCTTTTTAAAATTTAAGCTGTGAACAGCAAAATACAAGGGAGCGTTTTACATAAAGCGAAATAATGAAAAGTAAGAAAGAAACAACAAGTGATAAAGGAATACTTAAAATAACTGGAAGGTCAACGCCTTGCCAAATACTCATTTTTAATTGGTCAAAGCCCACTGTTCTTAAAATACCGGCTAGTATTGATAATACTGCACTTAAAATCAACCCTCCGTAGAGGACCGATAACACTAATGTTGCGAGCAAGCAAAAAAATGACCGAATCATTTTCATCTAATTTTCACTCCTGATGATTTGCTGCACTTTAGCATTCGGAGAGATTGAATAGTCTTGTTTGTAATAAAGTGTTTGTATAATACAATTATCTTCAATTACCACGACATCCCCTTCAACAATTTCCGCATCAGTGTTAGAAAGTTCCAAGGTTCTCCCTTGTATACTTTTGCAAACTAATTTTTTCTTTAAGAAAGACAGAGATAGTCTATCTTTTTCAACATAAATTTCATCAGCGATAAGCTGATTGATTTCACTTCGGCCAGACATTTTTAACTGAAATTGTTTTGCGTGTATTTCTTTCGCTTTAACAAGGCCAGTTGCATTAAAATGTTCTGCTTGTAATTTTTGTTCGATTGTTAGCTTCCCCGAACTGTTAATCTTCTGTACTTGCCCATTTCTCATCTTTAAATTTCCAGCATTCGTCATTTCATTTATTTCACAAAAATCCTTGATGACACAAGATCCTGTATTTTTTAAAACGTGTGCTTCAACGCGAGAATGGAAAGAACTATGTCCGTGAGTAGAGATTGTTTTTAAGCGTACTTCTTGATGTAAAGCAACAGCACCGCGGATATTTAACTGCTCACAGTTTGGGGCTAATTCTTTAATACTGCCACTTGTAAGGGTTATGGTGCGTAACTTCTGAACTTGTTCGTTTGTCATGGATAATCACCTCATTATAATTTAATTAATATATATTTTAATTATTAAAACATATATTAATTAAATTATATGTAGCTTTATTTTGTCAAGAACTAAAAATTGTCTCAAATTCTGAAAATAAGCTTTTAACAATCATTTATAGACGTAGGCTCGTTGATTGGAGCGCAGGCGGCGACTTCTGCGGGAAAAGCATGAGCTGAAGGCCACGCAGGAGCATAGTGACGAGGAGACTGACGCCAT
>NZ_KB933439.1 GCF_000392615.1 Lysinibacillus sphaericus OT4b.31 | reverse complement strand
AACTTTTAGGGGTCACTTCATAATCAGTTACGAATTACTAGGGTTTTAAAATATAATTCTAAAAATTATTATATTCTTTTATTAAACAACTACCAAGATGCTAGATTAGGATCTGTACTTCTGCCGACTTCGTGATAAGCTACGTCCTTTGGTTGACTAAATGTAGAATCAGTGTAATGTACTACTGTAGCCTTATAAATATATGTTTTGTCATATTCACTCCAACTTCTTGAAACCCAAGCACCAGCATAAACTTTTTTAATTGACCCGGATATCCAGCCAGTTAATTTACCGATATAGAAATTAGCTAAAACATTGGAAGTTATTCTAAAAGGTAGTTTTGAAAGTATAATCGCTACAACTCCATCCACAATAATTTTTTCAACTGTATTTTCAAATGTTCTGTATTCAGGTTTTATAACTGTTGTAGAATTTGATCCAATATCATGAGTGCGAGGGACTATATTTACGCTCCCTAAAGAATTTCGTAATACTTCAGAATGTAAGTCTTGTAATGCAAGTTCATCCAATTCTACATCCGAAGTAAAGTTAACGTCTTGGAATGTATAAGAATATTCTGGTTTTTGAGGCGATGTTTCTACAGATGTTTCTTCAGCAAAAGCAGTAGGTAAAACTGAACCAAGTAGTAAAGTTGATGCTGCGACGCTTGTTATGAATTTTTTCATTTAAATTTCCTCCTTTTTCCTAAATTATAAGTCAGTTGGTAAAATTGTCAATTTATTTTTTATTATAAATTATGGAATAGGAGGCTTATGGGAAAAGATAATGAAGTATTTTAGCGATCTCGTTGTTGCCACAGCTGGCGAGGATTTAGTGTTAACGTATGCTAATATGGCATTGAAAACGCAGGTGGAAAAATTATTATTAAGTCACCAAAATAAATAACCAGGCGCTCATTTTAAAAGTGAGTACCTGGTCTTTTTTTGTTTAATATTCTCTTACTTCAAATGAAGCAATTTTATCATGTACGACATATTCTGTTACCTTTTTATAAGGTGAAATTGTTTTTGAAAATTTGAATGTTGATGTACCTTGTGCACTTTCAAATCAATTTAAATGATTGTTTAAAACTGTATTTGTAACATCATATTCTTTTGTTATACCGTTCACCAAAGTGATACTTAGAATAGCACTCGAATATGAAATATCGGTGTTTTCTATTGTAGCTGTAATAATTGCTTGCCCCTCAAACACTTTTCATTGACTAAACCCTTTCCTAGCCTCCTGTAAATTAATCTTGAATAGTAGTTAAAATTCCATCTTCAAAATATAGATATTTATAATCATAATAAACCCATTGCTCACTTACACCATATGTAGTAGTTGTTTTGTTAATATCTATAGGTCTGCCCCATCCTTCTGCCAAAACTTCTTCTTTTGTCATTCCAATGTAAACTGCTTTAGGATTCATAGTTCTCTCATTAATTTCAAATTCAAGTTCCCTTTTTTTAGATTCAAGTTCCCTTTTTTCCTTTTCTGCTTCGTATATTGCTTCATTTTCTTCTGATTTCTTATTCCACTTTTCCTCTTTCTCTTTTGCAACAATTTTTAATTCATTAACTTTTTCTTTGATCTCATCTGGTATATATTTTATCTCTTCAAGTCTCTCAAGTACGTAAACATATTTTACTTGAGTTGCATACGTGAACATAATTGGTAGGTTTTCATCTACGCCATTGAATTTTTCAAATGCTAATGCAAGATTATTATAATCTTGTTGTATTTCGTTTACTTTTCTTTCAGTTTTAGTAATTAGAGTATCGAAATCGTCATTCATTACTAATTGAATATATTCTTGTTCTTCTGCTGTAATTTCACGACTATATGCTTCTACTATTTTAATGTCTGCACTTACCTTATCACTATCTTGTTTTTCGCCACTACATGCAGCTAAACCTAAACTTAAAACTAACACTGCACTAAATACTAATTTCTTCATTGTATATCCTCTCTCTATATTTCCATTTTAGGAAACTTGGTAATAAAAGTACACATAAAAAAGACAGACAACCGTAATTAGTTATCTGCTTCATCAATTGTCTTTGATTGTTTTGCTTTATTAATTACTTCCTCAAAGGCTGCTTTAATCTCCTCGATTGTATAGCCTTTTTCAAGCAATTCGTTTGTTGTTTGTTCTAAAGTGTTCAAAAAAACTATCCCTCATCTTCTACTTCTACAATTTTAAATAATTCGTTCATATCCTTAACATCTAATGCCACCATAATCTTTTCCAATGCCTCTTTCGGATACATCTTCACTTTATTATTTGCTATCTCACTAATTAAACGTGTAGTAAGCCCCGTTTTATCTGCTAAATCTTTTTGATTCATGTCTCGTTCTGCAAGTAATATTTTCAACCTCGATTTTAAGTGCAACAATTTCACCTGCTTTCATTCCGAATGTGTTAATTAAATTATAGATTAATAAATAAAATTACGCAATTAGTAATTGACATTACGAATAAAGTAATTTACTATTTGGGTAACAAAGTTATTAATAAAGTAATTTATTTATTTTATGAGTAATTAAAATGACGAAAGGCGGAATTGATATGAACAATTATTTTAAACTCGAGCAAGAACGATCTAAATATTTCTTTGAGCAATCTCTTGTATTGTCAGCCGTGAAAGGTCATCTGAAGGGCGCTATTAAATACAGCGAATCTAGTGAAGTTGTCGAGTTTGCAACTTCTCTATTGGAAATCATAAACGAAGGTTTGGCAGTTGTAGAAGACAAATTTAAGTAATTAGTACGTGGACTAAGAAAGCGAGGTGAAGACGATGGCATTTGAATACTTAGCAGCATACACAACATTTGAATCAATAGCAGATATGGATAAGAGTGTGGAGGACCACATGGCAACGCACTATTACGATTTAACAGAATCAGAACATGCCATCGTTTTCAAGCTTGCTTCTCATAGCTTAGAGCATCCAGGGGCTTGTCATTTGAAAGCAGCCACAATTGCTGCAGCATTGGACGTTAGTACAAAGACTGTTTATAGAAGTATTAAGAAATTAGCTGAGTTAGGCATCATTGAAAAAGTACCAGGGACGAAATTAAACGGCATTAAAGGGGCTAGTATTTATCGCATTTTACCTTATGTCCCATCGAGCGTGTCCCAACGAGAGACAGCCGATGAAGCTAGTAACGACATGGTTTCGGAGCAATTTACAGAAAACCAATCATCTAAATCTTTTAATCTTTCTTCTTTTAAAACAAGCACTTTACAAGAAATATATAATAATGCTCACGCTGAAAAAGAAGCTTGTAAGGAATGAATGAGTACCAAGTGATGCTATTTGATTTCATGAATAGCTTGCCATTAGCAGATAACTTGAAAGATGAATTGCATAAGGTTGTATTGTCTGCTCAGGTTCAAAGTGTACCTGACTTCATAACAGCTAAGAACGTACTATTCAAAATCGCTATGGATATTAAAGAAGGTGTACTGACAGTTGCTAGCACATTGAGAGCAGTATTTGCAGGGGCGTATAGCAAGGCTGATGAGCGTTCAAGCATGAAGTCTAGTAAATCATCATATATAGAAGAAACAACTAATAGAGAGCGTCCATTGCCGTTTTATAATTGGCTGAATGAGCGTGATGGTCGAACAGAGTTATGTATTAGACCTAATTTAGATAACTGGCTGGAGTGGTAGAGGGGAATAACCGCTATGAATGGAGTCTGGGTTCTCATGTCGATGTTTTAGTTCACCGAGCGTATTCATAGCGATTATACAATGAGTGTTTACAGACTCAGTAAAATTTAAACTAACATTTTTATTTTATAAGGAGATGGAGAAATGACTCATTTTGAATAATGGGAGAGGTAAGGAAAGGGGTTATACCCAAAAATCGTTTTTAATGACTTTTAGGATAACCCCGAATTTTTACTGGTTAATGTTGTGGAAGATAGTCTTGGCCGTTTATCGTTATTTTAGAACCTGAAATAAGAATTTCTTTATTTGCTGTTCTATATGGGGCTAAAATATTGTAAAAAGCTTCCCATATTTCTTCGCCTTTTTCTTGTTCTCCTTTTTTATCAAGTGCTTGGTATTCTTCATAAAGTTGTTTTAATTTCTTGCTATCTGCTTCACTAACTTTGTATTCAAAGTCAGCCATGTACTCTTCAAATGTTTGAGGCTTTTCGAACTGATTAAGGATTCCATAGAATTCTTCGTGTAACTTATCATACAACTCATCATTTTTATCTTTTAATGCTTTTTGTAAATCCCCTTGAAGAGCTTTTAGTTTGACTAAAGTTTCAGCGGGGATATCTAAAAATTCCATGGCTTTCTTATAGCTATCCATAAATTTTTCCAATGTTTCTAGTGCATTTAGCTCATCTACATATGGCTCAAGGATTTTATAAAACTCTTCATATTTATCGTTAGCCTTTTCTTCATCCCCACTTTTTTCAAGCTTTATCCATTCTTCATAAATAGCTTTAAGCTGTTTTTTATCGTTTTCTTTAATAACTATATTACTCTCATTAAATCCGTAGTCTTCTATATATTCATCAAATGGTTTAGGTAGCCAATTAGCTAATACATAGGGCTTTTCAATTTTAAACATTTCGGCATAAATCTTATCCATTTCCTCAAATTTCTTTTCTATCTCTTCAACTGAATAATCATTGTCTTCATTTATTTCCTTTTCTAGCTTCTTCATTTCATTAAACATTTTTTCTAATCTTATTAAATCTTCTTTTGTTACCTCTTTAGGTAGGTCTTTTTTATAAGCTTCAAATGTATTGAAGTCAATATAATCTTCTACAACATTACCTTCTACAGAGATTTCTTGTCCTTCTACTAAGCTCATTTTTTCTATTTGTTCAGTAGAAAAATTACTGAAACTGATGAAATAATTTTTACTATCTTGCCCTTTAAGGTACATTCCACTGTTGAAGATATTTTTAATGGTCCCTTTAATTTGTTGTTGTTGTTCCTTTTGAACGGATGCTTCAATTGTTTTTTCTGCTGATGCAGCTCCTGCTTGAAGTGGCGTTAGAACAGCCATTCCTATAGTAAGTGCAGAAGCAATCATCCAAGTTTTTTTAATCTGTGGTTTCATTGTAAATTCAATACTCCTTTATATTGGTTTTTCTACCAACAATTATACGTTTTTCCACCTGTAAAAGTTTCATTGCTTTTGAAAGATTTTTATTTTTTTAAAATAAATAAGAGAACTAAAATAAGACCACACCGTGTGTGAAGGGTGGTTTTACTTATGTAGTCATCTAATTGGCTGGAATGGTAAATGGAAATAGTCATCCATATAAATTTTTAATGAGGTATTATTAAACTAACAGAACTGATTAGTGGAAGAATGATCTGATAGGAGATTGAGTATGAAGCGTTTAATTATAGGTATAGCAGTAATTTGGTTGATTTTATTAGCTATGTGGTTTTTAACTTCAGGGTCACCAAGTTAGAGTGATATCGGATTATTAAACTAACGGCGCAG
>NZ_KB933438.1 GCF_000392615.1 Lysinibacillus sphaericus OT4b.31 | reverse complement strand
TTGTCCTGTAAAGTTGTCAGTGGATTGCCATCCTGAACTGAATACTTGTTTCCTATTGGTCCAACCGTCTTTCGGTCTTTAAGGTACTCGTCAAAGAATTTCGCTAATTCAGCTTCTCCTTGGATTTTATTACCGACTTTTTTGGATATTTTTTCTACTTTGCCTTTCGAAGGTTTTAATGGCACGACTGTCTCTTTCACCTTCGCTTTTACTTCCTTCACGGCTTGTTTTACCTTGGTAGAGGTTTTCTTTGCCGCCTGCTTCGCTGCAAGTACTACTTTCTTGGCAGTCCGCTTAAACTTCTTCACCATTTTACTCTTCGATAGATTATT
>NZ_KB933437.1 GCF_000392615.1 Lysinibacillus sphaericus OT4b.31 | reverse complement strand
ATAGCTGGCTGTTTTTTTATTTTCTAAGAAAATAAAATGATATATATAATGAACAACCGGAAACTATAAAATAATAGTTTCTCGTTGTTTCAGACTATAGAAGTATCTATTATGAAGCCGTTGCTTTCCACTACGGCAGACGCTTTTCGCGGGTGATGGCTTCAGTCTCCTCATCGCTACGCCCCTGCGGGGCCTTCAGCCCATGCTATTCCCGCAGAAGTCGCCGCCCGCGCTCCATTCAACTAGTGTACATTTTATCGGCTATTTCTGTCCGAAAGCGAAGAGGCAACGAATTAACCCGCTCATGCCAGTAATTGAGGCAACTCATTTATTGGAAAAAAACAAAATGAGCGCACCCAAAACATTGCTGTAACTAAAACAACAATTATTATTTATTGTAGAAATGCTAGGATGTCCACAGTAAATGGAATGATTGAAAACCCAAAAGGTAAACTATCATTAGCAATTAAAACAAGTAGCTAGGATTTAGTGCTGTACTTAACAGAGCTGAATTCTTTTGTTTATTAGAATTGTCTTCTATTTTATAGAAGTGAAATCTATCGTTAATTTGACATCAATCTCCTTTTTAAGTTCTAATTCCTTTATTTGATTCTTATAATGTAAAGATTACTTAAAAAAGGAGAGGGAATTTTGTGGATTGATGGCGTTTTTTCGGGTGGGGGTTTAAAGGGCTTTGCATTGGTTGGGGCGTATCAGGTACTAGAAGATCAAAATTTCCGATTTAAGAGGGTTGCCGGGACGAGTGCTGGGGCCATATTAGCTGCATTCATTGCTGCTGGATATAGTGGAAAAGAGATCGAAAGTATGTTAGAAGAGTTAGATGTGCCTTCATTATTAGATCCTCGCAAAACATTTCTACCACTGCCGTTTATGAAATGGGTTAATGTATATAATCATTTAGGTTTATATAAAGGAAAAGCATTAGAAAAATGGTTCTTTCAAAAATTAGCGGTTAAAGGAGTTTATACTTTTGACGATTTACCTAAAGATTCATTGAAATTAGTAGCATCCGATTTAACCAATGGTAGGATGATTGTGTTACCAGATGATTTGCATAAATATCAAATCGATGCAAAAAATTTTTCGGTAGCATGTGCTTTACGGATGAGCTGTGGAATACCATTTTTCTTTGAACCAGTTACTTTAAAAACAGGTAAGGGTGAATCTGTTATTGTAGATGGTGGGGTATTAAGTAATTTTCCTTTATGGATATTTGATGATGGCGATGGACGTAAGGTGCGACCGATAATAGGTCTTAAACTTAGCCGTAGTAGCGAAGAACAATGCCCGCACGAAATAAAAAATGGCTTAAATTTATTTGAAGCGTTATTTGCAACAATGAAGGGTGCGCATGATGAAAGATATATTTCAAGAAGACATGAAAGGGATATTATTTTTATTCCTGTTGATGATTATAGTGCTACACAATTTGATTTGAATGAAGAGACAAAGGAAACCTTGATGGAGATAGGAAGAAATCGTACTATACAATTTCTAAAGAACTGGCCGAGGTATAGAATATGAAAACTACTATTATTATAAATAAATGATAAAAACTATTGACGATATATAATATTGATGCTATTATATAAAAGTTGCTGTTAAGACATGCAACTACGAGAATATAAAAATAAAATAACTGTTTGACATTATCTCAATAACATGTTATTATATAAAAGTTAGCTCTTACGAGTTAAATAAATGAACCTTGAAAACTGAACAAGCAAAACGTAATCAATAAAGTTTTTAGTAGCAAACTTCGGTGCGTGAACGAAACAAAATTTT
>NZ_KB933436.1 GCF_000392615.1 Lysinibacillus sphaericus OT4b.31 | reverse complement strand
TGGCGCGCCCGGCAGGAGTCGAACCCACAACCTTCTGATCCGTAGTCAGACGCTCTATCCAATTGAGCTACGGGCGCTAATTATTAAAATAAAATGGTGCCGAGGGCCGGAATCGAACCGGCACGGTAGTCACCTACCGCAGGATTTTAAGTCCTGTGCGTCTGCCAGTTCCGCCACCCCGGCACATTTGGAGCGGAAGACGAGGTTCGAACTCGCGACCCCCACCTTGGCAAGGTGGTGTTCTACCACTGAACTACTTCCGCATGTGCATAAGATTTATTTATCCTGGCAATTATGAAATTCTAAAAAATGGTGCGGGTGAAGGGAGTCGAACCCCCACGCCTTGCGGCGCTAGATCCTAAGTCTAGTGCGTCTGCCAATTCCGCCACACCCGCATATTTTGTTGGCAATTTAAATGGTGAGCCATGAAGGACTCGAACCTTCGACCCTCTGATTAAAAGTCAGATGCTCTACCAACTGAGCTAATGGCTCAAAACTATGGTGCCGGCTATAGGAATCGAACCCACGACCTACTGATTACAAGTCAGTTGCTCTACCTGCTGAGCTAAACCGGCATATGGTGGAGGATGACGGG
>NZ_KB933435.1 GCF_000392615.1 Lysinibacillus sphaericus OT4b.31 | reverse complement strand
CTTAAAAAAACGAATGAAATACCTTATGATGCTGTAGATTCTTGAAGATTAGTATATCTAAGTCTATCCATCGCTAGTCTGGATGCATTGTATGCAATGTGTACTAAATCGAAATGAACTTTAGCTTTTTTCCCTGTACAATGGTAAATCTGATTCAATAGAAAGTAGCCTTTTAGATAGGCATTTACACGTTCAACGGCACTTCGCGCCTTATAGAGTTGGTTCCATTTTTTCGAGCCTCTTGCTGGAGCCGTATATCGTCTAAGATCTTTTGTTATTTTCATTTTATAAACCTTTTGACATAAGCTATCGTGAGCCAATGGACAATCGTTACATTCATGAGGACGTGTATACTTTAGCGTC
>NZ_KB933434.1 GCF_000392615.1 Lysinibacillus sphaericus OT4b.31 | reverse complement strand
CTGCACGTCTATGATTTTTTAAAAATACGTATTATGAAATTGATTCATTTATTATAAAAATGGAGTTAATAGGTATTTTTGTTGCAATAAACTAAAAAATCTATCTCCCTGTACTCCGTTAGATCTCCATTGTCTTAGCATTCATTTCAATTAGGTATTCAAACTATTTCAATTTTCTTAGTAAAAAATTTATTAAGTTCTGTTTTCATGGACATATTACCAATCACCTTTCATTTTCAAATCATAGATTAGTATTGTAAGGCTAGCGCTGGCCAGAAACTAACAAAAAGGGAGATTAAAAAATGGAAGATAATAGATATATGAAACACATGAATTGGGATTTTAATACTTTCAATAAATTTGACAAATGTCATTGCGAATCTAAAAAATATTATTACGAATATCACAAATGTGATTGTAAACACGACAAATGTGGGTGCAAAAAAGATAAATGGG
>NZ_KB933433.1 GCF_000392615.1 Lysinibacillus sphaericus OT4b.31 | reverse complement strand
GTTACTATGCACCTCAATTCCGCTGTCCTGGTTTAACTGCAGGAAAACGGCGCCTTCCTTGGCGGTAAAGGTCACAGATTGTGGGTCGAGTTTCATGTCTTTGCCTTTTGGTGTGCCCCAATAAGCCGTTTTGGGATCGGCTATTTTAGGGTTGGCATCGCCGCCTTTGCGAACACTGTGACGAACGACTGCTGTTTCCTCTCGGTGATTCGGGAAGGCAAGGTGGACGCTATCGCCGATTTCCGGTGGACTGTAAAAACCGCTATGACCCTCGGCTGTATACGGCGTAGCCAGTGAAAACCACGTGGCTTCTTCCTTCTTTTGCGCCTCATCAATCGCTAGGTGCAGTCGCACTTGATCCTTCTTTACCTCTAATACGGTCCCTTCAATCGCTGTGCCTGGAAGGGAGGGAATGCTTAGTCTCCC
>NZ_KB933432.1 GCF_000392615.1 Lysinibacillus sphaericus OT4b.31 | reverse complement strand
AGGATTGGACGATATATTGGCTTTTTGCCCCAACAGCTAAATGACATTTGAATCCATACCAAAAGACATTTTTTCCTTCGCTATTCTTTTTCACACCCCATTGGGGTTGGATAGGTACAGAAGATCGGAGTTCTGAAAGAGAGACATCTAATTGTGCGGCAATTGTCTTTTCATATAGTGGAAGATCTGCCTCTTCCTCTGCTTTTTCTAAAAGCCATTGTTCACGTTCTTCTTTCTTTTTACGGCCTCGTTTTTTCGGTTCTTTCACTAATTGTTCTTTCTTAGAAGGTGCGCAATCACGAGCTTCCACATGGGTTGCATCGATTGCGACTATTTCATTCGATACGTAACCTTCATTAATAGCCAGTAGAAGTAAACGTTCTTGAACAATATCCAATGCATTTGATTCACTGATTAATGTAATCATACGCGAATAAGAGGCTTCTGATGGGATTTCATCCGACACGAGGAAACCACAATCAACCTTGAAACGTAAATCTGTACGAAGGCGTGTTATCAAATCTTTGATAAATGGAATATGTTCAGTGATCCGAATGATTAATGAATAAATCATTGCTGGATAATTAAGCGTTTGTGGAGCGCCTAAATGGGACTTTTTCATGACAACATCAAGAATTGGGTGGATATCAATATCAGCTAAAATAGAGTTAAAACGATGGGTAGGTTCCAAATCATATAAAATTTGCATATCAAACAGGCTTTCTTGTCGTATAATAGACATAGAGCATTTCTCCAATCTGTTAATGTGTGTGTAGTAACTCTCATTATACAGGATTTGGGGAGGTGCTCTATTTTCTTGTCATTTTAAGCTTAGAGCCGTAAGGTCTCAAAATTACGAAATTGACTCA
>NZ_KB933431.1 GCF_000392615.1 Lysinibacillus sphaericus OT4b.31 | reverse complement strand
ACTTCCTTCCTTTTTTTCGCTAATTTCAAACAAGGATAGTATGGGTAAAATCAGAAATATAATTCAAAAAAAACAAATTTATTGAACAATATGAGGTTGTGTAACGTTTCCCTATAAATGTTTATGCATGACATGGGAGGGCTGTCATTACACAACTGATTAACCGAAATTCGGAATGAAAGCCCTCATGTTGAGCTGAAACGAATTGTAGTCTCAAAAATGCTTAAAGCCCCTGTAAAAGGTATAGGAATTCCAATCAAAGGGACTCCGCAAGGAGGATTCTTTCACCTCTCCTGTCCAATATTGTACTAAATGATTTAGATTGGTGGATTATAATGGGGGCAATTGTTCAATAGAGCAGTTGCTTTTTACTAATGAAGCAGGTTTCTTCAATAAGCATAGATGGATTTTCGTTAATTTTAAATGGTAAATTTATAAATATTTGGAACATATAATTGTTTCAATCGTATTAAAGTAAATGGGTAGTTTAGTTCGATTTAAATAAGGGGTGTTTAAAAAATGACTATATTTAGAAATAAGTATTTTGCAGGAGTTTTATGGATTTTAGTTATCGTTTTATTTGGTGTCGCTTTTTTAACGATTTCATCGAGTTATTTCAATACTAAACAAATAAATTTTGCTAGTACTCGCTGCTATGAAAAGGGTGGAAAAGTTATATTAGAAATCCATAATAATTTCACAAGTGAATACTCTTTCGAGTGTAAAAAATAAACTTTGTGTTTGAGGAATTAAAGTTAAATGACTTCCTGGTTTCTTATTAAGCTAACGGAGGGAGATTGTTCAATTAGAGCAATCACTTCTTGCTAACGGAGCAGAATAGCTTTGTAAGAATGATATATAAATCGACTGGTGAATAAAGCGTTTTATATAAACAAAGAGAACGGCGGGGTTCAAAATGAAATCAATTTTAGTTATGGGTAATGTTATATCTAGTGGTTTTGTTGCATTATTTATTTCTTGTTTTTTTCAGAAGGGGCATTAGGTGAGGTTGATGCTTTGACACCAGAATTCTTTTTAATCATACTAATATGGGCTTTTGGGTACTATTGATGTGGAGATTTATTTCCAAAGACAAATTGGAAAATGCTTCTAATATTAAAATTATATTGAGTAATTCTCTGCTTTGGTTAACTATCCCTATCGGTTTAAAGATTGCGTTTCAATTTATATAAGAAGATTGGAAAAAATATAAAAAATTAAGTTGTTTTCTCATTAAAGTAACGGGTGCTTTAGTAGAAAATCTTTGAGCTGTCAGACGGATCTTATTTCTTGTTCAACTAAAGGACCAGGTTAGTTCAATAATGGTATTGTTAAAGAACAATAGAAAGAATGGAGTGAACGACGATAGATTTAGATCAATATTTAAATAATGCTTTTCCAGGACTTACTTTGGCACCTAGTCTTTATCATCAATGGGATATAGGTATTCACTTTGAATTAGGGACTGGGATTTATCAATTTAAAGATGATGGTAGCCTGAATCTCGAAATGTTTGACTGCGTATACAATCAAGCATTGTCTATTTTTAACGAACTTTTCTCTGATTTGGATGAAATTTTTCTAGTTACGAATGTTTATCAGCACAGGTCTGATGAAATTAAGAAAAAGCGAATAAAGGTTTATAATCGCTTTTTAAAAAATAAAAATTTAAAACTCCATTTAAGACAAGAAACTTTGCCATATGTATTTGATGATGAAGAAGCAGACGATTATTATACTTCTCGATTTTCCTTAAAGTGCTGCAAACACGATTTTAAATACCCATTACTTATTAAAGCAGCGTGCAATGAGGATTTCCCCTTAAAACCAAAATTCGGTCCAGTTTCAAACTATCCAGATGTGTTTTTTATAAATATCACTAAAAATGTGATTTTTTTTATTTATGATGATAGAGGATGCGAGGTCATCGCAACTAATAATGAAACCATATATCCTTTATATGAAAAATACGGTGATTGGATTGATGAGTACTCACGAGAAGAGATCGTTAAACGTTTTAAATAAGGGTGTCATTATATAATTCTCACTTCTATACTAACACTTGTCCTAAGAAAAAGGTTTATACGTCTTGTTAAACTCCCATGAAAGAACGTCGACCATATTTTTCATCACCTGTGGAGGACAAAATGAATAGAGAGAGGATTATGCCGTTTTACTATATACAAACTGTCGAAGAATACATTTATTTTACAACCATCAACGTTTTCAAAAACGACTCAGCCACCTGGTACCGATTGAATACGACACCAGATGGCTGCTTAAAGATGGGGGGTAAAATAGTGTCTAACAATTGGAGTGTAGTTCATAATTGCCATCTTGGTCTTTTTGGTGTGTACCTTATAAGCCTACTTCCGTGTGTTTAGTGAGTTCTCGGGCAAATTCTCTTTCATACTTTTTTACTTCATCTAAATATTCAATAGCTGTAGTCATTCTTGAAGAATCACTTGTATTTATTGCACCTGAAATCTCAAGAAGTGCGTAATTTAACTTGTTTAACATGGTAATTAGTGTTTCATGAATACCTACTAATTCATCCTCAACCTTTAAAGATTCGACTTTTTTAGTAATTTCATCATTAGCCGGTATTAATTCATAAGTCACTAATAAACCGAAATCGTCAAGTGTTATAATACCTATGCTTAACTCTTGCTGGTATTGTTCCAATAATGCATTATTTTGAAGAATTTCTTTCACTAAAGGAGTAGTAGTTTCATGGTATTCCTGATATATGTTTGATTCTTCTTTATCAGTAGATACTTTTTCTACAGGTGGAATATTTTCTGTCTTAGGCTTTGATTCTTCTTTATCAGAAGTACTACACCCGACTAGCCCAAAGCATAATACTAATGTAATACTATAAATTAATTTCTTCATGTAAATATTTCTCCTTTTATGTATTATTTTAGATTTATATTACAACTATACTAAATTACCTATAATATGTCAGCAAAAAAATAACAGACAACTGATTGTATGCGAAATCAAATAACAAAACCGGGTGCTCATTTAGTGAGTACCTGGTCTGTGTTCTGCCAAAGAAAGAGCTTAAATCTTTATATATAAATGAGCATATTTGTTCACACATATCACTAGCAGCAATTTGTTCTTGTACGATGAGAACAAACTTTCTTCATTGGAGGAGTGGGGCGCCGCTTGATTTTTAGGCAAGACGAGGCCAGGTATTAAGGGCTGGATTGTCTTGCTTTATCCTTCAGGCTGATATATAAAGAGCCGTTTGTTTGAATCTGTGCAAAATAGACGTCTTCAACGGATTGGACATTTTGTTTTTTTAATTTTTTTATAAGCCAATCTTCTGTCAACTCAAGCTCCACAAGGTTTTCGTAAATAAGTTGGCCATCTGAAACCACCTCTGTTGGTAGATAGGTTGGTGGTGAGACATCCGCTTTAACATCCTGTTTCGTTGCAACTTGTTCAGAGGTTTTTTGTAAAACACTTAGCGCACCGTTTGTTTCAAGGATGGCATATTGTACATCTTGAACGGAAAAAATAGATCGCTCACGTAGCATCATTGTTAGCTCATCCATATGCAACCGATTTTTCTTTAGCCCAGATTCCAAAATAAGACCATTTTGAATAACAATAGTTGGCTTATCATCAATCAGGACACGAGCTTTTTTAGATTTTATGGTAAGGATGGTCATTAAATAGGTTAAAACGCCCCACCAAATGAGCGCGATGAGTGCATCTAAAAAAGGTGTTTGAGCCTGTGATGCAATTTGGGCAGCGATGGAGCCGAATGAAATACCCGTTGTATAGTGGAAAAAAGTAAGTTGGCCAAGTTGTTTTTTTCCGAGGATTCTAGTTAAAATAAGTAGCACAAAAAAAGAAATGATGACTCTAAGTGTCATTTCCCAAAATTGAGCGTGAATAAAGTCTCCCATACATCAATCAACTCCTAAACTGCTGTCAAAAAATAGCTTGTGCAGAAAGCTCAATAGTATGCGACAATCACCAACAAAAAAAGTAATAAAAAGCTTGATGAAAAGCATGAAAAGTCAAATTTGTTTCTACGTAAGGGAGCCAAAAAGAAGTATATAAAGAAGTCCCTCCTAAAGTAGAATACTCGCTAACACCAGAAGGGAAAAGCTTTATCCCAGTACCGGAAATTATAGGAGAGTGGGCAAAAACTATATGAAGAAGAAACAAAAGGAACAAAAATCCGCCACACCAAATAATCAAATAACGGCTAGAATGATGAATGATTTCTTCAAGAAAAGGCGCTTTACTTGAATTAAGTAGGCATTCATTCGTTTGGTTGGTACTATTCAGCAGCGAGAAAATAACAAACAGATAGCTAATGGCTCATTTTTTTCTTATGGAATCCATATTTCGATGAATATCTACATGTTTATAATCTACTATAAATATTGAAGAAGATATGGATAGGAGAGAAATAAAAGTGAAAAAAATGACTGACGTTCCCAATACAGAAATTATTAACCCGAAAATTCTATACTACGGAACTCCTGTGATTTTATTAAATTCGCTAAATGAGGATGGAACAGTAAATATTAGCCCCCTGTCATCATCATGGGCATTAGGGGATTGTATTATATTGGGCGTTGGACTTGGGGGAAAAGCGATTGAAAATTTAGCGCGACATCCTGAATGTGTGATCAATATTCCGAGTCCTTCATTATGGGAGAATGTTGAAAAATTAGCTCCTTTTACAGGGAAAAATCCCGTTCCAGAATATAAGAAGAACAATGGATTTACATTTGAAAAAGAAAAATATGATGTTAGTTCATTAACACCTGCTTTGTCTAAAACAGTAAAACCTACACGTATTATAGAGTGTCCAATACAAGTTGAGGCAAGGGTTCATCACATACGAATTCCTGATTATTCTTCAGATTTTGCAATTGTTGAGACGCAAGCTATACATGTACATGCCCATCAGGAAATCATTATTGGAGAAAATCATATTGACCCAAATAAATGGAGCCCACTTATTTATAATTTTCGTCATTATTTCGGTCTTGGTAATCAGTTAGGAAAAACTTTTAGATCCGAGATATAGAAATTTTATCTTTTATAGTCGTACTTATATTATACACGATGACCAGGTTCAATTAATTTCGAGCCTGGTCTTATTTCGTTTATTTTGAAAAATATTATCAATGTTTCAGTCGAATGATTGATGTAAAAGTGACTGAATTTTACTATATTATTTCATAAATACATATGAATAGGAGCATGTTTAAATGATAAAAGGTTTATACGAAGCACATTTACCAGTCAGTAATTTAGAAAACGCTATTGCATTTTATAAAAAGTTAGGGTTAAAACTGGCATCTAAAAAAGGAAAAGTGGCTTTCTTTTGGATCGTGAAAGGCGAAAGCTGGTTGGGTTTATGGGAAAGTGAGACTGTTCAATTACCATATCATCCATCTATCCGACATTTAGCGTTTAAAATTGATGAAGAAGATTTTAAGCATGCGAAAAAATGGTTGAAATCGATTGGAATCGAAATTCGCACAGAATTTGCCCTTACTTCCGACCAGCAACCCCTGGTATTATCAAACTATCCTCATGCACATGCTGCACTCTATTTCTCAGACCCAGACGGTAATTCATTAGAATTCATCACACCCTTAAGATTAGATGATGTTGAGGATTTTAATGAGATGTCTCTTGAAGAGTGGAGAAAACGGTAATTATTTGTACGGGCTGTACCAAACAAGTAACGCTCTTTTTGCTGAACTTATATTGTACTAACGATGCAGATTAGTTAAACAAGTAATAAATTGAAAAGAAGAAATAATGAAAAAAGCATTCAGGGAACTGTCCCTTGAATGCTTTCTCTTCTAATATTTAGAGTGAATTTCCAGTACATCTGTTAGCTGGGCTTTAATACCAGGGGATAGATGCCCGATTTTGTCCGTTTATTAGACGCCCATTTTTCTACGGGTATTGCTTGTTTTTTTCGCTTGCTGGCTTTTCATTTTTTTAGTTGAAAGGTCGGCATTCTTTTTTCCATTATTAGTAGATGATTGGTTCTTTTTGTTTTCAAGCTGCTTTTTCACTGCCTCTTGCAAGCTGATTTTCTTTTTTGGTGCTTCGGATTGATTATTCTCAGTCATAGGAAATTCCTCCTTTTTGAACATGTTAGTCCAGTATAATCTATTTTCACTTATTTGTGAAACATTGCCCTTAAAATAACGGGAGCTTCGTTGAATAAGCCCATCGACCGCTCGGATAAGGTGGAAGAATCGCTCAGGTAAACCCAACCATCGCTCGGGTCAGGAGCAGAACCGCTCAGTTAAGCCCATCCATCGCTCGGGTAGGTCGAAGAAACGCTCAGGTAAGCCCATCCATCGCTCGGGTAGGTCGAAGAAACGCTCAGTTAAGCCAGTCTACCGCTCGGGTCAGGAGCAGAACCGCTCAGGTAAGCCCAACCACCGCTCGGGCGGTCAGGCAAAAGCTTGATTTCTCCAACGCGCCAGTAGGATTGGCCTAGATTTTTTGGATTTTTATGTTGTAAAAGTGCCAAGGAGATATTTTATTTTATCATTTGTAGCGCTTATTCAGTTTTTCTTGGTGAGTACTAAAAATTTCCTCAAGCGAAATGTCATATTTATTGGCAATAACAATTATATTTCCTAAAACATCGCCAAGTTCTTCTACTAATTCTTGCTTATTTTCTTCGTAGGAACCCACCTTTTCATCAGGACGGTCTCTTCCAATTTCAAGCGCTCGTATGGCACGCGCTACTTCACCAGTTTCTTCTGCTAAAAAGCCTATCCGTGTAAAAATATTTAAGTCAGACCAACCACGTGTTTCATAATATTCTTTTACCCACAGTTGAAATTCATTTAATTCCATATTTTCAAGCCCCATTTCTTTCCTGTATAAATTAAATTATACTATAAAAGAATAGTGCATAATATGGAGGGAAGTAACATGAAGAGCATTGCGGTTTTTTGTGGTTCAAGCATCGGAGCTTCTGAAGCTTACCGAGAAGGAGCCATACTCTTAGGGAGAGAATTAGCTAAACGAAATATTACATTAATTTACGGTGGAGCAAGTGTGGGTGTAATGGGAACGGTAGCAGACACTGTCCTTCAAGAAGGGGGTAAAGTCATTGGTGTTATACCAACTTTACTTGAGGACCGAGAAATTTCTCATAAACATTTAACAGAGTTGATTGTTGTAAATTCTATGCATGAGCGTAAAAGTAAAATGATGGAGCTAGCTGATGGATTTATAGCTTTACCTGGAGGCCCGGGTACATTAGAAGAGTTTTTTGAAGTGTTCACGTGGAACCAAATTGGCTTGATTCAAAAACCTTGTGGAATTTTAAACATCAGTCATTATTATGATTTACTTATTGCATTATTTGATCATATGCAAGACGAACATTTTCTACAAACACAGTATCGGGAGGCACTTTTAGTAGACAGTGACGTAACACTGCTCTTAGAAAAATGTTTAGCTTATGTGCCTCCTGCAATTAAAACATATCAACATAATTAATGTTTTGGTTGAACTTACGCTTTGTTTTGAAGCAATTAATGAAGCAAGTCTAACCACTCATTTCTTTACCAATTTTTCACCTTAATCAGCTATTACTTCACCTTATTTAATCATTTCAAAAAGGTGAAGTAATAGCTGTAGTTATAGTAGCTGTGTCAGGAGGGAAACTTACAGTATCATCAGATAAGTTCGTTCCAAGTATAAATAATACAAGGACATTCCTGTACGCTGCCGTTTCTATTAAATCTGAATCTTCTGCCACGAATTTTGATGTTTTAATCCTATCAATTGTATTGTAAACTCAACATCAGCACTTTGATAATTGCCAGTTGGTGCTTCATATAAATCGATCATTGAATATGTACCTGTAAAATAGCTTAACTCATTTCCTAACACTTAGGACCGCCAAACCTATAGAGTGAAATTCAGTTAATTGATATTTTGTATGTCTCATTAAGAAGTATTGTACCGTTTATTTTAACGACACATTTTAAACTTAATAAACCACCAATTTTTACTCTTATAGTAGATATAGTGCCATTATCTTCTGTAATTTCACCCTTTAATGTTACATAGGGGAAGATTTGTTTGAACCCATTTGCTCTACTTTTCATATCCACTACTTCATTATTAATGTAAAGAACTTCTTCCGTCATTGCATTTACAATTCGAATGACATGTCCTTTATATTCTATTTGCCATACTTTAAATACTTCTTTTTCTAAATCCTCTTTTGTATTCTTCAACTCTTCTCTTAGCTCATCACGCAAATTTTTAAACAAGGTAATTCCTCCATTATAGTTTTTGAATTTATTTAGTCTTTGTCTTGCCTCTTTTTAATAGCCTGTGAATATTATTGCTTCTGCAATTGCATCCATTCCCAACGCCTGGAGCAGATTCTAATTTCATTTTATAGAAAATAATTACATTAGTACAATGAAAAACAGACAATTGTCAAAAATTAATCTGTTCATCTCATTCTTAGGAAAGCGATGCAATGTGAGGATGAAGGAAGCGTTTAAAGTAAATTCACGGTAAGTGAATCAATTTCATAATACG
>NZ_KB933430.1 GCF_000392615.1 Lysinibacillus sphaericus OT4b.31 | reverse complement strand
GATCCCGCTAGGCTCCACCATAAAATTATAACCAGTTATAAAGATCCTGGCGGCGTAGCTCAGCTGGCTAGAGCATTCGGTTCATACCCGAAAGGTCGTGGGTTCGACTCCCTCTGCCGCCATCTTAAAGGACCTTTAGCTCAGTTGGTTAGAGCAGACGGCTCATAACCGTCCGGTCGCAGGTTCGAGTCCTGCAAGGTCCACCATTTATATATTGTTACGGAGGTATACCCAAGTTCGGCTGAAGGGATCGGTCTTG
>NZ_KB933429.1 GCF_000392615.1 Lysinibacillus sphaericus OT4b.31 | reverse complement strand
CTCCCTCTATAAACATTGATGTATCAACGGTTTCCACCACTCCGTGGTGAAGAAAAAATAATTTTCCACTTCATTTATAAACAGTGTTTTGAATTTATAGTTATAATTTACAAGTTAGGTGTACGCTTCGCTAAAACTAATGGAAATCATTAGCTTTTTTATCCACTATGTGATGCACAATGGATCTCTGCGATACTTATGACGACGTACCCTCCCATGTCTCTTAGCGTCATTTGCGCTTACATTCCTTCGTTCGGTCTATTCATAAGGCAGAGGCCTGCTATGCTGCACCGGAGACTCATAGTCTGAGTTTAGTTATTTTGCTGGCTTCTCCGTGTCATCCTTCTTTTTATAGTTCGATGAAAGAATTGATTACGCTGCCTCTGCGAGACAGTAGAGGTCATTCATCATATGTTGCTCGTTAAAAAAGACTTTCTTTTTGCATATGCCATGTAATACCTTCAGTAATTTACCACAGAGTATCACCATTGACTGCTTTCCCCTTAAGGGATTTTGTTGTCGCGTTGTGTAGTATTTATGAAGCTGTTTGAACGCTTCATTATGACGAATTAGCGGTACTATTACTTTAAATAAAGTGTTTCTAAGCTTCTTTCGCCCTCGTTTAGAGATATGTTTTTGTCCCTTATGTTGACCAGACGAGCTTTCACGTAATGTTAATCCCGCTAGTTTTATAAGTTGGCGTGGATTTTCATAAAGTGAGAAGCTTCCTACTTCTGATAGTAAATCAACTATTGTCGCATCTCCTAAACCAGGAACTGAAGCCAGTATTTCATATTCCATTGTTGTTTGTGCCATTTCTGCTAATTGATTATTTATAGTTTCAATTTCAGTTTCTAATAACCGATACTGACGTAAGAGCGTGGCGATTTCATGTTGGGCCATCTGTGTTCCTTCTGTCAGTCCGATAGAGTTTTTCGCGGCTTCAATAAGAAGCTTGGCTTTCGGTAACTGTGGGGCTCTCATTCCCTTTACCTGTCGGTAAAGAAAGACCAACTCTTCAGCTGTTTTCTCTTTAATATCTTTTGGTAATGGCGTCATTTCTAGTGTTGCAAGTGCCATCTTCCCGAAATTAGGAAAAACTTGAGTAAACTCTGGAAAGTAGCGATCAAGCCAACGAATGATTCGGTTTTTGATACTAGCCAAATCCTCCGTCAATTTTGAACGAAGAGTAGAACCAATACGAAGCTCAGCTTCAATGTCTTTCAGTATACGTGGATAGCTGAAACGTCCATCCTTTAATAAGCGAGCGATGACTAGTGCATCTTTTTTATCGTGCTTTGTCGGTAAGTTATCATCTAGTTCTTTCGAACGTCTTACGTGCATTGGATTCACCATGACAAGTGGGATTCCGTATTGATCTAAGAAATAGGCTAAGTTCATCCAGTAGTGGCCTGTAGGCTCAATACCTATTATTACTTCAGTTTTCTTAGCTTCCTTCATCGTTTGAAGAATCTTTTCATACAAGTTTTCGAAGCCTTCTTTCGATTGATGTACCGCAAAAGCTTTTTCTATTACTCGCCCGCGTTCATCGACAAAGCATGCGTAATGAATACGCTTTGCAATATCCATACCGACAACGAGTGTATTTTCAGTAACTTGATTAATTTTAATATTCCATTTAGAATGCATAAAGGAGTCCTCCTTGTTTGATGATGGGTCAATGGTCGTTGACACTCATGCATCATACTAGAGGGCTCCTTTTCTTTCAAGACCTCGAACATCCTTCAAACAGGAATGCTGCGCC
>NZ_KB933428.1 GCF_000392615.1 Lysinibacillus sphaericus OT4b.31 | reverse complement strand
CATGCTATTCCCGCAGAAGTCGCCGCCTACGCTCCAATCAACTAGTGTACGTCTATAAAAAATTGAGGTGATGGGTAGGATGACGAACACGAGATCAATTACATACTGACAATTGACTAAATGGTGACTGAAGACCATTTGGTACGCATATTGGAAGTGGCTATTGATTTTAATTTTAAGGCTCATCGAAAAATTATTGAACGTCCTATGTGGGCGCATCATGTGGAAGAAGCCGATTATTTACGTCATCAAAGTGACATGAAACAAATCTATGCACGTCGACGCCTAGTACACACTGTGCTAGGCGTTTAGACAAATTCAAAAAATGGATTTTGTTTACAGTTTTTTCATTTTAGAAGAAATAGTAAGAAATCGTTGCTTTCCGTTCCAGGCACTCCCTTTCCTCAGGCACGGCTCCAACTAATTTTTGCGGCGGGTCGCCGCAGAAATGGTTTTAAACACGTGCTGTTCCTGTAGGAGTGTCGCGCCTTCCACTCCAATCAACTTGTATCGCCTACTGATAATTCTGCTCCTAGCCTGCTAAGAATACTTAAGGAGATGATGATCATGATGACAAAAGTACTATGAATGCTCGTTGACACTGTCTACTTCCTCACGATGACATAAAAAAGAATGTCCCTAGGAGAGTCATTCTTATACGTGTTACACTTTAAATTCACTAACGACATTTCGGAGGCTATCTGCCTGGTGAGCTAGCTCTGTGGCTGCTGCGTTGATTTCTTGCATGGATGCAGAACCCTGTGTTGCGGCTGCAGCTGACGTAACGGTATTTGCAGCCGTTTGCTCTGTGAAAGCATTCATATGCACAAAATCACTGGCAACTGCATTACTATAATCAAGTGTCAAAGCAATTTTCTCTACCATAGCCGTAATAATGGTCGTCGTTTCTTTGGTGTGCGCTAAAATATTCGACAACGATTGATTCGTTTCATTTGTCACCTCGACTCCTCGAATGACGGAAATAACCCCTTCATGATTTTGCGAAATAATCGATGACACTTCATCTTGAATAGACGTCACAATGGATGTTACTTCTTTAGCAGCTGATTGAGATTGCTCAGCTAACTTGCGAACTTCATCGGCTACAACAGCAAAGCCTCTGCCGTGATCACCTGCGCGAGCAGCTTCGATTGCTGCATTTAAAGCAAGAAGATTTGTTTGCTCAGATATGGCTGTAATCGTACTGATAATCGATGTAATATCCGTAGATTTTCGGCCAAGTGCCTCGACGGTAGTAGTAGTGGAGGCCATTGTTTCTTCAATAGACTGCATAACTACAGAGGATTGATATACTGAACGGCTCCCATCGTCGGCTGCTTGTTGCATGGCAAGAGAGGCTTGCTGTACCCCGTTCGTCAGTTCTGTTAACTGATGCATAGAATGTTCCAAATCACTCATTTTTTGCTGTGCACTGGTCATGCTATGAATCGTATTGTCGCTATCACTGGCAATATCTGCAGTAGTATCTGCAATATTTTGAATGGTACGGGCATTATCTTCTGCCAATGCCATTAGCTCCTGGCTACTGCTTGAAACGTGGTCAGCAAGTTGGCTAACTCGTTTAATCAGGTTCGAAATAGAAATGATAAGTGTATTTGTCGATGTGGCAATGGTTGAGAATTCATCATTGTTTCGAACTTGGACGCGTCGTGTCAAATCGCCCCCAGCTTGGGCAATATCTAAGATAGAGTGGTTTATAGCAGACGTATTGTTTTTCAATGATTTAAATAGCATATACCCAAAAATAATCATGGCAATTAGTCCGACCAGCGAGATGAAAAAAAATGTAGTATTTGAAACTTTGATTTGTTCGTTGAGCTTACTTAGTGTTGCTTTATTGGATTCATCCATAACAGAGTTAATTGATTCAATGTTATCATCAATATGGATTTTCATGGTTTCCCCTGTACCGTTCATCATGAGCTTACGTGCTTGTTCAAGGCCAATTTCATCACGGATTGTCATCACCTTTTTAGAGTACTCAAGGTAGTTTTTGTAGTATTGACCAATTGCTTGCATATGGCCCAGTTCCAGTTCACGGTCGGAAAACTTTTCTTGTAAAGCCTGAATTTTTTTATTGATAGCATCAATTTTCATATTATAGGAAGTAGAATAACTACCATTCCCTGTGATTAAATAGGCCTGTTCAAGATTGGTTAGTCTAGCAATTTCATACGCAAGTTGATTGACCGTTAGTTGCTCTTGTACATTTTTTTCAGTAAAATCTTTCATTTGCTGTTGCAAATTCGTAATATTGACGTACGATAATATACCCATTACAGCATTAATAAGGATGAGTATGGCAAAAATAATCATCACTTTACCGCGGATTAAATGATAAAAACGTTGTCGTTTTTCTTTAGTAGAAGGGAGATTAGGCCTACTATGCTTTGAATCTGGATTTTTCCTTTTGAAAAAACTAGATTTAAAGAGAGACGGGCGTTTTTTCGTTGAACTACTTAGATTATTAGAGTTTTGCATCGCCATCACCTTCCTAAATTTGTATAGTCGATTTCAATTTTATCGTATTTTGCTAAATGTTTCTATTATTTTTTCATAAAATTTTCATTTTTCTGATAAAATAGCAATTGATCTTTTTATGACCATAGTCATAAGAAATGATCTTAGATGATGTTATTATCTGTAATAGGAAAAAATACTTAAAAGAAACTATAAGCTTTTTTATGACGAATTGTAATTTTTTTGATAAACTAGCGAAAAGAAAAATGAGAGAAAAGGAGGCACTTTTTGGTTATGAAAAAGAGCTTTTATTTATATGTATTAACTTTCCGTGGGGGAGATTGGTCAGATGAAAAGGTGCGTTTTGCAGAAGAGATGTTTCATGAGCATAATTTTCCAAAGCAAAGTTCAGATTTTGATGAGCTATCTACATATATAGAAACCTATGCAACGGATAATTTAACAACAGAAGTATTTGATGAACTATGGGATTTATATGTGGGTCATGAACGATAAGTCGGAATAATTTGACTACTCTTTCTTTTTAAGTTGCTAGACGTCTATCATTGCGTAAATATGAGAAACACAGTATCATTTAAAGTGATAACTGACAGAAAAGAGGGATTGCAGTATGAGTATTCATATTAATGCAAAAAAAGGCGAGATCGCTGACACAATTTTACTTCCAGGGGATCCGCTTCGCGCAAAATACATCGCAGAGACTTTTTTAGAGGATGTTACTTGTTATAACGAAGTTCGTAATATGTTTGGTTATACAGGTACGTATAAAGGCAAACGTATTTCTGTACAAGGCACTGGTATGGGTGTTCCATCTATTTCGATCTATGCAACAGAGTTAATGCAAGAATATGATGTTCAAAAATTAATCCGCGTTGGTACTTGTGGTGCAATTCAAAAAGATGTAAAAGTTCGCGACGTAATTTTAGCGCAAGCAGCGACATCGGATACGCGTATGAATCAAATCATTTGGGGTGGCGCTATCGATTTTGCTCCAATCGCAGATTTTGATTTATTATTAAAAGCTTATAACGCAGGTAAAGAGGCAGGGTTAAACTTACAAGTGGGGAACATCTTCACAGCAGATTTATTCTACTCGGATGAGCACCAAAATGAAAAACTAGCTCAATACGGTGTACTAGCAGTTGAAATGGAATCCGCAGCGCTTTACACGCTAGCAGCAAAATTTGGTCGTAAAGCACTTTCTGTATTAACAGTAAGTGACCACATCATTACTGGCGAAGTAACGACTTCAGAAGAACGTCAAACGACGTTCAATGACATGATGGTTGTTGCGTTAGAAGCGGCTATTCAAGACTAGTTGATATATCAACGTTTTAGGGGTATTTAATTTAATAGTAATTAAGGCAAGTGACCGAAGGCGACGAAAAGGAGACCATTTTATAAGATTTCGTCAAACAGGTCACTTGCTTTTACTTTGTCACGCTCAGTTAAATGACTATAAGTATTATGTGTTTGTTTTATATCAACATGTCCCAATTGTTCTTGTATGATTTTAAAGTTTACATTTTTACTAATCATATACGAAGCATATGTGTGACGTAATCCATGGAAATTTAGGCGTGGTAAGTTAAATCTGTCCACAATTTCTTTCCATCTATTAGACATGCCGTCTGGATGTGAAGGAAATCCATTACTTTTCACAAATAACAGGTTAATTGGATTGTTTTCGTCGTCAGCATCGGTGTCCATAATTCACCTGATTTTAACTTTAACTTTTTTCTTTCCTTTTCAAATTCTTTTGTCTCTTTCATCAAAGATTCTGGAATAAATACGGTTCTTGATCTCTTGGTCTTTGTGTTTCCAAGAAAAAAGCGTTTTGTATCTTTATCATATTGAAGTGTTTTATCTATAATAACGAATTGTTGGTGTAATCTAAACATTCAACTCTAATACCGGCTATTTCAGTCATTCGTAGACCTCCGAAAACTGCTAGTTTAATTTGTAATCGGTGCTTCGGATAAACTTGGTCCAGTATCGAGAGTAGTTGTTTTAACTGATTTTCATTATAAAATTGTATTTCACGATATCTTTTTTCAACGTATGGACGCTTCACTCCTTTCATTGGATTTTCTTGAACAACTCCCCAATCAATTGCTTTTGAAAAAATACTTTTTAATACCATGTATTTTCCATTTAAATTACGCTTTCCTTGTTCTTTTTCTTCTTTGAAAAAATTAACAACATGAAATGTTTTTATTTTTGACAGTTTCATTTTATTAAAATATTGAAGAATGCCTCCTCGCAAACTGATTCATAATTATTCTTAGATTTAATTGCTAAATCGACACGTACATAAACATCCATCCAACGTTGTACAAACTGTTCAAAAGTAATATTCTCTATATCATTTTCAATCTCCATATTAGCAACTTCAATTTCAAACTCTGTAATTGCTTTTTTGATAGTACGTTCTAATAGACTATTTAATGTGACATTTTTGTATTTTCTTATGCGTTTACATTTTTCTTCATCATATCCGAGTTCAACAGTTATTTTTATGCGGGGTTTGCCATTTTTATTTGGCTCCAATTCTTTGTAACTTGCCATGATTATTTCTCCTTTCCTGATTAAAGAAAGAGCAGCGGATGAGCCACTCTTAAATTTTAATTACAAACGTTTGTAATCAAAAACATGGATCCGTGAAGTATTTTACAACCTTGCCATGTATCCTAATAGAACTCTCGAAATTTTCTAAACTTATTACATACTGCCTAAATGACCTATCGCATGAATCTGGACTAAATATGACTTCAGCGTTCTCTGTGTCAATAAATATTCTTTTTACAGAGTACTCGTTATCTCCGTTGCTAAATACCACTATGTCGTCATTGTTTAAGCCACTTAATTCAAAGATGGTTACGGAGATGGATATTTAGACCCGTTACAACAATCGTACGAGCTTAAATTCCCAACATTGCCGACGTACGATATTAGACTAATGAGACGTATACATCTGTGGAATAATATTCACATGATTCAAACATCAAAATTTTTAGCATTTATTGACATGAATACCTTAGAGGTAATACATGCTGAGGAAATCAACAATCCAAACTATTTCAGCTTTATCGGCGGTAACTGGTTCGCCGATTCAAAATATTTATATGTTCGGGGGATCACAGCTGCTAGTGGAAGTGGAAGTGTATGTTATGCAGTTATGGATAAAACAACATTCAAATATGTTACGGTTATACGTCAAAATGGGGGTTCGTCATTTGGAGATAATGATGCGTTAGTTGGAGATATAGTGTGTCAAGGTTCTTATTTCTTTCTATCATCGAATACTTACATCTACTTATGGGTTTTCCAATTAGCGTTTGATGGTTTAGGAGTGCCTACAAATTTCGCTTACGTTACCTTAGCTCATTGGGCTGGTGGGGAGCTTTCACCACCAGCTAAGGCTTTCTTTGGTGATGATAAATTTATATACGTGATATACACCAATCATAGCTCCCTATACACAATAGAGAAGAAACAATTTGTACCGTCAAATAAACCCTTTAACAATGTTGCGGGCAACAGTATAGTTGGTTCGTCGCCGGGTGGATTTTCTCAATGGAATTATAAATATTCCGAAAACGGTAAAAATTTCATACTATTATCGTTCGGGTCTTCTAATAATGCGTCAATATCTGTTATGAATATTGATACTTTGGCATTACATCAACAACTAGCAACTAACCAAGCTGATAGTTTCCTAACGTTTGATTATCAAACTGGTAAACAAATATACACGCAACCATACACTGTCGCCGGTTACGAACTAAATGGTAATGGTTATGATAATTTACTTCGTTTTATCAGAGAAGGCGAAACATGGATACGGGAACTGTATTATGTACCTGCACTTAAAGCACTAAATGGCACAAGCATGACTAGACAATTCACCTTAGGGACATTTGCATATATTAAAGATGAAGATTTATATTTGAAGGTTCATAGTAGACTGTTTGCTAAGTTGGGCGATGCGAACATTATTTCACATTATAAGGAGGTTATTGATTAATGATGTATTATTTATACAAAAACGAAGATGGGTCATTCACTGTGTTTACTGATTTGAATGCAGTTCCTGGATGGATGCAATCTGACATTATTCAAGTATCTAGTTTACCAGAGGGCGAAGGTATTCTGCGCCGAGCTGAAGACGGTTCTTTTTATTATGAACCATTCCCATCGGTAGAAGAACCACCAATCATTGAACAACCAACGGAACCAAAATCAACACTAGAAGAAATGCAGGCAAAAACGTTATTAAATACAGAAGTGTTAATAGCAATGAAGAATATCGGAGTGTAGGGAGGAACAAATATGAATATTGTTTATCGTGCTGCAGAGTTATTAATCATTAGTCCAAGTTGTGACTTTGAAACAATGGGCACTCAATTAAGTTTACTTATGTTAAATAAGCAAGTTAGCCAAGGCGAGTATACGAAGTTATGCGCTTTGATGGATGAACAACAAAATAAAGTAACAGACGAAACGCAAGCAGAAGCTTAGCGTTATTTTTTATGCTAAAAATGGGGTGGTACCATGACGAATGATGAACTAGATGAAATTAATGAGCTTGATTGCAATTTAGGTAATGCCTTTTTCGAATTAAATAAAATTACGAAAGATAAATATGTTGCGCTACATGATGATAAACACTTTAAAAATATTCTAAAGGCGATTGATACGCTAAATGAAGAACTAAAATATTTTCAAAAATATATTTGATTTTACGCCTTCCACAGATAATTGTGGAGGGCTTTTATTATGCAAAAAAGGAAGTGTTGTAATGGAAAAATGGATCGCTGCAGTAAGTGGAATGGGAATGATTGGCACGTTGGTGTCTTATTCGGTTGACGGTCTAGGAATGGCCGTAACTGTTTTAATTGGATTCATGGCGATTGATTATTTTACGGGAATTATGAGTGGGGTTATTAATCAAAATTTAAACAGCCGTGTAGGTTTCAATGGCATCATAAGAAAAATTTATTATCTAATGCTAGTCAGCTCAGTGTATTTACTAGCATTAGTGATACCAGGTATCGAGTATGCAGGTGATGGTGCAGCCATTGCATTCTGTGTACTCGAATTTATTTCTATCACGGAGAACGGCACGAAAATGGGCTTACCAACATCGGAGTTCATTAAAAACATTTTATCAATTGTAAAAGATAAAACAGGAGAGGGAGAAACAAAATGAGTACAATTCGAAAAAAATTATTGACTGACTCACAAGCGAATAAAGTCACGTATGGTAAAGGTAATAAAAAGAAATATATCGTTGTTCATGAAACAGATAATACACGTTCAGGAGCCGATGCAGACGCACATGCACGATTACAATACAATGGTAATAGTCGTTCAGCATCTTGGCATTACACAGTTGATGATAAGGAGGCAGTGCAATCATTTGAACATTCTTGGAAATGTTGGGCTGCTGGAAGTAATACAGGAAATAACGAAGGAATCCAAATCGAGGTTTGCGTCAATAGTGATGGTAACTATCATAAGGCAATGCAAAATACAGCAGAGCTAGTTGCTAAAATCATGAAAGATGAAAACATATCGATTAAAAATGTTGTCCAGCACAATCACTTTAGCGGTAAAAATTGCCCCCGTAATATGCGTGAAGGTAAAATTTCATGGTCACAGTTTCTTGTGATGGTTGCTAATTGTACAGGCAATACCCAGCAACAAAAGCCAGTTACAGACAATAATAAATATCGCGTCATGACAGGCACATATAGCACATTACAAGCTGCTGAAAATGTTTTAGATGTACTAAAGCATCGTTTTGGTTGGGTAGCTTACATTGAGCGAGATGGCACTAAATGGCGTGTGAAGACAGGTACATTTACTGGTGATGAAGCAGCCAGAAGTGCTGAAAATAAAATAAAAGCAGCAGGACTTGCGCAAATCACAATTATTACCATTTCTTGATTGCGAAAAATATGAATATTGTGTAATATTAAGGGTGCTCGAAATTTATAATATTAGGCAAATATGGAAAGAAGGAGGTGGAAGGTTGTCTAAACTATATTATTTAATTTTTATTTGTATACACCTTGTACTAACTTTATTAATGATTTATGATTTTTTTCCTAAATTAATTAATATTATTGATATACCACAGAATCTTCTTATGTATTTAATGCTGTGTACATTTTTACTCGGTTTATTGGTCGGCGGTAAAAGGAAAGATACTAATAAAACAGATCTTTATGTAAATATTGCTTCAATGTCATACTTGATTATTGTTGTTTTCGTTCTCACAATTTTAGGAGGAGTATCTCAAGTAGGAATTTCAATAAAAAGTCCTTTTACATGGATAATTGTTGCAGTTGCATTATTTGAAATATTAAGGAAGAATAAAAAAATTCGATTCAAAGATAAATATAAAACTTTATAAAAGCAGCATTTTTATAATTAAAACCCTAGTAATGAACTGCGCCCCAATTGTT
>NZ_KB933427.1 GCF_000392615.1 Lysinibacillus sphaericus OT4b.31 | reverse complement strand
CGCTTCTGCGGGGCCTTCAACTCATGCTTTTCCCGCAGAAGTCGCCGCCTGCGCTCCAATGAACTAGTGTACCCTATTCAATAACAACGAATGAAGGCAGAATACAGTATAAATCCTATCCATTTCAATGCACAAGTTGTCCCTTATTGGCTCCATGTACGACGAGTAAGGGATCATCAGAAAATCATTGAACGTCCTATTTTGATGCATCATATGGAAGAAGCCTATCATTTACGTCATCAAAGTGACATGAAGCAAACTATGCACGTCGAAAAGAAACGATTGAACGCATATTTACGGATGCGAAAGAAAAGCATGGTATGCGTTGGACGACCTTATAAGGGATTAATAAATTGTCCTTGCAGGCGATGCTTACTTTGACTGCCATGAATTTGAAGAAGTTAGCTAATTGGACAGTGGCAAAGTCCGAAAATGGAAGAAAATAGTTGAACGTAGCGTACTACTCTCGTTAATAGAGTTATTTGTAACTACTATTTCTGATAAAAAATCGAGTAGGAGGG
>NZ_KB933426.1 GCF_000392615.1 Lysinibacillus sphaericus OT4b.31 | reverse complement strand
AGTGTTGGTTCTGCAAGAACCACCGGTATTTTAATAATTGGAGTGGAAAGCTGTGAAGCGATTACTGGAGTATTAGCACTAGATAATGGTGTTTGTTGAGTTGATGATACAGGACAAGGAAGAAAAGGTTGGATCTGATTATCTAATTGATCACTCAAAAAAATTCCCTCATTTCTTTTTATAGTAATAGAGAGGTCTCTATATAGCTAGAATATGTAGCAATGAAATCTATGCATAGACGTTTTACTAGTTCTTTTACTCATTTTAATAAAAGAGGTTTTTTGAGCTGAGAAATAGATTTTTAATTATCCTCTAGTCCCTTGTCTATCATAACTGCCTCGAATTTGCTAATGTTTTTCTCATAGCTATGTTGTCACTTCGAGTATATGCTTCTATCCTAACCTTCTTATTAGGTAAACTAAAAATGTAATCAGTAATCCAAGTAACTGCTTTTGTTCCAATACTTTTTCCTCTAACATTGACATCTATACGAATTTATTATCTTTTTCAATCCAAAAAGTTACCCTATCCTCTTGATACCAACCCTTTGGTATGCTTTGATATTTGCTCGTTTAAGGGTTTTTAATTTGATTGAAAGTCCCCAGCATTATTTGTCATTAATGCCACTAACTTATTTTCCAATTTTATAATATTAATTTCGCTCACCTTTCTCTCCCCCAGACTCTTTCTTTTTACTTCGGAATGATGTGTCAAATTACCTTCCTATTTAGCTAATTTGCTTTGTTAGTTGAATAAAAAAAAGAGCTGTCTAAACAGCTCAGTAATCTTCAAGTAAGCCACAGTTAAAATCACTATTTTTTATTATCCACTTTCTCACAACATTCTCTATTCAATTAGTCTGCCCTACAGCTACAATTTTGCAAGTTGAAATTGCAAATCTAAAGATTGGTTGATTAGGACTTATTGGTAGAGTACCTAACACAATACCAAGACCTGTTTGTTCCACGTTAAAACCTACTGCTGTAGATCCATTACCTGCCAAAAGATTTACTGTTGAACCAATAAGTGTATTCAGCAATTGTCTAATTGGCCGTTCGCGACAATTGCATTCACACCCAGAATCAACAGGTGGCAACAAATTGATATTAGGTCCTGGTGGGAAAAAACCTACCCCTGTTACATCAGAAATATTTACCACATAGGTTGTCGTTCCATTTGTAACAGTAACTAAAAAATCATTCACCTCAACAATAGTGTATAAAAAAAAGAGAGGCGGTACATTTGGTGCATCTGCAATAGTGCCAAGAATTACAGTTTGCCCAACAAGTTGTTGTAAGACGGACTGAAGTGGAGAAACACAACAGTCACAAAGACTCAAACAAGGGGCGCTTGGAGGAGGGCATATAGTTTTCACCGACGGACAACATTCATTAATCACTCTAACTATTTTTCTTTTTTTAGAAATGTTTTCACCCCATCAATTCTTATTCTTATAAAATACGTTTTTAAGCAATATGAAATTGGATTAAACCCTAATATGCCAAAAAATTGCTGAAGCGTTAGAAATACAGCAAGTAGAAGAATTACTTGAATTTGTTAAAGATAGTAACTAATCACAGTTGTCTGTTTTTTGTTGTGTACTTTTAACGCACACTTTTCTAAAATGGTAATTGAAAGGACGTGTACATAAATGAAAAAATGGCAACGAAGTAAAGGATTTGTGATCTCTTGGTATATATTATTAATGGCGTGGTTATTGCTTTCTATTTTTGTTCCAGGTATTATTAGTTACTTTTTCATATTGTTTTCGGCATTTGGCGCTATATATAATCATATTAATTATAAAAAGGCTATTCAATCTCAAAACACCCTTAATGTAAAATCCGTTGACCTAAATAAATAAAATAAACACAAAAAAGCCCAGGCTCAAAATGAATTGAGTGCCTGGGCATTTGTTTAGTGATATTAATGTGTCATTTTAACTACTAGTGATTATATGTCATAAGCCTTCATCTTTTCTAATTCTTTCTTTCTTTTTTTAGATAAACTTTTTCTACCACTGATCCAATATCCTAATAAAAATAGTTCACCAACAATAGCTAGTAGAATTAACTGTATAATAGGCCATTCCATTGCCCCAGAGATTTGTATGTATATTAAAGTTGCAATATATAAAATCGGCATTAGCGCATCCACAATTGTTTTAGCTTGTGTATTTCCTACATCCACCTCAGATTCACTATAATCACGCTTTGTCTTTTTACTTAAAATACGTGTTTGATATTCCAGCTGCAAGCCTGAATCAAAAAGCGAAAGAAGGAAAATGGACAGTAAGTATCGCACCTCTTGGCTTCGACAAAGATGGCGACTATTTAGTCATTAATGAAAAGGAAGCTATTATAGTAAAAGAGTTATTTGATTTATATTTAACGGGAAAATACGGTGTTGGAAAAGTAGCAAAAATATTAAACCAACGAGGTATCAAGACAAAAGCTGGTGCTATGTGGCATTTTAACTCCGTACGTTACGTATTAATGAATATGATATACATGGGAACTATGCGTTATAACTACCGCGTTAACAAAGACCAATACTTTGAAATTGAAAACTTTGTACCTGCGATTATAGACAAAAAAGATTTTGAAGAAGCCCAGCGTTTACTATCCACTCGTTCACAAGTACATCCGAGAAAAGCAACTAGTCCTTATATATTTACGAGTGTAATTAAATGTGCTCGCTGTGGTTCTTCCATGTCAAGTAAACAATCATCTGGGAAAGCTCGTGGTTATATAACCCACAGTTACTACTGTGTAGGTAAACGAAACGGATTATGTGATTTACCAGGTATTTCTCAAAATTTCTTAGAAGTGCAATTTCTAAATTTGATTAAAGATTGGAATTATAATGAGCTGATAAATGATGAAGTGAATTCCGATACCCCTCCTGTCAATGTGGAAGACAGAGTGAGAATGTTAAAGAAAGAACTATCTGATATTGAAAGTAGACGCTCAAAATGGCAATATGCTTGGCTAAATAATTTAATTAGTGATGACGATTTAAAGAATCGAAAACTTGAGGAAGACTCTAATGAAGAACGGGTAAAGCAAGAGTTATCAAAATTAACTCAGAATGAACAAGCCAATAAGAGTAAAACAATTAGCGTTATCTTTAAAAAAGCTATAAGATAACTGGATACTATTAGAAGTATACGAAAAGAAAAAGCTAGTTGGAATGTTAGTGAGTAAAATGAGTGTTGATAAGAAAATGAATGTAAGAAGACCCGAATCTGTTGCAATTACTGAGATTGAATTCTTATAAACACTAATGTGCCTATCATCCTAACAAGATGACTGGTTTGTACGACGATCAAGTGAATTATCATGCTTATGCAATTTCTTTTTTAAATCACTGATCACTACTACTAAAACTAACAATCCCATAATAGCAAATAATAACCCCATTGTTCCCCGCTCCTTTCTAATCACAATTCAATTTAATTTTGACATCTACCTCTAATTGAATGATTATATTCCACTCTTGAAACTGTTGATTGTATGCAGCAAAGGATTAAACAAGCTTCTTTCGCCAGTAAGATCTAATAAGAAATTGATGTTGATTTCAGCTTAAAACTCATTGATCACAACATTAAATCCTAACGATTGCGCTTCTTGGCGGTCAAAACCTTCATCTAAATGCATACACCAAAATTTAGCACGGAAATTAGGATCAACTAATTCACTAAGTTTTCGCAGTGACAAATGAACATTGCCTTCATAATCAGCTTGGCAAGTATCTACAAATACGTAATCATAGTGCTCATTCGTTAAGGATGATTTTAGGCTATTGGTATCTCCGGTGTAATAAATAACGCTATTATTAATATGTAACTCAATCGAATAACATGGTAGCTCCTCAACATGACTTGATTTCTCAAATCGTACTTTACAGAAAGGCAGTGTGTACTGTGTGTCGGCATGCAGTTGTTTTGTTAAACAATGCGCTTGTGGCATAACGCCGTTAATTATCAACAGCTCTTCCATTTTTACATCATGTACGTAATAAACAGTTACTTTTGATGTTGCAAATTCTCCATGTGAATAGTACGTATAAAAAATTAAATCAGCCAGGCTTCCTACATGGTCTGCATGCGTATGCGTCACCAATACATGGATGTGTTCGATCCCTTCCAGTATTTGATTTTCCTTGATTCGATGAAAAATATTGCTGCCACAATCAATCAGTAACATCTGATTGGCTACTTTATAATACGCTGAATTATTGCCTAATTTCGTATTAAATGCACTCCCTGAACCGATGAATTTCAACATGATGCTTTCTCCCTTTCCTTGCTATTAATATATTACACAAAGTAATTATACAATATTTACTTACTAAGAAGATTATTGACAATCATACGCCCGTATAGTATTATCTTCATTCTTACTTGTTGCGAGAGAGGTGGATTGACTTTGTTAATTGAAGATGTAATAGACCACATAGCGAGCCTTAAAGGGTATTCTTCTATAAAAAAAATCGAAAAAGGATACTCACCAGATGAAAAATACATAGTTTCCGTCGGCCAAAATCATTACTTTATACGATTATCTGACATACAATATCACGAAAAACGAACCATCGAATTTTCATTGCTTCAAGCATTAGAAAAACAAGGTGTACAAACACATAAAGCCATAGAATGTACTTTATTGAGTGAGGCCAATCTTTCGGTCATGGTATTAAGCTATATTGAAGGATACCCTGCCGATGAAATCATTTTGAACCTTTCTGATGTGGGACAATTTAATTTAGGCCTTGCTGCTGGGAAAGAATTAAGAAAAATTCATCAACTACATGCCCATGTCCCACAAACGATGCACTGGGAAGAAGCTCAAAGAAAGAAATTCAGCTTTTATTTAAATGACTATAAAAAAGGTAGCTATCAAGTGCCAAAAGAGCATAAAATACTCAACTTTATTGAAAACAATTTTCATCTTCTTAAAGATCGACCTATAACCTTACTCCATGATGATTTTCATCTAGGTCATATCATCGTTCAAAATAACACGTTCAATGGCGTAATTGATTTTAATAGCTATGATTTTGGAGACCCCTATCATGATTTTTATAATCTGTCCTTATTTAGCAGAAGACATAGCATCCCATTTTGTATTGGACAAATAAATGGTTATTTTACAGCACCTCCAGACGATACATTTTGGCGAATATATGCCCTTTATGCAGCAATGAATATCGTCTCGACGATTGTGTGGACGAAAAAATATGATGAACCATCTTTTGATGATGCATTAGAAAGAATCCATCTCATTTTAGCGGATCATGACTATTTTAATGTGGATCAACCATTATGGTATAAAACGCTTTAATAGCCTTATTCGATTGTCTCCTTCAACTATCTGGCACCTTGCTTAATTTTGCCAAGATTTTTTTACGTTCAGCTTCAAAGTTAATAGCTTGTTCAGCTTGTACCTGGGTGTTGTCTTCATGTCGTTGGTGGAACCATGCAGGAATAAGTTCATGACGACCTTGTTGCGAATCTCGCTTAACATTAGGATGTTGCTTTCGAGCTGCAAATCGTTGGCGATCCGCTGCCACATCTACAATGGTTGTTAACCCCTTGTTGCGCCAATCTAGTAGGATTTTTTCAACGTAATTCCAACGAAGTACATTGTTTTCAACAGCTAGTTTCATGGCATGAATAACCAGTTCTTCCGATAGTTCATCCGACCATCGATCTATTTTGTCCGCTACATGACAAACAAGAGAGCCAAAGCCATTTTGCTCATAAAATTGACATGCCGTTTGGCGTTTTGACGGATTCCCTACAATGGGATGACGAGCATCATTATTATTATTATTATTTAGTAAATGATTATTTAGTGAATTAGTAATTAGTAGTGATGGTTTTTCCGTTTGTGGTGTTTCCGTTGATGGATTGTCCGTTAACGGCTTTTCAGTAGGCGGTGTCAACTGTGGTACTTCAAACACTAACAGGTCCGTTTTGCCGAACATTCCACGATTTGTTCTTCCCTGTTCCTTATGAATATAGCCAGCTTTCATTAGCTCCTTCACAATATTACCTGTTGCATCACGTCCACAGTTGCTACGAGTTGCTAAATCTGCAAGACAAAATGACCAATCATTTGGCAATGACAGCATATAGGCCAGCAAACCTTTTGCTTTCCAGCTTAAACGATTGTCATTTAAAAATCCTTTGTCTAATACAACATAATTTTCCTTCTTTTGCACTCTAACTATAGCCATATGCATCCCCCTTATTGCCCTCCGTTTTGTGGTTTAACGAGCTTCGATTAGCAATTGCATTGACCCGAGAATAATCCTTTTGATTTGTGCTACATACCACTATCGAAGACTTCAGCCACTTCAGCTACTCAATCCTGTAGCAACTCTTCCTTTTGACAAAACTTAGGCCTTTATTCACTTATATACAGTTGGGATCTACAATCAGGGACAAGGTTAACCGATTTTTTTAAACTTTTAGGACATAAAAATAGGACATGCTGCTATAGCATGTCCTTGAACTGACTCAATATTATTCTAACAACATAAATTCTTTTTGTATTGCGCACAAAACGGTTTATTGATATAACTCTTTATAAACAATGACTTTTAACGCTGCTATTTCCTCTTCTGTCAATTTTCCTTGGAATTCTTGAAGAGCCTCTTCTTTTGTCATGGAACCGTTTTGTAATTGTACGCGAATATCATTAAGCTCTGAGATACCCACTTTTTGAATGATTACCTTAGTGGCTTCTTCTTTTGTCGTAAACGGCAATGTACTACTATCTACTGTTTTCGCTTCTTCCATAAATGATTTTAACTCTGGGTCACTTTCAATCGTGTTCTTTATTTCTTCCATTTGTCCGTTGTTCTCTAATTCCGTCGATATCGTCTCCACTATTTTATCAGATGCAAACTTAGTACCATAATGATACACACCATAACCAATTAAACCGATGAAAACAAACAATATAAGTAGAAATTTAATAAATTTCATATTTTCACGCTCCTTCATACTAGTTCATAATACTATATTAAGTGTACAGATGAGAAATAATTATCTTTCTATTCATGTCTTATGCACAATGCAAATTAACAAGAGCCAGCACCTCGTTATGGCCACCGCCTTTTCTCTTTAGCTTTATTCTGTGGCAGAGCACATCCATCCTGTAGGCGCAACACAAGCAATCGTTGCTTAAGAAGAATCGACGAGGTTACGCATTATGGTGTCTATCAACAGTCCTTTTTAAACCTGCCTTTTTCGAAATAACGTCATAAGTTCTACTTATACTGTTTTATAAAATAATTTGATTATTCTTATAAAGGAATTAGATTTATAATCAAGCCAACAAAAAAATGAGGTGAAATAATGAAAATTTTTGATGCCCATTTGCATATTATTAATCCGGCCTTCCCTTTATACGAAAATCAAGGGTTTATGCCTGAGCCGTTTACTGCAGACGATTACTTACGAACTGTAAATTCTGTTGATGTAGTTGGCGGAGCCATCGTTTCAGGTTCTTTTCAAAAATTTGACCAATCGTATTTAATTGATGCAATGCAAAAATTAGGAAAATATTTTGTTGGCGTTACACAGCTTCCATTCGACACAACCGATGAAGCAATCTTAGATTTACATCAAAAAGGGGTTCGAGCACTTCGTTTCAATGTAAATCGTGGTGGCTCTGAAGATGTGACACGTTTAGATTCCTTTGCAAAACGTGTGTATGAAATAGCAAATTGGCATACCGAGTTATATATCAATGCCAAAGATTTTCCTGCAATTGCACCCATTATTAAACAACTTCCAGCAGTGTCTATTGATCACTTAGGATTATCAAAAGTAGGTTTGCCTAACTTACTTGCATTAGTTGAGAGTGGTGTGCGTGTAAAAGCAACAGGATTTGGACGCATTGATTTTGATCCTGTCCATGCGATGAAAGAGATTTATGCCATTAATCCAGATGCATTAATGTTTGGAACAGATTTACCATCTACCAGAGCAAAAAGACCATTTCAATTTTCGGACATTGATTTAATTGAACATCATTTTGATGAACAAGCAGCAGCGAAAATACTATATCAAAATGCTCAAAATTGGTATTTCAAATAGTAATCCAGTAATTTATATTGCCATTAGCACCTACGAGGAATTTTGGAAGAATCACATTCAGATAAGGTATCTTCACTTCATTTGATATAACCGATAAACTTTAATAAATAAGGGTTTATCGGTTAATTTTTATTTAAAATTAAGAAAGATTTAAATCAATAGTTCACCCCGTAATATCTGAACTGCTGGACCTGCAATCGCAACATCATTTACTTTGGGTGTCACAAATAATACCCCACCACGTTTTGACAGTTGTTTGCTAACAATACGTTCTTTTGATAATTTTTCACACCAGTAAGGTCCTAACGCACCATGACTAGAACCATTTACATGGTCTTCATCAATACCCTGTGCTGGTGAAAAAAATCTAGAGACGATGTCGATTCCCTCATTCTTAGACCTACTCGTAATACAGACGCCACGTACTGGAAAGTGGTTCATTGCAGTAAAATCAGGTTCAAATTCTGCAATATATTCTTCATGACTTAGTTCCACGATATAATCTAAGTCTGTTTTCCCTACATATATAGGTTTCGTCCCGAGCCAATCTTCAAGCTCTGAGGGGCATTCAATCTCTTCTAACGGATACTTCTTAATGGTTATTTCAACCATTTCATTATTCCAGCTAGCTTGCAAAGGACCGCTTATCGTCTGGAATGTAATAGAGCGATCTACTGGTATAACCCCTTGTTGCCAGAGCAGAAAAGCACTAGCGATTGTTCCATGCCCACAAATCGGTATTTCCATTACTGGCGTAAACCACCTCAGAAAAAAGACATGATCTTTCTTTTGGATAAAAGCTGTTGTTGGTACAGGTATCTCCTGAGCAATTTTCTGCATAGTCAACTCAGGAATTGTTGCATCCAGTAAACATACTGCAGCGGGATTTCCCTTGTAAAGTTCTGTAGTAAAAGAATTGACGATAAAATACGAAACTTTGTTCAACTTCCTCACCCCATTTTCGTTACTATTAAAATAACAACTGATTTCACGTACCTACTTTACTCATATAATAATACCTTATACGATAGTTGTTTGGATAACTTTTTCCATTTACACTTCCATACACAATGCGTTATGTCAAAAACTTTACTCCGCAGACCAAACAAAAATAACCTTAAAAATCCAACTATTGCCCACTTACTTCTCGTTAATCTTCGACCTTAATTTAATAATACATCCTATTATTAAGTAGTTAGATTTAATTGCCCATTTACCTAAATAACTTGTTACTTGAGTCAATTTCGTAATTT
>NZ_KB933425.1 GCF_000392615.1 Lysinibacillus sphaericus OT4b.31 | reverse complement strand
TGAACTGCTCCCTGTCAAGTAGACAGTGGAAATAATAAAAATGCTTTACGCGGCTTGAGACCTGAATTCCAAGGGGCTCAAGCCGTTTAATTTTTCTTGATAGCGCTCTGAATTATAAAACGAAATGTATCCTAAAATTGCTTTTTTTAGCGCTTCATATGTATCATATTTATTTAAATAGTATTTTTCGCATTTGAGCGTACCCCAAAAAGCCTCGATTGGTCCGTTATCGATACAACGTCCCACTCTAGACATACTATGTACCCTCTCGGCATCATCTATCATACGTTTGAAAAGTTTTGAAGTATATTGATAACCACGATCGCTATGAATAAGTGGATGCTCATCCTCTTTTAATTTTTGTATGGCTAGTGTCATCGTTTGAAAAACAAGTTTATTGTTATTCGAGTGCCCTAATACATAACTCACAATCGAATTATCGTATAAATCAATAATGGCGCTTAAATAAGCCTTTTTACCATTCTCATATTTAAATTCCGTGACATCTGTACACCATTTTTGATTCGGTTTATCTGCTTTGAACTTGCGATTGAGTATGTTTTCTGCTACATAATCTGGATTCGATTTACGATATTTTTTTCGTTTTCGACGAATCACCGATTTTAATCGACACATTTTCATCAAACGATAAATACGTTTTTTATTTACCTTCGGTAAATCTACTTTTTCACGATGACGATTGATTGTAAGTGTGATGCGACGATATCCATAAATCCCATCTACTTGTGTATAAAGGTACTGAATTGATTCTAGAGGCTGTTCATTCTCGATTTCTCGTGCTGATGACTGACGGTTCAACCACTTATAATAAGCAGCACGTGTAACATCGGCAATTTCACATAATAAAATGATTGGCAGTGCTTCCTTCGCTGCTAATTCTTGAATGGCAATATAACGGTTATGTATACGGCTTTTACTTAACGACGCCTCCTTTCGATTTCCTCTAACTTTTTTAAGAAGAGATTTTCTGCACGTAATCGTTCATTTTCACGTTCCATACGCTGGATTTCTAAACGAAACTTGTCTTCAGTGCTTAACTCTTCTTCTAACTTTGTACGCCCACGGCGATCATGCAAGCCTAATTCCCCGTATTTTTCGAATTTTTTTACCCATTGATATACTTGTTGGTAAGAAACCGCATATTGTTCAGCTGTTACTTGATAATTCTTATCGTTGGCAATACAAACTTGTGCTATTTCAATGCGCTCTTGTACTGTTGTTTTTCTACCTTTAGTCATAGTTTGGCTCATTCCTTTACCCGAATCTTTTAATTCACTATGACTAGTATACTTTTTTATCCAATTCCTTAAAACCGATCTACTAGAAAGTCTATACTTTCTTACAACCTCTCTTAATGAAAATTCGCCTGAAAGATAGTCTCGGACAGCCGCTAATTTTAATTCCTTAGCATAACGATTCTGCTGGTTTAATCGTTCAAGACCCTCTTCTCCAAAATAACGATAATCATTTTGCCAATCTTTAATCGTATCACGATGCACTTTATATAATTCGGCAACTTCATTAAGAGTAAATTGGCCAGTATGATAAAATTTTAAAATCTCTAATTTTTCTTCTTTTGAAAAACTACACGTTCTCATAAAAAAATCTCCCCATTTGATAAACAGATTTTATTTTTTAATCTGTCTACTTAATGGGGAGCATACCAC
>NZ_KB933424.1 GCF_000392615.1 Lysinibacillus sphaericus OT4b.31 | reverse complement strand
TTGTTTGCTACTCATTTTTATCTTCCTTATATATTAAGATTTGCAGAAAGGATGTAGACGCTCCTAATTGAGTGTCACAATAAGACAAGATGCGACTTAGGAACACAACTTTTCTGTATCAATTATAACCTTATTGCAGTATATCACATTTAATTATAGATTAAAATATCTACTATCTATACGATAGTTATAAGCTATTTAGATGTAGGGGATAAGAGAGCATTCCTTCTACAAGACCTAGCACATTCCTGTATTTTTCAACATTCCTCTAACTAACGTTTGTCGTTTCTTGTAATATGATGCAGCGCTTAATGAATTATGTATAAAAGACAAACAGTATCTTTTTCTTCAATATAAACTGCAAACATTCAAATCAATTGATTTTTTTCATATCATTAGCCTGCCCCCTTTATTTAAATTGTTTGTTGATTATCCATCAAGATAAGTTATTTCATTTAATCTTTACGGTTTCTTTGTTTGTTCATCGTAGTCACCGCCCTCTTCACTCCAAATGAACTGCTTACACCCGCTCCATTAACATACCCTCCCTATTCATTGCTATTGAATGCCTTTCCAGTGTTCTTCCCCCAATCCATCAATATTTTTAAAACAATTCACCGTAACATATTACCATATAATTTTTAAAATTATTAGAATATTTTATATTATCAAATAAAAAAAGAGGTGAAATTCACCTCTTTCAAATGATAGTCGCTAATTATTTCGTGTGGACATTCACTGTATCCATCAGTTGCTAAAAAACAGGATTTGTTTTTTTAGCTATAAACTACGACACGTGCTATCAGTCCAATATTTTCTTCATTTGCACTTGCTCTGTCATCACTGCTAGCCCGTTTTCAAGCAAATAGTTAGTAGCTGGATTACTAGCTAGGAAATTAACTGTTGCTATTGTTACTTTCCGATTTGCTATGCAGGCTATGAAGTATGGAATACATTCCACACTACCTTTCTCAAGCACCTCTAGCTGATACAATATTATACGCTCTAGTTGACCATCTTCGCCCCATTGTGCTCTATAAAGTATATAACCCATCGCTTCATTTTCCAGGTTATAAAATACCTTTGCCTCACCTTGTTTGTTACTATGCCAACTACATTGCCAAGGCACATCTTCCTTATAAAATGAAAAACTTGAAAGTTGCTCTGGGCGAATCGCTTCTACCCGCATTTGTAAAGGCTCTTTTACCTTTGCCTCAAACACGCCACTTAAAAACAGCAGATGATTTGTTATGTCATAGCCGTACTTTTCATAGAGAGCAATGGCTCTATTATTTTCTTTTATCGACTCAAGCGTAGCGATGTCGACGTTTTCTCTTGCGTAGATTGCTAAGGTTTTGTCCATTAAAGTACGTGAAACACCCTTCCCACGATAGGCTGGTGAGACACCTGTTCCACCATTCCATGCTATTTTCCTTCCATTTAAATGTCTAATCCCATTCATGACAATACCGATAGGCTCATGTCCATCAAATGCAACAATGGATAGTTCTGGAGAAAGCCCCTCCCCTTCGAGACGATTTAAAAACTTCGCTTCGTCCATTTCAATTTCCACAAAGTATTCTTCAAAACCTTTATTCCAGGCTTGTATAACTTCCTCTAATGTACACTGTGATACTGTTTTTATTTCCATCTCGCCCCTCATTTCTACTGCTATTTTTATGTTAACTCACTGTTTCATAAGTCGGCTAATTCCGCTAACGACATTTGTTTCACGATTTCATAACCATGCCCTTGTCCTCGAGGCTTTACAAACACAGTGCCTAAGTTTGAGACTTTTCCTAAACCTATGCCTTTTGGAAAGCTATGTGCAATAATCACTTTGTTCGTCCCTTGAGGTGGTTTCATTTCCAACACTGACCGAAGATTAGTTAAAATTCTCTGTTGTTCAGAGGTTGAAATATTTCCACCTAACTTATAGATGTCATACCAAAAAGGATCGGTCTGAACATTGACGTTGGGAAATGCTAACTGTGCCGTTTCGATGGTTCTACAAAAAGGACTTGTGACAATAGGCGGGCTGATAGGAACTTGTAAGTAGCGTAGCATTTGTCCATAATAAATAGCTTCTCTTCGACCAAGCTCAGACAAATTTCTTTGCGTATAACAGTTTTCAAAATTAAAATACGGCTGATCATTCCCCACTGTCGCTTCGGCATGTCTGGCGTATAAAATAAATCCGCCCTCTCTCAGTAACCCGAGCAATGTCTTTTCCAAATCCACCTTCTCCTCCCCAATATTACCATTAATATTACTGATAATGTATGAACTTTATTGCCTATAACATGATTTTTAGCACCAATAAATTCATTCATCTTACCTAACACAAAAAAGCTTCCTACAAAATGTCGTAGGAAGCTTTCTTTTACAATAAATATAGATGGATAAGACGGTTGATTTCCACTGGAATCGCCGCCCTACGCTCCAAACAGCACGCTGAAGGAGCTGTTCCAATAGTAAAAATAATGCTTAGAGAACTCCTGTTATGCTATTTTTCACTATGTAGGCAGTCAGGCGTTATTGTTTGAAGGACTTTTAATCAGCCCCTTGTTGTTAATTTACTTTAAAGGGATTTTCACTAGGGCAGTCGTCTCAAATTCTTTTGTAGATTCAATAGAAATTTCCCCATTATATTTATTGACGGTTTCTTTCACAATAAATAAACCTTGCCCTCTTATTTTTCCTTGCTCTATTTTTTTCGTCGAATACCCTTGTTTAAATATCTGCTCACACTGGCTGATTGTCGGTCCTGTATTATTAACCCTAAATACATACTGCGCATCATCTGCCATACAACAAATTGTTATTTTACGTTGACCTTCTGGCAATTCTATTGTTGCATCAATCGCATTATCAATTAAATTCGATAATATTTTGATTATATCTGTTGTTTTTATTTTATTGAATGCATCCTGAGAAACCGTAAAATCCATATCAATATTATGATTTTGTGCAGCTAGCTTTTTCGTTTGCAACAAGATAGACAGACCAGGGTGATCTATATCCAATTTTAGAGTCTTTATGGCCTGCACTTCTTTAGATAAAGAGGATAGATATTGTTGCGCCTGATCGGGTTTTCCTAATTGCAGAAATCCATGTATAACTTGAATATGATTGGTGAAATCATGTCTCAAAGAGGACACAGAGGTGATTAATGTTTTGATCTCTGTTTGGTAAGTATCCTCTGTTACCTCTACTTCTTTTGTCACTTCTTTTTGATACCATTTCTGTAATAAATAAAAGGAAGCAATCACCACCAAGATAAATACACCATTAAAGATAAAGTTAAAGAGATTATCTTTCAGGATTTTACCTTTGATGCCATCGAGTGTATCAGCACTAATATCAATACCCAAGTAGGCAATGGTTTTACCTTCATCATCGATGATTGGCGCCCCAACAGAAAGATAAGCACCATACTCAGAATCCTTAATGACACCTGTTACATATGTATGTCCCTCATAAGCTTGTCTGACTTGTTTTTCAGGTACTGTGCAAACCTCGCCTATGTCAAAACCGTATGTTCGTTCCTGAGGTAGTCCAACTACCATAGCCGTTGATACTTTTGGATTATCAATTTCCAATGTATAAACTAATAAAGCCCCTAGCATTTCTCTTGCATCATTTAAACTGTTTCTTATTTCCCAATAATGTTCGTTCTTCACAGGGTCATTCAAAAATCGCTTATATGCATCTATATCAATCGATGCTGCAATGGAGATTGCTGCTTCAAGACTTTGGTTTGCGATGGACTCTTCAACCGTCTTTTTCAACTTCACATAAGAGGTCAAGACATTTAAACTTGTAAACAATAATAATAAGACTGATGATAACATTATAATTAGTTTTATTTTACGACTTTTCATGCAAACTGGTACTTCCTCATCTATTGATTTACTAACTATTTCTTAAAATGGAGCTTTCACATATGAATAAAATAAGAACTATAAATATCTCCTCCGTAATAATATTATACTATAATATATTCAAGGTTAACTTAAATAATTCATCCTTTTTACTAAAGACACACACCTCTATATCCTACTTTAATCTAGTGACAAAATCAATTTGTTATCAGATTGACATTTATTCATTCTCAAGACATAGAAATCCATACTGAAAAGAGAATAGTATCATCTCCATCATACCATTCTCCCATACATAAAGTTCAATTATTGTTAATATATCACTATTTATTAGATTTTTTGATATACAGGTAAATTGCATTTGTGACCAAGCAGCCAAAAATATGTGCTGCCAGTGTGGCATTTAAAAGGAAAAGCACGAGATCTAGGAAGCGTTAGCGACCATGCGATTCGTGCCTCGCCCGTGGAAAGAGCAGCGGATATTTACAAAAAATGTTGAAAGGAGCCGTTTAGAACTCCTTTCTAACTGACCAAATCATTGAATTTAAGGTAAATGGACCAAAATAATCTATACCTATTTCCCTTTTGTTCGGAATGTTTTACAGCACGTATCTGACGATTGATTTGCTTCTTCAGATAAGAACTGTAAATCAAAATCAGAAGCAAACTCTGTGTTATGTTTGCTGTCTAACCGGTAATCCATATCGATTTCGATTGCCTCAGCTCCGCAAATATTTCCCTTAGCATGGAAAACACAATTTGACACAGTACAGTTCACTGATACATTTGGCATAGCTCTCCACCTCTTTCATGAAATAGGTCATGAAAAATACAGATAAGGCCTTTCCTTACCTCATCCCATACTCTTCATTATGTAGGTTGTCCATTTCAACATTTTTTACTAGCGTGATTGTAAGTTAAAATTGTCCAATCACACACCTCAAACAAAATGTAGTCCACACACACAAATTCATCTTAAATGAATTCATTTCAAAAATAGTTTTTCTATAAAGAAACACGAACATTTTTGGTAGGAGCGTAAGGTGATGCCAGCGGGAAAAGCAAGCGAACCGAGACCCTGGCTGAGCTTTTATGGGAACAAAGGCTAAAAGCGTCACGTCCTGTGACAACGCCTTCGTGACCAACATCCTGTTGCTGACGCTTCGCT
>NZ_KB933423.1 GCF_000392615.1 Lysinibacillus sphaericus OT4b.31 | reverse complement strand
TACGAAATTGACTCAATTATCTTCAAAATTATTTTCAATATTGTATTTAATTTCAACTATTTCTTCATAAGTCCATGAGCCAAGACAATCTAACTTATCTGTTATATTTTTGTAATTCTTGATATGCAACTTAACTACCCCTTATTAATCAATATACTCAAGATGGTTTGTGTCTTTGTTAATTTTACCTTGTATTAATCTTCCTTCTTTCTCTGTCTATACATGGTAAAGTTAAAATACAAAACCTTCTCTCTTTAACTTTTATTGTATAGGCTACTTACTTTTTAATCTATTCTGTCTAAAGAAACATCACTTATATCATAAACAGGTATATCTAAATCCCTCCAGTATTTTAGAGGATAAGATGAACTTCCAACAATCATTTCACCTTGCCGAATACTAAAGACGCCTCCTCTTTCCAAAAATTTAATTATTGGTTCAAACAAGTCGATATATGCAATCGCTTCACTGACTCCCTCATCAGCTAGTTCAGAAATTTCAAGATAACAGAAACAAATTGCTTTTATATAAAGATTATTAATCCCATCAACTTTTTGACAAACATTAAAAATATCACCTTCTAACGTCTTTCCGAGAACTTTAGATATACTGAATATAGGATATGTATCAACAACAATATCCACATTATCTAAAAATACATTAATCCTTCGAAAATACTCTCTAATCAATACGTGATGTGATTCTTTTATCTTATCAGCCACATTTTCAAATTGAATTGTTGATAAGCGTTTAACAGCGATATTCAATAAATTCCCAATAGTCTTTCACCTCAATTATTTTACATATTATTAAAGTAGTATTCCTCATAACTGGGCTTGGCTGAGTGGGTGTTTACAAAAACCTTTCTTGAAAAATTAAAATCTCTTCAAAGGCTGATTACTCTTTCCATATTCTAAATTACAAACCAAACTTAACTAAATTCCCATGTACTCTTCAGCAATTTGTATACTTCTCTTTAAATTTAAGTCTGGGTATCTTTGATCTAAGCAGTATAGTAAATCTATATACTTTTTACTTTGTAAATTATATGCCACTTCTTCGAAAATCTCACTTAAAAATGAAAGCTCTGTTTTTGTACAAATCTGTAAGAAATTCAAAGTCAAGTTTTCATCTTCACTTAGTACGACAATTAGCTCTTCCCATTTTTGCTCGATTCTCGGGTCATTATCATCAAGTAATGCTCTTGCACCTAAGACTGCTCTTACTTTTTCCTCAAACATTTTTAATACCTCCCTATACTACAGTTGTAACATACTATCTGGAAAAATAGTTCCTATCTCTCCATTTGTTTTGATTACATCGACCACTAGATTTATCAGCTGGTTTAGTTGGATTTAAGTTAATTTCTACTCGACTTGCCCATTTATCCATTACTCTCAAAAATGCGAGTAATGCTCTGGTCTTGCTTCAATTCTTAGGGTATATAAGTGACTCTCTGTTTCTATAACGTTTTTAAAATATATATGAATGTATACATCGTCACATTTCCGCATGTGCAGTTCATAGCTATATGTTCCACTATAAATCTTTATTTTCACTTTGTATTTCTGCACTCCTACCATATCGAAACCTCTATTTCCATTGCCTGGTCCTCCCCTTGTATGCTAGTACTTGTATAAAATTTAATACTTAGTACACTAATTAAATAATCATCATCTTCTCAATCTATGTATATGAAAATACGAAAAAGCACTTGTCGCCTGTTATAGGCAATCAAGTGCTTTAAGTTTATATATTTTCTAAGTTTATTAATATTTGCAAGTTTATAAGTTATTTTTATATCGACAGTACCCATCTTTTATCCTAGTTGGCAAGTGTAACGTTTAAACCTTTTATCTTGCTTAATCTCGTGTGTTTGTTGCTTAATACATCCATAAGTGGTCCTTGTAAGTAAAATGTCATCTCGCCTTCTCTCGCTCTTATTGCTTAATTGTTAAAATAGCACTCCTTGATGGTCTAGCCTTCATGAGTTATTAATTCAAATTCAAGGATATCTTTAACTGTACACAATTAAAAAACTATTTATATCCTTGTTTATCGCCAAGAGCTTTGTCATTCTCGATAGTTTGTAGTTATTCCATATCATACTTCACTTAACTTAAAAAATTCATTTCGCCCAGTTCTCCCAGATGTAAAATAAAACACCATGATAGTACTGCCTGTGTAAACTCTCATTATGAATTACAGCTAGTAAATAAGTATCTTATAATTAAGAAGTTTCTACTACTGACAACACTTCAAAGCTTGCACAAAAAAACTTAATAATGTTATTCTCATAATCTTCTACTAAATATTTTTTTGGTAATTCAAAACCTTTATCTTTCAAATTATTAATTCTAAAGCCTGTTGTTTGATTATAACTATTTCCAAATCCTAATAAATCTAAAGTAGTAACATCATTAAACTTCATTTTCAAAATAAACTTCCGACTATCGACTTCTAATAAAAAGCTAATTTCTAAAAATGAAACTTGATCATAATAAGAATTGTATCCAATAAAATAATGGAAATCAGTAATAAATTTAACATCAGTTGATTTGAAATTAGGAATTTTATTTTCTAACTCTGTTCCTTCATACCACTCATTTATCATTTCTCTTTCTCCTCAAAAAAATTATACCTGAATTCCTTACCCTTTTCAGTGTATCCAGGGTCGTCAAATTTACGTTCATACAAATGTGGAACGGAATGGTCTAGTGGCATACTATGGTCCGCATGATCTACCCGATAGTGTTGTCTACCGAAGTCATCATAAATTACAGTGGATTTTTCTTTTTTTCCATTATAATCTCTGTAATGCTCTATTTTTGAACCTGGCGTTGCATTATCGGGTGCTTTCCTATGCCAATATTCATCAGGTACAAATGGTTCTTTTGCAAAGTCATCACCTTTACCCGTACCCTATGTTGTAATCTTAAAATCTGCTAATAAAAAACAATCTATCTTAATCCTTATTAAACTACTTCTTCCTCTTTTATTATCGGCAATTCATAGGCTGTTTTGTGCTTCATCATACCGTATATAACGTTTACAAGCCGTCTCATTATACAAACCAATGCTTGTCCCTTTGTTTTGCCTTCTTTTAGTTTCCGTTGATAATATGCATGGAATACTGGGTTCCTTGGCAGCTTACTTCCTTTTGCCACTTGTACTTGCTGTACGGCTAAGTTGTAAAATAAAGCATGTAGCGCCCGATTTCCCTGCTTGCTTTTTTGTTCCCTTCCTTTCCCACCAGAACCAAAGTAAACAGGCGCAATCTAATTATCGTACTTGTCACACTATCCTATATTAAAACCAAACTCCATGATGGTACTACCTTCATGAGGTCTCGATTCTCAAACAAATAATTTTCTTATTGTCTCACTCAAATATCAGCTGATTTAATATAAATTAAAGTAAAAAACCTTGAAAGGCAAATAGCCAATCAAGGTTTGCTTGGAAATCGGGATTAATCTCTCTTGATACAAAATATCATTATTTGTTTCTTCTAAAGAAGTAATTAGTCTAAATTAAATATTTTTTCGCATAATCTTTTGGATTCAAAAACTTTGATACTCCAAATTTAATCCATGTACTCCTCAACAATTTGTATACTTATCTTTAAATTTAAGTCTGGGTATCTTTGATCTAGGCAAGATAGTAATTCAAGTCCCATTATAACCAGTGTATATTTGGTTTATGGGCATCTCAAACTAGTAACAGACTATTTGAATTTTTCCAAACTATAATACGGATTAGAGATATTCTCGCCTACTTCATCTATTGTTTCTTGTATTTCATCTAGGATTGATTTATCTATATCCTTATAATATTCCAGTGATTCTTTTATTTTATTAAAGCAAATTTCTAGACCGAGATTTACTACAATAGAAAGAATAATATCTACTTCATCATAGGAATCTGTATTCCATAATCTAGAGAGAGTTCTATCAATATCATTTCTTATATCACTTCTTAATAACTCGTATGTCATAACTTGCCTGTCTGTTAGTTGACTAAGAATTAATAAAAAGCTATCTTTTTCAATTTTATTATTTTTAAATTGATCCAATGCATTTTGAAACATTGATATTAGTGTTGGTATTCTATCAGGTAGATTCTCAATTTCATTTATATCCATATTTTATTTCCCTTCTATTGGAATATGAACCTCATTTAAGGATTGATTTTTTGTCCATGTTCCGTCTGATTTTAGCTGTTTATTTCCGATTTTTATCTGTGCAGTCCATCTTGAACCTGATGCTGATCCTGGATATTTGCTTGCCGCTATAGGGTCTGGAGAATGCCAGCGAATAATAGCCTTTTGTCCATCGGCAAGAGAAAATTCATATTTTGCTCCATCAGTAATAGTATCGGTTGGTTTAAATGAATTTGGAATATTCGAAGGAATCATTGATTCCAAACTAGACTTACTAACTTCTCCATTTTTCAGTAGATTTTGAGCAGTATGTCTGGCCTGATCTCTTGTCAGTTTCCCAATATTACCCGTACCCTTAGGAATATCTAAAAATGTACTTTATAAAAGAATGGCAGTTTGTTCAACCACCACCCATATTGATTAACTAGCTTTTGTTTCTGGTTGATCTGGCATAATATAAGCCATTTTATTTTTCATCATACCATAGATAATTCTGACTAATCTTCTCATAATGCAAAGAAGGGCTTGTGACTTTGACTTCCCTTCACTTAGCTTACGGTTATAGTAAGCATAAAAGACAGGGTTTCGAGGTATTTTACTACCTTTACTAACTTGGACTTGTTGGACAGATAGGTTGTAAAAGATGTCATATAGCTTTCTATTACCTTGTTTTGTTTTCTTCATCGTTTCCTTACCGCCCGAACCCATCTTAATAGGGGCAATTCCTGCATATCTTGCGAGTTTATCAGAATTGGCAAAACGATGAATGTCACCAATCTCTGCAATCAATGCGGAGGAAGTAACCGTATCAATCCCTGGCATAGTTTCAAGCTGCATACCTAACGTTTGAATGGTCACCTTTAACTCTTTATCCACCTTCTTGATTTCCTGTTTCTTAAAGCGGATATCTCTTACTATGCTTTGAATGATAAAGTCTCTTGATGTTTGGTATTCACGCTTTACCTCTCCATCAGCTAGAACGAGTGACATTATTTGCTCTGCCTTTCTAGTGGAACAAGTATTGTTACTCGCTTCTAGTAAGAATGTTCTTAAGTCCTCTACTGTTTCCCCCTCCAAATGAGATGGTGAAGGATAGCTTTCCCAAAAGGCTAAAGCTGTTTTCCCATCTACTTCTGAAAAGAACTCCTTGTAACTTGGATAAAAATAGTTTAATTGCATATGCAATTGGTTCTTCAAAGCTGTTTGTGCTTTTACTAAGGCGTTTCTTCTGCCTACAAGTTGAGCGATTATCCAATGAATATCCGATGGTGTAGCGTCAGGTAAATATGGTAACTTACGAATTAAAACATCTGCGACACATTGAGCATCCCAACTATCATTCTTTTGTGTCATCGCATAGCTGTTTCGTTCTGAATTGGATAAAGAGGAATTGACAAACTTAACGATATAGCCCTGTTCTATTATGAATAACGCTAAATCTCTTCCGTAACCGCCCACATCTTCTAATCCAAATACAGGGGTCAAACCTTCTGTAAGAAACCTGTTCACATATTCTAGTAAACTTGGAAAAATGGATGGTTTATTTTGAAAGGTCATTTCTCCTAGCTTTTCAAACCAACAATCCACTATTACCGCTGTATGTTGGAACTTGTGTAAATCTAGCCCTATATAAATATGCTTATCTCGTTTCATCAGAAAACCTCACCCCTATATTAGATTGAACGGAAAAAGCAAGACAGAGAATGTCGGCAACCTTAGGTCGAGCGTTAGTCTCTTTAGACTCGCAAGGGTACGAAAGCCTATCCATCCTCTATCTGTTAACCGTTATAAAATGGCTTGATGTTTGCCATTTGCTGTTATGTCTCCATAGCGGTATAACCCACTATAAAAGGCTTTTCTATCTAAAATCCGTTTGATCTGGACTTTCGTAAATAACTTTCCTTGTTTTGTTCGATGTCCGTCATCATTCAGTTGTTCCGCTAGTTGAGTTAAAGACCATGAAGGATACTGTTCCTTTAAGTCAAACACTCTTTGAACGGTCAGTGCTTGTCCCACATCAACAACTAGTCTTTTCTGACCTTTCTTCACTTTATAGCCTAATGCAACATTTCCTCCTGCATAGCCGCCCTGTTGGGCTTTCTTGTTTCGCCCTCTCCCTAGCTTTAAAGAGATTTCTAAACGTTGATATTGGTCTAATAACTCCATTAAGCCATTGATTAAAAAATCGCTAGGGTCTTTCTTGTGGATACTGTATTGCGGTTGTTCAATACTCCGAATGTCCACTCCATACTTTTTCATTTCTCGATGATCTAACACTTTCACAATGTCTGACCGCCATAAACGGCTTGTATTAAGTGTTACAACATAATCCACCTCATGGTGGGGAGATACTCCAACATCTCCTGAAAACCTAATCTGTCCACTTCTAACGCTTCCTCGTCCACTTTAGCCCCACTTATACCCTCGTCCTTAAACAAGCGTAAAAGCGTGTATCCTTGAGCCTGACAGTATGCTTTGATTTCATCTTCTTGGTATGCAAGGCTATATCCATCCCTTGCTTGTCCTTGTGTGGATACTCGAATATATCCGATTACTTTCATGATATTTCCCCCTCCGTTACGCTAATTGAGATTAACGTAACGCTTAGCCGCTATTTTTAGTATAAATTCATTGTATGCGGCTTTAGCGATACATTCAACCCATTTACCGATACAAATTTATTGTGTATCGTAATAGTAATATAAATAGAGGAAGGGAACTATCATGCCTATATCAATCAAACTTAAAGAAATCTTGAAAGAACGTGACCTTTCACAGCGTGAATTGGCACGAATGACAGGGCTGCGACCAAATACAATTAGTCATCTTTGTTCAGACAATGTGGACAGGGTTTATCTATCAACATTAGAAACAGTATGCAAAGTGTTAGACATCGGCATTCAGGAGTTAATCGAGGTGGAGTAGCCTCTTGTACTAGCAATCGTTCTATGTACGTCAAAGTTGCGAAAAATTTAAAGGCAGGGAGAAAGCGAAGGTATGGCTTTGGAGAATAGAAATGGTGGTAACTGATGATATTATGGTTATTTGCTTAACAAAATAAAGAGTAAATAGGACATACTTTTTAAAGGTATTGTACGTACTATATAATTCGTAAAAACTTAATATGGGGCTTACAGGAGTTACTCATATTCTCTGCATAACAATTGAACTATTCGTCACTGGGTATCCCCACCAACAAAAAAGAAACCTTGATAGGCTCATTAGCCAAATCAAGGTTCTTTTATTATTCTTTTTCAATTAGTATAGTATTACAAACAACTTCTACATTTAAAGGCGGCATTAAAATATTACATTTTAATATATCTTTTCCATCAATCTGCACATCTGTAATCTCAACATCCTGAATAAAATAAGGAATTTGAGTTTTCGTTAACTCTTTTAAGGGTTCCAATCTATCACCAATACTTGTTACAAATGAGAATTTCGAACATCCAGTGAAAAGTAAGATTACATTAAAATCTGTGTCTTCAAATACAATTCTGAGTTCATCTCCAAAAAAACTTGACTCCATTTGCAAGACTCTAGCATCCCAATAATGCAGTTCTTCAATTTCATTTAGTATTTTCTGTGCATTCAAGTTACTCCACCTCACTTTTTATATGGAATATGTGCATCTGGGCTTTTTCTATCCACAACGTTTAGGTTTACATCAAGCGGATTACCACTTTCATCAAATATATGAACATGGTCATACTTTGTAACTTTATCAGGAGGGTCAATTTTCATCCGGACATTTCCATTAGCATCTCTAATATGAACAAAACCGTTATTTTCGGTGTGTTTCCAGTTACTTGGTAGCCCCTCTAATATATCATTTTTAGTCATGTTAGGAATATTATCGGCATTAATTTTTCCTACAAAATTACCTACACCATTACCCGTACCCTTATCAAGACTCTTAGCATACTCTGCAAGTTGTTTGGAATCTTGCTCAGTGACTTCAACTTTCTTTGCGGAATTTTTAATATTCTCTAAAACTTCTTTTTCTTTATTTTTATAATTATTGAAATTTGAACTAGCTCTTATTTTTTTGCTATCATTTACATTCTCTATAACACGTGTTTTATTATAGATTTTTGCTGTGTCATAAGCTGCATCTACTGCTTTCACTGGCTTGAATATTGGTACCATGGAAAGTCCCGCAAGTGCTTTCTCTCCAAGAGTAGCTTTAGGGTCAACCAATGTAACATAATCTTCAATAAGCAAACTGTAGATAAATTGGTCTACTGCTGTAGATTTTTTAGTTCGCGAATGATTTCCTCCACCTAATACTCGTTGTTTGTCCTGTAAAGTTGTCAGTGGATTGCCATCCTGAACTGAATACTTGTTTCCTATTGGTCCAACCGTCTTTCGGTCTTTAAGGTACTCGTCAAAGAATTTCGCTAATTCAGCTTCTCCTTGGATTTTATTACCGACTTTTTTGGATATTTTTTCTACTTTGCCTTTCGAAGGTTTTAATGGCACGACTGTCTCTTTCACCTTCGCTTTTACTTCCTTCACGGCTTGTTTTACCTTGGTAGAGGTTTTCTTTGCCGCCTGCTTCGCTGCAAGTACTACTTTCTTGGCAGTCCGCTTAAACTTCTTCACCATTTTACTCTTCGATAGATTATTCTTAAGCTTCCTGGCTTTTGTAAATACTTTCCCAATCTTTTTCTTGAGCTTTTTCTTTAGTTTTTTCTTTGCCTTTTTTATAGCTTTTTTCAGTTTCTTTTTCGTATTTTTGATTTTCTTTTTTACAGACTTGGCGGCATTCTTGACTTTGCCGACAGC
>NZ_KB933422.1 GCF_000392615.1 Lysinibacillus sphaericus OT4b.31 | reverse complement strand
CATAGCTGTCAACTTAACAAAAATGTGTACTCTTTCGAAAAAGATGGTATGGATAAATACAAATCTTTTTTGGAAGGAGTCATTTTTATGAAGACACCGAAAAATATACAGTTACTCCAAAAGTTATTTGAATGCATTCGCCCTGAGCGCGTCGATGAAATCGCAAAGGAAACGGGTTTTATCAAAAGAAAACGTCTCGTAACAGCGAGTGATTTTCTTTCATTACTTTTTCATGTTCACGGGAATTTAGTCAATTGTACAATTCAAGACCTCTGTACAAAATTACTAATGGAACAAGATATTTTGATTAGTCGTGCCGCTGTGGATAAAAAATTCACGCCTGAAGCGACTGCTTTTTTACAACGACTTATTCAAGAATTTTTACTCGAACAACAACAGTTACAGCTCCCATCCCTCTCATTGAAGGATTCTTGGCCATTTACAAGCATTCGTGTGCTGGATTCTACTGCCGTTTGCGTACCCAATCATTTAAAAAAGCGCACAAAAAAAACCCAACAAGCCTCTGCAAAAATTCAGCTTGAATTGGATGTCCTTTCAGGTCGATCGACCTTTCTTCACGTGTCCTTTCAAAACAGCAATGACGCGAAAATGGGCGCAAATAGAATTCCATTTATGACAGAACATGAACTTTGCCTACAAGATTTAGGCTATTTTAATTTTGAGCAATTTCGAAAAATGGAGGAAAAAGAGAGTTTTTTTATCACAAAAGTGAGAACAGATGCCTATGTGGCCTTTAAAAATCCATTCCCCTCCTATCATCCAAATGGAGAGGTGATTCAAAGTAGTTTGTATCATCGCATTGATTTAGTGAGGCTTTGCGAAAAGTTAGCACCCGGAGAATATTTAGAACTAGAAGAGGTTTATTTCGGACGAGATGCCCATTTTCCCGCTCGTTGTATTATTTTTTCCCATGATGAACAGCGAAAAAAACAGCAGATTCAAAAAATTAATCGACGTGCCGTCAAATCGGGAAAGGTACCCAAACAGGTGGTACGTGATTTAGCAGGCATTACGATTTATATGTCCAATCTACCTGACTCGATTTCTGCTCATCAAATCGTCGAACTATATCGCTTACGATGGCAAGTCGAGTTACATTTTAAAGTATGGAAGTCTTATTTGGCAATCGACCATTTCAAAGTGATGAAGAAAGAAAGATGGCTCTGTCACATATATGGCACCATTCTCGTTTATTTAATTAGTCAATTGATTGCCTATCAATTAAGAAATTTCATTTGGGAAGAGAAGCAAATAGAAATTAGTGAGATGGTCGCTATGCGTAGTATCGCTACAAAGGTTTTGCCTAAACTTTATGAAATGAGCATAAAAAAAGAGAAGGCATTTAAAGACTTAGTCCAAGCGACCACCCGATTACTTCTAAAAACCGCCTGGAAAACAAAATCCAGCAAAGGAACCGCCTTTAAACACCTTCAATTCATATAGGAAAACCATAGAATGCCATCTTGAATCAGATGGTCTATTTGGCATTCCTAAAAATACTAGTACCCTTTTTCAAAAGAAATAAAACACACCATTCTTCTTGAAAAA
>NZ_KB933421.1 GCF_000392615.1 Lysinibacillus sphaericus OT4b.31 | reverse complement strand
CGGGCGCATTTCTTTAGTAAGGAGGAATGCGTCTTTCTTCATTTAAGGGCCCGTTTGTTGAATAACATCGTTAAGGAAATTTGGGGTAATTATGTTAAAATTTAGGTTATATTGTGAATTAATGTACTTAAACTAACGAAACAGGTTAGTTTAAAATTTAAATGTAGATGAATCAATTTCATATCTCTGAGCCCTTTGGGCTCTAAGTTTAAAACGACAAAAAAATAGGGTACCTCCCCAAATCCTGTATAATGAGAGTTACGACACACACATTAACAGACTGGAGAGATACCCCTATGTCCATTATACGACAAGAAAGCCTGTTTGACATGCAAGTTTTATTCGATTTGGAACCTACTCAACGTTTTAATTCGGTTTTATCCGGTATTGACATTCATCCAATCCTAGATGTTGTGATGAAAAGGTCGGTTGATCGGCTTTCCCAACTACAACTTTCTGTAGCATAATTAGCTATTTATACGTTTTTTTAAGAAATCATCGAAATTCTGTTTCTTTATGATTTTTTAAAAGTGCGTATTATGAAATTGATTCTACTACATAATATAAAATTATATTTTTAAGGAGAACAAGATGAAAATAGAACGTATGTTAACCATTATTGTGATGTTACTTAATAGAAATCGTGTAACAGCAAATGAATTGGCTGAGAAATTTGAAGTGTCGGTCCGGACTATTTACCGAGATATTGAAACAATCAATCTAGCTGGTATTCCCATCATTTCCCATTCCGGAAACAATGGTGGATTCAGCATTTATGAGAGTTATAAATTAAATCATCAAGTACTAACTCTTAATAACCTGTCCTCCCTTCTTTCTGTTCTCAAGGATATTAATTTCACAGTTGACGACATTGAGTTAGAATCATCCATAGAAAAACTACAAAATATCATTCCTGAAAACAAGGTAGATTATCTAAAGCTGCATATGGAACAAATCATCATTGATTTACATCCTTATGGAGACTCTCCAAATCAAAAAGCATTAGTTAAGACGCTAAGGAAAGCTATTACACAGACTAATTTACTGACTATTGACTACAGAAATTATGATAATATCGTCAGCAAAAGACAAGTTGAGCCTATGTCGCTCATATTTAAAAATTATACTTGGTATTTATTTGCTTATTGTCTTTTAAAAGAAGACTTCAGAATATTTAGAGTTTCCCGTATAAGTGATTTTCACATTGAAAATCACTCATTTGAACGTCGAGAAAAATCCTATCACGAGATTATGGCATTATTAAATGAACAAACAACAATGACAACAATTGTCTTAAAAGTTTCCCCTCAAATGAAGTCTCGTGTGAAGGATGTTTTTAATAAAGAAGATATTGCGGTGTTAGAAACAGGTGAACTTCTTGTTACAGCTACATTCCCCGAAAAAGAATGGTTGTTCTCTCTCATATTTAGTTTTGGAGAGCATATAGAGGTCTTAGCTCCAAAAGAAATGCGCAAAAAAATTGCTTCCAAACTCAGATTGATGGCTGACAAATATCATTAAGTGAGTTTCTCAAAGCTGACAGACCGTTGTCAAACGTCCATGATAATATTGTCATTGTAAGATACTTTTATTTTAATTAGGAGGATGTTAAATGACAAACAATTATGAATTTCCAACACCAACACTTATCTCAGGTAACGGTGTGGAGCTAGAGGTTTTTGAAGCTGGACAAAAAAATGGGGGGCAACCTATCGTTCTCTGCCACGGATGGCCAGAGCATGCCTTTTCTTGGAGACATCAAGTGACTCCTCTTGTAGAAGCAGGTTATCACGTTATTATTCCTAATCAACGAGGGTATGGAGAGTCTTCTTGTCCAAAAGAAGTCACAAAATATGATATTGAACATTTAACGGGTGATCTTGTTGCTCTTTTGGATCACTACCAATACAAAGATGCCATTTTTATGGGCCATGATTGGGGCGCAAGTGTTGTTTGGAGTATGGCTTTGCTGCATCCAGAACGTGTTAATAAAATGATTAACTTATGCTTGCCCTACCAAGTTCGAGGAGAGAGACCTTGGATTGATTTTATGGAAGAAGCTTTTGGCGATGATTACTATTTTGTTCACTTTAACAAACAACCAGGTGTTGCAGATGCTGTATTAGACGAAAATGCAGCCCAATTTCTTCGTAACTTATATCGAAAGAATGTTCCATCACAAGGCTCTGTTGAAGGAATGGAAATGATTAATCTAGCTAAAGCAACCCAGCCGTTAGGTGAACCTGTTATGAGCGATGATGATCTTTCTGTTTATATCACAGCCTTCAATAAGACAGGTTTCACTCCAAGCATCAATTGGTACAGAAATTTAAATCGCAATTGGCATTTATTAGGTGACGTATCTCCTATTCTTCATCAGCCAACATTGATGATTTATGGTGAGAAAGATATTATTCCGCCGCTTCCAAATATAAAAGATTTTGTACCTAATATAGACATTAAGAGTTTAAACACTGGTCATTGGATTCAAGAAGAAAGACCTGAAGAGCTTAATCAAATGATTTTAGAATGGCTGGAAAAATGAGTGAAGTGCTATTTTTTAGTAATCAAACAGAATTTATTGATTGGTTGGATATTCATCACCAAACAGCTAGTGAAATTTGGGTAGTTTTTTTTAAGAAAAAGACCAATAAAGCAAGTCTCACTTGGTCCGAATCAGTAGATTGTGCACTGTCATTTGGTTGGATTGATGGGATACGAAAAACAGTTGATGAAGATTGCTATAAAATTCGCTTTACTCCACGTAAGCCTAATAGCCTCTGGAGTAAAGTTAATGTGCAAAAGGTGCATAAACTGATAGAACACAATCAAATGAGGCCTGAGGGATTGACTGTTTTCAATCAAAGAAATGATCAAACAGGTTATTCTTCCGTTCATAGGAACGTTACTTTAACGAAAGAAAATGAGGATGAAATTAGAAAACATCCAAGTTCTTGGGAATTTTTTAATCAGCTTCCACCTTCGTACAGAAGAGATTCTATTTGGTGGGTAATGAGTGCTAAAAAAGAAGAAACTCGGCTAAGAAGATTGAATCGATTAATTGTTTCATGGGACAAGGGAGAAATGTTAAGACCCTAGATTTTCATTTTGCTTCATTGTCGCAAAGAGAGTATGTAAGGGGTTATGCATTTCGCTAATCAATCAAAAAAAGAAACGCCGTTAAATGTCGAGCCCGTTAGAATAGACACTGAATAAAATCCTTAAAAGGCATGAACCCTAAATTCTAACAGAAAGCATATCTTTTAGTTTCCTTTGAGGCATATCTGTATTGTACTTAATTTGACAATTCTATTGAATAAAACAAACAAAGAAGAATAACAGATGAATGTAAAGAACCTAACTAAGGAAAACAAAGATTATACGATCGGATTAAGACATCATTTTCACCAGTACCTTGGAACTAGATTAATCGCAATGTTATAAGACAATAAAGAACCATCCAATAATTGGGTCAAGAACGGACATTGATGCACTACCAGTCAAAGAAGACACTGGATTACCTTTTGCCTCGAAATATAAGAAAAAGTCATTGTTTAATTAATGATTCATTGTTACTCAACAATCGGGCGCGATTGTTGAATAAGCGTCTCTTATTTTCTTCATTTAAAGTGTGCTTAAGTTGATAAAGAAACTATGAGAAGATAAGTAAGAAAAATGGCTAGGTTCCACTATTGAAGGGACCTAGTCATTAGTTAAACCGCACCAGCATCCTGTTTGCCAGATACACTCCACAGTAAATAGTACGGTTCTAACTCTTCCTTTTAATACAGTTCACATAGACGATAGGCATCAATGGCATCTTAATCACATTTGAATAGAAAGAGGATGGGGCAAAACCCATCCCGGAATGAGCTGCTTCGATAGTTTGCTATTTCTATATTTTTATTAAAAGCCCAATTCGTTCAACTAATAATCAGTGGGGATGAAGAAAGTCCTCACTGATTAAAGTTTCACTTTATATAATTTGGCTTACTTACTTTATCAATTAGTAGAATGCCATCATATTGATCGCGTGGAACTAGACTTTCCTCCATGATTCCCCAGCTATATGATAAGCGTGGCTCAAACATCCATGAGTTCCCTCGTTCATTTTGACGGTAGCGTAAGTCGATAAATGTGTAAGGTTCATTTGTCGATGAAAGAATATCCTCGATTGATCCTTTTATTGGCGGTAAGACAGCCATTGGTTCGCGTAGATTGTTTGCAGTTTCACCACCAGCCATATAAAGACCAAGTACATAGCTATATTTTTTGTAGATATCTGGTAGACGTTCTCCCATTAATTTTACAGAATCAGGGGAACCCTTTACTTCGGATTGTGCTTTACGAATATGGTCATTATGTGCCCAGACTATAAACTTTTCAGTTGGATAAACCTCTTCCGCTAACCAAAGTAGGTTTTCCATCATCGCTTGATCACGCCATTCTATTGTCTTTAAATAAGAATCATATTTATCTTGTTCAAGTTCAATAATTGTTTTAATTGTTAATTCTACATATTCCTCCGCAAAACGGATACGGTCAGCAAAAGTACGTTCCATAAGCTTTACAATATGAGGCTCGCTCGGATAAGCCTCTTTTAACTCTTTTTCTTTAAGCGATACTTGTGATTTTACTTGTTTATATACTGCGATAATGCTTGGTTTTACCTTTTGATAGCCCTTTAAATCATTACTGTAGCTCCACTCTGTAAGTTGCTTCTCTGCTTCACCGAACTGTTTAGCAAGTTGACTATTTTGTAGCCAGTCTCCGTTCGTAAATGAACCTTGCAGTTGAATATCAAAGCCTGCTAATTTTAATGGTTTATCTGTATTTTGTGTTTTTTTACTATATTCAAATAACGGCAGTGTTTCTTTTGCCCACCATACGGGAAAAATAGCATCCATCATCGTTTGTTGCGCTGTTTGTTTATCAATTTGACCTTGGGCATTCATGGCATTCCCCAAACCACTTTCAAAGGCAAGAACGTTGTAGCCCATTTCTTGGTGTAAAAATTGAATAATACGCGTTTTTGCTAGATTAAATTCAGCCACACCATGAGAACTTTCCCCTAAAAAAACGATGCGCTTATCATGCAATAAAGGCTTAAGCATCTCTAAATCTTCAAATTTATTAGCTGGTATTTTTTGTTTGCCAACTGTTTCAGGTTGAATGGATGTTAAGCTGTAAGAATGGTCGTTTGTCCACTTTTTCCAATCTTGAAGTGTTTCATTGGATGTGCGAGCTTGTTTGACTTCTAATTTGTTATCTAAAGCTACACGTTCTTCTACTGTTGGAACTGCTGCTGATGCATTTGATACTCCGTTAAACGTAACAAAGCTTGTTAGAGCAATACTTAATGAAAATAAAATCTTACGTTTCTTACCTTTTGACACTCTCAATCAGTCCTTCTCTATGTATTAAGACCAATAATAAGCAAGTAAGTTTAAATTTTGCTTAAATTTTGTTTAAATTTGGCTTATTAATATAATTTTGGTTAATCAATAAAAGTTGTGGATGCCTTTTTTAAAATTATATGCCATGTATATTAGTTGATTGGAGTGAAGGTTGGGCGACTGTTATTCAACAAACGGGTGCTTTTCTGGAAACAAGGAAAGTGCCTTTTTGGTTAATTAGAGTTCGAAACTATCAATTTTTTTTTAGTTTGTTGAATATCCTTGTATGGAAAAATCTTTCATTGAACATAATAGAATCTAGAATTAATAGATTTATAGGTGGGAGAGTGAAAGACACATGTTATTATCCGAAGCGTGGAAAAAGTATCAACAGGATAAAAAAATCGAGGGATATACATCACTTACATTAAAAACATATTGTTTTCAATACAATCTATTATTGCGATTTTTTGGTGATATTGATATGAACGAATTTAATACAGATAGATTAAAAGAATATTTAATACGATCAGGAGACCACTTAAAGCCTTCTAGTTTAGGACATAGGGTTCGTTGTGTTAAATCACTATTTAGATGGTCACATGAAGAAGGTTATATTCTAAAAAATCCTGCAGCTAAATTAAAAGAGCCGAAATTAGGTAAAAGGATTCCTAAGTTTCTCTCAGAATTAGAGATAGAACATCTAAGGGAAGCTTGTCAAACAACGATGGAGAAAGCACTATTTGAGTTTATGTATTCAACCGGCTGCGGAATTGGTGAAGTTGTAAAATTAAATCGAGAAGATATCGATTTTCAATCGAATTCAGTCATTGTACAAGGGAAAGGTGATAAAGAAAGGGAAGTGTACTTTAATACCCGCTGTTCTATTTGGTTAAAAAGGTATTTAGATGAACGAGAGGATAAGGAACCTTGTTTGTTTATTACGGACAGAAGGCCGAAAAGGCGAATGAGCATTGATAATTTAAGATATAATATCAAGCGCATATCAAATCGTGCTAGTATAAAAAAGAGTATACACCCGCATCAATTACGACACAGCTATGCAACGCATATGATTAATAACGGTGCGCCAATTGATGTCATTCAAAGTTTACTGGGTCATGAAAAAAGTGAGACTACAAAGATATACGCTCAACTAAGCGGAAAGCTAAGACAGGATTTATACAGTAAATACTTTTAAATAAACAAATTAAACATTAATTCAATTAAGACACTCATGTAGAAATGGGTGTTTTTTTATGGCCAGATTGTTATAAAAAAGATTAGCATAAAAACCCCTTACTTTATGAATAATAACTATTCGAGGGGTGATGAATCATGAATTATTTAAGAGTTATTATTTACATGTGTTTTTTAGGAATATTGATACACGCTCAAATATCATTTGCTGAAACAGATGAGGAAGTACCCTTTTTAATTAACAATGGTAAATGTCCGAACTCGCAAAGTTTGGGACATGTCAGTTCAGATAAAGGTCTTATAAATGCATTGAATAAAATTATTCCTGAGGTTTATAAAGAAGATAATTATAAAGGTTGGAAAATAGAAACCATAGCACATCTTTCAAAAGCTCCACATCCGGAAGCATATTATGCAATGGCGAAATATTATTGTGGGGAGGAAATAGCTAACAATTCTTGGTTTGTGGAAGTACTGTTTCCACAGTATTTACCGGCATATGATGCATCACATAGACAAATTTTTGTGACCAAAAACAAACAAGGGCAATGGTTTGCTTGGTTTAGATTTCATTAATCTTTCCATAAACGGGCGCTTTTCCGTAATAGGGAAAGCGTCTTTATTCATGGAAAGGGCCATTTTCTGGAATTACATTTAGTGAATGTAATGGATTTTTATGTTAAATTATAAATGGGATTATAAATAATTTACTTAAACGAAGAGGTAGCATTAAAGAAATAATCAGGAGGGGTAAATTTGTTATATTTAACCTTATTAATAGGTTTGACTTTAATTGTAATTACAACTAAGCTTACTCAAAATCTCAAATTAGCAAGCATTTGGTTGTTAGTTGGTCAAATTAGTGCATCATTTATCATTATATTGTTTGGTAATCTTGAAATTAGTCATATTAATCAAATTGAATTAGGATATTTATCGATTCCATTTTCTTTATTATTCCTTGTAGGTTTTACAAATGTAATGAATATAGAAAAAGAACATAAACCTTTAATCTTGCTGTTACCATGTATTTCTTTAGTTTGTCTATCCATATCGGCTCTGATCATGGGTCATTCATTTGTTTCAATGATAGGAATGTGTGCTGTTTTAACAATTATGTTGGTGCTGCTAAATGGTTATATTTCAGGTAAAGGAAAGATAGGAAGAACCTTTACTACATCTATCGGTTTTGTAATAGCGGTACTATCACTATCCTTGCTTAAACTTTCTTTTGTCATGATTTATATTCCGATATTTACTTTAACATTACCATTAGCTTTGTATCTTTTATTACAAAATAAATTAACGAGTATACAATCAATTATTATTAGCTCCTTAGTAGCTCTTTTATTTAGCTCAATAATGTTTGTGATTCCTTTTAATATAGTATGGTATTTGGTTATTGTGTTAACAGTTATTTTGGCTATCTCTCAATTATCCAGTAAACATCGCTTTATTTAGTAAAATCTTATTGTCTTTTAAAATTATCTTGAAATCGAATCTTCTGTTAAAGGGCGCTTTTCTGAAATAAGGAAAGCGTCTTTCTTCATGAAATGGATACTTTATGGATATTTATGTTAGAACTAAGGGAAAGATATGAGATAATTTACTTAAACTAACAGATTTGGGGGGGATAACTATGGATATTCAAGAAATGGAGAAAATTGAAAAAGCATTACGAAAACGTGAGATAACATATGCTGAAGCAAGTGAAAAAATCTATAGTTCAACTACAAAATTTGCATAGGCAATATTTAAGGAAGAGAAACGTTCTTGGATGCCTTTCAACAAGGGAATAGCTGCTTTTCAGGATTGGACGATATATTGG
>NZ_KB933420.1 GCF_000392615.1 Lysinibacillus sphaericus OT4b.31 | reverse complement strand
AATCGAGTAGGAGGGAGTGATTAACTCCCGACCTCTCACACCACCGTACGTACGGTTCCGTATACGGCGGTTCAATTAAGATGAATAACGCAAAGTTTCGTAACGAACTTGCAGACTTTTCAGCCCTTGGCCATTCCAATAGGAATTGCCGAGGGTTCTGTGTAATATGGGGCTTTTTGAGATGCGCCAGTATCCTTTTCGGGTATTACCCCATTCGTACGCTTTTCCGTATGGAACTTTTAAACGAATGAGATTTCTGACTCTCGTTCGGGGTTTCTTCCAATTCTTCCAAAGGCACATTCGCAACCGCCTTTTAATCCAGCTGTCTAACCTGTTGAATATTGAAGGTGTGTCTGCGAGCGCAAAATATCCGCACCATCCTATTAAATATTGATTTAATTTCTCGATACGGTATTCCATTGAAAATGGCTTCTTTCTAGAGGTAATTTCTCGTATTTTCTTCTTCATTCGTTCAAGGCTTGTTTTCGCGATTCGAACTTTTGGCTCTTTATTCTTCGTGAAGCTAAAACCAAGGAACTTTCTGTTCCATGGGCGGTCAACTGCTGACTTCGTTTCATTTACTTTTAACCGAAGTTTCCTTTCAATAAATCGTTGTACACTTGCCATTGTACGCTCCCCTGCACGTTTACTTTTCACATAAATATTGCAGTCGTCTGCGTATCGAACGAATTTGTGTCCACGCTTCTCTAATTCTTTATCAAGTTCATCTAAAACGATATTCGAAAGAAGTGGACTTAATGGTCCACCTTGCGGTGTTCCTTCGTCTGTACTCGAAATAACTCCATTTATCATGACACCAGCTTGGAGATATTTACGGATAAGTTTTAATAATGATTTATCATGAATTCTTTTCGCTAATGTTGCCATTAATCGGTCATGGTTGACCTTATCAAAGAATTTCTCTAAATCCATATCTACAACCCAACGATATCCTTCCTTCATATAGCCCTTCGCTTTTCGGACTGCGTCATGAGCACTCCGATTTGGACGGAATCCATAACTGTTGTCCGAAAAAGTTTGGTCATATTCCTTTGATAATATCTGCGATATAGCTTGTTGAATCAAACGATCTGTCACGGTTGGGATTCCTAATAGACGCACACCGCCGTCTGGTTTCGGGATTTCGACACGAAGTACTGGTTGCGGTTCATAGGTTCCCGCTAGAATTTGTGCTTTAATGGATTCCCAGTTTTCGAGGATGTGCTGACGTAAGGTTTGTACGGGCATCATGTCTACTCCCTGGCTTCCTTTATTCGCTTCCACTCGCTTTAATGCTTGTATCATATTCGGACGTGCTAGAATTTGATTCAACATTACCATTTCGTTCCTTTCCGTGAATAGCTTGTCTTCTTATGCCCACCTGAACTACACCCTCCGCAAATACCCTCATGGACTTCACCATTACTTTCTAAGCGTGAGGTTTCCCTGTTTTCTGTGTTTATTCATTCAAGGTGGAATGCCAAGGGCTATTCTCTCTTAGTTGTTCAGCCCTTCCGATTAGTTCTAGACCCAATCGTACTATGACCTCTGCTGACTTCTGATGGTTCAGCTACTTGTCACCAAGTAGGTTATGAAGGGTACTTCACGTTTCCATCAGACCTCCCCGGGTAAGCGTATGCACTTTCACACCATCTATCCGCCTCATTTACTCGATATGACCTTCGACAGAAAGGACTTTGTTTTGTAATGCAAACTCATCCAATCATACCTAGCCTTATATGAGATTCGTGTTCCTCGGACCGGTGTTTTGCCTCCAGCTTCCTTCAGATTCCGCGTCGCCACGGACACCCTTGCTCTTGGCTAACCTCTACTTCTGTCTTCGG
>NZ_KB933419.1 GCF_000392615.1 Lysinibacillus sphaericus OT4b.31 | reverse complement strand
AACTTTTACGGGGCAGATCAAATCGGGGGTGCTTTTTTATTGGGGACAGGAAATGTTGTAATGGGAAAATGGATAGCAGCAGGGGGAGCTAAATGAATACAAGCGTAACAACAACATGCACAGGTGTTGTCACAAAAAGACGTATCAAAACAATTAGGATTGTAGGTGATTCGTTTCAAAGGTTCTGTTTTACAAGACATGCGAAGTGTACATTTCCTATCAATTAATGTTTTAGCAGTTGTTCCAATCCTTCACAAAGAGCGTGAAGTTGTATGATTAATGGGGAACAGAGCAAGTTTTTACAAGAATTTGTGATAGTAGATTTAGGACACAATCATTGCAACGGGATTATTACTGATTCTAGCGGCTATTTAAAAGCCATTCGATTCGAAACGATTATTGCAATTAAGGGTCCTGGTTAATCAAGCCTTAAAAAGACAGTTGGAAGAACTCTTTAATATTTAAACAATCAAATAAAAGATGCAAGATAAGAGTAGATGCGTATGTTCACTTTACATTTAGAATAGAGTTTTTTATATGCGCAATTTACGCATGAAAATTATGGTAGTATAAAGGTTTTTTTGATTTATGTAAAAATATGTTAGGAAGTGTGGTGTAAACATGGATGGAAGAAAAAAAGGATGATAAAAAAATGATTATTATGCTGAAGCATCAAGATCTGCACTTGCTGTTTTACTTGTGGTTTTATTGATTTGGGCAATTTATGATTTGTTTAAAAACAATAAAAGTGACGGTAGTCAATGGGTACTTATAGCAGGTATAGTTATAGTTCTGGAAGTAACTAGACGTTATTTGATAAGAAAAAATTCCAGAAGAAAAGAGTAAGGAGAATGTTGAAGTAAGAGGTGTATATTCAGTTGAAAAGGACGTTTTTCATGGAGAAAGAGAATTCAGAAGAAACGTGTCTGTTAATCATATAGGAGATTATAAAATAACTCTTGGAACATGATAAAAGAATGGATTTCTTCTGGAATGATGTAGAAAAGCAATAAAAAGTAGAATAGTATATTAATAATTTTTACCGTAATGGGTATTCCTCACAGACAGATAATACTAATCATAAAAATATGCCTGAAAAAGGCATAGTGACAAAGTAGATTGCATGACGCATGGTGGATTGCAGATTTCAGTTGTTCATGTGTTAACAGTAGAGGGCAGTTTAGTTGTCGGGATCAAGTCCAACGGGTGCTTCCATTCTACCCCGACTACTATCAATCTATAAATTGAATAAAAAATGATCAACCAGATTTCTCTGACTGACCTTATAATACGAAATGGGTGTTTGAGTTGAACAACCCATAATAAGACCACTCCGTGATGAACAGTAAAGTTAATGATCAGTGAAGCTAATAAAGCCGAACTAGTCGTTTAGTTTTAAAACTTATAAAGGAATGTATATTTTAATTATATTACCGCTGTTGCTAAGTGATTTTAAATCTAGCCATTGTTCCATATCAAATGGCCGTAGAGTATCATAATTATTGTTTTCTAACCATTCATTAATAGAAATGTAGGTGCTATCCACATCTTCTTCAATACCTTGATGCTTAAATATTAAAAATTCCCCCTTAGGAATGGTATGCGTCAACATTCCCTTTGGTATAAAAGAAAAATCTTCCACTTCCACTGCGACAATATGCGTATAGGGGGTATCTGGAGTCCATTCCACTTCTTCATAAATCTGAATAAGAAATATACTATCACTAATCCTCTGCTTAATTTGTGAAAAATGATTTAGAATTTTTTCTCGGAGATTTTTAACAATGTTAAATTGAATATCATCATTAAGACTTGCTTTTGAAGAAAATCCGATTAACTTCATTTCTTGCCTGCTAACAATTTTAATATCTGGTAAAAGCATCTTTTCACAAACCTTTCTGTGATGGAATAATTATACTCACTATAATTTACCAAAAAAATAACGAGAAGTAACTATAATCTGATGGTGCTAAATTAGATTTTTTTAGAATTAGGTCTAACAGCTAAGTAGTGAAAAATTAATTATACTAGTAATAATAGGACTAGATAACTCGAAGGCTATTAGATATAGCAAACATAATATTAACATTAATAAAAATCATATTAAAACATTTGATAAACCGGGAGAGTTTTCGTGTTAATTTCGCAAAAGCATATCGCCTGTTCTTGCAGAAGAAGTTATTATGTAAAATAATGAAGTTATCCAGAATAATGAAGAGTATTATAATTGTGACAGTGTAGGAACAGCGAGCATAATTAAATGTTTTAAGTTTACTCCAAACGTTAGTCGTTTGTGACGTAATTTAAAGTTGTAGATGCAATGTACTATTTGAAATTTCTCGATGAATGATTAGAGGGACTTACCGCAATCGGTGAGTCCTTTTGTTGTCTTAGTCATGTTAATGAACATAGAGAAGCGTTACTTCATGGAAGATATGGATTGCCTCATTTCTGTAGTTTTGGACATTTATATTCAATCCATTGGTTGATACACTTGCACAATATTACATAGAGGAGTGATAACAATGGTTGAGGTACGTTACAAGGTAAGAGAAGTGTTGGACCAGAGCAAAATCGATACATTTTTGCAGCAAGCTCGAATTGGACATCTTGGCATGGTTGATGGTCATTTGCCATATGTTGTGCCGCTTAATTTTGTATGGACCAATGGGATGCTGTATTTTCATGGAGCCTCTGGCGGGAGGCGAAATCAAGTGATGAATGAGAATCGAGAAGTCTGTTTTACCGTGTGTGAAGAGTATGGAACGATTACGAATCCAGTACCAGCGAAGACGGACACCGCATATATGAGTGTCATGGTTTTTGGCAAGGCTCAACCCATCGACGATTTGGATGAGGCTACACATATGCTGCAAGAAATGATGTATAAATATGTGCCTGGTTATTATAATCGTCCATTATCCCAGCAACACGTAGACAAATATCGATCAGCAGTTTTCGGTGGTCCAGTTCAAGTTTATCGCATTGAACCACAACATCTTACCGCGAAGGAAAATCCAATCGAAGAAGGGCAAATGTTCAAACCTGAACTTTCCTAAAAATGTGATACGGCAACAGATATCACACTTTTATGTTTATTGTTAGGAATGTCTGTGTTATTTTACAGCCGAAAAGGAGCAATGGAGCTTACCGACTATGTGGCACTTGGTGGTGTGTTGCTGAACAAGTAGACGTTCGAGTGTATCAGCATAGAGATACGGTTGAAATCGTCATGAAAAGCAAAAAATCAATGCTCGATTGCAACGTTATTCGGTCCATTGATGCCCTCCATTTCACTAACTTGTGCCGGTGTGCCTTTGGTGGTGGCAGTTGATCAAGCGTTGACAAAGCTATTAATAGAAAGCAAGTTGAGGAGTAATGTATGGATATTTCAAGCATGCAAAAATATGTCAAACAGTTTAGTGAAGAAAAAGGATTCCATGTTAATACAATTCACACTAGAACATTATATTTAGTGACTGAGGTTGGCGAATTGGCCAAAGAAATTTTAAGTATTTCTTTTAATCCAACAGAGGAAAAAGTTCGACTGGCAAAGGAAAACATAGGTTTGGAGATGTACGATGTTCTATTCAATGTATTAGATCTTGCCAATCGTTTGGAAATTGAATTGGAAGATGCCAGTCGCAAAAAGATGGAGATGAATAAGGACAGAATTTGGTATGAAAGATAAACCAATCCTATCCTATCAAAGAGCCACTAACCTTGGTCACACAGGGACAGTGGCTCTTTATTATTTACTCTAAAACAAGGAACCACCTTTCTAAAAGGTCATATCAAGATAAGATAATGCACTATAAACCAATCAGTAGTTATCCTAACAGCGAGAATGAAGCCCTCATGCGATACAGCTACCAAATGTGTGAGAGATAAGATGTACTGGTAATTGGTGTGTAAATGATAAGAAAATATGTAATTATGGACTGCTGGAAATTGTCTTTTTGGATGTTTTCTCTCAATCCGTAATTCGTTATGCTTAGAGCGTTCATTCATAAAACTGACAACGGACAAAAAGGGGGCATAGTATGGTTTATTTAGTTGAAGAAAATCTCATAACTGTCAGGAAGCAAATGGCATTAGCTTGCCAAGCTTCAGGACGCAAGAAAGAGGACGTAAAATTGTTGTTGGCAACAAAAACGGTACCGCTTGAAAAATTAGCAATGGCGATCGAAGCGGGGGAAACTTTATTTGGTGAAAATAAAGCTCAAGAACTTCGGGACAAATTTCCACTTATGCAGCAATATAACCAGGTAGAATGGCATTTTATCGGACACCTGCAAACGAACAAAGTGAAGTACGTTGTAAAACATGTTACACTCATTCATTCTATGGATCGTTTGAAATTAGGGCAGGCGCTACATCAACAACTTGTCAAAGAGAACAAGACGATGGATATTTTAGTACAAATCAATACATCCCGTGAATCGAGTAAGTTTGGCGTCTCACCAGAATCAGCTCTGGAATTAGTTGAACAATTGTCTCAATTCGACACGTTGCATATCAAAGGGCTAATGACGATTGGAAAACTAAATGCCAAAAATGACGAGACCAGACATTGCTTCCGATTATTAAAACAAATTCAAGCACAAATAAAAGCGAAAAATTTTCCGCGTGTAGAAATGGACATTCTCTCGATGGGGATGTCGGGGGATTTCGAAGTGGCCATTGAAGAAGGGGCTACTATGGTAAGAGTAGGGACAAGCGTATTTGGCCAACGTTATTTGCCAGATGAGTATTACTGGAATGAAAATGTGGTTCAGGTTGATTAAGCAGAGAGGTAGGAAAAGCGTATGAACACAACATCAGTTTCACTGCGTGGTCGTGATTTACTATCGCCCACTATAGCTGCTTTTATATCCGTCCTAGTCAACTACGGGGGTACTTTTATCCTGGTGTTTCAGGCTGCCAAGATTGCTGGTCTGAGTCCCGAAATGACTGCTTCATGGATATGGTCGATTTCCATCGGTGTTGGGGTAACTGGTATTTGGTTAAGTTACCGATACCGTGAACCAATTATTACAGCTTGGTCAACACCAGGTGTGGCATTTCTTGTTTCAGCTTTGGCAGTTACGCCCTATGCTGAAGCAATTGGCGCTTATATCATTTCTGCTATAGCATTTGTCATTTTAGGTTTATCAGGGATGTTCGAACGTTTTGTTCAGCTTATTCCGCCAGGCATTGCTTCTGGGCTGCTGGCAGGTATTCTATTACAGTTTGGCATTTCAGCCTTTGGTGGTGCGAAAGCGGACCCTTTACTTGTCATTGTGCTTTTTACTGCGTATATCCTATTAAGACGATTTACATCTCGATATGCAATCGTAGGGATCTTGGTAATTGGATTGCTTTATTTGGTAAGTGTTGGGAAAGTCGATTTCAGCAATGTTAAGTTGGCCATCGCATCTCCAGTGTTTGTTATGCCCGAGTTTTCGCTTCATGCTTTATTGGGCGTCGCATTGCCGCTTTTTATTATTACTTTGACGGGACAATACATGCCAGGAATGTTAGTGTTGCGAAATGACGGATTCAAAACGAGTGCGAATCCGATTTTGATTGTGACAGGATTGGGCTCGCTCCTGACAGCACCTTTTGGATCTCATGCTTTTAACGTTGCAGCGATTACAGCGGCCATTTGTACCGGAAAAGACGCCCATGAGGATTCAACGAAACGCTATATTGCGGGTATTGCCTGTGGTATTTTTTATATTATTGTTGGCATTTTTGGCGTGACGTTGGCCGCATTGTTTTTAATTCTCCCAGCTACTTTCATTGCAACATTAGCGGGATTAGCGTTGCTCGGTACAATTGGTAGCAGCCTTGCTAATGCGCTAACAAATCCAAACGGACGCGAAACAGCACTCATTACTTTTTTGGCAACAGCCGCAAATGTGACATTACTTGGAGTCGGAGGGGCATTTTGGGGACTCGTAGCTGGTTTAGTGGCCCATTTAGTGATGACTGGTCAATTTTTCAGAAAACACCATACTATGAAAGGCGTACAACAAACTAAACTGAGATAGTAAGAAGGAAAAATGAATACAGATAAGGTGACAATAAGTTGTTTACTAGCAAAATGATGGTGTTATATCTTTAGAAAAGATCATCGTTTTGCTTTTTTATGACTGGTATTTCAAAGCTTTACAAACCGCTAATTGTAGCTTCCCCAAAAGTAAAAATAGTATGCTAGGAGTACTCATAGCATGCTAATTTTTTGATATAGAGGTAAAAACCCGCTTAGACTCCTGCGAGAAAGCAAAGCGGATTTTTTACCATATAGGAAACGATTGTTATTGTTTGAAGAACTTTACGGACATTTTAGTTGCCAGCGATTAAACCGGATGGGATTGGGTGGTCTTTAAAAGTATTTCTGCAAGACGAAAAATGCCTGCTTCAATTGCTGCCTCATCCATTTTAGCAAAACCCAATACCCATCCTTTTCGATTGCTGTCCAAACAATACTTGCTAAGCGGATAAACTCGGATTCCTTTTTCCAGTGCTAAGTTCGTCATTGCTTCTTCATCAAACGATTCTTCTGCTTCAAGAAGCATATGCAAGCCCGTTTCAATGCCACTTAGTTTGAAACGCTGGGCTAGTCCAGTTGCAATGATCGCCTTAGTCATAGTTTCGTGTCTGCGTCGATAGACATTTCTTGCTCTCCTCATATGGCGCATAAAATGACCGTGCTCAATAAAATGAGCCAGTGTTAATTGCTCCATAATTGGAAGATGTCGATAGGTTAATTCTTGTACTTGAGCAAGCTGGCGGATGGCATTTTTTGGACCAACAATTGCCGAAATTCGTATGCCAGGAGCAACCATTTTAGAAAAACTCATCATATACAATGTGTTTTGAGGTTGTTGGCTGAACAAAGTAGGAAGCGGACCACCGCGATATCTAAATTCGCCATCATAATCGTCTTCTACAATCCAAAATTGATCTTGCGCAGATTTTTGTAGCAATTGTTGCCTTCGAGGTTCAGACATAATGACTCCAACTGCGCATTGATGTGAAGGCGTAACAAAAGTAAGTTTTGATTGTGGATGAATGCGATTTACTTGTAATCCGTACTCATCAACAGGCACAGGCACAACATGCATGCGCCGATATTTCATGGTCATCCAGGCAGCGGGAAATCCAGGATCCTCAACAGAAACCGTTTCACCTTCATTTAAAAGTGCTTGGGCAATGAGATCTATGCTATGCTGTGCACCTGAAGTTAAGATAATTTGATCGATATCTACATGAATGCCTCTTTCGAATGTCAAGTAACGTTGAATCTGTTCACGCAGTGGAATAAAACCATAGGCGTTGCCATAACCCCAATCGACCAGATCTACTTCGGCTGATGCCTGTAAAAAAGATTGTCGCCAAATTTTGCGAAAATACTCGTCCAAATAAGGCTCATGGGGGCTAAAATCGAATTCTACGTGTTGCTTTTCTTTGCCTCTAAACCAACTGTTCAACTGTTCAACAGCTGCGTTCAATAAAGGCAATTCTGGCGTGGATGGTCCTTGTGGAAACACCTCTTGTGAAGTGTTGGTTTTATATCCCCATTCACTTACCCTTGTGCCACCACGCAAATTTGTAACGGTGTAGCCACGACTGAATAATTCCTCATAAACAATCTGTATTGTTGAACGGGAGACACCGACTAATAAGGCGAGCTCTCGAGATGGGGGCAGTAACTCGCCAGGTGGCCATTTTCCTGTTGTAATATTATGAATAGCTTGGTCAAGCAATTGCTGCCATATGGGATTTTTATCGTCCCGGTTAACTTTTAGCATTCCATTCACTTCCAAATAATTTTAGTGGTTAAAATATGGATTGTAATATTATATAAAAATGGATATTTTAGTGCATTCCATAATGGCTATGCTATCATACCAATAATAGTCTTTGCAACATGACTGGATGAGGTGGAAAGCCTTTCTGCCATGAGGATGCAAGTAAAAAACAATAGCTCTTTACAAAGCAGGTCAGACTAACTTTTGTAATACTCTTTATTCACAAGAAAATAAAGAGTATCACCGTTGAAAAAAGTTATTTATGCTTCAACTCGGGTAGCTCAAGCAACAGCTCAGGTAAGGTGGAGTAACGATATATTTCCATCACTGCCGATAAGGCACTTATCAAAAAAGCGTGGGACTTTTTGAGACAGGGTGGTAAAATATATATAGAATAGGCACCCTCTTTTTTGCAAAGTTACTTGATTCCTTACTAGATAAATTTGGTATTAATTGGATGGTTATCCATTATAGAATAAGGAGGCTTTTTAAATGAATGATCAAAAAATAATCCCATTTCTCTCCTTCACAGGCAATGCGGAGGATGCAATGAATTTCTATGTCTCTGTTGTGCCCGGTGCAAAAATCACGTCACTTGTGCGGTATGAAAAGGGACAGCCCCATGGCGATGAGGGCAAGGTATTGAATGCTACTCTTTCCTTGATGGGTCAGCAAATTATGTTTATGGATATGTCATCTGCCCACCCTGCACCGGACTTTAGTTGGGCAACGTCGTTTTTTATTCATTGTCAAAGCGAAGCAGAATTTGATGCAGTTTTTAGCGGGCTTTCCAAGGAAGGCTCTGTAATGATGGGACCGGAGGTTGTGATGCAATTCCGAAAAGTGGCATGGGTCACGGATCAATTCGGAGTGACATGGCAACCCGTCTGGCAATAAGGTTTACAATAGAACGAATAAAGTGAATAGGACAAAAAGCTACAAGTTTTTTAAAGTGAGTTCTAAAAAATAGAAGTTCAATATCCATAATGGATTATTATTTTTACTAAAAATGAGATGCGTTCGATCATGTCTAATGCATAGTACGATGGTTTAAAGCGAATAAATAAAATACGAGAATTAAAAGCAAAAAAGGTGCCATTTGCATATGGAATACCGAATTCAGCCCAATAATGCATATATCATCAATCGATGTAAATATCAATTTTTTTGGAGGTGTTTGTCACATGAATCCAAAGGAAACACCAGAAGAAAAAAGAGAACGCTTAAGGCAAGTGAATTAAAAAATAACCCCACCGGGTCTTTAAACGATGGAATGAATAGAGGAATTGGTGGAAATTTAAGTGGTATGGGTTGGAAAGATGGAGTAGCATTAATTTCAATATTATTAATTAGTTATATTATATACAAATTGTTTTTTAGTTGAGTCAATTTCGTAATTTTGAGACCTTACGGCTCTAAGCTTAAAATGACAAGAAAATAGAGCACCTCCCCAAATCC
>NZ_KB933418.1 GCF_000392615.1 Lysinibacillus sphaericus OT4b.31 | reverse complement strand
TCCTCGTCGCTACGCTCCTGTGGGGCCTTCAACTCATGCTATTCCCGCAGAAGTCGCCGCCTGCGCTCCAATCAACTAGTGGTCGTCTATCAATGATTGTGGTGATGGATAGGATGACGAAACATATAAATAATGAACGACCTCAATTAGAAATGCTGACACCGGAAAATCATTAAACGTCATAATTGGGCGCATCATGTGGAAGAAGCCGATCATTTACTCTTTCAAAGTGACATGAAACAAATCTATGCTCGTCGAATACTTATAAATCCAAAAGAAATGAATTAGTACTTGTGAATAGAATACTAGCAACTACAGGGTAAAGACCCAAGCAAGAACTGGCACCCAACAATTAATACAGGATACTACTACTTAAAAGAGCAGGAGCTTACCTGTATTCAGAATCATTAAAAACTCATTCTATGCGAGATAGATTTACCAATCGCTGAAAATATTGAATATATAAACTGCTCAGCTGGAATAGCAGCTTTGTTATCTTCAACGAGCAGTAACATGATAAAGGATTCAGTAAGAATCTACGACATTCAAAAAAGCAGTGGCATTCTCAAGTAGTTCAATCTAAGGAGGGAAAACCCCTCCTTTTTCTTATTTACACTACAAATACATTTCTGTGATATAGCTATATGTACTTATAGAAGTACAACTGAAATAGATGTTTGTATACTTGTTCTTTGCGTTTCTAAATTTAAAATTATTTTCGTCACCTGATTAGCATTGTCTCTTAATAAGGAACAAACAGGAAGAAATATAGTGCCCGGTGATGGGTCAGGATCTTTGCAATTATCTGCTATGATTTTCTTGTTGTTATATATCCGTTGGGCTCTTTCGATTACGATATCTAGTTTTTCCTTGCATTCTTGAAGCATATCCTTTACTTCTTTATCTCTATTTATTCCTTGTAACGGATATTTAACCCGCTAAGAGTACCTTTATACTGTGTATAAAAAATATCGTATAGTTTATTGGTTAGTAATTTGTCCATTTCTGATGTTACCTGAGCAATAAGGGGTATGTGATCTTGTCCGTTTATATTGTTCTCCCCCGCACCATATATACCGGACAACTTAAAAACCAATTCAGTAAACGCTGACACGGCCTTCATATATGGACCAACACTTGGACTATCTGGAATAATAGGCATAATATCCTCCTTTTTCATATACTTAATTATTAACGAAACAAAGCTGAAATATCCCATTTCATGAATGTAGTTTTTAGAAAGTTGGTGTCTCTCGGTAATTTATAAGGTGAGGGGGGCAGAAACTGTACCCTTTTATAAGGCTAAGCTGCTTTAAGAAGATGATTTCTGTACTGAGCTTTAAATTCCATTGGAATGGCCTCCTTGGTCGGAGTGGATGAAGGCTCCTTCGGCAAGTTTGATTTTCCTATTATTTTATATAATTACCTATCTTGAATATCTTAAAAAATGGTATCCTCAATTTATCTTGCAACGTCCAGCCATCTTAATCTCTATCCTATTATGCCGTGAGATCCAGCCTACTCCTCTATTCGGATAATCTTTAACCTTCAAAATCTAGGTATAAACAATGTAATAATCAAAAAGAGAGCAACTGTAATATTTGCTCCCTACTCTATATCCATATGAGAATGTATTTATTCTTTAATAGCCGATTAGACGCAGAGACCGACATTGTTAAGATTTCTTGTCCTTTGCTCTAATTCACTCAAGCGTTTGCGTGATGTGAATACTTTGTAAATAGATTTTCAGCCTATTTTTTTCGTGTCGCGAATGCGCTTTGATTCACTTACGGCACCTTTGATAAAGTTTGGTATTACTGCGCATAAAAAGAAGCGAAAAAAATTCTCCTGTTGCTACGCGCCGTATATCATTTTTTTGCTAGATAAACCTAAACGGTGTTAATCCACATGAGCCTGACTACAAGACTGGATTTTCTAGTAAAATAGCAATCCCTTGTCCGCCACCGATGCATAAGCTCGCTACGCCGTATTGAACGCCTCGTTTTTGCATCTCTAATGCCAGCGAGTAAGTAATACGCGCACCACTTGCCCCAACTGGATGCCCCAGTGCTACTGCCCCGCCATTGACATTCACCTTCTCTTGATTAATACCTAATTCCTTTAAAACGGCTAATGACTGTGCTGCAAATGCTTCATTTAGTTCAAATAATCCGATATCCTCTACTGTTAAATTTACTTTTTTCAATACTTTACGAATCGCCGGAGCTGGGCCAATTCCCATGATCGTTGGATCGACACCGGCCGTTGCAGAAGCGACGATTTTTGCTAATGGCTGTAACTGATGCTCCTGTAAGAAAGCTTCTGATACAAGCACAATTGCTGCGGCGCCGTCATTAATACCACTCGCGTTCCCCGCTGATACCGACCCATCTTTTTTAAATGCCGGTTTTAGTTTTGCTAGGGCTTCCAACGAAATTTCTTCACGGATATGCTCATCCTCCGATATTTCCACCATACCTTTACGTGTTTTCACCAAAACTGGTGCAATTTCCTCGGCAAAACGGCCTGAACGACGAGCCTCAGCTGCGCGTTTATGTGAATTGTAGGAGAATTCATCCTGTTCTTCTCGTGATATTGCGTATTTCTCCGCTAAGTTCTCAGCCGTCACCCCCATACCACAGCCTGCAACCTCATCGTATAAAGTCGCCCACAACATATCTTCTACGACTGGTGCTTTATTGGGTGATCCAAAGCGTGTACCACGTAAAACTTGAGGTGCTTGGCTCATATTTTCAGTCCCCCCAGCAATTGCGGCTTGCACATTGCCAAGTTCAATTTCCTGTGCTGCGGAGACAATCGCTTGTAAGCCCGAACCACATAGACGGTTAACCGTAAGTGCTGTACTTTCCTCCGGTAATCCGCTTTTTAATCCGATATGACGTGCTAAGTATGCCGCGGAACTTGTTGTTTGAATGATATTACCAAAGACGATTTCTTCAATTTGAGTTGCTTGCACCCCTGAACGCTGTAATGCTTCTTTTACAACGACAACACCAAGATCAATATCCGTTGTATTAGCAAAGGCGCCCCCAAATGTACCAAATGCTGTTCTACTACCATTTACAATATATGCCGACATGGTTAAATCCCCCTTTTTTACATTCCACCTGAAACATTCAGTGCTTCGCCAGTAATACCCGTCGCTTGCTTCGAAGAAATGAAGTAGACACTGTCAGCAATTTCTTCAGCTGTAATAAAACGTTGCATCGCTTGCTTCGGATACACAATTTCATTTAATGCCTCGGCCTCTGACATGCCTCTGCTCTCTTCAAGATCATTTAATTGTTTCACAAGTAAAGGTGTTTTTACCGGTCCTGGTAGAACGGCATTTACCGTAATTCCGTGTGATGCACCTTCCAGTGCTGCTACACGTGTTAAACCAATTACACCGTGCTTTGCTGCGACATATGCTACTTTTTCAGGAGTTGCCAGTTCACCATGAACCGATGAGATATTGACGATACGCCCATGTTGTTGCTTTTTCATATACGGGAACACATATTTCGTCATTAAGAACGGTCCTTTTAGCATGACATTTTGCAGTAAATCCCACTTATCTTCTGGAAAATCTTCAATTTTAGCACGGTATTGAAGACCCGCATTATTCACAAGCACATGAAGTTCGTGTTTTTCACAAATACCATTTATGACATGCTGGACAGAATTTGCATTTGAAACATCTAACTCAACCGCCTCAACCTTCCCTGGATATAAGTCTGCCACTACCTGTGCTGCTTCCATCTTTAAATCTGCAGCGAATACATAATCCCCTTGTGCAACAAACTTCTCCACCATCGCTGCTCCTAAACCGCCGCCTGCACCTGTCACTAGAATATTACGCATGCTCAAGCCCCCTTTGAATTTTACTAAATGTTTTAAGCTGTTGAATCAACGAACGATCACGCTCGATTACGTATTCATCTAGGCCTTTCCCCGGATATTCAAAGAAACCTTTAGAAGATTTGACGCCTAGATTGCCTTGTTCGGATTTATCTTTAATGACGCTAAACGAACGAACTTTTGATTCTATCACTGGCTGTAATTGATCCAATACGATGCCCCAAATATCTAGTCCACCAAAATCAATAATCTTCAGTAAACCACTCGACGCAAATCGGAAGCCTGGACCTGCGAATATCGCACTTTCTAAATCCTCCTCTGACACAACGCCGTCTTCTAACAATGCTAAAGCTTCACGCGCTAATGCTACTTGCATACGGTTTGCTACCAGCCCTGGCACTTCACGGCGAACTTCAATCGTCACTTTTCCCACTTTTTTCATCAATGCATCTACTTCATCGTATGTCTCCTGCTTTGTATCAGGTCCTTTTAGCAGCTCCACAAGCGGTACAATATGCGCTGGATTAAAAAAATGGGTGAGCAGCACTTTATCCTTACGCTTTTCTAGATGACGTACGATTTCTGAAAGTTTTAAACTGGAAGTATTTGATGCTAAAATTGTGTGTTCAGCGCAAACCTCATCCAGTTGCTGAAAGATTTTCTGCTTGAGCTCCAGATTTTCTGTTGCAGATTCAATGACCAAATCACAATCAGCAAGCTCTTCTATATTTGTAGTACAGGTTAACCGTTCTATAATTATTTCATCTGAATCTTCAAACACTGTCCCCTCCTCACTGAAAATCTTCAGATAGGTTTTCAGTTTTTCGCGCGCTAATTGTAGGGATTCTTCGTTAATATCCTGTAAAATCACAGGCAGTCCTTTCGTGATAAATTGAAACGCAATGCCAAACCCCATTGTTCCCGATCCAATAACCCCAATTTTTCGAATCATCTACCTTCCCCCTTAAGTGTTAGTATAATAAAACTGCTGCTATTAGCATTGGAATACTTGCAATTAATGGTGCAACAACGGAAACTGCAAAGATATGCTTGTAAGCATCTTTATGTGTTAACTTTGAAGCTACTAAAATCGTAATAACAGCACCATTATGTGGTAGTGAATCTAGACCACCCGACGCAATGGCCGCTACCCTGTGCATAGCATCTGGATTTAACCCCATTTTCAGGTAAGTGGATGATAGCGCTTCCATCGCAATGCCTAGTCCACCACTTGAAGACCCTGTGATTCCTGCAAGTGCCGTTGTTGCTAAGAACAGTGAAATCAGTGGACTACCTGGAATTTGCGCCATCGCTTCATTGAAAATGCCGAAACCTGTTGTAATCGCAATGACCGAGCCATAACCAACGTCAGCGCTCGTATTGATAATTGGCAGTACCGCTGATACAGCCCCTTCGTTCAATGTATTTTTCTTGATTTCAATGTACTTCCAAAATAATACGCTTGCTAATACTACAACACCCATCAGCGTGTATATGATTTCAACCTTGAAGATATTCAATGCAATTAACAAAGCAACTGGCGGAATTAAACTCACAATCGCATTTGGTAATGCACGACCCTCGTAGATATCTTTGATGCCTTCTGTACCATCTTTATCTGGATTTGTCATACCTGCATACGTTTCCTTACGTTGTTCTGAACGTTTTAACGCAAACTTCATGTACCATAAGTTAATCGCAATGACGAACACCGCTGCAATAATCCCTAGTAAAGGAGCCGCTGTAACAGTTGTCCCAAGGTACTTCGTTGGGATAATGTTCTGGACAGAAGGCGTTCCTGGTAACATCGTCATTGTAAAGGTCCCAATCCCTGTAAAAAACGCGGCCATGAATAGATGCCACGGAATATCTAACTCTTTGAATAATGGCTTCGCGATTGGTAATACTGCGAAAATTACGACAAATAAACTTATTCCACCGTACGTTAAGAACGCACAAATAACCATAATGGCTACTAACACTTTATATTTACTATCTTTTCCGATAATTCGAAGTAAAAGATTGGCGATTTGACGAGCCGCACCACTATCATCCATGAGCTTACCGAACATCGCTGCAAATAAAAAAATAAGGAAATAATTTCGAACATAGCCGATAAATCCTGTCATGTACGTTTCTTGGAACGTCTCTAGAATTGGAAATCCATTCGTCACCATGACGAATAAACTTACAACAGGAGCGATGATAATAATACTAAATCCTCTTAGTGCTAATACGATTAATAGAATTAATGAAATCGTAATCGTAATCAAACTCCACATAGGCTTCCTCCTTCAATTAGTTATTTATGTTTCGTCTTAACGGTAAACCAATGCGTGCTTCTAATTCTTCAACTGTTAAATCACCATAAATATCCTTGATGAAAATCTCACCATCTTGGAATATAAAGTTCGCATACTCCGTCACAAATTGATTAACACGCCGTTCACCGCTAGAATCAAGTGTTAACGTTTCCACTAATTTAGACGAACCATCTTTTGTAAAAAGAGTACTTGCTACGATTACTTTTTTCGCTCCAGCGACTAGGTCCATCGCGCCGCCGACGCCTAAGATGGGTTGATTTGGCACAGACCAGTTCGCAATCTCACCATAACGGTCAACCTCAAGTGTTCCTAGAACAGCTACATCAACGTGTTTCCCCCGAATCATCGCGAATGAGAAAGCGCTATCAAAAAATGCCGCTTCTGGCGTTATTGTCACAGGCGCTTTGCTGGCATCGATTAAATCTATATCTTGTTCCTTGTCATTCGGTGGGGGGCCCATGCCGATGAGGCCATTTTCAGTTTGTAAATATATCTTTTTATCTTCAAGATATTTCGAAACAAGCGTTGGAATTCCTACACCTAGATTTACTACATCGCCGTCTTTTAGCTCACGTGCAATACGCTTTGCAATTATTTCTCGACTATTTGGCTTCAACATAGGTCCCCCCTTGTTTGATGTATTTACTTTCAATTACGTAATCTACAAAGATGTGTGGTGTGACAATTTCTTCAGGGCTTAGTTCCCCAATTTCAACGATTTCATCAACTTCCACAATGACTACTTCAGCGGCAGTGGCCATTATGGGGTTAAAGTTTCTTGCAGTCGTGTGATACACCAGATTGCCTGCTTTATCGGCTTTCGCTGCTTTGATGAGGGCGATATCTCCTTTGATAGCTTTTTCAAATAAATAACGAACGCCATCAATTTCACGGACTTCCTTCCCTTCAGCTAGTCGTGTCCCAACAGCAGTTGGTGTATAAAAACCACCAATGCCAGCACCTCCACAGCGAATCGCCTCTGCTAAAGTCCCCTGTGGTATTAAATCAATTTTCAACTTTCCCAGAGACCAAGCCATAATCGCTTCTTTGTTAATCGTGAAAAACGAACCAATTGCTTTCTCGATTTTTCCTGCCTCGAACACTTTATGAAGTCCTTTACCGTCATCCCCAAGATTATTGCTGACAACCTCATAATTTCCTGCCTCAAACTGCGCAACAGCATCTAATAAGGTTAACGGCGTACCTGAAATGCCAAAACCTCCGACTAACAAACGCATAGAATCTTTAAACAAAAATGCTAGCTCTTCTGCTTTTTTCAGCTTTTCCATTTTTTATCCCCCCTCCTCGTTAGACTAGACTATAGTCTGATGATATAATGAGGTAAAGTTATAGTCAAACATTTTTCAGAATATTTTTTCATTAAGGAGCAAAAACGAATGGATTTAGAGAATAAAACAACAAAAGGTCTTCAAACACAACTTCATATCATGACCGTAGCACTCGATTTATTCAAAACCTTAGGCTACGATAACGTTTCGGTGGATCGAATTGTCAAGGAGAGTAAAACTTCAAAGGGGTCTTTTTATCAGCATTTTCCTTCTAAATCAAGTATTTTCATGATGCGTTTTATGGAAATGGATGAAAAATATGTTCATATCTATGAGGAAATAAAGCTAGAAAATACTTTAGCAATAGAACGATTGGAAGCGTTCTGTCTTGCCGTATTTCGTTGTATTGAAAAAGAGATGGGCAAAGATTTAATGCGTGTCATTTACTCTGCAGCAATCATCAGTAATGAGCATACTTTTTTCACAAATGAGAATCGTAAATTATATGTAATTCTGCGCCAAATTATTGAAGAAGGAAAAAAAGATAGCTCGATTAGAGACGTTGAGTCCACGAAAGTGTTTTTTCAGATGATTGTACAATGTTTGATGGGAGCCATTTATTATTGGGGATTGCAGTTAGATGAAGTAACATTGGAAGATCTAGGAAAACCACTTGTGAAACAACTTGTTACAAGCCTCCGTTTATAATTATTTACACAACGGATTGAATTTAAAATGCACTAGAGTTTCCTTAAACACCTGCCCTTTGACAAAAATTCAGCTGTTAGTTTACCGCGTGGTGGCACAGGTTTCCATCAAGCTGCACAGGCATGGTAAAAACGGGTGCAAGCAAAGTTTATCTCGTTGCCGTGGTGCCTACGTTGAGAGTAGACTTGCTTTGGATAGTGGTTTTGGCGTGGCATGCTGTGAAAGGCATTCGAAGGAACGGTTGTCCTGCAACAATTATGTGATGCCCCTTGCCAAATTTTTCAATTTGTTAAATATTGTTCCCGTCTACTCATGAATAAGACGTAAAAAAAGATGATATCTATTAAGACATCATCCCGTAGCACATAAAATTTGATTCAACAAACGCTCAAACCATTTATCCCTGATTCATTGCACTTACATCCATATACGCGATTTCCCATAGATGACCGTCTACGTCCTGAAAACCCCAAACATACATAAATCCATGATCTTGGGGGTCACTCGAAGATTTACCACCAGATGATAGTGCCTTATTTACCAACGCATCCACTTGATCTCGACTTTCAGCTGATAAGCAGAAAATTGCTTGTGCCGAAGTAGCAGTATCCACAATTTTCTTCTTACTAAACTCTTTGAAACGTTCTTCCAGCATTAACAACGCAAAGATATTGTCACTGATAATCATACTGGCTGTGTCCTCAGTGGTGAATTGTAGGTTGAACTTAAAACCTAGCTCCTTGAAGAAAGTAGTCGACTTGTTCAGGTCTTTCACAGGTAAATTGATAAAGATATTTTGGGATTGATATACCATTTTTTATCACCTCAAGTACACATTAGCACAGGCAAAAAAGCCCTGTCAAAATTGTAGTTGTGCACTAATCTGTTTCCATAGTGAAAGAGCGCTTTCCCTTATAGCCGGTTATTTTTTAATTAGTTTGGGAGGAAACTTTTGAACGAGCAAACTAATTAGAAATAATGCGACAATAATTGTTAAGAGATAAAAGGTCCAACGTACTATTATATGAAGTTTCAATTATTTTACAAATAGACCGTACCATAAATAATTCCTACCGCTAAACCAGTGGCCACAATGCAGAGAATGGCAACCACAGAAATTTGAATCCACGACATCTTGTTTAGTGGCTCTTTGTCTTTGGTTATTTTAGACATAACAATAACTAAAGAAGCCACTAGCATCAAAACACTATATACTTGTGACCACATCTTATCCACCACCCTACGCTATTCTTTTACATGAATATTGTTGAATGATTATAAGAAGGGCACCTCCGGCATACCCTACATGCAAAAATAGGCAACTCATAACATAGTGAGATTGCCTTTTTTGGCATTTCATTTGTTCAGTGCTCGCTACCATATTCGGTGAGATTAGATTTCTCTGTAAATCATGCTTTTAATCCATCAATAAAAGCTTCGATTTCTTGTTGTGTTTTGCGGTCCTTACTAACAAATCGGCCTACTTCATACCCTTTATCGTAAGCAAGAAAACTTGGAATACCATATACATCTAATTCGATACATAGATCGATGAATTGATCGCGGTCAATCTTAACAAAACGATAATCAGCATAATTTTCTTCTATTGCAGGTAGTATAGGATCAATGACACGACAATCTACACACCAATCTGCTGAAAAAACAAATATCGTATGTTCACCCTTTTTTAGTTCTTCAAATTGCTCAATCGATTGTAAATTTTCCACTAAAAAAATCTCCTTAATAACTGTTATTTTTTCTAATAATACCATATTCGAATAATGTTATTTTATATTTCAGGTAAGTATTTAATCTTGATACTATAGAATTGAAATTATGAAATCAACTTAAATAGATGTAATTTTCGAACAAATATGTTCTAATACCTTGTAAACAAGTAAGAATAATTTTATCCTTACTTGAAAGAGATGTAATTAAGTTAAGTAAAATAATGAATTGGAAGTGATTAGATGAAGAATATATTATATAATTCTATATTAGATTTGGTTGGGAATACGCCAATCGTTCGATTAAATCAACTTGTAGACGAAACGTGTGCAGAAGTCCTTGTTAAATTAGAGTATTTTAACCCAAGTGGTAGCGTAAAAGATCGTGCAGCCTATTCTTTAATTCAACAAGCTGAGCGTCAAGGATTAATCGGAGAAGGGGCTACGATTATTGAGCCGACTAGTGGTAATACAGGTATTGGGCTAGCAATGAATGCTGCTGCTAAAGGATATAAAGCGATATTTGTTATGCCTGATAACATGACGCGAGAACGAATATCCATATTAAAGGCCTATGGTGCGCAAGTTATTTTGACTCCTGCTGTCGAAAAAATGCCGGGAGCTGTAAAAAAAGCACTTGAATTACATAGCCAAATAGATAACAGTTTTGTTCCGCAACAGTTCGAAAATCCAGCAAATCCAGCGATTCATCGAATTACAACTGCGCCAGAAATCCTAAAACAAACAGCGGGTAGATTAGATGTCTTTGTTGCTACTGCTGGAACAGGCGGTACAATTACTGGAACGGGTGAAGTTTTAAAAGAAAAATTGCCTAATCTAGAAGTGATTGTTGTTGAGCCAAAGGGTTCCCCGGTACTCTCAGGCGGGCAACCGGGCCAGCATAAACTCGTTGGCACGAGTCCAGGATTCATTCCCCCTATTTTAAATACGGATGTTTATGATGATATTGTACAAGTAACAGATGAAAATGCATTGCAGACAACGCGTGATTTAGCAAGATTGGAAGGAATTTTAGTGGGGCCTTCTTCAGGGGCAGCAGTATGGACAGCGATTCAAAAAGCTCGCGAGTTAGGTCGTGGTAAACGAGTTCTTTGTATAGCGCCTGATAATGGAGAGCGTTACTTAAGTATGGACGGGTTGTTTGGCGTTTCTAATTTTGGCTCTCTTGGGATCTAGATGTTTCAATTATGAAGATATTGGTTGAGGATGATTATTTTCCGCATGTAATGCATGAATAATCTCTTTATTGATTAATTTCAGATTTTCAGGAGTTTTCATCATTTTAAACGCTGCATCTCGGGATTCATTAGATGTAACATACGTGTTTGGCAATGCATTCAGTGTATGTGCTACTACGGCAAGTTCACAGGTTTCACATCTACAAAATGTTTGATATTCCGGTCCTTGTAGTAGAAAGCTCACTAAACCACGCACAATTTCTTCTGTAACATTTACTAAAATAGGATTTGACATATTCAAACCTTCACCTCATTTTATATTTTATTGTTTTACTATTCCTGAAACGATAATAGTGTTAACAAAGCCTTGCTCAAGAATTTCTAGCCAACTGGCTTCATTCATTCACCGGGAGATAGGTAATCTTCTAAGTAAAATTATATCGAATTATACGAAAATCATCCTATTAAATTGTACCTACTATTAGGTACAATTTAATAGGTATAACTTTTCACTCTTATGATAAATTATACAGTAGCTCATGAAAAATAATAATAAACCACGAGCCACTTAAATATAAAATAATTAATAACACTTCTATCAAAAAATGATGAAGTGAATAATCTTATAGTAATGGGTATAAAATATTCGATTTAATAGGTGATAATCATGAGTACAAAGAAAATTAATTTTAATAAAATTGCATCAACTAAATTATTGATAAGTGCGTTATTTATAATTGTATTATATATACTTTTATCAGCTCATATTTTCTATGATTTAATAATCTTTAATACTATACTCTCGTTAAAAATAACTATACTAGAATTCCTAATTTTCCTCTTATTATTTTCGACTTTCCTATTGATAAATACATACTTAATAAAAAAACAAAAATACTTAAAATACGTATTTCTTGTACTCTATATCATCTATAGGATCGTACACGATATTGTCCTTATTGATGATTTTGAAAAGTTCATCATCGCATCCTATATTGATTCCTTCATGATTATATTTTCACCTATGTTTTTAAGTATCTCGTTCCTTTGTATTCTTTCTTTCTTTGTTTTACTAAAATATCTTATACTATTTTATTTCTACCCAGCTTATTATCTAGATGAGTTAATTTTCGCATTTAATACAGCTGTACTTGTTTCTATATTAATCTTGTTCACTCTAAAATTTTTAGTTAGAACATTTAAATCAGAATATGAAATACGAATTAAGGATAACATTTTATTAATGATGGAAATATTAGAGCTAAAGGATCCGTATACAAAAGGTCATAGTGAACGAGTTGCCGAATATGCAACAATTCTTGCTGAAGAAAGCCGAATATATACAAAAAAAGATTTGGAAAATTTCTATCTCGCTTGTTTATTACATGATGTTGGGAAAATAGGAATACCCGATGAAATTCTAAATAAAGATTCTCATCTTACAAATGAAGAATATAGTGTTATTAAAAAACACAGTCTTCTTGGCGCAAAATTATTGAATAATCTTTCATTTACTCCTCCTTTTATTCATAAACATCGGTCTATAATACGTTCTCATCATGAGAAATGGGATGGAAGTGGTTATCCAGACGGATTAAAAGGTCATGAAATTCCTTTAAATGCAAGAATTGTTTCTATTGCCGATGCGTTTGATGCAATGACATCTACAAGGTCTTACCGTAATGCACTGTCCGCAGAAGAAGCTTATAAACGGATTATTGAAGGGGCAGGTACTCAATTCGATCCGAGTTTAATAGAAACTTTTCAAAAGGTATATCCTAAGTGGATTGAACTTTTGAAGAATAAAAATAACGAATAAAAATTTAACAAATTATCTATGTAATTAGCTAAATAGAAGCGTTCCAAATGGTCCCATTTACACTTTTTAACAGCTGTCCTAAAAACGTTTCATTAATTAAATTCTGTATCCCCATAATTGGAAAGTTATTTATTAAACTAGCCATCGAACCTACTAATATCAAAGGGATTAACATAGTAAATGAATTACGAATCGCAATTAAATACCGATTGTCCGTAATTTTTTGAAGTGTTACATGAAAAAAATCCATCCTATCTCTCCCTGCCTTTATATTCTATAGGTATATTTTCTTATAAAAATTGAATCCTGAACATATTAAAAAATACTGTTAACAACCTACCATTAAAATATTTACATATAATAAAAAGTACACTTATTATATTTAATAAATTAGTTATTTTAAATTTCGAAATAAACAGTTTGGACAGGTGGACAGTAGGAGCACAGCGAAACAATAAAATATGACAAGGATTAGATACGTGAAAATGCCAATCTTCATCAGAAAAAATTTGGACATAAAACGCCCCGCAAAAGTTAGATTTTGTGGTCTAACTTTTACAGGGCGTTTCATTTGGAGGATGGAAATGAGTATGTTCAGAACAAGTAAGTTCATTAACATTAATTCATGTTAGTTACAGCTAATTTTTTTCATTACAAGCAGACATTTTTAAATTATATATTATTTAACACAATTCAAAATATCTTCAGCTAGCATTTTTGATCCACCAATTCCCTTCAGATATTTCAAATCCCCTATTGCAAGCCAATCAATATTACTTAAATGCGTCATCATATTTGCGATTTTTACTGAATCAGGTTGCTGTGATTTCTTTAAATAATTATCATTAATAATAATATTCCCTGCTATCGATAAAGCATTTAAACAAGTAACATATGTCATACGATAAAGCTTATTGTCTTCCCATTCGTCCGGGAATAATTCCTTGATTAAATTAAAATAACGTCAAGTTAAGCTTCTTTTCTTTAGAAAGCTTTGCTAAGTCACATTTCTTTGTTAGCAAACAAACAATATTATACAAATTCTGTAAAGTAATATTTCGTTCCTTACTTCGAATCCCGATTAATGTTCCTTTAGTAAAGAATGGACTTTCTGGTTTTAATATTAAATTAGTAGCCACCCAACTCAAATCATCACTTTCCCGGTTTAAATAACGACTTAATGAAGTGCCAATTCCTTTTGCTTTCGTGTTTATCACATCAAAAAGTCGGATTTCCTCATCTTCATCAAAGTAATGAAATGCTAAAAATGGGACATTCAATGTCGTACCTGTCTCCTCAATATATTGCTTAATCCCCCCTAATCGATGCTGTCCGTCCATTAATGTAGCCTTGTTCCTACAAATTAATCTGCCAAATGAAGGACGCGACCTATCATAAGCTTGAAATTCCCAGTTTCCACTCGCATTTAAAAGTATCGGCGTATATAAAGAGCTTTCTCCCTGTGAAAGATAATTTGCAAAATCAGCGCAGCGTTTTTTGCTATTGGGGCGCTGATATCCTTTGCCAGACGGGTCATTATATAGCTTTGAATATGCAAAATTGACTGCGATTTGAGACGAAACAGCACCTTGATAAGTTACACGCCCTCTCGTTTTTGATTGTATAACATTCTCAATAGCAATATTTGAACTTAATGAATTATTCATCTTGTATTATTCCTCGTTAAATTACATTAAAGTATATTAAGTCTTTGGAGACTAAAATCAAACATTTTGGTGTTTAATGTCCCTTCATGAGTTTCAAAGCCTCACATAGTCTAAAATTGAGGTGATAATGTGAAGGGAATTAGTAGGAGATAATGTAAGAGAATTACGAAATCTTAAAGGGTTAACACGAGAAGAATTTGCTGAAAGATGCAATTTAGAAATATCTTATTTGGCTCGTATTGAGCGAGGGGAAAAGAATATTAAACTCCAAACCCTTGAAAAATTAGCACTTGGTCTTGAAGTGTCACCATATACAATTTTATTATTCAATGAAATATCAAATCCAGAACAACACTTTAGAAATGACGAACTTTTAAAAATTTTAAACGGAAGACTAATTAACAGATCTGAAACAGAAATAAAAATGGTATTAAAAGTGGTCGATGAAATTTTAAAAGCACTAGATAACTAGCTGCTTAATGAAACCAAAAAATCCCAGCAAAGTTTTAACACGTTTGCTGGCATTAATCATTATTTTTTGCAACTTCCAATACATTCAACGATATTCACCATATTCATTCAACTCAAGAACATGATTTATTCCACCCCTTGGTAGTATTCAGACAGTTAAACCTTCAGGGTGTTACCTCATTGGGAAAGGGATTATTTTAAATTTCATTCTGACAATGAGGTAATCAACATTTTTAGCTCAACAACATAATTGCCACAGAATATAATACACATTATTTAAATTCGTTTACAAAACAACCTTTCGGAATATTTAATAAACTATCAACATCTTTCTCTATATCATCACACTCTAATACATGACTGATCTTGTATAGTCTCATTGAATAAAAATTTAAAATTTCGGTTGTAGCTTAGAAATAAGTCACGAAGTTTATAAAAATGTTGCGATGTTTAAAACAAAGTCGCGACGTTTATAAAAAAGTTCGAATACGTTATTGTGGATTAAAACAAGGTTTGACCGTTTTCCCCTTTGGTTTAGTAATCTAAAAGGGTATTTTTATAGTGAAAACGAAAAGAACATCTGAATTGAAAGATCGATTAACGAACTGTTGAGTGACAATAAGTTGTTCCGTTAAAGGGCCATTTAACGGAATAAGGTCTTAAAGAGAACTGGTTAGGGAATTTCGAATTTTTACATGACAACAAGTTTCTATTTAAAAAGTTAATGTTATGAAAAATCCGCTCATCAAGAACAGATGAACAGATTTGGGGTTTATATGTCTAACATAAGCATAATCCGATGGTTGTAATGTCACTTATTCATATATATATTTACCTATATTATCAATATCCCGCTCTGTTACAAAAGGCTGGATTTGTATGACCAGATGTGATTTTATTCTAAGCGGTATAGTAGAAATAATAAAATCTATATCATAATCTACTTCCAACTCTTTTTCTTCTGCTAAGTTAGTCGAAATAAGAGGTGGAAATTCTATTTTATTTCCAAATTGATTCTTTAATTTCGCTGAAATATATTTTTCCCAGCCGCTTCCTTCTCCTGCAATGATAAGAGTTTTTTTGGGTCTAAATTCATTAGAAATTCGAGAAGCTTCTATGTACATTACAATATTAATAATTTCTTCATCTGGTACATGATTAGTTATTTTATGCTTTCGTACCCAATCTATATATACGTCCTTAACTTTCAGAAAAGTTTTAAAGTGTTGTTTTTTCAAAGAAGATGTAGTGTTTTTTTTATTACCTGGAATATAAGAAAGCAAATTTAAAATATATACTTTCTTCCTAAAGTATAGAATAATTGAATAGATAAATTCCTCATCTTTAATAAAACAATTACCAAATTTATTATCTAACATAGATATAAAATCTCTTGTGATATTATACACAGGTAAACTACTTTCATAAAATAAGCTTACTTCATTTTTTCTTTCTTTATCTGGATACTTATATATATAATCCAAACATTTAAAAACAATCGTTATAGTAATTTTTTCTGCGTCAGAAAATGATATATTATGATCTCTTTCAAACTGATCTAAATGTAAAGATATTTCATTGTACTGCGGTGTATCCCTATTAAGATTTGAAAATTCATTAATCCATTGTAATTCATGTCCTTGTTGTTTCCTTAATAGTAAAATAGCTAAAAAATATGCAAATTTACGTCTAGAACTTATATATAAAACAATATCCATCGAATTTTCTACTCTCTCTAAAAAATCAAAAATATCATCTTTGGCAAATGAAAATGGCCAATCTGTACTCATGTAAGCTTTTGAATATAATTTCGTAAACATATGGATTACTCTCCAGTTATCACCTACTATCTTAATCGGTTTCCTTTCAAGTTTTAAACCAAAATGAGCTAAGTCTCTTTCAACTTTTTTTAAAGCTTTAGAGACAACATATGGTTGAACAAACAGTTCTTCAGCTATATTCACTACCGTTGTTTCATTGTTCACTATTAACTTATTTAAAATCTGAAATGTTAAAGATTTTCTAAAAAATAACGTAATCACTTCATTTACTGATGCATGGATAGGCATTATTAATTGAACACCATACCCTTTTTTTATTTCAATACTCCAATTTTCAGGTATTACATCTTTTATATAATTCAAATCTTTTCTAATTGTTTTATCTGTAGCTTCTATGGCATTCGATATCTCTTCGAATGTATACCACCTTTTTTCATTTGAAAGAAATTGTATTTCTTTCATTTTTCGTTGTAAATCTGATTGCATCTTAACTTCAAATCCATTATCCTCCACAAAAAAATTACGCATTATTTTCATCCTTTATAACTTAATTTTCCCTAACATATTAATTGTTAAAATGATGTTATTATCAGGGATCATCACCATAAGCGTGTGGTTTATTTCCGTTCCGACTGTGCGCTTTCACTCTGATCCTCACGAAGTCGTCATGCTTTTTAACAAATGTCATCCACAACTTTTGGTGAAGAGCTATTATCAAACTAAATTTCCTTTTTATTCAAAACCATTTTAATACAATTCGTTAAAAAAGTAATTTAAATTTCTATATTATAAAAATACAGCATTTATTATACCATAATATGTACTTTATAGAGGTTCTTTTATCCCGCATATTTTAAAGTATATATAATTCAAATAAACCACCCACCAATTTAAAACTATGACAAAAGTATTAGGATAAAGAGAAATCATTTTTTCATTGACATAGCTTTGACATAAACCATATAATTTCCAAATAATAAACCATAAACTTTCTAACCCTATATCTACAAGGCTTTAAGTCATTTTATAGATTAAACTAAACGAGTTATTATACGAAATTATATTTTAATAGATACTATGAAGTGTCCTTCCTGCAACAATTGGAACATTTATGTGAATCGGCTACACTAAGTTGGACATAAAAAATAAGGGCTAGTACACTTAGACTACCAATTTAAAGGAGCGTGCTACTATGTCACGTCAACGTTGAACTTTTACATCTGAATTTAAATTGCAATTAGTAAAACTTTATGAAAATGGAAAATCTCGTGCAGATATTGCCCGAGATTACGATATAACGCCTTCGGCTTTAGACCGTTGGATTAAAAACCATCAAGAAACCGGTTCATTCGCTGCCAAAGATAATCGCTCTGAAGAAGATAACGAACTAGCTCGATTACGCAAAGAAAACCAACGTTTACTGATGGAGAATGATATTTTAAAGCAAGCAGCGCTGATCATGGGACGAAAATAGATGTGATTCGAAATAACGCTCACAAATATTCAGTATCAGCAATGTGTGACGTCCTTGATATTCCGAAAAGTACGTATTACTATCATGCCGATGTTTGTGGCAAACGTGCGCTAAAAACTGAAGATAAAGAGATTTCCAAAGAGATTACTCGTATTTTCAAAGAAAGCCGTAACAATTATGGTACGCGTAAAATCAAGAAAGAACTAAGTAAATTACCAGAGCCAAAACACGTATCACGTCGTCGAATTCGTCGTTTAATGAAAGGTCTTGGACTAGTATCAAACTATACAGTAGCACAGTATAAGCTGCATAAATCAACATGTAATGAAGCGCCGATAAAAAATGAATTACAGCGCCAATTTGAGCAAGAAGAGCCGTTGACTGTCATCGTGAGTGATTTAACATATGTCCGTGTCGGAACAAAATGGCATTATGTATGCTTATTTGTCGACCTTTTCAATCGTGAAATCATTGCCGTAGTGCTGGTGCAAATAAGACAGCAGTGCTGGTTTATCAAGCGCTAGTAAGTATTAGAGGTAACTTGAACGACATTCAAATGTTTCATACAGACCGAGGAAAAGAGTTTGATAATAAGCTCATTTCAAAAGCCCTAGAAACATTCGGAATCCAGCGATCCCTGAGTATGAAGGGATGCCCTTATGATAACGCCGTGGCTGAGGCGATGTTTAAGGTATTTAAAACCGAATTCGCTAACGGAGCACATTTCTCTACTCTTGAACAGCTCGCTCTTGAACTTGATGATACTGTTCATTGGTTCAATAACATTCGAATTCATGGAACACTAGGCTATTTAACACCAGTGGAATTCAAGCAACAGACCTTATAATTTTTGTCCAGTTTAGTGTTGACATACCAAGTTTGTTACTGAAAGAAATCCACATCGTATGAGTATTGCGCAAATGAGGTATATCATTAAACGAATCTCCAGTCGTGCTGGAATTAATAAAGATATATATCGCCATCAATTAAGACATAGTTACGCTACACATCTATTAAACAATGGGGCATGAAAAATATAGAAAAACTGCTCAAGAAATGAGCTTTAATTTATAACTTTTACCCATTTGATTTTGACTGATTCCTAGGTGCATACCATCCGATTAGGGCAATACCTACTAATACCCCATAGAAAATCATAGTCCAGGCACTACTGTGAGGGAAGTGATGATCTAAAATACCAATATCCTCATGTGCGAGAGTTATTATAGCTAGTTTGACACCAACCCATGCAACTATTGCATATGCTGTTGTTTCCAATGCTGGACGTTTTTCAAGTAGTTGCACAAACCAAGTTGCTGCGAACTTGATTAGGACTAGTCCAGCAATCCCTCCAAGAACAACAACAATAAATTGCCCTCCATCCATACCTCCAAAATCATCTAAGGGAGAATCCGGAAGACCGAGAGCTATAGCAACTGCAGCTAGTATTGAATCGATTGCAAAAGCAAGGTCAGCTAATGCAATTTTCCCAACAGTTGGACCAAAACCTTTACCAGCGACTTCCTTTTCATTGTCCTTATGAAAATTATCATTATCTTTCCCAAACAGTGCCTTAATGACATGTTTTAATCCTAGATAAAGAAGATAGACTGCTCCTATTGCTTGGATCTGCCAGACATTCGCAATAAAGGAAATCGCAAAAAGTGCAGCAAATCTGAAAACGACGGCCAAAATTATTCCGTAATTTATAGCTCTTTTTTTCTGTTCTTCAGGTAGATGCTTGGCAATAACTGCAAGTACTAGAGCATTGTCTGCCGATAATAATCCTTCTAATCCTATTAAAATTAGCAATGCCCAGGCATACTCTAACCATATTGACTCCATTAAAAAAATCCCCAACCTTTTAAATATAGTGACAGGTAAAGTCTCGATAATTATAGAATTTCCTAATTAGCAACTAAGTATACTTAGAGAATATTTTTAAAAAACAAAAAAGCGTCTTTGTGGTGAACAAGGAGGAATATATCTATTTCAAAATAATGTAATATTCTAATCTTTGGAATGTTATGAGTTAATTCTTAAATAAGTAGAAAAGATGAACGGGGCCTTTGAAGACATGCTTCCATATTAATTACTTGTTTAATTGTTCACATGCCCAAGTAACAGCTTATTTGTAATATTTAGAAGTAGACAAGCGAGTTGGGTATGAAACTAATCGAGTTAAATAAGATTCCAATCGTGATTGATTCAGTCTATCCGCAAAGGATTGAATCTCGGGAACAGGCGTAGTTCGCGATACATGATTTATATGACGCTTGAATATTACTGAGTCTTCTTCCAAGGGTTTCATAAAATAGCTTTCTGGATGTTTCTCTCTTATCTCCTGAACCCTATCTGAAGTAGCTTCTGCAACTAAGTAACGTCCTTTATTGAAGATAATATTTATATCCGAATACTTCCGAATACTCTTTCTGGAAAGATCGGCCTTCCTGAACAACTAGGTAAAGTTCATACCCTTGAGAGATTGTAGTTTAATTCCATAAAGCTAATTCATTCTTTTTTATTTTTTCAATTATCTCCATCGAAATTATCTTTTGTGATAACAAAAGACGCACCTACGACCGGTTTTTCAAAAACTGCAATTTTTCTCCAATCGGATTCAAACTTATCTCTATAGACACCTCCCATAGTTTCACATTTAACAATAACTCTGAAACGTCAAGGTTATAAAAATAAAACCAGATACTCATAAAAAAATTATGAGTACCTGGTTATTTCAGTTGGAAAATACCTCTAATTACTTTTTTAACCTTTACAATGGAAACAAGGGATATTAACTAAAAATTGAACGTCATTTTCGATATTAGTTATTGAGTAGGTAACAGATAGGGATTCAAAAATTTCTTTTACAATATATAGACCTAGTCCAGTTCCACCAGTATTCCTATTTCTCGATCTTTCAATTCTATAAAATGGCTGGAATAATTGTTGTATTTCCTCTTCTTTAATTTGTACACCTGTATTAATCACTTGTATTTGAATTTGATTGTCTTTTGGATGCTCAGTTAACTCTTCTATTAATACTGTTTCTCCATGCGGTGAATACATAATCGCATTATGAATAATATTTTTAAAGGCTTTTTCTAATAAATCGCGATTTGTACGTACTTTAATGTAAGGCGAAATTTGCTTTATTATCTTAATGTCTTTTTGAGAAGCGAAAAATCCAAGATTTTTTGTAATTGTATCAATTAATTCTAAGAGGTTGACTTCTTCCAATTCCACCTTAAAGGTATCTTGTTCTAGTTTAGACATACTCAAAATTTCTCGAACTAGTTGTTCCATACTTTCAATAATTTTGTGATTTTTTTCTAAGTAGAAGTCACGATTTTGATAAGGACCAATATTATAAATCATCCCTTCTGAGTATCCTTTCATCACAGTGAGAGGAGTCTTTAATTCATGGGCAACAGTTGCGAAAAATTCCCTACGTTTTGTTTCGATTTCTCTTTCTCTTTCAATATCATCTTTTAATTGCTCATTTACTTTTTGTAAATCATACATGGTTTGTTGCAAATTATTCGACATCTCATTCAAGCTATTGGACAGTTCCTCTAATTCGTCATTTGAACGGACTACGACGTTTTTGGAAAAATCCAGGTTTGCCATCTTTTGCGCACGCACATTTATATAAATGAGCGGTTTTGTAATGAACCTTGAATATAAATAGGCACTCCCCAATCCAATACACACCACAATGATACTTACATAAGGAAGAAAACGCACTAAAACATGTGACGCTTCATCAATAGGTTGAAATGTCGCAAATACAGTAACCGTTAAATTACTTTCATCTAGGAAGTGAATCGGCAAAGTAACAAAAAATGCATTCCTTAGAGTTTCTTCATTCTGTATTAATCCTGTTTTTGCATTAAGATTTGGTGGTTGCGTAACTCCCTGCATCATGAAAGTAGGCGTATATATAATAGTTCCCTCTTTAGTTTGTAGGTAAATATTAGAATTATATTTTTTGGTGTAGTCTTCAAAAAGCGGTATCGTATTTGTTAATGTTAAATTCTCAGAATTATGGATAATTTCCTCTATTCCTGATTGGAGCTGGTTGGTTTTATATTGTTCATAAAATGTTGGCAGGAAGAAGTATAAAATTAAATAAATCAAGACTGCAAAAGATAACAATATGAGAGACGTAATCATAAAGAGTTTATAGGTTATTTTTTTCATCTTCATGATGTGTACAATCCTATTCATCGAAATGCCCCCTAAGATAAACATAGTTTAATTTTCACCTGTCTATCCTAAGGGGAATATACGTTATTGATAACTAGTCATTGCTGTCTGAAAGTAAATCAAACGGGCTAAAGTATCATGAACTTTTCTTTCTAATAGAATTAATTGCCTTAGAGTATTCACCTAATAGATCAAAGAATTTTAATTAGGAGATGTAGAACCCGATGTAGAACCTTGTATCATATCCTCTTCTGAATTAGATGAGGAAGGATCCCACTGTTCTGGTGTCCGTTCACCTGGTTTTGATGAGAACTCCTCCCACTGTTCTGGCGTCATTTCTCCCCTTGGATTTGGAGATTCCCACTGCCGCTGATCAGGGGTATTTTCTTCTGAATACGTTTTATTGTCTTGCTGCGTATTGGTTTCATTTTGATTCAAGTCTCCACCTAAATTTCCCATATTCATATATAAACCAATTGCTATTCCGATAGATACTAAGCCAATAGATGCTGCTATTTTTGTCCGCATTTTTTTCACTCCGATTTTACATTTTTATAAAAAGAGTTTTTTTAAAATTTTTGTTCCTATTTTTTCTTCAAAGTTTTACAAACCAAATTTCGTTGTTCAAGAAAAACTACTTTATCAGATTGTTTAGCTACTTCCTGGGAATGCGTAACAACGATGATACATTTATTTTCTTTATGAGCTAGTTCTTTAAACAATTTGATAATTTCATCCGAAGTTTTCTCATCTAGATTCCCAGTCGGTTCATCCGCAATTAATAAATCTACATCACTAGATAATGCACGAGCAATGGCTACACGCTGTTGTTGACCGCCACTAAGCTGTAAAACCTTTCTTTTTGCTTCGGTTTCCGACAAGCCTACCATTTCTAATAACTCAAGCGCTCTTCTCTTTTTATCTTTTATGTTAACTCCTGTAATTTCCATTGCCGTGACCACATTTTGAAGAGCCGTCATATACGTAATGAGATTATATGATTGAAAGATTATCGAAACATATTTATTTCTATATTTATCTAAACCAATTTTTCGTATATCTTTTCCTTTGTAGAGCACATGTCCTTCTTTAGGGATATCTAATCCACTTGCTAAACTAAGTGCTGTTGTTTTTCCTGAACCTGATGGTCCTAAAATGCTATAGAAACATCCTGTTTCAAAGGTAAAGTTTACATTCTCTAATAAAGTATTCTTCTTATTATTACTTTGATAATAGTAATATAGATTTTTAAATTGTAATAAAGTGTCCATGTGACTCCTCCTACTCATCTTTTAATAGTATTTCTTTTGGATTTAAACGAAGAATTGATAATGCTGGTAGAAGTGTTGATAGAGTGGCAATTAATAGCCCTAATCCACCTAAATTCAACACATCTTGTGACGTTATACTTACATCAATATCATCGATAGGTTGCACATCTTTATCTTGTTTATTCATCATTCCAAATGAGAATCCTAGATTATTTGATTCTTGTTGTTGATCTTCAGCAGCAATAACTTCTTGCTGTAATAAACTGTCTCCTATTTTTTGAGACACTGTTTCACCTGTAATGGTAGAAATGCCAAATGCTAGTACCGCTATACATAGTACTTCTACTAACAGTTGTCCTATTAATTTCCTCTTTTTTTCACCGATTGCCAACAGAATACCTAATTCCTTACGTCGCTCTTTTATAGTCAACATAATAATAAGACCTAATATAATTGATCCTGCAATGGATACTAAATAGACAATCATTTTGGAAGTAGCGGCAATATTCTCGATAGGGCCTACCATTTTTTGATATAAAGCATCATGCGCATCTAACTTAAATAAATTGAAATCAATATTTGTTTTCATTGCCTCTGCTTTAAAATCCTCTATATTCTCTGGATCATTTAAGTAGTAAATTGCTTCGTTAATGGATACACCCGTTTCATTACTTTCAGACATTTCTTTCATCGAATCATAAATAGTGTATATTTTGTTAGACGGATGCATCATAGCTGGTAAATTTGCCTCGAAGTCAGTTATTCCGGAATTTTTGTATATCCCTATTATTTCTAACTCTACCTTTGATGTTTCATCCTTTGATTGGATTTTTAACATATCACCAACTTGGAGCTCATTTTGTTCGGCTAACTGTTTTTCAATCAAAGCTACTTTCTTATTCGTATCCTCTGATGTAATCGGACGACCGTCAATAATTTCATTCGTTCCATCTGTAAAATCTTGCAATAAATCAGAACTTCTCACACCTTGGATAAATGTATTAGGCATTTTCATATTTCCACTACCACCTACTGCCCCACTTACCCCTTCGTCATCTTTGTCACCATTAATAGGCGTGAAATCATCTGCTACAAACATGTCACTTTTAAGATAGTTGTAGTCTATTACATATGGTGATTTAGCTACCTGGTCTGCTTCATCTGCAAAAAGTTCAGGGTGTTTTATTTTTCCATTCGGATTCTCTTCTCGCTGTTTCGCCACATTTTCCATAAGCTTCTCTTCGTCCATTCTAAGGCTCACATCTACACCTAATGTTTGTCTAGCATGATCATTCGCCTTTTGTGAGACATTTTGTATTGCAAAACCCGCTAATACTAAATTAGAAACTACTAAAAATACAGTAAATAATATTAACGATTTCCCCATCCTTGCTTTAACACTTAAAAATGCACGTTTGATAAAATTCATTTTCATTACCTCCTTGATAGCTATACTATATAAGAGTAATCTGTAGTTTATATGAAGATACTTCGAAGTTTATCTGTAGATATACGGGAGTTTATGTGAATCAATTTCCGAAACTTTAGAAACCATTAATTTATAATGAAAAAACGCAATTCCCCTACCAATTCAATGTATTGGTGGAGGAATTGCTTGCTGTTATTTTTTATTCAATTATTCTAGTTTCTACACCGTTTTGATAAGTTTGACTAATAATTTGGCATAAAGCTACATTTACCAGTGTAGCAGGACGACCGAATAATTCGGACTTATATTTAGCTAAAAGCCTATCCTATAAATTAGATCATGATATCTCTATTGAAACAAAAGAGAATGAATACACTAAATTTATTTTAATTTTTCCTAAAAACCAAACAATATCATACAATTGCGTAACAAAAGTTAAAAGGAAAGGTTAGCGTTATAATTTTCATAAAAAAGCATTAATGAGTCTGCCGATGCTGCGGCTTTTATCTATCTCCTCAGGTTATGAACTATCACGACATATTAATAGTATTGTAAAAAATATTATAGAAGTGAACTAACGATGATTGTTCATCAATTACTTTCATTTTCACTTCTACTGGATAACTAACTCTTGTCCTCATAGAAAAACACCTCCACGTTGATTTGATAAGGTACAATACCCATTTTTCAACGAAAGGTGTTTTTATTTATTTTGTGTTTTGGTCAGTGTAATACTAGACATAGTGATGAACTATGAGGCTGCAATCGCTTGATAAAGTGTTGAACCATCTAAGTAAAAGGAGTAGCCAGTTGGAATAACAAAGGATACGATATCCTTCGAATCACCTAGTTTCTCCATTTTTAACATAATTTGAGGTAACACAGTACCAGAACTTGCTGTTGAGAACGCTAAAATCAGTCCATCCTTTAATACTTTAATTAAGAAGAAGATGCTGACACCCACGAATTTTGCAACAAGCGCAAGAACGACAAATATGAAGAATAGCATTGTTGCATAAACAAGTAAAGCCAGTGGTTTCAGAGATGTGAATCCATATTTAGAAACGGTTACACCGATTAAACCAAATACCCCAAGCGGAGCGAATTCTATGACAAGGTTAGTTACCCAGAACATAGCATCTGCTACACCTTGGAAGAAGTCTAATACTCGCTTACCTCGTTCTCCAATAGCAGCAACCTCTAAACCTAAAATAACAGAGAAGAAGATGATAGCAAGCATGTCACCTTCACCCATTGACTGAATGATATTTGTCGGTACAATTTCTACAATAATATCAAACGGTCCTTCATGCTGTACTTCTTCTGTAGTTGTAACGTATTTCGAAATATCTCCTTGAGATAGCTCGTTCATATTCACACCTGCGCCTGGTTGGAATATGTTTTCGGAAAGTAAACCAACTACAATTGCTACTGTTATAATAATTTCAAAGTAAATAATTGATTTCTCGCCTAATCGTCCAAGCTGTTTCATGTCTCCAGTTCCAGCTACACCAACGATTAAAGTCGAAATAATAAAGCACAACAATCATCTTAAATAGATGAAGGAAAATACCGCCTAAAGGTTGTAAATAGGTTTCCATCTTTCTCCGTATAAAATAACCAAAAAACTCAAATTTCTTAATAATTTCCTTCGGACTTTTTGTTCCATCGAAAAGATACAATACTTCCAAATAAAAATCTGGATTTACGTCATACTCTTTATAAAAAATTAAAAAGACGCTCTCTACGAATTTTAGACAGTATCAAGGCAAATATGCAAATCAATGTTAGAAAGGTCGATTATAACCTATTTTCCATTCCACCTATATTTTTAAAACCATTCGTGTAGTTTTCAAAATATGCCCATCAAAATCATCATCAAATTCATCAACAATTTGGAAACCTTTTGCATTGTAAAAAGTTATTCCGATACCATTCGCAGTTTCAACATTAACATAAATCAATTCAGCCTTTAATTCTTGAATACCTTTATATAGAAGTTCCGAACCTATCCCCATATTTTTATAACAAGGATGAAGATAAATTGCTGACAATTCAATACTTCTATCGTTATTAATATTTGAGTAGTTTGCAAAACCTACAATTTCTCCATTCAATTCCGCAACATAGAATGGCGTTTGTAGATACCTGATTTCTAACATTTTGCTATTATATGCTTGTGATAAAAAATTATCTTGAATAATTCTAGGAATAATTCCGTCATATGTTCCATGCCAACTTTCCGTGGCAATTTTTGTTACCTTGCTCATATCTTCTTTTTTCATCTTCCTAATAAGTAATTTCATTTTCACATCTCCTTCGAAAAAAACTAAATTTAAACAAACAAATTTACTTTTTTAACAAATATTAGCCGACATTTGTCCTTTGAGATATTAATAATAAAAATCCTAATATAAACAAAATGCCTGAAATTATAATTATTACATATTGTGAGTTAAACATAGCAATAGCCATTGATATTGTAGCTATTGAAAATGGAGATACCGAATTTAAAATTACCCCTCTAATAGCAAAGAAATCACTTTGTTTTTCTAATGGGATAGTACTTTGAAAAAAACTATTATTATGGATTCTCATTAGAGAAGGAGAACAACCGATAATTAAACTTCCTATAGCACCGATAAATACGTATTGGGATAATCCTATTATCAACATTCCAATAGAACATAAAAAAAATGAAAATACAATGAAAAATTTACTTTTATTAACTCCGGTTTTAGTAAAAATATGACTTACTGATAATATAATAATCCTAAACTAAACGATACTTCATACAAAGCTAATGTAGTAGATGAGAAATTGTTTTCATAAACAATTAGCGCAGGAAATAATAAATTTAGTAATGGAATCATCGTAAAATTAAATATTAAAAAAGCAATCATAAGCAATATAATAGTTTTATTTTTAAATATATCAATCATGTTGTGCAAAAAGCCAATTTGATTTAAACCATCAACTTGAATTGGAATGAAATTTTTCCATTTTATAATATTTAATAGTCCTATTGATAAGACGAATAGAACAACAATAAATAAGTAGGCATTTCCTCCAGAATTAATACGTTTATTATAAGATCGCCTAAAGCCTTGATACATCAGACTTAGTAATTCTGAATTTACTGACTTTAACTAGTTTGATTAAGTACCTTTATCATTCTTGGATCAACACCCCTGGCTCGATATCATTCTAAAATCCAGCCCACAAACGTTGATATATTAATGTTTACTTACCTTTTTCATCTAGTATCTTCTTACTGCCATTTTTGTATTAGCTCACGCAACGATTTAATGCGGAATGGAAAATATCTGCTACTTCATTATCTTGACTTAGAATATGATAAAAGGAATCGAAACCGTTCATGCTCTATATAAAAGAAACCGAAGTCTTAGCTCAGACTTCGGTTTTTCAATGTATAATGAATTACAATCGTTACTAGTAGTCGCATAATATTGGGTCTCACTCACATTCTTACTTATGGTTATCTCTGAAGAAACTTTACAACAGAACCAATCTTACCTTTATATTTTTCTAAATACACAAAATTTGAGGTTTATTGACTGTTAAGTTGAGATTCGCTAAAAAATTAGTGTGCAACTCCTAATCATATTTCAATGAAATAACTTTAAAAACTAAAAATCAGATTTTTATATCTTCAGATGTTTCAATAACATGACCAATTGAACCTTCTACACAACCGATCGGATCGTCATTTCGTAATTTTCCAAAATCAAGACCTGTCAAATCTTCAATTTGTAAAACAGGTACTTGATATGTTTTATATGCACCATAAGCATCTTCTAAATTATCAATTAAATGTTTTTGAGATTGTAAATATGCTGTAGCTGATAATTTTCCATCTTCCTTAACCATCACAGCTACTTTCCAAAATTCTGCTGGTATTTGTACTCCACGATATATTATGTCATCACTACGAAATACTGGTCCAGTAAAAACAGTGGCTTTAAAATTAAATTTTTTAGCTTTTTCTAAAATATAATCCTCCAAATCAAGCCATGTCTTTTGATTAAGGTTTTTATGCTGAGGAGAACAATTTGTAAAATGGAATGTATCCTTATTTGCTTTCTTAGCTAAGTCCCCCCAAATAGGATCACGTCTACGTACAAGATGCCCTTTATCAATTTCATTTCTAGCATACAGCTCAGGACCACACTGATATTTTTGATCTATACGTGAATCAAAAAACCAATTATTTTCCCGTCCAACATCTACAAGTTTATTTCCATCAAGATTAACAACAGTATAGTAAGCTAATCGACGAGATTCACTCATAACAATTGAAAAATGTGTATAATTCAATATTTTTTCCCCATTATTGAGAAGAGCTATATCTGTTTCAAGATCAGGGCGAAATTTAGGATGCGGAACTTCATAATTATCACCTAAAAATTTAGAATCATAACCTGTAGAGTCTTTGTACCAATCCAAAGCTAACTCCTCAGAAAATACCTCTTCAGATGAGTTTTCAACTAATTCCCATCCTTTTGAAAGCTCGTCAAGTAATTTCTTCTTATCATCACTTAGATTTTGAGACTGATTCATAAGAAACTGTACAATACTACTAATTCGTATTCCCTCATTTGCTATATATTTTGTACTATCTTGCGGGTCAGGAACACCTGCATGGTGAAGTGCGATAACCATCCATTCATCATTAAATACAGCTGATCCAGATGAGCCTGGCTGTGTATCAGTTTCATATTGAACAAAATCATCAAATATGTCTAGAATTTTATTCTCTCTATTCGCTACCATCTTAGGTGCACCTGAAGGATGCTGAATTATTGATACGTGTTCACCTACCAATACTTTTCCTTTATATGGTGAAAGCGGTAAGAAATTAAAGTCAATTAATTTTGCCCCGTCAGCGGATGTCTCTTCTACAGCAACTAATGTAAAATCAAGATTCTCATCTGTTATAAAGAAACGATTTGGTGCTAAACGAAAATTTTTTATTTCTCGTTCTTTTAAATCTAATCCCAACTCATAATTGAATTGTGCAAGACTAAATAGCGCAGCATCTTCATCTGCTAAAACATGGTTATTTGTAAGTAGTAAAGAAGGAGACACAAGAAAACCTGTACCATGTCCTCGAACCCTTCCGATACGATCGCGAACCTCAATTCTACAAACAGACCTAGCAGCGTTAAGTCCTGCTTCAAAATAAGAAATAGGAAATAAATCATTCCCTTCAATAATACGCTCTATCGCTAATCCATCTAGTGGATTAATAATTGCTTTCCGAAAAAAAACTCGTTCGGGTTTGCTTACTTCTAATGGGTTTTTATGTTGTAATTCACTTTTCAAATGTTCACGTTTGTTTGAGCGTTCAATATAGCGATTCAGTGCTTGTTGTTGTTGCATAGATATTAAATTTTGATTAAAAATTAAATCTCTTTCAAATTGCATATTAGACATGGTGTTCATCCTCCTAAATATACATTTTTCAACATCATTTGTATAAATATAAGTACCTTTTCTAATTCTGTTTAATTTTCTTATAATAATTGTAGTAGTTCGCCTCCAATTATTTTGAATCTTAAAAAGGATACATTTGTTGAATGAATTGCTTGTCTTTTTCCGAAAGTGTTACTCCTCCGATAGCTTCATAATCTCCAATTGTATGCTCATTTGGTATGGTATAAAGCATTATTGATGTTGGATCAAATTCTGTAAAACTTGTTATGTTTTTATCGTATCGACTAAATATATTGTTATCAACTTCCTCTTTTGACCAATTATTTGGTGGGCCCATATAATACGTATAAACAGCTTCTTTATCCCAAGGAATTTTTGCACTAGGATTTTGATGTTCGTGAATACATCCAAGTGCATGTCCAAATTCATGTAATACCACCCTTGAGTATTCAACTTCAGGAGTGTCTCGTTGAAGCCAACCATAATTCATTGTTGGCTCATTCTTAGCCACTTCCTTACAGGAGGTTCCGATATACGACCAACTACCGTCATTCATATCAAATGCTATACGTATTTCTGCGTCAGGATTATTTCCAAATGCTAATTTTATATTCGCATATTGTTCCCATCTTTTTGCATGTTTTTTGACTTTTTCTTTCACTTCAGGAACCCCCTCTAAAAAACGAACATGTATTGTTTGGCCAGGTTCCCATTTATATTGATCAATAAGGCTTATTTCCTTAGAAAGATTAGATGGTATTTTATCAATACATACTTTAACTGTTTTAGACATAAAATCGCACCCTTTCTATATTAAAATCAAATAAGTCTCAACCCTTTTGTGTTCCATCCTATTTTAAAATTAAATGTATATTCTCCAAGGAAATTTAAATGTTCTCATCCTACTGTTACTCTCAATTAGTGGAGTCGGGAGAAATGACATCCCACTTCCCAAATAGCGTCAAACCAGCCGCTTTTGCTAGTAACGTAGAAGCCACATTATCGAGCTGGCATCTGTACTGTGGTTCGTATCCTTGCTCAAAGGCGTACTTGCAAATTGAACGCACCACTTTGCGAGCATGCCCTTTTCCTCTAAAGGATGTCAGAGTCAGTACGCCGAGATCCGCAATTGGCACATCTTCTTTCCAAGGATACATACTGGCAGCACAGACCAAGCTGTTTTGCTCAAAAGAGCCGAACACTGCCCAGTGAACCAATTCCACATAAGCATCATCCAAGTCTTGTTCTGAGGCGTAGGACTCAAACTCGGAGAAAACCGCATCATCTTGCTCTGTTAACTGGCGCAAAGTACCTTCCAGGTTTTCTTGCAGTAAAATGTTTTTGTCGGCCTCTGAAAAATAATAAAGATAATCTGTGCCATGCAATGTGACTCCCGCTTCATTCAATTTCCGTCGAAAGTCCAACTCAGACAGGTCTTGGTGTTGATAAAGGTCTAATTTATCGGCCATCGCTGGTGTCAGGAGCGCCATCACCATTCCGTCGGTAGTTTCAAACACCATAACTCGGCTGTCTTCGCTAAGGTCGGGGTTAATGGCGACAGTAAAGACTTCATCGCTATAGAGGACCTCTCCGTTCAAAAATTGCGCCTGCCAAAAATCAGTTATCGTTTGTGAAAATAAAGGCATGTTTCTCACCTCCTATAATTGAAATTATATTCAAAAATACCATATTTTTCAATAATCTTTAAATCTTTTTTTGTTTCCCTCCTCCTCCAGCCATAGTTTCCATACATCTAGTTCTAGGTAAACACCTGTCCCTTTGAAATTGTAACTACTTAATAAAATCTCTCACAACCTTTGAGCTTTATGGCTGGTGAGCATTTTTTTATAAGCTACTCTCAACTTCTAACGGGGGACGAGTTTACCCTTCATAGAGAAATTTTGTACACAAATATAATTGAGCTAAACAGTTTTAAATCCCTTTTTTGAATATAAGTTCCTAATTTTATTAAAATCTCTGTTAACATTTAATAAAACACATTCCCACTTGTTGTAGAAATCTGCTCCGTTAGTACAATAAGTTCAACAAAAAAAGCGTTAATCCTTCTTTCCTTAACTTCCTAGGAAAATAAATAACACCCGAAACCTATATATCAAAGGTTTCGGGTGTTTCAGAGAAGTCGATTATTTGCGTTAATTTATATTTTGTGAACAATCCTCTCCCCCTTTTTCACATAAATTGATCATAGATTTCCTTATGAGCATGATCATAGAGCCTTGCTTATAGTAACATAGGCTGCAGTTCCTTATGGCGGAGGAGAACCTGGATGCATAAGAGCGGCATTGCCTTCATAGCTAAACGAGCTGCGAAGGTATGTCGCAATGTGTGGGGAGGAATTTTCATACATAACTGGCCTCCATACTCGGCTAACTTTTTTTGGACAGTCCTATGGCAGATTGGTCTTTTTCCAGTTATATTCACGAATACAGTCGGCATATCGTCTTCCCACCCTTTTAGATACCTGGATAGTTGTTCCCCACATTCTCGTGTAAAAAGAACAATTCGGGACTTTTTACGTTTCCCCTTTGTAATTAGAATTGACCGTTCAGACCGGTTAATGTCTTCCTTTTTCATGGCAGATAATTCACTAATTCGGTTGCCTGTGGTATATAAGATTTCAACTACAACTCGATAATACTGGGCAACTTTTGCCAATTCCCTTAATCAGGTCATTTGTGTGATTTTAAGTATATCTTTGCCTTCTTAGCGGTATATTTGCCAACATAGTAATACCAACCCTTTCAAGCTACTTGGTTTTAATACCCAATCGAATAAAAGTGTTATATTGATTTAAATTGAATTTACCTATAGCTTTTGGCATTATTTTGATTTATTTTTTACTTTTGGCATATGTATGATACATGATTTAAGATTAACTATTTACAATAACAACTAGTAAGTTCATTTGTCACTTTTGAAAAAAGAATGATTAAAATTTGCTGGTAATCCTCAGTTTCCTGATTAAAATATACCTCTTATTTTGAACAAAGTTTGATCAAAATAAGAGGTTTTATCTGTTTGTCGCTATTCATTTTTATAATAAAGATTGATTATTCCGGAACGCTAATCTTCAACTAAAGCCTTAGTTAGTGGAATATCAATTTATTTTCTATCTCTTATTTCTTCTAGTATTTCTATTACACGATTGTTTTGTTTTTCAATAGATTTTAACCTTTTTTCAATTATGCTTGAAGAGAAAAACACAATTAGTACAATAGCTATTCCGATTATTAAATCCATTTCTATTCCTCCGTCTATATCATTGTTTATCTATGTATTTTTACTTAATACTACATACATTTAACAAGGTTTAAAGTTACATGCTTGTTCAAGTATTCTGCCCCATTAGCCATCCATGTAGCGCAAAATCAACACTACACCACAGAAAATGAAAGATTTTTACGTTCTTTCATGGGAGTTTAAGAAGAACAGGGAAGCTTATTAAACAATCGCGCCCTATTGTTGAAGATCACAAAATATAAAAAGTGACGACTGCATACATACGTTTTAATGAAGTATACCATATTAAAAGCACAAATGATTTTGTGCTTTATTAGTTTAGTTTGACTCTTCTATAGGAGTTGGATAATTACAGAATATAAGGTAGGAATTATAAAGAAAAGAAGGAGAGATACAATGTTCGATCAAGTTGCGTATTTTATTTTTGAAGCCCTGGTAATTCTAACGGTTTTGGTTGTTGTGGTTGGAATCCCTCTTGGGGATACACTGTTTAGAAAAAAATAATACTGCATCCATTTGGATGCAGTTTTTTGAATTTACAACTTGTTTCGTTTCTATAATAAATTTAGAGATTGGTGAAAAATAGTGGACCATATTGAGGTAAGCCCCTTTTAGCTTAAGTGCATTATTTCACAAAATCTAGATTTCCTTTCAGTTATTACAGGAGTGCTGCTCTACAGTTGAAGAAGAAGGGGTCAAGAATTACTTTTCGGTATGTACTTATTTTTTCCTGGTAATTTCTTTATCTCCTTCCAAGCAGCAATAGCATCTTTTCGCTTTTTCCCTTTATTTTCAGGATCAGTAAAGTAATCTCGCGTAAATTGATTATATTCAAATTGGGAACTAATTGTTGTGATGTATGAAGGGTCTTTCTTACGATTCTCTTCTTCATACCAGGCAGCAATTACTTCTTGATATGTCTTTCCTACATTTTCTTTAAAATAGTTTTGAATATGTGTGGAAAAATGAAATTTAGGAATTTGTGATTTAAAGAATGCTCTTACTGCCTGACTACAACAATGCTCTTCTGTAATAATTGTATTTAGGCTCAATTCCTTTGATTTAGCAGACTTTTGGTAATAATTTTGTTTTCTAGATGGTTTAGCAATTTTTCCTGTTAGAAGAAAGTAAGCAATTCTTTCTGTGATTTCAACCTTAGAACCTGAAGTACTTAACCCATTTTCTCTACAAAAAACCTGTAGTTCTTCTTTTAACCAGTAAAAATTTCTGAAATCTTTTTCATTCAAATCCTTTGATAATACGGGTCGCATTTCATTCACCTCTACTGTATTTAAATCCCATTTTAGAACATTAGTTTCCAAATGTCCTTGCTAATATTTTATTTAACTCTTCTTGTACTAAACTCCCTCTATAAACATTGAT
>NZ_KB933416.1 GCF_000392615.1 Lysinibacillus sphaericus OT4b.31 | reverse complement strand
CTGCACGTCTATGATTTTTTTAAAATACGTATTATGAAATTGATTCACTTAGTACACTAATTAAATAATCGAAATTTTTTCAATTTACGTATTTAAACATGCAAAAAAGCACTTGTCGCCTGTTATAGACAATCAAGTGCTTTAAGTTTATAAATTTTCTAAGTTTAATAATATTTGCAAGTTTTATAAGTTATTTTAGTATTGACAGTATGACATCTTTTTTATCACATGGCAAATGTAACGCTTAAACCCTTTAGCTTATTTAATCTCGTATGTTTGTTGCTTAATCATCCAATAGTGGTCCTTGTTATAAAATGTCATCTCGCCTGTTCTCGCTCTTATTACATTAGTATTAAAATAGCATCTCTTGATGGCTTGCCTTCATGAGTTATTAATTCAAATACAAAGATATTTTTAACTATCTACCAACTCTTTAGTAAACAGGTATAACATGGGTAGAATAATGGATCATCTATAAAAAATGTTCACATTATATTATGAATACCACTCATCGTCAGAAAATTTCTCGTCATCTTCACTAGGCTTTATATTGTTTATGTCTATGAATCTTTTTATTTCTGACCTCAACAACACCAAATCCTTACTCTCAATCACAAAGCCCCTATGGTTATTCCAACTCATATCAACCTCTAAATTTATATCCAACTCCCGACACCATTCAATAAAATCATACATAATCATTGTAAAACAAACGTTAAATTTATGAACCGAAACCCAAATACCTATTCTTCCATCTCCAAGATTTTGTTGTCGTAATTTTAAATCTTCATCTAAGAACCACTTAGTATGTTGTTGTTGCTTCTCCTCAAACATTAATTTGTATCCTCCTATTTTTTGTATAAACCTGTAAGCACATCCATTGCTGGACTTGTTCTTACGCTACCATAAATAACTTCTTCCCACGAACCATACTTTTCAAAAAGTTGTTCTGGTGTAGGCCCTTCTTCTCTTCCATATTGTTGAATATTACGCTCTTTCATGGCGGCTAGACCCTCAGAATTACTAGAATCATATGATTTCATTCTATCGAGATTACGTTTTTCAGACATTTTTCTTGCAATTTCTTCAATAGACATACCTTCACTTTGAAGTTTGGCAACCTCACTCTCAAGCTTTACTTTCTTTTGCTCCATATTTTTCAGATACTCCATTCTCTTAGCTCTTGCAGAAGCAACTTGCTCTTGGTTAGTCCAATCTACTCCAAACTTATCTAATGGCGATCCTTTTTCAGGAGAATAACCATAGACCGCATCTGAATTTGATTCAATCTCTTTTGCTATTTTCGGGTTACTTAAAGGATCAAATTTACCCGAACCCTTAGTCCCTATACTCGTACCCTCATCAAGATTCTTTACATACTCACCAAGTTGTTCTTTTTCTTTCTGAGTGGCTTTTTGGGCATCCTTCCCCTTGTTTGCATATTTATTGAAATCCTGAGCAGCTTCCAAACCTTTTTCCATATCTTTTAAGGCTTCCGCCACTTTTTTCCCTTTTCCCGCCTTCCCAAAAGGGCTGAGTGCCGATAACGTTGCTTCATTTCGTTTTTGAAGTGTCGCGTTTGGATTCGCTAGTGTGACAAAATCTTCGACAAACATTTTGTAACCAATCACTGCATATGTGGCTAAACCATCTGGGTCTGCTGTAGAAAGGGCACTCAGAACTTTACGCTTGTCCTGTAAAGTTGTCAGTGGATTGCCATCCTAAACTGAATACTTGTTTCCTATTAGTGCAACTGGACCTGATTATTCTTGCTTTCTACTGTAAAAGAAAAAAGACTGTAGACAAACTCGATTTTTTGCCGAGTTTGTCTACAGCTTGAGCGGTTATCTTAAAGATAACCGCCATAATTTCAAATTTCTTCAATTTCAGATCTCCTTTTAGCTTACTCCCATCAGGTAATGAAGGTTCAGTTTAACCACAAACTTCTTTGAGTTAAAAAAAACCTTAAAAGGCATATTGTAGTGCTCCCCAATTGTTAGACACATCTAATAATTGGGGAGCACTTCAAATAGCCAATTAAGAATCTTGTTACTTAAGTAGAACTGCTAAAAGGATAAGGTTTGTCCCATAGATTAACTGACAGGTTCATTTTGCATACTTGTTTTACAGCCTCATCACATCGCTCAGTACTCCCAATGTCAACATAATAATCATAATCAAATCTCACAAACATTGTTTCTGATTCTAATTCAACCCAAATATACTCCCTTAAAGCCAAGCGAATAATAAATTCTACTTCAGCAAAACTTATACTCATGCCTTGTTCAACAATCTGAAAATAATTAAGCATTTCTTTGGATTCCTCCAAGGAAAATCCTTTTTTCACAATATCATCCTCAATCACTTCCAAGCTTAGTGGTTTTTCAAGTTGTTTAACCATTAATTTAGTAGAGGTTGAAGAGGTCATAAAAACCTGAATAGCTTTAATAAACGTCTCTTCCATAGTTAAATATTCATTTACTGTAAATATTCTCCCATTATATCTTGTTCCTATATCAGAAACAGATGTCCAAGTAGGGCTTCCACCTTGTTGATTTAATGGATATTCGTCATCTTTATACTTAGAAATTTGCCAAAAGTAATTAATATTAATCACCAATCCTATTTAAATTTTTATCATATGTTCCTTTTCTAGTTTCCTTCCTAAACAAATCCTCTGGAGAATTTGCCTTGTTCCATACCCCACCATTATCAGTTGAACCGGTTGTCTTTCTGGGTGTATCAGGAGAAATATACTCTTTTCCATTGGTATAAACTGCTCTACCATGTGATTTTACTCCAGGAACTCGTTTATAACCTAAAATTTCTGCAGCAACATCGGCCTCCTTATCAGTTCTATACGGTCCATTGGGTGGAGTTGTCTTATTTGCAGGTGTCCAATTTCCTGTTTTATTATTGTAATCATCTGTTCTTTGTTCCTTACGTTCATAATAACCACCATATGCATCATTAGAATTACCATTACCCTTATTTACATACTCACCAAGTTGCTCTTTTTCTTTCTGAGTGGCTTTTTGGGCATCCTTCCCCTTGTTTGCATATTTATTGAAATCCTGAGCAGCTTCCAAACCTTTTTCCATATCTTTTAAGGCTTCCGCCACTTTTTTCCCTTTTCCCGCCTTCCCAAAAGGGCTGAGTGCCGATAACGTTGCTTCATTTCGTTCTTGAAGTGTCGCGTTTGGATTCGCTAGTGTGACAAAATCTTCGACAAACATTTTGTAACCAATCACTGCATATGGGGCTAAACCATCTGGGTCTGCTGTAGAAGGAGCACTCAGAACTTGACGCTTGTCCTGTAAAGTTGTCAGTGGATTGCCATCCTGAACTGAATACTTGTTTCCTATTGGTCCAACCGTCTTTCGGTCTTTAAGGTACTCGTCAAAGAATTTCGCTAATTCAGCTTCTCCTTGGATTTTATTACCGACTTTTTTGGATATTTTTTCTACTTTGCCTTTCGAAGGTTTTAATGGCACGACTGTCTCTTTCACCTTCGCTTTTACTTCCTTCACGGCTTGTTTTACCTTGGTAGAGGTTTTCTTTGCCGCCTGCTTCGCTGCAAGTACTACTTTCTTGGCAGTCCGCTTAAACTTCTTCACCATTTTACTCTTCGATAGATTATTTTTAAGCTTCCTGGCTTTTGTAAATACTTTCCCAATCTTTTTCTTGAGCTTTTTCTTTAGTTTTTTCTTCGCCTTTTTTAGAGCTTTTTTCAGTTTCTTTTTCGTATTTTTGATTTTCTTTTTTACAGACTTGGCGGCGTTCTTGACTTTGCCGACAGCTGGGATACTACCAAGAAAACTGCCTATCGAACCGAAAAAACCTTTCCCTTTCTTGGCCATTACGCACCACCCCCTGCGAGGGGAATCATGCCCATGACGTCGAGAGCGGATTCAAGGTCATCTCCGTTTCCCTCTTCCGCTGCACTAGATGCCGGAACAGGCGCCTTGATGGAGCCCTCCATTTCAACAATCTGTCCCTGCATATCGGTAATGCCATCGAGCACGATACTGCTGGAGCCACAGGTCAAGCGCATAGATTCTGTGGCGCTTATGGCGATGGTTTTACCTGCAAAGGTGATATTGTCATTGGCCTTGAGTGTAAGCGGATAGTTACTATGCACCTCAATTC
>NZ_KB933415.1 GCF_000392615.1 Lysinibacillus sphaericus OT4b.31 | reverse complement strand
ACTTGACAGGGAGCAGTTCACAGTTCAAATAGCTCAATTGCTATCTTAGTCATTTAGTATTTAGTCGAATTTTTCTAAGGCTTTTAATAAAACAACTAGAATAATGGTAGAAACAAGCGCTATTATTATAATACCATCAGAAGATAATTGAACTGATGTTAAATGAAGAGTTTTCATCCAATAGTATCCGACCAGGATAGAGAGGAATGATGTGATTATTGAGATTGTAGTACCTAGAAATCCTAACTCGTCTATCTTTTTTTCCGTTAACCCTATAAGGCTGAGAATTTTAGTAAAAAGACTGGCTATGATAAATAATTCAATAGATAAAATAACTAATGCCATCATTCCTGTATAGGTAATTTCATTTGGCATCCATTTAGCTAAAGTCACCATAATAAACGCGGGTAGAAAAATCGGTAATATAAGACCTGCAATAATAATTAATGCGGCTAGAAAATTATTTATTTTTTTATTGGGGTTGCTCATAAATCCTCCTGTAATATTGGTGTCAACGGTGTTTAAACTATATCACATTAGTAAAATCAAATTAATTTTATTATTTTTTCAGATAAAAATTCGGCTGTTTAACTTTTACCACCTGCAAAAACGATTGTCATTTTGTTTTCAAGGCAAGCAAAGCGCAGAGTTTGAAGAACGAAATTAAAAATCTCCCATTCTACAAAATGAAGAATGGGAGATTTTTACGTTAAGGTGTACCAAAGAACATGCCAAAACCTATAAGACCAAAAATAATAATGATGAAAAGTACAATGAATGCAATAAATAAAATAACACTAGTAATAAATACAGTGAAGAATGCTTTCCAATTTGAAATTTGGTGCGCTTCAGCCACTACAGCAATTGTTATCACAAACGACCATATGCTTGTTACAATTGTTAGTAAAACAGTTATCCAGAAAATAATAGGCATTGTATCTGTATATTCAGAAGTCAACAAAGTTTCCGGAGATGTGAATAACCAAAAGAAGTAAAAGGGTATTAGAGCAATCGACGGGATTAATGGCAGACTTAAAGATTTAAACATACCTTGATAAGTGGCAGTCCCTTGAAATAATTTACCAAATAGTAATAATGCTCCTGCATAAATGGATGTAACGATTATGCCTAAAATAGGTGATATTACGATCACTAGCAATGCGATGAGCCAAACGGCCATTCCTGGGTAGATATCGCTATCTATTAAACCAGAAAACATTGCCCCGATATAGCCTAATGACACTAATAAAATAGCAAAGCCTATTGATTTGTAATTCATCATAAAAGCAGCTGTTTGTTTTGGATGTAACCAAACAGATACTAATGGATTTAACCTAGGTGTCTGCTGTTCATGTTCATTATAATTGTTCATTTAAAATCCTCCATAAAATAATTAAATAATATTTATAAGTGAATATACGGGCGAACAAACCAAAAGTTTCATAAAAAATTAATACTTATAGGATTTTCTTGTAAAAAATGTTTTGATTGTCTTAAAATAGCGATAACTGGATAAAAGAGTATGATATTCGTCCACAAAAATGTGAATTTATATCCAAATCAATAGATATTGATTTTTGTTGCAATTAAAGTATTTGACATTTTCTGAAAATGATTTTATTAAAAATTAGAACTTTAATTCAATTAAACCGTATAAAGAGTAACTGCAAAAATGGAGGGGGAAATTTTATATGCATAAGAAATATTTATTCAAGCTGATATTGGCATTTAGTGTAGAAGTTATTATTACGTATTTTGAAATAGGCTCACTTCGAAATGAAATGAACCTAAAAAGTCAAATATAGACGAGTTCGCTATTGACCTGAACGCAATCCGTTTAATGTGGCCTTAATTCGTTTATGTTTGTCGTATTCAATATACTGTTTAAGCTCATGCTGTTAGGGAAGTGATGATCGGATAGTGAAAGAGCCCATTAGCGTTTAATGTTTTAGGGGTTTATGAATGCTAGCTAAAAAAAGTAAAAGGCAGGACTGTCATTTAATCATGTTTTAACAAAGAGTTACTCATAGTACCCAAACCACTTGTGTTTACTTTGACATCAACATTGACAGCGATATCCGGAAATATTGTCGGCCACTCGTCTTTAATTTTCTTCCAAGCTTTGTGATCCTCGCGATAAAGTACTTCACCAAATCCTAGAATGTCTAATTGATAACTTTTTTGAATGGTCTTCAGTGTTTGTTCAATTCGAGCCTTTATCAACTCTGCGGTTTTTTTATTAATATACTCAATGTTGTTGTTTAGATTAATATTACATCGAACTTCTCCTACATTTTGATCTATAGTAATTCCGATCTCAATTTTTGGTGTACCATTGTCAAACTTTCCTGTCATCTTGGCTGTTGATTTTGTAATTTCTGTTGTTAGTTTCCCTTCCTTGGGGCAAGAAATAATTTCCACTGTACTTTTGATTTTATTATTCAAAAAATTAAAACTTCGACTTTCCTCTTCCGTTAAAAGGCCAATTATTTTATCTTGTTTTAATACAACTAAACCGACATACTTTAATATGACTGGCGTTTTAATTCTTTCGACATTCGTTTTATCTATGCCTAATTGTTTGTCTCCCTGTATTTCAATTGCGGGTAGAACAGTACTTTTCCCTATACGATTTAGGGCATTTGTTAAATCGTCTACTGTTACAGATAGTGTAGAACCCCAAGCTTTTTCTGATCCAGATAAAGAACTTATTATTTTATTTGCAGGTATTTTCTCTATAGCAGTTAATACATTTAAAACATCCTTAGCAGAGGCTTGATGAGATACAATGACATCAAAATTATTTCTAATTTCTTGGTCCCTCGATAGTAAATCTAATGTTTGATTGATTCCTTCCGTAGCTAATGTTTCTCCGATAACAAGAACTTGAAGATGTGCAAAGTAAGCCTTTCTTGGGGTTATTGTCGTCATTTTCCTTACTGCTTCAAATACTGAAGCTCCTTTTGCAGAGTAGGTGATGACTGGTGATTGTCCACTAGAAGGTTTAGTTGAAGATACTTCACTAGGATTAACGATTTGCACAGAAACTTCATACCCATCATCTATTTTATCAACACCTACGGCTACTACAATCGCTAGTTCGTTTAATTCTCGTTTCCCCCAACAGCTACTTAACAAGAAGCTGAGTGAAATAAGTAAGAACAATATTAAGAATTTTTTCATCTTGGTCACCCCCAAAATAACCTCGGGTCCATTTTTATGACTTCATATAGAAGGATAAACATATTAAAGAAACACTAATCAACATCACAAATAAAATAACAATATGTCAATTTTAATCTTTAAACCGGTTGTTTGTGTTAATAAGGATTAGGAGAGTATTGCTAAACGCAAAGAGCAATTGATGTTACAGGATAACTCGCTGGAAGAATGAGCTAGGTCATCACTATTTTTCAAAAATCTAGTGTAAATGTAGATACAACTGTTGCTCGTTCACAAGTACAGGTTGTGTAGCAACAGTTAATAACCATTTTTTTCTAGATTTATTTTTGCTACGAAAAGGAAAACTACCATTGTCTTCATAAATTTCAGGAGGAAGAAGGTTTTACCAATGGACAAGGATATGACCTATGGTGGTGATTTTAAATATATTCCAGCAACTTCAATCGGTAGCGGTGATGGCATTGAAGTGTTAAGAGATTTGTACCAACATACTATTCAAATTGTCAATATTGCACTCTATGGTGACCCATATACTAGCGATTTTGTATTAGTTGACGCAGGTATGCCTAAAAGTGCTCGTGAAATCATCGATGTAGTAGAAAAACGATTTGGTCTTAAAAGCCGCCCTCGAGCAGTAATTTTAACGCATGGTCATTTTGATCATATTGGGGCAATTATTGAATTAATCAATTATTGGAAGGTTCCTGTTTATGCCCATCCGTTAGAATTGCCTTATTTAACAGGTCGAAAAAACTATCCAGAGCCAGACCCCATTGTAAATGGTGGGCTAATAGCCAAAATCTCCTCTTTTTTTCCTAACGAAGCCATAAATTTAGGCAGCAACGTTAAGGCACTTCCTACAGATGGCACTGTTCCATATATGCCTGGTTTCCGATGGATTCACACGCCTGGCCATACAGTTGGACATATATCTTTATTTAGAGACGAGGATCGGGCTTTAATTGTTGGAGATGCTTTTGTCACCGTCAAACAGGAGTCCCTTTATAAAGTGGTGATGCAGAAAAAGGAAATCAGTGGTCCGCCACGATATTTTACGACCGATTGGTTGGCTGCTTGGGAATCAGTGAAAAAATTAGCAGCACTTAAACCGGCAGTAGCCATCGCTGGCCATGGATTACCGATGACTGGACAAGAACTAACAAACAACTTACAGAAATTAGTGCATGACTTTGAACAGATTGCTGTACCAAATCATAGCAAATATCTGAATTGACTCACTAACAGATTTAGAGGTTGTCCCATAGGAGCACTAAAGCTAAAAATACGAAAAGGGCCACAGACGTGACCCTTAGTAACAATTCAGGAGGTGTAAGGCTAAATTAGCTTTACACTACTATTATTATGTTTCGAAAGCTGTTTTAGTTTAGTTGATAGCCTGCAAAATAGATTTAATCATGAAATTTTCTAAGATCAGTTTAACACTCAGGTTAAAAGTTTATGTTACTATAACAGTAACATACTGTTAATTTACGGCATTAGAGGGGGATTAGTTTGAATTCAACATTTACTTTTACAGATTTTCCTAGATTTCAAACAGAACGTTTCTTTTTAAGACAAGCAACAACAAATGATGCGAGTGATATTTTTGCGCTTTATTCACATGAAGAAGTAGTGAAATATTTGCCTTTCACTCCATTTAAATCGCAAGAAGACGCGATAAATGAAATAAATTGGTACGATAAAATTTTCAAGGAACAGACGGGTTTAAGATGGGTTATTGAAGATATTGATTCCAAAAATATCATTGGAACATGTGGGTTTTTGAATTATGAAAAAGCTCATAATCGTATCGAAATCGGCTATGATTTAACACCAAAATATTGGGGCAAGGGCGTTATGAAAGAAACCTTACCTTGTATTATACATTTTGCTTTTATGACGATGAATATAAATAAAATCGAAGCGAAGGTTGAACCAGAAAACACATCATCTATGAGGTTATTAGAAAAATTTGATTTTTATAAAGAAGGTGTGTTACGCCAACATGAATTTGAGAATGGAAAATATGTTGATCTAGCTATTTTCTCTAAATTGAAAAGTGAATATAAGTAACACATACAGTCACATCCAATCATTTAGTGGAATGTGACTTTTTCTATGCATCTAAGACATTATAGTTTACAGAAAGTTACCCTAAATCAATTGAAATTGATAATATTAAACATTTTTAGAATTATTGACAATTATTACTGGTATTAATATACTAATATTGATATTCGATGTTATACGGAAAGTGTTTTTGAAGGATAATTTGATAATTCAGAGGGGGTTCATAGATGTCTTACTTTTATGACGTACAGTATTTCTTAGATAGTGGTTCTATCGGTATCATACTAGAGCTTTTACTAGTTACTGCTAGTATTTCGACCATACTATTTATATTAACCAAAAATCAATATGTGTCTTATTTGTCTTCAGCACCGATATTGTATATTCTGTCAGCATTCTTTCATTATTCAACCCATTTGGTGCTGCTCGTATTAGCTATGACTATACAAGCATTGATTTTAATCATCATTAAATATCAAAGAAACAAACAATTAAATGTACATGAACGTTCGGTATAATTTGAATGCTCTAATTGAATAACTATAGGACTTGCTTTTATGATTACAACTCATATAAAGAAGTCTTTTTTGTTTTACAAAGCAATTTCAGAAAAAAGGAGCGGTTGTTACTTGTGGCTGAGCGAAACTGCGGTGAACCCGAGCATTACTGAGGTGAACCTCAGCGAAACTGCAATAGACCCGATCGATACGGCGGTATACCTGAGCGATTAGCGATTGAGTGGCTTTTTCCTGACCTGATTTTTGTTACTTCCGCTGTTAAAGAAGAATGGTTATCGTCAAAGTCGATTTTGCCGAATAGAACTGCAGTGTGAGGTATCCTATGAGATGTAGGATATTTTTTTTGCAGAAATTAATGATTACCGCAAAAGCATGATTATTGTCATGAAAACTCCCTTTTCATTTAGCAAAAATTAGCGTGAAAGTGATATATTTAATTAGGGTGAATAGGATAAAATAGGTAAAATAATTCAGGAAGGGGATAGTCAAGTATGATAGACAAGAATCGATTCGTCAAAGATGTTCCGAATGAGGATGTAAAATTTTCTGTAATCATTCCTGCTCATAATGAAGAGCACTACATTAGCGAATGTTTGGATTCAATTTTGAAGGCATCTGAACCATATAACCATCAAATCGAAGTCATTGTAGTCCTAAATCGTTGTACGGACAAAACGGAGGAAATTGCCCAATCTTATAATTGCCTTACAATAATTAATCAGGATAAAAATTTATCGAAAATAAGGAATGCAGGAGCTGAAATTGCCAGAGGCGAAATAATCATTACCATCGATGCTGATTCTCGGATGACCCAACATTTGCTAGCCGATGTTGAAAAGCTCCTAGCTACGAACCATTACATTGGGGGGGGTGTGAATGGTGGATTTGAAAGAATCTCAGTAGGGATCATCGTTTCTACCATACTATTGATAGTTCCCTTGCTTTTTAAATACGGGTTTATATCTGTAGGTATCTTTTGGTGCTACAAAAAAGACTTTCAGGCCATACAAGGCTTCAATGAAAATATGTTAATGGCTGAAGATGCTGATTTTGCTAAACGATTAAAAAAATGGGGCAAGAAAAACGGTAAAAAATACGGCACAATCAAAAATGGGATGATCACATCGTGCAGAAGATTTGATAAGCATGGAGATTGGGCATTACTTAAAAGACCAAAAATGATTTTAGCCTACCTTAAAGGGAATGACCGAAAATCTGCAGATGAAGTTTATTATGAAAATCAAGGTAGATGATGAGACTATTTAGGTGATTAAAATAGGTGCCATGTAAAACATTTAAGACATTTGTCATAAATCCACTAGCTAAATGAATGAGACCAGGTATTCATTTATTTTGAGCCTGGTCTCTTGCATATCATTAGAAAAAACGTCATTGTTCTAATGGTAGTTTTGCCAGTAATTTATCAAATTTAGCTGGACTCATTATTTCGTGCGTTATGAATTTCCCGTTGTAAAACAAAGCAAACGTTGTCCATAGAGTGGGTGCATTTTGCGCTTGTTGTTTCGTTGTAATCCTGTGAACTTGGAAAGGTACCTGATGATTTTCTGCTACTTTTTTTAGCTCGTCTAAAATCCCAACTGCAAAGGGGCATTGGGCTGTAAAATAAATAGTGATTCCTTCTTCTTCATTAGAAATCTTCATTGGCTTTTTAAATGATGGTTTAATTGCTTCATCCTGCCATGTTAAGATCATTAATTGAAAATATGGTTCAGCTTGATCTACTACCTCAAAACCTAAATGTTCAAAGAAACGAGGATCACTTAAATACGGTAATTTTTTCTTCCCTGTAATATGTACAAGCCCATCCATGCCACGGGAAATAGCATCTTCTTTACAGTAAGCTAATAATTGTTTTGCATAGCACTGATCTTTATGCTTACCAGAAACCCATAAGCAATTGATATACATATAATTAGGCGCTTGGATAGGAACCCATGCCACTTCAGCTGGTAAATATTCGATAAATACTTTGGCACGTTCATTTAAACGATAGAATACTAGTCCTTCATCCATTCGATCCGTCAACCATTGTTTCTTTTCTAATACGGCATTCTCATATTGTTTGGCACCTAAAGCACAACAAATATGTTCACTTTCAATATTGTTTTTAGTGATGTGTATGAATGACATTTTTCTAATCGCACCTTTCGGGGAAGATTGGTTCAATAAAGACCATCTCAAATTGAAATTAGTCCTGATTAGGCATATTCTATTGTTTTCGTTAAAAAGGTGTTAAGTCCTCTTCGACCTATACAGTAAATGCGCGGTAAGCCTCATCAATATCCTTTTCCTTGCACAACAAAATACCAAAATGTTTATCTATACAGCTATCGTCCTAATTCATCCGTATACACACCCCAATAACAATCTTCGTTCCCAAACCCTGAAGCAGTGGTGTAATACTCCAGCACCAACTTTACTTATTTCGGAATGTATGTCGTTACAGTGTTATGACAGATTACTAAAATAGTTGAGCGATACTAAGTTAACTTTCAAGTATTTTATGGTGTTTCACTTTACTGTTATACTTTTCTCCCCAATCTCTCATCAGCATAATAATGGGTTCGAGTGTATAGCCGAATTCTGTTAATGTATACTCCACTTTCGGTGGTACTTCTTTATACACCTCTCTATGTACTACGCCATCTTTCTCTAATTCTCGAAGCTGTAGCGTTAACATTCTCTGTGTAATATCGGGCATTAATCGACGGAATTCATTAAAACGCTTTGTCCCTGATAGTAAGTGATATAAAATGACTCCTTTCCACTTCCCACCAATTACTTCTAAAGTTGCTTCAACAGGGCATCCATGAGCATCAGGACAAGTAGGATAAGGATTGAGATCATTATTTTCTATCATTAGAATTCCTCCAAACTCCAATAGTATAAAATTTGATACTATGCAACAAAAATGTGCGTACTTACATAAAATATCAACTGTATACTATTATAGCAGATATAAGGGACATCAATATTGTTGCTTAATAGAGGAGGAACGATTGATGGAAAAAATGAAAGCTGTTGGTTTATATCAATATTTACCTATTAATCATCCACAAAGTTTAGTGGATTTACACATAGAGAAGCCGAGTACTTCAGGCAGAGATTTACTTGTGCGAGTCAAGGCTGTTGCCGTAAATCCTGTCGATTATAAAGTACGATCGCCAAAGGACAAGAAGGAAGAAAGTCCAAAAATTTTAGGATGGGATGTCGCAGGGATAGTAGAAGAAGTGGGACCTCACTGTACGTTGTTTAAAGCAGGCGATGAAGTTTATTATGCTGGAGATATTACTCGTCAAGGGTGTAATAGCGAGTTCCATCTAGTGGATGAAAGAATTGTAGGCATAAAGCCAAAGTCATTAAACTATGCGCAAGCCGCTGCCTTACCGTTAACATCAATTACAGCTTATGAGGCACTATTTGAGCGCTTGGGCGTAAGTTTGCAGCCACAGCAAAATGACAATAAAACAATTCTCATTATTGGTGCAGCAGGTGGGGTAGGATCGATTGCTGTCCAACTAGCAAAGTGGGCTGGTTTAACCGTAATTGGAACAGCTTCAAGACCTGAGTCATTAGCGTGGACTAAAGAACAAGGGGCTGATTACATCATCAATCACTATGAAGAGTTCGTTCCTCAACTTAAAATGTTAGGTTTTGAGACGGTCCATTACATTCTTTGTTTAAATTCAACAGATAAACACTGGCGTAACATGGCACATGCTATTGCGCCCCAAGGAAGCATTTGCTCAATCGTGGAAACAGATGAGCTACTTAATTTAACACTACTAAAAAATAAAAGTGCTACGTTTGTATGGGAAGTCATGTTTACAAGATCTATGTTCCAAACGGAAGATATGATAGAACAACACAAGCTGTTAACTAAAATAGCTGATTTAGTAGACAATAATATAGTAAAAACAACCATTGCTACACATCTTTATCCCATTAATGCTGAGAATTTGCGACAAGCGCATGCGCTATTAGAAACAGGTAAGACTATTGGCAAAGTGGTAATAGAACATTTTGAGTAATTAATTTACAACAATGATGTTACAACAATGATGGCTACCATTGTGAATGGACGTCATCTTTGTTGTAACATGACTAAGTATGAACAATAGAATTTATTGTTTTTACTAAATAAAAGACAGTTGTTGTTGAAAGGATTAACTATTAATGATTCGCATTATTTTAATTGGACAAGAACAAGTAACGATAGATACTTTGACAAGAGAGCTACATGAATTTCATTCCATCATGGAAGTTGTCAGTGTTTTTTCAAGCGTCAAGGAGTTGTGTCAGGAGAAAGACAAGGATAGATTCGAAGTGGCTTTTTTAGATGTAGACAATTGTGACATGGAATGGCTAGATATCATTGAAAAAATGAAAAAATTGGATTCGAATGTACATTTGGTTGTGCTCACGGCTTATAAAGATTATGCTGTCGAAGCATTTGAAATAAATGCGTTTGATTTTATTTTAAAACCTATTTCACAATTACGATTAGCAGAGACTATCGATAGACTGAAGGAAAGATTATACCTTGGAAATAGAACAATTCCTAATGCTAGCCCTTGTTCGCCCTCACTTAAAATACAATGTTTTGGAGGATTTACAGTGTATCATAAAAATAACATTGTAAATTGGCGCACGTCCCACACGAAGGAACTATTTGCATTTTTATTAACAAATCTAAATACAGAAATTCATCGTGATACAATTTTAGAAAGTATTTGGGGGGATATTGAAACTAAAAAGGCTAGGATTAGGTTACATACAACCATCACATATTTGCGCACAGCTTTATCGCACATAGGCTATAAAAATAAACTGAGATACAAAAATAATCATTATATTTTAAGTATGGAGGATTTACAGTGTGATGCCTTTGAGCTCGAAAAACTTACCCAAAATATAGCTAATCTAGATATAGAAAGAGCAGAAACTTTCTTAAAAAGTTACAGTGGTGATTTTTTGCAATCTATGTATTACTCTTGGGTGGCAGATACAGCAAAGTATTATCATGACCAATTCACATTGTTACTTGAAAAGATGATTGAAGTTTATACACTACATGGTGACTTAAAGAAAAAAGAGGAAACGCTACTAATATGGTTACAACAAGATTATTATTCAGATCAAATTATACAAAAACTATTGCAACATTATATAGAAACGGGTAATCGTGCGGATGCTATACAGGTATTTAATAGATTTCAGGAGAACTTAAAAAATGATTTAGGAATTTTTCCAACTTCCAAAACAATAGCCATATATGAAAAGATCATAAATGACTAATATCTTGTAGGCTAGTATATCGTTTGTCATCCGCCTGAATCAAAATGGCGCGTTTATATTTACAATGATTGTTCTGCTGCTAATTTTTTACATACTGTGATAAAATACTGTTAAATAAAGTGAAACTCCAATCAGTGGGGGTTTTCTTCATTCCCCACTGATTGTTAGTTGAACCAATCGGGCTTTTACGGTCAGTTGACCGCCCACCTAGTTGACTCGTTCTCATCCTTCCACTTGAGGTGGGCGTCTTACTGACCGTTGATGCAGGATAAATAGTAGTAATTTTTGCACATTACAGAAATTCCTACTGTTTTAAAAATTTTTAGCGTAGAGGAGATAGACATATTGAATCAAGCATTATTAGTGATTGATGCCCAACAAGAGTTGATTGACGGCAATCAAGAAGAACAAGAAGTGTTTCAGAAAGAAAGGTTAATTGACAATATCAATAGCGTAATCAATCAAGCAATACAAGCAGGAGCATCTATTATTTTTGTAAGAGATAAGGATGTAGCGAATGGGCAAGGTGCTGGTTTTCAAGTTCACAATGAAATCAATGTGCCGTCTAATACGGCCATTATTATTGACAAAGAGGCCACTAATTCCTTTTACAAAACTGAATTGCTGCAATATTTAAAAGAACAAGAAGTGACTCATTTAGTTATCATGGGTTGTAAGACAGAACACTGTATCGATACAGCCGTTCGCACAGCTACTGTTCACTCTTTTGATGTAACGCTTGTTGGGGATGGCCATTCGACGACAGATTCTAAGGTTATGTCGGCAGAAAAAATAATCGCTCACCACAATGATATCCTTCATGGACATTACAATGTAGACAATTTTTCTGTTGTCAGAAAGGCTCAAGAACATGTTTTTGAACCTAACCATCACCAATATCGTTAGTCTTCTGTAAGTAAGCGTTAATGGACTTACGACTCCAACTTGTTATCAATTAAAAAAAGACATTTTATAAGACCGTTTATTGGGCATGAATCGGGGGTTAAACCGGACGCATGCCCTTTAACTTGCTGCAATTTCTTTATGGCAAAAGAAATTCTTTTTTAAAACTTTCTAAAGGGGGAAGATAAGGATGGATAAAAACGTCTTGCGTTATGTAGAGAATGTCTTGAAACGGCCAGTTGAAATTGAAAAATTAGCCTTTCAAGGTTGCACTTCCGAGGTGTTTAAAGTAAGCACGAATGCAGAGGCGTATGTATTGAAAATTTCCAGTGAACGGAAGTATCGGGAATGGCTAAAGAATGAGGCGTTAGCGATGCATAAATTTGCTGTTTTAAAGGAAGTGGCTATTCCGAAGCTTATAACTTTTTGGGAAGATAAAGATAGAAGTTATTTACTCATGTCATATATTCAAGGCATAACACTGCGTAAAGCGCTGGAACAAGTAAATTCAAACCGAGAGAGAGCCCAATTATTAACAAGTTTTGGCTGCTTTCTTAACAATTTTCATGCACTAACGGTTAAAGAGCAGTCGAATGATTGGTTAGATCGGCAATTACAGACAGGTTATCACTATGCGCTCGAAGAAGAGTGCGATGGAGATCTGAAATTATGGGAATTTCTCAATGTGCATCGACCAAATGCTGTTAGAGACACTTTTATTCATGGTGATTGTACAATTGATAATGTACTCGTTGTGGATGGAAAAGTTGCTTATTTTATTGATGTTGCAGGCATGACGGTTGGTGACCCACGTTATGATGAAGCACTTGCTATTCGTCAAATGATGAATCAACTATCAGATTTGTTTGCTTTTTATGAAGGGTATACACGTTACAAGTCATCGGTACTAGAGTTTGCATTTTTCAATGATGGTTTATATGAGTTTTTCTAATAGCTGTAGGCCATTACACAAAAGTGTAGAAAAGCTTCTATGATGTAAAAATGCTGTTCAATAACTAAAGAAATGAGATGAGATGGTAGGATTATGGGGATTGCAGAAGTATTAACAATTGTCTTTGTACTACTAAAGTTAACAGGCGTTATAGCGTGGTCGTGGTGGTTCGTGTTATTACCATCGATTATCTCCTTTAGTATCTATGCCTTGTTTTTTTTCATAAAGTTAATGATGGTAGTCATTGCAGTACTAGTAGCAAGAAAACGATAATGGTAGAACGACTTAACGCTATCGGCACATAGTTTGACAGGGAGGGTTCATGATGGAAAAGAAGCAAATAATCCAGTGTGAAGAAAAACTTCGAGAAGCAATGGTAGCTAGTGATGTGGAAATATTAAGTGAGCTACTTCATGATGAGTTGATTTTTGTAAATCATTTTGGGCAAAGGTTAACAAAAACAGCTGATTTACAAGCACATCGCTCCGGACTATTAAATTTTACTTCGATTGAACTAGTTCAGCTGTTACTGTAACACGGGTTTCATTAAAAGGTACAGTTGGTGTTGAACCTATTGACGATGAAATGTGGTACACACGTGTTTGGGTAAATGACGATGACAAAATAAAAATTATTTCAGGACATTGCAGTCTAGTTCAATAAAATTTTCTATATTTCATTCATCCAAGCGATTGACATGATCATCACGTTCTAAGAGCGTGATTTTTTTTTGTTGTAAAATCGACTATTTCTTAAAAATTAGTACCAACTTATAACATCAAGTGATAAAATGTGGTGAAGGGTTAAACGGAGGTTTTCCATGTTAGACACTCAAAAAATAAAGGATGTTATTTTGCATCGCTATCCATTTCTTTTAGTTGATCGAATTTTAGAACTAGAAGAAGGAAAGAGAGCGATTGGCATTAAAAATGTCACGATTAATGAAGAGTTTTTTAAAGGTCATTTTCCTAACTACCCGATTATGCCAGGCGTGTTAATTGTAGAAGCTTTAGCGCAAGTCAGTGCGATAATCATGTCAACAAAAGAAGGAAATCAAGGTAGGTTAGGTTTACTAGCAGGTATCGATAATTGTCGTTTTAAAAAACAAGTCAAACCAGGTGACCAGCTACGTCTTGAAGTAGAGATTACACGACTAAAAGGTCCAATTGGAAAAGGCAAAGGGATGGCAACTGTTGACGGAGAACTAGTATGTGAGACAGAGCTAATATTTGCATTTGGTAATTAACAGTAAGGATCAGCAGTGCTAACTTAGCCTGTTGATCCTTTTTTCATACATCGAATGAAAGTTTTTAAACCTACGTTTCTTGACCGATGTCAGTGGTTGATCCAATGCTCAAAAAACAAATAAATCTATCTTGTTTTTGAAGCGCTTACATATTAAAATACAAAAAAGGTATAGTTACTAAAAGTAATTGTTGCTGAGAAGAGTGTTTGTTAATTGGGTGATGTTAAATGGTGGAATTAAATTATGAAATGCTAGAGGGCATAGGCAGTTATTGTTTACAGAGTAAAAAGAAATCGACGGGATATATCAATAAAACTAACTGGTTAAACAATCAATTCGAGGAAGGGTTAAAATATGTCCAATTACTTGGAAATCAATAACAAGTTGGATTTATTGAATATACTGCTGCAGAATTTTCTTCTAGAGTAGTACATGCTGACGGTTATTTAGTCATCCATTGTTTGTGGGTAAGTGAAGGCGGTAAGGGCTATGGCACGCAACTCATCAATAAATGGATTGAGGATGCAAAAAAGTTATCAAAAAAAGGTGTCGTCGATGTGACGAATGCGAAAACATCTTGGGCACCAAGTCAGGATATCTTTTTAACTAATCCGTTCGAAGTAGTTGATACGGCTCCCTATGGTTTTGAATTACTTGCTTATATATTTACTAATGAAACTTTGAATCCTTATTTTCCTAATGATTGGGATGATAGGGTCAAAAAATTCCATAATTTAAAGATTCTTCGCTCTTTTCAATGTCCATATGTAGCTATTGCGACAGAAAATCTAGTAGCAGCGGCAGATAAAGTGAAACTCCAATCAGTGGGGGTTTTCTTCATCTCCCACTGATTTAAGTTATATCCTTCTGTTGATTTTGTTCGTGTAAATCCTTTCTCAAAAGTATTGCTAGCACTTCTTAGTTACGTTAAGCAACAACAGAAAAATATTGGATGTATGTTCGACCTATTGTTTAGAGATGAATGGCGATAGTATCCGTTGCCTTTTTGTTTAAGAGCAGTGCATATAAAAACACAGCACCCGCTTTGAATAGTGCATAGTATAGAAATAGCAACTCGATTCATGGTGGTTAGAAATACTTACGGTAAGAAACGACACTGATAGCGATAAGATGAATAGAAGTGCTCGTTACAAGCCGATTACAGTTTCATGTGGTCGGTTTTATAATGAGCATTTCTAGCAGAGGGCATGATATTACTAGCAGAGAGGAGGAAAATACTTGGTAACGATTCGACAAAAATTAGTTTCAGCTAGTCAAGCGGCCAAAATAACGAACGGTAAAAACAATGCTAAAAAATATATTGTTGTACATGAAACAGACAATACCAGTGTAGGGGCCGATGCAGATGCTCACGCACGATTACAAGTGAATGGGAACAGCCGTGACGCCAGTTGGCATTGGCAAGTGGATGATAAGGAAGCTGTACAATCGTTTGCGCATTATTGGCAATGCTGGGGAGCTGGGACTTATATAGGAAATAATCAAGGGATTCAAATTGAAATATGTGTGAATAGTGACGGGAATTACAAGAAGGCCGTGGAAAATGCGGCGAGTCTTATTGCAAAAATTATAAAAGATGAGAATATATCAATTGACAACATTGTACAGCATCACTATTTTAGTGGGAAAAACTGTCCAAGAAATATGAGAGCTGGAAAAATCTCTTGGTCCAATTTTTTGAAAATGATTGCAGATGCAGATACACAACAGCCAGAGAACCCCTCAACGGAGCCATTAAAATACCGTCTTTTAACTGGAACGTACAGTACACGGAAAGCTGCGCAGAGCGTTTTAGAAGTGATGCAGAATCGGTTTGGCTGGGTTGCTTATATAGAGCAGGATGGTGCTAAATATCGAGTGAAAACAGGTACATTTACAGGTTTGAACGCTGCACAGCATGCAGAAAATAAAATAAAAACTACGAAATTGGCGCAAGTTACGTATATTGTCCCTGCATAACTACCACGTTTGGAAAAAATTATTTGACTGCTTTAAAGAATTGAGTACAATAGTAAAGCAAGTATCATATTACGTAAACTTAACAGAGGAGAGAGGGACTCTACAGATTTTTTAATTGCGTTCCTTTCTTTGCCGAATTAAAATATGACAACCTTTGCAACATTTCTTTAGGACAAGCTGTCTATATATAGGTACTTTCCTTTTTAACAGCGTAGTTAAAGGTTCCTTTTTAAGCCGGATATTATGAAGATAGTTGAAAGGAAGGGCTGTCATGAAATTTTGACAGTCTTTTTCTTTTCGTCTACTCTATAACCTGTTAAGATGGTAATAGTGTGACAACAAGTTAGTGTATATGAGAGTGGTGACAATTAAGATGGATGAACAGAAAAAAGATGATTTAGAACAGCAGGAACAAACACCGCAAGGAGAAGTCAAACCAGCGGGTCAATTTATTCAGATGAAACCGTTTAAATTTATTATGCTGATGTTCTTTACAATCTTAATTACCGCAGGCTTAACGATTTTTGCGTTAACATTCGGTGAAAAGAAAGTAGTAGAAGTAAAGGTTCCGATTGAGCGTGCGGAATTTACCAAACTATATGAAGCATTTGATATGCTAAAAAGCAAATATTACAAAGATATTGAAGATGAAAAAGTGGTCGATGGTGCAATCAATGGCATGTTCGACGCGTTAGACGATCCGTATTCTGATTTTATGGTGAAAGATGAGGCTGAAAAATTCAACACAGGTCTTTCGTCAAGTTTCCAAGGAATCGGTGCGGAAATTCAAGAACGTAACGGCTTTATAACAGTAGTGTCACCAATTAAAAATTCACCTGCTGAAAAGGCAGGACTATTACCGAAAGATATCATTCTAACGGTCGATGGGAAAAGTATTCAAGGATTTAGCTCTTCAGAGGCTGTAGCCCTTATTCGAGGTGAAAAAGGGACGCCCGTTAAGTTAACCGTTAAACGCGGTGAAAATGCAGAACCAATCCAAATGACGATTGTTCGTGATGATATACCTGTCGAAACGGTTTACGGTGAAATGCTTGATGGGGATATTGCTCATATTCAAATCACTTCATTTAGTGAACAGACTGCAGATGAGTTGGAAAAAATACTTGCTGAGTACGAAGGGAAAGGCATGAAAGGTATTGTTCTTGATTTACGACAAAACCCGGGTGGCTACTTAGATGCAGCTCTTGAAATTTCAAATCTATTCGTTGCAGAAGGTAAGCCAATTGTTCAAGTGCAGGAAAAAGATGAGGAACCGGCTATCAAAAATGCTATCGGTGGTAAAAAATATAACTTACCAGTGACCGTACTAGTTGACAATGGTAGCGCATCTGCCTCTGAAATTTTAGCGGCAGCGTTAAGTGAATCAGTCGGGGCAAAAATTGTTGGTGAAACATCTTTCGGTAAAGGTACCGTGCAAAATGTTACACCATTAAAAGATGGCTCTAATCTAAAATTCACAACAGGCAAATGGTTAACACCAAATGGCAACTGGATTAATGAAAAAGGGATTGAACCCGATGTGAAAGTACCGTACCCACCGTACGCGTCACTACCATTTTTGGATGCGTCGTATGAAATGAAGAAGGGCTTACAATCAGAATCTGTGAAAGCAGCAGAAGAAATGTTAGAAGTCCTTGGCTATGATCCAGGGAAAGTGGATGGCGTTTTCGATCAATACACAGAACGTGCGGTTGAGAAACTACAAGCAGCGAGTAAGCTTGAAGAAACGGGAGTTTTAACAGGCGAAACAACATATGCATTAATGGATGCATTACGTATAAAAATGAAGTCAGATGATCCGCAACTGTTAAAAGCAAAAGAATTGCTTACTGGCGGTAAAGAGTAAACGCTAGAACGAACAAACGAACACAGTAGCTGTCGCAGAAGTCGTCTCGTACGGCTAATGCGGCAGCTTTTTTCATAGGAGGGCACAAGTGTGAAAGACGTATACTTATTTAGTGGATTTTTAGGTAGTGGCAAAACATCAATGCTGACAGATGTCATTCGTCAACTAAAAGAAAAGGGCTTAAAGCCTGCTGTTATTATGAATGAACTTGGCAAGTTACCATTCGACTCACAAGCTGTTGAGGAAGATGTACCGCTTAAAGAAATGCTAGAAGGCTGTATTTGCTGTTCCGGTGCTGAAAAAACTGAGGCCCAAATTCAATCTCTTCTATTAGATAGTGAATTTGATGTGCTTATAATTGAAACAACTGGAGCGGCCCATCCCGTAGAAGCATTAGATGCTGTCTACTCACCATTATTTGCAGAGCAGTTGAATGTGAAAGGAATTGTCACGGTGGCTGACTCGAAGTTATGGCTAGATCGGGAGACGTTAACACCACAAATACGTTCATTATTTATGGAACAAATTCGTCATGCTCATTTATTGCTGGCCAATAAAATAGATTTACTGACAGAGACTGAGCAAGCACAGGTAGTATATGAGTTGCAGGGCTTTAATCCGCATGCTTTTATTTTACAAACTACTAATGGGCGTGTGCCACTACATTTACTTGAAAGTTTGTCGGCAACATCACAGGTGGATAAAAGCGATATAGTAAGTGCGCCTCTTGCATCTATGCATTTAGGCTCACGTTTAGTCGAGTTTACAGAAGTGGCTTTTACACAGCAGCAATTTGAAGAGTGGGTACGTCAATTACCTGATTCCGTGTACCGAATGAAGGGCTACGTGCCAATAGAAGGGATTAAAAATCCAATGTTATTCCAATATGCATATGGCATGGTCCAATGGCTACCGGAATATGTGAAAATGCCGGCAAAACTCGTTATTATAGGAGAAAACGTAGGAGCTGTGCATGTAATTGCGGTGGATTAAAAGAACATATGCCAGCCATTTTAACGATGAAGCTTGTAAGTCATGGTGCTGATTAAGAGCATAGGTGATAACTGGCACTAGGCTTTTAATGCACAACGCAATCAAACAGCATGATTTCATACAAACAAGGGGGTGTCTTAGATCATTTCTGAGGCACTTCCTTTTTTGTCCTGCGTTAACGGTCAGTATAGACAAAGACGCCCAGTGGGAACGTGGAAACGAGTAGGTGGTCGAACACCTGACCGTAAAAGCCCGATTGGTTCAACTAACAATCGGTGGGAGAAAAAGAAAACCCCCACTTCAGTCCTACTATTTTAGTTGGACTGAAGTGGTATGATTTAACCTTACAAGTAATGTTGTATTGATATAGAGGAGGGACGATAGATTGAAGAAAACCTTATCCTTATTACTTGTGTTCTTTCTTCTATTGCCTGGACTATTGCTATATCGCTATTATTGGGATGCCGCAATAGAACAAGATATATTGACTGCAAATAGTTATAGAACAACTATTGGTGAAGAGTATAGGGCTGTAAACTTTTTTGTGAAACCTGATTGGTTTACGTTGCATTCCAAGAAGCCGCAAAGTATGCATGAGGTGGTCACCCGTATTGGCAACTCTAAAATTGTGCTAACAGAAGTGAAGGTGCGAGAAGAGGTGCAAGATATTTACTTCACATTTACTATCGAAAATAAATTACCTAGATCGCAAGGTTATTTCTTAACGCAAAATTTAAGGGATGCGTCAATTGATATAGCAATGCCATTTATTGAACTACGGGGGGATAATGAGCAATCCATCGCCCTTGGCCAATTTTCACAAGGGCCAGGAGATTTTTTTAGTTTCGGTCTTAATTTAGAAGATGCAACGGCAATTCCACATGGATTTTCGGTAGTCGCCAATCTATATTATGGTGTGCAATATGAAAAAGATTAGCACAGTATTCGCTAGTTTTCGAGGGATGTCAACCCTATCTATAACGTAAGTATTTCATAGATTGGTGGAACTTGCCAAAATATATTATAAAAAAACCCCCGTTTAACAGGAATCTACTCTTTTGTTGGCGAAGCTAGCAGATGTTGGTAAGATTTTTTATCGATTCATCCTTTACGATAGGTTGCAGAGAGGAGAGATTGCAAAATGAAAAAAACACTCACTGCAATTTGTGTCACATTTCTATTAGCAGCTCCAATTCAGTTGGCTTCTGCTGCATCTAATACTACAGAGGGGAATACAGTTAAACAAACAACAAACTGTACAACTTATTACTATAAATGGTCAAGTAATAATTGGCAGGTGAAAAAACCAACACAGGTTACAACGCCATCAAAACCAACACAAACAACGACTAATAATAATACACAGACACCGCAAAAAGATAATACAACAACAGCACCATCTACTTCAAAACCGACATCAACTACGTCTGATGTCAATGCATTTGAACAAGAGGTAGTAAAATTAACGAATGCAGAACGTACAAAAGCTGGCTTATCAGCACTACAAACGGATACAAAATTAATGGCAGCAGCTCGTGAGAAATCACAAGATATGCAATCAAAAAATTATTTCTCACATACGAGTCCAACATTTGGTTCACCATTTGATCGCATGAAAGCATTAGGTATTACGTATAAAGGAGCAGGTGAAAACATTGCCAAAGGTCAACGTACACCACAAGAGGTTGTACAAGCTTGGATGGATTCACCAGGTCACCGTGCTAATATTTTAAATGGTAAATTTACACACATCGGTGTAGGTTATGTGAAGTCAGGTAACTACTGGACGCAACAATTTATTCAAAAATAATTAGTAATATCTTTCTAAGAAAAGCTAGTTTAATAATTTCATGATCTAGATGTCCAAAAAAGTCTTCAATGGCTTTTTTGGACATCTTTTTATTTTGTAGCATTGTTGTTTAAGCTGTGCGAAAAATTACGCCACTCTTGCACTTGGGTTAGCACGCGTAACATTTGAAAAAAGCCGTTTTTGCCTATACTTCCTGCTATAGGAGGCGTTTTATGGATAAAGTGGAATTAATGATGAAAAGTATACAAAAGGCCTTTTATCATTCATCTGATTTTACAGTTAGACAGGTAGATTGGCGAAATGGATCATCTGCAATTTTATGCTTTTATGCCTCGCTAGTAGATGCCAAAGAAGTGCAAAGAATTCTTGATACTATCTATGCTCGTTTGGATACGGAGAAACCTTTTTGGAGTGAAACTTTAGTATCAACGCTAGAACGCTTCTCGCTACCACAAGCAGTTAAACGGATTTGTAATGGAGAAACACTTATTGTGTTACCTAATTCAGGTGAAATGCTTTCTCTCACTATATTGAATGAGGTAAATCGAAATCCAGATGAACCTAATAATGAACATATTCTTCGAGGATCACATGATGGTCTGATTGAAAACCTTGATACAAATTTAGCTTTGTTACGGAAACGAATTAATACGCCTGCCCTTGTCGTGAAATCCTTTTTAATCGGTAAAGAGACCAATACAAAAGCCTATTATCTCTATATGGATGGCGTTATAAAACCAGAGACCCTACAAGAATTAGAAAAACGTATTCAAGCCATAAATATTGACTATTTTTATAGTATGGGCCAGCTAAGCGATGAGTTAGAGGACTCCGTATGGTCGCCATTTCCTCAATTACTCAATACCGAGCGACCTGATCGCGTGGTTGCCAATTTAGTAGAAGGGAAAATCGTTGTCATGCCCAATACTTCGCCAGCAGCTATAATAGCGCCTGTGACGTTTTTCAATTCGAGTTTTTAACGCTGGTGATGTTCCTTTGAAAACGAACATACGAGACATGTTTTTTTAAATTGAATTTCGTGGTGCTAGTAACAATTTAAACATTAGAAATGATACAAACGGCTCGACGTGGCAATACACAGGTGCTAGTAGTGCCAATGACGTGATTAAGCTAGAAACGCCTACTAGATTTACTAAGAACGGTTTAAGCATTTTCAAAGACACAAATAAAAAAGGCCTGATACTATCACCAGGTTGGAACACTATGCAAATTTCAGGTGCAACCCATTTCACGTATGCGTGTAATCGGCACGACCTTAGACAAAAGGGATACCGTGACGATTTAAACTTTAATTTCGGGCTGTTAGAAGCCTTAATCGGTGAAGCGAGTGGGGTTACAGACGCTTTACGAGAAGAAATGTTAGGTCAAATCAATAATTTACAACAGCAAATTGATATGTTAACTGGTGAGAACATTGGGGAATTACTTGCTCGTTTGAATGATTTAATTCAACAAGCTCTAACAGCTGCACAAGATGCAAGAACGGCTACGACTGCAATGGAACAAGCAACGGCTTTAACTAAAACCGCAACAGAGTTGGCGAATGTAAGTGCAACATTAGCAGAGGAAAAAGCAAGTTATGCAGAGGATAAAGCTATTTTAGCGCAAGAGGCTGCCACAACAAGAACAAGATCCTTTAGCATTTAGCTATTTAACAAAAGAAAATTTAGCTTTACAGTTTACTAAAATTGATACGGATTAGTTTCATATTGTTTAGTAAGCGCTACTCACATCGAGTAGCGTATTTTAATATAAAGGAAGGCGAGATTATGCGAATCATATTAAATAGAGGACAATCAAGAGTGACTAAACATGATAATTTAAGAAAATCTTATCGACTAATTATGGAGGAATGGTAAAATAAGGTAAGGAGGTGCGGTGAATGAGTTTTATACTTTTTGCTGTTATTCACATACTAATCGGTATTGCATTAATATATTTTTATGGAAAATTACCAAAAGCTATAGCTGTATTATTTATTGTCTTTTTTGCTTTCAGTATTATTTATGGGAGTGCGGTAATTCTATTTATTAGTTCAACTAACGGGGCTCCTTAGTTGAATAGCTAAATATCCAACTCACATTGAAGTGAACCCAAAAAGTTAGACACTTTATTTAGTTAAGAAGCTTGTAGGGATTGAGTTCGATATTGTACTGGACTTAATCCTTTTAATTTTGCCTTAATTCGTTTGTGGTTGTAGTATTCAATATATTGTTCAAGCTCTCGCTTGAAGTGTTCCATGTTTTCAAAGATTTTAAGAGACCGAAGAA
>NZ_KB933414.1 GCF_000392615.1 Lysinibacillus sphaericus OT4b.31 | reverse complement strand
GAAAGATGTTGTTCTTTCAAAACTGGATAAACGGTGCATTGATTGTTTCAAACATTTTGGTTAAGTCCTCGATCGATTAGTATTCGTCAGCTCCATGTGTCACCACACTTCCACCTCGAACCTATCTACCTCATCGTCTTTGAGGGATCTTACTTACTTGCGTAATGGGAAATCTCATCTTGAGGGGGGCTTCATGCTTAGATGCTTTCAGCACTTATCCCGTCCACACATAGCTACCCAGCGATGCCTTTGGCAAGACAACTGGTACACCAGCGGTGTGTCCATCCCGGTCCTCTCGTACTAAGGACAGCTCCTCTCAAATTTCCTACGCCCACGACGGATAGGGACCGAACTGTCTCACGACGTTCTGAACCCAGCTCGCGTACCGCTTTAATGGGCGAACAGCCCAACCCTTGGGACCGACTACAGCCCCAGGATGCGATGAGCCGACATCGAGGTGCCAAACCTCCCCGTCGATGTGGACTCTTGGGGGAGATAAGCCTGTTATCCCCGGGGTAGCTTTTATCCGTTGAGCGATGGCCCTTCCATGCGGAACCACCGGATCACTAAGCCCGTCTTTCGACCCTGCTCGACTTGTAGGTCTCGCAGTCAAGCTCCCTTGTGCCTTTACACTCTACGAATGATTTCCAACCATTCTGAGGGAACCTTTGGGCGCCTCCGTTACCTTTTAGGAGGCGACCGCCCCAGTCAAACTGTCCGCCTGACACTGTCTCCTACCCCGCTAAGGGGCATGGGTTAGAATTTCAATACAACCAGGGTAGTATCCCACCGACGCCTCCTTCGAAGCTGGCGCTCCGAGATCTCTGGCTCCTACCTATCCTGTACAAGTTGTACCAAAATTCAATATCAGGCTACAGTAAAGCTCCACGGGGTCTTTCCGTCCTGTCGCGGGTAACCTGCATCTTCACAGGTACTATAATTTCACCGAGTCTCTCGTTGAGACAGTGCCCAGATCGTTACGCCTTTCGTGCGGGTCGGAACTTACCCGACAAGGAATTTCGCTACCTTAGGACCGTTATAGTTACGGCCGCCGTTTACTGGGGCTTCAATTCGCAGCTTCGCTTGCGCTAACCACTCCTCTTAACCTTCCAGCACCGGGCAGGCGTCAGCCCCTATACGTCACCTTACGGTTTTGCAGAGACCTGTGTTTTTGCTAAACAGTCGCCTGGGCCTATTCACTGCGGCTCTCATGCGCTTGCACGCTCAAGAGCACCCCTTCTCCCGAAGTTACGGGGTCATTTTGCCGAGTTCCTTAACGAGAGTTCTCTCGCACACCTTAGGATTCTCTCCTCGACTACCTGTGTCGGTTTGCGGTACGGGCACCTCTCACCTCGATAGAGGCTTTTCTTGGCAGTGTGAAATCAGGAACTTCGTCCTTAAAGGACTCGCCATCACAGCTCAACGTTACAGTGTGCGGATTTGCCTACACACACGCCTTACTGCTTGGACGCGCACAACCAACGGCGCGCTTACCCTATCCTACTGCGTCCCCCCATTTCTCAAACGGTGAGGAGGTGGTACAGGAATATCAACCTGTTGTCCATCGCCTACGCCTATCGGCCTCGGCTTAGGTCCCGACTAACCCTGAGCGGACGAGCCTTCCTCAGGAAACCTTAGTCATACGGTGGACGGGATTCTCACCCGTCTTTCGCTACTCATACCGGCATTCTCACTTCTAAGCGCTCCACCAGTCCTTCCGGTCTGACTTCAACGCACTTAGAACGCTCTCCTACCACTGACATCATAGATGTCAATCCACAGCTTCGGTGAATCGTTTAGCCCCGATACATTTTCGGCGCAGCGTCACTCGACCAGTGAGCTATTACGCACTCTTTAAATGATGGCTGCTTCTAAGCCAACATCCTGGTTGTCTGTGCAACGCCACATCCTTTTCCACTTAACGATTACTTTGGGACCTTAGCTGGTGGTCTGGGCTGTTTCCCTTTTGACTACGGATCTTATCACTCGCAGTCTGACTCCCGTGTATAAATATCTGGCATTCGGAGTTTGTCTGAATTCGGTAAACCGGGATGGCCCCCTAGTCCAAACAGTGCTCTACCTCCAGTATTCTCATCACGAGGCTAGCCCTAAAGCTATTTCGGAGAGAACCAGCTATCTCCAGGTTCGATTGGAATTTCTCCGCTACCCACACCTCATCCCCGCACTTTTCAACGTGCGTGGGTTCGGGCCTCCAGTAAGTGTTACCTTACCTTCACCCTGGACATGGGTAGATCACCTGGTTTCGGGTCTACGACCACGTACTAATTCGCCCTATTCAGACTCGCTTTCGCTGCGGCTCCGTCTTCTAAAACTTAACCTCGCACGTAATCGTAACTCGCCGGTTCATTCTACAAAAGGCACGCTATCACCCATTAACGGGCTCTAACTACTTGTAGGCACACGGTTTCAGGATCTATTTCACTCCCCTTCCGGGGTGCTTTTCACCTTTCCCTCACGGTACTGGTTCACTATCGGTCACTAGGTAGTATTTAGCCTTGGGAGATGGTCCTCCCAGATTCCGACGGAATTTCACGTGTTCCGCCGTACTCAGGATCCACTCAGGAGGGAATGAACTTTCGACTACAGGGCTTTTACCTGCTCTGGCGGACCTTTCCAAGTCGCTTCATCTAACTCATTCTTTTGTAACTCCGTATTGAGTGTCCTACAACCCCAAGAGGCAAGCCTCTTGGTTTGGGCTCTTCCCGTTTCGCTCGCCGCTACTCAGGGAATCGATTTTTCTTTCTCTTCCTCCAGGTACTTAGATGTTTCAGTTCCCTGGGTCTGCCTTCAAGACGCTATGTATTCACGTCAAGATACTACGCGATTAAACGTAGTGGGTTCCCCCATTCGGAAATCTCCGGATCAAAGCTCACTTACAGCTCCCCGAAGCATATCGGTGTTAGTGCCGTCCTTCTTCGGCTCCTAGTGCCAAGGCATTCGCCGTGCGCCCTTAATAACTTAACCAAAGTTATTAAGCCTAAAAAACTTAAAAAA
>NZ_KB933413.1 GCF_000392615.1 Lysinibacillus sphaericus OT4b.31 | reverse complement strand
CCTCGTCGCTACGCTCTTGCGGGACCTTTAGCTCATGCTATTCCCGCAGAAGTCGCCGCCTGCGCTCCAATCAACTAGTGTAGTCGATAAATAATTGAGGTGATGGATAGGAGGACCAAACATATAAATAATGAACGAGATCAATAAGAAATGCTGACATCGGATAATCATTGAACGTCCTATTTTGGCGCATCATGTGGAAGAAGTCGATCATTTACGTCATCAAAGTGACATGAGGCAAATCTATGTACGTCGCAAAGAAACGATTGAACTTGTAATTAAGGATGCGAAAGAAAAACATGGTATGCGTTGGCTAAATCTTGCGAGGGATTAAAAAATTGTCCATGCAGGCGATGCTTACTTTTACTGCCATGAATTTGAAAAAGCTAGTTAATCACATTCCAAATACCTTTTGTCGTTTTTAAGGTGCATTTCAAGCCGTTCACGCTCTTTGATTTGATTTTTTGTCATCATGATCATCATCACCTTAAGGATTTTTAGCAGGTTAGGAGCAGAATAGGATATCCGTAGGCGATACAAGTTGATTGGCGTGGAAGGCGCGACACTCCTGCAGGAACAGCACGTGGGGAAAATCCATTTTTGCGGCGACCCGCAGCAAAAATTAGTTGGAGCCGTGCCTGCGGAAAGGGAGCGCTTGGAACAGAAATCAACGGTTTCTTACGATTTATTCAAAAAGAAAAAGACTGTAGGCACTGAGGATTTTTATTTATATAAGCAATGGAAACATTACTAAATGCCATATATGTTCAAATTTTTGCCCTTTACACTGTATATACTTTGCCCATTCATTTTCTTGACGAGAAATCTTTTTCCATTTAAATAACCGACTAATCCGTACTCGTTCCACTTTTTCAAACCCTAACTTCATAAGTGTTCTTCGTTTGCGCCATTCATACCAATTGACAGTGATACATATCGCCCTTCCTTCTTGCTGCACCTGTGCTATTATTTTCGGAAATAGCTGAGTGGTATACGCTTTAATATACGTTGAATTAGGCGGAAGTTGCTGAGTAAAATCGATCGCTTCCTCTCGTATAAATTGGTCATGGCGCAAAAATAAAACTTGTTGTGTGCCGTCACCATAAAGCCTATAACCTCTAAAATATTGTGAAATGAGCTCTGATCGATTGTCACTTTCCAATGCATCCTGAATTGATATTTCCTGTAAATCCGTTGTTGTTTGACGTACATTACTCTGTAAATAATATAAGTCAAAACTGGTTACAGCTATCATGCGATTTATTCCTTTTTTAAAGGTCATAAACCAATCTTTCAGCCTGGCTTCTTTTAAAAAATATTGAAGCTCACCAAATCGATCACGTTTCAACTTTACCAGCTGATGATTATCACTTAATTTTCTTTTCAATGTATCATGCAATACCATCATCAGCCGTAAAACACGTTCTCTGGTTCCTTTAGTACTCATAACAAATTTTCGAGTGAAATCTATATGTGTATACCATTCAAATTTATACGGTTCATAACCGATGCCAAAATCATAAAAGCGATAGTTTGAACCATGTGCCTTCAGCATATTTGCTCTTTCAATTAAACGCCCAGGACCAAATATATTGAAATCAGGCTCATGGCCCATCGCCTGACAAAAATTCCGCTCTCTGCAACAAATATCGATTGTAAAACCAATCCAATGGTCTTCAAACACTAGATTGTCTACTTCCACACGAAAAGCTTTACTTTGTTGCATTGCTAAACGTTCAAAGAAAAGACGTGTTTGTTGTTCTGTAAACCTACTTTTATCAATTTTTTTGCGCCATCTTCTTTCAAACAGCTCAAACATTCCATCTAAATTTTCCGCACTAACCTCTTGAAATGTTAATTGCCCAAGTGACCTTAATCTTTTTTCTCGACGATGAATGCTCTTAAACTTCTTGTGATGTTTTTGTAGAAAAGCTTTTAGCTCCATTGATTTAAAATCTATATAAGGAGTCACAGTGCGGAAAACTGAATGGGGTAGTTGACGTTCTTGCGCATATTTTTCCATTACATAAGATGTTTTCTTACTTTCTAATAAACCATGCAAGACAAAAATAATTCTTTTATAGTTTCGTGTAAGTTCTTTTAATAAGAAATCCATAGCTTGTTCCTTCCAAATACCCTCAGCAATTACTTCCATATAAGTAGCATATCCTTGTCCTAAAAAGCTAAATTGATGGATACCACCAAACCGAACAGACCGGATGAAAGGGAAAAACGCTATACTGTCTCCTTTGTATTCGACAATGTAAATTTCTACATTTTCTTTGCTTCCGAGTGTCGTCCACCAAGTCGAAATCCATTCATATTCTATAAAAGGATTATCATTCTTCTCACGTTCAAGTATTCCTGACCAAGTGTCCTTATACGACTCTAGCTCTTCAATCGTTGTCACGAGTCTATACACTAACACGTCGTGTTTAGTCACTCCTTTTTACTTTCGCTGAAAATGCTTTGTTGTTTTCAAGCAAATCATTCTGAATGTTTATTTTTTCAATTGTGCACTTCATTAATAGACAATATATTCCTATATACAAAACATTAGAACAATTAGCCTAAACATTCAATAAGTGCTCATTTAGGTATGCTATATAGGCTCTGTCTTTTTTTCCGCAAGCTTTAGGCATCGTAAAAAACCTCCCAATTCAATAAAGAATTAGAAGGTTTTTCTACAAGTAAGTTTTATACCTCTACTAGAGCCGCTTGTTGGTCTTTACTTGCTTTTGCCATGTGAGAGGTAGCAATATAGCTTAAAGTCATGCCAGGCCCGAGTGTCGCACCTGGTCCTGGATAGGTTTCGCCCATAATAGAAGCCGAGCAATTTCCAGATGCATAAAGGCCTTCTATCGGCGTACCATCAGCCTTGACAACACGTGCTTGCTCATCCACTACTAAACCGCCCTTTGTACCAATATCACCCGGATATATTCGCAGAGCATAGTAAGGCGCTTTGCTCAATTCAGCTAAGTTCGGATTTTTCAACGTCGGGTCACCATAATAATTATCATAGGCACTATCCCCTCTACGGAAATCATCATCGTGGCCATTACGAGCAAAGTCATTAAAACGCGTAACTGTTTCTAGTAAATTCTCTGTAGGTACGTCCATCTGCTGCGCTAGTTCTTCAATTGTTTGTGCACTTTTCACAATACCATGGTCAAACCAACTTTTTGGAAATGCTTGCCCAGGAAATAACCCCGTAAAAATATATCGACTCTTTGCCGTTGCATCAATAAGAATCCAAGACGGTACAGCTTCATTCGTCTCCTTATGATGTGCTAGCATATTGTCTACAAATTCATGATAAGGGGCAGCTTCATTTAAATAACGTTTACCCGCATTATTAACAACCATCATATTAGGCACACCTCGGTCTGCTACTAGGAAGAATGGTTGTCCATTTGGATCAATTACTGAGGGTGCTCCCCAAACTTTATCCATAAGATTTAATGTTGCACCGATTCGTAAACCTGGTTCGATAATGTCACCTGTCTGCCCGTCTGGAGTAGAAGTCCATTTGGTATCTGTTGGGCTCGGCAAGTATTTCTCACGATACGCTTGATTATGTGAAAAACCACCAGATGAAAGGACTACACCTCGCTTCGCCTCAATATACAGCTCTTGTCCCTCTCGTTCTACTAGTAAACCAACAACACGATTATTTTCAACAATAAAATCTTTAAACGCTGTTGAAAGCCAAAGTTCACCATTCGCCTCAGCTAGTGACATTCTTAGTCGTGCAATCAATGCTTCTCCTAAGGCTACTGGCTGACTCCCTGTTACTTTCGATTTCACTAGTCTAACGCCTAATTTCAACGCAGTTGTTTTACCAACCGTTGTACGTCTAATCATATTTACCTTATGGAATTCATAGCTATTCATCGTGAAGCCCTTAGTGGACATTGTTGAACGCCGCATTGTATCTACTAAAGTACCCATCTTTTTTACATCAAATAAAAGTGGCTCAATCGAACGTCCTTGAGCGAAGCCCCCTGGTTTTTCAGGATAATAATCCGAATAACCTGTAGCATACTGGAAGCGCATATGATTCGTATGATTGTATAAAAACTTTAACATTTCAGGTCCACGTGTAATGTAAGCTTCTTTTAATGCTGCCGGTACTCGATCCCCAATAGTTGAATCCAAGTATAAACGAGCTTGTTCGTGTGTATCATGAACTCCTGCACCTTTAATCACATGGTTATTTGGAATCCATAGCGCACCACCAGATAATGCAGACGCCCCACCATAATAATCCGTTTTCTCGATGACTAATGATTTCATTCCCTGTAGCTTTGCTGTCAGCCCTGCCGTTAACCCCGCTGCCCCTGATCCTACAACTACCACATCATAACTCGCATCCCAATTCATACACACATTCCTCGCTCTCATTAGTAGTTACTAAATCAATGAATCTGTATAACTACTAAAAGTATAGAATTAAACTAAAATTCAGTCAATTGAATCTACTAATTATTTTTCCAAATTATAACTCTGACTGGTTAGCAATCACATAGTAGACGTGAATGAAATAGAGCGTTTCATATCAGAGAACAATTAGAACATGTTAACGCTTTTTCCCAATAAAAATCCAAACAATATGGATAATACTATAAATCATTGGCAGGTAAAACAAACTACCACTTGCCCACGGAAAGCGTCCACCTGTAGCGAAATATACCTATGTGATAGGAACAATTTCTTTATTTTCTTTCATAATATTTGCCTTTTTGATATGAAATTGCTTCATTTATATGCATTTCACATAGTGTAATTTATTTTTAAAAATTGCAGCAGTTATCATATAAAACTCTAGTTTGCATATATTTGGTAAAACAGCTTAAAGATTATGATGGGGTGGAGGAATACTGTAGTTGAGTGCAATGATACTTGGTGGTTTTCTATTTTTCAGTGTCAGCGTAGGCGGGGCTATCGCTTGGATTTTTTCAAAGTTATTTCAGCATACAACTGAAGGTTTATCACTGTTATGTGGTGGATTTTTAGTGGGGTTGCTTGCGTTAGATATCATTCCAACTTCTTTTGACATGTACAAGTCCTTTAGCATAATTCTTGGCATAGTCATCGGCTATCTGATGTTTCAAATTCTTAGTAGCTTATTTCACCCTACTAATTCTCAAAATCCCTCCGTTTTCTTACTTGCATTCGCTATGATAATTCATACAATTCCAATCAGCCTCACCGTCGGAAATTTACTAGGGAATTCAGCCCTTGGCATCACCATTACCGCCTCAATCATTCTTCATCATCTTCCGGAGGGTTTTGCTTTTAGTACGGCTCTTCTTTCCCAAGGAGAAAAACTATGGCGACTGTTTCTTTATTTTATAGGTTTTTCAATATTCTTTAGTGTCTTTATTTTAATCGGTCAATACACCAATTTGACCGATAAGGTGCAAGGTATCCTAATGGGTGTATCCATCGGTTTGATTGCTACAACTAGTATTTCTGAATTTATCTTGCATCATATTCGGGCAGTGTCGGTAAGGTTATTTTTGACATATATACTATTGGGGTATTTTTTGAGTTATGCGTTTCATTTAATGATATAAAGGGGCGATGCTACAACCTATAAAATTTACACATCGTCCAATTCAATAAAAAATCCAACAATGTCAAAAATGACTTCGTTGGATTCAGGCTGTAGACAAACTCAAAAAATTGAGTTTGTCATCTTTTAAAATAGAAGGGGCATGGCTTCAGTCCAT
>NZ_KB933412.1 GCF_000392615.1 Lysinibacillus sphaericus OT4b.31 | reverse complement strand
ATTACGAAATTGACTCAATTGTTTACAAATAAAAAGTTATTAAAAAATCGTTTGAAATTGGTTTTTCATACCATATTTTCTTGTTTCTTTGTATAGTAAGAGAAACAAGATTTCGGTATTCGTAAAGTGAAGAAAAAAGTGTGGTATTTTCTAATGAACAATTAACAGACTTAATTAAAGGAAAAATCGTAGGGGACAAGCTCCCATAGAAAAACACCTCCTCATTGGTTATTTCAGGTTTCAATACCCGTTATTCAATGAAAGGTGTTTTTCTTTGTCTCAAGGTTAGACAAGCCCACTCCTACTCTCAACTCTATTGTTTTACCTGAGGTATACCATGCATCTATAATACATCTAGTAGCTTTTATTTATCAAAAGGTTAAAAAAGAACCTACGTTTTTTTATTGAAATATATGTATTTAGAGGCAACAATGGCTTGTGACGTGAAGATTTCACTTTCTATAGACGTTTCACTCAACACGGAAGAAACAGCCTGTTTACAAACGAAGGAATGGATTTTGTTTTGACTGAACAACTGTAAACCCTAATATGTAACCGTCAAATCCGTAATCAAAGCTGGTTTTTTATACTCATATACTTTTGTTATTTCTTTATTATCCAAGTCATACTTATAGATACACTGTATTTTAGAAATTATACCGTCAAAATTAACTTCTTCTGCATTTTTAGGTATACCCGAAAAATAAATAAATCGCTCATCTTTTGACAATACCGCTAACCTTCTTTGACCAATCTCTGATAATATGGGATTCTTACTTTTTTTAATCATTTGATCTGTTAATACGGTGGTTAACGATTTGTCTGTAAGAGTTAACTGATAAATGCCGCTTCCTTCATCTTCATTAATATTTTCTCCTCCAAGAATAATAGAATTCCCATTAGATCCATATGCAATCGAATCAATATTGATGGCTTTTATATTCGTTACCAAATTCATGTCAGAACCATCTAAATTCATTTCATATATTGAATAAACAATTTGCCCGATAGTTCCACCATCTTCATTTGCAGCTGTCCGTCTTGCCGTATTCTCTTCCTCAGAGACAAATGCACCAATAATTTTGTCTTTAGAAATATCATACATTTCTACAGCACGGTCAGGTTGTTCAGTATCAAATACAGTAGAATTCTTCTTTTGCACATCTACTTTCGCAATCTTGGAGACAGGGATTGTTGCTCCTATTATTTCACTGTAGATGGTGTTGCCTTCCTTATCACCAAATCTAGGAATAAGTTGTCCTAAAGTATCATTTGTAACTTGATAAGTTTTTTTATCATTTCTGTCTAATAAATAAATCTCCCAAGGTCCATCACCTTTTGCACTTGTATAGGCAAGATATTGTTTATTGTCTGAAAGTGTTGCATGTAACCAAACTGCTTCATTATTAATTAATTCGTTTTCTACATTTTTTTCAGCATTTATCTCCACTACACTACTTTTACCTTCCTTATCAAATACAGAAACAATGAGTTCTTCATTATCATCAACATGTGGGATGGTATCTTCTTTCTTTTGACATCCAAACAAAACTAATATTAACGATAAAAAAATGATAACAGTAGCACCTATTTTTTTTTTGAATTTACAAATAGATCCATACATTATACACTTCATCCTTTGCGAATTTATTTTAGAAATTGCATTATCACATACCAACAACTGTCAAAATACTACATATTATTTTGATAAGAAACTCAGTTATTTTATAAATTTATACAGCCTATTTCCCCTAATTAAGAAGAATCTAATTTCAATCAGAATCACTGAAAAAGTCAGTTTACGCCAAAAAAAGATTGTGTAAACTGACTTTTCATATCTATAAAAAAAGATAAATCAAAGAATTATTAACCACTCCAACTAATAACTAATCGTTCCGTTAAATAACCCCGCACTTGTAGCATGTAGTTTACCAAATGATTGTTTAGACATATCTAAAATTCTTCCGTTCACATACGGTCCTCTATCTAGAATTCTAACTGTTGTAGTTTTTGAATTATCGTTACTTTTTACAGAAACAGATGTTTTAAAAGGTAATGATTTATGAGCTGCACCATCATCCGCTTTTTGACCAGATGCTGTAGAACTTTCTGCATAAATATCAAACCAAGAAACTTTCCCCGATTCTGTTTTTGCTTTTGCGGCTAAAGGAAGAATTTCTTGTAACGGACTAATTTCTTTCATTTCAACATTAATGGATTCTCTACTTTCTGGAACAACTACTATTGGTGCACCTAAAGCATCATAAACCACTGTCATACCTGGTTTTATAACTGGCAGATCTGTTTCGTCTTCTTGAAGTCTATATTGCATGAAACTTGCTTTTTTATCTCCTTCTCTCAAAACAACAGATTCTTCCTGTTCATTAAATTTAATTACTGTCCCTGGAGCCATGTATGCAGGAATAGTCACTTCATTGTCTGTACTCGTTTCAATACTTTCACTTGAATTAGCAGCAAAAGCTAAATTGGGAATAGCCAAAGAAGATGCTACTACACAACCTAATAATAATTTTTTCATTTTACATCTTTCCCTTCTCGTTCTTTAGATATATGTTGCTATTTGCATTATATTTCTTAAAAAGCATACATGAAAAATATCTTGTATAGGATGTATTTTCCTATAAAGTAATCTATACATCCTAAACGCTAACTCCACTATTATTGTAACGCATAGGAAGAAAAAATGGTATTTAATTAAATTTAATACAATTTTTATATAATTTGTGTAAAATAGGAAATAAAGGTGGACGTTTATGAAATATATATAGAATCAACTAGTCAATCTATTTACACTTGAATCTCGTACACAAACTGAGAAGCTAAAAATTGAATATGGTATTCCGACACGGACATATGTTAAATCACTCACGATGACAGCCAGCTCTTCTTGCTCAAATTGGCGCTGTAATTCATTTTTTACCGACGCTTCATTACATGTTGATTTATACGGCTTATACCCAAAAGTCAAAACCCTTAATCCTATAGGGTTTTGACTTTTTTGTTTTGTCATAAAGCATCAGTAAATACCATTCAACCGTAGTCAAAACCTTAGTTGATTTTCAATAGGTCGATATGTATGTGGTGGGCAAGTATGCATCAATAATTTGCAAAATCGTTAGCCAACGCACTTCTTCAAAGTGATATATCAAAATACTACAGTATTGTTTTGAATGTAATGATTTGTTCATCTTCCGTTCATATAGGCGATGTATTGTAAGCTTATAAAAGTGATTGGGGGCGTTTATGATGAACCTTGCTTGGAAAGAAATTAAGAAATATAAAGTGAAATTTTTGATATTGGGTTCAATTGTTTTTCTTGTGAGTCTACTAACCTTTATAATTTCGGGTTTGGCAAATGGATTATCGCAGGACAATGCTGCTTTAATTAAAGATTTACCAGAAGGGCAATTTTATATGAATGAAGATGCAGATGAAAGCTATAATCTGTCAAGAATAGATAGTCGTATCCAAGATGAAATCTTAAACCAACAAAAGGATGCTGTAGCGTTTTCTATTCAAATGGGCTTTTTAAATGATGAGGCTGGTAAGCAGCAAAGCATTGCTTTTGTGACTTCTACGCCTTCAACAGTATTTGCAAATGTGAAACATGAGGAAGTTATTTTAGATAGCTCATTGAAAGAAAAAGGTATACAGGTTGGCGATACATTAACGAATAATCAATTTAACGGCAAGTTCGTTGTAAAGGGTTTTGTTGAACAAAAAAAATATAGTCATGCCCCTGTTGCTTATATAAGTATGGAGGATTACAAAGAAATGTATCGGGTTGAAGAAATGCAATTGGTTTTCACACCAGGTGGGGATGCGTCACAAACATTTACAGGGTTACAATCATTTTCAAATAAAGATTTTCTGAATACGATTCCAAGCTACAGCGCAGAGCAGATGTCTCTTAATATGATTGTTTGGTTTTTAGTAGTAATTAGTGGCCTGTTGTTTGCAATCTTTTTCTACATGATGAATGTTCAAAAAATCGGGTTATACGGTATTTTAAAAGCAATTGGTTTAAAAACTAGTCGATTATTCAAAATGATATGGACGCAGATGGTTGTGATCACAATTATTTCGCTTGTGATGTCTATTATACTGAGTCAAATTTTTAATGCGATGGCACCGAAAGGAATGCCTTTTAGTTTAACGCTTGAAACAACACTGCAATTGTCTTTAGTATTTCTAATTATTGGATTTATAGGAGCTACGATTTCAGGTATACAAATTAAAAAAATCGAGCCATTACAAGCGATACAGCAAGGAGAGATCTAATATGACACTATTTACAATGGAGAATGTTAGAAAAACTTTTACGAATGGTGAAGTGCAGGAAGAAATACTAAAAGGCATTAGTCTTTCCCTGAATAAAGGCGAAGTAACAGCATTAGTGGGCGCCTCTGGTTCTGGAAAAAGTACACTGCTTACTATAGCTGCAGGACTTCAACCTACATCCGAAGGGCAAGTCATATTCGAAGGGAAAAATATGATGAGTTTGAGTGCTGAACAAGTTCGACAAGTGCGAGCAAGTAAATTTGGTTTTGTCTTTCAATTTGCGCACCTAGTGCCATTTCTTACAGTAGAAGAACAACTCATGCTAATGCTAGATGTTTCTGAAACAACATTAAAGAAACATGAACAAAAAGAAGAGATTCATCGGATACTAAAATTAGTGGGGATGGATCATCGGAAAAATGCCTATCCACCTTCATTATCAGGGGGAGAGAAACAGCGGGTTGCTATTGCACGTGCAATCATTCATAAGCCGAAAGTTCTCTTCGCAGACGAACCAACAGCAAGTTTAGATTCGAAAAAATCTGAAGATGTTATGTTGTTAATCCGAGATTTGACTAAAACATTAAACATTACTACTTTAATGGTGACACATGACGAAGAAATGCTTCCATATACTGATAAAGTAATTAAATTGAGCGATGGTCAAATTCTAGAAAATGGCGATTAAATGCGTGCACTATAGCTAAAAATGTTGACTGCCACAGCCTTTTAGGTTGTGGTTTTTCATTTGTAGCTTTCTCTCTTAGAAAAATACTTTAACCAAAAAGCAGTAACTATCATTTACGCGGCATATGTTTTTCCTGAAAATGTGGATTGGGGTTGGCAAGCACTTAATGGTAGCAACCATACACCCAAAGTTGATGTTCACAACACTGAATGTATTTTGGTAGAATGACACAAAAAATTCTATAACTGTAAAATGATTTATTATGTTATCATATTAGTACTATTATATTATGGGACGTTGAGATGAATAGGTGTTTTGTAATCAATGTGGAGGTACTTTAGTTACTGATACTGATACTGATACTGAAACAAAGAAAAAAGAAAAAGATGCTGATATATAATTTTGAGCGGTTGCTTTAGAGCAGCCGTTAATTTTTTGTCAACTTTAAATACACCCATTTTTTATTAGTGGATTACATTGCAAAAAAAATTTTAAATGCATATTGAGTACATATTAAAGGAGTAGTTGATGATGGTTAAGGTTAAACATTTAGTAATAGGGTTAGGAATGTGTTTACTGTTAGCAGGTTGTAGTGGTAAAGAGGTTGTTAAAGAAAGTACTGAAATAAATGTTGAATCAGAAATTCTAGCATTAGAAACACTTTTGAAAGAAAAGAAATATGAAGACCTTTTAATTAATATGGAATCTTTAGATTTACCAGAATCAGAAACTGATAAAGTGAAAGAAGTCGGTACAAAATTTGTAGACCAATTAATAAAAGAGAAGAATATGGATTTTTTAGCTTCAAAATCTAACAGAATTAGAATAACTGTCAGACGTGATGATTGGAATAGAGTGGAAAAATTTGTAGAACAAGAAACTGAGTTAATATTAGATGAAATGGAACAAGCGGTAAGAAGTAAGGATTTTCGAAAGGTTCAGGAAATGTATGAGAATGAGAAAATACTAGAAGAAAATGTTGAATTTTCTGCAATGTATAATTACGCTCTTTATTTACAAACAGACCAAAATTCTTATAAAGCGTCAGGGGCTTTAGCACTTGCAGTTGATCCTAACTACTATGGAAGAATGAAGGATGAAATTGTAGCAGGAGTAACAAATACATCATATGAAAATCCATTATCGTTCGGACCTATAACTACAACTAATTGGAAATGGATAGAAGGAGAGTATCGAATGAATATAGCTACTATGGAAAGGATAGGGAATGAAGAAAAAGAAAGAAAAGAAAAAATTGAAAGTGCTAGAGGTAAGAACCCTACTCTTGGCATGACATACGAGGAAGTAGAAGCATCATTATGGGGTGAACCAGATGATGTTAATAGAACAGTAACAGAATACGGAACGAGTGAACAATGGGTTTATGGCAATGGTCAATATCTTTATTTCGATGATGGTATATTAACAGGTTTTCAAGATTAACTAATTATATTATGAGACCAGTGTCTTCTTTTGACTCTATGTATGCGCCATGAATGAGAAATAAATAGAAAACCTTCAAGTAAACAAAGGAAGAGGGACGCATGGCGAAAATGAACCACCAATGATTTTACTACAAAGTCATAACAACATACCGCCTGTAGCGGAAAAACTATGTGATAGGAACAATTACTATTACTTTATTCTCATTAATAATACTCGCATTTAAAGCATAAATTTTCCGCTTGGAAAGTTTATGCTTTATTGCTTTTTCGGAAACTTTAAGAAGCTTATTTTCCGTTTTGTCCCGTACATTTTGAACCTGTTTATCTCTTATAAAGTGTCAGAATTAAAGCTCAAAATAATATTTTCCAATTTTGATGCTGCGTTGCTTGAATGATTGGATGCTCTTCAAAATAACGGGTAATAAGTTCGGTCATATCAGTTTGAACATCCTTTATAATCGGACAATCTGCAAAATAGGGGAAGTTCCCAGCGCCGGTAGCACGATAGTTATTCATCACGACATCATAGGAGGCTTGCAGATTTAGTGGCTCACCTTGAAAAGTCACTTCTGTTACTCTTTCTCCAATGGGACGACGAATATCTAGGGTGTAGTTGATTCCTTCCCACATATCATAATTATAGGGTTGTGCTTTCGGATAAAGAAAGCTTTTAGATATAGTTAAATCCCCATCCTTTAATGAAAAATAACTGGCATTTTGTTCAAGCGCTTGGACAATCTGTTTCCCCTTCACTCGTAACACTTTTAAGGTATTGGGAAAAATATAATTTGTTACAATATGCCTCCTAGTAACATCCTTTGGAAACCCTCCAGGCCCATCGTGAAATAATGCCGTACATGAGATTGAGGTGTTGGTCATTGCCATTTGCACATTTTGAATGAACTCGATATATGGATGTTTATAGACACGTACATGAAAGGCATTTTCAAATAACATGTTTCCTTCAATGGTCCCTAGAGGCTCATCCAACCAGTTTTCCGTTTGTTGATGAATGGCTTCCAACAGTGATATTACTTGGGGACAAGCGGGTGTATCTTCTTCCACGTAATGTAAGGTTGCTTCGTGATGCTTGTTGATGATTTGTCCATTCTCTATATCGAGTTCAATCGTAATCGCAGCTAAGCAATTTCCTTTCGTGCCAGGCTGTACAATGGATTTAGCGAAGGCTTTTGTAGCAATTTCTCGATGCTGATGGCCAGTGATGACAATATCGCACTCAAGTTCTTTACACATGAGATAACCTTGATTTTCTCCTGTGTTAGGTTCTAGTAATTCCCCTGATGATAAGTCATGTGAAAATCCACCATGATAACATAGCACCACCACATCTACCTGTTCATGTTGACGTATATGCGTGATCCATCTTTTGGCACTTTCAAAGGCATCATGAAAATCTAAGTCCTCGATATGAGCTGACTCCTCCCAAACGGGTACAAAATGCGTTGTGACACCAATTATACCAATGCGTATTCCGTCTAATTCTTTGACAATATAGGGCTGCGTAAATGCTGTCCCATCTTCATGAAAAATATTGCCACTTAACCAAGGAAATTGTGATTGGGTAACTGCTTTTTTTAAGAAGGGGAGCCCGTAATTAAATTCATGATTGCCAAATATCGCAACGTCATAGTTTAAGAAATTGGCTATCTCGATAATGGGGTTTGGTCTATGTGAGTGATTGGCATGGTAGTAAGAAGCTAGCGGACTACCTTGAATTAAATCGCCATTATCAATTAACAGACTCGGTGTTTGTCCACGTAATTCCTCTATAATGCTTGCTAATTTCACTAACCCTAAAGGTTCGAGTGTACGGCGATAGGTAGTAGGCATAAGATAGCCATGGATGTCACTTGTTACAAGTAATTGCAGTTTTTTTGTCTCCATAAAATTACTGAACCCCCATATGATTTGAATTGACTTTAGTATACGATGTTTAGACAGCTAAAAAAGAACTAGTAAAAGAAATTTACAATCAATTTACATATTTTAGAAAACAATATAAACCTTTCACATGGGTTTAACAATGCTTTGCTATATTTATGGAGCACTAAAAAAATCGGAGGGGGAAACACATTTGAAAAAGTTTTTTATGTTCGCAACAACATGTCTGCTTGCTGTATTACTAGTAGCATGTGGAAATGAATCAACAAAAAATAAAGAATCAAGCGGGGCAACGAATGCAGATAATTCAGAAGCAGAAGAGGCTTCTGGTAACAAACAGCTTGAAAAACTTTCAATCGGATTTGTGCCATCTCGTGATCCACAAGAAATTATTACAGCAACAGAACCGTTAAAAGATTTGTTGAAAACCGAACTAGCAAGCTTAGGTTATGACGTAGATAAAATCGATATTACAGTTGGGACAAATTATGAGGCAGTGGGAGAAGCATTATCTGCTGGCACAACGGATATTGGCTTTATTCCAGGTGGTACATATGTCCTTTATGATGATGGAGCAGAAGTGATTTTAACAGCTACGCGTGCAGGATTAAACAATGATTCAGATAACCCTGCTGATTGGAATCAAAATGAACCAACAGAAGCAACGGCAGAGCAAGCCATTTCCTATCGTGGGATTTTAATTGCAGGTCCATCAGAAAAAGGGCAAGAACTTGCAGCGAAAGTAAATAAGGGTGAAGCATTAACATTTGAAGATTTAGACGGTGCGAACTGGAATGTTATGTCTTCATCATCACCAGCAGGCTATATTTATCCTGCCCTATGGTTACAAGAGAACTATAAAAAAACGATTACCGATTTATCCAAAGTTGTACAAGCAGATTCTTATGGTACAGCCTTTGCTCGTTTAGCTTCAGGACAAACAGATTTACTCGTTACGTTTGCCGATGCTCGTCGTGATTACGAAGAAGCTTGGAAGACTGACTTTAATCGTAAAGCAGATATTTGGGCAGAAACAGATTTAATCGGTGTGATGCCTGCTATTTATAATGACACAATTAGTGTAAGTAAAAACTCAGAGATTATGGATGATGAACTGAAAAAAGTATTACAACAAGCGTTCATTAATATCGGAAAGTCTGAAGAAGGTAAAGAGGTTATCGCTGTGTATAGTCATGAGGGTTATCAAGCAGCAAAGGATTCAGACTATGATAATGAGCGTAAAGCACAAGAAATTGTACAACAGTTAGGTTCAAAATAATGGTGAAATGATCAATCGAATAACAAGAGAGAATGAGAACGTTCTAGCAATGTTCTCATTTTTTCTAAGAATGGAGTAAGGACATGATTGCTTTTAAACAAGTTCAAAAACAATATCCCAATGGTTTTTCAGCATTGAAAAATGTGAATTTGCAAATTCAACAAGGCGAATATGTGGCAATTATTGGGCTTTCAGGGGCAGGGAAGTCCACGCTATTACGCTGTATCAATCGAATGCATGAAATTACAGGGGGCACATTATTGGTTGATGAGGTCGACATTAATACATTGAAGGGAAAAAGCGTACGTCAATTTCGGCGTAATATTGGCATGATCTTTCAATCTTTTAATCTAGTCACACGTATTTCGGTCATCAAAAATGTACTCGTGTCTTTCGTTCCAGAAATGCCCTTTTGGAGAAAATTGTTGGGGATTTTCACAGAACAGCAGAAGAAGCAGGCTTTGATGGCATTAGATCGCGTAGGAATTTTAGATAAAGCCTATGTACGTGTAGATCAACTGTCAGGCGGGCAGCAACAACGTGTAGCACTGGCACGTACACTAGCACAAAATCCGAAAATCATATTAGCAGATGAACCAGTAGCCTCACTAGACCCAGTAACAGCCCATCAAGTAATGGATGATTTCCGTCGGATCAATAAAGAGCTCAATATGACGGTTATTATGAACATTCATCATGTGGAATTAGCGCTCGAATATGCTCATCGAGTTATTGGCATTCGTGCTGGAGAAATCGTTTTTGATGGAGCAGCAAAGGATGTCACTGAGGCAGTGCTTCAGCAAATTTATAATGGTCAGGTTGAAGAAGGGAGTAGCGTAGTAGATGTTCGACAAGCTGTTACCAACTAAAAAAATAATACTTCCAAATGGAAAAGAAGTGACCGAAAAGCGAGCTCTTACGCCTTTAGTTGTGGTAGCGATTCTTGTGCTTACTTATTTCTCCGCTGTGATTACAGGCTTTGATGTTGAAACGATTATGAAACGAAGCGAACAATTTTTTGTGATTTTACAACAGATGGTTCCGCCGACTTGGGCGTATTTCCCTCACATTTGGCAACCATTACTAGATACGATTAAAATGTCGCTTTTAGGCTCTTTAATGGGTGTTCTATGTGCATTACCTTTAGCAATCGTTGCAGCAAGTAATATGACGAAGTGGAAGTGGATGTCAGCAACAATGAAGTTTCTTCTTAGTTTACTGCGTACGCTCCCAACTTTAATTGTCGCACTAGTTGCTACCTTCGTTTTTGGATTAGGGACGGTCGCCGGTACAGTGGCTATTTTCTTATTTACAGTCGCCTATGTAGGGAAATTATTATACGAGCAAATCGAAAATGCCAATATGGGTGCTTATGAGGCAATGAATTCAATGGGCTTAACAACCATCCAGTCATTTCGTTATGCAATTTTCCCTCAAATTCTTCCTAACTATTTATCTACGTCTTTATTTTGCTTCGAAGGAAACGTGCGGTATGCGTCTATTTTAGGGTATGTCGGTGCAGGTGGAATCGGGCTATTGTTAAATGAGAGTTTAGGCTGGAGAAATTATGCGAACGTCGGCATGATTTTACTGTTACTAGTCGTTACGGTCTTTATTATTGAAACAATTAGTGAACATTATCGAAAGAAATTAATGTAGGAGATTACGCATGGATGTCATTCAAAAACAATATAAACTAGAACCGAATCGTCGTGTCACGCAATTAGTGACCATCTTCATTTTATGCCTTCTTTTTGGATGGTCTTTATCGGCAATCGAATTGGAGCAGCTGACAACGAATGGTTTTTCAATTGCTAAAAATATTTTAGTCGGTATTGTTCAACCAGATTTGTCTTTATTAGTGAATGTTACGACAAGTGGTGTGCCCTATTTATTAATCGAAACGATGGCAATTGCATTTTTAGGAACAATCGTTGGTTCGATTTTAGCCATTCCACTTGCTTTTTTATCCGCATCTAATATTGTCCCAAAGCCGATTGCCTATGTTGTTCGATTTTTATTAATTTTGATTCGAACAATCCCAGCGATTGTGTATGGGTTAATGTTTATTCGTGTAACGGGACCAGGGCCTTTTGCAGGCGTCCTTACAATGTCTCTTGTAAGTATTGGTATGTTATCGAAATTATATGTAGACGTCATTGAAGACCTAGACATATCCATTCTAGAATCGATGGAATCAATCGGCTGCACAACTTTAGAAAAAATTCGATTTGGTATATTGCCGCAGCTTTCAGCATCCTTTTTATCAATTGTAATTTATCGTTTTGATATGAATTTACGAGATGCAACCGTACTTGGTTTAGTGGGTGCTGGAGGGATTGGAGCACCCTTAATCTTTGCGATGAATGCCTATCGGTGGTCAGAGGTTGGTTCGATTTTAATAGGCTTAATCGTGCTTATTTTAATCGTTGAATATATGTCCAACAAAATTCGCACAAAATTAGTCAGGGGGTAATAGCAAGGTTTCGAACAATATTTTTGCTGCGGGCTAGAAGTTCATTAAAAAATTGGAGGTTGGTTTACGATGGGGAAGAAATCTAAATTTGTGTTTTCAGCAGTATTGAGTACAGTGATGATTAGTTCAATATTTGTTAATACGAGCTCGGCAGAAAATGCACAAGATCCAGCTCCTATTATTACGCCTGTGCACTCGAATGGTTATTCCGTATTATTTGATAATAGTCATGGACAAACAGCTGGCCAAGCTGACTGGGTAATTGATGGTGCTTTTTCTGATTTTGCTAATGGATTAACTGCAGAAGGATATACCGTAGAAGAATTCCGTAGTGATGTGCCAATCACTTTAAATGATTTGATAAATTATGATGTCTTTGTCATTCCAGAGGCCCAAATTCCATTTACCTCTTCTGAACAAGAAGCAATTGCTGCATTTGCAGAATTAGGGGGTGGTGTGTTCTTTATCGCAGATCATTATAATGCTGATCGGAATTTAAATCGTTGGGACTCCAATGAAATTATGAATGGTTGGCGTCGTGGTGCTTATCATAATCCAACATTAGGCATGTCATCAGGTGAAGCAAATGCGTTAAATGACGTTGTAAGCTCTACTTGGTTAAGTGACGAATTTGGTGTAGAGTTCCGTTACAATGCAATCGATAATACAGTGGCAAATCAAGTGGTCTCTACTAATGAGTCATTCGGAATTACAGCTGGTGTATCAGAAGTTTCAATTCATGCAGGTTCTACACTAGCCATTACCAATCCACATCTGGCAAAAGGGATTGTCTATTTACCAAATGGTTTAACTTCGGCAAATAAATGGTCAAATTCAGTGGATCAAGGTGTATATGCTGGCGGTGGACTAGCAGAAGGTCCATATGTTGCAATTGGTAAAAAGGAATTAGGAAAAGCAGCATTTATTGGGGATTCTTCACCTGTTGAAGATGCAACACCTAAATATCGCAATGAAGAAACAGGAAATGTAAAAAGAACATACGATGGCTTTGTAGCAGACGATAATGGCGAATTATTAATTAATATTATTGACTGGCTCGTACAAGATGAAAGCTATACAACTTTTGCACAAACATCGATTACATTGGATAGTGTAACGCCTAGATTGTCATTAGAGAATCCCCAAACTTCAACTGAGATTTTAGGTGAACCATGGCGTCAGCCTAATGCAGGGTATTTATGGTATGACCCTTCAACATTTGCAGATGGATCCTATGGTTCAGATGTAGACCCTTTACCTACATTAAGTTATTCCGTAGCGGTCCCTTCTGTATTGCCTAATAATGGTGATGCATTTAATGTGACAGTTACTGTTAGTGGCTTAACACCATTAGCTGCTGCTAATGGATATCGAATTCAGGTTTATCTACCAGGCGGAACATCGATTTCTCAAGTGCAAAATTCAGATGGGACTTGGCCGACAAGCTATGGATACTTCGATATTGGTACTTTAACAGCTAATAGCCAGGGAATCGCTCAAAAAATAATAACTATGCGATTAAACTCATCCACATCTGTTTCGGAAGGTACTATTCGTTTAAAGAATAGTAAGGGAGATAATGTAGTAACAAAAGCAGTCTCTATTGGAGCAGGTTCAAGTGTTGAATAACTAAACTGCACACAAAATATTGGGTATCAAAATCTACTAAAAGTGAGTGATGCAGGCTATGATTTCTATTGAACAAAAATTAGCAGGAATTGTCGCCTTTATAGATGAAAAGGAAAGTACACATCAGCTTGACCATTATACACAATATTGAGTGAAGCCAAAAAACCCTGTTGATTCTAAATGATGAATCAACAGGGTTTTGAGCTATTCGCACATGTAACGCTTATTGTTGCCTAACGCGATTAGCCTTTCAGGAAATCAGGTTTTGCAAAGTTAGGGTTTGGATATTTGTAGAAGCCTTCGCCCGTTGCTCGTCCTAATTTACCTTTGTCGATATACTCTGTTTTTAACAGGTTGGCTAATTTATTCATGTTGTCGTCACCAGTAGCGGCAGCTTTAGCTTGGACAATATTAAATGCCGTGTTAATCCCTACAATGTCTAAAATAGCGAATGGGCCAAGTGGCGCACCTGTACCAATCATCCATGTTTTGTCAATTGTTTCAGGGTCAGCTACTTCTTTCACTAATAGCATTTCAGCTGCATCTAAGAAAGGTACAAGTAATGAATTTAAAATGTAGCCTGGTTGTTCTTTATATAATGGTAGTGGCACCATGCCGATTGCTCTAGCGAATTCAACGACTTCATCGAATACGTTCATATCCGTAGCTGGATGTTTCATGATTTCTGCTGTGTTGTTTTTCCAAATTGTATTGGCGAAATGGAGCGCTAAAAATTTCTCAGGTCGCCCAGTTACATCTGCAAATTGGCTTGGTAATAATGTGGATGAATTCGTTGCAAAAATCGTTTTTTGTGGTGCTACTTTGCCAAGATTTGTGTAAAATTCTGTTTTGATTTTTACGACTTCAGGAATCGCTTCGATAACAAGATCAGCATTCGCAACAGCTTCTGCTAAGTCGCTATTAAAAGTTAGACGTGCATAAGCAGCATCGACTTCTTCCTGTGTCGCACCTAAATCTTGTTGATAGAGTGGTTTTAAAGTTGCAATACGATCTTGTGCATTTTTTAACGCATCATCATTAATATCATAAACAGTCACATTAAATCCTTTAAAAGCTGATTGATAGGCAATTTGACTACCTAGAACGCCACTTCCTGCAACCGTAATATTTTGATAATTCATCTGAACTCCTCCTCCGATATTGTTACATTAGTATAATAGTATGGATTTAAAACAATTTCCTTAATACACTTCCATACTACTGCTACTCTCAAATAAAAATCAAACGATAGCCTTTATTATTATAATGATATAAAAATTTGTGGAGCTTCCACTTGAAAATGCTCTCTTCAAGTATGTACTTAGTAAGTCCAAAAAACCCTAAATTCGGAAATGTCGAAGACAACATAGCATTTGATTTTAAATACTAGATGTTGTTATTTGTATAGGCAATGTTCAATAGTTGAAATAAAAAAGAGCAGCTACTGAGCTACTCAAAAGGACTAGTGAACTTCTTTGTATTAATTACAGTGTAACTTTGAAACTGACAGCTTTACCGATAATCTTTGCAGGATTATTTTCATTGATAATATAGGGCTCATGTTTAGGGTTATCAGGCATAAGTAAGATGGTATCTCCTTGTTTTTTCACCCGTTTAAGTGTTGCCTCCGTATCACCATTTACTAATACTGCTGCAATCTCCCCATACTCAACTTCACTTTGTTCTCTTATCAAAACTTTAGAGCCATCCGGGATAGTCGGTTCCATTGAATCCCCCTTAGCAACTAAAGCGAAAATATTACCAGTTGGTAATAAATCGGGAAATTCATACATGTAGCCTTCAACATTTTGTTCTGCTAGGATTGGATCTCCACAAGCGATGATACCCAGTATTGGAATTTTAACAAAATTGGGTTGTACTGCTATTAAATTCGTTGGCTGTTCCTCAGTTAAATCATAACGTTTTATATTAAAATAATCCGCCATTAATTGTAGTTTATCAGGTCTAGGGTATGTGCTAGCTTTCATCCAATTAGAAACTGTTGTTTCAGGGATGTTTAAATCTCTTGCCATATCTGTTTGATTTAACCCTCTTTTATCTAATTGGTTTTTCAGGTTTTTAGAAAAAACTAACTTTAGCTTATCCGAATTATCCATATTAAAGCACCTCCATTATTATCATAATACCGATATTCGGTATTATTGTAAACAGATTAAAACCTATAAAAAGTATTATTTACTTGACTATACCGTTTAAAGGTATTATATTATATTTACCATTTAAGAGGAGGTGGTGGTAATATGTTTCAAATTTCTTTAAAGGCAACTCGTATAAATGCCGAATTAGAACAAGCTGATGTAGCTTTTAAAATGGGGATAACGGCTAAAACATTGAGTAATTATGAAAAAGGAATCACTGCTATTCCAGAATTATATTAAGAAAAGGGCAAAGCTCTATGGCATTTCTGAAGAGGGAATAAGGTTACCCGTTGTTAATGAAGGTCACTACAATAATTTTTTTGTACATAAATACCGTTTAAAGGTATTTCGTGAAATTAGAAAAAAATTTATTATTTCTAGGAGGCGGGATACCAAGCGTCATCTAAATACGAAACGACAATTGGTAATTAGTTCAAATGCGATTAATTATATTAAATAATTTAGGGGGAATTGTATCAAATGAAAGCTAGATTAAATGTTTTAGGCAATAAAATGAAAGTAACAGCTATCAATTTTTATAGTGATAAAGTAACAAGTGCTCAAATCGTGGATGAAAATGGAGATTTACTAACTTTTCACGACGAAAACTCAGGTGCAAATCTTAAGGATGCACTGACAATCAATCTACAAGAAGCACTTGAATTTCCTGATAAGAATAGAGAATATGTAGTGGCACTCAACGATTTACTAGAGCAATCGGAGCAATATTTACTTGAATTGCAGCAACAAATTATTCAAGAAGTATTAAACCACGGTGATATGCCATTTGGTGATTGTACATTTCCAAATCTCGTAAAGGAATACAAAGGGCATAAAGAATACATTGATGGGGTAGCTTCAGCTTTAGAAGTTGTTAAAGGTAGCGCATAGAATGAAGTAGCAAAATTAAAACAGTTGAAGTTACGTTAAAGGGAGAAAAAATGTACATAAATAATAACAGTAAGTTAAGAAAAATAAAAAAGCTCGTCAAAGGCGGCAACCTATAACGAGCATTGAAGTAATAAGTCCCTAAAAATATAACATAGGGTAGCAAAAGTTCGCTACTCCAAAGTATACTAGTTTCCTTTCCCTTTAAAAAGTCGAAAAAAATGCAAAGTAGGTGCTGTGTATGTATGAATGGTTACGAGATTATCAACAAATTGAAGATGAAATTGGCTATCTTGAATTTAATTTTGAGCAGTCCCAAAAAGAATTGAAACGCTGGGTAAGTGGGGATTTAGCAGGAGTAAAGCTTACTGCCGAATCTGACGGAGCGAAACTAGAAGAACGTATTGAACGAATCAAAAAAGAATTACAAATTAAGCGTACTGAACAGAAAAATTTTTTGGAGCTGATTAGTAGGTTTAAAGGGTTAAATCATAAGATATTAAAGCTAAAGTATGTGGATGGTATGACATTAGAAGAAATAGCAGAAGAATTAAATTACAGCGCTAGCTACATATATAAAAAGCATGCAGAAATTGCTAAGATGGTGCGATTCGCCCATGAAATAAAGTTTTCATAATCCTGACACTCAGGAGTGTGCATAGCAAGTATTGAACATCCATTATATGATGGTAAATTAATAGTTCGGCAAACGAACAATGTCACAAAGAAATTAATCATAAGAGTTGAAGGCCACTCAAATAAGAGGGGCCTTTCCTATTTTAGTTAGATAAGTAATCGATGGAAATACTATCACAAAAATGAACTTTCACTTAACTGACACTCAGGAGTATGCATAGCAAGTATTGAACATCCATTATATGATGGTAAAGTACAAGTTCAGCAAACGAAAAATGTCACAAAAAAAATTAATCATAAGAGTTGAAGGCCACTCAAATAAGAGGGGCCTTTTCTATTTCTAGTTAGATAAGTAATCAATGGAAATACTATCACAAAAATGAACTTTCACTTAACTGACACTCAGTAGTGTGAATAGCAAGAGTTGAAGTTCCGTTATATGATGGTAAAGTAATAGTTCGGCAAACGAACAATGTCACAACAAATAAATTCCCCTTGGTTGAAGGCCACTCAAAAGAGTGGTCTTTTGTATTGTTCTGATTTAAAGGACGGCGCTAAGCCAAATAACATGATAAATAGAAGGAAGTGGAGAGATTGATGGAGCCAATTTATGCTAAGTGCAATAAATCATGCGGTCACAAATTCTATGTCCAACATTTTAAGAAAGACAAACTGCAACATACTATTGAAAAGACTTATTTTACTTGCCCGAACTGTGGTCGAGAGTATATTTGCTTTTATACCGATGAGTATACACGTTACCAACAAGCAAGAATTCGAGAACTGTTTCGGCAGATGAAGTGGGCAAGTAGTGATGAACTGGAGCGGTTAAAGCAGGAGGAGTCCAATTTAAAAGAGGAAATTATACACAGTATGTCTGAGGTTAGAAAATTAATAGAATCTTAGCCAACTAAGATCAACCCTGAGCTTTTCAAAAATAATAGCATTGAAGGGAGGTGACTAAAAATGAATATGCGCGTAAAGATGAAAACGTCAACTGACAAAAAATCAGTTGACGTTTTAAATTATCCGGAAATTTCTAAATACATGAATGCTGAAGAGCCTTCGTTGTTGGATGTCTTACTCTATTATAGGAGTGCAATTTTCCATTCACTAAAGGGGGATGGTGCAGCAATCACAATGTCAAACTGGCATAACCATCTTCTCAGTTGTCAGGGATAAATAGGACGATGGTTCACTTGTATATTGAGCTTAAAGATAATTAAAGTATCGGCAGATGTAGATTGAGGAGATAAAGTTATGAAAGATTTATTTGTGCACATTCCTACTATATTAGAGCCATTAGGTTTACCTGTCGTGTTTAACGGAATTCCTACTGGCTTGGAAAAACCAAATCAGTTTATTACCTTTTTAGAGGTAAGTGCAAAGCCAATCTTCGAAGCGGGTGAAGAGGAAATTGAAACAGAGAGACTTATACAACTAAATGTATGGTCTGTCTCAAGTTACCATCACCTTGTAGAAAGCATCAAACAATTGATGGAGAAGGATGGCTATGAACGAATTTTAGAATATGATGTACCATACGAAGAAGGCGAATCTCACTTTAATAGAGTGTTGCAATTCGTCTTTTTTGATGATTAATAATAAAAAATCGGGAGGTCATGTAAATGACAACAACAGTAAATGAAAAACCACAAAAAATTAGCTTAAAGCGTATCCACTATGCACTAATGACAAACGAGCAAACAGAAACTTGGGGCGAAGTGAAAACATTAACAATGCCTATTTCTCTAACACTGACACCTAACTTCTCAGAAGCACATTTGGATGCGGGAGATCGTGTCGTAGACCAAGAGGCACAATTGGATTCTATTACTATTGCTGGTGAAACAGCAGACTTACCAACAGAAGTACTTGTTGACTGGTATGGGCATAAAAAATCTGCAGAAGGCGGTATCATCACAAATGCAAATGATACGCCAAATGCAATGGCAATTGGTTTTGAATCTGGATCTAGAATGGTCTGGCTGTTAAAAGCAAAATTAAAACCAGGTGAAGAATTGAATACTACACGTAAAAAAGGAGAAACAAGCTATAAAGTGTATCCATTTGGTGGTGAGGCACTACCATTAATCGAAGGTATCATCAAACATACTGTCGATACACGTGATGCGGGCGTTACAGCGACAGCAGAAACGTTCTTTGCCGCAGTGGCAAAACCAAGTGAAACAGTACCAACACCTTAAAAGAGAGAAGCCCTTTCGAGGGTTTCTTTTTTTATTACGATAAAAAGGATGGATAAATTATGCAGATTACATTAAAGATTGATGGCCAAGAGAAAACGTTTAGCAATGACTTTGTAAAGGCTCGAGTATTCCGAAATGCCTTAAAGATGAACGAAAAAATGCGTAAAGAAGGTAATGACATTTCAGTCGAAACATTCGATGAAATGATTGGTTTCGTAGTAAATGTTTTCGATAATCAATTCACTGTGGACGACATATGGGATGGTCTAGAGGCAGGCAAGCTACAAGATGAAATTATGCGTGTATTTAATAGTGTGTTGAACATTGGAGGGCTTGAAACAAAACCTGCCGTTAGTGGTGAAGAGGGAAAGTAAGCGGATTAACTCCATATCAAAATATTAAAAAGTTTTATCGTGAATTAATAAAAGAAGGCTACAAATTACATGAAATAGATGAAATGGATATTCATTTTTGGTTTGAGCTTTCAGAAGGCTACGATGACTATGAAGATGTGGAAGAAGTTACAGCCGACGATATTCCTTGGTTGTAATTTTGATTTTTGGCAAAAAGGCGGTGAAGAATAAATGACGAATATTCGTGCTGTTGAACTGAGTCTCAATACAGCTAATTTTAATGGTTCTATCGATCAGTCGATTAGACGATTGACTGCAATGGGAGCGGAATTACAGGCTTTACAAGCACGCGGTGGTGAATATGAAAACTCTATCGAAGGTTTATCACAAAAACAGAATATTTTATCTCGTTCTGTTGATGCCTCTAGCATTAAGTTAACAGAACAACGCAATAGATATGATGAATTAGTAGCATCGGGATCAGCCTCCACAGAAGCTATTGAACAACAGGCTATTGCTGTCAATGAAGCGCTCGCTGAATACAATGGATTAAATACGCAATTAACAGAAGTGAGCACTCAATTAGATGTTCAATCCTCTAAATGGAGTCAGTTTCAGGAGATAGGTGGGAAGGTGAAATCAGTTGGCGAAAGCATTTCTACGATTTCAACGCCTATCAAAGCTATTGGCGTATTAGCTTTTAATGCCGCAGTAGATTTTGAAAATGCATTTGCGAGTGTGCGGCAATCCGTCAATACGAGTGAAGAAAATTTTAAAAAGCTTGAAGACGGCATACGTAGTATGGCTAAGGAGTTACCAGTAAGTGCTACTGAAATAGCAGGGGTTGTTGAATCAGCTGGTCAATTGGGGATAGCTGAAGATCATTTACTATCTTTCTCACGAACGGTTATTGATTTAGGTGCATCAACAAGCATGACGCGGGAGCAAGCGGCAACAGAATTCGCACGTTTTGCTGGTATCGTTGGAATGAGCCAGGGGGATTTTGACCGATTAGGCTCATCTGTCGTCGAGCTTAGTAACAAAATGGGGGTAACCGAATCTGACATTGTTGCAATGGGCATGGGATTTGCTAAACAAGGTGCGCAATTAGGCATGACAGAGGCCCAAATCATGGGTCTTGCTGGGACAATGTCTAGTTTAGGTATTCAGGCTGATACTGGTGGAGTTGCCATGACAACAGTTCTACAAAAAATTCAAAAAGCTGTCGGTGATGGTGGAGAGAGCTTATCTGGTTTTGCAAAAGCAGCAAATATGTCGAGTGCTGATTTTAAAAAGGCATTCGAGACGGACGCTGTTTCAGCATTAGATGCATTAGTGAAAGGGTTAGCTGAGACTTCAGAAGGAGGCGCCGACTTAACAAGTGTTCTAGCAGAATTGGGTGTCAAAGGCGACGAAACAGATGTGCTATTAAGTATGGCAAATGCTTCGGGCCTATTATCGTCTGCAGTGGATACCTCTTCGCAAGCGTGGAAAGATAATACAGCATTATCCAACGAGGCTGCTCAAAATTACAAATCAACCGAATCGCAAATGACCATCATGAAAAATCAGCTTGTAGATATTGGTATTAGTATTGGTCAGATTTTAATACCGATGGTGCTTAAAGTAATGGATGTCATTGCACCATGGATAGAGAAATTTAGTAATTTATCATCTGAAACACAAAAAACAATCGTTATTATTGGTGGCTTAGCAGCTGCGATTGGTCCTTTACTTGTGGTTGGAGGAACGTTAATATCCAGTGTTGGTTCCATTATCAGTGCTGTAGGTGGATTTTCTATGGCGATTGGTGCAGCAGGTGGCGCGACAACAGCATTTGGCGCGGCATTTGCATTAATCTCAGGGCCAATTGGGATAGCAGCAGCCTTGCTTACAGGTTTTGGGATAGCAGCGTTAGTAGTTGGTCGTGAACTGAATGAATCATCCATTCAAGTTGAGGATTGGAAAGATAAAGTATCAGATTCGACCGCAGAATCAGTTGGGAGTTTCCTAGAATTATCTGATCAGGCGACAGTAGCACTTAACCAAATGGCTTGGTCCGGTGTAGCAGTAACAGAAGAAATGGCTGCCAATATGGTAGGTATTTATAACGAGATGGGCGATCAAGTGTTAACCGAAATGCAATCTGATCATGCGCAAGAATTAGAGACTATGCAAAATCATTTTGCTCAAAGTGATGCCTTAACTGAAGAACAAGAAGCAAAAATTTTAGAACGGGTTGCACAAAGTCAAGCTAAGCAACAACTGGTTATAACAAGTGGTAAGGCGAGGATTGAAGAAATTTATCAAAATGCCTCAGAAAACAATAGAGGGATTACAGAGGATGAGCAACAAGAAATCAATCTTATTCAACAAACGATGACTGAGAACGCGATTAAGCATCTTTCTGATAGTGAAGTTGAGCAAAAGGTTATTCTAGAAAGTTTAAAAAATGAGGCTTCAAAGATTACAGCAGAGCAAGCGGCTGAAGTTGTAAGAAACTCTCTTAAACAAAAAGATGATGTTTTAAAGGAAGCAGAAGAACAATATAACGAAACGAATAAATGGGCAGTTCGTCAACGAGATGAAACAGGTACGATGTCAGCAGAAGAGGCACAAGCAGTTATTGATGAGGCAGAGAGAAAAAGAGATGAAACTGTTGCTAACGCAGAGGATATGCACCAAAAGGTTGTAAGTGAGGCACAATTGCAAGCGGAAGAACATGTCAATAAGGTAGACTGGGAAACTGGTGAAATAAAGTCACGGTGGAAGGTATACACGGAAAATGTTGCAAGTGACGCCAAAGCACTCGGCAAGGCAATTAGTGATGGCTGGAACAACGCATGGACGGCTACTAAAAATAGAGTACATGACATTAAGCAAACAGCTGAAAATAAAATTCATGAAATGAAAACGGCTGTTGGTAATAAAATGAGCGAAGTGAAAACTAAAATCGAGACAAAATGGAATGAAGCACAAGCTTTTTTATTTGGCATAAGTTTGAAAAAAATCGGTAAAGACATTGTTTCCGGTTTGATTAGTGGTATTGGAGATATGTTCGATGGAGTAAAAAAGAAAATCGGGGAATTAGCTAGTCTTATTCCAGATTGGGCAAAGAAAAAATTGAAAATCAATTCTCCATCACGTGTCATGATACCAATTGGTAAAGGTGTGGGTGAAGGTTTAGCGATCGGGATCGAGCAAGGAAGTGAAGGAGTTAGAAAAGCGGCTGAGGAATTAGCTGAGGCTGCCATACCAAATATTACACAGCATTTATTAATTACTAAAGAGGCAATGCAAAAAGTCCAAGAAGTTATTAGTAATACTACAAAAGCTAATGCAGTGGAAATTGAAGCATTGCAAAAAGAGGCTGAGCATAAACGAATTGAGATTTCCCAAAAAGCTTCGGAAAAAATTGCTACGATTAAAAACAATGCAGCAAAACAACAAATCGCCCTTACCGTAGATCAGATAGTTCAAATTAAGCAGATAGAAGAACAATCCTTGAAAGATAGTGAAACTATTACAAAACAATACGCTGAAAAAATTGCAAAAATCGAATCTAACTCAGCTGATGCAAAATTCAAAGCTTTGAAGGAATACGTAGAGGCTCAAAAGGCTGCTGGAGAAATGACAACAAAGCAAGAGGCCGAGTTTTGGCGTTTTAGTGCAACAACATTTAAAGAAGGAACTAAAGAAAAGACCAATGCTTTAAAGGCGTTCAACAAAGCGTATTCTGAAATGGTTAAAGCTCAATTCGATAATGAAAAGGAATACGTTGATAAACGTAAGAAATATAACACACTATCGCTCGCAGATGAATTGAAGATGTATGAGAATTATCTTGCACAGTATGAAGCAGGTACAGAGGAACGTACTTATTATGAAGAGAAGTTCTATGATACCAAAAAAGCAATTAGCGAAAAAATTAAATCAATCAATAATGATTATTTAAAGCAAACACAGGATATTAATAAAAAGCTATTGGATGAGGAACAGAAGCACAACGAGGCCTATAACACTGCATTGGATAGTCGCACGAAAAGCATTAAAGGATACTTTGGACTTTTTGATAAAGTGAAGATAGCCGAACCAGTAGATTCATCTAGCTTAACTCAAAATTTAAGTGAGCAAGTGAGTGCACTCTCTCAATGGCGAATTGAATTATCGCAACTTGAATTGCGTAAATTATCAAGTGCTATTATCGATGAATTAGAAGCAATGGGTCCTGGTGCTCTTGCACAATTAGAAGCCCTTAATCGAATGACGGATGCTGAACTGCTGGATTATCAAGAGTTGTATGGAAGAAAACTTTTAATAGCTCGTGAAGCAGCGATTAAGGAGTTGGAGCCATTAAAAGCTGAAACAGAAGCAAAAATTAAAGCTTTACGTGATACGGCAAACACCGAATTGACCACTTTAAATACGGAATGGCAAGGGAAAATAAAAGAAATCGTTTTTGGTACAGGTGAAATATTAGGTTCAATGAACGATATAGGAAAAAATGCTATTCAAGGATTAATAGATGGAATGAAGGGGATGCAATCAGCATTACAGCAAACAGCAAACAATCTTGTGGAAAATGTATCAGAGACAATTAAAAAAGTATTAGATATAAATCCAACTTCTTCTTTAATGCAGAATGTTGGCGAAGGTATAGTTAATGGGTTCGATTCAATTATGAATAAAGCTACAAATGTCAGTGAACGATTGGCGAATAGTGTTGTACCCGAATCTCCTTCCTTATTGCCAATACAAAAATCTAAGAACAACACTGTAGCACAAAACTTAGGACCCTCAACTATTATTGTACAATCAGTTTTAGATGGACAAGTTCTAGGTGAATCAGTTGTAGATGTAGTCAGCGGCAGACAGTATAACAATGCAAGTATCCATGCATTGACAAGGGGGTTAAATCATATATGAAAATGATTTTAAAGGATGGTCGTGAATTATTAATGAGCGACTACAGTTTGAAATTATTAAAATATTTTATCCCTTCCGTATCAATAGAGCATCAATCGTCTGTAATGGATGGTAGTGATGGAACAATTTTTACTAACACGCGTTTTGGCGGACGTACAATTACAGCGAAGTTTATGTATAAAGCATTTGATTATCATGATTTTAAATTGTTTATTGCTGACATAAATTCATTGTTTGCCCGGAAAGAGCACTTTTATATTATCTTTGACGCTGAACCAGGTAAGCGTTGGAAAGTACGATTAGCTGAAAGTTATTCTCCAAATGAGCTGTTACGGAAAGTTGGAGAATTAGAAATTAAATTTATATGCGAAAATCTCTACGCTGAATCAGTGGCTACAACAAGTGACCTAAAAGAATGGGACATCGATAAGTGGCAATGGGGCATGGGGATTGATTGGGACGATGACCTATCTTACGCATTTAGTAGCAATAACTTTACAGTTGAAAATTACGGTAATGTCGCTATTGATCCCCGGCAACATGAACTTGAAATCATATTAATAGGTTCATTCAGCAATAGTGTCACAATAACAAATCGTACAACCGGCGAAACCTATCAATTTAACGGATCAATAAATGGTAGTACAGATACATTGATTTTAAGAGGGATTCAATCATTTAAAAACGGTACATCCGCTTTAAAACAAACAAATAAAAAGCTACTCAGCTTGGCAGTTGGAGAGAATAGCTTTCAGGTTACAGGCGGTACTGTTTACAGTATCGTTTTTAATTTTAGATTTTTATATATGTAAAGAAGGTGGAAAAGTGGTTATAAGTTTACACACAACGGGCTCGCCAGTTAGTCGAGCAGAACGGAATAAAATAAACGAAAACTGGAATCGTATCATTACAGGTTTAACGAACCTGCAGATACAAATCAATATTCTAGCAGGTGGTGAAGTAGATGAACTGTTAGAGAGACTAAATCAGGCTGTAAATGATGCGAATATTGCCGTACAACAGGCTATTGCAGCTAATGAAGCAGCTACACAAGAGACGATTAATGCAAATAATACAGCTTTACAAACGGCTCTACAGACCGTGTCAAATACTCTAACGCTGTTGGATGGCGCTATTACAAGTGCTAATACTGCTACGGCAAGTGCAAATGACGCTACTAACAACACAAATCAAGCTATTCAAAATGCTCAAAATGCCACACAGGATGCACTTAATGCGGTTACTACAATGCAGAACTATGTTAATCAGTTAAGCCCAAAATCTGAATACAACAATGAGGTTCAATATTTTACCAATAACATTGTAACGTTAAATGGTAGTAGCTTTATTACGTTAAAAAACACCAAAGGAAATGCACCTCCTACTCCTCCATTAGTCGTTAATGCACATTGGCAATTGCTTGCTGAAAAAGGAGGAAAAGGTGATAGAGGTGACAAGGGCGAGAGAGGAACTGATGGTAAAGATGGTACAGGGGTAAATATTATCGGTGAGTTATTGAGTGAGAGCGATTTACCGACTACTGGATCACCTGGTGACGCCTACATGATTCATGGTGATCTTTATGTATGGCAGGACAACTCGAATACTTGGAAGAATGTTGGTCCGATTCAAGGTCCGCAAGGTAAATCAGCATACGACCTAGCTGTAGAGAATGGGTTCGAAGGAACGATGGAAGAATGGATTGAATCCTTAAAAGGTATTCAAGGACCTCAAGGACCAGAAGGACCACAGGGACCGCCAGCTGATTTAACAGAAGTTACTGCACGTGTGGCTGAGGTTGAAACTGTAGTTGATGGTCTACCTAAGCCCAATGCTCTTAGCCCTGCTACAATCGATAACACAGGTCAACATTGGTTCAAAAAATCGTTAACATTTAATGCTAACCTTTGGAATAATGACCCTGCTGCTAAGGAATACGCATATATTAACATTCCAATCGCAAACTTCATGGGAGCAGTAAAAATGACTATAACAAGCGGTTACAATGTAGGCAATTCAGCAGGTTCCGCAGTCGTGATATGGAATATAGGTAAATCTGGTGCAACATCGTTTATAAAACAAATGGAGATAATTAGTATATCACCTGCCTTTGCTAGTTGTTTTTACGTAAGTGATGTGCAGTTTGAAGCTACTCGAATGTACTTCCCTATTCATAAAAAAGCAGGCACTTCTAACAATTTGTTTGTTTCTATGGAAGTATATGCAGAAGTATACTCTGACCAAGGTCAAGTAAAGTTTAATGAGATTAACCTTTCGGAATTTACAAAGAGTGGTGAACCAAGTACATTGCCTCAACCGTGGACACCGCAGACATCAAGCTTTGTAACGAAAACAGGTAACAACGTTATGGCAGGCGCATTAGGGATGGGCGGTAACTTGTCTATTACTAAAGGTGTTCCGACGTTTGAAATGATTGTGCCCGGTTCTGCTACTTCTTCCAGTGCTTCTATACAGTTGAACGCAAGCTCTACTGTAGACTACGGTTTAGAGTTCAAGAAGAATAACACACCGTTTCAGATTGTACACGACCAAACGAATGTAGTGTTTATGGGGTATGACAGTAAGTGGTTCTCTATACAAGATTTAAAGCAATCTGCCAGTGATGTAAAAACAAATGTAGCTGCGGCCATCACTGAGCAAGGAGTTACAACAAGTCCAACAGCTACAGGCGCACAGATGGCGGCTAATATTAGAGCTATTCCAGTAGGGGCAAAAAAGTCTTCAGGTACGACTACTGTAACCTCTAATAGACCCGGATATGCAGCAGGTTACATTAGAATTGCCAACTTAGGATTTACGCCTAGAACTATAGTGGCTAAAAGGAATAGTTTTACAAGTGATAAGCATAGGTCATGTTCTGTTTATTACAACTCTCCTATTGTTTTCGGTGAGATAAACCTTTATGTAGATGATAACGGTAGTAAATATCAGGGAAATGGCGGTGGAAATAGCACTGAGTTCTGGCTACAAGTAGAATCGCCTAACGGTGCATTATACGACTGGCAAGCATATGGAGATTAATTAAAACTATTTTACGAGGGAAACGCAAACATGGCTTACACAGGTGAAATCGCTTACCAGACCTTAGCGCCTAGTCTTCAGGAACATTTAGAAGGCTTGAAAACACCACTTGTCAATGATTTAACGATAGGTGATGTAGATAAAGGTGCAACAGCAGAATCGGTAAAAGGTCTGAATACTAAAACTAATAATCATATCGGAAATAAAGAAGTGCATATTCAAAGTGGAGAGCGCTCAGAATGGAATAAAACTGTACTCAAGTATAGTGATGAGTTTCTTACTGGAGCGATTAACTTTGATAACCTTGCTTGGGGGTACATTTATCAGATAGGGAACGTTTAGCTACCAATACACCACCTGATTCTTGAGGTGTATTAGAATGCATTAACCCTAGAGGTACTAACTATGGTATTCAAAGGTTTACGACAGTGGCGGATAACAATGTTTATTATAGAGCATGGTCGGAAACTGGATGGCGACCTTGGCGCAGATTAATGACAGATATAGAGTACGACACACTTTTTCAATCTGTAAGTAGTGGTAAGGCGTTAGTTGCGAACGCCACTACTTACATGGGTGTACAAACAAGTACTACTGCTGAGTTCGCAACAATAGCAGCTATTCCAACAGGTATTCCGTATTCTACAGGGACTTACACTACTATCTCTAACACTATGAGTTTCTAATATTTAGCATCTATAGCTAATGTAAATTCACACTATATTGAGATATTAAATCTTTCATTTGAGCCAACACTTATTTATGTTTGGTACGGTAATGGAACAAACTTTTTCTCAACTACGTACAGAAAAGCCACAGATAGCATGGGTGTAGACTCTTCTAAAATAGCTTCGTGGTCAGGAACTAACGCGCAACCTACTACATTTAACTTGAAAACTATAAAACTTGCAAACGGATTGAAATTGCCTGTAACTATATCACAAGCTACTTTCAACTGGATTGCATGGGGATAAAATTAAAAGGAGGCCAACACATCATGGCAGAAATGAACAATCGTGTAGTATTTGAGAGACAGAAAGGACGAATTATTTATCAGACAGGAGAAGCGCAGGGAGATGTAATCCCTCATGGAGATTGGGGTACAATTGGATATATCGACATTCCATATGGTTCTATCGACCACACAAAATGCTTCCTCAAAGAAATCAATCCTGAGACTTTGGAGCCTGTAATTGAGCTATACCCTGTTCCTGAGTTAACTGAGGAACAAATACGCATTCAAAAATTAGAGGAAGATATTCTTTTATTACAAACAGACAGCCAAGTAGGAGGTATTTTATAATGATAAATCAAGTAGTAGTTCGTATTGCAGCAGAACGTATCATGTCAGGTGGTCAAAATCCAAAAACAAATGATACGTATGTAATCAATGACATCACGAACCAGGACTATAAACAATCTGTGGAAGAGTATATTTTAATGAATACTAAAGGACTATAATCATCCTATATTATTCAGTAAGCGCTACTCTTTATGGATTGGCGTATTTTTATTATAAAGAAGGTGATGTAACTTGCTCATTGTCACAAATGGTTCACGAACAGAACCTCTTTTGGAAACAAACTACGAAAAATTTGAAGAGTTGAACGGGGCATTACGCATCTCGTTTAGCTCTTTTTTACATGAAAAGAATCCAGGACATGAATTGCTAGACTTTGAAACCTTGATAGAAGACGAGGATGGCCATGAATATGTTGTGAAAGATTTTAGTGGCGACACATTCACAAAAAAGGCAACTGCTGTTCACAGTTATTTTTCACTAGCAGACGATTTCAAATATGGCATTCATGGTGGGACAAGGACTTTGAATGATTTTATGTCGTTTATCCTTGATGGTACTGGTTGGACTTTTATGAATGTGGATGTTGAGGGTTATCAGCTACTTCCGAACTTTGGGGAAGCTAATCCTATTGTGTTGATTGAGCATCTTTGCTCCGTATTTGAATGCGAGCGTCAAATTTTGCCGAATAAGGTTATACGATTCGCCAAAAAAACAGGCGTAGACAATGACTTGCAGTTCCGTTATCGACATAACATCGAGACGTTATCTTATAGTATTCCTTCAGCTGGTTTAAAAACTCAAATTAGAGGCTATGGGGCTAATGGCATTGATATTACTTATACCTCGCCATTAGCAAGTTCACCAAGAATCGGAATACGTATTGCCGATCCAATCCATGACGAGAACATAGAAACTGTTGAAGATATGACAACACGTTTAGCTAGTGAGCTACCTGCAGCACCTGAGACAAGTATCAAAGTAAAGGTGACTACAGTAGATGGTAATGTGGGAGATATGGTTTGGCTCATTCATGAAGACCTACAGCTCGAATACCAAACACGTATTATAAGCAAAAAAACAAAGCGTGATTATAGTGAATCTGAAGTTGATGTAGGAAATACACAGGCTAAAACAATTGTGGATGCACTACTAAATCAACGAGCAACTATTAATGCCAATGACAAACGTTATCGTTCAAAGTTTGAGCAGACAGACGACCGGATTGACTTAGAGGTTGAAGAAATAGGCGTATCGATTGCAGCTATCAATATACGTGCTGATAGCATTACACAAAGCGTAACAGACTTAAATAACAACTTAAGTAGTCGTATTACTCAAACTGCAGCTGAAATACGTAGCGAAGTATCGGCCCAAGTTGTAACGATTAATAATGATATTCGAACCGTCCGTAATGACGTTTCCGTTGTCTCTCAAACTGCTTCACAAATACAGTCAACAGTGACTAGCCAGCAAATGCAAATCAGTGGTATAGGTACACGTGTAAGTAACGCTGAAAGTAGCATTACGCAACAAGCGAATCAAATCAGTCAAAAAGTTAGTACGATGGACTATACTGGTAATAAAATTGCATCTTTAATCAACCAAACCTCGACGACCATTTCTATTCAAGCATCTAAGGTTAATTTAATTGGTGCAGTAAATGTATTGTCTGACATTACTGGTAATCTAGGTTCTATTCACACTGGTACATTAAACAGTGTAAATATTTATTCGGCTAACATTAATATTTCTGATGATGTTCAGATAGGAAAAGTACTTAGAATAGGGAGCCATTATTCTGACCACGAACCAAAAATGATTAGTTTTGGTGGGGCAACTGGTGGGGTTATTCGACATATATATGACACTCTTGTTTTAGGTGCTCTTAATGGAGTGAGAACTGATGGCGATTTAATTGTCGATGGTAATTACGGAAATGTAGCAAAAACTGATACGAGTGGATTAGGTTTTGGGTTATCGACAGCAACAAATCCAAAAAGGCTATATGTAAGACTTTTTGGTGAAGACCAAGGTTATTTAGAACTTAAATAAAAAGGAGATTTTAATATGAATTATCAAGTACAACTAAACAATGGAAAAGCAATAAATCTAATGAATGCGGAGTTTGATGCAACAGCATTTACCGTCACATTAAACGATCAGAAAATTAACTTTGTAAATATTGGTGGGGCCATTATTAATAAACATATTATCATCAGTGTTTTACCATCAACAGCAATAGAAGAACAACCAGAAACGCAGTCATAAGGCGAGCGTTATTTTTTATCTAATTTTTTAACAAGTGCCTTCCACACGTAGTTGTGGAGGGTTTTTATTTATGTACTAAAAAAGGAAGTGTTGTAATGGACAGATGGATTGCAACAATGAGTGGCGTTATCGGCACAATTGTATCTTATTCTGTGGATGGATTGGGAATGGCGGTAACCGTATTAATTGGGTTTATGGCAATTGATTATATGACTGGTATTTTGACCGGTATTGTTAATCATAATTTAAATAGTCGTATTGGGTTCAATGGCATCATACGTAAAGTTTATTACTTAATGCTAGTTAGTTCTGTGTATTTATTGGCTGTTGTTGTGCCTGGTATCGAGTATGCAGGCGATGGTGCAGCGATTGCATTTTGTGTGCTTGAATTTATTTCAATTACTGAAAACGGTACAAAGATGGGTTTACCCACACCAAATTTCATTAAAAATATCTTAGCAATTGTGAAGGATAAAACTGCTGAGGGGGACACTAAATGAGTACAAGCGTAACAGCAACCTGTAGAGACTTAGCTGAGTTATTACCTCCTGCACAATCGGCATGTCGTTTATTATTCCAGGAGTGTTACAAGGCTGGCGTCATCAACATCTTCATTACAGAAACATATCGCTCACAAGCAAGGCAAAATTATTTATATGCGCAAGGGCGTACTCGACCAGGTCAGATTGTTACTTGGACATTAAGTAGCAATCATAAATCACGTTTAGCTTGGGATCTTGCTGTTAGTCCCCCTCAATCTTTGTATGATGTAATGACGTTAAATAAAGTAGGAGGTATTGCCAGAAAACTTGGTATTACATGGGGAGGAGATTGGGCGGGTTCTATCGATCGTCCTCATTTTGAGGTGAAATCATCTTGGAAAATGCCCACTGGCTACAAATTAGAAGGTGTTGTAATCGTACCGAGTAATAGCAAAATGAAGGTACAACTAATTGTAGAAGATAAAAAGGAGGAAATAAAGGTGACTCAAACATGGAATCCTGCATCACCAGCTATGCGAACAGCAACAGAAAAATATATTGCGCAAGCGGTCAATAGTGGAATCATTCAAGAATCACATTTAAAAGACTTACAAAATGGTATGATGCCCACTGACCGATTATTAGGTTTATATATTACTATCCAACAAAGACGAGCTTTGTTATAAGAAAAGAATCTGCGATACTCCTACCGGTGATCCGTAAAAAGTATGCAGATTCTTTTTTTTATCTAAATTTCTACTTATATATAAGAGATTATTAGACAACTTTCGTTTCCCCAACACCAGGTGCTCCATTATTTGTGACATGGTGTGGCATATGACAATGGAACGGCCAGATGCCAGGGTTGTTGGCTTGAAAGCTGATATCTCATGTTTCGCCGGAAGCCACGAGAATCGTATTTTTACAAATTTGCGTGTGTTCAGCAATTGGGAAACCATCTGCTCCTACAACGCTAAACTGATGACCGTGGAGATGCATGGGATGGTGATTCATTTGAATGTTGCCGAAACGAACTCGTTTGACAAAATTTAAGGGATACGTACCTTTTGTCAAATCCCTCCCATGGTAGCTCACCAATCGCCCATTCTTCCAGTAAACATAGATAATTTCTATACATTGGGAGGTTTTGTAGTGTTGGATCTTCGACAATGAAGCCACCTAACAGCCCCGCATCTTGCACCGCAACATCTACATGAGAATGATACATATATGTGCCAGATGGATTTTTAATTGTAAATGGTAGTCAAAATAATGCCCAGGTTCTATAAACGGGGAAGGTTCGATAGGAGGCACACCGTCCATCGTATTCGGAACAATTAAACCATGCCCATGCACACTCGTTTTTACAGGTAAGCGATTAATAACACGAATACAGACTTGATCCCCAGAGTAGACATGAATAGTAGGACCGGGTGTGGAACCGTTATATCCCATGCCTTAATAAAAATACCGTCTACAAGCTCCCATGTTATTTCTTCGACAATCAAAGTGAAAAACTTTGTCCCATTCGATTGCGTCACATAACGTAAATCCCCAATGCCGGGGGTTGTAACCATACAAGCCCTCCTACAATTATTTATTGCTAGCACACATTAAAATCGAAAAACCATATACGTCTCAACTGACTACTAAATTATATGTACAGTAAAGGCTTCTATGCTCATTCGCTTGTTTGCTTTAAATAGGGGACACCTATTAGTCGAAAACATAGGAGAGCACGATAATATACCGATTTCACATTGGGTTAAATGACCTATTTAATAATAGTGCTTTACTAATGGGTTTTGCGATTTGGATGAATAATTCGGAAGTCCTTTTTGTAGTAAAGAATAGGACTTTTTGATATTTTTACAGTACTTACATATTTTTATAGATTTACTAACTGTTGTTTTAGTACACTAAATTTATGAAAAGAGAGGGGCAAGAAAAATGAAAAAAACGATGTTAGCTGGAGCACTTAGTATTGCATGTTTAACAGGAGGATTTGGACTCCAAGCACAAGCACAGGAGAATGTAGATGTTACAAAAATTGTCAATAAACAATTGTTAGTGGCATCAACAAACACTAGTCAGGTACAATCGATGTCCTATCAAGATATCTATAAAATGTTTTTACTTTCCAAACTATTCTCAGATGATTATCTGACACTAGTATCAACTAGTAATAGTATTACTGTAAAATTTTCATTAGCAGCACTGATGAAAAGTTACGAGGATGGGACAAACCTATATCCAGAGGGAGAAAAGGCATTTAAAGAGAACTATGAAGAGTATAAAAAACTTTTCGGAGACTCTATTCAAATGAAAATTACACAATCCGGCAACTCCTTTACAGCTGAAATATATACAGGTGGTAAATGGGAAGCTGTTAGCGGTCAAGATTTGAATGATTTAATTATGGTCTTTAATCGCGCAGATTTTGAATTAAAGCCAGGTGGATATTTCACAGATACTATTGGACATTGGGCTGAAAGTTATATCCAATTACTTTATCAAGCAGGGATTGTAAGCGGTACTACTGACACAACATTCAATCCGAATGGTCAAGTAACGCGTGGTCAATTAGCAGCTATGATTTTCCGTGCGTCTGGTCTAGATGTAAATGAAGATTATGAAGGACCTGCTACATATAATGATATGCAAGGGTTTTGGGGTGCAAAAGAAGTAGCGATTTTACAAGAGTATGGCTTAATCGATATTTTTGATGGCAATAATTTCGAGCCAAATAAACCAGCAACACGTGAGGAAATGGCGTATGTAACTGCAAGCTACTTGCAAGGAATGGAGTTTGATGTAGCGAAAGCTAGCAAAAATAATACATTTACTGATAAGGATCAGATGCGCAAGGAGGCTGTAGAATCAATTGGGTTATTACAGCAATTAGGTATTATTGATGGTGCGAATGGTAAATTTAATCCTAAAGGCAACCTGACACGTGCACAGTTTTCTAAAATTCTGTCGCTTACGTTAATGACGATGAGCGAAGAGGAATAGCAAGTTTTTGGGAAATGGCTTTATTTCCATGCCCCATAGCAGCAACAATTAAATAAAGTTAGGGTGATGTGCAAGGAGGATACTCCATCACATCACCTTTTTTGCGTTTTTGCTAGGTTACTTTATCGCTATCAATAATCTGAAACAATGTATACTAGGGAAATCTTTTTTGTCACAACGTGAAAGTATTAGGGTAAAAAGAATCTTCGCTACCAGTAACACCCGATATTTTTCATATTGTTATGCAAACTAAGTTATACTGATGGTTAAGATAAATTTATCTTTATTCAGCACATTATGTTATTGTCCCAAAAGCGTAGTGACAGCTACAGAAAATGTACACCTCTATAGATGATGAGATGATATGGAATGAATGAAGATAAAGCCATTGGCGTAATTGATTGGAGCTGGCGAATTGCTAAAAAAACAAATGGAATTATTGATGAATGAGCAGGTTGACCTTGCGTTATTGGATGTGGAAAAAGCGTATGCAGAAAAACATGGGTTGCTGCTGAATCGGACAGTGCAGGATTTAGGTTATTTACATGTTAATGTGATAGAACGATGCGACAAGCTAAGTGAAGAGTTGCTAGCAGAAGAATCACAGTCGTTCTTGGAAAGAGCCGTACAATATTTAAGAGAGCATGCGAATGAATTTATGTATGTGGCGTCTGATCGTCTAGCAGTCATTCGCGTGGACTCCTTTGCGCTAGAATTTGATGAGGCATTCGGTGTGTATAGTGCCTTATTTGGTCTACGATTGCAAAAGAAGCAAGGTGAGTTATTACATACGTATTTAATAACACATTTGCAACATGAGAACATGACGTATAGTGCGGCATTTTCGGGGCAGGATGGACTTTGGGAAATTAATCTTGCATTGAATGCGCTTGATGAATTTAGTGAGCAACAGTCATTTGCAGAAGTATTGGTTTGTTTGTATCGTTTTATTTTCGGGCTACTTGAAGAACTTGAGGAGACAGTATGATAGAGCAAACGATTACTTCTTATCTTTATACGTATGCGTGGCAAATAAATGAGCGAGAGCTTTGTCATTTAGAAATGCGCGCGATGTTTGGCTTTGATACAGCATCGAATATACTAGTAGCACCCCAAAAAATTGAGCCGAGTAGAAGTCCATTTATGCGTAGTCGGTTAGATGTGCTATACGAAGCAGCTCATGTTGCAGACATTGCCCATTTTGCACAGAATCTTGTATTAGGAGAAGGTACATTTAAAGTATTATGCTTAAATAAGAATGACCTTGGGGATATTAAGAAGATTCAACAGCATGAACGTCATCAGGTGGAGCGAGAAATTGGCTTATGTATACAGGCAGAGCCAGATTTAGATAATCCCGATATTGTATTTGGACTTGTTTGGCATAATAATCGTTGGTATTTTGGTTATTATGTTGAAGGTGAGGCAGTTTGGCTCAAGCATCAGCAAAAGCCTGAGATGTATTCGACAGCTTTAAGTACACGGGTTGCACGAGCGGTCGCTAATATTGCTATTCCGAATCCAACAGGTGTACGAGCGATTGATCCATGTTGTGGTATCGGCAATGTTTTAATAGAAGCATTGTCCATGAATATGAATATTGTTGGCCGTGACATTAATCCACTTGTTGCGAAGGGCTCGCGAATAAATATTGCTCACTTTGGCTTACAAGGAGAAGTGCTAATGGGCGATATAGCACAAATAACGGAAAGCTATGATGTGGCAATTATTGATTTACCTTATAATTTATTTACACATATTTCAGTGGATTCACAGTTTATGATTATTAAATCAGCGCGTCGTATTGCAAAGAGAGTCCTATTTGTGACCATTGAAACAATTGACAATATGGTAAATGAGGCAGGCTTTGAAATAATCGATCGTTGTGTCGTAAAAAAAGGTTCTTTTGAAAGACAAATATTACTATGTGAATAGAATTTCTTAACCAAAAAGAAAATCCAACAATGTCATTTTTGACAATGTTGGATTTAGATTGACGACAAAAGGTATTCGGAATGATTACATTCCGAATACCTTTTGATGTGCGCCCGG
>NZ_KB933411.1 GCF_000392615.1 Lysinibacillus sphaericus OT4b.31 | reverse complement strand
ACTTCCTTCCTTTTTTTCGCCATTTTCAAGGATAGTATGTGTGAAATCAGAAATATAATTCATAAAAAAACAATTTTACTGAACACTATGAGAAGTATTGAATGTAGAGTTCCCTTTTAAAATAGGTAAACGATCTTACCAGTATAAATCACGCTAAAAGGGGCAATTTATGATTTAGTTGGAGGTGAGAATTTTGTCAAAAGAAAAGCAAAAGAATGAATTAGAGCAAGAGGAATTTGGCATGGAATTTAATCTTGAAGAATTAGAAGTAAAAGAAGAAAAAGAACAAAAAGAGCAAAAGAAGGAACAACAATTTAATAATAAAGAAAAAAAGTAAGATGAAATTAATTACCACAATCTTCGGTTTGTGGTAATTAATTTAAAAAAGCCATAAACGGCGAGGTCGTTATGGCTTCGAAAAGTATGTGAGAAAAATCTCATGACCTATTTATCTTTACCGGTTTCAATTGAATTTATACTTAAAATTTAAAAAAATAAAAAGGATCACTTCCAATTTAGAAAGCGACCAAAATAATTATATGGAAGTGTGCTTCTACTTAGAAGTGAATAAAAGGATAAAATGAAATGAGGATACTTCTATATTATGCGTATCAAGTGAGTTACTACTATGTGTATGACACTTAAAATTAAAAAGTAGTTTGTGATTGTGTGTGAAAATATTCTGTTTATAAAAGAATTAAAGTTGTAAATTACTGATGACACTAACATAGTACGTTTGCTAATCAGGTACACTTGGGCATTTGACGTGTAAATAAAAAAACTGCATTGTGTAGACGCTGCTGCGCAATATGAGGAAATTATAAAAGGGTCACTGTGGCATCATCAGTGACCCTCAAAAATGGAGGTATAAAGCCAAATGGATTAGCTTTATACACTACTATTTTATGATGTGATATTCATTTTTTGGGTGTTTGTCTGTGAAGATGAAAGTACTTGTTAAACAACCTGAGGAATTTGTAAATAAAAAAAGGATCACTTCCGATTTAGAAAGCGACCAAAATAAATATATGGGGGCGTGCTTTTATTTGGAAGTGCATGAATGAAGCGGGGGTATAAAAATGAATAGTCTGGAACAAGAGCAAATAGCTGCAATAGCTGAGGTAGTGATTGAGAAATTTAATGAGTTGCAGGAAGAAGAACAAACTAAAAAAATAGATAGAAGACTGTTTAATACCAAGATATTACTAAAGCATTATCGTAATTTTAAAGCTCGTTGTGAAAAATTAAAAGAAGACAATAAATTAGAGGTAGAAGAAGACCCGTTTATTGACATTGGAGGGCAATACCTTTCAATCGAATCATTAACTCGTAGTAGTGCGAGAACATTAAACCTCATGCGATTTATTGATAAAATGATAGAGTTCTATAAAAGTGATTGTGAGCGTCAAGGTAAGGGGGCTATACGAAAACACGAAACGATAATGCATTACTACATCTACGATGAGAAAAAGACATATGCTGATATAGCGGAGTTATTTGATGTCGATGAACGGACTGTTAGAAGAGATTTAAAAGAAGCGGTATATGCTTTATCAGTATTGATTTTTGGCGTGGATGGATTGCGTATACAGTTGTAAATGTCAAAAACGTGCCCTTTTATGTGCAATTCGAATAATTTATAGTGTAAATGTAGAGTAATTGGATTTACTTTACATCCGTAGTCTTCCAACTCGACATGAAAAGTCCTGTTTTAAACAGGCAATAAAACTAAATAGACGTTTGCTGAAACGTCAACACTACAGAGTCACATCTAATCGGGTGTGGCTTTTTAATATGCCTTTAGAGGTCTGGATTTATATGCCAGAAGTGCAAAGGGGCTTCGATTGATACTTGTTGGAATGGACTGAATAAAGCCTATTCAAGGTGGCGATGATTAAAAAGAAAAGTGAATAATCAGATTTGGAGTGAGTAAATATGAAATTTTCGGTTGATTTATTAGGAGAATCAAAAATGGAAAAAATAGAGGAACTAGAGCGTACTAATAGTGAAATGGAAAAATGCAACCATCAACTTTCAAAATTGAACAAGAAAAAAGAAAAGCTTGAAAGAGAGATATCTGATATAGATGAGGCAATATCTAAACTCGAAGGTAGTAAGTAACATGGTATTACAACCAGTATTGATGTCATTAAAAACGAACCAATAGAATAGACACGTATCAAATCACATCTAACCAGGTGTGGCTTTTTATTATGTTTCATATTTCAAGTAGTGACATACATTTTCACTAATACTATGATTAGTGTGGATGGAGGTGCAAACGATGAATATTGTGAATACGGACAATAGAAAACTATCACTGATTTGGGAAGATATTTTGATGGAGCACGGTGGAGAGGAAACTGTGAATAATTTTAAAAATGAATACTCTAATTACTGTATTGAAAAATTATTGGAATTAGCCTCACTTTTTCTGGAATTAAAAACAGAGAATCATCCTTGTAAACACCAAATTATAATTGGAAATTATTTAGAAAGAGATGAGTATACTGTTGTTTATGAAAGTAACGAAATTGATTATCAAGAATTACTAATCGCATTAGTTACTTTAATGCGATTAATTAATATTGAAAAAAGACCTTATCTAATAATCGAATTAGCGCACGCATTACGAAAAATGGATAGAGAAGTCTCAGACCGTTTTGTTAAAGATATTGCTGGAAGAGTGCATAGGGAGTATAGATAGATTTTTAAGCATCTCAAATGAGGTGCTTTTTATTATGCCTTTAGAGGGTCTGGTTCACTATGCACCAGAGCTATTTAAATTGTGGAGGGATAAACAATGAAAGAATACATTGATGAGTTCAAGGAGTTACAAGGGGCTGCTAAGAGATTAGGTGCAACCACAAGTAAGAGTGCTAATGATGTAGCTGATGCCTTAACGGAGTTGGGAAGAGCGGGGGAAGCGAACTAATTATAGGAAAACATTAGGTTCTTCTGGGGTTTTAAAAGCATGCGGGGCTTGCGAGCCCCAAAAGTGGTCTATTTTTATTTTAAAAATTTTACTTTCGCTTTCGCTTGTGGGAGATGAAAGTTACAACTCTAGAAGAAATCCTTCATCTAATGCTTTGAAAAATGAAGCAAGGATATATGTAAAAAAGCGAAAGTGAGGTGTGAGATATGACAAAATCTAAAGCGAAAGTAGATGACCTTGCTACTTTGGAAATTGGAACAAGCGAATTTGCAAAATTAGTGGGGAAAACGCCGCAATGGATTCGTCAGTTAACACGTGATGGTGTACTCACACAATGCGGCCGTGGAAAATACAATATGGCTGAAAATATACTTTCATATATTGAGCATGCTTCAGGTGGTAAAGAGGAAGACGGGAAACCACGTCATGTTGATGTTAAAACTGAGCATGAAATTTTAAAGAAAGAAAAAACAGAATTACAAGTGCGGCAATTACGAGGACAATTACACGAGGCAGAGGATGTCCGCCTGGTAATGGGTGATATGATTTTAAGCGCTAAATCGAAATTATTGTCATTGCCAACACGGATTAGCTCACAGTTGGATGGTGAATCAGCTAAAACGATTGAACAAATTTTAAATCAAGAAATCGCAGATTCATTGAGCGTTTTAGTAGATTATTCGCCTAAAATTTTTGAAAAAGAAAGTAGCGAATAAGTTGGTTGCAGAAAAAACAATCGATTTATTTAAAGATTTAGCGCAACTGTGGTCCCCACGTCCTAATTTAACAGTTTCTGAGTGGGCTGATAATTATCGTATTTTAACTTCTGATACATCTGCTGAGCCAGGTCCTTGGCGTACAAGTCGTGCACCATATATGCGAGAGATTATGAATTGTATTACAGATTCAAACATTGAAGAAGTAGCAATTATGGCATCTGCCCAGGTTGGTAAAACAGAGTTTATGTTGAATATGGTTGGTTATCACATTGATTATGATCCTTGTCCAATTATGTTCATGCTGCCAAACAAAAAATTAATTCGATATTTTTCAACAACAAGGCTCTCTACAATGATTCAAGCAAGTGATGCGTTACGTAATAAAGTAGCAAAAAACGCAGGTAACACAATCGATGAAAAAGCCTTTTTGGGTGGTTCAATTGCGATTGTTGGTGCAAATGCAGCTAAATCTTTATCAAGTAGACCAATTCGAATTTTGTTATGTGACGAGGTAGATCGTTATCCAGTGTCCGCTGGTAAAGAAGGAGACCCAATTAATTTAGCAAAAATGCGTACTACCACTTTCCCATCAAACCGAAAGCATGTCTATGTATCGACACCACTTGATAAAGGTACTTCTCGAATTGAGCAGTTGTATGAAGATAGTACGATGGAGCAATGGTCATTTGTTTGTCCGTCATGTGACACATTCCAGCCAATTAAATGGCCACAAATAAAATTCGAGTATCACAAAACTGAGGATAACGAATTTATTGTGGATGAAGTAAATCATGCATGTAGTGAATGTGGCTGTTTACATAGCGAACGTGAATGGAAACGTGCTGAAGGTAAATGGATTGCTCAAAAGAAACATTCACGCCGTCGTGGGTTTCATTTGAACCAATTTGCGAGTCCGTGGGTAACGTGGGAGAAAATCGCGAGAGATTTTTTAGAAGCGAAACGTGACGGACTGGAAAAGTTGAAAACATGGAAGAACACCGTTTTAGGTGAATCATGGGAAGAACAAGGAACAACGGTCGATGAAGAAATATTATTTGAACGCCGTGAAAAATATGATGCTGAGGTTCCAAGCCCAGTTAAAGTGCTAACTGCTGCTGTCGACGTTCAAGACGATCGATTTGAAATTGAAGTAGTTGGATGGGGAGCTGGTCGAGAGTCATGGGGGATTGAATATCATGTTTTATATGGAGACTTGAAGCGAGAAGAAACATGGCAACAGCTTGACTTATGGCTTCAAAAACGTTGGAGCAAAGCAAATGGTAAGCAGTTTGGTATTGCTTGTACATGCATTGACTCAGGTGGTCACTTCACACAGGAGGTCTATCGTTTTACGAAAGTTCGGGAAGCGCGGCGAATTTATGCTATTAAGGGTGCAAGCGCGGTAAAAGGTGAGTACATTCCACTATTGGCGGGTACATCAAGACCAAAACCATTGAAAACACTGCTTGTTCGTCTTGGTGTTAATGATGGGAAGGCCCGTGTTCTGTCTAGCCTTCAGGTAGATGAACCTGGTCCAAACTATTGCCATTTTCCAAAAGGACAAGGCTATGAACTAAACTATTTTCTTGGTTTAACAGCTGAGAAGTTGGAAACACGTCATGAAAAAGGTAGACCTTATCATGTATGGGTCAAGAAACGTGCTCGGAACGAACCATTTGATTTACGTGTCTATAATACGGCAGCAATCGAAATAGTAAATCCAAACTTTGAAAAAGAATACGCTGGTATTTATGGTGTTAATAAAAAAAGAAAGAGAGTGAGGGGATAACAAATGGCTATTACATTAGAGGAAGCTCAAGAAAATCTAAGGATTTGGTTAGAAGCTGAGCGTGCTATTGCCAATGCTCAAAGTTATACAATAAGTAATCGTAGCTTAACAAAGGCCAATTTATCTGAAGTAGCTAAACGAATTGCCTATTGGGAAAATAAAGTTACTGAGCTTGAAATGACTAATAAAGGTAAGCGGATGCGAAGAACAAAACAATTTATTCCGCGGGATTGTTAAAAGGTAGGTGAGAATAATGAATAAATTCCAACAAGGTGTAAACAAAGTTAAAGACTTTATAGGTGGCCGAAGAGGAAACGCTACTTTAAAAAATGGACCTGTAAATTCTAGTGGCTATGGTAATCATGCTGCAAGTGGTACAAAACGTTCTGTCGTAGGGTGGATAAGCTCTTTAGGTGATCCAATAGATGATATTGAACGCAATGTTGAAACAATGCGTGAACGTTCCAGAGATTTATATATGGGTGCACCTATCGCTAGTGGATCATTAAAATCTATAGTAACCAACGTCGTCGGTTATGAGCTGAAATTAAATGCTCAAATTGACGGCGATTTTTTAGGCCTTTCACAAGAAGAAGCGGAAATTATTGAGGATAAAATTGAACGTGAATTTGAATATTGGGCAGATTCTAAGAATTGTGATGCAAACCGAATGTGTGATTTTGGACAGCTGCAACAATTGGCACTTTTATCAACATTGGCTTCAGGAGACTGTTTTGCAATTTTACCTTACAAAAAACGGGTTGGATCACTTTATGAACTTACGGTGAAATTAATTGAAGCTGATAGAGTTTGTAATCCAGTAATCAATACATTTACTGAAGAACGGTTGATAAATGGTGTAGAGATAGATTCTACAGGTGAAGTTATTGCCTATCATATTGCAGATAAACATCCAAATAGCTCTTTGACCGGTCAAAATAATTGGAAACGAATCGAAAAATATGGACAGCTTAGTGGACGATTAAATGTCATTCACCTATTAGATATTGAACGTCCCGAACAACGTCGGGGAATACCTGTTTTAGCACCTGTTATCGAATGTTTAAAACAAATTGACCGATATACTGATGCTGAATTAATGGCGGCTGTAATAAGTGGTATGTATTCAGTTTTTATAACAACAGAAGCTTCAGAGCAAGGAGATTTTGGTGGAGGCTTTGGAGAAGAAGAAGACAATTCTGAGGAAGATAATTCAAAAATTAATATAGGAAATGGCTCAGTTACATTTCTTCGTGAGGGAGAAAAAATTCAAGAATCCAATCCTGGTAGACCAAATCCAAATTTCGATGCTTTTACAACATCTATATTTCGTCAAATAGGGGTTGCATTAGAGATACCTTATGAAGTATTAATGAAACATTTTACTTCTTCTTATTCAGCGTCTAGAGGTGCATTACTTGAAGCTTGGAAAATGTTTAAAAAGCGTCGAATATGGTTAGCTAAAAACTTTTGTCAGCCAATTTATGAAGAATTTCTTGCAGAAGCAGTTTTGCAAGGTCGTATTCATGCACCAGGTTTTTTTGATGATCCTTTAATACGGAAGGCATATTGTGGGGCTGAGTGGAATGGACCAACGCAAGGTCAATTAGATCCTAAAAAAGAAGTAGAAGCAGCAATTTTACGTATTGAATCAGGACTGAGTACTCGTACCCGAGAAGCTCAAGAATTAACAGGCACTGACTTCTTCCGTAATCATGAATTAAGGAAACGTGAGGAGCAGTTACGATATGAAGCAGGATTTAATGCACCTGTAAATATAAATATTCAATCTGATAAATCAGAAGAAGGAGGTGAGAAAGAGTAATGAGAGTGGAAATTAAAGGACCTGTTATTAACGATGGTGATCAATGGATCTACGATTATTTTGGTATACCAGCTGTAAGTCCTGGTAAAGTATTGAACTCAATCGACCAAGCCATTAAAAATGGTCAAAAAGAGTTGCAAGTTGTGATAAATAGTGGAGGTGGCTCTGTTTTTAGTGCTTCTGAAATTTACACAGCACTAAAATCTTTTGATGGTACAGTTAATGTCGAAATTGTCGGGGTTGCTGCAAGTGCTGCATCTGTAATTGCAATGGCCGGAACGAATGTTGTCATGTCGCCTACTGCACAAATGATGATTCATAATGCATCAAATGGTGCGCATGGTGATTATCAAGTAATGGATGATAATAGTGAGTTCTTGAAAAATGTAAATGCTTCAATTATCAATTCCTATACTGCAAAAACAGGTAAATCTAGTGATGAACTAAAAATTATGATGGATAAAACAACATGGATGACAGCTCAACAAGCTAAAGAGCATGGTTTTATAGATGCAATTATGTTTGAAAAAGAGGTTGGTGCGGTTGCTGATTTAGGCATTAACAGTGTAATACCTCAAGAAGTCATTGATAAAGTAAGGCAACAAATGGCAAAAGACCCCGCAGTGAATGTTGTAAATCAAGCTAACAATTTAATAAATAAAAATAAAAATAAAGATAATGGAGGAAATGATGTTATGGACTTACAGACGCTACAAAATGAGCATCCAGAACTATTTGAGCAAGTAAAGAATATGGGGTATGAAGAAGGCGTAGAAGCTGAAAACTCTAGAATCAAAGAAATTGAAGATATTGCGGTACCAGGTAATGAAGCGTTAGTTACCGATGCGAAATATAAAAACCGAATTCCAGCTGCACAATTTGCAATTAATGCTTTAAAAGCTCAAAAAGAACAAGCTCAAAACCAATTAACTAATATGAAAAAAGATGCTGCACCATTGAATGATATTCCAGGATCTGCTGCCCCAGTTTCACCTGATCCGAAAGATGAAATGGATAAAGAAGCTGAGGCATTAGGTAATATATTTGTAAAAGGAGGGGAATAAGAATGAAATTAAATGAACAAGTAGGTTCTTACGAGCCAAACAATTTAGTCTATGACACTGCATTTCCCATTCAAGCAGGGTCAGCTAAATTAAAAGGTGGCCAAGGTCTTTTATTACAAGGAACAATCATTGGGAAAAATAGTGAAGGGGAATATTTAGTAGCTAGTTCAACTGCTACTACGCCAATCATTGCAGATGTCATTTTGGCAGATGATGTTGATACAGGTAGCGAACCTGGTAAGTCTGTTTTTGCTGAAACCTATATTTCAGGATCATTTAATTCAGACGCTTTACTTACAGATGGGACAGATAAAGTATCTGTTCATTATGATGTTTTACGCACTAAAGGAATTTATTTAAAGGCTTCAATCTAAGGAGGACTAAACATGCAATTATATAAAACCCTAACAATCTTAAAAGCTATTACTCAAATGCCAAAAGTGCACACATTCTTGCGTGACACTTTTTTTAATTCAGTTGAAACTTTCCCTACTGAAGATGTTCTAATCGATTACACAAAAGGTAAACGCAAAATGGCGCCTTTTGTTGCACCACGCACAGGGGGTGTAACAGTTAAACGTAATGGTTACCGTACTGAAAAGTACACTGCCCCACGTATTGCTCCACAAAAATCATTAACAATTGATGATATTACAAAGCGAATGGCTGGAGAAAGTGTAGTTAGTATAAAAACACCTGCCCAACGAGCACGTGAGCTTTTAGCAAATGATTTAATCGAATTAAATGAAATGATTAGCCGTCGTGAGGAGTGGCTTGCAGCTCAAACATTGATTAACGGTAAAGTTATCATGAAGGGTTACACTGGCGAAGGTCCGGATAGTTATGTGGAACAAGAACTTGATTTTAACTTTACTCAAGGTGTCACTTTATCAGGTACTGACAAGTGGGATAACTATACTAAAAACTCTGAGGGAGAATATGTTTCAAATCCGTACCAAGATATTAAAGAGTGGCGAAAAGAAGTAACAAAAAAATCAGGTGTAGCACCTGACACATTAATTCTTGGAGAAAATGCAGAAAAAGCATTTATAAACCATCCAATTATTAAAGAAATGTTTGATAAAAAGAATATGAACTTCGGTAATATTGAGCCTAGTATTAAAAGTGATGCTGTAACTTTCATCGGTAAGTTGCCAGGATTAGGCGTTGAAATCTATACTTATGACGACTGGTATTTAGATGATAATGAAGAAGAAAAACCATATATCCCTGTTGATACAGTTATTCTAGCAAAGAAAAATTTCGCAGGCTTCGCATATGGTGCTATTACTCAGATGGAGAAAAATGATGAGTTTATGACTTATGAAGGTGAGCGTGTTCCTAAAATCTGGGCAGACCATCAGAATGAGCAAAAAATGGTTCGCCTTGCATCTCGTCCTATTCCAAAGCCAGGTAATGTAGATGCATGGTTAACATCAAAAGTAGTGTAGGAGGGTTTGTATGAAAGGGTATCAAGTGTTATCTTCTTTACGCCATAACAGCAGACGTTATGATTTAGGCGATTTTCTTGAAGAATCGGCTATAACGGAAAAAGAAAGTGCTAGGCTTTTACAGTTAGGTGTTGTTACATCTGTTGTAAAAGAGGATGCTGCAGTAATTCCAGCTATTAAAGAATCAATTGAAACTAATGGACTGGAAGAAGAGCCTATTGAAAAGACATTGGATCTTAATTTTGATTTAGATGAATTAAAAGAAGGCGCTAAAAATCAAGGTTTAGAATGGAAGGGCAATATTAGTAAGCCGAACATTATTTCATTAATTGTGAAGAATGATAAAACGACATACTTCTTAGATCAACTAGAGGACTAAGGGAGTGAAGAAATATGAATTTTAAGGAGACATTAGAAGCAGATCTTTCTAGTGTTTTTTTTAATGTCGATGAAATGGCAGCAGAACATGTATTGGATGGAAATGAGTTAACTCTAGTTGTCGTAGACAGTAGCTTAGAAGAAATAAACGGTTTTAGTCGGGATCAACTAGATGCCTCCCAAGAAATGTTTAAAAGCTATAAAACAATTTACGTGAAAAGCAGTGAGTTTTACATCCCTAAAATCGACAGTCTCTTAGAACTTGATGGTGAAGAATATTACGTTGAACAAGCTGGCGAGGAAATGGGTATTATCCGAATTTTAGTTTATGCCAATGAGAGTTAGGTGTTTATATGATTGAGATTAATATGCACCACGCTGAAGAGTTGGAAAGATTGTTTTCGAGAACACCAAAAGAGGCGCGAAAAGTTATTGCTAGAGCTGTTAATAGGTCTGCTGTTTCTGCACGAGCAAAGGCTAGTCAAGAAATAAGATCGAAATATATTATTCGAGCTTCTGATGTAAAAAGTGCTATTAAGTTAGATAAGGCGAATCCAAGTAAACTATCAGCACAAGTGCGAGCTAGTGGTCCTGTAATCCCGTTAATGAAATTTGATGTAACACCTACGAAGCCCAATGATATGAAAGTTCGAGCCCGTGTCAAAAAAGGTGGAGGCAGAAAAACAATACAACGTGGATTTGTTGCTAATATGGGTAATTCACATACTAATATATTTAAACGCGTTGGTGATAGACGACTACCGATAAAAGGCCTATACGGCCCTTCTATAGCGCAAATGATGGGTGAGGCTACAATAATAGCAAATGTTACAAACCATGCACAAGAAACGCTAGACAGGCGTCTTATGCATGAATTGAATCGATTACTATACGGAGGATAAGCAAATGGACTCTTTAAACATTACAGACGAAATAGTCTCTTTTTTGACTGATGCATTGGCCGAAACGCAACTGCAAACAAAAGATGAAAATGTATGTAAATCACCAGCTGTATATGATGGCTATTTACCACCGAAAAAGAATACTAGACGTGGTGAAGAGGATAAGGAACAGGACTATTACCCATTTGTAATTGTCCGTTTTTTATTTGAACAAGATGCTTTATATAAACAAAATACAATGAAATTTAAGTTTTTAATTGGTACGTATAGCAAAGATGAGCGCCAAGGTTGGCGAGATACATTACTGGTTATGAATCGTATTAAGTTTGCTTTGAAGGAAGCTCAAACTATTGGGCCTGCAGATCTTACAGGTGAAATAGAATCAGCTTTATTTGAGGAGCAAATGAAACCAATGTGGCATGGAGTCATGGAAGTAGACTTTTTAACGCCACAAGTTCAATGGAATGGGAGTGTAGCAGGAGATGGCATCGACTATTAAAGAACAACAAGCATCTGTAGAACAAGTTAAACAAGTAATTACAGATAGTATTAAACATGAAATCCTGATGTATGTTGGTCCAACAGTTAAAGGGTTACAACGATTTAGTTCATTTGTGGGGGGCTATCCAAAGCATTTCAAAGAGCATCTGGAACAATCACCAGCGTTTAAGAAAATGTTTATTACGCCAGAGAAGCTAACAGAGTTTCAAAATGGTTTGTTAGATGCTAACTCAGTGGAATCTATATTTTTTAAAAAGACAGAAGAATACTTTAGTGAGGTGAAATAAAATGGCACGACATGGATCAAGAGTAACCGAAAAGCCAAGTTCACTATCTGCACCAGTCGTAGCTACAGCAACCCTTCCGGTTGTTTTTGGTACAGCACCGATTAATCTAGCAGAAACGTTAGAAAACGTGAATAAGCCTGTGTTAGCCTATTCGTTCGACGAGTATGCAAAAGCGCTAGGATATTCTGACGACTGGAAAAACTATACGCTGGGTGAAATGGCGGATCTAGCTTTCAGACAATTTAACATAGGACCGGTGGTTTTTGTTAACGTTTTGGATGCAGAAACACACAAAGCAAACAAAGAAGAAACTATTGATGTAGTTAATAAAAAAGGTGTTATTGAAACTACAGGCATCTTATTAAAAACTTTAGTTGTTAGTAATAACGATACTGCATTGAAAGGTGATCAAGACTATATTGCATCGTTTAATGAAAATGGGCAGGTAGTCATTGCGTTATTAACTGATAATGTACAGCAGCTAAAAGTAAAATATGATCATTTAACACCTGAAGCAATCAAAAATAACCATATTATTGGTGGGTATGACATTGCTACAGGAAAAAGCACAGGTTTAGAGCTATTAAATAATGTGTTTCCTAAGCTTAGTATGGTACCAGGTCTTGTGCTTGCTCCTAAGTTTTCAAAAGATCCAACAGTTGCAGCTGTGATGAAAGCTAAGGCTTCATCCATTAATACGTATTTCCGTGCACAGTCACTAGATGATGTAAATACACTTGAAGCCAATACCTATACCAAGGTCAATGAGTGGAAAAATAAAAACAATTATACAGGTGCAAATGAAATTGTTTGTTGGCCACTTGCAGGACTAGGCGACAAAGTGTATCACAAATCTTCTTTAATAGCTGGGCGGATTATGAAAACAGCTTATGATAATGGCGATTTTCCTCATGAATCTCCATCTAATAAACCATTACCAATGACAAAACTGTTAGTGGAAACAGTGGATGGATATGATGAAGTAGATTTATCACCGGATCAAGCTGAATTATTAAATAATCAAGGAATTACAACTGCCATCAACTTTATTGGTGGCTGGCGTGCTTGGGGCAACTACACAGGAGCGTATCCAGGCAATACAGATGTAAAAGATATTTTCATACCCGTTCGTATTACTCACAACTGGCTAGCAAACACAATCATTCTTACAACTTGGAACATGGTAGATGGTCCAATTGGTCCGCGTTTAATCAATAGGGTTAAAGATACGATGGGGATGTGGTTGAACGGTTTACAAAGTGAAGGGGTGTTAATTGGAGGACGTATAGAATTTAGGCAAGAGGATAATCCAAAAACGGATTTACTTAGTGGGAAAATGCGTTTCCGTTATTCAGTGGCAGAACCAACGCCAGCACAGGATATTGAAAATATCTTAGAGTTCGATGCAACTTATTATAATTCACTATTCGTTAGTGAGTAGGAGGTAGAATAAATGCTTTTTCCTGAAAAGTTAAATGAATTCCGGGTCTTTGCTAATGATAAACCTAATTTGTTGGGCGTATCTGACATTGAATTACCGGAATTGAATTCCATGACTGAAACTGTTAATGGCGCCGGGATTTACGGTGAGTATGAAAGTCCAAACTATGGGCACCTAGAATCAATGCAGCTAAAAATTAGCTGGCGTGTTATTACAGATGAATTAACAGACTTTTATAAGCCTGACGGCATCAAAATTGATTGTCGTTTAGTCAATCAACACTTTAATACAAAAACACGCAAACATGAAATTACGCCATCTCGGGTTTTGGTTCATGGTGCTGTAACAAAAAATTCCCTAGGTAAAGTTGAGAAGGGCTCTCCTTATGAAGGATCTTCAGAGGTAGAAATCCATTATATAAAGATAGAAGATAAAGGAAAAGTCCTTTATGAATATGATCGCCATAATTACATTTACAAAGTGGATGATGTAGATTATGGTGAAAAACTTCGAGAATTATTAGGAATACTATAAAACCAAAAGGAGCAGATGAAAATGAGTGAAAAACAAGTGAATGAAAAAGAAGCAGTTGCTGAAAATCCAAATGTGACAATCGTAGTGTTAAAGAGTCCTATCGAAATTGATGGGGCTTTTTTAGATGAAATAAAGTTAGATTTTGGGAAAATGACAGGCGCTGATGTATTAAAAATTGATGAAGAATTAAAAGCAGAAGGTCATACAGAAGGGTTTAACTCCGTTTATAATCAGCAAGTCTTAGTGAGAATTGCTTCTAGAGCATCAGGGATTCTGTCAGATGATTTAGAGAAATTATCAATATTGGATTTTGCAGAAGTAACATTTTCAGCACGAAATTTTTTCTTCCAATAGTAGGTGCAGAAGGTGGAGCTAAAGAAGTGAGAAAGTTACTTCTTTTTTTAGCTTCAAATTCCGGCGGTACCTCCATTGAATATTGGGAAAAAAAGACGTTTATAGTGCTGAAAGATTGGAAGGACGCAATGGACGAAAAAGGAGCTGAAAACGGTGGCTAGAGCTTTTGAACTGACTTTTGAAATCGCTGGTGCCGTTGGTAGATCCTTCAGCAATACTTTTCAAAGGGCTAATACAAATTTAAACGGTTTAAGAAATCGCGCTAGAGAAGTACAACGTGAAATGGATCGATTAGGTCGTGAATATAGACAAGGTAATATTCATCAGTCACAGTATGCAGAAAGTACGGCCAGGTTATCTCGTGAATTAAGGCAATTGGAAGGTAGCCAGCGACGTGTAAGCGCGTTAAAATCTACTTTTTCAAGTGGCATGAATACAGCTAAAACAGTAGCAAGTGTCGGAGCTGTTGGCGTTGCTGCAACTGCTACAGGTGTAGCAATGTCGTCACTTAAAACAGCAGCAAACTTCCAACAGCAAATGTCTAAAGTTTCTGCTATATCTGGTGCAACTGGAGCAGATTTTGAAAAACTGAACGCCGAGGCACAAAATCTTGGTAAGTCGACAGTATTTTCTGCTACTCAAGCAGCAGAGGGTATGGAATACCTTGCATTAGCTGGTTGGAAAACAGATGCAATCATTTCGGCAATGCCTGGCATGCTAAATCTTGCGGCAGCAGGTTCTATGGATTTAGGTCGAGCAGCAGATATAACGAGTGATACGATGCAAGCATTTAGTATGAGCGCAGATAAAGCCGGACATGCTGCAGACGTATTTGCATATGCTCAAGCTAACGCTAATACAAACGTTGAGATGATTGGTGAAGCTATGAAATATGCAGCTCCTACCGCAAATCAATTTAAATGGTCACTCGAAGAAACATCTGCAGCGATGATGGCACTTGCTAACCAAGGTTTGAAGGGTTCGATTGCCGGTCAAGCATTTGCAAGCTCAATGGGTCGATTAGCTGCGGACAAAGGTAAAATAGCGGAAAAAGCAAAAAATTTAGGCATGGAGTTTTTTAATGCTCAAGGAAAAATGAAGTCTCTACCTGGCCTGATAAAAGAGATAGAAAAAGGTACAGCAGGAATGAGTGATAAGCAGCGAGTTAATACGCTACAAACACTATTTGGTGCAGAAGCATTTAAACATTGGGCTATTTTACTTTCGACTGGTTCAGATGAGCTGCAACGAATGACAACTGCAATGGAGAATTCAGACGGAACAGCATCGAAAATGTCAGCAACGATGGTAGATAACTATGCTGGTTCCCTTCAACTTTTAAAGAGTAGTATCGAGGGGGCACAAATCAAGTTTATGACACCTGTCTTACCAGTATTTCAAAAATTTTTTGGTGGTATAACAGGAACCCTTGATAAAAACATGGGAAGTATTGAAAAAGCTGGTGAAGCTACAGCAAAAATCCTTAGTGATATTACTGCACCATTCAGCACCGAAAAGCCAATTAAACCAAAAATTGAACCTAACATGGATCCAGCTGATGCACAAAGAATGATCAATCAATACAACAAAGAACTACAAAAATACGAAATGTTCAACGATATGGGTTTTGGCGAAAAAGTTGAATATATGTTAGACACGGCTATCCAAAAAGCAGAAGCATGGCTAGGCGGTTCAGGTGGAGAAGCAATGGGGCGTATTTTTACGCAATTAGGAACTATTGCAGGGAAGGCATGGATTGCCGGATTAACTGGCGCTGCTAGTGGAGCTGTATCAAGCGCCTTAGAAGGTAATATGAGTGGAGCCTTGGGTTTAGGTGCAGCAGCATGGATGATGGGTGGTGGAACACTTGTTAAAGGAGCTGTTGGTGCTGGTAGATGGGGTATGGAAAAGTTCAATTCCAGACGAGCAACAACTTCACCCCCACCAATCTCACCAAATCCACCCCCTACGCCACCAACACCAGGAAATAATGGTGGCTTCGTAGGACCAAACAGAACAGGTACAATTACTCGATATGGAGGTGGACCAACCCCTCCTCCAGCGCCACCACCAGCTCCAAATCCAACCCCTTCACGTGGAGCTAGAATAATGGGGCAAGTGGGGAAAGTAGGCAAGGTAGCAGGAAATGTAGCAGGAAAGGCTATGCTACCACTTGGCATAGCAATGGAAGGTTACAACGTCTATAAATCAGAAGACAAAGTAAAAGCAACAACAGAAGCAGCAAGTGGAGTCGCTGGAGGACTAGGTGGAGCTAAACTAGGTGCTACTATAGGGTCTTTCATTGCGCCAGGAATTGGCACGGCAATCGGTGGTGTACTAGGAGGTGCGGTAGGTTATTTTGGCGGTAAATGGTTAGGTGGTAAGGCTGTTGATACAGTACGCGGGGGCAGTAGTGCTACTGCAACAAGCGCACCAGCTCCAACACCAACAAATAATGCAGGTGCTGCACCAACACAGCAGTTGGACGTAACAAAATTAAACACTTCTGCAACAGCATTAGCAACTGCTTTAGAGGGTACTAATACATCTCTTACAGCAATAGCTAGCTCATTTACAACGTTACAAACAAGCGCTAGTACAACTGCAGTTAACATGGATAACCTGACTATGTATTCAGGCCAAGTAAGTACAGATCTTGTTACATCGTTTTATTCATTAAAAACGGCAACAGACCTTTCAAACACAAATATGGCCACTTTAGCATCTGCCATTGGACAGGCAACTGGATGGATTACATCAATCCAAGGTATTCAACCAGCTGCTCAAAATGTAATAGCAGCTCTAAATGGTCTCAAGACACGTATCGATAATATACAACTTCCAAGTGCTGGTGGCGCTACACCAAGGAGGACGCAATATGAATAGTTATACAACTATCCAGGGTGATACATGGGATTTAATTGCATACAGGTTGTGGGGGAGCGAATATTTGCTTCCCCTTTTACTTGAAGCTAATTCTAAGTATCGTAATACTATCTTTTTTACAGGTGATGTTGTTTTAAATGTACCTGTAATTGATACAGCTATTTATACGGAACGCCCTAGTTGGCTTGGGGAGAAGGAGGAATTATGACTTTAGCAAGAAGAACAGTGTTAAATGTAACCTATAACAATACTCGATTGACAGACGAATTAGGGGACAATTTAATTGACTGGACATACACAGACAATTTAAGTGGCGAAATAGATGATTTACAGCTTGTTCTACAAGATGCAACTGTCTATTGGATAAATGATTGGTTCCCGTCTAAAGGGTCACTTCTAGAGGTTGAAATAGCACGAAGTCATTGGACTGAGAATGTTGTAAAAACTAAGTTAGGAAAATTCGAAGTAGATGAGCTTAGTGGGGGTGGTCCACCAACAAAAATGACAATCAAGGCATTAGCTGTTCCAGAGTCAAATTCCATACGAGGTCAATACAAATCTAAAGCATGGGAAAAAGCAGCGCTGAAACAAGTTGTAAATGATATTGCTAAAGCCAATCATTTAAAAGTGTTTTGGGAGACAAACGAAAATCCTAAGAAAGATCGCTATGAGCAAGAATCTGAAACTGATTTAGCTTTCTTGCATCGACTATGTAAAGATGAAGGCTTATGTCTCAAACTATCTAATAGTTCCATTGTTGTTTTAGATGAGGAAGATTATGAATCTAAGCTGGCAGTTGACACAATTATCCGTGTAAGTAAAGAAACGTGTAAAATACAGGTCCTTGATTGGCGCTTTAATACAGCCCTCACAGGTGTTTATAAAGATTGTCGTGTACAGTCACATAATGCTGGTAAAAAGAAAACCATAAAAGCAACATTTTCGCCTAAAAAGTCCCCGAAGGTAGGACGTACACTCGTAGTGAAGGAAGAAGTTAAATCAGTAGCAGAAGCTCAAAAACTAGCCAAAAAAAGGCTGAGAGAGGCTAATAAGAACGCCACAACAATTCAATTGAAAGTGATTAGTGAAATGCATATCGATGCTGGAATGACTTTTAATTTAATAGGTTTTGGCCGTCTAAACGGTAAATATATCGTTACGAGAGTAACACACAACAGAAGTGAAATTTCCCTGGATTTACGTAGATGTTTGGAGGGGTATTAATGCGTGTACAAGTTGGCGAAGTAACTACTGCTGATCCCACACAAGGAACAGCTCGTGTCAAAATTGAAGAACAAGACGACAAAGTGTCGGCTCCATTACATGTTTTGTACCGAGGTACATTAAAAAATAAAGACTACTGGATGCCGAAGGTTGGAGAGCGAGTACTTTGCCTTTTCACAAAACAAAGTGAAGGTTTTATTTTAGGTTCATATTATTCGGATGGGACTCCACCACCACGAACCGATCCAGAAAAGCGTTGTATTGAATTTGAAGATGGTAGCTTCATCGAATATGACACTAAAACGCATAAATTACATCTAAATATAGATGGTGAAATAAACATTGAAACAAAAGGTCCCGTAACAGTAAATGGGCAATTACTTTCACCTGGTGGCAACAGCTCGACATCGGAATAAAGGAAGTGATGTAAAATGGCCACAATCGGTAGTTTTGGTGATGTCATTTTTGAAGTGTCTACAGATAAAATACTGACATTCAACGATTTAGAAAAGAAAAGTAGCGCTAAGTGGAATGAACATAGTATTGCTGGGAATAAGGCAAAATTAGAATTTGACGGACCTGGACTAACAGATTTATCTTATAATATTTTATTGCGTGCTGAATTTGGTATTAATCCCATGAAAGAAATGGCCAAGTTAAACAAAATGAATGATAGAGGGGAAGCTCATCATTATATTTTGGGACAAAAGCCAATTATGACAAATAAATTTGTCATAGCAGATATTACAGAAAAGTTGCGAAACATTGATCAAAATGGCAATGTGTTCACTATCGAAGTATCGGTGTCTTTAAAAGAGTATGTTGAGAGCAGGACGCCTGTAAAAAAAACAACGACAAATAGCAAACAAACAAACGCTGCAGGTAATTCGAAAAAATCACTTGGTGCCATGACTATTACTGTAAAATCGGTCCATATACGAAATGGACCAGGTGTGAATTATAAAGTGCTTGGTTATGCCATGAAAAATGATAAATTGACGGTTTATGAAGAAAAGAATGGATGGTACTCGCTTGGCGGTGGCAAATACATTACATCGAATAAATCGTACTCAACGTTAAAGAAAGGGTGATAGCATGTATGTTGTAGAGCCTATGCAAAATATAGATTTTGGAGCGACAGGAGTAGATGAAATACTACAGAATGTCGCTTTTATTATGGCCACAGCTATGATGAGTTGCCCATTAGATCGTGTGTTTGGATGGGATATGACCGTTATTGATGCACCCATTAATATTGCGAAAGCGAGAATAACAGCAAAATTAATCGAAGCAATCAACAAGTTTGAACCACGTGCACTTATTGAGTCTATCGAAGTAACAGGAGATGGATTGGTTGGGAGCTTAAAGCCGAAAGTGAAGGTGAAAATCAATGAGTCGGTTTAATTTACCGGATCTTTATTTTTTAGAGAAGGCACCGGAACAAATTGAAAGCGAAATGTTGTTTCATGTCAGAGGAAAAACAGGACTAACATTACAACGAGCAGATCCAAGACTAAAATTTATTCAGGCTTTGGCTGCATTTGCATCCATAGAACGCAACAAATTAGAACATGGCTTGCGTCAGAATCGCTTATCTTATGCTGAGGATGACATACTCGATCACATGGGTAGCGAATTTTCTACAGAGCGTTTACCTGCAAAATATGCAAGTACTACAATGGCTTTTGTGTTGGAAGAGGATCGTGTAGATGCACTAACAATTCCTGAAGGAACTAGATACCTTGTAGGCGAGATTTATTTTGTTACAACAGAAACCCATGTCATACCGCCTGGTACACACTTGTATGCAGTGGAAGCGACTTGTATGCAACCAGGGGAAATAGGAAACGACTTTTTAGTTGGCGAGATTTCAACATTAGTAGAGCCATTGCCTTATGTAAAATCTATTCAAAATACCACAATAACTAGTGGTGGTGCAAATGAGGAAAGCGACGATGCTTATGCTGAAAGGATTCTACTCGCACCTGAAAGTTTTTCTGTTGCTGGTCCTGAAGGTGCATATATCTATTGGGCAAAGGCAGCTAGTCAAGATATTGTTGATGTCAAAGTAGACTCACCAGTGCCAGGGGAAGTACATTTGTTTATTTTGATGGCCAATGGCCGTTTACCAAGTAATGAAGAACTTGAAATGGTTGAAAAAATTTTAATGAACAAATCAGTCAGACCACTTACAGATAAGGTTCGTACAGATGCACCTTCAGTTATTAACTACACAGTAGAAGTAGAGTATTGGATTGGAAACAAAAGTGCTACAGTGTCACCGATTATTGAAAAACAAGTAAATCAGGCATTTCAAGATTACCTTGTATGGCAGCGTTCCAAAATGGGGCGTGATGTAGATTTTTCAGAGCTTATTGCACGCTTGAAAAAAGAAGGGGCATCGCGTGTATCTGTGAGCTCACCAATGTTTATCGAAATAGCAAATATTGAGGTAGCTATTGAAACTTCAGCTGAAATAATTTTTAAAGGATTAACAAATGACTAGCGATCTTTTAAAATTGTTGCCCCACAGTTTGCGTCAAGATCCTGTACTAGTAGCTATTGCTGAAGCTGCTGAAATTCAACTGAAACAAGCCTATCAGGAAGCAGAGGCAATTTATAATCTAATCAACATCGATAAAATGCCAGAGCAACTTTTAGATCTTTTAGCATTTGAAAAGCATGTTGATTTTTACGAAGTTGATTTACCTGTTGAACAAAAAAGAGAGCTTGTGAAAGCATCGATAAAATGGCATCGAAAGAAAGGCACCAGAGGCGCTGTAGAAGATGTTGTGTCTATTATCTATAAAAATGCACAAGTCTTTGAATGGTTCGAATATGGAGGCGAAGAATATCGCTTTAAAATTGAAGTAGATGAGCCATTCATAGCAAATGAGGACATGAAGCGTTTAAGAAAGATGGTTGATGCAACAAAAAATAAACGCTCATGGCTAGAATATGTGGCTGTGAAGCTGCCACAGACACAGTATATCGAACTTGATTCAACACAGTACCACTATCCAGTATACTTGCCAATCTGTGGCGAATTTGTCTGTGAGGGTATGCCTGGTGTTGGAACAGATAAAACAATTGAAATTGAAATAAAAAATTACACATATCCAGTATATTTGCCGATATGTGGCGAAATTCATGCAAATGAGGTGATGGATATATGGTAACGAGCATTGTAATTGATCGCACACTACAATTTTTAAGAGACATGCCCAAAAAAGCTGTTGTCACAATAGATGGTCAAGAAATCACAAAGTCTTTTCACTCTCAGGAGATTGTCGGGGATATGGTAAAGACTTATGTGTATTTAGATGATGGGCATGGTCATGTATCAACAGTGAAGCTAGTTGATGCACAAGGCATCGAATTAGATCAGTACACAACGTCAATCGAACCAAGTGAGGATGGTTTAATGATTGTCTTTACGCTATCTGTCACGCTGAAAGGAGCTGTACAAGGGTGAGTTTAACAGTCTCTAATAATTATGAACTAATATACTGGAAGGATCGTATTTGGAAAATTGGTCCCGATGGTAAATTGATTCCCCTAACAAATGAAAATGGCGACATTGTAAAGAATCCACTTACTGGCCAACCTGAATATGAATATTTAGAAGATGGTACAAGGGTCAATGCTGCACGGTTAAATCACATGGATAAAGGTATTTATATGGCCCATGACATCATTGTCCAGTTAACAGCTACAATACGCCGGATGCAAATTCAAATGGAGTTAGATGGACGTGTACCAGGTAACAGCGGAACATTTGCTGACACTTTGGATGGCAGCACAAACAAAATCATGTTAGATAAAGCAATGACAGATATTATAGAGGCAGTTGTTATAGGTACAACTACTTTGAAAGTGGCTAGTGTTGATGGTTTCATACCATTTACACAAGTCACTATTTTTGATGATGAACACAGCGAGGATGTAGTAATTACTGAGATTGGCACCGGCACAATTAAAGTACAGGCTCTTAAAAATGCGTACAAAAAAGGTGCTAAAGTAGCTCGTAGTAATGTTCAAATTGATACGGTCAATGCTGAAATGGGTGTCGGTGATTGGCAGACTTACAACGTTGAATTAGTGGAGGTGGTGTAGGATGGTTAAATATTATTACGATAAATACAACACCATAACAACTAAAGAATACAACGATGTAGCACCTTGGGAACCTTCGAGTGACGTTAGGTCGGAATTCCAATCTAACTACCGAGAGATTAAGTTCAATAAATTAACTGGCAACTATGACCCTGTAGGTGGCTATATCGGGTATACAGAAGTTTATATAGGAGACATATCTTACTATCGTTACGAGGGTATTTGGAATGAGTACACTTCGCTAGAACGAGGAACATCCGACTATGCGGTGCAAGTCTCTGTAAGAAAAAAAGATTATAGAAAGAATACGTCTAAAGATATTTACACAAGAGGCACTTTAGTTCAATCAAATGTTGTAGCTGAAAACAATACGTACCCATTAGATGGACGCCATACTGACGGCTTCTGGTATGTAAGAGGTTCGATGGTAAACACTGCACCAACGCAACCTGGAGCATTTACCCAACCCTCAGGCTCGTTAGAAATTGGCGATTCTAAGGTCATTTCATGGGGTGCTTCTACAGACGCAAACAATAATTTATCAAAGTACATTTTAGAAGTAGCAATTAATAATGGATCGTGGACGCAAATTGGTACACCAACAACTAATAGTTACCCTTACACAATTCCAACAGCTACGAGTATTCAATTTCGAGTCAAAGCCCAAGATTCTGGAGGGCTAGAATCAAGTTATCGTACGAGTAGCGTTTATACAGTTACAAAGCCAAAGTATTATTATGCTAAGTATATGACGGTAAGCACGCCCAATTATACTTGGCAAGTTGTATGGGGACCTGAAATCGAGAACCAGGTGGGTACGTTTGCGGGCTACACAGCATACTATTTAAACGGTGACGGGGACATTATACTGAGCGGCACATATATGGATCTTAACTCGGTTAGTGGCCCTACGGGTACTGTATACGCCGACTATAGCAGTAAGGCAATTAAGAGGGTAACAGCTGTCCCAGGTTCTGAATGGTTTCGACAAACAGATGGTACTTCTAAACAAGTACAAACAAGTACGTCCTACTCGCAAGGCGCCCTAGTAGAAAGTAACATTTCCGCCGTGGATGGCACATATCCGGCGAACGGACGCCATACAGACGGTTTTTGGTATGTCCGTGGCTCACGTGTTAGTCAATCTATTGCACCACCAGCACCATTTACAGCACCAACGCAAGGTAAGAAATTTAAACCTAACGAAGTAGCTAACATTGCTTTTGGAGCTTCTAGCGCTGCTAATCTATCACTCTATGAAGTAGATTACAGATACAACAGCACTGGCACATGGACGCAACTAACATACAACAACACGCTTACTCGTAGTTTGACAATTACAACAGATAAAACATTAAAGACGCTTGAATTACGTGTACGTGCTAAAAATACGAGTAATGTGTATTCCGATTATGTACATTCAGAGCCTTTCGACATTGAGCACAACGTTGCTCCTACTGTGTCATTAACTGGCCCATCTGAAAATCAAACGTTGTATGAAAACGACACATTCAATATTGTAGGGACAGCTTTTGATGCAGATCCTGATCAAGCAGTTACAACTTATTACCAAATAGATAGTGAGCTTCGAAAAGTATTAGCTACAAATCTAAGCCAAATGCAGATTGCATTATCTAAGCAGCTTATATTCAAAAGTGGAAAACTTTATGATGGTGAAACGCCAATTACAGGAAGCCTAGCTGATGGGATAGCCCATAAATTAAAGGTTTGGGCCGAGGATAGTGAGAAGGCATCTTCAGCAATTGACGAAAGATCATTTTATGTTGTACCTAACAGAGCACCTTTGCTATCGGTAGATGCTGTTGTACCGTCTGGTGTAGTTGATAACGATAAATTTAAAATTAGTGGTACAGTATCAGATCCAGACGCTAATTCAAGCGTCACAGTAAAAAGGCGAATCAATAATGGTAATAGTACAGAGGTTTATAACGGTCCTGGTGGAGCATGGGAGTTTGATGTATCACTCGCTCAACTAATCGTTGGTCTAAATACGATTGTTGTTGAGGTAGTTGATAACTACGGTGCGAAAGCGAGCAAGACCATAACATTAAATAAAAATGAAGTGAAAACGCCTATTTTGCAATCGGTAGCGAGGTATAAGATAACACCTCCATCCGGAACAGCAAAGGGCGTTTTATTGTTCATAGAACGTGATGAACCACTTGATTTAAAAGTTGAATTATCGATGACTTTAGCTGGTGAACAAGAGCAATACGAAACGCTCACACCTGACAACACAGCGCCAATGCCTAATATGGTGGGCATTGTGGAAGATACGTATTTCTATGAGTCTACAGAGCCAAAAGATAATATCATTTTGAAGTTATTTAGTACACGTCCAGATGCGACTGTAAATCACAAAATTCATTTAATATCGGGGGCTGTTGAGTAATGGCTATGGAGTATAAAAAACGTGTTGAAGATGGCACGCTTAGCGAACCTGTAAAAGTCGGCACAGGGCTCAAACTTGATGAACAAGTAGCATCCCTGGGAGAACAGTTAGCACAAGAGAAAATTAAGGGTATTCAAAAGGATTTACTTATCAATAGTCTTGGCACAACTGTTACACAATTAAAGCTTGAAGTAATGGCATTAAAAGGGGGTGATGCATGATGCAATTCTGGCAAATCGCTTTTATGTATAAATGGGTAACTGCAGCTCAATTACGTTTAGCTGTAAAAACAGAAGCTAATCCTTTCGGAGAAATTTCATCTACAGAATACAAAGAAATTACAGGTCAAGAGTTTAAGACGCTGGCAGAAGCCTAGCGTTATTTTTTAATGTCAAAATTAAGAGGAAATCCTTTCCTTTTGTCGAATGTGTATGATGAAAGGTAGGATGGAAATTGAAAAAAAACTCTTATTATAATTTAGTAGTTGTATTTATATTCTTTTTAATGATTTTGAGTCTTACTGTTCCATGGCTCATTCTTGAATCGCATGATCATAGTGTATCTTCTATTCTAAAAGAATTCGCGATAATAAATATTTCAATAGCTATAGGTTTAATTGCGGCAACAATTGGGGTTGAAAATTCACCGCAAAAGGATAACATGATGTATTTAGCTTTATTACAAATAGCTATTGGAGTGATTTCATATTTTTTAGGTTTATTAGGTGCAGAAATTCTTTCAACTTTATATTTATCATTAAATGGAATATCTATAGGCGCAGCATTAACTAAATATTTAAGGCACTACGAAAAAAAATAGGGAGTAACACTCGAAAAAGTCTTCTACACATTATGTGGAGGGCTTTTTTTATTATGACAAAAGGAAGTGTTCCAATGGAAAAATGGATAGCAGCAGTAAGTGGATTAATTGGCACATTGGTTTCTTATTCGGTTGACGGTCTAGGTATGGCTGTAACTGTATTAATCGGCTTTATGGCTATTGACTACTTTACAGGAATTATGGGCGGTATCGTAAATCGAAATTTAAACAGTCGTGTTGGCTTTAACGGCATCATACGAAAGATTTATTACTTAATGTTAGTCAGTTCAGTGTATTTACTAGCATTAGTGATACCAGGTATCGAGTACGCAGGTGATGGGGCAGCCATTGCATTCTGTGTACTCGAATTTATTTCTATCACAGAAAACGGCACGAAGATGGGCTTACCAACACCGGAGTTCATTAAGAATATCTTATCAATTGTAAAGGATAAAACAGGAGAGGGAGAAACAAAATGACAAGCGTAACAACTACATGCCGAGACTTGGCTGAGCTTTTGCCAGCTGCACAAACAGCCTGTAGATTACTATTTCAAGAGTGCTTCAAGGCAGGTATTAAGAACATCTTCATTACTGAAACATATCGCAGCCAAGAACGACAAAAGTATCTATACGCACAAGGACGCACTCGACCAGGGCAAATTGTTACCTGGACATTAAATAGCAATCATAAATCACGTTTAGCGTGGGACATTGCGGTAGGCCCTCCACAATCTTTATATGATGTGACTACTCTAAACCGAGTGGGAGCTATTGCTAAGAAGTTAGGCATCGAGTGGGGAGGTACTTGGACAAACGCTATTGACCGTCCCCACTTTGAAGTAAAAGCAAATTGGTTACTGCCAAAAGGATACAAGTTAGAAGGACAAGTAATCGTGCCAAGTAACAGCAAAATGAAAGTTCAATTAATTGTGGAAGACAAAAAGGGGGAAATTAAAGTGACAAGTACAACATGGAATCCAGGTTCGCCAGCTATGATGACAGAGGCAGAAGCATTTTTAACACAGGCTGTTAAAGATGGTGTGATTCAGCAAGTTCATTTAAATGATTTGAAAAATCGTACGATGACTACGGACCGTTTAATAGGATTGTATATTACGATTCAGCAACGACGTAGTAAAAGCTAAGTTTTAGTGTTAAATTAAGAACTCCTCATAACATAAGCCTTGTAATATATATATATTACAAGGCTTATGTGTAAAATAATTCATCCTAAACTTTATTAGTGGATAAGGCATACCATAGCTTGAGCGCCTAAACAACTAGCACAAGTTACCGCACCTACAATATTTCCGCCAAATATTACAGAGAGACATGCAGCAGAACATAATTGTTTCGTAAGTTCAGGAGCATTTTTCCAAGCATTTTTTAAACAATCCCAGGTATCGCTCCAATAACCTGCTGTACCACTATCAGTTGGAGATACTTCGTTGTATATTTTTCTTTCAATAATTTCGTTTGTGCCTACTTCAAGAGTCATACCAACTATTTTTTCGTCATTTAATGTTGAATATGTAATTTCAATTTCATTATTTTCGATATCAAGAATTGATTTCATGATAATAAAATCATTACTAACTTCACCATTTGTTTTATCATAAGCAGTCAATAAACGAATATCAAAGTTTTCGTTGTTCTGTTTATAAGGAATCATTAAACCATCTTTATCCTTGCCGAAATCTAAGAACTCAGTATTTTCCCAATCAAAATCATCTTTATTGTACTCACTATGACTAAACTTTTCTGCTATATCTAAATCTTCTTTTACATCGTGTATTACTATATTATTTTTTAATAAACCTGCTTTTTCCATTGGTAAAGGTAATTTTTGTGAACAGCTATTACAATCATTGTTCTCACCTTTTTCCTTAGCAAAAGCTCTATCTAAATTTACAGATAGGGGTTGGAATGCTAAAAACATAACCATTAGTAAAAATAACAATTTTTTCTTCATTTGCAAATCCTCCTAAATCAATAATTTATTTTTTGAAAAATTTGTACCATGGAACTCCAATAAAGAAAACGGCAAACAAAAGAATAAGAAAATCATAGGATTGTATCCCATTTGAAAAAAGGATTAGTATTAAAGCTATAAAAGCCAACACCCTGATGATTATTGGTATTTTCATACAAGACCCCCATTCTTTTCTAATTTTTTAATGGTTTAAAATAGGTTATATAACCATTATTAGTAAATGTTAACATTATATGAATTTTATTTCCATATAAACTCCGATTAAATCTATTTTTCTAGTTAATTTTGATACTCCTATAACAGAAATAAAGAATTCAGAAAACTCGAAGTTGGTAACGTTCATTATGTGGCACTATCTTTTTTTTGTTTCCAACTTTATTTGTCCTATACAATTGTAATTAAAGATTTTTTATTAATTGGATATTATTAGTTAAAAATGTATATTATCCAAGTATTTGTGTTTATATTTCTTTTTAAACCATTTGTTGGATACTACCTATATACTTGTATTAATATAATAATTCAGGTGCAACTTTCCCCTTCTGCACAAAGGGTTAAGATGCACCATTCCTTAACTACACACCAAAGTCCAGGCACTCAATTAATTTTGAGCCTGGGCTTTTTTAGTTTATCTTTATTGGTATATTTAGTAATTCAAAGTATACTGTATAAAAACGCATATTAGGAGCGATGAAGCGATGGTCAAAGCTTTAAATTGTCCCAACTGTGCTGCAGCATTCAATCCAAAAGAAAATATTTGTGAATACTGTGGCAGTTATATTATTACGTCTGAAGCAAAACAAATCACGTATGATTTAGACGTTTTCAACCCTACATATAAAAAAATCTTCTTCCATGAAATTGAAATGAATGAAAATGAATTCCCTTTACGCTCAGGTTTTGCAAACATGTATTACAGTGCAACTCGTTCTGATGGTGGTCGGCTATTATTAACAAATCAACGAATAATTTTTTGTGCCCATGCTCTTAATATAAATCCTAATTTATACTGGGAATTAAGTTTAGGCAGAGTAGATCGAACTGAACTCGGTTTAAATCTTCTTATTACACAAAGAATTCATATTTATGATAGAGAAGAAAATAATACAACATTTGTCGTTTATGGTGGGAAACACTGGCTAAATGAAATGGGTCATGCCTTAAACAAGATTAAATAGAAAACATAATATAAGAAGTGACCATGGACCTTTTGAGTACATGGTCTTTTTGCTTATTTTTTAATTGTTTCTTCAAATGTTTTTCTACCTGGATTTATTTTATTTACGTGAACATTTATGTTACTAATCGAATCTTTAGTCAAAGGAACTTTACCACCTTCTTCTACCTTCTTCCACGCTTTTACATTATATCGATATACGTATTCAGATAAGCGGTAAATATCACTATCTATTTTCAACCCCTCTTCATATGTTGTCTTTATTTCTTCTTTAACTTTCTTACTGATTCCTTTTCTTATTTGATCTGATGTGATATCACCTTTGAAACCATTAATAGTAGCGTCAACGTGAATATTTATTTCAAATTGTACTTCATTTTTTTTAACAATTGGTTTAACCTCAAGTTTATGTTTTTCTAGATCCACGGTTAAATAATCTTTCTTACTACTGTCTAGTATAAAAGTTAAATCTCCGCGACTTGTTTGTTTTTGCATCCATTGAGTACCTCTTGTTGCATCACCCTTCATTATTCCCTTAAATCCATCATTTGAAAGTATACCAATACCTTCTAAGTGAGTTTCCGGTAAGGATTCTTCTTCTGAATCTCTCCAATTTTTGTTTATTGAAATTAGAGGTAACTTCACTTCATGACTTGGTTCATTTAAAGCAAGTATTAAATTACGAAAATTAACAGGTTCAATAGACACTTCCTGCGAACCAGTGTTTAATGGATTACTTAGTTTTGAGCTCGTTATTGATTTATCTAATGTTGGTGTTACTAAAAGAATCTCTTCTAGCGGTTCTTGTGTACAATGTACATATATCTGATATCTTGTTTCTCTAAAACGTATAAAACTATCGAAAATGGATATAACATGATCACTTTTCAAAGCTTCTTCTGAAAGTATTAGGTAAGACATATGCCCCCAGAATACTTCTAAATCAATGGAGTTATATAGTTTATAAATAGCTTCTTCCATGGTCTTTCCTTTAGCATGGCCCACTTCTGCTTTTGGTGCTCCGGGATTAGCTGTTTCAGATTTTGCAACATCAGCGTAATTAATTAATTGCAAATATACTTCGTACTGATTATCTTTAATATCTATACCGACTCCATGGACATAATACATTCTTTGGGGTTCAGAGACATCCCAACACCCAGAAAGTAACAATATTACTGTTAGGCTAGCTAATAAGATAATTTTTTTCTTCATTTTTTTACTCCTTCTTTTAGAAGTTTGAGTGAATACTTTTAGTTTAGACAAAAAAGGAGATGGTTATAAGAAAAGAGTTATTTAAATAGGGAGATTAAAAGTAAATAAAAATTGCTAGTACATTAAGAGTGGTGTGGTTTTTTAGGAGCATATAAAAAATCTGTTGCGCGAAGCGAGGGAGCGCTTAATACAGACAATCAATAATTATTGAGTAAGTTAGTTAATATTATTTTCTTCATTATCTACACGTTCGTTTATTGTGTTACTATCTTTTTCAGCAGGATTAATTTTCCGTAATTTTGCAACAATAAGTAATAACAAAGGCAAAAGAATGGCGAAGGAAGATATAAATAGTGGCCAAGTTACCTTATTATATTCAGTTGAGTGAATAATGTTAGGATGTATTATTTGAGAAATTGCGGTTGAAATCATCGCAAGTGGTAATATTAGCTGTCGATGATCTTTAATATTGAGTATTTGTCCTAATCCCTTTACTGTTGCGTAGAAATATAAATACAATCTAATAAAAATTGAGATAAACCATATAAAGGCCATTACGACCTCAATGCGTTGTAGAAAATTCCCTATAGATATCCTTTGAGCAAGTGCATAGCTAGGGAAAGTTCGTGAGGATGTACTTGTAACTCCAAGTACTAAAATACATAAAACAATAATTATAGTTAATACGGCACCTCCTGCTATTGTGCCTATATAAAACCCCTTTTGAGCGGACTTATGTTCATTTATTGCAGAAGGAAAAATCATCAATAACACAATTAAAGGAAGAGAATGAATGCTCATAAAAATAATAGTACCTGATATAAATGGACTTGCTGTTGTTTCAAGTATAGGTTGTACATTCTTAACATCTATTTCGGGAGATATACAAATTACAAAAATTAGAAATAAAAGCGAAAACACAGGTAATAGTATTTCGGCAGATCGTGCAAAGACTTCTATACCTAAATAAGTAGCATATATAAGAGCCAAATTAACTAAAATAGCAAACGTAACTGGCGGAGTCTCCGGCATAACTTCTGTTTGCAAAAAACTCCCTATATAATATAGTAATTGACTTGCAGAAATAAAGGTCATAATGATAAATCCTACAGCTGTTAATTTACCAATAAATTTTCCTAATATCTTTTTATTTGCCTCCACAAAGGATAAATTAGGAGTCCTATTTGCTAAAGAGATGAAAAGTTTTATCACTAAGAAACTTAATACCACGCCTACTGTAGATGAAATCCAAGCATCTTGTTTAACCTCGCCCACCATAACAGCGGGAATAACTAATACAGCTGTTCCTATTGAATAGAGAAAGACAAGTATAGTAAACTGACGAGCACCAATAATTTCCGCATTCAAATTTTTCACCTCTCACCTTTTAAAAAATAATATCTACTTCATTATCCTGAAGACCTTAGAGAAGATAATGTCTTCCATATATAGTTCAATTAAAAGGATAGACATATTGATGAAAAAATAATCAAACTAACAAATAAGACTACTCAGGAACGGTCTAACCCCCTGTCAAGTAGACGATGTAAAAAAAGACTATAACTATAGTCAATTACATGGTCTGGAGGGGATTTTTCTATGTAAATAAAAAATAAAGTTTATTCAACTGAATTTAAAATAAAAGTAGGAGTACAAATAAAAAACAGACAACTATGATTAGTTATAAACGTATATTTTCGAAGTATGTTAATAGTAGTTTATAGAAGCGAGAGCGAAATTGTATATTAAATAAAAAACAAAAATTTATAAAATATGATTATGATAACAAGTCAATGAAGTGATTGTTGCCTACATTTTGCTTACGGAAGGTTAAAAAATCTTTATGTTTTGAAAAGATTTGATTTAATGAAAAACGAGTTTAAGGAACCTTATAAAATCATGGTTTAAGAGGGTTTTTAGAAGTTAAAAAGATGCAATAAACATCAACAAAATACGTTTATGAATTAAGAAGCATTCATGGCTGTTCTGAAAATGGATGATACGAAGTAATTCAGTAATGATAAGGGTTTGTGGCGTATTAAGTTATTTGAAATAAGGGTTAAATGGTGGGGCTCCCCACCAATTCCCCACCATAAAAAAATACGTTAGTAATTCTTATATATCTTGAGCGAATGAATCAAAGATGTTCGCAGCATCTCTGGCCATTTTCTCAGTGAGGTGGACATAGCGGTCTTCAGTAATTGCTGATCTGCTGTGTCCTAATCTTTTTTGGACTGTTTTAATATGTGTACCATTCTCTATTAATGTTGTTGCATGTGTGTGACGTAAGGAATGCTAGTTAAAACTAATGTTTAATTTTTCACTAATTTTTCTAGTATTATATTTGACTGGATTATTAATTAGCATAAGCTGTCAAAATACTAAATTATTTTTTATGCCTTCCACAGATAACTTGTGGCGGGCTTTTATTATGCAAAAAAGGAAGTGTTGTAATGGAAAAATGGATTGCAGCAGTAAGTGGATTAATTGGCACAATCGTCTTATTCTGTGGACGGCTTAGGAATGGCCGTAACGGTTTTAATCGGATTTATGGCGATTGACTACTTTACAGGAGTTATGGGCGGTATCGTGAATCGAAACTTAAACAGTCGTGTCGGATTCAACGCTATCATTCGTAAAATTTATTACGTAATGCTAGTCGGTTCAGTGTATTTACTGGCATTAGTGATTCCAGGTATCGAGTACGCAGGTGATGGTGCAGCCATCGCTTTTTGTGTACTCGATTTTATTTCTATCACAGAAAACGGTACAAAGATGGGCTTGCCTACACCGAGCCTCATTAAAATATTTTATCAATTGTAAAGGATAAAACAGGGGAGGGAGAGCTAAATGACAAGCGTAACAACATGCTGAGACTTAATCGAACTATTACCAGTTGCACAATTAGCCTGTCGGTTGCTAATCCAAGAGTGCTACAACAGGTATTAAGCACATCTTTATTACTGAAACATACCGTAGCCAAGCAAGGTAAAATTACCTTTATGCACAGGGGCGCACTCGACCAGGGCAAATAGTTACTTGGACATTAAATAGCAATCATAAGTCACGTCTAGCATGGGATATTGCTGTTGGACCTCCACAATCTTTATATGATGTGACTACATTAGGGGCTATTGCACGGAAGCCAGGTATTACTTGGGGCGGCGCTTGGGTTGGCAGTATTGACCTACCTCATTTTGAAGTTAAAACTAATTGGATTATACCAAAGGGTTATAAGTTAGAAGGACAAGTAATTGTACCAAGCAACAGTAAATATAAAGTTCAATTAATTGAGGGAGACAAAAAGGAGGAATTTAAAGTGACTCAAACATGGAATCCAGGTTCGCCAGCATTACAGGAAGGAGTAGAGAATATTATTAAATGGGGTGTTGATAAGAAACATATACAAGCACAGCATTTAACAGCACTGTAAAACAAAGAACTTTCTACAGATCGAGTGCTAGGTTTAGTAGCAACCGTTATTGATCGCAGTGGTTTGCTTAAATAAAGACATCTTAAAAATGGTATTATAATGATAGATTGGTAAATTGTTAGTAAAGTTAAATATGAAATCGAGAAAGGAGGTATTATAAATGGAAATTAGAAAGCCGAACTACTCTGAACTAGAAGAAATTATAGCTCTTTCACCACAGGCTTTATTTGATGGTACACTGGGCGGAGTAAGAGCAACAAATGAAAAGGTTCTAAACCTTATAGAACCTCTTCTAAAAAAAGGGTGCTATTATTTGATAGCAACAGAGAATAATGAGTTAATAGGATGGATCCTGGTTGGGGCGAATAAAGACCAGTTTACGGACCAATTAAACGGGTTTATTTATGAGCTATTTGTAAAAGAGGAATTTAGAGGTAAAGGTATTTCGAAGAAATTAATGAACGTTGCCATTGAACAATTGAGACAGGAAGGGTATTCTGAAGCCAGGCTTAGTGCTTACGTAGGGAATAACGCTATTAAGCTCTATGAAAAAATGGGATTTAGTTTAAGAACAGTAACTATGAAATTACAGTTATAAAAGTAGTTTTACTTATTTAAAACTAAAAATGACAAATGACCAGGTACTCAATTAATTTTGAGCCTGGTTTTTTTTATTTCCATTAATTTTCACTTGCTAAAATACAAACGTTGTCGACTTATAATAAAGATTGATAATTATTAATAAAGATTGATAATATTTAATAGTTGTTATTTTTTAATAAAAACTTTTAATTTTGTCTTAGAAAGGGGCACAATTTTTGAATACAAAGTTATTAATAGTAGAAGGTCTTCCAGGTTTTGGAAAGTCCACTGCGGCAAATTTACTCTATGATATACTGATTGAAAAAAATAAAAACGTTGAATTATTTCTAGAAGGGGATTTAGATCACCCTGCTGATTATGAAGGGGTATCATGTTTTAATAAAAATGAGTTCGAAAGTTTGTTAGCAAATAGTGGAGATTTTAAAGATGTTATTAACAATAGAGTTACGAAAAGAGGTGAAAATTACTTATTACCATATCTAAAATTAATCAAAAATGAATCTGAATTAGGGTTATCTGACAACTTATTAAATACCATTTTCGAAAAAGATATTTATAATTTGTCACTAGATAAAAACATTGAATTAATCACCCAAAAATGGGCGGAATTCGCAGAAAAAGCTATTAATGAAAATAAAATATATATTTTTGAATGTTGTTTCATACAGAATCCAGTAACAATCGGAATGGTTAAATATGGTGAGCAAAAAGAGAAAGTTATAAATTATGTTATTACTTTAGCGAAAATCATAGAAAAATTAAATCCAGTTTTGTTTTATATAGAACAAGACAATTTGGAATTCTCATTCAAAAGGGCATATAAAGAAAGGTCAAAAGAATGGTCTACTGGATTTATTGAGTATTATACAAATCAAGGGTATGGGAAAATGAAAGAGTATAATGGTGTAGAAGGAACAATTAAAGTGTTAGAAGCAAGAAGAGCAATTGAAAGAGAAATATATGATATGTTAAAAATAAAAAAGGTAAAAATCAACAATTCACATTATGAAACCACCAAATATAAGTCAATGATAATTGAAAAATTGAATCTATTTGAAGTTCTAGATTAAGGATTGTCATTTTATTTAGTGAAATGCTCTGCTTATATTATAGTGTGTTTTTGCTCGATAAAAATTAAACAACTTAATTATTCATCTAAAACAGCATATGAAAGCCTAAAATTGAATGTATATAATAAGACAATTTTGGGCTTTTTTCATTCATGAGTAGCATCTAAAAAGGGCTCAAAATCATATTGATATCCTTCCTATTAGGTAGACAGATTAAAGAATAAAAATCTGTTATCTAAGGTGATTCACTTGCCTTTTTGCTTATTATTTAATTGTTTCTTGGAATGTTTTTCGACCTGGATTTATTTTATTTACGTGAACATTTATGTTACTAATCGAATCTTTAGTTAAAGGCACTTTACCATCCTTCTCTAACTTTTTCCATTTTTTTATATTGTATCGATATAGGTATTCAGATAAACGGTAAATATCAGTATCTATTTTCAACCCCTCTTCATAGGTTTTTTTTATTTCTTCTTTAACTTTCTTAATGATTCCTTTCCTTATTTCATCTGATGTGACTTTACCTTTGAAACCATTAATAGTAGCGTCAACTATAACATCTATTTCAAATTGTACTTCATTATCTTTAACAATTGGTTTAACCTCAAGTTTATGTTTTTCTAGATCTACGGTTAAATAATCTTTTTCACTACTGTCTAATGTAATAGTTAGATCTCCGCGACTTGTTTGTTGTTGCATCCATTGAGTACCTCTTGTTGCATCACCCTTTATTATTCCCTTAAATCCATCTTTTGAAAGTATACCAATACCTTCTAAGTGAGTTTCCGGTGAGGATTCTTCTTCTGAATCTCTCCAATTTTTGTTTATTGAAATTAGAGGTAACTTAACTTCATGACTTGGTTCATTTAAATCAAGAATTAAATTACGAAAATTAACAGGTTCAACAGACGCTTCAAACGAACTGGTGGTTAATGGACTACTTAGTTTTGAGCTCGTTATTGATTTATCTAATATTGGAGTTACTAAAAGAATCTCTTCTAGCGGTTCTTGTGTACATTGTACATAGATCTGATATCTTGTTTCTCTAAAACGTATAAAACTATCGAAAATGGATATTACATGTTCACTTTTCAAAGCTTCTTCTGAAAGTATTAAGTAAGACATGTGCCCCCAAAATACTTCTAAATCAATGGAGTCATATAATTTATAAATGGCTTCTTCCATGGTCTTTCCTTTAGCATGTCCAATTTCTGCTTTTGGTCCTGGGGGACTAGCTGTTTCAGATTTTGCAACATTAGCGTAATTAATTAATTGCAAATATACTTCGTACTGATTATCTTTAATATCTATACCGACTCCATGGACATAATACATTCTTTGGGGTTCAGAGACATCCCAACATCCAGAAAGTAACAGTATTAATGTTAGACTTGCTAAGAAGATAATTTTTTTCTTCATTTTTTTACTCCTTCTTTTAGAAGTTCGAGTTTACTCTTGAGACTCCTTTTAGTTTAGACAAAAAAGGAGATGGTTATAAGAAAAGAGTTATTTAAATAGGGAAGATTAAAAGTAAATAATCTTATGCATATAGAGGGAGCGTTTTTATGCATGAAAAAAGCCACTCGTGAGTGACTAAAATTACTTCATTTCTCCATTCACACTAAAATATAATCGCTCGAAGAAGATAACGAACTAGCTCGATTACGCAAAGAAAACCAACGTTTACTGATGGAGAATGATATTTTAAAGCAAGCAGCGCTGAACATGGGACGATAACAGATGTGATTCGAAATAACGCTCACAAATATTCAGTATCAGCAAATATTTTCTGTGACGAAAGCGAAGCGACAGTCACAATGTGTGTCGTCCTTGATATTCCGAAAATTACGTAATGTATGCTTATTTGTCGACCTTTTCAATCGTGAAATTATTTGCCGTAGTGCTGGTGCAAATAAGACAGCAGAGCTGGTTTATCAAGCGCTAGTAAGTTTTAGAGGTAACTTGAACGACATTCAAATGTTTCATACAGACCGAGGAAAAGAGTTTGATAATAAGCTCCTTTCAAAAGCCCTAGAAACATTAATTTCAACTCAACTGGATGCTTACTTCGAACCATAAAAAAAACTCCCATTAGATAACAGATTTTTGTTTTTTAATCTGTATACCTAATGGGAGCAAATCATAATATGATCCTGGTCTATTAGATGTTATCTATTATTCTTTATCGTTAATAGATTTGTATTCAGCTATTAATTTTCTGTTACTCTCTCTAAGAGATTCTCTAAGTGACGACTCTATAGTTTCTTGCATTTCTAATGCGATTTTAAGTAGTACAAATGCTATGAAAAAAGCAGCAAATAATACAAAATAAGCAGTTGCTTGGGTGCCATTTATTATGTAATTATAAGCATCTCCACCGACCCATGCATTACTAGAGTCACGGTCAAAAGATTCAGGGTTCGAGTAGAAAACCAATCTATAAAAGCCAATACAGAAAAAAATAATACTAAGTACGAGTGATGTAATTGAGAGACCTTTCAATATAAATTCTCCTTTCTATGTATATAATAAATATATCAATAATACCTATTGTTGTCATCAAAGAATAAATTTGTATATTTTATAATTTTGTGATGGTTACAATAACAATTTTTATGAAAAATAATAAATGGAAATTAACAAACAAGTTAGGTGCTGCACAGGCCTACGTTATCGCCTAGTGATATACAGACAATCGAAAAATATTGGATTAAGCTGGAGCAATTCTATTGTTTCAGAAAATGTTTTTATGCCAGGGTTAACCTTATTTACATGGATATTTTTATTACCGCGTCAGAATATAACCTTTTCAATCGTTGACTCATGCACTTCTCTTAAAGCTCTATGTTATTTCGATAAACCTCGATTACAAGCTATTCACTCCTGCTTGTTTCGCTTCATTCGAACAAACTCTTTAAATCGTTCGATTTCCAGCAATTCATCATTTGTCCAGCTGGGCTTCCTTCGTTGTTTTAGCTTTTTCTTCGTCATATGCAACAAGTAGAAAGGGTGCTCTTGTACGGAGAAAAGCAAAAGAAAGGGGCTAATCCCATAATCATTATTCAATGACTGTTAGGATAACCCCAAAATTCTTTACTAATTAATGTTGTGGAAGATAATCGTGGCCGTTTATTGTTAGTTTAGAAGCAGAGATGAGAATTTCTTTATTTGCTTCAAAATATGGATCTAAAATATTGTAATATGCTTCCCATTTTTCTACGGCTTTTTCATCTTCACCTTTTTTCTCAAGGGCTAGAGCTTCTTCATAAAGCTGTTTTAACTGTTTGCTATCTGCTTCACTGATTTTGAATTCTAAGTCAGACATGTATTCTTCAAAAGATAGGGGTACATAGTATGAGCTAATCATTTCATGGAAATCATTCCATAGTTTTTCAGACAACTCATCATTGCTATCTTTATCTGCTTTTTGAGCCTCTTCATAGATTGTTTTTAGTTTTGCTAAGTCTTCTTTTGTGATATCTAATTCCATACCTGTCATATATTCTTCAAAGGTTTGTGGTGGGTAGAGCTCATCCATATATGGTTGAATGATTTCATAAAATGCATCAAGTTTTTCTAGCGCTTTTTCTTCTTGCCCATCTTTTTCAAGTTTTACCCATTCTTCATAAATCACTTTTAACTGTTCTTTATCTTTTTCTTTAATCACTATATTATTTTCACTAAATCCGAACTCTTCTAAATACACTTCAAAGGATTCAGGTTGCCAATTAGCTAATACATAAGGTTTTGTAATTTTCTCCATTTCAAGATAGATTTTTTCTACTTCGTCGTATTTCTCTTCTTTGTCTAACTTCTTCATCTCATTAAACAGAGCTTCTAATTTTGTTAGTTCCTCTTTAGTTATCTCTTTCGGTAAGTCTTTTTTATATACTTCAAATGTGAAGAATTCTGAATAATCTTCAACTACGCTACCTTCTACAGTAATTTCCTGTCCTTCAATAAAGTTCATTTTTTCTAATTGTTCGTCTGAAAATTTATGGAAACCGATATAATAATTTTTACCGTCATTTCCCTTGATTGTTATTGAATCTCCTTCAATGTATTTAATCGTTCCTTTAATTTGTTGTTCAATTTGAATAGTCACATCATTTGTTGTTACTGCTGATGTCGCCCCAGCTTGAAGTGGCGTGTAGACAGCCATGCCTAATGTTAGTACTGAAGCAATCATCCAAGTTTTTTTAATCGGTTTTTTCATATCTATTTCTCCTTTTGTTTTAAAATGTTACCAATAATTAGACGTTCTTCCATTTATAAAAGTTCACGAATTTAGAAAAAACTTTTTTGAAAATGAAAGAGGAGTGAGGGGGGTTATGGGTGGCCAATTATAATGAAACTTCGATTGTAGTTGAAGTATTTACTGCCATCACATCTGAAAAACAAATGCAGGCAAAATGAAAAGGATTAAACCCCTGTACAATACCGAACTCAATCCTTCAGAGTTGCCTAACTTAACAGATATTTAGTTTTTTTGTACACTTCATTAAGCGTTTGTTTCTAAGGTTTTTAATTAAATCCTCGATTAAAACACCGTTTATTTTTTAGCCACTTATATTACAATTATCGATTTCTACGATAGAATAGAAGTATAATTTTAGGTAATTAAAAGACTATAAGGGTGGTTGAAAACCTTGAAGAATACGCATCAAAAAATAGATGCTGTTATAGAAAAGATGCAAGCGGCTGTGGAGAAGATGCGGGTACAAGATCCACAATTTTACGCCAAGTATCCGATGCATCTTATGACCGATGCAGGAGAGCGAGCTTTACGTAACGTTTCTGAAAAATGGCGATTGCCTGGTGAATACTTGCACTTTCTGAAGCACTATGTACCTGAATCGGTGACTTGGAGTACGGATGAATATATTAATCTTAACATTTATGGTGCCAAAGACGTATCTCAAGGTCAATGGGGATACAACTATAATCCGGTTACGAATGAAGACATTTTGGATTGGCCGAACAACTATCTGGTCATTGCTACGGATGAAGGCGACCCTTATTGCATTGATTTGACCAGAGGGGACACGGTAATTTATACCGCGGAGCACGGAATGGGCACTTGGGATTTTTCCATTGCCTATGACAATCTGGTTGAGTTTCTTCAGAGTGTTTTATTACCATGTGGTGCCGAGGATTGGGAGGTAGGCGAAGATGTACAGTACGATTACTATAAAGTATTTATTACAGGTGAAGGCCGCGATAAAATAAAAACACTCATGTTCATCAAAAAAACGTTGTCCTGTGATTATTCGCAAGCAAAATCCTATTTGGAGAAGGTGCCATTACTAGTGTATAAGGGGATTGACCTGGGTGCTGTGAAAATCGAGACTCAACTGAAATGTATCAGTGCAGAATATGAAATACTTAAAATTGGTATGGATGAATTTTTGATAGATGGAACTCCTATCATAGAAACCAGTAATGAAGGAGCTCTTACCGAAAGGAAAAGTACTACAACCAAATTGGTCGATTTCAGTAATGGATAAATATTGGAGTTAGCATAATACACTGTAGATAGGCTACTCCAATGATGTGACTTATCTAGCAATCAGTTGGGCATGTAACCGGTATTGAACCGAGGACATGCCTTTTAATGTTGCCTTAACTCATTAAGAACTACCTAATTTAATTTTTCGTTCTCTGGTTCCATGTGAATTAGAATATGGGATTTATTAAAATGATGTTGAATCTTATTCTCTATACGGTCACAGAGTTCATGAACAGTCTTTATATCCTTATTTGAGGCTACAACTAAGTGAAAATCAATATACTCCTCAGCACCTGAGCGTCGTGTGCGAAAATCGTGATATTCAATATACTCTTCTTTATATAATTCAATAATTTGTATGATTTTTTTCTCCTCATCAGCAGACAACCTTGCGTCCAATAATGGGGGGAATGCTTCTTTCATTAATTTAAAAGCTTCAACCATTATAAAACATGCTAAAACAATGCCGATGATTGGATCTAAGATATACCATCCTGTTAAATTAACGATTAATAAACTAAAAGCGACTCCCAGCGAAGTATAGACATCTGTTAGTAAGTGAAGCGCATTGGATTTCATGGCTACTGAATTGGTTCTTTTAGCAGTTCTGTAGACAATTCTTGAAACAAAAATATTTACGATGGCACCAAATAACATGACAAGAATTCCTAAGAGCGGGAGTTTTATTGGAGAGGGGGCAATAATCTTATGAATGCATTCATAAATAATCCAAATGCCAGCCACAAAAATTAAAAGTGTTTCGATTGTTCCTGAAATATTTTCAACTTTCCCATGTCCATATGGGTGTTCTCTATCCGCCGGTTTATTAGAAATTCGAACGGAGAAAAATGTGATTAACGAGGCCATAAGATCCAAAAATGAATGAATAGCTTCAGACAAAATAGCAACCGAACCTGTAATAAGTCCAACAATAATTTTAAGTATCACTACAAGTGAATTGCTTACAACTGATAAAAAAGCAACCTTTGAAGAATTCATAATAATTCACTCCCTAAAAAATCTAAACTTATGATAACAGGTCAATATCGTGTAGGTCTATGGCAACGTTTTTGCCTGCTCGCTAGTAAATTAGGGACGAGAAAAAGAGTTGCACTAAGCAAAAACAAAAACCACTTGGAGAGTGGTTTCTAGCTTAGATTACTATTATTTGTTTGTATTATAGTTAGATATTCTAATGAAATGATTGGATAGAAAGGCGAGAGAGAATTAATGAATGAAAAAGCCAATTATACAACCGAAGTTCTTTGGGTATTAGGGATTGAGCCATACGCAGAATTGCTGAAAAAAACTATGGACATATAACGTAGGAAGGGTAGAACTTTGCATAAATTTGTATTGCCCACTTATTGGACAACATGTGCCTCAAACTACAAAAAACTAATTTTGAAGTTAATTTACAATAATGCATAAAAATTTAATGCGAACATAGTTAACCCTGCATATCATAACTTGAGTAGGGCTTTAAATTGTATGTAAAATGTTTACCTTAGGTAACATTGGTGCAAGTCTAAAACAATTCACAGTAGAATGACCTATAAAGGCAGTGCGATTTGCGTGCCTTGCATTAATCATCGTAACGTTTTTTTTATTTGTTTTAATTCAGATATTAAATAGTCTATTTGCTTTTGCATGCTTTCTGACTGTTTAGTTTGGTTATCTGAGCCATCAGAGTTCTGATTGTTTGCTTTTTGTAACGCCTCTAAGGCAAGACCTGCAGCAATTGCTTGTAAACCATCTCCTAGTGTTGAGATGGATGCTCCGATATAAGCGAGTTTAGCAGCGTAAATTTCTAGTGAATCAGTAGATTGGTTTACATTGTTTCGATTGTTATTCATGGTCATCTCCTCCAGCATAAATGATCTTAATTGCATCATATGCGTTTACTGTTGAAATGGAGAATAAAAAGATTCGTTATTTAACGTTGATCAATAAGAACGGGATGCTTTAATGCTGCATTAAAAAGAGCGCAAAAGTTTGCGCTCTCTTATACTAACGACGATGCTCCACAAGATCAATTGCACCTAATACTATGTGGGCCAAGCCAAATCCGAAAATGGTGTTGGCAAACATTTTGTTAGAACCATGCTTCTGTTTCAAAATATACCCAGTGGCAGTAACAGCTGAACCTAGTACAGTTGGGATTAAACCTTCACGAATATTCATAAAAATCCCTCCATCGTAGTTTAGTATGTGGTGAAATATCACCAAACTTAATTTGGCCTGACAAATAAAAAATATACAATGCTGTGAAAATGTGAAATTCATACCGTATAGGAACTTGAAAAAACTTTATAAGACATTTCTAAATATGACAAGCAAAGTGAGAGTAGTTTGATAAAAATACATCTTAAGTGTAGCTGGGTACATAATTTAAGGATTTCTTCTTTTGCAAGCCAAATATACCTATTCCCAGTAAAGAGCCAGCAGCAAATGACCATGAAAAAGAATCAAACAGGAAGTATACAATAAGAAGTGTTAACACATAGCCTAAAGAAAAACTCAATAAATATATTTTTATGTCCATTTCGTCACTCCATTTTTTATGCATCCTTTTAAATTTGCGTTCAGTTCAATTTTGAGAGTTCCTAGCAAAATGCTTTGATGCAATAGAAATCAACACTTTTGAATAATAGTATAGTTCAAAAGAATTGGAAAATACAAGCAATTTATGCGTCTGCAACGTATTTCACATGCAAATGAAGGTATAGAAGTGCTACCATTACAGCCTCATCAAATGCGAAATGATTCAAATCAAGATGTAGAATTTTTGGTAATTTCTCAACCCAATAGTAAAGGTGATTGTGTGCCACTATAGAGTGAAATATTCGCACGCCTATACGTTCATACAAATTAATTTTTTCTTCATTCTTTCGCATGAGGCACTAATGGGAATTGCTCAGTATAGTAGTAGATATATACGGCAAAGGAGATTAGTTGATGAAAATTACCAAGGTGAAGTTATACGCATATGATTTACCCAAACTAAAAGAATTTTATTGTGAAAAATTAGGTTTGGCATTGCTAACGAGCAATGATAGTTTTTTTGAAATAGCAGTCGGCGAAAGCATGATTACTTTTGAAAGGATATCTACTTCCGTCAACAAGCAATATCATTTTGCATTTAATATTCCTAGCAATTTATTTGTGCAAGCAAAGAATTGGGTAAAGGGACGAGTTGACATATTGCAATTAGATCAACAGGATGAAGTATACTTTGAAAGAATAAAAGCACATTCCTTTTATTTTTATGATCCAGAGGAAAATGTGGTAGAGCTTATTGCAAGAAGTGAAGTAAACCCTCATTCTGATACAGATGCATTTTTGCCAGCACATTTACTCAATATAGGTGAAATAAATTTAACAACGGATTCTATACATGAAGTTGCAACTTATTTAATAGAACATGGCATCCTTCCTTGCTATGGAGAAGAAGTTCATATAGATGCACTTACCTTTATGGGGAATTATGAGGATGGCACCAATATTTTGTTAGGTCCCAGTAAACGGAATTGGTATTTTTCAAATAAAGATGCAATCGTCAGTCCAATTTCTATTGAATTGAATCACACATTGCAACTAAACATGAAAAAAGATGGGGAATTTATGATAGTAAAATTATAATTAAACAATGTCGTCTCTTTCATCGTCTAGTCTTAGTTATTTCAGCAAATTTCCCTATAATCGGTATTGGCGCATTGCAAGCAAGGGAACATAAAAGGGGTCCACTTATTTTGTGCGAAAGGCAAACAACCATTTTATCAACAGCTTGGTTTGGCAAAGCGTGATCCAGATGCACTAGGGAGGATGGTTTTTATGATTAAAATACAAACATGACTTAAATATAGATAGTTTATAAAAAAGGGGTTAAAGCGTTTTGAAGGCAGTAAAATGGCAAGAAACTTTTCAACAGCTTATAACACTTGTAAAAGAACAGAAATTAAGGATGCTGAAGATGGATGCTCAATATGATTTACTAAACATTCAAAAGGCTATAGGTGTACTTGAATCTGCTAAAACAACCAAGGGAAAAATATTTTTGACGAGCTATTAAGTACTGTAGAAAAACGAAGGGAGTAACAATCTCCCCTCACTTTTAAATTTAAAATAAATCGGTCGATAAATAGCGTAGTCCTGTATCGGGGAGGATAGCAACAATACGTTTCCCTTTGTTTTCAGGGCGTTTAGCAAGTAATGTAGCAGCATATAAAGCAGCACCAGAGGACGTGCCAACTAAAATACCATCTGTTTTCGCAACAAATCTTGCTGCCTCGTAAGCTTGTGCAGTTTCTATTTCAAGCACTTCATCGATAATTTCCAGATGAACATTTGAAGGAACGCGTGCTGCATCAGCATCAGAAAAGCGATGGACACCTGTGATTTCCGCGATATCAGGATTATCAACTGTAGCGATAGAATTAACAGCCGGCTCTACACCAATAATTTGAATGGCTGGATTTTTGGATTTTAAGAAAGCACCTGCACCACTAATCGTGCCGCCTGTACCGATAGAAGCAACAAAAATATCAATTTGCCCAGCTGTATCTTCCCAAATTTCTGGTCCAGTTGTTAGTTTGTGAATGTTTGGATTGACATCATTGTCCAGTTGATTGAGAAAAACAACATTTTCTTCCTGCTCCACAACGGTTTCCCTAAATACTTTAATGGTTTCAACAAAATCACCTTCAGTTTCTTCAAATGCTGCTACCATTTCTGGTACGTCCGAAAATGGTACAACCTCCGTGCCATATGCTTTTACAACTTTAGTGCGTTCTTCGCTTACACCATCCTGCATATAAATGCGCAATTTATAGCCCTTTGCAGCTGCAAATGCTGCTAACCCAATTCCTGTATTGCCACTTGTCGTCTCAATAATTGTTGTGTCTTTCGTTAACAGACCACGTGCTTCTGCATCCTCAATCATCGCTTTTGCAATACGATCCTTCACACTATTTGCAGGATTAAAGTACTCCAGTTTTACGATGATTTCTGCCTCTAGCTGTTGTTCTTTATTGTATTGATTAAGCGCTAATAGTGGCGTATGTCCCACTAATTCTGTAATGGATTGCTTAATTTTATTGGCAACAATTTGACTCATCCAACCATCCCCTTTCAATTAACCTACTTATCATACCTACATAGTAAGATTTAAAGGTATCTTATCATTACAAATTTGTCTGAGCAAGGGAATCCATGATAGAAAGAATGATAAGCCTGATAGAAAAAAATTATCGATAACAATGAGCACTTTTGACTGTCACCAGTTGTAAAGTTTTTGTTATGCTTTGTGCACTAGAGGACGGAGAGAATGAGTATTAGTCAAACACAAAAATAATTAGTCAATTCATCATAATTATCTTTACTGGTAATTTTATGAAAGCCTTCAGATGAGTTATGATGGGAGTAGTTGAAGTGTTTGTGGAGGATGAAACAAATGAAGGAGACAATTGCTGCAATAACTACCATAGCAGATGCCAAAAGTAAAATGATGAAGCAAAGACCCATCAATTATTTAATGCAAGCCATGTTCGGTGGGCACATTATCGGCTTTGGTATTTTACTTATCGTAACAATCGGAGGCATATTCGATCCATTGGGTGTGCCAAGCATGAAAGTTGTGCAGGGGCTCGCATTTGGTGTGGCACTTAGTATGGTCATGATGGCTGGTGCAAATTTGTTTACGGGTGACAATTTAGTATTGACGATTAGTACGTTAGAAAAAAAGTCAACGCCGTTAGAAATGATAAGTATTTGGATTTTTAGTTATCTAGGTAATTTTTTCGGTTCGCTGTTCGCCGCTCGCCGCTGCTTTGTTCTTTTATGCAGGACTTGCCATTGGAGATACGGCTGCTTATATCGAGAAGATGGCAACAGCCAAGATGACTGCAGGATTTGTGGCGCTTTTATGCCGCGGTATTTTATGTAATCTGCTTGTATGTTTGGCAGTATGGTGCAACTATAAATTAAAAACAGAAATCGCAAAATTAGCAATGATTTTTAGCTGTATTTTCCCCTTTATTACGTCGGGATTTGAACACAGCGTCACCAACATGACACTCTGGCCTTGCGCTTATGATGCCACATGGTGACCATGTATCTATATGTGGCGCCGTAGCTAATTTAATCCCGGTAACGATTGGCAATATCTTTGGTGGTGCCATTATTGGCTTTGTGTATTGGCTAAACACAAGGGAAAAATCGTTGAATAGCTAATGGGGAGGGGGTATGAAACTGCTGACACAGTATGTACAGAGGTAAACTTGTAAAAAGTCTCATGTTCTTAGTTGTAAATTATAAGCAAAGATAAATCCAAGCCTATTAAATTCAACCTAAGAATTGTATGTATTTTAGAGAGGGAGTGAATGATTTGGAAAAAATGAATCAGTTAAAACAAGCTATAAAAGAATTGAATGAAGCGGATGCAAAATCGATGCTCTTTTTATTGTTGGTAAATAGTAGTTTGAATGAAGAAAAGTTACAAGATATGAGACAATCTATTTTAAAGTTAGGGTTTAAGCCTAAAACGAAGAATGTGCAAACGATGCACTTCGTATTTGGTGAATCGCCAGCTGGGAGTCTAAAAGCTGCTTTTCGTGATTCAGACTATGACAAAACGGAAGATATTATTATGTTGCCAACTAACTTTTCGATTGGTCCACTGAAGGATTTACATAAAGTATCGGGTATTGAGGCCCGTTTTGAATGGTTTCAAGAGCGCTATAACCCTGAAGATGACTGCCTACAACTTTATAAAAATTCAATGTTCGAAGCTGTGGAAAAAATAAAAGATATTCCGCCGCATCAAGATATCATTATATGGACTTGTCAAAATGCCCATGAGCAAACGGGTTTACGGCTAGTTTTGGCTATGTTGGAAAATAAGCTAAATCGCGTATTTGTTATTGATACGTTTTTAGCATTTCATGAAATCTATACGTTGCCACATTTAGTGGAAGATAACTATCCAAGATCATCTGGTGAAGTTTCTTCAGAGAATTTGCTATGCTTTTACGAGCAGTATGAATTACGGCCATTACAGCAGGAGAAACGACAGATATTATGTACGGAAGGCTTGCGAATGCTTGCGGATGATGACTATTTAATTCGGTCATGGGAGCATCATGAGCTATGGCAAAACATAAATGAGGATCGTGATGATGCCTTTATTATTGCATGTGCCAAACGATTGGATAAGGAAGATGGCAACAAGAAATTTCGAAAATCGGCCCGTTTAATTGGGGAGGTAATCGGTCATATGGAACAATATAGAGGGGACGAGTGGATTGAATATCGATTACGCTGTTTAATCGAGCAAGGTGTTTTTATGTATAAGGGGGATTTAAAGGCCATGCGATACTATGAAGTAAAATTACAGGATGCTACTTGACAGATTCATTTTTTTTAAGTTTTGACTTCCCTAAAAATCATAGATAGAATGGGGGAGTAGAGTCTCTTATTTAATGACTCAAGAAAGTTTGCAAAGAAGGAACAATCAATCAATCAATGAATTTAAAGACAGTATAAATAGAGTATCTGATAAATTTTCAAAGAAAGGATGGTCGACTATGACACAAGAAGTCAATCAGAATGCTATACTTCAAGCAATTTTGGAGCTTTCTAAACAAGTACAGGGCATGAAAACAGAAATTCAACAACAACTCGAAACAGTCGAAAATAAGCTTGAGGGAAAACTCGAATCAGTTGAAAAAAGACTAGAGGTAAAAATAGAAGCAGTCGAAAAAAGACTCGAAGAAAAAATCGAATCGGTCGAAAAAAGGCTTGAAGAAAAAATCGAATCAGTTGAAAAACATCTCGGTGCGAAAATTGATGGTGTAGATGCCAAAGTTCGAGTACTTTCACATGAATTACTAGAAACAAAGGCTGATGTATTAATGCTGAAGCAAGTAAAATAAACAGTGTCGTTGGGTACAATTTTCGGATGTAGTGTACATTGACTTTCCAGAGAACATACTTAGAAATATAGTAAATTTTGTACACAGACGAACTGTGTACTTTTTTTATAGAGATAATAAAGATAAGGAGTGGTAACTTATGATGATGCTTTTGTTTTATTAATACGAGCTTAGCAGGATAAGCTCGTATCGATCCTAGCTATCGATACGAAATACTACATTTCGGAGGTAGCGAATATGGAACAACTATGCTTGGAATTAGAAAATATTGAAGTGACATTTTTCGAGAAAGAAATCTTAGGAATAGATCGTTTAGCAGTACATCAATTTGATCGCATCGGTATTGTGGGCGATAATGGGGTCGGGAAAAGTACCTTAATGAAACTACTAGCAGGGAAGCTTCAACCCACTCGTGGACAAGTAAGACAATATGCCGACTCAGGGTATTTCGAACAAATCGAAGTACCTACAATTACAGAGGTGGATGGGACGTTGCTTAGCAAATTAGCTGTTCCAACACAAACTAACCAATTAAGTGGTGGAGAGCAAACAAGGCTAAAATTAGCACAGCTATTCACACATTACTATGAGGCATTGCTATTAGATGAGCCAACTACACATCTAGATCAAGAAGGTATTGCCTTTTTACTAGACGAACTTAGCTATTATTACGGGGCACTGGTATGTATTAGCCATAATCGAACATTTCTAGATAAGATCGTGACAACGATTTGGGAAGTTGAATCAGGAAAAGTGCGGGTTTACAAGGGCAACTATAGTGAGTATAAACGACAAAAACAACTGGAACGTGAGCAACAAAAACAGGCACATGAGCAATTTATCAAGGAAAAGACTCGACTAGAAAAAGCGGCTCAAGAGAAAATGAAAAAGGCTGAGAAAATAGCGCAGGCTGGTAAGTTGTCGAATAAGGAATCGAAGGCGAAGGCCAATCGTATGTTTGAAACAAAATCGAAAAGTACAAGTCAGAAGGCCGGCTATAAAGCAGCAAAGGCTATTGAAAAGCGCGTAGACAAGTTACAAAAGGTTGAAACTGTCAAAGAGCCGAAGAAAATTGTTTTTAGACAAGTACCTGCTCTAGAATTACACAACAAGTTTCCAATTATGGCACAGCACTTAACACTGCAAGTAGCGAACAAGATGTTGCTATACGATGTCAACTTCCAATTACCTCTTGGTCAAACAATTGCCATCTCGGGTCCTAACGGCAGTGGGAAAAGTACATTACTTGAACATATTGCGAATCATGGAGAGGGTCTAATTATTTCACCGAAGGTTAAAATCGGAATTTTTCATCAAATGAGTTATCGATTAGAACAACAAGAAACAGTCCTGCAATTTTTGAAGAAACGTTCAGACTATGATGAAGGGATGCTCCGTAGTGTTCTTCACTCAATGCAATTTGTAGGATCCGATGTACAAAAAAGTGTTCATGCATTAAGTGGTGGAGAAGCGATTCGTTTGCAACTTTGTCAGTTGTTTTTGGGCAATTATAATTTATTATTATTAGATGAACCTACAAATTTTCTTGATATTCATGCCATCGAAGCTTTGGAACAATTCATCATGTCGTATGAGGGTACGATTATTATTGCATCGCATGATCAAGCTTTCATTAAAAATGTTGTGGATATGCAGTTTCAGCTAACCGCTCAAAAGCTACAACGAGTGTAACCATTAGTGTTACAATAAAAAGTGAGTCCACGGGAAAGAGGAGTGAGAATGATGTTAAAAACTGAAGTTTTCGAACAGCTTAAAAAGGCGATGAAAGAAAAGGATGTATTGGCAAAAGGTGTCCTTACACTTGTAAAATCTGCACTGGATTTAGCTGAGAAGGAAAAGGGCGAACCTTTGACACATGATGAGGAAATTGCCATCATCAATCGTGAAGTGAAGCAAACAAATCAGGCTTTGGAAGGCGCTCAAAATGCTGGTCGAGCAGACTTAATTGAAAAAGAGCAAGCGAAACTCGTATTATTAAAATCATTTCTGCCAAAACAATTAACTGAAGCAGAAATTGCCGAAAAACTAACAGCAGCTGGAGTTATCGCGGGCATGAATATGGGAGAAGCGATGAAAATAGCTAAACCACTGTTAACTGGTCAAGCAGAAGGTGCTGTTATTTCAAAAGTTGTAAAAAGTTTAATCTAACAACGATATAGCTTCACCTTCAGGAAAAGATAAAGTTTTACATTAAAACACAAGGGATAGCCAACGCTACACTAGCGGGCTATCCCTTCTTCGATTCATTGCATTGCTAATTATTAGTTATGATACATTTAATTTATAAGTTTGTAATTGCCAAATAAATGAGAAAATAATAAACTATTAATTAACCACTGGTCAGTTAAAGGAGGAAATCATGTCACCACGAAAGCCATCAGCACATGAATTGACGCAAGAGATGATTGTAGACGAGGCACATAAACAGTTTATCGACAAGGATTTTCATCAGGTGTCTATGCGTAGTATCGCAAAAGAACTTGGTTGTAGTCATGGGGCTATTTACTATCATTTTAAAAATAAAGCAGAATTATTTTATGTCATTATAGGTGGGTATTTTGCGGAATTAAATACAATCTTAGATGAAACTGTAAATAATGGAACTGAGGAACCACAGACAAAACTTTATCATGTATTTGTAGGCTTTATGGAGTTTGGTTTAAACCATCAAAGCCAATATGAATTGATGTTTATGGTGAGAGACGACGAAATCGATGGCTTATCACAAGAAGCTGCTAACCTTAGTTATGAAAAATTTGCGCTGTCAGTTCAAACATTATCTACAAATCAATTACTGGCTTCAGATATTCATTGTGCATTTATTGCTTTACACGGTTTTGTTTCACATTATCGTCATTATGTGAAGAACTATGAGGAAGCGAGAGAAGCAGTAAATCTACATGCTAAATTTCTCGTTAAAGCACTATCATAAGTAATAGAGCTCTAGATTATGAATCTGGAGTTTGCTTTTAGCATTGTTTGACCAGTGGTTAATTAAAGGGGGGAATGTACTGTGAAGAAGGCATTAGTAGTAGGGGCTTCTGGTGGAATGGGCTATGCACTTGTTAATGAGTTAGCTGCGAGAGATATACAGGTTGTAGCTTTAGCTAGGACTAAAGAAAAGTTAGTAGCTCTATTTCAACATCAACCGAATGTGACAATTTATACAGGCGATGTATTTAATGAAGAACAGTTACGCAAGGCTTCACACGGAGTAGATGTTATCTTTCATGCCATTAGCTTTCCATATCAAGAATGGGAAGCTAAGCATATACGCTGTTTAACTATCATCATTAGGGCAGCGCAGGCGCAACAGGCGAAAATTGCACTTGTAGACAATATATATGCCTATGGAAGGCAATCGACCAACATTGTAACAGAGAATGCTAGGAAGAACCCACATACGAAAAAAGGAAAAATTCGCTTAGCCATGGAAAACATGTTAAAGGAGAGCAGTATACCCTCATTAATTGTTCATATGCCTGATTTATATGGCCCAAATGCTGAAAATACAATTCTACATGAAACATTAAAAAGCGTGATAAGAGATAAAAAGGCAAACTATGTTGGGAATATGCAAGTGGCGAGGGAATTCCTTTATACATTTGATGGAGCGAAAGCTATGGTTGAGCTTGCTCTACGTTCTGACACATATCATCAACATTGGCATGTGTCAGCTGTTCACACGATTACTGGAGCACAACTAGTGACGATTTTACGAGATATTACAGGCTATAAAAGGGATGTTCGTACAGTCTCGAAAGCAATGATTAGTATGTTAGCAATCTTTTCTCCGTTTATGAAGGAAATGAAGGAAATGATGTACTTAACAGAAGAACCCGTAATATTGAGTGGAGAAAAATATGAAAAAGCCATTGGGCCGTTACCTCAGACTTCGTATAAGGAAGGTCTGCAAGAGACATTGTTGTGGTTGAAGAAGAGGGAACAACAACACGCAATGGCTTAGAAATTGCAAGCTATAAAGAAATGAAAACAAAATAAAAATGACTTTGGCAGTTGCGCTCAAAGTCATTTTTATTTGTTATAGCTTAAATTTTTGTATAATATTGCGTAAATCTTGTGCCATCTCAGCTAAATTATTCGAAGAGGCAGTAATCTCCTCGATGCTAGCTGACTGCTCCTCTGAAGCGGCAGCAACATTTTGAATATTTCCAGATGCTTGAACGGCTACAACACCAACCTGCTCTACAGAACCAGCAATGCTGCTAACCCCGTTATTTATATTGGAGATGATGTTGTTAACATGATCCATATCTTGGGTAAGCGCTGTAATATGAGAAAAGATTTCTCCAAAGGCTTCCCCAGAAGCATTAAAGGCAGTAGAACTTTCTTCAAGGTTACTACTACTTATTGCCATCGATTTTACCGCTTGAGCAGACTCCTCTTTAATGGTATCAATGCGTGAGCGAATACTATTAGCAGCTTCTAGAGATTGGTCAGCTAGTTTACGTACTTCTTCAGCGACAACAGCAAATCCCTTACCGTGTTCACCAGCACGTGCTGCCTCAATCGATGCATTCAATGCAAGTAAATTCGTTTGGTCTGTAATTTGAGTAATTAATGAAACGATATCACCAATCTCATTTGTGTATGAGCTTAAACGCTCTACAACATCTGAAGTGGCATGAATTGCATCAGATGTAACGTCCATCTTCTGTGTCGCACTTTGAATCGTTGTATTGCCTTTTTCTGCAATAGAGGATGCACTAAATGCCTTAGTCGTTACATCATTGACGCTGGATACAACCTCTGACATCTTTGTAGAGATGGCTGTAATATGATTTTCAACTTCTTCAATAGAAGTAGTTTGCTTTTCTGAGCCAGAAGCGACCTCTTGCATAGAAGATGTAATTTGTTGAATTGACGCGCTTGTTTGCTCCGAGCTAGCAGTTAATTCTTCTGACATTGCCGCTACCTGCTCTGCATTTTCAGCAATCTGATGGATAAGAGAACGTAGATCCTCTGTCATATTTTGAATACCATTTGAAAGCTGTGCAATTTCATTTGCACCACTGATTTGCAGAGGCTGCACAGATAGGTCTCCTTGTGCCACTTTACCAACATAACCAGTCATTTTTTTGATTGGTTTTGTGATGCCAATACTAATGAAATAAGCCACAATTATACCAAATATCACAAAAATAACAGTCATAATAATACATATCCAAAGAGTCTGAGTTTGAAGTTTAGAAATGAATGAGGCATCCATATCTAAACCAAAAAGAATATTAGTATCTTTAAATGGAATAAAGATCGATTTATGGATACCAAATTCATCTTCATAAATATCACTAATTTGAATGTTCCCATTGTCTAAAGCATCATTCATTTTATCATCGAAAACATAATCTGCTTTGTAACTATCTTCATTACTTAAAGCTACAATATGTTCCTTGCCATCTGCACGGGAAAGCACATAGGCATTTTCAATATCATACTTTTTAATTGTTCTATTTAAGTTATCTAATACTTTTTGATATTTTTCTTGACTGCCGTTATCCGCAGCCATTACATCAGTTTTTTCTATATCATCAAAAATCGTGCCAGATACAACCTCTAAGGATGACTCAAATTGCGTAATAACAAAATCATCAATTATTCTATAGGAAACTGCAAATAATACTACGCTAAATATTACGGATATTATAGCGATTGGAATAGTAAAACTTGCAATATATTTGTAGAGTAAAGAACTCTTTAATTTAGTGACTATACTCAATTTGTGAAGCCTCCAATACTTTTACCTTTTTATGTAAGAAAAGAACGATATCATTAATGTGTTCTGTCTCAGTATAAGGAGAAATAGAAAAGAATTTTGCCGCAGCAACCGGAATTTGTTGTTTTGTATCACTAGCGCTAACTGTGCAAACACGCGTTGTATCACCGAAAAATACTTCATCGCGACCTTCTCCTAAAATTTCAAAGAAAGAAGCGTTAATAGCATTTATATATTCAATCTGATCTTGTGTATAACTACCGGCTTGTTCAGAAGCCCAATTAAAGTCTTTAGGGTACAAACGATAGGCTGTTACTGGCCCGATATTTGCCTCATTGACTACCTGTAGCATAGGAACTTTTTCAGCTAATTGCGTACGGAACGCTAAATTTACACGTACATAATTGGCTAATATTTGTTGGTAGCCTTCTTTTCCGAATGCTTGCAAAGCAGCGTAGATTGCAATCGAACTTCCCATTCGAGAACACTCTAATGTATAACCCGTATGATATGAACCATAGCCACGATTCCCTACATAAGGTGTGTCAAAGTCATCGATGTCTAGTAATTGTAAATGTTTACCTTCTTTTATTAAGAATAAGCTTGTTAAATAAGGCGTTTGACCGAGCTTTTGGAAGTCAAAGCACAGGCTATCTGCAATCGCTAAATGCTGCATACGCTCATGAATATGTAGTAAACCTTGTAAGACATCCTCTTCAAAATGTGAAGGGTTTTCTTTGAAATCGTAATCATTGAAAAAGGCATAAAAACCACCTAAAGCTGAATCAGCATGAATATGGATTGATTTTAAGTCGTACTTTTTCTCAAGACTTGTCGTAACTTCTTTGATTGCTTGTACATCATCAATGCCAAATTGGTCAGTAGCACCGGTTGTAGCTACTACATAAACAGGGATGCCACCGTTTTCGATAACCTCTGTCATGCGAGCTTGCAGATCTTGCACATCCATGGAATGATCTTTCCCAGCCTTCACACGAACTAAATGCTTGCTCCCAATACCAACTGCTTCAATTGATTTTAATAAGCTATAGTGAGCATTTTCTGAAGCAAAGCAATATAAATTATTAGGCACACCCTCTTCTTTTGCATGAGGGAATTGTTTGGCAATAGCAAGTCGTAACCCGCTGAATACGGCACCTTGACCGCCCCAAGTTGTGTAGCCAAAGCTTTGTGTGAAGTCATAGCCTACTAACTTAGACATCATCGCTACAACCTTTACCTCACATTCTGCGGCAGCTGGTCCGTATACATCCCACAGATTGTTGCCGTTAAGTAGGGCATTTGTAAATTGACCCAATACGCCGGGAATGCTGGCCATTGGTAAAACATTCGTTACAAAGTTACGTGTATGGTATGGATGACCTTGCATCAGTTGTGTCAAATCATCGACTACCTGATCAAGACCTACACCTGATGTTGGTACTTGGTTATCTTGCATCAGCTCTTGATAAAAATTAGCAGAACGCTCTTTCATCGGTCCAAGAGTTGTTTTTTGAGGATTCTTTAACTTATCTAATGAGGATACAATTTTCTCTAATAGTAAAAGAAAATTCTCTCTTTGTTCAATATTTCCATCTTCACTTTGGAAAAGTTGTTGAATTTGCTTCATTTTCATCATCCTTTGTAGTTCATATTTCGCTATTGTGTCTTGGATAATAGGACATTTTGCTAAAATAATAATAACATACTATTATAGAAAATATATTAAAATTTGCCTGTGGTATTAATTTTTGACATTTCATAATACTCTTACTAATTCAAGTGGAAAAATTAGGCGTTATATGAAGGTGTTTTCGCTTTTTATCATAAGAGAAAAGGGAAGAAGGTGTCTCGCTATTACGTGAGACACCTTTATTCTGATTCGTTATTTACAATAATTTTTGAGGAGAATTTTATTATCTAATTATTAACCTATGGGCAACGGATTGAAGGTAAGAAAAAGGCAGTCCCAGTGTCAAATTATTATAGGGCCGCCTTTGAAATATTACAAAAAAAATAATGCGATGGGACGTATTAATCTGCTATGTTTTCATCATTCTTTAACTCATTCACTATAACAAATCTATAGCCATCATTAGTCAGTTCTTGCAAAATACCCTTAATGGCTTGTAGCTCATTACCAGTGTCATCATACATGGGATGCATTAAAATAATAGAGCCTGGTTGGATATTATCCATTACATAGTTGATTTTGTCTTTAGCTGTCGAGTAGTACGTATCTGGCTCCAAATTCCACGTGATGGTGTCCCGCTTGTTTTTATGTAAGTAATAAGGAAATCCAAGTAATTTTTTACTATAGGGTGGTCGAACAGTAATCGCATCTGTATAGCCGATGCTTTGAATAAATTGATCGGTTTTTTCAATTTCTTCTTTGATAAAGGACTGGCTTTTGAACACCATCGGCTGATGTGAGTAAGTGTGATTGCCGATTTGATGACCTGCCTTGACAATTTTCTGAGCCTCTTCTGGATTTTCCTCTATCTCTCTACCGATAAGAAAGAATGTTGCCTTGACATGATATTGGTCTAATAGGGGCAGAAGTTCATTGACGTTTTTGGTAGGGCCATCATCAAATGTTAAAGCGACAACTTTTTCATTTGTCTCCACATGCGTAGTTATTTCACCAAACAGTTGATACGTTCTGGCATTCATTAGCTTGTATGTGCCAAATGTTAAAATGACAGTCAATAGCAATCCAATACTGGTATAGAAGAATTTTTTTTTCATTAGCATCAACCTTTCTGACGGTATTGTTATTTCTTATGTAGAGTACAACATGTTTTATTACGATAGACTATTTGCCTACAGGATTTGTTCATTTACACGAGGTCTGCAAAAAGCTACTCGTTTTCAGTGGACGAACCATCTAGTCGTCTCCTTCGCCGCCTCGTGTGGGGCAAGCTGGCCCGTTCTTCCACAGGTATGTCGCAGTTTTTTCCTCTCTATTTGGAATGTAGGATTGTGCAATGGTGTAGAAATCGGCATTTTGCAGGCTTTTTCTTTTTTTAATGCATGTTTATTTAGTTGCTGCGGATGATTGGTTATATAATGCCTCATTCGATACTACAATGAATCATAAGAATATATTGTAATTTGTGAACAATGGGGGTGTTTATGTTGTCCGATGAACAATGCATGTCTGAAGAACAACCCAAAAAAAGTCGAGTCCGTAAAAAATGGTTTATTGTAGCTTTGTGTCTGCTGGCAGTGGGCTGTGTAATAATTGCTAATTTGCCTTTCACAGCATCTATTTTAGACAAATCTAAGGAGACTGAATTTAGTACATACAAAACGATTGTTGGTCAGACGATTGAAAATAACTTCGGGCGTTTGACTTTAAATGAAGTCATGGTGGATGATAATCAAATTTTACTTAATGCAACCTTCGAGCCAGTAGAGGACTTAGATTTTGACTATCAAATTTTTTTCTTTCCTCAAGTATTAGTGAATGGTCAAGATTATACCGTTAGAAACGGCGGTCAGACCATTGCACAAACAGCATCAACCTATACGATCTATAACAGCGTGAAGATGAGTGACCTACCACAAAATGAAAAGCTAAAGCTTGATATTCGTTATAACGATTGGAACTGGGAAAAATCGATTGATAAACCGTGGGGATTTAAGATAGAGGCTTCACAAAAGCAACTACTAGAAGATAAAAAAAATTTCTCTGTAGATAAAGCAATTACGCTTAATGATGGGCAAGAAATCAAGGTGGAAAACGTGGTTTCTACACCGATTTCTACCACGATATACTTTCAATCAACACAAAATTTAAACGATTCTATTGCATTTAAAATTAAAAATAAGTCCGGAAAAACTTGGCGTTTTGATTCTTCTTATTCTTTAAATGAGGAGCATACAATGTGGGGAATTCGCTTCGATGCGCTGTATTTAAAGGATAATAAGTTTGAGTTAATTCCTATTGATGCAGGCGATAGAGAACTTGGTCCAGCCATTCAAGTCGGTGGGAAATGAACTATGAGGATTTCCGTTTAACTGTAGTCGTGATCTACTGGATAGAATTTTAACAATATCTTAATCCGAAATAATGGCTATTCCATGTAATATTACTATATATGACATGGAAAGTAGTTGAAGCGCATGCGAAAAATATTGGAGATTTTTCTCGTTTCCTTTAAATTAGGTTGTACTTCCTTTGGTGGTCCTACTGCCCATTTGGGTTATTTTCAAAATGAATATGTTCAAATTCGACAATGGTTAACGGATAAAGAATATAGTAATTTAGTTGCGTTGAGTCAATTTCTACCTGGACCTGCATCGAGTCAGGTAGGGATGGGAATAGGTCTAATACGGGGTGGATTGTTAGGAAGCGTTGCTGCATTTATTGGTTTTACATTGCCTTCTGTACTGCTATTAATGGGATTTGCATATTTTTATGGACATACAAACATGGAGATGGACTGGATCCATGGCTTAAAATTAGTGGCTGTGGCAATTGTTGCGCAAGCAATTTGGGATATGTCAAAAAAGCTAATCCCCAGCTTACGACATTTTTTAATCGCTTTATCAGCTCTTATAGTATTGCTGTTGTGGATTCATCCATTTGCTCAGATGGTTGTGATTATTGCTGCAGCTTTAGTGGGCTTTACATTTTTTAAAGAAAGCACTACAGAACGAGACACTGAGGGTATTATACTGCCTATTTCGAAAACCACAGGGGTAATTTTATTATTGCTATTTAGTATTTTACTCATCGGATTACCTGTAGCCAGTTCACTTTTTCAACTTGAATGGCTCACGCTAATAGAAAAATTTTATGTCTCGGGAGCATTAGTTTTTGGTGGGGGTCATGTAGTATTACCACTACTGGAGACACAATTTGTTCAAAGTGGCTTATTAAGTACATCTGATTTTATAACAGGCTATGGGGTTGCACAGGCTGTACCCGGACCGTTATTTACATTTGCCTCTTATATAGGCATGGTTATTAATGGAGTTCCTGGCGCCATTGTCGCTACAATTGCCATTTTTCTTCCGGCATTTTTACTTATAATTGGCGTTCTACCGTTTTGGTTTACCATTAGTCGTACTACAGGGTTGAAAGGTTTCATGGCTGGTGCCAATGCGGCGGTAGTTGGCATTTTAGCAGCTGCTTTTATTCATCCAATCGTAACGCAAACCATTCAAGGTGGCTTGGATGTACTTATTGCATTCGTATTTTTAGTGCTCTTGATTCAATGGAAAATTCCGCCGTATTTACTTGTACTATTAGGGTTCGGCGTAGGCGTTATTTTTTATTAAGGATTTTTATCCCGTATCAACGGTCAGTCCAATCCGTGGGGATGAAGAAAACCCACGGGGGTAGGGGGAGATTACATTAGATATCTTTTTAAAAAAATCAAAGCCATTACATTTCAAATGGCTTTGATTTTTTTGCGTACAAAGCAAGCAATATTAAAATATAATGAAGATGTTGTAATTTGAGATGTATTGCTCGTTATTCTATCTAGATGGATTCATAGCGTTCTTCCTACCGATTGTTTATAATGAGGAAATGGAAAAAGACTCAACAAGAAAGAAGGGATAGCTATGGCACGGGGTGTTTACATTCATATTCCTTTCTGTCATCAAATCTGCAATTATTGCGATTTCAATAAATTTTACTTTAAAAATCAACCGGTAGATGAATATATAGAAGCACTTGGTAAGGAGATGGCACTAGCGAGTGCAAAGCATCCTAATAGCTTCAAACAAATTGAAACAATATTTCTTGGCGGTGGAACACCTACTGCATTGTCACCCGAACAGTTGGAGAGATTACTCGAACTCATTCGCACGTATATTCCGATGCACAGTGTGACAGAATTTACATCAGAGGCCAATCCCGATGAACTGTCTGAGGCAAAAATGCGAGCACTGTTTGATGGCGGTGTTAATCGATTGAGTATGGGTGTGCAATCATTTGATCAAGGCTTGCTCAAGAAAATTGGCCGTACACATAGTAATTTACACGTATATGAAACGATTGCATTAGCTAAAGAGGTTGGCTTTCAAAACATTAGCATCGATTTAATGTATGGTTTGCCTGGCCAAACGATGGCGCAATGGACGGACTCATTAGAAAAAGCATTTGCGCTTGACTTACCTCATTTTTCAGCATATTCACTGATAGTGGAACCCAAAACAATTTTTTATAACCAGTATGCAAAAGGTAAGTTGAGCTTACCGACAGAAGATTTAGAAGCGGATATGTACGACGTGCTGATGCAAGAGATGGACGCACATGGCCTTCAGCAATATGAAATTAGTAATTTTGCGAAACCTGGATTTGCGTCTACACATAATAAAATTTATTGGGAAAACGATGAATATGCTGGTTTCGGTGCTGGGGCGCATGGATATTTAGGTGGAAATCGTTATTCAAATCACGGACCGTTGAAAAAATATATAGAAGCGGTAGATGCTGAAGAATTACCAATTGTACACGAGCATGCAGTAACGAAGGCTGAAAAACGTGAAGAACAAATGTTTTTAGGGTTACGAAAAACAGAGGGTATTTCTCACAGTATATATGAAGAGAAATTTAAAGAATCTATGCAAATACAGTATGGAAATATCATTGACAAATTAGTTGTAGATGGTCTAGTGGAACATGATAATGTCGGAATTCGTCTTACGCGTAAAGGTCGTTTTGTTGGAAATGAAGTTTTTCAACAATTTTTACTAGAAGATTGAGCGATTTCATTGACAGAAAATGTGGGATTTGTTAACTTAATAATAGTATTAGCACTCCTCTTAGTCGAGTGCTAACAGAGGTGATAATCATGCTTACAAATCGGCAATTACAGATATTACAAGTCATCGTAGACGACTTTATTACGTCTGCACAGCCGGTAGGTTCTCGCCAAATCTCGAAAAAACATGAGATTACATTTAGTCCTGCCACAATTCGAAACGAAATGGCGGATTTAGAGGAATTAGGTTTTTTAGAAAAAACTCACACTTCTTCTGGTCGAGTGCCTTCGGAAAAGGGGTATAGATTTTATGTAGATCATTTGTTGAATCCTCAAGGTATAAACTCGAAGGACATTCAACAAATTGAATCAATTTTCAATGAGCGTCTAGTAGAAGTCGAGCATATTATCCGAAAGTCTGCCAATATATTATCCGAGCTGACATCGTATACGTCGATCCTATTAGGACCTGATGTACAAAGGCACCGAGTGAAACGCTTTTCCATTGTACCACTTTCTAGTGATACAGCAGTAGCGATTATCGTCACGAATAACGGGCATGTTGAAAACCGCATGTTTAGTTTACCGCCTAATGTAACCGCCTCTGAACTTGAGAAGATGGTTAACATCTTAAATGAGCGCTTAGTTGGCGTGTCATTAGATAAAATCCATAAAAAACTTGAAGTTGAAGTATTTGCTGTACTACAGCAACATACACAATCAGCAGATGATTTTATTCATTCTCTTGTATCAGCGACGATGCATAATTCAGAAAGTAAAATTTTTTATGGTGGTAAAACAAATATGTTCAACCAACCGGAATTCCACGATTTAAATAAAGTCCGGATGATTCTGGACTTAATGGAAACGACTAGCCAAGTGCAGTCGCTCTTCCATCCAAATGAATCAGGTATTCATATACGTATAGGCTCAGAAAATAAGCAATTAGAGATGGAGAACTGTAGTGTCATTACGACCACTTATTCAATTGGCGAAGAACAGCAGGGCGCCATCGCTATTATAGGTCCGACGCGTATGGATTATAAGCGTGTTGTTGCTTTACTAGACGTAATGCGCATGGATTTATCACAGGCCTTTACGAAGAATCGTAGTGATTATTAAGGAGGATTCAAGTGACTGAAAAAACTGAAAACAAAGATCTTGTACAGGAAGATGTACAAATTGAAAACGAATCAACAGAAACTCAAGCAGTAGTAGAAGAGCAGGTAGAACTAACGATTGAAGAGCAATATGAAGCGAAGCTAGCAGAATTGCAAGCAAAGCTAGATGATGAAGAAAATCGTCATTTACGCTTACGTGCAGACTTCGACAATATACGTCGTCGTCAGCAAGTTGAACGTGAGGCAGCTGAAAAGTACCGTGCACAAAATTTATTAACAGATTTATTGCCGGTATTAGATAATTTTGAGCGTGCTCTACAAATTGAAGCTACTTCTGATGAGGCTGCTTCAATAGTGAAAGGCATTGACATGGTGTACCGTTCGCTGATCGAGGCAACTGAAAAAGAAGGCTTACAGGTCATTAAAGCAGAGGGTGAGCAGTTTGACCCGAACATTCACCAAGCAGTTATGCAAGAACAAGATAGTGAAAAAGAGACGGGTGTTGTCGTACGTGAACTGCAAAAAGGCTATATCTTGAAAGATCGTGTATTACGCCCAACAATGGTATCTGTTAACGAATAGTCATAGCACTATTTAATAAATTAAATTTAGTTAACAAACGCACCAATGCGTTTAAATATTAGGAGGAAATTTTACTATGAGCAAAATTATCGGTATTGACTTAGGAACAACGAACTCTTGTGTATCTGTACTTGAAGGTGGAGAACCAAAAGTAATTCCAAATCCAGAAGGTAACCGTACAACACCATCTGTCGTTGCATTTAAAAATGGAGAACGCCAAGTTGGTGAAGTAGCAAAACGTCAATCAGTAACAAACCCTAACACAATTATTTCTATTAAATCTAAAATGGGTACTGCTGAAAAAGTAAAAGTGGAAGATACAGAGTATACACCACAAGAAGTATCGGCAATGATTCTTCAATACTTAAAAGGCTATGCTGAAGATTACTTAGGTGAAAAAGTTACAAAAGCGGTTATTACTGTTCCTGCATACTTTAACGATGCACAACGTCAAGCAACAAAAGACGCTGGTAAAATCGCAGGTCTTGAAGTAGAACGTATTATCAACGAACCAACAGCTGCTGCACTGGCATATGGTTTAGATAAACAAGACCAAGACCAAAAAGTATTAGTATTTGACCTTGGTGGCGGTACATTTGACGTATCAATCCTTGAATTAGGTGATGGTGTCTTTGAAGTACTAGCAACTGCTGGTGATAACAAACTTGGTGGGGACGATTTCGATGACGCAGTTATCGAGTACTTAGTAGCTGAATTCAAAAAAGATAACGGTATTGACCTGTCTAAAGACAAAATGGCAATGCAACGTCTGAAAGATGCAGCTGAAAAAGCGAAAAAAGATTTATCTGGTGTAACTTCTACACAAATTTCATTACCATTCATCACTGCTGGTGCTGAAGGTCCACTGCACTTAGAAGTATCTCTAACACGTGCAAAATTCGATGAAATTACTTTAAGCTTAGTAAACCGTACAGTTGGTCCAGTACGTCAAGCTTTATCTGATGCTGGTCTTTCTGCTTCAGAACTTGATCAAGTAATCCTTGTTGGTGGTTCTACTCGTATTCCTGCAGTACAAGAAGCTGTACGTAAAGAAACTGGTAAAGAGCCTCACCGTGGTGTAAACCCTGATGAAGTAGTAGCAATGGGTGCTGCGGTACAAGGTGGCGTATTAACTGGTGATGTAAAAGATGTAGTACTTTTAGACGTTACACCACTGTCACTTGGAATTGAAACAATGGGCGGCGTGTTCACAAAATTAATCGACCGTAACACAACGATTCCAACGTCTAAATCACAAGTGTTCTCAACAGCGGCTGATAATCAACCAGCTGTAGATATTCACGTATTACAAGGTGAACGCTCAATGGCAGCGGATAACAAAACATTAGGTCGCTTCCAATTAGCGGATATTCCACCAGCACCACGTGGCATTCCACAAATTGAAGTAACATTCGATATTGACAAAAACGGTATCGTTTCTGTTAAAGCGAAAGATCTTGGTACAAACAAAGAGCAAACAATTGTCATCCAATCTGATTCAGGTTTATCAGAGGATGAAATTGAACGCATGGTAAAAGATGCTGAAGCAAATGCTGAGGCAGATACAAAGCGTAAAGAAGAAGCTGACCTTCGTAACGAAGCAGATCAATTAGTGTTCCAAGTAGATAAAACAATCGCAGACTTAGGTGAACAAATCACAGAAGACGAGAAAAAATCTGTCGAAGATGCTCGTGATGAATTGAAAAAGGCGCTTGAGGCTGGTGAATTAGAAGGTATTAAAACGTCTAAAGAAAAATTAGAAGGCGTATTACAACCATTAGTAATGAAAGTATACGAACAAGCTGCTGCAGCTGCACAAGCTTCTCAAGGTGGCGAAGCAGGTCCAGATGCTGGCGCAGATAAAAAAGACGAAGATATCGTAGATGCTGACTTTGAAGAAGTAAAAGACGATAAATAATTTCAAGTAATACTGTAAAGTGAAAAAGCCAAAGACCGCTTGCGGCTTTGGCTTTTCTCTTTACAAGGTAAGAAAAAATTTAAAATGAGTGCCAAGGCAATCAAGTCACTCGTTTCGGTTGCTGCAGTCACTTATATATTTGAAGAGTGCGGAGCGGCGCCAATAAGCTTTTCATATGATGAAAAAATAGAAGCAGTTTTTTCAACTGCATGTTACAATAGATTTTATGCAAAAAGAGCGGAGTGTGAATCATGGAGAAACGCGATTATTACGAGGTGCTTGGTTTAACAAAATCGGCTTCTAAAGATGACATTAAAAAAGCATACCGTAAACTATCAAAGCAATACCATCCTGATCTTAACAAAGAACCAGGTGCAGATGAAAAATTCAAAGAAATCGCTGAAGCTTATGAAGTCCTAAGTGATGAACAAAAGAAAGCACGCTATGACCAATTTGGCCACGAAGATCCAAATGCAGGTGGTTTTGGAGGCGGCGGCGGCTTTGGCGGCTTCGAGGATATTTTCAGCTCATTCTTCGGCGGTGGTGGCCGTCGTCAAGATCCAAATGCACCACGCAAGGGCGATGACCTGCAATATCGTATGAATATTAAATTTGAGGAAGCAATTTTTGGTAAGGAAACAGAAATTGAAATCCCAAAAGATGAAACTTGCGATACGTGTCACGGCTCTGGAGCAAAACCTGGTACAACACCTGACACATGTTCAACATGTAATGGAGCAGGTCAAGTGAATCAAGCTGTAGACACGCCTTTTGGTCGTATGATGAATCGTCGTGCTTGTTCGACATGTCATGGTACGGGTAAAATCATTAAAGAAAAATGTTCAACTTGTCGTGGGGAAGGTAAAGTCCAAAAACGTAAAAAAATTAAAGTTTCCATCCCCGCAGGTGTTGATGATGGGCAACAAATTCGTGTTTCTGGTCAAGGTGAACCGGGTGTCAACGGTGGTCCAGCAGGTGACTTGTACATTATGTTCCGCGTACAAGGGCACAATGAATTTGAACGTGATGGCGATGATATTTATTACGATTTAAAATTAACATTCCCACAAGCAGCGCTTGGAGATGAAATTGAGGTACCAACTGTACACGGTAAAGTGAAATTACGTATTCCAGCAGGGACACAATCAGGTGCACAATTCCGTCTAAAAGACAAAGGCGTGAAAAATGTACATGGCTATGGTACAGGAAACCAATTCGTTACAGTCAAAGTTGTAACGCCAGAAAAATTAACGGAAAAACAAAAGCAATTACTACGTGAATTTGCTGAAATTAGTGGTGACATTCCAGAAGAACAAGGAAGCTCGCTGTTTGATAAAATCAAGAAAAAATTCCAAGGTGAATAATTAGAGGAGCTGAAGAGCTACGTGAAGTGGTCAGAATTATCCATTCATACGAAAAATGATGCAGTGGAAGCAATTTCAAATATTTTGCATGAAGCAGGGGCTAGTGGTGTTGTAATTGAGGATTCTGCTGAATATGCGAAGCCACGCGAAGATCAGTTTGGTGAAATTTATGCGCTAAACGAGGATGATTTTCCAAAAGATGGTGTCATCATTAAAGCTTACTTATCAGAGTCTAGTTTTTTAAATGAAACAGTCGAAGAAATTAAAGCGGCTATTACAAATTTAACAAATTTCAATATCGATATTGGTCAAAATGTTGTATCCATTGTCGAAGTGAACGAGGAAGATTGGGCGACTGCGTGGAAACAATATTATCACCCTGTGAAAATTTCTGAACGCTTTACAATTGTACCAACATGGGAAGACTATACACCTGTTTCAACGGATGAACTAATCATTGAATTAGACCCTGGTATGGCATTTGGTACAGGCACACACCCAACGACAGTCATGTGTTTACAAGGACTTGAAAAGGTCGTAAAAGAGGGTGATAAGGTTGTCGATATCGGTACAGGTTCTGGCGTCCTGTCAATTGGTGCAGCAATGCTTGGTGCTAAAAGCGTTCATGCGCTTGATTTAGACGAGGTAGCTGTACGGTCAGCAAAAGAAAATGTCGCTTTAAACAAGGTAGACGATAAAGTGACTGTCTTCCATGGTAACTTACTTGATACGGTGAAAGAACCCGCAGATGTCGTCGTGGCTAATATTTTAGCGGAAATTATTATGTCCTTTACAGACGATGCATTCACAATAGTCAAACCGGGTGGATTATATGTTACTTCAGGCATCATTGGTGCAAAACGTGATGATGTGAAAGCGGCACTCGAAGCCTCTGGCTTTGTGATTGAAGAAGTATTACTAATGGAAGATTGGGTAGCCATTATCGCCCGTCGTCCACAATAAATTGACTGAGGAAGCGCCAAATCGTGAGCCGAGTGCTTGCGCTTTGGCGTTTTCTTCATGTGAAGGAGGGCGTAATATGCAACGTTATTTCATTGACACTAGTATTGAAGATGCGCGCATTACTGGAGAAGATGCACGCCATATTGCACGCGTGATGCGTATGAAGGAAGGCGAGGAAATCGCCGTTGTTGCTGAAAAGAAAGCGTATATTTGTACAATTTCTGCATTCGAAGATGATGAAGTGCTTGTTCAATCAACCGGCCGTACAATCTCTTCACCAGAGTTGCCTGTCCATGTAACAGTGGCGTGCGGCCTACCGAAGGGAGATAAGCTAGAACTTATTACACAAAAAGCAACAGAGCTTGGCATGTATGCACTACTACCTTTTGAAGCCGAGCGTTCCGTTGTAAAATGGGACACCAAAAAGGGAGCGAAAAAGCAGGAGCGTCTGCAAAAAATTGCAAAAGAGGCTGCAGAGCAGTCCCATCGAACACATATACCTGTCATTTTCGAGCCAATAAGTTTTAAGCAACTAGTTGCGCAATTAGGCAAATTTGACGCTATTTTTATTGCAGATGAAGAGGATGCAAAGGTTGAAAAGCGCACAAGGTTTGCCGAGAAGCTGAAAAACGTTTATGATAAGAAGTCGAAATCAATCCTTATTATCTTCGGTCCAGAGGGTGGCATTGCACGTAAAGAAGCAAATGCACTGCTCGAAGCAGGCGCTCAAACAATGTCTCTTGGGCCAAGGATTTTACGAGCAGAAACAGCGCCACTTTATGCACTGTCTGCGATATCTTATGAATTTGAATGAGAGATGTTTAGCCTTGTCGAAAGTGGCTTTTCACACACTTGGCTGTGCATGAATACATGACATGATGATTGGATACAAACTCAATAGCGACAAGGCTTGAAGACTTGGACAAAAACCACTTAAAATGAACGTTTTTAAGTGGTTTTTTCACTTGAATAATATCTTATAGCAACAGAATTGCCACGTTTCACAATCATGTTTTTTTCCATCAACTCATGTAAGAGGGATAGTGTACTACTTCTTTTCATGTTGGTTAAATTCTCAATCTCAGCTCGATTTGCAGAGCTCTTGGAGTCTGATAAGATTCGATACATAGTTTAAAACATAAGGAATTATTGTAATATCACTCACAAAGTTATTGCAGTTATTCGTGTTCTCTGTGAGTTTGTTGAGCAAGTGTAACGAGAATGGCGATAACCGTCTTTTTTTGCAGGATCTAATCCAGAAGTGAGTAGCATACCGCATTTTCCGCAATAGGGCATTTTAGAAAAAACATGTGTGGATATTCGCTCGTCGTGCAACTCCAAAACCTTCATAGTTTCATATAACATTTTATTTGCACGAGGGTTGTAATCAGACAATCGCAAAGGATAAACGGTTTTCAGGAAACGATCTATATTACGGCTGTACCAAAGAAGCTGAGAAAACATTAAAAAACTTAAGCATTGATTATGCACAAGATGAAGAATTGCTGTTAGGAATGTGTAATAGAGAGACATCGTCCAGTAGGGGGGACAAGTTGGAGGTAAATGACTGAATATGAAAAGCCTTATAACTGAGTATAAGGCTTTTACGATTTTAACCGTTAAAATCTGTTTTTAAAACTAAAGAATCTGTGTTAATTCTGAGTTCACCAACCGTTGGGCATCAATGATAACACCTGATGCTGTTCGCCCGTAAACGCTATATAATCCGCCAGTTTGGTTTGGAGCAATTTCAACTTCATATTGAAACGCACCTCCTACACTTGCAGTTACAAAAGTAGAAGCATTAGCATTTGCGGAAAAAGCAGTTGTTGATAGTAATTGTCTTGTACCGTTAAGTCTAAAAACTCGGACTACTCCGGAAAGTACACCGCCAGTGAGATTGAGAACTTTGATACGAACGCTAGAGGCATTAGCTGGTAGATTTCCTGTATTTTCAATTGGACCAGTAGTTAAAGGCATGTAATATTCACCTCCTCAAAACAAAAGATTAATAATCTGCAGATTATATTTTTATAGTATGCAGTACTCTGTTACATTCTCTAGACTTATTAATTATGTTTCTATAAATTAAAGAAATGTGTGGATTGTTTAGTAGAAAATGTATCAAAAGAAAATCTGTAAACAAAGGTAGAGCTATATACCAAGACATAATACCGTAATAGAAACACCTAATACGGCGAGAGCTATATCAGGTAACTGAAAATATGAGGAAAGAATTAATAAAAGGGTCACCAGGCCGGGAGCGACTAACCATGTTACGTATTTTGATGACCATAAAAAACGGGTCACTCGGACGAAAGTGACCCTCAATGTCAAAACAAGTGTGTGTAAGGCTAAATTAGTAATACTATATTATTAAAATATGATGTGACAACTGATATTGTAAAGGAGCCCTTTATTTAAATGAAGAGTCCCCTATATATTAGTCTGCTTCTATTCGAATAGCTTGAATATCTTGACAGTCTACAATGATAGTTGAGCCTGGTTCTGTAGTTGGATCATTAAAGAATGCACAACAATCTTTTGGGTCGAAGTTTATAAAAACAACATCTTCTATAATCTGACCTCCGCGTAAGAAGAGATCAACTTCAGTCTGAGTTTGCAAACGTCTTAATTGATTACAAACACAACCTTTACAACGGTTGATGGGTTTTGTTTCCTGTTGTCCACAGTGAAAATAAAAATATCAAAATTGGTTAAATCAATAAAGAACAAAATGGTAGGTGCTACATTATGTACGGAATAGTTGAAGGATTATCGAAATATCGAAAACGAAATCATGAGGTTAGAAACGGTCATTACTCCTTCTAAACGAGAGTCAGGACGTTGGACAGATGGAGATTTAATGGGTGTAAAACTTGCTACTGAATCTGATAGCGCAATACTTGAAGAACGTATTTTTACATTAGAGTATGAACTTGCTCAAAAAATGAATGATTTGATTGACATCAAACGGATGGTAGGGAGGTTTGCTCTAATTGAACACAAAATATTGTACGGGCGATATATAGAAGGTAAACCATTCGATGAAATAACTATTTAGAGAAGTTGGGATTAATCCATTCTTTTTAACAGATTTTTTTTGAAGAATAGTATCTTTATTTTTTAGTGACTTATTGTATTACTACCAGTACAGCAAATTCGAGCCAGTTATGATAGCTAAGGGACTAGAGGATAATGAAAAACCTATCTCTCAGCTCAAAAAATCCCTTTTATTAAAATGGATAAAAGAACTAGTAGAACGTCCATGTATAGATTTGATTGCTGCATATTCTAGCCATATAGAGAGCTCTCTAATACTTTAAAATGAAAAGAGGGAATTTTTTTGAGTGATCAATTAGGTAATCAGAACCAACCTTGTCCTGTATCATCAACTGAACAAACACCATTATCCAGTGCGAATACTCCAGTAGTCGCTACACCGCTTTCCACTCCAATTATTAAAATACCGGTTGTACTTTCAGAACCAACACTTCAAATAGTTGTGGAGTCGGATATTACGCTTAGTCCTGCTGCAACTGAAATCAAAAGAGT
>NZ_KB933410.1 GCF_000392615.1 Lysinibacillus sphaericus OT4b.31 | reverse complement strand
ACTTGACAGGGAGCAGTTCATAGTACCGGGAGGTGCTGCGTGTTTATATGCGTTATTTGAATACGGGCTTACACCCTAATCAGAACATAGAAGGATAACATACTCATCATCATTGTAATTTTTACTGATAAAGTCAAATTAGAACCACCAGTATAACTGGTGGTTTGCTCTGCGCGTGAAACGCTGGGGTACTGGCCCATGTCTAAAGACATCCTGAAAGGTCCGCAACCGCACTCCGTTTCCACACGAACTGCTAAAGCGGCTTACTTATTTTTCTTTCTCTTAATTTCTTCTCCTGTGAACGGGTCAATGATTTCTTTTATTGTCATTTGATCATGCAGGATATCTTCTTGTAATTGGTTCTTGATATACTCTTGAATCACTTTTCGATTTCGACCGATAGTATGCTCATAGTATCCTCGACACCAAAATTGTCGATTACCATATCGATACTTTAAATTGGCATGTCGATTGAAAATCATTAAGCTACTCTTCCCTTTTATATAGCCCATGAACGAAGATACACTTAGTTTCGGTGGTATACTCACCAACATATGTATATGATCCGGACAGACTGTTGCTTCAATAATTTCTACACCTTTTCTTTCACACAACTGACGTAGTATTCTTCCTACATCCGCCTTAATCTGACCATAAATAACTTGTCTTCTGTATTTCGGTGCGAAGACGATATGATACTTACAATTCCATGTTGTCTGTGCTAAACTTTTATTATCCATTTTGGAGTCTCCTTTCGTACGAAGTCGGTTGACCAGACCTGACCTTATTGTACGATTGGAGTTTTTTTGTCCATAGCTAAAAGCTTTCCGGAACCCCCCGCATAGCAGGGGGTTTTCAAAGAATATAATAATATAGCACATTCCACTACAGGCGGAATGTGCTAATGAATATACAAGACTTTCTTTTAGGTCAAGTACTTTTCTGGATAATAAACTTATTTTCCGAATATTCATTTTACTAATGGCTTTGAAATTATCTCTATAATTCTTTCTAATATCTCTATAGCTGTAGCTAAAAGCTTTTTTTGTTCATATATCTCTTCTTTAATATATTTACTATCAATTATTTGTTCTCTACTATTATAAGTCCAATAATATTGCATATATATACTTTGCAAGTTATGTAGTAATAAAGGTTGTTGTACAATGCCTCTTATTAAATTATGAAATTCTTCTAGAACTTTCACTATTTTTTTCTCATTTTTCATGTCACTCTTTGAAATCCTATCTAAATCTTTAGAAACCACTACACATAATTGTTTAATTTTATTATACAGTTTTATTTCTTTATTTAATGTTTCTATAAACTTTACTTCATTTATAGAATATTGGTTCGTGTTCTCTATATCCCTAAAAATATTTGGCACTTCTTTTACACAATATTTTGCTATAGCTTCTTTTAACGGCATTTGCTCCGTATAATTAATTCTTGCTCCACCCTCAGTCGCATCAATAGCAAATAGCCCATTTTCTGCAATATGCTGCTCAAACCACATTTTAAATTGAAGCCATATTTTAGTTGTTTTTACTTGATCATTATGATAACCGTTTGTCCACTCAACAAAAGGCTGTGACTTATTTGTAGTTGAATGTTCATCATATTTTGTACCAGCTGCATGAGTTTCTTTCATATCTTTACCAAAAGCTAGGTCTTGTCCTACGAATACAATCGGGGAACATCCTAGATGATGCGCCATACTAAACGCTAAATTGGCACAAGAATATCCCATTGAAATAACAGTCTCAGATGGTAATTTCAACACTTGCTGCATCCATTTTGTTTCCGCAACTCCTTCTTTAAACGGAATTATAATCGGACTTTGCGTATTCTTGAACACTCGACTATCTAGTACTGGGGGACCTACAATCGCTGTTGTAATCGGTAAATCTAAATCTTTATAAAAATAGTCGTATACTTCACTTAATCGCTCAATAGAACAAATAAAATCTGGAATAATTCCCTCTTTCAATAACTTTCCTGCTATCGTATCCACAGCTATAATTATTGCTCGAGCATTTTTTAACTCGTGGATATTTTTATTTAAAGACGGACCCGCTGCAACAATTATTGCTGGAATTCCAGCGTACATATCTTTAAATTTCGCTATATTTTTAGATTGTTTAATATATGGTAGATTAGAAATATTCCTCTCTAATCCAATTAAATTATCCTCAATATCGTTTCCTATACTAAATAATAATGTAGCAATAACTTGTCTAAGAACTGTAACAATTGATTTCGTTTTATCTAATTCATAATTTCTGTAAAAATATGTGAAATACACTGATGTATTCTTTAAATATTGTAAATACTTGAACTCATAAAAAACACCTTGCAAAAATAAGTTTAAATTTTCAATTTTGTCATCTACGAACAATAAAACATTGTCTTTTTTAAAAATACTTCTCAAGTCTTTATTACTTAAAGCATACGAAAAAAAAGTAGGATTTGGTTCAATAATCACTACAACAGATTCTTTGTGTTTGCCTCTATTAAGCCAATTCAATTCACCAATAGAATTAATTCCAAAAACAAATATTACTTCTTTTTTCAACGAATTTAATTCAAATTTATCATCAACTTTATCCTCTATTCTGATAAGCTCATCATCTCTTGTTTGAAAAATTTCATGAACATCATTTTGTTTACCTATAAAGGATGGATAAATAACATCTTCAGTTAAATTTGCAATCCAATGATATTGGTTTTTAGAAAGCACTTCAATATTTTCTTCTGTAAACACTATCTTTTCATCCTTTCTGGTTAGTGGCATTTTATATATTATTTAGCAAGCACATCAACCACCATCAATTTGAAGATTGTGGTCCATAACAAGTTGCATCAATTACACCTACTATTTGTGTCATTTACTTAAGTGGAATATGATTATAGTAATGGTCTTTAAATAGCTAATGTAAGTAATTATTTTCTCAAAAATGGTAAATTAAATTTAGCATTTTAAAAAAATTACTAGTTCAAGGGAATAATTATCTTTATAAATCTTCAAACTTTATAGGCATACCGGCTGAAAAATCCTTTTGAGCTTTTTTATTAAGAACATGGTTGAAGAATTTCGGCTCCAATCCGTAACCAGGACGTACAATTTTAATATTTTCTTTTGTAAATTCTTCACCTGCTTTAATATCTTTCGATACATAAATTGATCGGCGGAATTTCAAAGATGCTTTTTCTTTTTCAGTTGGACCATAAGTCACTTTCCCCATTGCCAACCAAGCACGTTCTGTCTCTTCTACAAGCGCCTTCATTTCTGCTGGCTCCATTGAAAAGGCTGAATCTACACCCCCATCAGTACGGTGTAGTGTGAAATGTTTTTCAATAACTGTTGCTCCTAACGCAACACTTGCTACAGCAACGCCAATCCCCATTGTATGGTCCGATAATCCAATTTGTATATCTCCAAATAACTGCTTCATATGTGGAATTGTTAAGATATTTGTGTTTTCTGGCGTAGCAGGATATGTACTTGTACATTTTAATAGCACTAGGTCTTTACAGCCTGCTTTTTTTGCAGTTCGAACTAACTCATCTAATTCTGCTAATGTCGCCATTCCAGTTGATACAATCATCGGCTTTCCTGTAGTTGCTACTTTTTTGATAAGCGGTAAGTCTGTATTTTCAAAGGAGGCAATTTTATACAGCGGTACATCTAATTCCTCTAAAAAATCAACAGCTGTTTCATCAAATGGGGTACTGAAGGCAATCATCCCTAATTCTTTTGCACGGTCAAAAATGGGCTTATGCCATGCCCAAGGCGTATGTGCTTCATCATATAAATCATGAAGCTTTCTGCCTTTCCATAGGTTTTCTTCATCTTTTATTATAAAATCTGGCGTATCTAAATCTAATGTTATTGTATCCGCTCTGTACGTTTGAATTTTCAAGGCATGCGCACCTGATTTTGCGGCAGCTTCCACTATTTCTAATGCTCGTTCTAATGATTGATTATGATTTCCTGACATCTCTGCAATGATGAATGGCTTTTCTTGAGATCCTATTTTATATTGCTCTACATTAATTGAATTCATTTAAATCTCCCCTCTAGCTCCACTTTTATTTTTCCAGATATTTCTTGCCATTCTTCAATAAATAAACTATAAACATATACATCTTCATAATGCTTGTCTCGTTTAATATGTTTTCTTAAAATACCATCTAGTTTAAAACCTAGCTTTTCATGAAATTTTCGACTTATTTGATTTGATTCAATCACTTGAGCACATATTTTTCTCATTTTCAAATCTTCGAAAATATATTCAAGCGATGTATATCCTAACAGTAAACCGGTTCCTTTAGGGGCTTGTTCATCTCCTATATAAAAACCCCATTCACAACTCTCTAACTTTTCATCAATTGCACTAATATTTAACACACCGTAATCTACTCGATTAAAAGAAAAAATTTTTGCGATTCTATTGTTATTAGTAGCGAATGAATTATACCATTCTAGATGTCTCTCAAAAGGAATCTCATCACTATTAAACATTTTTGACCGAATAAATAACTGGTTTCTCCAGTCAAAGATTTTTTTAACATCGTCTAAATTGACATTTCTCAATTCTACTTGAAGCATATATCTCATTCCATTTACAATATTTTTTACGATATTTTTCTTAATAAGAATCTATGAGCATTTCTTTATATTCTAACTCTGTTCTTTTTTCATCCACTTATCTTTCTTTATCACAATTCTATATATAGAGTAAAATCCCCCATTTATTTCTAAATCAGATTCGTTAAATTAAACAGCTTTCTCGTTCTTGCCCCTTCTATTAATTTTATATTGTAGATAAATTCCTTATAATTTTTTTCATTTTTACTTTATCAGATATGATATTTCTTAAACAACTAGAAATGTTCTCTTCTCTAATAGAATTATGCATACCTAAGAAAACAATAGCATTTATTTCCGCTAAATCTTCAGCAGCTTTCACTTGGTTATCTGCCACTGCAATTACTATAGTAGGTAAATGTAAATAAATCCGCTCCCACGTCGTTGCCCCTCCAGCGCCTATTGCTAAATCTGCTTTTACCATGAGTTCTGCCATATTATTTATTTGACAATGATATGTTAATTGGTCAGAAGTTGAACATACTTCTCTAATTTTCATCTTATTTGGATTTGAATTCCCTACTACAACATCAACTTCTATTTTTTTTAGGTGAATTATTGGTAAAATTGCCCTCAATACTTTCTCTGTTTCATTCGTTGGATCGCTACCGCCAAAGAAGACAAAAATCCTTTCAACCTTACCAGTAAAAGACTTAATTATCTTACGAGCTTCTTTAAATTCTTCACGTAGTAAAGCATGTTTAGGACCTAATAACAATCGTGTATGAACAGGTACTAAACCGTTATATCTTGAATCTTTATTCAAGTAAAAATTTTGATCAAGTAGCTCATCACAATCATGAGGTCGATTTGCTAAATCATCAATGACCATTATTTCTTTAGTAAAGGGTCGAACTACTTGTTCCCATTTAATATCGATTGAATAGTGATCCACAATTAACTGTTCCACTTTATAATGTCGTAAAATATTAATAGTTTCCCTAGCGTCTTCTTTCCAATAATCTGCTACATACGTCCATAAAGAACCTTCGGAAGCACGCAGTTTATATACATAAAAGCCTTGCTGTTCTATTAGCTCCATACAATCACCCTCTGCATGTCGACAAATAAAGGCTACTGTTTTCCCTTCTTTTTTCAGTCGATTAGCTAAAGTTAAACAGCGTATTACATGTCCTGTACCAATTTCAGTTGAAGCATCTACTCGAATAAATATACTCATGCTATCACCCTATAATTTCTTTTGTTCTATATGTGCATTAATGTTAAACCACTCTAGATTTTCTTCCATCACAATTACCGTATCATGTAAAGTGAATTGTGGATTTTCAGCATATAGTGCTTCAATTATATTTTTAATCAATTCAAAATCCTCTTCTGTATCAACTGTCCATCGATATTTACTGTAATCCGTATCATTTTTGGCCTGACCAACTTTAAATACATCTTGATTTGTATAGAAATAGGCAGTTACATGCTCGCGTTCCCATTCTAATGATGCTTCTTTATGTGCTTTCTCTAAAGCTGCAAATGTGAAAATTTCAGTATCTAAGCCCCGTGGATATGTACGCTCTACTGTATTAGAGACATAGTCACAATGACCAGATTTTAGAAAATACTGTATCGTTTTATCAACTACTTGTACATCAATAATAGGACAATCAGAAGTAATTCTTACAATAGCGTCGGCATTATACTTTAAGGCAGCCTCATAATATCTTGCTAATACATCTGTTTCAGACCCTCTATGATAAGAAACATCTTGTTGCTCACAAAAAGTGACTATTTTATCATCTTGGTCTTCCGTTGTTGTAGCAATGACGATTTCATCAATGAACCTACTACCTTTTAATCGCTCTAGTTGATATGAAAGTAAGGATCGTCCATTTACTTCTTTTAGTATTTTACCAGGTAAGCGCATTGAACCCATTCTAGCTTGAATAATTGCTACAACTCTCATTTGCTCACCTTCTCAAGCTCACTTATTACTGTAGCAACTACTTCATTCACATCGTTATTCGTCATTTTCGGGAATAGTGGCAAAGTAATCATTTTCTCATATAACGCCTCCGATTTTGGCATTGAACCTTCTTTATAGCCTAGTTCTTGATAATATGACAATGTATGTACAGGTATATAATGCACATTGACACCAATATTTTGTGCCACTAAAGCCTCAAATACTTCCTTACGAGTAACATTTAGCTTTTCAATATTTAATTGAATAATATATAAATGCCAGCTCGAATGACCTTCTGGTAACTGCTTTGGTGTTATTAAAAACTCATTGTCTTTAAATGCTTCATCATACTTTATAGCAATTTCACGACGACGCTTAACGAAACTGTCTAGCTTGTCCATCTGACTTATTCCTAATGCTGCCTGAATGTCTGTCATTCGGTAATTATAACCTAAAAACTGCATATCATAGTACCAAGGGCCATCATTTTTCGGCATACTTTCTGTATCTCTCGTTATGCCGTGTGAACGGAATTGTAATAGCTTTTTATAATAGCATTCATTATTGGTTGTAATGACACCACCCTCACCTGTTGTAACATGCTTCACAGGATGAAAACTAAACATCGTCATATCACTTAATGCACCAACCTTTTGTCCTTTGTAATCAGCACCGAGCGCATGTGCTGCATCTTCAATAACAATTAAGTTATGCTTCTTTGCGATAGCGTGAATTTCATCTAACTGTACAGGCTGTCCTGTAAAATGCACAGGAATGATTGCCTTTGTTTGTGGTGTAATGTTCTTTTCAATTTCTACAGGATCTATATTATATGTATCTTCATTAATGTCCGCAAAAACAACTGTACCACCCTCGTATCGTACACAGTTTGCGCTTGCTGCAAATGTAATTGGTGTTGTAATCACTTCATCGCCCTTGCCAATACCTGCCGCAAAACATGCCCCGTGAAGTGCCGCTGTGCCATTTGAAAAGGCAACTGCATATTTAGTACCTACGTAGTTAGCTACCTTTTGTTCAAAGCTAGCAATCGTTGGACCCGTTGTTAAGTAATCACTTTTTAAAACATTTACAACTGCTTCAATATCATCATCTTCAAGCCACTGCTTACCATATGGTAAATAAGTATCTCTCATTGCCATTCACTCCTTACAGAAAAAATGCAGTCAAAGACTACATTTCCTCCGCTAAATCTTGTAATTGTTCAACTGTTAACCAGTCCGTATTGTTATCGCTTGTATAAGCAAATCCTTCTGATAATGTTGTACCACCTTGTAATTGCCCCTGTGGCCACCAAGAAAGCTCTGGTTGGATAACATAATAATCATCAAACTCAATCGTATGACGAGCATCGTCTTCCATTATCATCGCTTCATGTAGCTTCTCTCCTGGTCGAATGCCAATAATCTCAATATTACATTCTGGTGCAATGGCTTTCGCTAAATCAGTTACCTTCATACTCGGAATTTTCGGCACAAAAATTTCGCCACCATACATACGTTCTAAATTATCTAAAACGAATTGTACACCCTGCTCAAGTGTAATCCAGAAACGTGTCATACGCTCGTCTGTAATTGGCACAGTACCAGTTTCTTTAATTCTTTTAAAGAACGGCACTACACTGCCACGGCTTCCTGCTACATTGCCATAACGCACTACTGCAAAACGTGTTTTCTTTTCGCCTACATAAGCATTAGCGGCTACAAACAATTTATCTGATGCTAATTTTGTCGCACCGTATAAATTTACTGGGCTACATGCCTTATCTGTAGATAGGGCTATTACCTTTTCTACACCACGATCAATCGCCGCTTCAATAATATTTTGTGCGCCGTGAATATTCGTTTTCACTGCCTCAAATGGATTATATTCACATGCATCAACATGCTTCATAGCCGCAGCATGAATCACAATATCAACACCATCAAACGCACGATATAATCGATCTTTATCGCGAACATCTCCAATGAAGAATCGGATACGATCATCTTGGAAATCTTGTTTCATTTCATATTGTTTTAACTCGTCTCTACTAAAGACGATGACTTTTTTCACACCAAGTGTTAATGCTTTTCGGATAAATTTTTTACCGAAGGAGCCTGTGCCACCTGTAACTAAAACTGTCTTGTTTTGTAGTATATCCATTGTTAATACCCCAATCTACTATCACTATTATTTATTAAACTTAAAAATTCAACCTCATTAACAACGGTTGCCCCATTAACTTTAGCACCTTTAGCAGCTGTATTATATACATGTATATTAGAAACTTTTATTTTCATTTCAAACCACTTCAAATAACTATAAAGATTTGGTAAAGTACGAATTTTTTTGCCCTCATTAGAAATAACCTCTATAGTATCTTCTAAATGATTAACTTTTCTACCAGAAGTTGAGCCGCTTGCGTGAGTACGTTCGGTAGAAAAGCCTAAATCCTGACCAAATAAAACAAGCTTGTCAAACCCTAAATACTTTAGAAGGCTAAATGCAGTAGTTGCTACAGAACCACCTGTCTCTAATAAAGGATAATTAACTTTTGGTGCTAATAATTCAGCCGCTTCATAGCCATTTTGCAATAGCATAATTCTAGCATATGGGTATGCTTTAATCGTATCGTAGTCTGCTGTGCTTAAATAAAATAACTGCCCTTCAAATGCAACATCTTGAAGTTGAATTGAAATTTCCTTTTGCGAATCTGTAATGATTACCGCATCAGGTTTAATCCCTTCGTTTAGTAGTACTTTCAGTGCAGATCCTACGCATAAAATATAAACTTCTTCCTTTACCCTATGTAGCCATTTCTTTGTTTCTTCTAATGAAGGCCCACTCGCTACTATACATGCTAGTTGTTTTTCGCACATATTCAATTTAGATTGATACTCACATAATCTAAAGTCATTTAATTTACAATTATTGCCAAAGTTATATTCCATTAAATTCCTAAAACGTTTAAATGACATTTGCTTTATTTTTATATCTGTTAAATAATTAAAAAGCGGATGATTTTTATTCATCAATTGCAAACAAACATGAGGAATGATTACTTGATCCTTTATAGTGAGTTCTAAATTAGCAATCTCTGTTACTATTTTTATATTGTCAGCATTTTCTAACGAATCGAATACTATCGATTTTTTATATAAATCAATTTCTTTTTTATCTAAACAAAGCACCGTTATACGTTTTCGTTTATCAATTAGTTTTACTAAAGCAGATAGATGGTATCCTAAACCAAGCCCTACTAATAGATAGCCATCAGCATCTAGTTTTACTTCTTTTCGAATAAATTTGTCAGTCTCTATTATAGGTTGATATTTACTATACAAGAGTAATCCGTTTACTTTTAACGTATCTTCACCGTTCTTCGCTTTCAATTTTTCAAAGTTCATTGTTTTAAAGCACTTTGTAATAATGTTGCCGTTTTAAAAAACTCCGCAATTTCATATTCAAATAAATCAGCAGCTAAATTATAATCATTCATTTGTAAACTTTCGTTTATTTCATTTAAAAAGTCATGTATTTGACTGATATTTAAAGTAACTTCTACTTCATTTTTTGACAATTGTGTTCCAGCATCTACTAACCAAATTACACCTTCAGTAAAATCTTTGATATCATTTAGTGCATTTGCTATTTGATCTTCTCTTAGTTTCTCAGCAATATTTAGACAACCATCTGGTAATAATGTTAAATAATTATTATAACTTTCTATTGTCTCTAAAATTAAATCATTCATTTGTTTTTTTCCCCCCGTTTTCCAGTAACGCAATAGTTTGTCGTACGTTTAGCTTTGATTTTCCTATTGCTTCTAATAATCTCGTATATAATGTATGTGTTTGGTTATATATACGTTGGTACGTTTCTTCTGGTGTTTCATTTGGCTTTTCTAAAAAACAATTGCCAACTTCAATTACAATTGGATTTACCAAAAAGTGCATTTGAACATCCTTCGTTAATGTTTCTATTTGTTTATCTATTTTATCCAACTTTTTCAACGTTTTTGGATTAAAAGATGTTTTAGAGTGATTGTTAGCTAGTAAATGGAGTGCATCACTTAGAATGCGGTCTAACTTGTTTAGTATTTTTATTTCTTCCTCTAAAATATCGATTATTTCTCCATCCGACTTTCGAGAATATTTCTCACCATCTATCTCACTCAAGTCTTTAAGTTGTTGCATATTAATATAACGTTCGACGAATTCCTTAAATGGTATTTGGTCGTATCCCTTCAGTTTAATACCTCCCTCAGTACAATTATATAGTGGTACGGCAGGTTTATTAAATCTCATCATCTCTTCAAAAGTAACCTTCATCGACATAAATACACGCGATGATAATACTTTCTCCCCATCATATCCATCAGCCCATACTACATTAGCATTTGAATTATCAATATTTTGAGTATGTTTATTATTAGACGCATGCGTTAAATTATTCGTATACGCTAAATCCTGCCCAATCAAAGCAATTGGACCCGAATTCAATAATTGAGCAATACTAAGAGAAAAATGTGCTACAGTCCCACCACCTGTAATTAAAGGGGTATCTATATCAAATTTATCGTACAAATATTTTTTAATAGGTAATTGACTCGTTTCAGCAAAAACAAATGCCCTCTTTTCAAAAGCATTACGTATACCAGGATGATTAAAAACAGAATAAATTAATCGGGCTTTTTCTAATTTCAACTCTTTAAAATGGTTATAGTTTGGTTCTCCACCATCAATCGAAACGACAAAATCAGGCTCTATTTGGGCTGCTAGCAATGAATTAATAGTTGATCCAGCAGCAATAATGATGACATACTCCTGAATTTGTTTTAAAAGTCCTAGTTGCTTCGTCAATGATGGTCCTCCAGATGCTACAACGATTGGTAAATTCAATTTATTGTGTAGTACTGATAAGGTTTCATCTTGAACAATCGGCAATAAATTTTGCGCAAGGTTGTTTTGCCATTGTTCGGAAAAAAAGATAACAGTATTTTGGTTCACTATTGTTTTGTTTTGAAATTCACTAATATACTTCAATATTTCGTAGTACTCTTGCATAAACAATTTATCGTAGTTTGGAGCACAGATTATTTTAATCTTTAAATCTAACCCTTTAGCAATGCTCGAGACAATGTACGCCAATGTATTGACTTGCTTATTATCCCAATAAATAATTTGCTCTACATTTTCATGTCTGCTATTAATATTTAATATACCTTTTTCAATAAGGGGATCAATAATAATAATCTTTCCATCGTGCACTTTTGGCAAAAGTGCATCTACAATATAACCTAATCCATAACCAAATATGATATGAGTATGGTGGTTTTCATAATAAGTAGTAGCTATTCTTTCAGCTTCAATAATTGGATTATATTTACTATGTATGAAAAACTCATTTACTTTTAACCCTGGTTGAGCTTGTCTACTGTTTACTTGTTCAACGATAAACTCTTGCACTACATTCACCTCTCTATCATTATCGACTAAAAATCAAAAAATTAAAGCAAAATGTATACTGTTATATTCCTAAAATATAAAAAGAGAGCTAGTCCTACAAGTTGATTTCTCACCTTGTAGGACTACTCTCTTTACTTAAATTATTCGATACTATTAATAATTACCCTAATAATTGTAGAACGCCTTGTGGTTGTTGGTTAGCTTGCGCTAACATAGATTGTGCAGCTTGTGTTAAGATATTGTTCTTCGTGAAGCCCATCATCTCTTTCGCCATATCTGTATCACGGATACGAGATTCAGCAGCTGTTAAGTTTTCTGAAGTAGCACCTAAGTTGTTAATTGTGTGCTCTAAACGGTTTTGAACCGCACCTAGGGATGCACGAGTTTCAGAAACGCGTTTTAATGCAGAGTCAATTACAGAAATAGAGTTATCAGCTGCAGTTTGTGCAGAAATGTTAATACCTCCACCGATAGTACCAGCAGTACCTAAAGAAGTTACTGCTGTACCATTTGCAAGGGCTGCTACACCAAGTGCAGTAGCTGTCATTGTCATAACACTTAAGTTAATTGACTGACCAGAGTTAGCACCAATGTGGAATACCTTACCAGTAGAAGCTGTTGCTGATGAAGGATTTGTAATTGCAGTACCGCCATTGAATGAACCGTTTAATAATTTTTGAGTGTTAAACTCAGTGTCGTTCGCAATACGAGAAATTTCTTCTGATAAAGAGTTAATTTCTAATTGTAAAGCTTCACGGTCAGAAGTTACGTTTGTATCGTTCGCAGATTGAACTGCTAATTCACGCATACGTTGTAGGATTGAGTGTGTTTCGTTAAGAGCACCCTCAGCCGTTTGGATTAAAGATACTGAATCTTGAGCATTTTTAGTTGCCATGTCAAGACCACGGATTTGACCGCGCATTTTTTCAGAGATTGCTAAACCAGCAGCGTCATCGCCAGCACGGTTGATTTTGTAACCTGAAGATAATTTCTCAAGGTTTTTTGCAGATTGTGCGTTGTTGAAGCCAAGGTTACGGTGAGTGTTTAAAGCTGAAATGTTATGTTGAATTCTCATGTGGAATTCCTCCTTGAATGTTTTTTGTCATTCCACATCCTTGTGGAATGCTGTTGGCTTTGGTCGTATTATGTACTTCCACTGCCTTACACTATCTATATCGTACCATAGTTGAAATGTTTAATAGTTTTTAGCGAAATTATTTTTTATTTTCATAAAAAATCTCGTATTATGCTCTGAATTAAATTTCCCATAAAAAAACTAAATTCCCTTGGATAATAATCATATCAATTAATGTATTTGGCCATTTCATTACATTGTATTCGCCTATAAAAAAGATTTATCTTTGCTAAATACTTTAAAAGGAAATCAATATCCTTAAGAACAACAAAACACCTATCACTCATAAGAGATAATAGGTGTTATAGAAAACATTATTTTTTCTTTAATTGTTCTAAGAAGTTTGACGTTACGTTTAACGCTTCTTTGTTTTGCTGTTGAATTGCCTCAAATACTTCTGAACGATGAACCGTCACTGACTTTGGAGCCACGATGCCTAGCTTCACTTGGTCGCCATCAACCGATAGAATTTTCACCTCTATATGGTCACCTATCATTATAGATTCATTCTTTTTCCTTGAAAGTACGAGCATTATTTAACACTTCCTTCAAGAGCACTTAGCGAAAAGCGTAACGGATAAGCCTTACTGTCACTTAACACAATCTGCTTACCTACTTTTTTCTTCATGCTGATGACAACTGGTGCAAGTAAGTTCATTGTAGATTCACTTAACTTTTCTTTTAATGTCACGATGGCATATGTAACAAGGTCTTCTTCTCGTTCTGCAACGAGCACTTCACTATCTTCCATTGAAAGATCAAACGCATAATCAGGTTTGAATACAAATGGATAAGCCACAATGAAACCAAGTTCAGCACTTTCAGTTGCTTGTAATAGCGCGAGCGGTAAATCCTGATCAAGTGGTAATAACACAAACTTTGTAACATCTGGAAATCCTGGAATACCTTCCGGGAATGTTATAACATCCTCGTTCGTTATTTCTACCTCACCTAAAAATTTTGTTGCAATTTTCATATAGTCGTTGCGCTCCTTTATACTATCACGTCCGTTTGAACAGATGGTCTTTGTACAATTGTACCAGTTACTTTTCCAGGTGTGTATTCATGAATTGGTTTGTTCACCTTTGTGTCAATTATTGGCTCTCTACGTTGTATATTAACGTCTGTAGTACCTGGTGTGTAATCGATTTTTACCGAGCCAACAGATGGGACAAATTTAATATTAAATTGCACGCGGTGAGGACCATGGTTTTGTTTAGCGATGTTTTGGATAGTAGCACGCCCCTGACCTTTACCGGAGCTTTCCATCATTTGACGTCCTTCTCCCGCTCTACGGGCCATTCCTTGTAACGCTTCCTGTTTTCCTTGTTGCGCATAATTTGCACTAGATTCTAACGGACCTATTAAGCCCAAATCTCGTCTTGCCTGTGAAGAGTCGATACGTAGCACACCGCGCGTTGTATTAATTTCAAGAATTGCTGCTGGTTGTTCAATATGCTGTGTTGCACTCGGTTGTTTAATATACTGCTTTGGTTTTGCAATATCAAGATTCATTTGCGCATCTGTGGTACGAATCTGAATTTGTGGGAATCGCATTTACACCTCCCCCTTTCAAGAAAAGCGTCTGAACAAATGTCCAAACGCTTTTGAATATTTAGCGGATAAAATCAACTAGTGTTTGTTGGATAATTTTAGCCCCCACTGATAGTGCAGCCTGATGAATGGATTCATGTGTGACCATTTCAGTAATGGCCTTTGCATAATCAACATCCTCGTTATTAGATAATTGCTTTGTTACACCTATCTCACGAATAGAAAGACGATTTTCCATTAACTCCACACGATTTTGACGTGCACCGACATCTGCTTGTATCTCAAGAATACGGTTATGCATGGCTGTAATATCATCCCCGGTGCTCTGATCAGCAACTCCGCCAAGCGCATCACCAATTTCTGCACCAGTTGCTGGTCCACTAACGCGATTAGGGTCTAATAGATCTGATATTTTCCCCATCATACTATCAAGATCTTGAAACAACTGAAGGCCAGGTGTATTAACTGTCAACTGAATGCCATCGTAAACCTCAATTCGTACATCTTCAGTGTTTACATTGGCAGTATTGACTAAACCATTTTCAAAAAGTGGCTGACCCGTTTTCGTTCCACTAAAAATATAACGATCTCCAATTTTTGTGTTAGCGACATCTTGGATTTGTCGATGAATTTGATCAATTTCCATTTTTATTTTCGCACGTTCATCCGGAGTATTCGTATCATTTGCTGCTTGAATAACGAGTTCACGAACTCGTTTCATCTGTTCCCCTACTTGGTTCATTGATTCATCGGTTGTATCTAACCAGTTATTCACTTCATTCATATTACGTGTATACTGTTCAACTTTACCTAGATCACGGCGATAGCCCATTCCTTTAACTGCTATAACCGGGTCATCTGAAGGACGAGTAATCTTTGACCCTGAGTTAATTTGATCCTGTAACTTAGACATTTTTCCGTAACTATTATTTAAGTTTAGAAGCATGTTATTCGATAACATGGATTGTGTTATACGCATATTTGTTAGAGCCCCTTTCTTTTATGAAACCTTGATTATCCTATTGTTATAAACCTACACGGCCCATGCCATTTATAATTTTGTCTAAAGTCTCATCTACAACTGTAATCATACGTGCGTTTGCGTTATACGCTTGTTGGAATGTAATCATATTTGTCATTTCTTCATCAAGAGAGACTGAACTCATTGAAGCGCGGTTGTTTGAAATTGTTACTAGTAATGTTTCAGACGTCATATTTAATCGATATGCTTCTTCACCATCTACACCGAGCTTACCTATGATTCCTTGATAGAAGGAGTTAAATGTTGCGCCATCTAAATTACCTTGTACCTTTGATTGGATATTCGCAAGCTCAAGTGCCCATTTACCATTTCCTTCTTCATTCGGTCTTGACGATGCTGCCAATTTAGAAGAATCAGCTAAAAGATCAGCATTTACTTTAATATTTCCCGCTGTAATGGCTGGGGTACCATCGGATGTGTCAAAGAAGTCTAATGTACTTTGAGCACCTGTTAAATCAAATCCTTGTTTATGCATTGAATTAAATACAGTAGCAAATTCAGATGCAAGTTTATCTATACTTGCTAACGTTTCAGGATAGTAACCTTTAGGGCCAGTTGCGCTTTGATATCCATAAGAATTGATAAGGGATAACATTTTTCCTTTACCTGGATCAAGCTCGTCATATGTAATTGAACCTGAATCTGTTGTCCCTGAACCATTTACTACAATGTCCGTAAACAAATTAGCTAAATCTTTGCCGTCAATTTGTGTTGCACCACTATTTACTTCAATGCTAGCAGCATCTCTGCCATTGACTAATTTAATCTCAGTGCCTACTGGATATGGTTTAAATGAAATGGTAACAGTTCCCTCAGCCACTTCACTTGCATTCCCACCAGATGGAACCCGTTCTACTGATACTGGTATGTAACTGTTTAATTCATCAATTAACGTATCACGAACATCGTATAAATCATTTGGTACATAACCATTTGGTTCGACTTCTTGTACTTGCTTATTAATCGCAGCAATTTGTTTCAGCAGCGAATTGATTCGATCTGTCGCTACACTAATTTCATTTCCTAAGTTTCCTTGGATTGTTTTTAACTGTGTATCGATGTAATTAAAGGATGATGCTAGATGATTGGCACGCTCAATCGCAACCTTGCGAGAGGCAGCGTTTTCTGGATTTGTACTTACATCTTGAAGCCCCTTCCAAAATTGTTCTAATGCTGCGTTTAGACCATATTGAGATGGTTCATCCATTATATCTTCCATTTGAGAAATAGCGTTTGAGCGAGATTCCCAGTAGCCAAGCTTGTTTGTTTCTTGACGGAATTGACGGTCGATAAATTCATCGCGAATACGTTGTATCGAGCCCGCTTCGACCCCTGTTCCCATATGACCGGGATAATAAGGTGTGTTTAAACCTGCTGTTGGGAATCCTGGTGTTGCTTGCATGTTTACGCGTTGACGTGAGTAACCAAGTGTATTGGCATTTGAAATATTGTGTCCTGTTGTATATAAAGCCGATTGCTGTGTAAATAAACCACTTCTACTTGTTTCTAAGCCCATAAATGTTGAGCGCATCTTTTTTCCTCCCTATAGTAACGTCCAAAAAATCAAGCAATTAGTTTCACTCAGGCGCAAAAACCTATGCTTGAGAATCGAAATATGATTTTTTGGCAACTGTATTTGTGCCGCGCACCTCACTGCCCGAGTAGTTCATTTGCTCGGGACGCGGGCGTAGTGTATCTAGTGTCAGATTGACAAATTGTAGTGATTGAAACACTAGTTTTTGATTTAAATCATTTTGTTTACGTAAGTCTTCTATGATTAGCATTAATCGATTGCGCACTGCTGACAGTGTGTCTTTTTCAGTTTGTTGTTCAGCAGCCTCGATGACATCAGCGACAGTCATTTTGTCAGTAGAAGCAAATCCTTTTGCTTCAAGGTAGTCCGTTACCTGTATTTGACGCTGTTGCTCGAGCTTATCGATGGCTGCTACATGTGCCTGCTCATCCTTGAGCATTTGGTCCAGTGCTTCGATATTGCCGGATTTAATGATTTCAGTTTTTTTGAAGGCTAGTTCAAGTAAGCTTTTATGCATTCTTTCTAGCTTGGTTAATGTAGAACAAATCGCTTCTACAGACATATTGCTAAACACCCTTTCTGTTATTCCCTAGAAACGATAATATTTCAGCATATCTTCTGCAACTTGGCGTGCATTTACTTTGTAATCACCAGAAGCAATATCTGCTTTTAATTGTTGCACACGCTCAGCACGCTCAGCGCTATATGTTGATACACCCTGCATTTCCTGTGCGGTTTTTGAAATTTCAATTTTATCGGCGAAAGATGCTTTGTTGTCACCTGATTTTACATTGCGCACTTGATTTTTATAAGCGTTTACAGCATTCACACCATAAGATGTAATTTTCATGTCAGACCCCCCTATCTAAAAAGCTTATCTTCCTATTATTTCGGACTTTCTCACACAATGTTAAGTTTCAAACATAAAAAAAGAGAAGGTGCTATCTAAAAAATCCCTTAAATAATAAATACCATCTTTTTTATGGGTAAGAAACCCGCTAAGTTCTCGGTGGGCATGGCATGAGCCACGGAACTTATTTACGTTTCCTTCCAGGTGTCGTGCTATTTTTTACCTTAAATCAAAAATAGTATGCCTAGGAGTACTCCTAGCATACTATTTTTAGTTTTGATACAGTCTACTACCCCAACTGGCAACAGCAAAATGGTGTCTTTAGTTGAAGAGTGGGCTATTAAAACTGTATTTTTATCAACTATAGTGAGAAAAGCTTTTACTTCACACAGTTAAAGTTTGTCTCTTCCGTCTTTATCTTTTGCGATCAGAATGATATGTTACATGATCACGTTGTGCAACACCATCACGGAATTCCTTCGCCGCTTCAAATGTACGAAGATCTGCCTTTAATTCGTTCTGGCATTTTGTACAGAGTTTTCCTGTTGTCGTTAAATGACCACAGTTATCACATGGATAACCTAAGTTTGGGAACATCGCTGGTTGTAAACGACCTTTGCGAACCCATCTATATAATAGTTCTTCTTCCGCTCCAGTTGCTTCAACAATGCGCTCAACCGTTGCTGCACGATTTTCACGTTTACGTAAAAAGCGATAAACAATTTGATATAATTCTTCTTCAGATTGAGCACATTTGTGACAAACTTCTCTTACCCCAATATAATTAAAGAACTCATTACATTTTGGACAATTGCGTACTTCTGCCATCTACTCTTCCTCCTCTTGCATGATAATTATTATATAAAGTGAAACTTCAATCAGTGGGGGTTTCCTTCATCCCCCACTGATTGTTAGTTGAACCAATCCAGCTTTTAAGGGGCAGTTGATCGCCTACCTAGTTAACTCGTTTTCATTTTTCAACTTGAGGTGGGCGTCTTACTGACCGTTACTGCGGGATAAATTGGCTAATTATACTATACAATTTGCTCTATCTATTATACATGATGCTTTGTCATTTTCATCCACTAATTAACGTGAAACTACGAACATTTTTGGCACCAGCTTGTAGTAGAATTTCTGTGGCATGTCGTAATGTAGTTCCTGTAGTTTGAATATCGTCAAAAAGGACATATTCTTTATACGCTATAGTTACGCTAGGTAATAACTGAAAAAGTGACGCCGTTTGTAATCGTTCCTCTCTATTTTTCGAGCTTTGTGTTTCCGTCGTCGTTTTTTCTAATAGCTGGATATATGGAATTCCTGCAGCCTTAAGTAGCTCCTCTATATGAGAAAAAGTGCGTTCTTTTTGTTTCAAAGGATGCATAGGGATTGGGATAATAGCCGATTTTTCATGTTTGAATTGATCCTGTAGATCCTGACGAAATACTTTGGCCAGCGCCACGTCTTGAAGGAATTTATATTGATGCAAATAGTCTTTCATGGCGTCATTATATTGATACAATGCTGATGTTGTAGTGTTGCGTTCAAATCGTGAAGCGCATTTTTGACAAATGCACGGTGGGAATTGTTTAGTTAAAAGTGTTTTCCATGAAGGTGCTGATTGCAGAGGCTGAGCGCATAGTAAGCAATGTGTTTCCTTTTTATTCATAGTGAGAGTCCTATCTTATTGTTATATTGTATCTTAGCTCGTGCCTCATCCATTTCTACTGTAATGCCGTGATGAAAAAATACAACATCGCCGTCAGCAAAAGCTATATTTCGCCCAACACGTCCTGCAATTTGAATCAGTGCGCTTGACGTATAAATAGAAGATTCTGCCCCGACAACAGCAACCTGAACATTTTTTATAGTAATTCCTCTTTCTAATATAGTCGTCGTTAATAATCCAGGAATTTCTTCATTGCGTAGCTTGAGTACCTTTTCTTTTCGTTCAGGGTCCGCTGCATGAACTGCTAAAATACGAGCATGTAATACTTGAAAAAGTGGGATGGCAATATCCAACAACTCCACTTTTGGCAAGAAAATAAGGAATGGCTCTTTTTGCGCAAGTCTATCCTCTGTCCACTTTTTCAGCTTCAGCGGAATCACGCCTTTTTTCAACTTTTTTTCATAGCCCCATAACGAACTATAGCGAGGCATTGGCAAAGGATGATTGTGATAGCGCTTCGGAATAAAGGAATAGCATCTGTTTTGATGCTGATTCAGTAACTTTTGCGATGGGGTTGCTGTTACAAAAAGTATCGGCGCCTCGGCAGTTTTTGCTTTGTACACAGCTCTTTTTAATGTTTCATCAAATATATAGGGAAATGCATCCGCTTCATCGACAATCATGACGTCAAAAGCTTGCTCAAAACGGTATAGCTGATGGGTAGTCGCCATGACAAGTTGGGCGTAACCTTGTTGCAGTGGAGCGCCCCCATATAATGCATGAATCGTCGTTTGTGGAAAAACCTTGAGAAAGCGTGGAAATAATTCTAATACCACATCTGTTCGCGGTGTGGCGATACATACCCGCAAGCCTTTCTGCAATGCATAATGAACAGATGGGAAAAGCAACTCCGTTTTGCCAGCTCCACACACTGCATTTGTGAGATGAGATCGTTTTACTTTAACACTTTCTAGCATTTCATCGGCTGCTTGTTGTTGAAGTTTGGTAAATTGCCCCGTCCATGCTAATGAATGCCTTGTTTCTCTTATGGCTTGTGGCCCTCTCCACATCACCAATTGTGTACAACTGCTAACTCTACCCATAGTAAGGCAATGTCTACAATAGACACATAGCTGCTGACATTTTGAACAGTCAAACATCGTAAATTGCTGGGGGTTGTCGTTATGGCATCGAATGCATTTTAGATGCGGTGTTTTTTGAATTCCTTCTATTATATTAAAGTAATTTCGTTCGATTGCCCGCTTCATATCGTGTTCTGCAATGGGTGTATGCTCTCTTAGCCAAATGCGTCCCTCATGAAAATCCCGTAATGCAGGTGGTAATAACCATCCTTTGTATTTCATATTGTTTAGCTCCTTTCTCCTTGTGATTATTCTTCTATCAGCGATTGCACTGTTGTTATCATCGATTTTTACTATGCTAGCGGCGATTCTTACTTTGCTACAGGCGATTTTCTCTATTTTATCAGCGTTTCTCACTATGCTATCAGCGTTGTTCGCCATGCTATCAGCGTTTCTCACTATCCTATCAGCGTTGATCGCCATCCATCCAAATAAAAAACAGTCTCTACAATAATCTGTAGAGACTGTCTTCACATAGAATTATTTTTTTGTCCAGCCTAGACCCATTGAACCTTCACCTAAGTGAGTGCCGATAACTGGGCCGAAATAGCTTAACTTAAAGTTTACGTTTGGGTAGCTTGTCGCAAGTTGCGCCATCCATTCTTCAGCTTCTGCTTGACAATTGCCATGAATGACAACAGCATCCATTGCCTCGTACTTGCTAGCATCTTGAGCTAGTAGTTCTTCCGCACGCTTCAATGCCTTTTTACGTGTGCGAATTTTTTCAAATGGCACAATTACCTTGTCCACAAAATGTAGGACTGGCTTTACTTGTAATAAGCCACCAATTAAGGCTGCTGCTGCAGACAGACGCCCTCCACGTTGTAAGTGCGCTAAGTCATCTACAATGAAGTAAGCACGAATATACTGCTGCATGTCCGCTAATGCCGCAAGTATTTCCTTTGCTGAAAAGCCCTCTGCAGCCATTTCTGCTGCGCGTAATACATAAAAGCCTTGGACAGCGCACGAAATCTCGCTATCAAATGAGTACACATCAATGTTATCCACCATTTCGCCTGCTTGGACCGCTCCTTGATATGTACCACTTATCCCACTTGATAAATGTATGGATACTACCTCGTCATAATCTTTTGCCAGTTCTTCGAAGAGTGCCGCAAACTCTCCTACTGGTGGCTGCGTTGTTTTTGGGAATTCCTTTGCACCACGTACTTTATCATAAAATTCAGATGCAGTAATATCAATTTCTTCTGAAAATAATTCGCCTGCGATGTTTACACTTAACGGAATCATACGAATACTTAAGCGTTCACGTTCCTCAGGCGTAATATATGCAGTACTATCTGTTACGATTGCCGTCCTCATCCATGTCCACTCTCCTATGTTCCATAGTTTACAGTAAAAAGAAATGAATGTGAAATCAATTTTACCTCTAATCTTGTTCAGACTTTGATTTGGCTTGTACACTTCACACCACTCAAAATTTGTGACATTTACTAGAGGATTAGCTTTATTCTACAAGAAACTTTGTCGAATAAAACCGAAATTTCACATTCATTACCTATGTATGTTTAAGGGAATTAAATTCCCCTTGTTCTATTTGCCCGTGCTTGACTTTGTGTCGTCTCCAATATAAAAGACGCTTGTTACCTTCCAATCTTCATCCTCTTTGGCGAAAACTGTTACCTGACGCCCAGCACTTTCATGTTCAACTTTCGTCTCAAGCTGTAGAGAGTGCATTGTCATGTTAGCGAAAACTTGCGCTTCTTTTTCATCATATTTCGCGATCGTTACATTTGCCACGTCACGCTTAATATCAAATTGGTTGAAAACGTCAGTTGCATACGTTTTCTCTTCATCATAATTAAAACCTTTTGGGTCCTTCGATATTGTTTGCATATAACGATTTATTTCTTCCGCATTTAGAGCTGCAATATATTCATCAAATGCCGCTATAATTGCTTTTTCATCTTCTGCTGGCACATTTTCAGCCTTTTCTATGTCTTCTCCCATCATTTCAAAGCCTACTGTACCATCCTCAATGACTTGGTCGCGCTCTTCCACACTTAACTCGTCATCTTTATTACCACAGGCAGTTAACACTAATAAGGTTAAAACTGCTAGAATACTTTTCTTTAACATCTTAAAACCTCCCGCGCAATATTGTAGCATATAAATGCTTTCGTAGGAATTTTGTTGCGCATTTTCAACTTTTAGTTGTTACATCTTTCTTATGACGTTATAAACTAAAAAATGTTGCACAATCTATTACGCCTCTGTCTAATTACGTCTGGAGGCTTTATTTCCATAACAACGTACATTTGGATTTCATTTAAAAAACGAATCGTGTAAGTTCACTTCTTTAGTTATCATGCTTGATATTTTTTTGCTGAACACGATAAAAAACTGCTTTAAAAACTACTTCTTATATCAAGTAGCTTTTAAAAACAGCTTTTATTCCAATGTTATGCAGTTATCGTACTTCAACCCAACCGTTTTTAATAGCTGTTACAACAGCTTGCGTACGGTCATTTACATTCATTTTTTGTAAAATGCTTGAAACGTGGTTTTTGACTGTTTTTTCAGAAATGAACAATGTCTCACCAATTGTACGGTTTGATTGACCGTCTGTTAGTAGTTGTAATACTTCACATTCGCGTTTCGTTAATAGATGGAATGGACGGCGAATTTCTGTTTGATGGAAGTTACCTTTGTTTTCATGCTCAGAAAGACGACGGAATTCTGCTACTAAATTTTTTGTTACTTTTGGATGTAGGTAAGAACCACCATTCGCTACTACTTTAATTGCTTCTACGATTTCGTCAGCATCCATCTCTTTTAACATGTAACCAAGTGCACCTGATTTCAGTGCATGTGTAACGTATGTTTCATCATCATGAATAGATAGCATGATTACTTTGGCATCTGGGAATTCTGCAATTAAATCTGCTGTTGCTTCTACACCATTTCTACCTGGCATATTAATATCCATTAATACTACATCTGGTTGGTTTTCAGCGTATAAATTTACTACATCTGTGCCATCGTCACCTTCAGCAACTACATCAAAGGTATCTTCAAAATCTAAAATACGTTTTACCCCTTCACGGAATAGCTGGTGATCGTCTACAATAATAATCTTCGTCATAAATCTTTACCCCCTAAATTTCTGCAACAAATTGCTTCACTCTACTTCTAACGGAATTTTAAATAGGACCGTTGTGCCTCGATCTATCTCACTATCAATTGAGATTGTACCATTTAATATTTCAATGCGTTCTCTCATGCCTAAGATACCAAAAGAATGGTCTTTGACACCTTGTGGATTAAATCCAACGCCATCATCTTTGACAACGATATTTACCGCATTGCTCAACCACTCAAGCTTGACCCATATATCCTTACATTTTCCGTGCTTCATGGAATTGGTTACACATTCTTGCACTAATCGGAAAATGGATACTTCATAGTTTGAAGGAATACGTTGTTCGGTGCTTCTTGATTGGAAATGAATTTCAACACCAGGATTATATTCAGTCACTGTCGACAAATACTTCTTTAATGTCGGAATAATGCCCAAATCATCGAGCGCCATTGGTCGTAAATCGTAAATAATACGACGCACTTCAGATAATGCATTACGCACCGTTTTCTTTAAATCGGCTATTTCTGCCAAAGCATTTTCAATGCCCTTTTCACGATACGTTCTTTCAATTAAATCTGTACGCATTAATACATTTGCCAACATTTGAGCAGGTCCATCATGAATTTCTCTTGATAATCGTTTACGCTCTTCTTCTTGCGCAGCGATTATACGGATACCAAAATCCTGCTTCATTTTTGCTTGTTCAAGCGCTAATCCAACATTTTTTAAATCCGATGTTAAATAATTTAAAACCACATTCACTTGATTGACAATATGATCAGCACGTTCAATCGTATCGAGTAATCCTCTTAATCTTCTCTCTAAGTCATCTCTTTTGTCACGTAGCTGCTTTTCTTGAGTTTTAATGACTGATAGCTTCACTTGAAAATCATGTGCCGTTTCATATGCATCTCTAACTTGTTCTTCGGTATAATTATCGAATGCTTTACTCACTAACACAAGTCTTTGTTTAGCAAGCTGCGTACTTTTTTCTAAAGCATCGCCTTCATCGATGACTATTGATATTTGTTTTCGAACAATTTCTAGCTCTTTTTGCATATCTTCGAAGCTTCTACGGCTTTGTTCGCTTATAATGAAGATATCATCTTTGGAGCTCATTATTGTATCTAACATTCGATTAAATACGTCATCAAGCGACTCTAAATCGAAGGTATCATTTGAAAACATAGTGTACTCCCCAGTCTAATGTCCTTATGATTACATACTATTTTGAAAGACCAATTTCATAAGTCTACACCTATTATAGCATCACAATCATAAAATTTAATGCTTTTTCTTTATGAAAATTATAGAATACAACCCTATTTTAAAGGAGAATGACACATATGAGAGAAAACTATTTAACTGTTAAAGGCTATGGCGAAAGCGAAATCATTATTTCTAAATCACGCTTTCTCACTTATATAGAACGTACGGAGACAGAAGAGGATGCAATTACTTTTATTGAAAGTATAAAAAAATTACACCATAATGCAACACATAATTGTTCGGCCTATATAATTGGAGAACATGATCATATTCAAAAGGCGAATGATGACGGGGAACCTAGTGGCACAGCCGGCGTCCCAATGTTAGAAGTATTGAAAAAACAAGGTCTAAAGGATACGGTCGTTGTCGTTACACGCTACTTCGGTGGCATAAAGCTAGGTGGCGGCGGTCTTATTCGTGCATATGGAAAAGCAACAACAGAAGGCATACACGCTGCACAAGTTGTCGAGCGCAAGCTACATCATATGATGAAAATTGCAATCGACTACACATGGCTTGGAAAAGTAGAAAATGAGATTCGTAGTTCCTCCTATAGATTAGAAGAAATTCGCTACCTGGAAGGTGTCGAAATCATTGTATCTGTGCTAAAAGAGCAAGAAGGTTTGTTCCGAAATTGGGTAACAGAGTTAACAAACGGACAAGCAAATATTACTTGCGAGGATGCAAATTTTATCGAATTTCTTGTGAAATAAATAGTTTTAATTGTCGAACACCGATTATCCATAGTATAATTTTAATATTGAGCTATTTTATCAATTACACAATAAGCGCAATTAGTCCCAAGCTTTGAGCTAAATCCACCTTGCGTGCTGTACCCCAGTTAGTAGTTATCACATAGACGCGAAGTTCTATTAACATGAGTTCTTATCAAATTTTCCACCTGCCACTTCGCTTTTGTGAACAATAAACGCGGCATCCGCCGAAGGCTTTACTGAATTAAATAATTTTTGCATTCGTCCATGTATTGAATTAGTACTCAAGTAAGATTAATTGCTTCATTATTCCCAAATTAGAGGAGAATATATAAATTATGAAAAGAAACAATGTAAAAAAGAAAAAGGGGTCTTCTAAAGCTTCCTTAATTATCAAAGTGTCCTTATTACTCGTTGCTAGTTTACTAATTTGCGTCACGGCTTATGGTGTCTACATCACGAAGCAGGCTGAACATGCCGCAGACTCAGCGCACGAGGTACTGGAAGGTCGAGAAATTTCTACACTACGTGAAGATAAAGTAGAACCGGTGCATGATAATGTTTCCATTTTATTTGTCGGTGTTGATGATAGTGAAAATCGTGGTCAAGGTTCTGAAAACTCGCGTTCAGATGCGCTCATTTTAGCAACTTTAAACAATAAAACAAAGACAATTAAGATGCTTAGTATCCCGCGTGATTCTTATGTTTATATTCCTTCCGTAGGCTATAAAGATAAAATTACACATGCACATGCATTAGGCGGTACATTATCAACAATCGAAACGGTCGAAGGTCTATTCGATATTCCAATTGACTACTATGTACGTATGAATTTCAATGCCTTTATTGATGTCGTTGATGCATTAGGTGGCATCGAAGCTGAAGTACCATATGCTTTACATGAAAAGGATGAATTCGATCGTAATACAATCAACCTTCAGCCTGGCTTACAACATTTAAACGGTAGTGAAGCACTCGCACTTGCTCGTACACGTAAGCAAGATAGCGATATCGAACGAGGTAAACGTCAACAGGAAATTTTAACAGCTATTATTAAACAAGTGGGGTCAGTTGGTGCCATTTCAAAATATGATGATGTCATTAAAGCCATCGGTGATAATATGAAGACCGATATGACATTTAGTGAAATGAAATCTTTCCTGTCCTATTTAACACAAGGCATGCCACGTATAGACTCTTTAACGCTAGATGGTACGGATGATATGTCTACAGGCGTTTACTACTATCAATTAAATCAAGAATCAGTTGATGAAGTAACGAATACACTCAAAAGCCATCTTAACTATAACAAATCTTCATCCAGCCTAACTAGTGGTAACACTGGTAAAGATAACGCAGCTGGCGAAGACAACGCCGCAACAAACGAATCAGCACAGTAAACATCAAAAGCCTTTCCAACATCAATCTTGATAGTGGAAAGGCTTTTTTATGTCTTGATTGAAATAATTCTTCTTTTTCTATGGTCTATGATCTATGGTCTCTGCTCGCTACTTGTTTGTTCGTTTCTGGCTCACGAGTGGTAGTTCTTGGCTCACCTGAGCGATACTCTTGGTCACCCGAGCGTTCCTTCCTTGTCCCGGAGCGGTACTCATACCTACCCGAGCGATACTCCTGGCTACCCGAGCGGTACTCTTACCTACCCGAGCGGTACTCTT
>NZ_KB933409.1 GCF_000392615.1 Lysinibacillus sphaericus OT4b.31 | reverse complement strand
AAAACTGCACCTCCAATTGTTAGATTGTGTCTAACAATTGGGGTTCAGTTCAAAATTTGATGAATGATAATCACTGTGTTCACTATAAAATATATACGTTATTTGTACACAAACCTTTATGGTATAATAATAAAAACGGAATAATAAGATAGAGGTACAAATCTGATTTTCGATTTGTTTAATAGGGAAGTCGGTGTAAATCCGACGCTGTCCCGCAACTGTAAATGGGAGCACATTTCAGCAGACCACTGTTACGCAAAGTAATGGGAAGGTGAAAGGTGCGATGAACATAAGCCAGGAGACCTGCCTTTATCTAGTACAACCAAAAAACCTACGAGGATAGGGGGGAAATACCTATTTGGTTGTCTATTATAAACGTTGATATATCAAGGGTTTAGCGTACATATTGAATATAAAAAGGTTAGTGTGCAAGTAACGCCACTTTTCTTTTGAGTTTAGACACTTCTAGTAGATTATTAAAATCTATTGGAGGTGTTTTTTTGTTAGTTAAATTTGCTATTCAGGATTTTATGGACGAACGAGAATTACAAAATTTAAGTGAAAACACAATGAAGGGTTATGTGATTTTCTTTAGAGAATTTAAGCGATGGTTAACTGAGAGGGAGATAATAGATGTAAATGAAATTACACAATCAACTATTAAAAGTTATCTTTTGTACTGTAAGAAGGAAAGAAATAACAGTCCTAATACTGTAAATAATAAACTTAAAAACTTGAGAGCATTTTTTAATCACTTATTAGATAACGAATATATTAATAAAAATCCATGTTCTAAAATTTCAAAGTTAGAGACAGATGAAAAAATTGAAGTATTTACTGATTCGCATATTAGGCAAATGTTCACTTATTACAGACGATTGAAGAGGAAGGATCATCAATTTACGGCTTTTCGTAATTCAGCGATCATAATAACATTACTTGGTACTGGAATTAGAATTGGTGAATTACGAAATTTAAAATGGACTGATATAAACACAGAGCATTATCAATTAACCATTTACGGTAAAAATCGTAGACAAGAAACTGTACCACTAACATCAAAGGTATTGCAAGAATTACTCGAATACAAGCTATTTTGCGAGCGTCATTTTAAAATACTTAATGATTATGTATTCGTTAATAGAGACGGTACTCCAATGTCTTATGATGCTACGAAAAGTGTATTCAAAAGATTGCAAGAGGTTATGAATTTTAAAGATGTAAGACTTTCTGCCCATACTTTTAGGCACACTTTCGCACAAAAATTCCTTCTAGGAGGTGGAGACGTCTTTACGCTTCAGAAAATTTTACGACACAAAAATCTTTCGATGACAGAAAAGTACCTCTCACTCTGGGGATCAGCGTTGCATGAACAAAATGAGAAGTACAATCCGTTAAATGATTTTGATCTATAACAAATAAAAAAGAAAGAGTCAGCTACTGCAAATAGCCAACTCCTTCGAAACTGAATAACACTAATACGCTTCCTACGGCTATATTAAGTGTGTTTATGTAAATTATTTTACAGCTTTTGTTCAAAAAATACAAGGACAAACGTTTATTTAAGTATGCCTTCTTACATAAATACATTTAATTTTAGTGTTATTCGCAACGAATTAAAAGGAGCGAATACAATAATGACACTACTAAACACAGAATCTACATACCAATCACTTCAATCATTTAAAGCTGTTAAAGAAATGAATGTAGTCGTTAATCATTACAAACAAAAATTTAAATCTCAATTAACAAAGTCTACATATGCAGTTTTAGACTTTGTTTCGCAATGGGCTTGTAAGTATGTTGGAGTATGCTATCTATCACAACGTAAAATTGCTGAAGAATTAAATATTAGTTACAAGACCGTACAACGCTCAATAGCCGTATTAGTCAATTTAAACGTGATTAAAAAATATGATAGCAAACGTCATAATGGGGATAGAAGACGCTCTACGAATATCCTAGTAATTCAAAATGTACAGATAGATGTCCAAACGGAATGTCCAGACAAAGAGACTCTATTAAATACTCAAAATATTAATAATACAAGTGATACAGTAGCTGCTACTCAAAGTGCTGATAAAGAATCTTTAATCAAAAAAGGTCTAACAACTAAATTACCGAAACCATTACAATTTCTTTCAGCATTCTTTGATACGAATGAACTTTATAACATTGTAGGATGTATCTATAAAGCTAAAAGTAAAGTTGATCGCAACATTCAAATTGAGGAACATGAGCAGGAGTATAGAGAGTCTATTTTAAATGTTTTAAATGCGTATAAGCGTGGTAAAGCTAAATCGTTACACGGATTACTATTCCACTCGATCAAAACTATAACACGCTCTATTCAGCTTAAATCACTCTTATACAATGCATTTGGAATATAAATAATATTCATTATGCAAAAGAAATTATCTGAATCCATATTTGGAAACTGTTATCAATTGTTCTGAAGCAAAAAGTCAGATAGGAATATTGTTCCTCTCAGGTATTTGGCTTTTCATATAAGTGATTTTCAGTGGTTACTAAGTTGACCACTACTGATGGTCGTAGCTGAAAGTTCAGCCCTCCTTAGTGTCGATCTCAGCGACACGTTTGTCTAAATTTTCTATGACACTTGATGTATGAAGGTTAGGGACATTATTACGACCTCTATAATATATCGGTGAGGTACGTCGTGCCCTTGGCAAGGTAAACATTACTTACTTTGACCTGATAGCGTTGTAGTCGCCCTCACCGACCTGACTGTAACATTGTTACTATCAGGTCTCTCGTCATACTACGACTAATGTTCGTATAAGGTCGTCACCATTTCAGTTACGAGCGTAATACCAGTACTAGAGACGGAAAGTTGGGGAGACTTCCTACTTAAACATTTAAAAATATTTATAAAAATATTGTTGATTATATTTATTTTTACATGTATTATAAGGTTAAGGAGGTGATAACAATGGCAAAAAAGACTTTCACAACTTCTATTGACGAAGACTTACAACTAGAATTTAAAGAAACTTGTAAACATAATGGTGAAAAAATGAATGACGTAATCGAAGCATTCATGCAAAGTTACATTAATAGTGAATTCACAATTGAAAAAGAAGTCATATATAAATTAAAAAAATCAAAATAAAAAAGGAATCTGTTCTCCCCACCACAGAGACAAACAGATTCCAGATAAATCATTAACCCACCCATAGGAGGTTATACCGTTATTATACACCGGTGATCTCCTGATGGGCAAGGGTGATACTAGGAGGATAACATTATGAATGCAATGAACACGTTGATAACTACAATCAAATTTATAGCTGAGGGTGACATCCCATCACAAGTTGAATTACTAGGTAAGCCAATTTACGAAAATGGTAAAATTATAAATTATGAAATAGTTAATAATGACTATAACTACAACGAAAAAAATAGTCCCGACTACACGATTGAAAATTTCAACATGTCAGTAGTAGGACTAGATGAGTGCTTTTTTGATTTTAATGGTTACTTTACTTTCAACGTATTGTCTAATGGTAAAGTAGAATTTGAATTATGTATTACTGCAAATGTCCAAGATAATCTAATAGATGATATTGATTCATTATTCACATCTAATAATATTTCAATCGGTGACTTCATATTTAAAGATGATTGTTATTTCTTCCGACCAAATATGAAAGTTATAGAAATAACTAATGCTGAAATAGATGATATTTGGTAAATAAAATCATTAATAATTAAGGGTATGTTAAATTTACATGCCCTTTTTGACTACTCTAATTATACTATAGTTTTCCTTATTTGTAAATAATATTTAAACTAATATACTATATCATGATCCATTTCAAAGAAACAACAATTTTGTGGTCTCTTAAAAAGTTTTTTGACCTCGACTAGCTACTTACGAAATTTACTATTATTATTTGGATAGATAAAAAACGCAAAATAAAAAAAGGATGAGATCATCCTTTGGGTTTACTTTCAGATTTTTTGCTAACTTGCTCTAGTGCTTTAATGTACTTTTTAGCAATTTCTAATTCATCTTTAGAAATATCATTGAACAAGTTTTTCAATGCAAGATGCTCATCATTATTAACTGTATTTGTATTAAGTTTTTCCGACATACATAATCAATCCTTTACAACTTATATCACAGTTATGTTAGCATTTCGCATGGATCATTTTCAAATAAAACGATTAGGTGGATTGTACACGGAAATGTTAGATGGACTAGAGTAAATGAGTACATCGGTAATTTTCTGCCACAAGTAGCAGAAATTCAAAAAGGTGATTAAACACTAGAAGCAAATTATAGAGAGTTTTATCCACAAAATGCTTCTAGTGTTTAATCAAAAAAATGACTGTCACTTACTCAAGTTTTGCATTATAATATTAATAAGTGTCCAAAAATCAACTAAACACAAATAAACACTTACAAACTACTTGTAAATGTGTCAATTTTATTCTACCTATTTTTGAAAGGAGGAAGATTTATATGTATCAGTTTTGTTGTTGAAGCAATCATACCATGATATTAAATGGGAGTAAATAGAGTGAGGTAAAATAATATTCATTATTTTATATTATATTACCTTATATCACCTAATAAAAGGTAAATAGAAAAAAGAAGGAGGAATGAAGTGAGGAAATTTGAAAGTGGAAATAAGTTCGGAAAGGTAATTAGTGAGGAAGAAATTGAAAATTGGAATGCTAACGTAATTTTAGATGGAGGTACGGCTACAGGTAAGACGCACATAATCATACATAAAATCGCAACCATCTCTATGTTAAAAGGTAAAAAGATATTATTCGTCTGTAATCGTGATGCATTAAAAAATCAAACTACAGATGAAGTTGAAGAAACATTTACATTTAATGTAGATATAACAACGTATCAGCGCATTGAGCAATCAATACGCAATAATGTAATGACTTCAAATGTGTTTACTACAGATTATGATTGGATATGTTTAGACGAGTTCCATCACGTAACAGAAATTTATAATCGATACACTGATTTATCATTTGAGTGGATTTATAATCATCCATCTAAAAAGATTTACATGAGTGCGACAGCTACCAGTTTCTTTAATCAATTTGTAGAGGAAGGACATGTGACAGAAGATAATTATTATCATATACCGAAATCATATGACTATGTTGATAAATTTTATTTCTTCAATAAAAAACAAGATGTCAAAGAAATCATTAGAGACAAATTACATAGTACAGAAGATAAAATCATGTTTTTTAGTGGGAGTATGGATTATGCTCTTGAGATTTACAACGAGTTTAAGAAGGATGCTTTATTCTTCTGCTCAAAACACGCAAAAAATACAGAAGCTATAGAGATATTAAGGGAACAAGGGTATCCAATCCAAAATGAAACCTTCAATAGTAGACTTTTGGTTTCCACCACGGCTCTTGATGTGGGAGTGAATCTCTACGATACATCAATCAAACACATAATAACGAGTGTTTTTGATTGGTCACAAACTATCCAGTGCATAGGGCGCAAACGTTTGTTAGATGATAATGACAGGTGCAGCGGTATTTACATACGAAATTATAACAAAGGCGTACTCAATCTATTTGATAAAGCAAAAGAATTAGAGGAACTCGAACTATTTAAGTGGGACAGAAAAGAATTTAATAGAAAATACATAAGTGATCGTACATATCATAATGATTTCATTTACTTTGATGAGGCTACTAAAGATTTCAAGGTTAATGAATTAGCTCATTTAAAGTTAAAGCAGTATCAGAAAGAAATTTACATAATGAAGGACATTGAAGTTAAATTTAAAGGTAAACAAATGAAAGGGATGGGGTACAAGAGGTTTATGATGAACAAATTAGGGATTGAGTATGGACAAACAATGAATTATGAAGCAGTTCAACAAGAGCAAAAGGAGCAAAGCTTGGTCGAGTATCTGGAAGCAAACGTTGGTGTCGAATTGTATAAAGAGCAACGTGAAGAACTAATACATAAAGTCGGATTGAAGGATAACAGTAACAGGATACAACGAAGTATTTCACTATTGAACGAGTACTTAAAAGAGAATAAAATTTCATATCTCATTGTATCTAAAACAACTAAAACTAAGATAGATGGTCAAAGGAAGTCAGTAAGGTACTGGACAATAATTGACAACATAACTAGGTAAAGTGTACACACAATATGCATATTCCAACTTATATAGAAAGTTGCTTATCCTGTGTACAAATAATACATAAAAAGTCAAGAAAATAAATAAAAAACACATCCGACAGATTCATTGTTGAATGCGACCGAATAGGGAACATTTAATAATGAATATGGCGAAGGCAATAGTTTTAAAATTGTTAGAATCACTTCGATTTGCTGAAAGCGAATTGTTAGTGATACTTCAATATTAAAAGTGTTGACTATTCTTTACCTCATTACTGAAATACATAAAACAAAAGGGAAAATGGAGGAATTAATATTGACGAAAAACAATAATAATGGAGTTTACATTCAGTCGATTGAAGCAAATAAAATTTATGCAAATAATAAGCGTGGGGACTATTTAACTCGTGACTATGTCGGGAAGTTACCTTATTCAATGCAATTGATTAAAATGCTCTCTCTCAAAGGATTCAAAACATTTGAAAGTAAATTTAATTCTAATAAATTATTATCGAATGCAGTAGTAAATGTTTCTTTTGATTATGACGTAGATAACGCTAAAACGATAATTGAGCGTACTAAAGAGAGAATTGAAGAATACAAAAGTTATCTTGAAAAGTTGAGACTTGAAGATAACAAGGAAAAGGACGTTAAAAAGTTAGAAAAAGAAATTAAAAGAAAAGAAAAGGAAATTGAGAAGTTAGGTAAAAAAATAGATGATGCAGAAACATATTTAGAAAAGGTTGAAGAAGAAAAAGAAAACAAAGAATGGAAATCGGTAAAGGTTGAAGAGTTGCGAGAGATACTATATCAAGATGGTTTCTTTATCGACTATAAAAAAGATGATAAAACAGTAAGAGTTGAATACGTGCAGTTTTCCAGAAGCTCCAGCAAGAGCCGCAAAGGAGAAGTTTTATTCATCGAAAAAAAATTACATAAAGAAATGACGGAATGGCAACGCATGGGACTTAAATTTGATGAGGAAGAAACTATTGATCTCGTAAGTATCCGAGCGTATGAGTCATTAATCGGGTCAGCAATACAAGGTTTAATAAATATTAATGTAGATAATATTTTACTAGTTGATGATGTGAAATCTACATTTAAAGAGGATGTTAACTTAGTTTATGCAGAGGGTAAAGGAAAGAAGAAGAGATTAACCGTTGATAAAGCTGATAACCATTCAATTACAAATGATATTTTTGACGGTGAATCATTACTCGATGTAAGAGTATTTAAAGCTTCAGATTATGCAGATAAATCATTTGTACTGTTACGTAACCACTTCTTTAAATCAGCAGCGTTTAAAACTGATATTCAATTATTTTTAAAAGATAACTGTCCAGATGGTGTTAAATATGATGAATGGGTTTTACATGACATGTTCGGTAATCCTATTTTAGCTGAAAATGTAAAGATGATTGTCACACCTAATTCTATGAAAATGTTCAAGATGGCTTATAAGATGAAATTAGATGATGTAAATGCAAACAGGGAAGCGATGTATGCTTACTGGAAGGATGTAGTTAGAGATGAAGGACAAATGTTTGGGGTGTGTAAATATGAAAAACCGTCACAAGCGCCAAAACTACAGGATGGAACTATAACCCAACAAATGAGTTATCAGATGATTAATGCTTTATTAGTTAACCAAGATGATATGAATGAATTATTAGCAATTGATAAGAAGTACATAGATGAATTAAAAAATAACCCATCGACATTAATCGAACACTTAAAAGCTACAAGTAATGATAATAATTTGAATGAGTTTTATGTTAACTTGTATGAGATTAATCCAGAATTTATTTACACGAAAATGTTTAAAGATTATCGCAGCCAAGTGGTTAATCGTTATAAAAAACGAGTAGCAAAAGGGAAGGTGCGAGTGCAGGGTGACAATTTAACGATGTTATCAAACCCTATAGAATTACTCAAACAAGCAATAAATAAATTAGATTTAGATGATTTAACTTTAAGTGGTAATCAAGTTTATACTACCCAATTTGATTTTTGGCAAGATGTCGCTTTACATCGTAATCCGCATACAAATATGAGTAATGTTTTAGCGGTGCATAATACATATAATGCCAATATTAAGAAATACATAAAAGTAAGTAAAGAGATAATAGTTGTTAATTCGGTGAATCACTCTATCATGTCAAGACTCTCAGGAGCTGACTTTGATTCGGATTTTGTACACGCAACTAATAATAGCACGGTGGTTAGATTGGCTAAAAAGGCTAATGAAGATTATCTAGTATGTGAAACCAGTGTAGGAGAATCAGAAGATGAAGCAATAGTTTATAAGCTTACAGACATTGATATGGCTAAAGCAGATAATAAAATTGCTGAATCTAAAACAGTGATAGGTGAATGTGTAAATAGTGGACAGTTGGCTATGTCATTATTCCATCATTTACAATCGATTGGAGAGAATGAAAAAGCTGAACAGGTATTACAACTTACCAATTTAGTTGCTGCACTTAGTACCCTAGCAATCGATGTAGCAAAGAAAACATTTGAGATTGACGTTAAAAAGGCTGTTCGTTCAGTAGTGTTAGCGGTTAATAAGTACATAAATAAAGATGCTGGTATTTTTAAATTTGAAGAAGTACCAAAAGAAAAGAAGAAATTTAAGCCTTCATTTTTTGAAAATATCGACCGTAAAAAGCGTAAAGAAGTGATGTATGTACAATTTAATACGCCAATGGACATGCTTCAAGATATTTTAAATAATGACGATAATGCAAAACCTACAAAAACTAACGAACTTATTGATCTGTTAAATAACTCACTAGATAAAGATAAAGCGAATCGTAATCAAAAGAAAAAATTAATTGAAATTGGAGAAGAATTAGAAGATGCAATTGCGAAAATCTATGTAGATACTAAAGATAAAGAAAAGCAATTTACATTAATTAATGATGTTGCACGAAAATTTGAAACTAGGATTGGTAAGTTGAAAATAAAGCCTGAAACTATTTATTCGTTTATTTGCGATATCCATGATCCGAATGCCAAAGTAAAAATTGATAAGAAGTACAATAGATTGCTCAAATTTATAATTAAAACACATAAAGAGATATTCGTCAACATTTTTAGTGAAAATTTTAACGGAAGTATAAATGAAAACAGTGAGAAAGCTAGTTAAATCAACGGTTTGTGGCATGTTTGAAAGTTTGACTAATGGAGAGTAGAGATACTTTCCATTCCTCTTATAATTCCTCCTTTTTAGGGCTGTTGCTTGACTACGACTAGGTGGTAACAGTCCAAACCTTTTTATAAGGTGAGAGAGGGATATTTTTTAAACTTAATTTTTTAAACGAAGAGTATATAGTTACCCATAATAAATATAACAGACGTTCAGATAAATAGCAATGACATAAATAAAGAAGGATGTGATTAAAGTTTTAAATTATCAACAAAGACTAGAGTTACTTATGCAATGTAAGCTCAAAAAAATACGACAAAAAGAATTAGCTAAATTAATTGGAACTAGTTCGGCATGGGTGAGTATGTATTTTTCTCATCCAGACATCAATATCAGCGAGCTTCATGAAAGACAAATCATCGAATTCGTAAACGAGAAATAAAAGTAGGACAGAGATAAACATGCTAAGTGAGATACTAGCGAAAACAAAAAAGGAAAAGAGGAATTTATAAGATGTTTAAAGTAAATATTAAGGAAATTGATTTAGAGGTATTGCACGATATCCCGAATTATAGTAATTATGCAGCAGACCTAAAAAACGGGCGAATTTGGAACAAGAATAAAGGTAAGTGGGTAGTAGCTAATCCTAATTTTAATGAGTATTGTCTAGCATACGTTGTAAATGATGACGGTATTGCATCAAGTGTAGGAGTGCATGTACTTTGTACGAGAGCTGTATATGCGATTGGATCAGGTCATCATTTTAATTGGGAGATGATGGGGTTGGAAGTCGACCACTTGGATTTTGATCGTTCTAATAACAAAATCGAAAATCTTGTATTGGAAAAGATAGCAATAAATCGTGCTAGACGTAAAATGTACGAAAAGACTAATCGCTTAGATAAGGATGTTGTTGTTCAATTGCGAGAAGAATATAAAACTCTCCCACATGGTAAGAAAATGAATTGGTTTTTAGAAATGGGTAATAAATTTGGAGTTAGCTTCAGATGCATCCAAAATAATTGCTTATTATACAACAATAAAAAAGCACAATAACATAATAGATAATAGCAAACAAATTTTAGACGATTCGAGCAATACAATTATCTTAATACATAAGCTTCAAACGGTCTAATAGAGAAACATACATAAATTTACAAATAAAGAATAAGAGGAAAAAGGGGAAATTATTTATGACAACATTAACTAACGAGCAAATGAAAAACATGGATGGAGATACTGCAATTTTATGGCTTGAGAATTATGTTTTGACTTTAGATCAGCGTGATCCATACTACTCGGTATTCAAAAAGCAATTAGCACGAACAAAAGAAAGTGAAGCAAAGTTGAAGGCAACTCAAATTAAATTAGATGAGACAAACGAAAGATTGCGCAAAGGATTAAAGAGTTACATTGGACAGTTTGTTTCGTTTAAAGATGAGGAAACGGTTCCGTATTTATTAGAAAAGCATAAAGATGATTTAATGGAATTATCAAAATACATAGAAGACGTAGAAAAGAGATTTGTTGATTTACACTGCAAAGTTTACCCAGTTAAAGATTTTAAAAATGTTTATTTAGATAATATATCATGTTGCGCAGACTACTATTTTGAGAATTATGACAAATTTGAAGAAACAAAGGGTATCTTCAGCTTCATCGGTGGATTTACTTATGTTGACATGTTACATAAAAGTGGTGAGATTGACGATAATCGATTAATTGAGCTATGCATTGGATTATTTAAAGACCACGAGAGTAATGACGACAGTTGTTTTGCTTGTGTGACCGATTGGTGCAGTTAAATAAATACATATTGAGTTATGATGAAGTATCTTATCCTCCTTTACAATTTCATATTATATTTGCCAGGTGTGGCAAAAGGTGAAGCAGACAATAATTTACGATGAGTGTTAGATAACATTTGTGAATATCTTAAAATATTGTATGATATATAAAATCCTATTGTATGTAAGGATTAAAAAGGAGGATATAAATAAAGATGAACCAATTAATTCAAGAGTTAATATCACTGAGACAAGAGGGGTCATATTGGGATTTTAAAAAAGAATGGTATGCAAATGAGAAAAAATCTGATTTACTCCACGATATAATTTGTATGGCAAATAATTTAGAAAATAAGGATGCTTATATAATCATAGGGATAGATGAGGAAAATAAATATCAAGCAAGTAGTGTTTCTGATGATATGAATAGAAAAAACACACAAATGCTTGTAGACTTTTTAAGAGACAAAAAGTTTTCTGGAGGAATAAGACCAATTGTTTATGTTGAAACGATTAGCGTCAATGATGGGGAGATCGATGTAATTGTAGTTAAAAATACTTTTAATACGCCATATTACTTAAGTGAGAAATATCAAGGTGTATTCGCAAATAATATTTACACAAGAGTAATGGATACCAATACACCAAAAGAAAAGTCCGCAGATATTCATCACGTAGAATACTTATGGAAGAAAAGATTTCGATTAATTTCAACTCCTTTGGAAAGAGCTAGATATTACTTGGAAAAATCAGATGAGTGGATTCATTCAACTTCTGGAATATCATCAAAGAAATACTATAAATACTTTCCTGAGTTCACGATAGAGCATACACAGGTAGATGATCTGAATGGGTATGAATACTATTTATTTAACCAAACAGACACAAGGGCTCGTTGGTATGAAATAAAACTATATTATCATCAAACCTTATTGTTTTCTACAGATGGAGCATCTTTAGATGGTGGAAGATATTTCACTTCTACCCCTTTTACAGACGGTATTTCATTAACAAGTCGTCGTGATTGGGATATTTCCTTTAAATATTTCATTAAAGATACATTAGAATACACTATTCATAAATTTTATTTTAATCCTGATGGAGATGAAGCATCATCATCACACAGACGATTTATGGAATGCATGTTAGTTTTTGATTCTAAAGATGAAAAAGAAGCGTTCAAAAGATACGTTTTATCTGTTTGGAATGATAATCATAAGTATTCACAAGACATATGGACTCCTTATATTCCAGAAATAAAAGGTTATATAACAGATGCATTTAAAGAACAGTATAGAGACGTTCAAATATTGAAAAATATTTTTGAAGAATTTAAGGCATTATAGACTATTAAATCTAGAATGATGTACTTATTTATGAACACATACTTAAAGTTTTACATGGGGAACTAAAATACTAGACTTTTATTCGAAACTTTAAGATGCGTTGAATGTGGAGAATAAAATGATTACATAACTATTGAGGGGTCACAATTTTTTGTGGTCTCCTCTTTTTATTTTGAGTAAACAAATACAAGGGGGAATTATATTGACAACAATCATTGGCGGTAAAAGAATGTGCGGAAAGACAACAGAATTATTAAAGCAATCTGAAAAAGAAGGACATAGAATTTTAGTAGCTCATGATCAAGTAGTGGATATTTTAGAAAAAGAAGCTAAAAAATTAGGGTTAAACATTCCTCCACCAGTGAGTATACAGCGTTTGTTGAGAGATAACAGCTTTAAAGGTGAATCTTTATTAGTGGACGAAGTAGAGTGGTTATTGAGTAAAATGACAGGGTGTCGAATAGTATCAATGTCAACATCTGCAACAATGATAGAAAAAGAAGCGATTAATCGTGAGGATGTTGACTGGGGGATTATTTGAGAACGTACTACCATAACTCTAGTCTTGGCTAAACTCTAGTTAATACAGACATCAAGTCTGACTTGCCCTTGCACTCCATCGGATATTACTTTGATAATAATGGAAATTTAATTTATAATTTAAATTAACGTTAAAAATGAGAAAGGTGAGTTATGATGAGTGATTGGATAAAAGAGCTAAAGCAGACACTAGATAAAGAAGAAATGATTGAGCAAGACAAAATGAAAAAATTAAATTACTTAAAGAGTCAATATTCAATGTGGTCTAATGAGGTATTTAAGTACTTTGAAAATATCTTTGAGAAAATGCGTTCAGAATTAGGCGATTGTGTTACTGAAGTAAAAACTAGTAATTCATATAGTATTAAATTTAAAGAGTTATCAATTTCAGTGAATGTATTTAACGGAAATAGTGATAATACTTACAGTCCTAAAGTTGATATTGTTGGAACATTACCACATTCAAATAAACAAGTTGCTACGGTATATCCTAGTGTTGATGAACAATTTGATATTAAATTTACAGTTTCATCTGGATTACTAAGGAAAAATTATGTTCCACTTACAATGGATTTAGCTGAGGATATGGTGAAAGCTGTATTTGCAAATAAATGATACGATTCTAATTTAGAAAGTCACTTTCAAAAGATTGTGGCTTTTTATTTATGTTAAAAAAAACACACCGTCATAGGCGTGTTTCATTTATTGATCGAAAAATATTTCAGAGGATAATTTAGACCAATTAGAACTATTCATGGGTTTCATTGGACGCATAAATTTCACAGACTTAATCGGTTTCATACTTTTCATTGATTTGATTGGTGTCATACTTTTCATCGGTTTAAAAGGTCCACCAGAAGCATTTTCGGTGAAGAAAACACAGTAACCATTGTTATCTCTAAACCAACCATTATTAAATCTACCTAAGTGTTTTCCTTTAAATGAATAGATTGAATCATTGTAAAAATAAGCTGCTGGTTTCCCATTATACAAATAGATATTCTCCTCATCTTCGCAATAAGCGATAGGGACTCCAGAACTGTTATAAAAAACTAAATCATTTCCCATTAAAAACACCTCCTAATAAATAAAATTATACCATGTTTCCAGTTTAATAGAAAAAAGTTGGTTGTAATTTATTACAAGAACGATAATCATGCTTTCTATAATTCAAAAGAATGGATTAGTCAGCGTAAGAAAATTTTAAAACGTGATAAATACATTTGTCAGATTTGTAGACGTTTTGGACGGAATAAAAGTGCAGAAGTAATTCATCATATTATTGAGTTGAATGAAAATTGGAGTAAAAGATTAGATGAGAATAATTTAATTTTGCTTTGTCATAGATGTCATAACGGAATACATAAAGCTGAGAAGTTTATTTGGAAAAATAAATACTTAGTTCTAAAATTTTACACAGAACATTTGTTTTGTTATACTTTTGTTAATATAAGCAGAAGGAGTGTTTAAATGAAAAATAGTAGAGAGAAGTTTGAAGGTTTAGATATAATTCAAAACATGATATCATCTAACATTAAATATCCATTTATAATAACTTTAGAAAAACAAAAATCCAATTATAAAAATTATCAAATTATGGTTATAAAAGATAATGAAGTAGAAAGAGATAATCACTTAAAAAAATTAAATGAAATTGCTTCTAAAGAAAATCATAGTGCTGAACTAGCGAATTATTTAGAAAATAATACATTTGAAGGTACTATAAAAGAATTTTATGGAACTATTGAATGTCAGTTAATTAATAATACAATTGAAATAATGATAAAAGTGAATGATGAAATTATTAAAGAGCTTGTATTCGGGGACAATGATTATCTAGATGACTATCTCAATTTTTTAAAAGTTGATTTATCTAAATTAGTTCGTAAAGAGATTTATAATTTAAAATAAGGTAATTCTATTTTAAGGTCACTCATGAGAGTGGCTTTTTATTATGTAATAAATCCCTATAATGCCTTATAATGATTAATTATAGGGGTGAGGGAATGTCGAATAATGCTAATTTAGAAAACCGTCAAAAATATAATGAATCTTTTTTCGTTAATATTGCATTTGTATTATTAGCCTTTGCTTTGTTGACTACCGGTGTTTTAATAATATTTAAAGATCAGTTTAATCTATACTTCGATTTTACTGAGTTAGCTTCATTAGGTAGTTTCTTGGGTGGAATTATTACAGCTTTTTTAACTTTTTCAACAATACTTTTAGTTTTTGCTACATATAAGACGCAACAAAAAGAGTTAGCAGCAACGAGGGAACAATTGGAAGAGACGGTAAGGCAAGCTGAAATTACTAATGAAACCATGCTAAAGCAACAATTTGAGACCACTTTTTTTAATATGATTAATATGCATAATAATTTAGTAAAAGGTTTAACTTTATATGGTACGACTGTAAAAGATAAAGTTGTATTCATAAATATTTATGAGGCTATTATAAATTACTATAAAGAAGAATCTCTAAAATCATATTTACAAGGTTTACTTATGAGAGAACGAGATTCATTAGATGAATTAGGAACAGATTTTATAAAATTTTATTATAAAATTAATGATAACGAAGAAAAAGAGTTTGAGTATGATGTACAAACTTTTGTGAACCTTGCTCGTAAGTACATTTATGAAAACAGGTATGATGAAATTTTGATGCAAGATATATCTGTTTTTAACATTTTCAGATTTAATTATGAGGAATTAGAAAATTATTTAGTTAGGTACGACTATGATAGTTTTATATATAGATTAAAGAAAGAATTTGTTGATAACGTAGAATATAAAAATACATCTGTTCACATAGTAGACTATAGATTTAAGTTTCCTCTCCATCATTATTTTGAAAGTATCATATCAGTAATAGCTTTTATAGAACAAAGTAATTTAAAGGATAATGAAAAAAATAATTATTTACGAATCTTTTTTTCGAACTTTACCACATATGAAAAAACTATAATTAATCTTTATACAAAATATAAAGTAGTAGAAGATTTTGAGTTATACTTTAATAAGTATCATCAAAATTTTGAGAAAGATATAAACTTTTATAATACAACAATATATCCTGACTTATAAAGCATTCAATTAAGAATGCTTTTTATTATGCAATAAAGTAGGTGAAGTAATGAGTTATATAAGTTGCTCAGATTGCGGTAACTTACATATGCGTGGCGAAGTATGTCCAAGTAAACCAATAATCAATTATAAGAAAGATACAACTGCTAATAGATTTAGGAATAGTCATATCTGGAGAAAAAAAGCAGCCTCAATCAAAGCTAGAGACAACTACCTTTGCCAGTGTTGTATAAGGAAACTACATAATACAATTCGACAATACAACTTTGATGATTTATCAGTACATCATATCTACAAGATTGTTGAGCGCGATGATTTAAAACTTTATGAAGGTAATCTAATAACTCTTTGCCGATATCATCATGAGGAAGCCGAGAAGGGGAATATTAGTCTTGGTGTATTGTTAGAGATTGCTAATGAACAAAATAATAAATGATACCCCCGTACTTAACATTTCAAAAAATAAAATTATACCCCTACACCGTATTCCCCACTTTCTTCTCGATTTTTTCCCTAAACCAAAAACTGGAGGTGACAAGATGGCAAGACCGTCTAAAAGTGTAAATGTAATAAGTAAGAATTTAACTAAAGAAGAACGAGAAATTAGACGAGAAACAGAACAAAAATTGCGTGGTGCTTCAGACAAAATTAGACCGCCAACTTATTTAAACGCTGGACAAAAAAAGATATTTAGATACATTGTTAATGAACTTAAAGCAAGTGAGATTTTATCTAATTTAGACATCTATGTCTTATCTACTGCTGCTACCTCAATCTATTGGATGCAAGAAATTGATCGAAGACTAAATGAGGATGCAGAGCTATTAACGGATAGAAATTTAATGGCTCAACGGGATAAATATGCAAAAGAGTTTTTCAGATGTTCAAGCGAACTGTCACTTTCTCCTGCTGCTCGTGCAAAAATTGGAAATATCAATGTCACTAATAAAGAAGTAGAAGAAGATAAAGTTCTTGCTGCTTTGCGAGATGATGACGATTGAGTAGCCTAATCGATAAAGCGTTTAATTATGCAGAACGAGTAGTTGAAGGAAAAGAAATCACAACAAAAGAAGTAATTATCCAATGTCAATGGTTTTTACGTGACATTAAACGTCAAGATAATGATGATTTTGAATTCTATTTTGATGAAAAAGCCATTAAAAAAGTAGAAAAACTACTCAAATTGATGAACTTTGCAACTGGATTAGGAGTAACAAACAAGACAATACTCGAAGGAATGGCTGATTTTCAAGCGTTCTTTCTCGTGAATGTATTTGGATGGCGCTATAAAAATAGACCTGATAAGTTTAGATATCGTACTAACTACCTCTTTATTCCACGCAAAAATGCCAAAACATTCATTTGTGCGCTTGTATTAATAATCCTCATGCTTACTGAACCGAAGTTCAGTCAATTTTACTCAATCTGTTTAGACAGAGAGTTAGCATCTAAAGTTAAAGAAGCTATTGACCAAATCCTCGTTGCAAGTCCTCGAATGAGTAAGCATTTTAAATCCTCAAAAACTCTTAGCGGTAAAATTGAATGTAAAATAACGAATAGCTTTTATCAAGCACGAACTGCTGAAGCAAATCGAAACAACTCAATACTCCCTTCTGCTTTTATTGCCGATGAAGTTGGTGCATTTAAAAATTATGCCAATATTAATGCTATGAAATCAGGACAATTAAACATCGAAAACCCTCTAATGTTCCTCATCACAACTGCTTATGCAGAGGATCAATCCATCATGCTAGATGAGTTAGACTACCTCAAAAAGATTTATAATAGCTCAACAAATAATGAACGTCTATTTGCTCTCCTTTATTATGCAGAGGAGCAGTATCTTTGGGACGATTACGGTATTGAGCAAGCCAATCCACTACGAATTGAATCCAACTACCAAGAAATAAGAAACTCACGTAAAGATGCTCTAGAAAAGCCTAAGGAACGTGAGGAGTATCTATGCAAGCACATGAATCATTTCATGCCTTCAAATAGTGGAGAAACCTACATAAATATTGATGATGTACGTAAATGTAAGATTGATACATACGATTGGACAGACAAAGAGGTGTATTTAGGAATGGATTTATCGCTATCTGATGATAATACATCGTTTAGTTTTGCTACATATGATGATGGAAAGATAGTTGCTGAATCATTTGCGTTTATCCCTGAGGGTAGGTTAAAGGATAAGATAAACAAAGAGCGTATTGATTATAATCTATTTATCAAAGAGGGCAAGTGCTTTGCGTGTGGTGATTTAATCATTGACTACGGCTTTGTAGAGGATATGATTTTGCAAATAGAAGACAAGTATAAGGTGGAAATTGTGGGAGTCGGATATGACAGATACAATGCTATTTCTACTACAAATCGCTTGGAGCGTGAAGGCAATTTTAAAGTAGTTGAAGTAAAACAAATACAGAGTATTTTACATATGCCTACCAAATTACTGCGAGAAAAGATATTGAAGAAAGAATTTGCGTATCTATCAAACGCGTTATTAGAAATCAACTTTCAAAATGCGAAGGTGAAATATGCAGGTGAAAACTTGAATATGATGATTGGTAAAAAGGTTAGTACTGGAAAAATTGATATGGTAGCTAGCTTAATTAATGCCATTTACTTAATGCAATTAGACATAGATTTTAATAAACAAGATGATTTTGTATTCCAACTCTTGTAATAAAGGGAGGTGAAACTATAACACATGGGATTTTTAGATTTATTTAAAACAAAAGAAGTAGTGGAAGAACGCTCACAAACATTGGAAGAAGTATTACTTGAGGCAGGATTGCTTACGAACAATATTAGTAAAACACAAGCATTGAGCATACCATCATTTTCAGCCAACATTGAGCTGATTGCAAGTACGATAGCATCTATTTCAGTGCAACTTTACACTGAAGCAGATGGGAAAGTAACTGAGGTTAATGATTATCGTAATGTACTGCTAAACGATGAAACAGGCGACACATTAAATTCGTATGAGTTTAAAAAGGCTCTAGTAATTGATTATCTGATTGATGGAGAAGGATTTGCTTACATTAACCGAGATCGGAATAAAATTAAGAGTCTACATTATGTTGATAGTGATAGAGTGTCAGTGTTTAAAAATACAGATGCCATTTACAAATCAATTGATATTTTAGTAGACGGCAAGACATATCGAGACTTTGAATTCATAAAAATATTGCGAAATACAAAAGATGGTGCAACAGGTATTGGATTATTAAAGCAAAACAATAAACTATTATCAGTCGCATATAACTCATTGATGTTTGAGGAGTCGCTTCTTAAAAAAGGTGGAAATAAAAAAGGATTCTTGCAGTCTCAAAATAAATTGAGTGAAGAGTCGATGACCGCTTTAAAAGAAGGATGGAATCGTCTGTATCAAAATGATAAAGAGAACGTCATGATTTTAAATGAAGGTTTAACATTCCAAGAATCGTCAGCTACTAGCGTTGAACTGCAATTGAATGAGAACAAAGTAACTAATGCTACTGAAATTAGCAAGATGTGTAATGTTCCTAACAATATTTTGAATGGTACTGCAAGTAAAGATGAGTATAAATTATTTATCAAAATGACTATTCTACCTATTTTAAAAGCATTTGAGACAGTATTTAACAAGGATTTACTACTTCCGAGCGAGAAGAGTGAGTCTTTTTATTTTGCCTTCGATACCGCTGAATTATTGAAAGGTGACACTGAAGACCGTTACAAAGCCTATTCCGAAGCCATTAAAGGTGGATGGATGTCTAAAAATGAGGTTCGCTATCGTGAAGATTTAGCTCCGATTGAAGGGTTAGATGTAGTCACTATGTCACTCGGTGATGTGATTTTTGATATTAACACAGGCAAATATTTCACTCCGAATATGGATTCGACGAATAACATGAAGGATTCGAAAGGTGGTGAAAATGTTGAAAATTGAAATTAGAAATAATGAAGTTAAATTAGATGGTTATGTAAATGTTGTTGAAAGAGAAAGTCGTATACTCCCATCTGTAAGAGGTAAGTTTATCGAGAAGATTAAAGCCAAAACTTTTGAAAAGGCATTAGCTAAGACAGACGATGTGAAGATTTTATTTAATCACAATGAGCAACGTCAACTAGGATCAATCAAAGAAGGTAATCTTGAATTATTTGAAGATTCGATAGGATTACGTGTTATTGCAACGATTACAGATGAAGAAGTTGTACAAAAGGCGGTAAATCAAGAACTGCGTGGATGGTCGTTTGGATTTATCAGTAATAAAGATGATTGGTCAGATGGTAAAAATGGAATTCAATTACGAGTGCTAGAGGATATTGATTTATTAGAGGTATCTATTTTAGACAAGACACCAGCTTACATTGCTACATCAATTGAGGTTAGAGATGAAAATGAAGTAGTCACTGAACAACGTAGCGAAGATTTTAAAGCAGAAATTATTGATTTGACAGTACATAAGCAAGAAGAAATTCGTGAGATTGATTACTCACTATATGAAAAACAATTAGAAATTATAAAACTAAAATAAGAAATGGAGACTTTACACATGAATGAATTATTAGAAAAACGCAACAACTTATTAGACGAAATGGATGCTCTTATTGCATCAGCAAAAACTGAAACACGTGCATTATTAGAAGAAGAATCAACTCGTTTTGATGCGATTAAAGCAGAAATTGCACAAATTGATAAAACATTAAAGGCTGATGAAGAGTCACGCTCATTTGAAAAGAAAGAAGTAGTAAAAGTGAATAAAGAACAAGAAACACGTATGCTAGAAGAACAGGATTTTGTAGCTTTTATTAAAGGTGAAACACGTGCATTTACAACAGGTGATAACGGAGCTATTATTCCAACTCACATTGCTAATCGTATTGTTGAGCAAGTTAAAGAACGTGCTGAATTAGCTAAATTGACTACACAATATTTTGTAGGGGGAGACTTAGCTTTCCCATCTTATGATGAATCAACGTCAACAATTACAGCGGCATACTACGATGATTTAACAGAAGTGACAGAAAGCAATGCTAAATTTACGACAGTTAAATTAGAGTCACACATCGTTGGTGTATTAGCGAAAGTATCTAACTCATTAATTAATCGTACTGATTTTGATGTACTATCTTATGTTATTGGAAAAGTAGCAGATTCAATTGTTGAATTTATTGAAAAAGAATTAATTTCTGGTACGACTAAAGTTAAAGGTTTAGCAACTGCTACACAAGAAGTTACGGCAACATCTGCAACGGCTTTAACTGCTGACGAATTAATTGATGTACAAATGACAGTACCTCAACGCTATCAAGCTAATGCTGTATGGATTATGTCTACAAATACGCTAAAAGCTATCCGTAAATTAAAAGGTGATAACGGTGAGTACCTATTAAATAAAGATATTCGTAGTGGATTTGGCTATGAGGTACTTGGTCGTCCAGTATTAGTATCAGATGAGATGTCAGAGATTGCAACAGGTAATTTAGTTGTAGCATTCGGTGATATGTCGGGTATTTATACTAAATTAGCAAATACTGTACAAGTAAAAGTATTGCAAGAAAAGTATGCAACACAATATGCTACAGGTGTACTTGCTCACGTTGAACTTGATGCTAAAATCGTAGAACAACAAAAAGTAGCAGTACTAAAAATGGCTTAATTACATAGATAAATTTGTTGGGAGTGCTTAGTGCACTCTCATTTATTTTTATCAGGAGGTGACAAGATGCAATTAAGAGCATTAGTAAATTTTAGCGGATTAATCTCAATGCGAAAAGGTGAAATCCGTGAAATTAAAGATAAGGAAATTTATTCAGATTTAATTAAAGCTGGATATGTTGAGCAAATAAAAGAACAAAAGTCATCTCGTAAAAAGGTGATGCAAGATGAAAATCAGTGAGGTAACTGTACAGGATTTAGTTATTTATTTACGAGAGGATAATAATGATGTGTCCACTCTTTCAACTTTTAATATGATGGTCAGTGCCGCCAAATCTTATATCAAGTTTTATACAGGATTAACTGATGAGCAAATGGATGAAAAAGAAGATTTAACTATTGCGTTATTTGTCTTAGTATCGTACATGTACGATACCCGTACTTACACAGTACAAAATGACAAAGTAAATAAAGTGGTATCTTCTATTTTAAATATGCACTCACAGAATTTATTGTAGGGGTGATGTGAGATGAACGCAGGAGATTTAAAACACCGCATTGACATTTATGCCAACGTTGAGTACGAGAATGAGCTAGGAGAGACAAGCCATAGTTTCGAAAAATTGAAAACGATTTGGTCGGCTATTATCCCTCAGACAGGTTCATTACAAAAGCAACAGGCTGATACGATTTTAACAAATGTTACACATAAGATTATCATCCGATACAGCGCTGGAAATGACATTTCAAAAGAAATGAAGATTAAATTTAGGAATCATGAGTTTGAGATTAGATACATCCTCAATCCTTATTTCAATAATGAAACTCTTGAAATTTTTGTACAGGAGGTGCTTGGGTAATGGAAATTAGAGGATTGACCGAATTTCAAAAGGATTTGATGGCAGCATCTATGACTGTACAAAAAGAGATACCTAAAATATTACGCAAAGTCGGAAGTAAAGGACGTACATTAGTTGCTAGACGTGCACGTTCAAAAGTAAAGAAGTTGACAGGTAACTACCATAAGAAATGGAAGCGCGGTAAGGTCTTTAAAGGTGATAATGGCGAGTTTGTAGTTCGTGTAATTAACTCTAGTCCTCACGCACATTTAATTGAGGACGGTCATTTGCAAGTAGTAGATGGTCAAACAGTTGGATTTGTAAGAGGTAAGCACGTATTAAAAGATGGTATGGCAGAGTTTGACGCAAGCGGAATCGCAGAAGAAATGATTAGCGATTGGTTAGATGATTTACTGGAGCAAAATAAATTATGATTAATCTAAAAGATATTAAAGCCTCCATAAATCAAATCCTCAAGTCTAATTTTAAAATCCCTGTTATCGCTCAAGATATTGAGAAAGGTTTTGAACGACCGTCATTTACCGTCTACTTTGACAATGTGAAAATTGAAACCTTATACTCTCAATTTGAGACATCATTAACTGTACGTATTTACTACTTTACCGAGATTGAATCTGTAAATGGTTCATTAGAAATTTTAGATATGCAACAGCAACTACCAATTTTATTCGGTAACAATTTAAAAGTTAAAGATAGAGCCATTCATATTTCTGACGTTGATTCGTCAGTAGTGGATGGTATTTTAATGTGCGAATTTAGTTTATTATTCGAGCAATTTGATGAAATAAACGATTCGAATAAAGATGCATTGTTGATGCAAGAATTAGAAACTAAATTAAACGAAAGCGAGTGATTTTTGTGGGCTTACCGCAAATTGAAATAGAATTTAAAGCTAAAGCAGTATCGGCTGTTAAGCGTAGTGCAATGGGTATTACAGCACTAATTTTACGTGACGCTACAGAAGCGGAAGGAATTGTAACAATTAAATCAATAGAGGATGTTAATGCTAATGAGTGGACAGTTGAAAATGCAGATTTTATTAATAAAACTCTACTTGGAACACCGTCTAAAGTGGTTGTTATCCGTGTTACAGAAGCAGCATTAATTGCCGATACATTAAAGAAATTGAATAGTATCAAATTTAACTATCTAGCAATGCCTGATGCTACTACGGCTGAAGCAAAGGCTATTGTAAGTTGGATTAAATCAAAACGTACAAACGATAAGAAAACTTATAAAGCAGTTGTAGCAAACCAAGATGCAGATTCAGAAGGAATTATAAACTTTACAACAGAGGATATTCTAGTAGGGGGTACAACTTATACTGCTCAACAGTATACAGCTCGAATTGCAGGTATTTTAGCAGGTATTCCGTTTACACGTTCCTCTACATATTATGAGTTAGCTGAAGTTGATTCAATTACAGAATCTGAAACTCCAAACGAGGACATCGACAATGGTCAATTGATTTTAATTAACGATGGTGAAAATATTAAAATTGGCCGTGGTGTAAACAGTTTAACGACACTAACTGTTACTAAGAAGGAAGATTACAAGAAAATCAAAGTATTAGAAGTAATGGATATTATTAAAGACGATATTCGTGACACTTTTGATAAAGAGTACGTCGGTAAAATTATCAACGTTTACGATAATCAAATTTTATTTGTAACAGCAGTTAATGCTTATTTCAAAATTTTAATGACAGACCAAATTCTTGGTCCATCATTCGAAAATATTTCGTTTATTGATGTAGATGCTCAACGTCTAGCATGGGAGAGTATTGGTACAGATACAACAAACTTATCAGATACACAAATTAGAGAAATGTCATTTGGCTCAACTGTATTTTTAGGTGGTCAGATTAAAATTGCTGATGCAATGGAAGACTTGAAGTTTGACATTTTAACAGTATAAGGAGATAGATAGTAATGACTAATAAAGCAAATAGAGTTATTAATGGTACGCATGGAGCAGTATGGGTCAACGGTGAGAAATGGTTGGATTTAACGAGCTTAGAGTTAAAAGTTACTTTAGAATATGAAGACGTTTATTTTGCAGAAGATACAGGTAAATACCGCAAATTTATGGGATGGACAGGCGAAGGTTCAATTGTAACTAAAAAGGTTTACTCTCGTGGTGCAAATCTGTTAGCAAAAGCAGTTAAATCAGGAAAGATGCCTGAAGTAACAATTACTTCAAAATTAGCTGACCCAGATGCATATGGTTCTGAACGTGTTTCAGTAACAAATGTGACGTTCAATGAATTTTTATTAACTAAAATTGAACAACGTACTCTGTTAGAAGAAGAATTAGGATTTGAATTTGGTGATTTCGATATATTAGAAGCAATTAAAGCTTTAGTAGCTTAATCGAATATTACGTAATTATTGGAGGGCGTTGCATAATTGCAATGCCTTCATTTAATTTAAATTAATCAGAAAAGGATGATAAAAAACATGGGTAAAATTGTAACAGTAGAAGATTTAATTAAAAACAAGGTGAAAATTGAGAAGTCAAGCGATAAGGAAATCAACTCAACACTAACTGTACCAAGCGTTGGCGGGAAAATTAAGTTAGCGTTTACTAGAAATGATATTCACGATTTTCACGATGCCACGAAGAATATTGATAAAAATTTACCTAGAGAGCAAGTAGAAGAGTTGTTGGCAGAAATGGGTTACAACTTGGCTTATACAGTGATCTCCGAGCCAAATTTAAAAGACAAAGAATTACAAGAGGCATATGAGTGTAAAGCCCCATTTGAAATTGTAAAGAAGATTTTTAATGAAGCTGAAATCGGGGATATTATTGATTTTGCAATTGATAAGGCTGGATTCAGAAATGGCAAAGTAGTAGAGGTTGAAGACCTAAAAAACTAATCAAGAGTGACGATGAGATTGCATTTCTCGCTCACTTTATAAAAAAAGGGTTTAAGCCAGAGTATTTATATGACTTAGATGTTTATACAAAAACACTATTTGCAACCGTAATGAATGAAGAAATTGAAGAAAAGAATAAGCACATGGAAATACAAGATAAGCTACTTAAAAATAGCGAGGGTGTTACACCAATGTTTCCTGTGCATGTATAGGCGGTGAGATAATTGTCAGGTCGAGTTATATCATCAATATTAACATTGCAAGACAGGAATTTTAGTAGTGGTATGCGTACAGCGAGTGGTCAACTAACTGATTTTGGTCGTGGCGCAAATGTTGTTAGAAATAAAGTAGAAGATTTTAAACGTTCAGCTACTGATGCATTTAAATCAGTAGGAAAAGCATCAATGGCACTAGGGGCGGTTGGTGTTGGTGCTCTCGGTGTATCTGTTGCTAAAACTATAGTAGACATGGATAGCTCCTTTGCTAAACTCCAAGCACAAACTGGAGCGATGGGAGCAGATTTACAAGCGTTAGAAGGTGCGGCTAAAGATGCCTTTTCAAGAGGCTATGGTGAGAGTTTAGATGAAGTGAGCACTGCTGTAGCTCGTGTAAAACAGAACATGACAGGCTTAGATAATGGTGAGATTAGCAAGGTAACATCTAATGCTATGCTATTAGCCAATACGTTTGATAGCGATGTTAATGAGGTTTCACGTGGTGTTAATAACACAATGCAAGCATTCGGTGTATCCGCTGATAAGGCATTCGATTTATTTACAGCAGGTGGTCAACGAGGACTCAATTTTAGTAATGAGATGTTTGATAACGTAGCTGAATACGCTCCACTCTTTGGAAAAATGGGATATAGTGCCGAGGAGTATTTTGGAGTATTAGAACGTGGCTCTCAAGCGGGAGTTTATAATTTGGACTATGTAAATGATGTGATGAAAGAGTTTCAGATTCGTACTAAAGATGGCTCTAAAGCAACTAATGATGCAATGAAGAGTATGAGTAAGAGTACTCAAAATGTATGGAAAGAATATCTAAAAGGTAACGGTACAGTAAAAGATGTTGCATCTACAGTTGTAGGTGAATTGAAGAACATGGATGACCAAGTTGAGGCAAATCAAATTGGTGTTGGCTTATTCGGTACAAAGTGGGAAGATTTGGAATCAGATGCAATGTACGCAATGCTTGGAGCAAGCGATGCGATGAAAAACTTTGAAGGTGCTACTGAATCAGCCTCATCTAAAGTTGAAGGATCAATTAAAAATCGTCTAGTGTCATCTTGGCGAGAATTGCAGGTCGGTATTGCAGATGTAGTAAACGGCGCAGGCGCACAAGAATTTTTAGCTGGTGTTGCACAAAAAGCTGATGAGCTTGTACCGAAAATTAAAGGAGTAGTGGCAAAGGCATTTGAGTTTGGCAATACAGTACGAGATAATTGGGGACCTATTAAAGAGACTCTTATTGGAGTTAGTACAGCAGTAGGCATTGTAGCTGTGGGAATGGGTACTCTGAAAGTTATTTCGACTGTTACGACTATGGTACAAGGTTTTAAAACAGCTATGGGTCTAGCGACAGCCGGACAATGGGCAATGAATACAGCAATGCTTGCAAGTCCCCTCACATGGGTTGTCGTGGGTATAGCTGCTGTAGTTGCAGCAGGTGTCTTACTTTATCGTAATTGGGATAAAGTTCGTGCAGGTTGGGATACAGCGTGGAATGGCATTAAAAGTGCAGCAGGTTCAGGTGTGAATTTCGTCATTGACCAAATCAACGGATTGATTAAAGTAATCAACAAAATCCCAGGTGTTAATATCCCGATTGTCCCTAAAGTTAGTTGGGGAGATGTTAAAACAGGTGTCGATAAAATTAACAAGCAATCATCTGGTGGACGTGTACCACAATATGATGTTGGTTCAAATCGCATAACAAGCGATCATACAGCAATGGTGCACAAAGATGAAATGATTATCCCTGCTAGACAAGCTCAAAAGGTACGTCAAGCAGGTGGGAATATTGATAATATCCATAAATTGATTAATCAACCTAAACAAGTTGATGCACCTACTAATAACCCAATGTCTAATGGTGGTTCAACTTTTGGTGATATTATTATTCATGCAAAAGGAGTTACATCAGCAGAGGTAGTGAATGAAATCGTACCACAGTTAAAATTAGCATTATCCAACATTTAATGAAAGGGTGATAGAAAATGGATATTGTATTTTCAGATGAAAATAGGAATGAAATTCTACATGCTCCTATCATTCCAGTAGAGTTGGAAGTTTCTTTTCCTCATAATAATCAAGTTGTTTCTACCATTAATGGTGGAGATATTAATTTAATTGGTCAAGCTGGTCTAAAATCATTAACATTCTCCTCCTGGTTTCCAATACGTGAATACTCTTTTGTAAAATCTAAAGTGTTAGCCCCTGAAGCAAAAGAGTATTTTGTTAAATGGAAGAGACAACGAAAACCTATTCGAGTTGTTATTACAAGTAAAGGTGGATGGGAAATACATAATGAGCTTTATACAATTGAAGAATTTAATTTTGGATATGATCGCGTTGGAGATATGACCTATACACTTAAATTAACGCAATTTGTACGCAAGCAGGTGAAAAAGTAATGGATTATATTTTATCTGTTGAAGGTTATGAAATAAACCATATTGCATCTAATTTAACATGGTCGAGTAATACTGATACATTAGGTCAAGCATTGACATTTGAAATGTCATCGGATGAAAATAATACATTTCTTCCAAAAGCATTTATAAAAGTAGGAAATAAAGTTACTTTACATCATAAATCTAAAATTATCTTTTTTGGAGTTGTTGAAAGTGAAGAAGCTAATGGTAGAGCACCTAGAAAATATAATTGTTTTGATTTAGCGTTTTATCTTAATAAAAGCACATTAACGATTCAATTTAATAACAAGCCAGCAGATGATTGTATTAAAGAAATCTGTAAGAAGTTTGGTATAAAGACAACCGTAACATCTATACCAACTAAAATTAAAAAGATTTATAAATCTGAAACAGTAAGTGAAATCCTCAAAGATATTTTATCAATCGCTGAAAAGCAAATTGGTAAAAAGTATCGATTTGAAATGAGAGGGGATACACTTACTGTTTTTGCATGGAAAGATATTTATGTTGAAGGAGATATTGAATGGATTAGCAATCCACAGCGTTCACTTTCAATATCTAGTATGAAGAACAGTATTGAAGTCGTTTCAGGTGATGAAAAGAAAATTAAGGTGATTGCTTCAGTGAAAGATAATGAAGCTATTAAAAAATATGGTTTATTACATCATTCAGAGTCGATTGACGATAAAGAAAAATCTAAAGCAAAGCAAGTTGCAAATAATTTATTAAAGGAACTCAATAAGATTCAACAAAGCGGTTCGGTTTCTTTATTAGGTAATTATGAAGCACGAGCAGGGAGATTAATTAAATTAAATGAACCTATTACAGGTTTACAAGGGGATTATTACATAAAAGATGCTAATCATGCTATTTCAAATAGCATTCATCTAATGACATTGGGACTGGAGGTAGTTTAATGGATAAATCGATAATAGAGCTTGCTAGATTTTTTAAAGATTCCGCTAAGAGTGTTCCAACTTTTGAAGGATTTATCGTTGGTAAAGTAATAAGTCCACCACCTGCTATTCAAATATCAATTGATGAAGCAATTATTTTAGACAAGTCGCATTTAGTAATAGCTGCACATGTATTAAATGACTACGAGCGTAAATTTGAAATTGAAGGAGAGTTTCAGTTTACTGCTACTGATTGTGGTTCTACGAGTGCGAATAGTTCTCACTCCCATAGTATAGAGTCACTTAATGTCGATTCTAAATCGTTGAAAGCTAAAGGTAAACTCAAGTGGACAGATACATTAAAGAAAGATGAATTAGTTATTTTAGTACCTGCTGGTAATCAACAAATGTACATCTTAATTGATAAGGCGGCGGAGTTATAATGTTTCCTGATGATATTAGCGATTACATAAAAAACGAAGATTATATAAATGATAATACACTCCCTGCTTTTACAGGTAAAACATTCCTTTATGATTTTAATAAAGGTGATTTTATTTATAAAAATGGAGCACCTGTTGAAGTTGATGGAATAAAAGCAATTCAAATTTGGATCGAAAAAGTAATTCGTACCGAACGATTCAAATTTAATATTTATGATGGTGTCGATTACGGAGTAACAATTGAAGATCTAATTGGTTCTAATTTGCCTAGAGGATTTATTGAATCCGAAATGAAACGTGAATTTACAGAATCATTATTAACAAATCCATACATAGAAGAACTAATAAATTGGTCATTTAAAATTGATGGAAGTGAATGGACTATTAGTTTTACTGTTATTACAACAACAGAAGAAGTGCTTGAAATGGGGGTGGAAATCTAAAATGACAGCAGAAATTATACATCAAAATATGCTCAATAATACGAGTGATAATTTTGATAAAAGTAACGGCTCATGGACATATGACATTGAGAAATCAGTAGCAATTGAGTTGAGTAAGCATGAGACTAAGACGGACAATATCGTTGATAAAATGAACATCGAGAATCTTACAGGTGAGGAATTAACACGCTTTATTTTCCAGCGCACAGGGATTAAACGTAATTTAGCAACATTTGCAAACGGTAAAGTTTTAATTACAGTAACTGCTGCTACATCAATTAATGTAGGTGATTTAGTAGCGGCTGATGATATTTTTTATCAGTTTATAAAAGCTGAAACTTTTAGCACAGCGGGTAAATATTATGTCAATGTACGATGCGTACAAGAAGGTAGTGTTGGTAATGTACCTAGTGGTGCAATCAATTCATTTCCTACTACATTATCCAATATTTCGACTGTAATTAATGAGGTAGCTTTTGACAATGGTTATCCCGAAGAAACAGATTCGTCATTGCGACAACGATATTATGACAAGTTACAACGTCCCGGCAAGGCTGGCAATAAATATCATTATCGTGAATGGGCACAATCGGTATCGGGAGTAGGTAAAGTTAAAGTTTTCCCTCGGTGGAATGGTGCATTGACTGTAAAAGTAGCAGTTTTAGACGTAAATAATGGTCTTGCTACACCGTCATTAATAGATCGTGTGCTTGCCCACATTGAGTCAGAGCGTCCGTTTGGAGCAAATGTAACTGTTGTAACAGGTGAGGAATTAGTTATTAATATTTCATCTACATTCGTTTTAAATAACGGCTACAGATTTGAGCAAGTTAAACCATTCATTAGTGATAGATTAGCATCTTATTTCCGTTCAATTGCATTTGAAGATGGATTAGCTTACATTTCACATGCTCAAATAGGACGAGAACTATTAGATGTTGAAGGAATTGAGGACTATTCAAACTTACTGTTAAATGGCTCAACAGGTAATCTCTCGATTGGAGATACGCAAGTACCAATTGTTGGAGGAGTGATTAATACATGATACTTACTCACAAGAGATTGATTAACCATTTACCTAAATACGAGCGTAGCAATACATTAATCGTTGATATTTTAAAGTCAGTTGCTATTGAGCTGGATAAGCTAGACGTCAAATCTGAAGTGAACTATGCAGAATTATTTATTGATACGGCTATAAAAGCATTATTAATTCATGAGCGTGATTTAGGTATTAGTAAGAGTCTTATATCCAATCAGCAACGTAGAGAGCTTATCATTGCTCATTATCGTGCTACTTTAGAGCAAACAACAGATGAGACGATTAAGAATGTCGCTTCAGCATTCAGTAATGGAGATGTTGAAATTAATGAAACGGATAATGAAGGTGTCTATGAGATTAAATTTATAGGAACTATTGGTATACCCGACAATATGCAAGGTTTAATGAACACATTAGATATTATTATCCCAGCTCATATCGATGTAATTTATACATATTTATTTAACGTATGGGGTGACATCTCTCATAAAACTTGGGGGGGATTGGAAATCTATACGTGGGAAGAACTATCAACTAAGGAAGTGATTTAATGCAACAAACACAAAATTATAAATTAAATAAGCCCGAAATTACTGACTATGCAAAAATAGAGTTATTAAATGACAATGCAGATATTATTGATGCTAAGTTAAAAGACCTAGAAATTAATGGTGACTTAACAGAAATAGTGCAGACAGTAACAACTTTACAGCGAGAGGTTACTGATAATAAATCTGAATTTACTGAACATTTGGTAGATGATATGCCACATAAATACACAAATTCAGATAACGGAAAAACCTACCGATTAGGCTTTGGCGTTGATGCAGGTGGGTTTTATTACATTCAACAGGAGGTTGAGTAGATGGCTGATATTGAAAAAGGTTATTTCCCTGATAAAGCTACACAAATGGAAATTAAACGAGGTGTAGACGATGTTAATGTAAAACAAGAACAACTTAAACAAAGTGTAAATAACATAAGTACTCAAATTAACAATAAAAGTGTTGGCAAAGTATTGAAATCAAAAGTATTTACTTCTAACGGTACTTTCACAGCGCCAGCAGGTGTGACAGAAGTTTACGTTACAGGCGGTGGCGCTGGCGGTTCTGGTGGCGCGTGGGGAAACCTATTAACTACATCAGGAAATGCTGGAGGCGTTACCTCGTTTGGCAACCTCTTGTCTTTGCCAGGCGGTAGCGGAGGGGCAGCAAGACCAGAAGGCGGAATAGGTTCAATCGTATCACTGCCTGGAGGTCCAGGAGGTACAGCAGGTAAGTCAAATACTGAAAATTGTAATGGCGGTAGCAGTGGTTACTACGCTGGAGGGACAGGAATAAACCAGGTATTATCGGACAGTGGCCGAGCTGGCGATGGTGCTTACTGTGCTGGAGGAGGAGGCATTGTAAACGGACATGGCGGCGGTGGCGGCCATTTTGTGATTGACCTAAACCTAGCAGTTACACCAGGCACGCAATATGTCATTACCATTGGGCGCGGTGGTGCAGGAGTTCAAGGTCGTCATTCTTCCCAAACTAGTTCTACGTATACGTCGGGTAAAGGCGGGGACGGCATACTAACGGTAAAATGGTGGGAATAAAGGAGTGATATTATGCGATTTGCACAGATTTTATATGACAAAGCACATTGGGTTTTTGAAGATGAGAAAAAGCCTGATTTTGCACCGAATATTGTTTTGGTTGACATTACAGACAAGCACGAAGTAAAAGAAGGTTGGGATTATGATAAGAAAACAGGTGAATTTACAGCGCCCACTATTCCTGAACCAACACCAATTGAATCACAACCTACTGTTGAAGAAATGCAGGCAAAAACGCTATTAAATACAGAATACTTAGTCGCTCGTAATGAGCTAGGATTATAGGGAGGAAATTAAAATGACAGTTTACCAATTATGTGAGTTTTTAATCGAGCGTAAGCGATATGCGCATGAGGATATGCTTAAAAAGGTCAATGTGTTTTACGCTAACGATCAGTTGGCAGATGAAGAGTATACGCAACTTTTAACATTTATAGATGCACATCAAACGGCATAATCGTTCCATATTGTTCAGTACCGAATTAAACGCAGCATAAACTAGCTTTATTTTTATTTCGTTTTCCATATGTTACCTTAATGTATAATAAGTATTAAGGGGGATGATGGGAAATGGAGTTTATTCAAAAGATTTTCGAACTTACACCGTTAGGTATAGTATTTTTTATTATATATTATCTATTGAAATTATATGATAAGAAGTCTAAAAATCATGATTTAGATTTTGCATTAACACCGTCTTGGCTAGATTTATTAGAACGAATAATATTAAATTTATTAGCTTCTTTTTTTATTAGTTTTATAATTATTGCTGAAATGGTAAGTTATTTTAAAAATTTAGAAGTTGAGAATAACAGTATCGAACTACAGGAATTATTAGTGTCATTTGGCATGATTTTTCTAACAGTAGCTATGTACATAATTATTTTATGGAATTGTACAAAGTCTTTAAATAACTTATTTTGTGGTAAAAAAACATTCTATACCAAACTGAAAGATGAAGTTTGGGAAATTGAAAAAGCACACTCGAAAGACGTCTTATATTTAAAACTTGAAAATAGAAGGTTAATGCATACATATAATGGTGGTATAGAGATATTTTCTGAACAAAATCAAAGTGAAAAGGTTAAAGATTTTTATAAGAAATTAGGTAATATAAAATATTATAGAATTGGTGGTCTTGTATTATTCATCGTAACTATGGTGTGTAATGCTTACTTTTACCTTTTCCAAAAAGAAAGTATCATCGTAGTTCTGATTGTTTCAATTCTGTTATTGGCATTAATATCCAATTTTATTATTGGATTTATTACCTATATAAATGGTGAATAAAAAAATAAAACAAATGTTAAGCATTCTTCTTAATTTTGATCTGACCCAAAAA
>NZ_KB933408.1 GCF_000392615.1 Lysinibacillus sphaericus OT4b.31 | reverse complement strand
CGCTTCGCTTTCGCACATAAAAACACCTGTTGCTGACGCTTCGCTTTCGCACATAAAACATTTGTTGGCCCGAAGTGGCTCGGTGCTTGCTCGCGCAAAGCGTCCGCCTATAGCCGTGATAAGAACAATTACTTTATCTTCTTTAAAAATAGTCGCCTTATTGATATGAACGTGAATGATGAAATTGATTCAAATAGTTAAAAAATCTAAAATATCATTATCAATTTCTTGTTGATCTCTTCCCAAAGTCATTAAATGCTTCGATTGTGTAAAGCCTTTTAGCCGTTTTACTTGCGAATTGACATTTTTAAAAATAGTATGAGCGCTTGTCATATACAGCTCATCATCTAATTCGCCATAGAAAATGGCAATTGGAATGGTTATTTTATGAAGGTTTTGAATGGTTGTTCTAATAAACTGCTGAAATTCATTGAATGCTTCTAATGACATTTGATAGAACACTTCAAGTTCTTGTGAGATTTGAGAAAAAGACTTCCCCTCCAATTTCTTGTAATTATAGGCATACTTAATCAGTCTTTCTTTCAGTCGTTTTGGTTGCCGATCAACTGGAACTGATAACACAATCACGCGCTCTATATTTTCTAACTCTGCAAGTTTTAAGGCGAAAATTCCACCAATCGATAAACCTACGACTGAAATCGTCTGAAATCCTTCTTCCAATAAAAATCGGTAGGCTGTCACAACGTCTTCCCACCAATCATTCACCCTGTATTGAATCAACGGTTCTGGATTATGCCCATGACCACGATATAATGGTGCGTAGCAAGTAAATCCTTGTTGATGTAGATCAGTTGCAACCTTCTTCATATCTCGCGTATGACTTGTAAAGGAATGCAAAAGTAATACAGCATGATGATTTCCTTTTAAATATATTTCTTTTGCAGGGACAATTTTTATCACAAAATCAAAACCTTTCTTCATTTAAATCCTTGTTGTTATGTACTTTCCAAGCTTTTTCAGGATAAATGGCTGAACTGCTTCCATCTTAGCAGGAACATTTCCATATACCGATTCATTATACAACTAGATTTATTTAAGTTCGAAACTTGTTGGTTAACAAAGTGAAAGACCAGGCACTCGAACCTGGTCATAAAAGGATAAAAATGATTTAGCTCTTGCTCGGTTCACGTGTCTTATCTTGTGGTTTTAAAAATTTAGGACGTTTACTATATCCTTTTTGGGATACACGCACTAAAGATTTTTTGATATCTGCCCAATCTAGCTCTGCTGCAACGTTTAAGTACGGTACACCCAATACGCGCATATTTGCGGCATAAAGAATAATAAAGAACAGCACCATAAAGAAACCAAATAAACCTAGAAAAGCAGAGGCTAAAACAAAAATTAATCGAAAAATACTCATTGCCGTTACAAAGGATTGATTGACTAGTGTAAAGGCTGCAATACTTGAAATCGCAATAACAACAATCATAGAAGGGCTAGTGATTCCTGCTTTAATGGCTGCATCTCCAATGATTAATCCCCCCACAACACTCATTATTCCACTGATAACAGACGGAAGTCGAAGGTTTGCTTCACGAAATAATTCAAACATAAATAACATCAGCAGTATCTCTAAAACGGTTGGAAATGGTAGTCCGGTTCTCGATTGTACTATTGTTGCTAATAGGAGCACAGGTATTTGTTCTTGATGAAATGTCGAAAGTGCAAGCCAAAAACCTGGCATCAGCATACTGATTAAAATGCCTACTATTCGTAGCAATCGTTCCAAAGAGCTCACTATGAGTGGATAATCATTATCTTCACCCGATTTAAAAAGTAACAACATATTGGCAGGGGTAATAATGGCATACGATACACCGTCAACAAGTATGATAATTCGTCCTCTCGTTAATGCTTGCACTGCAAAATCAGGACGACCCGTGTAATCATGTCTTGGGAGGATTTTATCATTTTTTTCAAGCCGCTCCATCAACAAATCCCCACTAAACACGACGTCTATATCAACTTGATTTAATTGCTTTTTTATTTGTGATAGAATTTTTTTATTTGCTACATCTTCAAAATATAAAACGGCTACTGTTGTTTTAGAACGTTTGCCGATTTCCATCGTCTCCACGCTCAGTGAATTGGTAGGTATTCGTTTTCGTATTAAGGCCACATTAGTAAAAACATCTTCAATAAAATCATCTCGTGGACCTTTAACCACTAATTCCATCTTTGTTTCTTCAGGTTCTCGATTGGGTTTTTTGGCAATATTACTTGAGAACAGCAAGTTTTCTTTTTCAAAGTAGAGTAAAACATGTCCCGTATAGACAAGTGTAATGGCATCCTCTTTCGTCTTTACTTTTTGAAGGTTAGGAATGTGTAAATCTTTTAGGATGTTGTCTTCTAACATTTCCGAGGCTACATCTTCGAACAGAGACTGGACTCTTTGCACTATGACATTATTCAGCAATCGCTGATCGAACATCGAATCGCATGTGATAAAATGTACAATATGTTGATTAAAGTTATATTGTTCGAATAGTACATCAGCAGAACGTTGAAACAGTTCTTGCAACGTTTTTATAGTTATTTCCTGTTCCATTGATGTTCGTCATCTCCCGCTTAGCCAGTATCAAAGTTTGTGCATTTTTTAGAAGAAATGAACGCAATACACTTTAAGATATTTTTCCCATGATATTTAATAATATTCAATAAAGCGCAACATTAAAGAGGGATTTCAGTTGTATAGGCTATTTACGCTTGGGCTGACCCTATCATTTTCTTCAAATTCGCCATTTCAATCGCGGACATTGCTGCATCGTAACCTTTGTTACCTGATTTAGTACCAGCACGTTCAATCGCTTGCTCGATATTTTCAGTAGTCACAATACCGAAAATAACCGGAACGTTTGTGGAAAGTGATACGCTTGCAATCCCTTTTGCAGATTCATTGCACACATAGTCATAATGTGTTGTTGAACCGCGAATCACTGTTCCTAAGCCAATGATTGCGTCATAGTTCTTGGTGTCAGCTAGTTGTTTGGCGATAAATGGTACTTCAAATGCACCTGGTACCCATGCAACATCAATCAAATCCTCACTTACACCATGACGTTTTAACCCATCTAATGCACCGTCTAATAATTTGCTTGTAATAAATTCATTGAATCGCCCTACTACTACAGCGATTTTTAAGTCAGATCCAATTAATTGTGCTTCAAAAGTTTTTCCCATCATTCATGCTCCTCTTCTAATTTGTTATTTTATTTTCAACGCTTGTTTGCTTACGTCGAAAGGCAGCTAATGCCTCAATCGATATCATTTTCAAATGATGTTTTTTTGCATATTGAACTAGGTCGTTAAAACGTAGCATTTCACCACTATCCCCCATGATTTCACAGATAACGCCTGCCTGAACACTGTTGCATAGTCTGGCTAAGTCGATAGTGGCTTCTGTATGTCCTCTGCGTTCTAAGACGCCATTTTCTTTGGCGATCAGCGGAAATACATGCCCCGGTCTACGAAAATCATTGGCATGCGCTTGTGGCTCTAGCATTTTTTGAATCGTCTTTGCCCGTTCATAAGCACTGATGCCAGTTGTTGTATCCTTGTAGTCAATACTTACAGTGAAAGCTGTTTGGTGATTATCAGTATTGTTTACTACCATTGGAGGTAATGCTATTTTTTGTGCGAGTTGCTGTGAAACTGGCGTACAAATCAGCCCTCTGCCATATGTGGCCATAAAGTTAATGGTTTCAGGTGTCGTAAATTCCGCAAGTGCCAGTAGATCCCCTTCATTTTCACGATCCTCATCATCTACCACGACAATCATTTTGCCTTGTTTTAAATCTTCTAATGCTTCTTCAATTGAATGTAACAATTGACCGCCTCCTAAAATCCATGTTTCGCTAAATACCCTCGCGTGATAGCAGATGTTGCCTGACCGCGCTGTAGCTGATGCATAATGTATTTACCAAGCAAATCGGTCTCAATATTGACGAGTGCACCGACATTTTTCGTGCCAAAAATCGTTTCGCTGTAAGTGTGAGGAATCAGTGATACGGTGACGCTGTTCTGTTCAACATGAAAGAGCGTTAAACTCGTACCGTCGATTGTAATCGAGCCTTTTGGAATACAGTAGCTCGTCAGTTCCTCTGAGAGTTCAATATCAATGTAGACAGCATTTGCCATCGGTCGCTTGCGTAAAATTTTCCCCACACCATCAACATGCCCTGACACAAAATGACCCCCAAAGCGTCCATCTGCAGGCATGGCTCGCTCTAAATTTACTGGATCCCCCACTGCAAGCTGCCGTAAATTTGTAGCTTTCACCGTTTCAGGCATCACGTCCATTGTCATCTCCTGCTCATTAAAAGACGTTACCGTCAAACAAACACCATTGACCGCGATACTATCACCAAGTTTCACGTCGCCTACCATCTTTGGCGAAATAACCGTGATTTTCATACTTTGCCGATTGTTTTGCAAGGTTTTGACTGCACCAACATCCTCTATAATCCCTGTAAACATTTTGTCACCCACTTTCTATCGTTAAATCGTTTTATCCGTAGTTTTGTTAGTTCTATCCGTCATTTCAGCGGCTTTATCCGTCACTTCAGCGGTTCTATCCGTCACTTCAACGGCTTTATCCGTCATTTCAGCTCAGCGAATTTATCCATCACTTCAGCAGGTTTATCCGTCACTTCGCTGGTTCTATCCATCACTTCGCCCGGTTTATCCATCACTTCAACAGTTTTATCCGTCAATCCAACAATTTTCCGTCACTCTTCTGAAATACTGGCTATCTATCCATCCCTCCTCTGTCAGCTTTATAAATAAACAAAAACCCCTTACATGTAAGGGGTTTGGGAGATTTTATCCTATAAGACGTCAACAAATAAACCTATTAGATATCATAATTTTCAATAGGCTGCCATCTCATTGTTCTTCTCCCATCCAGACTATAACTGTCGGTTTTGGATTTGCACCAAATCAGCTTGCGCTCACGGACTTTGAATTACTTCATTCATCACCGCCGATTGGGAATTTCACCCGACCCCGAAGAACATTTCACGCTATTCAATTTCAGCCAAATAAGCATAATTCAGTTAGGAGACACAAAAAAACTCCCCAACAAAAACGATGGGAAGTGGATTTATAAAAGCGTACACAAATAGACCTTATAAATTCGTATGAATTTAAAAAGCTTACACTTTTACCCTTCTCCCATCCAGACTATAACTGTCGGTTTTGGATTTGCACCAAATCAGCTTGCGCTCACGGACTTTGAATTGCTTCATCACCGCCGATTGGGATTTTCACCCGACCCCGAAGGATATTTTTATTTAGCTAGTTCTTACGATAACACTATTTAATTATATTATCTACATTTCTACAAAAATTTTTAGACATCAACGATATTAGATGTGCGTGTCGCCTGACTTATCGCTGTCCTTTCACGCAAAAAAAACGCCAAATCATATTGAAAAGACAGTTACATCTTTTTGGTAAAGTGAAATCATTTAACCAAAGACGTAACTGTCTAGCAAAAAATTCAACGCTTCGCGACTTAGTTGTATAGGACTTTGTCGAGTTCAATGGCAAGAAAAGCAAACATTTTTACACAGTTAAACTACCATCTACTGCTACAATGGCGCCTGCCATGAAACTTGATTTATCAGAAGCTAGGAAAATTACAACCTCTGCTACTTCTTCTGGTTCACCATGGCGCCCCATGCGCACACGCGACATTTCTTCTGGGACGTAGCCTGTTTTTTCAAGTGTTTCACCAACACTTTTGAATAGTGGTGTAACAATTCCACCTGGGCACACAGCATTAATTCGAATGCCTTTATTGGCATATTCAATCGCTGCCCCTTTAGTTAAACCAATTACAGCGTGTTTACTTGCAGAATAAACTGCGATACTATGTTCCGGACGAGTACCAGCTGATGAGGCCGTATTAATAATCGATCCTTTGCCTTGCTTTTCCATTACAGGAATGACATATTTCATGCCAAGGAAAATACCCTTCACATTGATATCCATAAGACGATCATACTCTTCTATTTCAACAGTCGTGAATGGTGCAAACTTTTGGATAATGCCTGCGTTATTGAAAAGTACATCAATGCGTCCGTAGGTGTCAACGGCTTGCTTTACATAATTTTGAACATCTTCTACTTTTGACACATCTGCTTTGACAAACAGACCTTCCCCACCGTTATGTCGAATCAGCTCAAGCGTTTCTAATCCCGTTAATTCGTTAAAATCAACCAACACCACTTTATAGCCATTTTCAGCAAATTTAATACTTGTAGCTCTGCCAATTCCACTACCTGCTCCTGTAACTACCGCAATTTGATTGTTATTAGACATATTATATTCCTCTTTTCCTCTTGTTTTTGAATCTATTATTGAATGACGACTATTGTTGATTGGAGGTCCCCTTGCCATGTTCATCATTTTTTAGCTCTTCTTCAATAAAGACATCTTGTGATTAACATAATTATCGTAATTACTGTTACATGCAATCACCCCTGTTGGAGAGAGTTCCAACAGTTTGTCTGCTAACTTATTAAGAAAATAACGATCATGTGAAATAAAAAATAGTGTGCCCTCGTAATTTAATAGTGCTTGTTCTAAAACCTCTTTACTGAATACATCTAAATGATTTGTTGGCTCGTCCATAATGAGGACATTTGCTTTTAGTAACATCAACTTTGCTAATGCAACGCGTGCCTTTTCACCACCGCTCAGCGACGCTATTTTTTTAAAGACATCTTCACTCGTGAACAAAAAATTCCCCAATACTGTACGAATACTGGCCTCTTCGATATGGGGAAACATACTCCAAACCTCATTTAATACCGTATTATCTGGATGTAGAGTCGATTGTTCCTGGTCATAGTAACCAATCGTCACGCCCTTCCCCCAATCGATGACACCACTTTCTGGCTTTCCATTGAGCAATGTCTTCAATAGTGTGGACTTACCAACACCATTCGGACCTATCAATGCTACCTTGTCACCTCGTTGCAGCTGAAAATTAATATTTTTCACTAAAGATTTTTGCTCATTATCGACCACAAAGGAAATGCGCAAATCTCGAACCTGTAAGACATCTTTATGAGATGTTTTTTCTAATTGGAATGACATCTGTGCATGTTTTAAGTCTTTGAACGGCTTTTCCAGTCGCTCCATTCTCTCAAGCTGCTTACGCTTATTTTTTGCACTTTTAGCAGACGTCGCCATTGTAATATTACGTTGGATATAGTCCTCCATCTTGCCAATTTGTTGTTGCTGTAGGGCATACTTTTTTTCGTGAATTTGTCGATTTTTTGCTTTACTCTCCACATATTGCGAATAATTGCCGCTGTATCTTCTCGCTTCTGTTCGTTCAATTTCGTAAATTACATTAACAAGGGAATCTAAAAAGGTTCGATCATGTGAAACGACAAGAATAGCACCTGGATATGCTCGTAAGTAGCCCTCTAACCAAGTTAAAGTAGTAAAATCCAAATGATTTGTCGGCTCATCAAGCAGCAGCAAATCCGGTTGTTCAAGCAGTATTTTGGCCAGTGCCAGTCTTGTTTTCTGACCTCCACTTAACTTATGGATTGGGGTATTTACGGATATATTATCGAATCCCATTCCGTTTAAAATACTCCTGATTTTCGCTTCTATTTCATAGCCTCCTTGTTCGATAAACCAATCAGATTTTGTTGCGTACTGATTCATCGTTTTTTCAAATTGTTCGGTATCATCCATTAAAGAAGGGTCGCTCATCCTCCTCTCTAATGCCCGTAGCTCTTTTTCAATCTTGCGAAGCTCAGCAAAGACACTTAACATTTCACACCAAATTGTATTGTCCATTTGAAGCCCGCTATTTTGCCGCAAATAACCAATTTTTATAGCTTTTCCAATACTGAATTCCCCGTTTTCATAAGGAATATCTCCAGCAATAATCTTTAGTAAGGTTGATTTTCCGGCACCATTTACTCCAATAAGACCGATTCTTTCCCCTGGTTCAATTTTCAATGAAATATTTGAAAATACTGTATCCCCCAAATAACTTTTACTAATGCCATTTAATTGCAGTAACATCTCCATCACACTTCCTTATAAATTTTGTCCATTGTTTTCTTCAAGCCCTAAGCTCAAGAAATAAAAGGACATATAAGGTTACACATGTCTTTTTCTCTCCTTTACAACACACAAAAAAGACGCCGAATGAATAACGGCGCCTTCAAATTGCGAATAATTTCAGTTCAACATATATAAAGTATTGTCAGTAAACTTTACAAAAGAACGCAAAAAGGCTCCGTACAGAACCGGCGCCTCATTGCGTAAATATGAATTCAAATACATTTATGCTACAAATGATTAATTATAAGAAGGCAAATGTTTCCGGTAACTGTTTTCGATATGAAATTTGCTTAAAAAAGGGCGCACTTCTCCCTTTGCAAGCAAATCCACAGAATACAGGCATAATTTTACTTCTTTTTCCATCAGACCATTTCCGAATACAGTTTCCATTACTTTTGCCTCCTTTCGAACTTATTAGTATTTACTAATCTAACATATACCTTTTAAAAAAACAAACTATCAACTATCGTTTGTCTCTTTCAATAAGTTAACAGGATGGCAATAGCAAACGTGCCACAAAGCTAGGGTAGACTGTTCACGATTCTTTCTGAAAGTTTTTCGACATCATCGCACAACTCCGTTTGAATCCTTATCGAGAAAAAATAACTGCAAGACTCCTATAGAAAAACGGTCCAGCTAGCCTGTGGAAAGCGAGTAGGTTTTTCCGGACCAGTTACTATGATTCCCATTGGTACCCTACTAAGCAATATGACATGATTCAAGCGATTTGTCTGTAGAAATGTCACAAGAACATCGCACTTTAATTGTGATAGGGATACACCTTTACGAAATAAATTGTTGAGCATATAAATAAGAAAGCTTGCATCATAAAAGCAAGCATGTAATTCTAGACGAGGGATTAACAATATATTTAAAGTGATGCGTAACATATCCAGATAAAAAACGTCTCTACAACTAAATCACAAAGGAGAAAAATTACAAATGAAACACATAATATTTGATTTTGATGGTACGCTAGCAGATTCTACAGCTGTATTCGCCTCTGCATGGAACATCATCGCCCGAAAATATCAATATAGAGAAATTCGGTTGGAAGAATTGGATTCACTGAAGAAATTGTCTATAGCGGAGCGAAGCAAATTATTTAACTTCCCTCTGTATAAATTGCCAACCATCCTCCCTCAATTTTATCGGTACTATCGCCAGTCATTACAAGATGTAATTCTTATTGATGGCATGAAGAATGTGCTAAAGGAAATTGAAGAACAAGGCTATACAATTGCTATTATATCCTCCAACTCTAAAGACAACATTTTAGCATTTTTAAAGATGAACGGCATCGAGAATGTTTCACAAGTACTGTGCTCAAGTCGTATATTTGGAAAAGATAAAGTGATAAAAAAATACTTAAAGGAGTCGAATTTACAGACATCCGATGTGTTATATATTGGTGACGAGCATCGTGATATTGTTGCCTGTAAAAAAGTAGGCATCCAAATAATTTGGGTTGGTTGGGGGTATGATTCAATTGAAGTAGTTCAATCCGAGAATCCAGATTATAAGGTATTTTCTCCAGCTGAAATTTTAGATATAGTGTAAAGGCACTATTCGTTTCAACTAAATAGCGTAAAAAAGGATAATAGTGAACAGCCCTAATTCTCTATTATCCTTGTATAAGAATTCTCTTTTTAATTCTGAACCTCACTAATATGCTTTAGCTTTTCAGCAGTCGTGTTGATGACCGAATAAGCGGCATTTAATTCGTGCATGCTGCCAGAAAATTGCTGTGTGAAAGCAGCAATCTGATTTGCCGATTCATTGACCTTATCAATGGATTGTTTTATGCTGCCAAGCTGAATTGTGATACTATCTGCACTTTCTGTACTACTTTGAGACATTTTTTGAATTTCTGAGGCAACCACAGCAAAGCCGCGTCCATGCTCACCCGAACGAGCAGCCTCAATGGATGCATTCAAGCCGAGAATTTTTGATTTCATGGCCAAGTCTTTTACTAAATCGACGATGGTATTTATTTGTTGGATATCGCCCGTCATCGACTCAGAAAACTTAGACAGTTCAGCCAATTGTTTAGAGACGTCTACACTCGCTGATGCTAATTCTTCATTTGTGGCAGTCATTTCTTCAACAGAACTTGATAATTCGGTTGCTAATAAACGCATGTTATCCATTTTTTCGTTGGACATAACTGCACTGACAACACCAATTACTTTTCCGGCTTCAAAAATGGGTTGTGCAATGGAAATATACGCTAAGCCAAATCCTTCAGGCCCTCGCTCTTCTCTCATAAATTTCCCAACAGAAAGCGCCTTTTCTGTCGTTGTTCCACGATATTTTTTTAGCGAATCACCGATGTTTATCTTCAAGTCCACTTGTTTACCCGGCTTGTATGCAAGAACTTTCTCTTTATCTGCCACAATAACACAAGCATCTTCTGGATATGTCGCTTGGTACAAATCAATAGCGTCGATTGCTGCCTGTAATTTTGAATGCATGCGTTATCCCTCTCAATCCAATTGTTTTATTTAAATGATTAAAGTATTTGTATGGCGGTTCCTCGTTCATCAGCCCAGCACAAAACTATACCCGTGTCATGAATGCAATTGCCCGTGAAAGTAGGTGGAATACTGCTTTTCAACCTCAAATATCCTGAAAGTTTCTGTAATTCTACCACCTAAGGAAACGAACCTATATTATACTGAAATACCTCAATTTAACTATAGCATGGTAAAACAAAAAAGACACCAGTGATAGAAGTGTCTTCAAAAAACAATTATTGATTTTTCAAAATTTCTTCATATTTTTGTGAAGTTCTAACTTCTACTGTAAGAAAATCTTTCCCGTAGACAGTTGTGATTAAGAACGGCACATCACTAGTGTTTTGAAACCTGAAATCTAAACCACCATATGACACAGTGGCATCTCTTCCTTTTGGTACATACCCTATATCTAATGAATGATGATGTCGTTCTACAAATTTTACTGGCACTTGGTCAATGGCATTGAAAAGAGTTGAGGACGTTTGGCAAATCCCACCACCAATCCCCATAACAACTTTCTTATTGATGATTTCAGGTGCAGGTTGATAGCCATTTTCTTCATCTCTTGGACCAACCACCGTGTTAAAAGAGAAGTAATCCCCACTGCCGACAATGACATTATTGATAGCCTCTGCCGAAAGTTCAATATTCTTGTTCCTACCTATGTCCGAGGTATTGAAATATGTTGTATAAGATGCCACAACAACTTCTTCTAAATAAGGAATATCTTCGAGATAATAACCACTCTCTGATACATATAGTGGCATTTCCACATTCCCACCTGTTGCGGATGCTGCCATTACTTTTTCCACCAATTCACTTTCTTTCAAAAGCACCTGTGGGTTTCCTTTTATAATCTGACCATGCTCATCAATTCGATCCAGTACCATTCGCTTATCATAGCCCGCTTCTGTTTCAGTACCTCTTGCAAGCTCTTTCGCTAATTGTTCAATTTTCTTTTTATAAGTTGCGACATCTTCTTCATAACCTAAGTCTTTTGGCGATAAGGTTTGTACGATATCCATTGTATTGGGGTCCACGATATTTACGACTACAGGCGCTGTGTCTTGTATCTCCTTTTGATCGGCAGTAACCGGCTGCTGCAAGTCCTCGATTTGTTGCTCTAATTCATTCACTTGATTTTCCAATTCCTTGTCTTTTTCCGATTTCCCCTGACAGCCCACTAAAGCAATAGCACATATAAGGAAAATTGTAGCGAACCACTTTCTTTTCACACTCTAACACCTACCTCTTCGGTCCTTCTTCAGAGACATCTTATTCATGTATAGATAGTAGTGTGTTTATTTTCATTCATTTTTATTTATGTCTACCATAATTGTCATTTTTATTCGGCTATTACGAGCAATTCAGCAAAAAAATTATGTAAAAAGAGTTCCATTTATTATTACAATGGAGACGCTTGGCACTTGCCTTGTATTAATTTACGCTGTATGCACAGGGAAACCTGCTATGTAAATATAGAAAATATAAAACATACTAACATTAGTA
>NZ_KB933407.1 GCF_000392615.1 Lysinibacillus sphaericus OT4b.31 | reverse complement strand
GTTTTCGGATTCTTGAAAGCTAATTTAGGTTTCACACGATTTTCTGTCCGTGGAAAATCGAAAGCTGAGAACGAAATCGGCCTTGCATTAATGGCCGTAAATTTAAGAAAATATGCGGTGCGAGGATAATCCTCCACTACATATTGTCAAAATCAAACGCAAAAATCGAGATTGCTTGATGCAATCTCGATTTTTTACGTGAACTGAAACTATTTATGTCCCAGCATCTTTTCTTCGGACCTTTTTCATCTTCAAAATTGCTTTTCACACATATGTATAGTTGTAATGTTTTAAAATCGCATTACATATATTAGTTTCGGGATAGTTGCTTTTGCATCGCCCCAAACTGTAATTGCTTTTTGCTATCCCACCATTCCAAAGCCAATCATCTTCCTCTCCAGCACATTTTCTTTCGATTAATCCTATGCAGTCACTTCACATTTATATAAATTAATTTTAATCATGCAACTCAACTTCCTTTAAAATAAAAAATCAATAATGAACGATTTTAGTTGATTGTTAGCCTATTGCCCTTTACTCCATTTTTCACACGAATATAATACTACAAATGGAGGTGGAAAAATGGATAACTGTAGTAACTGTAATAAACAATCCTGTTTATGTGGAAGACAAATAGGACCATTCAGAGCTGTCGATCTCTGTGGAATTACTGGCGGCGTTCCAGTAACACCACCAACAACATGTAGCGGTTTATGCGAATATGGACATATATATAATCTTAGTGCAGAAACTGTAGCTGTAGAGGCAGATATTATTTTTGATACAACAGGCATAGTTACAACTGGAATTACCCACGTTCCAGGAACCTCTCAAATTTTTGTTACCACACCAGGAATCTACGAGGTTATTTTCAATGTATCAGGTGTTGAACCTAACCAATTCACACTATTTTTAGATGGTGCACCGGTTCCGGGAACAGTCCATGGTTCAGGGGCAGGCACTCAACAAAACACTGGTCATGCAATAATTTCTATACCATCCGGCGGGTTTCTTACACTAAGGAATCATTCTTCTGCCGCAGCAGTAATCCTGCAAACTTTAGCAGGAGGCACACAAATAAACGTAAATGCTTCTATTATCCTTAAAATGTTAAGTCCTATTGTCTAGAGATAAAAATACCCTGTAAAGCTTCTCTTCGTTTCAGAACTTCTAAAGAATAGATTTTCATAGTTAGGAGTGATTAACCTTTAGTGCAGGAATTACTCCTCTTTTCTTTACTGTTTTATGCACCCTTTTCTTGCACCATTTCTTTCTACTAAGCAACTCCAACTCATTTTTTACATCAATTCGTCTCCGAGGTTTTGTGTATTTAAGTAATTGAACACCTAGCTTTTTAAGCTCCAATACAATTCTTACAATCTACCGATGTGGAAATGCTTGTACATTCACATTTCGATTGCAAAGCATCGATTTTCTGTAATATGTCAATTCGCTTTTCAAGCTTTTCTGCTTTCATGATAAAGCCCACACTTTCTTGGTGTGCCAGCCTTCTTCAATGTATTCCTGCACCCATTCGTTTTTGTATGGCATAATGACGCTTGCTTCACATTTACCACCTCATTATTCTGCTTTAACCTTCTCATTTCTTACTTTAAGGCATACACGAGGTAGGCTTTTGTTGTCTTTCATGTTCCAAAGACTCCCTTAGTACCTTTTGAAATTCCCTCATGTCCTCGATACTTAGTACTAACCCGGACTTTTCTTCATCTTCGATACCACCGTTAACCTCTTGTTTAAATTCGCTGACCACGAAGTGAAAAATCTCTTCATCCGAATTATTTTTCACCCATAACGAACAGCCTTCACCTGTGTATTCAATTCTTTTTTCTCCCATATTAACCACTCCCCTTATTTAATTGCTTTCAAATGAAGTTACACAGTCTTACCTCCAACTAAAATAGGAGTACCACGAATAAAAGTCACTGTTGAACATGGCTATGATGAAGATACTGGAGAACGACTTAGATATACTAAAACCGTTCGTATGAAATCAATGTCAGATCGTGCTATAAATAAGACTATGACCGATTTCGAAATCGAAGTAGCAAATATAGAAAATGAAAAGCTACAAAAAGTTGAGAATATTAAATTTAGAGATTTTATTGACCGATGGATGGATTTGTATGTCAAAGCTGAATTATCTATCAATACAATAGATACTTACAAAGTAAGCTTAAACATGGAATTCTAGAGGATTTAGGGGATTGTAAACTTTCTAACATCAAAACACTACATCTGATGGAATGTCGAGAGATGTCCTAGTGTAGCAAAAGGGCAATATACAGCTTTAAAAAGCGTCTTCTCTAAAGCGATTGAATGGAAGTTAATTAAGGAGAATCCTATGGATGGCATTAAATCTCCCCGATTGGACCCTAAAAAGAAGGACTTAGAATTTTACAGTGAAGAACAGTTAAAACATCTTTTCAAAGTATTAGAAGGTGTATACCCTAAACACAAGGTCCAGATTAATTTGGCTGCCATAGTTGGACTTCGATTAGCAGAAGTAGCAGGATTGCTTGGAGTCTTTTGATTTTGAAAATCATACTATCTATGTAGACAAAACGCTTCAATTTGATATTGAAATTAGAAAACTAAAAATTTTGCAATTAGGTCACGCCTATATACATGACAATCAACACCTATAGCCATTTAACAAGCAAGGATAAAAATGATGCAAGCGACCATTTTGATGATTTAAATTAATTAGTCACTTTTTGGTCACTTGCTCATTTATTCAACTTAAAACTGAGTGCATAATTCTTTATAATTACAGCCCTTACACCGCCAGTCATCAAGGGTTTTTTCAAAGTCCTCAAAATCCACTGGCTCGTTGATGAAAATATCAGCTTGGTACTTTTTCATTTCCAACACACTGCGTTGAAAAGTGTGCAAAATATTATCCATATCAAACGTTGTAAAGGTGTATTTTTTTCGTTGTCCCGTCAATAAGTATTCATTGTAAACATCAATTTGTTCGAGCGCTACACCATATTTTTGTTGAATATAGTAGGCATAGAGCGCTAATTGTTGACGATCGTCCTCGGATTCCCCGCCCGTTTTCCAGTCAATAATGACCCACTTATCCTCCAGATCGTCATAATAGTGAAAGTCCATTACGACAAAAACTTGTATATCCTCGATCTTCATGGAACGAAATTGTTCGGGTTCACCAATGCGTAAAGAGCCCGTTCGTGCGGTGATTCGCTGCAACGTCTCACTTTGTAGAAAGTTTTCCAACACCGCTTCCAATCGTTTCTTATAGTCATGGACTAGCTCAGGACTAAGTCGCCCAGCATAATAGATTTCCTGCATCATATAAAATTTATTGGGCTTTTGTCTCCATAAATCCACATGCCTTGTAGAATCGATAAATGCTGCATTTAGCTGACCACGTGCACGATTGACAAGTTCAGCAAGTGACGTGACTTCACCAGTTTGAATATAATGAGTGATCGTCTGTTCAATCAAATGATGGACAATCTGCCCAAATAAAATCGGCATCGACTGCAGTTTTTTTAGGCGGTAGACATGCTGATGGAATGGCTCCACATTATAGCTTAGCCAGCCATTATGTGCAAAATAGTATTCATAGCCATATTTTCTGGAACAGCTCGTTAACGTTTTATGTCGTGAAAATGACCACGAAAAAGCTGGATATGATGTAATTTCAAACATATTACCCCTCCCTATAACTGTGTGAAGAAATCATAGACAAGCTGTAGAATAAGCACAATTGTTACAACGCGCAGCAAGATTTTTACGTGGTTTGCCTTTACCTTCCTTGCAAGGACAATGCCAATTTGCGCGCCAATAATCGACCCGACCATTAACACTAGTGTCAGTGACCATTCAATTTTACCCGTTGCAATATAGGTAACCGCTGCTCCTGAACACATAGCAAAAACACCAACACGAGATAAAACCACCGCTTTCATGTACGTTATTTTTTGATGTGCATATGTATACAGCGCCAATGTACTACTACCAGGGCCAAATAATCCATCATAGAAGCCAACAGCGAGCAGAATTGGTCCATTTATGCGATTCATCGTAAAACTTTCCTTATTACCAAAGTCTGACCCACCAATAAAGGACGTGACAAGTGCAAAGCCAAGTAGAATAATCGCAATTAGAGTCAATGTTTGACTACTCATATATGAGGCGAATAGCCCGCCAAGTGTGCCACCAACTAAGGACACTAATAACACGGAACGCATTTCTGCCCAAGATAATTCCTTTCTTCTATAAATCGTATAAAAGCTTGAAAAAGCACTGACCATATTGGACACCTTATTCGCCCCAATCGCTGAGTGAACCGGTACCCCCATCAACATCATTGTAGGTAATGTAATTAATCCACCCCCTCCGACTAACGTGCCAATCACGTTACCCGCAACTCCAATCAATAAAAATAACAAGTATTCCATGTAATCCTTCTTCCTGCTACGCACAATATGTAAATCTTATGTTACAGTATAACAGAATGCTATTTTAAAAGATGAGATTTCCGAGGTGACCTAATGCACGAACATCAAAAAACACCTACACCACGTTTCTGTAACCAGCTGACCTTCATTGTCACCACCATTTTTATCGCCGGCCTTACAGCAACGCTTATTCAATATCGTCAGCTGCCTACATCCATTCCCATTTTACACAGCTTTACGAGTGACCATGCACAATTCGGGCCGAAAATTGCTATCTTTTACTTACCATTTGTGGCTTTGATGCTGTTTTTACTATTGCACTATTTAGAAGTAAAAGCTGCTTATCCTGTGAAACGGAAAAATAAGCCCGTCCTTTCACATGCCCAGAGACAAAATGGTATCCTCACTTTCTGCCTGATTAAAAATAGTATTCTGCTATATTTTACGTATTCACTCTTGAATGACTTAATGGTCGCTTTTGGGCGAAGTCGTCTGTTGCACCAATGGCAAGCCTATGTTTTCCTTGCCCTGTTATTTATTATTTTTATTTCTGGCATTATTCGTGGACTTTTACTCGATAAAAAAGCAAAAAGCTAGTGGCACTGTCATTATGTGCACTAGCTTTTTACTATGGCCGTTTTCATTTGCTCAAAGGTATGTATTAAGGCATATTTTTGTACACCACGTGCGGCGTCTGTACAGTATCCTGCAAATCGTTCAAATTCTTGTTTATCCTTTAGCTTATGTGCATAGGCTGCTTCAATCGCTGGCTGCATCCACGGCTGTGTTAACTTATCACTATGCATATCTGAAGTCCGCCCCTCAAGTGCAGCAATATAACAGGCCGCATAACTTTTAATCGGGTCCTTATCAATATGCTTAGCCGCTTCCTTAGCTGCTTCCAAATTTTCCTCTAGCAGTGCTTTATTAAATAAATAATTATATTTAATCGTTGGTTGTTTATATTTACCCGCTACATCTGCCAGTACCCTAATTTGATCTGCTCTCGTCCCATAAGCTAATGCATAAATATGAGCAAAAAATGGCTGCTTTTGACGGTCTCTCACAAATTTATCTACCTGTTGCATATTATTCGTTCGATATAAAATATGTATATGTCTGTATATCATTGCGGTTACAATTACTGCAAAAAAACCGAGTGCCACTGACATGCGCACACCTGCCAGGGATAACGCCATCGCCAGAGCAATAATGCCGATATAAAATAAAGTTAGTTTAACGATTCTCATAAAAACCTCCTACTGTAGTTTCTTCCGCATTTTCCGTGTGAAAATAAAGCCTGCCCCAAGAAAAAAAATGAGTGCCATAAATTTCATAAGAGGAATGACAAATAACTTACTAATCACAAAAACAACAATGATATAATAGACCACCATTGCGAGTAAAAACAATGTCAGCTTATTCACTAGACTTCCTACTTTCTTTCAGTGACGTTGCAATGGCAGCTAATGCTTTTGGTCCCATGCCATGTAAATCCTTTAATGTAGTTAAATCTACCTGTTTAAGTTGCTTCAATTCTGTATAACCCGCCGCATTTAAGGCCCGTATTGCTGGCTTTGCTACACCCTTTGGCCATTGCGTCATTTACGTTCGTCCTTTCCTTTTTCGAACATTTATTATCTCACTACCGATAATCCCTATTGCTAGTATGACGAGGGATACGACATGATAGTCTGTAAAAAATGTCGGAAAATCAAGTCCATAGTACGTGCAGATTGCTGTTACTAGACGTCCGGCTAGCATGACAAAACCAACAATCAAGCATCCTTTTATCGTTTTCTCTATGACATTCACCAGTAAACACCTCTCACATTATTATGCAAGGGAACACACTGAAAAGCAAATCGTGCTATTGCTATTACAACCCAGTGAAGATTTATACGATTAAAAGACAGGAAACATGGCCACGAAAGAAGCCATAATATTCGCGATGCTATGTATCATCCAACTTGAAATAATGGACCCATTTGATTTTTTTCATTGATCCAGCCCATTAAATAACCTGCAAGTGCCGTTGCAATGAAGATTAATAGAACAGCTACTATATGATTCGAAGAAAACAATAGCCATCCATGAACGCTAAGCTTTGCAAGACATTTCCTTTATAAAAACCAAATTTACTGATTTATCTTTTCGTTAAAAAGCCTCTAAAAAATAGCTCCTCAGATAAACCTGTTTGAAAAATGGCATAAATAAGCGCCGGCATCATCACAGAAAAACCAAGATTCGTAAAACGATGTGAAGCTAATAGTGAGCTATCCACAAAATAGGAGATGATGCTATTAATCGGTACAACTAATAAGACAATGATAAGTAATAATAGCCCAATATAATTCCGCTTTTTTTTCAATAGTGGGTTTTTTAAAGCCTATCCACGTTAAAAACGTACATTCCTTCCTTGCTGAGAAAATACCAGACAAATGGTATGGCTGCAAATATTACCACTATTTCCGCGATTCTATCCGCCACTTCCCCGAGTTTATCCGTCATTCCCGCTATTCTATCCGTCACTACGCCAGTTCTATCAGCCTCTCCCGCGAGTCTATCCGTCACTCCCGCGATTCTATCCGCCTCTCCCGCTATTCTATCCATCACTTCCTGAATGACTTTATTTTCCCTTTTACAGATGAAGAAGCAAAATATAAACAAATTTATCAGCAAATCAAGACGTTAATTGAGCACGGTAACTTGAAAACCAATGATTCTCTTCCCTCTATCCGAAGACAGCTGATACTCTGCATGTCAGTCGAAATACAACTTTGACTGCTTATGAGCAGCTAGTTGCGGAGGGCTATATTCGCGGAGAAGGACGGAAGGGCTATTTTGTCAATACAATTGAGCAAATCTTTATAGAGGAAGAGACCATTCCTTATCAAAAAAGAAAAAATGAGCGCACCGATAGGAAAGTTGACTTTCGAGCTGGCTCTGTCGATCAACACTATTTTCCCCTGAAAGCTTGGCGGCAGATTGCCAACCAAATACTACAGCTGAAAGAAAGTTATGTATATGGGGAGCCTTTTAGTGAAAGCATTTATATGTATCATTTTTGTGCGTATTTTTGCAAATGCTTTGGTACTTCTCGTAAATCCATTAAAAGCGGCATCATCATGAGTAAAGTAAATAAGTAAATAGCTACCCCTATTGCTACTGCAGAACCTTTCACTTTATCATCAATCACATATGGCATTGTGATATACGGCACAAACACCAACAGTAAAATGGAAATACCCGTCATGGATGTTAGCATTTGCTTTTTCCCACAGTGTGGGCATCCGATAAAGCGCGAAAATGTCACAATCGACCGCATCGACTGCTTCCATGTCCATTTTTTCTTACATTCAATACATTTTGGCATACAATCAATCCCCCCATTCACTAATTATGCCATAATGAAGGGCAAGTGACGCACCTATTTTGTGGCAACTAAAAAGGAATCTACACAGGAGCTTTCTTGTGCAAATTCCTTCTTTCATGTGAAACGCATTAAAAATAATCGATAAACGTTGGAATCCCTACAGGTAGCACCGCCTCGAGTAAGGCAATGTCGACCGCATTGCCGTGTAAACGTTCGATTTTCTCCAAATAATATGGTCGCTTATAACCTAATAGCATCGTCGCTAGCGTTTGCACCGTGAGTTGAATCGCGTTTTCGGACAATAGCTCACTCAACTTTTCGACCGATACTTCACCATCCTGTACCGTTACAATAAACGTGCCATTGTTCCAAGCTACAATACGATCACTAACTGCTAAGCGAAGCTGAAAGTTGTTACCTATAAATGGGTAACGCAGTAAAAATTCCTTCACATCTACAATACGCGCCATAAAATACGGCGATACTTTTTGAATAATTTCGCTATCCTCTAGTAAAAATGCGACTGCTTCGTTCCCCGTCGTTTTGCCGTAAACATTGTAAACCATGGAGCTGTGGGCAGACACAAAATTCCATAACCCTTTTCGTGCCTCTTCCTGTAAATAAACAATTTCATCTATATAATAATTTTCTTCCATGATGCGGTAAAACAGATACCCTTGTGGATCATCTTCTTCATCGTAATAGACAGCAGCCTGCAGTTTCACATCACTATCAATGAACTTTTCCTCCCAAAAATCCTCTTGGAATTTTTCATTCCATGCAATACTATTACGTACCATCACACCATGTGTTTTTTTCGCATAGCGGGCATAAATCGTTACGACATCCTCATGTTTTGGATCGACACGACGGATTTTACCGTTTAACCCTGGATAATGTGGAAGCTGTGTATCCTTGACTTGAAATTCCACGATATCACTCATAATTTCCCAACCCTTTTTCCGATAATACGGAATAGAATATGGAAATAAATAGGATATATATCGTTCTTCATCACGCATTCGCTGTAGGCATTCCATAATGAGACTTTCCATTAAGCCATGCCCCGAATACTCTGGATACGTCCCAACTGCTGTAATGCCGCCCATTTCATATAGCTTGCCATGAACATTAACTTGAAATGGTAGATTTAATATTTGGGACACTAGCTGTGTGCCATCAAACCAACCAATTGCATGCCCTACGTCAAACTGCTTGCTTTTCGCATTCACAAACCGACGATCCTTATTGATAGACATTGACATTTGAAACACATAATTTAGCAAATCAATCGACTGTGCCATTTCATCTAGACGAATTTCTCTCATGACTAAGCCTTTACGTTGATTCATGATTCCCTCTCCTCATCAAATAACTCAGCAAAAATAGTTTCTGGTGCATTTAAAAATCGTTTCGTGACAACATAGTGTATGGTGTCTTCGTAGCGAATCGATTCAATTTCTCCTTCATCAAAACTATAAATTGTCGCATTCGGATAGCCTAATAAGATCGGTGAATGTGTGGCGATAATAAACTGTGCCTCATGTTCTAGATCCTTCATAATTTTAAGTAGGCTCAGCTGCCGTGTCGGTGACAATGCCGCTTCCGGCTCATCCAGTAAATAAATCGACTTATCTCTGAAACGGTTCATAAACAACGATAAAAACGACTCACCATGTGACTGATGGTGTAAAGACTTGCCGCCGTAAGCAGCATACTTATTTGGGTGTTCTAACAAGTCAATATGGCTAGCAAATTGATAAAACGTCTCCGCTCTTAGAAAAAAGCCGTTTGAAACTTTTGGCCACCAAGATAAACGAATGTGTTCCCCAAGGGCCGATTCTGCCTTATGTACATCATACATATTCTGTCGTCCACCACCTGCTGTATTAAAATCGCAGCGATCTGCAATGGCCTCCAATAAGGTGGATTTACCAGAGCCATTTTCCCCAACAAAGAACGTCACATTTGTTGGAAACTCTAGCTCTTTTAGTTCCTGCAAACTCGGTATATTAAACGGATAAACGTGTTTATCATCAATGTCGTCCTGCAACACCTTACATGATTTTAAATACATTCAGTTTTCCCTCCCTGTGCTTCTATTATAACGCTCACACGTTCTCTGATACCGCCTTTTTTCCAAAATGAAACGAATGACACTGAAAGTAAAGTGAAACTTCAATCAGTGGGGATTGTTTTCCCCATCCTCACTGATTCTTAAAGGGTTATGCCAACAAGCGAAATAGGCAACCAAGTAAGCATTTATGTCAATCACTCCAAGAAGTTAGAATATTAGGATATTGCATAAATTCATCATTACTATAACTATTGAGACGTACTGAATGCCTAATCGTCATAACGCCAATTAAAGCGCGAGAACCACCGTCATTACAGCCATTATCCAGCTGATATTTCCCGAGAAATAATCAAACAATAACATGTGTATTTCTAAAAACAAATAATAAAATTATGCTATAATAACGATGCATTAAAATTATAGGTGACGTCTGTAGTCTTCACTTTTTTTCCTTGAACACTCATGTAAAGTACTGTACCCATTCCGCATGACCACTCACAACTACCACGAGTTTAATGGTAAATATCACAGTCATTTGTACTGTAAAGTTCTCGCTAAAAATACCCTAATTAAAATTATTCATGCAAATAATGCACCAATTGCCATATAATTCGCTGTGCCCCTACAATCGATTTCTCGGCAATAACTACGAGCATTCACAAAAAAAACGGGCCAATTCCAGCTCATGCGAACTTGCAATCGTTGACTCTGCGTATTTTACTCGAAATAAAAGCCCATAAACGTTAGAACAGATACAACATGTCAATTGACGACAAGCACAAAGTTCCTCGCCACTGATTGTGCTGTTTAACTTTACGTGCAAAACAAGAAAAATAGACAGCCTATAAAAACTAATAGCCACAAATGATCCTTCACCTAAAATACTTTGTTCTTCTCAGTTAGTAGTGTCCCTTAATTTAATTTTGGACATAATTATAGTCTTCGGTAAAAACAGAGCTGACTCTACAGAGGCGTAGAATAAGCGCTATTTCACTTTGACTATTCCAGGCCCAATCAATTAATAGGATATACTCCATATCCAAGTCAGAATTGTTACAATATAAGTGAATGAGATAGTTAACCACACTGCATTTCTATTCATTTTTGCACCACTATCTTTAGATAATTTCCGAATGATACTAACTAAATTAACGCAAAAAACAATTGCAAATATAGGATTTAGAAAAAAGCCTAGTGCGATAAACGTTTCCAAATCGATTACCCTCTTCACTCCATTTTAATTGCCTGTAGCTGGTTGTTCTGTAGCAGCAACAACTTATAGTAACTTCTACTTACCAAATCAAGCTGTTTCTTACGAGAAATCTTCCATTGAAGCGCATTGGCACACCTACTCCGTCTTTTTCCGCATGAATGTGCAAGTGCGGTTCTGAGGTATTACCTGAATTCCCGACTAATCCAATTTGTTGTCCTTTTTGTAAAACATCTCCTTCTTCAACAACAACACTGTCTTTTTGCAAATGTGCAATATAGACATTTACATCCTCACAGTTAAGTTTGACATAATTTCCTTCTGCATTTTCAGAATCTGCGTTGGGCGGTGTTAAATCAGGCAGATGATTACGAACTTCTAGCACCTCACCGGTACAAGGACTCGTCAATTCATCTCCGTATATGACGTATTTATCAAGTTCTTTCGGGTAAATACCAGCTGCCCGCACTCCTACTTTATTTAGTTTAGTAATATCCAGCGCGTACTGTTGTGCAGGATAAGCATTATGATAATTAATTTGCACATGATTCCCACCCTGACCAACGTAATATGTCCCGTTTTTCAACGGAAAGTCGAGTTCTATCGCCTGATGTTGAGTTGTATATCCGCTGAATAATAAAACATTATAAAATCCAAAAATAAGTAATAGCCCCCCATTGATAGCAAGCGACCATTTCTGACTACGGTTGAATTTAGTATGCATCGGAAAGGATTTTACTTTTTTCCAAGATTTATAGACCGCTAGTAACAATAACATCAGCCATATGAATCGCCAGTAATAACTAAACCAATTCCATGGCCCTGAAAAAAATATCCAGGATGTATAGAAGACAGTAAACATCGCCTGTACTATCCATTGAATCTTACTATGGAAAGACCCTTTCCATAAAGAAATAATGAATGCGGCAGGTAAAACTACTTGGATAACAACTAATTGGATAATCACAAGTGTCATATTCTTCCCCCCTTGATATGTTTTACTCTAAAACTATTTTGATCGTGTCGTGAAGCATCGTTCTTGTTAGAAGCTTAAAATATCGTTTACTACATAAATACTACTTTTCTCCTCTGCGTTTTACTGTAATACGAATGAAATGGAGTAAAGTTCCATAAAATTAAAAATGCTTATCGCATGAAAAAAACCGTTTGATGATAATGAGACACTATAATTTATCTACTGTGCTTCCTAGTACTAGAAGTTCAATAAAAAAGCGCTAATCCTTTTAGATCAACGCACCCTGTTATTAAGTATATATTTGAATCAATTTCATCATTCACTTTCATATCAATCAAGGCGAATATTAATTAAGAAAAATAAAGGAATTGTTCCTATCATATAGGTATATTCCGCTACAGGCGGACGCTTTCCGCAGGCAAGCACCGATCCGCTTCCTTCGTTACGCTCAGTCCAGGGTCACGGTTCGCTTACTTTTCCCGCTGGAGTAGCCGCCTTACGCCTCCTACCAAAAATGTTCGTGTTTCTTTATAGAAAAACTATTTATGAAATGAATTCATGTAGTTTTTTTTCTTTTTTTAAAGCGTAATACCATGATAAGGACAATTGATATTAGAATAGCAATAGGTAGAATTTTTGTGAATATATCCATCCAATGAAAAGGTGCCTCGTGAACGTATACAGCTTTTTGCCACTGCTTGTCTCCCACTTCGACCGCAATTGCAGTATCAGTAGATATATCATTTATTGCAAAATACTTCGTTCCTTTAGAATACGCATTTGAAGCATCTCCGTAGTAATCTCCAGTCATATCATTGGGTCTTGTTTTTACTGCGCCAATATTCTTGCCAATTTGACTCTCTACTACCTTTTCTTCTTTCACTTCATAAACATTGCCATTCCAAACCACAAAAGGATAAGCCCAATCTACCGCTTGAACAGATAATGTGTACGCAGATAAAAATAATAGAATAAACGAGACGATTCTAGTCATCAGTATCTCCCCCTAACATTTATATTACCATCAAAACCCATTATTCTATCACCTAACCTCCCCCTTTTGCTACATAAAAAAAGACTGCCCATGACAGTCTTTTCGTTACGCTATTGCACCCCGTTCGATAAATGAAGAAAGGTTTTTTAAATGTTTAAAACCAAACTACGCCCCTTACTTGACCTTTGGGATTTGTCTATATCCGAATTTAATCCTTACGATTGTGCCATCCTCATCTCTTTTAAAACGCAGCATCAAATTCGAGTCCATAACTTGTACTAAAAATGTGTCTTCCGCAATTGCTTTAATTATTGTCTGAATTCCGTCAAAATTCATATGCAGTTTCCCCGCTTCAACATGAAGTTTCACTTGCGAACCTTCACCAGAAACAAATTCACCTTCATATTCCTTTAATTTAACAAGTGATATATCCATTTCTTTTAAACTAAAATGAGTATCGTGCACAGATTTACCCAGTTGTTGTGCAAATGCACTATATAATAGTTGAGTAGATGGTACTCCTGCTAAGTTAGCTAGTGATATACCTGTTAAACCCAATTCTGGAATCATGTTCAATTGGGCTGCCACACCTTTAATGGATCCTCCATGTTCTATCAGTTGATAGCCAAAAAAGTCTGGTATGATGATTAAGCCGTATCCGTAATATTTCTCAGGGTCACATTGTATATAAGGAGTTGTCATTAATTCAACGCTCTTTGGTGTCAAGATTTGTGCTGAGCCTACTTTGCCATTATTTCTGAAGATTTCTGCGTATTTAAGCATATCGTTTATAGTAGATTTCAAGAATCCAGCTGCACGCATAGCGGGCGCGTCCCAAGGATTATTCGATTCAAACACGATTGTTTTTTCCGCTTTTCCCCGTGAATCATAAAGGGTTGCAATATCCTCGTGTCCATTTAATTCTTCTAAATGAAATACACTTTGATACATGCCTGCCGGATCTAAAATATAGTCTTTCATATATTGTTCGTATTTGATTCCACTTACTCTTTCAATAATAGTACCTAAAAGGGCGTAACAGTCATTTGAATAGCTAAACTCTGTACCTGGTGCACCAAGTAGCTGAAACTCCGCGTTCGCAATGTCTTCCATCAGTTCCTCATAGGTATCAATAGATGGGCGCTTAGAAGGTTCATTTTCTTTCTTTTTATCTTCTTCAAATTTCGGATCCAACTCTATACTGTTACGTAATGCCCCCATTAATGTTTGTAAAGGAGGTAATCCTGCAGTATGCGTCATAAAGTGATGAATGGTCATTTGTTTCGTATAATCTTCATTATTCGTTTTAAATTCTGGTAAATAATTTATAACAGCATCGTGAACAGACAATTTCCCAGCCTCTTGTAGCTGTAAAATGGCCACACATGTAAATGACTTCGTTATTGAACCGATTCCAAATACCGTATCAGAGGATAATGGTAGCTCCTTCTCTACATTGCGATAGCCCAAGCCCTTTTCATAAAATAATTGACCGTCTTTTGCTAAGCCCATTGCAAAGCCTGGAATTTGATATTTCTTCGTAATTTCACCAGCATATTGTTTAAATTCTTCCATCATTGTTGCTTGTTTCATATTGTCCATCTCTCCATTTCTGATTTTTCTTTTTTAATGTTTAACCATTCATTGTTTTAGATGCCTGAATTGCTATGAGCATCAGCGCTATTACGAGTAATCCTTGAAGTAAATTATTTGCCTTAACACTAAAAGATTCGAAGGAAGTCCTCTCACATTTTCCTGTATAGCGATTTCAACAATCTATCTTGCACCTTTTTCATGTTGATTCTGTACACTGATAAAATATCAGCATATCTACCCACTATTAATGAACTATTCCGATTTTTAAGATTAAATAATTACTTTTCCTCTCCTTTTCTTATTTAAAACAATCGTTTTACCCGCTCATTGGGACCAAAAAAAACATATATCTTCCCTTGTTAACATACATACGGAAGGCAGAAATAACCTCTTATCTTTCATACCTTTATATTAAGTTATTTTTAATAGATATCATTTATAACCTCCCCTTACGATGTATCTAATTTTATTATAAAAAGGAAAACTCTCTAATTTATTACTTGATTCTTACTTATTTCTTAAATGTATAAGAAAAACCTGTAAAGCGTTACCAACTCGACAAGCGGAGTTGTTTAATACGTACTCCTAAAAAAACAGTAAAAAGCATTTCTTATATGAGGGGTCCATGTAGCCATTTAATAATGCCTTAGCATGAACATCTAAAACAAATCCAAACCTAAAATTTGTGTCAACAGTCCATTGCTTGTGGAATGTACGCAAACAATCAGTAACTGCTCATGTTATGTTCATCAGTTAAAACAACTTCTTTTTTTGGCTATGAACTAAAACATACAACATTTCATAATATAGATATGAAATATTTTAAAAAGGATGATGCTTAAAATGTCAATGATGATATTATGAGAATCTCAGTAGCAAGAACGGGTAGCCTTCCTAGTGAAGGAGAACTACCTGACGGCTGGAACGATGAAGGATGGGATATTGATCGTTGGGAGAATGACGGTGGTAGAAGTATTGGTACAAGACTTGGCGGCGGTCGTGACTCTTGGAAGAACTACTTTTAAATGTTTGAATTGAGGGGGAGACGACTGGTCTCCCTTTCATACATTGTAAGGACAAGTTTTTATAACAGCGAACCTTGTGGCTGCAACCCAAGGGCATACTGTTCAAGCTCCATCTTCTGTAAACGCTCTAGCGGAAATTTAAGCAAAAATTCTTGATGTAGTGCTTGTGTTTTTCGTGCATATTTCTTTCCTTTCATCAGTCGCAAACGCATGAATTTGTGAAATCAGATGTTCCATCTATGTATCTCCCTCCAAATAATGGATGTAGTGCCGTTTCAATTTTAAGACAGTTACTGCGTATAGGTATATAGTACTTAGCATATTTTTACAATTAATTTAACTAGACTTTTAATCATGGGTCAGAAAAACGATGTACTGACGGCTATGGATGTGTAGCAATGTTAAAGCAAGACTAACAGAACACTTTACAGGGCTGTCAAAAAAGTAAAAACAACATGCTTTGAGGCATCCAATTCTGCTATTTTTTTGATGCAAAGGTAAAAATCCACGTAGACTCCAGCGAGCGATGCGGCTTATGCCTTGCCAGCGGAAAGCGAAGCGGATTTTTATCATAAAGGAGGGCGGACGTTTTTGTTTGAATGACTTTTTAGATAGCCTCTTACTCCTGAAATTATACGGACGCACATTGTTTTTAAAAGAATTTATTTAAGCTGTTCTATATCCAGGGCACTCCTCATAAATTGACTAAAATACGCAATAAGGAGACCGTAGAACATGAATGTTGTACATTTTTATGAAAATAAGACCTCCCTTCTAAATCAGTTATTAGTGCGCATTCCGGCTATTGACGACAATATCCACATTAAAGGCCGCAAAGCGAAAGTGGTCGAGATTATTCAAGTGGATGACCACAAATATCATGTAAACGTAATTTTTGAAAAAATAACGAAAAAGCAACCTTTAACAAAAGATCTTGGCAAGAAAAAGAGATAGCACCTTCCCCATTTCCTGTTAAACGCTATCTGCCTGCCTATAAATATGACATTGCTATCATTTCCTCATTAGATGAAATGGTAGCGTTTTTCATGCATTTCAATGCCTCTACCCTTCTTGGTTCGCCCTCATCAGGCATTGCTTGTTGTAGGCTATGGCGAACTAGTTTACAGAAATTCAATATGGGGTACTACATGAACGAATAATCGATTTTATTAAAAGTTGAAGACTTCCAGCTTTGAAATCTATGTTTCAAAAAATCTTGGGCAGTCATCGAACCATTGGCATTTAGCAACGAGTTGCAAACTATTCTCAGTTAATGATAATTTCTTCATGTAAAGGTGTTGACTTTTTAATTGATAACAATTATCATTATCAATAGATTATTTCTTTTCTCCAAATGCTTAATTCAGAATCCCCCTCTTTTTTGAATAAGCATGTATCAAACGGATATTCTTACATCAGACTAAGAATATCCGTTTTTTTAATTATATTTTGCTTGCTGATGTTCTAGTTTTCTTCGCAAAACGAAACATATGCGCTATAGAATTTACATAAACAAAGGAGCTGTTTTTACATGGATTATCGAATCGAAAAAGACACTATGGGTGAAATTAAAGTACCTGCAGACAAAATTTGGGGTGCCCAAACACAACGTAGTAAAGAGAACTTCCAAATCGGCACTGAACAAATGCCGCTTGAACTCGTTCAAGCTATGGCTATTTTAAAGAAAAGTGCAGCTATTGCCAATAACAAGCTAGGCAAGCTTTCAGATATTAAGGCTAACGCGATTGTACAAGCGGCTGACGAAGTTTTAAACGGCCAATGGGACGACCAATTCCCACTTGTTGTATGGCAAACAGGTAGTGGTACACAAACGAATATGAACGTCAACGAAGTCATTGCGCATCGTGCCAACCAAATTTTACAAGATGCTGGTCAGGATGATCGCATTCATCCAAACGATGATGTCAACAAGTCACAAAGTTCAAACGATACTTTCCCAACGGCTTTGCATATTGCCGCTGTGTTAAAAGTAGAAGATTATTTACTGCCCCGCCTTCGTTTACTGAAAGCGACATTTGACGACAAGGTGACAAATTTTAAAGATATCATTAAAATTGGCCGTACACATTTACAAGATGCGACGCCATTGACATTAGGTCAAGAAATTAGCGGATGGTCTGCTATGCTTGAAAAATCTGAGCGCATGATTAAACACAATGTTGAATACATGAAAGAATTAGCTATCGGCGGAACAGCAGTCGGTACGGGCATTAATGCACATCCTGAATTCGGTGACCGTGTAGCTGCTGAGATTAGTGCGTTAACTGGTAAAAGCTTCACATCAGCAGCCAACAAATTCCATGCACTTACAAGTCATGATGAAGCTGTAGTGGCACATGGCGCATTAAAAGCACTTGCTGCAGACTTAATGAAAATTGCCAATGACGTGCGCTGGTTAGCAAGTGGCCCTCGCTCTGGTATCGGTGAAATCACAATTCCAGAAAATGAACCCGGCTCATCCATCATGCCAGGTAAAGTGAATCCAACACAAAGTGAAGCCATGACAATGGTCGTAACACAAGTTGTTGGAAATGATGCAACAATTGCCTTTGCCGCTTCACAAGGTAACTTCGAGCTGAATGTCTTTAAACCAGTCATTATTTATAACTTCTTACAATCCACTCGCCTACTCGCTGATACAATGAAATCATTCAATGATAATTGTGCAGTTGGCATTGAGCCAAATAAAGAGGTTCTTGACTATAACCTGCAAAACTCATTAATGCTGGTTACCGCATTAAATCCATATATCGGTTATGAAAATGCCGCTAAAATTGCGAAGAAAGCCCATAACGAAGGCACAACATTAAAAGAAGCTGCCATTGCAACAGGATTACTTACAGAACAACAATTCGATGAGTATGTTGACCCAGCTACGATGATTTATCCAAACGCAAAATGATTTAAGTGCAAATTAAACAAACGAAGCTGCCCTAACATAGGTATATCAACGTTTTAGATAATGGCCTCTCTTTTGAACCGAGCATGTTAATGTATTTTACGGCATGTTTTTGGGGCTAAGTGGGGCTAGATTGGGGCAAATAAAATACGGCGAGCGTGTGTACAGGAATGTGTGAGTAAGGAAGATTGGGGCTAATATGCTTCAATCTTTTTTATTTGGATTTAAGCATGCAAAAAGAAGACTACCTCAAAAGAGATAGCCTTCCGCTCTACTTATTTCCAAGATGGCTCACAAGCCCAACCATCACTATCACGATCATGTTTGCTCTCATATGCCCAATGACCTTTATTCACACCGTTAGGAAAGTCTTTCTTTAATTCTGTACAATTTTTATACAAACTATTTTTAGAATTATTAGTTGTTGTTTTGGTTGTATTCTGTGTATTGGTATTTAATGCTTAATTTTATCTACTAAATACTTTGATTCAACATATGTTCCCCTAGTTATTTCATTTTTAGGGTATTCTTCAATATAAGACCAGCCTGCAATCGATCCATATACATGAACCTTCGTTCCACTTTGAATTAATCCTGCGCTTCCAAACACTTTACTTGCTATTAGGTATTTGTCTATATATTCTGTTGAACTGCTAATATATTTCACTACAGGCTTAGAATTAGTAATAAAATCTGTTTTAACATATCCAATGATATTTCCATATTGGATATACGAATAGCCGTTCTCAATTACCCCGTAATTCTCCATTATTATTCCATAACTAAGCGTTCCTATTGTATTACTATCTTCTGTTGGTTTTTCTTTAACTATTACACCGCTTTTAGAATTTGATTTACTAATTGTGGAAGGCGGGTCAAATTCAATCTGAATTATTTCAATAAAGCCATATTGACCATTGAATAAAATAGGTATCCAACCATCTTCTGCCATATGTTCAGAAATAACAAATTCCCCTCCTTTCACATTCCCAATAGTTTTTGATGTTGTGGAGGGCAATTCCTTAACAATTGCTCCATTTTTTGAAATCTTCACGGTATATTTTATTCCACCATCATCAAAATCTTCTAAAGTTTGATTTAAAGCATATACCTTCTCCTCATTCAAAAAAAAGGAACTTAAAAGCACACATATAATTGCCGATATTACACTAACTTTTTTCATAGTTAACCTCTCCTTTCTGAATAAATATTACTATAATGAACCATTTTTCTCCATATCAATTTTAATTCAGATTATAAAAATGCAATATTTCATTGTTCACCACTCTAAATTAATTATTCTTAAAAGGTGATTGATTCTCCTTTTTACAATAAAAATAAGGCACCTTTTGCCACATCTTGCAAATCTCCTGGAAATTTAAATTTCAAACACATATCTATAAAAGAAATCCTGAATTGAAACAAACAATGATAATAAGAAGGCTACTATAAACATGCAACCTGAAACTTTTTTCCCCTGTTTAAATTCATGTAATCCCCATGTTAGCATTGCTAAACCCATAAAGAATACCATTAAAAAATTAAAATCATAATTCCTTGTTATAATTCCATAAATAGCTACCGTAAAAAATAATGCTGAAAAAACAAAATATAACTTTTTTAACAAAATTCACACCCCTTTGTTTTATTATACTAAACTGTTCTATTAGTCGAATAGCTTTCATCTACAAGAAATCAATCCACAATAAAAAACACCTGCCGGAGCAAGTGCTTTATAAAACATCGATCGAAAATTGGGCACATCTTTTCACTGTCGAAAATCCGACCATGAAATCTCGTGGCTCAAAGTTCAACCACCAAAAACATTTCCCCAAATTTGTGGAATCCTCATTTTAGCAAAAGGACAAATTGACGTTTTGCGCGACTTCGAAAATTTAGGGTTAGTGAGTAATACTGATGTATTTTTTCTAACCACCCCTGAATTTCGTGGTCCGTTAATCGGAGCTACTTGCAAAGTCCAATCCACTGTGTCAAATTTGACACACCCACAATATATAACTGTGGATGCCCTTTTTCACAAACCCCATTCTTCCTTTAACTTAGTCAAAATTTTCATCCTGCTACCATCATCACCTGACACATCAGGATGAAACTTCTTGGATGCCATTCTATAGATTTCATGTAGCAACTTCTTTTCTTCCTCGCTGTAGTTACTAGTTGAAACAGTTGAGTAACTATGCCCACTGTTATTATTAAACTGTTCTTCAAATCGTTTATAACTTTCTTCTTTACTCTGATTTATATATTCATCTCGCGCTTTTTTATCCACTTTTAGTTTCTCTAAGTATTTTGGATTGAGCAACTCACCAAAAACATCATAGCAGTAGTTATATGTATCGGCTCCGTACTCTGATTCAAGTTGCTCTTTATGCGTAGCATATAAAGTCGTGATTTCATCATATTTTAATTTAGCCTTGTATTCTTCCGACTGCTGGAACTCTGCTTCTATTTGTTCTACTAATGAATCTATTTTGATACTAATGATTTCATGAAGGGTATTTTCTTCAATCCCCATTTCAACAAGCTTTTTTTGTAAATTTTTAGTCACGATAAAATCGCCATACCAGGACTCGGCCAAATCATAATAATCCATTGTACATATGGACCATTGCTTTTTTTTAACCTTACCTTCTTCTCTATAGCTATGATGAATACTAATTTTATAAGCATCCATAATCGGTCTTTCAAAACGTTCATCACTATAGGTATATGAGTAGTGAGTGTTCGGCTTATCAGAAACATCTTGATCAATACTAAACACATACTGCCAATTATCTCTTTCAAAGACTAACATATCAAAACCAAATTTCGGATTTTTTATATATGCTGCATTACTTCCATTTTTTAATTTAAATACATTTGATATATACTTTTCAAATGGAATTTTATGCTGAATTGGTCGAACATTAATTTTAAAATGATTTTGAGGGAATTGATCACTTATCATCGTCACTTCAAATTCATCATTGATATCGCCATCTATATTACTAAATCTTCCGAAACGATGGGTAAAACTTATTGGTGGTACTCTAAGTGGTAGCTTAAGTTCTTTATTAAAATGTTGTTCAAAATCTTTTAATGCAGATTCTACAGTTTTATATCCTATTTCAGGGAGAAATTCTTCAAGTGGTTGTGGGGAATCACTTGACTTTGCATCTACTGTTTCGGAAATGGATATATTAATTAGTACGTATCCTAATAACAATAATATAAGAAAATATTTATTCATTTCATCCTCCTAAAATTTTATTTAGGAATATTTTCTCCAATTAAATAGTTAATATGCTTTTATCTCCGCACAATATATCCTCTTAGGCAGTTCATATTCGGTTGTTCCAACCAATTGTAAAAAGGCACACTGGACACTCTATATGCGATTTGTCCTTCAAATATTTATAAATAGAGTTGATTTTTTGTATGTACTTCCAACTCCTGTTTCCCTAAAATGGAAATATAAAGGGAGGTTGCAAACAATGAATTGGTTTAAAAAATTATTCTCTAAGAAGAAGAAAATTGATATTCCTATCGAAAAACAAGAGCTGGAAAGAAAAGATTATACAGTTAAGTTAAGAATGAACAATCCTTCTACATTGACACCAATAGAAAAACGTATTATTGAATTACAAAATGAAAATCCTAATATGTTAGAGGAAGAAATAAAAACAAAAATTATCGAGGAAGAAAAGCGAAAAATAGCTGATAATATAATTAACAATACTAAAATTGAAATTGTTAGAGGAAAGCCGAATTCAACTAATACTATACAACAACAGAAAGTTACCAGTTTTAGAGATTTAAACATCGTTCCTGATAGCAAACTTGTCTATTCTAGAATAAGAAAACTTGTGCCAAATTTTATAGTTTTAGATTTTGAAACAACAGGTCTATCTAATAATACGGACGAAATTATTCAAGTTGCTGCCGTGCGATATGAGAACTTTGAGGAAAAAGAAAAATTTGTTACCTTTGTGAAGCCTTCTAAACGAATTCCTTATGACGCAACAGAAATAAATGGTATAAGTAACGATGATGTTAAAGATGCCCCTTCAATTAAAGAAATACTACCAAAATTACTTGAGTTTTTAAAAGATGATGTCATCGTTGCACATAATGCCTCATTCGACATGAAATTTTTACTAAGTGCAATGTACAAAGAGGAAATCGAATACCGTAAATTTAAAGCTATAGATACTTTAGCTTTATCTCGTAAACATATTGACTTTACAAAAAATCATAAATTATCTACATTAAAAAGCTTCTTAAAATTGAATCATTTAAAATCACACGATGCACTACACGATTGCTTTGTAACTGCTGAATTGTATAAATATTGTTATGAAGAAAACTTAGTTAAAAATTAAGTCACTCAAATAAGTGGCTTTTTAATTAGGAGGTTTTATATGAGGCTTGTAAAAGGGTTAATAGGTTTAATATTAATTATGGTTGGGCCTATGTTGATAGTCATAACAATTGACGATTCTTTATTAATCAAAAATATACTTTTAAAAGTTTTAGGGACGTTTTGTATTTTTATTGGCGCAAAAATGTTACATAGGCAATTCCATCCTAACAAATACAAAAGAATATAGAACAAAACCAGGCACTCATTTTGAAGTGAGTCCTGGTCATTTGTTTATATGGCTTAATAGTAATTCTTCAGAATAGAAGAAAAACGAAAGTAGTTTAGACTATTTATGTTCGAGAAAGTTCAATGAAATATACGGAGATATTGTAGAATATTAGTAGATATAAATCGTTTTTTTCTGGAGGATATAAAATAAATAGTATGGAAACCTGAGGTCTCTGGAATATCTCAGTGTACGATGAAAATAGTTTAGCAGGTTTTTTATGCTTAAAGTATATCAAAAAAGGGAGGGACTTTTTATGAAAAAAGTACTCGAGATTTTTTTCGATGAACAGTTTATATTTCCATACATGCATTTGGAAGATGTTCGTGAACAGCATTCACAATATGGAAATTCAAATATTTATATGGTTATGTTAGCAAAAAAATATCAAATATTAGATGCGCAGTGTATCAATCAACAATTAATTGTCAACTATAAGTGCTTAGAGTTAAACCAAAGTTTTAGAATATCGAATATTATACTACTGCCTTTCAATATCCCGGAAGATTCCATTGATATTAATATCAGCGATTACGGGACTACAATTGAAATAGGGATTACTAATTATGGGATCGAATTCATTAAGAAAAATCATGTTGATTTCTTCAATAGTTCGAACTTAAGTCAAAAAAAGAAGATCTCTATTTATGATCTAATAAATATATCGAATCAAAATGAGGAAACAAGTGAGGAGTACGAAATTTTGTATATTGGGCAATCTCTTGAAACTGGTGGGGGTAGAAATATCTTTGATAGATTAAACAGTCACGAGAAGATCTTAAAAATATATATAGAGATTATAATATGAAGTACAGAGATAAAGAGTTGGTAATATTTTTGCTTCATACAAAATCTAAGTTGCATACAGTTATGACCCCAGATTCAATGACTTCCATTTTATTAGGGAACTCTTACTGGCAAACTACTGATAAATTGGGAGAAAAAATAACTGATGCTACAGTAGTTAATGTAGTTGAAGCCATGTTAATTTATCATTTTAGACCTCAATATAATATTAAGGCGTTTTCCTGCTTTTGACGCTCTTTTATTTCAGTTTTAGTTAAGTTCTTTTTACCTTTTAGAACCAACAATTCAATTGGTTGTCGCGGTCTAGCCATTTCCATCACCTCACTTTCGGAAAAATATTTTATTTAGGGATTTTTGTGTACAGAAAACGGGCATCCGGTGTAGGGCTAATTGTCTTTTCAGAAAAATATAGAGGGGGGCTACCCATCTTTCCTCTCTGTACCTGTCTTTTTGTTGTGGCACGACTGGCAAAGTAGCTGTAGGTTGTCTTCATCTAACCTTTTATTCCAGTTTTGTTTAATCGGTATGATGTGGTCCACAATTGTTCCAACTGTAATTCGTTTTTCATTTAGACATTCAACACATAATCCGTTATCCCGAATGCGAATCAAATCCCGTGCTCGTTTCCATGCTGCTGAATGGTAAAATTGTTTGCTTCGATCACTACGATGATACTTATCGTAATAGCGATTGTTTTCAACTTTGGCTGTTTTATGTTGGTCACAATACCCCTCACGAGTTAGCTGTCCGCATCCAGGCTTATTACATGGACGTAAAGGTTTACTGTTCATGTGTTATTATCTCTTCCTTGATGGTATCCATACGTCTCTTGATGTCTGCCTTTAACGTGGACTCATCTTGCTTTAATTGCACTAGCTTATCACCATCAACCCACTTCATCTTGCGGTGTAACTCTCGCATCTTTGCTTGAAGTTTACGTATTGATCCGTCTGTATAAAAACAGACATACTCACGTCCACAGTTAGGACAGTTGAAGTATGTCTTCTCGATAGCGTTATGAAGTTTGTCTTTCTTAAAGTGTTGGACATAAAACTTGTGACCACATGACTTGTTACACTTCGCATAGACTGGTTCCATCCTTATCCCTCCACAATTCATAGTGATTGCTCATTAGCTTTTATAGTCTGTTTAGCTTTCGACTTTATATCTTCAAGACTGCATCAAACTCCGCCCTACTAATAACTAATCCCTGTAAGCTTCACGCAGTATCATAATCTATCTAACGATACTTAGAACCCATTGAACTAGCCTCCGATTGTTTTATGGCTGTTTGATACAGTCCTCAAGGCATAATAAAAAGCCGCAACTCGTAGTGACCGCGACTTTGAAAATAATTATAATTCTTCTAAATAAATCGTAACTATAATGCTTTTTGAACTGTAAGTAAAAGCCTTTTCGCTCACAGCCCTATAGTTACCATCAATATTAACTACATCACTAACGTTTGGAATCAAAGCTGATAGAGAACCATTGATATCGTACGTCATAATTACATCTCCGTTTTGTTCACAAAAACTGATAGTAATATGTTCTAAATTGCCACTCATCTTTAGCACCACCTTCTACACTAATCATAGACTGGAAAGGATTTACTGTGTAATAGGATTTTGATGCATAATTAAAAGCCACACCCGCTTGGATGTGACTAGATTTCTATATTTTATTCAGGCGTTGATGTCTCGATGGTTTCACCGTTATTACAAATAAAAAGCTTAGCTTTAAACTCTATACTTGTTGAGAGTTTCTGCAACATACTTAATTCATTAGCCAACTTTTCTATTTCTACCAATCCTTCACTTTGCAATTTAGTAGTGACCAGCTCAAGTTGTTTTAATGACTGTTGAATTAATTCTATATTCTCCTTATATTTTCCTAAAACATTTTCGGTATCCAATATCTCACTCTGATTGTTTGTGTTTTTAATCATTTGATTGACTCTCCCTTTCTCTCTATAAAGTCATCATTACGGTGTGGTCTTTGACACACGAGATATTAATAAACATCTTAGGATATGGCATGAAACCATCTCATAAATCGTATTTAATTAGCACTATTATAAAGTGGTTTAACCTATTTAACAATTTAATTTTTATTCATAGTTAAATGCATAACAAAAAGCCTACACTCAAATGAGTGCAGACTCTTTAGTCTAATTCCTTACATCCAATTACTCACAATTACTCTTTCCGGGGAATTTTTTATCCATTTCTTCTGCACATTGAGCTTGAACTACTGTTAGCGTTGTTATAACTCCCCATATATTAGAATTAAAACCTAGTTTAAGTATGTGTCCTGCAGCTAATTTAAAATCTTTGTCCGCGATTAAATTTGCTATAGTACTACCTATAGCAATAGGACCGTAATTAGATTTTATACCTTTTAAAATACAATCATTTTGTGCAGCTGTAAATTCGTATGTTGGTCTCATTAAATGCCATCCACAAGCAACAGCTCTAGTTCCAATTTTCGGATTTTCAGAAATATCTACTTGATTTGTATTAACAAATAAATCCGCATCCTCAATTTGTTGAATATACTCTTCATAATTATCATATTCTTTTAATCCGTTTTCAAAAACTTCTCTGTCATATCCTAAGAAATAGCCTCTTTCATTGGTAACCACACCTTTTTCAAAAATCAATTCTAAAGATTTTTCAACTAAAGCAAGCTCTTCAGGATTTTCAGGATTTTCACCATATTCCTTTGCATTAGTGTTTTCAGTGAGTACACCAAGGATAGAAAACATTGCAATAGCTACTACCATACTTACTTTGAATAAACTACCAGTGATTTTATTTAACATATTATCCCTCCTATTACATATGATACCATAACCTATTTATTTTTCAATGAATAGTTAATTAGGAAGAAAAATCCAGATATAAACAATGCGACAATAATTTTCATAAAAAAACTAAAATCAGTTTGCACACTCATAATAAGGAACAATGCTATAAAGAAAAAAACAGATGCCAAAAACACCCTATTTTTTATTATCTTTAATATATTATTCAACTAAAATCACCTCAATATTAAAATAATTTAATAGTAGTTCACCATAAAGTTCATTATAACCTAATATGTGGTATAAATGTAATCCTTATTATAATTGATGCGAAAGTCTTCCACTTTAGTTGAAAGAAATTTTCACATTCTTGTAGACAAATAGTTTCTCAAATATTTCCGTTCATTTTTGCATACAAATTTAAAATAAAAAGCCACACCTTGTTAGATGTGACTTCTTAGATTTATTAATTGTCATATTCAATCCTAAAAGCTTCTTTTAAACTAGTTAGCATATTTTTTACATCTCCTTTTGGTTCTTCTAAGATTATCTTAATTTCATTAAACACTTTCTGATTAATGTATGTAAATTTAGATCCATTATTTCCTTCATTGTTTTCAAATGTTAAAACATTTAACGATGCAAACAGCCTTATTTGAGCGTGAATAACATTCATAAATATTTCAACATCGGTATCCTCTTTAACGACAGTTTTGAACCAATTTTTAGTTTTGTTTGGCGAAAACTCCAAGTCGTTTTTATATAAGAAGCATGCGTATACTAATGTTATACCTTCGGTTATTAGTTCTTTAACAATAACATTATGTAAGTATCTCTGCCATTCTTCATCTGTTAAAATCTGTAATGTTTTATCCTGATTAGTACTTTCCTTTTGTAGATTCATAAAGCTTTTTAGTGGCTCAAAATTAGTAGTAATATTTTCATGAAGACCTTTTTGCATATCTTGAAGAATTGAATAAAGCCATTCTTCTAATTCTGTTATAACAGTACTAATTTCATTATTTTCTAATTCTTTTGTAGCTTCTTCAACCCTATTCGCAGACTCTTCAAGCTTCTTAGTTGAAGCTACTGTAGTAGAACTTTGGTCAAATGTATATAAGATAGCAATAACAGCTAAAAACTTAGTTCACATTTCGGGCGTTGATATTGGAATAAAAAAAGATATTCCAGATAATGTCCTAAAAGTTTTAAAAGTAATGAAGCCTGGTGATTTCATTGGCTGGAATAATTTAGATGAATTTAAAAAAGTGTTCGTTGAAAAAGAATATTTAAAATTAAGGGAAACTGATAATGAGGAAGATAGCAAGAAAAACGAAGAAGAGTTAAAAGCTTTTTATGATCTATTTTCAAAATTAAAAGCAATTGAATCAGGTGCAATAGCGAACGCTATTTTACATGATGGATTAATAAACATTGAAAAAGATACAAAAACACAGTTTAACGAACAGGATAGTATTGATAAATATAATTTCGACGTACCAACACCGATTTTTCTAAACGAAAATAATGAAGGAAACTTTTATTTTTTTAAAGAAGGTGTTGAAATTTCAAAAGAAATACAAGAAAAACTACGTTTAATGATCAAAACAATTTTAGATTAATTTTCACATCATACATTCCTGTACACACGCTCGCCAAAGCTTAGAAAGGGATGGTAAAGGTGAAGTTATATAAATCAACAAAAGAACCTGAAATATATCACTATTTCAATATGAATAAAGAAAAATTGTGGATGTATCGACATAAGTATTATGATGCTGCTAATAAACGGAGAGAAAAGAAGAAAAGTGGCTTTACAACAGAAAAAGCAGCATTGAAGGCCCTCCTGGAAGTGAAGGTTGCAACGCTGCGTGGTGAAACAAAACATATAGAAAATGATAACCTAACTGTTGCTCAATGGCTAGACATGTGGTTTGAGTTGAATAAAGGCAAATGGAAACCTGCCACAATTATTCAACGAGAAGGTTTTATAAAACTATATTTAAAGCCCTATCTCGGTTCCTATAAACTACAAAAATTAGATAAGACTATTTATCAAAAGGCTTTTATAAATGCTTAAGAAAATAAATTAAAACCTTATTCAATTCGATCCTTGCATAAAACATTTAGAACAGCAATTAATGCAGCTGTAGCAGAAGACATTATAATTCGTAATAAATTACATGGTGTTGCCCTGCCCTCTATGAGAAATGAGGAGTCAGATAAAAATTACCTAACACCAATGCAACTAAATTTATTGCTTGACTATATTAATCGTAACGAAAATATAGCGTACTATTCTTTATTTTTAACGATTGCCTATACTGGTATGCGTAAAGGAGAAGCTTTGGGGCTTCAATGGCGTAACATTGACTTTGACAATAATACAATTACTATTGAACGTCATAGAGGAAATAACGGAGTTGGAACAACAAAGACACGAAATAGTGAGCGCACCATAAAAGTGGATTACATTGTGATTCAGCAGTTAAAGATTTATCGAACTGCTGTCAAAGCCTTATTGCTGACTTATGGTCGTAAGTTGAACGAAGAGCTTTCAAAAGATGACTCGTTTATTTTTCTATCCCCTTATACTGGGGGACCTTTCATTTCTACAGGTTTAAACGCAACATTTAATCGTGCTGTAAGAGCAGCTGGTCTTCCCCCCACTACAATACACGGATTGCGGCACACACATGCTACAATTTTAATGAATAACGGTATCCCTGTTAAAGCAATTGCTGAACGATTAGGAAACACTCCTGAAATGATTCATACAGTGTATGGTCATGTTCTTAAGGAAATGGAGGAACATGCTATCTCTGTATTTAGCCAAAGTTTAAAAGAAAATGGGGCTAAAAGTGGGGCTAGTTTATAACAAAAACCCATCAAACGCTATATATATCAACGTTTTTAGGAATTAAAATATTTATCCAAACGCAAAATAAATTCGCAACAAACCCAGCTAAGCATCTTCGCATAGCTGGGTTTAATTTGACTTTGTGGTGCTACAAAGATGAGTCATGACATCTGCCCATCACAACCGTATTATAGTATTTACCGTCAGATAGTATTTTATCATTTTTCAATAGGCCTTCTACTTCAAAGCCTAGCTTTTCATAGAGCCTAATCGCTTTGTCATTCGTTTCTAAAACATGCAATGCCATTTTTTTAATATCATTGGCATCTGCCCAGGCAATGGATTGTTGTAAGAAGTTCTTTCCTATGCCATAGCCCCAAAATTCCTTTAAAACTCCTACACCAAATTCAACTTTATGAGAAAATCGTTTTAACGCAAATCCTTCACATCTTGAAAAGCCAACAATTTGATGATGAGCGACTGCCACTAAAAATAAGTTTCGAGGATTGTCAGTATCCGCTTTTATTAACTGTTGAAATCCTTGTGGATCGATAAAGGCCTCCCCTTTTTCTCGGTCAAGGTTTTCTGTCTCCCCATCAATTTGTAACCTTAATGCAGATAACTCACGCGTATCTGTTTCAATGGCAGACCTGATTGTATAATGCAGTCCGTTTTGATAAAATTCTTGCTTGTTTATGCGCATGACGGCTCCTTTCGTTGCTATGCCTCTTCTAGTTGATAATTTGTACTTGGCTGAATGGTAACAAAGCGATTATTCCATATTAACTCATGATGCTCCACAATTTGTTCAGCATCCAACAAGTGACTATTGATCGTGCTATGTGCACCTTCTATTAAAATATTATGGTGGTATCCATGGCTATACGCACTTCGAATCGTAGTATCTAAACAAAATTCCGTTTGCGCACCGACAAAAATAAGCTGATCAACCTTAGAATCCTGTAAATATTGTGCTAATTCCGTTCCATAAAATGCATCCCAAGTAGTTTTTTCAATAACTTTGTCTTCCTGCTGTTTATGTAGGCCATGATGTAGTTCCCATCCAGGTTTTCCACATGCCATTTCATCATCCTGTTCTAAATCTGTATGCTGTATAAAAATTACCTGAATCTCTTTAGCTCTAGCCCATTTAATTAAGTGATTAATATTTACTACAACTTTGTCACCTTCAAATAATTGATACTTCTTATTTATAAAGAACACTTCTTGCATATCTACAATGACTAATGCTTGTTTCATAAATTCCTCCTTCAATATTTTGGCTTTGTGTCATTTTATTGTATATGAAATCAATCTTCCTGAAAAGTAAATGACAGGCCTCATAAAAAACACCGCTACCTTTAGATTCGTCACTTGGGTTGTTCTATCCGTCAGTTCGGGGGTTCTATCCGTCAGTTCGGGGGTTCTATCCGTCAGTTCGGAGGTTCTTTCCGTCACTTTGGTTGTTCTATCCGTCAGTCCGAACGTTCTATCCGTCAGTTCGGAGGGGCTTTCCGTCAGTTCAAGCGTTCTTTCCGTCAGTTCGGAGGTTCTTTCCGTCAGTTCGGAGGTTCTTTCCGTCAGTTCAAGCGTTCTATCCGTCAGTTCGGTGGGTCTTTCCGTCAGTTCGAACGTTCTATCCGTCACTTTGGTTGTTCTATCCGTCATTTTGGTTGTTCTATCCGTCAGTTCGGGAATCCCATGTACATAACCATCTAAAATCGTAGAAAGCCCGATAGTAGATGGCAATAGTTGCTGTTCGGTTGAGTGGATAGATGCCAGTGTTTGATAAACCGCTTCTCTGATAAAAATGTCAAAAGGTATTCGGAATGTGATTATACCGAATACCTTTTGTCGTCAATATAACCCGCCGTTGCACAATGCATGGCGGGTATTTGGGTATTTATTTCATTAATTCTTCAACAAATTCTACAGGTACATATGTTTTTGTTGGTTCAAGTAAAGCTGGTGCCACTTCGAAGTGACGAAGTGCTTTATTGTAGCCATATTCTTTTTGACCGCGTGTTATCGTATAAGATAATGCACCTTTTGATACGATTGCACCTTTTCCTGTTGATTCTACTGTAAAGCCAAGTTCTTCAGCAATTAATCGTAAAGGAACCATTGTCGTACCATCTACTTCATAGAAATCCGTTTTAATAATTTCATCTACAGCCGTTTCTGATGGATCTACTTCTCCTGGGTCCACTTCTCCCGGTTCTTCAACGATAGTGTCTAATACTATTACTTTTGATGGTGGCGTTTGTGCCGGAATACTCATTGTTGTAATTGTATAGAACACAAGTAAATGTTGTTCTGCTAAATCTTCAACTGTCACATCTTTGCCAGATAAACTTTGTACGGCCGTTTCTTTGCCGACATTTAATTTTAGCGTGTTATCTGCGTTCACTAAATCTTTGTTGAAAAAGTCAACTGTTACACTGCCCATTTCCTCTGTTTCCACAATAAGTACTTCTGGATTATATTGTGGCGGGTAAATCATCAGCATCGGTTTGTTTGCATACGTGTAAGCCGTTACTTTGTCACCCTTTTGAAGCTTCACTTCTTTGCCTGTATTATCGAAAACAAGTGTGTCCTCATTCATTACAAAGACATTAATGTTTTCGCCTTCTTTAACCGTATAATATGTAGCATTGTCACGTACTTCGACATTCTCAACTGTGCCTGCTACTTTAATAAAGATTGGCTGCACTTGAGGATTTTGTGCTTCGTCATTTTGTGCGTTGGTCACAACTGCCTCTCCTCCGTTTGCTGATGCAGTTGGTGCTATTACAGCTCCACCGATTAATAATGCCGACATTGCGAATGGTACGACTTTTGTCATTTTCATAAAAAACATCTCCTTTATTTCACGAATTCATAGGAGTAGTCGTAGTAAAGAGGAAAAGGTTACAACATATTGGTAATATTATGACCGTTTTCAGGAATTATTATTTTTTCCTAAAAATAATAAGAAGGCATTTTAGATAGCTGGTATACTTTGATTTCTATTCCACTCAAGAAGGGGAATCCGTATAAGCCCCCTTCACTGGTTCTCTTAGTGCCTGTCTCCCTCTCTAAAATGACGCTAAAAAATAAATTGAAGTCGATGTAATACGCGTTGTAAAAAGTACTGATGTTCACTTTGCTTCGTCCTTATATCCAAAGCTATATCAGGATGATCCGTAATAACGCCCGCAACATTTTTTCCAATAAACTCTTGTAGAGAGCGATCTTTGTTTAAAGTCCAAACAAATAAATCCATATCCGCTTGCTGTAATTCTGCAATTAAGTTATCTGAAACCCAAGATGCTTCTAATGCTATAAAATCTACTGTCGTATCACTCATGGACCCAACAGTGAGCGCATAGACAATACCAACACGTAAGTTAGGCGCTAATTTCTTTAGCTGTGTCATCAATTGGGAATTCGCTGATTGGACATAATACGTATCCAATACCTGATGTGTTGTTAATTTTTCTAGTAAGCGTGGCAATAAATCTTCTCTTTCGTTCCCCTGCACTTTTAACTCAATGAGTAATGCGACATCAAGCGCTTTCGCCATCTCAATAAAATCATCTAGTGATGATATTTTATCGCTATAACCATTCGAGTGGACTGTAATGGTCTTTAATTCACTTAGGGTCATGTTCGTTACTACCCCATTTTTCCCAGCTAGTCTCCTTAATGTCCGGTCATGATACACAACAAAATCTCCGTCTACGGTTTGCTGAATATCTATTTCTACCAAGTCAGCACCTGCAGCGGCGGCACTAACAAGCCCACCAATCGTATTTTCCACAGCCTCTGCCGTGTATCCTCGGTGTGCGATGATTTTCGTATCAGGCGCATAAACACTTTTCTCCAACGAATTTACATTGATTACGCTCAATACGATAAATACGGTGCAAGCGAGTATCGATAATCGTTTGTAACGCTTTTTTAAAAACTTCGGTGAAATTTTTGATTTCGTTAAGAGAAGCGTATTGTAGGTAATTGCCACCATTACCTGTGAAAACATTGCCTGTAACAAACTAAACAACACCACAAAGGCAATTTCCAAAAATGCAAGGGTCATACCAGCAGTTAAAAGAGCTGCACTCGGCATCACACGTTCTAAGATAAATAATGGTATTGTGCTCACCACGGTAATACCTAATAACATCAGCAAGTGACCTGTTAAAATCATGGCCAATAATACGAGTAATTCAAACAAACCTCTTCTTGAAAAGCGCCAACTTTGTACAAGCGATTGGCGAATTGAAATCCTTGGTTGAATCGTAAAAATCGGCAATGTCAGGATGCTACGTACGCCAACAATGACTAATACACTTGCTACAGCAGCATAAAGTAACTTTCCTGACCGACTAAGCATTAATTCATCTGTAATAAAATGCGGAATGGAAATGGCTTGGGTTAACGTCAGAGGTAGCATAAATGAAGCTAGAGGTAATAACAAGGCAATATAGACAACCAAATATATTACCTGAATACTATAAAAATAGACGACTTTACGATTTAACTGCTGCCAAATTGCTAGAAATCGATAACGAATACCACGCTGTTGATAAAAAGCCATTAAAAATAAAAAACCCATCTCATAATAAATAAATAGTAATACAATCATTACCCAAATAAGGAGCATACCAATGACGAAGGGATGCGCTAGAAAGCTGTGGATATTTTCCTCGGTAATATGGGTGTAGCCAGTTACGCGCAACATCAGCTTAAAACCAACCGTTGTGATGGGTACAACCATTAAAAACTGAAATAACCGAATCAGTGCAAAAACCTGTATATAATGAACGCGGTACGTATAAATATTGTACATGGCTAGTCGCATAATTTGACCTGCTTTGTGCATTCACTCACCCCCAGTGGCATACGAACTTATTTCCCCAATAAATCATTTACTACACTTTTTTATTACTTTTCTATAAGGTATGAATTGAAATATACGTTCAATTACTTCCAAGGTAAAAATCCATATCCGAAAAAGATTTTGTCCATTATAGTATGTCCTTATACATCTTTAGATTTATGTATTTAACACTGCCAGCTAAATTTTTTGAAACTTTTTACCAACTGATTCGGTAAATAGTTATGGAAACTTATAAATGGAGGTATACATATGAAAAACTTTTACATTGGCGACATTATAAGTACAATCATGATACTACTTGTTTTCGTAGTCATTTTTTACGTTATGATCAAAATGATAAAAAAATTAAAGCCTTTGTCTTCAGTGGCTTCCTCGCCACCTGAAGACACACTTCTCCGACAAGTTGATGCTCTCACTTCGCGTGTTAATAGCTTGGAACTACAAGTAAAAGAGTTGTCCGAAAATCATCATGCAAATCAAAATAGCTAGCCAGCTGACTATTGTTATAGTACTGGTCTCGTTAAGACAAAAAAATCGCCGTGAAGATTACTCTTCACAGCGTTTTTTTGTTTTTGCATAAACTATTTGTCCATTAATAACCGTATAAGCGACGTCTATATGTGGCATGTTTTCGATGTCTACCGTAAAAATATCTTGTTCAAATACAGTGAAATCCGCAGCATAGCCCGCTTCTATCTTCCCTCGAACATGGTGCTGTCCGATAATTTCTGCGGCCCCTACTGTATACAAACGTACAGCTTCAAAGCGTGAAATTTTTTCCTTCGAACCATAACCATCATGCAATTCGCCAAAATTCCGTCTTGTCACAGCTGCGTAAATTCCGTGTAATGGGTTGGGCTCTTCAATCGGTGCATCACTACCTCCTGCTACAATAAGCCCTTGATCCAGGAGCGATTTCAATGGATGTAAGCCTTCTGTCCGCTGCTTCCCTAACCTTACGAGCTCCGCTTCATATTCACCTTGAACAAATTGTGGTTGCATATCGACTGCTACAGGTAACGCCGCAAGCTTTTCCAAGATGTCCTTATCAACCAAGCTACAATGAATGACGCGGTCTAATTGTCCTTCTCGAGGTGGATATTTCGCAAACACCTCTAAAATTGTTATAATCGCTAAATCACCAATCGCGTGCACAGCGACCGTTTGCCCATATCTTCTAGCGAGTTGCACATACGCCTCTAACTGCTCTGTTGTATGCACCAGCATCCCTCTATTGTTAGGCTCATCACTATATGGTTTACGCAGAGCCGCCGTTCGTCCACCAAATGCGCCATCGATGAAGATTTTCATGGCACCAAACTCGACAAATACTGTTGATGCTTCATGCAGTTGAACAACTTCCTCAAAAACAGTGTGGTGTTGCAGTAAGTGCACTTTAAATGATTGTCGCGCCTCCACGATTTTTCGAAAAGCAGCTATTGGCTGACTTGGGGAACCGTAGTAACTTAAATCTTCGGAATGCCCCCCAACAAGACCATATGATTGTAGGGAGTTCACGGCTTTTTCAAGCGCATCCTCAATATATGCAGGCGTAATATGTGGCATATGATTGACAATCATATATAGTGCAGCATCCTTTAAGACACCTGTCACTTGTCCATTCTCTTTGTCAATAATGCCGCCCTCAGGTGATGGTGTATCGTTGGTAATCCCGGCAAAAGCAAGTGCCTTGGAATTAACTACTATCAAATGATGACAGCTACGTTTTATAATCAAATGGGCCTCACCCAGTGCATCAAGTTCCGCTAATGTTGGAAAAACTGGTACGATAAATTGTGTTTCATTGAGCCCAATAGCAATAACCCATTGTTCTGGCGTCGCCTTCTCCATCTGTTCACGAAGTATGGCAAGTAGCTCGTCCTTACTTTTCACCTTGGATACATCAATATGCTTCAATTTTTCACCATAGCCAATGATATGTAAATGACTATCGACAAATCCTGGGTACATCACGCAGCCATGTAATTGTTGGATAGAAGCAGCTTGTGGCAACAAGCTGTCTACTGAGCCTGTTGCCACTATTTTTCCATCTTGTTCAAGCACAGCTTCAACCGTTTCGCCAACCTTTGCCATCGTGTAAATCGCGCCACCTGTCCATAACGTTGCCAAAACCATTCTCCTCCTATGCTATTGCTTCGATTAAATGCGCTCTTTCTAAGCGTTTACGTACAACGACACCAAGCCATGCAGCTATTACCGCTTTCAAAACACCTACAACGATAAACGGTGCGACACCGCCCATAAATGCTGCTGTCCATGATAAATCCGCTAAAATTTTTAACCAAACTGTACCGAATGTTAATGTCACAGCCATCCCAATAATATTAGCAATGATGGCATGTACCATCGTAATGCCGAATTTATCTAAGTATAACCCCATGATAATTGCTGTTACGAGGAAGCCTACTATATATCCACCTGTTGGTCCTACTAAAATAGCAAAACCTCCTGACATGCCACTAAAGACTGGCATACCGGCAGCTCCTAGTAAGATATATAACAATACCGATATTGTACCAAGCTTCGTGCCCAAAATTGTGACGATTAAACCGACTGCTAATGTTTGCCCTGTAATTGGAATAAGTGGTAGCGGAATCGTAACTTGCGCCAGTACTGCTATAATCGCTGCACCAAATGCCGCTAACACATAATTATATGTATGACTCTTCTTCAAACTAAATTGCCTCCCTTTGTGCGTTAACTAAATAACAAAATAAGTTAACACAAAGATATAGCAAATGAAAACTGATGTCAATCAATTTTGAAAAATTGCCATAAAAAAAGAAATTGCTATAGTGAACTAGCAATTTCATTCCCTTCATCAAACTTTCTTACCAAAGAGGCTCATTCATAGGATCATCTTCTTGTAGATCAAAGATATAAGGTGCTAATTGATAATAATAAATAAAGACACCTGCGAAAAAAAAGCCAATTCCAAGAAAAAAGTTATCAAAAAAATGATTCATGAACACCATCATAGGAATCGGAATATTGAGTATTCCGGCTAATTGGACAGATTTTTTCGTCCGATATTGCTTTTTCCCGCAGTACGGACACTCTATTTGCCCATTTTTACGATAAAATTTTCGCGCTTGTTTGTGTGTCCACGTTTCTGCACACTCGATACACACCGGTAAACCATAGCCCTTTTTTAGCAACAAGCGTTTTACCAGAAATGTGACACCTATGAACAGAATAAAGAGTAGTATTCCTCGCACTACATCATAGTCAAAAAATGTCCAAAAACTCCACGTATCCGATTCTTGCTGTAAAGTTGCCGCCTGTTGACTACCAGCCGTACGATCATCTTTACTCAGTGATAAGATGTATGTAAAAGTAAGGACAAACACAGTGAAAGTTGCAAGTACGATTCGATACTGCCACTGACTACTACTTCTCGGCTTGCTTTTCCCACGCATTTTTTGAACGATTGCTTGCTTTTTTTCAGCTGAAAGCTTAATTTCCTGTAGCTCCGTTAATACTTCTTCTTTAAATTGATTCATGGCGTAACACCTCCCAGTCATAGTCACCGATTGCTGTTGCTAACTGTTTTCTAGCACGCTGTAATCTCGTTCTTACCGTTGCTTCTGGACAACGAACAAGCTGTGCAATTTCTACTGTGTTCATATCCTCGAAATAATATAGAATGAGTACTTCTCTATATTGCACAGATAATGTAAACAACGCATCCACTAACTCTCGCTTTGTCGACTTTGCAAGTAACTCTTTTTCTGGTGTGACAGTTGTAGTGCGCCCCGTTATTTTTTCGAATAGTGACAGCCGTTTACTTTTCCAGCTGCGCAAATAATCATGGCTTCTGTTAACTGTCATTTTCACCAAATATGTACGGTATGATGATTCTTGCCTAAACTGCTGTTGTTTTTGATAAAAGGCGATAAACACATCCTGCACAATGTCCTCAGCGGTCGCTTCATTTTTCACATATAAATAAGCAACCTTTAGTAAATAATCACCGTGCTCTGCCATAATTTGTTCTATTTCCATCGCTGTCCTCACCTTCTTTCTATACTACTGACGGATGCCAATCCATTTCCGATTCATTTTGCAGGAAATTATTTTTTCTCTGAATGTTTTTGAAAATAACGATTCATTCTGATAAAGTAATAAAGTGACGAATTTTGTACAAGGAGTTGTAGTAAATGACCGTGAAACACCAAGTAAAGGCTATAGAAAAGGAGCAGGACATTCAATTTGAAAATCGTGCACGTTTATTAGTCAAGTGCCCAGACCAACCAGGAATTGTAGCTGTGTTATCTTCATTTTTATTTAATTTTAATGCAAATATTATCGAGTCGAGCCAATATTCAAGTGATCCTGAGAATGGTACTTTCTTTATACGGATTGAATTCCATTGCGACAATCTGCCAGAAAAATCACAGAACATGGAAGAGGCATTTACATATATTGCGAATGACTATGGCATGGAGGCTAAATTTTGTTATTTAAATAAACGGGAACGAACAGCCATCTTTGTTTCAAAAGAGCTACACTGTTTACAAGAGTTATTATGGGAATGGCAAAATGGTGATGTAGAGACGGATATTGCAGTGGTCATTAGCAATCATGAGGATGCACGTGCGCTTGTCGAATCATTTCATATCCCGTTCCATTATATCCCTGCGCATAAAGAGATTCGCCAACAGGTGGAGCAAGAACAAATCCGATTAATAGAAGCATATGAAGTTGACCTGCTGATCCTTGCCCGTTATATGCAAATATTAACGCCTGATTTTGTGGATCATTTCAAAAATCGCATTATCAATATACATCATTCCTTCTTACCCGCGTTCATCGGCGCAAATCCATACGAGCGTGCACATACAAGAGGGGTCAAACTGATTGGTGCGACTTCGCATTACGTTACGAACGATTTAGATGAAGGACCGATTATTGAGCAAGATGTAGAACGAGTGGATCACCGTGATACGGTAGCACATTTGAAAAAAATTGGCCGCCAAATAGAACGGCGTGTACTGACGAAAGCTGTAAAATGGCACCTAGAAAATCGAATTATCGTGGAGGGCAACAAGACAATCGTTTTCCATTAATCATTTCATGGAAATTTCTTCATGTAAAAGAGGGGCTCCATATGCCCCTTTTTCTATTATTTACTATTTCCCACATCGCTATATTGGTTATAGAGTGTAATTTGGTTACGTCCATTGCGTTTTGATGTGTAGAGCGCACTGTCCGCATGATGTATTAAAGGTTCAACTTGCTTGATGTGTCCACAGTCATTCGTGCTTACCCCTATACTAAATTCTAATTGTACAATTTCCTCATTAATCGTCAATGATAGTGAATTTAATGTATGGTATAGGTTTTGTGCAATGGCTTGAACGGACTCTCCTTCTTTTAAATGCGTGAGAATAATAAACTCATCCCCTCCAAAGCGAGCTACAATCGATTCATAAGGTTGAAAATAATTTTGCAATGTAGTTGCCGTTATGGTTAGTGCATCATCCCCAAATAGATGACCATTCGAATCATTTATGGATTTAAAATGGTCCAAATCAACCATCATTAAAGCCAGTTCTTGACTTTCCTTTGCAGCATTTTTCACCATTGTCTCCGCATGTTCATCAAAATAACGACGATTATAAATATTGGTTAGTGGATCAATATACGAATTTCTTTCAAACTGTTTTTTCTGCGCATTATACTCCATTTCAAATAACACTTGTGTATAATTTTCCCTTTGTATTTCTAATAAAATGTTTATATATTCCTTTTGGATAGCACATAAAACAATTTTATTGCCTTGGTCTTCAATGAGCCTAACTAAGGAATTATAAATGTCTTGAAGCAAGGATAAGTCATTATTTTGCAATGCAAAATGCTTTGATTTTTGATACATATCAATCGCCTCGCCAATACGGCCCTGTTTTTCACAGAGTAGGGCATAGGCATTAAATACTTCTAATTGTGCCTTACTATAAGGCGGTACATGAATTTGCTCAAGTAAATTTTGCAATATCTCCTGCGCTTCATTAAATTCCGCTAACCCAATATGTGCTATCGCTAAATTTGTCTTCGAATGTATAATCCCTTTATAAGGTTGCACATGTTGTGTGTCAAATTCATTGGCATAGTATAGACTTTTTAAGGCAAGTTCCTTGGCCTTATCATATTTTTCTAGCTCAATCTCCATGCCACTCAAATTATTGTAAATTTTGCCCATGCTCTCCACATGCTGAATTCGCTCCGCTATTTCAAGCCCCTTCATCAAAAACTCTTCTGATTTTTTTAGATGACCAAATGTAAACCAATAGACGGAGGCAAGGGAATAATATTGAATGACGTCGATATCATTGCCATACAAAAAGGTAAGTTCACGGTATTGCTCAAGTAAATTGATGGATATTTGTAAATCTCCTACTTGAAAATAGCTCATACAACGGTATCGTAACAGATGCATTGCTTTATCGTACAACGCCAGCGCATAGGCCCTATCTATTGCAGCACCACTTAATTCTATATATTCTAAATAGCGATTGGCACTATATAATTCATCTAGTGTAATCAATAATTCTTCAAATTCTTGTGTGTCCATACCGTACCCCCCTTTAATATCTCTTATTCCTTTAATACTACCTTCACACTCAAAATATTACAATTCTTTGTACTCATTTATTTGGCAACAATTGAGTAATTTAACCTAAAATGCCATTTTAAAATGAAAAAAGCCTCTTTAACAGAGGCTTTTCATCATTCTTCAATGCCTACAAATGCTTTTCAAGCTTTCGATTTTTTCTGGTTACAACGGCTATCAGGCGTAGTTGTGGTTTTATCAGCGATTTTGTTGGTTCTATCAGCGATAATTCTATTCTATCAGCAATCTCGTCTTTTATGATGGTTTTTGTTGTAGATCAGTGTATACCTTTGAAAGATTGGCTTTTATGCCATTTACGCCTTTCCATGCTCGATACTTACTAGGTGTTTCAAAGTCAGAGATAAAGTCTTCACGCGTTATGTTTCTACGATGCGCTTCTGTTGCTCTTAAAATCAAGCATGATAAATAATCTGTAAGCGTATCACAAATAGCCATGCCCTCTACGCTCCCGTGTCCTGGCACAATGGTTTCAATTTCCATTTGTTTGACTGCCTGCAAAATTGACAAAAATTCTGTAGCGTCATATATCGGGACATGTAAATCCTTAGTTATTAAATCTCCCATAAATGCTATCTTTTCATTGGGTAAATACATAAATGTATCACTTGGCGAATGTCCTCCACCTAAACAGTACAGTTCTACACTTCGTCTTGAACCTTTAATAATCAGTTTTTCCTCAAACAGCACTGATGGTAGGATCATTTTCATATTAGGTAAGTCCTTTAATACTTTGGACATTTCATTATACTGGTTTAATAAGCTCTCTTTTAAAATGGCGTCATCTGTTGCATCAATTTGATTTCTCACATTTACAAGGTAATGTTTCATGTCCCTTTCTTCCTTTGCTACATCTTCCAATTTATTTTTTCTGCACACCATCGATGTGTTAATGAGGTAGCAATGATCGTTGTATCCATAAACATTTGATTACCAAAAACATGATCTCCATGGTAATGACTGTTGATGAGGTACTTTACTGTCTTGCCAGTAATGTTTTCAGCTTGACTCCGTAACTCCTTCCCAGCAGACGGTGTGCCAAGCGCGTCAAAAACAAGTAATTCATCACCTAAATCCAATACCCGCATTGCTCCATGCACCTTGGCCGGGTTTTGCGATAGCTGCATACACGCCGTCATCTAAGGCATGCAACGTAAAATAAGCTGTGTCTACAATATTCATCTTCCCCTACTCTACCAAATATATTTTTACATATTATAGCATTTGTTGATTTGTGGTGAAGCAAAAAAACCCACCCTTGTTGAGTGGATTTTCGCTTGGTTATATAAATCGTTTAAACATCTTCTCGTATAATGCCACAATGAGCAATCCGCCTAGTAGCGGAATCAGCGAGCTGAAGCTGAAATAAAAGCCTTCCTCATTGAATTCTCCTAAAAATTGAAATTGTAGCCATGTCACGTTGTATGTTTCGCCTACTCCATATAAAAAAACTGTGCTAAATAAAAACAAAGCCAGACATTTTATACATTCACCTTTCCGCATATGATACACCTCACTGAACAATAGTCATTTGTTGTGCAGCTGATAAAACATCTTCGATTGTCATTTCAGGGTTTTCAATGATTATGCCATATTGATAGCCATGTTCCTGCCAGCCAATATAACGGAATTCCCCTTGCTCCATTACTGTTCCTTTTTGCCCGCGCACCTCAATTTCTTTCTCACCTGGAATAGCTTCAAGCTCCGCAACACTATTATCGGCTTTAAATACAGTTAGTGAAATTTCTTGCTGTTCATTCTTTACGTATTCAAATGTATATTCAGGGCGATCTTCAAATCCTTTATCAAATGAAATATTTTGCAAAGTAAGTCCATTTTCATCTGGCACCATTAAAAATTCCCCAAGTTGCGCTTTCACAACATCCAGCGTTACTGTCTGTAAAGCAGAGTCTTCCGTGCTGATTTCCTCCACTTTTGCATCCTCTGGAATATCGATTGTAAATTGAGCATCTTCAATCTTTGCATTATCATCCATTTTCGTATAGGCAGTCGTCATTTCATTTCCTGCATTGTTCGTCGTTATTTTTAATGTTAGCCATGTTTTTTTGTCAATCCATACTTCCATATCTCCGAGTAATGTATCATCTTTTTTCGCTTTCGCTACTATTTTATACGTATCTCTGCCGGCAAGTTTCTCTTCGCCAGCGATGTTCACTTCATGCGTATCCTTCACCATATTAAATATTAATTGTGCCTGATCTCTTGGTGATTGAAGCCCATCGAGTGCACCCTCAGCATAATTCATTTTATGCACAGTATTTCCTACTACATCATACATAATGATCTGTGTGCCATTATTGACTGAAATAAAGTGTTCACCATTTTCACTGGTCATGTCAATACGTCGTTTACCTTCCTTGGCCCATTCTTTGACCTGTGCTTTTCCACCCATCTCGCCCATATCGATTGTATATTCACCGTAATACGTAGTCGTCTCAGCTGTTTCCTGTAATGCTTGGTCAATAATCTCCTGGGGTGAATAGGACCCTTGCGTATTACATCCAACCAAGCTAAATGTCAGTGCAGTAACTAATCCCGCTGCACGTAATGATTTTTTCCAATTCATCATTCATTTTCTCCTTTATATCGTGGTAACCAGCACAATACCGCTGTTCCAAAACCTTCTTGGGATACCAGCTCTACAGTCCCACCGTGTTTTTCTATTATTTGTTTTGCAATATTTAAACCAAGTCCTGTACCACGCTGACCAGCCTTTGTACGGGCGTTATCTGCTTGGTACATGGGCTCAAATAGTCTTTTGATGTCTTCTTCCTTTACACCATATCCGCTATTTTGTACCATTACATACATGCCCTCTTGCTTAGTAAGAGCAGGTTTTACAAAATCAAAGCACCATGCAGGATACGTTCCAGCATTTACGGCAGCCAAACCAATAGTGCTATTTATTTCTCCGTAGCGCCAAGCATTGCTCATTAAATTGTCTAGCACACGCTGTAATTGCTTCGGATGCACAGCAAATATGCCATCTACCTCACATATAACCGCAAGCATAAAGCCTTTATCCTCACAAAGTGGTTCATAATCTGACAGCGCCATGTCAAAAAACTCTGCTCCATCGACTTCAACAAGTTCTAAATCATAGCTTGTCGATTGCAGTAATGTATACATAAGTAAATCTTCTAGCATATGCTTCATCGTTTCAGCCTTAGATAAAATGACTTCTCTATATTCGCCTTGCTGTTGTTCTGTCAATGCCTTGTTTTGCAAAGACTCAGCGTAAGCCTGTATAGAGGTAAGCGGTGTTTTCAAATCATGTGATATACTCGCAATCATTAATTCCTTTTGCTGTTGTTCATCTTTTAAATGAGCACGTGCTAGCTCGATTTCATTGTGCATGGCAAGAAATGTTTGGGTCAGTTCACCAATTTCATCTTTTCTTAAGCTTAATGTAGATTCCACATGTTCTCCCTTTGCAAAGGCACGCATTTGCTGCATAAGTTCTTGCAAAGGTCGGTTTAATTTTCGGTTAAGCAGCACAATAACGGCTGTATAGATTGCAAGAAAAAGTGTAATAATGCTAGCGATTACAAGCCATGAGCGTCTTTCTACGCCTTGTACCCAATCGGCTCTTACTAATTGAATTTCATAAATGCCAACCAACTCATTCTTATAATAAACAGGTTCTTTATACGTAAAGGCGTTGTATTTTTGCTGCAATTCGAATAAATCCTTCAAAATGGTATCTTTTGATTTAAATCCAGAAGTCAATGGATTAGAGGAATAATTAACAAAACCAGATTTTGAGTACAGCGTAATGGCAAGTTGGTCATTAACAAGCGCTTCAACTTCCTGCAAATCTGCTTTTTTTTCGTACAGTGTTGGATCCTCTAGTACTGACTTTACTTGATTGAGTTCAGTCCACTTTTCGATGTATTCACCGACATTTTTATCGTGATAATAAGCATTGATCCACACGTATAAGCCGTATGCCCCGCCAATTGGCACAATCATGACGATGAAAAACATGATGAACAGCCATGTTTTAATTTTCATAACGGTTCACCAACGAAGCGGTAGCCCTTGCCCCATACCGTTTGAACAAAATGTGGCGTTTTGACTGGGTCTTTTAGCTTTTCGCGTAACGCCTTAATATGTACCGTTACTGTGTGTGTTTCATCGACACTTACCTGCTGCCAAACATGCTGGTACAGCGCTTCTTTTGAAAAGGTTTGACTGGGATTTTTCGCCAGAAGCTTTAACAGGGCAAATTCCTTTTGTGTTAAAGCCAGCTCAGCATCATCAAGGCTCGCGGTTTCCCTTTGCCAGTCAATGATCAAGCCATATGCAAAGGAGGTGATGTCTTCGCTATCCTGTTTTTTGTTAAAACGTTGCCATCGACGTAAATGGGAGGCCACACGCGCCTTTAACTCCTCTAAGCTAAACGGTTTCGCAATATAATCATCAGCGCCTTGCAAACCCTCCACTTTATCGGCCTCTTCCTTACGGGCGCTCATCATTATAATGGGCACATCACTATCCCAACGAATATTTTGGCAAACGGTCAGCCCATCCATCTCAGGCAGCATCCAATCGACTAACACTAAATCAAACGTATCCGCTTGAAAATCTGCCAGTCCTTCAAGTCCAGTTGTCGCCCAAGTAACTTGGTAGCCCTGTTGTACAAGCGTATCTCTCACAATACGGCCAATCGCTGTGTCATCTTCAATTAGTAATAGCTTTTCTGTCATCTGTTTTCCTCCTGTACTAACCTTACTATGTAACAATACATTTTTTTCGAACTTTACACTTTCTTTATAATTACCCTAGCTGGATTTTTCGGTATGAGGTGGTGCTATCCGTCACTTCGTCGGTTTTATCCGCCACTCTGCCTGCTCTATCCGTCACTTGAGCCGTTTTATCCGTCACTCTGCCTGCTTTATCTGTCACTCTGCCTGCTTTATCCGTCACTCTACCTGTTCTATCCGTCACTCTACCTGCTCTTTCCGTCACTCTGCCTGCTTTTTCCGTCACTCTGCCTGCTTTATCTGCCACTCTGCCTGCTTTTTCCGTCACTCTGCCTGCTCTATCCGCCACTCTGTCTGCTTTATCCGTCACTTGAGCCGTTCTATCCGTCACTCTACCTGCTTTATCCGCCACTATGCCTGTTCTGCCCGTCACTCTGCCTGCTCTTTCCGTCACTCTGCCTGCTTTTTCCGTCACTCTGCCTGCTTTTTCCGTCACTCCCCTGCTCTATCTGTCACTCTACCTGCTTTATCCGTCACTTTACCCGTTTTATCCGTCACTTTGCCCGTTCTATCCGTCACTCAGCCTGCTTTATCCGTCACTCTGCCTGCTCTTATCCGTCACTCTACCTGTTTTATCCGCCACTCTGCCTGTTCTATCCGTCACTCTACCAACTTTATCCGTCACTCTACCAACTTTATCCGTCACTCTACCTGCTCTATCCGTCACTCTGCCTGCTCTATCCGTCACTCTACCACCTTTATCCGTCAAACTGCCATTTTCTCAAATAAAAAAAAGGAATGCACGCAAGTTGTGCATTCCTTCATTATATATTAGAAAAATAAGCTAAGTATAAAGTAAATTGAGCCAGCCATTACTGCTGAGATTGGCATTGTGATGACCCAAGTCGTTATAATTTTACGTGCCATGCCCCATTTAACGCCCTTTACACGATGTGCAGTACCAACACCCATAATAGAAGAAGAAATTACATGGGTTGTGGATACAGGTAAATGGATTAATGTTGCTCCAAAGATAATGGAAGCAGATGCTAGGTCCGCCGCTACACCATTCACTGGACGGATTTTCATAATCTTGCCACCCACTGTTTTGATGATTTTATAACCACCTACAGATGTTCCAAGACCCATCGCAGTAGCCGCTGCAAAACGTACCCAGAATGGAATGTCATCCCCTTGGTGCAAGCCACCTGCGATTAATGCAAGTGTAATAATCCCCATTGCTTTTTGCGCATCATTTGTACCGTGTGTAAATGATTGCAAAGCCGCTGTCCCAATTTGCATTGTGCGGAAGCCCTTATTGGTACGATATAAATTCATATCTTTGAAAAACACTTTAAAGAGAGACATCATTAAGAAACCGGCAGCAAACGCAAGTAATGGCGAGAAAATAAGCGCTTGAAGAATTTTGATAAAACCTGTGTAATTTAATGCACTAAAGCCAGCTGCCGCAATCGCCGCACCTGCCACTGAACCGATTAATGTATGGGAAGAACTTGAAGGGATCCCAAAGAACCACGTTAACAAGTTCCATGTGATGGCTGAAAGTAAAGCCGCTAAAATAACGACAGAACCGGTAATATCGCCGTCATAGGCATTTAAGGTAAATGGGTCAACAATATCCTTCGTCAAAGCTTTTGCCACACCAACAAACGTAATTGCACCCACGAAGTTCATAACGGCAGCCATGTAAACAGCCGTACGTGGCTTTAGCGCACGTGTTGATACAGAGGTTGCAATTGCATTGGCTGTATCGTGGAAGCCGTTAATAAAGTCAAAAATAAGCGCAAAAATAACGACTAATATTGTTATTAGTAATATCGTATCCATTCAGTACACTCCATCTTATGCATTACGCATAATTATTGTTTCAATTGTATTCGCTACGGTTTGGCAGCTGTCTGCAATATCTTCAAATTGCTCGTAAATATCTTTGAACACGATGATGCGCAGTGGATCTTTTTCTTGAATAAATAATTGTTTCATAGAAGAACGGAAAATTTCATCACATTCACGTTCATAATCTTTAATTTGAATGGAGTGCTTACGCATTTCCACAAGTTTTTTGCTGTTTAATAATTCCATTGCTTGTACCATTTCATCAGTACTTTTCGCAATATATGTTAAGAACTGGCGCATTGGCTCCGTTACTTCTGTTAAGTTATACATATTAAAGTGAGCAATGCAGCCTTCCATGCCGTCGATTACGTCATCTAATTTATTGGCTAAAGCTAAAATATCCTCACGTTCAATCGGCGTCATAAATGATTTATTTAGCATAACGATGAGCTCATGGATTAGTTTGTCTCCACTTGTTTCATATTGCTTCATCGTAACTGCAATTTCTTTTAAGGCATCTATATCTTGAATGCGTGCATTATGTGCATAGTAGATTCCTTCTTTTACATTTTTAGAGATTTTTAATAACGCTTGAAAAAATGGATCTTGCTTATTTGAGTTGAACATGAAGTTCCTCCTGTTGAAAATAGATTGTCGATTTCTGCATCATCATAACAAAGCCTTTACACAATTCTACAGAACTTTAAACATAAATGAATTGAATTTACAAAATTGTAATATAAAAATTGTCACATTTACATTCGAAGTTCTTCGAGCGTTTTAAAAAACATTAAATATTCTCACCAAAACACCGTTTTTACTTTAAATATGACCGTTTTTTCTTTTATTTTTCTAAAAATACTTGAAAAAAATTTTTTCTTATTATTTTGGTATTGTAAGAAATGTTAAGGAATTGTAAACGTCTAATTTTGACGAAATAGGTCGAAACAGCATTGTTATTTTTTGTAAATCGGAGTACACTTAGTACAAAGATGGTATTTTTCTATCAAATAACTCTTTAGAAACGGATGTGAGCCAATACATACATATGGACATCAATTTATTGTCTCTGGCTATACTATTATTCTTTGGATTTATCGCATCCTTTTTGAATGCAATCGTCGGTGGTGGTGGTCTTATTTCATTACCAGCATTAATGGCCGTTGGTTTACCACCAAGCACAGCGATTGCCACAAACAAACTGGCCAATACCATCAGCAATGGTACAAGCATGCTTACCTTTCTACGCGCAGGCAAAGTTGATTTTAAAAAAATCGGTAAAGTTCTTCCGTTTATTTTTATCGGCTCTTTGTTCGGTGCGTATACGGTGCATCTCGTCTCACCTGCAATCTTAAAGCCACTTATGCTTGTTATGCTCGTCCTCGTCGCTACTTATACCGTTTTAAAAAAAGATTGGGGACATCATGCTGAGCACAAGCTTTTGACTACTTCGAAAAAAATCGCCTTTATTGTCGCCTTTGCTGCGATTGGCTTTTATGATGGCTTTTTTGGCCCAGGCACAGGCTCATTTTACATCTTCTTACTATTAATGATGGGTAATGATTTCTTGCAGGCTGCAGGCAATGCAAAAGCTTTTAATTTCACATCTAATTTAGCAGCACTTGCCATGTTTTTAGCATTAGGTGAGGTTAATTTCCTATACGGCTTGCCAATGGGCTTTGTAATGGTTTTTGGTGCAATCTTAGGCTCTAAATTTGCGTTAAAACGCGATACTAAAATCATGCGCATTATTTTCATCATTATGACATGTATATTAATCGTAAAAAATGCTTGGGATTATTTTGGTCCAAATTAATGATTTAGTATTATTGAACGGTAGCGAGAAGACAATTCGCTACCGTTTTCATGACGGAATTTTCAATCAATTGACAATATTTATTAGCGTGCTATAATACTTTTGGGCTTCACCGCATTGAAGCGCAAAAGTAATCGTTAGGAGGATTAACATGTTTCGAATCGAAGCAAAAAGTAACCCTCGATTTTTGGAGGCAGGCTTCATTATACTATTAATTATTGCCACGATGGCTGTTAGCATTGGGATTTTCCAAGCAACACCACATATTCCCATTGTACTTGTCATTTCAATATTAATCGCGTATGGACTTATAAAAAAAGTGCCATTTCGTGAGTTGGAAGCTGGGATGATAGCTGGTGCAAGTGCCGGATTAGGCGCCGTTTTTATTTTCTTCTTTATTGGCATATTAATTTCGAGTTGGATTATGGGTGGCACAATTCCAACGCTCATATACTATGGATTTCTCACTGTTTCACCAAGTTTTTTCTTTGCCATCGTTTTTCTTATTTGTAGCATCGTCGGCATCTCCGTTGGTAGCTCGTTAACAACAGTCGCAACAGTTGGGGTTGCCTTTATGGGCATTGCAGGCGCAATGGATATTTCACTTGCGATAACGGCTGGAGCCATTGTTTCAGGTGCATTTTTCGGAGATAAGATGTCTCCGCTTTCTGATACAACAAATCTGGCATCAGGTACAGTTGGTGTCGATCTTTTTGAGCATATTAAGAATATGGGCTGGACGACGATTCCTGCCTTCATCATTTCATTCATACTGTACGCTATTTTATCACCAACTGGAGCAGATACTTCCTTTGAAACGGTAGAGCATTTTAAAGAAGGTTTGCTGTCAACTGGCCTTATTCATTGGTATACTTTATTGCCAATCGTCGTTCTTGTAGTAATGACGTTTTATAAGGCGCCTGCGCTCATTACACTTGCAATCGTGTCAATTGTTGGTGTGGGTCTTGCGTACATCCAAGAACCACTTGCCATTTCAAATGTCTTTAAAATACTTTTTGAAGGCTATGTATCTGAAACTGGTAATAAGGAAGTAGATGCACTGCTTACTCGTGGTGGTATGAATAGCATGCTATTTACGATTGCCCTCGTATTACTCGCATTAACAATGGGTGGGCTATTATTTACGCTAGGTATTATTCAAAGTATTTTAGGAAAAGTTGAAAGCTTATTTAACAGTGCGGGCTCAGTCATCACCGGTGCTGCCCTTACAGGAATAGGTATTAATACGTTAATTGGTGAGCAATATCTATCCATTTTACTTACAGGTGAGGCATTTAAAGCACAGTTTGCAAAGGTCGGACTGGCTCCAAAAAACCTTTCACGTGTGATGGAGGATGCTGGTACAGTTGTCAATCCGCTCGTACCTTGGAGTGTCTGTGGGATATTTATTGCTAGTGTCCTGGATATACCAACGACAACCTACCTACCTTTCGCCTTCTTCTGTTTGCTTGGCCCAATCTTAACAGTGGCATTCGGCTGGAGCGGCAAAACATTAACAAAATTAGAAAAATAACAGGGGTAGCTGATGACAACGTCAGCTACCTATTTTTTGTCTAGCTCAAACAATTCTTTTTCGCAAACATTACTTCACATTTTATTCTCAATATCCTGTCACTATACTGCGCTAACCATACATTTAACGAGGTGACAATGCTGATTTTATACAGTGTCAGACAGTACCTCTTTTCAGTTATGAACGCGGTAATAATATAACCAGCACACCTACTAAGCAAATCCCCGCTCCAACCCAATCCAATATATCCGGCTTTTTCCCATCAATGCCCCAGCCCCATAAAATAGACAGCACGATAAACACACCACCATAAGCCGCATAAACTCGCCCAAAAGTTGGGAAGGACTGAAATGTAGCCACAACGCCATATAATGCTAAAGCAACACCGCCTAAAACTCCCCAGTAAAAGGGTTTACCTTCTCTTAACCACAGCCAAATTAAATAGCCCCCTCCAATTTCTCCAATGCCAGCTACTATAAATAAGACGATTGCATAAATCATTTCTTTCACTCTTTCTAGTTAAATTTTGTCTAGTACATGGTGACTAAATTGTAGCACTTTTAATAACAGTTGTAGCTGGGACATAATAAAAAAATAGGAGGCATGCTAAAAAGCGTGTGGGGTCATAAGTGCACAAAAAAATTCCGCTCCATTTCCACGGATGATCCGCAGGAATATCGCGAAATTTTTAAAGTGATAGTTGGCGTTCTTACACCCTATCCTTACATTACTGGACGACTCACCTTCAATTGAAACTAACTATACTGAAACACTAGTTTTAAAAACCTGAAAATCCATTAAAGAAAGGGCTTAACCACATAATAATATAGGTCAAACCATCGAAAAAGAGCAGTAAGCCAAGCGCAATCATTATATAGCCGCCGATTTTTGTTATCTTACGACTGTATTTTCGAATCCAAGTAACTTTCGTCACAAATTGTGTTAGTAGGAAAAACGGGATTGCAAATCCTAAAACGTACGCAAGCATATAGAGCATTCCTACATTTGGATTTTGTGATGCCATCATAAACACTGCACCTGTGATGGGGCCAGTACACGGCGTCCACCCCGCAGCAAATGCAAGTCCAATTAAGAAAGAACCAAAGTAGCCTGTTGGTCGATTCTTAAACTGTATTCTTTTGTCATTCATCAAGAATTTAGGTGAGAATACACCAATAATCATCAAACCGAAAATGATAATTAATATAGCCCCTACTTGACGCAGCAAATCTTGATATTGAAAGAACAACCATCCGACAACTGACGAACTATAGCCTAAAAAAATAAATATAATAGAAAATCCTAAAAGGAAAAATATTGTATGTAGCATCCCTATTCGTTTTGACTTTTTATTTTCACCTTGTAACTCATCCAAAGACATTCCTGTTATATAGGAAATAAACGCTGGATATAAAGGCAATGTACATGGTGATAAAAAATTTAACAAACCTGCTCCAAAGGCTAGCAGTATATTCAAGTCTGAAAACATCTATTTTAGCTCCTCACTATATGGTTGTTAATACAAACCCCAATAAGTAATTGTATCTGTAACCCCTATAAAGACTAGCAATATCCCTGCAGCTGTTTGTATTATCTTGCCCATTTTCATGCTAGATTTCATAATGATACGTTTTGTATCGAACATGTACATGAGCGCAAGCATTAGTATTAGTGGGACCGACGTTGCAATGCCGAAAATCCCTGGCAATATCAGTCCATAAGATGTGGTCACCACGGTTGGCATCAGCCATACGAAAAACAGCACAAACATCGTTGGGCAAAAGGCCATTGAAAAACTAGCGCCCATTAAAAACGAACCAAATTTCCCCTCTTTTAGCATTTGAGGAATGAGTGAAGGGAGACGATTTAGAAATTTCAATTTTAGAATGCCAAGGAGAACAAGACCAGTCAGCAACATGATAGGTCCAATAGCTTGGCGAAGAAGAGGGAAATAGACTGTCATTTCCGTTTCGAAGGATTGTCCAAACAACCAAGCAAATAAGCCTATTATGCTAAAGACTACGACTTTTCCAATGATAAAAAATACGATATCCCCGCCATTACTTTTCATTTGTATCGTTCGATTGCCATAGAAGGTGATGGCACTCATATTACCTGTTAACTGACAAGGTGCTAACGCGCCAATTAGTCCAAGAAGGATGGCAATGATGAATGGCGAATGTTTATACGACGTTAAAAACAACGTAATCGGCCCACTTACTAATTGACTAATTTCTGACATGAAACTATACATTGTGTATCACCCTTTTTAATCTAGTAACTCGCCATCTGATGCAAGCTTATCCCATGATAGTCCTTCATCCCTCGTTACATAGATATCTATATTATTTGTCATGATGACTAGTTCTTTGTCTTGTTGTGGATTAACCGCTAGATAGATAATTGGCTGTAACTTTTGACCTGTTGGCAGTGGAATCTGACGCTCGCTTTTATTTCCAAATAAAAATGAAGTCAAATACACATGATTATTCTCGATATTTGAATAGTAGCCTCCGATGTCATTCAATGTGACAGACGTCACCATTTTTGCGTCATTCATTAATGTAAAGTTTTCACCATAATTATCTGAAATGAATAGCCCATCCTGACTACCAATACCTAATACTTGCTTTTTTAATGGATGTGCGGCGAGATTGGCTATTGTATTCGAATGATAGCCCGTCATCGCAACTTTTTCCCATGTTTTCCCTTCGTCAGCCGAATAGTGTAATCCTATTTCCATATTATCAGTAGCAGTTTCATTGTAGACATAAATCATATTCGAATCATAACCAGCTGCAAGGTAATGAAAATCGATTTCCCCATAAAAAGCCAATTGTTCAAAGCTGGCACCCTGATTCGTACTTTTAATTAAGCCAAACGGATTTTTCAAATGTGCCCCTTCTTCTGGGTGACCACTAGCAAAGAAGCCCTCTCGCGTAGCTTGAAAACCCATATAATCATGTTTCTGTCCATTCGCTTCCTGCCATCCATCCTTACCGTATTTATATAATCCGTCATGCGTGGCAATGGCAATGTCATGTCCTCCATTTATATAACCTAATCCATGAATATGTGCAACTTTGCTATTTTTCACTTCTCCATACGTAAATACATCCTCTTGTTGTTTTGCATTACAGGCGGACATTACTAAACTCGCTATAAATAAGCTCAACATGATTTTTCCTTTTTTCATCAACAAAATCCCCTTTTCAAGATCTGACATTGACCTAGTATAAGAGGTATATATGAAGGAATTATGCAGAAACTAATTATCTGGCATTTTTAATTGATGAGATAGCAGTATTTTTGACCGAATGATGTCTGAATCTAATAAGCACCCATAAAGAATCGGGTGTCTCTAAAAGTTTATAGGCATGTCTTTTCACGTTCATCCTTAAATACGAAATGGCACACAGCTTGAAATGCTTCAATATCTGCTGTCAAATATTGTGCTAAAAAATAAGTATTGGAAACAATGTGTGAAAACCCTTCTGCCAAGAAGTTTTGAAGTAACTGCTGCTGGTATTCCACTTCCATATGTACGCCTCTTCTGTTTTTCTTCCATAGTAATGAAATTTACGAGGGCCTTGAAACCTTTTGTGAATTCTTGCGTATAAGTAGCTATCTAACACTTTAGGAGGAATTCAAATGTCATTATTCAACAAAGCACTTGCAAGTATTGGTATTGGGGCAGCAACGGTTGATACGAAATTAGAAAAGGCTACATACAGAGCGGGCGAAGTCATGCACGGAGAGATACTTGTACGGGGCGGGAATGTGGAACAGCAAATCGACGCTATCTATATCTCGGTTCATACTACTTATATACGAGAATCCAATGATAGGAAGTATACAGACGTAGCCGCTATTCACAAGGTAAAGGTAACAGAACCATTCTCAATAGCAGCGGGCGAACATAAAGTGTTTCCTATTTCATTGACACTACCGATTGATACGCCGATTACGGCTGGTAAAACACAAGTATGGGTTCAAACAGGACTTGATATTAAAAATGCTGTAGACCCGAACGACAAAGACTATATTCGTGTTCAACCGACAAAACTCGCTGAAAGTGTACTCGAAGCTGTAAGCGGTCTTGGTTTCCGTTTACGTGAAGCTGAATGTGAACAGGCTTCAGCTCGCTTCCGTGGAAACTATCCATTCGCACAGGAATTTGAATTTGTGCCGACTGGTAGCTATCGAAGCCATCTTGATGAGCTGGAGCTTGTCTTTTTGTCACAATCTGATTATTCACTTGAGGTGTTATTGCAAATTGACCGAAAAGCTAAGGGACTAGGCAGTTTGTTTGCTGAAGCATTAGATATGGATGAAAGCTTTGTAAGAACAACGATTACAACACAGGATTTACCGAATTTACAAGCAAAACTACAGCAAATCATTGCTAAACATTCATAGTATACTGTCGCGTAACTCAAGGTCTGCGGATTAATCTGAATTACCCGCGGCAAGCACTGTAATACCCGCATTTATCTCCTCTCCGTCTTCATTACAAAAAAACGCGGTATGAAAATCACCATTTTCATACCGCGTCTTTTTTATGCTGTTACATCACGTTTCATAAATGACAAGTAGCTAATCACAAGGAAAATCACTGCGTAGATAGCGAGTATAGTAAGAGAGAATGGCATTGTGATACCCTCTATCATTAAACCACCTGTTTCATACTGCGTTAAATTCGAATGTGTTAACCACACGTATTTCACAATTTCATATTTACTTAAGAACATGACAATCATTGTACCCGTAAATGATAAAAACATTGTTAGGCCGATTGCTAATGAGCTTGAACGGAAGACAGAGCCAATTAAGAAGGCAAACAAGGTAGACATGACAAAGTCACCAGCAGACAGTAAATAATGATAAGCTAGATCGCCCCATACTGCTTTTTCAACAATTTGACCATCCACCATTTCTAACTCCGTGCCCGTTGCTACACCAAATAGCACAAAGCCTACAATTGCACTGACAATGACATTCACTAAGAATAAAAATAGTCCAAATAGGAAAGTAGTAACTAATTTAGAGGTTAATATTTTTGCGCGAGTCATCGGACGTGTTAACAGCATTTTAATCGTACCTGTTGAGAACTCACTCGATACGATACTCGCTGCCGTAATCACTGTAAATAATGTCACTAAAGTCAGCATACTGCTAGTAAAGGACATAAAACTTTCGAGGCTTCCTTCCGTTTGATTTGGTACATCATTTGCTAAACGGTATTCAGAAAGGGCAATTTGCTCTTCGAAATATTTTTTATCTTCTACAGTAAGTTCTTCATTTGTTAGGGATTCTTTATAATTTGAAATCGTTTGTTGTTCATTTTCTTGCCATGACAAGTCTTCTGCAGTCTTTGATTCATAATACTTCATCATGATACCTGGTCCAATAATCACAACGATTAACAGCGCGACCATCGCCCAAGTTCCTTTTTTATGCCATAATTTCATCCATTCATTTTGAATTAGCTTCAACAATTTGCCCACCTCCTGTCATTTCCAAGAATTGATCTTCTAATGTTTTTTGATGTGGTTGTACAGCAAATAGCTGAATACCTTCATTTACGAACTGTGTCATAAGGTTAGGAATGTCTTCTTTCTTTATTTCCACTACGACACCATTATTGTCAACCGTAAAGCTGTAATCCAGTTTTTGTAACTGTGCTGTAACCTGTTCACTTGGTGTTGCCTCAATATAATAAAATGAAGCTGTTTCATTATTTATTTCACGTATGTCAATTAATTGTCCATTTTGAATAACGGCTACGCGATCACACATAAGCTCAATTTCTGACAGTAAATGGCTCGATACAAAAACAGACACGCCATCTTCCGTTGCAATTTTACGTAAATACATACGAAACTCTCGAATCCCTGCAGGATCAAGGCCATTTGTTGGCTCATCTAATATTAAAAATTTTGGTCGGTGTAAAAGTGCCTGTGCTAAGCCCAGGCGTTGACGCATCCCAAGTGAATACGTCGATACTTTTTCATGAATGCGGTTTTCTAATCCGACTTGAGTTATGACTTCATCAATACGCGCTTTTGACACGTTTTTATGCATTCGTGCAAAATGCAGTAAGTTTTTATAACCCGTCATATATTTATACATTTCGGGATTTTCTACAATGACGCCAACCTTACTAATAGCTTCCTCATAATGCTCTTGTAAAGATTGGCCATCGATAATGACTTTTCCTTCTGATGGATGCATGAGTCCGGTCATCATCCGAATCGTTGTCGTCTTCCCTGCTCCATTTGGTCCTAAAAATCCAGTAATCTGCCCTGGATATAAATCGATATTTAAATTGTGAATCAATTGCTTACCTTTTATGGTTTTTGATAAGTTTTGTAGTTGGACAATTGGTTGTTGCATGGATTTCACCCTTTCCTATAGTACGTTTTCATCCATTGAAGTGCATCCTTATTCGTGACATCTCGAATAGTCTCCACTTCATCATGCGCAAGTATAGCGCCATTTTGCAAAAGGATGATTTGATCTAAAATTGGTTCAACTTCGTATACTTCATGTGTCGATAAAATAATGGTTTGGTGTTCAATATCTGTAAATTGGATCAGCCCTTTGATCAGCTCTTCACGAACAATTGGGTCAAGACCAGCGAATGGTTCATCCATCACATAATACGGCACCTCTCGGCCAAGCGTTGCCGCCATTTTCATTCGTCCTCGGTTGCCTTTGGATAAATTCCTTAACTTGGTATCCATATCAACATGCAAAAATTGTGCAACGATACAGGCCTTATCGTAGGAAAAATCTTCAAACTGCGAGGCGTAGTGCTGCAATAGCTGCTCGCCCGTATAAAAATCAAAAAACAAATCGGTGTCTGGCAAATACGCAATCTGATCAGCACTTCTGCGCGTAACAGATTGCCCATTCAACAGTACTTCCCCACTCGATGGCAGCAACAAACCTGTCAAAACTTTCAATAACGTCGATTTTCCACTGCCATTTTCACCAACAAGCCCGATGATTTGCCCAGTAGGAAAAGAAAAAGTCACGTCTTGAATAATAGGCTTTTTTAAATAACGGAAAGAAACATTGGATAACTGTAACATTTATTTCACCTCACGATTTCTTTTGTAAAACAACGAGCATTTCTTCCCTTGAAAACCCAAGTGCTTCAATGGAAATCAAAAAATTTTGTGCTAATAAATTTTTCATATCTTCTCGTAGTTCTACTATTCGCTCTTCATTGGTTGTAATAAATGTCCCCTGACCGCGTTTAGTTTCCGTTAAATCCATCGCTTCCAACTCCTTATACACACGTTGTACGGTATTAACATTCACGCCCGTTTCCACAGCATATTCTCGAACAGAAGGCAGTCGGTCCCCAAGTAATAACTTCCCTTTCAGAATATCACCACATATACGATCTACGAGCTGGCTATAAATTGGTTTGTCACGCGAAAAATCCAATGTCATCGCAATACCACCTTCTCAAGCCACTTTGTCGCTACGATAAAAAGGAGTGCAAGTACGATGATAAAAAAGAATTCTTCCACAAAGTACAACGAGCCCAGTTCAATTTGCATGGTTGGCACTTCAGCTTTTGGTAAATATTGTTCCAATCGACTAATTCGAATTTCACCGAACTGGAAGATTTTATCATAAAATTCACTCTCTGTAAATCGGAACCATACATCCATACTCAAGAAAAACGCAGGAATGGCAATAACGATGGCAAAACGGCCTATAAAATGCTTCATTTGTAGATAAAATGCTAAGAAGAGTAGGAGTATCACAAACAAAACAAATTGGAACATCACAATCATTCCTACAATGAGGAACAGTAACAATAGGACTTCCCCAAAAGTTGCCACATAATTTTCTCTTACAAAATAAAGCGCGAGCGACGTAAAGAGTAGATTGAATATTGCATACCCGGTTAATGTGAAAATAATTTTTACACCAACCAGTTGCGCTATGGAACTCGTTGAATGGAGCCACATTTCTTTCGCCTTTAAATCAAAAAGCATACTCGTGAAAAACTGTAATACGGCATAAAAGTTACCCAGCATTAATACAAGTATCGTGAAGAGAAAGAATAATTGTTGATGCGCCGTTGTAAAACCGTCTCCAAGACGTAGCAATAAATAGGGAACTACGAGCGAAAGCGCAAGGCCTCCAATGATTGTGAAAAAAAGCCTCCCTCTATAAAGTACCCATTCCTTCTTCATCAGACCTGAAAATTTTTTCAATGAAAACACCTCGTGTCATAGTGTACTAGAAACATATTACACTATGACGAAATAATTTGCAATAGCCAAAGAAAGGAAAAAGGAAGAGCCTAAAAAACAGTGCTCTTCCTTCGACCCTTTACTATGGCATTTGAAATAGGCAAGTTGACATTTACTTGCTGTTAGTACATGGCAACCGTTATTTTAAAAATTGCTTCAGTGCTGCCATTTGCTGCAAAGCTTGTTCATAACCCATTTCATAATTGGAACGCATTTGTGTAGTATCTTTCTCAAAGCTATTTAATGCTTCAGTAGGTCGAAATATAAATGCCCGACCTTCCTCCTCTAGCTGCTCACAGCGCGCCAATGAGGCATTATAATGATCAGCCCGCTTCTCCATACTTTTCACTAAATTAGGATAACGTTTCGCAAGCAATCGCATTGCCCACTTGCTTTGCCTATCTAGCTTTTTTCGATAACCCTTTGGTCGCGTTAACACAAGCACATGTTTATCAAAGCCTCTCTCAATACCATGCTGAATCGGTATAGGCTCTGCTAATCCACCATCATAATAGGCAGTATCATTTAATTTTATTTCCGGAAATAGGATGGGAATGGCACAAGTAGCACGCAACATCGTACATTGTCGATCCATTTCACGAGCATCCATATACTCCACTTGCCCCGTCGTTGCATTCGTTACACCAAAAAGTAATTTCCCTTGATATTGCTGGTACGTCGCCCAATCAAAAATATCTAACTGATTAGGAATCACATTATAAGCAAAATCTAAGCCAAATAGACTCTTCTCTTTGAGAAAATTTTTCAAGCCCATATAACGCTTATCATGACGATAATCCATCAATACACGTAAGGAACGTTCCTTTTGCTGTGATACATAAGAGCATGCATTGATGGCGCCTGCCGAAATTGCTACGACATAAGGCATCATAATGTCATGCTCTAAAAAGGCATCTAGAACGCCCGATGTAAACAACGTGCGAAACGTACCTCCCTCTAATATTAAACTCGCATTCTCCACATTGACCTGTAGCATCCCATCACTCTTTCCTCTATATTCCCTATTTACAGTCCTGCTTTGATCATTTTCAATTCTTTAAAATAGCCAATTATTGTTCTAGAAAGTATTGTTGCCCATAATGCCACACATAAAATTAACAGCACACGTAATACACCGTCAATCGACCATTCAAAAAAGGAGTCTGCCATTCTATAAAAATTCGTATATAAAGAAAAACCAAGAAATAGTAGCAAATAACCCCCGATGCCTGCGCTCATATATAATGCTTTTTTCATACCACGAATCTTCTCTTTAGGATCATAGGTCAATGCCGGTGTATTCTCTCCTTTTTCATATGGCATTGCCCAAATCGAATAATGGAGCCATGTGATGTTGGATGCAAACTTTAACTGCCAGCCCATTTCCTTATGAATGGTAAAGAAGCTACTATCAACCTTTGGCTCAAAGCTAACTTCATAAGCAATGCATTTGCTTCCCGTTTCACGAAATGTAAAAATAGCTGTAGTCACACGTTCTAACTCTAATCCAAGTCGTGCTTGTTCCTCGAGCCATTCCTTCGTTTGCAGCGGCAAATACATCCAGCCAAGTTTCATTTTCCGCACCTTTCGCCCGCTGCCTATGTCAGGAACAGTCATATCCATTTCTTGCTTTTCAAACTTTCGGTATGCCCTATACACATAAATTGATAAGCAAATAAAAAGTGTAATAATAGCAAGAGGTATAGCAATCGACCACCAGTTTATACCGCCAATCACATTTGACATGATTGCAGTTATTAAAATTATATTCAACTGTGCTGTAACAAAAAATATGCCTAATAGGATAAATAAATACGTATGCATTCTAGCTCGTTTTACAATGGTTTCCCGAGATGGATAGACAGGAGCCTCGGTCGTTTGCTCATTTTTTACAAATTGCCATCGACTCGAAGACGCTACTATCTGCCATCCCGCCTGTTCCAAAGCATTGGGTAACATATTTTTATCCAAACGAATCGCATATGCTACTGCTCTTGGTTCCCCCTCTTCAAAGGTAAACATACGTGTCACCGCATTAAAATCACGCAAATGATAGCCCCGGCTCGCCATATCCGTTAGCCATTTTTCAGTTTTATCAATCTCATAGCTCCACAGCCATTTCATCCTCTTCACCTAAAATCCCCCTCAAAGCGTAATACATGCGCATGTACTTCCTTTAAACGCATCATTTCAGCCTGCATCACTTGCTTGCCAATTGCCGTTACTTCATAGATGGTTTTTCTACGTTCATCCGCAAAGACTGAAATCATTCCATCCTGTTGCATTTTAGTTAGCGTACCGTATATGGTGCCTGAGCCAAGCTTTATACGACCGTTCGTTAATTCTTCTACGCGTTTGATAATGCCATACCCATGACGTGGCTCTGTAAGAGATAATAATATATAAAATGCGGTTTCAGTCATCGGTACATATTTTTTTAATAACTTTTCCAATTTGTTTACCTCCATATGTCGCACTGTGACTATATCGTATCTCGACTATATCACAGCGCGACATATTATTTCAAATTAAACATTGGCATAAAGTGAAACTTCAATCAGTGGGGGTTTTCTTCATCCCCACTGATTGTTAGTTGAACCAATCGGGCTTTTACGGTCAGTTGATCGACCACCTAGTTGATTCGTTCTCATCTTTCCACTTGAGGTGGACGTCTTACTGACCGTTATTGCGGGATAAAGTGAAACTTCAATCAGTGGGGTTTTTCTTCATCCCACTGATTGTTAGTTGAACCAATCGGGCTTTTACGGTCAGTTGATAGACCACCTAGTTGATTCGTTCTCATCTTTCCACTTGAGGTGGGCGTCTTACTGACCGTTATTGCGGGATAAATTTCATTTTTGACAGCATAAATTTTAGTTATTTTAATAAAAGTCATGTAAAATTAAATAAAAATAGCATCCTATTTTCAGTTATTCGTTAAGAGGGGAAACAATTATGTTTGGCGAAAAAATTAAAGGTAACACAGCGAAAAAGATGAGAGAGAGCTTACAAGCAGATTGTCAGAACTGCTTTGGCCTTTGTTGCACGGCGCTCAATATTGTGGCATCTAGTGATTTTGCCATGAATAAGGCAGCGGGCACACCTTGCCAAAATTTGCAGGCAGATTATAGCTGTCACATTCACAGTAGTCTAAGAGAAAAAGGCTTTAAGGGTTGTACCGTATTTGATTGTTTAGGCGCTGGACAAATGGTTTCTCAAACTACATTTGGTGGACAAGACTGGCGAAAAAACCCGCAAGTTGCCGCAAAAATGTTTCGTGTATTTCCAATTATGGAACAGTTATATGAAATGATTGCGTATTTGGCAGAGGCATTGTCTTATGAGGTATCAAGTTCCTTATCTGAAAAACTAAACAGCCAATTAGCGCAACTACAGCAACTAACAAGGCAAGATGCTGATACACTGTTAGTCATTGATATTATGAAATACCGAATGCCCGTCAATGCATTGCTTTTAGCAACAAGTGAACAAATACGGCTTGGCGTAATGGCTAAGGCTTGTGAAGATAAAAATAAGCGAAAATACAATTTTAGAGGGGTCGATTGGGTTGGGAAAAACCTCAAGGGCAAAAATTTGACAGCGACTGACCTTCGAGGAGCCTATCTAATTGCCGCGAATTTGCAAAATACGGATTTACGAGGCGTCGATTTTATTGGTGCAGATTTACGAGATGCCGAGTTAAGCGGTGCAAATCTATCTACAAGTATGTTTCTTACGCAAATGCAAATTAACTCTGCTAAAGGCAATAGCAAAACAATATTGCCCGGTCATTTGAAGCGACCCTCTCATTGGAACGATTAGTGAAGTGAAACTTCAATCAGTAGGGATTTTCTTTGGCCCCACTGATTGGTAGTTGGAGCAATTGGGCTTTTACGGTCAGTACATCGACCACCTACTTAATGTTCACCTTCCCACTTGAGGTGAGCGTCTTACTAACTGTTCGTGCGGGGTAAACATCGCTTCAACCTACAATGCATTTTTCACAGCTATTAATTAATAAGCGTATTCAAGCTTTCATGCTCACATACGCTTTCATTTCTAATAACCCAAATTTATTCGTAAGGCTTAAAGTGTTTTAATTGTTCTGTCGTAAGAGTTGTGCCATCAATTGTGTAATGCTCAAATTGCCCTACATGGTCTTTATCATGAACAAAATAAACATAGACGACATATGGTTCATCCGAAAAAATAACGTTTATCCAATAACTTGGAAGCCCTGCAAGGTACCATTTGCATTCAATAGACTGTCTAGCTTTCTTCTGATAAGACATGTCTTCTATCAAATAGTTTTCGATTCTTTTTTCATATTTGTTTTTTGATATAGACTGTACAAAATGGCGCAAGTAACGCAACGACTACGTAACAATCAAAAAATTTTTCATTTGACACTTCCCTCAACAAGCTCAGCCCTATTATTCAAAAAGTAAGAGCAACTTTCCGTTTGCTCAGTTTCAATATTATTTCGATAATTATCCCCTAAAATCCTTGTTATGCTAGCATTTGACTTACTTGAATCGTAGAGAGTTCTTTTTATACATTGCTTGTTTTCACTCACTTCTTGAAAACCCGAGCGAACATCGTGAAGAGCCTTTCCATAAAAAAAAAGCTGTGGTTTTGAGGCCACAGCTTTTCGTTATTTCCTTGGTTTCTTCTTATATATGATCGTCACAATAACTAAAACAAGTAAAATCGCTTGTCCAATCATTGTTTCCACCGTTGGATAGAAGCCTATGAAGCTAACAACTGGTAGACCATCCACAATTGTTGTAGAAATTTTATTCGTCAATTGTAAGGTATGCAGACTAACACCAATAATTTTAAATGCCAAGACATAAATTAACACCGTTGCCACGGCAAAGAACTTATGGATGGCAATTTTGCCACTCGCCTTAAATAACACAACGGCTATAATCGCTAAGATAACAATTGCCACCACAATACCTAGCACAAACTGAGATGTTTCCATTTTAGGTGCAATTCCTGCATAGAATACCAATGTTTCTGCTCCTTCACGGAACACCGATAAGAAGCTGACAGAAGCCATAGCAAAGACCGAACCACTAGAAATGGCATTGCCCATTTGTTTCGAAATATAACGATTCCAGCTTGTTACGCTTGCTTTACTATGAAGCCAAATACCAACACCGATCATCATTGCAGCAGCAAGTAGACCGACATAGCCTTCCATCATTTCACGATTCGCATCAACCGTTGCAGAGTTAAAGATCGTTGACATTAAAATAGCTGCTACTGCCGAAAGTAATACCCCAACAAACGCCCCGACATAAATCCATTTACGCATGGCTGATTGACCGGATTTATTTAAAAATGACACTAATGCTAAAATGATGAGCAGTGCCTCTAAGCCCTCACGTAGCAAAATTAACGCTGAATCCCACAACGTATAGTCTGTATCACCTTGTATCAGCTCTATTTCAGTACGGAATTTATTCAGCTTACTTTTAACACTTTCTTCATCGACTTGACTTTTCAATAAGTCACTAACAAGTATTGGCATATCACTTTCGATTTTCGTATAGAGACTACTATTTCGAGTTGAAATTTCAATTTCCACGCTTGGCCAAATTGTAATGAATTCACGAATTTTATCGGATGCGGCCTTATAGTCACCTGCATCAATGAAATCATTTGCCTCATCAATATAGGCAATTAATGTTGCGAGCGAATACTCACCCTCTACAACTTGTGCAGTTTCCTCACCCGCAACAAAATCCTCAATCGTTTGCTTTAGATCGGCATATTGTGATTGCATTTCTGCGATATCCGGCTCCTCTGAGGAAATCGTAATACGTAAGAAAGCCATCTGCGTTTCGATTTGTCCATACATAGCAATACTTTGCTCACGAACAGGTCGTTCATGTTTATTCCATTTAATATTGAATTCCTTGTAAGCCGCGTCGATTGCCGTGATGTCACCACTAGCTAAGGCTTTCTCAAACTCTATCATAATAGGTTTGAATTTTGTACCGAATTCCGCTCGCTGTGCCGCTTCATCCACTGGGTTTTCTAACTTTTCTAATGAACGTAAGGCATTCGATAAGGCAGATAACGCCGCTAAACGCTTTTCTTTGGATGTCGATTCCACTGCTTGTGCTAGAATGGTATCAACCTTTTCTTTCGCTTCGGTTTGTTCAGATGTTACGGAAGCCCAGTCAGTTGTAAATTGTTCCAGTGCACGCTTTGCTTCTGCTTCCTTGTCCTGCTTAGTATTCATTAGGGCGTCACTAATAGAAATGTATAAGTGACTATAAGACTGCGCCGCTTGCACTGGCACTGCAAGTACAACTAGCAAACAAAGGATGATGCTACAGCGCGTTAAAAAGTGCTTCACCTAAATAACTCCCCTTTTGTACACCAGGGAAGCAAGCAAATACTGCACTGCCTCGATGGGTAATATATTCATTCATTTTATCCATGCGGCCTAAACTATTTTGCACTGTTGTAAACTGAGCAGGGTCTTTCTGGAAAGATACAAATAATAGTCCTGCATCATGGGCACCTGTATTGGACATAACACCTGAAGCATAAGAATACGACCGACGTAGTATCCGAGCACCTGATTTCCTTGCTAAATGGACATGGGATGTATCGGGCATAACGTACTCGCCCTTGTCGTCCTTCGCCTCTACATCGAAATCTTCAAATTCCTTTGTTTTCCCGAATGCAGCACCGCTGTCACGATAACGACCAAACGTTGCTTCCTGGTCTTTCAATGAAGTACGATCCCACGTTTCAAGATGCATTTGAATTTTACGTGCTACTAAATACGAGCCTCCCTTCAACCAGCCTTTTTCCACCCACACAACTTTCTTTACATCTTTGTCATCTGTAATAGCAGGATTTACTGTGCCATCCTTAAAGGCAAATAAATTACGAGGTGTTCCTCCTCCTGCTGGAAATGAATTAAAGCCAGCCTGAGACCATTTAATCTCCACTTTGCCCGAAGCTGCACGCACTAAATTTCGTACAGCATGGAACGCAACTTGCGGATCATCTGCACACGCTTGAATACACAGATCACCACCAGTAAATTCTTTTTGTAGCTGGTCCTTTGGGAAGTGCGGTAAATCTACTAATTCGGCCGGTTTCAAATGTGCCATGCCAAGCTTCTCGAAAAGAGAGGGGCCAACGCCAAATGTGATAGATAAATTGGCAGCATCTAAACCTTCTGCCTCTCCTGTATCCCCTGTTGGCACTCTGATATTCGTTGTTAAATCTACCATTAATTCACCATTCATCAAACGAACAACAAGAGGTGTCCATTTTTTGAACAACTCTTGTAGCTCTTTCTTCGACGTTACTAAAACATCTAGCGAAGCAAAATAAATATGCGTTTGAACAGGCGTAATAATGCCGGCTTGATGCTCGCCATAAAAATCCACTTTGTTTTGAGCAGTTGTACTATCCGCTACAGGTTCAAACACATCATAACCCATTGCTTTCATAACACCGCCTAAGCCGGAAGCACCGATAGCAACTCCTGCTACGCCGATGCCAGATAACTTTAACATGTCACGACGAGATATTTTTTTATCGATCCATTTATTATCATTTGACGCTGTCATTATTTATCACTCCAAAATAATTCCCATTTGACTTAATGGCTCACCAAGTTGGTTGACTGATGCTGCAAGAGCTTTTGTATGTTCTTCAGTTAATTCTTCATAAGAAATATAGCCACCATCAGCTGTTGCATGCTGTGCTAATAAATCATCGACTGCTTTGAACTTTTCATCTAATGTTGCTACTAAATCTTTATCTTTTGCTTCTAACTTAGGACGAAGAATGTCAAAGATTTTTTCTGCACCTTCAATATTTGCTTTAAAGTCATAAAGGTCCGTGTGTGAGTAAATTTCTTCTTCACCTGTGATTTTTGAAGTCGATACTTCATTCAATAAGTCAACTGCACCTGTCATCATTAAATCTGGCGTTACTTCAACCGTTTGTACAAGTGCGTGTAATTCTTTCGCATCCGCAAGTAATTGGTCTGCCACTGCTTCGTAACCCGCTGTCGTATTTTTTTCCCAAAGCGCATATTCAAGCTTGTGGTAGCCAGTCCATTCTTCCTCACCTTTGCCTTCTTCTTGAATATCGGCTAAACGACCGTCGATGCGTGGGTCAAGGTCACCAAAGCTTTCGGCGATTGGCTCAGAACGCTCGAAATACATACGCGCAGGAGCATAGGCTGCTTTTGCCCCTTCCATATCACCAGCTTTGAACAATTTCACAAAGTTCTCTGTTTCTATGAGGAATTGGTCCATCTGCTCTAATGCAAACTGTTGATAAGCTGTTAGTTCAGCACTTAAATCAACCTCAGCTGCTGGTTGTGCCTGCTCCGTTGCTGGTTTTTCTTCTTCTTTTTTAGCTTCATCTGTATTGCCACAGCCAGCCATCATAATACCGCCCGCCACTAATACTGACAGGAATGATTTGTTTTTCATGTTAAGTACCTACTTCCGAATTTGTTTATCCTGTACGAACGAACACTAAAATTTAAGTGGTGCATTAAGCCTCGTAAGTACTTGATATATTCAACTACGAATCGATAGGGTATTAAGTCCCCCTTCAATTTCAGTTTTCCTTTATATGTGAATGATAATGATTATCATAATTGATTGCAAGAAGTATTTTTATTTAAAGAAAAAAACGTCATTTCGCAGTTGAATTTTATAACCAACTAGCAAAAAGACGTTTTTTCCACAATATAACGATTCTAATCTATGAAATTTTTGCTTGTTTTAAATTCTCATGTTTTCCATATAAGAAATAATAGAGCACAATTGACAGTAAAATAACAAATACCATGGCCAAGAAAATGGTGCTGTAACCCATCGTCGGTGCAAAAAAACCTAAGAAATAAGGCCCTACTCCTAATCCTAAATCATATAAAATAAAATAGGTCGATGTCGCAAGTCCTAGTCGTTCATTTGGTGTAACTTTAATAGCGATTGCTTGGGCTACGGAGTTGAAGTTACCATAACCAATCCCAATACAAGCAGCAGCTATTAAAAATACAACAGTACTCGTTGCAGCACTAAAGGCGTACATACCAATGGCAAATAGCACAAGACATGGGTAAATCACAATATTAGCGCCCCTTGAATCGAGTAGTTTTCCTGTAAATGGACGAGTCGCTAAAATGACCAGTGCATACACGATAAAGAAATAACTACCTGCCGTTACTAAATCCAATTCTTTGGCATAAAACGTCATAAACGACATAACGCCTGAATAAGCAAAACCAATCACGAGTGCTACAAATGCAATTGGCACTGCCCGCATTTCAATAAAGTTGGACAGTTTGAAGCCTGTCTTCGCCGCTAGTTCTTTCGCCTTATTCTGTGCATCTGGCACTGTCACAATAAAATACATCATAAAGCAAATAACGGCTAAAACCGAATCGACCGCAAAAATCATGCGATAATCAGTAAATAACTGTGTTAAAAGTATCCCTACAAAAGGTCCGATAGCCGTCGCTAAAATGGCACTTAAGCTATAGTAACCTATCCCTTCACCACGTCGATCTGCTGGTAAGATTTGAGCAATAATTGTACCCGTTGCCGTACTTGCTACCCCGAGCGCTATCCCTTGTACTAAACGATTTAGCATCAATAATGGTAAGTTTCCTGCAAGAAAATACGACATTGTAGATAACATAAATAACAACAGTCCACAAAATAATGTCTTTTTACTACCCCAATCCCCAATAATTCGTCCAGTACCAAGGCGCCCAAATAACGTCCCTATTATAAAGATACTAGACACAAGCCCTGCCGTACTCGTGGAAGCACCAAATTGCTCCACTGCGTAGCCCGCAATCGTCACCATTAATAAATAAAAAATTAACGTAATTGTAAAATTGATTAGGGATACGATTAAAAAGTCTTTTGTCCAAAGTTTATGTCTAGTTGCTTCCACTTGCTTCCTCTCCTACTGATGAATGTTTGCACAAATTTTTGCTAAAACTTGTGTAGCAATTTCAATATCCTGCGTTGGCACACCTGCCAATGCCTTTTCTAAAAATGGTTTTAAATGTTCCTGAATTTCCTGCACGATATTTTCACCATAAGCGGTTAATTGTACAAGCTTTTCTCGCTTATCCTTGCCTGCCACTGTTTCGACATAACCAAGTTCCACAAGCTTTTGTACAAGCCTCGTCACACTCGGCTTCTCAATAAACATAAAGTTGGCAATTTCAACAAGCGAATGCGGTCCCTTATCGATTAAAAATCGCAAGACAGCCCACTGTGAACTAAATAACTGATAGTGCTCTAACTGCACATTGAGCTGATTTGTAAACGGTCGGTACATCAATCGGTACTCATTAAAAAAATTCTGTTCAATCGTCAAAGTATCACTCCCTCACTTTTTCACTACTACTGTAAATTAAATTAGTTAGCCTAGGTAACTATATACCCAACATCTCTATTTGTCTAGGGTTTTGTCTGTTAGTTAGGCGGTTTTTGTTCGTCAGTTTGCTGCGTTTATCCATCACTTCCACGATTCTATCCGTCAGTTTGCTGCGTTTATCCGTCACTTCCGCGATTCTATCCGCCAGTTTGCTGCGTTTATCCATCACTTCCGCGATTCTATCCGTCAGTTTGCTGCGTTTATCCGTCACTTCGGCGGTTCTATCCGTCAGTTCGACGGTTCTATCCGCCAGTTCGACGATTCTATCCGTCAGTTCGAGCATTCTATCCGTCAGTTCGGCGGTTCTATCCGCCTCATATCCCAAACAGCCAAAATTCAGACCGCTTGAATTTTGGCAAACCCATATTTACTCTGCAATCCAATATCTCCTATGTCGTTTTGTTCCCAGCGCTTTCAACGGAAGCTGCTGCAATATTCTATACGCCACATTCGGAGAGCTAATTGCAAAAAATTCACAAAAGCTTTTGTTCGTTAACCATCCGTTTATCAGTAAATGATAGTCATCAAGTGTAGTAAAAATTTCCTGATTATCCACTAAGCCGCATCGCTCGCAGAACCACTTTTTATAGCGATAGCTCATTTTTTGTCCATCCGAGCAACGTGGGCATAACACGCCTTTCACTATATCCTGTATAGGTAGCGTTAATTGTCTTTTCATAGGTGTATGCATGGTAAACAAAAGATTCGCAAAGCGTTGGAGTGCTGCTTCATCCATGAATACCTCATTATGTTGTTGAAGCCACGCTTTTACTTGATTACGCAACCCCGATACATGAAACACAGGCTGCCCCCTTAAACTTTGTGATAAAATTGCATTTTTCGTCGCAAAAATGACAGCGTACTTTACAGGTATATCGAGTCGCTCCTGCTGAATCATTCCTTTCATCCACTCCACATGCCGCTTTACCTGATGTAGGGGGTCAAGCATTCCTTCAACAATGCCCTCTGCGTTGGTTCTAGTAAATTGAGCAAAGGCTTCATCAAATTCCAGATAGCCTGTTATATTTTTAATTTCTAAAATCAGTATAAAGTGGGGGCATAAAAAAATTGTGTCCATTTGATGCGAGGTGCCGAAGCGATTGATGACTTGCAAATCATGAAGAAAATAATGGGGATGAGGTAAATTCATTTCAAGCCATTCTGCATCTACTCGCTGTTCCCCCGCATAGCCTGCTTGTATGCGACGTAAACGCTCAGAATAGTAGGTGAACTCTGCATGGGTACTAGGGAGTCTTCGTATCAGTGCCTCATAAATTTTTTGTGTCTCTGATTGCTGTCGTGCTAATATTATCATTTTTTTCCACCTCCTTTTTCCCCATTATAAAGAAAAAAAAGCTCGCGAAAAGGCTTTCCAAAAAACTTTAAACTGGGATTTGGCAAATTAAATCTTTCGTTCATATTTTTAGATAAAAAGTAAGACAAAAACGGCCGTGGCCAGCTCTCGCTACTACTTTTCCGCTCGCTATCCGTCAGTTCGGCGGGTTTATCCGCCACTTCCGCGATTCTATCCGTCAGTTCGACGGTTCTATCCGCCTCTCCCGCGATTCTACCTGCCACTTCCGCGGTTCTATCCGTCTCTCCCGCGATTCTACCTGCCACTCCCGCGGGTTTATCCGCCACTTCCGCGATTCTATCCGTCAGTTCCGCGGGTTTATCCGCCACTTCCGCGATTCTATCCGTCAGTTCGACGGTTCTATCCGTAAGTTCGGCGGTTCTATCCGCCTCCCCTAACTCGAACACTAGCTCAAACAGAAAAAAACTGAACAGCCTAAGCCATTCAGTCGTTTTTGCGTAATAAATATAAAAAATAAGGTGCACCGATACATGCTACTACAATTCCTGCTGGTACTGTTGCTGTTGAAATGGCCACGCGTCCAATGGTATCGGCAAGCATTAATAAGCTAGCCCCGATACATAGTGTTAACGGTAAAAAGAATTGATAGCGTGGTCCGACAAGCTGTTTCGCGATGTGCGGTGCCATTAAACCGATAAAGGCAATTCCACCAGTTACTGATACAGCAGCCGCAGCAAGTGCGACAGACACGATCAATAATTGTAGTCGCTCGCGCCCAATATTCATGCCAAGACCAGTGGCTGTTTGCTCTGTCATAGCTAGGACATTTAACACATTCGCCTTATAGAAAATAAATGGAATGCACAGCACAAGCCACGGCACTAAAGCCCAGAAAAATGGCCAATCTGTTCCCCATACGCTGCCCGCTAGCCATTGTGCGATAAATTGCACATCACTTCGCTCAGCAGAGGAGATTAAAATCATCATGAATCCTGATAAAGCAGAAGCCACCCCTACCCCGACTAAAATGAGCTGTACCGGTTGAACACCTGTGTTCCGCTTGTACGAGAAAAAGTAAATACATAATGCAGTGATTAGAGCGCTCATAAATCCTACCACTGGGAGCACATACGCAAAGTTTGGTAAGTCTCCCTTCGCGAATAGGTAAAAGAGTGTAATCCCAACACCTGCACCTGCATTGATACCAATAATCCCGGGATCTGCTAAATCATTGCGGGTTACACCCTGTAACACTGCTCCTGCTAACGCTAACGCCATCCCTGCCGCTGCCAAAACAAACATTCTTGGCAATCGAACAGAAAACAACACGAATGATTCTTTAAAACTACCATCTCCCAATAGAATCGGGATAATGCGGTCAATCGACACGGAAGCTGCACCTAGCGAAATACCCATTACAAAAATTACGAGTGTCAACAATATCCACGCCATTAACCAGCGACGCCGTTTTTTACGCCCGACATTAAACAAGCTGACGACCTCCCTTCCGTACGAGAAGTAGGAAGAATGGAAGGCCGATAATCGAAATAATGGCCACTACCGGTGTTTCATATGGCGCATTAATCATCCGACCTGCAAAATCAGCAATCACCATAAACCAACCACCAATAAGGGCACTCATCGGTAGGACGAATCGATAGTCTGTACCAACGAAGGCACGTACGATATGTGGCACCATTAAACCAACAAATGCTAAATTACCTACAAGCGCCACCGCAGAGCCTGCTAAGACAACAACGACAATCATCATCACGCCTTTAATCACGGACGTATTTTGTCCTAAACCTACTGCGACTTCTTCATTTAAGCTCAAAATGGTTAGTTGACGACTGAATGCAAAGGCAATCACTAAACCAATGATTATAAACGGCACGATAATTAACGCTTTCCATGTTGTGCCAATTAAGCCACCACTTGTCCACATGGATACATCTTTTGAAATCTGAAATAATATACCCGTACCATCTGCAACGGCTTGTAATAGTGCGGATACGGCAGCACCAGCTAAAACAAGCTTTAATGGAGAAAACCCCTTCTTAGTTGAAGTTCCGATGCCATATACAATGATCATGCCAATTCCTGCACCGACGAAGCATGCAAAAATCAACATATAATACGAGGTACTTGGGATGAACGCCAGCGTTAAAGCGAGGGCCGCATTGGCACCTGCCGTTAGTCCAAGAAGCCCCGGATCTGCTAATGGGTTTCTTGTAACCCCCTGCATTATAGCTCCAGCGACTGCAAGTGCACTGCCTACAAAAATAGCTGCCAGGATACGAGGAAATCGGATTTCTCGTAATATAGCATAATGCTTGCCACCGCTTTGTCCTACGATGGCTTGATAGACATCTTGAATGCTAGTATTTGCTGCACCTACGCACAGCGAAATACTAGCAGTTCCTACTAATAAAACCAGTGCAAGCATCGCCTGAAGCCAAAATGGGAACTGTCGAAACTTTGTCATTTGCCTTCGCTACTCTCTACTGAAATTATTGTAAAAACTTCTCTTCAAAGAAATCTAGTTGATAATCTAATGTTATTGGATCATTAAAGTAAAATGCATTGGCATTCACTTCAAATAAACGACCATTTTTCACAGCTTCTAAATCTTTAAACCATGCCGCTTCTGTAAATGATGTATCTTGGTCCATAAACATACTAAAAATGACATAATCACCAGCGTAATCGCCTAATACCTCTTGAGAAATCGCGAAATAACCTGGCTCTAACGCCACTTCCTTCACTTTTTCAGGCATTTTTAAGCCCATTGCTTGATATAAAATTTCTGTTCCACGACCCCAGTTGTCCCCATATAGATACAATTGCTTATTGAAGTTTTCTGCAACCGTAACCGTTGCATCTTCACCAATTTTTTCTTTAATTTTAGTACCTACTTCTGTAGCACGCACTTTAAAGTCTTCTACCCATGCTGTTGCTTCTTTTTCTTTGTTGACCACTTTACCGATTTCAATAAACTGTTGTAAATAATCAACTTTACCGTACGTAAATAATACGGTCGGAGCGATTTCTGCTAATTTACCGGCATTTTCAATACCACTTAAACCAATAATTAAATCGGGTTCTAGTTCAAGAATTTTTTCAATATCTGTATTTTCTACAACAACTGCATCTTTAATGTCATCTTGGAAGTTTGGATTCTTTGTCGCCCATGAATCAACACCAACTACGTTGACATCAAGTTTTAATAAATCTCCAACAAATGAAGATAACACGACTACACGTTTTGGATTAGCTGGCACTTCAATTGGACCTGTTTCAGATTCATAGGTAATTGTTTCTGCTGACGAAGCTTCTTTAGAACCTTCGTCTGATTTCTTAGCACTATCTTCTTTATTGCCGCATGCTGCTAGCACTAGTACAAGCATCATAAACATTGGTAAAAGCCACTTTTTCATTCGTAAATCCCCTTTAAATTGTTTGTAATAGGTTATATGTAATGCACATTGGTTTGTTTGTTCTTGGATCCTTGCCAATGACTGCATCAATATTAAATACTTTCTGTAAAACTTCTGGCACAACCACTTCCTCTGCTGTACCAAACTTCACAAGCTCTCCGTTTGAAAGTGCCACAATATAATCTGAAAAACGTGCTGCTTGGTTTAAATCATGCAACACCATAACAATTGTGCGACCTTCATCTTCATTTAACTTGCTTAGTAATTCTAAAACTTCCAGTTGATGCGCCATATCCAAATAAGTAGTCGGTTCATCTAAAAAGATAATATCCGTGTCTTGTGCTAATGCCATCGCGATCCACACGCGCTGACGTTGCCCACCAGATAATGCATCAACTGTTTGCTGACGAAATGCACCCGTTTTTGTTACCCGTAAGGCCCAGTCAATCACATCTTTGTCCTTTTGCGATAAATTGCCAAAGCCTTTTTGATATGGAAATCGACCGTAGGATACAAGCTCTTCAACAGTTAACCCATGTGCACTTTCAGGACTTTGTGGTAATATGGCCAACTCTTTCGCTAATTCTTTGGTTTTCATCTTTGAAATATTTTGGCCATCCAAAACTACTTGTCCCTGATCATGCTTTAATATTCTCGTAATGGCTTTTAATAGCGTGGATTTGCCACAGCCATTTGAGCCAATAATTGTCGTTATTTTTCCATCTGGAATTTGCAATGATAAATCGTGCACAATCGTTTTGTTGTCATAACCAACACGTATTGATTCAACTTGTAAACGCAAATCGTAACCTCTCTTTCTTTTTACTTCTTTACATGCTATGATATTCAAAGTTCTTTAATGATAATCATTATCACTAGAACTAGTCTAGTTATCTGATAAGGATTTGTCAAATACTTTTTTATTATTTATTAAGGATGTGGCGAACTAAATGCAAGATATATATGATTTAACAATTATTGGTGGTGGGCCTGCTGGTCTATATAGTGCCTTTTATAGTGGTTTAAGAGGATTAAAAACGAAGTTAATGGAAAGTCAGGAGCAGCTTGGTGGCAAAGTTTTACTGTACCCAGAAAAGCTTATTTGGGATATTGGTGGTCATCCCCCCGTTTTAGGCGAGCAATTTGTCAAACAATTAATTGCCCAAGCAAAAACATTCGACCCAACCATCCTAACTGGAACAAAGGTTGACTACATTGAGCGACAACAAGATATTTTTGTAATACATACAGCTCAAGGAGACAAGCATTACTCAAAAGCTATCCTCTTAGCAGTTGGTGGTGGTATTATTAACCCTCAAAAGCTTACGCTTGAAGGTGCTGAAAAATATGAGATGACCAACTTGCACTACACAGTACAATCCTATCAGCGCTTTGTAAACAAGGAAATTATTATTTCAGGTGGTGGTAATGCAGCACTTGACTGGGCTGTTGAGCTGAGCCCTATTGCCAAAAACGTAACCGTTGTTTACCGTAAAGAAACTTTATCTGCCCATGAAGCAACAGTACAAGAGGCACTCGCTGCTGGTGTACAAATCGAATGCAATACGACGATTACCAAACTGTCCGCCAATGCAGACAAAACAGCCATTCAATTAGTCACATGTGAAAATTCACAAACAAAGCAAAGTTACACGCGTCAAATTGATGAAGTTATTGTTAGTCATGGCTATAACCGTGAAGCATCGTTAGCATTTGAAGAATCTATTACCATACCAAAGAAAGATGATTATTATTTCAAAGGAAAAGCAACTGGTGAAACTGCGCAACCTGGTATTTTTGCAGCTGGCGATATTTTAGCTTTCGAAGGTAAAATCCATCTGCTTTTAGGAACTTTCCAAGATGCCGCAAATGCTGTCAACTCGGTGAAAACGTATTTAGAACCAACAGCCTATCGGAATGCGGTTGTATCTTCGCATAACGAAATGTTTAAAGAAAAAAATCGCTCTATTATTGAAAAACAACTTGTACAAGTAAACTAACGACAAATTTTCATCCCTAGATATTAAATTGTTGTTGATATATTTCAAGCGAAGAACCCTCCTAAGAACTTTTTCTTAAGAGGGTTTTTATAGTTTCGTGCTTTTTACACTACCATTTTCTTACATGCTATGAACCACTACTCGTGTTTAAGATTTTAATTGAAGAGTGCTTGGCTTTTTCATGAATAAGGATAACACAAAATTAATGACAGCAAAGACGAATCCTACTGTAAAGACGAAGGATGATCCTGATGCTGCAGCCTCTGTCATATTGTCACCTGCTGTTGTTAACGCACTGCTTTGTTTTGACGTGAACAACGCCACCATAATTGCGATACCAACCGCACCTGCTACTTGTTGAATGGTTTGGGTAATCGCAATACCATCTGGATAGTACTCTTTTGGTAAAGCGTTTAAGGTGTTTGTTTATGTAGAGGCAAGCACCGCACCGATACCTAGCATCATGACAACATGCGTGAAGATAATCATCCATACAGCCGTTTCTGTACCAAATGTTGCATACAGTAGATAACCAATAACGACTAAAAGTGTACCTGGTGTAATAACTGCTTTGGGACCGTATTTATCGAATAAGCGACCAATTGTTGGCGCTAAAATACAGTTTAATAAACTACCTGGTAAAAGAATCAGACCTGTTGTAAATGCTGCCATGACTAATGCCATTTGCATATACATTGGTAAAATAACTAACATCGATAACATGTTAAAGAATGTTATAAAGCTCATAAATACACCCAAAACGAAAAGTGGGTATTTAAATGCACGTAAATTTAACATTGGCGTGGTCATGCTCATTTGACGAATCGAGAATAGGATGATGGCTAAAACACCAACAATGATTGTGCCAAGAACCGTTGCACTTGTCCATCCTGCTTCACCTGATACACTGAATCCGTAAACAATACCGCCGAAACCAATCGTTGACAGGATAATAGATAGTGTATCAATCGATACTTTGCGTACTGCATTGACATTCGGTAAATATTTCTGTCCGAAAATTAAAGAGAACAATAAGAACGGTATAGTGACGCCGAAAATCCAGTGCCAAGATAATGTATCTAAAATAAGACCTGCGATTGTTGGACCTAATGCTGGACCGGCTAACATCACTAGACCCATGATTCCCATAGCACCACCACGTTTATTTGGTGGGAAAATCGTAAAGATAACGTTTTGAGTTAAGGGTAAATTGATGGCTAAACCTGCCGCTTGAATGACACGAGCAAGTAATAACACACTAAATACTGGTGCGACCGCGGCTAAAATTGTTCCTATTAACGATAATAAAATGGAGCTCATAAACATTTGACGCGTTGTAAATTTTTGCATCAAAATGCCTGTTACTGGCACTAAAATACCTAAAGTTAAAAAATAACCTGTTGCTAACCATTGAATAGTTGTAGCATTTACACTAAAAATTTGACTTAAGTCACCTAAAGCAATATTTAATGCCGTTTCACTAAAAAGTCCAACAAAGCCAGCCACTAAAAGAGCAGCTAAGATAGGGCCTGTTTTGTGTTGTTTGTTTGCCGAAGCATCGACTTTCGGACTTGTATTCACTTTTTTACTCACGAGTTCAAACTCCCTTAAAAATATTTGGTGATCCGGTAGAAGCGACTTTCTGGTTACAGATGAGTCTGTGTTAAATAGCGCAACATCGATTCCTCCATTAAGGCTGTCATCTGAATTGCAATCGAATAGGCTGTATCTTTTGAATATCCTTATTCATGAATAAATATCATTTGGATTTTTCCATACACATTTCAGTAAAGCTCTCTTACTGGAACACTTAATGCAGCCAATTCACTCACACCCCTGCTAAATGACTAGCCTTTAAGTGCCCCCCTCCTCTTCTCTGCTGGCCTCTGGTGTAATAGAATACTGGTCGAATATAGCTACCATCCGTTGTAATGACTTCCTTCAAAAAGTGAGAACTTTGAGATATTCTGACTTTTAACATTTCACTTCTTTCCACTCGGATATATCCTGTTTGATTGAAAAAGTTTTGGTGCGATGTTGATAATCAACGATTTAGTCGCCATTTTGTCTAACTCACCCCAACATACCAACCGGTCTGTTTGTAACTATAACAAAAATAAATTCTTTTATGTAAGCATTTTTTTCAAGTAAAACACTACAGGTGTTCACACTTCAGACATAAACAAGGCTGAAATGGCCGCTAGTAGAGAGGCTAATAGCTGCCATGAAACTTGACAAATGCACAACAATAGAAACTTCTATACTTTATTTAAATTACTTTCATCAATCGTTTTTCTATAACGAAACACGGACATTTTTGCTAGGAGCGTATGGCGGCGACTCAGCGGGAAAAGGAAGCAGCTCGATGCTTGACCGAAGAAAGCGTCCGCCTGTAGTTGGAATATAACCGAAAGTGAAGTATGAAATGGATTTTTGTATATAACTTTTCCACTTCTTCAGCTGGCTGGGCTCTTTATAAGAGCTAATACACAAAAAAGCACATCAACTTATTGCCATTGATGTGCTTGATATAGCCTATTGCATCTTGAAACTATTTAAATAAACTTAACAATGATCCCATTTGCCTTAACATATTAACCCCATTCGTGATTGTTCCAGCATGACCCATAATGGCATTTATACTATCTGGTAATCTTCCAAATCTAGAAGCCTGGGGTAGTTGGTTCGGGTAAAAGAAAGGTTGCTCCTGTCTACCTCGATTAGATCCTTGTCTATATCTTGGTGGAAGTGGTCTCCTTCCAGGATTCGGCGGATAAAATGGCATCGATTCACCCCCTATCAGAAAGCTTTTTAATAATATATGTCTGAAATTTTTTATTGATTAGTCTTTCGTAGACGTGGCTGACACATAATATAACGTATGTAGTGCGTAAAACATATAGAAATCTAGTGATTTATTCCACTTTTTATGGTGCCGTCCAGATCCTATACCAGCACTTTTAAAATCAATCACTCCTTACTTCTGTAAGGTTTCATTTTTGGTCAGCTTATCTCTTGCAGGAACCATACTATTTTTTATTTCATACTATACAATTATGACGAATAAAGTAGGTGGTTGTCTTTCAGAATTCCAAATATCTAGATTTTTTGTCCAAATTTGGTGTTGGGGGTGCTCATCCTGGCGGTATTAACCTAACAAAGGCAATATTCAAAACGGAGCAAGTCAGCAAAGCTTCTCATATTTTAGATGTAGGGTGTGGTACAGGCCAAACTGCTGCCTTTTTAGCTAGCAACTACGGTGCAAAAGTAATGGGCATAGATATCAATTCAATTATGGTAGCGAAAGCCAAAAAGAGGATGAAAAAAACACATCTACCAGTAACAATCATGCAAGGTTCAATCGAAAAAATGCCGTTACCCGATCGTAAATTTGATTTTATCATTGCTGAATCTGTTCTTTCTTTTGTCAATAAGCCTAGCGCCCTAAAAGAAATTTTTCGTTTATTAAAGGATGGTGGTCGGTTCATTGCAATCGAATTTACCATTAACCGACAGCTTGAAGCGAAAACCGAACAGGAAATCAAACAATTTTATGGCTTTGATTCCTTCTTTATGAAAAAGGATTGGGTTGCTTTATTTAAACAGGTCGGTTTTAAAAATATCCGTATACAAAAAAACAAGTTCATTTCTTCAGTGCCTGAATATCAGTACTCCAAGGATATTGAACCTGAACATTACGAACTCATGGAAAAGCATTACGATCTGAACTTAAAGTATGAAGGAATTTTAGATTATAGAGTGTATTCTTGTACAAAATAGTTTCTTGAACCTCATGCGATTGTTACTTCACAGCCCTAATGTATTCATTATTTTGCTCAACTTTAACCCTATGCTTATGAAGTAGTTCCGCTATTAAATTGGCAGCTGCTCAATCTAAAATAAAAAAGAGTAGGAGATGCGTTAATCACAAATCTCCTGCTCCTGTACCTTTTTGCCATGCTCTATTCATTTTAACAGCGTTCAAATTAACTTTTTCATGTACTGTTTTATAACAAAATCTCTTGATAAAGGTGTCTTAATTCATCTGAAGCATTTTCTATCACTACAGCAGGCGGTTTATTAAAGCACACACCCCAAATAGCATAACAGACATTTTCCCAGACAAATGCAATCATTTCATCAAGTTCTTCTTTCCAATCCTCTTTTTGGCTTTCACTGAGATACGCCACAAAGTTTCTTTTACATGTTAATAGTAGTTCTAAACTTGCTTTATCATTCATGTTCTCAGAAAAAATTTCATTATGTTCATGTTCTTGAACCGCAAGTACACAACTAATGAAAACAGGAAGCGTTTCAGATGTAAAACCGAATTTGTTGATAAACACGGGTGTGAAAGCGGTTTGGATAGAAGAGTGGTCCCCATCACAGGTTTCCATGTATTTTTTTACTAAGGGCCAATATTCTGAGGAAACTAACCCTAAGCCTAAAACGGCAAATGTGGATGGCATAGCACAATCCTCATCCTCTAAATCTGTATACCACGCATATGTTCTCATGGCCTTTTCTGCGTATAATTTTATTTTCGAATGTAGTTCCGGATATTTTAGCGCATTGGCAAAAAAATTATGAACAGGTACTTGAGGTAAATTTTCAATTGGCAAGTACTCATTTTTCGCACAAGAAAATTTAATTTGATAACTTTTAGGGAAATTCAAATCTAGTAATCGAATAATAAAGTCCAATGATTTCTCATAGGCAACCTGTTTCTCGTTTTTAATATGGACATCAATCATGGCAAAAACATCATTCGCTTTACAGACAACATCGTTATCACGATAAGAACTTTCACTTATTGTCAGTTCACCGGATCCATTTTCTCGCAGTTTAGCTACTTCATTTGATCCTGTTGCCTCTACCAAGTTAAAGAGTCGTTGTGCTGAAAGAGATTCATAACTTGCACCATATTTCATAAAACATATCGCGACATAGCACACAAAATTCAGCAATTCTAAATCTACTAACTCCATTCCTTCTTTTAATGTATATGTAGATGGCCAGTTTTTTGTTCCTGTAGCGAAATAGCGTTCTTGAATATTGTTTTCAATCCAAACGCGCAATGTATAACTAATATTATTGAACCCTGCCATGTGTCGCAGTTGTTCGCAAAAAGCCTTCACTTCAGCATGTTTAAATGTTGTAGTTAGTTGTTGATTTAAATAGAACTCTAAAATACTCGTTAGCAATAGACTCTCTCCCGTTGATAACTCAATCGTGAGAGGATAGTCTTCAATCACTTTACAACTCCTCGTTCGAATTTCAGTTGTCGCCTGTTGAAAGATTTCTTGATGCGTTACAAAATTGGCAGATGTTAAATAGTGCAATTTCTCATTCCTCCTTATGACGCCTCTATAGATAACTCATGCACAATCTGCATATAAGCAATATTTCCCGCATTCTATACATTGAAATAGATAGCCTTGTAATTCACCATCATTCGTTAAGTATTGCTTTAAATCTGCTAGAGCCATCTCTGTAAAATTTTCTATTTCATCTTCAATGCCTTTTTCTACTAATTCCAACCACCCTACATAGCCAATAAAAGCACAGTAATCCGTACAATGAGCAAGCCAGTTATTCCCTTGCCAACTCACATAACCCGGTGTTCGATGTAAGATTTCATCTACAAACGACTTGTTTACTACTCGTTCATCATTATATAAATCTGATTGAAATGTTCCATTATACTTTGCAGCCGCTTTTCCACTAGAAATACAATTTGGACAAAGATACTCGACTGATTCTATTGCATATAGGCCACTTTCAACATATATTTCTACCTCTTCTTCACAACAATCACATAGCACTTTTTTGTCTATTTTGAAAATCTCTGATTTGATGGGATGCGCTATATACTTAAATTTAGGTAATGTTCCTTCCAATTCTTCTGCTGTTTTTTTACACATGTTGTCATCTCCTTGGCGCTATTTTTCCATTCCCAATAATTTCCTTTCTAATTGTTTTAACTTACGCAATACATCCTCTCGATTTTTTGCACATTTAATATAGGCAGGTAGCGAATGCGATGCTGTTTTACCTGTAAAATTCTTTGTTCTTAATTTATCCGACACATAGTCAACTAAATACTTCAAATGGCTTGCGCTTAACGCCCAGATAGGTTGGTTGGGCCCTACATTTGTTAAGAGATAGTAATCTAGTAGGAATATAGGATCTGTCCCTTTTGCATTTGACACCACAATAAAATAGACTTTTGTCGGATTAATTTTGATATGACATTGTACAAGCGTATGACAAAAAGGGCATGCCTTGTTCAGCTTACTATAATGACGTTCTCTATCTTCCAGTTCAATATTGACATGTCGTTTACAGGATTTACATTCTCCCTGTGCAAAAGCTTTTACTAAACATTGCTGCTCCTTTGTTTTACGGAAAGTACAACTGTCACATTGGACAATATAGGTGGTAGCGATTCTTTTAATCTGGGCGCATTTTGTACAATTTGGACATTGTACCAATACGGCATTTCCTCTTGACGTAAAGCTATAAAAATCATAAGTGAAAAATGGTGAATCTACAAAATTCTCCATGAAAGAAACCTTCCCTTTTAATGCATATAAAATAATCGCTAAAGTTTAAACTTTCTACCTTAGCGATTTTCTTACTAACATGATTTTTACCAATCTCTATTTCTAATAGCTTCTTCTATATCGATATCTATATGATAAGCTTTTAAAACTAAGAATACCGTATCTGCAATGGATTCTCTCGCAACGGTTTCAATTTGACTATCATTTTCTTCAAATTCTTCTGCAAGCTCGTTAAGTTGATCGGTCATCTCGTCTAATTTTTGTTGTACTGTGTCCTTCGTATATGCCTCATTTTCAAGATAATTAGCAACTCCTTCAATTGTTGCTTTCACCTTATCTACTAAAAAATCAGGGAAGTAGGAATCTCTATACATATCTACTAAATAGTTAATTTCTATTTTCAAGGAAAACCCTCCAAATTATGTTTTTCATTTATTTATTGATAATAACATATTCCATTCTGAGGTATCAAAACTTAGAAAGATCTCGTCTCTTCATGTACTTATTTAATAATTTCTATAAAATGTTTTAAAATCCTAGCTGTTAAACCCCAAATGGTATACTTCTCATACTCAAAAAACCATTCTTCCATTGAACGTGTTCGCCATTGATACTGCGCACCATTGACAATTTTATCAAATGGAAAGTCTGGTGAAGGTATGGGTTCAACAGCTACTAAATGCATATAAGGCTCATAATGCAATAGCCATTTGATTGGTACCGTAAATACTTCCTCAACTTCTTCTTTGTTGTAGGAATGAATCATTTGATTGTAGTCAATCGTTGCTACAAATGGGTAGATGACAAATGAAGACGAAGCAATATAAGGACTTAATTGCCCTACAATATGAATCGTTGCTGGATCCACGCCTAATTCTTCAGATGTTTCACGTATTGCTGCTGCCAATGGAGATTGATCTGATGCATCGATTCGACCGCCTGGAAAACTAATATCCCCCGGCTGTTTTCTCATAGTGAATGAACGTACTTCAAAAAGTATATGCCATTCTTCATCCACCAGAACTAATGGAATTAAAATCGCTGATCGATAGGCTGTTTCCTCTCCTATAAACAGGGATTGTTTTTGGTTTAAGTCATTCTTCAGTTTATCTAGGAACATGATATTCCCCTCACCTCTATATTTTATGTACTTTTTTATCGTATCATTAATAGTTTGTTGGTTAAAGAATTTCAGGATGCTGTCATAATTTTTTCTTCTTGAGTACAATAGAAGGAATACGTGATGAGTAATGAAAGTAAATTGCACAGATTTACCGCTACTTTGCGGGTATTCCCCCACCTTCCACGGGTATTCAGTAGATTTCCTGGAAACTCTTCAAGCGCGCACCATAAACATCATTTGCTTTAATAACCAAAGCTTCTTTTACTCATTTAGATGTGCAATATTTCCACCGCTAAAAATCTTAATCATACTTACTTTGAAAACTCGGGTTATTCAACCATTCCTATTCAGAAGTGTTATCATAACCTAGTTTATATCTCAAAAGAAGGAGCGATAAAATGGTTAATTTCCCAGGAGGATTTCCTGGTGGCATGCCAGGTGGAATGCCAGGAGGGATGCCGGGCGGAATGCCAGGCGGAAT
>NZ_KB933406.1 GCF_000392615.1 Lysinibacillus sphaericus OT4b.31 | reverse complement strand
TCAATGTTTATAGAGGGAGGATAGTTATAATTAATAATGTGATTTTGTTCCATTTGATCCGTTTAACTATACATTAAGTTGCCATCTATGATAATAATACAATAATCTCAATTGATACAAATGGTTTTAACCTTGATGAAGTTGAGAAAAATAATTAAAAAAGAGGAATTTGATATATGAAAATACGTACAGCTAAGCTAAGTGATTTATCTGCTATTTTTGAAGTGGGAACAGTGTGTTTTCCCCCTGAAGAGGCAGCAACAGAGAAGGAGTTTGAAGAAAGACTGAAAGTGTATCCAGATCATTTCTGGATTTTAGAAGAGAACGGGGAATTAATAGGTTTTATCAATGGAATGGTGACAAATGAGCCAACAATCCGAGATGAAATGTTTAAGAATGCTTCTTTGCATGAGGGGGAAGGAGCATGGCAGGCTATATTTGGTGTAAACACGGTTCCTAAATACCGAAAGCATGGATATGCTGCAAAGATGATGGAGCAGGTTATTGCAGATGCAAAAAAGCAAGGACGTAAAGGCTGTATCTTGACTTGTAAGAAAGAGTTAATACATTATTATGAAAAGTTTGGATATAAAAATGAGGGAATATCGCAGTCTTCACTTGGTGATTCAGTCTGGTATGATATGTGTTTAGAGTTTTAACACATCGCATTTAGTATATCAGCTAATCACATTTAATTTTAACACTGTGAATAGTTACACTGGGTGCTTTAATTAAATAATCCATAATAAGACCACTCCGTGATGGGTGGTCTAATTTTTTTCTTTAGTAAGAGTTACAATAAAAAAGGACACTTTTTAGAGATAGTCGTAAATTTGTATATTTTCAAATTTTTATAGTGCTAAACAATCTAATATAATTTCCTTTACCGTTCTTAGTTACACCAATCAGTCTTATGTTTGGATAAAATTATTAATATTAGTTATCTCGATACCATTTGTCTGATATTTCTCAAGCATTTTATTCAGTGCATCTTTTTTTACTGAAAATAAGCAATCATCCAAAACAATAACGCGATAACCCCTGTTTATGCCGCCTAAAGCTGTCTTGTATACACAACCACTGGCATCTGCACCAACAATATAAAGGGTATCAATTTCGTTTTCTACGAGATAATTTTCAAAAAGTTCTGAAGAAAAAGCATCAGAGCGGAGCTTGTTAAAAACGTTCTCTGATTGAATAGATAGTTCATTATATAAGTTCGCTCCATCACTATCAGCCTGATACATACCACCAGAAAGCAGTGAATCCAATGAATTTCTCATAAACTCTTGCTTGACGTAAATAATCTCCATTTCAGAATCATTGGCGTATTCGATAGCTGTGTTGATGTTAGACATTAACGGATCCGTGTTGTCATATTCGGATATACCTAAGGTGTCATTTTGGATATCTGTTACCAGAAGTGCGCTTTTGGGACTTTTATATTTGATGATTGTATCGCCCTTTGTGGCACTCGACAAATATACCAATCGTACGGCTATAATTCCTATACAAAGTACCAATATTCCAATGAGTATCACAAAAAGATTTCTCCTCTTATTCTTTGTTTTCATAACAGTCACCTCATAATTTATTTATCGTTTGGGGGCGTAATAATAGTTGCTAGAATATGCATTTTTTGTCCCTCAAACGATGCGTTTCTTGTTTGATAAGGGGTAATTATTTCTTTGAATTTATTTCCGATATCTAACATTTCTTCAACAGTTGCATAGATAGGAGTTGCGCTGAAACCTGACCCATCCTCAACAATATTTATAGAGGATTTTTCAGCGTAATTTTGAAACTCTTTCATCAATACAAATAAAAAGTTCGTAAATAACTTAAAATATGCTTCACCATCGTTCTGCTCAATGATAGATTGGTTGACATTCAAAAAACTGTCATTCAAGGCGTAAACTTTCTCCGTTACTGCTCGAACTTTTTTTTCTTCAACAATCTTAATAACCCCACTCTCTACCAAACGATTTAATGTGCGATAGAGCGTGGCTTGTGGGATGTCGTATTGTAATGATAATAAATCTTTTGCTGTACACTCACCTTTTGCTTGAATCGCAAGTATAATTTGATTTTTAACAGGGTTGACAATACAGTCCATCATATCTTTAATGCTAATATCCATTTGGATATTCACCTCCATATGTTATCTATATGATTATATAATCACATTGATAACATAAAGGTCAATAGTTTTTTACCTAGACATAACTTATAAATAGAAGAAAGACCGCCTTTTTAGGGGCAGTCTTAGTTAAAAACAGGAGACTTTAGGCGACCAAAAAGCGACCAACATCTAAAATTTAGGTAACTTAATAAAAAGTTAAACACTTTAAGATGCAATTAATAAAGTGTAAAACGTTGTTAAATCAATACTATTGAAGTATCTTTTTATTATTAAAAGTACAAGTAATTCAATGACATGATGGTTGTTGCGTTAGAAGCGGCTATTCAAGACTAGTTGATATATCAACGTTTTAGGGGTATTTAATTTAATAGTAATTAAGGCAACCGACCAAAAACCGACCATTTTTTATAAGATTGAGTTGAAGTAGTCGGTTGCTTTTTCTTTATCTTCCATTGTTAGGTGGCTATAGGTATTAATCGTTTCTTGAATGTTTACATGTCCAAGTTGTTCTTGGATTATTTTAAAATTAACATTTTTACTAATCATAAAAGATGCGTATGTGTGTCTTAGTCCATGGAATGTGAGTTTAGGTAATTCGTATCTTTCAACAATTTCGCGCCATCTTCCAGACATACCATCTGGATGGGAGGGGAAACCGTTATTCTTTGTGAATAACAGATTAATTGGCTGTCCTTCATTATCCCTCATTGGGGTCCACGCTTCGCCTGATGCAAGCTGCAACTTTTTGTGTTCCTTCGAATACTCTTTTATTTCTTTCATTAATACTACTGGCACATTTACAATACGAGGTCTTTTTGTTTTTGTTGGACCTAAGAAAAAGTGCTTTTCTTCTTTTAAACCGTCAAAAACATGAAGAAAAGATGTGTGGACCAGTTACTAGCCAGCAAACGCAAATCAGTGGTTTAGGCACACGTGTAAGTAACGCTGAAAGTAGCATTACACAACAAGCTCATCAAATTGAGTCAAAAGTGAGCTTAACAGATGTTACAGGTAATACAGTTGTGTCGAAGATTAATCAAACGGCAACAACCATTAGCATACAAGCTTCTAAGATTAACCTTATTGGTGCTGTAAATGTCTTGTCAGATATTACAGGTAATTTAGGGACTATAACGTCTGGAAATATTGATATATACAATGATGTGAAAATAGGGAATGATCTTTATCTTAGAGGTTTTGGCGGGAATGCGATTATATTCGGTGAAGGCTCTATGTTAGTTTCGAATAGTGGCAATCTTGATTTAACGACTAATAATAACTTAAGTATACAAAGTCAAAATACAACTTTCTATGGTGCGTCTGTTGATTTTTCTAATGTAGGTTTTATTAATGAATTAGCTAAAGGACACACACCTGGTATCGGTATTGCATATAGTCCTGCAGCAAGGCTTATTTGGTTCCGTGTAAACGGAGTAGACGTAGGTTCAGTTAAATTAACATAATTAAAGGAGAATGATAAATATGGATTACCAAGGAAAATTAAATGATGGTCAAGTAATTAATATGGCAGGTGCGGAAATCAACGTGACTGAACTAACTACATCTTTAAACGATCAACGATTGTCGTTTGTAAATTTCGGAGGAGCTATTGAAAATAAACATTTAATTATGAGTATTGTTCCTACGAAGAACATTCAGCGCAAGCAGAAGCTTAGCCTTATTTTCTATGCCTTCTACAGTTAATTGTGGAGGGCTTTTATTATGCAAGAAAAGGGAGTGTAAAGTATGGGAGGTATTAGTTTGGAATATTTAGAAGTAGCGCATTTGTATTTAGTTGGGAGAGTAAAGTTTCTTCACCTAATGGTACTTCATAAATTTGTGGTTTATGATATGGCCGTTCAATCATTACAGCGTGACTACAAGGTGATTGAAAACCTTAAAACGAGTAAGGTATATTTGCCAATACTCGATAAGCTTTTAGACGACATCTCACAAGAATGTTACAACGCAAAGAGAGTGTTGGCCAAAGATAAAATAAAATTAGTGCGTTGGGAAAAGACTGATGAATACTTTAGCGATCTCGTTGTTGCCACAGCAGGCGAGGATCAAGTGTTTACTTACGCTAATCAGGCACTTAAAACACAGGTAGAGAAACTACTTTTAAGTCATATAATTAAATGACGTTGGAATCTTATTTACATTTCACTCCTTATTGTTGTTTTTTAAAAAGTGATTATTTTTATAAAGTTTTATTAAAATAAACCTATAAAATAATACCAGACATGTATTGACCTATGAGTAACCCCTAGGTTTAAGCTAGAGGTATACGTAAATGTGAGCGCTATTAAATTTACGAAATACTTTTTCAAGCGGGGATTATATATGAATAGTGAAAAGAAATTAAAAAAACCAGTTACAAGTTTTATTGTACTAACCAATATCATTTTTTTGCCACTTTTTTGTCTTGTAGGAGCCATAAGCATGTTAGGATTTCCTGGATGGGTTTTTGATATAATGCTTTGTGTATCAGCTTGGTCCTCAACTTTTGCTTTTGCAATACTATTTAAAAAAATCTATCCTGGGCAGAGTTTGATCCAATTTACAAAAGATAAATTCAAGAATAAACTTAAATTTTCTGTGATTCTAACTATTATCATGATTCAAGCATTCATATTTTTGATGATTTTGACTATCGTATCGAACAATAGTGAAGTAGACTCTATTTTTACTATTACTTCATGGGGAATGCTGTTCTATTTCTTTATCAAAAACCTTCTTGCAGGGCCACTTGGAGAAGAAATAGGGTGGAGAGGTTTCGCTCAAATTGAGCTTCAAAAGAAGCATTCACCATTAACAGCTTCTATAATCATTGGATTTTGGTGGGGGATGTGGCATCTACCGCTATGGTTTACTACAGGGCTTGTGGGTATTGATTTAATTAAATATATATTATTCTTTATGATTGCGCTGATGTCTACTAAGATCGTAATGACAGCATTTTATAACTTAAATCAGAATTTAATCATCCCAATCATCATCCACCAATTCTTTAATTTTTTTATTGGCTTAATAAACGGAAACTTACTCGATTTAATCATGTATAACGCAATTTTTTATTTAGCAGTAGCCGTTTTAATCATCATTATAAATCCAAAGAAAGTACTATATGGAAAGGAAGACACAAACATTATTAATGTAGAGCAGTACATGATTTAGTGTGTACAGCTATATACTTAAACTAACAGGAGCATTAGTAGAATAAAGTCCATATAAACAAATGACCAGGTACTCACTATTTAAATGAGCGCCTGTTCTTTTTTGTTTGTTTACATGAAAACAGAGTAAATGAAAAAATAAAAAACTGACACGATTTTAAGCAAAATAAAAAAGCCACTCGGGTGAGTGACTATTTTTTATTTACTGGTACAACTACTGTTATTTTATCACCAATAAATCTGTTATCTTTTGAAGTACTATCAAATACAAATTTTAATTCTTTTACTCCTTCTAAACCTTCTTCTCCTAAATCAAAGATAACTTCACCTTTTTGAATTACCTTTCCTATAAACTCAGATTCAAAAGGAGAAATCATTACATTTGAATCAATTTGACGCTTTGTATCAGTAATCATTTTAGCTGTGTTAGGATGAAAATCAACTGTGTCGTCAGATAAATTTTCTCCTGTCATAGATAGGATAAGGACATTTGTTTCAGCAGCTGTTTCAATCAAATCAGGATTTTCCGCCTTTAATTTAGCCGTTTTAATTCCATCAATAGTAAATTCAACATCAGCACTTTTGTATTTATCAGTTGATGCTTCATACAAATCAGTGATTGTATATGTACCTGCAAAGTCATCTTTTACTACATCACCGACATTAGCTACAGTTAGATTATCTGCTTTATTTACTTTGCTTTCTTCTTTGATTTCAACGTTAGTAGAACCTGTTACAGCTTTTTCAAGTGAAGCTGAATACTTAGCGAATTCATTATCTTCCATATCGCCATTCATTTGAATTAAGAATAAGCCACTCTGATGTGTGTGTGAATAAAACATTGGTCCTGAATTACCTAATTCATCGTAGTAACTTTTAGCTTTTTGTAAGTTTTCTTCACTATCAAATAAGAATAATCGACCACCTGAATCATCACCAAGGGAAGGAATTAAAACTCTTTTTCCTTCCTTGCGGATATTACCGAATTCATCATTTGGTAAATCAGAAACTTCTCCTGTTTCTAAACCATCATCTTTAAAATGTTTAATTACATCATCCGTTGTTTTAGCCAAAACTTTTTGCGGTTCTTCAGTTTTAGCACCATTCTCTTTAGGTTTATCTTCCTTTGATGAATCTGCTCCACAACCAGCTAATCCCAAGCTTAATACTAATGCAGCACTAAAAATTAATTTTTTCATTTCAATAATTCCTCCCTCTATATTTCCATTTTAGGAAACTTAGTAATAAAAGTACACATAAAAAAACAGACAACCGTAATTAGTTATCTGTTTTAAAATAGTTTTTTAATTGTCCGTTTCAATGACGGTTTGCGTTACTTTTTAATTAAAGGCTTAGGCTTCTTATAAAGTATATGATTATATCTCTTGGGGTGAATTTAAGGTGAGTAAGGATAGAAAAGAACGTTTAAAAGAATTGTTAGACAAGCAAGAACAAAAAAGAGTTGAAGAAAAGGAAAAAAGAGAATATGAATTTGTATTAGAGGAAGTTAATGAGTTGTTTCCGAATCATAATGATTATAAAGAGGAAGTAGAAATTTTATCTAAAGAAGACTCTGAAAAAATCAAAGATGAATTATTTAAAGTTTTTCCATTTTGTAATAATGGAATTGAGTGGGATCTTATGTTTTACAAAACTATATTTTCTAACTTTATTGACTATAAAAGTGCTTTAGCTGAGTTAATAAATAAAAATCATAAGCTAAATAATGAAATATGTTATATTATCGATTTTAAATATCAATATGTTATTAAAACAAAATTGACTAATATCATTCACAGAGTTGAAGAAGTTAGAACTTGGGATAGGTATATTTATTGTCCACAAACAAAACTTGTCATTGAATTCCCTTCAAACGATGTAGCAGTTGGATGGAAGGGTTAATTTTTATTTTAACTAAAGGTTGTGAAGGAATACATTTAAAGTAACGGGTGCTTTAGTTGAATAACCAAAAACAAGACCACTCCGTGATAGGTGGTCTATTTAGATAAAAAACGACCGACTTAACCGACCAACAACCGACTAAATCATGATTTTTTATGTTGATTAATGAAAGTTTGCAGACAATAAAATACTGTTATATCAAGCTTTTGGTCAGTCATTATTTATCGTGATAGTTCGGATAATTCAATGCCATGATGGTTGTTGCGTTAGAAGCAGCTATCCAAGAGTAGGCGTAACAGGGGTTTATGGATTGGATTAAATTTCAAAGTGCCCAAACTAAAAAATAACATTTGAAAAATACTCAATGAGTGACCGAAAATATCGGAGCTTGTTGGGTATTTTTTATTTATAGTAAGTCGAACAATTCACTAGCTTCTTCCTTCTGCTCTTGAGCTACATGAGAGTACGTATTGAGTGTTTCACGAATGGTTGCGTGTCCAAGCTGTACTTAAGTGACTTTGATATTTATATTCTTAGAGAGCATGTACGAGGCGATTGTATGTCGCAAACCATGAAAGGTAATTGAAGGGAGATTGTGTTGTTTAACAACATCGCTCCATTGTTTACTCATGCGGTCAGGATGGTTAGGATGACCATTGTCCTTAGAGAACACTAAATTAATGGGCTTCCCTTGTTATCTAAAATAGGATTAAATTTATCCCCAAGCTTTTCTAACTTCTTTTTCTTGAGCTCAATGTATTCTTGTAACTCGGTCATAAGATTTTTAGGGGCATGTACAAGGCGACTTTCACCTGTTTTAGTTGAATCTAAGAAGTGTCTTTGTCGTTTTTTATCATACTGTAACGTTTTGTTCACGCTGGTTATGTTGTTTTCAAAATTTAATGACTCAAAGCGAAGTCCTGCAATCTCAGCCATTCGTAAGCCATAAAACAAAGCGATTTTAATTTGTAGTTGATGTTTGATATGGAATTTTGGAAGAACTGAGAGCAATAGTTGTATATGTGACTCTGTGTAGTAATTTATACGCTTCGTTTTAGCACGCTTAGGTTTGTTCGCCTTTGCATATGGGTTCACCTCAAGGCAACCCCATTCAATCGCTTTATTAAACATGGTAATCATTAGTACAAACTTTTCTATCAGCGAGCCTGCTTTTTGCTTTTTCTGTTCCACGAAAAACAAATTAATTTGTGTTGGTGTTATTTTGTGAAGCAACATAATACCAAAGAAATCTAGTAATCCTTGTTTTAAGTAGTTTTCATAAGTATTTCGGGATCAATCATACATGCAAGTCCTATTTTTTCTTCCACTTGTATGGAATATTTGCCCAATCAAAAAATGTACTAAAAATGAAAAATAAAATTGAAATTCCTATAATGTGTCCCCATTGAATGTCATCACGAAATAACCATTGATATATAATAAAAAGTATGAAATAAATTAGCGAAGATTGTATATTTTTCTTTATATTTTTTACCATATTTAACCTCATTGTGCATTAAATATCCATTTCTGCTTATTGAAGAAAAAAGCATCGTTAGTCGAATAACTGTATAATCAATTGTTTAGTATAGTGTAACAAATTTACAAATATCTATACAACAATAAAGCGCAGCGATTCATGGAGAAATCCCTATAAAATACTCCAATTATAGTTATCCAAATAGTAGTGGTATAAAAGGGTAAATATCATCATCTAAATTGTGTGTGTGTTGATACAGATATTTCATATAGAAGCTAAGGTCTTTACGATAGCGCATACGATTACTTTAGAAGTGATTACCGAACTTATGAGCGTTGATAGTGAAGTAGAGGAATCATTTATACAGGGTCTAATCGTTGCTATAAAGCAATGTGTGAAGAGCTATAAGAGCAATTGAAGAAGCTTAACAGAAAGGCTTGTGAATATAAGTTATATCATAATCACAAGCTCATAGAGTGATGTGTGATGGGTGTTGTTTTAAGTGTCGAATGGTTGTTGATATCCCTTATGTACGTTTTAATTTTTCGTTGATTTCTTCTAATAATGTGGATTGCCTTTTTAATTGCTTAGTTGTACTGATAGCAAACCAAAGGAAAAAAATAATTGGAACTAGAGAAAATAATAACCCGAAAATCGAGAAAGCACTAAATAAAATATCTCCTGAATTAAAACTATTCATAACTCAAATCCTCCTGCCTTTTTGTAACTAACTGAAAATTTTTTTATATCAAAATTGTAACAAAGCAGAGTTTGAGTTGGTGGAGGAATGGTAAATGTGCAACTAATGAGATTGACTGTTATAAGAACTGAATAACAACCTCTTAGAGAGGTTTAACGAGCTTGTGAGCGTTGGAAGTGGAGCAGAGGAATTGATTTCTATTAGGTTGTCTGATTGGAGCTACAGTTGCGTTCCTGTGAAAGTGTGAGAGCTTAACAAAAGGACTTGTATACATGAAAATTAATCATACATGCAAGTCCTGTTCTTATTAAATTAAAGCACTACACTACATTGAATTATTTCTTCTTTCTTGTTTGAATATATTTTTCCGTCAATAATCCCGCATTAAACACCGATAAAATCATGATGAAGAAAAATAGTATCCGAACAGATAGAAACCTCTCGTCAACAGTAAACTCAATATTAGAAAAAGTAGAATAAACAAAACCAATAGCAACAAATATAGATAAGATAAATTGCCCTTTTAAAGACTTAATCATAAAATCCCCCCTATAAATATTATCGAACTATCCTGCTCCGTTAGTTGAATAACTGAATAATCAATTGTTTTATCTAGTGTAACATATTTCCAAATGTTGGGTTGTGGAAGTGTAAGCTTATAAAGCAAGTTATGATGAGATTGCGGTAGCACATCATTAAGTTGGTGTGCTTTTTGAGGTTGTTATGAATATTAACAATTTTTATTTTTTGTCTATATTGATAGATAATGGTAAATTATCAACAAGTGAGATTGACTGTCACAAGGACTGAGTAGCAAGCTACAAGAGGTGTTTAACGAGCCTGTGAGAGTTGGTAGTGGAGTAGAGGAATCATTTCACACAGGTTGTTTGATTGGAGCTACTGAGCCATATGTGGAGCTACAGGAGTGTTTCTGTGACATCATAACAAAAGGACTTGCATATATGAGACTCAATCATACACGCAAGTCCTGTTCTTAATTAAACTAAAGCTCCCTATTATGGAATATAGATTCTTATGAATAACTTTCCTGTTTATTGCCATAAATTTCATAAGCAAAATATCCAAGTAGTAAGCCTATCCCTGAGCCAAAACTTAGTGTAGATAATAATGGAATTGAGAAAAACATGCTAAGAATCAAACCAATTGTACAACCAAAAAGCATACCTAGTGGCATTAAACTATCTAATGAATTTTGAGCACAATTTGATTTTTTCTTACCTAATTTTCCTTGCTTATGTTTATATTCAAGCCTTTTAACAACAAAGACCATAATGCCTCCAACTATTGCAATGGGTAGAACAATACCTACAAGTTCTATGAATAACTCCAAGCTGTAATCTCCTTTCATTTACATCCTATTAGCTGAACTACCGAGTGTTCAGTCATTTGTTAAAGTGTATTATATTTACAAATATTGGGGTGGTAAGAATGTGTATGACTAACAAGAAAGATGCCTGTTACAGCAGGGCGAGGTATTGAAGGTCTAAACCCTTTTAATTTTGAGTTAGCTTATAACAACAACCGTAGCAAAGCCTTAGCAGAGTTTAACGAGCTTGTAGAACCTGTGAGCGTTGATAGTGGAGCTGAGGAAAACATTCACACAGGCATTTAATCGTTGCTACAAAGCCATGTGTAGGGTGACTGTTGCATTCCTGTGAAAGTGTGAGAGCATAACAAAAGGACTTGCATATATGAGACTCAATCATACACGCAAGTCCTATTCTTATTGAACTGAAACACACCCGATTGTGGTATAAATTACACTCTTATATTTTTACTAGAAATGCCAGATATAGTGCCTATCCATGTTCCTAATAGAACGCTAATCGCAACGAATCCTAGTCCCATACCTTCCCATCCACCAACAACAAATATGCTGTATATGACAAAGCCGAAACAAATTAAGCTCAATACTAACGAAACTGTATATAAGGCTTTTCGTGATACCTTACGAGATATGAAGTAAATCCCAGCAATAAATATAGCCCCCAGAAGTAATATGGGTGTCCATCCTTCTAGCATAAATGCATTCATTTTTGTCAACTCCTTAATCATTTTGTCTTATTATCTGGCTCGTTAGTTGAACAACTGAACAATCAGTATTTTGTTAAATTATAACATATTTGCAATTTTGGTGCGAGATGAATGTGTGAGGTGCAGCAATTACACATCGCTGTTAAGAAAAACGAGACGAGCGTGTCCGAAGTACCTTAGAAGCTTATTCATTAATTATGCATAATGTAACTCAGGATATAAGCTATGGTGCTTGATAACGATCCGTATTATCAATATTTACAACACATCATAAAAACTGTGGAAGGCCTAAATATAAATTTAAAAGGGTCACCGGTCACCTTATGGCTTAAGCAAACCTAAAATTAGAGAAGTTGAAAGTTTATAAGGTAGCAATTTTCAGTCATATGACCTAGTGCAGTGCTATGTCTATTTCATGGCTTCTAATAAGAATATTATAAAAATGGAGAAGGAGGTGATCTAATGAGATTCAGTTACTTTCAAAGTGGGTTAGGAGAAACAGGTGCCACAGGAGAGATGGGTTCTCAAGGTATAACAGGAGCAACCAGTCCAACAGATCTCCAAGGATTAGCAGGAGCGATAGGTTCAACCGGCTTGCAAATAATAACAGGGAGAATGGGAGCAACGGGTCCAACAGGGCTACAAGGAACAACAGGGGCAACGGGTCCAACTGGTCTGCAAGGAACAACAGGGACAACGGGTCCAACAGGGCTACAAGGAACAACAGGAGCAACGGGTCCAACAGGGCTACAAGGAACAACAGGGGCAACGGGTCCAACAGGCCTGCAAGGAATACCAGGGGCAACGGGTCCAACAGGCCTGCAAGGAATAACAGGAGCAACGGGTTCAACAGGCCTGCAAGGAATAACAGGAGCAACGGGTTCAACAGGGCTACAAGGAACAACAGGGGCAACGGGTCCAACAGGCCGGCAAGGAATAACAGGAGCAACGGGTCCAACAGGTGCATCTGGTACTAAATCAATGGAAGTTTATTTTAGTACAAATCAGTCGGTAGGAGACCTTGACTTTCTAGGGATAGGAACTTCAACAGCATCTTTCATTAAAAATACAATAGTAGTTCCTCAAAATGCAGTTATTACAAGTTTAACTCTCAATATACGTAATAATGTTCTAAGTGCAGGAGCAACAGCATCAGCACAAATATATATAAGCACAAATTGTGGTTTTACTACTCCTATAGCTACTGGAATTATTGCAACTATAGTTGGGCCAAATTCATCTACAACACCAAATTGTTGCACAACAACAACAACAAACTTTTCAGTAAATAGCTGTACTCTGCTATCTGTAAAAATCACAACTACTGGAGGTGCTTTTGCAGAGGGTGTATCAGCAACTATTCTATTTAATGTTTAATAATTATAAATAATTTTAGTTACTGAACAAATTGAGAAAATTAACAAACAAGGTAGGTGCTGCACATGTACGAATGATTGAGGGATTATCGTAAACTGTGGAACAAATAAATTACCTTGAACACAATCTCGATAAGACCAAATGTGAATTAAGACGTTGGGAGAATGTAAATGACTTAGGTAAGTATAATTAGAAGCCAAGTCACTTGGGGCGAATGCAGAAGAAAAAATAGAAGCAATCGAATATGAATTGGTAAAATGAACGACCTACATGATTTAAAGAAGCTCATTTGTACATTTAATGGGCTTGAATATAAAATCCTTTATCGTAAGCATGTGGAAGGAAAGACGCTTGAAACAATTGCTAACGATTTAAATTACAGTACAAATTACATCAAGATTAAGCACGCAAGCTCATGCGTATGATGGAGTATGCAGAAAAAGTTTCATCAAAGAAAGGTATTAAAATAGTAACTTACTAAGTAGGGGCTGAAACTATTGAAAACCGTTATATGATAGTAGTATCAAAAAGCGCAAGGAAATGCGTAAACAAAATTTCCTTACAATAATAAGCACGTTCGCTTGTACGTGTGTTCTGAAAACAAGCTTTCCTCCTTTCATGAGACTACTTGGTTGGGTAGTCTCTTTTATGTTTTATATTTCAATTAGTGACATAACTTACCTTTTAATCTAATATTAGGTTAAAAGGGAGGTTTTAAATTGAGTAATGTATATTTGAAAAATACAGAAGATAGACCATTTGCAAAAGCTATTGATGGGAATTTAAATTCACTAATTGAGTATTTTTCGAGTGCATTCGGAGTAATTTTATCGATTATCGATATACCAGAAGAAATGAAAGAGGAAATTAAAATAAAAGAATTGAATTTTATAAAGGGATTCCGAATCTGCTTTAAAGAGAAAAGTATATTAGTAAAGAAACTTGAGCATAGGATAATCATAAGATATATAGGTATTGAGGAATTAAGTAATAATTATTATGAAATCTACTCGAATGATGAAAATTGGTGTATAAAAAAATTCGAAAATCGTATTTTTTTGAATTTCGATGAAGATTTAAAGCATATGCATTTAGATAATATTTTTAGAGAATATAAATCAAATATAAAATAATTAAAAATAAAAATGTCACATGATATGCTCCCTATTAGGTAGACGGATTAAAAATAAAATCTGTTTATCTAATGGGAGTATTTTTTATGGGGCGAAGCAAACATCCACTCGAGATAAAACTACATATTCTTCAATTGTTCGAAGAAGGTCATTATTTTCAACGAATTGTGGGGAAAGGTGTTCATTAGATCATTAAACTTTTTGTAGAGGAAAATGAAATATGGCAGGTGGACGTGAAGGGTTACAAGAAGTTATTTCATGTAAATTCTATTAAAAAGAGTTAAAATTAGCGCTGTGAAAGACTACATACAACGGAATTATTAACAGATGGAGGTGTTGGCGAAATATGAGATTAGCAGTATCTCTGTTTTAAAAAGGTGGGTAAAAAAGTATACTAGTCATAGTGAATTAAAAGATTCAGGTAAAGGAATGAGTCAAGCTATCACGGAAGGAAGAAAGTCAACTTTTGAGGAACGTATTGAAATTGTCGACTACTGTTTGAAGCACCAGAAAAATTATCAGTTAGCAGCGTACGCCTAGGGTGTTTCGTATCAACAGGTGTATCAATGGGTGTACGGCTATCGTCGAATAGCGTTGTCAATCAATCGTCAGCAGAAAGAAAAAGATCAAGCGGCGGTTAACGAGAAGCGTATTTATCATTTAATGCAGATTAGTGGATTGAAGTCTATTATTCGACGAAAGCGAAAGCCTTATCGTAAATCTCCAGCGTATCATGTGGCAGAGAATGTATTAAATCGGGCATTTACATCGAAAAAGCCAAATGAAAAATGGTGTACCGATGTCACGGAATTTAAGTATGGGAATGGGAAAAAAGCTTATTTGAGTGCAATTATTGATTTGTATGATGGATCAATTGTGAGCTATGTGTTAGGGCATCCCAATAACAATCCATTAGTATTTCATAGCATCTAGCTATTCGTTCGTTAAAAGAAGGTGAACAGCCATTGATTCATAGTAATCGTGGATTCCAATATACATTAAAAGGATTTAAACGCATGTTTTAAAGGTGTAGCTACCAAATATCCTGATAATCACCTTACTTGGTTCTTTTTTGTCGATAGTCGTAGTAATGAAAGCACTAAACAGCGTATTTAAGAATCTCTACTAACGTCATTTGTATTTGAAAATGAAAGATACTTATAATAGCCTACGGTTATCTAAATTCGTTGTGTAATCCTTATTCAACGGGGCAGAAGAAACAATAACTGAATGATAATAGGAGGAAGCGTTATGTCAAAAAACGAAAAACAAAGAAGAATAATTTTAGATTTAGCAGTTACTTTAGATGGTTTTATTGAAGGGGAAAATGGAGAAGTTGATTGGTGCATTATGGACCCTGATATGGGGTTCACTAATTTTTTTAATCAAATTGACACTATTTTATATGGTAGAAAAAGTTACGATTTATGGGGACAATATATTCCAAAAACTGAAGACTCTGATAGCGAAAAAGAGATTTGGGAATTGGTTCATTGTAAAGAGAAATATGTATTTTCCAGAACACAAATAGGGACTGATAATCGAGCAATATTCATAAATGATAATATTCTTGAAGAAGTAAATAAATTGAAGAATAAGCCTGGTAAAGATATCTGGCTATATGGCGGAGCAGGTCTCATTACAACTTTTATAAATTTAGGGCTTGTTGATGAATTTAGATTATCTATTCACCCTGTTATTTTGGGAGAAGGAAAACCGATGTTTATTGATATAAAACAGAGGTTAAATTTAAAAATGGTTAATAAAAGAACTTTCTCTTCTGGCGTTGTGCAACTAATTTATCATTGGAATGGTATTTAATAATATGGAGATTATCAATTAAATCTTACATTGGAAGGAACTAGGGGCTTAAATTAATTTTTGGAACTACACTATGGAGTTGAAAATTAAAAATATCTTCTTAAACTGACGGGGCTTTAGTTGAATAAGCTATAAGAAGACCATTCCGTGATGGTATGCTAGTGTAGAAGTGCATTGAAAGAGATTTAATTGTTACAGCAGGTGAGGAGTAAGTACTTAACGGGTTCAACTTTGAGTTAGCTTACAACAACAATCGTAGCAACCTTGTAGAGCAATTTAACGAGCAGTGAGGGTTTTGATAGGGAAGTGGTGAAATATTCATACAGGGATCTAATCGTTGCTATAGAGCCTTCTATGAAGATACAGGAGTGATTGAGGAAGCATAACAAAAGGACTTGCATATATGAAAATCAATCATAAACACAAGTCCTATTCTTATTAAACTAAAGCCCTCGTTACTTTAATAACACTCTTTACTTATAAATAGAAGCTGTTCAATAATAGAACAACTTCTATCCACCTACAATAAACTTACCAATAATAGTCTCTCCATCAACATCATACAAAGGAATTTCTCTTGGTTTAGCTTCATTTGTAAGTCTAACTGCTTCTTTCGGGGTTTTAGGCTGAGGACCATTCAAATCTGCTTTTTTTGCATACCCTTTTGTACCGTCTATTCCTATAGCTCTAATTAAATCGGGTTCATCTTCATAAGAAGAAGCATCCGATGCTGAACCAAACGTTTGCCCTTGCCCATTTTGAGGATAAGTTATTTTTATTTCATGTTTGAAGTTATCATCTATGTTGTCAGCTAAACTATTACCGAAGAAAAAATTTCCAATACTTATACCTAAAACAAGTAAGCCACTAACAAATAAAATTCGTTTAAACATAAAATAACCTCCTTCAATTACCATATTCTTTAGGATAAACTATTTTTTTCTTGCCCTATGTGCACCGTTAGTTGAATAACTGAATAATCAGTTGTTTGGTATAGTGTAACACATTTACAAATATTGGTGTAGAGAGGTATGAGCTTATAAATCAAGTTGTGATGAGATTGCGATAGCTCATCATTAAGTTGGTGTGCTTTTTTTTGTTGCTTAACTTCTCAGAACAGCCCTCAGACGATTCGAGTATCAGCTAGGCGTATACTTGGTTGCGTGGATTGCTCTTAGGTCAGTTCTCTTAGATGCAAGGATTAACCTTGTTGCAGAATAAAAGATTCTAACTACACACTGGGTAGAGTTAGCAAGGTTCTGTGTGTACCCTGCAAAACTAATCAGTTCAAATTGAACGGTTTAGGTCATTGGTTTCTAAATGAATCCGAAAGGTCTAACCCTTTACCTTGAGGAATTTAGCTTTTCAAGTTAACGGTTAGGTCTAAGCGTGACAATGTGCCACACTTAGATTCTAGTGTGCTGTCATACGCTCATAAACGAGCCACAAGAATGGAACATCATCTGAGCCACGCTAGAGGGTGTAGGGGCAATTGAGGAACATAACAAAAGGGCTTGCGTGTAATTTTTAGGTACAAGCCCCTAGATTAATATGTGATGGCTATTAAATTGACGAATGGTCTTTTATAGCGCCCGATTAAATATTAAATAAGCCGAAAAAATCAGTTATTATCGTCAAAAATACTATGCTAGTCATAAATAAGATTTCTGTGATAGTAGCAACAAAGTCTTTTTTATTTTCTGCGTATTTCCATTCCATAAATGCACGTAACAATTCAGATGTTAATACAAACACAATTAAGATAAACCATGTTTCGAAATACCAATAGGACAAAATTTCATTATTGTTAATCGAATAATACGTACTAATTAATAATAGTATGGTAAAAAATATTCGTACTGACCAATCTAGTTTTTTATGTCTTTCGTTAATGTGATTATAAGAAAACCATTTCTTTCTCTTAGCACCTAAGAACTTTCTAATTACAAATCCAAAAATACTAAGTACTAAAACTAGCACAATTAGAAAAAGTAATAATGTTCCTAATTCACTATTATTCAATTTCACTCACCTCTCAAACCTGCTTCTTTATTAACTAACTAAAAATTCAATCCATATAGAAATCATAACATAGCAAAGTTTCATTTGGTATATAAATGGAATATATACAATAATGATATCGACAGTTACAATAACAATCGTAACAAGCCTCTAGAAGGGATTAACGAGCCTATGAGCGTTGGTATGAAAGTAGAGGAATCATTTACACTGGTAGTCTGATTGGTGCTACTGAGTCACGTATGAAGCTGTAGAAGTGATTGAGGAATACAACAAAAGGACTTGAGTGTGTAATTCTACGCAAAAGTCCTTAGATTGGTGTGTGAAGGATATTGTTTCGTTTGTTAAAAAGGAGATAATAATCCTTGTTAACGTTTTAATTTTTCATTGATTTCTTCCAATAATATGGATTGCCTTTTTAATTGCTTAGTTGTACTGATAGCAAACCAAAGGAAAAAAATAATTGGAACAAGGGAAAATAATAACCCGAAAATCGAGAAAGCACTAAATAAAATATCTCCTGTATTAAAACTATTCACAACTCAAATCCTCCTGTCTTTTTTAAACTAACTGAAAATTTTTTTCTATATCGAAATTGTAACATAGCAGAGTTTGGGTTGGTAGATGAATGGTAAATGTGTAACATATGAGTTTGACTGTTACCTAAGCCAACACGATGAGTTCAATCGATTCAACTTTTAGTTAGCTAACATGAGTAACCATAGCAATATCCTAGAAGATTTAACGAGCCTATAGCATCTGTGAGCGTTAATAGTGAAACAGAGGAATCAATCACACAGGCTATCTAATCGTGGCTAGGACAGGCGTTCTCAGACGATTCGAGGATGGGATAGATGAGTGCTTGGTTACGTGGATTGCACTCAGTTCAGTGTGAGGACTATATTGAATCCAGTAGGGTCTATTGCTAAGAAGATAGGCATCGAGTGGAGAGATGCTTGGACTAACGCTATTGACCGACCGCATTTTGAAGTAAAAGCTAATTGGTTACTGCCAAAGGGATACAAGTTAGAAGGACAAATAAATGTACCGAATAATAGTAGAGGACAAGTTCAATTAATTATGGAAGACAAAAAGGAGGAAATCGAAGTGACAAATACAAATCAGGTTCACTGGCTATGAAAACTGAAACTGAAAACTTTATTGCCCAGGCGGTAAAGGATGGTATTATCAGGTTTCACACGTGAAGGATTTACAGTATGGCATGATGACAACTGATCGTTTGATTGGTTTGTATATTACTATTCAGCAAATTAGAAATAAATAGCATGAATGACCAACAAAGCTATTTTAGCCGAACTTGAAATCGTTTAGAATTATTTTAATACTTGGTGATTATTAGTTAAAAATGTATATTATTCAAGACGTTAGCATTATATTTCTTTTTAATCCATTTGTTGGATACTCTTTAGATTCCTGAATTGATATACTATTTCAGGTGCATCTTTTCCCTTCTGCACAAAGGGTTAAGATGTACCTAATCCCAACTTAACATCAAAGCCAGGTTGAAACGTGGGCTACCGAACGATATGACTACTTTTTTGCTTGAATCAAGGTGAACCAACTTTTTCCGTTAAATGTTCCAGAAACTCTGTATACTGGCTGATAGAAATCTTTCGTGTCATACATATACGAAAGCTCAATTAATTCTACATCAAGTTGGTCACCTTTTTTTATAATAAGTTCTTCTTCCTTTACCAGTGCATTATATTTTATTTGGGGAAATTCTCCATTCTTAATTCGCTCATACACCTCTGCAAATGACAAGATGTTCACTTCCCGTATAAATTGGTTTTTATGAAGATTATACGATAATGAATAAACACTGCCATCGGGTTTAAGCCCAAGACTTAAATCTCCATGCCAATAATCGTTGCTTAAATCAGTACGATCTGGAAGCTTCCATTCAAAATCTCCACTCTCTAATACAGTAAATTCTGCATCTTGGGGTAGTATAGAAAGTTCGTCCATCATTGCTAATGCCTTGTCAACCATTGGTTCTTGCTCGGCTAATGAAGTTTGCTCTGGTGTATAAAGATTATCTGATAATGACCAACTTCCCTCTGAACTTATAAATAACGTATATGGGACCCCTGCTTTATCTTCCAATAGAATCTCACGATCACCACTAATAACCTGTGCACTCAACTCTGATAATCCTAATTTCTCTTGCAACAGGGCTTCAGCTCCAACATTATTAATCATTTTCTTATATACTGGGGCAACTGCGGGTAATGGGCTTAATTCTAATGAAGTTGATAAAGAAACACCTGACATATTCGATTTTGTATACGCGTTTATTGCTAGATGACCAAACTCCTTTTGGGCGTAGATAATATTCATCCCAAGAAAAATCAAACCCATCAAGAGAGGTATAGAAAGGGTTCCGACCAGACTTTTTATTTTTACTTTTTTGTGATGAGCAATGGAAGCTCCTAGTCTGTATAACTGGTATCCAATAATCCCACCAAGTGAATTGTTAATTAAATCATCAAGCTCAAAAATCCCTGCTCCTGAAAGTGTCTGATACGTTTCAATAGACAGTGTGGCACTTACAACAACAAGAAGAAGCCACTTAAACTCTTTAGTTTTAGCGATAATTAAAGGCAAGAAAATGCCTAATGGAACAAACATTAATATATTAAAAATACAATTTTGTAGATCACGTAAAGAGTATTTTTTCCACGCATCAATATAACCACTGAACGGATGAAGGTTCATCTGCAAGTAGTGTGAAGTGCCACGACCAATAATAGTTAGCTCACACACAAAAACAATATATCCTATGAAAAGTGCGCCAAGAATAAGTTTCTTTATTTGAATTTTTTTTCGGTCTGTTTGTTGTTTTCTATAATAAAAGAAGTAATATAATGCGATAAGTAAGAACTCAACTACAAGAATAATGATTACTGGCAACATTAAATACCGGATATTATTAATAATTTCTGTAACTCCCAAGATAAGACGCTCCTAACTAATTTATTTCACTTTATTGTAAATGGAAATTATTAATAATTAATGAGAAATTTTATGAAGATTTCTTAAGAATTTGAATTAGTTAAACTAAGATATTGGTTAAACCTGAAGAAAAGGAAGCTTTTCGCCAAATAGCCAAACAAATTATAACCAAGGTAGAGCGCGATATGATATGGCTGGAGTCAAAGTTGTATTGTAAAGTTCAGTATCTCGAAAGAACAAACACTGGAATGTTAAAAATAGTATCGTTTAAAGGGTTTAATTTTGATAAGGTTCCTGAAGAAGTAAACAAATAACCAGGGCCCCTTTTTACGTGAGTACCTGGTCTTTTTATGTTTAGTATTCTCTTACTTCAAATGAAGCAATCTTATCATGTACGATATATTCAGTTACCCTTTTATAAGGGGAGATAGTTTTTGAAAATTTGTATGTTGAAGTACCTTGTGCACTATCAAACCAATTTAAGTAGTCATTTAAAACTTTATTAGTTACATCGTATTCTTTTGTTATACCATCTATCAAAGTGATACTCAGAATAGCACTTGAAAACTCATTAGCTGGTTTTTTTACTACCACTGTACTAGTAGCTGCAATATCGGTGTTTTCAATCTTTGCAGTAATTAGCACTTCACCTTCGCGAAGTGCCATTACATTACCATCTTGATCTACAGTAGCAATTGATTCATCACTAGATGACCATATTACTGTTGCAGTATCGGGAGTAACCGTTGCTATTAACTTATCTTGACTGCCTTCTAGAAGTTCTAATACATTTCTATCTAATGCTATTGATACAGGTTTTGATGGTGTTGAAATTTTTTCCATCATTTGTAGTTCAGATATTGCTGTGTTTACTGCATGATATTTGCTGTTAGTAAGTGTAATGTTAACTCTGTACTTGTTATAATAACCAGAATTTTCAAAAGTGAAGCTTTGTTTCGGATTCTTTCTCCAGTCGTCTACTGTAACATTGCTATGAGAATCCAATACTATCCAATTTGAACCATCCCAAGCCTCAAAAGTCCAGGTATTTGGAAAAAGTTCTGGCCAGCTTCCTTGATTATGCATTACGTATTTACTAATTGCTTTTGGACTTGAGAATTCATAGGCTAACCATCCAGTTTTTTCGAGCGTTCCCCAAGCATAGTTTGCACCACCACTATTATAGTATTCTATACCATCAAATGCTTTCCAACTTGGTGTTTCAACATGGTTACTTGAAGATGATGCTTTACCAAACCCTGATTCATCCGAAGTCATTTTAGGTATTAAATTTTCTGAATATCCATCTTCAGCCTGCGCTTTTTCAACACTAAAGCTCACTAGTGCTAGCAGTATTATTGCTATAGAAATAATACTATGTTTGATTAACTTAATCACTTATGTATCCTCCTTTAAAATTGAGTAAGGCAATTTTTTAGAATAACCTACAAAAACAACTTTAACCAAAAAAAGATTTTTTTACCATAATAAAAATCGTTTATTTTTGATAATTAAAAAGCCACTCATTTGATAACCTCTAACGCTTCAGTATTTCTGTAAGTATCAACCATTGGATACATCCATATAATAACCACTTTCTTGATTTCATCGATGGAATGCACTGCTTCTAGAGCATCCACTGTTTTTATCCACATGCTTTTTTTGCTTGACTTAACCGTCAAACTTTCATCCGCATTTAATATGATTTTTAAAAGTTTGGCATCTTCAACTATAAATACGATTCGTTATTCTTTTTTATTATTTTTTCTTTTATAGCGTCAATAATTGTACTTTCCGATTTTTCTGTTAGGCTTTTTCTTCTTTAATTCTTTTTCAGTTATATCTGTGTTTCGTTCTCTTAGATAAAATTCGCTTCATATTTCATATGGGAGGATTAGAATAATTGCAACTAAGAATAAGGCGTGAAAAAGTATAAATTTTTAAGCCAATACAAATATGTATTTTTGGCGCAATAAAGTTCTGACTCTTCTTTTCACCAGTCCAAAGATAGCTTTAAATGACAGGATAAAAAAGTCAGGATGTTTTAATGTATAAACAAAGACTGAGGGCTTTGAGTAGGTTAGATTAGAAAAAGAGATTATTTGGAATAATATTTACTAGCTGAGTTTACATCTTTGTTTTATTTTCAACGGATATGTCTATTATGGAATATATTAGACGAAGAAAATTAACTTCACTGTACAAGAGTTAATGAGTGCAAATCGCTATATACTGATTTCACCTTTATAGATGGCAACGTTTTTCATGAAGCCTTACAAAAGTGTTTCGTAACAATATAACGAAACGCCAAGTGAAGAAAAAAGCAGAAAAGACAATTAAGATTTTACAACCGCCTGGTCTTACAGGTTAGCCTGAAGGGAGCCGAATCAATGAAGTGCAATAATTCTGTTAATAGCCCAAAAAGGAAGGATGCGATAGGAAACCGTATGGATGATGAATTATTTAAATTAAACAATAAAGAAATCAAATGGAGGCGGGACGCTTGTATTCCAGACAAAAACTATAAGAAAGATAATATAATGGATTATTGCATGATGTACCGGAGGATCTATTAGCAATGAAAGGGGGTATCGTGAAAAGTGGATACTTTGTGAGTAAATTGTTTAATTTTTAAAAAATGGTAAATACGGGATTTTAATACCGTGATTCATTTTAAACTGTGTATAAAGGGCAAGGAAGAAGGATTACCTTTAAAAAAGGTATTAATTTTATTAATGTTCACAGTGTCTATTTTAACAGCCAAGTGATGCTGTTTGATTGTATTGGCTGCTCAGTTTCATAGTGAACCTGACTTCATTGGAGCTAAGAACGAAACGGAGGATAGTGGAAGAAGGATTTACTATCATTTTTATAATATTATCAATTTATCTAAAATAAGGCGTGTCTTATGGAACCGGAATTACAAGAAGGTTTATATGTTTACACTGTGGAATGACTAAAGAATTTGTCCACAAAAGTAACTGCTATAACCAACCTAAAGAAAATACCATCAAACAAGCAAGGTTTTTGTGAAAATTTACATTTAAATCAACAAAGGCTTTACTTGGAGAGCATTGAGCTGTTAAAACAGCTCTTATTTTTTTCTTCAATGCATGGGGCAGGTTAGTTGAAGAAAAGGTTTAATAATAAAATATACTTATTCTAATATATAGAGAGGTACATTAAAAAATGATTATTATAAAATTTAAGGAAACTGATACTGAAGAAATTGTTTCTTTATTTTACGAAACAGTTCATTCAGTTAATTTGAAAGATTATTCGCAAGAACATTTAGATATTTGGGCACCAAAAGATGAAAAAGAATTTAAAACGAAATCGTGGAAAAAATCATTGGGTCAAAATATAACACTTGTTGCAAAAGTAAATGATAAAGTAGTTGGTTTTATCGATTTAACGCTTAATGGACACTTAGATAGACTGTATGTTCATAAAGATTATCAAGGACAAGGTATAGCTTCAGCTCTAGTTAATTCGCTTGAATCTGAAGCAAAAAAAATAAAGATTTTAGAAATTGACACGGAAGCTAGTATTACTGCTAAGCCATTTTTTGAACGTCGAGGGTATAAAACAGTTTGTTTACAAACCGTAGAACGAAAAGGTGTTAAATTAACTAATTATCAAATGGTTAAAAAGATAGTGTTATGAGTGAACTAACAGGTACTTGAGTTAAATAAGCCATAGAAGACCACTTCATGATGGGTGGTTTTTCATTTGTAAAATTATTTGTGGAGGACAAAACAACTAGCGAGCGTTCTGAGCTGCTATACATTTGGCTAATTGAGCGTGATAGTTTTCCACAATCAATAGTGTAATGTGAACCATCATTAAAGATTTGGCTTATTAGGGTTTAATCCAATTTAATATTGCTTAAAAACATATTTTATAAGAATAAGAATTGATGGGGTGAAAACATTTCTAAAAAAAGAAAAATAGTTAGAGTGATTAATGAATGTTGTCCGTCGGTGAAAACTATATGCCCTCCTCCAAGCGCCCCTTGTTTGAGTCTTTGTGACTGTTGTGTTTTTCCACTTCAGTCCGTCTTACAACAACTTGTTGGGCAAACTGTAATTCTTGGCACTATTGCAGATGCACCAAATGTACCTCCTCTCTTTTTTTTATTCACTATTATTGATGTGAATGATTTTTTAGTTACTGTTACAGATGGAACGACAACCTATGAGGTAAATATTTCTGATGTAACAGGGGTAGGATTCTTATTGCCGGGACCTACTATCAACTTGATGCCACCTGTTGATTCTGGGTGCGAATGTGATTGTCGTGAACGACCAATTAGAAAATTGTTGAATACACTTATTGGTTCCACTGTGAATCTTTTAGCAAGTAATGGTTCTATTGCAGCAGATTTTAACGTAGAACAAATAGGTCTTGGCATAGTGTTAGGTACTCTACCAATAAGTCCTGATACAATCGTTAGATTTGCAATTTCAACTTGTAAAATTGTAGCTGTAGGGCAGACTAATTGAATAAGGGATGATGTTAAAAAAATATTAGTGAGAAAGTGGTTATTAAAAATTAGAAAGCGATGTTCAAGGGTTGTTTTGGCTTCTAAAGATGGTAACGATAATTTTACATTTATAACTCTTGCAATATTTGTTATTAGTCAGTTTTCCTTTATAAAAAATTAAAATCATCACAAACGCACATTCTTATTTAGCAGAAGATTTATTCAAAACAAGACCACTCGTGAAGGGTGGTTTTACTTATGTAGTCATCTAATTGGCTGGAATGGTAAATGGAAATAGTTATCCAAATGACTCTGATTTGAGGTAATATTAAACTTACGGAGCAGCATTTTTAGTTTAGCAAAGATATTAAAATTGTAGATAGAGCATTGAATTATGTTAAGATTGTATTTTCAAAAAAGGAGGCAGACAAATGAAATTAAATTTTCCTCATATGAAATTAGACTCTTTACCTAATTTAGGTGTACACATAAAAGAAATAACAAATTTAAACCTTTTTGATAATAAGTTAACAACAATTCCTTCAGAAATTTATAAAATGAACAGATTAAAAGTTTTGAATATATCTGTTAATAAGATTAGTAAAATGCCTGCTGAAATAGAGAATTTAACAGAACTTAAAATGCTGGATGCAGGGCATAATGAGATTGACGTTCTTCCACCTGAAATTGGCTCCCTTCATAATATGGAGGATTATTTATACCTTCATAATAATAAATTACAATCCATTCCACCTGAAATCTCTAAGCTAGTCAAAGTGAAATATTTAAATCTAAGTGATAATCAATTAATGAAATTACCTGAAGAACTTGGACATTTGAGCAATCTTATAGAACTGCGTGTAATGAATAATCAATTAAAAGAGTTGCCGTACAGTATTAGTGGATTAAGTAACTTGAAGGAATTACATTTAAAAAATAATCAAATCACAACTCTTCCAGTAAATTTAGGGGAATTGTCGTTATTACGTGTTTTAGATATGGAAGATAATCAATTAAAAGAAATACCTCAATCGTTACATAAATGTTTAAGGTTGAGACGATTAAATTTGAGACATAATCAATTAACCACATTGCCTGAAGAGCTTGGACAATTGAAGAATTTATTAGAAATTGATCTAAGAAGTAATATGCTAACGGACTTACCAAAATCATTGCTGGAAATTAAGGGGTTAGAACGTCTGGATCTTAGATGGAACCACCAATTAAACGTACCAAAGTGGTTAGGTGAATTAGAAGAAAAAGGGTGTATTATTTATTTATAATTGTTTTAAAAGCACTTAAACTAATTGTCGAACCGTCTTTGAAATCTATTCTTCAAGATTTAGAAATTTCTGTTGCCGAAAGTTATAGGTTATTTATTATTTATCATAAAATAGGGAAACAGAACCGCAATCACGCCATATTGATCCTTATGGTCTTTTTATTGGAAAGGTAATATGTCAGCATTGGTTATTTAGTCATGCTTTAATCGAACGAAAAAACAAAGCTCTTTTTAAGGTTGATAAAGAGTCTATTTATTGCTTTTGTACCTTACTTTCTTCTCCCCTATGGTAAATCTATCACCATTTTGAAACCAACTTTATTACAAGAAAAATTGGCAACTATCAGCTTTGAATTATTCAATCATTATCAAAATACTTCACTTCACTGACCGTACTTGTCAGTGAAGTTTTTTTATAATGTACATGTTCCAAATTAAATTTTTAGGAGGCATAAAAATCATGAAGAATTTGAAGTATCAATTTTATATTGCAGGTACACCAGAGGAAGTTTGGAAGGCACTTATCTCTCCTGAGGGTACAAAACAAATTTATTATGGGTCCGTCATTAAATCTACATTTCAAGTGGGCGATCTCTTGGAGTATGTCGGTCCTGGCGTAGATGGAGATGAAACGGTGCATGTATACGGAAACGTATTGGAATATGAACCAAATCAGTTACTTCGATTTACTCACTATCCTGGAAAGTCTTATATAAAAGATGATCATGCATACGAGTCAAGGATTTCTTATCTTTTAGAGCCTACTGGTTCATGCACGAAATTGACACTCATTCATGACCAGTGGAAAGAAGCAGATTCCACTTATGAGAACAGCGACAAAGCTTGGTGGATGATTTTAAATAATACAAAGACTTTAGTAGAAACAGGAAGTACTCTAGACTTTGGTGAAGGTTCATAGGTCCATTACAAATGATTTAACAGAAGGAGTAGTAGAGCACAACTCCTTAACTAATTGGTATTTTAAGATTTTGTCAGTTCTCCTTTAAGGTTTGGTGAAGTTGATGAAGGTCATGTTGTTAATTTTTGCAAAAAATTAAAATCATCAGGTATAATGTGACCATTAGAAGTCAATTTGGAATTGATTTAGATGCTGCTTGTGGTCGATTGTACGGAAATTATCAAAAGAGCAACAAGCAGTAATTTGAGGTGAAAATGATGCTGAATTGTATTCCAGAAAAAAATTTGTTAATATGAAATTACAATTATGAGAGGACTGATGGATGGACAATGATTAACTAAACTATATTTTTATTTGAAATGAATAACTTCAAACTACAAAATATAGGATTAGTCTGTCCATTTTTATAAATCAGTTTAAACTTTATTTGTCATGATTCCAATGGCAAAAAAGAACTTATTTAGTATAAGTGAAAGACTAATCCTTCCAATGACAAATTGGGAGGATTTTTATTCTCTCATGATTAAAATTCATTATTTTAATCTGTAACTTTAATCTAATAAATAAAGGAGAGAGAAAAATGAGCAATTCAGACACTATTGTTACGCATGTAATACTCCGTATAAGTCGTTAATATCCATCAAACTTATACGGAGAAGTTTACAATAGATGGATGTACCGACTTTGTATAAAAAGTAAAAAGTGTTGATATACAAAGGAGGAATTATCATGTCAATGATAAAAGTTCAAGATTTAACTTTTTCTTATCCAGGTAGCTTTGACAATATTTTTGAAGGGGTAAACTTTCAAATAGATACGGATTGGAAACTTGGATTTATTGGTAGAAATGGGCGAGGTAAAACAACATTCTTTAATTTATTATTAGGGAATTATGACTATAGTGGGAAAATTACTTCTTCAGTAGAATTTAATTATTTCCCGTATCATGTTGCAGATAAAAACAAGTATACTTATGAAATTTTTGAAGAAATTTGCCCTCAAGCAGAAGATTGGGAATTTCTTCGTGAAATATCCTATCTAAATGTTGATGCCGAGGTCATGTACCGACCATTTAAAACATTATCAAATGGAGAACAAACAAAGGTGTTGCTTGCTGCACTTTTTTTGACTGAGAATCAATTTCTTTTAATTGATGAGCCAACCAATCATCTAGACACTGATGCACGTAAGATGGTCTCTGATTATCTAAGGAAGAAAAAAGGGTTTATTTTAATTTCACATGACAGAATCTTTTTAGATGGATGCGTTGACCATATCTTATCTATAAATAGAGCAAATATTGAAGTTCAAAGTGGTAACTATTCAACTTGGAAGTTAAATTTTGATCGACAGCAGGAACACGAAGAGGCAACAAATCAGCGTCTACAAAGAGACATAGGAAGATTAAAACAGTCTTCAAAGCGTTCAGCAGGTTGGTCTAATCAAGTGGAAGCTTCCAAAAATGGGGCAACGAATTCGGGTTCTAAGTTGGATAAGGGGTTTGTAGGACATAAAGCGGCAAAGATGATGAAGAGAGCAAAGAACCTTGAATCAAGGCAACAAAAAGCTATTGAGGAAAAGTCAAAACTGCTAAAAAATGTGGAAAAAACTGAATCATTAAAATTAGGACCATTGGAATTTCATTCAAATGAATTGATTGTTTTGGCTGATTTGTCCGTTAAGTACGATGACCAAATAGTGAATAAGCCAATTAGCTTTAAAGTTGAACAAGGTGACCGAATTATACTTGATGGAAAGAATGGAAGCGGAAAAAGTAGTATCCTAAAACTAATTCTAGGAGATCCGATACAGCATACTGGCTCAATAAATTTAGGTTCAGGAATCATTATTTCCTATGTCCAACAAGATACTTCTCATTTGAAGGGACTGCTATCAGACTTTATTGAAGAGCATGAGATTGATGAAACGTTATTTAAATCCATCCTACGTAAGATGGATTTTGACCGAATTCAATTTGAGAAAGATATATCTCATTATTCTGGTGGACAAAAGAAAAAGCTGCTTATAGCAAAAAGTTTATGTGAAAAAGCTCATTTATATATTTGGGATGAACCGTTAAATTTTATTGATATTTATTCGCGCATGCAGATTGAAGAGCTTATTCAAAGATTTAATCCCACAATGGTTATTGTTGAGCATGATCAGGCATTTCAACAAACAGTTGCAACAAAAACTATATATATGTAGTTAAATATGAAAAATTGAAGAAATAATCAGTAAATCAGGTATTAAACTATATGGTGCATTAGTTGAATACGCTTTAAGAAGACCACTCCGTGATGGGTGGTCTTCTTCTTTATTTCCTTATTTATGTTTTTTCATTTATGTGCCTATTATCGTAACAGGTCAGGTTAGATGAACAACAAACAATAGGTAAATAATAAAATCTATTTTAATAATTTGGGGATTATATGTTGATTTACTTCATCATAAGAGATAATCCAAGTGGTAAAGAAGACTCTGGAAATGGATTGGATTGATATTGACAATGTTCGAGAACTCCTTGTCCACAATCATCATTATTGGGCGGTAAATGAGGGTTTAAAGAGGAAAAGCTAAAAGTTTTCTTGTTTAACGTGATGAACTACACTTCCAATTGAAATAGTGTCTAACAATTGGGGTGCAGTTCAGTTGAGATGGTCTTTTTGTTAAGTTATTGCGTTGTACTTTTTCTAACAAAATAAAGAAAAATCAGTTGGAATAGTACAACACCTATAAATACAATACCCAAAATAGCGAATGATACCAGTCTGATTTCAGGAGTTTGAACTGCCCCTGCAGCATCAACTTTCCTTACCCCAATAAATATTGCTCCAACCGCAAAAATGATTAGCCACACAATATTTATAGCCCACCAAATTATTCTCATAATAAACATCTTCTTTCTATCTTTAATGCTCTAATTAATGATTTTTTTTCCTTTAATGGTGTAATTGTAATGCTATTTCTTTTTATTGGCAACAATCTTTAGGCGGTGAGACCTCTCAGCCTTAAGACTGATTTCCTAGTTGAGGTACGTTCTTATTTTCAGAAACGCTATGGCGACCGTTACAACCTAGGAAGTAGAGAAAGACAGTTTGACGGTTACTGGGGCGGTTATATTTATTTCGATGATGTAGACGGACAACCTGCACAAATAAGAGAAGGCGGATCAGTACATGTAGTTTACTAAGTTGTTAATGGAAGAGAGGTGAAAACGATGGCATTTGAATACTTAGCACAATATACAACATTTGAATCAGTAACAGAAATGGATAAGAGTGTGGAGGACCACATAGCAGTTCATACTATGACTTAACAGAATCAGAACGTGCGATTGTTTTCAAGCCTGCTAGCCATTCATTGGAACATCCAGGGGCGTGTCACCTTAAAGTGAGAACCATCGCAGAAACTCTGGAGATTAGTACAAAGACGGTTTATCGAAGTATTAAGAAAAAAGAATCATTGGGCATCAGTGAAAACTAGAAAGGGAAAGTTGATGAAAGAATAAATAATAGCTTTCACAAAATCAATAAACTACATAATTATGAATTTCATCCTAAAGTTGTAAATAATTTTCAGGGTTTTGTTGGTAAAATAAGGTGTGTAATGACTTGAAGTAAAGAATAAAATAATACTAATTTAGGGGGAGTTAATTTTGAATTACTATATTTGTGAAACTTGTGGGGCACAATATGAAATCTCTATTGAAGTGCCAAAGCAATGTACTATATGCTCAGAAGAAAGGCAATTTGTCAGTGTAAATGGGCAAACTTGGACAACTTTGGACAAAATGATTTCTTCTCAAATCTATAAAAATAATATTAATCTTGAAGAAGATGGTCTATCTAGCATTACTACTAGTCCAACATTTGGAATTGGGCAAACAGCTTATTTAATTCAAGAACAGGGTTTTAATTTGTTATGGGATTGTATTTCATATATTGATCAGGAAACTATTGACAAAATAGAGGAGCTAGGGGGGGTTGATGCCATCGCATTATCTCATCCTCATTATTATTCAAGTCAAGTTGAGTGGGCAGAAACTTTTAATGCAACTATTTATATACATGAGGATGATAAAGAATGGATTACAAGATCAAGTGACAAGATTATTTTTTGGTCTGGTGAATCACTTACTTTACAGAATGGGTTAACTCTTTATCGTGCAGGTGGTCATTTTAAAGGAGCCACTATACTAGAATGGAAAAATGGTTATCAACAAAAAGGCATATTATTTGTTGGAGATATCATTCGTGTAGTTGCTGATCGCAATTGGGTGACGTTTATGTATAGTTTTCCAAATTTTATTCCTCTTCCTGTTAACACAGTAAAACGAATCTTGAATCAAGTAGAGAATCTACACTTTGAACAAATATATGATGCTTTTCTCCGTATTGTTAAAAAGGATGCCAAACAATCTGTTCATAATTCAGCTATAAGGTATATAAATGCTTTAGAGGGTAAGTTGTTCAATACTTAAACTAACGATGAGCTTTTAGTTGAATAATTCATAACAAGGCCACTCTGTGATGGGTGGTCTAATTTTTTGTCTATAAATAGAGTAGTTGTATATAGAAGAAAGAGCACCTTTTTAGGGGCAGTCTTTGTTAAAAACAGGAGCCTTTAGGCGGCCAAAAAGCGACTAACATCTAAAATCAGGTAACTTTATAAAAAGTTTGAGAAAATTAAATAAATTGGCTGCACCGTTAGTTGAATAACTGATTAATTAGTTGTTTGGTATAGTGTAACGCTTTCACAAATATTAGTATATAGTTATGGTGAGATTGCAGTAGCACATCATTAATTTGGTGTGCTTTTTTGACAGCATAATATTTTTATCGAAAAAGTATAGGTAACAATCTATAATTAATTAAGAATAAATAGAACAAAAGGAGAAATAAGTAAATAAAGAAAATGGGCATGTACATTGGTATAACGGTTATAGGTATAATAGCTGTATTCACAGGTAATTTACTTTTTACTGAATATCAATCGTACAAGTTTGAAAAGGAAATAGAGAAATTAGAAGAAGAACAAGAAAAAAAGAAATGGCAGAAGCAAAGGAATATGCTATGGAGAATGTTAAGTTTGGTAAACCTATAATTATGGAAAATGAAGATAAATGGTAACTAAAGATTTCTAATCGGGGGAATCAATATATCTATGGCTATTTCAAAGTTGAAGTGTTTGATAAAAATGGAAATGAGGTTTTGAGTGAATTTGTAAATATTTCTTCGAGGCAACTACTTCCTTATGGAGAATTTATTTATAAGGGGGATATTGATAAATAATATAAAGACAAAGTTTATAATTACAAAATTAAAAATGCTGAATTATATGCTAGTGAATAATAGCCATTTGGATAAATACATTGTTATTTTGGTGGAATTATTTCTTGTTGCCACAGTACGGTCATAATACATATTCCTCATATATAATTATTCAATTGGTAATATATGCTACAATTAAATGCACACTTATATAGAGGGGGAAAAGTTTTTGTTACACATATCCAAAAAAGTTGGAATAATAAGCTGGGTTGCTACTTGTTTGTATTTTGTGATTGAACCATTTTTTATTATGACTTCAATTGCCCCTTATAACATTATGAACCAAGCTATGAGTGATCTTGGAGTGACATCATGTGGTAATTACACGTATTCAATTGCACCTCACGAAATTTGTTCCCCTTTTCATTTTTGGATGAATGTATTGTTTATAGTAAATGGCTTAACATTTTCTGTTGGTGTTTTGTATCTTTCGCAGAACCTAACGAAGACCTGGTTAAACAAATTGGCAACAGTATTTATTCTCATTTTTACTTTAGGAAATATTGTATCCGGTTTTATACCAGCTAACATCGATTTATTTTGGCATTCTATAGTAGCACAAGTAGGCATGATTACCGTTTTATTTGGACTGTGGATTTATGCAAAATCATTAACTAAAGGTAAGCGATGGACCTATTTTAATTTGTTTGTACTAATAACTATTCTTATCCTTATCGTTCTATTGTTTTTCTTTCCTTTGCCAGCAGGTTTATTACAAAGACTGTTTTATGGCGTGATTTTCTTGTGGGGTACTGTGTTAACAATTCTCTTAAGTGATTAAATTTTTAGAAATCTGCATATCAATTAAGCCCTTAAAAAGATATTGAAGAATTACATTTAAGTTCATCAAAATAAATAACCAGGTACTCAATTATGATATGCTCCCCATTAGGTAGACAGATTAAGAAATAAAAATCTGTTATCTAAGGGGAGTATTTTTTAGGGTTCGAATTAAGCATCCAGTTGAGTTGAAATTAAAAATTCTTCATCTACGAAAGCAGGGGCATTTTTCTATCCGTTAATTATGTAAGCAATATGAAGACGTTGGCGAAATCGTCTTGAAATGAAAGGCGAAGAAGCGTTGAAAGATTTGAAGTCATGGAAGAAGTATCGAAGGAAAAATGGTAAATTTAACAATGAGATTGACTGATACAAGAACTGAGTAGTAGCTTCATAGAATCGTAGACCTATGATGTTGAGGCGGAAGTTAATGATTATTACTAATGAAGAAAGAAATAATGGCTTTGATATGATTGTTTTATAATATAAAACTCAAACACAAACACAAACGCCAAGCAACATAGTAGCCCAAGAGATATGACGGAATTCTGGGAATCGAGTTTTATAGAAAAACAAACGATGTGGGAATTTGATGATACACACTCCGCAATCTTAACAAAGGACTTTTTCCTTGAAAGGAATGTTAAGGATATACTTGTATCAGGTATTGGATATGGTAGGAATGCAAAGGTTTTTATTGGCAATGGAATAAATGTTACAGGTATGGAGATTTCAAAAACTGCGATTGATTTGGCGAGGCAAAATGGGCTTAATACTAGTATTTTTAATGGTTCAGTAACTGACATGCCGTTTGATAACAAACTCTATGACGGTATATTTTGCTATGCACTTATTCACTTATTGAATAATCGTGAGAGAAATAAGTTTATTAAAGATTGCTATAATAGTTAAAGACAAATGGATATATGATTTTTACAACTGTTTCAAAAAAAGCCCCAATGTTTGGTAAGGGTAAACAATTGGATAAAGACTATTTCGAGATAATGGAAGGTAAAAATGTTTTTTTTTGATTCTGACTCCATAAAACAAGAATTTGGAAAATATGGACTGGTAGAGTTTTCAGAAATTGACGAGCCAAGTAAGAACATCAAAAATAAACCTCCAATAAAATTTATAGTTGTAAAATGTAAGAAAGAATTATAAAGATCATCATACAAAAAGTTTATAACAGTGAATTGTTAGGAGATAGGATGGATATGCTAAGGCTCTCCTAAAATTATAGGAAGCTTTTTTTATGTAACAATCTTAGTAGCATTCCTGTAATAAATGAGTGGAAAAAAGTGAAAAAAAAACAAGTTTGTGAATAAATCTACTTAAACTAAACCAGCTAATAAAATGCCAAGGAAAACATTTTAAATCGAACTTATGTTTCAGCATTGGATGCTCCAGGAGAAAACATTCCTTTAATCATACAGGTGAAGTTATTTATTAGAAAAAACTTCCCTAAACAGCAAAGACCAGCAAGCTAATTTAGTCGAGCTGGTCATTTTTTCAGGAACATTAGTTTTAAAATTAAAACAAAAGAATTTTCATAATAGAAATAAAATGTATATTTTCAGAAAAATTAGAAATTACGTGCGCATATATTTGAATCACTTAATTGAGTTAGTTTGCTAGTACCAAAAATACTATAAAACTCAGCCCATATAAGCCCATAAAACTGACAGCAATTTTCGATAATTTTGTTTTGACTGAGAAAGATCTTTGAATGCCAGCCTTAAAAAGATCTACAATGAAAATAGATACTGCTACAAAAAACGATACCATAGCAATGATTAATGCAACTTGTTCCATTAAAATAACCTCCCGTAATGATATATATTGCAGAATAATAAGTATATTAAGCAAACCAACAAGCAATAATACGTTGCTCATACGAATACCATAAACTTCTCGTTTATTTATTTCGTTCATCCAAGCATCAACTATACCTCTCAGTAAATCAATAGTCATGAAGAATGTCCAATCTGTTTGTTCTAGTAGATCTGTTATTTCATCGCCATATCGTTTTCTCCAACTTCTTGGATACAAATAGATCAACCACTTCATATGAGCCCAAGCCTTTTTGCGCCCAATGCAGTTATTTCTTGAATTTCTTTAATTTGGTTACTTAAATATTCACGTCCTGCATCTGTTAGCTTGTAAGGCTTTTTACGATCATTTGATTCAAGCACTTGGATAAAACCTGCTTTTTCTAAACGTGTAATTGCTCCATATAAAGTCCCAGCACCTAATTTAATATTATAATTCTTTTCTATATCTTCCATAATTGCGTAGCCATGACAATTTTTCTCCGCGAGACTAATTAAAACAAACAATGAGGGCTCTGAAAATCTATCTTTCTTTTTCATACAATACCTCCTTTTCTAATTTTATTACGTTTGGCGATATAACGTATAACGTAATAGTAATTGTTATATTGAATTAATGCAATAGTTAGATCATAAAAATGCAGAATATTTTTGAACCTGGTATTTTTTTATTGTTAAACAAAGAATATTTGTTCTTTAATGATATAAAAAGAACGAATGTTTCTATTGATGGCGTGTAGTTATTGAAAGTGCAATTGATTATAGAAATGCAGCGTAATCAATTTCTAAACATGATGTATGTATGGAGATTCGTTTTTCAAGCGTTTTGTTTTACAAGATATATGAAGCGTACTTTTACTATACAATAATGTTTTGCAATTATTTCAACCCTTCATAGAGAACGTAAAGTTATATGATTAATGGAGAACAACGCAAGCTATTACATGAATTTTTAATATTGACTTTAGCTATACAATCGTTGCAATGTAATTATGAAGTCATTGAAAACTTAAAATGAGCAAGGTTTATCTACCGGTTCTAAACGGTTATTAAAAAGCTATTCGCGACGATTATTTCAACCTTAAAAGTGTGCTGGCTAAAAAAAAATAACGATCGTTAAATGGGAAAAGGTTAGTGAGTATTTAGTGATTTGAAGTTCACAAGTCCGGGCAATGAGTATGTGTTTCGTTATGCAAATTTAGCCTTGAAAACACAGGTGGAAGAAATATTAATGAGTAGGCAAATGAATAAATGAAAAATAAAACACATCTAAAGAAATCTTATTCACAATAATTATTTATTGTTTTGCGATAAAATATGATTGACTTAAAATATATTTTTGTTTATTATATCGATATTAAGTTAAGGAGGTCTTTTTGAAAAAAAAATTAACAAGTTGGTTGAAATTTAGATTAGAATGGAGAAATGAATGTTCATGAAAACGAAATTATCAAGATTCTTTTTTGTATTTGGTAGTGCTGTGTTATTGGTTATGGCTGCATGGATGTATGCTATTATGGATTTTGGTACGCCAGATGAATTCAGTAAAGAAGCATGGCCAAAGACAAAAGAATCAGCTGAACTAGCAACTATTGAACACTTTAAAAAAGAAAAAAATGTTGATGTTGTGATTAATGAAATTAGTTATTCAGGAGAGTATGCGACACCTGAAATATATATAGAGGGATATGTTACTGGAAATGAGCAGAAGAAAATCTCCGCTACTGTAAATTCTTCTGAAAATTATCAAGTTGAAATTACATCGGAAAACTAAGAATTATTACCTTCCAATTTAGACTCATGGATGAGAAGGATATTATGTACATAAAAAACACATTACTAATCTTAGCTCAAAGAAGAGGTAATGTTATTTATGTTATCTATTAAGGGGGATTACACAAAGGAGATTAGTATGAAAAGATTTTTAAAAAATATTTTTGGCTCTATTAATAATTTTTGTAGTGATTATTTTAGTTAACATCATCTTCAATAAGAATTATCATACGAAGTTTGTCTCGTTGGACGAAACGGATCAACGAATGTTACAAGAGTTATCAACCATATATAAAAACTTTGAAGATTCTAGCGAAAAGCTTTGGAATCAAGAGTATCATTTTGAAAAAAAACCTTTAATTCTTATACGTACGAATAAAGATGGTGGAATTATACGGAAACAAGTCTATGCCTTAAATGGGAAAGAAATGGAAAATAATATATTTGCAAAAGAGATTCAAGTCCCAAAATCCTTACATTTACCTAAGGTATATCGCCTTAGCAGTTTTGACCTTAGAACTATTTCTACATGGATTTCTTGGAATTTTGGGGAATTAAATATAAAAGATACTGATGTGTTTTATTTGAAATACTATCCTAAAATGTTTGAAAATCCAGAAGTATACTTAGATTTTTCTTCTTTTTTATTACATGAGTCTTTTCATGCTTATAAACAAAAAAGTTGGACATATGATGCAAAGGGTGGAGAGTCTATTAATGATTATCCTGTAAATAAAGGAAATTATGCGTTAATGGGATTGGAATTTAAGCTATTAGATAGGGCGATGGAAAATAATAATCCAGAAACTTTAAAACAAGTGTTACATGATTGGACCATTGTGCGTAATTATCGCTACAAAAAATGGCCGCAACTAGTTGGTGAAACAAATGCAGAAGCGATGGAAGGTTCTGCACGATATTTAGAATATCGTTATAGCAAATTAACAGGTGGGACCCTTACGGTACTTGCAAAGAAAGAAGAACCTTATCATGTTACTTTTATGGAAGCTTTCAATTTCATTGCTAACGGACAGGCAGAATCTCCGAGCTTCTTAGAAAAAAATATACGATATGAGACTGGCTCAGCTCTTGAATTAATAATGGATAAAGCAAATATTCCATGGAAAGAAGCCATTGAAGATAGTTCAACTAAACGAGGGAAGACACAATACGAAATTTTAAACGATTACTTTAAAATAAATGATTCTTCTATATTTGAAAGCAGAATGAATGAAATTAAATTGAACAACGATTATGAATCCCTTTTAGAACAAGGGGAAAAATTGGTGAAAATCAGTAGTACTGTGGAGTAGTCAATAAAATGTAATAAAGGTTACTCCCTCCCACCTGAAAACTGTAGGCTAAATTTAAATTGCACCTCCATAAAGAATAAGTCTTTTGCCTTCCACAATTATCTGTGGAGGGTTTTTATTATGCGAAAAAAAGAAGTGATGTAATAGAAAAAGAGATAGTAGCCGCAAGTGGAGGGATCGTACGTTCATCTCCTATTGTGTGGACGACTTAGAAATGGCTGTCACTGTTTTAATAGGCTTCATAGCTATAAGAATTATGGAACGATATCGTAAATCCAAATTTAAGCAGCCGTGATGGATTACATGGCATTATTCTAAAAAATTATTACTTAATGTTAGTTGGTTCGGTGTATTTGTTGGAGCTCTTTGCTCCAGGAATTGAATATGCTAGAGATGGGAGCGGTTATTTAGAAACAAAAACAAATGAATTTGACGAAAAATTTAGTAGATTTTTAGACCCTCCACAGATGATTGTGGAGGGTTTTATTATACGAGAAGGTGGGTGTTAATATGGAAACAAATACGCTTTGGGCATCAGTTATCGGCGGTATTACTGCATGGATTATATATTTAATTGGCGGTGTTGATGAATTGATAAGAGCTTTAACAATTTTAATGGCTATCGATTTCACATTAGGTTTAATGGTAGCTTGGTTAATTAAAGACGTAGATTCACGTAAGGCTTTTAAGGGGCTTTTGAAAAAGACAGCAATGATATTAATGGTCGTAGCAGCAGTGCAATTGGATAACGCTACAGAGAGTGGTGATTTTATGCGTAATGCTATGATTCTATTTCTAATCGGTATGGAAGGAATCAGCATGGTAGAAAACCTTGGTCACTTGGGTATTAAGGTACCCCGATTTTTGCAGAACGCATTTACACAATTAAAAAATAATAATGAAGATAAATCGAAAGATGGTGAGGATAAACCAAAAGATAATGAAGATAAACTGAAAGACGGTGAAGATAAATGACAAGCGTAACAACATGCGGAGACTTAGAGAGTTTTTTTCACCAGCACAAATAGCATGTCGATTGCTATTCCAAGAGTGATACAAAGGGTTTCCGCAACATCTTCATCATGGAATTGTATCGCTCGAAAACGCGACAAAGGTACTATTTCAGGGGAGAACTAGACCAAGGCAAATGGTCTCTTGGACATTAAATAGCAATCCTAAATCGAGTTTAGTGTGGGATATTGCAGTAGGTCCCTATAATCTTTATATGATATAGCGACACTTATTCGAGTAGGGCTATTGCACGTAAACTAGGCAATTACATGGGGCTGTGATTTTTGGGTAAGTAAAAGCTAATAGGTTAATGCCAAAGATATACAAGTTAGAAGGGAAAATAACTGTTCCTAGTAATAGCAAAGGACAAGTTCAATTCATTGTGGAAGACTAAAAGGAAGAAATCACAGTGATTGGATTATATATTACTTTTCAGCAAATAAGATCATCTAAATAGACAAAAACCGCCAGCCACTGTTAATAATTATTGTGGAAGGCGTTTTTTTATTCAGTATCTTAATATCTTTAAATGTGAAATGTTTGCTGCCGTAACTAAAAGTAAAAGTAGCAGTATCAGTATCTCCATCAACTAAGGATGGCTTAATGTGTGATTAGTTATCTGTTTCCTTATCTAGGCGCAGCAACAAGTTCACCTAAATTTTTTATATCCATTGCAATCATTATTTCTCTAGTGCATCCTTTGGTTACATCTTCACTTTATTATTAGTAATTTCACTAATCAAACGTGTTGTAAGCGTTATTTGTTCAGCTAAATCCTTCTGACTCATATCCCTTTAGGCAAGTAACACTTTAACCTTGATTTGAGAAAGAAGCTGGTGTAGAAGATTATGAAGATTTATTTGCGATAGATAGTAGTGCTTATGAAGACAGTATCAAGGAACTTATTGAGAGACTACGAGATGAAACAAGTAGTTAAATATCGAGTTAAACCAATCAAAAGCGGAGGTATGTTAGAGGTTGAGGTATATCCTTTGTGGTGAACGGCAAAAGAGGGCAAAGACCAATTTCAGGTATAATTATGAGGGATTTTGAAAAAATGTTAAGGTTGAAACATAGAATAGGAGGAAAATAAATTGATTACATTAAAACCTATGAACCAAGAGGAGTTCAAGCAATATATCAGTTATGCAATTGAAGACTATGCAAAAGACAAGATCGCTTCTGGAAATTGGAGTGAAGATGAAGCGATTGACTTGTCGAAGAAATCATTTGATCAACTGCTACCAAAAGATGAGAAGACCAAGAATAATCATTTATTCTCTATCTTTCACAATGATATCTTAGTTGGGATGATTTGGATTTCACAAAAAGCTACAAATCCTAATGAAGGTTTTATTTATGATTTTGTGATTTTTGAACAATGTCAAGGGCAGGGGTATGGCAAGAAAGCAATGAAAGAAGCTGAAACTATTGCTAAAGAATTAGGTATGAATAAAATTGGTTTAAACGTTTTTGGTCATAACAAAATTGCACGCGGCTTATATGAAAAAATGGGTTATGAAATTACGAATATAGCAATGGCTAAAAAAATTTGATAATGTAACACCAAAGCCCAGGTACTCAATTAATTTTGAGCGCCTGGTCATTTTTATTTAATAATTACTCTTCAATTGTTTCAGAAAATGTTTTTCTTCCTGGGTTTATTTTATCGACATGAATAGTTATTTTATTGATAGAATCTTTAGTCAATGTAATTTTCCCTTCATTCTCTATTTTTTTCCACGCTTTTACATTGTTTCGATAGAGGTATTCTGACAAGCGATAAATATCAACGTCCAATTTAAGTCCTTCTTCATAGGTTTCTTTCACTTCTTTTTTTACCTGTTTTATAACATTTTTTCTTATTTCGTCAGATGAAATTTTTCCTTTGAAACCATTAATTGTGGCATTTACTTTAATTTCAATTTCAAACTTCACTTGATCATTGCCTTCTACAATTGGTTTAACATGTACCTTTATTTTATCTGCCGGGACTGATGAGTTGTAAGAGCATTTTATTGTGTGGCTAGAGCAAGATAGATTCATAATCCACCTAGATTTGGGAATTGATCGAACAGGAAACAAGAGGTATATAACAAAGCCAAACTTGAGGGATTTGCTTATTGGATTAAATGAGCCAAACCATGAGGTTAGCATACCTTACGTTACAATCAAAAAAGAATGGGAAACCATTGACGAAGTACCTGAGGAGACTGCTTTCGAAGGTGTTGGAGTACTTTCAAAAGATGGTTTTAAAGGCTTTATTAAAGATTCCACAGCAAATTGCGTAGGTTCAATTTCGTTATAAAATCGACGACGGACTTCGTAATCATCGCATGCGTGACATTTTTGTTCGGATCTTTGCCGTGACCTGCGTATTCCGGCGTATACCTAGAACTCGACATTGAATCTGTGGTTTGTTACCACGGAGGATTGAGTAAGCTAAATATTAATGATCAGATTCAAAAAGTAATTTCATATTAAAACTCAGATCTTTCTTCAGTTATCCGGCGCTTTAGTCAAATAATCCATAAAAAGGCCACTCCGTGTGAACTGCATCCCAAGTAGTCATGCTGAATATTTCTATTAATATTTTCGATTCGTTCAGAGGTGAATAACTGCTTTTGTTTGTGTGTAGATTGCTTCAAGGATGAAGGTGCTAATTCACGTAAAAAAGCTAATTCTAATACACGCGGGTATGGAGCAGGGGAAAAGAGGGATATAACTTCAAAGTCTTTATTGAAAAACAACAAAAAAGGGTCACCAGGCTGGGAGCGACCCTTTGGTCATAATAGGAGTGTATAAGGCTGGTAGATTAGCATTATACTGCTATTATGATAGTTTGCAGAAGGGATGATGGAGATTATTGATTGTTGCCAATAATGAAGTGCTTACCTTCTATTTTCGTACACTTAAAAACTGTAAATATTAATAATCTTTTTGCATGAAAGTTGCGCCGACAATAATTAGTAGAATGAATAGAACTACGATTAAAACGAATGTTGAACTATTATCCTTACCATAGTCCATGCAATAACCCTTGCCATAGTAATTACCATAGCCTCCGCAACAACTATTATAATTACCTACATTTCCAAAGTATCCCATGAAAATCACTCCTTTCTTCAATTCATAATATGTATAGTCGTTGAAAGGAAAGGGGGCATTTATCCAATCAATAGCTCCTTTCGTTTTAGAAATTCAAAAATTAACAAAGTTAAGTTTGAGGAATAAGACAAAAAAGGTCACTTGTATGGAAGTGATACTGTTGAATCGGAAGCCGCAAGATTAACGGAGAGAATAAAAGTCATCGAATATGAGCTTACACATAAAATGAACGATTTAAATGATTTACGAAAGCTCACTAATACATTCCAAAGGATTGAGCATCAAATCGTTAATAAACGTAATATAGGAATGACTCACAAATGATTTATGTTACGTAGGATACATCAACCGTTATTTGTACGTGTGTTCTGGAAACAAGCGTTTGAGGCTACTAAATTGGCAGTCTCTTTTCTGTTATATTTTTATTCAGGTTACATATAATACCATTATGGTTATAATTAGTGTGGATGGAGGCGAAGTAAATGGAAACAAAAGCACAAATTAATTTGATCGATCAAGTAAAAAATACAATCAGTAATAACGGACAATCAATCGAAAAACGTCTTGAAGAAAAGCACAAAGGATTTGAGAAGGGTTGGAAGATGGATGGAAACGAAGTTGTGTTTTGGGTAAGTCCAACAGTGAGACTTAGTGATTACACAGGAAACATATTGAATGAATTTAGGTTCATTATAAGTTTTGACGAAGAACAAAATAAGTTTTCTATATCAGGTAAAAGTGTTAAGGCTCAAAATTTATTATAAATAATTATGTCACATCTAACCAGGTGTGGCTTTTAATTATGCATTTAACTATTAATTGTGTAGGGATGAGGAATAGTGAACCGAAAAAAGTATTAATAATTCGATGATTAAGATTACGTGAAATGGCAAAGTATGCTGAGACATTATTCAATGAGTTATGTATGATTAATAAATCATTTACACAAAATGATTTAAGATTAGCAAATGGATTAAAGCCTATTAAGATTGGCAATGTACATTTAGAAAAGAAAGTGATTTGCCTGTGCTTAGAAGGGAGCGAATAAATATGAAGTTAGCAATCGATTTATTACAAGAATCAAAAAAAACAAAGTTATTTGATTTAGAAAACATTCATAGTGAAACGGAAAAATGTAATAATCAACTTTCAAAATTGAACAAGAAGAAAGAAAAGCTTGAAAGTGAGATAACTGAGATAGATAAGGCTATAGCTAAGCTTGAAGGAAGTAAGTAACATGGAAGCAATAGACACTAAGTGGAATAAGCTATGTGTTCATATCTTCTATGTCAGATACCTAAAGAAAGATAAAGGCATCACTTTCAAGCAGACATACTTCAAAGGGCGCGCATGAGGGGGAGGGCACGATGCCTTTACAGAGAGCGTGCGATTATATGATAAATGGGGAACAACAACGAAAGCTTTTACATGAATTTGTGATAGTAGACCTAGCAACAAAATCATTTTAACGTGATGATGATGTCATCCAAAATTTAAAGATGAAAAACGTTTATTTACCGAGATTGGATGGAATATTAAACGATTATTTCAACCTTACAAGGGTACTGGGAAATAAATGCTTGTAATGAATAAAAAAGAGCAGAATTAAACAACTTCCTTCTACCTTCTTCTAAAACACAGGTAGAAAAATTACTAATAGGTATCCAAAGATTATGCGCTTATTTATAGAGTGAGTACTGATATTATCCCCTTTGAGGTTGACCAATACCGCCGGGCCATTTAAGCGTTCCTATTGACTTATGGTGCCATAATAAAAGGGCTTGCACGTATGTTTTTCATAAGTACAAGCCATTAAATTGATGTGTAATGAGATAACGTTTTGATTGTTGAAAAGGGGTATAATAGCCTCCTTATATTCCTGTTACACTATCAATCGTTGTAGATTTACCATTAATGCGAATATCAATCGTATCAAGGTTAGGATCTAACGTTAATTTATAGACATGCTGTTCTATTGCATTATCTTGTTGATTCGTAACATCTAACTTTACTATTAATGTGTCACCTTGCGTTTCAAGGTCTGTTGTAACTGTTCCTTTTGACCGAAAAACGATATAAGAAATATTTTCACCTTCATTGATGATTTGAAGTGTATTTTTTTCATCAATTGCTTTTTGCACTTTATTTGGAACAATCTCAATTTCACTAATACTTAACGTTGATGAATTACATGCTGTTAATATAAATACTGCCAAAAATACTAAAAGAAATTTCTTCAATCCATTGACCTCCTTAACTGTCCATTTCTCTTGAAGATAAAGCCCTGTGTCACGAAATTGCTATGGACCACAAATTGAGAAACAAGTGTGCTCCTCGAATTTTTTTTGTACCCAACGATCTATTGTGTTAAAAAATCGAAGGAATTCGATGTTCACTGAATTATTTAAAGAACATGCCTTAAAAGTGATTTGATTCCATTGTTCAGGGGTAATTGAGTTTGGACCAAAGTAATTAAAATTAGGTAAAACCTCATCAATATATAAATGTAAAAAATCAAAAGCATCTTTTGTTAAAAAAATCGAAGATTCATGCCAATGTTCATTTTTAAAATCACTTCGCATAAATTCAAAAACATCACCCTTGCCATTTAAATTTTCTAAAGTAATTATTTTAATCATTTATTCCTCCAGCGTATGGTTTCGGGTGAAAAATAATAAAAAGCCCTCGTTTGAGTGACTTATTCTATGATAGTTGCAATAAGTGTTGGGGCACCTAATTCATCTTTTCCATCGAATGTTCCGTAAACAATTACTTCAGTGTCCATGTCATCTTTTAGAGTAAAATTAACACGGAAAACATATTATGACCTGATATTACCATTTTAGGAAACTTAGAGATAAAAGTACATATAAAAAACCACGATTTTTATACAAATGTCATTTATTAAACATAAAAATATACGCTTAATTGAATTTCTTGTTTATGTATAGTAGTACCAAAATAAAAAACCCGGAATTAATATTCCGGGTTTGATTACCACTTACATTTATTCCTCCATGACACACTGCCTCGCTTCCGTATTGGATCTTAAGATTATCCTAAGACAACAGTACTTTAGCTTTATTCAGTATTGATGGTCCTTCTGAGCTATCGATCAATCGTACTCATCGGGTTAACCCTCCTAGTCACATTGGATTCGAAGTGAAATCTTTAATAGTATAGAGCAATTGATTATTTTTTATACACATTATTTTTTATACACATTATTTTTTGTAAAATAAAAGTTTTCGCTATTTGGAATAAATAACATACAAAAATTAAAGAAATTCCAATATTAACTAAATTTTTTAATGCACTAATGGAGGTTAGTTGAACAAGGATTAAATTAGACCTTTCAATGATGGCTAAATTTTGTGAAATGGATACTGTGAATGTAAGATATAAATAACAGGGATGTCATTGTTGATTAAGGAAATGTTTATATTGAACTGAGTAATACCTTGATTCTAAAAATTGTAAGTAATTGTAAGTAATTGTGAAAAAATTGTTTTTCTTATTCCAGTTCGAGAATAGTGCGCCACTACGCGTCAAGTGGACTCCTGTATAACAGTCCTGCGCTTAGATGGTAATTTTGCTGACAAATGATAGATTGTTATAGGATAATGGTGATGTATTTAATAGACCACATTTTAGGGGAAAGACTCCAAACAGAAGGAAGTGCTAAACGATGAATTTAGAAATGGTTATGCAGGAGCTTGAAGCCCTTGGCAAGGAAAGAACTAAAAAAATGTATATATCCAATGGTGCGCATGAGCGCTTTTCGGCGTGGCTACAGGCGCTATGAAACCAATCGCAAAGAAAATAAAAATAAGTCAGAGTTTAGCTGAAGAGCTTTATGCCACAGGAAACTACGATGCAATGTACTTTGCAGGCATTATTGCAGACCCAAAAGCCATGACTGAGTCGGATTATGATCGTTGGATGGATACGGCGTATTTTTATATGCTGTCCGATTATGTAGTGGCCGTCACATTATCAGAGTCAGATATTGCACAATTAGTTGCTGATAAATGGATCGCAAGCAGTGAAGAGCTGAGAATGTCAGCGGGCTGGAGTTGCTACTGTTGGCTTTTAGGGAATCGACAAGACGTTAAATTTTCAGAAAGCAAGATTTCCAAAATGCTTGACAAGGTGAAAGATACGATTCACGATTCGCCAGAACGAACGAAAGCAGCTATGAATAATTTTCTATACACTGTGGGGATTTCGTATTTACCACTCCATGACAAGGCAGTCGAGACCGCTAAGGCAATAGGAACAGTAGAAGTCAAACGGGACAAGAAAAAAAGCAGTTTCCTAAATGCTTACGAAAGTATTCAAAAAGAAGTCGATAAAGGAAAACTGGGTTTTAAACGCAAGCATGTAAGATGTTAAAAGCAGCCTCGAATCTCGAACGACCTTCAATTATCCATGGCATGGATTATTTATCGTAATTTTCTTGGGATTTTTATAGTTATATCTGAAACCAAATTGTAAAAAGGAGATCTATTTATGGCTATATTAAAAGATTACTCTAATAAACCTAATTGTGAAGTTGAAATAAATTTAAAATTAGTTAATGATGCGAGTGTAAAATTCCACATTCATTTCCGCTCTGGTCCTGCTTTTCCAGAGGTGCATACGGAAATCGTTTGCTTAAAAAGAGATTTCTTAAAGTTATTAGATGATTTAAAACAAATCGATATTATGCATCTAAGTATGCTAGAGCCTCATGATCCAGGCTTGTGTATTTATCATATTCCACTATTTGGTGCTTATTATTACCCAGGAAATGGTTTTCTGCAAGTGCCCGAACATGAAAGGGATGAGTGGGAGCCTTATTATAGATTAATTTTTGTGTTAGATGCAGGTGAGAGAAATAATTATAGTGCGACAGAATGTGGTCCTGCATTATGTCTAAAACTAAAAATGGAACAAATAAATGAATTTGTTGATAGTTTAAAATTGGCAGTAAACAATTTTTAAATTCAGGGCTAGCAAGTGGGGCGAAAAAATTAAAAATAGCCCCCGTTATTTATTCATTTTTATGGCTCTAATAATTAGTAAAAATCCTACAATACATAGACTTCCAGATAAGACATAAACGATGATAGTCCATCCTTCAACAACACTTTGAAAATATTTAATAAATAAAGAAATCCCATAGATGCACAATAAGGCACCCCAAAGTAATTGTAGTTTCATATAGTTCCTCCATCTTGCCTTTTTTAACTAAGCCAAGCTGTTTTCCTTTTAGTATGCTTTATCGAATTTCAACAGTATTACGAAATCATATTAGTATACGTTATTCTATTAATGGTAATAAAGAGGGGGTAAAAGATGCTTAGTAAAAGGGGTTTGTTGTCAACATTTTTTTCTATAATAGAACTTGTTTTTGTAGCTTTTTTTTATTTCTTTCAACTTAATACTGTATGGGTATTCTTAGTTGGAGTTATTTTGTTCGTTTTAGGAATAATATTTAGTGTCCAGAGTTTTATGAAAAGGGAAAAAGGATTTTAGAAGTATTCCCCTATTTTTGTTTTAAGAATTTATTTCATTGGCGTTTTATTGTCAGTCGTACTAATTATGTTTATGGGTGGAGTTTAAAAAATTATAGCACTTAAGTTGAATAAGATCAGGTAATGGATGATTTTTGTTTTTTGTCAATTTGTTAGTTCTAAGTCTGTGGAAGACAAAGCACACAGAGAGCGTCCAGGGCCGTTTTATAATTGGGAATGAGTGATAGTCGTCCGCAAACGATTCAATACGAATGGATGTTAGACAACATAAAAAAATCAAATCCAATTGAATCGAATTTGAGGTAACAGGAAGTGGATATCCAATATTAGTTTAATTAAGAATATGAGCAACCGACCAAAAATCGACCATTTTTTATAAAATGAGTTGAAGAAGTCGGTTGCTTTTTCTTTAACTTTCATTGATACAAGATTATAGATAGGAATGTTAATACTTGAATTTCAAATTCAGTGACAACTTTTTTTACTCGTTCTGATAAAGATTATAATTTTGATTTTGTGTCTTTATTTTTTTGTCTGTAAGCCATGAGAGTAGTTTTTAAGGATGCATAACTTCCGATAGCTGAGTATCCATAAAACCAACCCATAAATATTCCAGCTAATAGGTTATGTCTATGACTAATAAAAATTGAAATAATTAAACCGATGATTAATGCCATTGTGGGTACCCAAATTGGTTTAATATGAAAGAATTTCTTTAACAGTTGCGTAATGATCATAATAATAGGGATTGCTATTACGGCATCCCAAAAGTTTGTATGTATCGTTGGAAAGTGTTCCATAATTTCACCTCAATTGAAGAATTTATTTTTATTGTTTGCTTGTATAAATTTTTTATACTACTCAAAATAAGAAAGCAAAGATGTCGTTTTGAAAGTAGTTAGTGGACGTAAATATAAAATCCTTTTTGGAAAGTATGTGGTAGGCAAGTGAGCAGTGGGCACTTTCCAAAGTCCTTATTCCGCGTTATTTGTTCATTCCTACAAAAAAATACTGGTATCTAGATACGAATTAACAACAGAAGAAAATATTGTGTATAAATTTGACAATCGAAATAAGGTAGTGTATACCTATTGTTAACCGGTTAACAATTTTAATGATTTGTAGTGAATTAATTTTTAACATGTAAACTAAGGAGGGAATAGGTATGGATCAGAAAGAACAAGTTTTGGAGGCTCTTCAAAATTTAATAACTACGCGAGAAGACGCACAAAAAAAGAAAGTTGAAAATAGAGGGGAAGATCAAGAAGGCAACGCATTAACATTAGAGTGGTCACTTACTCAACTACATATTGTTGCAACGATTAAAGACAATGGCTTGGCAAACAATAGCTTGCTATCTCACAAGTTGAATGTATCTAAACCAGCTATTGCAAAAGCTGTGAAAAAGTTGTTAAAACATCATGTCATTATTAAAATTCAGCGAAATGATAATAAGAAAGAGATTTATTATGGACTTACAGAGTCAGGAGAGAAATTGGCTTTTATTCACGAACAGTTACACGAAAAAGCAAGAAATAAGTATTTGAGTATTCTAGAAAAATTTAATGATGCTGAATTGGGAGTTATCACAAGATTTTTATACGCTATCACTGAAAACATGAAAAATAATTAACTTCTAGAAGGACGTGATTTCATTGCAAAGTCGAATAACTGACAATAAAGTATTAATTTTATACTTATTGAGCATTAGTACTTTCTTCGCTTCTTTAAATCAGAACATTTACACCCCAGTAATTCCTCTCATTCGAAATTCTTTTGGAATTTCTATAAATTGGGTTAATTTCACAGTGGGTGGTTTTATTTTTATAACTGCGTTGATGCAGATTGCTTTAGGATCAGTAATTGATTCTAAAAGTCAGAAAACGTTGTTATTGAAAAGTTTGATTATAACAAGTATTTCGACGATTGCTTGTGCTTTATCAACTAATTTTACGTTATTCATGATTTTTAGAATGTTTCAAGCTATCGGTACTGCAATCATCCCTTTAGTTACAGTTAATATGATTGGGCAATTATTTGACGGAGAAGCAAGAGGAAGCGCAATGGGAACTTATCAAATACTTCTTACACTTGCGCCAGCAATTTCCCCTATAGTAGGAGGAGTTCTTGGGCAACATTATGGATATTCAGGTATTTTTTTCTTTCTTTTTGCTATCTCAGTTGCACTACTAGCTCTTCTTGCATTGATATTGCCTTATGATAAGCTAGAGTATCAGCCGATTAAGTCAAAGGGGTATTTTAGCAAATACGCAACCATTCTAGCTAATCGATTAGGTGCAAGTACAATGATTTTAAGTTTTTTTGTATTTTTTGTATACTTTGCGATTCTTGTATACTTACCTATTTTACTTAGCGATCATTATCATGTTTCCTTACAGATAATCGGAATGTTATATTTGCCTTTAACAATTAGTATGATTGTAGGAAGCCTATTATATAAACGATTGCAAAAAAAGATGGAACTACAAACCCTGTTTAAGTTAATTTTGTTGCTAATGCCACTACAAGTGATATTATTTGGGTTCTTACATACCCATTCACTTATTGGATTAAGCGTGGTGTTATTTGGATATGGCATGACTGTAGGATTCGCACCACCTCTTTTTGCTACAATTATAAGTAACGAGTTTAGTAGTAATAGAGGAGCAGCACTGGGGCTGTTCAATTTCATACGCTATTCTGGAATGGCTATAGGATCAATTGCTGCTGGATTATACAAAATGATTCCTGTGTCGTTGTTGTTTGTTGTTTTGGGAATTCTACTTTACTTTGTTTCAGCACAGCAGTATAGAACTTTGAAAAAACAATCATACAGTAGTGATTCTATATAAGTATATTAAATCTTCTAAAAAAGTAAGTTCCTTTCTTTCAAAAGTGTGTTCTATAGGTGAGTCTCCCAATGATTAATTGCTTCTATTGCTAATGGTATTTTACATCCAAATAAATTCAAATCGATTCGTCGATGTTAACTCATCACCGTGGAGACAATACGCACAAAGAACAAGTTTCAACCTGACTTGTGTAAATTCTAATAGTTCTTTATTATTATTAAAATAGGGGAAAATTAGTTTTTTTAGCAATAATAATAAGTGGATTTAATATGCAAGCCTATTTCTATTTCTTAAACTAAAATGTTTTTAAAAATGGGGGGAATAGCTATGAACATAAACTTACAAGAGATTGTAAAGAGTATTCAAAAGAGAATTGATTTTTCGGGTGCAGTATTTGTAAAAAGTAAGGAAGAGTTGTTACTAAAACAAAACTTTGGTTACGCAAATCGTTCAGAACAAATAGAAAATAGTTCATCGACTCGTTTTGGAATTGCATCGGGTTGTAAACTCTTCACGGCAATAGCAATTTGCCAACTTGTTGAAAGAGGGGAAATTTCTTTTGATTCTAAACTGAGTGATTGCATTAAACATAATTTTAAACACTTTGATGATAAGGTAACAATCCATCATCTTCTAACACATACCGCTGGAATACCTGATTATTTTGATGAGGAATTTATGGATGACTTTGAAGAACTGTGGATACAAACGCCCATGTATCGAATGAGAACTTTAAAAGATTTCCTGCCATTATTCCAAGACCTACCTATGAAATTGAAAGTTGGAGAAAGATTTCATTATAATAATGCTGGCTACATTTTGCTTGGCTTAGTTGTAGAACAGGCAAGTCAATGCAACTTTGATGAATACATCCAAAAAAATATTTTCGACAAAGCGGGTATGACGAATGCAGGCTTTTTTGAATTAGATGCGCTACCAGCTAATACAGCACAAGGTTATATCGATTTTGACGATGGGACATGGAAAACAAATATTTATTCCTTGCCAGCAAAAGGTGGTTCTGATGGCGGCGCATTTGTTACTGTACATGATTTGGAGAAGCTATGGGATGCGTTAATGAGTTATTCATTACTAAGTGAAAAATCAACAAAGCTATTACTGACTCCACACGCTCAGGAAAATCAAGAAGACTACTATGGTTATGGTGTATGGATTAAAAAAAGAAATGATGCCGTTCTTAAATATCATATAATGGGGTATGATCCAGGCGTTAGCTTTCACGCTGCCTATTATCCTGACGTATCCATCAATGTTGTTGTTTGCTCTAATAAGTCAAATGGCGCATTTGATATAGTGAAGGGCATAGAAGAACAATTGATAAAAACCAAAACCTTGGAATAGAGTCTGAATTGTTAAACGATGGTGAGAGTATACCTTGTACATGATAAAAAAAGAATATTTTGAGATTCGATAAGTGAGGCAAAGGACAGGTGCAGTTGATATGAAATTTGAGAATGTTGTTTATCCAGCGTTTATGAAAAGAGACAACGAGAAGTACGGCGTTTATTTTCCGACGTTACTTCTAGATTCAGGATGGGAATATTCTTTAAGCTCGGGTCGTACGAAACAGGAAGCGATTGAAAAGGCAAAGAGGGATTTAGCTTATTTGTTAGCGGGGGCTTTATATGATAATGAAGAGTTGCCAAGTAATGCATCGATTCCTGCTGAGTTCGTCACGGAAGAGATGGAGCTTGTTTTCATAAAAACGTCTTATAGCGATTATGCAGAGGAAATTGAGGAGCGTTTGCCTTGGCGCCATTGGCATATTTATTTTAATCGGGATGATGGCGATTTCCAAGCTGTAGCTTATAAGAACAAACATGGGCTGTGGGATGTAAAGATTGATTATTTACATACTGAGGTGGAGCAAGAGAAGTTGCTGCGAATTTGTCCGACGTATCCGTTAATTTGTACGGTTCGACTACGCACAGAGGCAGAGGAAGCATTCGATAGTTTTGTACGCAAAATAGTAGAGAAATAAATTTAAGCGGTCATTTTTTATTGTGAAAATCAGAGCGTTGTTCCAAAAGGAGTTGAGAAGGAGGCATCAACTCCTACTTCATGTAGTTACTTGCGACGTGTTTCCTTGAGAGAAGGGCGTCGCTTTTTTTGTGCCTTCGAGAATTGAAAGCTTTAAAGGCGATTGCGACTAGCGCTGCCGATGCAAGGACTTTTTCTGAAACCAAATCACAATCGAGTTAATGAAACAACAAAAAAAATTTAGCAATTAAAAAGAGGGGAACGCCAACAATCAATACACCTGCAAAGAAATAACAGATCAATTTACATACATCGAAAATCGCACCAGCTAAATCATCAATAAATTTTAACATCATCAATTATCCTTTCACTTTTCTAAGTAGTTACTTAAACTTACTTTTTGTCTTGATTATGTAGTAATTCACTAACACAGCTTATTGTAGTCCTGCTATGTTGCCCGTTCACTTTAAGTCATCTTTCGTTCTTCCAATACCTCTTTGCTTTACTCATCTCCGTGATATTCACACTCCCTCATTTAACCTAATGCAATTATCAATAATGTCCGTTTTATATTTTAAAAACGGACATATGATGATGATCTAGGAAAAAACGATGGCATTGGAATACTTAGCACACTACACAATATTTAAACAAATATCAAATATATGGATAATTGTGTGAGTTGTAATTTAAAATGGCAGGTTGGTAGCAATGGTGAAAATGACAAAGTGAAAAAGAAAAGTACATAGTTAATTTGAAACCTCACACACTGAAAGAAAATAAAAAAGTGAGGTTCAAAAATGAAATTTATATTTAGTGGTTTACTCCTTTTACTAACAGTAATAATTTTTTCCTTTTCATCAATTGTTCATGCAGATAAAAATGAACAAGAAGAAAGTAATAATGATGAGGGAACATTAGTTTATCATGTCAAATATGATTACAATGCAATATCCAATTTTTTAGGTATTAGTCGTGAAGAATACGAAAAAAATTGGCTAGAAGGTCTTTCTATCGCTGAAATGGCGGAGAAGCAAGGCATTGAAAGATGGGATGTAGAAGGATATTTTTATAATTTCCACTATGAAGAAATGCAAAAGTGGAGAAAAAAAGGTGTCATGACAGAAAAACATTATTTTCATTTAGTTTATCGATTAGCTAACGATATAGAGGAGTTTATTGACCGAAATCCAAATCGATAATTCGTATGAGCTATGACCACTGATTTGTTGAATCTGCATTTGTGGAGGACGAAGTATGTGTGAATTATGTATGAACATACAATTTTTTAGCAGAGAGTCACAACGAAAGCTAATGTTAGTTATTGTCAAAATGAAGCTATCGTGTTAATAGTCAAATAGGATGAATTGTTCAGTAGCCAGATAAACAATGATCAGGTACTCAGTATATTATTGAGTCCTGTTTTTTTATCCATCAAAAAGGCCTCTTATTTGAGTTGCTTACTTGTACTATTTTCAATTAATCATCCCGTTCTTTTGAATTTGCCAGTTTGTATTGCTGTTATAAATCAGTTGCTTCATAGGGTTTTGTGGATTTCAGTTATTCTGTTACTTGGCGTTTCTTTTTTGAATGTATCTAATGATTACTATACTAAGAAGGAAATTATATTGATTAAATTTCCATATTTGTTATTCTAGTAACGGTGGGCTATTCAGAAAGGGGTAGAAAATAATATGAGATGTTTATGCGAACAACAAGTAACATTTGAGTTAAAAGTTGAAGGAGATATAGGCGCTGACCCTATATGGTGTGATAAATGTAGTTGTAACTTTGATATAGAAAAAATACCACTTTCAATTGAGTTGAAATCGGAATTAATGGAATGGGTATGGCGATATGGTAAATGGATTGATTGGAGTAACGACGGCATATTTCCAAATGGGATTGAACTTGAAGATGAACATAATAAACAAGGGGAGAATTTAACAGAAAAAGTAAGAAAAGAACTAGAGGGAAAATATAAAGTTTCATTTTCGCCTTCGACCTTTGCAAGAAGACACGCAGTTAAATAGCATCATTGGCCATCCATAAACAAAGTACAGATTCCATATATAGCGGAGGGTTCTAGATGTTAAAATTATTATTTCAAAAAATTTCAATTGCAATTATTTCAACAATTATTTTGTCATGGATTTTAAGTCTTTATTTTGGTTATACACCTAATGCACAAGAAACAGTAGATACAGCACACTTTTCTTATAGTACACTATTTATAATTTATGCTGTATATTCATTGGTTATTTATGTAACATTGGGCGTCATTATCTCCTGGATGATTGAAGTGAAATTTAAAAAGCAATTACACCAAATATTACTTTATACAGCAAGCGGCGCAATTATCGGTGGCGTATTTTATTTATACACTTCTGCAGTCAGGTATTTTCATGAATTGATGACATATATAATAATCGGGGTTTTTGCATCACTTTTATTCTTAGTAATTCAGAAAGTCTGTCATCTGACGGTTTTCAAATTGATTAAATGATAAATATAGATCATACAATGTATTCAGTTAGGAGGAGGGGGCAATATAATGATAATTCTTGGTGAAAAAGATTATGAAAAAGCAATCACTATACTAGAAAATAACGAGAAAAAAACGGTTCCTACCTTTACCTATTCCGTGTTGAATAATTATATAAGTGGAATTGTTTATGCAGATTCTAAAAATCCAGAGACGATACTTATTGGAACACAATCGGGTATTTATTTCGTAGCAGGAAAAGAAGATAATCAAAAGTTCAATAATTTCCTTTTGGAATTGTATAGCCAAAGAAAAAGTGAGGAGCTACGTTTCACTTTATTTTCTGCAAATGAGCACTGGGATTGTGTCATTAATGAGCTATTTAAAGATAATTTAAAAAAGATGAACAGGTATTCTTTTATACATGATAAGAAAAAATCATATGAGAAGAGTCTATTTACTAATGAATATTCTATGAGAAGAATAAGTGAAGAGCAAATTGCTTGTAGTTCAGCATATAATGAGGATTATTATAATGAGTATTGGGGCTCTGTTGCCAATTTTACAGCAAAGGGTTTCGGTTACTGTATGCTACATAAAGGGCAAGTGATTAGTGAATGCACTTCAATTTTTGCTTCCCTTCAATTCTCGGAAATTGATATTGAAACCCACGAAAATTATAGGGGACAAGGACTAGGTTTAATTGTCGCAAAAGCGTTTATAAATGACTGTCTCGAAAAGGATATAATGCCTCGCTGGGATTGTGACATCAGTAATGCATCATCAATAAGGCTAGCTGAAAAATTGGGCTTTAGTAATCCTAGTGAATATTCAATTTTTTTTAAAAAATCTAGTGAGTTTACGCCAAGACAATCGTAACTTCTTTTAAGCGAATAGAAGGGAAGGTGATGATATTGGATATTCGAAAAATGCGCTATTTCATAACAGTAGCAGAAGAGTTGAATTTTAGTCGAGCAGCGGAACGTTTAAGAATGGCACAACCCCCCTTAAGCCAAGAGATACGTAAATTAGAAGAAGAATTAGGCGTTCAACTTTTTTATCGTACGAAAAGAAAAGTAGAGCTTTCGAACGCTGGAAAAATATTTCTTGATGGAGTTCGGCAAATTATGTTTCAAGTTGAAAAAACTATTAGAGAAACACAACTTGCAGACGAAGGAAAAATTGGTCAACTGACAGTTGGTTTTGTCGATTCTACTGAAATTGTTATAGAGATTTTAAAAAAATTTAGAGAACGATTTCCTAAAATTCAACTTGTATTACGTGAAATGACGACTGAGCAACAATTAAAAGCTCTCTATGAGAAAGAAATACAGATTGGGTTTTTTCGTACTAAACAAAATAATGGGATATTATTTTCAGAAGTTTGTTCTGAGGAATCTTTAAGGTTGGTTTTACCTCAAAATCACCCGCTTGCCTCATTAGCCGAAGTTTCTCTCCAATTGTTAGTTGACGAGCCATTCATTATGTTTCCACGTCATTTAGGTCCAGATTTTTATGATTTTATTACTAGCTACTTTAGTGAACAAGGTGTAAATTTAAATGTTGTTCAGGAAGCCATACAAATGCAAACAATCGTTAATCTAGTTGCAATAGGTATGGGGATTTCCGTTGTACCATCCTCAGTGGAAACATATAAACAAAATGGAGTGATCTATAAAAAATTTAAAGAAACTCCTCCTAAAATAAATCTATATGTTGGGTGGAGGCAGGATGAAAAATCTGCAATTATCAATCAATTTTTAACGATAGTTCGAGAAGTATATTCTACCAGAAAATCTAATAAAAGTAATACTACCCATTCATTCTCGAATGAGTAGCGAATTCTCATCTTCCTTGAACTTAAAAATACGAAGATTTTTGATCAAGGACGAACAGTCAGTAAGCTGCCCACCCAAATGGAAATTAAAATAGGTGGTCATTCAACTAAAAATCCGATTGCTTTAACTACCACTCTGTGGGGTTGAAGATTACCCCCACGGATTGAAGTTTCACTTGATATAGTTACACATTGAGTTAAAAACTTAACCTGTTTTGCTTGAATCGTACTCTATGAATCCATGTAGTACTTCATCAATTTGATTCATTATTTCAGGTTGCAATTTGACATTGGCCGCGTATGCATTTTCTATTATCTGTTGCGGATTTGAGGCACCTATAATTGCTGAAGAAACATTGTCATTTTGTAATACCCATGCTACTGCTAGTTGAGCCAAAGTAAGGTCAATATTACGTGCAATGGGTTCTAGCTTTTGTATAGAAGTGAGTACATCGTCATTCATCCAACGACGTACTAGATTGTTAAAAAATGGTTTACCAGCAGTGGAATTAGCACGCGATTGAGCTGGTACTGGTTTTCCGGGTAAATATTTACCAGTAAGAATACCTTGCGCAACAGGTGACCAAACAACTTGGCCGAGTCCTTCACGTTGACATGTTGGAATGACATCCGTTTCGATAACGCGCCATAACATCGAGTACTGAGGTTGACTCGCGATGAGTGGGATTTTTAATTCACGGGCAAGCGCAGCCCCACGGGTGATTTGTTCTGCTGTCCATTCACTTACGCCTAAATATAAGACTTTACCTTGTCGAACAAGGTCTGCGAAAGCTAACATAGTTTCTTCAAGGGGCGTAGATGGGTCAAATCGGTGGGCATAATAGACGTCGATGTAATCAGTCTGTAACCGACGTAACGATGCATGACAATTTTCGAAAATATGCTTACGTGATAATCCCCTATCATTTTGGCCTTTCCCAGTTGGATGACAAACCTTTGTACATAACTCAATACTCTCCCGCCTTACACCTTGCAGAGATTGGCCGAGTATTTCCTCAGCTTTCGTATCTGAATAAACATCGGCAGTATCAAATGTTGTTATACCGACATCCAATGCGGTTTTTACACATGCTATTGCGGTATTCTCGTCTACTTTTCCTCCATGATTTATCCAGTTACCAAATGCAATTTTACTTATCGATAATCCGCTATTGCCAAGTTTACTATACTCCATTCCTATTGCCTCCTTCGAAAGTGATATTTACATTATAAAGATCGTGCAATAATATGTATAATATATAAATTATTCTAGATTTATATAAAAAATATATAATATTTCCAATAGGTAGCCATACCCATTTAAACAAATTGATTTCTTAGATGATCAAAAGGTAGTAAAATGAAGGTAACGATTTGTATCGAAAGAGGGGAATCACTATAAATGACAACTTCAAAGCGAAATTTAAGGATATGTGACAAAGGCCACGAATATTATAAGAGTAGTGATTGTCCAAGTTGCCCAAAATGTGAGCAAGAGCGTAAACCTGAAAATGGATTTCTTTCAAAGCTTTCTTCGCCGGCTAGAAGAGCATTAGAACACGAGGGAATAATTACTGTAGAACAGCTTTCAAATTTTAGTGAAAAAGAAATTTTGCAATTGCACGGTATCGGACCAGCTTCATTGCCAAATCTTAGGGCTTCTTTAGATGAAAAAGGGTTATCGTTTAAATAGTAAACCTACTGTTATTTTAAGTAGTAGTTAAGATTTTACAATGTATCATAAATAATATATGGTTATATATGAAATAATTGTGAAAAGGGGTTTTGGTTGTATATGATGAAACTTATAATCGCTCAATAAAAATTCGAATGAATTTTATATGGTAAAAGGTGAAATTAAGGGCTTACTCTTAGCTCTATTTTCTATTCCCTTTTACTAATAGCGATTAGAAGACATTGTATCTTATCAAAGCAAATTTCATGCTATTTCTTTGTATATCTATTTTTCGAGATAGGTGTATTTATAGTAGACAGAAATTTGACCATGAGAAGAGATTCTTCTTATGGTCTTTTTTTGTCTATTTTAGTTTACATGACGTAGGAACAGGGGGGAGATTTTTATTGTCGATTGTAGCAACGCAGGCTCTTTTAAAAACGTAAAAATCACTGAGGTTGGAGGAGTAATCATGAATGACTATCAATTAATCAGTAACTACAAGCAAAATGTAAAATATAAGGAAAGCTTTAATGAACTGGCCAAACAAGTATTTGAACTCGATTTCAAAGAATGGTATGACAGGGGGTTTTGGGGAGATAATTATATTTGCTATTCCTATCTGGATGGAGAACAGGTCATAGCGAATGCTTCCGTTAATAAGATGGTTGTAATCGTTAATGGTAAAGAATACAAGGCTATTCAATTGGGTACCGTGATGACACATCCAGACTATCGTCATCAAGGATTGGCAGCTAAGCTGATGAATCATATCATTAAAAAATATGAAAAGGACTGTGACTTTATCTATCTATTTGCAAATGATACGGTGTTAGATTTTTATCCTAAGTTTGGTTTTAAAAAGGTACAGGAAAGTAGTTTCAGCTTGAAGACTTGCCATTTAAAAAAGCGGACTAAAAAGGCTACTCTTCGTAAACTCGATATAAACAATCAAGCTGATTTTGCATTGATGAAGGACTTTGCCGTTAACAGAATACCTGTATCTTCAATTTTAGGGGTAAAAAACAATGAGCATCTCCTAATGTTTTACTTCATCTTAGTATTCAAAGACGCCATTTATTATATGGAGGAGGAAGACGTGCTGATTCTATTTGAACATGAAAATCAGCAACTTCATATTTTTGATATTATTAGCAAGAAAAGAGTGGACCTTGATATGTTGAATGGTGTTCTTACTATGGATATGGAAATCATTAATTTCCATTTTACAATAGATGATGTTTGTTCAAACATTCATACAGAATTTATCACAACTAGTGATGATACATTGTTCGTTCGTCCATTAATAAATATTGAAACGAAACATTTTTTATTTCCACTAACATCACATTCATAATAATGGGGGTTTACACATTGCAATTATTTGTTAAAGAGATGAATAAAAAATTGGCAAGTGAGCTACTACAGTGGACGTATCATGCGCCATATGATTTTTATAATAACGAGTGTACTACTGAAACCTTAAAAGAAATACTTGACAATCCGTATTATGCAATTGTCAATGACAACGAGGAGTTAGTCGGTTATTTCTGTACCGGAACATCTGCCCAAGTACCTAGTGGCCATGAAGTGGATGCGTATATGGGCAATGGGGTCGATATAGGAATTGGCATGAAACCGGACCTCACCGGAAAAGGTTTCGGTACAGTGTTTTTTTCATTTATTTTAAGCCATGTGCAACAAAAAGAGCATGCACCTCTTCGCTTAACAGTTGCAAAATTTAATAACAGGGCTATTCATCTATATGAAAAATTAGGCTTCGAAAAAAAACTAGCATTCAATCACCAAACAACAAGATTTATAACAATGTTGAAAAAATAATTACGCTCTCCTTTGTTTTGTAATTTTTGTAAAGAAATAGAGATGACCAGGTCTCATTGTGGGCCTGGTTGTTTTTTTGCTATTTTTTATCACTGTTATTAGATGCAATCTCCACTAGCTATGTGTATAGAAACAGATAAATTGTAATTAATTCGAGAACAATGGTAACATTTGGCTAGAATTAGAAAAGGAGAGTGTCATACATATGGTGAAAAATTACATGATATTTGGTGCTAGCAAAGGGTTGGGTGATGCATTTGTTAAAGGGTTACCTGAACCAGGGGACAAAGTGAGGATTGTCTCCAGAAGTAGACCAAAAAGCTTGGATTTAAATGATGGTGTTCAAAGAATATGGCTAGAAGCAGACTTATCACAACAAAATAAAAAATTTAGTGAACAGCTAAAAAATGAATGCGTGGATGTCTTGATTTATAACGTTGGTGTGTGGGAGGAAAAAGGCTTTGAAGATGACTATGACTTCGAACAGGATGATCCTACAGATATAGCTAATATCATTAATATCAATATTACATCTACGATCACTTATATTCAGGCGTTATTACCAAATTTAAGAAAGTCGGAAAATGGTAAAATAATCTTGATAGGGTCAACGGCAGGATTGGATCATACAAATAACAATCAAGTATCATTTGTGGCATCGAAATTTGGCATTCGCGGGATTACAAACGCTTTACGAGAACATGTTAGAAAAGATAGAATCGCCGTTACATGTGTTAATCCAGGTGAACTAGCAGCAGAGATTCCCTATGAGGATGGCCCTGAAAAAGCCATAACTGAATATAATGGTACTCGCATTCCAGTGCAAGATATTGTTGCAATCGTCAAATGTGTTGTGAGTTTGTCCAACGTGTCATGCGTCAAAGAAATTCACATACCTGCAATCACGGATCTAAACGCATAAAGTAAGGGTGGTGACTGGTTTACACATATGACAAATAAAAAAATGGCTTTGGTAAAAGCTTTTCCTCCGGATATAAAAAAAGATGTTTTGGAAGCAATAAGTATCATACGTCAAACAGACAAGCTAGATTTTTTAAATAGTTTTGAAGTGTATGTAAATAAAAATAGTATGAAAATTCCTGAACGAATCTATTTTAATGAACCTACATTGAGCGATTATAATTCATTATCTGCGCGCTCTCAGATAATAATAGATTGCTTATTTACAAGACATCATGATGGTTTTATTCGACAAAGAAAGGTAGAAAAAGTTATAAAATACTGTGCACAATATAATTTACCACAGATGGGAATATCCAAATAAAAACCATTATAGTGGTTTTGAAATTTTAAAATTTTATAACACATAAAGCGACTTGTTTTGAAATAATCTGTTTGATAGGTCGTCTTCCGTTTCAAATGAAACCGGAAAAATAATATTAAAGGATATTGTTAACCTAGAAGACTCTACCCCATTTTTCAATGAGGTCCACAGATCAATGTCGTGTGAGTTAGGTTTCATTCTTTTTGATTAAAAATCTTTCCTTTTGTCGAACTTAATAAAAAGGGGAGATTTAGCGTGTATACAGTGTCAAATTTAAAATTACTGATTGATAAACAAGAGGAAATTGATGCGATTTATCAAAACTGCGAAGAATTAAAAAAAACGACTGTTACGCCTAAAATGAATTCTGAAGTCGATAAATTAGTGGATTCTATAAACAAGCGGTTAGTTGAACGAGGTTTTACTGTTACATTAACGTCTACCGGTTTAATAGCAAATTATAAAGAGGCTGTTGTAAATGTCGACAAACATTCAAAAGACTTGGAAGAATGTTTTTTTATAAATTTTAATAATTATGCGGAAGATAGGCTTTCCATTATTTTAGATATCAAACAAACTAACAATGCACAAACAAAGTCAAATTATCTAGATGGTTTTGCTGAATTTTTACATCAAATGAGTGATAAGCTGAATAACGCTAAGAATTTCCAAGATGCGTGTCGCGTCGCAAACCTCATTTATAAGACCCAAAATAATGTAACTTTCTATTCTGCAGAAGAAGTAGTCAATTACTATTTTAAATAATCCAAAAAACCTCCCTTATCATGAATATGGAGGTTTTTTTATGCAGAAAAAGGGTTGTTAAATGGGAAAATAACAGGATGGGGTTATCGATATTATGAACGCGCCAATGGGTTGTTTTTTTGTAAAACAGCACTAGGGAAAGCCACCCCATTTAAAATAGGGTGGCATGAAGTGAACGATGGATTTAGTTTGTGTTAATATGTTTTTTCGCAAGCACCCACATGGTGATGGTCATTATCAAGAAATAGAGTGGCATTGTAATCAATGAACCATTATGAAGAAAACTCATTCCTGATGTTACGAAACTTACTAACAAGTAATAACCTAAACTGAAAATAGCTCCAGCTGTTCCCACAACATCTTGGAAATTTACCAGTGCTAGACTTAAACAGTTTGGTAAAGCAATGCCCGCTCCTAATAACACGATAAATATAGACGTTAATATACTAATCATTAACACGATATTTGGAAGTATAGTAAATATACTTACTAGTGTTAGTATTAAAGAGCCTACAAACATAACGCAACAGCCAAGGTGAATGATTTTTTCTGGTGGCCATATAGTTACTAGCTTTTTAGAAATCATAGCGCCAATAATAGATGCCAGTGCCACAACGATTCCTAAGAAACCAAAGAGCCCAGGAGACAGATGAAAGTGTCCTATAAATATGAACGGTGCTTCAGCGTAATAACTAAATAAAATGCCATTTATTCCACCAATGAGTAGTCCAAAAACGACAACCTGTGGAGATGAAATGATTCGTTTTACGACTGGTAAAATAGCAACGCGTTTTCTAGTTGAAACATTTGTTGTTTCAGGCAGCTTTAAATAAGCATAAAAAAACAACAAAATACTCATAATCACTAGTACCAAGAATACTGCCTTAAAACCGAAGACTTGATCGACCCAACCACCAATAAGTGGCCCTACAGCAGGGGTAAAGGCAATCACTGCCGATATTTGGGCAAACATGGAGTGTCTTTTATTTCCTGATATACTTTCTCGTAAAATCGTTTGTGTAATGACTGATCCTGTAGCTGCACCGAAAGCTTGAACGAACCGGCTAACTAGCAGAAAACTAATAGAATCAGCGTAAAAACACATTAAACTTCCAATACCATAAAATATTAAACCGCCTAACATTGCGGGTCTTCTGCCAATAAAATCAGAGAGCCATCCCCAGCAAAAAACCCCTAGCGCAAATCCAATAAAATAGATACTTAAGGTTAGCTGTACGGAACTATTTGAAGTGCCAAGTGCAACAGCTATATCTGGTAATGATGGCGTATAGATTGTCTCACTAATTTGTGGAAAAGCGACTAGAACAATCATTAAGAGTAACGATGGTGCAGTATATTTATTCAATTTCTTTGCCCTCCTACAAGCATGGTCTAATTATTTTAAATAATTAGATCCTAGCTAGGGAAACGGCGGGACCATTATTAGTATACGTTCGTAGGATGTCATGATTTAATCACCTTTTATGCTTTGGAGTAGGAGTACATAGATAATTTAATTATAAGACTTATTACTATTTTTAAAAGACTAAAATGGTAATTACTCAAAAATATGCATTTTTTAATAAATAACATCAATATGCCCTGCAGCACGAATCCCAAAAATGAATAAAGAATATTTTTATATAAAACCACTGAATTAACAGTTGAACGACCATATGGAGAATATAAATTTTCGACCAATGGGTACATAAAGAAATAATCGAGTGCAGCTACTAGTTTTCGATAAAAAGCGGGACAGTCGAGACCCTGGACTGTGCGTGCGAAGGAAGCGGCTCGGCTCCGACCTCGATAAGTGCCCGCCTGTAGTGGGAATCAACAGTCAGTTTATCTATATTTATGATAAAAGTAAAAAGATTGTAGACAAACTTGAAATTTTTCGAATTTGTCTACAGTCTCGTAATATGTGCTTATGTCTGGACAGGAAGATGCTAGTCATAAACATTTATGATTATGTGTAGTAAAGTACTGTCCTCAATAGAATATACATTCATGGTTACTGTTATTTCAACGTACCTGTACTTATAATAGATGTTTCGACATGGATATCCACTTCTAGTTTACGCACTACCTTATCCGTCAGTTCATTGTTCCATTTTCCTTTATAGTACATGCGAAAATTTTCACTTAAACCAATAGGATCAATTTCAAGCTTTTGTGTTTTTTCTATAAATTGTTGTATTTCTTGCTCAAGTTGTTTATCAATGTCATGCTCAAGTTGTGATAATTTATCAGGAGTATCTAAATTATTTTCTCTTTTTCCTTTGTATTCACTAAGCGTGCCTTTTATTTTCAAAGAAATGGCCAATTTTGGAGATTGTAAATCTTTATTGCTTTTCATTTTCACCTTACTTTGTATTAAATCAAGCAGTATTTTATCCTTTGTATTGTTTTGATTCAATTCTAAAGGTAATGGTGAGAGTTCTTTTTTACCTTGTAGCGCTTGTATGACAAGCGCTTCTTCTGGTGTAATCATGTCATACATGTTTTTATCTTTAAACAAAGCGACACCCTTAATTTCTACTTTGTCATCTTTTTTTGCAAGTACTGGAATGATTGGGTCGAGTACTGGGTTAGTGAGGGTGTAGATGAAGTCATGAATATTAGTATTTGGGTTGAAGGCAGTATTGATGCTAGGTTGCAATAAATCATTTAAATAAAAGTCGATGTTCGGTTTGTCAGGATAATCTCCCTTTAATATATCTTCGCCGCTATCTTTTACGATTGCGAGGTAAACTTTATTTCCAACCTCGGCACTTCTATATAAATGCTTGATGATTCTTTGTACGTCACCTTTGCGAGCATATTCTTCATTGATTAGTACAACGCGTAATTGATTCAATACAATTTTTTTATCTGAAAGTTTTTCAACTTCTAGAATCCCATCTGATACTAAATCCGTATGGACAGTGAAAATCTGTGTATTTTGTTCAACATCTGGCATGAATTGAGGAATAGCAACGGTTAACTTGGTCGTATCTTCATCAATATAGTCAAATGCTAAAACGCCGACCATGCCAAAATCCTCTAAAGGCACCTTTAATTCTGGTGATGAGCAGCCGACTAAAAAAGTAATTGTTATAAATCCCATAATACTTAAGAGCTTTCTACTCATTGTTGCACCTTCTTTTTTCGAATTACATAAACAAGACTCAAAAAGATGGGTGAAACGATGATTGCGTAACCTGCATAGTTACTTCCTAAAAATAATTTTTTCTGGAACTCTTGAGAAAATGGCATATTTACTATGAAAAAAATGATGATTGACAGAATGACTAAATAATATTTAGCATTTTTAGAAATTAACGATTCCATGCCTTGCTTTGCACACCATACATAACCAGATATTGCACAAAGAATGTGGAAAATCCACAGTGTCATGCCGAAAATATCGATTCTTTCGATAAAAGAAAATTCTCCAGCTTTAAATAAATTTAATATCGAAAATTTGACATTTTCCAGTTGCCATTCAGAAAAGTACATAACACTCACCGCAGTGGCTACAAAATAAAGTAGAATACTGATCCAAATGCCTATAAATGCATGTTTATAAGCTTTTTTTTGATTAATAATAAAGGGGAAATAAAACATGATTAACTCATAGCCTAAAAGTGAGAAATAGCCATTTTTTAACGCGTCAAAAAATTCGTGGCCAGTAAAATTAAAAATAGGAAGAAAGTGACTGATATCACCTTTTTCAATAGCCCATCTTGTGAAAAAAACCAAAATTAAAGTAATAAAAAAAGTTAATATACAAAAATTTGCGACGGATTTAATCCCGCCTTTAACGATATATAATAGTAACAAAAGAATTAACAGTACCGGTATCGTAATGGTTTGTTCCGGCAGGGCTGTACTTTCGATAAGATTCATGTAATCCGTTATAATCCCAGCTGTAAAAACAACGAATTGAAGAACAAATAATATATTGAGACACTTGCCGAACCATTTGCCTAACAATATTTCATTTATGCGAAATAAATTTTCATTTGGAAACTTCGAACACAGCCAAATCATTGGCCATAGTGTGAAACTCGCGATTATGCCCATGATGAAAGGAAAAAAGGTTTGACTGTATCCTAAAGGACTAAGCTTTTGAGGGAGGGACAGCAGTCCGGTACCAATCATGACACTTTGTGCCAGAAAAACGACATGATATTTATTTAATATTTTTTGATTGTAAGTATTCAAGTCAAATTACCTCAGCTCCCAAGAAATGCTTTATTTTTTTGGTGATTTTGAAATGCCTTTTTTGGCAATTAAAAATATTGTGGGAAATCTAATCACACTATCCAATAAATCACTAATCTTACGAGGGATGAACGGCGTGATATATGGTGTTCCCAATGATTTTAAATGTTGTAAATGAATAATTAGCCAAGCAAATGCTAACATTTGGCCAAATAATCCAAAGAAACCGGCTGATAAAATAAAAGTATATCGAACGACTCTACTTGTATTACTCATTAGAAAAATAGGTGGTAGGAAAGAAAGTAATGCAGAGGTAGCTACTAATACAATTAAGATATTACTAATGAGTCCGGCTTCTACAGCAGCCGTTCCGATGACAATACCTCCTACGATACCGATTGTTTGTCCGACTTTCGCAGGCATTCGAGACCCAGCTTCTCTTAATACTTCTATAATAAGTTCAATAAATAATACTTCAAAAAGCGGTGGAAAAGGTACTTTGCTTCTTGATTCTTGTAGATTCAATAAAAGTTCATATGGAAGAATTTCAGGATGAAACGTTAAAGCAGAGATATACATAGGTGTTATCATAATTGTCAAGAAAAACCCGAAAAAACGTAACATTCGTAGTAAAGATGCTGTTGTCCAACGATTATAATAGTCTTCAACAGAAATGAACATTTCAAGAAATGATGTAGGACAAACGAGAGCGGATTGACTATTGTCCATAAAAACAATGATTCTTCCATCGATGAGGTATTGACTAATACTATCTGGTCTAACACTCATGTAATACTGTGGAAAAGGAGATAAGGGATTATCTTCAATCAACTGTTTCAATATTGAAATGTCTGTAAATATGGGGTAGTTTATATTTTCTATTCGCTGTCTTAAAGTCACTAAATTTTCCTGGTTTACGATGTCCTCCATATACATAATGGTTATTTTATTGTTAGCTTCTGTACCAATAACAAAATCTTCATTTTTCAGTTTCGGACTGCGAATGCGTCTTCTTACTAAGGATATATTGGTATCTAACGATTCAGTAAATGCATCCTGTGGACCAATCACTGTAGATTCTGTTTCGGTATTTGTAATAGCTCTTGTAGGAGCACTATATGTGTCAATACTTAGTAATTTATGTGATTCGTGAAAATACAAGAGAGTATGTCCAGCATTCAACTTCGTTACAACATCTTTAAAATCTGTTTGATTTAGTACTTCAGATACTTGATGAATCTGATGAATATAATTCGTTAAAGGAATATAGATCATAGTTTGTAATGTCATCTTTTCCACAAGAGAGAAGGAGAAAATTACCGTTACAATGCCCTCGAACGTAGGGATTTTCTTAAAAACAACATCATCGATCTGTTGGGTACACTCTCTTAAAGCTTCTATGGTTTGTTCAGCTACTTCGCTAGTAGCATTCGAAGCTTGTTGTTTTAAGTGTTCATTTAACGTGGTGCGTACTAACTTTTTATATTTCACACGTACCACACGCCTTTCTGTCTAGATATTGCAATTTTGACCATAATTTGTGAAATGTATGCAATTATAGTAATGCTTATAAAAAAATTTGTGGTAAGTGGAGGAATTCGTATGATGGATGTGAATTGGAAAGGGAAGTGAATTAAACTACATGCAGGTAATCACAAAGATAGGGACAGCGTGGTTATCGAAAGGGGGGAATGAACACATAGAAATGCTTCATGCAAATAATGTTACTCTAAGATAATATAAAAATCATGCACTAAACAACATGAATTTGTTTAATGCATGATTCTTATTACTCAGCTGATGATGATTCCGTATATTTAGTCGCTAGCCAGCGTTAGAAGAAACTTATCGCGATCGGCTTCCTCTTGCATTTTACTATCCACAAGCATGGCGCCATACTGCACCTTTGTCATGTCACGATCAACTAAAAATTGAACATTCACTTTAGATTCTTTGTTATTGACAGGACAATCCCCTTCGAATTCAACAACATCTTGTCCTTTTTGCGTTTCGAAATATACCCAATATGGATTTTTACATGTCGAGGAAAAGGCTATGTCGTATGTTTGGTTACTATTTTCAATCGAATAGTTTTTCACATATGTAATATATTCATTATCTGTAATATCCTTTTGTGGACCGTAAAAATACCAAAACACCCCTAAAATGCCGATTGGTATAATCCATAGAATAGTACGTTTGTTTAGTTTCCCCATGGTTTCATCCCCCTTTATAAGAATATATTATCATTATTTTACTGAATTTTGCTAGCTTACTATAATATTTTCTATTTTGAGGTTTTATCTTGTTAGACGTAGCTGCGATAAGTAATATAGATAAATCTGAGCGAACTACCGATATAGATTTTTCGGAAGTTAAAAAAGCAATTGAACGCAAAATAATATATTTGGTGACAAGTTAGATGAACTATCACGTAGTATATTTTTATTTATTATTGATAAAAAAATGTTAAAGATAGGTGGAATGTTCATGAATCAATAGGTCCTTAGACAGTTGAGCCATTTCCATCATTCCTGTAATATGTAATTATGGATGAAAATGATAATCATTATCAACCGTGAAACATAGCTATTAATCAACTATTATTTTATAAATTTAAAATTTTCTTTTAATTAACAGGGAGTTGTATCATTTGTCAGCAACACATTTGTTTCCATTTACTTCTTATTATGAGTCTTTCTAATTAGAAAGACTAATTTTTTTAACAGTAAATGATAATTATTATCATTTATTAGAAGGAATGCTCTGTGAAAGGATGGTTAATTACATGCAACAGATTGCTAAACAGATTGCAGAAAATGCAACGTTTCAGGCGTTTATGAATTGTTATATACGAGAAGTGAGTAGCGGACATTGGGTCAAAAAGGAGGAGTGGATAAAAGAACAGCAACTATCTATCCTGATTACAGAGGCACATATGTTAGAGCTTGAGTTGCCGATACAAAACACCCGTTTTGCATTTGGTGTGGAATACAAATCTCTTGTTGGAAGACATCTATTTGGCGTCTCGTTGAAGTATTGTACAAAACAAAAACAATGGCTTTTTGAAGATAAATTAACGATACTCATCACGCTTATTCAAGAACTACATTTAATGGCAAAGGCGGACGGATGTCCTGGCCTTTCTTCCCATTTTGATGAACTCATTCTTCGCATAATTGAGAGCTATCAAACGATGGCAAATTATATTGAAAAGAGTTTGGAAGATAAGAAACAAAATGGAGCTAACGATACGTTTATTGAAGCTGAGCAGTCTCTCTTATTTGGACATTGGCTTCATCCGACACCTAAAAGCAGACAAGGAATGGCAAATTGGCAACAAACGAGTTTTGCTCCAGAGCTACAAGGTTCTTTCCAACTTCACTATTTTCGTGTCGACCGTAAAATTGTGAAAGAGTCCTCTGTATTAGAAAAAAGTGCGAGTGAACTTATTTTTCAGTCTTTAACAAAATCGCAACCTGATTTTGTTATGTCAGAAAAGGATTGCCTCATTCCGATGCACCCGCTTCAAGCACAGTGGCTTTTACAGCAACAGTATGTAAGACAAGCGCTTGCTGAAGGATTGATAAAATATGAAGGTGCACTTGGGGCATTTTATACAGCAACTTCTTCGATAAGAACCGTATATAGCTTAAATGAAGAAATGATGTATAAGTTTTCAATTCCTGTCCAAATAACGAATTCATTGAGGGTAAATCGAACTCATGAACTAAAAGCTGGAATTGTTATGGCTCGGTTAATGAATAAGATTGATTTCTTACAGAACCATTCATCTTTTCGGATGATTGATGACCCAGCCTATATGACTGTAGAGTTTCCAAATCAGACGGAATCAGGATTTGAGGTTATTTTTCGCTCAAACATATTTCCTAAAGGACATGATGAAGGAATCTGCATGATCGCTGCTCTTGTTCAAGAGCCTCTGCCTAAAGAAAAATCGAGACTGTGTCAGCTCATCATGAAAATCTCTCAATCAGAATGTCGCTCATTAGAAAGCGTAAGTTTAGATTGGTTTAAAGTCTATTGGAAATGTGCTATTGAATCATTATTAAGGTTACACGATGAGTATGGGATAGCTCTCGAAGCGCATCAGCAAAATAGTGTGTTAAACATTTCTTCAGGTTATCCAACTACTTATTATTATCGTGATAACCAAGGCTATTACTTATCAAAAACATATAAAGAAGAACTTCTTTCAATAGAGCCTTCTTTACATGAAACAGAAGAGCTATTTTACGAAGATGACCTTATTCATGATAGATTTACATATTATTTGTTTATGAATCAATTGTTTCCCGTTATTTCCCGATTTGGAGCAGATCAACTCATCGATGAAAAAATTCTTTTGAAGTGGTCTATCGATCAACTGCACTTATTAGAAAAAGAATTTACAGGTCTCGGGAAGGCATTTGTTCGTAACATTTTAAAACAAGAAAAGCTTGCGTTCAAAGCAAATTTATTAACAAGGTTTCATGATGTAGATGAACTAGAAGCCGAACTTGAACAAGCGGTATACACGAAAATTCCAAATCCGTTTGTTCTTCAGTATGAGGAGGCAGAATATGCAGCAGCTACAGCCTTTAGCTTCTAAACAAGGAGAGTTACGTGTAAGGCGGCAGCTTGTGGAAGCAATGATTTTTGAAGGACTAATCAAATATGAAGAAACTCGTCTAGATAAAAGGACTTCAATCCTTACTCTTGTTGGACAGAAGTGCACCTATCGTTGTGAAGGGACAAGAATGGCATTTGATCGTATCCGAATAAAGGGAGATAGTATTTTTCTAGTAGGAAAAGATGAAACGTTACTAGAGGCAACGCTTGAGGATCTAGTAGATGAATTACTTTCGACTGTTAGAGACAAAGCTCGATTACTGAAAGAACTTCATTTAACGAGTAAGCTTTGTGAATGGAATGATCGTCATCTCCATATGCCAATGTCAAGAAGAAATTCGAACTATGAAGAATTAGAATCAGAAATCATTGAAGGACATCCTTATCACCCTTGTTTTAAATCAAGAACCGGTTTTACGATCGACGACCATAAAGACTATGGCCCTGAGGCAAAGCAATCATTTACCCTTCAATGGGTTGCAGTGAGAAGAAGCTACGTACGAATCACTGTTCTTGAAGAGGAAGAGAGCTTTTGGAAAAGAGAGCTAGGGCATTTGATGTGGGGAGACCTTCTTGCAAAGCTTGCGGTATTCGATGGAACACATGAGGAATATACGTTTTTACCGGTTCATCCTTGGCAGTGGCATAACATGAAACATGAACTAGCTGGATTAATTGAGCTAAAAGATCTAATTCCCTTAGATGTGAAAGGAGATTACTATCGGGCAACACAATCGGTGCGAACATTATGGAATTTTTCAAATCCTGAAAAAGCGCAATTAAAATGCTCGATGAATATGGTGAATACCTCTTCATTACGAAAATTACATTCTCATGCTGTTTGTGCCGCTCCTCATATTTCAGCATGGCTTAAACAAGTGATTCAATTAGACTCCTATTTACAAAAGGAAGCATCTCTTATTGTACTGGAAGAATATGCAGGGATTATTTTTGAACCGAATGCAAAAAAACATAGCAGAAAACTAGAAGGTCAACTTGGTTCAGTATGGCGAGAAAGTGTGCGCTCGTATATGAAGGATGATGAGGAAGCGGTACCGTTTACGGTGCTAATGATGATGGAGAAAGATGGGCGTCCGTTTATAGATGATTGGCTCTTCCGATATGGAACGGAGGAGTGGGTAAAGCGCTTGATCGAAGTGAGTGTTATTCCTGTATGGCACTTGCTTGTCGCTCAAGGTATTGCTGTTGAGGCCCATGCACAAAATATGATTTTATTACACCAAAATGGCTGGCCGACTCGGGTTGTACTGAGGGATTTCCATGACAGTATCGAATATATAGAAGAATTTATTGCGGACAGAAGCCTCGTTCCAGACTTCGAAACGATACACGAGCGTTTTAAAGATGCACCTGTCGATCATTATTATTGGATGTCTTCTGTAGAGGCTTTACGAGAGTTAGTTATGGATACATTATTCGTGTTTCATTTAAGTGAACTATCTTATTTACTAGAAGAGCAGTATGGATTTGCAGAAACACGTTTTTGGAGTCAAGTTAGGGACGGAATACAGAAGCACTTTGAACGATTTCCCTCATTATGCTCAAAAAATGAACAGCTTCAGCATACTAGCTCACATATTTATGTTGAATCTTTGCTAACCAAGAAACTTCAAAATCAAGAAGAAGGTAATTTTCGACATATCGTCAGCAATACGTTGGCGCAAGCGGATAAAAAGGGGGAATGATGATGTTTTATGTCAATGATCAATTTTATACAGTAGAAGATATCGAGAAGCAATATGAAGTATATGAAAGCTTATCTCATCTAAGAGAGTGTAACAATCGCAGACTAGCTATTTGTACGGACGATATTTTCCAATATATAGCTCTATGTTTATATATTCGCCAAAAAGGTGGATCAGTCGTCCCAATCCATCCAGCGACACCAAAAGAGGGAGCTGTGCGGCTTGCTTCTTCAGCAGGTAGTCATCTTTTGTTGTTCCAATATATCGATTCTTTCATCGAACTATCAAATCATTCTAATCACCAAGAAGGAGTATTAGTTCAAATGAGCTCAGGTACAACAGGAGCTCCGAAATGTATTGAACGAACGTGGAATTCAGTGGAAGAAGAGATTGAAAGCTATGTGAAGACGTTACCTGTCGATTCCTTGACAAATTCTATTGTCGCTTGTCCGGTTACTCATTCTTATGGATTCATTTGTGGTGTCTTGGCTTGCATAAAAAGGGGAGCAAAGCCGGTTATTATTACGAATAGTAATCCTAAATATATTTTGAAAAAGCTTAAAGAATTTCCTAAGCACATACTCTATGGGGCTCCAGCGTTACTTCATACATTAAGTCGTTTATTGCCTATTGATCAACAATTTGATCGTGTGATGACGTCAGGAACTGTGATGCCGCATAGCTGGTTGACATCATTAAGAGAGAAATCTCGCCAAGTATTACAGCAGTATGGATGCTCTGAATCCGGGTGTGTTGCGATTCACCCTAATGTGGAAGATCCTAAAGAAATGGGCTACCCCCTCCCTCATGTGAAGGTGACAGCTGGTGACAAACAAGCACCGAGCGAAATTATCATTGAATTGTCTACACAAACGATTTATACAAAAGATCTTGGCTATATAGAAGATAATGTTCTTTCTTTTCTTGCAAGAATGGATGACACGATTAATGTAGCAGGCTTGAATGTGTATCCGCAAGATGTTGAAACCGTGTTAATGGATGACCCAAGAATAGTCGAAGCAGTCGTATATAAGAAACAAAACAACCTATCAGGAGAGCGAGTATGTGCACTATACGTGTCTACTGAACCAATCGATAATATGGAGCTTAGAGAATGGTGCCGGAAATTTCTCGCTCCACATCAAATGCCGATGGAGTTTGTGTTTGTTCATGAAATTGAAAAGCTGCCAAATGGAAAAGTAAGTAGAAAAAAACTTGGAGGCATTCCAGTATGACGAGACAACAATTGATCAAGAGCATCTATGATATTATGGAAAATTCATTAGAGTTGCAGACACTGTCTTCTTTTAATGAAGATGCCCGGTTAAATGAGGATTTGTATATGGATTCAATTATGGTCCTTCAACTGATTCTTCATTTAGAGTTGGATCTTGGCATTTCCATTCCCGATGAGATTCTCGTTCCTAAAGATTTCAAAACAGTAGGAACATTAGCAAGCTTTTTAGAAAAACAGCAAAAAGTAGAATAATCGGAGGAGAAAAATGATAAAAGTTCATTGTTTTGTTAGCTGTGTTTGTGAAGTTATTAAGAAAACGAAAGGCGTTGATCATAGGCCCTACTATTTTGGGGTATGGGATGCAGATTTTGATGTGCTCGATAATGGAGTGCTAGCATACCACTCAGATCGTATTGATCATCATTTCTTTCAAACATGGTATGAAATGCTCTATGGAATCAAGCTTTACAAATGGTATGACGAAGAACAATCAAAACAAGAAAATATAAACAAGCTGCAAAGGTTATTAGAAAATGAATCTCCACATCAACATGTGATGGTGATGCTGGATTTATCGATGCTTCCAGAGCGAGAGAATAAATTTCATCAACGTCCATTTCCACATTATGTGATGCTAGAATCGACAGAAAATGAAGCAGAGTGGTTTATGTATGACCCTGATTTTCGCTGGGAAGGGATTTTGCCGAAGGAGAGGATTTTAGATGCTATCCAAGAGCCAACTGTCGGAGGTGGCTATTACTTTGATTCTGAGACGATTATTGCTCCAACTACAGAGACGGTTGAAGCCTATTTTAATACATGTATAAAGCTTCATAGTAATCCGATGACAGAAGCAATTACCGAAATTATTAAAGAGTATACCGTAGGAAAAGAAAAAGAAAGTATGTCAAAACTTCCGACTGCCTTAAAACAATTGCCGGTTTTAGCGATTAGAAAGTATGCATATGAACATGCGTTTGCGTTTTTTTGGGAAGCTCTTGGCCGCGATGAGAAAGGCTTTGAAACATGGTGTGATGAAATTGAGCGTCTAGTGAATGGTTATACAACGATTCAGTATCGAGCGATGAAACTTGCGATGACGCAAGATTTGTTATTAGCTGAAGATATTTTTGTGAAGTTAGAAGAACAAAATCTCCTTGAGTTCAAGATAAAGCAAGGATTACAAGAATGTTTTCAAGCATGGTTAACATTACAGCACAAGAAAGAGGTTATGTTATGAAACTATCTATCTGTACGATCTCGTTTCGGCACCATCTCCACTCGATTGATCAAATAGCTCACTTTGCAAAAATTCAAGGTTTTCAAGGAATCGAGCTCTGGGGTGTGCATGCAAAGAACTTGGCAGAGGAACTTCAATATGGAGCAGATTGGCTAAGCTCCTACGGTTTGGAAACGAGCATGCTTAGTGATTATTTGCCATTAGAAGCACCAGTTTCTGAGATGATGGCTGAAACAGAGAAGTTATCTTCACTTGCAAAGCGCTGGGGAACGAATAAGATTCGTACATTTGTAGGAAAACAGGGCAGTTCAGACACGAGTAAGAAAGAAAGGGCAGAACTTATTTCTAGGCTTAGAATGCTCTGTGATTATCTTGAGTCAAAAGGACAATATTTGCTTGTTGAAACTCATCCCAACACATTGACAGATAATTTACCTTCAACGATGCAGTTACTCGAAGAAACGAATCACTCAAGCCTACGAGTGAACTTTGACGTTTTGCATATATGGGAATCAGGGTTAAACCCTATTGTCGCCATGAAGCAACTTCGTCCTTATATCTCACATTTTCATTTTAAAAATATTGCCTCACGTTCATCACTTGGTGTTTTTTCTCCCAACAATGTTTATGCTGCATCAGGGTCTAGAGAAGGGATGGTTCCATTGTTTGAAGGTGCAATTGATTATGATGAATTTCTAGCAGGAGTACATTCAATCACGGAGGTAGATGCGTCATTGGAATGGTTCGGAGCGAATGTGAAGAGCGTATTAGCAAAAGATGTTCAGGAGGTTAAGAAGGCGTTGCAGTTGGTGCAAATATAATGTAAGGTTGTTTAAAATATATATGAAAATCGTTTGATTCAATCTAAATTAAAACTATCTCTACTATAACTACTAGAAGGTTCTTTTTGTTAACAATGAATGGGGAAATGGTAGAAAGGGCTATTGGCGTAATCAACAGCCTATAAACTTTATCGCATGACTCATATTACATGTTACATGCATTAGTGATTGTTGCTAACAAGATAATAAATGATCATTACTTTGTTAAATCTCAACAACCCTGTTGGGTTGTGCATTTCATCCGGAATTAACCGGTGATTCAAGAATTCTAGAATATTTTGTATCCTATGGTATGACTTGCAAAATCTGTTTTCATATAGTACAGTATGGTTAAAATTTAAATAACTGAACACGATGATGGGAAGTAGTAGCAAGCACGTTTTTTTTAGAGAGTCGGCGGTTGGTGGAAGCTGATAGAAGCACTTGTGAATCCGTCCTGGAGTTGCACAGTCGAAGTAATGTAAGTAGGCTGTAGCCGGCTGAAATGCCGTTATGAAATAAGTGGATTAGGTATATGCCTAATCAATTAGGGTGGCAACGCGGGTAGCTCTCGTCCCTTTTTAGGGATGGGGGCTTTTTTGTGTTTATTTTGATTCAAAGCGGAGCTATTCGAATTTAGCTTGCAACGCAATTACACCAAGACTTAATGGATGCAATGTCATTAAACTACTGGAGGTATGACTATGTTAGATATTAAACGCGTACGCGATAATTTCGCGGAAATTAAAGAAATGCTATTAACACGTAATGAAGATTTAGGCAACTTAGATGACTTTGAGGATTTAGATGCAAAGCGTCGTGAGTTAATTGCTAAAACAGAAGAATTAAAAGCAGAACGAAATAAAGTATCTGAACAAATTTCAATTATGAAACGCAACAAGGAAAATGCAGATGAAGTTATTGCTCGTATGCGTCAAGTAGGCGATGAAATTAAAGAGCTAGATGTTCAACTAAATGATGTTGAAGAGCGCTTTAAAGATATGATGATGCGCTTGCCAAACATTCCACACGAATCTGTACCAGTAGGGACAACAGAAGACGACAATGTAGAAGAATATACTTGGGGTGAAATTCCAACATTTGATTTTGACTTTAAAGCACACTGGGATCTTTCTACAGATTTGAAGATTGTTGACTTTGAACGAGGTACAAAAGTAACTGGTAGCCGTTTCTTATTCTACCGCGGGCTTGGAGCTCGTTTAGAACGTGCATTAATGACATTTATGATGGATTTACATGCAGAGGAGCATGGTTATGAGGAAATGCTACCACCTGTCATTGTTAATCGTGATAGCTTGACGGGTACTGGAAATCTTCCTAAATTTGAAGAAGATGTATTTAAATTAGAGGAAACAGATTATTTCATGATTCCAACGGCAGAGGTACCTGTAACAAACTTCTATCGTGATGAAATTTTACTGGCTGAGGCTTTACCACAAGGCTTTGCTGCCTATAGTACGTGCTTCCGTTCAGAAGCGGGATCTGCAGGTCGTGATACACGTGGTTTAATCCGTCAACATCAGTTCAACAAAGTAGAACTAGTTCGCTTTGTAAAACCAGAGGAATCATACGAACAATTAGAGCTATTAACAAACCATGCGGAAAAAGTATTGCAATTACTAGGCTTACCATATCGTAAGCTAAAAATGTGTACAGCTGATTTAGGTTTTACTTCAGCGAAGAAATATGATTTAGAAGTTTGGATTCCCGCACAAAACATGTACCGTGAAATTTCTTCTTGCTCTAACTTTGAGGATTTCCAAGCACGACGAGCGAATATCCGCTTCCGTCGTGAGCCAAATGCAAAACCAGAATATGTTCATACATTAAACGGTTCAGGTCTTGCCATTGGTCGTACAGTTGCCGCTATCCTAGAAAACTATCAACAAGCTGATGGAAGCGTAGTAATTCCTGAAGTTTTAAGACCATACATGGGTGGTAAAGAAATAATTGCACCAAAATAAATAACGGGTAAAAGCTATTTTAGAAATCCTTTAACAGGTAATTGTATTGCCTTTTTATCGATTTACAGGTGCTTTTAATAGTATCGGGTGGTGTAAACGCCGTGGATTTGAAAAAAATGCTTTATTTCTTAAAGGAATTTTAGCGAGACTAAAAAAGATGTTACTATAATCAAGGATGGGGTGCATTAGAAAAAATTTAGAAATGACATTTTGCAGCTCTTTCGCATTTTCCACTATTCCGCAATCGGGCGCAATTCTTGAAAAAGAATAGGCGCCAATTTTTCATTTAAGAGCCATTTAATTTAATAGGGAAAGAAGATATTATACCTGCAAAATAAACATCTACATTTTTATTTCTTTTTTTCTAGGGTATTTTTTAATGGCTTTTGAAGTACGTCCATAATGGCAGCGATGATAGCTGTTGCTAATATCCCTATTAGTCCAAGTGCTATTGGACCTGCTGGGTCATCACCCGTGAACATGGCATACACCCTTAAGTAAACTATTACTAATAAAATTAAGAAAATAATTGTAAAAGCGCATTTTTTTATAACCTTCAAGGATTTAAGGGATAACTCGGAAAAAGCGTTGTTACTATCGATATAACTCAATAGTTTATATGCTTGATACAAAGCTACAGAAAACGTAATGCATACTCCATACGCACATATTAACAACGGATATATCGAGTAATCTCCTGGACGCACTATAGCATCTCTTCTGGCTGCTTCAGGCAACAAAAATATACACACGGCAAGTACTGCAATTCCAATAAGAAAAGCAACAGCCTTTAAGAAAAAAGTTGAACCTAGTTTACCATTCATTTAAAGCACCTCACTGATTTAATGATTATATGATTTTAATATAACATTTATCGATTATCAATAAATTTATTTTGTTTTTTATTATATTGTTATTGTTTTAAATATTGATTTGATTGTTATGTGGGAATCGTACTTGAATTATTGTAAATTTTATTATGAAGTAACCTAACAATCGTGCGCAATTCTGCAGCAAGAATTGTGCTTTTTCTATTTGAAAAGGTTAGATTGGAAATCGAAAAAGGTTTCTGATAAATAGAAGGAGAAATACACATGTATGGCTAGCAACACAAAGATAAATGCCTTATGAAATTAGCGAGGCAAAATGAAGCCGAAGAATGTTTTTTAGAGGCATTGAAACTAAGAAAAACAAAAGAAGATTTCTCATTGATTGACTCAACTCAAAAAGCATTGAATCTGTTAAATGAATTGGAGTGGAAAGCCTCTAGTGAAAATCCTGATGTATAAGAATAAAAGAAGAGTATAGGTTTATTCAACAATCGGGCGCGATTGTGGAGCAACACAGGTAGAAAATAATCAAACTTTTTTATAATGACCTAACTTAAAACTGCTAAAGAGGAATCCCTTTTGATCAATCTTTTTTCAAAAGGGATTCTTCTTATTTATCGTAAAATGAGGGTTTGTAAGGTATTTTTGCTCAAACTTTATTTCAAAGCAACATGAACATTTTGATTTGTGAT
>NZ_KB933405.1 GCF_000392615.1 Lysinibacillus sphaericus OT4b.31 | reverse complement strand
ACAGTTTTATTTTTATTTACTAATAAAAGAGTGAAAAACAGCTCATACAAACGGTTTTATAAACCATTCGTATGAGCTGTTTTTTGTGGAGCTACCTATTTCATATTGATTTATTTTGCAAAGAATTCAATAATCCCATCAACGATAGAAATGGCAATTTTGCTTTGGAAATCTTTAGAAACCATTCGGATTTCATCTTCTTTATTTGACGTAAAGCCCAGCTCTAGTAATACTGCAGGAGCGGAATTATTCTTTAAAACATAAAAATCACTGTCTCTTACACCACGATTTTTGGCATTAATACTTTGTTTAAAGATAGATGCTTGCAGGATTTCAGCTAATTTTTCGCTCTTGTTTTGATGTGAACTGTAATGAACAGCTATTCCGTTAACACTAGGGTCGGTAAAAGCGTCATGATGAATACTAATATACAAATCAGCTGAAACATCATCGGCAATTTGAATTCTTTTTTGTAATGCTTCTCTTTGATTACGGCCTAAATCTATATCTTTATCACGTGTTAAGACGACTGTTGCGGCTGTTCTTTTTTCAAGCTCCCGCTTAATATTTTGTGCTACTGTAAGATTCACCTCTTTTTCGCTTGTTCCAAAGGTTAAGCCAGTTGTGCCAATATCAACGCCGCCATGGCCAGGATCAATCACAATGTTTTTCCCCTCTAATAAACCAATGGTATTACTTTCTATTGCATTATTGTCAATTTCAATTATCTCAGCACTATTACCTTGAGTAACATACATTAGACAAACGAAACTAGAACAAATAAAAGATACTAAAAGATACTTCCAACTATTTTTCTTCATTTTTTTAAACACTCCTAATCTATTAAGTTCAGCTGATTAACATGAACCAATAGTAAGATGTCTAGATAAAGATAAAATGAAGAAAAGATAAATATGAAATAAAACTAATTCCTGACCGTGCTTTATGTTCAAAGATAAATCGTTGAACCGTTGAGAGAGTGAGCTGACCATACACATTTCAATTAAAAAGAAAAAGAGCAGAGTCAGCAATTTTCTTTAATTTAACTCGACACAATCTGCATTTTATCTTTATATTGTTCAATTAGACTAGCCTTTGTAAAGGAGAGGTTGAACAATATGAAAACATCACGAAAAACTATCAAGAAGAATGGGGTAATAGAAGGACTAAAAATAATCGGAATTGTTCTAACTACTATTATTCTAATGTTCTATATAAGAGAGAAATCCAATACACTACCTGTCAAAATAATTGCAGAGGAACAAAGTAAACAAATGGCACCACAGCAACAAAGTGAAGTCATAAAAGAGGAGCTTAAAATAGAGAATAAACCAATAAGTAGACCCTTAGGAAAAGTTGTATATCTAACATTTGATGATGGTCCTAGTCTTTTGACGGGACAATTTTTAGATGTATTAAAAGAACATGATGTAAAAGCAACTTTTTTTATGCAAGGAGCCAATTTGCAGAATGAAAATTTACAAAACAATGTAAAGCGAGCTACATCTGAAGGGCATTATGTAGGAGCACATAGCATGACACATAATAGTAAACATCTATACACGGACGGTCAGTTTGTACAAGAAATGAATGAAGCAATTGCTATAATTCATGATATTACAGGTACAAACCCTAAATTAGTTAGAGCGCCATATGGTTCAGTACCAGGCTTAGATAATGAACAACTTCGCAATCAAATTGTAGAAGCGAATATTAAAGTATGGGATTGGACAATTGATTCTTTAGACTGGAAATTGAAAAATAACCCTTATCAAATTGTAGAAAACATAAAAAATGGAACTTCAAGAGATGTAGAAGTTGTACTCATGCATGAAGTACATCAAACACTTCAAGTACTTCCAGACATTATTTCTTTTTATAAGGAAAGAGGGTATAAGTTTGGTGTTTATCATGACTTTGTTCATTTCCCTTTAAATTTTCGCAATGATAAACGGTTGTGAAAAATGGTGGTGGATGTATTAGGTTTATCAAGATCTATATATAGAGCTTTTTAAAATAAAGGGTAATACATACTACACATGACTAATATGTATTACCCTTTTATTGTAGATTTGAAATTAAGTTAGATTATTTGTAACAAAGTCTGGTTATTGCTTTTTTAAAAATTGATTAAAAAGATGCTTCAAACGTTGATTTAATGAAAGAAGAGATATTAAAAGCATGTCAAAAAAACGTTTATTTTACTTTTTTGTCATTTCTAAAAGAATAAATGAACCTTTTTAAAAATAGGGAGTATTATTTTTCATTTTTTTGGATGTAATTTCAGAATTGAAAATATTACATAATGTTATAATTCCATGTTGTAACTGTTGTTCATTCATATAAGAAAAGCTTAATCGCATATGGTGATTCTCTTGCTCCACAGGGTAACAAGCTGATCCCGGTAAAAATGTTACAAAATTTTTTTTGGCTTCCATGAGTAGCAGATTTGTATCTATCCAGGTTGGAAGACTAATCCATATGTTCAACCCTCCATTTGGTATAATCCATGAAATCTCTTCTGGCGCGTATTGTGATAATAAATCGAGAGTCAAATCTCGTCTTACTCTTAAGGCTGTTCTTAATTTTTTCATATGATCAATCATTTTTTTTGAAGTAATGAATGGTAATAATGACTTTTGTGTTAATAATGGACTTCCTAAATCAGCATTTGATTTAGCCGCTAATAGTCGATTGAATATAGAACCTGAAGCTGAAAGTATCCCAATTCTGCAACTTGGAGCTAATGTTTTACTCAGCCCTTTTAAATAGATCACATGACCATAATAATCTATACTTTTAATAGGAGCAGGAGGTTTTTTATCAAAATAAATCTCACCCCATGGGTCATCTTCTACAATAATACATTGAATACTTTTAGCTATCTCTAATATTTGCCTACGTCGCTTTAGGGACATAACCGCACCTGTAGGATTATGAAATGTAGGTATTGTATAAATAATTTTTGGTTTGTATTTATCACATAAATTTTGAAGTATATCCACTTTCATACCCTCTTTATCAACTGGAACTGTAAGTATCGTAGCGCCTCTCCCTCTAAAAATATCAATTGCCCCTGGATAAGTAGGACTTTCCATTACCACAACATCGCCTGGGCCAACAAATGTACGTGCGACAAGGTCTAATCCTTGCTGCGAACCATTTGTAATTAAAAGGTTATCAGGTGTAGTAGGAACTTCAAATTGTTTTAAATATTGAGTCATTGCTTCCCTCAGATTATAGTCTCCTTGGATTTCACTGTATTGTGATAAAATTCTTGGATTCTCCGAAAGCATTTTATGAATTTCTTGCTCTAAATATCGATTAGGAAGAAGCCCAGGGTCAATCATAGAAGAAGAAAGTTGAATTTCACCTGGAACGTGATGAAAGCGGGAAAACTGAGCTCTCGGAAGATAATCTTGTATAGATAGTTGCCAATTAAATGGTAAATAATCGTTTTTTATTTCCTCTATTTCTGTTTCTTCAGTATTTACAAATGTACCTTTTCCTTGAATAGAAGTTATAAAATTTCCCTTTTCAAGTTCTTTATATGCCTTTACAACAGTAACAAAACTTACTTCTAACTCTTTAGATAATTCGCGGACAGAAGGTAACTGACTACCTTGTGGTATTAGACCTGATCGTATGTGATCAACAATGGATAGAAATATTTGTTTGGAAAGTGAAGTTTCAGAATTTCGTTGAATTTCAATATGCATGTTTACCCTCCATTAAGTGTTATACAAGTGCATTGAGTGTTATACATGGTTTCGGTATAAAATATAGGGGATTTCAAATGAACAAATTATAACACTGGGAAGGGTGTATTGCGATGTTAAAAAATTGAGAGAAGCTTGAACAGTTTAAGTAATACAAAAGAAAAGATAATATACAGGAGGTTTTTCAATATGAAATATTATGTAGTAGATGCTTTCGCTGAAAAATTATTCGAAGGTAATCCAGCTGGTGTTTGTATTATGGAAGATTGGTTACCTGAGGATTTGATGCAGAAAATTGCTAGCGAGAATAACCTTTCTGAAACAGCGTTTGCTGTAAAGGAAGGGGATAAAGACAATTATCATTTAAGATGGTTTACACCAGGAGGGGAAATTGATCTTTGCGGACATGCTACCTTAGCAACCGCATATGTAATCACTAACTATTATGAAAAACAACTAGAAAAAATCAGATTTCAAACAATGAGCGGGGAACTGATTGTTTTGAAAAATAATAATCTTTATGAATTGGATTTTCCGAGTATTAAAATTGAGGAATATATTCTGACAGAACAGATGGTGGAAGCACTTGGTATAACGCCTATTGAAACCTATATAGGGAGAGATTTGGTGTTTGTACTCGAAAAAGAAGATGATGTGCTTAATTTATCTCCTGACTTTGCTAAATTAGCACAATTTCCAGAAGGACTTGCAGTTTTTGTGACTGCAAAGGGAAAAGCAGTTGATTTTGTATCCAGAGCTTTTTGGCCAAAGTTACAGGTAAATGAAGATCCAGTTTGTGGCTCAGCACACTGTAGTTTAATTCCTTTTTGGGCAAAACGATTAGAAAAAAACGACATGATTGCTAGACAGCTCTCTAAACGTGGTGGAACACTATACTGTAAATACAAAGAGGATAGAGTAAAAATAAGTGGTTCCGCTGTTTTATATTCAATTGCAGATCTCCAATTAAATTTATAACAAAAAATGTACTTTTTTAAATGATATGTTTTAATCAATCGAAAATAAAAGTTTATAAAGAAAGTGAAAGATTGGATCATATGTACCAGGGTTAATGTACAATTACCATGCCACATATAATTTTTCTTTTTATCTTTCAATTATTATTTTGTTAATTGCCGCAATTCTTACATTGTCACTTCCTGAGCTTAATGTGAAAAAGGAAAGAACTCACTCTGTATAAACAAAATAAGTACTTAAAAGGGAGATTATAGTATGTTAAAACTAATATGATTGTATGTTTTAATGATGGTGATTTCTTTAGGACATGATGGTCCTAGACAAGTGGTTTGAACGATAGTTTCGGAATTTCTAATGGAGGGAGCTACTTATGAGAAAACAAAAATTACTTGTAATTGGTTTATTTATCATTGCTTTTATGTGGATCATGCATACATTATCGAAAAATTTTATGGTGGATCCCGATTTTGAAAAGTTCCTGAACAATAAGGATGAAATCATTTCTAATCCTACTGTATGGGCCGTCATGTTACGGATACATATTATTCTAGCTGTCATTGCTTTATTGACAGGCCCAGTAGGCATGATGAAAAGTTTACGGAATAAACGATTACCATTTCACCGTTTTAATGGTCGAATCTATATCTTTTCAATTGTATTAAACTTTATCCCCGGTGTATATGTTTCTCTATTTGCGACAGGTGGTTGGCTAAGTACTTTCGGATTTCTTATTTTAAATACGCTCTGGCTGATAACAACAACTCTCGGTTATAAATCTATCAAAAGAAAAGATATTGTAAGACATAGTCAATGGATTACTCGGAGTTTCTTTCTCACTTTTGCCAATACAATCATTTATATTATTGTCGCAGTTACACATAATGGATTAAATCTTTCCTATGGGCTTTTATACTATTGCTGTGTGGCTATGCTGGATTATTAGTTTAGCTATAGCAGAAATTGTGATTAAGAAAAAAATTCTAGCATGATATTAAATAATTATAAGCCTTTTCAAATTAAATATTAAAAGTTTTTGGAAAAAATAGTGAAGTAATAAATGAGTAATACTCAATTTGAGGGTGTTATTATCGGGATTCGATTCTCGAAAAACAAGTTTATTTTTCAGCTTTATTTGTAAAATAACGATCTCAAATAAAATTAAACAACTTTAATACCCTTCCAATAAATTCAATGTTGAAAGGGTATTGGTTTTATTAAGATAAAATAAAAAAAATTTATTATTTCCATATATTTTGATTATGACTGGTTGTTTATTGCATGAAAGATTCCTTCGTTGGAGTTCGGTACACTAAGTGCTGATAAGCCTTCACATATAGCAACTGGCAACAAAACTGCCGCTAAGTTTAAGTGTTTGTGATAAAATTGCATCTTTCAATTTATATATTTGATTATAGCCGTCTGTGTATGCCATTTTTAGTTGATTCCGCAATTGTTTGTTTTCTTCCTCCTTTTTCATGATTCTTCGCTTCAATGATTCAATAATTACATCTTTATTGCTATCACTCATCTCACGTTTTCTCTGTTTTGGTGTAGGGGTTTGTGCTTGCTGCTGGCGTAGGGTCTCAATTCGTTCATATTTCTGTACGTCTAATTCGGAAAAGTCAATTGCTAAGTCCTTACATGGACTTCCATCGTGACACGTTAAACACGGTGGTGCTTCCATATGTGCACAATTACCCTTTAAATGAGCGTGACTTGTCCCATAAGGATTGTCCATCGCATTTAATTTGTGATCTTGCCATAAAGCATCCAAAATATCTGTAGGAATATCTTCTTGTGGCATGACAGAATACATGTTTTTAAATTCTGTTGAAAATTTTCATTCTGAATTCATCTCATCTTGATTTTATCTTTACATTGTTCAGCAATAATAGTTTATGTAATACAAATAAATGAAAAGAGGGATTAAGATGAGTAAAAAGAATTTAATCATTGCATTTGGTATTTCAACAGCATTTATAGTAGGCGGCGGGCATACCTACGCTACACAAATTCAGAAAGATGAGTCAGTAAAACCCGTACAAATAGTTCACACACAAACGGATGAAACAACAAAACAAGAAAGTAAAGAGCTACCAACTCAAAAAAGTAAAGAACTACCAACTGAATTTAGTTTTACTGATGAGGCTTTGTTTACAACGAATGGTCAGCCTGATTACTTTGCAAATGCGTTTTTAAATAATCAGGACCTATTTTCTTTATTAAATATGAATGCAACAGAATTAAAACAACAATTGGCAACTGGTAAATCGGTTGTAGAAATTGCAGCATCTAAGAATGTATCTAAACAAGAAGTGATTGAGGTCATTGCAAAAGCACAGAAAGAGGTGCAGTTTAAAGGGGGAGAAACGGAAGAAACGCTAGAAGAATATTCAAAAAGTATTGAAGTAAAAGTATTACATGTAATTGAGTACAAAAGTAATTGAGCACAAATATACGATAAAAAAATATTCTTACCACTTTAAAAACGTATACAATTAGGAAGAATACAGATTATACAAATGGTTTTGTTAACCATTCGTATGATCTGTTCTTTTTTATGGAGTTACTTGAGCATATGTAAGTTTTACTGATGACTATCCAATTGCAGTTTCAGCCGGAAAAACTTATAACATTAAGGCATACCCAATTTTTTTAGTTGAAAAATTTTGCAATCTAGAATGATCCTGTTATTGGTTGGGATACATTAAAAGGAAGCGGATATACTAATAAGCCAATTGATGTATGTTTCGCTGTTACCAAATAATTCAATAAATGCTGTCTGTCTCTTACATAAAAATTCTTCTAATAGTATGACAAGTCTTACCTCCTTCCTGTTATTTCAAATAAGAAGGGGGTATACATATGAAGTAAATTAACGAACAAAAAAATGAATCGATACCTCTAAGTTGGACATAAAAAAATAAGGGCAAGTAACCTCTTGCCAAGCAAGGGATTTTAGACAGACAATAAAAAAACCCGGAAAATAAATTCCGGGTTCGATTACCACTTACATTTATTCCTCCATGACACACTGCCTCGCTTCCGCATTGGATTCTAAGATTTACCTAAGAAAACCGTACTTTAGCTTTATCAGTATTGATGGTCCTTCAGAGCTATCGATCAACCTTACTCATCGGGTTAACCCTCCTAGTCATATAGGATTCAAAGTGAAATCTTTAATAGTATAGTCCAAAAATTATTTTTTATACGTATTAATTTTTGATTAAGCTATTTCCACGTAAAAGATGGTGATGGCTATTCTTTGTGCATAGAAATGAGCCACAAAAAATCAGCCTCTGGTATAATCTGAATATCGATGCCGTGGCTAATCAACTGCTCAGCTTTTAATTGTTTCGTACTTATACCACGACGTTTATCTCCAAGAATTAAGAAAGCTGTCTCCTGGGTAACGGCTCCTTGCATAATTCCTCCAAAAACTCGTACTTTTTTTGCAGCCTCTGAACGTGTCATCGTGGAAAGGGCCCCTGTAAAGACGATTTGTTTTTTATCAAATGGATGCATCGGGCATTCCGATGGGTCACAAAAGAAGATGACTTCTGGGTTGTCTTTATGTTTGTGCATGTTGGCTCTCCTTAATTGTTTAGAAAGATTGATGAATTACATCACAAGGTATTTTTTCTTCATGTGACATTTCATACAATTATCTTCAGAAAAAAATCTGTTACTACCTTTATTTCAATATAAAACATTCAAATGCAATTATCGATGAAATGTTATGTTTTAATTATATACTAGTTGAAACAGCACTCAAATTAGTCATGGAACTGAACCGGTTTTTACTAAATGTGTTAACATACACTTTTAACATTGAAATTACATGTGTTAAGCAAAATGAATTTATGGGCTATTGAAGACGACGTTCGGATAAAGCGGAATTTTGAGGTGAAAAATTATGGCTAAAATTGACAACATGATGGCGATTCTATGGATGTTGCATTCTGGCAGGAAAATGACTGCACAACAAATAGCTGAAAAGTTAGAGATGAATATCAGGACTGTTTACCGTTATATTGATGCACTTTCTGCCAGTGGTGTGCCGATTATCGCTGACTCTGGTCATAATGGGGGGTATACCCTGCTGAATAATTTTATTGAAAGTCCACTTCTATTTGATGTGGAGGAGCAAACGGCATTACAACATGCTGCTACTTTTGCAAAAGAAGCTGGATATTTTTTAGGGGAGGCATTGGACAGAGCAACATCAAAGCTACAGATGTATGCCAATCAAGAGCAGGAAAGACTGATCAAGCAACATTTACAAGGACTTGAAGTACTCAGTCCAATCGGAAAAGCATCTCTGGAGCCAATATTGAAAAAATTGGAGCAAGGTATAGTACACGAATCGTCTGTAGAAATTGAATACCATACAAGTCGTGAACAGCAACCTAAACGTCGGATTGTTGATCCATATGGCATACTTTATTGGAATAACAATTGGTATGTCATAGCTTTTTGTCATCTAAGGAATGACATCCGCAGTTTTAGAGTGGGGAGAATTGTTAGTATTAGTCAAACAGAAAGTACTTTCCATCGACCAACGTCTTTTTCGGCAGATGAATTTTTTATGAAAAACCTACTTCCAGAAGTAGAAGATAAGCAAGGGCTTATGCCTTTAGTTGTTGGTGGTAAGGCAAGTGCGTTAGATAACTTATGCCAGCATTGGTTTTTAGGACATCATTTCAAAGAACGGACTTCAAATACAGTGATATTTCTACTAGAAGAAGAAGCAATTCATACGTATGTACCGTATTTACTTTTACCCTATGGCAAATCTATTCAAGTAATTGAACCGGAAAGTTTGAAGCAAAAACTGATTGAAGTTCTCTATGAATTAATAAATTATTATCAAGTTTGAAAACTTTACTGACGGAGGATGTCAGTGAAGTTTTTTTATAATAGGGTATATCGACTAAAAGGAGTGTGTAGTATGTATACAAAAAAAGTGTATCTTTATGTATTTGATACGATGGCAGACTGGGAAGTAGGTTATTTAATTGCTGAACTGAACTCGGGCAGATATTTTAAAAAAGATTTAGCACCTTTAGAGGTGGTTGCGGTAGGCATTGATAAAAATTCTGTTACTACAATGGGCGGATTGACGATACTACCTAGTATTTCGATTGACGAATGTATGTTGGAAAGCAAGGATGTTTTAGTTCTTCCAGGTGGGAACACTTGGTTAGAGGCAATGCACGAACCTATATTGAAAAAAGCTGGTCAATCTTTACAAGAAGGTACTGTTGTTGCGGCGATTTGTGGGGCAACATTGGGGCTTGCAAAGGTAGGATTGCTAGACGCAAGAAGGCATACAAGCAACAATCTAGAATATCTAAAAATGATTTGTCCTCATTATATTGGAGAAAAATATTATGAAATGGAACCAGCAGTAACTGATGGGAATTTAGTTACGGCATCAGGAATAGCGCCGTTGGAATTTGCGATGCATGTATTGAAGGTGCTAGATGTATTTGCACTAGAGACATTACAATCATGGTTCAATCTAAATCAAACTCAAGAACCAAAATACTTCTTTGAATTAATGAATTCTGTTAAATAGCTGATTAGATGTAATGGTCGGAGGACATACATTATTAGCATGTGTTAATGGAAATTGGCATTATGGTCTAACACCAGCAGAATCGATGAAGAGAAAGAATTTTATCAAATGTATTGGTCATTTGTGGATGAAGCAAAGAATGAATTGAAAGATTAGTTAAATAATTGGGGGCTATGATTAATGGTTGCCTTTCAAATTTTACAGAAACAACTTTATGGTTCTAATTAGTTCAAGAAGGAATTGTCTAATAAACTATAAATTTTCCAAAATAAATAGCAATTGAAGTTTAAACAAAATAAAGCATGAGAAAAAATATCCTCATGCTTTATTAAAATTCTTTATCCCTTATTTCATTATCATACATAATATTTACATGTGCTTGTGCTTGTTCGACATTTAATTCATGTTGGAGATAATCAATAAAAGATTGAAACATTTCTTCGTTTATCTCTTTTTTTTTGTTGTTTAAGCTAATATTAAGCGTAGGTGTACCCCCCAATGCATATGAAGGCGTAAATGCCATACCCTGTGGTTCTCCAAATGTTTCAGTTATATAACTGAAAACTTTCTGTCTTACTTGTTCGATGAAATTTGTTTCCTCTTGGATTGTTATATCATCTTCCTTTGTTCCGTATAACTGTTTTCGTAAACCATGAATGTATGTTGTGTTTCTATATTTAAAATCACTGCAGCATAATAAAAACTATCATATTGATTATCACGATCATAAAGGACATGAGTGATTTCGTATTCCATGGTTGGATATATCTCTCGTAAGTATTGTTCTGCTTGTGAAATTACTTTTGCTTCTTCTTTTTCATCTGGTATCAACGATGCCTTAAAATGAAGTATTAATAAGACAGACCCTACAATTAGCAATACCACTATTCCTGCAATTGTAAAAATGTAGACTCTGCACCAACTTTTTTTATAAAAAGTAATTAAGTTACAATTTTATGCTCTGAAAAGATGCAGAGAACAATATTAACCTACTATTAGAAATAGGCTGGAACAGTGACCAGACAAAAATGGAAGCAGCGCGCTTTAATGTTTCAACTGGAGTATACATTAAACCTAATTTGTAAGTTTCACCCCTTATTAAGCTAACCGGGGCTTTCGTGGAAGATTGTTGAGCTGTATAGACAGCCCTTTTTTCTTATACAAGGAGATAGAAGCAGGGATTGAGAAAGGGACTAAGTAGGTGAATGTGAATATTCTAGGGTACCCGGTAATTTTTTTGGTTAAAAAACCATTTATTACAATATCATGAAACTATTCTTTGCTACATTCGTATAGTAATTAATTACGAAAAAGTAGGTGAGAAATTGAAGGTAGAACGTGTTGAACTGATGGACGCATTGAGGGGTTTTTCGCTAATCGGAATTTTAATAGCAAATATGCTTCATTTCCAATTTGGTGCATCAGGAGTAGAAATTCTTGAATCGGCGAGCGGGCTTAATAAAGTAAGTTATTATTTTGTAAAAATTGTTGTAGAAGGGTCATTTTATCCGATTTTTGGTTTTGTATTTGGTTATGTTTTGATAAAAATGATGGAATCACGAGAGGCTTCGGGGTTAAAGTACAAAAATATTGTGTTTCGACGGGCAGTTGGCTTATCCGTATTAGGGGCGATGCATATTGCGCTTGTGTGGGAAGGAGACGTTTTATTGTCATATGGCTCGACTCTTTTCATTTTATTATTATTCTTCTTAAAGCGCCGTGTGAAAACGTATTTTGTGTGGGGCTTCATTTTAACAGCAATCCTAGGAGTGGGAACCTTTTTTGGCAGCAGTTTTATACAGCTCGTTAAGCCTTTAACGACAGCGGAAATCATGATTTATCAGGACGGTACATATGCAGAAATATTGACGCAACGATTAGGTGAATTTATTGTAGAGGGTGGCTTTACACTATTATTCATCCTACCAATTGGCTGGCTTTTATATGTTGCTATAAGCTTTCTTGCAGTAGGTCCATTTGTATTATTCGGAATGGGCCTGGCGAAAAGGGGCGCATTTTTACAGCTAGAGAAAAGCACTCAGACATATAAAAAAGTGGCGCTGTTCGTACCAGTCGGGCTATTGCTGAAGGGGATTATTATTTTTGACACGCCGTACAGCTTATTTATTTATTCGGCAGGGACATATGTGTTAGCGATTGGTTATATTGCCTTATTTGCATGGTTATTTAGCCGCTATCAAACGCAAATGAACGATTATTTTGCCCCAATCGGAAAACTATCGCTCACAAACTATTTAATGCAATCGCTCATTTGTACGATTATTTTTTATGGTTACGGTTTTGGGTTGTTTGGAAAATTGGGTATATTTGTTGGAATCCTTTTATCGGTCATCATTTATGGCATTCAGCTAAAAGCAAGTCAACTATATTTAAAGCGCTTTTCACTCGGTCCAGTAGAAATAATTTTAAGGTGGTTCGTTTATTTTAAAAATCCTCGGAAAGTGGATTAATATTGTGTATCGGGTGAAGCTGTGCTGCTAAAAGTAACCTGAAAAAACCTATTGAATTTTATACAAATCTTGGTTTAGAGTTTGACCATTGTGTTGAGGATAAATTAGCTTTTTTGTGGATTGAAAAAGATAAAAGTTGGTTGTGATTATGGGAAACCGATAAAGTAGAAATTGAATATCATCCTTCAATCAGACATATAGCTTTTCAAGTCTCGTTGGAAGGATTAAATAAATCAGTTAGTTGGCTTAAAAATAAGGGATATGAACCAAGAGAAGCATTTGGTTTTGAGCCTCTTGAACCTTTTGGAATGGCTCATAATGGTTATGCTCACGCCAAAATACATTTTAATGATCCAGATGGAATAGTTTAGAGTTTATTTGTAAACTTGAAAATCCTAAGAAAATTACAAAACGTATGTACTTAAGTGAGTGGGAGCAATTAAATTATGGATAGCTAGAAAAATATTTATTGAACTAAACGGGGTGCTTTAATTGAAGAGCTCTTAAGATAGATTAGATCGTTATTCCGTTAAAGGGCGCGATATGTACTTAAACAAACAGGTGCATTAGCAGAACAAGGCTGCCTTTAGGTTAGCTTTTTCATTTAAAAAACTAAATAAACAGCAGGTTAGTTAAACTAAGGGCAGTTTGAAGGAGGATAGGAATGACTGATTTATTTTTATTTTATTATTTTTTACCGTTGTTATTTTCATTTTTATGGTTTATCAATTTAGTTCAGCTATTAGAAAAACTAAAACAAAATAGAGATATTAAAAATCAAAAAATACTGGGTTCCCTATGGAGTATTTGCTTAACTTTTTCGATTCTTTTATCGGTATCATTATTATAGGGACGATTATGAGCTATTCTCCTTTCGAAATCAAACGAATTAATTATCTCTGCTTAGATTATGTAGTTTTATTTGTTAGATTGTGAAGGAAAGTACTTACAGTAACGGGGTGCTTTACTTGAAGAACAATGAGTTGCATAGGCAACTCATTTTTTCTTTAAGCCTATATAACCCACTAGCACCCATGTGTTGCCAAATACACTCCGCACATTGTGAAGAGGTTGCCTAGTTGGAATTAAACTGAATAATTCGATATGAAATAGGGTTATTTTATTAATAACGATAAATTGATCCTTTTTGATTTGTCAACTTATTATTCATGAATGATTTTTGTAGTCTCACTATACTATTGATGTTCAGATTTAGGAATAAAAATAAAAGCAATGTCTCCTGTTGTCGCTAAACACACCGCCATTTCTTTTCATATTTAATATTAGTGTGTAAAGAATGGAAATCCATCATGTGGGAAATAATGTAGTTCTCTTTTGCAAATAACAATTCAAAATAAAACCAAATCAATACGGAGGTAAAAAAATGAATGTCCTTGATTGTATCATTATAGGTGGAGGTCCTTCTGGGTTAAGTGCTAGCTTAACTTTAGGAAGGGCTAGGAGAAACATTACATTATTTGACGATGGAACGAATAGGAATAGAGTGACACAAGCGTCACATGGATTTATTACTCGAGATGGGATAAAACCACAAGCGTTTAAAGAAATAGCGTTAAAAGAGTTGGAGAATTACCCGTCCGTATCATATTTTACTGCAACAGTTACTGAAATCATTAAGGATATAGGTAATGAGCGATTTACTGTCAAAACATCTACTAGTCAGGAATTTGTTTCAGAAAAAATAATACTCGCCACCGGTATTCAAGAAATATTTACTATACCAAGTATAAGAAAGTTTTATGGGAAAAGTCTATTTAGTTGTCCGTATTGTGATGGCTGGGAGCAAAAAGATAAGCCATTAGTGGTTATTGCAGAAAAAGAAGAGCATGTACTGCATTTGACTAAGTTAATTTATAATTGGTCGCAGGATTTGGTTGTCTTAACGAATGGAGTTCAATTATCTAAAGAAGGTAAAATAGAGTTACAAAAACACAATATCAAAATTATATCGGAAAAGATAAAAGACTTAATAGGTAATGACGGTTACTTACAAAAAATAGAGTTTGAAACAGGAGCAAACAATTATAAGATCGGGTGGATTTGTTGCCCCATCTTATTATCACCCAAATCAATTTGCTGAGAAGCTTGGCTGTGAAATTCATGAAAATGGAAAAGTTATAACAGATGGTGTTGGTAGAACAACCCAAAAAAACGTATATATTGCAGGGGAAACAGAAAGATCTAAACCATCCTCTTTAATGCTTTCAGCTGCTAAAGGTAATAAAGCTGCGGTTTCAGTAAATACTGATTTAACGATGGAACGCTTTTGATTAGAATTTACGAAGAACGGATTTTGATTTTAGAATTCGTTTTTTCTTGTTGTTTAAAAAGGATTGAAGTTTTTTTGTTGAAGTTATTGAACTAACGGCACAGCTTAGTTTATAGACTTATTCAACAATCGGGCGCTTTTCTTCAATAAAATCCCTTACTTTTCCCGAATCCCCAATCTATTAAAGAGCCAAAAATTCAAAATTGGGTATTTATGTTAAAATGTAAATGGCTTCTTATTAATTGAGGAACATAAATGCGAATTTGCCTACAATATTAAAAAAGGTAAACTTTGGAGGCACACCACTGCAATAAGACTTATAACGAAATTAAGTTCTTGATATATCCCGTCAAGGACATATTATGAAACAGTACTTTAATAAAGGAGTTGTATAAAATGGATGAAAAAAAAGATACAGAAATAAAACGCTCTTCAAAAGCAGAAAACATTTTACCTCAGATCAATAGTAAAACTAAGCTAGGCGACTTACGAAAAATCGCGAAAGACATTAAAAAAGATCACGAACTAGCTATGGAACTTTGGTCAACCGAAGAGTTTTTGCCCAGACTATTAGCAATCTTAATTATGGACAAAAAACTTCTTTCACATGATGTGCTAAATAAGCTTGATAAGGATATGCAGACTCACACTTTTGATGAGCGAAATAACTTAATGGATTGGTTAATGGCTAATCAGCTCACCAAAGACAAGAAGAAGATTGCATTGATGAAGACATGGGAAAATAGTCCTTCTGCTCTTCAAAGGCGAGCTTTCTGGTATTATCAAGGGCGATTGAGATGGACTGGACAAACACCGCCTGATAACACCGCAGACTTGCTATCTGCATTAGAAGCTAATATTACGAAGGAAGAACCGGAAGTTCAATGGGCTATGAATTTCACCGCAGGCTGGATAGGCGTTTATGATGAAAAGAATCGTACACGTTGTATTAAACTTGGTGAGAAAACGGGTCTTTACAAAGATGAAATAGTAGCAAAAGGATGTACTCCCAACTATTTGCCGGAGTTCATTACGATTGAAGTTAACAAACGACATAATAATTAGTTACCTCTGAAAAATTTATTAGGGTTTAATGCAAAAAATAAAGGAATTCAAAGCCTCAATATGAAAATTGTATTAGACTTGGACCGAAAAATAAAGAAAACAACTCGTTATGGCAGCTAGTTAGTGAAATAATGCAAGGAAGATGTAAAGGATTAACCTACTATCTCTTTTTGATCTGTAGGGCGCTTAACTTTAAGAAGAACAACTTTCCAGCTGCGGAGTGCAACGATACTATTCAATAGAAAAAGAACATTCAACAAAACCAGCCAATA
>NZ_KB933404.1 GCF_000392615.1 Lysinibacillus sphaericus OT4b.31 | reverse complement strand
ACAGTTTTATTTTTATTTACCAATAAAAGAGTGAAAAACAGCTCATACAAACGGTTTTATAAACCATTCGTATGAGCTGTTTTTTGTGGAACTACATAATTTCATAATGATTTTATTTTGCAAAGAATTCAATAATCCCATCTACGATAGATATAGCAGTTTTGCTTTGAAAATCTTTAGAAACCATTCGGATTTCATCTTCTTTATTTGACGTAAAGCCCAGTTCTAGTAATACTGCAGGAGCAGAATTGTTCTTTAAAACATAAAAATCACTGTCTTTTACACCACGATTTTTGGCATCAATACTTTGCTTAAAGATAGATGCTAGCAGGATTTTAGCTAAATTTTCAACCTTATTTTGATGTGAACTGTAATGAACAGTTATTCCGTTAACACTAGGATCGGTAAAAGCGTCGTGATGAATACTAATATACAAATCAGCTGAAGCATCATCGGCAATTTGAATTCTTTTTTGTAAAGCTTCTCTTTGATTACGCCCTAAATCTATGTCTTTATCATGTGTTAGGATGACTGTTGAGGCTGTTCTTTTTTCAAGTTCCTGCTTAATATTTTGTGCTACTGTAAGATTCGCCTCTTTTTCTCTTGTTCCAAAGGTTAAGCCAGTTGTGCCAATATCAACGCCGCCATGGCCAGGATCAAACACAATGTTTTTTCCTTCTGTCCATTCAATAGGCCTTTACGGTTTTGAACGGATGGCTTTTTCATAGACATAATCATTCTAGTCACAACACCATTTAAAATTCTTTACTTGATATCGATGTCATCTTCACCTAATCTTTATCTCTCTCTATTATTCTTTCTATAGTAAGAGAAAACAGGAGGTAAATTAAAATGACAAAAAAAATATTTCTGAGTGCGCTAATTGGAATCCTTGTAATATTCGCGACAGCCTGTGGAAACAAGCAGAATGAAAAACAAACAGCTACTGTCGATTCGAAGGATCAATATAAGTTGTTTTATAATAAAAGTGTTTTTTTGGGTGATTCACTTTTATTAGGATTACCTGATGTGTTAGAGGACTCTAATGTAATTAGTAATGCGGGTGCCACTGCTCTATTTGCCCTTGAAGAAGTTGATAAAATTCAGAGTGAAAAACCTGAACATTTATATATCATGCTAGGTTCAGATGACTTGTTGTTTCCAGTAGAAAATCCTGTGGGAGAATCAATAATGAACTACACTAAATTAATTGAAAAAATAAATGGAAAACTGCCAAATGTGAAGATACATGTCTTATCGGTTCCACCAGTGACAAAAGAAGCAATGGAGGTAGAACCACGTTATAAAAATATCCCGGATTATAATAAGGAACTTGAAAAGATGGCAGCAACAAAGAATATCGAATACATCGATTTGTCCTCTATATTTGAAAAAAATGACAATCTGTATAGTGAGGATGGGATCCATTTTAAGAATGATTTTTATCCTATTTTTCTGAACCATATAAAGCAGCATATCCACTCTTCTAAAAACAATGAAGGGGTGCCTGATGGTGAATAAAATGGAAGTATCGACTCCAGAAAGGAAGAAAAATCGTTATATCCCGGGATTAGATGGGATAAGAGCGCTCGCTGTATTTGTAGTAATCGCCTACCATCTCAATTTAGAAGGGGCTTCAGGAGGTTTTTTAGGTGTAGGCGTATTTTTTGTCTTATCTGGGTATCTCATTACAGATCTATTGATTATGGAATGGACAAATACGGGACAGATTAATTTGCGTCATTTTTGGGTCAGACGTGTTAAACGCCTTTTACCAGGGCAGATCCTTGTATTGATTGTAGTGGCAGTATTTATATTGCTGTTTAACTTTACACGATTAGCCGACCTCTGGGGCGATTTTCTAGCTTCGCTTTTTTATGTGACGAATTGGTGGTTCATTTTTAACGATGTCGGCTATTTTTCCAATTTTGGACAACCTTCCCCTCTATTACATTACTGGTCTCTCGCTGTCGAGGAGCAGTTTTATCTAGTTTGGCCACTTATAGTCTTACTGGGACTCCGTTTCGTTCACAAACGTAAGCTTCTTATTTTGTTCATCCTTATCGGTGCATTTGCTTCCGCTCTAGGAATGGCACTGCTTTATCAAACAGGGTTAATGGACACAAGCAGGGTTTATTTCGGAACAGATACTCGTGCGTTTGCCCTGTTAATTGGAGCGGCACTTGCGTTATGCTTACCTAGCCAAATGTTTACGGGGAAGATTGTTGATAATAGAGCATTGCGTATTTTTTTGGATATACTTGGGGCAGCTGGTCTTGCCATTCTGTCATGGATGGTTTGGCAGACTAATCAGTATGAGGCTTTTCTTTACCGTGGTGGAATGGTACTTCAGTGTATTGCTGCGGTTTCAGTAATAGCCGCAGCGGTTCATCCATCCACTTGGATCAGTCGCTTTTTGGGATGCAAGCTGTTGCGCTGGTTTGGTGTTCGTTCATATGGAATTTATCTATGGCATTACCCAATCTTAGTTTTGTTCTTCCCTGTATCAGGAGGGGGAAATGCCATAGTTCATAATATCATACAAATTGTAATGATTCTTCTACTCGCTTCGATTTCTTGGCGATTTATAGAGCAACCAATCCGTTACGGAACGGAAGGAAGTATGTGGAGGAAGATCTACCGTCCTAAAAGTACAGCATGCTCTACTGTTAAAAAATAAAACACACGTGCTAGTCATCTGTCCAAAATGAACCATGTCAATGGACACCCAGATTTATTTTTGATCAATTAATCGCTAAAAGAATTCCTAATTATTGTTGAAATCCGTTAGTCTAATAGCCGTGATACCGCGGGTATGGGACTAACGGATTTTTTATGTCAGGTTATAGAATATACACACATTTCAAAGGGATAGCCTCATTTTATTATTCTTTAAATGTTATTGATATTATCTTCACCAAATCTTTATTTACCTCTATTAATCTTTAAACAGTACAAAGAAGCTTTGAAAAGGAGGGGATAGAAAAAAATAGCATTATAGTACCCATAAACTATAGAAAAAATAGAAAGAAGGCTCAGGGTAGAACGTACCTGCTCGTGGGGCTTGACCCTGTCGACTAAACCGTTCAGTTATAATAAAACCATATAAAAAATGGTCAACCAGAAATATCTGGCTGACCTTATAATACGAACCGCGCAGGTTAGTTCAATAAGAAATCATAAAATTATAAGAGGAAAAGGAAAGAACCATCGTTTTATTACTGATTGGTTAATTTATTTCTACCATAGAGTTTCAGTTTTATGCTCGATGACTTGTATTACTATTGGTTCAATATTTTTTAACATTTGCGCGTATAGTTTACTATCGCCATTATTTTCACCCTGAAGTTGTACATCAGTCTGTGTTTTTGTAATGACATTAATTACTTGTTGTTTAGTAACGTTTTTAGAAGCTGCAATCTCCACTACAGATTTTCCTGTTGCCAATTCTTGTTTTAATTCTTGTGCGTTTATTTTTAATAAAGACAATAAAATTTCATCGTTCAAATAAAAGTCTGCAGTATAATCAGGTTTACCATTTAAAGAAAATAAACCTTCGACTTTAATATTTGAAGGTGTAGGTTTACCTTCTAATACTGTTTGAATTTCTTCAGGGGTTGGTGCTTTAATAGAATTTACAGTTTCTACCGACTCATTTATTTCTTTTTTTTGAGTAGCATAGGCACTGCCAGCTCCTACTAATAATGCTGTTGAAATTCCAAGTGCAGTGAATAATTTTGTCTTAGGATTTAACATTTAAAACCTCTTTTCATTGTTTTATTGGGTGTTACAAGTACTAATATAAAAGCAGCATGTAAAGATGAAGTGAAGATGATATAAAGTTGAAATCAAACTTTATTCTTCCACTAATCGGTGTTTCAATTAAAAGATGCTGAAATGCTTCTTTTTTGTTATGCAGCTAAAGGAGGCAGTTTAGTGCAAGAAGGTGTTACTATATAAAATGGAATTTAAAAGGAAACAATATAAAAAATTGATGAGAAGCTTTGGTTATGTTTTTTAAATTGTTTAAAAAACATTTTGCTATTATAATTGCTTTTATGATGAAGCAATAATGTAGTTTTCGAATAAATTATATTTAAGTTATTAAAAAACAAAGTACCTGTTTTGATGCATATATTCAAAATAGATATTTCTAATTTTATCTATATATTGTGTTTGTTTACTATTGCAGAACTATATATTGATTAAGTGGTTGTTTGGTTAATTTCATGCATTTTAGTTTTTCGCGATAGCTTAGGGAATCTCTGCGTAATGGTGATCATACTGGCACTATCCCCCTATAATAAAATTAATCATCGAATATTAATTGTTAACTATTGCAATTCAAGAATCGAGCCAGATTGTTGAATAAGAAAACATCTAGGGAACACTATCAATGAGGTGTTGAACTAATGAAAAGATACGTTATATTTATACTGGCATTATTTCTTGTAATTGCCCCTAATAAAGCATGGGCCACAATTAAAGGATATGATAAAGTTGCAACGTCAAGTAAGGATGATATAACTTTATATGCCAAGAAAATCGATGATTTATTATGACTTCAAAATTGACTTTAAGGGAAGGATTGCCTCAAGACCTTTTTGGTTAAACGTTGCTAATAACCCTACTTATGCCCCTAAAATTATATATGAGGACATAAACAGAGATGGAAAGAATTAATCATAATTTTGAACCAAGGATATGATACTGGTGTTTTATTAGAAGAAATTTATGTTTTTGAAATTGGTGATAATCGATTTGGCGAGGTGATTGTTGATAATCCCCTTGCAGTAGTATTGAAAAATGCGAAAACTAGTTTAACACCAACTGAAGTGAAATTAAGTATTGGAGACAAGCATTATATTGTGGATTTAAGAACATTAGGTATCAAGCCAGAGAATGTATTTAAGGATATATTTTTTGGAGGCATTATTGAGTATGAAGTAGAAAACAATAACTTAATCGCAAGGTTAGCTGCACAAGTTTCTCCATCATACTCTATTGGTGAAGTTATTATTATTTATGAATATCGTGACAGAATGTATCAAGCAAAATTCGTGGATTTCCACCCCTACAAATAAAGTTTATGAAGTATTGTAATCATGTTTAATGGGTGTTTTTCTTCAATTAGACATCATAAAGGATCTTCAACAATCGGGAGCGATTGGTGAGCAACACCATTACGAAATAATCAAACTTTTTTAAAAACGAAACTAATATCTGCTGATAAAGAATCCATTTTGATCAATCTTTTTTAAAACTGGATACTTTATATTTATTGTAAAATGCTGGTTTGTGAGATTTTTTTGATCAAACTTTATTTCAAAGCAACAGGTTGATCTACTATAAATAGCCATTGGCTGTCGAAGATTGATTAAATGTAATCAATATATTTTCTAATTTATATTTTTAAATGAATTTGGCGAGAAGCGAAAACTTTCTTGCCAAGTTCTTTTTTTATTTCTCAACTAAAGAAATATACGTTAAAGAGAAATAAGTAACTTAAATTTATATTTTTTTGTTAACCTTTTTAGTATTGAAACGTTTTAAAGGTGGGAGGTTTGAAATGAATGATTCCATGATGGGGAAAAAATTAAATGAGATACTAAAATTTGTTTACTCTTGCCTAATAAAAATGGGTGCTTCAAAGGAGGATGCAGAAGATATTATCCAAGATACTGCGTATAAGTTTTTACAATACATAGACTCAGTCCAGATTGATAATATACAAAGTTGGCTATTTAGAGTAGCAGTAAATCAATATTATGATTTGTCCCGTAAGAAATCTAGACGAAGAGATATATTATTGAAATTCAACGTACAGGAAATATTTGAGGAAGAAACACCTGAAAAAGTCGTCATGCAAAGTGAACTAGAAAGAGATGTACAGGAAATCTTAACTAAATTAAATCCGAAATACAGGCAATTGCTTCTTCTGAAATATAGTACAGGATTAAAAATAAATGAGATAGCAGAGCTGTATAGCATGAAAGAAGGATCTGTTAAGACTACTCTCCATAGGGCAAGAAAAGAGTTTATCGAACAATATAGGAGGTATGAAAATGAACAAGGAAAATGAGTTTTTTCCAAAAGATTTTGAGTTTGAGAAATTAGTAAAAAAAGCAAGGAAACGTTCAATTGTAAAAATGGTGCTCATTTCATTTGTTATTAGTCTCATCGTTTTATTTGGACTCTATTTTATTGGGAATACAATGATGAAAATAAAAATGGAAAAGGAAACAGACTTGGATTCGACTTGGAACGATATTATGGGCGCCAACATTGAAGAGCGAGGTACCATATTTAATTATTTTCTAACTTCTGCAACAGCAAAAATGACATTAGTAAAAGTCGTTGGAGGCGTACCAATTCCGTGGGGGGAACAGGAAAAAGTTTTTACTATTTTGGGAGCATCTCGACTTATTTCAAATAATGGTCCTTCTGGCTTAGGCTACTCAGATGATGAGCGAATTCCTTTGTATTATGAAGGAGAAAGAGTCGTTGAATTTTTTCATCCACAAGTAAATTATAAGCAAATATTTGATGATAGAACGTTACTTAATGCGATTGATGATAACACAGTTGTAGAAATGGCTTTTTCATTTGATGATGGATACTCCATTGAGGAAGTAAATGAGGTATTTAAAGAACAATTAGCATGGTATTGGGTAGATACGTTTAGTAAAGATGATATAGAAAATGATAATAAATTTAACAAAGATAAGAATTTCCCTGACGATACGATCGATGGATTTGAAGTATATGGCTTTCCGTATAACCGAAGTGCAGAAGCCTATTCTGCCTCTAACTTTATATCAATCTTAGAGAAGGTAAAGGAGGATGGTGGTAATTATCAAGACGATGCAGAGAAAATTATTAATAACATAACTAATCAGGGCAAAATGAAACTAGAACCTCAGAACCTTAAAATTATTGGTGTAGTGGTTACAGGAAAACCAAGTGATTTAATAAAGTTTAGTGATGAATCTATGATTCGCGGTGCTACATTAGGAGCATCAACAGACCAATATTAAATTAGAGTGGATACCAATGAAACTGACTTATGAGTAGGGGGACGGTGAACCGCATCATAAATAACTTGAAAATATGTTTCTTCCACAATCGGGCGCGATTGTGGAAGAAAACAGCTATATTAAAAGAGCATGCTTAATATAATTTCTGGAATGTTTCTCCATTAAAGGGCACTTTAATGGAGGAAATATCATAGAAATGATCAATCTTTTTTATAGAAGAATGATTCAATAAAATATATAAAGAGCAAGTTTTGATTAAATTTTTTAAAAACACGCTCTTTCTTTTTGCTTGTTTATCAAGGCTATTATTAAATTCTTAATATAAGCTACAGACTTTCATCGATATGTTGAAAGTAGAATTGTAAGTTATTGTGGAAATTTAAAATTAATTTTACGTTCTTTTTTATCCCAAATAAGGTGGGCATTAAAAGTTTTCTCTCCTTTTTTAAATCCTTTTATCAAGTCTGTTTCACCAGTTGCCAAAAGTTTTTTCATATTCGATTGTGAAATAGTTTTTCTTAAAAGTTTCTTTGAAACCGAGAATTTACAATTAGCTGTTTTATAATTTGAACATCCGTAAAAAGTGCCATGATCTATGATTGACCCCTCGCAAAGGATACAATTCCCAACAACTGTTTTTTCTTTATTATATCTTTTATTGTACGGATTATTTGCAGTGATTTTATCGACTGCATTTTGATTAAATGCCCATTCCTTTTCACGCTTGTTAGCATCTGAAATCAATTTGTCAGCAAGCTTTTTTACTTGTTCCATAAATACTTTAGGAGAAGCGTTGCCTTCACCTATTTCAGAAAGTCGTTGCTCCCATTTGGCTGTCATAGAAGGGGAAGTTAAGATACTTTCACCTAGTGCCTCAATTAGTAACATACCTTTAGCCGTTGCAAAGACTTGGTTTTTCTTAACTTCGATGTAGTTTCGATCTTTTAATGTACCAATAATTCCAGCGCGTGTAGCTTCAGTACCTAATCCTTCCGTTTTCGATAAGACCTTTTCTAATTCTGCATCTTCTAAATGTTTACCAGCTGTTTTCATTACGGTAATCAAATTACCTTCAGAATAACGATTTGGTGGTTGGGTTTCACCTTTTTTTACGTTAGCTTTCGCAACGATACCTTGCTCATTTTCATGTAATGGGGGGAGCAGTTCATCTTTGTCTGTAGGTGAGTTATCTTTAGAATGATAAATAACCTTACGCCAACCTTCTTCCATTAGCACTTTGCCCTTAGAGATAAATTCTGCACGTTTATCAACAAGTGAATGAATCGTTGTGTAAGAAAATATGGCATTGTTGTAATGTGCTGCAATGACTTGTCTTGCAACTAAATCATAAATCTTTTCTTCTTCTGTACTTAGCGTCGCTACGCCTGGTATTTGCTCTGTAATAATAATTGCATGGTGATCGGTTACTTTTTTTTCATTCACATATCTTTTATTATTCATAATTGAACTTGTCGGTGGCGGAAGAAGTCCTTTATATTTATCAATTTTACTTAAATGCTCTAGTATCTTTGGTAGTGTTTTTGCTTCTTCATTCGTTAAAAATTGTGAATCAGATCTTGGATAGGAAACTACGCCCTTTAAATAAAGCTTTTGCAAAATATCCAGTGTATTTTGTGGTGAGAAATTATAGGCCTTGTTTGCTGTAGCTTGTAATGCAGATAAGTTAAATAACAATGGAGGAGAGTATTCCTTTGTTTCTCTTTTAATCCTATTAATTTCTACATTTTTATTGAGACAGAAATTAGCAATAGCAATTGCTTGTCGTTCCTCTTGAACTCTTGAAATGTTATCTTTATACCATTTTGCTTTTAACATTTTTCCATCAAAATTAAACTCCGTTTCCACTTCCCAAAATAGTTCTGATTTAAAATTCGCAATTTCATGTTCTCTCTTTACTATTAGTGCAAGTGTAGGTGTTTGTACACGACCAATTGAAAATACATCTTTCACGCCATTTCGTTTGAGGAGTACCGTGTATAATCTGGATGTGTTGATGCCAATTAGCCAGTCTGCACAGGAACGACTTAGTGCTTCAAAATAAATATCGCGTGTTTTCTCTTCTGGTAGTAAATTTGCAAACCCATTTTTTACAGCGTTTTCTGTTAAAGATGATATCCATAGACGTTTCATCGGTTTATTAACACCGCATACTCTTATAATGGTGCGGATAATCAATTCACCTTCACGCCCAGCATCACCACCAATAATGATTTCTTGAATGTCTGGTTTTTTTACTAAACTTTTAATCACATTAAATTGTTTATACTTTGACTTAGTCACTTTATATTCAAATCGATCTGGAATAATAGGCAATGTTTCTAATGACCATTTTTTCCATGTAGGATTATATTCTTCAGGGGCTTTCAGTTCACATAGATGTCCAATCGCCCATGTGATAAGTGCTCCACCTGGAAAGTATGTGTTTGGCTTAACTTCAAAATAACCAGATTTTTTTGTAAAAGAAAAGGGGGCAGCTAATTTTGCAGCTTGGTCTGGTTTTTCTGCAATTACTATTTTCATATACTCTTCTCCTATTAATAATAATTACAACTTCTTGTATTATAATTATAAATGAATTTTCAGTATTACGGTTATATTAATATTGTGTCCATCTTTTAATAGAAAATCTAGTTATGTTGACTAATAATCTAGGCTTTCATACATATTAATTAGGTCCAAAATAATTAAGTCCATTTTTATGTAGATAACGTACCGATTGTCAATTGATCACTCATAATGAGTTTACCTATTTAAACGATTTGTTAAAAAAATATCAACAACTAATTGGACAGTCATTTGAACCAGTTCTAAGAGGACAAAATAAACGCTATGTAGACGGATCTAATGTAGGAGAGCACTATACCATTATTCCGACGAAAAAGGTCCCGACAGAAAAAGCGTTGCAATCAATGCCTGCGGATGAACGTAATATATATTTTGAAATTTTAAATACGACACTTGCGATGTTTCATCAAGATTTTGAATACGATGAAAAAACGATTTTGACAAACGTAAAAAAATTAGAGTTTAAATCGGTCGGTAAAACGGGGTTTGTGAAAGGCTGGAAAGAGCTCTTTTGTAAGTTAAGTCCATTAAATATCGAAGCAGAGCAGTTTACAAAACCAGCAAATAAAGATATTGTTACTTGCCCAGCATGTAAAGTAGGTAAAATAAGCTTACGTAAGAATTTTTATGGTTGTTCAGATTATAAAAATGGTTGTAAACAAACATTCCCTGAAAGGTTATTAGGTAAGAAGCTCTCTGAAAAGAATAATAAAGACTTATGTAGTAGCGGTAAAACTACAGATATTAAAGGATTTAAAGCTAAGAGTGGGAAACAGTTCAGAGCAGCCTTACATTTAGTTGATGGCAAAATTGAATTTGATTTCAATAATAAATAAAATCGGAAAAGAATGTAATTCCTTCCCGCAAAAATTATAAATTGAATTCATTCTGCAATTGAGACGGAACGTAAGACAATCTTTGCGCCTCCTTTACATTCGCTGCTAGAGCTACAAAAAGAGGCAAATAAATTTTACGGTTTAACATCATCTGAAACATTAAAAATAGCACAAAGTTTGAAAAAAAGCTAATTACCTATACGCGGACAGAGTCAAAGCACTTGCCGACAAATTTTGCAGCAGGTATACATCAGCATTTGCAGGCACTTTCATCAATTCCAAACTATACACAACTTGTAGAAAGCCTAGAACGTGGCATATTCAAAAAGTAATGCACTCAAAGCACTACGTCGATGATAAAAAATTGATGGAACACCATGCGATTACGGTGACGCATATGATTCCTAAACTTGAAACCTTACGCCTGTTGAACAGAAAATTTATCATTTAATTGCGAAGAGGCTTCTAGCAATTTTTATGCCGCCTTATGTATTAGATAAAACAGTGGTGTTGTTATCCTCAAACGGTGAATGATTAAAGGCAAGTGGCAATGCGGTCATAGAGTAAGGATTCACTTCTTTATATGAGACTCATCGCAACAGATGCAAAAAAATTACTAAAAGGCACAGAAACGCGTGACATTCGTTTTACCTGAAAAAGCTGGAAGAAGTGTAACAAAATTAAAATTAGAAAGCGGTAAGTTAACGTTTGTCTTTGTTCAGACGGTTTCGAGTGGAAAGGGCAAAAATGGCTAAAATTTATCATCATGAGCGACAACTAGAAAGAGATATACGGCATTTAAAGCACAAACAAATTTTCAACCGTCTGTTATGTATAGTCGGTATATGTGTGGTCTTTTTTATCGTTTGGCAGTGGCAACAGGTGTTGCTAATACTTGTTGCTATGGTAATTGCGGGACTATTTAAGGCTAGGCAATTTTCTTTAAGCAAGCAGCTTGGTAAGGTGACGGCTGGTCTCGCTGGAGAAGATAAAGCGTTACAAATTATGGGAAATCTTCCTGCAACTTTTTCGGTTTTTCCAGATATTCAGCTTGTAGTTGATGGACGGACAAGCCAATTAGACACAATTATTGTTGGGCCGACTGGTATTTTTGTGGTAGAGGTGAAAAATCATTCTGGCATAATTGAGGGGAATACGAGTGAGCGAGAACTACTGCAATTCAAGCGTGACGGGCACAAAAAAACTATGTATAACCCAGTGAAGCAGGTTGCCACACATACATATCGCTTGCATCGTTATTTGTGTCAACATGGTTTGGATTTATGGATACAAGGAACGGTCTATTTTGCGAATGATACAGCGAGAATTGAAGTCGCTAACCATACTTCGACGCCCATTTTTTCGGCAAAAGACAACGGAAGTAAGCGTTTGCTTTATTATATAGAAGAAAAACCTGGTCGGGTACTATCAAGTAGTGAGCAAAGATCAGTTGAAAAGTTGATAAAACATCTATTAAAACAACAAGCGAGCAAATGACGCTTTTAATAAGAAGGATGCTTGTGAATGGCTAGATTGATTTCGGTAAGATAGTCTTTAAAATAGCGAGAAATGGCAAGGCTAGGTTTCCACCAGATGTGAGCCTAGTTTTTTTGCTTTGTGTTAAATCATGATATCTGTCTGTATCACTCCTTGTCCTTATGAATGATTTGACAGAATTAATTCATCCGATAGTACAAACACACCGACTTTTTCCGCATATTATAATGAATGAAAGTAAACGTTTACTTTATTGAAAGTGAAGGAATTGAAGATCAAGTGATTTCACCATGAAAGCAAGGAACAATTAAATGGTTGATGCTAGGCCATTTAGCGCAGCAAGCGGGCTTAGCAGGCTCGTTTTTTTTGTGTGTGAAGTATAAATTTTATCGAACCTATCGAGATTTGTTAAAGCTAGTTCAGGCAAAGTTTTACCCGAAAATGTGAGCTAGACGAAAAATTTTGCAAAAACCTTAACTATTTGCTACGAAATCCGTATAATAAATCAAACAGTACGAAAATTGTCCATTTTTCATTGGTAAATTGCGTGAATTTTTTAAATTGTATTGACGTAAGGAACGATAATTTGTACACTGTGTACATTCAATTGTTTTGTGGAGGAATACAATTAATTTTAAAAGTTAGGATTTGATAGATATGATCGTATGTAAATTTGGTGGAACATCTGTAGCAAGCGCAGAACAAATTCAAAAAGTAGCAAACATTGTAAAATCTAATCCGGCACGTAAAATCGTAGCCGTATCAGCACCAGGGAAACGCTCTAATGATGATATAAAAGTAACTGATTTACTAATCGATTTAGCGAATGCGGCATTAAATAATGATGACATAGAACAAAAATTACAAACAGTCGTGAATCGATATAAAACGATTGCAGATGGTTTAAAGCTAGATCATGCGATTTGTGATGTGATTGTTGAAGACTTGCGTGAACGTGTACAGGGCGATAAGTTGAACGAAGAATTATTTATCGATAACTTAAAAGCATCTGGAGAGGACAATAATGCAAAGTTAATCGCAGCTTATTTCAACTCAATCGATATGCCAGCACGTTATGTAAGTCCAAAAGAGGGTTTGGTGGTAAATGATTTACCGGAACGTACATTTGCTTTACCGGAAGCATATGCCAATTTAGCTCCATTAAAAGACACTAAAGAAATTATTGTGTTCCCTGGTTTCTTCGGTTACACTAAAGCGGGCATACTGCGTACTTTTGACCGCGGTGGCTCTGATATTACAGGCTCTATTTTAGCAGCAGCTGTTGAAGCCGAGCTTTATGAAAACTTTACGGATGTGGATTGTGTGTTCTCCGCGAATCCGAAAGTCGTGAATGATCCTGTTGAAATTAAAGAAATTACGTATCGCGAAATGCGCGAATTATCCTATGCAGGCTTTTCAGTGTTCCACGATGAAGCGTTAATGCCTGTTTATAAGATTGGGGTGCCCGTTAACATAAAAAATACAAATAATCCATCAGCCCCAGGTACCCGTATTGTACCGAATCGTCCTGCAACAGGTCGTCCGGTAACAGGTATCTCGGCAGACAGTGGCTTTTCAACTTTATATGTCTCTAAATATTTAATGAATCGTGAAGTAGGCTTTGGTCGAAAACTTCTACAGATTCTAGAAGATGAAAATATTTCATATGAACACACACCATCTGGATTAGATGATATTTCGGTTATCATGCGTTCAAATCAACTATCAGTAGAAAATGAAGCGCGTATTCTAGCCCGTGTGAAAAACGAATTGTATGCAGATGATGTGCAAATGCGCCATGGTTTCTCGATGATTGTTATTGTAGGGGAAGGGATGCGTAATAACACAGGTCTTGCGGCTCGTGCAGCAACTGCGATTTCAAAAACAGGTGCTAACATTGAAATGATTAACCAAGGTTCCTCTGAGGTAAGTCTAGTATTCGGCGTTTTACAAGAATTTGAAAACCAAATTTTACAAGCCCTCTATGGAGAATTCTTTGCCCATGTGCAAGCGTAAATTACTTACACTAATTCAAGCGATTGCTGCTTGAATTAGTGTTTTCTTTTTAGCTAGAATGCGGTAAAATCGAGGGCGTACATAGTTAGGAGGATATTATCTTGAAAAATTTATCGATCGGCATGTTATTTTCAGTTATAGGGATATTATTTGTATGCTTAACAATTATGGATATTTTACCGTCATCAACAAAAACGTCAAAATTTATCTATATTGGCATCGGTTGGGTGTTTATTATTGCAGGTTCTATCATTCGCTTTAAAAATCTAAAGCAGAAACAATAAAGAAATACTCCTTGAAATTGACGTGTTATAAATCGCGGAATTATGATACAATTTCAAAGAAAAGAAATTATTAGAGTATTATGAAGTTGTTGCTCTGTACTATAGAAAACATACAGAAGGTTCAAATTTGCAGTGTATTCATAATTATAGAATGAACAGTACAAATTCTTCTTTGTAAGAATTTGTTTTTTTATGTACTTCGAGACTACTAGATAAACACTTAGACTGACCAAAAAATAGAATTTTCAATCTATAGTTAGTTTCAAATTATAGGAGGCAAGATGATGGCGGTGCTACACAAGGAAGATATACAGATATTTGATCAATATGTTGCCATCCAGACAGCATCACCTATGAAGGTTGTATCTTCAGCTATGCATAATCCTGGTTTCGGCTATTATACACATGTAATGAATCGCTCAGTACCTTATACTTATGACGAACGAAAACCACATCAGGAATTACAGCGTTTTTTACAGTCAGAAGGTTTTCCTATTGACAACACGGTTGCTATGATGACGGCTGTATATGCACGTTATGCAACAATACGTGAGTATCTATATGAAGGTATTCATCTTGTTATTATGATAACAGCAGGATTAGGCAATGCTGTCGATATAACGCGCGCTTTTCATCGTCAGGAGCAGTATCACGCTGGCACGATAAATACATGGGTGCTGATCAATGGCAAATTGTCGGACGAGGCATTGTTTCAGGCAATGATTTCTACTACAGAAGCAAAGGTGAAGGCACTCATTGATGAAAATATTGCAGACCCTACAACGGGCACACAGGCAACAGGTACTTCAACGGATAGTTTGCTAATTGCTTCGACAGAAGAGGGAGACTACCATCAATATGCGGGGCCAATTACAATGCTTGGTAAGGTTATCGGACATGGCGTTTATGAAACGATGCGAGAGGCCATTCAAAAATATAAAAAAGATAAAGAGGAGAATCCGCTATGATTGTCTTAATCATTGCCTGTATCATCGGGCTCGTATTTGATTTAGCTGTAGGGGATCCTCCTAAAATGCCACATCCTGTGCGCTGGATTGGCAAGCTTATTCAATCTCAAACAGAATTATGGAATAAAGGCAACATGCGCAAAACGCGTGGCACGGTGATGGCACTTGCTGTAGTGGGCACGACCATGTTTGTTGTCACTGCAATCTTACTCCTTAGCTATCAGGTTAGTTTAATGTTTGGCATAATCGTAGAAGGTCTATTGATTGGTATTGGACTTGCACAACGAAGCTTGAAAGAAGCAGCGATGGCCGTCTATGAACCGCTTGTGAAAGGGGATTTTGCAGAGGCACGTGTTAAACTATCATGGATTGTCGGACGTGATACAGAACAGCTAGACGAAGATGAAATTGTACGTGGAGTCGTAGAAACAGTGTCTGAAAATACAAGCGATGGGGTAACGGCACCGTTATTTTATGCCTTTTTATTTGGAGCTGTCGGTTTATGGGGCTATAAGGCGGTTAATACGCTCGATTCCATGATTGGCTATAAAAACGATAAGTATAAAGACTTTGGCATGTTTGCAGCAAAACTTGATGATGTCGCGAATTTTGTGCCAAGCCGCTTAACAGGATTACTGATGGTGCTCGGCACGAAAAATGAAACAAATGTATCACTTGGAAAGCGTTTAAAACGTTGGACGCAGGATGCTAAAAAACATCCAAGTCCGAATAGTGGCTATTTGGAAGCGGCTACAGCCGTTCAGTTGGGTGTACAGCTAGGTGGGAAAAATGCATATCAAGGTGTTATTTCCTATCGAGCGACGATGGGTGAGAAGTTAGTCCCTTTAGCGAAGGAACATATTGCAACGTCGGTTACTCATATGCGTATTGCCACATTGCTCTTTACACTTGTCATGTTAGCAATGGAGGTGTTGATTTTTGCAATTGCCTAATCACGGAGCCAATCCGCAAAATGTCTATCATCAATTGGGGCTGACTATGCCCACAGAAGTATATGATTTTAGTGAAAACGTCAATGCTGCTGGACCGCCTATGTTTGTAGAGGCGCGCTGGCGGACGTTTTATCCGTTAATTCAACGCTATCCTAATCCGGATGGAGAGCCTTTTTTATCAAAGGTAGCCAAGTTCCACGATGTTGACAAGAATTCATTGCTTCTTGGAAATGGAGCGTCTGAGTTATTTAGTGTCCTGGCAAGACGCTATACAAATAAGCGTGTGATTATCGTGCATCCAACATTTTCTGAATACGAACGGACGCTGCAAGCAGCAGGCGCGGTCATTGTACCAATTCTAGTGGAAGATATTATTCACTACATTTTGCCAATGGAACGTCTGCAACGAGAAATGATTGACGCTGATGCTCTCTATATTTGTACGCCCAATAATCCAACAGGCGTGTTACCGAAGAAAGAGGAGCTTGTGCAATTAATGACCTACGGGGCGCAAGTGAACTGTGAGCTTGTACTAGATGAAGCATTTATAGACTGGGTAAGTGAAGATCACTCTTTGATTGACTATGTAATCACTAACCCCCATGTCATTGTTGTCCGCTCCATGACGAAAATGTACGCTATTCCAGGGTTGAGACTAGGGTATTTAGTAGCAAGTAACACCGTCGTCTCGGAACTAAAGGCGATGCTTTCTCATTGGAATCTCAATGCTTTTGCACTTGTGATAGGTGCAGGCTGTTTAGATGAACAGGAATACTGTCAACAGGCAATAGCTTATGCACAAACACAGCGGGAGTGGCTCCAGCGCTTCTTACAAGAAAATAGTTGTCAGGTGACAAGGAGCGTGACGAATTATGTTTGCTTTGCATTACCACAAAAAAAACAAGCTGATGCATTTTTCGCCTATTGTCTAACAAAGGGTGTTGTACTACGCCATACGAAAAATTTTATGGGATTAAATGGCGAGTGGTTCCGTATAGGGATAAAGGATATTACGGCCATGAGTTATTTGCAAAACTGTTTACAAGCGTGGTTTAAAACGTATAAGGGGTGAGAAAAGTGACGACTTTTTTTCTAGTTAGACACGGTGAAACAGAATGGAATCAAGAACATCGATTACAGGGATGGCTTGATTCCCCCTTGTCGGAAAAGGGCATTTTACATGCTAAAAAGCTTGGGGAACAATTAAAAGATATTCAATTTGTTGCCGCCTATAGTAGTTCTAGCGGTCGTGCTAAAGAAACATTGAGTTATTTAATAGCAGATCGAGCGCTCCCTTGTTACTTTGAGGATGATTTACGTGAGATTTTTTTAGGCAACTGGCAAGGAAAGACGATAGAGGATATCCTAGTCACTTATCGTTTCGACTATGAGCTGTATACTGACTATCCTGCACAATTCATCGCAACCCATACCGAAAGTTTTGGCGCGGTAACGGAACGAGCAATGTATACGCTTAAAAATATTGCGGAAAAGTATCCATACGAAAATGTGTTAATTGTGTCACATGGTGTGACCATAAAATGCATCATCAATGCAATTTTAGAGCGCAGTATACATCAGCTTTGGGCAACACCTATTATTGAGGGGACAAGTGTGACCATTATTGAACGACTTGATGAACAATGGGTGGTAAAAGATATTGGCAATACCAAACATTTTCAATAGGGAGGCGATTCCATTGTCACTTACGTTTATAACAGGTGGAGTACGTAGTGGTAAATCACATTTTGCTGAAAAAGCTGCTATTCGTCACTATCAAAATGAGTCGTTGATCGCCAAACGGCTCATTTATATAGCTTCTGGGCTAGCGTTGGATAGCGAAATGGACAAACGTATTTTGCGGCATCAGGCAGATCGACAGGCGCAAGCTATTGTATGGCACACTCTGGAAGCACCTTATCACATTGAGCTCGCTTTCAATGAGCTATGTGATGGAGATGTCGTGCTTTGGGACTGTGTAACAACATGGCTAACAAATGCATTTTATGAGGGTTTTGACATAGGCACATCGTGTGTGGAAAAGCCTGGCTGCTTAGAAAAAAAGCTGCAATCCTTGAAGGAAGCAGTGCTGACGTTACTTGAGCAGCAGGTAACGCTTTTTGTTGTTTCAAATGAACTATTTGATGAACCTCCGTACACAAGTGATGAGGTCGAATTGTATCGAAAAATGCTAGGGGAATTACATCAATGGTTTGTTTCTGTCGCAAATGAGGCATACGAAATAAACTATGGTATCGTAAAAAAATGGAAATGATGAAGTAGCTTTTTACTTGTAAATAGGGGTTATTTGAATAAAAAAGAAAGAAGGCAAGGCGATGAAAAATATATGGCATAGCATACTGCTCGCATTTCAATTTTTTACAGTTTTGCCTGTACATAAAGAAATTCCGTTATCTAAAGGGACGATTACAGGGATGTTTGCCTTTTTGCCATGGGTAGGGGCCCTCATGGGAACAGTGGTGGCGGCAACTATTTATAGTTTAACGCAGTGGACGGCTAGTAGTGATGTGCTACTCGCCTTCGTCGTTGTCGGATTATTCGCGTTATTCACTGGTGGACTACATTTAGACGGTTTTATTGATATGGGGGATGCTTATTTTTCGTATCGAGACCGTGACAAGCGGCTTGAAATTCTAGATGATCCACGCGTTGGGGCGTTTGGAGTACTGTCAGTGCTATTTTTAATTCTTGGAAAAATGGTTGTGCTCTATGAACTATTTGCGCAGGAAAAGCTAACGCTGTGGATGCTCGTTTTTATACCATTATTGACACGAGTGGGTATGAGCTTTTACTTCATGTCTCTGAACTGTTCTAAAGAAAAAGGCCTTGCCTATTTCTTCAAAAAGCAAATGGAGCAAGGTGTACTAACAGTTGTAATGTTTATAACACTAGTCATTGCGCTTAGTGGGGTTTTCTATGTGACAGGTTTGTCAATTGTCCCACTTATACTTATAATCGTATTGGCTGTTGCATTTGTGTTGTTTCGGCAGTTTACATTACGAAATTTTGGTGGTGTATCGGGTGATTTACTAGGTGCATCAATTGAAGGAATGGAGGTCGTGCTATGGGTGACGTTGTTACTGTGCGCTTAATGCGACATGCGCCCACAAAGGAAAATTTGGAGAAACGCTATATTGGCTGGACAGATTCGCCTTTGGCAGATCCTTCGGTAATTCCTAGTGTAGATACAGCTTTACACAAAGTATATGGCAGTGATTTGCTACGTTGTAGAGAAACAGCCGCACGTTATTTTCCTCAAGCCAGCTATATTTCGGATGCACGCTTTCGTGAGTCTAATTTTGGAGACTTTGAAGGAAAAACCTATGACGAATTAAAGTCAGATAGTTGTTATTGTGCATGGTTAGATGATCCTATTAAAACGATTCCGCCCAACGGGGAAGGCTTTGATGTATTTTGTGCACGTGTCATTGAAGGCTTCAAAGCGTTGCCAAAAGAGGCGGTGGATACTGTACTTGTTGTGCACGGAGGAGTAATTCGTGCGCTGCTTGTGGCCTTTGCCCCCATAGAAAAGCCTTTTTGGTCGTACAATGTACCACATGACCGAATGTATACTTTAAGGTTTTCGCGTGCTGCTTGGAAGGAGGGAGCGCGATGTATGTCTTTATCGGAGGAGCCTATAACGGCAAAACCAACTATGTGATGCGAAAGCTTGAAGGTCAGAAGGTTGCAGTCATGGATGGGGAATTACCAGAATTTGCTCCTAGTTGTGATGTACTCGTTTTAAAAAATTTAGAAACATGGCTTGTGACACAAAATATAGAAGAGGATGACATCGTTGTCGCTCACCTGTTGACACGACTAAAAATTCTTGAAGAAAATTGCACTCTGTATATAATTGTGACCGATATGGGGCGCGGCGTTGTGCCGATGGAAAAGCAGGCACGATTACTACGTGATACATGTGGACGTTTGTACCAGGCGTTGTTTACTGAAGCTGAGCGAGTTGTTCGTATTTGGTACGGCATCGGAGAACATATCAAATGATTTCGGGAGTATTTGTCACTTGCTATTTATAATAAAGCATTTGGAGAATTACCTGGAAGCATCTCAAAAGATAACAGAAAAGAGGAAATGGAATGGATCGACAAAAATTAATGAGCCTGTCGTTAACTGCGATGGTTGCGGCTATCTGTGCAGTTGGGGCAGTCATTAAAATCCCGTCGTTTGTATCAACGGCGGCACTGGACGCAGCACCTGCATTTTTAAGTGTTGTGTTTCTATCGCCTGTCCTAGCAGGTGTAGCGGGTTTAGTAGGGCATTTTATTACAGCTTTAACGTCTGGCTTTCCGCTCGGCCCTCTGCATATTATTATAGCAGTCGAAATGTTTATTGTAGTATGGGTGTTCGGCGTTATGCATAAAAAGGGCCTCCATTTTTGGAAATGGCCAGTAGCACTTTTATTAAATGGTATCGTCTCACCAATACCATTTTACTTCATTATTAGCCCAGCGTTTTACTGGAGCGCATTAGCAAGTATTTTCATGGCAACAGTTATTAACTTAGTAATCGTCGCTGTGGTAATGCCGATACTTTCAAAAGTGTTCATACGTAAAGAAGGGCGAGCTCAGTGAGAAATGCAGTGAAAATTGGGGAGCTGATTGTCACAACTGATAATGCCGCGGCAATTGGTGAGAAACCACAAGATGTTGTGTCAGCATCAGATAATCTAACGGCATACTTTACAGCACGTGTCACTTTTTTAGAACAGCTTGCGGCGAATGCGCTACCTGTGCATATTATACTTGCTAATTTTTCGGGGGATGCTGCTTGGTCTCGCTATGTCACGGGAATTGAGCAAGTGTTTGACGAAATTGGTCTTGCTTGCCCACAAATTGGGGGTAGCTCAGAATCCAATATGCCAACTTTACAATCAGCTTTATCCTTAACAATGCTTGGTGTACAGCAAAGTCGTACGAAGTTTGAGCATGACAAGCTTATTTGGTACACATACGGCCTTCCGCTTGTTGGAAATGAAGTGCTTGCTCAGCCTGACGATGTAGCGCAACTTCGGCCTATTTTTAATGCTTGGCGCGATGACATTGTGCAGCAGGTTTGGCCGGTAGGGTCAAAAGGTCTGCAAGTAGAATTCACCCGACTATTTGTTGATCAGCGTGTAACAAGTTCTTTGGATGTTGAGAAAACAGCAGGACCATGTGCCGTCATTTTACTAGGTGTACATCCCGAAAAAGAGCATCTCGCACAAAAAATTTTCACAAGAAATTTTGAGAAACTACGTAGAACTGCATGGTTATAGGGCTTGCTTCCAGCAATAATTTAGATTTATAATAGGCAAAGTTCAAAACGCCTATTGCAACAAGAAACACAATATGTTAGATTTGTTTAGGAGTTAAAACACAATATATAGTATTTGGACGAGCGGTACCATTTTGGTTTAAAAGGGAATTCGGAACAAGAGCAATCTTAAGCCGAAGCTGTCCCCGCAACTGTAAGTGCTGACAAACGATTAAAATGCCACTGTGAAAAACGGGAAGGCCATTGTTTGGAGGAAGCACGAGCCAGGAGACCTGCCGATTTGTTCAAGACAGCAACACATTCTTCGGGGATTGAGAAGTGGAGGCGAGAGATTTGTCCACTTTGATGTGTACATGTCCTTCATTTCCATTTCCGATTTACAGCGATCCCGCAACAGATACATGTTGTGTGATCGCTTTTTGTGTTGTCTGAGGGTAGAAAGGGAGAGAATATGTAAATGACAATTCAAATCGAACAGCAAATTGCTAAGTTACAAAAAAGTTACACGGAGGATGAACTAGATAGTTTTGTAAGGTTATCGGATCGATGGCTACGAAAAAACGAAAATGCCACGTTTGAAGCATGGGCGGATGCGATGATTTTACAAACGCTAAGTCTGATTGACGAAGAAGAGCCCTTCTGGACATTTGTTGCTGCGCAAATTTATTTAGAGAAGTTATACGATCAATTCGCCATGCGTCGCGGAGTTGCTGTGAAAGATGTTTACAAGGTATTTCCAGCACAACTTGCAAGATATACGGAGGCTGGACTCTATCATCAATGTTTAACAACAAAGTATAGTGAGCAAGAGCTAATTGAACTAGCGTCCTATTTAGAACAAAGCCGAGATGAGCTGTTTACGTACATTGGGTTAAAAACATTAATGGATCGTTATGTGGTACGTGATTATACGAAGACGCCAGTGGAGTTACCACAGGAGCGATGGATGGTCATTGCGATGACGCTTATGCAAGATGAAACTGAAAATCGCTTAGAAAAGGTACGTGAATCCTACTGGGCAATGAGTAATTTATATATGACGGTTGCCACACCGACTTTATCTAATGCGGGGAAAACACATGGACAACTTTCTAGCTGCTTTATCGATACGGTAGATGATAGCTTGCAAAGTATTTATGATACGAATACAGATGTCGCAACATTATCGAAATATGGTGGTGGTATTGGTGTTTATATGGGCAAAATCCGTAGTCGTGGCTCATCCATTAAAGGATTTAAAGGGGCTTCAAGTGGCGTGTTGCCATGGATTAAACAGCTCAATAATACAGCTGTGTCAGTAGATCAGTTAGGACAACGACAAGGCGCCATTGCGGTGTATTTAGATATTTGGCATAAGGATGTCTTTACGTTTTTAGATTTGCGCTTGAATAACGGAGATGAGCGACTGCGTGCCCATGATATTTTCACAGGGCTTTGCTTACCTGATTTATTTATGGAGGCAGTGGAGGCACGAGAGGATTGGCATTTATTTGATCCACATGAAGTACGTGAAGTAATGGGCTTCTCTTTAGAAGATTTCTATGATGAGAAGAAAGGCGAAGGCTCGTTCCGAGAGAAATATGCGGCATGTATGGCCAATCCGCTACTAAGTCGAGAAGTTGTACAGGCAATTGATATCATGAAGCGCATTATGCGTTCTCAGCTGGAAACAGGTGTGCCTTTCATGTTTTACCGCGATGAAGTAAATCGTATGAATCCAAATAAGCATGAGGGTATGATTTATAGTTCAAATCTGTGTACAGAAATTTTCCAAAATATGTCGGCCACTGAATTTGAGTCGATTACTTTAGAGGATGATGTCATCGTCACTCGCCGTAAGCCAGGAGATTTCGTGGTATGTAATTTATCTTCGGTGAATTTAGGGAAAGCTGTACCAGCTAATGTGTTAGAACGCTTGATTCCAATTCAAGTACGTATGCTCGATAATGTAATCGCTTTAAATACAATTCCAGTTAAACAGGCAGAGCGTACGAATGCACGTTACCGTGGCATTGGGCTCGGTACATTTGGCTGGCATCATTTACTTGCTTTAAAGGAAATTCAATGGGAATCAGATGAGGCAGTAGATTATGCGGACAAGCTTTATGAGGAAATTGCCTATTTAACGATTCGCGCATCAAACGACTTGGCACGTGAAAAAGGAGCCTATCCATTGTTTGAAGGATCGGACTGGCAAACGGGAGCGTACTTTGAGAAACGTGGCTATAGCAGTGACAAGTGGCATGCGTTACGTGCAGATGTTGCAACAACGGGTATGCGTAATGGCTATGTGATGGCGGTTGCACCAAATTCATCGACATCTATTTTAGCTGGTAGTACCGCAACGATTGATCCTATTTTCCAAAAGAGTTACTCTGAGGAGAAAAAGGACTACAAAATCCCGGTAACAGTACCTGATTTATCGCCAGTGACGACTTGGTATTACAAATCTGCCTATTTTATTGACCAAAATTGGACCATTAAGCAAAATGCAGCGCGTGCGCGTCATATTGACCAAGGGATTTCACTTAATTTATATGTTCAAAATACAATTAAAGCGAAGGATCTACTTGCATTGCATTTAAATGCTTGGGCAAGTGGTGTGAAAACAACCTATTATGTGCGCTCGACATCAGTAGAGTTGCTAGAATGTGAGTCTTGTGCAAGCTAGGAGGAATAACAAATGACGACAATTACGAAACGACAAATTATGGATAAAGAAGCACCCAACCGTTCGACAGCGATTGTTAACGGGCGTTCTTCTAACATTTTAAACTGGGATGATGTGCGCTTTAATTGGGCGTACCCAAAATATAAAAAAATGCTAGGTAACTTTTGGACACCATTCGAAATTAATATGAGCAATGATGTCAAACAATTTCCTGGGTTGTCAGCGGATGAGCAGGAATCATTCCTGAAAATTATCGGTTTACTTGCTCTATTAGACAGCGTCCAAACGGATTTTGCTGGTAAAGTAGCAGATTATCTAACAGACTCTAGTCTCAATGCCCTTATGATTATTTTAGCGCAGCAAGAAGTTATTCATAATCATTCCTATTCTTATGTTCTTTCAAGTATTGTGAATAAAGATGAACAGGACCGTACATTTGACTTTTGGCGCACAGAGCCAGTACTAGAGCGCCGAAATGATTTTGTCATCAAAGGTTATCAAGCCTTCTCTGAAGAACCAACCGTTGAAAATATGCTAGAAGCGATTGTCTATGATGTGATTTTAGAAGGCCTCTTTTTCTATTCAGGCTTTGCATTCTTCTATCATTTAGCACGCAATCAAAAAATGGTCGCTTCATCAACGATGATTAATTATATTAATCGCGATGAGCAGCTCCACGTCGATCTTTTCGTGAAAATCTATCAAGAATTATTAGAGGAATATCCTGAATACGATACGCCAGAAAGAGCAGCACGTGTGCAAGATATCTTCCGCGAGGCGGTGCAACTTGAAATCGACTGGGCGAATGATGTAATTGGTGATAAAATCGAGGGTCTTGATGTTGAAGATGTCCATGACTACGTACATTTCTATGCCAATGTACGCTGCAATCAGCTAGGCGTGGATCGCCCATTCGAAGGTTATCGCAAAAATCCATTGAAATGGATAAAGGCTTACGAGGATGTTGACTTAGGTAAAACAGATTTCTTTGAACAACGTTCACGCCAATATGTGAAGGTAAATGTAGAAGATAACGGCTTCGATGATTTGTAACAAAGCACCACGTGGGCGAAAGCTCGCGTGGTTTTTTCATGACTTCAGTGCAGGGAGAGGAAAGAAAAGCTCGGGTCAGCTGTGGAAGCGCTCGGGTTAACCCAAGAACTACTCAGCTCAGCATCGCACAAGCAAATAACTTACCGCGCTCTGCCTCAAAAATTTATTAGGAATGCTTATAGTGTCACGAAAAAACTTTCGCAATTGGGAATGATTTTCAGTTATAATTAACAACGAATGGATATAAGGAACGGAGCCGAAAGAATGCAAGTAGTTAAACAATTAGGGCAGTTTTTGGCGCCCTATAAATTTTTTACGCTGATTGCACCGCTATTAATGGTGCTTGAGGTGACAATGGATTTAATTCAGCCGACGATCATGCAACATATGATTGATACTGGTATTGCCAATGGCGACAATCCGTATGTGCTAAAGATGTTCGTATGGATGATTTTAAGTGCAATATTAGGGCTTGTAGGGGGGATAGGTTGTTCCTACTATAGCTCAAAGGCGGCGATCAACTTTGCATCGGATGTACGAGAAAAGCTGTATGAAACGATGATTACCTATTCAGCTAAAGAACGGGATGAGTTCACGACTGGTAAACTGATTACAATTTTAACGAGTGATGTGGAAAGCGTGCAGCGTGCATTTATGATGACGTTACGTATTTTTGTGCGCGGACCACTATTGTTTATTGGTGCGGTTGTGATTGTTTTTGTGACAGCTCGCGAGCTTTTTTCAATTTTACTTGTCATTGTGCCAATTTTAATCGTTGCCATGTATTTTTTCACAAGATATTCAGGCGTGTTATATCGCAAAGTGCAAGAGGCCATTGATGGCGTTAACACAAAGCTTCAAGAGAATTTAGCGGGAATTCGTGTGGTCAAGGCTTTTCGTCGTGAGCAACAGCAAGTTGAGCAGTTCGGCGTGCTGAATGATACGCTTACAAAGCGCTTTATTACAGCAGAGCAAATTGTTGGTGTACTTGTGCCGTTTACGATGTTCATTGTCAACCTGGGAATTATAGCGGCACTATGGCTTGGGGCTATAAAAGTCGAAGCAGGCACGTTGCAAGTAGGAGTCATCCTTGCATTTATCAACTATTTGACAATCATTTTAAATGGACTTATGTCATCTAGTATGGTGCTTATGCAAATTGCACGGGCACTTCCATCTGGCGAGCGCATTGTGGAAGTACTGAACATGGATGTAGCTGTGAAGGAAGCAGAAGATGCACGCAATATACACTTTCAAGGGACTATCGATTTCAAAAATGTTAGCTACCGTTATTATGAGACAGCAGAGGATGTACTGAAACACATCACGTTTTCTGTGAAGGCTGGGCAAACAGTTGGCATTATCGGTAAAACGGGTAGTGGTAAATCAACATTAGTGAAGTTACTACCGCGTCTTTTTGACCCGACAAGTGGGCAAATACTAGTAGATGGTCATCCGTTAAAAAATTATGCTTTGTCAACTTTACGTGAACAGATTGGTTTTACCTCACAAAAAGCATTGCTCTTTTCAGGGGCAATTGAAAAAAATATACGTCTAGGCAAAGAGGAAGCGACTCCAGATGAGTTGCAGTTCGCACTCCATGCTGCTTGTGCGTCCGAGTTTGTGGACAAACTTGAAAAAGGTATGGGACACGAACTTTCCCAAGGAGCGACGAACCTATCCGGCGGGCAAAAACAACGACTAGCGTTGACGCGTGCGTTCGTGCGACAGCCGTCCATTTTAGTACTAGATGATACAACATCTGCCCTCGATAGTGCCTCTGAAAAACATGTACAACAGGCGATTAACGACAATTTTCGAGACACAACAACATTTATAGTGGCGTCTAAGATTGCCTCCATTCAACAAGCGGATGTAATTTTAGTGTTGGAGGATGGCGAAATTGTCGGTCAAGGCACACATCAGCAATTGTTACAGGAAAACGAACCCTATCAAGCGATTTACGCTTCGCAACAAAAGGCTGGTGAACACCAATGACTCAAAGTCAACCAAAGCAAATGAATTTTGGACGTGGGCCACGTATAGGTGGCCCAGCTGAAAAAGCAGCCAATCAAAAAACAACAATATTACGTGTATGGCAATATCTTAAACAGCAAAAAATCGGGCTGTTTTTCTCAATATTTTTCGTCATTGCCTCAACGATATTAAGCTTAGCTGGGCCATATCTTATCGGTCATATCGTAGATGAATATATTATGAAAATGGACATTAAGGGTACGATTCGCCTTGGTATTGTGCTCGCAGTTATTTTTACTGTAGCGTCTATTTTTACATGGTTACAAACGTATGTCATGATTCATGTGGCCATGAAAACCATTCGTACATTACGTCTTGAGCTCTTTAAAAAGCTTCAATCTTTAACACTAAAATTTTTCGATCAACGTGCCCTCGGTGATTTAATGAGCCGTGTGACCAATGATATCGATAATTTAAACACAGCGCTGGCACAAAGTGTAACGCAAATCGTCTCATCAATTTTAACCGTAATTGGCGTTAGCATTGCCATGTTCTCACTTAGCTGGCAGCTAGCGATTGTAACCCTTATTATTATTCCGCTTATCGTTTTTACAACGAAACAAATTGTTAAACGCAGTGGGAAAAATTATGCGGCACGTCAGCGTGATTTAGGGAATCTCAACGGGTATATCGAGGAAATGATTACAGGAGCCGAAGTTGTAACACTTTTCGGCAAAGAGCAGCAGACAATTGAATCATTCCAACAACAAAACGAGCAACTACGCAATTCAGCTCAGCGTGCGGAAATTACATCAGGGTTGCTTGGTCCAATCAATAACTTTATGAATAACTTAGGGTTGGCTGTCGTCATAGGAACAGGAGCATTTTTGGCGGTGAAAGGACTTGTTTCAGTCGGAATTATCGCAGCATTTGTGACGTACACACGTCAATTTTTCCGTCCGCTCAATCAGCTATCGAATTTACTGAATACACTTCAGTCAGCCATTGCAGGTGCAGAACGTGTTTTTGAAATTTTAGATGAACCGTCAGAAGTGGCTGACAAAAAGAATGCACTTGAATGTGAGCGGTTAACGGGCGATGTAACATTCAGGCAAGTATCGTTTAGCTACATGCCGGAAAAACCAGTTTTGAAAAACATTAGCTTCGATGCCAAGGCTGGAGAGACAATTGCACTTGTTGGTCCGACGGGATCAGGGAAAACGACGATGATTAATTTGCTCACTCGTTTTTATGATGTTGATTCAGGTGAAATCGTAATTGATGGCCATAATATCGAGGATTACAAATTGGCGACAATTCGTCAAAGAGTGGGTGTCGTGTTACAGGATACGTATTTATTTTCTGGTACAATTCGGGAAAATATTCGTTTTGGCAAGCTGGACGCTACAGATGCAGAGGTTGAGGAAGCGGCGAAAATTGCCAATGCCCATAACTTTATTAAGTATTTACCAGCTCAATACGATTCGCCTGTCCAAGCAGGGGGAGCAAATTTGAGTCAGGGGCAACGTCAGTTACTGGCCATTGCACGTGCAATTTTAGAAAATGCCGATATTCTTATTTTAGATGAGGCGACATCTAGTGTTGATACACAAACAGAAGTAGATATTCAAAAAGGACTTCAACATTTAATGCAAGGGCGCACAAGCTTTGTCATCGCACACCGTTTGAAAACCATTGAAAATGCGGACCAAATTCTTGTCATTCAACAGGGCGAAATTGTCGAACAGGGAAACCATCAACAGCTGATGCAAAAACAAGGGATATACAGTAACTTACAACAAAAATTACTGCTAGAGAGTGTAGAATTATGAGTTGCAAAATAGTCCTGAATTTAAGCTGAACTTTTACTATGCATTTGATTGTTCACTGAAAGATCATATATAGAAAAACCGTTTATAGAACGCGCATAAGTGCAAAAGAACAATCATTTATCAAAATTTGATGAGTGGTTGTTTTTATTTGCAAACTTCTTACATTTGGAACTCGTCTAATGGTTGAAAAGGAGGAGCATACGTGGATGAATTAAGGTGCGTTTACTATAGGACTCGCACTAAGTGTGTGGCGGAGAAAAAGTTTATATGTGGAAACCTATGATCACTTAGACGATTCTATATAAAACAAATTAGAATTCTTAAGTTTATAGGAGCGTATCTAGCACCTAAGTAATATAATGCCTGGTGAACCCAATGATTCAGGAACATCAAGGAAGCTGACACGATTTCGATGTTAGCTTTTTCTGTTTCATGTAAAATAAGAATTGTTGTGAACGACGATTTCAGCAAATACATAAAAATTAATTAGAAATTTATTTTTCTTGTTTATCCTTTCGTTATAAGTTGAAAGGAGAATTCTATGAAAAAAATATTCAAAGTAGTAAAGAAAATGACAATGTGGTTTTTAGCGGTTATCCTGCTCGGGATAGTATCCATATTTAGTTATCATCACTATCAATTAGCTAAGGAATCTGCACTAATTAAAGGTAAGGGGTCAATTGTTAAGATGCATGACAACAATCTGAATGTCTATAACGAGGGTGATGGCGAAGACACTTATGTATTTATGGCTGGCTCCGGTATTGCAGCCCCTGTATATGAAATGAAAGGGCTGTATAGCAAGTTTTCAAAGGAAAATAAGATTGCCGTCATGGAAAGAGCTGGGTATGGCTACAGTGATGTGTTTAACGACGACAGGGATATCGATACAATTTTAGAGCAAACAAGGGAAGCGCTTATACAAAGTGGAAATAAACCTCCGTACATTTTAATGCCACATTCGCTATCAGGTATGGAAGCAATTTACTGGGCGCAAAAATATCCACAAGAAATAAAGGGAATTATTGCTATAGATATTGGTTTACCAGAGCAGTACGTAACGCATAAAATGAGTCTAGTTGATTCATTGACTGTGAGAACAATCAATATGTTAACAAAAGTTGGTTTGCATCGACTCGTTCCTTCAACCACGTATAATCCTGAAGTGATGAAGCAATCTTTTTTAACGGAAGAGGAAAAAGATATATATAAAGCGCTGTCTTTTAAACAATTTCTTAATAATGACATGAAGGAAGAGTTATTGCATGCTTACGAAAATGGTCAGAAATCAATAAATCTTCCAATGCCTAAAGAAACACCGATTTTATTTATTGATGCCATTGCTGAACAATATAAAAATTCGAAATACACTAAACAAAAAAGCAAAGATTATCAAGATTTTGCCGAACAATTAGACATGGCTGAAGTCAAAGAAATTAGTGGCACACATAGTATTTATTTGTATAAGCCTGATGAGATATATGATCTTAGCAAAGCATTTATCAAGACAAAAATTGAAAAAAATGAAGGGCTGATGTGATGAAGGGTTATAATATTTTAATTATTGAAGATGACTTAATGATTGGCGATTTGTTGCAAAAAATTTTGCAGCGTGAAGACTATCATGTATGTTGGAAAACGGATGGACAAGAGGTACTGACAATCATTCCACAGATGGATTTAGTCATCATGGATGTGATGCTACCAGGTGAGGATGGCTATCAACTAACAAAGAAAATCAAAAAACTAGGATTAAATATTCCTATCATTTTTCTATCTGCACGCAATGATATGGATAGCAAACTTCAAGGGTTAACTGTTGGAGAGGACTATATGACGAAGCCATTTGATCCAAGAGAGCTACTACTAAGAATGCAAAAAATGTTAGAACAACAGTATGGGACGTTTTCGCAAATTAAACATCTTCATATTGATGCAGACGGTAGAAAAGTATTTAATAGTAATCTCCATAACGAAATTGCTTTCACGGCAATTGAACGTAAAATTTTCTTTTATTTATTTGAAAACAAGGATAGAGTGTTAACGAAAGATCATTTCTTTGACTATTTATGGCCACTTGAAGATAGAAATCAAAATATCGTCAACGTCCACATAAAGAAAATACGCACTAAAATTAATGATACATCAGGTGAAATTCTTCAAAATATTTATGGAGAAGGGTATAGATTAAATACTTATATAAAAAAATGAAATTAACAACAAAATACCAGTTATTATTATTTTCAGCGATCATTAGTGTGCCATTAGTCTTATTAGTGATCAGCATAGTGATGTCAATCATTTATGATTTGGCGTTTAAGACAAAGAATCAGGGCATTCCTTTTCATGAGTCATTTGCCTATCCGTCAATGCTAATCGTATTTTTCTTATCGCTCCTGATGTTAGCCTTTTTATTTTCGAAATCGATTAACTCGTTACTTACTAAAATAAATATATTAAATAAAACTATCCGTAATCTAGCAAGTAATGAAAACATTCCAAATACGTTGGCTGTTCGAAGCGAAGATGAAATAGGACAACTCATAAAGTCAGTCAATATTTTGATTGAACGCACAACGTATCGAGAGTTGGAGCTTAAACAACAGCAAGAGTTGCAAAAGGAATTGTTAAATAAGCTAAGACATGATATCAATACACCTTTAACAGCGATCAGATTACAATTATATTATCTTGAAGATACCTACAAGGATCAGCCTGAATTAACACAATCATTGTACAAACAAATTCAATATATTGCTGATTTAACTAATGAATTTAATGTGCAATCTATGGATACGTTAGAGAATTCTTATATTGTCAATGATGAAGTGAATCTCCATCATTTATTGGGGACCATGTTGAAAAAATGGAGTTACTTATATAGTATTCATGACATTGAATTAGTCTATCAGCCACTCGATACAGATTTAGTATGGATGAGTAATGATTTGTGGATACAAAGGTTATTTGACAATGTTTTTCAAAACACCTTGAAACATTCACATGCTACAAAACTTGAGATAAGCATTGAAAATGGCATGGTCTGTATGAAAGATAATGGCATTGGCTTTGATCGTAATAGAATAAATACAGGATTAGGGTTAAAAATAATTGAGGATATTTCAAGTACGCTTCATATCAAATATACTTTACAGTCGAATGAAGGAGGCACAACATCTTGCTTTAGCTGGGAAATTGTCTGATAAAATTAAAAAGTTTGGTGATAAACTTCAAAAATTGTCCGATAAATTTCGGTAGTAGAGCGATAATTTTGTCAAAAAGTTCACAGGCACTGTTAAAAGCCCATTTGATGTAACGTTGATCAAATGGGCATCATACAAATCATAAACCTTCGTTAGCTGGCTCCAGAATAGATTCAATGACGTTTTTCAGTTGCATAATTTTAGGGTCATTACTTTCGTTCTTTTTGTAAATGAACACGGTTTTGATCATATTTTCTAACTGTTGTAATTTGTAATAATGTATTTCTGAATAATGATAAAGGTCAATCAGCTTTGTATTTAACACAGCAATGGTATTATCCATTTGCAGAAAATCTAGAATACTACTAACGGATTTTATTTCTTTCATATTAAATGGAATTTGTTTGTTTTTTAACCATTCAACGACTGCACGTGTATACATACAACCTTTACTCAATACTAACAGCGTAAGTGTGGGACGTTCATTAAAATGAATAATATGTCGATTGTTAGAAATCACCTCGAATGTTTCAGTAGCTATGATGTCATAGTTAAGGTCCGGATAGATTTTAATCGGTTTACTAGTTAGTGCACAATTCATTTCAGCGTTGTGTACTTTTTCATTCAAGGAATTACTAGATTCTACGGTGAAATCAACATCTAGTGCAATGTTCTTTGTATGCAAGATATTGGCGATAGATGCACCGTAAATCTTGATTGTTGTATGGGATGCGCCACAGCTCACCTTCGTTTTCATTTCTTGTGAACTAATGGCTTGTAAAAATTCCTCATATTCCTGTGTAATAAGCTGGAGAAAGTTCCTATATTGAATACCGACCTCAGAAATTTTTAAGCCCTGAGGTGTACGTTTGAAAATGGCTTGGCCGATTTCTGCCTCCATTTTTTTCACTTTAGATGTAAGGGCAGATTGCGTATAGTTAGTGATTTCAGCAGATTTACTTAAATTTTGACGTTGTAATAGTTCAATTTTTAATGCAATTTCTTCGATGTTCATATCGTATGTCACACACCCTATTAAAATTTTTGATGGGTTCTATCATTTTCCTCCATTTTACGCGTTGTCGTATCCAGCGTAAACTCTAGATAACTTAAAATTATACTGAACAAATAAATCGGTATAGTGCAGAGATATTGGAGGAGCTTGAATGAATACCTATTATAGATGGTTCATCGTATTGGTGGCTACACTTTCTCAAACAGCAGCAACTTTTGTGACATATGGGATGGGACCAATCGCTACATTTTATCAAATCGAATGGAATTTATCTTCACTACAAACAGGATTCATCGTTTCAGCTGTGAATATTGGACCGATGTTTTCCATGCTAGTATTTGGTCATTTAATGGATAAAAAAGGAGAAAAACAAATAATTGGCTGGGGGTCTATTTTATTAGGGCTCTCTGCATTAACACTTGTGATGGTAAATCATTATTCGGTTTTGTTATTGTTATTATTAGTGGTAGGAATCTGGTACGGAAGTGCTCAAACTGGGGGCAGTACGGCCATCGTCAAATGGTTTCCCGACAAACATCGAGGGCTAGCTATGGGTATCCGACAAACTGGAATTCCAATCGGAGGGGCCTTGGCATCGGTCATCCTCACTTATACGTATAATCATTTTGAGTTGTCAGCCGTACATATTGTGCAAGGCTTCGTAGCTATAGCTGGAGGTATTCTTTTCTTATTAGCGTATCAAGAACCAAAAGAAACCGTAGTGTCAGTATCTAAATCCGTATCTTTTAAAGAAAAAATGATAACTATTAAAAATAATAAAGTGCTTTACCCCATATATATCGTAGGCATCACGATGATGTCATTACAGATGATACTCATTGCTCATTTTATGAGTTATTTGCATCAAGAAGGCAGATATTCATTAAGCGATGCAGGGATGTATTTAAGCTTAATATTAATAGGCGGTATGATAGGAAGAGTAGTCATTGCATGGGTGAGTGATCAATTCTTTGAGCACAATAGAGAAAAGCTTTTGTTCATAGTGATGGTTTGTACAGTTGCTTTTACCATAATGATGCCATTGGTTATGCAAAAGGAAATTATAATGCTCTTATTTTGTTTCCTCTTAGGCTTCGTAGCAATCGGCTGGTATTCATTGTTTATAGCTTGTGTTACAGAGCAATCCAATCCAGGTTATGTAGGTTTAACAGTGAGTGCTGCTTTAACTTTAAATCAAATTTTTATCGTTATTGCGCCAACTTTTTACGGTTTCATGGTAAATGTATTGCATAGCTATCAGGTAGCGTTGAATATTGTAGCTATCGCCGTAGCATTAGGTGCAGTGAATTTATATAGAACGACAAAAAGTACAAATAAAAAAGCTTAGTTATGGATGCCATCTAGGATAATCTTGAGGTTTTGGAACAAAATGCTTAAAATGTGTTAAAATGACCATTAATCTGAAAAAGCATAATGCTGCTAACGGAGGAATCTATGATGGAGTACAAAGAAAATAAAAGTTCAATTTCGATTGATGTAAGTCTTGAGAAGGTCTGGCATGCCATTACGGATGCGGAGCTGCTAACGAAGTGGTATGCGCCAGGTTCAACATGGGAAATCCCTCGTTTAGAAGCAGGTGAACAGATTATTTTTACGTTAATGCCGAATAGTCATAATCAGTTGACTGAAAAGTTACCGATGACCTTAACGATAGAAAATGTAAGTATTCATCAGCAATTTTCATTTTACTTAGACATTCCTGAAACGTTAATAGCCATCTCATTGGCAGATGACATGGGAAAAACAACTGTAACATTCAACACGAGCGGTTATGAGGCATCACTCGCAAATTTAAAGGCTTTGTTGGAGGGAAATGAAATCCCTTTTGTGTAATGGAAAATCGATTCATTGTTCATCGGCCTCACTACAACAATGATTCTTCGGAAATGACCATTAAAGCTGTTAATCACTCCATTCTTTATAAACCATTAGAAATCTTTGCCTATCCAGACAGATGAAAACAGCTACTTTCACTGAACCCCAAATCGTGAACACTTCAAAAGTGATCTGATTTGAGGTTCAATTTTTTTGTTAGATTGCATATCAATGAAGTGATGCATAGGGAGAAAATCGTTTAATGATTACTTTCTACGTCTTAGGTCTTAGATGAAGTTAAAGCGGAGGGTCGTTTTTATAAATTTAAGATTTCGATAAAATGGATTTATTGGAATATTATATATATGGAGGGAATTAATTTGAAGAAATTTATTGGTATTGGTTTAGTTATGAGTGCTTCATTGCTTGTTCTATCAGGGTGTAATTCATTCATTCCAGGTAAAAACAAAGAAGAAGCAATCTTCGTTGAAAAGGATAAGGCTGAGAAGTTAGATGTGGAATTAAATCTGGGAGTAGGGGAAATGACGGTTACAAAAGGAGCGAAGGACTGGGTAGAGGGGAGTGCCCAATATAACATAAAAAAATTGGCACCCAAAGTTAGCTATGATCTACATGGGCAAACAGGGGAAGTGGTTATAGAACATAAAGGCTCCACTAAACTTGGTATGTCGAACATAAAAAATGAATGGAATATAGAGCTAAATGACGACATTCCAATGAATCTTTCAGTTGATACAGGTGCATCCATGACAAACCTTGATTTACAAGGCTTGCAGCTCGGAAAATTAGATATTGAAACGGGTGTAGGCGATCTTTATATCAATTTAGGCGGAGATTGGAAAAAAAGCTTTGAAACGAGCATTGAAACTGGTGTTGGCCAAACAACGGTCACTTTACCATCGAAAGTCGGCGTAAAGCTTACAACTGAAAAAGGAATAGGGTCTTCGAGTGTGGAAGGGTTTATTTCAAAAGGTAAAGGTATTTATGTAAATGAAGCATATGAAAATGCTGATATCGTGCTGGAGGTACATTCAGAAATAGGCATTGGCGATGTTACCTTTAAATTAGATAAATAAAGTGAAACTCCACTTACTGACCGTTAAAGCGAGATAAAGTGAAGTTTAGTAGACTACTGTTAAAGCAGTAGTCTATTTTTCCGTTTCACAACTATAGGACAAAAAGAAAAAATGTTAAAGTGAAACCTTTTGCTTGTGTTAAAGACTCTAAGTATTGAAAGGAGGGGGAAACTAGCATGGAACATGATTTATCTATTGTGCATCAAGCGATTGCAGGAAACAAGGAAGCTTTTGAACAGCTCCTTCGTTTAGAGGAAGAAAAGTTATACTATACAGCACTTTCTTATGTAGGGCAAAAAGAGGATGCACTCGATGCTATTCAAGAAACAGCATGTAAGGCTTATTTAACTGTTAAACAGCTAAAGCATCCAGAATTTTTTTCTACATGGCTGTTTCGTATATTAATACATGAGTGTTATCGTTTGCTAAAAAAAGGGCAAAGAGTCGTTCCTTTTGAAGAAAGTGAACTATTAAAGCGGTTAAATCATCAGTCCAATGAAGTCGAGAACCCCATCGATCTATCGGAAGCCTTACAGCAGTTGAGCCACGACCATCAAATGGCACTTATTTTATATTATTATCATGATTTACCGATTAAACAAATTTCACAATTGATGGATAAGCCTTCGAGCACAATCAAAACGTATTTACATCGTGGAAAGAAACACTTAAAGCGAGAATTAGAAAGGAGTGCAACGTACAATGAAAAAGTCATTTAATCACAATAGTAGCCTTCCAGAATTCCCGAGAGACGAGGTACGAACAGCGATTACAAAAGGTATTCAACGAGCAGAGGAGCAAGCAAATATGAACAATGCACCATTACAAAAAAAACGAAAAAGTAAAAGAAAACCATTGGTATATGTGGCTAGTGCGGCAGCAGCGTTTGGGATTATGATCGGCTCAGCATATGTATCGCCAACATTTGCTAGTACTTTGGCACAACTGCCGATAGTGGGGTCCGTGTTTGGTGACTCTGGCTTACTTGGGCTAAAACAGGCTAGCGAAAAAGGTTTAACAAAAACGGTTGGCGAAAAGCAAACAATCAATGGTATTTCTGTAACTGTCGATGAAGTACTTTATGATGACACAAATATTACTGTTGGTTTTAAAATTGAATCGGACAAAGAATTAAGCAACGAGTACTTCGGTGCAGGCATGGATCTAATGATGAATGGGAAATTTCTTAGCGGATCGGGAAGCTATGGTGAAGAGAATATAAGCCCGACGGTTCGTACAGGTATTACCACTTATAATGTCACAGACAATATGCCAAGTTCTTTCGAATTGGGCTTGATTTTAGAAGGCAAAGAGGGCGAGAAATGGGAATTTTCAACACCTATTAAAAAGATTGTCGATATCACACATCTACCAGTGAATCATCAGCAGCAAGCGGAGGGTATTCAGCTTGATGTTTCAAGAGTATCATTTAGTCCTTCTGGTGTAGGCCTTTCATTTGAGGCATCTGAAACTGGAAATATTGATAATTCTCAACTAGGGGCTTCTTATATTGAATTCCGCATAACGGATCAATCTGGTAAGGAAATACCCTCACATTCAGGAGGCACAACAGGGCAATTTAATGACGGTGTTTGGGTCTTCAGTGGTAATAGAACCTTTGATCCAATTTCAGAAGATGTTTCAAAATTAATTATTACACCTTATTTAATGCTCCCTACAGGTGGGTCTGGTATGCAAGTTCAACCGAATGGGCAAGAAACGAAAATCCTATTTGATAAATCATCTCTGAAAGAGGTTAAATTCCAACCATTTACAGTCGAAGTACCATCCCAGGTTCATCATTAAATCGGAATAATATAACGTCAAATACAACATCCCGATAATCTTTAGTAGGGGCGAATTGTATTTGGCGTTTATTTTGTGTTAGTTTAAAAGAGGTAACTTTACACTAGAAGCGAGTGTTTTTGAAGGAGCGAAAGTATTGAAAACTTTTACATACACACAACCTGTGGCAATTGAATCAACAGAGGTTATTCATGTTTTAAATGGAGCGGGGGAAGTATCATCTACTGTTCAACGGATTTACACAAATGGACTAAAAAAAGCTTTTGATCGTACAATGGATTACCGATATTTCGTACGTTTTGATGCAAGCGATGTTGACGGACAGCCACTTTTCACATGTAAAAAAATGTCGCGTCGTGGTCGTGTACATTTTCGAGGAAAGGACTTTGTGACGGGAAAGGACTATATGATTGCCTATGATGGCTGGCAAATAATGATTCCAGATTTAATCATTACAGACGGCGAGCAAAAAATAACACTTAATAAAGAGATGGAGGACTGGTCAGTATTTTTACTGAATGAACAGCCAATTGCTCGCTGGCAAGCAGTTTTTCGGGATACGTATTTTGATATTACCCTTCAAATTGAAGAAACTAGCCCAATCCAGCAAGAAGCCTTTTTTATTGCCATTGGACAGGCTGTGTTATTTGTAGGTGCATGATAAATTGTAGATTTTGGGCGATAAATTATTGAAGTTGGGTGATAAATTTCGAAATTGTAGCGATAAATTCAAAAACATGTTCGATAACTAAAAAAAGCCCTCGTCTTTGAGGGCCTAAATGAATCTTTCTACTTACATATCTACAATTTCGTTTGCTAATTTTTGTCGACTGATCCAGTAACCTTGTAATGTAAAGACTACGAAGGTCGCTAGTAAAAAGACCACACTAGTAATCCCTAATGTGAAGAAATCATAAACCATTGGTGCGTCAACGTCAATAAAGGCAATCATCCTTGTTAAGAGCAGACCGAGGAATATACCAACAGTCAGACCATAAAGCACAAAGGACAGTACTTGCGTTAAAATCAACTTCATTAATCCATTTGGTGAAAGACCGATTAATCGCTGAATCGCATAATCTCCTCGTTTTGCATAGACAGAGTGAAGCAGAGTTTGTAATACCCCTAAACAACTAGCGGCTATTAGGATAACAAAAACACCAACAAATAGATTCCAACGCTGGTAGAACATGTAATTAGACTGTTCAATCATTGTCTCTTTATCGCTAAATTGAAGTGCTGGCCATCGCTCTTCTAAATAAGCAAGCTCAGTGAATGCCTGCTCCGTTTCACTTGCTTCCACCATAATGTCGGTAATGATTGTTTTATCAATGGATGTCAGGAAAGATGACCAATCCACCATTAAATCTGAAGTATTGATAGGAGCGGAGGTAATGCCTACAATTTCTAATTGACCGACTGGCATATCCTGCTGCGTAGCATTATCATAAGTACCCACCGTCAAGTTGTCACCAAGCGATAGTTGATGTTTTTTTGCAAAACTTTCCGTTATGATTAAACCATTTTTTAAATCATCTTCAATTGCATTTAATTTCCCTAATTGAACAAATTTCTTGACATCAATCGTTGTATAGTTATCTGATAGCCAATCATCTCCTATTTGAAGGGCTATATAAGCATTGTTACTTTCCATATATGCATAGGATACGCTCGGCAGCGATTCAATTTCATCGATCAAATCCTGTGTAATGGTTGGATCATTTAATTCATTTTTAATTTTCAACGATGTCTCATATTGAGAATTAATAAAGGCCAGTTCGTTGTGTTGAAGTGTTTTAAACAGGGAGCTACCGAATATTAAGATCACCATTAAACCTATGATGCTAAGCACTATTGGCATATTTTTGCGTACTTGAGGCATCAGTTGCTGACAAGCTAAATAAGCTTCTTTACCGAGTGCTGAACGAATTGGTTTCAATGAAATTTTTAATAGAGCAGTAAATAAATACGGCATCATGTAAAGTAAAATGCCACACACTAGTAAAGTTCCAATCAAAATCATCAGTGCACTTGGTCCGCTCTTATCAACTACCTGTGTATTGACAAATAAAAATAAGGCTATAATTCCAGTGCCACTTACGACAATCGTTTTCCATCTTTTCCATTGTAAGCCCTGGTCTTCGTTATCTGTTGCGATTTGCAAAGGCAATAGACTCGCGCTTTTTTGCACTTGCCATTTTGTTACAAATTGAAGCAATAAATAGCTGGCAACTGCGATAACGATGATGAGTACAAGAGGAAGTTCCGTTTTTGCACTTGGTAATTTCATGAAGCTGATGAGTTGTGGCAGCCATAATTTGATGACTAGTATACTGACAGACATACCGACCAATACGCCAAAACTTATAATAAGTGACAATTGCAATTGGACAATTCGTTTTACTTGATGGCTCGTTGCCCCAAGAGCCCGTAATACCATAAGTTGTTCTTTGATTTTGTAAAATAATAGCTGGAACGTAGACAGTAGCAAGACACTTGAAATGAGTAAAATGAATACAGAAAGCACAATCATAAAAATCATTAATGCTTGTAAATTTTCTTTATAAAAATCATAGTCACTCGCTACATCCACACGTAATGTTTCATCTAGCTGTTATATTTCCATGCCAATGGCAGTGGCAACATTGGCATCTGTTTTAATCAGTGAAAACATAGCTGCTGTTTGTTCATTACTATCGCCCAACCATGTTTTCAAAATATCGTTTGGCAAGAGGATGATATTTACGCTATCGGTCCCTTTAATGGGCTGTAAAATTTCTTGAATAGTAAAATCGCTTGTTTCGATATGAATCGTATCTCCGACTTGTTTATTGAAAATTTGCGCGACATTTTCAGAAATAATAACATCCTTTGATGTTAAATTAACAGAGAAATGATAACGGCTTTTTACTAAATCGTCATTTTCAACGCCTACCGTGTAAATAGGCGCTTTTTTTTCATTTTCTACCGTTGTATGAGCTAAAGATACGCTTGAAACCTCCTTGACTCCTGGTAATGACTTAAAACTCGCAATCAGTTCATTGGTTAGTAATTTATGCTGCTCTGGGTTGTAACCGACCATCAAATCCATTTCACCGAATAACGCTTGAATGTTTTCCTTCATTTGGTTATTGGCATTCCAGATATAGACGCTCATGGTCATCACTAGGCAAATCGCAATGGTGATGATACTAATACTCGTTAGTACATTTGTCCAAGCTGCGCGAAAAAGCTTGAGTGCAATGGTACGCATCGTAAACATTTACACATCACCTCGAGTAATTAACTTGAATTTCGATAAAATACAGTCTAAATCCTCAGCGCAATGATTGTTGTGATAAGAATCGACAATGGCCCCATCATGGAAGAATAATACACGATTCGCATACGTTGCCACGTAAGGATCATGCGTTACGAGTAAAATGGTCTGAGCCATATTTTTTTGGAGCTCGACAAGCAGTTGTAAAATTTCGTCGGTTGTGTTGACATCTAATGCACCAGTTGGCTCATCCGCTAATAAAATAGGGGGATTCGCAATAATGGCACGAGCGATGGCAACACGCTGTTGTTGGCCACCTGACAGTTCCGTTGGTCGATGCTTAGCCCAAGCAGCAATATTTAACTTTTCCATTATTTGTTGGACACGTATTTTGATATCTTTACTTGCTACATCATTTAGAATAAGTGGTAATGCAATATTGTCTTCTACCGTTAAATCTTTTAACAAGTGGAAAGATTGAAAGATAAAACCGATGTTTTCTTTTCGGAACTTTGAGGCATTAGGTTCTTGATAAATGTTATGTGCTTCTTTACCAAATAAAAACAATGCTCCTTCGGTTGGTTCATCAATGGCACTAATCATATTGAGCAGTGTACTTTTTCCAGATCCACTTGTCCCCATAATAGCTACCATTTCGCCTTGATAAATCGTACAATGAATATTTTTTAACGCATTCACGGTATGATGCTTTTGCTGGAATATTTTTGACATGCCTTCGACCCGCAAAACTTCCGTTAGTCGTCTTTCCGGAATTGGAATCGTGTCAATGACTTCTTTCAATGGATTGTACCCATTCATCTATGTATGCCCCCTTTAATTGTTGGCGTAAAGCCTGCAAGCCTCTACGAATATGCGTTTTTACAGTGCCCTCAGGACATTGTAAAATCGAAGCAATTTCCTTTACAGAGTAGTCTTGATAAAAACGTAATAACAGCACCGTTTTATACTTTTCCTCTAACTTGCACAGCGATTGCCATAAATCAAGCTCTTCTTCGATATATGTAGGTGATGTGCTATTGATATCTTCCAATGTATGTGGCTCCACAAGATGGACAGCATTTTTTTTGGCAATATATGTTTTACAGCAATTGATAATAATGCGCGTGAGCCATGTAGAGAAATAGTGGGGTTCTTTTAACTGTGGCAACCCCTCATAAGCACGGATTATGGTTTGTTGAAAAACCTCGACAGCCTCATTTTCATTTTGTACATAGACATAAGCCATGCGGTACAATTTATGCTGCTCTTGTTCAATGAGCTGGTAAAACGCTTGTTCATCACCATTTTTGGCAAGCTCCACAAGTGATATTTGTTGTGTTGTAATGAAAAACGCCTCCTTCCGACTATTAGACTTCGCAACTCATCATTTCGATTCAAGTTTTTTCATTTATTTAATAAAATTGGATGAATCCCTTTCTGCTATACTGACAATAACAGTATAATTTATTATGTAAAGAATGGAGGATATTGTTAACGTGATCGATAAAATGGTTTATCACCACAATAGATGACAAGGAAGTAAGAACAGTTAGATTCACAGAGCAACATAAAATTAACGACTATCTTAGGATATTATCAGAAACGACGTTTAATAAAAATGACGTAGAGGAAGATGGTACAAATGTGGCTTATCAATCATATGAGGTGCTGCTGAGAAGCAATAAACGTGGAACTACGTTACATTTGTCTGTTGATAACGGCGGGAAGTTATTATATTTCAATACAAATGAAAGAAAAAGAAGCAGGAGTGGTTCGTTCATTGTAAAAGATCAGTGGCTTTTTGAAGCAACTAACAAGCTTGTGAAAGAACATCAGACGGAGTGATACCTACAAGGAGGTAATAAATATGAAGAAAAAGCCCATTTATGTGGAAATTGACATGCAAGCACCTATGGATGATGCTTGGGCCTATACGCAAAATCCGAAGCTGCATGAGCAGTGGGATTTACGCTTTACCTCTATTACTTATATGGAAAAGAAATCACCGAATGCACCGCAACAATTTACATATGAAACAAAGGTTATGCCTGGCTTGACGGTTAGTGGTTGGGGAGAAAGTAAAGGAGAACATCATAAAGAAGACGGCACGAAGACCTCCTCCTTACATTTTGGCACACCTCAAAAAATTTCGCCTATAGCGGAAGGGAAGGGATACTGGCAGTATATTCCCTATGATAAGGGGCTGACATTTTTAACGCAATATGACTATGATGTGCGATATGGTAAATTAGGCGTACTGTTTGACTTCGTATTTCGTCCATTGATGGGCTGGGCTACAGCGCTTAGCTTTGATGTCCTAAAAAGATGGCTTGAGAAAGGGGAAAACCCACTTTCCCAATATCGACGCTTCTTTTTAACAATGCTCATCAGCCTGCTGTTTTGCTTTGTGTGGTTATATCACGGACTAGTTCCAAAAGTGATGGTGCAACACCCCGATGAAGTCATGATGGTAGAGAAAATGTTAGCTTACCCGAGCGAAGATGTGGTTGACCTGAGCTGGAAAGCAGTTGACTCGAGCGGAGATGCGGTGTACCCGAGCGAAGAGCGGACTTACCAGAGCGAAAATGCGGCTCCCGCGAGTGGAAAGGCGCCACACCTGAGTAATGCTGACCATCAAATGAGTACCGCAACTACAATCGTATTTTGGATAGGTATAGCTGAAATGCTTTTTGCACTGTGCTGGCTATTTCCACGAGGGAAACGTTTTCTTTTTGGTGCCCAAATTATCCTATTTCCACTGTTGACAATCAGTGCTGTTGTCGCTGACAAAAATCTGGCAGGTGCGCCGTTTAATCCGGTGACTTTTAATGTAGCATTATGGGTACTTTCAATCGTGGGCTACATTCTCAGTAAAGATCTTCCGAGTGCAAAAAGCTGTAAACGAAAGCGAGGGCAAAACACATGACAATTTATCAGACCTTATTAGGTGAAGATTTTAAGCGTCTGCATCCGATGTTGCAACAGCGCTATGCATTACCGATAGATAGACCTTTTTTTGCAACGGGTGTCATGCACAAAATTGAATCGGGTGCAAAATGGATGCGTCCATTTTATACGCTCGCTACACGAACAAGATTTTTATTTCCAGAATCAGGTGAAGATATACCTTTCTCCATTCGTAATACTAGTCGAGTACTGCCTAGTGGCGAGTTGGAAGTGTTATGGGAACGCAGTTTTTATTTTGCGACGAAGACGAGGTACTTCGATGCAAGGATGACGATTGACCCGGTTCGAAAAATAGTAAGGGATTACTTAGGTTCACCAGCTTTATTTTATTCTGATTTGCATTTTGCCGTAACAAAAGAGGGGCAATTAGTAATTCGTTCAGGTGTACAACGATTTGTCCTTTCTAACATAGAATGTCCAATTCCAAAGACTTTGGAAGGACGAGTAATCGTAGAAGAAGGATTTGATGAGAAGAGAAACGTTTTTACCATCCATGTCTCAATCCATAATCCGTTGTTTGGGAGGTTGATGATGTATGCTGGTGAATTTACGCAGCAATCTATGTAGCCCTGTTTTGCTGTTCGGGTTTGTGCTGTCGCTTATCTGTTATTTGTTTAGCAAACAGCCTGATTATTTATTGCTACTGACAATTGCACAATTGTTTTTTGTACCTGCAACGCTGAAGATGGTACTGCCGTTCAAGAAGATAGGGAATGGCATGATGGCTAGTATGATGCTAGCCATCACACTTCTTCACTGGTGGCCAGATGGAGGCTTGGCTATTGTACTTGCGTTCGTTTATGTGATTTATACGGCTTTTATTGCCCTCCATGGTGTAAGAAGATTTTTACAGCGTGGCTTTACAAATATTGCTGAAATTGCTATTGATATGGGGCTCATCTACTTATTTGTCGGCGGGCTTTGGTTTTTCGCTTTTATTGCTGATTTAGATACAGGATTCTCCCCATTGATAACGTGGTTAACAGCAATTCATTTCCATTACTCTGCCTGTTTATTGGCCATTTCTATTGGGCTGTTTGGCAGACTACACAAAAGCACATCGTATAGTGCGGTGGTAGTTATTTTATTAGCAGGACCAATACTCGTAGCATTAGGTATTACTTTTTCAACGAGTATAGAAATTGTGTCAGTTGGACTTTATATTTTTGCAATTTATTGCTTATTTATTCTTGCCATTAAAACAGGCTTTCCACGCGCGCAAGGGTTGTTATTACGTATTTCATATGGCGCACTCTGTATAACGATTTTATGGTCTTTACTTTACGCTTTTGGTAATTTCGCTGGAGTTTCCTTTGTGGGTATACCTGATATGTTACATTTTCATGGTTTGATGAATTGTCTCTTTTTTGGTGGTATTGGCGTTGTAGCTTGGGCAATAGAAGTTCCGAAAACTACACATCACAATTTCACATTTCCAGTTAGTCAAATTCGAGGGAAGTTACGTGTATCTGGCGATGCGCATCCAGGCTTGGTCGATGCACTGAGCGATTTTATTGATACAACAAAACTACCAGCAGCCCTTCCACACTTTTATGAACAAACAAATGCCTACCGTTTGACGGCATCTGTCCAATGGAGTACTTGGTTTAAACCATTTGCGCTACTCTATCAGGGGATAAGTCGTTGGATGCAACAATTGAATTTGCCCTTCACTCGTAAACAAATGGAGATGACAGGGGAAATTGTCAAAGTAGATGCTGAACAAGATGGGCGTTCTGCACCAAGAGCATGGATTCGTAAAATTGAACAGCAAACGACATTTGTGGCGATTTATTCCAAGCATACGACAGCACAAACTACGTATATGAATATTGCGCTACCGCTACCTTTTTCAACCATGATAGGCGTTTTATATTTGTATGAAAAAGATGGCCAATTGCATATCACGAGTGCTCATGAAGGAGATGCAGGAATCTATCTAGCAATCAGCCATTATTTGTTTAAGCTACCATTGCATGAGTATTTCATCATTACGGCAACAAATGATAGAAATTTAACAGCAATTCATACGATGCGTATTTTGGGGCTGCCATTTTTACGAATAGACTATCAAATTGAACGAACAATTAATAGCTGACTGTTAGAAATTGCAGGACTATGCCAGCATGACAGCGAAAGACATAGATAGAAAGATATAAAAGGGGTGGTTAGGTGCGTTTAACAAAAGGGATTTCAGGCTTTGATGCAGAGCATTTGATTGAACAGGAGATGCGGTCATTTCAAGCTATGGTCTATCATCTTGTAACGAGTGAACAACGTTCGAAAGTTATGCAATTTATGGATGATCCTCATGTTGTTTATATGCAGGCTGACATTCAGCTAGACAATGAGCAATTGACAATTCTTCATCATCGACTCATGCCGTATGTGGCGTTTGCTATGAGTGATAAAGAACTGACTTTTCGATTTTTAACAAAACTCAACTTACACAAATACTTTCCAATGCGCAAATGCCTAGAGGCTGAAGTGTTAAACAGTTTGCTTACACAAGATAAGGAGCTTCATAGCTTATCTGATGTGGAATGGAACTACGCAGCCTATTTTAAAAGTGAGACATTAGGGGATGTTATGTTTAATTATTGGGATTAAATTCACATAGCAGTTGCGCTATTCAACAATTCTATTCGCTTTCCATTCTTATAGCTAAAAATCTTCAGTTCCGTTATTTAGACGAAATTGGAGATTTTTTTATGGTGTAAACATGGAAGGTTTGTCATCTGTTTTTTCTTTCAGAATAGTATTCTTGTAAATAATACTTAGCCTTTTATAAGATTTTAATTTCATAACGTGTAGCACTAAAGCTTTATTTGGCATTACCTTGCCTCTTTTCCTTTGTTAGATCTTTTTTGAAGCCTGTGACATATCCTTTGCACGATGTTCCATAAATCTATTGCACTTAAAATCAAAAAAAAGCTTATAAACACACCAAAATCACTTAATTATTAATCTAAATATAGATTAAATTTTTAAATCATCCTAAATAGATTTATAAATGGTAAATTACTAATATTGTACAATATAGTTAAAATTTTTATTAATTACGCTTTATTTAGTATTAAGAGAGTCGAATGATATCGTTAAATAATGTTTTTTCATGATAGGGATGATTTGTCTGACACAATGTTTAGGTAGATTTATAAGGAGTAATTCGAAAATTATCCGGAAAAATAAGGGGAATTGACAAATGAATTTTAAGTCCATTAGCACGAGAATCATTTTTGCATTTAGTATTGTAGTAGCAGTCATTGTTGTATATATTGCTTACAATGTATCCGCTATTTCTCAAAATAACACAGCAACAGAACAAATTGTTGATGAAGAATTACAATTATTAATTACAGATTACGAACTAGCCTCAACAATTGCAGTAAGAATTGCAGCTGCTAGGGGGTATGTATTATCTGGAGAAGAAAAATATAAAGATATTTACACGCATAACGTGGAACGGGCACTTGACAATGAGAAGAAACGTTTAGCGATTTCTCAATCAAATGAATTTCAGAAGTTTTCGGAACTGGCGAAAGAATGGAGTAGCTATGTTCAAAAAGATGTTTTTGATACATACGATCAGGGCAATGTCGAGTTGGCAACGAAAAATTTAGCTGCGATGGATGCTACAGCTACTGAAATTCGTGAAGGCTATGAAGGCTTGGCAGAACAACGTAAACAATCTATTAATACTGTTGGCACAGATATGATTACAGCAGGCGAGAGAAAGCAATTAACAAGTGTGATCGTTGGTATAGCTATTGTTGTAATTGCAATCTTTACGGCATTACTTAGTGCGAGAAGGATTTCAAAACCAATCATCATCTTGACAAAACGTATGCAACGAATAACTGAAGGAGATTTGAGTGAACCGAAGCTCGATGTAACAACAAGAGATGAGGTAGGGCAGCTGACGACAGCAACAAATACGATGTCCGAAATATTGAACCGTCTATTGAAACATATACAAACTGTGTCAAATGATGTTGCAGCTCATAGTGAGGAATTGATGCAATCCGCTACAGAGGTTAAGGGTGGAACGGAGCAAATTGTAGACACCGTAACAGAAATTGCAAGCGGTACTGAGATTCAGGCAAGTAATGCTTCCGATGTTGCGACAACCATGACAGAATTTACTACACAGGTGACAGACGTCAATAGGAGCAGTAAGGAAGTCAATCAATATTCACAAGAAGTGATGCACTTAACTAAAGAAGGTAAGGAGTTAATGGATGCCTCCACACAACAAATGACAACGATTGATCACATTGTTAAAGATGCAGTCAATAAAGTGGATAATTTAAGTAAACAAACACAGGAAATCTCTAAACTTGTAGCTGTCATTCATGATATTGCAGCTCAAACGAACTTATTGGCACTCAATGCGGCTATTGAAGCAGCACGTGCGGGTGAGCAAGGCAAAGGGTTTGCGGTTGTAGCTGATGAGGTGCGTAAGCTTGCGGAACAAGTATCTGTATCTGTGGATGATATAACAAGCATCGTTGAAAAGATCCAATACGACTCGGTAATTGTTACAACATCACTCGAAAGTGGATACGGAGAAGTTGAAAAAGGAACAACGCAAATCGCTTCTACAAATGAAACATTTAACCATATTGCTGATGCAGTTTACTCGATGTCAACAAGCATCGTAACGATGTCTTCAAAATTAGAGCAAGTCGTACAAAATACCCTCAACATCCATAAGTCTGTCGACGAAATCGCAGCTGTTTCTGAACAATCTGCTGCCGGCATTCAAGAAACATCTGCTACAATTGAACAAGCAGCAAGCTCGATGGATGAGATAAAAAATAGTTCAGTTCATTTAGCGGAAATGGCAGAAAATTTAAACGGACAAATTAGTAAATTTAAATTATAACCGTATGAATTTAACCTAGCGAATTTCATACTTCCAACACATTTAGGATGTATACTATTGGATTGGAAGGTGGGATAATTTTGAGGAAATATATACTAATGATACTGATGAGTACACTGCTCCTTTCTCCAGTGGCTTATGCGCATACAATGGATAAGAGTATGCTTTATACGGATGTTCCTGCTACAACGCCAGATTTACAGGAAATCATGGTACTCCATAGTACTGGGCTCCTTGGCTATAATGGTGCAGATATGGCATTAAATCCAACAGAAAATTTATCACGTAAGGATTTTGCTGGCTGGGTAGGCGCTTTCTTCGGTCTTGAAGGTTCAACAGTTGATGAACTGGCACAAGCAGCAAAAAACGAGGAGTATGTATCTTCACTAGATGGAGATATAACGTATAAAGAAATCAATATTGCATTATATCATAATAAACTAGAATTAGAAAAACCGGAAGCAACGTTAACAAAAGAAGCGTATATTGCCTTTTTAACAGAAAACCTAGATGTCGATATGGGTGGTCACACGTTGCTACAGATGGGTGGATTTTCATATGGCCCTACTGGTACAGTGGAAGATGTTGTAACAGGGGATGAAACAGGTCTAGTAATTGATGGTGAAACATATATGCTTTCAGGTCATCCACGAATTTTTGCAGATTCCACTGAGGCAAAAAGCTGGGTTGGTCAAAAATTAGAAAAGTCCATTTTGACGACAAGCGGCGGTCATCATCATGGTCATGATGCACAGACAACGAATACGTCTACGCCAACGTTACAATACATTCAACTTGGAACGACTACACAGGCAGCGACAGAAGAAACAAAAGAACAAGTTCCAAACGCTACGCCAAGAGAACAACAGCAATCGAGCGAAGCGGCTGACACAGCATCCTCAAGCTCCAACACTATATGGATTGTTGCCATTGTTGCTTTACTGGCCGTTATTATAGGCATTGTGTTGTGGAAACGAAAAAAATAATCAACATAGGCATATAAAAAACCAGCAATTTACGAGGAAATCGTACTAATTGCTGGTTTTTTCATACAAAATGTGTAGCTATATTTCCTTACTTAGATAGTTTGCCATTTCGCTTCTAGCCATGGTAGGAAGTTTTCACCTTGATCACCTTCGTAGGCATCGTAGACATCTAGACGTGTACGCTTTAGCTTATCCGCGAAGTCTGACAATGTATGATCTGCGGGTAAACTTTTCTTTACGCGCACAAATACTTTTTCCGCACCTTTGATAAGCTCGAATTTACGGCGGGTAGGCTGTTTGACATCCTCACCAAATTTCGTTAATGCTTCATATGCCGCTTGCTGTACAGCAAACACAGTATCTGCCTTCACACGATTGTGTAGTAAGTCAATAACTTGTTCATGTTTATAGCTACTTAGTGTTTGCACAGCAGCCAAGCGCTCACGCCAGCTTGAAGTGTAGTTGGCAGCCTTTTTTAAATCTTGGTAGTTTTCTGGTAACTCAGTTTGCATTTTCATAATGTGCTCCTTTGTTGTAACGGACATAATTCCTTGTAACAGAATGCGCCTTTATTTCGTGTTCTTTATTTATAATGAGCTAATTGCCTTCAAAATAGAACCAATATTAAAGAAATATAAGCGAGAATCGGTATTCTATCGGCGCAACTGTAGATTCCATCGGTTCTTGACGGTGCAATTGGCGAAAAAGCACGTCAGTAGTGCAATCCCACTGCTACCGGCGGAAATAATCTATCCTATACGATGATTGATGATAAAATATCATTCTTATAATTAATATGGAAAAATCTATATCAAATTTACTCACATAGAATAATTATATAGGAACTGACCCAGAAAGCAATCATTCAATGATACGGTGATAAAATCGTACAGACATTGTGGTGTATTATTTTCTGTAGAAATGTCTTAGTGACTAGCTATATTCAAATTCTACTTGTCATTGTTTTTAGCTGCTTGTTTAAAAGTGCTGCTTGTGCAACAGCCTGTTCGTCATTGGCAATCTCACCAGGTTTGTTTGCTTCTCCAAGAATATAAGACGAGAAGGGCATATTTAAAAAGTTAAAGATATAGTGGAATTGTTGAATCATTGGCAATCCCTTTATTTTCGGATCATCGCCACCAACAGCAAGGACTATTGCTTGTGTTGTCAGCAATTTCTCTTTTAACTGTGGAAAGCGTTCATCTCGGATAGCGTGACTCAGTCGGTCTACCATATTTTTCATGATGCCGGACATGCTGTACCAATATATTGGCGTCGCAAAGAGCACGATGTCACTTGTCATAAGTGCATGGATAATCTGGTCGTAATCATCATCCACAAATTGAAAGCCTTGTGCAGAATGGCGTAAATCATCGATTGGCTGAATGTTTAAATCCTTTATAAATAACTTTTGATGCGCAACGCCCTCTAATACATAGTCGGTAAGTTTTTCACTATTGCTGTATGGTCTTGAGCTGCCGATAAAAGCAGTGATATTCATATGATTTCCTCCTCTATTTTTCACATTATAAATAGTGTATACTTTCTTTTACTATCGAGAAAGCTGAATGTTTCGATGGAATGTATCGAAAAAAACGATTTAGAGGTGAAGGCGATGGATATTAAACAGTTACAAACATTCCTAACCGCTTCGAAAACTTTAAGCTTTACACAAACTGCTCAGCAATTAGGTTACGCGCAGTCCAGTATCACCGCTCAGATTAAATCATTAGAAGAAGAGCTAGGAACAGTGTTATTTGAGCGTCTTGGTAAGCGAATTACACTCACGGAAGAGGGGAGCAGACTACAACAGTATGCCCAGAAAATGCTGGAACTAGGTACTGAAATGAAAAGAGCATTATCCAGCGAGCATACACATGCAGTATTAACAATAGGTGCTCAGGAAAGTCAATGTGTGTATCGCCTGCCAAGCATTTTGCAATTATTTCAACAACGCCATCCGCAAGTGAAAATTATTTTTAAACCTGTGCATACGACTGAAATTGCAAAAGACTTATTACAGTCGGGAAACTTAGATGTCGCTTTCATTACCGATACGTACAAGGACACACCTATGCTACATCGTGAACGACTCATTCAAGAGCAACTAGTGTTTATAAGTGCACCATCTACTGTCCTGCAAAAAAGTGCATTATCTGCCCAACACTTTTCAGATGCAACGATGTTGTTAACTGAAAATGGCTGTTCTTACCGAAATCAATTGGAATCTCACTTGCAACAAGAAGGGGTCTATCCAGCGCAATTGATTGAATTTGCTAGTATTGAAGCCATCAAGCAATGCGTAATGGCAGGCTTAGGCATCACATTCTTACCAAAAATGGTGGTGGAGAAGGAGTTAGAGAACAAACGCTTAAAGGAATTGCCCACAACGCTGAATTTAGCGGCGATTTTTACCGATATTGCTTGGCATAAAGATAAACATATATCCCCGTATCTTGCTGATTTTATAGAGATTGCTATTGACAGGTATAAGGAACTTTAAAGAGTTGTCTGGTTTTAAATGAACGCAAGCAAAAAGGCAGCTTTCGTTATATCTCAAGCTGCCTTTTTTAGTTGGATAGTTAAACTTTTAGTAATGTATCATTAATAATCGCGCGGTTTCTCGATGCAAATACATCATTGTGTGAAGAAACGGTCGCCATTTTATTGGCTTCAGGCTCAATCGTTAGTTTAATGCTATTTACTGCGTTAACGGCATCTTGAAATGCGCCAGCAATTAAATGGATTTTTCCATCGTATTGTGCAATATCTCCAACTGCATATAATCCTTCAATCGTTGTTTGACAGCCAGTATTTGTTTGTAAAAAGTAATTGCGAATTCCATCGCGTTCAGGCTGAATAGCGTGATCGAAGGAGAAGGATTGATCTCGGTCATAGCCATGATTAATCAATACTTCATCTATAACAAGCGTTGCTGTTTCATTTGTACCCTTGTTTTCGATAATGACTCTTTTGATTTTTGTTTTTTCTTCGTTCGCTACCAATGTTTTAATAGACGTTTGTGTAATGATAGGTATGCCATACGCTTGTAACTTTTTCACTTGTGCTTCATGAGCAGAGATTTCTTCTCCGCGATAAATAATCGTAATGTCTTTTGCAATATCTAGTAAGTCACATGCCCAGTCGATAGCAGAGTTACCACCACCAGAAATTAATAAAGATTTATCCTTGAAGCGTTCGATGCCACGAATTGTGTAATGAAGATTGGAAACTTCGAATTTTTCTGCACCTTCTAAGTCGAGCTTAATAGGACTAATAATTCCTCCACCAACAGCAACAATGACATTTTTTGAATAATGTTTTTCACCTGTACTCGTTGTAATGATGAAAATATCATCTTCCTTCGAAACGATATCAACTTTTGTATTTAAACAAACAGTAGGGTCAAATGTCAGACCTTGTTCTACTAAATTATCAATAACCTTTTGAGCAGGTGTTGCTGGTAAAGCGCCAATATCCCAAATTAACTTTTCAGGATAGACGTGAATTTTTCCGCCAAGTACGGATTTGTATTCGATTATTTTTGTTTTTAAATCACGAAGTCCTGCATAAAAAGCACTATATAGTCCACTAGGGCCGCCACCAATTATTGTTACATCATAAATGTTATTCATAGCATATCTCCTAATTAGTTTATTCTCATTGATTATCATTTTCAATTAGTAATGATTAATACTAAAATATAGTAATTTGGACAACATTACAAGTGTTAAAGTAAATATAAATTAAATTGATCATGAAATAGGGGGAAATTGTATGTTTATTGACGTATTTCATGTAAATTGAAATGTGAAATTTTAAGAGAAGTAATGCGATAGCTTTACACGGAGCATTTGATAGTCGTTTTCAAAAAAAAGTGCGAATGGATAATTTAATCCATTTCGCACTTTTAGACTTGCATGACGATAAATTTACTACCAATACAGTGACGCAACCGTTGTTTTTTAAATAGGCGTCATGATGTTCTCTTTAGCATCGAGCTGGGACAAAGTCACGTGTCATTGTTTTTTCAATGTCCCTGAAAAGTTTGTACCTTCATCATGCTCAGCTATACAGTCTACTTCTGTTATTTTAAGAGCATTATTGAGTCGCTCAAATTCTAGCACGCAACGGTTGCCATTTGTGGATTTGTTCATAACAGCTTTTGAACTAGAGGTAATGGTCGCTGTCCCATCTACACGACCAGATTCTTGTCCATCATTGGCTGTCAGTGAGATGTAGAAGCTCTTACTTGTGGCGTTTGAAATGATGGCATCACGGCGGTTGTAATCAGTCGCTCCTTTGCCCCATTTATAGTAATAGGTATAAATGCCTTCCCATGCACTTTTGGCAGGTGTCGTTTGTTGCATTGTTTTATCAAGCTGATTTTGTCCAATTTTTGCAAGTGTATTTAAAGAAGCATTGCTTGCATTTAGATGAATTTCTTGCGCATCCTCAGAGATTTCATATAAATTTCTCGAATCCATACGGTGTAGCAATGTAACGACTTGGGCACGTGTCATATTGTTGGACACGCCAAAAAACTTTTGCAAGTTACGATTTTCATATTGAGGATTTTGCCCAGTGGAAATGTAAGAATCGAGTAAAAATTGAATGGATGCGTCTAACCCATGTTTACCGTTCGCTATATGAGTAATTGCTTGTGCCACTACGCCACGCTTCACAGCGGCTGCTCGAATAGTATTATCAAAATAACCGTTGAGTGGCACACCATAGCTGGCAAGACGATCGTAATATTCATCTGACCAGTTTGCAGAAGGCGTCTGTTTATTTAACTCATCGTAGGGTGTTTCAAGCTCATAGTAATTTGCAAGTAGTTTTGCAAATTGTTGCTCGGTAATCGTTAAATTTGGCTTGAATGTCCCATCTGCGTAGCCATCGATAATGGCATATTCCTCCGCCCACATAATTGCTTCATAAGCAAAATGCTCTTCCGGCACATCTTTAAAACTAGCTGCGTCTACTGTATAGCCGCCCCCGACAACAAGTACTGACAGTAATATCAGGCATACTAATTGTTTCATTATCATTCTTCCTCTCTAACTAGTATTATACTTAGTTTGCAGGATGTGGGTGGAAACTGCAAATTTTTATAGAGAATATTTAGAGTTTCACAGCATTGTACAGCTCAACAATAGATGTTACAAGATATCTCCTTAACGATTGGTATGTACAATTGTGAGATGAAGTAAATATAAAATACACCAGTCATGGAAGTTGAGTTGTCACTAGCCATGGATAACGCGGTTTTTGCCACTTCTTCGGCTCGATCTAAACGTTGCATCGGTGAAATTTGACTTAATGGTTCTTAACTTTTTTACTGTGAATAGCATACCGCTCCATACTTTTACTCTGCTGAATAAATGGTATAATTGTATGAAAAAGGATGGCGGTGGGATAATGGGCTTTTTAAATGGCTTGATGGGGAATGCTTCTGAAACAAATGTCGCTGAGGTTGAAAGTGAGATTAAAGAATTATTAACGAATTCTGAACAAGTGGAACATGCATATAAGTTAATTCGTGACTTATTTGTTTTCACCAATAAACGGCTGATTTTAATTGATAAACAGGGCGTGACAGGTAAGAAAGTGGAATACCATTCGATACCATATAAAAATATTGTACATTTCTCAATTGAGACAGCAGGGAATTTTGATCTAGATGCAAAGCTGAAAATTTGGCTTTCAGCGGGTGGCTTAGTGCAAAAAAAGTTTAATAAAACGCTCAATATTTATAAAGTCCAAAGCGTTTTAGCTGAATATGTACTAAAATAAAAAACTTGTGCCCACTTCTTTTAGGAAGTGGGTATTTTTGTCAAGTTCTTCGAGATGCAGCAAACATTGTTAGACTAAATCTATGAATCTTGCTGTTACATAGGAAGAGCTAAGAACATTTACGTAACACTAAATATAAAGGAGAAATAGTATGAGGGATAAAAAAGTTCGTGGCATTAAACGTAAATCTAATAACATGATTAATGGAATTGAAGAACATACTTTGGTGTTTCCAACAGAATTTTACAATGGTTATTGGCATCTGCACCTACCAGTTGCTCAAGACTTTATAAACTCTAACAAAACACCTGAAAAAATTAAACGACTATGCATTCAAACACTAGTGAATAGAAACAGTTAATTGAAATGAAACCAGATGACAAAGAAAAATATCAAGTAGTGGTTGCAGTTAATTTACCAGATTTGTGGGGTTCGCAAATTATTGTATTTAAAGGGGATGCCCATTTTAAAAATTTCTTTTACAGGAATGACGACGATCAAAAGTGGTTTCGATTATCAGATGATAGAAATATTCAAAGAGAATGGGGATTACATGTTACTAATGAATTGCAAACATCAAGATTTAAAGAAGTGATTTCTGATGAAGATGGATGCCACTATGAAGGGGAAATTTGGTTTATAGGGGAATTAAAATAAACGATAGGGAATATCACAATCGTTGTATGTCCTTTTTCTAATCAAAAAAATACCCTTTATTGTTTAACAGTGCCTATTGTTAAGACATAAAGACAACTTCACTGAGAATATGTTGGAGTAAGAGCTTATTTTAGGGGGAGTCTAACTGATGCAATGGAATGAAGAGGTACCAGATGCTAATAATCGTTCTACACCATCCATGTTTGTTGCTCGTTCTTTAGAAGAAATTCGGTTTTGGTCAAGGATTATGAAAGAACATTCGCTATTCCTTCGATTAGGGTTTAGATGCGAAGATACACAATTAATAAATGAAGCAAATCAATATTATTATTTGTTCGAAAAGATTGAACAACAATCTCATCAATTGACCAACCAAACCGATCCAGAACAAATGCGAAGATTTAACACAGAAGTTCAAATAGCCGCGACAAATATATTTGCTTTTAAACGGAAAGTGTTAGGGTTAATACTCACTTGTCAGCTGCCAGGAGCGAATAATTTTCCCTTATTAGTTGATCATACTAGTCGTGAGGCCAATTATTTTAGAAAACGATTAATTGAATTAAACGAAGGAAAGCTGAAGCCCCTTGCTGATGAAATCATCAAAGAGAATGTTTTTTATCTAAGAATCATGGCCGATCATGCAAAATTTATAGGGCACCTTCTTGATCCTTCTGAAAGAAAACTTGTTGATATGGCAAGAGAGTTTAGCAATGATTTTGATGAATTACTTTTTCAAGCGAGAGATTTAGAAAGCATGAAACCGCAATCACAGACAGTGCCACTATTAGACCAATTCCTTGATCAAAATCGTGTTTCTGTAGTGTCTCTCCGTGATTTTAAGAAAACTGCGCGCGATCTAATCGAAGAATGCAAGATAAAAAGCATTATTCATCCGTTATTAGCAGACCATGTTTTCCGTGAAGCGGAACATTTTCTTGAAATTATCGACTTGTTTGAAGCACATCTTACTGGAAAAACGGCCTTTCCAAGTTAAAGTATGTAACAATTAATAATGATAATATGGAAGAACGAGTGAAGTTTTTATAGAAACGTAAGTCATGATATACGTGTATATTTATGCTTTATTTTTTCTAACTTATGTACGCTTTGAAATAAACGCCAAAGCCTAAATTCTCGATTAATTTACGAGAAATTAGGCTTTTTTTAATTCAGTAATTTCTGTGATTACCCTTGAAATTTAAATGCCACAATATAGTGTGAAATGTTATCCTCCTTACTTCCAAGCACAATTTTCCAACTCACATCTTTTCTAAATAGTACGACCTATAACTGAGTACAAGCCCTTATTTTTGTGTTCGTAGTCGTCGTACATCAAGTGAATAAAAATGTGTATTAGCTAATGAAATATACGCCAATATAATGCGGTTTGTATGTACATCACTATAAAAATAAAAAAATATTTTTAGAAAAAGGTTGATTATTCTTTCGATTAAGCATATATTTTTCCTAAAGGAAACAAAATATCGTTTGAGAAAGAAGAGTGAGTGAATGAAAGAATTAGATGATGTCAAATCAACGTTCCTTCCACTAGGGATACTAGTGATTTTAACGATATTGTGGAAAACGACTCATTCAGTCGGGGCTGGGATTTCTATAATGGTCTTTTGGATGAGCTGGCGCCAGCTTCTGAAGAAATACATTATTAAATAAATAGAGATAGGAAGAGGTAAAAGCATGAAACGTTTTTTAAGTGTACTAGGTTTATCATTATTACTTTTCGGATGCAGCGCACAAAGTAATGCTACTGAAGAGGAAAAAGAAGGAGTTGTTGTTGCCACAACAGGGCAAATTGCTGATGCCATTAAAGAAATAAGTGGCGACCATTTATCCGTTTCAGCTTTGATGGGGCCGGGAGTAGATCCACATCTATACAAGGCAACGCAAAGTGATTTAACAAAATTAGATAAGGCAGAGGTCATTTTTTATAACGGCCTACACTTAGAGGGACAAATGCTCGATATTTTTGAGCAAATGGCAAAAGACAAAACGGTGCTTGCCGTTGGTGAGAAATTGGATGAGAAGCATCTACTGGCAAGTGATAATGACGCTATGCTACATGATCCACATATATGGTTTAACATTGAGCTGTGGAAACAGGTTGTTGTGGCGATAGGCGATACTCTTGTAGAAGAGTATCCGCAATACAAAGCTGACTTCGAAACAAACGAAGCGGCCTACTTAAAAGAATTAGAGGAATTACAAACATATGCCAAAGATCGTGTAAGTGATATTCCAGAAGATCAACGTATTTTAGTAACGGCCCACGATGCATTCAATTATTTCGGAGCTAGTCAAGGATTTGACGTGCGAGGCTTGCAAGGGCTTAGTACAGATTCTGAATATGGTGTGAAAGATGTGCAGGAAATGGTGAACTTCTTAGTAGACAACAATATTAAGGCTATTTTTGTAGAATCAAGTGTATCTGACAAAGCAATGAATGCTGTTATTGAAGGTGCAAAACAGCAAGGTCACGACATTGTGATTGGCGGAGAGTTATTCTCTGATGCGATGGGTGCTGAAGGCACTAAAGAAGGCACATACATTGGGATGTATCAACATAACATCGACACAATTGTCGATGCACTGAAGTAGGTGGAAAAATGAACGCATTAACAGTTGAAAATTTATCGGTCGCTTATGATAAGAAAACAGTATTAGATAACGCAAATGTTACAGTACCAACAGGTCGCCTTTCTGCCATCATTGGCCCAAATGGTGCGGGGAAATCAACCTTTTTAAAGGCCATATTAAATCAATTACCAAATAAGGTTGGTAAAGTTGAAATTCTTGGGCAACTATTTGAGCCGAAAAGTTTAGTTGTGGGGTACGTTCCTCAACGTAATGCAGTCGATTGGGATTTTCCAACGAATGCATTAGACATTGTGTTAATGGGACGGTATGGACATACGGGTTTATTCAAAAGACCTTCTAAACAAGATAAGTTATTGGCACAGCAAGCACTTGCCAGTGTAGGAATGCAAGATTTTGCTGAGCGTTCCATCGGTCAATTGTCGGGAGGGCAACAACAGCGGGTCTTCTTAGCAAGAGCACTTGCTCAAAATGCAGATGTGTATTTTTTAGATGAGCCTTTCGCGGGGGTAGATGCGGCAACAGAGAAAACGATTATAGATATTTTGAAAAATTTAAAAGCACAGGGCAAAAGTATTTTTGTTGTACATCACGATTTACAAACTGTGAAAGAGTATTTTGATTTTACAATTCTACTAAATAAAACGATATTAGCATCAGGTGCAACAGAAGAAGTTTTCACACCACAACAACTACAAAAAACGTATGGTGGAAGATTATTCATGATGCAAGACATGTGAGGGGGGAGAATATGTTAAGTGGTAACTTGCTTTGGGTACTAGTAGGGACAATGTTACTGGGAATTGCAGCTGGGATTACTGGCACCTTCTCCTTCCTTCAAAAACAAAGTTTAGTTGGCGATGCAGCAGCACATGCTGCATTGCCAGGTATAGCTCTTGCGTTTTTACTAACAGGACAAAAAGAGCTACCGATTTTGATGATCGGTGCCGCAATTACATCTGCATTATCTGTTTATTGTATACAGTGGATTGTGTCATTTTCCAAAATGAAAGCAGATGCAGCCATTGGTTTAGTATTAACTGTATTTTTCGGCGTAGGTGTCGTATTTTTAACAATCGTCAATCGTAGCCCAATAGGAAATCAAAGTGGACTTAATAATTTTATTTTCGGTAAAGCAGCGACAATGACAAAATCTGATTTACTGTGGTTGTTTCTAAGTGCCACGATTATCATACTGGTTAGCCTACTGCTCTATAAGGAATGGAAGCTCCTAATCTTTGATCCTGTCTATGCAAAGGGAATAGGGCTACCGATTGAAGCGCTAAAAGCAATATTAACCGTGCTCATTGTTATGACGATTGTAACTGGGATTCAGGCTGTAGGTGTTATTTTAATGTCAGCGTTATTAATCATTCCAGCTGCTAGCGCTAAGCTTTGGACCAATAAGTTGAGTTCAATGCTTATGCTCAGCGCAGCTATTGGTGGTATTTCAGGTATTACGGGAACTTTTATCAGTTCCATACGGACAGGTTTATCAACGGGTCCGATTATTGTATTAGTAGCAGCGACCATTTTCTTTCTGTCTTATTTAATTAGTCCATCTGGGCAAATCAATAAATATCGTAGGAAAATGCAGTTCCGAAAGCAAGGTGATTTAGGGTGATTGAATTTTGGGTAGTGTTAACAGGACTTTTAGTAGGTATTACATGCGGCATAGCTGGCGTTTTTCTGATATTACGAAAAATGTCGATGATAGCGGATGCGATTAGTCATACCGTATTATTCGGTATTGTGATGGCCTATATTATTACACAGACATTAAATGGCTTTTGGATGCTGATTGGCGCTGCAATAGCAGGGATATTAACAGCGTATTTAGTTCAATTACTGCATTCATCTGGTATTCAGGAAGACGCAGCGATTGGCGTGGTTTTCACGTCATTGTTTGCTGCTGGTGTACTACTCATTACCTTGTTTGCAGGAAATGTTCACTTAGATGTGGAGCATGTGTTAATGGGCGAAATTGCATTTGTTCCTTGGGATCGATGGACCTTGTTTTCTATCTCAATGCCGAAAGCCGTGTGGATGTTGTTGCTTGTGTTAATCATTAATATCGGATTCTTACTATTATTCTTTAAAGAAATGAAGCTCTCCACTTTTGATCCGGTATATGCTGCTTCTATAGGGATTCCAGTTGTGTTCCTACATTATGGTTTTATGACCTCAATTTCATTTACTACCGTGGCGGCATTTGATAGCGTTGGTGCGATATTAGTTGTCGCAATGTTAATAGGACCTGCTGCAACCGCCTATTTATTTAGTAAAACGATTAAACAAATGTTCATTTTTAGTATGCTATTTGGTGCTGCGGCCGCCATTGTTGGTTATTATTTAGCGAAGTATTGGGATACATCCATTGCGGGTATGATGGCGGCGACAGTCGGTCTATTATTTGTTTGCACTTTATTGAGTCAAAAAATCATCGAACGTAGAAGGAAGACCCTCGTAAGTAAATTAGAAGGTATGTAAAACACGACAAGACATCGTTTGATTATTTGATCAAACGATGTCTTTTTGTTGAGTGACTATCATAAACAATTAAAAAGCAAAAGTAGGTAAAATTTTTCTTCATATTCAAACTTTTGCATGATTTTTTATTCCGCAATGAACAGTATATTTTAAAAATAGTAGTTAGTACTCTGATAAAAGGTTTAAACGCAGCACATTAACCGGTAGAAGTCGACTGAGTGTTATAAAAGGATTGAGCTTTTTGGGGATAGTAAAAGGAGAAAATTGGCTAGGTCTATGGGAAAGTGACTACATCATCCTCCATTCGCCACAGAGCTTATAAAATTGATGACGAAGATTTTCAGCATATGAAAGGGTGGTTACAATCTCAGCATTTGCCTACACCAAAACAACAACTCGTATTGCCAAATCATCCACATGCAACGATTTACTTGGCTGATTTTGATGCAATTCCAAAGAGCTAATAAGGCCAGTAAGAAATATATTATATTTTGCTCATATTAATAGTAGTTTTTTTCTATAAACGATACATAGTTAAATTGAAAGACATCTTGAAATCGCTAATGTTTTCTACTTTGTATTTTATTCTAGCAGAAAAATAGACAAGTATTGTAAGTTTGCTATGTACGATTAATTAGAATTTTGATACGATGAGTGTTATTAAATTTGACTGTAAACAACAAGGAGAAACAGCATGTGGCGTAATCGAAATGTATGGATAATTTTATTAGGTGAATTTGTAGTAGGTCTTGGCTTGTGGGCTGGGATTATAGGAAATCTCGCTTTTATGCAGGAGGTTGTGCATTCTGATTTTTATAAGTCAATAATTATTTCTATCGGTGTTTTAGCAGGCTTTATAGTAGGTCCACTTGCAGGACGTATTATTGACCAAACAAAGAAAAAAACAGTTATACAGTGGGCGAGTATAGGACGCATCGCAAGTGTACTTTTTATGTTTGCAGCACTTTATACAAATTCGGTCATTTGGATGATTATTTTTCTCATTACATTGCAAATAGCAGCAGCGTTTTATATGCCTGCTTTACAATCGATTATTCCAATGGTTGTTAACAACAAAGATTTACTCACATTGAATGCATGGCAAATGAATGCTCGGACAGTTTCTAGAATTGTCGGAACGGCGGCAGCAGGATTAATGTTAAGTTATTTTGAATTGAAATGGCTCTACATTATTTCGCTGATTGTGTATATCATCATGTTTTTCATTACAAATTGCTTACAATTAGATGAAACAGTAAATCAGTCTATCAAGGATAAGGAACAAGGTGGCTTTAAGGAAGTATTGCCGATGCTAAAAGAGCACCCTGTTGTGTTAATGACACTTGTATTAATGTTAATACCAACACTATTTTTAGGCTCCTTTAATTTAGTCATTATGAAAATATCAGAAATTCATGGGTCAACGACTATTTCTGGGTTATTATATACGGTTGAAGGCATCGGCTTTATGTTAGGCGCAGCAGGACTAAGATTTATTTCAGATCGGGTGAAAATTGGGACATTATTATTTGCGCTTGCATTTGTTATTGGGGCAATGGAGCTAATGTTTTTATTTGCAGATGTAGCCTTCCTAGCCTTATTGACATTTGCCGTATTTGGTTTTTCTGTAGGCTGTTTTTTCCCAACAACAATGGTGATTTTTCAAAATCAGGTACCCAAAGAGTATCATGGACGTTTCTTTTCATTCCGCAATATGATCGATTCAGTGGTCTTTCAAGTAGTTCTATTATCTACGGGTATGATGCTTGATTTAATTGGTTTAAGTGGAATGGGCCTTGTTTTCGGGATTATTAGTTTAAGTTTAACATTTTCTTTTTTACTATTTTCAAAGAAAAAGAATGTCATAATGCAAGTACAGTAAGTGGTATTTTTATGAGTCAGAGCAGGGTAGCTACCACTTAGATTGCAAACCGCTTCTTCACCGTCCATTTTGTATGCATGTATGGGTATAAGTGGGGTGGAAATTCAATTAGCCAATCATCAACCTAGACGGTAACAGCCGCTACAGCATTTTGTGTGGCTGTTACTTAGTTGTATCATGCTATTGTCAATCATTCTATACATAATTGTCACTAGTATAAACGGAACATTAATAGTAGCATTAGTTATTTTATTGGGTGCAACAATTCTTGCAATTATACCGGGAATGTTAGCGCGTATCTACGCTTTGACCTACAGGATCGTTGAAGTCGTACAGAAGAACAATTACGTTACTATATGTTAACGAACAATAAGTGGGCTGCACGTATTTTTCACCGGTCAATTTCAAACAAGCGGTATAGATGTGGAGAGTAAATCAACAACGAGTGTAATTATTCTATACCTAGTTAGGTATGGAAAGTATTTTAACTGGTGGTGGTATTCTTTATCCTCCACCGGTTTTTACTTGAAATAAACGGTACTGACATGTGCTAGAACGGCCTCTAATACTTTTCTCTTTGTCAAAGTGTTTGAAGGCACCTGTTGGACCAGGATACAGAGGAGGTTTTTATGAAAAATAACAATGCATTAGCCAGTGAGCAGTACATTCATTCAACACAAGCACAGCAAAAGTTATATAAGCGCACATTATTCATTGTGTTAATGTCTCAAATATTTGGCGGCGCTGGACTTGCAGCAGGTATTACTGTTGGTGCGCTACTTGCAAAAGACATGTTAGGCTCGGCAAGCGTTGCTGGTTTACCTTCTGCATTGTTTACCCTTGGTTCAGCACTTGCAGCATTTATTGTAGGTCAGCTTTCACAACGTTATGGCAGACGTTACGGTTTGTCTTTTGGTTTTATCACAGGGGGTATCGGTGCTATTGGTGTAATAATCGCTGCCAATTTAAATAGTATTGTGTTGCTTTTTTTAGCGCTTTTTGTGTATGGTGCAGGTACTTCGACAAATTTACAGGCACGTTATGCAGGAACAGATTTAGCAAATGACAAACAGCGAGCTACAGCAACAAGTATTGCGATGGTAGCCACAACATTCGGTGCAGTGGCTGGACCAAATTTAGTGACGCCTATGGGCAAGGTTGCAATAGCATTGAATATGCCAGCATTGGCTGGACCTTTCATCCTGGCTGCGGTAGCTTATATTTTAGCAGGTCTCACATTATTCATATTTTTGCGGCCTGACCCATTATTAGTAGCGAAGGCCATTGCTTTCGAACAGCAAAAGCAGCAACATAAATTAACTGAAACGACTATAGCGGTGAATAATAAAATTAATCGCATCGGTATTTTTGTTGGAACCCTTGTATTGGTACTGTCACATGTAATAATGGTGGCTATTATGACCATGACGCCCATCCATATGCAAGGACATGGTAGTAATTTAAGTGCTATTGGCATGGTTATCGGCTTACATGTTGCAGCGATGTATTTGCCATCTTTAGGTACAGGCTTATTAGTAGATAAGATTGGCCGAACATTTGTAGTGATTGGCTCAGGTATTATATTAGCTACAGCTGGTTTAGTAGCGGCTTTTGCTCCAGGGGATTCCTTATTATGGCTAACGGTAGCGCTTGTACTATTGGGATTAGGCTGGAATTTCGGTTTGATTAGTGGAACTGCCATTATTATCGACTCGACGACTATTCACAACCGTGCAAAAATTCAAGGCTCAATAGACGTATGGGTTGCGCTAGGAGGATCTGCGGGCAGCTTATTATCAGGTGTCATTGTGGCTTACTCTAGTTATGCCTTTTTAGGCTCAATTGGCACGTATTTAGCATTACTTTTCGTGCCATTAGTCATGTGGGCGCGATTTAAAGCGAAAAATCAAGGCTTACAATCTATTCAATCCTAGTGTTATTGAATGATAGTGGCTTTAAATGGTAGAAGTCACTTAGGGGGATTAGGAAATCTATTATTGCATGAAGAAGCTATTTCCATATATACAGAGTTAAATCTGTATATGGAGATAGCTTTTTTTACATTGACGCAAATCCTTAATAGGGGTTCGTTTGAAATTCTAACAAAGAGCTTTTTCATACCAATTCAAATTGTACCCTGGGTGTATTCCATACTTCGATAGTAGCTGTAATATTCGTTATTTATAATTGACATAGTTTGTAAATATCTTGATAGGGGAATAAAATATGAATACTTTTAAGTTTATAGCGTTATTACTGTTAACAACATTTTTAATGGGTTCTTCTTTTGCCATAGTAAAACTGGGTTTACCTTATTCGTCCCCGTTGTTATTAGCTGCCATACGTTTCGTACTGGCTGGGGTTATCATGTCTACCATCGTTATTTTGTTAAAAAGACCACATCCAACAACGACAGGTAATTGGCTTAAAATTCTGATAATTGGTGCATTTCAAACTACTGGGGTTATGGGCTGTATTTTCTTGAGTTTACGAACAATTACTGCAAGTGAATCATCTATATTGACGTTCACGAATCCATTGCTTGTAGTTGTATTGGCAACAGTGTTTGCACAAGCTCGCTATCGCTTCTATCAATGGGGAGGTGTAGTAGTAGGTTTAGTAGGTGTAATTATTACCATGGGTGCTCAAATTGACTTTAAAATTGGCATTATTTTCGGTATTCTTTCTGCTGTTTTTTGGGCAATCGCCACGTTATTAGCTAAAAAATGGGGCGTGTTGTTTGATACATGGGTGTTATCAGCCTATCAAATGCTTTTTGGTGGGTTACTGCTTTTACTGGGCAGTTTTCTACTGGAAGAGCCATTTTTTATAGTCAATAGTTATTCTATAACGATTTTATTATGGTTGAGCATCCTGTCATCAATCGTTCAATTTGCTGGTTGGTACTATCTTTTACAAAAAAGTGATCCGGGGAAAACAAGTGCTTATTTGTTTTTAGCGCCATTTTTTGGCGTATTAACAGGCTGGTTAATATTAGATGAACCATTAAATTCGTCATTACTAGTTGGCGGTCTGTTTATAGTTGTTGGGATATATCTCGTCAATCGTAATTTTACAACCCAAAATTATTATAAAAAACTAAAGAATAACCTCAAATAGTTACTTGGACTCTATTCGAGGCTATTCATTTATAACTCTATTTGAAAAATGTGTTTAAAGCCCATTTTTCCTTTTTCAGTCACTTTAATCGCTCGAATTGACGGTACACGCGTAATCCATTCCAATTCTAAAAAACGTGTAAGTAGTCCATAGCCAAGTGCTCCAGCTAAATGATGACGACGTTCACTCCAATCTAGACATACATGAGAAAATGAGCGACGTTTTCTTGTTAGCTCTTTTAAATCAATACCAAAATCCGTAAAGAATTGTTCTCCTTCGGAAGTTACGACAAATTCTTTTTCGTTTTTTTCTAAATAACCTAAGTGGATCATTGATTCAGTCAACTGTACGCCTAATTTTCCTGCTAAATGATCGTAGCAAGTTCTAGCATCTTGTAGTAACTTTACTTGACTCGATTGTTTTAAAGATCGTACTTCAGGGGGAGGGGAAATCGTTAGAAAGGTTTCTAAAAACTGCGCAATCTCTTCATTGGCGAGCTGAAAATAGCGATGACGACCTTGTTTTTCAACTTTAACGAGATTACCTTCTACTAATTTAGCGAGATGAAAACTAGCTGTTTGTGGCTTAATGCCAGCCATAAAGGCCAGTTCGCTCGCTGTATGAAAACGCCCATCCATTAAACTAGTTAAAATGGTTGCTCTTGAAGCTTCACCAATCAGGGAAGCGACTTCTGCCATATTTGGATTAATACTCATGTGTACCAGCCCTTTCTGCATGCCATATTTCGATTATAGTGAAAGTATTTATTGTTTACAATAATCAGAGAATGGGTAATTAATGAAGGATACTCTTATTTGACGACTAAGTCTTACTAAGAGAATACTATGTTTGCTTAATAAGCTATCATTTGAACTGTATAACGCTAGAGAAGTTTAGGACAAATAAACTAATATATAAGGTAGAAAGAAGTTTTTAAAGGACTGACGCACAATCATAATTGAAAATTGTACCAGAAAGCTTTATTCTTTTTAATAAACATATTTTGGTAAACCGCAACGTCTGTTTATTTAACGATGGACGATTGGAAAAAGCCAAAAAGTGACGTTATGAGGATAAAGTGATACTTCAATCTGTGGGAATTTCTTCATCCCACGGAATGTTAGTTGACCATTTGAGGTGGACGTCTTACTGACCGTTAATGCGGGACAAGAGGGAGGAAATTGTTGTTGAACGAAATAGATAATACAACTGGCTGGGATGCTATTGATAAGGTAATGGAGACAATTTACGGGGAGCAGGAGCCGAAGCATTATGGAACGCTCATTTCTTATGCACTTGGTGGGCAAGATCCATTAGATGGGATTAGTGCCTATAAGGTCGATACACCAAATCCGCATTGGCATTTTGTAACGTATGGCTTTTCGGAGCTCTATGATAAGGAATCTGATAATGCTGAGGACAGTGGATATGGATTTGAATTGACGTTTCGCTTGGTCCGAAACATAGGAGAGGAAGAACCACCAGCCTGGGCACTAAATTTGTTGCAAAATATGGCTAGATATGTTTTTAACAGTGGCAATGTTTTTAGAGAGGGCGATTATTTGGATGCAAACGGCCCTATTTGTCTTGAATCCGATACCGAGTTGACCGCACTTGCCTTTGTCAATGATGCTGATGCGGCTCCAATAAATACAACGAATGGGCGGGTACAATTTTTACAAATGGTTGGAATCACTGGTGATGAACTTGAAGCTATGCAGACATGGAATACTATAGGGGTTCTTACCACATGTTTACAGTATATGCCGTCTTACATTACAGATATAGAGCGCGATTCATTTCTGCGGATTCCAGTAGTTTCCGAAGAGGTGCACCAGGGAATGGCACAAGAAGGTTCAAACACTGGTTTTTTATTTGTTAGTCAGTTAGCCTGGGCTCCTAGTAAAAAAAGTTGGCTGAATAAGAAACCAGCCACACTCCAGTTGGGGGCAAAGCAAGCAGAAATTATTGGAAAAATGCTCCGTGGTCGTATCATGAAAGGTAAAACACTTAGCCTTGTAGGATCTGATGTCCGAGTTGTATTTGAACCGGGAGATAAACCAGCATGTATTCCTGGAGATGATGAAATTCGTTTTGTTCTAGATAATGTGACAGCTTCAGAGTTCAGCACTAGGTTACTACCTAAGGAAGATGTTTTTGAAATCTCTACTTTAAAAGGGATTACCATTCAAATTATTAAGACCAATATTACGGATAACGAAGGAAATGTTGTTAAGGTTATCGGTTAACCGTGATGTATAAATTAAATAGTTGAGAAAAGAACAGCCGTATAACACGGCTGTTCTTTTCTTATCATTCCACTCTTTCAATGATGATGCCATTTTCACCCACTTCTTTAAACGCACGGTGGTCAATCGCGCCAGCAACTGCTTCGAATGGAATAGCGCGGCGAATGCCTGCAGTGACGAATTTTTTTGCTTGGATCACAGCATCTTCAATAGATAGTTCTTGAGCTAAGCCAGCTGTAATTGCAGCGGAGTACGAGCATCCAGCACCGTTTGTATGAATAGTATCCACTCTTGGTACTTCAAGTGTAAGCATCTGCGTACCATCGTACAGTACATCTATTGCGGGACCATCTAAACGTCCACCTTTAACCAATACATGCTGAGAACCGAGTTGGTATAAGTCACGTGCAGCATCCTGTAAATCAGCCACAGTAGTCAGCTGGCTACCGCCAAGTAAATATTCTGCCTCAGGCATATTGGGTGTAATGATTGTCGCTTGTGGTAACAGGTAGTCTTTTAATGAAGACATTGCACCTTTCTCCATGAGTGCCGTTCCTACCTTACCAAACATCACTGGATCAATAACGATATTTTTGACATTAGCTGTTGGTAGCCAATCTGCCACCAGTTCTATGATGTCTTTTGTGAATAGCATCCCAGTTTTTAAGGCATCAATGCCAATTTGAGAGTGGATTGTATGTAGTTGTGCTTCAATAATTTCCAAGGGTTGTGTAAAAACACCTTGTTTTGTTTCAGGATGTGTCGCCACAAATGCAGTAATAGTAGATGTACCGTAAACACTCAGCTCCTGAAATGTTTTTAAATCTGCTTGAATACCAGCGCCACCACGAGCAGCAGAACCAGCAATAGTACATGCTTTCTTCATGTTAAATGTACTTCCCTTCTTTTTGAGCTGTCAACGCACGGCAAGTGATCACCGCTACATAACGAATGATAAACGAACCGACTAACACCCATAATGTATGGCCGAGTGGCACCGTAAACGAGAGTGAAACATGGTAAACGATAACTCCTGTTAGCCAAAGTCCCATCGCACCTGTGCTCCACTTGTTATTTGCCTCGATGTTTCGGCGTTTTAATAAATAATAGTCTGCAAACAAAATTCCATATAGTGGTGCAAAGACAGAGCCTATAAAGTATAAAAAGGACTCATAGGCTGCGACGCTTGCTAGAATCGCAATGATGACAGCAACAACAGTAAAAAGTATAGATACATAACGTTCATTAATGGAAGGCACGATGTTTTTAAAATTTACACCTACCGAGTAAGAATCTAAATACGTTGTGACAACAGTTGATAGCAATACAAGACCTAGTGCGATAATGCCTAGCCCGCTTGCCATCATAATTTCACTAATGTCTGATGAACCAACATACAGACTTCCACCGAGTCCAATAATAAACATAAATGTACTCCCAATCGCGTAGCCGACAATACTCATGACTGTACCCGAACGCTTATTTTTTACATGGCGTGTATAATCACCAATAAGTGGTAACCACGACAATGACATAACAGCACTTAATTCAACGGCTGAGCTAAAAGAAATTGCTTGTAAAGTATCGACTGAGCCGATGCCCTGTCCACTTCTACCAAAAATCACATAAGCTAATAATAAAGTAAATAAAAATAAAACCGATACTGCGACAATATTAAGCTTAGAGACATTTTTGAGTCCGAAAAAAATCCAAAGCAATAAAATCCCACCGATTGCCAGCGCCCAAATAGGTAACAAATCAAAACCAAATAAGATTTTTGACATACCATTTAAGGCAAGGGAGCCAGTGGCGATCATCACAGATGCCCAACCGACAAGCTGTAGCATATTTAAAATGGTTAAAACATAAGAGCCATAGGTGCCAAAGGAAATCCTTGTTGCCTCAAGTGCTGTTAATCGACTATTGGCACTAATCCAGGCAGCAAGTAATAAAATTATAGCACCAATGACATGCCCAATCAAAATGGCCTGTAAGCCCTTAGTCATGCCAAGTGGCGCGATCAGCGAACCAGTTACGATTTCCGCTAAAGAAATGGAAGCACCAAACCACAGGAAAAACTGGCTAACTGTTGAAGTATTATATGTAGATTGCAAAATATACCCCCTGATTAAGTTGAATAATTTTTATTGTAATAATATTTCTGGTTGTTTTGAAATAGTCAGAATGTGATGTTTTTATAAGGTCAGTTCGGCAATAAAAGGGGAAACACAAGAAAAGCTTTCTTTTGTGTTTCATATTGTTGGAGGTGAGGTAGTCATAGCTGCTCTTTTTATATTTAATTGAAGTTCAAATTGTGGCGTACACAAGATATGATGGGGCCATGAAAGGAGGAGAAAAGAAATAAGTTTAAGGTAGTAAGCATCTCATAATAGTACATAAAAATGTTCGCAAATTATTCCATGCTATAGAAACAAAAACAATTGAACGATATAAAATTATTATCCAATTAGATGGTGAATAATTGGATGAATTAAATCGATTTGTAAAAATTATTATTTAGTAGCTTTAGTCTAAAAGTATAAGTCGGAACGCCGAAAGTGGTGGAAGCTTCCTGTTAGTGTGTGTTATAGGAAATATGGATAAAATTTTAAATTATTCCCTATTGCTATAAGGAGTGAAGGTTCGGATTAATCAAATATATTAAGCAAAACCTTGAGAATAATGGCATGTATTCAGGAAAAAGGCGTTAGCAATTATTCACTCCTTACAAGCCTTGGTTGTAGCGGTTATAAAAACAAAGCATACCTAATTATTACCGCCACCGCCGCCGCCGTTATTGCCGCCACCACCACCACCGCCGTTTTGTCTAATACATGCGATAGGAATAGCAACAAAAGGTCCAAATCTTGTACACTTAATTCTTCCTGTTGGACAACAGGAACTACAATGTTGCATAAAAACACCTCCCTTCCTCATATTTTATTCAGCCAATGGAAAGAGGTGTGGGATTGAGAGGTAAATGTACAGGTTTTGTTGCTGAAAAATTAGTATTTATGAAAAAAGTTAAAGTTACTAAATAATATGAGGGAAGTATTTAGTAAAGCACGGAATTTGGTACTCGCCTTTATGCTAAAATTACTGACATTACTAATTCAAAACAACCAGTCACAATTGAAAAAAAGCTATTCCTGTAGAATTTAAACTATTGCTGTAAATAGTACGCAAGGCGCCTAAAACATTTGTGGTAAAAATTCATTCATAAAACGCTGATTTTTACGCAACCAAATTTTCAATATCATGCGATGCGTTAATAGTCGGTGCCTTTTATGTGGTCTGGCTTTTGCCTCCATTAAACTTTCAAGGAGAATACGAGTTTCTGTAGCAAATGATACAGGATTAACAAGAACATCAAGCTTAAAATCAATCAAATGAGCGGCTTGAACTTGTGCTAGGAGTTGCGCAAAGCGTGTAGTCATTTCAGGATAAGCTTCTTCCAATTCAAGTTCAATTAATGTGTTTAAGGTATGTTCAATGTCAGTTTCTAGTGCTTGTAATTGCTCTATCGTTGGTTGTGTCAAAAAAATCACCTCAAAATTAAATGATGTATAGTTGGAAGGCTTTTACGCAACTAACAGACCAAGTGCTGCAAAGAGCAATCCAAATAATACTGTACTACAAATGTAGCCGAGCGCTTGCCAACTTTTTTTCCTCTCAATGAGCTGTAAGGCCTCAAATCCAAATGTTGAAAATGTAGTGTAGGCACCTAAAAAGCCAATACCACAAAGTTGCCAAAGCCAAGCACTGGGATGTAGTGCAAATAACAGACCGAGTGCAAAAGCGCCAGTTACATTAATAAAAAAAGTTGCCCATGGATAGGAACTGCCAATCCATTTTCCTAAGTAAAATCTTGTAAGTGCACCGAAAAAGCCGCCTATCCCTACAAGAATCATTTTATACGCCTCCTTGCTAGCCGGGCCCCAATCATGGCACACAATAAGCCACCGATAACACTCAATAAACTATAGCTAACGGCTGTCATCCACTCATTATTTTCTAAGAGTACAAGTGTTTCCACAGAAAATGTTGAGAAGGTAGTGAATGCCCCTAAAAAGCCTGTACCTATGCCCAATATAAGTGGCGTGCGATTTGCAAAGGTTGTAAAAAGCCAAGCTAAACATAAACAACCAACTAGATTTATACTGAGTGTTGCCAATGGAAAGCTGCCAGTATGCGGTATGAAAAGACCGATAGTATAACGACAAATAGCTCCGCAAAAGCCGCCAATGCCAACTGCTAAAATTGATTTCAAAGTCAAAGTCTCCTTACAAGATATATACTAGAGTGTATCATGGGAAGAAATTTATGAACATTGTGCTAGCCGGTTATTTTTTTCGTGATTTGAAGAGACAAATTACACTTTTGAATTTAGTGATTTATTACTTTAAAGCGTTAATTATTTCCTGGAAAACACAAATAATAACAGTCAGATTGTTGACAATTATTTCAATTGTATGATAATCTTCAAGAACACTATAACAAAACGAACAAAGGAGGGCATGACAATGATGATTTTACCAGCATTATACCAAAGCACAGCTGCATACATTGTCCATGTCTAACATTGTAAATTTATATTGCAATGAAAGGTATGGGTCACACCTTACCTTTTACTAGAGACGCATGCTCTTTTTAGGGGTATGTGTCTTTTTTATTGCAAAAAAGGTTGTAGTGAAAATAAAAAAGGAGTGTATGTAGTATGAGAAGCACGACATGTAAGATGATTTTTAATAAGGAATTGCTAGATAGTGGGTAGTAAAACTCAACAGTAACGGAAGAAAGAAGGTTGTAACGTATGTTCGATGTTTTAAGTAAATTAAGTTGGTTTTTTAAACAATACTGGAAACAATACACTGTAGCGGTTGTGCTATTGATGGTTGCCAGTGGATTAGAAGTTATTCCGCCGTATTTACTAGGCTCAATTATTGATATTTTAACAGTCGGTGAAATGACGACAGCTATTTTAACAAAATATATATTGATTTTCATTGGCATTATTGTCGGGGGGTATGTGCTGAATTTTGTGTGGCAATTCCGACTATTTGAAGGTGCCATTAACTTAGAGAAAATTTTGCGACGCAATCTTATGCAACACTTTTTGCGTATGACACCAACCTTTTATGAAAAAAATCGCACGGGTGATTTAATGGCACGTGCAACAAATGATTTAAATGCAGTGTCGCTTACAGCGGGCTTTGGTATTATGACGCTAATTGACTCGACGATTTATATGGGCTTTATTATTTTTGCGATGGGCTATATGATTTCGTGGAAACTAACGTTTTTTGCCATGTTGCCTGTACCAATTATGGCTATTCTTATTCAGTATTTAGGGAAGATTGTACATGAGCGTTATATGAAAGCGCAGGATGCCTTTGGCGAGTTAAACGATAGTGTATTGGAATCGGTGGCGGGCGTTCGAGTAGTACGTGCATACGTGCAGGAAAAAAAGGACGAAGCGGACTTTGGCGCGATGAGTGAAATCGTTTATGAAAAAAATATGCATACAGCGAAAATAAACGCTTTATTTGGTCCAATTACAAAGGTCGGAACCGGTATTAGTTATGTTGTCGCACTTGGCTATGGTGCGCATTTAGTAGCAACCGAGGCAATGACAGTTGGGCAGCTAGTGACGTTTAATGTTTATCTTGGTCTAGCAGTTTGGCCAATTTTTGCTATTGGCGAACTTATTAACGTAATGCAACAAGGGAATGCCTCTCTCGATCGAGTGCAGGAAACATTAAGTTACGAAGCGGATGTTCAAAATACTGAGAACCCAAAAGCTGTTACGACACCGCATTCGATTGGCTTTGCTGATTTATCTTTCCAATACCCAATGAGTCAGGTGAAAAATCTTCAGCAAATTTCGCTGTCATTGAAAAAGGGCGAAACACTTGGCATTGTTGGTAAAACTGGTGCAGGGAAGACGACGTTCCTACGACAATTGCTGAGAGAGTATCCAATTGGAGAGGGACAATTGTCCATTGATGGTGTAGATATTACGGCACAAACAAAGGAACAATTACTCGATTGGATTGGCTATGTACCGCAAGATCATGTTTTATTCTCACGAACGATTCGTGAAAATATATTGTTTGGTAAAGAAGACGCAACAAAGGCGGAATTACAAAAAGCGATCCATGCAGCTTATTTCGAAAAGGATTTAGCCAACTTATCGATGGGTCTTGAGACGCTAGTTGGTGAAAAGGGTGTATCGCTTTCTGGTGGTCAAAAGCAACGGGTGTCCATCGCTCGTGCATTGATTAAGGACCCCGAAATTTTAATATTGGATGATTCGCTTTCGGCTGTAGACGCCAAAACAGAGGCGAAAATTATTGAAAACATTCAACGGGAACGACAAAATAAAACGACGATTATTACAACACATCGTTTGTCAGGAATTCAGCACGCGGATCTTATCATTGTGCTCGATGAAGGGCAAGTTGTAGAGCAAGGAACACATGATCAACTCCTTTCACAACAAGGCTGGTATAAAGAACAATTCGACCGTCAGCAGCTTGAAGGAGGTGCCTCATGAGTACGAGTAAACGTTTAACAAACTATGCCATGTATTTTAAAAAACCAATACTTCTTGGGCTATTTTTCTTAACTATTGCCGTTTTTACTGAGCTTGTTGGACCATTTATTGCAAAACATATAATTGACAATTATATGACAATCGGTCAGCTTGAGATCAAGCCTATTACTTGGCTGTTAATACTTTATTTCATCTTGGCAGTAGCAGCAGCTATTTTACGTTATTTTATGTATATTTATTTGCAGATAGGTGCCAACCGTGTCGTGCAAAAATTACGTAAGGACGTATTTGAGCATATTCAAACATTACCAATTCAATATTTTGATAATTTGCCGGCCGGGAAAATTGTAGCACGTGTAACGAATGATACAGAAGCTGTGCGTAATTTATATGTGCAGGTGCTCTCAAATTTTGTGACAAGCTTCATATCAATAATTGGCGTGTATATCGCACTTGTCATTTTAAATTGGAGGATGGCATTAATCGCATTAATTATGGTACCAATTATTTATGTGTGGATGATTTTATATCGAAAGTTTGCTTCCAAGTATAATGATGTTATTCGTACGAAAATTGCAGACATTAACGCAATGATCAATGAATCGATTCAGGGGATGACTATTATTCAGGCATTCCGCCGTGAACAGCAAATGACGAAGGAATTTGACGACATGAATAATGAGCATTATGCCTACGGGCGCAAACTCTTATTCCTCGACTCGGCGACTTCCTTTAATCTTGTAAATACTTTAAGACTGATCATGTTTACCATATTCATTTTCTATTTTGGGACACAATCGATTACGACAATGGAAGTTATTTCTGCGGGTACATTGTATGCCTTTGTAGATTATTTAACAAAATTATTTAATCCGATTACAAATATCGTCAATCAATTTTCACAGCTTGAACGCTCACTCGTTGCAGGGAAGCGTGTGTTCGAGGTGTTAGATATAAACGGAGAGCCAGTATCTGAAGAAAGTTTACCTAGATATAAAGGAAATGTTGTCTTTGAAGATGTATCCTTTGCCTATAAAAATGATGAATATGTTTTGAAAAACTTATCATTTGAGGCACATCAAGGGGAAACAATCGCTTTAGTCGGGCATACAGGGTCCGGTAAAAGTTCAATTATGAACTTATTATTCCGCTTCTACGATCCATCTAAAGGAAAGATTACCATTGATGGTGTTGATATCACTGCAGTTCCTCGTCAAACGATGCGTGAACATATGGGCATTGTGCTACAGGATCCTTATTTATTTACAGGAACGATTGCTTCCAATGTGAGCTTGAATAATCCAAAAATCTCACATGAAAAAATGGAGGCTTCCTTAAATGCTGTTGGTGGAGAACGCGTATTAGCAAACTTACCAAAAGGCTATGATGAACCGGTGATTGAAAAGGGCAGTACATTATCTTCAGGGCAGCGTCAGCTAATTTCCTTCGCGCGTGCATTAGCCTTTGATCCGGCCATTTTAATATTAGATGAAGCTACTTCTAATATTGATACGGAAACAGAAGAAATCATTCAGCATGCCATGGATGTATTGAAAAAAGGACGTACAACTTTTATTATTGCGCATCGTCTTTCAACGATTAAAAACGCGGACCGCATTCTTGTGCTAGAACGTGGAGAAATTGTTGAACGAGGCACGCATGATGAACTGTTGGAACTTGGTGGTATTTATGAAAAAATGTATCAGATGCAAGCAAACTCATTGAATTCATAGAGAAAGGCCCCACATTGTTGACAATGTGGGGCTTTTACATTAAGAAGTGCATTTTACATGTTTGAAGATGTTCACCATAAATAACACGGCGGAAAAAGCAACAACAATACCACCGCCAGATACGCAAAATTCTAATAACCAGTGAGGTACATCTAAATAAACCATCATCATACCTAACAATAGGAAGGGCAAACCGATATTATAAAACCAAAATTGTGCTTTAGCGAGTGCTGTCTCAGCAGCTTCTTTATAAATGGAATAGATTAAACCGATGGATACCGTTGATAGCCAACCTAAGACACTAATATGGGCATGTGTCGTTTTCCATTGAAGTTGAATTGTATAATGCATAAACAGTCCAAAAGCCAGAGCAATCGCGAAATACAACACCGAAACTTTTATCCATCTTGCACCCAATGTTACCAACTCCTTTACCGAAAGATTTTAGCAAGCTGATACAGTCTATTCTTGTCGAATGAAAAACATGACCTGCCATTCTTACGTAAAGAGACCGATAAGCTATTTGGCGAAACATTGTAAAATGCTAAATTTTTCCGTAAAATAAAAGCGTGAAAAGTAGGAATTGCCGTTTACCTTTATCTAGTTATAAATAGATGAAAGCAATACGACAGACAAAATGGCTTTACTTTTAATTTAGGAGGGTTTATGAAAAAGAGCACAATTATTTTTAGCATTGTTGTTGTGCTATGTTGCTTCCAGATAACGTTTCTTGAAGAAGCATGGGCAAGTGAGCAAACGATGAAGACAAAGATTGATAATGTCATTGCAAAAAATTGGAAAACGAATGACTACAGTATTACGGTACGAGAAATGGATAGTGGAAATGTTCTATACAGTAAAAACGGTGAAAAAATGATTCGACCTGCATCTACACATAAATTATTAGTGAGTGCGGCAGCATTAGATTTACTTGGACCAGACTATCGCTTTGCAACAAAGGCCTATATAGATGGCCACATAGAAGGCGATGTTTTACATGGGAATATTTATTTGCAGGGCGGAGGAGATCCTACGCTTTTACCTGTCCACCTAGAATCCTTTGCCAATGGGCTAAAAAAAATGGGTGTCACGAAGATAACAGGAAATTTAATTGCCGATGATGCATGGTTTGATGCTGATCGTTTATCTAAAGGTATTGTGCCACAAGATGAACCTTTGTCCTATGCATCACGTATTTCCGCCTTAACGATTTCGCCGAATAGTCAATATGATATTGCAACTGTGCAAGTAAAAGTGGCTGGCTCAAGGGTTGGGACGGCGGCAAGTGTTCAGCTTGCTCCGTATGCAAGTACGATTCCCATTGTTAACCAAACAAAAATTGTTAAAAAGGGCTCTAAAAATACGGTCAATATCACACGAGAATACGGTACAGACCGCATAGTGGTAACAGGAAATTTACCAGCAGGGACGGAGAAAAGTACATATGTAACAGTTTATAATCCTACTTTGTATACACTCGATGTGTTTCGGGAAAAGTTAATGGCGAAGGGCATACAAAAAATGCCGCTCGAAGTTGGGCAAGTGCCAGATAATGCGCAACGTGTCGGTGTTTCCTATTCAATGCCATTAAAAGACATTAATTTTCGTTTCTTAAAACTTAGTATTAATGGTATGGGTGAAATGCTTACTAAGCAAATCGGAAGAGAAATACGTAGTGAGGGAAGTTGGGATGCTGGGATACAAGCGATTCGCACATATGGCATTGACAGTGGCCTCAATATGGATCAATGGTATTTTGAAGATGGCTCAGGTTTAAACAGCCAGAACCGAGTAAGTAGTATGCAAGAAAGCTTATTATTATATAAAGTTCGCAGTAAACCTTGGTACTTTTCATATTTAGATGGATTGCCTCACGCAGGTAGAAAAGGACAGCTTGTTGGGGCAACATTGGAAAACCGCTTAAAGGGCTATAGTGTCTCAGCCAAAACGGGCTATATAACAGGTACCTATGCTTTAAGTGGATATGTGCAAGGTAAAAGCGGTAAATGGTATATATTTAGTATTTTGACTCAAGCCAATAAAACATCAGCGATTCCAACGATCGACGAAATTGTTAAACAAATAGCAAATGAAATGTAATAGGTATCCCAGTTGGTGAGTAATTTAGTTTAACAGTAATTAGTTTGGTGTTAAACTAATTGCGAATTAACTAATAAGGAAATGTTTATCTATGGGTAAATTACAAGATAAAGTTGTTATTATTACTGGTGGTGCAGGTGGTATTGGTAGTGGTATGGCCAAGGCGATGGTAAAAGTGGGCGCAATCGTTATAATAATTGACTTGAATGAAGAAACAGGTAAAGCAATGGAAAAAGAGCTGCAACAAATTTCTCCAAAATCCATGTTTTTACAAGCGAATTTAACGGAGCATGAGCATCTACCAAAAATTATCGATACAGTTGTAGCAAAATACGGTAAACTAGATGTATTAGTTAATAATGCACATGCATCGAAACAAGTAACAATCGAAGAAACAACACAGGCTGATTTATTTTATTTAATGCAAGCGGCCTTACCTCATTTGAAAGAGTCGAAAGGAAATATTATTAATTTTGCATCTGGTGCTGGGCTTGCTGGTCATGAAACGCAAGGAGCATACGCTGCTGCAAAAGAAGCCATTCGCGGTCTTTCACGTGTAGCGGCAAATGAATGGGGACGTTTCGGTATTAATGTAAACTTAATTAGCCCAATTGCAAATTCACCAGGTGTACAAGCATGGGCAAAAGCACAACCGGAATACTATGAAGCAGTAAAAAATAAAATTCCAATGGGACGCTTTGGTGATGTGGAACAAGATATCGGTCGTGTTGCCGTATTTTTAGCATCAGAAGACTCTCAATATATCACTGGCCAAACATTTATGGTTGATGGTGGTTCTATTATGCTTCATTAATATTCTCGGATGTTCGAGGAGGATTTTTTTGGAACAGACAAGTATTTTTAAACTCATTCATATGATTGAACAGATGAATAATGCAAATATTATACGATTTACGAAAGCTTTTCCGTATCCGTTAGGTATTTCGCCGATTTTAGTGTTAAACGAGTTGCATTCAAAGGGACCGCAAAAGCAAGCAGAATTAGCGGAAACAATAGGCTATACAAAAGGCGCTATGACCAGTATTGCAGAGAAATTAGTAAAACTTGGTTTAGCAGAAAGACTATATGATCAAGCCGATCGTCGGACGATACGATTAATGATTACTGATGAAGGTGAAAAAGCTTTAGTGAAAGCTCAATCGATTGGCAAGGAAGTCTTTATCCAGCTTTTTGAGGTATTGAATGAGGAAGAAATTGCACAATATTTGCTGATTCAAGAAAAGCTAGTGCAAGGTCTGCAAGAAAAAAAACTATAGTTATTTACAAGGAAGCCGTGTCAAATCATTTTTGAGACGGTTTCTTACTGTGCAAAATAAACAGGTATGGAAATGACAAACATTATTGCTGATATGAGTGTGAATGAATATATTTACGTATATTTAGTAAATACTAGTGTACGTCTTTTTTTCGTCCAATATGCATATAAATAGACTAAATGAACTTTTTTCCAACCTAAAACGTCAAAAAGAAGAGAGAATTTGTTAAAAGCAAGAGAGGACTTAAGTATGGAAAAAAAAATGAAGCGTTCAAAGGAAAAGAAAAGTAAGAAAAAAGTTATGTTATGGATTTTAGGTAGTTTACTGGTAATATTTTTCGTTTTTATAGGTACTGCTTATTATACTGTCCAGAAAACAATGAATAAAATTAATACACCACTTCTTGAAACAAATACTGTAGAAAAAGAACAAAAGACAATAACAAAAAAGGAACCTTTTTCTGTGCTTATGCTTGGCGTGGATGAACGAGAAAATGATAGCGGTCGTTCCGATACGATGATTGTTATCACAGTCAACCCCGAAAAGCAAACGATGAAAATGCTCAGTATTCCACGTGATACACGTACAGAGATTATTGGTCATGACTCAGTAGATAAAATTAATCATGCCTATGCATTTGGTGGTGTACCAATGGCAATGGATACAGTTGAGGATTTTTTGGATATTCAACTCGATTATTATGTATTTATCAATATGGAGGGCTTCTTACAAATTATTGATACGCTTGGAGGCGTAACGATACAAAATGATATGGATTTGACCTATGACTCCTATCATTACCCTAAGGGAGAAGTAACTTTAAATGGTGATGAGGCACTTATTTTTTCACGTATACGTTATGAAGATCCGCGTGGTGATTTTGGTCGTCAAATTCGTCAACGACAAATTATCGAAGCGGTTATGAAAAAAGCGTCGACGCCGTCAGTGCTTTTAAAGGCGACAGATATGCTTGATGTTGTTGGAGAAAATGTCCGCATGAATTTTAGCGTAAAGGATCTAATTCAATTGCAAGGTATATATAAAAAAATGAATAGTGGAATTGACCAATTATCATTTGAAGAAGGCTCAGGCAAGAAAATTAATCAGATATGGTATTTTATACCAGATGAAACGGAGTTACAACAAATCCAAACGGAATTAAAAACACATTTACAATAATATTCATTACAAAGAATGTTGTTTGACAAATAAAATTAGCTGTAAAAATGTTGATCATGGGGGAGGGAGATTCATGAATGGGAGGACCCAGGTGCTTAGGTATACAGCTCTAAATAACTGCATGCAAGGCTATATACCTAAACGCAAGGTACGAAAAAGTCCAATCAAATCAGCTATGCGAAATTTACAACTACTTTGTCTAAAAATTTTCATGTAATAAAAAAATCATTCAGGTAGGATGCGTGCCTAGTTGAATGATTTTTTTGTTTCGTTTGAAATATCAGAAAATTTGGTGTATAATACAATTATCAGATGGTTAAGGGAGTGATAGTAATGATGATAGGTACCATTTTATTGGCAATCGCATTGCCTATCGGTATTGTATTAGCAGTAGATTTGTTTAATGAACAGCATCACTCTGCTACGCAAAGTAACCATTCATAATTTTCTAACATAATAAAATGAAAAATAAGAAGACAAAAGGTTTCGGGAATGACTAGCATTCCGAAATCTTTTGATTTTTTCTGTGATGTTCATTAAATGACGTAATCGTCTGACGCATAGAATGAATACCAAATACATATTGAATAAACGTTATTTTAACTGGAACAAAAGGATCCATACTTGATCGCCTAGCTTTACGTACACGAGTTGGTTGGAGCGTAAGCGGCGACTTCTGCGGGAAAAGCATGAGCGAAAAGGCCCCGCAGAAGCCATGCCGCGAAAAGCGTCCGCTGTAGCGGAAAGCAACGGTTTCATATAGATACTTCTATTTTTTATGAAAAAGAAACATTTTGGGCTGAAAAGCGTCACTAAACTATAGAAAATGCTATACTAGAAGAAAACAGTATCGGGGAATGAGTATGCAAGAAGAAAAAACGAGTTTTAAAAAAGAAGTACTATCCTACATTAAAATTATTGTAATTACAGCACTTGTCGTATTGGGTTGTAAACAATTTTTATTTGCCCCCATTAAAGTACAAGGTGCTTCAATGTACCCAACATACGAGGATAAGGATATTATCATTGTCAGTAAAATAAGTAAAATTGAACGCTTTGATCAAATTGTCTTCCAATCGCCAACTGAGGACGAATTATACATAAAGCGTGTAATTGGACTACCTGGGGATACAGTAGAAATGAAAGACGATGTTTTATATGTTAATGGTAAAGCTTATAAAGAAGATTATGTCAATCGTCAAACAGATGATCCTAATCAATTACGTATTACGGAGAATTTTACTTTAGAGGGACTAGTCGATGAGAACAAAGTGCCTGAAGGTATGTATTTTGTGCTCGGTGATAATCGCTTAAAAAGTTATGATAGCCGTCATTACGGTTTGATTTCTAAAGATGCAGTATATGGCGAATCAAAAGTAACTGTCTACCCATTCAAACATTTTCATATTGGTGGTAAATAACTTTGGGACCAGCAGTTCCTAAAAAAGTAACCGTATGACTTTTGAATGGTCATTCAAATTAATAGATCTAAATAATTCGTCTTTTAATAAAGAGGTCCACTCAGATAGTATCTTGAGTAGGCCTCTTTTTGCTAGCTCATTTACTTTTCAGGTAAAGCTTTACAAACTGTATAAGTTGGATAATGAGCGCAAACTTTGGCATTTTCAACCGTTTCTTTAATTGGGGTTTGTTGTTTGTCCACATCAGAAAATTGACTAGATGGTTCATCTGCCGTAAATTCCTCTAGTGCTGGCTCCACACCGTAAAACAGTCCTAAAAAATAGCATACTAAACCTACTATACGCAAACAACCACCTCCCTATTAAAACGTTATATATTACTATCTATGGTCAAATGCTGAAAATTATAAGCAATATTAGAAAAAAAGACCTTTGAATGAAAAAGCAGGAACAAACAGGGAGATGAAAGTGAAGTAAGAATTGCGTTATAAAAAATGTTGTAAGAAAAAATACAATATGCTAATATAGCTAAAGTAAAATAATTTGATATGTATAACCTCAATAATATGGATTGAGGGTCTCTACCAGGAACCATAAAATCCTGACTACAAAAATTATGCTTTCATTTTTGTAGTCAGGATTTTTTTATAAATTGACCCGTACAAGATGGAAGCAATAGAAGGGTTGATTTGATGAATTGGAGAGTTTTTATACTGGCTGCTACTACTTTTGCAGTCGGATTAGTGGAGTTAATTGTAGGTGGGATACTACCCCATATTGCCGATGATTTAAATGTATCATTAGCGACAGCAGGACAGCTTATTACTATTTTTGCGTTAGTGTATGCAATTTCTGCTCCTGTACTTTTGTCATTAACGGCAAAAGTAGAAAGGAAACGCCTGTATCTGATTGCCTTATTTGTATTTACTTTAGGTAATATTATGACTTACTTTAGTGCTACATTTTTAACAGTAATGATTGCTAGAATTGTAACAGCAATGAGTACAGCATTGGTGATTGTTCTATCTCTCACAATTACAACAAAAATTGTAGAGCCAAGACATCGCGCAAAAGCATTAGGACTTATTTTTATCGGTGTAAGTTCCTCACTTGTAATAGGTGTTCCGATGGGGATATTTGTGACAGAAGCATTTGGCTGGCGTGCTGTTTTCTTAGGGATAGCACTACTTTCAAGTGTTTCAATGATACTGATTTTTTTACTGCTAGAAAAAATGCCGGTTGTAGAGGTTACGCCATTAAAAGTTCAAATAAAATCATTAGCCAATTTAAAAATATCGAGTGCGCATTTAACGACTCTATTTATGCTGGCGGGTCATTACATGCTCTATGCTTACTTCACGCCATTTTTAGTAGAAGCATTTCATTTGGATTCATCATGGATTAGCATTTGTTATCTAATATTTGGGATAGCGTCAGTAAGTGGCAATGCTATTGGTGGTTGGTTAAGTGACAATTTAGGTTCTGGTAAGGCTATTGTAATTGTTATTTCGTCATTCGCAATTGTACTATTTTCAATTCCTTATACAATTGTGGCTTTCCCGCTCTTTCTGATCGTCACAGTTTTGTGGGGAGCACTAAGTTGGGCTCTTACGCCGCCTTTACAAAACTATTTAATTCAAACGGACCCTAAAACATCTGATATTCAACAGAGCTTAAATACTGCGGCTTTACAAATCGGTATATCAATCGGCTCAGCAGTTGGTGGAGCGCTGTTTGCGATGACTGGTTCTGTTATGGAATTAGCAAGATTTGGTGCTGTCTTAGTTTTATGTGCTTTAGGGACTGCAGTTTTTTCTTTGAAAAGAGCGCCACTATCACAAGAAAATCCGACTTCTCATTAATTTATGATGCCGTTGATTTCCGGTACGACGGACGCTTTTCGCGGGCATGACTTCAGTCTCCTCGTCGCTACGCGCCTGCGGGGCCTTTTCGCTCATGCTTTTCCCGCAGAAGTCGCCGCCTGCGCTCCAATCAACTAGTGTCATCTATAAATGATTGAGGTGATGGATAAAATGACGAGAAATAGTAATAGTGAACCAAATCCATTAGAAATGCTGACATCGGAAAATTATTGAACGTCCTATTTGGGCGCATAATGTGGAAGAATCCGATCATTTACGTCATTAAAGTGACATGAAACAAATCTACTCACGTCGAAAAGAAACGATTGAACGTAATTGTGGATGCGACAGAAAAGCATGGTATGCGTTGGACATAGTAATGTCCGAAAATGTAAAAAAAATGGGTGTTCGTAACGTACTTCTATCGTTAATTTGTGACTTCTCATTAATTTAGAAGTTTAAGTTTATTGGTTTATCATTGCATACTAGCACAAGTCAATAGTTCTTTTGATGAATGCGGAAAGCCATTAACACAAATAGAGTTAGAATTCCCTTTTCTAAAAAATTGATAGGGACAAATGAGAGTTACCTCCGTTTTTATATTGGAAAGAAGGATTCTTTTAGATGGGAATCGAATGTAAAGATAGAGGGAGGCTGGTAAATAAATGCAGGTAGATTTAACTGAATTTGATGGATTAAATGTGCAAATTGTTGCGACGATTGACCAAACGCTTTATCGAAACGTTGGTGCTGTTATCTTATACGAGGAGGACTCACACATTTTATCTGTACGAAAACTGAAACGAAAAATCGCTGATCAATATATACCAACAGACGAACTCCAAAACTTTACATTTGATTCAAAAGCAGCTGCCATAAAATTTACACACAAGCTTACTAGAATGAGTGCGCTCGATTATTTATTAGTAACAAACAGAGATAAATAAAAAAATAATATCACCAATATATGTAATAGGGCTGCCTTTAGGTAGTCTTTTTTCTTTAGAGCATTGTCAGAATAAAAGGCTAAAGTTCTGATATTTATCGGTCTGGTACTTGCGGGACTGAAGAATAAAGCTAGCATTGTACTAGTTTTGCTCAATGAATTGAAATGACCTCGGGAAGTAACGCTAACCAGAACAAGCCGCGTCTCGAAAAAAGACACGACTGAAAGTTCTAAGATCTATTTGAGTTAGGACGGATGGTTAGCATTACGATATAGCAGAAGGAACAGGCAACCAACCTTTATCTTTGCTAAGTTGTATTAGCTTTGCACCCAGTATGGCATTCTTCATATGAATTTGACCAAACAACCTAGTTAAATTAACCTGAGTAGACGTTTCCATCGCATGGGTAGATGCAATTAATGCAGAAGCAATATTCATGGATAAAACGGCACTAATTTCTGTATCATTCACTTTTTTACCGCCTCGAATATCCCTGAGTTGCATCGTAAGATTTTCACAGGGCATAGGAGGAATAGCTATGTTATTTTCTGTTAATAAATGTTCTAGTTGCTTGTTGTCATCTTTCAAGACTTCAATAAATTCCACAAGGATCGCTCTCAAATCTTTATCCAAAGCATACTTGTAAAACGAGTGATTCGCAGCTATATAGCCATTGTTTAAACTGAGATGTGTCCATATTGTAAATAACTCATTAAAACGTAATGATAGAGATGTTAGATTTTTTTTGAAATAAGCCATAGTTACACTTCCTAATTCATATTATAGTTTTTTTATATGAGAATAGGATGGGCTATAAAAATATATTTTATTCAACTTTTTTTAAAAAAGGATTATTTTGGGTGTGGAAATAGTGCGAAGCGCGATTGAAACTTCTTTTTATTTTTAAGTTGTTATGCTACTATTTTTGCTTATTACGTTTATCAGTAACAATGCAAGGATATCTAAGAAATAAAATATGCAATATTGTGTTGTAAATCTCCTAATACATACGTTGGCATTAAATAATCGGTATTTTTTGTGGTGTATAAAATGTTTAAATTCGATTGATAATATAGTCGGTTACTTAGCCAAACACTATCATTTTTATATGTAGTTGCTCTCAAAAAGCTGTAGCAAAGCTAGAAGCTACAGCGGAGAGCATTATTGTGACCCATATGGATTACCGTATGGATATGGGTAGTGATAAGGATTCATTTGCTGTTGATAGGTATTTATATAAGGGTTGGTTTGGGGTGTAGAAGTCGGATTCTGATTTCGGTGACAATTATTAGCAGGGCCAATATATGTTGACGGTACAACGGGAGCGATTGTTTTCTTCCACTGATTTTCGTCTAAACAATAAGTGTGTGCCATTACATTAGCTGGCGTAAATTTCAAAATATCTGAACCTAAAATTACTTCTGGTGTTGGAGCGTCAAAAATGGCAAGTAAATGTGTATTATCAGTTGTAGCAATTTCATAGTGCCACCAGCCTTGTGGTACATTCGCAACTTGACCTGGTCGAATGGGGTAGTTTTGAATTTGCTTTGTGAATGGATTAAGTATTGAGACAGTTGCAGCCCCGGAGACACAATAGACAAGTTCCCCAGCATTTTGATGATAATGTGGCTCAACTACATTATTTGTACTAAGAAAAATATCTAGTAACGATACATTTTCAAGTGTATTTAACTGTTCAACGCCTAGAATGTTGATAAAATTCTGATTGTCCTTTTTAAATAGAGGACTTTTATTTACATCAAATGTGAACTGCATCGATGGTGAAGTGTAATCAATATTCGAACTAATAATTTACATCCTTTCCGAATGATTTAGATGTTCATCACTAGTACAGGATATGTATAGAGCTTTTATAGCAATAAACGAATGCCCATTTCATTTGTGTAGGTTACGTTATCGTATAGGATGATTGGTGTGTGAATGGATGAGTGAACAGTTCAAGATGACTAATATCACTAATTCAGTTGAATAAGAGTAAGGCATCAATTATAGGTTAAACATGCTAATAATATCATCTACACTTTGGCATATTCAATAAGAAGTGATATTGTTCGTATGATGTCGCTGGAAGAACGCGCATAGTTGCACTTTATGAGCAATTTTGCAGTAACCATTTTGTTATGCTTGAAAACTATTGAAAGGGAGCAATAGGATGAACAATTATTCAACAACTACTTTAACAATGACAAGAATTTTTGATGTAGTACCTGAAAGAGTATTTGATGCATGGCTGCATCCTGAGATGATGAGGAAATGGTTTTTTACATTAGAAGAGACAAATATTGTCGCGCAAAATAATCCACAAGTGGGCGGCAAATGGGAAATGATTGATCGACGAGATGGTAAAGATTATCGCGCGATAGGTGAGTATTTAGAAATAGATCCTCCAGTGAAATTAGTATTTACGTTCAAAATGCCACAGTTTAGTGAATCACAAGATACCATTACAGTGGAACTAACAAAACTTCAGCAAGGTTGTAAAATGACATTTTCACAAGTTATCTACGTACCTCATGATGAAAATTGGACTAAAGCTGATATTGAAATAGCACTTGGAGAGTATCACGATGGAACTGAACATGGTTGGAATTTAATGTTTATGGGACTTAAGGAATTAGTCGAGACTGGGGAAGTTAGCTATAAAGGGTAACTGTTTCCCAGTATCGGTAAAAGCAAATGAGAGCGGTTTTTTTGATTGCAAGCTCTTTTTTTATCCCAACAAGAGATAGTTAAATGTGCAAAAGTTCTCTTATGGTTATTGAAGTAACCTTAAGAGAATATAAACGGTGGTTTGTTGTAGTCTTTGACTATGACAAGCCATATTTTTTGTATAAACGCAATTCCTAGTATAAAGTGTCCCCGTGAAGTGCTCTAAAAAAGCTTGATAATTCTTTCGTTATGGCGAGTCTATATTATATTCTCACTAATCTAACAAATAATTTAATTTCTATATCAATTATTATCATACTGGAATACAACAAGGAATAATATTGAGTATTACGGAGATGGAGAACCACATGGAGGGCTATAACAAAAGAAATGTAAGCTATCAAATTGTATATGCAGGATAAAGATATGTTTACTACTAGAACATAAATAAATATTCCGTTTCCTCTATCTCCCTTTTGTTTTGACAGTCTTTATAGGATATGAGAGACACTATAGTAAGTAGGTAAAATAGTGCAGTTTCTTTTTAATGAGCACGATGGTCTAGTAATTACACACTGGAAGGGGAATCAAATGGCACAATATCATCAACATTTATCAGATGAAGTCATGGCACAGTTGAACGTAACAAATCAAGGATTGAGTGATGAAGACGTCCAAAAGCGACAAGAAGTATACGGGTATAATAAATTGGCGGAAGGAAAAAAAATAAGTACATTCGCGGTTTTCTTCGGACAGTTTAAAGATTTATTAGTCATTATTTTAATTGTTGCTGCTGTTATCTCATTACTATTAGGTGAAGTAGAAAGTACTATTGTCATTATGATTGTCGTTTTTTTAAATGCAATCTTGGGCACAATACAGCATGTCAAGGCAGAACAGTCTTTGGACAATCTAAAAGCTTTGACCTCTCCAGTTGCAAAAGTGATGCGAAATAATCAGATAGTAGAGATTTCATCAAAGGACATTGTGGTTGGTGATATTCTTTTTTTAGAGGCTGGAGATTATATCAATGCTGATGGCAGATTATTAGAAAGTCATAATTTGCATATAAATGAAAGTTCGTTGACAGGTGAGTCATTAGCTGTAGCGAAAAGTACAGCGCCCATTAAAGAACATCAAATAACCATCGCTGATAAAAAAAATATGGTTTTCACCGGTTGTTTTGTTACGAATGGACGTGGCACTGTAATTGTCACAGCTATTGGGATGGAAACAGAAATAGGGAAAATTGCAAACTTATTGGATACGGCAAAAGAGAAAAAAACACCTCTACAAGTGAGTCTAGATCAATTTGGTGAAAAATTAGCATTAGGTATTACGATGATTTGTGTCGTCATTTTTACGATTGACCTTATTCGAGGACGGGAGTTAGTAGAATCATTTATGTTTGCAGTTTCACTTGCAGTGGCGGCAATTCCAGAAGCATTAAGTTCAATTGTTACCATCGTACTGGCTTTTGGGACACAAAAAATGGCGAAAGAAAATGCCATCATACGAAAGCTTTATGCTGTTGAAAGTCTGGGAAGTGTTTCTGTTATTTGTTCAGATAAAACAGGAACTTTAACTGAAAATAAAATGATTGTTCAACAAGTATATGTTGATCAAAAAGTCATACCGCATGATCAACTACATACAGAAAATGCGATGCAGAAAAAACTTATTGTAAAAGCATTGTTATGTAATAACGCCTTGGGAAGTGATCAGAAAGAAATAGGAGACCCCACTGAAATTGCACTCGTGAAATTAGGGAAGCAGTACGGTTTTGACGAGTTAATGCTAAGAGAGCACTATCCAAGAGTGGCAGAACTTCCTTTTGATTCAGACAGAAAGCTAATGAGTACAGTGCATCATATCGATCAGAAAAATATTATGATTACTAAGGGAGCATTAGATGTTCTACTATCTAAAATTGTAAAAATCGAAACGGCTAAAGGAAGTATTGATATTACAGAAGAACAGCGTAAAAAAATTGAAGAAGTGAATCGTAACTTTTCTATGAATGGTTTAAGGGTATTAGCAATTGCTTACAAGGAGATGAAGGCAAGTCAAACGCTTAATGTAGAACATGAAAGAGATTTAATTTTCGTTGGATTAACGGCGATGATGGATCCTCCGAGGAAAGAATCAAAAGCTGCTGTTGAAAGTTGCATAAAAGCTGGTATTAAACCAGTTATGATTACTGGTGACCATAAAATAACAGCAACTGCTATTGCTAAACAAATTGGTATATTAAAAGACCCTTCAGAAGCAATCGAAGGATATGAAATTGAAGGTTTAACGGATCGGCAACTACAAGAATTGGTTCCAGCTCTCTCTGTCTACGCACGAGTAACACCGGAGCAGAAAATTCGCATCGTTAAAGCTTGGCAGGAAAAAGGAAATGTAGTTGCTATGACCGGAGATGGGGTCAATGATGGTCCTGCTTTAAAACAAGCTGATATCGGTGTGGCAATGGGAATTACCGGTACTGAGGTAGCGAAAGATGCATCCTCAATGATCTTAACGGATGATAATTTTTCAACAATTGTCAAGGCTATTTCGAATGGGAGAAGCCTTTATACGAACATTAAAAACGCCATTCTATTCTTATTATCAGGCAATGCAGGTGCAATTTTTGTTGTATTATATGCTACGGTATTAGGCTTGCCAGTTCCCTTTGCACCCGTGCATCTATTATTTATTAACTTGCTTACTGATAGTTTGCCAGCGATTGCAATCGGTTTAGAGCCTCACAATAAAAAGACAATGAAGGACAAGCCTAGAAATATTCACACACCATTACTGAATAAAGCTTTTACTACCCAAGTGATGCTTGAAGGATTATTAATTGCTATCTCTACAATTATTGCTTTTCGCATAGGTTTGTCAACCGGAGATACTCTAACGGCAACCACAATGGCCTTTACAACCTTATGTTTGTCAAGATTAGTACATGGCTTTAACTCCCGATCGAAAGAATCGCTCTTCACAATTGGTGTATTTTCTAATAAATATACGTGGCTAGCATTTTTAATAGGATTTTTAAGTCTACATTTAGTATTATTTGTTCCATCGTTTACGGGTATGTTCGAGGTGGCAACATTAAGTGGCGCACAATTAGGTTTAATTTATAGCTTGTCCTGCATGCCATTTTTAGTTAATCAGTGGGTTAAACTGCTGTTTGTGAGAAGTAAATAATGCCATTTCAAAGCATTTTATAAAAAGTCACTCATTGTTTACATTATGAGTGATCTTTTTGCTGTTTAGGACACTATTGAGGGATATTAATATTAAAAAGCCTCTTCCATAGGGGAAGAGACCCAGTAAAAGTTACGCCACAGAATTTCTTTTGATAATAGCGGCGATTTTTTGACAGTCGATGACAATTGGCGTAGCTGCAGCAGCGTCTCCTACTTCAAGGAAGTACGCACAACAATTTTTCGGGTCTAAGGCTAAGAAATAAACATAAAGGAAACTACCGCCGCCTGCTAATAGGACGTCAACTAAAGTTCCTGGCTCAAAGCGTTTTAATAGATTACAAACGCAACCTTTACAGTCATGATCTTTATGTTTTTCATCATGTTTGCACTCACATTTGTCGT
>NZ_KB933403.1 GCF_000392615.1 Lysinibacillus sphaericus OT4b.31 | reverse complement strand
CATTTTTCTCCGCTACGGCGACGCTTTAAGCGGGAGTCGCCGCCTTCGCTCCGAACAACTATTGAAACACTTCTATTTCAATTAAATCTATTCATAATTTTAGGCATAAAAAAAGGACATCTTCTGATGAAATTTAAGTACCCCTACAAAAATTAACACAGAGCTATGATTTACCGTCAACGCAAAGTTGACGTGGAGTCGGTTTTCGGATTCTTGAAAGCTAATTAAGGTTTCACACGATTTTCTGTCCGTGGAAAATCGAAAGCTGAGAACGAAATCGGCCTTGCATTAATGGCCGTAAATTTAAGAAAATATGCGGTACGAGGATAATTCTTCACTACATATTGTCAAAATCAAACGCAAAAATCGAGATTACATCATGCAATCTCGATTTTTACGTGAACTGAAACTATTTATGTCCCAGCCTCTTCAGACTGTCGACAAACTCAAAAAATTTTGAGAGTTTGCTAACAGTCTTTTTTTTTACAATTAAATTAAGTAAAGTAAAGCTGTTGATTTCCACTACGGGCGGATGCTTTCCGCGGGCGGGGTCGAGTTGCTTCCCTCGCTTCGCTCAGTCCAGAATCTCGACTTTCCCGCTTTTCCCGTAGGAATCACCGCTCTTCGTTCCAATCAACTTCTAACTCCATATACCTATGTTGATTAAAAGTAAACTTTTGAGGTGATTATCAATGATGACGAAGAATCACATCAATGAACGTGAACAATTATGTGAAGGATGAACGCAAAAAGCAGTTGCGTATTCTTTCCATGCAGCGACAGATGAAAAGGGCTTTATATTAGGTGCCATTGTGACTCCGGGAAATATGCACGATAGCCATGTGTTGCAGCCACTTGTTGAAAGGGTTATTCAAAAAGTTCAAAAGCCATCGAGAGGGAATTCTCGATGGCTTCTGTCTTTTTTACTTACGATCGTCTTCCCAACAATCCGTATTTTTTAATCCTGGGATTGATTTTGCGTAAAATACAGGATTTTTACCCAATTTACGTTGCTGAGTAAAGTCATCTAACACAAGGAAAGCAATCTTGCCAAGTAACATAATGACCACAATATTGATCATCGCCATTAGACCCATAAATAGATCTGCTAAGTTCCAAACGAGTTGCACCTGTGCTACCGAGCCGAACATCACCATGACAAGCACAAAAATACGATAACCAATCATCCAACCTTTATGAGCATTGAGAAACTCAATATTCGATTCTCCGTAATAGTAATTGCCAATGATGGAACTAAAGGCGAAGAAAATAATCGCAATGGCGATAAAATAAGGCGCCCATCCACCAATATGTTCAGCTAACGAATTTTGAGTGAGGATGATGCCGTTACTTTCACCTGTGTCATAAAGACCCGCCAAAATAATAATGAATGCTGTAGCCGAACAAATAAGGATTGTATCAAAAAATACGCCTAAACTTTGTACAAGACCCTGTTTGGCCGGATGTGAAGTATTGGCAGTTGCAGCTGCGTTAGGTACACTACCCATACCAGCTTCATTCGAAAATAAACCGCGACGTACACCTTGCATGATCGCAACGCCAATTGCTCCGCCAGCTGCCTCTTGAAGGCCAAACGCCTGCGATAAAATTAGCTGAAAGACATGTGGTATTTCCGAGAAATTGGTCACGACAACGTAAAATGCAACAAGTAAATAAAAAACAGCCATCACTGGGACAATTACTTGGGTAAATTTTACAATTCTATGTACGCCACCAAAAATAATCACGGCAGTTAGCAAAACCAAACAGATTCCAATGTAAGAAGGTTTAATCTGAAAAGCTTCTCCGACAGAGGTTGCAATCGTATTAGACTGAACTGCATTAAAGATAAAACCAAAGCTTAGCGTTAAAAGAATACTAAAAATAATGCCTAATTTGCGTTGACCTAAAGCTTTTTCCATATAATAGGCAGGGCCACCACGGAAAGTGTTGCCGTCTTTTACCTTGTAAACCTGTGCAAGCGTACTTTCTATAAATGCTGTAGCCATACCTACAATGGCAATAATCCACATCCAAAATACCGCACCTGGTCCACCTACACCAATAGCGAGTGCCACCCCTGTGATATTACCAGTACCAACGCGAGAGGCTGCGCTAATCGTAAAGGCCTGGAATGGAGAAACGCCAGATTCTCCCTCTCTTTTTTCAACTATTAAACGAAACATTTCGCCAAAGAGACGTATTTGCACAAACTTAGTGCCGAATGAAAAATACAAACCTGCTGCTATTAACAATACGATGAGTATATACGTCCATAAAATATCATTCGTTGAGTTAACAATATCTGAAATCCATTGCATCTATCTTCCCCCTTTTTCAGTACGTTTTAGTCTACACTGTTTTTTTGTGAAAAATCAACTTATTGAAAATACTAAAAAATGTTAATAATCAGAATATAATATTACCCTGTCACTTTAAAATGATTGAAACGGAATAAAATGCATCAGGGAGGGTTAATAGAGTCGCTCTATTCAGAACATATTGAAATAGACAACTTCAATATCTTTTTTATTAGTATAAATGTTATTTTTTCTTTCATACCAATGTTAATCATTCTTTATCTAACCCAATTAAACGGTCAATAAGACGTCCATCACAAGTTGGAAGATGACAACGAGGTAGGTGATCAACTGACCTTAAAAGCCGATTGGTTCACCTAACAATCAGAAGCATCGACTGAAGTTTCACTTTATCCTTTTTTTCCTATTTGAAAAAAAGCTGGAGAAAGAGTAGAAAAGTTAAATTCGTGTTTTTTTGGGATGAATTTCTAGTATAATAATTAGATATTTATATGGAGGCGAGTACATGAAAACAATTGGATTAATCGGGGGCATGAGCTGGGAGTCTTCAGCGGAATATTATCGGCTCATCAATGTAAACGTCAAGCAACAACTCGGCGGTTTGCATTCGGCAAAATGTATTTTGTACAGTGTTGATTTTCAAGAAATCGAACATTACCAAGCGGCAGGTGAATGGGAACAAGCTGGACAAGTGCTTGGGCAAGCGGCACAATCTTTAGAGAAGGCGGGAGCCGAGGTCATTGTGATTTGTACGAATACGATGCATAAGGTATGTGAAGTAATTGCGGCGAATATCACGATTCCTATTTTACATATTGCGGATGCAACTGCACTTCAAATTCAACAAGCGAGCTTACAAAAGGTTGCACTACTTGGCACAAAATATACGATGGAGCAAGACTTTTATAAAGCTAGAGTCGAAGGTTTTGGCATTGAGGTAGTGATTCCAAATGAAGAGGAGCGCAACGGCGTGAATCGAATCATTTATGAGGAATTATGTTTAGGTGTGATTGAACCTGCTTCAAAAAATTATTATTTACAAGTGATTGAAAAGTTAATAGAAGCTGGAGCGCAGGGCATTATTCTTGGCTGTACCGAGATTGGCTTATTAATTAAGCAGGAAGATGTAGCTGTGCCTGTATTTGATACAACGGTTATCCATGCCCATGCCGCAGTGGCAACGGCGATTCAATCGTAAAAATATCAACGTTTTGACAGATGGATTCCTTGGATACGTTAATCCATAGTCTAGGTTCCACTGAGAATTGTAGTGAATGTAATGGTGAGGTGAGTATATGCGGAAAAAAGTACGAGACATGGGTATGATAATTGGCTCGTTACCAGCAGGGTCGAAAAACTGTATAACAGATGTAGCGGGCGTGCGTGTAGGACATGTAACGCTTGATGAAGAACTGAATCAGGACGGTGCGTATGCATGTACAGGGGTAACAGCCATTTTACCGCACGGAGGAAATCTATTTCAGCAAAAGGTTACCGCTGCAGGCTATGTACTTAATGGCTTTGGCAAGACAACAGGACTTGTACAAATTAATGAACTAGGCGTTCTTGAGTCACCGATTATGCTGACAAATACATTTGGTGTACCTGCTGTAACACAAGGGACTTTGCACTATATGTTAGATACCAATACAGAGATCGGCGATTCGACAGGGACGATTAATATTGTCGTTGGGGAATGCAATGATAGTTACTTGAACTCCATTCGTGCCTGTTCGGTTAAGCCTGCGCATGCGATTGAAGCGATTCGCGTTGCGTCAGAAGCTATAGCACAGGAAGGAGCAGTTGGGGCAGGAAAAGGCATGATATGCTTCGGCTATAAGGGCGGCATCGGCTCATCTTCACGTATTGTGACTGTAGAACAAGAAGAAGTAAATTATACAGTTGGCTGTATGGTGTTAAGTAATTTTGGACATAGTACAGAGTTTTTAGCCGACCGTTACCAGGTCGTGAATGCTCAAAGTGAATCTTCCATATCACCAACAGATGGTTCGATTATGATTGTCCTAGCGACGGATGCCCCGCTTAGTAGTCGCCAGCTGTCTCGTATCGTTAAGCGCTGTGGCATTGGTCTTGGACGTACGGGCAGTCATTTCTCACACGGTAGTGGGGATATTGTCATTGGCTTTACAACGGCCCACAAAATCCCACATGCATCGAATCAACATGTAGAAACACGTACGCAGTTGCGTGAGGATCATCCCATTATGAATCAATTATTTACTGCAACGGCAGAAGCGACAGAAGAAGCCATTTTAAATTCTCTATCACAGGCACAGACAACCACTGGTCGAGATGGCCACGTAGTAGAAGCTTATCATTTTAATGAAAAGTAGTAATGGTAATTAGAAAAGTTATTGAGGCACCTCAATGGGTTTCAATAACTTTTTTATTTTTCATGGCTAGAACTTCATGCCTACAAATAAATTCTTATAAATGAACAAAGTATTTTGTATAGTCCACAAACTGCATTAAAAATTTCTTTAAATCGTTGTTCACTTCTTGTAAACTACCATATATATTTTGCTCAGTTAAATAATAAGCGTCCGACAAATAAAATAAATGGCCTGTTATCCACCCATTTCTTTCTTCCAACTGTACATAGTCAATTAAACGTGACAGCATGGAAAAAATATCTGATGTGTTGTTGGGTGAAAGGAAATATTTATTCAGCAAAGCAAGTATGATTTTAGAAGGTAAGTCGTTATTGGAACCTCCATAGAACATATGTAATTTAGAACAGACATCAACTAGTTTTTCCTTTGAAGATAATGAAATTTCAATAATCTCATAGGGTGGTTTATCAAGTTGTTCAATTATAGTGTCTGCCCATCTAATTACATCTTGAACAGAATGATATCCTATCGCTAAACCTAATCTATAAACTTCAGCGATAACTTTTATTTCCATAGAATCCTCCTTTTTAAAGCTAGATTTATTCCTAAAATATGTAAAATTATAACTACTAATTCAAATATAACACGATTTAACAAAATGTTTGTATAAAAATCCCTAAATTTTCATAGAAAGCATTGCATTTCGACTTTCTACGTAGATTTCCAACAAGGGAATAGCCCATTTTGTAAGAAAACAAGATAATAACCATTTATTTGTAATAATGCTTTTTTTATCTAGTCAACGAATAATCGGTGTGCTAACATTTACATTAAAAATACTGAATTATCCAAAAATGAAACATATACTTAGCTTCCTATTCTGTGGAGAGTTGAGGTGCATGATGATGCTAGGAAAGCTAGTTCGGCCTATTGAGGTACTAAAAATAGCCAATAGTCAACCGTCTCTATCCTTACAGGAGAATAGGGAGCCACTAAGAAAAGTTGGGGCGTATCATCCTAGAATTTTTGTCGAGCCGATTTATTATTTACAGCGTATCCCACACAGCCTAAAATCGCTTTATTTGCGTGAGGGTGCGTATGAGCGCTTGATACAAGCTGCTCTTTTATTGCCTGAAAACTATAGCCTCATTTTGTATGACGGCTATCGTCCATTACAGGTGCAACAGTTTTTGTTTACGCAATTTTCGAAGCAAATAAAGAGCCAAAATCCAAATTTCACAGAACAACAGATTTTACAAGAGACGCGAAAGTATGTAGCGTTTCCTAGCTTAGGAAATGAACATCTGGCTCCTCATCTAACAGGGGGAGCCATTGATATAACACTAGGAGATAAAAATGGCAAGGCATTAGATCTTGGTACGGCATTTGATGAAATAAGTGAAAAATCAGCAACGCGCTATTTCGAACAGCATACAGCAGGAAATGTGGAAGCTTGTAAACATCGACGGATACTATATAACTGTATGACAATGACTGGTTTTACGAACTATGCAGAGGAATGGTGGCACTACGACTTTCACAATATAGCTTGGGCAAGACGCGTGGATGCGCAACAAGCCAGTTATGGTGCTATCGAAGCACAAATATATGACAATCAAGTAAAGGAGTATCGATATCTATGAAAGTATATATCAGTGCAGATATTGAAGGAATTACGGGGACAACATCTTGGAGCGAAACGGAGCTCAATGCGCCAGATAATGAGTTTTTTCGCAAGCAAATGACAAAGGAAGTGGAGGCTGCTATCGAAGGAGCGATTCTTGGCGGGGCAACAGAAATTTTACTAAAGGATGCGCATGATTCCGCACGTAATCTGGATATTTCCAACCTACCTGTTAACTGCAAGGTCATTCGTGGTTGGACATATGAACCGATGTGTATGGTCGCTGGGCTTGATAACAGCTTTAACCGTGCCATTTTCATTGGGTATCACAGTAAAGGGGGAAGTGCACGAAATCCATTAGCGCACACACTTTGTGTCTTTGCTGATGTGAAGATTAATGGCGAATATGCCAGTGAATTTTTAATTAATACGTACGCGGCTGCTCTTCATGGCGTGCCGGTTGCATTTGTCAGTGGAGATGTGGGGCTAACCGAGGAGATTCAAACCATCAATGACAACATCGTTACATTTGCTACGAAGGAAGGGATTGGCAATGCAACGATTAGCGTGAGCCCACAGTTGACCATTAAAGAAACGAAACGTCTAGTAGCAACATCTATGAAAGTGGAGCGAGAGGCGTTACAAGTGACATTACCTGAGCGCTTTGTCGTAGAAATTATTTACCGTGACCATACACGTGCCTATCGTAATTCCTTTTATCCGAATGCAACTTTTAAGCCGCATAATACCGTTGAATTCGTGACGGATGATTATTTTGAAGTGCTTCGCATTTTACAGTTCCTAACATAAGCCAAACAGAATAGTAGGTGCAGGGATGAAAATTAAAGATATCAAGGTTGCGAAAGTGGAGGCGCCGCTCATCACGCCATTTAAAACAGCCCTTCGAACGGTGCATAGTATTCACAATATTGCTGTTTATATCTATACCGATGATGGGCAAGTCGGCATTGGCGAAGCAGCCCCGACAGCTGTTATTACGGGCGAAACATTCGGCTCGATTACGCACGCCATTGAACACTATATCAAGCCTGCCATTATGGGGCTGGATATAGCAGATATTGTCCACTTAATGGAACGATTAGACACAAGTATATATCAAAATACCAGTGCTAAAGCTGCGGTAGATATGGCGATTTATGATTTGTGTGCACAGCACTATCAAATCCCGTTGTATAAATTACTCGGTGGTTACCGCAAGGAACTCGCGACTGACATTACGATTAGTGTGAATGAGACAGAAGAAATGGTGAAAGATAGTCTTGAAGCTGTAGCGCGTGGTTTCCAGATTCTAAAGGTCAAGGTTGGCAAGGATCCACTAGGAGATGTGAAGCGCGTTGTGGCGATACGACAAGCTGTTGGCCAACACATTACATTACGGGTAGATGCAAATCAAGGTTGGACGCCAAAGCAAGCGGTGCAAATTATCGGAGCACTTGAGGATGCAGGCATCAATATAGAATTAGTGGAGCAACCTGTTCACTATAGCAATCTAGCTGGTATGCAATATGTAACAGCCAATACATTGACGAATATTTTGGCTGATGAAAGTGTTTTCTCCGCCAGAGATGCCTTGACGATTATCGAAAAGCGTGCAGCTGACATCATTAATATCAAACTCATGAAAACAGGTGGTATCCATCAAGCACAGAAGATTTGCCACATAGCGGAGGCAAATGACATGCCCTGCATGATTGGTTGCATGTTGGAAACAAAAATTAGCGTAAGTGCGGCAGCTCATTTTGCGGCATCACAAAAAAATATCACAATGATAGATTTAGACGGACCAAGTTTATGTTTGAAAGATCCTATTACAGGTGGTCCAATTTTTGACAACGCTCGCATTACCATGACGGATGCAGTTGGAATAGGATTTTCGATATAAAAAGATTGCTAGGGGGAGGCTTTTTATGAAAAAGTATTGGTTTCTTTTAGTGTGTCTTATCGCATTACTTTGTACAGCATGCAGTAATGATTCTTTAGAAGATAAAAAATCAGAATACCGAGTAGTTTATTCAGGAGAAATTAAAACCTTAAACTATTTAAAAACTTCTGAAACCAATGAGTTTGCTGTTGCGGCTAACTTAGTCGACGGGTTGATTGAATATGATAAGTATGGTGTTGTACAACCAGGTTTAGCAAAAGAATGGACTTCAAATGAAGATGCAACCGTGTGGACTTTTAAACTTCGAGATGATGTGAAATGGGTAACACATGACGGCAAAGAGTACGCAGATTTAGTTGCGCAAGATTTTGTGGACGGCTTAAACTATGTGCTTGATGCAAAAAATGAATCGTCAACTGTATGGAGTGCAACTGTTGTGAAAAATGGTGAAGCGTTCTATAACGGTGATATAACAGATTTCTCAAAAGTTGGTATAAAGGCAACCGATAAACATACAGTAGAGTATACTTTAGAAGCACCTACACCCTATTTCCTCTCTATGCTGAACTATGTATGCTTCTTCCCAGTTAATGGTGAATTTTTAGCTGATAAAGGTGGGAAATTCGGCACAACACGTGAAGATTTCCTTTATAACGGTGCTTATCTTTTAGACAAGTTTGAGCCTCAAAATGAGCGTGTACTGGTGAAAAATGATACGTATTGGGATAAAGACAAGGTACTAATCGACCGTATTCGCTATAAATATAACAAAGAAGCAGCCACTGTAGCGCCAGAACTATTCCTGCGTGGTGAAGTGGATTCAGCAAGTATCCCGACCTCTATCATTGATGAATGGTTCAATGATGACAAGAAAAAATCTCAGGTCCGTCAAACTCAAAATAACTTCTATACGTATTTCTATGCGTTAAACTTTGATCCACAATTCGATGCTGAATATGAACCCGATAATTGGAAGATTGCTGTTAATAATAAAGACTTCCGAAAATCACTTTATCATGCCCTTGATCGCGTATCAGCCATGTTAACAGTAGAACCATACAATCCACAGGACATGCTGAGTAATACGGTGACACCGAGAAACTTTGTGGATGTGGCAGGGGTCGATTATACACTATTAGCCCCATTAGAGCCTATTACAAGTAGTGATTCCTTTAATAAAGATCTAGCACTAGAATTTAAGGGAAAAGCAATGGCTGCGCTTGAAGGAAAAGTGACCTTCCCAGTGAAAGTATTGATGCCATACAACTCAGGTAGTCCAGATTGGGCAAACCGTACACAAGTAATTGAACAACAAATCGAAAAATTATTAGGGGCTGATTATGTTGATATTATCGTAGAGGCTGGCCCATCAACAGGCTTCTTATCAGAGGTACGTCGCCCAGGTAAATTTGCGTTACTGGAAGCGAACTGGGGTCCGGATTATGCTGACCCATCAACATATACAGAACCATTCAGTGTCGATGGCACTTATAACAAACCAGAGTTAGCGGAGGGCTATAAAGAAGCCAATGGAAAAACAACGTATCAAAATTTAATCGATGAAGCGAAAGCGACAATCGATACTGCTGAACGCTATGATCTATTTGCGAAAGCGGAAAGATTCTTAATTGAAGAAGCATTTGTCATTCCTTATGCAGTAGGTGGTAGTGGCTATGTCGCTTCAAAATTAAACCCATTTGAAGCGCAATACTCGCCATTTGGTGTAACATCTGAAAAATTCAAAGGCCAACAAGTCTTAGACAAGCCTATGAGTAATGATGAATTCAAGGAAGCTTTAGCAAAGTGGGAGCAAGAACGTGCGGATGCTTTAGTCAATGCAACAAAATAACAGCTCGACATCATCATGGCAAAGCTACATTCAAATAGCTACTAGTGGTGATTTTCATGAAGAAGGAGATGACCGAAAGAGACTAGTCGGCATCTCCTTCTTTCTTTCTCGAATTTAGTCATAGTAGGGAGGAATAAACGATGTTGTGGTATATCGGCAAACGATTGTTACAATCAGTCTTCACCCTTTTTATCATTATCACGATTGTTTTTTCATTACTACGTTTAATGCCTGAAGAAGGTTATTTAGGAGCAGCGGCAGACAAAATGTCACCCGCCCAACAGGAAGTGTATTTAACCAATTTAGGTCTACGAGATCCGCTGCTTGTACAATTAGGAAATTTTTATGCAAACTTATTGCAAGGAGATCTGGGCAAATCAGTTACATATCGTACAGATGTACCGGTTGTCGCGATCATCGCAGATAAGATCATTTATTCGTTACTGTTTGGACTAGGGGCCGTTGCACTGTCACTCATCGTTGGTGTACCACTTGGGATTTTAATGGCGCAGACGAAAGGTCGCTGGCTCGATCGTTTAGGAACTGGCTACATTGTCTTCGTCGTAGCTGTACCGGCAGCAGTTTATTACTTAGTCATTCAAATGTATGTGACAGAAATCTTCCGTTTGCCGATGCTCTTTGACGAATATAATCCCATTACTTGGATATTACCGCTACTGTCAATGGCCTTAGCACCGACAGCTTCCTACGCCATGTGGATGCGTCGCTACATGGTAGATGAACTAAATAAAGACTATATTAAGCTAGCGCGGGCAAAAGGCGTGAAAGAGCGGACATTAATGTTTAGTCACGTCCTCCGAAATGCCTTCATTCCGATGGCACAGTACTTACCTGCAACCATTTTATTTACCATCACAGGCTCCATCTATATTGAATCCTTGTATTCCATTCCAGGGATGGGGGGCTTACTCGTCGATGCCATCCAGCGGCAGGATAATACCATTGTCCAAGGACTTGTCCTTGTTTTTTCATCACTAGGAATCATCGGTTTGATTTTAGGTGATATTGCCATGGCACTTGTTGACCCACGCATTAAATTAGGTAAAGGGGAGAGTGTACGCTAATGAGCATATATACAGAAGAAATTAATAATATCTCAGACAAGTCGCGTGAAGCGCTGTTTCAGTTTGCTGAAGCTAGTGACAGTAAAGCTGAAGAAACAGCCTACTCCAATTATTCTTACTGGCGTTCGACATGGCAATCCTTTTTGAAAAATCGCTTGGCGGTCTTTTTATTAGTCGTCGTTTGTCTAATTGTCGCATTTACCATCCTGCAACCGTACCTACCACAGCAAAACTCACCAACTGAAATCTATCTTGACGACCAAACAGGCTTGCAAGCTCGCAATGTTGCACCTAACGCTGAATTTTGGTTTGGGACAAACTCGATTGGGCAGGATTTATGGTCGCGTATTTGGGCAGGGACTCGTACCTCGTTACTAATTGGTTGTGTTGTTGCGTTGGTTGAGGCCGTCGTTGGAATTACAATTGGTACACTATGGGGCTTCTCTCGTAAGTTAGAGGTACCGATTACACAGCTCTACAATGTGGTGGATAATATTCCGACAACAATTGTCCTTATTTTAATGTCCTATATTTTACGACCGAGTATTTCGACCATCATCATTGCTATGTGTATTACTGGCTGGGTGGAAATGGCCCGCTTCATTCGGAACCAAATTGTGATTTTACGTGACCGTGAATATAACTTGGCCTCTAAATGTTTAGGGACGCCTGACTACCGCATTATTATAAAGAATCTATTACCCTATTTAATTTCGGTCATTATGCTACGGATGAGCCTCGCGATTCCTTTTGCCATTGGTGCAGAAGTGTTTTTAACCTATATTGGGCTAGGGCTTCCAATCAGTGAACCGTCTTTAGGGAATTTAATCAATGAAGGCCGTGTCTTGATGATGTCACCAGATTTACGTTATCAGCTAATTTTCCCAAGTATTGTATTAAGTATTATTACCATTGCCTTTTATATTATTGGCAATTCATTTGCGGATGCAGCAGATCCAAAAAATCACGTATAAAGGGGGAATACGATGGAGGAGAAACGGTCAAAGTCCCGAATTTTATCGATTCAAAACTTAGTCATAAAATTTACACTGCGAGGTCAGGTGCTAACAGCCATTCGTGATATCTCCCTTGAATTATATCAAGGTGAAAGTCTTGCAATTGTTGGGGAATCGGGTTCAGGTAAATCGGTGCTTGTGAAATCCATAATGGGCCTGCTCGATAAAAACGGCTACATCGAGCAAGGTCAAATTATTTACAACAATATGGATTTAGCGCACTTTACAACAGAGCAAGAGTGGTTGCAAATACGAGGAAAAGAAGTCGCCATGGTTACCCAAGATCCCATGACATCATTAAATCCACTGAAAACGATAGGTAAACAAATTGAAGAATGTGTTGTTTTACACCAAGGCTTAAAGGGCAAAGCCGCTTATGAAGAAACACTTAAATTACTAACCGATGTCGGCATTTATGATGTAGAAAAACGCTATAAGCAATTCCCTCACGAATTTTCTGGAGGGATGCGGCAGCGTATTGTCATAGCGATTGCACTTGCTTGTCATCCGAAAATATTAATTTGCGATGAACCCACGACTGCACTTGATGTAACCATTCAAGCACAAATTTTGCAGCTATTAAAAAATCTGCAGCAGAAATACGGGCTTACCACCGTTTATATTACGCATGATTTAGGCGTGGTGGCAAAAGTAGCCGATCGTATCGCGGTTATGTACGCAGGTGATGTAATCGAAGTGGGTGCCACCCACGAAGTTTTCTTCAACGGCCAGCATCCTTATACATGGGCACTGATTTCTTCATTACCGCAGCTCGGATTGAAAGGGCAACAACTCTATTCCATTAAAGGTACTCCACCAAATCTGTTCAAAGACATAAAGGGTGATGCATTTGCGCCACGCAATCAATATGCATTAAAGATTGACTACGAAGAACGACCGCCTTTCTTTCAGGTTAGTGACACACATTTTGCACGCACATGGCTGCTGGACCCACGCGCACCAAAAATAGAGCTTCCTGAAGCGTTACAAGCATTCTTTGAGGAGGGGAGGCAACACGCCAATGAATGAAAAAGAAGTACTGGTGGAAGTAAAAAACCTAAAGATTGTCTTCGGTAAAAGAAAACATAAATTCGTTGCCATTGACGATGTCAGCTTTGAGATTTTTAAAGGCGAAACATTTGGATTAGTAGGTGAATCAGGCTCAGGGAAAACAACAATTGGCCGTGCTATTATGCGCATTAATGAAGTAACCGAGGGACAAATTTTGTACCGTGGAAAAAAAATAAACGGCAACATCTCAAAGGATTGGAATCGTGAAATTACCCAGAAAATCCAAATGATTTTCCAAGACCCAATGGCATCGCTCAATGAACGAGCGAAGGTAGACTATATTATTTCAGAAGGTCTGGTCAATACAAAAAAATTTTCAAGTGAGGAAGACCGTCAGCAAAAAGTGCGAAAGGCACTGTTGAATGTTGGGTTACTACCTGAGTTTGCCAATCGCTTTCCACATGAATTTTCAGGTGGTCAGCGTCAGCGAATTGGCATTGCACGTGCATTAGTGATGGAGCCGGAGTTTATCATTGCGGACGAACCAATTTCTGCCTTAGACGTGTCGATACGGGCACAAGTGTTAAACTTGCTAGCAAATTTACAACAGCAAAATAACTTAACCTATTTATTCATTGCACATGACTTATCCATTGTACGATTTATTACAGACCGTACAGCGGTTATTTTTAAAGGCAATATTGTGGAGTTGGCGGAGACAGAAACACTATTTTCCAATCCCATCCATCCTTATACGCAGGCATTATTATCGGCAGTACCGGAGCCAAATCCTTACAAGGAGCGGGAAAAAATCGTTGAAATTTATGATCCTACGCAGCACCGCTATGACAAACATCCACCATCCTTTGTCGAAATGGAGGAGGGCCATTTCGTACTGGCCAACGAACAGGAAATTGAAAACTATCGTACGACACGAAAAATGGGGGTTTGATCGATGAGAATAGCAAAAGCGTTAAAAAAAGGCGATACCATTGGTTTAATGAGTGCCTCAGGTGCAACACCGCCCGGTAAATTACATCCGGCAATTGACAGTGTGGAGAAGCTCGGTTTTAAAGTAGTTGTAGGGGAAACATGTCGGGCGAGGCATGGCTATTTAGCAGGGTCAGATGAACTTCGTGCCGCTGAAGTCAACCAAATGTTCCGAGATCCTAGTATTGATGGCATTTTTTGTATTCGTGGCGGCTATGGTGCCACAAAAATTCTACCCTATCTTGATTACGATATGATACAAGCCAATCCTAAGGTATTTGCAGGTTATAGCGATGTGACAGCACTTCACATTACGTTTAACCAAAAATGTGATTTCGTGACATACCATTCGCCAATGCCTTCTACGGAATTTATTCAATTGGATATGGATGACTATTCATGGGATTCTTTTATCAATAGTGTGACGGCAACTGAAAGAAAGGGACTATCTCTTGAAAATCCATCAGGACAGCCAATGACAACACTGGTCACAGGACAAGCAACTGGACAGCTAATTGGAGGAAACTTAACATTAGTCACGGCATCACTTGGAACCCCCTATGAAATTGATACAAAGGACAAGATTTTATTTTTAGAGGATATAGATGAAAACGAACAACGCATCGACCGCATGCTTACGCAGTTAAAATTAGCGGGCAAGCTTGATGAAGCCGCGGGTATATTATTAGGCGCTTGGACAGACTGTGGTCCAGAAAATCCGGAGCAACCAGAAAATAGCTTATCCCTGCAAACCATTTTTAATGAAATATTAGTGCCACTTAAAAAACCAATTGTCATGGATATTACTTGTGGTCATTGCTTACCAACGATGACACTTCCATTAGGTCGAACAATAGCCGTTAACGCAGAGACGCACACGATTAAAGTGGTAGGGTAGGTGAAAATAATGCAGCCATTGATTCGGCAACTACTACAAGAAACGCCCTACAAAGTGCATATAATTGTCAAAGATCTTCGGACAGACGAAACCCTCATAAGTGAACGATCTACTGAAGTGTTCTCCAGTGCAAGTCTCATGAAAGTACCTATACTTCTTGCTGTGTTACATCATGTAGAGACCAATCGTCTAACGTTGGATGAAGTGTTGATGATAACACCTAAAGACTGGGTCGACTTTAGTGTAATCAGTGAACAACAATTAAAATCGGCTACAATCTATGAGTTATTGGTGTGGATGATTATTACCAGTGATAATACAGCAACTAATATTTTGATTGATTATATGGGTATGGATGCGCTGAATTGTTATTTTCGTGAAAACGGGCTGAAGCACACAATATTGCAGCGAAAGATGATGGATGTTGTACGACGGGCGAATGGCGTTGACAATGTCACGACAGCACGTGATATGGCTCATATATTTACACATATTTATCGCCAAGATTTATTCACACCGTCGTTCAGTGCACTGGCAATTGATATTTTGAGTCGCCAACGTGTACATGAAGCACTCAGTCGATATCTGGTAGATGATGTGATAATCGCCCATAAAACTGGGGGGCTTGAAACGGTTGACCATGATGTAGGCATTGTTTATAGTGACGCAAAAGATTATCTGATTGGTGTTTTTGTCACAGAGGTCACCAACAATCAGGAAGCGAGGCAACTAATTGGTCGCATTTCGAAGGTCGTTTATGAGTATTTGGTACAACAGAAAGGGGAGTTAAAATGAATGCCATTGTCACGTCGATGATTGCGAATCTGTACGCTGAACCGAATGGAACATCTGAGCTAATTGATGAGTTATTATACGGAATGCCTGTACAAATGCTTGAAGAGTTAGATGGTTACTGGGTGCATGTACAAACAACCTATCAGTACCGGGGCTACTGCAGAAAAGTGAATATAATGCTAGATAATGTGAAAACAAGTGCTTGGCGTGTTGAAGCATCGCATGTTATTAGCCAAAGCTTTGCCGATATTTTACAACAACCTCGCATTCAAAGCTCGAAATTAATGACACTTGTGAGAGGCTCAATCGTGCGTTATGTAGCTGACGAAGAACTAGACTCACATTGGGCGGTCATTCAATTAGCTACAGGCGAAAGGGGCTATTTACGCAAAAAATGGCTTTGTGAAAAAGTCACGGAGAATAGCCTATCAGAGCAACAATTCCGGGAAAACGTGGTACAAACGGCACTGAGCTACTTAACAACACCGTATCGCTGGGGAGGCAAAACCCCATTTGGTATTGACTGTTCGGGCCTGTGTTCAATGGCGTATATGCTAAACGGGGTATTGATTTACCGAGACGCCAAAATGGTTGAAGACTTTCCGATAAAGGAGATTGCACTGGAGCAAATGCAAAAGGGCGATTTATTGTACTTCCCAGGTCATATCGCGCTGTATCTTGGCGACAATCTATATGTGCACTCCTCACTAGACGGAAATGAAGTAACTATAAATAGCTTAAATGAACAACATCCGCTTTATCGGGAAGACTTAGCGACGACCATCACAGCGGTAGGGAGTTATTTTGCGGATTAAAAGCTAAGACACCAATGAACGATCGTTGCTAGTGCCAGCTGTCGGTACGAAATTTAACGACAAAGTAAAAGACGACAGCACCAAGGAAGCATTGATAAGTATTAGCGAAAAGCCAATCATATAATAAATACACAAGAAGCAAAATTTCACCTGTCATATTTATAAGCCATCACTCTATGATTTCTATGTCAATGAGTCAATACTTTTGCCTAAGCGAGATGCTTCTGTTTAATAACAGAGGCATCTGTTTTTGTTTGTAAAAAACTAGGGGTGATGCAGATGAGCAACTAACGATAAACAGTAAAACAAGCACACAGGAAATGGGGAATCTACATGATAGAAATTCACGATCTAACAATCCTATAGGGGGTATCTTTTAAACCGAGCGAACCATGCAAGACTTACAGATACTCTAGCAACTGTAAGTCTTGCGGATCGCCGCGTTTGGGTGCATACAAAGAAACAATGTGCTCATCTCATTAGATTCAAAAAATAGGTAAATAATAGAGAGGCAACTTCTAATTTTTTTATGCTACAATTATCAATAAAAAAATTGGAGGTAATGTGTTTGGATAATGACTTAAAAGAATTATTACGTTCAGTTTTAAAAGAAGAATTGGGACCGGTAAATCAGCGTTTGGACGGAATGGATAAGCGATTTGATGGCATGGAACAGCGTTTGGACGGAATCGATCGACGATTAGATAAAATGGAGGATGATGTTCGAGAGGTTAAACTTGGAATAGATGAGCTGCAAAAAATATGGTTGAAAACTTAGGGCAATTCACAGAAAAATTGCGCATCAAGTAAAAGATCGAACTGGCGCTTTAAACAAGCGTGTTTTTGAAGTAGAAACAGTGATTCAACGATTGACAAGCCCATAATAGCAAACTTTTACTAGCTTTATGGAGGAGAATCTCTGTAAAGTTTTTTTATATACGCTGAGCTAATTTAAGGCGTATCGAATGAAAATATTACCCTTATGCTATCAGGGTTCGCTAAATCGCAACCATAACATCATTGGATTCATTGCGTAACGAATTTCTCTACAGCGCTTTATTAAAAAATAAAAAATCTCCAAGCTACAAAGGGGGCTTCACAGTCCTAAGTGTGCATGGAGATTTTTTTTAGTATTGATAGATATTGAGTTGTTGACCCGCTTCTAATCGATCAGATCTAAGCTGATTCCATTGCTTGAGGGATGTCACCTTAACCTTGTGGGCTTCTGCGATATGCATGAGTGAGTCACCGTCAGCTACCGTAATGGTTTTTTTGTTTTTAACTGGGCTGTCGTATTGTTGTAAGTCGTATTTGGCAATGAGCATGTTAAGCTTTTCATTGTATTTTGAATCTGTCGCATAGGAGCCTGTTAAAAATTTTGTTGCGTCTGCATAGGTCTTTGTCTGGCTCTTAAAGACACCTGTATAAAAATCCTTGTTCCAAGACACCCCATTACGCAGTAACTTTACATAATCTTTCAAAGAGTCTTCATAGGAAGGGTATTTACGGAACTCAGCCATTACGGTTGACATATTACCAGAACCATCATCTTCAGATGTTTCTAGCGTGACAGAGTCGTTTTGAAATTGGCCTTTCATACCAAATAAATTATTATTAGGAGCTGAACCTAGACCACTTTGTCCATTTTGGCTCTCTAAAATAGCCTGCGCAATCATAACAGAGGCGTATAAGTCATTTTCTGCCCCAAGCCTACGAGCGGTTTCTGCAATAGAGCCGATGAATTCCTCTGTACTTGGCCCTTCTTCAACATATTCAGGCTCTTTTGTCTCTTTATTAAACATAGAATCAAATAGTTGTATAATCATGAAAATCGATATACCGATAACAGTTAGGAATATAAGTATACCTTTCATCAAGTTTTTGAATAATTTCATTGGTGATGATGTTGGTAGAAGACAACATCTCCCTCCTTCCTTTACAAGTGAGTACATACTAAGGTGCTATATTTCTAATTATGACAGAGCTACAACATAAAATAAAGCCGTGTATTTTTTATAGTGTCCGTAATTAATAGAACGAAATTGCAACCAAATAGTTCCTATATTTGCAACCTTATAAATATATTTCCCACCTATTTTGTTAGAAATTGGGATGGTAGCATTTCAACATATTGATAGAAGCAAAACGCGGGCTCTATATGTACTTTGGTGTCTTGAAAATCAAAAAATGGTATTATTAACCTTAGTAAATCAATTTCATAATTCACTTTCTTATCAATAAAGGCGAATATGATGAAAGAAACAAAATATTCGTGGTTCTTTATAGAAAAACTATTTATGAAATGAATTCTAGTGTAAAAGTTTTAAATTTTGAAAGGAAGTTTTCATTGAATACTATTTATAGTGTAACGCAAAATCAATTATATGAATTTTTATTAAACGTAGCTACGATTAGACCTGTATTTATATGGGGGGCGCCTGGGATTGGGAAATCGTCAATTGTAGAAAATTTCGCAGAAGAATTAGGGATGACATGCGTTTCTTTACTAGGAAGCCAATTAGCGCCAGAGGATATTATTGGCGTACCACAAATAAAGGATGGCTACAGCGTTTTTTGTCCGCCCAAAATGATTGCGAGGGACGAACCCTATTGTTTATTTTTAGATGAACTAAACGCTTGTTCCCAAGAAGTACAAAAAGCCTTTTACAGCTTAATTCATGATCGAAGAATTGGAGAGTTTATGCTTCCAGAAGGAACGATAGTGATTGGGGCAGGAAACAGAGCGCAAGATAACGCCATTGTTAAACCGATGTCCTCTGCTCTAATCAATCGCATGGTCCATGTGCAGTTAAGAGCATCCCATAAAGATTGGTTAGTATGGGCGTACGAACATGAAATTCATCCGCATGTGATTGAATATATCCAGATGCGCCCAGATCATTTATGGAGCGAGCCGCCTAAAACGGAAGAGCCATTTTCTACGCCGAGATCTTGGCATATGTTAAGTGATTGCTTGTATGCATATGGCGAGAACATAAAAGAAAAAGATATCGAGCTACTAGCAAGTAGTTGTCTTTCCCCACATACTGCTGTACAGTTTAAAGCCTTTTTAAAACAGTTGCAAAGTAAATATAACCTAACCAAAATTATCAATGGCGAATTAAGATGGCCAGACCAACCACAAGAAAGAGATTTGTTATATTTTATGGCGCAATCGTTTAGGGCGCAGCTTATGAAGGAACTACCTAAAGAAAATACAACTATAAAAGGCAATCAAAGACAACTTGCATTTCGTGCCAAGGATCTCATCAAAGAATTGTCGTCTATTAGCTTAGAAATTGCCCAAATGGTAGTGTCTGAACAAAAAGGGGAAGCCCTTCCTGCATGGTTTATGCTTGAGGTCATAAGAGATTTACCACGATTAGTCGCTAAAAAGGATGAGTAACAAAGTGGCGAAAAAAAACAACAAATCCATGAAGGAACATAAAAATGAAAAAAACATTGCGCTAGGTCAAGCAATAGTAAAAGCGCATCCTTTGTTTGAATCTTTGTTAAGTAATGTTTCAATTCAATATCAAGACATGGCGGCACAGTCTTGGGCTTATGTCACAAGCTCTGGCGTAATCTATGTCAATCAAGGTAAAAAGGGACAACCAGCTGAATGGGCATATGTTGTTGCGCATTGCTTGTTACATTTAGGATTAAATCACAAACAAACAAAAGAGCATAGTGAAATTTGGAATATAGCGTGCGATTGTTATATTACAAAATTTCTTGGAGAATTAAAGTTCGGACAAGCACCAAGAGAAATGAGTGAACCTTTTTACGATTCCTTCTCCGATGAAGTGAAGTTGTATGAACGCTTTATAAGAGAAGGCGTACCGGATCATTTAAAACTATATAGTACAATGCCCGGTGAAGCAGATTTTAAAATCACCCAAGACAAGGATAGCTATTACTATTGGGGAACACCAAGTGAATATCCTTTGTTGTTTGCAGAGGGGTTATCGAGAGCCGTTCAAAGTGCAATTAGAGTAGCAGGTGGCGTTAATTCTTCTATCTCAGGTTCTGCCATTAAAACCAAAGCAGAGAATGCCAAAGCGTGGTTCATGAGCTCTTACCCGTTGTTTGGTGCACTAGCCTCTGATTTTGAAATTATCGATGATCCCCTTGTGTGCACAAGAATGGACATTTCCGTTGCTGCCATTGCAGTCGACACGAAGGAAATTTATATTAATTCGTCTGTGCCTCTGTCTGATGAAGAAATGAAGTTTTTAATGGCGCATGAATTGCTGCATGCAGGTTTAAGCCATGCCACTAGAAGGCAAGGACGAGATCCCTATCTATGGAATGTCGCTTGTGATTATGTCATAAATGGCTGGCTAATCGAAATGAAAGTTGGCGATATGCCGGAAATCGGTGGATTGTATGACCCCGAGTTAAAAGGATTATCGGCTGAATCTATCTATGATCGCATTGTGACAGACATCAGGATGTATCGAAAACTACGAACTTTTAGAGGGCAAGGAGCGGTCGATATTATTGAGACAAAAACGCCTGATTTTTGGGAAGGCAAAGCGGGAATCGATTTGGACACCTTTTATAGAAGGGCTTTAAGCCAAGGGTTAAGCTATCATTTCTCTCAAGATAGAGGGTATTTGCCGCAGGGCTTAATAGAAGAAATTCGAAGTCTTTCACAACCGCCGATTGCCTGGGATGTGGAATTAGCTAAATGGTTTGATCGCATGTTTCAACCAATCGAAAAAGTCCGTACGTACGCTCGTCCAAGCAGAAGACAAGCGTCAACACCGGATATCGCTAGACCGCGATGGCTACATCAAAGTGGCGAAGAGCATGGCCGTACATTTGCGGTTATCATTGATACCTCTGGCTCAATGGATCGGGAGTTGTTGGGGAAAGCACTAGGAACGATTGCGAGCTACAGCATCGCACGGGATGTCCCGCTTGTTCGCGTTATCTTTTGTGATGCGATTGCTTACGATGCAGGATACCTGCCGCCAGAAGACCTTTTAACAAAAGTCAAAGTGAGAGGGAGAGGAGGGACCATTTTACAGCCAGGTATTCAATTAATTGAACAAGCCGCCGACTTCCCGAAAAATGGACCTATTCTTATTATCACGGACGGCGAATGTGATCGCTTGTCGATTAAAAGAGAGCATGCCTTTGTAATGCCACAAGGCGCAAAGCTACCATTTGTACCAAAAGGTGAGGTATTTAGGATGAAATAATGAAGTAGAAGGCCAATTGTAAAATGGGACAGTCTACTAAAAATAATTAGATAAATCACAAAAGCCTCCTCGTTTTCCGTAGTTACGCTAAACTGCCTCAACGCTCAATGCCTGCGCCGCATTGCTTGGCTGGCGATTTCTTTGTAACTGACGTTGCACATTCGCAACAAAAAATATTCTTCTGTCGCTCCATTTTCCTCACTCTTTCTCCACAAATAACAAGAGCAGGAGTCACATAGATTCTTTTCACTACTAGTAAAAGCCCAGAAACGTTGTTATATCAACATTTCTGGGCTTTACTTGTGGTGGATTTAACCTGTGAATGAACGGACAACAATTAATAATTTTGTAAGAAATGAGTAAGAAAAAAGAGATGATCGATTCGTACAATTAACATACAAGGTGAAAGGGGAAATTAAATGTTTATAAAAAACGCACTGCCCTTTAGAAAGCGTATTACTTAAATTTAATGACCGGGACAGCATTCATGCTTAAGCTACTGAAATTAAGATGGAAAAAACATCATATATCTAAACATCTTATCGGAGGATTCATTGGTATCGTAGTAATTTGCTTGGTTGTTGGTCTTATAGCGTGGCGTTTTAAAGTTGAGAGCTGCCTGATGTTTACAGATTATTTAGGGTTCATGTCATTAATGAATATTTTTATTAAACTCACATTTATTATTTATGTAGCTGTTAGTTTATTTCGTTTAATAATGGAGGAATACAACAATCATTACGGACTGCCAATACTTAACATATTGAGTATTGCTTATATGACCGTGCATTAAGGTGTGAATAGGGAAGAGGAGAGATGAACGCTATGGGGGGACCTTCATTCCATTTCAATTAGGGCTTGCAGTAGTTGGCGTGGTGATTGCGTACTTAGCCATTCGCATTCTTGAGAGCAAGGATGAGATTTAACTGGAAGAACTGCCAACAACAAGAAGGTGAGAAACCTGTAGAAATTCCAACTTTGTGAAGAACTATAACTCAAAAATCACAAAGTATGATTTAGTAGTTTAACTTGAAATTTCAAGAATAAGGAGACAAATTGAGCATGCAATTAGAAAGTATTTTTTACTTCCCATCAGTACATGAAACGTTTTTTATCATGCTTAACATTGTATCTATTACGATTGGATTATGCCTGATCGTTTATGGACTTATAAAGCAAAAAAAACATAAAAAAAGTACGTTAGCAACATGTTGTATGGTTTTAGGCTCGTTAACTATAATTACACATACAATCCAAATCGTTGCGAAATTGCTTTAAAAGAGGAGAGAATTACATGCACCAGTTTGTTAAAAAAATAGATAAATCATTTGATAAAGTAAATAAATTTTTTGGTGTATCCATTCAGCGCCCCGAACCTAGTCAAAAGACAATACGAATAGGTTCAATGCTCGGAACAGTGTTAGGAATAATAGTATGTATTTTCGGTTTTATCGGAGGGCTCAAATGGAGTGTTATTGGTGGTGCCTTCATTGCGTTGTCAAATATATGTAATTTACTGTCGATGAAAAAATGAAAGTCATTTTGTTGTGTTCATCGACTGGTAACCGTAGCTGCACATGCTTCCAACATCTGTGCCAAAAGGGGAGGTATATAGAAAGCAATAAAGAAATACAATCAAAAGGTTTCGGGAATGTTCAGTATTCCTGAAACCTTTTTGATTTTTTCTGTGGATTTTTGTTCAAAACGAGACATTAAGGAATCTTGTGGACTGTTTGCAAAATCGTCATCATGTCAAAATGTTCGCGTGTATTTTGTAAGTTTTTCAACATCATCACACAACAATTCTTGATTTCGAATAAAGAGTAAAAGTTAGACTACTGTTGGAAAACGAGCGTGCCCTGCTCGAAGCGAGCGAAGAAAAGAAGGCGGCTTGCTAGTTCGTCCGCGGAGAGCAAATGGCATTTTCTGCGCCTCCTTATTATGACGCTGTATTCGGTGAAATTTTAGCTTGCAAAATAATTAGAATGTGTATATATTGTATATAAAGTATATATACAATATTTAAGAAGAGGTATTTGCATGCAAATCATTATTTCAAACAACTCAAAAGAGCCGATTTATGAGCAAATTTATGCGCAAATCAAGAAACTGATCTTAACGGGTGAATTACAAGAGGGTCAATCATTACCTTCTATGCGCCAACTTGCCAAAGACCTAGAAATTAGCGTCATTACAACAAAACGCGCTTATGAAGAACTTGAGAAAAACGGATTTATCTATTCCATTGTTGGAAAAGGTTCGTTCATCTCCGAACAAAATATGGAGATGGTGAAGGAAAGAAAGATGAAAGTTATCGAAGAAAAGCTAGTCGTTGCCATTCAAAATAGTAAAGAAATGGGCATAAGCTTAGCAGAACTGAAGGAAATGCTGACATTATTGTATACGGAGGAAGAATGATGGAAAATGTTATTGAATTACAGCATATTAATAAATCATTTAATGGATTTCAGGTGAAAGATCTCTCTATTACCGTGAAAAAAGGCTATGTGACTGGATTTATCGGGGGAAATGGTGCTGGTAAATCGACAACAATCAAATTGATTATGAATTTAATACAGCAAGATAGTGGTTCTATTTCGATTTTTGGCATGAACTATAAGCAGCATGAGAAAGAAATAAAGGAACGTATTGGTTTTGTCTACGATGAAAACATTTTTTATGAACATTTAACATTAAATGAAATGAAAAAGATTATTCAACCAGCCTATAAAAATTGGGATGATCAGGCATTTCAGCATTATGTTGTCCAGTTCGAACTGCCGCTGAATAAAAAAATGAAGACATTCTCAAAAGGCATGAAGATGAAAGCCTCGCTGATTATTGCATTAGCTCATCATGCAGAGTTAATCATTATGGATGAACCAACATCTGGTCTCGACCCGATATTTAGACGGGAATTACTAAATACTTTACATGATTTAATGCAAAACGGGGATAAAACGATTTTCTATTCGACGCATATAACAACGGATTTAGATCGCATAGCGGATTATATTACCTTTATTCAAAATGGCGAACATATTTTTACAAAGGAATTTTATAAAATTGAAGAGGAATATGCCATTGTAAAAGGAACACTGGATTTATTGGATCGGGAAACGGAGCAAGAGTTTATTGCTATCCGGAAAACGAACAGTGGTTTTGAAGCATTAACAGCTCATAAAAATCGTGTGGCAAACTTATTTGGAGATACTGTTATTATGGAAAAGCCAACGCTTGAAGATATTATGTATTATTCGAAAAAAGGAGGGGCACTGTATGTTTAGCCTAATACGAAAGGATTTTTTATTACAAAAACATATCCTTTTACTGTACATCGCGATATTACTACTCTTTTCATTGTTTGGTGATGCATCTGTCTATGTAGGATTTATTTTTAGTCTATCATTTATCATGAGTGCATGTTCTTTTGATGAAAAAGATAACATCAACATTTTGCTCAATTCGCTCCCTTACACGCGAAAGGAAATTGTCGCTTCAAAGTATATCGGAGCATTACTATTTACAATGTTATTTGTTATCGTTATGTATGTTGGGGATTTCATTTTGAATGGAAATAAAGCGTCATTTTTAGTAAAAGAGATGCTGCTTATTATCGGTCTTGTGATGATTACTACATCTTTCCTTCTTCCATTCCTATATAAATTTAAGATGCAATACCTACATATGGCTCTGGTTGCATTAGTAGTCATCTATTTGATAACAATTAGTTTTTTCATTAGAAATTTACATGATGTAGTAAGGGAATTGACACAAAAAATCCTGACTTTACAAGAAATCCAACTATATTTCTTTGCGATACTGATGGTCATTGTTTTATATATTGGCTCATGGCTACTATCCATTCGTATATATGAGAGAAAAGTCTTTTAAAAAATAAATATACATGAACTAGGCGCGTCTGATGATGAACAATCTACTCCTTTTATTTGGCATGCTGAAATCAGTAATAGGTAACTAAACATGTCGTTGGTTTCCACTACGATGGATGGCTTCCATGGCCTATGGGGACTCACTTTGGCACGCTGTTCTCATAGCGCCTGCATGCCAATCAATACGTGTACGTCAAACCTATTCAATCGAATTGTAAACTACCTAATGAGGTACGAAGTTACCCGTAAACACCTACTAGTTAAGACGAATAATTACTGTGAAATCCATTTTGACAATTGGTCCTGTCATGATGGATTTTTATTTTCTTTGAACAATGGAAGGTCTGGGCATGAAATATATCAGTAAAAAATGTTTCAACTTCATGCCGTTTGTGAATTATTTAAGGGAAGGGGAGCAGAACATTCAAGCATAAAATATGTTATTTCCTTGTTCTAGATCTGGAATACAAGACGTATATGACATTAAAGAGATGGTAAAATGGGAGGTTATTTATGTACTATGTTAATAAAGTCACTATATCTATAATAGGAGAACGGCGAAAACAGATTTTCATTACAGGGAGCAAAAATAGTGATAACATTTGACAATGTCTCAAAAAAATATGATAACGACCAAGTTGCGGTGAAGGCGATTAATCTTGAGATAAAGAAGGGGGAATTCTTTGTCATTATAGGGCCTAGTGGGTGTGGAAAAACGACATTACTAAAAATGATTAATCGTTTAATTTATTTAACGGAAGGAACTATACGTATTAATGGACAAAGAATAAGTGACTATAACATCCATGAGCTGCGATGGAATATCGGTTATGTGTTACAACAAATTGCGCTTTTTCCACATATGACAATAGAAGAAAATATAGCCATTGTGCCAGAATTGAAGAAATGGCGTCAACAACAGATCCAGCAACGAGTGCGAGCGTTATTGGAAATGGTGGGACTCGAACCAGACAAGTATAGTCAACGAAAACCTAAAGAACTATCAGGAGGAGAGCAGCAAAGGGTTGGTGTTGTTCGTGCATTAGCGGCAGATCCCGAGATTATTTTAATGGATGAGCCATTCAGTGCGCTAGACCCGATGAGTCGTACGAAATTACAAGATGACCTGCTAGAGCTGCAACGTGCCATACAAAAAACTATTGTTTTTGTGTCGCATGATATGCAAGAAGCCTTGAAATTAGGGGATAGAATATGTGTCATGAAGGATGGAGAGATTGTGCAAGTTGGTACGCCTCAAGAAGTTATGGAAAATCCAATCAATGATTTTGTGAAAGAATTTATTGGAGTGAAAGAACATTCGTTCAATGATTTTAATATTGAACAAGTGCTCGAACCAATGACCAATGGGGAGCTTCAACATGTAGTGTCTTGTAAAGATTCTTTGCCAGTAATTCTTAGTAAATTAGCACAGCATGCATGTTTGGCGGTAGAAAATGATGGTACCATAATAGGTGTAATAACACGACAATCAATGTTGCAATTTTTAGCTAAAGATGGCTCACAAAGAGGTGAGGCAAATGGCTAATTTTTTTGACGTGTTTAACGAACGAAAAGGACAGTTAGTTGCCTCTTTAATAGAGCATGTTCAGATTTCATTTATTGCGCTATTTCTGGCAGTAATCATTGCTATTCCTCTAGGAATTTATTTAACGCATAACAAGAAAATAGCGGAAAGTATTATCGGAATCAGTGCAGTTATGCAAACGATTCCTTCCTTAGCGCTATTAGGTTTATTAATTCCGTTGTTTGGCATCGGAAAATATCCTGCCGTCATTGCCCTCGTAGTGTACGCCCTCTTGCCAATTTTAAGAAATACATTTACAGGTATAAACGAAGTGGATCCGTCGTTAAAAGAAGCGGCGATGGCGATGGGCATGAATACGCGCAAGAGATTAGTGAAGGTAGAACTTCCTCTCGCCATGCCAGTCATTATGGCAGGTATACGGACAGCCATGGTATTAATCGTTGGAACAGCTACCCTTGCTGCATTAATTGGCGCAGGGGGATTAGGCGATATTATCTTACTAGGTATTGATCGCAATAATACAGCACTCATTATTTTAGGAGCGGTTCCTGCCGCAATTTTAGCCTTAGTATTTGATTTTCTGCTCAAAAAGCTTGAATTACTGTCCTTTAAAAAAACGTTAATAGCATTAAGTGCAATTAGTGTTGCGGCCTTACTGATGATGCTATTACCGTTAGTAAACGCCAACGATAAGGATGAAATAGTGATTGCAGGGAAACTTGGAGCAGAGCCTGAAATTCTTATCAATATGTATAAAATACTGATTGAAAATGAAACGGACTTAACCGTGCAACTAAAACCGGGTCTTGGTAAGACTTCTTTCGTATTTAATGCACTTAAAGCGGGTAGTATCGATATTTATCCAGAATTTACGGGGACGGCCATTGCTGAATTTTTAAAAGAGGAAGCGGTAAACAATCACCAAGAGGATGTATATAACCAAGCAAAAGAAGGCTTGATGGAAAAATTCGACATGGTTATGCTTCATCCAATGAAGTACAACAACACATATGCACTGGCCGTTTCCAAAGAAGTGGCTGAAACCTATGATTTACAAACAATTTCGGACATCAAGGCACTGCAAGAGTCCATTAAAGCTGGCTTTACATTAGAATTTAATGATCGGGAAGATGGCTATTTAGGTATTCAGAAGCACTATGGCATCACGATTTCTAATATTAACACGATGGAGCCGAAGCTTAGATATCAAGCGATACAAACAGGCGATATTGATTTATTAGATGCCTATTCAACAGATAGTGAGATACGTCAATACGACCTGACCGTGTTAGCAGATGATCAACAGCTATTTCCGCCTTACCAAGGAGCACCCTTGTTACGAAAAGAAACACTAGAAAAATATCCTGAAATCGAGGAAGCTTTAAGTAAACTTGCTAATCACATAACGGATGATGAGATGCGTGAAATGAATTATCAAGTAAACGTAGAAGGCAAAAATATAGCAGACGTAGCACGAACGTATTTAGAGAAAGCTGGTTTGCTATAATCACATCCCTATACGCTAGGTTGGTTTGGTGTACGGATTTTAAAGAAAAATAAATAATGTGTTACAAGTAAATCGTTAAAGCAGTGCTCGTTTATGCTTTAACGATTTTTTTATACGCTAAAGAAAAATCTTGTGTGGACCATATCACATTGGTGGGGGATTAGACAGTAAATTTATTTTATTGTCTTTTAGCCTGATGGGAATACTTGCAATGATTACGTTTATATTTTATAAAAAGAATGATTTGCAGATATAAAAATAGCATCCATTCATACAAAAAAGTAGCTAGAGAAAAACTATTCGGTCTTCTCCAGCTACTTTATTTTTGTGGTTAGGCAGCTTTTTTACTGTTTTTCTTCTTCACTTTCTTGTTAGCAGCTTTCTTTTCTAGTTTCTTCTCAGCTTTTTTCTTCGCTAATTTTTTCTCGAGTTTCTTTTTGTCTGCTTTTTTCTTCGCTTTTTTCTCTAGTAGCGCTTCCTCGATTTTGTTTTTCTTAATTTTTTTGGCCATGTTAAATGCACTCCTTAACTATATTGACGTTCTTTGTAAAAGAATGTCTATATACAAGGGTATATTAAACATAAATGGAATGCAAATATATTTAATGGTATATTTTTACATTAATCTGGTTTTATGTGAAATTCTACTAGATTTTCAGTTGTTCTTTACCTCATTATCTGATCGAAACTGGTAATAGTACACTTATAATATTTGCCTATATATTTAAAAATTGTAAATTTCTTTTAATGACAAACAAAAAAACTTATTGAGAATATGCAAGGCGTTGAATTGCCAACCAGGAGATATTTTAGAATATGTAGAGGAAGAAGAATGAACAACGTTCCAAATAGGATGTTCTATTTGGAACGTTGTTTTCTTTGTAAGAATTGACTTTTACTATTGTACTAGATAAAATAAAAAAGACCGTCCAGACGGTTTTTTATTTTATCTAGTATGTTGTCAAAGGAGGCACTATCGTGTCAACAAAAGCAAGTGAAAAACGTGCACTCATCATTCGTGCCGCGATGCACTATTTAAAGGACAATGATTTAAATACTTTAACGTTGGAGAAGGTTGCCAATAAGGCTGGAGTTAGTAAGGGTGGGCTTCTTTATCATTTTAAAACGAAGGATGCGTTACAAGCTGCTATAGCAGATACCATTATGGCGCAATTTACAACATCCTATGAGCATCTAGGAAAGATGGAGCAAGGTGCTGGTAACAGGACAAGAGGTTTTATTTTAGCTTCACAAAAAGATCTAGCAGAGGGTGCTTGGATTAATATCGCTATTCAAATTATTCAACATGAGCATACCGCTATTTCAGCACAGTATGAACGATTACTTGATGAACTGTTACATGATGATCTTGAGTCATCGATTGTTCATCTGATTCGCTTAACGATTGACGGATTGTATTATTCACAGCTATTGAATATTGCACCTGTTTCAAACGAGATAATGGAAATCGTCTTTGAACAACTATTACAAATGACAAGAAAGGACGATATTTCATGAGTGCTATTAGTTTTCTATTGATTGCAATTATCGCTGAAGTTTTTGCCAGTTCGATGTTGAAACGAACAAATGGCTTTAAACGATTACTACCGACGATGGGGGTAGTTGTTGGATATGGTATTGCTTTTTATTTCTTATCCTTAACACTCCAATCTTTACCGATTGGCACTGCCTATGCCATTTGGGCTGGATTAGGTACGGCATTAACTGCCATTGTTGGTGTACTGTTTTATAAAGAGTACTTCAGTGTGAAAAAACTTGCAGGAATCGGCATGATTATTGCAGGAGTAGTTGTACTCAATCTTGTTGGTGGTGGACATTAAGGAGGGCTTTATCATGAAAGGTTACATATTTTTAGCAATATCCATTGTTAGTGAAGTATTCGCGACGATGATGCTTAAGCTTTCGGAAGGCTTTACAGTTATTGGTCCATCAATCGCTGTTGCAATCGGTTATGGCATTTCGTTTTATTGCTTATCCCTTTGTTTAAAAACCTTGCCCTTAAGTCTGGCTTATGCCATTTGGTCTGGTATTGGTACTGCACTAACAGTTGTTGTAGGTATTGTTATATGGGGGGACACTTTTAATGTGTATACGGCATTGGGGATTTCGTTAATTATAGGCGGTGTTATTCTCTTGAATCAAGGTAATCAAAATGAGGCAACACTAAGCTCGTCATGAAATTACTATTGCATTGACAGTTAAATATAGAAAAACGCCCAAAATTAAATTTTGGGCGATGACTGTAGAGCAAACTCCGGGGCAATCGAGTTTATTGCCTACAGTTTTTTTTTCGAGAAAGAACATAATCTGGTCCGGAAAAAGCACTCGCTTTCGCGGAAGAACGTTCGTCAGCTTTTTGTTTTTCAGAGCATCATAATATTTGTTGATCGCTACGCGGTATAGCCAAGCCTCAGCAAACTCTGTATCAATACCGTCTATGTATTTGCTGAATTGATAGGCTGTTTCCTGCAAAATGTCTTCAGCATCCTGTTTGCCAGCGCCCATTTTTAATAATGTAAACTGTATTGTTTTTAATTTTTCCTGTAAGTGCTTACCAAATAGCTCATTCATATCAACCCTCCTACCTAGATAACGATTGAACTGGAAAAAGGTAAACAATTAATTTCCTACAACGTTGCAACAATCGATGGCTGTATCAAAGGAGGCATTTTTTTGTCGCTCCTTTTGCAAAACATGTCGTCATATTCCTTCGCCCTACATATTATAACGAGAAAGGTTAAAAAATAAGTTGTAGTTGTTCGGTGTTTGCAAATTGCTGAAACGGACTAGGGAGGAGTTGGCAAGGATTGAGCATTGAAAAAGGAAGAAAAAATTTTGTATGTGAAGCGTTATATGACATAAAAGCACTCCAGGATGTAATAACAAATTTTCATTCTAAATATTATGGTCAATTACTCGTGAAAATAGTTGGTAGTGATACCATTCCCCTTTTTTTAATCACCAACAACGGTGCTCATTTAAAATTATTAGATACAGATAAGCAATTTGAAACGGAGTATTTTCGTATAGAATCTATTGATAAAGAGCGCTGTCGTGGCACTATTTCGTTGTTACGCGCCTATGATTATGAAGGGAATGAGACGAATTCAATTGCTGATGTTGTGAGATTAGAAAGAACAGCGAGTGAAAAATCCATTGAATTAAGCAGTATATCGGCCATTCAGCTGTTAAATCCTGATTTATTAAAAAAGAAGATCCTCATTGAGCCTAAATGGTAATAAATGTCCCGTTAAAACTACTAAAATAATTTCAAAACTAGAGCATCTGTCTACATGCAAGTGCATTGGCTGAATTTAATAAAAAGAGAATCTAATGAAAGGAAGGTTAACGCATGACGATTATTGGAATGCTGCATCATCGACTAGACCCAAATACGGTAATCAAGTCATATGCATATGCAGTAGTTGCAAGAGCGGAAGGGGCTCAATTTTTTTATTTTACACCTAGAAGTGTTAACTTTGACGACCGTACGATTAGAGCGAAAGTATATGAAGAGGGGCAGTGGCACGAGCGAGTGATGCCCTTCCCAGATGTAATTTATAATGCAGGGAGTCCTGAAAAACTAGCAGTATCAAAAGAAATTATAGAAAAATTGAAAAAGGAAATCCCGTTTACCACACATTCAATAGGGAATAAATGGAATGTTATGCAACGCTTAAAAGCTGCAAAGGAATTTGATACGTATTTGATTCCTTCCGAGATAGTGAAAAATGTAGAATTATTCCACAACTATATTGCCCATTATAAAAGAGTTGTCTTTAAGCCGATTGATGGACGAAAAGGCAGGGGAATCTATTTTATTACGAAAATGGGAAATGCATTTGAGGTGAGGGTGAATAGTGAAAAAAGAAATTATTCGAAAGCTCAATTAAATGACTTATTAAAGGAGCAGCTTTCTTCAGGGACGTTTATCATGCAGCCCTATATTAGATCGATGACAAAATCGGGGCAAGTTTATGATTTTCGCCTACATGTGCAAAAAAACGGAGAGGGTAAGTGGGTGGTGACAACCGTTTATCCACGAATCGCGCCAAATGGTTCTATTATACCGAATATAAACAGTGGTGGTTTTACTAACTATTTAGATCCTTTTTTGGAGCAAGAATTTAAAGAAGAAGCCTATAATATTCGGCGCATGCTGGAACATTTTTCATTGTCATTGGCACACCATTTAGATGACATACAAATGGAGAAATTTGGGGAGGTCATTGACGAAATCGGCATAGATGTCGGATTAGATGAGCAACAAAAGATTTGGATGTACGAAGTGAACTGGCGTCCGGGTTGCCCTCCTGCATTTTATTTAGAATTAGATGTTGTCGTGCATTCAATTCGCTATGCTATGTATCTTGCAGAAAACCAGAAAGTCATTAAAGAAGAAGTAATGGAAAGAAAATACAAGAATTTAGATGCAGCCCTAGGCTTACCGATCATCGCCATTACCGGAAGTGCAGGTAAGACTACATCGAAGGCGTTCCTCGGCTCTATTCTATCAACAAAATGGAATGTATTTGAGTCAAAAGATTATTGGAACACTACAGATCACACAAAAAAACATGCTGAAGAGATTAATTCAACCCATGAAGCAGTTGTACTTGAATACGGAATGGCATATCCAGGTATTATCACAAATCACTGTAGCATCATCCAACCAAATATTAGTATTGTCACAAATATCGGTCTGGCGCATGTTGGGAACTTTGATGGGGATGTTCGAAAAGTGGCAATGGCAAAATCAGAATTAATACATGGCATGAATCAAAAAGGATTGCTTATTTTAAATAAGGATGACGACAATTCGAAGTATTTATCGACAGAGCAATTCAAAGGTGAAATACTGACAGTCGGTATCCACACGGATGCTAATTATAAGGCCTATGATATTTTGTATAAAGGTAACGGCATGAGCTTTAAGATGAATCTGCAAGGGCAAGAAATTGAATTATTTATCCCAATCTTAGGAGAACATCATGTATATAATGCACTCAATGCCATTGCGGTTGCTGATTATTTAGGATTCGCCCCGCAGGATATTAAAGCGGGCCTAAATTTCAAAAAACCACCAAGAAGACTAACACTATATGATTGCCGTGATCAAATTACAGTCATTGATGATACTGTTCACTCTCATCCTCAAGGCGTACGAGCTGCTATTGATGTGCTCACCAACATTGCAAAGAAGCGAAAAGTTGCGATAATTGGCCAGATGCGCGAACTAGGGGACTTACGAGAAGCAGAATATCGTAAAGTGGGCGAATATATTTGTGAGCAAGAAATTGACATTTTAATAACCTATGGATTCCGCACAGAAGAAATGGGTGCAGCAGCATTGGAAAAAGGGATGGCTCAATCCAACATTTATCATTTTACGAACAAGGAAGAATTGCATAAGCTATTAGAAAAAATCGTGAAACCTCAGGACACCATTTTAGTAAAGGGCGCTAGTAAAACGAATATGTTTGAAACGGTTAAATTCTTAGATCAAACATTTAAAGCTTAAATTTAAAAACCCGAGTAACTGCCCGTTTCATAGTGGCAATTATTCGGGATATTTTTTTAGGGCCCATTCATCAGCTTTTGCGAAAACCAAGATAGAAAAGTACTGGTGAATCAAACGTGTTTGTAGAGGGACTAGGAAGGGAATGGTAGAAGTGAATATAGCCTACTTGCGTATTTAGAGTGCTTTTAGTAGAAATTTGATTTCCCTTGCAGCGGTAGTAGCATTTCTTTTCGCTTCAACTAATGTCTTCCCCTCAGCAATGACATAGGCATAACGATGGCCCATAGATAACGGTGGGGTTAGGATTGTTCCTTTTCTAGGCTTCACATAGACATCCACTACACCTGTTGACTTAGTTGCTCGTGTTTTTCCGATGACTCTCTCTAAAACGCCTCTACTCTCTACAATAACGTATTTTGTAAAGACGAATTTTCTGTGCCTCGGCTTGACATTAGGTTGCTCACCTAAAAATAGTTTAAGTGTTTCTTCCACTAAACTAAAACCAAATGCAGCGAGAAGCATATTATTCATAGCTCCCCCTGAAATTCTAGGATTAATCTCAATAAGCTTCCAACCTTGTGCTGTCAGACGAAGCTCTAAATGCAGTGTGCCATTTTCAATGTTAAATGCTTTGACGATGGAATGGAGCACTTCCTCAATACCGCTTTGAATAGCTCTTGGAACTTCTGCTAATACTCCATAACCGGTAATGATAAAACGTTTACCCTGTGTAATCTCTTGTTCAATAATACCGATAATATGAGCTTGCCGTTTATGAACAAATGCCTCTACTAAATATTGTGGTCCATCAATATATTCTTCTATCATAATTGTTTCACCTGGATTTTTGTTTTGGAGAAAACGCAGATGTGTATGAAGTTGACTTTGATCTACCGCTAATAGTACGTCCTTAGAGCCGGTAGATTTTGGAGATTTCACTATTACTGGATAGTCCATTTCTTTAGTAAATGATTCAGATGGTTTTATAAGATAAAACTCTGGTGAATAAGGTTGATCCTTTAAGAAATTTCTGGTTTTCTCTTTATCTTCCATCATTTCGATGGCTTCAGATGACGTATAGTTGTCACAAAATTCATCACATAAAATGGAAGCAATATGCACATAGGGATCTATAAAACTCACAATTGTTTTAATCTCTAAACCAGTCTTGAATAAATCGTAAATTTTATCTTTCATTTCTTCTATATTTGAAGTGTCGATGAAAATCATTTTATGAATATCTGGATAGGCTTTTCTCTGCTGTAATTGCTTTTCATTGTTTGTGAAAAGTACAGTCAAGTAACCCAATTTCTCTGCTGCTTTTATGGCTTCACGACTTGACCCGGATTTGTTTGTGCCAACAAATATAATCGCTTTCAGTTATATCACTCCTTTAATTGGAACTTGGATTCTTAATATACATTTTATATATATGCGCACAAATGGTTTTCTTCTAGTTATGTATCATGTTTACATCCAAGCAACTTTTGTCGACGTACATATACTAGAAAAGAAAGGAGTGTGAATTGATATGAAGCCTCTTACGGTGAAAAATTTAACAGCGATTATTGCAGGTAAATTAGTTCAAGGGTCGGATGAAGTGCTTATCCACTATGGCGCATATCGACTAAAACAAGTAAAAAAATCAAATACTGCCCTTTTTACAAATAAACGTATTGTAAACTGGAAAAGCCTTGAACCACTTTCTCCTCTAGTGCTCGTTACGGATTGGTCCTATAGTCAAAATGAGATTCCTAAACATGTAATCATTATTAAAGTAGCGAATACTGATGAGGCATACTGGAACTTTGTACATTTTTACCGTAGCCAATTTGATATCCCTATTGTCGCTATTACGGGTACTTCTGGAAAAACAACGACAAAGGAGATGATTAAACATATTCTTTCCGCTGGAAAAAAAGTGACGGCGACTACGCTAAGTAGTAATTCCAGAACAGCCTCTTTGCAGTATTTATTAAGCATTGACGAGGAAACTGATGCAGCCGTTTTTGAAACAGCTGTTGGTTCACCGGGGGATGTCACGATTGCAGGGAAGTATTTCAAGCCGAAAATCGGGATTATTACGAATATAGGCGCGCATCATTTAAATTACTGTAAAACTTTAGAGGGCTATATACGAGCTAAAGCTGAAATGGTGGATATTATTGACCCCACCGGTTCATTAATTCTGAATGCTGAGGATATTAACACACAAAAAATTGATTTGTCGAGATTCCGAGGCCGCATTATTAGAATTGGTAAGGATGCATCCTGTGATTTTAGAGCAAGTAATATTCACTACGGTCAAAATGGTATGCAATTTACGATTCATCACAATATGATGGAGCATGAAATATTTGTCCCTGGATTTGGTGAGCATCAAGTATATAATGCACTAGCAGCTATTGCAGCTGTTTGTGAACTGGGTGTCCCAATTACAGCAGCGGCCATCCAATTGTATACATTCCGGCAATTAAACAAGCAACTACAAAAATTTGAAGGCATTAATCACTCTATATTATTAGACGATACATGGAGCATTACGACGACTTCCTTAGAAGCCGCATTACGGGTTTTAAATTCGCTTGGTGATGGTAAGAAAAAGATAGCGGTGATTGGAACAATTACGGATTTAGGATCCTGGGGATATATTATTCATGAGCAAGCAGGTGAGCTAATCCACCGCATAGGTGTAGATGTGCTCATTACGATAGGGGAGCATGCACGTATAATGGCAGATCATGCCGTTGATTTAGGGTTTAATGAACCCGTTTATACATTTAGGAATGGTATGCTCGCATATAAGTTATTAGAGAAGATTGTGGACGAAAATACCATTGTGCTCATAAAAGGAGATATGTACAGTAAGCAAATGTTCCAATTGGCAGCAGATTTAAAGATAAAGCCATCATTACCCTCTGAATAGAATACACTCGTGATGAGAGAGACCAACTAAGACAACGTGATAAAAACTGTGCCACACAAGGGTAGTCGATAATATTTTATATTATTCTATTAGAAAGGAGCTCCGGAAAGCACATAAAGTATTGTATAAAAAGCTAGTTAATGCTAGTAAGATGGAAGGATTGGTTGTTTACTACCCAATCGTCCAGAAAGCGCATTTCATACGATTATGAGAGGGGGCGAAGATAACTTGCAAAATATAAGTGTGAAGGACATAAGGAAGTTACTGCAAGGTGAACTAGTAAATGGTTCTGAGAATTGGTCTGTTAAACATGCAATTTATTATAATCGGCATGATTTGACACACAGTAATACACTTATGTTTGTGAATAGAAACGATGCAATCAACTGGAAGGAAATAGACAGTAAGGGGCCATCTCTTGTCATTTCCAATAAGTCTTCATCTGAGCTGAAAAATGCACTAGACAATACAACTGTTATACAAGTGAAAAGTATTGTGCAGGCATACTGGAAGTTTATCGAATATTACAGAGGTCTTTTTCAAATCCCTGTCGTAGCTTTAACCGGAACATGTGGGAAAACAACGACGAAAGAAATGATTAAACATATAGCAAGTAAGGACTGGAATGTGCAGGCATCCGTTAGCAGTAAAAATGAGCCACGTCAATCCTTACCCTATTTAACTGGCATCGATGAGACAACAAAAGCAGCTGTATTTGAGTTAGGTTTGGGGAATACAGGCAATATTAAACATCAATGCATGATTTATCAACCTACGATAGGCATTATTACGAATATCGGAGTGCATCATTTAGATGGCTGTAAAAATCTTGAAGGTTACATCAAAGCGAAGGCAGAAATTGTAGAAGGCATTTCACAAGGGGGTACTTTAATCATCAATGGTGATGATGAAAATACAAAAAAGGTACCTTTGCAGTCTTTTAAAGGCAAGATTATTAAGATAGGGGTGCAGCAAAAGGCAGATTACAGAGCTTCTAAAATTCAATTTACGAAGAATGGCATGAAATTTGTACTGCAAGTGGCAGATGAAAAATATAGTGTTTTTGTTCCTGGATACGGCGAACACCAAGTGTACAATGCATTAGCTGCTATTGCTGCCGTAAAAGAAATGGGCATGACCATTAAAAATGCCATTTCTCGTTTAAAGACATATAAGCCAATGGCAAGACACTTAGAATTTTCAACGGGAATTGGTGAATGTACCATTGTCGATGATACATGGACTAATAACCCAACATCTGTTGAAGCGGCCTTAAAGGTTTTAGATACGATAGGAAAAGAGAAAAAAGTAATCCTTGTACTTGGTGATATTAAGCGATTAGGTAATTTCGAAGCGAAGTATCATCGTGAAATTGGTTCGATGGTGGCCGAAAGAAATATTCATACGCTGATTACAATTGGAAAAAGGGCTGAAGATATAGCCAAGCAAGCGAAGGAAGATGGAACAAATGCCGAAGTACTTATTTTTAAAGACGTTACAGGGGTTTTAGATGTGCTCAAGCCAAAACTTGATTCAGACACAATTGTGCTGATTAAGGGTCCTATGTCTAGCCGATCTATGATTGAATTTGCGAATAACTTAAAAGATATATAATAAGGTAGGGAAAGGGGGTGCCTCAAAGTTACTTGAGACACCCCCTTTCTGTTAAAATTAGTTGATTTTTGAAATACTACGATCTAGAGAACTCGACGAGCTGAAACATAGTTTTGTTTCGCCCATGTAGAATTTAGATTTTGTTTCACTATATTGTTAGCGGTCATACTAATATATTGATTGCCTCCAAGATAAATCCCTGTTTGTGTGATTTGCTTCCCACCATTATTAGTAGAGAAGAAAAGTAGGTCACCTTTTTGCAGTTGTGTTTTTTGCACGGCTTTACCAACTAATGCCTGTTTGCTCGCTAGTTTATCCTTTAAATCAATCCCATGCTTTTTAAAGACATAAAAGGTAAACCCTGCACTTGTAAATGTCAGTGAGCTTTCGTTATACGTATAACCGAATTTTGCTTTACCCGTCATACTTGAAGCAGTAGCGATGATTTTATCAGCAGAAGCTGATGGTGCGTTGACAACCGGAGTGGAGTTCTCTGAAAAAACACGTTTTGCTGTAATATAATGCTCAGCATAATAGTCAACGAATAACACTCTTGTCATGACACCATCCGAATTCGGAATGATGATACGATGATCCCCAGCGTAGATGCCTACAAGTGAAGGCGTTTGAGAGCCTTTAACACTATTAAAGAATACGAGATCACCCTTCTTTAAATTGGCACGTGAAACGGTTGTTCCTACCTTCATTTGTTCCTTTAATGTTGTTGTACCAAGATTCACGCCACTTTTTCGATAGACAAAGTCTACAAACCCTGGTGCTGTAAAGCGTAGACTTGCTTCATTATTTGTTGAGCTCATTGTAACTTTGTTTTTATAATTTAGGGCGTTTTCAACAATTTTATCGCCCTTCGTTGCAGGATTAGCTGACAGTAGAGTAGGTAAGACTCTACGCGCAGATACATAATTTTCTGTATAATACGGCTTGCTATTTAAATCAGAAATAACGATATTTTGCTTGGTATCAGCCATATGAATCATTTTATTGTCACCAATGTACATGCCTACATGATCGGGGTCTGTTCCGGTTTTTTTACTCTTAAAGAATAGTAGATCCCCTTTTTGTAATTGATTTCTCGCAACATATGTCCCTTGTTGAATCATATAATTTTCATTATACGTGCCTAGATCTACACCGTTCTTCTCGAAAATGTACATTAAAAATGAAGCACAAGAAAATTTGTAAGGATATGTAGGCTTGTATTCTGTATTGCTGTATGTAGCCTTTCCTATTAAGCTTTTCCCAGTTTGAATTAGTTGGTCCGCTTTCGTTGCAACGGCTTGTGCGTTTTTTTGTGCATTTGTAGTTGCGGCCTCTACTTCTATTGGATGCATAGTAGCTGGAACCATGCCCAATGAGCTAAAACCTAATGTTAATGCTAATGTAGTTGTTAAAAATTGTTTTTTCATGCTGTGTGTTACCTCCTGTAATACTAGCGATTGGAATAATACTGTTGGCTAGTGATTGGAATAATCGTAGCATGAAAAAGTAGCGGTTCTTCTAGGTAAATGTTTCCACGCGCAGCATTGACTAGGCCTTAAAGCTTGATATAAAAGGCTTTATCGTAGGAATTTACAGTTTCATTACAATTGTTTCAGTTACTGTATTATTAGCTGAAATAGGTGCCTATGTTGTTAGTGAATCCTACAAGTTGGTCTATCAAGGCAAATCGCCCCATGTCAGTGAAACTCGGCCTTGTATAGTGCCTGAAGTCGATTACTTTAAATATATTACAGCCCATAAATTAGATGGTTTTAGGGAGTGGTGGATAAAACGGGTGAAGTGACGGATAGACCCCTCAAAGAGGCGGATAGAACTGGCGAAGAGGCGGATAGACTACTCGAAGAGGCGGATAGACTCCTCGAAGAGACGGATAGACTCGCCGAAGAGACGGATAGACTACTCGAAGTGACGGATAGGCTCCTCGAAGTGACGGATAGACTCGCCAAACTGACGGATAGACTTCCCGAAGTGACGGATAGACTCACCAAACTGACGGATAGACTTCCCGAACTGATGGATAGGAACAACACCACTACCGAAATAATTCTACTTTTCTGAAAAATATATGCTATAGTTAGAGCATAATTGAATATTGTGTAAGAATTGGTGCCAAATGAAAGTTTGGCTTAAAAGGGAAGTCGGTGAGAATCCGACGCTGTCCCGCAACTGTAAATCGGAGCAAATCACAAATGCCACTGGGGAACTGGGAAGGCTGTGAGGTGTGGATGAGAAGCCAGGAGACCTGCCAATATCTAGTACACACCAAATAACCTACGTGGAAATAGGTGGTGAGATGTGACCGTATCGGCACTGTGCGAAAACGAAAGAAATAGTACGATGTTAGGATGAATTTCGTATCGTTTCGTTCTAGTTAATTTCGACGTACAATAAACCATTTTCCGAATAGGACAATGGCTTTTTTTATTTTACAAAAGGAGAGAGAGACATGACATATACAACTACAGCAATAGGTTACCCATATATTGGGGAAGACCGCGAATGGAAAAAAACATTAGAGGCATTTTGGAGAAATGAGCTTTCAGAGGAGAACTTTTTACAGAAATTAAAGGAAATTCGCTTAGGGCGAATCGACAAGCAGCTTCGTGCTGGCTTAGATATCGTAAGCGTAGGTGATTTCACCTATTATGATAGGATGCTCGATACCGCGATGATGTTTGGTTTAGTACCCAAACGCTTTAACTGGCAAGGGGATGAAGTAGATTTACAAACCTATTACAGTGCGGCTCGTGGTAACGATCACGCAGTAGCGTGTGAAATGACGAAATGGTTTAATACGAACTATCATTACATTGTGCCTGAATTCGAGGGACAAACATTACAGCTGACAGAAAATAAAATTCTCGCTGCTTTCTTAGAAGCGAAAGAAGCGTTTGGCATTACAGCGAAGCCAACGCTGATTGGGCCGTATACATTTTGTAAGCTGACAAAGGGCTATGACAAAATTACAGAGGCTTCATTTATTTTAGCACTACTACCACTTTATACGCAGGTTATCCAAGAGCTAATAGATGCTGGCGCCGATTGGATTCAATTAGAAGAACCATCACTTGTCACAACACTAGATGATGCTGAGATAATGCTCGTTCAGGAAATTTATACACAATTAACCGCATCTGTACCAGGTGCAAATATTATGCTACAAACTTATTTTGAATCGTTATCCGCATATGAAGATATAGTAGCGCTTCCTGTCAAAGGGATTGGTTTAGACTTTGTACATGGCTACGATAATAATATGGAGGCACTGCGTCAATATGGTTTCCCGCAGGATAAAGTTTTAGCTGTAGGTGTTATTAATGGTCGGGATATTTGGCGGGCAAATTTAGCAGAGGTTAGCACAACAGTAAAGGCGATTGAACAGCTGAGCCATGTCAAGGATTTTTGGATTCAGTCCTCTTGTAGCTTACAGCATGTGCCTATCACTACGGCACTTGAGACAAAGCTTGAACCCGTTGTAAAAAATGCACTTGCCTTTGCCGATGAGAAATTACTAGAAATTACGGAAGTGACAAAATATTTAAAGGAAAAAAATCATGCCACGAATCAAACAATTTCAGAGAGCATGAAGGCGATTGAAGCTTTAAAAAATCATCCAGTACGTAATAATAGTGCGATTCAAAAGGCTGTCCAAGCTGTGTCCTCGCAGGATTTTGAACGCCAGCATGATTTTAAAGCTCGCCAAATGATTCAGCAAGCCAAATTACAGCTCCCTTTATTCCCAACGACAACAATTGGTAGCTTCCCACAATCAGATGAGGTCAAACGTACGCGTAGCGCATGGCGTAAGAAACAGTTATCAGATGAAGAGTATGCAGCATTTGTTGCACAAGAAACGAAGCGATGGATTGCTATTCAAGAAGAGTTGGATCTCGATGTACTGGTACATGGTGAATTCGAACGTACAGATATGGTGGAATACTTTGGTGAAAAGCTAACAGGCTTTGCTTTTACGGCAAAGGCATGGGTCGTATCTTATGGCTCTCGTTGTGTAAAGCCACCGATTATTTACGGAGATGTTGCGTGGGAAACACCGATGACTGTGAAAGAAACAGTGTATGCTCAAAGTTTAACAGAGCGATACGTAAAGGGAATGCTAACTGGTCCCGTAACAATTTTAAATTGGTCCTTTGTACGGAATGATATTTCACGAGAAGATGTGACTTATCAAATTGCATTGGCCCTTCGAAAAGAGGTCGAGGCGCTTGAAACAGCAGGCATTGCAATCATTCAAGTTGATGAGCCTGCTTTGCGAGAAGGCTTACCACTGCGTAAAGAACATTGGGGCAGCTATTTGCAATGGACAGTCAATGCCTTTAAGCTGGCAACAGCAAGCGTAAAAGATGACACACAAATTCATACACATATGTGCTACTGTGAGTTTAATGATTTTATCGAGCCAATAAGTGCGCTCGATGCGGACGTCATATCCATTGAAACGTCTCGTAGTCATGGAGAGCTGATTTCTTCCCTTCAAGTAAATCCCTATGAAAAAGGTATTGGACTGGGTGTCTATGATATTCATAGTCCACGCGTACCAAGTGAAGATGAAATGTTGAACATTATGCAGGATAGCTTACAGGTATTATCAAAAAACCAATTTTGGGTTAATCCAGATTGTGGCTTGAAGACAAGGAAAGAGCCCGAGACTGTAGAGGCGCTAGCATATATGGTAGCCGCTGCAAAAAAACTGCGCCAACAAGTGCAACAATCGACGTATTAATATGAAAACTTGACTTCCTAGGGGGTCAAGTTTTTCTTTATATTTTTGGAATATTAAATAGGATATGAAAAACTGAAATTATATTTACCAAAAATCAACTTTGACAACTTACTCTTTTGGGTAGGTTATATTATATTGCCCTCCTTGATTATCTATGGAAGGTAGGTGTTATGAGTTTAATCATTTAAGTGGATTTGAGTGAAAAGAAATTACATTACAAATTGTTTCACAGGGGGACAATGACTATTAAGACGTTCAAATAAGAACCGATGTGTTATTAAAAGAACAAGAAAAATAAAAAGCTACTGAAAGACGTGATTGTGAAATGTTTAAATTTGAAATTGATTACGCTGAGGGTGATGAAGTAGCCCTACACACGAGGTAACATGTAAGGCTTCTTCGATTAAATTAATTTAAAAATATCCGTTCATTCTACATCTCCAAAAAGATTCAAACTATACTTTTCTGAAAGAGATTTAATATTATCCCATGATTTATCTAGTTCACGTAAAGAATGCTCATACTCTTCTTTAGCGTTTTGTATATTACCTTGATTTGTTGCATCGACTAAACTGGTAGTTGGGGTGTAATGAGAGAGTTTTTTTGTTTCAAAATCATCTATTGCATCAAAGACTTCTTTTTCTTCTGGCGAGCTTGTTTTAGGATTGAAATCTATTTTGATATCTGAATAATTTGTTGCATCTTCATAGAATACTAGCTGTTGTGCAAGAGATTCTTTTATTTCATCACTAGAATTTAGCCATGAATGTGATTGTGATTCATGTAAATTAATCAAACTAATAATATTATTTTCTTCTATGTTTTTATATTCCCTTTCTACTTTAATATAGTCTTTTAAATCAGCGACAAATTGTTCATCGAAACCTGTATCATTTTCTTTACTACAAGCAGATAATAGTAAGATAGAGAGTAAATTTATTAATAGTAGTATTCCTATTTTATTACATTTCATATTGTATTCCTCCTAAAGCTTATACTTCTTTATATGGTAACATAGTAATAAAATTGAAAAAAGCGTTGTTTATAATTCGTTTAAACAGTGGAAAGGAGAATGTTAATGGGTAGGGTAAATAAAGTGAGGTTTTCTCAAACTATGGAAAAGATATAATGAATATAGTTAACTTTTTTACAAATAATCTAAAAGAAGCTTATGAATTTGCACATTACTTATTCCTTACTAAAGGCATAGATAACGTTAAAGTAGAACAAATTAACGGTGATTGCTACGTGCGATTTACTATGGAATATGGTGATGGATATAGTGATGAATTAGGTAAACAAATATGGAATATAGTAGAGCAATTCAATCTTGAAAGTTTAGTTTTTTATGGTGTGTATTGGGACGTTGTACGGGGATATATAACTGAGTAAAATTTTAAACATTACGCCTTCCACAATCATCTGTGGAGGGCTTTTATTATGCTAAAAAGAAGGTGTCAAATGAAAACAGATACATTATATACATCACTTGTAGGCGGCTCAATGGCATGGGGCACTTATTTTGTTGGCGGCATTGACCATTTAATAAAAGCGTTAGTTATATTCATGACTATCGACTATGTACTAGGATTTATGGTTAGTTTAGTCTTCAAGAAAACTGAAAGTAAAAAGATGTTTAAGGGGTTAATCATAAAGACAGCAATGTGTTTAATGGTTATTGCTGCAGTGCAATTAGATTTAGCAACCGAGAGCGGTAACTTTATGCGTAATGCCATGGTTCTTTTCCTTATTGGCATGGAAGGTATCAGTATGATTGAGAATCTAGGTAAGTTAGGAATCAAAGTGCCAAAGTTTTTAACAAATGCTTTTACGCAACTTCAAATCGACAATGATGACAAACCAAAGGATGATGTGAAATGACAAGTGTAACAACTACATGTCGAGACTTAGCCGAACTATTACAACCTGCACAAACAGCCTGTCGATTGCTATTTCAGGAGTGTTACAAGGCGGGCATTAGGAACATCTTCATTACTGAAACATATCGGTCACAGGAACGCCAAAAATATCTATACGCACAAGGACGCACTCGACCAGGGCAGATTGTTACTGGGACGTTAAATAGCAATCATAAATCACGTCTAGCATGGGACATTGCTGTAGGCCCTCCACAAACTTTATATGATGTGACTACTTTAAATAAAGCCGGTGCCATTGCTAAAAAATTAGGCATTGAGTGGGGAGGTACATGGACAAACGCTATTGACCGTCCCCACTTTGAAGTAAAAGCTAATTGGTTAATGCCGAAGAGTTACAAATTGGAAGGACAAGTAATTGTACCAAGCAACAGCAAAAAAAGTTCAATTAATTGTGGAAGACAAAAAGGAGGAAATTAAAGTGACAAATACAACAAGGAATCCAGGTTCGCCAGCTATGAAAACTGAGACAGAAAACTTTATTGCACAGGCTGTTAAGGATGGGATTATTCAGGAATCGCATTTGAAGGATTTACAGAATGGTGTGATGACTACGGATCGTTTGATTGGATTGCAAATAACTATTCAGCAACGTAGAAATAATAAAAAATAGTTAAAATCAGTACAGTACTTGCTAAATTTAATCATAAAAATACTAAAGCCTAGGACTCAATTAATTTTGAGCCTGGGCTTTTTTTCTTTATAGTTTTGACCCTTTTCTATAAAACTAAAATAAATAACAACCAACAAAAAGCAGAAAATATAAGTTAAGAAAATTTTTACGTAAAAGGGTTTTACTTAAGTCAGACTTAGAAAAAATTGTTCAAAAACCTCGCTGTAACTTGACAAAAAACACCATATGTAATAAAATTATTACATATGAAACATATTGATAACGGGAATGAATTACTTTTGTTTTTGGAAGCTTTATCTAATCCTCAAAGGTTAAGAATTATTAGCATTTTGTCTAATGGTAAACAATATGTTAGTCAACTTGCCCGAGAACTGGGTATAAGCAGACCACTCTTATATCTTCATTTACAAAAGCTTGAAGAAGCAAATCTCGTTTCAAGTGATATGGAATTATTAGAGAGTGGTAAAGCTGCGAAATACTATATGCTAAATTCGTTCAATTTTTTACTTAATGAGGAGCTCATTACTAGGTTAGAACCAACGCTTACTATGAAAAAAAATAAGAAAATGGAGGAATAAATTAATGTTTAACGGTGTATCCGGAGTGAACTTTGGAGATATAATAGCAACAATTATTATATTAGGATTGATAGCAATTCCCTTTATTCTAGTAATTTTTATTTATAAAGCATATAAGAAGAATATGAAGCGTGCAGAGGAAAGACTAAACGTAGAAAAACAGCAAGCTTTTGTTTTACAAAAACGAGTAGATGAATTAAATGAACGAGTAATTAAAATTGAAAATTTGCTAAAAGAAATAGATTAATATATTACGATAAACAACTTTTGGTTTAATAAGTAAGAGCGAAAAAAGTCGATGACTCGAATGAAATTTCGTCCACGTCAACGCTCTTATTTAAAAATGTACTTTTCAGTGAACTTACCAAAGTAAGACAAATAAAGTGACCCTTTAAAATTAGATACGGTTATTTCATTAGGCTGAGTTCGATTTTCTATCGGACTTAGTTTTAATTTTGCCTGCATCCGTTGCGTGTTGTAATGATATGTTTTTTTAGTACTTTTTTAAGTTGCTCTATACTTTCAAATCCCTTCAATATATAGGAATTTGGATTTTAAAGAAATTCCCAGCACAAGTTGTCGTGACAGTTGCCTTTACGAGACATATATCTACATAGTTCCACTTGATTGAAACCATTTACAATATTTCTCCATCTAATTGTACCAGCCTTAATCTTAATTCACTCAGCTTAAAATATCTGTATCGGCAGTTCTTAATTTTTCGCTTAAATACCTCTAAATAACTTTCTTGCATTATAAATTTAGTCATAAAAAAACCACATCCCCAATAGTTAGATTTCATCTAATAATTGAGATGCAGTTAATTTTTAAAAACATTAGAAAATTTTATAGATAGACAGATTTATATGTTATTCTGTATAAGAATTTGTTGTATATTTTATAATCTCGCCGCTAACAGATGTAATCTTAATATTCGTACGCATGGTAAATGCTTCTGACCAACCAATAGGGAAACCATCAATTGCAATGCCGGCAACTTTTGTAAATGAATATTTTGATTGGACAGATTTAGCATTGTTTGTTACAGGATCATATTTTTCATTAGTAAGTGAAAAGCCTTCTGATGGTGGCCGGCTATTATTGACAAATCAACGATTAATTTTTTACGCCCATGCTCTTAATATAAATCCTAATTTATATTGGGAATTAAGTTTAGGCAGGGTAGATCGAACTGAACTCGGTTTAAATCTTCTTATTACACAAAGAGTTCATATTTTTGATAGAGAAGAAAATAATACTACATTTGTTGTGTATGGTGGGAAACACTGGCTAAATGAAATGGGTCATGCCTTAAACAAGATTAAATAGAAAACACAATATAAGAAGTGACCATGGTGTTAAGAGATAATAAAGTTGTTTAATATACAATAAAGTCCTTTGAAAAATAATAAAGTTGTTAAATTTTTATTGAACTAACGAGGCAGATTACTTTAATAAGGTAAAAGTAAGAGGATTACTGAGGCTAAGTAACGAATACTGGGTTAGTAGGAATTCAAATAGAATGAGGCGAAGTAAATGGGTAATACTAAAAAGTTAAATCCAATAGAGGCAGCTAAAAGATTTATTAATAAGAGCTTCCCAAACTGTCAGGGAGCTGTATTGGCTGGAAGTGTTGTTAGAGGTGAGGAAACAGATACCTCTGACCTTGATATTGTCGTTTTTGAAAAAAGTATAACCTCGTCGTACAGGGAGTCATTGATAGATTTTGGTTGGCCAATAGAGATTTTCGTCCATAATCTAACTTCTTATAAACATTTTTTCGAAATGGATTATAAAGATGCTAAGCCTTCTATGCAAAGAATGTTATTAGAAGGGATTATATTAAAAGATGAAGGAATTATAGACTCTATTAAAGAAGAAGCTAAAGAGATATTGGATAAGGGTCCTGAAAGATGGACAGAAGAAATAATTACGACAAAGCGATATTTTTTAACTGATGTCCTAGATGATTTTATAGGTTGTAATAATCGAGCCGAAGAAATATTTATAGCTAACACATTAGCTGAGCTTATTCATGAATTTGTGCTAAGAACTAATGGTTGTTGGATAGGTTCTTCAAAATGGGTTGTTCGTGCTTTGAAGCATTACGATGTAAAATTTACCGAAGAATTCATTGAAGCCTTTGATACTTTTTATAAAACGGGTGAGAAAAGAAAAGTTGTTCAACTAAGTAAAATGGTTTTGGAACCATTCGGCGGTCGACTATTTGAAGGGTTTTCTTTAGGGAAAAAACCTTAATCATAAAACATCTTCTTAAGCTAAACCAGCTAATAGATTATCAATAAAATCTTTTAAATTAAATAACACTTCATGCTATACTAAAAAGCGCAACTCAAATAACCCTCCGAATTCAATTTGGAAGGTTTTTGTTGTATTTGAAAATGCTGTTACTATATAGTTTCTTGGAATGGTGTTTTCGTTTTTAACATGGCATAAATCCAGTGTAAAAGCTTATTAGCACAAGCAATTATAGCTGCTTTATATGGTCGTTTTAAATCATAGAAAGCTCGTAATCGCTTATTTCGTGCTAAAGTTTCAGGTGTTGTTTTCTTTTTCCGACTATCTCGAATAGAACAACGAACAGCTGTATAAAGCATGTGACGAAGCCTAGCTGAGCCACGTTTAGTAATGTGATTTTTCGTACTTTTAAAGCGTCCTGATTCAAATACACTTGGATCTAGTCCCGCAAAAGCCACTAACTTTTTTGGATGATTAAACCGACCAATTTCTCCGATTTCTGAAATAATCGTGGCAGCGATTTTTTCACCTATACCGGGAATTGATTGGAGTAATTCATATTCTTCAAGTTGTGCCGCTAACTCATCAATCTCACGCTCCAACGTAGAAAGTTATTGGTGGTACACTTGAAATAAATCAATATACATATTCAAACTGACTAGAAGACTTTGATAAAGCGTTGATTGAAATGGATTGCGTTCTGCAGCTCCGATTAATTTTTCCGATCTTTCGAGCGCCCAATTAAACGAACGTGCTTTGCAATGTGTATCAATGAATTGTGCGATCTCTTCAACACCTGCTTTTTTGACTGATTCAGAAGTAGGGTAGGCTTGTAAAGTTTTTATGGAAATCTCAGCGTATAAATCGCCAAAAACTCCTTTGTACTCAGGGAATATTTGATCTAATACGGCTTGAAATTGAAGCTTAGTTTGAATCATAATACCCGTCATATTTTCATGTTGCCTTGTTAGATGCCGAAGGTTTAATAACTGAACACCACGCTTTTTCTGAGGCTCTAAATCCTCTTTGTAATACAGTTCGCCTAAGTGATAATCATCAATGGCATCTGTTTTGGTTTTTCGTAAGTTAGAACTTTTTGCTCGGTAAGATACTAGTGGATTTACGATAATAGCAATGTACTCTCTTGCTTCTAAAAACTGAACAACTGGGGCATGATAGTGTCCTGTTGACTCCAAAACAACAGGTGGTTTCATCCCTGTTTGACGCTCTAAATCTATTAAATAAGAGTGTAACTCTTCTAGCCCCTCCACCGTATGTTCAACTTTCACACTATTATAGGGCCTTTTTTTATCCAAGAACATTTGAATTTGACTTTCACCTTTTGCGACATCCAGACCTACAACTGGATTCATAAATTATCTCCTCCTTATGAAGTAGATTGACCAGCAACCTCTATCTAGCTTGTTATTCATATCTTCGCTTGTTATACGGGATCACTATGTTCCAACCAGCCTAATCATGTGTTAACAGGTAGAGGGCGAACAGTTTAGTTATCGGGATCAAGTCCCACGGGTGCTTCCGTTCTACTCCGGCTACTATCAATCTATAAATTGAATAAAAAATAGTCAACCAGATTTCTCCGGTTGACCTTATAATACGAACGGGGTGCTTTAGTGGAATAAGGGGTCTGGCCATATTTATGCGGATTTACAACGTTAAGGAAAGAATTGTTACCAAACGGCGCTTTGGGAAGCTTAATAACATTGAGAAAACAATCCAAAAATTGGTATAATAAACAATATATCAAAAAAAGTTGGTGTAACGAATGCTGAAAAAAATATTATTTTCAATAACATTTGCACTTATTGTAATGATTTCTGTTTTTATCATAAATAGAATTTTACCTAATAAAGATATACGATTTATTTTAATTGGCATTAGTATTACGATTATTCTCGGGTTTTCTCAATACTTAAGTGAAAAATGGTTTGCTAATAAAGAATAAAATTAGTTTTCACCTTTTATCCTATATCACATAATCCGTAGAATAATTTTTACAATGAATATTTATAAGATTTATATTAAAAAACCGTTCCCAAATGAAAGTTTGGGCGCACATGAAAAAGCCACGAATATTGTGAAATCAACGTTCGTGGCTTTTCTTATGAACATTGTTTATGCGTTGTATTATGCACTTTTGTTAAAAGTCAGTCATGGCAAAGGTTTTGAAGCATTTGAAGTGATGTTGCACCATCGTCTTAGATGAGGCTAGTCAAATTTATTCGGATTTACAACGATAAGACTTCAATTTTTATACAACATTTTATTGTACTAACGGAGCAGTTTAGCGGAACAAGGAAATTGATTTCATTTGTAGAAGTCATGAAGGGGGGATTGGTGTAATGGATAATAATATTTTGATGTTCACAATACTCATTTTATTTCAGTTGGCAGTCGTTAGTATAGTTTTGTCTATTTTTTCCTCAGTCTTTGTGAAAAGCAGAAAGAAAGGATTTGTGTTTTTAACAATCTATATTTTACAAAGTATATACAGTCTTTATGATGTATATAAATACTCTGCGATATTGGGTAGTAGTATGTTAATAATCTACATTAGCTTAGGAGTAGTAACTTATTTTGTTATTAAAAAGAGACTCTCAAATGGAACAGAAATTTAGATTCTTCAACTAACAAAATGTAAGGTTCAGTATTTAGAGAAAACTAACACAGGCTCTCTAAGAACAGTATCATTTAAAAGGTTTAATTTTGATAAAGTTCGAGAAGTAGTAAACAAATAACCAGGCGCTCATTTTAAAGTGAGTACCTGGTCTTTTTTGTTTGTTTACAAGAAAACAGAGTAAATAAAATAGCCACTCTGTTGAGTGACTAAATTTACTTCATTTCAATCATTATGGACACTAATTTGAGTAGCATTCATAGCACCAGTCATTCCTACTACATTGTTAACACCTAAGTCGGGTGCCAACGAGAGACAGCTAACGAAGCTAGTAACGACGTGGTTTCGGAGCAATTTACAGAAAACCAATCATCTAAATCTTTTAATCTTTCTTCTTTTAAAACAAGCACTTTACAGCAAGTATATATAGATGCTCACGCTGAAAAAGAAGCTTGTAAGGAATACATGAATGAGTACCAACAAATGCTGTTCGATTTCATGAATAGCTTGCCATTAGCAGATAACTTAAAAGATGAATTGCACAAGGTTGTATTGGCTACTCAGGTTAATAGTGCACCTGACTTCATAAAAGCTAAGAACGTACTATTCAAAATTGCTATGGATATTAAAGAAGGTGTACTGACAGTTGCTAGTACATTAAGAGCCGTAGTTGTAGGGGCATATAGTAAGGCTGTAGAGCGTTCTAGTATGAAGTTTAGTAAATTCATCATATATAGAAGAAACAACTAATAGAGAGCGTTCAGTACCTTTCTATAACTGGTTAGAGGTAAGGGATAGCTTTTAGAAAACCTTATTTTCACCATTCATTTTAAAGGTAAACACATCCCTTCAACAAATTGCATAATATGATTTTATAATGTGCGAGAGGATTGAGGTAAATGTATTACCCTTATTATGGCAATGCTCAGATGTATAATTATAGTTATCAACCTGTGTATTGGACCTATCCCAATCAGGTAGAGCACATGGGGAGAAATCCTTATTTTCAGGAAGCAAACATACTAAAGGATTATGGACCTAACCCCTTTGTTATTGATATTGAAAAGATAACTAAACAAAACAATAATTATCGTACAGCGTTGTGGACAGGATCGAATTTACAAGTTACTGTAATGAGTCTAGAAGTAGGCGAAGATATTGGTTTGGAAGTGCATCCTAATGTTGATCAGTTTTTACGTATAGAACAAGGTCAGGGAATTGTTCAGATGGGGCCAAGCAAAGACAATTTAAACTTCCAAAGGAACATCTATGAAGATTTTGCGATAATGGTCCCTGCAGGAACATGGCATAACGTAACGAATACAGGGAACGAACCATTAAAACTTTATTCGATATATGCTCCTCCTAACCATCCATTCGGTACAGTACATGTAACGAAAGCTGATGCAGCAGCTGAAGAAATAGGCCATGGTAATGGATAAATGAAGGATTAGAGGGTTTAGTTGAACAAATTTAAACAAGACCACTCCGGTGATGGGTGGTCATTTTTTGTATATGTCACAACAATAAATGGAAATAAATATCCAAATGGGTCTGATTTGAGGTATTATTAAACTAACGGCGCAGGTTAGTTGAAGAACGTCCCTGTTATACATTAGATATTTAGATTAGAAAATTGGAAGTGATAATAGAAAATGATAAAAATAAATGTAACATACGTATTGATTTATAGGGAAGATGAGAAAAAATATTGATGGTAAATAACCAAGGTGGGAGTAGATTCCTTCCTGTGAATTAGTTAAATGGGGGAGTTTGTAATGAAAACAATTATGCAGGCATTTTTTTGTTCGCTGTTTATACATATAGTATATTTTTTCAGTACCTATGGATGGGCATATATTAAAACGAAATTCGATAAGCCTGATATATTGGGGGGATATGTAGCTACAAGTCATACCGATGTGATGTTCGTTTTTGTAGGTTCCCCAGTAGTTTTTTTAGGCACCTCGTTTTTTGGCATAGCAATAGTATGTGGCTTCATTATCATATTAACTAAAAAATATTATAAGATAATGGGGTGCTTTAATTAAATAATCCATAACAAGACCACTCCGTGATGAAGTGAACCCAAAAAGTTAGACACTTTATTTAGTTAAGAAGCTTGTAGGGATTGAGTTCGATATTGTACTGGACTTAATCCTTTTAATTTTGCCTTAATTCGTTTGTGGTTGTAGTATTCAATATATTGTTCAAGCTCTCGCTTGAAGTGTTCCATGTTTTCAAACTCTTGTAAGTAAAGTAATTCTGATTTTAAGAGACCGAAGAA
>NZ_KB933402.1 GCF_000392615.1 Lysinibacillus sphaericus OT4b.31 | reverse complement strand
AACTTTTAGGGGTCACTTCAGTTTAATTAAAGTGGTGTCGAAAAAATCTGTTTTTCTGTTGGATCCCAGAGGACAATTCCGACATCTTGTTTTTGATTGATAATACGAATAGTCACAGGAACATAATCAAATAAAACAGCACTTAATTTAGTACTAATTAACTGTAAAAGACCTATCAATTCAGTATCTTTTATTAAAGGCGCATTCACATTTATTTTTATATCGGCTAATTTACCGTTTTCATATTGAAGTTCACCAATTATTTTAGGATTTAAATGAATAAAATCTTTTTGTATATCCTCTTTAAAAGTCAATAATTTATCATAAGTATCTTTGTCTAAACTATATAGTGCATCTGAAGGGAATGTATAATTTTTCTTATCTATATCAGTCCATTTATCTATCCTTTCCCCTCCCTCCGGAATATATGTTTCAGCTAAAAATATGCCTGGAATGATATCATTTTTATTTGATTCTTGATACAAGGTTAAATAAATAGGAACATTATGTATGTTTTCATTATTTCTAATATCTTTTACTATCATCCCAGCTATTTCTTTACCGTAATTTTCCACATCATTAACGTCATCATCGTTATGATCGACTTTTACTTGGTCTGTATAAACTAAACCTTTGTCATCGCTTACTCTAATGTCATAAAATTCATTTAAGGATATGGCTAAAGATATTCCTTCTACTTGTCCAGTTTCTTTGTTAATAAAATTTTGCTCTAATACATGAGATAATATCTTAGGATTATTTTTTTCATCCTCTAAAACATGTCCCGTACTATTTTTTATAGAGGGGTTTAAACCAACACCTTCTGTGGATTTTCTATCTAACCATTGATTAATAATCTTTTTATCTAAATATTGACCTTCCTGCATATAAAACTTCTTTGTAGAAAAATGATTTACAGATAAATCCATTAGTCCTTTCTCAATTTCGTTTATATTTAATGTATTGTTCATATTGCTTAGTATCAAACCTCTTGAAATATTAAATTTTGCAGGTTGTTTTATTTCATATATTTCCTTTTTTTGAACTGATGATATATACATTTGTTCATCTTTTTTAACAACTTCATCTTCACCACTACAAGAAACTAAAAAAAATATTGGTGATATAAAAAACAACATACTCTTCCTTCTGTCCATTTATTAGATTCCCCTTACTAATTCTAGTATGATTAAAAAACTTTAATAAAATTATCATACCAAATTTTACTACTTTTAACAGTATAACCTATATATATTCATATTCTATAGAATCAGACCGAATATTGAGGTGGAAACGTATGGGGATTGAATTCACTGCTCTCCATCGGGTTTATGTCGTATTCATTGTATTGATTATTGGATCTATGGTTAAACGTCGAGATACCATCCTCATTTGTATACTTGGCATATTCATACTAGTCATCGAAGCTACTGGTATATTTGTTATTGGAACTTATTATTGGATCTTTATTTATTGTTGCTTCGTCGATATTATTAATACCAAAAATTTAGGCGTGGGAAACTAGGATTGTATCGAAGTGAAGGTTATGTAAGGAAGGATTGTATTAAAAATTTATTGGAGGGATAATATGAGAACTTTTATTTATATGGTGAGACACGGGGATTCACCAAGAAAAGGAAATGAAAGAACAAGAAGTTTAACTGAAAAAGGAAAATTAGACGCTCAAAGAATAACTGATGTTTTAAAGGATGAAGGAATTAACATTGTTATATCAAGTCCATACACTCGATCAATTTTAACTGTAGAGCCGTTAGCTAAACAAATTGGACAAGAAGTTTTAGTAGTTGAAGATTTTAAGGAAAGAATCTTTTCGGCTGAAGGCGAGCGAATGTCTGATAAGGATTTATTTCCTTTATTAGAAAAATCATATTTGGACCCAAATTTCGCTCTAGACGGAGGAGAAACGAATACTGATTGTCAAAAAAGAGCTGTAAAAGTTTTAGCAGAAATATTAAATACTTATATAGGGAAAAAAGTAGTAATTGGCACTCACGGATTAGTAATGACTTTGATGATGGGATATTATGATTCAAATTATGATTTGTCCTTTTTACATAGCACATCTAAACCTGATATTTATAGAATGGAGTTTAATGGACAGGAATTAATTGAGGTTAATAGACTATGGTAAATATCGTCGTGTAAATGTAAAATAAATTCCTCTCCATCTTTTGGTTGTTAAATCTACTCTTGCAATCAATGGTGCTTTACTTCATTAAGGAGTATAGCCTTTTTTGCCGTGACAATGAGACTAGCATTTAGTTTTTGTTATGTTCTTAAGTGAATCTATATGCCAATCATCATATGGATAAAAACGAAGCATCATTGGAAACTATATACATTACTTATAGTATTTGTTTTTCTTTCATCACATTGTATCTCTATTTAGCCAAATTCGTTAGCTCCTTATTTTATATCTATTATTTTGTTTTTTTACTTAATATTAATTCCTTACATATCATCTCGATTTCTTGTGTAAAGGATTTTACTTGGAAGGCATCTGAATATATTTTATTCTCAGATGAAGCCACTACTTGTTGCAGTTTTTCTTCATAGGTTTGTACAAAATGATCTAGCGTTGGACTTTTCAATTTCAGGGCATTAGCAATCCCTTGAATGATTTTCACACGATAGTAATCCTCTTTTGGCATTCTAGGAATATCCCATTCTCCATCATGATTTTTAAAAATCCTTCTAAGAGGAACTGCTGAAAAATCAAAGTATCTTCCTTCTTGATTTGGCATAGAAAATGGATCAATTAATAAGGATGCATAACGAATATAGAGCAGATACTCTTGATGAATGGACTCAAGTTTAGTAAAATTCTCTATTTCTTGTCGGGCTATACTTGCTGGCTGTAATGGATAATTATCATCTACCATAAACTTTAATAGATTTAGAGGTTGAATATTGAAGTGTTTCACAATTACCATCATTTCTTTCCAATAATTTAATAAATGACGAATCATTGTATAAGTAATGGGACCCTCAGGATAAAGCTTATACACATACTTTGTTATATTGTTCCCATCAAATATTGCTTTTAATGAAAAATCATTCATAAATAAGGGAGGATGCACGTATAAAGAAATATTTCTTGTTTCTGCCTCAAGAGGAGATGCCAATTTTTTCAAATGAATCCCCGAATGATGAAATAATTCAGATAATTTATCCAGTCTACCCGATTTTGAGTAAGTAGAACCAATATAAACTGTTTTCTTTACTCCTGTTGTCAATACTTCATTTGATGGAATTTCACCTAACCATCTAGTATCTCCATAATATGTTGAAAAACTAATTACCTCAGCTTTGGAAGATAGATTCTTTAGAAAATTAGTTATTAAATGACTAGAACCAAATGTAGGTGAAATTAATATAAAACAGCTAGCCTCCTTCAACACTTTGGTATCGATTTGTTCTAATACTGCTATATAAGAATCTGTAGTAACACTAAGTACAACGGTATCCCAGTTGCCAGATATTGCATGGTAACCCTTAAAAAACTCATCAATAATACATTCTCCTGCAACAGACTGATGTTGTGTATTTTGTATATTTACCTTAAGTGCAAGTTGATGCTGAACGATAGTTTCAAAGAAAATTTTGGAGCGTAAAGATTCTCGACCAGCAATAGCTACTTTACCATTATAATAATTCTTGAAATTCACAGCTAATTGAATTACTGTGGGCCCTGTTCCTAGCAGTAAAACCTTATTAAAATAAGTCATAACCTTCTCCTCGTCTATTTAAGTCATTGTACTTTTTGATATAAAATAACATCAAATACACATTGAGGGTGCATAATTTTCTCTACTATATGCCATTTGGTTTCGTCTACTTTCTGCATTGGATAATTAAAAAGAGACTTTAACCCATTTCCATAACGCATAGCAATAAGCACATCTTTATTTGTTAAATCATATAATTGCTCTAATATGTCATATTTACAGCTAACAGTTGAACTAAATATAATATGACTAATCTGTTTAATAACTGCGAGTTCCCCTACTGACTTGTTGTTAATTTGAATCGGTAAATGATTTCCAAATTTATTTACTACATGTTTTCCCAACTGAATCGCTTCATCATCAATATCAATTCCAAAAACTTCTGCGCCTGTTCGTTCCGCAATCATTAATAATGTTATAGGAAAAGATCCAGATCCTACTAAGAGCACCTTCGACTGACTGGTAATTTGAAAACCTCCAAATTCCTTTTCAATGCAGTCTTCTATGTTTCGAAAATAATCAGTGATCTCCTCATTTTCATGTCTTAATACTAAAGCTCGATATTTTTCTAAGATTTGGACACAAATAGAAGAGTTATTTCTTAGATTCTCGATTAATAATAGTATTTCAATTGATTGCTCTAAATTATTCCATTGTTTATCATTGTCATGATTTATAATAAAGGAAGAATAATCATCGATTATTCCACACAACTCTGAATACTCAACTATTAGGTGATTGTTGTTTTGTTTGATAAATAACTTAAATTTTTTATCAAAGTAATGTAATTTCTTTAAAAACGCATCTATATCCTTCACTTGCCCACTCCTATGCTTGTGGATTAAAGTTTAATATATCCCGTACCCTTTAATACTATTTCAACGCTTCCCTCGATATGCGCATACTTTTCACATTGTTTACTTAAAGGAGATTCACCGCATCAGCTACCTTTCCTGCTGGTATAACAATCTTCCTATTACCCCCCTTTATACTTTTTCATTATCAATTCATATTGCCATTCTACTTAAGTAAAAATTCTCCAAAACCATCACCAACTTTATTTCTCTTCATATTCTATAGAACCAAACCTATTTTTGAGGGGGAAACGTATGGGGTTTGAATTCACTGCTCTCCATTGGATTTATGTAGTATTCATTGTATTGATTATTGGATTTATGGTTAAACGTCGAGATACCACCCTCATTTGTATACTTGGCATATTCATGCTAGCCATCGTAGCTACTGGCGATTTAACTTCGTCGATAAGTGGGATTTTTAACAGCTTTATCTATGCAATTACTGAGCTCTTGTCGACCATCCTCATTATTTCTATTATTGTTGCCATGAGTCGCGTGTTAATGACATCTGGTATTAACGAGGTCATGGTTGCGCCATTTACAAAATTCATTAAAACACCAACGTTAGCTTATTGGACAATTGGGATTTTAATGATGATTATTTCTTGGTTTTTCTGGCCATCACCTGCTGTCGCATTATTAGGGGCCGTTCTGTTGCCTGTTGCTATACGTGCAGGTCTGCCAGCACTTGGCGTTGCTATGGCTATGAACTTATTTGGTCACGGGATTGCGTTATCTAGTGATTTTGTTATCCAAGGGGCTCCGAAGCTCACTGCAGATGCTGCTGGTATTCCAGTAGGCGATGTTGTTTCTGCTAGTATTCCTCTTGTGATTACGATGGGCCTGGTCACAACGCTTGTTGCTTTTTTCTTATTACGGCGGGATATGAAGCGGGGTACGCTGGCTTTGAAGGAAACCACTGAAACAGGTGATGGGCTAGAGCGCGTAACGGCGGAAAATTTACTAACACGTGGACAAAAACGGTTTTTCGCTATACTCATCCCAATTGCCTTTCTACTTGATGTCATTGCCATGTCAATTTTAAAACTACAGGGCGGAGATGCCACTGCATTAATAGGCGGAACCGCTGTCTTTATATTGCTCATCCTGTGCTTGGTAGCGCACAAAAAGCAAGGGTTTGAGAAGTCGACAAGTTATTTAATTCAGGGGTTCCAATTTGGTTTTAAAGTATTTGGACCCGTTATTCCAATCGCAGCCTTCTTCTATCTCGGAGACTCTGGTTTTAAGCAAATTATTGGTAATTTTTTACCTGCTGCTTCACACGGTATCGTCAATGACCTAGGTGTCGGCTTAGCTCTTAACAGCACTTGGTCAAATTACAGCAATTTGGATTGGTGGAGGTACATTAATTCCCTGGGCGTTAATTCCAGCTGCCGCTATTTGTAATGTTAGTCCATTCGAACTTGCACGGCGTAATCTAATCCCTGTACTCATAGGACTTGTTGTCACAACCATTGTAGCGATGTTTTTGATTTAACCATGGAAAAAACCCTTCTATCAAAAAAGATGATAGATGGGTTTTTTAGGTATAATAGCTGTATCATTTCTTGTGTAGGTGAGCTGTCAAACTAGCATTGCCGATTAGGAAAACGAATATTTTTGCGAGATATTATTAATTATTTGTTGTAATTGATTTTTCCTCAGCCCCAAAACATAGGCTCCTACTAGGACTTGCTCAAGTTCGATTGAAATTTGTTGTAGGTCACTGTCGTTTAAAGGTGCTAAATGATGATTGATAATGAAGGCTTTAGAATTTGCTTTTCTTGTTATTAGCCCTTTCAGCTGTAATTCTTTATAGCTTTTATGTACCGTATGGAGATTGAGCTCCGTTTGTTTCGCCATATCACGGATAGAGGGCATTGTCTCTCCATGCTTAATAGAGCCTTGAGCAATTGCTACAATCAGTTGCTGAACTAATTGTTTATAGAGTGGAACCGCACTATTTGTATGCAATGATATCTCTACTATTTTTTACACATCCTCACATTTTCTCATATACTATGATATTTCCCTACTCTAGAGAGTAAAATTTTCATACTTCCCAATGCTAAAATCCCTATTACACTTGTCGCCACCCACTGTGAAACACCAATAGAAAGTAGTGTAAAATGGATGATTAAAATTAATAACAGTAATGGAAAGCCATACAGTAGACTAATTAAAACGTTTGGATTTGTCTTCACAGCATCGGATGGATTTTTCCAATTTAGTAACGGATGTCGCATATCATAGATGGGCGTTAATAAATTGTAATTGATAATTAACAACAACGTTATGAACACATAGAAGATGTCTACGATATTAATCTCACTAAATATTAAATAAATGCCATAACTGAATAGCACGGATAGAGCACTAATGAATGAAGAGATAGTGACTTTGGCTAAAAATACTTTTCTTCGATCTAACGGTAGCGCAATGCTCGTTGTAAAATGTACCCCTTCTCTTGAATAGGGTGTTCCACTTATATTATTAATACAACTAATACATAAAATCATGTAGGCAAAAATGGGAATATCGTTTCTTAGGTTAAGTGGCACCCCTGCCCAATTCAATTGAATAAGAGCTAGATATATACCTGTAAAGATTGGTGATAATAGCAACCCTAACAGTACTTGCATCATAAAATAAGGTTCTGATTGGATAACCCAATACTCACGCTGCAAATAAAACCCCCAGCTACTTTTCACATGAAACAACCTATCTTTGGACTTATGTTCCACGCTATTTACGAATAAACCGTTCTTATAATAATTCTTCGTTAAATTCTTAACACTGGCTATAAATAACACAATACAAATACTTAGTAATAGCAAGAAAATACTAACACTATTTTCCTTTGCGTAAGGCATTACTATCCCCTTAATTAGTGACTGTTGCGTGGCGAAGCTAGACCCTACATCCAGGAAATCTACAAACGAAGAAGCTAGCGTTGATAGTGTTGAGACATTTAAGCTAGTTATTATCGTTGTCATTGCCTCATATTTATCGCTTAAAAAGTACACGAAGGGAGCTAATCCCATCATTAAAACAATGCTAAACCTTGTAGATAAATACAATAATGCATTAGAAAATTGGCTTCGCAATCGGCTTAGGATGGATAATACAAACAATAGGTATAGCGCTACAAAGAGATTCATTAATGGTAAAAATGCTAAAAATTTAATCGCTACAGTCAGTTTATAATTTATCAGTACTATTACAATTGTCGGGATGTGGAGAATACATATTACTATCGAAGGTAATGCTAGACCACTTATTAGTTTCGCTATGACGATTTCTTTTGATGCAATTGGTAGCCCTGTTAGTATCAAAAAGTCACGCTGGCTATAAACGATTGAAATTGCAAAATAAGCTGTTAATACATACATAACCATGTTTGACAGCATAACATTATAAAATAAGTACGCCTCAGCAGTTCCTAAAAAATAAATTATTCCATTAAGCCCTATATACTGTACTGCTAAATAAAAGACAGCGATAAGTAACATTACTTGTAGCAGCGGTTGCTGCGGCCTTGTATAAATAGATGTCATAAAAAATTTTACTAGCTGAAAATTATGCTTCATAGGCTTGCTTCTCCATGAAAATCATTTCTAAGTTTCCTTCTTGTAAAAGCTTTTCTAGAGACTCATGCAATATAATTTGTCCGTCCTTTAAAAAGGCTATTGAATTACAGATTTTTTCTGCAACGTCTAATAGATGCGTGGAGAAAAGTACGGTTCCCCCACTCTCTGTATACTCTTTCATACAATTTTTAAATGTGACAACAGCAAGAGGATCTAAACCATTCAATGGCTCATCCATAATGACTATAGGTGGACTAATTGTAAAAGCCGTAATAAGAGCCATTTTATGAAGCATTCCATAAGAATACGTCCCCATTGGTTTATAAATACTGTTCTCCATATCAAATGCCTTTATCAAGCGATTGAGCTTTGCATTGTCGTCTACTTCATATAATGTTAAGACGTAGCTGATCCAGTCATATGCAGAAATATTGTTAAAAACTTGTATAGTATCTGGGATAAAATAAAACTGCTTTTTATAAGTAATATCATGTGATTTCGGTATAGCATTAATGGCTATCTCTCCATCGTCTTGCTCTTCTAATCCCGTAATACAATGTAGTGTTGTTGTTTTACCTGCACCGTTCGCACCAACAAACCCTAATACCTCACCTTGTTGAAGCTGTAATTCTACGCCCTTTAGCACTTCATGTTGCCCATACTTTTTCTTAACATTACGTATAGTTAACAAGCTCACACCTACTATCTATTAAAATTTCTTTTTCGCAATCCAATAATGCATTGTCAATATCATGCCGAAAATAACAAGAAAAGTAACTAGTAAATTAAGTTCCCACCATGCACCAACACTACCTGTAATTAGAACACTCGATGCACGTAAACTAAAACCAGCTGGATTAAATATATCCAAGACGGGATGCAGTCCAGCAATTAAACGACATAGTAGCAATGCGACAATACTTACTAATGCAATAACAGCAGGGCTATTAAAAAATGTACTTAGCATCGTCACGAATGTAATGATAAATAACAACCATATACAGTACAGGACAAATGCTAAAATTACCTGAGTAATGGGTACAGGTGAAAATAGGAACACCGTATAACCATACGACGCTACATAACCAACCGCTAAACTTAGAACTGCCAATAAATAATGAGAGGCCATTTTACTGCCCAAATAACTAGAAATCGATACAGGCCTTGTTAAAATAAACGCCAACATGCCATTCGCTTTTTCTGCTTGAATTACACTCATAACAGCAACGATCACGATGATGATACCTAGCTGGTCAAACTGTGAATTTAATGTCGAGGCTAGTACTTCTCGTCCCTCTGGTTTTGCCATCGTTGGATCAATCATAATCCCTTCTACTCCACCAAGTGACTCTAAGATCATGGGAAGATAATACATCATGATTGGTTGTGTAAGCCCTAGCAACATAAAAACAATAGGTAACCACATTATTTTATATTCTTTCACCATTTGACTGAATTCTTTTTTACTTAATATTGCAAAAGTATTCATACATCCACCACCAATGTCAAAAATGTATCTTCTAGACTTTCTTTAATGCCTATTTCAAACTTTGTAAAAGCTATTTTTTGATCCATAGCATTTTGTAATAATCGATAGGCATCTATTTGAACTTGCTCGACATGTATTTTAAAGCCCTCTTCATAGTTGTCAATTTTCTTTACATAGGGTAGCTGCTCAACTTCTTCAAGCCATTTCAAATCACCTTTTTCAATCACTAGATAAATAGCTGATTCTTGATTCCTATGAAGCAACTGCGCTTTTGTAGCATCTTCAATTTTCTGTCCATCTTTGATGACAACAAAACGTTCACAGATTTCTTCTGCGTCCCCTAATATATGTGTAGACAATAAAATCGTCGTTTCACTTTTTATTTCTTTCAGTAAATTCAACACTTCTCTTCGTCCTATTGGATCTAAGGCAGATACGGGTTCATCCATAATAATCAAGGTAGGCTTATGTAACAACGCTTGTGCAATGCCTAAGCGCTGCTTCATCCCGCCTGAAAATGCGCCGACTTTTGACTGCACTTCTTTCGAGAGACCCACCTTTTTTAAGATTAGCGGAATATCTTTCTGCAATTGGTTTTTTGAAATGCCAGACAGTGTTCCCATAAATAATAAAGTGTCATATGCTGTCATCCAAGAGTAGAAGTTGGGGTATTGAGGTAAATAGCCGATTTGATTTTTCTTCTTGGATATATTTTGTCCGTCCAGAACAATGCTCCCCTCATCTGCATAGAGAATATCTGCAATGATTTGAATTAACGTCGACTTTCCTGCCCCATTTGGTCCGATTAATCCCACACACTCATTCTCTTCAATGACCATCGAAAAATGATCAACAGCCGTTTTATGCTTAAACTTTTTCGTTACATTATTGATTTCTAAGCGCACGTTCATTTACATCCTTTCTGCCTATCGTAAAATATAAAATCGGTCCAATTGTATTAAATAACACAATCACAATCGTCCACATAAGTACGTTTTCTCTTACTTTTCGATAACGGTATAAATCAATTAGAGCAATCAAAATTAATAAAAATCCAACTAGTAAAAATGGAAGCAAGATGGGTAGAATACTTGCCCAATCAATGTGACTTAATTCATCGATACCATAATGTAACTTCATAACTGTTCACCTCATTCATTATCATTATCAATAATGATAACAAAAGACCTAACGAATTGCATTACTTTTTTACACTATACATTTGAATTAATTTATATTATATTTTTTGATAACATTCTCAACTTATATAATTAAGTTGTATTTTTCTTAATTACACAACGTTCAAGCTGAATGGAGGAGTTAAATATGCGCAACAAAGCAGAAATTTTAATGCATCCTGTGAGAATGAAAATTTTACAGGCGCTCATGCAAAACAAAGAAGATGGCTTAAGTACATTAGAGATGAATAAAGTTATTAAAGATGTTCCGCAAGCAACCTTATACCGACATATTCAAATTTTAACGGATGAAAGTATTATTAAGGTTGTCAAAGAAAGAAAAGTACGTTCAGTCGTTGAAAAATTTTATGCTTTAAATGAGGATGCTGCTAGACTGAATCATGAGGACTGGCAACATCTATCCCAGGAGCAAAAATTAAACTATATTTCCTACTATCAATTAGTCTTACTAACGCAATACCAACATTATCTATCCTCGATTGCTGAGACCGAACACGTTGAAGACACCGCAACATTTTCATTAGTAGATTTAACGTTATCGAACGAACAATTTCATCTTTTTCAACAAGACCTAAATAATTTAATGACTAAATATTATAAGATGGGCACGCTAAATGAACAGACTGAAACAAAAACGATTGCGTTCAACATTATTCCAAAGCCTTAACTTTATCTGCCATTATCGAACTTACTGCTTTCAATTTACCTAAAAAAAATATTACAATAGTAAAGTCTCTTTTGAGAAATAACTTATTGGTAAGATGAAATGGAGAAGATTTATGAAAAAAGGAAAATTATTACAAAACATTCGTAAAGCTATCATGATTGTCATCGGTGCAGTCATTGCAGCCTATGGACTAGAGGCTGTGCTAATCCCTAACGAAGTGATCGATGGTGGTGTCACAGGCATAAGTATTATGGGTGCGCATCTATTTGGGCTACCATTAGGCGTGTTACTCTTTGTATTAAATATTCCATTTGTTTATTTAGGCTATAAACAAGTTGGAAAGACATTTGCCCTAATGAGTATTGTCGGAATTGCAGCTTTATCCATTTCAACCGTACTTTTACACGATGTAAAGACGATATTAGGACCTGATGATTCCTTATTAATCGTGTTATCTGGTGGTATTTTGCTTGGTGTCGGAATAGGGATTGTTTTACGTAATGGTGGCGCTTTAGATGGCTCTGAGGTTTTAGCAGTGTTACTATCGCGTAAAATTCCGTTTTCAGTCGGCGATATTATTTTATTTATCAATGCCTTTATTTTTATTGGCGCTAGTTTTATTTTCGGCCTTGAAAGTGCCTTATACTCCGCCTTAACTTATTACATTGCGAAAAATGTTATTGATATTATTCAAGTTGGTTTGGAAAAATCAAAAGATGTGCGTGTTGTTAGTGCTAAATCAGAGGAGATTGGGGACGCTATTCAATCCCGTTTAGGTCGTGGTGTTACCTATACACAAGGACGAGGCGGTTTTTCGAACGAGCCTACGGAAATTTTAAACTGTGTCATTAACCGCATGGAAGAAAATAAGCTTGTATCCATCATTCGAGATATCGACGAAGCGGCTTTCGTCGTCATTTCAGACGTTTCAGAAGTACGCGGCGGTAACTTTAAAAAACGCGATATTCACTAAAACGACAAGTAAGCAGATCCCTCAATGGTCTGCTTACTTGTTTTTTGATTGCTCTTTGTAATTAGGTTTTTGCACTCATGTATAGTATTAAGCTCGCTCATTACTATCCGTCGATTTGAAGGGTTTATCCGTCACTTCGAGAGTTTTATCCGTCACTTCGCCGGGTTTATCCGTCACTTCGAGAGTTCTATCCACCACTTCACCAGGTCTATCCGTCACGCTATAAAAAAGAGCTGTTCAGCAAATAAATCTTCGCTGAACAGCTTATTTTAGGCAATAACAGTTTCCGCTATGTTCGAGGCATGATCACCGATTCTTTCTAGATTACTGACTATATCGGCAAAAACGATTCCTGCTGAACCTGAGCATGTACCTTCATTTAAACGCTTAATATGCAATTTGCGTAATCGACGCTCCATGTTGTCGATTTCATTTTCTTTTTCTAATACTTGCTGCGCTAAAGAGATATCACGCTTATCAAGAGCTTCAATCGCCAGTTTAACTGTATCTAAAGTAAAGATAAACATATCCTCCAATTCTTTAAGCGCTTGATCACTTAGGCGAACACGATTACTATCTTTGTATTGTAGCAGCTCGATAATATTTTCCACATGATCCCCAATTCGTTCAATATCTCGAATATTTTCAAATAAAGCATGATGCACTTCAGAGTCATGACTTGATAATGATTGCTTGGACAGCTCGACTAAATACTCCGTTGTTTTACGATCTAAATTGTTAATGGCTTCTTCCAACTGACCTACAGTCCCCATTAATTTTCCATCAGATGTTTTTAAAATTGTCAGTGTATCTTCAAGTCCTTGAATACTATATTCACCCATGCGTAACACTTCCATTTTTGCCTGTCCCAGTGCAACAGAAGGTGATTGAACAATTAAGTTTTTATCTAAAAATTTAGGTTTATATTCGACGACTGAATCCTCACCTGGGATTAATTTTGTTACAGCGTAAGCCCAAAATCCAATTAATGGTAATTGAATAAGTGTATTCACAACGTTAAACGTCCCATGCGCAAAGGCAATTTGCATTTTCGGTTCTAAATTTAATACACCTGCTATCCATTCCACATAATTCGTAAACACTCCTAAAAAAAGCATAAACAGTATCGTTCCAAAAACATTGAATAGAACGTGCGTTGCTGCTGCGCGCTTTGCAGCGATCGAGGCACCTAATGCAGCTAAGATAGCTGTTATCGTTGTCCCAATATTATCACCAAATAATACAGGTAAAGCACCATGCAATGAAATTAAATCTTCTGCATATAGCCCTTGTAAAATGCCGACTGTAGCCGAGGATGATTGAACAATCAATGTAAATATCGTACCTACTAGCACACCTAAAATAGGTACATCAGACATTTGCACGGTTAAATCTAAAAATGGTTGCCAATCTCGTAGCGGTTTCATCCCACCACTCATCAGCTCTAAACCGATAAATAAACCCGCAAATCCAAACAATATTTGTCCAATATTTTGAACCATGCTTTTCTTAAAGAAGAATAAGCAAACCGCACCCACTGCCATAATGGGATAAGCATATGCACCTACGTCAATTCCTATAATAAAGGCCGTTATCGTAGTACCGATATTTGCGCCCATAATTACGCCAATTGCCTGACGTAATTTCATTAACCCTGCACTCACTAAACCAACTGTTATAACTGTCGTACCTGAACTCGATTGAATCAGAACTGTAACGACAATTCCGACTAATACGCCCATTAAAGGATTCGTTGTAAATTTATCTAAAATATCTCGTAGGCGATCACCTGCAGCCTTTTGCAAGCCATCCCCCATGAATTTAATGGCAAATAAAAATAAGCCCAAACCTCCGAGAAATTGGAAAATCATTTCTTGTACGTTGATATCCAAACACTCTCAACCCTTTCACTTGATGTCAGACTTTATTATTAATAGTTTCTAATTGTTTGTAAATATCGTTTACAATGCATTAAACAAATGTTTACATACACTTTACAATTAATCCAAAGAAACGACATATTCGCTAGATTATACTTAAAAACAAATATTTTTTAGCAATACTAAACATAACAACTCAAAAAAACATGTAGAAGCTATTCAATAGTCTTCCCATGTTTTTTCTAAGCAAACTATAAATTAATCTCGTTTTAAGGTTTAAGGATGTCCTAAATCAAGAAGCCGTTCTCAAAATTCTCATAGGAAACTTAAAAGCAATTTCACACAGTAACTTTACAAATTATTTTTACTGTTGAAATAAGTATGAAAAGCAGCTAACCGTATATTGCTAGTAGAGCTAACAAGATTATTAGGCGTAGCCAATTTCGCTTTGGTAAGCTTAGTTGCGGCTCTGGTCTATCTCTTTTTCGCTCGGGTAAGTCCACTTGACGCTCCGGTCTACCTCTTCTTCGCTCGGGTAAGCTTACTTTCCGCTCCGGTCTACCGCTTCTTCGCTCGGGTCAATCCACTTGGCGCTCCGGTCAGCCGCTTCTTCGCTCGGGTAAGTCCACTTGACGCTCCGGTCTACCGCTTCTTCGCTCGGGTCAACCCACTTGGCGCTCCGGTCAGCCGCTTCTTCGCTCGGGTAAACCTAGTTACCGCTCTAGTAAATTTCCCACAGGTATTACAATAGGCTCTATTATGACTTATATGATATTATTGAATACTAACTAAAATATAAAGGGGCTGACAAGCCTAGTTATTTGATGAATACCTAAACTGTGCCTTCGCATTTTAATCGCAAATGACTAGTGCCATCCTTTTTTTATCTAAATTTAAAAAAGAGGAGATTGGAATGGATCTATTTATTGCTAGTAATCGTCAATTACCCATCCGTTATTATGTTAATGAAGCGATTTGGATTCGTCGCGGTTGTTGCTACCTTCCTCAGTTAACACTTCCGTTTTTTGTAGAGGTAGAAGTCAAGAACACTTTGAATTTACAAATAATCACAGAATACGTTTTAGAACTTCAAAGGCAGTATAAATATACAGAAATACAAATACTAATTAGGGACACAACGATGTTAGTAGAAATGTTAGAAAATTTCCCTATAAGTCTATCATCTAATCACCTTCTAAAAATTGAAAAACTGTAGCAGCAGTCGGTTCTTCACCAGCATTCAATATTGTCGATTCCATCTAAGTAGCAATATAAAATGGACTTACGTTTGATTGTTAATTTCCAGCAGTATATATCGCTTGCTTTCATAAATAGCTAAAGTTTTTTAAAATTATCTTAGATTTTTTTGCTCTGCCTATGGATTTCCTCTGCTCATTAGCTCCTTGTAGCCCCGCTGCAATGAAGCAAAAAATTCAACAAGTTGTATGAAAGAAAAGTGCACAATCTCTTCGCTTGAAATCTGCACCTGTCGGAAAAATCGTTACATAATCCTTCTTTAAAATACACCCTTCTATCAATAAAATTGTTTAGTGCTATAAAAATTATTGTGCTGAAATCGGCAACAAGATTGTAAATTGCAACAACCCATCTTCATAATTTGCACCGATTTCCCCTCCGTGTAGTTCAACAATACTTTTGGCAATGGCAAGACCAAGACCTGATCCTTCCGATACATTTGTTCTAGATTGATCTTTTTTATAAAATCGTTCAAACAAGTTCACTAATTCTTCTTTGGTAAACTGTTCACTGTGATTTGCGACACAGATTTGCAGGCTATTTTGTTGTTTTTTAAAAGAGACTTTAATTTCTCCTCCACTTGTACTATATTTGATCGCATTCATCAATAAATTATCAAATACTCGTACAATTTTTTCCGAATCGACAGAAGCATATATGCGTTCTTCAGGGTAATTTTTTTCAAATAAAAGGTTTCGCTCTTCTGCTTGCGGTACCAATTCCTCTATTAGTTGATCAAGTAGCTCATTGATACATACATTGTGCTGGTTTAATACAATATTTTCGTTCGTTAGTTTCGTGTACTCAAATAAATCATCAATTAAATTTTTTAACTGCTCTGACTTTGAAAATGCTATTTTTATATAATCCTCATATTGCTCTCTCGTGTCATATCTCCCCTCTCTTAATAAACGCAAATACCCCATAATAGACGTAAGGGGTGTCCGCAAATCATGCGATACATTAGTAATTAGCTCATTTTTTTGTTTTTCAATTCTTCGTTCCTTTGCTATAGTTGTCATTATCGCTTCAGCCATATGATTTACATTCTCCGTTAATAATGCTATTTCGTCTATGCCCTTTTTCTCTATTCGATAGGCTAAGTTCCCTTTAGCCATTTCCATAACCCCCTTCGCCAATGCCTCAATTTGATTCATTTTTCGTTTCGTTATATAGAAGAATGAAAAGGTAAAAACAGCAATTGCAATAAATAATGGGATAAGGCCTTCTGTCGAACTTGCGATAACCACGCCCTCCGGAATACCACTGACAAACAAATATAAGTTTTTATCTTCTATAGTTAATGGATAAAATGCAATAAATTCTTGCTGCAATTGTTCGATTGCCGGTATCTCATAATTATAGAGTGGATGGTTAATCGCAAAATCCATTACATGACGAATTTTATTATGCAAATTGATGTGTTCCTCTTCCACTTGCTTGGTTTTGTATATAACCTTTCCACTCTCATCGGTTACTATCACATTCAACGCACTCTGTTTCATTTCAAGCTTTACATTTTCTGCTTCAATCATTTGCTGTAAAGATACTACACTATTTTCATTGATAGCTATATCTGCCGCACGCTGCGCTTGAAAATTTATTTGCTGCATCCCTTGACTATAGTCAATTGTAGCTGTTTGATAAATATTCAATACAAACGGAAGGGTTGCTCTAGCTGCAAGTAAACCCAAAAAAGCACAAAGAATAAAAGTCGTCAATAGTTGAATTCTAATGCTTTGCCGAACTTTTGTTATCGCATTTACAATGAGCTTTTTTAGTTTGTTTAATAAGTAAAGAAATAGCTTACTGATCTTTCTCAATTTTATAACCTACTCCCCATACGGTTTTAATATATTGAGGATTTCTAGGATTTGTCTCAATTCTTTCTCGAATTTTACGAATATGTACCATGACCGTATTTTCTGACTGTATAGCCTCTTCCTTCCAAACCTTTTCATAAATTTGCTCAGCACTCAGCACCATTCCTTGATTTCGTGCGAGTAATTCAAGAATTGAAAACTCCCTTGGTGTAAGCTTAACTTTTTGATTGTTTACGATTACTTCATGTGTTGCTATATTAATTTGCATATCGCCAATTTCAATTTCATTGTCATCAGCTACTTCCGCATTGCTCATTTTCAAATACCTTCTAAGCTGTGATTTTATGCGAGCAATTAGCTCCAACGGGTTAAAGGGTTTTGTTACATAGTCGTCGGCACCTATCGTTAAACCAACAATTTTATCCATATCTTGTGTTTTTGCCGACAGCATAATAATCGGCATCTCAGCTATTTCTCTTACTTTCATACACATTTGGATACCATCCACTTTAGGCATCATAATATCTAAGACAATTAAATGTACCTTGTGTTGCTTCAACAGCAATAATCCTTCTTCTCCATCACTTGCTTGTAATACTTCATATCCATCATTTTTTAAATAAATGGCGATAAGATCCCTTATTTCTTTTTCATCGTCCACTACTAGTATTGTTTCTTTAGTCATATTATCCCACCAATTTTCCGCAAAATATATTATATTAATACTTTATATTTAACCATTATTTCTCATTATTTTTAACTATTTAAATCAATTTCATAATTCACTTTCATACTAATAAAGGCGAATGTTATTAATGAAAATAAAGTAATTGTTCATCGTTAAATTCCGCTACAGGGGGACGCTTTCTGCGGGCAAGCATCGAGCGCTTCGGGGCAACAAATGTTTTATGTGCGAAAGCGAAAGCGTCAGCAACAGGTTGTTGGTCACGAAGGCTTTGTCACAGGACGTGATGGTGTTACCTTCGTTCCCAAAAACTCAGTCCAGGGTTTCTGTTCACTTTCCCGCTGGAGTCGCCGCCTTACGCTCCTACCAAAAATGTTGACGTTTTTTTATAGAAAAACTATTTATGGAATTAATTCATTTAACTAACTTTCGTCTATTAAAATAATAAAAAATGCACGCAATCATAACGATTATGCCAAAATATAAACCATATTGCGTGGCAAGTTTTCCTATAAGCTCAATTTGTTTGCCAAAGAAAAAACCAAGCGTAAAATAAATCATTGTCCATATAAAGCCTGTTGTGTACGAATACAAAGCATAAATTTTAAATGACATGTTATTCATTCCAACCAAATAAGGAATAATGTGCCTAACCACTGGAATAAAATAACTTATCACTAAAGCAAAATGCCCGTACTTACTGAGCATGTCTTTTGACTGTAAAAGATATTTCGCTTTGTTCTTTTTCACCAATTTGTCGAGCACTTTATGTCCAAACAGTTTTCCTAGGACATACCCTAATGACAGCCCTGACACAACACCTAAGTAAGTTAAGATAAAAGCTGGAATGACACCCATTTTTTCTAAAGATGACAAAAATCCGCCACTCATAACGATCATTTCATCAGGAATAGGCATGCCAACGATACCAAGCCATAAGCTAAAAAATAAAGCAAAATAACCATAATGTTCAATAAAGCCCATCAATTCATGTAAGTCCATTACTGACATAACCTCTGGCTTCCTTTTTTGCAACTTAACACATAGGCAGGTGGAATATTCACCCAAACCTTTTTCAGTGTAATATCGTCAAAAAAATTTTGGATAAAGGATTTCTTAACGAGTGAATATTGAAAGGTAATAAATTCGCCATCTTCATGTAATGTCTCGTTTACATTATTTAAAATTCGTGATGAAACTGCTGGTTCCAGAGATGTAAAAGGTAAGCCAGATAATATATAGTCAATCTTTTTAATATGTAATGACTTCAAGTACGAACTAAGATTTTCGGCCGAGCCATGTATAATAAAAACACTCGGATCATCTTGATATTGCTTCGTTAATGCACTAGCAAAAATTTCATTATTTTCGATTAGAACGAGTTTTGTTTGTTGCTGTTTGCTCTTCATAATCTCTTTCGTAAAGGAGCCTGTTCCAGGACCTAATTCAACAATGCAGTGTGCTTCTTCAAAAATAATGGCTTCTACCATTTTTTTTGCTAATATTTTTGAACTTGGTGAAATTGCTCCTGTATTTTTCGGATGTTTAATGAATTCAGTAAGGAATGTTATATATTGCATTTAATATCTCCCGTTTTGTGTCTTGTAAGTTAACTCTTACTATAAGGAGTATTTCTTAATAAATAGCGGGGAGATTTCTTAAGTTTTTCTTAAGTGCCAAAAATAACAATTTTTTGTAATCATAAACGGGTCATTTTATCTATACACTTTAAGAAATTGCATTATCTCTTTTTTTAAAAAAGCTAGAAATTATTTCCCTCTTAAAATAGGCATACAATTGCATCCAATTGAATAGAAACCTATATAGAGAAGTAATAGCAATCTAGCTAAAGTAAAATAAAGTGGGGTGTAAAGGAATGCTAGAAATAAGTAATGCAAAAGAGATGGTACTTGAAATAGTGCAACATGATCCACTTTTCGTCGTTATACAACATACGCCTTTAGAAGAACACCTTTATAGTGATGTCTATTTAACACACATTCAAGAAAAAGAACACTACTCCATTTCAGAGGTTGCCAATTGGTTTGAAATCACTGATGCCATGCTCCGTTATTACATCAAACCTTTTGAGCAATATATTTTTGATAACACCACGATTAACCCAATCACTAATATTCGTTTAAATCTTCCTGCCATATTAAGGCTACGCATGATCCTCCTGTTGAAGGACGAATACCGAGTGAAAGGTTTAAAGTATCTTTTAGGTATTGATGAAGATGGACAGCTTCTCAAACACCAAATCACGGCAACAACACTCGCTTCTACCGACGAATTAGCAAATAAAGTCGATGTGCTAGGTAATGTTTTGCAGCAAATGATGCAAACAGGACTTTTTGATATGCAAACAAGTGATAAACAAGGTATTTTTCAAATTTCGATTAACCAAGATTTTCTCGCTCAAAATATGCAATCTCTTGCCTTCGAGTCAAATCATCAAATTACGGAAATTCAAAAAGAAACAGCAGAACTTAAAGATGAAAACGAAAATTTGCAAAAGCAAATCTTAGAACTTCAAGAGGGTAGTGTGAAGGATATTGTCAAAAAAATTCGTGAACGTCATATAGAAAATGAAATTGTTTCTACATTACGTACAGAAGCCTTACAGCAATTTTCAACGCAAAGTAAGGCGGGGTTTTTCGCTAAAGTTTTCCGTTCTTCCCAAATCGACATGGAAAAAGAGCAATTTGTTGTAGGCTATATTTCGCAGCATTTAGAAGAACGATTAGAGAAGGCTTTAAGTGCTTACTATGAAAAATAAGCCGGTTATTGGTGCCTGGCACCCAAACAATTTTCACACAATTTAATCATTTCATAATTGCCTGGCACCCAACCAACTGGCTCTTACATTGCTATAAGTTAGTCAAAAGACGGAAGAAGCGTAATATGCGAAAATGGATAGTCGCTAGTTCTTCTACATTAAAATCCTCTTCATCACTTTCTAACCATTCCTGTATCACACCTAGTATCGCGGATGTCAGAAAGGCTTGAAAATATTGCCTAAAGACCGGATCTAACTCTTCAGCCTGAATTAAAGAGAGTTTCTCTAATAAGTCATCACTAAAGACTTCTTCATCCTCTTGTTAAAATCGGGACTTCCCTGTGTTCCAAGTATTACGCGTAAGGCTGTTGCATGCTCTTTAATAAACTGAATGACAATGACAAATGGTTGGTAAAGCTATCCGTTCTGTAAGGCATGAAAGGCTTCTAGTGGTTGAACCTTTTTTACATAACTCTCCAGTCCACTTAATAGCTCCTGCTGTAAATCCTCCATTACTCCAAATTCCTTTTGGTGCCTGGCACGCAAACAATTTCCACACAATTCGCTTAACACTTTTTGTCATTGTGTTTATTGTATTTGCGTATTTGCTAACGTAAAATTTTAATTGTATCAACACTGTGTTCAGTAAAGGAGAGATGGATATGGGAGAAAATGCGATTACGTTAAGCGCCATCGAAAAACGTTTTCATCAGAAACAAGTCATTGCCCCCCTTTCCTTAGAAGTTCCAACAGGGCAACTAATCGGTCTACTTGGTCCTTCTGGCTGTGGGAAAACGACGTTAATCAAAATGATCATGGGGATGATAAAACCCGATAATGGGCGTATCCAAGTATTAGACTATGAAGTACCTCATAAGCAGCTTCTCATAGACATTGGCTATATGGCACAATCGGATGCGCTTTATATCGATTTAACAGGCGCTGAAAATCTTCATTTTTTTGCCAAGCTATACCGATTATCGAAAAATGAGCGTGTGGAACGTGTAGCGTATGCTGCAAATCTTGTGCGTTTAACAGAGGATTTAAATAATAAGGTAGTGAATTATTCCGGTGGTATGAAGCGAAGACTGTCACTAGCGATTGCCTTAATACAAAATCCTAAGCTGTTAATCTTAGATGAACCAACAGTTGGCATCGATCCAGTATTAAAAAAAGAAATTTGGCAGGAGCTTATTCGCCTGAAAGAAGAAGAGCATAAAACCATTTTAGTGACAACGCATGCGATGGACGAGGCAGAACGCTGTGATCGATTAGCCATGCTAAGAAGTGGACAGATATTGGCACAGGGCACACCGCAAGAATTAAAGGCACATTATCAGGCACAAGATTTTGACGAAGTGTTTTTAAAGGCTGGAGGTGCTATCGTATGAGAATTGGCGCCATTGTGACAAGAATTATTCAGCAGATGAAGCGCGATAAACGTACACTTGCCCTGTTGTTTTGTGCACCGCTTCTTGTGCTATCCTTAATGTACTTTATTTTTAATAGTGATGAGTCTGTAGTAACGCTCATCGTATCACACGGTCCATCACAGCTGATTGAAAAACTTGAAGCTGCGGATTTTGATGTTATTCAAAACGATGATGTAACTATCGCTCAATTAAAAGAAAATAAATATGATGCATGGCTAGATATCCAGCAAAAACAAATAAAGCTGACATTACTAAATGATGATCCTTCCGTTGCCAAAGCTTTACAAATGAAGCTAGCACAAGCTTTACAGCCCGAGCAGGCTTCGTCGATGACATTCGTCACCGACTATGTATATGGAGACGAAGACACAGCCATTTTTGATATTTTTAGCCCTATGCTCATTGGCTTCTTCGTTTTCTTTTTCGTCTTTTTAATTACAGGCATCGCATTATTAAAAGAACGGACTTCTGGAACATTAGAGCGCTTATTGGCGACCCCCATTAAACGCTCAGAAATTGTCGCCGGTTATTTGGTGGGATATGGTCTGTTTGCCTTGATTCAAACGATTATTATTGTACTTTTTGGCATCTATGTACTCGATATTGTTCATGTGGGTTCCATCTGGCTCGTGCTTCTTATTAATAGTTTAGTAGCCTTAGTATCATTATCATTAGGGGCGCTGCTATCAAGTTTTGCTGCCTCGGAGTTTCAGATGATGCAGTTTATCCCGCTTGTCATTGTGCCGCAAGTTTTCTTTTCTGGCATCTTCCCGCTCGATAGTATGGTTGAGTGGTTACAAAATATTGGTCGTATCATGCCTCTTTACTATGCAGCAGATGCCTTAAATAGCGTGATGTACAAAGGATTTACCTTTAGTGAAATTCTAGTTGACTTATTGGTACTTGCAGGCTTTGCCCTCCTTTTTATCCTTTTAAATATTATTAGCCTAAAAAAATATCGTTCATTGTAATAAATCTTCACAGGTTCTGCCAGTTCGCACTGAGCAGGACCTTTTTATTGTCATTTCACACGTGTTTATAAACAAAAATAGAAAATTGTTCCACTTTTCAAAAGCAATTGACTACAGATTAATTTATAATAATCTTACAAGTTAATCGAAAAACAACCATTCTAATTTTTGTATCGGGTCATGTCTGCATAAAGGGTCATTCATAAAAAAGGGGTGTAAACATGAAGACTATTATTGAATTGCAAAACATTTCTAAACAATTTAAAGGCAAGAAAGTTTTAGAGAACATGTCATTGTCTGTTTATGGTCATCAGATTATGGCACTTGTAGGAAAGAATGGGTCAGGCAAGAGCACGCTACTAAAAATTATAGGAGGCTTAGCGCATCCAGACGCCGGTGTAATTGACAAGCATCTACCATCTCTAAACATCGGGTACGTGCCAGAAGTAACCCCTTCTCAAATTCTATTTACCCCACAAGAGTATCTGTATCATATGGGCACAATTAGTGGCATGTCTAAGATGCCATTACAGCAACGAATAGATTACTTACTGACTATTTTTAATATGCAAGAGGCTCGCCATACGAGGATTGTCCATTTTTCTAAAGGCATGAAGCAAAAAATCATGATTATGCAGGCCATGCTTGAAGAAAGAGATCTCCTCATTTTGGATGAACCATTATCAGGTCTTGATCCTAAAGCACAAAGTGACTTAGAAGATACACTGGCCTCTCTAAAAGACAATGGCTTAAGTATCGTGTTAACTTGCCACGAAACAAAATTACTAGAAAATCTCGTAGATCGGGTTTTAGTCATACAAAATGGTCAAGTCAGTCAAACGGATTCATTACACGATATAGAGAATCATAGCAATACAATAATTTTTGAGATTTCCAGTCAAAAGTCACTGGAAGAACTATTGCCTTTTATTGAAATTCACCAACAGCGTTCCTTGAATAATGACGTAAATGAACTAATAGTAACTGTTAATCAAGAGGATACAGACACACTCTTATTGGCATTGCTTCATCAAAATGCCTCCATTAAACAACTACTGCCTACAAATCGGAAAAAAGAAGAATTCTATACCCATTTCTAAATAAGGGGGGAACTATAAACCGAGATGAAAAATTTATTGCGCTATCACTGTATCAATTATTTAAGAACTAATAACTATATTCCACCTTTTTCAATTTTCATTTTGTTTATTGTGGTGAATTATACATTTGTGCCTAATCCGATATTAGATAGTTATTCCTTTACATCGATCATGCTGTTCTTTCTTATGGGTTGGTTTACAATCACCGTATTTCACGCTGAGGACGAAGGTCAAAAAGTCATTACCATACTCCATTCTAAAGGGCAAAGTGCGTATAACAGAGCACTTTTTATTGTTTGTGTAGCTATCGCTTTTTGTCTTAGCACGGTGTCAGTGATTTACCCTATTCTGATTGGAGCGTTTAGTGAACAGCCAAGCGTATTACATCTAATAATGGGCTTTCTATCTCACTTTAGTCTGTCTGTCCTAGCTATAGCACTCTCCGCAATATTTACAAGAGAACTCGTTAGAGACAGGCAAAATACTTGGTGGGGCGTTCTTAGTACCCTCATCATAGCTGTTGTAATTGCCACGTTAAAAAGTGTATTGCTACAAGTGAAAGGTCTTATTTGGCTGCTCCCCCCTGTTCATCTAGTTTTAGAAATGATGAGCTCAGACGACAGTTTGAAATATATACCCATTGTTTTTTACTGGCAATTTGCTTGGATTTTTATTTATAGTCTGCTATTGATTGGTTTATTCTTTTTCATCTTGAATCACAAACATAAAGTGTAATGGCGTAAACGTTGTCACTTTTTTATAGTTAGTAAATTTTCATACAAAGGACTGAACGAATCATGAGTAAGAAAGCCACAGTATTAATTATTGAAGACGAACATAATATTGCGAATATCGTTAAAGATTATCTGCGTGTCCATCATTTCGAGCCTATAATAGCGCGGACTGGCGAAGATGCTATGCGCTTTCTGAAAGAACAAAGCCCTGACTTCATTATTCTTGACCTTACGCTTCCTGATTGTGATGGTATTGAGTTATGCCGTCAGATTCGTGAGAAAAGTAATGTTGCGATTCTTATATTAAGTGCGAGGGGCAGTGACACAGATAAAGTACTTGGATTAGGTTTCGGTGCTGATGATTATATGACAAAACCCTTCTCCTTAAGCGAACTTGTAGCAAGGATAAATGCACACTTACGTAAACAGGATAGATTATTACAAGAACATACGAAGAAAAAAGAAATAATTCAAATCGACAATATGGAGATCAATAAAACAGAGCATACTTTTAAACGCGACCGACAGCAAATTGCCCTATCAGCGAAAGAATTCGAATTGTTATATTTTTTAATTGAAAGTAGCAATCAAGTTTTCTCAAAAAGTCAGCTACTAGATGCTATTTGGGGCTACGATGCATATGGAGATGAAAATACAATTACTGTTTATATTAGACGGCTTCGAGAGAAAATTGAAAACAATCCATCCAGCCCAGTTTATATCCAAACCGTTTGGGGCGTCGGTTATAAATTTACTACTCAAAACAACTAAATAGGAGCGCGCTATGTATATAAAGAAGTGGATGAAGAAATGGTTAAGAGCCATGTTAGTTTTTTTATTGCTATTATATGGATGTGTACTCTATTTATTTTTTTGTAATTCAAAACCTATTGAGAAATCTAGTAATGATGATGTAATCAATCAAATCAGACTCAATGTAAACCATCTTTTATCATACATAGAAGAACATTTTATAAATATTGAAAAAAATTCTGATTTACAAAGTTCCCTACAAGCAATGAGCAACAAGCAGAAAATAGACGTCACCGTTGTTCAACTAGATAGCAAAGTGATTTTCAGCTCAACCAAAGATTCCCCAACCTACATCAATCTAAAAAATGATTTACATTTTGATTTATATACATCAAAACAGGAACCTGGCATTATTAAAATTGCCTTTCCTATTGTCGGCAAAGACAGACAAAGTCAAATAGGTAATGCCATTTTCACGATCGATCAAGATACACTCATACCTGTACAGCAAACGACTTCAAACAACTACCTAATATTGCTGATTATTAGCATACTGGCCATTTTTATCATAGGTCTTGTCTATCGCATTTATTATAAAACGAAAACAGATATTCTATCTCCTTTAGACAATTTAAAAAAGAGTACAGTAGAAATCGTAAGAGGCAATTATGAACAGAAAACAGCCTATGTAAAAGCTGACGAAATTGGTGATTTATATGCTGTATTTGAACAAATGCGAATAGAAATTATGAATCTTAATAAGCAACGCGATGCACAACAACAGAACCAAAAAAAGCTTGTATCTAGCATTTCGCATGATGTGAAAACACCTCTTACCACCATAAAAGCCTATTTAGATGCCATTGCTGATGGTATTTGTCCTGACATGGAATCGGTCATGGCCTATATTCACGTCATGCAGACAAACACGGAAAAAATGTCGAGACTTCTTGATGATTTATTTATTCATACATTAAAAGAACTTGGTCATATTCCTGTGAACTTAACAGAGCAATACAGTAAAGAGATGTTGGAAAACATCCTTCGTCCTATGAGTCATTACGTACAAACAACCGGCATTCACTTTATAGAGCCTCTAGACATACCCAATGTACTGATTCATGTTGACGAGCAGCGCTTAGAACAAGTCCTTACGAATCTTCTAACGAACGCGCTGAAACATACAACTTCCCGGGATTCAATAACCGTTTCGATTGATGTTGAGGCACAATTTCTTAAAATCATGGTCATTGATAGTGGCAAAGGCATGCTTCCTCAAGATATGCCTTTTATATTTGAACGTTATTTCAGAGGCGTTCATGCTACAGGCGGAACGGCTATTAAGAATGAAGGAGCAGGTCTCGGATTATCGATTTGTCAGCATATTATGGAGGCCCATCATGGTACCATTTCATTTAAAAGTAAGCACAATGAAGGAACAGCCTTTACCCTGCTACTTCCTATTAGGTAAAATCCTACTACCGAATTTAGAGATGATGGTTTGCGACTGCTGAGGGAAAGTAAGCTAGGCAAGACCTCGCTAGACGTAAAAGGGCCTGTCGAGGCTTGCAGAAACCTCGAGGACATCGATATTTGCGCTATTGTGAAGTGAATTGTTGTTGTCGATAGCTGACCAACAAAGAAATCGTGAACAAACTTACGAAAAAGGAATCTATTATTCGGACAACCATTACACCATAATCGCTAATCGAAACATAGGAAAGTAGATACCAGAGACATACGTTTACGCATGTTAAAAAGAAAAGGATACACCAAAAACGAGTTTTTGTTTTGGATAAATAGTCGAGATATTTTGTTTTTTGTCACGGAAGGCTCTATAAATCATATAAACAATGATGCATGTTATTCCAAATAATGTACTGCCATGCTGTAAAAATTTATAGAACGGTATGCCAAAGCCATAAAGACTATACGATTGCATAAACATAGGAAACTTCCGTACCATCTTGTAAAAACGCGGGTAAATAATTCTCTAATGTTTGATGGACAAAAGTATGATATATAAAGTAAATAATTATTACCAAGGGAAGATTTAAAAAAACAAACCCTGTAAAGGTATGCCCCACTTCCCCCAATGGTTGACCTCTTAAAAAATATTCAAAAATCAGGAGCCATACTTCCTAAAACCATAGCAGAAAAATGAATATAGTTACTTTTTCTTGAGAAAGGCAATATGGCTGCTGGATGTGCAAAGGTTAATGGCATATTTCGAAGCTCCTATTTTAAATTGCTATTTAGTTGTTTTATATAACGTCTTGTCTTTCAGAAAGTTACTAGTATGCTAAAAAATCACTACGAATAGTACTTGCTACAGTTGATGTAATACTTTATTAATATTTCGATAAGAACATTGTAATAAATAGCCCTTACACTAATAATACAAAGCATTTAGGGGGTGATAGATTGGAAAAAGAGGTACTAATTCATGCCAGAAATTTATGTAAGACGTATTCAACAGGAAGTGAACAATACCATGCAATAAAAAATATTGATTTGGACATTTTTGATGGTGATTTTACAGTTATTATGGGGAATTCTGGTTCCGGAAAATCCACTCTTCTTTATCTATTAAGTGGACTGGATTCAATTACAGCTGGCGAAGTTTATTTTCGAGGAGACAGGATTGATCGGTTTACTGAAAAACAGCTAGCAGCATTTCGTTCAAAAAAGATAGGCTACATCTATCAAAATAGTAATCTGGTGCCTGACTTGACGATGCTTGAAAATATAGCCCTACCAGGATATATTGCAAAAATAGCTAAAGATAAAGTGCTAAAAAAGGCAGAGATGCTTCTACAAACGATGGGCTTGGAAGAGCAACGTAACCGTCTGCCCTCTCAAACATCAGGTGGCCAGCAACAAAGAGCTGCAATCGCTAGGGCATTAGTTAATAGCCCAGAGGTAATTTTTGCTGATGAACCCACCGGTAGTTTAAATTATAATCAAGGAGTTGCCGTATTAGATACTTTAACAAATATGAATAATAAAGGGCAGTCCATTGTAATGATTACACATGATATAAAAGCTGCTTGTCGGGCAAACCGACTTATAATTATTCAGGATGGCAAGTTAGATGGTATCTTAAATTTTGAAAAATTTGATGATACGGATATGCAAGAACGTGAACATATTATCTTTTCTTATGTTTCGAGAAAGGAGTAGACTATGTACGCAATCACTACTCTTTGTATCGCCCATATACGAAAAAGAAAAATTCAAAACACACTTATTGCAATACTGATAATGTTGTCAACGTTACTTCTAGTCACATCAGTTACAATTATTAACAATACACATAATATGTTCGAAAAAGCGCACCAAGAATCTAAGGGTGCCCACCAAGTTTTAACGATGGGCGATGATATTCACAATCCCGTGATAGCGAATCGCTGGTGGCAGCAGCAACATGGTGTAACTGCTTCACAACTTATCCCATATAGGAATTTATCGGGCATAAAGTTTAATGGCACTGAAATTCCGAATTTATACTTATTAATGATGAACACACCTAAGACACCTTTAGTCATCGACCAACTTGTATTTTCACAAGGTGAAAAAAAGTCTTTTCCAGAACAAGGTACCATTTGGATTCCAACCTCAATGGCTACAACTTCAGGCATAGCACTTGGTGATTCTGTGGAATTCCAATCAGATGAAATTAGCTTCAAACTATGTGTCTCAGCGATTGTTATAGATATGCCCTATGGTGGACCATTTACAACAAATGCACGTATATGGATGAATGAGCAAGATTACAAAGTACAATTCGCAACAATGACAGGAACCGATCAATACATGATGGCGTTGAGATTTGATGACTATCAACAGAGTGCAAAATATTGGATGGCATTTGAACAATATTTACAAAGTCCCTATCTTGAATCAAAAATGGACTATGAAGAAATTGCCGCTTTTTATTTGATTATCAATAAAATCATCGGCTTCATGATGATTGTTCTAGGCATAGCAATGCTCTTTATTTCATTATTCATTATAGGTTTTAGTATTTCTGATGCCATTTTATCGAATTACAAAACGATCGGTGTTATTAAATCACTCGGGTTAACATCAAAAGGAATTATCGCCACATATGTGTTGCAATATGGATTGCTGTCAGTGCTGGCCATTATCCCCGGTCTACTAGCCAGTCATATACTATCTCGCATCATCATTGAAAGCTCGTTAGCCTTTTTGAAAGCAGGAAATCATTTAGCCATTATCCAAAATTGGAGCACGAATATCCTTCTAGGCTTGATGTTACTTACGATTATTATTATTACTGCTTTTTTCTGTTCGAATAAGGCTCGTCATGTAGAGCCCGTACAGGCAATCAAGTACGGCATGGCTGAACGCACTAACAGTAAAATGAATAGGCGCTTAAACAAATCAAATCGTATTTTACATGTTATAGAATTACCGATTCAATTAAAACTTGCTTTGAAAAATATGACAAGAAATGTGAAAAGCTCCATTCTTATCATTCTACTCACCTCGCTCACTTGTGCTATTTTAGTTTTTAGTGTTGTCATTCTAAATAGCTTTGTTGCCATCAAACAAACTTCACCGGCTTGGGGCTATGATTCATCGAATATAGCAGTGACCGTATTTAATAAGGCCGCTTTTTCAAAAGAAAGCTTTGAAAAGCAAATCCATACTGATGGAAGAATTAAAAATTACGCATGGTTAGATCAATTAACAGGCGTTGTTCCAAACGACACCCAGCAACCTTTAAACATCAGTATAAATGTTGTAGAAGGTAGCTACGATGACTTAGGCTATGAAAATATATTGGGCCATAACCCTTCTAATAAAAATGAGATTGCTATCGGTGTAAATGTTGCAAGAACTTTAAATAAAAGTTTAGGTGATGTTATAGACGTTTATATTCAAGGTCAACAGCATAGCCTAATCATTACTGGCATTTATCAATCGATAGCCAATATGTCTAACTCTGCAAGAATTACAGCTAAAGTCATCGAGGTTTACAATGTGCATTACTCTGCATCGGAAATCACTATGATTAATTTACAAAATGAAATGTTAGCAGACCAAGTAGTAGATGATTTAAACCAAAAATTCACAGACTCTATCTCAGCTGTAACGCAACAGACATTATTGGACTCCGTTTTCAAAGAGGTAATTACCGTTTTAATCATTCCGCTATCCATAATGGGTATAGTCTTAATGACCGTTACATGTATAATTATTTTCAGTGTTTCTCGAATAAATGTTAGAAAAGAAAGTAGCACTTACGGCATTTACAAAGCCCTTGGTATGACTTCAAACAATATTAGATGGTCCATTACTTTTGGTGTTTTGATCCTGTCGATATCAGGTGCTTTACTCGGTATTTTTTTCGGCATAAAGCTAATTCCGCTTGCACTAAAGAACATTATTTTGGAATATGGATTAATCGAGTTACCACTTGTTATCCATTGGCCTTTAAGTATGGCAGTAGCTAGCTTAAGCATTGTTGCTTCATGCATTGGCTGCTGGTTATCAACAAAAGTTATAGCTAAAACCTCACCTCGTATTTTGCTTGTTGAATAAAAAAAGTGCCCCTCACTTCCTAGTGATGGGGCACTTTAATAATGTGTAATCCGATTTTACTAAAGGTAAAAAAGTATTGTGTTTTAATCATGTGTATCTTTTATTGCCTTATTTAGTTTGAGATTACAGGATTCTAGATTTTTTTATGTCAATCTATATGCCTCTATTCTGCGTGGCATCAGGTTATATTTTTAATTCTTTTATACCTTCCTTTAATGTGTCTGCATCTATTTTTAATGTCTTCCAGCTGTCTTTAGCTGCATTCAAGTTAGGTAGTAAAAATTTGAATTTATTTTGATCGGCTTTTTCAGCTGCATTCTCAATATGTCTCAGCACGCCCGTATATTGAGAGTCTAAGTCATTCCATTGCGCAGACATATAAGTAAGTGCATTAATAGCATCATCAAGTGCCCCATACATCTCACTAATATTATTATGTGCAACTCCAACTACACGATTTAATGTTATTTTATAATCAACTGTCTGACTTAATTGTGCTAATAACGGTTCTAATTGACTTAATTGCTCTCTTGCTATTCCCAGCATTATTCCACCGGCAATCCACGTAGGAATAGTAGGCACAGATATTGTGATGATGCCATCACTTTCTAATTGTTTATAATAGTTTACTGATTCTAAAATTTCATTTAGACGCTTTTGATCGTCCTCAACCGCAGCCCCTTGGTTTTTTAAAATCGTCTGTAAGAGATCTTTATTACTTCCAAATTCTCGAACATCTTGTCCAATAGCGTCCCTTAATTTAATTAATTCTGCTATTAATTGTTGTGCATACTTTTGATTTAGTTGAATTTCATCTTGTAAATCAGTAATCCCTTCTATTAAAGTCTCTCCATCTGCTGTGTTAATTGCCTCTACAATTACGTCATAATAATTTTCAAATTTTGTATCGTATTCAATAATGCCTGTCAATGTATCTATCAGCTGTTTTTTTACTTTTGTATCCCATGTAACAGCATGTGCTCTTGCATCCTTTTGATCTTGTACAATTTTACCAGGCAAATCTGGATATCCATTAATATTAATGCCTTCAAAGTTCACATCCGGATTCTTAATTAACATAGAAGAATAGGCATTCATAGATTTAGCAAAAAGCCCAGCCTTTTTTAAGGTTTCTTTCATCTTCACTTCGTTTGCTGAAAGAGACGTATCCTCATTGTTAGTTTGTTTAATTTCACTTGTACTTGCAAAAGTAGCTACTGGAGAGACAACAGAAGTTGTTGTCAAGGTTAACATCGTCGATACAGCTAGTAATTTGAATAGATATTTTTTTTTCATTTTATATGCCTCCTCTATATATTTTAGTTTTTAGTTCATTTCTTCTTGTTTAAAAGCAATGTCTTTTGCAATAAATTCTGCGTCTTTATGAATATCATTCCAACTTTGTTTGGCAGCTTTTAAATCATCAGGTATTAAAGAGAGCTTATGGTCTTGCATTTGATCGATATTATCATATAAATCTTTATAATTTGCCCCCATAGTATTCCATTGTTGTTGAATATTTGTTAGAGACATTATCGCTTGATCTACTGTCTGATACAGATATGTCAGAGTGTCTTTTGTGTTAGTAAGTGAAATAACTGCTTGATTAGCAAGATCGGCTTTCATGCTTAATTCTCCAATTTTATTCGAAATTTCGTTATAGGAGTTCATGTGATTAGACGCCACAACACCAGCTGCTGTACCTAAACCAATGCCCGCAGCACCGAGAGCTGTAAGGCCACCCACAACAACTGGTGTCGCTGTGCCGCCAGTCACAACAATTACGACCCCTCCTGCAATAGTGCCAATAACTAAAATGGCTGCTCCCAATCCACCACCAATTGACCATGCTAATACATTGTCAAAATGTGCTTTCTGAGTAGAACGTAGTTGTTCAATTTCAGCTTGAAGTTGTGGAACCAGTGCTTGTTTTCCCGCTAATATGGCTGTTAATCCACCCTTCCCATCTGGACCACCCACATTATTTTTAAAATCTATAGTATTTGTATACAGTTTTGTTTTGAAGGCTTCTAACATTTTAATTACTTCTGTCACTTCTTTTGAATTTATATCAATTGTACTGACTAAATCACCTATGCCTTCTTTTAAGCCTTCCTTATCTTTCTTTTGTACAAAATCTACTAATGTGTGGTAATAATTCTGAAATTGTTCATCGTAATTGACAATATTACGTGCTGTCTTTTGAATCTTTGGTTTCGCGGTATCTAACCAATAATTTGCATTGATTCGAGATAGTTCCTGATTAAGGTGAATATTTTTGATTAATTCTCCCCCTTCTGAACCTAAATCAATATTGGATAGATTTACATTCGGTTGTTTAATCATTGTTTTTGCGTACAAATCCATGACAAGTATATGAGAACCTGTTTCAGCCAACGCTTTCTTCAGTCCTTCAGGTCCTAGTTCATAATTTCCTATGTTCTGTACTTGAGCAATCTGTTGTTGAACATTCTGTTCTTGTGCAAGTGCATGAATAGAACTACTGTTAGTAGCAGTTATAACCGTTGCCAGAGTGACCACGCTCAACACTTTATATGGAAATTTCTTCACATTTATTTCCTCCAATTTTTCGATAGGTTAATATAATTTTCTCAAATGCTAACTATTAAAATTTATTAACCTGTTCCTCAAGTTGACTTATTACATTTTTTAATCGTCTTAAAGTATCTTTTTGAGACTGATTACTAGCAGTATCAACATCAGTATATAAAGTTGTGATGCTATTTTTTATTAGGTTCAAATCTTCTTTATAGCGTTTCATTAGGTCAAGTTCTACATCCACTTGGCTAGCAAATGTATGCAAATCATGTTGCATAAGAAGAAGCATTGATTGTTGTAAATCTGCTATGGTTAATTTCGTTGTTAAATCATATAATTTTTGGTTTTGCTTCTCTAAATCATCTAAATATGCTCGCTGTTCTGCCATTAGTTTATTTACTTCAGCGAAGGTACTATATGTTTTTTTGATTTTTTCTGGGTCAATTGCTTTCATAAGGTCATACTCTTGCGTTTTTGTAGCTGCAGCTGCAGCAATTTCACCTTGTTTGTTTTTCTCAATTGCTTCACGAGCTTCTTTTTTGGCAGCTTCAATCTCTAGAGCAGACAGACCTTTTTCTTTTGCTTCTTGCTCTGCTTTTTTCTCTGCTTCTAGAATGGCGTTGTTAATTTCTTTTCCTTTGTTATATGCTGCTGCAGCTGTTTGAGCAGCTGGTTCAAGGATATCTTTCGAAAGACTATAAATCTCTAGGAATATTTTAAGTCCTTGTTCATTTAAAGCTCCTGGCACCAATGCTATTTGCTGTAAATTATTTTGAATGGATTTTTGAGTATCTAGTAATTCACCTTTAAGCTTGTCTATTTTCCCTGTTCCCTCTGAACTTAGTATCCCCTGCGCTTTTGTCACATCAGTATCAAGGTCTTTTAGTTTTTTATCGAGCTGTAATTTTAGATCTGTTAACTCATTAATTTGAAGTTGGGCGTAGTCTTGGTTTGTCATCACCATTCCTTGAAGGACTTCCAGTCTGTCCAAGAAACCTTCTTTATCTCCCTGATTATCTACAAATTCTTTTAATGTTGGATAATAGCTATCAAATTTAGTGACAAATCCTTTACTTTTTGAATTTAGTAGAATTAAATTTGGATAAAGTTCCGATGACCATTCTTTCATATCTTGTTTTATAAGGAATTGCTCCGTATTTAAAGCTGGTACTTCCGCTAACTGTACATTAGGACTCATTAAAGCTTGGTCTATATACATTTGGATCAATTTAGATTGTGCACCTAATTTTCTTAATGATGAGGAAAGAGCCATGTTCTCTTCTTGAATCTCCGCATGAACTATAGGCGTTGCAAAAGTATGAATAGGAATAACTCCTGTAGCAACAATGGATGTAACCATCAATCCTGTAATTATTTTCTTTTTCATTCTATTTACCTCCTCTGTATGATATTTATTCACAATAATTCAGACGATTTTTTATACATTTTAAGCACCCCAATATACTTATAATTTTAGGAAAGAGCCTTGTTAGAATAACATTTTCCTATAATGTAAATTTTAGATATAGTCACATTATTTGGCAAATTACAGTTAAAATAGAGTATTTTAACTGTAATTTTGATTTTAAAATAGATTAATATAAACAAAATTAATATGAATATGTCACAATTTAGGGAAAATCAGCAGATTGATGATTGAAAAATGACATATTATTGGTTCTAGTGCAAAAAACTAGGGAAACTGAAATAAATTTAGAGATACTGATACTAGTCACTCTAGACGTATGGAAATCAAATAAAAATATTATCAGCCTGATAATATTCAGCTATGTGGTTGGGTCCATCCGTATGAAGCAGAAGAACGAGGAGAGTTGAAGCAACATAAGTGGGAGGTAAGTTTGAATGATGCAAAGCACTTTTCAAAAAATCTATGTAGATACTTGGATAGAAACAAACTAAAGAACCAATTGCCGATTAAAGAGTGGCAATTGGTTCATAGATTTTTGGTATGTTGCGTACGGTTTAATTCATAATTAACACAGGTATTAAAATGCTCCTTAAATCCTATTCCATTAAAATTAACAGCCATTACTTAGTTACGATTTCAAACAATGGTTTAATAATGGAATCTGCAGCGACATGTTCTGGAAAAATAAAACCTCTTTGATCAGGTGAGAATTCAATCCTTTTCAGGATTGGACTTTCATCCAGCGCGCATTTCTCCCTTTTGAAATCAGTTTAATTTCTCCTACTAATTGCAAAGCGGTCAACGCTTTACTAATTGTACTTTCAGCTATATCTGGATAAATACTTCGAATGTATTCTTTTGTAAAAGGTTGCTTTTGGCTAAGTATAAAATTCTGAATTCGCTCTAACTTAGTATGTTTACATACGCAATCCAGTACTCTGTTATGCAGGTTTTTATAAGCCTCTAATATAATAATTAAGAACATTTTTAACCAGAAGCTAATATTATGCCCATTACAATTCCAATTAACCGAAGATCTATAGATGGCACCATAGTATTCTGATTCATTTTTCTTTATAAATTCTTCTAAACAAACATATTTTACAAATGTATGTCCGCTTTTTACTAAAAGTAATTGCATTAACATAAGTGTTAGTCTGCCATTACCTTGACTGAAAGGGACTATGCAATAAAAATTCAATATAAAACGAGCTATCAATAGAAGTGTAGGTAGCTCCTTATTACTATTTAATGAATTGTACTGGTAGCATAATTGTTCCACAGCCTGTGGAATATTTTCATGTGGAAGAGGACGATAACTTATCGTATGCATCCCGTTTTCTGGAATTCCTGGGATAGAAAATGGTTTCTGGCGCCATTTTGCACTGTCAGAGGTATTATAATGGATTAATTGAAAATGCAATTCTTGTATAGTTTCTGGACTAATAGAAAAAGTACAAGATTTTTTATGTACAAGAGTCAGAGTCTCATAATAACAAAATATCGCATCTTCCGAGATAGATTGGGGTACCATATTACCTAAAATAAGTTCTTTTAATCTCTTATTTGAAACTTTTATATCCTTATAAACTGAAATATAGTTTTTCATGTATTGTAGGGGTAAGGTTTTTTCTAGGTTCGTGAATATCTCAGGTCTTTGCTCTTCATAAGCAGTTAACCTCCCTTTATATTCACTAATTTCACTGACTAAGTTTATTAGTTGTTGCTCACTATTTATGTACTTGTCTTCGAAAAAATCTCTCATTTGGTTCCTCCTTTCTTAGAAAACATTTTGTTTTTCCTTAGTTACAATCATACATATTATTATTTTCAAATGCGAATCTTCAATAAATTAAACAAAAATACCAAAAATAATATCGTTTATTATTCTGTATCTGTTAATTCAGCGTATTAATGTATCGCAAATGTAAGATAAATACGCATAATTGTTATCGGCAAATTTGTTTGAATATTAAAATGTCACAAAAAATAATAAATAGACCTATACATTTTCAAATATGTGATTATTCCCTTAAAGTACAATGTGAAAAAAGACATAATGATAGTCAATTCAGACTGTAGACAAACATTTGCTAAAAATCGAGTTTGCCTACGGTCTGTTTTCTTTTAAAAATAGAAGCATCTATATGAACCCGTTACTTTCCGCTACGGCGGACGNATACATGATTGAGGGGATGGATAGGTTGACGAAAAATAGTACTTATGAATGACATGCTGACAATTGACCAAATAGTGTCTAAAGACCATTTAGTATGCAGATTAGAAACTGCTATTGATTTTAATATCCATAGTAGCATCTCAAGTCTTGAAAATACTTAATGTTTACAGTCTGTTTTCTTTTAAAAATAGAAGCATCTATATGAACTCGTTGCTTTCCGCTACGCTCCTGCGGGGCCTTTTCGCTCATGCTATTCCCGCAGAAGTCGCCGCCTGCGCTCCAATCAACGAGTGGTCGTCTATACATGATTGAGGGGATGGATAGGTTGACAAAAAATAGTAATTATGAACGACATCATTTGCCGATGCAAAAGAAAAGCATGGTAGCTGTTGGACAACCTTAAGAGGTCTCAAAAAATTGTCCATGCCAGGCGATGCTTACTTTTGCTGCCATGAATTTGAAGAAACTCGCTACTTGTTCATGGCGAGCAACACAAACAGAATCTGTACAGACTATAATTATAGTCAATTACATGACCTACTTCAGGGTGCTTTTGCTAGGAGCAAAAAAATAAAGTCCTTTCAACTGAATTTAAAATAAAAATAGTGCATGTCTGAATGGGGAAGGAAGCTATCAAACACTTACGAATCTATATATCCGAGGTATCAAGTATGTACAACTGTAGAGACATTTTAAGTATGCATCAAATATGACTTAGGGGTTTGTCAAAAAAAATCGCTATAATTTTCTTCTGACAGCACTGTTATATTATTTCTTCTAAGTAAGGCAGTCGTAACACCTACTCCACCTAATTTTGTACCACTAAAATCACCATTATAAATCACAGCACTACCACAGGAAGGGCTATACTCTTTTAATATGACTGTAGAAGCGCCTACTTCTATTGCTTTTTGTAAAGTCGCGTAGGCACCTTTTACGTACAGCTCTGTGACATCCCGACCAGATTTTTCTATCACAAATGCTTTACCGTTTAGGACATCTTCGCCGTCTCCTCCAACAATTTCAGCTGGTTCTCGTGGGGTAGAAAAGCCGCCCATTAATTCGGGACACACTGTCACAGCTGCATTTTCACTCACAAGCTGTTGGATTTTTTCATCTAAACTATCTGTCCCATTGTATCGAACCTTTAACCCTGCTAAACAGGCACTTATTAAAATCATACATGTACCTCATTTCCTTGCCACCTTAGTTATGTAATATGTTTAATAAACTTTAATCAAAAAATCCGTCAACAGCTTGTTACGCAAACTTTCTATATTGGTCTGGATGCTTACTTGCCCAATTTCTATTAACGAATAGGATATTTAACAATTCATGTAGAAATACTTTAGTCGATAGCAATAGAGAATATTTTATATTGAAAAAATTAATTTCGTGCTCATTCAATTATCAACTAAAATCATAGCACAACCATCTATCGGTTTTGAAGGATATATCATGGATACTACACCCCAACAATTTAGGCATAGCCAATTTAATATATTATTTACCAATTATGCTAAATGAGTCAGTAAATTACGAATACACGTTTACCTATAATGAAAACAAATTGATAGGGTTAACAACTGCTCCATTAGAACAGTCTTTTACTATTTAGCTCAGAAAAAAACAGCAAGGAAGTTTAAACCATAACGCCCTTGTTCATAGATGGTAAAAATCCGTGTTTACGATTTGCAGACGTCTACGCGGATTTTTACCTTTATATCATGAAAATATCATAACAGAGTACTTCAAAGCATATTGTTATTACTCTTTAGGACAGCCTCTAGATTTGATATACTTGCACTGTCTATAAAATTCACCAAATTTATTTCCTTGGCTGAGCAAAATGCATCCTGCACATAGACCAATTAAACGTTGTTTTTTGAATATCATCATAAATATCCCACAAGTTATCCACTATCCGCAATTCGATATTTCGTGTAAATAGTTCTTGAAATAAATCGACCACTTCGAATTTAGCAATAGGTGTTTGTGTTGTTTCACTTACATAGTAGCCCGCATTTTCATCCTGCAGAGTGAATTGATTGGTATCAAATTCATATAAAAATAATTTAGTATTTTTCATCAAAGCAAACCATTTGTTTTCAATAACGACTACATGTGAACATGATGTTGATGCTAAATATGTTCGTTTATCGATTTTAGCTGTATTTGTGCCAATATGATAGCAAATACGCGGACAATTTCTAGGCGTTAAAAAGTTAGGTAAACATCTATCATCTATAGCCCATACAAGTCCTTTCGTTGGATCTAAATCCGTTCGAGTAGGTAGTCGAGGCTGGAACACTTGTATATCACTTTCTTCACTTACATGGAAAATCCGCATATGCTTCCCTCCTAAAATATATACTCTTCTCTATTTTCTTAATTTGAATACGATGAAATCCGCACAGTGTAAATCCTCTTCGAATTGAGGATATTTACCTAGCATTTCCTTAGAAGGCATAGGTTCGATCACATCTTCCACGGTAAACCCTATTTTGATAATTGCTTTTAAATAGCTCGTTAATGTCCGATGATAAAATACAACCTTTTCATCTGAATCTATCGGGAATCTTTGATCATACACGCCTTCATAGAAATAACGCTGGACCTTCCAATATTGTTTATTCACTTGTTCATTTCTAACCCACCCACTATTAGGTGTAACAAAACATGGATGAAGAATTGAAAATATAAAAGAACCACCTTGTTGTAAAAGACGATACATCTCGCTTAATGCTGCCTCGTAATTTTCCAAATCTTGAAGTACCATATTCGAAACAATTATGTCGTACTGTGCATCTATTAAAAAATCGAGTCTCTCACAATTCCCCTGTTTATAGTCAATTGTCTCATCGCTGTTCGTCCGTTTTTTGGCAATTTCAAGCATCTTTTCTGCATAATCAACAGCAGTTATAATAGCCCCTTTTTTAGCAAGTATTCTGCTTAAATAGCCCTCGCCACATCCTGCATCTAAGAGCTTTTTTCCTTTTACATCGTCCAATAATGAAAAAATCGCAGGATTTAACAGTACTTCACGGTGAAGACCACCCTGCTCATCATAGCTTGCTGTGTAATTTTCTGCGTAGCGATTCCAACGTTTAATTGCCTCATCAGTCGTCATTATTTTTTCCACTGTACGTCCTCTTTTCTATTTTAATCGTAACGTTACGTTTCTTGTGCACTCCCTTATTTTTTCATATTCTTAAAAAAAGAACTAGACTTTTAATTTGTTTTTTTATATCATGTAGATAGAGGCACGCCATCTTTAGCAATTTGAAAAGCCAGAAATCCGATTATGGATTTCTGGCTTTTCAAATTGCTCTAAATATCTAGGTTTTGCCCTTGTAAACTAAGGACTCGCTTCGTTGTCAATAGCGATTCTATTTTCTAATGTAGCCTGATATTTACTCTATAAATAACTCAATTTCATAAATTATATTTCAGACTACTATTGGATTCGATTTTACAAAGACTTTGTCACCTCGGTAAATTGTCGAACGAATCTAAATGTAGTCTATCTTTTTTTCTTGCTAGGTAAGGCGGTTATTGAGCTGATTGCAATCTGTTATATTCCCCTCACAACTGAGTGTACTACATATGGCTATCCCGACATTCCAAGCGGGATGAAACGACACTTGCTTATATATTCCACAACGTTTTGGCATGTTGTGTTTCGGTATTCTTGAGATGCGTAAATTGACCTTATAAATAGTTAGATACAGTATAGTACGACCGCATAATTCGTTTTTTTATAGACTTCACAGTTAAAATATCCTATAATAATCAATGAAATTATCAAAACACGAACATTAAGGTGGATTATATGTCTGAATATACGCAAATATTTAAAGGGACTGCTTTTTCAAGTAAGTCATCCCACGAAGTACAAATCTTTCAAGATTATCTATTCTGCATCAACGCTGACGGTATGATAGCAAAAGCTGTAGCACCTGATCATGCCGATTATCAACATTTACTACATACATATCAAGGTAAAGAAAATTTTCACCCTTTAGCTGATGGCCAGTATATCTTACCAGGCTTTGTCGATTTACACGTCCATGCACCACAATGGGCTCAAGCTGGAACTGCATTAGATATTCCACTATATGACTGGCTAAACACATACACCTTCCCAATTGAATCCAAATTCTCTGATTTACAGTTTGCCCAAGAGGTCTATGAAGAATTAGTTAGCACGTTACTTGCAAATGGCACCACTACCTCACTCTATTTTGCGACTGTTCATAAAGAGGCAAGCTTTTTGCTAGCGAAAATATGTGCTGAAAAAGGGCAACGCGGCCTAGTGGGTAAAGTCGTGATGGATGACCCTGAACAAAACCCAGCATTTTATCGTGATGCCGATACGCAAACGGCATTAGCAGATACAGAGGAATTTATCTTAGCTGTGAAAGAATTAGCAAAATCGACTAAACAAGGAGTCTATCCGGTTGTCACGCCACGCTTTATACCAAGTTGTACGGATGGCGCTTTGCAGGGCTTAGGGGAACTGGCCGCGAAGTACGATACGCATATCCAGTCTCACTGTAGTGAAAGTGATTGGGAGCATGGTTACGTACAAGAGCGATTCAAAAAAAACGATGCCTATGCGTTACATGATTTCGGTCTATTAGGCGATAAATCCATCATGGCACATTGTAATTTCTTAAATGATGAAGATGCAGCATTATTTGCTGAAACAGGCACTGCCATTGGTCATTGCCCGATTTCAAATGCTTATTTTGCCAACAGCGTCATACCAATTGCTCACTTCCATTCAAAGGGTGTTGACATCGGTATAGGCTCAGATATTTCAGGTGGTTTTTCACCAAGTCTTTTCGATAATGCTAGACAAGCAGTTATGTCATCCAGAATGTTAGAAGACGGTGTGGATACATCCCTTTCGGCAGGTAAACGAGGTGTACCAAATTCTCGGATCACCATCAATGAAGCATTCTATTTAGCAACAGCTGGTGGTGGCGAAAGTTTAAGCCTGCCCATTGGCCGTTTACAAGAAAACTATACATGGGACGTACAAATTATCGATACGAAATTAGCATCTGCCAAACTACCCATTTATGATGATAATGAAGATTTACACGATATCTTCCAAAAAATCATGTATCTGGTTCGACCAGAAAACATCCGTGAAGTTTGGGTACAAGGCAATAAAGTACACCATCGAGCAAAATAAACGATTTATCATGTGTTTATAAAAAACTACAATCAAATCTTTGATCAAAAACTTAACATTTTGAGGTGTGCAACTTAGTGGAAACGCAAATAAACAAACAAAGTAACGTTAAAAATAATCCCTCGCAATTAACCGTTTTACCTAATGAAAAAGTTCCATTCGGTCAATCAGCCCTGCTCGGTTTACAGCATGTAATGGCTATGGATGTCTATGTAGTACCCTTTCTGATTGCCATGTTAATAGGTCTACAATCTGGACAATCTACTGCCCTAATTCAATCGACTTTTATCGCTGCAGGGATTGCGACAATCGTACAAACTCATTCCTGTATGAAACTGCCGATAGCCCAAGGCCCTTCCTATGTGCCTCTTGGTGCCATTGTAGGCATCTATGCAGCAAGTGGTAGCGGCGAACTCGGTTGGAGCTCCGTATTAGGTGCCAGCCTGATTGGCGCCATTTTAGTTATTATTTTAGGCTATACTGGTGTTTTCAATAAAATTGTGAAAACCTTCATTCCTCCTGTTGTCGGGGGTACAATTATTTTTGTCGTTGGACTTTCACTAATGCCTATTGGTTTAAGTTCTAACATCTATAACGGTGCTGGTGCTACGATTAATCAAAACATTTATTTAGCACTTATTTCAGCTAGTGTATTAATCATCTGTGTGATGCTCGGTTCGGTATTCCATAAAAAAGGACGCGTATTCCGTATCGCTTCTGTTATTCTTGCTTTAATCGTAGGTAGTATTTGTGCCAATCTTATGGGCGTATTAGATTTATCAGCTGTTTCACACGCTAAATGGTTTAGCATGCCACAAATTCCTTTTGCAGACTTCGGTTTTTCTTTTAATTTTTCTGCCATTATTACCATGGTTATTATTTATATTGTATTAATGGCTGAAACAACAGGTACATGGTTTGCTGTGAGTAATGTAATCGACAAACCATTAACTGATAAACAAATTAATCGTGGTGTTATTGGAGAAGGCATAGGCTGTTTTATTGCTTCATTATTAGGCTCAACTCCTGTAACTGGCTACTCAACGAATGCAGGGGTTATTTCTATCACAGGTATTGCCAGCCGCCGTGTCTTTGTTGCTGCGGGTGCTTGGTTTATATTGTTCGGATTTTCAGGAAAATTGGCTGCATTAATTTCTGCCATTCCATCAGCTGTAATCGGTGGTATTTTCGTCATCGTTTGTGGCATTATTGCGATTAGCGGTTTACAAGTGATGAAAAACGAATTAATTGGTGAAAAAGAAATGTACGTAATCGCTGTGCCCATGATTTTGACATTAGCGTTAACATTACTTCCTGACGATTTCTTATATTCATTACCATCAACAGTGCAATATTTATTTGGCTCACCCGTAGCAACAGCTGCCATCGTCGCCATATTGTTGAACAAAATATTACCGAGTGTTAAATAAATATAAATGTAAAACCTCTGCTTAAAATAAATTTAGCAGAGGTTTTATCCTGCAGACTTTTTTCTTTGACAGGAGGAAGTAACGCGAACGAACCATCTCGCCTCCCTCTTCGCTCTCTTTGCCATTTCCCCTTTTTATATTTACAAATCTAGAAAATTAGATATAATGATGTACATGGAACCTTTATTGATTTATAAAGCTTTGTCTAACGAAACTCGGAGTCAAATCATGTTATGGTTAAAAGATCCTAGTGAATACTTTGATGAAAAACCGTATTTAGAGCAAAACCTTAATTTTAAAATTGGTGTATGCGTAGGCGATATTCAAGCGAGAGCTGGCCTTGCCCAGTCTGTTATTTCCGGTTATTTGTTGACTATGCAAAAAGCTGGTTTGTTGGAATCTGAGCGAATTGGCAAGTGGACATACTATCGTCGCAATGAACAAACCATACAAGCATTTTCTGAGTACATCAAAAACAACCTATAAAGTGAAACTCCAACCAGTGGGGGTTCTCTTCATCTCCCACTGATTGTTAGTTGAACCAATCGGGCTTTTACGGTCAGTTGATCGACCACCTAGTTGACTCGTTCTCGCCTATCCACTTGAGGTGGGCG
>NZ_KB933401.1 GCF_000392615.1 Lysinibacillus sphaericus OT4b.31 | reverse complement strand
CCTGTTGCTGACGCTTCGCTTTCGCACATAAAAACACCTGTTGCTGACGCTTCGCTTTCGCACATAAAACATTTGTTGCCCCGAAGTGGCTCGGTGCTTGCTCGCAGAAAGCGTCCGCCTGTAGCGAAATATAATTATGTGATAGGAACAATTACTTTATTTTCTTTCATAATATTCGCCTTTATTAATATGAAAGTGAATGATGAAATTGATTCAAATGCTTGCTTTTTTCATGTGAATGTACTGAAACGTGATGTATACTTGTATATAGAGCTATACAAAGTGATTGAAAGGAAGATTCACACATGATTTTAATGGATGATATTATTCGCGAAGGCCATCCCACTTTACGCGCAAAAGCTGAGGAAGTTAAATTCCCTTTATCTGAAGAAACAAAAAAACTTGCTGAAGACATGCTTCAATATTTAAAAAACAGCCAAGATCCTGAAATTGCGGAAAAATATAATTTACGTGGTGGCATTGGACTTGCTGCCAATCAAGTAAATAGCTTACATCGCATGTTTGCCCTTCACGTGAAAGATGATAATGGCGAACAACTGAGCTTCACTGCGATTAACCCGAAAATTGTTAGCCACTCCGTAGAAAATACTTACATGGCTGCTGGTGAAGGATGCCTATCGGTTGATCGTAATGTACCTGGTTATGTGCCACGTCATGCACGTATTACGGTGAAATTCAAAACAATTGACGGCGACGAAAAAAAATTACGCCTTAAAGGTCTGGCTGCTATTGCATTCCAGCATGAATTAGATCATTTAAATGGCGTCATGTTTTACGATCGTATTAACGAAAAAAATCCATTTGCTGATATTCCAAATTCCGTACCTTACGAGCGCGACTAAACGCGCCAAGCAGTCTACTGTTGTAGGCTGTTTTTTAATTTTTATCTGGCGCTTTGCAGTTTTTATCCATCACTTTTTAGATTTTATCCGTCACTTTGCAGTTTCTATCCATCACTTTTTAGTTTTTATCCGTCACTTTGCAGTTTCTATCCGTCTAATATTTATATACCCCAAATTACAAGAAGTATTGCCAACAATAAAAAAAGCCTTCATAGGTAGGGCACTGAGTGTCATTTTTGAGACAGTAAGAAAACACCCTATTTTACAGCCAGTCGACGGTATTGAACCGGCGACTGGTTGTTTAATTTCGTTTTAATCCGAATATTGTTATAATAGAAAATGTATTCTTCGACA
>NZ_KB933400.1 GCF_000392615.1 Lysinibacillus sphaericus OT4b.31 | reverse complement strand
TTTTTTTCAGTTTTCAAGGTTCATGTAAATCATATTGCTATCTCCAAGAGACAACTTCTATATCATAACTCTTGTAAGATTAAATGTCAATATGTTTTTTAAAAGTATTTTTTTGGAGCGGGCCGTTCCGCCACGACCGCATTCAATTAGTAACTTTTTTATTATACTATGATAATTTGAAATGTCAAGTCTTTTCCTTAAAAATGATGAGCCATGAAGGACTCGAACCTTCGACCCTCTGATTAAAAGTCAGATGCTCTACCAACTGAGCTAATGGCTCAAAACAAAAAAGAATGGCTGGGG
>NZ_KB933399.1 GCF_000392615.1 Lysinibacillus sphaericus OT4b.31 | reverse complement strand
CAATATTAATTGTTAAAAATAATAATTATATACGCTTAAAGTAAGATGACGTTTTTCACGCTTCTTTACTCCGACGTAAATCTCAACCTTCAACAAGCGATAACATTGAGGCTTTTGAACACCTTTTATGGAACATAAACTGGAGGGGGGCGACTGATGGGAATCGAACCCACGAATGCCTGAACCACAATCAGGTGCGTTAACCACTTCGCCACAACCGCCATGAAATTATTTGGCAGGGGCAGTAGGAATCGAACCCACACCAAAGGTTTTGGAGACCTCTATTCTACCGTTGAACTATGCCCCTATGACTTTAAAAACTGGTGGAGGG
>NZ_KB933398.1:4040373-4097021 GCF_000392615.1 Lysinibacillus sphaericus OT4b.31 | reverse complement strand
TCGCTACTAAAAACTTTATTAATTACGTTTTGCTTGTTCAGTTTTCAAGGTTCATTTTGTTGCGTTTACTGCGTCACCTCTTGGCGACTTACTTATAATATCAAGATTCTAAAACTATGTCAACACTTTCTATAAAAAAATTAAAATAGTTTTGAAGTATCATTGATTATAAAGAAAATAAGGCAATCAATATTCTAGATGATCGCCTTACTACAATTTTGTTAATTAGTAATTATACGTGAAATATAGAACATACGGTTTTTCCCTAAATCAAAAATCTCTCCTGTGTTACTTAATTTAATAAGAGGCCGTGTTGGAGCAAATTTGTTGACGAACATTACTTCACCACGTTCTAAATTAGAAAGTTCAACAATTGTACCTATAGGTAAATCAGCGACTAAATCAATAAGTGCTCTTACTACTTTAATATCAAACTTTCCAAATTCAGATTCATTAACCATTTCAATCACTTTAAAAGAAGATTGCTTGGATCGATATACGCGTTCACATGTCATTGCATGAAATACATCAGCAACTGCAATTATTTGTGCGAAAATAGATATGTTGGCGATTTTTTCACCTTTAGGATAACCGCTTCCGTTTAAACGCTCATGGTGTTGAAAGATAGCTTCTTTCATCGTATCTTTTAAAATTGTTAGATCCTTGACCATATTATAACTATAGATAGGATGCTTATAAATCTCATCGAATTCTTGCTCTGTTAACGTCGTCTTTTTATCCCGAATACGCGGGTGAATTTTAGCCATACCACAATCTGCTAATAAACCCCCAATTGCTATTTGAATCGTGAGTCCTCTATCATAACCTAATTTTTGTGCAATAACAGAAGAAATCAACGCAGTTGCTACACAATGGTGATATAAATAGTCCTTAGGATTCGAATACTCGTTTAAATCAAAAATAATTGTACGATCTTCTAATACCATCTCTAGCAGAGGAAGAATAATTGTACGTGCTTTCGCAATATCTACCTTGGCACCAGCTTCCCAATTTTTAAATTCCCTTTTAAATTGCTCAACAGAATTGTTGTACACCCTTCTAAAAGTTGGGATAGCTTCAGGTGGAATTGCAACTTCTAATTCTTTGTCGTCATTTAACTGAGCATCTTTCATCCCATCTTTATATACAGGGACCCTTGCAATATTAAATGCACTAAAAACCGGCAGATGCTCATGGGAAATTATTGTGTCTTTAAAAATTATTGGATATTGCGTATTAGCAAAAATATCTTCAGATATTACTTTACCCATGCGTAACTCTGATATTGGGACATGTATAGTTTCCACGAAATTAACACCTCTTCACTATTTCACTTGCTTAACATTAAGGTTATTTCATTTTATCATGGAATTCAAAATAATTACTTATTTTTCATGATTTATAATAAAAACCGATGACGACAACAATAGTGTGCCGATCATCGGTTTTTTACTATTCTACTACTTGTTCATCATCTTCAGAAGAATCGTCATCTTCTTCTTTTTCAACTTTCGCAACAGTTGCAACCAGTTCGTCATCTCCTAAACGAATTAAACGAACACCTTGTGTGCTACGACCAATTAACGAAATATCATTTACGTCCATACGTATCAACATGCCATTAATTGTAATTAGCATTAAATCCTCAGAACCATCAACAGTTTTTACAGCTACCATAGGACCGTTTTTATCCGTAATTTGAATTGTTTTTAATCCAACACCACCACGACTTTGTAAACGATATTCTTCCTCAGAAGTACGTTTGCCGTAACCTTTTGCAGTAACAACTAGAATTTCTTCCCCAGACTCAACGATTTCCATTCCAACTACTTCGTCACCGTCACGTAGTTTAATACCACGAACACCGCCAGCTGTACGACCCATTGAGCGAATATCATCTTCTTGGAAACGTACAAGCATTCCATCACGCGTACCTATAATCACTTGTTTAGAACCATCTGTTAAACGAACAGCAATTAAATCATCATCTTCACGTAAGCTAATTGCTATTAAGCCATTTGTACGGATATTCGCAAATTGTGATACTGGTGTACGTTTTGTAATACCTGTTTTTGTCGTAAAGATAAAGTATGCATCGTCTTCAAATGAAGCAACACGGATCATCGCAGTTACTTTCTCATCTTTTTCAATATTGAGTAAGTTAACAATTGGTAGTCCTTTTGCTGTACGACCGTATTCAGGAATCTCATAACCTTTTGCTCGGAATACTTTGCCTTTTGATGTAAAGAATAGAATTGTATCATGTGTAGATGTATTCATCAGGTGTTCTACGAAATCATCTTCGTTTGTACCCATCCCTTGTACACCACGACCACCACGCTTTTGACTGCGATATGTATTCGCAGCTAAACGCTTAATATAACCGTTATGAGTTAAAGTGACTACTGAATTTTCGACAGGAATTAAATCCTCGTCCTCTATCATTTCCATACCGCCAGATGTAATTTCTGTGCGACGTGTATCATTAAAACGTTCTTTTACTTCTATTATTTCAGTACGAATAATTTCAACAATTTTTGCTTCGTCTGCTAAGATTGCTTTCAACTCAGCAATTAGCACTTGTAGCTCTTGATATTCTGCTTCTATTTTTTCACGCTCTAAACCACTTAAACGTACTAAGCGCATGTCTAAAATTGCTTGTGCTTGACGCTCTGATAAATTAAATCGTTCCATCAATTGCGGCTTCGCTTCATCACCACTACGAGAGCCACGAATAATTGCAATTATTTCATCGATATGATCAAGTGCAATTCGTAAACCTTCTAAAATATGTGCACGGTCTTCTGCTTTCTTTAAATCAAATTCTGTACGACGACGAATAATGACTTTTTGATGCTCAAGATAATGATATAGCATCTCTTTTAAGCCCATTACTTTTGGTTGACCACTTACTAGCGACAACATATTAATGCCGAAGCTTGATTGCATTGCTGTTTGTTTATATAAATTATTTAAAACGACATTGGCATTGGCGTCTTTACGCACTTCAATGACCACACGCATACCACGACGGTCTGATTCATCCCTTAAGTTTGTAATGCCATCTATTTTTTTATCACGTACAAGCTCTGCAATCTTTTCAATAAGCTTTGCTTTGTTTACTTGATAAGGCAATTCATGAATAAGAATTGTTTCTTTACCATTCGCTTTTTGTTCAATTTCTACTTTTGCACGAATAATAATTGATCCGCGCCCAGTTTCATAGGCACGACGAATGCCGCTCCGACCTAAAATTAAACCGCCAGTCGGGAAATCAGGTCCAGGGATAATTTCCATAAGCTCTTCTGTTGTAATCGCAGGATTTTCAGAAAGTGCTAGTACTGCATCGATTGTCTCTCCAAGTTGATGTGGTGGAATATTCGTGGCCATCCCAACAGCTATCCCCGCTGCACCATTTACTAATAAGTTTGGATAACGACTTGGTAGAACAACTGGTTCCTTTTCAGAACCATCGTAGTTGTCAGTATAGTCAATTGTATTTTTGTTAATATCACGGAGCATCTCCATTGCAATACGAGACATGCGAGACTCAGTATAACGCATCGCTGCAGCACCATCGCCATCGACAGATCCAAAGTTACCATGGCCGTCAACGAGCATGTAACGGTAACTAAAGTCTTGCGCCATACGCACCATTGCGTCATAAATGGACGAGTCACCATGTGGGTGAAACTTACCCATTACATCCCCAACAATACGTGCTGATTTTTTATACGCTTTATCTGCTGTATTTCCTAACTCTTGCATGCCATATAAAATACGACGATGTACTGGTTTTAGTCCATCACGTACGTCTGGTAATGCACGTGATACGATTACACTCATTGCATAATCGAGAAAGGATGTTTCAATTTCTTCTGTTATATTAATTCCTTTAACACCGGAGCGTTCTTGTTCTGACAAAGTGTAGACCTCCCCTCACGAAAATTAAATATCTAAATTTTTTACATATACTGCGTTTTCTTCGATAAATTGACGACGGGGTTCAACTTCATCACCCATTAAACGCTCAAATGCTTGATTTGCTTTGATTGCGTCATCTAATTCCACTTGTAGCAATGTGCGATACTCAGGATCCATCGTTGTTTCCCAAAGTTGTTCCGCATTCATTTCTCCAAGACCTTTATAACGTTGTACATTTGGTTTTGGCATTTTTGGTAAGCGCTCTAAAATTTCTTTTAATGTTTCATCATCATAGCAATATTCAACGTGCTTGCCTTGTTTCACTTGATAAAGTGGTGGCTGAGCAATATAAATATAACCCGCCTCGATTAATGGTCTTAGGAAACGGAAAAAGAATGTTAAGAGCAACGTACGAATATGCGCACCATCGACATCGGCATCCGTCATAATAACGATTTTATGATAACGTGCCTTTTCTAAGCTGAATTCTTCACCAATACCCGTACCAAATGCGGTAATCATCGCACGTATTTCTGCATTCGATAAAATTTTGTCTAAACGTGCCTTTTCAACGTTAAGGATTTTACCTCGCAATGGCAAAATTGCTTGGAAGTGACGGTCACGACCAGATTTTGCGGAACCACCGGCAGAATCACCCTCAACAATATATATTTCGCAGTCAGCTGGATTCGTAGAAGAGCAGTCAGCTAATTTACCTGGTAAACTCGACACTTCAAGAGCTGATTTACGACGTGTAAATTCACGCGCTTTTTTCGCAGCAACACGTGCACGAGCAGCCATTAAACCTTTTTCAACAACTTTACGAGCTACCGTCGGATTTTCTAGCATGAATCGCTCAAAACCATCTGAGAATAAAGCATTTGTGATTTGGCTTACTTCAGAGTTACCCAACTTTGTTTTCGTTTGCCCTTCAAATTGTGGGTCAGGATGCTTAACAGAGACAATAGCTGTTAAGCCTTCACGAACATCTTCACCCGTAAGATTTGTATCTGCCTCTTTTAGTAATCCATTTTTACGTGCGTAATCATTGATAACACGTGTGAGAGCCGTTTTAAAGCCAGACTCATGTGTACCACCTTCGTACGTATTAATATTATTAGCAAATGAAAAAATATTTGAAGAGAATCCAGCGTTATATTGCATCGCAATTTCTACTGAAATACCATCTTTTTCACCAAGAACATCAATCGGTTCATGGATTGGTTCTTTAGATTGATTCAAGTGCTCTACATAAGAACGGATACCACCTTCATAATGATATGTAGTAGAACGTTTTTCTTCTTCTCGTTCATCTGCAATTGTAATGCGGATACCTCTGTTTAAATAAGCTAATTCACGAATACGATGAGCTAAAATATCAAATTCATAAACTGTTGTCTCTTTGAATATTTCAGGGTCTGCTTTGAAGCGTGTAGTTGTACCATTACGATCAGTATCGCCAATAACAGTTAAAGCCTGAATTGTTTTCCCGCGTTCAAATATAATTTCGTGAATATGTCCCTCACGATGCACTTGAACGATTGTCTCAATAGAAAGGGCATTAACTACAGATGCTCCTACGCCATGGAGACCTCCTGATACTTTGTATCCACCACCACCGAACTTACCACCAGCATGTAGCACTGTCATTATAACCTCGACAGCAGGCTTACCCATTTTTTCTTGAATACTAACTGGAATTCCTCGTCCATTATCTTCTACGCGAATCCAGTTTTCCTTTTCAATTGTTACTGTAATATCTGTACAGAATCCTGCAAGAGCCTCATCTATACTATTATCAACGATTTCCCATACTAAATGGTGAAGCCCTTTGGAGCTTGTTGAACCGATATACATCCCTGGTCTTTTACGAACCGCTTCTAAACCTTCCAATACCTGTATCTGATCGGCTTCATAAGCTTGATTTTGTAAACCTTCGTTTTCTATAGCCACGGCTTTCATCTACTCCTTCATAACATCATTGTGTGTAAATGAATGAACAGTCAACCGAGCTGACTATTACCATTCTTTTATAATCTAAAAAACTCCCTGGCTAACTTTCCTCAATCGCACCTTGTTTCACGTGGAACAGTTGTGCATGTTCCATCGTCTCATGATGAATTCCATCAACACTTGTAGTAGTTACAAAAGTTTGGACCTCACCTTGAATGGTATTTAATAAATGCGATTGGCGATAATCATCGAGTTCCGACAATACATCGTCTAAAAGTAGAATGGGTGTTTCATTTGTTTCTTGTTTAATTAATTCTATTTCGGCGAGCTTTAATGACAAAGCAGTTGTACGTTGTTGCCCTTGAGAACCATATGTCTGCACATCATAGTTATTCACTAAAAACTGCAAATCATCTCTATGTGGCCCAACCATAGTTACGCCTCGTTCAAATTCACGAGCCTTTACCTCTAACAGCTTTTTGTGCAAAAGATTTTCAACTTCACTAGGAGTGTGTTCTTTTTCAATACCCGCTACTGTGCGGTATTTAATAGCTAATGTTTCTTTACCTTGTGAAATACCTGCGTGAATTGGTTCTGCCCACTCCTGTAATAAATCCATAAATTGAAATCTTTTACGAATAATTTGGGTAGCTGCATGAATATATTGCTCATTATAGACTTCATACATCACATCATCTGTCATTACTTTGCCTTGATTCAGTTTTAAATAATGATTACGTTGTTTTAAAATTTTTTGAAAGGTTAATAAATCATGTAAGTAGACTGGAGAGATTTGTCCAATCTCCATATCAATAAAACGTCGTCGTATTTGCGGACTCCCTTTTACGACATTCAAATCTTCGGGTGCAAACATAACCACATTCATTTGACCAATATAATGACTAAGGCGACTTTGCTCAATATGATTTATTTTACCTTTTTTACCCTTTTTCGTAATCGTAAGCTCAATTGGTAAAATTCCGTGCCTTTTTTGAATGGCCCCTTCTATTTTACCATAGTCTGAATCCCAACGTATCAATTCTTTATCGTTCGTCGTACGATGTGACTTAGCCATGGCCAATACGTAAATGGATTCCATAACATTTGTTTTCCCTTGCGCATTTTCACCAATAAATACATTAATTTTTGGAGAGAAATTTAACGCTAAAGTATCATAGTTGCGGTAATTTGTAAGTTTTAACTGCTCAATATGCATAGTTTATTGTCCAGCGGGTCCAACGATACGAAACCGACCACATCCAGGTATATTTACAACGTCTCCATTACGCAATTTGCGACCACGGCGATCATCTACCTCACCATTTACGTATACTTCATTTTCGTGTAAAAACCATTTAGCCATACCACCTGAGCTAATAGCATCGGTCATTTTCAAAAGTTGTCCTAACGTCACAAACTCAACGTCAATTTCAATGTCTTTCATAGTTGTGCCACCCTCCAAATACAGAATATCTATCTCTCTATCATACCTAAAAATGCACCATAAGTAAAAAAAGATAGCCGCAGTTAACGACTATCTCCTAAAGCGTATCAAAGTTATTAGTGGTGACTGGCAAATAAAGTGAACTTTAAGAACGGTTCTTTAACCAGCTACCTACGTCATAAAAATTAGTAAGTACGAACTGGTAAAATTAACTGTAGAATTGCGTCATCATGTACAGAACGTAAAATAAATGGTCTCATAGCCCCTGTAAATTGAATAACGACATCTTGACCATCAATTGCTTTTAAGGCTTCCATCATGTATTTCGCACTAAAGGAAATCTTTAAGCCCTCCCCTTCTAATGCTTCTACTGGAATTTCTTCTTGCACTTTACCTATTTCTGGTGAATTGGATGACACTTCGACAGCTTGATTATCTAAAATGTCGAAGCGCACGACATTATTACGATCACCGCGAGCTACAAGTGATGCACGATCGATTGCCTGTAATAATGCTTTACCATTAATCGTCACATTTGTTTGATATTCTTCTGGAATTAAACGTGTTGTATCTGGGTAATTGCCTTCTAGTAAACGAGAGAAGAATAATACATCCCCAGTTTTAAATAATACTTGCTGGCTAGTAATAACAATTTGAACAAGGTTTGTAGAATCTTCTAACACCTTATTTAATTCATTTAAGCTTTTTCCAGGAATTACTACGCTATGTTCGACAGCTGGTAAATTTTCTAATTGTACTTTTCGTCTTGCTAGACGATGACTATCTGTTGCAACACAGATTAAAGCTTCATTTTTGATCTGCCAGTTTACACCTGTCAACACCGGTCTGCTTTCTGAAGTGGCAACTGCAAATACTGTTTCACGGATAATTGTTTTTAATAGGTCTGCAGGTATAGTAAATTTTTGATCTTCCGTTAATTCAGGTAGTAAAGGATACTCTGCTGCATCTGAGCCAATTAAATGGAATTCAGATTTACCTGAACGAATATGTGTTTGGAAACCAGCTGTTACTTGAATTTCAACATCATTTGTTGGTAATTTACGTACTATTTCATTGAACATACGAGCTTGTACAACAATTGAACCTGTTTCTGCTATCTGGATAATTTGTTGGCCATCTTCTTCTACAGGAATAAATGTTTGAATTGTAATGTCTGCATCACTACCTGTTAAACGGATACCCTCATTTGTCACATCAATTTTTATCCCCGTTAAAATCGGAATAGTCGTTTTAGAACTTACAGCTTTCATGACATCATTTAAACCCTCTAATAAACGGTCACGTAAAATATCAAATTTCATTTGTTTTCCCTCACATATTTATATTATTTATTTATTAAATATTAAAAGATATAGTAATAGGCCCTGTGGATTTGTGGATAAGTGCTTTGAGATGAATGAAATCAGTCTATCCACATGTAGATAGACTGTGCATAAGTTTGTGTTTAAATAATTGAATTGTCCACAGGATTATTTCCCTAGCATGCTCCGTATTTGTTTAATATCTTGTTGCAGCTGAGTGTCATTTTTCAACATAGAAGATATTTTTTCGTGAGCATGGATAACTGTTGTATGATCACGACCCCCAAATTCTTCTCCAATTTTCGGCAGCGAAAAATCTGTTAATTCGCGTGATAAAAACATCGCAATTTGACGTGGAAATGCAATTAATTTTGTTCGTTTTTTAGCGACAAAATCCTCTAAACGAATATTAAAGTGCTCTCCTACTGCATTTTGAATATCTAAAATGGAGACAGTTCGTGGTTTAGAATTAGGAATTATATCTTTCAAAGCTTCAGCAGCTAATGTAGCGTTAATGTCCTTGTTAACAAGCGATGAGTACGCCACGACACGAATAAGCGCACCTTCAAGCTCCCGGATATTGGAGTCAATCTGGTTCGCAATATAGAGCATTACTTCATTTGGAACGTCTAGACCATCTGCTTTTGCCTTTTTCCGTAGAATAGCAATACGAGTCTCTAAATCGGGTGGTGCAATATCAGTAATCAATCCCCATTCAAACCGGGAGCGTAAGCGATCCTCTAATGTGGGAATCTCCTTTGGTGGGCGGTCACTTGAAATAACAATTTGCTTTGATTCCTCATGCAATGTGTTAAATGTATGGAAAAATTCTTCTTGTGTAGATTCTTTTCCGGCTAAGAATTGAATATCATCAATTAGCAGCACATCTACATTACGATATTTATTGCGAAAATCGAGTGCCTTATTATCACGAATAGAGTTAATAAATTCATTTGTAAACTTCTCGGATGATAAGTACACAACTTTTGCATTGGGATTATGTTCTAACACATAGTGGCCAATGGCGTGCATTAAATGGGTTTTACCAAGCCCTACTCCCCCATATATAAAGAAAGGGTTATAAGCCTTCGCAGGGGCTTCTGCAACAGCTAACGAGGCAGCATGTGCAAAGCGGTTTCCAGAGCCTATGACAAACGTATCAAATGTATATTTCGGATTTAACATACCTGGTGAAATATCATGATGATCGTTATTTTTTGCTTGGATAATAGGCGCTGGTAAATCAAAATCGTCCGAATCCTGGTTTTTTTGAACAACAAATTTAATAAGCAAGTCTTCGCCTGTAAGCTCCGTTAATATACCTGTAATCAAATGAATATAATGATTCTCAAGCCAATCTCGAGCAAACGAATTTGGCGCAGCAATTGTCACGGTTGATCCACTTCCATTGTAAGAAAGTAGTTTTGTAGACTTTAGCCACGTTTCGAAGCTTGGTTTAGAAATTTTTTGTTCAACTTGAGCCAGGACATTATTCCATAATTCTTCTAAATGTTCCAAGCTGCTATTCTCCTTTACAGTTCAATACATATACAGCAATAAAAAAATTTAGTGCATTTATGTGATAAGTAAATACGTTCATTTTACGACTAGTCCACAAAATCACAAGCTGTGGATAAAACTTAACCAAAGGCTGTGATAAAAATTATCCACAGCATATCAACAGTTGTGGATAAAAGATTAGTTCGTTTCAGTTTTCAACAAAGTGAAGCACAGTTATCGTATCAGAAAAACAAAGCTATTTCAATAGTTTGTGAAACTTATCCACACAACCTTTGTTTATGCACTTTTGAGTTGTCCACAAGCACTGCTTATGTGAAAAAGCTGTAGATAACACTTGTGGATAAAAAAACATGCAAAAAATACTATACACAACTCTGTGTAAAAAAGACAAGTTTTCTGTGGATAATTATAATTAAGCAAAATAATAACCGAGAAATAATTGTCGAAAGAAATTTATGAAATACATTGACAAAATAGCTGATTACTTTATATAATATGCAGGTCTGTATGTTGAAAAATTCAACTTTCATTCAGGAGGTGTCTATAAACATGAAACGTACTTACCAACCAAAAAAGCGTAAGCACAGCAAAGTTCACGGTTTCCGCGCACGCATGAGCACGAAAAACGGTCGTAAAGTTCTAGCTGCTCGCCGTCGTAAAGGTAGAAAAGTTTTATCAGCATAAAATAAGTCCACTGAGCCACATCAGTGGTCTTTTTTTTCTTTATTTTTGGTAAACCTAACAATAAAGATTGAAGGATATTATTTAGTAGCAGGTGAAAGTAATGAAAAAACGCCAACGAGTGAAAAAGAATGAAGATTTTCAAAAGGTGTTTAAAAAGGGAAAGTCTTTCGCTAATCGCCAGTTTGTCATTTATTATTTACCAAAAGAGGGACAAACGGAATTACGCATAGGTTTATCGGTTAGTAAAAAGGTTGGAAATGCGGTAACATGCAACCAGATTAAGCGTTATATTCGACAAAGCATTCATGAATTAAAAGATGAGCTCAAGCCGAATATGGACTATGTTATTATCGCCAGACATCCGGCGGCCACTATGGATTTTCATGAAGTGAAACAAAGTTTGCAGCATGTATTACGAATTGCTAAAGTTTTAAAAAAAGCATAGTACGTACGGCAAATAAAGTGGCAACAAAGCGCACTTTCGTATAAAGTTCCACTGTAGCAAATGTAAATATAGTAACTCTCCTTATTTGAATGGGTATATTAAGTTGGAACAATTAGTAGAGTCAAAGCTTATTTGCATGATAAAATAACTGTTAACTTTATTCAAAAGCGAGAGAATGTGTTGAGTAAAGAAGAAGTAAGAAAGAACGTAGATAGATTTAAGAAAATTGAATAGGTTTGTAGGGGGAAGACGGTTGAAAAAACAACTTTGGGTAATTTTGTCGCTAGTATCCGTAGCATTGCTGCTATCTGGTTGTACAGAATTTAATGAGCCTATCTCCAAAGATAGCGAAGGCTTCTGGAATGAATTCATCGTTTGGCCATTAGTATCAGCGATTAAGTACTTTGCTGATTTACTCGGTACGTATGCATGGGGGATTATTGCAGTAACAATTATTATTCGTTTAGCGATTCTTCCATTAATGATTAAACAAACAAAGAGTTCTAAAAAAATGCAAGAACTTCAGCCAAAAATGAAGGAATTGCAAAAGAAGTACGCTTCTAAGGATGCACAAACGCAGAAACAGTACCAACAAGAAATGATGAAGTTAATGAGTGAATCGGGAGCCAATCCTATTGCTGGATGTTTACCTGCGTTTATTCAAATGCCAATTTTAATTGGTTTCTATCATGCGATTAGTCGTATGAATGCTACATCTGCTTTTGATTTAGGAAATTTCTTTATGTTCCCATTAGCAGATCCAGCACCAGTACTAGCGATTCTTGCTGGTTTAATGCAATTTATCGTATTACGTACGGGCCCAGCAATGGACAACCCTCAAATGAAGATGATGATGTACATTATGCCATTCATGATTATTGGTTTCGGTATGGCTTTACCAGCGGCATTATCATTGTACTGGGTAATCGGGAACATTATCTCGATTCTCCAAAACCTTTTTATTTACAAACCTTGGCAAAAGGATAAAACACAACCTGCTCAAAATGGAGGGGCTAAAAAGTGAAACAACTTACGCAAATAGGCGCAACAACACAAGAAGCGATCTCATTGGCGTTACAGAAACTTGGCAAAACCCGTGAACAAGTAGATGTTGAAGTTTTACAAGAAGGCAAAAAAGGATTTTTAGGTTTTGGTGCACGATCTGCAGAAGTTCGTGTGACAGTAAAAGAAGAGCAAGTTCAGCCAGCTATTGACGTAGTACAAGTAGCTGAGCAAAAGCATTCGGCTAAGGAACTATCGTTCAAAGCAACAGACTTAGATGATGTTGAAACAGTAAGTTCACAAGTTTCTGAACAAACAATGGGAATCGAAGCTGTCCAACAAGTCATAGTAGAAGAAAGTACAGAGGAAGAAGAGAACTCTGCAAACCCAATTGAAGAAGCAAAAGCTTATTTAGTAAATATTGCTGAACAATTGGACATTCAAGATCTTGAAATTGACACAGCACGTGAAGGTAAATACGTATTATTTCAGCTAAAAAGTGAAAAAGCAGCACTGCTCATAGGAAAACGAGGGCAAACATTAAATTCTTTGCAGCAATTAACACAACTTGTGTTAAATAAAAGTGCTAAGCAGTTCTTAATGGTGAAATTAGACGTAGAAAACTATCGTGAACGTCGCCAAGAAGCATTAGAGCAGTTGGCGGATCGTATGGCTGACAAGGCACTTCGTTTAAATCAACGTGTGGCATTTGAGCCGATGCAGTCGTATGAAAGAAAGATTATTCATAATCAATTGGCTAATCGCCTAGATATTGAAACTTACTCAGAAGGAACAGAACCTAATCGTTATTTAGTCATAGAACCTGTTAAATAACGAACGCAGTTCCTTCACTAAAAACGTACAGACAAATTATAATAGCCTAGGTCATTTTATCGTTATGATAAAATGACCTTTTTTCTGTGGATAATCCCATATCCAAATGTCGAAGGATCTTGTCGATTTTTGTTTCTAGAGCAATTAGAAAACAATAAATGGTTTAGCGCAAATGTTGTCCACAATTGGAAGTTATCCTTACTTTAGATTTTTTTAAAAATATGTTAATCTAAGTTGTTAGAAAGTTTTGGTCGGTTATGTTTATCCACATGTGGATAACGTGAAGGAGGTAATTAAATGGAGTTCGATACAATTGCTGCAATATCCACACCAATGGGTGAAGGTGCTATTGCAATTGTTCGCTTGAGTGGGGACGATGCAGTAGCAATTGCAGATAAAATATTCAAATCACCAGGTGGTCAAAGTTTAACAACGAAGGCTTCACATACAATTCATTATGGGCACTTAGTAGAGCCAAAGACAAAAGAGGTAGTAGAGGAAGTAATGCTGTCGTTAATGCGTGGACCGAAAACATTTACGCGTGAGGACGTAGTTGAAATCAACTGTCATGGTGGGCTTGTGTCTGTTAATCGAGTATTAAAATTAGTATTAACAAATGGTGCAAGGCTTGCAGAGCCAGGTGAATTTACGAAAAGAGCATTTTTAAATGGACGTATTGATTTATCGCAGGCGGAAGCGGTGATGGATTTAATTCGTGCGAAGACGGATCGTGCAATGAACGTAGCTCTTGGCCAAATGGATGGCAAACTATCTCGTCTAATCGGTGATTTACGCCAAGCATTGCTAGAGACATTAGCGCAAGTAGAAGTTAATATAGATTATCCAGAGTATGATGATGTAGAAGAAATGACGGTACCCGTATTACTTGAAAAATGTACGTGGGTACGAAATGAAATCATTCAACTGCTAAAGACTTCTTCTCAGGGAAAAATTTTACGAGAAGGCTTATCCACAGTTATTTTAGGTCGCCCAAATGTCGGGAAATCTTCACTTTTAAATAGTTTAGTGCAAGAAAATAAAGCCATTGTGACAGATATAGCAGGGACAACTCGTGATATTATAGAAGAGTACGTGAATGTACGTGGTGTTCCACTTCGTTTAGTCGATACTGCAGGTATTCGAGAGACAGAAGATATTGTAGAGCGAATTGGTGTGGAACGTTCTCGAGAGGCGTTGCGTGGTGCAGATTTAATTTTATTGGTATTAAACTATTCAGATGCATTAACGGTTGAGGATGAGCGTCTTTTCGAGACAATTGAAGCGATGGATTATATCGTCGTTGTAAATAAAACAGATTTACCGCAAAAAATAGATTTAGCTCGCGTTAAAGAGTTGGCAGGCAAACATCGCATTGTGACAACTTCTCTCTTACAAGAAGAAGGAGTCATAGAGCTTGAAGAAGCAATTGCCGCATTATTTTTTGAGGGGCAAATTGAAGCGGGCGATTTAACATATGTATCAAATGCACGTCATATTGCATTACTTCACCAAGCACAAGCTACGGTAGAGGATGCATTAGCAGCTGCACAAGCTAGTGTACCAGTTGATATGGTGCAAATAGATGTAACAAGAACGTGGGAGATACTTGGTGAAATTATTGGCGATACGGTACAAGAAAGCCTAATTAATCAGCTATTTTCACAATTTTGTTTAGGGAAATAATTCTACTAGAGAAGGGAAGATACGAGCATGCCAACACAATATGAGGCAGGCACGTTTGATGTAATTGTAATTGGTGCAGGTCATGCAGGCTCAGAAGCTGCTTATGCTGCAGCCAAAATGGGTGCTAACACACTGATGCTAACAATCAATTTAGATATGATTGCATTTATGCCATGTAATCCGTCAATTGGCGGACCTGCTAAAGGAATCGTCGTACGTGAAATTGATGCACTTGGTGGTGTCATGGGGAAAGTTATAGATAAAACGCATATACAAATGCGCATGCTAAATACGGGAAAAGGTCCTGCTGTACGTGCATTACGCGCACAAGCTGACAAAGTATTGTACCAACATGAAATGAAACGTGTATTAGAAGAAAATGAAAACTTAACAATTCACCAAGCAATGGTGGAGGAACTGATTGTAGAAGAAGATGAAGTAAAAGGTGTAATTACGCAAATAGGCGCCATTTATCGTGCGAAAACAGTTGTTGTAACAACAGGTACATTCTTACGTGGTGAAATTATTATCGGAGATGTCAAATATTCAAGTGGTCCAAATAACCAACAACCATCAATTGGTTTAGCAGATAACTTAAAACATCTTGGGTTTGATCTTGTGCGCTTTAAAACGGGTACACCGCCGCGTGTGAACAATCGTACAATTGATTATTCTAAAACAGAGATTCAACCAGGAGACGATGAACCACGTGCGTTTAGCTTTGATACTACTGAATTCATCATGGATCAATTACCTTGTTGGCTAACTTATACGAGTCAGCAAACGCATGAAATTATTGAAGAAAATTTACATCTTTCACCGATGTACTCAGGCATGATTAAAGGGACAGGCCCACGTTATTGCCCATCAATTGAAGACAAAGTTGTACGATTTAATGATAAACCGCGCCATCAAATTTTCTTAGAGCCAGAAGGTCGTAATACGCGTGAAGTATATGTACAGGGATTATCAACAAGCTTACCTGAGCATGTGCAAAAACGTTTAGTACAATCCATCCCTGGCTTAGAAAAAGCAGAAATGATGCGTGCAGGCTATGCTATTGAATATGATGCAATCGTGCCAACACAACTATGGCCTACATTAGAAACAAAACGCATTAAAGGCTTGTATACAGCTGGTCAAATTAATGGAACATCAGGTTATGAAGAAGCTGCTGCACAAGGTTTAATGGCAGGGATGAATGCTGCTGCAAATGTACTTGGTAAAGAAGAATTGATTTTAAGTCGTTCAGAGGCTTATATTGGTGTACTCATTGATGATCTAGTAACAAAAGGGACAAATGAGCCATACCGTTTACTGACATCCCGTGCAGAATATCGTCTTCTACTTCGTCACGATAATGCTGATTTACGCTTAATGGAGAGAGCATATAAGATTGGAATGCTTTCAGAAAAACGTTTTTCAAAATTCGTGGAGAAAAAAGAGCTTATTGAAAATGAAATTGCGCGTCTTCGCGAAGTCATTATTAAACCAAATGAAGCAACACAATCTGCTATCCGTTCTGTAGGTGGAAGTGAATTAAAAGACGGTATTAGGGGAGCAGATCTATTAAAACGTCCTGAAGTGCATTATGATTTAATATCTTCTTTAATACCAGCTGATATTGAATTGACAGATGAAGTGAAGGAACAAGTTGAAATTCAGTTGAAATATGAAGGTTATATTGAAAAGGCATTGCAACAAGTCGAAAAACTTCATAAAATGGAGAATAAAAAAATCCCTGAAAATATAGACTATGATGCAATTTCAGGGCTAGCTACAGAAGCAAGACAAAAATTAAAACAAGTAACGCCACTTTCTATTGCACAAGCATCGCGTATTTCTGGCGTAAATCCAGCAGATATTTCAATTTTACTTGTCTATATTGAACAAGGTAAAATTGCACGTGTAAGCGGCGAATAATAGAACAACAGTAAAGTGAATAAGAGGCGGGCATACCTTTGTGCCCGCTTCCTATTTTTAAAAAGGAGACTTTACATGAACGAACAACAATTTATTGAGGCATTAAAGGGTAAGGGTATCGAGCTTTCTGACAAGCAAATAGCACAATTCAAGAAATACTTTGAACTACTTGTAGAGTGGAACGAGAAGATGAACTTAACGGCCATTACGGATATAGAGGGTGTCTATTTAAAACATTTTTATGATTCGATTAGTGCCTCATTTTATTTTGACTTTACTCAAGTTACAACAGTATGTGATGTTGGCGCAGGAGCTGGTTTCCCAAGTATACCAATTAAAATCTGCTTCCCACATTTACATGTAACAATTGTAGATTCTTTAAATAAACGAATCACATTTTTAAATCATTTAAGCGATGAGTTACAATTGGAGCATATGCACTTTGTCCATGCTCGTGCAGAGGAATTTGGCCAAAATGTAAAATATCGTGAGCAATTTGATGTTGTGACAGCCCGTGCCGTAGCACGCTTGTCAGTATTATCCGAGCTATGTGTACCATTAGCAAAACAAGATGGCTATTTTGTTGCCTTAAAGGCCACAGCAGGCGCAGAAGAATTGAAAGATGCTAAAAAAGCATTAGCTACATTTGGTGTTACACTGAGAGAAGAATTTTCTTTCCTGTTACCTGTTGAAGAAAGTGAACGAACTTTATATATATTTGATAAAATAAAAGGAACACCGAAAAAATATCCGCGTAAACCAGGTGTACCAAATAAAACACCAATTCAATAATTAGTGTTTCATGTGGAACGACTCAAGGTGGAAAATATTTTTTCTATTTTGAGCATACATACTAGTTAGGGATGGTTCACGCAAATGACATCTATGAACTATATACATTTTAGGAAATATAATAAATAATAATAGAATGACACAGAGCAAGATAGTTACTTAAAGGTGGTGCCACTTGGATGAAAAGTCCTTTTTCACGTTTTTTTGGAGGCGGAAATAAAGCAGAGCCTATTGTGAAAAATGAAGTAGAACAAGCAGAGGCGGTTAATACTGCAGAAGAGGTCATTAAGCTTCCAATAGATCAAATTGTGCCAAACCGTTTTCAGCCACGTACTATTTTTGATGATGAAAAAATTGAAGAATTATCAAGAACCATTCATACACATGGTGTGATTCAACCAATTGTTGTCCGTATGACAGCAGAGAATCAGTATGAAATTATTGCTGGTGAGCGTCGTTACCGAGCGATGAAAAAACTACAATGGACAGAAGTGCCTGCGATTGTACGAAACTTAAGTGATAAGGAGACAGCTTCTATTGCGTTAATTGAAAATCTTCAACGTGAAGAGTTAACTGCAATTGAAGAAGCAATAGCCTATCAAAAATTATTAGAGCTTCATGAGCTAACACAAGAAGCACTGGCCCAACGAATTGGAAAAGGACAATCCACGGTAGCCAATAAATTACGTTTATTAAAGCTTCCTGAAGAAGTGCAGCAAGCTATTTTAAATCGCACTATCTCTGAAAGGCATGCGCGTGCATTGATTGCCATTAAAGATCAGCCGCTACAATTAGCAATTTTACAGCAATCAATTGACAATGAGTGGAATGTCCGTCAGCTAGAAGAGCAGATTCATATGCTATTAAATCCTGAGTCAGTGGAACAGGAAGAAACCGCGCCAAAGAAAGCTAAGCCAAAACGAAAGGCAATAAGTAAAGATGTCCGTATTGCCTTAAATACCATTAAGCAATCGCTATCTATGGTGACGAAAAGTGGTATTACTGTAAATACTGAAGAAGAAGATACAGAGGATTACTATCAAATCACTGTAAAGATACCTAAAAAGAAAAAGTCTTGAATGAATAATAGAAGTTTAAAATTATTTCAGAAAAATATTTTTATTGAATTATATGTTATTTATAGGGGAGACATCTTAGGAATATTTCTGAGATGTCTTCTTTTTTGTATATATTCTCAATATTTTATACAACTCTGTTGTGTTTTTTTGTTAGAATGGGAATTAAGATAGCGGTATTAAACAATGATTTTACAAATGGATTTATCAAAGCAAACTTTGATAGATGAAAGCAGGTGCTTTTAAATGGGTAGAATTATAGCAATCGCCAATCAAAAGGGTGGCGTAGGTAAAACAACGACATCGGTCAATTTGAGCGCTTGTCTAGCATACTTGGGAAAGAAAGTGCTATTAATTGATACGGATCCACAGGGCAATACAACAAGTGGACTGGGCATTAATAAGGGAGAAATACAAAGTTGTATCTATGATGTGTTAATTGATGATGAAAATGTTGAAAATGTCATTCAAGAAACAAATGTAGAAAATTTATCAATTGTTCCTGCAACAATCTCACTTGCAGGGGCTGAAATTGAATTAGTCTCAACAATTTCACGGGAAGTACGTCTAAAGCACGCATTACAAGATGTAAAAGAAGACTTTGATTATATTATTATTGATTGCCCACCGTCATTAGGTCTTCTAACCATCAATGCTTTAACAGCCTCAGATGCACTGATTATTCCCGTACAATGTGAGTATTACGCATTAGAGGGATTGAGTCAGCTGTTGTCTACTGTACGCTTAGTACAGAAGCATTTGAATCAGCAGCTATATATTGATGGTGTATTATTAACGATGCTTGATGCACGGACAAACTTAGGCTTACAAGTTATTGATGAAGTAAAAAAATATTTTCAAGATAAAGTATATAAAACAATTATTCCTCGTAATGTGCGATTAAGTGAGGCGCCTAGCCATGGACAGCCTATTATCATTTATGATGCAAAATCAAGAGGTGCAGAAGTATATTTAGAGATGGCGAGGGAAGTGATTAAAAATGGCTAAAGGTTTAGGGAAAGGCATTGGTGCATTATTTCCAGGGGAGTCCCTTGAACATAGTGGACAAGTAGAAGAAATACAATTGGAGTTAATCGTTGCAAACCCTTTTCAGCCACGCAAAATTTTTGATGAAGAAGCATTGCAAGAATTAGCAGATTCCATTCGAGAACATGGTATTTTACAGCCAATTGCTTTACGGAAAAAGGCTAGGAAATATGAGATTGTCGCTGGAGAACGTCGTTTTAGGGCATCACTGTTAGCGGGTGTAGATGCTATCCCAGCCATTGTTAAAGAGCTTACAGATGCACAAATGATGGAATTAGCTATTCTAGAGAACCTTCAACGTGAAGACTTAACCGTCATTGAAGAGGCAGAAGCGTATCAAAGTTTAATGGAGAATCTACATTTAACACAGGAAGAGTTATCCAAACGATTAGGTAAGAGTAGGCCACACATTGCCAACCATGTTCGTTTACTAGCTCTGCCAGCTGATGTTCGTACACTGATGAATGCGGGTACATTGTCAATGGGGCAGGGACGTGCCTTACTTGGCTTGAAAAATAAAAGAAAAATTTCCGAAGTTGCAGGTAAGATAATAAAGCAAGGCTTAAATGTTCGCCAAGTGGAAATGCTTGTGCAAAATTTAAACGAAGAAGTTTCACGTGAAACAGAGCAGCCGAAGAAAAAGGATATCTTTGTTGCAGCTAAAGAATCACAATTACGAGATTATTTTGGAACAAATGTTCAAATTAAGAAGGCAAATAATAAAGGGAAAATTGAAATTGAATTTTACTCAGAAGATGATTTGGAACGCATTTTAGAAATATTAAATTTACAGGAGGAATAGCTAGAAATTTCTCTAACGTAATCAGAGCGCCAAAATACTAGGCGCTCTCTATTTTTCTAGAGAGGGAAGGAAAGATTGTGGTATTGCTAGGGGCATTAATTAATGCGGTGCTCATAATGGCAGGTGCATTAGTGGGGCGTATATTTAAAAATATACCTGAGTCTATGAAAGCTACCGTATTATCGATTATAGGTTTAGCTGTTGCATTACTAGGGATAAAAATGGGCTTTGAAAGTAATAATTTTATTATTTTAGTGGTAAGTATAGTAGTAGGTACCGTAATAGGTGAATGGCTGGATTTAGATAAGCAGATGAATCGACTTGGTCAATGGGTAGAGTCATTATTTAGCAAAAATCGTAATGATGACAATCAACTTAGCATTGCCGAAGGCTTTGTAACTGCCTCGTTAATATTTGTTGTTGGTTCGATGGGCGTAATAGGTGCACTCGATAGTGGTTTGCGCAATGACCATAATGTGCTAATAACAAAAGGAATTATTGATGGTTTTACATCCATTATTTTAGCGTCCACATTAGGTATTGGCGTCCTATTATCTGCGGTACCTGTGTTTGTATATCAAGGAATAATCGCGCTCTTTGCAGGCGTCATCAGTGCCTATATACCAGATACAGCACTACAAATGTTCATTACAGAAATGACCGCTGTTGGTGGTGTCATGATTTTGGCAATCGGTTTAAATATAGCAGGTTTAACCAAGATCAAGGCTGCTAACTTGTTGCCTGGAATCATCGTTGTCGGTATTTTGGTCTGCATCATCTATCCTTTTCAATGAATAACGATGAGCAGCTAATAAAAGTGCCCTAGAAAGTTTTTCAGCCATCGCATAAGAAATATGCAGTCTTGTATTTTGTAAAACAAGCATTTCCATAAAGCCGCCAATATTGACAATTCCTTTAACGGATATGTCACCAATTGGGGGCAATTGTTTTTTTACAGCCTTCCCAGGCAAAATCGGTCCATTCTGTACAGCGATATGACCAAGATTATGTTCACTTCCTAGACATGCATCAATCGCAATAATGAAGGGTTTCGTAGTATGATGGTGTAGCTGTTGTAGTGTGGCATCTAAATTGAGAGCATGTAACGGGTCTTCTAGTGATCCTACAACTTCGTAGGGAAAACTAACGGATTTTTTTAAAAAGCTACCCGTTAAAGGTCCCAGTGTATCGCCTGTACAACGGTCACTACCAATACAACAAAAAATTAGGCGCTCATGTTGAAAAGGTATATATTCTAAAAATAATGTACTCAATTGCCAAACAGCATTTTTACTTTCATGATGAAGCGAATAAGGTAGTACCAAATCTGGTATAGTATTCATAAAAAAACTCACTTTCCTTTTTATTTGTAAGAAGTGCTCAATTTTTATGCAGTATACGCAAATTTTTAGCAAGTTATTCAAGAGGTGGTAATAATGGAATTTAACACAAAAATATTGGAGAGATATCTGACATCAGAAGATTTCTGGAATACGGTTGTTGATGCAACTGTTAAGATGGCATTAATCTTAATTGTATCTTTAATAGTTGTTCGTTTAGGTAAAAAGTTTATCAATAAAGTGTTTTTATTACGTATGCGTTCACCGCTAAAGCACTCAGAGCGTCGTCAACGCACAATTGCTAGATTACTACAAAGTGTCATTTCCTATGTGGTGTATTTCTCAGCAATTATTGCCATTTTGTCCTTATTAAATATTAAAGTTGCAGGTCTACTTGCCGGAGCTGGAATCGTCGGTTTAGCTGTCGGTTTTGGTGCACAGAGTTTGGTAAAAGATGTTATTACAGGGTTTTTTATTATTTTTGAAGACCAATTTGGTGTAGGGGATTATATTAAGATTAATACTGCAGAAGGAACAGTTGTAGAGATTGGTCTCCGGACAACGAAAATTAAAGGTGCAACTGGGGAGCAGTTTATTATCCCAAATGGATCAATTGGAGAAGTCATAAATTATTCTGTTAACAACTCTAAAATTTTTGTAGATTTACAAATGACAACAGATGCTGATTTTGAAAAGGCTGAGGCCCTCATAATAAGCTATTTAAGTACACTTCCTAAAGTTCATGAAGAACTAGTGGCTGCACCTGTATTTTTAGGAGTGCAAAACGTCAAGGGCACAGAGGTAACCATTCGTATTGCTGCCGAGACATTACCACAACAACAATATGGAGTGGCAAGAACTATTCGTCGTGATGTGACTAAATTATTTGAGGAAAATAATATTTCAATGGCTTATCCAAACATGATGCTTTATGGTAAAAGTGGGAAAGAAGAAGGGAGAAACGAATAAATGGAAGCAAAACAATTTGGTTTAAATGATATTGTTGAGATGAAAAAACAACATCCTTGTGGCACAAATGAGTGGAAAATTATTCGTATGGGTGCAGATGTACGAATTAAATGTGAAGGGTGTCAGCACAGTGTGATGATTCCACGTCGTGAATTTGGGAAAAAAATGAAAAAAGTATTAAAATCAGCAAATGAAGCTTAAGTATCAGGTGTATTAGACTTTTTAATAGCGAATCAATATAATAGATAAGGTTATAAAGTGAATCTTTAATCGGTGAGGCTTTTGCATAGCTGCCGATTATTTTAAGAAACTTAGGCTAAGAAACCACTTCCTATGGCTTCGCCTTCATGTTGGTCTGAACAAATCGGGGACTTTTGGGTTTTAAATGTCCCACTTAGACGACTTGCTTCACCTCCATTTTGAAGTGGATTCTTAGCACCAATTAGTACGGGGTAAAAGAGCAAATCTGAACAGAACATAGAAAGGTTGTGTCCATGCATGGCATTAACAGCTGGAATCGTCGGTTTACCAAATGTTGGTAAATCAACATTATTTAACGCAATTACAAAGGCAGGAGCATTGGCTGCTAACTATCCATTTGCAACGATTGATCCGAACGTAGGTATTGTCGAAGTGCCAGATGCACGTTTAGATAAACTAACTGAATTAGTAATACCGAAAAAAACAGTCCCAACAGCTTTTGAGTTTACGGATATTGCTGGTATCGTAAAAGGTGCATCTAAAGGAGAGGGTTTAGGGAACAAATTCCTTGCGCATATTCGAGAAGTAGATGCAATTTGCCAAGTAGTACGTTGCTTTGTAGATGAAAACATTACGCACGTATCAGGTGCAGTTGACCCGATAGACGATATTGAAGTTATTAATTTAGAACTTGCACTTGCAGATTTAGAATCTGTTGATAAACGTATACAGCGTGTAAGCAAAATGGCAAAACAAAAAGATAAAGATGCAATGGTGGAAGAACCAATCCTTCTTAAAATTAAAGAAGAACTTGAGAACGGTAGACCAGCTCGTGCTGCTGAACTTTCAGAGGATGAGTTAAAGATTATTAAAGGCCTACATCTATTAACGATTAAACCAATGCTTTATGTTGCAAATGTTTCAGAAGAAGAAGTTGCAGATGCTGATAATAATGAATATGTACAAAAGGTACGTGAATATGCATCGGCTGAAGGTGCTCACGTAATTACAATTTGTGCAAAAATTGAAGAAGAAATTTCTGAGCTTGATGATGAAGAAAAAGCAATGTTCTTAGAAGAGCTAGGCATTAAAGAATCAGGGTTAGATCAACTGATTCGTACTTCATATGATTTACTAGGACTTGCTACGTACTTCACTGCAGGTGTACAAGAGGTACGCGCATGGACATTCCGCAAAGGCATGAAGGCGCCGCAATGTGCTGGCGTTATTCATACGGACTTTGAACGTGGATTTATCCGTGCGGAAACAGTTGCTTTCGACGATTTAGTAGAAGCTGGTTCTCAAGCAGCGGCTAAAGAAGCGGGTAAAGTACGTCTCGAAGGTAAAGAATATATCGTTCAAGATGGCGATATTATGTTATTCCGTTTTAACGTATAAAAATATGTAAAGGGCAATCTTCAATAGGTTGCCCTTTTTTTGCTACTTGTTGAATAACTCTTTTTTCTGTGTAGGATAAACATAAAGCTTTGGGTATTCAGGATCGTCTAGTACAAGAGCATCTTTTGGATACTTGCGTAATTCTTTGTACATGGCAAAATCGCCAATGGCCCCTGCTATCAAAAAGGCACCTATTAGTAGTAATACAGTACTGTTGAAATAGAAGCCAGCGATTGTCGGTAACATACCAGTTGTCCAAAATGGTAGCAACAATGCTTTTTTCATCGCATGATTGGGTAATGGCTGATCAGTTGTTGCATAAGCCACACCAAGCTCGAAATTTACACCGTATTTCAAAGATTTAAAAGGCACCCCACCAAAGAGCATAAATCCAATGAGATGAAAGATTTCATGTAGTATAATGAAGACGATATAGAGGACGACAAATAGTATGCTCGCGCTGAACGTACCCCAAAATGAAAATTGAAAATCTTTTAAGCAAATATATTGAATGGCAATAAATAATATGACTAGACCAGTTGTGACAACAATATTGTCCATCATCAGTTTTTTTATATCTAATTCAATCACAACAGGTTCTTTGTCTGGTAGCATGAAAACGCCCCCTCTATGAACTTACTATCATTTATTATATCGAATGAATTCTTAGTTTGCGACTTGAAAGACATATATCTATGTGTTACAATTCATTGATGTGAGTAATAGTTATTACTTGCTCCTTGCTCCCTGTAAACAGGAGAGCCTGAGTCCATAAGGAGGTGTAAACAGATGAGAAAATACGAATTAATGTACATCGTACGTCCGAACATTGAAGACGAAGCGAAGAAAGCTTTAGTTGAACGTTTCAACGAAATCTTAACTTCTAACGGTGCTGAAGTCATCGAAGCAAAAGAGTGGGGCAAACGCCGCTTAGCTTACGAGATTAAAGACTTCCGCGAAGGTTACTACCAAATCGTAAAAGTAAACGCTACTTCAGAAGCAATCAACGAATACACACGTCTTGCTAACATCAGCGAAGATATCATTCGTCACATTGCAGTTCGCGAAGAAGCAAAATAATTTTAAACAAAATGCTGAAAAGGAGGTTGTATTCTGATGATAAACCGTGTTGTATTAGTTGGAAGACTAACAAAAGATCCCGAGCTACGCTACACACCAAATGGTATTGCGTCTACTCGATTTACAGTTGCTGTAAACCGTACATTTTCAAACCAACAAGGTGAAAAAGAAGCAGATTTCATAAGCTGTGTTGCTTGGCGCAAACAGGCCGAAAACTTAGCGAACTTCATGAAAAAAGGAAGTTTAATTGGAGTAGAAGGTCGTATCCAAACAGGAAGCTATGAAGGACAAGATGGTAAGCGTGTATATACAACTGATGTTGTGGCAGATAGCGTACAGTTTTTAGAGCCTCGTAGTGGTGGAGGTGCTCCAGCATCTAACCAATACGGTGGACAATCTTACGCAAATAGCCAACCGTCTTATGGCGGTGGCCAACCACAACAACAGTTTGGTGGCGCAATGCCTCAGCAAGGTTCATTTGGCGGCGGTTCTTATCAGCAAAATCAACCACCAGTGAATCAGCCGAACTATACACGTGTAGATGAAGATCCTTTTGCTAACAGCAAGGGACCGATCGAAGTTTCAGAGGATGATCTTCCATTCTAACTCTTCTATCTACAAAAACTATAAACTTATAAGGAGGAGACATCACTATGGCACCACGTCGCGGAGGCCGCAAACGCCGTAAAGTTTGCTACTTCACTGCTAATAACATTACGCATATCGACTATAAAGATGTAGATTTACTAAAAAAATTCATCTCAGAACGTGGGAAAATTCTTCCACGTCGCGTAACTGGCACTAGCGCTAAATACCAACGTAAATTAACTTCTGCTATTAAAGTATCTCGTATTATGGGATTACTTCCATTCGTATCAGAAGACAAATAAGATTGATGACGTCAGGGTTTTGACTCTGCATCGATTTCAAACCAGCATATTTCGATATTCGTATCGGGATGCTGGTTTTTTTGTTGTTACGTAATGCATAGTTTTTAGTAGATGTAATTTCTAAGATGCTAATCAATTTCTCTTGAGAAAATAGGAGCGTTTCCACTAAGGAGCCTGGGCATGTTGAATGTACAAGTGCTTTTGCGCACTTAGTCTGCATAGATTAGCCCTAAAGAAAATAGTTGATCTTAGCGTTTTTTGTTCAATAACGTGAAAAAATGGTACAATAAGCTTTAGTAAGTTTGACTGAAAAAAAGGAAGGTTTTCAATGCCGAATAATCAAACCAAGGCGCTTGTGCAAGGCTCAATGATGGTCGCAATTTTTACAATCTTAATGATTATCTCTGCGTATATCCCATTTATGTTTATGGTAGCCTTATTATTTGCTCCGTTACCGATTGCTTGGTATGGTGCAAGTTTCAAGCGTTCCTCATCAATACTCGTAGCAGTTGTAGGCTGTATTTTAACCGTTTTAGTGAGTGGCATTACTATGTTACCGTTCGCCTTTATCATGGGGTTGCTTGGAGTAGTCATAGGTGATGCGATTTACCTGAAAAAAAGCAAACTTTATTTATTCATGTCATCTGGTATCGCTGTCTTGTTGTCAACAGCACTAGTTTATTTAGCTTATGTGCGCTTAGCAGGTCTTAACATGATTGATATGAGTTTGGACATCGTTCGTGAAAATTATGAGCAGTCTAATGAGCTTGCTAAAAGTGTAACTGGAAAGGTAGCAATTCAACCAGAACAACTAGAGGCAATGATTAAAACACTTGAGTTGACAATGCCAGCAACCATAACAATTTTTGCATTTTCTACAGCATTCATCGTAATTACATTGAATTTACCTATTTTAAAACGCCTAGGTTTAGCTGTTCCAAAATTTGTACCGTTTCAAAATATGCGTTTACCACGTGCTATTTTATGGTACTACATGATTGTTCTATCCATTAATTTATTTATACGTCCAGAACCTGGCACTATGTTAGAGATAATTGTTTTAAATGTATCTTATATTTTATGGCTATTATTAATCCTACAAGGGATTTCCTTTATCCATTATTTTATTTCCAAAAAAGGAATGCCAAATGCTGTGAAATGGATTGCCAGTTTATTAGCTATTCCATTATCGTCATTCATTATTTTACTTGGTATTGTAGATTTAGGTTTTGACGTACGTTCACTTGTGAAAGGAAAGACTAAAGAATAAGGGGCTGATCTAATGGGGACTTTTAGAAAACGACCAATCCGCTATCCACTTTTTGTTCTTTCCATTTTTGGCATCGTGACGTTCGTACTTCTATGTATTTGGAATATCGGAATAGGAATCGGCTATGGTATAGGTTTTGTTCTGTTAATGGTTTATACGTGGAAGGTTGAACAAGCTACTTTTGAAGAAACAGAAAAGCATATCGAATCCATTTCCTTCCGCATGAAAAAGGTTGGAGAAGAGGCATTACTTGAAATGCCGATTGGGATTTTACTTGTGAATGAGCAATTTGAAATTGAATGGTCGAATCCATATATGCAAGGTGTACTGAATTTGGAGACATTAGTAGGCGAAGGGATTGTTAATATATCAGATGATATATATGTACTAATGAAGACCGAAGAAACAAATGAAGCAACCATTACCCTTCGTGATCGGAAATATCGTGTGTTTTATAAAGAAGAAGAGCGATTGTTATACTTCTTTGATGTTACCGAGCAAATAGCAATTGAAAAACAGTATTTCGCCGATCGTACAGTTATTGCAATTTTATTTGTAGATAATTATGACGAAATTACGCAAGCAATGGATGATCAACCTCGTAGTTTAACAAATACGATGGTGACATCGATCGTCAATGATTGGGCTGCGGAGCATGGAATATTTGTAAAACGTATTTCATCGGATCGCTTTTTAGCAGTATTAAATGAGTCGATTTTAACAGAACTTGAAAAGAAAAAATTTGCTATTTTAGATACAATTCGTGAAAAAACAGCACAGAAAAATCTCTCACTAACGCTTAGTATTGGCGTAGGTGCAGGATCTTCCTCTTTGGTGGAACTTGGCGGTTTAGCACAATCAAGCCTGGACCTTGTTTTAGGTCGTGGTGGTGATCAGGTAGCCATCAAGCAACCTACTGGAAAGCTGAAATTCTATGGTGGTAAAACGAATCCTGTGGAGAAACGTACGCGTGTTAGGGCTCGTGTCATTTCACATGCCCTGCGTGATCTGATTCAAGATAGTGATCAAGTATTTGTCATGGGGCATAAGAATCCAGATATGGACTCCATCGGTGCTTCTGTAGGTGTTCGTAAAATGGCACAAATGAATGATGTAAAGGGCTATGTTGTCATAAATTTCGATGAATTAAACGGAAGTGTAACACGTTTGATGAATGAAATTGAAAGAAAGTCTGATTTCTATGAACACTTTTTAACACCAGAAGAGGTTGCAGCAAAAATGACGGAGAAATCCTTGCTCATTATTGTTGATACACATAAACCAAATTTAGTGATAGATCCATACTTATTGAAATTAGCGGAAAAGGTCGTTGTTATTGACCATCACCGTCGCAGTGAGGATTTTATAGAAAATCCGACACTCGTTTATATGGAACCATATGCTTCGTCCACAGCTGAGCTTGTGACTGAGTTACTAGAATATCAGCCTAAACGCGCAAAAATTAATATGCTAGAGGCAACAGCATTACTGGCTGGAATTATTGTCGATACAAAGAGTTTTACTCTTCGTACAGGTGCTCGTACTTTTGAGGCAGCTTCTTATTTACGAACGAACGGCGCTGATACAGTTTTAGTACAACGTTTACTAAAAGAAGATATTGATACGTATATTGAGCGTTCTAAGATTGTGCAAACTGTAAAGTTCGTAAAACCAGGTGTTGCTATTGCCGCAGGTGAAGATTCAAAAGTGTATGATTCTGTATTAATCGCACAAACAGCAGATATTCTACTAACAATGAAGGACGTTAGTGCTTCATTTGTCGTTGCTCACCGTTCTGATGGCTTAATTGGCATTAGTGCAAGATCACTTGGAGAAATAAATGTACAGCTTATTATGGAACGGCTCGGCGGCGGCGGCCATTTAACGAATGCGGCCTGTCAAATTGAAGCTCTTACTATAGAAGAAGTGAAAAAATATTTAGAAGAGGCCATATTTGAGGTACTCGAAGGGAGTTCGGAATAATGAAAGTAGTATTTTTAAAGGACGTTAAAGGAAAAGGAAAAAAAGGTGAAATCAAAAATGTGGCAGATGGCTACGCACAAAATTTCCTTGTAAAAAATGGCTATGCTGCTGAAGCGAATGCGCAAGCTATGAGTCAATTAGAAGGACAAAAAAAATTAGAAGAAAAAAATGCAGCAGCAGAATTAGCTGAAGCAAAAGCATTGAAAGAAAAATTAGAGACTTTAACTGTGGAGCTAAAAGCAAAATCAGGTGAAGGCGGCCGTCTATTCGGTTCGGTTTCTACAAAGCAAATTGCAGATGCACTACAAAAAGTACATGGCATAAAAATCGATAAACGTAAAATGACTTTAAATGATGGGATTCGTGCACTAGGTTTTACAAATGTACCTGTGAAACTACACCATGATGTAACAGCGGCATTAAAAGTACATGTAACGGAAGAATAAGGGGCGACTATCCATGAGCGAACCGATGATAGACCGCGTTCCACCGCATAACCGGGAAGCGGAGCAATCGGTTATCGGTGCGATTTTCCTAGAACCACAGGCATTAATAACGGCATCAGAAATTCTTCTAGCAGATGATTTTTATCAAAATGCGCATAAGAAAATTTTTGAAACGATGTTGCGTTTAAGTGATCAGGGAAAAGCGATAGATGTTGTAACAGTTACTGAGGAATTATCAGCAAAAAAAGAGATTGAAGACGTTGGCGGGCTATCGTATATACTAGAGCTCGCCAATGCTGTTCCTACGGCAGCCAACGTTGCCCACTACGCTAAAATTGTTGAAGAAAAGGCTTTATTACGTCGTTTAATTCGTGTAGCCACAAAAATCGTAGAAGATGGGTATACACGAGAGGACGAAGTAGAGGCATTACTTGGCGAAGCTGAGAAGAAGATGATGGAAGTTGCCAATCGCAAAAATGCAGGTGACTTTAAGCATGTAAAAGACGTGTTAGTAGAGACCTTCGATAATATCGAGCAGCTACAATCTCGTAAAGGTGATGTTACGGGTATTCCTACAGGATTCCGTGATTTAGACCATATTACAGCGGGCTTCCAGCGGAATGACTTAATTATTGTTGCGGCGCGTCCTTCTGTAGGGAAAACGGCCTTTGCGCTAAATGTTGCGCAGAGTGTAGCAGTTCAGGCACGTGAAAATGTTGCCATATTCTCGTTAGAGATGGGCGCAGAGCAATTAGTTATGCGTATGCTTTGTGCAGAAGGAAATATTGATGCCCAAGTTTTACGTACAGGTGCTTTAACAACCGAGGATTGGGGTAAACTAACTATGGCAATGGGAAGTTTATCGAATTCAGGTATTTTTATTGACGATACACCAGGTGTACGTATCAATGAAATACGAGCAAAGTGTCGTCGTTTAGCACAAGAGCATGGCCTCGGAATGATTTTAATCGACTATTTACAGTTAATTCAAGGTAGTGGTAAACCCGGTGAAAACCGTCAACAGGAGGTATCAGAGATTTCACGTTCTTTAAAAGGATTGGCGCGTGAATTAAAGGTGCCTGTAATTGCTTTATCACAGCTTTCTCGTGGCGTTGAGCAACGTCAAGATAAGCGACCAATGATGAGTGACTTACGTGAATCGGGAAGTATTGAGCAGGATGCGGATATTGTTGCATTCTTATACCGTGACGATTACTACGATAAAGAATCTGAAAGTAAAAACATGATTGAAATTATTATAGCTAAACAACGTAACGGCCCTACCGGAACAGTAACGCTTGCATTTAAAAAGGAATTCAATAAATTTATTAACGTGGATTGGTCACAAATGCCGCCACCACCTCCACGTGATTAGTAATATTTATCCCGCATGAACGGTCAGTACGACGCCCACCTCGAGTGCAAAGATGACAACTAGAATGACTAGGTGGTCGATTAACGAACCGTAAAAGCCCGATTGGTTCAACTACAATCAGTGGGGAAAAAGAAAACCGAACTGATTGGCGTTTCACTTTATCTAAAAGCGCGATAATATTCATACCATTCTGTCATTAAACACGAACGTTAAATCATAGTATTTGATTTTATGTTCGTGTTTTTAACTATTTTTTGTTGACTAGAGGTTTCTATCATTGTTACAATAATTAACGGCTTGATAAATGAGATACATTATGTATCTAACGGAGGTGCTGATTATGACATCAGTTGTAGTTGTAGGAACACAGTGGGGAGATGAAGGGAAAGGCAAAATTACCGACTTCCTTTCACAAAAGGCGGATGCAATCGCCCGTTTTGCAGGTGGAGATAATGCAGGACATACCATTAAAATTGAAGGTGAAACATATAAATTACATTTAATTCCATCTGGTATTTTCTACAAAGAAAAAACTTCAGTAATGGGAAATGGTATGGTTGTTAATCCAAAGTCGCTTGTAACAGAACTGAAAGGACTACAGGAGCGTGGCATCGATACAGACAATCTTCGTATTTCTAACCGTGCTCATGTTATTCTGCCGTATCATATTAAACAAGATATTGCAGATGAAGAAAGCCGTGGCGATAATAAAATCGGTACAACTTGCAAAGGAATCGGTCCATGCTATCAAGATAAAGTTGCACGCATCGGAATCCGTATGGCTGATTTATTAGATAAAGAAATATTTGAAGAAAAACTACGTTATAATTTAGCAATTAAAAATAAATTATTCGAGAAATTTTATGAAGTTGAAGGCATAACGTTCGAAGAAATATTTGAAGAATATTATGGCTATGGGCAAGAAATTGCAAAGTATGTAACGGACACTTCAAAAATTTTAAATGATGTATTAGATGAGAGCGGCAAAGTATTATTCGAGGGAGCACAAGGTATTTTACTTGATGTCGATCAAGGTACTTACCCATTTGTTACTTCATCCAATCCTGTTGCTGGCGGTGTAGCGATTGGTGCTGGTATTGGCCCATCACGCGTTTCAAGTGTAATAGGTGTATGTAAAGCTTATACTTCACGTGTAGGAGACGGTCCATTCCCAACAGAATTATTTGATGAAGTTGGTCAGCAAATTCGTGAAGTTGGTCGCGAGTATGGAACAACAACTGGGCGTCCTCGTCGTGTAGGCTGGTTTGACACAGTTGTAGTACGTCACTCACGTCGTGTAAGTGGCATTACCCATTTAGCGCTCAATTCAATCGATGTTTTATCAGGTCTAGAGACAGTGAAAATTTGTACGGCATATAAATATAAAGATGAAACAATTACAGAATATCCAGCAAATCTTCATATTATTGAACAATGCGAACCAATTTATGAAGAACTTCCAGGCTGGTCAGAAGATGTTACAGGCTGCCGAACATTAGAAGAGTTGCCAGAGAATGCACGACGTTATGTAGAGCGTGTGAGCGAATTAACAGGCATTCAAATTGCTACTTTCTCTGTCGGTCCTGCTCGTGAACAGACGAACGTTTTAGTAGATATTTGGGAAGCATAATATAAAAAGGAAGCAATGGTGCAGGCACGCCATTGCTTCCTTTTTCATATCCTGATTTTTAGTGAATATCCTTCTTCTTGAAGCGTCCACCTCTTACTTCTGCAATATTACCAATTGCAAGGAAGGCATTGTCGTCTATTTCAGAGACGATGGTTTTCAGTTTGGATTCCTCTAAACGTGTAATAACGGTGAAAATTACTTTTTTGTCGTTACCCGTATACGCTCCCTCGCCATGTAAAAAGGTTACACCACGACCTAAGCGATCCATGATCGTTTGACCAATTTCATCAATCTCATCACTAATAATGTAAACAGATTTGGATTCTTCCATTCCCTGAATAACAATATCAATCATTTTGTAGGCGATATAGTACGCTAGAATAGAGTACATTGCTTGCTCCCAAGTGAAAATAAAGCCGGCTACAGTAAAGATAAATAAGTTGAAAAACATAATAAATTCCCCAACTGAGAAAGGCAATTTTCGATTAAGAAGAATCGCTAAAATTTCCGTACCATCTAAAGAACCACCATAACGGATAACAATACCGACCCCAATTCCTAAAATTATTCCCCCAAACACTGTTGCCAGTAATGTATCACTTGTAAATGGTTCTGAATTATGTAGAAGAATTGTTGTTGCGGAAAGTACAGTAATTCCCAGTCCTGTAGAAAGGGCAAAAGTTTTACCGATCTGTTTATAGCCTAAAAAGATAAAAGGTAAGTTTAAAACGAAGATGAAAATACCGAGTGGTAAATTTAATAGATGTGAAGTGATAATAGAAACACCAACAATTCCACCATCCATGATTTGGTTAGGTACTAAAAATAACTCTAGTCCAACAGCCATTATAATTGCACCAAGCATAACCATAATGGTCCTTATTATAAGTCTTCGGGCTTTTTTCTTTTTTTGTGGTTTCCCTGCTTTAGATGTTATCACAGAGGTTTGTGAGTCACTCAAATAAATCGCTCCAATCAACTAGTGTATTAACCTTATTCTATTTTATCGAAATATTAATCAAGTAAAAAGTAATAAGTCTATATACTGTCTAGAATTTAAGAAAAAAGTATAAAATTGTTTAAAATGCTGAATAATTGAATATAAATACAATAGAATAGCGATTAACAAAAATAGGAGTTATGTAACAATTAGTAGAGAAATAATACAATTACATTACAAAAGGGAGAAAAGATTCAATCAATATTTTCTTTATGGTACATTATAGTGGTGCAAAAAATCCTTGTGGGTAATTAAACCTATGATAGGGTAAAGTTGGAAGGGGCTTTATTGATGAGTTCGTCTTGGAATAAAAAAGAAGAAAACAATAGATTCACCTACAATTTTTCTTCTTTTAAAAAGGTATCAATTATTGCAGTATTAATGGCAAGTTTAACTATTAATATGGGGTATGCCAAAGAAATTAATCATAAAGAAGCGTTACATAAAATCTATCATGTTTATGTAGACAATGAATATATGGGTGCTGTATCTGATGACAAAGCCGTGAAGGAAATCATTGCTTCAAAAGAAAAGGAAGCAACTAATCAGTACAAGGAATACGCTATAGATGCTAACGCTGCTGTGAAAATAATACCAGAGCAAGTGTTTAGTAATGAAACAAAGGATGCAGAAACATTAAAGAAGGTTGAGCAATCTCTTGTAGCACAAACACCAGCCTTTTCATTATTAGTAGATAACAAACCGATCGCCAATTTAAAAGATGCTAATGCTTATGAAGAAACTGTTCGTATGCTAAAGCTACAATATGTTTCACAGCAAGAGTTAAAAAGTTTTCAAGATAACCAACAAGCTATTAATGGTTTACCATCTTTACAATCTGGTGAAACGCGGATCTTAGATATTTCCTTTAAACAGGGAGTTTCAGGTGTAACAAAGAAGATCGCGCCAAATGCTATACTAACGCCTGAAGAAGCGGTGAAATTATTAATGACTGGCTCCATCGAACAACAAGAATATAAAATTCAACCAGGTGATGTATTAGGATCGGTTGCTAAAAAACATGGCTTAACAACAGCTGAGTTATTAGCCTTAAATCCTGGTATTGCGGTGGATACAGTGTTACAAATAGGACAAGCGTTAAACGTAACTGTCGCTAAACCGTTCGTAACAATTGCAGTAAAACAAGAAAAGAAAGTTACAGATACGATTCCGTTTAAGAAGGTTATAGAAGAAGACCCAACGATGTATAAAGGTGAGTCAGTTATAAAACAGCAAGGTGTTGACGGTAAAAAGGAGACATCCTATTTATTAACATCTGAGAATGGTACACGTACATCGAAAGTGGCTTTAAAAGAAACAGTCGTCCAGCAACCAGTTGATGAAATTGAAGTTGTAGGGACAAAGGTTATCTCTTCTCGAGGTACAGGTGAATTTTCTTGGCCAGCAGTAGGTGGCTATATTTCTAGTCAAATGGGACAACGTTGGGGTGCACAACATCGAGGAATCGACATTGCCCGACCTAGCAACTACAACATCCTCGCGGCTGATAATGGTGTTGTTGTAGCAGCGGGAGTTTCAGGTAGCTACGGAAACCGTATTGTGGTAAATCATAATAATGGCTATACGACGCTATATGGACATTTATCTTCTATTGATGTAGAGGTTGGACAGGTTGTCGAAAAAGGTTCAGTCATTGGGATTATGGGTTCTACTGGAAATTCTACAGGTACGCATCTACATTTTGAAGTTGAGAAAAATGGTGCACTTGTGAATCCTTTATCTTATGTAGGTCAGTAATTTACTTGTATAAAAGGCAGTCCAAATGCTGGGCTGCCTTTTTGCATATAACTCATAAAATATAATGTTATTTCCCAAGAAATATTTAGAAAGATAGCCTAGGAGTGTGTTATCCTGTGGCTCATATATTTGGTAGTTATAGGCGGCTGTTCCCTTCTTTTTGCAGTAGGAGTTTTAAACACGTGAGCGTTTGGGCTAATAGACGAAATAGATATAGAGAAACTAATCATGAATAATGCATGGAAGCTAAAAGCATGTTAGAGTTAAGAGTAGTGACTTTTATCTTCAGGCAATAAAGTACACTAGCTTTGTCAATGAGAATACACAAAGTATTGCTGCGCAACAGCGAAGCGATAGCATAAGTTTTAATACACGAAGTTGAAATATATCATGACACATTGTTTTAAAATAGATGAATAGCGAAAGGGAGAGAATGGATGAACAAAACGATTTTAGTTGTTGACGATGAAAAACCAATCGCAGATATTTTACAGTTTAATTTAATTAAAGAAGGCTACAAAGTTATTTGCGCATATGATGGAGATGAAGCGCTAGAGAAGGTTGAGGAAGAACAGCCGGATCTAATGCTATTAGATATAATGTTACCTAAGCGGGATGGTATGGAAGTTTGTAGAGAAGTGCGAAAAAAATATGATTTTCCTATTATTATGCTTACGGCAAAAGGCTCTGAGATTGATAAGGTATTAGGCTTAGAAATGGGAGCAGATGATTATGTGACGAAACCATTTAGTACACGTGAACTGATTGCTCGTGTGAAAGCGAATATGCGCCGTTTACAAGTTGTGGCGCCAGCTGCAGAAGAAGCACAGGAAGAGTCAAATGAGATTGTTGTAGGCTCTCTTGTTATTCAGCCGGATGCATACTTAGTGATGAAACGTGAAGAATCAATCGAACTTACACATCGTGAGTTCGAACTATTGCATTACTTAGGTAAACATATAGGACAAGTGATGACGCGTGAGCATTTATTACAGACCGTATGGGGTTATGATTATTTTGGTGATGTACGTACAGTGGATGTAACGATTCGTCGTTTGCGTGAAAAAATAGAGGACAATCCCAGTCATCCAGCTTGGATTGTGACACGACGTGGTGTAGGTTATTATTTACGAAATCCTGAACAGGAGTAAACGGAATGCACAAAGTAAGCTTCTTTAAATCCATTCATGTCAAGCTAGTGCTAATTTATATCTTACTTATCATGCTAGCTTTGCAAATCATAGGCATCTATTTCGCACGTGAATTAGAGCGAAATTTGAAGAGTAATTTTCAAGAATCCATTTTTCAACGTGTTGATTTGATGCAATATAGCATTCGTGAAGAAATTTTAAAAGAACGCGATGAAAGTATGCCAACGCGTGAGGAAAGCCTAAAGTCCATCGTGAAGGAATTCTCAACAGGCTTGAAGGATGTTTCAAATGGAGATATTTTAGAAATTCGCGTCATAGATAACCGGCAGCGTATACTTGCGACGTCAGAAGCTGAAAACCAAAATTTAATTGGACAACGTTCGAATACTGACCTTGTCCGTCGTGCAATTTCAGCAGAGACTTTATTTGATATTATAAAAATCGACAATAAAACAAGAGATCGTGTATGGGTACTAGCAACGCCAATTCGTGATGGCGCAGGTCCTGATGATGAAATTATAGGGGTACTCTATATTGAATCGAATATTGAATCGGTTTTTGAACAAATGAATGATATTAACCGTATTTTCCTGGGTGGAACAGCGATGTCCTTAGTTATTACTATCTTCTTAGGAATTTTAGTGGCTCGCACAATTACACAGCCGATTGCTGATATGCGGAAGCAGGCACAGGCCATGGCAAAAGGAAACTATTCACGTAAAGTGCGAGTTTATGGGACAGATGAGATCGGGCAGCTTGCTCTTACCTTTAACCATTTGACGAATCGCTTGCAGGAGGCGCAATCGACAACAGAGGCAGAGCGACGTAAGCTCAATTCGGTTCTGAGTAATATGACAGATGGCGTTATTGCCACAGATCGCAAAGGGCGTATTATTCTTATTAATGATCCAGCACTTGAGCTATTGCATATTTCAAGAGATATAACATTAGGTCGTCCAATTGCATCTGTTTTAGGCATCGATCAGGAATATAGTTTTGAAGATTTAATTCATATGAATGATGCAGTAAATTTAAATTTTAGTACGGCAGATGCCCCGTATATATTACGGGCGAATTTCTCAGTTATTCAAAAAGAGACGGGCTTTATCAATGGTCTAATTACCGTGCTACATGACAATACGGAGCAAGAAAAGATTGAAATGGATCGTAGAGAATTTGTATCCAACGTTTCACATGAACTCCGAACACCTTTAACAACAATGCGCAGTTATCTAGAGGCGTTGGCTGATGGGGCGTGGAAAGATGAAAACATTGCGCCAACATTTTTAAATGTTACACAGACAGAGACCGAGCGTATGATCCGTTTAGTCAATGACTTGTTGCAGTTATCCCGCATGGATAGTGCAGATTATGAGCTGAATAAAGACATTGTCCTATTCAATTCATTCTTTAATCGCATCATCGATCGCTTTGAAATGTCTAAGTCTGACAAGGTAGTATTTGAACGCTTATTCCCAGAGGCATCTTATTATGTTGAATTTGATACGGATAAGGTGACACAAGTTATCGATAATATCATTTCCAATGCTATTAAATATTCACCAGACGGTGGTAATGTACGCTTTGGCTTTACCGTTCAGGGGAATATGTTGAAGGTGATGATTTCCGATGATGGTATGGGGATTCCAAAAGAAAATGTCGGTCGCATATTTGATCGTTTCTATCGAGTAGACCGCGCACGTGCACGCTCTATGGGTGGTACAGGCCTTGGTCTAGCCATTGCACAGGAAATGATTGAGGCACATGGCGGGAAAATCTGGGCGGAAAGTGATGAAGGTCATGGCACAACGATATTCTTTACATTACCATATGATTTAGACGAATTTGACGAGGCAGGTGAGTGGGAATGAAGTATATTGAACCAGTAAAATCAGCTGTTTTATTTCTACTCGTTATGCTGAGTGTGGTATTGACCTTTATCATTTGGACATACACGCCGGATTATAAATTTATTGAACAAACAGAAGGTAAGGAAATCTTAATCGGGCCACAAAAAAGTACGGAAGATGTCATCAGACCATATAAGGCTATAATTCGGGCTGAAGATGGATTTACAGGAACTGTATCGAATGGCGCTATGAAAGATATGATGAATGCCTTTAAGGGCTGGAACATTCTTGATTTAGTGCGAATTAATAATAAAATTTCACCAGACTATGTAAATGAGCTGATTCGAGCAAATAATCGCATGACGGTCTTTTTTGCAGGAGAGATTCCCTTCTCAGCATTTAGCTCTATTTTTCAATTTGCCGATAAGGAACTACCAGAAACAACGTTCAATCGTATGATCATAGATTGGAGCCAATACAACAATAAAGAATTACAGGTATTTTTCGTTAGTAGCAATAATGATTCATTGTTGCGTTCTCATGTAAGCCTTTCAAACGCCAATCAGTTTGTAAGGGATATTATTGAGCCTTCAAAACAGTATGGTGTTTTTAAAGAGGTAGAGCGTGATGGCTATACATCACTTTATGTAGCTAATGACAAAATTGAATCTGTAAAGTATACGTATTATATCGATGATGAACAACTTTCACTAGAATCATTTAAAAATGTGTTATTTACAGATCCAAATATTGTACAACGTACTGTTGAAAGCACGACATCTGAAAAATATACAGATGGCATGTCGCTAATGACTGTCGATAGGAGATTAAAATCACTAAACTACGTGTATCCAGCTGCAGAAAGTAGCGAAAGAATAGAGCCGTCAAAGCTATTAAATAGTAGTTTTGAATTTATCAATGAACATGGGGGCTTTACAGCGGATTACCGGTATGTATCAACAAGTACAAGTAAAAATCAATTGGATTATCAGCTCTACTTAGAGGGGCTCCCGGTATATAGTGATCAGGCAACAACCCGAATTACAACTGTTTGGGGAGATAATCGCATTTTCCGTTATAAACGACCATACTTTACATTAGATATGGATATACCATCGGAAAAAGAGATTAAAGAATTGCCATCTGGAACAGAAATAGTTGAAAAAATTCATACGCTTAATAATATTGTATTATCTGATATAGATGAAATTGTGGTGGGCTATTATTTAACAAAGGAAGAAAACGAACAATTATTTAATCTAGAGCCAAGGTGGTTTGTTATACGCAATGGTGCATGGATTTTATTGACGCCTGACATGCTCGGAGGTGTCAAAAATGGATTGGAATAGAACAAAGTCCATTTTTATTATGGTTTTTTTAATCTTAAATATTTTTCTATATTCGTTGTATGTGAATCGTTACGATGAGGCGCAGAACGTTGAGATACCTGGTGAGAAAACGATTGGGGCACGATTAGAAGACGATAATATTACGTATGGAGCACTCCCTAATAGCATAGAGTCGGCTACGTATATTTCAGGCAAAGTCCATATTTTTACGCCTTCTGAATTTGCAAATTCAAATCATCAAGTGGACCTTTCAGTTGAAACGAGAGCGCGGGTAATTCTTGAGAGTCCTGTGAAAGTACGAAATATAAATGACGATACGAGCTTTACAGAGTTTGCCCAAGCGCACATCAAAGAGGGTACTTCCTATGCATTATGGAAGGTTGACCGTGAGGAACGGGTTGCAATCTTCTTCCAGAAAACAAATAATGGAATGCTTTATTACAATAAGAGTGGTTTATTAAAAGTACAATGGAATTCGAATAACGAAGTCACAATGTATGAGCAAACAATGATTGATAGTATTGAAGAGATGGAGCAACAGGAAAGTGTGATTCCACCACTTCAAATTATACAAACATTGTATACAAAAGGACTACTAAAGCCAGATTCGCGGATTACGCAAATGAAGTTAGGCTACTCGACACTTGTTTATTTAACTCGAACGCAGGTACTGGTCCCAACATGGGAAATGCGTGTGAAATTATCTGATGGGGAAACCGAAGAGTATTTTGTCAATGCTGTTGAAGGTAATGTTATTGAATTCCAAGAGGATAAGCAAGAGGACAAGCAAGAGGGCGAAGAAGAAGACTGGGGAGTTTAATTATGCGATTTAGTGTTTTAGCAAGTGGCAGTACAGGCAATTCGATTTACGTGGAGAACGACGATTATGCATTTATCGTCGATGCAGGCTTTAGTGGTAAAAAAATGGAGCAGCTATTTACAAAAATCGACCGTAATATGAAAAAGCTAAATGGCATATTGGTAACACATGAGCATAGCGATCATATTAAAGGAATTGGTGTATTGGCACGAAAATATAGTGTACCAATTTATGCAAACGCCAAAACATGGCAGGCAATGGATGGGCTCGTAGGTGAAATTCCAGTAGAGCAACGTTTCGAGTTTGAAATGGATACTGTGAAACATTTTGGCTCATTGTCGATTGAATCCTTTGCCGTATCACATGATGCCGCAGATCCAATGTTCTATACTTTTCATGAGGACGGGCGTAAACTTGTTATTATTACCGATACAGGCTATGTCAGTGATCGTATGAAAGGTATTATTCGTGGGGCAGATTCCTTTGTATTTGAAAGTAATCACGATGTCAATATGCTACAAATGGGGCGTTATCCATGGTCGATAAAACGTCGCATTTTAAGTGATGTAGGACATGTGTCAAATGAGGATGCAGCTATTGCCATGAGTGAGGTCGTTTTTGAAAAGCAGACTAATATTTATTTGTCACATTTAAGTAAGGATAACAACATGAAAGAGCTGGCGCGCATGAGCGTAACGCAAACCTTGCAATCATGCGGTATTATAGCAGGCGAATATGTTCATTTATTTGATACAGACGCGGAAGAGCCAACAAGGTTAGTAACCGTTTAACATAAAGGCCAATGATGATTAATTGGCGTGCCGGAGGCTCAGTCAATGCTCATAACAAATACAAAAATCAAACATTGATTTACCAGAGGCTTCTAAAAAGAAAAGCTGTTCAATCGCATTTTTAAGTAAATGCATTGAACAGCTATTTTTATGTCCATTTTATTTAGTTTTCATCTGATTTTAATGTTTGAATCGTAAGATAAGGGTAACAATTAACAAATAGCAGTCAATGGAAGGATGAGGACGATGAGTAATTTTCAAGATAACGATAAAAACAGTGATTTTCTAAATAATGATGAAATACAGAAGTCACCTTTACAGGAGCGACTCGAACGTGAGGAGCGAGAAATGCAGTCAAAACGTTTAAAAAAGAAAGGTGGCGGTGGTAAGGGTGGTTACTTCTTCAGCGGTCTTATCGGTGTCATTATTGGCGCTTTACTCGTTTGGCTAATGCTACCTGGACTTGTCAATCAAATGCCAGGAACAACAACAAACGGCTCAGACAAAAATGACACAACCATTAATCAGGTAGCAACAGAAGTAACAACAGACGTCACAGCAGCGGTTGAAAAAGCCTCAGAGGCTGTTGTGGGAATTACCAATATTCAAGAAGTGACAAGCAACGGCTTTTGGAGTCCACCTTCGACATCAACACAAGAGGCAGGAAGCGGTTCAGGTGTTGTTTATAAAATAGAGGGCGACAAAGCCTTTATCGTAACAAACAATCACGTTATACAAGGGGCAAAACAGTTAGAGGTAACAATGGCGGATGGCACGAAAGAAGAGGCTCAACTAGTGGGCCGTGATGTTTGGACAGACCTAGCTGTTATTTCAATTAGCTCTAAAAATGTTAAAACAGTTGCAACGTTCGGTAACTCAGATGTCTTAAAACAAGGTGAAACAGTAATTGCTATAGGGAATCCACTTGGTTTAGATTTTTATGGTTCTGTTACAACGGGTGTTGTTTCTGGTAAAGATCGTTCGGTGCCAGTCGACTTAAATGGAGATGGTACGGAAGATTGGCAGCAAGAAGTTTTACAAACCGACGCGGCTATCAACCCAGGTAATAGTGGTGGTGCATTAGTTAACTTAGCGGGTGAATTGGTCGGCATTAACTCCATGAAAATTGCTGAATCATCTGTCGAAGGGCTAGGCTTCTCCATTCCAATTAACTCAGCAATTCCAATTATTGAGGAGCTAGAACGAAATGGTGAAATGAAACGTCCAACAATGGGGATCTCGTTAGCTGATTTAACAGAAGTACCGGCATTCTACCAACAACAAACGTTGAAATTACCAGAAGAAGTGACAACAGGTGTTGTGATTACGCAGGTAATGGATAACTCCCCAGCAGCTAAAGCAGGAGTAAAACAATATGATGTTATTGTGGAAATGGATGGGGAGAAAATTGAAACAGCCATTGATTTAAGAAAGCATTTGTATAATGAGAAAAAGACTGGTGATGATTTAACAATGAAAGTATATCGTCAAGGTAAATTAGTAGAGCTATCATTAACACTAACAAATAGTGATACACTATAAAGTGATGTGGATAACTAGAAAATTGTGAATAGAAACTTTACACAGCGAGTAGTGGAAGAAAGCCTTTTCTTTCCTACTCGCTTTTCCTTTGTTACAATAGATTGTGGATAACATAGACTGATTTGTGAATAAGTTTGTGGAAATTTCGGAAAATAAGGAGTCAAGTAAAAATGGAAAAATACAGCTGTGAAAAGCATATAGAACACGCTTTAGACATGTTCGTGGCAGAGCAAAAAGTATTCCCAATTATGGATAAAATCGAAGAGGGTAAAAAGTTATCCACAAAATGCAACTACTGTGAACAGCCAGCAGAATATATTGTATCAAGGAAATAACTTTACACAATATATAGGAAGTGTTTGTGGATATGTTGATAACTTTTGTGGATAAGTTGTTTGTAAATGAATTGTAAAGGTGGATAACGTGTGAATATAACGATTGTATCAGTCGGGAAACTAAAAGAAAAGTATTTAAAAATGGGAATCGACGAGTACATAAAGCGTCTAGGTAGCTACGCAAAGATGGATGTAATTGAAGTGCCAGACGAAAAAGCACCCGAGCAGCTAAGCGATGCGGAAATGGAAATCGTCAAGAAAAAAGAAGGCGAGCGTATACTTTCTAAAGTTGGTCCAGACACATATGTGATTGCCCTTGCCATCAACGGCAAGATGAAAACTTCCGAAGAAATGGCTGCAGATATTGAGTCATTAATGACGTATGGGAAAAGTAAAATCGCCTTTGTAATAGGTGGCTCTCTCGGCTTACACGACGATGTATTGAAGCGTGCCGACGAAAAGCAATCATTTGGCAAAATGACATTGCCCCATCAGCTGATGAAGCTTGTGTTGATCGAGCAAATTTATAGAAGCTTTAGAATTATGAAGGGCGAGCCTTATCATAAGTAAATGAGGTTTATAAGGCTGGGACATAACTAGCTGATAGTCAAGAAAAAGAGAATTCGATGTCATTCGAGTTCTCTTTTTTTCTGGATTCAATGAGTTCTCCCATTTTCTCTACCCTATTTCTCTGTGGATACCCGTGTATTTTTGGAGATTGACCACCATTAATGCAAGGTCTACTTCGTTTTCAACATTTGATTTTCCACTGGCAGAGAAGAGCGAGACGCAAATTAGCCATCAAGAATCCAAAAACGGGTTCTACATTGATTTTTCGTTGTCGATAGATGGCAACCCCTGTTTTTTCTTCTGAAAGCTTTGTACTATATTTTCCTGTTATTGGGGTTTTGTCTCAGCCTCTTCTTAGTCATAGATTGACAATGATAATCATTATCGATAATGTAAAAATAGGCGAGAGTCTTCATGCCCACCTTTCCGCATTTCAGCCGCAGATTTTTGATTGAATCCGAGCCAGTTAAAGGAAGAGACTCGGATTATGGCCGCTAATAGATAGATTCATAGCAGCATGATGAGCAATATAGAAGAAATGGCTCAATCCATAGTTCAGGGGATATGTGAAGAGGAAGGGGAACTGACCTTAAAATCGGTTCTCGATGCCAATGCCTTCTAGCTTGAACAGTAGCTTGTTGAATCGTATGTGCTGTTTGTGGTCAAGAGCTGCACAGGATGTACAATGATGATCTCGAGATTACCGGCAAACTATTATTGAAATGAGGTATGCAATGTGAAAATCGATGTTAATCAGTTAGCAGAGCATTTAGCACACACTCCTTTTCAAGTAGAAGGAGTATATCGATATGCTAGAAATTCAGGTGTGCCTTACGCTGACTATACAGATTCTTTTCCTGGATTTGTTTTTCCACTTACAGGAAAGACACAATTTCAATTTAATGGCACGCCTTATATCCTTTCGCCAGGAAAAGTTGTGCATGGGGGTGCAAAAATGAAACTAGCTCAAGAAATTTTTGGTAACACCAATTGGGAATATATACTTGTTTTATATCGGATATGTAATTCAGAACTAGAAGAGTCAAGCTTTTCTCATCAGCATTTTGAATTACCAACAGGACAATCTCCTCGTCTTATCGAATTAATTATGCGTCTTTGGCATGTATATAATCAGCGTGGAGGCATTTCGATGTTTCAGACCGAAATGCTGTTTCGCGAGGTACTGAATGAAGCCTTATTATGTGTTGTTAATAGGCAAAAAAGCTGCTGTGAATCACATACTTTATTCGAACGGGTATCTAATTATATTCATGAATACTATTATCAAAGCCTTACAATAACATCACTTGCAGAACAAAATAACGTTAATCGAAATCGACTTTCGTATGTATTTAGAAGACATGCAGGTATGGGACCTTCAGAATATTTATTAAAATATCGTATAAACATGGCGCAAGAAATGCTATTTACAAGTGATGCACCTGTACAACAAATTGCGCAAACTGTTGGAATTGCTGACCCCTTTTATTTTAGTAGGGTGTTCAAGAAACAATTTGGTATTTCTCCTACTGAATATCGAGAGAAGTTCATCAATAATCCATGCTAATTTCAACAAGCATCCATTCTAATCTAAAAATTACTTTACTATACTAATGACATACCAAAGAAAATAATATGTTGGAGGAATTTCGTATGCTAAAGATTAAAGGCCTGCTAATCTCAATGCTATTATTAGCAGGCATACTAGCAGGTTGTAATGAAACATCTGCTGAAAATAAAGGATCAACTATAGAAGGCGTATCTACATCAGCAGTTAATGTAGATGCAACTGATTGGCCAAGAACATTTAAGGATGCCTTAGGTAAAGAAATTATTATCGAGAAAAAGCCAGAAAAAGTGGACTCGCTATGGTATTTTTATCCTGAAATATTAGTTGCATTAGGTGAGCCACCTGCTGCTACTACTGAAAAAGAGTATCTATCTTCTTTATCTTATTTAGAAGGAAAATTGGATTCAGCTGAAGAATTAGGAGATAAATTGTCTCCTAGTATTGAAAAAATGCTATCTACTGAGCCTGATTATATTTTAGCAACAGAACATCATGAAAAATTGTATGATTCACTAGAAAAAGTTGCGCCAGTCATTACGTTAAAATCCAAGGATATCTATGAAAATTGGCAATATGGACTCCGTACAGTGGCTGAGATTATTGGAAAGGAAAACGAAGCGGAAAAAGTAATTGATAAAATGATGAAAGAAATCACAGCTAGGCGTGAAGCATTAAAGCCGATTCATGGAGAGTCAGTAGCACTTATATTGTCTTGGGATGGAAAAACTTTTAATGTTCTAGGGGAAGCAAATCCTGTTTATACACTTGCGTTTGATAAAGAAAAGGGACTGGGGCTTACACCAGATGATACATTAAAAGGTAATAATAATAAATTTACTACGTTTGAAGGAATTTCAACTGTTCAAGCAGACCATATTTTCCTTATAGGTGACATTACAAAAAAAGAAGAATTAATGAATGACTTAAAACAAAGTAATGTATGGAATAATCTAAATGCCGTAAAGAAAGGTAATGTCCATTTAATGGACACTTCTGCTATTACTGGTGGCCCATTAGCTATTGAATACGCTTTGCAAAATATAACAGATGCCCTGCACAAATTCTAAAAAGTCGAAAAAATAAGGAGAGATGAATATGCATTACCAAGTTATTAATATCAATGAGAATCTATCTCAATTAAGCGAGCTCTGGTCTCCGAAAGTCGTTGGTGAAATAAATGATTTTCAATTCAAACTGGTTAAGATTGCTGGTGACTTTATATGGCACGAGCATCAAGGCGCCGATAAGGTATTTATTGTGCTCGAAGGAGAAATGTTCATTGCTTTTCGTGATGGTCAGGTGAAAATTTCCAAGGGAGAGATGTTTATTGTTCCAGGAGGAGCCGAACAAAAGCCTTTCGCCGAAAAGGAATGCCATATCATGTTGGTGGAGCCTAAAGGCGCAGTAAACTCTGGCGGTACTGAGTCCGAATAAACAGCAGCCAATGCTACTTGAATCTGGTGTTTGTTACTAGTATCACAAAGAACCGTATCATAAGTAAGTGAGGTTTATACAAAACATAGAAAAAGCATCGTTCTAGATTTTAGAACGATGCTTTTTTAGTAATAAGCAGATATTAAAAAACACCCCTAAATGCCGCTTTATAGGAGTGTTTTTACATTTATATATATGTTTAATTATAGAAATAGAAATCAGGTCCAATACATTGAAAAAAATGTGAACCCGTGGTAAATTTATATAGATAGACACTATATAAATGAAAAGAGTATATTATCCCTATTTTAATTATAGAGTATTTTTTTTCTTTAGTCAACCCCTACATTTATATTTTTAAGGAGTGAATGCTATGAATTCGGAGTTTCAGCAGGAGCAAAAACGAGTGGACAATGTAATGGAGACCATTACAGAGCAAATTAGCAGATTGAAGGAAGAAACTTCGCAGCGCAAGAACGAAGTGGTCAATATTCGCAAACATTTTTGGGATGAAATTAAGGTGAACATGGATACCTTCGACGATTTTCTTGAGACTGTCATCGGCTTAAGACAAGAAGCACAAGCACTGTCCGTAAGCCAAAGCACCCACAAACATGCATCTAAGAGATTATCTACGCTGCACCGTATGCAGAAGGTTCCTTACTTTGGCCGAATAGATTTCATAGAAGAGGGAATGTCATCTCAGGAACAAATCTATATTGGAATCTCTTCGCTTATGGATAAAAGTGGCGAAGATTTCCTTATTTACGACTGGAGATCACCTATCTCCAGTGTCTATTACGATTACCAGCCCGGTCCTGCCCAGTATGCAACACCAGGAGGAGGCATAATCCAAGGGAAGTTGGAGAAGAAGTGGCAATATCTTATCCGCGGAGGTGTTCTTCAATCTATGTTCGATACCAGTCTCACTATTGGAGACGAGATTTTACAGCAGGTTCTTGGTCAAGGTACAGACAAACATATGCACAGTATAGTAGCTACTATTCAACAGGAGCAAAACCGGATTATCCGTCATGACCACAGGAGGCTGCTCATTGTTCACGGTGCAGCTGGCAGTGGTAAGACATCTGCCGCTTTACAGCGAATTGCATATTTGCTCTACAAATATCGAGATAGTCTGAATGCAGATCAAATTATTTTATTTTCACCTAATTCAATGTTCAACAGTTATGTGTCCAATGTACTACCGGAACTCGGCGAAGAAAATATGCAGCAGGTTACATTTCAGGAATACTTGGATCATCGGCTAAGTAAAAAGTTTCAGGTTGAAAATTCCTACGAGCAATTAGAATATGTTTTAACTGCAGTGAATACTCCTGCGCACAGGTCAAGAGTGACGGGCATCCGATTCAAAGCATCTAGCCGTTTTTTTGAGGTCATCAAGTCCTACAGAAAGTCGCTTGAGTTAAATGGCATGCTATTCAAGGGCATTAACTTCAGAGGAAAGCCGATTGTTACCGCCCAACAAATTGTAGAAAGATTTTATAACAGCGACACCTCGATCAACTTCCATAATAGACTTGAAAAGTTAAAGGAATGGCTCATACAGCAAATTAAAGAAGCCGAAAAAATCGAACGGACGAAGCCGTGGGTACAGGAAGAAATTGAGCTGCTTAGCAACGAGGATTACCATAAGGCACATACCTACTTAGCGAAAAAGCGAGGCTTTGAAGGAGAAGCGATTGCTGATTATGAGATGGAACCTGAAACACTTGTACGATTGATTGTTCATCATAAATTGAAGTCGTTGCGAAAACGAATCCAAGCGTTTCATTTTATCGACATTAAGGAGATTTACAAGCAGCTTTTTGCAGATCCCGTGCAGATCAAACAGTGGATAGAGGGGGAAACACCCGCAGAGTGGGAGGATATTTGTCAAGTGACGTTAGAAATGCTAGACGAAGGCAAATTATTTTACGAAGATGCTACTCCGTTTTTATTTATGAAAGAGTTGATCCAAGGTTTTCAGACAAATCGTTCGATAAAGCACATACTTGTTGACGAGGCGCAGGACTACTCACCATTTCAATTTGAGTTTTTAAAGCGATTGTTTCCTTCTGCGAGGATGACTGTGCTAGGTGATTTTAATCAGGCGATTTTCGCACATGCCAGTGAAATGGCGGATTTTCACATCCTTAGCAGTATATACGGACAGGATGAAACGGAAATAATCAACATGACGCGCAGTTACCGTTCCACAAAGCCGATCATCGAATTTACACGTAAACTAGTCCCTAACGGCGAACAGATTGTTCCTTTCGAACGTGATGGCGGGGTGCCTGTGCTGACACAATTGTCTAATCGAGCAGAATTACACCGCTGCATTGCGTCTAAAGTCGAAGATTTGCAAAGACATGGCTATAATAGTATTGCCATAATATGCAAATCAGCCGAGGAAAGCAAGCGTGCTTATGAAGCCTTATCCAATATTGAAGATATTAAGCTCATAAAAAATGGCTCACCTGAGTATGAACAAGGAGTTGTTATCATTCCATCGTATTTATCCAAAGGCATCGAATTCGAAGCTGTCATCATCTATGATGCATCGGAGCTAATATATGGTGATGAGAGCCTGCGCAGAGTTTTCTATACTGCCTGCACCAGAGCGATGCATGATTTGCAGCTTTATAGCGTAGGTGAACCGAGCCCATTTTTGCACAACGCTTTGCAGGAAAGCCTCATTCAAATTTGACCTCATTGAACTTTAAAAACATTTTCTAATAGTGGGGTCAAAGTCAATAAAATGGCGAGTAATGAAAGAAAATGATGATCTTTAATTAACGACTATAATTAACTTAAACCTCATTTAATTACATTACGCTCAACCGTATCAAAAGTAAGGGTGGAAGTTAGAAAAAATAAATGGCTTCCATCGTAATGAATGCTTGTAATCAATAGAAAAAACTCAAAGAATGCGAAATTTATATTTGATTTCGCATTCTTTTTTTCTAAAAGAAGGAATGTTCATGTTATAATTGATAACGATTATCAATTAGGCATCATCGTAATGTGGAGGAGAAAAAATGGACAACGAGGTAATACATAACTACATAGTGCTGTGGGATCATGCAACAATTAAGGTGCTAGATGTTCGCTATTTCATAATGGATGATGGAGAAAAGCTACCAACCTATCGTTTACCGACAAGTGCATTTTTGTTTGCGATGAATGGTAGTGCTAACATAACGTTGGATGGTAATGTACAAATAGTAAAGCCATTTCATGTTATGCATGGCGGTAAGGGCATGCACATTGAAATTACTGCCAATAACCATTTTGAATATTATATAATTTTCTATAAGGCGAGACTTCCTTTATACAGTAGTAAGAAGCTGATGCAACTGCTGGAGTACAATAGCCCCTTTCAAATACATTATGGATTTACTCCAAAGTATCCACTTACCCTGTTCGAAAACGTTAATCTTATGTATACGGAATGGCAGAAGGGAGGCGTTTTGGAAAGACTACATGTAAAATCAATATTTTATCGCTTCGTATATGAACTTCAACATCAAGTATATGAACAAAATAACAAAATAGAAAAATCTGATTTATCATCACAGGTAATGGGCTATGTACAGCAAAAATATAACCAGCCGATAACGCTGGAATCACTTTCTCAAGATTTGAATTATAGTGCACAGTATTTATCTAGAACATTTAAGCACCAGACAGGACAAAGCCCGATAGCATATTTAATAAAGGTAAGGATGGAAAAAGCACAGAAGTTGCTTTTGTATACAAATGCAACAGTGCAAGAAATTGCAGAGCATGTAGGATACTCAGATCAGTTTTATTTCAATCGTACATTTAAAAAGTATACAAGTGTGACACCAGGGAACTTTAAGAAGCATACACTTGAAAAGCAAAAGGTATTAGATTCTCCATATCATAGGTACGGATTTTCCATTGTGAATAAAAATTCCAACCATTATAGTTTGATTGATGGTGATAATCATTATCAATATGGTGGAGAGGAAGATTTATTGATGTTTAAGGGTCGAAAAGCATCTTTACTAGCAACATTATTGTTGTGCTTTACTTTATTATTTAGTGGCTGTTCGAACGAGGGGAGTACGAATACAGGTGCAGTTATTCAAGGTCAAAGTGAAACAACAAATATAGAAACCTATACATATAAAGGGGCAAATGGGGAAGTGGAAATTCCAAAAAATCCTCAACGTATTATAGTTGTGGCAAATAACCATGTTGGCTATCTCCTAGCGTTAGGTATAACACCCGTTGGTATGTCAGATCGAGCATTAAGTAATCCATTCTTTGAGGGGAAAATTGATGGTGTTGAAAGCTATGGAGATAGTTCATCATTGGAAAAAATAGTAGATTTGAAGCCTGATTTAATATTTACATTAGATAATATGGAAAATCTAGATAACATCGAGAAAATTGCACCAACAATTGCTATTAAGTACGGTGATAAAGATTATAGAGAGCAACTACTTGAGTATGGAGAAATACTTGGGAAAGAAAAAAAGGCACAGGAGTGGATTGCCAACTGGGATGAAAAAATAGCAAAATATAAACCATCCATTCAAGGGATTGTAAGTGATCAAAAGGTTTCCATTCTTGGAGGAACTGCTAAATCAATTGGGGCGTTTGGAGATTTTTATGGTAGAGGTGGGGAAATCATTTACAAAGAATTTAACCTGAAAGCGCCAGATATTATTCAACAAGGGGCAATTGATAGTAAAGAAGGCTATTACTCACTTTCACTCGAAAAGCTTCCTGAATATGCAGGGGATTATCTGTTTATTTCAGAGAACTTAGAACAAGAAATAAAGGAAAATGTTTTATATCAGAGTCTTCTGGTTGTAAAAAATAATAGGGTATTTCCTATAGATGAAGATGCTTACTATTTTAATGACCCTATTTCCTTAGAGCAGCAGTTAGAGGAAGTTGTAAATCTTTTTAAAAGTACACAATAAGGGATAATAAAAGTGTCATACCAACCGTTTCTGCCCTTATGATAATGCAGTGGCTGAAGCGATGTTTAAGGTATTGAAAGCGGGACACAGGGCTATTTAACTCCGGTGGAATTCAAGCAGCAGTCCTTCTAAAAGTTGTTTAAATGGCCCCGATCGTAATGAATGCTTGTAATCAATAGAAAAAACTCAAAGAATGCGAAATTTATATTTGATTGCGCATTCTTTTTTCTAAAAGAAGGAATTTAACAATACTGCTCGAACTATGGAGATAGAAGGGGAATGAACAAATTTAGAATAGTTTAATAAACTAGTAGATACCCTAAAAGCTACCCATTTTTGAATAAGAATGAGAAAAATATGTATTAATAACAAGGGGAAAAGAGAGGTTCATAATGATTCAATTCCAGAAAGATAATATTACTGTTTTTCAAAGTGCATTATATATGACTACATCGGCAATAATTCAAACTAATGACGCTGTAATTATGACAGATCCTAATTGGTTACCAAATGAAGTTGAAGAAATTAAGCGCTATATAAACAAGATTATAGGTGATAAACAGCTTTATATTATTTACACACATAGTGATTTTGACCATATTATTGGATCTGGTGCCTTTCCAGCAGCTAAGGTAATCGCATCTAAAGAATTTGATGAAAATCTAGACAAAGAAGAAAGCATAGAAAGAATTAAAAATTTTGACCAGAAATATTATTTGAAAAGAAGCTATACACCCATATATCCAACAGTAGATATTGTTGTTTCAGAGGATGGACAAAAATTAGATTTGGATTCGGTAACCATGACATTTTATAAAGCACCTGGTCATACAAATGATGGTTTGTTTACAGTGATTGAGCCCTGTGGTCTTTTTCTTTCAGGAGATTACTTGTCAGAAATTGAGTTTCCGTTTATTTTCAGCAACTATAAAGACTATGTGAATACTGTCAATAAAGCTGAAAATATTTTGCTTAATCATCAAATAACAACGCACATACCTGGACATGGTACTACAACACAAAATTTACAGGAAATTAAAAAAAGGATAAACTGTTCGAAGTATTACTTAAATCAACTACTTCATGATAACGGAGAGTTAGAAAGATATTTAAGTAAGGAGTATCCATTTTTTGAAGGTATGAAAGGAATTCATACTAACAATAAGGAGATGGCAAATCAAGAATTTTAAGAAAAAGATTGTGACAAATATGATTTCGAAGAAAGTACTTAATAAATTGGCGATTTATCTGGGGAAAACAGTCTGACTAAATAATAAGTTAGGCTGTTTTTTGATTGTAAATTACTCTTTCTTTAGATGATGTATCAATAGTCCAAGAATTCATTAAAACGTTCCTTAATTCGTGCATATTTTCAGGACATTTTACGATACTATGTCTAGATATTTATCTAATTGGCACAGAAGGGAAGAGGCGTAATTGGCTAAGCACTCAGATACAAGCTGGAAACAGGATCATCCAAGTACTCTGTTTAGCAACTCTGTTCAAAAGGCAGAGCGTTTGCTGAAGCATGCAAAGTCACATCCGGAGGAGATAGCGATTGAGCATGCTTTCGATCAAATAGAACATGCAGAAAATGCTCGATTCAATGCAGAACAATATGGTGAACATCTGGATACAGTTCAACAAAATAATGAATACTTAGAGGAGATCAAGCAACAATTACACGACATGCGAGAGAACGTAAAAAAGCAGTAAGGCAATGACCTACGCCATTGTGAAACTTGCTGTCAATTTGACAGTCGAAATAAATGAAACGGTTTGAGCCTTATAATGGACTCAAGCCGTTTCATTTTCTGGTTTACCTATATAGTTGGCTTTCAGAGAACCTAGTTATAGCGACTTTCAGTGATATGTTGCCCAGATGAGAGACGTGTTTTTTAGCTAACACCAGACGATTATTTCATACGGCGTAGTTTGTGCAGGAATACTCCTTGTAGTTGGGCCATAGATGACAATTAAGTTTCGATTAGCAGGATTTTTTGAAAAAGGCTGCCCATTTTTAAGTAAGATAGGGGTATAGGGAGACAGATTTAATTGTAATTGACCATCACTACTCACCAATTGGCTATTAAAAAAGTCTACTTTCACATTTTGATTGTTGTTTTCCTTTACAACGATAATTGCTCGATATTGCGGAGGATATATCATAGGTACAGGTACATCGCCATCATAATAGCCAGTAATAAAATCACCAAGAGACACAATTTCTTGGTTTACAAAGTAAGTAGAAGGTGAGACCACAAAATTGACGATGCCACCAGTACCATCTTCTACCGTCAGTAGTTTATAACATCCTTCTCCTTCCCCATTTTGCCCGATTGTAAAATCATTCATCTGTGTAACAATCCCACGAAAAGATATAAAATTTACCATAGCCATTCCTTTCTTTATAAAATCTCAAACGATCATTGGTAAGCCATGTTTATCTAAATGGAAAAATAATTTGATTTGAATTCAATCTATCGTAAAATGAGTACCTTTAGTACAGTATGTAACATATCCAATATGGGTGACAGATGAAACATAAAGGATGAAATTATATTTTACATAAATCATTACATAGGGGAGCTGGCAAATAATCAATTTTTAAATAATAGAAAATATTCGCGTAACTGTGAATCCTACCACGTATTCACAAGTAATAGACTAGCAGGGCAAGTCAAAGCTTAACTCTTTGCGAAAAGGCTTTGATTTTGTATGTCCATAGAATAGTTTGCGCGGATTTCCTACTCTTTATCACCTTTTAAATAGATAACAACTGTTATATAATAGAGGCGATTCTAATGTAAGAATAATTGTAATACACAATGAGGTTGTTAAGACAGAAAAGGTATGTGACTATTTACTCCTTAGCTTGCTGAAACACCTAAGCAGGAGCGCCTACATTCTTTCTGCGAATATTGGTATAAGGATGGTAAAAATGAGTAGCAAACAAATTAAATCAGACGTCATCTTAATTGGTGCCGGAATCATGAGTGCGACTTTGGGGACAATGCTCAAAGAATTAGCACCAGATTGGAATATTACCGTGTTTGAGAAACTTGCAAACGCCGGAGAAGAAAGCTCGAACGAATGGAATAATGCGGGAACAGGGCATGCAGCATTGTGCGAGCTTAACTACACTTCAGAAAAACCAGACGGATCGATCGATATTAGCAAGGCCATTAATGTGAATGAACAATTCCAGGTTTCTATGCAGTTTTGGTCATATCTTGTTAATCGTAAGCTCATCCAAAATCCAGAAGACTTTATCATGCCATTACCGCATATGAGTATGGTAAAAGGCGAAAAAAATGTCGCGTATTTGAAAAAACGTTTTGAAACGATGGCTAATAATCCGCTGTTCAAAGGGATGGAATTTTCCGATAACCCTGAAAAACTAAAGGAATGGATTCCACTTATTATGGAAGACCGTCCAGCAGATGAAGCGATTGCGGCAACAAAAATTGACACGGGTACAGACGTTAACTTTGGTGCTTTAACGCGTATGCTTTTTGACAATTTAACAACGCAAAACGTCGATATCAACTACAAACATAGTGTCGAAAGCATTAAACGTACGAAAGACGGCTCATGGGAGTTAAAAGTACATGATATGGATGGCTGTAAAATGGAATATCATACAGCAAAATTCGTCTTCCTTGGAGCAGGCGGAGGAAGCTTAGAGTTATTACAAAAATCAGGTATTCCTGAAGGCAAACATATCGGTGGGTTCCCAATTAGTGGATTATTCATGGTATGTAACAACCAGGAAATTGTGGAACAGCATCATGCTAAAGTATACGGCAAAGCTGCAGTTGGTGCGCCACCAATGTCTGTACCACATCTTGATACAAGATTTATCGATAACAAAAAATCATTACTATTTGGACCGTTCGCTGGTTTCTCACCGAAGTTCTTAAAAACAGGTTCAAATATGGATTTATTTGCTTCTGTAAAACCGCATAATATTACCACATTATTGGCGGCAGGCGTGAAAGAAATGGGCTTGACAAAATACTTGATCCAACAATTAATGTTATCGAAAGATCAACGTATGGAAGAGTTGCGTGACTTTATCCCGACTGCGAAGAGCGATGATTGGGATATTGTCGTTGCGGGTCAACGTGTACAAGTAATCAAAGATACTGAAGCTGGTGGTAAAGGAACGCTTCAATTTGGTACCGAAGTGGTCAGTGCGGCCGATGGTTCCATTGCTGCTTTACTAGGTGCTTCTCCAGGTGCATCTACTGCCGTGCCAGTTATGATTGAAGTGATTAACAAATGTTTCCCTCAGCAGGTAAAAGAGTGGGAACCAAAGTTAAAAGAAATGATTCCTTCTTATGGCATCGCATTAGTGGAAAACCCAGAGCTTCTTGAAGAAGTGCATGCTTCTACAGCGCAAGTACTTGGTCTAAACAAAAACTAATCAAATAAAAAATAAAGAACCTTTCATCCGTCTTTGGATTGAAGGTTCTTT
>NZ_KB933398.1:3881850-4040273 GCF_000392615.1 Lysinibacillus sphaericus OT4b.31 | reverse complement strand
AAGATGGCTCTGTCACATATATGGCACCATTCTCGTTTATTTAATTAGTCAATTGATTGCCTATCAATTAAGAAATTTCATTTGGGAAGAGAAGCAAATAGAAATTAGTGAGATGGTCGCTATGCGTAGTATCGCTACAAAGGTTTTGCCTAAACTTTATGAAATGAGCATAAAAAAAGAGAAGGCATTTAAAGACTTAGTCCAAGCGACCACCCGATTACTTCTAAAAACCGCCTGGAAAACAAAATCCAGCAAAGGAACCGCCTTTAAACACCTTCAATTCATATAGGAAAACCATAGAATGCCATCTTGAATCAGATGGTCTATTTGGCATTCCTAAAAATACTAGTACCCTTTTTCAAAAGAAATAAAACACACCATTCTTCTTGAAAAATTAAACAAATGAATGGTTGGAAATCTAAAGTTGACAGATATGGACTGACGCCATGCCCGCGAAAAGCGTCCGCCGTAGCGGAAAGCAACATGTTCATATAGATCTTCTATGTTTAAAAGAAAAAAGACTGTAGACAAACTCAAATTTTTTTTGAGTTTGTCTACAGTCAGAGCATTTCATAAAAATGAAATCCTAAAAAATTTTTTTCATTAACTGATTAACATCAATTAGCACTTTGGCAATATCAATTAGTTTTTCTTGTGGTAATTTCAAGAATATTTCTTGTACCTTCACTTCCCCATCAGCCGTTAACACCATTTTCACGACACGTCTGTCTTTGCTTTCTCTAATCCGTTGCACTAAGTTTAATTTCTCCAATTTATCGCACATCGATGTAATAGCTCCAGGTGTTACAGTGAAAAAATCAGCTATTTCAGTTGCTTTCATGCCACCATTGATTTTTAGCTGAAGAAGAAGTATCAGCTGGTTCTGAGATAGAGACTCACCTTCTGAGAGAAGGTTGACAAACATCATAGATTTTTGTTGTATTTCAAGCATTTCTTTCATAATGATTTCCACATGTTTCATTTGACTATTATTTGACATTTGATCACAGCCCGTTAAAATATTTACAATTTAAATTATATAGTAAGTATATAATTAATTTATCGTACTGCCAATATACTTTAGTCTCTTGATCCCGAGTGAACGAGGCGGTCGATGAACGGACTGTAAAAGCTCGATTGAAGTTTCACTTTTGGGCAAACGATATAAACTGTAGATAAAAGTAAGTAATTTTACAGCAAATGGGAGTAAAGATGAATAAGAATTTTTATTATCTTTGGGGAAGTATTTCCTGGGGAAAGTTAGGTCTATCATTATATACAATGAACATGACGTTAATAATCTTTTCTCTTACACATAGAATCGAGGCAGTAATTGAAAAAGAAAGACTGCACATGAAAATGATGTAAATACTGATATAGTTGAAGAAGTTTATCGGACAATGATTTCCTGTGTCATTAAATTGGAATTGCAAGAACATACAAAAATAAATAAAGTAACATGCAATCGCTAATATCAAGCTGAAAATATTGGCGATTGCATTTTTAGTACAAGCTATACCCTTTTCGGAAAAGTTGTAGCTTTATACATCTTTCTTTTATAGACGTAAAAGTACATACTTAGTGGCCACCACATCACTAAAAAGATTGGATAAATAGCCCATATTGTTCCTGGTGAGGAAACTGCATTTACTGTAATAAAAAAGATGCTGATGAGTATGCTAGCGTAAATAGAGAACGCAACGAATGTTTTTTTCTGAGCATGATATAGAGCCAAGGGCCACCATATGACTAAAAATGCTGGATAAATAGCCCATGGATATTGAGGGGACATGACAAGATTTAAGATAAAATAATAAATGATGGTGCTCGCACAGCCAAAAAGTGCGACTTTCAACGATTTTGCTTTTTCCTCTAAAAACATGAGGATGGGCCACCATAATATTGGGTAAAAGGCATACATAATCCATAAATGATTAGGTGAAAATAAATAATTTTCGATTGTCAGGAAAGCGATGACCATAATACTACAGAATACAGAATACTGTTTGTATAATTTCTTTGACATAAAATATATAGTGATCGGCCATAGTAAAAGAAGTAAACAAGGATAAATAAACCAAATCGTTTGTGGTGATGTTATATAATTCACCATTGCTAAAAATATCATGGTCATCAGGCTACCTGCTACGGAAAAACTAATATAATGTTTCATAATTACTCCCTCCATTTCTTACGTGACCAAACGAAGTACATGGATAGAGGCCACCATAATATTGCGAAGATTGGGTAGATTGCCCAAATTGTATTTGGTGTATAGTAAAGATTGATAAAAAGAAATAAAGCAATAATTAAAGTACTGCCCCAAACCGAAAATTCTAAATTTAATTTAGCCATGTTTTTAGTTTCTGGTTTTTTCACACCTAATTCATTTCTTAAATCTTCAATATCTCCGAACTCAACGATGGCTTTATTAATCGCGTCATCTTCTTCTTTTCCTTGCTCCATCAAATAAAATACTTTTTCTTCAAGGTTTTGAATAATTTCTTGTTTCACCATTTCTGTCTCATTATTACGAGGAATATCTTTAAACAACTCATCAATATGATTTTTTATCTTTTTCATTCTAAGCCCTCCATAAATAAATCGATAATTTCCTTCACTTCCATCCATTCTTTTACTAGCTCGTTTAAATAGGCTTTACCTAATGGGGTAATACGGTAATACTTTCGTTTGCCTCCATGAGAAATATCACCATAATAGGCTTCAATAATTTCTCTTTTCTCTAAACGCTGAAAAATTGCGTATAAAGTTGCTTCTTTGATTTGAAAACGATTATTTGTACGGAGACTAATTTCTTGAGATATTTCATAGCCATATCGATCTTTCTCTGAAATTAGCCGCAAAATAATTGAATCCAAGTGTCCGCGGATGATATCACTTCGAACCATAAGTCACCTACTTAGATAATATTGTTCTATCTGGTAGAGTAATATTAGCAAAGATTACTCTGCCTGTCAAAGTAATAAATGAAAAAATTCTGGAAATAAATTTGAGCACCCACAAAGGTTTTATGAAATGGACTAAAAAAATATTGATGCAACTTTCGTCGTCTAGCTATGTACGGTGTTACAAGGAATAAAAAAATTACACAGGATATACATCCAGTGAAATTTTTGCCGGTATAGCTAAATTAAATACTTAGGCATTTGGCTGAGGTAATGGTTCAACTATAGGGTGTTCTTCAGACGAGAGGAATGGATAGTCGGCGTTTCCCGTGATTTGATAACACCCTTATCCTCCATAAAGGGCTATGCTCATGTGCTTAAATCTGCTCTCTATCCACTGGTCGCAAGAAGAATTTCAGATGATTGGGCGTACACTTCGAGAGAAAACGAGCGGATCTGGCTTGAAGATGAGTATTACGAAACAATTAACCGTTGCACACGGGGGAGAAATATTCGAATCCAGCAAACTGGGACATGGTACGGAAATTGTACGAAGGTTTCGACTGTAAAATTTCTGTAGTACACTGCATCTCACGGACTTTCTATAACGACTACTGAAAAAGTAAATCCGATAAACAAAGGTTACCTTAACCTAAAGATTATCGGATTTTTGACTAATATAAAGCCGAATTATTCGTTTACAACTATAAATACAACCCTGCAAGAAAGATCCCTAATGCTTCTTGATAGATTTCATCAAACTGGTTTAATGGCAGTGGATTTGTACCGCTACCTAATTCCACGGTAAAACCGGGTCGTCGCCAATCTTGAATGAACCAATCCTTATAGCCTGCATAGCTGCCAGCTGATTGAACAGGCTCATAGCCACTTACTCGACTAAACTCATTCACCAATACTTCAGACTCAGGTGGTTCAAGATTTTCAAATCCCCAAAAGATGACTCTTCCCTGAGTATGAAAAGCCAAGACTCTTGCAAAATCACGTTTTCTTGTCAACTCGGCCATCGCAATGGACTCAGGTTCGGAAAGGGGACTTTTACCTCCGTAATCACGGGGACCTGGCGTTTTCGGATTGCGCGCACTTTCTAATTCCCACTGGGCGGGAAACTGGTCGTTCAAATCGACACCATTTATATTCGCCTTCCAGCCAGAAAAGTCGGAACTGCCATTATTCCAACCTATTAGTTTTTTTCCTAATTCATCGTCTGGCGGCCCATTTAGTACTAAATGGACGCCATCCGGATTAACCATCGGAACAATGGATAGCGATGTTTGCTGGTATAGAGGAGAGGTAGAAAGTCCACGAATTGTAGTTTGGTTTGTCAGAGAGAGCAAGTAATCATTTAGAAATGTCAAAATGATAGGAGTAGTAATCCACTCATTCGCATGAAATGAGCCATTATAATGAACTCGTTTAGAGCCATTCCCGACTAAAATCTCAGGAATTTCTCGTGCTAATACAGAATTGCCAATGGAAGAACTTTGGATGAACGGATAGGCGATTTGTAGTTTTTTCAGATCGCTCATCATAATGTTATAGTCATAATCTTGTTTGCCATTTACGAGCCTCCAGGTAATCCTCTGAGGGACGTGAATGGTCTGGCCGATTTGCAGACGATTAGGATTAAGATTGGGATTGACAAGTAGAATGGCCTGGATAGGAAGATTTCGATTTTGAGCAATTTGCCATAAAGTGTTCCCTTGTTGGATTTGATAATCGGTTGTAACAAATCCTGGAATTCGAATGCGTTGTCCAACCTGAAGTATTTGTGGGTTAATATGTCGGTTGGAATCAATAATGAGTTGGAGGGGAATTTTAAATACTTCACTGAAATGCCAAAATGAATCCCCCGGACTTACAAATATATCCACATCTTTTCTCCCCTTATTTTCAAGATAGTGCATCATAGAAGTATATGAATTTCTACAACACTTCGTTCAATACATAAAATGCGCAAGGAGAAGTTATTTTGTTATTTTTGTTTCGCCTATTATACTGATAAGATAGTTACAAGACAAATAAAGTGAAACTTCAATCAGTGGTTTTTCCCCCACTGATTGATAGTTAAACCAATCGGGTTTTTACGGACAGTTGTGCTCTCCACTTGAGGAGAGCATGTTACTGACCGTTAATACGGGATAAAGTGAAACTTCAATCAGTGGGAGTTTTATCCCCGCTGATAGATAGTTGAACCAATCGGGTTTTTACGGACAGTTGTGCTCTCCACTTGAGGAGAGTATCTTACTGACCGTTAATACGGGATAAAAGGAAGGAATTACATGTATAGTAAATTAAAATTAGGTATTCGTTCTAAGATTACTATAGGCTATATAGTTATCATTCTTTGTTTACTTGCGTCGGTTATCATATTAAATAATCAAATTACATCGCTACAAAAGGAAAGAAATTTTATTATAAAGTATGATTCTCAGGTACAAGCGCTAACAAATAGTATTGAAAAATATATATTGGATATGGAATCCAGTCAACGGGGATATATTATTACAGGTGAATTAAGTTACTTAGAACCATACGACAATGCTTCGAAAAATTGGAAGGTTGATTTTAATGAGCTTCATCAACTATTAGATGATAAACCAAATCAACAAGAGAAGTTAGAAGAAATAAAGGCCACGATAGAGCATTGGGTTGCTACATCAGGTGATACAACAATTAAGCTAAAAAAAGATAATAACACAGCAGAGCTAAGGGAATTTTTTAAAGTGGATATTGGTCGTAAGGATATGGAGACGATGCGCAAGCAATTTGCATCGTTCCGTACAGCTGAAAATGTTTTGACTCAAACCAAAGCAAACCAATTGGATAAAAAAAATAGTAATTTAACAAGCGGGTTATTCGGGTTATTGGTACTTGTTTCGGTTATTGCTATTGTAATCGCTAGTGGAATTTCTCGTTCCATTGTAAAAACAATAACAGAAGTTACAGAGGCAATTAAAGTAATTGCTGCTTCAAAGGGCAAGCATAAAGGAAGAATCCATGTAAAAACAAACGATGAGATTAACGCTCTTGCCGATGCAACCAATGAGCTTTTAGATACACTTGAGAAACGGGAATGGTTGCAGTCCAACGTTGCTGAAATTGTCACAAAATATCAAGGGATATCCGCAATTACGCAATTAGCGGAAATCTTCCTGTCAGAAATAGCGCAAAAGACACAATCCTCACTTGGTGCATTTTATGTGCGTGAAATGAATAATAATGAAATCCATTTTGTGAAAAGGGCTGCGTTTGCAGACGCAAGCGATAATATTGGAATGGAACGTTTCAAAATAGGACAGGGTTTAATTGGACAATGTGCTTCTGACAAACAGATATATATTTATAACGATATTCCTAATGATTATCGAGTAATTGGAACAGGCTTAGGAGAAGCACCTCCTAAGAGCATCTTTATGATTCCGATTATATTTGAAGAGGAGGTCATAGCTATTGTTGAATTGGCGACAATGACCAACTACACAAAGTTACAACAGGAATTAGTAAAACAAATCGTTGAAACTTTTGGACTAACTGTGAATAGTATTTTAGGTCGCATGGAAATCGTCCGTTTATTAAATGACTCGAGAGCGATGACAGAAGAATTACAGGTACAATCCGAAGAGCTACAAACGCAATCGGAAGAATTACAAATGCAGACAGAAGAACTTACAATGATTAATGAACAGCTGGAAGAAAGAACGAAAGATGCAGAAACAAAATCAAGAGAACTAGAAATAGCCAAAAGAGATTTAGAAGAAAGTGCTGAGCAGCTTTTACTTAATTCTAATTATAAGTCCGAATTTTTAGCCAATATGTCTCACGAATTGAGAACACCACTGAATAGTATTTTAATTTTATCTGAAATGTTAGCTGAAAATAGTCGTAACAGTCTAACAGAGGAGGAAGCAGAATTTGCTAGTGTAATCCATTCCTCGGGGGAAGACTTACTTGCATTAATTAATGACATATTGGATCTATCAAAAGTTGAAGCTGGAAAATTAGATATAATATTTGGAGAAGTAAATGTAAGTGAAGTGCCACTACAATTAGAGCAAATTTTCTCGCCAGTCGCACACAAAAAGAAGCTAGATTTTCAAATGACAATAGCTGAAAATGTAGTGGATGTTTTCTTTACGGATGAGAAGAGATTTTTGCAAATTTTAAAGAATTTATTATCCAATGCTTTTAAATTCACGGAAGAAGGTTCTGTAAATCTAAGTATTGAACAACTTGCAAATGAACAGTTAACAAATAATATGCAAGAGATTAGTAATGAATGGCTGGAAATCACTGTGTCAGATACCGGTATAGGTATTCCGAAGGACAAACATCAACTAATCTTTGAATCATTCCAGCAGGCAGACGGTGCTACTGTGCGTAAGTATGGCGGAACTGGTCTAGGTTTATCTATTTGTAAAGAATTCGCCAAATTACTTGGAGGATGGGTGTCCTTACAAAGTGAAGAGGGGAAAGGCAGTAGCTTTACGCTTACTCTGCCAAGTTTACCGAATGGCATCAACGAGGAGACATGTTCTAACCTTACTTTTGCCGAGGTTATGGCTACAACCGTAGTTAATGAGAAAATAGAAGTAATAGAAGAAACATTTGATGAAAGCTATCAGGATGCCCAAAATGAAGTGGATGTTTTTCATGATAAAAAAATATTAATTGTCGACGATGATTATCGTAATATTTATGCATTAAAAACGGCGCTTGAAAAAAGAGGTATGAATATTCTCGTCGCAAAAGATGGCTTAGAATGCTTAGATGTTATGCAAACTAATGCCAAAATTGATTTAATTCTCATGGACATTATGATGCCGAATATGGATGGATATGAAACGATGTCTATCATTCGTAAGCAAATGAAGCTTACGGATTTACCAATAATAGCTTTAACTGCGAAAGCCATGAGGAATGATCGAGATAAATCTTTAGAGGCAGGCGCTTCTGATTATATTAGTAAGCCATTGAATTTAGACCAATTAGTATCTGTATTACGAGTATGGCTAGTTTCCAAAAGGAGTTAATAGGTATGCCAAATGACTTTCACAACAACTCAGAGCTAAGCTTGGAGACCAATCAACATATAAATATGGAAATTGATTTATTACTCGAAGCGGTCTACCGTTTATCAGGTTTTGATTTTCGTCAATATAATCGTTCCTCTATATCACGACGAATTTATAACAGGATGAGGATTAGTAATATTCCAACGGTTTCTCGTTTACTTGAAAAAGTAATTCATGAAGAGGGTTTCTTAGAGCAACTTCTAAATGATTTCTCAATTAATGTAACAGAGATGTTTAGGAATCCTAGCTTTTTTAAAGCCTTCCGTAAAGAAGTGATACCGTACTTAAGGAATTACACTGAAATTCGAATATGGCATGCAGGGTGTGCAACAGGTGAAGAAGTGTACTCAATGGCTATTTTGTTACAAGAAGAGGGTTTACTTGAAAAAAGCGTGATTTATGCAACGGATATGAATGAGCATGTTTTAGAAAAAGCTAGACAAGGTGCTTTTCCTATTCAAAAAATGCAAGCATACACAAAAAACTATATGCTTGCAGGGGGCATTGATGCTTTTTCAGAATACTATAGTACCGATTATCAATATGCTTACTTTCATCCTTCTTTACTAAAAAATATTATTTTCGCACAGCATAATTTAGTAACAGACCAGTCGTTTAATGAGTTTCATGTCATTATGTGCCGCAATGTGTTAATTTACTTTTCACCGGGCTTACAAAGCCAAGTTCATAGGCTATTTTATGATAGCTTAAGCCCGGATGGATTTTTATGTTTAGGGGATAAGGAAACACTCCGCTGTGAAGGGATTAATTCAAAGTATAAAGAAATCGTAGGAAATGAACGGATTTATCAGAAGTTATATTAATAGCAAAGAGGAGGTCTCGATTTGAGATCTCCCCTTTTATTGTTCTGCATTATAGGTTATTGAGCTTGAATCATTAAGACACACATATCATCTGGTTGATTCAATTGTTTTTCCTTTGGTAGAAGATTATCTATAAGGCACTGAGAATAATCCCACTTTGAAGATGTTAAGGTGCGCAAATGCTCTTCCGATTCTATTTCACAGGGGCCCATAGCCTCAAGAACGCCATCAGTATACAAAATAATTTGTACATCCTCCTGATATTCAATAAGTTGCTTTTGCACCTCTATTTCATCAAAGAAGCCGACCGCACAACTACCTTTACTTAAGGGAACTAGTGTTTTTTCGTCAACAAGTGCATACCCATAAGGATGACCAGCGTTTACATATTCAATGGTTTTATTCTCTGTATCAATGACTAAGTAAATGGCTGTAAAATAAAATAAATTTTCATCTTTTCCATCCTGTAAAAGTGCCATATATCGATTTAATTCTTTAATGACTAGCTCGGGCTCGACTAGCTGTTTAACTGCTTCTCTGAGCACAGAGGAGATAAACATACAAACAAGCGCAGCAGATATACCATGCCCCATCATATCAAGCAAAATGATGGAATAGCGATGATCATTTATTTTATGCCAATAATACATATCTCCTGCTAAATTAGAGGATGGTAGATAAGAAACTTCAATTTTAATGTCCTCTTCCTTTAAAGGAGGGCTTAATAAGCTTCTTTGAACATGCGTAGCTAAATCCAATTCGTATTGTATTTTTTTTTCATGTAAAGTGTGCCAGTCTAATTCAGCTTTCAAGCGTAAGGCGACCCGAATTCTAGCAAGTAGTTCTATCTTATTAATCGGTTTTGTAATGTAATCTACGCCACCTATATCTAATGCTTGTGCCAGTTTGTTTTTATCTTCAAGTGCCGTAACAAAAATAATTTGAATGTCTTTTAATCTTTCATTTTGTTTAATACGTTTGCAGGCTTCGATACCGTCAATTTCTGGCATCATAATGTCTAATAAAATCAAATCTACTGAATTACCAGTTGGATTTTCAGCATCCAACTGTAAATACTCAAAAAGCTCATAAGCTGATGATAAAGAAACACAGTTATCATAACCCGCATTTTTTAATATTTTTTCAATTACAAATAGATTGACGGAGTTGTCATCTACAAGAAGAATTGTCATAGTTATTTCCCCTTATTCTGATTTGAATATTGATGAAGTGTAGATTATCATAATAATTAAAAATACTCTCAATCTTATTATTATACAAAACATTAGAGAATAACGGTATTTTAACGAATCAAAGGTATATTATACTAGTCAATTAGTTTGCTATAAATAAAGGGACAATGAGCAGAGTAGGTGAGAATTAGTAGTGTATAGTTAAAAAATGTAAATCGGGTTATATTTGAGAAGAAATCACATTATTTTATTAAGGTTTAATTTTAGCTTTCTTAAAGCGATTAACTATATCAATACTATTTGCTACAATGGAGATCGCAATAATCACTAACAATATTCGATCGATAGAAAATGCAACTTTTGAAGCTGTTGTCTCCATAATAGCAGCTATATAAGGGATGGCGGGACCGTGTATTAAGTCGGGTTGCCTAGCCATTAGGATAAAAACAATCGTAGTTACAACTTGAAGGAAAGCATTTATGACAGCAAGTGGAATGGTCCATTGTCTAACTTTCCATTTATAAAATGTTAATCCAATACTGAGCACAATACAAAACAGAATGAACGGTTCATAAGAAAGTAAGGTGTTTTGATTGAATATTGGCATGACGAACTTCAAACCAGTTCGCTCATCCGAAGTGTAAATGCCAATGAGATGATTCGCTTTAAAATAAACTACAGAAAAAATAGCTATTCCTAAAAAGCTAAATACAATATCATTTAGCGGAATGTTCTTGTCATTAGCAATGATTTTAACTTTTTTTAAATCATCAGGCGTCCATTGTTGTTGATCTTTTAAAAAGGGCATATGAACCTTAAAGTTGTCAAAGTTGCCTGTACGTTCAATAACAATAAAGGCAATGGTTACCCAAAATAGAACATGAAATAGTACGGATATAATGGTGGCAATTGTTATGGAAATTGTTTTAATGATGGTAGAAAGTAGTGCCCCCTCCCCTGTGTAAAACACAATGCTTTCAATAATTTGCACCAGAGTAGTAATAAAAATTGCCCATGGTATAACTAATTTGATGGTTCTAATATAAGTGTCATATACAAGTGGCCCGATTAGATGATTGGAAATATCTTGATAACTAGCTGCGAGTTCAGCGGGGTCTCCAAGCTTTAAGAGAACATCTTTTACTTCCAATTCGGAATAAGTATCCGGTAACGAGTCTTCTATTTTTGATTTTAGCTCTAGCCGTATATCATCACGGATTTTTTTTGGTAGCCTTCTCGTCACTTCATAAATATAGACATCAATCAGATTCATCCTTGTCATCTCCCCCCAACAATGTATTCAGCTCTATAAACAATGAGACCATTTTAGAAGTTCTAAAATTTAATGTCAGACGTACAAAACACATAAAATTTCCGAGGCCATTTCTCTGTCATGTTCCAGTTATTTGTTATGTGGTAATATATGTTATTAATCATAACAGAAATTAATGTAAAGAATTGTACGAAAATTAAATTGCTTTAATACCATACACATCTAATGGACAGGGGGAATTAAATGAGGTATGTTGAGAAACTGAAAGAAGAGCATTTACAAAATTTGTAGATATTTTGGTGGGTGCTTATCCGGGAATGTCGGATGCTTCACAGCAATCAAAGGAACAATTGACGAAGTTCTTTGTGCAAAACCAGCACAATAATCCAGTCATTATTATTATGGATGATTGTGGACAGATGGAAAATTAATTGGTGGTATGCGCCTTCACGATATTGCAGAACTTTCATCCCTTGTGATGGGTATTGTAACGATAAAGGAATTATTCATGCGGGGTAAAGTAAAAGTGAGTAATGAACAATAGCGTTAAATCAGTTCTTTTTCGTCTATGGAAAGCCAATCTTTGTCACAGCATTTTAGGAGAAACCATTATTCTTTATGGCTCCCCTAAATACAGTGTTAGTTATTCTTTTTTCATAAAGAGTGAGGAAGAACGAACAGGCCTCTCTAATGGCGTAATATTAATAATAAAATAACTAATAATTAATATTAAAATAACTAGTGAATACATTAATGTGTTTAGAGGATGATCATGTTCCACAATGATTAATCGAATCATGGCAGTGATACCTATATAAATGAAATATCTCAATGGAAAATGATAATCCTCTTTAAAATATTTAATAATCATTGTTATAAATTCAAAATACAAAAAAAAGATTAAAATATTTGCGAGGAAAAGCTTGTAGTCACCGCCGTCATCGGCAATTAAAATTTTTAGGAATTCAATCAGCTCTATTATAAGCAAGAAGGATAAAATGAGCGCAAGTAGCACAAGGCATACATTTAAAAATAACTGTAAAGTTTTAGATATAGTTTTAATTAGTTGAAGATACGTATTGTTTTTTTGATTCATCTAATCCCTCATTCCAATCTTCTTATTTAAAAATAATTATTTTATAGAATATGAAAAGCCTAGAAAAAAGAGAATACTTTTTTGTGGAAAAATAGTGATAATTTTGCGTATTTATGCTTTGATTTATTGAATATAACATTTTATTGTAAATTCTAAATTAGCAATACTGTAAATTCCAATTGCTTAATCTTAAAAGAAAGTTTTTAAAAAAATTAGGCTGTATGCTAAAATAGATGTGCATGAATATATAAAAAAGGGGTTTTTAAAATGGCAAAATCAGCAAAATCAGATGCGAAAATTACACCAGAGCGTCTAGAAGAAGCGTTAAACGTTCGTGATCGCCTTATTATTGAATTACTAGTGCAAGTCCTCGACGAGAAGCTAGTAATTGAACGTCCTGTATTGCGTGAGCGTTTAGGGAATCTTGTAGATCTTTCTAATCACGATGCAGAACTAAAGGAAACGTTAACGGCTGTTATTAATAAGCTGTAAAAACCGCGTAATGACAATATGTAAAGAAAAGTGCTGCGAATCTTTCGTGGCCTTTTTTTTATAATCCCTTTTAAATGTTCATTGGAATGCATACTTCTGCCTTTAAATAGGCAGCATACGTACTTAGCTGATTATTCTCGACCTGTTTAGAAAATAATGATGCTGTAACTGCAGTTCATGGGCAAAAAAAGAAAAGGAGGAAAGACGTTTAAGAAGCAATATGTTGGAAGAGGATGTATTGAAATTTACGAAGGAGCTAGTAGGAAACGACTGAGGTCGAAAGAGTCGCTGGTGAAAATAATGCAATGGAACAAGATGTGGATAGGGACGATGAAGGTTATGAATCCATGCGCCACTGACTGCAATATGACGTATGGTACATTTAGGATCTTTCATGCTATATAATCCTGATACCAATGTAAATGGAATGAGCATTTTAATAAACAAGGTACTTTAATGAGAAGCATGCACTTTATTTTAAGTACTCTTCCAACTTTAGATAACATAAAGCTAAAACTAAAGTACCCTATAAGGTAGACATTGCAAGGGTGCTTATCTTATAGGGTGGATATTTAAATGAATAGACTTTAATTAACTAAAACGATCCACTAATTCGTGCATTCTCTCTGCTTCTGTGTGAAGCTCCACCGAAGAATGCATAATCGAAGTGATTGCAGACTTTTGTTCATCAATAGAAGCGTTTATTTGTTCAGTGGCAGCTGCTGATTGTGTAGCTACACTAGCAATCTCATTAATAGCGTTTACAACGATAAGTCGATTTTCTGCCATTTCAATCATACCCTGATCAAGGGAAACGAGGTGACTAGTAATACCCTCAATTGAATCCGATAAAAATGTAAAGGCATTTTGTACTTCACTAATGGATGTAACCTGACCTTGAGAAAGTTGGAGCGTATGCATCATCTTGGCATCGGAATTCACTGTATCTAACTCAATTCGTTTCAATAAATTTCTCACACGATTCGTTGCTTCGTTTGTATCTTCTGATAAATGTCGAACCTCTTCAGCGACTACTGCAAAGCCTTTACCGTGTTCGCCCGCGCGAGCAGCTTCGATGCTTGCATTTAACGCTAACAGATTAGTCTGTTCAGAAATAGATGTGATTGTCTGTACTACATTCTGAATTTCCTGCATTTGCCCCATCAAACTAGAAAAATTTTCCCTTAGCTCTTCAATAACCTGAGTAAACTCATTAGAATTTTGTTGTAGCATTGCTACTTTTTGTCGTCCATTTTCCTGTGATTTGTTAATGATACTCGTTTTTTGTGTAATTTCAGCATATTTATCTGTCGCATTGGAAATAAGGGAAGATAACGTATCCACTTTACTACTTGCCATTTCTGCTTCCTCAGCCTGAATAACCGCACCTCTAGAAATTTCTATGATAGCTTGGTGGATTTCGTCGGCTGAGGCAGTCGTTTCTTCTGTGATAGCGCTGAGCATTTCAGAGGACATTCTCATTTGTGTAGAGCTGTCCTTGGTATTGCTAACCATCTCATTTAAACTATACTTCATATCATTAACGTTATTAGCAAGAACCGCTAATTCATCATTTGTGATAATCGGAATATCCTCGCCAGTCAACTTTCCTTTTGCAATATCAGAGGTCATCACCATAATACGTCGTATGTACGAAGTCATTCTACCCGAGAAGAACCAAAAGAGGGTAACACCCATGATTGTCGCGAGTAATGTCATACCAAGTGTGTAATAGAGAACATTTGTAGCGCCTTCGTTGAAATCCATTTCATAGGTACCAGCAGCAATAATCCATCCCCAATGCTCGTCCTTTGCTACATATGTAATCTTAGGTGCAACTACATCAGGGTTTGACGGTAATGCCCAATCATAACGTACGTACCCACCGCCCTTGTTTGCCTCAGCAATCTGTTCCCGTACAAAATAACGACCGTCTTTTGTTTGGAGGTCAGTAACATTGTCACCTTCAAGTGATGGATGAGCTTCCATCATCCCATCATCTTTCAAGACATAAAAGTAGAAGTTTTCACCGTATTTAACTGGGTTATCAATTGATCTTTTGTTCTCTTCTGTTTTTTTGCCGACAATCTGCGTCCTTGCCTGTTCCTGCGCCTGTTCTAACGTTAAATTACCCTGTTGAACTTGTTCATCCAATGTTGCAATCAATTCCATCAGTCCTAAAGTCCCGTTTTTAAGACTAAGCTGCCCTACTTTGTCAATTTCATTTTTCGCGACAAAATAATTGACAGTTCCTACAAGTACCGTAGGGATTAATATAACGATTATGGCCAACCCAACTAGCTTATTTCGCACTGATTTCAACATGGACATACCCTCCGTTCTTTTCAAAGAGCCAAAGTACGTATTAATACTTTCATTTAATTATAGTATAAAATAGTATAATAGAAAATAATATATTGAAAATTCAGAAAAATAAATATGTAGAATATTTTCCTTTTTATCAGTAAAAATAAAATAGCCCAAACGAGAAATAAAATTCTTGTTTGGGCTTAACTTTTATTAATGTTAGTATACTTTATCACCGTTAAAGATTGAGTTTTTTACAATTACATAATCTACATTTCGAATTGCATCTAGCTGCTTGCCACCTGCATAAGAAATAGATGATTGAAGGTCTTGTTGCATTTCAATTAAAGTATCTTTTAGGCTACCTTTATGTTCTACGTACATTTTTTTGCCTTCAACATTTTTCTTCTCACCTTTTTGGAATTCTGAAGCAGAGCCAAAGTATTCTTTCACTAATTTACCGTCGATTTCTATTGTTTCGCCTGGTGATTCCTCATGACCTGCAAAAAGGGAGCCGATCATCACCATTGAAGCACCAAAACGTACTGATTTTGCAATATCGCCATTTGTCCGAATACCACCGTCAGCGATTATTGGTTTTGTCGCTGCCTTTGCACACCAACGCAGTGCTGCTAGCTGCCAGCCTCCTGTACCGAAGCCTGTTTTGATTTTTGTAATACAAACTTTACCAGGTCCAATGCCCACTTTTGTAGCATCTGCACCAGCGTTTTCAAGTTCACGTACAGCTTCAGGTGTACCAACATTGCCAGCGATGACAAAGCTATTTGGTAAAAGCTTTTTAATATGCTGAATCATTCTAATAACAGCATTTGAGTGACCATGTGCAATATCAATTGTGATAAATTCAGGTACTAAACCTGTAGTAGCTAACTCTTCTACAAATGAATATTCTTCTTCTTTCACACCGACACTAATTGAAGCAATTAAACCACGACCTTGCATATCTTTAATGAAATCAGCTCGTTTTTCTGGGTTGAAGCGATGCATGATATAAAAGTAACCGTTTTCAGCAAGTTTCACAGCAATACTTTCATCGATGATTGTTTGCATGTTTGCAGGTACAACAGGTAGCTTAAATGTGTGGTCACCTAGCATAACAGAAGTATCACATTCTGAACGGCTTTCTACGATGCATTTTGCGGGAATTAGTTGAATATCCTCATAGTCAAATACGTTATCCATTATATACACTCCTAAAATACGAATATTTTTAAAGAATTATTTTAAATCGTTCGTCATTTGGTAATTTACATCATTTTTAAGGAAATGTCAAAGTTTTTATCAAAATAACTTAATAATCTACTTTAGAGACATGAAAAGGACCAATTATAGAGCATTAAAAATACTTTTTGTTATAGAAAAAAAAGAATTTTATGAAGATTTACTACTTATTTTTAAGAAAGTGCAGAAAAGTTTTAACGTAAGATTTGGCTTATGGTTTATCATCCATGTACAATAGAATTGTTTCTAAATGACAAAGGAGTGTTGGAAATGGCAGTAGAGGTGTATTTAATTTTTAATGGAAATTGTCGTGAAGCTGTATCTTTTTATGAGAAAGTTTTTAAAACGGACAAGGCAGAAATTATGACATTCGGTGACTCACCACAGAATCCAGATTATCAATTGCCAGAGGAAGCAAAGGATCTTGTTATGCATACGCGACTTTCGATTTTGGGTAGTAATGTAATGTTTTCAGATACTTTTCCAGGCTCGCCGTTTACAGTTGGAAACAATGTGACATTAGCAATTGTTTCTAATGATGAAGCTCAGTTACGATCAGCCTATGAAGGGCTTAAAGAGGGCGGTAAGGTCAGTATGGAATTACAAGAAACATTTTGGAGTAAATGCTATGGCTCTTTAACTGATAAGTTTGGAATTGAATGGCAACTTAGTCATGAAGATAGAAATTAATCATCATTACGCATGATTTGAAAAGCACGATGAAGAGGGGAAAGATCCTCAACATCGTGCTTTCTTTTTGTTTAAGAAACAATTTTTTTCAGTGGATAGCTTAAGGCAAAGCTGTCGTCAAGGTTAAAGCGTTATTCCCTCTAGGTATAGTGAGGGCACTCTTTTGTGTCTCGAGCTCGCCGGCACTTGTCGCATTTAGACGAGCGCTTTGGACATTTGTCCTTAGTATTTAAAGCGTTTTACAAAGGCTTGTAATTCGTCCGACATATCGAGAAGTGATCTTGCTGCCGTAGCCATTTCTTGCATAGAGGACAATGTTTGCTCAGTTGAAGCAGCGACTTCCTCTGAAGCAGCAGCGTTATGTTTAGCGTGGTCTGTCAGCTCTATAGCAGTTGCCGTTACTTCTTCGACTACCGCAGACATTTCCTGAGCAGAAGCAGATATATCCTCCATTTTCGGTGTAATATTACGTAAACTTTCTATTATGCTCGCGAATTTTTCACTCGTATCTTGAGAAAGCTTCAAACCGTCCTGAACATCTGTAGAAGCTTTTATCATTGTTTGAACAGACTTCGCCGTATCTTGTTGAATCCCGGTAATCATGGATGAAATTTGTTCAGCTGATTGACGTGATTGTTCAGCTAATTTCCGTACTTCATCGGCAACTACAGCAAAACCTTTACCATGTTCTCCTGCTCGTGCAGCTTCAATGGCTGCATTAAGTGCAAGTAGATTTGTTTGGTCTGAAATAGCACTAATAATCTCTAAAATAGAACCAATTTCTTTTGTTCGGTCGTAGAGAGATTTGATCATGTAGTCGGATTGTGCAACAGATTCATTAATAGAAATCATTTGGTTAACGGTGCGTTCTACAGATTTACCACCTTTTTCTGCTTGCTGAATAGCATGATTAGAAAGATCTGAAACCAGCATAGAGCTATCTGCTACTTCAACAATTCCTTTTGCAATTTCCTCAATTGAAATTGCATTTTGATCAATACCCGTTGTTTGCTTTTCTGCGCTAATAGCCACCTGTTGCATGGCTTGTGTAACTTGTTGTGAAGAATCGATATTTTGTTCAGCATTTGCAGATAACCCTTGAGCTGAGATTTGTACATGATTGGCGCTTTGATCAACGTTACGAATTAGCTTTTTTAGGCTAACCTTCATCGAAATAAATGCTTGACTAAGCTGTCCAATTTCGTCTTTTGAATGAATATCAATAAACTCTGTGAGATCGCCTTCGCTAATTTTTAAGGCACTTTCTTTTAGTCGATTAATCGGTTTGACAATGCTTTGTATCATGTAAAGCATAAAAACAACACCAACAGCAATTGAAACAACAATGATGATTAAATTGATATTAAAGGTTGAGGCAGCAGCTTTCGTTGCCTCAGCAGAAAACATTGTACCAACAACCTTCCAACCTGTTAGCTTATTTGTCGTAAATTGTAGCTGACGATTATTTTCAACGATAGCACCGCTCTCTTTTTCATAAATCTTTGCGATATAGTTTTCGGTAGCTTCCATACCACTTTCTTTATCGGGCTGGGCAATATAAATTTTGTTGCTATCTAAAAGAGAAGCATACCCAGTTTCTCCAATGCGAATATCATTCGTGATGTTGCTTAATGTAGAAATATTGAGATCCAATCCGATTACACCTGAGCCGTCCTGTAAAGCCTGTGTAATGGTAATAACAATGTCACCTGAAGTTTGTGTGACATAGGGTGCAGTGATAGCTACTTGGCCTTTGTTCTCTAATGCTTGTTTATACCAAGGTCTTGTTCGAGGGTCGAAATCACTAGGGTAGTCCTGAGCCGGCTCGTCCAATAGTTTTCCATCATCAGTGCCTATGTAGACGAGTTCGACCTCTGGGTGCATATGGACATATTCGCGTAATAGCGATTTAAGCTCGGAATTCCTATCTTCTTGTAAATAAGATTGATTGAGCTTTTCTGTAAAATATTGAACGTCTTCCACTTTCGGTTCAATGGTGTTCGTAATATTAGTATTGAGCATGCGAATGCTTTCAGCGGTGCTTGCTTGCTGTTCCTTCAAAATTTGTTTACCAGCACTATGATAAGAAAAGATGCCTACAAGTAATGTTGGAATAATAAGCATAGCCAAAAACGAAAAGATGAGCTTTTTCCTTAGACTTAGTAGTTTCACTTGTTTGTTCCTCACTATTATGATGTATTGTTCTATTCTTTTCCTTAGAAGGAAATAAATATAACTAACTCATTTTATCAAAAATATAATAGAGAAGATAAGCATTTTGAGAAAGAGATACATAAATGACAGAAGTCATCCTAAAAACAAGCTGAAATGGTTTTAAAACAATTATTTTCATATCAGAGTAATTTTGGTAGATTCAACATGAAGTAGTGATAAAAAGAATAAATGATGAAAAAAACTGAATGATTTAAGCTTTTTATGTGAAGGATAACTAGCAGATTGCTGTATACTATTGTTCAAAGGAGGAGGGGTTTTTTATGATTCAACAAATCGGACAAGTCATGTTATATGTAAATGATCAAGATGCAGCCGTAAAGTTTTGGACAGAGAAAATCGGGTTTATCGTAGTAGCTGAACAGGAAGAAGCGGGGATGCGATGGATTGAAATTGCGCCATCTAAGAAAGCGCAAACGAGCTTCGTTCTTCACAATAAAGAAGTGATTGCAAAAATGCAGCCGGAATTAAATTTAGAGACACCTTCTATCATGTTTTACGCGGATAATCTAACAGAGATGTATCAGGATTTCCAGGCAAAGGGAATAAAAGTCGGTGATTTAGTCATGATGCCAATGGGTAGAGTTTTTAATTTTGCTGATCACGAAAATAATTATTTTGCATTAGTTGAAAAATAATATAAAAAAACAGCTCATAAAGAAGCCGTTTTTTCAGATTGACGACAAAAGGTATTCGGAAATGATCACATTGCGAATACCTTTTGAAATTTTATCAGAAATTTAGTTACAAATAGCCCCTATTAATGAGAGTAGTACGGTACGTTCGACTATTTTCTGCCGTTTTTGGATTTTCCAAGCGTAGCGGAAAGCAACGCGTTTCATATAGATACTTCTATTTGAAAAGAACTTTTTTATGTTAAATCCTTGCCATAAATTGACGCTGTTTGTCTTTCAACGACAAATTCTCTACCATTCCATTTTAGAACATTTTCAATATAACCTAAACCGTCGGCATGGTATCGGCCTGCTATCGCCTGAAAAGCTAAAATTTCATATGTGCCGTCGCGGTCAAAATCAATTGGATACAATCCGTTAATTGGATCAACCCATCCTTCAATCGGTTGTTTCAATGTGCCATCTTTATTATAAATTTCATCTAAATATTCCTGTCCTTTATATTGTAAATCGAGAATGTATAGTTTCTTGGGGTTCATGCTTTGGACGGAGGCTTTATAGTTGTTTTCATAATTTACCGTATACTTTAGCGTAGTATTAAAAGATTCTGTGTCAAAAATAGAGCGCACTTTTCCATTAATTGATGAAAAGATTTCACCATTGATAATGCCACCACTACCACCCGTATCAGAAATAACTAAAATATCTTCTATATGATTACCAGTAAAATCACCTAGAAAAATAGTAGGATTATAGCCCACATTTTCCTTCAGCATCATTTGTTCAAATTGGCGTGTTTGTCCGTAAAAAATAGCAAGCGTTAGATTACGCCAAAGTGGACTATCAGGCGTTTTAGTCCCCATTAAAAATACTGTTTCAAAAAAACCATCCCCGTTAATATCACCAAATTTTGTTTGAATAATTTGAGGAGCCATATGCTGAATAGAGGTAATACTTGGCGATGGATTTATATTATTGGTCATACATACACCTCTTTCTTTAGTTTTAGCATATGTTGTGAATACAGCATGGTGCATAAAATAAGAAACAAGTATCAAAAAGCCAATATTCCCCGGGTAATCGTTTAGGGATTTTGAAGTGTACAGAATTAGTCTTGTGCAATGTCCTCCAACGGATTCTTTATGGAAGTATTTAAACGCCATAGAAATGAGCTACACTCAGGTATCAAATTTGCGCCTAAAGGAATTTCAGTATTGTAATAAATAAAATTTAAAACCTATAATACTTACAAAAAAACTTGTAATTAATCATTGACAATTTAACATGTTGAAAGTATCATAATGTCAATGAATCAGAAAATTCAGTTCCGCTCATGATCTCACTATTACATATAGTTAGAGGTTTTTTTTACAACATTAATTCTTAGTAAATATATATGTTTTATATAATTTAGGAAGAAGGAGATTTTTTGAAGGATTTATTTATTAAAACAAAGCAACAGCGTCACTGGTTAGAGGAGCTAGCATCGATTGCAGAGTCAATTAAAGCTGAGGCTGTAGAGGTCGATGAACAATCTCGTTTTCCTTTTGAAGCACATAAGCTGCTTTCACAAATTGGTTATCCCAAATACACATTACCGAAAGAATATGGCGGCGAAGGTTTATCCGTTTACGATATGGTACTCATTCAAGAAACTTTAGCTAGTTATGACGAAAACGCATCACTTTCTTTGGGCTGGACATTAGGTGTTGTCGGTGAAATATATGAAAAGAAATTATGGTCAGATAACTTACTGGAAGCATTTGCACTGGAAGTAAAAAAGGGCGCTATCGTGAACAGAGCTGTTAGTGAAGTAGCAACTGGCAGTCCAACTCGTGGTGGTCGTCCAGGAACAAATGCTGTATCGACAACTGATGGTTGGCTATTAAATGGACGCAAAATATTTACAACAGCATCACCTGTGCTCGATTACTTCTTAACTTCTGCTTGGATTGAGGAAAAGGAACAAATCGGTTTCTTCCTCATTCATAAAGGTGTGCAAGGGATTTCCATTGAAGAAAACTGGGAAATGTCTGCGATGCGTGGCACAAGTAGTCATGATTTAGTGTTAAAGGATGTTGTTGTCCCTAAGGAGTATTTAGTGGAATTGCCGAACCATCCAAGTGGTGGCAAGATTAACGGCTGGATATTACATATTCCAGCAACATATTTAGGCATCGCGCAGGCTGCAAGGGACTATGCCCTGCATTTTGCTAATCATCACCAACCAAATAGTTTAAATGCGCCAATCAGTACATTACCAAATGTGCAACAGCTTTTAGGTGATATTGAACTGAAGCTCCATCAAGCACGCTTTGTACTTTATGGCGTAGCCGAGGCTTATGATGATCCAGCTAGACGTAATACGTTAACGAATGAAATGGCAGTTGCGAAGCACACGGTGACGAATATTGCTATAGATATAGTGGATAAGGCAATGCGTGTTGTAGGTGCAAAAAGTTTACAACTTACAAATCCATTGCAACGCTATTATCGAAATGTGCGTGCGGGATTACATAATCCACCGATGGATGATATGACAATTATCAAATTAGCAACAGCTGCTATTGAGCAACAGAAATCACATGAAAATCCACAATAAGGGGAAATGAGATATGTTTAAAGGAAAGAACAAAGTACTCCAATTTGCTGCAATCGGATTAGCTTCAATTGCTATTTTAGCTGGATGTAACGCAGGAGAAACTTCCAAAAAAGATACAGAGAATGGCGATAAGGTTCGTACAGTAAAGGTTGCTTACGATCAAGCATCCAAGCCTATAAGTTATATTGACGATAATGGGAATCCAACTGGTTATGATGTGGAAGTAATGAAGCTAGTAGATGAATTATTACCAGAATACGAGTTTGAATATGTAGGCACTACAAGTGATGATTTACTAATTGGTGTTGAGCAAGGGAAATACCAAGTAGGAGTGAAAAATGCATTCTTTACACAGGAACGAACAGAGAAGTTTATTTTCCCTAAAGAGTTTTTAGGGTTAAGTAGTGCAGGTTTAGTGTTACGTAAAGAAGACGAAGGCATAAAAACATTGGCTGACTTTGCAACAAAGGGTTATTCATTAGCGCCAATTGCTGCAAACAATGCACAGTATACAATTATTGATGAGTACAATAAAGCAAATCCGAACAATGAAGTAAAATTGCAAGCTGGAGATGCTTTCACTGTCGATGTCGTGCAATGGGTAAATGAAGGACGTGTGGACGGTGGTGTGATGATCGAAGGTCCGTTCAAACAACAAGTATCAGCAGAAAATGGCCCTTATCATAATTTAAAAGATGAAGTAGTTTACAACGAATTCGCAGTAATTAAAACATGGCCTTTGTTCAATAAAAAAGAACAAGAATTTGCAGATGCATTTGATAAAGCTGTAGCACAAATTAAAGAGCAAAAGAAAACAAGTGAATTAAGCACAAAGTTTTATGGCCGTGATTTATTTGAAGTGTTAGAAAACGTAAATCGATAATTATTTAAAGGCTGTTGAGTCAGTAAACTCAGCAGTCTTTCTTAATAAAAGGAACATGAAGGCAAGATTCAGAAGTGGATGCCTTTTAGTTAATCATTTATAAAAGTTGGTGAGGAAATGGATAAGTATTTTGATGCATCGTATATTTGGAACGCAATACCCATATTATTGCCGTTTTTAAAAGTTACCTTTTTAGTTGCAGGGTCTTCCATTGTGCTGGGCACATTGTTTGGCTTGCTATTAGCAGCTGCAAAGTTGAGTTCACTAAAGGTATTACAAATATTCGCAAATTTATATACAACTATTATGCGGTGTACGCCATCTATTGTCTTATTATTCCTCGTGTATTATGGCGTGCCTGCTTTAGCAGAAAACTTCGGCTTAAATCTCCATTCGATTGAAACAGCCATTTTTGTCGTTGTAACTTTCACATTGCAGTTCGCAGCAATCATGTCAGAGGTTATTCGCTCTGCCTATTTGGCCATTAATAAAGGGCAATTTGAAGCGGCTGTTAGTGTAGGGTTAACGCCATTTCAGGCATATCGCCGTATTATTTTTCCACAGGCACTTGTCATAGCATTGCCGAACTTTGGAAATGGCATGATTGCGTTATTACAGGAGGGTGCCCTTGCATACACAATTGGTTTAATTGACATTGTAGGGAAGGCAAATTTAATTATTGCGGGCAATATTAATGCACATGCTCTAGAAATATATATAGCACTAGCAATCGTTTATTGGGTGCTGTCTATTATTATTGAAAGATTCTTTACTATGTTAGAAAAGGTTTTTAGCAAGGGTAAAAGGACATTGGAAACAACGTAAGGAGGCGTACTCATGAATTATCAATTTTTGATTGAAACATTTTTTGTAGCATTATCAGGTGTGCCTATCGCGCTTCTTGTGACGATTGTTGCTTTACTCGTTGCTTTACCACTAGGTTTTTTACTCGCATTGACACGAATTAATAAAATTCCTGTCATTCATCATTTAGCGAAAATCTATGTATCCTTTGTTCGAGGTACACCAATCATTATTCAAATTTTTATCATTTATAGTAGCGTTCCTTTATTACTGAAAATTATTTTTGAAAAATATAATATTGCTTATGATATCTATAAAATCAATCCTATTTGGTATGCGTTTATCGTTTTTGCTTTTAGTACGACAGCGATTTTAATAGAGGTATTTCGCTCTGCATTGGCTACCATTGAAAAAGGTCAATTAGAGGCAGCACATGCAGTTGGTTTAACAACATTCCAAGCATATCGCCGTATTATTATTCCACAGGCACTAGTAGTGGCCATGCCGAATATTTGTACAGCAACAGTTAATCTCATAAAAGCAACATCACTAGGGTATGCGATGTCTTTACCAGAAATTACATTGAAGGCAAAAGTCGCAGCCAATGTTGGCTACAATTATGTAGAAGCATACATCGATATTTTCATTGTGTACTTAATTTTATGTAGTACAGTTGAATACATCTTTAAACGATATGAAAAACATTTAAGTAAATTCAAAGTGGCGAGTGCCTAAGGGGTGAATCAGCATGTTAGAGATAAAAAATATTCACAAATCATTTGGCGACAATGAAATTTTAAAGGGTGTCGACCTATCAATTGATAAGGGAGATGTGGTGGTTATTCTAGGCCCAAGTGGTTCAGGCAAAACAACTTTACTGCGTTGCATAAACTTTTTAGAAAAAGCTGACCAAGGGCATGCGACGTTTGGTGATATTGATGTCGATTTTCAAAATGTAAAAAAGAAGGATGTCCATGCGATTCGACAGCGTGTAGCTTTTGTATTCCAAAATTATAATCTTTTCACTAATAAAACTGCGTTAGAGAACGTCACGGAAGGGCTTATTATCGGTCGCAAAGTAGCCAAAGCTGAAGCGATTGAAATTGGGAAAAAGGCGCTCGATAAAGTGGGGCTATCAGAAAAATATAATGCATACCCAAGTCAGCTATCAGGCGGACAACAGCAACGTGTTGGTATTGCACGTGCCGTGGCATTAAACCCAGATATTATTTTATTTGATGAACCGACTTCTGCACTTGACCCAGAGCTAGTAGGAGAAGTGCTAACTGTCATGAAAAACATTGCCACAGAAGGTACGACAATGCTTGTGGTCACACATGAGATGGGCTTTGCTAAAGATGTGGCAACCCGCGTTATCTTTATGGATGGCGGCGTAGTTGTAGAGGAAGGCAGTCCACACGATATTTTCGTCAGTCCGAAAGAGGACCGTACAAAGAAATTTTTAAAGCGTGTTATTCCAGAGGATTATACATTCTATATTTAAAACATACTCACAACGATAGTAGTACAAACCATGGCCTTGGTTTGTACTACTATTTTTTATAGGAGAAAGGGGCTTGGTTCGCTTGCCTTAAATGAAATTATTTCGAACTGTGTTTGCTAAAGGGCATCTTCTTTCTTAGAAGTTAATTTTATTAGACAGAATTATCAAAAAATATTGACAAATTAGTTTTATTTTTTTATATTTTTACATATAATATTTCCGTTTGTCGGAATATATTTCCGTTGTACGGAAAAGCGAGGGGTGTATAAGGTTCTCTACGATAAATACTATTTAGTAGTTAAATAGCAATAGTCAGTTTTTAGGGGTTATGTGAATAGCAAAATTCTACTTGTGGAAAGCATTGAATAAATACCTGATTATTTGAAACAGAGTCGCGAGAATACTTTTAATACTGCTTGTTAGGGGGAAAGTATATGGCAAACCTGCAAGAAAATAAAATAGTAGAAGAGCCAAGAATTAAAGGAATCAATGCATTTGTATTAATGTTTATTATCATTTTGCTAATGACAATACTTACTTACATTATTCCGGCCGGTCAGTATGATCGTGTGGAGAGTAATGGACGGATGGTAGTAGACCCAGAATCATTCCACTATATCGATTCAAGTCCTGTTGGTTTTCTTGAAATGTTTAATAGTGTTCATTTAGGTATGCTTGAAGGTGCTTCCATTATTTTGTTTGTATTTTTATTTGGTGGAGCACTGGGTATCATGCAAAAAACAGGAGCAATTGATTCATTTATTAAAGTAATGGCTTCTAAATTTGGGAAACGGGAGTACGTGTTAATTCCTATTCTCATATTAATCTTTGCTAGTTTAGGAACTTTAATTGGTTCAGCTGAGGACACATTAGTGTATATTGCCATCATTATTCCGTTAACGATGGCACTTGGTATGGATGCAATCACAGGATTTGCTATCGTTATGCTAGGCACATTAGCAACTGGTTTTACATCAGGGATTACCAATCCATTTAACATTGGGGTCGCTCAAACGATTGCTGAATTACCAATGTATTCAGGAATGTCTTATCGAATTATTGTATTCTTTGTGTTTTATATTTTAACGGTAATATATATATCTAGGCATGCGAAACGAGTTAAACATGATCCTTCTAAAGGTATTTACGGGAAATATAAGCGAGAAGAAAGTATTGAAATCGATTTGAATTTTAAAATGAATGGGCGTCACTTATTGGCGTTGCTTGTCTTATTAGCAAACTTTGTTGCATTAGTTGTTGGCGTGATTAAATTTCAATGGTATATCAGTGAAATTGGTGGGATTTTTCTTTTAAGCGGTATTATTATGGCAATAATTTGTAAACTTAGCCCAAATAAAATGGCTGAAGGTTTTATTACTGGTGCAAGAGATATGGTAGAGGGCGCTTTAATCATAGGCTTTGCTCAAACGATTTTAGTCATTACTACTACGGGGGGGCTAATTGATACAATACTACATTTTGTTGCAAATGCGGTAAGTGTTCTACCCGCTTCTATTAATGCAGTGGGAATGTTCTTACTGCAGCTTTGTTTGAATTTCTTAGTGCCATCGGGAAGCGGCCAAGCGGCTTTAACGATGCCAATTATGACACCTTTAGCAGATTTAATAGGCGTGACAAGACAGACAGCGGTATTGGCCTTCCAATTTGGGGACGGTATTTCGAACATGGTTATTCCTACAAGTGGTGTTTTGTTGGCAGGCTTAGCCATAGCGGGTATACCATTTTCAAAATGGGTAAAATGGGTTTTTCCATACTTCCTTATACAAACAGGTCTGGCAATTATTTTATTAGTAATTGCACATGTCATGAATTACGGACCATTTTGACTTGATATAGTTCTACTGATTATGTACTGAAAAGTGATAGGAGGAATGGCTGATGATAGAAATTAGTACGTTAGAACAACAGGTGATTGCCTGGCGACAACATTTGCATATGCATCCAGAGCTGTCACATCAAGAGCATCGAACAGCACAATATATTTATAATCAATTAATAACGTTTCCGCATTTAGAGGTGAAACGTTTAACTGAAACGAGTGTCTGTGCATTTTTAAGGGGTGTGAAAACAGCTGGTAAGGGGCATACCATTTTATTACGAGCGGACATCGATGCATTGCCGATAGAGGAAGAAACTGATTTACCCTTTAAATCAAAAAATCCAGGCGTGATGCATGCCTGCGGACATGATGCGCATCCAGCCATGCTGCTTGGTGCAGCAAAGGCATTAGCCGAGCGTGGAACAGACTTCAATGGTGAAATACGTTTTGTTTTCCAGCATGCTGAGGAGGTAACACCAGGTGGGGCAGCGCAGCTTGTTAGTATAGGTATAATAGATAATGTAGATTACGCATTTGCACTTCATGTAAGCCCAGATTATGAAGTCGGTCAGTTTGCGATGAAGGATGGAAAGTTTACGGCAGCGGCAGATGATTTTGAGATTAAGATTTTTGGAAGAGGTGGACATGCTTCGACTCCTGAGGTAGCGATTGATCCGTTATTAATTGGCTCAGAGATTGTCATGGCATTGCAAACCATTGTATCGCGGAAAGTGCCAAGCATCCATGCACCTGTCTTAACGGTTGCCAAATTCCATTGTGGCACGGCTTTAAATATTATTGCTGAAACGGCAGAACTTGGAGGGACAATTCGTTCATTAGATGCGAAGGTACGTGTAGATGCCCGTGAACATTTAGTGAAAATTGTTAATGGTATTGCATCGATGCATGGAGCGACAGCGGAGATTAAATGGGAGCTTGGTTGTCCTTCTGTGACAAATGATAAGGAGCTTACAGTGTTATCACGTCGAGTAGCTGGTGATATTGTAGGAGAAGAGGGCGTCAGAGAGTTACCTGAACCGATGTTTGGAACAGAGGATTTTGCAGATTTTTCAGAGGTTGTACCTTCTTCCATGCAATTCATAGGCGTGCATAATGTAGATTTTGGTGTAGCTTATCCGTTGCATCATCCACGCTTTAAAATTGATGAGGACGCACTTATCTACGGTGTACGCTATTTTGAAAATATAGCACGTACATTATGTCCATAAAAAATGAACTCTCGCTAACATAAGCGGGAGTTCATTTTTTTATATCATATTATTTTGTATAGTTATCAAAGTAACCTTGAATATAGATCATTGGTGTACCTTTGTCGCCCGAACCGGAAGTTAAGTCAGATAAAGAACCAATAAGGTCTGTTAGTTTACGAGGTGTTGTACCTTGAGCTGCCATTTGACCAGTTAAATCTTCATCTTTGTTTTGGATATACGCAGAGATTGCCGCTTTTAATTCTTCTCCACGAAGATCAGCAAAATCGTTATCTGCTAAGTATTTAAGTTTTACTTCGTTTGGTGTACCGTCTAAGCCAGCTGTGAAGGCAGGTGAGACAACAGGGTCTGCAAGCTCCCAAATTTTACCTACTGGATCTTTGAATGCACCATCGCCATAAATCATTACTTCAACTGTTTTTCCAGTAGCTTCTTTGATTTGTGCTTGGATGCCATCAACGATTGGCTGGCAAGTGTGTGGGAATAGCTTTACACTTTCTTCAGTCGCTTTGTTTGAACCAAGTAAGCCGTATTCTGCATTGAAGCCAGAACCGTTGTTTGATTCACATAAAATATTATCAAGACTATAAACTTTTTCAGCGCCGTTTGCCACTAAAATACGTTTTGTACGGAAGCGTGTGTGAATATCACAAGTCAATACGCTCTTTGTATAATCTAAAATGGTTTTTGGGTTGTTTGAAAAGATAACTTCACAAGCAGCGCCTTCAGCTTCGATTAATTCTTTATAGTATTCAATATAATCTACACCAGTAAATGTGTGTTTTTTATAGCCGAAGTGTTCGCGGAACTCTGCTTCTGTTAAAGTATCTGTCCATGGGTTAATACCTTTTACATCTAGTTCATCGATATCAACTAAGTGATTACCAACTTCATCAGATGGATAGCTTAACATCAACACTACTTTTTTAACACCTTTTGCGATACCTCGTAGACAGTTAGCAAAACGGTTACGGCTAAGAATTGGGAAAATAACACCGACAGTATCATCACCGAATTTAGCAGCTACGTCCGCTGCTATGTCATTGATCGATGCATAGTTACCTTGTGCACGAGCTACAACAGATTCTGTTACTGTTACGATATCACGATCTTCAATTGAATAGCCTTCAATTTTTGCTGCATTTAACACAGTATCAACAACGATTCGTTCAATATTGTCGCCTTCGTTAATGATTGGACCACGAAGACCTCTTACGACTGTACCAACTACACGTTCCAAAATAATCTCTCCTCTAAATATATATAAGTATATATATAAATTAACATGATTTTACTATACCCCTGTATAATGATATAAGTAAAATTAATAGTTCGTATAATAGTTATAAGGAGTGCTTATATGATTGGCAAATTAGATTTATATCGTGTTTTCAGTGTGGTAGCTAAAAATAATAGCTTTTCTAGTGCTGCCAGAGATTTATATATGACACAGCCGGCAGTTAGCCAAGCAATGATGCAGTTGGAGAAGGAGCTTGGTACACGTCTTTTTAATCGCACACCTAAAGGGGTAACTTTAACCACAGAAGGAAGCCTTCTTTATGAATATACAAATTCGGCTTTAGGTCTTTTAGATGCTGGAGAAGAAAAGCTTCTTGAATTTAAAAATTTAACAACAGGGCAATTGAAAATAGGTGTAGGCGATACTATTTCTCGTTTCTTCTTGATGCCCTATCTGGAAGCATTCCACACAATGTATCCAAATATAAAATTGCAAATGTTTAATGGCACGACTTCTGAAATTTGTAACTATATTAAATCAGGGGAGGCGGATGTAGGACTGTGTAATTTTCCGATAGAAGATCCGACATTACAATTATCATTTTGCACAGAGGTACAAGATATATTCGTGTGTGGTGAGAAGTACAGAACTCTCGAGAAAAAGAGCATAAGTTATGAGGATTTAATGAAGTTTCCACTTATCTTTCTTGAGAAAAAATCGAATTCACGGAAGTATGTGGAGAACTATTTATTTGCTAAAGGTATTCAAATCGCACCTGAATTTGAACTTGGCTCACATGATCTCGTACTTGAATTTGCACGTAGTAATTTAGGGATAGCTTGTGTAACAAAGGAATTTTCAAAGGATTACTTACAGAGAGGACTACTTTATGAGTTAACATTAAAGGAAAGTATTCCGAAACGTAGTATTGGTATGTGTTATCTAAAAAGTGTGCCATTATCTCGAGCGGCTACAAAATTTGTGGAGATGATTGAAAATAAACAGGACCGTAAAAGGATCAATCGAAGAACCTAAAAAAAGCTTAGCGACTAGAAATAGCCAGCTAAGCTTTTTTCAATTTTTAGCCTTTCTTCGTTATAAATTCAATGAGTGTTTCAACATTTCGATTATTTTTCATGGTAGGTGCGTACAGATAAGAGAATGTCCGCATGAAATGTTGTCCTTCAAATGGCAAAAGTGCAATGTCGCCATTTTTGAGTTCACGTTCAATAACACAGCGAGATAGTAAGGATAGACCTAGCCCTTGCATTACACTTTCTTTCACGCCTTGATTGCTACTGATAGTCAGTAGAGATTGCACTTGGAGACCATTTGTTCTGAATAGATGATCCAAATAATTGCGTGTGCCGGAACCAGTTTCTCGTGCGACCCAATTTTGCTGCTGTAAATCTGCAACAGTAATGTTCGATTGCTTCACAAGAGAGTGGTTTCGGGCACTGACAATAAACAACTCATCCTGCATAAATGGCTTGATAATGAGCTCATTCTCGTGTGCCTGTCCTTCAATGAGCCCAATATCGACTTGTAATAACTTTGCGCACTGAATGATTTCATTGGTATTGCCAATAATAACTTGTAGTTCTAGTTGAGGAAATTGTTGCTGTATGCTGGCTAAAATGGGCGGTAAAATATATTCTCCAATGGTGAAGCTAGCGCCGATTACGAGCGTACCATGAATGGCATGATGAAAGGTTAAAATATCTTCCTTCGCTGTTTCAGCAATCGCCATTATTTGCTTTGCTCGTTTATAGAGTATTTCACCAGTAGGTGTAATCTGTACGGACTTTGGTGAGCGTATAAATAAAGTTGTTTGGAACTCTTGTTCTAGATTTTTTATATGCAAACTGACACTTGGTTGAGATATGTGTAAAATTTCCGAGGTTTTCGTAAAATTTTTTACTTCCACTAGTGTGATAAGTGTTTTTAACGCATCATACTGCATAGTACGTCCTCCCCTTATGATTAGAAATATTAATAATTATGATTATATATATGTATTTTACTGATGATTAACTTTTTAATAAAGTAATCATTATAAAGGATGAAAGAAGTGACCAGCATGGATAGACAACAGGGGATTAAGAAATTTCTAACACCACCTTTTATAAAGGGCATAATATTGACACTTGGAATTGCCTTAGTTGCAAAATATATATCAACTTTTCCTTTCTTCTCTATTTTGGGGCAGCTTGTCATAGCGATAATCATAGGGATGGCTTGGAGGGCAACTTTCAATGTACCAGATTCATGGCAGACAGGCATTGCCTTCTCGAGTAAAAAGTTATTACGATTTGGTATTATTCTACTTGGTATGCGCTTGAATTTAATGGATATTTATCATGCAGGGGCAAGTGTATTTCTCATCGCATTTATAAATTTAGTATTTGCATTGGTGGTTGTATATGGGTTAACAAAGATATTTCATGTAGAAAAAAAGCTCGGTATTTTAACAGCATGTGGAACAGCTATTTGTGGTGCTGCTGCAGTTGTGGCCATCGCACCACAAATTAAAGCAAATGAAAAAGAAACAGCGGTAGGTGCTGCGATTGTAGCATTACTTGGTACAGTATTTACACTTGTTTACACCTTGCTGTACTCGTTATTTGGATTATCACCGACGCAATATGGTATTTTTGCAGGTGGTACATTGCACGAAATTGCCCATGTCATAGCAGCAGCTGCTGCTGGTGGAAATGAAGCGGTTGATATGGCGGTAATTGTCAAGCTTACTCGTGTAGCATTGCTTGTACCAGTAGCAATCATCATTGGAATCTTGTATCAAAGACGGGAGAAAGGACAAGATAAAAAGGTATTTTCTCTTTCAATAATTCCATGGTTTATCTTAGGGTTTTTAGTGATGAGTGCCTTTAATTCACTTAGTATTGTACCGCCTGCTGTTGCTCAGTCTATCGTGGGCTGCGCTTATCTTCTAATTGCTATGGCGATGGCTGGATTGGGCTTAAACGTAGATATAAAAACCTTTAAACAATTAGGCATTAAAGCATTTATAGCAGGATTGATAGGTTCTGTTTGTTTATCTGTGCTTGGTTACGTATTAGTTATGCTATTTCTATAATGGACGTTCTGGTATTATCCAATAAAAAAACCCTGCATATTTAGACAAATATGCAGGGTTTTTTAGATAGAATCAGAAGATGATTTAACAGGATTCGAATAAGCGATTAGTGTGAAGCTTCGATTGAAGAAGCAAGCTCAGCAATAACAATTTTACTGCCAATGAGCGGACTATTTTCAGGCTTTGCACCTTCAGATCCTGGTTCAGGACGATGGTGTGCTGCTGCAAAGGCATCACTATTTCTCCAAGCTTGGAAATGTTCCTTTGTTTCCCAATACATATTGACGCTCATTTCGTCATATGTAGGATCATCTGTTGAAATGAGTACCTCTACTTTATGAAAACCTTCGAACTTTTGAAGAGGACCTGGTTTTGTAAAGTTAGGTGCCATTTTCGCTGCAAAGCCGGGTTTTACTTGAATACGATTTGTAACAATAATCATGCTATTACCCCCCTAATCATTTTCTTTAAAATAGAAAAAATCTGCTATTTGAATGAATTATCAATGATTATCATTCGCAATCAATGATAAGTGGCATAGGAAGTCATTGTCAATAGATAGCCTATAAATTTGAGATATTCTTTATAGGGCGAAAGGGTTCAGCGTTAACCATTATGTCGCTTGACATGGACCTGACATAATTGAATGCTATAATCAACAAAAACTAGAACGAGCTATGAACAAGGTGGAGAATGAATGGCGAAAATTTTAGTAATTGAAGATGAGTTTGCAATTAGCCAAGTACTAAAGGTGTATTTGAAGAAGGTTGGCTATGATGTTGAGCAGTGTTTTAATGGTAGGCAAGCGATGGAATTATATAAGGAGTATCAGCCCGATTTAGTATTATTAGACATTATGTTACCGGAGAAAAATGGCTGGCTTATTTTAAAGGAAATTAGAGCGGTTAGCGCTTGTCCAGTGATTATGTTAACAGCGTTAAGTGATGTGAATTACCGTTTAGATGGTTTTCATCAAGGGGCAGACGATTATATTGCAAAACCTTTTATAGCAGATGAAGTAGTGGCCCGAATTAAAGCTGTACTAAGGAGATCTGAAAGTAAAAATGAAACTACTGTAAAGAAGCAATTTGGACAGCTTGAAATTGATATGCAGGCGCATCAGGTTGTTCTTAATGGGCAAGAAATTGTGTTAACACCGAGGGATTTATCGGTGCTTCTATTTTTAGCAGAGCATCCGAATCAAACATTCACACGTGATCAGCTTATTGAACAAGTATGGGGCTGGGAATATGAAGGAAGCGATAGAGCTGTTGATTTAGCAGTAAAACGACTACGTAAAGCACTTGTAAACTGGGATGAATCAGAGGGCGAAATTAAAACATTGCGTGGATTGGGGTATCAATTAAGTGTTCACAAAAAATAAACGAATCTCTTTACTTAACTATTGGACAAGTCGCTATTTACTAACACTCTTTGTTGGTTTGGCTATTATTTCACTTATCTTTGCCTTTTGGATTCGCCATACAGCATTGGAAACACGATTAGAAATGATGGAGTTTCTTGCAGATGAATACGTTTATAGGTTGACTGATACAAGTAGACAAATTGGTTGGGCAGGAGGGCCGACTAATCCGGATTTTATAGGTGATCGTGAGCGTTTCAACATGAGTGATATTGATCCCATACTGTATATCTTAGACACAGAGGGAAACATTATAACGAGCAATCGATTGATTCCCCCAGGAAGTAGTAAAAATATAGGGGACGTACTAGATGGACAAGAAGGTGTGAAAAAGTTTACAGCGGGTGAAGGGAAAGGTGCAACCGTTCAATATGTAGTGCGCAAGAAAATTGAGCAGAATGAACGTGTTGTCGGCTGGGTACTTGTGTTAGAGAAAAAAAATAATCTGACGAAGGTTAATCAAGCGTATGGACAATTAGCTATTTTAATAGTGGGTATGGCTCTGCTTGGCTGGCTGGCGATATATTTTTTAACAAGAAGATTGGCTCGTCCAATTAAGAAAGTCGCAGTTGCAGCAAGGCAAGTCCAAGAAGGTAATTATAAAATTGATTTGCCAATTCATATTAAGGAAGAAGAAGTATATGAACTGGTTGCTTCTTTTAAGGAGATGGCAACAAAACTTGAACAATTAGAAAAAACGCGCACAGAGCTCCTTGCGGGAGTCACGCATGAGCTAAAAACACCTGTTACATCTATTAGTGGCTTGCTGCAAGCTGTTAAGGATGGCATTATCACAGGGAAGGATGCAGATGAGTTTATTAAAATGGCGCTCATAGAGACGACGAAGATGAAAACTATGGTAGGGGATTTACTTGCCTTTAATACTTTTGCAGTTGACGCAATTCCTGTGAAGTTGGTGAAGTCTGATATTAATCGTTTAGTGAAGGATGCTGTAACACAATGGGAAGTGATGCAGGAGGAAGACACTGTACAAGTAGATGCTATATTACTTGATAAGCCTATTTACGTGCATGTAGATATTGTGCGTTTTCAACAAATTTTAACGAACCTTTTGACAAATGCGATACAGGCAATGCAAGAAGGGGTCATTATGATTAGGCTGCAGGAAACAGATTCAGCAGTGAAGGTAACAGTACAGGATACAGGTGTAGGCATTCCGAAAGAGGATCAGGCCTTCATTTTTGAGCGTTTTTACAGAGGGGAAAATAAAAAATATACGGTACGAGGTTTAGGTCTGGGCCTGCCTCTAAGTAAAATGATGGCGCAGTCTGTTGATGGTGACCTGCGTTTAATTGAGAGCAGCGATAATGGTACAACCTTTGAAATAACACTGATAAAAGTACGATAAACGTTATTTGTGGATTCATGATAAGTGAATCTGCAAATAACTTTTTTATTGTAAACCAAAATAGAAAAATCAAAAATTGTAAACAAATTTAAGAAAAGATCGTTTTGACATCTTGCTGACACATTGGCTCCCTATAGTGGGAAATATAAGAAATAGCAATATAAGTGAAGGAGGAGGGCATGGAAAACTCAACCATGAAAAGGAAATTCCTAATGTTGGCTCTAGTAGCATTAACCATATTGTCAACAGGCTGTTCAGATAGTAAAAGCGGTAGTAACTATGTTGCAAAAGTGGATGGAATCAAGATTTCACAAAAGGATTTAGATCAGGAGCTACGTATTCAATATGGAGCGGAAGTACTCGAAACTTTAATATCACATAAAATCATTGAACTTGAAGCAGCAAAGCAAAATATAACGGTACCAGATGAAGTGATTCAAAGTGAGTATGAAGAGCTTATTCAATCCTATGGTGATGGAGATACATTTAAAGAAGTATTAAAGTCAAATGGTTTAACAGAGGCCGCTGTAAAAGATAATATCCGCACATATCAGTTGGGAAAAAAGGTTATTTCAGCAAGTATAGAAATTACTGATGAAGAGGTAGAGCAATATTTCAAAGACAACAAGGATAGTTATAGTCAGGAAGAGCAAGTTGAGGTGCGTCATATTTTATTGGAGGATGAGGTCACAGCTCAAGAGGTACTGAAAAAAGTACAAGCCGGCGAGGATTTCACAACACTTGCTAAAGACTATTCTATAGATACTGTAACAAGTGAAGATGGTGGAAATTTAGGCTACATAAGCAAAGGTCAAATGGATGAGGCTTTTGAAGAAGCGGCATTTGTACTTGAAGTGAATGGTGTTAGCGATATTGTGCAATCTGCAGAGGGCTATCACGTGATAAAGGTGACAGCTAAGGTGCCTGCTGAAGAAGCAATATTTGAAAACGTGAAGGATGAAATATTTGCAACCGTGCTTGAATCACGTATTGATGAACAATATTCAACATGGATTGCAGAAAAATTAGAGCAGTATGATATCGAAAACAAATTATTAATGTAAGGAGTGTTAAGCATGTCGGAACAAACTTCCTTTAACCCCAATGGCCGTAAAGAAATTAAGCATGCCATTTCTTATACAGATTACGCAATTTTAAAAAGCAAACTAAAACATGTCATGAAGTTAGATGTCAATGCAGATTTAAATGGTAAATATTTTATTAGGAGTACGTATTTTGATAACTTCATGAACAAAGTTCTTATTGAAAAGAAAGAGGGGTTTTTAAATCGTGATAAATACCGAGTACGTATTTATGGCAAATCGTTAGATATAGTGAATCTAGAACGTAAAAGTAAACGCAATAATTTAACATATAAATCGAAATGCTCGGTGACAAGAACTGAGTTTGAAAAAATACGTGTAAATGATGTTGAATGGATGGAAACAGATAATCGAGTTTTAATCCGTGACTTATTCTATGAAATAAAATATAACCAATTAAAGCCCATGACCGTTGTCGATTATGAGCGTGAAGCATATACATTCCCGTATGGCAATGTACGAGTGACATTTGATAGTAAAGTACAGTCGAGCATGCGCAATACAGATATGTTTAATCAAAACCTCCCTATGGTGGATGTACTTGAACCAAACCTCGTTATTTTAGAGGTGAAGTATGATGAATATTTGCCTGACATTATTAAATTTATGCTGCAAGCCGTTGATACACGCGCTGAAGCATATTCAAAATATCAACTTAGCCGTATGTTTGGCTAATTACTGAAAAAGGAGCAAGTGACAATGGACAAAGTAAATTTTAGCGACATATTTAAATCTAGCTTTTTAGAAAAGACCACTTCGTTCTCTTTAACGGATTCTATTATTGGATTAGTGGTAGCTTTCTTTGTAGGATTATTTATTTATGCTGTATACAAAAAAACATTCAATGGGGTTATATATTCTCATTCTTTTAATATCTCACTGTTAATTATGACCATGGCAACTTCACTGGTCATTATGGGAATAAGCTCGAATGTTTTATTATCTCTAGGTATGGTCGGTGCATTATCCATTGTGCGTTTCCGTACACCCATTAAAGATCCTATGGATTTAGTGTATATTTTCTGGGCAATAGTTTCAGGTATTTTATGCGGTGCTGGCTTCATTCCACTTGTTATTGTGGGTGCTATTTTAATCGGTCTAGTATTACTAGTGTTCGTAAACAAAATTACTATTGAAAATCCCTACTTATTAGTTGTGAAATTTGAAGAAGACATTGCTTGTGAAGAAGTAGAACATATTATTTCAACGGAATCTAAAAAATATGCATTAAAATCAAAATCGATTATTCAAGATTATGAAATTGAAACAACATATGAGGTTCGCGTTAAACAAAACGATGCCCAAATGATGGCACTAATTACTAAAGTGCCTGGTGTTAAATCAGCAGTAATGCTTAGCTATGATGGCAACTTTACAGCTTAGTAAGTAAAGTATGTTTAAATAAAGAGAAAGGGGTAACACATTATGATTAAAAACCGAGTTGTTTATTCATGTATGGCAATTCTACTCGCGCTCTTTATCGTGATGTTAGCAATACTCCCGAATATAGGAATAAAAACAAAAAGCAATGAATTTTCCTATGAAACACTTGTTTTTAATAAGAATAAAGTTACAACAGTAGACATTGAAATCGCTGAAGAAGATTGGGAAGATATGCTTGAAAATGCTGAGGAAGAGGAATTTAAGCAAGCAAATATCACTGTGAATGGGAAAAGAGTTGAAAACGTAGCTATTCGTACAAAAGGCAATATCTCACTGAGTTCAGTTGTTAATAGCGATTCAGATCGTTATAGTTTAAAAATTGACTTTGACTACTATGATCATACAAAGAGCCTATTTGGCTTAAAAAAAATGAATTTAAACAATAACTATAGTGATTCAACATTAATGCGTGAATACATTTCATATGAATTAATGGAAAAAATGGGGCTACCAACTCCGGCACATTCGTATATGTACATTACAGTTAATGGTGAGGAACGTGGTTTATATTTAGGTGTAGAAGCAGTGGATGAAACTTTTCTCGCAAATAACTACGGTTCAAATAGTGGTTTCCTCTTCAAGCCAGACGGTGTAGGCAGTGATTTGCAATATATTAGTGACAATATCTCAGATTATAAGGGAATAAACTTAAAAACAAATGAGGGAAATAGTGATAAGTCAAAATTAGTTGAAATGCTAGATGCTATTAATAATGACGGTGATATTGAGAAATATATCGATGTCGATGAAATGCTTCGATATTTTGCTGTCAACACTGCTATTGTAAATTTAGATAGCTATCAAGGGAGATTGAAGCACAATTACTATTTGTATGAGGATAAGGGTGTATTCTCAATTATTCCATGGGATTATAATATGTCATTTGGAGGCCTTGGTGGAGATATAAAAACGGCTGGTGGTGCAAATATTTTAAACAAATCAATTGATAATGATGAAACATTTGAAATGGAGAGTATGGATTCAGCTGATTCTATAGTTAACAAGGATACCATCCAACAAAAACAACAATTTCCAGCTAACGATACACCACCGCTGATAAATGATCAAGACGGTTGGAATATTGGTCAAGATAATCTTAATCAAGATGATGGCACGCCACAGGATGGTTCACAACAAAATGGAGGTCTTCCACAAGGTACTATGAACATGGATATGCTCATGGATATGTCATCCAACTTAATGTCTGATAGTGCTATTAATTTTAGCATAAAGGATCCAGTGTTTGGTGTGACGTTAGAAGAGCGTCCTTTATTAAACGTGCTTCTTTCAAATGACGAATATCGTAAGGTCTATGAAAACTATTTGGAAGAACTAGCGAAAAAGTATTTAACAGAGGAATATTTCCAGAATATAACGAATGGATTATCTGCTATGCTGACAACGTATGTAGAAGCGGATCCAACTAAGTTTTCAACAACAGCACAATTTCTAGAGGGTGTACAAGGAGAGAATAGCCTACCTGAATTTGCTAAACAACGGTCAGCGTCTATTTTAAAGCAACTCTCAGGTGAATTAGTCATAGAAGCGAACCCAGGCAACGATATGCAGGGGGGAGAACCATTTCCGGAGGATTTTGCGTTTAAATTTGACTCTCAATTACCAGAAGACTTTGATCCATCACAAATGCCCCAAGGACCCCCGCAAATGAATGTGGAGGGTAATCAAGATGGAGACATTCATAAGCAAGGGCAAGTAGGTGGCAAGATAGGTCCCAACAAAGGTAATGAACAAGTGGTACAACCATCAGGGATTGATAAGAATACAACCATTACGTCAGGTGTTTTATGTATTGTATTACTTCTAGCACTTACATTTGTTTTCCGTTTCAATCGAAGAGGCATATAAAAAATAAACCATATCCGAAACTTTAGGGTATGGTTTTTAGCGCTTCACATGCTAAAATAAAGCATTCATTTTTCGAGGGAGTCCTACAAAGTTATGAATGATCAACAATTTGATAAATATTTGCATATTAATACGGTAGGCGATCAATATGGTTTTCCAAAACTTGCCCATTACCATCGCTATGAACCTACCCCATATACAGGACTTGACCAACTATTTCAGCAGTATGAGTTACCTAAAAATCCAGTATTTATCGATATAGGATGTGGAAAAGGGCGTGTCCCTATTTATATTAACGATAAGTTCCATATTCCAACGGTAGGTATCGAAATGGATGCAGGTTTTTATGCAGAAGCGGAGCACAATAAGGAAAGCTACCGCAAAAGAAAGGGTCCGCGAGCTTCTATTTCCTTTGTTCATTCAATTGCAGAGGCATACCCTATTAAACCAAAAGACAATGTGTTTTTCTTTTTTAACCCGTTTTCCATCAATATTTTTTGTACAGTCATTCACAATATATGGGAATCGTATGAACGGAATAGGCGTGAAATTCATATTATTTTATATTATCCACCCTATGATTATTTACAATTTTTACACCAGGGTACCCCTTTTGAATTACTCCACGAGGTCCATCTAGAAAATGAAACAAATGTCAATGAACGACTTTGCGTTTTTGCATTGAAAAAAGCTTAGAGTGTGCCTACGATCCCATCTCCAAGCTTTTTAGTGTTGTGTGTCAATGACAGGAAGGTGGATAAGCTTCACCTAGTTCAATATAAGAATTATCTGTTTCACAATCGTTCTGGTGCGTTATGTGACATATGAAGATATTTTTAGGGAGGTTGGACAATGTATGTAATAGCGGCGTACAAATTTACTCTTACTTCTTATTATGAAAAATCCCTCTAGCTAAGATTGTAGCTGGAGGGATAAAAATTAGTGAAATTATGCTAATTCTATGATGTTTAGTATGCGCGAGCAAACCAAACTGTGTGTTTTGCCTCGTTTCCGCAATAAATACAATTCGACTTTTTTATTGGAGGATTAAATGGAATATTTCGAGATGTAAATTTTGTTTCATCTTTTACTTTTTGTTCACAAATATTTTTACCACACCATCCAGCCAAAATCCACCCAGGAATATTTTTATTGGCTTTACTATTTGTAATATGATCTTGTAACTGTTGTAGTGAATCAATTGTTATATGTGAATTAGCATCTCGAAATTGTCGGGCCTTTTCGAGTAGGCGCTTTTGCATCACATTTAATTCTTCCTCAATGACATCATTTAATCGATCAAGCTCAACTGTTATTTTTTCTTCTTCATCACGAAGCTTTACTACTACTTGATGGTTTTGAAAATCACGAGGACCAAATTCTATGCGAAGTGATGCCCCTTTTTGTTCCCATTTATTAAATTTGAACCCTGGTGTTAAATCGGAATCATCTAATTTTACACGAATTCCTTTAGCTTTTAATACCTTGTATATGTCCTCTAACTTCTCTAGTATCTCAGGATGCTTTTTAAATGGACCAACTGGAATTAAAACGACTTGGGTTGGAGCAATTTTAGGTGGTAATACCAGACCTCGTTCATCCCCGTGTACCATAATAACAGAGCCTATTAAGCGAGTAGATGTGCCCCAAGAAGTAGTGTGAACATATTCATGTTGGTTGTTTTTATTTAAATATTTTATATCAAATGCCTCGGCAAATTTTGTGCCAAGATAATGGGATGTCCCTGCTTGTACAGCTTTTCCATCTTTCATCATCGCTTCAATTGAAAATGTATCAATTGCGCCTGCAAAGCGCTCTGATTCTGTTTTTGTTCCATCAAGTACAGGAATAGCTAGTAAATCTTCTACTACTTTTTTATAAATATTTAGCATTTGCAACGTTTCATGCCGCGCTTCTTCTTCCTCTGCATGAGCTGTATGCCCTTCTTGCCATAAAAATTCTGAAGTACGAATAAAAGGTAAGGTTTTCTTCTCCCAGCGAAAAACGTTCGCCCATTGATTAAGTAACAGTGGTAAATCGCGATAACTTTTAATCCAATTTGAATACAAATAACCTATCATTGTTTCAGAAGTTGGACGCAATGCTAAGCGCTCTTCTAATTGTTCTCCAGCGGCTTCAGTAACCCAAGGTAATTCAGGTGAAAAACCTTCTATATGATCCTTTTCTTTTTGAAAAAATGATTCTGGAATTAGCATTGGAAAATACGCATTTCGATGTCCAGTTTCTTTAAAATGATAATCCATTTCTGCTTGAATATGCTCCCAAATTTCATAGCCATCAGGTTTAAATGCAATACATCCTCTCACTGGTGTATAGTCCATTAAATCTGCATTTTGAATTGTTTCTATATACCATTTTGTAAACTCATTTTGCTGAATCGTCATAATTGCTCCTCCTTAGTTATTGATAAATGTAAAATAAAAAAGCACAAAGCTATCCTTCTAACTAAGGACGTCTTTATGCTTTAGCAAACGTGGTACCACCTATTTTTAGTTTTATAAAATAAATAAAACTCTCTAGCGTTTTGTAACGGAAACGAACCGGTTATGTTTTCATAACTTCTCCGTGGTAGGTTTCGGTAAAGAATCGGTGGTATAGCTCTCAGCAATTACTATACTCTCTGTAACACTTCCTTTACTTACTTGGTCACATCATCGAAATATATTTTTAATATTTTAACAAAGCATACAAAATAATACAAGCGTGACATTGAGCACACATTTTTATTTTCCCGGAAATAAAAATACATAAGTCCATTTTCTATTATGAGTTGGCTGTTAGTATTTCCAAAATGAAAGTTATTTTATATTCAAGAGGTTTTTCTAATTGTAGAACAAGCAATTTTTAAAAAAAAGATGGATTTTTTATTTAACCTTTAGGAAATTTAATTAATTTAAATGATTGTTTTATACTAATTTCACCCAACAATTAATAGATAATTCTCAAAAAACTAATTATACTGAAAAATCACTCTAGACTAAATATAAAGAATGTTTTACAATGTAAAAGGCTTAAATGAATAATATTTGGTTTCAAAAATAGATAGTTATAAATAATTATTTTTGCTATTGAGGAAATGCATTTAATTGTTTATAATTATCAGAAATATCTAATATTTTAGAATTTTCAGGGGGAATTAATTATGAAAGAGAACAAAAAGCTTAAAAAGTTCGGTTCACTTCTAGTCGCTTCTTCACTTCTTGGTGGCGTACTTGCTGGTTGCGGTGCTGGAGACGATTCAAGTTCAGGAGGCAGTTCATCTGACAGCGATACGATCAAAATTGGTGCCAATTTAGAACTTTCGGGCAACGTAGCATCTTACGGTTCTTCAATTGGTGTAGGAGCTGAGCTTGCAGTTAAAGAAATTAACGAAGCTGGTGGTATCGATGGTAAGAAAATCGAACTTATTAAAGTAGATAACAAATCAGAAAACTCTGAGGCAACTGCCGCTGCTATTAAACTAGCAACACAAGATAAAGTTGTAGCGATGCTAGCGCCAGCAACTTCTGGTAACACAGTAGCAACGGTGCAAATTGCTAATGATAACAAAATTCCTATCGTTACAGGATCAGGTACGGCACCAAATATCACAGTAAATGATGATGGTAGCGTAAATGAATATGCATTCCGTACATGCTTCATTGACCCATTCCAAGGGATTGTAGCCGCTAACTTTGCTGCTGGTGAACTTGATGCGAAAAATGTAGCTATTTTTGCTGATAATGCTTCTGACTATGCAAAAGGTTTAGCGAAGTCATTTAAAGAAACAATCACTAAAAATGGCGGTACTGTTGTAAAAGAGGAAGCTTATGTGGCAAAAGATACGGACTTCCGTACACAATTAACAAATATTAAAGCAACGAACCCTGATTTCATATTTATCCCTGGATACTATGAAGAGGTTGGTTTGATTGTAAAGCAAGCACGTGAAATGGGTATTACCGTGCCGCTTATGGGGGCTGATGGTTGGGATTCACCAACTCTAATAGAGTTAGCGGGTGCTGATGCGCTTAATAATACGTTCATCACAAACCATTACTCTGCGGAAGATCCAGATAAAAAAATTCAAGATTTCGTAAAAGCGTTTAAGTCAGCAAACAGCGACAAAGCACCAGATGCATTTAATGCACTTGGCTATGACACTATTTATTACATTGCAGATGCCATCAAACGCGCAGGTTCTACTGACGGCGAAGCCATTAAAAATGAATTAGCTGGAACAAAAGATCTTTCTTTAGTAACAGGTACATTCTCAGTTGACGAAAATCATAACCCAATTAAAACAGCAACAGTTCTTGAATTTAAAGACGGTAAACAAGTGTTCAACTCTAAAGTAAATCCTTAACTTTTGGCAAGGGGGGAGGCGGGCAAACTCGTCTTCCCTTTTTCTGTTTTATAGACAACTAGACGTATAGAAAAAAGCATAGATTCTAGCATAAGGAATCGGAAATAACTGTTTACGAAGGGGCACAGGTTTTTCTGCATTCACTAAATTATGTAGAAATGCGTCCCGTTTTTGCATTGCTTAATAAATTATAAAGGAGTGAACGCTCATGGAATGGATACAGCAACTTGTGAATGGGATTTCACTAGGTAGTATCTACGCGTTAATAGCGTTAGGGTATACGATGGTATACGGTATTATTAAGCTAATTAACTTTGCCCACGGTGATGTTTTCATGATTGGGGCATTTATTGGCTTTTATGCAATTGCTAAATGGGAGCTTGGCTTCTTCCCAGCATTATTATTGGCAATGGCAGTTTGCGCAATCTTTGGTGTGTTAATTGAACGTATTGCTTACAAGCGTTTACGAAATGCAACACGCATTGCTGCATTGATAACAGCAATCGGTGTTTCGCTATTAATCGAATATACAACCATTTTCTTCAGAGGCGCCCAACCAGCGGCTTATCCTGAAGTATTTAAAAATAGAACATTTGATGTCTTTGGTGTTCAAATTAGCAGTACCTCAATTTTAATTTTATCTGTCGCTGTCGTACTGATGATTCTTTTACAATTCATCGTACATAAAACAAAAATCGGCAAGGCGATGCGTGCAGTATCACATGATGCTGATGCAGCCCGCCTAATGGGCATTAACGTAGATAATACAATTTCGGCGACATTTGCAATTGGTTCAGCGTTAGCAGGTGCCGCGGGCGTTATCTTCGGTGTGTACTATACAAAAATTGATCCTTTAATGGGTGTTATTCCAGGGGTTAAGGCATTCATTGCAGCGGTTCTTGGGGGTATTGGTATTATTCCAGGAGCGATGGTTGGCGGCATGCTACTAGGTGTTGTGGAATCCATGGTAAGTGCACTTGGGTACTCTTTATGGCGCGATGCTGCGGCATTCGTTATCTTAATTTTAATCTTAATCTTCAGACCATCGGGTATCTTTGGTAAAAACGCCCGCGAGAAAGTGTAGGTGAGCGGTAATTATGAAAAAGTCTAAAATTTTCTGGGGCTATGCTGTATTAGCGCTAGTCATCTATGCAGTTGTTCAGGCGCTTATTACAACAGGAACAATTGATATGTATTACAAAAATATGTTAATTACAATGTGTATTAACATCATGCTTGCAGTCAGCTTGCACATCGTAATTGGTATTACTGGCCAATTCTCGATTGGGCATGCCGGGTTCTTAGCAGTTGGTGCCTATATTTCAGCTATCATTACAACGAAGCTAATGCTACCGTTCCCATTAGCCATTTTCTTGGGGGCTCTTGCAGCAGCTGTAGCTGGTTTAATAGTAGGTATCCCAACGTTGCGTTTAAAAGGGGACTATTTAGCCATTGCAACGCTTGGGTTCGCGGAAATTATACGTATTGTATTTTTAAATACGGACTATGTTGGTGGCGCAGCGGGTATGCAGGTTAAGTATTTATCGACTTGGACTTATGCGTTCGTAGGTGTGGTGTTAACAATTGTAGTTATCGCAAACTTCACAAATTCACGTCATGGTCGTGCGTGTATCTCAATTCGTGAAGACGAAATTGCTGCAGATGCAATGGGTATTAACACAACATACTATAAAGTTGTGGCGTTTGCGATTGGTTCATTCTTTGCGGGTCTTGCCGGGGCCATTTTCGCACATAATTTCTACATTATTCAACCGACAACTTTCGGTTTCTTAAAATCATTTGATATTTTAATTTACGTGGTACTTGGTGGTTTAGGAAGTCTTTCAGGTTCTGTAATCGCGGCAATATTCTTGACGGTTGTTTCAACATATCTAGCGAATTTCCCCGAAACACGGATGATTATTTACAGTTTGGTACTTATAATCGTAATGCTATATCGTCCAAAGGGGTTAATGGGGACAAAAGAAATTACGGACTTATTCAAGTTTGGTAAAAAAGGAGGTACAAAATAATGACTGGCAACCTTCTTATCAACGTGGAAAATATGGGCATTCAATTTGGTGGTTTAAAGGCAGTACAGGGCGTTAATATGTACCTACATCAAGGTGAATTAGTTGGTCTTATTGGCCCCAATGGTGCTGGTAAAACGACGAGCTTCAATATGCTAACTGGGGTGTATACGCCAACTGAAGGTACGATTACATTTGACGGTAAAAAGATAAACGGTCTTGCACCTTACCAAGTAACACAAAAAGGAATCAGCCGTACGTTCCAAAATATCCGTCTATTTAAAGAACTATCTGTTTTAGATAATGTAAAAGTCGCGAACCATTCACTTGCTAAACACTCCATGTGGGCTTCAATTTTTCGTTTGCCGAATCACTTTAAAGGTGAAGCAACAATGGAGCAGCAATCTTTTGAGTTCTTAAAAATCTTTGGTTTAGACATTTATCAAGATGAGCTAGCAAAAAACCTTCCGTATGGGATGCAACGCCGCCTAGAAATTGCGCGTGCATTAGCAGCAAATCCGAAGTTATTATTACTGGATGAGCCAGCCGCAGGGATGAATCCACAAGAAACACACGACTTAATGGAATTAATTGCTTTTATTCGTAAAGAATTTGGTTTAACTATTCTGCTAATCGAGCATGATATGAGCTTAGTAATGGGAATTTGCGAACGGATTTACGTACTCGATCATGGTCAATTAATTGCAGACGGAACACCAGAAGAAATTCGCAACAATCCAAAGGTAATTGAAGCTTACCTAGGTGAGGAGGTTATCAGCTAATGCTAAAAGTACAAAATATTGATGTATTCTACGGAAACATCCAAGCATTAAAGGGCCTCTCTTTAGAAGTAAACGAGGGTGAAATTGTAACGTTAATCGGTGCCAATGGCGCTGGCAAAAGTACATTATTAAAAACATTGTCAGGCCTACTAAAACCAAAGGGTGGCATCATCGAATATGAAGGCTTCTCTATTGCTGGAAAGGCTGCACAAACGATTGTAAAATCAGGTATTTCACATGTGCCAGAAGGTCGCCGTGTATTTGCCAATATGTCAGTAGAAGAAAACCTAGAGCTTGGGGCATATCTTCGTAATGATAAAGTGGGTATTAAAAAGGATATGGATCATGTATTCGAGTTATTTCCTCGTCTTGAGGAGCGTCGTAAGCAGCAATCAGGGACATTATCCGGTGGTGAGCAGCAGATGCTTGCGATGGGCCGAGCATTAATGGCAAAACCGAAGTTACTATTAATGGATGAACCTTCAATGGGGCTGGCGCCATTAATGGTGAAAAATATCTTCAATATTATCGAAAAAGTCAACAAAGAAGGTACAACAGTGCTTCTTGTAGAGCAGAATGCGAACATGGCGCTATCCGTAGCGAATCGAGCATATGTACTAGAAACTGGCCGTATCGTATTAGCTGGTACAGCAAAAGAACTGCAAGAAAGTGAACAAGTAAAAGCAGCGTATCTAGGTGGTCTATAAGGAAGTTGGAGGTATCTCATAATTATTTGAGATACCTCTTTTTCATTTTTGTATGAGTGACGGATAAAAGTGAGGAAGTGGCGGATAGAATCGATGAAGTGACGGATAAAACCGACAAAACAACGGATAGCGGTGGCATCAGACCTTTGTTTTTTGGTAAGGTGGGAGAAAGGAGTGAGGTTTTTGCAGTATTCAGCACAATATTTCATTGATAAATTAAATTTAGCAGAGCATCCAGAGGGAGGTTACTATATTTCTTCGTTTAGATCGGCTGACGAAATGGCGGTAAGGGATGTAACAAGACCAATTTATACGAGCATTTATTTTCTACTACGTTCGCAGGATATATCACATTTACATCGTTTAAAATCTGATGAGCTTTGGTATTATCATGCTGGCAGCCCACTAACTGTCCATATGATTTACCCTGATGGTACATATGAGGCTAAGAAATTAGGATTAAATATGGAGGCAGGCGAGGTGCCACAAGTAGCTGTGCCGAAGAACACAATTTTTGGCTCGTCTGTAGAGGATACTAATACATTTAGTTTAGTTGGCTGTATGGTGGCTCCTGGCTTTGACTTTGCGGATTTTGAATTGTTTACACAAGAAGAGCTTTTAGCAGATTATCCGCAGCTCGAAGCTGTCATTCATAAAATGGCGTATAAGACAATTAAATAGCAAAAGAGCCGACTTAAAGTACTTCGAGTCGGCTCTTTTTGCGTGAAAGAGAAGCGACGGCAGCAAAGCTTTTGCTGCGCCAAAAATGTAAACTCAGCGCCAAAAGTGAGTTGAAAAAATTCGCTTTTAGTTATTGAACAAGGTCTTGATTTACCAAAGAATTTCTTCTGGGTAGTTTGCATGGATTTGAATTTCGTGCAGCGCCTTTTTGCTTGTTATTGCAGCTTCCATCAGCTGTGATTTGAGTGCTACATATTCTTCGTCCTCAAGCATTAATCGGAGAGCGAAGGCTGCTAAATGAGCCTTACGTTCCTCCGTATTTAAATGTATATATTCTAAATCCAATATGTCTACGTATTGCGTAGCGTAACGGAAGGTCAGTGGACTTTTCGTATGGAGCATTCTTAAAAACACTAAAAATTCTTCTTCACCGAGCTCCTGCTCTAAGCACTGTGCAACGGATGCTTGGAATTTGCGAATGGTTGCAATATAAATATTCCACTCTGAAGAATCGATGAGCTCTTGGTGCAAACGGATAAAGTCATTTAAAGCAATCGCTGTAAAAATAAGCTCGGGCCATAGAACTTCCGTTGCATAATAGACATTTTTATTTGGAAAAATAATTTCATGCTGAGTAAGCACACTTTTATTGAGTCCATTATTAACAAATTCAAGCAGGTGGTCGCCTTGTGCTGCATGGCGAAGATTATAGCAAATACCAAGGATTCGCTGACGCGCACCTTGGTAATCGTAATATTTGTTTTCATCACCAGTTACTTTGTAAATCGCATTAATGAGTTGATCTAAATCCCAAAAGTCGCCACTAATTCGTACGCCAGTCAGCTGTTCGGTACTTTGAATGGAAAGCATAGCGCTATCCCTCTTAATTGCTGTTATTTTGGTGTGTAATTAAGTAGTTTGAATAGTTCTGTTCGTTCTTTGTCAGTTAAATCACGCCACTGCCCAATTTTTAGATTGCCGAGCTTAATATTCATAATACGAATGCGTTGTAACCTTTTAACAGAGTAGCCAAGTGTGGAACACATACGGCGAATTTGGCGGTTTAAACCTTGCTCTAAAATAATTTTAAATACTTTATCCGAAATTTTTTCAACAGAGCAAGGTAAAGTGGTTGTATCTAAAATATTAACCCCTGCCCCCATTTTCGTGATAAATTGCTCTGTAAGAGGCTTATCGACTTGTACAATATATTCTTTTTCGTGATGGTTTTCTGCACGTAATATTTTATTTACAACATCACCGTCATTTGTCAGTAATAATAGTCCCTCTGATTCTTTATCAAGTCGCCCAATATGGAAAATACGTAGGGGGTAATTAACAAAATCCACGACATTTCCTTTTATATGTTGCTCAGTTGTACTTGTAATGCCAATTGGTTTATTTAAGACAATATACACAAGTTGTTGTTCTTTCTTTACCTCTTTTCCGTCTACGCAAACGAGATCGCCTACTTCAACTTGACTTCCAACCGTTGCAAGCTCCCCGTTGATTGTTACTTTACCTTCCTCTACCCATTTGTCAGCACCACGGCGTGATACAATGCCAGTCTCACTCAAATATTTATTAATACGCATACAGTTCTCCTATACATTATTATTATTTTAAGTATACATTATCGTTGGATGCACCGTGAATTCTAAAGCTTTTCTAGCAAAAATAATTTCATTGGAAAATATTTTTTAAAAAGTTGAAATTATTTTTTGTTTCTGACAATATATTGTGTAAGAGAGTTTCTATGAAAATATTGTTATTTCGATATAAAATAGCGATTTTTGTAGATATTTTCTCATTATTTTGTGTAAAGGGGAGAAGTAAAATGGTTTATGCATTTCCAAACACTGAAGGATCGGTAGTTCAATTCAAAGAGAAATATGATAATTACATTGGTGGAGAATGGACACCCCCAGTGAAAGGTCAATACTTTGATAATGTTACTCCTGTTACTGGACAAGTTTTTACACAAACAGCGCGTTCAACTGCTGAGGATATTGAACATGCACTTGATGCAGCACATGCCGCAAAAGATGCATGGGGCCAAACATCTGCAACAGAGCGTGCAAACATTTTACTTAAAATTGCGGACCGCATTGAACAAAACTTAGAAAAGTTAGCCGTTGCCGAGACATGGGATAACGGAAAAGCAGTACGTGAAACATTAAATGCAGATATCCCTCTAGCAATTGATCATTTCCGTTATTTTGCAGGATCTTTACGTGCACAAGAAGGTTCGCTAAGCCAAATCGATAATGATACAGTTGCTTATCACTTCCATGAGCCTATTGGGGTAGTCGGTCAAATTATCCCTTGGAATTTCCCGTTATTAATGGCTGTTTGGAAGCTAGCACCTGCGCTTGCTGCTGGAAACTGTGTGGTGTTAAAACCTGCAGAGCAAACACCAGCTTCGATTATGGTGTTAGTAGAATTAATTGGTGATTTATTGCCACCAGGCGTACTAAATGTTGTCAACGGTTTTGGTTTAGAGGCAGGAAAACCACTTGCATCCAATCCACGTATTGGAAAAATTGCCTTTACAGGTGAAACAACAACAGGTCGTTTAATTATGCAATATGCTTCACAAAACCTTATTCCCGTTACGTTAGAATTGGGTGGAAAGTCTCCTAATATTTTCTTCGAAGATATTATGGACGAAGATGATGCCTTTTTAGATAAAGCAGTAGAAGGCTTTGTATTATTTGCTCTTAATCAGGGCGAAGTATGTACATGTCCTTCCCGTGCATTAATTCAAGAATCTATTTATGATAAGTTTATGGAACGCGTACTGCAACGTGTGGAAGCCATTCAAGTTGGAAATCCATTAGATCCGAATACGATGATGGGTGCACAAGCTTCTAGTGAGCAAATGGAAAAAATCCTGTCTTATTTAGATATAGGTAAGCAAGAGGGCGCTGAGTGTCTCATTGGTGGTGAGAAAAATAATGTAGGTACAGGCTTCGAAAACGGCTACTACATTAAGCCAACTGTCTTTAAAGGATACAACAAAATGCGTATTTTCCAAGAAGAAATCTTCGGGCCAGTTGTGGCAGTTACAACATTTAAAACGAAAGAAGAAGCATTAGAAATTGCGAACGATACATTATATGGTTTAGGCTCTGGTATTTGGACACGTGATATGAATACAGCCTATCGTTTCGGTCGAGGTATTCAAGCAGGTCGTGTTTGGACAAACTGCTACCATGCCTACCCAGCGCATGCTGCGTTCGGCGGCTACAAAATGTCAGGCATCGGTCGCGAAACACATAAGATGATGTTATCTCATTATCAACAAACGAAAAATTTATTAGTTAGCTATAGCGAAAACAAACTAGGTTTCTTCTAATGCGTAAGGGGGTGCGAAGGCGTGGTTGAACGTGTATTAGCAACGGAAAAAGCGCTGGCACTAATCGATTTATTGACAGAAAAACATGGACCAGTTATGTTTCATCAATCGGGTGGATGTTGTGATGGATCGTCTCCAATGTGTTATCCAGAGGGTGACTTACTATTGGGTGATCAGGATGTATGTCTCGGTGAAATTGGTGGTGCACCATTTTATATGCATAAGAATCAATACGATTTTTGGAAGCACACGCAAATTATCTTAGACGTTGTTGATGGTAGAGGCGGTATGTTCTCACTTGAGGGTGTGGAAGGTAAGCGGTTTTTAACAAGATCAAGGGCCTTTTCTACAGAAGAATTAAAAGAATTAGGCTTGATCGAATAGTGTTTCAAAAAAATGATATTGTACAGCTAGTATTATCTTGAAGCGCAATAGCATAAAAATTTAAAAGCAGTGGCAAAAGAACTTCAATGTTTTTTTGCCGCTGTTTTTCTATGCTAATTCTTCTGAAAAAGTTTATGTAAATTTATATTATTTTGAGCGTTACGTAATAGTAAAAAAAGCTGTAATCGATCTTGTAAGGTTTCAGTGAACAACGATTTTTTAATCGTCCTTTCATTCATAATAATCCCCCATTAATTATTGATTTATTTTTATTAAACCATATAAAACCTAGTTACATACATTAATTTAAGTTTACTTTTTATGTTAATTGTTACAAAATGATTGAATCTTTTCGACAAAATATTACGTAAATAATAAAAAGGAGCGTGTTGAAGATGGATATTGTTATAATTGAAAACCAATTTACACAAACGGTGGAGGGCGTAGCGAAGGCGGCTGGATGGTCAGTTGATCGCAAAATCATTTTAGCTATTGCCAGCACGTATGTAGCTTCAGGCAAAACCTTTGATGCGCTAAAATTTAAAGAAGTACTTCAAGAGATGAAGAAGCAAACATCATGGATGTCTCCGCTAAGAGCAAACGTTGGCTATAGTATGGCTGCAAACATCATGGAACAGGATGACATCGAGCAGGCGGTAAAAAACATAATTATAAATGAAAAGATATTAAAGGAAGCAAAATTTAAAAGTGGGAATTTCAATTTTATAGCTGCTCAATTTTTAACAAACATTGAAAGTGAGAAACAGGCACATGCTCAAAAGGCACGTGCCTTGTATGAAGCCATTCGAAAACACCATCGATTTTTAACTTCTTTTGATGATATTCCCTATGCAGTATTACTTAGTAACCCAAATGATGATGTTATCTTACGTGCTGAAACAATGAATCGTTATTATAAAGAGCTTCGTTCGTATAATTTTTATGCAGGTAATGAATTACAATGGCTATCGCAGGTGCTAACGTTTTTATCTCCACAATATGATAGTAATCTTGTGCCAAGTGTTGTTACTATTCGTGACATATTAAAAAAAGTAGATGTAAAAATAAAAACAATGCACTATCCGTTACTGGGATTCTTAGCAATTCTTCAATTGAATAGCGCGCAAATCTCGCAAATTACTGATTTGTACCATGAATTAAAGGGTATGAAATTATTAAAATGGCATCGTGAATTTGTGCTGTTTATGGCAATACAAATTGCTATTCATGATATGGCGAAGGTGCAACAATCATTATCAATGTCCATCATGGCTTCTATCGAGCTCTTAATACAAGCGCAGCAGGCAGCGATGATGGCGGCAGTTACTGCTGCTGTAGTGGCATCTAATTCGAGCTCTTCGTGATAAACTAAGTGAAGAATATTATTTTTCGGAGGTGCTTTTGAAGGATGAAAGAAGCAAAGCTGTGGATAAATGGTCAGTGGCAAGACACGAAGGAATCGTATGATTTAACATCACCCTATAGCGGTGATGTGATTGCGAAGGTTGCTAAGGCAACTGTTCAGGATGTTGAACGAGCAATAGAAGGTGCACAAAAGACATTTCTATCGTTTAAAAAGACAACAGCCTACGAACGTGCCGAAATTTTATATAAAGTGGTGGACATTATGCGCCATCGTAAAGAAGAATTAGCGGAGATTTTGGCGCATGAGGCAGGAAAACCTTTATCGGCAGGCTCAGCTGAAATTGATCGCACAATCGCAACATATCAATTCGCCGCAGAGGGAGCAAAACAAGCAATGGGCGAAACGGTGCCTATGGACGCCGCGCCAGGAGCGGGTGATCGAATTGGTTGGACTAAGCGTGAGCCATTAGGTGTTATTTCTGCTATTACACCTTTTAATTTTCCATTTAACTTAGTAGCACATAAATTAGGCCCTGCTTTTGCAGTGGGTAATACAGTGGTATTAAAACCAGCGACACAAACACCGCTAAGTGCGATTGTAATGGCTGACATTTTTAAAGAAGCAGGTCTGCCAGATGGTGCATTACAAATTGTTACAGGTAGTGGTGGAGAGCTAAGTGATATACTCGTTACACATCCATTTGTGAAAAAGGTGACATTCACAGGAAGTGGTAAGGTTGGACTAGGCATTAAAGAAAAAGTAGGATTGCGCAAAGTAACATTAGAGCTTGGTTCTAATGCTGCGGTTATTGTCGAGCCGTCGACACCAATAGATAAAATTATATCGCGTTGTGTCAGCGGTGCATTTAGTTTTGCTGGACAAGTTTGTATTTCGTTACAACGTATCTATGTACACGCCTCGATTATTGAGGAATTTACGAATGCATTTGTAAAAGAAACCGAAAAGTTAGTCGTAGGTGATCCAGTCGATAAAAAAACAGATGTTAGTGCAATGATCAATCCTGGTGAAGTGGAACGAATTCGCCAATGGATTGAGGAAGCAAAGGCACAAGGCGCGATCGTAGCCACAGGTGGAACGTTCACAGAGCGTACATTAACACCAACAGTTATGACGCATGTGACAGCCGATATGAAAATAATTTGTCAGGAAACATTCGCACCAATCGTCTCAATTGTTTCATATGAAACATTAGACGACGCTATTCGACTAGTGAATGAGTCGGAACTTGGCTTAAATGCAGGAATATATACGAATGTGCTGCCAGATGCATTGCGTGCAGCAGACGAATTACAAGCAGGAGCTATTATTATTAACGATATTCCAACTTTTAGAGTTGATAATATGCCATACGGCGGCGTGAAAATGAGTGGTTACGGACGAGAGGGTATTAAGTGGGCAATTGAGGAAATGACAGATATGAAGTTTATTGCCATGAAAAAATCATTCTAGTTTGCATCAAGTCTTTTTGTACGATACGATGACGGAAGAACATACATGAAGGGAAGTTACTAGAACTATGACAAACAACGCTGTTCCGATGAGCCAATCACGTACGGTTCAAACGCGTCTCGTATTACCGCCAGATACAAATAATCACAATTCCATTTTTGGTGGTAGAGTGTTAGCTTATATTGATGAAATTGCTGCAATTACAGCGATGAAACATGCAAAAGGGCATGTGGTAACAGCCTCTATCGATTCGGTTGATTTTTTATCTTCGGCTCATGTAGGAGATATTTTAGAAATTGAAAGCATTGTTTCTTCTACAGGGCATTCTTCCATGGAGGTTTATGTACGGGTGATTTCACGTAATATCGAAACAGGTGAAGAGAAGCTAACGACGGAATCTTTCGTGACAATGGTAGCGGTGGATGAAAAAGGGAAACCAAAGGCTATTCCAGCCATTATTCCAGAAACTGATGCTGAAAAACGTTTGTTCGAAACAGGTCCTGCGCGACGGGAACACCGTAAGCAAAAACGTGCTTTGGCACATTAAAATAAAAGGGAAATTGACACATGGAGGTCAATTTCCCTTTTTAATAGCCATATTAGAGCATTTGGCTTAGAAGTAATTAGATATTTAATTCATTGACTACATTAATCAATGAGTCTGAAGAGGAGGAAACAAGTGTAGCACCTTGTGACAACTCTGTAATTAAATTTGAAATTGCAGAAATATCGCGTGCTGTATTTACATACTGCTGCTGAATACCTGTAACAGCATCTGCAATATCATTAAATGATTTCGATAAATTTGTTTGTGTATCTACGCTATGTTGAATTTTTTGGTCTACATTGATAACGGAGCTCGCCATTGTTGTAATATTGCTTTCTGTTTCTTTAATAAGATGTGAAACGTTTTGTACGGCATTTTTTGTTTCCTCAGCAAGTTTGCGGACTTCTTCAGCCACGACAGCGAAACCTTTACCATGCTCACCTGCGCGTGCTGCCTCAATGGAGGCATTTAATGCTAATAGATTTGTTTGATCAGCAATACCTGTGACTAGGCCTACAATTTCAGAAATCTTTTGTGAAGATGTACGTAATTGATTCATTGTCACTTCAAGGCTATTTACACTTTGTAAAATGACATGTATTAAATCATTTTGCTCTTGTAATTGTTGTTGGCCGCGTCTAGATTTTTCTTTTGTCTCTTCAACGAAGCTCAAACCTTGTTTTGTTGCTACAGCAATGTCATCCGTTTGTGCAGAGATAACCATTAGAGAAGCAGCCGTTTCCTCACTGATAGCATTTAACTCTTCAGCGGTACTTTGAATGGTTGTAACAAGTGAGTGCTTTGTTTCATCCGCCTCTGAGCGAATACGATCTTCTTCATTTTCGTATGCCTCTATAACAAGCTGTTGCTCAAAATTAATGATTTTGCAGAAGGCATTAATGGCACGAAGCGCATCATGCTTAGAAACATCTAATTCATTTGCAAAGTTTGCAAACGTAGAAGTTAATGATTGGAACGACGCTATGTACCACTTAGATTGTAAGCCAATACGCACATGTGTCTCAGCTATTGACTTTCTTTCGTTAATATAAGAGTCATTAATATGACTTTCGAAAATATCACTTAAATGTTTATGTAATGTAATTTTTAAACGTTCGATTTGTGAAGTTCTATGGATAATATCCAACAAATCTTGGCTCAAACTAATAGCTGCATAAAATTGATCGACCATTTTAGGAATCAAATCTTTAGCCAAAGGCTGAAGTTGCTTAATAATGGCTAAATCTTCAGTAGTTAAATCTAATAATTGCAACTGCTTTTGAAGATTTGGGTGGTTAGAAACATCTAATTGTACGTTATGCTTATATTCCTCCGGTGATAATAAAATTGAGTAGCTAGAATTGTTCTTATTTGTAAACCAACTCATTGTTGTCTGCTCCATTCTTTATAAATCCATAATATATATTAATTAAAGTGTCTTCGTATATTAATGTATGAAAATTTGCGAAATATGGTATTTAATCTATTCTACTATTTTTAGTGTCAATTTTGGTTAAAAATTTAGTTTATTTCTATATTTTTGCAATATTTTTTAAATGATTGTCGCTTAAAAGTCATGAAATAGATTTTTTTAAAGAATAAAAAGTAGTTTGAATTTCATAAGACAAACCTGTAAAATACGAACTGTTTAGTTTAATAAATAATTGTACGTGAAAGATATCTAATTAAAATTGCTAAAAGGAGGCATTACATGGAGAAGAAGCGTTTTAAGTTTGTCATTCCTGTTATGGTGATTGTTGCAATAGGAGCAGTTTATATGTTAAACAACTACTATGCGGAAGTACCGGATATCGACCAACTTTTAATTATCATCGGTGCAACATTATTATCTGGTGTTCTTGCATACTTTTTATTCCCACAGCAAGGGGAAAATAAAGTGGATGATCGAGGGCCGTATTAAATATAATGAGGACATCTAGCGCTTTTTCTAGATGCCCTCTTTTTTAGGGTTTAAATAGTTTGAACCAACCTTTGTATTTGAAAAAAGACAGCATAAAGATCACGATTAATATCATAATACCAAGGACGATAAAGTAGCTATATCGACCATGGAGTTCAGGCATAATATCAAAATTCATCCCGTAAACGCCAGCAATAAAGGTTAGTGGAATAAAGATTGTAGAAACAATTGTTAACGTCATCATGATACCATTCATGCGGCTGGAGCTCATCGCCATATAGTTATCGCGCATGTCGGCTGTAAGCTCACGATTAGATTCGACAATCTCTGTAAGCTTGACTAAATGATCGTGAATATCACCGAAATAAGCTCGTTCGGATTTTTTTAGCGCGAAGCGGTAAGAGCTGAGTACTCGATATAAGAGGTCACGCATTGGTAAAATGGTTCTTCGTAAATGAAGTAAATCACTACGAAATTCAAATACAATTTGCATCGCATTTACACTGCTTTGATATGTCAGTTCATCTTCAAGTGTATTTAGATGATCTTCAATCTTATAGACAAGTGGGAAATAGCTATCGACAATTTTATCAATGGTCTGGTAGGTTAGAAATACAGTACCGCGTTCCCAATTCTTTGGTTGCTCTTCTAAAAGTTTTTGCACCTTATCTATCTCAGGTGTCTCGTTTTTGTGGTATGTAACGATAAACTTATCGGAGACAAAGATGTTTAATTCCTCAGCTATTAGAGTCTCTTCGTTAAGCCTATGAATCACGAAAAAATGATAATCATCATAAAAATCGAGCTTTGGCCGTTGTAAACGCATTAAGCAATCTTCAATGGCTAGTGGATGAAAATGAAAAAAAGTATCGAGTAATAGCTCTTCTTCAGCGGTGGGGCTATTAAAATCGACCCAGAACCATTCAAAATACTTATCTTTAATGTCTTCAAGTGGAAATCCCTTTAATAATTGTTGATCTTTTGAAATGCCCATTGTGCGAATCACAGCATTCACCTCAATTCTGTTTTTCCCATATAAAAGGGTACTAAGTCAACTACTCAAAACGAACGGATTGCGGGATGTTGCATGGGGAGAGGGCACTTGTAGTATCACCCGCTTGACCTACACCAAAATAGATTTTAACACGTTAGATGCCACGACAGGTCGGGCGTTCTAAACGATGGTACATTTCGACAGGTATAGTCGCAAAGCCTTAACGTAGCATATATACAGGCGTCTAACATCTCTATCTATTCAAGTACCCCTTTATAACATACCCAACCTGCAAATAATGTTGTTGCAAAAAATCGGGAAGGTTGTGTAAAGCCTGCCTGTTGTAACAGCGTTAAAATATCTTTTTCCGGCATAAATGATAGAGCGCGTATGGACTGCTCCATATTCGCCACTTCTGAGGCTGAAAGTTTTGTGTGTTGTAGCCAATAGGAACGCCATAAATCAAACTGTAGCTCAGTTTCAGTTGTGTTAAGCTGCCCATATTTTGAGACAAGGACAAATGGTGCTCCAGGCTTTAAATGTTTCGCAATTTCTTTTAAAGTCGCAAGTTTTTCCTCATAAGTTTCGATAAAGTGAAGAACTAGTATACAACTGGCAGCATCAAACTTTGTAGCCGGTAAAGATGTTTCTAGTATCGTGCCACGACATAAGGAAATTTTATTTGGCAACGATTTTAAGCGTTCCTCTGCAATTTGTAGCATTGCTTCTGCAGGATCTATACCTACAAAGGACCAGTGGGGTCTTTGTTCAGCAAGCTGTAAGATTTCATTGCCGCTTCCAGAGCCAAGCACTAAAAACGTAGCTTCCTCAGCCAGATTGGATCGATAAAAGGTTTGTGTTAAACGTAACATGGCATCATAGCTTGGCAATGTACGTCGAATACCTTTTTCATATTCGTTTGCAAGTGTGTTATTAAAATCCATCATGTATCACATGCCCTTCAAAAAAGTTTTTTTAAAAATTTTATACTTGTTTGAAACTATTTAGAGTATAGTTCCGTAAATAGTAGTACAAATAGCAAGAACAAATTAAAAAGGAAGGTTGATATTTATGGAAACAAAATGGTCTAAAGTAATCATACATGCCAGTGCGTTTTTTGCACCATTTTTAGTGCCGATTTTATTTTTCTTAATTAGTTCTGATGAAGAAGTAAAAGGAATCTCTATTCAGGCATTACTGTTCCAAATTGTAATGTGGGTATTAATTGCAATTGCTGGAATTTTAAGCTTCGTGTTAATCGGCTTACCATTTTTACTAATTTTTGGTCTTATGACGTTTATCGTACCAATTATCGGTATTGTGAAGGCTATATCTGATGAGCCTTGGCGCTACCCAATTGTCGGCCGCTGGGTATAATTTTTATAGACGCAAGTATATGCTAAGTGCATATGCTTGCGTTTTTTCTATAGGCGAAAAGGGTAGGTTATAACTATGAAACCCGTTTTAACTTCTTTCTTTGTCGTTTCATGGGACAATCTACCGAAGAACTCTAATTTACTGGATACACAATGGAAAGAACATAACCCAAGTTCTGGATGTCGGTGTCGCGGTATCCTGATGGAAAATCATACTCGTTGAGAGGGCAATTGTACGTGCGATTTTTCAATGTGCGTATTAATTGCAATTATTTTCAAGCGTTCTGTATAATATACTCAAATATAGTCAAAGATAGTCAAAGTCAGTGTGGTTAGCGAGGTGTATTCCTAAAATGCGTAATATTTCAGACATCATAGAAGGCTACTTAAAGCAAGTACTTGAATTAGGTGGAGAAGGGCATATTGAAATCAAACGTAGTGAAATTGCGGATAAATTTCAATGTGTACCGTCACAAATAAATTATGTTATTAATACAAGATTTACGGCTGAGCGTGGTTACCTTGTTGAAAGTAAACGTGGCGGGGGTGGATACATTCGAATTTTACGTGTCCGTGCAAACTCACAAATTGATTTGATTGATGATGTGCTCTTGCAAATTGAAGGTGGGGCATCTCAAACAGTGGCAGAAGATTTAGTTTATCGTCTAATTGATGAGCAGGTAATTTCAAAACGAGAAGCGAAATTAATGTTAGCGGCAGTTGATCGCTCAACATTAGATTTACAACTACCTTTACGGGATAGCATACGTGCGAGAATTCTACGTGCGATGTTAACAACGATTAAATACGAAAAGCAAAAGTAAAGAGGTGATGGAGATGATATGCGAACATTGCAAACAGCGTAATGCGACAGTAACGGTAACACAAGTTCAAAATAGTCAGAAGGTGGAGCATCATTATTGTGACGTCTGCGCTTCGCAGTTCCATCCATTTCATGCGGAGTTTAAGCAAGAGCCGGTTTCAATTCAACAGTTACTATCTAATTGGTTCGGCTCACCAACGTGGCAACAAAAAGTTGGTGAAAAGCAGCAAGCACCGCCCCAGCAACAAACGTGTTCTCACTGTGGGTTTACGTATAAGCGATTTTTAAAAGAGGGGAAATTCGGATGCCCTGGCTGTTACGACACTTTTGCCGAGCATTTGCCAAAACTCTTTAACCGTATTCAGGCTGGACCTCAACATATTGGCAAAATGCCAGGTGCTCATAGCAATGTCTATGTCATAAAAAAACAAATTGAAGATATTCGTAAACGGATGAAAGATGCCGTAGACGAAGAACAATTTGAAGAGGCGGCAAAGCTTCGTGATGAGGCAAAGGAGCTTGAGAATCAGCTACAATTCGAAGGTGGTGATGTGTCGTGATGATTGAGCCTTTTTTAGAGCGTGCCACGCCTGTATGGATGCATGTAGAAGATGATTATTCAGATATTGTCATTAGTACACGTATTCGCCTTGCTCGGAATTTAGATGGGTACCGTTTCCCATTAGTTTTCTCAGAAGATGAAGCACTACAGGTGGAGCAAGCAGTAACACACGCAATTCAGGACAGTCCTAAACTCCTTGAAAGGTACTCTTATTTTGCCATAAAAGATTTAACACCATTACAACGACAAATCTTAGTTGAAAAACATTTAATTAGTCCACAGTTAGCCAAAAAAGAGCTAGTTGGCTCGATGCTACTATCTGAGGATGAGTCCATTAGCATTATGGTGAATGAAGAAGACCATTTACGCATTCAATGTATGACAGCAAGCTTTCAACTTCAAAAGGCATACGAACAGGCCAATAAAATTGATCGTGCTTTAGAAGGGGCGCTGCCCTACGCATTTCGAGATAATTTTGGCTATTTAACAAGTTGCCCAACGAATATTGGTACAGGACTACGGGCTTCTGTCATGATGCATCTTCCAGTCTTAACATTAACTGGTCAGATGAATCAAATAATAAATGCCATGACACGATTAGGAATGACAGTTAGGGGAATATATGGAGAAGGTAGCGAAAATTTAGGGAACGTTTACCAAGTGTCAAATCAGATTACCCTAGGAAAAACAGAAGATGATATTTTAGCAGACATTCAAAGTGTTGCTGAAAAAATTATTCAAAAAGAACGGCAGGCAAGAGGTAAGCTGATGGATAAGGCAGAACTCGCCTTAGAAGATCGTATTTACCGTGCTTTAGGCACTCTGTCGCATGCCCGAATTTTAACAAGTGAGGAAGCAGCTACTTGCTTATCTAATGTACGTCTGGGGGTAGATTTACAGTTGATACATGGCATTAGGGCCACAACATTAAATGAATGTATTGTCTGTATGCAACCTGGATTTTTACAACATTATGCAGGTGAGGCATTGCCGCCGTCCGAACGTGATCGGGTACGAGCAAAGATGCTTCGGGAGGCATTATTTCAAGAGAGCTTGAGTAAGCCTAATATAGAGGGAAAAGGAGAGGATTCATATGATGTTTAATCGTTTTACACAACGCGCACAAAAAGTATTACAACTTGCACAGGAAGAGGCTATTCGTTGGAAACACGAATCAATAGGAACTGAGCATATTCTTTTAGGACTTATTCGTGAAGGCGGGGGTATTGCAGCGAAAGCATTAGAAGCCATTGATATTAGCCCTCAAATGATTGAAACTGGCATTGAAGAATTAGTTGGTAAAGGTACAGAGGATGTTGGACCAATTGTTCACTATACACCTCGAGCTAAAAAAGTAATTGAACTATCAGTCGATGAATCACGTAAATTAGGTCATTCTTATATAGGTACAGAGCATTTACTATTAGCGTTAATTCGTGAGGGCGAGGGTGTGGCAGCTCGCGTTTTAAACAATGCGGGTGTCGGCTTAAACAAAGCACGTCAGCAAGTATTATTGTTACTTGGAAATAATGACAATGCCCAATCTGGTCAACAAGCGACACAGGCGGCCAATACACCGACATTAGATAGCCTTGCGCGTGATTTAACACAAATTGCACGTGAAGGATCATTAGACCCTGTTATTGGTCGCAGTAAAGAAATTACACGTGTTATTGAAGTACTATCACGCCGCACAAAAAATAACCCCGTTTTAATTGGTGAGCCAGGGGTTGGTAAAACAGCGATTGCGGAAGGCTTAGCACAGCAAATTATTAATAATGAAGTGCCGGAAATCCTTCGTGATAAACGTGTAATGACCCTTGATATGGGTACCGTTGTGGCAGGTACAAAATACCGAGGTGAATTTGAGGATCGTCTGAAAAAAGTAATGGATGAGATTCGCCAAGCAGGTAATGTCATCTTATTCATCGATGAATTGCATACATTAATCGGTGCTGGTGGCGCTGAAGGTGCAATTGATGCATCCAATATTTTAAAACCATCATTAGCACGTGGTGAGCTACAATGTATCGGAGCAACAACTTTAGATGAGTACCGTAAATACATTGAAAAGGATGCTGCTTTAGAGCGTCGCTTCCAGCCAATTCAAGTAGATGAGCCAACTGTTGAAGAAGCTATTCAAATCATCCACGGCTTACGTGATCGCTATGAGGCACATCATCGTGTGAAAATTACAGATGAAGCTATTGAGGCAGCAGCAAAAATGGGTGACCGTTATATTTCAGATCGCTTCTTACCAGATAAAGCAATTGATTTAATCGATGAAGCGGGTTCTAAAGTACGCTTGCGTTCATTTGCAGTGCCACCAAACTTAAAGGCATTGGAAGATAAGCTTGAAAATGTTCGTTCTGAGAAAAATGCAGCTGTTTCTGGTCAGGAATTTGAAAAAGCGGCTTCTTTAAGAGATACAGAGCAAAAGTTAAAAGACGAAATTGAAACAACGCGCAAAACATGGAAAGAAGAGCAAGGTAAAGCTGAATCCAAGGTAACTGTGGACGATGTTGCAGCGGTTGTTTCAATGTGGACGGGAATCCCGGTAGCGAAAATCGCACACGAAGAATCAGCGAAGCTTTTACAACTTGAAGAGGAGTTACACAAACGCGTTGTTGGTCAAAGCGAAGCAGTAGAAGCAATCTCTCGTGCAATACGTCGTGCAAGAGCAGGTTTGAAGGATCCAAAACGTCCAATTGGCTCATTCATTTTCCTTGGCCCTACAGGTGTCGGTAAAACAGAACTAGCGAGAGCCCTTGCTGAGGTAATGTTCGGCGATGAAGATGCAATGATTCGCGTTGACATGTCTGAGTACATGGAGAAACACTCTACTTCACGTTTAGTCGGCTCGCCTCCAGGCTATGTCGGCTTTGACGATGGTGGTCAGCTTACAGAAAAAGTTCGCCGTAAACCATATTCTGTTGTGTTACTGGATGAAATTGAAAAGGCACATCCAGATGTATTCAATATCTTATTACAAGTGCTCGAGGATGGCCGTTTAACAGATTCTAAAGGTCGTGTAGTTGATTTCCGAAATACGGTTGTCATTATGACATCAAATGTTGGCGCAGATGCATTAAAATATCAAAAAAACCTAGGCTTCAGTTTAGGTGGTTCTGAATCTAAGCATAAAGATATGAAGGGCACTATGTTAGAAGAGCTGAAAAAAGCTTTCCGCCCAGAATTCTTAAACCGTATTGACGAAATGATTGTTTTCCATTCGTTAGAAAAAGGTCACTTAAAAGAAATCGTATCAATGATGGCAAATGCTTTAACAAAACGTCTAAAAGAACAAGACATTTCGTTAGAGTTAACAGATTCAGCGCTTGAAAAAATAGCAGATGAAGGGTACGATCCACAATACGGTGCTCGTCCAATTCGCCGTGCACTGCAAAAACAAGTGGAAGACCGTCTGTCGGAAGAGCTACTTAAAGGCAATGTTGAAAAAGGCAATCAAGTCATTATCGATTACGTGAACGATAATTTTGTCGTGAAGAAAAAAGAGGGCGTTTCAATCTCTAAATAGTTCTTCAAAATTAGAAGAAGCGGGAGCTTAAGTGCTCTATTAAAAATTTACTTTATGGAAAGGCAGCGAGGCCATAGTGCTAAGCTGTCTTTTTTTATGTAAAATAGAGATAAGAACAAATATTCGAGGTGGTAGCAATTATGGCAAAGAAAAAAACAAAATTTGTATGCACAGGTTGTGGCTATGAATCTGCAAAATGGATGGGAAGATGTCCTGGGTGCGGGGAATGGAACAAGATGGTGGAAGAGGTTGAGGTCGTAGCCAAGGGACCGCGTGGGGCATTCCAGCATTCTGCAACAGTTACACAAAAGGCACTACCAATTATGCAGATAGAAGTGGCAGAGGAATCACGCGTAGCAACAGAAATGGGCGAGTTGAATCGTGTTTTGGGTGGTGGTATCGTGCCTGGGTCTCTTGTATTAATCGGTGGGGATCCTGGTATTGGAAAGTCAACGCTACTTCTACAGGTGTCAGCGTTATTGTCGAACAAAGGGCATCGAGTGCTATATATTTCTGGTGAGGAATCGATTCGTCAAACGAAGCTACGTGCTGAGCGTTTAGGCGTGATGTCACAGGAACTTTATATTTATTCAGAGACGAATTTAGAGTTGCTAAACCAAACTATTGATGATGTACAGCCGAAGTTTGTTATCGTCGATTCTATTCAAACTGTATTCCATCCAGAAGTAACAAGTGCGCCTGGTAGTGTGTCGCAGGTACGTGAATGTACAGCTGAGCTGATGCGTATTGCGAAAACAAAAGGTATTGCCATTTTCTTGGTAGGGCATGTGACGAAAGAGGGGCAAATTGCTGGACCCCGTATATTAGAGCATATGGTTGATACAGTGCTATATTTTGAGGGAGAACGTCACCATAATCATCGGATTTTACGAAGTCAGAAAAATCGCTTTGGCTCTACAAATGAAATTGCTATTTTCGAAATGCTTCAAGGGGGCTTAAAGGAAGTATTAAATCCGTCTGAGCTGTTTTTACAGGAGCGTTCACAAGGTGCAGCAGGTTCAACAATTGTGGCCTCAATGGAAGGAACGCGCCCTATTTTAGTAGAGATTCAATCCCTCGTGACACCGACAAGCTTTAATTACCCAAAGCGCATGGCAACCGGGGTGGATCAAAACCGTGTGCAATTACTTATGGCAGTACTAGAGAAGCGTATGGGGCTCATGCTACAAGCGCAAGATGCATATATTAAGGTTGCTGGCGGTGTGAAGCTTGATGAACCAGCCATTGACCTTGCTGTATTGACGAGCATTGTTTCAAGCTTTAAGGATCAGGCAGTCAGAGCCACTGATTGTTTTATTGGGGAAGTGGGATTAACTGGGGAGGTTCGCCGTGTCTCTCGTATCGAGCAACGTGTAATTGAAGCAGCAAAACTTGGCTTTAAACGTGCATTCATCCCTGCTTCTAATATAGGTGGCTGGGATTTCCCACAAGGCATTGAAATTGTTGGTGTTGAGACGATAAAAGATGCGTTAAATGCTTCTTTTAGAGAGTTGTAAGAAATCGTGCATGTGAGGCAAGAGTCTGACATGCACTTTTGCTTCATCATTAATTACACACGGCAATTAATTTTTGAACAAAAACCTATGATAACTATCGGAGGACTTTACATTTTTCCGTCGACTGAAGAATCCTTGATTGAAGAGAGGTAAAATTAAAGATAATTTAATGGGTTCAAGAAAGATTTTCTACAGTAAACTATGTATAATCGAATATAAGAATAGGAGGTGACAGCTTGTGAAAAAATTTATTCAAATTGCTTTTTTACTGATCGGAGGAGCTTTGGGCTTTGTTTTCTTACCGCCATTATACGAATTGCTTCATTTATCATCTAATCCTTGGCTTGATAATCCTTACGTCTCAGTAGCTTTAGGAGCACTTTTGCTGTTTACATTATCGTTTGCATTTTCTGATTACTTTGTACGGCTGATTACCTGGATGGAAGATGTACTGTTTAAAGTACCGGTTGGCGACTTATTGTTTGGTACACTCGGGCTAATTATCGGGCTTATTGTTGCTTATTTTTTAGGTTTTGCGATTGATAGTGTACAATTTGTAAAGTTACCGGTCATTACAGAAGTTTTCCCAATAGTTTTGTCATTCGTACTTGGATATTTAGGCTTTCGTGTAGGGTTTAAAAAGCGTGATGAACTACTGCAGTTATTTACATTACGAGGTAATAATGCGAAGCGAAAAGCGAATGAGGGTGTTGATATTCCAGAAATTCGAGGTAGCTATAAGCTGTTAGATACAAGTGTTATTATTGATGGACGTATTGCTGATATTTCTGAAACAGGCTTTATCGAAGGGATACTAGTTGTGCCACAATTTGTGCTAACTGAGCTACAGCATATTGCGGATTCCTCGGATACACTAAAACGTACTAGAGGTCGCCGCGGTTTGGATATTCTGAAAAAGCTACAGGATGAACGTATGACGAAGGTTGAGATTACTGAAGAAGACTTTGAAGATGTGCAGGAAGTAGACTTAAAGCTTGTGCGACTTGCAAAAAAAAGGGGCAATGATACACAAATCGTTACAAATGACTTCAACCTTAATAAAGTGTGTGAGTTGCACCAAGTAAAAGTTTTAAATATTAATGATTTAGCGAATGCAGTGAAACCAGTGGTTATTCCTGGTGAAGACATGCAGGTAGTTGTTATTAAGGACGGGAAAGAGCATAACCAAGGCGTCGCTTATTTAGATGACGGTACGATGATTGTAGTAGAAGGTGGTCGTAGCTATATAGGACAGGCAATAACAGTAACAGTAACGAGTGTTTTGCAAACATCAGCAGGCCGTATGATTTTTGCTAAGCCAAAGGATGAGTAGGAAGTGGGAAAGTTGCACTATGAAGTAGTATTACCTGCTGCCGGTAGCGGAAAGCGAATGGGTGCAGGAAAAAATAAATTGTTTTTAAAGCTCTTAGAGAAACCAATTTTAATACACACGCTCGAAGTATTTGAGCAAGACGAGCAGTGCACAGGCATTTGGCTTGCAGTGAAGCCAGAAGAACGAGTCATCATTCAAGAAATGCTAGAGGTATATGCAATTTCTAAGGTTAAAGGCTTGCCTGATGGAGGGGCTGAGCGGCAACACTCGGTCCACTCCTGTATGAAGGAAATGGAGCAAGTTGATATTGTCCTTGTACATGATGCAGCACGGCCTTTTATCACACATGATATTATTGCAAATCTTGTACAAAGTGCACATGAATTTGGAGCCGCCATTGCGGGGGTACGTGCGAAAGATACAATGAAAAAAGTACGTGACGGAGTCATAGAGGAGACGGTTGACCGTGAAAGTCTTTGGATGATTCAAACTCCCCAAGCCTTCCAATTTAATTTAATAGTGGAAGCGGAGGATGTTGCGGAAAAAGTAGGCTTCCTTGGGACGGATGAGGCAATGTTAGTCGAACGTCTCGGTCATGCAGTTCATATCGTGGAAAGCAGTTATGAAAATGTAAAGATGACAACGAAGGAAGATTTAGTATTTGGCGAAGCCATTTTACGTAAACGCGCATTAGAAACGTTATAAAGAATCAAAGAATAAACTATGAATCTCGTCAGGCTGTTTGGCTGATGAGATTTTTTAGCATAAAAATGCAAGGGGCATATAGGACTGCATTGAGGTAAGTTTCATAAAATTTGAATGCGCAACCTGCCTGCTATACTGTATCTTTTAAATTGTTTTATTCTAGTCGAATAAACAATATCAACATAGAAATGACGTATAGACTGACAACAAAATTTCCTAGGAAATATGTTAAAATGTGAGGGTATGATAATGTAGATAAAATATAAAAATGGAAGAAGGTGAGTGCTGCTACAATCATCTCTGTTGTAGTAGCAGGATATGTTTCGAATAGGACAAGGATTTGATGTACATGCATTTGAAGAAGGACGCCCATTAATTATAGGTGGTATAACTATTCCACATGAAAAGGGATTAGTTGGTCATTCAGATGCAGACGTATTATTACACACGGTAACGGATGCGGCACTTGGTGCAATTGGTGAGGGGGACATAGGACGTCATTTCCCAGATACTGATCCAGCATTTAAGGATGCTGACTCAGCGAAGTTGCTAGCGTATATTTGGAAAATGGTTGAGGATAGAGGCTATGTGTTAGGAAATGTTGACTGTACAATTATGGCACAGCGTCCTAAGATGGCACCATATATTGAACAAATGCAAAATCGTATTGCCGAACTACTTCATGCCGAACCGTCGCAGGTGAATGTTAAGGCAACTACGACTGAGCGTTTAGGTTTTACAGGCCGTGAAGAAGGTATCGCCTCTATGGCAACCATTTTATTAATAAAAAAATAAAATGGAAGGGTGTGCTATATTGCTAAACACACGCTACTTTTATTTCCTATACTACAGTGGTAAAATGAACAAAGTTAACAAGGTCGGAATTTTTTTTCAGACGAACATTTAGGAGGCTTTTAACTATGACCAAAGAAGTTCGCGTTCGTTATGCACCATCACCAACAGGTTTCTTACATATTGGTGGGGCGCGTACAGCGTTATTCAACTATTTATATGCAAGACATCACAACGGTAAATTTATCGTACGTATTGAGGATACCGATATCGAGCGTAATGTAGAAGGCGGGGAGGCATCTCAGCTAGATAACTTAAAGTGGTTAGGCATTGAATACGATGAATCTATCGATATTGGTGGTCCCTATGCGCCTTATCGCCAAATGGAGCGTCTAGATATTTATAAAGAGCATGCTGAAAAGCTATTAGAACAAGGTGCAGCTTATAAATGTTTCTGTTCATCAGAAAAGCTAGAAGCATCTCGTGAGGAACAAAAAGCTCGTGGCGTTGCGGCCCCAACTTATGATGGTACTTGCCGTCATTTATCAGCTGAAGAAGTAGCGGCTAAAGTAGCAGCGGGTGAGTCATACACAATTCGTATGCGTGTACCTGAAAACGTAACATATGAATTTGAAGATTTAGTACGTGGACAAGTAACATTCGAATCAAAAGATGTTGGTGACTGGGTACTCGTAAAAGCGAATGGTATTCCGACATATAATTACGCGGTAGTATTAGATGATCACTTTATGGAAATCTCACACGTTTTCCGTGGTGAAGAGCATTTATCAAACACGCCAAAGCAAATGATGATTTTTGATGCATTCGGCTGGGAATATCCGCGCTTCGGTCATATGACATTAATCATTAATGAAAATCGTAAAAAATTATCAAAACGTGATGAATCAATTATTCAATTCGTGACGCAATATAAAGATCTTGGCTATCTGCCAGAAGCTATGTTTAACTTCTTTGCATTATTAGGCTGGTCTCCAGAAGGGGAAGAAGAGATCTTCTCGAAAGAACAATTTATCGAAATGTTTGATGAAAAACGGTTATCAAAATCTCCATCTATGTTCGATAAGCAAAAGCTTACTTGGATGAATAATCAGTACATCAAAAAATTATCATTAGAAGAAGTGGTGGCATTATCTTTACCACACTTACAAAAAGAAGGCTTATTGCCAGAAGAATTAACAACAGAAGAGCGTGCTTGGGCAACTGATTTAATTGCGCTTTATCATGAACAAATGAGCTTTGGTGCGGAAATTGTGGAACTATCTAGCCTATTCTTCAATGAGCATATTGAATATGATGAAGAAGCGAATGAAGTCTTAGCTGGTGAGCAAGTACCAGAAGTAATGGCAGCATTTAAAGTACAACTTGAAGGTTTAGAAGAGTTTACACCAGAAACTGTAAAAGCAGCTATTAAGGCTGTACAAAAAGAAACAGGCCATAAAGGCAAAAACTTATTCATGCCAATCCGTGTTGTCACTACGGGTGAAACACACGGTCCTGAATTGCCAAATGCGATTTGCCTAATTGGTAAAGAAAAAACGATTGCTCGCGTAGAAAAATACGCGCAATAATAGAATTTCATTGACAATTTGTTTCTTCGATGTAAAATGAATTTAACTTTTAAAAACAGAATATGCATACAGTAAGTTTAATAAAATATTTAAAAGTGTTGATAAGGAGAAGTAAGTGGCGCATGCTCTATAGAGAGGACCATCACCGGCTGAAAGTGGTCTGAGCCAAGGCAAAACTGAAATGCACCTTTGAGCATAGGGCTGAACGTTAAGTAGGCTTTATCGGGTCGTTCCCGTTACAGAACATCCAGAGTGGAAGGCCTGTGCCTTCAATCAGAGTGGAACCGCGCAAATTTAGCGTCTCTGTCATTCCTTAATAGGAATGATGGGGGCGTTTTTTTACGTTGTTCAGTAAATGGTTAAATGCCGACTGAGTGGGACCCGTAAAAGGAGTGGTTGCATCTTTTGGCGGTTGTAAAGTCGTTGAGGCAATTCCAAGGTGCGCACTGGTTTGTTTAAAATGTCTGGGGGAGCAAGACAGATCAAAATTGAAAAGGGGGAGTTTTTTATGTTTAAAAGAATGAGGGAAGATGTAGCAACGATTTTTGAAAATGATCCAGCGGCGCGTAGTGTGCTGGAAGTTGTATTAACTTACTCAGGTTTACATGCTACATGGGCGCATCGTATTGCGCACTGGTTCTTTAAAAAACGTTTTTATTTTATAGCACGTTCGATTTCACAAATAAGCCGTTTCTTTACAGGGATTGAAATTCATCCCGGTGCAAAAATTGGTCGTCGCTTCTTTATTGACCATGGGATGGGAGTCGTAATAGGTGAAACCTGTGAAATAGGCGATAATGTTACACTTTATCAAGGTGTCACATTAGGTGGTACAGGGAAGGAAAAAGGGAAACGCCATCCGACATTACAGGATAATGTGCTAGTGGCAACAGGTGCAAAGGTATTAGGTTCAATTACAATTGGTGAGAATAGTAAAATTGGAGCAGGCTCGGTTGTCTTAAAAGAAGTGCCACCGAATGCTACGGTTGTCGGTATCCCTGGTAAAATTGTGATGAAAGATGGTATTCGTTTAGAGAAAAAACTAGACCATCAAAATATTCCTGACCCTGTAGAGGAACGTTGTCAAGGTTTCGAGAAGCAAATAGCAGCTTTGCAGGAAGAAATCGGGCATTTACAAAAGGAGAGAGAAAAACAATGAGTATCCAAATTTTTAACTCATTAACAAGACAAAAAGAAACTTTCGTACCGTTAGAAGAAGGCAAAGTTAAAATGTACGTGTGCGGTCCGACAGTTTATAACTATATTCATATTGGGAATTCCCGTCCTGTCATTGTTTATGATACTGTACGTCGGTATTTTCAATACAAGGACTATGAAGTAAAGTTTGTTTCAAATTTCACGGATGTAGACGACAAAATTATTAAAGCTGCAAATGAACTTGGCGAGGAAGTTCACGAGCTAACAGAACGTTTTATTGCTGCATATTTTGAAGATGTTACAGCATTAGGCTGCAAAAAAGCAGATGTGCATCCACGCGTTACAGAACATATGGATGACATTATTGCGTTCATTAAAGTTTTAATCGATAAAGACTATGCTTATGAGTCAGCAGGAGATGTTTATTATCGAACACGTAAGTTTGATGGCTATGGCAAGTTATCGCATCAGTCTGTAGATGATTTAAAAATCGGTGCTCGCATTGAAGCCGGTGAGAAGAAAGACGACGCGTTAGATTTCGCTTTATGGAAGGCGGTTAAACCGGGTGAAATTTACTGGGAAAGTCCTTGGGGCAAAGGGCGTCCAGGTTGGCATATTGAGTGCTCAGTGATGGCACGTGAGCACCTAGGTGATACAATTGATATTCATGCAGGTGGTCAAGATTTAACATTCCCACACCATGAAAATGAAATTGCCCAATCAGAAGCACATAATGACAAGACGTTTGCGCGTTACTGGATGCATAATGGGTATATTAATATTGATAATGAAAAAATGTCAAAATCTCTTGGGAATTTTGTACTTGTAAACGATATTCGTAAACAGATTGACCCCCAAGTGTTACGCTTCTTTATGCTTTCTGTACACTACCGCCATCCAATTAACTTTGCGAAGGATTTAGTAGATGCAGCAGCTACTGGCTTAGAGCGTATTCGTACGGCGTACAACAATGTGAAACATCGCTTAACGGCAACTGCGAGTCTTGGTGATAATTCAGCAGAGTGGCTTCAAAAAATTGCTGAACAAAAAGTTCAATTTGAAGAAGCAATGGACGATGATTTCAATACTGCCAATGCAATTTCAGTTTTATTTGAACTAGCGCGTATCGCCAATATTTACTTGAATGAAACGAATACGGATGAGAAAGTATTGATAGGTTTTACGGAAACTTTTGAGATAGTTGGTGACGTCTTAGGTATTGAATTTGTAAAAGAAGCGGAACTGTTAGACGATGAAATTGAAGCACTTTTACAAGAGCGCGTAGATGCACGTAAAAACCGGGATTTTGCTCGCTCAGATGAAATTCGTGACCATTTGCAAGCGCAAGGTATCATTTTAGAAGATACTCGCCAAGGAACTAGATGGAAACGAGGGTAAATAACTTGGATAAACTCCGAAATGAAGATGTGAAGCAATTAAATGCATTAGCCCTTGCGTATATGGGGGATGCGGTTTTAGAACAGCAGATTCGTGAGCATTTACTGCGTGCTGGTCGCGTAAAACCAAATACACTTCACAAAGAAGCAACGCACTATGTATCAGCGAAGGCACAGTCTACGATTGTGCATCGCATGATGGATGAAAACTTTTTATCAGAGCAGGAATTGGCTGTGTTCCGTCGGGGGCGCAATGCTAAATCCGGCTCTGTGCCAAAAAATACTGATGTACTGACATACCGTAATAGCTCCGGCTTTGAGGCAGTGCTTGGTAGTTTGTATTTATTAAATGAATTAGAACGCGTTTATGAAATCATTGCATACGCTATTCAAATAATCGAGGAATCAAAAGGAGTGTCAAAATAATGGCAGAACAAAATGGTGAAATTATTGCCGGTAAAAACCCAGTGTTAGAAGCACTTCGTTCAGGCCGCGATATGAATAAGGTATGGATTGCAGAAGGTGTGAAAAAATCAGGTGTAGGTGAACTGCTAGATTTAGCACGTGAACGTGGAATCATTGTTCAATTTGTACCGAAAAAAAAGGTAGATCAATTATCAGATGCAAATCATCAAGGAATTGTTGCTTCTGTTGCAGCATATAGTTATGCTGAACTAGACGACTTATTCTTAGCTGCAGAGAAAAAACAAGAAGATCCGTTTTTCTTAATTTTAGATGAGTTAGAAGATCCACATAACCTGGGTTCTATTATGCGAACTGCAGATGCAATTGGTGTACATGGTATTATTATTCCTAAGCGTCGCTCAGTCAGTTTGACAGCTGTTGTAGCAAAAGCTTCAACGGGGGCGATTGAACATGTACCTGTTGTGAGAGTCAGTAACTTAGCGCAAACGGTAGATGAATTAAAAGATCGTGGCGTATGGATCGCAGGGACAGATGCAAAAGGCTCTGTAGATTATCGTAAAATGGATGCGACATTACCGCTTGCTATCATTATCGGTAGTGAAGGGAAAGGAATGGGTCGTCTGTTAAAAGAGAAATGTGATTTTTTATATCATCTGCCGATGGTTGGTCATGTTACATCTTTAAATGCTTCTGTAGCTGCTGCGCTTTTAATGTACGAAGTGTACCGTAAACGTCAAGAAGCGAATGACTAACGATGAAAAACATTTTGCTTGTCGACGGCTATAATATGATTGGGGCCTGGAAAGAGCTTCGTCCATTACGTGATACGAATTTTGAGGATGCACGTAAGCGATTAATCGAACTTATGGCCGAATATAAAGCAGCTATGGGGTGGCGAGTAATTGTCGTTTTTGACGCGCATCTTGTACCAGGTGTTGAGCAATCTTATATAGAAAATGATGTCGAAATCATTTATACACGAAAAAATGAAACAGCAGATGAGCGCATTGAAAAAATGACACAGGAATTAAAAGCAAGACATGTACAGATTCATGTAGCAACTTCCGATATGGCAGAGCAAAATGTGATTTTTGGTAACGGTGCTCTTCGTAAATCGGCAAGGGAGCTTGAAATTGATTTGGGCATTATCCAGCATAAAATTTCACATGATGTGAAACGAAAGCAAGATAGCAAGCCGCCTTCTCGTATAGAATTGAAGCCAGACGTTGCATTGGCCTTCGAAAAATGGCGTCGTGGTTTAAAATGATTGATTGACGCGTAATTTCCAATTCCGTTATACTGTTCCTAATTATCTGTTGTAGCTGAGGTGATACCATGTTTAAAAATAGTATTGTACAAGTGACACAAGATTTTGAACGATTCAATGATGAAGAACTTATTGAAATGGTGCATCAAGGTAATACAGATGCGTTGGATTTTTTAATTACGAAATACCGTTTGTTAGTAAGGGCAAAGGCAAGATCTTATTTTTTAATTGGTGCGGATAAGGAAGATATTGTGCAAGAAGGCATGATTGGCTTATATAAAGCGATTCGGGATTTTAAAGGGGATAAACTTGCCTCTTTTCGCGCTTTTGCAGAATTATGTATTACAAGACAAATTATTACGGCGATTAAAACGGCAACAAGACAAAAACATATCCCACTCAATTCCTATGTTTCTTTGGACAAGCCAATTTTTGACGAAGAATCAGACCGTACCCTGATGGATGTCTTAACAGGTGCAATTATGGATGATCCAGAAGAGTTAATGATTCATAGAGAAGAGTTTGGTTATTTAGAAGAAAAGATGGGTGAGATTTTAAGTGAGTTGGAGCTGCAAGTGTTAGCCCTTTACTTAGATGGACAATCTTACCATGAAATTTCAGAAAAATTGAATCGCCATGTGAAGTCCATAGACAATGCACTGCAACGAGTAAAGCGAAAATTGGAGCGACATCTAGTTCTTGAGGAAATGTTATAGAGGGGCTTGCCCTTGTTGACATTGACAAATATAGGTGTTAGTCTTTAAAAGACAAAGTGCCGAAAAGGTGATTAAATGGCAAAGAAAGTCGTGCTAAATTGTGATAAATGCGGCTCGAGAAATTACACGCTTCCTGCGAAGGAAGGTTCGACTGTACGCCTCGAATTAAAGAAATTTTGCTCGCATTGCAATGAACATACAGTGCATAAACAAACGCTATAAATGATTTGTAAATAGACAGATACGATTGATTCGGAGGTTAGGCTAGAATGGGCAAGATTAAAGGCTTTTTCAGCGACGTAATGTCGGAAATGCGAAAAACAAGCTGGCCAAAAAGTAAAGAACTGACGAAATATACAGTAGTCGTAATTTCGACTGTAGTAATTATGGCTTTATTTTTTGTGTTAGTTGACTTAGGCATTTCTTCATTATTCCGCTGGTACTTAGAGTTATAATTTAGTAAAGAGCATGTTAATACTTTTGAAAATAGCCCGTCCATTACAATAACGGGTTTTTTCGTTTGTTTTATGAAGTGAACAGCAGTAAAATGTTCTCATTATGATTTGTGTGCTACTAGGTAACAATGGGTGTAGCGTTAGGTGACTATGCTAATTAAGGTATATATCATCGTGCTTTCGCTTCTATTAGCGAAAGCTATGTTTTTCTAATGAGAATATTGTAAAAAGAGTAAAATAATTCAAAATCCGGACGCAATTACGCCAAGGCGAAATTAATTTATAAGGGAGGGACGGACGAGTAGTCCTAGTAGTTATGGAGAAAAATTGGTATGTTGTTCATACGTATTCAGGGTATGAGAACCGTGTAAAAGCAAACCTAGAGAAACGCGTTGAAACAATGGGAATGCAGGATAAAATCTTCCGTGTAATCGTTCCTGAACACGAAGAAACAGAAATGAAGGATGGGAAAAAGCGTACAATGATGCGCAAGGTTTTCCCTGGTTATGTTCTAGTAGAGCTGATTATGACAGATGATTCTTGGTATGTTGTTCGCAATACGCCAGGTGTAACAGGCTTTATTGGTTCTTCAGGTGGCGGTGCAAAGCCAACGCCTTTATTACCAGAGGAAGCAGATCGTCTACTACAACAAATGGGCATGACTGATAAAGTTGTAGAAGTGGATATTTCTATAGGTGAAGCTGTTGAAATATTAGAGGGGCCTTTCGCGCACTTCCAAGGACGCGTTGAAGAAATTGACACGGAAAAAGGAAAAGTGAAAGTTTCTGTCGATATGTTTGGTCGCGAAACAATTATGGAACTAGACTTTGAGCAAATCCAAAAATTATAACTATATAAGTAGTTATAACGGAATAAACGTAACCTGTGGCATATGTCGCAGTTTTTGTTAATTACTACTTGCTTAAAAAAATTAAAAGTGGTATCATTTCATAGGTCAGACTGTCATACTTTGGTTTGACGTCTGCAATGATAATTTTAATGTTATCGGCAATTAGCTGACAGACAGATATTGAGTGGGAGGGGCAACCCAATTACCACATCACGGACTTAAGGAGGTGTGTCTCGTGGCTAAAAAAGTTATTAAAGTTGTTAAACTTCAAATCCCTGCTGGTAAAGCAAACCCAGCTCCACCGGTTGGTCCTGCATTAGGTCAAGCGGGTGTGAACATCATGGGATTCTGTAAAGAATTCAATGCGCGTACTGCAGATCAAGCTGGTCTTATTATTCCAGTAGAAATTTCAGTATTCGAGGACCGTTCATTTACTTTCATTACAAAAACTCCACCTGCAGCAGTTTTACTTAAAGTAGCAGCTGGTATCCAATCTGGATCAGGTGAACCAAATCGTAAAAAAGTGGCGACGGTTAAACGTGATAAAGTTCGCGAAATCGCTGAAACTAAAATGCCAGACCTTAACGCTGCTTCAGTAGAAGCTGCTATGTTAATGGTTGAAGGTACTGCACGAAGCATGGGTATTGTTATCGAAGACTAATCCCAGTTACTTGATGATGTATTTGTTTTTGGAAGGTTGCGGAGTTTCTTTGTGAACGCGCAACCTTTATTCGTGGGAGGTAAAATCCGCTATAACCACAATCAAGGAGGAATTATATAATGGCTAAAAAAGGTAAAAAACTGCAAGATGCAGCAAAATTAATCGACCGTAACGCAGTATACGGCGCACAAGAAGCAATTGAACTTGCTCAAAAAACTAGCACAGTAAACTTCGACGCTACTGTAGAAGTTGCTTTCCGTTTAGGAATCGATACTCGTAAAAATGACCAACAAATCCGTGGTGCAGTAGTGCTTCCAAACGGTACTGGTAAAACTCAACGTGTATTAGTATTTGCTAAAGGTGAAAAACTTAAAGAAGCAGAAGCAGCTGGTGCTGACTATGTAGGCGATGCAGAGTACATCCAAAAAATCCAACAAGGTTGGTTTGACTTCGATGTAATCGTAGCAACTCCTGACATGATGGGTGAAGTTGGTAAACTTGGTCGTGTATTAGGACCTAAAGGCTTAATGCCAAACCCTAAAACTGGTACAGTTACTTTCGATGTAACAAAAGCTATTGCTGAGATCAAAGCTGGTAAAGTTGAATACCGTGCTGACAAAGCTGGTATCATCCACGCGCCAATCGGGAAAGCTTCTTTCTCTACAGAGAAACTTGTAGAAAACTTCTTAACTGTATTTGACGTTGTTCAAAAAGCAAAACCTGCTGCAGCTAAAGGTACTTACATGAAATCTGTAAATGTTACAACTACAATGGGTCCAGCTGTTAAAGTTGACGCATCTAGCGTAGCAGTAAAATAATATCTTCTATATTTATTCGACCGCTGCTTCTAAAGCGTGTTTGAATAATATTTGATATATCGGTTGACAGTAATCCGTATCTTTGGTAAGATGGGTGCTGTTGTGAATCATCCATTTGTACCGTAGACAGTAGGAGTGACTTGTCACTTAATAATCCTACCGAGGACATCGGAATTCGGATTCTTATTTTAAAGATGATGACTTTCAGCCTCTGTGTCTATATGACCCAGAGGCTTTTCTTTTGTCGGTATAAATGACTCATTCTAATAGGAGGTGTCATCATGAGCAAAGCAATCGAAAACAAACAATCACAAGTGCAAGAAATCACTGAAAAATTCCAAGGCGCTGCTTCTGTAGTAGTAGTGGATTATCGTGGTCTTAACGTTGCGCAAGTAACTGAACTTCGTAAACAACTTCGTGAAGCTGGCGTTGAGTTCAAAGTTTACAAAAATACTTTAACTCGTCGTGCTGCTGAAGCTGCTGGCGTTGAAGGAATCAACGAAGTATTAACTGGTCCTAACGCAATTGCGTTCTCAACTGAAGATGTTGTAGCTCCTGCTAAAATCATCAACGAGTTCGCTAAGAAAAACGAAGCTTTAGAAATTAAAGCAGGTATTATTGAAGGTACAATCTCTTCTGTTGAAGATGTTAAAGCACTTGCAGAACTTCCATCACGCGAAGGTCTTCTTTCAATGCTTTTATCTGTACTTCAAGCTCCAGTGCGCAACTTCGCACTTGCAACAAAAGCTGTTGCAGAACAAAAAGAAGAACAAGGCGCGTAATTTCTTACGTTGCATAACTTCCGCGGCTTGACCGCAAAAAAACTAAAACATTATCCAATTAGGAGGAAATTATAATGAACAAAGAGCAAATCTTAGAAGCTATCAAAGCTATGACAGTTCTTGAATTAAACGATTTAGTAAAAGCTATCGAAGAAGAATTCGGTGTAACAGCTGCTGCTCCAGTAGCAGTAGTTGCTGGCGGTGCTGCTGCAGCTGAAGAAAAAACAGAATTTGACGTAGTATTAGCATCTGCTGGTGCAGAAAAAATTAAAGTAATCAAAGTGGTTCGTGAAATCACTGGTTTAGGTCTTAAAGAAGCTAAAGAAGTTGTAGATAACGCTCCTAAAGCTCTTAAAGAAGGCGTTTCTAAAGATGAAGCTGAACAAATCAAAGCTAAACTTGAAGAAGTTGGCGCATCTGTAGAAGTTAAGTAATCTCGTATTACTTTCATACAAAAAGAAAGCTCGTCATTTGTGGCGAGCTTTTTCTTCATTCTGAGGAGGCATGAAAATGTCAGATCACTATTATACAAATAAACCTCAAACTGAGAGTAAACCTCGTCACTGGACATTTAAGTTACTTGGGCATGCGTTTTCTTTTGAAACGGATGCAGGTGTATTTAGTAAAAGCGAAGTAGATTTTGGATCCCGTGTATTAATTGAGACGTTTGAAATGCCTGGAATTGATGGTACGATTTTTGATGTGGGCTGTGGATATGGACCGATTGGATTGTCTATTGCCAAAGCAAATCCAGAACGTACTGTATTTATGATGGATATAAACGAACGTGCAGTTGCGCTTTCGCAAAAAAATGCGCAAGTAAACGGAGTTCAAAATGTACGAATATTTGTAAGTGACGGACTATCGGTGGTGGATAATGATGCAAAGGCTGCGGCTATTTTAACCAACCCTCCAATTCGTGCAGGAAAAGATACAATTTTCCGTTTTTACGATGGTGCTTACGATAAGCTAGTGACATCTGGAGAGTTGTGGATAGTGATTCAGAAGAAGCAGGGTGCACCTTCAACGGTAAGTTACTTAGAAGAGAAGTTTTTAGAAGTTGATGTTGTCGAGAAGAAAAAAGGATACTGGATCATACGTGCAAGAAAATAAATGAAATATGTATAAAATATTGACTTGACAAATCGGCTATGATAATATGATACAATGCAAAAATATTATTTTGAGGTCGTGTGCCCTTTTGTATATAATTGGTTTTATGCGGGTATACTTGCCAAGATAAGTTTAGTTAACCGAAAATGAGATCTTTTTGAAGACTCGTTTTCTTTTTGTCTTTCGAAATCATACACTATTTGTAGGATTTTGCAAAGACCTAATATCGCTTTATTGAGGGGTGAATGAGTTGACAGGTCAACTAGTTCAGTACGGACAACACCGCCAGCGTAGAAGCTTTGCGCGTATTAAAGAGGTGCTTGAGCTTCCAAATCTGATTGAGATTCAAACGGCGTCTTACGAGTGGTTCCTTGAAGAAGGTTTACGTGAAATGTTCCGTGACATTTCGCCGATCGAGGACTTTACAGGTAATCTTTCATTAGAATTCATCGATTATACATTAGGTGATCCTAAGTATGATGTGGATGAGTGTAAAGAGCGAGATGTTACTTACGCAGCTCCATTACGTGTGAAAGTACGTCTTTACAACAAAGAAACAGACGAGGTGAAAGAACAAGATGTATTCATGGGTGATTTCCCATTAATGACAGAAACAGGTACGTTCATTATCAATGGTGCTGAACGCGTTATCGTTTCACAATTAGTTCGTTCACCAAGTGTGTATTTTCATGATAAAACTGATAAAAACGGTAAAAAAGGCTTCGGAGCAACAGTTATTCCAAACCGCGGCGCTTGGTTAGAATATGAAACTGACGCAAAAGACGTAGTATACGTGCGTATTGACCGTACACGTAAACTACCAGCAACAGTGTTGCTTCGTGCATTAGGTTTCGGTTCAGATCAAGAAATTATCGATATTATCGGTGATAACGAGTATTTACGTAATACGCTTGAAAAAGATAACTCTGAAAGTACAGAAAAAGCACTTTTAGAAATATATGAGCGTTTACGTCCAGGTGAACCACCAACGGTTGAAAGTGCAAAGAGCTTATTATACTCTCGCTTCTTCGACGCAAAACGCTATGATTTAGCGAATGTTGGTCGTTACAAAATGAATAAAAAGCTTCATATAAAAAATCGTTTATTCAACCAAACGATTGCAGAGACGCTTGTAGATCCAGAAACAGGCGAAATTTTAGTAGAAAAAGGTACATTGCTTGATCGTCGTACATTAGATAAAATCTTACCGTACCTAGAGGATTCTTCAAAAGGTATCGGCTACCGCACTTTATCACAAGTTGGTGGTGTACTTGAGGATGATGTAACAATTCAATCTATTAAAATTTATGCTCCAAAAGATGAAGCACAAAAAGAAATCAATGTAATTAGTAATGCGTACATTGATGAAGAAGTAAAAAACATTACACCTGCTGATGTTCTATCTTCAGTAAGTTACTTCTTCAACCTACTTTACCAAGTAGGGGCAACAGATGATATTGACCATTTAGGTAACCGTCGTTTACGCTCTGTTGGTGAATTACTACAAAATCAATTCCGTATCGGTTTATCTCGTATGGAACGTGTAGTACGTGAGCGTATGTCTATTAACGACACGGCTGCCATCGTACCACAGCAACTAATCAATATCCGTCCTGTAATTGCGTCTATTAAAGAGTTCTTCGGTAGCTCTCAATTATCTCAATTCATGGACCAAACAAACCCATTAGCAGAGTTAACGCATAAACGTCGTCTATCTGCATTAGGACCTGGTGGTTTAACGCGTGAGCGTGCTGGATTCGAAGTACGTGACGTTCACTACTCTCACTATGGTCGTATGTGTCCAATCGAGACACCAGAGGGTCCGAACATTGGGTTAATCAACTCACTATCTTCATTTGCAAAAGTAAATAAATTCGGATTCATTGAAACACCTTATCGTCGTATTGACCATGAAACTGGTAAAGTAACGGATCAAATCGATTATTTAACAGCTGACGAAGAAGATAACTACTACGTAGCACAAGCGAACTCGTTATTAAACCCAGATGGTACATTTACAAATGACGAAGTAGTAGGTCGTTTCCGTGGAGATAACACCGTATTCAATAAGTCACAAATGGACTACATGGACGTATCTCCTAAACAAGTAGTTTCTGCTGCGACAGCTTGTATCCCGTTCTTAGAAAACGATGACTCTAACCGTGCACTTATGGGTGCCAACATGCAACGTCAAGCGGTTCCTCTATTAAATCCAGAAGCACCATTCGTTGGTACTGGTATGGAACACGTAGATGCTCGTGACTCAGGTGCGGCAGTTGTAGCGAAATATGATGGTATTGTAGAGCATGTTGAAGCTCGCTCAATCCACATACGTCGCATTGAAACAATTGACGGTAAAGAGGTTAAAGGCGATTTAACGAAATATAAATTACAAAAATTCATTCGTTCAAATCAAGGTACTTCATATAACCAACGTCCACTTGTAAAAGTTGGCGAACGTGTGAAACCTCGTGATATTTTAGCAGACGGTCCATCTATGGAAAAAGGTGAACTAGCTCTAGGTCGTAACGTTCTTGTTGCATTCATGACATGGAACGGCTTCAACTATGAGGATGCGGTTATCATGAGCGAACGCCTTGTAAAAGACGATGTGTATACTTCAGTTCATATTGAAGAATACGAATCAGAGTCTCGCGATACAAAATTAGGACCTGAAGAAATTACTCGTGATATTCCAAACGTCGGAGAAGATGCACTTCGTAACTTAGACGAACGTGGAATCATCCGTATTGGTGCGGAAGTTCGTGACGGTGATATTCTTGTTGGTAAAGTAACGCCTAAAGGGGTTACAGAATTAACTGCTGAAGAGCGTTTATTACACGCAATCTTTGGTGAAAAAGCACGTGAAGTTCGTGATACTTCATTACGCGTACCACATGGTGCGGGCGGTATTATTCTTGACGTGAAAGTATTTAACCGTGAAGATGGCGATGAGTTACCACCAGGTGTTAACCAATTAGTTCGTGCATACATTGTTCAAAAACGTAAGATTCGCGTTGGGGACAAAATGGCCGGACGTCATGGTAACAAAGGGGTTATCTCTCGTATTTTACCGGAAGAAGATATGCCATTTATGCCAGATGGCACGCCTGTAGATATCATGTTAAACCCACTAGGCGTACCTTCTCGTATGAATATCGGACAAGTTTTAGAGCTACACTTAGGTATGGCTTCTCGTTACTTAGGTATTCATATGGCAACACCAGTATTTGATGGTGCCAACGAGGAAGATGTTTGGGAAACGATGGAAGAAGCAGGGATGAACCGTGATGGTAAAACAATCCTGTATGATGGACGTTCAGGTGAGCCATTTGATAACCGTGTATCTGTTGGGATCATGTACATGATCAAACTTGCACACATGGTTGATGATAAACTTCATGCACGTTCAACTGGTCCTTACTCACTTGTTACGCAACAACCACTTGGTGGTAAAGCGCAGTTCGGTGGACAACGCTTTGGTGAGATGGAAGTATGGGCACTTGAAGCATACGGTGCTGCGTACACACTTCAAGAAATCTTAACAGTTAAATCTGATGACGTGGTTGGTCGTGTGAAAACATATGAAGCCATTGTTAAAGGTGAAAGTGTACCAGAGCCTGGCGTTCCAGAATCATTCAAAGTATTGATCAAAGAACTTCAATCTCTTGGTATGGATGTAAAAATGTTAACAATCAATGATGAAGAAGTAGAGCTTCGCGATTTAGACGAAGAAGAAGATCTTCAACCAGCTGATGCACTTAACATTGCACCACAGCCAGAAACAGAAGAAGAGCCAGTGGAGTCATTTGAATAATTAACACTATTCAGAGCCGGGCAGGATTTGATGCCCTGTCCGGCTTTTCTTTACTTGTAAAACAATCTATTTTTAATCTTTTGTCAAAGAAGTACATTTTTTGCAAACGATTGTCGAGCTGCGTAAAAGAGTCTTTATAAAGACCTATACTAAAGGGAGGTAGGCTCCTTGATAGACGTTAATGAATTTGAATATATGAAAATTGGTTTAGCTTCTCCTGATAAGATTCGTTCTTGGTCTTACGGTGAAGTCAAAAAACCTGAAACAATTAACTACCGAACATTAAAACCAGAAAAAGATGGTTTATTCTGTGAACGTATTTTCGGTCCAACTAAAGACTGGGAATGTCACTGTGGTAAATACAAACGTGTCCGCTATAAAGGCGTTGTTTGTGACCGTTGTGGTGTTGAAGTAACACGTGCAAAAGTTCGTCGTGAACGTATGGGGCACATCGAACTAGCAGCCCCAGTTTCTCACATTTGGTACTTCAAAGGCATTCCAAGCCGTATGGGTCTTATCTTAGATATGTCTCCACGTGCTTTAGAAGAAGTGATTTACTTCGCATCGTATGTTGTGATTGAACCAGGTGCTACAAACTTAGAAAGTAAGCAATTACTTTCTGAAAAAGAGTACCGTGCATACCGTGAAAAATTCGGCAGCACATTCGAAGCAGCGATGGGTGCAGAAGCAATCAAAAGGCTTCTTGCTAAAATCGATCTTGAAGATGAAACATATTCTTTAAAAGAAGAGTTGAAATCTGCACAAGGTCAACGTCGTACACGTGCGATTAAACGTCTTGAAGTTGTAGAATCGTTCCGTAACTCAGGCAACTCCCCTGAGTGGATGATTTTAGATGTACTACCAGTTATTCCACCAGAGCTTCGTCCAATGGTGCAATTAGACGGTGGTCGTTTTGCAACATCTGACTTAAATGATCTTTACCGTCGAGTGATCAACCGTAACAACCGTTTAAAACGTTTACTAGACCTTGGTGCACCAAGCATCATCGTTCAAAACGAAAAACGTATGTTACAAGAAGCTGTTGATGCATTAATCGATAACGGTCGTCGTGGTCGTCCGGTAACAGGTCCAGGTAACCGTCCGTTAAAATCACTTTCACACATGCTGAAAGGTAAACAAGGTCGTTTCCGTCAAAACTTACTTGGTAAACGTGTTGACTACTCTGGTCGTTCGGTTATCGTAGTAGGTCCAAACTTAAAAATGTATCAATGTGGTCTACCAAAAGAAATGGCAATTGAGCTATTTAAACCTTTCGTCATGAAAGAGTTAGTAGAACGTGGTCTTGCACATAACATTAAATCTGCTAAACGTAAAATTGAACGTTTAAACAACGATGTATGGGACGTTTTAGAAGACGTAATTCGTGAGCATCCGGTATTACTTAACCGTGCACCGACGCTTCACCGTCTTGGTATCCAAGCGTTTGAACCAACATTAGTTGAAGGGCGTGCCATTCGTCTCCACCCATTGGTATGTACAGCTTATAACGCTGACTTCGATGGTGACCAAATGGCGGTACACGTGCCTTTATCAGCGGAAGCACAGGCTGAAGCTCGTCTTCTAATGCTTGCGGCACAAAATATCCTGAACCCGAAAGACGGTAAACCAGTTGTAACACCGTCTCAAGATATGGTATTAGGTAACTATTATCTAACACTTGAGCGTGAAGATGCTTGTGGTGAAGGTTCAATTTTCTATGGTCCAAATGAAGTGCTAATCGCGTATGATACAGGTCATGTACACTTGCATACACGTATTGCTATAAAAGCAAGTTCTCTACACAATCCAACATTTACTGAAGAACAAAATAATATGTTCTTATTAACTACTGTTGGTAAAGTAATCTTTAACGAAATCTTGCCTGAATCATTCCCGTTCATCAATGAACCAACTGCATTCAATTTAGAGCAAGAAACACCAGCAAAATATTTCGTTAATTTAACTATTGATGAAGAAACATTAAAAGAGCTTGAAGCAGATGCTGCTTACAACGAACTTGATGAAAAAGGTAAAGTAGAAGCACAACGTACAGCTGTCCTTCGCAAATACTTTGCATCAGTACCAGTTGTAAATCCATTCCGTAAAAAGTTCTTAGGTAACATTATTGCTGAAGTATTCAAACGTTTCCATATTACAGAAACGTCTAAAATGCTTGACCGTATGAAAAATCTAGGTTTCAAATATTCTACTAAAGCTGGTATTACTGTTGGTGTATCTGACATCGTGGTTTTACCGGATAAAGGTGATATTTTAGCAATAGCACAAGACAAAGTAGATAAAGTGCAAGCACAATTCCGTCGTGGTTTCATCACAGAGGAAGAGCGTTATGACCGCGTTATCTCTAGTTGGAGTGCTGCGAAAGATGAAATCCAATCAAAACTAATGAAATCGCTTGAGAAAACAAACCCAATCTTCATGATGTCTGACTCAGGTGCCCGTGGTAACGCATCTAACTTTACACAGTTAGCTGGTATGCGTGGTCTGATGGCCAACCCGGCTGGTCGTATCATCGAACTTCCAATCAAATCTTCATTCCGTGAAGGCTTAACAGTATTGGAATACTTCATCTCTACGCATGGTGCACGTAAAGGTCTTGCCGATACTGCCCTAAAAACTGCCGATTCAGGTTACTTAACTCGTCGTCTAGTAGACGTAGCACAAGATGTTATCGTTCGTGAAGATGATTGTGGAACTGACCGTGGTTTAACAATTGGTGCGTTAATGGAAGGTACAGAGTTAATTGAAGCGTTAGACGAACGTATTGTTGGCCGTCATACGAAGAAAACAATTTATCATCCAGAAACAGGCGAAGTGATTTTAGCAAAAGACGGACTAATCGACCAAGATATCGCTCGTATCATTACTGAGTTAGGTATTGAAGAAGTAACAATTCGTTCTGCATTTACATGTAATACAAAACATGGCGTATGTAAAAAATGTTACGGCATGAACTTAGCAACAGGTGAAGAGGTTGAAGTTGGGGAAGCAGTTGGTATTATTGCAGCTCAATCAATCGGTGAACCAGGTACACAGTTAACAATGCGTACATTCCATACAGGTGGGGTTGCCGGGGATGATATTACACAAGGTCTTCCACGTATCCAAGAGATTTTTGAAGCACGTAATCCTAAAGGTCAATCAGTTATTTCTGATATCGCAGGTACAGTTTCAGACATCACTGAAATCCGTGAAGGTCTAAAAGAAATTACAATTGAAGGTGATGTAGAAACACGTAAATACCCAGCACCTTACAATGCTCGTCTGAAAGTACAAGAAGGCGACTTTGTAGAACGTGGTCAGGTATTGACAGAAGGTTCTATCGATCCAAAACAATTATTAAAAGTTAAAGACGTTTCAACAGTTCAAGTATACCTGTTAAAAGAAGTTCAAAAAGTATACCGTATGCAAGGGGTAGAAATTGGAGATAAACATATCGAGGTAATGGTTCGCCAAATGCTTCGTAAAGTGCGTGTAATTGAAGCTGGTGATACAGAATTATTACCTGGTTCATTACTAGATATCCACCAATTCTCAGAAGCAAATGCAGATGCTGTATTAAATGGCAAAAACCCTGCGACTTGCCGTCCTGTTATTTTAGGTATTACAAAAGCTTCTCTTGAAACAGAATCATTCTTATCTGCTGCATCATTCCAAGAAACAACTCGTGTCTTAACAGATGCTGCCATTAAAGGTAAACGTGATGAACTTCTAGGATTAAAAGAGAACGTAATTATTGGTAAACTTGTTCCGGCAGGTACGGGTATGCAACGTTACCGTCAAATCCGTATTGAAAAAGATGAGCTTGATTTAGAAGAAACAGTTTCTGCTGAATAACTATTAAAACGAGCTCCGAAGAGATGGATTATTACCATCTCTTCGGTCTTTTTAAAGATATTAGTTGACAGTAGGAATTGGTAATGATAATATATTGAAGGTTGATAGTTAACTGTCTATACTTCGGAGGATATGCAAATGTCTTATGATAAAGTAAGGGCTAGTAAAACAATCATAGGTACAAAGCAAGCAGTAAAAGCAATGCGCGATGGCTCAGTGAAAGAACTTTTTGTGGCACTTGATGCAGACAATTGGGTAACCGATTTGGCCATTACTTTCGCGAGAGAAGTCGGTGTGCCAGTTATTCTTGTTGAGTCCAAAAGGGAACTGGGCAAGGCCTGTGGAATCCACGTTGGAGCAGCGGTTGTTGCTATTGCTGTAGAGTAGTTTTTGTGTATAAAACACAAAGACTTTGTTTTTACCCAAAAAATGAACCACCTGGATGTGTGGTATTAACAAGGAATAAATGAAGGGAGGAAATACCGATGCCTACAATTAACCAATTAGTACGTAAGCCTCGTCAATCTAAAATCACGAAATCAAAATCACCAGCGTTAAACAAAGGATATAACTCATTTAAAAAATCTTTAACTGATGTTAAATCTCCACAAAAACGCGGTGTTTGTACTCGTGTTGGTACAATGACACCTCGTAAACCAAACTCAGCGTTACGTAAATACGCTCGTGTACGTTTAACTAACCAAATTGAGGTTACAGCTTATATCCCAGGTGAAGGCCACAACTTACAAGAGCACAGTGTTGTTCTTATCCGTGGCGGACGCGTAAAAGACTTAGCGGGTGTTCGTTACCATATCGTACGTGGAGCTCTTGATACAGCTGGTGTAAACGGTCGTTTACAATCACGTTCTAAATACGGAACAAAACGCCCTAAAGAAAAAAAATAATTTAACGTTTAATCGCGTTATCTAATAATGAGCCTCATACTAGTTGTCACAAATATCAAATCTTGCTAGCAGATTTGATATTTGACCGACAAATACGACAAGGCCAACTTTATAAAATAAATCGATAACTATTCGAAAGGAGGAAAACACATGCCTCGTAAAGGTCCTGTTTCCAAACGTGACGTGTTACCAGATCCAATTTATAGTTCAAAACTAGTAACTCGTTTAATCAATAAAATGATGGTTGATGGTAAAAGAGGTACTTCTCAAAAGATTTTATACGGTGCGTTCGAGATTGTTAAAGAACGTTCTGGTGAAAATCCAATTGAAGTATTCGAAGCTGCTCTAAATAACGTAATGCCAGTTCTTGAAGTACGCGCTCGCCGTGTTGGTGGTTCTAACTACCAAGTACCGGTTGAAGTACGTCCAGAACGTCGTACAACTTTAGGTCTTCGTTACCTAGTTAACTATTCTCGTCTTCGTGGTGAAAAAACTATGGAAGAGCGTTTAGCTAACGAAATCCTAGATGCTTCAAACAACACTGGTGCATCAGTTAAGAAACGTGAAGATATGCATAAAATGGCAGAAGCGAACAAAGCATTCGCTCACTACCGTTGGTAATTTAACCTATGTGTTAGCTAATTGGCTAACACAAGGTCTTTTATACAGTCTTTACCCCAATATGGAAGGAGAAATTTCCTATGAAACGCGAATTCTCACTTGAGAATACTCGTAATATTGGGATCATGGCTCACATTGATGCTGGTAAAACAACAACAACTGAGCGTATCCTTTATTACACTGGTAAGATTCACAAAATCGGTGAAACACATGAAGGCGCTTCTCAAATGGACTGGATGGAGCAAGAGCAAGAACGTGGTATTACAATCACTTCTGCTGCAACAACAGCACAATGGGCAGGCCACCGTGTAAACATCATCGATACTCCTGGACACGTAGACTTCACTGTAGAAGTAGAACGTTCATTACGCGTACTTGACGGTGCTGTAACAGTACTTGATGCTCAATCAGGTGTTGAGCCTCAAACTGAAACTGTATGGCGTCAAGCTACAACATACGGTGTTCCACGTATTGTATTCATTAACAAAATGGACAAAACAGGAGCAGATTTCTTATATTCTGTAGGAACTCTACACGATCGTTTACAAGCAAACGCTCATCCTGTCCAATTACCTATCGGAGCTGAAGATGAGTTCTCTGCAATCATCGACCTAGTTGAAATGAAAGCTACTTTCTACGGCGACGAAAAAGGTACAGCAGTAACTGAAGGTGAAATTCCTGAAGAATACCGCGCACAAGCTGAAGAATACCGTGAAAAATTAATCGACGCTGTTGCAAGTGTTGATGAAGAAATCATGGAAAAATATTTAGAAGGCGAAGAAATTTCTGTTGCTGAACTTAAAGCGGCTATCCGTCGTGCTACGATCGCAGTAGAATTCTACCCAGTAATCTGTGGTACAGCATTCAAACACAAAGGCGTACGCCCAATGTTAAATGCAGTTATCGATTACTTACCATCTCCAGTTGATGTACCAGCAATCAAAGGTACTTCAGTAGATGGTGACGATGAGTTAGAACGTAAATCTTCTGATGAAGAGCCATTCTCAGCTCTTGCATTCAAAGTTATGACTGACCCATTCGTAGGTAAGTTAACTTTCTTCCGTGTGTACTCTGGAACATTAGATTCAGGTTCATACGTACAAAACTCTTCTAAAGGTAAACGTGAACGTGTTGGTCGTATCCTACAAATGCACGCTAACTCTCGTGAAGAGATTTCTAAAGTATTCGCTGGGGACATCGCAGCAGCAGTAGGTCTTAAAGATACTACTACTGGTGATACTCTATGTGACGAGAAAAACCTAGTTATTCTTGAATCAATGGAGTTCCCTGAGCCAGTAATTTCTCTTTCTGTAGAACCAAAATCAAAAGCTGACCAAGATAAAATGGGTCAAGCTTTACAAAAACTTCAAGAAGAGGATCCAACTTTCCGTGCTCACACTGACACAGAAACTGGACAAACAATCATCTCAGGTATGGGTGAGCTTCACCTTGATATCTTAGTTGACCGTATGCGCCGTGAATTTAAAGTAGAAGCTAACGTAGGTGCTCCAATGGTATCTTACCGTGAAACATTCCGTGGCTCAGCAAAAGTTCAAGGTAAATTCACTCGCCAATCTGGTGGTCGTGGACAGTACGGAGACGTAACGATTGAGTTCTCTCCAAATGAAGAAGGTAAAGGCTTTGAATTCGAAAACGCTATCGTTGGTGGTGTAATTCCTCGTGAATACATTCCTGCAGTTGAAGCTGGTCTTCGTGACTCTCTTGACCGCGGTGTAGTAGCTGGTTACCCTCTAATCGACATTAAAGCGAAATTAGTATTCGGTTCTTACCATGACGTTGACTCGAATGAGATGGCGTTCAAAATTGCTGCATCTATGGCTCTTAAAGAAGCTTCGAAACAATGTGACGCTGTTATTTTAGAACCAATGATGAAAGTTGAAGTTGTAATTCCAGAAGAATACCTTGGTGATATCATGGGTAACATTACTTCTCGTCGTGGACGCGTTGAGGGTATGGATGCTCGCGGTAACTCTCAAGTTGTTCGTGCAATGGTTCCTTTAGCGGAAATGTTTGGTTATGCAACGACTCTTCGTTCTGCAACGCAAGGTCGTGGTGTATTCTCAATGACATTTGATCATTATGAAGAAGTACCAAAATCAATCGCTGCTGAAATCATCAAAAAAAATAAAGGTGAATAATTGAATTTTCATCTTGCATAAAGTATAACTAATTTGTAAGCTATGATTGCAGGATAGGGGATGGGCCCGTTCTCTATCAGCATTCATTCTATAAATTCCAAAAATAAAACATATAATTTTGAGGAGGCAATCTCTAATGGCTAAAGAAAAATTTGACCGTTCAAAAACGCATGCTAACATTGGTACAATCGGACACGTTGACCATGGTAAAACTACTCTAACTGCTGCAATCGCTACAGTTCTTTCTAAAAAAATGGGTGGTACAGCTAAGTCTTACGCTGACATCGATAACGCACCAGAAGAAAAAGAACGTGGTATTACAATCAATACTTCTCACGTAGAATACGAAACAGAAACTCGTCACTATGCACACGTTGACTGCCCAGGACATGCTGACTATGTTAAAAACATGATCACTGGCGCTGCACAAATGGACGGCGGTATCTTAGTAGTATCTGCTGCTGATGGCCCAATGCCACAAACTCGTGAACACATCCTTTTATCTCGTCAAGTTGGTGTTCCATACTTAGTAGTATTCATGAACAAATGTGATATGGTTGACGACGAAGAATTATTAGAGTTAGTAGAAATGGAAATCCGTGACCTACTATCTGAATATGACTTCCCAGGCGACGATATTCCTGTAATCAAAGGTTCTGCTCTTAAAGCTCTTGAAGGCGAAGCAGAATGGGAAGAAAAAATCGTTGAATTAATGGACGCTGTAGATTCTTATATCCCAACTCCAGAACGTCAAACTGACAAACCATTCATGATGCCAGTAGAGGACGTATTCTCTATCACTGGTCGTGGTACAGTAGCAACTGGCCGTGTTGAACGTGGTGTAGTTAAAGTCGGCGACGTAATTGAAATCGTTGGTATTAACGAAGAAGCTAAATCTACAACTGTAACAGGTGTAGAAATGTTCCGTAAATTATTAGACTATGCTGAAGCTGGTGACAACATTGGTGCTTTACTTCGTGGTGTAGCTCGTGAAGATATCCAACGTGGTCAAGTATTAGCTAAACCAGGCTCAATCACTCCACACACAAACTTCAAAGCTGAAGTTTACGTTTTATCTAAAGAAGAGGGTGGCCGTCATACTCCATTCTTCTCTAACTACCGTCCTCAGTTCTACTTCCGTACAACTGACGTAACAGGTATCTGTAACTTACCAGAAGGCGTTGAAATGGTAATGCCTGGTGATAACATCGAAATGACTGTAGAACTTATCGCTCCAATCGCTCTTGAAGAAGGTACTAAATTCTCTATCCGTGAGGGTGGCCGTACTGTAGGCGCTGGCGTAGTAGCTACTATCCAAAAATAATTTTAGCGCAAGCTAATTTTTCTAAACCAATCTGTAGGGACGCTTACAGATTGGTTTTTTATGTTAAAATTAGGGGAGGAAGGGGCGCTTATGTATGGAAATGAAGGTTTTATTGATAGAAGATGATCCATCAATTTTTGAAATGATTAAAGATCGCTTTGCACAATGGTCACTACAAGTTAGTGGCCCAAGAGATTTTCAAAAGGTGATGGCTGATTTTATAGAGGAGAAGCCACAACTTGTATTAATTGATATACAACTACCTGCTTATGATGGCTTTCATTGGTGTCGCGAAATAAGGCATATTTCGAAGGTGCCAATTCTCTTTCTATCTTCACGCGATCACCCAATGGATATGGTTATGGCCATGCAAATGGGTGCCGATGACTTTATACAAAAACCTTTTCATATGGAAGTATTGCTTGCAAAGGTACAAGCAATTTTACGTCGTACTTATGACTATGTAGAAGAACAGTTGGAAGTCACACGTTTTAATGATGCAGTTATTGATTATGCAAGAAGCGAAATTATGTATGAAGGACAGTTGATATCTTTGACTAAAAATGAACTCTTTATATTACGCATTTTAGTGGAAAAGGCTAATCAAATTGTTTCGAGGGATGACCTAATGAGGAAATTATGGGACGATGAGCGATTTGTTAACGATAATACATTATCTGTAAATGTAAATCGTTTACGTACAAAACTGGAAGATATCGGGTTGCAGGAAGTCATTTTAACAAAAAAAGGGCTGGGTTATATGGCGGTAACGCAAGGGACGTGAATGTGGATGCTTCTATTATTTTTTAAAGAACGACTAGCATGGATAGGGTTTTATGTGTTTATCGTAGTGACACTCAACATATTATTTTTTTTAGACGTTGGATTAGTGAGTATTTCGATTACTTATGTTAATATTTGTATGTTTGTTAGTTTTTTGATATTTTTGCTGTGGCGTTATATTGTAGAAGTAGGTCAGCTAAAAGATTTCCTGGGAAATGTGGATGGACAGCTAGATGATGTTCATAGTAAAAGTATGGACCTGTCACCGTTTCAAGATGCATATTTTACGAAACTTGAAGATGTGTTCTATGTAAAGGATATGGAGTTGAACAAAGCAAAGGTACAATTACAGGAGTATTCAGACGAGCTTCTAGCTTGGGTACATGAGGTGAAGGCACCTTTAACATCCATTAATTTAATGTTGTCTCAGATAGATGATTTAGTATTACGTCGAAAATTAGAACATGAGTGGCTTAGACTTCATTTACTAGTCGATCAACAGTTACATCAAACGCGTCTTGCTTCAATTGAAAAAGATAATTATATGACGGAAATTGAACTTCGTATGGTTGTTTACAAGGAAATCCGTGCAATGCAGCCATGGTGTTTGGAAAGGGGAATTGGCTTTGATGTGGCAGAATTATCGGAGATTGTCATGACAGATGGTAAATGGTTAGCATTTATTGTACGACAAATCCTATCAAATGCCATTAAATATAGTCCTGCAAATACGGAGGTATTGATTTTTTCGGAAGTAGATGCGACTGGCGCACAATTACTACATATAAAAGATGAAGGTATGGGTATTCGTAAGGATGATATACCGCGTATCTTTCAAAAGTCTTATACGGGGACAGCTGGTAGAGAGTCTGCACAATCAACAGGCATGGGTTTATACTTGGCACATAATGTGGCAGTGAAAATCGGTATTCGTATTAGTGTGCAGTCCGAGGTTGGTGAAGGTTCCATATTTACATTACGTTTTCCCTTGCAAAATGAATATGTCAAACTAACAGGTAGATGACGAAATTGTCACCTACCTTTTTATATTGTCATGTAAAACGCACGAAATCATTTAGCAGACAGGGTACACTTGGGCTATAGGAAGGGGCGCGACTAAGTGGCGGTTTTAATTGGACGTAAAGTAAAAAAAGTATATGGTAAAAAATCAACGGCTCAGGAAGTACTGAAAGGCATTGATGTAGAAGTTAACAAAGGTGAATTCGTAGGTATTATGGGACCCTCTGGTTCAGGTAAGACGACACTATTAAATGTTTTGTGTTCCATCGACTTTGCTACTGAGGGTGTTATCGAAATAAATGGTCAAAGCTTACGTGGTATGAAGGAAAAGGCACTAGCCAATTTCCGCCGTGAACAGTTGGGCTTTATCTTCCAAGATTACAACTTACTCGATACATTAACAGTTAAAGAAAATATATTACTGCCATTAGCGATTGGTAAGTTACCAAAGGCTGTTGCGGAGAGTCGTGTTAAAGAACTAACACACTTATTAGGTATTACAGATATATTAAATAAATATCCGAATGAAATATCAGGTGGTCAAAAGCAACGAACATCTGCTGCTCGTGCGCTGATTACTAATCCATCCCTTGTGTTTGCGGATGAACCAACGGGTGCGCTCGATTCAAAATCAGCTACAGCGCTCCTAAAAAACTTACAAAGTATTAATGAGGCGAAAGAAGCGACGATTATGATGGTTACACATGATGCGGTGGCAGCAAGCTTTTGTACACGTGTTTTGTTTTTAAAAGATGGACTCATTTATAGTGAGCTATATAAAGGTGATAAGACAAGGCAGGCATTTTTTCAGGAAATCATGCATACGCAAAGCGTGCTAGGTGGTGACGGTTATGAGTCTTAGTAAACTCGTGTTCCGCAGCATGAAGAAAAATATGAAGCATTATTACTTATATTTCTTTGCGCTTATTTTTAGTGTCACGCTATATTTTTCTTTTGTGACATTACAAATGAATGCTGAAGTGTTAGCCTCAGTAAAGAAGAGTGGTACAGCAACAGCAGGTTTTGAAGCTGCAACATATATTCTGTACTTTATCATTTTGTTCTTCGTGTTATATGCTAACCATTTATTTATGAAGCGTCGCAGTAAGGAAATCGGCTTGTATCAGTTAATAGGAATGACAAAGGGCCTTATAGTACGTTTATTGGCGGTAGAAAGTATTTTATTATTTGTTGGTGCAGTTGTTTTAGGAATGCTGGCAGGCTTCTTCAGCTCACGTTTCTTTGCGATGGTATTACTACGTGTACTAGAGAAAGAAGCACTTGTGGCAATGACATTCAGTACACAGGCATTACAACAGTCTATTGCAGTATTCTTTATTCTACTAGTAATTGTGCTGGTGCAGGTGGCTTGGATGATTCATCGTGTATCATTGCTATCATTATTTAGTGCTTCTAGAAAAGCAGACGAGCGTGTAAAACGTTTTAGTCCATTACAAATGATGATTGGCTTCTTAGGGCTTGTGTTAATTGCATATGGATATTATGCATCAACAAAACTATTCAATATTGAGTCGACTGGCAATCTTTTTGTTAATATGATTATTATCTTAGCGTCAACAATCGGTGGGACATTCCTTGTATTCCGCTTTTCTGTTGCGTTTATTATGAATGCCGTACGTCTAAAGAAGAATGGGCATTTATCTGTACATGATGTATTAGCATTAACCCCCATTATGCACCGTATGAAAAGTAACGCAAAATCATTGACGCTTATTACGGTTTTAACGGGTGTATCACTTGGGGTTACAACATTATCTTATATTTCATACTACTCGTCAGCAGCATCTGCATACAGTCATGTACCGGGAGATTTTATATTACTTGAAGATAACGGGCAGGAGTTTTTACAGAAGCTAGAGCAAAATAACATTGCTTATAACAAAATTGATTACCGATTACAGGCTGTAACAGCTTCAGTAGCGCAATTACTACCAAATGATCAACGAGATAGCCCATTTTATAATATGAAAGGTATTATTTATACAGTCCCACTCTCTGATTACAAACAAAGTGTGCCCGACGCTTCAGTGTCTGGAAATGATGTCATCTTAACAAATTATGGTGGTTATATGGCAGAAATGTTTCCGTTGGAAAAGGATCATGATATGGCCGTAACTGTGGGAGAACATGAGGAAACTTTTCATGTCGTAGATGTGCAAAATGAAAGTATTATTAGTGGTATTGTGACTGCAGGTGGGGGTGGACCCATTTTTGTAGTAACAGACACATTGTTTGAAAAGCTAGCTACGATATCAGATGGATCACAATGGCATAAACAATCTTCCATCACGTTAAAATCAGAAACAGATTTAGCTTCTGCTGAAAAACTTTATATACAATCGGGTGCAGGTGTTATTTCTTCTATAGATAGGGAAGGGGTAACGCAAAACTATATACAAGCTTCTTATGAGGGGAAACGTAAAGAAAATATCGAAACCTTGGGAATAACGATATTTACGACAGCTTTCTTAGGCTTAGCCTTTTTAATGACAACAGGCAGCATTTTGTACTTTAAACAAATGTCTGAAGCAGAAGAGGAACGAAGCTCATATACGATATTAAGAAAAATTGGATTTGCAGAGCGAGATATTATGAAAGGAATATATATGAAGCAAGCCTTTAATTTTGGCGTACCTTTACTAATCGGATTACTTCATAGTTACTTTGCAGTTAAATCAGGCTGGTTTTTATTTGGCTCAGAACTAACGGCACCGTTATGGATAGCTATGAGTTGCTATATAGCACTATATGCAATCTTTGCTATACTCTCTGTTGGTTATTATAAAAAAGTAATTCGTGAGTCTTTATAAACAAAAATAATCTAAAACTCAAAAAACAGTATGGCTTATTATGCCCCGTACTGTTTTTTGTATTTTCGTATTATCAGTTGATCAGCAAGAGTTAAAGACGATGCTCAACACAGCCATATACGAATGTGTGAGCAACTACGTTCGTTCGTCTTTACTAACGAAGAGACTGCTAGGACAAATCTTGTAGTGTATAATACAATTGTAAGAAATGTTCGAAAACGTTGTAGTATAGCCATATGTGTTGCAATATTCGTAGAAATTTTATATACTAGTAAACGGCTTAAATAAGCGAGAAATAATAGTAGTTAAGAATATCTACAACATTTAAAAGAATTTAGCGAAAAGACTTGCTTATTCTTTTTTTATTGTATATAATGTTGAATGTTGGTCTTTGACTGCGATGAAACGAGAGGTTGCTGACACACCCGGCCGCTTTGCCATGGCGGTGTGTTGGAGAATTTTCGTGGAGAATGTCTAGAAAATAGGCGAGAAGGAGGGAAAATAATGGCAAAACAAAAGATTCGTATTCGTTTAAAAGCGTATGATCACCGTATTTTAGATCAATCTGCTGAGAAAATTGTGGAAACTGCAAAACGTTCAGGTGCAAGTGTATCAGGTCCGATTCCACTTCCAACTGAGAAGTCTGTGTACACAATTCTTCGTGCTGTTCACAAGTACAAAGATTCTCGTGAGCAATTCGAAATGCGTACGCATAAACGTCTGATCGATATCGTTAACCCAACACCACAAACTGTTGATGCGTTAATGAAACTTGATTTACCATCTGGCGTTGATATCGAAATCAAACTTTAATGGTAAAAACAATATAACATTTTTAAAACTTACAGGAGGTGTGACAAATGGCTAAAGGAATCTTAGGTAGAAAAATTGGTATGACTCAAGTTTTCGCTGAAAACGGCGATTTAATCCCGGTAACAGTTATCGAAGCTGCTCCAAACGTAGTTCTTCAAAAGAAAACTGTCGATACAGATGGCTACGAAGCAATCCAAGTTGGTTTCGAAGATAAGCGAGTTAAGCTTTCTAACAAACCAGAACAAGGTCACGTAGCAAAAGCGAATACTGCTCCTAAGCGCTTCATTCGTGAATTCCGCAACGTGAACGTTGAAGAATACGAAGTTGGTCAAGAAGTCAAAGTAGAAATTTTCGCAGAAGGCGATGTAATTGATGTAACAGGAGTTACTAAAGGTAAAGGTTTCCAAGGTGTTATCAAACGCCACGGACAATCTCGTGGTCCTATGGCCCACGGTTCTCGTTACCACCGTCGTCCTGGTTCAATGGGTCCAGTTGCTCCGAACCGCGTATTTAAACAAAAGAAATTACCTGGTCAAATGGGTGGCACTGTAGTTACAATCCAAAACTTAGAAATCGTGAAAGTTGATGCGGAACGTAACTTACTACTTGTTAAAGGTAATGTTCCTGGTTCTAAAAAAGCTCTAGTTACAGTTAAAACTGCAATTAAAGCTAACTAATCACTTCAAGAAAGGAGGAAACAGGAATGACAAAAGTATCTGTACTTAGTCAAACAGGTGCTTCAGTTGGTGAAATCGAGTTAAACGAAGCGATCTTCGGAATCGAGCCAAATGAAGCAGTATTATTCGACGCAGTAGTTGCACAACGCGCTTCTCTTCGTCAAGGTAATCATAAGGTAAAAAACCGTTCTGAAGTTGCTGGTGGTGGTCGTAAACCATGGCGCCAAAAAGGAACTGGTCGTGCTCGTCAAGGTTCTATCCGTTCTCCACAATGGCGCGGCGGTGGTATCGTATTCGGTCCAACTCCACGTAGCTACTCTTATAAATTACCTAAAAAAGTTCGTCGCTTAGCTCTTAAATCAGCTTTATCAGCTAAAGTTGTAGAACAAAACTTCTTAGTTCTTGATGCTCTTACACTAGCAGCACCAAAAACAAAAGAATTCACAAAAATCCTTAAAGATCTTTCTTTAGAGAAAAAATCTTTATTCGTAACTGCTGACCTAGATGAAAACGTAGCATTATCTGCTCGCAACATCCCTGGTGTAACAGTTTTAACTGCAAACGGAATCAACGTTCTTGATCTTTTAGGTCATGAAAAAGTTGTATTCACGAAAGCTGCAGTAGAAAAAGTTGAGGAGGTGCTTGGATAATGGAAGCACGTGATATTTTAAAACGTCCGGTCATTACTGAGCGTTCTTCAGAACTTATGGCAGAGAAAAAGTATACTTTCGAAGTAGACACTCGCGCTAACAAAACTCAAGTAAAAGACGCTGTAGAAGAGATCTTTGGTGTAGAAGTTGAGAAAGTAAACGTTCTTAACTACAAAGGTAAATTCAAGCGCGTTGGCCGTTACGGTGGTTACACTAACAAACGTCGTAAAGCGATTGTTAAATTAACTACGGACAGCAAAGACATCGAATTATTCGAAATGTAATCCTTTAGGGATATATGATTTGAACAATCAAGAAGGAGGGAAAACACATGGCGATTAAAAAGTATAAACCTACCTCTAATGGTCGTCGTAATATGACGTCATTAGACTTTGCGGAAATTACAACTAACAAGCCTGAGAAATCATTGCTTGAACCAACTAAACGCAAAGCTGGTCGTAACAACCAAGGTAAAATCACTGTTCGTCATCATGGTGGTGGTCATAAGAAGCAATACCGTGTCATCGATTTCAAACGTATTAAAGATGGCATTCCGGCAAAAGTTGCTACTATCGAATATGATCCAAACCGTTCTGCGAATATCGCATTAATCAACTACGCTGATGGAGCAAAAGCTTACATCTTAGCACCAAAAGGTCTAGAGGTTGGTCAAACAATCGAATCTGGTCCAGATGCTGATATTAAAGCAGGTAACGCATTACCATTAGCAAACATTCCAATGGGTACTACAATCCATAACATCGAGTTAAAACCTGGTAAAGGTGGCCAATTAGTACGTTCAGCTGGTACTTCAGCTCAAGTACTTGGTCGTGAAGATAAATACGTTATCGTACGTCTTCAATCAGGTGAAGTACGTTTAATTCTTGCTACTTGCCGCGCTACAATCGGTCAAGTTGGTAACGAACAACACGAACTTGTAAACATCGGTAAAGCTGGTCGTAGCCGTTGGTTAGGTAAACGCCCAACTGTTCGTGGTTCTGTAATGAACCCTAACGATCACCCACACGGTGGTGGTGAAGGACGTTCTCCAATCGGACGTAAATCACCAATGACTCCTTGGGGTAAACCAGCACTTGGTTACAAAACTCGCAAGAAGAAAAACAAATCGGATAAATTCATCATCCGTAGTCGTAAAAAATAAAGTGGTTAAACTACGGTTCTATGTGAGAGCCGTGGTGGAATCACAGAGGGAGGTTCCTACATGGGTCGCAGCTTGAAAAAAGGACCTTTTGTCGATGACCACTTAATGAAAAAAGTGGAAGCACAAGAGGCTTCTGAGAAAAAACAAGTTATCAAAACTTGGTCTCGCCGTTCTACAATTTTCCCGACTTTCATCGGTTTAACGATTGCTGTATATGATGGACGTAAACATGTTCCTGTATACGTAACAGAAGATATGGTAGGCCACAAACTTGGTGAATTCGCACCGACACGTACTTACAAAGGTCACGGTGCAGACGACAAGAAAACAAGACGCTAATTTTGAGAGGAGGTAAATCCTAATGACACAAGCTAAAGCTATCGCTCGCACAGTACGCATTGCTCCTCGTAAAGTACGTCTAGTTGTAGACTTAATCCGAGGTAAGCAAGTTGGTGAAGCAGTTGCGATTTTACGTCATACTCCAAAAGCGGCGTCTCCAGTCGTTGAGAAAGTATTAAAATCTGCAGTTGCAAATGCTGAGCACAACTACGATCTTGACATCAACTCTTTAGTAGTTTCTGAAGTATTCGTTGATGAAGGTCCAACATTAAAACGTTTCCGTCCACGTGCACAAGGACGTGCAAGCGCAATTAACAAACGCACAAGCCACATTACTCTAGTGGTATCTGAGAAGAAGGAGGGTTAATCCGTGGGTCAAAAAGTACATCCAATAGGACTGCGCGTTGGTATTATTCGTGACTGGGAGTCAAAATGGTACGCTGAAAAAGACTATGCAACTCTACTTCACGAAGACATCAAAGTGCGTAAATATATTGAAACGGCTCTTAAAGACGCTTCAGTTTCTAAAGTTGAAATCGAACGTGCTGCAAACCGTGTAAACATTACAATTCACACTGCAAAACCAGGTATGGTAATCGGTAAAGGTGGTACTGAAGTTGAAAATCTTCGTAAATACCTTGGCGATTTAACTGGTAAACGTGTACACATCAACATCATCGAAATCAAACGTGCTGATCTTGACGCTCGTCTAGTAGCTGAAAACATCGCTCGTCAATTAGAAAACCGTGTATCATTCCGTCGTGCGCAAAAGCAAGCGATCCAACGCACAATTCGTGCTGGTGCAAAAGGAATTAAAACACAAGTATCTGGTCGTTTAGGTGGCGCTGATATCGCGCGTGCTGAACACTATAGTGAAGGAACTGTTCCACTTCATACTCTACGTGCTGACATCGACTATGCACACGCAGAAGCTGACACTACTTACGGTAAATTAGGCGTTAAAGTATGGATCTACCGTGGTGAAGTTCTTCCTACGAAGAAATCTGTGGAAGGAGGCAAATAATATGTTATTGCCTAAACGCGTAAAATACCGTCGTGAACACCGCGGAAACATGCGTGGCGAAGCGAAAGGCGGTAAAGAAGTATCATTCGGCGAGTGGGGCCTACAAGCTCAAACAGCTAGCTGGATTACGAACCGTCAAATCGAATCTGCACGTATCGCGATGACTCGTTACATGAAACGTGGCGGTAAAGTTTGGATTAAAATCTTCCCGCACAAACCTTACACTAAAAAACCTCTAGAAGTCCGCATGGGTTCTGGTAAAGGTTCTCCTGAAGGTTGGGTAGCAGTAGTAAAACCAGGAAAAGTAATGTTCGAAATTGCTGGTGTATCTGAAGAGATCGCACGTGAAGCACTTCGTTTAGCATCACATAAGCTTCCTGTTAAATGTAAGATCGTAAAACGTCAAGAAACTGGTGGTGAATCTAATGAAAGCTAATGAAATCCGTGACCTTGCCACTTCTGAAATTGAATTAAAAGTGAAATCACTGAAAGAAGAGCTTTTCAACCTTCGCTTCCAATTGGCGACTGGTCAATTAGAAAACACAGCTCGTATTCGCGAAGTGCGTAAAGCAATCGCGCGTATGAAAACTGTTATTCGTGAAAGAGAAATCAGTGAAAATAACTGATAAAGGAGGTTTTCAAGTATGACTGAGCGTAATCAACGCAAAGTTTACACGGGCCGCGTCGTTTCAGATAAAATGGACAAAACTGTTACTGTTTTAGTTGAAACACACAAAAAGCACAAGCTTTACGGTAAACGTGTAAAATACTCTAAAAAGTTTAAGGCTCATGATGAGCAAAACCAAGCGAAAATCGGTGATATCGTACGTATCATGGAAACTCGCCCGCTATCAGCTACTAAACGATTCCGTCTAGTTGAAGTTGTAGAAAAAGCGGTTATTATTTAATAACTATTTCGGAACAACCAATTTCCGAAGGGAGGTAACCTAAGTGATCCAACAAGAAAGTCGTATGAAAGTTGCTGACAACTCAGGTGCACGTGAAGTTCTTACAATTAAAGTGCTTGGTGGCTCTGGCCGTAAAACTGCTAACATCGGTGATATCGTTGTTTGTACAGTTAAGAAAGCAACACCAGGTGGCGTTGTCAAGAAGGGTGACGTTGTTAAAGCTGTTATCGTTCGTACTAAATCAGGCGTTCGTCGTAAAGACGGTACGTACATCAAATTTGATGAAAATGCTTGTGTAATTATTCGTGATGATAAATCACCACGCGGAACTCGTATTTTCGGACCTGTTGCACGTGAATTACGTGACAGCAACTTCATGAAAATCGTTTCTCTAGCTCCAGAAGTTCTTTAATTTCATGATAGTGCCAATCAAGGAGGTGCGACAGCATGCATGTAAAAAAAGGTGACAAGGTTAAGGTTATCACTGGTAAAGACAAAGGCAAAGAAGGAGTAATCCTAACTGCTTTCCCTAAACAAGATCGCGTTCTTGTTGAAGGTGTAAATATCGTGAAAAAACATGTTAAACCTAACCAATTGAATCCACAAGGTGGGATTGTAAGCCAAGAGGCTGCAATTCACGTTTCGAACGTAATGCTAATCGATCCTAAATCTGGCGAGCCGACTCGTGTAGGTTATAAAATCGAAAACGGTAAAAAAGTTCGTGTTGCAAAAAAATCAGGTGCAGTACTTGACTAATTAGTAAATAAAAGAAGGGAGGTACACACATGAGCCGCCTAAAAGAAAAATATTTAAATGAAGTTTCACCTGCTCTTATGAGCAAGTTTGGATATAAATCAGTTATGCAATTGCCGAAAGTTGACAAAATCGTTATCAACATGGGTGTTGGTGACGCTGTTCAAAACTCAAAAGCATTAGATGCAGCTGTAGAAGAATTAACAATTATCACTGGTCAAAAACCAGTAGTAACTAAAGCGAAAAAATCGATCGCAGGTTTCCGTTTACGTGAAGGTATGCCAATCGGTGCTAAAGTTACATTACGCGGTGAGCGTATGTATGAATTCTTGGATAAATTAATCGCAATTTCACTTCCTCGTGTACGTGACTTCCGTGGTGTTTCTAAAAAAGCATTCGATGGTCGCGGTAACTACACTTTAGGTGTTAAAGAGCAACTAATTTTCCCAGAAATCGATTACGATAAAGTTTCAAAAGTACGCGGTATGGACATCGTGATCGTAACGACAGCGAACTCTGACGAAGAAGCTCGCGAGTTATTGACACAATTCGGTATGCCGTTCCAAAAGTAATTAAACAAGGAGGGCGAAAACGTGGCTAAAAAATCTATGATCGTTAAACAACAACGTAAGCAAAAGTTTAAAGTGCAAGAGTATACACGTTGTGAACGCTGTGGCCGTCCACACTCTGTATATCGCAAATTCAAACTTTGCCGTATTTGTTTCCGAGAACTTGCATATAAGGGACAAATTCCTGGCGTGAAAAAAGCCAGCTGGTAATCCCCTAATTTGGGAAGGAGGTAAATGTAATGACAATGACTGATCCGATTGCAGACATGCTGACTCGCATTCGTAATGCGAACATGGTTCGTCACGAGAAGTTAGAAGTACCGGCTTCCAACGTGAAAAAAGAAATCGCTGAAATTTTAAAGCGTGAAGGTTTCGTACGTGACGTAGAATACGTGGAAGACAACAAGCAAGGAATTATCCGTATCTTCTTAAAATACGGTAAAGATAACGAACGCGTTATCACTGGCTTAAAACGTATTTCTAAACCAGGTCTACGTGTATATGCTAAAACAAATGAAGTTCCTAAAGTACTGAACGGTCTTGGTATCGCTTTAGTGTCAACTTCACAAGGTTTATTAACAGATAAAGAAGCTCGCGCTAAACAAGTTGGCGGCGAAGTTCTAGCATACGTTTGGTAATTAGCTATAAATGAATGGAGGTGCAACTAAATGTCTCGTGTAGGTAAAAAAATTATCGAGGTACCAGCTAACGTAACTGTTACTGTTGCAGCTGACAACACTGTTACTGTTAAAGGTCCTAAAGGCGAACTTGTTCGTTCTTTCCACCAAGATATGAAAATTGAGCAAGAAGGTAATGCGATCTCTGTATCTCGTCCTTCTGACTCAAAAGAACACCGCACAAACCACGGTACAACTCGTGCGCTTTTAGCGAACATGGTTACTGGTGTTTCTGCAGGTTTCGAAAAATCATTAGAACTAATCGGTGTAGGTTACCGTGCGCAATTACAAGGAAAAAAACTTGTTCTTAACGTAGGTTACTCTCACCCAGTTGAGTTCACACCTGAAGATGGTTTAGAAGTAGAAGTTCCTACTAATACTAAAATCATCGTTAAAGGTATTAGCAAAGAACGCGTTGGCGCTCTTGCATCTAACATCCGTGACGTTCGTCCACCAGAGCCTTACAAAGGTAAAGGTATCCGTTACGAAGGCGAATACGTTCGTCGTAAAGAAGGTAAAACAGGTAAATAATGCTGCGTAAGCATTAGAAAGGAGTGACCCTTGTGATTACGAAACAGGATAAAAATCAAGTTCGTAAAAAACGTCATGCGCGAGTTCGTTCTAAAATTTCGGGTACTGCTGAGCGTCCACGCTTAAACGTATTCCGTTCTAACAAGAACATCTACGCTCAACTTATCGATGACGTAGCAGGCGTAACTATTGTTAGCGCATCTTCTCAAGAGAATGGTTTTGAAGGTGTTGGTAGCAACGTAGAAGCTGCATCAAAAATCGGTGAAACAATCGCGAAACGCGCTGCGGAAAAAAATATTACTGCTATAGTTTTTGACCGTGGTGGTTACTTATATCATGGACGTGTGAAAGCTTTAGCTGAAGCTGCACGTGAGAACGGTTTAGAATTTTAATAAGAAGGAGGGACACATTTCATGAGTCGAATTGACGCAAACAAACTTGGAGAACTTGAAGAACGCGTAGTTACTATTAACCGTGTTGCAAAAGTTGTTAAAGGTGGACGTCGCTTCCGCTTCACAGCACTAGTTGTTGTTGGCGATAGAAACGGTCATGTAGGTTTTGGTACTGGTAAAGCTCAAGAGGTTCCAGATGCTATCCGTAAAGCTGTTGAAGATGCGAAGAAAAACTTAGTAGAAGTGCCACGTGTTGGTGGAACAACTCCACACTTAGTGCTTGGTCGCTTCGGTGCGGGAGAAATCCTAATCAAACCTGCTGCTCCTGGTACAGGGGTTATCGCTGGTGGTCCAGTACGTGCTGTACTAGAACTAGCTGGTATTACTGATATTCTTTCAAAATCACTTGGATCAAATACACCAATCAATATGGTTCGTGCAACTGTTCAAGGTTTAACTGAATTAAAACGCGTAGAGGACGTAGCAAAATTACGTGGTAAATCAGTGGAAGAAATATTAGGATAAGGGGGGAATAATAATGGCTAACAAATTAGAAATTACCCTTACAAAATCTGTGATTGGTTCTAAACCAGCACAACGCAAAACTATTGAAGCTTTAGGTTTACGTAAATTAAACCAAACTGTAGAGAAAGCTGATAATGCAGCAACTCGCGGTATGCTTGATGTAGTAGCTCACTTAGTTACTGTAAAAGAAAACTAATTTTTAATTAACGAACAAGGAGGTGCCATCCAATATGAAACTTCATGAGTTAAAACCAGCAGAAGGTTCCCGTAAAGTACGTAACCGCGTAGGTCGCGGTATCGGTTCTGGTAACGGTAAAACTGCAGGTAGAGGTCATAAAGGTCAAAACTCTCGTTCTGGCGGCGGTGTACGCCCAGGATTCGAAGGTGGTCAAAACCCTTTATTCCGTCGTTTACCGAAACGCGGCTTTACTAACATTAACCGTAAAGAGTACGCGATCGTTAATCTTGACACATTAAACCGTTTCGAAGATGGTGCAGAAGTAACAACTGCATTATTACTTGAAACAGGTTTAGTGAGCAATGAAAAAGCTGGAATTAAAGTTCTTGGAAACGGAACTCTTAACAAAAAGCTTACAGTAAAAGCTCATAAATTCTCAGCTTCGGCTAAAGAAGCAATTGAAAATGCCGGCGGAACTACTGAGGTGATTTAATGTTTCAGACAATCTCTAACTTTATGCGTGTTCGAGATATAAGAAATAAAATCATTTTCACACTTTTAATGTTAATCGTTTTTCGTATTGGGACATTTGTTCCAGTACCGAACGTTGACGCTAATGTATTAAAGGCAACTGATGAGTTTAACCTCGTTGGTTTCCTCAATACTTTTGGCGGTGGTGCACTGAGTAACTTCTCTATCTTTGCGATGGGGATTATGCCATACATCACAGCCTCAATCATTGTTCAGTTATTGCAAATGGACGTAGTACCGAAATTTGCTGAGTGGGCAAAGCAAGGTGAAGTCGGAAGACGTAAACTTGCACAATTTACTCGTTACTTTACTATTATTCTAGCTTTTATCCAATCATTCGCGATGTCATTTGGTTTCAATAAAATGTATGGTGGGTCTTTGATTAAAGAAGAAGGAATTTTAACATATGTTACAATTTCAATTGTATTAACAGCGGGTACAGCATTCCTTGTATGGCTTGCTGAACAAATTACTGCTCATGGTGTTGGTAATGGTATTTCCGTAGTTATCTTCGCAGGTATCGTTGCAGCATTACCTACAGCAGCAAACCAAATTTACGCACAACAAATCGAGGATGCAGGTGATGAACTGTTTATTAACATCATTGTCCTTGCATTACTTGCTTTAATCTTACTTGCTATTGTAGTTGGTGTTATCTATGTGCAACAAGCACTACGTAAAATTCCAATTCAATATGCTAAACGAGTTACTGGACGTAATCAACAAACAGGTGGACAACAAACGCACTTACCGTTAAAAGTAAATGCTGCAGGGGTTATTCCGGTAATCTTCTCAGTAGCGTTCCTTGTGACACCTCGAACGTTAGCTACGTTCTTTGGTCAGAATAATGTAACGACATTCATTGAAAACACGTTCAATTATGAAAAACCTGTTGGGATGCTTATTTACATTGCGCTGATCGTCGCGTTCACATATTTCTATGCGTTCGTACAAGTGAACCCAGAAAATGTGGCAGACAACTTGAAAAAACAGGGTGCTTACATTCCAGGTATTCGTCCGGGTGAAAACACTCAAACGTATTTAACAAGCGTGTTATATCGACTGACATTTGTCGGAGCGATTTTCTTAACTGTTATTGCTGTAATGCCGATTATATTCATTAACTTAATGAATCTACCTGCTTCAGTGCAAATCGGTGGTACTAGTATAATTATCGTAGTCGGCGTAGCGCTAGAAACGATGAAACAGCTAGAGTCACAACTTGTTAAACGTCACTACAAAGGCTTTATGAAATAATGTTGGTTTTTAGGGAACGCTTGATCGTTTCCTGAAATCAGCAAACTTTGTGGGAGGAATATTTCCGTATGAATATCATTTTAATGGGTCTGCCAGGTGCTGGTAAAGGTACACAGGCAGATAAAATTGTTGAGAAGTACGCGATTCCTCATATTTCTACAGGCGATATGTTCCGTGCTGCTATTAAAGACGGTACAGAACTAGGCTTACAGGCCAAATCGTTTATGGATCAAGGTGCTTTAGTACCTGATGAAGTGACGATTGGTATTGTTCGTGAGCGACTTGCAAAACCTGATTGTGAAGAGGGATTCTTATTAGACGGTTTCCCGCGTACTGTTCCTCAAGCTGAAGCTTTAGATGGCATTCTTGCTGATCTTGGCAAAGCGATCGAGCATACGTTAAACATTCAAGTTGAAAAAGATGAGCTAATTGCTCGTTTAACAGGTCGTCGTATTTGTAAAACTTGCGGAACTTCTTATCACCTAATTTTCAATCCTCCAGCTGAGGAAGGAAAATGTGATAAAGATGGTGGCGAGCTTTATACACGTGCGGATGATAATCCTGAAACGGTTACAAACCGTCTGGAAGTAAATATGAATCAAGCACAACCTTTACTTGACTTCTATGAAGCAAAAGGTGTGTTAACAAATATAGATGGACAGCAAGATATTAATAAAGTGTTTGCTGATCTTGATGCTCTATTACAGAGCAGCCGCAGCTGATACCCGGCTCCGGGCGCAGAGTACTGCTTCCGCGGGAGGCATGCGGAAGCAACAACGAAACATAATTTTTTTGAGAGTTGCAAAAGCATATTGTGCCCGGTATATATTTCTTGTAAAAAGTGCAACATTACTTTTGAGAGAGTATAATGGGTTTCGTGGAAGCATCTGTGTAACGGGTATGAATATCTCATCCAAGACATTCCGGTATTCGTGTAAACATGGAAGATTCAGTGCCCTTACTGGTTCTGTCTATTCCGTGGATTGTGTGAAGCGAAACCAGACGAGCGTCTTTCAAACATCTCTCATACAATCCAAACATATGTTGAAACGAGGTTGCTTCTATAGTTGCAGCAGATATATCCGTTTGATGTAACGATGAGAACTTTAATTTGCATATAGAGAGGAGACAGAGTAGATGGCGAAAGATGATGTAATTGAAGTCGAAGGGACAGTTGTTGAGACTTTGCCAAACGCGATGTTTAAGGTAGAATTAGAAAATGGACATGTGATTTTAGCACACGTATCTGGTAAGATTCGTATGCACTTTATCCGCATTCTACCTGGAGATAAGGTTACTATTGAGTTATCTCCTTATGATTTAACTCGCGGTCGTATCACATACCGTTTTAAATAATCTTTTGCGCTCCGGACTACTAAGGAGGTTAGGTTAGATGAAAGTGAGACCATCTGTGAAACCGATCTGCGAAAAATGTAAAGTAATTCGCCGACGCGGTAAAGTAATGGTAATCTGTGAAAATCCTAAACACAAACAAAAACAAGGTTGATTATAAAGGAGGTGCACAACGTACATGGCACGTATTTCTGGTGTTGACATTCCTCGCGACAAACGCGTGGTAATTTCATTAACTTACATTTACGGTATTGGTAAAACTTCAGCTCAGAAAGTATTAGCTGATGCTGGTATCTCTCAAGATACACGCGTACGCGACTTAACTGAAGATGAGTTAAACAAAATCCGTGAACAATTAGACTCTTACAAACTTGAAGGTGACTTACGTCGCGAAACTTCATTAAATATCAAACGCTTGATGGAAATCGGTTGTAACCGTGGTATCCGTCACCGTCGTGGTTTACCTGTTCGTGGTCAAAATACGAAGAACAATGCGCGTACGCGTAAAGGTCCTCGTAAAACAGTTGCGAACAAGAAAAAATAATCGGTAAAGGAGGTTCCTTCTTAACATGGCTCGTAAACAACAAACTCGTAAACGTCGTGTGAAAAAGAATATCGAATCTGGTATTGCACACATTCGTTCTACATTTAACAATACAATTGTAACGATTACAGATATGCAAGGTAACGCTGTATCTTGGTCAAGTGCTGGTGCTCTTGGTTTCCGTGGTTCACGTAAATCTACACCATTCGCTGCTCAAATGGCTGCAGAAACTGCTGCTAAAACATCCCTTGAACATGGTCTGAAAACGTTGGAAGTAACTGTTAAAGGTCCTGGTGCTGGTCGTGAAGCTGCAATCCGTGCACTTCAAGCTGCTGGTTTAGAAGTAACTGCTATTAAAGACGTTACTCCAGTTCCTCACAATGGTTGCCGTCCGCCAAAACGTCGTCGCGTGTAATGGGTGCGTCTCATATTGTATGAGAACATCATTTTTTGTACAGACTGTCTTGTGCAGATAAATAACGATACGTCAATGACGATCGAATCTATGATGGAAAGAACCTATACATTCGATGTTTTGAGGGAGGGTAAATGAAATGATCGAAATTGAAAAACCAAAGATTGAAACGGTGGAGATCAGCGAAGATTCCAAATATGGAAAGTTTGTTGTAGAACCGCTTGAACGCGGATATGGAAACACTTTGGGTAATTCTTTACGTCGTATCCTTCTGTCTTCATTACCAGGGGCTGCTGTCACTTCAATTCAAATTGATGGCGTTCTTCACGAGTTCTCAACTGTGGAAGGCGTAGTAGAAGATGTGGCTTCAATTATTTTGAACGTAAAAAAACTTGCTCTTAAAATCTACTCTGACGAAGAAAAAGTTATTGAGATTGATGTAAAGGGCGATGGTACAGTTACGGCTGCTGACATTACACATGACAGTGACGTAGAAATTTTAAACCCAGATCTATATATTGCAACAATCGCTAAAAACGGTCATTTACGTATGCGTATGTACGCTCAACGCGGCCGTGGTTACACTCCTGCTGATCAAAACAAACGTGAGGATCTTCCTATCGGCGTGATCCCGATCGACTCTATTTACACTCCAGTATCACGCGTCAATTTCCAAGTGGAAAATACTCGTGTAGGTCAGTCTTCTGACTACGATAAACTTTCTCTTGATGTGTGGACAGATGGTAGCATCGGTCCGAAAGAGGCGATTTCGCTCGGAGCAAAAATTTTAACCGAGCATCTAAACATCTTCGTTGGCATGACAGATGAGGCACAAACTGCTGAAATCATGGTCGAAAAAGAAGAAGATCAAAAAGAAAAAGTTTTAGAGATGACTATCGAAGAACTTGATCTTTCTGTTCGTTCTTATAACTGCTTAAAACGCGCTGGTATTAATACAGTACTAGAACTAGCGAATAAGTCAGAAGACGATATGATGAAAGTCCGTAACCTTGGACGTAAGTCACTAGAAGAAGTAAAAGCGAAGTTAGAAGAGCTTGGTTTAGGGTTACGCAAAGAAGACTAAGCGATTTAAACAAACTAACAAGATCAGATATTTTCTATAAAGGAGGGAAACATCCATGGGTTACAGAAAACTTGGTCGTACAAGTTCTCAACGTAAAGCGATGTTACGTGACTTAGCTACTGATTTAATCATCAACGAGCGTATCGAAACTACTGAAGCTCGCGCTAAAGAAGTACGTAAAGCTGTTGAAAAAATGATTACTTTAGGTAAACGCGGAGATTTACATGCACGCCGTCAAGCTGCTGCATTCATCCGTCGTGAACTAGTAACAACTACTGACGAAGAAGGCAACGAAACAACTTCATTTGCGCTACAAAAGCTATTTGATGATGTTGCACCACGTTATGCAGAACGTCAAGGTGGTTACACTCGTATTCTTAAAGTAGGTCCTCGTCGTGGTGACGGTGCACCTGTTGTTGTGATTGAATTAGTTTAATCATAAGAGAAAACAAGTGGTGAAGAGGGTGGACCACCACCCTCTTTCTTTATAAGATTTATACGACAAATAATTAAGCTGAGCGTTATGATGAGCGGGCACTTTTGTGTGGCGTCTCGTTTAGCTCTCCGCACCTCATTCAAAAAGATCAAGGGCTTGAGCACCCGTGTTTCTTGTAAATGTAACGACTAGCGCATTTCTATGAATGAGGTGCGCGCTTTTTTATTATTTTAGGGAAGTATCAGACAGCGCCAATTGATGGTGCTTTTTTTTATCTTCATTCATCTTTTTTCAGTAGGTGTATAAATGCCGACTGTACGAAGAAAAGGCCTCCAGCGGATGTCACAGATATTGATGGGTGTTGATTGTGCAAGTGCAATATAAAATTTGGAGGCGAATACGCTTGCCGAATTTGATATCGACATAGTGATTGTGGTGGAATTAATACATAAAACAGTGTAAGTTAGTTAGTAGAGCTGAGCATGTAGAGAGGAGTACTAGAGATGCCTGAAATCTTATCGTTAAATAATGTAACGTTTTCATATACACCGGATGATACAGAAAGTCGCAATGCTGTAGAAAATGTGAGCTTTGCTGTGCAGGAAGGGGAATGGATTGCCATTGTCGGTCATAATGGCTCTGGTAAATCAACAATTGCAAAATTAATGAATGGCTTATTATTCCCGCAACAAGGGGATGTTCGTATATTACGTCAAATACTAAGTGAAGAAAATTTATGGGAAAGCCGTTCTCAAATGGGTATGGTGTTTCAAAATCCTGATAATCAGTTTGTAGGTGCTACGGTACAGGATGACGTTGCCTTTGCGCTTGAAAATAACGGTGTGCCGTTTGAAGAGATGGTAAAACGTGTGCATGCAGCCCTTGAGCAAGTAAAGATGGGTAGTTTTTTAGATCATGAACCACATCATTTATCGGGTGGGCAAAAACAACGTGTGGCTATTGCGGGAGCATTAGCTTTAAAACCAAAATTACTTATCTTAGACGAAGCTACATCCATGTTAGATCCTCAAGGACGTGCTGAGGTATTACAAACCGTTCAAACACTGCGCGCTGAAACAGGTTTAACGGTGTTATCAATTACACATGATTTAGAAGAAGCTATGCTTGCAGACCGGGTCCTTTTTATGAATGATGGTAAGAAATTTGCAGAGGGGACACCCGTGGAAATTTTTACGCTTGGGGACAAGCTAGTTGAGTTAGGACTCGACTTACCGTTTGCCATGAAGTTATCAAAGTTATTGCAAAAGGAAGGTGTTCCTTTAATGGGACAACATATGACAGAAGAAGAGTTGGTGAATGACTTATGGACATCAAACTTCAACAAGTAAGCTATGCCTATGCACAAGGTACACCTTTTGAAAAACGGGCTTTGTTTGATGTGAATTTTGACATTCCATCACATACGTATCAAGCGATTATCGGACATACTGGTTCTGGTAAATCAACAATTCTTCAGCATTTTAATGCGCTTTTAAAGCCAACTTCCGGTGAAGTACATATTGGGGACCGGGTTGTTGTAGCTGGAAAAAAAGCGAAAGCTTTAAAAGCTGTGCGACAAAAGGTTGGCATTGTTTTTCAATTTCCGGAGCATCAGCTTTTTGAAGAAACTGTGTTAAAGGATATTATGTTTGGCCCAATGAATTTCGGTGTTTCGGAGAAAGAGGCTGAAATTCGTGCAAGAGAGCTTGTACGTTTAGTGGGTCTGCCGGAAAACGTCCTTGAAAAGTCACCTTTTGATTTATCAGGTGGACAAATGCGTCGTGTAGCAATTGCTGGTGTACTGGCAATGGAACCGGATGTCATTGTTTTAGACGAACCAACGGCTGGACTAGATCCACGTGGGCAAAAAGAGATTATGGATATGTTCTATGCATTGCATCAGGAACGGAGCTTAACGACAATATTAGTTACGCACAGTATGGAAGATGCAGCCCGTTATGCAGACGATATTGTCATTATGCATGAGGGGAAAAATGTGTTGAGTGGCACACCTCGTGAAATTTTTAAAGATGTGCAAACATTGAAAGAGTTCCGTCTAGAACCACCCCGTATTGTGCGCTTCCAACATAAAATTGAAAAGTTAATGGATTCATCACTATCAAAGGTATGTTTAACAGAAGAAGAGCTTGCGCATGAAATTGCTCGCGTGCTAGAAAAGGAGCGTGCGGAGTCATGATGGAAAAAATGATTTTCGGGCGCTTCCTGCCAGGAAATTCCCCTGTACATAAGCTAGATCCACGATCAAAGCTTATATTCGTATTCGCATTTATCATTATTGTATTTTTAGCAAATAATACGATAACGTATGCAATGTTACTTGCGTTTACTTTACTTATTGTTTTAGTGTCACGTATTCGCTTGTATTTTTTAATAAACGGCTTAAAGCCCGTACTTTTTTTAATGGCTTTTACGTTCTTACTTCATATCTTTATGACGAGGGAAGGCGATTTGTTATTTCATTGGAAGTTTATCAATGTTTATGAAGAAGGGGTTCGACAAGGGGTATATATATCAGTACGTTTCCTTGTTTTAGTATTTATGACATCGATTTTAACGTTAACAACGTCACCGATTTCAATTACGGACGGCATTGAAGTGCTACTAAATCCATTAAAAAAAGTGAAAGTACCTGTACATGAGCTAGCCCTTATGATGTCGATCTCCTTACGCTTTATTCCAACGTTAATGGATGAGACCGATAAAATTATGAAGGCGCAAATGGCCCGTGGCTCGGATTTATCGTCTGGACCTATAAAAGATCGTATTAAGGCCGTTGTGCCATTACTGGTGCCACTCTTTGTAAGTGCGTTTAAACGTGCGGAGGATTTGGCGACTGCAATGGAAGTACGTGGCTATCGTGGAGGCGAAGGTCGCACCCGCTATCGCAAGCTGAAGTGGGATATGGGCGATACATTTGCTCTGGTATTACTAGTAGCAATGGCTGTTTTACTATTCTTCTATAGAAGCTAAAAGGAGTAACTTTATGCGACGATTAAAAGCAATAATTAGTTATGATGGAACGCAATTCTCGGGCTACCAAGTGCAGCCTGGAGAGCGTACGGTACAGGCAGAGCTTGAAGGTGTACTAGCCATCATGCATAAAGGGGAACAGGTGAAGGTAATTGCAAGTGGACGCACGGATGCAAGAGTGCATGCAACTGGGCAAACACTGCATTTTGATACGCCGCTCACTATCCCAGTAGAAAAATATATGAAAGCACTCAATGTTCAGTTACCGAGGGATATTCGGGTAGTAGCAATGGAAGAAGTGCCTGCTGATTTTCATGCACGTTACAGTGTGACCGGAAAACGCTATCGATATATCTGGTCATGTGAGTCTATACAAAGCCCATTCCGCAGACATTACACCGTAGAGACAAATGGCCAGAAGCCAGATGTAGCAGCCATGCAGGAAGCAGCTAAGGCGATAATTGGCACGCATGATTTTTCATGCTTCTGTGCGGCCAATACAAGTGTGCAAGATAAGGTGCGAACAGTAACTACACTTCAATTTGAATGGTATGGCAAAGAGCTACATATGATCATTGAAGGTAGTGGCTTCCTGTACAATATGGTGCGCATCATCGCAGGTACTTTATGGGAAGTAGGGACCAGCCGTCGCGACATCGGTAATGTGAAAAAGGTCGTCGCATCAATGAATCGCGATAAAGCTGGTAAAACTGCACCACCACAAGGTTTATACCTTGAAAAAGTATTTTATTAGCTGAGCATCTAAATGGCTAGTATTTAGATGTATAGCGATGAATGATAAGACAAAATGTGGTGCATTTACGTCGAAGTAACTCGGATGATTTGCCCTGTACAACATCACCAGGTGTTTAATGAATTTACTTGACTTTAAAAGTCATTCATTATATGATAACAGATGGTATTTTCATTACCACCACAAATAAGCCCCGAAACTTATAGTGTAGTCTAATGAAAAATAACGGTAATCGAATTGATTAGGAGGATATATACATGCGTACAACATTCATGGCTAAAGGTCACGAAGTAGACCGTAAATGGTTAGTAGTTGATGCAGAAGGCCAAACTCTTGGACGTTTAGCTTCTGAAGTAGCTGCAATCTTACGTGGTAAACATAAACCAACATTCACACCAAACGTTGACACAGGTGATCACGTAATCATCATCAACGCTGACAAAATCCATTTAACTGGTAACAAATTAGAGGGTAAACTTTACCGTCATCATACTCAATTTGCGGGTGGTTTAAAAACTCGTACTGCGGGTGAAATGTTAGAAAAGTACCCAACAAAAATGATCGAATTAGCAATTAAAGGGATGCTTCCTAAAAACTCTTTAGGTCGCAAAATGTTCGGTAAACTAAACGTTTACACAGGAACAGAGCACCCACATGCTGCACAAAAACCAGAAGCATACGAGCTTCGTGGATAATATAAATTAAGAGGAGGATATTACTTTGGCACAAGTTCAATACATCGGCACTGGTCGCCGTAAAAGCTCTGTAGCTCGCGTACGTTTAGTACCAGGTACAGGTAAAATTGTTATCAACAAACGTGAAATCGAAGAGTATGTACCATTCGCTGCATTACGTGAAGTAATTAAACAACCATTAGTAGCTACTGAAACTACAGGAAGCTATGATATCCACGTAAACGTTAACGGTGGTGGATACACTGGTCAAGCTGGTGCTGTACGTCACGGTATCGCTCGTGCTCTACTTCAAGTAGACCCAGATTTCCGTGCTGCACTAAAATCTGCTGGATTACTTACTCGTGATTCACGCATGAAAGAACGTAAAAAACCAGGTCTACGCGGCGCTCGTCGTGCACCTCAGTTCTCAAAACGTTAATCTGCGGATTATTCGTCTCAAACTCTCAAGCATATGCTTGGGAGTTTTTTTTAGTTTCTAGCATAGTTCCCACATTATCTTCGTACACTATATGTAAAAGGGTGGTGGATATGGGTGAAGCGCTGGCTTGCACTAGGAGTAATTATGCTAATGAGTATAGTGGTTGTGGCTTATGAGACGAATGCTTCGGACCGTAACTTCTTCTTACCAGACCCACTTGGTGGCATGAAAATTGTCATTGATGCTGGGCATGGTGGTGAGGATGGAGGTGCTTCAAAGGGCGAGGTAATTGAAAAGGAAATTACACTTGCTATTGCGCAGCAAGTAGAGAAGCAATTAAAGAAAAAGGGCGCAACAGTCGTGATGACACGGACGAAAAATGGAGATGTCATTGATGAGCACGCATCATCAGAAAAATACAGCACGTTAAGAGAGCGAAAAAAGCAGGATATCTTTTTACGCAAGGATATTGTTGAAAAAGAACAACCCAATGTCTTTATTACAATTCACGCCAATGCAATTCCGGAAACAAAATGGCGTGGAGCACAGGTGTTTTATCATAAAGACGGACATGCTGACGGAGAATTGCTAGCAAAGAGCATTCAACAATCAATTCGTACGAACTTACAGAACACAGATCGTGAAGCACTGTCTATAAAACAAATCTATTTATTGAAGAAAGTGCAGGTTCCGGCAGCATTAGTTGAAACTGGATTTATCAGTAACGACGAGGAACGTGCATTATTAGTAGATAAGAAATATCAAGACAAGATGGCAGATGCCATCGTAGAAGGTATAGAAGATTATTTATTAGCAAAAATTGAATGAAGCACCTGCTACCACGTAAATCAAAGCATTATGATATACTAACATTGAGATAATATAAGGGGAGTGTTCGTCGTGATAACAGAACAACAAGTGCGAGATATATTAGGACAACTACAAGATCCATTTTTACATAAATCATTAGCAGAAACAGATGGAATTACAAATGTGGCAATTAAAGAAGAAAAAAATCATGTCAGTGTAAAAATTGCTATTGCTAAAACAAATACACCTGAGCAGATGCAACTGCAAATGAAAATTGTTGATGTTTTAAAAGAAGCGGGTGCTAACACAGTTGGTATTCGATTCGAAGAATTATCAGCAGAGAAACTACAAAGCTTCCGTGGAGTAGCAACCGAGGCAGAAGCTCAAGATATTTTATCACCACTTAGCACAGTGCAGGTTATTTCCATTGCCTCTGGTAAGGGTGGTGTAGGGAAATCTACAGTATCTGTTAACTTAGCTGTAGCTTTGGCACGCCTAGGTAAAAAAGTTGGTTTAATTGATGCCGATATTTATGGCTTCAGTGTACCAGATATGATGGGTGTAACCGACATGCCGAAAGTAGTCGACAATCGAATTTTCCCTGTTGATCGTTTAGGTGTAAAAGTAATTTCAATGGGCTTCTTTGTTGAAAATAACGCACCGATTGTATGGCGTGGCCCAATGTTAGGGAAAGTATTAGATCAATTCTTCCGTGATGTAGAGTGGGGAGAGCTAGATTTCTTACTATTAGATCTACCGCCAGGTACGGGTGATGTCGCGTTAGATATTCACCAAATGTTACCTTCATCAAAAGAAATTGTGGTGACGACACCACATCCGACAGCTGCTTTCGTAGCTGCTCGTGCGGGGGCAATGGCTTTACAAACGGATCATGAAATTTTAGGTGTTATAGAAAATATGGCATGGTTCGAGTCGAAATCAGGCGATCGCGAATTTGTATTCGGACAAGGCGGAGGACCAAAATTAGCAGAAGAGTTACGTACAGAGATACTCGGACAAATCCCACTAGGCCAGCCAGATTGGACAGATGAGGACTTTGCACCTTCAGTATATGCAGAGAAGCACACAACAGGACAGATCTATTTGGACATAGCAGCAAGAGTAATAAGTAAATTAAATAACTAAACAAAAATGGATTTCCTCCAATTTGAGGAAATCCATTTTTATATATTGTAGAGGATTATTGCTTACTTTTTTGGTCATTTTCAGAACTTCCGCCACTTTCGCCACTAGTTTCCTTTTTCTCTCCACTACCTTCGGATGAACTTCCTTCACCGCTCTTTTTAATGAGCTCCTGCCATTTTGATTGCATAAGTGGGCTTTCAATTGTTTCCTTAACTACTTCTTCCATTTGTTTGCGAAGATTAGCGGATTTTAATATCGTCTCCAATTGCTTTTGCATATCGGGCTGACCAAAGAATGCTTCCATATCTTTTTGGAAAGTGGGGTCTTTCATTAGTTCCTTCATAATATCCTGCTGTTGCTTTTGCATACTCTTAGCAACAGTCTCTTTAAACTTTGGATCTTCAAAAGTTTTTTTCCAAAAATCCTCTGCTTCTTTTGAAAGTAAAGTTTCCTCTGTTGCCTTCTTTACTTCCTCATGTTCCAAAATTAATAATTCACGGAAACTCGGCTCCTCTAAAAGCTGCCGTAGTGCTTTTTTACCATCCTCTGTTTGAAGAGAGTCAATCATAATTTTTTTTATTTCATCATAGGACATGGTAGAGGTTTTATCTTGTGCACAGGCAGTAAGGAAAAGCATTAGAATTAATAATAAGGTAAATTTTCGCATCAACATCAGTCCTTTCTATAGATAGACTCTTTCATTTATTGTTCACATTTATGATGACTTTATGTATTGGATAGGACGAGAAATAGCTTTTTTAACAATGCATTGTTAAAATGAGTACAGATATAATGAGATATTGGGGGATTTTTTGTTGTGACGATACGAAATTGGGTAAAGTTTTTCTTCTTTGCAGTGATTGTTGGTGGTGTAGTCAACGGAGTTTTTAGTTTATTTATTCGTTGGGATTTTTTCCAGCCTTATGTAACAAATGGTCAGTGGGGTGAATTTTTTGCCGGACTTTTATGGATGGTATTTTTAGGATTCACAATGAGTGTTATTGCTCAAGCGGGTTTTTTCGCTTATTTAACATTACATCAAGTCGGGGTTAATATATTCAGAACACTTACATTATGGAATTGGGTACAGCTATTGCTAATTGCCGTAACCATTTTTGATATTGTGTTTTTCCGTTTTATACCGGGTGTAAAAGATGGACAAAGTTGGTTATTTTATCTGGGTCTATTAGTGGTATTAATTTTTGGATCGATAGCAACAGCTATCACAAAAGTAAAGATGACAGGAAAGAAACATGTATTAGTTTCTGCTTTGTTCTTTATGATTGTCATCACAACATTAGAATGGACTATCGCCTTAATGGGGCGTGATGAAAATATTAATGAGTATGTCGCATTGTTGCTATTCCCACTATTAGCTGTGAATGCATATCAATTATTAGTATTACCGAAATACAATGCAAAATCCGATGAGGATCGTCAAAAATTAGAAGCACGTCGCAAAGCTCGGCGTGAACAAGCAAAAAATGCATAAGCATTAAGAAAGAAGTTGCCTCAAGATCTCTTGAGACAACTTTTTTTATGGCGATTTTTTTGACTGAACAGAATAACCGAATATATTTTCTTCTATCGACATAAATTTATTTTGTTGTATTAAGGCATTAAATTCGTTAAACGAAATGTTACTGTTCTGGTGTAAAGAGATAAACAAAAAATCTCCTTTTTGTAAATTGGGTGTTTTATCACCTTGCCAAATTAGCGATGGCGAAAGGATATTTACCTGTTGCTGAAACAAAGTTTTTTGTAAAGCCTGTGAATATTGATGATTGCGTGTGGCAAACCACAGTGGCGTTGTTTTCAAATGCTTTTCGTAAATCGTTAGATCTTTTTGTACTAAAGCAAAATCAATAGGCTCGTCTACAGAATCTTCAGGGCCTAACAATCCTGTTGGTAGTTTTCTTTCTTGGATGACTTTCATATGTTCAGGTGAACGTTCAATCCAAGCTGCATCTAAAAGAAGAAGCGGGTACGGTTCTTTTACAGTCTTTAGCCATTCTAAAAGTGATTCATCAGAAAAAGAAATCTCGACAATAAGTGATGTGCCATAATGTCCTTTAGTTACAACAGCTGGAGCATTTGCAATATTAAATACGGAAATCATAGTAGAATTTAAAGGCTTTATGAAGACAAATAATATTACGATTAAACACAATGATATCAACGTTTTACGAAGCATACTAACACCCTCATCTCTATTGATTTTAAGCAAAAAAATTTACTCTTTAAAAAAACTTATGATTTAGTGTTGACTTTCATGAATAATCGATGTTATTATGTATAAGTCGCCAAGAGATGACGCGATAAACGCAACAACATGAACCTTGAAAACTGAACAAGCAAAACGTAATCAATAAAGTTTTTAGTAGCGAACTTCGGTACGTGAACGAAACAAAATTTTGGACATCAAAATTGATGCCAGCAAAACAACATCTTTCTTAAATAGAGTTTCAAGATACAAGCAATTCGAAAAAGCAATTAAGAGAAGGAAGAAGCGTACCCTAGTACGTGACTGACTGAACGAATGAAGCTGACAAAGAAATACGATGTATATTGAAGGTCTACAAGGGTTTCAAGATACGAGTAGTTCGAGGAAGCAATTGAGAGAAGGAAGAAGCGTACCCTAGTACGTGACTGACTGAACGAATGAAGCTGACAAAGAAATACGATGTATATTGAAGGTCTACAAGGGTTTCAAGATACGAGTAGTTCGAGGAAGCAATTGAGAGAAGGAAGAAGCGTACCCTAGTACGTGACTGACTGAACGAATGAAGCTGACAAAGAAATACGATGTATATTGAAAGTCGACAATAGTCTAGTGATGATGGCAAAGAGGTCACACCCGTTCCCATACCGAACACGGAAGTTAAGCTCTTTAGCGCCGATGGTAGTTGGGGGCTTCCCCCCTGTGAGAGTAGGACATCGCTAGGCGCAAAAAGTCGCTGCTGATACACTCAGTAGTGGCTTTTTTTAATATACATATAATTTGCCACTATATTGCTTGTTTACTTTTGTTTTTAAAATTTTTATATAAAGGCTTTTCTACACAATTTTGTGAGATTTTAGCCATCAACATAAAAAGGAGACATATCAACGTAAGAACCTTGTTGATATGTCTCTTTAGATATTTTAAACAGTTATTGCTCGAAGCTCAACACGACGAATTTTACCTGATGTTGTTTTTGGAAGCTCATCTAAAAAGACAATACTACGAGGGTATTTATAAGGCGCTGTTAACGCTTTAACATGCTCCTGTAATTCTTTAGTTATTTCATCCTCATCACGGTTTCTGAACCCTTCACGTAAGATTACAAACGCTTTAACAATATGGCCCCTTATTTCATCTGGAGCTGCTACTACAGCACATTCCTGTACAGCCTCATGTTTGTTTAAAGCATCTTCAACTTCAAATGGCCCAATTGTATAACCTGAAGAAATAATAATATCATCACCGCGACCTTCAAACCAGAAGTAGCCATCCTCGTCGCATTTTGCTTGGTCACCTGTAATGTACCAATCACCGCGGAAGGCAGCATGTGTGCGCTCAGGTTCACGATAATACTCTTTAAATAATGCTGGAGACGATTTGTGCACAGCAATATCTCCAACTTCTCCAACAGATGCTTCAATACCTTCATGGTCAATAATTCGCACAATATTACCAGGTGTTGGAATACCCATAGAGCCAGGTCGTAATTCGGTATTTTCGAGAGTGCCAATCAGTAGCGTGTTTTCTGTTTGTCCATAGCCATCACGTACTTTAAGCCCAAAGTTTTGCATAAATGTTTCAATTACAGGACGATTTAATGGTTCCCCAGCGGAAACGGCACTTCGTAAAGCAGATAGATCATACTCTTTCAGACTATCAATCTTCGACATTATGCGGTATTCAGTTGGTGTACAACAAAGGACATTTACCTTCTCATCTTGAATGAGCTGAAGATACGTTTTTGGATCAAAACCGCCATGATATACGAATGCTGTTGCTCCTAGCATAATTGTTGATAAGAATGGGCTCCAAATCCACTTTTGCCATCCTGGAGCCGCTGTTGCCCATACTAAGTCGCCTTCACGTACGCATAGCCATTGAGAAGCCGCTGTTCGAATATGTGCATATCCCCAGCCATGTGAATGAACTACACCCTTAGGCTTACCTGTTGTACCTGAAGTGTAAGAAAGAAATGCCATATCGTCTCGTTTTGTTACTACTGCTGTAAATGTTGCAGGTTGAGTGCTTGCTAATTCATCTAAAGAAGTCCAATTTCCAGTAGCGTTGCCAATGACTAACTTGTTATTTAAAGCGTATACTGTTGAAGTTATGCGGTCTACCTCACTAGTAAAAGTTTCATATGCAATAACTGCCCTTGCAGAAGAATGTTCCATACGATATTCTAAATCACTTGCACGTAACATCTCCGAACACGAAATAGGAACGATTCCCGCCTTTAAACAGCCAAGAAACACGAAATATGCTTCTGGTAGGCGTGGAATAATGACCAATATGCGGTCACCTTTTTGAAGCCCCTTCTTCGTGAAAGCATTTGCGTATTGATTCATTTTTTGAATAAGATCAGCATAAGAAATGTCACGACGTTGTTGTTGAGCATCTAGCCAACGTATTGCCTGGCGGTCACTATCTTGGGAAAATTTTTCTAATTCCTCTGTGATGTTATAAAGTTCTGGTGCGATTAAATCATTTGTTACCATATGAACATTCCTCCCCAAAACAAATTTAATTGAAAATTCTTGAAACTATTTATATTTTAACAATTGCAATAATATACAGCAAGAATATTTGATACATAAAATAGAAATATTAGATTTATTAGAGAACTATCAGGCGTTTGAGTAATGGGAATAACGGCTTCTATAATTAATATAAAAATTTTTATTAAAAAGGATTGCATAATTTACAATCCTTGCTATAATAATAAATGTGCTTAAGAGGTTGTTGAAAACAACTAAATAGTATTGTTCCGAAGTAGCTCAGTTGGTAGTAGCACCTGACTGTTAATCAGGTTGTCGCAGGTTCGAGTCCTGCCTTCGGAGCCATTTTTTTGCCCATTTTTAAGATAATATAATTTTTTTAAAAAAAATATCGAAAAAGGGTTGCATCATAAAAGAAATGATGTTAATATAAATCTTGTCTTGTTTGAGACATTAATAAATGGCCCCTTGGTCAAGCGGTTAAGACACCGCCCTTTCACGGCGGTAACACGGGTTCGAATCCGTCCCCCTCCACCAGTTTTATTTTGAATGTTTGGGGTATAGCCAAGCGGTAAGGCAACGGATTTTGATTCCGTCATGCCCTGGTTCGAATCCAGGTACCCCAGCCATTTTCTTTTATGAGCCATTAGCTCAGTTGGTAGAGCATCTGACTTTTAATCAGAGGGTCGAAGGTTCGAGTCCTTCATGGCTCACTTTTCTATAATAAATATTTAAAAGTGTAACATTAACTACATATACTAATCTCTTACTGAAAACAGTAGGAGATTTTTTTTGCCTTCTTTATGTGTATAAAAATGCAAAAATGTGTTGGGTTGAGCCAATGGTATCATAGGCTTTACAATAGTTATATAACACATAGGGGGTATAAAATAATGAATAAACTTAGTATTTCAATTATTGGGGTGCCGACAGATTACGGACAAACACGTAGAGGAGTAGATATGGGACCAAGTGCCATTCGCTATGCAGGCATTGTTGATCGTTTAGAGGCGATTGGTCATGAGGTACAGGATCAGGGAGATATCCGTGTAAATCAAAAACAAGAAATTCCGCTTATAGATAAGCAGCTGTTAAATTTAGAAGAGGTTGTAGATATAAGTACTACTTTAGCAGACAGAGTACATGAAGCAGTTGAACAGAAGAAGTTTCCACTTGTATTTGGTGGTGATCATAGCATTGCAATCGGCACGCTAGCAGGACTTGGGGAACATTATAAAAACTTAGGTGTTATCTGGTACGATGCACATGCAGATTTAAACACGCCAGATACAACACCATCGGGTAATATCCATGGGATGCCGCTAGCTGTTAGTATTGGTTTAGGACATGAACGGCTTGTGCAAATTCGGAACTATGCACCGAAAATTAAACCTGAAAATGTCATTATTATTGGAGCTCGTTCAGTAGATCCTGGAGAACGTGAACTGATTCGTCAACAAGGGATAAAGGTCTATACAATGCATGAGGTAGACCGACTGGGTATGACTCGTGTAATGGAGGATGCTCTTTCCTATTTAAAAGAACGAAAAGTAGATGGTTTACATCTATCGCTTGATTTAGATGGCCTAGATCCACTTTATACACCAGGAGTAGGAACACCAGTACCAGGTGGTATGACATACCGTGAAAGTCATTTAGCGATGGAAATGTTACAGGAATCTGGTATGCTTACATCTGCAGAATTCGTAGAGGTTAACCCGATATTAGATGAAAAGAATAAAACTGCAAATGTTGCAGTAGCATTAATGGGTTCATTATTTGGTGAGACCCTAGTATAATGAAAATTGTCAAAAAAATCCCTAATTTTGCATCGGATAAAAAATCTTTTGTTATAATTACTTAAAATGAAACTTTTCTTATCGATGGGTCGTATAGTATAAGACAGTTGTAAAGGTGGAGAAATTAACACAATGGATGCGTTAGTAAATAATAGAATAAAACAAGTGCTTAAAGGCGATCAAAACGCATTTGCCGATATTGTGAGTCTCTATCAGCACAAACTGTACCAAGTATGCTATCGAATGTTAGGCAATAAACAAGAAGCAGAGGATATTGCACAAGAAGCGTTTGTACGTGCCTACATGAACCTGCATACATTTGATCAAAAAAGAAAATTTTCGACATGGCTTTATCGCATAGCGACGAATCTCTGCATAGACCGTATCCGAAAGAAGAAACCCGATTATTATTTAGATGCGGAAGTAGCTGGTACTGAAGGGCTTGATATGTATTCCCAAATTGCAGCAGACGACCAGTTACCAGAGGAACAGCTAGAACAGATGGAGCTACAAGATCGCATTCAATATGAGATTGGACGTTTGCCGGATAAATATCGTTCAGTTATAGTATTGAAATATATTGAAGAATTATCGTTACAGGAAATTAGTGAGATTTTGGATATGCCTCTTGGAACGGTGAAAACGAGAATTCACCGCGGACGTGAAGCATTACGAAAGCAATTAAACAATCTGTAGGAGGGGGAGCATCATGAATATTTGTCCAGAGCATATTATAGACTATATGCATGATTATTTAGACGGTGACATTAGTCGTGAGCATGAGCAAGAGTTGAAACAGCATTTGCATTCATGTGGTGATTGCAAACAACTGATGCAGGAATTGAGTGAAACGATCGCCTTTGTGAAGAGTGCTTCCCATATTACAGCACCTCCGCATTTTGAAGCTGCAGTGATGGCTCGTTTACCCAAACCTAAAAGCCGTGTAGGCATGCAAAAATGGATTCGTCGTCACCCGCTCTTTGTGGCAGCAGCTGTTTTCTGTCTATTTATGAGCGCAACTTTACTTGGAAGCTTCATGGATGACCAACATTTCTCTGTTACGAAACAGCCGAATCTAGTTGTCGATGGGCAAACGGTCATTGTACCGAAAGGTGAAGTCGTCAAAGGAGATATCGTTGTAAAAAATGGCGATTTAATTGTTGAGGGGCAAGTAGATGGCAATGTCACTATTATTAATGGTCAGTACATGGCATCCTCGGCAGTGGTTACTGGCCAAATAGAAGAAATTGACCAAGCATTTGAATGGCTATGGTATACCATTAAAAATTCAGTTAAAGATGCTCTGGCATTTGAAGATAAAGAAACTAAATAACACTCTATACGTCCTACATGATAGTGCACGTGAGAGGCTGAAAAGTCTACTCTTTTTGAGTAGACTTTTTAATTGAAAAAAGTTACATTTGATAAGAGTGTGCTATACTTAAATGTGTATGGATTCGCAATGAAAAGTGGGGGATGCCACGTGCAAATAATCGAACAATTCACGGATTTGACACCAGTGAACATTGTTATTAATTTCATAGATGTACTGCTCGTTTGGTACGTTGTTTATAAAGTCTTAACCCTCATTAAAGGTACGAAGGCTGTCCAATTATTAAAAGGAATTTTCGTAATTATTATTGCGCGTATCGCAACAGACTTTTTAGGGTTAGAAACATTAGGGTGGATGCTAAAACAAGTGATCGAATTCGGTTTCTTGGCGATTATTATTATCTTCCAACCTGAAATCCGACGTGGACTTGAACAAATTGGACGAGGAAAGCTATTCCAACGTTCGATAAGTCAAGAAGAAGAAGAGAAGACAAGGCTTATCGAGGCTATGAAGAAATCCGTTAGTTATATGGCCAAACGTCGTATTGGTGCGTTAATTTCTATTGAAAAAGAAACGGGACTGAATGAATATATTGAAACTGGAATAGGCCTAAATGCTGAAATTTCGTCTGAACTACTCATTAACATTTTTATACCAAATACACCACTTCACGATGGAGCGGTTATTATGCAGAAGGATAAGGTAACGGCAGCGGCCTGTTATTTACCACTTTCTGAAAGCCCATTTATTTCGAAAGAGCTTGGTACACGCCACCGTGCGGCACTTGGCTTAAGTGAAGTGACAGATGCCATTACGATTGTCGTATCGGAAGAAACAGGAGCAATTAGTATTACATTAAACGGTAATCTACATCGCAACCTTTCTCTAGAGGAATTCGAAACACTGTTACGTAGAATGTGGTTCGGATCAGTACAAGAATCGAATACAGCCTCTAAGTTGACTTGGAGGGGGAAAAAGAATGGATAAAATGATGGATAGCCCTTGGGTGTTACGAATCATCGCACTTTTTCTAGCCTGTTTACTATTTTTCTCTGTTCGTACTGAGTTATCTTCAACAAACAAAACGACAACAAACGAACAGATGGAAGTGATTCGTGATGTACCCGTAGATGTTTTTTATGATGATGATAGTCTTATTGTAACGGGTATACCAAAAACGGTTAATGTCACAATTAAGGGACCAATGCAAATTGTTTTAAGAACAAAAGCAGTAAAGGATTTCTCGATATTTGTAGACTTAAATCACTTATTAATGGGTGAGCATAACGTAAAGCTGCAATACGAAAATATCTCTGATAAGCTACAAGTTACATTAGACCCAGCAACAATCAATGTGAATATTGAAGAAAAAGTCACGCAGGAATTCCGTGTTGATCCGGAGATGAATAACCGTTTAATTGACGAAGGTTATATATTAAAGGGCATGACTGCAAACCCAGCAACAGTATATGTCACTGGTGCAAAAAGCGCCGTTGAGAGCATAAGCTATGTTAAGGCGACTGTCACTGGTGAGCAGGGGTTAAATCAATCTTTCACTCAAGAAGCGGCAGTGAAAGTATTAGATCGAGATTTAAATAAATTGGACGTGACTATAGAGCCAGAAAGCGTTAAGGTACAAGTTGATATTGCAGAATATAGTAAAGAACTACCTGTTACGATGAATGAAATAGGTAAAGTACCAGATGGCGTAACTATTAATAATTTGACGCTGGATACTACAGCGATGAAAGTATATGGTAAAAAGTCAATTATTGATGTCCTAACCGAAGTGTTGATAGATGTGGACCTATCAAAAATTACCGAATCAAAAACATATGAATTTGATGTAAAATTACCAGAGGGTGCGACAAAAGTATCGCAACAAACGATAAAAGTTAAAGCAGATGTTACGAAGGTGGAAAAGGAAAGTAAGGAGGCTAAGGAAGATAAGGAATCTACGCCTAATTCAAACCCAGAGCCGAACCCAGAGCCTAATCCTAATCCTAATCCTGAAGAAACTGAACCAACTACGAATACAGAAGATATTGATTCTTAAACAATAACTGACTATAATTTTAATTTGACTCAGTGATAACACCTGAGCAATCAATACCCTATTGGCTGAGTCCGCTAGGTGATGTCGTAGATTCATATCTAGACACATAGTTTATTTATACGGAATGCGACAAAGTGTGTTATACATGATTAAGAAACGACAGTAGCAGAGGGACTATGCATGGGAGTGTCATGTGCAGTTACGTTGGGGTGTAATTAATAGTTACTAGCAAATGAACGAAAATAGACTTTTCCAAAAGTAAGCAGACGAGCCGTCTAATGTCTACAAGAGACAAGCATGATATAGATCGTCCTGCATTGAAGGAGAGAACAATTAGAATGGGTAAATATTTTGGAACAGATGGCGTCCGTGGCGTCGCGAATAGTGAATTAACACCGGAATTTGCATTTAAACTAGGTCGCGTAGGTGGCTATGTTTTAACAAAAGATGCAACGGAACGTCCAAAGGTATTAATTGGTCGTGACACACGTATTTCAGGTGAAATGCTTGAAGGTGCACTTGTAGCTGGTCTATTATCGATTGGCGTAGAGGCGATGCGCCTTGGTGTTATTTCAACACCAGGTGTCGCTTATCTATCTCGAATTATGAGTGCAGATGCAGGCGTCATGATTTCAGCTTCGCATAACCCAGTTGCCGACAATGGTATTAAATTCTTCGGTCCTGATGGTTTCAAGCTAACAGATGCGCAAGAAGCAGAAATCGAAGCAATTCTTGATGCAGAAGTAGATACATTGCCACGTCCAATTGGAGCTAATTTAGGCTCTGTAAGTGACTATTTCGAAGGTGGTCAAAAATATATTCAATACTTAAAACAAACAGTAGATGAAGAATTTGATGGCATACATGTGGCATTAGACTGTGCGCATGGGGCAACATCTGCCCTTGCCACACATTTATTTGCTGATTTAGAAGCAGACATTTCAACAATGGGTGCTTCACCAACAGGCTTAAATATTAATGAAGGCGTTGGTTCCACACATCCAGAGGGCTTAGCTGCCTTTGTAACAGAAAAGGGTGCAGATGTTGGATTAGCATTTGATGGTGATGGTGATCGTTTAATCGCGGTCGATGAAAGCGGTAAAATCGTTGATGGTGACCAAATTATGTTCATCATCGGTAAACATTTGAATGCAGTTGGTCGCTTGAAAAAGCAAACAATTGTCTCAACGGTTATGAGTAACATGGGCTTCTATAAAGCGGTTGGTGAACACGGTATGCAAAGTGTTCAAACAGCTGTAGGTGACCGCTATGTCGTTGAAGAAATGCGTGCAAATGATTACAACTTAGGTGGCGAACAATCAGGTCATATAGTTTTCCTAGACTTCAATACAACTGGTGATGGTTTGTTAACAGGGATTCAACTCGTTAATATTATGAAAGCTACAGGTAAAAAGCTTTCTGAGCTTGCATCAGAAATGACAATTTTCCCACAGCGTTTAGTAAACGTGCGTGTAACAGACAAGCATGCTGTAACAGAAAATGCTAAGGTTGCTGCCGTTATTGCTGAAGTCGAGGCTGAAATGGCTGGCAACGGTCGAATTTTAGTCCGTCCTTCTGGTACAGAGCCACTTGTGCGTGTAATGGTGGAAGCTGCTACAGAAGCAGATTGCGAACGTTATGTAGAGCGCATTGCAGATGTTGTACGTGCTGAAATGGGTTTAACAGAATAATAAACATAGAAACTCGATTTCCGTTAGCAGGAGGTCGAGTTTTTTGCTTTTAGACGGGAAACAATTCGTTGAGGTAATTCCCACTTTAACACAATATCCATGTTTGAAATGTACGACAACGGGAACAGTAGTAAAGAGTCACAATAACAAGGAGTGTTGTATTGATATGGCTATAATTGCTACAGTTATTACGGATATGTTCGAGGATAGTGAATATACGAGCCCTAAAGCAGCATTAGAAGTGGCAGGTCATGAGCTTATAACAATTGATACGGAAGCAAATAAGGAAGTTAAAGGCAAGCATGGAGAAAAAGTAAAAATTGATAAAGGTATTGCTGAGGTTAAAGCCTCTGAATTCGATGCATTGTTCATCCCAGGTGGTTTTTCACCGGATATATTACGAGCAGATGATCGTGTGGTGGCATTTGTAAAGGAATTTATGGATGACATGAAGCCAACCTTTGCAATTTGTCATGGGCCTCAGCTACTCATTACAGCAAAAACATTGCATGGTCGTGACGCAACAGGCTACAAGTCCATTCGAGTGGACTTAGAAAATGCCGGCGCGATCTTCCACGATGAAGAAGTATTTGTTTGTCAAAAGCAATTAGTAACAAGTCGCACACCAGATGACTTACCAGCATTTAATCGAGAAATAGTAAAATTACTTGCCGATAAAGAAAACTAAGTTTAACTAGGCACAAGCAACAACTTGCTTGTGCCTTTTTTTGGTTGAGAACGAAAGCTATTGAGCTCATTTCTAGCATCGCTTTAGGAATACGCTAACACGCTATTTCCTAGATTTCGCTATAGTAGGCATAGTGTATCTAAAGAAAATCATTGCCCGAGTACAGATTTTCAGCAATATATTTTTAATGAGCGTATATAAAAATTTCTTTATAGCACATGGTTTGTCTACATTTTTGTCACGAAAAAAGAGCTTGAGTAGGAATTTTTTATAACGAAAATTTGACTGATAGCATATGATTGAGTATTATGGAGAAGTTGAAGATGAGGTTAGACCTTATCTTTTAACGAGCGTATAAGGAGGGAAGAAAGCGCAAAATCGGAAAACAATTATAGCGCCTGAGCTGAAGAAATTGGACGAACACATCTTCAGCAGACGAGGTGGAGGTTTATCGAAAATTCGGCGGATGCCTCCCAATCGACATACCCGATTGTCATTTTTCATTTTGAAAGCATTTGAGTGATTGAATGTACAGAAAATGGAGAAGGTATAGTTACAGCGATAGATAAATAGGAATACTTCACGTATCGAAGCGGAGCACTATTCAGCTGGCTGAGTAGTACAATCATGTGCGCGTATTTGTATGCTTTTTTTATAAAAAATAAAGCACAACATATACGTCCACGTGAAAATTTCGATAGGTTGAGGTCTAGTTTGTCATTGCGTTAAATTGACAATATCGGAGGATAATAAATTATGTGTGGAATTGTAGGATATATTGGTGAAGTAGATGCAAAGGAAATATTATTAAAAGGTTTAGAGAAACTAGAATACCGTGGCTATGACTCTGCGGGTATTGCTGTACGTAATGAAGAGGGCGTTACCATCTTCAAGGAAAAAGGCCGTATTGCAGACTTACGTGAAGCAGTGGACGAGGATGTAGCAGCGAAAATCGGTATTGGTCATACTCGTTGGGCAACTCATGGTGTACCTAATCGTTTAAATGCACACCCTCATCAAAGTGCATCAGGGCGTTTTACACTTGTGCATAACGGTGTAATTGAAAACTATCACTTATTACAAAAAACGTATTTAAAAGGTATTCCGATGAAATCGGATACAGATACAGAAGTCATCGTGCAATTAGTAGAGTTATTTGTGAAAGATGGGCTGGAAACGGCTGAAGCATTCCGTAAAACATTATCTTTATTACACGGCTCTTACGCTCTAGCACTACTTGATGCAGAAACGGCTGACACAATTTTTGTAGCGAAAAACAAATCACCACTTCTTGTAGGTGTGGGCGAAGACTTTAATGTTGTAGCATCAGATGCAATGGCCATGCTACAAGTAACAGATCAATTTGTAGAATTACACGATAAAGAAGTCGTGATTGTACACAAAGGAAGCGTTCAAATTACAAAACTAGATGGCACTGTAGTAGAGCGTGCACCATACACAGCAGAGCTTGATATGAGCGATATTGAAAAAGGTACGTACCCTCACTACATGTTAAAAGAAATGGATGAGCAACCAACTGTCATCCGTAAAATTATTCAAGCCTATGAAAGCGAAACTGGGGATTTAGCAATTGATACAACGATTTTACAAGCATTACAAGACGCCGACCGCTTATACATTATTGCAGCTGGCACAAGCTACCATGCTGGTTTAATCGGTAAACAATATTTCGAAAAAATGGCAGGTATCCCAGTAGAAGTTCACATTTCAAGTGAATTTGGCTACAATATGCCATTACTTTCTGAAAAACCATTGTTTATCTTCATTACCCAATCAGGTGAAACAGCAGATAGCCGTCAAGTGCTTGTGAAAATTAAAGAGTTTGGCTACCCGACGTTAACAATTACAAACGTACCGGGCTCAACACTGTCACGTGAAGCCGACCATACTTTGTTACTACACGCAGGCCCAGAAATTGCGGTAGCTTCAACAAAAGCTTACGTAGCACAAGTAGCTGTACTTGCTGTAGCAGCCTATGTCACTGCCAAGGCAAATGGCAGAGGATTAGAATTCGATTTAAAACAAGAACTTGCGATTGCAGCAAACGGTATCCAAACAATTATTGATTCGAAAGATGTGCTAGAAGATATTGCAGAGGATTACTTAAAAATTGCACGTAATGCCTTCTTCATAGGCCGTAACATTGATTTCTGTGTTAGCCTTGAAGGTGCTTTGAAGCTTAAAGAAATCTCCTACATCCAAGCGGAAGGTTTCGCAGGCGGCGAGCTAAAACACGGTACGATTGCTTTGATTGAAGAAGGTACGCCTGTGTTTGCTCTTGTGACGCAGGAAGCGGTATCGCTAAACATTCGTGGGAATGTCAAAGAGGTAGCTGCACGTGGAGCCTATCCATGTATTATTGCAATGGCTGGGGTAGACGAAGACGGTGACCGTTTAGTAATTCCACATGTAAATGAATTATTAACACCGCTTGTATCGGTAGTACCATTACAACTAATCAGTTATTATGCAGCTTTACACCGTCGCTGTGACGTTGATAAACCACGTAACTTAGCTAAATCAGTGACTGTGGAATAAGCTTACTTTTAAAATGCAGTTTGTTGTCGTCTTTTAATAAAGATTGATAATTTATAATAAAGTTCGATAATTTTAAATAAATATTGATAATAGATAATAAAGTTTGATAAAAAACAATCTCTACGGGTATGATATTCGAAAGAGGTTGTTTTTTTATTTTTCTGAAAGTAAAGAGGTGCTATATGGAAAGAGATTTTAAATGGCTATGGGAAAATTTAAAAGAAGGTGCTCGTAAAAAATTTGAAGACATTTGTTATGATATTTATGTTAGTGAATTTCCTGATGCAGATGTTCATCAAGTTGAGGTAGTTCTAGGAGATGGCGGAGTAGATATTGATATCATTGAGGAAAATGGAGATTCGACAATTGTACAATGTAAGTTTTTTTTGAATCGCTTAGATGATAGCAGAAAGAATCAAATTAGAGAATCTTTTAAAACAGCGGTAGAAAATAATGAAATGGATAATTGGATACTATGTGTCCCAATGGATTTTTCACATGATGAACTTAAATGGTGGAAATCGTGGAAAGAAAATCAGAAGGATAAGAGTATAACTATTAAGCTTCATGATGCTAGTAAGTTAATGAAGTTATTAAAGAAACATGATTTGTATGAAGAGTATTTTAAAACAGTTAGACTTGATAATGAATATATTAAAGAAATAATAATTACCGATGAAAAACATAATATTAAAAAGAAGTTATTACCAGTTGTTAAAATGTTGAGAAATGGAAACTTGTATAAAGAATTTTTTGACACAACAGATCTTCTTCTGGTGGAGTTACAATCAGATCCTTTCTTTGATGGTAATGGGTTTCTCATCTATTTAGAGGAGTTACATTGGTATATTTCAATAAATAATGGAGTTAAAAAGCCAGAGAACTATGAATCGGAAATTTTAAGATTAAGGCAGGTTATATTAGAAGAATATGAAGGGTTAAATTTATATTAAGAGGTGAGACTTTATGTCCAAACGCAAACGAATAACATCAATAGATAAGAAACTAAAAGCAGGTCATGGACAAGGAATTGGTGTGAATTATAAGCCTTGGTTAGTTATTCAGGATGTTTCGTCACTTGGTCGTTCAACTCGTTTAAAAGGTATTAAAATCCCTCGACAATATGAGTTCTTATCAGATCTGGAACGAAACTACTTTTATTTATTGGAATATTCCAATTTAGTAGTGGATATTCGTGAACAATACCCACTACTCCCGATTGAAGAAACAATTATTATTGCGGATGAATTAGGTATTAAACATCCAGTGCATCCGCAAACGCAAGAACCAATTGTGATGACAACGGATTTTCTTGTGACAAAGCTTAAGAGTGGGCAGCTTGTAAATGTCGCAAGAACGCTTAAATATAAAGAGGATTTGATGAACGAGCGTGTAATTGAAAAGTTTGAAATCGAACGTGAATATTGGGAACGTAAAGGTATTGATTGGGGAATTGTAACCGAGCTTGAAGTACCAAAAGAAATGGCACTTAATATTTCTTTTGTACATGCCTATGCAGATTTAAGTTATATTGAGGGTTTTCAAGATATTTCGCAAGCTGATTTAGATACATTCAGTGTGTATTTAATTACACAGCTATTTTCAAATGAAATGACAGTAAGGGAGGCAGCAATTCAATTAGAAAAGGTCTTTGATTTACCAATAGGAAGTGGATTATCACTATATAAGCATCTAATCATTACGAAAGCAATTGAAGTAGATTTGATGACTAAGCTAAATGTGAATCAGATTATTGAAATCAAATCGATTCGTAAAGATTACTCAGAGAAAGTGAGAGTAATATGATTTTTTACAACCAAGTATATCAATACATGAATAAAGAGAATAAAAATCGTATTCGTATCATTGAAATTGATGATCCAATTGTTTATTATGTCGAGCTGCATGGAGATACGGCTATGCCTAAAAAAACGGATATAGCTACATTGGAGGCAGAGATAGAAGCGGAAATTTTATTGGCTATATCAGATCCATATATGGTTGGGTATGATGATAAAAATTTAACACCTAAACAAATCGAAAAGCGCGATGAAGACTGGCGTGTTGTCGTTGAAACTTGGGGTAATTATAAATTGCAGTTGCTCGAAAAAAAATCACGAGAACAGATGTTAAGTACCATAGCAACCGATTTTAATTTGACCAATTTAAAAGTAAAACGTATTTATACTCGCTTTTGGCAACGTGGATTAAATAAAAATGCTGTGTTACCAGATTATATTTACTCAGGTGGTAGAGGTAAAGAGCGTGATTTATCGAATGCAAAGGTAGGTAGACCCAGAGTATATGCTTTGTTTGATGAAACAAAACAGGGAATTAATATTACGGATGATGTGAAGAAACAATTTAATCATGTCATCAAAAAGTATTACCGTAAGAAAGAGAAAATAATGTTAACGGAAACATATGACTATTTATTACGTGAATTTTACTCTGATAAATATACCGAGGAAGGTGTATTAAAATACAAAGTATGGGATGCATCCCGTATACCTTCGTACAATCAATTTTACTATTGGTTTAAGAAGTATGAAAATCCACAATTAGATATTTCATTGCGTAAAAGCGCAAAAGAATTTGATTTAAAACACAGACCGATTTTAAGTAACTCTACTTTAGAAACAGATGGACCAGGTACTCGATTCCAAATCGATGCAACGGTTGCTGATATTTATTTAGTGAGCTCTTTCGATCGGTCTTTAATTATTGGTCGCCCTATTGTTTATGGTGTAATTGATGTGTATTCTCGAATGTTTACAGGTTTGTATGTCGGTTTAGAGGGACCTTCATGGGCTGGAGCTATGATGGCATTAGATAATATGGCGACTAATAAAGCATCATATTGTGCGGAGTATGGAATCGAAATAGATGAGTCGCAATGGCCAGCCAACCATTTACCTGAAATTATTATTGCAGATAGGGGAGAATTTGAAGGTTATGCAGTAGGAAGTTTGATTAATAATTTCAATGTTAAAATCGAAAACACATCTGCTTATCGCGGAGATTTAAAGGGTATTATTGAACGGCAGTTTGGCACCATCAATGGGAAGATTAAACGGAAAACACCAGGGGCTATTCAAAAGGAATATCGCGATCGGGATTACCGATTAGATGCTAGCTTAAATTTAAATGAGTTTATTAAAATTGTAATCCATCTGATTTTGCAACACAATCAAAAAATTGTTGAGAAGTATCCTCTGGAGAAAGGCATGATTACAAGCGGTCTAATTGCTACGCCGATTAATATTTGGAATTGGGGTATTGAGAATAAGAAGGGACGCTTGCAAATAATTACTGATAAAAATATCTTTAGGCTTAATCTATTACCGAAAGGAAAAGCACGTGTTACGAGAGCAGGCCTTAAATTTAAAGGTTTATTTTATGGTTCTGAAAAGGCAATTAATGAGCAATGGTACGTGAAGTTGAAAAATAAGAGTATTGATATTGTTTATGATCCTAGAGCAATGGAACAAATTTATATATCCCATACAGATGGTCGAAATTTCGATTCCTGTTTTCTTTTAGATACGAGCGCACAGTACAAGGGTGATTCATTAGAGGAAATAGAGTTTTACCAACAGCTTTTACAAGAAGTAAAAGCGGAGGAACGTAATAAGCAACAAGAAAATATTATCAATACAGATGCAGAAATTGAAGCAATTGTTAAGAAGGCTATAAGTGAAAAGAAAACAGTTTCTACAAATAAATCGAAGTCTGAAAGGATTCGAGATATTAAAGTAACTCGTGCAGCTGAGAAACAATTAAATCGAGAAGATGAGAAATTTGATTTAGTTGATAAACCTGAAATGCCGGCAACGCAAGTCGTAAAGTTTCCTATGAAAACTGACGAGCCACCTAAAAAATCTAGCTCTCGTCTTATGGAAAAATTAAAGAGGAAGCGAGATGAGGAATTTGGAAAAGATGAATAATGTCGTCTTAAAAGGAGATATGGAAGAAGCAAGTTATAAGACTCAAATGCTTACTGAATATGCTCATAATCCTTTTATTGAAGCCCTACCGCCAATCTTTGATGAAGATGATGTGTTGGATCGTTTTATGGTGACGCCACGTATTAGTGAACAAGATAAGAAGAGTGCAGCGAATATTCGTTATCATGTTTTAAAACGTGTGAAAAACTTCATTCAGCCGTTGCCAATCCATTTTGAAGTAGAGCGTCGCTTATCAACTTTGATTCGTCGTGGTTATTTAGCCCGTAATCCGTTAGATAAATCATTCCTTGAACGGATTCGAATATTGCATCACTTACGTGAGGATGAAGAGCAAGCACATCAATATATTGATGAACGCTTAAACCATATTCGTTCAACAGCAGATAGTCTATCGATTATTGGCATCTCAGGTATCGGTAAAACAACCGCAATTGAACGTTTGTTGTTAATGTATCCTCAAGCCATTAAGCATGAATTGTATGAAGGACAGCCATTTAATCGCACACAAATCGTTTGGCTTAAAATAGATTGTCCGTATGACGGTAGTTTATCGACCTTATGTAAAAGTTTTTTCAAAGCAATTGATGATTTATTAGGTACACGTTATTTAGAGAAATTCGGTTATTTAAATCGTGTTACTTCAACAATGTTATTACACATGACATCACTAGCGAGTATGTACGGGATTGGCGTTCTTGTCATTGATGAAATTCAGCATTTACTTCATTCAAAAAATGACCAGGAAGAAATGCTAAATTTCTTTGTGACTTTATCAAACACAGTAGGCATACCAACAGTATTAATTGGTACCTCGAAAGCACAACAACTTTTTAAAGGGAACTTCCGACAAGCTCGTCGTGCAGCAAGTGATGGTTCAATTATATGGGATCGTATGGTAGAAGATAGTGAAGAGTGGGAATTCTTCTTAGAAACTCTATGGGCATTTCAATGTTTAAAGATTCATTCGGAACTAACAGAAGAGTTGAAAAAAACATTTTATGAGGAATGCCAAGGAATTACTTCGGTAGCAGTTAACTTGTTCATTTTAGCTCAAGAAAGAGCTTTATTTGATGAAGAAAATGGAGAAGAAAGAATTACAGCTAAAGTAATAAAGAAAACAGCAAGAGAAGATATGAAAATTATCCAACCAATGATGAATGCATTACGTAAAAATGACTTGAAAGCAATGTATAAGTATGAGGATATTATGATTAACCTAGATGACCTTATGATCAATCATAAGAAGAATACTGAATATGAGGGTAAAGTCAAGGAAGCTATGAAAGAGCGTCAAAATACTCTTCAATACAAGCGACTAGAGATAACGGAAAATCTTAGCTATGAGATTGCTTCATTAGGGATTTTCGATGTTTTGAACCCAAATGATATAAGAGAGTTGGTCTCCAAAGTTGTAGATAACCAACCAATTGAAAGTGAATATAACAATTTAAAGTTAGAAGCTATACAGAATGCAATGACTTTAAATCATAAGAAAAAAGAACAGAAATTAAACCCTACACCTAAAAGTGATTTATTACCTTTATTAATGCTAAGAGCAAAAGCGTTAGAAAGAAAAAAACATCCTTATGAATTATTAAAAGTAAATGGAAATATAAAACCATTTTTAAAAGAGTTTAATAATTGATTTATAATATTTAATTCAAAACTAATGGTAATATCTCATGTTTAAAAAACTAGTTATATCGACAGAATAGCAATAAGTCGAGTATTCCTAGGAGGACATTAGATGTTACCGTTTTTTACAAATCCTTATCCAAATGAATTAATCTATTCAGCCATTGCCCGGTATCATTTTTATAGTGGCAATATTGATTGTAAAGATACGTTGGAAGAATTGTTTGACAATCGTTCTGTGATACCGAGTGCAGGGATTGGTAGCTATTTTTCTGTTTTAGCAGAAAAACTAGGTGCTCAATATTCTGTAGAATCGCTATTGGCTAACCACACAATTTATCCTTATTATGCTTCATTTTTGTCGAAGCAGCGTCAACAAGAAATATTAAATGATGTAAAAGATGATGGTAAGGCACTTTATACAAGGCTAGGAATGGTCGCTGGAGGCATTTGTAATAAAAGCGGTATCTATTATTGTGCTATTTGTGCAAAATCAGATACAGAACAATTTGGAGAGCCCTATATTCATCGGGAGCATCAACTACAAGGAATAGATTATTGTCCCCACCATGAAGTTCTATTAAGAGAATACCCCGTAATCAATGATAGTCGCATTGAGTATATTCGTTTCGAATTAAACCATATGAATTTATCAGATTTATATGAAATTGATCCACATAAAGAAATGTCAATATATTTAGCAAAGCAGGCCTACAAATTGCTCCATATACCGTTGCACTCACTTTCAAGGGAAGACATTAATTCTAAATATAAAACATTGTTACGAGAACATAACTTAATAACAGCTTCGGATCGGGTTCGTCAGCATGAGTTGTATCAAGCTTTTAAAACTACATTTTCAAGTAACTTTTTAAAATGCTATCAAAGTGAGTTAAGTGAGGAAGATGAATATAATTGGTTAAAGGTATTAACCCGTAATATGAAGCGTCACGTACATCCATTTCGTCATTTGCTCTTTCTTTATTTTTTAAAGCACGATATAGAGGAACTCGTTGTGCTTACAAAAGACATAGGTGCTTTTGGAAAAGGGCCATTTCCCTGTTTAAATAAGGCAGCATCGCATTACCAGCAACTAATAATTCAAAATGTGGAAGTGACTAGAGACTATAAATCCAAAAATTTGATTGGTACATTTGCATGTTCATGTGGTTTTATTTATGCAAGAAAACATACAACAGATATGTTTGAAATAGGTCGAGTAAAAGCGTTTGGTAAGGTATGGATAAAAAAATTAAATATTTTAGCAAAAGAAAAATGGAGCATTCGTGCGATGGCGAAAATATTAGGTGTAGATTCTAAAACGATTAAACAGAATTTAAATGGAAATGTCGAATTAAAACAAATAATAGAAAGTAATGAATACGACTTTGATAAATTAGACCAATACAAACAAGAATTGCTAAGAAAAGTTCACCAGAATCAAAATCTGTCTCGTACATCATTGAGAAAAAAATTGGGGAAACAATATATATATTTATATTATTATGATAGTAGTTATTTAGAAAGTGTGCTACCTCAAGTACAGCTAAGAAATAAACCGACAACATCTGTAAATTGGCCAAAGCGAGATCAGCAATATGAGCAGCAAATAAAAAGACTGCATCAGCAACTACTACAAGAACTAAAACCAATTAGGATAACAAAATCTATTTTAGGGAGGAGATTGGGTATATTAGCGAACTTAGAACGTCATTTAGATAAGCTGCCAAATACAAATAAATTATTAAATGACATTACTGAGTCTGTTCAAGAATTTCAATTACGTCGTTGTTATAAGATTATTGACGAATTAATTAATCAGAACATCGTAATTGTTTTATGGCGTATACAACGAATTGCAGCGATTAAATCACATCATTTTCATAAGATTAAGCCTCAATTAGAACATTATATAGAAATGAAGCAGGAAGTGAGAAACGATGCGCGAACGACAAGTTAAATTAAATAACTGGCCTTTTAAAAAGGGAGAGAAAGTACAATTAATTTGGATTAGCTCTCCTTTTCAATATGAAAAGAAAATAATGATTTATGCATACTTTAGAGTCAGGGAGAAAACAGAAAAATTAATAGTCGATTGGGGTACGCTTCCTGCGTTATCTATCCAACATTATTATATTGACGGAGATATAAGTAAAAGTATTCTACCAAAAGGTATGGAAGAGATAGAACTCACTATTAACCCAAATAATGTTAATAAGTATGAGAAGGAATGGGTAGTACAAGGGACTAATGATAAAGATGTTTCAAGAAGCTTTATTGTAAAGCAAGGAAAAAGTAGCTATATTCTTCCGTTAATTGAAGTCGTTCGTAGCATTTTAGCTCCAAACAGATTTTTACTGTATAGACTTTTCGAAGCCAACTCATTACCTCAATATTTTATAGAAAACTATGAGAATAATAAAATTCATTTGGATTTTTCATCGCAGTATCATCGAAAATACACACAATCGAATTATTTGTATCAACTTGTATGGCTGGTTACAAATCAACATTTAAGAAGTGTATTTGAGAATGTGGCATATACTTTTAACAACGTGGGCGTTTTAAACTTTGATTGGTCATTTAAACAACCAATTACTATTAAAGCGATAGTGAAACCGAATATAAAGGGGGGTACTATTTTACGAGTTGTGAGTGTGAAAAACAAGCAAATCTTTTATAGAGAAATTTCATTTAGTCACCCTGAAGTAGTTAGAATGGAGAAGTCTAGGGAAGTTAAAAAATATACATTACATAATAAGAAAAATCTAAATGATCAGCAAGATGAACTATTGTTAGATGAAGAAATAGAAGGAACTACAGATAATTTTGATGTCATTGAAATGGACAATCAAATGCATGAATATATTAAGTTGCCTAAAATTTCAAAAGTCCGTAAAAACTCTAATAAAAAGCGTGAATTTGAAGATGAAAGTACCAAGAAGCGATTAATAAATGACGAAAGTAAGCGATCTACAGCAGATATAGGGGGAAATCAAGTTATAAAAGGATTAGAGCAGCAATCATTACTAAATATTCAAATTGATGGTGAATTGGGTGAGTTTATAAAAGTAATGGTAGTGTTGCAGGATTTTCCTGAAGTCCAATCTATAAATTTAATTCAAGGTAGTTTAAAGGAGTTTTCAAGTACTAGGCGATTTGTTTATTTAAGTGATGGTGTGACGGAAAGGAAGTATGTAATTGCTGAGATAAAAATATTTGGTAAAGATGTTAGTGTAATTGAAGTTGAGAGAGAACATAAGTCGATTTCGACATTGATAATTTTTTTAGAGAATACACTTACTAAATTTGTTTTATATAAAAGCATACTTGAAAAATTAATCAATGTAAGTGGGGCTTGGGATAAACAATGGATGGAATATAATAATTTAGAATTTTTTACATTGAGGCATGGGAATAGAGATGTTAGACATAGAGCAAATTTAATTATAAATAAGTTTAAATAAATTTTTACACTATCAATATTTTTGAAATGTAATTTTTAAAATAAAACTGAACTCCATACCTAATTATAAGAATTTTGGTTAAATCATCACTTTCAGTAGGTAGTAGGTAGAATAATATTTTTTATTAAACTGTGCTCCAAGTGCTAAGGACTGACTAATAAGCCCAAATTCATAAATTATGAGGATCAATAAACTTTTAACTGTTGGAAGTTTGTTGAGTTTTTATTTGATTTTGAAGGAGATATAAAATAAAATAAATAATAAGAACATAAGTTCTTATTATTTATTATTATGTTTAAATATAGCTCTGTTTATAATTAGTATCTAAATAAACGTTGTCCGGCATTGTCCGAGATATTTGAATAAAAACTATTTATATATGGTATAATCTAAGGTATTATAATGAATTTGTCCGAAAGGAGGGGTTTTTATGCGTGGAGATAATATTGTTGATTTAATCAAATATCATTATGAAAATAATGATCAAAAGTTTGAAGAAATAACTGAACAAATTATTAGTGACGAGCAACAAAAAGGCAATATAAAATTGGCTGAAAAAATTTTAAATGTGTATAAAAAATTACCCCCAAAAAAAATAGAAAATGAAAAATTCTTGGAACATAGAGAAAGTTATAGTTATGGCCCATCTTCTGGGCTGGTAATGAAAGATAATTCTAAAGTTAGTAATAAATTTATTTCTCCAAAAGATAAATCATCAAATAATGATCTATTTGAAATAATAGATCCTGGCAAATTTATTTCTGAAGAATTGATTCTGTCAGAAGGTATTCAAATGAAATTAGAAGAGATTACATTGGAATATAAAAATAGGGAAATATTAAGGACACTGAATCTGAAGTCTGAAAATAGATTATTGTTATGTGGACCTCCAGGATGTGGAAAAACAACTACGGCGTATTTTATCTCATATATTTTAAACTTGCCGTTAGCCTATGTTAGATTAGATGCATTGATAACTTCTTTACTTGGTCAGACTGGGACAAATCTGAGGAAAATTTTTGATTCCGTTAATAATCAAGAAATTGTTTTATTTTTAGACGAATTTGATGCTATAGCTAAAAAAAGAGAAGATAATAATGAGCTGGGTGAGTTAAAGCGAGTGGTTAATACTCTTTTGCAAAATATAGATTTACTTCCAGATAATGTTTTTCTTGTAGCTGCAACAAATCATGAAGACTTGTTAGATAGAGCAGTTTGGAGACGCTTTAATACCGTAATGTACCTAGATTTACCTGATAATGATTTAAGAGAAGCATATATAAGACAGTTGTTGTTAAAGTATAAAAATCATCTTAAGTTAGACGTGGATGAGGCGAAAATCGCAAAATTATGTAAGGGATTTAGTTTTGCTGACATTCAAGAAGTATTAAATAAAGCTATAAAAAAATGTTTAATACACAATAAAAAGGAAAAAATAACTACAAAAGACCTAATAGAGTCTTTAAATAATAAAATTTTCTTGTATAATAAAAAGGGAAATATTGACTTGGAAAAAATTAAAGAATTAAGAGAGCGCGGTTTAAATCTACGAGAGATATCAGAAATCACATCAATTGCTCGTTCAACTTTATCTGATTGGTTGAATAAGTAAGGAGGGAATTGAAATGAGTAATAATGAAGATTTTCCATTAGATAAACCAAGAGATAATAATGAAGAAGGAAAAAAGTCACATTTCTTAATACCAGATAGTGAAGTGAAAAAAATAGATTATGATCCAACCTCTAGACAAACACCAAGAGACATAAATCATTTGGAGCATGGTAAGGAATTAAGTGAAGGGCTCTCAACTATTAAGAGAAAAAGAAGTAATATTAGTACCCCTATAAAAGATGAAGTAATTATTTTTAAAGTTGAATTAAATAAAAATGACAAGGTTGATGCAAGAGGGGGGTATGAAAGGCTTTTTCTAAGTAATAATTTACAAGTCAATGCAATCCAAAAATCTAATGTTGCTATAGTTTCATCTACACCGATAGATTTTGATCGGTTTGAAGTGAAATTAAGCCGATATGTCGAGAGTCAAGGACGCGATTCGGATTTTTTTCAATATATAGATAAGATTGGAGTAGTCGATAAAGAAGATAAACAGTCATCTGATTTAACAGATGAAATAGAAAAAGATGGCTTCAAAAAAGATGTACAGATAACATTAGTCCCTAATTTGCAAAAGGGTATTTATAATAAAATGTTAGATTATTTAAGGGAAGAATTGAAGAAAGTGGATGGAGAATTAATTGATGAACCTTTCTTTTTATCTGATGAGACTCCTGTTTTAAGAGCTTTTTTACCTTCTAGTGGTATTGATTTACTTTCTGATCAAGAAATAATTTATAGAATGGAGTTAACTCCATTTTATACATCTGAAAGTAGTAAAAGAACAGAGAAAACGGATATTCGTAACATACCGTTAAGATATGAAAATGGCAATGAGGATTTACCGATAATTTGCATACTAGATGATGGAATTAGACTGCCGAGTAACCTTGATGAATGTGTTGCGGGTTATTGGGTTGCAGATGGTATAACTGATTTTACTGCCGAACATGGAACGAAAGTTGCTAGTAGGGCAATATTTGGAGATAATTTGGATAAAAGTGTTTTAGAAAATGGAGTACTTTGTCCTAAAGTTAGAGTGATTGATGCGGTAATAAGTGATGGATTAAGTATGATTCCTGAACCCGTATTAATCGAAAGAATTAGAAAAGCTGTAGAGACAATAAAAGATACTACAAAAATATTCAATCTTTCATTTAATAGCAGACGCCCCATTAAGGATGAAAAAATTAGTAATCTTGCTTATGAATTAGATTGCTTGATGGAGAAATATGGAGTTGTTTTTGTAGTACCAACAGGTAACCATAGTCTTTGGCAAACATATGATAATTTGACTGATATAATAGATGATGAAGAAGCTAGAATTTCGGCACCTGGAGAGAGTTTTTTAGGTTTGACTGTTGGCTCAATAACACGTGAAAATCATCCATTGAGTATTTCGGGAGCTGAAGAATTATCTCCTTTTAGCAGAGTAGGGCTTGGTTTTTGTGGTACATCCAAACCTGATTTGACATACCCAGGTGGGAATATTTTCATAAATGAGAATAAACATTTTATTGCTGGAAATTCTGCTGCATACGTAATTAATAAAGATGGATATTTAGAAGCTGAATTTGGAACTAGTTTTTCAGCTCCTATAGCGGCAGCGGATCTTGCTATATTATCACAAGATATTCCTCAAAAAAATCCAATGGTTGCTAAAGCGCTATTATTACATCATGCAGAGCTCTCCACGTCAATGTTTAACTTACAAATAAATCAACAAGAAGATGTATGTGAACAATTGTATGGCAAAGGTGTGGGAAATAGTTACAACTCCAAGTATTCGCAATCTGGAAGGGCAACATTTATAAGGGCCGGAAAAATGTCGAGGTTGGTTAAGGAAAGAGTTCAATTCTATATGCCTACTACAATTTCTATGTATTCTAAGAGAAAAGCGAGTATTGCAAATGTTAAAGTAACTTGTTTGTGCTTGCCTCCTGTGAATTCAAATAAAGGATATGAATATTTAAGAGCTTATATAGATACCTCTTTTCACTGTATCAACTCAAATGGCACTGAAGTAACTAGAAATCCTCAGAATAAACAGGGGAGAGAAAAATGGCATAACATACATCATTTTTCGCAAGTATTTTCAACATTTAATCCAGGTGATTGGCAGATTTGGTTGCAGTTGTTTTCAAAACCAGAGATTGCAAATGACGCAGAAATTGAATATGTGTTGATAGTAACTATTGAAGATTTATCAGGCAATAATGCTGATATCTATGGAGGAATTGAAACAGAGGCTTTTGGAAGATTCCATGTACTTAATGAAGTTAGCGAAGAAGTTGAGGTTGAAGGATAATAAAAACATACAAAGAGCTATTACAGGCTCTTTGTATGTTTTTAGTTAAGAGTTTTAGGATTTTTTCTTTTTTAATTGTAGTTTTACGCCTGCTTCTCCTGAGAGACCAACAAATAATCTTGTAATCCCATTAGTTTGAGCAGCACCTTTTACATGGACTTCAATAGTATCTAGTTCATAGCCTGTGTATTGGTTAGCAAATTCCGAGATAGCACTAGGGCTAATTGGAACTTGTTCTTCTAATACTGTACCAGTTGATGGACCATATGCTTCTTCGACTGTTTCTTCATGTGTTTGTATTTTTGGCATCATTAGAATAATTTTTTCATCATTGCTCATAGAAATATACTCCTTAAATAAATTTAACATTATTATAATAATGTTAAATTTATTATTTTTCCTAATGTTATAGACAACAATGAATGTACAATTTGGAGATTACTTTAGCGATTTTGATCAAACTTCAATCTTTATTATAAAGCTACAATATTTTGGGTATGAGCTTAAATTAAATTGTACTGGATGTACTTGTACTGTTGATGAATTTGGCCTTCAATAGATTGTTGATGAATCAGGATTACCCAAGGGATAGGAAAGGAAGATGTTTATTGTTTGCACACCTTTTGAACAATCTTTTTTTAAAATGTAAGGGTTTCTTCTATAATAAAATCAACGTCTGCAGCATTCTTTTAATCAAATTTTATTCCAAACCAACATTAGATGCCTTTTATTCTCTATTTGCTAGTTGAATGAGGATATAGAAATTAGATTACAGTCTCATTTTGCCCCTTTAAAATTCTATCTAAAGGGGCATTTTTTCTGGTGAATATTGTATAGCGTTATCACGTTTTCTATTATTTTACGATTGTACCAAAAGTACTTAATTAAAATACTATTATTCGGTATAATTTACTATGATAAATGGCATTTCTGTAATGTTTTATAAAAAACGTCAAGGAGTGATGTATTTTGAGTAATCAATACGCAGATTCTAAAAATACAATGTTAGAAGAAAGTAGTACAACTACAAATGACGACAAAAAGAATCCAGAAGTTAATCCACAGGAACAACAATTAGCAAAAGAAGAGCCACTATCTAAGAAAAAGTTATTTCTTTGTTATGGAGTTGCATTAGTTTTATTTATGATTCTTTTTAACACATTCTTACCAACAATGAGTGAATGGATATCAATCGCTTTATTTAAGTTAAATCTAATTGAAAATGTGGATAATTTTAATAAGTGGGAATTATTTAGTGCTATAGGATTTGTATATTTAGGTTATCGTATTGTACGATTTATTGGTAACACGTGGAGAATTAATGAAAAAATAGAAATCGGAACAGCAGTAACAAGCTTCCCCAATCCCTTTTATGATCCAGCTTTTAAAAAGAAGGCCTCAGATTTAGATACTAGTTATAGAGAACTCATTGTAGACTATAATAAAAATTTGGCATTACTAAAAGAAGCAGGTGAACACCAAACGGGACTAATAGATAGTTTAGATCAATTAGAGGTACGATTACGAATATTAATGCGTCATAATAAAAATGCTACTAGGGTAGTTAGATCACTAAATTATTCGTATTATAAAGACTCAGAGCTTCCCCTCGATACGGGGCTAAAATTGATTTTGGAAGAATGTATAACAATTTTAGAAAAAGACCAAAGTGATAAATCCATCTCTTTATTTAAAGTAGAAGGAGACCAATTGAAAATTGCTTCCAGCGTTAGGATTAACTTTGAATCAGTTGATAAAAGGGTATTTAACAAAGGAGTTGGTTTTGCAGGTTATATTTGGGAAAAAAACAAAGCAGAAATTATTAACAATATAGAAGAAAAGGATTCAAGGTTTGAAGATGGTGGACTACCTGCTACAAAAATCGGTTCAATCTTGGGATATCCACTCGCTATTGATAATCAAGTTGTTGGGGTTCTATGTTTACAATCAGAAAGTGAAGAAGGCTTTATAGAATCAGACCTATTAACAGTTGAATTTTATGTTAGATGTTGTACACTTTTAATGATACATGATAAAATTAAGTCAACAAAAGCAGCGGGGTGAAAATTATGGGAGCAATGAATAGAAAAATTAAACCCACTGGTTCTAAAGAAATTGATCAAATTTTAATGCAGGCTTACAAAAGAATTGAAGACAGTCAAGCAGTACTTGGAAAAATTGATAGAGCAGTAACTAAAAAGAACAAAATGACAGGAAAGAAAAGATTTTTTTCTTTATTTTCTAGATAAGATAAATGTGAAACGAGCAGCTTTTTATAAGGTGCTCGTTTTTTATAGTCAAAAAAAGTAAGAGCAGAACTGCTATTCCACTACCGATTGGTCTTTAGCAAAAGAGGAGCAGGTTCTCCATAGTTCATCTAGTTGCCCTTTGTCGCCGTTTCCGCCACAGATATGCTCACATTTCATTAGATTAAACTCGAGCCCATCATTATAAAACACATGAATATCTTCACTTTTGGTAATACTATTATATTTTCCTACTATGTAATATACAAAATCTTTACCTTTACAAATGAATGTTGTTACAGGATTACCATCTGTGCCATAACTATTTTTGTAAGTATCAATAGTTTTACCCATTTCTACGAAATTATCTATTATGATTTTAAACACTATGTGGTACTCCTCAGAATCAACATCATTAGGCGGGAATGAACTACCAACTCGTTCTATAGTAACTCGTCGATTTATTATTTTCCAAATTAAATCTTTTAAAACAATTTTCCTAGTCCAAATATGTGGTAATACCATCTCTTCACCATACTCATGTTGTATAGCACGTTCTATAGATTCTATCCAATTATTTTCTTTTGCTTCTTTATATTCAACTGCTTTCATGAACGTTGTAACTGCTCTTTTGTCCAAAGATTGATGTTTTTCTATTAATCGATACTTTTGCAGCACACTCCTAAATTGCTCAATTGTTCCTCTTTTTTGACCAGTAAGCTCCATTATTTCGTCCACTGTCAACCTTAATCATCTCCTAATCGCATTAGACTCCAATCAGACGTTCTCTCTGATTACCTCCGATTGTACTCCGATAAGATTTTTCTGTCAACTGTAGATTTGAAATAAAATTGCGATTAAAAAATCGCGATGAAAAACTCCTCTAGATTTTAGTTGTCTAAAGGGGTGTTTTATAACTACAGAAAAGTCAGTTTTATAAAAACGAAGAGTTTTAATCAATCTTTTTTATAAAAAATTTGTTCAAACAAAACTAAACCAACTTATTTTGCTCAATCTTTGTTCTAAACACGTGGGTTTCTTCTATATTAAAAACCAACCTTTTCAGAGCATTTTTAATCAAACTTTATTATAAAGCTACACGTAACCAAGGTAGAACGTAATATGATTTGGTTGGAACCAAGATTGAATTGTAAGGTTCAGTATCTCGAAAAAACGAGCTCAGGTTCATTAAGAACAGTTTCATTTAAAGGGTTTAATTATGATATAGTTCCAGAAGAACATATTTTATGAGGGCTTTATTGAGTGGCTTACAATCGGGGAATTACGGCCGAACTATCGGCACTACATTATTTGTTTTGGCAATCGCACAATTTATTGACTCTGCAGAGAGTCTTTTTTTGTTTAAACATAGAGTACCAAAAAATAATTAAATTATGGGGGCAAACCAATTTTACTGTAAAATCCTTTAGTAAATAACCGACGGGTGAACTTTCTTTAGGCATAGAGAAAGTTGTAGCTTTGAAATAAAGTTGCGATGTTTATAAAATAGATACATCAAACTTTTATTTTAAAGCAACAACAATAAAAAATAGTAGTACAAACTTTTTACTAGTTTGTACTACTAATGTTGCTTGTTTTTCAAATATGCTATTAATAATGAAAACCTATATACTCAAGTACTATCAATCTTTATACATTAATTCAGTATACGTATCACCAATTGGCGTTGCAGTTTCAGTAATATAAGTATTGATTACTGTTCCCACAGGATTTTTCACTACATTTTTTACTTTGTGATATATAACATCTTTTCTAACACCTACACGGACATATTTATTAGGGTACTGTGATTCATAAGTTTTTGTAGCAGTAAGACTATGCGAAAATGAGATACCAAACGTTGACGCGCCATTAGCATAGGAGCCGTTTATACTCCAAGTTATACCACCAGCTATTGATACGCTTTTAACTTTATCCCAACCAGGTGTTGCAGGATGGTAACCAATGAAAGCTCTTGAAACTGTATATTTTTCAAGTGTTGTCTGGGTTGTCTGATTACACGTAGCACTTATGTTGTCATTCTGATAAGATTGATAATCTTCTTCTGATTCAAATAAAATCGTGCCCCCATCTTCTGTAGGTGTGCTATATTGAGTTTCAGTTGGTGAACCTAACTCCTCTTGTGGTTGTAATTCTGAATTAGGTAAATCATCTCTGTCGGCTGCACTTGCTACAAGGCTACTGTAACTTAAAACTAAAAATAATGCAGAAATAAATAGTAAAACCTTAAAAATTTTATTACTTACTTTAGATGTCATTTTTTGACAACCTCCCCTTTTTTTGTATTACAAATACTAGTGTATTATAAATAGTAATATTTGTATATACTGGTTTTTTTTATTGTATACTGTGTTAGTGGATACTGTTAAAAAAATTGCAAGAAGAAAGGTGGAAAAAGAATGGCGAAAAAAGGGTTGTCTATTTTGGTTTTTCTTGGATTATTCATTATGATAACAGCTTGTAGCAACAGTAGTGTGGATAACGAAGTGATAAATCCCGATAGTATTATTTCAGAAACTATGAAATTTAAAAATTTAAAGGTATTAGAGCTTGACACTAAGCACGATGACAATAAAAAGGTACTTGACGTATTTGGAGTTGATCTAAAGGATGGTGTTTATGCTTATGACCAAGATAAGTATAAAACATATATTCTAATAAATTCCGATAATAGGAACTATTCCGATTTCTCTTTTAGATTAGATAATGAAAAGAAAATTCTTACCCTTTCCTATACAACTTTAGAAGGAAGTACAACAAATAAAAAAAGGCTATTCCTTATCGAAAGTAAACAAAAGAATCAGTATGAGGAAATAAAACTATTGAATAATGATAATGAGGATGGATTTTTGGGAGTGTATACTAAATAAATAAGGATGTTGAAGAAGGAGCTTTAAAACAATCAATCTTTATTATAAAAAACAGTTCTTAAAAATAGAAGAAAGCTATCGTTTTGATCAATCTTTATTCAAAACGATAGCTTTTTGTATGCGATGAAATTTAGCTTTAATCGTGTTTTTTTATCAAACTTTATTCCAAAGCTACATTTGTGAGTTATAACTAATACTGTCACAATTTATAATTATATTTGTCATAAATATATAAGATGATGTGACATCCAAAATAAACCTTGATACAGTGTAGTCGTTGCTGTATCAGGGTTTTTGTTTTTCTTAGAATGTTTTTTAATTATTAGATACAAAACATATACCGTTGAATATAACAGCAAAAATTATAATTAATGTTGTCACTTTATCAGTTTTAAATATAAAGGGAGAAAATGATGGTGAAGATTTAAGTGATTTCAAAGATGAAACAATTTGGACAAAACTAAGAGATGAAATTTTTGACAGTAGTCTTACAATCGTTTTAATTTCTTCAAATATGAAAGAGTTTTTTACAAGTGAAGAAGACCAATTGTCTGAACACAACTTAATCGTACCCTAGAGTTGGATGGAATTATCTGAAGTTAAGCTGAAAATACTGGTGTCTGCACACAACTCAATCATGACGCACACAACATAGTCCTGATGCAAGAAACATTTGTGAAAAAAGAGGTTTATTAACTGTTATCAACAGTAAATAAACCTCTTTTTTAATATCACAGTTTACAGAAAAACTTCTATATAATTTTCCTTTATAAGAATTTAATTGTACTTGAGGGTTAAACCTATTTTACATCAATAAGAACTTCTCCGGACACTTTTGTAATTGGACTCTAGATATATGGGATATAAATATTTCTCAGATTCCAAAAAATCATCTATATTAGTTTATTGGTAAAAACAATTCAACAGTCGTCCCTGTTCCCTCTTGACTTGTAATTTTAATTACGCCTTTATACAGTTTCATAATACTATTCGCAATGATTAGTCCTAAACCAAAACCTTCTTTTTTAGGATATTTTTGATAAAATAATCTTAAGGAAAGGCAGGGTTAATTTTTACTATATCATTTCCAGTTATAAGTAATTTTCTTTCTTTTTTGGACTTTTAAGGGGAGAAATTGAGTTTTCACAAAATTTTAAAAGAATAAGGCCATCCCCGATTGGGAATGGCCAAATTTTTAATTAGAGAGTTCACTTTGGATAATTAATTTGCTTTTACGTTTTTCATCTGAAAGGTCTTGATTAATAATATAGATATCATTTTCCGCAGAAAACCTGTAAATGTCAGGTGTCTCCAATTCGCTATTTTCAACCAGTAAATTGTTCTCTAGCTTAAATTTTATCAAATATTCATCGTTATAAGAAAAAAACACTTGATTATTAAAATCTGTGTAAAGAGCATTTACATTTAATACATCCGAAACAACTTCTTGCGTATGTTTATTAGAAACATTATAAAAAAGAAGCTTTCGTTTATCAACTTTAGATTCACTAGGGTCATTAAAGGTTAGATAAATAAGTTGTTGGCCATTTAGCATACTTGCCCAACCAATCAATTCATAATCAGTTTTTAATTCTTTGATTTCTTTACTTTTCACATCGTATAAATATAGATAACCAACATTATTTTTTTTATCAGTAAATAATATTTTCCCATCCTTTGCAGATAAGAACATATTCATAAAAGTATAGGTATTTAAATCAAATATACTTTCAGTTTCATTTGTTTTTAGATTTTTTAACATAACTTTCGGCTTGCTTGTCCTACTATCTATTGATATCCAAGCAGCATAGTCTTCTACAAGTACAGGAAAAGCATTATTGATATTTGGATCATTTTCTTGTGTTAATGGTTGTATTTCATTCGTATTTAAATTCATTGAATATGCATTTTTCTGTGACCCGGTTTCATCAGAATCAACCCAGACTAACCAATTATCATTCAGTTCTAGACCTTGGACAGACGGCAATTTAAATTTGCTGTTAAATATAGTTTTATATTTCTGAGTTTTTCTATTATATTGAATGATTTTATTATCTAGACCGGATGAACTCTTATGATCTGCACTCATAAAAATTGAGTTAGCGTTACCTCTAAAAGAAGTTATCCTAGAAAAAGGAACATCTACTGTTTTATTAAAATCTTCATCAACTATTTGATAGTTTTCAAGAGTCTCATTTTCTTCAGCATTGTTATTGTTTTCATTATTTTGAACTGCTTTAGGAATAACTAGTAGAATGATAACTAAGCTGACAATTAATCCGAGTGCTACTAATGCTTTTTTTTTCAAAATAATCTCCCCAAATAAACCTAGTTATTTAATTTTGTTCTATTTTACCAAATCATTGCAGGGTTAGCACCATCAGCTTTATATGTAGCTTTTGCAATACCTTTGCCAGTTGTAGTATTATCTGTTGCTTTTCCGATAGATGTCCAATATGTCCCAGTTCCTGTGAATTCTGTATGGTGATTTGGATCTACAACTCTTAGAGTCTGACCGGATTCATTGTATCCACTTATTGTTACATAATGACGGTAATTTGTACCTTTATATTGTTCAATCCATTCAGTTTCTGTTAATAAGATTGGTGCTGTTTTTTGATTCTTTAAGCTATCAGTAATACGTGAAATAAACGTATTTGCAGGATTAGCAGAGTCAGTAAGATTACCTACTATATAGGGGTTTGAACTAAAACCATATACATTTTTATATTGATTTAAACCGTTTCTAAGATTTGTAGATTGTGTCCCCCCTTTGTTTGGTAGAGTACCAATAGTGACACCAAAGTTATCCTGGGATGGTAAACTATCATTGCTCTTACTTTTTTCTTTGTGGAAACTTAAGGCTTGTCTTCCTGCCGCTGGGCCACAAAAATTGGAATACGCTTGCTTATTGTAGGTAACTGGTATTGTATAATATGCGGAAGCACGCGCTAAACCTTGTTTTTGTTCTTGTTTTTCTCTTTCGGCAATTTCTAAATCTCTTTGTTTCGCCAATCCATCATAATATTCTTTGTTTTCCATATAATCTATATCTACATTCGAAACACCATTAACATTTTCTTCTTCTGAAGCCGCCTTAGAATTTTCAGGTAATGCACCAATACTCATCGTCAGTAAAAATAAAGCGCTTAAAACATATTTTTTTTTCATTTTTTATCCTCTATTCTTTTTATTATGTTTTCGATTCTAAAATTTGGTAAAAACATCTCGTAATGCAATGAATATAAAAGCTTTAAAACTTCTATTTTTGAGTATGTAATAGCATTCGAAAATAAATTTATTTAGGGTTAGTGTTGTATTTTTGTAACAGAATTTTACTGACATAAATATAAACTACCACCTTTTAATCTCGTTCATTTATAAAATACTATGTACTTACCAAAATAATAATAATTTTTATGCTATAGCAAAATTACTTACTCTCGAGTTAATTCTAGATTAGCATAATTATTACCAAATCTTCAATAAGTTTTTTACAAAAGAATACTTTTATACATCAATAAATCCTATTTTGGTAAAAAATGATATACTAGTAAAATATGAACTATTTAGTCATTTTGTTAAAGTGTGTATATTGGACCTAAGTGAGTGGACTTTAAAGTAACAAGGGGTGATGATAGAACCTTTCAATATTATTCTGGAAGTAGACGCCATGGGAAAAGTCCATATTGGAAGTTATCTTAAGGTAAATTGGGACAGTTCAGTAATAAATGTAGGTAACATTATTAATAATTCATAATTTAAGCTTATCAAATTTACCAGGCAGTAAATTCTAGTTTTTAATTCCCGTAAATTTTTCCATAAAGGGATACAAGGTACAACAGGATCTGGTTTAATGGAGGTTTTCCTTTCTAGTCATGAGGCAGTTGCAGACCACGACCTTCTTGGAACTGCAATTAAATATAGTCGATAATTATAAACGATAATCTTATTCAACTAACGTTTTATTTTGACTGGATGCAATAGATTCCTAACCGATACTCTTAGTCAACCAGAAGGCAAAGTGATTGTGAATGGGGAACAATATACAATAATTCTAAGTGATGTATAAAACATTCTTCCGATATAAATGAAATAGCTGAAATGTTCGATACACTAGAAGTTGAAAAAGTACTTTATTTAAATTTGAAATTGATAAAAACCCTTCTTCAATTACGGTGACTAAGCTATATGAAGATGGTAACTAATCTTGTTGAAATGAAAGATAATGAAATTACGATACTATCTGAAAGTGGATATTATATTTATATTGTTTCCAGTATTTGTTTTTGTTTATTATCAGTAAATTATATCCATTAAATTCCTCATTTCTAAATGATTATGGGTATTCGTAACAAGTGGTGGAATACCCTATTTCACAATTATTGATTATTACGTAATTTTTAAAAAATGTGCAGTAATCAATGGTTTCTCTTAAATTAGCATTATATTTTTTCATTAGTCCATCCTATTATTTCAATCACCGAGTACAGACAAATTACGCAGAACCATAAAAGTGGTTCCGAGATAAATCTCATAAACATATCTTTCATCAAGCAATCCCTCCTTGAGACTTACTCGTAGATGACTTATTGGCCTTGACGAATAGATATCAGATCGTTTTGGCAAAGAAAAAGTAATATTATTGGCCATTCTTATAGTGTGTCCTATTCAGTTACATTAATTCCTTTTTCCTTCTTCGACTATCCTGCAACGTTAGTTTAAGTAAAGTTTTTCACAAGGTAAACTTCAAGTATCATTAATAAATCACCTCAAAAAATAATTACAGAGGTGATTTTTATCAGACTTTATTAAACAATAAATCTTTTTCACAAAGCTACAATAATTCGTCTTCAACAATAGTAAATAAATTAGGACCACATATTAAACACGTCTCGGATTAGTAGGATGTAGTGAAAAAACAACCAATGAAGAAGCACAAAAAGATGAAAAACCGATTGCTGAAATACCAATAGAGGATGCATCAAACAAAGAAACATTATCATTAGGTGTTAATGAAGATGGTAAAGTAACTGAAGAAGAGTATAAACAAATTAAATTGGGTATGACACCCGAAGAGGTATTTAATATTATTGGGTCAAAGGGAACAGTAGTTTCTAAAAGTGGCACTGATGGTGATTCGCATAATACCGTTATATATAAATTTGAAACAGATGGCGACTCGTCGGGTTCTGAAATGACATTCGAGGGTGAAAAACTAAGTTATAAAGCACAAATCGGATTAAAAACATCTGATATTGAAATAAACCTTGAGCAATTAAATAAGCTTGAAAAAGGTATGTCAAAAGAAAGAGCATTTGAGATTCTTGGTGGTAAAGGTGCACTCGTTGCTGAATCTGAGGTTTTAGAAATTTACAGTTATAACAACAACCCAACTTCAGATGCCGATGTAACGTTAAAGTTTATTGAGGGTAAATTTAAGTCAACCTGTGAACTAAAAGGTTCTATGTAAGGCATCTTAGTGCTTAATACCTTAATCGCATTTTATACAATTGTTGTTCAACAAAACCAGCCAATAGTTGTCAACTTTTTTTAATAAAAATATTAAAATATCATGTTATACTAAATTTGTGCTTACCAAATAACCGTCCAAATATTGTATTTGGA
>NZ_KB933398.1:3633203-3881750 GCF_000392615.1 Lysinibacillus sphaericus OT4b.31 | reverse complement strand
GCAAATGCGACTAGTTTTTTAGGATGATTAAATCTTTCAATTTCCCCAATTTCAGAAACAATCGTGGCAGCGATTTTTTCGCCGATACCGGGAATTGATCGGATAATCTTAGATTCTTCAATACTTTTTGCTAAAGCATCTATCTCATTTTCAAGCATAGATAGATGTTTTTTGTATTCAAAGAGCTATTAATATACATATCTAAGCTCAGGGCAAGGCTAGAGTATAAGACCTTCTGGAAAGGGTTTTGAGCTGCGGCAATCATTAGCTTTTCAGCCTGTTGATTTGCCCATTTTAGTGAACGAGTATTACAGAATTCTTTAATTTTAGTCGCTAAAGTTTCTGTATCAACTATCAAGACCTCTTCTGAAGTAGGAAATGCTTGTAATGTTTTTAAAGAAACATCTGAATAGAAGTCTCCAAAAACCTTACTATATTCAGGGAAAACTTGATCTAAAACTGCCTGGAATTGTAGTTTAGTTTGTACAAACATACCTGTAATATTATCGTGCTGTCTCGTAAGATGACGTAGGTTCATAAGTTGGATACCACGTTTTTTATAAGGCTCTAAATCCTCTTTATAAAACAGCTCGCAGAGGTGATTGGCATCAATGATATCTGTTTTTACCTTTCGCAAACTAGAACTTTTTGCTTTATAAGAGATGAGTGGATTTACGATAATAATTAAGTAGCCCTTGTCCTCAAAATATTGAACAACAGGTGAGTGATAATGACCTGTTGATTCCATTACAAGAGGAGGACGTTCTCCAGAAATATCTTCTATTTCTTTAATAAAATCTAATAAACTAGCTAACCCATCAAGATCATGTTTTATTTTGAAACTTTTCTTGTAAGGCTTCTTTCTTTCCAAGTATGCTTGAACCTGACTTTCACCTTTTGCCACATCCAGACCAATGACTGGATTCATTATAAATCTCCTCCTCCAAATATAATTACCGGTACCCCTAATCCTTCTTGCAGTGTCATAGCTTCGCTTGTTATACGAGATCATTGTCCCAACCAGCCTCAAACATGTTTCTACAAGTAGGGGGCGAACTGTTTTGCGGACGGGGTCATAGCCCCACAGGCGCGAACGTTCTACCACGGCTACCGTTATCATATATCGATATAAAAAATGGTCAACCAGAAATATTTTCTGGCTGACCTTATAATACAATCGGGCGCGATTCTGTAACAAGGATCAGCGCTCGTTTTCATTAAAGGGCCAGATTGTTGAATAATATTCTAAAAAGAACTTTACTAACATTTGTTGAAATATTTCCTTTAGCTTTTATATGTAAGTGGTGAGAGTTGTATTTATATAGTAAAATGTCATATATAATTTAACTGGGTTATGAAGAAATTTTGAAAATTATATTGACAAAATAATTTTTTTCTGTAAAATGAAAAACAATTCAAAAATATTTGTATAGAACAAAGGCTATGAAAAGAAATAGTATCAATTATTTTTACGAACAGAAAGTTACCGGTTGATGAGAGGTGCATGTAAAACGATTGAGAATTCATCTTGGAGCTGTGTACCGAAAAGATCATTCTAAGTAGGCTACGCCGGTAAGCACCCGTAATCATGTGCGAGAGTATCGTCAAATGACCGTACTTCTTAAGGTAAGTAATGTGAATTGCTTATAAATTAAAGGTGGTAACACGAGTTGAATCGTCCTTTTGGTTAATCCAAAAGGGCGTTTTTTTTATTCCTTTTTTGAGCAAAATATTTGAAAATCTAAACGTATTAGGAGTAAGACATTATGAAAGACAATCATCAAGATTCACAGCTAAAGCGCGGATTAAGTACTCGTCACATGCAACTAATTGCACTTGGCGGATCCATTGGAGTCGGTTTATTTTATGGCTCTAGTTCAACAATTCAAATGGCTGGACCATCTATTTTACTAGCTTATTTAATTGGCGGATTAGTTATTTTCACAATTATGCGTGCATTAGGCGAAATGGCAGTAGAGGAACCTGTATCAGGCTCGTTCAGTACGTACGCGAATAAATATTTAGGACGCTTTGCTGGGTTCTTATCTGGTTGGACGTATTGGTTCATGTGGATTGTCGTTGGCATGGCAGAATTAACAGTAGTCGGTGTATATATTAACTACTGGTTCCCTGATATTCCACAATGGGTAACTGCCCTTGTAGTACTTGTTATTATGATGCTTGTAAACTTAGCAAATGTAAAAGCTTACGGAGAATTCGAATTCTGGTTTGCGATGATTAAAGTTGTTGCGATTATCGGTATGATCGTTCTAGGATTAGCCATTATTTTCTTCGGTGTTGGCAACCAAGGTGAAGCAATTGGCTTCGATAATTTATGGGCACACGGTGGCTTCATGCCAAACGGTTTCCATGGTATTTTAATGTCACTAGTATTAGTTATGTTCTCATTCGGTGGGGTTGAATTAGTTGGTATTTCTGCAGGAGAAGCAAAAAATCCTAGCAAGTCAATTCCTTCAGCTATTAACAACATCGTTTGGCGTATTTTAATTTTCTACATTGGTGCATTAGGCGTTATGATGGTTATTTATCCTTGGAACGAAGTTGGTTCAGAAGGTAGCCCGTTCGTTCAAATTTTCGATTACGTCGGCATCCCTGCTGCGGCTCACATTATTAACTTTGTTGTAATTACAGCAGCAATGTCTGCGTTTAATAGTGGTTTATACGGTTCAGGACGTATGCTACACAACTTATCGGTACAAAAAAATGCTCCAAAATATTTTAAAACAGTAAGTAAAAACGGTAGTCCGCGTAGAGGGATTTTATTTTCTTCAGCGGTGTTATTAATTGCGGTTGTCTTAAATTATGTAGTACCTGAAAAAGTGTTCATCTATATTTCTGCTGTTGCGACTGTTGCAGTCATTACAAGCTGGATGATTATTTTATTAGCACAATTGAAATTTAGAAAGTCAAAAACGAAAGAGGAAGTAGCCGAACTGAAATTCAAAATTCCGCTTTATCCACTTTCTACGTATATTGCCATTGCATTTTTATTAATGGTTATTGTGTTAATGACGTTTATTCCAGATATGCGTGTTGCCCTATATGTCGCACCAGTTTGGTTTTTAATCTTATTTGTTGGATACAAAGTAATAAATGTTAAAAAGTAGTTAAATCATTTCATTTAACTGATACTTCTTCAACGAAGACATATGTTAAAAAGTCCTTTTGGTTAACTTGATTGGTTACACCTATCTCAAGATTAATAATGTTTATACACTAGAAAACATTAATAACGTTCCCAAATGAAAGTTTGGAATGAACCTAAAAGCCATGAACGCTGTTAAATCAGTGGTTTGTGGCTTTTTGTATGAACATTAATTATACGGTGTTTTATACAGGTGGCGTAAACGGTTGATGTAGCAGTTTTTTTACTTGTTTGGTTTGTTCTTCACTTTGCATAACATCGTGTATATTTCTTAACGTTGTAAATCCGCATAAATCTGACTAGACTCCAATAATAAATATAAAGCAAGTAAGTATGGAGATAAACTTATTAAGCTACTCGACATAGGAAATCCCTAGTAATAAGTAGCCTATTTTTCAGTTTTACATCCTAAAGAATATAATTAAACTCCCCACTTTTTAGGTAAACTATTGTGTTTCAACTGAATTTGACCGTGATGCCATTCAAAATTATCTTCTTTAGTATGCTAATGCCAAGTTGTTGTATTTCTTGAGGGATTTATGTTTACATACCCTTTCAATACCGGATTACCATTTGGTCCAAATACTTCAAATGTATGTTCTCCTTTAACAGTACTTCCTGACTTTGAAAGTAACCTCATTACATATTTGATTGGTTGATTCTGTCTTTTTATTTATCATTAAGTGTTGATGGGGAGAAATTTGTTTTATATTGTAGCTTTAGAATAAAAATTGATTGAAAAATTTCCTTCAGCCTTTATTTATCAGCAAATGAAAAAACTCCATTTTGAAAAAAGATTGATCAAAATGGAGTAAATTTTTCTAACTAAGTATGAGATTTTTATAAAAAGTTTAATCAATTAAATGAGAATTATTCAACTAAAGCACTCCGTTAGTTCAAGAAGAACGGCTGTTTAGTGGTAATGTTGCACCAATCAACTCGTCTTCCTGATTGCGGATTCGTTCACAACAAAGTGAGGAAAGAAGTGTATCAACCAACTCAAGAACAATTCAAATGTATCAACTGCAAACAAGAAGTAGAGCGGCTTTTATTATTCCCGAGGTATATAAGGGGCCACAGGTGAGACATAGGGCGCATATCAACCTCCCTGACATCTACGATTTATTAAACAACATTTCTCCATTAAAAAAAGCGCCAGTTAACCTCAGTTAACCAACGCCTTATTCATTATTGTTAAGAAGGTTTTATTTCCATTCCTTCTTTATCTTTGAAGTTGCCGATAATAATCATAATTAAATCGATCAATGTCCAGATACCTAGTCCACCCAAAGTTATAATCATTAAAATACCAGTACCTATTTTACCTGCGTAGAAGCGATGTATTCCTAGACTACCTAAAAAGAAACATAGTAAAATCATTACTACATAGTTTTTTTCCGAAGTTTGTTGTTGCATTTTTATCAAACACCTTTCTTTTCGATGGCAATAATTTACTTTATTGCCATCGAAAATTCTACCATTCTTTTACGTTTTTATCAACACCTTAATTTATCTTTTCCGATTTTAAAGAAGTGCCAATCGACCATAGTTGACCAGCGCCTTATTCATTGCTGTTTATTAGGTAGATCTTATGTGAAGTTGCCGATAACAATCATAAACAAATCAATTAATACCCAGATACCCAAGCTTCCTAAAGTTACAATCATTAATACCGGATTCTTGGAACACTTGTATACATGAGACCTGTTCAGTATAAACTTGTACACTGTAAAAAAGTTGTATAGTTTTGTGTTGATAATCCACATATTGTAAAATGCTTATATAGAAATTATTACTTATTAATTAAAGAAGGTGCAAATGGATGTATGATATTACAGTTATCGGTTCAGGTGTAAGTAGTGTTTTTTTAGCATATACCTTATCTCAAAGTAATCAAAAGATATTAATTCTTGAAAAAGGAAAATCTATAGAGGAGAGAAATTGTCCTTTAGATCGAGGTGAAACATGCAATTGTAATGTATGCGAGAAATATTTTGGTTTTGCTGGTTTGGGTAAATCAGAAGGAAAGTTTAATTATACAAGTGATTTTGGCGGCGAATTAGAGCAAAAAGTAGGTAGAGAGAATCTTCTACAATTAATGGATGAAGTTGACGAAATTTTATGCCGTTTTGGTGGAGACTCGGTTATAAAATATTCCACAGCTAATACAGAACTCTCAAAAAGAGCCCAATTATGTAACTTACAGATGTTAACTACTGAGGTGAGGCACCTAGGTACGTCACTTTCAACAAAAATTTTTCAACAAATTTATAAAGTTTTATCAAGCAAGATAGATATCCTATTTGAGGTGGATGTGCAAGATATAAAAAAAGATAAAAACTCATTTACTTTAATTACAAATAAAGGGGATATCCAGTCTCAGCAAGTAGTGTTTGCAACAGGTCGATCAGGAACAGATTGGTTAAAAAAACAATGTTCTAGTCTTGGAGTTAAGCAAGGCAAAACTCGTTTAGATTTGGGTATTAGAGTTGAAATGGCAGAACAACAGCTACGTTTAATTTTGGAAGATACCTTTGAAACAAAGCTTGCTTATGCACATGAAGATATTATTTCAAGTACTTATTGCATGAATCCTAAAGGAAGAATCATTCGTAAATATCAAGAAGGTTTAGTCATGCCCGATGGTCAAAACTTTCGAGAGCAAAAGAACGGAACTTCTAACTTGAATTTTACTTTGTTCACTCCAACGTATTTTTCTACTCTTAAAGAAGCAAATATGTATGCACATAAGGTTATCGGTGAAATAAATAAAGGTAGAGATCGTATTGTAGTACAACGTTTTGGAGATTTAAGGGAGGGACAGTCTACAACAAAAGAAAATATGTATAATAATCGAATTCAGCCTTCGTTAAAAGCTGAATTTGGGGACTTAACTAAAGAAATTCCTTTACTATATATTCAAATCTTGCAGGGGTTTTTAAACCATTTGGAAAAACTTATTGGTGAAGCAATTGATGAGGATACATTGCTTTATGGTATGGACGGAAAGTTTTATTCGCCAATAATAGAAACTGACGGAAATTTCCAAACGAATATTCAAGGATTATATGTAATTGGAGATTGTTCAGGAGTTACACATTCATTATCACAAGCAGCAGCTAGTGGTATTTTAGTAGGTAAATATTTAGCTAGTAATTGTTAGTTTTGAAGAAATTAAATGCTTTATTGCAAAATCGTAAAAAATTTTTTAAAACGATTTCACTTATTTAACTAAATCAGCTAATAGGAAGTCAATAATTTTCACTAAAAAAGATAAATTTCTTATGATATACTATTCGAGTCCAACAAAATTGAACGATCGCAATCCGTTAGTTGAATAGCAACAATCTTTTAGAAAACAGCCTTTTAAAAAATCCATAGAACCTTATACAGTCCAATACAATTCGCCTTTACATAACAAACTGGAGTAGGAGTAGGAAGTATTTTTCAATCCAAATCCCTTCATTATCAAGGTTTACAAACTATGTCCTGCTACGTCCTGTATGCATTTTTTATACAAGGTTGGTAGAACGCTAGTTTTTAGCCAATCCAGTACCCCAAACTATGTATAAAATCCTGCATAAAAAAAGCACTGTCCCACAAGAGGACAGCACCCACTATTTAAAGAGTATTTCATGTCCTCTTTTCTTACTCGCTTAATAAGCGTCTTACATGACGTGCCGAAACCCTAGTGTTTCAGCGATTTCACGTTGTTTACACCCCTACTTTTTTAGTTCTTTTGCACGTTCTAATGACGCCTTTGAAGTTCTTTTAGTATTACTACAATACGAACGTTTGTACTGGTTTTTTGTGTTTTTTATTCATTCGTCAACTTAGTCTATCTCCCGAGCAAGGGGAAATATTAGATATATTATGAACAACACGAAAAAGTTTTATCAATATCCTTTGCACTTACGTACACGGAACCTTCAGTAAGCGTCATCTTTAACCGTTTTAATGCGTCTCAAGAGGAAATACGCGCAACTTTAGTATCTTTTATATATATATCGCTCAATATCCAGAAAAAGTTTTACAAAGATTAGGCGCTGAACAACTATAAAATATGAAATTTTAATTTATATTGTTTTATTATAATGGTTATTATTATAGTACTTAATTGTGATTTGGATGTGTTTAAAGAAAAAAAGAAGTGTTATTTACAGTAAATTAACCTAAAATATATTACTTTGGATAAGCTTTCTAGAGATTTGTGTCAGGTTGTGTCATATGCTATTTTAGTAAAAAGGTGGAATATTAAGAAAAAACAAAAATGTTCTAGCAGTGGTAGCTATTGCTTCTATAGGTACTTCGTTTGCGATAACATCACCAAATCCTGTAAGCGTCGTACAAAACACTGGCGAAAAAATCCTTGCAAATAATGAAATTGAAGATGCAAAGGTGCCAATTGAACACTTAGTAAATCATTTTGTGAAAAATCAGGATAATTATTATCCTGACAAGGTACAAGGGGTAAGTTTCGAGAGGAAAAAGACCCTGAATTATTCAATCAATTTTCGGTTCAAAGCTGATGGCTAATCTGTAATTACTAGTTCAGAAAATGTATATGTAGGAATAGAAAATTTAACAAATAACACGGCTACTGAACAAGTTTTAACGACGCAAAGCTTTACTAAAACCCTTGCGCATACTGTTACTAGTTCGACTACACATGGCTTTAAATTTGGAACAAAGGCCACTGCTGAATTTAGTATACCTTTTGTAGGAGAAACGGGAATAATAGAATTGTCAACAGAATACGATTTTTCTAATACATCTAGTCATGAAAATAGTGAATTGTATACTTATATCGTTAGTCCGCAAAATATTCAAGTTCCTGCACATTCATCTGTTGAAGTCATTGTAAAATTAAATACTGTAAAAAATGTATTATAAATAATTTTTGTCATTCGTGATACGTTGAAAAAACGGAGTCTAATTGAAGACTTCGTTTTTGTTTATATATGGCATGAAGGGTTCGATTCCTTTTATTGTACATGAAGCATGACGGAGGTTTTGATATCTTGCGGACTTAGGAAAATGTCAGGTGCTACAGGCACTCAACCGGAGTGGAAATTGAAATCAACGGCTTATCTAAATTAATTTTAAAAGAAAAAGATTAAAGTATAACCGATATTTTTTTCAGTTTCTCTACAGTCATAAGCACTCAGTTAATTAGATTGTTGTACTTAATTATATTATTTTGTCGAAATATTGTTCAAAATTATCGAAATATGTCGTAGAATGTTGTGAATAGTGTGAAAAATAGCGTGTTATTGTGAAGGGGGTTGTTGTTAAGAAGTAAATAAGCATGTATGCTCGCACCTTTGATAAAGTAGAAATCATTGTCTTTCATTAAAAGTGCACAAATAATTGAATTTGAAAAGGAGAGTATTAACCTTGCTTCGTAATCTATCCATATTTAAAAAGTTAGTCCTATTAATGTCTATAGCAATTTTAACGATTGCTCTTATCCAAGTAAGTGGATATACCACTATGAAAAAATTGGAGAATAATACAGAGAATATTTTTAAAAATCGTCTAGAACCAAGTATTGTTTTGTCAGATTATAGACTTAATAATCGGATTATTGTTTCAGATATGTATCGTTCTTTACTTTTTATAGATGAAACAACTATTACTCAAATTAAAAATGAAGTAACTGATGCGTTTAAAGATAATGAAAAGAATCTTAAAATACTTGAAGCAGCCAAAATGCAATCGGATGAGGATAAAATAATAAGTGAATTGATTCAGCTATATCCAAGTTTTAAAGAAAGCATGGAGCAAGTCTTTCAGTTAAGTCTTGCTAATAAGAATGAGGAAGCAATAAACCTCTTTAATTCAAGTGCCGAGCCTGTGCTTGACGAAATTATGTCAAAAGGTTTAGAGCTGACAGAATTGAATAAAAAAAATGCAAGTACTTTGAATATGGAAAGTAAGGCCGAGGCAAGTGAAGGGATTACAAATTCTCTAATTATATCAATTGTATTAGGAATTTTGTTTGTGGCAATCGGTTTTATCGGTGTACGAAAATATCTAATTTCTCCAATTGAAAAATTAAAATATGCAGTTCAACGAGCAGAAGCTGGGGAATTAAATTTTAGCGTAGACTATGATTCTAAGGATGAAATAGGGGTCTTAACGTCCACTTTTAGCCACATGATTGCTCAATTACGTGATTTAATTGGACAGGTGAAACAATCGTCCGAACAGATGGCAGCATTTTCGGTTGAGCTTTCGGCAAGTGCGGAACAAACGAGTGAGGCAAGTGAACATATTGCGTCTGTTACGTTAGAGGTAGCAAGCGGCTCAGACGACCAGGTTAGTACGATTATAGAAACTTCGGATGTTGTGAATCATATGGTACAAAATGTCCAAACAATAGCTAGAAATTCTACTAACGTGTCTGAGGCTACTACACAAGCAAACCAACTTTCTATAGATGGAAATGATATTATTCAAACTGCAGTTCTACAAATGAACTCGATTCAAACATCTATTGGTAGTCTAAGTGATGTTATTAGTGGATTAGGTGAGCGTTCGACTGAGATTGGACATATCGTTGAAGTCATTACAAGTATTGCTGCACAAACCAACCTATTGGCGTTAAATGCAGCAATTGAAGCGGCAAGAGCAGGCGAACACGGGAAAGGCTTTGCAGTCGTTTCGGAAGAAGTTCGAAAATTGGCCGAAGAATCATCTGCGTCAGCACAGAGGATCTCTAATCTAATAACAAGAATTCAAGCGGAAACGAATAAAGCGGTAGATTCCATGCAGTTCACTACAAATGAAGTGAAAACAGGTATTAACAATGTGAACATCGCAGGTGAATCATTTGAAAAAATTCAACATGCTATTAACGAGGTCTCTGTTCAAATTCGTGAAGTATCTACTTCTGTACAACAGATGGTTGCAGGAGCTGATCAAATGTCCAAATCCATGGAGCAAATTAATGAAATTGCCCAAAGCTCCGCCGAAGGGACACAAAATATTTCAGCGGCTACTGAAGAACAATTAGCCTCTATGCAGGAAATTACTGCATCTACTTCGGCACTTTCTAAAATGGCGGAAGACTTACAAGAAAAAACGAATATGTTTAAAGTATAAAGATGACGGATTATAATACTAAGTGAATAGTTAAACTAAGTGGGGAATATTAGAAATACAGGAAGTGAAAAAGGTGCAGAAAGTCTTGAATTCCTAAGGAATTCAAGACTTTATATATCAATCAATCAACCTACCTACCATAAATCCTTCAGTGGAGAAAGCCAAGGATTGCTATAGCTAATAAGATAAAGGGGGAAACGAATATGACAATGAGCAATAAGGCGTTGTCACTAGAACAACGTGAGGAACTACTCAGAACTTTGAAAGCCCGTTTTGAGAAAAACATGCACCGCCATAAAGGTCTTGAATGGGCTGAAGTACAAGCTAAGCTCGAAGCTAATACTGAAAAACTGTGGTCGCTCAATAAAATGGAAGAAACTGGAGGTGAACCAGATGTTGTTGGCCATGATAAAAAGACGGGCGAATATATTTTTTATGATTGTTCAGTAGAAAGTCCTAAAGGTCGCAGAAGTGTTTGTTACGACCGTGAAGCACTGGAGTCAAGGAAAAAACACAAACCAGAAAATAACGCTATTGATATGGCAACTGCCATGGGCATTGAACTTTTAACGGAAGAACAATACCGGGAGCTGCAGAACTTTGAAAATTTCGATATGAAAACGTCGAGCTGGGTGCAAACACCTCCAAATATTAGAAAACTCGGCGGGGCCATCTTTTGTGATTGCCGCTACGACAATGTCTTTATGTACCACAATGGAGCAGAATCCTACTATGCTGCAAGGGGCTTCCGTGGCTCGCTAAAGGTCTAAACTTTTCATATAGGCAGCTAAATTTGAAAACGGATTACAGGTAAAGGCTTATGGTCTTCAAGCAATATTTGATCAATTGTCAGCATGTCTAATGAATGTCATTCATTATTACTATTGTTCGTCCCTATCCATCACCCAATCATTTATAGACGTACACTAGTTGATTGGAGCGCAGGCGGCGACTTCTGCAAAGAATGCATGAGCGGAAATGCCCCGCAGGAGCGTAGCGACGAGACTGAATCCAGGCCCGTGAAAAGCATCCGCCGTAGTGGAAAATCAACGGGTTCAAATAATTACGTCTATTTTAAAAGAAGAGCTTAGGAGTGATCCCTAAGCCCTTCTTTTATCAATAAGTGTTTAATGTTAATCTTTATACTATTACCTTAATGGACAATTCCCGCAATATGGAATTTCTTCTTTTTTATTTACTTGATAGTATCGGCAGCATGTTTTTCGAACGGGTACTTCACTCCATTTCTCTTTGCGCTGAAGAAAAGTTTGAAAAGGATTTTGTTCAATACCTAACCAATTCGTTTCACTACAAGTAAGTCCATTAAAATTTTCATTTAATTCATTTAAAGCAAATGATTTTTCATTTTTGCGAAGAGTTGCATGCAACCTTACAGCGATGTTTTCCCATAAGATCTTTGAGGAAATTTTACATTCTTTCGTGATTACATTAATCATTGGCGTTAAATGGCCGGCAAAAATGCGTGTTTTCCAACAGTCTTCAAAAAGGCTTGTGGGATTTTCTTCAATTTGCAATGTAAATGACATTACATCCAATCGAGCTGTAGACCACCAATCAACTCTCTCCTTTTGCAGTCCATAATAATCCAGATTCGAAGCTGCTACTAAAACTGCATAACGTTTAATAAATAAAGAACCAGCTATAGCTAAGGAAGAAGTATCTAAATGATTTGCATACTGTTTAATGATTGGTAATAAAGTATCTTTATTCAATAAGTCATGTAAAGGAATACCTTGAGGTGAGGGTTGCTTTTCAACGCCATAAGGCTCTAAATTCACTTTACATACCTCCCTTTACCTTTAGGGATACATAATGGGGTTCCAAAAAAAGGATCCTCCGATACAGCTACTTCCATACCAAATACTTCTTGAACCATTTCTACGGTTACAATATCCTCTGGAGGACCTTGTACAGCCACTGTTTGGTCATGAATTGCAACTAAATGGTCTGCATAGCGACAAGCGAGATTTAAATCATGTAGAACCATAACGATTGTTCGTTGGTCAGAGCGATTTAATTCAAATAAAAAATCTAATACTTCAATTTGGTGAGTCATGTCCAAATAAGTAGTTGGTTCATCTAATAACATAATGGGTGTTTCTTGTGCTAATGTCATGGCAATCCATGCACGCTGGCGTTGTCCCCCTGATAATGAATCTACTGCGCGGTCCTTGTGAAGATGGAGTTGTGTAGCGACTATTGCTTTTTCTACAATATCTTCATCCTTTTCTGACCACTGTTGAAACCAACGTTGATGAGGATAACGCCCTTGTTTAACTAATTGATGTACTGTAATACCTTCAGGTGTTAATGGGCCTTGAGGTAATATCGCTAATTGTTTTGCTATTTCTTTGGAAGATAAAGTCTGTAACTCTTGTTCATCTATTAATATATCACCTGTTTGTGGTTTCAATAAACGTGCAAGTGAACGTAAAAGTGTTGATTTTCCACTGCCATTTGCACCGACAAGAACAGTAATTTTACCTGCCGGAATCTGAAAGCTTAAATCTTGAATCACTTGATAGTCACCGTACTGTATTGATAAATTTTTCGTTTGTAATCCGAGCATGTTTCATCCTCCTATCGATGCCGATTTTGAAATAATAAATATATAAAGAAAGGAGCTCCTATTGCGGCTGTAAATACACCTGCTGGAATATCAAGTGGTAAGAACAAAGATCGTGCCACCAAATCTGCTAACATAACAATAAATGCCCCAATGAGAGCTGTGATAGGAACGAGTCCTATAAAGGATTTGCCAACTAATCTCCTTGCAATATGAGGTGCCATGAGTCCAACAAATTCAATACCACCTGCAAATGCTGCTGCTGTCCCTGCAAAAACGACACTACACATTAAAAATAAAAAGCGTTGCCTTTGAATATTGATCCCCATACTAATAGAGGTATCATCGCCTAACTCTGTTACATTTAAACTTCTTCCCCAGATTAATAGGATGGGTAGAGGTATTAGAAGCCATAGACTCATCGCCAATACATCACTCATATTTGCCCCATATAAACTACCAGTTAGCCATATGTATGCCTTTGTTGTAGTAGCTGTTTCACTTAAGACAAGAAAGAAGGTAACACTTGCTTTTAAAATAGCAGATATACCAATACCAATTAATACAAGTCGAACAGGTGTAACGCCATTATTCCAAGCAATGATGTAAATGAGTATGGCTGCACAAAGACCTCCGATAATCGCAGCGAACGGTAAGAGCGTCATACTGATTATACCGGAACCAAAAATTATAAATAATACAGCACCTAATGAAGCACCACTAGTGATTCCAATAATATCAGGTGAGGCTAATGGGTTACGTACTAGACTTTGCAAAATAAGACCCGCTATACCTAATGAAGCACCTACTAACATCGCTAATAATACTCGCGGTAATCGCAGCGTCTCTACGACATAGCTATGTTGGTCAACGTATCCTGTCAATTCTAAAAATACTTCCACAATGGGAATCCAGTTACTTCCTATTGAAAGGCTTAAAATAAATAGGGTTCCGACAACCAATAAGCCGACTATGAAAATGAGCAACCATCTTAGTGACAATTCAAAAGATACTTTTTCATTAGATAACCGAAACGTCCAATGTTTCATTGTTTAGACACCCCTTTTCTAGCCAGATAAATGAAGAATGGACCACCAATTAATGCTGTCATTACACCGATTGGTACTTCTTGGGGAGCAATGATAAATCGTGCCACTATATCTGCTGCTAAAAGTAGAGCTGCTCCTAAAAGTGCTCCATAGGGTATCATCCAACGATAATCCAAACCAACAAGGCCTTTTGCCATATGAGGTACAATGAGTCCGATAAATCCTACAGACCCAACAATTGCAACAGAGCCACCTGCTAGAATAATAATAAGGATGCCCATCACCACTTTAAGTACACCTACATTTTGCCCAAGACTTTTCGCAACATCATCACCAGTACTAAAAATGTTCATTGCTTTTCCAATAAATAAACTAATAACTAAAGCTATAAGAATATAAGGTAATACTGGTAATAACATATCTAAATCTCTTCCAGCAACGGAGCCTGCAATCCAAAATAGAACTGTTTGAATGGATTGCTCATTTATCACAAGTAAACCTTGTGTTAAAGATATAAATAAGGCAGATAAAGCAGTACCTGCTAAGATTACTTTTATAGGTGTCATACCGTCTCGGCCTATACTGCTTAAAAAAAATACGGTTACACCGGCAATGGTAGCCCCTAAAAATGCAAACCACATATAATGCGTTAACGACTGGACATTAAGCCAAGTAATACCAAGCACGATGAAAAAAATAGCCCCTGAATTGATTCCAATTAAGTCCGGAGCTGCTAATGGATTACGTGTTAACGTTTGAACAAATATACCTGCAATTGCTAGATTCATACCAATTACTAAAGCAATAATAGCCCTTGTTAATCGCGATGTGCCAATAATGATGTGATTTGTATCGGCAGGGTTATAATTTGTAATTGCTTCCCATGTTGTAGAGAATGGGATAGTCGTTTGTCCAAATGCTAAACTAGAGAAAAATAAAGCTATTACTATCCCTAAAAGTACTATTAAACCTAGTGTTCTTGAGAGAGTTGCCTGTAACATGATGAATCCTCTTCTTTCACAGAAAAAAGGGAAGCTAATTGCGTTCCCTTTGTTTCGTACTATTTTTCAAGTTCAAAATGATCGTAAATTTCATCTAACATTAGGTGAGCTGCTTGTAATCCGCCAGCTAAATTCCAAATTATTTCATCTACTGTATATACTTGGTTATTTTTAGCTGCATCTAAGTTTTTGTATAAAGGATGCGCAGTCCAATCTTCATATGTCTTTTTCACAGCTGCATTATCTTCCATGAATTGGAAGGTAATATCAGCGTTCATTTGTGGAATACCTTCTTTATCTGTTAATTTTACAATTTCTAAATCCTTACCTTGTAAATCCTTCGGTCCTTCAAAGCCTAATTCCGTTAAAATAGAACCAGCAAAGCCTTTCACATAAATACGAGCATGGTCTTCACGATAGTTTAATACTGCTGCACTAAGTGGCCAGTTGTCAGTAGAAGCTACTTTATTTTTAAAGTCTGCTACGCGTGCCTCCCAATCTCCAATCAATGTTTTTGCTTGTTCTTCTTTATCCAAAGCTTGACCAATTATTGTAGCTGTCTCTTTGAAATCATAAAGAGTAGTATTTACAATAGTTGGTGCAATTTGTGATAATTGCTCATAAATTTCTTCATGACGGACTTGCGTTGCAATAATTAGATCTGGCTTTAACGCGGCAATTTCCTCTAAATTTGGCTGAGTTTCTTGACCAACAAACTTAACATCCTTTAAATCTTCTTTTATATAATCATACATGGGTGCTTGAGCCCAAGATTCTACTACTCCAACAGGTGTAACATCGAATTCTAAAATTGTATCTGTTGCACCTTGATAAAGTGTCACAACGCGCTGTGGTGTTCCTTCAATTGTTGTAGTACCAAGAGCATGTGTAATTTCACGTTTTGTCGACTGTTCTTCGGTTTCTTTCTCAGCTACCTTTTTTTCTGTGTTATCTGATGCTTTATCTCCACATGCTGCTAATACAAATAGCGATGCAAATATTGTGAAGAATAAAAGTAAATATTTTTTATTCATTTTTTCTACTCCTTTTAATTAATAATGATTTTCATTTTCAATTAGGATTGTATTATATATGTTGTACAATAACAACAAAAAAATTTATTTTTATGACAATTATTTTCATAGGTTTTAAATTTAAAAGATAGAATATATAGATAGGAGTAGTGTAGTAATGAATGTGGTTTCTTTTTAAAATAGTTTTTTACTGATTTTAGGGAATCAAGGGCATAAAATTTATCTAAGAACGCAAAAGATTTCGGGGATTATTTTTCGACGTACTAAATCATGAACATTTATGCAGTAATGATAAAGGAGAATAGTATGTACACAATTGGACAAGTAGCTAAATTTTTAGGTGTATCTAGAGATACTTTAAAATTTTATGAAGAAAAAGAATTAGTAAAACCAAAGCAAAACATTGAGAATGGGTATAGAAAATATAATCGTTTTGATATATATGATATAACCACAGTAAATTTCTATAGAGAAATGGATATTGAAATAAAAAAAATCCAGGAATTAAGAAAAAGCAAGAGTATAGAGGGAATTAAATCAATATTAGAAGAGAAAGAACAAGAGGTTTTAGAAGAAATAGAATATAAAAAGCTTCTTTTAAAAAAGCTTCAGATCGTAAAAGAAGATTGCGAAAAAATTAAACAATTCTTAGGAGAATACACAGTAAAAGAAATGAAGCCTTTAGAAATAAAAGGAGAAATAGAGCATTTCACTGCGTATGATGAATATGAAACTCTTAAAGAGAACACGGACAGCTTGAAAAAAGCAGTTACTCTAACTTCTTTAAGAAGAGTCATAAGATTCAATGACGAAGGTATTCTAGAAGACAAGTTTATCATTGTTAGAAAAGTAGCAGACTTTCATCAAGAAATTGAAGGTGAAATTTTATCTCATCCAAAATGTATGTATACCGTTATTGAAGATGGAAGATGGTCAACTGGTGGAAAAAATACTGACCATAACGTGGAAGCTAGTTTAAGAAAAGCAGCAATAGAAAATGGGTATGAACTGTTAGGGCTAGCTTATATAAATCTATTACTCACCACTTATGAAGATGGACTTGAACGTGTATTTTTAGAAATGTATGTACCTATAAAATAATGCAAACATGTATTGACCTGTGAGTAACCCCTAGGTTTAAGCTGAATGTATTCGTAATTATGAGCATATTGTATTTACGAAATACCTAGTTTGAAGAGGGGATTATACATGAATAGTGAAAAGAAACTAAAAAAACCAGTAGCAAGTTTTATTGTGCTAACCAATATCATTTTTTTGCCACTTTTTTGTCTTGTAGGAGCCATAAAGGTGTTAGGGTTTCCTGAATGGGTCTTTAATGTAATGCGCTGTATATCAGCTTGGTCCTCAACCTTTGCTTTTGCAGCGTTATTTAAAAAAATCTATCCTGGGCAGAGTTTTATACAATTTGTAAAAGATAAATTCAAGAATAAACTTAAATTTTCTGTAATTCTTACTGTAATTATGATTCAAGTCTTCATATTTTTGATGGTAACGTTTTTCGTATCTAATAACAGTGAAGCAGACTCAATTTTTAAGATATCTTCATGGGGAATGCTGATCTATTTCTTTTTGAAAAATCTTCTGTCCGGGCCAATGGGAGAAGAAATAGGATGGAGAGGTTTTGCTCTAATGGAGCTCCAAAAGAAACATTCGCCATTAAAAGCTTCAATCATCATCGGATTTTGGTGGGGGATGTGGCATCTACCCATATGGTTTACTACAGGGTACGTGGGCATTGATTTAATCAAATATATGCTATTCTTTATGATTGCAATTCTATCCACTACAATCATCATGACCACATTTTATAACTTAAATCGGAATTTAATCATCCCGATCATCATCCATCAATTCTTTAATTTTCTTACTGGCATCATCAATGGAAACTTAATCGATTTAATGCTGTATAACGCAATTTTTTATTTAGTAGTAGCAGTCTTAATCATCGTTATAAATCCAAAGAAAGTATTGTATGGCAAGGAAGCTACAAATAGTATTAATGGGGAGCAAACATGATTTAGTGATTGCTTGTACAGCTTTCCACTTAAACTATTGGGAGCGATAAAGAGGCTGTTTAAAAATCCTTTAAACAATAGCGTCCGCCTTCGGATATGGTAAAAATCCGCTTCGCTTTTTGCGGGCAAGGCATGAGCCGCATCAGGGCAACAAATGTTTTATGTGCGAAAGCGGAGCGACAGCAACAAATGTTTTATGTGCGACAGCAACAGAATGTTGGTCACGAAGGCGTTGTCACAGGACGTGACGACTTTAGTCTTCGTTCTACTTAACGCTCTCTGCTGGGTCTCATGCTCTTGCATGGCCCACATCAAAGTTGGATGGTTGTATCGAGTTTTTTTATCATTTTGAGCTATGTCCATGGAAGAAGTTCATACACAGTATAACAACTTATTATTTTACATCTTTTGTCCAATCTGCGACTTTATCTTCATTTTTTTTGATCCATTTTTTTGCTGCATCTTTAGGCGCAGTGCCTTCCATAATATCATGCATAACACTTTCTATATCTTCTGCAGCCCAGTGGAAGTTATTGAGAACACTGTATGCTCCCGGATTCTCTTCTTTAAATCCTTTACGTGCAAATGTGCCAATATATTCTTCAGCTCCGTATATACCTTTAGGATCATCTAAATATTTTAAATCATAAGCATTGAATTTCCAGTGAGGGGACCAACCTGTAACGATGATTTCTTCTTTTTTGGCAATCGCTTGACTAAGAGCGGCTGTCATTGCACCTGCAGAGGAGGTAGCAACATTCCAGCTTTCGAGGTTTGGGTAGTCCTTATAAGCATTCTCCGTAGCTGCTGTCATATTGGCACCTGGTTCAATGCCTGTTATTGTTTTACCCGCTTCATTTGTTAAATCTTCGATAGAGTCTACATCCATATAACTAGGTACGACTAAGCCGATTTTGGCACCTGTTAGATTTTCACCTAAGTCTACTATTCTATCTTTGTATTTCTCAACTTGTGGAGCATGCGTTTGTGGTAGCCAAGCTGACACCATGCCATCAACCTCACCATTAGCAAGAGCCTCCCACATAATGCCATTATCAAGTGGTGTTAGTGTTACATCATATCCTAAATCCTCTAGAACTTGCCCAACTACATTAGTGGATGCAATTTCTGTATCCCATTCTACATACGCTAAATTGACTTTTTTATTTTTTGTGCTTGTATCATCTGAACCACAGGCAGCTAATAGTAACATTAATGCAAATGCTAAACCTAGCTTTGATAATCTATTGAATCTCATAAAATCTCCCTCCTTATTGCTTTCTCTATTTTATAAAACGAGCCAAATATACCTAAAAATTAGTAAGTAACAACTTAATGTTATCAAAAGGTTGTTACTTTTGTCAAAAGGCAATGAAGAAAGAAGTAGTGCATTTGTTGAGGAAATACAATTTAAGAAGTGGCTAGAGAGTAGGAGATTTGAAGTGCACGTTCCTCTAAGTTGCATAACATTTTTGTGTTCATATCACAAAGTTAAATTACATCACAAGGAAAAAGTATAAGATAAAATATGAAATGAGAGGTTATAGATATTATTTCAGAAATTTTGTGAAGGACTAGTTTTAACAATCACAAGAAATATCAAAACAAAGAAATGAATACCTCATATAATCTTCTTGAGGAGTGAGATAAATGAATGAACATATACAGCTGATGATTGATTGGATTGAAGACAATTTAAAAAATAAATTTTCATTAGATGAACTATCTAATTATATGGGATATTCCTCTTATTATTGTTCTTTTAAATTTCATCAAGTAACAGGTATAAGTATTCGGCGCTATATTCTGCTTAGAAAGTTGTATTTGTCTACGGAGGATTTGGCGAATGATTGCAAGATAATGGACATTGCCTTTGATTACGATTATTCTTCCCAACAAGCATATAGTAGAGCTTTTAAAACTATTTTTGGTATAAATCCAAGAGAGTTTCAACTGAACAAAATGCCTGTTCAATCATTTGTTAAACTCACACTCCATAAAGAAGAGGGATGGTGTAGAATGAATATTTCTAGAAAAATTGAGGTTGAACAGTTACAAAATGAGCACAGTGAGCTGTTTGACAAGTATGTACTGAACATATTGAATGGACAAGTTATGTACGAAGAATTTAAAGATAACAAACTAATGGGGGATTGTGATTACGCGCCATTTAATGAAGCGATGTGTGTAAACGCCACTACTAAACAAGTTTTTGATAAAGAGTTTATAAAAACACGGGCATTGGGACATCATGCGTCGGTAGAAGATTATATCAAAAAAGTTATTGATCCATTAGACAATCTTTTTAATAAAGAGTATAAATGTATCGTTTTATGGTTTGGTGAAGACATGTTTTGTCAAATGAACTTACTGACTATACTTTGCTACCTGGAGCAGTGTGGGTATAAAGGCAAGGTGGTGTTAAATAGCTTCCGAGAGGATGAATTTAAAGTAAGTCAAATGGAACTTAAATTAGGGCACTATATTTCTGTCTACAAGGAAGTATTGGTGAATCATAAAAAACCATCAAATCAACTACTGCCAGTAATGTATCAAGCAATAGACATCTATTTAAATATGCTCATCGAAAATAATGCAGTAGTAAAGTATATTTCCAAAAATAAAGATTTGCCAACATCAGAATTACTTAAAAGATTATTTGATCTTTTCCCAACAGTAGGATATGGAAATTCGCAATATATAGCGCTGATTAATAAAACTAGATGAAAAGTTAGTCTGCATCGACTGGCTTTTCATCTAGAAAAAGGGGGCCTGGGACTCTTTTACGAATCTTTCTTAAGGAAACGGAGTAATAGACCAGCCAACCAAAAATATGACAATCATAAATAACACAAGGTAGCAGCCAAGAAAGATGCCCCACTTCCCAAGAGAACGGCTAGATTTTGGAATGGCAGCAAGGATGCCAAAAATGAATGTTAAGATAATGATTGTCGAAGAGTTACTAGTAAATGGAGCATCATAACCAATAATAATCCAACTATTAATCATAATCAGTGTCCATAAGCCTAAGCCAACACTAGCCCAGCCAAACACATTAAAAATGGACTGTTTTAATGCACCCAATTCCATAATTTAACCTCCCCAAGTTTTATATGTTTAATCATTGTATGATTTTGTAACTGCTCGATTTCAGCTTTAGGGCCTGTAATGACAACAGCATAAGTTTTCATGTCTTGTTGCTCTAAATAATTTATTCTTTCTGTTAGTTCCAGATTTTTATGTGAGGAAACAGCAGTAGCGGTATCCTCATAATCAGCTAAAAAGTTTAGGATGGATAAAAAAGTTTGTTCATGAGAAGTAGAATTTTTAAATGGTGACCAATTTGTATTATCTGGTTGTACAGGATAGCCAATTGGCGATACAACATTACCGTTAGCACTTAGCATGGTGTCTTCTACACCGGTATAAATAGCTGCCCATGTGACATCTACTTTCGGCATTTGCTGGATTACTTCATCAACTGTATATAAATCGTTTAAAGAAATATATGCTTCTACAACTGTTTCATTTGGTAATCCTTTTAGCACTTGTCGCTCCTCAGTTGAATTAAATTCTGCTCGATTTTTTGGATGCACTAGCCACTGATTTGTTTCAGTTGGGTATTTCGGATACGTTTTTTCCAGTTTAGAAGTAATCTTTTTTTCAACTAAATCATTTAACATAAAGCGTGTATTATAATGTTTAATGGGATAGACCTCATCACCTATCTGCTTAAATTGCTCAAATGATAGTCCCATCGAAAAGAGTGAAAAATCCATATCAAATTCAAGTTCTTCTAACGTCGTATTTGGTTCTGTTACGTAAAGAGTCTGGCTCGTAACATCCATTAATGTGGTAGATTTTGTACCAAAAGCATAGTACAAAAATGTCAGCATATAACAAGTAGGTACAATTAAAAGGGCAATGGTCAACGTAGTTAAAATAAGTTTCCACTTAGATGATGCAATGGCTTTTTTTATAACATTTGTAGAAGGTGCATCTCTTTTTTCACTATCCTTTGCCTGTTGTAATAATTGTTTATAAGAATCCAATGCTATTCCTCCTTCGTAATTAGTGCGCGCATTTTCTTGCGTCCTCGCGCTAAATGACTTTTCACTGTATTCAAATTTAAATGTAAAATGTTCGCAGCCTGTTCATTTGTACAGTCATGCACATCACATAACAAGATGATTTGTTTTTCTATCGGTTTAATTTGTTCTAGTAGGTTTAATAATTTTAGATAAGCATCTTGTTCAACAATGATTTGTTCCGGTGTTGTTGAATGAATTTGGTCAACGTTGTCGGAAGTAATATACCGCAGCTCTTTCCGTGTACTGTCGATATATGTATAGTAAGCGACTTTAAAAAGCCAAGGTTTGATATCTTGAATCTCTTGACCAAGAAGGGTAATATGCGCTTTTGTAAATGTGTCCTGAAGCAAATCCTCAGCTAAAGTATGATTTTTGGTAAGTGAATATAAATAGCGATATATATCATTCATATAGGTGATATATATTGTTTCAAGTTCCATCTCTTCCCACCTTTCATCCTATCCTCGTTTAAGGGCCAAAAAAGGTTGCAAAATAATTAAAAATTATTATAAATGTTAAACCAATGAATATGATGACGCATGAAAAAACGGCTTAAGCCCATTGAAATAAAGGGCTTGAGCCGTCTTATCTAATTTATAAGTAGGGGTATAACTTGTTATTTTACACGTTTGAAGACGATTTTCCATAGTACAAAATTAATGATTACTAGCACAATCAAATAAATGATTGTGCCATAGGAGATACGTGTTGCCATGAAATAATGTAGTCCCGCCAGTATAGCTAACGGAATAAATAATAGAAAAGATTTCCAACCCTGTGCGTTGCCGATTTCATCATAAGGCTTTGTAAAAGGGATATGGCTTCCAAAGCCGATGTAACAAATCACAGTGTAAAAGCAACTTGCTGCAAAAACAGTCAATAAATCCGGGATAATTCTTGTGCCATAAATAAAGCACAACACCATGCTTAGGACAAGATACAAAGGTATATATAGCTTAATCAAAAATGCTTTTAAGCTACCTTTTTTTAAGTCTGTATAGTCCTTGATTGGAAAGATTTTGTAGATCCAAGCGGCTTTATACTTTCCTGAATGTCCAAGCATGAGCACAGCTGATGGGATAAGTAGCATGCTAAAATAAATAGTAAAATAGCTCATACTAACGGCATAATCATCAGTTTCTGTCCTGAGCACACTAAATATAAATATAAATGGAATGACAAAAGCAAAACCTAAAGATGGATATACTTTTAGTTTAAATTCGCGCTCTTGTTTCATCATGAGAGAGGCAAAACGATAAAATGCTCTTTCCTCATTTGTTTGGCAAATGAACGATAATAAATACTCCTTTAGGCGATTGTTGCTTTTCTTTTTTGATTTGCTTGTGCTTAATAGCTTTTGCAGGCTGCGCTCAAAGGTTGGAATCAGTTTTACATAAAGCCATATCGACACAATAGGTATGACGACAGAGAAAACGCTGCATATCACTGTGAATAAAGTTGTGTCACCATTGAACAGCAATTCATAGGGAGCGGCAAACCACATTGGAATTAGAAAAATACTCCACCAATGAAACGCGACGACAACATCAAAATTGACAAATTCAAAGGATCTAATGAGGACTTGATAGCCAATCATCAGTACTAACGACAAACCGATTTGTACATAATTGATGATATCCTTCAGCTTTTCCCCATCAAAGAATCGCAAAATAACAATATATAAAATGGCAGTAAGAACGACAATAAAAATATTAATTAAAACTAGTTCGAGCACAGTTAACATAAAGAATACAATTCCTTGATTAAACAAGCCGACTAAAAGTGGAATGGTTGTTAAGGCAATGGTTAAATACGCCAAGTAGATAAATATATGCATAAACTTAGCCGCATTTACCGTTTTTTCAGTAATGGGCTTGGTTGAGAGAATGCTTTTATCACGTACATCCAAAAGTACAGAAGAAAAATCAGAAATCATCGATGTCATAATCAAAAAAATAATCATTGCATAAGCAATACTCATCTGAAAAAGATAATTATGGCCAAAGCCTATAAACGGAATGAGCACAAGTCCGAATAAAGTATAAATCCATAAAGACTTGATATAGCCATATTTTTGATCTTCCTTTTTTTTAGCTTGGTTAAATAATGTAGGTACTTTGCGTTCATCCATCGTTAGTTTAATATGGAGGATTATTCTCATGATGTCATAATCGATGCCCATTTTCACAAATACAAGTCGGAATTTATCAAGCAGTTGTAGGGTTTTAAAATCGTTCATTGCATTCTCCCTTGTACAACAGCAACGAACTGTTCACCAATTTCTTGATGATTATGGAAACCTGTCAATTGATTGAAGATTCCTTCCAAAGTTCCCATAGTATTGCCTGCTTGTAGCTGGGCAAATGTTCCGTCAGCTGCAATTTTCCCATCATTCAGCAGGATGATGCGACTACTTATTTTTTCGACGACATCCATAATATGAGAGGAATAAAATATTGTTTTTCCTTGAGCAGCCAATTGCGTTAAAATCTCTTTAAATATCATCACACTATTTGCGTCTAACCCATTAATTGGTTCATCTAAGAATAGTAAATCTGGATTATGTATAAGGCTAGCGATAATTAACAGCTTTTGTCTCATTCCCTTTGAATAGGAGGATATTCTAGCATGATAGGCTTCTCCAACTCCAAACAATTCCATTAAGGATTTTGATTTTTCAGCGGCAACCTCTAACTCTTGGCCATAAAGCTGGCCGATGAAAGTTAAATATTCATAACCAGTTAGGTTGTCATATACATCAGCTATTTCCGGTACATAGCCGATTCTTCGTTTGTACGCCATATGATCTTGTTGAATAGCCTCTCCGAAAAGCTTAATTTCTCCACCGTAGTCGCCTTCAATTCCTAAAATAATTTTAACAGTTGTACTTTTACCAGCGCCGTTTGGACCGATATAGCCTATAATTTCTCCTCTTGAAACGTGCAAATCGATGCCTTTTAATATTTCCTTGCTACCATAGCTCTTCGTCAAATTCGTAATCGTCAAAATTTCTTGCTGATTCATTTTAGCGCTCCTTTTTCGTTTTTCTGTCTGACTTCTATACAGATAGACAATAGTTTTGGTTAAATTAACCATATGTAGAAATGATAATATAATTACGTGTAAGAAGAAAGTAAGAAATTTTGCAGCACGCTTTGGCTTTAAGTATACATTTGGAATAAACTGTACTGTGTTGTTTCTTTTGGGCAACCGCCGCTAAAGGAAAATACATATGGCGTGGACCTTTTGAGATAGATATAGTTATGTAAAAATGATAGCAAGGAGGTCAGGGCGTGTTTAATGATTTTAAGCTTGTGGATGATCGTCCGGTTTATATGCAAGTAAGGGATTATTTAAAAGAGATGATTAGGAAAGGACACCTGTTGGAGCATCAGAAGCTTCCGTCAACCCGTGAACTTAGTAAATTATTAACGATTAGTAGAAATACTGTTCTCACGGCTTACGCAGATTTAGAACAAGAAGGTCTAATTTACGCAATTAAAGGAAAAGGAAATTTTATAAGGAAAGTCGAAAAGTTCAAACCGCCATCTATAGAACTTCATTGGAAAGAGAGGCTCAATGAAGTGACATTATTAGCTGACGAATTAGACTTAATGAAGCAAGATGTTTTATGGGAAAAAGGCATAATTTCATTCAGTAGTATTGCCCCAGAAGAAAAGCTTTTTGATGTCGAAAATTTTAAAAGGGCTTTTCTGACTCGAATGTCCATTGAAGGGGATATTGTGTTGAATTACGGCTATGCAAAAGGTTATAAACCGCTCATCGATTACCTTCTTCACTATATGCAATTGAAGGGTGTAGATATTTCCAATAAGGATATTCTTATTACGAATGGCTTCACAGAAGGTTTGGATATTTTATTATCTTCCTTAGCTAAAAAATCCGGACGTGTTCTATGTGAGAATCCAACGCATTATGCCGCATTAAAGCTTTTTCGCTTACATGGATTCGACATTCACGGAATCGACATGAAGGATGATGGCATTGACATCAGTAAAGTTGAAAAAAGTTTATCTAAAGCGGCTTTTGATTTTGCCTATCTCATCCCGTCTTATCATAATCCAACTGGAATTGTGACCTCATCTGAAAAGAGGGCTGAAATCATTAAACTATTTTCGACATATCAAATCCCTATTGTGGAGGATGGTTTTAATGAAGAATTACTTTATTCAGGCGCACATTTAGCGCCGTTAATGACTTTGGTCGGCCCAGGTAACCAGGTTATTTATATTAGCAGCTTTTCCAAAATTCTTTTTCCAGGCTTACGTGTTGGTTGGATTTTAGCAGATAAAGAACTAATCCACTGTTTAGAAAGTGTAAAAAGGGCACGTACTATTCATACATCTACACTGGATCAGGCCGTGCTTTATCAATATTTGCATGATGGCTATTTCGAAAGATACTTGAAAAAAGCTAAAGCAGTATATAAGAAAAAATATGAACTAGCCCGACAAGCATGCATTCAATACATTCCCTTTAAAAGAATGACAGGAGATGGCGGTTTACATCTCTTTATAGAACTTGCAGACGAAATAAATGCACGTACGCTTTTAAAAAAGTGCTATCAACAAGGTGTTGTTTTTTATCCTGGAGATGTTTTTTTCACCGATAGAGGAGGAAGCAACACATTTCGATTGGGATTTTCCCGGTTAAATGAAGAGGATATTGTCCGTGGAATTAAGATAATCGGTACGACCTTAAAAAATGAATTAGAGGAGTTGAAAAAATGAAAGTTGGCGTTATTATGGGCGGTGTTTCTTCAGAAAGACAAGTGTCTCTCATGACAGGTGAAGAAATGATTACCCATTTAGATAAGGATAAATACGAAGTTGTAGCTATTAAACTAAATGACAAAATAGAGCTGATTGACAAGGTGAGAGATATTGATATTGCTTTGATAGCGCTTCACGGCAAGTTTGGTGAAGATGGCTCAATTCAAGGTGTACTTGAAACCTTAGATGTACCATATACCGGAAGTGGCATGCTATCAAGCGGTATTTGTATGGATAAAAATATGTCAAAAAAAATTATTCGCTATGAGGGCATTCAAACACCAGATTGGCTTCATATTTCGGATATGAAAGAGCTTCAGATGGATGAATTAGATAATATGGGCTATCCGTTGGTGGTAAAACCGAATTCAGGCGGTTCCAGTGTAGGGGTAAAAATAGTATACGATAAAGATTCATTACTATCTTCAGTGGCAGACGTATTCAAATGGGATAGTGAAATCATTATAGAAAAGTATATAACAGGCGAAGAAATTACATGTTCTATTGTTGATGGAAAGCTGTTACCGATACTTTCAATTCGACATACAGCGGCGTTTTTTGACTATCATGCAAAATATGAAAATGCCACAACGATTGAAGAGATTGTAGAACTTCCAGCAGCAATACATGAACGGGTCGCTAGGGCTGCAATGGTCTGCTATAGCGCCTTAAAATGCACTATTTATGCCCGAATTGATATGCTCATAAAGGATGGAATTCCATATGTCATGGAGGTCAATACATTGCCGGGAATGACGAAAAATAGCCTACTGCCAAAAAGCGCTCATGCAGCAGGAATCACCTATACCAAGCTGTTAGATAAAATTATTGAAAGTTCCTTACAGGTTAGGAGAAGCGAAGATTATACTATTTTATAGAATAATAGCTTAGACTTTGTAATCGTTAAAGGTAGCTAAATAACCTTTTCGGTCTAAATATTTAATAAAGAATGGCAAAAGGTAAGAATCGGATTTAAAGATATAGAGATATTTTTTCTTCCACTATCCAGGGTTTTAGGAAAGAGGACTATTAAGAAAACGCCATTTTGATTAAATTTTTCAAAATGACGTTTTTTATTTCCCGTAAAATATTTGTTCGAGAGAATTAGTAATCTTATATGTGTCAGAAGTGAAAAAGCAAAGTGCTTGCCATCTATATCCGATGTTTAAACCGATACGTTGTCTTTAATCAGATTTCCAAACATTTTGGTGTTATGCCTTAGATAATTCAATAAATCCTTCTCCAAACACATCTCGTACATCGTGAATGGCAATGAAGGCATCCTTATCTATTTCCTTGACAATCTTCTTTAGCTTTACAACTTCCTGTTTACTAATGACAATATAAAGAATTTCTTTTTGCTCCTTCGTATAATAGCCATGGCCTGATAGGACCGTCACGCCTCGATTCATAAACGCACTTACTTGGCCGGCAATGGCCTCCGGTTTTTTTGAAATAATCGTAACTGCCTTTTTAGGATTCACACCTTCAATAACAAACTCCATCACCTTTGTACCGACATATAGCATAATAATAGTTAGCAACAATGCCTCTGTCCCGATAATAAAATAAGATGAGAAAGCAACAATTAAATCAAAAAATAATAAACCATAACTAATACTCCAGCCAAGATATTTGTTCGTGATTCTAGCTAAGATGGTAGAACCCGCTGTTGTTCCACCAACCCTTATTATTAAGCCAATGCCTACACCAGCAAATACCCCGCCGAAAATGGCATTCACAATAATTTCATTTGAAGAAATGGACCACGTTTCTGTCAAATGTAAAAAAAGTGAATGGAACGTTACGGCAATAATCGTATAAATGGTCGTTTGCCTATTTAAAAATTTATATCCAACCACTAATAAAGCTGCGTTTAACACAAAACTTACAATACTTGGCGACCATCCAAATAGATAATAGGCGATAATTGTTATACCAGTTACGCCGCCTTCACCTAAATCATTTGGAATAACAAATAAGTTAACTGCCAGCGCAAAAAGCAGCGACCCGACCATAATCATTAAAATATCCAAAATGTATTTCTTCACTACATGACACCACCATAACATAATTGATTTTTTCTTAAGTACATACTATATCAAGTTCTATTCATTTTATATACTGTTGGAATGTTCATTTGTGATAAATCAACAAGTGTGAGTAAGTATGTTGTTAGTTTTAACTAAATGAATCCATGATATAAGCATTAGATACTAGAAGTTTTAATAAAATAATACAAAAACTAACAATATAATAACATACCTTTAATAATTTTCTAGCCAAGGAGGGGGCTATATAGCAAAAAATAATTGATTGCTGGGTGGGATGCTATGCACAATGCTAGTTTCAATTTAAGTTTTAATGCCATAATCACTGAACTTGATCTTAAAGCATATAAATGGATATAAAAAATTTGCACCATTTCCATAACTAATTGATATGTAGGGACGGTGATGTTTAGCATGTCTAGTTATTTACTTGGGAAGATAAGATGTTTTTCTTACAGATATGTTGACGGATTTCAAAATAACGTGTTATTATTATCTCGAATTCAAGATAAATTAATTTGAGATAATATTTAAAGCAGGTTAAGAGCTTCAAGTAACTAGTCATTGGAAGTTTGGTATTGTGGTCAATTGGAAAAAATATACGAGAGAAAAAATTAGTTAGTCATGAAAGGCGTTGTCAATATGAACAAACATACAGCAGGTATTCACCATATCACAGCCATTGTGGGGCATCCACAGGAGAATATTGATTTTTATGCAGGTATTTTAGGCTTACGTTTAGTTAAACAAACGGTAAATTTTGATGACCCGGGCACATATCATCTTTATTTTGGTAACAAAGGTGGTAAACCCGGTACGATTATTACGTTCTTTCCATGGGCAAATGCTTATAAAGGACAAATTGGCGATGGTCAAGTCGGCGTAACAACTTATGTTGTACCTGAAGGGGCACTACCTTTTTGGATAAATCGTCTTGCGAAATTTGCCATCCCATTCAAAAAAGCGGAGCGCTTTGGTGAACAAATTATTCAATTGGATGACCCACATGGACTTCAATTAGAAATCGTTGCACGTGCAGAAGGCGATATAAACGAATGGTCATTTGGTGAAGTTACATCAGAGGTCGCGATTAAGGGATTTGGTGGTGCAACGCTTTATTCAAGTCATCCTGAAGAAACAGCCAAGGTATTAACGGGTGTAATGGGGCTGGAAAAAGTAGCAACAGAAGGCGAATATACACGCTATAAATCAAGTGCAGATATTGGAAATACTGTAGATTTAAAAATAGTATCAGGCTTACGGGGTCAAATGGGTGTAGGGACAGTACATCATATTGCATGGAGAGCTAAAGATAATGCGGATCACTTAGAATGGCAAGAGCATGTAATGAATTATGGACAACATGTAACGGAAGTAAAAGACCGTAATTACTTTAACGCCATTTATTTCCGCGAACCCGGTGAAATTCTATTTGAAATTGCGACAGATCCTCCAGGATTCTCACATGATGAGACACCTGAAACAATGGGTAGCCAATTAATGTTACCCTCTCAGTATGAACAGCAACGTGAACAGTTAGAAAGAACATTAATCCCCATCAAAGTGCGTTCGCTTGATTAAGTGATTTGCGGAAATGTTGATTTAACAGCATTTCCGCATGTTCTATTATTATAAAATTCTTGCTATATTCACTAAGTCTTCATTTGTTAAAAGGACATCAGTCGCTATTACATTGGCAGCCACTTGGTTTTTATGCTTTCCTCCTGGAATAACGGCATCAATACCCTCTTGTGCTAATAACCAAGCAAGCGCTAAATTGGGTAATGTTGTTTGATGCTTCTGAGCGATTTCCTTTAATGCCTCTACTTTTGCTAACGTTTGTTCAAATAGCTCACCGTGGAATAAAGGATTTGATATTCGCCAGTCTCCTGCATCTAATCTGAAATCTTTTGTATAGTTACCACCAAGTAGCCCATAAGCAAGCGGACCGTATGGAATAAATGAAATATCATGTTGAATACAGTAAGGCAATAGATCTTGCTCTGCTGAACGGTTTAACATATTGTAAGGAGATTGTAAAACTGAAATATCATTATGCACATTGGCTTCTTTTAGTTGATCTACTGTTACATTTGAAATTCCTATTGCTCGAATTTTCCCTTCTTCTTTTAGACGTGATAATTCACCAATCGACTCAGCTAGCGGAGTATCGTTATCTGGAAAGTGTAAGTAATAAAGATCTACATAATCCATTTGAAGACGTTGCAAGCTATTCTCGAGTGCTTGGCGTAAATATTGTGGATCATTATCTACTGTGACTGATCCATCTTCAAACCAATGCTTAGCTCCCTTTGTCGCTAACACGAAATCCTCTCTGCGATAATTTTTCAGTACCTCCCCGACAATTTCCTCGGAACGTCCTTTACCATAAATGTCTGCTGTATCAATAAAAGTTATCCCTAAATCAAGTGCAGCGGAGACTAGTTCCTTACCATCCTGTTCATTTAAGTTTTCAAATAAGTTATGTCCACCTACAGCATTTGTACCAAGACCAATTTCTGAAATATTGATCGTTGTTTTCTTTAACGTATGAAATTTCATCATCCTACCTCCTCGTGTTTTCTATAATCAGCATAGAGCAAAAAAAAAATTTTTACCAACACAGCTACATGTTGTTTCGAATATAGAAACAAAAGCATTTTCATTGTAAAAAAAGGAGAAATTGTAAATGAACATCTTAAGTTATCAGATAATTAATTTCTACTGTCACTTGTTGACTTGCCTTCACTAATTTTTTTACATACGAACGAATGGCGTTTTTTTTAATTTGTTCGGTCGAACCATGGAAAGCAATTGCTCCGATTACTTCTTTATTACGATAAATTGGAACTGCAATGCAGCATTTACCTAGATTTGTTTCCTCATTATCAACCGCATATCCTTGTGCTTTAATGACCTGTAAATGAGGAACCAATAGTCCGTAATCATAAAAAGTTTCTGGTGTATAGGTATGTAGCTCCATAGTATTTAACATTGCTTGTTGTCTTTCAGGTGAGAGATGAGCTAATACTACTTTGCCAAGGGCACTCGAATGCATAGGTGTTCGAGAATCGATGGCATGAAAAGCAGGTTGCTCAAAAGGCTCCTTAATTACATTTTTTATGACCATCTCACAATCTTCTAAAATACCAATATAAGTGGTTATTTGTTCTTGCCTTGCTAGATGATAGGGGGCTACAAGAGAAGCCCATTGGATATCATTATGCCAATATAAATGCTCATTTCTAAAAATATGAGAATTTAATTGGTAATATTTATTATATTTTGTAACATAATTCATTTTTTCTAGTGTATAAAGCATTCGAAAAACAGAAGTCTTATTCATTGATAGTTCTTCCATAATTTCAGTTAAGGTAAGCGCATGTTTTTCACGTAGTAAATCCAAAATTAAAAGGCCCTTTTTTAATGTTGATACTTCATAAGACTCCATTATGTCTCTCCTTACTTTTGAATTAGCTTAGTTAATCGTAACAAGTTTAAAACTCATCGTATTCTTTCTTCTAATATATTACAAGAATAGAAAAGTGGCTTTAATCTCTGAAACTTCGTCTTTCGCTTTCAACATAGGCTGCTATTTAAATCAATTTTGTTCGACCTTCCATTAACATGCTGAACATGAAGCGGCACATCTAAAAAATATCTACTGATTAGTAGTGCAAAAAAACAGAATTACCTTATAATGGAAACGTAAAAGTTGAAAGGAATGATGAAAATGAGACAGAAACAAAAAGTGATTGAAAAGTAGAGTATCAAATTCTCTTTTCAATCAACTATTGCAGAATATTAATTGAAAAGAGGGATTTTATGTACGCTGAAGATGGATTAACCATTAGACCAATTAAACAAGAAGATTTACCTCGCTTATGGCAATTAATTTATAAAGACGAGCAACCAGAGTGGAAACTGTGGGATGCACCCTATTTTCCTCATGTACCTATGACTTATGAGGATTTTATACCAATGAGTGAAAAATGGATAAACCGTGAGGATTTCTGGGTGATAGAAGTAAATGGTATTGTAAGAGGGGTTATTTCATACTATTGGGAGCACGAGCCTTCTAAATGGCTTGAAATGGGTATTGTATTTCACGAAGCTAATACGTGGGGAAAAGGTTTTGGAACAAAGGCGTTGAAGCTCTGGATAAATCATTTGTTTTCTACACTCCCTATTGTACGAGTAGGGTTTACTACTTGGTCTGGTAATGAACGAATGATTCGTGTGGGTCAAAAACTTGGAATGCAAATGGAAGCACGAATTCGTAAGGTTCGTTATTATAACGGTCATTATTACGATTCTATCCGAATGGGCATTTTAAGAGAAGAGTGGTTTAATATGAAATTCGACAGCTATTAATGTGCATCCCCCCTTATCCTGTTGTTACAAATTATCAATAAGATAAGGGGAATTAATCTTCAAGCAAGCATATATTACCTATACCGTTATTCAATTTCCTTACATGCCCAAGCATCGATTTCAACTTTAAAGGTTGGTGCAGCTAATGCGACTACATAAATCATTGTTGTACACGGTAGGTGATCTCCGAGAAAATCTTTTATAATCTGACGTCTCTGATTGGCGTCATTTTCTCCGACAAAATAAAAAACTAGTTTGGTCAAATCTTGAACCCCCATGTTAGCCGATGTAAGATTTTTTAGGATATTGTCTAATGCTATCTGCATCTGTTCTAAAGAATCTTCAGGTACTGTTCCATCTACGCTCATCCCTAATTGTCCAGATAATGTTAGCCATCTAGTTGGCCCAGTTACTTCAATTTGGTGGACATAAGGAGCCACTGGAGGGTGAATGTCCTTTGGATTTCTTGAGGTTTTCATAGAATCATCCTTTGCTGATTAAACTTTTTTATAAAAAAACATTCACATTCGAAGAAGAATAACGCCATTTCGATTAATCCTTTGTCAAACAGCGTTTTTAGCTATATAGTTAAAATAGGTCTGTTTTTACTTATTCTTTTGGATTATGTGAATATTCTTCTAATTATGGATTTTTTAGCTGTTAAGCTCAATGGTTTATCATTTTTTGAAAGTATATAGCATAAAAAATATTTGTTTAGATATCAAAATATATTTTCTACTTTCCTATTATATATGTTAATGTATCTCACGATAAATGAACAAATCAAACCGTAAAGGCAGAGAAGCCGTTTTTTTGAAGGGTGTGAATGCATGGTTGATTTTTTTCGAAGTAATGGATTTAAACGTTTTATTATTCTAATAGGGGTCGCAGTTGCACTATATCTGATGTGGAGTATGATCAATCTTATTCTGCTTACATTCATTATCACCTATCTGATGAATGAACTCTCTACTGGTGTGACTAAAAGGCTCAGACGAATCGCACCGATAAATGAGAAAGCTGTGATTGTTACTCTTTACCTTCTACTTGTAGCGGGTATTGTTGCTGTTATCTATAAGTATTTACCAGTCGTAAGTCAGCAAATTACACAATTGTTTAATCTTATTGCAGCATTTAACCTCAATCCGAATGATAATGAGATTGCGAGGTATTTGGCTCCAACTTTCGAGAAGATTGAGCTAGGTAAATATTTGGAGCAAGGTGTGGACCTCACACTTACAAATCTCACGAATATTGGTAAAGTTATCATGCATGTGTTCATCGCACTGATTTTAAGCTTGTTTATTCTTCTCGAGAAAAAACGCATTACGGAGTTTACAGCGAAATTCAAGGATAGCAAGATTGGTCCACTTTACGATGAACTAACGTATTTCTGCAAAATATTCGTTCGGTCGTTCGGTAAGGTCATCGAAGCACAATTTGTTATTGCAGCTGTGAACTGTGTTGTATCTGTTATTGCGTTGTACTTCATGGGATTCCCACATTTGATTGCATTAGGAATCATGCTCTTCATACTTGGATTGATTCCTGTCGCAGGCGTTATCATTTCATTGATTCCGCTCAGTATTATTGCCTATAGTATCGGTGGATTAATGCACATAGTCTATATTCTAATCATCGTTGTAGTGCTACATGCACTTGAGGCGTATTTCTTAAACCCGAAGTTGATGTCGGCAAAGACGAATCTTCCAATTTTCTATACATTTATCGTGATCCTCTTCTCGGAACATTTCCTAGGTGTCTGGGGACTAATCATCGGGATTCCACTGTTCATGTTCCTTCTCGATATTCTGGGTGTGACGTCTGCTCCAGAGGTAGATTTGCAGAAAAAAGTTGCAGTTCAGGATAATAACGGCAATCAAATTGACTAACATTGCCTCATTCTAAAAATGGAAGCATCGCTCTTATGCGCATGCTTTCATTTTATTTATTGGTATTGTGTATTTTAAATTTGCCTATATTGGTTTGTATGAATTGACGTAAATAATAGAATATAATGTAAACATTGAGCGTTTTTGTGTATAATAAATATAGAAATTACTATCTTGTCCTATTAACAGAAAGGGGTATTCAATTCATGAAAAAAAGATTACTGAAGCTTTTATCGTCTGGATATGGATACTCTACTGCTGTTTTTTTCTAGAATCATTTTTCAAGGGAGAAGTGTGCCCAAAAAATGATAAAAAGGAAGTACAGTAGAAACTATTAAAAGGCGAGGTAAATAATATGAAAAACACTAAAATCATTAGAAAAAATCCACAGGGAATGCCTAATCCAGTAGGGAATTACACGCATATTACGAAAATCCCTAGAAATTCAGAGTTATATGTGACATCGGGTCAAATTGGATTAGATCAAAATGGTCGAATGCCACATAGTATGAATGATCAAATCACAAATACTTTTCATAATATTAAGGTAGTATTGGACTCGGAAGGTTTAACAGCTGAAGGCATTATTAAAGTGAACATATGGGCAATAGAAAAAATTGATTGGGACTACTTGTATGCTGAATGGGAAAAACTATTCGGCAATGACTATCCAGCAATGACGATTGGCTATATTTCGGAGTTAGGTTTACCAGAAATTCAAATAGAAATAGAGATTTGGGCAGCAAAAGCATAGTAACACACCTCATCCAATCCATGGGAACGTATTGTTTCCATGGATTGTTGTAGTTATCGGAGATTTACCAAACGTTTAAATGCTCTAAAGAAATATTTTAATGGAAGAACATTGTTTTCTTATGAAAAATAAGGAAAATATCTTTAGTGTGTGATATATTACATATTACTAAAATGTGTATAAAATGTTTATGGGGGTCGGAAATGTTGGATCAATTGCAGGTAAAGAAAACACTTAAGCGTACTTTTGTGCGTGAGGAAGCCTACACGGTTTTAAGAGATTGGATCGTAGATGGAACCCTAAAACCAGCGCAACAATTGCGCGACAAGGAATTAGCAGAATTATTAGGTGTGAGTCGTACGCCTATTAGAGAAGCATTATTACGGTTGGAGGATGAAGGATTTGTACAGACCAAGCCTAATCGTTCAACTACTGTTTCGCCTATTTATGCTCATGAAGTATTACACCTCTATTCGATTGGTTGGACGCTAGATCGATTGGCTATGGAACAGTCCTTTGAGAAAATTGGGGATGAGCATCTGCAAAGGATGGAGAAAATCAATCTTGAACTTAAAAAAGCAATAGAAGAGAGAAATCAATTAGTAGCGGTAGAGTGTGATAATGAATTCCACTCCACTTATATAGAAGTTTCTACAAATGAGGAATTGAAACGAATACTGGAAGGTATTAAGCAAAAGCTCAAACGAGTAGAATTATATTATTTTGATGAGGTAGAGGATGTTCATTTTTCTTACGAGGAACATAATCTGATTATAACTGCACTAAAACAAAGAAACTTACCTTTAGTTCTTGATGAAATAGAAAAGAATTGGAGACAAAGTTTTTCTAGAATTGAACAGCATATATTTTAATACAAGATAAAGAAGATAGATAAGTTCACAAAAGCTTTCAATCAATAATCATAGTTTATTTGGGCCATAGAAATGGAAATTTTGTAGAAAGAGAGCAAAATTATTTAATGGACAAAATTAAGAGTTACTTAAAAGAATTTCATCCAATTGTTCATATATTAGTATTTGGAACTGTTTTAATTACTTTAACAAGCTCAATGAGTATGCCTTTTTTAGCAATTTTTCTAAGTCAGTCTGCAAATTTAGATTTTGCTACTATCGGGTTTATCATAGGTGTAGGTCCTTTAGCAGGTACTTTCTGTGGATTGATTGGAGGTGTCCTGTCAGATTTTATTGGAAGAAAGAAATTGATGATCCTCTCTTTGATAGGGTTAAGTATTGCTTTTATTGGTTTTATTTCTACCACGAATATTATTTTTTTATTGATTTTTAGTATAATCAGGGGAATTGCGCAAGCTTTCTTTGGAACGGTATCAAAGGCATTAATGGCCGATTTAACACCAGATAATAAAAGATATAAAATGTTCGCTAATCGATATTTAGCTTCTAATCTTGGTTACGCGATAGGGCCTATGCTAGGTGCCTTTTTAGGAATTGGGGGCAGTACGATAGCATTTATCTTAACATCCTCAATTTATGTCATCTATGCAGTTGTTATATACTTTATGCTTAGAGCTATCAAGGACTCTAAGCATAACAATGGAGCTGTATCGAAAGATAACATGAATGTGGCTCTCTTATGGCATACCTTACGTAGTGATGTACCCTTAATGTTATTTATTATAGGTGGCATCTTATTAACGACTGTACATGGTCAAATGTCAGTAACACTCTCTCAATACCTACAGGCAAATATTATTGATGGAGTAAAGTTATTTGCGATATTAATGAGTGTCAACGGATTTACCGTACTTATAGTGCAAATTCCGTTAACCAGATGGTCAGAGCGTTTTACTTTAATTCAAAGAATTGCTTATGGCTGCATGCTATTTGCAGTTGGAGAAATCGGATTTGCCTTTTCTACTATTTGGATTGCCTTTATTATTTCGATGTTTGTATTTACTTTAGGTGAAATACTGGTCATTCCTGCTGAATATGCTCAAGTAGATGAGATTACACCACAGCATTTAAGAGGTACTTATTATGGAGCTCAAAGTTTAGGGGAGTTTGGCAATTTCTTGGGTCCCTGGTTCGGAGGTATCTTGTTATCTACGTATGGCGGGACAACCATGTTTTTATTTATGGCTTTCATATCTTTATTAGGGATTTACTTCTTCTATGTAGGGAAGCGAAGCTTTAACAAAAAGATGCAGGTTTAACACGTAGAAAATTACTTTATAGAAATATGAAATATGTATAAAGACTGAAAATTCGATTTACAATGTAGGCGAACTTTGAAAGGAGGAGGTCATTATGACAAACAATACCATTTTTATCCATTTTAAATACTGGGGGATAACGTTTAATTAACAAAAGTATTAGCGTTTCCTCACATTCGAAAGGGGAAAATTTGTGAATAACAATAATGTAAAAATTGTAGAAGTAAATGCAGAAAATTGGTATGAATGTTGTGTACTAGAATTATCAAAAGAACAAACAGCTTTTATAGAACCAAATGCTATCTCAATAGCGCAGTCAAAGTTTGAACCGACATTAAAACCGTATGCCATTTATTTTGAAGAAAAAATTGTAGGGTTTTTAATGTTTAATTCTGTAACAGAGGAACTTGGTGGCTATTGGGTCTATAGAATTATGGTTGATAAGCATTTCCAAGGGAAGGGAATTGGTAAAAAAGCTACTGAATTAATGATTTCGGAGGTAGCTAAATTACCGAATGCGAAGAAAATTGTAGTTGGTTATCACCCAGAAAATAAGGGTGCCCATCGTTTATATTCTAGTTTAGGGTTTATTGATAATGGGGATAAATTCGGTAAAGAAATGGCAGTCATCAAATATATAAATAAGTAAAAAAGTATTTCAAGAAATAGTGAGGGGAAGGGGCCTGTTTTAGGTCCTTTTTCTAGTTTGGAAAGATAGTGATCATTGAAATGCATAGCAGTGGAATATCTAATATGCTATCATTGTATAAGAACTAGTGTTCCTTAAAATGTTAGGTAAGGTGATAATATGTCAAAAATAAAAGTTGAAAAACCAAAACTTTCTCTTCATTTACCTGCTGCGAACTTTCAAGAAATACATGATATGGACGAGTCATATCTGACTAATTGCACAATTACTAATTGCACAATTGAAAGAGAAAATGTAGATAAGATAGAATTTTCGCAAGTTACTTTTAAAAATGTGTTATTTAATGATGTGACATTTAGAAATATTGAGTTAACAGATGTTACTTTTGAAAATTGTGATTTATCCAATGCCGATTTTATGGGAGGGATTATACATAGAGTCGAATTTAAAGAATCAAAAATGTTAGGGATTAATCTGTCAGATGCTACTTTAGGCAATGTACTTTTTGAAAACTGTATTATGAATCTAAGTTCGTACGGTTATAGTAGTTTAAAACAAGTACAGTTTGCTAATTGTTCATTACAAAATGCTGATTACTATGAATGCAATTTTAAGAAAGTTGGATTCCAACAATGTGATATAAATGAAGTGAATTTTTCTGGAACATCTCTTAAAGGGATAGATATTAGTAGTTCAACATTTGAAAGGCTAAGTGTAACTTTGGAGGATTTAGATGGATGCGAGGTTTCTTCTGAACAAGCAATTGGTTTTGCTAGAATGTTGGGCTTAAAAGTAAAATAAGCTATTTATTTTGCGTAAAGTTTTACTCACTTGTCTATCAACGAAAGGGCTGTCTAAAAAGTCCTAAACAATAACGCCTGTGCTCCTATTTGGTAAAAGTCGCTTCGCTTTTCCGCGGGCAAGGTATGAGCGCATCGCTCGCTAAGCACCTTGCTGGTTCTCATACGCTTGCTCTTCACGCAAAGTTGACCCTTTGTATCAGAAAAATAGCTTAATAGGATACCTCTAAGTGTATTGTTTTACTTTTGGACAGCCCTTTTACGTCTACTGAAGTGTAAACTATGTTCTTATTTTATAATTTTCATTAAATGATTATTAGTCCTGGAGGAATTTATTCTATTGATTGCCCCCTGTTTCAGCTTCCCATTTGGCTATTTCCTTCCTTACTCGGGGTGCTACCTCAGTTCCTAACAACTCAATGGCTCTCATTACTTCTGCATGTGGCATAGAGCTTAACGGTACATACATCATAAAGCGTGTAATACCAACATTTTTACGCAGGTGAATAATCTTCTGGGCAACAGTCTCCGGATCACCAACATATAGAGCACCGTCGAAGCTGCGAGCGTCATCAAAACTAGAGCGGTCATAGTGCCTCCAGCCTCGCTCCTTGCCAAGTTTATTCATGCCTGCTTGAGTAGAAGGGAAAAATGTCTCTGCTGCTAGTTCGGTATTCTCTGCGATAAATCCTATTGAATGCGATCCGACTTTTAGTTTTGATACATCATGACCAGCGTGCGCTGCCGCTTTCTTATAAAGTTGCACTAGCGGTTCAAACTGCATAGGGTTTCCACCAATAATTGCCAACATCAGTGGTAATCCTAGCAAACCAGCACGAATAGCAGATTGCTGATTGCCTCCACTACCAACCCATATCGGTAAAGGACTTTGAACGGGCCGTGGGTATATGCCTAAATTATTAATCGCAGGTCGATGTCGGCCATCCCAGGTTACTTTTTCGGATTCACGAATCTTAAGCAGTAATTCCAAATGTTCCTCAAACAACTCATCATAGTCATTCAAGTTGTAACCAAATAATGGAAATGATTCGATAAATGAACCCCGGCCAGCCATAATTTCCGCACGTCCATTTGAAATGCCATCGAGCATAGCGAAATCCTGGAAAACTCGTACTGGATCTGCTGAAGAAAGCACTGTCACGGCACTAGTCAGCCGAATATGTTTTGTCATGGGTGCAGCAGCAGCCAGCACAATTGCTGGAGAAGATGCTGCATAATCTTCCCTGTGATGCTCACCTACGCCAAACACATCAAGTCCCACCTGATCAGCAAGAACAATTTCTTCCACAACTTCACGCAATCGTTGTGCGTGACTAATCACTTCACCAGTCTTAACATCCGGCTTTGTTTCTACAAACGAAGTAATACCTATCTCCACGAATTATCTCTCCTTTTTCCCATTAACTTTCTCTGTAAGGTTTGAAAGCAAAGGTTTGAATAGCATATATTTTTATTTCACATTATTTTTATTCCTTCTATAACAAGTGCTTGTGTCGTGCGGATTCATTTTGTAGAACCTGATAATGATAGGACACAGGCTTATTTTATTGCGAGAGCAGTAGCACGACGTGTCATTGCCCAAAATAGAAGAGCTAAAGCACTAACAAAGGCACCGAGTAAGCATACGCCTTGCCAGCCAAAGTGTGCATACATTTGGGTCGAAGTAATTGAACCGCTGGCACTACCGATAGAATAGAACACCATGTACCCAGCGGTAAGACGACTACGCGCTTCCGTACGCAATGGAAGGATCATCGTTTGATTAGTGACATGTACCGCTTGCACTGCCAAGTCAAGCAGAACAATACCTATAACTAATGCCAATAGCGAATGCTCTGTAAAGCTAATGAACAACCATGAAATCAACAATAGCAACAAAGCAATGCCTGTCGTTCTCTGCCCGTAACCTCGATCGGCTAGCCTTCCTGCACGTGCAGCAGCTAAAGCTCCCGCTACTCCTGCAAGACCAAACGCTCCAATTGCACTGTGCGAAAGAGATATTGGAGGCGTGCTAAGGGGCAGTACAAGTGAAGTCCACAATATGTTGAAATCAGCAAATATCAGCAGGGCCAAAACAGAGCGGATGCGTAACACACGTTCTTGGATAAACAACGTAAAGACAGATTTAAGTAATTGAGAATACGAAAGTGATTTTACCTCGCGTTCAACATTAGGTAACACCCTAAAAAACATACATACTATAAAAAGCAGCAGCACAGCAGAAACTAGATATACGGAACGCCAACCCGCAAGATCTGTTAATATCCCCGCAATAGATCGTGCAAGCAGTATGCCGATTACTATTCCGCTAGTTACAGTGCCCACGACACGTCCTCTTTCTGCAGGGGCAGCCATAGTTGCTGCGAATGCCACAAGAGTCTGAGTAACAACCGCAAGGAGTCCCACCGAAGCCATACCTGCGAAAAGTATAGAAGCGGTAGATGAAGTTCCAACTATGACCAAAACAATAATGGATAATAACATCTGACTGATGATCAAACGGCGCTGATTCAGTAAATCACCAAGTGGTACCAGTAGCAGTAATCCAAGACCATAAAAAATCTGCGTAATGGTTATAACAATACCAATGATGGAATGGTCAATACCAAACTCACTTGAAAGCTGATCGAGTAGCGGCTGTGCGAAGTAGATATTCGCGACTGACATACCACATGCAACAGCAAACAATATTGTCTCATAGCGAGACATAGCAGAACCATGATCTGAATTAGTTGTGAAAAATGTCCCTGTTGGCGAATGTGTTTTTATCTCGGTATTGCCTGTTACTTGTTCTTTAACCTCCTTCATTTTGTAAACACCTCTCTCTAAATTTAAAAACAAAGCGAAATATCGTACTGATTGGTATGATATTGTGCCAAGTAAATATAACGTATAGATATTATTTCTGTCAATTGAATTTTAGGGAAAGTATTCAATGCCTCTATAACAGTAATACTCTGTTGGTTTGAAGAAATGCATAATTGACAACACCAATAATTAAATATAAAATTATATTATACTGTTTGGTACGTAAATGTATTTGGCTATATGTACTTAAAGCGATTGAATGAGAGATAATAAAAAGTAATGCGAGGTACTGATGATGGGACGAAACCGCGAATTTGACGAAGAAAAGGCATTAGATGCAGCTATGCAACTATTTTGGGAGAAGGGATATGAGGCAACTTCATTAAGTGATTTAACCTCCAGAATGGGCATTCAACGCCCTAGTGTATACTCAGCCTTTGGAGGCAAAAAAGAATTGTTTGAAGCAGCGTTACGTAAATACACGATGGCTCGTGCATCTGAAATTCGAATGAAACTCCAAAACAATCCATCTGCCAAACAAGCATTCCGTACTTTTTTTGAAGATTTGGTTGCCGAGGAATACACAGAGGGTTTCAGCCGAGGATGTTTTTCCATCAATACAATGGTCGAACTTGCGCCTCATGATGAGAAGTTCGAAATTCTTACAAGAGAACATCAAATGTACTTATCAGTCATATTTCAAGAGACCATCGAACGAGGTATACAATCGGGGGAATTTGACAAAGACATTAATGCGAAGGCATTATCTCAGGCATTACTCGTATCATTGATTGGTCTAACGGTAATAATGAAATCTCGTCCTGAGCGATCATTTGTTGATAATTCTGTGGAAGTAATGCTTGCATTGCTAAAGTAAATAACAGGAATCTGCTCGATTTCTACAAGTAAGTTGCAGGCGTCTCGCAGATTCTTTTCTATGAGAATTCGGTTTATTTAATGAGCAGGCTCATTAGAATTTGCTCACCAATAGGTCCTGTTTTTCGTATTCCGGTATCAATAAACCCAACTTTCTTATATAAATGTTGAGCAGGAATATTCTTCTTATTTACAACTAGAACGACCTCATTATAATTAGGGAAAGAATCTTTAATAAAATGTGGTAAAGCAAGCATGCCTTTCTTAGCAAATCCCCTACCTTGATGTTTGTGATCTACAGTTAATGCTGTTAAAAGTAGCGCGTTTGGATTGCCTGAGTAGTCTTTCACTCTATCTGAAGTATGCAAAAGAAAGAATCCCACTGCTAGTTCATCATGAGCGATGACGATACGATATTGCCGATCTGTTTTTTTTATAATTTCTTTTGGGAGTGCAGAAAATTGAATTTGTTCTTGTGGTAGAGCAAAGTTCTCTAAATCATGTAGAAATTTTGCATCAAAGTGTTCTAATTTAACCGAACTACTAGTATTCATTGACATCCCGCCTTTTAAATATTTTGAATTTTCATTATAGCACAAATGAGAACGTTTGTGCTATTTTGTGAGTTTCAGCAAGCTCATCTATCAGGCAATATCTGCTGAAATAAAGTTATCCCTCTTTCAAAGAAATCAATGAAAGGGGGATAACGTGTAATCGTTTCTTTCTTATGAATTAAAAATAGAAGTAATTACTTTTGGTTTTTTCTTCATATACAAGAAAATAAGTATGGCGGTAATACCTTCAGCGACAGGGAAAGTCCACCAAATTGCCTGTGCACCAAGGTATTTTGGCAATAATATGAGGGCAGGTATAAATAATATAATACTGCGAAGTAACATAATAGTTGTTGCGAGACGAATTTTTTCAATGGATTGGAAGAATTCTGCAAACACCATATTTATGCCAAGAAATACATACCCAATCGCAAAATGAGCAAAGCCTTGTGCAGCCATACTGCGAATGTCCATCGTACTGTCACCGAATAAAGCCATTAGCTGTGAAGGGAACAACGTGGCAATGATTGTCGTGCTTAAACCGAAAATAAGAGCGGTCCCAATCCCTATTTTCAAAAGTACGGTTAATCTCTTTATTAATCTAGCACCATGATGATAGCTGACTAGAGGCTGTAGCGCCATTCCGATGCCGAGGAATACGGTTAAAAGTACCGTATGAATATAGTTGACCATTGCATAGGCAGTAACGCCATTTGCTCCTAAATAGTGTAGAAATGTTACATTGTACAAAATAATCATGACAGCCATTGAAGCTTCCACTATAAAGCTCGGTAGGCCAATGGCAAATATTTTCTTTAAATCTGACCAATTAAAAAACTTTGATACGAATTTTAGCTCAGATTCATTCCGGAAGAAATGTAGGCATAGTACAGACATCCCTAAAATTGTGGAAATCGCAGTCGCTAATGCACAGCCGGTTACACCGTAATTTAATACGAAAATAAAAACATAGTTTAAAAGTATATTCAAAATTGATGTCGTAATTAAACCCATCATGGCAAGCTTTGGATTGCCATCATTTCGAATAAAAATACTTAATAAATTTTCAATCGTATAAAAGACGCCAAATAACAAAATAACATGCAAGTACTCTTGTACATAAGGATAGGTAACATCGCTTGCGCCAAATATATAGGCAATATCCTTTAAGTTTAATAAAAGTAAGGTAATTAATGTGACAACTACAGCCAACATCGCTATTAAAGATAATGTAAAAAGCTGATGTGCACGCTTTTTGTTGCCTTCACCCATTGATATGGAGTACATTGTGGCACCACCCATACCAATCCACAGCGAAATCGATAGAAGAATGGAGAAAATGGGTACGGCTATATTTACGCCTGCCAGTGCTGTAGGTCCAACACCATGACTGACAAAAATACCATCAACTAAAATATTGATTGACATCAGCAACATGCCAACCATTGCTGGAAATAAATACGATAAAAACAATGGCTTCAGTGGTCTAGTTTCAATAGAATTAATTGCTGTCAAGATTGTGTACCTCCTTTACCATCACCTTTTCTCCATGCTCATCGAGTTCACCATTGAAAATGAACCCAAATTTTTTATATAGCTGAATGGCTACTTTATTATTGTCATAGACACTTAAAAATAATTCCTGGCATTGATAATTCCCTACCAAAAAATGAATAAGCTGCTGTAAAAAATACCTCCCCAAACCTTTATGTTGAAAGCGTTCATCGATAAAATATCGATCCAGCCATACACGTTGCGCTTTATCCTCGTGTGGGAAAATCCCATACATAGCAAATCCAACCGCAATGTCGTCCTTATACAGTCCAACAGGTATGAAACGTCGATCGTTTTCAGCTTCCGTTAAGCATTGCATTGTCGTTTCAATAAAGTCTTGCTGATGATCAGCGATGCGCAATGCTAAAATTTCTTCTTTGTTTAAAGTAGTGATGTCACGAATTTCCGTGAACATAATGTCAAAACCTTTCTTTTTTTATTGTGGTTAGCTACAATTTAAGGTATATAGTAACTATATAGTCAAGGGAGGAAACTTAAAATGCTTAATCAAAATGTAAAGTTTTTTACAACAGGGGAGTTTGCTAAGCTTTGTAAAGTTAATAAGCAAACACTGATTTACTACGATCAAATAGGGTTATTATCACCAATCATGAAAGATAGTAAGGACTATCGTTTTTATTCCATTGCACAATATGATTTTTTTAGTGTGATCGAATTATTGAAGGCGGTTGGTATGTCGCTAAAGGAAATTCAGGAATATATGGCAGATAAATCACCCGAAAATTTCTTAGAATTAATGCATCAGCAAAAGGAGATTGTTGCGAAAAAGCGCCAAGAGCTTGCAATGATTGAAAATATTATTGATGTAAAAATTGATTCAACAGTGGAAGCACTACATCTTGATCTTAATAGTATTACAATCGAACATTTCCCTGAGGATACATTGTATTTAAGTAAAAATATTGAGGATTCCACAGAAGAACAGTTTGTTAAGGCAGTTTCTGATTTTATAGATGAGTTAGACCGTTCGCAATTGGATACTGGTTATCCAATCGGCGGTATTACAAAAAGAGAGCAAGTATTAGCCGGTAACTATGATAATTATTGTTACCTATATATGGAACAGCCCCATCCGCGTGAGGGTCATCCATACTTTAAAGCGATTGAAGGAGATTTTATTATTGGTTACCATGTAGGGCCATCTACTACACTAGGTGAAACATACCAACGATTATTTAACGTCATGCATGACAAGGACTACGAGCTAGGACAGTACGTTTATGAGGAATATATTTACGACGCAGTAATTAAAAATCGTGAGGAAGAGTATGTGACAAAAATTATGATGGAACTTGTAAAAAGACAAAAAGCGGAGTAAGGGATGCCTGTAGGAACTATCGTTAAAGATAAATCATTTTTTTGACTCCCTAACAAGATTGTTGACAAGTGCTTAAGCTCATCAACAACCTTTTTTTAATGTTTGGCTAAGTTAATTTCAGGATAGTTTTTCTGAATTTCTTCTAATAGATGTTCATTTGTGCCCTTCAAATTTTTATCAAAAAAGCCTGTTGCAATATAAGGAAAACCCTGTGTGCTAGATAATTGTTCAGTTAACGCGTCGATGTTCTCAAAGTAAGGAGATGGATGGCCGGTCCCTTTTTCGGCAGGATAATAAGCCTGTACCAACAACTCACGATTCATTTGACTACAAATTCTTTGCGCTTTACCATGGAGGAGACTATATGGTAAAAGCGCTAGAAAAAGATCGTTACTAATTTAAAGTTTTTGCATTATTAGCTATAATAGTTGTTACATTACATGGGGAGGAGAATATAAATGAATAAGGTAGATGAAACACGCGATCTTATTATTCAAACTTCCTTAGCTTTATTTAATAAAAAGGGTTATAGTCAAACTTCTATACAAGATATTATGACTGCCACTGGACTTCCTAAAGGTGCTATATATAGAAGGTTTGAAAACAAGAATGATATTGCAATTGCTTCATTTGAATATGCGGGCAGTATTATTTGGCAGTATTATTTTGAAGCCACGAAATTTATAGTTACTGCGACCGATAAATTAATAGCGATGTTTCATATCTACCAAGATGCTGTTAATAACCCACCAATCGAAGGAGGTTGCCCACTACTTAATACGGCTATCGAATCAGATTTTGGATTTCCGGAGCTTCATGAGAAAGCCTCAGAAGCCTACAATCGAACTGTGTTTTTTATACAAGGCATAATTGATGAGGGAATTCATACTAAGGAATTTCGGCAAGAGATGGATTCGTATTCTTTAGCATCCTTTTTGTTTTCGACTATAGAGGGTGCAGTGATGGCAAGCCGATTATCTTTAAATAATGAACATATGCACCATAGTGTGGACCAAGTAAAAATACTATTACAGCATTATACAGAAAAGAACCATAGTTAATATTCATGGTTCTTTTTTTGTATAGAAATATGTGGGGTTATACTATATAATGCTATTTAAGGACCGAACCGTCCGGTCCGATTTGTATAAGAGGTGAATCTTTCATTCTTTATAAATAATGAAGTTAAAAGGAGAGGTTAATATGAAGGTCGTAATTATGCTTTACGATGGAATCACAGCGTTAGATGCAATTGGTCCGTATGAAGTATTCGCAACAGTAGAGGGCATGCAAGTAGAGTTTGTCGCTAAAAATAAAGGTTTAATAAAATTAGATTCTAAAATGGGATACTTACATGCAGATTTAAGTTTTTCTGAAGTACCATCAGCCGATATTCTGGTCGTTCCTGGTTGTCGTCCACCTAATTTTAAAGGGCCAATGAATGACGAAGAAACATTGCAGTGGATTCAGCAAATTCATGAAACGACTAAGTGGACGACTTCCGTGTGTAATGGTTCTCTAATTTTGAGTGCCGCAGGTTTGCTAAAAGGAGCGAAGGCAACCAGTCATTGGGGCTCCTTCGACATTCTAAGCTCTCTTGGTACCATGCCAACTGAAGAAAGGGTAGTTCGCCAAGGCAAAATCGTTACGGCAGCTGGTGTCTCTTCTGGTATCGACATGGCTCTTCAGCTAGTAGCGTGGGAATGTGGAGAAGATATTAGTAAATCAGTCCAATTGTTATTAGAATACGATCCTATGCCTCCGTTTGATGTGGGTTCGCCAAAGAAAGCACCGGCTCCTATGGTAGGGCAATTAAAAATGATGCTTGAAGAACTTGCGAAACAAGAGCCACATTTATAGCGCATAAAATAGGAATGAGGGGGACGATTTGACTATCGTCTCCTTTATTTATTGATTGCAACGGTCAAGCATAAGGTGCCCTCCTAGTGATACATTTGGTGCTTTTCTGAACCAATAATCATCAACTGTCTTTTTTTGTTTAATGTAAGTAATGAATGGGACGATTGCATGCATCGGACATGTGGTCTGACTATTTAATTTTGAATGTCATACAAATAAAATGTAAATCATATATAAAGGTGTAATTTTAGAATTGCAAAATAAAAGGAGTTTCACCTAATAAGTCAAAGTGTTTCTGACGATAAAAAAGCGAAGTATATTTAATAAACATGTTGGAACAGTCTTTGATTAGAGAAGAGGGTGGCACGGTATTTGCACTACTGAAACTGCGTAGCAGACGGTTTATTTGATGGAATATTTTTCTTGAGGACGGAGGGGAAAGTGTTGCAAACTTGGGTAGAGCGATGGGAAACGCTGCTAAAACAGCTTGAACAGCAGGGTGCAGTGGTGCATCCGCTTGAGATACAGCCAGCAGCTAACGAGGAAGAGCTGATAAAGGTCGAAGAAAGAATTGGTGTTCGAATTCCATCTGAGTTCCGGAACTTGCTACTAACGGGGGCTCGACAGGTGGGAGTGTATTGGTCGCTGCCAAATGAGGCGTTGGTTCCTAGTAATCTTGAAGATATGCCCTCTGGTGATTTTGGATGGAGCTTGGAAGGACTTGATTTTCCTTATTTCGGCAGCGATGATGATTTTTCAGATGAACATCATTATTTACAGTTCTATACTGCTGGCAACGGGGACGCGCTGCTTATTAGGATTGAAGACGGGTCTGTTTTGTATTGGGGGCATGAGGATGGTGAGTTCGACTTACTTGCACCAAGCTTCAATGCCTATATAGAGAGAGTTACAGCTCTTGGGTGCATAGGTGCAGATTGCGGTCAGCATCGTCAGTTTTGCGGAGAGGACGGTTTGGATTTGAGTCGTTCTAGCTCGCAAATATGGACGGATTGGCTTGAACAATATTTGACGCTAACTTTGGAGCAAGCAATGATTAACTTGGAATCGTTTCTTATTTATGTATCGATGCACGGAGCGGAGGACTCAAAAGTTCAGGAGGTATTTGCAAATTTTGATTCAACTAAGGTGTATCATGCGGTTCAATCTAATATAGTAGATTCATCGAAATCAATTCATATGCAAGCATGGAGTGAAGTGTTGGTACAGGTATGTGCAGCAGAAGCGGCAGATTGGGTAAGGTCGCTATGGGATAGCCAGACGGCTGTAGTTGGTGCGATTCGTGATTATTTAACAGCTCATTGCCTGCCAGCAGATGAAGGGCTACTGCTCGTTATTCAGGATATAGAGGAAAATCCGGTAAATTCATACATAGCTTTACGTCGACTATGCCATTTTCATAATCCCGAGATTATATCCTGGATGAGGCCGTATGTAACTTTCCCTATTGACGGTTGGGAAGAACTTCTAGTTGAATCACAGCCAAGCGCGGAGGCATTATTTGCATGGCTAAATGGAAGTGAGGCAGAGCGACAAACAGCGATACGCGCAGTCTGTCAAATGATGCACCGGCAAATTTCTCCTACAACACGAGTGGATAAGGAAAAATGGCGACAATTACTTACTGCGTGGAAAGAAAATGAGCTATTACGCAAAAATAAACAACTATTTGACCAAGCTCTCAATGCATTGAATAGTTGGTAAATTTCGGGTAATGAAATCTTTTGTGTGCTAAGGAGAGATGATATTGAGGCATTTCACTATATTTGCGTCCAAGAATGACATTGATGATATTGAATTTAATATTTCAACTGTTTTTGCTAAAGGTTTTGAAATGAAGAGAGAGGACAATGTATATTTTATCAAAACTAAATCGTTGTTTAAAAAAACTATATTTACGATAAGGGTCATTTCTGAAGATACGGATCCAAGTTACTTCGATAAAAATATACCTGGAATGATGGGATATTATAATGACATTCCTTTTGAGGATGAGAACCTCAAGGGATTGGTATTAACACAAATATCCGTTTTAAATACGGTGGTTGCCATCGAAATGGACAAAGATATGAATGAGGAACAGATGCAGCGATTTACGAGGCTGCTATCGAAAATGGGAGGAATTGGCTTTTTACCAGATGGTACTTTATTAGATCAAGAAGGGATTGTTATTGTGTATCCAAATGGGGAATCTGGGTCTGCTAATTTCAGACCACATGGTTGTACAAAAAAGGTAATGGGGCATGAGGTACCATCTGATGAGGGGGAACTAAGAAAGAACAAGACAGAGGCTTATTTAAATGAAAATGGGATATCCTTTAATCATTCCTTACCTCAGCTCGCGCCTATAGAGCAATGTCAGTTTAAAACGCATGAAGATATAGCCAGGAGAGCTGTCGCTTTGTTAATTGTCATTCAATACGCTTGTGATGTAGCGCAAGGTGACAACATCCAAGAATCCAAAGATTTTTTCGTTAATATGCTGCAAAGGTATGACGTGAGAGAATTCTTAACTGATAATGAAAGCAATTTTCTACAGGCTGAAGAACCAAGTAGGCAAGAGGCGGTCAATATTTCTTGGCAATATGAAGCATACTGGGTACTTGTTTGGGCCCTAGGTCTTGTAGATACGCTGGAATTTCCTGATGATGTATGCGACTGTGCTTATGCAATTAAAGTTGTTTCTAACCACGAAACATTTGAACAGTTCTACCTCAATACTACGATGCGTAGCACAGAAGAAATACTGGATGAGGCCGATAAAATTTATAGACTGCACTGGGCATGCGTAGATAGTCGAATAAAAGGGCAAGAATGTCCTGCCGGCATGAACGAAAGCATTGTCACAGAAAGACGCAGGGGATTATTCTGGATGGTGGGTCATCGTAATGAAGGCTGGGATAATATTTCGATGGATACCTAGAAGATGATAACGAAAAGCAGGCCAAGGATCTTTTCCTTAGCCTGCTTTTTTCAATAGATAGATGGAGAGACGGATAAAATGGTCGAACTGACGGATAAAAAAGTGAAAGTGACGGATAAGATGGTCAAAGTGACGGATAAAATAGCAAAGCGAACCGATACAATGCTCAAATTCTTCTACTTTATATAATTCGGCATACTTACCTTGTCAATCAGAAGAAGTCCATCATATTGATCGCGTGGAACAAGACTTTCCTGCATAATTCCCCAACTATATGCTAAACGTGGTTCAAACATCCACGAATTTCCTCGTTCATTTTGACGATTGCGTAAGTCTATGAAGGTGTAAGGTTTATTTGTCGATGAAAGAATATCTTCGACCGATCCTTTTGCTAGGGGCAAGACTTTCATAGGTTCACGCATATTGTTTGCCGTTTCTCCTCCAGCCATATATAGACCAAGTACATAGCTATATTTTTTATAGATATCTGGTAGAAGTTCCCCCATTAATTTTACCGGATAAGGAGAACCCATAACTTCAGATTGGACTTTACGAATATGGTCATTATGAGCCCAAACAATAAATTTCTCTGTCGGGTAAATTTCTGTTGATAACCAAAGCAAGTTTTCTAGCATGGCTTGATCTCGCCATTCCATCGTTTTAAAAAATGACTCAGGGTTATTTTGCTCGATTTCAATATTTGATTGAATCGTTAATTCCACATATTCGTTTGCTAAACGAATACGATCAGTTAAAGTTCTTTCCATAAGTTTTACAATATGTGGTTCATTCGGATAAGCTAACTTTAATTCTGCTTCCTTGGGCTTCACCTGTGATTTTACCTGCGTATATACATCGATGATACTTGGCTTTGCTTTTTTATAACCTTGTAAATCCTTGCTAGCGCTCCATTCCGCTAACTGCTCTTCTACGTCACTGAACTGTTTAGCTAGTTCACTATTTTTTAACCAGTCACCGTTTGTAAATGCACCTTGTTGCTGAATATCAAATCCTGCCAAAACGAGTGGCTTATCTGTTTGTTGAGTTTTCTTAGCATAGTCAAACAACGGTAGTGTTTCCTTTGTCCACCAAACGCCAAAAATAGCATCCTTCATCGTTTGTTGTGCGGCTTGCTTGTCAATTTGTCCTTGGGCATTCATTACATTGCCCATACCACTTTCAAATGCAAGAACGTTGTAACCCATTTCTTGATGTAAAAATTGGATGATACGCGTTTTGGCAAGGTTAAATTCAGCCACTCCATGGGAGCTTTCACCTAAAAAGACAATGCGTTTATCATGTAATAATGGCTTTAACATATCTAAATCATCAAAGTGATTAGATGGAATCTGCTGTTTTTCTAGTTTTTCTGGTTGAATGGACGTTAAACTATAGGCATGGTCGTTCACCCAACTTTTCCATTCTTGTAGTGTTTCATTTGATGTGCGAGCTTGTTTAACATCTAAATGATTATTTTCCACTGCCGTTTGCTCTGTAATAGCAGGGACAGCCGCTGAGGCATTGGTTACATTGGCGAAGCTTAGTAAACTAGTAAAGGCTACACTTAATGAAAGCAACACCATTTGTTTATTTCTTTTTTGCTTATATGGCTTCATCAAAATTCATCGGCCCCTTTCTCTTGTTGAATCCAATTATAATGAGTAAAGTTTAAAATTCTGGTTTGACTTGTTTAAATTTAGTTTAAATTCCGGATTCTTCTTAGTGTCGATTTATATGTAAGATGACGGAGCGGACAAAAAAACACCTTGAGATGCGTACATGAAAAATCTATACACATTTCGGAAGGTGTGTTCTGTTGTCTTATTTGTAGTGGTATGCGCTTGCTCGCGGAGTATTGCGCTGCATTTGATTAAACCATGCTTGATCTTTTTTCTCTTGATTTAACGTACTAACGATGGATGATGAACAGCTAACACAGATTTTTGCTTGTGTAATTTTCCCGCAACGTTCGCAAGGTGCGCCGAGGTTGGGGAAGATTGTCTTTTTTAATTTTCCTGCTTTAACCCATTTATAAAGTAAGTCGCATGACACGCCTGTTAATTCAACAACTTCATCGTTCGTTAAAGTGCGATGATTTTTTCTTAGTAAAAAATGATGTAATTCTGAAAAAATATCTTCTTCTCTCGCATCAATTTTTTTGCCAAACAGCTGCATTCTGTTCCCTCCTCGATTACATCAATTGATGATTTCCCCTATATTTTCATTTACGTGGATTGTTTGTTCATCATATTTATAATTTTCCCAACGATTACGAGCAAATTTTCTATATTTGTTGGATATACTGCGGTCTGAAATTAAGCGAGAGAATCCTTTTTTTGCTTCAGCCATATCACCAATTCGTAGGCTTAGTTCTGCATGTAAGAATTGAATACGTTCCTCACCCTCTTGGTTGGAAGCAAAAGATTTACTGTAAAAATCTCTAGCGGCAAAGAGATAGTGTATTTCAGATTCATGTTCATTTTTTAATCGGTAAAGCCAAGCTATTTTTAACGCGAAATTTGCCATTAAAAGAGGCTCTTCCATCGATGCCCTCGATACGAGGTATGCTAATTTATAGCTTACAATTGCGTCATCTATAGATCGTTCCTGACAAATATTCATCGGTTTTTGCAGCTCTTTAATGTACAATTCATCGATTAACAGCATGAAAGGCCCATAAGTTCTTGTCATGGACTTATGGTAGGCATATCCACAATGTGGACAAACGGCTACTTCATAAAACAATGGATTCAAGCCTTCATAAATTGGCATGAAGTCTGTTTGTTCCTCAACTATTTTATAGCGATTTGGACGTACCTTATAGGTAGTAAAATGTTTTTTGCAAAATTTACACTCTACATTACTTTCATAGTAGTAAATGTTAAAAGCCATATGATTCAACTCCTTTGCAGCAAATTCATTATTATTTCTTTTGTTCTATTTATAGAATGTATATGCTCGTTCAATATATTTAATTAACTAACTCTTATTTTAACAATTCTATGTTTATTGGTATACTCCTTTAGAATTATTAAAATAATATTCGTTCATATTTATGTTGTTTTTATGTACGTTAAGTTTTTTCTGAAGTGTACTTGTAATAGCATTTATCGATGTATTTGACATAAAGTTAAATTGTTTATGATAGTTTGTGAAACCGAACGTGATCATTTATTTGGAAAGCATATTTTTGTGCTTTGGAGCTAAATATTTTTGAGTTCAACTCTTGCTAGATGTAGGTTAATTTAACTACTTGTAGATTTTATAATAAATTCAACTCGTTTTTGTGGAAGGAGACTAATAATGGATTGTAAAATTGTGTTTTTTGATGTAGATGGAACGCTCATTAATTATGAGGATGGAAGTATCGTGAAAAGTACTAAGACAGCTCTACAGTTATTAAAAAACAAAGGGGTTCGGCTAGTAGCTGCTACGGGCAGACCGCTATCCATGTGTCAGGAATTAGTAGCCTTAGGTATCGATACGTTTATTACAGCTAACGGTGCGTATGTTAAGCACCAAGATCAAGTAATTCATAAAATACCTCTTGCGAAAGAGATTGTGCGAACAGTAAAAGATTTTGCACATGAAAATAAGCAAAGTCTTACATTTTTTACAGAACAATTATCGATGAACGGTGTACATAATCCAACAACTTTAAATGCAATGAAAGAAACACTATCTTTAATTGATTATCCAATGATTAATGAAGATATTGTGAATCAAGAGGTCTACTTAATGTGTTTATATGTGAATGAACTGATGGAGAAACAGTACAAGCTACAATTTCCTAATTTAAAATTTGACAGATGGCATCCAAATATCGTCAATGTTTTGCAAGATGATGTTTCAAAATCGATTGCTGTTAAAGCTGTGTTAAATTACTTCCAGTTAAACTCTCACGAGGCCATTGCTTTTGGTGATGGGGACAATGATATGGATATGTTAGAACTAGTTGGATATGGTATTGCGATGGCAAATGGTAGTGAAAGATTAAAAAGTAGTGCTGACTTTGTAACGAAGAAATCCACTGAGGATGGCATTGAGTATGCACTCCGTAAACTGCAATTAATCTAAGTCATCAAGCTTATAGAGAGCCCCCTTTAGAAGAGGGCTCTCATGCATAACCAACTGAAGTCAATTTCCTCATCTTAAAGGCGATATTCGCCATTTGCACTTAGCACCATGCTAAGGCAGATTGCTGGGACTACATAGGGAGTTTCCGAATTCGATAAAAATACATGAGTAATAAAGCAGGATTTTACACTCCTGCCAATCACCAATGTAAATTCAACGTTAGTCCGCAACAATCGCTTTCAGTAAAAAGTACTCGAAGATTATCAGGTGTATATTTAGCGTCGAATTTAATGGTGATACCTGTTGATGCAATTAATTTATCGACTTCTGTTTTATTTGAAAGTTGCGCGGCGTTCATAAGATTATGGGCAAATTGCTGTGACTCATTAATTTTATCCGTAAGTAATTGGGCTTGCCGTATAATAGTCTGAACCCGTTTTGCAGATGCCACCAACTTATGTGTATCCACAGGGGGAAAGGGGCTGTTGTTGGCCGGATTTGTCGGCATTGCTAGATGTCTAGGAAATGGACTAGGCGTAGGATTATTGGGTATTACCCATGAGGGATAATGATTGGAATAGACAAAATACGGATAAGGATTGTAATACAACTGAATTCCTCCTATCCAATAGCTGATACCCTATCTTATGAAAGATAATGACATTAGGTCCCTAAATGGACTTTAAAAGCATCCTTTTAGATGTCTTACCCAAGAACATGTAAGACATCTTCTATTTTTTTGCTGTGGGAAAGTACGCCGTAGTTCATCCACGTTAAAAAATCCACTTCATAAACGCAATGATTTTTCACCGCTGAAAGGGCAAGCCATGTAGGTGAGGTTAAAATATTTCGTTCCTCTCCTTCAAAAGTAGAATGCTGTTTATCGAATGTTATGAACAGATGATGGGCATCAAGTTTACTAAGTTGATCGTTCGTCAATGCGCATCTTCTTGTGTGGTGAGGCATATTCCAGACAAGCGGATGGGGCATCAAACCTAAATCTCGATATAGAATGGGCCCTGTGTAGCCGCATTCTGGGCCAGCATAAAGACTAATACCATTTGCTGAAATACGAAGAAAGGCAACGGTTTGTCCATAAACAGATTTACTTAAGATTGTTCTGGCATCGTGGACAGTGTGCTCATATTGCCTAATGACATCTTTCATGATGGCGGTTCGGCCTGTTAGGTCTGCAATTTTATAGAGTGTTGAACGCCAGTCCTCACCAGGGTGCGAGAAAAGACAAATGGGCGCTAACTGATTTAAATGGTGGCAAGTGTCCCAGCGCTCTACACCAGCATTTAACATAATTAAATTTGGTTTATATTGTAAAATCTGCTCCATGTGACCGTCGGCTACATCAATATCCGGCACTTCTTGTAAGCCCAAGTATTCTTGTTTTCCCCATTTTGCATGGCTAAATTGGGCAATGGGTGTAATGCCTAATGCAACTAAAAAATCTTCTAAAAAAGGAGCAAAAATGCGAATGCTGTTGCTGTGACTTTTACGATATTGTCCTGGAGAGACACCGACATGTTCTTTAAAGCGACGGTTAAAATAATATTCATTATTAAATCCAACAGTTTGACTGATCTCAAATATCCGATCATTAGTTGTGCTAAGTAATTGTTTTGCACGGTCAATGCGAATATTGTTTAAATAGTGAAGTGGAATGTGGCCAGTGATTTCTTTAAAGAGACGAGAATAATTCCACCGAGGAACATCTGCAATATGTGATAATTGTTCGACAGTCCAATCCTTTTCATAGTGTTCGTGGATATAGTCAATGGAATGTTCAACAGATTGGCGGTCATCTTTTTGGTGCAATTTAGGTAGATTCTGTTGAAGAATGAATAGCATAAATTCTTGAAATCGAACATGCTGCTCAAATATTGAAAGTTCATCAATCATTAAGCGGTTGCGATAAATAATCTCTAGCTGATTATTACATTGTGAAACGGGAAGGCAACGTAGTTCACCTATAATAGAAAAGATTTCATGGACGTTGGGTTGTCTTAAATTTCCCAAACTCATAGTTGTAAACGACAATTGATAAAAACTAAAATACTCACTTTCAACGTTAATTTCAGTCATGTTATCTGGAGAAATAATAACGCATTTACCTTCATCAAGTTTAATAGTTTCCCCAGCTACTACTAGTTTTCCATGGCCATTATTAATGATGAATAATGTATAATCATTGTTATTATTTGTCTGCCATCGCCTTTCTGAGAATTGAGCGAAATACAATATTTCTTGTAATACGTACATAAACGGTTGGTTCCCCATTGCATCCTTCATCCTTTCTATATTTTTATGAAAACAACAGAAAGAAAGCCCTTAGAGAGCTTTCTATTTTACAAGAAGATTCAGTTATTTAACAAACCATTTTTCAAGATCATCATATTTTAATAAGTTTGCTGTAATAGCTCCTGATTGCCAATATGTTCGATTTGCGATATACACATGACCATTTTTTACTGCGGGTACCGATTTCCATAGCGTGCTATCAAGCCATTGAACTGCCTCTTGATTTTCCTTCGATTCCCATGTTCCTTCAGAAGGGAAGATGATAATATGATCCGCATCCAAATTGGGAATAGCCTCTTCAGATAAAACTTCTTGGAATTCCTTCATATCACGCACCAAAGGATGTGGTGTTAAACCGGTTTCTTTGTAAACATTCCCTGTGAATCGATTTTCGATGCCAAATAAAGCTAAAGTTTTATCTCCAACGTTTAAACGTAAAACGGCTACTGTCTCGTCACCTAAAGAGGCATCTAATTCAGTTTTTAACGAAGTTACTCGCTCTTCATACTGTTTAACAACCTCATCCGCTTTTTCTGATACGTTTAAAACATCTGCAATTGTTTTTACAATATCTCGAGGATTTTGGAGAATTTCTTCTTTTAATCGATAAGTTGGTGCAATTTTTGAGTACTTTTCATATTTCGCTGAATCGACTGCTCCGTCTACAATGATTAAATCTGGCTTTGCTTCCAATAGAGCCTCTATACTGCCTGTCACATCGAACTTAGGTACATCTAAATTTAAATACTCTTGTATACCCCATGTTGGATGATACCATTGGATGACTGGCTTTATATCAAGAGCGCTTAAATAATCTTCTAAGTATACGGCTGCGACTCTCTGTGGATGGGCAGGTATTTCGACTTTACCAAACGCATCCTCTACGATTCTAGTTTCTACTGATGATGGATTTTCTTTCGACTCAACTTTTTGTTCGTTAGAACTACATGCTCCTAAAATGAACGTCAGCACCAATAAAAGTGCTAACGAAAAATATTGACCTCTACGCATAGCTATTCACTCCTATAGTTTAAGTACAGATACACTGTGAAAAAATGTAATTTAGAATGATAATCATTCTCGTTTGGTTCAAATAAATTATAGGACACATTATTAAAACAAACAATACACATTCTCTAGATGTTTCTTATACAAACTTGAGAATTATCGTGAAGAGGTAGCAGCAACTACAAACCTTATTTTTTATTTTTGTCTAAGAGTAGCCAAATTAATGTAACGAAAGCAGCTAGCAGAACCATTAAGAACCCGTACATGGGTGTCTGCGATAAAGAAAGATGGTCAATAATTAACCCACCTAGGTAAGATCCTAGGAAAATGCCTATATTAAATGCAGAAATATTTAACGCTGAAGCCATTGTAGTAGCTGAAGGTACATGTTTTTCTGCTAGCTGTACGGCGTATAGTTGTAAGCCAGGTACGTTCATAAACATAAACAGTCCCATTATAAGGACCATGATTAAGCCGAAAATATGTGATTGCAAGAAGAAATTAATACCCAGTAGGGATAAAGCAAGGCCAATAAAGATAATGAAAATAGCACGTAACGGGTTGTTATTTGCAAAGTGACCACCCAATGTATTACCAATGGCCACACAGATACCATATACGACTAAAATTATTACGATCGCGTGAGAAGAGTAGTCCAAGTGTTGTTCTAGAATAGGCGATACATACGTGTATACTACAAATACACCACCGTAACCAATTGCTGTAATGAAAAAAATTAAGAGCATACGTAAGTTACCCAAAACTTTTCCGATATCACGCATTGAAACAGGCTCACCTTTTGACAAATTACTTGGCACAAGTAAAGCATTGCTTATTAAACCAATTAAACCGATTAGTACAATGAAAATGAAAGACATTCGCCAGTCTGTCACTTGACCGATGAAAGTCCCTAATGGAACACCTGTGACAGTTGCTAGTGTTAGTCCTGTAAACATAAACGCAATTGCACTTGCCCGTTTATTTGGCTCTACAACCTCAGCCGCTATGACAGAGGCAATGGACATAAATACACCATGTGCCAGAGCTGAAATAATACGCCCAATTAGTAATATTGAAAACGTAGGGGCTAGAGCAGCCAGTAAATTCCCTACAATAAAAAGTACCATGACGAGCAATAGAACATTTTTTCGACTGATTCGAGAAGTTAAAGCAGTTAGAAGAGGTGCACCAATGGTTACACCTAATGCATATATTGAAACCGTCAAACCTGCCGTACTTAACGATATATCCAAGTCATTTGTAATGAGGGGAAGAAGCCCTACACTTATAAACTCTGTTGAACCTATACCAAACGCACTAATTGCTAATGCAAGTAACGTTAGTTTAGCATTCAGTGCTTTTGTTGTTGTCATAATATTGCTAACTCCTTTGATTTTTTTTATAGTGTGTAGTAATATTCATAGGTATCAAAAAGTTGTGTAGAGTACTTTTAGTTACTTTTGGATATTACAGGAGGTTACTATGAAAAAAGTTTATAATATTGGTGTTGAAGCTACTCTTGAAGTAATAGGTGGGAAATGGAAACCGGTCATTCTGTGTCATCTCATTCACCATGGAAAGATTCGCACAAATGAATTTCGTCGGTTAATTCCAGGAATATCCCAAAAAATGTTGACGAGTCAATTACGAGAATTAGAGCAGTCGGGATTAATTAATCGTAAGGTCTTCAATCAAGTACCGCCAAAGGTTGAATATTCATTAACACCCTATGGACAAGAAATGGATCCGGTGCTGAACTTACTGTGCACTTGGGGTGAGAAACACATTGAGCTATTAATTGATAACGGTGAAGATGTCCATTTAATGCAACGAGATGAAGATATTGCAGTTAAGCAAACCTCTTAAAAATAGCAAAAGAAGCTTTCTAGTATAATTGAATCTGCTAGCTTTCTGCGGGTGAATTGCAGGAGCCTCGCAGATTCTTTTTAACTTATGGTAGCAGTCATTTTGGTCGTTCTACTGTTATAGTAATTGTTCTTTTCATTACATGACAAAATCAAATTCTTCTGGGTCTGGTCCGACGCGTTTATCTAAATTCATGGCATGAATGCATGCTATTTCTTCATCATTTAAACTGAAGTCAAAGATGTTGGCATTTTGAATCATGCGTTCTTTACGTGCTGATTTGGGAATGGTTACGATGCCACTTTGGATATCCCAGCGTAAAATAACTTGGCTAGTAGACTTACCATATTTTTTTGCTATTTTTGAGATTGTCTCATCTTCAAGAAGTCCACCTTGCATTAATGGAGCCCAAGCTTCTAGTTGAATTTTGTGCTCATGGCAAAATGAACGTAGCTCTAATTGTTGTAATCGTGGATGGAATTCCACTTGGTTAATAACTGGAGTGATGCGGGCTATTTTTAATAGATCTTGTAAGTGTGAGACATTGAAGTTACATACACCGATTGCTTTGATTTTTCCTTCCTCGTATAAGTCCTCCAGTGCTTTCCAAGATTCCATATATTTGTTTTTACCTGGCCAATGAATGAGATAGAGATCTAAATAATCTAATCCTAATTTTTGCAAGCTCTCTTCGTATGCTGCGATTGTCTCGTCATAGCCAAGGCCATCATTCCATACCTTTGAAGTAATGAATAAATCCTCACGTTTTAAACCAGTAGATACCAATGCTTGTTTTATACCCTCACCAACGCCTACCTCATTGCCATAAATGGCTGCGGTATCTATACTGCGATAACCAACCTCAATCGCTTTTTTCACCATTTCTGCGGTAGCATCGTTTTCAACTTGGAATACACCTAGTCCTAGACCAGGCATTTTTAAGCCATTGTGTAATGTGATTGTATCTTGTAAATTATTTATCATTTTCAGTCCTCCATTGTGGTTTGTTCTTTGTTGCTTTTTTATTATGCTTTTGTCTAGAAATAAAAAAAAGTACGCACTTTTTGGTTTCATAGAAACGCGGAGGTTCCTATTGTGTTATATCAATGATCCACAATGAAAAAAATTTATAACTTGTATATTTTTAACCTTATAATGCTAGATAAAATATGGAGGACGACACAAAAAAACAAGTGCCTTCCTTAAGTTTTTAATAGACGATTAATGTGATTTTAATCAGTTTTCATAGTGAAAATGGGGTGGTGTTAAAAGCATGAACTTTGACTTCGTGATAGGACATGCAAAATTTGCTTCTACTAGTCAAAATAATATGGAGCGCTGTGGATTGAAGATGGCTAATACAAAAAGTATTTGGACAGATGTCAATTAAATAAATAATAAGATGGGACTGTTGATAAAGATAAAGGGGATTTACGTGCAGAAATAGAATTAAGTAAGGAGACTGTAGAAAAGGAGATTACGAGATGAACCGATTAAATTTAATAACTTTGGGTGTTAAAGATATGGTAGAATCATTAACATTTTATCGTGATGGACTTGGATTTGAAGTATTTGTATATGGAGATGAGTCAAGCCCAGATGTAATTTTCTTTAATAATGCAGGCACAAAAATTTCACTGTTTCAAATGGATCGCTTAGTAAAAGATATTAACGAAGAAAACCCGCTAGAATTAGGTAAGGGCTTTGCAGGAATTACCCTTGCCTATAACGGAAAATCAAAAGAAGAAGTCGATGAAGTATTTTTGTTAGCTGAAAAAGCGGGGGCGAAAATCGTCAAGAAGCCAGAATTAGTTTTTTGGGGTGGGTATAGTGGCTATTTCCAGGACCCTAACGGCTATTATTGGGAAGTTGCATATGGCGATAGCTGGGAGTTTGATGACAACGATATGTTGATTATTACAGAGAATTAAAACGTTTCTGGCGTGTTTTGAAATTTTTTTTCAAAACATGCCTTTTTAAATTCCAGGTAAATTGAAAGGCTGACAATTTTTTCAAAGATAAATTTGAGATCATATAGAAATGTAGGATTATGATTTGAGTTAGTGTTTTTGTAAATGTATAATACAAAATATGGATTTTTGGTGTGGACATTTATTCCTGAAAACGCAAAACACCATTTTGGGAGGATAAAAATTGTTTCGTATATTGTACATAGAAGATGAAAAAGAGATAGGACAGTGGGTGGCAAAGGATTTAACGGAAAGAGGATATGAGGTAACGTGGCTTGAGTCTGGTGAAGAAGTTGAGAAATACTTAGTATCCGTAGACATTGTTGTATTGGATGTCATGCTACCGGGATTAGACGGATTTTCTATTGGCAAGAGAATCAAGAGGGAAAATAAAGAATTACCAATTTTAATGCTATCAGCCCGTACTGCTGTAGAGGATAAAATAGAGGGCCTGAATTTTGCTGATGATTATTTAACAAAGCCCTTTCATCCAGATGAGCTTGTCGCACGTCTTGAAGTATTACTAAGGAGATATCAAAAGAATGATGATGTGCTAGAACTGCAGCATCTAAAAATTCATACGAAAGATATGCGTATTATTAATAAACAAACTAATGACGAGATTCAATTAACAGGTAAGCAGTTTTACTTATTACAGTTTTTCATTCGCCATTTAAATCAAATATTAACAAAAGAACAGCTCTATGAAGGAGTTTGGGGTGAAAGTTACATAGAAGGTGATAAAACATTAATGGTCCATATTCGATACTTAAGAGAAAAAATTGAAGTAAATCCAGCTAAGCCAATGATTATTGAAACGATACGTGGCATTGGCTATAGGGTGAAATTATGAAATTTTTGCGCCCATTTTTTTTTCTGCGATCATTATTAGCTAAATACATGTTGATTATCCTGATAGCTATGTCAATTACTCAGATAGCTTACTTTGTTATTGCCTTTTTTGCGTTAGAGATCACTAAAACCGGGCAAGATGGAAGTTTGAATGAGGTTAACCAAGAGAGCAATGTTGAGGAAAGATGGCACGATGAAGCGAAGCGTATACAAAATTTTACGGATGAAACGATTACACAGCATTTCGAAAGTTGGAAGCAGCGATACCCGAAAGCAGCAATGTTTTGGATAAGCGAGGATGGCACATTACGCTCAAAAGTGAATGTCCAGGAGCAGCTACCGTTAAAATGGACCCCCTCCTTTACAACAAAATTTATCAAAGAGCGTTATGGAGGAAATCCCTTTACGGTTATTGCCTTTTTAGGGGAGGATGAAACAAATGGTTTTATTGTTTTAGAAATTCCTAGAGATGTATTTAATCCACCACTCGTGAAAGTTTATGAACAATATGGGGCCTTCGTATTATTAGGTGTTATTGTGATTGTTCTATTTTTTATTAGTGTATCCTTTTTATTCTTTAGAGGGATTCGAAAACGCTTATTAAAACTGCAGGATGCGATGGAAATTCGAGATGTAGATGGACTTCCCATTGAGATTCATGTGAAAAAGCAGGATGAAATTGGACAGCTCGAACAAACATTTAATCATATGGTTGTTGAACTTAGAGAAAGTAAACATCGTGAGATGAAGGAAGAGCAACTCCGGCGAGAACTAATCGCTAACTTGTCACATGATCTACGTACCCCTTTAACGAAAATACGTGCTCAAGCTTATTCCATCAGTAAAGAGGATTTATCAGAAGAAGGCAAACAAGCGATTAAGGCAATGGAAACTTCCGTTGTGAATATTGACGGATTAATCGAAAATTTAATGTCATATACACTGCTCATGGCTAGTAGATATATCTTTGAGCCAAAGGAAATTGATGTGATTCGATTTGCACGAGAGCAAATGACGACATGGTATCCAGTTTTCGAAAAGGAAGGCTTTGACATTGATATCGAGCTACAGGCATTTGATGATAATAAGTGGCTGATTGACCCGCTTTGGTTAGGACGCATATTTGATAACATTTTCCAGAATGTACTACGACATGCGAATAGCGGGAAATATATTGGCGTAAAAACAGAATCTACAGCATACTATGATGCATTTATCTTGAAGGATTACGGAAAAGGAATGAAAAATGAATCAAATGCAAAAGGTGCCGGCATTGGTTTATCCATTGTTGACATAATGGTGAAGGGTATGGAACTAGAGTGGGATATTACTTCCAGTGAATCCGGCACAGAAATCAAAATTAAACGTTTTAAATAGGTTACCTGATAAGAAAATCTGCGAGACTTCAGCGAAAAGAGTCTGCAGATTTTTTTATCTAACCGCAATGTCAGCTTTTTTAAACAAAATTTAAACTTTGCCCTTACCTGCTTTTAAACTTCGTTTTCTATGCTTAATAAAGAGGTGAGGGAAATGGAATATATCGTACAAACAGAAAATCTATCCAAACGTTTTGGTAAAGAGCAAGCTGTAGCAGGCATGGATTTAAAAATACGCAAAGGTGAAATATATGGATTTTTAGGGCCAAATGGCGCCGGGAAAACAACGACGATTCGTATGCTTCTAGGATTGATGAAGCCATCATCCGGGACAATTAAAATCTTCCAAAAGGATATAACGAAAGAACGAATAAATATTTTAGCGAAAGTCGGTTCATTGGTAGAGAATCCATCCTATTATCCACATTTAACGGCCTATGAAAATTTAGAAGTATTAAGAAAAATTTTAGGTGTACCAAAAGCGCGTATCGATGAGGTGTTAGAAATTGTTCGATTAAAGGATGTCGCTAACAAAAAAGTAAAGGGTTTCTCTCTTGGCATGAAACAACGTTTAGGTATTGCCGCTTCCCTTTTACATAATCCAGACTTACTAATTTTAGATGAACCAACAAATGGACTTGATCCATCTGGCATTATTGAAATGCGGAATTTAATTAAACGACTGCCTGCGGAATACGGGATGACAATTATTATTTCAAGTCATTTGCTGTCAGAAATCGATCAAATGGCTACTACAGTGGGCATCGTCACGAAGGGAAAAATGATTTTCCAAGATTCGATTGAAGCCATGCGCACCTATGCACAGCCAAAGGTTTCTTTCAAGGTAAGTAATAGCGAGCAAGCATGGCGTACCCTCGTTGCGAATGGCATCAAGGCAGAATATAAAGAAGGGCAAATTTTAATGGGTGAATGCTCGGATGAAAAAGTAGCACATATTGTTCAAATCCTTGTGCAAGAAGGAGTTTCCATTTATCGAGTTGAAGAGGAAAAAAGATCCTTAGAGGATATTTTCCTTCAAATGACAACAGGAGAACAAGCGATATGATAGGAAAACTGTTGACGGCTGATTTTTTGAAGATTAAACGAAAAGGATTATGGTTTTTAACAGCTTTAGGTCCTACTGGTGTTGTTGCACTTCAGATGGTCAATTACGGGATCAGGAAAGACTATTTGTTACAGCAAAGCGAGGATGATTGGGGCTATTATTTATTAAATGTCCATTCTTTTACACCGCTTGCCCTTGTACTAGGTATCGCAATTTTAACATCTTTTATAGCAAGCATCGAAAATGAGACAAATGCCTGGAAGCAATTAATAGCTTTACCTGTGTCTAAATTAACTGTGTATCTATCAAAATTTACGGTATTGGCAACATTGTTACTGCTGTCTTCCACACTATTAATGGTATTTACTTGTGCTTATGGCATGTTTTTAGATTTGGGTGAAAGTGTACCATATATGGAGCTAGCTAAGTTTAGTTATTATCCATACTTTGCAGCATTACCGATATTGGCATTACAGCTCTGGATTGCGAGTGTTAGTCATAACCAGGGAATTCCCATAACAGTAGGAATTTTTGGCGTGATTTTTGCATATTCTGCGTACGTTTTGCCAGATTGGATGATTTGGAAGTGGCCGTCATTAATGAATGAATGGGATGAGCCCATCATCAATGTACTGTTCGGTCTTGCTGTAGGAATTATTTTGTACATTATTGGGATGATTGATTTTGCAAGAAGGGACGTGAAATAATGCGCGCTTTACTGCAAGCTGAATGGTATAAATTACGAAAATCAAAAATGGTGCCAATTATTTTGGCGGGGCCGATAATAGGTCTTTTTATAGGATTAACTTCAAACCTTGAAGTTGATAGTCATATAAATGAGTGGTATCTCACTTTATTTTCAATGAATTTAACGTACGCATTATTATTTTTACCGTTGATTACAGGTGTTTTCGCTAGTGTTATATGTAGATATGAACATCAATCGGGCGGTTGGAAACAACTTTTAGCATTGCCTGTAACAAGAGGGAAAGTATTCGTAGCAAAATATTTATTAATTATGATGCTGGTCATGACAATGCAAATGCTTTATTTATGTTCTATCTATGCAGTGGGCATGATGAAAGGCTTTACAGATCCTTTTCCAATGGAAATCGTTTGGAAGAGTATCCTTGGCGGATGGGTGGCTACATTACCTTTAGTTGCATTGCAGTTGTGGATGTCTATACTGTTTAAGAGTTTTGCCGCACCATTTGCTGTAAACGTTATTTTTACGTTGCCTGCCATATTTGCGATAAATTCTGAACAATTTGGACCTTACTATCCATGGGCGCAACCCTTTTCAATGATGTATATAGGTGGAAATACAGAGGATGTATTCTTTGTACCTTGGGATCAATTATTAACAGTAGTAGGGGGAGGGTTCATTGTATTTTTCCTTGGAGGTTATTTGTATTTCCAACGAAAAGCAGTATAACTTTTTCATATTGTAGAGGAGATTAAAATGCTATTTTCTAAAAAGAGTTTTATAGTTACAGCTATTTTTCTATCAGTTTTTTTAGCGGGATGTGGTAATGGTGAAGTACTTAAGGATGCTTCACAATATACTATGGCAATTGAAGATATCGATATTCCGGATGGTGTAAAAGTAATTGGATTTGGTGAAGCGACCCATGGAAACATTGAATTTCAGGCATTAAAGAAAGATGTATTTCAAGCATTAATTGATAATGAAAATGTTCGTGTCTTTGTTTTAGAAGGCGATTTTGGTGGTGCGCAGCAAATCAATCAGTTTATTTTGAATGGTGCTGGAACAGCGGAAGAGGCTGTGAGAGCTCTTGATTATGGCATATATCAAACTGAACAAATGATTGAATTTGTTCAGTGGATGCATGACTATAACAAGACGGCGGATGAAAAAGATAAAGTATATTTTTACGGTAATGATATGCAACGTTATGACTACAGTAAGCAGGGCGTTTTACATTATTATGAAGTGGTTAACAAAGATAGCGCAAAAAAATATGCCACACAGTTGGCTGACGTTTCTAATGAGACAATGCGAGAGTTATCCAACAATGAACTGAAAGAACTAAATGACGTCATTGACTCTATTATTACAGATTTACAGTCAAATAAGGCATCCTATATCAAACAATCATCTAATGATGACTTTACCTTTGCCTTACAATACGCCCAAATCATGAAGCAGCGTACACAATTGTTTTTACATGATAGTGATTATATGAATCTACGGGATGAATATTTAGCGAACAATTTGCAGTGGATTGTTGATTATGAAGCAGGTCGAGGGCATGACAAGGTACTTATGTCTGCACATAATGGGCATATCGAAAAAACATCCGCATCGTTGGCAGGTTATAAATCGATGGGACATTATTTAAACGAAGTATACGGAGAGGCGTATTTTGCCATAGGTACGGACTTTATGAACAATACGTTTCAGGCACAAAATGCTGGGTCAGGTGAGCGTAAAACCTATACACTAAAGCATCATAATGAATTAGTGGATGCATTTAGTGAGGTAACGGACAATATTTTCTATGTAGACTTCGAAAAAGCAAGTGAGTTGGATGAGTTAGCAGATATCTTGGCGAAAGAGCAAAGAATGGGCAATATAGGTGATGATTTCCGCCCTTGGTATAAGTTTTCAAAGATGCTTTATACAATTAAAATGACACCAGCAGATGCATACGATGGCATTATTATTGTCAAAGAAGCAACAGCAACATCAGTTATGGAATAACATACAATAAGCACCGATTTAGCAAGCACAATCAAAAATTCTTTCACATCATCTATTATGATAATTTGTGAGGTGAGCAATATGGAGTATAGTCAAGCAACACAAAGGGCCATTACCTATATCGAGGAGCATTTATCTGAGGAAATTCAGTTAGTGAACCTTCCAATAGTTGTCGGTTATTCGAAGTTTCATTTAAGCCGTATTTTTAAGCTAGAAACGGGCTTAACAATTGGAGAATATATTCGATTACGCCGATTAGCTACGGCTGCTTCCTATTTGTTGTACTCAGATGAATCCATTTTAATGATTGCTTTCGAACTCCAGTTTCAATCACAAGAAGCATTCACAAGAGCTTTCAAAGATGTGTACGCTTTGCCACCAGGGAAATATCGCAAATTAATGCAGTCATTAAGTATGAAAAAGGAGGAACAAGCGATGAACGTACAACAACCAATTAAAGGTTGGTTATTAAGCGGAGCGAATCCTGAGCTATATGAATTTCAAGTGGATGAAGCGGTATTTCATTCAGGAACTAAATCCGGTGTATTGTATGCTAAGGAAGTTGCGAGTAATGGAGAGCAATTTGCGACGATGATGCAAGGCTTTCAAGCACACGTCTACAAAGGAAAGCGACTAAAAATGTCGTGTTATTTAAAAACTGCACAAGCAACTAAATGTGGCGCATGGCTTCGCATTGATAACGGCACAGGAGATACCATTCAATTTGATAATATGGATAATCGGTCCATTCAAGGCACGACGGAGTGGAATCATTATTCAGTCGTGTTAGATGTACCGGAAGACAGTGCATCCATTTATTTCGGCGTACTGTTAATTGGTGCGGGAAAAGTATGGGCGGATGGCTTTCGTTTCGAGGAAGTAGATAAACAAGTGCCAACAACAAATATGCTCGCTCAAGAACAACTGCCAAAACAGCCTTTTAATCTGGATTTTAGCGAATAAGGTGGGATAAAGGTTATCTTTGGAATTTCTCTTGTGGTGAAGTATTGATTGCCTCTAATTTGTGAAAGATAACAACAGAGGAGGTGGGATACGATGGCACAAGAGATTTTATGTGAAGTCAATAACTGCACGTATTGGGACTCTGGAAACAAATGTACTGCAGAAGCTATTTACGTTGTTAGTCAAAAAGGTCAACAGGCTTCCAATAGTGAGGATACGGATTGTAAAACATTTACACCTGAAACGCATTAAATCAATGAGGGTAATCATTAATATGATCACCCTCGGACTGTGGACAAACTCAAAAATTTGTGTTTGTTTACAGTTTTTTTCTTTTAAATAGAAGTATCTATATGAACCCATTGTTTGCCGCTATGGCAGATGATTTTCGCGGGCGTGGCTTCAGTCAACTCGTCGCTACGCTCCTGCAGGGCATTTTCAATCCATGGGGATGAAGAAAACCCCACGGATTGAAGTTTCACTTTATCCCGCATGAACGGTCAGTAAGACGTCCACTAGGTATTCGAACAACTGACCGTAAAAGCCCGATTGGTTCAACTAACAATCCATGGGGATGAAGAAAACCCCATGGATTGAAGTTTCACTTTATTGATGTAAATCCACTTTATCCTTGTGGAATAACAAGTAATGAGCATTTTTGACTTTTTCCTCTACATAGTCTAACGAATAATGCCCAACAGAATCTGTTAAATCACCAATTGCACGGGATAAATTATCGATCACAGGAATTAACGTATCAAATCGTGTCAATTCTTTCCCGGCATTCATCTCATCCATAATTTCATAAGCAAGATGTTGAATTTTTCGAAGGCGCATTTTTTCTTTTCGCATAATATCCTCCTTGTACACCATTTTATCCCGACTTAACAGTCAGTAAGATGCCCACCTCATGAGAACGAGTTAACTAGGTGATCGAACAACTGACCGTAAAGGCCCGATTGGTTGAACTAACAATCAGCGTGGGATGAAACTCACACTGATTGAAGTTTCACTTAATACTGTCTAAACATATGCCTAATAATAGGAGTTCATGAGTGGATAATGTTACGCGAATGCTTACTATTTACAGAGAAAAATGGAGAGGGAATTGTTATTAACTAAAATAGTTTTTAGTGTTAGTAAGAGCGATAGCTATTTCTTTAATACCTGTGTCAATTTTTTGTTCTTCTACATTCGAAACATTTAGTTTTAAAATTCGTTCACGGTCAAATCCTTCTAAATAATTGCGATCAATGCTATCTAAAAAGATATGCTGTTGGCTCAATTGTTGAATAAGTAAGTTCATATTGACTTGCCTTGGTAGAACGATATGGCTATGCATACAAATATCAGTTGTTGTTAAATACATAGGTAAATGTATTTTTAGGGAGCGTTGAAGAGTATGGGCACGCTTTGTATAATCTTCAGATACTTTTAATCGATAGCGATCGAACATGCCGCTTTTCAAATAAAGCTCCAAGGCTGCCTGAGAAATCATAGAGCTATCGATATCGGTGGTATTTTTATATTGCTGAAAAGTGTTAATTAATGCATGAGGCAACACCGCTAGACCAATGCGTAGACCAGGAAACATAATTTTAGAAAAACTTTTTAAATAAATCACTCGGTCCTCGAGATCCTCAGTAAATAACGGATCCATTTTCGAATTTTGCTCAAAGTCCGCCAAATAATCATCTTCTACGATATATACATCGTATTTATCAGCAAGTTTACGGATACTATCTTTTTTCTTTTTGCTAAAAGAACAACCTAATGGATTTTGCAAGCGTGGCATTGTATAAAAAAATTTGATGGTATTGCTACTAAAGATATGTTCTAACTCATCTAAGCTAATGCCCTCAGCAGTTCTTTTAATACCTACAACTGGCAGTTTATAGGTTTTCAAGTAATCCATGTATAAATGATAACTCGGCTGTTCTACTAGGATGGTTGTGCGCTGATTTGGAAATGGCATAATACTGAGCAAAGATAGTGATTGCTGGACACCTGAAGTAACGAAAATATTGTCTTCAGGTGTGAATATTTGATACGTTTCTAACAACTTTTTAGCTTCGACAATTAATGATGGTAAGCCTTTGGGGGTGCCATATCGAAATAAGTCCATCTGATATGTATTAATCGCTTTGTTCATACAGTGTTGAAAATCTTTGTAAGGGAATGCATGCCAGGTTGGTGATGAAGTCGCAAAATCTATAGAATCATTTTCCAACGGCAAATTTGGTAGTTGATGATCCACTACAAAATAGCCACTTTTAGAGATTGCATAGATCAAATGTTGATTTTCGAGTTTATTTAAAGCGGTTAGGACTGTACTTTTACTACAAGCAAATTGAAGCGATAAAGATCTTATAGAGGGTAGCTTTGCACCAGCTTGTAAGACACCCGTTTGTATTTGTTGCAGTAGTTGATTATATATAAAGTCATATTTAAGCATGTTCAATCTCCTTACGCATCTGTATCGGTACAGATGTGTTTTTTTGATATCGTGCAATGCTATATTTTTTAATACGATAGCTTTACCGGCCGGAAAGAATATAGAAGGAGTCAATCGTATGGCAGAAAAAAGAATGGCATATATAGCAGCAATTATTTATTCCATCGTTATTGGGCTATCGTTTATGTTCGTTAAAGTGACATTAACTGTCGCAAGCCCGATGGATACACTTGCACATCGATTTACCATTGCAATGATTGGTGTCACTGTTTTAGTACTTCTTAAACGAGAAAAATTGAAAATCAATAAATATGATTTATTGCGAATTTTACCCTTAGCATTATTATACCCGATTGCCTTTTTCACTTTTCAAGTGTTTGGGTTGGCTCGTATTAGCTCTTCAGAAGCGGGAATTATTCAAGCAACTGTGCCTATTTTTACGTTAGTCCTTGCCAGTATTTTATTAAAGGAAAAAGCTACGCGTGGACAGCTCGCCTTTATTAGTCTATCGGTACTTGGTGTTATATACATGCTCTTTATGAATAATGGAGTGAGCGCTAATACTGCGAATTTACTCGGCAGCGGCTTCATAGTACTGTCTGCGATAGCCACATCGTTATACAACGTTTTTGCAAGGAAGTTAACACAACAATATACCTTAGTGACATTAACATATGTCATGACATTGTGTGGATTTCTAGTGTTTAACGGAATAGCAGTCGGTAATCATTTAGTAAACGGTACTATCCATCAGTTCTTCAGACCTTTTATGCATATTAACTTTATCCTAGCTATTTTATACTTAGGTATTTTATCGTCACTCGGTACATCGTATCTTTCAAATTATGCTTTATCAAAAATGGAAGCATCTAAAATGAGTGTTTTTAGTAATTTTGCCACGCTCATTACGATAGTAGCAGGCGTAATTTTTTTGCAAGAGGCATTTCATCTTTATCATTTAATGGGGGCTATTGTCATTATTATTGGGGTAGTAGGAACTAATTATTTGGGGAATGGGAGAAAATGCAATGAGAAAATATAGCTTTTTGCTCGTGATAAGTTGCATTTGGGGGTCCCAATTTTTCTTTGTAGCGTTAGTAACGAATGATATAGGAGCCATTACTTTATCGATGTTAAAGGCTTTTATTGGAGCCATGTGCTTAAGCATTATTAGTCTATTTTTAATAAAAGAAAACAATAAAACGACGATTAGATTATATTTTTGTCTTGCCCTTTTTGAAGTAGTATTACCATTCATCCTGATTGCACAAGGTCAAAAATACGTATCGAGCAGTGTTGCATCGATGTTGATTGCGATGGTACCAATCTTTACGCTCGCCTTATTTACATTGTTCTTTAAAAAGAAAGCAAGAAGGATAGAAGTCCTCAGTATTTTTTTAGGCTTTTTAGGCATCATTGTGTTATCATGGCCCGATCAAACAGCACTGAATATTTCGGGAAATATTCTTGGAAATGTCCTACTCCTACTGGCCGCAATAAGCTTTGCGTTGTCATTGATTTTAATGGAAAAATTACAGGGGGGCTCTCCTGTGGTCCATATGAGGAACGTTCTATGGATTGCGACGCTACTATTACTTCCATTGTCATTCATTTTTGAACAACCATTACAAGTGAATATAAACAAAACACAAATAGTATCGATTGCTATATTAGGCGTTTTCCATTCAGGAATTGTCTACTTGCTCTATAATCTTTTAATTAAAGTAGAAGGTGCTCTATTTGCATCCTTTAGTAATTATATCGTTCCTGTTGTTGGTGTACTCTTAGGATATTTTATATTAAATGAAACGTTATCGATGCGACATTCGGTGGGCATATGTATAATTCTTTTTGCTCTGCTATTTTCGAATGAACGCATTGTTAAAAAAACTAATGCAAAAATTTAACGCCCATTGTGCTGTTGATTCGCGTGACCCCTTAGATGAATGAAGCATCTAGTGGTCACGCGAAATTTTTGAGATTACGCAGACAGCTAGATAGAACACTGACATGTTGTATAGTATTCTATTTTTTCGGTAATGTAAGTTTGAAAGAAGTTCCTTTAGAGGGCTCACTGTGAACGGAGATTGTCCCATTATGTGCTGTAACTAGCTTATGGACTATAGCCATGCCCAATCCAGTGCCTTCAGAAGAGGCGTCTGTTGTTGTTCCACGATAATACTGCTGAAAAATATTTTCTACCATGTGCGTAGACATACCCACACCATTATCAACAATGTGGATGGCTATATTTTTATCGTTATCATAAAGCTGTGTATAAATAGCTGTGTGTTGAGGGTTGTGGATAATCGAGTTCATCAGTATGTTTTGTAAAATCCGTTGCATAAATTTAGCATCAAACTCAACGTTTAGCACAGGCGTATCCGTTTTAAAGTGCAGCATGTAGTCATGTGCTTGTGGATTATTGCTTATGTTTGCAACAATTCTTTTTGTGAATTCAACTAAATCCTGGCTGTTCTTGTGCAAGGGAATTGCACCGTCCGCACTATTAAGCTGAATCACGAGACTTAAATCCTCAATAAGTTCTTCCATATGCTGGCCCTTATCTGCTATCTCTTGAATAAAGGAATGACTCTCCTCTTTTGACCATTCATACTGCTCATTCAATAACAATGTGGAGTAGCCGGTTATATAGGTTAAGGGTGTTTTTAAATCATGCGAAATACCAGCTATCCATTCTTGTTTCGCTTGTTCGACTTGTACTCGTTCTATTTCAGCAGCCTGTAATTTCACAGATAAGGATTGAAGGTGCTGAAGTACCTCTTTATATAAAAGATAGCGTTTACGGAGTTTTCCTTTTCTTGTATAGATTTTAGGTAAACCTTCAGGCTGTTTAAAGTTCTCTTGTGAGAGCTGATAAATCCAAGTCATTATAAAACCGAGGGGTCCTCCAAAATACCATCCAAATAAACTGATACAAATTATCGTACTAATGCCAAAAATCCATGCTACAAGTAAACCTTCTTTAGCCTCATTAACATTCATTTCAATTAGTGGAAGGATACCTTCAAGAATAAACAGAATACCTACACCGGTCGCCAATATCCACAAAATTATCCCCAGTGCTAGATGCAATGTAAATCGAGTATTTATTCGCATGCAAACGCCTCTTTTGGTGGAATGAATTTATAGCCGATCCCTCGTAAATTAACAATGATTCTAGGTTTACGAGTATCATCGCCGAGTTTTTTCCTCAATTTTGCTATATGGATGGTCACAGTTTTTTCTTCTCCGAATACATCATTTCCCCATACGAATTCATAGAGCTGTGTTGTAGTGAAAATACGATTAGGATTTTTACAAAAAAAATGCAGTAACTCAAGCTCCTTTGCAGTACATTCGATGTGTTGGTTTTTAACTGTTAACGTAGCAGATTCAGGGTTGAAAATGAAATAGCCATAATCGAATCTAGTGTCCCTTTTCAGTTTTATGTCCTCATCCATTTTTTGACGTCGAAGGATGACTTTAATTCGAGCAACAACTTCTAAGGGATTAAAAGGCTTTGTAATATAATCATCCCCACCAATGCCTAATCCCGTTAGTTTATCGAAATCCGTAGAGCGCGCACTAACAAAAATAATAGGCGTATTCGTATGTTTTCGTATTTCCGTACAAAGTTCAAAGCCACTGATATCTGGCAGCATAATATCGAGCAAAATAATATCGTAAATATTGTCTTTTACAAGTTGAAGCGCATCTTTGCCGGTTGAAGCAGTTTCAATATTTATAAAGTTTTCTTTTCTAAGTGTAATTTCGAGTAATTTTAAAATGCCGATTTCATCATCTACTACTAAAATTTTTGCAGACTCCATTTGATTTTCCCTCATTTCAACCTCATCATATCAAGTTCTTTTCCGTATTTCTTTATTCCATTGAAAATATTACGGTCATTTTCCATTGTGTTTACTTTGATTTTACTTTCGTCCATTAAGCTTAGTGTATCGTAACCAAAAAATAAAGATGGGGTGTAAAGTCGAATGGAATCAGTTATCCACATTCATCAATTAAGCAAGACATTTAAAGGGGTTGAAACGGTTTCAAGTGTCAATATGAACATTAACAGAGGAGAAATTTATGGATTTTTGGGCCCAAATGGAGCGGGGAAAACAACAATTATGAAGATGATTTTAAACTTAGTAAAACCTTCATCGGGTGAAATTAAAGTATTTGACCAACCGGTCCTGCCGACTTCGTATCAATATTTAAAGAACATAGGGAGCATTATCGAGTATCCAGAGTTTTATGAAAGACTAACGGCAAAGGAAAATCTACAACTTCACTGCGACTATATTGGCGTTTATGGGAAAGAGGCCGTTAAAGAGGCATTGGAAATTGTTGGCCTGAAAGATGTAGGAAATAAAAAAATACATGAGTTTTCTTTGGGCATGAAGCAAAGATTAGGCATAGCGCGGGCGATTGTCACTAAACCAGAAATTCTCATTTTGGATGAGCCAATTAATGGGCTTGATCCTATTGGTATTAAAGACATTCGCGAACTCCTATTACTTTTAAAAGAACAGCATGGCATCACCATTTTAATATCAAGTCATATCGTTTCAGAAATCGAATCGATAGCCGACACTATTGGCATTATCGATCATGGAAAATTGTTGAAAGAAGTAAGAATGGAGGAAGTTAGAGCAGAAAACATGGAGTACCTTGAGATTAAGGTAGACAATTTGGAAAAAACGACACAAGTACTGGAGAAGAAACTAGGAATCCATAAATATGAAGTTGTGGATCAGCATTGCATTCGAATTTTTGCTACAGGAATTTCCCAATCTCAAATTAATAAAGAATTAGTTCTAAATGGCATTGTGGTGAACAGAATCGAGAAACAACAACATAATTTAGAAGAGTATTTTTTAAACCTTATTAATGGGGGGAACCGATATGCTTAAACTGATGAGACTGGAATGGAATAAGAATTGCTTATCTAGTTATTTTAAAGGATTAGCCATGTGTACTATAGGCATATTTGCTGCTGTTGCACTAATGGCATTAGGTTCTAAAGGCGAAGCGGAGCAAATGTTTCCGGATTACGCAGAATTTATGTCGTTAACGAATATTTTAATTCGAATCGTATTTATCATCTTCTCAAGTGTGATTTTATCCCGTTTAGTTATTGATGAATATAAGGGGAATACCATTCAAACATTATTCACTTATCCAGTAAAAAGGAAAAAAATAATTCAAGCCAAATTATCCATTGTTTTTGGATTTTGTTTCTTGAGCATCATTAGTGCTACTTTGATAATTAATTTATTCATTTATTTGTTAAATCCAATGATGGGCTTATTTGAAACGCCAGTTGAAATACACGAAATGGTCGCCGCTGTACCATCCATTTTTATCAGTGCATTTATGATTGCTGGAGTGAGTTTAATTCCCTTGTATTTTGGCATGAGAAAAAAATCAACGGCAACGACCATTACTTCAGCTGTATTCATTGGATTCTTGATTAACGCAACTGTTTCTAATGGAGGAAGCCCTACAAGTTTATTTCAGTTTATAGCTGTGCCAATCGTATTTTGCTTATTGGGTCTTATAATAGGCTTCCTTTCTTATCATAAAGTCGACAAAATTGATGTAATTTAAAATATCTATGGAAATGAGGAGTAAAGTTGAAAAAAGCTATAATTGCTTTTTTATTAGTGGGTGTAATTGGGGGAGTCGTATTCAGCCTCAAAGCAGTTGGTGAAAAAAGCTACAAAAAAGAACAGTCCTTCGATGGTGATCAAATTGAAGAAGTAGAAATAAATAGTGAGTCTTGGAATATAGAATTAAAAAGTTCGAAATCTAAAAAAATAACAGTTATGGTAGATGGTAAACAACAAAATAGCGAGAAAAATCCAGTCTCCATTAACAAGGTAGAGAATAAAATTAAAGTACAACAGCAAGATTCACCAGGTGGAGTTTTGGGAAACGTCAGCTTTGGTAAAAAGGGTACACTCCACATTTCTTTACCTAATAATGGCGTGAACATGATTACAGTAAATAATAGCAATGGTGATATAAAAATCAATAATATAGTAACAAAAGATATTATTATTACGAATGATTCTGGCTCTAAAATCATTAAAGGCCTTTCCGCAGATAAAGGTAAAATTACATCCAAGGACGGAGAACTGAGCATTATGGACAGTTCATTGAATGATTTAGCAATCGCTTCAACCAATGGTGATAGCTATGTTACAAGAGTTATTAGTCCTAAGCTGGAAGTTACTTCAACAAGCGGTGAGGTCCTCATGAAAGAGATGAAGGAAGGGACATCGCTATCTGTAGAAACTGGTTCAGGAGATATTACGATATCCTATAAAGACAAACCTAAATCTTTAAAGTTTATAGCTACTAGCGAATCTTCAGATATAACAGTTCATTTAGATGGGTATCAGAAAGGAACGGATAGTGAGAAGTTACAACAAGGTAAAATAGGAGATGCATCCAATAAATTGGAGCTTATTAGCAGAGAGGGTATAATCCATGTGAATTAGCGCCAAAGACTTTCCGTTTAATAAAATCTACGAGGTGATGAATCACATTGACCTCTATAAAGCCTTACTACAGCATGAATGTAGTAAGGCTCTCTTTAAGCTTCCAAATTTCCATGGAAATAAATTTAATATTGAAATTTGACTCGTACAGTGGCACTAATTGTCATTTGACCCTGTTCGATTGGGGTTGAAATCGTCGATTCTGCCATTGCCATGGATCTATACAGTACAGGGCCATTTTCATGTTCCTCGACAATTTCGATTGGCTGAGGATGCAAAGACAATTGCATGGTTTCAGCAATCGTTTTGGCTTTCATTTGTGCATTATGAAGAGCTAAGCTGAGTGCTTGTTGATAATATACATCTGCATTGTCAATTTTAAATTGGATGGATGAAATACGATTTGCTCCGTTGTGCACGGCCGTATCAATGACCGACCCAACCTGATTCGTGTCCGGTATTTTAACCGTAATGGCATTTGTCACCTCGTAGCCTTTAAACACCTGTTTACCATCTACAAAGTCATAGAGAGGAGCAATAGTATAGGCCGCAGTTTGCACATTTTCTCTTGGAATATTTAGGGCCAAGATGGATTGAAGTACACGATTCATGATACTAGCATTTTCTTGCTGCGTTTCTTGCACACTTTGCCCTTGTGTGCTCACTTCTATTTGAAGCTGGGCATAATTTGCTCTAGCTAGTACCTTTCCATTCCCTGTCACGGTAATGATACGAGACGCAGGGATTGAGTGTTGATTGACATTTGCATAATACACCAGAATACCACCTTCCGTATGGTTCATACTAGTAGGCTATGCTCGTTACAGGAATGGCATTATGTTTAGACAATAATCTAGGTTCACTTTGATTGCCTTTTTAAAAGCTTATCATGTAATTTGGTGAAAAGGAGTAGCGTTAGAATCGTTCCAATAAGGGCTAAAAACATGTCCCATTGAGCATCCCATTTATCACCTTGCATCCCTAAAAAATCCTTGGAAACATGTCCTCCCTTTGAAATTTTGGTACTAAGCCATTCTATAATTTCATATAAAGCGGCAATGGCTAGCATGATACTAATGGTAATGCCCGACAACCAAGCTCCTTTGGTTAATTGCGTTTTATGTAATAATATCTCTCTTATCACAATTGCCATTAACCCCTTAAGGAAATGTCCAAAGCGATCGTAGTGATTGCGTTGTAAATGAAATTCTTCTTTTAGCCAGTTAAAAAGAGGGACTTCTGAATACGTATAATGTCCGCCAACGAATGTCAGAATAGATAAAAGAGCGATGATAAAATACGAAAATGTCGTGAAGCGGAACTTGTTGTAAATGGCAATAACCGTAATAATAGCAATGACACCAGGACTGACTTCTGCTAACCAATCCAAATAGGAAACAGGTTTGATAATAGACCATATAAAAACTACAATAACAATGAATAATAAAGCTAAATGTATCTTCAAATGTTTATTTGTATGCATTAAATCACTCCCTTTGCCTTATAGTATAAGGAAAGAGTGAATAGCTTATTCAGCCGATGTTAAAACACCAGCTGAATAAAATTCAATTGTTCCATTTCAGCGTCATTGACGATTCGAGTCATAGCAGTTGTGCTACATTAAATCATTTTTAATAATGCCTCTACCCCAGTCATCCCTGCAAATATGCCAAGCTGTTCCGCTTCATAGGTAACGGATTCAAGCGGAGCTGTTAATAACTCATCAATTGTTTTAACACCAACTGCTCGACCAGCAACAATTTTACGATCCACCAAACGACTATTTAAAAGACCAACATCTAATGCGCCACACATGATGTAGCCTGTATCATTTGAAATTGTCAGTAGTGTTGTTTTTGGTAAATGAACAATGACAGCTGTGAAAAAATGACCTTTAATCATGATAGGCTCAATTGTCACCATTTAAATCACTCCTTTTCTCTATATACATATGGCGATAGACAAAAAGGTGTTCAAGATATTTCGATTTTAAAAAGCATGTAATGACAGTTCAATATCCAATAGTGAATGTCCAAAACAGCTGTAGCTATGTTAGTAGCTTTCTTCACTTTATGTGAGAGTTCACGAATGAAAGTATGTAGAAGATTTGGGGAATTTACGAAAAGGGATAAAAAAAGCTACTCCTCAGAGTAGCCTTTCATTTTATTACTTTGTATAAGAGAGCATTGCTGTTTGCTTAAATTTTTCTAATGCAATTGTTGCTTCATTTTTAGTGCTGTATTCGAACATGCGGAAAGTATCTTTTTCAAAAACTGTAATAACCCACATTGTAAAGGCCCCTTTGTATCTGATTTTTTTGTTCTATAACAACCGGATAATTCACGGTGGTTTTCTTAAATTGTTATATATCAGTTATAGTTCCTATTTTACACCGATTTTTTAAAAAAGAAAGTGCAATGTGATTGTTTTCACAAATCGTTCAAAAATAAGCGCCCGTTTGTGAATATTATATGAAGATCAGTATATGAACTGCAGTAATGTGTTGAAGTGAAAACATTTCTAACTATTTTATAGGTGTAGTTATTTAGGAGATGTAGGGGAAAACAGCCAGTCATTCTGAAGTATAATTCACTGCATTTCGCAAATAGTAAGTTAACGAAGTTAGGTGAAATTGTGCATGGGAGGTGATGCTATGATGCGTAAGCACATATTGATTTTAACGGCTAGTTTTTTAATCATCTCGATATTTTATGCAGGATTGAAAACCTTTGCTGATAAAGGACGAAGCTATTATGAGGAGACGGGGGAAGTTGTGTGGGATATTAACACCAAAGATAAGATTGTTGCTCTGACTTTTGATGATGGCCCGCATCCAAAATATACAGCAGAAGTTTTAAATTTATTGGCCAAGTATGAGGCGAAGGCTACCTTTTTTGTTGTTGGAGGAAATGCAGAAAAATATCCTGAGCTTGTTTTACGCACTTATACGGAAGGGCATGAATTAGCCAATCATACGTATACGCATCCTTTTAAGGTTTCAGTAACTGAGTTACAGGAGGAACTGCGCCAGACGAATGAAATGATTTATAGCATTACAGGTTTCTATCCTGTTCTGTTTCGCCCCGTAGGTGGAAATTACAATGACAAAATGATTAATGCTGCGGTGAAGGATGGATACAAAGTAGTAATGTGGTCTTGGCATCAGGATACACAGGATTGGAAACAACCAGGAGTGAGTAAAATCGTTAAAAAAGTACTGAACGGCACAAAGCCTGGAGATGTTATTCTTTTTCACGATGGTGGCGGCAATCGTACACAAACGCTTAAAGCACTTGAAGAAATTTTGCCAACATTAAAGAAGCAAGGATATACATTTGTTACCGTATCGGAGTTAATCGAAAGCAAACAACAACAAGAGGCAGTTAAATAAAGAAAAAATGAACCATCTCAAAATATTGTTTGAGATGGTTCATTTTAAATACGATGGGATCAATAAAAACCATTTGCAAGTTTCACTTTTTAGAAAAACAAAATCGGTGCTAGTGCTATGCCAAAAATTGTACCTAGTGCTATACCAAAACCAAATCCTGAACCTCTGAAGCCCCAAAAACCTAGACCGTAGCCATTGTATCGTCTATCAGGTAGAATCCATACCTGTTTTCTGTCTACCCTTGTTATTTCCCCCACGTGTACTCTGCCAGATGTATCAGTGATTTTTACGCGTTTACCATGATATTTACAGCAAAGACTATAAGCATCAGCTGGATTCACAAATTTCCCTCCTTTCTATCTTCATTACAAGTTAATATATGCGACTGTACACATTCAGCATTAGCCGATTGTCTATTCAAGGCATAAGCTATGAAAAAAGGATGGGAAGATGTCAGTAAAGCCGACAGGTGAGTGGCTTAATAACTTCATTATTGTACGAAAGAGAAATCATGATAAAAGTTTGGAGGAGATACAATGCTCCATACTCTGTAATCCCTTAGAAGATGTATTTATAGGTTTTTCACCCGAGGAAATTCAATATAATTTATTGCAAAATGGTCTATTTCAGGCACATGAAGAAGTCGCTATGGAAGCGTTAGAAAAACAGGATGTATGGAAGATTGTGCAGGAAGAATTTGAGCGGTTAAAAAAACGATGGAATGGACCAGATGTCCCTATTTATATTTTCCCTATAAACATGGAACAATCATTGACAAGAAAAAATGGTGTTGCTTATCCAAATGCCCTGTTTCTATTTATAGCCACGGGACTTGAAAGAGAGGAACTGAAAGCATTATTCGCTCATGAATATAATCATGTTTGTCGCTTGCAGTATGTCAATAAGTCATTAGATGAAATAACCTTGAGAGATTCTCTTGTTTTAGAGGGACTGGCAGAATGCGCGGTTGAAGAGTTGTATGGTGATAAGTGGTTAGCGCCCTGGCTGAAGCATTACTCAATGGATGAGATTTTGAAGATATGGAAGAGCATTTTTGTACCTGCATTAGATGTACTGGGTGTACATAATCATTTTGAGTTTTTATATGGTGGCGAGCTACCTAAATGGATTGGTTATTGCATAGGCTACGAAATTGTACGTACTTATAAAAAGAATTTCCCTAATGATAAGCTCGATTTGAAATCAGCACAGGAACTAGTTGCGGGCTCTGATTTTCCGCTACAATAGAAGTAAGGAGTGATTCTAATGACGACTGAAGTTAAAAATGTATTGCCACCAGTGATTGATTCATCAACGAGGGTGCTAATTGTCGGTTCAATGCCTGGAAAGCAATCATTAGAGAAACAACAATACTATGGCAACCCGCGCAATCATTTTTGGCCAATAATTGGGGAAATCTTAGGTGTAAAGATTCCAGAGAATTACACCGAGAGACTTCAATTGCTATTGGAGAATCGTATAGGTCTTTGGGATACCATAGAATCGTGTGAGCGTGAAGGAAGCTTAGATGCTGCAATCCGAAATGAAAAACCCAATGATTTTAACACACTTTTTGAGCGTTACCCTGATATTCGACTTGTACTTTTTAATGGTTCCAAGGCGTTCGAGGTTTTTAGGAAACATATTGGATTCGAACTATTAACCAATCGTCACTATCAGAAAATGCCATCTACCAGTCCTATACCAGGCAAAAATATTAAATCTTTTGAGCAAAAGTTAACGGATTGGCGTGTGATGCAATCTTATTTGTCTTCGTAACTGAATGTGGTACCTGAAGGGATTTGTTTAACTAGGTGCAACAACCTTCGAGTGAAGAGGTTTGCGACTACTTTTAAACCATTGGTAAAAAAGCGAAAAAACAAACCCAATCTCGATGGCATCTCCACCGTAATACATAATCATTGCACCTAGTTGTGCTTGCTCGATTGAAACATTGCTAGGCGGATAAGCATAAATACGTTTAGATAAAATGGAATGTGCTGCTAACGCTAATAATAAAATAGTAGAGCGATAAATATAGGATGTTTGATGCGGAGTTGGATCTATATAAATAAATGCAATTGTAAACAAATAACCTGCTAAAAATATATGGATGTGAATAAAAATAAATAATAGTGTGCTGTCGTGCATCATTTTAAAGAGGGGTGTCGTATAGAGCAACCATAAACCACCTACGTTTAGAATAGACGCGAAAATAGGGTTGCGCAGAACAGTAAAGAGTTGTCTTCGCAATATAAGTGAGAGGGTACGAGCCATTTTCACAGGTATGGATCTTAATAACAGGGTCATAGGTGCTGCTAGAGCAATTAGAAGAGGCGCAAGCATACCTAGTAATAGATGCCCCATCATATGAGCTGAAAAACTAGTATGAGTACGCTCAGCAAATGGACCGATTAAGGTGATAATGGCGCATACATGTCCAATAACCCAAAAAAATGTGCGATACAAAGGCCATTGTTTCTTATGCCGATTTGAAAGAAATACAGCAAAAATATATATAAATAGTGAGATAACAAAGGGCACGGCTAAAATAAGCTGAACAATGATAGAGATGCTTTGTGTGTGATGATCATGTATGTGCATTGGACAAAGAACCTCCTTATTGTTTTAGTGAATTTTTTGTTTGTAAAAGTAAGGAAATTCCAACTAAAATCAAAATAGCAGCTAGTACATTCCAAACGACATCATAAGGAACTATGTTGACATGATAGCGAATTTGATGAAGATTCATCAGTTTATGTTGAATAATACCATCATATAGTTGAAATGCTCCTGCGCCTATGAATATTCCGCTTAACCATCGCTTCAACCAGAACCCATGTTTTCGATGGAGGTCTGCTAGTAAAAAAGCAGAACCAATTGTAGCAAAAAAACTAAAGGCATGAAATAAACCATCTGACACTAATCCAATATTAGCTGTGGACTTATCATAAAAATGGTGCCAGTGTAATAATTGATGGAAGATTACCTCGTCTATAAACGCCACCACGCCTAGACCAAATAATAAGCCTGTCCATAGATTACGTTGCCCATAGTCATAACGATTTTCATGTTTAACAGTGTTCTCTTGAAACACGATCAAGTTATTCACCTCATTATAAGAAAGATTTTTATCCCGCATTAAGGTTATTAGTTTACCCATGCGGTTTTTCATTAAACAATGTAAGTGAAACAATATTGTACTAAATCCATATGCGATGGAAACTGCGTTTTGCTATACATAAAAGTAACCTCTGCAAACGATATGCAAAAGGTAGTTTGTCAGAGGCCATTGCTAGTGCCAACTATTGTAATAAGAGCCTGCAGGGTTGTAAAAGAATTTAAAGTGATGCTTTTCTGCTAAGGAACGACTCTGCGATTCATTGCTAAATCCGATAGTCATCACCTGTGTACCGAACTTTTCTCGTAGATGTACCAGTTGTTCTATCTTTTCCAACGACCAGTCATCCTCTCCAACTACATCGTATGAAAAATTTTCCCACATGATAAAGTCGATATATGGTGCTGTGTAATTTGCTAGTGTTTGAAAGCCCCAGTTTTGGGCTACGGACAAGCCATCATAACGATGTTTAATTTTTTTGATGAAGGTAAGCATCGCTTGATTTTGTTTTACCTGTTCCTCGGGAGGCAAAAAGGAATCTATATTGCCGACAGTATCTAAAAATACGCCATCTAAGCCTTTATCAACAATGTGTTTTTGAATCTCTTCTAGTAAAAGATGTTGATAGTGTGAGGAAGTCATATCCATTAAGTAAGAATCCCACTCTGCAAAATACTTTTTCTCACCATATACATCTTTGTAAAAATCGATTTCTTGTAATTGTTGATAGAAGGCCTCATTCCATTTGTCTGCCTCCATTGCATTAATATAACCAAAAATTAAAGTTCCATTTTTTTGAGCAGCGTCAATGTACTGCTGTTGCATTTCAATCGGTTCAACAATAACCAAATCCATGTTTTTCATCGCTTCGCCAATCGTATTATTTCCTTTGTCCAAATAATATTTATAGTCTTCAACCGCTGCTAGTTTTTCTTTGATAGTTGTGGATGCATTTGGTAGTTGTTTGGCGTTGTTGTTTAACAGTAACCAGATAGTTAAGAATAAGAAAGTTAATATAATTATGTATATTTTACGCATTAGATCTCCTTTAGTAAGTAAATTTGACTTTGATTATACAGCAATTCTAGACAACAGGAAGGGGTAGGCTATTGCTCAAACGGACTTTCGCCCTTTACATATATTGAATTATGTAAAGGTAAAGGAGGAGTTTGTATTGTATTACTATCCAAATAATCAATTTGGAGACAATTTCAGACGTCCGAGCTGGAATGACCCTGATTATTTCGAATCATCACAGTTTGGACCGCAAAATTTTGGGCCACTACCAGCTGGACAAATGCCAATGGGCTCACCACCTGGATTTTCACCACCAATTCCTGCTTGGCGCGTAGGCTCTAGTGGTATTCGTTCTTGTTTATTTACATTTACGTATATATGGTTGAATAATGGGAGAAGCTTTTGGTTCTTCCCAACTGCTGTTGGTAGAGAATTCGTTGCAGGGTTCCGCTGGAGCAGAAGATATGGGTGGCAATTCCGTACGATTATAAGAAATAATATCCGATCATTTGAGTGCTTTAGATAAAATAAAAATCTTCAAGAGCTGTGTATAGATAAAAGTACACGGCCTTTTTATATGGATAAAAGAATACGGAGAAATTGAAAAAAGTATACAAGTAATAGTCACAAAATATGTAAAATGATACTGTGTTGCCAATAAAATAGATGCAAAATGTTTAACTGTCCAATCTCAGCAGAAAATGACCAGTTTATTTGTGTGGGTTGGATACAATACATATAAGGAGTGAAGTTTTGTGTGGTTACAGTCAATTCAACAGGCTATCGAGTATATTGAAAATCATTTAACGGAGGATATACAGATCGAGGATATTGCAAACGTAGCACATTCGTCTTCTTTTCATTTTCAACGGGGTTTTGCGATTCTTACAGGTATGACCGTTGGCGAATATATGCGAGGGCGACGGCTGACATTAGCAGCGCAAGAAATTGCCAGTAGTGATTGTAAAATCATTGATATTGCCTACAAATATGGCTATGAAACACCTGAGGCATTTGCCAAAGCCTTTCGCAAGCAGCATGGCATGAAACCGTCTGATGTGCGTAAAGCAGTGGGAATGATTCACTCCTACAATAAACTAGTCATTCATGTGCAATTGAAGGGAGCAGAACCAATGAAGTATAAAATTATTGAAAAAGAAAGTTTCCAATTGATAGGGGTTAAACGGACATTCTCTTGTAAGGATGGAGAACAGACAAAGGAAATCACGAAATTTTGGCAGGATGTGTATGTGGACGGCACAAATGCACAGCTATTTCCATTAAACACAGGAGAGATTCATGGAGTCATGGGTGTGTGCGATATGATTGAGCACGATATCATGAACTATTGGATTGCGACCAATCATGCAGGTGATGATTCGCACGGATTTGAAACGTTTATGGTGCCAGCAGCGAAATGGGTAGTTTTTGAAGTGACGGGGGCTATGCCAACAGCCATTACAACCATGTGGGAGAAAATTTATCAAGAGTGGCTACCTTCGAATGCCTTTGAGTTAACAGGCGGTTCTGAGCTAGAAGTGTATAGCAATGGTGATGCATCTAGTGACCACTATTATTCTGAAATTTGGTTGCCGATTAAATAATGTTTTGTTTTTAAGGAATAGATGTTACAATTATTGTAATTACGAATGAAGGGACGATGGGTGGCCGATGATTAACTAATCTTATTTTTATGCATGAAATTTAGAATTTCATTGAATTAAAAAATAGGATTAGTCTGCCCGTTTTCCATAACATAAACTTTAGTCAGGTACTTAAGTATGTTTATTTTTCACTTTAAGAATGTGCATATTCGCTGTTTTGAAGTGAGAGTCTCAGCATACTGTAGTACAGGATAACACATCTAGCTATGAAAAATAGCTTATTTGTGTACAGTTTTTTGCGACTAATCCTTCCAAAATAAATTGGAGGGATTTTTTTGTGCCTCCAAATAGAGAGGGATGGATAGATTGAACGAACTTTTAAAATTACAAGATGTACGTTATGAAGTGATGGATATACAGATTTTCGAAAATGTCACAGCCTCTGTGAAGCAAGGTGAGGTGATTGGCATTATTGGCAGAAATGGTGCTGGGAAATCTACATTACTACAACTGATACAAGGCTTGCTATTGCCAACAGCAGGACAGTTACAGTGGTTGCAATCTGTGAAAATTGCTCATGTGGAACAGGAGCAAGCAATTTTTGACATGCAAGAAGTAGTATCCAACGAGGCAGATTTACTGGCTAAATGGCATGTACCTGACGTAGAATACTCAGATTTAAGTGGTGGCGAGAAGCTTAAAATGCGGCTAGCAAAAGGCTTTTCGCAGGATGCACAGCTATTATTATTGGATGAACCGACTAATCATTTAGATGAAAAAAGCACCACTCTGCTTATCGAAAAAGTGAAGAATTATAATGGCACAATCATTGTAGTGTCACATGATCGCTATTTTTTAGACGAGGTTGCAACAAAAATTTGGTCACTTGAAGAGGGTAAACTGCTTGAACACAACGGTCATTATTCGAGCTACATGGTTGCACGAGAACAGCGGCGATTAGCACAACAACATGCCTATGAAAAACAGCAAAAAAATATTGACCGTATCGAGGCGCAGATGAAGGAGCTAACATCTTGGTCAAAGAAGGCGCATGCACAATCGACAAAGCAAGAAGGCTTTAAGGAGCATTACCGTGTCAAAGCAAAGCGCATGGACGCTCAGGTGAAATCCAAGAAGAAGCGTCTAGAAAAGGAGTTGGCCAAGGCAAAGGTTGAACGCGTTGAAGCGGATGACGAAATACAATTTGCATTAGAGACTAGTCAACGTGTTGGCAAGCGTTTTTTAGAGTTGAAACATGTAACAAAGTATGTTGATAATCGTCTGTTGTTTAAAGACGCTAACTTGACCCTTCAATATGGTGAAAAAATTGCGATTATTGGACCAAATGGTAGTGGGAAAACGACCTTGTTAAAGGTGCTATTAGGGCAGGAAAAGGCTGAAGGAGAAATTTGGATGTCGCCAGCCGCCAATATCGGCTACTTAACACAAGAGGTATTCGATTTACCACTCGATCTAACGCCTGAAAAATTCTTTTATAAAGAGACCTTTGAAGAGCGAGGCAAAGTTCAAAATTTAATGAAGCATTTAGGGTTTACACCAACCCACTGGATGGCCCCGATTGGTAATATGAGTATGGGGGAGCGGGTGAAGTGTAAACTAATGGCCTATATTTTAGAGGAAAAGAATGTTCTTATTTTAGATGAACCGACGAATCATCTAGATTTACCTTCTCGACAGCAGTTGGAGCATACATTGGCACAATACAAAGGAACATTACTCGTGGTGTCCCATGACTGTTATTTCCTTGAGAAAACGACGGATAGTGTGTGGGCATTCGAAAATGAACGCATTCATAAAAAGTGGCAAGATAACCCTCCAACATCAGCTGATAATTTAGCTAGCCTGCGATTAAAGCTTGAAAATGAAAGGCAGGAAATACTCGGTAAACTCAGTTTCCTAACAGCAAAGGATAAAGACTATGCCATGCTGGATCAGACGTTTAACGAGCTGACAAAACGCATAAATGAGCTGTCAAACTAACGTTTAAGAGATCATCACTTAGGGAAAAAGTAAATAGCTAAACTCTTATTAGAAGGGGTGTCTAACATGACAAAGAAGGGATTATTGTTACCGCTACTATTAATTAGTGCAAGCTTAGTAGGCGCATGTACTACGGACAATGATGACAACACAAAAATACAAAATAACCAGCAAGAAGAAGATCAACAAAATGACAAGACAGACGACACATCTGAAACAAAATCTGAAGAGACGGTAGCCGCTATTACGCAGGCTGAGGCTCTTAAAAATGTAAAGGAACAGCTAGAGACTGATTTAGCTGTTGTCTTACCAAAAGAGCTTCCTATAACAGAAGGTACATTTTTAACGGCTACTACAAAGGTTGAAGGTACACAGGTTGAAATTGTATTTTTCGAAAGCGAAAAGTATATGCCAATTAATGATATAAAACTCAAAAATTCAACCGATGCGACTGTTATTGCAAAACTGCTTGTAACGCAATATGGCAGCGTAGCCGAAGCAAGTGAGCAAATTGCCTTTGAGGATTACAGTCAAAATGGTGGGCAGCAAGTGAATCTTGGATATAATATTAAAGGTTACCAGGACGCTGGAGCTGGCTCGGTATGGACCGGTTGGAATGAGGGAAGATGGGCACTGGCAGCTCATACACGAACGGATAACCCACAAGCAAGTGTGGAGTTAGCTAAACAGGCAGTAAAATATTTAGAAACGCATACGCTACCTATACCAAGCCAAAATGGCTTTGCCCATTTAGATGTTTATAAATCCGGTAATTTAATTGTCTGGCAGGAAGGCAAGCTTGTTTATACGCTTGATTCAATCAAAGAACCAATGACGGCACTTGCCATTGCCACAGCATTTAGCCGTTAATAGTAAATCCCCGAGTATATTTCTTACTCGGGGATGTTTTAGTTGTTCTCCACATCTGCGACAAGTTGTTCATACGCCGCAAACCATTTTCTCCATTGCTCCATTGGAAATTCATCGTGAATAATGCCATTTAGTAAATCACATAGAAGCTCTAAGCAGATATGCCAACCTGCCAAATCTTTAGGGGTATGATCTGTTAGCTCACTGATAGTTTCCTGCAACACCAGTAATGAGCCATCGCTAGTCGTGGAAAGTTCAAATCGCACGGAATCTTTTCCCCACTCAAATTCGAGTATTTGTTGTTTGGCATAATCTGTAATTGTGATTTCCTCAAAAGCATCTGTGCCATCATTCATATTAAAACGCATTTTGCCATTTTCCTGAAGATCAATCATTTCTAAATTGCCCATCCACTTCTGCAACTTGCCATTCTCCGTCAACACTGCCCAAACGGCATCAACTGAATGGGAAAGTGGACGTGTGAATTGAGCGATATAATTGTTTGGTTGTTTTTGAATAGTAGCTAGCATTAGTATCCACCTCTTTTTTTATAATCATTATAACTTATTTGTCACGCCTTCTTTAATATCTCTTCTTTCGCTGTTTTTAATCTAAAATAATTTGATTGGGTAAGTTTCTTTTTCTCTATTGTATCTCCCAAAGTACCCCAATTAAAATAGTTCACGGTTCAGCTATGGAGATAAGGTGTTCCTATGAAATATAAAATCAGCTAAAATTAGAATAAATAAAGGAGAGATGATCTTGTCATTTAAAAAAGCGTTAGAACGTTATATAGAAGCAACGAACTCACATGATTTCAATAAAGTAAAAGAAATATTACATCCGGAAGCCGTTTATTGGTTTTCTGATAAAACATGCACATCGATCGAAGAAATCGGCGATTATTTCGATAAAGCATGGGATCTTATAAAGGAAGAGGTTTATAGTGCTACGAATGTTCAATGGCTTACAGTTGATGAAACAGCCGCTACCTGTATTTATACTTACCACTACGAAGGCTATCATGATGGGGAATTTGTATCTGGGAGCGGAAGAGCAACGAATATCTTTACTAAAGAGAATAATGAATGGAAGTTAATTCACGAACATTTAAGCAGTTAGCAGGTGATGCCCTAAGCCGAGAATGGCTTGATACATTTTATAAAAGAAAGTTTAGCGGTACGTTGTTAGCTGAAAGGTTTGATTGTATGGAACGCTTAGAAACAGAAGATGACTTAAAAAAATTAATTAAGGCAGATACCTGGATGATGGACATTTTAAAAACTGTGGACCAGCTACAGTTGCCTGATTGTTGGGTATGTGCAGGGTTTATTCGCTCTAAGGTGTGGGATACTCTTCATGAATTTAGTGATAGAACACCAATCGCCAATATTGATGTTATTTATTTCGATACATGGCTGACCTCAGAGACCATTGAAAAGCAGTATGAACGACAATTGCGAAAATATTTACCAAATGAGCCTTGGTCTGTGAAAAATCAAGCAAGGATGCATTTGATAAATAATAGTAAACCTTATCAATGTTCTACAGATGGAATCGCGCATTTTCCAGAAACGCCAACAGCTATTGGGATTAGGTTAAATAATGATTTACTCGAAATGACTGCGCCTTACGGAATCAATCATTTAGTCGCTGGCATTGTCTCTCCTACACCATACTTTCAAAAAGATGAGCGAATGTATGAGATTTATAAACAAAGAATACACAATAAACAGTGGAAATCAACCTGGCCAAAGTTAAAGATCTTTGACTGAAGTAGAGGAGCGGGAGAGCTTGAACCAAGATAAAAAACAAATATTGGCACACTACGAAAGCTCTCGGATGTGGGTGGAGAGCTTGGCGAGTGTAACAGAAGAACAGTGGCGAACACCAATAGCAGTGGTAAAATGGTCGATTGCCGAGGTTATTGGACATCTTATCCCATGGGATGAATTTGTGGTAAGTAAACGTATTCCGTTTCTATTTATGGAGGACAGTCTGCCAAAGGCACCGAATGTAAAGGAAATGAACGCAAACGCAGCCCATAGTAGTCGCTTACAAAGTAAGGAAGAAACGATGGCGAAGTTTTTAAATTGCAGACGACAACTTGTCAACGCGCTGCATCATCTCACAGATGAACAATGGCAGCAAAGCTTTCAAATTGGTGAATCTGAACTTACACTTTATCGTTATTTTTTAGGCTTGGTGGAACATGATTTGCATCATTTTTTACAAATTGAGAAGGTGCTAAAGTGAAAGTAAATGGAATGGAAATTACGGTTAACCAGATAATTGATTACTATGCGCATGCATCTGTAACTTTTTTAGATGTTTTTACAAATAAAATGGAACCTGGGAGACAGGATGTTGGTCGAACCACAGCTCCTGGAAAGTGTGGATTAGTCGTCCCTCTCGCCGGATGTGCTAATTTTAGTTTCAATGGCACAACTTATACGATGGAGCCTGGAATGGTGGTACATGCTGGGCCTCAAATGCCAATAGAAATTAACGTGATTGGTGAAAAAATATGGGAGTATGCGGTCATCCATTATCATGTTACACCAGAGGTAAGAGCACTTTTTCCACTTACTCAACAGCATTTCTTAATAAATACTGGGGATAATACAAAGATTATTAGTTTCGTACAGCAACTTATAGAAAGCTATTCAATGCTAGGTAGTATGGCAACATTCAAAACAAAGACGTTATTTATGAATCTAGTGGAAGCTATTCTTGTTTCGGCAAAAATGAAGGTTTTAGATACAGCCAGTGAAAAGATGGAACAGGTTTTACAATACATACACAAAAACCATGCTAAACAACTTTCGATAACGAAGATAGCGGAGGAATTTGGTGTGGAGCGTCGTCGATTTGCTGATTTATTTGAACAGCATACAGGTATGAATCCAAGTAGCTATTTAACGGAATATCGTATAAGAAGAGCAAAGGAATTATTGCGATCATGCGATAGTACAGTAGCGGAAATAGCAGAATGTGTAGGCTATGTAGATTGTTTTTACTTTAGTCGGGTATTTAAAAAATGTACGGGTATGTCCCCGACAATGTATCGAAAGATGGTGAATGAGGAAGCTAAATATGTTTAAAAGAGTTGTATCTTGTATAAGAGAAACAACTCCTTTTTATATTAAAAGTCGGCAAAAGTCCATGTGATAATTAAATATGTCCATTCACAGCTGTTTTTCTCTTTGTTAAAATAGCATCCATAAATGATAATGAATATCAATTAAATCTATGAATACTATTGACTTATAATTGAAAATGATTATCATTATCAATATAGATACTGAGAATGATTAGGAGAGAATAAACATGAATAAATATTTCAAAATGTGTGCACCTGCACTTTTAGCTTTATCACTTGCAGCGTGTGGTTCAGAAAAAGCAGAAGAGACTACACCTGCAACGAGCTCAGCGGTAGAATCAAGTACTACAGAAGCTCAGGAACAGGCTACAACTCAGAAAATTACATATCTCGGTGAGACATATGAATTACCAGCTAAGGTTAATAACATTGTAGCAGCGAGCTTAGAGTCAATGGAGGACGCAGCAATGCTTGGCATTAAACCTGTCGGTGTGCTTGAAATTGCTGGGAAAGTCCCTTCATACCTTGCTACGGATTTTGCAGATGCTAAACTTATAGGTACCAAAATGGAGCCGAATGCAGAGGCGATTTTAGCACTTGATCCAGACGTGATTATTGGAACATCAAAATTCCCTGAAGAAACGGCTGAAAAGCTGAAAAAAATCCAAACAATGATTCCTTATTCACATATTTCAATAAACTGGAAGGAAAACTTAAAAGTACTTGCACAGCTTGCTGGTAAAGAGACTGAGGCAGAAAAAATTATTGCAGACTATGAGGCAAAAGTGGCTGATTCACAAGTGAAATCAAAAGAGCAATTAGCAGATAAATCAGTGTTAATCATTCGTGTTCGTGGCGGTGTGATGTATATCTACCCTGCAGGAGTGTACTTAAACCCAATACTATATGAAGATTTAGGGGCGCCAGTACCAGAGATTGTGAACACGGTAAAAGCCCAGGCTGAACTTTCACTTGAAACATTAGCGGAGGTAAATCCAGATGCTATCTTCCTACAATTTGAGCAATCTGAAAATACAGATGCACCAAAAGCGTTAGAGGAACTACAAAAGAACCCGATTTTTGCAAGCTTAAAGGCATCTCAAAACAATGAGATTTTTGTTAATGCAATTGAGCCATTAGCTCAAGGTGGTACTACCTGGTCTAACGTTAAATTCTTAGATGTTGCAGCGGAAAAATTACTTAAATAGTTTAAACAGGCTGGTAGTAGATTTGGTGGTGTCACCGGGCTATTATCAGCCTTTTGTAAGATAGAGTTCAAATAGAAAAAGGTGTGGAAGTTGAAAAAAACAAATATTGTGTCATTTGCTATATTAGCAGCTACCCCATTCCTGATAACGGTTGTGGCATTAATTTCGGTTATGTACGGTACAAAAGATATTAGTGCATTAACGGTGTGGCAGGCGATTATAGCTTTTGACCCTTCGAATGTTGATCACCAGATTATTCGTACAGGACGTATTCCTCGAATTGCCGCGGTATTACTAGTGGGCGCATTTTTGGCAGTAGCTGGCGCAGTTATGCAAGGTATTACACGAAATTATCTGGCATCTCCCTCACTGATGGGCGTTAATGATGGTTCTGCATTTGTGATCACGTTAGCAATAGTATTTTTTCCAGGTCTCCCAAATTATCAAATGATTTTACTTTCTATGCTTGGTTCTGCATTAGGTGCAGGTATAGTGTTTGGTTTTGGCTCCCTAATTCGAAATGGGCTATCACCAGTAAGGCTTGCCATTATAGGAACGGTAATTGGTACATTTTTGAGCAGTATTGCTACAGCAATTGCAATGTATTTCCAAGTGTCGCAAACAGTAAGTGTTTGGTATAACACAAAGGTACATACCGTAGATATTGATATGCTACTTCTAGCCATTCCATTTGGAGTAGTCGGTTTAGTTCTTGCTTTATTATCAGCAAGAGCTATCACCATAACCTCATTAGGTGAAGATATTGCCTTAGGTCTTGGACAAAAAACGAAAGCAGTAAAAATTATTAGTATGTTAGCTGTTGTGTGCTTAACAGGGACGGCGGTAGCGCTTGTCGGAAAAATAGCCTTTGTAGGGCTAGTAATACCCCATATTACACGTTTCCTTGTCGGTGTAGATTACCGCTTTATCATTCCTTGTGCAGCAGCAATAGGTGCATTTTTCTTGGCGCTCTGTGATGTACTCAGTCGTTATGTTAATTACCCAATGGAAACGCCAATCGGGGTATTAACAGCAATAGTTGGTGTCCCATTCTTCTTATATTTAATTCGTAAGCACGGAGGTGAAAAACGTGCGTAAAAATACCTCACGTGTATTTGTATTAACAATCTCTATACTCATTTTATTTATATTAGGTGCTAGTTATCTACATATTACAAATGGTGTCTTTGATATGTCTGTCATCGATGTAGTGAAAACATTGCTACGTATTGAACCGAATCCTAAATTTGATTTAGTTATTTTTGAATTCCGCTTACCTCGTATTGTTATTGCAGCACTAGTTGGTATTGGACTAGGGATGGCAGGGGTGGTGCTACAAGGCATTACACGCAATGGTTTAGCAGACCCAGGGATTTTAGGGATTAATGCTGGGGCTGGTGCAGCCGTTGTCATTTTCATGTTTTTCTTCCAACTGAATATTGTTACTGCGGATTTGAATAGCTGGTTATCGATTTTAATGATGCCTATGTTCGGTTTTGTAGGAGGTGCGATGGCAGCTGCACTTATTTTTTCCTTTGCACTTAAAAATGGTCACTTAGATATGCAACGACTAATCTTAACAGGTATTGCCATTAATAGTGGCTTTGGGGCATTGACGTTGTTTTTATCATTGAAAATGAATGCGCAGGATTATGAATCTGCCGCTGTTTGGATGGCTGGCTCCATTTATAATGCTAACTGGATTTTTGTTGCCGCTATGCTACCATGGCTGATAATACTAAGCTTTTATGTTTATCGGAAATCGTATTTACTCGATTATTTCCAGCTAGAAGAAGATAGTATTACTAGCTTAGGGATAGCGGTAGAAAAAGAGAAAATCAAACTGTTATTAGCGAGTGTCGGCTTAGTGAGTGCGTGTGTGTCCGTATCAGGTAGTATTGGCTTTATCGGTTTAATGGCTCCTCATATAGCGAAACAGCTGGTCGGTATTCAGCATCGTTATGTAATGCCAGCAAGTGCACTGATTGGCGCATGCTTGCTTGTTATCGCAGACTTTATCGGAAAAACGGTGTTTGCACCATCTGAATTAGCGGTTGGTATAGTCGTATCCATTATTGGCATTCCGTATTTCTTATATTTATTAGTGAAATCAAAGGCATAGGAGGAAATAGCATGCAAACTGCATTTCGTATGGAAAATTTATCGTCTGGCTATGAGCAGGTTCGTGTGTTTGAAGGCTTAAATTTATCGATTGAAGAGGGAAAAGTAACAACAATCATTGGGCCAAATGGTTGCGGTAAATCAACGCTATTGAAAACAATTGGACGGATTTTAAAGAAACAGCAAGGGACTGTCTATTTACAGGAGCAAAATATGCAAAATTTATCATCAAAGGATATAGCCAAAAAGCTTGCTATTTTATCGCAAACGCCAGTCGCGCCTGGACAGTTAAAGGTTGAGGAACTGGTTGCCTATGGCCGTTATCCACATCGTAATAATGTCAATCGCTTAACCAAGAAAGATGAAGAGATGATTGAGTGGTCTTTATCTGTTACAAATACAATTGATTTTCGTAATCGTGAAATTGCCCAACTTTCAGGTGGACAACGTCAGCGAGTGTGGTTGGCAATGGCACTAGCCCAAGAAACAAATATTTTGTTATTAGATGAACCGACAACATACTTAGATATGGCCCATCAATTAGAAGTGCTGGACATTGTCAAAAGCTTGAACGAAAAACATGGTTGTACAATTGTAATGGTTTTGCATGACATCAATCATGCCGCACGATATTCAGACCATTTAATAGCAATGCGTCAAGGTGCTGTTATCGAGATGGGGACTCCGAAAGAAATTTTATGTGCTGATGTAATGCGTAAGGTATTTCATATTAATGCACGCATCATGGAAGATCCAGCAACGAAAACACCTGTGTGCTATGGTTACGATATTTTGAAGGAGCAAACAGATGAGCATTGAAAAATTAGAAGGAACACTTGATTATTCGACCTATCAAATTAGCTCGAAGTTCACAGACTATAAATATTCAGTTTATATTCATGTGCCACAGGGACAGGCACCGGAAGAGGGCTTCCCTATCTATTATGTGTTAGATGGCTCATCTTATTTCCATTTAGTGAAAGAAGCGGTGCGTCTACAGTGTCGCAATGCAGCAAAGACGCATGTAACACCCGCGATTGTTGTCGGAATTGGCCATGGAGAAGATATGCAAGAACGACGCTTTTATGACTTTACTGCACCCGCAAAAGAATATAGCTACCCAGCAAGATTTAAAGGAAAGGGCTATGACAAGCATGGTGGAGCCGCGGACTTTAGCAGATTTTTAGAAGAGGAGTTAAAGCCAAGTATTCAGGCTCAATTCCAGGTAAATGTAGAACAGCAAACACTTTTCGGCCATTCATTGGCGGGCTATTTTGTACTGTGGCAATTATTTTCTGCGACATCGAATTTCCAAAGCTATATAGCGATCAGCCCATCAATTTGGTGGAACAACCATGAATTATTACCTAAGGCAGCATCGTTTATGAAAGAGCAAACGGTTGTAAATGAAAAATTATTTATCGGTGTAGGTGAGCTGGAAACCTTCATGGTAGATGATGCGCGACAAATGGTCAGTGATTTAGGGAATATGATAGAAATCGCTTTTTATGAAGCGATGGATGAAAATCATGCATCAGTCGTCCCCACTGTTATGAGTAAAGCGATACGTTTTGTGAATAACCATTAATTTTATTTATATAGTAGTGTAAGGGAATTTAAGATGCTTTTATTTACCGAAAGCCATAGAAGCCTTTACACAATCTAAAAGAAGTAAATTTGGATAGCCGCATTATCTTTTGATAATGCGGTTTATTTGTGTTTAAAAAAATATTGAAATGAATAATAAAACACAAGGGGATGCGAGTGATGTGGAGATAGTACTAGCAGATGTAATTCACGGTGAATGATGTAGGAATTTATTTTTTAGACTTGCTGTTATTTCACAAAATCAGGGACAAGGATTGGCCAAGACTTTAATTGTTGAGCTTGAAAAATATGCACGTACACATAGAAAAAGTATAAGTGAATGTAAAGTGCGCATGCGTGTTCAAAAAAATATTGAGTTTTATCAAGCACTAGGCTATGTTATTACAAAAGAAGAAATCATTGTAAATCGTAACAGCATTGCCATTCCAGTCGTGACAATGGCGCTTTCCAATTAGGGGGGATAACTTGAAGAAAAAAGTAGGCTGTTTGCATGCCCATCATTCGAATATTGACTACATAGAGCAGGCATTTAGAAGTAATGAAGATATAGAACTTGTACATTTTGTTGACCCAGGGCTTATGCACCGCGTGACTGAGGGAGCTGAAGGGCTATCACTAAAGGTAAGAGAGCAATTGGAGTGGATGTCGAGCTGTAATGTTGATGCCATTTTAATAACATGTACAAATTACATTGCGCTATTGATGGAGGAACAGTTGGCACTCTCTATTCCCATTATCAAGATCGATGAGCCTTATTTTGCGACTATTTGTGAGGACGCGCATCCTCAAACGATACTCTTTACAAATCCTGCGACTGTAGAGGGCACAATGAAACGGCTTCAGCAGTTTGCCAAGCACCATGACAAGGCAATAGAAATTGAAGCAAAGGTGATCGATGATACATTTGAGTTGATTATGCAGGGCAAAAAGGAAGCATATAATAAGGCGCTTTTGCAATTTCTCCATGAAATTGTGAATGAGCAGCAGTCAATATCTGTAGCACAACTATCGATGGTAGAGGCGGCACAGCAATTTGACAAGGAAATGGGAACAGCAATTATACATCCTTTACAAGCTTTAGTTCGTGCGGTTTTAACACAATTAAAAATAACATAAACCTCAATAAAATTGACTTGAGGTGAAACTTGTAATAAATGATTTTTAGACCTCAAAATTGATACTTTGGTTTATGAAATTAATGAGTAAATTGACCACAACATTAAATTAAATAAAAGTGCTTGGCAAGAAAACTTTTAAATTGTTAGTGTATTGAGTAAATAGAAACGGAGGAAAGCTAATGAACGATATACGATATCCAATTGGACAATTTCGATTTCCAGAAGTCACTACGGCACAGCAAGTAAGGGAATGGATGGAGGACATCCGCCTTTTGCCGAGGCAACTTGCTGAAACACTGGGGGGTGCAAGTGAACAATCATTAGCAAAATCCTACCGAGAAAATGGTTGGACTGTATCGCAACTTGTCCATCATATTGCGGATAGCCATATGAATAGCTATATTCGTTTTAAGCTAGCTTTAACTGAGGATACACCAACGATTAAGCCCTACAATGAAGAAGATTGGGCACGATTGCCAGATTGTGAAGTGCCGGTAGCCACTTCCTATAAAATGATTGAAAGCTTGCATGAACGATGGGTTTATTTGCTGACAAGCTTAACAGAACAACAATTACAACGAGCATTTAATCATCCAGATTCAGGATTGATGACACTAGTAAAAGCACTTGCTCTGTATGCATGGCATGGAAAACACCATCTTGCACATATTCAAAATGCTTTATCAAACTAGAAAATTTATAGAATACTAAATAGGCGATTTCATGAGAAGAAGTCGCCTATTTGAATTTTTTAAATTACGATATCTACCATAGTTTATAGGTATTATGCAATAGTAATACCTGCACTTGCTGTTCCTGTTAATGTTTGCACAACAGTAACCCCAGAAGTAGTAATGGAGTAAACCATTAATAAGCGGTCACCTGTTACTACTGGCACTGGTGCTACATTTGCGGAAGCGAATGCAGTTTGACCTAGAGATACTAAACCAGTAAAGGCTGGTGCTAAGTTTACAGTTGCACTTGTAGCTGTGAAAAGACTACTTCCAGCAGGAGCACGGTAAACTGTTGCAGTGACTGTTGTTGTGCCGGCAATTACTGCAAGTGCAATTGTTGCAGTAAATGAAGCCGAAATAGCCGTAATATTACCAGGTCGTGGAACTGAAAATGCCTCAGTCACAATACCAGATAAATCAATAGTATTACCTACAATTGTTACACCAGGAACAGCAGTACCGAACCCGATTAAACTAGGTGTGGCAATCAAACCAGTAACTAAAGATGCTAATATAACAGGTGTGATACCGGAAGAGAAAGGAATGATGGAGCCAGTTGCTTGAGGTGGAATAATACATGCAGCATCAATTGCTACAAAAGGTCCAAGCGCTGTACATTGACCATTACCATTACCTGATGAGCAACCACATCCACCATGGTTCATAAAATTATTTGTACACATTTTTACACCCCCTTTCCTCATTATTCTATTCATCTAAGACTGGGAGTTACGGGCAATTATCTACATAGTGGTTTCTATATTGATAAGGGGCTTTCAGTCACTTGGTTATATACCTTTAAACAAAACACGAAAAAGTCCAATACGTATTTTTGTACATATTGGACGATTTTAAAAAATTAGTGTTGAAATCACGAATTCATGGTTTTAATTAACTCCATTTTCTAAAGAAATTGAAAAACGAGTTCTTTACTTTCTTATTTTCTTCTACAGTCGACTCTTTTATAAGTTCATGTTGCTTGTTTACCTCTTCAAGTGATATATGAATTTCATTGCTTTCCCCTGATTTAGTTTCAAAAACCACAATTTCATCTGGTGTTATAGTAGGAGAATTATTAGAATAGCCAGGTTCATTAACTGTTCCAGAGTCTATAAGGTTGCCGGGTTCATTAACTATTTCAGAATTTACATCATTGACTGATTCAACAATTCTCTGAGAATTCACATGGCCGATGGAATCATTAATTTTTGGAGAAATCCTCTGATTGTCAGTTTCAACTACTCTTTTTGAATTCCCGTAATCGACAGAGGCATTTATTTTTTCAGATTCTACATCATTGACGGATTCATTAACGATAGAAGAATTTAAGGCATTATTATCGAAGGATTCATTGTTTATAGCAGATGAAACGGTATTAGGATTATAAACACTAACTGGGATCTCCTGTGCGTCAGTAGCTTTTTTAAAATGGAAGGTGGATTCTACGGTGGTATTTCTGTATAGGCCATTATATATTTGGCTTGGTTGAGTATTTATCGATTGAAAGTATTGTTGATTAAAATGGCGTTCTTCGGGTTTGTTTCCCTGTATGTCATTTTGAGCAGAAGGTATTCCATTGTTTAAATTTACTTGCATATTTGTTGCTTTTCCTGCCAAACTCTGCAGCAGTTTATAAGATGGTTGCTTTGATGTAATAGTGGATTGATCTGCTGTCTGTGTGATTCTAGGATGCCTTTGTGAATCGTTAGCCGTAGAATTAGCATTTTTTTCAATGGCAGGTAAAGTGGTTGAAGCTTCATTAACTTCAATTGTTATTAATCTGTTTAAAACCATGAAAATTTCTTGATTCATTTCTTCAATGGTTTGATTTAAAGACTCAATTTGTGTCGAAAGTAGTTTTATTTGGTCCTCATATCCTTTGATGTGTGAATTTTGCTTATCATCTAATGTTTCTGTTAGCCCTTCCAAATGTGCGATTTGCGTTTTTAGCCCATCAAACTCGTTTTTCATAAATAGGAATTCTTCAATTGATGTCCCCATTTTTAATGAAGTTAACGTTTCCCTATAGGTCTCAATTTTTTGTTTTAATCTTTCGATTTCTTGAGTGGAGTACAATTTAGAATCTTCCATTGCATTTCACCCCTTTCAGTCCTTTAATATTTTATTAAAAATATTGTAATTCTGTTACAGATATACCGGTTCTTTTTAACATTCTTGTTCCTCTTTAAGAGGAGGTTTTTGTAAGTAAAAATGATACATGCCGATATTCATGACTTTTAATAAATATCATGTAGAACTATTTATTAGCCCATACACTTATAGCCAGAATACATATGCTACAAACGAAAGATAAAAAACTTATGGAGGTGTCAAAAGGATGCAAGAAAATATGCCATCCCAGGATCGAGAATTAATTTGTATAAATGTCGATAAGGTATATGACTGGATTGTAAAGGAGATGTCGTTTGATATTTCACCAACTGGACCAATTACTTTCCCAGGCGTAACAGCGACGACAGACTTAACAGGTGCAATTGTTTCATGTAGAGTAATCCCAGCAGCTACAAATCCAATTGTGATCCTAAACCGTGAGAATCGTCAATTCTCCATTGATGGATCAACTGTATGTCTTCAACATCTAAATATTCAAAAGAACTTCATTCTAACGATTGTAGTTACTTTACCAACTGGCGCGGTTTTCACAAGTACTGATATTCCGGTTTCACGCTGTGAGCAAGTTACATTATGTGCACCTAAAGGGACAGATGTAGAAATATTATATACAGATTTAGATTGCTTCGTATGTACAACTGGAACACTTACAGCTGGAGCAGGTACAATTACGTTTTCTGCGTTAACAATTACTGTAGCTGTTTGTCAAAGTATCCAGTCTACATTCCCTGTTACTGTTGAATTCTTAGCAACTTTCTGCGAACCAAGAGCAGATTTACCGTTCTCATGTCCAACTGCAGTTCGTCCAAAGCAATGCTCAATTATTTTCCCAACTGGCGGTTAATAGTGCTAACACATAACTAAAAGTCATATCTTGAAGAGAGGGTAATCCTCTCTTTTTTTATTGTTCTAAAATATGATGGTGGAGCCCTAGCGCAAAAAGCAAGATGTCTACATCTGGGTCACCACTATAACTGAATGTTTTAGTGCATTTGTTCAATCATGTGGTTTCAAACTCTAGATAGGGGGCAGTTAAATGAGGACTGGCAGAAATGATGTAGAACAAAAAATAAATGAACTTAAAGGACAAACGGAATCGTATGTTATTGAAATTAAAAAGATGGTTGAGGACCTTATTATTCCTGACAGTGTAAACATCATCAGTTATTTCACTTCTTCGTTCAATATTTCCTATGACCCTGAACAGGAGAGTTTGTGTTTAGGTTCCTTCCATATTCGAAACATGGGCAATCAGCCACTGACAAATCCATATTTGTGTATAAAGCTACCTGAAGATTCTCCTTTTTCCTTCTCTGGGCGCTATGTGTATGAGCATTTCAAACAGAATTTAAAGGGACCGACTAGTTGGGAACGAATAAATGATAAATCGAGCAATGAGGAATTTTGGCTTAAACCTTTAGAAAAAACAGCGATTGAGCCTAATGAAACCATTTCCTTTTCGAACTTTCAGATTAAGTGGTCACATAATTTATCTTATTCAGGAACAATCATGGGCTTTACATATTGTGATCAACTCAAAGGGGGGGTTGCTGTTATAAACCCTATCAACCTAAATGGAATAACTCGTATACAGGAGGATGAAAATGAGTGAGTTAGATGAGCAAAATGTTGGGATGGAGCACATCCGCCAATTTATGATAGCTCAGCTGAATAAATTACCAGAGAATAGTAAGGAGAAAGATAATAGTTTTGCATTTTTAGAAAAAAGTACACTGAATTTACTGATAGCCTATCTGTTATCGGGAGAAAACCGTGGAAAGAGTGAAATAGTAGATGAAGAATTTGAATTATGGGTCTTAAAGCAGCTTGACGAAATCCTGGACGTTAACAAAAAGCAATTTGAAGAAATAATTGATTTTCTTAAAAAAATTCCGTGATAGGGGGTACCAATGTGAATAATGACAGCGTTAAAAATAACGATCCTATTCAGCTACAACAAATGATTATTTTTTTAAGAGCAGAATTAGCCAAATATAAAAAGGAAGTGGAAAGACTTAGAGCTAGCGATTATTATTCACTCGTACTCAGACTAGAACGGGAAAATGTACAATTAATCAATCGAGAAAAAGAGCTTTCGCTAGAGCTTAGTAAGCTAAGGCGAGAATTAGAAAAGGCATCGAAGGGCTATCAAGATGATATTCAGGTGAGGGAAAATCAAAGAAATAAACATATTTCTTCAATCGAGGCTTTATTGAAAGATAAAAATGATTTGCGTACGGAAAATGAACTATTAGTAGAAACACTAAAAGCCACTAAAGGTGAATTGATTTCAATGAAAGGAGAGCGGCAGGAACTACTGGGGGCAGATTATAAGTCTGCCATCGAAAATCTCGAAAATAAGCTAATTGATTTTACAAAAGAAACAAGCAAACAAATGGAAAGTATTGTTGGGGAATTAGGAATGATTCGTAGTGAAAGGAGTGGTTCCGATAACAACAATCAGTGTTTAGTAACAGAGATAGAACAAAAAAGAAGTGAGAATGAAAAACTCTTAAATGAAATAGCTGATTTAAAAGAACAGAGAGAACTTCTTTTAAAGAATGATTCTATACTTTCAAGTGGAAAAACCATTCTAAATTCTCAAACTTTATCAGATTTAGATACCCAAGTAAAAAAAATATTGGACCAGTCGATGGGCTTCGAGGACCAGTTGGATGCTAAATTACGTATCCTGGATGACTTAGAACAGAAGTTGAATCAGCTTGCTATTGAAATAGAAGTTAAGAGAAGCTAGTAACTGTTAAGGATTATGTTAAGGAGGAACTTCTATTACGATAAGGTTTGCACAAAGACTAGGCTGATTCAAAAGTTTATTATACTTTTGAATCAGCCAATTTTTATAAGTTTAAAAGCTGGTTGAGTGGCAAATTAAGCACACGTAAGTTTTGTTCAACAGATTGGCGTACTTATTTCACTTTATTTTGTTTTTCTGTGTAAGATTACTCTTTTCACGCGGGGTGAATACTTTTTAGTTCTAGCCGTTCGGGGTTATTGCGCTTGTTTTTTGTCGTGATATAGTTTTTATCCCCTGTTTCTGTACAGGCTAATGTGATTTGTACACGCATAAAAACACCTCCTTTTAAATCGTAGTAATTACGCTTCATAAGATATTATGTTTACTTTCATTTGTCAAATACTTGTTTACTTAAAATAATAAATATTGCACTTTAATATTCTTTGTGCTTTAATTACAAAATATAAATAGTAATGATTACGATTTGAAGGAGATTAGAGAGATGACAAAGAAAATACCGGTTACAGTTTTAAGTGGTTATTTAGGTTCAGGTAAGACGACAATTATGAATCATGTGCTACAAAATAAGCAAAATATGCGTGTGGCAGTTATTGTCAATGATATGAGTGAAATCAATATTGACGCTGAATTGATTGCGAAGGGTAGCGGTATTTCACGCACTGAAGAAAAATTTGTAGAGCTATCAAACGGTTGCATTTGCTGTACGTTACGTGAGGATTTACTACAGGAGGTAGAGCGTCTTGCAGGGCTCGGGAATATTGACTATATCTTGATAGAATCCACAGGCATTAGTGAGCCGATACCAGTTGCACAAACATTTAGCTATATGGACGAGGAACTTGATATTGATCTTACAAAGTTTTGTCAGCTCGATACAATGGTGACAGTAGTGGATGCAAATCGTTTTTGGCATGATTTTCAATCTGGAGAGAGTCTGCTAGAGCGTAAGGAAGCGGTAGGGGAATTAGATGAGAGGGATGTAGCGGACCTACTGATTGACCAAATTGAGTTTTGTGACGTTCTTGTACTGAACAAATGTGATTTAGTGTCACAAGAGGAACTGGAAATATTAGATAGAATTTTACGAGTATTACAGCCTGAGGCAACATTAATTCGGACAACTAATGGTATTATAGAGCCGGCAGAAATATTAAATACGGGACGTTTTAACTTCGAACGCGTTTCACAATCTGCTGGTTGGTTAAAGGAGTTAGAGATTGGCCATGAAAATCATATACCGGAAACGGAAGAGTACGGCATCACGTCGTTCACCTATCAGCGCAGAATGCCATTTCATCCATTGCGATTTGTAGAGTGGTGTGACAATATGCCAGAGTCCATCGTTCGTGCCAAAGGGATTATTTGGAGTGCAAAACATCAGGAAGTGGCACTATTACTGTCACAAGCAGGTTCATCCGCAAAAATTGAACCCGTTTCATACTGGGTAGCGGCTTTACCTAAGGCACAGCAGCAGGATGTTTTTTTACAAAGTCCTGAAGTACTGGAAGATTGGGATGAAGAATTTGGTGATCGGTTGACACAACTCGTCATTATTGGCATTGAATTAGATAAAAAAGCCATTGTAAAAGAGCTGGATGCGTGTTTATTATCTGATGAAGAATTTAATGAACCGTGGGAGAACTTAGTAGATCCATTTAATTGGGACTGGAGTTAACAGAAACAAACAGGTTGTACCATTCCTCCGATGATGCTTACTCGTCGTACATGGAGCTAATAACGGACAATTTGCGCATTGTAGTGGATTGGATTTATACGGTCTTCTGCCTTCTTCGATGTCGTTGAATATGAGTTGATTGGAGCGCAGGCGGCGACTTCTGCGGGCATACATGAGCTAAAGGCCCCGCAGGAGCGTAGCGACGAGAAGATTGAAGCCACGCCCGCGAAAAACGTACGCCGTAGCGGAAATCAACGGGGCATGAGATGCTACTAATGAATAGATAAAGTTAAAAAAAAGCAGTTGTTCGTCCTCCTATCCATCATCTCAATCATTTATAGACTTACACTCGTTGATTGGAGCGCAGGCGGCGACTTCTGCGGGAATAGCATGAGCGAAAAGTCCCCGCAGAAGCGTAGCGACGAGGAGACTGATGCCATGCCCTCGAAAAAGCGTCCGTCGTAGCGGAAATCAACGGTTTCATATAGATATTTCTATTTTAAAAAGGAACTACCTCAAATTACTTTTGAGGTAGTTCCTTTTTAAATATTTTGTTATAGTTTGTTGCTTCACGCAATGCCTTTTCCTCAATGGGAATGCGTACAGAAAGCATTGTAATATTTAAAAGTGTAAAGCAAAATGCTGTGAAGTAAGCTTGAAACATTAAAGGTAGTAAAAGAATTTCCAAGCAAACAACTGCATAATTAGGGTGACGCATAAATGTATATGGTCCTTTTCGCACTACTTCCGCACCAGGCAATATGATAATTTTTGTATTCCAAAAAGGTCCTAGTGAATGGATACACCAGATACGTAGTGCTTGCACCGCAATAAATAGTAAAAAGAATAAAGGGAATAAGGGCGAAAGACCATTGTTATTGGTGCTCCCTTCGGTTATTAAAAATAGAAAAAAGCTGAAATGCATGGCTACCATGTAGGGATAATGCGTTATTCCTACTTCATACGCCCCTTGCGAAAGCATCCACTTTTCATTACGTTTCGCTATAGAGACTTCTGTCAATCTTTGTAGAATGACAAGAATCAAGATAATATAAAAAAACATGCTACTCCCTCCATTTAAGTAATACAGCTTCCGCACAGAAGCCGGGACCGAGAGCGACGAGCAAACCAACATCATCTACTTGACCTTCTTTTAACATAAACTGCTCTAATACATATAACACTGTAGGGGATGACATATTTCCATGACGTCTTAATATTTCCCGAGAAATGTCGGTTTTTTGTTCCGCAAGATACAATGCATCCTCATAGGCCTTCAGCACTTTTTTACCTCCAGGATGAGCAATGAAATGATCAAGCTGTTCACTGTATAGCTCTTGTTCTACTAAGAATTGCTCAATAAATGGACCAAGCCAGTTCGTAATAATAGCAGGGATACTTTTCTGGAAAATGACATGAAGTCCATTGTTTTTAATATTCCAGCCCATTACATCTTCAGAATCTGGCATCCATTTAGAGCCAGTTGTGAGTATGGAAGGTGACGGCTTTCTTGTAGGTATTGTGACGTCATCTCCACAAACGAGAATACATGCTGCACCATCGGCAAAGAGAGAGGCACCTATTAAATTACTCTTTGAAAAGTCGTTTGGTTGAAAGGTTAAGCTGCAAAGTTCGACACAAACAACAAGTACCTTTGCTTGAGGGTGTGCTTTACAGAAATCATAGGCACGACTGACACCAGCTGCTCCACCAGCACAACCAAGTCCCCAAAGTGGCATGCGTTTTAGTCTGTCTGAAAAGGCAAGTTGGTTCATAACTCGAGCATCAATACTTGGTGTTGAAATGCCCGTACTACTAACAAAAATAATGGCATCGATTTCCTCAGGACAAATCGGTGTTGCTAAGAACGCTTCGTTTTGTAAACAGGCTTGTATGACGTCAACGCTGTATGCTGTTGCCAACTCAATATATAAGTTGTTACGTTCTTCAAAAGTATGCTCGGTACGATGCCATTCGGCAGGTACACAGAAATGGCGTGTCTCAATACCACCGCTTTCAAAGACTTTTAAGTAGCGTTCTAAACGTGCGACTTTTTTATGAAAAAGCTCTTTCGTTAGCTCCTCAGCATTTGCTTGATGTAATGTGTAAGGTGGTTGATATGTACTGATAGAAACGATTTTCGACAATTCAACATCTCCTTTGCAAAAGTGGTCTTAGTCATTGTATGCATGGGGGGAGTGGTTACATGCTTGATAATTTGGAATTGACAATTTCGCAAAATTTAGATATATTGGAAACAAATAAATGGAAGTAGGTGATGTGACATGATGAATAGATCTGTTTTTAGCGAATTGCAATTCGGTTTGTTCAATTTCACACGCCTAAAATATACATGTTAGACCTTGTTCAGTAGCTAGTTAAACTTCTACATAAATAAGGCTACTTGTACATTCTCTTGAACGTGCTGTGAAACCTTGTAACTGCCGAATTGCAGTTACAAGGTTTTTTATTTTTTCAGCAAATCAAATGCTGCATAAAGATAAAGTTTCGGTGAGTGCATAGATGTTTTGTGCACAAATATGCTGAAGCGTAAATAACATGCATATATCAGGAGGAAAACGAATTGAATTTAACAACTTTAGGATTTTCAACATATTTTGAAGAGCAAATGACGACGTTTAAAGAGGAGTCGAAATTAGCCAACTGTATCCCGGCGCGAGTGACTTTAGAGCATAAACACTCATATCGTGTATTGACAGAAGAAGGAGAGTGGCTAGCAACGATTGCTGGGCATTTCGCATATACTTCTCTAGCACGAGAAGACTTCCCAGCTGTTGGAGATTGGGTGTTGGTCGAGAAAATGGCTGGCGAAGAAAAGGCAATTATTCATAAACTATTTGAACGAAAATCAGTTTTTTCACGTAAGGTTGCAGGTCGAGAAATAACGGAGCAAATTGTAGCTTCAAATGTCGATGTTGTACTCCTTGTAATGAGCTTAAATGCTGATTTTAATCTACGTCGTTTAGAACGTTATTTAGTAGCAGCCTGGGACTCAGGCGCCAAGCCAATTATTGTACTGACAAAGGCAGACTTATGTGAAGACGTCGAGATTATGTTACGTGAGGTCGAAGCTATCGCATTTGGTGTAGATATTTTTGTGACAAGTGCTTTATCTGGGGAAGGCTTATCAGATATTCGTGCTCTTTTTACTGAGGGGATAACGGGTGCATTACTTGGTTCTTCAGGGGCCGGGAAGTCTACATTGACAAATGCACTCAGTGGCGAAACACTCATGAAAGTTTCGGATATTCGCGAGGACGATGCTAAAGGCCGCCATACGACGACACATCGTGAGTTAATTGTACTCCCAAATGGAGGTTGTTTAATTGATACGCCAGGAATGCGTGAGCTGCAATTATGGGATCAGGGAGATAGTCTTTCTGCCAGTTTTAAAGATATTGAAGAACTATCTGCTGCTTGTCACTATCGAGATTGCATGCATCAAGAGGAGCCAGGTTGTGCAGTTCAGCAAGCGATCATAGATGGGGCACTTGAAAGCTCACGTTTACAAAGCTACTTCAAGTTACAGAGGGAACTCGCATTTATGGAACGTAAAACCAATACACAGGCAAGATTAAACGAACAGCGGAAATGGAAGAAAATTTCCAAAGGATTGAAGAAAGGAAAAAAGAAATAAGCATGACGGAACAAAGATATTTGTGTTCTACTTTTTAATAAGGAATGTTGCATGAACAAAGGATGCGTATGTTCATAGTTATAGAGGAATAGGTAAGGAGTGACCGTGCGTGACGATACAAAACATCAATCATTTTTTATTTTCAGTTTCTAATTTAGGTAATTCCATAGCATTCTATAAAAACGTCTTCGATGCAAAATTATTAGTGAAAGGTAGCAACACAGCTTATTTCGATCTGAATGGACTGTGGCTTGCTTTAAATGTAGAGAAGGATATCCCGCGCAATGAGATTCATCAATCCTATACACATATTGCATTTTCAATTCTTGAAGAAGATTTCGATAAAATGTATGAGAAACTAATGCATTATAATGTCAATATTTTAGAAGGTAGACAGCGAGATGTGAGGGATGAAAAATCCATTTACTTTACGGATCCAGATGGTCATAAGTTTGAATTTCATACAGGTACTTTACAGGATAGATTACAATACTATAAAAAAGAAAAAGTGCATATGGAGTTTTTTGATTAATAGTAACAAGTAAGTGTCTCTAACTTTTGAGACGCTTATTTTTTGCAACATATTCAAAGAAGGATTGGTGACAACTGTTTGAAACTGTGGAAAAACATGAAATGAACCTTAACGAAAGTAGCAACGTTATATTCTTAGATTTAAGGTTCATAGGAAGGAGCAACTTTATGAAAAATGCAATTATTTTTGATATGGATGGCACTTTATTTCAAACCAATCTTATTTTGGAGCCAGCCCTTACATCGACTTTTGATGTACTGCGTGCAAAGGGCTTATGGCAAGAGGATACACCAATTGAAAAGTATCGTGAAATTATGGGTGTTCCTTTACCTGTCGTATGGGAAACATTATGTCCAGAGCACTCCTTGGAAGTTCGTGAAGACAGTAATACTATATTCCATGCAAAACTTATCGAACAGATACAGCAGGGTAGAGGCGCATTGTATCCGAATACAGAGCAAACCCTAACGACTCTAGCAGAAACCTATAATTTATACATAGCAAGTAATGGTCAAATCGAGTATTTGCAAGCCATTGTTGAAACTTATCAGTTAACACGCTTTTTCAAAAATATCTATAGTATTCAGTCCATCTCAAGTGGTCACAAATCAGATTTGGTTCGTACAGTAATTGAAGAAAATAACATTCAACATGGAGCAGTTGTCGGTGATCGTGTCTCTGATATTCAAGCGGCTCAAGATAATCACCTTCTTTCAATTGGTGTACGCTTTGATTTTGCACAGGAAAGTGAATTACAAGAAGCGGATGTTGTCATTGATGATCTAAAGGAACTGCTAACCGTACTAAACTAATTTTAAAAACCTTTAGCATTTATCTCTAACATTTTAAAATTTATCGCCCAACTTTTTATATTTATCCCGCATTAACGGTCAGTAAGCCGCCCACCTCAAATGCAAAGTAACGAGGCGGTCGATCAACGGAATGTAAAAGCCCGATTGGTTCAACTAACAATCAGTGGGCACTGATTGAAGTTTCACTTTATCGAGAAATTTCGTCGGTTTATCCACAACTTTTACTCATTTATCGACATTTAGCGTTTTCAACTCCAAATGTTTGCATTGCAAATTTTGAGGGAAAAGAGTAAAATGGTGCCAATCTAAGAAAAGCGTTGAGAAGGAAAAGTAAATTGGACAAGCATTTAATAGAGAGCCTCTGCTGGTGGAAATGAGGTAAATGAACCCTTTTGAAAATGACCTTTGAGCTTCGTACCGAAAGCTTTGGCAAGTAGGCTACGACGAGATGGTACTCGTTACAACAGCAGCAGTATCTCTCATATGTGGACGTACTGATTGAGGCAAATAGTTTGAGCTATTTGTAAATATAGGTGGTAACACGGGTATACTCGTCCTAATCAGTAATGATTAGGGCGTTTTTTTTATCTTTATTTTGCGGCCGTTTCAGATGTTATTTGCGCCAGAGCAATACACCAGATACGCCAAGGTGAATTTGATAGACATTTTCGAGGGGAGCAACTTAGGATGACGATTATTATTGGAGGCGCTTGGCCATATGCGAATGGTTCGTTGCATTTAGGTCATATCGCCGCATTATTACCAGGTGATATTTTGGCTAGATATTACCGACAAAAAGGTGAGAAAGTTTTATATGTTTCAGGTAGTGACTGTAATGGTACACCGATTTCAATTCGAGCTACACAGGAAAACACCACAACAGAGGCCATTGCCAATAGATATCATGATGAATTTACACAATGTTTTCAGGAGTTAGGATTTACGTATGATATGTATACAAGAACAGATGCTCAGCACCACCACGAATCAGTGCAGACCATTTTTCTACAGCTTTTAGCAAATAATTATTTATATAAAAAGAAGATTGAACAGGCGTATTGTGAAACGGATAAGCAGTTTTTACCTGATCGTTTTGTGGAAGGGATTTGTCCGAACTGTGGTGCGAAGGCGCGTGGAGACCAGTGCGATAATTGTTCGGAAATTTTAGATCCGCTTGATTTAATTGATAAGCGCTGTAAAATATGTGGGAATGAGCCAGTGATTCGAGAGACAGAACATTTTTATTTTACATTCAGTCAATTTCAGGGAAGGCTTGAGACTTATTTAGCTGATGCAAAGGCAGAGAAACGTTGGCGCGATAATGCGTTAGGTTTAACAGAGCGTTATTTGGGCGAAGGTGTGCCTGATCGTGCAGTAACAAGAGATTTACCGAATGGTGTAAATGTACCAGTGCCAGGCTTTGAGGGCAAAAAGATTTACGTGTGGATTGAAGCTGTGGCTGGCTATTTAACCGCAAGTATCGAATGGGCTAAACAGCACGATGTGGCCATCGAGGAACTATGGAATGAAGACACAATCTCGTACTATATACATGGCAAGGATAATATCCCTTTCCATACAGTTATTTGGCCCGCCATTTTAATGGGCATTGGAGCGAAGGCATTACCAACACATATTGTTTCGAACGAATATTTGACATTAGAGAAGCGAAAACTATCGACCAGCCAAAATTGGGCTGTATGGGTTCCTTATATATTAAGTCGCTATAATGCGGACTCCATTCGCTATTTTCTAACGATGAATGCCCCAGAGAATCGCGATACTGATTTTTCTTGGCGCGAATTTATCTATAGTCATAACAGTGAACTACTTGGCGCTTACGGTAATTTTGTCAATCGTACATTGAAATTTTTAGAAAAGTCATTTGCCAGCCAAGTCCCACAGGCTGAGGTGGATGGAGATGTAAGGAAGCAGACGATTCGCTTGTTTAGTGAAGCCGGTATTAGTATTGAAGCGGGGCATTTTAAGCAGGCTTTAGAAGCTATTTTTGAATACGTTCGTGCAGCAAATCGCTATTTTGATGAACGACAGCCATGGTTGCAAGTGAAGAATGACGTTGAGGCAGGAAATCAAACACTTGTAACGTGCGTCTATATTATCGCCAATCTTAGTCAGCTACTGCAGCCTTTTCTACCGTTTTCAGCTGGACAAATTCGAGATATGTTAGGTGTAAAGGAAATGATGTGGCATGAGCAAGTGGCACTGCCATCAGTCATTGGAGAGGTGACGCCGCTGTTTGAGCGTCTTGATGTTGACTTGATTGAAGAAGAATATCAAAAATTAGTAAATGACAGTCAATAAATAACAAAAGCAGTATGACTTTTTTCCTCGTCATACTGCTTTTCCATGAATATCAATAATGTTGTTGAGCCAGTTCGCTTAAATTGCTCAAAAATTACCTAGTTCATAACAGGGGTTAATTTCGCTACAACGATGCTATTAATAGCATTAACATAGGCAAGGGCACTTGCTTTTAAAATATCTGTATCCGCTGCTTTTGCGATATATTTCTCACCTTCATGTTCGATTGTAATTTTTACTTTACCAAGCGCTTCTTTTCCACGAGAGACACTATTTATATTGTACTCCACTAGCTTCACATCAATTTTTGTAATTTCTGCGATTGCCGAATACAACGCATCAATTGGGCCAGACCCAACTGCACTAGCTTTAAATACTTCGTCGCCCTTACGAATCTTCACACTTGCAGATGGGAAGCTTGCATTGCTGACGACTTGTAGGTCAGCGAAATCAAAGAATTGATTGCTATAATGAGTAGCATTGGCGTGATTTGCATCGTGCTTTTCATAATAGCTTTCTACAATTACATATAAATCATGGTCGTATACTTCTTTCTTGGCATCGGCTAGCTTTAAGAAGCCGTCAAAGATACCTTCGAACTCTTCAGTAGAAAGATTTGAAAATCCAAGTTTTTCTAAGGCGTTTTTCACGGCATGTCGACCTGAACGTGCAGTTAAAACTAGCTCCATGTCGTCTAGTCCTACGTCTTCAGGATGTACAATTTCGTAGGCATCACGTGATTTTAATAGGCCATCTTGGTGAATACCTGATGAATGGGCGAAGGCATTGTCTCCAGTAATCGCTTTGTTCACTTGTACATCTAAGCCCATAAAGCTAGATACAAGACGTGAAGTATTCATGATTTCTTTTGTATTGATGTGTGTTTCAGCATTGTAGACAGCACTGCGCGTTTTTAATGCCATCACTACTTCCTCTAGTGCAGCGTTACCGGCGCGTTCACCAATACCGTTAATGGTACATTCAACTTTGTCAGCCCCATTTTTAATAGCTGCAAGTGTGTTAGCTGTTGCCATACCAAGGTCATTGTGACAGTGAACACTTAGCAGAACACGGTTGTTAAGATTTTTCATGCGGTCGTTTAGTTTATAGATCATCGCGCCAAATTCCTCTGGCACTGCAAAACCAACTGTGTCAGGCACATTAATCATCGTGGCGCCAGCTTTCATGACAGCTTCTATTGTTTTCCATAGGTATTCAAAATCAGAGCGAGATGCATCCTCTGTAGAATATTGGACTTGCGGTAGCAGTGTTTTTGCATATTTTACAGCGTCCACCCCAATTTGAAGAATTTGCTCTTTGGATTTACTAAATTTCTTTTCAACATGAATGTCAGAAGTGCCAAGCACCATATGAATCATTGGATTCTCGGCGTATTTTACAGCATTGTAAACAGCATCGATATCTGCCTGTACTGCACGCGCTAAAGCAGTAATCATAATATCATTCGTGTTACCGACTTTTTGTGCGACAGCTTTCACAGCATCAAAGTCACCTTGTGATGAAGCAGGGAATCCAGCTTCGATAATATCGACGCCTAATTTTTTGAGTTGCTGTGCAATCTCTACTTTCTCGTATAAGTTCAGCTTTGCTCCCGGTACTTGCTCGCCATCACGTAAAGTTGTATCAAACACCCAAATTTTTCTTCCCATTTTCAAACACTCCTTTTGTTTAATTAAAATATTGCAAGCTGAGCATGCCGCATCCAAGCAGTGGTAGTCGGATATTAACGCGCACAATCGGCTTTAAAAATAAAAAAACCCGTCTCTATATAAAAATATAGAGACGAGTTTTTGCTCGCGGTACCACTCTAATTGACTTTTTCTTTACAGAAAAAGTCCCCTTATCAACAGCTATTACTGTCTATCCTTATAACGGGGGAATCCGACATCCCTTACTTTATTCACTACGCTTTGGCGAAGTTATAGTTCAGGGAGTAGCTCATGGACGAGTTCAAAATGTGTGTCTCCCGGTTTGCACCACCCACCGGTTCTCTACAAGTACACAGACATCTCTACTATTTCCAATCTAGGCCTACAATGTGTTGTTGAAAGCAATAATACTTGGATATCGTTATTCTGTCAACAATATTCTAAAAATTTTTTGTTTTCTGTCTTAATGTGGGGTAGCAAATTTGTTAGCATGGAATATTGTGTTTAGCATCCATTGAAATTGATAAATTGCTGTAAGAACACCCATTTTCTATGAGATAATATGTGGAGATTCTATACATAGAAAGTAGGCGTGACAATGAAATTTGTATTTGATTTAGATGGTACGATTTGTTTTAAAGGACAGCCATTGAGCCAAGGTATAACTACTGCGCTGGAAAGTTGTATGGAAAATGGCCATGAAGTAATCTTTGCGTCAGCACGTCCAATCCGTGATTTATTGCCCGTATTACCTGAGTCACTGCGAAAACTTCCGATGGTCGGTGGCAACGGCGCATTCGTCGCGAAGAATGCGGTTACGATTGAAGTAAGCACCTTTCCACAAGAAATAGTGGAAGCAATTTCAAGAATTATTTATACATTTGAACTACCGTATTTAATCGATGGTGATTGGGACTACGCGTACACAGGTAGTGAAGACCATCCGATTTACCGAAATTTAGACCCACTGAAGCTTGCAAAAAAAGTAGTACTTGATGAACTGAAGGACATTGTGAAAATTGTATTATTTCCCGGTGAACAACATAAAGAAATAATGGCAGAGCTAGTAAAACTACCGATTTCGTTATATGAGCATACGTCAGAAAATATTGTCGATATGAGTCCTAGTGGTATTGATAAATGGAATGGCTTAAAAAAATTAGGTGTTCTGGAAGGGGATTTTATCGCTTTTGGTAATGATGCTAACGATAAAGCAATGTTTGTGAAGGCAAAGGAAAGTGTCTGTGTGGGCATGCATGAAGTACGAAAATATGCTACTTTACAGGTTTCTGGTGAAGAAGCAGCAGTTATAGCTACGCTACAAGGATTAAGCGATAAATATAAATGCTAATGTGGAATGCATACTGACAGAAAAATTTGACCTTACTATGCATAATATTCATCTGTGTCTCACTGAAGAAAATAATCTGCTAGAAAACTAGACAAGCCTCGATAGACACCTATGCACCTACAGAGGCTTGCTGTTTTTTCATGGAAGTCAGCAGATTCTTGCTATTTATTTAGAGGGGCTTATGATATAGCCTCTTCATTTTGTACCTTGAAGCGTGAAACTTGTGTTTGTAATTCTTCAGCCATTGTAGAGAGTGTAGCTGCAGAAGCGGCCACTTCTTCAATTGTCGCTAATTGTTCTTCAGAGGCAGAAGCCACATTTTGCAGGTTAGCGGATGACATTTGTGCGATTGTGGCAATTTCATCGAAGGATGCGTAAATTTGTTCAGCACTCGATGACATTTCTTCGGAAACGGTTGTCGCCTCTTGAATTTGCATAGATACTTGGGCAATGAGTTCGACGATTTTTGAAAAGCCTTCCTCCGCGACCTTTACAACCTGTATACCAATCTGAACCTCTTCAGTACCGGTATCCATCACCGTTACTGCCCGTTTTGTATCTTGTTGGATTTCTGAGATTAAACCAGCAATCTGCTCAGCTGATTTTTTAGATTGTTCTGCCAATTTTTTAACTTCATCTGCAACGACTGCAAACCCACGACCATGATCACCTGCTCGTGCTGCCTCGATTGCAGCGTTCAGTGCTAATAAGTTGGTCTGTTCTGCGATATCAGTGATAATGTTAATAATATTCCCAATCTCCAACGAATGGTTTCCTAAATTTTTAACAACTGCAGCAGATTCTAATACGGCAGTATTAATGGTATCCATTTGTGTAATGACGCGTTGTAGTGAGTCATTTCCTTTGTTTGCCTCTGTATTTGTCTCTATTGTGAGTTCAGAAACAGCAGCGGTTGTGGCTGCTAATTGCTGGATACCCTTTGTCATAGTTTTCATTGCAGCAGAGCTGTCGGTAGCATTTTTTCCCTGGGCTTCAGAGCCACTAGCTACTTCTTGAATGGAAGATGTAATCTGCTCCGTTGCTTGAATCGTTTGGTCAGCGCTCGCAGTTAATTCCGCAGCAGAAGCACTAACTTGTACTGTGTTTTGACGTACATTTGTAATTACGTCTTTTAAATTTTGAGCCATTTGATTAAAAGCAAGGGCTAAATCGCCAACCTCATCGCGGTTCTTGATGCGAATTTGTTCAGCTGTTAAATCGCCCTCAGCTATTTTTTTTGCTGCTTTGGCCATACCATTGATAGGTCGGGAAATAATGCTTCCCATTACCATGGCAATTATCAGACTAATGACAACGGCAAATCCTCCAAGTAAAATCATCTGAAACTTAATAGATTGAATTTCTTTTGATGTAGCAGTAATTTTTGAATCTACAAATTCCTTTTGATAATTGGCTAGGTTTTCAACTCGCTCATCAAATTGTTTGATAATGAGGCGACCTTGAGTGCTATCCAATTTTTCGTATTGTTCGGTTTGCCCATCATTTTTTAAAGTAAACATACGATCTGCGAACTGTTGAACATTTTCCTCGCTTTTAATAATAGCCTCTAATAATTCAATAGATTTCTGGGACTCGAGTGATGCCATTAAGTCGTCAGATTTTTGTTTGAATTCATCGCGGGAATCTTTATTATTTTGGAGATTTTGTTTATCGCCTAGTAGTAGATAGCCTCGCATACTAACAATCTCTTGCTTTGCGATAGCTTTGAGCTCTTGAATACTAATAGATTTTGTCGTTTGTTCTTCGAGTAAATCACGGTACGTACTATTTACTGAATTTAACTGTTTGAAGTTTAAACCTATTGTCCCAACTAATACAAAAATGACAATTAGGAAGCCGAGTAATAATTTCTTATAGATAGTAAATCGCATGTTTGAAAAATCCTTTCTTAGTAGATTAGTAGAAATGTTACAAAAAAGTGAAATATGTATATATATCATTTATATCAGATTATATGGAATTTACAAAGTATTATGAGTATTTTTGTAGTGATTATTATACAAATTAGAGAAATAAGTCGTAGAATAATAGAATTTTGGGCAATGGCATTAAGTGAACTTGAAACTTAAGAGGATGTAATACGTAAAATTAATTAAGATTAAACAAGGATGTGGAAAAATGTATAGACCAGTTCTAAAATTACCGAAGACGACATATGAAAAGATGTGGGACTATATTGGTGGTGGGGTATTTGTTGTGTCTATCTTATATATTATTGTGATGTGGGGAAAAATACCCGATGAAATTCCAGCGCATTTTAACGGTGGAGGAGAGGTAAATCGATGGGGCTCCAAAATTGAATTATTTATCCTTCCGTTTGTAGGGATATTTTTGTGGGTGTTAATGGGGCTACTTGAAAAAGCACCACATATGCATAACTATCCTGCACGTTTAAACGAAAGTAACGTTGAACAATTTTATTTAAATAGCCGAAAAATATTGAATGAAGTGAAAAATTTTTGCTTAATTTTGTTTGCATTCATCTCATTCCAGATGGTTCGTATTGCTTTAGAGAAAGTAGAAACATTAGGCTGGTGGTTCCTACCATTCGTACTGATTGGAACAGCAATTCCCATTATAAAAGGTTTGGTTGCATCTTCAAAAATTAAATAGCTATGTTTCCATTATGAATTAATAATTTTGTGTCCAATGCAATACTTTAGCACAGAAATGGAGGTGTCTCTAACTTTTGAGACACCTCTCTTTTTTTTGTGGTAAATTTAGGATATAGGAAATTGAAAGAGGTGCGAAAGAAAGACATGCAAAAGAAGTTTAAATTACAGGGTGGACGCTCAATTACTATTCTAAACCAGCCACAAGATGTGATATTGGAGGGGATTTCGCACTCAGGGGATGCCCCGTATGATCGTATCATTTCCTTTGTGTTTTCTGTTGAGGACATGGTAACTTATTTAAACAGTGCGCTCAAGGCTAATGTGTTAGTGGAGCAGGGCTATTTATTTTTTGTTTATCCGAAAAAGGGTAATAAAAAATATGAACAGTTTATACATCGTGATGAAATTTTCCCTGCGATTCAAGTAGATGAAGAGAAATACATTGTCAGTAGTGATTATAAATTTGCAAGTCTGATGTCTCACGATGAGACGTTTTCAATTTTGAGCATTAAGAGATAGTATGGCCCGTGGTAAGAAAAAGACGGCAAATAGTCAATGTGTTAGCGACTATGAAAGAATGGTTCCTCAATTGCGAGAAAAGCTTGTAGATAATGCTCAGGATGTAGTCTTTTATGATGGCCTAACACCAGGGTATCAAAAGGACTGGGCTCGTTATATATATAGCGCGAAAAAGGAAGAAACGGCAGGCAGCTCGTTTAGAGGAAATGCGGGACATAACAAGACAAGGCTTTAAGACGAAGGAGTTATATCGTAAAGCAAAAAGTGAAGGAAAGCATAATATATTCGTGAGTAAGTTTCTTGAAAGCATTGCATGATGAAAAAAGAAAACTTTCACGAAAAAAGCACCGAGAAAGCATATATGGGACAATAGCGATTACAGGCTTATAATTTTACACGAGGTTGTCGAACAGCTGACCTTAAATGCCACATTGGTTCAACTACCAATCCGTAGAGGAGGAAGAAACCCCCTTTGGATTGAAGTTTTACTTTATTATGTAGTGTGGAATTAAAAATTGCTTTAAAGTTATCTGAAAAGTGAGATATATAATTCGGGGCAAAAGATACGATTTTAAAAGTGAGGGTTACAGTATGAGTACTTATATCGAACAAGTAGATGAAAAATGGCGCGAAAGTTTGGCTAAGCTAGTGGAAGTAGTGGAAGTTAATTTACCCGAAGGCTTTGAACGAACAATGTACTATGACATGATAAGCTATGTTGTGCCGTTATCGACATATCCAAAAGGTTATCACGTAACGCCAAATACTCCGCTCCCGTTTATTAGTCTTGCTGCTCAAAAGCGGCATATAGCTTTATATCATATGGGTATCTATACGGATAAGGCATTGCTCTCTTGGTTTCAAGACGAGTATGCCAAGTGTGTACCCACAAAACTGAATATGGGGAAAAGCTGCATTCGTTTTACGAGTACGAAAAATATCCCTTATGATTTGATTGGCGAGCTTGTTTCAAAAATGACACCAGCCGAATGGATTCTAAAATATGAAGGAGAGCTGAACAGATGAAAAGCGCTACAACATTTTTAATGTTTCAAGGACAAGCACATGATGCAATCGAGCAATATAAACAATGGTTTACGGATTTAACAGTAGAAAGTTTGACTTATATGGAAAATACTCAACAAGTGGCAATGGCTGTTCTCGATTTAAAAGGTTTGAAAATTATGGTGAATGATAGTGTCATTAAGCATGATTTTACTTTTACACCTGCTACATCTATTTTTGTAGAATGTGAGACACTCGAAGAAGTCGGAAGTCTTGCAGCGCAAATATTAGAAGGTGGACAAGCTTTAATGCCACTGGACAATTATGGCTTCTCTAAGCAATTTGCCTGGATTGCGGATCGTTTCGGTGTATCCTGGCAAATTACGTATAATTAAATATATGGAGGAGTATATATGAATAAGTGGATGGAACGAGCTGTGGCGCTAGCGCTTGAAAACGTAGCACAAGGCGGGCAGCCATTTGGAGCTATATTAGTAAAAGATGGCGAAATTATTGGCGAGGGCGTCAATGAGCTGCATCTACGTCCAGATAGCACAGGTCACGCTGAGCTACTAGCCTTACGACGTGCTCAAGAAAATTCTAGCTTCTATAGATTTACGTGGTACAGTGATGTATGCAAGCGGTGCCCCCTGCCCAATGTGCTTTGGCGCGATGGCAATGGCTGGTGTGGATAAGGCTTATTTTGCTAATTCACTAGCAGATGCCATAGCGGTAGGGTTAGGTCGCTCAAGTGAGGTATACGCTGATCTACAGAAGGCTGATGCCGAACGAACATTTCAAATGATACAATTACCAGTAGAGGATGAAGAAAAAAATCCGCTGCATGTCTGGTATAAAAAACGTAATAACGATTAAAGGGGAATAAGGTATGGCAGTAACTTTAGTGAAACACGACATTAAATATGCAGAAGCGATACATGCGTTATCTTCTATGCCACAGGTGCGAGATACACTTGGGTTACCTGCCGGTAAAGTAGAAGATACGATCAATTTTATTAAACGAGAATGTATAGATGAAGAAGAGGGTAAGACCGTTCCACGTGTTGTCTTGAACGAGGAAGGACAAGTCATCGGTGTGACAGCACTGATGTTTATAGATCATACGAAAAAGAGCTGTCATATTGGTTCATGGCTTGGTTATGAGTTCTGGGGAAAGGGCTATAATCTAGAGGCAAAAACGGCGATACTTGATATTGCGTTTTTTGAGTTAGGGCTAAAGCGCGTTTTTGCAGGGGCAAGAAAGGTTAATGTTCGCTCACAAAAGGCGCAAGAGAAGTTGCCTTTTATTCGTTTAGGTGTAGAGCAGGATTATCCGCAAGAGCATACATGGTTAGAGGTGAAGGAAAAACAACCATGTGTTTTAAATGTCTTTGAACGCAATGATTTTGTGCGTCACTGTATCTCTCTAGAACAGGTGGAGGGCCCACGTGAAAGCTATTTGCCACAGTTATTGATTGCGGATGAAAGTGAGGTAGCCGTTCGTCAGTATATGAATGACGGTGACTTATACGAGATTAAGTGCGGTGAAAAATTAGTGGGTATTGCGTTGCTTATTGCGCACTCAGCAACATCCATTGAACTTAAGAATATTGCCATTTTATCGGCGTTTCAAGGTAAAGGTATTGGGAAGGAAGCCGTGCAAAAAATTACTACGATTAGCGCATCACAAGGTTATAAAAATGTCATTGTGGGCACGGCAAATTCTAGTATTGATAATATTGCTTTTTATCAAAAGTCTGGTTTTCGTATGGAAGCGATTGAAAAAGATTTTTTTAGTAGTTATCCAGAACCTATCTATGAAAATGGTATACGTGCCTTAGATATGATTATGTTTTCAAAGGCATTATAAATCGAGGCGAAAATTCCTCGATTTTTTTTTTGTCGTGAAACCTATTTAAAACTGTGGAAAAAGCTAGTTTAACGAGGCGGTGTCCTATCCTTGGAGGGTGCGTTACTACAAATGGATAAATGTCAGCTAATTAAAAAAATACCCGTCCAACTTCTGGTTGAGCGGGTATTGCTATTTGCCAAGCAGTAAAGCCATTAATTTTTCCTTGGAATGTAAAAAATCATCGAGTGAATAGCGATCTAAAACAGTTAAATAAGCTTGGAGTGCTTCATAAAGTACGCCTTTTAACTGACATTCAGGGGCAATTTTACATAGGTTATTTTCTTTATCAAAGCACTCCACCAAGTGGAAATCTTCTTCTGTATGACGTACTATTTCACCGATCGTAATCGTCTTTGGATCGATCGCCAGACGAATACCACCACCACGTCCGCGGATTGTCTCGATGTAACCAAGCTGTCCAAGCTGGTGTGTCACCTTCATTAAATGGTTTTTTGATATATTATAGGCGTCTGAAATTTCTTGAATAGTGGATAGTTGGTCGTTTTCCTTCGCTCCTAAATAAATGAGTGTCCGGAGGGAGTAATCCGTGTATAAAGTTAATCGCATTAGAACACCCTACTTTCTAAAGTTCATAAATAATTATAGCATTATCCTCTATTTCATAGTAATATGAATGCTTTTTAAAAAGATGTATTTAAAATACATGAATTATGTCTATTTTGTTAAAGATGTATTTTATATATTGCTTTAAGAGAATCAAAACGTTATATTGTAATCATGAAAGGATGGTATGCGATATGTTAAAACAAGAAACAGTACAAATTATTAAAGCGACAGTTCCAGTATTAGAAGTTCATGGTGTAGCAATTACAAAGACGTTTTACAAAAATATGTTTCAGGCTCATCCGGAATTATTAAATATTTTTAATCACACGAATCAAGAACAAGGGCGTCAACAAACAGCGTTAGCAAACACTGTTTATGCCGCAGCTGTTCATATAGAAAATTTAGGGGCGATTTTACCAGCAGTTATGTTAATTGCTCATAAACACCGTAGTTTAGGTATTTTACCTGAGCATTACCCAATTGTAGGAGAACACTTATTAAAAGCGATTAAAGAAGTTCTGGGAGATGCAGCAACAGACGACATTATTAACGCATGGGCTGAAGCGTACGGTATGATTGCAGATGTCTTCATTCAAGTAGAAGAAGAGTTATATCAAAAATCAGAGGTTAATGGTGGATGGCGTTTATTCAAACCACTAAAAGTAGCGAAAAAAGAAGTTGAAAGTGACCTAGTAACTTCTATTTACTTTGTGAATGAAGATGGCACGCCATTACCAGCTTATGAGCCAGGCCAATACATTAGCCTTCGAGTGAAAGTACCTGGTGAAGAATACTTAATGAACCGTCAATATACACTTTCTCAAGCGACAGCGGAGCAAGGTTACCGTATTTCAGTAAAACGTGAAAGCGATCATACACCAAACGGTAAAGTATCTAACTTTATTCACGACGTTTTACAAGTTGGTGATTTAGTAGACGTAAGTGTTCCGGCAGGTCTGTTTGTTTTAGAAGAAACAGCTGCACCCATCACATTTGTAAGTGGTGGCATTGGCGTAACACCTTTAAATAGTATGCTTCAATCTCTAAAAGACGATGCGACAAATGAAGTGAACTTCATTCAATGCGCGCGCAATGAGAATGTCATCGCATTTAGTGATGATATTCAAGAAAAAGTAAATACTCTTCCAAATGCAACATACACAGCATTATACTCTGATGAAGACAAGCTCATCACTAAAGAGTTACTGGCTGAAAGTATAGCGAATAATACAGATGTATATGTATGCGGCCCAACTGGTTTTATGGAAGCGGTTATTAAAAACTTACATGAAATTGGCGTAGCAGACGAAAAAATTCACTATGAATTCTTTGGTCCAGCAATGCAGCTAGCAAAATAAAATAAAATAAAAGATCTCCCTGATATGAGCGGTATTTTATTCCCTCATATCAGGGATTTTTTGTTGTGGCGAATAGAACTGGCAAAGTGACGGATAAACCACTTGAAGTGGCGAATAGAACTGGCAAAGTGACGGATAAACCACTTGAAGTGGCGGATAGAACTGGCAAAGTGACGGATAAACCATTTGAAGCGGCGGATAGAACTCGCGAACTGACAGATAAACCTTAACAACAATTTCAACAAAATAAGTTTGAGCTTACACGTTGACATTATACCTGGTGGGGTATAATATGAATCTCGTAAGCAAGTTAAATATCTTGAATCGGAAGGAGGCGTGCACAAGAATGGCATACGACGCAAAAACAGCAAATCGAGTGAAGCGAATGGAAGGCCAATTGCGTGGAATCTTACGTATGATGGAAGATGGGCAAAACTGTAAGGATGTTATTACACAGCTATCTGCCGTACGTTCAGCAGTTGATCGGACTATTGGCGTCATTGTCAGCGAGAACTTGTTGAATTGTGTAGCGACTGCTGAAGGAGATTCGGAGAAGGTGAATTTTGCTATTCAAGAAGCGATGGATTTAGTCGTGAAAAGCAGATGAATTTAATATACCCTTTATAGTATGTGATTGAGAGGAGCTATCACTTGGAAACATGGATTATCATTGTTATCGTTATTGCATTTTTGGTTTGGCGAATGAAGCCGACAAAAGGTGTCCAGTCAATATCTGCAGCACAATTAAAAAATATGTTGAACGAAAAGGACAAAATTTTTGTGGACGTGCGAACACCAGCTGAGTACAAGGGACGCAATATTCCACAATTTAAAAATATCCCACTAGGCTCTAACTTTGATAAATTACCAAAGGACAAAGAAATTGTTGTTATTTGTCAAAGTGGTATGCGTAGTAGTCAAGCCTGTAAGCAACTAAAGAAACAAGGATTTGAGCGTGTAACAAATGTTCGTGGAGGCATGAGCGCTTATTAGGAGGTTGGTATCATGAAAGAGATTTCAGCAAAAGAAGTACAACAAGCGTTAGAACAGGGGCGAGTTTTAAAACTGGTCGATGTACGTGAACTAGATGAAGTGGAATCCGGTCATATCCCAGGCATCATTCATATTCCGCTGAGCTTATTGGAATTCCGTATGCATGAGTTAAATAAAAATGAAGCGTATGTAATGGTTTGTCGTTCAAGTGCTCGTAGTGGTAGGGCAGCTCAATATTTAAGAAGTCGGGGCTTTGATGTCACAAATATGATTGGGGGCATGCTTGCCTGGGAGGGTGAAGTGCAGTAAGAGGTTTGCGGGGGAGATTTTCTTTGCGCCACTCTATATTTTTTTGCCTAAAACAATACCTATATGGGTATAAGGAGGAAGTTATGCGTATTAAAGCAGATTTTCAGCTAGATGCAAAAGGGTTATCGTGCCCTATGCCTATTGTAAAAACAAAGAAGGCGATGGCTGATTTAGTAGATGGTCAGATTTTAGAAGTATCAGCAACAGATAAAGGCTCTAAGGCGGATATTGCTGCATGGGCGGAAACTGTAGGACATCAATACATTGGTACAACGGAAGAGGATGCTGTGTTAAAGCATTATATTCGTAAATGCGTAAATGATACGGTAGTTGGAAAAGCGTTTGAACCGACAATTGAGTTGGCAGAAATGGTTGGAAAAAACGGGCTTATCCTAGATGTGCGTGAAGAGGTGGAGTTCGCTTTCGGTCATATTGCTGGAGCAAAATCTATTCCGCTGGGTGATCTTGAAGCACGTATCTATGAGCTTGACCAAGAACAAGAGATATATGTGATTTGCCGTACAGGAAAGCGTAGCGATTTCGCGGCGCAAAAGCTTGTTGCAAATGGTTTTACAAAGGTTTATAACGTACTTCCAGGTATGACAGCTTGGACGGGCGAACTAATAAAAACTATCTAATTGGGGGAATTTAATATGTCAAACAAAGTAGCAATTATTGCAAGTAATGGTGGTCTCTTTGACGCGTATAAGGTATTCAATATCGCAACAGCAGCAGCGGCTTCTGACAAGGAAGTTGCCATCTTCTTTACGTTTGAAGGGTTAAAATTAATTCATAAACAAGGTATGCATGCACTACCAATGCCTGACGGAACAGAACATTTCGCTGAAGGCTTTGCAAAAGCGAATGTCCCTGGCATACCGCAGTTAGTAGAGATGGCGCAGGAGTTAGGTGTAAAATTTATTGCGTGTCAAATGACAATGGATGTAATGGGCTTAACAACAGACGATTTTGTAGCTGGTATTGAGGTTGGAGGTGCTGTAACATTTTTAGAATTTGCTAAAGATGCAGCCCCATCTTTAACGTTTTAATTTTCGTGTATATAAAAATTAGCGGAGAGGCTTGTCCTTCCCGCTAAAAAAATCAGAAAAACAATACCTGAGGGGGTACATTCAGTGTCAGTACAACAATGGAGCGCTGCGGATGTAGCGAAAAAAGTAATTAATAATGAAGAATTATTTATTTTAGATGTACGAAATGCGGATGCATTTGAGGATTGGAAAATTGATGGACATAAGTTTGAGTACCTTAATGTTCCGTATTTCGAGCTATTAGACGGCGTAGAAGGTATTTTAGCAAAAATCCCGACTGACAAAGATGTACTAGTTGTTTGTGCGAAAGAAGGCTCGTCGCTGATGGTTGCCGATATGTTAGCGGAAGCGGGGCTAAGAGCCAGTTATTTGGCTGGCGGTATGAAAACGTGGAGTGAATATTTAGAGCCGATAAAAGTAGGCGATTTAACAGGTGGCGGTGAGCTTTATCAATTTGTACGTTTAGGTAAAGGTTGTCTTTCTTATATGATAATCTCTGAGGGCGAGGCAGCAATTATTGACGCTGTTCGTTTCACAGAAGTATTTACAAACTTTGCGAATGAGAAAAACGTAAAAATTAAGCATGTATTTGATACGCATTTACACGCTGATCATATTTCGGGAGGGCGTCATATCGCAGCGACAACAGGTGCGACGTATTATCTACCTCCGAAAGATGCAGAAGAGGTTGTGTTTGATTTTACCCCGTTAGTAGATGGTACTACGGTACAAATTGGCGCAGCTAGAATTGATGTGGGTGCAATTTATTCGCCAGGGCATACAATTGGTTCAACTTCGTTTGTTGTCGACAGTAACTATTTGTTGACGGGTGATATTTTATTTATCGATTCAATTGGACGTCCAGATTTAGCTGGTCTTGCAGCAGACTGGGTTGGGGATTTACGTGAAACGCTTTATAAGCGTTACCGCGAACTTTCGGATGATTTAGTTGTGTTACCTGCTCACTTTATGATCATTGATGAGTTAAATGAAGATGGTACAGTGGCCAAACGTCTCGGTGAATTGTTTGCTGAAAACCATGGCTTAACTATTGAGGATGAGGCAAAGTTCCGTAGCGTTGTAACGGATAATTTACCACCACAACCGCATGCATATCAAGAAATTCGTCAAGTGAATATGGGTAAAATCACACCAGCACAAGATGAGCAAACGGAAATGGAAATTGGCCCTAATCGCTGTGCAGTAAGATAGGTGGCTAAATTGTGTGCGTGCCAGGCACTTACACAATTCAAAAGGCGTAATTATGATGGTGAGTGTTCAAGCTTGGACACTCACCTTTCTCCTTCATTCAGCGGGTGTTGACAAGGGGGTATGCGAAGAGTCTAATTGTGTGCGTGCCTGGCACTCACACAAAAGAAAGAAGGAAAAATAAATGGATGTAACATGGATTATTACTATATTTTTAATTGGTTTTGTAGGTTCATTTGTGTCAGGGATGCTAGGTATTGGTGGTTCGATTATTAAATATCCAATGTTATTATACATTCCACCTTTACTAGGTTTATCAGCGTTTACAGCACATGAGGTATCGGGTATTAGTGCTGTGCAAGTACTCTTTGCTTCGATTGCTGGAGTGTGGGCTTACCGTAAAGGTGGCTATTTGAATAAATCGCTCATTATTTATATGGGAGGGGCTATTTTAGCCGGTAGCTTTGTTGGTAGTTATGGCTCCCAATTTTTATCGGAGACAGGCGTTAATGTCGTTTATGGTTTACTAGCACTGATTGCGACAGTCATGATGTTTATTCCGAAAAAGCAAATTGATGATAAGCCAATGAATGACATTAGTTTTAATAAAGCATTAGCTGCATCTCTAGCCTTTGTCGTTGGTATTGGTTCAGGAATTGTCGGAGCGGCGGGTGGTTTCCTGCTTGTCCCGATTATGCTTATTGTATTAGGGATTCCTACGCGCATGACGATTGCATCAAGTTTAGCAATAACCTTTATTTCATCCATCGGTGGAACAATTGGCAAGTTAATGACAGGGCAAGTCGATTATTATCCAGCAGCGATAATGATTGTGGCTAGTTTAATTGCTGCACCATTAGGAGCAAATGCGGGGAAAAGTATGAATACGAAGGTATTGCAATGGATTTTAGCCATACTTATTTCGGCAACGACTATGAAGATTTGGATAGATATTTTATAGGGAGGTTCCAATGAAAATTGAAATATTTTCTGATTTCTCCTGCCCTTTTTGCTATATAGGGGAGAAAGAATTAGAGCGAGCGATTGAAGAGGCTGGGTATACTGGCCAAGTAGAGATAGAATTTAAAGCGTTCCAAATCGCTCCGGAGGCACCAAAAGAGCTAGGTCAAAACTTTTATGAGTATTGGATGGCTCATCACCAGGTGACACTGGAAGAAGTGAAGCAAATGACTGCCGGTATTGTAGAGCGAGCAAAGGAAGTGGGACTTGCCTATAATTATGATGAAATAAAAACGGCGCACACAGAAAATGCGCATCGCTTAGCGAAATGGACAAAGCAGTATAGCAAAGACGTGGATTATAATGAAGCCTTGATGGCTGCCTATTTTATTGAAGGTAAGGATTTAAATGATGAGGCTGTTTTGCTAGCAATTATCAAAAACTTAGGCTTAAACATTGCTGAAGCAAAAGAAGTGCTTTCTTCGAGTGATGCTTTTATGGAGGAATTGCATAAGGATCGTTACGATGCGCAGCAAATTGGTGTACAAAGTGTACCGTTCTTTGTATTTGAAAATCGTTATGGAATCAAAGGAGCAGAGCCGAATGAAGTATTCGTACGCACATTGCATCAGACAGCTGAAATGGTTGGCTTAAAGTCTTCGGTGAAGATGGTTGGTAATGGAAAATTGGCGTGTAAGGATGGCTGTAAACTTTAAAGGAATGTTGGCAACCGGGTACAGCAATGTACTCGGTTTTTTGGCATAAAAATAATTATACGTGAAGGGGTATTAAGTCTAGGTTTTTCTGTTATAGCACATTAAATACTTCCTTTTTTATCCAACTTTGTTGTATATAAGGTTCAAATATTAGGGAGTGTGAGAAAAATCACATCCAAAAATACATTATCTTGCTAAAGTAAAGTTAGTGATACAGAGGGGGGTATGAAAGATGAAAGCTATAGTAACGGGGATTGCAGGAACGGTATTAATAGCTGGTTCACTTTTTGTGGGAGCAGTCGTAAGCGATAAAATCTTAGGTGATGCGAATGGAGAAACAGAAGATGCAACGGTACAAACACAAGTACCGACAACAGCAGCTTCTCAGAAAGTTGTCTACGCACCACCTAGTATCGAAGAAGTGCCAGATGGACCTATGAAAGAAGCGATTTTATATGGCTATGAGCTTGTGAATAATACACATGTTGCTGCAGATGAATACGTTGGTAATCAATTATCTTGCACAAGTTGTCATGCAGGTGCAGGTTATGATGAACAAGCTTCTTCTTTAGTAGGTGTTATGGCAAATTATCCGCAATACATTGGTCGCTCAGGAAGTATTGTCACGATTGAAGAACGAATTAATGGCTGTATGGTACGAAGCATGAATGGCAAAAAATTCGAAATGAATAGTGACGAGTTGGAAGCGATGGTAGCGTACTTTGCATATATTTCAAAAGGTGTTCCAATAGGGGCAGAACGTGAATGGGCTGGTACGAGTAATATGAAGAGTGTTCCTATTCCGGATGTAGCAAATGGTGAGGAACTATATGCACAGTCTTGTATCACTTGTCATGCTGCAGATGGCTCAGGTACTGGAGCAAATTCAGGTCCAGCATTATGGGGTGAAAATTCCTTTAATGATGGTGCGGGTATGGCACGTATGACCAAAATGGCTGGTTATATTCAAAATAACATGCCGGTTGGAGCAGGAGGTACCTTAACAGATCAAGATGCTTCCGATTTAGCGGCATATATTTTAACGCAGGATCGACCAGAATGGGCAAATCATGATAAAGATTGGCCAAAAGGTGGCCGTCCGAACGATATTATGGACAAAGAGAAACGAGATCAAGTGAAAAATAACACGATTGATTGGGAGCAAGTGCTTTCAACGAATTAAACGAAAGGGATGCTGCTATATGGCAGCATCCCTTTCATATTATGTGAAGTTATATGCTGTAAACAATTTGTTGTCTCGTCACTAAAGTACACGTCTAAGCAAATGCCTAGGGATGCTGCTGCTACCTTATAGACGGTTAGTGAGTAACCACTATTTTGTACAGTCATAACGGCGTTACAACTAAGCTGACTAGATTAACAGTGCATATAACTGGGTCCACCTTTGGGATGTCGTTTATACGTTCACGAAAGCTCGCTTAGTGGAAGGTCCAACCTGATATTCTTTTTTCTTACTAGTCCTCGAACCCCAGCTTCATCCACTAGCTGAGAATGACCGAATAACTGATTTTGTGCTAATGGCTGTACGAAACAATGGCTGTAATGCATAAAATGATTGTTGATTTCACTTATTGTTTACTAACTTGAGGCTAGTAAAAGAAAGTACATGCATGAATTTGTTATACTAGCAGTATTAGGAAGAAACAACGGGGGGTGGCACTGTTGATTTTTGTGAAGTTTCTGATTCAAATCATAGTTGCTTCGGGAATCATTTACTTTGTCAGTGGTCGTTTAATAGGTTCGAGTATTAATTTTGTACGAAGAGTGCTATCTGTTGTTATTAGTGTGACGCTCACGTCCTTTGTTTACTGGTATTCATACTTGCGTCATACAGACTTTTTATCGGAATCGATGATGCAAACTGTGACAGAGGTGAGTACGCTTATTTGGATAGGTAGCATGCTACTTATTTCCATGCTGCTTTACCTTGTATTTGAACTCTTTGATTCGAGTGGTATTGCCGGTGGAGAACGACGAAACGGTCAGCGGTCGATTCTATTAAGATTACGAAGCTACTGGCGTCAGCAAAAGCGATTACGTCAAGTATTAAAAATAGCAGTCACAAACGGGGTTGTACAAACAATTAAATATGCAAGACAGCGCGAAAATGAGAAGGAGCTTGCAATAGCACTAAGAACGACATTAGAGCAGTGTGGTGGAATATTCATCAAATTTGGTCAAGTATTATCTACACGCAAAGAATTGTTTTCGCCCATATTCATTGATGAGCTAGAGCGGCTACAGCATAGTGTAAGGCCATTGCAACCTGAGCAAGTGACAAAGATTTTGGCATATTCTCTTCCAAAGCCTGTAGAAGAGGTATTCACTACTTTTCATATGGAACCTTTAGCGGCAGCATCTATAGGACAAGTACATAAGGCACGACTGAAAAATTCCGATGAAGTTGTGGTGAAACTACTGCGTCCAGAAGTGAAAGGCATAATGCGTGATGATCTGGATATATTAGAGGAATTTGCGAACTGGCTGACAAGTAAGTCAACATGGGCAGAGTCACTTGGTTTTCGAGAGTTGGCTGGTGGATTTGCCGATGGTTTACGTGAGGAAATTCATTTAGACATTGAGGTACGCAATACATTACAGGTGACCAATGCGCTTGCGAAAAGTGATTATAAGGTGCGAATTCCTAAAGTTTATACACAATACAGTGATGAAGATATAATTGTCATGGAATACGTACGTGGAAAAAGTGTATCAGAAGGCGCAGCAGAATTTAGACGGTTATCAATAGATCCGAAGCAGTTTGCACAGACGGTTCTGTATTCATTTTTTGAGCAAATGCTTTTTTCTGGTATATTTCATGCAGATCCGCATCCAGGCAATATTTACATTGATGAGAAGGATGGTGCGCCGATTTTGCTCGATTTCGGAGCGGTCGGTCGTTTGGGCGCTACTCAACAAGAAGGCTTAAAGCTATTTTTAATGGGTATTCAGCAAAACGATTCGAGTATCTTATATGACGGCTTAATGCTATTAGTAGAAAATGCTGCTCATGCAGAACGGTCAAGAATGGAGCAAGCAATCGATCAAATATTGCTAAAGATTTCTTATGTCGATCGTATTCCAACTGAAGAATTGATCCATTCGTTATTTACCGTTGTACGTGATTTCGGTCTTGCGTTTTATCCCTCTGTCGGACTGGCGCTTCGATCATTAGTGACGTTAGATGGTACGTTAAGAATCATAGATGCGCAATTTGATATTTTCACAGAGGCAAAAGATTTTTCTTCCTCCTATATGCGCGCAGCATTTTTAAAGCCTTTTAAAGAACCAATGGCTACAAAGGAACGTGTGCAAGAAGAGTTATCGATGTTAATTCCGACATTACGAAAAATGCCAAGAAGAGTGGATCAACTCATTCAACGAGTCGAAAGCGGGAAAATAATATTACATCATGATATTTTTTCAGATGAACATAATGCCCGTTTTATAACGCAGTTGTTTTCGCGTTTTGTCCTATTACTAGTTGGTATTACGTTTGGCATTATTTCCGTAGCGCTATTAGCTATCTCGCAATTTATACATGATTCCTATGCGGTTTACTTAAATACAGCAGCGTACTTAGGATTGTTCTTGTGTGCAATCCTGTTAGTACGGCTCTCCATTCAAGCATTACGTTCAATGAAACAATAGGTAGGGGGAAAATGCCCCTGCCTTTTTTTACTTACTAATAATTAGATGAGCGTATATTACAAAACCATTACAAATACGTATTGGTTAGTTGTCGTGAGAGGAGCTAAATAAGTGTTGTTGCAGTATATAGTTGTTTGTTGTAGAAGAATTAAGTGTTTTCGATAATATTACAAAAATGTTTCGAGTTTTACTAAACTATTAAAACGACGAGAAATAGTATAAAAGTTATGCTATTAATGCTAAACTTTAAAAGGCTAATAAAAGTATAAATATAAATTTGAATATAATAGAAATCGTTCAAGTGATTACATAGAACACCGAGAGCGAAATTGATGGATGAAGGGAAATGAAGTTTAGTGGGGAAGCGCAATAAATGGCGTAAGTCGATGGTGCTAACAATAGCACTTGCGGGCGGCTTATTATTTAATACAGTACAACCAACCGAAGTACATGCAGAAGAAACTTCTCAACAAATGATTGAGAAAAAAGCTCAGATTGATGCAGAAGTTAAAAAATTAGAGGCAGAGTTGACAGATCTGCAAAACGATATTGATGAAAAAGTTAAAGTATTTAACCAAGTACAAGCAGAAATTAAAGAAGTTGATGCTAGTATCGTGGAAACAGAAAAGCGTATCGAGCAACGTTCTGCTATTCTAAATGAACGTATGGCTGCATACCAAGCGCAGGATAACACAGTAGGGGTTTATTTAAGCGTAGTCCTTGAAGCGAAAAGCTTTGCAGATTTAATGGACCGTGTCGTAGCGGTTAAAACATTAATGGATGCTGACCAAGAATTGGTCAATCAACAAGAGGCAGATAAAGTAAAATTAGAAGAACAAAAAGCAACTTTAGATGAAAAACAAAAAGAATTACAAACGCAATTCCAAGCGCTTCAACAAAAAGAAAGCGAAATGGAAGTTAAAAAAGCTGAAAACGAAGCAAAATCACTTGCGTTAAAGGCTCAAATTGCTACTAAACAAGAAGAGGAACGCTTAGAAGCGGAACGTAAAGCAGCTGAAGAGGAAGCGGCTCGTTTACGTGCACTTCAATCAGCTACACCTGTAATGCAAACAACTAATAATGGTGGTGGTAAACCGCAATCAATCGTTGTTGGTTCAGGTTCAGGCACAGCTTCTTCAGGTGATGCTATTTCAACAGCTAAACAGTTTTTAGGTCGTAGTTACGTATGGGGCGGTAGCAATCCGTCAACAGGCTTTGACTGTTCGGGTCTTGTACAATGGTCATACAAGCAAGCAGGCGTTTCATTACCACGTACAGCATCCCAGCAATATTTAGCAACACAACGCATTTCTGCAAGTGAAGCACGTGTAGGTGACTTAGTATTCTTCAGCTATGGTTCAGGCGTAGCACATGTCGGTATTTACCTAGGCAACAACACGATGATTGACGCTCAAAACAAAGGTGTTGTCATCGAATCACTTGATTGGTGGAATCAATATTTAGTAGGCTTTGGTCGCATTCAATAATCCTACTATTTTATAGACGATTTAAATAGCAAAAAGGTCATCTTTGTAGAGTAAATTACAAAGATGGCCTTTTTTAAAGGTTCGAAAATATAAATTTCTTTATTCAAGTCAAGACATTCGTGCTAAAAATTGCTGACCAACGCTCACCGCAATTAAAGGCCACTTGTGCGTTTTTATATCTTAAATTTTGAAATTAAACTTGATAATACCTGTTTCTTTTAAAGCAAAGAATAAAATAATAAAAAATGGTCCAGTCAGCAAACCGATAATACCAAATAGCTGAAGTCCGATAAACATGGCTATTAATGTTGGTAAAGTAGACAAACCAATATGATCTCCCATCATCTTAGGCTCGACTACTCGACGAATAATGAGTAAAATAACTGCTAAGATGAATAATTGAACAGAAATGGAGGTGTTTCCCATCAATAAATGATAAAGCCCCCAAGGTGCCAAAATAATAATTGATCCAAGGAATGGAATAATGTCGATAAGCCAAATGATAAAAGTCATAGTAATCGCATATTTTGGCTGAATAAAAAGAAGTCCAACAAGTGTGACACCTCCAATTATAAAGCTAACGAGTAGATGTGCCTTCATAAAACCAAAAAATGCGTCTTTTAAGCGATTCGAGATTATTTTCATTTTTTTTGCGGTAGATGGCTTTAAATATTTGTAAGTTATCTGTTTTAATTTTGGTAAATCTAGCATAAATAAAAATAAAACAATCATATATACGAGAAGACTAATAAAGAGGCTTGGAATTTCAGAAAAGAATGCGGTAACTTTGGTATAATTAAAGAAGTTTAGAAAAGATTCTTCAATTTTCTTAATGAAATCCATCGTCGTATTTTGAAGTGATATACTCACTTCATCGGGGAAGTCTTCGGTATATTTAGAAATGTTATCTTGCATGTGAAGCCACATTTCCGATATTTTGGAAATATAATAGGGAGCTTGCTTAGAAATAACTATTATTTGCGACATGAGCTGTGTAATAGTAAAGTAACAAATAATAGAAATAAAGATAACGCTCATTATGTAAATGAAGGCGACTGCAATTTTACGTGACATTTTCCACTTACGTTTAAAAAACATAACTATTGGCTCTAAGAAAAAAGCCGTAATCCCCGCCAATATAATAGGCACGGAGACTGGTATGATAAAATATGCCGCAACTATTAGACATATAATCACAAGCGTTCGTAAAATCAACTTTCGGGTAATAGATTTATTCATAAACTCTCCTTCTTGCTATAAATTAAGTTAAGTGTAACATAAAAAATTTAAAATTTTATAACGTTCTGACAGAATAAAGGTAGGGATGAATCATGGAAAAAGAGATTTTGCAACTTTTTAGTAAATTAACAGAGCATGACCGTGAAATCCAATTCGAGTCTTACGAAGAATTGATGAAAATTATGCAAGAACCAGTTGATTGGACATACGCAGTCTGGGAGCAGCTTGTTCAAGCCCTTACATATAAAGATGGACATGTACGTGCGCGGGCAGTACAGTTTTTATGCGCATTGGCGGCAAAAAGTGATCCAGAAGAACGTGTATTAGAAGATTTTTTGAAAATCTGGGCAGTAACATATGATGATAAAACCGTAACAGCTAGACATAGTCTGCAAGCAATTTGGCAAATTGGTCTTGCGGGACAGGTGCAAAGGGATTTAGTTGTTTCGTATTTAGCAAAAAGATTCCAAACATGTATTGATGAGAAACATTCGACACTCATTCGATATGATATTATTGTATCCTTTAAAAAGTTGTTTGATGCCACAAGCGACAAGAAGCTATTGGAAATTGCACAGAGATTAATTGAAGAAGAGCAAGATGCAAAATATAAAAAGAAATATAAGACAGCCATTCGTTAAACAAGCGTAATGGCTATTTTTTATGTTAAACCTCTTTTATTGGAGAAAATAGGGTTTATTGCTATAATCATAAAAAATATAAAAGGGGTTTAAAAAATGAGAATTTATAATTATTTAGTGAAAAAGCCAAATGGTGAAATTTTATCAATGGAAACCTATCGTGGAAAGCCTATGCTAATTGTCAACACAGCAAACCAATCGTTTTACCTATCAGCTTGAGGATTTGCAAAAAATGTATGAAAAATATGGCGAGAATAATTTCGTTGTTTTAGGTTTTCCTTGTGATCAATTTGACAATCAAAATCCTGAAGATGGCGAGGAAACAACACAACTTTGCAAGATTAACTACGGTGTGACGTTCCCAATTTTTGAATTAGTGCAAGTAAACGGTGAGACGACACATCCGTTATTCAATTATTTAAAACATGAAGTGGGTTTTCGCGAATTTGGGAAGGCAAATATGCAAGAAAAAATGTTGGCGCAAGCTATTGTCCAAATAGCACCTAGTTTTTTAGATGGTCGTAATATTCGCTGGAACTTTACAAAGTTCTTAGTAGATGGCAATGGTAAAACGATTGCGCGCTTTGAACCGACTGATTCACAACTAGATATTGAACAAGTTATCGAAAAAATATTATAGTCAGTAATTATTATAGAATTTTCAGGGGAGAACTACAAATAGCTAATCGTTATGTGGAAATAGTGCTAGGTTCTGTATGTTTTTGAGCGAGTTTTCTGCAATTTCGCAACTACTTTTTCATCACAATCTATGATAAACTGCTTTACAAGTGAATAATTCTTGCAGAATAAGGGTGCTAGTCCATAGCATAATCGGGAATTCGGTGTAAAACCGGAGCTGTTTCCGCAACTGTAAGTGCAGAAAAAATCATAAAAATAAGCCACTGTCGAAGATTCATAACTTTAGTAGATGGGAAGGTTATTATGATAACATCGCTACATACAAGGTAGTGAACTGTACAAGCCAGGAGACCGACCTTTATTTGAGCGTATAAGTACTCTTCGGAAGTTAGGAGGATATGCGGCAAATACATAGGCAATGTCGTGTCACAGCGACGCAACTTATGCATTTTCGTCGTTCCACTATTAATGGGGGAGGGCGTTTTTTTTATGCACGTTTAGCTCAAATCCAGTAGGAATATTTTCACGAAAGAAAGTGGGGTTTCAGGATTGAAAAAAGATGCGCGTTATTCATGTTATCCGTTTATGCGTGAAAAAGTATCGACGGTCGATTATGAGATTCGAACAGATAGCCTAACAACGCATGTGGGCGTAGCCTTGGCTGCTGTAAAGAAAGAAACAGTTGAGGTTGTTGCGGTCGATTTGATGGCAATTTTGCCAATGGCTTATCATGTGAATGGTTCAGTACGTGGCAAATTAGCTGTAACTGATGGAGATTTAGCATGGCTGAGCGATCGTTATGATTTTTACGTTGAACATGTTAGAGATGAAATTCAAAACTTTGTTTTACCACAAGGGACGGAGGCTGCCGCTGCACTTCATCTATGTCGAAGTGAAGCAAAAAAATCATACCGTGCCTTGCACAAAGTGTCAGAGGAGCGAGAAGTACCAGCCATTCTTTTCGATTATTTAGGATTACTGGCCAATGTATTTTTCGTTATGGCTGTATACATGAATCAACAGGCAGGAATTGCTGAAATTCCGTTTATAAGTAAATCATACCCAATGAAAAAGAAAAAGGAGATTGAGTGAAGTGAAGAAATTCGTTAATTTTCAATGGCTTTCGATTTTAATGTTAGCGCTTGTCCTAGTAGGTTGCGGTACAACTGATGAAGCGAAAAGTGGGGACACATCGAAGGAAGTAAATACAGCTGAAGAAACAGGCTATAAAGTGACAGATGATCGTGGTGTAGAAGTGACATTTGATGCTGTACCAAAAACTATTGTGTCTTTACAGCCAAGCAATACAGAAATTTTATTTGCATTAGGTGCGGGTGATAAAATCGTAGGCGCTACAGAATATGATACATATCCAGCAGAAGCACAGAACATTGAACGTGTTTCAGATTCTATGACGTTTAATAGCGAGCGCATTGTGTCATTAAAACCGGATGTGGTGATTGCTTACACTACTGATGGTAAAGTTGATGCGTTAAAAGGACTTGAAGATGCAGGTGTGAAAGTATTTGTTATTAAATCAGCAGCTTCATTTGAAGATGTTTATGGAGATATTGAACAAATTGCTACTGTCATGGGTGTTGAGGATAAAGGTGATCAACTAAATGAAGACATCAAGGCTAAAATAGCTGATGTTCAAGCAAAAGTAAAAGATGTAGAAAAACAAAAAAATGTTTACTTGGAAATTAGTCCGAAGCCAGAGATTTATACAGCAGGTTCAGGTACATTCCAACAAGAAATTTTAAATGCGGCTAAAGTGAACAATGTATTTGCTGACAAAAAGGATTGGGTAAAGGTTTCTGAGGAAAACGTCATTGCTAAAAACCCTGAAGTCATTCTAACAACTGTAAATTACGGCGAAGACCCTGTGGCAGAAATCATTGCACGCAATGGTTGGAATACGATTACAGCCATTCAAAACAAAGTTGTGTTTTATATAGATGCTGATATATCCAGTCGACCTGGTCCACGTATCGGCGAAGCGGTTGAGCTAGTAGCCAAAGCTGTCTATCCTGAGTTATTTCAATAATTGAAGACTTTTTAAAGCCGTCCCATAAGTTAGGACGGCTTTTTGATATGTTATGAATCATACCCCGCCCCAATTACATCAGGAAATGACGAGAAGCGCTCGGGTAAAGGCGAGAACTGCTCAGGTTCAGCAGCGCACCGATCGGCTGGCGTGTACACAGCATTTACTTTTAGAAGCCGTTTTTACGTACGCATAGATGTTTAGTGATTCTGAAAAGGCATTGCTGTGTGCAGAAATGCATTAGTGTGAAAATTGGTATTATCCTTATTGGTTCTATAGAATAGAGGATAAGGTGATTGCTAATATAAGGGAGGCGTAGTGGATGACACAGTTTGACATGAAGGTTATTCCGTTTGAAGCAGTCTATAATTTCCGCGATATGGGTGGCTATAAAACAAAGGATGGGCGTACTGTCAAAAAAGGCTTGATCTATCGTTCGGCAGCACTTGGAAAAATGACGTTGGCGGATAAAGAACGTTTTGAGACACTAGGTGTGAAAACGATTTTTGATTATCGGGACAAACATGAGGCGCAGAACAACCCTAATCCGACATTTCCAAATGCGAAGTATATACAAATTCCTGCCAAGGGGAACCATGCTTTTGAAATGCCTACGAATACTGGCGGGCAAAATTTCTATAAAGTTGTAAGTCCAGAAATGTTCTGCGAATTTTATGCGCAGATGCCTTTTAATAATGCTTCGTTTAAACAATTAATCACAACGATTCAAAATCCTGAAAATTTAGGGCTTGTCCATCATTGTGCAGTCGGGAAGGATCGAACAGGTATAGGTGGTGCGCTGATTTTATTAGCCTTAGATGTACCTGAGGAGATTATTATGCAAGATTATTTAGATACGAATGCACTTTTACGCCCTATGGTAGATCGTATGGCCCAGACTATTCAGAAGGATTTTAATGATCGTGAATTACAGCAGTTCTATGCATTAATGTCTGCACGAGAAGATTATTTACAAGCAGCATTCGATGCAATGGATGTACGTTATGGCTCAAAGACAGCCTTTTTAGAGCAAGAGTTGGGTCTAACGAAAGACAAACGTCAACAATTACAAGCTAATTGCTTAAGTTAATAAGTCACCCTTTCACACGAGCTTTGTGAGAGGGATTTTTTTTGTTAACTTTCACGAGTCGAAGCGTTTTTGTATTTGAGCTCACTGAGGAATATTGCGACAGATTTTGCTACTCATTCTCACCGTATTATTCTTTACAGCAGAGAAATCTATGATAAGATACAATAGATTTTTATGTAATGTAGAGAGAGAAGTGACAAAGCTTGGCAAGTACGATTAGAGAGAAAAAAACGGCTGACCATTTGAGTTTATTTCATTTAACGTGGCCGATTTTTTTAGAAGTTTTTTTATTTATGCTAATGGGGCTGGCCGATACGTTTATGCTTAGTGCTTTATCTGATAATGCTGTATCAGGTGTTGGCGCGGCCAATCAATATATTCATATTGCAATTTTAATACTTGAAGTTGTCGGAAACGGTGCTTCGATTGTTGTGTCGCAGTATCTAGGTTCAAAGCGTTACTTTGAGGCGGCAAAGATTTCAGCATTGGCAGTGACCATGAATTTATGCGTAGGACTAATTATGAGTGTCGTGTTCTTTTTTGGTGCAAGCAACTTAATGTCAATGATGAATTTAAAGGGCGATGTCTTGGCTTATGCCCAGAGCTATTTAGTTATTATTGGTAGTTTTATTTTTTTACAAGCAATTATCAATGCGTTAGCAGCGGTGATTCGTGTACATGGTTGGACAAAGCAAACGATGTATGTTTCCCTTGGCATGAACGTGCTCCATGTTGTATTAAATTATGGCTTAATTTTCGGTAATTTAGGGTTACCAGAGTTAGGAGTAAAAGGTGCTGCTATTTCCTCTGTTATTAGCCGTGGACTCGCAGTAATCGTGTTTTTATGGCTGTTGTATCAAGTGATGGAGGTTCGTGTAAAGATTGAATATTACTTCACCTATTCAAAAGAATATGTCCGGAAAATATTAAATATCGGCTTACCGTCAGCTTTTGAGCAGGTGCTATATCAGTTCTGTCAAATTATATTCCTTTACTATGCTACGTATTTAGGAGCTGAAACCCTTGCGGCAAGACAATATGCTATGAATATTTCTATGTTTACGTATTTATTTGCTATTGCAATTGGTACAGGGACAGCGATTATCATAGGTCGTAATGTAGGTGCTGGCAAGAAGGATGAAGCGTACCATCAGCTGTGGTCAAGTGTACGGGCAGCTTTTATTTTCACATTAATAATGGTGGGAGTTGTGACGATTTTCCGTAAACAGCTTATGGGCATTTTTACGGATAATCCTGAAATCGTTGCTATTGGGGCGTCTGTCTTAGTATTGAGTATTTTGCTTGAAACAGGACGTACAATGAATATTGTTGTCATTAATTCATTACGTGCCTCAGGCGATGCAAGATTTCCTGTGAAAATTGGTTTCCTATCAATGGTCTGTATGAGTCTACCGCTTGGCTATTTGCTTGTATTCGTTTTAGACTGGGGATTAATAGGGATTTGGTTAGCTATTTCAGCGGATGAATGGATGCGAGCAATTATCGTATACTTTAGATGGAAAAGTCGGAAATGGGAGCGTTTCGCACTCGTTTCACCAACAGAGCACAAGGAGGCGAATTAATGGGAGCATTATCTAAACGAGCGGCCGGAGCGGAATTGATGAATAAAAATATCATGCTATTCGCTTGCCCAATTTGTCAAGAGCCTATGAAGGTGCATGAACAAGGAAGACTGGAGTGTGCAATGCATCACTCTTTTGATATTGCCAAGCAAGGCTATGTTAATATGCTGACACATGGCGCTGCTTCAAAATATAGTAAGGATCTTTTTGAATCTCGCAAAGCTGTTATTGATAGTGGTATGTACGATTTACTTGAAGAAAAAATTAGAAATCTAATTGCTACTGCGGAAACAGTACTGGATACTGGCTGTGGTGAGGGCTCACATTTAGCCCGCATTATGGCGCATAAGGGAGGTATCGGCATTGGAATTGATATAGCAAAGGAAGGTATTCTAGCCGCAGCTCGACATTATCCAGAGCAAATTTGGTGTGTTGGCGATTTAGCGAAGAGTCCATTTGCAAAAACAAACTTTGATGCTATTTTAAATATTTTATCGCCAGCGAATTATGAGGAATTTAAGCGACTACTAGTACCAGGTGGCTGCGTGATAAAAGTTGTACCGCAAAGTGGTTATTTACAAGAGCTTCGCACACAGCTATATGCTGATTCAGCTAAAGAAACGTATTCGAATGAACAAACGGTAGAACGTTTTAGAGAAAGTTTTGCGGATGTGATGGTTGAGCGTGTTACCTATTCTGTTAGACTCACTTCAGAGCTGGTTCCTGCACTCCTCGAAATGACACCGATGGGCTGGCATAAATCAGAGGAAGCAAGAATTATACTAAATGAAATAACAATTGATGTCGATGTGTTAGTGGGAAAGGTCTAATTTTGTTTACCTAATTGCAGTATACTAGTCTTTTCGATTACAATAGTGGTAACTATTCAATAAGATAGGAATGAGACAGTGTATAAATTTGTAGCAAGCCTCGTCAAGATAATATTAAAGTTAATGGGCTCGAAAGCTCGTGTGTATGAGGAGCAGAACTTACCAAAGGATGATGGGTTTATTATTGCCTGTACACATACAGGGTATGTTGATATTTTAAACTTAGGTGTTTCGATGTATCCACGAGAAATTCATTTCATGGCAAAAAAGCAGTTATTTGATATAAAAGGCCTTGGCTGGCTTATTGGCCATTTGAATGCCTTCCCAGTTGATCGTGATAATCCAGGACCGAGTGTCATTAAAATTCCTTCACAGTTATTAAAAGAGGGAAAAATTGTTGGGATTTTCCCATCTGGTACACGTAATTCGGAAGGGGCCGATTTAAAGCAAGGTGCAATTACGATTGCACAGTTGTCAAAATCGCAAATTGTTCCAGCCGCTTACGTTGGTGCACGTAATGCCGGCGATGTATTTAAGCGTGGCAAGGGCTATTTAATTTATGGTGAACCTTTTTATGTAACAGGTAAGGGTAAAGACGGACGTGAGGAATTTATGAATCATTTAGAGCATGAACTAATTGCGCTGACTGAAGAGTTACATCAGCGGATTGCAGCAGAGAAAAAGTAAAAAGTAAGCACTCAAAATCATGTGATTTTGAGTGTTTTGTCGTAGGAGGACAGTGACATGATTCGAGTACTTTTCGTTTGTTTAGGTAATATATGTCGTTCACCAATGGCCGAAGCAGTGATGCGTGATTTAATAGGGAAAGCACATCTAAGTGATGCCATTGAAGTGGATTCTGCCGCGACAAGTGCGTGGCATATTGGGGAACTGCCACATCGTGGTACGCAGGACAAGCTTCGAGAGTATGGGGTTTCGACGGTAGGGATGAAAGGACGCCAATTACAAAAGATTGATTTCGAGCAATTTGATTATATTGTTGGAATGGATGGTAGTAATATTCGTAATATCCACACTATGTTGGGCAATTCAGAGTCACCGAAGATTTTTCGCTTTTTAGATTTAACAAGCCACCGAAAAGACGTACCCGACCCTTACTATACAGGGGATTTTCAAGAAACCTATGACTTAGCCGTAGAAGGATGCCAAGCATTATTAGAAAAAATTACACAAGAAAATAAATTGTGAAGATGCCTCTATTTATTAGAAAGTAGCATAAAGAGAGTCTCTAAATCATGAAATTATCACTAACTGAAGTCTCATAAAATAGCACCTTAAACATTGGTATATCTAGCTTTGTAAGCATCATTGTGTTATTATTTGCAGAGTAAAGATACGATAAGTATTTAAATACCATTTATAGATGTGTAGTTGTGCATCTAGGATTTTTATAAACTTTATTTTCGAAAGAGAGTGGAAACAATGGGTCGTAAGTGGAACAATATTAAAGAAAAGAAGGCGTCTAAAGATCAAAGCACAAGTCGTGTAAATGCAAAATTTGGTCGCGAAATTTATGTAGCAGCAAAATCGGGCGAACCAGACCCTGAATCAAACCGCGCCCTTAAAGTTGTCCTTGAACGTGCAAAAACATATAGTGTCCCAAAACACATCATTGAAAAGGCAATTGAAAAAGCGAAAGGTGGCAGCGATGAAAACTTCGATGAATTACGTTATGAAGGTTTTGGTCCTGCCGGGACAATGCTCATCGTGGATGCCTTAACAAACAATGTAAACCGTACAGCATCTGATGTGCGGGCAGCATTTGGTAAAAATAATGGAAACATGGGTGTAAGTGGTTCAGTAGCTTACATGTTCGATTCAACAGCTGTTATTGGTTTAGAAGGTAAGTCAGCAGACGAAGTACTTGAGATTTTAATGGAAGCAGATATTGATGCTCGTGATATTCTTGAAGAAGAAGAAACGGTCATTATTTATGCAGAGCCAGATCAATTCTTTGCTGCTCAAGAAGCACTGAAAGAGGCAGGCGTACAAGAATTCACAGTAGCCGAGCTTTCTATGTTACCGCAAACAGAAGTTACATTAACTGGTGATGATGTCGCGAAATTTGAAAAATTAATTGATGCATTAGAAGATTTAGATGATGTACAAAATGTTTACCATAATGCAGATTTAGGCGAATGATTTCTGGGAAATGGTAATGGGGCTGTCCCAAAAGTAACAATAGTATGCTAGGAGTACTCCTAGTATGCTATTTTTTTGCTGAATAGAGAAAAAATTGCCGTAGACTCCTACAGCTCGTACGTTGCCCCTGAAAAATGCTGGTTTTTAACATATAGGATAGTTGGACGTTATTGTTTAAAGTGCTTTTAGACAGACCCTTTAATTAGGGAGGAGAATTATGCAGGCTTTTTTAGCAATCGTAGTATTTTTGGTAACGTTATGTTTAGTTATTGTGCAGCCACGTAAATTGTCAATCGGTTGGTCGGCATGTATTGGGGCGTCAGTTGCTCTGACATTGGGTGTTGTGACATGGCATGATGTTTTTGAGGTCACCGGTATTGTATGGAACGCAACATTATCGTTTATAGGCATTATATTAATTTCGCTTATTTTAGACGAAATTGGTTTTTTTGAATGGGCAGCGCTACACTACACATGGCACGACTTGCAAAAGGTAGTGGGGTTCGTTTATTTATTTATAGTGCCTGCCTCGGCGCAATCGTGTCAGCTTTATTTGCGAATGATGGTGCTGCGCTCATTTTAACGCCGATTGTTTTGGCGATGGTACGTAAGTTGAAATTGACAGAGAAGATGGTTTTTCCTTTTATTATAGCGAGCGGTTTTATTGCGGATACAACTTCACTCCCCCTAGTGATCAGCAACTTAACAAATATTGTTTCAGCGGATTATTTTGGTATTGGTTTTATGGAATATGCTGTACATATGATAGTGCCAAATATCTTTTCGTTACTAACAAGCGTAATTGTACTCTATGTATTTTTCCGAAGATCGATACCAAAGCATTATTCGATGGAAGCAGTAGAACAACCAGCAACTGCCATCCGTGATAGCAGGCTATTTCATTTATCGTGGTATGTCATAGGGATTCTACTAATAGGTTTCTTTTCGAGTGAGTTTTTTAAAATTCCCGTATCATTCATTTTGTGTGGTGTCGCGCTGATCTTTTTATGGCTAGCACGGGGCAGTCAACATGTAAATACGAAGCGAGTTGTAAAAGGCGCGCCATGGAATATTGTGTTTTTCTCTATTGGTATGTATGTGGTTGTATATGGCTTAAAAAATGTAGGCATGACAGGTTTACTAGCAGAATTATTAGAGCATGCCGTACAGCAGGGCTTATTTGTAGCTACTATAACGATGGGCTTCGTAGCAGCGATTCTATCAGCTGTTATGAATAATTTACCTACTGTTATGATAGATGCGTTAGCCATTTCTGAGACAAGCGCAACAGGCACTATTAAAGAAGGGCTTATTTATGCAAATGTTATTGGCACTAATCTAGGACCAAAAATGACGCCGATTGGATCACTGGCAACATTAATATGGCTTCATATATTAGCGCAACAGGGCATTAAAATAGGCTGGGGGCAATTTTTTAAGATAGGTATTATTTTAACTATACCGACACTTTTCGTTACATTAATAGCATTGATTGTTTGGATAGCCATAATAGCGTAGGAAAGAGCTCAAAGTTGAAATAGAGTTATAGGTACTAGTGTTGTACTACAATCAATTACAAGGATATCTACAGTTAATCTAACGTTGGACAAGTTGTCCAAATTCACTTAAAAGGAAAACATGAAATTTCGATTTTTGCATAGGCCTTTTTACAAGTAGCATAGTTGATTTGCTAGGGCAAACGTCAAAAGAAGTAATTGAAGTTAGTTATTCTGTTAAATTATGAAAAAAATCAAAAAACTATTTTTTTACGGACCAAATTCCTGTAGAAAGATAGTTTTTTTCTATACACAAAGATATGTATATTAGCATATTACGACAATAATGCAACTAATTTGCTTATTTTTTGTGATTTACCCATTGTGTAAACTTTGAAACCATACCATAATATAAACTAATACATTTTGTGAACGAGAAGAAAAGGGGTGTAAAGCATGAAATTTTTACGTTCAATACAGGGGAAACTAATTATCATTTCATTAGCATTACTAATAGTGCCAAGCCTAATTATTGGTATAGTTAGCTATGGGACAGCAAAAGATGGTATGGAAGGTCTTGGAGAACAAGTTATTCAAAATAGCGTTGAATCTGCTTTGCAATTAATTGAACTGGCGAATGAAAGTGTAGAAAAAGGCGACATCCCGTTGGAAGTTGCGCAAGAAAGAGTACGCGAGGCATTTCTTGGTCCAAAGGACGATGACGGAAAGCGACCAATTAATTATCCAGGAAATTTGGGTGAGTACGGATATATATATGTGTTAGATGATAAGGGAACATTAACTACCCACCCTACTCGTGAAGGGGACAATCTTTGGGAAGATCAGGATAGTAGCGGCAAGTATTTTATTCGTGAAGTTACTGATAGAGCACTTGAAGGTGGCGGTTTTACACAATATGAGTTTGAATTACCAGGACAAACAACATTGGCTGATAAAATAATCTACTCCGAAAAAGACCCTCATTGGGGTTGGATTATTGCATCGGGTACATATATGCAGGATTTTAATAAAGAAGCGCATTCTTTATTATTAGTGATTGGACTTACATTATTTGGGGCAGTTATTATTGGGAGTATAATTGTTATCTTAGTTTCTAGACATTTAGCTCTACCTATCGGTCGTTTGTCGAAACGTGTTCGTGAAGTGGCAAAGGGAAATCTGACTGTTGAAATCGAAAATTTACAACGTTCCGATGAAATTGGCCAATTAAATGAAGGCTTTAATGAAATGGTTAATCAATTAAAAACATTAATTACAGATGTTGAAGAGTCGATTGTAGAAATACAAGCAACTTCTTCTAATCTTACAGCGGTGGCAGAGGAAACAAATGCATATGGTGATGAAATCGTAAAAGCAATTAATGAAGTATCAAAAGGCGCAGTGCAACAGGCATCAGATGCTGAGGATACAAATCGCACAGCGCTTGAGTTTGCACAGCAAATCGTCGTTTTACACGATAAAAACACATCTATGTTGAGTTCATCACAATTGATGAAGCATTCCAATGAAGAAGGTTTAGCAAATTTAAGTAAATTGAAGGAAAAGTCATTGGAATCGTCAGCACTAATAAATAATGTGCAAACTGTTTTCGACAGTCTTATTGTAAAAGTTAGAGAAATCGAAGGCATTGTTGGAACGATTAATGAAATTTCCGATCAAACAAACCTTCTGGCATTAAATGCATCGATTGAAGCAGCTCGTGCAGGTGAACATGGGAAGGGCTTTGCCGTAGTGGCAGAGGAAGTACGTAAACTTGCAGATCAAACATCAGTAGCAACAGAATTAGTCCGTACAACGTTACGAGGTATTGAAAGTGAAACACATCTAGTGACGGGCGAAATGCACAAAACGAATGCCATCGTTCAAGCGCAAAATGATTCGGTTGCGATTACAGAATCATCATTTAGGGAAATTGAGTTAGCAGTTGAAAAAATCATTTCTGCAATTGAAGAAATGGCAACTGGCGTAGAACATTTAAATCAGTCGAAGGATGAAATCATGCATTCTATTGAAAGTATTGCACATATCAGTGAGAAAAATGCAGGTACATCAGAGGAAGTAACTGCATCTGTTGACGAGCAACAGCGTGCAATACAACTTGTAAGTGAATCCTCAAATGATTTAACGGATGAAATCTCTGCATTACAAGAGTCTATAAAACGCTTTATATTACGATAACTGATCGGATGTTTGTACAGTAGTAGTACTTTGTACAAGCATCCTTTGTCATTTTCGGACGTTGATAGTAGTAAAGGGGTGATGCATTTGAAAAAGTGGACAATGAGGGTAACGATTCTGCTATTGTGCATTGGCGGTGTGACTTATATATGGCTAGGACAAGAAATGAGACGTGGTGCTCAGCCAGTCGCAAATGGGACAGCTACATATATGATTGTACTTGGGGCCAAGGTAAAACCAGATGGAGTGCCCTCACTCTCTTTAAAAAACAGATTAGAGGAGTCAATTGAGTATTTAACTAAGTATCCACATGTCAAGGTGATTGTATCAGGTGGGCAAGGCTCTGATGAGGACAGGACAGAGGCTTCCGTTATGCTCGACTATTTAGTGAAAAGGGGTATCCCAGCTGAACGTATTTTACTAGAAGATCAATCCACATCGACATACGAAAATTTACTATTTTCAAGAGAGTTATTACCAGAGGGGACAAAGCACATTACGATTGTTTCAAATGATTTTCATTTACAACGGGCGAAGTATTTAGCAAAATCTCTAGGCTTTGAGGTGGATGTTGTTGCCGCGAAAACCCCTAAGTCTGTTGAAACGAAGCTCAGAATACGAGAAAGAGCAGCGCTATTAAAAACATATATTTTTGGCTATTAATGCTATTTTTAGTTTCTTAATATTATGTATTTGGCATATAATAGAAATATCACTGTGTATACGACAGAAAGAGGGGACTTCTATGACAACGTTTAAAGATTATGAATACCAACGTCCGAATGTGGAGGCATTGAAAGAGCAGCAATTAGCTTTAATTGTGGAATTTAAGGATGCACAAACTGTTGAGGAACAAAGTATTCTTATTGAGAAATTAAATAAGCTAAGTAATGATTATGCTACCATGGCAAACTTAGTTTATATTCGTGCGTCCATTGATACGAATGATGACTTCTATCAGGCTGAACGCGATTATTTCGACGAAGTTGGCCCAGAGTTAGAAGAAGTTACTACGGAATACTATAAGGCATTAGTTGCTTCACAATTTCGCGGGCAATTAGAAGAAAAGTGGGGACAACAGCTATTTGATTTAGCTTCCTACCAAATCAAAGGCTTTTCACCAACTGTCATCGATTTAATGCAAAAAGAGAATAAAGTGATTTCTGAGTATAATAAGCTAGTTGCCTCAGCACAAATTGAATTTAATGGGGAAACATTAACACTTGCACAGCTTGGCCCATATGCTGAATCGACTGATCGCGCTATGCGTAAAGCTGCAACAGAGGCAAGGTTTGACTTTTTCGCAGAGCATGAGGAGGAGTTTGACCGATTCTATGACGAACTAGTTAAGGTACGTCACGAAATCGCTGTGAAACTTGGCTATAAAAATTATGTTGAACTTGGCTATATACGAATGAACCGTATTGATTATGATGCGAGTATGGTAAAGAAATTCCGTGATCAAGTGCGTGATTTAATCGTACCGCTTGCAACAAAGCTATTTGAACGTCAAGCAACGCGTATCGGTATCTCTGATTTCAAGTTCTATGATGAAAACTTAAATTTCCTAACAGGGAATGCTACACCAAAGGGTGATCCAGAGTGGATTGTTGCCAATGGTAAAAAAATGTACGAAGAATTATCAGCTGAAACAGGTGAATTCTTCAACTTTATGATTGATAATGATCTGATGGATTTAGTGGCGAAGAAGGGGAAAGAAAGTGGCGGTTATTGTACATTTATTGAAAATTATCATGCGCCGTTTATTTTCTCGAATTTCAATGGAACGTCAGGTGATATCGACGTACTAACACATGAGGCTGGACATGCCTTCCAGGTGTATTCAAGCCGTAACATTGGCATTCCTGAATATTTATGGCCAACATATGAATCTTGTGAAATCCACTCTATGAGTATGGAATTCTTCACATGGCCATGGATGGAATTATTCTTCAAAGAGGACACAGAGAAATATAAATTCACACATTTAAGCAGTGGCCTATTATTCCTTCCTTATGGAGTTGCTGTTGATGAGTTCCAGCACGTTATTTATGAAAACCCTGAAATGACACCTGCTGAGCGTAAAGCAGCATGGAAAAAAATCGAGGAAACCTATTTACCACATCGTGACTATGATGGTAACAGCTATTTAGAAGCGGGTGGTATATGGCAACGACAAGCGCACATCTATGCAAGCCCGTTCTACTATATTGACTATACATTAGCGCAAATTTGTGCATTCCAGTTCTGGAAACGCTCACGTGAAGAATTTGCTGCAGCCTGGAAGGACTATCTACATTTATGTGGTTTAGGCGGTTCTATGTCATTTACCAAGCTCGTAAAAGAAGCTGGACTAATTTCGCCATTTGAAGATGGCTGTGTCGAATCGGTAATTGGTGATATTGAGAGTTACTTAAATTCGGTTGACGACACAAAGTTATAGCATGTGGAGGAGACAGTCCGAAATGGATATAGTTGCTCCTAAATTATTATAGAATATTTATGTAAAAATTTCGCGATACTCCTGCGGGACAACGAGCCGAGCGATACTTCACAGATGCTTTAGTATTAGCATCTGTAGGGGCTTGCGGATCCCCGCGGGAAGAGAGCGAATTTTTTTGTTTAAATCTAACGGGTCAACTAGTAAAAAGGGTTATCTTTTAAGTAAAAACAGCAGTGTTTCTCTTTGTTATTTTTTATTATCAAAAAAGTAAGGAATATGCGAAATTCTTGCAAATAGTATCTACAATGAAACAATGAGTGCTATCATCGTCTATAAGGAGTGGAAATCTTCGGTGTTTGGTGTTACTTTGGAGTTGTGAATTATTTGCTGAAGAAGAAATACTAGGATACTTGCGAAATGGTGAATATATAAGTAGTATTTTCAGTAACTGTGATAAAAGGAAGTGACGAGAGTGACGAGGAAAGTCTGGTTTCAGGTTGGAGTAGGAATTTTACTAGCTCTACTAATTGCAAAATATTTTATAGAGATTCATTGGATTTTTTCACCACTCGCTATTATACTAAAAACTATTTTTGTGCCATTGTTATTAGGTGGCGTTTTGTATTATGTGACAGAGCCAATCCAGCGGTTTTTAGAGAAACGCAGATGGCCTAGGTGGGCAAGTATACTGACGATTGTCGTTGGACTCATAGCGCTTGTAGGTGGTTTTGGTTGGATTATTGGGAGTCCCATCGCGACACAGGTAAATAATCTTGTGAAAAGTGCACCTATGATTGGAGCAAGCATTCAAGATGCATCGGATTATGTATTAAAAAACAGGGAAAATTTCCCTCCACAATTAACATCCATGATCAATCATGTAGCCAATTCAGTACAAGATATTGCAGTAGTGGCAAGTAAGGGGCTTGTTACGTTCTTACAATCTATTGTATCCGCTTCATTATTGGCTATTTTAATTCCATTCTTCTTCATTTTCATGTTGAAGGATCATGAGAAATTTGCGCCCTCCATTTATAAATATTTTAGTGGTGAACGTCGTGAATGGGTGAAAAAAACGTTAAGTGAAATTGACGATGTGTTACGTAGTTATATTCAAGGGCAACTACAAATTAGTTTTTTATTGGCATTAATTATGTATGTGGGCTTTTTAATTATTGGTTTAGAGTATTCGCTGTTACTCGTTATTTTTGCTTTTTTTATGAATATGATACCGTTTATCGGACCTTGGATTGCATTAGCGCCAGCGATTGTTGTGGCTGTAATACAAGAGCCGATGCTTGTTATTTGGGTATGTTTAGTTACGCTTGTCGCACAGCAAATTGATAGCAATTTTATTACGCCAAATGTGATGGGGAAATCACTTGATATACATCCGTTAACGGTTATTACTATCATTTTAGCGGCAGGAAATATTGCAGGATTTGTCGGTATTATTATTGCGGTACCGTTTTATGCGGTGTTGAAGGTCACCGTGTCCAATATTTATGATCAACGTAATGCGATTAAGAAAAAGGCTACGAAGTCAGTATAGGGGTCGAAATAACATGGAGCAAGAAATCGTTAAAGTTTTTAATGAACAGTACGAACAAATTGGCACAGCTACACGAGCAGAAGTGCATGAAAAGGGCTTATGGCATGAAACATTTCACTGCTGGCTTGTAAATGAGGATTATATTTATTTCCAAATTCGTAGCTCTCAGAAGAAGGATTACCCTGGTTTACTTGATATTACTGCGGCAGGACATCTGTTAGCGCTTGAAACAGTTGAAGCTGGTATTCGAGAAGTGAAGGAAGAGCTAGGGCTTAATATTGATATTCAACAAGTTGTGAGGATGGGCATGACGTCTTGTAGCATTGTATCTGAAAAGATGATAGACAATGAGTTTTGTCATGTATACTTGTATCCGTTTGAGCATGATTGGGATTCTTTTGAGTTGCAATATGAGGAAGTGTCAGGTGTCGTTAGGGCGCGACTTGATGAAGCAGAATCCTTCTTTTTGGGAGAAACAGTGACGCTTAATATTGAGGGTTATGAATACTTCCCAGACGGTAAACGAGGTAGAGTAGTACGACCTGTAAGCACAGCTCAATTCGTACCGTACCGAGAGCTCTATGTTGCACAAGTCATTCAGTTTGTCAAAAATGAGATGTATAAATAGCGCTATATAGTCACATTAACTAATAGTAGGACAAGCCAAGAACAAGGTTTGTGCTACTATTTTTAAACGGAGAAGGTAGAATTTTTTGTCCCTAGTATGTATCATCATATGAATTGCTTAAAACAGCAAGTATCATGGTTCATAAACCGCGAAGGGAAATGTAGGTTCTAGCTAGTTCCGTTTAGAAACTAAGCGTAGGCCACTATGTTTAAAAACAGCTATATTTTGACTATAATTTTATAGTACGATTTAACAGGTGAAATAAGTTATACTGTAAGGTAGATTGATAGAAAAGGAGCATTTTTAGATGCTAACATTTGAACAAAAACAAACTGTTATTGAATCATTTCCAGAACTAACGAAAAAGGAAATTTCATTGAAACGCGTAAATTATCATTTCAAGGATAGCCTTTACGAAAAGACCATTATCGTAGAAAAATTACATCCAAACGGCAATGGCTTTGTCTTTGTGGGTGATTTATTGCGTTACGAAAACGAAGCAAATGATAAAGGACTAGTGAATATTCGCGATTATGATGAGCAACAGTTACGAGAAATTATCGAAGATGCTGTTCAATATTTAGCGGAGGAGCAAGAAAAAGAAGAACCTATAGTTGAATTATGGCGCAATCGTGAGGGCGATAAATTAGAGCTTGCCTACGAGCAGCGTTCTTGGAATATTTATCATGGAGAAAATTTAGAGGAAGCCTTTGGCACATATGATGCGGCAAAGGAATATTTACTGGAAGAAGGCTTTCGCAAAAAGAACTGAGTAAGGCGGGGGAAAACTTACGATGAATGGGAAAAAACTAGTAGGAATTGTTATTGTTGTTGTTTTAGCTGTCTGTTTAATTTCAGTGATTACGATTATGAATTTTTATAAAAACAATGAAGAACAGCCAAATAGCGAAAATCGTGAAATTAATAAGTCAAAGAGCTTGAATTTAATTTTGCCACAAGCTACAATTATCTCGAATTCAAGATAATTGAGAGGTGGTCTGTTTATGCAGCACGTTTTTCATAAGGGAACCGACGAGACTAAACCAACCTTATTATTGTTACATGGTACAGGTGGCAACGAGCAGAGCTTAATTGGCCTTGCAAAGGAAATTGATGAGACAGCGAATATTTTAAGTGTTCGTGGGAATGTACTAGAAAATGGCATGCCACGCTTTTTCCGTCGATTAGCAGAAGGTGTTTTTGATATAGAAGATTTAATCTTCCGTACACAACAGTTAAATGATTTTTTGACTGAGGCTGCACAACAGTACGGTTTTGATCGTCAACGTATTGTAGCTATTGGGTACTCAAATGGCGCGAATATTGCAACGAGCTTGCTATTCCATTATAAGGATGCATTAGCAGGTGCAATATTACATCACCCTATGGTACCTAGACGAGATATCGAACTGCCAGTATTAACTTCAATGCCAGTGTTTATCGCTGCAGGTACGAATGATCCGATGTGTACAGCTGAGGAATCGCAGGACTTGGAGGCACTTTTGTCTGCTGCCGGGGCCGAAGTAATGACGAATTGGTTTAATTACGGCCATCAATTAACAATGCCTGAGGTAGAAGCGGCGAAGGCATGGTATAAAAATAATTATAGTGAAGTTTAGTATTTTTATTTAGTAAAGCTAAAAGTAATTAAAAAACCGAGACATCTGTAATCGATGTTCTCGGTTTTTCATGTTCCACATGCGGCATTATTTATTTTTTTTCGTAAATGGAAGCCACCAGTTCCAATCTCCAAATAGCTTCATTAGACTTGGAACTAGCATAAGGCGAATAATGGTTGCATCTATGGCAACGGCAAGCGCAATACCAACCCCGATTTGCTTCACTGGCATAACATCCGTGAAAGCAAATGCGCCTGTAATAACAATCATAATGAGCGCAGCAGAAGTAATGATACGACTTGTAGATGTTAGCCCATCAATTGTTGCGCGTGTATTATCTGAGCCCTTTAGATATTCTTCTTGAATACGTGATATTAAAAAGACTTCATAATCCATACTCAAGCCGAATACAAGACAGAACACGATGACAGGAATAATAAGTACGATTGAACCAGCCTCTAACCCCAAATGACCGTATTGGAAAATATACACGAGTATCCCGAATGCTGAAGATAACCCAATGATATTCATAATAATCGCTTTTATTGGAATGAGAATAGAACGGAAAGCAAGCATTAAAATAAAGAAAGTTGAGACGATAATAATCGATACAGCTAAAAAGATTTTACTAGCAATTTCATCAAAAATTTCTTGGTTAAATTTCGCATGCCCGCCAAGTGCAAAATCGACGCCTAAATCTTTATTCATCCATGTTCTAGCAAATTCTTGAGCAGCAGTTGATGAACCTGCGACATTTAATGTAATCGGTATAAACATTTGTGTATCCTTTGAAAAAGCATTCAGAAGTGGTTTTAATTGTTGTGCCGCTTGTGGGATCTTTAACGAAGCAGCTAAATCCTCTGGTGATTTGATTTGAGCAGCCGTATAAATAGTTGATACTTTGTCTACGAGCGGATCGTCGAGTAGCTTTTCTTGAATGTCGTAAATAAGGTTTCTCGCCTCATCATCTTCCCAGCCACTAGGGCGCTCCGCAAGTAAGTACATAGTGGAAGTTTCGCCTAGCCCAAATGTTTCATCTAACTTATCGTATGCCGCACGTGCATCGTATTTTGTTGGTAAAGAATCCACCTGTGGAATCGTCAGTCGAATATCCTTTAGTGGAATCATGCCGATGCCAAGTAAAAGTAAAGCTGCTATAACAATCGTTACTGGACGTTTCATCACGAAGCCTGCAAAGCCACGCCAGCGATTTGCGCCTCCTGGCTTCACACGTAGTATACGCCACTTATTCAAACGATCCCCTAGAAGCATCATTGTGGCTGGTAATAACGTGAGGCCGGAAATCACTGCAAGTAACACAACGATTGTGCCACCAAGTGCGATATTGTGAAAAATTTCTACATCAATGACAATCATTGCACCAAGACCAATCATTACACAAACCGCAGAAAATATAATGGAACGACCAGCAGTTTGAATCGACGTTTGAATAGCTTGAGCGATTGTTGCGTGTCCTCGTTCTTCGCGATAGCGATTGATAAAGAGTAGCGCAAAGTCAATGCTTAATGCGAGCCCTAGCATAGGGACAATATTTAATACGAAAATGGATAAATTAACACTACCGGTTAGTAATGTTAGAATACCGAATGCTGAGATAACTGTAACGACACCAATGATAATTGGTAATAGTGCAGCTACAACAGTCCCAAAAGCAAGTAGCAACACGACAATGGCAATAGGGAGACCAATGGCTTCAGCTGATGCTAAATCTTTTTGACTAGCTGTATTAATGTCCTCTGAAATTACCGGTCCACCCGTTATGCTGACACCATCTTCCTCTATTAAGGAACGAACCTCTTTGACGACCTCAGGAAGGTTTTTAACATCATTCTTAAAATGAACCATCGCATAGGCAATGCCATTCTTTCGCAAAGAGGTATCTTCTAGCGGGGACTGAATAGAATGAATGTCTTCGATATCCTCTAACTTGTGCAATGTCTCTTGTATTTTTTTATCTTCTGCGGGATCAAAGAGCACTAAAACTGTATCAGCAGGTAAATCAAATGTTTTTGCTAGCTCATTTGTTACATAGGAATGATCCGCTTCGACAAAAAAACCATCACCTTGGAGTTTACTTGGAAGTTGTATTGCAAACACTACCATTGCAATGAAAAGAACAAGCCATACAGCAACGATGGCCTTCGCATGTGCAGTGATGAAATTTGAGTAAGCTTTCATATTGAGTATGTTTCCCCCTTTTTAAACTAGTGTAAAGGATGTGTCACATTTTGTCGTGTGACAAAGCAAAGACTCCTGCCCATAAAGGAACAGGAGTCTTCAAAACATCCGTTGGAGATTTTAATTTTATTGAGCAGGCGTTGAAACGCATATTCAATAAAATTAAAAGAAAAGTGATAAGCACAAGTAAATAATAGATGCCATCACTGCCGAAATTGGCATTGTAATGATCCAAGTTGTTACAATCTTACGTGCCATGCCCCAGTTTACACCACGTACACGTTGTGCTGAACCAACACCCATGATAGATGAAGAAATTACATGGGTTGTAGATACTGGCAAGTGAATTAAAGTAGCACCGAAAATAACTGTTGCCGAAGCTAAGTCTGCTGCCACCCCGTTAACAGGACGAATTTTCATAATCTTACCGCCAACAGTTTTAATAATTTTATAACCACCAATAGAGGTACCAAGACCCATAGCAGTCGCTGCTGCAGCGCGGACCCAGAAAGGAATTTCGTCTCCTGTGTGCAAGCCGCCTGCGATTAATGCCATTGTCATAATACCCATCGCCTTTTGCGCATCGTTTGTACCGTGCGTAAACGATTGAATAGCAGCAGTGAAAATTTGCATTGTACGAAAGCCTTTATTTGTACGATACAAATTTAAGTTTTTGAACAGTAATTTAAACAGAGTCATCATCAGAAAACCAGCGCAAATGGCGATGATTGGCGACAGTATTAACGCCGTTAAAATTTTTGTAAAACCACCATAGTTAAGTACATTGAAACCAGCGGACGCAATAGCTGCACCAGCAATTGAACCGATTAACGTATGGGAAGAGCTTGATGGTATACCAAAATACCAAGTAAGTAAATTCCAAATAATAGCCGAGATTAATGCCGCTAAAATTACGACAGAACCCGTTGTATCTCCTTCAAAGGCATTTAAAGCAAATGGATCTACAATGTCTTTTGTAAGTGCCTTTGCTACACCCACGAAGGTGATAGCACCGATGAAATTCATTGTAGCAGCCATAATAATTGCCACACGTGGTGGTAATGCTCTAGTAGAAACCGAAGTAGCAATAGCATTTGCTGTATCATGGAAACCATTGATAAAGTCAAATGTTAGGGCAAAGATGACGACTAGTACGGTTAGTATAATAATTGTGTCCATTGTAAGTGCCCAGCTCCTAATTACGCGTTACGCATGATAATTGTTTCCATTGTGTTGGCAACGTTTTGACAATAATCAGCGATATCTTCTAATTGTTCATAAATATCTTTAAACTTAATAATTCGGATTGGATCTTTTTCATTTAAAAACAATTGCTTAATAGAAGTACGTTGCACTTCGTCACATTCGCGCTCATAGTCTTTAATTAAAATTGCATGTGGGCGCATGCCGATAAGATTCTTTTTCTTTAACTCTTCAGTTGCTTTAACAATTTCGTCAGCACTTTTAGAAATGTAGCCTAAGAAGATACGCATAGATTCGTCTACTTCTGTTAAGGAGAACATTTCAAAGTGAGCGATACAATGCTCCGTACCATCTAACACATCGTCCATACGAATCGCAAATTCTAAAATATCCTCGCGCTCGATTGGTGTCATAAACGATTTATTTAGCATAACGATAAGCTCATGAATCAGTTTATCGCCAGCTGTTTCGTAATTTTTCATTGTAATGCTAATCTCTTTCAGGTCAGCTACACTGTTAATCCGGAAATCATTTGCGTAATGTACGGCCTCTCTCATGTTCTCAGCAATTTTATGCAATGCAACAAAGAAAGGGTCTTGTTTTTTTGAGTTAAGCATGTAAATCGAATCCTCCTGGATGTATATAAAATAATCGACCTTTAAACTTTACTATCATAACAAAATCTTTAGTTTATCTACATAAAATTTATCTAATCTCCACAAAACTTTACATTGCTGTAATATGCAAAATATTCACAATTATTATTGGTGTGTATTGTCTCTATTTTTATAGATACAGAAAAATGGCTATAAAATAACATTTTTTAAAAAATGAATAACTGTTTAGTACAGGAAAGAACATGTTGTATCGTAGTTTTTTACAAATATAACAGATTCAATTGTAAAGGTATTGTAAAGGCGTTCGATTATTATTAGTGTTCCCTGTTTTCTTAAGAATATCTTCACTTTTATCCTTCGTTATTATTAAGAATTCTTCTCTACAATGGAAAAAGAAGAGAAAGGGGCGTTTAAACAATAATGATACAAGTCGAGAATTTACAACATACATTTTTAATAGGAAAAAAGGGCAAGGAAAAGCGTGTGCCAGTATTAAAAGGCGTAAACTTCGAAGTCAAGGAGGGCGAGATTGTTGCAATTGTTGGCAAAAGTGGCTCTGGTAAATCAACTTTACTACAAATTTTAGCGGGGTTTATGAAGTCAGAACAAGGCTCCATTAATGTAAACGGACAGGAAACTGCGACGCTTACGGAAACGGAGAGCGCTGCTTTTCGCTTGCAACAGTTCGGATTTATCTTTCAAAACTTTCAACTAATGCCGGGCTTAACAGCTTTTGAAAATATTGAGTTACCTTTGAAATTACAAAGTACTAGCAAGGCAGTACGAAAAGAGAAAGTAAAAAAATTAATGAACAAGGTCGGACTAGCAGAGGTAGCAGACCATTATCCGAATGAATTATCAGGTGGTCAGCAACAGCGTGTTAGTATTGCAAGGGCCTTGATTACGAATCCACCTATTTTACTAGCGGATGAGCCAACAGGAAGTCTAGACTCTGAAACAGAGCAGGATATTTTACTACTGATTCAAAGCTTGAATCGGGAATTGGGCTTAACGTTTGTCATCATTACGCACGATGAAGAAGTAGCGTCGATTGCACATCGTCGTTTTCGTATGTATGATGGCGAACTTGTAAAGGAGGAGGCGTAACATGTTATTTAAAGACCAACTAGACTTTGTCACACAGCATATTAAGAAAAATAAATTACGAGTTTTTATGACAGTATTAGCGGCAACAATGGGTTGTGCATTTTTGATTGTACTAGCATCCATAGGTTTTGGCTTACAAGATTCCATTCGCAATGAAATACTTTCAGATGAAAAGGTTACGAAAATCCAAGTACATGGTGACGGGCAATTTACAGATGAACAAATAGATGAAATTAAAGCAATTGAGCATGTAGAAACTGTTCTAGAAACCGTTACGGTCAATGCAAGCGCGCACTCATTTTTTGAGAATCGTGATACAAACGGTAATTTATTTGTAACAAATATGAAGGATTTCGAGAGAGTGACGGGGAAACTATCGGAAGGGAAATATCCGACAAAGGCAAATGAAATCATTGTAGGGTACCACTTTGGTCAAACATTATTAAATGATGCCGAACGTGATGTGATTCAAGATAAAAATAAAAAAGCTGAAGCAGAGGGAACATATTATGATGGCCATGAGGAAGGTTATAAAGACTCCTTAATTGGTAAAGAAATTGAAATGTCTTTATTGCCGAATACTTCCGAAGCGACTGAGACTGAAAAAAAGAAATATACAATTGTCGGTGTGACTAAAAAACCCTCTTATGATTGGATGATTGACAACGCTGTTTATATGGATACACAACAGCAAGCGGTATTAGCAACAAACATGTCAACAACAGGAAATCTACAAGCCGATGAAATGTTCTATTCGGAATTTAACATCTTTGCAGACAGTATGGAAAATGTAAAACCGATTTTAGAGAAGTTGAAAGAAAAAGGCTATAGTGTTTTCTCTGTAACAGAACAATTAGAGCAATTGGATGTATTTTTCCTTGTATTGAAGATTGGATTAATATTTGTTGGGACAATCGCAGTATTAATTGCTTCAATTGGGATTTTTAATACGATGACGATGGCTGTTACAGAGCGTACACGTGAAATTGGTGTATTAAAGGCAATTGGGGCTAGTCCAAAGCTTATTCAACGTTTGTTCTTAATGGAGAGCACGTTTATCGGGCTTTTGGGAACACTGATAGCTGTAGTGATTTCATATGTCATTAGTTTTGCAGCTAATGTGGTATTACCATTAATTCTAAAAGCAGCAACTGGAGAAGATGCTTTTAGTACGAATGACATTACGTTTTCGCTCATTCCGTGGCAACTTGTCATTATTGCATCGGCTATAAGTATTGGAGTAGCGATGATTTCCGGCTACCGACCAGCCCGTAAGGCAACGAAAATAGATGTCATTCAAGCATTACGACAAGAGTTATAATTCACAGCCCATCAATATAAAGACTAAGCTGATGGACAGGAATATCGCGTAAATTTTTGATAGAAACCTTATGAGTAATAAAAGTATTTTTCTATTAGTGACATATATCTTGTCTAAGGTCAGATTGAAGACAAAAGGTTTCGGGAATGCTAGGCATTCCCGAAACCTTTTTCTGTGCTCTTTTGTTCTAAACTAGTGTTGCCCTGTACAGCCTGTGTCTCTTATGATAACTGTTACAGCAGTTTGTGCATCGGAGCGAGCTTCTTTGAAATTTATTGTATCAGTTTAGAGAGGAACAAGCTGCGAGCCTCCTGCGGAAGAAAGAACCAGCTAGAACCCGCACAGAGCATTCAAAGGGGACGCTAGATGGTTCGTCCACGGAAAGGTAGTGGCTTTTTCCGGGCCTGATTATTATTACTTCCTTAAAAAAACAAAGACTGTAGGCAAACTCGACTTTGCCAATTTGAACTGTGCCACAATGAGTAAAGACATTTCTTGTCACGGGTTTTCATAATTATAAGTATGATTTTAGTTCATTTGCTAAAAATGGTTTTGCATTCAACAATGTTACAAAGGCATCATATTCGGCACGTTGTTCGAGACTTGGCTTTTTGCCAGTACGATACGCTCGTATGAGAATATTTTTTGGAGTGTTTTCCATGTCTATAAACTCCAGCAATTGAGCTTCATAGCCTACGAGTGATAGTATTTCTGCGCGAATTGAATCGGTTGCTAAAGCAGCAAATCGTTCACGTACAAGCCCGTGCTGTAACATAATGTCGAGCGCCGGAGTATGAAGTTGCTGGTTTAACTCATGTTGGCAACAAGGTACACTTAAAATAACGCTTGCTCCCCATTTGACAGCGCGCGATAAAGCCATATCTGTTGCTACATCGCAGGCATGTAATGTAACCACCATGTCCACTGTGGACTCATCATTATAGTCATTAATATCCCCGACTAAAAATTCAAGCTGTTCATAGCCTAAGTCCTGCGCGATACGGGAGCACTCCTCGATCACTTCCTTTTTTAAATCCAAGCCAGTGACGCGAATGTCCAAGCCCTTTTCAATTTTTAAATAATGGTATAAAGCAAAGGTTAAATAGGATTTTCCTGAACCAAAATCTAAAATACGGACTGGGCGATCCTTAGGTAAATAAGCTAGAGCATCATCGATAAATTCAATGAAACGGTTAATTTGCTTAAACTTATCGTACTTTTGTTTTTTTACCTTACCTTCTTCTGTTTGTACACCAAGTCGAATTAGAAAGGGGTAAGGTGTCGCATCATCTAGTAAATAGTTTTTCTTACGATTATGGGAAAGGTTAACTTGTTTTGGTACCGCTAAATTATCGGATTTCCATAATACTTTGTTTTTTTTCGAAAGTTGTACTTGTACTTTTTCGCCAATAAAGTCTACATGTGCTTGGCGAAAATCTTCGAAAAAAGCTTCAAGCTTTGTGGAGAAATCCGTCAAATGGACGTTTTCATGTTTCAAGATGCGTTCATATTGGTATTCAATCTGTATATGGTAAGCATCTTTTAACTTTAAAGGTTTTAGTTTAATACGTTTTACTTCATTCGATTTCATGCGTGGCTGGCTAATTGTTGCCGCTACAAGTTGCTGTTGTAAAATTTGCTCTAGAAGTTGAGCTTTCATTTCTTCAAATGTCATGTTTTCTCCTTCTTTATTGTGTGATAGATGGCATTAGTGTAACACAATTTATAAAGTACATTGCTACTTTGAAATTCAAAAATAATTTCATGATTTTTCTGAATGTTTATGGGTGAAATTGTATATTCGTGGTATCTTTAGTATAGTAATTCTTTTTAATTTGGTGATACTAAAGACGAATAGGGGGAGAAAATATGTCAGATAACATGTATCAATTACTTGCGATTACTATTTATATGGTCGCTATGCTTGCAATCGGATGGTACGCTTTTGTTAAAACGTCAAATCTGACGGATTATATGCTTGGCGGTCGTTCGCTAGGTCCAGCAGTAACAGCGCTTAGTGCGGGTGCAGCGGATATGTCTGGCTGGCTTTTAATGGGCTTACCGGGTGCTATTTTTTTATCAGGACTTGTTGAAGCTTGGATAGCCATTGGATTAACAGTCGGTGCCTATTTGAACTGGTTATTTGTCGCACCGAGGTTACGTGTTTATACACAAGTTACCAATGATTCAATTACCATTCCGAGTTATTTGGATAATCGTTTACGTGACAGTACAAAGCTCATAAGAATTGCTTCAGGTATTATCATTCTAATATTTTTTACATTTTATGTATCTTCAGGAATGGTAGCAGGAGGCAAGTTCTTTGATAGTTCATTTGGCTATGACTACCATACTGGTTTATTAATTGTATCTGGTGTTGTAGTTGCCTATACATTATTTGGAGGATTTTTAGCGGTTAGTTATACTGACTTTTTACAAGGTCTCATAATGTTTTTAGCACTTGTTACAGTTCCGTTAGTTGGGTTGTATTTAACAGGTGGATTAGGAGATACAATTGCATCTATTAAGGCGGTTAACCCAGAACATTTGAACTTATTACCGACAACGGCAACAGCCGCAGCTATTATTTCCTCATTGGCATGGGGATTAGGTTATTTTGGACAACCGCATATTATTGTTCGTTTTATGGCGATTAGCTCAGTGAAAGAGACAAAGCAAGCTCGTCGTATTGGTATTGGTTGGATGATGTTAAGCCTTTTTGGTGCGATTGGCACAGCGTTGGTAGGTGTTGCTTATTTTGAACAAAATGCTGGAGAGTTAAAGGATGCTGAGACTGTCTTCATTGTGCTCGGTCAAACTTTATTCCATCCATTTATTGCTGGTATTATGTTAGCTGCCATCTTAGCTGCTGTTATGAGTACCATTTCATCACAGTTAATTGTTACTTCTTCGGCACTTGTGGAAGACATTTATAAAGCATTATTTAATAAGACGGCCGATGATAAGCATTATGTCTTTGTGGGTCGTGCGGCTGTGTTAGTTGTTGCAATTATTTCAGCCGTTTTAGCATGGAACCCCGACAGTTCTATTTTAAGTTTAGTAGGCTTCGCTTGGGCTGGCTTCGGTGCGGCGTTTGGTCCAGTGATATTACTGTCATTATATTGGAAAAAGCTAACGAATTACGGAGCCCTAAGTGGTATGGTGGCAGGTGCGGCTACAGCGTTTATCTGGGGAAAAATCGATGTATTAGCTGATGCATTATACGAAATTGTTCCAGGATTCTTAGTGTGCTTAATCGTTGCCGTTATTGTCAGTATTTTGACATATAGACCAAATAAAGATATTGAGAATGAATTTAATCGTACGGAAGAATTATTAAAAGAAGAAAGATAAATCAACTACATGCGCCCTAAGCTTAGAGGGCGCATTTTTTCAGATGTGTCTGGACGGGGTGTTTCATCACTTTAATCCGTTCGTATTCTATATCTTCTAAAAGACATAGATTGGGGGCATTATATGGTAAGATGGAGAAAATTTGTCGTAGCGTTACCAATGCGTTGGTGGGAGGTTTGTGAATGGATAGAATTAAGGAAGTAGATGTATTACAGGAAAAGGCAATTTTAGTTGGCGTGAATTTACGTAACGATGCGCATTTTGCTTATTCCATGGAAGAGCTAACGAATTTAGCAGAAGCTTTAAATGTAGAAGTCATCGGCACTGTGACACAAAACTTAGAGCGTGTCACGCCTTCACATTATGTGGGAACTGGGAAAATAGAAGAGATTAAAAATTTCTATGATGAGGCACAAGCCAATCTTGTCATTTTTAATGATGAATTGTCCCCTTCGCAAATCCGCAATCTAGAACGTGATTTAGCAACAAAGGTTATTGATCGGACGATGTTGATTTTAGATATTTTCGGTCGTCGTGCTAAAACTCGTGAGGCACAAATGCAGGTAGAATTGGCACAGCTTCAATATATGTTGCCACGTTTAGTCGGATTACATGCTTCACTTAGCCGTCAAGGTGGAGGTACAGGTGGTGGCTTTAAAAACCGTGGAGCTGGTGAAACAAAACTTGAGTTAGATCGCCGTAAAATTGAGGACCAAATCTCGAAAATTAAAAAAGATTTAGAGCAAGTGAAGGAACAACGGGAGACACAGCGTAAGCAGAGACGTAAAAATGATATACCCGTCGTATCCCTTGTCGGCTATACGAATGCAGGGAAATCAACTATCATGAATCAGCTTCTTACGAAAATTGGACAAGAAGACCATAAACAAGTATTTGAGAAAGATATGCTATTTGCTACACTTGAGACGTCTGTCCGTCAGATTGAGTTAGCTGATAACAAATCGTTTTTATTAACCGATACAGTCGGCTTTGTTAGTAAATTGCCTCATCATTTAGTGAAGGCATTCCGCTCGACATTAGAAGAGGCCCGTGATGCAGATCTACTGCTCCATGTTGTGGATGTTTCAAATGAAGAACATGGTTTTATGATGGATGTTACAAATGAAACGTTAAAAGCAGTGGGTGTTGAAGGAATCCCAACTATTTATGTTTATAATAAAGCGGATTTAGCAAATGTTCCTCATCCTGTAATCAGTGGTGACAATATTTGGATTTCTGCAAAGCAGGGTGTTGGCTTAGACGATTTAATACAAACGATACGTCAGCATATTTTCTGTGATTATATATCATGTAAAATGCTCATTCCTTATGAGCAAGGAAATGTGGTGTCTTATCTTAACGAAAATGCATCCATTCATGAAACGGCATACGAAGAAGAGGGCACATTACTGACGCTTGAAGCAAAAGAGGTAGATTATGCAAAGTTTCAGCAATATGTCATTAAATAGCAGTAATGGAGTCAACGGCGATTATTCGTCGTTGATTTTTTTATGCGTAAAAAATGGAAAATTCAGATTTGAAATTATTTTAAAATAATTTAAAGCAAGAAGCCAAAGGGAGGCTGGTGAAAGTGTAAGAAAACTTAGATATATCAATGAGTTTGGCGAAAATAATTGGAATCAATCAGAATTTAAAGAAAAATGATAAATTTTCAACATTTTTAAAAACTGTTGATAAAGTCATGAAAACGCTTTAGTATGATGAAATATAGTTTTTTATCCTTATTAATGGGCAATAATATTTTTAAGGAATAATGAAAATGGGAGAGGATATTGTTATGTCTACTAAAGATGAAATTGTAAAATCCGTCCCTCAAAAAGGCTTTGTCGGACATCCTAAAGGGCTCTTCACTTTGTTTTTCACTGAATTTTGGGAACGTTTTTCATACTACGGTATGCGAGCGATTCTAATATTCTTTATGTATTATGAGTTGCATGAAGGCGGTTTAGGCTTAGATCGTGGTACAGCAAACTCAATTATGGCCATTTATGGATCACTTGTCTATATGTCAGGTATAATCGGTGGTTGGATTGCCGACCGACTTTTAGGTACACGTAGAACTATATTTTATGGTGGCGTGTTAATTATGATTGGTCACTTACTGTTAGCGCTGCCTGGAGGCGTAAGCATGTTGTTTGTCTCAATGGCCTTTATTGTTATTGGTACTGGGTTATTAAAACCAAATGTCTCAAGTATTGTTGGAGATATTTATGCTCAGACAGATAGTCGTCGCGACGCAGGATTTTCAATTTTCTATATGGGTATTAATATGGGTGCATTTATTGCGCCGTTTATTGTCGGAACAATTGGACAAAAGTATAGTTTCCATTTAGGGTTCGGTTTAGCAGGCATTGGGATGCTAATTGGTTTAATTGTTTATAAAGCAACTGAGAAAAAGTATTTAGGTTTAGCGGGCTTACAAGTAAATAATCCGTTAAAGCCTGAAGAACGTAAAAAAGTATTCACGCAATTCGGCATTATTGCCTTACTTATAATAATTGCAGGTGCGATTGGCATAAAAACGGGCATACTAACGATGAATGTCTTTAGTTTAATCATTACTGCATTAGGTATTATCATTCCAACGGTGTTCTTTATCTATATGTATCGCAGTGAGAAAACAACAAAGGACGAAAAATCTCGTCTGCTTGCTTATATTCCACTGTTTTTATCTGCTGTAATGTTCTGGGCCATACAAGAACAAGGCGCAACTATTTTAGCAACGTATGCAGATGAACGTACACGTTTAAACATTGGTGGTTTCCAACTTCAATCGTCTTGGTTCCAATCGTTAAACCCGTTATTCGTTATTACCATGGCGCCGTTATTTGCAATGCTATGGCTAAAATGGGGCGATAAGCAACCGTCGACACCACGTAAGTTCTCGTATTCATTATTCTTTGCAGGTTTGTCGTTTTTAGTTATGATGATTCCAGCGCACTTTTCAGATGGACAAGCATTGGTGAGTCCTTGGTGGTTAGTGTTGTCATTTTTCTTAGTCGTAATAGGCGAATTATTGCTATCGCCAGTAGGTCTTTCAGCTACAACGAAGTTAGCACCACAGGCTTTTGCAGCGCAGACAATGTCACTTTGGTTCTTAACAAGTGCCGCAGCGCAAGCAATCAATGCCCAGCTTGTAAAAGTATATGAAGTTGTAAGTGAATTCACCTACTTTGGCTTTTTAGGTTTCTTGTCGATTATTATTGGTGTGATCATATTATTGCTGTCACCAATTATTTCTAAAGCAATGCGTGGTATTAATTAGTATAAGGATGTCGGGGTAGTCTAGTGATGGACTGCTCTTGGCATCTTTTTTGTCTTTCTTGAGGTTGAAATGCTAAATAAGGCAATAAGTTTCTGTGTAGAAAAGCAACTTTTTTCGTTATAATAGTCTTAATAGTATGAAAATTAAAGGGGTGGTTTGGTATGAAAGAAGCGTTGGATCGCTTGAGGCCTAGATTAATGGAGATTTTCACGTACTTACACGCGCATCCAGAGAAAAGCTGGTATGAGGTAGAAACAACTAATTATATTTTTGAGCTATTAACGCGTGAAGGATATTCACCAAAGCGCTTTGAAAATTGTACAGGACTTTATGTGGACGTAGGTCGAGGAAAACCGAAAGTTGGTTTGCGTACCGATATTGATGCACTGTGGCAGGAGGTAGATGGTGAGTTGCGCGCCAATCACTCCTGTGGACATGATGGACATATGACGATGGCCATTGGTGCTCTGTTACTGTTGAAAGAACAACCACAAACATTCAATGGTACGATTCGTGTAATTTTCCAACCCGCAGAAGAAAAGGGCACAGGTGCATTAGCTATTCTACAAGAAGGAATAATTGATGATTTAGACTATTTATTTGGCGTTCATTTGAGACCTGTGCATGAACTAGAGGATGGTGCCTATTGTGCGGCATTGTACCATGGCGCTTCAAGATTGCTTGAAGGAGAAATAATTGGCGAGGATGCCCATGCGGCAAGACCCCATCTAGGTGTCAATGCAATTGAAGTAGGGGCAACAATTATAGAGGATTTACGTACGATTCATACTGACCCTATGATTCCTGTGTCAATAAAGATGACGAAGTTTCAAGCAGGGGGAGAGTCTGGCAATATAATTCCTGGTAGAGCATCTTTCACCATTGATATACGCGCACAACAAAATGATGTAATGGATACACTCGCTCAAGGTGTAAAACGTGTAGTAGATTCTTCAAAAATCTTGCATAAAGTTCAGATTGAATTACGTACAGTGGCAAATATTGTGGCGGCAGAGGTAGATTCAACCGCCCAATATATTATGGAGCAGGCTATTGTAAAAGCGACAGGTTTATCGAATTTAAGAAAGCCAATTCGAACACCGGGTGGGGAGGATTTTCACCATTATGCTGTTCAACGACCACATTTAAAGACGACAATGTTAGGTTTAGGTTGTGGTTTAACACCAGGGCTACACCATCCAAAGATGAAATTTAAGCAGGCGAGGCTTGTGACTGGAGTTGAAATTCTTACGAATGCCGTATTACTGGCATTAAAAACAAAGAATATAGGGGAGGCGTCAGTATGATGTTAGAAAAAGTATGTATAAAGAAAGTGATTACACCAGTGGAAATTGCTAAGGTGCAACACCTTAACGCAGAAATATGGGGAAGTCAGGCCATTCCCTCTCACCAGTTGCTTGCTGCTGTGCAAAATGGGGGACTATTACTTGGTGCATATTTAGAAGGTCGGCTGATTGGCTTTAATTATTGCTTTGTGGGCTATCAAGAGGGGGAAATGTATCTTCATTCGCACATGATTGGCGTGGAGAAAACATATCGTGAACAAGGTGTAGGGGAATTATTAAAACATGCTCAACAAGAATATGCCAAAGAAAATGGGTTTCAACTTGTCCGTTGGGTATTTGACCCATTAGAAACACGTATGGCTAATTTATCATTTTTGAAATTAAATGCTGTTAGCTATCAATATAAGACGGATTATTACGGTCCGTTACAAGATGATTTTAATGATGGACTACCTTCAGACCGGCTTGCTGTTGAGTGGTGGATTGAACGCAAACATGTAGACGATTGCTTAGACGAATTTGCAGAAAGTGCAGAAGAAATTGTTTCGTGGTCAATGACGGTGGATGGTTTGCCAGTACTTGATAAAGATGGTGAATTTCAGCGTGATCAAGTATTTATTAGGGAGGCTTACTTATTAGCAATACCACAATATTTGCAAAAAATGAAAGTAGAGAGTCCGAAGCTTGCGGAAGACTGGCGTTATAAGGTTCGTACAATTTTAACGACCTTATTTGAACAGGAGTATGCCATCGTTCGAGTGAAGAAACACAAGGAATATGTGAACTTCTATCTATTAGTCAGACGCTCTTTATTAGCTTTATAATTAAGGATAAGGAGTGAATTTTTGTGAGAATAGAAGAAGTTACAATTAGACATTTGAAAATAGCCATGAAGTCCCCATTTAAAACAAGTTTTGGCACGATTCATGACAAAGAATTATTGCTTTTAGAAGTGAAGGATCTATCAGGCACGATAGGCTGGGGAGAAGCGGTAGCCTTTGTGGCGCCGTGGTATACAGAGGAGACATTAAAGACGACATGGCATATGCTAGAGGACTTTTTAATGCCAACCTTGCTACATAAAGATATTGTGCATCCAGATGAGATCAGTGCGATGTTCGCCCCTATTCGGCGTAATTGTATGGCAAAGGCCTCGATTGAAGGAGCGGTTTGGGATATATATGCACAACAAACGAAGCAGTCACTTGCTCACGCATTAGGTGGTCGTAAGGAAATGATTGAGGTAGGCATAAGTGTTGGCATTCAATCCTCTACCCAAAAATTAATCGATTTGTTAAAAGTCTATGTAGAAATGGGTTATAAACGTGTAAAAGTGAAAATCAAACCAGGCTATGATGTTGAAGTGATTCGTGCTATTCGTACTGAATTTCCAGACTTACCATTAATGGCTGACGCCAATTCTGCCTATACCTTAAATGACATTGACGTGTTACGGCAACTGGATGCCTACAATTTATTAATGATTGAGCAGCCACTTGCAGCTGACGATATCATAGATCATGCTACGTTACAAAAGCAGTTGACAACACCCATTTGTCTAGATGAAAGTATTACGTCTTTGGAGGATGTTCGGAAGGCAATTGAACTTGGAAGCTGTGGTGTCATAAATATTAAAATTGGACGGGTAGGTGGCTTAACTGAAGCCAAGAGAATTCATGACTTGTGTCAAGAAAAAGGTATTCCTGTATGGTGTGGCGGTATGTTAGAGGCTGGAATCGGACGAGCGCATAATATTGCCTTAACGTCACTCGCTAATTTTGTATTACCTGGAGATACAGCAGGTTCAAGCCATTATTGGGACGAGGATATTATTACACCTGAAGTGGTTGTAGAAAATGGCTATATTCGTGTACCACAGTGTATAGGTATTGGATATATGCCTAATATGGACGTCATTGAAAAGTTGACAATCAGTAAGAAAATTTATAAATAGGAACTTTCATTGGTGGGAGTCGTAGTACCAGCTGGCACGGGATAAATAAACGGGGAGAGAATTGATTGAAAAAAAGTTTGCAAATCGGTGGTGCCTATGTAGGAATTATCGTCGGTGCGGGGTTTGCATCAGGGCAGGAAATCGTGCAGTACTTTACGAGTTATGGCTATAAGGGGATTTTCGGAGCACTTATTGCCACATTAGGATTTGCCTTTGTAGGAATGTGTATTGCGCAAATTAGCTCAAGATTGCGGACAACATCACATAAGGATTTGATTTATCTAATTTCAGGTAATACGGTTGGTTTTGTGATGGATTATTTACTGTCACTCTTCTTATTTGGTGTGGCTGTTATTATGTTTGCTGGAGCGGGTGCTACATTTGAACAAATGTTTGGTCTGCCAGTGTGGATGGGGAGTATTTTTATGATTGCCTTAACCATTGTCACAGTGATGATGAATGTTAAAAGTATCATTAACATTATTGCTATTGCCACACCCTATTTGTTAGCCGTTGTAACAGTGATAGCTGTGTATTCATTAGCAACGATGGAATTATCCTTTGCAGAACAAGTTGTGATTGCTGAACAACAATTACGAGTAGAATCTAAAAGCTGGTGGGTCACAGCTTTACTGTATATGTCTTTCAACATTGGCGTATGTTTCTCACTTCTTACCGTGATGTGTGGATCTATACGAAATGAGCGAGTTGCAGGAATGGGAGGCATTATCGGAGGAATGCTGTTAGGTGCATTAATCTTACTCATAAATCTCTCATTACTTGCAAAGATGAATATCATAGGTGGAGTAGATATCCCGATGCTCGCCTTAGCGAATGAAATACATCCGATAATTGGTCTATTAATGTCATTATCGTTACTGGGCATGATCTATAATACGGCGGTTGGGATGTTCTACTCGTTCATGGTACGTTTCTTTAAGCCAACAAAGCCTAGCTTTAAGGTTGCCGTCATCTTCATAGGTGCTTTAGGCTTTTTAGCAAGCCTTGCAGGTTTCACCACACTCGTATCGAAATTATATGCTGTGATGGGTTATCTAGGTTTTATTTTAGTCGTGTCTATTGTACTTGCATGGTTAAGAGGAATTCGTCGATTTGCTTGAATAAAAAGGTGATTGAGAAAAGCATACTGCTTTATTCTCAATTACCTTTTTTATTTGGATGAAAAATAGATGAATTATTGAATTATTTTTGTCTTTGGAAAAGTCAAAAATGTCGATATATCATCATTTATACTAGTTTATTAGAGAATATTAAATAAAGCGAGAATAATTCTCATTTGAAGGTTGACTGATATTCCAAACACGCTTATAATGAGAATCGTGAGTAGTGATAATCATTTTCACTAGAAAATGGTTTGCGAATAAAAATGAATCTACCGGGGATTACAATGAAAATTAGATATCTTTTAACAGCAACTATTGTGTTGTCTATTGTGTCGCTGTTTATCGGTGTAGTGAATATTAAGCCGAGTGACTTATTAGACTTCCAATCAGAAGAAACGAGACTATTTTTAATTAGTCGTATACCAAGACTTGTTGCAATTTTGCTTGCAGGTGCAGGTATGAGTATTGCTGGTTTAATTATGCAAAGCTTAAGTAGGAATAAGTTCGTGTCGCCAACTACAGCAGGAACGTTAGATGCAACGAAGTTAGGTATACTAATTTCGATGATGTTTTTCACGAATGTCACGTACTTCCAAAAAATTTCTTTCGCTTTCATATTTGCTTTAGCCGGCACGTTATTGTTTATGCAAATATTAAATCGAATCAAGTTTAAAGATGCGATATTTATACCGCTTATTGGCTTAATGTTCGGAAATATTCTTTCATCTATTACGACATTCTTTGCGTATAAGGCGGATATTATCCAAAACATTTCTGCATGGTTACAAGGAGATTTTTCATTAATGATGAAAGGCCGTTATGAGCTTTTATACATAAGTGTACCTGTGCTGATTTTAGCTTACATTTATGCAAACCGCTTCACTGTAGCAGGGATGGGCGAGGATTTTGCTAAAAACCTTGGTCTTTCCTATAAGTTCGTTTTGAATTTAGGTTTAGTGTTAGTAGCACTTATCTCAACGACAGTGGTGTTGACAGTAGGTGTGATTCCATTCCTTGGTTTAATCATTCCGAATATTATTTCGCTGTTCAAAGGGGATAATTTAGCGAAGACATTACCCCATACAGCCTTGCTAGGTATGTCATTCCTATTATTCTGTGATATTTTAGGCAGGATATTAATTTTCCCATATGAAATTCCGATTAGCATGACAGTTGGTGTTATCGGAAGTGCAATCTTCCTATTTATGTTGTTTAGGGGGAAAGCGTATGCGTAATAGTAAGAAGCTGTTAATTTTAGTAGGACTGGCTATAGTCTTTGTGTTGCTTTATGTATTTTATGAACTAAATGGTAACTATCATTACGCGTTCCCACGCCGCATAATTAAAGTGGTGGCAATGACGTTAACAGGGATAGCAATTGCTTATTCTACAGTTGTTTTCCAAACGATTACACATAATCGTATTTTAACGCCAAGTGTAATGGGTCTCGATGCTTTATATATGTTGGTTCAAACAATTATTTACTACTTCTTTGGCTCGATGTCGGTGTTCGTTATTAATGCACAATATAATTTCTTACTAGCTGTTTCAGCAATGATTGTTTTTGCGTTAATTTTCTATCGCGTATTGTTTAAAGAAGGAAAACGTCCAATTTACTTCTTGCTGCTTGTCGGCATGATTGTCGGAACGTTTTTAGGTAGCGTCACAACGTTCTTCCAAGTATTAATTGATCCGAATGAGTTTTTGAGTTTACAAAGTAAAATGTTTGCAAGCTTTAACAATGTCAATTCGGATTTAGTATGGCTAGCAGGGCTTGTTATTGTGATTACCTTTATTTTTGGCTGGCGTCACATGAGTCAATTAGATGTTATGTCTCTTGGTCGAGATACAGCGATAAACTTAGGGGTACCCTATGATAAACTTGTACAGCGCATGCTTATATTATCTTCGGTATTAATTGCCGTTTCTACTGCACTTGTTGGGCCAATTACGTTCTTCGGCTTAATCGTGGCGAATTTGTCATATCAGTTTTTCAAGACATACAAGCATTCTGTATTAATTGCAGGCTCTTGTATAATGAGTATTGTTGCTTTAGTCGGTGGGCAGTGGGTGGTCGAACGTATTTTTAATTTCGATACAACACTTAGCGTTATTATAAACTTTATAGGTGGCGTATATTTCATCTACCTATTACTAAAGGAAAGTAGGTCAGCAGGATGATCCAAGTTAAAGAAATTTCTAAGTATTTTGGAAAAAAACCGGTCATTCAAGATGTCAGTGTCGAAGTAGCAACAGGAAAAATTACGTCCTTTATTGGACCGAATGGTGCTGGTAAATCAACACTGCTTTCAATGGTAAGCCGTTTACTTAATGCAGACACTGGAGAAGTATTACTCGATAAATCGGATGTACGTCGTTGGAAATCAGATGACTTTGCAAAGCGCGTATCGATTTTAAAGCAGTCGAACTATATGAATGTACGTCTAACAATTCGTGAGCTTGTATCCTTTGGCCGTTTCCCCTATTCAAAAGGAAATTTAAAACCAGAGGATGAGATAAAAGTAGAAGAGGCGCTTCAATATATGAATTTGGATGATCTCCAACATAATTATTTGGATGAATTATCAGGGGGTCAGCGTCAACGTGCCTTTATCGCAATGGTGATTGCACAAGACACAGACTATATCTTACTCGATGAGCCACTGAACAACTTGGACATGAAGCACTCGGTGCAAATCATGAAAATCCTGCGCAAATTGGTGGACGAGTTAGGAAAAACGGTTGTCATTGTATTACACGATATTAACTTTGCATCGGTGTACTCTGACCATATCGTAGCATTAAAAGATGGACGAGTTGTTAAAGACGGTCCAACGCATGACATCATTACTTCGGATGCGCTTAAGGAAATCTATGATATGGATATCCCTGTTCAAGAACAGAACGGTTGCCGTATTTGCGTGTATTTTAACTCTTAGGAACAAAGATGATTAAAGTCATCTGAAAAATATAAAACAAATAAAGGAGCAATTTCACTATGAAGAATTGGAAATTACTTACAGTATTAATGGCTATGATGCTATTAGTATTAGCTGCGTGTGGTTCAAAAGATGAAGCAAAAGAAGAAGATAAAGGTTCAACAACTGATAACAAGCCTGCAGAGGAACAAAAGGACGAAGCAACTGCGTACCCACTTACAATCCCAGGTAGCACAGTTGATGAAAGCACTTTTGCTGACGTTACTTTAGAAAAAAAACCAGAGAACGTTGTTGTTTTTGACTATGGTTTCCTTGATACTTTAGACGCTTTAGGTGTTGAAGTTGCAGGTGTTGCACAAAAATCAGTTCCTGAATATTTAAGTAAATACACAGACACAACATATGTAAATGTTGGTTCTTTAAAAGAGCCTGATTTTGAAGCATTATCTTCTATGAATCCAGATATTATTTTCATCTCTGGTCGTCAAGCATCTGCTTACGAAGAATTATCTAAAATCGCTCCAACTGTATACATTGGTGTGGAGAACGCTGATTTCGTAAACTCTTTCAAAACAAATACTGAATTAGCTGGTAAAATCTTTGGTAAAGAACAAGAAGCTGCAGATGCATTTGCTGCATATGAAGCGAAAGTAGAAGAAATCAAAGCTAAAACTGCAACTGCTGAAGAAAAAGCATTAATCGTTTTAGGTTCTGAAGGTTCATTATCTGCATATGGTCCTGGTTCACGTTTCGGTGTGATTCACGATGTATTTGGTGTAAAACCTGCTGATGAGAAAATTGAAGTATCTACACATGGTGCAAACGCATCATTCGAATATGTGCGCGATACAAACCCAGATGTATTATTCGTAGTTGACCGTGATGCTGCAGTAAATCCTGAAGGCGAATCTGGCACGAAAGCGGCAATTGAAAATGAAATCGTTGGGGCTACTAATGCAGCGAAAAATGGTAAAATTTTCTATCTAGATCCACAATACTGGTACCTATCAGGTGGCGGTATCACTTCTGAAACTGCAAAAGCTGACGATGTTTTAAAGGCTTTTAACTAATATGTTTGTACAAATTAAACGTATGGTCGTTACGGAAGGGAATTCGGACAAAGTTGTTGAGCGTTTTGGTACTAAAAAAGATGGTCCATCATTGCTAGAACAACAACCAGGGTTTATTGATAAGCAAGTATTAGTTAAGAAAGTACGTCGTGGTGATGAGGAAGTGCTTATTGTGGTTCGATGGGAATCAGAAGAAGCATGGAAAAATTGGGAGAAGAGCCCTGAGCATGTTGCGGGTCATAAAGCAAATGCCGGTAAGCCAAAGCCCGAATACATCATTGAAAGCGGACAAGAAGTATATTATGTAAAAGCTTAATAAACTAGAGGTGTCTCAAATCTTTTGAGGCACCTCTTTAGACTGTGACAAACTCAAAAATTGAGTTTGTCACAGTCTTTTTTCTTTTAAAATAGAAGTATCTTTATGAACCCGTTGATTTGCGCTACGGTGGACGCTTTTCGCGTGCATGGCTTCAGTCTCCTCATGCCATTTCCGCAGAAGTCGCCGCCTGCGCTCCAATCAACTCGTGTACGTAAAGTTGGGCGACTAAGTATTGATCCGATTGTCCTGTTAAAAATGATCTTTATTCAATAGGTATTTGGTATTTGTTCTATGCGGCAGACGTGTTTCTATTCTTGCGGGTATTTTAGTAGGGGGGCAAGTACAAAAAAACAGTTTAGTTTTTTGTGCCTTACCCCAATGTATGAGTAGTTTAAGGGGATTTCATAAGTGGTCATGCTAAACAGTTAATTCCGATATGTTAATGTTTAATGGATGCCTTATTCCATGTGTTAAATGCTGAGGCAATATTAAATGAGATACCGCTTTCACTTATTGAAACGCCAGTAAATTTCGAACTAGATCGTGTTTGTTCACAATAAATATTATTTTCACCAATATCTGCAGAAGGAATAGCAATTTCTGCCTTCGAGTCTTTGTAGTAAAAAGGTAAGTCAACGTTTCCCCCTATTTTAACGGTATTACCTATGGAGGAAGTACTAGAACAATTGTGATTAGTGGTGTCCCTATTTAATACCCCTCTTGCATTGATAATACTAAACTGTGCTGCTGTATAGATGCTAGGTTTACTTATATTTAATCCAGAGGTAAATGGTGTTACTAAGGGCATAATTGAAAGACTGTCTTCAGCTACTCTTCTAATCCCGTATTGATCAATAGTATTGTCTAGCTTTTGCTGAAACGAATTATCAAATCCAGGAATATCACTAATAAAATTTGAAAATGTAGATTTATTTTTATACTCAGTTAATGTTTCTTTATAAGCTTGTAATTCCGTTTGAATAATAATTTGCTCAACATATTGTTGTTCACTCGTCGGCTTTTTAATTGTAATTTCTTCTGCCGAGACAGATATAGTGCATGAAAAAGTAGCGGCAATTATTAAAACAGTTTCGTTTTTTCCATTTTTCATATCAACCACTCCCAATATTGGAGAATTTCCTTATATGTTTCTCAGTAGTTTTCATTACTAGCCTATGTATCTTTAACCTAGTTTAAGCGTAACATCAATAAGGACGCCATTTCAACGGGGAGTTTACGCCAAAAAGTGGCGGTAGTAATTCAATACCGCCACTTTTTTTACTATTTGTTTGCAGAAATTGGCGTGAACTTCTTGAATACCGCCATTATTTGGCGGTATCTATGTACTACCATTTCTTTTACATTGCGATTCATAGTATTATTTCCCATTAATCTATATAATATTTATTAATATAATTAAGGGGGTAGAGGACTATTGAGGGAGCTGGATGAACGGATTAATGAATCGTTGGACATGGTTATTGAAAACGAGGCATTGCTTGGTGTTGAATTAAAGACTATGCTTAAAAGTTTTAAAGAAGAAAAGACATTAGTAGGTTATTCATTTGGTAAACTATGCTTTTGGCATTATGAAGCATATACAGATAGTTTTAATGAAGATATTTATAAAGTTGCTACAGCTATTGAACTTTTAATTTTGTCCTTTGATATTATTGACGACTTGCAGGATAAGGATTCGGACTATAGTTGGAGCAAAACACCTGAACTATCTTTAAATGCAGCTTTAACTATGCTCGTTATGGCATCTAGAACAATACAGGAGACATCCTTTGAACACAAAAGTGTGGCTATACAACTGTTAGAAGAGTATGCATTACGAAGTATCAACGGCCAGCAATTAGATTTACTTAATAACTGCCGGGACGAACAGTCCTACTTACAAATGATTGAACTGAAGTCTGGATCATTAACAGCAATGAGTTGCTTAATTGGGGAAGCGCTTGCAAAAGGAAGAGTATCTTCTGGAATGGAGGAATATGGTAAATGCATAGGTGTTATCCAGCAAATAAAAAACGATATTCAAGGTTTAAAAACTTGGGGACCCAAAAATGATCTACTAAATAAAAGATACTCATTGCCTATTATTTATCTTATGTCTCAGAAAAATGATGTTTCAAAATCAGTAGTAAACTATTATAATAATGATATAGTTTCATTTTTGGATAATAATGCCACAAAAAATGAATTGACAAATGGCGGCGCAATACGTTATACGATTACTATAAAAAATGTCTACAAGTTCAAGGCGTTGCATAATCTGAAAAATGTTGCTATAAACGATTTAGGTAAAGAGTACGTATTAAAACTAATGAGATGAGGAGTGATTTGTATGATTAAAGTAATTCAGTATCTTGAACCAAAATCAGTACTAGTTACATTATTAAAGGACCAAAAAGCCTCATTAATTGGAATGTCGTTTATAGAAAAAAAAGCAATTTTAGATGCGTTTAGTGGTGAGATTGATTTAGAAAGTGATATTTGGAATTAAAAACATTGAATAGTAAGATATTCTGGCCCGCTATAATGCTTTATTTAGTAATTGGTCTTTATCTGAATTATGTAAATTATAGCGCGCCTTTTTTAGATATTGAGGTAGAAAAAGAGAATGGCAAGTGGGTAGTAACCAAACCTTATTATAAAGGCTGGGCAGAAGGGCAAAATATATCTGCAGGTGATGTTGTTTTAACTATAGATAATATGCCAACTGATAATCAAAAACAGGTGAAATATAAATCAGTAATATTATCTGCTAATTCTTTAACAATAAAGAAACCAGATGGAGAAATAATAGATATACATATTAAACATTTAGATATTCCTCAGCAATTTTACTATATATTAATAATTCCAGCTTGTTATTTTTTATTAACTCTATTCGTTACTGTCTTTCTACATTTTAAACAAAAAAATACATTGCTTACTAACTTGCTTATTCTTTTCATGCTTACTGTTTCATTAGCTTATGTAAGTAGTGGTGTCTCTGGTAGATTAAATGGTGTTGGGATTATAGTAAATCGTAGTAGTATGCTGTTATGTTTAGTCCTATTATTGCATTTTTTAAGAAATTATTTTTCATTTGTAAAGATAAATTGGGTGTTTACAAACCATATCAAATTCTTTTATATATTCCCTATGATGGCTTTAATACTGGGCTGTATGGGCACTATTTATCCTGCTTATAATAATGCACTTTCTAATGTAGTATTAGCTCTTTTCTTAATTCTTCTAATCATTATACTTAGTATTTTATTGTTTAGCTATTTCAAATACAGCTCACCTCAGTTGAAAATATTATTAAGTAGTATATTGATACCGTTTCTGCCATTTCTTTTTTTATATGCACTCCCTGAAATTTTATTCCATACACATATACTTAAGGCAGAAATTAGTTCATTATTTTTATTACTAATTCCATTTAGCTTTATCTTTACACAATTAGCGGAACGACTATTTGATATCGAATATCATATTACGAGATTGCGCTATTATGTAATATTTTCTTTAATATTTACGGTGTGGTTTACTGTTGGGTTGTATTGGATTGCAGGAAATTATCTAACAAAGACTGTCTTGTCAGGCGTGTCCTTCTTTACATTTTCATCGTTAGTTATACTTTTTTACATAAAAGAAAAGGTCGATTATCGCAAACGGAAAATCCTATTTTCAACAAAAGGGGATTATATACATCAGCTATATACTGCTGTCGATAGGATTGGTAAAACAATTAAAATGAACGAGTTACTAGAGAAGTTTGCTCAGGAGGTTTCACTGCACCTTGAGCTTGAGCATGTATTTGTATTAACCTATGACTATGGCACAAATCAATTTACTTCAATGGTTGAGGGAAAGGTTCCGATTAATCCTGAGTTAATGGAAGATATAAAATTAGGAGAAATACGGAAAATTGACAAGGTCTATCTAGCTTTCCTCCATCAAGATTCTCATTACAAAAGAGCCTTAGTATTGGGACATAACAATTCAATCCACTTAAAAGATGAAGAGCTTTTATGGCTGGAATTGCTCCTGTTATATGTAAATAATTTTATTGAAAATACAAAGATGGTGGAAGAACTGTTAGAGGAACTAAAGCATATGAAGCAAGCGGATGATAGTCAATTACCTTGGTTAAATAAGCTACTATGGTTAAGGTTTGAAGAGGAGAAATATCAATTAGCTCAAGAATTACATGACACTAACTTACAAGAGCAACTTCATATTGCTCGAGAAGTTGATGTCCTAGTGAATGCAAAAGACACTGCAGATATTCAACAAAAACTGGAGAATATTCATAAGCAAATGGTTGCATCTTTACACGATTTAAGAGCCTATTGTGAAAATCTGAAGCCCCCATTATTGGACACATTAGGGCTAAACGCTGCATTAGAAAAGCTAATTCGGAAAGTGACCGAAAGAGCTAGTTTTGTGTTAATTTATACAATTGATCGTCTTTATTTAGAGGACGAGCGCTTGAATTTAATGATTTATCGATTGTTTCAAGAATTACTTAACAATGCTTTGAAACATTCTTATGCAACAACAGTTGAGGTTTATCTCAAGGAAATGGACGATGGATTTGAGATCCTCTATAAGGATGATGGTGTCGGCTGTAATGTTGATGATATTATTGTTGCAACTTCAATGGGGATTAGAGGCATGCAAGAGCGAGTAAAGGCCTTTGATGGACACTTTTACATCAATACACGAGTTAATGAAGGGATGTCTATTAGAATTATAGTAAAAGAAGGAAGTGACACACTTGATTAAGATGCTCATAGTGGATGATCACCCTATTGTGTTAGAGGGAACTAAGAATTTATTTAAAGAAAATGAAGATATTTTAGTTGATACTGAAAGTGATGCAACTTCTGTAATACAGAGAATTAAGAACAAGCCGTATGATATTTATTTAATTGATATAAATATGCCTTTAGAAAATGGCATTAACTTAGCTCGAAATCTTAAAGCGATACAAACAGATGCTTCTATTATCCTTTATACAGGTGATGATATTACTGATTATTATCCACTTATTTTAGAAAGGAAAATTGAGGGCATATTAGCTAAAACGGCCTCGAAAGAGCAGATTTTACGGACAGTAAGAGCAATAGCGAATGGTGAAATTGTTTTACCTAAAAATTTCTTGGATTTTCTAGATAATCGATTTAAATTACAGGATGCAAAGCTTGATATTCATTTAAATGAAAAAGAAAAGAAGATATTAAGACTCATTGCACAGGGCCATACGAATCGAGCTATTGCCATTGAATTAAATATTCCGCAACGAACAACGGAGAGATATTTAACACAGTTGTTCACTTTACTAAATGTAGATTCTCGCACGGAAGCTGTGGATCTTGCAGAAAAAATGAATTTACTGTAGTTTTCTAATGTGCTATAATCCTTTAAAAATGGTATATATTCCTAGTAACGAAAATTCCAGTTTGATTCCAAATAAATTACTTTTATTTACTTTGGATAAATAAAACATATTTATATCCTTAAAGACCTATACATTTCAAAAAACACCGCCAAAAAGTGGCGGTGTTTTTCTTGAGTCCGCCAATTCACGCCAAAAATACCTCTAATGTCCGCCAAAAAATTGGCGTAAACCCGACATTGAAATATCGGTGTAAGTGCTGTTACGCTTAGTATAATCGTGGTTAAGTAAATATGCTGTAGTGGGTAATAAGACAAGATATGATTTTCGTTTAAAATAAGCTGCCTGGCTATCTATCAATAAAGTAGACGATGTTAGATTTTCTAATAAATGTCACTAGCTAGACAATATACTTCACGATAAAACTTTATATAAAGGTAGGCGTATATTTTGAAAGTAGAACTTGAAAATTTATTTTCTATAGATGAATCTAGTCAAGATCAGGTCATTAAAGTTTATAATCGCTATGGTATTTTTATAGGTGCGCCTGAAATAAGAAAAAGAAATTTAAAAGCTTCCTTTAATCCAATTTTCACATTAAATGAAGATGTGACGTATGAACAGGTAGCAGCTCTATATAAATCCTTAGAACATGAATTAGGCATTGTTTCAATTGGTGAACGATTTTACTTCGACTTTTCAGAAAGCGAATATGAGCAAGCGTCGCTATTTACGTTAAATTCTACGGGAAACTCACCAGAAATGTTTTTGGATGATAGAGGCACCTTATGTTCTATCAGTACATATTGCCAGCATTGTGGTTTAATGGAGAAAGAGCAACTATCGCCTTTAGTTATTGATACATCAAAAATAAATGATCGTCATCTAGTACATGTAAGCGGTTTTTGGGTAGCTTCAGAGAAATTAGTGACATTAATGAAACAAGAGAATATTGAAGGATATGATCTTCTAGAGGTAATCCATCAAGGACCTGAAATAGGGAAGCAACCTGCATATCAAATAATACCAAGACAGATGCTTCCATCATGTAGCGCAGAAAGAGTTAAACTGTATTTTGCGACAGAGCAACCGCCTTGTCCATGTGGGTTAAGCGGAGTTATCAACGGCCCTGATATTTATAATCGACATGATATAACGAACGTAAAGGGAGATATATTCTTTTCAGCTGAGTTGAGTCATGATGGAAGTTATCTTTACAGAAAAACAATATTCAGTCGAAAGTTCAGAGAATTCATTATAAAAAATAATATTTCTCGAGAAGTTAAGGGAGAAAAGGATCGAAATTTCGGACCGAAAGATTGGCTGTTTGATCCTGTATTATTAAAGTAAACGTCTCTGAGAATGAAACTCTAGATGATAAGGAAGTGTTTAGTTTGTTTAAAAAAATACTACCTATAATTTTGATCTTATTTATTGTTGCTTTAGCTCTTTCAAATTTTTTCAATAAATCGGATGAAGAGACAATTGTCATTGCACAACATAAAGAGTACAAACTTGTATTATAACGATAGAATGTTCATGAAGAGCTAGTGTTTATTCTCCTCTAATGGCACGTATTTATGATATGATGTGAAAAATGTGCTTAGAGGTGAAAGAAATTATGAAAAAATGGGCATATCCAATGGCGGTTTTAACGCTTATTGCCTTTTTTGTTTTACGAGCAACTTATCAGAGTGAATCGATAGAAAACTTTGATGCTAAAATGGCAGATATTTTATTTGGCAATCGCTTCATAGAAGTTTTTCATTATATCGGAGAGCCGATATTTGTAGTCGCTGTGGCGATTATATTAATGGTGTATTTAGCTTGGAAGATGAAAAATTACCGTGCTTTACTATTCATATTGTTAACATTCGCAGCAGGAAATGTACTAAATCAATTATTAAAAAAGTGGGTGCAGCGACCACGACCTGAAATTGAAGATCAATTAACTTCCTTTAGTTTTCCATCAGGACATTCCATGTCAGGCCTCTTATATTTATTTGCTGCGGCTTATATTTTATCGGAGAACAATAAGAAGGTACGTAAAATTCAATTGTGGGCTGGGGCAATCGTATTAACAATACTCATCGGTTTGTCGCGTGTGGCAGGAGCTCGACATTTTGCATCCGATGTACTCGCAGGATGGAGCGTCGGTTTTACATGGTTTATCATTTGTGTCATCTGGTATGAGCGACGTAAGCGAGTAATGCAAAAAGGGGATATGTAGTAAAAATCGAGGAAGCAGTACTTTATTCGTAGGAATAGGGTGCTGCTTTTTCGTCTAGAAATCTAGAATAGGCATTGTTGGTCATTATTAGCCTAGTAAAAAAGAATTGCACATAGGAAACTTCTAAGTTAAGATGAGTACTATAACAAAAAGGGAAAAGGAAGAAGGGAATGGAAGGTAATGTATTATTGGCATTAGGGTTAACTCTTTTTGCCGGACTTGCAACAGGTGTAGGTAGTTTAATCGCGTTTTTTACGTCAAGAACAAATACAAAATTTTTATCATTAGCACTTGGTTTTTCAGCAGGTGTTATGATTTACGTATCATTGGTTGAAATTTTTGTGAAGGCCAAAGATGCTTTAACAAATGCGTTAGGCACAACCAATGGTTATTGGATGACAATTGCCGGATTTTTTGGTGGTATGCTATTTATTGCGTTGATTGATAAGTTCATTCCAAAAGCTACAAATCCTCATGAAGTGAAGCTTGTAGAGGATGTAAATGCGGTTAAGCCTCAGGTGGATCAGGATCGTTTAATGAAGATGGGGCTATTTACGGCACTTGCAATTGGCATTCATAATTTCCCAGAGGGGATTGCCACATTTATGTCTGCCATAAATGATCCGAATGTTGGAATTGCTATTGCCATAGCTGTTGCGATTCATAATATTCCTGAGGGAATTGCGGTATCCGTGCCGATTTACTTTGCAACAGGAAATCGTAGAAAAGCTTTTAAGCTATCTTTCTTATCAGGATTGGCAGAGCCTGTAGGTGCTCTAGTGGCATTCTTCCTATTAATGCCTTTTTTAACAGATGTCATGTTTGGTATTGTCTTTGCAGGGGTTGCGGGGATAATGGTATTTATATCATTAGATGAATTACTGCCAGCTGCACAAAGATATGACGAAACACATTTATCGATGTATGGCTTAGTAGCTGGAATGGCTGTTATGGCGGTTAGTTTAGTGTTACTAGCATAAACGACAATTAGCGATATAGTAAAAGGAATCTAGCAGACATTTCTAGCTAGATTCCTTTTTTTATGCTTCTACAAGCTCTTTAACAGCTTCTAAGCAGTCATAGAAGGTTTCAAAGGGCTTGTGTGGGATATGTAAATCTTCACAACGCTCAATTAGATGATCTCGAGCGAGGACTAAATCAGCTTGTTTAGCGGCTTCAAAATCAGAAATAGAATCACCTATTACGATTTTAAAATGGTCATTCTGTGCAACTTTCCGCATGACTGTTGGCTTACAGCAGCCACAGCCCTGTGTTTCGTATTTGGCACATTCCTCATCACAATTGTTTGGATAGACAAGTGTGATCTGCGTCGCTGAAAAGTCAGCGGTGTTACAATAGACACCTGAAAAAGGGCCAAATTTCTCCAACATTGGCTCAATAAAGAAGTCTACGCCACCACTAACAACATAAAATGGAATAGCGTGCTTATGAGCATAGCGAACGAATTCATCAAAGCCTTCACGAATGACAGCTGTGTCTAATAAATATTGGATGACATCATCTTTTTGGGTAGTGGACAATAGCTCAAACATAGCTGTGACACCTTCTTTAAAGGTAATCGTCTGTGCCATCATCGCTTGAGCAATTTTTTCTGATTCCACTGGAACGAAATGAGTCATGAGAGAGACGATATTATCAGTTGCTGTAATAGTGCCATCAAAATCACAGAAAATAATTGGTTTCAAGATATTTCCTCCTTCAAGAAAAAACGCCTACCGCTAGGAAGTAGACGTTTTAAATCATATTACTTGTACACCATACTCATCGGCTTTTGTTAGGATAATATGGTGTTCTGGAAATTGTACTGCCATTGTTGTAACAAAGTCTTCGGCAATAGCCGTCGGAATAATGGCAATCAGGGTAGGACCTGCTCCACTTAATGCTGTACCGTATGCACCACTTGCTTTAGCCGCTGCACGGATTTCTGCATATTGAGGTATCAAATTTGAACGGAAAGGTTCATGGAATAAATCAGCTTCCATATAACGACCCGCACGTTCAAAATCGCGTACCATTAATGAAGCCGCAAGCATATTGGCATTTGCCGATGCATGTACGGCATATGCTCGCTCAAAGTGCTCTGGTAATACCGAGCGAGATTCACTTGTTTTTAGTTCAACATCAGGTACAAATACGACGAACGAAGCATCGATATTATTTACATGGAAAGTATCAACAATGCCGCTTTCATCCATAGAAGAGATAGTTAAGCCCCCCAATACAGAGGCTGTTGCATTATCTGGATGTCCTTCGATTTGAGAAGATAAATTCAATTTATCTTGCACTGTTAACCCGAGCTCGCATGTCTGGTTGGCTAACTCAATACCTGCAACGATGACTGCAGCACTACTTCCTAAGCCACGTGCTAATGGAAGCTCGCTTGTCATTTTTACACGGCAGGGAGGGAGTTGTTTACTGTATTGATCAGCGATTTTTTTCGCAATAACGTATAGTAAATGTTCTTCAAGCTCAAACTCACTAGGACCGTTTTCATCGAGGTGTATGATTTCCCAGCTATCCTGTAGAGAAACATCTAGCTTTAAATAAAGAGACAAGCCAAGTCCGATTGAGTCAAAGCCAGGGCCTAGATTGGCTGTGCTCCCAGGAACTGAGATTTGCCACTTTTTACTCATAGTACACCCTCGATGTATTTACGAATTTCCTCTTCATCATTTTTAAGAGATACAACATCCACTGTTGATACGTTCATTGCTGTATCAGGATCTTTTAAGCCATTACCAGTAAAGACTGTGACAACTTTAGCGCCTTGTGCAATCTTACCACTTTCGACTGATTTGATGACACCCGCTAATGATGCTGCTGAACCAGGCTCTACAAAGATTCCTTCAGTTCCCGCTATTAGTTTGTAAGCTGCTAAAATCTCTTCATCTGTTACAGAATCAATAATGCCACCAGACTCATCACGTGCTGCTTCAGCATATTTCCAACTTGCAGGATTACCAATACGGATGGCTGTTGCTACTGTTTCTGGATTAGCAATAGGCTCACCTTTAACAATCGCTGCAGCCCCTTCAGCTTCAAAACCGTACATTTTTGGTAAGCCAGAGCCTTTCGCATCGTTATATTCTTTGAAGCCTTTCCAGTAAGCAGTGATATTCCCTGCGTTACCGACTGGAATGCATAGATAGTCTGGTGCAGCACCTAAAGCGTCTACAATTTCAAATGAAGCCGTTTTTTGACCTTCGATACGGTAAGGGTTCACTGAATTTACTAGTGCGACTGGTGTTGTTTCACTCACTTGGCGCACAATATTTAATGCGTCGTCAAAGTTACCGTCGATTTCAATAATTTTTGCTCCGTACATTGTTGCTTGTGCTAATTTACCAAGTGCAACTTTTCCTTTTGGGATAACAACAATTGATTGGATGCCTGCGCGAGTTGCATAAGCAGCAGCAGCAGCTGAAGTGTTACCAGTAGATGCACAAATAACGCATTTGCTGCCGTCTTCAATAGCTTTTGCAACTGCAAACACCATACCACGGTCTTTAAAAGAACCGGTTGGGTTTGCACCTTCAATTTTACCATATAGCTCGATACCAATTTTTTTAGATAGATTGACTAAATGTATAAGAGGCGTATTGCCTTCATTTAAAGTTAGAGCAGGTGTATTTTCTGTTACGGGTAAAAATTGTTTATATTCTTCAATAAGGCCTTTCCACATAACGATACGATCTCCTTTTGTTCTTATAGGAAGAACATTTGTTTTTGTATAAAAGACATTTTAACGCAAATGGCCCTATGTTTTCAATAGCAATTAAGAAATTGTCGAAACAATTCGGTCATTTGAATTTTACTTGTCACTTAATTGAAACAACTGTATAGTAAACTCATGATGTAAAGTCAATTGTAAAGACAGGTGGTTAAGATGACAACAAATACTGGTACAACTAATAAGTCACAACAATCCATTTCTCGAAATAAGCTTTTGGGCGTAGCAGGAGTAGGTTGGCTTTTCGATGCCATGGACGTCGGGATTTTATCATTCGTTATAGCAGCCTTAGCTGTTGATTGGGGTTTAAATTCGAGTCAAATGGGTTGGATTGGTAGCATAAACTCAATAGGGATGGCTGTTGGTGCACTCGTTTTCGGTGTTTTTGCCGATAAAGTAGGGCGCAAGCAAATATTTATGTGGACGCTTGTGTTATTTTCAATTGCAAGTGGTTTATCTGCGTTTACATCAACACTAGTCGCTTTTATGGCACTACGCTTTTTAGTAGGTATGGGGCTTGGTGGGGAATTACCAGTTGCATCAACACTTGTGTCAGAGAGTGTTGAAGCGAAAGAACGTGGCAGAGTGGTTGTCTTGCTCGAAAGTTTTTGGGCTGCGGGTTGGTTAATCGCTGCCCTCATTTCTTATTTTGTCATTCCTACATGGGGCTGGCGTATAGCATTACTGTTAACAGCAATACCCGCACTATATGCAATTTATCTTCGGTGGCATTTACCAGATTCACCACAGTTTACAGTGAAGGTTGAGTCTAAAAAACGTAGCATTCTTCAAAACATTCGTGAGGTCTGGTCAAAAAAATATGCACGCTCTACATTGATGCTTTGGCTGTTATGGTTTACGGTTGTATTTTCATATTATGGAATGTTCTTATGGCTACCTAGCGTGATGGTTGGTAAAGGCTTTGACATGATCACAAGCTTTAAATATGTTCTCATTATGACAGTAGCTCAATTGCCGGGCTATTTTACAGCAGCGTGGTTTATAGAAAAATTTGGTCGGAAGTTTGTACTTGTTTCCTATTTAATTGGCACAGCTGTAAGTGCTTTCATTTTCGGTAATGCTGAAACGATGGCAATGCTTTTGACGTCAGGCATGTTTTTATCTTTCTTTAATTTAGGAGCATGGGGTGCACTTTATGCTTACACACCAGAGCAGTACCCAGCAATTATTCGTGGTACAGGTGCAGGTATGGCTGCAGCAGTAGGACGCATTGGTGGTATTTTTGGTCCCTTATTAGTCGGCTCTATGTTAACTGCGGGTTATGATATTGGCTTTATCTTTGCTATTTTCTGTGGAGCGATTATTATCGGTGTCATCGGAGTAATCTTGTTAGGTACTGAAACAAAACAAACAGAATTACAATAATAAAAGAATAAAAGTGTCTTGAATTCACTAAGGATTCAAGGCATTTTTTTATTCATAATTAGTTTATTGATTGGTAGTTGAACCAGAATGGCGTGATTCACAGGTATTACTGAGTCAAACAGGAAAGTTGAAACAACATTCTATTCAAATCATTGACTGCTCTCCATTGCTGTTTTCGATTTTATAATGTGAGTAAAGAAAATAGTACGAATCTATGTCATTTTATTACGAACTACTATATTAGCGATTTAAAGCATTAAAGATTTTTCTGAAAAGTCATTGTATTCAAATTGTAATCGTGATACTGTATTTTTAATCGAATTTAGAGTCCATAGAAAACAATCTCCATTCGTGATAATTTCTTTGAAAGAAAGGTTGTTAGGAATGAGTATAAATGAAAATATAAAGAGGAAATTTATAAGACTGTCCAAGGGGCAACGAAAAGTTGCACAGTTTGTAACGGATAATCCGACAGTTGTTATTGCTAATGGTGCGGCTGAAGTTGGAAGACAGGCTAATGTTAGTGAATCGACAGTTATACGTTTTTGTTATGCCATGGATTTGTCAGGTTATGTTGAGCTTCAAGAGGAAATCAGAAGTTATTTAATGTCTCAAAATGATGGAGCGCATCTTCAAGCTACATATACATCCACTAAGCAGAAGAACACTAGCTTTAGTAAGGTCATGCAGCGTGATATACAAAATATTCAAGATACTATTCATCTTATTAACGATAACATGCTTCAGAAAAGCTCAAAATGGATGCATGAAGCTGATACCATTTATATACTGGGTGCTCGTCAATCGGCTTCGATTGCAAACTGGTTATCATATACGTTGAAAACCTTACGACCAAACGTTAAGCAATTGCGCACAGATTCCGAAGATATTGTGCAACAAATTAATAGTATTGGTGAACGCACGACGTTAATCGTCTTTGCGTGTGATAAGCATACAAACGATGTAAAAACAATCGTAGAAATTGCGAAGATGAAAAAGGTAAGAGTTATTGCGATTACAGGATCAGCCTTGTCACCAATAAGAGAATATGCAAATGCATTATTTGCACTTGGCATGAAGAACCAATCTTCACTCGATATTGTGCCAGTGCTGTTTTCGTTTATGCATGCATTGATAGAAGAAATGGTCAGTCACGATAAAGCACAATACGATCAATACCAGCATTCATATGAGCAAGTGGAGAATAATTTATTATTCTTAGATGCAGCAAGAGAAAAGCAAGTGTTGTTTTGATAGCATACATCGCATAGATTAAGAAGCGATACCTTTTTCTATGGATAATCTATGAGCAGCGTAAAACTATTTTCGAGCATTCGTTCTTTAAACGACAGGTAAGATAATTGGGCAAGCCTCCTCTAGTAGATAAGCACCTTTGGAGGCTTGTGAAAAATAGGTTATATAATTTTACTCATAATATACTCATTGAAAAAAGAGTTATTTAGTTTAATGGCGTTTTGGCGAGTGCCTTCATGTTGAAAATCTAACTTCTTAAACAGATTGATAGCAACGTCATTATGTTCCATAACAGATAATTCTAAGCGTGAAATATCTCGCTGTATGGACCAGTTTTCGACTGCTTTCATCAGTGAAGAGCCAATGCCTTTTTGCTGATGCTCTTCCTTGACTGCGAGACGAACAGAAGCCACATGTTTGGCTTTAGAATGCTTACTACCATGAATAACGGCATAACCAGCAAATAGACCATTTAAAACGCACAACAAAATTGTGCGGTTTTTTAATTGTTTCCAATAGGCTAAATTTTTACGAAGCTGCTGTACAGTTAAATCTAACTCATTTTGCTCATTATACATAAAGTCGGTTTGCTGAAAGATTTCTTCTTGTAAAAGAATAAATGCTCTAGCATCCGGTGCTTCAATCGCTCGGATTATGTAAGCGGAAGGATTTTCATTATTTTCAGAAATATCGCTTGATGAGGCCTTCACTTGATTGCGAGAGAAAGTGACACTTGTTCCAAGTTTGACATCAATGACATAGTATCCTGCATTTGTCCATGATAAATAATGAGAGAGGGGAGGCTTTGTTTTTTTCCACCAGCTCTTATTCAAATAAGCCGCATTGGGTAAGGATTGCCCCATAATGTTTTCTAGTGCGTTAAACGATAAAGTTATGTCTTGTTGCGAAGCTACTTCAAAATAGCTTGCTAAAGGAATATACTTTTTTTCCATCTTCTTCGTCATCGTAATCCCCATTTCCTGTATTTCCTAACATATAGACTACATGATAATAGCATAAAATTATGGTTTCTTGAATAACAAAACGCAACTATATATCTATTTGTTTGAATAAATTTTAAGTAAAAACCTGTTTTCTATATTAAATGTAAAATGATGGATGGTAAAAAATAGATAAAATATTTGAAAGGGAGAAATACTAGAGTTTATGTCTCTCAATAAGGCACCAAGATGAGCTAGTATACATATTGAAAAACCCTATTAAAGTTTTACTTTATATAATTTTATGTCAAAAGGTATGATAGAATAAAAATAAAATTGTAATAGCCATTTAGGAGGAATCATTTCAATGAGTAAAGTTTTAGTTTTTGGACATAAAAATCCAGATACAGATACCATTACATCTGCTATTGTATATGCCTATTTAAAACAACAAATTGGTGAGAATGCTGAAGCAGTACGTCTAGGTGAGTTGAACAACGAAACAAAGTTTGCATTAGATAAATTCGATTTTGCAGCACCTCGATTAATCACATCAGTAGTAGGAGAAACTGAAAAGGTAATTCTTGTAGACCACAACGAATTCCAACAATCAGCTGATGGTATTGAAGAAGTACAAATTACCGAAGTAATTGATCACCATCGTATTGCAAACTTCCAAACAGCAGATCCATTATATTACCGTGCAGAGCCCGTTGGTTGTACAGCAACTATCTTAAATAAAATCTTTAAAGAAAACGGTGTAGGGGTACCAGCGAATATTGCAGGTTTAATGCTTTCTGCCATCGTTTCAGATACATTATTATTCAAATCACCTACGTGCACTGAGCAGGACGTGAAAGCGGGTGAAGAGCTAGCTAAAATTGCAGGTGTTAATGTAGCAGAATATGGTTTAGCAATGCTTAAAGCTGGCGCAGACCTTTCAGATAAATCATTAGAAGATCTTTTATCTCTAGACGCAAAAGAGTTCCAATTTGGGGAATATAAATCAGTAGTTGCGCAAGTAAATGCTGTCGATATTGATGATGTACTGGGACGTCAAGAAGAGTTAGAGATTTTATTAAATAAGAATGTTGCTGAAAATGGTTTAGATTTATTCTTCTTTGTTGTAACAGATATTTTAAACAATGATTCCACAGCGGTAGCTATTGGGCAAGTGGCACAAGCTGCTGCCCAAGGTTTTGGCGCAGAACTTGTGAACAATCGCGTGGTATTACCAGGTGTTGTATCACGTAAAAAACAAATTGTACCAGTATTAACGGACGCATTGAAATAATAAAAAAAGGTTGTCCAATAAGTCAAAAATAAGAAATTTAGATAGTAATATTCTCTGAAAAACAAGCGGTTTTAGCCCAACTATGTATCTGCCGCTACGCTATCGATACAGAAAAGGGGTGTCTCAAAAGTCATTTGAGACACCCCTTTTTGCTATTCTAGCTTAAGTGGAAAGACAGCAGGGCCTTCAAGGACTTCCCCTTGAGCATTAAAGCGTGAGCCATGACAAGGACAATCCCATGTTTCATCTGCATTATTCCATTTTGTTTTACAGCCTAAATGTGTACAGGTCGGTGCGTTAGCGTGCTTGACATAGCCTGTTACAAATTCCTTTGCAACGAAGCCTCCAACCTTTAGCATTTGCATAAACTGAGCACCAAATTTCGTACGCGAAGGTGCATAAAGTGCAGTTGCTCCATCCTCAGCCTGTGTTCCTGTAATAAGCGCAGATAGTAAATCTCCCGCCACAAAAGAATTGGAGATTCCCCATTTTCTATAACCAGTAGCGATGAAGACATTTGGTAAGGACTGTGTAATGTTGCCTACATAAGGTATCATATCTGGTGTTTCGATATCTTGTGCTGACCACCTATAAAGAGGCTCTCGTTCGAAGTGCTCTTGCATTTCATTTTGTATAGCGTCATAAAAAGGCTCGGTATTTGTTGTTTGCCCAGCGGTATGATTAGCGCCTCCAAGTAGTATATAGTGTTCATCATTAATGGTTGCAGTTCGAATAGAACGCGAAGGAAAATCGACCGATAAATATTGCCCATGGAATGTATCTGAAATTTTGCTAGCGACCATATAAGAGCGACTATTTGAGAGTTTAAATAGTTGTAGACCTTTGAAGGCCTCAATCGGATAGTGCGTCCCCAAAATAAGCTTATTATATTGAACCGACATATTATTTTCGGTATGTAAGTCATTTTGTGGCAGACGTAATTGCTGGACGCGTGTGTTGGCATACAATCTTGCACCCATTGATAATGCCTTTTTCACTAAAAAGTTACAAACGGCCACAGGGTTTATTTGCGCTTGTTGCGAAATGCTAAGTGCTTTTGTAATAGAGAAGGGTAGTTCCGTATCTGAGGTGATTTTCGCCTTAATATTCAAAACCTTATAGGCATTCCATTCATTTAATAATTGTTTATAGCCTTCCTTCGTTTGACAATAAAGCAACGAATCTACTTGTTGAATGGATTCCTTGGGCAGTATCTGTAAGGCTTTCTCAACAGCGAGCTGATTTAGTTGATAATAGAGCCGCGCATCTTCTACTGAAAGTTTTTCCATAATATTTGCGTATACTAAGCCATGCTGTGCTGTTAATTTTCCTGTTGAATGACCAGTTGTACCATGACTGATATGGGAATTTGCTTCGAGCAGTACCACATCCACACCTGCTTTTGCTAAAACATAGGCAGTATATAGTCCAGTCAAACCTCCACCAATAATACAAACATCACATGTAGTAGAATCAGTTAGAGATGGCAAGGAGACAGACTCGCTCGTTGCAAGCCAAAGAGATTGTGTCATACATAACCCTCACATTGTTTTTAAGCTCAGTATGGAGATTGATTTGAAAATTTATGCAATGAAGCAGAAAAATTGCTTAGGAATGTATAGTGTCGATACAATGTAGCAAAAGGAGAGTGAACATTTATGAAAATTGAAATATGGTCAGATTATGTTTGCCCATTTTGTTATATTGGCAAAAAGCAATTAGAAAAGGCGCTTCAGGATACGGGTTTTGATGGTCAGGTGGAGCTTGTTTATAAAAGTTACCAACTTGACCCAACAACACCTATGGATACGAATGTTTCTACGTATGAATCCTTAGCAAAAAAATACAGTATGACAGTAGATAAGGCGAAGGAAATGACGCAAGGTGTAGCAGCTCGTGCTAAAGAAGTAGGACTGGACTATAATTTTGACAACCTAATGGAAGAAAACACGTTAAAGGCACATCGACTTGTAAAGTGGGCACAACAACAAGGAAAAGCGCCAGCACTTGTTGAGGCCTTACTACATGGCTACTTCATTGAGGCGAAACGTATTAGTCATGATGACGTATTGATTGACATTGCTGAGCAATTAGGTCTTGAACGTAAGGCAGTAGAGAACGTTCTTACTAGTGATGTATTTGCTTCTGATGTTGAGGAAGATATTCAAGAAGGACTACAACTTGGTGTACGAGGAGTACCATTTTTCGTTATAAATCGTAAATATGGCATTTCAGGTGCGCAACCGCAGGAAGTTTTTGAAGACACTTTACGTAAAGTAGCGGAAGAAGAAGGCTTACAACCAGGATTGCAGATGACAGGCTTTTCAAATGCTGGTGTATGTACTGATGAAAGCTGCGAGTTTTAATTTTACTCAATAAACGTAGGATGTAAACTTCTGCTGATGCAAAGGTACTCAGGCTCGAGTAACGTGAGCCTGAGTATTTTTGCGTGTGGTGCACAGCATTAAACGACATCACTAATTTAGAAGGTGAATAAAAGGAAGTAGGCATTTCAGTCAAAAGTATGAGACTATTAGCGTTGACTTTTTAAAAGATGTTTTTTAATATATTCATATATCTTGAATTCGAGATAATAATGTTGGAAAACTAAGGAGAAATTATATAATGAACGTATTAGTAGTAAAAGCAAATAACCGCCCAGACGGTATCTCAACAAAAATGTATGACACTTTCATGGAAAACCTACAAGGCGTAGATGTAACGACTTTCGACGTATTCGTTGAAGATATGCCGTACTTCGGTCAAGATCTATTCAACGCTTACGGTAAATTACAAAACGGCGAAGAATTAACTGACATTGAGTCACGCATTTTAGCTGCAAAACAAAAAGCAATGGACGCGTTAACTGCAGCTGATGTTGTAGTTTTTGCTTTCCCACTTTGGAACTTAACAATCCCAGCTACTTTACAAACTTTCATTGATTATGTATATCAAGCTGGTTTCACTTTCAAATATGGCGAAAAAGGTCAACTAGTTAGCTTAATGAATGATAAAAAAGCTATCATTTTAAATGCTCGTGGTGGCTACTATTCAGCACCAGAAGCACAACCGATGGAAATGTCTGTTAACTACATCAAAAATGTAGTAGGTGGCGTATTTGGTATGGAAATTATCGAAGAAGTAATTATTGAAGGACATAATGCATCACAAGACAAAGCACAGGAAATTATTGCAACTGGTTTAGAAGCAGTGAAAAAAGTTGCGCAATCTCTTCAAACTGTAAACGCATAATCATTTATTTTTATTAAAAGTTCTCTCGGTTTTGAGGGGGCTTTTTTTATTGGCTAAGTAGAGGTCTGGTAGAGGAATGAAGGGCTGACATATTGATACTGTGCACTTATTAGAATTTTACAAAAAAAAACATCCTGTGATAGTGAATAGTTAATAGATAATAAATATATATTATATATTAGTAAAGTGTTGTGCTATTAGTTTAAAAGTACATACAATTAGGTCTAAATATTCAGTTAAATCACTTGTTAGTATAATATAATAGAAACCGTAGGAAAATATTAGATTAATAAGGGGGTCGTTACATGAATAAGAAATTAATTACTAATTTTTTAGCAATGTTATTAATTCTCTTCACAGTCTTCCCAGGGGGACTATCTGCAAACGCTACATCGAATGATGTGACACGTGGAGACTACGTGAAAGAATTAGTAGAAAGCTTGAATGTCGAGTTAGGAGATGGTTCTACACTTGCTTTTACTGATGTACCAAAGGAGTTAGCTCCTTATGTTGAAAAAGCACTAGAACTAAAGCTTATCAAAGGCAAAACAGCAACATCATTTGATCCGAATGATAAATTAACACGTCAACAAGCATTTGTTATATCTGCACGTGGATTAGTAACTGAAAAGGCATCGTTGGCAGAGTTAGATAAATTCAAGGATGCAGATAAAATTGCTGAGACACATAAGCAAGACCTAGCAAATGCAGTCGCGGCAAATATCTTACAAGGTTTCGAAGACGATACAATTCGTCCACGTGACTATGTGACAACTGAACAAATGCAAAGTATTGTAGAACGCTTTGTAGCAGAATACAAAGTGCCTGTAAAAGCGACTACAGTTGATCTTCAAATTTTAGGCACAACTGATATTCATACGAATTTAGCAAACTATAATTATTTTTTAGATGCTGAATCCGCTGATGTCGGTTTAGCAAACACTGCAGCCTTAATAGAGCAAGCAAGAGCAGAAAACCCAAATACATTATTATTTGATAATGGTGATTTAATTCAAGGGACACCTCTTGGTTCATATAAAGCGTTAGAAAACGTCTTAAAACCAGGCGAGGTTCATCCAGCTATTGCGTCACTAAATGCGCTGAAATATGATGGTGGAACTTTAGGGAATCACGAATTCAACTATGGATTAGATTTCTTAAGTGAAGTATTAAATGATGCAAAATATCCGGTCGTTAATGCAAATGCATATGACGCAAAAACAAAAAAGCATATGTACACGCCTTATGTAATTATGGATAAAGAAGTGCTGGATAACACAGGGAAAAAACATACTATTAAAGTGGGTGTAACAGGAATCGTACCTACGAAAATTGTTGAATGGGATGCCATTCATCTTGCAGGTAAGGTAGAGATGCAAGAACCTGTGGAAGCAATCAAAGAAGTGGTACCAGAAATACAAAAAGCAGGAGCAGATGTGATTGTTGTGCTTTCTCACTCAGGTATTGGTGGAGATACGTATGAAGCAGGTGCTGAGAATGTCGGTTACCAAATTGCTGCTATTGAAGGTATTGATGCCTTAATAACAGGTCACTCACATCTAACATTCCCAGGTGATTATAAAGATCTTAAAAATGTTGATCAAGAAAAAGGAACGATTAACGGTGTTCCTACAGTAATGGCAGGAAGTTATGGTAGCCACCTTGGCGTTATTGACTTGAAATTAGAGCAACAAGGCTCTAAATGGGTGGTGGTAAATGGACAAGGGGCTCTTCGTTCTATTAAACAAGAAGGCTTACAACCATCTCAAACAGTGTTAAATGCTATAAAAGAAGCGCACGAAGGTACATTAACGTACATCCGCCAAGCTGTTGGTGAGACAACTGCACCAATACACAGCTATTTCTCTATGGTTCAAGATGATTCATCGATTCAAATCGTGACACAAGCACAACAATGGTATATTGAAAAAGAATTAAAGGGTACGGCTGATGAGAATACACCAATCCTTTCTGCTGGTGCACCTTTTAAGGCAGGTTCAAGAAATAATCCAGACGACTACACAAACATTCCTGTAGGGCCACTTGCCATAAAAAATATGGCAGATATCTATCATTACGACAACACTGTTGCAACTATCAAAGTAACGGGTGCACAAGCGATCGAATGGTTAGAAATGGCTGCAGGTATCTTCACAACAATTGATCCAAATAAAGCAGAAGAGCAAAATATTATTGACGCAGAAGCACGTTCTTATAATTTTGACGTTTTAGACGGTTTAACATATCAAATTGATGTGACATCGCCTGCAAAATACGATCGTCGTGGTCAGTTAGTGGACGAAAAAGCGAATCGTATTAAAAATGTACAATACAACGGTAAACCGATTGATGTGAACCAAGAGTTTATCATCATTACGAACAACTATCGTGTAGGTGGCTCTTACGGGGCGACATTCAAAAATACAGACGGCTCGAATGTAACAAACTATGCATATGAAAATCGTCAAGCAGTGATTGACTACATCATGGCAAATAAAACAATTAATCCTGCTGCGGACAACAATTGGTCATTTGCACCATTCCCGGCGAATACAAAAGTTATTTACCTTTCTGCAAAGGATGCACAGAAAATCATTCCAGCTGGCAGTAACATAGAGTATCTTGGTGATGCTGAAGAAGCTGGATTTGGAAAATATTTAATCAAATAAATAGCAAAAAGGAGAGTGCGATATCAATCGCTGCTCTCCTTTTTGTGTCGCTCAAATGTTTGAAAACGAGTTCCTTGAAATGTTAATAAACCAAAGTCGCCATCTGCCAACAGTCCATATTCACTACCATTTAGCTTTAACTCTATACGATCACCACTCTGTACTTCAAAAGTTACATAGTAAGAAGTGTGCGCACCAGAGTTGCCGCTACCGCCCCTTGTATTTGTACGCTTTGTTACGATTCTAGCTGGCACGGTTAAAACCGGTGCTGCATTATTTTTAGACCATTGTCTGACGCCGTTAATGATAACAAATGCAAATGTTCCAAAGACCATGATAAAGATTATCGAAATAAAAATCGATGCAAAATTAAAGCCATCAAACCATAGCATTAATCAACCTCCTATTCATAAAGACTCAAGCTGTTAAAGTAGATTTATTTCAAGATCTACTACTATATCAATTTCATCACTGATTAATACACCGCCTGTTTCGAGGAGTGCATTATATACTAAATTAAAATCTCTACGGTCAATTTTTGATCTTGATTGAAATCCATGTACTTCTTGTGCCCATGGATTCATGCTACTTCCAATGTAAACGGTTGTGAAGACGACGGCCTTCGTAATGTTTTTAATCGTTAAATCTCCGTGAATAGCAAATTTGTTATTTTCCAGTTTTTCAATATATGTAGACTCAAAGTGAATTTTCGGATAGACATCAGCATCAAAGAAATCAGGTGATACAAGGTGAACATCACGATCAAAATTTTTGGTCGAAACACTGGCAACAATGAGCGAGAATGATATCTTGGCATCTTGTATTTGTACAATATCGGACACGGCAAGTTCGGCATGATAAGATTCAAAAGTTCCATGAATTTGCGATATCATCATATGTCGAACGGAAAAACCGATCGTTGAGTGACTATAATCAATAGCATATTTTTTCATTGGAAGGTCCCCCCTAAAAACAGCATCTTACACGAATAATAAATTAAAAAATTTGTTAGTTCAATGAGTTTTTAGTAAAAGAGATAAAATATGACACTAAATATAGTGTGCTTTGTGAATATTTATAATTATTAAAAATACTATCGAACGTAAAAATTCATGGCATCATTATTAAAATCCAAAACAATTAAGCGGCTATTATCTAATGTATATTTCACTTGATGCTTGTTCAAATTGGCTATAAGCTTTTGAAATTCTGCCTGAGAAGAAAGTGAAAACGTGTAACTTAGTAAACCTGTTGTTTGTTCTGGTGGTACTTGTGTTCCGACTCCTTGCCATGTATTTACTGCGATATGGTGATGATAGCCTCCAGCGGAAATGAATAGCGCACTATCATGGAAGCTAGTCATAATATCGAAACCAAGTGCATCTATATAGAAGTAAGTTGTTGTATATTTAACACGCTCACATTTAGGTGTATATGACCTAGTACAGTGCCTTTAGGGAAACCTACCCATGGACGATGGCGGTCATAATGAGCCATTATATCTTCTATATCGACTCCCTCTGTTCCTGTAACAAGGCCACCGTTACCATCACTTATCCATTCAGAACGATGGCGGTCACGGTAAATTTCTATGCCGTTACCCTCCGGATCATTCAAATAAAAAGCCTAGGTGTAAATGCTCAAGCTCTAATTTTGTATCAATTTTAAAAGACATATAAGAAATATCCTCCAAACTTAAAGTTACTTTTTGTAATTAAATATAAAATAGTAAACAAATTACGTCAAGTAAATAAGTTACTTAAAATTTACTTTTACTTAAGAAATCGTTACAATAGAATACATAAGAGGTGAAAAATATGAATGAGACAACTTTATGTCCTCGTTTAGCTAAAGCTATGGATTTAATCGGTAAACGCTGGACAGGACTAATCTTATATCAATTATTAGACGGCCCCCAACGCTTCAATGAAATTGAGTCTGCATTACCTGTAAGTGGTCGTTTATTATCAGAACGTTTAAAGGAGCTTGAAAAAGAAGGGCTTGTTGAACGAAAAGTATATTCAGAGGTACCAGTGCGTGTAGAATATTCTTTAACGGATAAAGGTCAAGCGTTGGAAGGTGCTATTCGCAATATTGAAACTTGGGCAAGTGGCTGGTTATAAACACTGCCATCAGTGATATCAATTTTATCATTGATGGTTTAGTTGAACGAATCGGGCATTTACGGGCAGTTAGAATGACTATGTATTTTTAAATCGTTATGAAGTAGCTATGTAAAAGGTATCTTACTGCCCGTTAATGCGGGAAAATTACCCTTCATTTTACTTGTCAAATCGAGGTTCTAAATCCATACTAGTGTAAGTAAGAAGGACGTTAGAAAGGAATTAGCTCTCATGACAAAAGAACAATGGGCGACGGATTTAGCGCAAACCATTAATCCAGCCAATATTAAGTTAGACGAATCATTACAACAATATACAATGACAAAATTAGGTGGCAAGGCGGATGTGTTTGTTCTACCTGAAACGGAGAATGAAGCGGCAGCTGTTATTCGCTATGCTCATACAAATAATATTCCATTATTAATGCTAGGTAATGGCTCCAATATGGTCGTCCGTGATGGCGGCTTACGTGGAATAGTTGTCACATTTGCACATCTAGATGAAATTCACATTAACGGTGATTATGTACATGCACAAAGTGGTGCCCTCATTAAGGACGTGTCCAAGCTGGCAGCAACCGCATCCCTAACAGGCTTTGAATTTGCATGTGGGATTCCTGGCTCCATTGGTGGAGCTATGGCGATGAACGCAGGTGCATATGGTGGTGAAATTAAGGATATTATTATTTCTTCTAAAGTTTTAACAAAAGAAGGCGACATTGTAATATTATCAAAAGAAGAACTAGAACTCGGCTACCGCAAAAGTATCATTGCTAAGAAGGGTTATTATGTACTGTCATCGGAATTTCAGTTAACGCAAGGCGTTCAGGAAGAAATTGACGCGAAAATTGCTGATTTAACGTACCAGCGTGAATCTAAACAGCCATTAGAATACCCATCTGCTGGTAGTGTCTTTAAACGTCCTCCAGGTCATTTCGCAGGCAAGCTTATACAGGATAGTGGTCTGCAGGGAAAAGGCGTGGGGGGTGCAGAAGTATCGACCAAGCATGCGGGCTTTATCGTGAATAAAGGAAATGCAACGGCCACTGATTACATTGCAACTATTCAAATGGTGCAACGGGCGGTCAAAGAAAAGTATGGCATCGACTTAGAAACTGAAGTGAAAATAGTCGGCGACGATATATAAGAAAATTATACATGGCGCTCTTCGCTAAAGGCGAGGGGCGTTTTCTAGGGGTGCAAAACTATGAAATTTATATCATGGAATGTCAATGGAATCCGCGCTTGCATGAGCAAAGGCTTTTTAGATTTCTTCAATGAAGTAGATGCAGACTTTTTCTGTATTCAGGAGTCGAAGTGTCAAGAGGGACAAGTTGAGCTTTCACTAGAAGGTTATGAACAATATTGGAATTATGCTGTGAAAAAGGGCTACTCAGGTACAGCTATTTTTACAAAACATAAACCTCTTTCAGTACATTATGGTGTCGGTGAAGATAAGTCACAGGAAGAGGGACGAATAATTACGTTAGAATATGAAAACTTTTATTTAGTTAACGTCTATACACCGAATTCGCAGCGTGATTTAGCGAGATTACCCATTCGCCTGGATTGGGAGAACCGTTTAGCCCTGTATTTAAAAGAACTTGATGCTAAAAAGACTATCGTGTACTGTGGAGATTTGAACGTCGCACATACGGACATAGATTTAAAAAATGCAAAATCAAATATTGGCAATTCAGGGTTTACATATGAAGAACGTGCTAAAATGACCGAGCTTTTAGCAAGTGGATTTATAGATTCTTTCCGCTTCAAGCATCCAAATGAGACGGATCATTATACATGGTGGTCCTATATGAATAAAGTGCGTGAGCGAAATATTGGTTGGCGCATTGATTATTTTATTGTATCTGAACGATTGAAAGAACAAATTGACGTTGCGACAATCCATTCGCATATTTTGGGTAGTGATCATTGTCCAATTGAATTACAACTCGATTATTAATATCTAAGAAGAAATCGTACTTCCAGTGGGAAATGCGATTTTTTTTATATTTCTGTAGTACAGGAAATAATTTACTATCTACTATTTTATGTACAGTGGGATTTTGGATTTCTATATATCAAGGGGATTTTCTATTAAAAAACAACGAAATTCGCTAGAAAAATCAGCTTTTATCTTGTTGAAAAGGATTTACAAAGCTTGCTAAAGAATATATTGCTTAAGAGGGGGTTTGTCGTTGTGAAAAAAAAGATATGGAAAAAATGGCTCGTTGGTGTTGTTGGCTTTTTAGCAATTGCACTAATCGTAGTCTTTATTGGCTTTACATGGTTTATGAATAAATCAAAGCCCGTTATTGAAGGGGATCTTGCAGTAAGTGTGCTTAATCAGGATGTAACTGTTACCAGGGATGATAAGGGAGTTCCCCATATATTAGCAGAGACAGATGCGGATTTATATCGTGCACAAGGTTACGTTCAGGCACAGGATCGACTGTTTCAAATGGATTTAGCGCGTAGACAGGCAAGTGGTCGATTATCAGAAGTGATTGGTGAGGCGACAATTAATACGGACAAACATTTCCGTACGTTTAGCTTACGTGATGCAGCAGAAAAATCGTTAGCTGCTTATGATGAAGAAAGCAAGCAGGTACTCGAATGGTTTGCAGAAGGAGTAAACGCTTTTATTAAGCAGGCAAAGGAAAATAATACATTAAGCTATGAATTCGCATTACTAGGTTATGAGCCGGAAGAATGGTCCGTTGTAGATTCGCTAACGATTGGTAAATATATGGCATATGATTTAGGGGGTAATTGGAATACACTTGCTTTCCGTCACTGGGCTTTACAACATTTCGACGAAGACAAGGCAAAGGAATTATTTATAAAGTATCCTGACAACGCGTCATCAATTATTGAGGCAAACATAGCAAACCCTGTAGCGGTAGCAGGTCAATTTGACGCTGACCTATTGCCGAATGAATTTAATGGCAGTAATAACTGGGTTGTATCAGGCGATAAAACAAAGTCAGGTTTTCCGATTTTAGCAGATGATCCACACTTAGGTTTAAGCACGCCATCTATTTGGTATCAAATGCATCTTCAGTCACCTGAACAAAATGTTAGTGGAGTCATATTTGCAGGCATCCCTGGCATTATTTTAGGACATAACGATGATATTGCTTGGGGGGTAACAAATGTAGGTCCAGATGTACAAGATTTGTATATTGAAATACCGAATCCAGATAATCCAACACAGTTCAAATATGATGGCGAGTGGGAGCAGGCCGAGGTACGTAATGAATCAATCAAGGTGAAGGATGGAAAGACAGTAGATTTTGATGTTATTGTCACACGACATGGGCCAATTATGACCGATTTAGCATTTAAAGATACGGAACCATCAGCACAGTTTTCTATGCAATGGACCGCTTTGCAATCTACGGCAGAACTGCGAGCGATACTTGGCTTTAATAAGGCAAATTCATGGGATGACTTTGAAAAGGCATTAGAAGACTTTAAGGCACCCGCGCAAAACTTTATCTTTGCCTCTAAGGATGGCACAATTGCTTATAAAGCAAATGGTGAAATTCCGATTCGCAGGCAGGGAGAAGGCCAGTTACCAGTACCGGGTGATTCAAGTGACTATGGATGGGAAGGCTTTATCCCATGGGATGAACTACCAACAGTCGTAAATCCAAAGGAAGGATTTATTGCGACTGCAAATAATGAAGTTATCGGCGAGGAGTACCCTTATCATATAACGGATTTCTGGGCACAGCCGTATCGTTATGAGCGTATTAAAGAAGTGTTAGAAGCCAATGATTCGCTAACAGTAGAAGACATGATGAATTTACAAATGGATCAACATAATTTATATGCACGTGAGTTTTTACCAGATTTATTAACGTCGTTAAAAGCAAAAGATCAGGATGAAAAATATGCAGAAGTCATTGCCTTACTGGAAGAATGGGATATGGTGGATACAAAAGATTCGAGCGCACCACTTGTCTTCCATACGCTAATGGAACAATTGCAGGAAGTACTCTTTAAAGATGAAATGCCTCTAGATATGTATAATCTGATGGCTGGTAAATACAATATAACGGATCAGCTATTGCGAAAAGCATATGCAGGCGAGAAGAGTATTTGGATTGAACAACAGGGTGGTGTGGATGCAGCTGTATATGAAGCATTAGAACGATCGATAGCACTAATTGAAGAGCGTTTCGGCAAGAAACCTTCCAAGTGGCAATGGGGAGATTTCCATCAACTTACATTTGATCACACGTTAGGAAGCGCGTCACCAATACTAGCAAAATACTTTAATGCTAAAAAGGTACCGATTGGCGGTTCGAAAGTCACTGTACAGGCGGCCGATGATGACCTAGATGGCAATGTAGATCACGGAGCTTCCTGGCGATTTATAGCGGATGTAAGTGATTTGAACTCAGCCTATCATATCGTTGGTCCAGGGCAGAGTGGTCATGTTAAATCGAAGTGGTATCAAGACCAAGTGGAGGATTGGGCAATTGGGAATTATCATGAAACTTTTGTAAAGAACAAAGAGATTAAGGGGAAGACATTGTTATTAAAGGCACAATAATATTGAAGAACAGCGCACTATTTAGTGTGCTGTTTTTTTGTAAGAGTCAGAGTAGAACTTTAAGTATAATTCCGTGATAGTAATCATATACATTCAAATGTCTGTTTGAATATGATGGAGTACTATGATATATTGAAAACAATCAAACGAACATTTGAATGAGGTGAAAAAATGCCGAAAGAAATATGTGAAATAACACATGTAAATGAGGAAGCGGTCACGAAAGTACAGCAACAAATGCCAGATTTATCGGGTGTAGCCAAATTTTTAAAGGCTTTATCTGATGAAACAAGATTGAAAATTGCCTATGCGCTAACGGTAGAAGATGCATTATGTGTCTGTGATGTTGCCACAATTATCGGATCATCTGTAGCAACAGCATCGCATCATTTACGCTATTTAAAAGATAACAGTCTAGCGAAATCGCATCGCAAGGGGAAGCAAATGTACTATTCTTTAGCCGATGAACATGTATACCAAATTGTCACGATTGCTTATGAACATGCGAAAGAGGGGATTGACGATGGCAGCGACACCAACTAAGCAAGAATACCGTTTGCAAAACTTATCCTGTGCCAGCTGTGCGGCAAAATTTGAGAAAAATGTGAAAGCTATTCCCGAGGTAGAAGATGCACAAGTTAATTTTGGAGCTTCCAAAATAACGGTGTTTGGTGAGATAAACGTCGATCAAATTGAAGAAGCAGGTGCATTTGATGGCATTAAAGTATCGCAATCGCCAAAAAGTTCAATTGAAAAATCAACGTCGTTTTATAAAAAAACGGAAAATATTTTAGCTGGTATTGCATTGTTATTTGTAATACTTGGGTATGTCTTGGTAACAATGCGTGGAGAAACAGATCCTTTTGCAATTGGCATGTTTATCGTAGCAATCTTAGTAGGTGGCGTTGGCATTTTTAAAACAGGATTCCGTAATTTAGCACGCTTCGAATTTGATATGAAAACGCTGATGACGATTGCTGTAATTGGAGCTGCAATTATTGGTGAGTGGGAAGAAGCGGCGGTTGTAGTTTTCCTATTCGCTGTCAGTGAAGCACTTGAGGCATACTCTATGGATAAAGCGCGCCAATCGATTCGACAACTTATGGATATTGCCCCTGCAACAGCGACTATCAAACGTGCTCACGGTGAGCATTTCCATGAGATGGAAGTACCAACTGAAGAAATTGAAATCGGTGATATTTTAATAGTCAAGCCGGGTCAAAAAATCGCCATGGATGGGATTGTAATAAGAGGACTATCAGCAGTCAATCAAGCAGCTATAACAGGCGAGTCGATACCTGTTAATAAATCAAAAGATGACGAAGTATTTGCTGGAACATTGAATGAGGAAGGTGCACTAGAAGTCCGTGTTACCAAGCGTGTGGAAGATACAACTATTGCTAAAATCATCCATTTAGTAGAAGAAGCACAGGCAGAAAAAGCACCATCACAGCAATTTGTTGATCGCTTTGCTAAATATTACACACCTGCGATTATGATGGTTGCCTTCCTTGTTGCTGTTATTCCACCATTGTTTATAGGCGATTGGCAGCATTGGATCTATCAAGGTTTAGCGGTGCTGGTTGTTGGCTGCCCTTGTGCGCTAGTTGTCTCGACACCAGTTGCCATCGTGACAGCTATCGGAAATGCAGCAAGGCAGGGTGTGCTCATTAAGGGGGGCGTCCATTTAGAACAATTAGGTCATATTGAAGCTGTGGCATTCGATAAAACAGGTACCTTAACGAAGGGGAAACCAGCGGTAACAGACATATTCACGCACCGTAATATGACAGAGGACAGTGTGCTACAACTTGTTGCAGCCGTTGAAAAGCAATCGCAGCATCCACTAGCGAAAGCAATTTTAACTGCGTTACATGAAAAAGGTTTAACTGAGTTAGAACCGACTGATTTCCAATCGGTGACAGGAAAAGGGGCTTTTGCGACAATTGAGGGCAAAAAGGTTTCTGTCGGGAGTTTGAAATGGATTTCCACTTTCACAGCTGTAGATGAAGCTACAAAAGAACAAGCCAATCAATTGCAAGCGCAAGGTAAAACAGTTGTTGCCGTTGTTAGTGACCATCATTTCATCGGCATTATCGGAATCGCTGACCAATTACGTGGTGAAAGTAAAAGTGTACTGCAAAACCTAACAACATTAAAAGTGAAGCATACTGTCATGTTAACAGGGGATGCTAAACCTACAGCAGAAGCCATTGCTACTGCTCTTGGTATGAGTGATGTAAGAGCGGGGTTACTGCCAGCAGAAAAATTAACAGCAATTAAAGAATTACGCACTAAGTATGGAGCTGTAGCTATGGTCGGAGATGGAGTAAATGATGCGCCGGCCTTAGCATCGGCCAATGTAGGTATCGCAATGGGCGGTGCGGGCACGGATACAGCTTTGGAAACCGCAGATATTGCTTTAATGGGTGATGATTTAACGAAATTGCCGTATACAATTGATTTAAGTAGAAAAACATTACGCATTATTAAAGAAAATATCATTTTTGCACTGGCATTAAAATTAATCGCCTTATTACTCGTTATCCCAGGATGGTTAACGTTATGGATTGCCATTTTTGCAGATATGGGTGCTACATTACTTGTGGTTTTTAACTCGTTAAGACTAATTAAAACAAAAAAATACAAATAATAAGTTTGAAGTTCGTTGATTTTTAGGATAATAATACCATTTGTAATTAGTAAATATTGTTGATGTAGATGCTACTAGCTATTCTTGAAAAAGCCCTTGTTTAGTGCTAATATATGTTGGGAACAATGTAACAATTAATTATAAATGAGGCGAAAGTTTTATATGTCACAACCTATTTTAGTAAATGTTACAGAGGAAATTGTACGTGGCTTAGTAAGTTTTCTTTTACGAGGGCCAGAATATCAAACATTTTGTAAATGTGAAATCTGTGAGTTCGACACAGTTGCAATCGCTCTAAATGCTTTGCCTAGTAAGTATGTTACATTTATGAACGCGCGTGATGAAGCATTTAAAAAAATGAATACTCCAGAAAATATTGAGCTGATCAACAGGGAGATTATTCGTGCATTACATGTAGTGAATAAGTATCCACGGCATGAGTAGAGCCCACTTCATATGAGGTCGGCTCTTTTTATGTGTAATGACAAGGATTGCTGTGGTTATGTATTTTCAGTTAACTTTTAAGGTAAGCTTGTAGTAAACTAGAGAGTAAGAAAAAGAAAGAGAGGGAATTGGATATGCCAACACCAAGTATGGAGGATCATATCGAACAAATATATTTATTAATCGCTAATAAAGGATATGCTCGTGTGTCTGACATAGCGGAAGCATTATCTGTTCTTCCTTCTTCTGTTACGAAAATGGTTCAAAAATTAGATAAAGATGGCTATTTAGTTTATGAAAAATATCGTGGCCTTACATTGACGCCAAAAGGGGAAAAACTTGGAAAACGTCTTGTGCAACGCCATGAACTACTAGAGCAATTTTTACGAATCATTGGTGTAGATGAAGAACGTATTTACAATGATGTAGAAGGAATTGAGCACCATCTTAGTTGGAATTCAATCGATCGAATTGCTGATCTTGTGCAGGTAATGGAAGAAAATCCAGACATCGCAAAAAAATTAGAGGCATCTAGATCACAGCACAACCTATAAAGTAAAACTTTAATCGGTTACTTAGGGGTACTGGATTTCCCACTATCCTGTTGTTTTGGAGTGGGCCTCTTAGTACCCATTAGTCGTACGAAGTAAAATAGTTTGCGAAAATGATGGTGTGAAGGAAAGGAAGACATTATGAACGAATTAAAATCAGGTGAAGTTGTAACGCTTACTGTATTAGAGCAACAAGCATCGAAATGGATCTTAACCAATGGGGTAGCTGAACTACCTTTAAATGCTTCAGAGGTCACAGAACCACTTGCAATAGGAGATCGCCTTCAAGTATTTTTATTCACAGACCGTCGTGGAGATTTAGCGGCTACAACAGCTATTCCAACATTTGCGCAAGGCGAATATGGCTGGGCGCGCGTACTAAGAGTGGTCGAACATGAAGGAGCTTTCGTTGATATTGGGACATCACGTGAAGTGCTAGTAAAAGCAGAGGATCTACCTGCCATTAAAGAGGTTTGGCCAGCAGTGGGCGACCATTTATTTATGACATTGCGCACAGATCGCAATGGAGATTTATTTGGACGTTTAGCAACTGAAGAAAAAATATTTGAGCTATATGAGGGTGCATTTGAAGATCTGCACAATAAAAATATTAAAGCCCGACCATATCGTTTATTGCCAGTAGGGTCATTTTTACTAGGTGTGGAAGCACCATACCGCATTTTTGTTCATGAATCAGAGCGTTATGCAGAACCTCGTCTTGGACAAGATATAGAGGTACGTATTATTGACGTCAAAGAGGACGGCTCCATGAACGGTTCACTTTTACCACGTAAACACGAACGTATTACTGGTGATGCACAGAAAATTCTAAGCTATTTACAAGATGTGGGTGGCAAAATGCCATTTGGTGATAAGTCTTCACCGGAAGAAGTTCAAGAAATGTTCAAGATGAGTAAAGCGGCATTTAAACGTGCACTGGGTACATTAATGAAGGCCGGTAAAATAAAACAACAAGATGGCTGGACGGAAGAAATTTAATTTCTAACAGTGATTTGTTTTAACTGTAAAAGTATTAAGTAGACGTGCAATGGATTTTATAATCCTTCAATTAATATCACACGAATGACGAGAGACTGTTTGAAACCTTCTCGTCATTTTTTCGTACTAATAGTTGTATAGTGATCTACATTATACAGGCTAGATGATTTTTCAAGCGAAAGGGGTCACACAATTTGAAAAAAACATGGCTGAAAGTGCTAACTGCTACTATGTTAGTATTTGGTGTGATGGCACCAGTAACAGGATTTGCCGCGGATAATTCGACAACAAAAGCAATTGATGAAAAACTTGGCGTACCAATTGTGGTCTATGGTGCAAACTTATCAGAGACGGAAAAAGAATCTGTTAAAGAATCATTAAAAGTAAACGAAGAACCTGAAATCGAAGAAATTACAGTATCTGGAGAAGACTTAACTAAATACATTAAAGACAGTAATGCAAGTTCACGCATGTATTCCTCTGCAAAAATTACTCGCAAGGATGCTGGGAAAGGCTTGGTTATTGAGATTGTCACACCCTCAAATATTACACAAGTAACGTCTGAAATGTATGCGAATGCTATGCTGACAGCTGGTATCGAGGATGCGACAGTACAAGTAGCCGCGCCAAAGGCTGTAACAGGTCATTCAGCGCTTGTAGGGATTTATAAAGCTTATGAAGTGAAAACGGGTGAAACTTTAGATATTGAGCGCACAGACGTTGCCAATGAGGAGTTATCAGTTGCAACATCTCTTGCACAATCATCGGGAATAGAGGATGCGAAGGTTGCAGAACTGCTAACAGAAATAAAAAAACAAATAGCAGAATCAAAACCGGCAACACGTGAAGATGTTGAAAAAATCGTGCAAGAGCAGTTAAACAAACTCGAGATAAAATTAAGCGAGACGGATAGACAGCTGCTAATCGATTTGATGGACAAAATTAGTAAACTAGACATTGACTTTAGTAAATGGTCAGATCAATTAAATGATATTAGTAATACGTTACAAGAAAAATTCGGTGCACTGATGGAAGATGAAGGCTTCTGGGCGGGTGTGAAAAATTTCTTTGCCAATTTAAAAGAATCCATTTCATCTTGGTTTAACTAAAGAAAGTAAAGCTCACTGTCACAATGGCAGTGAGCTTTTTATGTTTAGTTGGTATAAGAATATGAACAGGATAAGTTACGCACATTGTGTTTCCAGGTTTCTGGGGAAGTGCATCGTTTTAAACTCTCATAGAGGGACTTGCATTGCCGCCATTGTTAGTAAGTAAACGTGTGCAAATCCAATCAAAGCAACGTTGCACTATCTTTGAAGAATAACAACAGGCTATGTTACTATGAAAAAAAGGAGTGGTGAGAAATGGAATTCCGATTACAGAGTGAAGCATCGAACAAGCTTGCTTTTGTGTTTGAGCAAGAAGGCGAAAGATTAGCAGAGATTACTTGGCAACAAAAGGGGCAAGTGATGGTAATGGATCACACATATGTTTCAGACAAGCTCCGTGGTCAAGGGGTGGCGAAGAAATTGTTAGATCGTGCAGCTGATTATGCACGTGAAAACGATTATAAAATGGAAGCAGTATGTTCGTATGTAGTTGCGGCATTTGATAAATCCGATGCCTATAATGATGTAAAACAATAAGGTAGAGCTCTGTAAGACATCTATTTGACAATATGTCGAGCAAAACTAATAGGGTGTCTATAGAGGGGACTATGAAAAAAATAAGGCAATCTGCTAGTAGCCTTGTGCTAGTAAGCGGATTGCCTTTTTAGTTTTTACAGAAATCATTTCATACGCTCCTTATAGTAGAATTACACTGTAAATTAGAAAAGTTAAGAAGCCTGCTCCTCCCAATAATGAAGCCATATCTACCCAATCGTATAGCAAGTCTAAATCTTTCACACAAATCACCCTCCTATTAATTGTAATAATTAATTAATTCCCTTAGTTTGTCATTTATAATCATAATAAATTACAAAATAGAGTTGGTTAACGAAAAAAAGTTAGAATTGTGCGATAATATCGAGTGGGAGAGTGATAGATAATGTCTTGGAAAATACAGACGTATAATGAATTAACGACGGAAGAATTGTATAAAATTATTCAGCTACGAGTAAATGTATTTATTGTTGAACAACAATCATGCTATGAGGATTTAGATAATCATGATCAAAACTCTATACATATATCATATGTTAAAAATGGGGAAATATTCGCGTATGCACGTTTATTACCGCCCGGTGAAAAATTTACTATGGCATCGATCGGTCGTGTTATCACAAAGCAAGAAGTTCGTGGCACGGGGCTTGGTAAGGAAATGATAGAGTTAGCTTTAAAGACAATCGAAAAAGAATGGCCAGGTTCAGAGATTTTCATTCAGGCGCAACAATATTTAAAAGCATTTTATGGCTCATTTGGTTTCAAGCAAGTTTCAGAACCGTATATCTATGATAGCTTGCCGCATCTTGATATGTTATATAAAGCGAAAAATAATGTTTAGACCTCTAAAAATAGGGAAAAGCTATATTATAAGGCCAGTTTCTATATTTCTAGGAGGGATTTTTAATGGCAAAACGTAAAGGGTCAGGTGTTGTACTTGCAGGATTAGCAGGATTAGCGGCATCTTATTTAAGTAAAAAAGAAAATCGAGATAAGGCATTGAATATGTTAAGTAGTGCTAAATCCAAATTTGAATCTTATTTGAATACATCAAATGTTAATATGGATGGCAGAATCGCTGAACGTGTAACTACTGAGGTAGCGACAGAAGCAGGGACATCGCCAACAAAGTTAGCATCAAATGAAATGGTTGCTGAAGGTGGCGGACATACAGGCGTCCATTTTTATAACGAAGAAATCCAGGAAAAAGAAAAGTAACAAAAAACCTTCTCATTTAACTATGAGAAGGTTCAGATTGACGACAAAAGGTATTCGGAATAATCACGTTCCGAATACCTTTTGAAATTTTTATCAGAAATATTAGTTACAATAGCCCCTAACGAGAGTAGTACAAGGTTGTCCAACGCATACTATGCTTTTTCTTACACATCCGCAAATACACGTTCCATCGATTCTTTTAGACGCGCATAGACTTGTTTCATGTCACTATACACCATGTTCTTTTGGATTTCTTTAATGGAATGATGTATAGAACGAATACCAAATATATATTGAATAAATGTCATGTAAAATAGAACGATAAGATCAATACTTGGTCGTCCAACTTAACGTACACGAGTTAATTGGAGCGCAAGCGGCGACTTCTGCGGGAAAAGCATGAGCGAAAAGGCCCCGCAGAAGCGTAGCGACGAGGAGACTGAAGCCATGCCCGCAAAAAGCGTCCGCCGTAGCGGAAATCAACGGGTTCATATAGATGCTTCTATTTAAAGAAAACCTTCTCATTTAACTATGAGAAGGTTTTCTTTTGGGGATTAGAGTGAAAATAGCAAAGCCTATCAATACTATTCCTGTGAAAATAAACCCACTGGTAATACCGAGTGAAAGCCAACCTAGCAACGAGGAGCCCAGTACAACGCCTAATGAGAAGAAGGCATAAAAATAACCATATGCTTTTCCTCGAATTTCAACTGTCGTCGAGTCAATCAATAGTGAATTTATTGAAGGAAATAAGAAACCAAAACCAATACCATAGCAAGCCATCGCAATGTAGAGTAATGTATTGGAATCGGCTTGACTGATAAGTATTTGGCTTATACCCATTAAGCTAATACCAAGCGACAACGTTTTAACCGGTGCGACTTTGTCAAAAATACGATTGCTAGGCAAGATAAATACTAGTACAGCAATAATGCCGAATGCACTCATTAGTGTGCCGCTTAATCGCGAATCAAAGCCTAGAGATTGTACCTTTAAAGGGAGTAGATAGGCAATAACGCCCTGTGAAAACATTAAAAAGAATGCCCCTGAAAAAGCTTTTAACGTCCCGTTATTAGTGAAAAATACACTAATGGGTATATGTATACTTGGTGCAGTTTTTTCCTTTTTAACTTGGCTTGATCTAAGTAGAAATGTAGCTAGAATACCTAAAAGTAGCATACAACTTGCTGTAATATTAAAAACGAAAGGTACACTCGTCCGACTTGCTAAAATACCACTAAAGGCTGGTCCAATGATAGCTGCTATTCCCACGAATGCACCTGAAATAGCACTACCTTTACCACGTTTTTCTTGTTCGGTTGCATTTGCTAAGAATGTAAACGCAGCTGGGACAATAAAACCTGCTACCAATCCATGTACAAAGCGTACTGCCAGTAAAGCAAATGGTTCTGCTACTAAATTATAAAGTGTTAACGAGAGCCCTGTAGTTAAAAGACCGATTACTAAAATCACAAAAGGTCCCTTACGATCGGTTAAAAACCCAGAAATAATATTCCCAAACGTATTAGAAAGGGAATACATGCCAACAGCAAGCCCAGTTAAAAAAGCAGATGCGCCTAAAGATTCTGCATATGTACTCATCACAGGAAGCTGAGTAAATAAGTCAAAAAATGAAAAGAATATAATCACATAGATAAATTTCTTCATAACTCCTCCTGTTACAAATTACGACATAGTGGGTTTATCCATACAAAGGGATGCTAACATTTTCACTTCACAACACAGTTGGAGGAAATCGTGCACCCTAGTCGATAAAACAACACATATAAAGCTTATCAGGTCTTGCAGAAATCATTAATAATCGGTGGGGAATCCTATATCCCCACCGATCAAAGTTTTCACTTTATTATACCATTTTTGACAATAAAAAAACGCCTATTAAGTCGAAATGAACTTAGTAGGCGTTATAATGGAAAATTAAGCTTTTACAACTTCTTTTTTCATTGTTTTGTTTTTAGCAAGATTAACATGCCAAGAAAGAGCCTCTTCTAAAATATGAGGTGTTTGATGGCTACCAGTTGCTTCTACAGCACGGTTGTAGTAATCCCATAATTGCTCTTTGTAATCTGGATGAGCGCAGTTTTCGATGATAAGTTGTACACGTTCTTTTGGCGCAAGCCCGCGTAAATCAGCGATACCTTGTTCAGTAACGATAACGTCTACATCATGCTCAGTGTGATCCACGTGAGAAACCATTGGTACGATTGAAGAGATTGCTCCGCCTTTTGCGTATGATTTTGTTACAAAGATACCTAGACGAGCATTACGCGCAAAGTCACCAGAACCACCAATACCGTTCATCATACGAGTACCTGATACGTGAGTAGAGTTTACGTTACCGTATATGTCTAATTCAAGAGCCGTGTTGATTGAGATTAAACCCAAACGACGGATAAGCTCTGGGTGGTTAGAAATTTCTTGTGGACGTAAGCAAATTTTATCAGCATACTTTTCTAAATTACCATAAACTTTTTTCTGTAATTCTTCAGTAAGTGTAATTGAAGTAGCAGCTGCAAATTTAACTTTACCAGCATCGATTAAGTTGAATACAGCATCTTGAAGTACTTCAGAAGCAACAACTAAATCTTCAAATTCTGAATCAGCGAAGCCATCAAGTACAGCATTTGCTACAGAACCTACACCAGATTGTAATGGCATTAATTTGTTAGTTAGACGACCTGCTTTAATTTCATCGCGGAAGAAGTCCAATAAAATGTTCGCCATTCTTTGTGTTTCTTCATCTGGAGGAACAATTAATGAAGGAGCATCTGGTTCTTCTGAAATAACGATTGCTTTAATTTTAGCCGAGTCTACTTTAATACCGATTTCGCCAATACGTTGAGTAGCATCTGTCATCGGAATTGCTTCACGTTCACCTTGCTCAGCAGGTACGTAAATATCATGAATACCGATTAAAGCTTCTGGGTGAGAGATATTTAACTCGATAATAATATTTTCAGCATACTCAGCGAAGATAGGTGAGTTACCTACAGAGTTTGTAGGAATAATTAAGCCATCCTCGGTAATAGCCACAGCTTCAAGAATTAAATATTTAATTGGGCCCATAATTCCTTGACGAACTAATTCAGCGTTATGTGAAAGGTGTGCATCTACATACTGGATATCACCAGAGTTAATCAGGTTGCGGATACCTGCATCGCCTTGGAAAGGTCCGCGTTTGCGGATAACGCCAGCCTCAGCTAAATATTTATCTACTTCTGGGCCTAAAGAAGCACCTGTATATACATCAATTTTGAATTTTTCATTTTTTGCGCGTTCTACTAATGCCATTGGAACCACTTTAGCATCCCCAGCACGAGTGAAACCACTCATACCAACTACATCACCATCAGAAATAAGTGCTGCAGCTACATCAGCTGTAACGATTTTACTTTCAAGCTCTTTTAAACCTAAACGTTTTTGAATAATTGCATCCATTAAAAAAATCCTCCCCTAAAAGTTTTGATGGAAACCGATAACAAAACAAGAAAAAACTTATAAGAATTTTCTGTTTATTCAGTTGTAGTATAGCACCAACCATTTGAATAATACTATCACCAAACTGTCACAATTACTTCATAAATAGCATTAAACTGTTTAAAAAAAGGAAATTCGAGCATAAGAATGATTTTTCGACAGAGAAAACGTTTTATTATAGCGTCGCTTGTTTTGAACTGACATTAAATTCTTAATAAATAGAAAAAAACAGCAAGCACTTTAAAGTAAAATGCTTGCTGTATTTATAAAAAATTAGAAACCTAAAGAGCGACGGAAGTAGCTTGCATAGCGTTGGCTAACAGGAATGCGTGTACCATCTTTCATGATTAATAAGAAAGTGGAATGTGAGTCTGGTTGAATTTCATCAATGAAGTCAATATTTACGATATATGAACGGTGGCATCGAATAAATGAATCAGGTGCTAAGAATAGCTCAAGATCACTTAAATTTAGTCGGTGATACCCTTCGCGCCCCATTGTTTTAACGAACGTTTTTCGAAGCTGTGTTTCAAGATAAATGACTTGATCATGCTTAATTGGATACCAACAATCATCAATTTTGATTGTGATGTAATTTGTTAAAAATGCTGATGGCTTTTGTGGGAAAATTGCAGTAATAGCACCCTTTGTCTCGCCTTCTTCCATTAAAGGGATACTCATGCCGAAATAGGCAACGCCAAATACATCTGGTTCGATGTAGGTGCTGATTTTTTGTCCGTAGCTTAAAGCTTTATGTGCAGCTGAACCTTCTTTAATAGGATCACCTGGCTTGATTTTTAAATCAACTTTTTTGCTAGGCTGGTAATACAAGTATTCGTTTGTGTCGGAAATTGCGATTGAAGTATTCTCTGGGAAAAACTCCTTAATAATCTCCATAATTTCTTCTATTTGTTTTGGATCCACTATTAACACCTCGTTTTGAACTTTTAAAAATAGTATTATCATCTATTTTACTACATATTCGTATAAATTATATAGAGAAGATTTAGGAATAAAATAGAGAAATGTCGAATGTGAAATCAAAAGATGTAATTTTTTTTACATAATATGTAACAAAAATTAATTAATTACTAATTTTTTTTATTATATATATGGTAATATTTAATTGGTTATAAGTATGTTTACTAGGTTTCTACTATGGCTGTGTGATAAATAAGAACTAGTGAAGGGGATAAAATGTGGTTGAAAGGAAATCGCAGAATATGGTAAAATCCTCTGTATAGTCTATTTTTATTACAAATGGTGTTTTAGTTGGATTATTTTTAAGGTTATAGTCAATATATACTTGTGAAATAGGACTCAATTCATACCAAAATAAGTAAATGCTATTTTCTTATTTGCAATTACGTAGATTTTTGTAAAATATTGTAAAGTAATTCGTGCACTCTGAGGAAAGATGGGGAAGATTATGCAACTACATCAACATTCAATGTCAGAAACGATATCAAAAAGATACTTCCAAGAAATCGATAATATTAATCAATATATCGGTGTAGAAGAATTTTTTAATATTGAGTCGAAATTAATATTTGAAATTTATCACTTAGAATGTGCAAAGGCTAAGAAATCATTGCATGAGTTAATTGATATTCTTTCAATACGTTTTGGCAAGCAAGTCATTAAAATTGTTCGAAGTTATTTTTCCGTTTTGTCGTCGATTGTTGCTCGTAAATTACTTGACAATCAAGTACCTTCGAAAAAAGCTTTTGCCTTTAATATAGCCTGTAATGATATGATAGAAAATCAAATGAAAGATGCAGAATTTTTACAATTCGCAGACGATTTAATTGATTTCTTCGTTTATTTTATCGCTGATCGCAAGCAGCCAACTTTCCGTCACCAGACTGTCAATAAGGTGATAATGTATATAAACGATGAATTAGAGAATGACTTAACAGTCGAGAGTATCGCAAATAACTTCCATATTAGTACAAGCCACTTATCGCGTATATTTAGAGAACATGTGGGTATTACTCTTGTTGAATATTTAAATGTTCGCCGTGTAGAGGAATCTCAATACTATTTGCGCCATACAAATAAAAGTATAACTTCTATTTCAGATCAGTTCCATTTTTGTAACCAAAGTTACTTTACGCGTATTTTTAAAAAATACACAGGCGTAACACCTAAACATTTCCGTGACGAGTTACATCACGAATTTTATCGTTTTGAAATGGCTGAGTCTGAGCTTCAAAATATATAGTAGTTATTAATTGTCTCAAACAGTAGTATGACCTTGTAAGCAATATTTGAACAAATAGGAAGATGCGGACATGTTAGCGATGCTAAACTCGCATCTTTTTTTATGGAATTTTTACTTCATATCAAAAAGCTTACGATGAAGCCTAGAAGTAATTGAATTAGTAGCACTTGCTATTTGATAAAGGTAGTCTTTATAAGGTATACTTCACATTAGTTGAAAAATAATAGTAGGTGGAAAAATGAAAAATTTAAAGCTATTTTCAATGCTTGGTCTTGTGGTATTTGTCCTTAGTGGTTGTCAAGCAGTTCAGAACAAAGAAGGCTTTTTCTATAGTATTTTTGTGAAGCCTATGGAATTTTTACTTGAGTTTTTCGGGAATGATATATTTTCAGGTAGCTATGGTTTAGCGATTATCGCTATTACAGTGCTTATTCGTTTAGTTTTAATGCCGATTATGTTGAAAAACTATCGTCAACAGCAAATAATGAAATCTAAAATGGATGCCTTCAAGCCTGAAATGGAAGAAGTTCAGAAAAAGATGAAGGAAGCTAAGACAAAAGAAGAACAAATGCAGCATCAACAGGAAATGATGGCATTATATAAAAAGCATGGTGTTAATCCATTGAATATGGGTTGCTTACCGATGTTGATTCAAATGCCAATTATTATGGGTCTTTACTTTTCGATTTTATATTCAGCCGATGTAAAATCACATATGTTTTTATGGTTTAGCCTAGGTTCACCTGATATCATTATGACGATTATCGCGGGTATTGTTTATCTAGTGCAAGCGCGTGTGTCACTATGGACGGTACCAGAGCAGCAAAAAGCACAGATGAAAATGTTTATTTATATTTCACCAATTATGATTGTCTTTATCTCAATGTCTTCTATGGCAGCTCTACCGCTTTACTGGTCTGTAAGTGGTGCGTTACTGATTATTCAAACTTATATTGGACGAAAATATTATTCGGAGCATCCCGAAAAAGCAACATCATAAAAAAATGTATGTCGAGGCGCTTGTGTAGCCTCGATTTTTTTAGGGGGACAAAAGGATGAACACAAAGTGGTTATCATCAATGCTCGTCGCTTTTTTCAGTATTGCGGCTATTGTATGTATAATTATGGGTAATTTTAATTTTGCGGTACTTGCAATGACTATAATGTTTGCTCTATCAAATGCTTTCCGCGCTAAGAGTTTTAAGGAGCAAGGGTATGTGAAAGAAGCAAAATGGATGAAGTATATGGCCATTTTTTTCACTATTGCCTCAGTCGTGGTACTTTATATTATTATTACAGATTAACAAAAGAATAATTTCGAAAATATTACACTAAAAAATGTGAAAGGTGTTAAAATAATACTATATGGATAAAGTGAGGCTTTCATCAGCGAAAATACTCGACGTAGGAGTTAAATCCTCGTGTGCATTCCTCGCTACCGATAAATGATGAAAAGCTTACAAGATGTGGTTTACACATACGGTACCATAGGAAATGGGGGACTTGTATGTGTTCATTAATCGGGTGTGCGATACTGGAGCTCCCACTTACATATCCATTTTAAAAGTAGGGAGCCCTAACAACCCATTAACAAGGGATAAATGTAAAAGGGGCAAATACAGTGAAAAACAATCGTCTACCACTCATCATTGGTGCTTTTATTTCAGTGGCGTTAATAATATCTATTATCGTAGTCGTTTACTATAAAAATAATCAAGTAAATGTGGCGTCAGATGAGCAACAACCAGTAACAGAGGCAAATAAAAAAGATACACCAGCAACGGAGAAACCAGAAACAGCAGATCGTCCAACAAAACCAGTAGAACAACCAGAACAACAACCTGACGAAAATGGCTATATACCGAACCAAACCTTACCAACAGAGCCAACGTACATTAATGGTATTTTATTGGCAAATAAAATCTACCCGCTTCCATCGACTTTTGCGCCTGATGTAAATCCAGAGGCAAGCCAAGCACTAGATAAAATGCTGGCTGCTGCGAAGAAACTAAAGGGTTTCGATTTAGTAGCATTTAGTGGTTATCGCTCTTTCAAATATCAAACAACGCTCTACAACAACTACGTCAATCGTGATGGGCAGGCTGCTGCCGATCGTTATAGTGCGCGTCCGGGCTATTCAGAGCATCAAACGGGCTTAGCTTTTGATATTGGAGAACGGGATAATAAAGATGTATGGCTTACTGAAGAATTCGGAGAAACACCAGCAGGGAAATGGTTAGTGGAGAATGCTCAGGAATATGGCTTTATTTTGCGATTCCCTCAAAATAAAGAAGACATTACGGGCTACATGTATGAATCGTGGCATTTCCGCTATGTTGGCATCGATGTTGCCAAAGAAATTAAAAAGCAAAATATAACGTTAGAAGAATATTTAGGTGTTAAATAAAAGAAAGAGGTTGTCTCGTTAGAAATCGAGATAACCTCTTTTTTATGGATTTATGAACTTTCATAACAGTTAACGTTTCGTTTTATAGGATCGGCGTTAGTAAACGTGAAATGGATTCTTTAAATTTGATCAAACTCGAACGATTTTGGTACATTTCCCATGTTAATTCAGTGCAGTCAAAAATATCTTTTTCAAATATTTCGGCTAACTGGTGGGAAATTGTAGAATCATAAATAAAGGCATTCACTTCGAAGTTTAAGCTGAAACTTCGAACATCAAGGTTTGCTGTTCCGACTGTCGACGCTTCATCATCAATAATAATGGCTTTAGCATGAATAAACCCTTTTTCATAAATATAAACCTTTGCCCCTGCACCAAGTAATTGTCCAACATACGAGTATGTAGCCCAATATACAAACATGTGGTCAGGTTTGTTCGGAATCATAATCCGAACATCGATCCCTGAAAGTGTGGCAATTTTTATGGCATCTAAAAAACTAACATCGGGAATAAAATAGGGTGTTTGAATATAAATGTATTTTTTTGCCATATTAATTAGTTTTAAATAACCAATTTTGATTTGTTCCCACTCGGAATCTGGACCGCTTGATACGATTTGTAAGCCTACATCACCTTTTTTAGGAATTGCCGGAAAGTAGCGGTCTGAATAGCCCATTTTTTGTTGTGCACATGCCTGGTTCCAGTCCAGCAAGAAGCGCGTTTGTAATGGATGCACGGCGCTTCCCTCAATCCGTAAATGCGTATCTCGCCAGTAGCCAAATTTCTTATGTAGGCCAAGATATTCATCTCCGACGTTAAAACCACCTATATAACCAATTCGGCCATCAATAACCACGATTTTACGGTGATTTCGGAAGTTTAGCCTCGGATTCAGCAGTGGTAAAATTGATGGGAAAAACACTTCTACTTCTCCGCCTGCACTAAGTAGCGTTTTAAAATGGCGCTTTTTCACATTACGTGAGCCCATTTCATCATATAAGAGTCGTACTTTCACACCTTGTTTAGCCTTTTTGATAAGTGTATCGATAATACGAGTTCCTAAGTTATCTAGACGAAAGATATAATATTGAATGTGGATATGATCTTTTGCTGCCTCAATATCACGAAGGAGCTGCTCAAATTTATCGGCGCCATCATCTAAAATAGTGATGTGGTTGTCCTGTGTTAGTACGGAATTATTTGTTTTTAAATGCATATAAATCATTTCTTTATAATTTTCTGCATTGTCGATACGGAACTCAAACGTATCGTCGCGAATAGTTTCTTTTTGATAATTAATAAGGGTATCTATGCCAATATCCTTGCGACCTTCCCAACGGAACAAATGCTTTTTTCGCAATTGCCGTCCAAGCAATAAATATAAAATAAACCCAGCTAATGGCAGGAAAAATAGTACTAGAATCCATGCCCAAGTAGAAGTAGCATCTTTACGTTCTAAAAATATAATAGTCATTGCTGATAATATATTTATTGTTAAAATTAAAGGTACTAGATATTCTACATTTGTAAAAATGCTCATTCCTGCACCTGCCTTTACTATATTTCCAATATATTTAGTATAGCTTACTTCACAGGTAGAATGAAAGAAGATACATGAATAGTTTGCATCAAGAAAGAAAATTACCTTGAAAGCTAGTTCAAGGTAATCCAGTATTTAATAATGTTCCCATTGGAATAATATATCTGAAAAATCTTCTTGAAGTAGTCTGTCGCGGTTGATAAAGAATTTTCCTACACCACTATCAGCCCACATAATGCCGAATTCGTCATTTGAATCAATTTGTAGTAGCAGAATATCATAGCGCTGAAGTAACTGTGATTCATGACGTATATCTTCCTCTAAAAAATATGCGTAACCACCTATTTTTGCCCCTGCACCTAAAAAATGCTGTAAATATATTTCATGTAAATTAACGTCATCCTGATTTGGTTTTAGGTTCGGTAAATAGTGTGGTGCACGGTAATCTAAAGCGGAAACAGGTTCATGTTCGTGCCTGAATTGTAAGGCCAGCTCCTGGTTAATAGGGAACCAATCATTTGATGCATTCACAGTTGTCTCACATATAGGAGCAGCTATGTCGGTATTTATTGATGGGTAAAATCGTATTTTATAAAACTGCTGGAAAATATCCTCATGGTAATGCGCAGCGTTAGCAAATATATTGGATGAAATAAAAAATTGAAGAATGCCTTGCGTAGGAAAATCCTGTAGCAGTGGCATTTCTGCAAAATTTATTTGCGCTAATAGACGCATCGGCTCACCTGTAATATCTTTTGGGTATGCTTGATAATAAGGTAAGTAAGGTTCACCAGCAAATTTACTTTCCGTTAACGAAGTTGAACGTTTGTAGGGCGAAATAATCACTGTTGAACGAAGTGTCTCTTCAATTTCACTACGAAACGTTTCTAGCTCTTTAGGAAGTAAAAGATTCGTTATTTTGTTCATGTAAAGCCCTCCGATTTTACACATAAAAGCATTCAATATTCTTTACATACGCTCCATATACTTTTTTTAGGTATTTGATTGACTATATAAAGTTGTGAATTATTATAGGTTACGCCTTTTAACAGCTAAATTATTCAAGTCGTAAAGATTTATTTGATGATTTATAGATAAAAATTAGTGTGATAGATACAAATGCAATGCCTGCTGCAATGTAATAACCCAGATTAGATTCCACTGTGAACAACCATGTGAAGAATAGCGGGCCAAGAATACGACCCAAACTATCCATTGAATAAGAAAGACCTGCCGCAGTGCCATATTGACCGCCAGACTCTTTGGAAGAAAGAGAGACGATACATGTTCTTGCAAGTGCGTTCCCAACAGTAAAGACACAAAGTGCTAGCCCAGCTATGGCTAAATTAGCAGTTAACGTAAATAAAAGCATACCAACTGCTGTAACAATTTGAGCACCAATTAACCAAGAGGTCTCAGTGCCATTTTTAATGCGTCTGACGACACCACCTTGAATAGCCGCATCCACAAAGCCGCTAAACATAAACAAATAACCAATCTGTAATGGTGTAATGTTAATACGGTCAATTTGGAATAGTTGGAAGGTAGCCTCTACACCAGCTAGCATAAATGTCACTAAAAAAGAGAACATAAATAAATAACGTACTCGGTATTGAAGCATCTTGCCAGCACCCTTTGGCACAATTGCTCGTTTTTTTGAATCTTTTCGTTTTTCCGGTTCTTTTAAGACGATACTTGCATAAATAAATAATAGTGCGATTAAAACTGCAGAAGCAATAAAAGGTAATTGCAAGCTATAATGCCCAAGCATACCGCCAATAGCGGGACCAAAAATAAATCCAAGGCCGATGGACATGCCCATTAGACCCATGTACTTATTACGATCTTCCTCGCTAGACATATCACTAATAAAGCCTGTTACGGCTGTGTATAGTGCGCCTGAAAATAAGCCACCTACAACGCGTGATATGTATAGAATAGCTAAGTTATCAATAAACAAAGAGAAAATAACGAAACTTAGGCTAAAGCCTATTAAACCCAATAAAATGAGTTGTTTGCGCCCTACCTTATCTGATAGCATTCCCCAAAGTGGTGCAGTAAAAAAACTTGCGAGTGAATACACAGTCAGTAAACCACCCACGTGTATATCATCCCAGCCCTGCTGGACAATAACCTCTGGTAAAACAGGAATTATAATTCCGAAACCTAGATAGACCAGAAATTGAACGGACATTAACAATAGAATAGCCTTTTTCATAATACAGTTCCCTGCTTTCTTACGATATTTCAGTATGTATATTCTACCTCTCTTGTTCTTGCTATTACAAGGGAACGATGGACAGCTCATCAGCATGTTGTTAAAGATTATTTCTGTGATTGGCAACATTACTTTACAAGGAGCACTCTTTATTTTAAATATACTTGATTTATGAAGGGGGAATTTTTTTGTGCGCATAAATATGGCGCGGTATGTAAATAATTTAGTTATAGAAAAAATCAAGGGGAGAGTAAATGACCTTTTCGAGCCATTCGATTGATTTGTATCATTTGTCATATAGCACCATCGTTTGGTTCTACAGTATAATATTTATAGGTTACATACCGATGTGGGGTATGTAACAGGAAGTAAGAGTTAACAGGTAAATAAAATTTACATTGTAACAAAATTGAAAAACTATAAAGTCAAGTTAAATGGTATGATAGAGAAAGATATACTTGTCAGACCTCTTACACATATACATTGAAACTTTTTTGTAAATGAAACGTTATAAAATTCGAGGAAAGATTGAGGTGGAACGTATGACGAAGGAAGTAGATTTGAAAAAGATTGTTTCGAATTTATCGAAGTTGGGTGTGCAAGCTACTGTAACAAAGTCTCGACTTGAGCTTTTAAAAGTACTCACACCGCCAACGCAAACACCGCAAGTTCAAGCTTAACTCGTTTAAAATGAAAATGGGTAGTCTCCTAAAATTGAGACTACCCATTTCCTATATCTTGGTATCTGTCTGTGGACTTTAATCATCTTCATCGTGAGTAGTGAACATGTAAGTGCGATAATGGAAACGCATGCTAAAGACAAGTCCTATAGCAAGTGCATTCCCCATCAATGAGCTCCCTCCATAACTAATGAACGGCAGCGGGATACCTGTAATCGGAAGTAACTGAATGGTCATACCGATGTTTTCAAAGACGTGGAACGTAATCATGGCGATTATTCCAGCACATACATACGTTGAGAACGGATCTTTTAATAAAAGTGTTGTTTTCGTTAAATGATAGATTAACAAGAAGAATATACAAATAACGATACTAGCACCAATAAAGCCCCATTCCTCACCGATAACTGTGAAGATGAAATCGGTATGGTTTTCGGCAACATAAACTTCACGACCACGGAATCCCTTACCGAAAATTTCACCTGAACCAATGGCGTTCAATGAAGTAATTAAATGGTAGCCATCACTTGATGAATAGGAATAGGGATCAAGCCACGAATAAATACGGGCAAACTGATAAGCCTTAAAGCCGAATGTTTTCTCTAAGAAATCCTGCATATAGAGTGCCATCCATAGGAGAGTACCACCAAGTGCAGCTCCACCGACGAAAGTCGGTAAAATTATTTTCCAAGAGATGCCTGCAACAATAACAAGTGCAGCGGTGATAGCAAAGAATACAAGCGCTGAACCAAGGTCTGGCTGCTTCATAATAATAGCAAGTGGTATAATCAAGGTTACACTGATTTTAGCTAATAAAATGACGTCAGTTTTTAAAGATTTTAATGAATAGACCTCATGGTGCTTACTAATTAGCCGTGCAAGTGCTAAAATGTAAAATGTTTTCATAAATTCAGAGGGTTGAATATTCCCTACAGGTGTATGAAACCAACTTTTAGCACCGTTAACAGGTGCGCCAATTTGCCCTTCTCCTTCAGGCATGAAAATAAGTAGTACTAAGAGAGCGATACCGGCTCCATACATATACCACGCCATTTTTTTATATTGATCTGGTTCGAAAAACATGACAATACCAATAATAAATGCACCAATCACATACCATTGAAGTTGCTTAGGTACATAGTTAATGCCGTATTGTCCTGAAGTTTGCGCCGATGCAATAGCTAACAAGCTAATGACAAGGAAAGTGATAAGTATAAAAGCGAGTGTCCAGTCGAAACGATTCGCGAAATTTCGTTTATTTTCCATAAAAGCCACCTAAAATAAAATAGTATAAAAATATGTGCGCTAACGCATATACAACATTATCATTATAACGCAAAAAACGTATTTCCGGCTACGTATATTGTTGTGACGACAATAAGCATAAAATGTTTCAAAAAATTACAGTTTAGTTTTATAATGATATGAAGAATGGGGTGATGGTTGTGGCTAAGAAATTGAAGTCAGCTGAAGATTTTATGTACCATATATACGTTCATATGAATGATGTCGATAAATTCGTCATTTTTAGTGGCCTTAAGCTCTCGCAATTCGTAGCTTCTTTAGATCCACTGCATCACTTACTGTTATTGAAACATTCTTATGAAGATGGGTCGTTTAATATGCATACACAGTTTGACTATGTATCAGATGAAGAAGTTTCTCATTTTGTAAAGAAAGCGACTGAGTCAAAAGAATTGTGTTGGATAGACTTTATGGATGAGAAAAAATTAAATCAGCTGACACCTATGGAGCAAGGGGAGTTACTTTACCTAAGTCATAAAAAAGAACCAATTACTTCTCCATTTTTTAATAAATTACAAAACCGCTTTGTCTATTATTCTTCGGATGTGGAAAAAATGACGAAAGTTTATTTTCGTCATTTAAGTGATTCAGATTTGCTAGTTGCCAATGTTTTTAATAGTTTAATACGTGAAAAAGAACGTAGCACGGGCTTTTGGCGTCGAAAAGTGAAATCCAGTACGCCTTCAATCACACCAGAGTTTTTGAGAGCTTATCGCTCCTTCGCTAAAGACGGGGCACTATTGTCACTCTATCGTATTGAAAAACCTAAAGCAGCGTATGGCATTGAAATTCGCAACCTATCAGATTACTCTTTCCCAGATGAAGTGTGGGATGATTTAAATGCGATTTTGAAAAACGAACACGATGAATTGATTCATATTATTTAACCTAACGCTCATTCACCTTTTAAACGTGAATCGAATAGGATACTTAAATCTCACCGTCAAAATCACGGTGAGATTTTTATGTCATTAGTCAAGCCGTTTCGTGATAAACTAATAGTACTCAAGAAGTATGTGGAGGGCACAAAAATGAAAAAAAGAATCGGTTTATTATACGGAGGAAAATCTGCGGAACATGAGGTGTCATTGTCGACGGCATGTGCAGTCACTGGGGCTTTAAATTTCGAGGAGTATGAAGTATATCCGATTTTCATTACACTTGATGGGGAATGGCGACGAGGTCAGCGCCTAGTAAAACCTGCAAGTACAATTGAAGAATTACAATTTGGTGATGATGCCATTATTTTAGAAAACAATATTTCAGATTTCTTAATCGACGACAATAGTAAAGCAGTAAAGTTCGATGTGATTTTTCCACTATTACATGGAACAAATGGTGAGGATGGTACAGTACAGGGCTTACTTGAAGTTTTAAATCTTCCGTATGTAGGGAATGGTGTGCTAGCATCATCAGCAGGTATGGATAAGGTAATCATGAAGCAATTATTTGAAATTGCAGGTTTACCACAAGTGCCGTATACGTATTTCATTCGCAGTGAGTGGGCAAATGAACGGGGAGCCATTTTAGCACGCTGTGAAGAACAATTATCTTGGCCAATGTTCGTAAAACCAGCCAACTTAGGCTCAAGCGTTGGGATTAGTAAGGCGTCAAATCGTGAAGAACTTATAAAGGCAATTGAAGTAGCCTTACAATTTGACCGCAAAATCGTAGTGGAGCAAGGAATCGTGGCAAGTGAAATAGAGCTTGGTGTATTGGGGAATGATTTTCCGGAAGTTTCTGTACCAGGTGAGATTAAGCCGGTGACAGAGTTTTATGATTATGACTCCAAATATAAAGATGGGTCGACAGCGCTTATCATCCCTGCAGAATTGTCTAAAGAAGTTGTAGCAAACTTAATGGATTATGCGAAACGTGCCTTTAAAATTCTAGATGGAAGCGGTTTAGTACGTGCAGATTTCTTTGTTACAGCGAATAACGAGGTTTATATCAATGAAGTGAATACAATGCCTGGGTTTACCCCTGTAAGTATGTATCCACTTCTTTGGCAACATACAAATGTAAGTTACCCAGAGCTTATTAATCGTTTAATTGAGCTAGCGATTGAGCGATATGAGGAAAAACAACAGCTTCACTATAAAAAAGACTGAGTGGGATTATTGTGAAAAAGACATTAAAGCAATTAGCAGCATGGTTAGATGATGAAGTGCCAGCTTTCGGTGACACGATTGTATCAGGGATTTCTATTGATACAAGAACGATTCAGCAAGGTGACTTATTTGTGCCATTTCGTGGAGAGCAAGCAAATGGCCATAAATTTGTTTTGCAAGCATTTGAAAAAGGTGCAGGAGCTTCACTGTGGCAAAGAGATGAACCGAATCCGCCAGCAGGAATTCCGCTACTGTTTGTCGATGATCCTGAACAGGCATTACAACAGATGGCACGTGCCTATCGCAGTGAGCATAAGGCAAAGTTTATAGGGATTACGGGGTCGAATGGTAAAACGTCGACGAAGGACATTTTAGCAGGCACACTGGCGCCTTTTTTTAAGGTGCAAAAAACCATTGGGAACTTTAATAATCAGCTAGGTTTGCCAATAACAATATTACAGCTTGATGAAGATACCGATGTCGCTGTGCTTGAGATGGGTATGAGTGGTTTTGGTGAGATTGAATTTTTAACGAAGTTAGCACGCCCGCATTTAACAGTTATTACGAATATTGGCGAGGCACATATGCAAGATTTAGGTTCGCGTGCAGGTATTGCCAAGGCGAAATTTGAAATTATTCAAGGTATGCAAGACGGCGGTGTACTTTTCTATGACGGCGATGAGCCGTTATTGCACGAATTAGTTGTACAAGAGGGGAATTTAAAGTCACAGGCATTTGGTTTAGAGCCTGGAGATTTATTGTATGCAGAGAATATAGAAGCGACAGCTAACGGAAGTAGTTTCACGACACATGGTGTAATTGAAGGGGACTTCTTTATTTCCGTATTAGGCAAGCATCAGGTGAAAAATACACTGATTGCTATGCTAATTGCACAAAACTTAGGTTTAAACGATGACCAAATACGGAAATCGCTAAAGCAAGTGGCCTTAACTGATATGCGCATGCAACAAGTACAGGGTACAAATGGTGCATTGTTCATTAATGATGCTTACAACGCGGCACCAACATCGGTGAGGGCTGCTATTCAGTTTGTATCAACGACAACGATTCGCTCAGAAAAGTGGCTTGTGCTAGGTGATATGCTAGAGCTGGGTTCAAATGAACAGAGCTTCCATGAAGACTTATCACTAGATATTCATGTAGAAGAGATCTCTTACGTTTGCTTATATGGACCACGCATGGCTTATTTGAATGAGGTGTTAAAAGAGCGTTTTGATGCGGCACATTTAATTTACTCGCAAGACGATTATGCACCGATTATTGAAAAGTTACACAAAGCTAATGAACAATCCATCGTTTTATTAAAAGGTTCAAGAGGCATGAAGTTAGAAAACATTTTAAAAGCATTTACGCAATAAAATTTATCGATGGGGTCGGACCTCATCGATAAATTTTTTTAAGCAGACTATAGATTTTTTTGCTGTGGATACGGAGCGTTTAGTTTTTATCTTGAAGCGCTACGTGTTACTTAGCATTTCTCAGCGCTTGCTGGATGTCTAGAATTTCTTATTGTAGTCGTTGAGGTCAGCAGGATATAGTTACGCTAAGGGCTTCATAGGGCGGTGTGAACTTTAGTATATAATAAATAGTAGGGTACATAATAATGATTGAACGACACGTTTTAATCATCTCGAATTCCCTGCATTAGGTGTCCTGACATTCATTAGTATGCGATTAATTTAACAGTTGCTAGTTGTCAGACTAGTGTTTTTTAGGGGTGAGGTAATGACAGTAGGGGTGCTGTGTATACATGGATTTTCAGGTGGACCTTACGAAGTAGAACCATTTACAGCTTATTTACGGGCGCAGACAGATTGGTTGATTGAGACGCCCACCTTATCTGGACATGGTGAAGAATTGCATATGCGAGGTTTTACAGCAAAACATTGGCTAATGGATACTGAACTAGCTTTTCGTGCACTTGCGAAAAAGGTGGATGAAGTAATAATAGTTGGCTTTTCGATGGGTGGCATTATCGCTTTATACTTGGCGAAACGTTATAAAGTGAAAAAGCTTGTGTTACTTAGTGCGGCCGCGAGGTACGTGAGTCCAAAGCAGCTTGTTAAGGATTTTAAAATGTTGGCGACAGAGGCTTACCATCGCAATCTTTCTAATAATGAACTGTTTTTACGTTATCGGAGTAAATTTAACAACGTGCCCTTATCAGCAACAATTGAATTTATGAAACTCGTTCAAGCGGTAGCGCCGTATTATAAAAATATAAAAAATCCAGTATTTATAATACAGGGAAAATTAGACGGTATTGTACCATATCATACGGCACAATTTTTGTATGATCAACTTGCCTCGAAAGACAAACATTTGTATTTTTCTGATAATGGCAAGCATCATATTTGTTATGGCGAGGATTGCTCTGCTTGGTTTTTAAGGGTTCTTGAATTTTTAAAGGGTCAATAAGTAGTCAGATTATTACGACTCATGCGTTATCGTTGCATACGACTGATTCACGTGATAGACTAGTGTAAGCAATGGATACATTTTGTGCGAAGACTCTTCATGATTTGGTTGAAGAGTGCTTTTTTTTGAACATAACGGTTTTATTCTAAGTGAATAATTACGACAGAATTGAACCGCTCGGTAAAGACCGGGCTTTCCTTTTCATATAAGAGAGCTCTACACGATACATCCACGTAGAGAGAATTTTTAAGTAACGGAAACGTTCCACACCACAGGCTCGAATTTGCCGACAACTTCATCTGAAAATGTAACCATTTGTCAACTTATAAAGGAAAAAGGAGATTGAGAAGTTTGACAAATTTTTCAGAATTAAATATTAGCGAATCTTCATTACGTTCACTAAAGCGTATGGGATTTGAAGAAGCAACACCAATACAAGAAGGTACTATCAAGTTTGCAATGGAAGGCCGCGACGTTTTAGGTCAAGCGCAAACTGGTACTGGTAAAACAGCAGCATTCGGTATTCCACTTATTGAGAAAATCGATCCTAAAAACCCTGCAATCCAAGCTTTAATCATCGCTCCGACTCGTGAGTTAGCGATTCAAGTTTCAGAAGAACTATATAAATTAGGTTACGACAAACGTGTTAAATTATTATCAGTTTACGGTGGTCAAGAAATTGGTCGTCAAATCCGTGCACTTAAAAATAAGCCACAAATTATTGTTGGTACACCAGGGCGTATTTTAGACCATATTAATCGTCGTACGCTTAAATTAGACGAAGTTCAAACACTTGTACTAGACGAAGCGGATGAAATGCTGAACATGGGCTTCATCGATGACATTAACACAATTTTAGAAAGCGTGCCATCTAGCCGTCAAACATTATTGTTCTCAGCTACTATGCCACCAGCTATTCGTAAAATTGCTGAAACTTTCATGAACAACCCAGAAGTAGTTAAAATTAAAGCAAAAGAAATGACAGTTGAAAATATCGAGCAGTTCTTCGTGAAAGCGACTGAACGTGAGAAATTTGATGCGTTATCTCGTTTATTAGATGTTCAAAAACCGGAACTTGCGATTATCTTTGGTCGTACAAAACGCCGTGTTGATGAATTATCACAAGCGCTAAGCGTACGTGGTTACCTTGCAGAAGGTATTCATGGTGATTTAAGCCAAGCGAAACGTATTTCAGTTTTACGCCAATTCAAAGAGGGTAAAATTGACATTTTAATTGCAACGGACGTAGCTGCTCGTGGTCTTGATATTTCAGGCGTAACGCATGTTTACAACTTCGATATTCCACAAGATCCAGAATCTTACGTTCACCGTATTGGACGTACTGGTCGTGCTGGTAAATCGGGTACAGCAATCACTTTCGTAACACCACGTGAAATGGGTTACCTACGTATCGTTGAAGATACTACGAAAAAACGCATGACGCCACTTCGTCCACCAACAACTGACGAAGCATTGGTTGGTCAACAACGTTTAGCTGTTGAGACGCTTGAGGGTCTTGTTACTAACAATGACTTAGGTGAATACCGCACTCTTGCTGCAGAAATACTTGAAAACCATGATGCAACAGATGTAGTTGCTGCTGCATTACGCTCATTAACAAAAGAGCCTGATGATACACCTGTAACAATTACAGAAGAGCGTCCATTACCAATGCGTCGTGAACGTTCTGGCGGTGGCGGAGGCCGCAGTGGAGATCGCGGAGGCCGTGGAGGTCGTAACTTCAGCGGAGGCCGTCGAGAAGGCGGACGAAGCGGAGAACGCCGCGGTGGAGATCGTGGAGGTCGCCGAGATGGCGGACGTCGAGACGGAGGTCGCCGTGAAGGTGGACAAGGTCAAAGTCAAGGTCAAGGTGGTCGTTCGAGAGCACCTCGACGTCATGAAGACTAATCATAATCATGAACCTTACAGTCTAATTTGACTGTAAGGTTTTTTTCATTTTTAATTGAAACAAAATGGCATTTGGGTACGTATACATAGTTGGATAAAAGAGGAGGAACGACTTTGAGAGCTGAACCAATTCATCAAATTTCTCGTAAAGGGTTAACAGTATGGCGACTATATGGCGTATTTCAAACGGTGTTTCTTATAATTGTGGCAGCATTCGTTTGTTATGGCACGTATTATTTTGAGTGGCCAACATTTATTTATTTCGTTGCCGGAGCGGTTGTTTTACTAAGTGCTATTCTATCTGTCTATTTATTTCCAAAAATCAGATGGGAACGTTGGCGTTATGAGGTGCGTGAACATGAAATCGAAGTACAACACGGTTTGTTTGTTGTAAAACGTACACTTATTCCGATGGTGCGTGTACAACATGTTGATACAACACAAGGACCGATTTTAAAAAAATATAATCTCGGCAATATTTCGATTTCCACGGCGGCTACTGTACATACAATCCCTGCACTTATCATGGATGAGGCAGATGGACTTCGTGCACGTATTTCGGAATTAGCAAGGGTGGCGGAAGATGATGTCTAATGAAATCTATCGTTTACACCCTGTGTCGGCCATTATAACGAGTGTAAAAGCATTAAAAAGTATGATTTTACCAGTCGCAATTATTATCATTAGTAATGGCTTTAATTTTTCATTCAACTTCCACAGTGAGCATTTTTTTGAAACGATTTTACTATTTGGTGTGTGGGGTGTAGCGGCAGTACTTGCCCTTATAGGTGGTGTTGTAAAATGGCGCACCTTTGTCTATTGGTTTGAGGATGGCGAATTACGTGTGAAATATGGACTGTTTGTAAAGAAGAAGCGCTATATTCCATTTGAGCGGATTCAAAGTTTAAATTATAATGAGGGCATTTTCCACCGTTTATTTGGTTTAGTAAAGGTGCAAGTTGAAACTGCTGGAAGTAAGGGAGGTAAGCCGGAGGTAGAATTGACAGCAATACGTAAGGACGCGGCAGATGTGATTGAACTTGAAATGCGTAGAACAAAGAGTCAGGCACATCAATTGATTGAAGTAGAACAGACGCTTGACTCTACTCCTGTGGAAGAAGCGACGATTCCAACAATCTATCGTATGTCAATCCGCGATTTATTGGTATTAGCAACGACCTCTGGTGGAATTGGAGTGGTGCTTTCGGGGCTTGTGGCAGCAGTCTCACAGTTTTCAGATATAATTCCATATGATGCAGTATTTCATGAGCTTTCAGACTTTGTGAAAGTTGGTGCATTTTTAATAGCATTAGCCGTCATGCTAATTCTGATAGTGGCATGGTTTGTATCCGTTATTATTACACTTATAAATTATTATGATTATACGGTTCGAATTGAAGACGAAAAGCTTATTATTACAAAGGGTTTGCTAGAAAAGAAACGTATCACACTGCCTTTAAATCGAATTCAAGCAATTCGTCTTGTTGAAAATCCTGTACGTCAGTTAACGGGCTTTGCAACTGTTGTTGTAGAAAGTGCTGGCGGAAACGGTGAAAAAGGTGGGGATAAGAAAATTGCACTGTTCCCACTTATTAAAAAGCATGACAGTCTACAAATATTAGCTGAACTTTTTCCGGATATGAACTGGCTTCCTGAATTTACACGGTCGCCAAAACGAGCCCGTCCGTTTTTTTACCGAATTGATTTTATATGGCTTATACCGATAATTGGTGCAAGTAGTTATTTCTTATATCCTTATGGCTTACTGTCATTGCTACTGATTCCATTCGCGATATTACTTGGTATATGGCAACATAAAACTGCGGGCTATATGATTGATGGTAAACAATTTACCATGCAATATCGTATTTTTAGTCGTATAACGTTTTATATGGAGAAAAAACGTATACAATCAGTTGAGTGTACACAAACATATTTCCAAAAGAGAAAAAATGTTATGTCTGTTAAAGCAACGGTAATGTCAGGAATGACGGGAATGACAGGTAATGTCCCAAGTTTGGAACAACGGGATGCCGAAACAATATTATCCTGGTATGAGCATTGATGAAACAAACGAAAGCTAATCTTACAGTAAAATGTGAAGATTAGCTTTTTTATCTATAATTTTACAGAAATGACGTATATAATAGAATAAATCAAACAAAAGGGGTGGTAATCGTGTTTAAATATGATATTAATGAGAAAACATATTTGAAATTGTTGGATTTAAGTGATGTGGATGAATTATTTGCACTGACGGATCGTTCAAGGGACACGTTGCGTGAGTGGTTACCATTTGTGGATGATGTGAAATCGGTAAAAGATACTGAACAATTTATACGGAATGCAATGCAACAATATGCAAGTAATAATGGGATACAAGCTGGGATTTACTTTGAAGGTAAACTTGCAGGAGTGATTGGTTATCATCAGATAAATTGGCAGCATAAGTGGACGAGCATAGGTTATTGGTTAGGTAATGATTTTGTCGGCAAAGGATTGGTTACCAATTCGATGAAAGCTGTTATGGATTATGCTTTCAGTTATCTGAAGTTGAATCGTATTGAAGTGCGTGTGGCGGTGGGGAATATTCGAAGTCGTACAATACCAAAAGTGTTAGGCTTTAATGAAGAAGGTCGTTTAAGAGATGCGGAATGGTTATATGATCATCATGTAGACCAGGTTGTATACGGATTAACCGCAGCAGAATGGAAAAAAAGTAAATCAGCTAAAGAAAAGACAGTTGCATTATAAACTTATCCACAAATAGCTGAAGGGGAACCTCCCATACAATTATACGTGGATGTGGATAAATAAAAAGAGTGAAGGTTAAATGGATGACCTCACTCTCTTTTTAAGTTATTTACCTGCCATTTTTTGCTTTCGCCAGCTTAAGATTCTTTTGGGATGTAGGTAGATAAGACCGAGAATAAATCCTGTTACTAAACCACCTAAATGGGCATAGACATTCACATTGGACTGTAAAAACGTCATAATAACACTAATGACGATTATCGGTAATATAACCTTGCGTAGCATAGGCATTGTGCGGCGAGTATAGTACACAAGTGCACCGAAAGCACCAAAAATGCCAAAGATAGCACCGCTTGCGCCAAGACTCGCATAGCTACTATCATATAACATATAGGTCGCCATGTTACCGACAACACCGGAGACTAAGTAAATTGTAATAAAACGTGCCTTACCAGCAATCTTTTCAAGCTCTGGCCCAAATAAATACAGTGAAAACATATTGAAAAGTACATGCATAAAACCAGCGTGTAAAAACATTGCTGAGAGAACACGCCACCATTCACCGTTTTGAACGAGGAAATTTGCCTGGACACCGTAGTTACACAAGAGCGTACCTATACCAGGTAAAAGAGTTAATACATAAAGGATAAGATTGACTGCTATTAATGCTGAAACAACAGGATAATACTTTGTATATTGCTTGAAATTTTCTGTTCTACTAAACATTGCTCCACCTCAATTTACAATTATTATACATGGCTTTTTGAAAATAAGAAAAGGAGAAGTTCAAATGATTAAAGGAATTGGTCTCGACATTGTAGAAATCGAGCGCATTACTAAGGTGATGACACGAACAAATAAATTTAAAGATCGCGTTTTATCGGAGAGGGAACAGACATTATTTTCAACACATTCAGAAACTCGCAAAATAGAATTTTTGGCAGGACGATTTGCAGCAAAAGAAGCTTTTTCAAAAGCGCTAGGTACAGGTATTGGGAAAGATTGTGAGCTGCGGGATGTTGAGATATTGAGAGGGGAAGCTGGTAATCCCGTTCTCTATTTCAAAGGAGAACTTGTGAACGGATTTGTCAGTATTACACATACTAAGCAATATGCCGCCGCACAAGTAATATTACTGTTGTAGCCAATTATGCCTCGGTGTAAATGGCTTGTGATTTGTGCTGGCACCATTAACTCCATTCAAAATTCCTAACATCCATCTGACACTTTATCTTCATTTAGTCGCGGCCCTAACGCGAAAAAGCTATTATTGTCTTTATCTCACCAATTGTAGAGGCGGCTGTTTATTCGTTTATTGCCAAAAAAACATAGGATGAGGGAACATAAAAATATATTGCCTATTCTTCATAAGACATAACTGACAAATACAGTTCATATATTGTCGTAGTGGATTTGAAAGAAGAAAGGGTGAAAGCGTGGGCAACCGTTTAGTTACTTGGCTCGTTTTAATTTGTGCGATATTACTTCTGTCGGCATGTGGTACAGCCTCACAGGAAAAAGTGTTGAAGAAAGTTAATGGCAAGTGGTCAGAGACAAATGGTTATGAATTAGACGCTACGATGGAGATTAAATCGGGTGGTGAACCGAGAAAGTATGATGTAACGGTTTGGCATACAAAGCCTGATTTTTACCGAGTAGAAGTAGTGGAAAGTGGAAAAGACGTTTCGCAAATGATTGTGCGCAATGCAGATGGCGTCTTTGTGGTCACACCAACGTTGAACAAAATGTATAAGTTCCAAAGTGATTGGCCAAAGAAGAATAGTCAAGCCTATTTGATTGGGGCTCTTGCAGAAGATTTAGCTGAAGATAAAAATTTAGTCATGAAAGAGGAAGACAAAGCATATATATTTGAAGCGGCTACTAGAAATAGCTATAAAAATAGTATGCCTCATCAGGTCATAACCGTTGATAAAAAATCAATGCTTCCAACATCTGTAGTAATTATGAACGATGTGAAGGAAGAGCAAATTCGTATTACTTTTAAAGATATTAAGCTAGGTGTACAGCATGCGGCGAAAGAATATGCCGTAGAGCAGTTTACTGAAACAGATGAAACGAAAGGCGAGCAAGCCGCACCAGCAGAAAAAGATGATAAAGAAGCAGTGGGCGCGGAAGTAGAATATCAAGAATTCCAAACACATTACCCTGTTGTGAATTTTGAAAACACAACAATGGTTGATGAGCAAGCTATTAGTGAGGATGGTATGGAGCGCGTTATCTTAACATTTGAAGGTGATAAGGCCTATACTGTGATGCAACAACCAGTCATGAAAGAGACTGCAATGTTGCCAGTAACTTCACCTGGAGATCCAGTTGACTTAGGCTTTACAATTGGTGCTATCACGGATACATCTATTAGTTGGGAAAAGGACGGCGTTGCCTTCTTTGTAGCATCGAGTAAATTATCGCGTGAAGAAATGATTGAAGTTGCTAGTTCTATGACGATAAGTAGTATGAAGTAGTTTTTTACTAGCTACAGCTTTCCAGGTAAAAAAAGCTGTAGCTAGTTAAGCAAAATAGTACAGTTATAATGAAAAAGGTTGTATATTAACACTATTTAGGTGTTTTAACACCTAGGTGAATTAAAACCTCAATAGAAATTATTGCAATGTAGGATAATAAAATGTATTTTGGCATTACATAATGGTTTAATAAAAAATAAAGAGGGTATTCTAATGAAGACACAGCAGCATTTTAGACCAACCAAAGCAATTGTAGATTTACAAGCCATTCAACAAAATGTGAGAAACTTAAAAGAGCTACTTCAACCGAATGTGCAAGTTATCGCAGTTGTAAAAGCAAATGCGTATGGACATGGGGATGTAGCAGTTGCAAAAGCAGCGCTGGAAGCAGGCGCAACTATGCTGGCCGTGGCTACACCAGACGAAGCATTACATATTCGAGCACATTTTGAAGAACCAGACATACTAGTATTAGGTGCCTCGCCAGTTTCGTTTGCACCACATGCAGCTAAGCAACGCATTATACTTACTACATTTGCGAGTGAATGGGTACAGCAAGTTTCGACACTTATTGCTAATGAAGTAAATCCTTTACGCCTACATATAAAAGTAGATAGTGGGATGGGAAGAATCGGCATACGTACTGAGGAAGCATTATTGGATTTATATCATACGATTCAATTAACCCATAATGTGGACCTTGACGGAATTTTTACGCATTTCGCAACGGCTGATGATGAGGAGACGAAATATTTCGATAGCCAGGTACAGTTTTTTGAGAAATTTATGTCCTTACTGCCTGAGAAACCTAGACTTGTACATGCTTCAAATACAGCAACGTCATTAGTGAAGGACGTACATTTACAATTTGATGCGGTACGCTATGGCATTTCAATGTATGGACTGTCGCCATCGTCTTATGTTGAAGGGATTTTACCATTTCCATTGAGTCCAGCTTTTTCACTTGAGAGTGAGCTTGTACATGTAAAGCAAGTAAGTGCAGGTGAGTCAATTGGTTATGGGGCAACGTTTCTTGCCCCTACAGATATGTGGGTAGGTACAATTCCTGTAGGCTATGCGGATGGGGTAATTCGTAAACTAGCTGGACAAGAAGTGATAATAGGTGGCCAAAGAACACCGATAGTTGGACGAATTTGCATGGATCAATGTATGGTTGCCCTACCAAAAGCATATGCTATAGGGGAGAAAGTAACGCTCATTGGTCGTCAAGGGCAAGAAGTTATTTCAATGAATGAATGGGCAGTAAAGCTTGAAACCATAAATTATGAAATACCATGCATTATAACAGCAAGAGTTCCTAAAATATATATTTAACGACACATTTTCCTTCGACAACCTACATGGATTTTACAACATATACTTCAAATTGTCAGATATTTTGTCATTTCGTGTCTTTTCAACAATATCTTTCAATGGTAGAATGAGAAGTAATGAAAAGTGATGGTTCCGTTGGAGGTGCTTGCTGTGTACGAGAAAAAGTTAAGAGAAGCTACAATTGCTGTTCAAGACAGATTATTTCTACAAACAAAGGAAGTAATTGAAGGTGAATCTTTTGCGCAGATTTTGTCGCGCAAAAATTTAATGCAGGAGCAACCAAATCAAATACGGGAAGCTATGATGAAAGGATATGTTGAGATGTCTCATATTAATCTGATGATTGCAAGTGAATGCTTGCATGCAGAATATGAAGCACAACATACAGTGGAGCGTCTCGTTAGCGGGGGATGACACTTTGAATGTAAAACGTGGTGACGTTTTTTTTGCAGATTTATCGCCGGTAGTCGGTTCCGAGCAAGGTGGTACTAGGCCGGTGTTAATAATTCAAAATGATATTGGCAATCGATTTAGTCCGACTGTCATCATCGCAGCAATTACTGCTCAGATTCAAAAGGCAAAGCTACCGACGCACGTTGAAATAAATGCTGAAAAGTATGGTTTTGAACGTGATTCGGTCATTTTGCTCGAACAAGTGCGTACAATTGATAAGTCTAGACTGACAGATCGTATTACGCAGCTTGATCATGCGGTGATGGAAAAGGTAGATGGTGCATTGATGATTAGTTTGGGACTTGTCAAATTTTGATATACATATATGTATAGAGCATCTGGATGATTTCTTCATCTAGGTGCTTTTTACATTTCTATTCTCAAAGTCTACTTCACCTTGAATTGAATGTACTTCAAAAATAGTATAAATAGATTTAAAATGGACATAAGCATTAGAATAAAAGTAGATTTTTGTGAAAAAATGTCGAAAGGTATTATTGAGATATACATAGAATATACCTTATATTATTTCTCTTTCGATAAAAAACGGTTAGTTAAGTTTAAATGGCAAGGTAATTAAGCTTAAAAGGGAGAGAATATAACAATAGAGCTCCGAAAGGAATTGGAGGGACAACAGTGACATTAAAGTCTTCGGTTGAAATTATTACAGAGTGGGATATAGTTGCGGCAAGACAACTAGGGCGCAACGAGGCGAAGGCACTTGGATTTGGAACTGTTGATCAGGCTCGAATAACGACAGCGATTAGTGAATTAGCTAGAAATATATATTTATATGCAAGTATTGGGTTTATAGAAGTTGAAAGTGTTGAGACAGAAGCTGAAAAGAAAATTGTTATTACTGCATCAGACAAAGGTCCAGGCATTAAGGATGTTCGAAAAGTAATGGAAGAGGGCTACTCTACTTCGGGTGGACTAGGTGCAGGCTTACCTGGTGTTAGAAGGTTAATGGATAGCATGGATATCCAATCTACTCTAGGACAAGGTACGGTCATCACAACGGAAAAATGGCTACGTTAGGAGGTGGAGGTTTGAAAGAGTTAGACAAGCAATATAAAAAAATCTTATCAGATTATATGACCAATCAAACTGAAGAAAATTTATATATTGGTCAAAATTTCACCCGTCAATTAATTCAAAAAAACGTTTCACCAGAGGATGTTGTGAGCATTCATAAAAATGCCGTAGAGCAGATTTTTCCAGATAGAATAAATGAAGTGCGTCCTGCATATGATTTTCTCATTGAAGTGATGGTGCATTATGGGATGGCGCATAGAGAGCATCAAAGCTTAATACAAAAACAGGCTGAATTTGAAATAGAAATGAATATCGCAATTAATATTCAAAAAACATTACTTAAAACTGTCGTACCACAACTGTCGAGTGTTGATATCGGGATGATTTCAATCCCCATTCGTAAAATGAACGGTGATTATGTACATTTTTTACATCACCGAGAGGATTGTCTCTGTGTGGCCGTAACGGATGTTGTGGGTAAAGGCGTTCCTGCTGCATTATGTATGTCTATGGTGAAATATGCACTTGAGACGCTTGATTATGCTTATAAAGATCCATCATATGTATTAGAGGTCATCAATCGTGTAATTGAAAAAGGTGTGGACGATAGCATGTTCGTTTCCATGTTTTACGGTTGCTTGGATATTCAAAATAGCATTTTTTCATACGCATCTGCAGGTCATGAACCAGCGTTGCACTATAAGGCTAAAGAAAATACATTTTATTCTTTAGAGGCGAAAGGTTTACTACTTGGTGTATTACCTGAAATCAAGTATTCATATAACGAAATCCCCTTAGAGGACCAGGATGTAGTAGTAATCATGACAGATGGTGTTACAGAATTTAGAGGACAACATAATGAGTTAAATTCACGAGAGATCATCACATCATTGATTGCCGAGCATCGACATCAATCTGCACAGGAACTATGTAATTTTCTTTATAAGAAAATAGAAAGAATACAAAACTTTAAACTATCGGATGATTTTACAGTTGTAATTATAAAAAAATAAATAATTATGTTTAGTATTTTATAATAAGGGTAATTGAAGAAGAGTCGAACAAATATGGTGGAGGTGGGCTGTATGGACGTAATGATCCATTTTAAAGAAGACGGTGCAAAATTATATGGATTTGTTGAAGGTGAGATTGATACATTTACAGCTTCAGGACTACGTGAAAAACTTGAGGCTGTGAAGATAACTGAAGGATTAGAAATTCAACTAGATTTATCAAAAGTAAATTATATGGATAGTACAGGGCTAGGCATTTTCGTAGCTTTTTATAAAAGAGCCACGCGCGAAGATGGTAAAGTTAAACTAGTTGGCTTATCAAGTAGATTACAAAGATTATTTGAAATAACAGGCTTAAGTGAATTGATGGATATTGAAACTGATAAAAAGGTGGAATTAAGCTGATGAAGGAATTTGATTATATAGAAGTAAGGGTTCCTGCAAAGCCGCAATTTGTCAGTGTGATTCGTTTAACAGTTTCTGGTTTAGCTAGTCGGATAGGATTTAATTATGATGATATTGAAGATTTGAAAATCGCAGCAAGTGAAGCAGTTACGAATGTTGTTCACCATGCTTATAAAGAAGATGAAGAAGGCGAAATCGTGATTGGGTGTGCCTTATATGAACATAAGATAGAAATGATGGTTGCGGATTACGGCAATAGTTTCAATTTTGAGGAGGTAAAGTCGGAAATTGGCCCATATCTTCCTGGGGAAAGTATTGCAGGACTAAGAGAAGGCGGTTTAGGACTTTACTTAATGGAAACTTTGATGGATGAGGTGATGATTAATAACGATGGTGGCGTAACTGTTTTCATGACAAAGTATGTCGCTAGAGAGCAGGTGGGAAAAAATGGAGAAAGAATCACTACATAAATCTTCATCAAAGGAAGATGTATTAAGGTGGATTGTACTGTACCAAGCAACTGAGGATGATGAAGCGCAGACAAATTTAGTGATTCATTACCGGTATTTGGTAGAGTCCATTGCGCGGAAATATTCACATGGTAAATCTTATTTTGATGATATCGTTCAAGTAGGGATGCTTGGGTTATTAGGTGCCATTAGACGTTTTGATCCAGATTTTGGCCGGAGTTTTGAAGCGTTTGCTGTTCCAACTATTGTAGGGGAAATCAAGCGCTTTTTACGTGATAAAACATGGGATGTGCATGTGCCAAGACGAATTAAAGAATTAGGACCACGCATTAAATCAACCGTAGAAGCACTGACAATGGAATTGCAACGGTCTCCTTCTATTAAGGAAATCGCGGACAGATTAGAGGTTAGAGAAGAGGAAGTTTTAGAGGCTATGGAGATGAGTCGCAGTTACCAAGCACTTTCTATGGACCGTTCAATAGAATCTGACGCTGATGGAAGTACCGTAACGCTATTTGATATTATGGGTAAAGAAGATGTTGGCTATGAAATGACCAATAGAAGAATGATTGTGTCAGATGCTATGGATGTTTTAAACGAACGAGAAAAACAAATCATTCAGCTTACATATTTAGAACAACTTAGTCAAAAAGAAGCTGGAGAACGATTAGGGATTTCTCAAATGCATGTATCAAGAATACAAAGGCAAGCAATTAAGAAATTACAGGAGGCTATTCTGTCTAGTGGCAGTGTGTCGCTCTAAACATCACTTGAGGCGTTTATTACTATCGGATTCCTCTATCCAGTAGCAATAAACGCCTTATATATTTTAAAGAAGCTGTCTACTCTACTTAAGAGGGGGCTATTTTTTGCATGTTTATTAGTATGTAATGGTAAAATGAAAAGAAAAAGGTAGTGATGATGTGGAACAAAAGCATATGTTACAGCTCATTGCAAAAGATGTAGCTATTAAACCCGGCCAAGCGGAGGCAGTTATTAAATTATTGGATGAAGGAAATACCGTTCCATTCATCGCGCGTTATCGAAAAGAAGCTACAGGCTCTCTTGATGAGGTGCAAATTAAATCTGTAGAGGATCGTTATCACTACATACAGCAACTCGAGCAACGTAAAGAGGAAGTTATTCGTTTAATTCAGGAGCAAGATAAACTGACGCCAGAATTAGAAAAGGCTATTCAAATAGCGACTGTTTTACAACGTGTAGAGGATCTTTATCGTCCTTACAAACAAAAACGACGTACTAAAGCGACAATTGCGAAGGAAAAAGGACTAGAACCGTTAGCGGATATTCTATTAGAGTTCCGTAGTGAAGATGTAACGCTTTTAGCAAAGGATTTTGTAGACGAGGAAAATGTTGCATCAGCAGAAGAAGCTTTAACAGGTGCACGTGATATTTTAGCAGAGCGCTTTGCTGATGACGCAGGTATCCGTGAAAAAATACGTATGTTTTCTTGGAAAGAGGGCGTACTGGTAACAATTGTGAAGAACAACGAAACAGACGAAAAAAATGTTTTTGAAATGTATTATGATTACCAAGAACCTGTCAATCGCATTGTTCCTCACCGAATTTTAGCTATTAATCGTGGAGAGAAAGAAGATATTCTAAAAGTTTCAATTCATGTTCCGATTGAGCGGGTGCTTATGATCATGTGGAAGGAATGGATTCCAGCAACAGGCTCATCACCGGCAATTTCGGAAGTTAAATTAGCTATTGAAGACTCATATAAGCGATTAATTCAACCATCCATTGAGCGTGAATTACGAAGTGAGTTAACGGAAAAGGCAGAAGCACAGGCAATTCATATATTCTCTGAAAATCTTCGCAATCTGTTATTACAATCACCGATGAAGGGCAAGTATGTATTAGGGGTAGATCCCGCTTACCGAACGGGCTGTAAATTAGCCGTTGTCGATGAAACTGGTAAAATGCTTGAAGTAACAGCCATTTACCCCCATCCGCCGAAACCGGATGTAGCAAAATCGAAATCAGTCGTGAAGTCGATTTTAGCAAAGTATCCAATTAGTATAATTGCTATTGGTAACGGTACAGCTTCTCGGGAAACTGAGCAGTTCATTGCAGATGTACTGAACGAAGTAAATAATGAGGTGGCATATGTCATTGTCAATGAAGCGGGTGCTTCAGTTTATTCTGCATCGGATGTGGCAAGAGCGGAGTTTCCAAATTTACAAGTAGAGCAACGAAGTGCTGTATCGATTGCACGTCGTCTGCAAGACCCGTTATCAGAATTAGTGAAAATTGAACCGAAAGCAGTCGGTGTAGGTCAGTATCAACATGATGTTTCGCAAAAAAAACTTACAGAGTCGTTAACTTTTATAGTAGAAACAGCTGTAAATCAGGTTGGAGTAGACGTCAATACAGCTTCAGCATCCCTACTTCAATATGTCTCAGGCCTCTCAAAAACAGTGGCTGAGAATATTGTTAAAGTACGTGAGGAAAATGGTCAATTTACTACAAGAACACAGCTGAAAAAAATCCCACGACTTGGCGCAAAAACGTACGAGCAAGCAATAGGTTTTCTGCGTGTACCAGAAGCTAAAAATCCTTTTGATGGAACAGGTATTCATCCGGAAAGCTACAGTTTAGCAGAAAAGATTTTAGATGCGGCACATATAGATAAAAAAGAAATTGGGTCTCAGAAGGCAGAAGAAGCGATTGAAACTCTTAATGTGGAAGTTCTAAGTGAAGATTTAGGCATGGGGATTGTTACAATTCAAGATATAGTGGATACATTAATGAAGCCAAGCCGTGATCCACGTGATGCCTTTCCGCAGCCGCTGCTTAAAACAGATGTATTGAAAATGGAAGATTTACAAGTAGGGATGGAGTTGCAAGGTACAGTTAGAAATGTAGTTGATTTCGGCGCATTTGTTGATATTGGTGTAAAACAGGATGGCCTCGTTCACATCTCTAAGTTGCAAAAAAAACGTATAAAGCATCCATTAGAAGTTGTAGCATTAGGTGATATTGTTACGGTATGGGTAGAACAAATAGAAGTAAATAAAGGGCGCATCTCATTAACGATGCTACCACCAAAAGATCAAATACTTGAAAAGTAATAAATTTTAGCCACACTGTCTATACTACGCAGTGTGGTATTCTTGTTGATAGAGGTGAATGCTATGAACAATGAGGAACTACAACAGCTTGTTAATCGTGTTTCATTAGAAAGTTTTCATAAACCTTTTCTGCATCAAGCTTACTTTAACGCAAGATTACGATCGACTGGTGGCCGCTATCTATTACAATCACACCATATTGAAATAAATCCTAAGGCGTTTGAACAGTATGGTGTAAGCGAAGTAGAAGGCATAGTTCGTCACGAGCTATGTCACTATCATTTGCACTTAGAGGGGAAAGGCTACCAGCATCGCGACAAAGATTTTAGAGAGCTATTAAAAAAAGTGGATGCACCTCGCTTTTGCTCAACATTGCAAACATCTACAACTATGAGGAAGAGACAGCGCTCTTCTTATACATATACATGTGTAAAATGTCAGCAGCTATATATTAGAAAGATTAGAGTAAATGTTAAAAAATACTGCTGTGGTAAGTGCGCAGGCCCTCTAAAACTAATGAAATAAAAAAACTTTAAGAAAAAGGTTGACGTTTCCTTAAGTTGTCCCTATAATAATAAAAGTCGACAAGATAACAACGACAAATCAACATTAATTATTCCGAAGTAGCTCAGTTGGTAGTAGCACCTGACTGTTAATCAGGTTGTCGCAGGTTCGAGTCCTGCCTTCGGAGCCATGGCCCCTTGGTCAAGCGGTTAAGACACCGCCCTTTCACGGCGGTAACACGGGTTCGAATCCCGTAGGGGTCATTTTTGAAAAAACAATAATACAAAATAAGGTCCCGTGGTGTAGCGGTTAACATGCCTGCCTGTCACGCAGGAGATCGCCGGTTCGATCCCGGTCGGGACCGCCATTTATTGGGGTAT
>NZ_KB933398.1:3627561-3633103 GCF_000392615.1 Lysinibacillus sphaericus OT4b.31 | reverse complement strand
TCGTGAGTTCGATTCTCATCACCCGCTCCAAATGGGCCTATAGCTCAGCTGGTTAGAGCGCACGCCTGATAAGCGTGAGGTCGATGGTTCGAGTCCATTTAGGCCCACCATTATTCCGAAGTAGCTCAGTTGGTAGTAGCACCTGACTGTTAATCAGGTTGTCGCAGGTTCGAGTCCTGCCTTCGGAGCCATTTTTTTATTTACGGGGAAGTACTCAAGAGGCTGAAGAGGCGCCCCTGCTAAGGGTGTAGGTCGGGTAACCGGCGCGAGGGTTCAAATCCCTCCTTCTCCGCCATTGGCCCCTTGGTCAAGCGGTTAAGACACCGCCCTTTCACGGCGGTAACACGGGTTCGAATCCCGTAGGGGTCATACTAAAGCACAGTAGATGTTTTTACATCTACTGTGCTTTTTTGATGAAGAATATAAAAATAGCGTTTAAGTATTCGAGAAAGGAGGTAGCTACTACAGACAAAGAGACCAATCTATTCCTTTTTCATTATGAAAAACAAAACTGAATATGTTGTATTGAACTGGATTTACTTAAACATTTAATATTATTATTACTCCAAATTTGTTGTCATTTTAGAAACAAAAAATCGTTTATGAAAAAGAGTAGACGATTTTTTATTATCCAAGTGACAGCATTCTTTCGAGTGAACTACGCGCTTCTTCTGCAGTATGAACATTAATTTTAATACGGTTATGTGGCTTTCCTTGTTTAATACTTTCAAGTGACCAAAGTAGATGTGGGAGGTCAATTCGATTCATTGTGAGACAAGGACAAAAGTTCTTATTTAGCGAGATAATCTGTTTATCTGGATGGTGTTTGATAAGACGATTAACTAGATTCATCTCTGTGCCTATTGCCCATGCGGAACCGCTAGGGGCATTATTAATTGTATCAATAATGTATTTTGTTGAGCCCGCATCATCCGCTGCCGCAACAACCCCACGGCTACATTCAGGGTGCACGATAATGCGTATATTTGGATGTGCCTGACGAACCATTTCCGTATGGTGCACGGTAAAGCCTTCGTGGACGGAACAATGTCCTTTCCACAAAATTACTTGAATGTTTTCTGGTGACTGTTCTGTCTCAAGGGTATTGGTATGTGGATTCCAAACAGCCATATTTTCAAGGGGTACACCCAAATCATATGCGGTATTTCTACCTAAATGCTGATCGGGTAGAAAGAAAATACGTTGCTTTTGACTAAATGCCCATTTTACCATTTCCTTTGCGTTGGAGGATGTTACACATGCACCTCCAAGACGTCCTGTAAATGCTTTGATTGCAGCAGTCGAATTGACATATGTTAACGGGATAATTGTATCACCGAAAAGTTGCTGTAAGATGGGCCATGCTTGTTCTGTTTGATAAATGTCTGCCATATCTGCCATTGAACAGCCTGCACGCATATCTGGCAAGTAAACATGCTGTTTATCAGCTGTTAACATATCCGCTGTTTCTGCCATAAAATGTACGCCGCAAAAAACGATATGTTCAGCTTCTTTATTCGCGGCGGATAATTGCGCAAGTTGTAAGGAATCTCCTGTTGCATCAGCAAATTGAATCACTTCGTCTTTTTGATAGTGATGACCAGGGATGAAGAGCTTACTACCTAGTTTCTTTTTAATAGCTAGTATGCGAGATTCCATGTCAGTTGTTGTTAGTGTTCGATAATGCTCAGGGAGCAGTGTAGTTTGTTGTAATAAACTAGTTATTGACAAGTGGATGATCTCCTTTCATTTGTACAAGTGCGCTAATGTCAAAAGCTTTCACCGAATGAGTAAGTGCGCCAAGTGATATCCATTGAATACCAGATTTTGCATAGGCACGGAGATTTTCCAGAGTAATGCCACCCGAAGCCTCTGTCGTGATATGTGCAGGAACAGATGGAAGCCATGCCCGTATTTCTTCAGGACTTCGATTATCAAACATAATAATGTCTGCACCTGATGCAATTGCTTCGTCCAATTGGTCTTTTGTTTCAATTTCAACTTCAATTTTTATAGTATGCCCAACTTTGTTACGTGCAGCTTGCACTGCTTTTGTAATGCCTCCTGCAAAAGTAATATGGTTATCCTTTAGCATAATAGCGTCGTATAAGCCACTTCGATGATTGTAGGCACCACCTGTACGAACAGCATATTTATCGAGCATACGTAATCCAGGTATTGTCTTACGGGTATCACAAATTTTTGCACCAGTACCCGCTGTTTCACGAACAGCTAAATTTGCAGCTGTCGCGATGGCAGACATGCGCTGAATGAGATTCAAAATGACACGTTCCCCCATTAATAACTTTTGTAGAGGTCCTTTAACAATAGCGAGTACATCACCAGCATTCACAGCATCACCATCTTTTTTAAACAAAGTGATATGCATTGAAGTATCTAGTACTCGAAAGCCGTGCTCGATGATAAACGCTCCGCAAAAAATACCACTCTCTTTCGCATAAAAGGAGAAAGAGCCACTTTGGTCAGTTGTAAAAATGAACTCGCTTGATAAATCGCCATCCCCTATATCTTCGTTATAAAATTGCTTGAGCATTTCCTCGAGTTTGATGATATTCATATAATGTTTTCCTCACTTTCATTTGCCCATGTTCAAAAATAATCCAGCGTTGAGTCCACCATGCATCATTATGTGGTTTGTCACTACGAATATGAGCCCCGCGTGTCTCTGTGCGTGTAAGTGCAGCATGTACCATCAGTGATGCGACGATATGCATCATATAAATTTCAAGTTCCTGTTGATTCAGTCCAATTACATCAACTCGTTGTAAGGTTTGTAGCGATGGTAATTGTTTGGCAAATTGCTGCATATCATTGGGATTTCGTACAATGCCCAAAGCTTGCATCATATTCTGTTGTAATTTTTCTTTTGTTAATAACGACGGTAAGGGAAGTTTATGGACGTTGTACCTTTCAGCGAAATTCTTTTGCTTGCAGCCTCTTTGTAAAATGGCATGGGCCATTTTATGTCCAAACGTAATACCTTCCAGCAAGGAATTACTTGCTAAACGATTTGCACCATGAACGCCCGTACATGCGACTTCACCAACGGCGTATAGATTTGGGATCGACGTCCCACCTGTTTCATCTGCGATAATACCACCCATTAAGAAATGGCTTCCTGGCGCAATAGGAATTAAGCCGGTTTGTAAATCAACGCCATTATCAGAGCAAAGCTTTGCAATCGTAGGGAATTTATCTTCAAACTGCTGAATGCCAGAAATATCAATAAATGTTTCTTGTCCAGTAATCCGTTTTTTAAACAGCGTATGGGCTGTAACATGACGTGGTGCTAAATCAAGCTGTGGATGTACTCCTTTCATAATTGGTTGACGCTGTGCATCTACAAAAATACCACCAGCCCCACGAACGGCTTCGGAGACAAGTCCTTTCGCTACCCCATTGCACCAAAGAAGGCTTGGATGGAATTGCATAAACTCCATATCACTTATTGCTGCCCCTGCACGGAATGCTAGTGCAATGCCGTCACCAGTGTTAACTGTATAATTTGAGCTACTTGGATAAATGGCACCGGCACCACCTGAAGCAAGTATTACATGATGAGCAAAATATCGCTTTATGCCTCGTTTTCCCTGTGTAAGCACGCCGATACAAGCACCATCAGTATTTATAAGAAGTTCAAAAGCCATTTCGTAACAGTTTAACACTACGTTTGAAGGAAGCTGTTTGAGCAAATACTCTACAAAAACTTGCCCAGTACGATCTCCTCCAGCATGTAAAATGCGACGATGACTATGTGCGCCTTCTAACCCGAGAGCTGGTTTCCCAGATGCCTCCCGATCTATTGGAAGCCCATCTGTTAGGAACTGCTGTATAATCTCTGTTCCCTCGTTTATAAGTGCTTCAACATGCTTTATTTCATGATGATATTCACCAGCAGTCAATGTATCTGCAATGTGATAAGTGTTTTTATCTTCTTGTTTTGTGACCGCCGCAATACCACCTTGTGCCCGATATGAACTACTCATATCAACAGAAGATTTTGTAACTATCTGTACTTGAAACTGCTGTCCGAGTAGTCTAGCGGCCTGAAGTGCTGCAATACCGCTGCCAATAATGAGTACATCAGTCTTTACATCCATAGCTCTACCTTCTTTACAGTTGTCTTGACACATATCTTTACATAAAATAAAAAAGAAAACAAGACCTGAAGTAAATAGAGAGGATGAAAATAAGATGATTTATATGGATTACGCAGCAACATCACCAATGTCACCAACAGTGCTCCAGGCTTATTGTGAAGTAGCGGAGCGTTATTATGGGAATAGTGCGAGTTTACATGACTTAGGAGGACAAGCAAGCTATTTTGTAGAGCAGGCAAGATCGGTTGTGGCAAATGCACTAAAAGTTAAAAGTGATGGCATAATTTTCACAGGAAGTGGCACGGAAGGGAATATGCTAGCGATTGTGTCACTTGCTTTAGCATCAAAGAAAGGAAAACATATTATTTCGTCGCAAGCAGAGCATACATCAGTTCATGCAGCATTAAATACGCTTGAAAAAATGGGATTTGTTGTGACAAAGTTACCCTTACAGCAAAATGGTTGTATTCAAGTGGAGCAATTACGTGAAGTAATAAGAGAGGATACGGCGCTTATTACAATCCAACATGTTAATTCAGAAATAGGTGCTATCCAACCTATCGATGCAGTTGCAACTATTGCTAAAGCAGCAGATATATATTTTCATGTAGATTGCGTACAGTCGTTTTGTAAAGTTACTTTTGAACAGCAGGTGGATGCTATTACAGTCTCAGCACATAAAATTGCTGGACCTAAAGGTTGTGGGGCTATTTATATAAACCCAAAAATTCGTGTGCCTGCATTAACACCAGGTGTGACTCATGAGCGCGGGTTAAGGGGAGGAACATTAGATACACCAGCCATTGTAGCATTTGCAACTGCAATAGAAGGCTTTCATTACAAGCAGCAGAATTATGAGGCATTACGCCAATATTTACAAGAAAGATTACCAAAAACATGTCGAATGATTGAATGTAGGGAGCAACTACCAACTATATGTGGCATTCTGATGGAAAAAGTAGAAGGACAATATGTATTATTAAGATTAAATGAAGCGGGTATATGCATCTCTACAGGTAGTGCATGTGATATACACAGCGAATCTGGCACGAAAGCAATTATATCGATGGGCTATACAATGGAAGAAGCTCGTCAATTTTTCAGAATATCTTTTGGACAAAAGACAACATGTAAAGAAATTGACCATTTATTAGTAGCACTTTCTAATATTTGATAGTTGTGTTTTAATTTCAAGAAAAAATACAGAGATACTCAGGTCTGGCAGTAAGAAAAAACATTATTAGCCTGATTTTCTCTGTATCTATCCACTGTAAAAATAAGTTGATTGTGAATAGAGTAAATATAGCAAGGGTAACTGAGTCAATTTCGTAATTTTGAGACCTTACGGCTCTAAGCTTAAAATGACAAGAAAATAGAGCACCTCCCCAAATCCTGTATAATGAGAGTTACTACACACACAT
>NZ_KB933398.1:3209704-3627461 GCF_000392615.1 Lysinibacillus sphaericus OT4b.31 | reverse complement strand
ACCCACCATAAATGCGGGTGTAGTTTAATGGTAAAACCTCAGCCTTCCAAGCTGATGTCGTGAGTTCGATTCTCATCACCCGCTCCAAATGGGCCTATAGCTCAGCTGGTTAGAGCGCACGCCTGATAAGCGTGAGGTCGATGGTTCGAGTCCATTTAGGCCCACCATTATTCCGAAGTAGCTCAGTTGGTAGTAGCACCTGACTGTTAATCAGGTTGTCGCAGGTTCGAGTCCTGCCTTCGGAGCCATTTTTTTATTTACGGGGAAGTACTCAAGAGGCTGAAGAGGCGCCCCTGCTAAGGGTGTAGGTCGGGTAACCGGCGCGAGGGTTCAAATCCCTCCTTCTCCGCCATTGGCCCCTTGGTCAAGCGGTTAAGACACCGCCCTTTCACGGCGGTAACACGGGTTCGAATCCCGTAGGGGTCATACTAAAGCACAGTAGATGTTTTTACATCTACTGTGCTTTTTTGATGATACTTGTTAAATCTAGTACAATAGTTGCTTCATATGCGCCGCCGCATTTGTTGTTTCCAACCAAGCCATTTTCTTATTCAGGTATTACACTCCTATAAAGCTTTTTAACTTCTTCATAGATCTTATCAAAATTGTTTTGCGATTAGTAATCACGACGAAGTATTCGTTACTTCAAATACTTGGGAATTATTTCAATTTGATGATTGTTTACTATTGATTAGACAAATATTCCATGGTAAAACTCGATAATATTGGTATATCCTTTGGAATAAATCTATCTTTCTTTTATAATAGAGATGAACAGAATTAGTAGGAGGTTATTAATATGAAAAAAAATCAAAGTAAATGGATTGTGAGTACAGCATCTGCTGCATTGGTTGCGGCAGCTGTTGTTCCTGCTGCAAGTGCAGCCTCCTTTACAGATATTGCAAAGAGTGACCATAAAGAGGGGATTTTGGCATTAGCAGATGCAAAAATTGTAGGTGGATATACTGACGGTACATTTAGACCAAATGCTCCCCTTACGCGTGGCAATGTCACAAAATTTTTAGGGAAATGGCTTGTATCTGAACACTATCAAGTACCAGTAGATTACAATAAAAAAGTACGTTTTACAGACTTACAGCCTGCATCTACAAAAGATAAAGAATTATTACAATATGCAGCACTTATATATGATACAGGTATTTCCAAAGGTACTAATAACAAATTATCTCCTTCCGAGAATATTACTCGTGAACAAATGGCTTCTTACTTAGTACGTGCTATTGAAACAGTTTACGATATCGATTTAATTGCGAAGTATAAAGAAGAAAACTATAAATCTTCTATTACAGATTTAAAAAATACGTCCTCAACAGAGAATCGTGAGGCAATTATTGCACTAGAGTATGCAAAGATTACAAATGTTAAGGCATTTAATCCAACCAACACATTAACACGTGGTCACTTTGCATCTTTTTTACATCGTACTATGACAAATGTCACTGATATGCTCAAAGAACATGAAGTACCTTTACTCATCCAAACAGTTAAAGTTGTAGATGCCAATACACTACAGGTTACATTAACAGATGGGACAAGCCATAAGGTAACATTAGCAACGCCACTTACTGAAAATGTGGAAACAAAGGTAGATTTTAAAATTAATGATAAATCCTATTCAGCTGTTGTTACATATGAAGTCAATGAGCTGAAGGTGCAATCCATTGAGGGAATCAATGCCTCTCAGATCAAAGTTGTTTTCAACCTAGCAATTGACCCGCTGTCTGTCTTAAAAACAGATGGGAAATTACAGGATAATATTGCGGCTTTCTCTAATGTGGACACTTTAAGAGCACTATCAGTTGTGAAAACAGAAATCAGTGCTGATAGAAAATCAATCATCTTTACAGTAAATGAGCCATTAAAAGGCACACATCGTTATGTGTTAAACAACATCAAATCTGAAAAGGGCTTACTGCTTAAAAGAGTAGATGCGAATTTTGTCATTGCTGGGGATACACAACCACCTACTATTTTGGGAACAACACAAGGAAATAACTCTTCAATCGTAAAAGTGCAGTTTTCTAAGCCAATGGCAGCATTTCCAAATGAACGCATTCAATTCACATTACCAAATGGAACAAAGGTAATGAATGTGGTAGGGAGTATTGAACAAAACGCAACTGAAGCAACCTTTGATTTATCAGCTGCAACAGTGAATGGTAGTTATTTAACACCAGGTACAGCTATGCAGATTACATTTGTAGCGGCAACAGATTTGTCAGGGAATATAATTTCACCAAACCCTGCAACTGTAACAGTGAAAAAAGGAGATAAGGATGGTATTCCGCCAACACTATCTTCTGTCACACAAACTGGCCCAAATACATTCCAGTTATTATTCTCAGAAGAGATTCAACCACTTTATGCATATGATCTTTTAATTAAAAACGGACAGACTTCAATTTCCGTGAATAAAGTAGAGAAAGATCCCAAAAATGGTCGTTTAATCAATGTGACGGTTGATCCAAAAAGTATACTTCAAGGAATTACAACGATTGGGACAGCTTCTAGCCGTGTCATTACTGACTTATCAGGTGAAACGGCAACATTCTCAACTGTATATAACTTTATAAAAGATGACAGAGCGCCTGTCCTAATGAATTCTGAAATTGTTTACGAGGATAATGTAGAATATTTACAATTATCGTTCGATAAGCCAGTACAGATAGGAGCTTACGCAAAAGCATCATTTACGGGAAGCTATATGAATAACCACATTTTGTATGAGGTATCAAGAGGATCTCAAAGCGATATTCATACCGTAAAAGATCAGCCTACAAAATTACGTGTTAAAATTGCAGGTCTGCTAGGCCCTTATGATACAAAGGGAGCTCTTTACGATGGCAAACTAACTTTATTTAATGTTACGAATTTATATGGTGTGCCTATCAATGAAGTGCAAAATGTAAAATTTACACGTAACGGTGATTTAAGTGTTAATGGTAATAAACTGACATTAACGCAGTACAATGCAATTCAAACATCTGCGACAGATTATTCTATTAAAGATAATAATATTGTTTATTTAAATTTCAATTATCCAGTTGATCCAGCACTTGCTCAAAACGTTCAAAATTATATTATTGATAACGCTCAAGTAGAAAGTGCAGTTGTAGAGGCATCCAATTTAAATCGCATTAAGCTTACAGTGAAAAAAGATTCGAATTATTTTAATGGCATACGAAATTTCACGATTAAAGGCTTAAGAGCAGCAAACTCTATGGAATCATTCGATGAGGTGCGAACTACAGTTAATCTTAAAGAAAATATTGCACCAAAGGTTGTGAATGTGAATGTTAGCAATTCACAAACGTTAGAACTTGTTTTCAGTGAGCCAGTAATAAACGTTAATAGTATGGACTTTGATATTAGTGTGAATGGTTCTTCGGTAGCAGCAAGTACTTATGCACAAGGCAATGATAGAGTGCTGATTACAATATCTCAGAGTGGATATTTATTTGAAAACGGTAGAAATGTTACGATTCAAGCTTCACCACGTAATGCTATTACAGATAATAATGGAAATAAGTTAGATTTCACTTCACAAACAATAACAGTGCAAAGATAAATTATATGGATTAAGCAAGGATTTCCTATGACAGATATTTGTTTTTCCACAAGGTAAATTACCTGACGTGGGACATACTAAATGCAGTAGATATTAATTTTATCTACTGCATTTTTTTTATGTATATTCACAAGAGAAAGCCCTAGATTTTCATTTTATCGTACCATTAATGTAAGATAAACGGTGCTTTATGAATATACTGAGGACCTTTATGTTCATTTTTTATTTTGGTACCTTATTTTGAATTTTACGCCTTAATCGACTAAGATGGTAATAGAAACAAGACTAGGAGGAATATGGATGGATAAACTTGTGTGGGTGAATAATCAACAATATTTATTACAGAAAAATATAGAACAATCCGTACCTTTTTTACAGCATTTCACATCAGAGCAAGTAAATCGTGTTACAGCATTTCATCATACATATGAAAAGTTTAAAAATACACCTCTACGAAATTTACAAGCTCTTGCCTCATTGCTGGGCGTACAAAATATAATGGTAAAAGATGAGTCTTATCGCTTTGACTTAAATGCATTCAAAGTATTAGGCGGTGTTTATGCAATAGGACAGTATGTCGCCAATATATTAGGAAGAAATATTGAAGATTTATCATTTGAACAACTTAAATCACCAGAAGTAAAAAAACAGTTAGGAGACTTAACGTTTATTTCAACGACAGATGGTAATCATGGTCGTGGGGTAGCTTGGGCTGCTCGAGAGCTTGGCTTTAAAGCACGAATTTATATGCCTGCTGGTAGTGCCGAGGAGCGTCTACAAAATATTAAGAATGAAGGCGCTTATGCAGAAATGACGACTATGAATTATGATGATACGGTTCGTTATACCGCAAAGCTTGCGCAAGACAATGGCTGGGTCATCATACAGGATACAATGTGGGAAGGTTATGAGGAAATACCGCTATGGATTATGCAAGGCTATACAACGCTTGTAAAAGAAGTGGTGGATCAGCTGGAAAAGGCGCCTTCGCATGTATTTTTGCAAGCGGGTGTAGGGTCTTTTGCAGGTGCCGTTGTGGCCTATTTAAAGCAATCTTATACACAAGAAATTACGTTCATTTTAGTAGAGCCTTATGCGGCAAATTGCTTTTACGAAAGCTTTAAACAAGGAGCACCACATTATGTAACGGTTGGAGGAGAAATGCAGACTATTATGGCAGGTTTAGCTTGTGGAGAACCAAATCCAATGGCTTGGGAAATTTTAAAAACCTATACGAAGATAGGGATATGCTGTCACGAGACTGTCGCTGCAACTGGTATGAGGGTGTTAGGCAATGCAATTGGAACAGATGCCCGTATTGTTGCAGGGGAATCAGGAGCGGCTCCATTTGGATGTTTTTATGAATTAATGACAAATGAGCATTATGCCTTACTAAGGGATACTTTACAAATAAACGAGCATTCCCGTGTGTTGTTTTTCAATACAGAGGGCGATACGGATGTAGAAAACTACCGCAACATTATGTGGCACGGAGGCTATGCAAAGTAGGAATAAAAGGCATCTCATTGAGATGCCCCAGATTGAAAACGAAAGGTATTCGGAATAATCACATTCCGAATACCTTTTGAAATTTTAGTAAATAATTACCAATATTCCTGTTAGCGAGAGTAGTACTCTACGATCAACTATTTTCTTCCAATTTTGGACTTTAGCATGTTCATTAGCTAGCTTCTTCAAATTCATGGCAGCAAAAGTAAGCATCCCCTGCATGAACAATTTTTTAATCACTCGTAAGGTTGTCCAACGCATACCATGCTTTTCTTTCGCATCCGTACATACACGTTCCATCGTTTCTTTTCTACGTGCACGTTTGTTTCATGTCACTTTGATAACGTAAATGATCGGCTTCTTCCATATGATTGTACCCAAAAAGGAGTTCAATGATTTTCCGATGTCAGCATGTCTAATTAATCTGGTTCATTATTACTATTGTTCGTCATCCTACCCATCACCTCAATCATTTACAGACGTGCACTAGTTGATTGGAGTGCAGGCGGCGACTTCTGCGGGAATAGCATGAGCTGAATGCCCCACAGGAGCGTAGCGACGAGGAAACTGAAGCCATGCCCGTGAAAAGCGTCTGCCTTAGCGGAAAGTAACAGGTTTATATAGATACTCCTATTTCCAAAGAAAAAAGACTATAAACAAACACGTGTCATCAAAGTATCGGATAACTGGAGTAGTTTTTAAAAAATAAATATAAGATTTTTCTCTTGACCTTGACGTTGCGTAAAGGTTTAGAGTATGGGTAGTGGAGGTGAAAGTGGTGGAATACTCGATACAGGAACTAGCCAATCTGTCTGGCGTCAGTACAAGAACGTTACGGTATTATGATGAAATTGATTTGCTAAAGCCAGCAAGAACAAACGAGGCAGGTTATCGATTTTATGGAGAAAATGAGGTCGATGTACTGCAACAAATACTATTTTACAGAGCGTTAGATATGAAGTTGGCAACAATTCAGGAAATAATTCAGGCGCCTGATTTTCAACCTATAGTTGCACTTGAAACGCATCGCATGGCCTTACTCCAACGAAAAGAGCAACTTGAAAAATTATTACAAACAGTAGAAAAAACGATTGAATCATTAGAGGAGGAACGACCAATGACAAACGAAGAGAAGTTTAATGGATTTAAAGAGAAGCTAATTGAGGATAATGAAAAGCAATATGGTGAAGAAATTCGTGCGAAATATGGTAATGACACAATAGAAGCATCGAATTCTAAGTTGAAAAATATGACGGAGGAGCAATTTACGGCGATGCAGCAGCTAGAACAGCAATTATTTGAACGTTTAAAAGAGGCAATGGAAATTGGCGATACAAAAAATGATGTAGCAATGGAGGTTGCAGAGCTTCATAAACGTTGGCTAAGCTTTTCATGGCCGCAGTATTCCAAGGAAGCACATGTTGGTTTAGCGCAAATGTATGTTGCTGATGAGCTTTTTACAGCCTATTATGATGAGCGTGTAACAACGGGTGCTACACAATTTTTACATGATGCAATAATGGTGTATGCGCAAAATTAAGTAAGCCTTGTCATGCTTTATGTTTTAGAAACATTAATTTAGGAAAAAATGAAAGCATGAGGAGGAGATTTTTTTGAACCAACAAGTGATGGAAAAGTTAAAAAAGCAATTAGAACAGGACTTGCAGGAAATAGAACAACAGCTTGAGGAAGCAGAGCGACCACAAGCAACAGAGCTATCTAATTATGATAATCATCCTGCTGACAATGCAAGTGATTTAACAGATCAGCTAACAGAAATGGCTATCGATGGACACCGAGGTGATGATGCTGAGGAAATTAAACGTGCGCTTCAAGCAATGCAAGATGGCACATACGGCACATGTACTGTCTGTGGAGAGGAAATCCCACTTGGACGCTTAGAAGCTATGCCAAAAGCATCGACGTGTGTAGAGCATGCGGAACAAAAAGAGGAGCAAATAAGACCCGTGGAAGAAGAAGTACTATCGGCATCGCCAAAATCGGATGATTTCGAAGAAGTTGAAGAGTTTGGCTCATCAGATACACCTTCTGATAAAAATTAATTTAAGCAATCCTTGCCATGAGCAGTATAATAGCTGTAAGAGGTGAAGGGCATGGAAATTATTGATTTACATTGCGATGTACTAATGAAATTAACGCAGCTAGAAACAGCAAAGTTTGCAGATGATAGACGTTTGCATGCAAACAAAGAAAGGCTGCAACTAGGGCAAGTCAAAGCACAAGTGTTTGCTATTTTTATTAAACCAGATATCCCGCAGAGTTTGCAATTTTTAGAGGTCATGCGTCAAATTGAAGTATTCCATACGCATGTTTTACAAACCGAAGGCATGGTGCATATTACAGAGTGGTCACAACTAGATACATTGGCTCCACACGAAATTGGTGCTATTTTAAGTTTAGAGGGCTGTAGTCCTATCGGTAGTGATTTAACAAAGCTGTCCGCTATTTTAGATGCAGGCGTAAAGCTTGTTGGGCTTACATGGAATGAAGAAAATGCCGTAGCTTATGGCGCTGAACAAGATGCCAGTCTTGGCCTAAAAGCATTTGGAAAAGAAGTAGTGGATTTGCTAAATGAGCGAGCTATTATTATAGATGTATCTCATTTAAATGAGCAGGGCTTTTGGGATGTCTTGCCATTAGCGAAGCATATTATTGCTAGTCATAGTAATGCGCGAGCACTTTGTGATCATCCACGTAATTTAACAGATAAGCAGGCCAAGGCACTAGTAGCGCATGGTGGTCATATTCATGTAGTATACTTCCCTAAATTTATCGGTGAAGATGCGACAATAGACGATTTAGTTACACATGTAAAGCATCTAGCTAATTTAGTAGGAGTTGAACATCTCGGGCTAGGTTCTGATTATGACGGAATTGATTGCACAGTTCAGGGATTAGCACATGCTGGGGAGGCGCAAAATTTACTAGAAGCTTTACGTGCTCATTTTTTAGACGAAGAGGTACGTGGTATAGCAAGTAATAATTTACGTCAATTTATAAAAAAAGCAGCAACCCGTTAAGGCTGCCACATATTTACCATAGCTAGGGTTGTACTTCATTAATAGAAAAAGTAATTTAACAGCAGTCCTACTGCTAATAGGAAGCCAAAGATTGTATTTGTTTGCGCTGTATATTTCATCGCAGGCATTACTTCTTTCGCTTCTTTTTTATCGCGGAAAATTTGGATGGCACGAAGCGGCTTCGGTACACTTAGGAAAATAATAAGTGCCCAAAAGGTAATACCATCAATTGCTACTAATGCAATTACCCATAAGTACGAAACGATGAAAAAGCCAGATAACACAGAAATAGCACGGTCACGTCCTACTAAAATGGCAAGTGTTTTACGACCACCTTCTGTATCACCAACGATGTCACGAATATTATTTGACAGCATGATGCCACCCACTAAAATCATACTTGGTACTGAGAGTAAAATCGCATCAAGTGTTACTGTAAGTGTTTGAATATAAAAGGCGATTAAGACAATCCCCATTCCCATAACAGCACCAGAAACAATTTCTCCAAATGGTGAATAGGCAATAGGATACGGCCCTCCAGTATATAAAAAACCAATAAGCATGCAAACGATTCCTACGGCAGCGAGCCACCAAGAGGTTGATGCACAAATATAAACGCCAAGAAGCATCGCAATTGCATAAAAGCTTAAGGCAATCATCATAATTGTTTTTGGTTGAACACCATGACGGACGATCGTTCCGCCAATGCCAACAGAGTGTTCATTATCAAGTCCAAGTTTGTAATCATAGTATTCGTTGAACATATTAGTTGCTGCTTGAATGAGCATACTTGCGATAAGCATAGCAAAAAATAGTCCAAAATTAATTGTTTCTTTATCAATTGCGAGTGCAATTGCAGTTCCTAAAAATACTGGAACGAATGAAGCGGTTAACGTATGTGGTCGTGTTAAATGCCACCAAACTTTAAAACCCCTATCAGCTTCAATGACTTTGGTCATAAGGTCTTTCTCTCCTTCAACTATTGTAGACTCTTCTTATTTTATACGAAGAAAGAGAAAATGGATAGGTTCACAGCTTATTACATACTGTTCAGTTGAAAAAAATGATACAATAGAACATGCATTTATGAACTGGAAATATAAAAATACAGCCGTCAAATAGTGAAAGATGGCTATTTTAGCGTATTAAACATGATTCAATGGATAGACAAGCGTCACTGAGTTACGTCAAAGCCCGGGCAGCTGTTTCAGATTGTTTGACGTTTCAGTGATAAGTACAATGTTGATTACATTGCAAACTACTAAGTCTATAACGAAAAGACTCCAACTTACTGAACAAAGGATAATTCAACATCTGAACGTATTGACAGATACAAATACACCAAGGCTTAATTGATTGATTATGTACATTGCAACAACGGAGGTAATATTCATGCAACAGAAGTGGTACCAAGCCACAGAAATAGAAGTGGACTCTTTGGGCCAAAACCTTCATTTTTATATGGAAACGATCGAAGTAAGTCGCTTATCGGCGCTAGCATTTTATGCAGCGGGTGAGGAGCGTTATAAAGGTGAACGATTTTATTGGCAAAATAGAGAAAAAACAATGACATTAGTGGGTTTAGGACATGCCCATACGATTCAAAATAACGCAAAAAATGACCGCTTTGACGAGGTGGAAGCGGAGTGGAAGCACTTAACGAAACATTGTGTTAAGGGCCAAGCTGAGCTACAGCCCATTTTATTTGGCGGTTTTACATTTGATCCACAAAATAATGTGGATGGGGAGTGGACGGGCTTTCCCGAAGCATATTTTGCACTGGCAACATATCAGCTTGTATTGCGTGATGACAAAGCATATGTGAGCATTCATCTTATTACACATGAAAAACAGCCAGAAGAACAGATGGAAGCACTACGTCAAGAGCGTGATCATTTCATTCACGCTGCGCAGGTAAAAGAAGTGGGAACGTATTCAAAGCCTGAAATAACAAGTTATTTTGAGCCGTATAAGGAGCCGTACCTAGCGTCGATTGACCAAGTGACAGCCCTGATTAAGGCGAAGAAGGCCAATAAAGTCGTTATTGCACGATCGCTTGCTTTACAGTTTAAAGAGCAGGTAGCATCACCACAAATACTATCGCAAATTATAAATGAACAGCCGGAAAGTTATTTGTTTGGATTAGAGCGTCACGAATTATTATTTTTTGGTGCGTCACCGGAACGACTTGTGAAAGTTAAAAATGGACATGCCTATTCATCATGTGTGGCAGGCTCTATTAAACGTGGTAAAACAGCTGATGAAGATGAAACCTATGGACAAAGCTTATTAAATGATCCAAAAAATGGTGGCGAGCATCACTATGTGGTTGATATGATTGCAGATATTTTCCGTAAAAACTGTATCAATGTGAAAATACCTGATGGTCCACGCTTACTAAAAATTAGAGATATTCAACATTTATATACACCGGTTGAAGGTCAGTTAAATAATGGAGCAACTATTTTGCAACTGACAAAGTATTTGCATCCGACGCCAGCTTTAGGCGGTGTGCCGAGACAAGAAGCAATGGCAGCTATCCGTAAATATGAGCCGATGAATCGTGGGCTTTATGCTGCACCAATTGGTTGGATGGATGCAGAGGGAAACGGAGAATTCGCGGTAGCTATTCGTTCGGCAGCATTAATTAAAGATAAGGCCTATTTATATGCAGGTGGCGGTATTGTAGCTGATTCAGAACCACAGTCTGAATATGACGAAACGTTAGTGAAATTCCGTCCGATGCTTCGGGCGTTAGGAGGACAATTACATGAGTGAACAGAAGATATTAACTGATTATGTATATAAAATTGTCGCATCACTCGTACAAGCAGGTGTACGAAATGTTGTAGTAAGTCCAGGTTCACGTTCGACACCCCTTGCTTATGCTTTTGCATCAACAAAGCAGCTTAAAATATATCGCCAAGTTGATGAACGATCTGCCGCATTTTTCGCATTAGGTATTGCTAAAGCTACGGCACAGCCGGTTGTCCTATTATGTACATCAGGTACAGCTGCCGCAAATTACTACCCTGCGATTGTAGAGGCTAGTTATGCACGCGTACCATTAATCGTTATGACAGCAGATCGTCCCCATGAATTACGAGAAGTAGGGGCACCACAAGCTATCAATCAACCAAATTTATATGGTCCTCATGTAAAGTGGAGTGTTGATTTTCCACTGCCAGATAACGCTGCACCAACATTGCCATTTATTGAGCGTCACCTTGCTCGAGCGGTTGCCATAGCGACGAGTGCACCGTCTGGACCTGTGCATATTAATGTACCGTTCCGTGAGCCATTGCTGATCGATTTTCGTGAGGAGTTACCTGAAGCATCATTTAAGCAAAGTAGCATTGCTGAGCTAACGCCTTCTGTGGCAATACAACAGGAGCTAGCGTCAATTTTACGCACGACAAAACGAGGCTTTGTCGTTATTGGTGAGCTTGCGCTAGGGACAGATGTAACTATTTTATGGGACTTTGTCCGTCAATTGAAATGGCCTGTTATTGTGGAGAGTTTATCAAATATGCGAACGTCTGTACCAGAAGATTGTTTGCCATATGTTATTTCAACGTATGATGCGATTATGAAAAGTGAAGAATTTAAAGCGCTTGTTGAGCCAGAAACAGTGCTACGTTTAGGTTCACAGCCTGTATCGAAATTTATGATGCAATTTATTGCGAAGTCACGACCAAATACTTATATAGTTGTGGATGAAGACCCCATGTTCCGAGATTCTACAGGTGTATCGACACACTTTATTCATGCAAGTGTTGGTGATTGGCTCGTACAGTTAGATGTTCCTGCAACTGCGCTAGAAGCGGAGTACTTAGCGGAATGGCAAGATGCTAATGATATTGCACTGGAGTATATTGAACACTATACAGCAGGAGCAATCGATGAGGGTGCCATGGTGAGTCGTTTACTAGAGATGATTCCTAATGGCAGTGATATTTTTGTTAGCAGTAGTATGCCAATTCGTGATATTGATACATTTTTAATGAAAACGACAAAGGATCTTCGCATTTTTGCAAATCGTGGTGCGAATGGTATCGATGGTGTTGTATCTACAGCAATGGGCTTTAGTCAAGTGAATGGTCGTGAAACCTATCTACTCATTGGCGATTTAGCCTTTTTACATGATGTCAATGGACTTATAGCATCGCGCTACCAAGAATGTAATATTACTATTATTGTCATGAATAACGATGGCGGTGGTATATTCTCTTATCTACCACAATCAACAGTAGAAGCACATTATGAAGATTTATTTGGCACACCAACAGCACTTGAATTCCGTGATATTGCACATATGTATGGTATGGAATATATTCGGGTAGAGGACATTTCTGAGCTATTATCGAAATTTAACATAGTGAAAAAACGTCCGTTACGTTTACTAGAAATATTTACGGATAGAGAAGAAAATGTCTATGCCCATCGTGCGCTTTGGAATCTCATTAATGCAGGTTTAAAGGCATGGCAAAGCTAAAGATTCGAGGCATTGAGACGCACGTAAAAATATGGAATGAGGAAGCACAACAAACGATTGTGGCTTTGCATGGTTTTACTGGTAGTACGGAGACGTGGCGAAATTTAGCGGATGCCTTGCCTCAAGTGCGCATTGTCGCAATTGATTTAATTGGTCATGGGCAAACGGCTGTACCTGAGCAAATTAGCCGCTTCACCATGCTAGAACAACTGCGTGATTTAGAGGAAGTTTTTAATCAACTACAGCTAGAAAAATTTACGCTATTAGGCTATTCGATGGGTGGACGTATCGCATTATCATACGCAATTACGTACCCAGCACGTGTAGACAAGCTAATATTAGAAAGCGCTTCTCCAGGATTACGTTCATCTGAAGAACGAAAGTCGCGTTGTGAGCGCGATAATGCACTTGCTGAAAAAATAGCGGCAAACGGTGTGGAATCCTTTGTCCATGCATGGGAAAATATCCCGTTATTTGCCTCGCAGAAACGTTTACCTGCAATTGCCCGACAAGCAATTCGCCTAGAGCGACTCGCCCAAAGGGAAAGTGGTCTAGTTGGTAGCTTACGAGGGATTGGCACTGGTATGCAACCGTCAAATTGGTCGCTTTTAACACAAATGGATATGCCTGTACTGCTTATTACTGGCGCACTAGACGAAAAGTTTTGTCACATTGCCATTGACATGAAAGCGTTATTAAAAAATGCACAACATATGACAGTAAATGACGTGGGACATGCAATTCATGTGGAAAATCCCGCTGAGTTTGCTACAATAGTAATGAAGAATTTAACGTGATGTTTTATTACGTTAGCGTCTCGATTTTTTCGAAACGAATTATTAATTAGGAGGTAATACAATGACACGTCAATGGACTACTTTACATACTTACGAAGATATTAAGTATGAATTTTATAACGGTATCGCTAAAGTAACGATTAACCGTCCAGAAGTTCGCAATGCATTCCGTCCCAAAACGGTTATGGAAATGATTGATGCATTTTCACGCGCGCGTGATGATAAAAATGTAGGTGTTATCATTTTAACAGGAGAAGGAGAACATGCCTTCTGCTCAGGTGGTGACCAAAAAGTACGCGGACATGGTGGCTATGTAGGGGACGATGAAATCCCACGTTTAAATGTGCTTGACCTACAACGTTTAATCCGCGTTATTCCAAAACCAGTAGTAGCGATGGTTGCGGGCTATGCAATCGGTGGAGGCCATGTATTACACGTTGTATGTGACCTGACAATCGCAGCTGACAATGCTCGTTTTGGACAAACTGGACCAAAAGTTGGTTCATTCGATGCTGGTTACGGTTCAGGCTATCTTGCACGTATTATTGGTCATAAAAAGGCACGTGAAATTTGGTTCCTTTGCCGTCAATATGATGCACAGCAAGCACTTGATATGGGATTAGTTAACACAGTTGTTCCTTATGCGCAATTGGAAGACGAAACTGTTCAATGGTGTGAGGAAATGCTGCAAATGTCTCCAACTGCGCTACGCTTCTTAAAAGCGGCGATGAACGCAGATACAGATGGCTTAGCAGGTCTTCAACAAATGGCGGGTGACGCAACACTTCTTTACTACACTACAGATGAAGCAAAAGAAGGTCGTGACGCTTTCAAAGAAAAACGCCAACCAGACTTCGGTCAATTCCCAAGATTCCCTTGATTATTTAGATTGATTATCGGCTCGTGTCTCTTAACAGATGCGAGCTTTTTTATGTATTTGAAAGGTTGAAGCGGATAAAAGCTATGAAGTGACGGATAGAAAGAGAAAAGTCGCGGATAGAATCTATGAAGTGACAGATAAGGATAGAAAACAGTCAATAGACGGATTACGCCAAGAAGCGGTAAGCTTAATAGTGTGAATGATTGGAGGGAACAAAAATGTATCCAAATTGGATTTTGCAGCGTGCGTATTTAACGCCATTACGTAATGCTCTCACATATGAAGGACAAACATGGACGTTTCAAGAATTAAACGAACTTTCCATGAAACGGGCGCGTCAGTTAACAGCGCTTGGTATCAAACAAAAAGATCGAATTGCTCTATTGGGACCAAGCACATCTAGTCTTGTTGTAATGATGTACGCGTGTATGCATTTACAATGTGAAATGGTGATGCTTAATCGTAGATTATCTCAATCAGAAATAGCCTATCAATTAGAGGATTCGGAGGCTGTAACGGTACTAGTGGCAGATGAGGATGCTGAGAAGATACCGACGAATACCTTGTCATACTATTTGTTTTCTAGTGTTGAGGACGGTACAGAGCAAGACGTAGACATTGCGAAAGAATGGTCATTGGCACAAACTACATCAATTATGTACACGTCTGGGACAACAGGTTTTCCAAAAGGCGTTCGTCAAACGGTTGGGAATCATCAGGCAAGTGCAACGGCCTCTGTACTTAATTTAGGTTTACAAACCGATGATACATGGCTATGTGCTGTGCCACTATTTCATATAAGTGGTTTTTCAATTTTAGTACGGTCGTTATTGTATGGCAACAAAGTGCAGTTATACGAACATTTTGATGTGGACGCTATTGCTCACAATATTATCGATGGAACAGTGACACATATGTCGGTAGTTGCTGTGACACTAGAACGAATTTTACATGCCCTTGAGCAGAGAAGTGCACTAGCTTCACCGCTTTTTAAAATGTTATTGGCAGGCGGTGGTCCTGTACCGATGGATTATTTAAAACGTGCCAATGCTTTAAAACTAGCGGTAGCACAAACATACGGTATGACAGAAACCTCATCGCAAACTGCTACACTCGCAAGCGAAGATGCAATGCATAAAATTGGTTCAGCAGGGAAGCCCTTATTTTTCAACCAAATTAAAATCATCGAGCCAAATGCACAAGGTGAAGGGGAAATTTGTATTCGTGGACCACATGTAACACCCGGTTATATTGGCCGTTTTGCTCAAAAAAGTGCCACTATAGAAGGCTGGCTTCATACAGGCGATGTGGGTTATATGGATGAAGCTGGCTTTTTATTTGTTGTAGATCGTCGTGCCGATTTAATAATTTCTGGTGGGGAAAATATTTACCCTGCCGAAATTGAAAATGTACTGTTGGCACATTCGGCTGTACAGGAAGCGGGTGTGTGTGGCATAGAGCATAATCAATGGGGCCAAGTACCAATTGCCTTTGTCGTTTTAAAGGAACAAGTATCAATGGAGCAATTACAAACGTTTTGTCGAAAAAAGCTGGCTAAATATAAAGTACCCAAAAAAATCATCGTTATCGATGAACTTCCACGCAATGGTGCAAATAAGTTATTGAGAAGAAAATTAGTGGAATTGCTTCCACATGAAAGGAGCCTTCATTAAAATCAAGGCTTCAGTGATTTTCATTAATGACGTGTTCGTATGTAAAATCAGTGTCTTTTACCACTGCTTACACTGTTTATGTTTCTCGCCATGTCCAAACAGCGAGTTTCTTCAATTTTATGGCAGAAAAAGTAAGCATCGCCTGCATGGACAATTTTTTGAGACCTCTTATGGTTGTCCAACACATAGTTTACGAACTAAGTGATTTTGTGGTACCACTTGAGCAATCGTAATTATTTCAGGTTGATCACGGTCATTCTGTAAGTTTTTTTGACATCAAAGCACAACATCTCTGATTCTTTATAGAAAGGAAAAAGCTGCGAGACTGCTGCGGAAGAACGAGCCAGCTAGATCGCGCAAAAAGTGTAGCGAGGGGGAGGACGCTAGTTGGTTCGTCCGCGGAAAGCGAGTGGCTTTTTCCGCAACAAATTATTCATACTTTCTACAGTCAGAAGCCTTCATTAAAATGAAGGCTTCTTTTTTGTATATTCACAGGGTACGTCACTTATTTTAGGGTAAATTAATAATAATTTAACATAATTTGTATTGAGCGGCATAAACTATTTAGTAAAGGAGACAGACTCATATGAGAAAATATATATATAATGTCATCATTATATTATTTGTTCTACAAATGAGTCATGTGCAAGTATTCGCAAGTTATGAACAAAAAACTATCGCAACAGCTACTACAATAGAGACACTACAATATCAGATTCAAAAAGAAGTAATGCAGTTAACTACTGAATTTGATATACGATACACAGGTGATACATCGGCATTGAAAGATGAACTAACAGAGCTTATAAAACATGCAATAAAGGACCCTTATTTTTACGCCAATATTTCTAGTTTTAAATGGAAGTATGATGGTTATGCCAATAATATTGTCATTGAATTTCAATTTACCTATCATATTTCTCAAAAAGAGGCGGATTTTGTAGAGCGGACTTTGACCGATATTATTGCGCCAATGCATGGATTAAGCGAATTGGAGAAACTACAGGCTGCACATGATTTTATTGTTCTAACTTCGGAATACTCGAAGGAAACGAAAGGAAGTCAATATTCTCCCTACACACTGTTAACAGAAAACAAAGGGGTTTGCCAAGCGTATGCATTAGTACTTTTTCGGATGTTAGAGATGCTAGGTTTTGAGGTGCAATATGTCACGGGAGAAGTAGGCGATCAACTCCACGCCTGGGTATTAGTGAAGTTAGATAAGGATTGGTATCATATTGACGTTACGTGGGATGATCCATTACCTGATCGTCAAGGTGAAGTGCGTTACAACTATTTTCTACTGTCAGATAGACAATTAGCGCAAGATCATACATGGGATTATGCAAGTTACCCGGCAGCAACAAGTGAAGACTATTCTGCCTTACAGCAGGACAGTAAGGTTGAAGTAATGACGAAACCGCTTGTGTATAGTAACTTAAATAATGACCGTGGCCTGTCTATATTAGGGCAAAATAAGCTTTACACAATGCAGTTACAAGAACAGGCTACCCACTTAGAAAAAAGGTATACAAAGAGCGATGAGCCGTTAAAGATAGCTTCATATGACATGAATAAGCATATGGTTTTCACAAGGTCTTATGCTTACTTATCAATCGTGCCAACAATAGAAGAGGTTGAAGTTGCACATCTATTATTACCAAGTATTCACAGAACGGAAAAAAGAATGCCGCAAGAGAAATTAGTCATAATAAAGGAGGTGTCCCATCTTGCTTTCGGGGCACCTCCTTTCTCATGTGCAAGTTAATGCGCGTTTAACGCAGTATTTAAAATTTCCATATTGTTTTGCATTAACGTGAAGTATGTCTCATTATTTTTTACATCATCCGTTGTTAAAACGCTTAAGTTATGCAGGACAAGTGATTCCGCACCAACTTCTTTTTGAATGACTTCTGCTAGTTTAGACGATACGTTTTGCTCAAATAAAATATAGTGAATGTGCATGTCTTTTGCTTTATCAACAATCACAGTTAATTCCTTTTGAGAAGGCTCATTTTGTGAATTTAAACCTGCAATCGGAACTTGTGTTAAGCCATATTCACCAGCAATGTAGCCGAATGCTGCATGTGAGACGAAGAATGTTTTTTCTCCGGCTTTTTCACCCATCGTTTTAAATTCACTATCTAAGTCTTGTAACTCTTTTACTAATGCATCGTAATTAGCTGTGAAAGTCGCTTCTTGTGCTGGCATTTTTTCAACTAATGCATTTTTAATGGAAAGTGCTAAATCTTGGCTTATCACAGGTGATAGCCATAAATGTGGATCGACATCACCATGATCATGGTCCTCATGTGAGTGACCTTCTTCAGCGTGATCGTGCTCTTCTTCGGTAGCAGCATGATCATGTTCATGCGACGCACTGTCTTCTTCTTCATGTGAGTGACCAGTACTGACAGCTAATTTCTCATCGGATACTTGGTCTGCTGTAGCAACCATTGTCACCTCTTCTTTGGCTAGTGTTTTTTTCGCGTTCTCCACGAAACCTTCAAGACCTAGACCAATATAGAAAAATAAATCTGCATCTGCTAAGTGCATCATATCTTTTTGAGTAGGCTCGAATGTATGCTCATTAGCACCAGGAGGGTAAATTGATGATACTTCCACGAAATCACCACCAATTCGCTCAGTAAAATAGCTTAGAGGATAAACAGTTGTGTAGATGGCCAATTTATCTTGTGCTTCTGACTGATTAGACGTTGAAGATTTATTACCACAGGCAGCTGTAAATACAGCAAGAACAGTAACTAGGAAAAATAACAATATTTTTTTCATATAATAGGGTACCTCCATCAAATAGTAATGATTACGATTTGTTTTTTGAACAGTTCCTATAATAACGCACATCTAAAAAAAGTACAAGAAAAAAATGACCTTCGAAAATTATTTCTTTCTCGAAGGCCATTTTTCAGGTACAGGATCAAAGCCACCAGCATGGAATGGTTGGCATTTTAAAATACGTATAACAGTTAAGATTAGTCCTTTAATTGCACCGTGCTTTTGAAGAGCTTCTAAACCATAAGATGAGCATGTTGGATGAAAGCGGCACGATGGTGGCGTCATTGGTGAGATGAATTTTCTGTATAACTGAATGAGCCATATAAAGGGATATTTCATACTTGTCCATCCTTATGCTGTGTATTGCTTTCCTCAGGCTTCGCATCGATGGTTTGTGTGAAAAAGTCTCCTTTTTTCTTCATGATAACGATTACAGAAACCCCGAACATTAGCATCATCATGGCGATCATAATAATAATTGGTAATGGCACACCCATTGTTCTCACTCCAGATTCTAATTGATATTGTCATTATAAGAGATTCGCTTTTGAAAATATACTAATTGAATTAGTCATCATGATGCTGTACTTTCTGCTTAGGTTTTTCGTCAACTGTATGTTTAAAGGCATAAGCACGATTGACACTTAAAATGGTAGCAATTGTTATTCCAATAACAACAATGACTGCTACGATAATGAGAGTAGTTAAATTCATGGCATTCACTCCGTTCATTGTTCATCATTACTATTATAAAAGATGTACTAGAGTTAGTTGTGAAGGAAGTTTGACATTCCAGCGAATAAAATCACTCTTTTTCCATCATACTATGGAAAAAGGGGTGTTTCGGTGCTATGGATCGTCAACGCGTATACTTTTCACTTGCCAATCAAACGTATTATACCAATCCATATGGAGGCCAATGGAATTTTGAGCTCGATGTAGATCGGCAAGCATTAGATGTTTTTGAAAAAATCTTTCAGCAAATGCAGCTACTAGAAATATCGAATGCATGGCGTGCACAATTACCTTATGTACCCTATCATTTAGATCAGGAAAATGATGCCATCGATTTACGTTTGAAAAAAATCTATGCCCTTGTGCATGAATATGGGGACGCGGATACAAAAGCTTTCGTAGAACAACTACCATATTTCAATAGACGTGTCTAAAACGGGGCAATTTAATGAGACATCATTGGACGATATGAATTTTATATTAGAGTACAAAACATTGCAGTACACATTAAAGCTGTACCAATACGTGAACTAAAAATTAACAACGCTAGCGTTGTTAATTTTATTAGTTAAGGGTCTTCAAAACAGCAAAGACTGCTTCACGAGGTACCATAATAGGAATCGTCAGTTCTTTTTTTACCGCATTTTTCATTGTAGTAGAGTAGCCCATGCAATCTAAGATTAGCATCTCAGCGCCTTGTAGATGTAATGCTTTTGCCTTAGCTAACAAATCTTTTTCATTAAAATGATACGGTGAACTTGCAGCAAACGAGAACTCAAATTTTGCTTTACGCCACTTATCTGTGACACTGTCCAACTGTTCGGGTTCAGGTCCAATTAATCCAAGTTTTAAATCAGTTTGAATACCTTTGACTAAATGGGTCATCATTCGATCGGGGAGTAATAGATTTTTGCCAACTAGTGTATTTGAAAAATCGCCCGTACACATAAGTAAAATCCATGTATATTCTCTCAAATCATCGATACGCTTTTGAATAAAAGGCAATAGCTTATTTTTACTTAGTTTTACCTGTTCGCCATTTGCCAGTAGTGTGACTAAAACATCTAAATCTTGAACACTAGGTGCAAGTGCTGCGATTTCTGACGAAGAGAGTAAATCGAGTACACCAAACTCCGTGATATGTAAGCCATCTTTTTTTAATTGTAGAATATCATCAGCCATATCTTGGCGGGGGGCTTGACCTATTGTGACAATTGCCATTTTAGAATGCATTAGGATCACTCCACTTCGTAGTATTTTTTACCATTGATAAATGTTTGCAGCATTTTTGCTTCGGTAGTAAAAATAGGATGAGACCATACGACGAAATCAGCATGTTTACCTTGTTCCAGTGATCCTATAAGATGATCGAGTTGCACAAGCTTGGCAGCATTATGCGTAATACTTTTTAATGCAGTTTCTTCATCTAAGCCGTAACGAATGGCCTCTGATGCGCAGTACTTTAAATACTGTATAGGGACAAAAGGATGGTCTGTCATTATGGCAAAAGGGATGTCATGCTCTTTAAATATTTTAGCGATTGCCGGTGTTGAATTACGAGTCTCATATTTTGATGGTGTGAGCATATAGGGTCCAACCGTTGCATTAAATCCACTTGCTTTCACAGCATCCACAATCATATGTCCCTCTGTACAATGTTCTAAATGGACTTTAATATTAAATTCTTTGGCAATCCGAATGGCTGTCATAATATCATCTGCACGATGACAATGCAGACGCAGTGGCATTTCACCACGGAGCACTTCAATAAATGGACGTAACTCAAAGTTGTGAGTGATTTGTTCATTCTTTTCATCTTCAGTTAGATGTGTGGCACGTTGAAAGCCATCACGTAAAATTTGGGCAATTGCCATACGTGTCATAGGTTTTCGTTTATACTGGTTACCAAAAACATTTTTTGGGTTTTCTCCTAAAGCACCTTTCAAACCGCTTCGTTCCACTAATATGCGCGAAGCCAGAGTGGGACCTGCTGTTTTTAAAATACTCCATATTCCACCGATTACATTGGCACTTCCAGGACCCGTTTGAACAGTAGTAATACCACCTTCAATGGCATGTTGAAACGAGAAATGCCGAATATCTACACTGTCTAAAGCATGCATAAGTGGGGTAAATGGCTCACTGTATTCATTCGCATCATTAATATCTTCTGTTACTTCTGCCCAAGTCCCAACATGCGCGTGGATGTCGATTAAACCAGGCGTGACAAAACCACCTTGTAAATCAATAACTTCAGCATGTGCGGGTAATTCTTTAGCAGGGCCAGCATAAGTAATCGTCTCATTTTCTACCCAAAGTTGCTCAAACGTATCGTTATAATCATTTGCTGATATAAAATGTGCATTGTGATAAATAATCATTTGTCATCCCTCACCTCTGAAAATACTTTTTGGCCCTTTATAATAGTAGCGACAACCTTTGCATCTAAATCTAAAGGATGTTTATTCCATACTACAAAGTCTGCTAGTAGTCCATCGTGGATTGCACCAGTTAGATGTTCAATACCGAGGAATTTTGCCGCACCAGTTGTTAATGCGTATAGTACATCCTGACGTATTAAACCTTCACGGACGGCTAAACAGGCTTCAAGTGCTAAATGTGTCGTGCTACTAACAGGATGATCAGTACAGAAAACAAAGGGAATATTACTATTGTTAAGTTGTTTATATAGTTTTGGTGAAAGTGCCAACATTTCGTTATGTTCGATATAACGGAATGTTGGGCCTGCAATAACGGTATTAAATGATGTATCTGCTACTAATGGCATTTCAGTCCCATGGATAATGTGGAACTCAAAATCGAACTGTTGTTGTAGACGAGCAATTAGCTCAATATCGACTGCCTTATGCGCTCGCACAATAATTTTACGAATTAGTGGCTCTTGCTCTTTAATTTTTTGAAGTGTTTCTCGAAGTATCTTAGCTATACCCATACGAGTGAGTGGTTTTTTCTTAGTAGCAAAAAATGTACTTTTAGCATTTTGACCAATCGAAAAAGAGTAAGCAAAATCTTGCTTAATCACCATCTCATCAACGGTAATATGTGCATGATGAATAACTGCTGTTTTTGCCCCAATCAAACTTTTCGCAGAAGGTACGATATGGGAGGCCGTTATGCCATGAGAAATTGCTTTTTTAAATGCTGCATCGAAGGGATAAATGCCATCAACTACTGAATATTGCAGATTTGAGTCAAGCTCAAAGCTATCATCTCCTTCCCAACGAATACCTATTTCAGTTAAACCGATTTGAGAGCAACAATCGATCAAACCGGGTGTTACATAATAACCTTCTAAATTTATTTCTGTTGCTATAAACGTATTGCTTTGTTTAAAATATTGTTTTTGCACATCAAAATTTTTCTTTTCAAAACTACGAGTTTCAGAATTAAAAACAAGCCCATTTATATAACGTGTCGTCAATTAAATTTCCTCCAATCAATAGAAAAGCAGAGAACTACCTCCGCTTTTCTTTTCTCGTAATAAAATTTTCTAGACAATAGCGTGTATGTTCGAAATCGAAGATTGTCAATATACTGCCACTAAGTTTTGAACAAATACACCTGAAGTCGTTGTCGCATGAATGTATCGGTTTTAAATAATTATTTTGAAATTGACACGTTTGTCCCGTTCGGGTGTACGATTTGAAGCGAATTATCTGCAGAAACATTAAAGCCTTGTACTTTTTTGTTAACCCCTGCAACTGTTTGTGTTGCTTCTAATTCAATACGAGGAACATCAGCTAAAATGAGTTTTAATGCTTCTTGATATAAAGCCGCACGTTCTTCTTGAATAACTGTTTCAGAAACAGCGCGCTCTAACAATGCATCAACCTCTGGATTGCTATAACCTTTACCATTACCTAAGGCGCCTACTTGTTTTGTGTGGTAGAGCTGATACAAGAAGAAGTATGGGTCTGGGTACCATGTCCAGCCGCCAATATTCATGGGTGCTTTTCCTTTAGCTACTGTGTCACTATAAGTACCCCATTCTAAAACTTTGATTTCTACATCGATATTTAAGTTTTGTTTTAATTGACTTTGGAAAATTGTTGCATAAGGTACACGTGCTTCAGACACGTAGATTTCAGTTTTAAAGCCATCTGGATAACCAGCTTCAGCGAGTAGTTTTTTCGCATCGGCAGGATCATACGTTGGCACTAAGTCAATTAAAGATTCATCATATCCCCATGAGCCCGGAGGTAAAGGTAAATAAGAAACATCACCGCCACCCCATTGATTAACACCAGAGATAATTTCCTCGACGTTCGTTGCTTTATAAATAGCTTCACGCACTCGCACGTCAGCTGTTGGTCCCACTTTATTGTTTAAATCTAGATAAACGATGGATAGCCCTGCATTTGTTAAAAGCTCTAGATTATTATCTTGCTTAATGATTTCACGATTTTGTCCTTTTACATCCATCGCGATATCAATGTCACCAGATCGTAACGCATTTGTCATCATATTTTGATCTGAAATAAATTTCATTGTTAATTTATCTATATTGGGTGTGTCACCCCAATAATTTTCATGACGCGCCAATTGTACTTCTTGATCTTTTTTCCATTCTTTTAATTGGAAGGGGCCAGTGCCTATGAAGTGATCAGAAAAATTATCTCCCCAGCCTTCAACCTCTTCTTTAGGAATAATGATGTTACCTGCATCCGTTAGCATAGCCAGTAGTGCTGCGTTTGGTGTAGCTAAATGAATCTCTACTTCATAATTAGATAAAACTTTTACCTCTGTTACACCGCTTAAACGGTTCATTGCAGATTCTTTTGCAGAACGTTCCAGTGAATACTTAACGTCTTCAGCCGTCATTTCACGACCATCTTGGTATTGACCAGGTTGGAATTTGACACCTTCACGTAATTTGAAAGTATAAACTAACATATCATCTGACACTTTCCATTCTGTCGCTAAAGAAGGAATAATCTCAGAAAGATCTTTATTATAAACAACTAAAGTGTCGGCCATTTGGCGCATCACCTGTGATTCATAGACACCTGTGTATTTAATAGGATCAAAGGTTTTAGCATTTGCAGAAAGACCGACTTTTAATGTGCCGCCAGTTGCTACTTCTTCATTTTTCTCTTCTCCAGTTGAACTTCCTTTATTCGAGTTATTGCCTCCACAAGCAGCTACAAGGCCAATGACTAATGTTAAAACTACTAACAAAAAAGATTTTTTTAAGTTATTTTTCTTCATACATCCAAGCCTCCTTATTTATTGTTTCACAATATGAACCGTTGTTTCAAAAATGGTAGGTTCGAAATTAAAAATAGCATAGGTGTTAATAGAAAGTAAATATAAAATTAAAAAAATTCAGAAAAATATATTTACAAATAAAGATAAGTGAGTGTAGTATTTAGTTATTCACAATATGAACCAGTGTTTCTAATAATGAAAAAAGGAGGTCTTTTGATAATGGGCTCTTATGTTTTAAAAAGGTTAATCAATCTAATACCAACACTTTTGGTAGTGGCCATTATTGTTTTTGTTATAACAAGGTTAATACCTGGTGATCCGGCGGCAGTAATGCTAGGGCCACAAGCGAGTGTCGAAGATGTAGAAAATTTAAGAGAAGAATTAGGGTTAAATGAATCGGTACCTGCACAATTTATTTCGTATGTAGCAGACTTAGCAAAGCTAAATTTGGGTCATTCATATTCTTATAGTGAATCTGTTACGGGGCTCATTTTAGAAAGATTTCCGAATACAGTAATTTTAGCTCTCGCAGCATTAGTAATTGCTGTAGTAATTGGTATCCCAGCTGGTATTCTAGCAGCTAGAAAACAAAATACAATGATAGATTATGCTGTAATGTTAGTTTCTCTAGTTGGTGTATCCATGCCAATCTTTTGGTTAGGAATCATGTTAGTTCTCTTGTTTAGTGTCAACTTAGGTTGGTTGCCAGCTACAGGAATGGGGAGTTTAGAGGATGGTGTATGGACATATCTTAAACATCTAATATTACCGGCGTTTGCTTTAGCCACAATTCCGATGGCGACGTTTGCACGTATTACGCGTTCAAGTATGTTAGAAGTAATTTCACAAGACTATATTAAAACAGCAAGATCAAAAGGAATCAAAGAATATTTAGTTATTGGGAAGCATGCATTTAAAAATGCATTAACACCGATTTTAACTGTATTAGGGATGCAAATTTCCAATTTACTAGGCGGTGCGGTATTAACTGAGACAATATTTAGTTGGCCAGGTATGGGGCGACTCATTGTAGATGCGATTGACAAGCGTGATTTTGTTGTAGTTCAAGGAACAGTTATTTTCATCGCCTTGATTTTCGTATTAATTAATTTAGTGGTTGATGTTTTATATAAAGTTGTGAACCCAAAAGTAAATTTAGATTCGGATGGGGGGAAATAGTAACGATGGTTCAAGCAATAGTGAATGACAACAAGAAAAAAAATACGTTGTTACGAAAGTTATTAAAAAATAAATTAGCAACAATCGGCTTATTTATTGTTACGATAATGACAATTATAGCCATATTTGCTCCGTTGATTGCTACGCATCCACCGAATGAAATGAGTATTGGGAAGTCGTTTTTACCGGCTAATACAGAAGGCCACTTACTAGGTACCGATAACTATGGTCGTGACTTATTTAGCCGCTTAATATATGGTACACGTATTTCAATGATTGTAGGAATTGCGGCAGTTCTATTTGGCGCAGTATTTGGAACATTACTTGGTTTATTAGCAGGATACTTTGGCGGTCGCTTAGATTCGATTATTATGCGTACGATGGATGGTCTATTTGCATTCCCATTCATTTTACTAGCTATCACATTAATGACTGTGCTTGGTCAAGGTTTAGTGAACGTCATTGTTGCGATTGGCATTGCCAATATACCAGGGTTTGCACGTCTCGTTCGTGGACAAGTATTAAGCGTAAAAGAGGAAGAATTTATTGAAGTGACACATTCATTAGGCGCGACACATAAGCGTATTATTTTTAGTCATATTTTACCGAATTGCATGGCGCCATTAATTGTATATGGCACGATGAGTACAGCAGGCGCCATTATTTCAGAAGCAGCACTTAGTTTTCTTGGTTTAGGTATTCAACCACCGACTGCTTCTTGGGGAAGCATTTTGAAAGATGGTAAGGATTTTTTAGTATTAAATCCTCAAATGGCAACTTTCTCTGGAATTTGTATTTTATTAACGGTACTTGGGATAAATCTTTTAGGTGATGGACTACGAGATGCTCTTGATCCAAGAATGAAAATTTAACATGAAAGTGGGTGAAATGATGGTTGAGCGTTTACTTGATGTTGAAAATTTGACGGTTGAATTTAAAAGTAGCGGCTCTACGATGAAAGCAGTTAATGGAGTCAATTTACAATTAAATAAGAAGGAGACACTGGGCATTGTTGGAGAATCAGGTTCTGGGAAAAGTGTTACAGCTACAGCTTTAATGCGTTTAATTCCATCTCCGCCAGGTAAAATAACGGGTGGGAAAATTCATTTTAATGGTCGAGATTTAGTAGCAATCTCCGAAAAAGAAATGCGTAATGTACGAGGTAATGAAATGTCCATGATTTTCCAAGATCCTATTACAAGTTTGAATCCGGTATTAACGGTAGGGAATCAAATCATTGAGGTTATACGTGCACACGAGAAAATGACGAAGAAAGAGGCAAGTGCTAAGGCTGTTGAAATGCTAAAAATGGTTGGTATTCCAGAGCCTGAAAAACGTTTGAACATGTACCCACATGAATTTTCTGGTGGAATGCGTCAACGTGTAATGATTGCCATTGCATTGGCATGTAATCCGAAGTTATTAATTGCCGATGAGCCGACAACCGCCCTTGACGTAACAGTCCAGGCACAGATTTTAGATTTGATGAAAAACTTACAACGTAATCATGACACCGCAATTATTATGATTACACATGATTTAGGAGTAGTATGGGAACTTTGTGACAAGGTGAATGTAATGTACGCGGGGCGCACAGTTGAATCTACAACAACTAGGCATCTATATAAAAATCCACTGCACCCATATACATGGGGCTTACTCGAATCACAAATTACAGTGGGGATACAAGAACAAGAACGGTTACCTGCAATTCCAGGTAGTCCACCAGATTTAAGTATGTCACTTAGCGGCTGTCATTTTTCTACTCGCTGCCCTATGGCGACGGATATTTGCCTTAGTAAAGTGCCTGAGTTAATGGAAGTACAAGATGACCATTTTGTTGCTTGTCATTTGCAATCGAGAGAACAAATTGTAGCGCGTAAGGAGGGGATTTTTAATGCAACAACGTAAAGGGCTAGTACTAGAAGTAAGTAATTTAAGGAAGTTTTTCCCTATTAAAAATTCACTTCCTTTTAAGAAGACGACACAATTTGTAAAAGCAGTAGATGGTGTAAGCTTCAAACTATATAAGGGAGAAACCCTAGGTATTGTAGGTGAATCGGGATGTGGTAAATCTACAGTAGCACGCTTAATTAATCAATTAATTATACCAACTGAAGGCACGGTCGAATTTAATGGAATAGATTTAGCAAGTTTGAACAAGAAAGAGATTCGTTCAGCTCGCAAAGCGATTCAAATGGTATTTCAAAATCCATATGCATCGCTTGACCCACGTAAAACAGTCGAATATTTAATTGCAGAACCATTAGCCATTCATGCTATTGGTGATGAAGCATCACGTAAAAAAAGAGTTATTGATTTACTTGAAACAGTTGGTTTAAGTGCATATCATGCCAAACGTTATCCACATGAATTTTCAGGTGGGCAAAGACAACGCATTAATATTGCCCGTGCTCTAGCACTAAATCCAGATATTGTTATTTGTGATGAACCTGTTTCAGCACTAGATGTGTCTGTGCAAGCACAGGTTATCAATTTATTGAAGGACTTACAGAAGGAATTTGGCTTAACCTATATTTTTATCTCGCATGATTTAAATGTTGTGAATTATATGTGTGACCGCATTGCGGTAATGTATTTAGGGAAAATCGTAGAAATTGGTTCCTATAAAGACATATACGACAATCCCCAACATCCGTATACACAAGCTCTATTATCAGCTATTCCAAAAGAAAATCCTTTTGATACGAAAGAACGTATTATTTTGTCAGGAGACGTACCAAGTCCAGTAAACCCTCCGAGTGGTTGTGCATTTCATAAGCGCTGCCGCTTCGCAACGGAAAAATGTGCACAAATGGAACCTAAACTTGATAAGGTTTCTGCTAGACATCAAGTTTCATGTCATCTATTTAAAAATATTCAGCAGAGACCTATCTCGTCTTAAAGTAAGCGAAGCATGGCAAATAATCTTTACTTGTGGCAATGCCAAGTGACCAACATCATGTTGGTCTAAGCCTCCGGCGACTGTCATGGATTTTGAATTGGACAAAGACAATTCAAAATGCTTACGTCAATTACCGCGAGGCATTTAATTAGAAAAGGAGCGTCATTATTATGTCATTAAAACATGTTATTGAATTATACGAGGTAATGGATAGTAAGTATGTTAATGGAGAGGTTGTCAAAGAATATTTACACAATGTCAATCCATCAGCGGATGTAATGGTAAAGACAATTACAGTTGAAAATGCTTCGACTGATTTTGTAAAGGTTGTTGTTAAAGGGAAGAATGGTAAATCTTCTGGTGGAAACGCACCAACTTTAGGTGTTATTGGTCGATTAGGGGGAATTGGAGCTCGTCCAGAAATGACGGGCTTTGTATCCGACGGTGATGGCGCACTAGCATGTATGGCAAGTGCTGCAAAAACATTAGATATGGCATTAAAGGGTGATCAGTTAGAAGGGGACATTATTTTCGCAACACATATTTGTCCGGCAGCCCCAATTTTACCACATGAGCCAGTGCCATTCATGAACTCACCAGTTGACATGAGTGTGATGAATGAACATGAAGTAGACCCAGCGATGGATGCAATTTTATCGATTGACACAACCAAGGGTAATGCAGTTTGCAACCATAAAGGATTTGCTATCACACCTACTGTAAAAGAAGGTTACATTCTAAAAATTAGTGACGATTTATTACACGTTTACACACAATCAGCAGGCATTTCACCAGTTATACTACCTATTACAACACAAGATATTACGCCATATGGAAATGGACTATTCCATATAAATAGTATATTACAACCAGCTGTTGCAACAACTAGTCCAGTGGTAGGTGTCGCAATTACAACCGAAGCAACTGTTGCTGGCTGTGCCACTGGTGCTACACATGTAACTGATGTAGAAAATGTTGTTCGTTTCGCCTTAGAAGTAGCAAAAATTTATGGTGCAAATAAATGTTCGTTCTATGATGAAGAGCAATTCGCACTAATCGAAAAACTATATGGTAGCATGAATCATCTACAAACAAAAGGGAAAGAGGTGAATGCACATGGATGAGTTAAAAAATTTAAAGCTACAATTAATGGAAGAAGTCGAACATAACAAGGATGAATTAATTGAATTTTGTTCAAAATTAATTCAAATTCCGAGTGTAAACCCACCTGGGGATACAACTGAAATAACGACATTTATCGAGAACTATTTAAATGAAGTTAATATTCCATATAAAAAATATGAATCTACCGATAAAATGTTTAACTTAGTTGCTTCTATTGGTAATGGCAAAGGAAAAGAATTAGTTTATTGTGGACATACGGATGTTGTACCAGTAGGAGATCTTTCGAAATGGGAATTCAACCCATTTTCGGGTGAAGTGAAGGACGGCTGGATGCTGGGTCGGGGTGCAAGTGATATGAAAGCGGGCTTAGCGGGTATTATTTTTGCCACAAAGATGTTAAAAAAACTAAATATTGCACTACCAGGGAAGTTAACACTAGCCATTGTACCAGATGAAGAAACAGGGGGCGAATTTGGTGTGCCTTGGTTATTAGAGCGAGGTTTAGTAAGTGGTGATGGTTGTTTGATTGCGGAGCCTTCATCGCCTTTAAATCCGACAATCGGTCAGAAAGGTTCTTACTGGTTTGAATTAGAAGTACGAGGAGAACCTGGTCATGGTAGTTTGTCACCTTTAGCAGGTAGAAATGCGATTGTCGATGCTATTCGTGCTATAAACGAAATTCGTACTTTATGGGATATTGACATCGATATTCCTGTGGAGGTACAGCCGCTCATTGAAGTATCAAAAAAATACATGCGTGAAGTTGAAAAAGATCGCTTGAAATATCAAGAAGTACTAGAGAAAATTACAGTAAATATTGGTACAATTGAGGGAGGTACGAAGTCCAATGTAATTCCAGATTATTGTAAAGTACACATAGATTGCCGTTTACCATTTGGTATTACCCAAGAAAAAGTGACTGATATTTTGGAAAATAAATTGGATGCTTTGCATATTGATTATACAATTAATCGATTTGGATTTAAAAGTGTGGCAAATTATACAACAGCAGAAGATCCCGTTTGCAAATCAATTGTCGATAATATTTCATTTGTTACGGGAAAAGAAGCGTACGGTGTTATGCAATGGGCAAGTAGTGATGCACGCCATTTTAGACAACATGCTATTCCTGTACTGCAATATGGCCCAGCTTACTTACCCAGTATCCATGGTTATAACGAAAAAGTACGTGTGGAGGATATCGTACGTTGTGCAAAAGTATATATAACTGCTGCAATTGACTTTCTATATCAAAAGTAAGCGACTTTTACTCTCTTGCTTTTGATAAATAGATCAGAAGGATGAGAGAAATGCTAAAAACTTTAAATTTATCTATTGCTGTTTTAAAGATGTTTACAAAGGAAAAGCCAACATGGGGCGGGCGCGAATTGGCTTTGGAAATGAATATTAATCATACAAATTTATATCGAATTCTTGAAACATTTGAAAATAATGGATTCATTACAAAAGATCCTACCACCAAAAAATACTCGCTAGGAATTGCTTTATGGGAAATTGGCATGAATATGTATGATTCATTAAACATTGACCAACTTTGTTTGCCAATACTAGAAAAATTAAAAGATACTACGGGCGAAACAGCTGTTTTTACAGTATTAAATGGGCTAGAAGCGCTAACTTTACTAAAGGCAGAGCCTGTAAATAAGGTGAAGTTTTCCGTATCACAAGGAAGTAGAACACCACTTTATGTAGGTGCTTCCTATCGCTCGATGCTTGCCTACTTAAATGAAGAGCAAATATCGCAAGTGATTGATGTACCTTTAATGGCCTATACAAATAATACATTAACAAATGCTAGTAAAATACGGGCTGAGCTTGAAGTGATTCGAGAGTGCGGTTATGCAACCAGTAATAGCGAGTATACTGCGGATGTGCTTGCACTTGCGATGCCAGTTTTTAATAGCGAAGAGCAGGTAGTAGCATCAGTAACAGTATCCGGGCCAACTTATCGTTTTACGGAACAACGCATTGCTGAAGTTTTACAACCATTAATGGAAGCGAAACATGAAATAGAAGATATTATTCGTAAATATCATTTGAATTTTAGCTAAGGAGACTTACAATGCAACATTTACATGACATTGCACTGAATGTTTTACAAGGCAACTTAAGAGTTCAATCAACGGAAACACTCGTTATTTTAACCGATGCTCATAAACAAGACATTGCGCAAATTTTTTATGAAGCTGGACTAAAAATTACAGAGAATACGATGTTAGTGGTTATGCCACTTTTGCAAAAATCCGGACAAGAGCCAATTAGTACAATTACATCGTTGATAGCAAACGTAGATGTTACACTGTGTATTACATCGCATTCTTTAACACACACAATGGCACGAAAAAAAGCGTGTGAAAACGGTGGTCGAGTAGCGACTATGCCTGGAGTTACATTAACAATGCTAGAACAAGGTGCACTCCATGCCGATGCGCATGAAATTGAAGAACTTGTAGAAAAGTTTGTAAACCTCCTTGATGTTGCAAAAGAGGTACGCATTATAAAAGATGGGCATGAGTTAACTTTTAGTGTAGCAAACCGTAGTGGTATCCGTTCGACTGGGATTGTGTGCAATGCAGGAGATTATGGCAATATCCCTTCTGGAGAATCCTATATTGCACCTGTTGAAACATCCGCAAATGGTGATATTTTAGTCGATGGTTCTATTGCAAATATTGGTGTATTAACTGAGCCTTTATTGTTAAAAATCCGTAACGGTCGCTTGGAAGAGGCAATTGGTCGAGATGGTGAACGATTACTGGAGCTGTTAGGGGAGGGGCATGGTCGTATCATCGCTGAATTCGGGATAGGTGCAAATAAAAGTGCTCTTTTATGTGGGAATGTATTGGAAGATGAAAAAGTATACGGCACTATTCATATCGCATTTGGCAGTAATGTCCCATTTGGTGGTACAAATGCAGCGAATGTCCATATCGATTGTGTCGTAAAAAATCCAACAGTTTATTTTGATGGTAAACAAGTAATTTAGATAAAAATTGAGCGTGACTTCAAAGGTTTTGAAGCACGCTTTTTTCAATTGAATTGGCGAACGGGTTGTCAAAATCTTATCTGTTGATTGTTATTACATCATTACACTATAGTAAAAATAAATGTATCCCTAAGTAAGGCTGTAAAATGATATAGCACATAGATTTTACAACATCACAGATGAGGAATGTCACGACTTGTTAGTGATAGATTTCACTCAGTGTTTGACATAATATTTCAATTAAATAAAATGATACTTTCGCTACATTAAGAGTATAGGAGTTGACAATAGTGTTTTCATTTATTGATTTAAATGGCTACAAAGTAGATTTAAGTTTTACAAGAGGTGAGTTTAAGGTGGAGCCTAAACATGTCCTCGTCTTTTTAAAGCATGATAATAAGTGGCTATGTACGATTCATAAACGACGTGGGGTTGAAGTTCCGGGGGGGAAGTTAGAACCAGGTGAAACATTAGAACAAGCAGCTATACGTGAAGTATTTGAGGAGACAGGTGTACACGTGAAAAATCTTATGTGGTTTGCAGAATATGCTGTTCATGATGAAGTATTATTTTGTAAGACTGTCTTTACTGCACAATTTGCAGGTCAGGAACAAATAGATTTTGATTTAGAAACATCAGGTATGATGTGGCTGACCGATGAAGAGTTTGCAAATCATCCAAACTTAAGCTTTCATATGAAGGATGAGGGTATGCAAAAAATGCTAGAGGAAGTGAAGCGTTATGACAACAAATGGTGAAATAGTAGAAAAACGACCATATCCTTCACCAAACCCCACTATTCGTTTAACCGAAATTACTTACATGTCACAAGGATTACGAGTAAAGGGGTTATTAGCTGAACCAAAAGCAACTGGTACATATGATGGCTTTTTATATTTACGAGGTGGCATGCAAAACATCGGCATGGTCAGACCGGCGCGAGTGGCCCAGTTTGCCGCACAAGGATTTATCGTATTTGCCCCTTATTATCGTGGAAACAGAGGCGGTGAAGGTCGAGATGAATTTGCAGGTCAGGACCGTTTCGATGCCATATATGGAGTGGATGTGTTAAAACAATTTTGTAATGATAATATTCATGTATTTGGCTTTTCACGAGGTGGAATTATGGCACTGTGGACGGCCATTTTACGAAAGGATATTACTTCTGTGGTGACATGGGCTGGTGTTTCCGATGCAACAGCAACCTATTGGGAGCGCACGGATATGCGGCGAATGATGAAGCGTGTTGTCGGAGGAACCCCGAATCGTGTACCTGAAGCTTATGATGCACGGACCCCATTATTTGAGATTGAGCATATAACTGCACCAGTTCTCATTATTCATGGACTACGAGATGAAAATGTTGATATTGAACATGCAAGACAGCTAGAGTTTTATTTAAAGGATGCTCAAAAAATTTATGAGACATGGTACTATGAAAAGCTAACACATTTTTTCCCTTCCGAGGTGAATCGATTAGTAGTACGAACGCTTTGTAATTGGATGAAGGCACAATAAAAATAAAAACAGTTACTCTAAATTATAAAGTAACAAGTCTGACTGTGGACAAACTCAAAAAATTGAGTTTGTTTACAGTACTATATGAACACGTTGATTTCCGCTACGGAGAATGCTTTTCGCTCAAGCTTTTCCCGCAGAAGTCGCCGCCAGCGATCCAATCAACTAATGTACGTCTATAAATTATTTGGGTAAAGGATTATTACGCCGCTGTCCATATCTTTATTGATTTGACACATGTGAAGCGAGTGCAAAGAAAGATTTTTAGCTTATGATTTTTATTTAGTTTTCTCTCATGCTATCATTAATTTGTTAGAATTTTCTATTATTAGAAGGGGTGAAGGAATGGAGCAATTACTTGTGGATGTAGGTGGGAGAAATTTAGCTGTTACACTTGATGGGCAAGGAGATAATACCATTGTGTTTTTACATGGCTTAACTGGACAGCAACACAATTTTTATCATTTAGTCCAGTTGTTAAAAGCTGACTTTAAAACGGTATCTGTGGATCTGGCAGGGCGAGGAGAAAGTGACCCATCCGAAACGAGTTCTGTACTGCAACATGCAAAAGATGTAGCAATATTACTTGAAAATCTAGCAATCGATGAGCCCATACTTATTGGTCATTCCATGGGTGCATTTATCACGTCGATTATTGCTAGTGAACATCCGCATGTCAAAGGAGCGGTTTACTTAGACGGGGCATGTCAAATCGACCCGGCTCTGAGTGCAGTACTTCAGCCTTCACTTGGCAGACTTGAAAAAACATATTTGTCCAAGGAACAGTACTTACTAGAAATGCAGCAATTATATACAATGTTAGGTATCACATGGTCTGAAGAAATTGAACAATCGGTGATGTATGAAGTAATCGAGACAGATGGCATTTGGAAGAGTAGAATGCATGTCCAAAATATTAATGAAGATATAGAATGCTTTGTAGAATACGATCCAAAAGCAGTAGCAGAAAAAGTTACCTGTCCTGTACTGTTAGTGATGGCGACCGGAGCAATCGGCCCTTTGCCTGCATTGTTCGCAGAGCCGCTATTTCGAGATACAATAAATTATACAAAAAACTTACAAACTTTTGTGACGTCTAGCAATCATTATTCCATGGTAGGCGATCAACAGCCAGAGATGAATCAGGCTATTTATGAATTTGTAAGATCGTTATAAAGAAAACTTTTACAATAGAAGTAAGAATATTCAAGTCCAGAAAAAGTCACTTGTTTTCCGCGGACGAACCAGCTAGCCTCCTCCTTCGCTACGCTTCGTGCGGGGTCTAGCTGGCCCGTTCCGCAGGAGTCTCGCAGCTTTTTCCTCTCTTTGCGGAATTAAGGATTGTTGTGCTATGATGTCTAAAAACTTACAGAATGAACCCAATCAATTTGGAATTATTACGATTGATCAAGTGACCATTCTTATCTTTTGCTGCCATGATTTTGAAGAAACTCGCTACTTGGACATGGCGAGAAACGCAACAGTGTATGCAGTGCTCGTAAGAGACACTGACTTTACAAACGTACACGCCATTTGAATGAAAATCACAGAAAATATCAAAAGGTTTCAGGAATGACCAGCATTTCCGAAACCTTTTGGCGTTTAGCTTATTTTAATGGGCCACCAAGTTTTGTGATGGCTTCAGATACGTTTGAAAATTTCTTGAAGTTGTCATTGAATAGACCAGCAAGTTCAGTAGCTTTTTTATCATAAGCCGCTTTATCAGCCCAAGCATCACGTGGGTTAAGCACTTCTGTTGGTACACCTTCAACAGCTGTTGGAATGTGTAAGCCGAATACAGCGTCTTGAATTGTTTCTACGTTGTTTAATTTTCCATCGATTGCAGCACGTACCATTGTACGAGTGTAAGAAAGCTTCATACGACTACCAGTACCGTATTCGCCACCAGTCCAACCAGTATTTACTAAGAATACTTGTGCACCGTGCTCATCGATTTTTTGACCTAGCATTTCAGCGTAAACAGTTGCTGGAAGTGGTAGGAATGGAGACCCAAAACATGTAGAGAATACTGGTTCTGGCTCTGTTACACCACGTTCTGTACCAGCAAGTTTTGAAGTGAAACCGCTTAGGAAGTGATACATTGCTTGTTCTTTTGTTAATTTACTGATTGGAGGTAATACTCCAAATGCATCAGCTGTTAAGAAGACGATTGTTTTTGGATGACCTGCAACAGACGGATCAACAATATTTTCGATGTATTGGATTGGATAAGCAACACGAGTATTTTCTGTTAAAGAACCGTCATCATAATTACATACGCGAGTCTCAGGATCAACTGCTACGTTTTCTAAAACGGAGCCGAAGCGAATTGCATTGTAGATTTCTGGCTCTTTTTCAGCAGAAAGGTTGATTGTTTTTGCATAGCAACCGCCTTCGATGTTGAATACGCCGTTATCAGACCAACCATGTTCATCGTCACCGATTAATTTGCGGTCAGCATCAGCTGATAATGTTGTTTTACCAGTGCCAGATAAGCCAAAGAATAATGCTACATCGCCAGCTTCACCAACGTTTGCTGAACAGTGCATTGACAGGATACCTTGTTCTGGTAATAAGTAGTTCATAATACCGAAAATAGATTTTTTCATTTCTCCAGCATACTCAGTACCACCGATAAGGATGATTTTCTTTTCTAGAGAGACTATGATGAAAGTTTCAGAAGCTGTACCATCGACTGCAGGATCTGCTTTGAAGTTAGGAGCTGAAATAACTGTGAAGTCAGCAACATGAGAAGCTAATTCTTCTTTTGTTGGACGGATAAATAATTGATGACCGAAAAGATTGTGCCAAGCGTATTCATTAATTACTTGGATGCCTAGTTGAGAGTCTTTGTCAGCACCAGCAAATCCTTTGAATACGAATAATTCGTCACGTTCTTTTAAATATTTGATTACTTTTACATATAAGTTGTCAAATACTTCAGACGAAATGGGTTGGTTTACTTTTCCCCAATCAATTTTATCTTGTGTATCTGCTTCTTCTACCATATATTTATCTTTAGGTGAACGACCAGTGTATTTACCAGTTTCCGCACGCACTGCGCCATCTACTGTTAACATTGCTTCACCACGAGATGTAGCTTTTTCAACTAATTGTGGTACTGAAAGTTGAACGTTAATGTTCCCGCCGCTTAATAATTCCTTCAGTTCGTTTGAAATTTCTACTGAATTCATCGATTAAATACCATCCTTTTTTATAGTATTCCCTTGTGTTTGAGGGAGTTTTTCTTAATTTCAAAAATAGTATAACACATTCGCTTAAATAATCTATACTAATTCAGAAATTATTTTTGCGATTTTATTACTTTTCAATAAAACGACATAAAACGATTGACAACGATTGACCTTTTACGTAAGATGAGAAATTGAACGGATACTCTTATCCCGAGCTGGTGGAGGGTCAGGCCCTGTGAAACCCGGCAACCTGCATGAACGATTTCACGACATGCGTTGGTGCCAACCTGATGCAAGGGGACAGCCCTTGAACGATAAGAGTGAAAGGTTACGAAGTCATTATTCCTTTCCTCATGTAAAGTACACGTGAGAAAAGGATTTTTTTATTGATAAAAATGAATATAAAGGTAAGTATGTGCACTTCTTTCCTTATTATAATGACGGATCTTTCGAAATCCTCGTGTTAAAAGCAGCAACGGCTTGGAGTTCAATCCTTTAGGAGCGAACTTGACATGGGTAATGAGTACCGTATTAATTTCGCAAATACTATTTGTAAGAGTAATAGGAGGAAAACCAAATGACAAACCGTCGACTGTTTACATCAGAGAGTGTAACAGAAGGACATCCAGATAAAATTTGTGATCAAATTTCGGATGCCATTTTAGATGCCATTTTAGCAGAAGATCCAAATGCACGTGTAGCGTGTGAAACAACTGTAACAACAGGCTTAGTACTAGTAGCAGGAGAAATTACTACTTCTACTTATGTAGATATTAAAGGTATTGTCCGCGATACAGTCGCTGAGATCGGCTATACACGTGGGAAATATGGTTTTGATGCTGAAAACTTAGCTGTTCTAGTAGCAATTGGTGAGCAGTCACCTGATATAGCGTTAGGTGTTGACCAAGCATTAGAAGCACGTGAAGGTTCTATGACAGATGCAGACATCGAAGCGATTGGAGCAGGTGACCAAGGCTTAATGTTTGGTTACGCATGTAACGAAACGCCTGAACTTATGCCATTACCTATTAGTTTAGCGCATAAATTGTCTCGTCGTTTAACAGAAGTTCGTAAATCAGGTGAACTAGCATATTTACGTCCTGATGGTAAAACACAAGTGACGATTGAATATGATGAAAATAATGTTCCAGTTCGTGTAGATACCATTGTTATTTCAACGCAGCATGATGAAGAAGCGACACTTGAACAAATTCAAGCTGATTTAAAAGCATTAGTAATTGCGCCAGTGGTTCCAAGTGAATTACTAGATGCCAATACAAAATATTTTATCAACCCAACAGGACGCTTCGTAATTGGTGGACCAAAAGGTGATGCAGGTCTTACTGGTCGTAAAATCATCGTTGATACATACGGTGGCTACGCGCGACATGGAGGTGGCGCATTTTCTGGTAAAGACGCTACAAAAGTGGACCGTTCAGCAGCATATGCTGCACGTTACGTTGCAAAAAATATTGTTGCAGCCGGCTTAGCAGAGCGTGTTGAAGTACAGCTTGCCTATGCTATTGGTGTAGCACAGCCAGTATCCATCGCAGTGGACACGTTCGGTACGGGGAAAGTAAAAGAAAGCGAAATCGTTAAATGGGTACGTGAGTTATTTGATTTACGTCCAGCTGGTATCATTAAAATGCTTGACTTACGTCGCCCAATTTACAAACAAACAGCAGCCTACGGTCACTTTGGTCGAACAGATTTAAACGTGCCTTGGGAAAACACAGATAAGGCTGGCGCATTAAAAGAAAAAGCTAGTCTATAAGTCGCTTTTCAAAAATGCCTAGTTATGTTTTCATAAAGATACACTTTCGTTACATGAAAGGGGACTAAGAATATTCTTAGACCCTTTCTTTTTCATTAGAAGTCATTTTTGCAAGGATTTGTAATACTGTCCTTTTTCTGCGTATTCTCGCACGATGCGTTCCATATCTTCTATATCTTCGGCGTTTAATTCACGTACAACTTTTGCCGGACGTCCTAATGCTAAGCTATTAGGAGGAATGACTTTACCTGGAGGTACAAGACTACCTGCACCAATAAAAGCACCCTCTCCGATTTCTGCTCCATCTAAAATAATTGAGCCCATCCCAATCAAGGCGTTTTTTCGAATCGTACAGCTATGTAAAGTGACTTGGTGCCCAACTGTTACTTCATCTTCGATAATCAAAGGATATTTTGGACTTTGATGTAAGCAACAAAGGTCTTGAATACTTACACGTTTACCAATAATTGTAGGAGATACATCACCTCGAATAACAGTATTAAACCAAATTGTCGTTTCAGCACCTATTGTAACGTCGCCCGTAATGGTCGCATAGTCGGCAATAAAAACAGATGGATCGATTATTGGTGTTTTATCTTTAAATGGATAGATCATAGAAATCGCCTCTTTTCTTTCTTTGATGTAATATTATCGTATCAAATACGCAACTTATTGGAAATATAAAATTAAAATGTGCAAAATACTTAGTTATAATCATTGTGTAACTATTTTTTAGGAGGACTATGTGAATGTGGAAATGGGAAGCTGATGGACATGCGAAAGCTGTGATTGCTATTCTTCATGGTGCTTATGAAAATCATCGCTGGTATGCATGGCTTATTGAAAAACTTAGAATGGAAGGCTTCCACGTAGTCATGGGGGATTTACCAAATCATGGAACAAAATCAAAGCAATCACGAGTCCATGATGAAGACTTTAAAGAATATAATAAATATACAAGAAATGTAATTGAAAATGCTTTTTCATATAATTTACCAGTATTTTTAATAGGGCATGGATTAGGTGCGACATTAGTATTACATACAATGTACAAAAGAAAATACGAATGCGCAGGCATTATTTTAACTTCACCATGGCTGAATTTGAAGCTATTGCCTGGAAAACTGCCAAATGCTTTAACAAGTCTAAGTGCTTTAACGGCAAATGTCAAAATGACACACGATATTACATTTGATAAATTGACCCGTAATGTTGAAGGTAGAAATGAGATGAAAGATGATTTTCCGTTTAAATCAGTCGTATCGGTTAAATGGTATCGTGAGCTACAACAAATGATGCGTAATTTGGTCATGATGTCTAAGGCGGAATTTCCGAATATGCCCATGCTTATAATGACTGGAGAAAAGGATGGCATTACTGAAACGAGACAGACGCGTAACTGGTTACATCAGCAGGAATTCACCGAATTTCAATTTAAAGAATGGGACAAATGCTATCATAATTTATTTCACGAGGTAGAACGTGAAGAGATATTTGTCTATATACGCGATTTTGTTAATAATGCTCTTCGTAGAATTGGTTATATAATTGAATAGATGAGTTCCCTCTAAAAAGAGTAATGGTTCTTTAGACTATAGTTACTTGAATATAATGTTGTAATTTTCTGAAAAGTGTAATACTATAATGTCTAAATGAAAGGACATTCAAAATTTGGGGGGATTTAATGGAAGCAATTGTTGGAAAACTCAATGATATTCTATGGGGACCATGGTTTATTTATGGTATTTTGTTAATCGGACTATTTTTCTCAATTATTACGCGGTTCCTACAAGTTCGTCACATTAAAGATATGTTTGTCTTAATGTTTAAAGGAGAAAAGTCTGATAAAGGGATATCATCTTTCCAGGCAATGTCAATTGCATTATCAGGTCGTGTAGGTACAGGTAATATTGCCGGTACTGCTACGGCAATCGGGATGGGGGGACCTGGAGCAGTATTTTGGATGTGGGCAATTGCTTTCATCGGTGCTGCCACTGCATATGTTGAGTCGACATTGGCTCAGATTTATAAAGAAGAGAAAGAAACGGAATATCGTGGAGGGCCAGCCTTTTATATTGAAAAAGGAATGGGCCAAAAATGGTTTGCCATTATTTTTGCGATTGCTGCATTAATCGCAATGTTAATATTAATGCCAGGTGTGCAATCAAATGCGATTGCTGGTGCTGTTGAAAACGCATTTGGCATAGAAACATGGATTACTGGACTTATTATCGTTGTGTTATTAGGTGCAATTATTATCGGTGGTGTTAAATCGATTGCAAATGCTGCGCAAGTAATAGTACCATTTATGGCGTTAGCTTATATTATTATGGCCATCATCATTATTGTTATGAATATTTCAGAAGTGCCTACTGTATTTGCATTAATTTTCTCAAGTGCTTTTGGTGCTCAGGAAGTCTTTGGTGGAATTATTGGCTCAGCTATTGCTTGGGGCGTTAAACGTGGTATTTATTCAAATGAAGCTGGTCAGGGGACTGGAGCGCATCCAGCAGCTGCAGCAGAAGTTTCACACCCTGCTAAACAAGGTATCGTGCAAGCGGCTTCTGTGTACATTGATACATTACTAATTTGTTCGGCTACTGCATTTATGATTTTATTTACTGGTATGTATAATGTACAAGATGAAAAGGCTGCTGAAGGTACTGATCCGTATATTCATATTGGTGAATTCAATCAAAATGGTCTATCTGGAGAAGAACAAATGACGTTTGCGAAAAGTATTAAAGAAGGTGCTGCATATACACAATACGCGGTTGAATCCTCACTACCAGGTTTTGGAGCACCGTTCGTAGCGATTGCTTTATTCTTCTTTGCATTTACGACAATTATGGCTTATTACTATATTGCAGAAACAAATGTGGCCTACTTATTCAAGGGGAAAACTGAAAAGATTTTTATTTGGTTAGCTAAACTTGCGATTTTAGTAGCAGCTTTCTATGGTACTGTTCGTACATCCGATCTTGCGTGGGCTATGGGGGATGTTGGTTTAGGTTTAATGGTGTGGGTTAACGTTATTGCCATTTTAATCATTATGAAACCTGCTATTGTCGCATTAAAAGATTATGAGAAACAGAAAAAAGAAGGAAAAGACCCTGTCTTCGATCCTCGTAAACTAGGTATAAAAGGTGCAGATTTCTGGATAGACTACAATGAAAAACGTAAAAATAAATAATAAAAACGAGGCTGGGACATAAATAGTTTCAGTCACGTAAAAAATCGAGATTGCATGAAGCAATCTCGATTTTTGCGTTTGATTTTGACAATATGTAGTGGAGGATTATCCTCGTACCGCATATTTTCTTATATTTACGGCCATTAATGCAAGGCCGATTTCGTTCTCAACTTTCGATTTTCCACGGACAGAAAATCGTGTGAAACCTTAATTAGCTTTCAAGAATCCGAAAACCGGCTCCACGTCAACTTTGCGATGACGGTAAATCATGACCAATCATAGAAGCCTTCACAGTACCTTATCGATTCCACTTTCTTATACACGATCTCTTGGACCCAACATACTAAACTGATTCATATAAGGGCATGAAGTTAGCCGGTTTTATATACGGACTCATAAATGGTCCCAGAGGCTGGTCGGCTTTTCTTCACTTCTACTATAAAAAAATAGTAGCACAAACCATGGCCTTGGTTTGTACTACTAATGTTAGTATGTTTTTTATTCGGCAGGTAGCTCTTTCATTTTTTCTATTGCAATGATAAAGGGTGGATCATTTTGTTGGTTTAGAAATTCGTATTTTAACACATGTACATATTTTTGCGGTAAATGACTGACGTAATCCATAACGGCATTGCGTTCTTCCTTGCCACCAGGATGACCATGGTAAACGACAAGGACGATAAGACCGCCAATTTTAAGTAGTTGAAGTAAATCTGTAAGCGCTAAGATTGTTGTATTAGGTTTTGTAATGATGTCGTGATCACTGCCAGGTAAATAGCCAAGATTAAAAATAGCGGCGGCAACTGGTTTTTGAACATGTTTTGCTACGTGTTCATGTCCAGTGTGTAAAACAAGGGCGCGGTGTTCTAACGCATTGTCTAGAAGCCGATGGAGTGTTGCATCGACAGCGCTTTTTTGCACATCAAAGGCAAATACTTGTCCGTCATCACCTACGAGTTGCGCTAAAAATAAAGTATCATGTCCGTTACCAGCAGTTGCGTCCACAACAGTATCACCATCTTCAATAGCTTCTGTTAATAGCTGCTGGGCATATTGTAAAACACGTTGTAGCTTCATTTTGTAACCTCAGCCTTAAAAAACTTTCCTTGCCAGCTTCCACGTCTCTCTAGCTCTGCATCAATGCCATTTAATACTTCCCATTTATTAACACTCCACATTGGTCCAATCATTAAATCAATCGGTCCATCACCTGTTATGCGATGTATCACCATGTTTGGTGGCAAAAGTTCTAACTGATCTGCTACTAGCTTCGTATAAACATCCTGATCTAAAAATTCTAGCATTCCTTTTTCATATTGTTTCACCATCGGCGTACCCTTTAATAAATGCAGTAAATGAATTTTAATGCCTTGGACATCGAGCTTTGCCACTTCACGAGCGGTCTCCATCATCATGTCATAGTCCTCAAGAGGAAGTCCGTTAATAATATGGGAGCAAACACGAATACCATATTTACGAAGCTTTTCTACACCCTCTACATATGTGGCATAATCATGGGCGCGGTTAATAAGGTTTGCTGTTTTTTCGTGCACAGTTTGAAGGCCAAGTTCAATCCATAAATACGTACGTTCGTTTAGCTCTGCTAAATATTCAACCACATCATCTGGCAGGCAGTCTGGGCGTGTCGCAATCGATAGCCCAACTACGCCTTCTTGTGCTAATGCAGCTTCAAATTTCTCTTTTAATACAGGAAGGGGGGCATGGGTATTTGTGTAGGCTTGGAAGTAAGCCATGTACTGACCATCCTTCCATTTTTGATGCATTTTGTCTCGAATTTCAGCAAATTGTACATCGATTGGATCCACTTTGTTTCCTGCAAAGTCACCTGAACCTGCAGCACTACAAAATGTACAGCCACCAAATGCTACTGTGCCGTCACGGTTTGGACAGTCAAAACCTGCATCAAGCGCTACTTTAAAAACTTTGTGGCCAAACTGATCACGTAAATAGCGATTCCATGTATAGTATCTTTTCCCCTCAGAAGGAAAAGGAAAGTTTGTTTCTGTCATGTATTTCACTCCTCTAACAGTATATTTTATCACGTGTGCACGTTTCCGTCATGAAGTAATGATTGTATCCCGTACTAACGGTTGCTAAGACTGTTTTAAAATGAAGCAAACCCCCAATGATGAAGTTTCACTTTATGAAGGCGAGGTAAATTTATTTTCCTTGTACAATTTCATTTTTCAGCATAAACTAACTATTTAGAGTAGCGAAATAATGGAGGTCATGATATGCCAAAAAGGGTTTGGTTTTTAATTATCGGGATGCTTGTGAACACAACGGGCAACTCTTTTTTATGGCCTTTAAATGCCATATATATGCATGATTATTTAGGAAAGTCTCTTGCCATGGCTGGCTTTGTTTTGATGTTGAATTCAGCTGCTGGTGTGTTAGGCAATCTACTAGGCGGTTACTTATTTGATAGAATAGGTGGCTATAAGTCAATTATGTTAGGCATTGTGTTGACGATTATTTCCCTAATTGGTCTAACCATTTGGCATGGATGGCCGCATTATGTGTGGTTCTTAACGATTCTTGGTTTTAGCGGTGGTATTGTATTTCCGGGGATGTTCGCATTAGCAGGAGCGGCTTGGCCCGAGGGAGGTCGTAAGGCGTTTAATTCAATCTACTTAGCACAAAATTTAGGTGTGGCAGTAGGTCCTGCCCTCGCAGGTATTGTCGCTGATTATAGATTTGACTATGTGTTTATGGTGAATTTAGGGATGTATATTTTGTTCTTCTTTATAGCATTAGTAACTTTTAAAGGGTTAGATGCGAGAAGCATTGCTCCTAAAAATGTAGTGAGTGAAAGTAAGCGAATAACAAATAAAGCACCATTCTACGCATTATTAATACTTAGTTCATCATCCGTGTTATGTTGGCTTGCCTACTCTCAATGGAGTGCGACGATTTCTTCATATACACAGGATCTAGGTCTTGGTTTAAAGCAATATAGTTTACTTTGGACAATTAATGGCTTACTAATTGTTATTGGGCAACCTTTAATCGCGCCACTGGTAAAACGTTGGGAAGATAAGTTAAAAACACAACTAGTATTTGGGGTTATCCTTATCGCAATTTCTTTTGGAATTATTGCATTTGCCAGTGACTTTAAAATGTTTGCTGCGGCAATGGTTGTATTAACATTCGGTGAAATGTTCTATACACCAGCCTTACCGACTATTGCTAACCAGCTTGCACCAAAAGGGCGACAAGGCTTCTATCAGGGAATTATGAATAGTGCAGCAACTGGCGGTCGTATGATTGGACCTTTATTCGGTGGCATTATGGTTGATCAGTTCGGCATGATTGCACTCGTATCAATATTAGTCTTCATTGTTTTAATTGCCATTATTCCATGCCTCTTGTATGATCGTCCGTTAAAAAGAGATAATTTGATAATAGATTAATAAATACAGAAAATGGATTTAAAACGAATGAAAAATGTGCTGAAGCAGATTTTTTGTTCGTTTTTTTTATTTTGTAGTTGAAATTGATTGGGTTAAAGATTACAATCATACATATTCAAATATTTGAATATGTAAACGTAAAAAGCCTAGTCGCAAAGTACAGTCATAATGGGGGGATCTACGTGGAAGAAGGCTTACAACAATTTAAAGCTGATTTCTTTAAAGCTTTAGCACATCCATTACGCATAAGAATTCTTGAATTATTGGTTGATGGTAAGAAAAGTGTGAATGAGATTCAAAGCTGTCTTGAGAAAGAAGGCTCAGCCGTTTCCCAGCAGCTGAGTGTCTTACGGTCGAAGAATATTGTATATGGCATGAAAGAGGGCAAAAAAGTTTACTATTCTTTGAGTGATCCAATGATTATTGAATTACTAGACGTTGCAAAGAAAATTTTTAACAATCATTTAATCAATACAATTTCAAGATTAGAAGAAATGACCGTCAGTGAAAATAACGATGACATTAAATAAGAGATGTATATCTATTTTCGACTTAGAAAGTATCCTGAAATTAAAGTAAAGGTATATCTTGCTAACTTGATTCGATGAAATTTATTATTTCGAAGGGAAGATTTACTATGAAGTCACTGTTTACAGGGCGACTTGAAGGATATTCTGTTAGTCTTTTTAAAAAAGATTTACTGTCAGGTATTATTGTCGGTATTGTTGCCATACCTCTGGCGATGTCGTTTGCTATTGCCTCTGGTGTAAAGCCGGAGTATGGAATTTATACGGCATGTATTGCAGGGATACTCATATCGATATTTGGTGGTTCGAAATATCAAATAGGTGGACCTACAGGCGCTTTTGTCCCTATTCTTTTAGGGATTGTTCTGACCTATGGCTATGAAAATCTATTAATAGCTGGATTGATGGCCGGTGTCATATTATGTTTAATGGGGATTTTTAAGTTAGGCTCGCTAATAAAATATATTCCGCGTCCTGTAACAATAGGGTTCACTGCTGGCATTGCAGTAATTATCTTTACAGGTCAAATTGCAAATTTTTTAGGACTCACGGGTATTGAACGGCACGAATATTTTATAGCTAACATTAAAGAACTTGTCATACATCTGGGCACTACGAATTTTAATAGTATTTTAGTAGCCATCATTTGTCTCTTGATAATTCTCGTAACACCAAAGATTTTACCAAAGGTACCAGGAGCTTTGGCTGGAATTGTTGTTTCTACAGTTATCGCAACGTTTTTTTTCTCAGGTCAAGTTGCCACAATTGCCACAGCTTATGGTCAAATACCGAATACCTTACCGAATTTTTCAATTCCTGAAATTACATTTGAGCGTATTCAATTATTAATAGGCCCAGCATTTGTCATTGCCATGCTCGGGGGGATTGAATCACTATTATCAGCAGTAGTAGCGGACGGTATGACAAATAGCAAACATAATAGCAATCGGGAGCTCGTTGGACAAGGGATTGCTAATATTGTGACGCCTTTGTTTGGAGGTATTCCTGCAACTGGCGCAATTGCTCGTACAGCTACCAATATTAAAACGGGTGCAGCATCACCAGTGTCGGGTATTATTCACGGTGTGTTTGTATTAGTGACTTTATTGTTATTAGCCCCTTATGCCTCGCATATTCCATTGGCAAGTATGGCACCTGTTTTAATGGTTGTTGCTTGGAATATGAGTGAACAAAAACATTTTGCACATATTGTAAAACTGAAATCGGGCGACTCACTTGTCCTAATCATTACATTCTTACTAACTGTTTTTACGAGTTTGACACTAGCAGTTGAAGTGGGTCTTGTTTTGGCAGTCGTATTATTTGCAAAACGTATGAGCGAGAAGCTTGTTGTATCAAAGGTTTTACCCGATCATTCGACATCGAGTGGCAAGGTGCAACCAAATGTTGTTAATGAACAACATGATTGTCCGCAAATTAGTATATATACAATTGAAGGTCCATTATTTTTTGGAGCCGCTCAAACTTTTGAGCAAACGATTTCACATGACATTCATGGTCAGCCAAAAGTTTTAATCTTACGTATGAGTAAAGTGCCCTTTATGGATTCTACAGGTGAATCATATTTTAGCAATATAGTGGAAAGTTTCACAAAGCAAGGTGGCACTGTTTTAGTCACGGGTGTGCAAGAGGAATTGAAAGTGGCACTTCAGCGAAATGGCCTGTATGAAAAAATTGGTGAAGAAAATTTCTATCCACATACAGGGGTAGCCATTAACCAAGCCCTATGTTATTTGGATGAAAATAAATGTATAGGGTGCAAGCATTTTGCATTTCGTGAATGTGCTGAGAAGTGCCTGGCACGCACATAATTCTGACAATTTACTACAATTCAAAAAGCTCCGTATGATGGAAATCCTCGTACGGAGCTTTTTATGTTCAGTGCAACAATTGCTCGATTTGTTCTTTCTCACAATACTGGCAATAGGACTGTGAGCTTTGAGGCAAATAGGTTCTTAGTAAGGTTGTATCAAGAAATGAGTAGGGTGACGGTTTATTGTGCTTATAGTGGTGATAGGAACTGTATGGATAGTACTCCATTTTTTCAACAATGGGTGTCTTTGTTGTGATGGGATTGCGATGGATGTAGCGACTTACGGTGAGCAAGCCTATAGGAGAGGGAACAAGCTCTGCGAAATATCGCCGTTCGTAAAGCTGACCTGTATATTGATATTTTTTATTGAAGTAATCACTGTATCGACGATTGATGATAGCCATCACTTTTCCTAGTGGCACTTCAGGTGAACGAATAAGTAAATGATAGTGGTTAGTCATAATGCAATAAGCGACGATGCTAAATGGATATTTTTGATGGGCATATTGCAGTACACGAAAAAACGCTTGGTAATCAGCAGCGTTGTTAAAAATAGTTTGGCGATTGTTGCCACGCATCACTACATGATTGTAATGATGTGGTGACCACTGACGTTTTTTTCTAGCCATAAGACCTTCCCTTCTAAGTATTTTTCTTTAGCATAAAAATGATTACAAAGCGCGTCAAATATGCAGATATCTTTAGATAAGTAATATTTTCATTTTGATGACCGAAAAACATTGTTAATTTGTGAAATCCCTATGAAAAATGCCCTGGAAAAATTTTTTTGCTAATTGTGTGTAAATTGTGTGCGTGCCAGGCACCAAAAAGGCACTTGTGCTTTTCAGAACTTTCCATTAGAATAAATGCAATACATGTAAAGACAGTGATGAGGAATAGTAAATTTGTTTTTCTTTTTAGAGAGCTAGCGGTTGGTGGAAGCTAGCAAGAAAGAAAATTGAACTCGCCTGCTGAGTCTGCTCGCGTGAAATCCACGTGCGCCGTTCCTTCCGCGTTAAGGAAGCTTGAGCCGAGTGTGATCACTAATTTGGGTGGTACCGCGGGAGATAAAGAACTCTCTCGTCCCTTTCTAACAAAGGAAGGGGCGAGTTTTTTTATTTTTTAAATATTTTGTCAATTCTAACAGTAAGTAAACAATGCACATATATAAGGAGGAATTTACGTGACTTTTATTCATCAACAAGTCGAAAAAAAATGGCAGCAATATTGGGCTGACAACAAAACATTTAAAACAGAAAATGAAACGGTTAAACCGAAATTTTATGCATTAGACATGTTCCCATATCCATCTGGCGCAGGTCTTCATGTAGGGCATCCAGAAGGTTATACAGCAACAGATATCCTATCACGTTTCAAGCGTATGCAAGGCTATAATGTTCTACACCCTATGGGCTGGGATGCATTTGGATTGCCAGCAGAACAATATGCACTAGATACAGGAAATGACCCAGCTGAATTTACTGCAAAAAATATTGCTACATTCAAGCGTCAAATCCAAGAATTAGGCTTTAGCTATGACTGGGATCGAGAAATTAACACAACGGATCCTGAATACTACAAATGGACACAATGGATTTTCATTCAACTTTACAAAAAAGGTTTAGCGTATATAGATGAAGTAGCTGTAAACTGGTGCCCAGCATTAGGCACAGTACTTGCAAACGAAGAAGTCATTGATGGGAAATCAGAGCGCGGTGGTCATCCAGTAGAACGTCGTCCAATGAAGCAATGGATGCTAAAAATTACTGCTTATGCAGACCGCTTAATCGATGACTTAGAAGAAGTAGACTGGCCAGAATCAATTAAAGATATGCAACGCAACTGGATTGGTCGTTCAGAAGGGGCAGAAGTAACATTTGACATCGATGGGACAGACAAAAACTTTACAGTCTTCACAACTCGTCCAGACACATTATTCGGTGCCACTTACGCAGTACTTGCACCAGAACATAAATTAGTAGCACAAATTACAACTGCTGACCAAAAAGAAGCGGTCGAAGCATATCTAGATAAAGTAAAATTAAAATCTGACCTTGAACGTACAGATTTAGCGAAAGAAAAAACAGGTGTTTTCACTGGCGCTTATGCAGTAAACCCAGTAAACGGTCATAAAATGCCAATTTGGATTGCAGACTATGTACTTGCTACTTACGGTACAGGTGCAATTATGGCGGTTCCTGCACATGATGAGCGTGACTATGAATTTGCCAAAGAATTTGGTTTAGACATCAAAGCAGTGCTTGAAGGTGGAGACGTCGAAAATGAAGCATTCACTGGCGACGGTAAGCATATTAACTCTGGTTTCCTAGATGGTCTTGATAAAGTTGAGGCCATTGCCAAAGCAATCGAATGGTTAGAGGAAAAAGGTGTGGGTGAGAAGAAAATTTCTTATCGTCTGCGTGATTGGTTATTCTCTCGTCAGCGTTATTGGGGTGAGCCAATTCCAATGATTCATTGGGAAGATGGTACAACGACGCCAGTACCAGAATGTGAATTACCATTAGTGCTACCGAAAACGGAAAATATTCGTCCTTCTGGTACAGGTGAATCACCACTGGCCAATATTTCAGATTGGGTCAATGTTGTAGATCCTGAAACAGGTAAGAAGGGGCGTCGTGAAACGAATACAATGCCACAATGGGCAGGTTCAAGTTGGTATTTCCTTCGCTATATCGATCCGAACAATACAGAAGCAATTGCAGACCCAGAGTTACTAAAGCGCTGGTTACCAGTTGATATTTATGTTGGTGGAGCGGAACATGCGGTACTGCATTTACTATACGCACGCTTCTGGCATAAAGTTCTATACGATTTAGGTGTGGTACACACGAAAGAACCATTCCAAAAGTTATTCAACCAAGGAATGATTCTTGGTGAAGGTAACGAAAAAATGTCTAAATCAAAAGGCAATGTTGTGAATCCAGATGAAATCATTGCTTCTCACGGCGCAGATACATTACGTCTTTATGAAATGTTTATGGGTCCTCTAGAGGCTTCTGTTGCGTGGTCGACGAATGGATTAGATGGTGCTCGTCGTTTCTTAGACCGCATTTGGCGTCTATTTGTGAATGAAGAACAAGGAACATTAGCCGCAAAGGTTCAAGTTTCTGATGATAAGTCGCTTGAAAAGTCATACCACCAAACTGTGAAAAAAGTGACAGAGGATTACGAAGGTATGCGCTTTAATACAGCTATCTCACAAATGATGGTATACATTAATGATTGCTATAAAGCAGATGTAGTGCCAATGGCTTACGTTGAAGGCTTTGTGAAGTTGCTTGCACCAATCGTTCCTCACGTTGCAGAAGAATTATGGCAATTGCTTGGACACGAAGGGTCAATTTCGTACGAAGAATGGCCAGCATACGACGAATCAAAATTAGTGGATGACGAAGTAGAAGTAGCTGTGCAAGTAGCAGGTAAAGTGCGTGCGAAAATTATTGTATCAAAAGATGCTTCGAAAGAAGAGATTGAAAAAGTAGCACTAGCAGACGACAAAGTACAAGAATATATGGCAGGCAAAAACTTAGTAAAAGTAATTGTTATTCCAGGTAAGCTTGTGAACATCGTAGTAAAATAAAGAATTTATGGAGATCCGAGTAATATGCTTATGATAAGCGTATTATTCGGTTTTTTTTCTTTGTCAGTGTAATTAATAGATAAGCTTACATATGTAATATTTTTTTTCATTGTAATTCAACAATTCCTGAGTAATCTGACCCAATAAATATAGATAAAACCGTTGATGCCCACCTATGGGCGAACGCTTTCTGCGGACGGGGCCAAGCCGCTTCCCTCGCTATGCTCAGTCCAGGATCTTGTCTGTCCCGCTTTTCTGGCAGGAGTCATCGCCCTCCGTTCCAATCAACTAAATATTATCTAACACGTACTAAAGTAAATTGTTAAGATGATGAACCATCACATCACGACAAAGAATCAAATCAAGAAACATGAACAACTAGAAATGTACAGCATAATAAGGGAAATATACTCGAAAAGTATGCTGAAGCAAAATGATCCATTCGCCAATTCGTTAAATCGATTATTGTCAATACACATTGATATGTACAAAATGTCCAATACTTGGGCGTTTTTTTCATTATACTGAAACCAAGTGAAGATTCCTTACGACTATAGAGTGAATGGAAGAAAAAGGGGGTGTTTGTTTGAGTGAGCATTTAGCTACCATTATGGATGAACACGGTGAATATTGTCTTCGGGTAGCTTATTTATATGTAAAAGACTGGGCAATTGCAGAAGAAATCGTACAAGATGTATTTATCGCCTATTATCGTCAACAGAATCGCTTTGAGCAAAGAGCTTCGCTAAAAACATATTTAGTGAAAATTACAGTACATAAAAGTCATGATTATTTACGAAGTTGGAAAAATAAACGACATTTATTATTTGAGAAGTTGCCTATTGGGGCAAGCAAGCGAACGCCTGAAATGGATTTGATGGAAGCGGATGAGCGGAAAACTTTGAGAGCGGCCCTGTTTGAACTATCGATGGTTTATAGAGAGGTGTTAATTCTTTATTATTATCAGGAACTTAAGGTGCGTGAAATAGCTGATATGCTTGGTTGTAGTGACAATACTGTAAAAACAAGGTTACGTCGAGCGAGACAAATGCTACAAGGGAAACTCGAACGAGGCGATTGGGAGGTGCTAGTTGATGACAGGTTTTAAGGACAAACTAAATCGTGAACTAGGAGAAGAAGGACAATTTTCACAAAATCTAAAAGAGAAGATATTACAACAGACGACGAAACCTTCTAGTAAAGGTGTAAATTGGCAATATCCGGCTGTACTAATTGCTACGTTGACTATTTTGTTCCTCTTTATACTAGTTGGGCCTTGGACAAGAACTGAAGAACTACAAACAATTGCACATTTAGACGAGGTGATGAAACAGCCGTCTCAAATTAAAAAATTTACGGTAATAAAAAATAATGACCGATTTACATTTGCAGCACAGAAATATGCTTGGAATGTCCTGCAAGAAAACTTCAAAGCTCCAGCAGATATACAGTTACTGCATGACATGTTAGAGCAGGCCAGTTTGGGTGTGGGAGAGATGAGTTTTACAGGTAGTTTCCAGGATATTTATATAGAATTCGAACACGGTCAAATACTACAGCTAAAAATGAAAACCTATGAAACAGGGATTGGCTTTATCGATATGAAGACAGATTTGTTTTATGTTGTAGAGGGAGATGTGGCGGAAAATATGATGACATTAATAGGGGGTGATACAAGCAGTAAATCCACGCTGTTGACATTACTTGTAATATTCTTGCTAACGCTTGCTATAGTAGAGTATATAATGTGCAGAAAATTGGGGATAAAAAGAAAAAATCGATATGCAAATATGACACATAAAAGAGTGGAAGTAATTTTCTCCGTATTTATGTTTTTTGTCATCTACTTATTTATTTCCAAAGGATGGATGTTATTTAAGCCTGTTATTGTAATGACAATAATCGTTAGCGTGTTGATAAGTTTAACCATTAATCTTCTATTTGGGCATCAATTAAAAGAGCATTTGATATCTATAGTAGGCTGGTTAATAGGTATATTATTTTTAATTGTAATTATAGCAATGATTTAGCAAATGAAGGGTAGTTGTACATTCATTTTCATTGTACATGCAAAGGTTGAAACAAACCAATCCGATAGAAAGCTGTATGTCCTAGAGGAAATAATATTAGATAATTTGGTGAATCATAGCTAAGTCATTATCGTATTACTAGGAAAGTGGAGTTTCTGGCCCCAAAAATAAAAGATGAAACTGAGTGATTATCGAACTTAGGATTTTTGACAATTCGAGTGTTCGTACGAAGAAGGTGCCGTCTAAAACCTTCAAACAATCAAGCTGTCTACTTATGTTGAAAATCTTCTTCGCTTTCCTCCAGCAGTAGAAATCAACAGTCGTATTCATCTATATTTATTGGGAAAAAGAGACTGTAGGCGAACTCGAAAGTCTCTGAGTTTTTCTCCAGTCAGCGGTGTCTCAAAAGTGATTTGAGACACTTCTTCGACTAAATTTGTGAAGCATGGGTTCGATTAATCGGCATTAATTTTTTCCTTATTTGAAGTAAAAAAAATACATAAATAATGGGCAGAATAGCAGAATTATCGTGATAAACACGATGCCTTGCCATTGATAAAATCCCCATATGGGACTAAGCAATGTACTCCCACAAGTGACCCCAATATAATAAGAAACGAGATATAAGCTGGAAGCGCTCCCCTTTTGATGAATTGCGGTACGACTAACCGTTGCTAATGTTAATGCATGGGCAGTGAAGAAGCCTAAACACTCAATACATAAACAAAAAATAATGATGACAAGCGATTGGCTTAACGTTAGCGTTATTCCGCTTACTAATAGAAGCACGCCAAAAGTTTTTATGCAGTTGATAGCCATTTTCTCTGCAATTGCACTTATTGGTGAACCGATTATACCTAGACTATAGGCTAAAAAAATGAAAGATATCGTTTTTAATGAAAGAGAGAAGGGTGGTTCTATTAAATGAAACGAAATAAAAGTCCACATTCCTGTAAATGATATTTGTAAAATAATCCCAATCCAAATAACTTCAGCAGATTTGGATTATTTAAATGACTCCAAAAACCATGTAGATCTTTTTTTATAGTACGTGCGTGTTGTGCAAAATGCTTAGATTTTGGGAGTGCTATACAGACGATCACAAAAATGATGAAACCAAGTAACGCAAGTGATAAAAACGCTGTCTCCCAAGAGTAACGTTCCGTCACTGAGCCCATGACAAAGCGACCAATTGTACCACCAAGTGCATTACTTGAAATATAAAGTGAGGTGGCGAGCCCCATCGATTGACTTTCAATCTCTTCACTTATATGGGCTAGCGCCGCCGCAGGCACACCAGCGATGGCAAAACCTTGTATAGAACGCCCACCAATTATATGCAAAAATGAGTCGCTTAAAGACATAAAAAGAAAAGGGACTACTGTAAGAATGAGCGCAACCTTAATGAACAGTAAACGCCCATGTCGATCAGATAAAAAACCTAAGACAGGCAAGTCTATTGTGACAGACAATGTTGTCATCGACATCGCACAACTTGCATAAGAAGCAGATAGATTAAATTGTTCAGAAAAGAAGGGGAGCAAAGGTTGAACCGAATACATCGAAGCAAAGACGAATACGGAAGCTAGACCTAAGCTCATCATGATCATCCAAAATTGTCTATCTTTAATCGAATAGCCTTGTTTGACCGTTTTCATAAGGAAGTCTTTATTTCATTTGTTCTGGTAACCACAGTGATAGATGTGGTAATAGAACCACGATGGCTAAGAATACAATCATTAAGACGATAAATGGAATAACCCCTTTTACCACTTCTCCAAGATTTTCCTTGGCAATGCCACTAACGACGAAGAGGTTCAGACCAACCGGTGGTGTAATCATCCCAAGTTCCATGTTAATCGTCATAATAATGGCAAAGTGAATAAGGTTAATATCAAAATGTGCAAGAATTGGTAACAAAATTGGTAATGTTATTAGAATAATGGATACGGCTTCTAAGAACATTCCCATGATAAAGAATAAAATATTTACAATGATCATGAAAATCCATTTGTTCATATCACTTTCCGCTATCCAAGCACCAACTTGCTGTGGAACCTGAGCGTTTGTTAAATATAAACCGAATAGGGAAGCGGCACCGATAATTAAGAAAATCATAGCCGTGATGTTAATGGATTCAACTAAAACTTCTCGGAAGTCTTTTAATTTCATTTCACGATAGATGAAAAGGGAAACAATCAAACCATAAAATACCGCAATAACTGCAGATTCAGTTGGTGTTACAACGCCAGAATAGATTGTGCCTAAAATTAAGAAAGGTAAGAAGCCACCCCAAATAGCTTTTAAGGACTTACGCCAACGGTCTTCCCAAGTTGCAGGCTCATCGCCCTTGAAACCATTTCTTTTTGCATAGAAAATGGCTGCAATGATTAAAATACCTGTTAATGCAAGACCTGGAATAACCCCAGCCATGAACAACTCACCGATGGATTGTTCAGATGTAATACCATAGATGATTAATGGCACACTCGGTGGAATTAAAATTCCTAGCGTACCACCAGCTGCAACAAGGCCCATAGAGTAACGCTTTTTATAGCCAGCCGAAATCATGGCAGGAATCATAATAGACCCGATAGCAGCAGCTGTTGCAGGTGATGAACCTGAAATCGCTGCGAAAATTGCACAGGCTACGATAGTTACAACCGCCAGTCCCCCAGGGAGGTGACCTATCCAAGCGCGTAAAGCTTCAATCAAATATTTAGAAATCCCACCACGTGCCATCAAGACCCCTGCAAGAACGAATCCTGGAATTGCCATCATCGGAAATGAATCCAGTGCTGTGAAAATACGCTGTGGAATCATATTCATATTAAAATCAATTTGGAAAAACACAATAATAGTTGATAATGCTAAACTGACGGCAACAGGTACCCGTAAGAAAAGTAAAATAAAGAAACTAAGTAAGAGGATTAGCATATTCTTCATCCCTTCCACGTAGAATATTGACTAATCTTTCGACGAACCTTAGTAAAAATAGCACACCTGAAATTGGTAGTACTAAGTAGACAACCCACATTGGAATGCCGATATCAAGGGATACCATGCCCGAGGTATAACGATTCTCTACTAGAACAAAGCCATAATACGTATAGATTAAACAGAATACGATGCTTAAACCTGTTGCTACGATGTCTAACATACGCTTCATGGATGGCTTTAATTGATCGTATAAAATATCTACTTGAATATGTTGATTGTGACGAAGTGCTAAGCCAAACCCAAGAAAAGTGCCCCAAATGATTGTGTATCGAGCGAGTTCTTCTACCCAGGCTTGAGGTTCATTTAACAAGTAGCGCATGATTACACCATAAAAAATGAGCACAATACCTGTTACAAAAAAGAAACCAGCCAGGATTTCTTCTAAATAACCCCATGCTTTATGTAAAGCTTTCATTCTAATGCCTCCTTAAAATTTTCATTTGATTTTTAGCATTCTATTAAATTACTACAATATCTAAGTGATCATTCTTATGATTGGGGAAGTGTAAGCGATGTACCATTAAGAAAAAGAGTGAGTGTCGATACCTTATCGACACTCAGATTGGATGAACTTATTTTAAATCAAGAATACCGTTGATTAATTCTTCCGTAATCACTTCACCGAATTCTTCATAAACTGGCTCAAGTTCCGCTTTGATTTTCCCTTTTTGTTCAGGTGTTAACTCAATAACTTCAATACTAGAGTTTTTAATGTTCTCATATGATTTTGCATTTTCTTCAGAAGCTAAATCCCAAGCTAAAGTTGTTGCTTCCGTTAAAGATTCTTCAACAGCTTTTAGTAAATTAGTAGGTATTTTCTCCCAGAATGATTTATTTACAAAAATTGCATAGTCAAGACGTCCGTGTTCAGATACTGAGAAGTATTTTTGTACTTCTTGATATTTTTGTGTATCGAAATTGTTGAATGTATTTTCTTGTCCATCTACAGTTCCTTGTTGTAACGCAGCATATGTTTCACCGAATGCAATGGTCGCAGAACCAGCTTGTAAAGACTTGAATTGAGCTTCTAGAACTTTACCAGCTTGAGCACGGAATTTTAAACCTTTAAAGTCTTCAACGTTGACAAGTGGATGTTTGTTATTTGAGAAATGTTTGAAACCATTTTCCCAGAAAACTAAACCTTTAATATCGTTATTCGCTAGTTGGTCAGATTCAAGAATTGTCTTAGCTACATCGGACTCAAAGAATTTACGTGCATGCTCTTCGTTTTCAAAAAGATAAGGCATGTCCACGTATTGCCAGCGCGGATCGATTTTTACCATTTTTGTAACTGATGGTGCAATCATATGTACGTTTCCAGATACTAATGCATCAAGCTCATCGTTATCGCCATATAATTGAGAAGAAGGGTAAACTTCCACTTTTACTTTTCCTTCTGTTTTCTCTGCTACTAATTTCGCGAAAGCATCGGCAGCTTGCCCCTTAACGCTGTCAATGGATGTTACGTGCGAGAATTTAATGACAAGCGGTTTGTCTTTTGTATAGCCGCCATCTCCTTCAGCCGCTGGTGCAGAAGTTGTTTCTTTTTTATCGCCACCACAAGCAGCAAGCGCTAGTACTAACACAGCCATTAGTGACATGAAAAGCCATTTTTTCATTGCATAATCCCCCTAAAATTTTTAATTATAGTTAAAAGGACAACCTTTAAACTCAAGTTAATGAAGTGATTGATTTTTGGGTAGGGCTTTAATATATTTGCTATCATATTTTCCAGCATAATAGTCATAAACAGGGTCAAAAGCTGACTCCCATTGTTGAATTTCCTGAGCAGACAAGTAGTGAATAGTAATGCAATCACATGCTTCCATTTCTTGTAGACGCTCGGAACTAAGGTTTTCTGCAAGTTGCCATTCCCACTCTTGTACTTCTTCAAGCGTGTCGATGAGCAGTGTTTGTACATTCTGCGGAAGGGAGTTCCAGAACTCGTTGTTCATAAGTAGTAAATAGCCTAAGTAGCCGTGATTACTAACGGTTAGGTAATCCTGTAATGAATGCAAATTTTTGCTCGTAATATTAGTGAATGTATTTTCCTGCCCATCTACATTGCCTTTTTGTAGCTGATTAAAAACGGTATTAAAGTCAATTCTCTTTGGATAAGCACCAATACTGGAGAATTGCTCTGCTAAAATATCGCTTGGCATAATACGCATCCGTAAATCTTCCAAGTCTCTAATATGTTCGATGGGCCTGATACTATTACTTAATTGTTTAAATCCGCTATCCCAAACCCCTACAGATAATAGATTATGTACGTTTAATTTGTTCATTAAAGATTGACCAACTGCGCTATCTACATATGTATGAACTTCGTCAGCATTTTTAAATGCATAGGGTAAATCCATAACTGACCACTCAGGAACAAGTGTTGTAATTTTCGATATCGCCGGTGCAATCATTTGAATATCTCCACGTAAAAGTGCATTTAATTCTTCGCCATCCTTATAGAGAACCCCATTTGGAAACACTTGAATTTCTACATGACCATTACTTCGTTCTTTGATAAGCTCGGCAAACTTGATAGCTGCCATTCCTTTTGGCGTATTTTCACCAACTACATGTGAAAATCGAATAACAATTTGTTCTTCATGACTTAACTGCTCATTATCAGCAGGATAATCACGTTGTTGACATGAAACTAACAGCATTATTATTATAATGAAAACGCTAACAAAACGTATTTTAATACGCCTACTCCACATAAAATTCACCCCTAATCTATTTAAGATGTGAACGCTTTCCATTGTAGTATATCTAGTCATATAAACAATATTATGGTAATAATGGACATTTTGGTATTTATGGTATATAACAATTTATTATATTAAAAAACTGTTATAATACAGAAAGGGGCCATCACTCAGTACAAAAAATAGAAGCTTCTTTGACTTCAAAAAAATAAAGAATCTGCGAGACGCCTGGGAAAAGTCTAGTAGCTTATCCGTAGAAACGAGCAGATTCTTGTTATTAATCTATTTAAAAATTATTTAATACAATAGTATTTTGTTGGACGGCCTACTGTTCCATATTTTAATTCAATATTCACTGTACCTTTTGTGGCTAAAAAGTCTAAGTATTTACGAACTGTTACTCTCGCCATCCCGACATTTTGAGCAAGTTGTTCAGAAGTAATAGAGACTCTATGTGCCATTAAATAATCTAAAATTTGTTGCATAGTAATATTGTTTAAGCCTTTTGGTAATTCAAAAGATGCCTGCTGAATGCCAAGCCATTTATCGATATCCTCTTGGTTTACAGCGTTTGTTTTTAGTAACTTTTTTGTTGAATTTTTATATTGTTGCAAAGCCTTTTCAAAGCGTTCAAAACGAAAAGGTTTGATGAGGTAATCGATTGCACCAAGTCGGAGAGACTCTTGTACAGTTGGCGCGTCTCTGGCGGCGGTAATCATAATAATATCTGATGGAATACGTTCAGCGCGAAGCTTTAGAAATAATTCCATTCCTGTCATATCTGGTAAAAACATATCGAGTAAAATAAGATTTGGTTTTTTTGCAATAATTTTTTCATAAGCGTCACGTCCATTGACTGATTCACCTATAAACTGAAAACCATTCATTTTATTCAGAAATCCTTTATTTACTTCAAGTACCATTGGATCATCTTCTACGATAAATACTGAAAGATTACTCATTTCTCTTCATTCACCCCCACTATAATAGTAATTATTGTGCCAATATGGACAGTTGATTCAACTTGGATAATACCTTTGTTTGATTCCACAATTTGTTTGACAAGTGCAAGTCCAATACCATGCCCGTCCTTTTTCTTTGTACTAAAGCCGTAATCAAAAATTCGTTGTGGCATACCCTCAATGCCTTTCCCACTATCCTGTACTTCTATAAATAAATGAGGCTTATCCCCGATTAACGTTAAATGAACATCTTTATGAGGGCTTTCGAGACAGGCTTCCATCGCATTGTCCAATAGATTGCCGATGATTGTTACCATATCTCCACCTGATAAACCACTCATAAAATCAGCAAGGTTACAATCTTCGTCAATTGTAAGCTCTACGCCGAGTTCTTTTGCTCTAGAATATTTGCCGAGCAATAACCCCTGTATGGAATAGTCATGAATTTTATCATGTAAGCTTTGAATGATTTTCTCTTCATCTGTTATTTCATCAATAATGAGACTTAAAGCATCATCATTACGTTCGAGTTGAATTAATCCTGCAATACTGTGGAGTCGGTTCATGTATTCATGTTGCTGAGCTCGTAAAGAATCGACGAGAATTTTAATGCCAGTTAATTCTTCGGCTAGCATATTCGCTTCTTTTCGGTCTGTTAACATAATGAGATAGCCTGCATTTTGCTCAAAAATACGAATCGGAAATGTGCGTACCAAATACATTTGTTCATACATCAGCAGAGGGCGATATACTTCGTGCTGCTGAATAACATCCTCTGCAAGCCAAGTATCTTTAAATAGTGTTTTTCTAGAAACTTTTTGACTGAAGAAATGTGTGTATTGTCTTGCTAATCTGTTTATAAATGTGACATTTCCACTTTCATCAGTTGCTAATATCCCAATATCCATGGCTTGAATAATGCCGGAGCGTTCTTCTACAAGTCGGGCGATTTCATAAGGTTCTAAGTTAAATGTTTGACGTTTTAAATGATTGGAAACCCAAACAGAACCTCCTAATCCTATGGCTAAACCCCAAAAAAGAGATACTAATATATCCAGTTGGTATTCATCTAGAAGGTTATACCATTTTGGTGCGAGTAAGCCTACTGTAATAACACCAACTTGTTTTGTACCTTCTTCATTCATAATTGGTACGAACGCACGAATGGAGTAACCAAGTACGCCACGCGCCTTTGATATGTATTCGTGTTGCGAGAAAGCTTCTATTTCGTCTCCACCTTCAAATACTGTGCCGAGCTTACTCTCAGACGGGTGGGAGTAACGGATTCGGTTCATATCGATAATCACAATATAATCGACATCAGTTGTTAAGCGAATACGTTCAGCAATTGGCTGGATGATGTCAAACCCTTGATGTTTTCCCACATTATTTTGAACCTCTGTAAGTTGTGAGACAGTTCTCGCGATGGCGATGGCACGTGCACCAAATTCTTTTTCAAAAGCACCGGCAAGATTATGAATCATAATAGCGCCACTGGTGGCAATAGAAAAGATGACAATAATGAACGAAAATATAAACATTTTTAGACGTAAAGAAATATTTTTCATAGGCATGTAAAAGGAATGGCAAAACTCCTTCTATTTAAATTCACCACCTCTTTCTCCTTTATGCAAATAAATGGATTGCGTAGTTATGCTACCTTGTCTATTGGCGTTTAAACTAGGACCTGTATTCTATTATAAATTACCATAAAAGAATAGATTGTTGTAATACAATATTGGTCATTTTGTCTGAATTATACATGTGTACTATAACAATAAAGATTTACAATTCTTATTGGAATTATTGGCGAAGGTTTAAAGATTCTAATAGAATATGGTGATGTTGTATGAATGAATATCTAGTACACATTAAAAATGTATATTTGAATAATAAAAAATAAGAGTTTATTTAGTTAAAAAAAGGAAATATACATTGAATGTATTTTATTTTTTTACTATTAAATACATTAAAAGGAATAATCCGAGTATCGTTTGGCTCTATTAAATCTTTTTGCGCAAAGAATTTTTGCTTGTTAAAGTTTTAAATTTCTCTTTCATTCTCGATATTTCTGTGTAATGGATATTGCTCTCTTTCTTTGAGGAGGTGCTTTATAAAATTTACTATTAACAGGAAATAGTAGAGAATAACACTTAAATGTGAAAATATGCACAAAATTAATTATTTTGAAATAGTTTGTGTGTGATTAGATAATAGAGTAGAAAAATAATATTAGCTAAAAAATGTTGTGGAATTTGTTTTATAAACGACTTTTTACTTAGGCGCCGTAAGGATTGAGGTATGAAAAATATATAGATATTTCTAAAAAACTTTTTGGAGAAATAATATTTTTTAGAAAAACATCTTGCATTTGAATAATTCTAAGTGGTAAATTGTTTTACATGGAAGTTCATAAAATCTTCACAGGTAGCAAAAGAGGGGAGAAATGAGAATTTATGAATAAAAATAGATGGTTAATTGCATTATCTGCAATCGCTATTCACCTTTCGATTGGTGGGGCTTATGCATACAGTGTATACAAGCTACCAATTGTTACAGAAATGGGATGGAGCGAAACGAAAGTAACGGTTGCCTTTACTATTATGATGGGGCTTGCTGGTTTTTCAGCGGCGTTATTTGGTAGTTTAGTAGAAAAAATGGGTCCACGTAAATCAGCTATGGTAGCTGCCGTGTTATTTGGAGCAGGACAAGCTGGAGCAGGTGTTGCTATTTCAATGGATTCAGTGCCATTATACTGGTTAACATACGGTGTGCTTAGTGGATTAGGTATGGGTATTGGTTATATCGCCCCTGTATCGACATTAGTAAAATGGTTCCCAGACCGCCGTGGTTTAGCAACTGGGATGGCTGTGTTAGGATTTGGATCAGGTGCACTTATTACAGCACCAGTGGCAGCTAACTTAATGGAAGCAGTTGGCATTTCTACAACGTACTTTATTTTAGGAGCAAGTTACTTCACGTTAATGATTTTAGGGGCTTTATATATTGCACCACCGAAACCTGGGTATATGCCTGCTAACATGAAAGCAGCAGCAGAAAAAGGCAAAAATGTAGTAAAAACAGATTTAGCAGTTATGACAGCGCGAGAAGCAGTGAAAACGAAGCATTTCTGGATGCTTTGGTCAATGCATTTAGTGAATGTAACTGCAGGTATTATGATGATTTCTGTAGCATCTCCGATGGCACAGGAAATCGTTGGTTTATCAGTTGCGGGTGCCGCAGCAATGGTAGGCGTTATGGGGTTATTCAATGGTGGGGGCCGTTTAATTTGGGCTGCCGTGTCAGACTATATTGGTCGCTCGAACGTTTTCGTTATTTTCTTTACGGCACAATTAATCGCATTTATCGTGTTACCACACACAACTAATGTCATCATTTTCCAAGCTCTTATTTTCTTAGTTGTTAGTTGTTATGGTGGTGGCTTCTCAAATTTACCAGCATTCGCAAGTGATTTATTTGGAACGAAGCAACTTGGTGTTATTCATGGTTACTTATTAACAACTTGGTCATTAGGTGGGATTTTTGGTCCACTTTTAGTGAGCACAATTAAAAACTCTTATGGAAGTTATATTCCAGTATTCTATGTATTTGCAGGTTTAATTGCAATTTCATTTATTATTTCGCTTACTTTACGTGCAGATGTACGCAAACGTACAGCTTTAAAAGCAGCATCACAAAATGTTGGAGAAGTCTCTGCTACACAATAATTAATACTTTCAATTTGCACTTGAATGTATAGACCGTATTAGTGTCATTTCGCACCTGACACTGATGCGGTTTTTTTTAGTAGCAGTTGTTATACAACACTCGATTAATCTTCGTCTAACATATAACAGTGACTATTTGATGTCAACAACATTATGGAAAATAAAGTGATTTCGTTACTAAAAGAGAAATTTTGCTACGATATCATTGTGAACGTAGCAATACTGCGAAAAGTAATGGAAAAGCATAAAGTGTTGACATAGAAGGAGTCTATTGGTTGCCTACTAAAAAAGGTGCTATTCATCAAAATACGCTTGAAGCAAAGTGGAGACTTAAGCGATTATCTCAACTAACTTATGGCTGTAAAGTTTGAATCTTTTCGAAACGTTGAACGTATATAAAGTATATATAGGAGGGGTAAATTATATGGGTAAATTTTCATTAAATGACTTTATTAACAAAACACAACAAGATGACAACGTCAACGATTTTTTTGAGTTAGAAACAGAACGTGTATTAGAAGTTAATTTAGATGGTGAAGTGTGGTCGAAGATGGGGGCAATGATCTCTTACATAGGAGACATTAAATTTGAGCGAGAGCGTGTTATGGAGCACGGACTTAGTAAAATGTTTAAAAAGGCCTTAACAGGCGAAGGCACGCAATTGATGAAAGCAAAAGGTCGTGGACGTCTGTATTTAGCCGATCAAGGTAAAAAAGTTACGATCTTTGATTTACAGGATGAAAGCATTTGTGTAAACGGTAATGATTTACTGGCATTTGAGCCGAATATCGATTGGGATATTCATTTGATGCGTAAAATGGCAGGAATAATGTCAGGTGGTTTATTTAATGTAACGTTAAAAGGAAGAGGGAAAGTAGCGATTACGACACATTTCGAACCGTTAACCTTGTTAGTGAAGCCAGGTGAAACAGTTTATACTGATCCACATGCTACTGTTGCATGGTCTGGCAACTTAACACCCGAATTTAAAACAGATATTAGCTTCCGGACGTTTATTGGACGTGGAAGTGGCGAATCGATTCAAATGGCATTCACAGGCGAAGGCTTTGTCATTATTCAGCCATTTGAAGAAGTCTATACTACGAGCGAAAGTTAAAAGAGCGTGTCTGAAAAGCCGGACACACTACAGACTATAGACAAACTCGACATTATTAGAGTTAACCTATAGTCTTTTTCTTTTACCATAAATTTAGATAAAGCCGTCGATTTCCACTAAGGGCGGGGTCGAGCAGCTTCCCTCGCTTTGTACAGTCAAGGATTACGACTTCCCCGCTTTTCCTCCAGGAGTCACCTTCCTTCTTTCCAATCAACGTCTACATATATCTATCCTATCCATAAGTTGAAAATCTATATTCATCTTACAGACGTCCAAGTATTGATCCCGTCGTTGTCTTTAAAATGACGTTTATTCAATATGTCTTTGGTAATTGCTCTAATGCGTCAAACCATCAAAGAAATCGAAACGAATATGGCGTATCGCTGATTTTTGAACATAAAAAATGACAAAAGGTATTCGGAACGTGATTTTTCAGAATTTCCTTTCAGAAATAGTAGTTACAAATAGCCCCTATTAACGAAGGTAGTACGCTACGCTCAACTATTTTCTACCACTTTTGGACTTTGCCATGTCCAATTAGCTAGTTTCTTTAAATTTATGGCAGAAAAAGTAAGTATAGCCTGCATATCCAATTTTTAAATCCCTCGTAAGGTTGTCCAACGCATACCATGCTTTTCCTTCGTAACGTAAATAAACGTTCAATCGTTTCTATGCGACGTGCATAGATTTGTTTCATGTCACTTTGATGACGTAAATAATCGGCTTCTTCCACATGATACACCTAAATAGGACGTACCATGCTTTTCCGATGTCAGCATTTCTAATGGATGTCGTTCAGTATTACTATTTTTCGACATTCATTGATAGACGTACACGAGTTGATTGGAGCGCAGGCGGCGACTTCTACGGGAATAGCATCAGTTGAAGGCCCCGCAGGAGTGTAGCTTCGAGGAGCCAGAAGCCATGCCCGCGAAAAGCGCCCGCCGTAGCGGAAATCAACGGGTTCCTATAGAGGCTTCTATGTTTAAAAGAAAAAAGACAGTAAACAAACTCAATTTTTTGAGTTTATCTACTGTCTAGAGCATGTCCGTAATTTTGAAAATGTGAGTTAAGAGTTATTCAGTTGTTTTTCCGGTCGTATCTTTCGCGACATTATAAAGCGGCATTCATGCCTGCTATACGTCCCGTAACAAGTGCAGACGTAATATTGTAGCCACCTGTATAGCCGTGAATGTCAAGGATTTCTCCGCAGAAATATAAACCAGCTTTCTTCTTTGAGGCCATTGTTTTCGGTTCTATTTCCTTAACGGATATACCACCACCAGTAACAAATGCTTTTTCTAGTGATTGTGTACCGCTAACTGTCATGGTGAAGTTGACGAGTAGTCGTGCCAAGTTGCGTATTTTTTCTTGCGATAATTCAATGCCTGTTAATTGTTCATCTATACCGGCACGTTCACATAAAAAAAGTAACCAACGTTCAGGGGCAATCCCTTTCCAAACATTTTTCACAGCTTTTTTTGGCTCTTCTTTCACAAGTTTGTTTAAATATTGCAGACAGGTTTCCTCATTGTCTTCAACAAGTGTTTGAATACGCAATGTGACAGGGTCATAACCTGTTTTCATTAGTTCCTTGACGACAAATTGGCTACAACGTAATACTGCAGGTCCACTTAGTCCGAAATGTGTAAAGAGCATGTCCATTTGATGGGTGACGAGCACCTTGCCTTTTTTATTGAGCACTGAAATGGCTACATCACGGAGAGCTAATCCTTGAAGTTCACGATTTTGAATAAATTCTTCTTTCGATAAAACGGGCACCTCTGTAGGGAATAGTGTTGTCACCGTATGCCCTGCACGCTCGGCCCACGGATAGCCATCTCCAGTTGAACCTGTTTGTGGTACTGCTTTACCACCAACTGCTACGACTACAGCAGCACTACGAATTTCGGTGCCATCTGCTAGGCGTACACCTAGAATTTTTTCATCGTCCATCAGTAGCTTGCTGACAGGTGTGTGAAGACGGACTTCAATGTGTAGGCGTTGCATTCTTCTAATAAGGGCATCCACCACGTCTTGTGCGCGATTAGAAACAGGGAACATACGTCCATGATCCTCTTCCTTTAAAGCAACACCTAGCTCTTCAAAAAAGGCGATGATATCCTCATTATTATAAACAGTGAATGGACTATATAAAAAACGGCCATTTCCTGGAATATGCTTAACGATTTCTTCTACAGGCAGTCGGTTCGTGACATTACAACGACCACCACCAGAGATGGCCAATTTTTTGCCAAGCTTTGTGCCTTTTTCAAGTAGTAATACTTTCTTTTTACGCTCTCCAGCGGCAATGGCAGCCATTAAACCAGAAGGCCCGCCACCAATTACGATAACATCATACATATATGTGAACTCACTTTCTTTTCTTTTTAGGAATCTTTCCTATTATACATGAAGTCTATATAGAGGGTGGCTTCTTTACATTGAAAATTAAACGAAAGTGTTTTATAATTTTCTATTCCGTACTAACGTGCCCTAAGATTTCTAGAATTAGTACGAAAGATAAGCGCACGTAAGTACCTGATAGGTTTAATTAATAATCGGTGGAGCAAACCCCGTCGATGAAAATTTCACTTTATCTGCAATGACAGCATGAAATGAACGCTTTTTCGTGCTATGATGATAGAGGTTATGCACTAAATTATGAGGTGAAAAAATAGATGTGCGGATTTATAGGATATATTAATGGAACAAATGTGATTGATCATCACCAAACAATTGAAAATATGATGAATACTATTATTCACCGCGGTCCAGATAGCGGTGGCATTCATAGTGACGATAAAGTAACGTTGGGCTTCCGTCGTTTAAGCATTATCGACTTATCGGATGTGGCAAATCAGCCACTATACAGTGCGGATGGCAATATCGTACTCGTATTTAATGGAGAAATTTTCAACTTCCAAGATCTACGTGCAGATCTAATTGCAAAAGGTCACACGTTTAAAACACAATCTGATAGTGAAGTAATTATTTACGGTTATGTTGAGTATGGCGTTGACTTTGTAAAACAACTTCGTGGTATGTTCGCATTCTGTATATGGGATAAAAAGAATGATTTGCAATTCATCGCTCGTGATGGCTTTGGTATTAAACCATTGTATTATTCAGAAAACACGACTGATGGCACATTCATTTTCGGGTCAGAGATAAAATCGTTTTTACCACACCCAGCATTCATTAAGGAATTAAATAAAAATGCCCTACGCCCTTATTTAACATTCCAGTATTCTTCAATGGATGAAACATTCTTTAAAGGTGTGTACAAGTTACCACCTGCACACTACATGCTTATTAAAAGTGGTCAAAAGCAAATTGTGCAATATTGGGATAAAAAATTCCATGCAAAAGAAGCGACGATTGAAAAATATGTGGAAGACATACGCACAACGGTGAAAGAATCTGTTGAAGCGCATCAAATTAGTGATGTGAAAGTTGGTTCTTTCCTATCTGGTGGGATTGACTCTAGTTATATTACAGCATTGCTACGCCCAGACAAATCTTTCTCTGTTGGATTTTCTGATTATGAAGATATGTTCAATGAAACAAACTTAGCAAAAGATTTATCAGATACATTAAACATTCAAAACGAACGCAAATATATTTCTGCAGATGAATGTTTTGAGGCATTACCGAAGATTCAGTGGCATATGGATGAGCCACAGTCAAATCCATCTTCTGTACCACTTTACTTCCTATCTGAGCTAGCATCGAAGGATGTAACAGTTGTACTTTCAGGTGAAGGCGCGGATGAAATTTTTGGTGGCTACTCTTGGTACCAGAATTCAGGCAGAATGCAACAATATGAAAAAGTACCTTTTGGAATTCGTAAAGCGTTACGTGGTGTAGCAGAGATGCTACCCAAAAACCAGTATACACATTTTATGGTAAAAGGTGGGCAAACGGTGGAGGAGCGCTTCATCGGGGAAGCTGTCGTTTGGGATGAGGATGATGCATTAAATGTGCTAAAACCTGATTACAAAAACGGCCCATCTGTTCAAACTATTACAAAACGTATTTATGACGAAGTACCAGGTGACGATGATGTAACAAAAATGCAGTATTTAGATTTAAACCTCTGGATGCCTGGTGATATTTTGTTAAAGGCAGATAAAATGAGTATGGCGCATTCGATTGAATTGCGTGTACCATTTTTAGATAAAGAAGTGATGGAATTGGCGAAAAACATTCCATCAAGATATCGAGTAAATGATATTGATACGAAATATGTTCTTCGACAAGCAGCGCACCAGGAATTACCTGAGGAATGGGCAAAACGTCCAAAGCTTGGATTCCCAGTACCAATCCGCCACTGGTTGCGTGAGGAAAAATACTACAATATGGTGAAAGACATGTTTACAACTGACTTTGCCAATGAGTTTTTCGATACTAAGCAATTAGTTGGTTATTTAGATGAGCACTACGAGGGGAAAGCTAATCGTGGTCGCTATATTTGGACAGCCTATGTGTTTTTAGTGTGGTATAAACAATTTTTCGTGGATATGTAATAGAGAAGTAGCTGTTCAAAAAGTCATCATGATTTTTTGAACCGCTATTTTTTTAGCAGATAAGGCTACCTGCATCTGAAGGACATCAACTGAGCCTAAGGTTGTTGGCTGAGTTGTAATTCACTAAAATATTTCGATGTATTATGCGTTTGTTTTCCAATAATATGTTAAGATAACAGATGGTTTACTTTTTTTGTCTTTTAAAAATATGCTTAGCGCTTTACAAAAACGTTTGATTTTACAATGAATGGATGGATAAGATGTCCAATTTAATGAAAGGTACTGCGATATTAACAATGGGGATGTTTTTATCAAAGGTTCTCGGATTAATATATATTTTTCCGTTTTATGCGATTGTTGGCGAGGAAAATATCGCGCTGTACCAATATGCATACATTCCCTATTCGATTATGCTGGCAGTAGCCATCTCTGGTGCTCCTATCGCTGTATCCAAGTTTGTCTCTAAATATAATGCAATGGGTGATTATCAGTCAGGTCGTAAGCTCATGAAGTCGGGTATACTTGTGATGTTGATAACAGGCCTTGCTTCATTTATTGCGCTCTTTTTATTGGCAACGCCAATTGCGGGGCTTGTCATCAAAAGTGATGAACAGGCATTTTCAGTCGAGCAGATTGCTTCTGTCATTCGCTGGGTTAGCTTTGCGCTAATTGTTGTTCCGTTCATGAGTTTATGGCGAGGCTTCTTTCAAGGTTATGACAAAATGCAACCTACAGCAATTTCGCAATTAGTGGAGCAAATTGTGCGAATTGTAGTGTTATTAGGTGGTTCGTTCTTAGTCGTAGTTGTCTTTAATGGAAAACCGCAAACCGCTATTTCTTTTGCAGTATTTGCAGCGTTTATTGGTGCAATCGGTGGCTTAATCGTTCTGTATTATTACTGGAAAAAATATCAGCCAGAATTTAATATGCTGCGTAGTCAAAGTGTAACTTCTACGCAATTGCCAATGACGGATATTTATAAGGAAGTCATTACGTATTCGATACCAATGGTGTTTGTTGGAATAGCTAACCCATTATTTCAGTTAGTAGATATGCTAACTTTTAACGGCGCGATGGCTTCTATTGGCTTAGCGGAAGTGACAGATAAGTACTTATCAATGATTAACTTTACGACACATAAAGTTGTCATAATCCCTGTTATGCTAGCAACTGGTTTTTCAATGGCTTTAGTGCCAACCATAACGAAATACTTTACACAAGGTGAGTATTTATCGTTACGTCATGCGATGGATAAAACATATCAATTATTAATTTTCATAACATTGCCGGCGGTTGTTGGGATTTCATTATTAGCGAATGAAATTTACTTTATGCTCTATTCAGAAAGTGAAATGGGTGCAAATATTTTAGCGCATTATGCACCTGTTGCTATTTTATTTGCATTGTTCCAAGTAACAGCGGCACTTTTACAAGGTATCGACTTCCAAAAGTGGATAGTCTTCAGTTTACTTTCGGGGATTTTTGTAAAGCTCGCACTTAACATTCCGCTGATTCGTTGGTTGGAAGCCGATGGTGCTATACTTGCAACAGCAATTGGTTATAGTGCATCTATAATGATAAATGTTTTAGTACTTAAGAAAACGCTTAACTATAAATCAGAAATGGTGATACGTCGTGTCATCCTAATTTCTCTTTTAACAGTGGCGATGGCAGTAAGTGTATTAATCGTTCATAAACTTTTAGAGCTAATCATGGGACCAGTTGACGGCAAATTTTCAGCGTTAGTTTATTCTGTTATTTGTGCTACAGTGGGTATTTCAGTTTATGGTTTTTTATCGTTACGAATTGGCTTAGCACAAAAACTTCTTGGTGAACGATTGACACGAATTACAAGCAAACTGGGTTTTAAATAGGAGGAATTATGCGTTTAGATAAGTTACTGGCAAACATGGGTTACGGCTCCCGTAAGGAAGTGAAGCAGCTCCTGAAGCAAAAAGCGGTGTCGGTTGATGGCACGTATGTTAAGGATGCGGCAATGCATGTTGACCCAGAAAAGCAAGATGTCTCTGTTTTTGGTGAACGTGTACTATATACAGAGTTTGTTTACTATATGATGAATAAGCCGCCAGGGGTTATTTCTGCGACAGAAGATTTACGGGATGAAACGGTCATTGATTTATTAGAGCCACTACACCAGCATTTTCAACCATTTCCAGTTGGTCGTTTAGACAAAGATACAGAAGGCTTATTACTGCTGACAAATGACGGTGTTTTAGCTCATAATTTATTGTCTCCTAAAAAACATGTACCAAAGGTGTATTATGCACTTATAGAAGGTATTGTAACAGAGGCCGACGGTGAGGCTTTTGCGCGTGGTGTTGAGTTAGACGATGGCTATATAACAAAACCTGGTAAGCTCGTTATTTTAAAGTCTGCTCAGCAATCGGAAATCGAGTTAACGATTCAAGAAGGCAAATTCCATCAGGTGAAACGTATGTTTGAAGCGGTTGGTAAACATGTCACTTATTTAAAACGCCTTTCGATGGGAAGCTTAAAATTAGATGAAAGCGTAGAGTTAGGTGCATATCGTGAGCTGACTATTGAGGAGTTAGCTTCCTTGCAAAATACAGATTAAACAATACCTCGATACTATACAATATATAGTGTCGGGGTTTTTAAATACATATTTATCCCAATAACTGTATAATATGATATATCAATAAAAGGTTTTTAATTAATTTATGGTATGATTAATGTTCAATATTCAGAAAAAAATGATAGGAAAATGACTAGAGGATAACTGAATGAAAAAACTGCGTTTAAAATTATTACTGTCTTTAATTGCCTTTGCCCTAATACTTGTTGTCGTTATTTCTTACGTCAACAGGGAAATTCTAGTGGCAGATATTGAAAAACAGCAAGCCATTAATCGAACATTAATTGAAAATCATATTCTTACTGATATGCAAACTGTAGATAATGCACATTTTTATTTTGACAATAATATTTCTGATAAGATGGAGCAAGAGCTACGAGCATTAGCCTTATATTATGAAAAAAATCCAAACATAGCAACATGGGATTTACAGCAAATGAAAAAAAAACATGATATGGACATATACATATTGGATCAAACAAATACCGTTATTTATACGACATTTACAGAAGATAAAGGGTTGAGTTTCAAGACTTGTTGTAACCGCTTTTCTGCTTTATTGGATGAGCGAAGAGAGAGTGGAGAAATTTACATAGATGGTATTGATGTTTCCACGACAACAGGAGGATATCGGAAATTTAGCTACTTAGCAACACCCGACAAAAAATACTTGCTAGAGTTGGGCATCCAATTAAATGATTGCCCTGTTTATCAAACTTTCAATTTTGAAAAAACAGCACACTATTTGATTGAACAATATCATGACTTGTTGGAAGTGCACACAATTAGTGCTGGAGGCGTTTTTTTTGCTAATTCAAATTCTGCCAGGACTACGGTGAAAGATCAATCGCAAACGTTTCAGGATCATTATAAGCTGGCCAAACAAACGATGAAGTCAACAGAATATCGAATAAAATTAAAAAATGGTTATATTGAGACGTATCGTTTTTTACCATATGAGGCTGAGACAGCACGCGGAGAATCTACAAGACGGGTTGTCTATGTGAAATACGATAATCAAACGGAGTTAATCGCGCTAGCGAAAAATACGCAACAGTTTTGGCTACTGCTTATGATTGCATTGAGTACTTCCTTGATCCTGCTGTTAGTGATCAATCGCTTGCTTTCAAAAACAATGCACTTAGCAACCTATGACGCACTGACGAATGTATACAATCGCGCCACCTATATTAGCAAGATGGACAACATATTGAAAAAAAGAAAAATGAATAAGCCTGGTTTATTACTAATTGATTTAGATAATTTTAAGCAAGTAAATGATCAATTTGGTCATGCAGAAGGTGATAGAATACTTATTAAAACAGCAGAAATTTTAAATCAAGAGGTGAAAAATAAAGGATTCGTTGTAAGGTTTGGGGGAGATGAGTTTGCAATTGTCTTATACGATACCGAAGAGAATCAATTGGAACAATTAGCAAATTCTATCTTGGAGAAAATTCGTAAAATAAAAAACGATAATGTTAACATACAAAGTTGGTCTGTTCTGTCAGTTAGTATGGGAGGAGCAATTTGTGAAGAAATGAATGAATCTGAAATGAGCTTATTTGAAAGAGCAGATAAAGCACTATATCAGTCGAAGAACGCAGGGAAAGACCGATACTCAAAATATAACGAGGTTGCTGCAGGGCAATAAGAATCCTATATTAAGAGAAAGTATAGGAAGTATTGTATCTACTTGGTCAGTTAGTTCGCATCGGCAAACCGTGAAGTTTATTTTTTATAATATTAATTATGAACAAAAAATTCGCTACGTTCCAGCAGGGGGTGAGCCAAGTAATATCTCACAATTTGCCCGTGGAAAGTAAGCGGATTTTTGCATTTCTATTTTATGAGGTAGAACGCCCAGATTTCGCTTTGTAAAACAAAGAACTACATAGAACAAGAATAGCAATAACAGTAAACATAGCATCAATATAATGAGTGAGCAGCCAACCACCAATGATTGGACCTATAAAGCCACCTAAATTTTTAAATTGTGAAGCCCCTAAATAAGTTGCCTTTTGTGTATCTGGTGCAATGTCATCAATCATGACATTCATTGTAGGGAAGGTGAAAATTTCACCGATTGTAAATATTATCATCGCTGCTATAAAAAATGGATAATTATTTGAGACGCCAAATAATATAAGACCAACTGCAAAGAAAAGAATACCTACAAGAAGTGTTGCTCTCGATGAAAAACGCTCCGATAGGATACTAATCGGTAACTGCAGTAATAAGACAACCGCAGCATTCAATGAAATAAGTAAGGAATAGAGTTTGGCACCATCTTCAATTTTCAACTCAATTAATTGAGGAAGTGTTGAATCAAATTGGGAGTACCCAATATTTATTAATATCGCACCAGAAATAAAGCTAAGGAGCACACGATTTGTTAAGAGAATCGTGAAGGTTTGTAAGATCTTTGTTGGCGTTGCTGCTTTTTGTTGCTGCATTGAATAGCGATTCAACACGAAAAATAAAAATATGGCATAAACGATATACATGGCACCTGTCAGTATGAAAGGGATGCTGGGACTAGATAATTTAGCAATATATACACCAATAACAGGACCTATAACTGCTGCTATATTAATAGCTGTATAGCGCAATGAAAATAGTCTTTTTCGTTTGTCGGCTGGCGTGAAGTCAATCATTAGCGCTTGTGTCGAAGGCTCAAAAAATGAACGACATAAACCATTTAAGGCGTTTAATGCGACAAAGAGCCAAATAGTATGAGCAGTAGCGAAACCGAAGAAAACGATGCTCCAGACGAGAATTGTTAGCAAAATAACACTTTTCCTACCGAAACGATCTGTTAAATAACCTCCAAAGAAGCCCCCTACTGTGGAAATTAATGGAGCAATTCCGATCGTCAGTCCAATCTGTAAAGGTGTAGCGTCAATTTCATTATGTAGATAAATAGCTAAAAAAGGCATCGCCATAAAGCTTGCAATGCGCGTAAAAACAGTTCCACCTAAAATAATCCATACAAGCGGGTGAAACAACTTGGACAGTTTCACACAAAATCCTCCTCTCAACATGTAGAATGTTACGAGTGTAACGGATTGTAAAGAGACTGTAAATAGGCAAAAAAAAGAATGACCCCGACGAAAGGTCATTCCTTTTCTCATACAAGAATGCTTTACGCTTTAGGCGTAAAAACTAAGACGTCATTTTTACTTTTTTACTCGTCGTTGTCCATTTGCCTCGACTTGGACTCATCACCAAATCGTTAAAGGCTAACACGTTCAAATCTCTTTGAACGGTGCGAGGAGTGATGCTAAACTCTTCGACTAAATCCTGTGTAGACACGGTTCCTTTGTCTAAAATAAACATGTACACGTCTTTAATACGATTAAGCATTCGATCAGTAGTTGGTTTCATAAATGAACCACTCCTTCATCTTAATTCTCTTGGCAAAGACTAGCGGACGACAATATGTGCGGAGTGCACTTAGGCTCTTAAGTTGCTGCCTTAGACATCCCCTTTTCTAATTTGATGTTCAGAACGATTATTCTGATAACTTTATTATATAAAAAAACTAGCTGTTTTTCTAGTGAATACGATTGAAATTTACGAATCATACACAAAATTTATACTGTATTTTGTGGGAATTAGTGAAATAGATGCTATATGTGGTAGTGTTAGATAAATATATAAATGATCAGTAGCCAATTGATTGTAATTTTTGGTGTAAAGAGTAGAATAATCTTATTATATTTTCGAGGAGGTACATGTAATGGATTGGTTACAGGCTGCAAAGGAAAGACAAGATGAATTAGTACATGAGCTACAGGAGCTTGTGCAAATTAATAGTGTACTGGATGAAACATCAACAACTACAGAAGTACCTTTTGGTGAAGGACCGTTAAAGGCTCTTGAATGGTTATTAGCAAAAGGTCAATCTGAAGGACTAGAGACGAAAAATGTTGATAATTATGCTGGCCATATACAGATGGGTGAAGGTGAGGATTTACTCGGTATCTTATGTCATGTAGATGTTGTGCCAGTTGGTAATGAAGCGAACTGGACATACCCGCCTTTTAGCGGCACGGTTGCAGATGGTAAGCTATTTGCCCGTGGTGCAATTGACGATAAAGGCCCAACGATCGCAGCTTGGATGGCAATGAAGCTCGTAAATGATGCAGGCATTCAACTAAACAAACGTATACGTATGATTATTGGTACGGATGAAGAGACAGGCTTCCGCTGTGTCGACCACTACTTTAAACATGAGGAAATGCCAACAATCGGTTTTGCACCGGATGCAGATTTCCCGCTCATTAATGCTGAAAAGGGCATTGCAGAGCTTGTGTTCTCTCAAAATAAAATGGGGGATGCAATAAAAGAGCAACTATTACTATTTAATGCTGGGAAGCGCCCAAATATGGTACCAGATTATGCTGAAGCGACAATTCAATTCGTTTCTTCACAATTGGAACAGAATTTTCAAACATTTTTAAGCAAAAATCAGCTAGAAGGCTCTTTATTAATGGATGGTTCTCACTATATAATAACTATCAAAGGGAAATCAGCTCATGCAATGGAACCTGAAAAAGGCGTCAATGCGGCTGTTTATCTTGCAGCGTTTTTACAACAAGAGCTGACAACAGAGCTAAGTAAGCAATTTGTTGACTTTATAACAAACGTATTTCATCATGACCATTATGGCCACGCCCTTGCCTTACAGTTTGAGGACGAAATGTCAGGTAAAACGACATTAAATCCTGGTATTGTAACCTATGATGTGACGAAAGGTAGCAACCTGGTCATTAGTATGCGCTATTCTGTATCATATCCATTTGATGAAAAAATGACAGAAGCGCAACGCTTAGCTGCAGAAAAAGGATTCTCCCTGGATATTCAAGATGACTCAAAACCTCATTATGTGAGTGAAGATGAACCTTTAATTCAAGCGCTAGCTGGTGTTTATCGACGTCATACAGGTGATTACGAAACACCATTACTATCAACTGGTGGTGGTACCTATGCGCGCGTAATGAAAAAAGGTGTGGCATTCGGTATGCTCTTCCCTGGCGAGCCGGATGTAGCGCATCGTGCAGATGAATACGTTATCGTTGAAAACTTAGTGAAAGCTGCAGCTATTTATGCAGAAGCAATTGTTGAACTTGCAGGGCAAAAATAACTCAAAAATGAAAAGGATGAATGAACATGGCATACTCATTATTGAATGATCAAATCGTTGAAGAAGGATCTATTGTAGTATCACCAGAAGACCGTGGTTACCAATTTGGTGACGGTATTTATGAAGTAATCAAAGTATATAACGGAAATATGTTCACAGCACAAGAACACATTGATCGTTTCTATGCCAGTGCCGATAAAATTCGTCTTGTCATTCCTTATACAAAAGACGTGTTACACAAATTATTACACGATCTAATTGAAAAAAATAACTTAGACACAGGTCATGTTTATTTTCAAATTACTCGTGGTACAAATTCTCGTAACCATATCTTCCCGGATGCGAGTGTACCAGCTGTATTAACAGGTAATGTGAAAGCTGGAGAGCGTTCAATCGAAAATTTTGAAAAGGGTGTAAAAGCAACATTAGTGGAAGATATTCGCTGGTTACGTTGTGACATCAAATCTTTAAATTTACTTGGCGCTGTACTTGCGAAACAAGATGCATCTGAAAAAGGTTGCTACGAAGCGATTTTACACCGCGGTGAAACGGTAACAGAATGCTCGTCTGCCAATGTTTATGGTATTAAAGCTGGTAAACTTTACACGCACCCAGCAAATAACTACATCTTAAACGGTATTACACGTCAAGTTATTTTAAAATGTGCAGTAGAAATTGGTTTACCAGTTATTGAAGAGCCAATGACAAAAGGCGACCTATTAACAATGGATGAAATCATTGTGTCATCTGTATCTTCAGAAGTGACACCAGTTATCGATGTAGATGGCCATAAAATTGGTGCAGGTGTTCCTGGTGAATGGACACGTAAATTACAAAAAGCATTTGAGGCGAAATTACCAATTTCAATCGAAGCTAAATAAGCACAAGTCGTTAAAAAGAGCTACTCAAACCTTGATGATCAACCAAGGTTTTAGAGTAGTTCTTTTTTTATAGAGCAAAATATGGATGTTTTCTCCTGAAACGTCATGTAAAATAAAAATGATAATGATTTACATGGGCAGTAAGATTGGAGTGACCTTTAAATGGCACAATTAGTGAAAATACAAGATTATGTTTCACGTTATCAAATTGATTTGGCTAGATATCCAACACAATTTGTACGGTTAAAAAAAAGCCAATGGGAACGTGTCAAACGTCAATGGGAGTCAGGAGAAGAAATTAGTGAGTGGCAGCATGTCGACAATGACACAGAAAATGAGCCATTTGAGGAGAAACTACGCTTCTCGTTAATTAAAAAAATCTTTGCTGGTCGTCAGAAGGAAGATATAAAAGAAGATAGTGAGCAGGTAGAAGTAACAAATGAATTTGCAAATGAGGAAGATATTATTCCAGAAGAAGAAACGACCTTAACATTTGAGCCGAAAATAGTGTATGCACCGCAGTCTATTCACGAATTGAAGCGTATGTTCATAGATCAGTTTTTTCATTTCCAAATGAAGTGGGCCAGCTCAACGCTACGAGAAAAATCGTATGTTGATCCTCGATTTATGCGTGACTCTTTATTACGAACTTTATTGCAAAATTTGCCGGATAATTATTTAGTGTTTTATTATCCTATTTTACAGGTGCGAAAAGCCCCGATTGAACTTGATGTTGTTTTAATGTCACCAACCGAATGTATTTGTATTACAGTGCTTGAAGCAGAAAATCAAGCGGTGTATGTAGGCAGTAGCGAACGATTTTGGGTCAAGAAGGTAGGAACAAAGGATTTTAAAATACTCAATCCTATGATTAATTTAAGTCGTATGGAATCGGTTTTAACACAGTTATTTCAGCAAGATAACATAGATATGCCCATTCGAAAAGTTGTGTTAACACGTAATGGCTATTTTGACTATCCCGGATCATCCTTTAGTATACAATTTGTAGATCATCGCAATTATGGGGAATGGATGCAGCATTTGAAAAAAGTATCCTCTCCTATGAAGCATATGCAAATTCGCGCAGCGCAAACGATTTTAAATAATGTGCAAACAACGTCCTTTAATCGTGATATTTGGCAACAGACATCGCAACCATCCGCTGAGGATTAACATATGAATGTATTATTTATTGTTAATGAGGCAGCTGGCAATGGTAAAGGGAAGAAAGTTTGGCACCGTCTTCAACAACAATTAACCATAAACTATGCAGTTGCCTTCACAGAATATGAAGGGCATGGACTAGAAATTGCGAGGCAATGGGCACGAGGGGCACAAACAAAAAAGCTCATTGTCATTGTCGGTGGGGATGGCACGATACATGAAGTTGTCAGTGGTGTCGTACATATTGACTCTATGGTTATTGGCGTTGTAAGGGCGGGCTCAGGTAATGATTTCGTACGATATTTTCCAATATTTCGAAATGCTAAACAAATTGAGACTTATTTACGGTCTGAATTAGTCGGAATTTCGATGGATATTGGCATGATTCAGTTTGGAACAATGCAAAATGAGCTGTTTGTAAATAATGCAGGTATTGGTTTCGATGCATATGTTACAAAGCAGATTAATAAGTCACGCCTTAAATATTATCTCAATAAAATAGGACTTGGCAAACTCTCCTATGCTGCAGCTGTTGTGAGGGGATTATTTAGTTTTGAGCGTTTTAATGTGACAGTACGTACAAAAAATGAAGAACGGCATTTTAAGCAGGCGTGGTTTGTTGCCATGAGTAATCATCCTTATTTTGGCGGCGGCATGAAAATTTCACCACGCTCTAAACCCGATGATGGAAAAATTGAAGTGACGATTGTCTATGGTATTTCCCGTTTGAAATTACTATTTGTTTTTGCCACTGTTTTTTTTGAAAAGCATACGAAGTTTAAAGAAATTACTTTTTTGCAAAACAATCAATTTGAGATTATCTTGGACTCTGACAAGATTGATAGTCATACAGATGGGAACTATATAGGTGAGATTGAACAGGGTACAATTATTCATTGTGCGGTCCAACAAGATGCTTGGAATATAATAACTTTTGATAATGGAAGAAACGTCATTTCACAATAATTTTATGCGAAATGACTGTTTTTACGTTATACTATAAAAAATTAATAATTACCTAGAAGGAAATGAGGAAGAAAATTGAGATTAAGAAATAAGCCTTGGGCAGAGGACATGATTACAAGTCATCCAGAGGTGATCATACCAAATCCTGAAGACTTTAAAGGAAATTGGCAGGCGGTTTTTGGCAATGACAACCCACTGCATATTGAGGTTGGTACAGGGAAAGGGCAATTTGTGACAGGGATGGCTTTGCAGAACCCACATATCAATTATATTGGTATTGAGCTGTATGATAGTGTGATCGTTTGTGCACTAGAAAATATTTTAGAGGCTAAATCTCCAGCAAATTTACGTTTATTAAAAGTAAATGGCGCGGATTTATATAAATTTTTCCAAAAAAACGATGTAGCACGAGTGTATTTGAATTTCTCAGATCCTTGGCCTAAACTTCGCCATGCAAAGCGTCGTCTAACGCATGAGGGTTTTTTGAAATTATATGAGTCGATTTTAGTTGATAATGGGGAAATCCATTTTAAAACGGACAACCGTGGCTTGTTTGAGTATTCGTTAGTTAGTATGTCTGAATATGGCATGTTATTGAAGTATGTATCACTCGACCTACATGCGAAGATGCCAGAGGATAATATTATGACAGAATATGAGCAGAAATTTTCTGCTAAGGGGCAACCAATTTATCGTCTAGAATCACAATTCATAACAAAATAGTTTTCTAGGGGGAGTATGGATGGATCGATTACAGTTTCACAATATGTCATTATCATGGCTAAACGGGGGTGTCACTTGCCTTGATGGTGGTGCAATGTTTGGTGTTGTACCAAAGCCACTTTGGTCACGTAAATATCCAGTAAATGAAAAAAATCAAGTGGAATTGCCGACAGAGCCTATCTTAATTCAATATGAAGGTAAAAACTATATTATTGATGCGGGTGTTGGTTTTAACAAATTAAATGAAAAACAATTGCGAAACTATGGTGTAACTGAAGAATCGACATTGGCTGATAGTTTACAAGAACTTGGTTTAACAGCTGCAGATATTGATGTTGTATTAATGACACATTTACATTTCGATCATGCGGGTGGTTTAACACAGTGGGAAGATGATGTTTTAGTACCTACATTCCCAAATGCAAAAATCTATGTGACGAAGATTGAATGGGATGAAATGTGTGAGCCAAATATCCGTTCGAAAAACACCTATTGGAAAGAAAACTGGGAGCCAGTACAGCACTTAGTAGAAACCTATGAGGGCACTTTACAAGTAACGCCAGGTATCGAAATGATTCATACAGGTGGCCATAGTGATGGACATGCTATAATTAAATTAACACAAAATGGAGAAGTACTACTGCATATGGCGGATATTATGCCAACACATGCTCACCAAAATCCGTTATGGGTGTTAGCATATGACGATTATCCAATGACAAGTATATTTGCCAAAGAACGTTTGATGAAAGAAGCATTAGAAAATAGCTACGGATTTATTTTCTATCATGATGCTTATTACCGCATGATTAAATGGGATACAACGGGCAAGGAAATTGTAGATAAGTTAGAACGCAGTAGACAAGCTGTTATTACATTCTAATGACTAGAACGTGTGAACTTTTTTGGGTTCATGCGTTTTTTTTGTTTAAAAAGCTAGTAGTAGGACGTAATAGATGTTTAGATATTGTAGCTATTTTAGAAAATTATTTTGATTTAGTGTGTAAAGTGCATGCTATTCCTACAGGGAAGCGGAACAATCAAAAACCAAACGTTACGATGCGACGAGGATGGTCAATGCTTTGCCAACAGGCAGCAAGTCCTAAGCTTTGGGAAAAATCTTTTAGGGCTTTTTTTTCGTGAACATTTTAGAAAATATGATACACTAAAAGCTATACTAAAACACAAAAGAGAGTTGAAATAACAATGGCAACTGAGCAACCATTTTTACCAGTACTATTAGGATCAGATATGAATGCATATGGCATGGCACGCGCGTTTTACGAAGCATACGGCATTAAACCACTTGTATTAGGACGTTCACATTTAACAGCTACACAGGATAGCCATATTCTTAATTTTCAAGAAATCGATCGTCTAAATGAACAGGACGTATTTGTACCTGCACTGGCAGAAGTGGCAAAAAAATATGCTGATAAAAATTTACTGCTACTTGCTTGTGGTGATGATTATGCAAAACTAATCATCAAAAACAAACCAGCATTACAGGAGCATTTTACAGTACCATATATCGACGAATCATTAATGGATGAAATTTTACTAAAAGAAAACTTCTATAAAATGTGTGAGAAGTATAATTTTAAGTATCCAGGAACGACAACAGTAACAGCAGAAAACTATCAATCCTTCACACCACCGTTTGAGTATCCAATTATTTTAAAGGCTTCGAACTCAGTGGAATATTGGGCTTGTACATTTCCAGGAAAGAAAAAAGTTTTCATAGCACATGATGAAGCAGAAAAAACAGCAATTTTAAAAGCAATCTATAGTTCAACTTACCAAGATACAATGATTATTCAAGAGTTCATCCCTGGCGATGATTCTTATATGCGTGTATTAAATGCGTATGTAGGAAAAGATGGCAAAGTGAAGTTGATGTGTCTTGGTAATCCTATTTTGGAAGAGCATTCTCCAGAAGGCATTGGTAGTTATGCAGCAATCGTCACAACATATGATAAAGAATTAATGGACCAGGTTCGCTTCTTCTTAGAGGATATCGGCTATACTGGTTTTGCAAATTTTGATATGAAATACGATATACGTGACAAACAGTATAAGTTGTTTGAAATTAATTTGCGCAATGGCCGCTCAAGTTATTATGTAACGGCAAGTGGACATAATTTAATGAAATATGTAGCGGACGATCATATGTTAAATGTTGAACAACAAGTAACCTATGTAGAGGACAAGCATTTGTGGATGATTATTCCTAAGGGAGTATTATTCAAATATGCATCGAATGAAAAACTTAAGCTGGAAGCACTAAAATTGATTCGTGAAGGAAAGTATACAAACTCACTTTACTTTAATGAGGATATGAATACGAAACGTTGGGTGAAGCTAACGTTAAATAACTTAAACTATTACCGAAAATACAAAAAGTACTTCAATAATAAAGGACTATCTGAGTAAAAAGAAGAAGTCTAAAAAGTACTTCAAACAATAGCATCCGCCTTTATATGGTAAAAATCCCCGGGCAAGGCATGAGCCGCATCGCTTGCTAACGCTCCCTGCTAGGTCTCATGCTCTTGCTTTTCCCACAGAGGTCTACGCGGATTTTTACTTTGCATCAAAAAATAGCATACTTGGATACCTCTGAGCATGTTGTTTTTACTTTTGAGACAACCCCTTTCAGATTGACGACAAAAGGTATTCGGAATGTGATCATTCCGAATACCTTTTATAGTAGTTGCAAAAAGCCCCTATTAACGACAGTAGTACTATGTATCGAATCAATAATGATATGGTCAGCACTCAATAATCCTTGCCGCAATTTCTTTTAAAATGCGGAAATGTAGCTGAGTCTTGAAAGCGACAGTTCATAATTTTTACTGATAGACGTACACTCGTATATTGGAGTGTAGGCGACGACTTCTGCAAAGAATAGCATGAGTTGAAGGCCAGCAGGAGCCTAGTGTAACGAGGAGACTGAAGCCATGACCGCGAAAGGCGTCCGCTAGCGGAAATCTACGGATTCCTATAGATCCTTCTATTTGAAAAAACTGTAAGAAAACTCAATTATTTTTTGAGTTTGTCTACAGGCTGAAAGGGGGTGTCTCATTCATTTGAGACACCCCTTTTCTGCGCAAATGCGGCAAAAAGATTAAATTTTTTAGCATTAGCATCGCCATATTGGATATTTAATGTAGCTTATCTCGCATGAATTGAAGATTAAAGTGTCACTATTATAATTCAATTAGTTCAACAACAACGCCAGAGCGTGCGTCAGCAGCGAATTCGAAAGTTTGCATTTCGCCCTCATACATGCGTGAAATACCACCACGATAAACAGGAATCGTCATGAAACCATTCGTAAAATTATCTGTTTTCATATAAATCCACGAACCGTCGATCGGTGCATCCTTTTTAAATTCTTTTTTTATGTTTTCAAGTACTTGTCCAGCAGGCACATATGGAGAAACTTTTTCACTTGCTTCTTTAATAATGACTGCGGCGGCTAGGCCCGTTGCAACACCAATTAAAAAATCACGTAATTTCATGGTTTTATCCTCCTTTTCCTATAACATCATTTTATCATAGCACAGAGAGTGAATGCACGTTCATACTGGGGGACTTTTATGAAATATATCAATATTTCGACTTCGGAAATAAGTGTGATACAATAGCAAGGAAGAAAATTCTACTTCGTGGGGAGAGAGTCATCATGAATGAGGGAACATTACAATTATTTAAAACATTAACAGAGTTACCAGGCGCACCGGGCAATGAACATGCAGTACGCGCGTTCATGCGTTCTGAGTTAGAGAAATACTCTGATGAAATTATTCAAGATAATTTAGGTGGTATTTTTGGCGTAAGACATAGTGAAATAGCTGATGCACCGAAAATTTTAGTAGCAGGTCATATGGATGAAGTGGCATTTATGGTCACATCGATTACGGACAACGGTATGATTCGTTTTCAAACATTGGGCGGCTGGTGGAATCAAGTAATGCTGGCACAGCGTGTTGAATTGTTTACAAAAAATGGGCCTATTCCTGGTGTAGTGTCATCGATTCCACCACATTTACTAACAGATGCTGAGCGAGCAAAGCCGATGGATATGAAAAACATGTTAATAGATGTTGGAGCTGATAGTAAAGAAGATGCTATTGCAATTGGTGTTCGTCCAGGCCAATCCATCATACCTGTATGTCCATTTACACCGATGGCCAATCCTAAAAAAATAATGGCAAAAGCTTGGGATAACCGATATGGCTGTGGACTAGCTATTGAGTTAATGAAAGAAGTAAAGAATGAAAAGTTAGCTTGTCATTTATATTCCGGCGCAAATGTGATGGAAGAGGTTGGGCTTCGAGGTGCTCAAGTATCAGCGAATATGATTAAACCAGATTTATTCTTTGCTTTAGATGCTTCACCTGCAAATGATGTATCTGGTGATAAAAATCAATTCGGTCAGCTTGGTAAAGGTACGTTACTACGCATTCTTGATCGCTCAATGGTAACGCACCGTGGAATGCGTGAGTTTATTTTAGATACAGCGGAGTCTAATCATATTCCATATCAATATTTTGTATCACAAGGTGGTACAGATGCTGGCCGTGTGCACACTGCAAATGATGGTGTTCCTAGTGCTGTAATTGGGGTTTGTTCACGCTATATTCATACCTCAGCATCTATTATCCATATTGATGATTATGCTGCAGCGAAAGCATTAATTGTAGAGTTAGTGAAAAAAGCAGATCGATCGACATTGGAGACGATTCGAGCTAATGTGTAAAGAAACATGAGAGATGCCATAATTGGCATCTCTTTCTATATATAGAAAGAGGGATTTTCATGAACATAGCAATTGGTACAACAAATAAAGCAAAAACTAAAGCAGTAGAAGTTATCGTTAAACAATATTTTGAAAAAGCTGTTTTTACATATGTCAAGGCTTCCTCTGAAGTGTCTGAACAACCTATAACTACAGAAGAAACACGACAAGGAGCGATTAATCGTGCGAAAAATTCATTGCATGCAACTGGCGCAGCATTATCTTTTGGCCTTGAAGGTGGTGTCACTGAAATTGAAGGTGAAATGTACATCTGTAACTGGGGGTCTCTTGCTTTAGCGGATGGTACAATTTTTACGGCTGCTGGTGCACAAATTATATTACCAAAGGAAATTGCCCAGGAAATAATAGCTGGGAAGGAGCTTGGTCCTGTTATGGAAGCATACACAAAGCGTCTGGATATTCGTCAAGGTGCGGGTGCTGTAGGTATTTTTACGCGAGGAATAGTAAGCCGCCAGTCTATGTTTGAGCATATTGTCGCGCTGTTGGTTGGACAATATTTGTTCACATTAGCAGCTGAATAGTGTCTTCGGACTAGTGATAATGGAGCAGAGTAGTTGCAACTTTACTGAAATTTTTTTAAAATAAAAAAAAGTTAGCAATGAAAGGAAGATAGAAATGTCTCGTAAGTGGCTACAAGCATTGACTTTAATGCTTTTGATTTTGGGACTTTCTGGCTGCAATCAATCTGTTGATGAACAAATTGCAAGTGGACTTAAAATAACGGAAACTGTTTTTGCAGAGAAGCCAGAAGAACATACAGATAAAATTGGGCATATCCAATTGTTTCTACCAACTAAATTTAAAATCGAGGACAGTTCAGATAAATATAATATTTTAATATCTAAGGGCAAGGAATCTTATATTCTTTTCATCAATGATCGTGAAGATTCAGACAGCAAACTCTATTATAATTTACTAAAAGAAGATAGTTCCAAAGAAATTATTAAAGAAAATACTTATGAGAAGGATGATAGTTTCGGATTTTCAGCGATTTCTAAAACTGAGAAAGATGATGAATTTGAGCTAGTTGTCAGTAGCGGCGGCGTAAAAATGACAACCATTTCAAAGTCTCAAAATATTGAAGATAATCTACATGAGATGACGAAAATCGTTCATTCGGTTAAGATTAAATAATTGCATAGTTTTGAACAAGACGGTTCACAAACATGTGAGCCGTTTCATTTTGAACTTTATTCAGTATTCAGTGGGTTTCCAAACACCTACAGGCTAAGATTTAAGCCTTTGGTGGATGTCGCGGATTTTAAAGGGAATAAATTTATTATGGATGGTAGCCCCATCTGCGCCGCTTGCAAGCAATAACTTAGCTACCAGAAAGCTAGCGGCAGGCGCAATGGCTATACGCCACGTCTCGTGGTTTTACTGAAATGACTGACATCTTGTCTGCCATTGTGCAGGCCTACCAGTGCAAAGTTAAATTTGGCCGCATTACGGCGAAGCGTATTCACATAGAAAGGACGTGAACTAGATGAAACAAATAAAATCAGAACAACTAATATCTCTATTGAAAAAACAATTAAATGAGCAAATATTTGATTTTGAATTCGATAAAAAGCATGATAAATTGCGCTTAAATCATAAAAAAATAGGCAAAGGGATGGAGCTTTCTTTACCAGGTATTATAGCGAAATACAGTGAAAAGCAAGAGGTGGCAATCAATGAAGTGGTTTATACAATTGAGCAAACCTTCACGGCAATGGAGCAGGAAATGGAACAAGGGTTCCAAACATCTACACAAATTTACCCAGTGATACGTGCAACATCCTATCCACAAGCATCAAAAGAGGGGCATGCATTTATTACTACGGAACATACGGCAGAAACGCAGATTTTTTATGCACTTGATTTAGGAAAAACATATCGCTTTATTGATGAGTCAATGTTAGAGGCATTGCAATTGACAATAGAGCAGATTCGTGAAATGGCACGTTTTTCGGTCAAGCAGTTACCGACAGTCTATAAGAAAGATGAAGTGGCTGGAAATTTCTTTTATTTTGTTAATGTCAACGATGGCTATGATGCAAGTCGTATTTTAAATGAAAACTTTTTAAAAGACATGCGTGGACAAATAGAGGGGGATATGACGATATCTGTCCCTCATCAAGATGTATTAATACTAGGTGATATTCGTAATGAAACAGGTTATGATGTATTAGCACAGATGACGATGCATTTCTTTACTGTCGGAACAGTACCGATTACGTCGTTATCATTTATATATGAAGACGGTGACTTAGAACCGATCTTTATTCTAGCGAAAAACAGAGTGAAAAAGGAGCAAGAAGAACAATGAATGTATTTTACAACAAAGCGTATGTAGGAGACGTATTATTAGTGCAATTAGCGACAGAGGCAATTGTGAAAACAGTGGTTGAACGTGCTGGCGATATTGCCATTTTAAAAGAAGCTCAAACAGGAGAGATTAAAGCTTTTAACCTATTTAATGCAAGCAATTATGTACAAACAGAAGCTCAAGGTAATGTCGAAGTTACACCAGAATTTGTAGCACAACTAGAGGCTGCTATTACAAAAAATGGCGCTACAATCAGTCTTGATGTTGATTTTTCACCAAAATTCGTGGTGGGCTATGTGGAAACAAAGGAAAAACATCCAAATGCTGATAAGTTAAGTATTTGTACTGTAAATGTAGGTGACAAGAACTTACAAATTGTTTGTGGAGCACCGAATGTTGAAGCTGGTCAGAAAGTAGTAGTAGCCAAAGTTGGAGCAGTTATGCCTTCAGGTATGCTCATTAAAGAAGGTAATTTACGAGGCGTCGATTCATTCGGGATGTTATGCTCGGCTCGTGAATTAGCGATTCCAAATGCACCGTCTGAAAAAGGAATCTTAGTATTACCAGAAGAAGCGGAAATTGGCAGTGCTTTTGAAGCGCCAACTCGTTAAAAGTATATTATATATGCAAAAATCGTTATGTTACCAATGTTGTTGGTAGCGTAACGATTTTTTTGTGAAGGTTGGGCCTATAAATGCAAGTTTCTATAACACTTTTATGGTATGCTTTTTTATATAGACGTAGCTTTGTTTTTAAAAGGCTCTCTTTTGAAATCATAGACAACGCTATAAACGAAGTGTATGAGAAATGAGTGAAACAACGTGAATTGGTTTAAAAAACAAATAGATAAAATTTTAAATAGAGATGACTATGAATATGAAGATAACTATGAATATGAAAACTATCAGGAACAACATGAGCAACAACAATCGTTGAAAGAAAACCCTGTAAATAAGCAAAAGACCTTTCGTTTTCCATTAATTGAAGACAAAGAAGCGGAGTCATCAAATGAACCAAAAGAGGCATTCAATCAAATGGACGATGCTTATTATGGACAAATTGAAGATTTATCGTTACCGAAGCATTTACATAATCATATCGTAGATTCACGAGTTTACGATGTGGAGGTTTCGGGGATTCGTGAGCTTTTAGAAAACCGTACAAAACGTACAGGTCGAACGACAATTACACGAAGTCAGCCAGAGCAAGAGAATCGTTCAAAGGCACGGATGATTTTTCGTGATGCACAATATGAACCGGTTATTCAAAAGGAGGCTGCTCCTCCTAAGAAAGAACCGACTGTTGAAAGTAGTTTACCACCGAATCGTAAACGTTTTGTACCAACGGATGTACCTTCTCCAGTGTATGGCTTCGCTAAGCCAAGCCCAATTGAGCAATTATTAAACAAACGTATGGAAGAAAATGATGCTGAAAGACCTTCAACACCTGCGACTGTAAAAGAAACGACAACAAATGAGGCGATTGAAAATATACTAGTAGAAAAAGTGCCTAGCCTGACACGAAATGATGTAATTGATCGGGTTAATGAGCCTAACGATATGGAAGCTACACCACAACAAACGAAAACAATTAATGAAGATCAGGCTGAAAAAAAACAAACGATTACATTTGATGCAGATTATGACGCACAGAAGCAACCAATTACTTTTGATGAAGTTCAAGCTGAAGAAAACCTTCAAACAAAAGACCTTTCTAATATGGCAGTACCGCCAACGACATCGTTCGCAGTCGGTTTTGAAGAGCAAGTGAAGGAAGCTGTACAGCAAGAACTCGCTCTCGATCAACTCTCTGCAAATGAATCTGATATTCATGTGAAAGAAGTTATTGTGGAACAAGTACAAATAGAAAACTCAACAATCCACATTGGTGAAGTGACAGTTGTACAGCCGACCGCAGATGAGGAAGCAGAGCAAGCGGTTTTGGATGAGCAAGCTAATAAAGCAACAATTAAACAAGAAAAAAGCCGCATTCCTTTTAATGTTTTAATGTTAAAAACGGATAAAGAGAAGTGGCAAAACCGCCAACAGCTTAAGGATACACCACAATTTATTTCTGATGATATTCATAGGACGGTAGCAATGCCAAATAATGAAAACGTTGAGTCAGCTGTGGCGATGCCAAATAATGAAAACGTTGAATCGGCTGTAGCGATGCCAAATAATGAAAACGTTGAAACAGCTGTGGCAATGCCAAATAATGAAAACGTTGAAACAGCTGTAGTGATGCCAAATAATGAAAACATTAAATCGGCTGTTGCTATTCCAAATAATGAAAACGTTAAGACAACTGAATCTATTCATATTACTGAAAACGTTAAGTCAACTGAAGAAGTATCAGAGTCTGCTTCGTCGTCTGTGATGAAGGAAACAGAGCTCACTCTTCCAAAGATGGAATCTGTAAATACAGCACTAGAAAGTGTAGCAGAGATTACAATGTCGCCTGTAGCAACAATGGACCGCCCATCAACTGTAGAAAATACAGCGATGGAGGTAGTAGAAGGAGCCGATGAAATTGCAGCGACTTCACTAATGGATGCAAAGGTAATTACTGCTCAAGCATTTGTAGAAGAAAAGATTGATATCCCAAGTGTTCTGGGGAATGCTGAAATAGTTGAGGATATGCCACAAGAGCAGTCTCAAATGATTGAAGTGTTACCTGAAAAGGAAGAGCCAGCCGTTAAACCTTTGAAACCTGTTCGAGTGTATCATAAACCAGGTGAAGAGTTTTTAGAACCGCCTGAGGAAAAAACACAAGACACTGAGTGGATGGAACAACAGGGAGATACATTAGTCGAAGCTCTTTCTTATTTCCAGGTATCAGCTCAAATTGAATCTATTATGCAAGGGCCAGCTGTTACGCAATTTGAAATAACAGTAAGTCATGGAACAAAGGTAAGTAAAATACGTAACCTAGCTGATGATTTGAAGCTAGCATTAGCAGCAAAAGACATCCGTATTCAAGCACCGATTCCTGGTAAAAGTTCAATTGGCATAGAAATTCCAAACCGCGTATCTCGAGCTGTTCGATTATCAGAAGTGACAAATAGTGCTTCCTTCCTCGACTCGGATTCACCGCTTGAAGCAGCACTAGGGCTGGATTTAACAGGAAAGCCAGTAACGATTGATTTACGAAAAATGCCACACGGCTTAATTGCCGGAGCTACAGGCTCAGGGAAGTCAGTTTGTATTAATTCTATTTTAGTTAGCTTATTATATAAGGCTGCACCACATGAGTTAAAACTTATGCTGATTGATCCCAAAATGGTAGAGCTTGCTCCGTTTAATCATATTCCTCACTTGGTCAGCCCGGTTATTACAGATGTTAAGGCTGCAACAGCGGCATTAAAATGGGCAGTTGAGGAGATGGAGCGTCGTTATCAGTTATTTGCGCATGCAGGTGCGCGTGACATCACACGCTATAATGCATTAGCCGATAAAAATAATGAGCATAGTTTAAAATTACCTTATATTTTAATTGTCATTGATGAGCTAGCCGATTTAATGATGATGTCTCCTGCAGATGTGGAGGAGGCCATTTGTCGTATTGCCCAAAAGGCACGTGCTTGTGGTATTCATTTAATTGTTGCAACACAAAGACCGTCTGTGGACGTTATTACAGGGCTCATCAAATCAAATATCCCCACACGTATTGCCTTCGCGGTGTCTTCACAAATTGATTCGCGAACAATATTAGATGGGCAAGGAGCGGAAAGATTACTTGGACGAGGCGATATGCTATATTTAGGTAATGGAATGTCTGCACCAGTACGTTTACAAGGGACATTTGTGACAGATGATGAAATAGAAGCAATCATAGACCATGTTCGTGAGCAAGGTGAACCGGATTATATTTTCGATCAAGAGGAGCTTTTAAAGAAAATTGAAGTTTCCGCAGAGCAAGATGATCTATTTGAAGATGTATGTCGATTTGTTTATGAACAAGGTGGAGCCTCTACGTCCCTAATTCAACGTAAGTATCATATCGGTTATAACCGTGCTGCACGGTTAATTGATATGTTAGAATCTCATGGTTTTGTGTCAGAGGCAAGAGGTAGTAAACCGCGTGAAAGTTATATTACCGAGCAAGATTTAATTGCTATGTTTGAATAATAATCGCAGTGTTTTCGTCTAGATTATCTGACTTTCGTCAAATTTAGTTTTTTTAGAAAAGTTGCACATTTATCCTTGTGCATAAATAGTGCTATAATAGACAAGATGTTTTGATTAGTACGTATTTTTTCGTGCTTGAAAAGGTATTAATACCTAATATTTGGAGCATAAAAAATATGCTACACCTAATAGATGATAGATGGGATTTAGTATTTCCCGGGGGGTTTAATTAATGACAGTTTTTCATTTCACAGGCATTAAAGGTTCTGGCATGAGTTCACTTGCACAAATCTTATTCGATGCTGGTGAACAAGTACAGGGCTCAGACATTGATAAGTATTTTTTCACGGAGCAACCGTTACGTGATCGTAATATTCCAATTTTTACATTTGATGCAGATAATATTAAACAAGGTATGACGGTAATTGCGGGAAATGCCTTTCCTGACGAACATCCTGAATTAGTGCGTGCGCGTGAAATCGGTGTTGAAATTATTCGTTATCACAAGTTTTTAGGCGATTATATTGGAAATTACACATCAATTGCAATTACGGGTGCACATGGTAAAACATCTACTACGGGTTTAATGGCCCATGTTGTAGGTGGCTATAAACCAACATCCTATTTAATCGGTGATGGTACAGGTGCTGGACATGAGGATGCAGCCTTCTTTGTGATGGAAGCATGTGAATACCGTCGACACTTTTTAGCGTATAATCCGGATTACGCAGTAATGACTAATATTGATTTTGATCATCCAGATTATTTTGCAAACATAGAAGATGTATATTCAGCTTTCCAATCACTTGCATTACAAGTGAAAAATGCCATCATTGCATGTGGTGATGATGAACATCTTCAACGTATTCAAGCGAAAGTACCTGTTGTTTATTATGGATTTGGTGCTGAAAATGATTTTGAAGCACGTAATGTCGAAAAAACAACAGAGGGTACAACATTTGATGTTTTTGTTCGTAATGAGTTTTATAGCACTTTCTTTATTCCGTTATTTGGTGATCACGCGGTATTAAATACTTTAGCTGTCATTACACTTTGTCAATATGAAGGTATCTCACCAGAGATTATTCAAGAGCGTCTGAACACATATAAAGGTGTAAAAAGACGTTTCACAGAAACGAATATTGGCAATAATGTATTAATAGATGATTACGCACACCATCCAACAGAAATTCGTGCGACGATCCAATCAGCTCGTCAAAAGTTTCCTGAACGTGAACTTGTAGCTATTTTCCAACCGCACACATTTACACGTACACAAGCATTTTTACAAGACTTTGCTGATAGTTTGAGCCTTGCAGACACAGCCTATTTATGTGATATATTCGGTTCGGCAAGAGAGACACAAGGTGCCCTTTCAATTCAAGATTTAGCTTCACTGATTGAGGGAAGTGCTGTGATTACTACGGAAGGCATTGATGTGTTAATGAAGCATGAAGGCGCTGTATTTTTATTTATGGGTGCTGGGGATGTCCATAAATTCCAAGATGCTTTTGAAAAATTGCTAAAATGATTCACAACAGTTTTATATGGCAATAGGATAGTGTAACGTATCGGCACAAGTAACAGTCCATGCTTCTAAAAGTGACAAAATTACTTCTAGCCGTAATGATAGAACAACGAAACAGCTTAATCCGCAAGGGATAAGCTGTTTTTTCTCAAAAATGAGAAGGAATTCAGTTTTTTTTGTCGAAGATAGGGAAAGTAATAGTAATGTAATTCTTACTAGCGGGAGGTCTTTGTATGGAAGTTATTTTGTATATTGCTGCAATTATTGCGGCGATCGGTTTTTTAGTTTTATGTGTGAGCATCGGTATGACGTTATTTTCACTCAAATCGATTCTTAATAGTTTAGCGGGTACTTTAAGTGGCATCGAGGGACAAATGGAAGGTATTACACGCGAAACGACTTCTTTATTATCCAAAACAAATAGCTTAGCTGAGGATATTCAAGATAAATCTAAACAGTTAAATTCTGTTGTTCATGCAGTCAAAGGAATTGGGGACTCTGTGAACGGTTTAAATACTTCGGTACAGCAAATTACATCATCTATCTCAAAAAATATTGAGCAAAATGAAGAAAAAATTGCACAGGTTGTTCAATGGAGTAATGTTGCAATGGGCATTGCAGATAAGTGGAAGAAGCGTAAAATAATCGATCAAGCTCAAGAAGTTGTGCAAGAAGACCCATATTCTTACGAAACAATATATGAGGACAAGCCGAAAAGAAAATGGGGTCGTAAAAAATAATTATTATTTGGATGGCATTTACCTGCTATCTGAATAAAAATAAAGCCTCATGCGTATGTTTATTTGTCGGACACAAGAAATGCTGGCATAAATACGCCAAGGCGCAATAGATAAATGGGGAGGAATTGTAGCATGACAACTCAAAAACCGAATTTTAATGAAGTGAAAGAACAACAATTAGAAAGTTCATTGCCACAGCTTTATCATTCACAAGAATCAATCTATGAAGAGGAGCGTGTGAACATGAAAGATTTTGTCATTGGCGCATTAGTTGGAGGTATTGTAGGGGCTGCTGCAGGCTTATTACTAGCTCCGAAACCAGGCAAAGATTTACGTAGTGATGTGGCTGTACAAGCTGTTAACTTAAAAGATAAGAGTGCGGATTTATCATTAACAGCTAAAGATAAAACTGTTCAGTTATCAAAACAAATTCAAGAGCAATCTACACAATTGGTAGAAAAAGTAAAAACATTGAAATCTGCAAAGGTGCCAACTGTTTTTGACGATGGTACTGTTTCGTTTGAGGGTGAAGAGCCACTTGAAGACTTCACCGATAAGTCAGATGCCAAAGCAGAAGACGCTGTAGAACAGGCTGTTGAAGATAAAGCTGAGGAAGTTCGTGCATAAATTTAACTAAAAAGGGGTACCGTACGTCATAACAAAGACGTATGGTATCCCTTTTTTCATTACAATGATAGGTGAGCTTCTTCAAGTAATATTTCTAATTTATCACCACCGAAGATTTCCGTGTCAAAACTTGCGGGCTGACCATTTCGGAGGATCGTAAAGTTGCCCTTAAATGTAGTTGGGAGTTGCCAGCTTGAGAAACGAAACACATCTTGATAAATCCAACGACTTTGATCTTTCTCTTTAAACGAAATTGTTGCTCCATTTGGCACTGTAGAAAGTGCTGGTATGATAACTTGATTGACAAACACTTCATGGGCCGTCTTATGTAGCTCTAAAATTTCTTTTTGAAAATGAATAATGATTTTATCCTCGAGTAAAATATTCATCTGATCAGCGATTCGTTGAACAGTCGGTAATGCTTGTTGCTGGAATTTAATAACATCGCCATTATGGACTGCATATGACAATTTGCATGGTTTATCATTTATCAATAAAGAGGGCGAAAACTCTGGTAAATACAGTGGCTTACCGTCAACATGAATATAATAAGATTCAAATCGTTTTAGTAAATCCCAATTATTTGTAAATTTAAATACGTTTTCGACTGTCTCAGCAATTTCAAAGGCAATAACGTCACGATCATTTAATACGCTATCGAGTGATGCTGGTGCACCATTGACAGTAATTTTTGGTTCAATAACATACTTTGTATCATGAATGGTAACTGTTTTGATCGCTGCATCATCAACAATATCTCGAACTGTCGCTTGTGCAGTTTGACCGTCCTGACCTTCTATCAATTGGATTGCATCGCTCGTTTTAATAGTGGTTTTAGTTGAGGCCTGTTGACCATTAACTAAAATTTGTGCTGGTTGTCCGTGGCCACCTGGGATGAAAATATCCTGTCCATTGACACTTACCGATAAACCATGACCGGGCTTGCCATACAATTGTTTGGCACGAATGTTGGCAGCTAAAAATGCGTCTCCAACTGTCATTTCCTTTAACTCAAATAGGCGTACAACTTGCTCATTAACAGTTAAACTCATATATTGGATGGGCATTTTCTTTGCGGCAATTGCAATACCAATAGGTGTGACTAATTCAGGTGAAGGCTTTATATGTTCTTCTTTTGTTAAGTTTTGTATTGCGTCAACACCACGTACCGCAATACGATTTGTAGGCAAATCGAGCACAAGACCAAGTTCTGTTGTAAGATCCGGAGTTAAACTCCCTCCGCCTACAAGCATGACTGCTTTTGGGGCAGTTCGATTGTTGAGACGTAAGATTTCTTCCCCAATGGCTTTTGCAAGTTGTTTAACAGCAGGTTCAATGGCTTTTAACACCTCGGCTTTTGCAAAATATTGATCAAAGCCTAATATATCTTGAATTAATATTTCGTCTTCAGTCTGTAGTTGACGCTTAGCCGTTTCTGCTACTGGGAAGTCTAGTAAATAATGGTCACTAAGGGCTTCCGTAATTTCATCACCTGCTGTTGGCACCATTCCATAGGCCACAACTGTACTTTTATCAGTAATCGCAATATCAGATGTCCCAGCGCCAATATCGACGAGCGCAACATTAAGGCGACGCATCGTTGGCGGGATTAGCACATTGATGGCAGCAATCGGCTCTAGTGTGAGTGCTTCCATTTCTAAGTTGGCGCGTTTTAGAGCTGCAATGAGAGATTCCACCACTACGCGTGGTAGGAAGGTTGCAATCACTTCGATTTGTGCCTCGTCGCCTTGCTGATCGAGAAGACTACCAATTTCCTCACCATCAAGTCGATAATAAAGGACAGAATAGCCTACACAGTAATAGTGGCTCGTTTTTGCATCCTCTTTCTGCTGTAAAAGTTGCTGTTGTGCCTGTTGAACGGCTTGTAATTCTAAACGGCTAATATCTTCTTCTGTAAAAATAGGCCGATTGCGTATACTAATTGTCACACTCGCTTGTTCAGTTTTTAATGAACGACCGGCAGCAGCTACACTCACCTTTGTTAAAGGACCATGCTGTTCTTCCAGCTCATGTTTAATTTCATTGATTAAGTCTGCCACATACATGACATTATGTATTTGACCATCCACCATGGCCCGCTCTTTATGCTCTTTTACTAAAATATCCTGTACGTGATAATGGTCGTTATTTTCTACTAAAATAATGCCGACAACAGAACGTGTACCGATATCAAGCGCAAATAATTTTGAACTCAATGTAATCGCTTCCTTCCTTGATATATCTCAAAATAATTTAGCGAGTTGAAGCGCTAAATTAAAAATGCGTGACATTCTGAACAACATTGATTATAATAATGCTAATATCTAAAAATGTAACATACATTTCAGAGTTCTGAAAGTGTCTGTCATGGGAGAGGAGCAAGAAGCATGAGCCAGAAAGATTTAGAAAGCTTACGTAGTCAAATTGACGGATTAAACTTAGAAATTCTTCGTCTAATTAACGAACGTGCAGCAGTAGTAGATGAAATCGGTAAAATTAAAGAAAAACAAGGTGTGAATCGTTATGATCCACTGCGTGAACGACACATGCTTGATCTGATTAAAGAACATAACAACGGACCATTAAACCAAATGACGGTTGATTATATTTTTAAACAAATCTTCAAAACAGCACTAAAACAATTAGAGGCAGATAAAAAGAAAGAATTACTTGTATCTCGTAAGAAAAAATCAGAAGATACAATTATAAATATCAACGGTGAACTAATTGGCAAAGGAAAACCATCTTTTGTATTCGGTCCTTGTGCTGTTGAATCATACGAACAAGTAGCCGCTGTAGCAGAGTCTATTAAGGCGAAAGGCGAAAAACTTATTCGCGGTGGTGCATATAAACCGCGTACTTCTCCATATGACTTCCAAGGTCTTGGTTTAGAAGGACTTAAGATTTTAAAACGTGTATCTGAAGAATATGGTTTAGGTGTAATTACTGAAATTGTCACACCAGGTCATTTAGAAGAAGCACTAGAATATATTGATGTTATCCAAATTGGTGCACGTAATATGCAAAACTTCGAATTATTAAAAGCAGCGGGTGCAACGAACAAGCCTGTCCTTTTAAAACGTGGGTTAGCGGCAACAATTGATGAGTTCATTCATGCAGCAGAGTATATTATGTCTAAAGGAAATGAAAACATCATCCTTTGTGAACGTGGTATTCGTACGTACGAAAAAGCGACACGTAATACATTAGATATCTCAGCTGTACCAATTTTAAAACAAGAAACGCATTTACCGGTATTTGTAGATGTAACGCATTCAACTGGTCGACGTGATTTATTATTACCATGTGCGAAGGCAGCAATTGCTATCGGTGCAGATGGTGTAATGGCAGAGGTGCATCCAGATCCATCTGTGGCACTGTCTGATTCACAACAACAAATGGATATTCCGACATTCGATGCTTTCTACGAAACACTACAAAAATTCATGAAAAATCATGAGATCCATGCTTAATTTTTAATGTCATGATTTTAAAACCGTTTGTCATTTTTGACAGACGGTTTTTTTTATCCTGTAATAACGGTCAGTAAGACGCCCAGAACGATTAACTGCTCGGTAAAATCCGATTGGTTCAACTAACAAACAGTGGGGATGAAAAACTCCCACTGCTTGGAGTTTTCACTTTATCGAAAAGAAGTTTTACATAATGAATGATTAGCAATTTGTATAAGATTGTATGCGTTTCTTGAATAATAGTATTAAAGAGTTTTTTGGTGACAAAATAATGTCTATAATAGTGCTATTTGTACTTGGTTTTTCAATTCATGCACTTACTTCTTCTTGAAAATGGTATGAAAATTATCGTATGATAAGGCTATATAAGGAAAAAAGGGAGGCACGTACGATGACTGTTACAATTTATGATGTTGCTCGTGAAGCGAATGTTTCCATGGCAACAGTTTCTCGTGTAGTCAACGGTAATCAAAATGTAAAACCGGCAACACGAAAAAAAGTTTTAGAAGTAATTGAACGATTAGAATATCGTCCGAACGCAGTAGCGCGAGGTTTAGCAAGTAAGAAAACAACAACAGTTGGCGTGATTATCCCGGATATTGCAAACAATGTTTACGCGGAATTGGCACGTGGTGTGGAGGATATTGCGACAATGTATCGTTACAATATCATTCTAGCCAACTCAGACCAAAATGAAGATAAAGAGTTACAACTGCTGGATACTATGTTGGGTAAACAGGTGGACGGTATTGTGATGATGAGTGATGAAGTAACTGAAAAAATGCGACAATCGATGGATCATTCACCTGTGCCGATTGTACTTGCAGGTTCAGTTGACGAATCGCAAACGATTGCCACTGTGAATATTGATTACTTCCAGGCGGCCAATGAGGCCATTACATTACTGATTAAAAATGGCCATACGAGAATTGGCTTTGTAACAGGTCCACTTACTTATACGATTAATAGCAAATTTAAGCTTGAAGCCTATAATAAAGCACTACAAGATGCAGGCTTAACTATAGACGAATCACTCATTGTTGCAGAGGAATCCAGCTATGACACAGGCTTAGAGGCTTGGGAAACACTATCTTCACTTGAAAATCCCCCAACAGCCTATTTTGCGGGTAGCGATGAACTAGCGATTGGGTTGATTCACGGGGCGCAGGACGCAGGTAAAAGTGTGCCAGATGATATCGAGGTCATCAGTTTTGAAAATTCAAAGTTAGCACGTATGGTGCGTCCGCAACTAACTAGTGTAGCATTGCCGCTATACGATATCGGTGCTGTTGCTATGCGTCTACTGACAAAGCTAATGAGCAAAGAGCCTGTTGAAAATGAAAAAGTTATTTTACCGTATCGCATTGAACTGCGACAATCTGTAAAAAGTAAATAATTATGAAAAACACGTAAATTCTATGCTGTGATTTATGTGTTTTTTTAATGAGATCGATAGTTGTTGACGGATAAAACTCTAGAAGTGACGGATAAAACTCTAGAAGTGACGGATAGAACTATAGAAGTGACGGATAGAACTATAGAAGTGACGGATAGAACTATAGAAGTGGCGGATAGAACTATAGAAGTGACGGATAAAACTCTTAAAGTAGCAGATTAAACCCTTAAAATAACAGATAAAACTTTTGCTCGATAACGGAGAGCATGGAAAAGGCCTCATGATCAGCATGAGGCCTTCCGTTTAAACATGTTTTTCATTGCGTATTATATGTAACGCTTTGGCTAACATTTGTGCATTCTTTTCTTCGATTTCGGTTTTTCGTGGAATAGGTTCATAGAGAGGGGTAGGATCCTCCCATGTTGGAATAAAAGGCACGGGTGCTTCTGGTTGCCAACGTTCTAACCAAGCCTGAGGAAGAGCGCCTGTTGGTAATTCTTGATCTGTCATTTCCAACCATAGCATAGACCAAGCTCTTGGAACAACTCGCCAAATATCGTAACCTCCGCCACCGACAGCAATCCATTTTCCTCCACAATACTCATGTGCTAATTTATGCGCAAGTTTTGGAATTTCTTTATAGATATTCATAGTACCGTATAAATGTGTCAGAGGATCAAAGTAATGGGCATCCGCGCCATTTTGTGTTAAGACAACATCTGGTTTAAAAAACTCAAAGACTTCACGCATAGCTTTGTCATATATATCTAGGAAACTTTCATCTTCAGTAAATGCATCAATTGGAAAATTAAAAGAAGTACCATAACCTTGGCCATTGCCACGTTCGGTAATATTCCCTGTCCCTGGGAATAAATAGCGTCCCGTTTCATGAATAGATAAAGTACATACATCAGGATCCTCATAAAAACTCCACTGTACGCCGTCTCCATGATGGGCATCGGTGTCCACATATAATACACGCGCCTTGTATTTTTCCTGTAAATAGCGAATAGCTACTGTACTATCATTGTAAATACAAAAACCTGAAGCCCTGCCACGGAAGCCATGATGTAGCCCTCCGCCGAGGTTTAGGGCGTGCTCAGACTTCCCTTCCATAACATAATCGACAGCTGTTAATGTCCCGCCGACCAACTGAGCACTTGCTTCATGCATATTTTTAAAAATCGGTGTATCCTCGGTGCCGATACCATAGCTTTCACCCTGTGCCTCGGTCAGCTTGCCATGTCCCGCTCTCTTCACGATGTCAATGTATATAGGATCATGTGCTAGTAAAAGTTCCTCTTCTGTTGCGACACGTGCGGGAACGATATCAACATCATCGAGCGCATCGATCTTTTTTAGTAAATCCATTGTAAGCGTCAAACGTTTATGATTGAAAGGATGTGTATCTGAAAATTTATATCCGAGTTGCTCTGGCGAATAAACAAATATGGCCTTTTTCATTATAAAGAAACACCTGGTAAATTTGGCCAGAGTACATCGAAGCCCTCTTTACGGAGATCTTCAATCATCGCTAATGGATTGAGTGTTTTTACTCGGACACTTAAAATTTTATTGAGTGTATTTTCAGAATCAGGATAAACTAAGACGCTTTGGACATTTGCATGATGCTCATTGAAAACTTTCGTAATTTCAAACAATATACCAGGTGTATCGGATACTCGTATTTCGATTTTAGAACCTGGCTCAGTGGCACCAGTCAGCTCGATATATGTATAGAGCAAATCAGTAGTGGTCACGATGCCAACTAATTTTCCACCTGAGACAATTGGTAAACAGCCTACCTTGGATTCATAAAAAGTGAGTGCGACCTCTTCTACAAAATCAAGAGGATGACCAACAAGTGGATTTTTCACCATGATTTCTTCAATAGCGGCATTGAATACTGGTGAATTTGGTTCGTCAAGCAACGAGGAAGGTAATGCCTCTTTGATATTCCGCTCTGTGATAACGCCTAGAACATGTCGTTCATCATCTACGACAGGTAAATGCCGTACTTTTTTTTCACGCATCAATTTCAGTGCCTCCAACACAGTGTTTGTTGGGGCCAATGTGTACGGCTCTTCATTCATAATTTCTTCTACAATCATATACTCATCCCCTTTGTGTGGTTTTAATACATGAAGCGATTTCTAAAACGAAGTCTATCAAATCTTTCCATTGTCTGGGGTGGCACACGTTTCCCCTCACGTGCCATGAGGCAGTTCGCAGGATGTGATGTAATTTCAGGATCATCAGTAGCAAAATATTCAAAGCCAGCGGAGCTCATCATTCGCTCCATCATTTTGCGATAATCCCATACATTTAAACCAGTACCTTTTAAATCCCAATGCCAATAATATTCAGTTGTAATGACGAGATAGTCCTCCATTTCATCCCCCATGAAAGACACGGCTAACAACGTTTTACCAGTGCCTGTTCCACGATAGGCTGGGATTACTTCAATAGCCCCAAGCTCAATCATGTTATCAATTCGGTCTTCAGCCCAACGTTCAAGTGGATCGGGGTACAAATAGGTTACATAACCTACGATAATGTCTTCATTACGAATAATAATAATTCGTCCTTCAGGAAGTCCTGCAATTTCAATAATGGCTTGCTGTTGTTGCTTTGGAGGTCTAAAGGCAACCAAGCCTTCGTGGAATGAATATGTAGCTAATTTTTCTGGAGGAACAGGTCCTTCCACATACACGGTACCATGCTTTGTTTCCTTTGTAACAGAAAAAAAAGTTTTTTTATGTTCCATAATTACACCACCTGAGTTTAATAATTCCATTATAGCTGATTTCTCGCGTAAAAACGCTTATTTTTGTAAATTATAACTACGTTTTTGGAAAAATAAAAATATTGAGACAACATTGATAAATTCGTGTAAAATAGAATTATATTGCAACTGTTATTTAACAGATGAATGTTGTTGAATAAGCATTCATTGTATTTTATTTACACAAACTGTTGTATAACAATTGCTGCATAACGTGTTTTTCTTTGGAGAAGGTGGCGGATTTTAAGGGGGAATATCGAAGGGAAATCGATTTGGAATTTGCGCACTAATGTACTAAAGCGAAAACAAAGGAAGGGGTAATTTCATGGGGATGAAAACAATGGAGATATTAAAAGCATTACCACTGCAGTACAATTTGCCTAATTATGAGGATGCAGCAGCAACACATGATTGGGCAGAGACAGAAAAGGCATTTAGTTGGTATGAAACAGGTCAAGTGAATATGGCTTATGAGGCAATTGATCGACATACCGAAACTTATCGCAAAAACAAAGTTGCACTCTATTACAATGATGGCAAGCGTAAAGAAGCATATTCTTTCAATGAAATGAAAAAGCTTACGAACAAGGCTGCTAATGTTTTAAAATCAGCGACAAATTTAGAAAAAGGCGATCGCTTATTTATTTTTATGCCACGTTCACCTGAACTCTATTTCACATTATTAGGCGCGTTAAAAATGGGTGTGATTGTTGGGCCGCTTTTCGAAGCGTTTATGGAGGGAGCGGTATACGATCGACTTTCGGATAGTGATGCACAAGTATTAGTAACAACGCCACAGTTGCTTGAACGTGTACCATTAGCCAAGTTACCTAATTTGCAGCAGGTTTTTTTAGTAGGTACTGATATTGAGGAAACAGCACAAATTTTAGACTTCAATAAACGCTTGAAAGAGGCGTCATCCCAGTTTGATATTGAATGGGTAGACCGTGAGGATGGTATGATATTACATTATACATCTGGATCAACTGGTGCGCCAAAAGGTGTATTGCATGTACATAATGCAATGCTCCAGCAGTACCAATCGACACAATGGGTGCTTGATTTACGGGAGGATGATATTTATTGGTGTACCGCTGATCCAGGATGGGTAACAGGTACATCTTATGGTATTTTCGGACCATGGTTAAATGGCATTACAATGTTGATTGTAGGTGGAAGATTTTCACCACAGGCATGGTATCAGGCTATTGAGGATTATAGTGTAACAGTTTGGTATAGTGCACCAACGGCATTCCGAATGTTAATGGGCGCTGGTAGTGGAGTACTGGAAAGCTATGATTTAACTTCCCTTCGACACGTATTATCGGTTGGAGAGCCTTTGAATCCAGAGGTTATTCGCTGGGGATACGAGGAATTAGGGCATCGTATTCATGATACATGGTGGATGACTGAAACAGGTGCGCATATGATTTGCAATTATCCAAGTATGGATATCAAACCTGGTTCAATGGGAAAACCACTACCTGGTGTACACGCGACAATTGTGGATGATGCAGGTGATGAAGTACCTCCATTCACAATGGGGAATTTAGCAGTACGTCGCGGTTGGCCAGCCATGATGCGCCAAATCTGGGGTAATCCACAACGTTATGAATCATACTTCTTAAAAGGTGAGTGGTATGTGTCTGGAGATTCAGCTTATAAGGATGATGAAGGGTACTTCTGGTTCCAGGGACGTGTTGATGATGTTATTATGACAGCTGGAGAGCGTGTTGGGCCGTTTGAAGTAGAAAGCAAACTTCTGGAGCATCCAGACATAATTGAAGCAGGGGTTATCGGTAAACCAGACCCAGTGCGTGGAGAAATTATTAAGGCGTTCGTATCTTTACGTGAGGGTGTTGAGCCATCAGATGCTTTGATCGAGAATATTCGTGATTTTGTGAAAAAGGGTTTGTCAGCTCATGCAGCACCGCGTGAAATTGAATTTAAGGAAAAGCTTCCGAAAACACGAAGCGGTAAAATTATGCGCCGTGTGTTAAAAGCATGGGAACTAAATTTACCAACTGGGGATCTTTCTACTATGGAAGATTAATATCATGAGGAGACACCAGTCACAATGTGGACTTGCTGACGCTGATACGTAAGTGATTTTTATTGAAATAATGCATAAAGATAAGGCGGGAATTCATTCGGTTAGCGAAGGATTTCTCGCCTTATTTTTCTGAATACGTGATAAGGAGTAGGAATAGAATGCTTCTATAACTGATTATTATGAAAATACTATTTATAAATAAAAATTCAGTTGACTTAATAATTATACAGACGTATACTGTTTTTAACTTATTTCAGGGGTGAGTGCAGTGAAAATAGGAATAGTTGGCGCAACAGGATATGGTGGATTAGAACTCGTTCGCTTTTTACATAATCATCAGGCAGTGGAGCAAATTGATTTATTTACATCCTCAGAAGAGGGTGTTGTATTTTCTTCAAAGTTTGGACACTTAGTTAATATTGCTGATATGCCATTGCAAAAAATTGATTATGAGACACTAGAGAAATTTGATGTTGTCTTTACAAGTACACCTTCGGGGGTGACCAGTGAGCTATTGCCGCCATTAGTAGGAAAAGGTCCGAAGTTAATTGATTTGTCAGGTGACTACCGTTTAAAAGATCCTACAAGCTTTGAAGCGTGGTACGGTAAAAAAGCTGCGCCGTTAGAAATCATTCAGCAAAGTGTTTATGGTTTAACAGAATGGAATGCAGACAAGGTGAAAAATGCATCTCTTATTGCAAATCCAGGGTGCTATCCAACAGCAGTCCTGCTATCACTATTACCATTATTAAGAGCAAAATTAATTGATCCAAGTTTTCTTGTCATTGATGCGAAGAGTGGTATTTCCGGTGCTGGTAATAAACCATCGCAAACGACCCACTTTAGTGAAGTAAATGAAAGCTTCTCCATTTATAAAACAAATTCGCACCAACATATACCAGAGATTGAACAGGCTATCTCAATGTTTGCAGGTGTTGACACATCGATTTCCTTTAATACTCATTTAGTACCTATGACGCGTGGTATTTTATCAACAGCGTATGCTCCCGTGATGGCGGATGTAACAGAAAGACAATTGATAGCCTGTTTACAAACTACATACGAAAAGCATCCATTTGTGCGAATTGTCACGGATGTGAATAGTCTTTCGACGAATCGTGTGAGGGGCTCGAACTACTGTGATATTTTCGTGAAAGTTGATAGCCGTACAGAACGGGCCACAATAGTTGGCATAATTGACAATTTAGTTAAAGGGGCAGCAGGCCAAGCAATTCAAAATATGAACGTTCAGTTTGACTTACCACAAACAACAGGCCTAGATGTTGTGCCGTTCTTCATTTAATAGAGCATATCCTATTATGCTAATTTTTCTGATACAAAGGTAAAAGTGCGCATATACTCCTGCGAATGGAAAGCATGAGTGAAACGTAGTGACACGGAAAGGGAAAGCGAGGCGGAGTTTTCATACAGGAAGATGGGTGTTATTGATTGAACGGTTTTTTAGACAGTCCCTAATTTATTTCATTCAACCTAAGGAGGAATTGCATTATGACACTAACAGCATCAACAAATATCATGAAAAAATTATCAAGTAAAAATATCGTATCGCCTAAGGGCTTTAAGGCAGCTGGGATGCATTGTGGACTAAAGCACAAGAAAAAAGATTTAGCGGTGTTAGTGAGTGATGTACCGGCAAGTGTAGCTGGTGTATTTACAACAAATGCAGTACAGGCTGCCCCATTAACAGTAACAAAAGAGGTAGTTTACACAACTAAAAAAATTCAAGCAATGATAGTGAACTCTGGGAATGCCAATGCTTGTACAGGCAAGCAAGGCGTGCAGGATGCGTTAGCAATGCAAACTTTAACAGCTGAGAAGTTAGGGATTGAGGCCAATCTAGTTGGGGTTTGCTCAACTGGCGTTATCGGTGAAATTATGAAAATGGAGCCTATCGAGAACGGTATTGCTCAATTAGAGCCGCAAGATAATCTTGAAAGTGCAATCGATTTTGCGCAGGCAATTATGACAACCGATACTGTCATGAAAAATACGAGCTATAGCACAATCGTAGATGGCAAGGAAGTCATTATTGCTGGTGTTGCAAAAGGTTCAGGGATGATTGAGCCAAATATGGCAACGATGCTTGGTTTTATTACGACAGATGCCAATATTGAATCGGATGTATTACAAGCAGCGCTGTCAGATATAACAAATTCTACGTTTAATGCAATCACAGTGGATGGGGACACATCTACAAATGATACGGTCGTAGTGATGGCCAATGGCTTAGCTGGCAATGAATCTTTAACAACTGCCCATCCTGATTGGCAAAAATTCTACTATACATTAAAAACAGTTGCACAAGACTTAGCAAAGATGATTGCAAAAGATGGAGAGGGAGCCACGAAACTAATAGAGGTGGAAGTGGAGGGTGCGATTTCTGATGAGGAAGCGCGTAAGATTGCAAAGACAGTTGTTGGTTCGCCGCTTGTAAAAACGGCAGTATTTGGTTGTGATGCAAACTGGGGACGTATTATTGCTGCGGTTGGCTACAGTGGTGCAGTAGTGGACCCTGACAAAATTACCATTCAAATTGGTGGCGCTACAATGGTAGAAAACGGCGAGCCGATTCCTTTCTCAGAAGATGAGCTAATTCAAATTTTGAAAATGCATGAAGTAAAAATTTATGTGTCACTTGGTATTGGTGAAGGCAAGGGGCATGCATGGGGATGTGATTTAACTTATGACTACGTTCAAATCAATGCATCATACCGCTCGTAAGCGCATGGTCATTAAGCTTGGTGGTAGTACACTTGAAGGCTTAAATGAATCGTTTTTTGAGAACTTTAAAAAACTGCAGGATGACGGGGTGGAGCTGATTATCACACACGGAGGTGGCCCTGCTATTAATCGCGAGCTTGCGGCACGTGGCGTAGCATCTCATGCATTAAATGGCATCCGTGTAACGAATGAATCAGCGATTGATATTGTACAGTCAACGTTAATCGGTAAGGTGAATCCAGCACTTGTCCATGAATTAACAACAGCGGGTATTGTGGCAGTTGGTTTAAACGGTTTTGATGATCAATTAATTGTAGCGAATTTTTTAGATAAAGATGTGTACGGCTTTGTCGGAGAGGTGCAGTCAGTGAATTCAGCACTGTTAGAAACGTTGATAAAAGCTGGCATTGTCCCTGTAATTGCTTGTGTTGGGGCTGATGAAGAGGGGCAGGCACTTAATATTAATGGTGATACCGTTGCAAGTGAAATCGCACTTGCAATTAACGCAGACAGCTTGTTGCTTGTCACAGATGTAGCAGGTATTCGTATTGAACATGAATACCAAACAGAGGTAACGCCTTGCCTAATAGCTCAGTGGATTGAGCAAGGACATATTTACGGTGGAATGATTCCTAAAGTACAAGGGGCCATTGATTGCCTAAATGCCGGTATCCCATCTGTACAAATTGTCGGGAATGCCTTACTAGGTACGACTATTATAACTTCATCTAGTAAAAGTATTGCTTCTTTATAGTAGTGAGTTGGATTTTCGTAGCGAGGATGTCACTAATTTTTTGAGATGTTCATCGAGTGACATCTAGGACACATTACGTCGAGGCGTAATCGAATAGAAGGGACTGATTAGATGACTGCTTTATTTGGAAACTACGGCAAACGCCGTGCACAAATTGTCAAAGGGCAAGGAACTGTTGTTGAAGATTCTACTGGAAAAAAATATTTAGATTTTACAAGTGGTATCGCTGTTGTAAGTCTTGGGCATGCACATCCCGCACTTGTAAAGGCATTACAAGTGCAAAGTGAGAAGCTATGGCATATCTCCAATTTATTTGATATCCCTGGTCAGGAAACGGTTGCACAAAAATTAGTGGCACATACGCATTTCTCTTATGCGTTTTTCTGTAATAGCGGTGCTGAAGCAAATGAAGCGGCCATTAAGCTGGCACGTAAGCATACTGGGAAACACCATATCATTACATTTGAAAAGTCCTTTCATGGGCGCACATTTGGAGCAATGTCTGCAACCGGACAAGGGAAGGTTCATAATGGCTTTGGACCACTTGTAGATAAGTTTACGATTTTACCTTTTAATGATGTCGAAGCGCTTGAAACAACAGTTGATGACTCAGTTGCAGCGATTATGCTAGAAATGATTCAAGGAGAAGGTGGCGTTAATAGCGTAACATCGGAATTTGCAGCGACAATTACAAAAGCATGTGAGGAGAAAGGCATCCTTCTGATTGTTGATGAAGTTCAAACGGGTATTGGGCGAACTGGGACCCGCTTTGCTTATGAACAAACTGTGTTGAAGCCAAACATCCTAACAATAGCAAAAGGCTTAGGTGGAGGCTTCCCGATTGGAGGGATACTTGGAACAGCTGAACTCTATGATACATTTGGACCGGGAACACATGGTACAACATTTGGCGGTAATCCTCTCGCAATGAGTGTGGCAGAAACAGTGATTGATCACGTTTTCGCAGCGGAATTCTTACAAAATGTGCAAGATGTATCCTCGTATTTCGTACAACAGTTGAAAGCGAATTTACCTACTACTTATACGGTACTAGGGCAAGGCTTATTACTCGGCATTGGCTGCGGTGATACTGAGGTAGCACCTTATATTGCAGAAGCTGAAGAAAAGGGCTTACTTTTAGTGGGGGCTGGGCCGAATGTTATCCGCTTACTTCCGCCACTTACGGTCTCAAAAGAAGAGATCGATGAAGCAATAGCAATTTTAACAACGATATTATTATAAAAAAAGGCGTTCAATATTAAAGGGTGAACGCCTGAGATTAACGACAAAAGGTATTTGGAATGTGATCATTCCGATTACCTTTTTATCAGAAATAATAGTTTATTAACGAGTGTAGTATTCTACCCATCACCTCAAACTGTTTAGCATTTTAACTACAAAATTTAAATCAGGAATCAATTCCGCTGAGGTGTAATTGATTTTTGTTGTTCCTTTACCATTGTGTTAATCAGCTTAGGTAGCCAATCATTTAACGTACTAAACGTAAAGCCAACTGTTTGTGCTTTGGCATTCGACATATACCAATCGGCTGGAATAGCATATGGAGATTGTGCATTGGCATCGCCTCCTAACAGTGAAACTTTCGCTCGTTTACCACTAGCTTCCTCAATAAGTCCAAGTAAATCTTTTAATGCAATAGCACCACCTGCTGTGGCATTGAAAGGTCCTTCTATCGTAGAAATACCTGCAAAATATAAAAATGCAGCAGCTTCATCATCGGTAATAAAACTCATTTTTGCCTCAGCATTTGTCAATATAATTGGCTGCTCATTTACTATACGCTCCACGTGAAAGTGTAAACGACGTGTATAGTCCTGTTCGCCAACAACGATTGGGAACCGCACCGCCACAACAGGGAATGAAGCGTTTTTAAATAGCACCGCCTCCGCTTGGCGTTTACCTTCACCGTAAGTAAAATCTTTTTGGTCTCCCATGCGAATTTCATAGTCATACGGATTAAAATCTGCTTCTGTTTTTACAATACCATCTGCTTCATAAGTAGCAAGCGTAGAGGTAAATACAAGCTTTTTCGTTTTACCTTCTAGAATTTGCACGATTTCTTGAGCCTCTTTTGGAGAATAACAAATATTATCGTAAACAATATCCCATGACATATCAGTAAGTGCTTGGGCTAACGCGTCTTCATCATCTCGATCAACAATGAGTTGCTTTACTCGAGATCCAAAAGGATTCCCACTTTGACCGCGTGTTAATATCGTCACATCATGGCCGTTTTGAAGACAAAGCTCAACTAATTTTCTACCAAAAAAGCGTGTACCACCTAAAATTAATAGTTTCATAACTACATCCACCCCTTCATTTAATCGCCTTCTCTATCATGACAAAAAAACAGACTTACTACAATCATATTTGAATGTAGTAAGTCTGTTTATTATTGACTTGGCGTTTCTGGAGGTGGTGTTGTGCCACCGTTATTTTCTCCATTGGAGCCATTGCCGTTGTTATTACCATTGTTATTACCATTGTTGTTGCCGTTGTTTGAACCGTTGGAGCCATTGCCATTTTCAGAGCCGGTGCCATTGTTTCCAGAACCAGTTCCATTGTTCGAACCATTTTCATTACCCGAACCTTCATTGCCGTTTGTAGGTGGAGTAGGTGGTTGCTCTTGATTTTCTTCCGGTTCAGGTTCAGGTTCGGTTTCACTACCGCCCGTAGAAACGACATTCGATTGTCCTGATGTCAACCCTGTAATGTCGACAGCAACGACTACATAGGCTTGTCCACTTGCGACTGTTATACTTTGTGTTGCTTCAAGTACTGAAGTGACTAGGGTATTACCGCCATTTGTCACATTGTAAATACGATAGCCGACAACATCATTGGAAGAACCAGACCAAGAAAGGGTGTTACCACTAATCGATGCTGTTACAGTTGCTGGTGAGCTTCCATCTGCTGGGAAATCAACCGCTGATACGGACGAGTTCGATAACGATGAATTTTTAGGAAGTAAACTTCCAGGGTTACCACCTAATCGGCCTAACATACGTTTAATAAAGGCTTGATTAATACCAGCACCACCTGATTTTACAAATTCGGATGGCGTATTTGGATGTGCATTGTACGTTTTTCCATTAATCGTGACAACACTTGAAGATGCTAAGCTATCATCTGGCTGTGATGGTAAAAATACTTTAGCATTAAATAAATCTGAGCGCACAAGTCCTGCATTCGAACATGCTGCAGAAGGTGCTAAGCCAGAAATACCACAGAATGAAGCAGTCACAACATTTTTTGGTGCCTTAAAGTTCGTTGGAGCATCAATCAATTTTGGATCCGCATCGTACATGGCATTCATTAAAGTCCCCCAGAGTTTGTTAATACGGACGCTTGGTTGCAAGTACGTATTATTAAAGGCATATAATGATCGCTGCTTATCATAGCCCATCCAAACGCCGAGTGAAACGTTCGGATTATAGCCAACTAACCAAACATCTTTGTACTCTTGTGAGGTACCAGTTTTGGCAGCGAAATCAGAAGAGAATTTTAATGTATTTTTTGCAACTGTTCCTGTGCCCTTTGTTAAAACATCACGCATCATATCTGTGACTATATATGATGTTTCAGGACTAAATACTTGAACAGGTTCAACTTCATGTTGATAGATGACGTTCCCATCTAAGTCTTCAATTTTTTCAATCATATAAGATTCAATAAATTGACCACCGTTCGCAAATGTTGCAAATGCATTGGTATTTTCTTCAACAGTCGTTCCCACTTCTAAAGCGCCAATACCTGTTGAAAGATTCGTATAATCTTCAGGCTGTAGCTTTGAGAAGCCCATTTTAGCTAAATATTCAGCAGGGCGTCTATTAATAATATCGTTATATAAACGTAATGCTGATATGTTTTGTGAATCTGCTAATGCTTCACGTGCAGGAATAAGTCCACGCTCATCACTAGCAATGTAGTTGTTTGGACTCCAAGAGCCAATAGAGAATTTTACATCCACTAACGGGCTACCTGCTCCAATTACACCGTATTCAATTGCTGGTGCATAGACAAGTAATGGCTTCATCGTCGAGCCGTTTGGGCGATAAGCTTGCGTCGCATGGTTTAACTCAGTAGTTTTAAAATCACGACCACCTAGGAAGCTTAAAATACGCCCTGTGCTATTTTCGATTAAGATACTCCCAACCTGTACAGGCATTTCGATATCAACTTCTTCTCCTGTTACGGGATCTTTACCTTTACCTGTATACGTATGGCCATAGTATTTAAAATTATCAGCCGCTTTTTGCATGGCATCGTACATGTCTTTATTGATGGTAGAATAAATACGATAGCCCTTTGAACGGACGTCACGGTCTGCTAAAATCATATACTTTTCATTTAATTTTTTTTCTGATTTCAAGCGTTCTGGGTCCACGCCATCATCTTTAGCTAGCTTTTCTGCAATGATTTCTTTCGCACGGTTTTCAAGCTCATACGTTAACCAAGGATAGCGATCTTCTGACGCAAGTTCTGGTGAACGGAAATCTGCTGTAATGTCATAGTTTAGTGCTTCTTCGTACTGTGCATCGTTAATATAGCCTGCTTCTTTCATGCGGTATAGAACTGTTTTCATACGATCAATACCTGGCTTAAGAGCCTCTTCGCTTTTTAGTACACCTGTGTTCGTAAACGGAGTATGGGCATAAGGTGCTTGCGGAATACCAGCTATGTAAGCGGCTTGTGGCAAGGTTAGATCTTTCGCCTTTACACCAAAAATACCATCAGCTGCTGTTTCAATCCCAGCAATATTACGACCTGATGCATTACGACCATATGGAATAATATTTAAATAAGCCTCTAATATTTCTTCCTTTGTCATAAAGTGCTCTAAACGCATAGCAAGGAGAATTTCTTTTGCTTTACGTTCATAGGAAACTTCATTTGTTAACACTTGGTTTTTAATGAGTTGTTGTGTTAATGTCGAGCCACCTGTTTGTGTGGCTGAATTTGTCACGTCCTGCAGTAGACCACGGATTACAGCTTTAGGAACAATGCCGTTATGTTCGCGGAAATATTCATCTTCCGTTGCTAGTACTGCATTAATAACATCTGGTGCCACAGCACTTAGTGACGTTTCACGACGATCTAAGTCCGTGCGTAATTTCCCAATATAAATATCGTTGGCAAAATAAATTTCACTGGTTTCCTCATAGTTGAAAATATGCTTGCGTAATTCTTCTTTTGAGCGCAGTGGCTCTTCTTTTACAAGTGAGGCGAAATAGCCGGCGCCAACCGAGCCGACAAATACAGTGCCTACCAATGCAAAGACTAAAAATAGCAAAAATAAGTTCCAGGTAACACTGCCTGAAATACGTAATGTCTTCATCCATTTTTGTTCGAGTAATTCATCGATCTTTGCATTGATTTTCTCAATCCAATCTTTCAAGGTATCGACCTCCTAAAATCTTGTCTATTATAGCATATATTGAATTGACTCGAACATAGTTATTGACATTGAAAAAGATTCGTATAGAATAGTGCTTATAGTTTTCTAGTGATGAAGAGTTTGCAGTAGTGTCTATATTCCCTGTATAGAGAGCCAGCGGTTGGTGAAAGCTGGTCATAGTGTAGAGACGAATTACGTGCTTGGAGCTTAGACGTGCGCGCCTGCGATAAAGGCGATTGAATGAAGAGGAAGATGGATGACGTCTTCAAGCTGGGTGGTACCGCGTTAGTTATTAACGTCCCTGCATGCAATTAATTTGCGTGTAGGGACTTTTTTGTTTCTCTGCACGTAAGAATACAAATTAGGAGGAAGAACTATGACAAACCAATTATTACAAGATTTAGAATGGCGCGGTCTGCTTTACCAACAGACAGATGCAGAAGGTATGGCAAAGCTATTAGAGGATCAATCCGTGTCTTTGTACTGTGGTGTAGACCCAACAGCTGACTCTATGCATATCGGTCACATCGTACCATTATTGACACTGCGTCGCTTCCAAAAAGCTGGCCATCGTCCAATTTTACTTGTTGGTGGAGCAACGGGGATGATTGGAGATCCATCAGGTCGTTCTGAAGAGCGTCAACTGCAAACTGTTGAGCAAATTGATAAGAACGTGCAAGGCATTCGTGGTCAATTAGAACGTATTTTTGATTTTGCTGAAGATGGAAACGGTGCACAACTTGTCAACAATCGAACTTGGATTAGCAAAATTAATACAATTGAATTTTTACGTGACTACGGTAAATTAATCAATGTCAACTACATGTTAGCTAAGGATACAATTGCGTCCCGCCTTGATACGGGGATTTCATTTACTGAATTTGCTTACACGTTAATTCAAGGTATTGATTATAATCATTTATATAACCACTACAATTGTCGTATTCAAGTCGGTGGTTCTGACCAGTGGGGGAATATTACAACTGGTTTAGAAGTGATTCGTAAAACACATGAAGAAGAAACAAAAGCTTTTGGTATCACAATTCCATTAGTAACGAAGGCAGACGGCACGAAATTTGGTAAAACAGCTGGTGGTGCTGTATGGTTAGATAGCACAAAAACTTCTCCATACGAATTCTACCAATTCTGGATTAACGCAGCCGATGCAGACGTTATAAAATACTTGAAAATCTTTACGTTCTTAACACGTGAAGAAATCGAAGCGTTAGCTGTTTCTGTTCAAGAAGAGCCACATCTGCGTAAAGCACAAAAAGCGTTAGCAGAAGAAATGACTCGCTTAATTCATGGTCAAGCTGCATTAGACCAAGCAATTCGTATTACAGCGGCATTATTCTCAGGCGATCTAAAAACACTTTCTGCTGAAGAGATGAAGGATGCCTTTAAAGATGTTCCTTCTATTGAAATGGCAAAAGAGGATAAAAACATCGTGGATTTACTAGTTGAAGCTGGTATTTCACCATCAAAACGTCAAGCTCGTGAAGATGTTACAAATGGTGCAATTAGTGTAAATGGTGAAAAAGTTACTGAGTTAGCCTATATTATCGATGCACAAGATCGTTTAGAAGACGCGTTTAGCATTGTACGTCGCGGCAAGAAAAAATACCATATGGTTAAATTTGTGTAAAAATCGGTCTCACAAATAACAACATCCCCTCGATTATATTCGTGGGGATGTTGTCATTTTAATATTGTAAAAAGCTGGGGAGAGTTAGATGCTGGTAACTTTTAGGGTGAAGAAGTTTCGCAAGTTTTAATGCTCCTTCAACTAAACGAGGTGAAGGCCGGCAGTAAAGCCATTCCTCCATAACATGGAGTTGTTTCAACTGGACAGCATGTAGCTCTTTGGCATGTGGACGCTTCAATAAATTGGCTGGCTGAATTCGCTCAAAAGCAACACCTACCCAAGCCATCATAATATAATCTGGCTGGCGTCGTACGACGTCATTCCAGTCTGTTTGCACGCTTGCTAACGTCACGTCTTGAAATAGATTATATCCCCCTGCAATGGCACTAATTTCTGTGAGCCAATTTATTTTTCCAGGTGTAAAAATGGGATTCGGCCACCATTCCCAATACAGTGTCGGTTTATCCTGAATCGATTGTGCAATCATACGAAGTTGTTCAATAAAGTGCAAGTAATCTTTAGCAATTTGTTTAGCGCGTTCCTCAACACCACAGGCTACACCTAGTGTTAGGAGGTCCTGCGCAATTTCCTGAAGAGAGTTAGCGTTAAAGACAAGATGAGGAATATTTCTTTCTTGTAATGCCTCTATATTTTTCTCCATGCCTGGTACACTCAGGGAAGCGAGTACGAGATCGGGCTGTAATGCTTCTAACGCCTCTATGTTAATCGATAAATCAGGTCCTAGCTTCGGCAGTTCATTTACTGTTGCAGGCCAATCAGAAAAATCATCAACACCGACAAGCTGATCTGTCAAACCTAAATAGGCGACGAGTTCTGTATTACTAGGACAGATTGAGATTAAACGCATATTTATTCCCCCCAATTCTTTTAAGAAAAGTATAGCTGGTGTTGCCCTTGTATACAATGATTGGCTTTTTTTCGTGGCAATAGCAAAAGACGTGCCTCAAAATGAGACACGCCATATTTTTATTTTATGAAAGTGCGACAGCTTCAAGCGACTCTGCTGTTTTCACTACAGGTCCCATCGCATTTGTAATAATCTGCTTAATGTCTTCTAATGTTGCTTTACGTGGATTTGTTGCAGCGCATACGTCAAGCATTGCATTTTTCGCTAAAGTTTCAATATCCTCATCTTTCGCGCCTAATTCACGGAAACCACTAGGAATATTTAAGTCTTTCGATAAGCTTTCAATGGCAGTGATTGCTTTTTCAGCAGCATCACGTTTGCTTAAGCCCTCTACATTTTGTCCTAGCAATTCAGCGATTCTTGCAAAACGCTCTGTACGTGCTGTTAAGTTGAAGCGACAAACATGAGGTAGTAAAATCGCGTTACATACACCATGCGGAAGATTATAGAAACCGCCTAATTGGTGAGCAATTGCATGCACATAGCCAAGTGATGCGTTATTGAACGCCATACCTGCTAAAAATTGTGCGTATACCATTTGCTCGCGTGCTTCTAAATCTGCACCATTTGCATAGGCACGTGGTAAAAATTCAGGAACTAACTGAAGTACCTTTTCACCACAAGCATCCGTAATTGGTGTTGCATTTGTAGAGACAAAAGCCTCAATTGCGTGTGTTAACGCATCTAAACCAGTTGCAGCTGTTAGAGCTGGCGGTAAGCCAATCATTAACTCTGGATCGTTAATCGATACAAGCGGTGTTACATGCTTGTCAACGATCGCCATTTTCACTTTACGAGCAGTATCTGTAATAATCGTAAAGCGTGTCATTTCGCTTGCTGTACCAGCTGTTGTGTTAATCGCGATTAATGGCACTAATGGGTTTTCTGACTTGTCAATACCTTCATAATCATGAATGCGTCCACCATTCGAAGCAATAATTCCGATACCTTTTGCTGCATCATGTGCACTACCGCCTCCAAGTGAGACAATTGAATCACAGTTCTCTGCATGATACACTGCGATACCGTCTTCAATGTTTTGATCTGTTGGATTTGGTTCTGCTTTCGGGAAAATTGCAACATCGATTCCAGCAGCTGTAATGATGTTAGCAATTTGTTCTGAGAAACCTAATTTGTGTAAGCCCTCATCTGTTACGATCAATGTCTTTTTCACTTCTAAATCATTTAACCGTTTACCAACTTCTTGAATTGCTCCAGGTCCAAATAAGTTTGTTTTTGGCATGACAAATTGCTTTAGAACGTCTGACATGTTTCCAACCCCTTTAAAATAATTGTTATTGCTTGAATGATGGCGAACCACCTTTCGGAATTCATGTTATTCTATTTTTTGTAAAAGTTCAACTCGTATTTTTATTAAAATTGTTAATTTTATTTGTGTTATTATTTTACAAAAAAGTTAAGTTGATAAAAGAATGTGGATAAAGTAGTTTTGTATAAGAATATTGAATTTAATATGTTTTAGAAAATATTTTACTATGAAAGTAAAATATATTTTTTGGAAAATGGTTCTGTTTTGAGGAGTGTTTGAATAGTAAATAACTGATATTTTATTTTTATTATAATGGTAGTGACTATGTTATTTTGAAAATGCCAATTACTATTTTAAAGTACATAAGATTGTTACAATCTTAAGAAGGGTTATTATTGTTTGTTATAAACATAGAGGGCAATACATGAATGACATAAATCTAACCGTTTCTTCAACGTACATCGTAAAGCTACTTACAAAATGCGGCTGCTCCAAAAGAGTAGTAGCTTTAGTTTGGAGAAATTTATGGAAATAAAAGTTCTTGCATTAGAGAAAATTTATAGTTAGAATGATTTATAGTTAGATAATCTAATTAAAAGGTGATTCAATGACAAAACTTAAGAAAACGTACACGAACGAAGATGATTTACCAGTGTTAGGGGTAGAGCCATATATTGAGCTGATTCAGACATCCTCTTCAAGTAAAACAAATCAAGAGGATGCGAAATTGGGATTAATGTTGTTATGGCTAAGTGACTATGTTCTAGATGTAACGGACAATGAGTTAGCTCCTTTCGGAATTACAGAAAGTAAATTAGACTTATTACTATTGCTGACACTGCATGAAGAGAGACGTGCGACTCCGTCTGCTTTAGCTAAACGATTAGGGGTTACGAGAGCATCAGCAACGTCAATGCTTGATTGGCTAGAAAAGAGAAATCTTATTGTACGGAATCATAGTAAAGAAGATCGGAGGAAAATTTATGTGAGTTTAACTGATGAAGGGCGTACTTTTATTGCTGAAGTTTTGCCGACTTATTGGTCGTCATGTGCTTCTAATTTGATTGACTTGGAGCCTGATGAACGAAAAGTATTTGAGAAGTTAGTGAGTAAATTATTAACATCTATACAAAGAAAACTAAAGGTGGAACGTTAAACTGTAGCTATGTTGATACAGTTTAATTTTCAGTCATTTAATTAGATTATCTAACTATAAGCTAATCAAATTAAAAGGGTGATTTATTTTATGAACATTGAAATTTCGGGAAATCGCGCAAATTATTCTTTAATGACGACTATTTTATCCTGGACGGGTATGGTGGTGATGTCGAGTTTATATTTAACAATACCTCTTATTAGTTTCTTCAGTGATTATTTTAATATTTCATTGTCCAAAGCAGGCTTTACATCAAGTGTTTTTTCACTAGGATTTGCACTAGGGTGTTTTTTCTATGGTGCGTTATCAGAAAAATATGGGAGAAAAAATGTGATTGTTTTTGGGCTTTTTTCATTAAGTGTGATAACGTTGCTACTAGGATTAGTTAATGATTTTTCCTTCATTCTTCTATTAAGAGGATTACAAGGACTTGCGGCAGCTACATTTTCACCAGTGGCACTTGCTTATACACTTGAAGTATTTCCGAATGATCGAAAAGTTGGGGCAGTTGGTTTTATCAGCACGGGATTTCTTGTAGCTGGTATAGTCGGTCAGGTATTTAGTGGGTATGTAAGTGAACATAGTCATTGGCACGTCATCTTTTATGTACTTGCTGTAGTGTATGTTATGACTGCTTTGCTAGTCATGTGGATCTTACCAAAGGGAGTGATTCAGAACCAAACCCAAAATATATGGGCGCCTATGAAGAGAATGAGTATTATTTTCACCAATAGAAATTTGATATTCAGTTATATCATTGCGTTCGTTCTATTAATGTCTTTTGTCAGTATGTACATTATTTTGGGTGAATATCTAACGAGTACTTCCTTTGGTATGAAGAGTCAGAATCTAATTTACATTCGCTTTTTTGGAATTTTAGGGATGATCATGTCACCTTTCGCGGGGAAATTAGCAAAGCGTTTTAATGTACTCTTTGTACTTAAAATGGCCTTGTCTCTTTCGATTATTGCACTAACCATGATGAGCTTTATCTCAACGATACCTGGTTTAACTATAATTAGTATTCTATTTGTTAGCGGGATTGCTCTTGCTGTTCCTTCATTAGTGACACTTGTTAGTCAGTTAGGCTGGAACATGGGTGGTATTGCGGTCTCTATGTATACGGTAATTTTATTTGCTGGAACAAGTGTTGCACCTATCATATCTGTTTATTTTATACAATCTGGTAGCTTTTCCGTAGCTTTCATTCTTCTTGCTACAACACTTAGTATCGGATTGGTTTCCGTACTAATGATTAAAAGTGGGAAAAAAGAAAATTCGAATTGAATGGTGCTTGTAGGAAAGTAATGTAAAAAGCCCTGAAACCTTGATATACAAGGGATTTCAGGGCTTTTGTCGTCATTATTTGCAGAGCAAATTGATTAACGAGAGTAGAACTCTACGATGAATGCTTCGTTGATTTCAGCAGATAGTTCAGAACGTTCTGGAAGGCGAGTGAATGTACCTTCTTTTTTGTCTGCATCAAATGCTAAGTAGTCAGGTACGAAGTTGTTTACTTCGATCGCTTCACCAACTACAGATAGGTTTTGAGATTTTTCACGAAGAGAAATCGTTTGACCTGCTTTAACGCTGTATGATGGAATATCAACGCGTTTACCGTCTACCATAACGTGACCGTGGTTTACTAATTGACGAGCTCCACGACGAGTGCGAGCTAAACCTAAACGGTAAACTAAGTTGTCAAGGCGAGTTTCAAGAAGAATCATGAAGTTTTCACCGTGAACACCTTTCATTTTACCAGCGCGGTCAAATACAGTACGGAATTGACGTTCAGTCATACCATACATATGACGAAGTTTTTGTTTCTCTTGTAATTGTAAACCGTACTCTGATAATTTTTTACGTTGGTTCGGGCCGTGTTGACCTGGTGCGTAAGGGCGTTTTTCGATTTCTTTACCAGTACCGCTTAGTGAGATACCAAGACGACGTGATAATTTCCAAGATGGACCTGTATAACGAGACATATTGTTGTCTCCTCCTTTAAATTTGGTTTGTTTGTTGTAAAACAAAAACCAGTAGTACCCATTCTTAAACGCATTTTATTTTCATGTATTTTCGCCTATGCAGCCGTTAGGTTACGCAATACACCATCTATTTTCTTAGGAGAGTACCCGTTTAGTAATACTCTTTAAAATAGAGGAATAAAATACAATATTAAGATCATACCACTGCTGCGTTTATTTTACACAAACTTCATTGTAACTGCTTATTTCATAGACGTCAATTATTAGCATAGCTATTTTTGAAAAGGGACAATAGTAGGAAATTCCCTTTCATAGATTTCACACTATTTCAAAATAGTTAATGATAAGGTAATAATATGTATAATTTAAAAAGTGAAACAGAATAACATAGTCAAAATGACACAATTTATGTATAATATATCATAAGTTAATAGTAATTGATTTGTACGTTATATAGAAAAGGTGATTTCATGACAGACCATTTACAAACGCTAAAATATATAAAATCAGATGTTTTGAGCTTTTGGGTGAGTTCGAATGGAGAACTCACCAGTTTTAATGAGTATTTTTATTCATTAAAGCAGTGTCTAAAGAAGCACTTGAAAATTGTAAATGCTGCTTTTCTTAGCTATGAAGGTAATAGTTTAATACCTATAGAAGAAGTAGCTACGTTAACAATCGAAACAAAACTAAATGCTGTGTCATGGCTGATGATTGAAACTAGCTTTTATCAACAAAAAATGGTAAAGCTCCCTTATATATTAAAAGAAAAAGAAGTATATAACAGGATGACAGATATGGTGCTTTTCCAACCGGAGGGCAAAGATCCCATTGGTATATTACTTGTGGAAGCAACAGATGCTTGGACTGACTTTATGACTTCTGATTACGGTGAAGAGTGTATAGAAATGCTTATGAATGTTTTGCAGATTTTCAGTGAGAACTTAGAAGTAAGATCAAATGAGGACCAATATAGAAAACTGTACAATATGACTGATTTATTTCATTCAACAATGGACATAGATTTAATTTTAGAAAATGTGCTGAAAAATATTAGGGATAATTTCCGGGAATTTAATGTTGAACTGATACTATCGAATGATCAAGACCGCCATACGACCATAGATATTAAGCTTTTTGATTACTTATCTGAAAGACCAGCTACTATTGAGGCTTTTGTATCAGGGGATTTGACAACTGAATTGGCAAGTGACCTGAATTGTCGTTTATTAAATGCACCTATAAAAGGAAGGCAAGCTATTTACGGTATTTTACAAGTAAGTGCACCACCGACATATCTTTTCTCAACGACTGAAAAGGACTTTGTACGAATGCTAGCGCAAGCATCCGGGAATGCACTAGAAAATGCCAAATTATATCATCAATCGCATCGCCTCGTAAGTGACTTACAACTTATTAATGAAACATCACATCGTTTAAATATGCGGATTGATATTCACGAAATGTTGCTTTTTCTACAAAAACAGTTAATGAAATCGTTTCAACCAATGGAAGTATGTTTCGCTTTTAAAAATAAGGATACCTTTGAAGTGACGGATGCCAGTACAACTTTATTTAAATTAGAGGAGGGGAAAACGTATATCAAACATGTTGAACAACATTTTGAACATACGAATGACCCATTATTTATAGCCGACTTTAGCCGACTAACGCCCAATCAAATTGAATATCGTTCGATTATGGCCATCCCAATTTTGATGGAGGAAAAAATAAATGGTTTTAGTATCGTACTACACAAAGAACCATATTTCTTTTCATTTGATAGCTTTAAGTTAATGCAGTCTTTGATCCATCACTCATCTTTAGCGATTGCAAACTCTATTTTACGAAATCAGCTTCAGGAAATGGTAGATAGGGATCATTTAACAAAGCTATATGCCAGAAGTTATTTAGATCACTATGTAGAAAAATCCCTTATAAAAGATCAATCGGGTATGTTTTTACTTATCGACATTGATAATTTTAAGCGTATTAACGATACTTATGGCCACCAAATTGGCGATAAAATTCTCGTACAAATTGCAATGAAGTTAATTGAGACGATCGGGACACAGGGGATTTGTGCACGTTGGGGTGGAGAGGAAATGTCAGTCTATGTACCAAATATTGATGAAAAAGAATCAATCGAACTGGCATCGACTATTGTTGCAATGATTCCGGACGCAACAGATCCCCAAGTAACAATATCGGCAGGGCTCATAACATGGGATCAAAATTATCGACCAGCATTTCAATCGGTTTTCTTACATGCAGATACAGCTCTATACCAAGCCAAAAACAGTGGGAAAAATCGTTTTTGTATTCATGATCGTTACCTTCAAACAAATGCATAAAAAAATAAATTTATAGATTTGCCCCGAAATGATATGTAAAAAATCAACATTTCAGGGCAATTTTTAATATTTATATTCCGATTTACAACAGTCTTTATAGATGGGTAAGTAATGTTTTGACAAATTGCTCTAAGCCAACTTGATCATCAACAGAGAAGCGATTTGTAATTGGGCTATCGATATCAAGCACACCTAGAACTTTACCTTCCTTCAGAAGAGGGATAACAATTTCGGATTGGGAGGCAGCATCGCAGGCAATATGTCCTGGAAATGCGTGGACATCTTTTACGACAATCGTTTCTTTTTTCACTACGGCTGTACCGCAAACACCACGACCCGCAGGAATTCTAACGCAAGCAGGTAAGCCTTGGAATGGACCTAATACAAGTTCTTCGCCTTGTGAAATATAAAAACCAACCCAGTTAATATTTGTAAGAAATTGATTGAGTAATGCGGAAGCGTTACTTAAATTAGCGATGCAATCCGTTTCTCCAGTGAGTAGTGCATCTAATTGCTTTGCTAATGCATTATATTGGTCCATTATAGGACCTTCGTAATTTATTTGTGTAAACATACTAGCACCTCGTTTAAAAGTTATTCATTTAGGAAATATAACATTATAATGTTGATGTAAATCAACTGCGGCATGCGCATCAGATCCAAAAACAAAAGGTAACCCAATTGACTTACTATAGTCAATTAAAGAAAATGGTGGGTAGGGTTCTTGACAATATGCTTTACTTAAACCAGCACTATTCAGGTCAAGTTCGTACCCTTCTTTTTTCATTAAATCTAAGATCTTTTGAATCCGGGCTGTATCATCAATTTTCACATTGTGTGCTAATTGAAATTTATGAATGAGAGATGGATGTCCAATACGTTTAGGTTTGTATTGTCCTAAATTCGCTTGGATTGATTGAAGGACAGTATCATAATATAGATCATAGACATGTTCTACGGAGCCAATCTTTTTTGAAAAATCTTTAAAGGTCTCTGCTGAATAGTCGATACATACAAAGTTATCCCGCCACTTTAAAAAATGAACGGATAAAATAGCATCATCTAAAAAATGACCATATGTATCAAGGAAGCTACGTGTTTGCTGCTCGAAGCCTAAAATATAGTCAATTTCAAGCCCAATACGAATCCGGATGTCCTGCGCGTACTGATTTTGTAATCGCTGTAAATCTTCAAAATAGGGTACTAAATACGCTGGATTCATGCCGCTATCCTTATCGGGTGTAGGGTCGACAAAGCCGGGCGGTAACGGAGCATGTTCTGTAAACGTAATATCCGTAAAGTTTTCAGCAATAGCTTTTTCGATATATAGCGTAAATGCATCTGTTGTACCATGTGGACAATAGGGGCTATGGATATGCCCGTCTCTTTTCATAAAATATACACTCCTTTGGCTATTTGACTTGTGTCTAGATAGTAACGCCGTACGTTCAAGGACAGGAGTTGCCGTCTTGTCTGTTGGGCGTGAATACACTTTTCTGAAAATCACTTAAATTTTAGTACAAAAGGGGAAAACATAGTATATAATAAATACAACTAGCCAATTCGTATATTGTAGAATAGGAGGCTTACGATGGAGTATATCATCATTCCAATTATCCTACTATTAATTTTAGCCATAGTAGGATTTATGATGCGACGAAAACATACCGCAATTATTGAACAACTTGAAAATGAAAAATTACAAATACAAAATAATCCCATAAATGAGGAAATTTCTAAGGTTAAATCATTAAACATGAATGGTGAAACGGAAGAAATGTTTGAACGATGGCGCAATAGCTGGGATGAAGTCATCGATGTACATATGACAAAAATTGATTCACTCCTATTCGATGCAGAGGACCAAGTCAATCATCTTCGTTTTAAAAAAGCAACGTTGATTGAACGTGAAATTGAGGATTATGTTCGTAAGTGTGAACAAAGCAAAGATAAAATTTTAGAAGAATTAAATGAATTAATTGGCAGCGAAGAAAAAAATCGTATTGAAATTGAACAACTGAAAGAATATTATCGATCAGCACGTAAAACTTTACTTGCCCATCAACACTCTTTTGGGATTGCATTACCGGCACTTGAGCAGAAGCTAGAAGTATTTGTTCAAAAGTTTGAAGAATTTGATGAGCTTACTCGAGACGGTAACTATTTGCAGGCACGTGAAATTGTTATTGGTTTGAATCATGAATCACAAGAGACATTTGAATATATTAATGACGTGCCAACTATTTTGACTGAACTACAAGTGAAATTACCAGGTGCTGTTCAAGAATTACGTAATGGTCAACGTGAAATGGAAGAGAAATCTTATTATTTACATCATTTAGAGTTGGCAGAGGCACTGGACAACCTTGAGACGGAGTTTGCCAATTTAAAAGATGAATTGGCTCAACTTAATTTATCTTCTGTAAAGCCGAGAGTTGTTGAAATAAATGAAGAAATTGACCATTTTTATGATTTGCTTGAAAAAGAGGTCATTGCAAAAAATTATGTAGATCAAAATTGTGAGCGATTATTAGGTTCCATCACAAATGTTATTAGCTCGACCCGCTTAGTTAATGATGAAGCCACTTTTGTACAACAAAGCTATCATCTTAACGAAAAGGATGCTGAAATCCCAAAAGCTGCTTTAAAACAATTAGAAGCACTCCAACGTCGTTACGATTTATTAGCAATGCGTGTTACAGAGGAAAAATCTGCCTATTCAAGTTTGCAGGAGGAACTGATTGAAATAAGTGAGGAGCTTGAACGTATTCATGAGGAGCAAGATCATTTATCGAATACGATGAAAAAGCTTCGAATTGATGAAAATAAGGCTTGTGCACAAGTAGAAAATCTGAAGAAAACATTACAGGATACAGATCGTCTGTTAAACAAAGCGAATATTCCAGGTATTCCAGAAGAAATGGATGCACGTTTAGATGAGGCTGCTGAGCACATTTATGTTGTGATGCAAAGTTTACAAGAAGTACCACTCAACATGGGAACAGTTCATAATAACTTAAATGCTGCAACACTTTGTGTTGAGGATGTTCATTCCAAGGCACATGAACTAATTGAGAATGTTATGCTGATTGAACGTATTATTCAATATGGCAATCGTCATCGAGCAACAAACCCAAAATTAAATACACGTTTAAAAGAAGCAGAAGAAGCATTCCATCAGTTCCGTTATACAAAAGCGCTTGAAGAGGCTGGGACAGCTGTTGAAGAAATGGAGCCAGGTGCTTTAAAACGTATTCAAGAAATTGTCGCAGAGGATTTAGTTGCGCGTTAATAACAAATATATATTTACAGTATAAATATGATTATATTGAAAAGAGTAACCACCACACTGGATTGAAGTTGGTGGTTTTCTTATGAGAATTAGGATATACGATAGCCAAAATTTTATAGATTGCAGTCTTGAAGTAAAATTTAGCAAAGAGTCATGATTTTGATAAATGGCAAAGAAGAAGGGGTTAGCTTTTTGTCAGATTTTTATGAGAGTAGGTTTAATAAGCTTATTTTTATTATAATTATGGGATTATGAATACTGTGGATTATTACGTTACATAATTCCAATAGGCCTTATGCTATAATAGACAACTAGATTTACGGCAATGGCATGCTAATGAAGGTCGTAGTCGTGGCATAGGAGCTTTATCCTCAGTTTGGCTAATGAATTAGGAAAGAGGAGGATAGAGCTCAAGCAAATGGAATAATGCGATATCAGCAAAAAATAATTTAATAGGAAATTTTTTGTAACCTAATAATAGTTAATGGTTTTATTAGCAAGTTTGAACTATAATAAATACCGTTAAATTAACGTTTTGAAAGTGTGTGAATAACGATGAAAGTAAATACAATATATTTAGATAACAGCGCTACAACTAAACCGTATAAAGAAGTGATGCAGGCATTTATGGTAGTGAATGAGCAGTATTATGCCAACCCTGCATCGATTCATGCAATGGGTGTAGAATCAAATGAATTATTAATGCGTGCTCGTGAACAAGTAGCAGACATTTTGCAAACTGAGGCGAAAAATGTATTGTTTACTTCAGGAGGTACTGAATCAAATAATACAGCTATTTTCGGTTTAGCGCATGCCAATACTCATAAAGGTAACCATATTTTGACGACAGAAATTGAACACCCATCTGTGTTAGAATCGGTGAAGCAACTTGAAAAAGAGGGCTTTGAAATAGAATATTTACACGTCGATAAATCGGGTGTAGTGTCGTTAGATGAATTGCGAGAAAAAGTTCGCAAGGATACTATTTTAGTAAGTATGATGCATGTGAATAACGAAATGGGTGCCATTCAGCCGATTTTTGAAGCGGCAAAAATTGTCCATGAAGCAAGTCGTGCCGCTTTTCATGTGGATGCGGTGCAAAGCTTTGGAAAATTACCAATAACATTTAATGACGATGAAGGACCGGATTGTATTACTATATCAGGTCATAAAATTCATGGTTTTAAAGGTTCAGGCATATTAGCATTTCGTAAAAAAATACAATGGCAGCCGTATGCACTTGGTGGAGGACAAGAATTTGGCTTACGTAGTGGCACAGTGGCTGTCCCACAAGCGGTAGCACTATCAAAGGCGGCTCGTATTGCAATCGAAACAATGAGTGAACGTGCGAAAAAATATCGTACATGGCAAGATGAAATATGTACGGAGTTAAAAGAATATGGTGAGGCTGTGCATATTTTATCGACACCAAATGGCGCGTCACATATCTTATCATTTAGTGTGCGTGACTTAAAAGGTGAAGTCATTATCAATGCACTACAGAAACGTGGCGTTATTGTGTCAACATCGAGTGCATGTTCTTCCAAGCAAACAAAAACGAGTCATGTTGTAGAAGCGTTAAATATTGATGAGCATTTTAAAAAAGGTGTAATTCGAGTAAGCTTTGGTGCATATATAGCGGATGAAGACATTACACAATTTAAACAAGTACTGCATGAAGTACTAATGGAACTTAAAGGAGAATAAGCTTTATGATTTGGAAAGAAATATTAATTCGATATGGTGAGTTATCTACAAAAGGTCGCAACAAGATGGATTTTATCCGTCGCTTGCGTGAAAATATTCGCCATGCATTTACTGATTTAGGTCATCTACACATACGTACAGAACGGGATCGTATGTTCATCGCTATACAAGACGAGGCACAAATGAACGTTTTACTAAATGGATTACCGAAAATTTTTGGGATTCAATCATTCAGTCCAGTTGCTGCATGTGACAAAGACATCGAGGCGATGAAATCACTTGCAATTACAATTATGGATACATTTAAACATGAACAGTTAACTTTTAAAGTTGAAGTAAAGCGTACAGATAAAACATTCCCATTAGATTCACATGGCATTCAGCGTGAAATTGGTGGATATGTCTTACCTCAATATCAAAATTTATCAGTAAAAGTGAAAAAACCAGATGTAGAACTTCGTGTTGAGGTCCGTCATGATGCAACTTATATGATGGCACAAGTTATTCCGGGTGCTGGTGGCATGCCAGTTGGCTCTAATGGTAAATCATTATTAATGCTTTCAGGTGGTATTGATAGCCCGGTTGCAGGATATTTAATGTTGAAACGTGGAGTCCGTTTAGAAGCCATTCATTTCTTTAGTCCGCCGTATACAAGTCAAAATTCATTGGAAAAAGTAAAAGTACTTGCCAATGAATTAACGAAATTTGGGGCGAATATTCGTCTACATGTTATTCCTTTTACCGAAATCCAAGTACTTATTAAAGAAAAAGTGCCATCTAATGTGTCGATGACAACAACACGCCGTATGATGTTAAAGGTTGCTGACAAAGTCCGTGAAGAAATTGATGCACTTGCGATTGTTACGGGTGAAAGTCTTGGGCAAGTAGCAAGTCAAACACTTGAAAGCTTAACCGCTATAAATGCTGTAACTAATACACCGATTTTACGTCCGCTAATTTCGAATGATAAATTAGAGATAATTGAAATTGCTGAAAAAATTGGAACATACGAAACATCAATACAACCTTTTGAAGACTGCTGTACAATTTTCACGCCCGCTAGTCCAAAAACTAAACCAAAGCTTGAAAAAGTCGAGCATTACGAAAGCTTTTCTGATTTCGACGAACTAATCGATCGCGCTGTAAAAAATCGTGAGGTCTATATTTTCCCGAAAAAAGAACAACCTGCTGATAAATTTGTAGATCTTTTATAAAAAAACTTCAATTGTTATGCTGTTTAAACGAACTTAAATTTGTTATATATATAGGAAAGAAACCGTCTCAAAATTCTATTTTGAGGCGGTTTTTATTTAATTGCTAATTGGTTTCCTTTGCAGTTACATTTTACCTATAAAATTTTTGTATTAAAAAACAAATAACGCACATTCTATATTCACAAGGAGGTGAGAAACATGACAAACAACAACAACCGCAGTTCAAACAAGCTTGCAGTACCTGGTGTACAACAAGCACTAGATCAAATGAAATACGAAATTGCACAAGAATTTGGTGTTCAATTAGGAGCTGACGCTTCAGCTCGTGCCAACGGTTCCGTTGGTGGTGAAATCACTAAACGTCTTGTACAAATGGCAGAATCTCAATTAAAAGGTATGCCAAACAACAACCAATAAATGCAGAATAAGCATTTATAAACTTAAAACCAGTGACCGTAAAAGGCACTGGTTTTAGTTTGTTTAAATTTACTGTTTTTATCCCGTACTATTGCATTGAAACGATTTCAAAGTGGCTACAGTATGTTGTATATTAACACTTTCACAAATAGTAGAAATAACAGCAATACCATTCGCACCCGCTTTAAAAACTTTCTGTGCATTGGACTCATCAATTCCGCCAATTGCTACTATAGGCAATTCAGGAAGTTCAGTACGAACTTGTTGTAAAAATTCAGTACCGCATGGTGGTTTGGCATCACTTTTTGAAGTAGTTGTAAAAATAGGACCAATACCTACATAATCAGCTTCGTACTGTATAGCAGTGTGCACTTCTTCTATTGTATGAACAGACACACCAAGCAACATTTTTCCGATTTTTTCTCGGATAACCGCAACAGGAAAGTCATCTTGCCCAACATGGATGCCATCAGCACCAAGTTTTAAAGCAAGCTCGATATCATCATTGACGATAAACGGAATATGACACTGTTTGCAAAGCTTTTGACAACTTTGAGCAAAAATTTCATAAGCCTGGCCAGTTAATGCACCTGGACCCTTTTCGCGAAATTGAAACATAGTAATGCCTGATTGTAGTGCTTCTTCAAGCACTTCTAATGGACGGCGCTTATGAACGTTTGTCGAACCCATAATAAAATAAAGCTGTAAATCATTACATTTCATGAATCGTTACCTCACAAGAATCTTTAAATTTATGGTAGGCGAAATGATTCGTCGGACCATGCCCATTGCCAATAGATAAATCATGTGTAATGGCGAGTTGAATAAATTTTTTTGCTTCAACTATAGCTGTATCTATAGGTACTTTACATCCAATAAAAGCTGTTAATGCAGCAGAGAATGTGCAGCCCGTGCCGTGAGTATTTTTCGTTGCAATACGTGTCGTTTGCATGGAAAATGTTCGACCATCTTTAAAAAATACATAATCAGTCGAAAAATTTATGTCAGCTAAATGTCCACCTTTAATGACAACACATTGTGTGCCTAGTTGTAAAAGTGTTTGAGCAGCTTGGCTAATGGATGTAAAATTATCGATTTTTCTTCCCGTTAATACTTCTGCTTCAGGTATGTTTGGCGTAATAACAGTTGCTAATGGCAATAAATAACATCGCATTGCCTGCATTGCCTCCCGTTGCAATAAGCTTTCGCCACCTTTGGCAATCATTACAGGATCTATAATAAGTGGGATATCTAAGTTAGTCATCATGTTTGCGATTGCTTGAATAATATCAGCGGAAAAAAGCATTCCTGTTTTGATAGCGCTAATCGGAAAATCCTCTAATAGTGCATAAAATTGTTTCTCAATAAAGCTTGTTTCAATTGGTAAAACACCTGACACACCTAATGTATTTTGTGCAGTTAATGCTGTAATAACTGAAGTGCCAAACACCTTTAATTCTTGAAATGTTTTTAAATCTGCTTGAATTCCTGCACCACCGCCGCTATCAGAGCCTGCAATTGTAGTCACGATACGCATTACTTTTCACCGTCCTTTGACAGACGATGTAACTCATTTAAGACCGCTATTTGAAAATCACCAATATTTTGTGTCGAGCAGGCAGCCTGTTCAGCTAGTTTTTTATAAGCCAATAAAGTGCCTACTAATTGTGTAAATGGCTCGTTATGTGCAACATAAGCTGCGGCACAGATGGCGCTTAATAGGCAGCCTGTCCCTGTGACTTCTGTCATTTGATAATGGCCACCTACAATCCATTGCATCTGTTCCCCATCGGTTATAAAATCTTTTTCACCGGTCACAATAACAATACAATCATAGCGTTGAGCTATTTGCTTTGCTTCCTCTTCAATGCAAATTGATCCGCTGCCACTGTCCACGCCTTTTTGCTGCCAACTCACATTTGCAATAGCTGCAAGCTCGCCCATATTGCAACGAATAACAGCAAAATTAACTTCGGCTAATAGTTGATGGACTGTTTTTTTTCGAAAAGTAGTTGCCCCAGCACCAACGGGATCTAAAACAACCGGGATGTCAAGTGTATTAGCCATTTTCCCAGCACGTAACATAGATTCTCTAGTACGGTTATTTATCGTACCAGTATTTAATAATAGCGCAGAAGCAATCTTTACCATTTCATCGACTTCATCGACTTCATCGGCCATTACAGGAGAAGCACCAATTGCCAATAAGCCATTTGCTTGAAAGTTTGCCACAACATAATTGGTTATACAGTGAATGAGTGGCTTTTGTTTACGGATTGTTTGTAAAATCATTGTAAGTCCTCCTTTTTTGGATGGACGTAAGCATGCAAAAAAACTCTTTTTCGTGCAAGGAATCCACGTGAAAAGAGCTTTTCATCAATAACAAGATGTATTGCTCCCTACGTCAGTATTAACTAACAGGTTCAAAGGGTCAGGTTTTACCTTCTCAACTCAGGACGAGTCCCCCCGCAATCATGATTTTAGTTGACCAAAATGTACCATACTTTTTCACGGTGTACAATAGCGAGTTTTCATTATAGGAAAAGCAGTGACTGATGCCATATATAGAAGCATGATAGTTGTCATGACTTTTTAAAAATAAGGCTCCTTCCATTGAAAATCATGAAAAATGAGTTTTATAATGAGCATAGCGAAGGGGGCATATGCCATGAAAAGACAAGAATTACTCGCACCAGAGTGGTATAACATTGCAGAAGAACTTGAAAAGTATGCACAGGATCCAACTAAAAATGCTTTAATAGTTTATAACGAAAACGAAGAAATACAATATATTACATATAAAAGTCTACTTGAAAAGGCAAATCAGGCAGCACATGTATTAACATCTCAAGGATTAGTAAAAGGAGATGTACTGTTAGTTATGGTGCCGAGGTCCGTTGAGGCATACATTGTTTATATTGCAGCATTAAAGGCTGGTTTGACGATTATTCCAAGCTCTGAGATGTTACGTGCAAAGGATATAGACTATCGAATCACACATGCTGATGCAAAGGCTGTTATTGCATATGAACCGTATATTGAGCAATTTGATGAGGTAGCAAATTTAGAGGACGTACAGCAGTTTGTCATAGGTCGTGCACATGCTCCGTGGCAACCACTGCTAGAACAAATGGAGAATCAGCCAACTACTTATACAAGCTCTACGCCAACGAAGAGTACTGATATTGCATTTCTTGCTTATACAAGTGGTACAACAGGTAATCCAAAGGCTGCTGTTCATACGCATAGCTGGGGGTACGCACATTTACGGACAACAGCACCAAATTGGTTAGGTGTTCAGGAAAATGATATTGTATGGGCTACTGCAGCACCAGGATGGCAAAAATGGATTTGGAGTCCATTCCTTGCAACGTTAGGAAGTGGTGCAACAGCTTTTGTATACAAGGGGAAATTTAATGCAGCAACTTATTTATCATTACTTGAAAAATTTGAAATCAACGTGCTGTGCTGTACGCCAACAGAATATCGGTTTATGGCGGCACTTGAAAATTTACATGACTTTAATTTGAGTGGAATTCGCCAAGCTGTATCTGCAGGAGAACCGTTGAATAGTGAGGTTATGAAAATATTCTTGCAAAACTTTAAATTACAAGTACGTGATGGCTATGGTCAAACTGAAAATACATTACTTGTTGGGACAATGGTAGGTATGGAAGCACGTGTCGGCTCCATGGGTAAACCAACGCCAGGAAATACTGTAGCTATTATTGATGATTTTGGCAACCCAGTTGCAGAAGGTGTCGTTGGTGATATAGCAGTCCATCGTGAAACGCCGGCATTATTTAAAAAGTATTTTAAAGATCCAGAACGAACAAGCTTACAATTCCGAGGTGATTGGTATATCACTGGAGACCGTGCATATAAAGATAAAGATGGTTATTATTGGTTTGAAGGACGCGGTGATGACGTAATTATTTCTTCAGGCTACACAATTGGGCCATTTGAGGTGGAAGATGCTTTGATGAAGCATCAACAGGTGAAAGAGGTCGCAGTGGTAGCGAGTCCGGATGAAGTAAGAGGGAATATTGTAAAGGCATTTGTTGTATTACATGATGGGCAAATAGCCCATGAATCACTTATTGAAGAACTACAAGACCACGTAAAAACGTTAACAGCGCCCTACAAGTATCCACGTGCGATTGAATTTGTAGAGGAGTTACCAAAGACTGCTTCTGGTAAAATTCGTCGTGTCGAACTACGTCAACAAGAAAAGTATCGGTATACTCAGCAATCATTTCCTAGGAAATAATGTCGAAAATCAAGGTTCATTTTTATAGTATGAACTTTGATTTTTTTAATGTGTAAAGGATATTATTTATGGGGAAATTTATAAGATAAAATTTTTGCATAATATTGCAAAAAAGTGAAACATTTTAGACGTTGGGACGTATAACGTGTTGAGGAGGCGGAAAGACATGAATGTTAAAAGGTGGGTAGCCTTAGTTATTGCAGGTGTATTATTATTTGTTTCACTAGGTATTAATACCATATTTGCAATATTTAAAGCAGATTTCTTTGGTAACTTTGACAGCCTAATGGCTGGCAATAATTTAGAGGTATTTGAAACGGTGATTGAAGGAGAAGATTTTAATAAAAGGATTGCGTACTTAAAAGTCGATGGTGCGATTCAAGATATTGGATCTAGCTCATTATGGCAACCGGTGGCATATGATCACCAGTTTTTCTTAGAGCAATTAGACAATATTTTATATGATGACACAGTAAAAGCAGTTGTTTTAAGCGTTAATTCACCAGGTGGTGGTGTCAAAGAATCAGCAGAAATTTATAAAAAGCTATTAAAAATTAAAGAAGAACGTCAAATTCCAATTTATGTATCTATGGATTCGATGGCAGCTTCAGGCGGTTATTATATTGCCGCACCTGCAGATAAAATTTTCGCACATCGTGATACGATAACTGGCTCTATTGGTGTCATCATGCAGTCAATCAATTACCAAGAGCTAGCTGAAAAAGTAGGCGTAAAATTTCAGACATTTAAATCAGGCGAACATAAAGACATGTTAAGCCCGATGCGCGATGTTACAGAAGAAGAACGTATTATGATGCAAGATATGATTAATGAAACCTACGAAGAATTCGTTGATATAGTTGAAAAAGGTCGTAATATGTCTGAAGCAGATGTTAAAAAGGTAGCGGATGGTCGTATTCTTGGAGGAACAAAGGCACTTGAAGCTGGCCTAATCGATGAAATTGGCGATGAGGAAGCAACGATTGCAGCTTTACGTGCTGATTATGGTTTAGAGGATGCAGCACTGTTTGAATACACATACGATATGGGTGGCTGGCAGTCTTACGTTGGCATGAAGATTGGTTCAATGTTTGGCCCGTCTGCTGAGGAAAAAATGCTGATGAAGATTATGGCTGACTATAAAGCGCCAAAAATGATGTACTTATACGGCGAATACTAAGGAGGGTGTACCATGACAAATAATGAATTCGTTATACTAGGGCAACCCTCTTTTGAACCAGGATCTCTCTCTAATAAGACAGAAACTGTTTTAGAAACTAGACACTATGCATTAAAAACAGCTGGCTTTTGGGTACGTTTTTGGGCATTCTTATTGGATGGACTGCTTATAACAGCTGTTGGGGGAATACTTGTAAACCCGATTTTTTACTTAATGGATTGGTCGTTGTCAGAAACAGTATGGTATGCGCCCATTTCTATTATTTCAGCCATTATCTATTATGGCTATTTTGTATTGATGACAAAATTTTTCGGGCAAACTTTAGGGAAAATGGCTTGTGGTTTGCGTGTGGTATCATTAAAACATGATAAGTTAACATGGTCAGATGTCCTTTTCCGAGATTGGATTGGCCGTTTTATTAGTAATATCTTTATGCCACTGTATATTTTTGTAGCTATTTTGCCAGACAATCAAGGCTTACATGATTTTTTTGCGGAAACCACTGTTGTCCATGAAAAAATCTATGTAGAAAAAAAAGAAGAGCCTACAGCTTTACCTCTTCCCAAGAAAGACACTGAGCCTGAAAAGCTGGAGCAAACGCTAGAAGAAAAAATAGAAGATTGATGGTTGGGCTGTCTCACAAAAAATGAGACAGCCTTTCTATTTGTTAAGTCAACATGATATGTTGTACCCGAGCGGACATGGACAGACGCAGAGTGTAGGTGAGTATCCAAGTATGAATTGATAAAACGTTTCAATATCTACTGCGAAATAAATAAGCAATGAAACTATTAGAAAAACATGAGGTCTCCAGAAAGATCATTTTTCAGTTTAAGCTGTCTCAGTTGCATTTAATTCCCCACATTTAGTAATATTATGTACATATGATGAAGGAGGCGTTTATTATGGCACAAGTAACATTTAAAAATGGTCCAGTAACACTAGTAGGGAACGAAGTAAAGGTTGGAGACCAAGCACCAGCTTTCACTGTATTAGCAAACGACTTATCACCTGTTTCTTTAAAGGATTCAGAAGGGAAAATTCGTTTATTTAGTGTTGTCCCATCATTAGATACAGGTGTATGCGATGCGCAAACACGTCGTTTTAATGAAGCAGCAGCAAACTTAGGCGATAATGTAGTTATTTACACTGTATCCGTGGATCTTCCATTTGCGCAAAAACGCTGGTGTGGTGCTGCAGGCATCGATGCTGTTCAAACAGTTTCTGATCACCGTGATCTTTCATTTGGTGAAGCATATGGCGTGTACATTCAAGAATTACGACTTTTAACACGTGCAGTATTTGTAGTGGATGCAGCTGGTAAAGTAACATATGTGGAATATGTCCCAGAAGCTACAGACCATCCTAACTATGAAGCAGCGATTGCCGCTGTAAAAGCACTAGCGTAATCCGCTTCTTTTAGGCTAAGATAATACTAGACAAAGGAGCTGTGACAAGTTTGTTGTCACGGCTCCTTTCTGCGTGAAAGGAAGTTTTGTATGGAAAAGATCGAGAAATTATTTGCATTGCTGAATGAGCATGCTGAAAAGCTAGAAAAAGAACAAAATACAACACTATTAGAGGGCATGCTGGATGGTTTAGAGGCATGGCTAGATGGGGAAGTTGATTTCTCACAGGAAGATACAACGAAAGAAGATGTGCGGAAAGCAATTCAAATTGCCATCTTAAAGGGAATGCGGAAAGGCTCCCAGCCAAATCATCAAATGACGCCAGATACGTTGGGCTTATTAGTAGGCCATTTTGTTGAGCAAATTTTTGCTGAGCGTTTCGAAAAAGGAAAACTCTCTATAATGGATCCAGCTGTTGGTACAGGCAATTTACTATTGACTGTTATGAACTTACTGGATGGTAAAATAGAGGCTTCTGGGGTAGAGGTTGATGAGTTACTGATCCGTTTAGCGGCAGCAACGGCAGATTTAATAGAACAACCCGTATCCCTATTCCGACAAGATGCACTGCAAGATTTATTAGTAGATCCCGTAGATGCGATTGTTTGTGATTTACCAGTTGGTTACTATCCAAATGATGATGTGGCATTGGATTATGAATTGTGTGCAACCGAAGGAATGAGCTATGCACACCATTTATTCATTGAACAGTCTGTTAACTATACGAAGGACGGCGGTTATTTATTTTTCCTAGCGCCAACTCATCTTTTTGAATCTGAGCAATCAAAGCAGTTGCATAAGTATATTCAAAAACATGCATGGATCCAGGCTATTATCCAATTACCAGATACCATGTTTGCCAATAAAGCACTTGAAAAAAGCATTGTTATTTTACAAAAACAAGGTATGAATTATAAAGCGCCAAAAGAAGTGTTACTTGCGAAGGTGCCAAATATGCAAAATAAACAAGCACTTGCTATGTTCTTTGAGAAAGTGAAGATGTGGCTAGAAGGTAAATAATAATATATAGTAAATTCTAAAATAAAAAAGGTATCCAAGTGTTTTGGATACCTTTTTATGTATTACTTCATTAAGCTTCTGGAGAGCGTTCTGGTGTACGGATTACAAGTACATCACATTTAGCTGAACGTACAATTGCTTCAGAAACAGAACCGATTAGGAAACGTTCTACAGCGTTAAGACCAGTAGCACCACAGATGATTAAGTCTGCATCCACGATGTTAGAAAGCTCTTTTGTGATAATATTTTTTGGAGAACCGTATTCGATTACAAGGTTTACATTTGTTAAGCCTTCTTCTTCAGCTTGCTTTTTGTAACCGTTTAGTAAATCTTCAGAGAATGCTTGTGCGCGTTCCGCAATTGAACGGTCATATGCTTCGATTGCAGCGAATGAACGAGTGTCAATAACATTTACTAGATTTAATACAGCACCCTCGTTACGTTTTGCAACGTCGATCGATTTACGGAAAGCGTATTCAGCTTCTTTTGAACCGTCTACAGCAACTACAATGCTTTTATAATGATTAGCCATTTGTATTACCTCCCTATATTTATATTCTGATTATACCAAATGATTTCCTAAAGGAAATACTTTCCGAAGGAAAAATTGTGAAAAACTAAAGGCGTTTACTGCTAAATTTATATATACTTTTAAAAATCTTAATATTCAGCATTATGAAAATCTTATAAATTTCACTTGAAACCGCATTAATTAAAGCATTTTTTGCACTTTTTTGGTAAGATGGAAGTGCATAAGGGGTGTATCAATTACGCTAATGCAGAATTGATGAAACAATGCTTATTTCAAAGGTTACGGAAGGGGACAGGAAACATGAAGATTGGTATTCCAAAAGAAATTAAAAACAATGAAAATCGTGTAGCAATGACACCAGCAGGAGTTGTAACATTAACACATGCAGGCCATGAAGTGTACATCGAAGCAGGAGCTGGTCTTGGCTCAAGCTTCACAGATGCAGATTACCTAGCTGCCGGAGCTCACATTGTTGCAACTGCAAAAGAAGCATGGGCACAGGAAATGATTTTAAAAGTAAAAGAACCTGTAGCAGCGGAATTCGATTATTTTTATGAAGGCCAAATATTATTTACTTATTTACATTTAGCGCCGGAGCGTGAGCTGACGCAGGCACTTTTAGATAAGAAAGTTGTAGGTATTGCCTATGAAACAGTACAGTTAGCAAATGGTTCTTTACCTTTACTAACACCAATGAGTGAAGTTGCTGGCAAAATGGCGACACAAATCGGTGCACAATTTTTAGAAAGAAATCATGGTGGTAAAGGGATTTTACTAGGAGGCGTATCGGGCGTGCCTCGTGGAAAAGTTACAGTTATTGGTGGTGGTATCGCTGGAACAAATGCAGCAAAAATAGCTGTTGGAATGGGTGCAGATGTAACTGTAATTGATTTAAGTCCAGAGCGTCTACGTCAAATAGAAGATTTATTTGGGCGTGAAGTTCAAACATTAATGTCAAACCCTTATAATATTGCGGAATCAGTGAAAAATTCGGATTTAGTTATTGGAGCTGTTCTAATTCCTGGAGCAAAGGCACCAAAGCTTGTTTCGGAGGAGATGATTCTTTCAATGCAACCAGGTTCTGTAGTGGTTGATATTGCCATTGATCAAGGGGGAATTTTTGCATCGTCTGATCGTGTAACTACACATGACGATCCTACGTATATTAAACATGGCGTTGTGCACTATGCAGTAGCAAATATGCCAGGCGCTGTACCACGTACATCAACAATTGCTTTAACAAATAATACAATTCCATATGCATTGCAAATTGCGAATAAAGGTTATAAGCAAGCATGTATCGATAATCCAGCACTGAAAAAAGGTTTAAATACATTTGACGGGCATATTGTGTATAAAGCAGTTGCAGACGCACAAGAATTACCATACATCCATGTCGATGATTTAATGACATTAAGCTAATTAAAGTGGCAGTTAAGCGGTGGAACTAGCGTCTCCAGCTCTTAACATGTGGACTTTTTGTATAACATAAAAAGGGAAGCACCATTGGCAAATGGATGCTTCCTTTATTTGTTTTATCGGCATTAACTTAAGTTGAAGGTAAAGCCCCATCAACAGCCCTACGTCCTGTCGCGCTTCATAAATCAATTATTCTTTATGACATTGCCATTAAAATTATACGCTACAGAACAATTAATTCTTTTGGGAATTTTGTTAGCACTTCTACGCCATCATTTGTGACAACGACATCGTCTTCGATGCGAACACCTGTTACATCAGACTTGTAAATACCTGGCTCAATAGTGAATACCATACCTTGCTCCATCGTCATATCGTTAGCACCTGTAACAGAAGGGAATTCGTGTACAGAAATGCCAAGTCCATGACCTAGACGATGCGTAAAATATTGTCCGTAGCCAGCGTCAGTAATGGTATCACGTGCAATTTTATCTAAGTCCATTGCGCGAACACCTGGTTTTACGGCTGCAATCGCATTGTTATTAGCTGCTAGTACTGCATTATATATTTCCTTCTGTGCATCCGTAGGTTGGCCAAAAGAAACAGTACGTGTAATATCAGAGCAATACCCCTCGTAAATAACACCAAGGTCGAATAATACCATATCGCCTTTTTCTACTTTGCGGGCACCTGGTTTACCGTGAGGGGAAGCAGTTTTAGGGCCACTTAATACCATTGTTTCAAAGGCCATCTTACAACCCTTTTCTTGAATCGCACTTTCAATGGCAGTTAAAATCTCCATTTCTGTTTTACCTTCAGCAATCTCTTTGCAGCCAACTTCAATAGCATAATCTGCTAGTTCAGCAGCTTTTCTTAATTTATCTAACTCATCTTCATCTTTGATAACGCGCATTGCATTAATTTGCTCGTCAAGGCGAACAAAACTTGCCTGTGGAAATGAATGCTGTAAAGCTTCTAAACGTTCTACTATGAGCTGCGATTTTTCAATTGCACATGTAGATGGATCTCCATTTCGAGCTTTGATAGCTTGAGCAAGTATTTCCATAGCATTTTCCGTATCTTGGTGACCAATTACTTCATATGGCCAACCGGCATCCTTTGCATCTGGCATCTCCATTTGAGGACAAATTAAAAAGGGCTCCGACTCTTTAAAAATCATCACACCTAGTAATCTTTCATGGGGATTGCTTTTAAAACCTGAAACGTAAAAAACATTATCTGGTGTCGTTACAAAAGCAGCATCAATTTGATTTTGTTGTAAATAATTTTGAATTTCCTCAACCTTCGACATTATCATTTCCTCCTCATATTTCTCTATAGTTTTATCCTGTACAAGCATATCAAAAAAAGGGAAAAAGCGCATGGGTAGCGAATTAATATGATGAAGCAAAAAATGTAATGCAAGGAGGAATGACAAATGGAAATAAGTTATCATGGACATTCTGTTGTCAAAATTCAATCAAATGGTAAGACGATATTAATTGATCCTTTCATTAATGGAAATGGACAAACTGATTTGCAGGTTTCTGAGGAAGCACCGGATATTATTTTACTTACACATGGACATAATGACCATGTGGGCGATACGGTAGAGCTTGCACGAAAAAAAGATGCGCTTGTCATTGCACCAAATGAGCTGGCAAACTGGATTTCATGGCAAGGCGTAAAAGCGCATCCAATGCATATTGGCGGTGCGAAAGAATTTGATTTCGGTAAAGTGAAATTTACACAAGCTTTCCATGGCTCCTCCTATACAACTGAAAATAATGAAATTATTTATATGGGTATGCCAGCTGGAATCTTACTATTTATCGAAGGTATAACGATCTATCATGCAGGTGATACGGCATTATTTAGCGATATGAAACTGATTGGCGAAAGACATCCAATTGATGTGGCGTTTTTACCAATAGGTGACAATTTTACAATGGGGCCAGAGGATGCGGCTTGTGCCGTGTCGTTTTTAAAGCCGAAAATTGTCGTACCGGTGCATTACAATACATTTCCTCCAATCGAACAAGATCCTCAAATTTTTGCAGATTTAGTTCAAAATGCAGAGGTTCAAATTTTAAAAGCCGGTGAAAAAGTAAACTGTTTCTAATTTGTGACGTCGCTGTACTATATAGATTGACACCACGTGCGTAGTTGAAACGGTGGGCAAAGTTCAACAATTTCACCACTTTATACTCAATATTTTTATAAAAAATATGGTACACTAAGAGCAGAATTGATTGCTTGAGAAATAGGTGATATTTTGTCTACAAAACATGAGAAGATTTTACAATATATCGAGTCACTACCCGTGGGCGATAAAATTTCAGTACGTCAAATTGCAAAAGAAATGCAAGTGAGTGAAGGAACGGCATACCGTGCCATTAAGGAAGCCGAAAATCGCCGTTTGGTGAGCTCCATTGAACGTGTCGGAACGATTCGTATTGAAAAGAAAAAGAAGGAAAACATTGAGCGATTAACTTTTGCAGAAATTGTTAATATTGTAGATGGCCAAGTTTTAGGTGGTAAAACAGGTCTACATAAAACATTAACAAAATTTGTTATTGGAGCAATGCAATTAGAAGATATGATGCGTTATACAGATGCAGGGAGCTTACTAATCGTAGGTAACCGTATAAGAGCACATGAAAATGCGTTGCGAGCAGGTGCTGCTGTGTTAATCACAGGTGGTTTTGATACAACGGAGGCTAACAAACAGCTGGCAGATTCATTAGATTTACCGATAATTTCAACGAGCTATGATACTTTTACCGTAGCGACAATGATTAACCGCGCAATTTATGACCAATTAATCAAAAAAGATATATTATTTATTGAGGATATTTATGTACCGATGACAGATACATCAGTACTTCGCAATGATGAAACGATTCATCATTTCCATAAGCTGAATGAGCGTACGACGCATGGTGCATTCCCTGTCGTAACCATGAATAATAAGCTAATTGGCATGGTAACGGTAAAAGACGTTATAGGTAGGGAAGAAGATGAGCTAATTGAAAAGGTCATGACGAAAAATCCAATTGCTGGATCCATGAAGATGAGTGTTGCTTCGGCAGGACACCGCATGATTTGGGAGGGCATTGACCTACTGCCAATTGTTAACGATGATAACGTCTTACAAGGAGTTATTAGTCGTCAAGATGTGCTGAAGGCATTACAACTTGCACAAAGACAGCCACAGCATGGAGAGACAATTGATGATTTAGTTAAGAATGAAATGAAGGTACTTGGCGATGAGAATTTAATCGTTGAGTTTAAAGTGACACCACAAATGACAAACCAATATGGGGCGATCTCCTACGGAGCATTTACAACGCTACTTGCAGAGGTTGGTTCGTTTGCATTGAAGCGTCGAAAGCGTGGAGATGCAGTGGCAGAGAACATGACGATTTATTTCATTAAGCCCGTGCAAATGGAAAGCACACTTACCGTTAAACCTCGAATTCTAGATATGAGTCGTAAGTTCGTTAAAATGGACTTCGAAGTATTTAATCATCAAGTACTTGTTGGTAAGGCAATGATGATGTTCCAGCTACTAGAGCGTTAAGTGTACAAAAAAGGGATGGTCTAGCGCAAATACTAGGTCATCCCTTTATGGCTTTATGCAGTTTAACGGTTACTGAAACTTCCGTTGTCATCACTCAAAGAACAAATCAGACTCCGGTTAATGTCCGATTAAGTTATCACTTATTGGTTAATACGGAATTCTTCTTTAACGTATTGACCGTAGTGACGGACCTTTTTAACATTCTCTATTACAACAAAGATGCCTAAAACGACAAGAATTGCTACAATAATAAAGGTATACGTACCAGGGAATAAATACGCCTGGTTTAAGGCGAACAATAAGATAAACGCGCCTAGACCTACGTTTGCTTTACTTTTATACCAGTTTTTAGCGATCGGTAAAGTAGAACGGAATTGTCTTGTTTTAAAATAAAAATAAAATACAAACGCTATGATAATCGCAAATACAAAAATTAAATTGAGCATAGTAAACCTCCTAGCATAACTAGTCATTATTGTAACGATAATTTAAGAAAATTGCTAACGGTTATTACTATCATTTTGGGGGAAACCATTTTGAAAAGACAAATCATCGACACAATTGCTTCATATGAAACAATCGTTATCCATCGACATGTGCGCCCTGATCCCGATGCTTATGGGTCACAAATTGGCTTAAAGGAGTTACTTTTAGCAAATTACCCAGAAAAGAAAGTATACGCAGTTGGTGAGCATGATGCATCCCTGTCATTTTTAGCAATGCCAGATCAAGTTGCAGATGATGTATATGCAGATGCACTAGTCATTGTTACGGATACAGCAAACACTGAACGAGTAGATGACCAACGCTATACGAAAGGTAAAATGGTCATTAAAATTGATCATCATCCAAATGACGATGCATATGGGGACTTACTGTGGGTTGATACGACAGCAAGTTCATGTAGTGAAATGATCTATGAACTTTTTGAGGAAGGCAAAGAAGTAGCTAACTGGACGCTATCTGCTGCAGCAGCAAGATTATTATTTGGTGGAATTGTTGGTGATACTGGTCGTTTCCAATTCCCAAGCACGACCGTGAAAACCTTTAAAATTGCTGGTGAGCTCATTACATATGATTTTGATCGAAATCAAATCTTCGATGGTATGTATGAAATGGAACGTAAACTATTAAATTTACAAGGCTATATTTATCAGCATTTCCAAATGGATGATAATGGTGCAGCTTTTGTGAAGCTTACGAAGGAATTGCTTGCTGATATTAATGTTGTGCCATCAGAAGCATCACTTTTAGTAGGTTGTCTTGGAAGTGTAAAAGGAATTTGTGCATGGGTAGTCTTTATTGAAGAAGGCGATCAAATTCGAGTACGTTTACGTTCAAAAGGACCTATTATTAATACATTGGCCAAGGAATTCAATGGTGGTGGACATCCGCTCGCTTCAGGCGCAACTGCGTATTCATGGGAAGAGGCGGACCGTGTAACAAAACGTTTACAGGAAATCTGTCAGGCATATCAATAAAAATGGAATGAGAGGAAGGGATTCTTTTGACACACGTGTATACACAAATGCATACGAGCGCGGATTTATTGAAAAGTACGATTCGACTTGAGCAATTGATCCCTTTTTTACAAGAGCAGAATACACAGGCCTGTGCAATCGTCAATTCGAAATTGTACGGGCTTTTGCCTTTTTGTAAAGCAATGCAGCAGGCCAATATTCATGCTGTATTAGGGCTAACGGTGAATGTGCAGTGGCAGGAAACTGTAATTCCAGTTGTTTTGTATGCACAGACACAAGAAGGCTACCAACATCTATTAAAGATTAGTAGTGCCGTTTCTATTAAAGAAAACGAGGTCTTACCATGGAAATGGCTTGAAGGCTATTCGGCGGGCTGTTTAGCAATGTTTTCTTCAGGTCACTCAACAGAGCTAGAGGAATGGACTGTGGTCGCAAGTGCCCTCCATCTTGTCTTTGCAGAGCGATTTTTTATAGGTATTGCAAGACCAGCAGGTGTTGTTTCGGAAAGGGAAACGGCTATTTCGTTATGGTGTGAGGCTGAAAACGTAAGGATCGTTGCCGCACAGGACAGCTATTTTTTACGCCCTGAAGATCACTTTGCCTTTGAGGTTGCTAGAGCCATTGAACAGGGGGAAAAGCTCAGTGACACAATGCTAACAGCTCACTTACAGTGGCATTTTGCACCAACGAGGGAAGAGTGGCGTGCATGGTTTGTCGATCGTCCACAATGGCTTGAAGCAAGTGCATTGATGCTCGCTAGCTGTATAGCGAAAATCCCAGAGGCACATGTCCAAATGCCGAAATATCCTGTATCAGGTGATGACACAGCTGAAAGTCTACTCATTAAAGAAGCTTTTTCGGGACTTGCTGCACGCTTTCAGCAGTCGGAAATACCGACAGCCTATCGTGAACGACTTCATTATGAGTTAGATATTATTTGTTCGATGGGCTATGCGGATTATTTTTTGATTGTTGCTGATTTTATGCGCTTTGCAAAAGAAAATCATATTTTAACAGGACCAGGGCGTGGGTCATCGGCAAGTTCACTTGTCGCTTTTAGCTTATCCATTACCCGTGTTGATCCTCTTGAATATGGTTTATTATTTGAACGTTTTTTAAACCCTGAACGAGTTACATTACCTGATATAGATATTGATTTTGTCGATAGTAAAAGGCAAACAGTTATTCAATACGTTGCACAAAAATATGGTAAGGCAAATGTAGCGCAAATCATTACCTTTGGTACTTTGTCTGCAAAAGCTGTTGCCAGAGATGTCGCTCGTGTTTTTGGTTTTGAGGCAGAAACATTAGAAAAAATTTCAAAAATGATTCCTAATAAACCAGGGATGACGTTACAAAGAGCAATAACAGAATCACAAAATTTCCAAGGCTGGCTAGCTGAAAGTGAATACCATCGTCAATGGTATGAAGTGTCGTTAAAACTAGAGGGCTTACCTAGAAATTCTTCTACACATGCGGCTGGAATTGTGTTATCACCAACACCGTTAGTAAATACCGTACCGATTGAAAAGGGGCATGACGATATTTATTTAACCCAATGGCCAATGGGAGACGTCGAGGCGAGCGGACTTGTGAAAATGGACTTTTTAGGCTTACGCAATTTAACTATATTAGAGCAAATACGTTGGTCAATTTATAAAGCGGGAGGGCCATGGATTGAATTCGAACTTATCCCGTTGCAAGATGAAAAGACATTCCAAGTACTACAAAGTGGCGATACAGTCGGGATTTTCCAATTAGAGTCTGAAGGGATGAAGCAAGCATTACGTGATATTCACCCAACGCATTTTTTAGATATTGTCGCTGTTAACGCACTTTATCGTCCAGGACCGATGGATTTTATACCTATCTATGCACGACGAAAAGCGGGGAAAGAGCCTGTCATTATGCCACATCCGACACTGGAACCAATTTTGAAAGAGACGTTTGGTGTTATTGTCTACCAGGAACAAATTATGCGCATTGCTTCTGTCATGGCTGGTTTTACGATGGGGCAGGCTGATTTACTACGTCGTGCGGTTAGTAAGAAAAAGCGCGAGGTACTAGAGGAGCAACGTGCTGCATTTGTCAGTGGAGCGATGAAGCAAGGTTTTGCTATAAACATTGCAGAAGAGGTGTATGCGTTAATTGTACGCTTTGCGGACTATGGTTTTCCGAAAAGTCACGCGGTAGCCTATAGTATAATCTCTTATCATATGGCCTATTTAAAGGCACATTTCCCGAAAAGTTTTTATGCGGCTTTATTATCGAATGCGACAGGTAATGCCGAAAAAATACAGCAGCTTGTCGCTGAAGCGAAGGAAAAAGGCATTCCATTTTACCCACCTTCCTTGCAGCGGAGCACAAAGTTCTTTACTGTCGAAAATGATGGTATTCGCTATAGTTTATCGGGCGTTAAAGGTGTGCCACAACCGTTTTTAGAGAAGGTAGTAGCTTTGAGAAAAACAAATCAAGATGCCTTTCATAATTTATTTGATATGGCTGTTGCTTTAAGTGCACAGCACTTTAAACCGAAAGTGATGGAGTCTTTAATTTTCGCTGGAGCACTGGATTATTTAGGGAAGGATCGTGCGGTGTTGCTGACAACTTTAGAGGCAGCTTTGAAGCAGGCAGAACTCTTACGCCCAACAGAGGATATCGATCTTGAAACAGCTACAACTTTTGAATTCGGTAAGCCGAAGTATATGGAGGCACAAGTCATGTCGCAAAAGGAAAAGCTGCAGCATGAGAAAGAAAGTCTAGGCTTTTATATAACAGCACACCCTGTCTCTGAGGAAAGAGTATTTTGGAGTGATGTGAATGCTACGTGCCGTGAGCTGAAAAGTATGCGTGAGGGCACGTATGTAAAAATGATTGGCCTGGTTGAAGAAGTGAAGAAAATCCGCACAAAAAAAGGTGAGCAAATGGCTTTTGTTCAACTCCAAGATGAATTCGGTATGGTTTCTGTGACATTATTTCCTCAGGTGTTTCAGTTAGTCGAGGAAATGTTATTAGAAGATGAATTGTTATACATTGAAGGATCGCTGGAACTGCGGTTTGGCAAGCCTCAAGTGAAAGCAAAACATGCGCAAACGACGAAAAAAATATGAAATTAAACAAGATTTTAGAAACTGCATAAACTCTATGCAGTTTTTTCTTTACATTTATACAGTTATTTTGTAAGCTAGAGTCAACGTTAAAAAGTGGTCAGACCACTTTTTTGATAGGGGAGTTAATCGTATGGATAAACAAACCGAACAAAAGAAAGTGTTTTTAGAAATCGTTCAGCAGTTGCGTCAGCTTATTCACTTGGAGAAAATTCAAGCTGGAGAGAAGCTACCTTCTGAACGAGTTCTTTCTGAGCGTCTAGGGGTCGGCCGCTCCTCTGTGAGAGAGGCGCTTCGGAGTTTAGAATTGCTTGGACTCATTGAAACGAGACATGGTGGAGGTACTTTTCTTGCCTCAACACATAAGCATCAGCTCGTAGAAGTCTTGTCGATGTTTATATTAGAAGATGAAAAATCAAAAAAAGATGTCGAATTCACGCGACAAATTCATGAAAAGGAAGCTATCCGCGTAATAAGTTGTACAGAGATTCTGCGAACATTACCAGTGTGGGACAGTTTCTTTGTGAAACTAGAAATAGAAGGGTCGGTAAATTGTCGGGATATTTTACGAGAGTTATTAATTACGACAGGCAATCGCCTTGCACTAAAAATCTGGTTTCAATTAGCAGCTTATGACGGTGACCGTTTAAATCGAAACTCAACAGAAGAAGAAAAAATAATCATTCAAACAATGTTGAAATCGATGCAGCTTGGTTATGAAAAAGAGGCATTACAAGCTTACGAACAGTGGATGGGTACTGTATAAAGCATTTAGACAACAAAGGGGGAGTCAGACATGGCAATACGCGATTTATTTAGTGGAAACCGAAAAAAGAAACAGGATGGACAGGAAAAGGCATTTCCAGAAGGACTCATGACAAAGTGTCCAGAATGCCGTCATATCCAGCTTACGAAAGAATTAGAAAAGCATCATAAAGTCTGTACGAAATGTGGGCATCATTTTAAAATGACTGCACAGGAACGTGTAGCGTATTTCTTAGATGAAGGTTCATTTGTGTCAATGGACGACCATTTACAAACAAGTAATCCACTTGGTTTCCCAGCCTATGTAGAGAAAATTACGGCCGATCAACAAAAAACAGGATTAAATGAGGCTGTATTGACTGGCCTTGGTACACTTGATGGAGTAGAAATTGTTGTAGCGATTATGGATGCCCATTTCCGTATGGGTTCAATGGGCTCTGTCGTTGGAGAAAAAATTACACGTGCTGTTGAAAAAGCAACGGAATTACGTTTACCTTTTATTATTTTTACGGCAAGTGGCGGTGCACGTATGCAAGAAGGCGTATTATCGTTAATGCAGATGGCAAAAACGAGCGTGGCATTAAAGCGCCATAGTGAACAAGGTCTGTTATTTATTTCCATCTTGACGCATCCAACAACTGGCGGCGTTTCTGCAAGCTTTGCCTCTGTCGGTGATATTAATATTGCTGAACCACAAGCACTCATTGGCTTTGCTGGTCGTCGAGTGATTGAAGAAACAGTGAGAGAAAAGCTTCCAAACGATTTTCAAACGTCAGAATTTTTATTAGAGCATGGACAACTTGATGCAATTTTCCATCGTAAGGATTTACGAAAACAAGTGACAGTGCTTGTAAAAATGCATACGAAAGGCGGCATGCAACATGTCTAAAACATTAGCTTTTGAGGAACCAGTTGTACAATTACGAGAAAAAATTGATGAACTAAAAACAATTGCTGCTGAAGCAGATGTAGATATGACAGGCGAAATTGAAAAGCTTGAAACACGCTTAACACAGTTAGAGCAATCTATATATGCAAACATGAAACCGTGGGATCGTGTGCAAGTTGCACGTCATCCTGAGCGTCCAACAACGCTTCAATACATCGAGGCAATGTGTGAAAACTTCATTGAGCTACATGGAGATCGAACATTTGGAGACGATGCGGCAATTCTTGGAGGGATTGCCATTTTCGAAGGACAGCCAGTAACTATTATCGGACATCAACGTGGAAAGTCTACGAAGGAGAATATCCGACGTAACTTTGGTATGCCTCATCCAGAAGGTTATCGTAAAGCATTACGTTTAATGAAACAGGCAGAGAAGTTCAACCGCCCAATTATTTGTTTTATTGATACGAAAGGTGCGTATCCTGGTAAGGCGGCTGAAGAACGTGGTCAAAGTGAAGCGATTGCTCGTAATTTAGTGGAAATGGCTGGCTTAACAGTACCAGTCATCAGCGTTGTTATCGGAGAAGGAGGCAGCGGAGGTGCACTTGCATTGGGAGTAGCAAACCGTGTTTTCATGCTAGAAAATTCAACATACTCGGTAATTTCTCCTGAGGGAGCTGCATCGATTTTATGGCGTGATGGGAGCCTGGCGAAGCAAGCTGCTGAAGCAATGCGGATTACCGCACCTGATTTAAAAGAACTTGGTGTTATAGATGGTATTGTTCCAGAAGTAACGGGAGGCGCGCATCGCAATGTAGCGAAACAGGCACTCTATTTAAAAGAATGTATCAGTGACACATTAAAAGCATTACATTCTTTAAACGGTGAACAATTGGTCGAAGACCGGTATGAGAAGTTTAAAAAAATCGGACAATATACTGAAGGATAACTCGATTTAGATTTTAGGTATTGAAAGATGAAATAAGGACAATAATACATAGTATTATTGGAAAAATGGTAGATTTTAGATTTTTTTCGATGGAAGGAGTGTGTGAAAGCGCATTCTTTTCATTTTTTATGTAAAAGTTATGTTTTTGTCGTTCCAGAACCCTTACATAGTTTGTTTTTTCGTGTTAATGTGAATAATAATAGATAACTGCAGGAGGTTGTTCGACAATGAAAAAAATTGCCGTTTTAACAAGTGGTGGAGATGCGCCAGGCATGAACGCAGCCATTCGTGCAGTCGTTCGTAAGGCAGCTTATCATGGAGTTGATGTTGTTGGGATTAAGCATGGCTATGAAGGTCTAATTAAAGGCACTTATGAGCCACTTGATTTAGGTTCTGTAGGTGGCATCATTCAAAGAGGTGGCACGAATTTATTTTCAGCACGTTGCCCTGAATTTAAAGAAGATGCTGTACAACAGCAGGGCATTGAGAAAATGCGGGAAGCTGGTATTGATGGTCTTGTCGTTATCGGTGGTGACGGGTCCTATCGTGGTGCAATGGACTTAGTGAAAAAAGGATTTCCAGTTGTTGGTGTACCAGGGACGATAGATAATGATGTTCCAGGCACTGAGTATACAATTGGTTTTGACACTGCCCTGAATACAGTTGTTGAATCCATTGATAAAATTCGTGATACAGCGACTTCTCATGAAAATTCATTCATTGTTGAAGTAATGGGGCGAGACGCTGGGGATATCGCATTATGGGCAGGTTTGGCTGCAGGTGCGGAAACAGTATTAATTCCTGAAGAAGATTATAATTTAGCGGACATCGTGACACGTTTAGAGCGTGGTGAAGCACGGGGTAAAAAGCATAGTATTATCATTGTTGCTGAAGGTGTAATGTCTGGGAATGAGTTGGCAAAACTTTTAAAAGAAAAAACTGGGAAAGAGACACGTGTTTCTGTACTTGGTCATATTCAACGTGGAGGTTCTCCAACAGCACGAGACCGTGTACTTGCAAGTCAGTTTGGAGCACACGCAGTAGAATTACTAATAGAAGGTAAATTTGGTCGAGCGGTTGGTATTCGCAATCATAAAGTAATCGACTATGATATGCCAGAAGCTTTTGAAAAAAATCATGAGGCAGATGTAGGTTTATATTCTTTAATGAAAGAACTTTCAATATAATTTGGATAAAAACGGAGTGGGCAGAAAATGAGAAAAACAAAAATCGTATGTACAATTGGACCAGCAAGTGAATCACCAGAAACTTTAGAAAAACTTATCGAGGCAGGTATGAACGTAGCTCGCTTAAATTTTTCGCATGGCACACATGAAGAACATGAAGTGCGCATTAATTTAATACGCGAAGTAGCAGAGAAGTTAGGCAAACCTGTGGGAATTTTACTAGATACAAAAGGACCTGAAATTCGTACACATAACATGCAAAATGGCGAACTACATTTAACAACAGGTCAAGTTATTGATATTTCAATGACTGAAGTAGAAGGAACAGAGGCAAGTTTCTCTGTCACTTATCATCAATTAATTGAAGACGTAGAACAAAACTCAATTATTTTATTAGACGATGGTTTAATTCAATTACGTGTATTAGCTACAGATACAGAAAATGGCCTAATCCACACAATTGTAGAAAATGCCGGTGTATTAAAAAATAAAAAAGGTGTCAACGTACCAGGTGTTTCTGTGCAACTTCCTGGAATTACCGAAAAAGATGCACAAGATATTTTATTCGGCATTAAGCAAGGCGTCGATTTCATTGCAGCTTCATTCGTACGTCGTGCAAAGGATGTGCTAGAAATCCGTGAGTTGCTTGAACAAAACGGTGGTGGCCATATTCAAATTATCCCGAAAATCGAAAATCAAGAAGGTGTCGACAATATCGACGAAATCATCTTAGTATCCGACGGGTTAATGGTAGCACGTGGAGACCTTGGGGTAGAAATTCCTGCTGAAGAAGTTCCTCTTGTACAAAAGAAATTAATTTTAAAATGTAACCAAGTAGGTAAACCCGTAATTACTGCAACGCAAATGTTAGATTCAATGCAACGTAACCCTCGCCCAACACGTGCTGAGGCAAGTGACGTTGCCAACGCTATTATTGATGGAACAGATGCGATTATGCTATCGGGTGAAACAGCAGCGGGCCTTTATCCAGTTGAATCTGTACAAACAATGAATAAAATCGCAGAGCGTACAGAACATTCATTAGATTATAAGGCTATCGTATCCACAAGAAGTCGTGAAAAAGAAGCAAATATGACAGAAGCCATTTCACAGGCAGTTGCCTATACTTCGATTAACTTAGGCGTAAGAGCCGTACTTGCACCAACAGAAAGTGGTAATACAGCTCGAATGATTGCAAAATATCGACCAGGTGTGCCGATTGTCGCGGTAACAGGCTCTGTCAATACAGCGAGTACATTAACTCTTGTTTGGGGTGTATATCCAGTAGTATGCCAACGTGTAACAACGACAGATGAAATTTTAGAGCTTGCTGTTGATGAAAGCTTAAAACATGGTTATGTAACACACGGTGATGCAGTTGTTATTACAGCTGGTGTACCAGTGGGCGAAGCGGGTACAACAAACTTAATGAAAGTACACATTATTGGAGATTTACTTGCTCGTGGACAAGGTATTGGCAAAGCTTCCGTAATCGGCAAAACAGTTGTTGCAAAAAACGCAGCAGAAGCACTTGCTTATGATACAGAAGGTTGTATTTTAGTAACAGTTGGCTCGGATCGTGATATGATGCCAGCACTAGAAAATTGTATCGGTCTTATTACGGAGGAAGGTGGACTGACAAGCCATGCAGCGGTTGTTGGGCTAAGCCTTGGAATTCCAGTTATTGTTGGTGTTAAAGAAGCAACGACAATAATTCGACACGGTCAAGAAATAACAATGGATGCTGAAACAGGTGTCATTTATAAGGGGCATGCGAGTGTTCTTTAATTAATAACGAAAAAGCTCTAGTACGTGACATCGTACTGGAGCTTTTTGTTTATAGTGCAATATATAGAGGCTAAATAGTATTTACAGCTATCGCTACTGTTCCTTAAAAGTACACAATATTTTGAGCTTTTACTTATAATTTAGGCTCATTGTTTTTTATATGAAACTTATTGGTCTATAATAACGTATAAATGGTATAGCTTTTTCATATAGGAAGGAGAAAAATATGCGAAAAGTTTTTCTTGGTTTCATTGTGTATGCATTAGCCGAATTGGCGTTATTAATAGTTGTTGGTCAAAATATAGGTGTGTTGAATACTTTATTGCTCATTGTGGTAACGAGTGTTATCGGTGTTTATGTAGCAAAAAATAAAGGTATGAATTCTGTACAAAAGGTAAAAGATACGATGGCTAGAGGAGAAGCGCCGGGACCTATTTTAATTAATGCGCTGCTGAATTTTAGTGGCGGTGTGCTGTTAGCATTACCAGGTTTTTTAACGGATCTTATCGGCTTATTACTACTCATGCCTTTTTCAAAAAAGCTGTTTCAACCAATCGTATTTTATTGGATTCGTAAAAAAATGAAAAAAGGGCAGTTTATCATCGTTCAAAAATAGATTTTTCCTTAAGTTTAACAGCCAAGAATAAAAATATAGGGCTGAGTAAAATGCCATAAAATCCGAATAATAAAATAGATGCAGCACTGATGAAAAAAGTGTGGAATGTACGTAATTGAAGTGTATTGGACCACAGCATGGAATCAGCTAGCTGCCTTGTTAATTGAACAAACAAATACAACAGTAAAATCGCAACACATAAAAAAGTATTGCCATTGAAATAAAAGTAAATACTCATGGGTACGAGAAAGACCCCAATACCGAAGAATGGAAGCACATCTGCGAATGCAACGATAAATGCTTTAATAATGGCTTGTTCAAATTGAAAAATCATAAAGCCTGCACAAAGTATGAGGAGTGTAATGGTGAATAACTGAAACTCCACAAATATAAAGTAATGAAAGAGTTGCATGATTTTTGAAAAATGTGATTGCCACTCGTTGCGAAATTTCTTCGGAACGTACTGGAAAAACCAGTAACGGGATTTACGTGTTTCCAGTAACGCAAAATAGTAAGCGACAAGGAAAATAAACACTTCAATTACATGCTTCATGAATAGTTGCAATAAATTTGCTGTATAAACGAGGATAGAATCAAAAATTGTCAACGATTTTTCCTGTAAAACTTGTATAAACATGGACTCGTATTCAGTGAATAACTGGAAGTTTTGAAGTGTATCTCTTATTTCAGGGAAGATAAGTATGATGCTGTTAATAGATATAATTATGAGGAGAAAAATACAAGTAAGTATCAGTATTTCTACGATAATTGCTGCGAGCCAATAGGCGATTTTACAATAAGAATTGAGAAATTTTATAATAGGATACGTAGAAAAAGATAAAAATATTGCAAGGGATACAGGTAATACGAACCAAAGAATTAATAAATAAAAAATAAATAATAGAATATTTGTAGTTCTTTCGTATGAAAAATACTTAATATTCCTCATTTTTACAAATTCACCTCGTTTCAAATAAAAAAATAATGTCAAAAAATACAAAAGAAACTCTTTGGAACGTGTTTATAGTCGCTCGGGCGCCTTTTTCTTTATTTGGGTGTTTTTCATTCACAAAGCTGTCAAAAATGATTATAATAGCAATGTAAGCGATTTACTTAATGGTTCATATGAGCAAAAACCGTAAATGATAACGATTGAATAGCATTTACAACAAAAATATAAAGTATGAGGGAGCGATAATTTATGTCAGCAACAAAAGGTTTAGAAGGTATCGTAGCGGCGGAATCTAAAATCAGCTCAATTATCGATGACACACTTACATATGTTGGTTACAACATTGATGATTTAGCAGATAACGCATCATTTGAAGAGGTAATTTATCTACTATGGCACACTCGTTTACCAAAAGCGGACGAGCTTGCTGAGTTAAAACAACAATTAGCAGACAACATGTCTATTCCACAGGCAATTGTAGACCAATTCAAAGCATACCCACTTTCAACTGTACATCCAATGGCTGCACTACGTACTGCAGTATCTTTACTTGGTGTATTCGATGAAGAAGCGGATGTAATGAATCCAGAAGCTAACTACCGTAAAGCTATCCGTCTACAAGCTAAAATTGCTACAGTTGTAACTGCGTTCGCACGTGTTCGTAAAGGCTTAGAGCCAATTGCACCAAAACCAGAATTAGGTTATGCAGCGAATTTCTTATACATGTTAAAAGGTGAAGAACCAGCAGCAATCGAAGTTGAAGCATTCGATAAAGCATTAGTATTACATGCTGATCATGAATTAAATGCTTCTACATTCACTGCACGCGTATGTGTAGCTACATTATCAGACGTTTATTCTGGTGTTACTGCAGCTATCGGCGCATTAAAAGGACCACTTCATGGTGGTGCAAACGAACAAGTTATGAAAATGCTAAGCGAAATCGGTTCACTTGAAAAAGTTGAATCTTATATTCAAAATAAATTAGATAACAAAGAAAAAATCATGGGCTTCGGTCACCGTGTATACCGTAAAGGCGATCCACGTGCACCACACCTACGTGTAATGTCACAAAAATTAACTGAACTAACTGGTAAACCAGAGCTTTATGAAATGTCAGTTAAAATCCATGACATGATTGTTGAACAAAAGAAATTACCTGCAAACGTAGACTTCTTCTCTGCGTCAGTGTATGATTCTTTAGGCATTGATCATGACCTATTCACACCAATTTTCGCAGTTTCTCGTACTTCTGGTTGGGTAGCACATATTCTTGAACAATATGCTAACAACCGCTTAATCCGTCCACGTGCGGAGTATGTTGGACCAGGCATGCAAAAATATGTTCCAATCAGCGAGCGCTAATTTGGAAAATATGCTAGAATATTTGGGACTGTGTTACCTTTAACACAGTCCTATGATTATGAATTTAGGAGGCAACAATAATGTCAAACAAAATTGTAGTTGAAAATGGCGTACTTAATGTACCAAACAATCCAGTAATCCCGTTCATCGAAGGTGATGGAATCGGTCCAGATATTTGGGCTGCAGCATCTCGCGTTATCGACGCAGCTGTTGAAAAAGCTTATAACGGCGAAAAGAAAATCGAATGGTTAGAAGTTTTAGCTGGTGAAAAAGCGTTCAACCAAACTGGTGAATGGTTACCACAAGAAACTTTAGACAAAATTAACGAATACCTAATCGCAATCAAAGGTCCTCTTACTACGCCAATCGGTGGTGGTATCCGCTCACTAAACGTAGCATTACGTCAACAACTTGATCTATATGTTTGCTTACGTCCTGTACGTCACTTTGATGGAGTACCTTCTCCAGTTAAACGCCCAGAAGACGTTGAAATGGTTATCTTCCGCGAAAACACAGAAGACATCTACGCTGGTATCGAGTTCGAATCAGGCTCTGAACAAGCTCAAAAAATCATCAACTTCCTACAAACTGAATTTGGTGTTAACCAAATCCGCTTCCCAGAAACTTCTGGTATCGGTGTAAAACCTGTATCTAAAGAAGGTACTGAGCGTTTAGTGCGTTCTGCTATTGAATATGCTATTAAACATAACCGCCCATCTGTAACATTAGTTCACAAAGGGAACATTATGAAATTCACTGAAGGTGGATTCAAAAAATGGGGTTATGAATTAGCTGAAACTGAATTTGCTGATAAAACTTTCACTTGGAATCAATATGATGCAATCAAAGCTGAACAAGGTGAAGAAGCAGCAAACAAAGCACAAGCTGATGCTTTAGCAGCTGGTAAAATCTTAGTTAAAGATTCAATCGCTGACATCTTCTTACAACAAATTTTAACTCGTCCAACTGAGTTTGATGTAGTAGCTACAATGAACTTAAATGGTGACTATATTTCTGATGCATTAGCTGCACAAGTTGGTGGTATCGGTATTGCTCCAGGTGCGAACATTAACTACGTAACTGGTCACGCAATCTTCGAAGCTACTCACGGTACAGCTCCAAAATATGCTGGCTTAGATAAAGTAAACCCATCTTCAGTACTACTTTCAGGCGTATTAATGCTTGAACACTTAGGATGGCAAGAAGCAGCTGATAGCATTACAGCATCAGTTGAAAAAACAATCTCTTCTAAAGTTGTAACTTATGACTTTGCACGTCTAATGGATGGTGCTAAAGAAGTGAAATGTTCTGAGTTCGCTGACGAATTAATCAAAAACCTATAATTTTCCCAACTTTAGTTGCATAAAATTATAGCTGTGATGCATGCAAAATCTGTCGAGATATGTTTGATTAACAGCAAATTATTTTCGACTTTATTTAAATGAAGTATTTCCAACTTGTTTAATCAAGGGAGAGAGAGTTATTCTCCTCCCTTTTTTTTTAACATAAAACCCAAATCAAAGGAGCGTATTCAAATGTCTTTGAAACGTAAAAAAATCTCAGTAATCGGTGGCGGATTCACTGGCGCTACTGCAGCATTTTTAGCAGCTCAAAAAGAACTTGGTGATGTAGTATTAGTAGACATTCCTCAAGCTGAAAACCCAACAAAAGGTAAAGCTTTAGATATGTGGGAAGCTGCTCCAATTCAAGGTTTCGATTCTTATGTTAAAGGTACTTCTGACTATGCAGATACTGCGGATTCTGATGTAGTAATCATCACTGCGGGTGTTGCTCGTAAACCTGGGATGAGTCGTGACGATCTAGTTCAAATCAACCAAGGTGTTATGAAAACAGTTTCTAAAGAAATTGCCGCTCACTCACCAAACGCAACAATAATTGTACTTACAAACCCGGTTGATGCAATGACTTACACAGTATACAAAGAAACTGGTTTCCCTAAAAACCGAGTTATCGGTCAATCTGGTGTACTTGATACAGCTCGTTTCCGTTCATTCGTCGCTGAAGAACTTAACATTTCTGTTAAAGACATTACTGGATTCGTACTAGGTGGCCATGGTGATACAATGGTACCACTTACTCGCTACTCTTTCGCTGGTGGTATTCCACTAGAGTCTTTAATCGCTCCTGAGCGTTTAGAAGAAATTGTTGACCGTACTCGTAAAGGTGGTGCTGAAATCGTAAACCTACTGGGTAACGGTTCTGCATACTATGCGCCGGCTGCTGCAATGATTGAAATGGCTGAAGCGATTCTTAAAGACCAAAAACGTATTCTGCCATCCATCGCTCTTCTTGAAGGCGAATATGGCTACAACGATATTTACTTAGGTGTACCAACACTTTTAGGTGCAGACGGTATTGAAAAAATCTACGAACTTGAATTAACTGATACAGAAAAAGCAGCATTAGATAACTCTGCTGAAGCTGTAAAAGCAGTTATGGAAGTTTTAGCTTAATAAAAAGTTTATGAAATCGAGTGGGAATCATTCCTACTCGGTTTTTTTTATTGTAATGCGGGATAAAATGGTTATTCTGCTTTTCATTGTACTTTTAGAATAAAATTGATACTATGAAGGTAGTATGATAGAAAAGGGGTTGGCGTATCTTTGCTTCAAAAGAACAGTAAACTTGGTCTCACTATAGATGAAATTACGGTTGGCGAGAAAATTCATATTACTGAAAAAATAGAGGATAAAGATTTAATGCTTTATTTAGGGCTTACAAATGATAGCAATCCGCTCTATATTCAACATGATTATGCAGCAATGACACCATTTAAAAAGCCAATTGTACCAACCATCATGTTAAATGGCATTATTACGTCAGCTGTGTCGAAGTATATACCTGGACCAGGTGCACGAATTATTGAACAGCATATAAAATACTTAGGACCACTCTATCATTATGAATTATTTGATACACTATTAGAGGTAACAGTAGTCAATAAAGTACAAAATACAATTACGGTTTCAGTAAACTCATACAATGAGCAAAAGCAACTTGTGATTAAAGGTACATTACTGGTAACGCCACCACTTGCGTTATAGTAAACGTCTTGTAGATTTGAAATGGGGGTTTCAAATCACTATCGGAGGCATTATACATGACAAAAACAATTTTAGTTGTAGAAGATGAATTATCCATTGCAACATTATTAAAATATAATTTAGAGCAGGCTGGTTATGTAGTTGAAACAGCCGCGGATGGACAAGAAGGTCTAGATAAAGCTATCACGCTACAGCCTGATTTAATGCTGTTAGATTTAATGCTTCCTAAGCTAGATGGTATGGAGGTATGTAAACAAATTCGACAGCAGCGCATGAATACGCCAATCATTATGCTAACGGCTAAAGACGACGAGTTCGATAAGGTGCTTGGTTTGGAACTCGGAGCAGATGATTACATGACGAAACCTTTTAGCCCACGTGAGGTATTGGCACGTGTGAAGGCGGTATTACGACGCTTTACACAAAATGTCGTAGTTGAGGATAAGGATGAACCATTAGAAAAAATGTATGAGTTTGGTCAACTGCGTGTATATCCAGAGCGTTTTGAGGTTTTTTTACAAGATGAAGCGCTTGAATTTACACCGAAGGAATTTGAACTCTTAATCTATCTACTTGAAAACAAAAACCGTGTATTAACACGTGATCAGTTATTAAGTGCTGTATGGAAATATGATTTTGCAGGCGATACTCGTATTGTGGATGTGCATATAAGTCATCTTCGCGATAAAATCGAAGAAAATAGCCGTAAGCCCATTTTTATTAAAACCATTCGTGGCCTTGGCTATAAATTTGAGGAGCCGAAATCGTCATGAAATCAATGAGCAACCGCTTATTCTTGACATTCATGCTATTGCTCGCAACAATACTAGCTGTCCTAATTATTGTCATAGGTCAGCTTTTTCCTGTTTATATAAAACAGTACAATGAACAGGAGAGCCCGCATATTCAAGAAGCGATAGATAAGGTATTAGAGGAACGACAGATTACACTATCTGCGGACGACAAAGAGGCGTTATTGGCAGTCCAAACAATTGACAATAACGACTCGCTGCTATCTTATTTACATGCACGACTATTTGTAGTACTCGCGATATTATTCTTAATCAGTATTATTTTAATGGCAATTGTAAGTCGCTATATGATTCAGAATTTTACCGCACCTATTGATAATGTGACAGAAACGGCACTTGAGCTTGCAAAAGGGAATTATCGTGCACGTGCCCATGAAAATGAGCAGGAACGGACGATGCCGCTTAGTCATTCTATCAATATTTTGGCACGTAATTTGCAGGATATTACAACGATACGTGAGGTTGAAGAGGAAAGGCTTAAAACGTTAATCGAAAATATGGGAAGCTCGCTTATGATGATTGGGCGAGAAGGGAATATATCGATTGTCAATCGTGTATTTTTAGAACGCTTTGGCATGCAACTTGAAGACGTGCAAGGAAAGGTTTTTCGTACAATTGGCTTGCCAAAATCATTGGAGCAATTTATCGATCATGTGTTTTTAACAGAAATGCCCTACCGTCAGCAAATTAAGATGGAAGTCCAACAAGAGTTATATAATAAAGAAGTATATGGTGCACCGGTTATTGGAGATCATGGGCGATGGCTTGGTGTTGTAATTGTTATGCATGATATTACTGAGCTTATACGTTTAGAGCAAATTCGAAAAGACTTTGTCGCGAATGTATCACATGAACTTCGTACACCTATTACGTCTATTAAAGGTTTTTCAGAAACATTGCTAGACGGGGCCTATAAAGATGAGAAAATGTTACTGTCTTTTTTAGAAATTATTCATAAAGAAAGTAATCGCCTACAAATGCTCATTCAAGATTTACTAGAACTATCGAAAATTGAACAACATGGTTTTACCGTTAATATTATGCCAATGAACTTGCAAGATGTGCTCATACGAGGAGCAGAGCTGACAGGTCCTCGGCTAGATGAGAAAAATATGAGCTTTAATGTTGATATTCCAAGAGATGTAGAGGTAATGGGTGATGCGAATCGCATCATACAAATTGTCATGAATTTAATTACCAATGCAATCACCTATTCACCCGAAAATACGACTGTGACCATTCGTTTGAAGGAAGATGAAACGTATGGCATTCTTGAAATCGAGGATGAAGGAATCGGTATTGAAAAGCATGAAATTGCTCGTGTCTTTGAACGGTTTTATCGTGTGGATCGTGCACGAAGTCGGAATTCTGGCGGGACAGGCTTAGGGCTTGCCATTGTCAAACATCTAGTGGAGGCACATCATGGGCGTATTCAGGTGGAAAGCGAAGTCGGCGCCGGTACAAAAATGATTGTCATGATTCCTAAAAAATTAACGAATTCTTTACAATAACATGATGTAAGATTCACATTAAGGGACTATACTAATTTGTAGAAACCCCCCAAATAGTTTGATAAGACCAAATGTAGCTTGATTCACTCGTATGCTCATCAGTGGGAGATGAAGAAAACCTTCACTGATTGGAGTTTCATTTTATGGTTGTAGCTACACCACAAAAAGAATCTATTTCCAAAGTTTTTTGGAGGTGGATTCTTTTTGTGTTTTACACTTACCTAAAATAGGTGTAAAGTATAGTAGCATAAAAGATTGAAAGAAGGTTGACCATGAAAATCGCCAAATGTCTCGTGCAAATTGGCTATCTTTACATACTATTATTTGTCGGAAATAGTATTGCACGCATACTTCACTTGCCGATTCCAGGGAGCATAATAGGGCTAGTATTATTGTTTTTACTACTACAGTTTCATATCATAAAACTTGAATGGGTTGAGCTAGGTGCGGGATTATTACTGAGTGAATTATTATTGTTTTTCATTCCATCAGCAATTGGTGTTATCAATTATGATGCACTGTTCGGTGTTCAAGGCATGAAAGTCGTCCTTGTAATCGTCGTGAGTGCCATTGTCGTCATGCTAATGACGGGTTACACAGCACAATGGCTAGAGCAACGAAAGAAGGGTGATACTGCATGAGTATGTTGATTGCTGTAATAAGTTTGCTGGGAACTATCGCCATTTTTTACACGTGTAAAATATTCTATCAAAAGTTTAAAAAAGAATGGCTAACACCAATGCTTATCACACCATTAGTCATCATTACTGTTTTACTGCTAACAGGAACATCCTATGATTCCTATAATGCAGGAGCCAATATTTTAACGAACTTACTTGGGCCGGCGACAATTGCTTTTGCCGTACCGATATATAAAAATTTCTCGCTTCTAAAAAAACATGCCTTTGAAATTTTTCTTAGTATTGCTGTTGGGTCGGCTGTTGCAATTATATCCTCATTTTTCATGGCATTAATGCTTGGATTAAATGACGAACTAGTGCACAGCTTAGTACCACGTTCTGTCACAACACCCATCGCAATGGATATTTCAAATATGATTGGCGGTTCGCCAACACTCACTGCTGTTTTCGTTATGACTACGGGTATTCTTGGAAGCCTACTTGCACCACTAATCATTCGATTAAGTCGTTTTCGTACACCGTCCACAAAAGGTTTAATGCTTGGTATGGGGGCGCATGGTACAGGTACTTCTAAAGCATTTGAGTTTGGTGAGCTGGAAGGTACTTTTGCAAGTTTAGCCATGGTTGTTGCGGCTTTAATTAGTATAATCTTATCAACAACATTTTTCCCTGTATTTGAACAACTTGTTATGAATATCCTGTTGCCTTAATTGGTGACAGGATATTTTGATTATATAACAGTGTAAGACGCCCAATAAATATTATTTTCTTGAAACTTTTTGTAAGTTTTCCCGTATACAATAGTACTAAGTAAAAGGGAGGAACAGACATGAGTGTGAAAAAGACACTAATGATGGTGGGACTTGGAATTTTCGGTATTGTGGCACTGATCGCTGTATTTACATCGTGGTACACAGTAGATGAATCGGAGCAAGCCGTTGTCATTACATTTGGTCGTGCTGATGATATGGTTACAAATCCTGGTTTACACTTTAAATTACCTTGGCCAGTTCAGTCGGTAGAGGTTTTATCGAAAGAAACATTTAGTTTACAGTTTGGTTATAAGCAAAACAAGTCAGGCGAGTTGGAGGACTATGATGCTGAAACGAAAATGATTACGGGGGATGAAAACATCGTTTTAACAGATCTCGTTGTTCAGTGGAAAATTACAGATCCACGAAAGTATTTATTCAGTTCACAAAATCCAGAAGAAATTCTACATAGCGCCACATCAAGCGCGATTCGTTCAATTATTGGGAGCTCAACGATTGATGCGGCGCTAACAGATGGTAAGGCAGAAATTGAAGCGAATACGCGTGATTTACTCGTATCTTTAGTAGAAAAATATGATATAGGTGTTGGTATTTTAGGTGTAAAACTACAAGATGTGGAGCTACCTAACTCCGAAGTACGTGCAGCCTTTACAGCAGTTACAGATGCACGTGAAACGAAAAATACAAAAACAAATGAAGCACAAAAGTATAAAAACCAACGCATCAGCGAAGCTGAAGGTGAAAAAGATGCCATTATTTCAAAGGCTGAAGGTGCAAAAAAAGCGCGTACTGAGCAGGCACAAGGGGATGTGGCCGTCTTCAATAAAATGTATGAACAATATAAAGGCAATCAACAAATTACACGTGAACGTTTAGTGTTAGAAACACTTGAAAACGTCCTACCGAAAGCACAACTTTATATTATGAATGATGATGGCAGTACAATGAAGTATTTACCATTACAAGCGTTGCAACCTACAGAACAGCAAACGACTACAGAGAAAAAAGAGAAAAAAGAGGGGAGCGGTAACTAATGGACCAAAAAAATAAGGACCTTGATAAATTTCTAAGTTTTTTATCAGGTAAAACGAAAAATACCGCTCCTGCTGATGGAGACAAGAGCGATAACGTTGTAAAAATGTCTAAAAAAAGTCCCTTAAATCCAAAGAAATTCCTTTCACTTGCTGTCACTTTAACGGTTGTATTTGCACTTGCTATTATTCTATTTGCTAATGTTTATATTGTAAAAGAATCTGAGTATGCCGTCGTTCGTCAATTTGGAGAAGTGGTGAAGTTTGAACGTGATCCTGGATTGAAAATAAAGGTGCCATTCATTCAAAGCGTAACGAGATTACCAAAAAATCAAATGACGTATGATATTTCAGAGGAAGAAATTAATACTAAAGATAAAAAACGTATTATTATTGATAACTACGCTGTATGGCGAATTACAGATCCGAAGGCGCTTATTTCAAATGCAGGAACACTTAGTAAAGCAGAGACTCGTATGGAGGAATTTATTTATTCGGTTATTCGTACGGAACTTGGACAATTGAAGTATGAGGAAATTATTAATGATGAAAATTCCTCTCGCGGTAGCTTAAATGACCGTGTTACTAAACGCGTAAATAAACTATTGTCAGATGATAAATATGGTATTGAAGTGGTCGATGTTCGTATTCGTCGTACGGATTTACCGTCTGAAAATGAACAGTCTGTTTACACTAGAATGGTGTCTGAACGTCAATCGATTGCACAATTATATCTATCAGAAGGTGATGCAGATAAACGTCGTATTGAAGCACAGACAGATCGTCAAGTTCAAGAAATGCTAGCAACAGCAAATAAAGAAGCATCGTTAATTCAAGCGGAGGGAGAAGAAGAGGCTGCCAAAATTTATAACAGCTCATTCTCAAAAGATCCTGAATTTTATTCCTTGTATCGTACGCTCGAATCGTATAAGAAAACTGTCGGGGAAGATACAGTCATTATTTTGCCATCCACTTCACCATATGCAAAACTTTTATCAGGCTATATACAATAATTTAGTAATCCTTGCAGGGATTTAATAGTAGTGGAAATTGCGTACTAGCAAAGTATGCAATTTCCACTTTTTTGTTATAGCAAATTCATAATTAAGTGTTTCATAGAATCCTATTTTCTGATAAAATTATGATGTTTAGAAATGATAAATGGGGGTAATAGCTGTGAAATTACAAATTAGCACGTGGCTCCAAAATTTAGGAATAGCTTGTAGTATGGCATCGTTGTTTACACTTTTCTTTCGACTAACAGATTTTGAATGGCTGACGAAAAGTGTTTATTATATACCGGTATTTTTTGTGGTTTTATTTTTAATAAGTTTAGTTATTGCGGAAGATGTCCGTAAGGCATTTAAAAAAATGTTCTGGTACGAGAAACGTAAAGTACAGCGACCTATTTGGCAGGTAGGGATTGGATTCATTTTCTTCCTAGCGCAAATTGGTACAGTCATGGTATTTAGTATAAAGCTCACACAACCTGAGCTTGGTGGTATGCCTTTATTTTTAGTGATTGCTTTTATGAATGCCTTTATTTTAACGGTTATATATGAGGAAATTTTCAATCGCAAAGATAAGACAACAGAAGTAAGCCAATAGTGATATAGAGTCGATTGCATTAGGCAATTGGCTTTTTTTGTGACTAGGCTAGAATTGCTCCAGTTTTGTTCTATTTAGAAATTTTAACGGATTTTCGTCTCTATGATTGGTAAAAAGTTTGTTTTCCCGATAAAGTAATGGGAAGAGGCATTTTCAAACATACGTTTTCGTTTTACAATAGAAAGACGACGACAACGCAGGAGGAATTTTAAATGACAAAGGAAAAATTGCTATTACTGGACGGCAATAGTTTAGCGTATCGCGCGTTTTTTGCGTTGCCATTGTTAACGAATGATAGTGGTATTCATACGAATGCAGTATACGGTTTTACGACAATGTTACAAAGGATTTTGGCGGAAGAACAGCCGACGAAGATGCTCGTTGCCTTTGATGCGGGAAAAACAACTTTCCGTCATGATACGTTTACAGAATATAAGGGTGGACGTCAAAAGACCCCACCAGAATTATCTGAGCAATTTCCATATATACGCAAGCTGATCGATGCATATGGTATTAAACGCTATGAACTTGAAATGTACGAAGCGGACGATATCATTGGGACATTGGCAAAGGAAGCGGCGACTCAGGATATAGACGTTATTATCGTATCGGGAGACCGTGACTTAACACAGCTCGCAACAGAACAGGTAACCGTGTATATTACGAAAAAGGGTATTACGGAAATTGAAAAAAACACACCAGCCTTTATTGAGGAAAAATACGGTTTAACACCATTGCAAATTATCGATATGAAGGGTCTAATGGGGGATGCTTCGGACAATATTCCAGGTGTGCCAGGTGTAGGTGAAAAGACTGCGGTTAAATTGTTAAAAGAGCACGGATCAGTAGAGGCCCTTTATGAGGCAATGGATACCGTAAAGACTTCTAAAATGAAAGAAAAGCTTGTCGCAAACGAAGAACAGGCACTTATGAGTAAACAGCTTGCAACAATTTTCACAGAGGCACCGATTGAAGTAGCACTGACAGAGCTTACCTATAACGGTCCGGATGAGGCAGCGCTAATCGATGTGTGGCAGGAACTTGGCTTTAAATCACTACTAGAAAAAAGTGATTTTACGATCGAGGAAGAAGAACGTGCACCATTTGCTTATGATATTGTACAAGAAGTAAAACCTGAGTTCCTCAAGGATGTAATGGCCGTACATGTGGAGCTTGAGGACGAGCATTACCATACATGTCAGCAACTTGGAATTGCTTTTACAGACGGTACAGCTACAAAATATGTGCCGTTTGACGTTGCGGTAAAATCAGATGTACTTCGTCGTTGGCTAGAGGATGCAACAAAAGTGAAATATATGGCTGATTCAAAGGCATCCCAGGCAGCCTTAAAGCGTGAGGGGATTCGTTTAGCCGGTGTTGACTTTGATTTACTGCTTGCATCCTACATTAACAATCCTGCACTTAGTGGTGATGATGTGGCAACTCTTGCAAAGGAGCTTGGCTATCGTGATGTACAAGCTAATGAATCGGTTTACGGAAAAGGAGCAAAACGTGCTGTACCAGATACAGCTATACTTGCCGAACATGTGAGCCGTAAAGCCTTTGCTGTTTGGGCATTGCAACCGAAGCTGGAGGAGTTACTGCGTGAAAACGAACAGTTTGAGCTTTATAAAAATTTAGAACTGCCACTTGCAGCCATCTTAAGTGAAATGGAAAGTGAAGGTATTACGGTGAATCGTGCGACGCTAGAAGAAATGGGACAGGAGCTGACTGATAAGTTAGTAGTCCTTGAGCAAGCTATTTATGCTGAAGCAGGCGAAGCATTTAATATTAATTCACCGAAGCAGTTAGGGGTTATACTTTTCGATAAGCTTGGACTTCCTGTAATCAAAAAAACGAAGACGGGCTATTCGACAGCTGCAGATGTATTAGAAAAATTAAAGCCAGAGCATGCGATTATTGAACATATTTTAATGTATCGTCAATTAGGCAAATTACAATCAACTTATATTGAGGGTCTGCTAAAAGAAATTCGTGAACAAGATAGCAAGGTGCATACGCGCTTCCAACAGGCATTAACAGCGACAGGACGCCTGAGCTCGACAGATCCAAACCTACAAAACATTCCAATTCGTTTGGAGGAAGGACGTAAAATTCGTCAGGCATTTGTACCATCTCAAGAGGATTGGATTTTATTCTCGGCTGACTATTCACAAATCGAACTGCGCGTTCTTGCTCATATGTCTGAAGATCCAAACTTAGTAGAAGCTTTCCGTGAAGGGATGGATGTGCATACGCGTACTGCGATGGATGTCTTCCATGTATCTGCGGAAGAGGTCGATAGTAATATGCGTCGAGCTGCTAAAGCAGTTAACTTTGGTATCGTTTACGGAATTAGTGATTATGGCTTATCGCAAAATTTAGATATCACGCGTAAAGAAGCTGCTCTATTTATTGACAAGTATTTTGCGAGCTTCCCGGGTGTAAAGCGCTATATGGATGACATTGTACAGGATGCAAAGTTTAATGGCTTTGTGACAACAATATTAAATCGTCGTCGCTATTTACCTGATATTACTAGCTCTAACTTCAATCTAAGAAGCTTTGCGGAGCGTACAGCAATGAACACGCCAATTCAGGGTAGTGCTGCTGACATTATAAAAAAAGCGATGATTGATATGGATGCCCGTTTGAAAAAAGAAAATATGCAGGCAAAGCTTCTTTTACAAGTGCATGATGAATTAATCTTTGAAGCACCAAAAGAAGAGATTGCTCTGCTTGAAAAAATCGTACCAGAAGTAATGGAGAATGCCATCGAGCTTACTGTACCATTAAAAGTGGACTTCAACTACGGGGCAACATGGTACGAAGCAAAGTAGGAGGTGTTAAAGTGCCTGAATTACCAGAAGTTGAAGGTGTTGTACAGGCGTTAAAACCTGAAATTGAAGGACGTACAATTGAACAGGTACAGCTATCTGAAATCATTCGCTTTTCTTTTAGTGAGGGAAAACAATGTATCGTTAAACAATCAGAGCCAGATGCGTTTGAAATGGCGCTAACTCAAATGACAATTCACAGGATTGAACGTCGTGCAAAATATATCTTTTTCCATCTATTGAAAGAGGATGTGCCTTATATATTAGTCAGTCATTTAGGAATGACAGGTGCATGGTTTGTTGTTAATTCCCCTGAAGATATTGGAGAGGCTAAATTTAAAAAACATATTCATGCAACATTTCACATGTCAGACGGTGGGTATTTAATTTACTCAGATATTCGTCGCTTTGGTGAGTTGCGTTTTTTAGCACAGATAGAAGATCATGCACCACTAACAAAAATGGCACCTGAGCCGTTCGATGAGTGCGCGAGTACTTATTTTATTGCCAAAACGTTATTACCTAAATACGAGAACAAGGCTGTTAAAGAAGTGATAATGGATGGACAAGTTGTTTCAGGCTGTGGCAATATATATGCCACTGAGGCATTATTTGCTCAAAAAATCCATCCTGCTTGCAAGATGAACCGTCTTAGTGAAAAGCGGAAGCGTGAATTATTTGAGGCGATTGTAGCGATACTTCGGCAAAGTATTGATGCTGGTGGTTCAACAATTTCAGATTATCGCAATATAAACGGTGAGGCGGGAAGCATGCAAAACCGACTGAAAATGTATGGGAAGAAGATATGCCCAGCGTGTGAGACCGAAACGAGTCAAATGACAATTGGTGGGCGCACATCAGTCTTTTGCCCAAATTGTCAACATTAAAGGGGAATTTACTATGATTATCGGACTAACAGGAAGTATTGCAAGCGGAAAAAGTACTGTAGCGAAAATGATGACAGCGCTTGGTTTGCCGATTGTAGATGCAGATATTGTGGCACGTGATGTCGTAGAACCAGGTACAAAGACGTTAACAATAATTGCTGAAAATTTTGGTGAGGCCATATTGCATGCAGATGGTAGTTTAGACCGCGCAAAGCTGGGCGATATCATTTTCCACGAGCCTGCAAAGCGTAAAATCTTAAATGATATTATGCATCCTGCCATTCGGCAAGAAATGCTTCGTCAACGCGATGCTTTTGTTGAAGTTGGGCAAACACATATCGTCATGGATATTCCACTGTTGTTTGAAAGTAAATTACAGCATTTCGTAGAGCGTATTATCGTTGTATCCGTCAGAGAAGATGTACAACTTCGCCGCTTAATGGAGCGTAATCATTTAACGAAGGAGGATGCGCTAGCTCGCATTCATTCCCAGTTGCCATTGTCCGTAAAGGAAAAAGGTGCTCACGCGGTAATTTACAATAATGAAGATTTACAACAAACTGAGGAGCAATTAAAGAAAATCCTTCATCATTGGGGCGTTCTTTAATATTAAGTGCGTAGCGAGAACATATCGCTACGCATTTTTTTGCGTGTAAGCGCCATAATAAAAATAAAGTAAAAACTTTCATCGATGGGAGTTTTCTTCGATTTTTTAGTTGAAGCAAACGGTTGCTACGGTGGAGTATCCGTTAGTATCAGAGGAACTTATTGGTCATTTATTTTTCAGAAAATAAGAACTTTTTTATTATGAGTATATAATGTTCATCTTTTTTAAAATTGTGTTATACTAATCAGCATAAAGTATAATTAATATGAGTTCGTACTCACAGGAGGATTTTATAAATGACAGTATCAATTGCTATTAATGGTTTCGGACGTATCGGACGTATGGTTTTCCGCCAAGCGATCGTACAAGAAGATTTAAATATCGTTGCGATTAACGCGAGCTATCCAGCTGAAACGTTAGCACATTTGATTAAGTATGACACAAATCACGGAACATTCGAAGGTACGATTGAACCTGCAGGCGATGCTTTACTTGTAAATGGTAAACGCGTGCAAATTATTAGCGAACGTGATCCATTACAATTACCATGGGCGAAAATGGGTGTGGATATCGTTATTGAAGCAACTGGTAAATTCAATGATCGTGAGAAAGCAGCAATGCACTTAGAAGCGGGAGCGAAAAAAGTTATCTTAACAGCACCAGGTAAAAATGAAGATATCACAATTGTTTTAGGTGTAAACGATGAAAAACTTGATGTTGACAAACATGACGTTATTTCCAACGCTTCTTGTACAACAAACTGCTTAGCACCAGTGGCAAAAGTATTGAATGACACATTTGGTATCGAAAGCGGTTTAATGACAACAGTTCATGCTTATACAAATGACCAAAAGAACCTAGATAATCCACATAAAGATTTACGTCGTGCACGTGGTTGCGCACAATCAATCATTCCGACATCAACAGGTGCTGCAAAAGCATTAAGATTAGTGTTACCAGAGTTGGATGGTAAAATTCACGGTATGGCACTTCGTGTTCCAACACCAAACGTATCTTTAGTTGACCTTGTTGTAGATTTAAACACGGATGTAACAGTAGAATCTGTAAATGCTGCATTTGTGAAAGCCGCAACTGAGGGTCCAATGCAAGGTATCTTAAACTTCTCAATCGAGCCACTTGTATCGATCGATTACAATACAACAACTTACTCTTCAACAGTAGATGGTCTTTCTACTATGGTAATGGGCAACCGTAAAGTGAAAGTACTTGCTTGGTATGACAACGAGTGGGGCTACTCTGCACGTGTTGTAGATCTTATGAAAAAAGTTGCAAGAGCGTTAGAAACAGTTAACGCATAATTTTTATTCCATTAAAACTGCTCTTCAATATTGGCTATAAACAGGGCATATACCAACCTTTTAAATTTACTTTTTAATGAGCACATTGAAATCCTAGTGGTTTCGATGTGCTTTTTTAGCTGGACAAATATACTACATCTTGTCAGAAAAAACGAAAGTGATTTTTTACAAGCGGGAAATTTGTTATAATAGAAATATTAAATTGTTGTGGAATCAGGAGAGTAAATATATGAGATGTCCATCTTGCCAATTTAACGGAACACGTGTAGTGGATTCGAGGCCTGTAGATGATAATAAAGAAATTCGTAGACGTCGTGAATGTGAGTCATGTAGCTTTCGCTTTACAACGTTTGAAAAAATTGAAGAGACACCATTAGTCGTTGTGAAAAAAGAAGGTTCACGGGAAGAGTTTAGCCGCGAAAAAGTATTACGTGGTCTAATTCGTGCTTGTGAAAAACGTCCTGTTGCTCTTGAAGTACTAGAGGAACTTGTCTTATCTATCGAAAAAGATTTACGTCGTATAGGCAATGCAGAGGTACGATCAGAGGATGTCGGAGAAATGGTGATGGACCGCTTGGCGAAAATTGATGAGGTCGCCTACGTGCGCTTTGCATCGGTTTACCGTCAGTTTAGGGACATCAATGTCTTTATTGAGGAAATCAAAGAAATCATTCAACGTCAAACTGAAAAGAAATCATAAAGCAAACAGAGAGGGTGAATGACGTTGATTCATTTGTATAGGGAATTACAACCAGCTGATACTTTTGACATTCGTCTACCTCATGCGCTTTCTACACAAGAACGTCAGTTAGTAACTTTGTTTTACCAGCCCTTAACTGGAGCAGAGCCAATCAGTCTGTATTTAACGTTATGGGCGGAGGCAGAGCAAATGCCAGGGCAGCAAATGTCACATTATTATTTAATGAATGTATTGGGGCTACCCATTGGCAAGGTTTTCGAGGCACGTATTGCGCTAGAAGCAATCGGCTTATTACGCACGTGGAAAAAAGAAGAAGCCGAACAACGTAGTTTTTTATATGAGCTTATGCGTCCATTGGATGCAGATAGTTTTATGAAAGATCCCCTTTTGTCGATGTTCTTGTTCAGTAAGATTGGAGAACAAGCGTATCGGAAACTGCGTCAACGGTTTATTCGACCTGTAAGAGACAGTGAGTTTAAGGATGTGTCACGTGCCTTTATTGATGTGTTTAAGCCAGTTAGTACAAATATTCCTACGGAGTTACAAGTTGGTACGGAAAGTAATAAGCCACAAAAAGTGTATCCGTTCTATTTCGAACAGTTTGACTTTGAGTTGCTGCAAGCCGGGTTATCGGATCAACTAGTGCCAGCGAGTCTATTAACGCTTGATGTACGTGAAGCCATAGCGAAACTAGCTTTCTTATATCACTTAACTGCATTGGACATGCAAAAAGTTGTCATTTTAGCACTCGATGATGATTTAGGCATATCACAAGAGCGACTGCGCAAAGCGGCAGCTGATTTTTATAAACTGACTGTGTCCAAGGAGCCGCCGAAACTTGCTAGAGTTTATGAGGCGCCAGCAGCGGTAGAGGATTCCATGCAAAAAACAAAAGATCAAGAGTTACAACACTATTTAGAAACGACTGCACCGATTCAAGTGTTACGAGATATTAATAATGGGAAAGAGCCACTGCAGACGTCTGTCCAACTCGCTGAAAGTTTAATCGTTCAGCACGGTATGCCAGTAGGAGTGGTCAATGCGCTTCTGGAATATGTCATGTTAACGACCGATATGAAACTACCTAAAAAATATGTTGAAACCATTGCTGACCATTGGGTACGTAAAAATATACAATCAGCGAAGCAAGCAATGGAACTTGCGCGTCAGGAGCATGATAAATATACAACGTGGAAGAATAAACCACAGACGTCAGCGAAAAAGAATACCTATGCAAAAAATCGCCGCGAGGAAAAAGTACCAGATTGGTTTTACAAGAGAAATGATAAGCAAGTAGAGGTACAGTCAGAATCGGCTGTAGATGCAACAGATTTTGAAAAGGAACGACTAAAAATACTAGAAAAGTTAAGCAACCAGCAAGAATAAGGTAGGTGAAAAACAATCGAACCAATTAATGGACCACTACAACGAGTGATTAAAATGCCATCCTTTCAAGAACGTTATGAGGCGATGCGTAAAGAAATTTTAGAAAACCCTCGTGTCCAGACATTTTTAGCAGAGCATGCAGAGGAATTAAGCTATGAGGCAGTAGAACGTAATTTGCCGAAGCTCCATGAATTTATAAGTCAATCTACTGAATGCTGCGGTTGCGACCATACTGCACATTGTACAAACTATTTAACAGGGTTTATTCCAAAACTGCGAGTAGTGCGGAATTCAGTAGAAATCGATTATGTACGTTGTGAACAAAAGGTTCGTGAGGATGATCGTCGTGATATTGCCAATATGATTGCAAGCATGCATATGCCGAAGGATGTTTTACAGGCGACGATTGAGGATTTATTTATTGATGATTATTCGCGTGTCGACATTGCAAATCGTGCAGCAGATTTTGTGCAACGCACACGTGAAACAGGAGTATTGCCAACAAAGGGCTTTTATTTATATGGGCAATTCGGTGTTGGGAAATCATTTGTGTTAGGTGCATTAGCCAATGAACTTGCAACCATTAAAGTGAGATCGGTCGTGGTTTTTGTCCCTGAGTTTTTGCGTGAGATGAAAAATGCAATTGGTGATAATTCACTGCAAGAGAAAATTGACTACGTCAAAAAGGCACCTGTTTTGATGCTAGATGATTTAGGGGCAGAAACGATGTCAGCTTGGACGCGAGATGAAATACTAGGTACCATTTTCCACTATCGAATGGCAGAGCAATTACCAACTTTCATTACGTCTAATTTTAACTATGATGAATTAGAGCACCACTTAGCACAATCGCAAAAAGGTGATTTGGAAGTGGTCAAGGCAGCTCGAATAATGGAGCGTATTAAAGCCATTACGGAGCCTGTGCAAATGGGTGGCAAAAATCGCCGCGATTAATATTGATAGTTGCAATTTACGACAATCGAGCGTATACTTTCACATATACAAAATAACAAAATGCATTGATGAGGACATGAGTTTTGTGTATCAGCTTAAAGAGAGGGGAGTCATTGGCTGTAAGCTTCCTAGTGTGAACACGTTATTTACTACCTACTGAGCAGCGAGAGGGAATATCTTTCGCCGGTCCCTAGCCCGTTAGCTAGCCTTGAGCTTCGTCTGACTTTATGGTCGGAAGGAAGAAGGGTGGAACCACGAGCACACGCTTCGTCCCTTTCATTAGGGACGGGGCTTTTTTGTTTTTTTATGGTTTATTATTTGCTCAATTAGTGAATAAAGTTGCTCCACCCTACATCATTATGCATCAAAACAAAAAAACAATAAGGAGTGCAAACAATATGTCAGACATGATTAAATTAACGTTTCCAGATGGCGCTGTAAAGGAATATGCAAAAGGCACATCGACTGACGACGTAGCAGCATCTATTAGCCCAGGACTTCGTAAAAAAGCTTATGCCGGTAAAGTAAATGGTGAATTACTTGACTTGAAAACACCAATCGAAGAGGATGCAACGATTGCCATCATTACACAAGATGACCAGGAAGCATTAGAAATTCTTCGTCACTCAACAGCTCACTTAACTGCACAAGCAATTAAACGTCTATTCCCAGATGTAAAGCTTGGCATCGGTCCAGTAATTGAAGGTGGATTCTACTACGATATTGATGCACCAACACCAATTACTGCTGAAGACCTACCAACAATTGAAAAAGAAATGAAAAAAATTATCGCTGAAAATATTGAAGTAGAGCGTAAAAACGTTTCTCGTGATGAAGCTCAAGCAATCTTCACTGAAATTGATGATGAATACAAATTAGAACTTCTTGAGGCTATCCCAGCTGACGAGCAAGTATCTATTTACTACCAAGGTGAATTTTTCGACCTTTGTCGCGGTATTCACGTACCATCAACGGGTAAACTACGTGAATTCAAACTTCTTTCATTAGCTGGTGCTTACTGGCGAGGAAACTCTGATAACAAAATGCTGCAACGTATTTACGGTACGGCTTTCTTTAAAAAAGAAGAGCTAAAACATCATTTGCAAATGCTTGAAGAAGCAAAAGAACGTGACCATCGTAAAATCGGTAAAGAATTAGAGCTGTTTACAACTTCTCAAAAAGTAGGGCAAGGTTTACCACTGTGGTTACCAAATGGTGCAACAATCCGCCGTGTTATCGAACGATATATTGTGGATAAAGAATTATCTCTTGGATACAAACATGTGTACACACCAGTCCTTGGTTCAAAAGAGCTTTATCAAACTTCAGGCCACTGGGACCATTACCAAGATTCAATTTTCCCACCAATGGAAATGGACAACGAAACATTAATCATGCGTCCAATGAATTGCCCGCACCATATGATGGTATACAAAAACAGCATGCACTCATACCGTAATTTACCATTACGTATTGCAGAACTTGGTACAATGCACCGTTATGAAATGTCAGGTGCAGTTTCAGGGCTACAACGTGTACGAGGCATGACGTTAAATGATGCGCATATCTTTGTTCGTCCAGACCAAATTAAAGTAGAATTCCAAAAAGTAGTGCAGTTAATCCTTGAAGTATATAAAGACTTCGATTTAAAAGATTACTCGTTCCGTTTATCTTATCGTGATCCAGCAGATACAGAGAAATACTTTGATGATGATGCAATGTGGGAAAAAGCACAAAGTATGTTAAAAGAAGCAATGGATGAACTTGGCTTAGACTACTTCGAAGCTGAGGGTGAAGCTGCATTCTACGGTCCAAAACTTGACGTACAAGTAAAAACAGCTATCGGAAAAGAAGAAACTTTATCAACTGTTCAGTTGGACTTCCTATTACCTGAACGTTTTGACTTAACTTACGTTGGTGAAGATGGTAAACCGCATCGTCCAGTTGTTATTCACCGTGGTGTAGTGTCAACAATGGAACGTTTTGTTGCTTTCTTAATCGAAGAATACAAAGGTGCATTCCCAACTTGGTTAGCACCAGTGCAAGTAGAAGTGATTCCTGTATCAAACGAAGCGCACTTCGACTATGCAAAACAAATTGAAGAGCAATTAACAGCTGCAGGCTTACGTGTAGAGATGGATGATCGCGAAGAAAAACTTGGCTATAAAATCCGTGAAGCACAAATGAAAAAAATCCCATACATGCTTGTGATAGGGGATAAAGAAGTAGAAGCAAAAGGCGTAAACGTTCGTCGCTACGGCTCAAAAGATTCAGAAACAATTAGCTTTGAGGATTTCCTAGCGAACATTAAAGCAGAAGTAGCACGCTTCTAATAAAATCAGATAAAAACCTCCCTCCCGTTGAACGGTGAGTGAGGTTTTTATAGGTAATATAATATTTTTAGGTATAGAATATAAATTAATAGGTTATACTAATTGTAAATGAGCAAAATGAAAATAATTATTTGACAGCTTGTTAAGTACATGCTAATATAATGAAGGTTAATGAATACAAAGTTTGTGGTTGAAGTAGAGGCTGCCCGCTTCTCACCTGATACAACGCTTAGGCTGTGAACAGGTATGACACGTTGAATTGTTTTGCGTAAACTTGCGCATGCACATATAGCGGGCGGACATCTTCAAAAATGTCCGTCCTTTTTTTATGGACATGACGAGAGGATGTACCGTTCAACCGGGCAAGGCTTTGCCCAAACCATGTATTCGCGACAATTACTTGGAGGTGGATTACTATTAGCAAAGACATGTATGTAAACGAAGGCATTCGCGCACGTGAACTTCGATTAATCGATCACAATGGTGACCAGCTTGGTGTAAAGACACGTAATGAAGCGCTAGAAATCGCCGCTCGTGTAAACTTGGATCTTGTCCTTGTGGCCCCTCAAGCCAAGCCGCCAGTCGCTCGTATCATGGACTATGGTAAATTTAAGTTTGAACAGCAAAAGAAAGACCGTGAAATTCGTAAAAATCAAAAAGTCATCGTGATGAAAGAAGTTCGTTTGAGCCCAACTATCGATGAACATGATTTTCAAACGAAGCTACGTAATGCCGTTAAATTCCTTGAAAAAGGTGATAAAGTAAAATGTAGCCTACGTTTTAAAGGTCGTGCGATTACACATAAAGATATTGGTCAACGTGTGTTAGATCGTTTTGCTGAAGCTTGTGCTGAAGTATCGACGGTTGAACAAAAACCGAAGATGGAAGGCCGAAGCATGTTCTTAGTTCTTCAACCAAAGAACGAGAAATAATATTAGACGAACAGTTTAGGAGGAATTCGACATGCCAAAAATGAAAACTCACCGTGGAGCTGCGAAACGTTTCAAAAAAACGGGTACAGGTAAATTAAAATATGACCGTGCTTATGGAAGCCACTTATTCGCAAACAAATCTACGAAACAAAAACGTCACCTACGTAAAGCAAACGTAGTATCATCTGGTGACTTCAAACGCATCAAATCATTACTTGTTTACATGAAATGATTAACTACACAAAATAAACTAATATTCATTTTTAAATGAAAAGCAGGAGGTAATTCATATGCCACGCGTAAAAGGCGGAACAGTGACGCGCAAACGTCGTAAAAAAGTATTGAAATTAGCTAAAGGTTACTATGGTTCAAAACATACATTATATAAAGTTGCTAACCAAGCAGTAATGAAATCAGGTCAATATGCATACCGTGACCGTCGTCAGAAAAAACGTGATTTCCGTAAATTATGGATCACTCGTATCAACGCAGCTGCTCGCATGAATGGTCTTTCATACAGCCGTTTAATGCACGGATTAAAAGTTGCTGGTATCGAAGTTAACCGTAAAATGTTAGCTGATCTAGCTGTAACTGATGCAGCAGCATTCACTCAATTAGCAGACGCTGCTAAACAAGCAGTTGCTAAATAATTTTTGACATAGTCAAAATTACTTCTGCGACAGTCGTAGAATGGTGTGAATAAATAAGTATCGTAAAGATTGATGGATTTTTCCATCAGTCTTTTTTTATGTTACACTAGTAAAAAAATAGAAAGAGAAAAGGCATTTTTGCTTCAACTTGTAGCAATTGAATTTTCAACAAATAGATAGAATAGAAAACAGGTGAAACTACATATTGCAAAGGGTATGTTAGGTAAACCACCAAAAGGAGTTTCTCATGGCACAAGCATTACTTGCCTATATGGCAATAGTTTCAGTGGTACTGCTTATTATGATGGGCATGGATAAATCAAAAGCGAAAAAGCATGAATGGCGCATTGCAGAGCGTACATTATTTACATTAGCCATCGCTGGTGGTGCAGTTGGAGGCGTACTAGGAATGTATTTATTCCGTCACAAAACGCGCCACAATAGCTTTGCTTTCGGTTTCCCACTACTTGCAGCTATTCAAATTTTTATCGTCGTGCAATTATGGGGGAGCGCTCTCTAGAGGGCGTCCTTTTTTATTGTCATGATGATGGCATCGATAAATTTGGAAAGTTGGGCGATAAATTTAAATAGTTAGGTGATAAATCAAAAAAGTTGGGTGATAAATTAAAAAAGTTAGGTGATAAATCAAAAAATGTACTCGATAAATCACAAAAAGTCATTCGTTAGACATAAAAACACACCCTCATGAAGAGGATGTGTCGCGCATAAGCTGTTCAATGGGTTGCTTCCAGTTAATTTTGGCGTTTGGATAATTCATTAAGATTTCCTGCTGGAGGTACGTGAAGTCACTTTTAGTAAACCCTTGCAGTGTCGCAGCGTCTCGAGCACCAACGAAAATCGTCACAACCTCAAATGCATCTTCGGTCGTGCCTAAGTATTTTTCGCCTTCAAAAAGTGCACCCTTAAAAGAAATAAAGAAATTTTTTCTTACATTTTTGACGTCATCATAAAAGTAGTACTGGCCTTTTTCATAGGCTTCATCAAGTTTTCGCTTAGGATCAGTTATATAACGTATCGCTTTATAAAATACATAAATAATAAGCGCAATGACAGCAAGTCGAATAAGTAACGGTAACATTTTTAATTTCCCCCTTGAATAAAGGTTATTCCTTCCTATACGATTAGGGGGGACAATTAGTTTCACTATTTATAAATATTTTTAGGAATTTAGGAGAAAAAAAATGAATTTACAACAATTGTTTATAATGCAAAAAGAACTAGATGAATTTATTGAGAAAACACAAAAAGTTGAACACGATGTATTTAAGGAAAAAGGATTAGCATTAATGGTCGAACTGGCAGAACTTGCTAATGAAACACGTTGCTTTAAGTTTTGGAGTACAAAAGGACCATCCGCACGTGACGTCATTTTAGAGGAATATGTGGATTCGATTCACTTTATATTGTCGCTTGGTTTATTAAAAGGCTATACGACTATCGAAAAGTGGCCAGTGATAGAGGAAAAACGAGATTTGACAGAGACCTTCTTAATGACACAAGACTATATTTTAGCGTTTATTGGTCAGCCAACCGAGGATAAATATTTAGCGATATGGCAATGTTATGGATTGCTTGCGTATAATCTAGGCTTTACTTTTGAAGATGTTGTGTCTGCCTACATTGAAAAAAATGAAGAAAATTATAATCGCCAACGTAATGGCTATTAATTTCAATTTCTAAGAAGTAAAAAAATCGTCAATTTTCAGACGATTTGCTAGGAATATTTCGGTAAACGAAGTATAATAGAGGAGATATAAGATGTAGGAGGCAAAAGGATGACACAACTAGATTCAACTTTGCAAATGTTCAAAGATTTAACGGATGCGAATGGTATTGCAGGTAATGAGCGTGCACCTCGTGAGGTCATGAAAAAATATATCGCACCGTACGCAGATTCAGTAGAAACAGATAATTTAGGAAGTGTGATTGCTAAAAAAGTGGGCGATGAAAATGGTCCTAAAATTGTTGTCGCAGGTCATTTAGATGAAGTAGGTTTCATGGTGACTCAAATTGACGACAAAGGCTTCATTAAATTCCAAACTGTAGGTGGCTGGTGGAGCCAAGTTATGCTTGCCCAGCGTGTAACCATTACAACGCGCAAAGGTGAAGAAATCATCGGGGTAATCGGTTCTAAACCGCCTCATATTTTACCAGCAGATGTACGTAACAAAGTAGTAGACATTAAAGATATGTTTATCGATGTTGGTGCAGCTTCAAAAGAAGAGGTACTGGAATGGGGCGTACGTCCTGGTGATATGGTGACACCATATTTCGAATTTAATGTCATGAAAAACGACAAGTATTTATTAGCTAAAGCATGGGATAACCGTATCGGCTGTGCCATTGCAATTGATGTTATGAAAGCATTAAAGGATGAAAAGCATCCAAATATCCTGTATTCTGTAGGGAACGTACAAGAGGAAGTTGGCCTTCGTGGTGCGAAAACAGCAACGCATAAAATTCAGCCCGATATCGGCTTTGCTGTCGATGTTGGTGTAGCTGGAGATACACCAGGAGTAACGCCAAAAGAGTCAAACAGTAAAATGGGTGCTGGCCCGCAAATCGTTGTCTACGATGCCTCGATGGTATCACATCGTGGCCTACGTGAATTTGTTTTAGACGTGGCAGACGATAACAATATTCCATATCAATTTGAGGCGATGGCAGGCGGCGGTACAGATGCTGGCTCTATTCACTTGACTGCAAATGGTGTACCTGCACTATCAATTGGTATTGCCACACGCTATATCCACTCACATGCGGGTATTTTACACCGTGATGACTACGATAACGCGGTAAAACTTATGGTTGAAGTGATTAAAAAATTAGACCGTGATGCAGTGAACAAAATTACATTTGACTAAGATGATTCGAGCTTGCCCTTGGGCAGGCTCTTTTTAATTGGCTATACTTTTTAAACTACATAAGCAAGGTCCTGTCCTTTACCATTTCTCAAGTGGAAAAGTTAGAATTCACTTTTTGCAGCAATTATTTGTACAATAAAAAAAGTTAATAATGCATAAATATTCGAATTGACGAATTCCTGACACAATCCACAATTAAATTCTAAGTTTTGAAAATAAACATAAAAATTCAGTTGATTTTATATTTATGCATGTGTATACTAAATTCAACAGCAATAAAAGCAAGGAGCGAAGGCTATGAAACTATTAGAAGAAGTACAGTTAAAGTTAGTGTCTAGCTTAAAAGGAAAAGACCTACTGACTTTGTTAGACTATACAAGTGAAGAAGTTCAGGGATTAATTGAACTATCAACTCAACTGAAAATTATTACAAAAGAAGGTAAATGTCCGAAGCTATTAGAAGGAAAAACACTCGGTATGATATTCGAAAAACATTCAACACGTACACGTATTTCATTCGAGGTTGGCATGAATCAATTGGGTGGTAAAGGTATGTTTATGCATGCACGTGATTTACAAATTGGTCGCGGAGAGTCAATTTATGATACAGCACATGTGCTATCAGGTTACTTAGATGGGATTATGATCCGTGCAAACTCACATGCCATGGTAAAAGAACTTGCAGAGCATGCTGCCATTCCAGTTATAAATGGATTAACAGATATTTATCACCCATGCCAGGCATTAGCGGATTTAGAAACAATTGCAGAAAATAAAGGTGAACTAAAAGGACTTAAAATTGCATATGTTGGAGATGGCAACAACGTGGCGCACTCATTAGTAGTCGCTTCTGCACACGTAGGAATGCACGTAGCAGTTGCAACGCCAGTTGGCTATGAATGTGATACAGAGGTTATCGCACAAGCACAAGCTATCGCAGCAGCAAATGGCAGTACGATTACTATTACGAATGATCCAGTAGAAGCGGTGAACGATGCTGACGCTGTTTACGCAGATGTTTGGACATCTATGGGGCAAGAAGAAGAAGCTACCAAACGTCTACAAGATTTTGCTGCTTACCAAATCAATGACGAGCTTGTTGTCCATGCGAAACCTGATTATATGTTCCTCCACTGCTTACCAGCGCACCGTGAAGAAGAAGTGGCAACATCAGTTATAGATGGCCCTAATTCTTACATCTTTGAGCAAGCAGAAAATAGACTACATGCACAGAAGGCAGTGCTTGCATCAATTTTAGGATAAATAAACTTCTGTGGCGAATCAGATAGGTGCTCAACAGTAAAACGGTTTATATGCCTCAAAAAAGGCAGTCTTTGTATCATTTTGGTTGAATGGTTGACATATGCTTCTCGGGTTGAGAAGTGCTGATATATTTAGAGTTCAAGTTGGCAACAGAGGGTGGCAATTTGAATAAATAACAGCGACAAGCAGACAGAGGGATGTGTGTCGCACGCGATGTAAGTTGTCAAGATGGATGGCCTCATCGTTACATAGAGAAAGTAACCTGGGAGACGCTAGGTTACTTTTTTTGTCTTAATTTAACAAACGGTTTAAATTGCATCCTTGTGTTTTTCAAATTCACCGTTCAGAGTTAGCAAGAGCTAGTTCATCAAAATCACAAAAGAGACGAGCTAATTAAGAATTTAAATACCTAGTTTTCCAATCTTTTATAGAGAATAAAGGTGGGAATCTATATAATAGGATAAATAAGTAATTTTAGGAGGGCTACAGTTGAATATTGACCATATCGAAGCGTTTTTATATGTTGTGCATTACAAGAGCATTCATAAAGCTGCTCATGCATTGTTTTTGTCACAGCCAACAGTGACGGCGCGTATTAAATCATTGGAGCGAGACTTAAATGTTGAGTTATTTCACCGGGATGGACGAAGCGTCATCTTATCGGATAAGGGGAAGGATTTCTTACCATTTGCGACACAGATTGTGCAAACGTTTCAGCAAGGAAAGAAGCATTTAAAAGAAACACAGCAATCGGACGAAATATGCATAGGCACAAATCTTGTGACGGCTCAATATTTTTTAGCGTACGCATTGCCTAAATGGAAAAAAAGTTTTCCACACATGCGCTTTCAAATAATAACTGGTACAACAAGTGTGATTTTAGAAAAATTACAAAGTCACCAAATTGATATAGGGTTTATTCAATACGTGCATAAGGATGGCATTAATAATGAGTTCTTGCTGAGTAATGCTGTTAAATTGGTCATGCATCGAGATCATCCTTGTAGCGGAAATTCACTTGTTAAAGCGAAGGAGCTTGCAAAGCAGAAAATGGTGTTTTTTGAGTGTGGTGCGTTTGATTGGAATTATGTGCACAAAATGTTTGAGGTAGAAGGCGTTACAGCCAATATTGAAGTGCGTACAGATCATTTAGAAATAGCCAAAGCATTAATTCACACGAAAGAATACCTGAGTTTTTTGCCACATTTATGTGTGAGAAATGAGCTTGCAAGTGGTGAATTTATAGAAATTGATGTCAAACATTTACTCGATATGAACCAGCATATTTTTTTGACATATAGAAATAAGAAAACACTTGCACCAGCATTTTGGGATACAATGCTAGAAACGGCTGTGCAATTTCAAGAACAAGAAAGGCCTGATTGATAAAATATTTTATTGAGAATTAAAATTTTTTCTATTAAGCGACCTATTGCATAAAGGGTAAATGAACTGTAATATCATCCTCAATCCTATTTTATTTATGAATGTTTAGAGCGCATCATAAGTGAAATATTATTTTTTAACTAAAAACATACTTAACCACTTTGTTTAGTAAAAATAAGAAAATGTGGAGGAGAAAATGATGGTGAGACAGGATAAAATTCGATTTGGTGCAATAATTCATGGTGTGGGCGGAAATATTTCAGGTTGGCGTCATCCAAAGGTAGCGAGCAATCAAAGTGTAAGCTTATCATTTTACACACAACAAGCGCAGAAAGCGGAACAGGGAAAATTTGATGTTGCTTTTATCGCAGATGGTGTATTTATAAATGAAAAGTCGATTCCACATTTTTTAAACCGCTTTGAGCCACTGACAATATTATCGGCATTGGCCGTAGCAACAAAAAATATTGGCTTAGTCGGAACAGTTTCAACGTCTTATAGTGAGCCCTTTACAGTGGCGCGTCAGTTTGCATCGCTCGACCATATTAGTGGTGGTCGCGCAGGCTGGAATGTAGTAACGACACCACTTGAGAGCACAGCTTTAAATTACAATAAGACCATTGAGCAACATCCAAGCCATGCAGAACGCTACCAAATTGCAGAGGAGTATTTAGAAGTAGTAAAAGGGCTTTGGGATTCATGGGATGACAATGCTTTTGTGGCAGATGTTGAAAACGATGTATTTTTTGACAGAGAAAAACTCCATACATTGAACCATAAAGGACAGTATTTCTCTGTACAAGGACCGTTAAATATTGCACGTTCTCGACAAGGTCAGCCTGTAATTTTTCAAGCAGGTTCATCAGATGCAGGTATTCGTTTAGCGGCAAAGGATGCAGATGCAATATTCACGCATGGTGCGTCGATAGAAGAGTCACAGAAATTTTATAAAAAGGTCAAGGCAGAGGTTAAAGCATTTGGGCGTAACCCTGAGGAGGTAAAGATTTTCCCTGGAATATCACCGATAATTGGCGACACAATTGAGGAGGCAGAGGCAAAGTACCAGGAGATCGTTGCGCTTGTTTCTATTGAACGTGCACTGGCTTATCTTGGTCGCTATTTCGATCATCATGATTTTACACAGTATGATGTTGATGCGCCGTTCCCTGAGCTTGGCGATATTGGCGCAAATAGTTTCCGAAGCACGACAGACTATATTAAAAAGTATGCAAGGGAAGAGGGGCTAACACTACGCCAAGTGGCTTTACGAGAAGCAACACCTAAAACTGCCTTCTTTGGTACAGCTCAGCATATTGCAAATTTAGTGCAAGAATGGTTTGAAAAAGAAGCGGCGGATGGCTTTATTATAGGTGTTACAGTTCCAGGAGCACTTGATGATTTTGTTGACAAAGTTGTACCGATTTTACAGGAACGTGGGCTTTATAAAGAGGAATACGAGGCGGATACATTACGTGGTAATTTAGGTTTACCATTTAAAGAAAGCCGTTATATCAAACAGTCTGTCTAAAAACCTAGTAAATTTATTTGAATAAAAGAAATTAAGGAGGCAATGTATGAGTTACTCGTTAGGCATACTAGATCAAAGCCCTATTATTGGGGACGCAACAAACGAACGAACTTTACAAAACACAGTGGCATTAGCACAAAAAGCAGAGCAGTTAGGCTATAGCCGTTTTTGGGTGTCAGAGCATCATAATACGAATACATTAGCTGGGACATCACCGGAAGTTTTAGTATCTTATCTACTGGCAAAGACAAAATCCATTAATATTGGTTCAGGTGGCGTCATGTTACAGCACTATAGCCCATTTAAAGTTGCAGAAAATTTTCATGTGCTCGCATCGTTGGAGCCAGGGCGCGTAGATCTAGGTATTGGAAAAGCACCCGGTGGTTTGCCACTTTCTACAAAGGCTCTGCAATATGGCACGATTAATACAGGGCAAGATTTTGAGGAACGCCTATCATTTTTACAACAATTACTTGATGATGCAGTACCAGCAGAACATGAATTGCATGGTATACAGGCAACGCCTATTCCAAAGGTGAAACCTGGGCTATTTTTACTTGGTGCGAGTCCACAAAGTGCCACACTAGCAGGGAAATTAGGCATTGCCTTTGTCTTTGCGCGTTTTATAAATAGTGATCACGATGTGTTAAAAGAAGCATCAGAGGCATATCGCATGCATTATCCTAAAGGCCATTTTGCTGTCGCCGTAGCTGCTCTTGCTGCACCCACAAAAGAGGAAGCGAAAGATTTAGTAGGCGAGCAAAAAATAACGAAGGTGCATTTAGCCAGTGGTCGAAGCTTAACATTGAATTCTGTGGAGCTAGCTGAAAAATTTGGGCAAGAATCAGGAGAGTCCTTCACTGTCAAACAGTATGATGCAGATATTTTATACGGTACCCCTGAAGAAATAAAAGAACAATTAGATGCCTATCATGCGCAATATCAGATTGATGAATTTATTCTGCATACGCCCGTATTGAAGGCATTAGAGCGTGAACGGTCATTTGAGCTGTTAAGTCCAGTGAATTTACATTTACAACAACAGGAAGCAGTAAGCTAAAGGGGGCTATGAACATGGTAAAAAAGATAAATGTAGTAGTGTGGTCAAAACAAGGTTGTAGTTATTGTGAGGAAGTAAAAACGTACTTACAAGAGAAAGAGATTCCTTATCAAACAGTAGATGTGACACATAATGATGCGTTTCGAGACATTCTTGAGACGAAATACGGTGTACGCTATGTGCCGATAGTAGAAATTGGCTCAAGTAAAAATGGTGTATACAAAGCTGTAACGGAAATAGGGCTAGAGCATTTAAAGGCAGCGCTTGAAGATAGTGTGGCTTTGCATATCTGACACGAAAAGAGGAATTGTATGAAAAAATTATCGCTTTATTTAACAATAGTGCTTACCTTCCTTTTAACAGCTTGTACAAGTGCCGAGGAGATACAAGGAGGTGCGATTAAAAATGAGTCAGCACAAGAGGGAAAAGATGTTCAAAAAATAATTGTGGGTACTGGGACGCAATTTCCAAATATATGTTTCTTAGATAATAAAGGAAACTTAACAGGTTATGATGTCGAGCTTGTTCGTGCTATTGATGAAAAACTACCAGAATATGAAATTGAATTTAAAACAATGGAATTTTCTAATTTACTACTAAGTTTAGAAACAAGAAAAATTGATTTTATCGCACATCAAATGGAAGTCAATAGTGAGCGAGAGAAGAAGTTCTTATTCAACAAGGAGCCTTATAATGTATTTCCATTAAAGGTAACGGTAAATGAGAAAAACGGTGAAATCCAATCCATTGATGATTTAAAAGGAAAAAGTGTCAATGTTTCAGCGACGAGTAACTCGGCTGTCTTTCTTGAAAAATACAATAAAGAGCATGATTTAGGTGTAAATATTGTTTATTCGTCTAGTTCAGCAGATGTCAATAACCAAATTGCAAGTGGTCGTATCGATGCGATCATTACAACGCCATTTGCGGTAAGGTACTATAACGAAAACAATGAAGCCCAACAAAAAGTCGTAGGTGACGCATTATTAAATTCCAAAGTTTATTTCTTACTTAATAAAGACGCGGTGCCATTACAGGAGCGTATTGACGAAGCCATTAGAGAGTTAAAGGCGGATGGAGTTATAAGTAAGTTAAGTAAAAAATGGTTAGGTGACGATTACTCAGTCGATTTCTAAGCAAAACAGGAAAGGGTGAAGGAAGGATGGCGAATGATTTCGACTTCATGCTAATAGCGAACGTACTACCGACATTGCTTCGGTATTTGCCCATAACACTTGAAATATTAATCTTTTCGATTCTTTTTGGGATGCTGTTCGGTCTAGTAATCGCTATACCGAAACTGCTTCACATACCTGTTTTGAAGCAGTTTGCATCGATTTATATATCGTATATTCGAGGGACGCCGATACTGGTGCAGTTGTTTTTAGTGTTTTATGGCATACCAGCACTATTACAAATCCTTCACATCGATGTGACAAGGATGGATGCCATTTATTTTGTCATTATTACGTATACATGCAGCAACGCAGCAGCATTTGCAGAAATTTTTAGAGCAGCTATATTAACGGTTGATCGCGGTCAAATAGAAGCAGCCTATTCAGTTGGCTTAAGCCGTTCGCAAACTTTTATACGTATTGTGCTACCACAGGCGATTCGTGTAGCTTTTCCGAATATGGCCAACACAATGATTAGTTCATTGAAAGATACCTCACTTGCCTTCTCGATTGGGGTTATGGATATGGTGGGACGTGGAGAAACGCTTATTGCCTCCACGACTCGGGCACTAGAAATCTATTTGGCACTCTCCATCGTGTACTATATCATCGTTTTATTACTAGAAAAGATATTAAATAGTAATGAACGCTATCTCAATCGCTATATGCAGAAAGAAGTAGCGACGAACTAGGGGGATTTGACTTTGACAATTGACATTTCTTTTATTTTTGAGGCTTTACAGGAAATTTGTAAAGTGCTGCCGTTAACCTTGTTCATGACGTTTACACCTGTAGTTTTGGGCATTTTAATAGGCATAGTGATAGCCTTTGTACGGATTCAAAATATAAAAATTCTCGCGCCAATATTAAATTTTTATGTGTCCTTTTTCAGAGGCACACCAATTATTATGCATATTATGCTGATTTATTTTGGGCTACCAATTGTAGTGGATGCTGTCGCGCAAGCCTTGAAAATCAATGTCGATGCAAATGCCATTCCTATTTTATTTTTCGTGTTATTTGCACTGACATTAAGCGCTGGAGCGTATGCCTCAGAGATTATACGTTCGGGTATTTTAGCTGTACCAAAGGGGCAACTTGAAGCGGCATATGCTGTAGGTTTAACTTTTTCGCAGGCTATGCGACGTTTTATATTGCCACAAGCTTTTAGTCAGTCGATTCCAAACTTTACGAATGTTTTTATTGGTTTTTTACATGCGACGTCATTAGCATTTTTCGTTTCGATAAAGGAGTTAACGGGAGTAGCCAATATCGTGGCATCCGTTAATTTAAAATTTTTAGAGGCATTTATTGCAGTGGGATTAATTTACTGGGGTGTGTCAGCAGTTATGGAATGGATTGCACACCGTATTGAAAAAAGAGTGACTGCTTATAGTAAGGGCAGCATTTAGAAAAGGAAGCGTTGTATATGGCAGTAGCTGAAATTGTTATTGAACATTTGCGCAAGGAAGATCATACACGGTACTTAGAGGTGCTGGTGGAGAGTTATGCACAGTATGAAAAAGAATATGATAAACCAGAGGATTGGGCACAGTATTTAAGTGATATTCGGACATCGGTTGGTAATCCTGATGCGGAGACCATTTTAGTAGCAAAGCGTAGTAATGAAATTTTAGGTGGACTGCAATTATTTACAAATTCGGAGAAAGCATACGGACTTCCAGAACTAGGCATTGAGTCTACTATTGTACGCTTATTAGGCGTGCATCCAAATGGTAGGGGGCAGGGCATCGCAAAAAAATTATTGCACGAAAGTTTTGCCTTTGCACGTAGTCGACAAGATCAGGTATTGTATTTACATTCTGGTGATATAATGCAAGTTGCCATTGAACTTTATTTATCCATGGGCTTTGTACGTGATGTGTCAAAGGATTTTAATAAAGGTGATAAAATAGTGAAAAGCTTCCGTTATGATTTGTAAGAAACAGAAACCCGCTGAGAGGGTCGTTGTCAGCGGGTTTTCAATGTCTAAATTTGGAGGAGCTTGACCGAACGCATGTGATAGCTGGTCGCTACGATAGGAAATCATGATTTGTTTAAGTGTAATAGCGATTTGAGACAAACTTGAGTATCGTTCGTCACTTATATGGTCCCGTATGCTAAGTAAGGGAAGAAGCCTTCAAAGAACCGTTCTGTTGCTGGCATGAAGTAAGAGCCAAAATGGAAGTCTGGATCAAGCGTTGAAATAATCCACGTTCCGCAGGTTGAATGAGTATCTACGTACATGACAGCAGCACCATCTTCTGTTGAAATTAAAATATCCGAGTGCTCAGGCGGCCAAAAAACACCGTGTTGATGCCAAGTACAGTCAGCTAATGTTAAATAGTCATTAAATAATGGATGTGCTGGGTTTTGTAGGACTAAGCCACTTGAAGCATCTTTTTCTAGCCACCACCAGAAATTTGTCGGACGTTCCTCCCACCTCTGTGACGGTAGCCAATTCCATGGCTGTGGTCCGAAAGCGACAATAATGCCTCCGTTCTCGGCAAATGCATGAATTTTTGTCACACTAGCAAGTAAGAGTTTGTAGTTTAGTTGTGATGGCACGATGAGTACGTCTAGGTCTTCGATGTCTGTTGCAAAAAAATCCGGATGATAAATTAGTTTTGTAATATATTGATTGAATTTTGGTTCGTAGAATGTCCGATAATGGGATTCATTGCCACTGTAAATAACACCGATTTTTCTCATCATTCTCCTTCCTCCTTTAAAGCTTGTACTTCCGATTCGAGCCATGCTAAAAACTGCGGGCGAATGCGGTCGGTCGTTTTGTTTTCGTCAGCATAACCGAGTAAATCACGTCCTGCATGAACTAAAATTGTGCCGTTAGTTGAAGAACGGTCCACATATGTAACAGGCTTATTATTCGCAAATGTTAGTAAAATTTCTGCGTTTGCTGGTGCATGGTGATAACCGCGTGCGAAGAAGCCCGCAACTCCTTTTTTAAACGTCATATCTGCCGTTGTTACACCTTCGAAAATAGTGGATTGTGCAGTTGGAAATACTTCATAATCTTTAAAATTACGGATAAGTTGTGGCATGAATGGTCCACAACCTGGTAACCACTCACGGAATAAATGACCACAGTACACAACGATTTTTTTCTGTGCTAAAAAGCTAGTTATTTTTTCCCGTTGCGTAAATAAAAATTCCTGATCAATAAAGTTTGGAATAATAAGCACATCTATCTCGTTTAAATCCTTCTGTGCAAAATCGTATTGTTCTACGATTCTTGCTTCGCTCCCTGTATCTTTCTGCATACGACCATTAACACCAAAAGCGTTTCCTGGGTCTAGCTTTAGCATTGTAAATGGCATGCTCATCCTATTTCCTCCTTGTAAAAATAATAGGTATTCGTTCAGTGATAAATAATATTAAAAAAATATTGTGGATGCACTATAAATATTATTTATGTCAAAAATATGCCTTGAATTTATTGGGAATATAGAGATTACATTGACAATGATAATCATTATCAATATACTGTGATATATATTTTACTGTAAATGATAATCATTTTCAATAACTTTACATAAAGAAAGTAGGGGATGTTTTGAAACCAATTGCTTATGTTGGCATTGATATTCAATTTGCAAGGCTGTCAGCTGAGGATCGACGACGCGGATTGACATTTTTATATTTATACGATTTACCGTATGCGGATTTACGTGCATATGCTGGGTTAATTATTACCAATTTAGTAGAGGAACAATTTTTGCTAGAACAAAAAATATTGCTCGATCAGTATTTAAAACAGGGTGGGGTAATTTTCTCGTTAACGGAGACATCATTACCTTGGTTAACAGGTGTGCCTAATTGGAAACGTTCCCCGATTCCGTTGAAGGATCGCGAAATTATCATTACAGAACCTATGCATCCAATATTCGCAGACATTGATGCGTATGACATTAACTATCGGAAAGGTGTACGCGGTTTCTTTTCACGTGGATATTTTGAAAACATCCCATTGCATGGCGAGGTACTTATAACCGATCAAAGCGGAGCAGTGATTATCTATGTCGACCATGATTCAACAAATGGCACAATTTTGGCAGGTGCAGGGACGGATATTTATCGGGTCTTTATTGATGAGGATAATACATCGAGCAAATTAAGTGTGCAAATGCTTGCATTCATACGACAGGAATATAAGCGTAATAAAGCGAAAGGGGAGGAATGACAATGATCGGTATAGTAACGAATGGACTACCATTTCAAAATCGCTTTTTTGCGGAGGAAGAATTTAAGTATTTGTATGATGATATTTTGCATATTCGTGAACTACATCGTTATGATTTAGCAAATTACGACACGCTGATTTTATCGTGCCGTTTAGATATTCCACATTTAAAGCGCTATCAGTCACAATTTTTATCGTTTATTGAATCGGGCAAGAGGCTAATTATTTTTGGCGAGGTGTTAGACAATTGGTTCCCTACAATAGATTGGGTGGATTCGGAAGTGAATTTTAGTTGGTGGGTTCAAGATGGTGGTGACCTACCAATGGAAGAACAAAACAAGACACACCCTTTGTTTAAATACGTAGCACTTCGTGATATGAAATGGCATTATCACGGTTCATTTCTAGCACCAGATGGAGCCCAGTCATTACTCGATATTCCTGATGGACGTTCCCTGTTTTATGTAGACAACGTAAGTTTTAACGGTGAATTAGTCGTAACGACACTTGACCCGATGTTTCATATCGGACTTGGATTTATCGATCAATCAAGACCGTTTTTACACGGTATAGCAAAATGGCTAAGAGAGGAAGAAGGACAATGAAGAAATATGGGTTTTTAGCAACATTAGCTTTAACCGCAATGTTGGCTGCTTGCGGCGATAAAGAAGAAATAGTGACGAAACAACCAGCAGAATCATCAACATCTGAAGTACAAACAACAGCTGAAGAGAAAATTGTGACAGACCAACTTGGAAGAGAAGTAACTGTGCCGGGCACAATCGAACGTGTGGTTACTGGCGGAATTTTGCCTTACTTTTCTACTTGGTATGTAGCGACAAATTCTACAAAAGAGATTGTAGGCATGCATCCCAACTCCTACAATGCAGCGCAAAACTCAATTTTAGCGAAAATTTCACCAGATGTTTTAAAGGCTGAAACATCTTTCATCCAAAATGGTGAAGTGAATGTTGAAGAATTAATGAAAGTAAATCCGCAATTATACGTAGAAATTGCCACAGATGAGAATTCTATTAACAAAATAACAGAAGCAGGTATTCCCGTTGTCGCTGTAAAAGCGATTGATGCTGCGGCCGCTGAACCATTGGCAACATTCAATAGCTGGCTTACATTAACAAGTCAAATGGCAGGAACAACCGAGCGTGCTGACCGTTTCTTAGAAGAAGGCAAAAAAGTACAGGAAAAGCTCGATGCAAAATTAAAAGACGTCGTAACACAGGACAAGCCACGTGCGCTCATTTTGTTTATGCATAATGATAAATCAATCACAGTTGGCGGGAAAAACTTCTTTGGCAATCAATGGTTGAATGCAACAGGAGCGGTGGACGTCGCTGAAAATGATATACAAGGAAAAAAAGAAGTAAATATGGAGCAAATTTACGCATGGAACCCAGATATTATTTACATAACAAACTTTACAGAGACTCAGCCTGTAGATTTACTTGAAAATAAGGTGAATGGCCAGGACTGGAGTGAAGTTAAAGCTGTACAAGACGGTAAAGTGTATAAGATTCCACTGGGCATATATCGCTGGTTCCCACCAAGTGGTGATGCACCGTTAATGTTAAAATGGATGGCACAAAAAAACCACCCAACACTATTTGACTATAAGATTGAAGATGAAATAAAAACGTACTATAAAGATTTTTATGAATTTGACGTAACAGACGAAGAAATTCATTCGGTATTAAATCCTTCTTCTGACGCGGCGAAATATTAAGGACTGATGGTTAGATGAAGAAATGGAAAGTTGCATTGTTATGGTTGCTGCCCATTGTGGTAGCAATCGTTTCTCTTGGCGTTGGCCGTTTCGAGGTAGGGCTTGAGCATATTTTAAAAATCCTTACTTCGCAAGTGTTCCCGATAGAACAAACTTGGACACAAATGGAAGAAACGGTCGTTATGAATATTCGGTTACCTCGTATTTTACTTGCCCTTCTGATTGGCGGAGGATTAGCAATTGCGGGTGCAGGTTTTCAAGGCATGTTTGGTAATCCCCTTGTATCACCTGATATTTTAGGTGTTTCGGCGGGGGCTGGTTTTGGGGCATCACTAGGGATTTTATTATTTGGGCAAAATTTCACAGCGCAAGTAATGGCCTTGATTTTTGGGCTAGGGGCAATTGGCTTTACATTTCTAGTAGCTGGTGCAAAGAAAAATGCACCTATTTTTATGTTCGTATTAGCTGGTGTTGTAACATCCGCGCTCTTTAATGCGTTGATTTCCCTAACAAAATTTATGGCGGATCCGGAAGAAAAGTTACCAGCGATTACATATTGGCTTATGGGAAGTCTGGGAACAGCGACGTATCAAGATTTATATATTGGTGGTCCACTTATTTTAATTGGTATTCTACTATTATATTTACTTCGCTGGCGTTTGAATATTTTAACATTGCCAGAGGATGAGGCAAAATCAATGGGGATTCCAGTGGCACGTTTAAAATGGGTAGTAATTTTTGGTGCGACACTTATTACTGCAGCATCTGTCGCTGTCGCAGGTATTGTTGGTTGGGTCGGTTTAATTATCCCGCATGTCGCACGTATGCTTGTTGGCAATAACAATCAATATGTTTTGCCTGTGTCTGTTGCGATTGGAAGTGTCTATTTATTGATTATTGATGATTTAGCCCGCTCATTAACAGCAACAGAAATTCCGTTGTCTATACTGACAGCGATTATCGGGGCACCGTTCTTCGCATACTTATTACGCCGTTCAGGAGGTGGCTGGGGATGAAAATAGAAGTAGTGGATGGTAATTATTATTATGAAAAACGCCGCAAAAAATTTCCTCAATTATACGCAAGGGATATAAATTTCACCCTAGCGCCTGGTGAGATAATGGCTATTCTTGGACCAAATGGTGCAGGAAAAACAACGATGTTGAAATGTATTACAGGGCTTCTTGATTGGAAAAAAGGAAAGACATTGATTGATGGGAAACCTCTTGCTTCACTGGAACGAAAAGAACTATGGAAGCGTATTGGCTATGTGCCACAAGCACATAAAATGGTATTCGGCTTTTCGGTGGAGGAGCTTGTTGTCATGGGGCGTGCACCTTACATTAGTACACTGGCCCAGCCATCAGCGAAGGATATGGCAGCAGCACATGTAGCACTTGATACGATTGGTATTTTGCATCTTGCGAAGAAATCATGCAATGAAGTTAGTGGGGGTGAACTCCAGTTGGCTTTGATTGCACGTACACTTGTGTCTGATCCGGAGGTATTAATTTTAGATGAGCCAGAATCACATTTGGATATACAAAAGCAAATTGTGATTTTGCAAACCATTAAGCAATTGTCACAGGAACGCGGTATTTCGTGCATCATTAATACGCATTATCCGAATCATGCATTTTACCTTGCTGACAAGGTAATGATGACAGCGAAAGAAAAGGGCATTGTTTATGGTAATGTACAAGAAGTGATGACGGAATCCCAGATGAAGGAGTTTTTCGGCATTGAGCTGAAGAAAATTATTTATGAGGAAGAGGATTATCTCGTTGAAACAATGGTACCTCGCGCACTAGGCACAGAACGTGATTTTAGTAATTGCCGTTTTAATGATTTTCAATAAAAAGGTGGGGCTGTCTAAAAAGTCCTTCAAACAATAATGTGCGCCTTCCTATAGGGTAAAAAATAGCATGATTGGACACCTCTAAGTATGTTGTTTTTACTTTTGGGTCAGCCCCATCAGACTGTAGACAAACTAAAAAAAGGAGTTTGTTTACTGTATTTTTTCTTTTCAAATAGAAGTAACTATATGAAACCGTTGATTTGCGCTACGGCGGGCGCTTTTCGCGGGCATGGCTTCAGTCTCCTCGTCGCGAGGGCTCCTGTGGGGCCTTTTCGCTCATGCTATTCCCGCAGAAGTTGCCTGCGCTCCAATCAAATAGTGTACTTCTATCGCATCTTAAAAGAAATTGCGGATCAAGGATTATGGAGCACTGACCATGTCTTTATTGATTTGACACATGTCAAAGTGAGTGCGAACAAGCGTAAATTTGAAAAGAAAATCGTGCACAAGGAAACGCGTGCATTATGAGGCAAAACGTCAAGAAGGGCTGAATCAAGTCGCGTACTACTGTCGTTAATAAGGGCTATTTGTAACAACTATTTTTGATAAATGTCAAAAGGTATTCGGCATGTGAACATTCCGAATACCTTTTGTGGACAATCTTTTAAAAAAAGTATGATTCTAGACCAAGCATAACTTCACATTGAGAAAATTTTACCTGGATTCATGATGTTGTTTGGGTCAAGAGCTGCCTTGATGCTCTTCATGACCAGTAAAGAAGCGCCGTGCTCCGTTGCCTGGTATTTCATTTTTCCGATACCTACACCGTGTTCACCGGTGCATGTGCCGCCACGAAGCAATGCATATTGCACGAGATGTTCGTTAAAACGATCGGCCTTCGCCTGTTCCTCAACATCACTTGGGTCTAACATCAACAGGGCATGGAAATTACCGTCACCCACATGACCTACAATTCCTCCTGCCAGTCCAACTTCATCTAGTTGTTCACGAGCATATAAAATTGTTTCAGCTAACTTTGAAATTGGCACACATACATCTGTCGACATGAGCTTCTTCCCTGGAAAGGCATGAATATAGGCATAGGCCAGCGAATGACGTGCCTCCCAAAGTTTGTTGCGTGCGGCATTGTCATGCTCAAATTCAACAGTCAAACAATGAAAATCTTCAAAAATTTCTGTTGCAAATTCGATATCAGCCTGCATACCCGCTTCATTTCCGTGGAATTCTAAAAATAATGTTGGTTTTTCATTATAAAATGTTTCATTATAAATATTTGCTTGTGTTATAGAAGCCTCATCAACAAGTTCGACGCGTCCAACTGAAATGCCTGCTTGTAATAATGTGGCAACTGCACTGACAGCATCGCCGACTGTCGCAAATACTGCACGACCAGCAGTCACAAACTCCGGTATACCGTAGACTTTCAAAGTTAGTTCGGTAAAGCAACCTAATGTACCTTCAGAACCGACAAATAAGCCATTCAAGTGATAACCAGAAGAAGATTTTGCTGCCAAACTACCTGTATGAATAACTGTGCCATCTGCGAGTACAACTTCTAAATCACGTACTTGATCGCGCATCACGCCGTAACGTACAGCGGTCGTTCCACTTGCATTTGTTGCTGCCATGCCGCCAAGTGTAGCGTCAGCACCAGGGTCTACAGTGAACTGAAGCCCATGTATTTTTAATTCCTTATTCAACTGTGCACGTGTCACACCAGGTTGTACTTTAACGAGTAAATCCTCTGGTCGAATATCCAAAATGGCATTCATTTCAGAGAAGTCGATGGAGATTCCTCTTGCAATTGGAATCGCATTGCCCTCTAAGCTTGAGCCCACGCCAAATGGTACGACTGGTATACGCTCGGCATGTGCAACTTTCAAGATGGCACTGACATCCGCTGTAGAACGCGGAAAAACAACGATGTCTGGCATGCTCATTGCGTGATGGGATTCATCTTTCCCATGTAGCTCCCGCACCGTTTCGTTCGTTGATACTTGCTCATCCAATAACACTTTTCTTAGTTGATTTACTATTAACTCTACAGCAACAGACATTCCAATCCCTCCAAACTTTCAGATAAATCTAATTTATCACGCGTTTATTGGAAATGGAATGAACTGATTATAAAAAATTAGTGTGCAAAGACTTTTTCTAGCTTTTGTACGAATTCATCCTGCTCAGCAGTACTAGATTGTTGCCACCACTTCTCAAAAAATACACCGAGACCTGGTAGTAAGTGTTCCTCGCCGCGTTCAATAGCATCTACAACAATATCCTTAATTTCTGTTGCTGATTGTCCATGTACATTGGCTGTAATCGCATCTCTTATTTGAAAATTCATCTAATTCTTCGCCTCCTTATTAGTAATTTGTCCATCGATTCAAGAAATATGTATAAAAATCAGAGCAAAACTTAGGATTTGGGAAATTTCCACCCTATATTTCTGTAGTTAGTTAAACAGCTATTTATATATCATATGGGGGATTTCAGCAAAATGGCTGTTCGACGCGTTCATTATGAATGGCTACGATAGTATCACCTAGGAATAACGGATTGTGCACAGTCGGCAGGATAAAAAATGTCTAAACAACATGAAAAGCAACTCCTATCACCAGAGCTACCATTTGAAAAAGTATTAGAATTAGTGCAGCCAATGATTACGTCTATTTTTTTGAAGTGTATATTTACAAAGATTTTGACTATTATCGACATATTGCTGCAATAGCGGTTTGGGAGGCATGGAAAAAAGCTGACCCTGCGAAAGGGCTATTTTCTTCTTATATTTATACGACAGTGAGAGGAGAAATCATGAAGGAGTTAACAAAAGAAAAACGTATTGAAAAGCAATTTGCGCCGATGGATGATGAGACGTTAAATGCATACCGAATACGTGAGGAGCAAGTTGATCACGAGGTAGAGTCGGCTTTGTTAGAAACGATAATGCTCCAATTAAAAATGGAGGAAAGAAAATTGTTAGTTCTTTTTTACTTGGAGGATTATAGCTATGAAGAGGTAGCAAGTGAACTACAGTTGTCCGTTGTAGCAGTCAAAAAAAGACGTGTAAGACTGATGATAAAACTTCGTCAACTTTTAGCTTCTAAAGAAGAACGATGAGATATAGGTATGCTAATATCTAAATAAATTGAATATTAGCATACTTATAATAATTGCATACAAATTCCAAAAAAAATGCTATGATTTGTAAGAAGTCAAAGAAATATACAATTTTAAAAGCTTTATTTCTTTTTAATAGATGAAATTACCTATTTATTTCGAGTGATACATACTAGTATTAGGGTTCAAAAGGGTATGGAGGGTTAGTGTTGGAGAAAAGGAGTAATCATCAAAAGTTAGACAAGAAAGAGATATGGTATATAGCATTACCATTACTATTGTTAATACCTCTCTTAGGTTACGGGAATCAGCTCAACAGAGTTTATACGGAAGAAAGTTACATATATTTAAATTTAGTTATGCAAATACTGATTGTTGTTTTTACAATGGCAATTGCCATTCATTCTTGGCTAGTATTTTCACACTTATTATCAAATCAAACATTATACATAGGTAGCTTGTTTTTTATCATTGCACTTTTAGAGATAGCAAACATTGTTATATTAGGGGCAAATGCTATGCAAAGCTCTTATATGAACATGTGGTTACATCTGCTCATGCGTTTATGTTTGGCAATAGGTGTATTGTTTATTATTTTAAAAGCTAAAAAACGATTAACGATGGTTTATCGAGTATATACATATGGCGTTTCCTTACTATTTGTTACGTGTGCACTTATTATTTTGTCTAGACCTCCGATGATTTTACAGCCATTTATTGAAGAAGATACCTGGGTGTATATCGCACTTGATAAGGTTCACCTATTAGCAGCGATTTTGCAAGGTATAACGATATATATTCTATGTAAGTATTATAAAAAAGTACCTAAACGAGTCATGTGGCTAATTAGTGCGGCATTTTACTTAATTTTAAGTGATATTTTATTTGTTATTGGGAAATATCCAAATGAAATTTGGAACTTTTCAGCGCTTATTTTCCAATTTTATGCGTTTTATCTGATTTTAAAAGCGATATATTATACATCGGTTGAAAAGCCTTATCAGCAACTTTTGCAGATTAAACAAGACCTTGAACACTCGCAACAGGAACTACGATTTCAAGCCTATCATGATGATATTACACAACTACCAAACGAGCGTCTTTTGCTGAAAATCTTGAAGGAAGATTTGCATACAGATAGAGAGCAAAAAGCAGTAATCGCAATTGAAATTGATCGATTAGCAGCGATTAGTGCATCTATCGGGATTAGTTATTCCAATAAAATGATGAAGCTCGTATCGGAAAGAATCCAAGCGATTTTACCTCCACACTACTTTGCGACAAAACTACGTGAGGGTCAGTTCGTCGTTTATATTGATCATGTTCGGACAAAAGAAGAGCTGTTGCAATTTTGCTTTAACTTAAAAAATGCTATGGATAAGCCATTACAAGTACAGCTATTCTCTCTAAATGGTAATTTAAATATTGGTATTGCGCTACATGAAGATGGTAGCTCAGGAGAGGAATTATTGATGCATGCGCAGTTAGCTATGCGTGAGGCGAGCCAAATCCCACAGCGATTTCTTTTTTACACCCCTAGTATGTCTAACGGCATGGCAGATCGTATCATGCTGGAGCAAGAACTACATAAGGCACTTACAAATCATGAATTTTATCTGGAATATCAGCCACAAGTAAATTTGAAAACAGGTAACATTGAATCTGTGGAGGCACTTGTACGTTGGCGCCATCCAACAAGAGGCTTTGTACCACCTGATATGTTTATTCCGATTGCAGAAGAATCCGGCCTTATTATTCCTCTTGGAAAATGGGTATTAGAAACAGCATGTTGCCAAGCAAAGACGTGGGAAGCACAGGGTCTGCCACAAATGAAGGTGGCAGTCAATTTATCGCTCGGACAGTTATTCCAGCAGGATTTGGTGCAAATGGTTAAGGGGATTTTACAGCAAACAAAGTTAGAGCCTCATTATTTACAACTAGAAATTACAGAAAGTATGACGATGAATATCGATCAAATGACACAGTTGCTTCATGAACTTAAAGCACTTGGTATTCAAATTGCAGTCGATGATTTCGGTACGGGTTATTCGTCGCTTTCATACCTAAAAGATTTCCCCATCGATTGTCTGAAAATCGATCGTGCCTTTGTACGTAATATTCAGCATGATCCTAACGATGAAGCACTTGTTTCCATGATTATTTCAATGGCCAAGCATTTACGCTTAAAAGTAGTTGCTGAGGGAATTGAGGAAGTGGCTCAGCTTGCATTCCTTATTGATGGCGGTTGTGATTATATCCAGGGCTATTTATTTAGTAAGCCAATTGCCGCTGAGCAACTAACAGCAACCTTTAATGAATTACATAGTCATGCAGATGAGATTCTAGGGCAGTTTAAATATGTTGAGGAATATATTATTTGAAAACCGACAATAAGTAGAATTTACAATAATTCCCTTGAAACGATGCGCAAAACGAGCACGCAAAATTTAAAATTGCGTGCTCGTTTATTTTAGGGTTTAGACAAATGATGTTATTAATGTACGAGGTATTCTTCTTTTAATTCTGAAATATCGACTTCGGATCGTTCTTCTAACGAGCGTCGTAAATGCACAGTTGCTGTTTTTTCATCATCGTGAAGCTTGTCAATCCATACAGAAACGTCGTTGTATGTTACTTCATATTCTGATGAAGAGGCGACAATTTCTTGCGCACGTTGATATTCCAATCGAAGCCCTCCTTATTTTTTTTGCTTATTTTTAGTTACTGCATTAATAAGCTCCGTAAACTCTTGCGAAAACTCTTCTTTCACTTTGTCTGGCGCGATTTTTTGGTTTTTTGGCGTTTGAGGTAATGAACCTTTGTTGTTACTTTGCCCTTGCTTATTATCTCTTCCCATGTTGCATTCTCCTTTCCATTTGATATATCTTAATATGGCATTGAAACGGATTTTTTATCATGGGCAAATATTGGACAAGAAAAGTGAAGAGCAATTTGCAAATACATTTTAAGTTGTTGTGCAATAATAAAAAGGATTATTATGTTTTGTATTGTTTTATAATCGAGAAATCGTTATTTAATAATACCCAGTTCTGTGGGAAAGGGAAACCTAGTGCCCAATAGCTGACACCACGAAGATTGTATTGTGTAACCATGTCGAACTTCGCTTGAGCGCTTCTGGCATCTTCAAACCATACTTCATGATTTCTATCTTGTTCATCAACATAACGGAAATAAGGAGATTGAGCAGTCATATCATATTGAATGGTTGCGCCATATTTTGCTGCTCTACTGATTGCTTCTTGAGGGCTAAATGTCTCTGCTTCTTGCCCTTGAACATGTGGCAGAATCCAGTCTCGGGCATAAATTTGAAAACCTAAAAATATTTTTTCAGCAGGAATTACTGAAAGGGCATATTCCACAACTTTCCTCATTTCGTTAATGGGCGAAATAGCTTGTGGAGGACCCAGTCGATAGCCCCATTCATACGTCATCAACACCACAAAATCCGCAATTCTCCCGTGTGCCTCATAATCATGTGCTTCATATAATGTTCCAGTTTGGCTGGCGCTTGTTTTTGGTGCAAGAGCAGTCGAAACTAAATATCCTTTCGGGTGAAGACGGTCAACAGCTAATTGTAGAAATAGATTGTAATTTTCCCGATCTGTTGGTAAGACATTTTCAAAATCAATATTTAACACCTTATAGCCCTTATCTTGCATCACTTGCATCACATTATTTATTACCTTCTCTCTTAATGCCGCATTAGATAAAATTACATGCGCTAAATTGGAACCTGCTTCTGTAGAAGAGAAGTTTGTAATGGTTAGCATAGGGATAATATTTTTTGAAATAGCAGCGTCTATCATGGCTTTATCATTTATGGGCTGTAATGATCCATCTTCCTTTATCATATAAGCAAAGGGACTAAAATAAGTAAGCAGATTGCCTATGGCGTCAATAGAATTAACCGCTTCTTCACTCGGCTGATACGTATAAGCATTTACTTCAATTGTAGGTTTCGCTCTTGGAATAATTAAGCGCATTCCCGCATATATCATATTTGGATTTGTGATGCCATTTTCTAAAACTAAAGTTTCAACGGTCATACCATAGCGATTGGCGATTTGTGATAATGTCTCCCCAGGTTGCACAATATGCGTAATTGGTGGAATAACTAGTTTTGTTCCAGGCGTTAAGTTATCTGGATTTGTTAGATGATTCTCTAGGATAAGCAATTGAACGGGCACACCATATTGTTGTGCAATCGTCCCTAAATTTTCGCCACTTTTAACGATGTGCGTTGTATAAGGCGAAGGAATAACGAGTGATTGACCGACCATCAATTGATTTGGATTGGGTAACGCATTTAATTGGACAATCGTATTGAGTGGGACAGCGTAGCGGTTCGCAATTTGCCAAAGTGTTTCACCGGTGCTCACCACATGTATAATCATCAAGACACCCCCAAAGTAGTTTCATTAGTGCATCATATGTAAAAGGCTATAAAATGAGTATTTATCTGATGCGTAATAAAGGATATACAGTAACGTTTTATACTTTTAAAAATTTCAAAATTCATATTTCTTTCCCAATGCTGTGCATAGGATAGTACATGCACATGGCATCATTTGAGAAAGGAGTTGTACGTTGAAGAAGGTAAAGCTAACAGGAAGAATTGTTACCCCTGGTGATCCGGATTACGAACAGGCTAGGATTAATAACAACTTAAGCATTGCAAAATTCCCAAGTAAAATTGTATTTTGTCAAAATACAAAAGATGTAGTAAATGCATTAAGATGGGTTAGGGAAAACAATGAACCATTTCGAATAAGGAGCGGTCGGCATAGCTATGAAAATTATTCTCTAGTGAATGAAGGCATAGTTATTGATGTAAGTGACATGAATGCAATAACTATCAATGTGAAAGACATGACAGCAAGAATTGAAGCAGGGGCTGATTTAGGGAAAGTATATCGTGAATTATGGGAATATGGCATGACCATCCCAGCAGGAACCGAAAGCAGTGTCGGAGTCGTTGGCTTAACACTCGGTGGGGGAATTGGTATGCTATCACGGCAGTTTGGGCTTACTTGTGATAATTTATTGGAAATTGAAATGGTCGGCGCAAGTGGTCATTTAGGAGCAGAACTTATAAAGGCAAACAACCATTCGAACAGCGATTTATTTTGGGCTTGCTGCGGGGGAGGTGGCGGGAATTTCGGCATTGTCACAGCACTGACATTTAAGCTCCATCCTATTTCAGATGTGTCTATTTTCTCAATCACGTGGGGCTGGGAAGATTTTGAGCTCGCCTTTGATGCATGGCAGAAGTGGGCCCCTTATACAGACGAACGCTTGACCTCACAGATTGAGCTCAAATCAAAGGAAGTGGGTGAAGTTGTTGCCCAAGGCGAGTTTGTTGGTTCAGCACATGAATTAAAAAAACTCCTTCGCCCTTTAAGGAGGACTGGTTCACCGACAAGTGTATGGATAAAGGACGCCCCTTACATCAAAGCTGTGCGATTTTTCGATGTCCCAAGTGGCAATCAACCTGCACTTCGCAAAAGGTCGGGTTCGTTTATTGAAAAACCTTTTCCACACGCGGCTATCAGAAGAATGAAAGAATTTTTAGCTAACGCGCCAAATAGAAATGCTGAAATTTGGCACCAATCGCTCCGAGGTGCAGTAAGCCAGGTTGCGCCAAGTCGTACTGCCTATTTTTATAGAAATGCCCTCATTGCCCAAGAATACCTAACTACATGGGAAGAGCCACAAGAAGAAAAACAAAACATTCAATGGATCGAAGACTTGAGACGAGCATTATCGCCTTACACTGCTGGTGATTACGTGAATTTTCCTGATCGCAATATAAAAGATTGGCCTACCGCATATTATGGACGAAACTTCAGACGACTTAGAGAAATCAAGACGACATATGATCCATTCAATGTGTTTCATTTTCCTCAAAGTATCCCGCCTGTTAGGAAGTGGATTTGAGGGTTTTGAGGGTGCCTGGCACGCACACAATTTGCATACAATTTTAGAAGGAGCAGAAAGCTGAGAGAAATTTTGGCTTTCTGTTTTTCTGTTTGATTTCACATTTCTGAAGTTGAGAGACGACGAATAATACTGATTTCACTTGATAATTATCGTCTTCATCGTCAGAATGGAGATATTACATATATTTGGAAGGGGAGCAAACAGTTATTTTTGCACATGAATTTGGTTGTGATCAAAATATGTGGCGATTTATTACACCTGCATTTGAGGTAAAATACCAAATTATTTTGATTGATTATGTGGGCTCCGGGAATTCAGATTTAAACGTCTACGAATCAACAAAATATCATTCTCTTCAAGGTTATATGCAGGATGTACTAGATATCATTGAGTCAATGAAATTTAAAGATGTAATTTTTATTGGCCATTCATTAAGTTCAATGATTGGGATGCTTGCATCGATCGACCAAATTATTTCCAAAAATTAATTATGATAGGACCTTCACCATCTTATTTAAATGATAAAGAGGGGTATGTCGGTGGATTTGATCACAGTGATATTACAGAATTACTAGATATGGTGGAAATGAATTTTTCAGGATGGGCTAGCCATTCGGCTCCAATTGCTATGAATAACCCGGAGTCTCCAAAATTATCAAAAGAGCTAGAGCAGACTTTTAAAGTAGCGGATCCAGTCATTGCAAGAGAATTTGCAGAAGTCACATTCTTATCGGATCATCGAGGAGACTTATCTAAAGCAATGTGCCTATTCTTATTATGTAAAGTTCGAATGATAGTATTGTTCCGATAGAGGTAGGAGAGTATTTACATAGTCATTTAAAAAATAGTACATTGCGATTTAATGGAGGCAAAAGGCTATTATCCGCATATTAGCCATCCAGAAGAAAAGATTCATTTAATCACCGAATTCCTTTAAGGAACTAGAAAGGATAATCGAAATAAATGGATAAACGATTAAACTATGCGCCATGTGGCTTTATCTCCATCTCAACATGAAGGACTGATAATAGAGGTAAATTAAACCTCTTAGATTTGATGGGCTATGAACTGGCGGATTTGTTGAATAAGCATATCGAATTACTCATGTCTACGCCAAATAGGCTAACTTTTCTACCCTACTATTAGTCTTAATTCATGGGGAAGAACTGTTTATCAGTTTGACATCGAGAGGGCATGACCGTTCCTTTTCTGCTAAATGGTAAAAAGATTTGGGAGGATGAGACAGAAAATATCGATTGTATTGTCGTACCGATGAAAAAGCGCATTGACTATGAATTAGAATTACGTTCAGCTAAAAAAGCAAATGTAAGCTGCTTATGTAGAAAAAGACCAAGCTCTAGTGAAATTGGAGCAAATTCATTTTGAAATTGAGAAAAAACAAAAAGATTTGCTTGAAATAAATGCCTCTTTAGTAGAATTTTCCGTTACTGATAAGCTAACAGGTTTGAAAAATAGAAGGTTCTTCCAAGAGAAAATAGAAGCGCATTTTGCATTGTATGACAAGAATGAAACAATCTTCTCCCTTTTGATTTTAGATATTGATCATTTCAAAAGGATGAACGACACGTTCGGGCACCAAGTAGGTGATGAAGTGCTTGCACAAATAGCACAAATTTTAAAAATGCAGGCGCGTGTTGGGAACATAGTCGCTCGTTATGGCGGAGAAGAATTCGTCCTAATTTTGCCTGACACAGATATTGATGAGTCGATCGCTGTTGCCGAGCAAATACGACTTGCCGTTGAGCAGGCTCAGTGGCAAATTGACGGAATCATTGTAAGTATCGGTGTGGCGACGGTGACTACTGAAGATACCGATGTTACGATTTTGAAAAGGACCGATCAAGCTCTATATGCTTCGAAGGAGAATGGTCGGAATCGGGTGACACATTGTGGGGATTGTATTTAAAAATAATTTTTTATATTAAATACTTTAGTAGAAAAAACCGTTTGAAGTAATACTCAAACGGTTGGGGTTAATTTTTAAGGTAGTAAAAATTTAGTGCTAAGAGGTTGGCCCCAGTTTAGCTGATGAATTTGATAGGAATTCCTTAAAATTAAAGTAAAGTTGAATAATCTTATCATCATTCTTTTTAAAAGATTTCGCTAAGTACCATTCTTTTGGATTATTAACTTTTAAATGTGCACCCATGTAATAATCCCAAAATTCGATAAATTCAATAATAAACATTACTATATTATTTTTGTTTATACCAACATCTTTAAATATCGGTGAATTGTAATCGATTATTCCAAAATCCGGATTTTCTAAATTCATTTCTTTAACAATTTTACTGTCGTTTAAAGTGAAAGTACTTTTGAAGCAAAGTTCGTAAAACCAACAACTGAATAGATAATAATTACCATAATTAACTAAAGCGTAAAATTTATCTGTAAAATCATCATTATTAATAATAGCTTTATTTTTAAGTAATTCATTTAAATTCAATTGAGAAATGAATTTTTTTATAGTATTATCTTTAGATTCCTTACTCAAAATTTTAAATTGTTCTTTTAATTTGAGGTCTAGAAACATAGCTGTATTAACAAATGAATAATATTTTTGGAATTCAAATATAAAAGTATTACTGTCAAATTCTTCACTTTCATATGAATAATTATTAATAAAATCTTTAAAAATAGTATTATTTTTAAAAGATATTATTTCAGATATTGTTGAATTATTAATTGAAGGTTCTGATTTTTCTTTGATAGATAATAAGTCCTCAATTTTTGTTGATTTAATAGCACCAGGATTTTGACCCAAAATTGAGACTAATATTCGTACTAAATTTGCTAAATCGTACTTATAATTAGCAGTAGATTCAATTTCTCCTCTACGAATAATTTCAAATATAACATCCGAATTTAAATGTTCTTGATTAATTATACCTGAACTTAAGGCATTTACATTTTGCACAAAACAAGAAACTAGAGAAATATCTTGGGATTTTATAGGTTTTTGTCTGTTAAGTGCAACAGTGATTTTACTTGTTAAATTTGTAATTGAGGTTTTGTTACTCTCATCTTCTTGATAGTAAATTACTCTAAGGATAACATGTGCGTTCTCCGCGGCCTTGTTTAATGCAATAGATCCAGATTTAATAGTATTAAACAAAAATTCTGTACTTTCATTGATTTTATTCGAATTTCTGGTATCTTCAAGGAATTTCGGGTTTAAAAACTCAATAATAGTTTTAACTATCTGCTTTAATATATCAGAATCTCTTTTTAAAGAATTATACCACTCTTTTAAATTTTCATTGGAAGTTATCTCAATTATTTTTGATGCTTCATAGATGGCTAAATTAATTGTTGTTTCATCTATACTACAGTTATTATTTATCGATTTATTTATCGATTTTATTATCTTTTCCCATACAGTTGTATCTCTGTCTATAAGTTTAATTAATCTATCATAATCAGATTTTAAAAAATTATTATAAAAAAATTTACTTGATGCAGTAATAGTTTGAGCGCCATTTATAATAGAAATATTTAAATTGTTATTTTTATATAAGTTTGTTAGTTCGATTGAATTATATTGACGCATTTCTAAACATTCTTGAGAAAGAATCATAGAAATGCCATTATTTAAGAACCAAAATTCTTCTGGATTATAACTCAATGTTTTAAAAATTTCTGTATTAACATTTAGTTGGTCATCTATACCAATTCTTAAGTTGTATTTAAATAATTCATCCCCAACTTTATTATATAGCTCAACTAAATCATACAATTTTACTGTAAATACTCTCCCGTTTGTTTTTGGGGTGTCTAAACCACTTACCTCTGTTGCTTTAATACGACTTTTTATATTAATTGAATGTTTAGTAAACTGATTGGGTACTACTAAAACTTTGTATATAAATTTTATTTTATTCTTCGGCATACTTCTTAAATCAAAACGTTCTTTAATTTTTTTATTTATATCTTTAAAGAAAGTATCAATTTCTGGATTATTTGTTAACTCTATTTTTTCTTTTACGCTATTAGTAATAATTAGAATTGAAACCTGTGGAATTTTGGTAAGGCTAAAATCAGCCGTTTCAATTATTTTTGTAATATTTCTCTTCGTTTCTTCACAATTTTTATAATAACTTGTATAAATGAAAATATCTTCTTCATAAAGATATATATTTTTTCCGTTTTCAATTGATATTTCATCCATATTTTCATGTCTTAAATAATCTTCAACAAATTTTTCTATAGTTTGTTTTTGATAGATTTCATCACTAGTAATTTGCATTGTCATTTTTTTTCATCTCCATGTTATTGATTAGATTCATATCAATTAAAATTTCATTAATATTTACAGCTTCAATAAAATATCGATTATTCGTATAATCGTAAAAATTCAGTAGAAAAATATTATAATTAGATATATATTGCTTTAAATTATCAAAATCTACTAATTTATATTGTCTATCTAGAAACTCTTCAAATAATTCTTTGAATAATATATTATCTTCAAATATTTCATCAAATTTTTTAATTTTTTCAATATAATCTTTATATTCCTCGTGTTTTTTTGTAAAATTGTTCAATGTCGATAAATTTGCACTTTTTAAATTTTCAATACATATTAAAATTTCATTAGTGTGTGTAAATGTTAATTTACTAATTTTATCTATTTTACTTAGAATATCTGAAACGTTGTTGGGTAATTCTGGATACATGGAACCTGTATGTATGCCAAATAACGATGTTAATTCTTCTCGAATTCTGCTTTTCGCTCCTGCTTTTATAGTAATTTCTTTTCTTAAATGATGTGGTAAAGGATAAAAAGAATTTCCATAAAATAAAATAAAAGCTCCTTGTTGAGCAATAATTCTTTGATTTTTGGATGCATGGTCTAATAGTCTATGACTAGTAGCAAATACTTCCTCTTTTCTTAGGGGTGAATTATCATTCAATAAATCTTTGTATAAATCATGAATATCGTTTGAAGCAGGCGAGTACATTTTAGGTATGTTAAATATATATACTAGACCATCTTTGTTATCATCTTCATCAATATTTTTATTATAATGTGGGGTAACAGCAAAAAATAAAGCTACAAGAGCGTTATATGTAACATCTAGAAGTCGACTTGGAAATCCTCCATGTTGAGCTTCAATAGCCATCTCAAAATAAGAATTTGTTTCTACTAAGCCTTTAGATTTCATGCTATCTAAAATATTTAATTCTATATTATGAGAAGTTCTCAAATCATATTGTCTAAACAAATTTGGTTGGCAAGCAGTTAGTTTATGGTTCTCACCCTCCCCCCTATATACAATATTACTCTGTTCCTCAAACTCTTTAGTAACTCTAACAATAGATTTTATAAATTCTGATACTGGTGAAAAGCCTTTTTTATTTTCAATAATATTTGTATTCAATACTATAGTCCCCTTAAATATTACATAATATAGTTATAATACCTAATATTTTTAGTATAAAATAATATTATCATTATTTACATTTTTTTGGTATTGTAGTGTTTAATTTATTTATGATATGAGTTAAAAGAAAATAAGCAACAGCGATTTTAATAGAAACTTTTTTTCCAATTTCATTAATGTGTATTTCTTCATTATCTAAATAATTTACAAATTCTTTGACTTTCAGCAGTAATTCATCCGGTCCCATTAATCCAGCTCTATCCTTGGTTGTTTTACTATAATTTATTTGTAATTCATGCGAATTTGAAATCTTAAGCAATATATCTTTCACGAATCTATACATTTTAAAGATTAATTCTTCATTAAAATTAGCAATAGAAATAAAAACATTTTCAAATAACTTTGCATTTTTTCCTTGTGAATAATGGATTTTTACTCTCCAATATATTTCTCCTAATTCAAAGGAGTTACTTAATTCTACACGGTATGCATTTTCAATTAAGTAGGGAACGTGGTGACAGAATTTGGCATCCGCTTTCTTTTCTTTTTCTATTTTCAAAGGAAAGATATTACCATTTAAATTTTTGAACTCTATATGTTCATTAAAGACTTTTTTTATACTAAATTTATCTGTGATTTCTCTATTTTTAAAATTTTCTTCTCGTATACATTTAGCAATTTCGTATGCAAACTTCGGAGTTACTGCATTGCCTACCATACGATATTTAGCCGTATCACTTTCTCCATAAAATCTAAAATCAATAGGAAATGACATAAGTGTAGCGACTTCTCTTATTGTTGGATAACGATACCTATTTTCCCCAAAAGAGAAGATCATTGATTCTCTGGAAGAGGCAGATAGTGTAGCCATAATAGTTCTTGCAGGATTTTTTTCATTTTCTGGGAAAGCCATTTTCCCCATATAACCTTTATCTTCTTTTTGTCTTTTTGCCTTTTTCCATTCAAATTCAGGTATTTCTTTAATATAGTGATGATCTGTTAATTCAGAACTTTTTATTTTTATTTTATAAGTAGGATCAATTACATGAAATTTCTCACCTAAATAGCCATCAGGGTTTGGGGAACCTAATGCGTTAAAAATGTCTTCTAAAACAATTAGATTTTCCTCATCGTTCAAATTATTTAGCTGTGGGTATTTCCCACATATAAATCTCTTTCTATTTGTTGGTACGCCAAAATATTTCATGTTGTATACCTTTTTGTTAGGAATAATTAAAGTATGGTCTCCTAAATGACAACATTCTAAATCTTCCATTGAGTATTCATTTTTCATATATATTTCTGAGTTTGCAACATTCTCCATTACCCAATATTTTAGTTTGCTTTTTGGCTTAAACATTTTTCTCGCAACTATTCTTAGGAAGGCGTTTATTAGTTTTATACCGTTAGTTTTATCAGCTTTACCAGAGTTATTTGAATTAGAAAAAGAAACACACGGAGGGGAACCAATTATTACCTCAGAATCTGGAATAGCTTTTTCAAATTCGTCATCATCTAACATTGATATTTCAAATACATCTCTTTTAAGAGCAGGATTCTTACCATCGCCATGATTCATATTGTGAGTTAGAATAGCCGGCGTCCATATATCGTATGCTTTAATTATTTCAAATCCAGCTCTTTCAAAACCTTCTGAAAATCCGCCAGCTCCACAGAATAAATCTACGACTTTCATAAAAAATTCTCCTTTAATTAAAAAATCTTTATGTATAATAATATTATAAATCTTAAATATAACTTATATTGTGAGATTGTCAAATTTGCTTAAAACTAATTATGCCATAAAGGTACTGCTGATTTTATTAGGGTATTTATTAAACATTGTAATGTAGCTTATTTACGTATTTGATTCCTTCTTATAGTTAAGATACTTCTAAGAAGTAGATTGAGAAGGTATTTAACATTGTTCATATGTAGATATAAATATATATGATGTATAAATATAATAAAGTATGCAATTAGGTTTCGAGTAAAGGATTCTTATTTTCTCTCATATGGCATCGAGTTAATGCTAATATGTAGGTATTTAACTCAATTGGTCAATCATAGCAAGGTCTGTAATTAACAAATTGTTATTAGTGTTGAAAACAGCTTTTTCTCCACGACTATGAAATTCTCCATTTTCTAAGGTATAATAAAGAGCAGTAAATAGGAAAAAGGCGGTACGAGGAACGATGAAGAGAATTGAATCTACGCAAAATGCGTTAGTGAAATATTGGAAGAAATTAGCGGCGACACGCAAAGAGCGTGAGCGTTCTGGTGAATTTATAGTTGAAGGTTTCCATTTGGTAGAGGAAGCTTTGAAAAATAACGAACAAGTACTACAGCTAATTGTGCGTGAGGGTGTCGATTTGCCGATGCTCTGGCCGATTGATGATGTGTCAATGGTGGAAGTGACAGCGGCTGTGGTGAAGGAGTTTGCTGAAACGGAGACATCTCAGGGGGTATTTGCGGTTTGTAAGCAGCCAGCTGTAGAAGAAGAGACGATGGCTTCTTGGCGTAAGGTGTTACTAATTGATGCGGTGCAGGATCCGGGTAATATTGGAACAATGATTCGTACAGCGGATGCGGCAGGTTTGGACGCAGTTATACTTGGCAAGGGGTGTGCTGATTTATATAATCCTAAAACGCTGCGTTCTGCGCAGGGCTCACATTTTCATGTACCTGTAGTGCGTGGGGATTTAGAGGATTGGATTGATTTGCTTCAGGACAATGGTGTGCCTGTGTTTGGAACGGCACTGGATGAGGATGCTGTCTTGTACAGTGATATTCAACATAACGGTGCTTTTGCTATCATGATGGGTAATGAAGGTAGTGGTATCCATCCACAGCTGTTAGCGATGACAGATCAAAATATCGTTATTCCAATACTTGGACAAGCTGAATCATTAAATGTAGCTGTTGCTACAGGGATAGTTTTGTACGGATTTGTAAAGTAATTGCTGATAGCACGGTAAATATCGCTGAGAACGGGCATATCACCCTTGAAATGCAACGGCTAATTATTGTATAATCACTTTTAAATGTAATCATGTATAAAGAAATGCTTTGACCGGGAAGTAGTAAAGATTGTGAATGGACGACAGGGAGCGTAGGCCGGAGATTGAGAGCCAGCGCCGTATCAATGCAGTTTTGAATTCAGCCCGCGAGCAGCTACCGGGACCAGCGAAATGCTGTAAAGGTATGCCGGCTTCAATCGAGTCGTTATGGCAATGAAGTGATTGTGCGGATTTTATCGTGCAATAACTAGGGTGGTACCGCGAATATGTCCTCGTCCCTTTTATAGGGGCGAGGTTTTTTTGTGTCATTCGCGCAAGCGGGCATTTACATGAACAAGGAGGATTCAACACATGGAAGAGCAATTAAAGCACTTAGAGCAAGAAGCGCTAGCGAAAATTGAAGCGGCAGCAAACTTAAAAGAGTTAAATGATGTACGTGTAGCCTATTTAGGGAAAAAGGGACCAATCACTGATTTATTAAAAGGGATGGGTAAATTATCTGCTGAGGAACGTCCAAAAATGGGGGCTTTGGTCAATACGGTTCGTGAAAATGTTACAGTTGTGCTGGAAGCAAAGGCGACTGTCTTGGAAGAAGCGGCGATTGCTGAAAAATTAGCAAGTGAGTCGATTGATGTCACATTACCGGGTCGTGCAATTAAAGTCGGCAACCGTCATCCGTTAACACGTGTCGTTGAAGAAATTGAAGATTTATTCATCGGCATGGGCTACGAAATTGCAGAAGGGCCTGAAGTTGAGAAGGATTATTATAATTTCGAAGCATTAAACTTACCAAAAGGACACCCTGCTCGTGATATGCAGGATTCGTTCTATATTTCCGAGGAAATATTACTGCGTACGCATACGTCTCCTGTTCAGGCACGTACAATGGAAGCTAAAAAAGGTGAGTCGATTCGTATTATTTGTCCAGGGAAAGTGTTCCGTCGTGACAATGATGACGCTACGCACTCTCACCAATTCATGCAAATTGAAGGTTTAGTAATTGGCGAAAATATTCGTATGAGTGACCTTAAAGGTACTTTAGATACATTGGCGAAAAAGATGTTTGGTGCAGAACGTGAAATTCGTCTACGTCCAAGTTTCTTCCCATTCACAGAACCGTCTGTTGAAATGGATATTTCTTGCTTTAAATGCGGTGGCTCAGGCTGTAACGTATGTAAAGGGACTGGTTGGATTGAAATTTTAGGTGCAGGTATGGTGCATCCAAATGTACTTGAAATGGCTGGCTATGATCCGAAGAAAGTTTCTGGTTTTGCATTCGGTATCGGTGCAGAGCGAATAGCAATGTTAAAATACGGTGTCGACGATATTCGTCATTTTTATACAAGTGACACACGTTTCTTATCACAATTCGAGCGAACAGAGGCGTAAGGGGGACAAAAAATGTTAGTATCATTAGAATGGTTAAAAGATTATGTCAGCACACAGGACTTAGCGCCAGAAGAGTTAGCAGAAAAAATTACGCGTTCTGGGATTGAGGTAGACGCAGTAATCGACCGTGCGAGCGGTATGGATAAAGTCGTTGTAGGCCATGTCGTATCAAAAGAAAAACATCCTGAAGCAGACAAATTAAATATTTGCCAAGTGGACGTTGGTGAAGCAGAGCCACAACAAATTATTTGTGGTGCGCCTAACGTTGATGCAGGTCAAAAAGTCATCGTTGCTCGCCCAGGTGCTCATTTACCAGGTGGCATTAAAATTAAAAAAGCAAAACTTCGTGGTCATGAATCGAATGGTATGATTTGTTCATTACAAGAGCTAGGTGTTGAAGGCAAGCTTGTACCAAAAGCTTATGCAGAGGGCATTTATGTGTTACCAGCGGACGCAGAAGTGGGTGCTGATGCACTTGCACTTTTAGGCTTACGTGACACGGTGTTAGAGCTTGGTTTAACACCAAACCGCTCGGATGCACTTTCAATGCTAGGTGTAGCATACGAGGTCGGTGCTATCCTTTCTGAAGAAGTAAAATATCCAGAAATCGCATACAACACAGCAGTTGAAAAAGCACAGGACGTGTTAAAACTTCGCGTAGAAGATTTACAAGCAAATCCGATGTATGTGGCAAAAGTCGTGAAAAATGTAAAAATAGCAGAATCACCAATGTGGTTACAACACCGTTTAATGGCAGCGGGTGTACGTCCACATAATAATGTTGTAGATGTGACGAACTATATTTTAATGGAGTATGGTCAACCGTTACATGCATTCGACTATGATAGCCTCGCAACCGGTGAAATTGTCGTGCGTAAAGCGACAGAAGGTGAAAAAATCACAACTTTAGACGATCAGGAGCGTACATTAAAAGCGACTGATTTAGTGATTACAAATGGCAAAGAACCTGTAGCTATTGCAGGTGTAATGGGCGGCGCAAACTCTGAAGTAACAGAAACGACAACAACAGTTGTCATTGAATCTGCTTACTTCGATGGTTTAACAGTACGTCAAACTTCTCGTAACTTAGGACTACGCTCAGATGCATCAGCACGCTTTGAAAAAGGTGTCGATCCAAATCGCGTTGTACCTGCAGCTGAACGCGCTGCGGCATTACTTGCTGAATTAGCTGGTGGAGAAGTGCTAGAAGGCACATGCATCGTGGACGAATTAGACAAAACACCAGCACGTGTCGTTGTTTCACCAGATTTTATCAATGAGCGTCTAGGTATGAAAATCTCATTAGAAGATATGCTGTCAATTTTAGAGCGTTTAAAATTTGGCGTAGAGGCGGCAAATGGATTATTAATCATTGATGCGCCAACACGTCGTCAGGATATTAAAATTGAAGAAGATATTGTGGAAGAAATCGCACGTCTATATGGCTACGATGAAATTCCAATGACATTACTAGAAGGCGCAAACCAAGTAGGTAGCCTTACACCTTACCAAGCAAACCGTCGCGTTGTACGTAACTACATGGAAGGTGCGGGACTATACCAAGCAGTAACGTATTCATTAACATCAGAAGCCTTATCACAACGCTTTGCTTTGAAAGCAGCATCGGTAACGCGTTTATTAATGCCAATGAGTGAAGAACGTTCAACGCTTCGTCAAAGCTTGATTCCACATTTAATTGAGGCTGCGGCATATAACGTTGCACGTAAAGCGGACAGTGTGGCCTTATATGAAGTTGGTTCTGTATTCCTTGGTCAAGCAGCAGAAGGTCAACCTTTTGAGGAAGAGCATGTAGCAGCAGTTCTAACGGGTAAATGGTTAGACCATGCTTGGCAAGGTGAGAAAAAAGAAGTAGATTTCTTCGTGTTAAAAGGAATTGTTGAAGGTGTTGTTAGCAAGCTTGGTCTTACTGAACGTATTTCCTTCGTAAAAGCACAAGTAGATGGTCTACACCCAGGTCGTACAGCAAGCATCCTACTAGATGGCGAACATGTCGGCATTATTGGTGGTTTACACCCTGCTGAGCAAAAAACTTGGGGTGTAAAAGATACGTACGTAATGGAAATGAACTTAGTGGCCTTACTTGACGCTACTACAAACGAAGCACCTCTAGGTTATAAACCAGTGCCACGCTTCCCTGCTATGTCGCGTGATATCGCACTTGTGATGGATAGTGTAACTGCGGCAGGAGAAGTAGTTGCTGTTATTCGTTCAGCAGGCGTGAAACTGTTAAAAGACATCCGTGTATTCGATGTGTACGAAGGTGAGAAAATGGAAGCTGGCAAAAAATCAGTGGCCTTCTCATTAACGTACTTCGATCCAGAGCGTACGCTAACAGACGAAGAGGTTGTTGCAGCACACAATAAAGTACTAAAAGCCATCGCTACAATTGAAGGCACAGAAGTACGTTAAATTTAAATTATAAGTCAAAGGCTGTCTCAGTATCATTGAGACAGCTTTTTTATTTGTTTAAATGAATTAATTTTCATATCAATAAAGGCGAATATTATTAAAGAAAATAAAGTAATTGTTCCTACCACATAGGTATATTCCGCTACAAGCGGACGGGCAAGCACCGATCCGCTTCCTTCGTTATGTCGCCACCTTATTCTCCTAGCAAAAATGTTCGTGTTTCTTATAGAAAAACTATTTCTGATATTAATTCAGTAAACTAGTACATTTTTAGTTTTTAATAATATTTAGAAATAACAAAAAATAAATCAAACGTATTTATTGTGTGTATAGTAGAAACTGGATAGAAAATTTTAGTAAGAGGAGATAAGCATTTTGAAAAATCATCGAAAACGAGGAAACTTATCCGTGCGTGCTCGGTTAATATGGGCATTTACATTGACGCTTTTAATTCCAAGTTTTGCAATTGGAACATTGTCATACATGAAGGCGGCCAATCAATATCAAGCAGAATTGAGTAAGAACTCACGCGAAAATGTAGATTTATTAAATTCATTAATTTCAGAAGAAATAGCACCCATCCTTGATGATGCCGAATATTTGGCTGCTTATTTTAATAAGGATTGGCAAGATGCCGAGCTATTAAAGGAAATAGAAAAATATAATGCGCTACATAGCAGTGTTTCCGTTGTCAATTTAGCAATGGAAGGGCACAAATTTTTACGTTCTCCATATGCCGAGTCTGAACCAGATTATAATCCATTTACGAGACCTTGGTATTTAAAGGCAATAGAGTCACCAGGTAAGAGTGTTATGGTTGATCCATATCAATCAACTATTACAGGAGAATTAATATTATCAGTTTCCGCTGGCTTAAAAGACGGTTCAGGGGTTATTTCGATTGGGCTGAATTTAGAGGGAATTTCTGAGCTTGTAAATACGGTGAAAATTGGTAAAAACGGCTATGCTTCATTAGTAAACGCCAACAATGTTAGTATCGCGGATCCCTTCTCAGAAGTTGGGAAGTCGCTCAAAGATTCCTATGTAGAAGAGATGGAAGCCAAGAATGAAGGCCAATTTAATATAGAGGAAGATGGCAAGGAGTACCAAGTATTCTTTGTAACGAATAAACTAACAGGTTGGAAAATTATCGGCACCATGGCTATGGCAGATGTATCAGCTGTCACAGCACCAATCTTCACTACAACTTTGCTAGTAATTGCGATCGCTTTAGTCATCTGTGGAGTAATTGGTGGCTTTATCATCAGTTCGATTACCCGCCCACTGAAACAACTGGCTACTGTCGCTGAGCAGGTAGGTGATGGAGATTTACGTAATTTTATCGAAATGAACACTAATGATGAGTATGGTAAATTGGCTAGTATATTTAACAAAATGATTAGCTCCTTACGTGAGGTTGTTCGTGACGTTAGTGAAAAATCAACCCTGCTAACTTCATCGTCAGAACAGCTTACAATAAGCACAGACGAAAATAAGCGGGCCACTACGCAAATTGTGGAGTCAATCCAGATATTTGCCGGAACTGTTGATTCTCAAGCCGAAATCATCCATAAAAGTACAAATGCTGTTCGAGAAATGTCTTCATCGATTCAAAACATTTCACACAAGGCTGAAACGGTCAATGTCATGTCCAACAAATCGATGGATGCAGTGGTTGTAGGTGATCAGACTATTCAAACAGCTATTGAGCAGATGCAAATCATTCAAAAAACGGTTCACGCGCTTGAAGACACTGTTCAAACATTAGGTACTCGTTCACAAGAAATTGGCCACATTGTTGAAGCGATTACGCAAATTGCTGACCAAACAAACTTATTGGCATTGAATGCAGCGATAGAAGCGGCTCGAGCAGGTGAACACGGCAAAGGTTTTGCAGTCGTTGCCGATGAGGTAAGAAAGTTAGCTGAACAGTCAGCCCAGTCAACGCTGCAAATTAAAGATATTATTTCTTATATTCAAAAGGATACGAAGCTAGCAGTCGAGTCGATGGCCATTGGGACAGCAGAGGTTGTAAAAGGCATCGAAGTGACGACTATTGCAGGGCAGTCGTTTGGAGAAATTCGTAGTAATGTGCAACAAGTGACAAAAGAAGTTGGAGAAATTTCACAAGCAGCGAAGGTAATTTCACTTCACTCTGACGAAGTGGCAAATGGAATTGAAATTGTGCTGGAACGTACAAATGAAAACGTAGCAAGCGCACAAAACATTTCCGCTGCAACAGAGGAACAGCTTGCCACGATGGAAGAAATCGCATCTTCAGCTGAAGCACTTGCTGAAATGTCTGACAATCTCCAACAATCGATTCAGCAATTTAAATACGAATAATTAAAACAAGGGTGTCTACAATGATGTGACACCTGTCAGTTTGATGACAAAAGGTATTCGAAATGATCACATTCCGAATACCTTTTGACATTTTATCAGACATATTCGTACCAAATAGCCCCTATTAATAAGTTTAGTACGCTACGAGCAACTATCTTCTGCCATTTTTGGACTTTGCAGTGTCCAATAATTACCTTTAGTTCATAAATTACTTGCGCTTTGATTTTGGATGTAATTTTTCCTGCATTTGAACTAAAGCATTCAACTTTTTTAAATAGGCATTCTCCATTTCTAGTTGTTTAATTCGTTCTTCAAGCGCTTCAACTGAACCTTCTACTAATTTTACCTTCTGCGTTTCTTTTTTCATGGCTATTCGCCTCTGTTTCTTAGGAATAAGGGCATCGAATCCATCAGCATTAAAATTTATCCGCCATGTTCGAACTAATGATGGAGAAGATATATTAAAGATAGCCGCTGCATCGTAGGAGGATGTACCCGTTTCCTTCATATAATTAAGTACATCCATTTTAAATCCCGCAGAATAACTTGTATAGGATTTCTTAAATCCCTCTTCTCCTTGTACTTGATATAAACGGACCCAACCTTGAATCATTTGATAAGAAACCTTAAATAAATCTTGAAGTTCCAAATAACTATGTTTCCCCTCAAGGTAAAGACGAGCAATAAATATTTTCTCCTCGGCAGTAAAATTAGCCATAAAAAACACCCCTAAATCGTTAGATTTGGTGTCTAACAATTTAGGGGCAGTTCACCTGTCCCAAAAGTAAAAATAACATGCTTAGTGGTATCCAAGTATGCTATTTTTACCATAAAGAAAGGCAGATGTTATTGTTTGAAGGGCTTTTTAGATAGGCTAGGCCCTTTTTTTTAATTTTGGCGAATAAACGAAGTTCTGCCTAAAATCTTATAAGGGAGAATGCATGAATGCATTTTCTGAACAAGTAAACTTTATTTTATTTTCCTCGCCTTCTCTGTATTTGCAAAGTGCCATTTAGTGATGGAACGTAAAAATTCTTCGCCTTGTCCACGCCATATACGTGCAGCTAATGCATCCACCTTGCTAGAAGCCCCTTTCAACAGTTCAACGCCAGCAAGGTCACTTAGTCGGTCCATCTCCTTTAAGAAAGCGGCACGTGCCAAGATGGAAGCAGTTGCAACGGAAACATGAAGCTGTTCGGCCTTGGTAGACAACAACACATTTTCTCGCACAATTTCTTGTTCATTCTTTAAATAATTGTAGTAAACCCCGCGTTCTGCAAACTGGTCAATGAGAATATGTGTAGGCTTTTCAGGTGTCATTTTAGACAGTGTATGTCCGAGCGCTTTATTGTGCATCATTGCTTTCATTTTGCCCTGTGAGTAGCCCTTTGCCTGTAACGCGTTATACTTTTCATTGCGCAATATAAGTACGCTATGGACGCATGCAGCCCGTAAATCTGGTGCAATACGGCGCATATAGTCATCCGTTAGCATTTTGGAATCTTTGACGCCAAGCTCGTTCACTAATTCAATTTTCGAAGCAGGCACATAAACAGCTGCAACTGTAATGGGTCCGAAATAATCGCCAGTACCCGTTTCGTCAGAGCCTAGAACGGACATTGAAGCAAAACCGTCTGGTAGCACGTCACCCTTTGCTCCAATAGATGATGATTTAGGAGTATTGGCAATTTGGGCGCTACCCCAACGTGCCGCTTCTCGATCTGCCCCGCTTCCTTGAAACATTAATTTACCTGATTTATACAAAGTGATGGCTGTATCCGATAGTTTGGCAGCGAATACCACCCCGGGTGCTTTACGTTCTACTAAATTGCTTGCGTAAAAAGAGATTACCTCTTTTTGCATAGTTGTTGAAATTAAAAGTACAATATTTGACATTTAATCGTTCCTTTCTGTCCTCGTTGTTCACAATTTTATACCTTTCATGGTATGATAATAAATAGCTTTTTTGTGTGGACGTTGCTCACTACTGAATAAAATCGTGAGCAAAAAGATTTTATTGGAGGGTGCGACTATGGAAAATCAAGAAAAGAATAAAATTTCTGTGGAAATATATGGTCATACATATAAAATGGTCGGCTCTGAATCTATTGGACATATGCGACTTGTCGCTTCGATTGTTGATGACCGTATGCGCGAAATGAGTTTACATAATCCCTCACTTGATAGCGCGAAATTAGCGGTCCTAACAGCAGTAAATACGGTGCACGATTATTTACTCTTAAAAGAGCAAATGGAAATACTAGAAGAAGAATTGAAAAAATTAAAGGGTTGAAGTGAATGCTAGATTTAATTATATTATTGGTGCTATTGGTTGGACTAATTGTTGGGGCAAAACGTGGCTTTATCGTACAAATGATGCATATTGTCAGCTTTGTAGTTGCCCTGATTGTTGCGTATATCTATTATAAGCCATTAGCACAGAAATTTGTGTTTTGGGTGCCATATCCGGGCGTAACAGATTCCGGAAGTCTTGGAGTAGTTATTGATAGCTTGGATTTAGATCGCACGTTTTACCGTATAGTTGCGTTTGCGGTTATTTTCTTTGCGGTGAAGATTTCATTACAAATTGTGGCATCTATATTTGATTTTATTGCCTATTTACCTGTTTTAGGTACAATGAATCGTTGGCTTGGAGCACTTTTTGGCATGATTGAAAATTATTTAATTATGTTTATTATTTTGTATATTCTGGCATTGTTGCCAATTGATATGATTCAAAATTTAATGTCGAAGTCGTTGTTATCCGGACTCATACTGGAGCATACACCGATTATCACAAAGATGTTCCAAAACTGGTGGTATATTTATCTCCACTCATCATAAAGCTGAGAATTTCTAACTGGTATCGGGCGTCATTCGAAGTGAGTGCGCATTGATTCTGTGAGAAAGCGGTGTAAGTACGAAGCATCTTCTAAGATGTTTTTTGAACCGATAGCAAAGTGACAGGTACAACTGTGCCTTGGTGTAATGGATAGGCAATAGCAAACTATGCACTTCTCTCGGACTTGAGGGAAGTGTTTTTACGATAGGAGGAATTACCAATGAACAAAAAAACGATTATTCGTACACTAGAAAAAATAGCATTATACATGGAATTACAGGGTGAAAATCCATTCAAGGTCTCTGCCTTCCGAAAAGCAGCGGCGGCACTTGAAGGGGACGAGCGTTCACTGAGTGAAATGGAAGATGTCACGAAGCTTAAGGGCATTGGTAAAGGCACAGCTGCAGTTATTGAGGATCTTATAGCAACAGGTGAATCGAGCCTGTTAAAAGAATTAGAAGACATCGTACCGAAAGGATTACTGCCGTTACTGAAGTTACCAGGTTTAGGTGGCAAAAAAATTGCCAAGCTTCATCAAGAGCTAGGCATCGACTCAGCAGAAAGCTTAAAGGCGGCATGTGAGGCTTGTAAGGTACGCGAGCTAGCAGGTTTTGCAGCAAAAACAGAAGAAAAGATTTTAAAAGAGCTTGCGAACTTTGCAAATCGTTCGGAGCGTTTGCCGATTTGGCAATTGGAGCCTGTCGTTTTACAAATTGAAGCACTTCTCGGTAGTATGGAAGAAGTGGAACGTTTTTCAGTTGCTGGAAGTTTCCGTCGCGCTTCAGAAACGAGTAAAGATATCGATTTTATCGTAGTGACGGAGGCAGTTGAGGTTGTGCGTGAAAAATTACTGCGTGCCCTCGTAATACAAGAGGTAGTGGCTGCCGGTGATACGAAAATTTCTGTCGTTTTAGATTTAGATGAGCCAGTTAGTGTTGATTTTCGATTAGTGAAGGATGCAGAGTATGCAACAGCCTTGCATCATTTTACAGGCTCAAAAGACCATAATGTACGTATGCGTCAAATTGCAAAGGCACGTGGTGAGAAAATAAGTGAGTACGGTGTAGAACAGTCTGATGGTTCTGTGCTGACATTTACGGACGAAGCGGCATTCTTTGCCCATTTTGATTTACCTTTTATTCCACCTAGCTTACGTACGGGAACAACGGAGTTTGACCGTACAGATGAAATTACGGATTTAGTAACGCTTGACGAAATTGTAGCGGATTTGCATATGCATACAACTTGGTCGGATGGAGCGTACTCGGTTGCGGAAATGGGCGAAGCATTAAAAGCACGAGGTTATCAATACAGCGTTATTACCGATCACTCGCAGTATTTAAAGGTGGCAAATGGCTTAACGCCTGAACGACTTATGAAACAACGTGTAGAGATTGAAGCGTTTAACGAAGAGCATCCAGACTTCTATTTATATGCAGGAACTGAGATGGATATTTTACCAGATGGTTCGCTAGATTTTGATGATGACGTACTTAAAGAGTTAGATTTCGTCATTGCTTCGATTCACTCTAGTTTCACACAAACACAGGATAAAATCATGGCTCGGTTACACACAGCGTTGCAAAATCCTTATGTCCATATGATTGCCCATCCAACAGGTCGCATTATTGAGGATCGAGCTGGCTATAATCCAGATATGGCGCAGTTAATTGCATGGGCGAAAGAGTATGGTAAAATTTTAGAGTTAAATGCTAATCCATATCGTCTTGATTTATGTGTCGAGCATTTAGAAATGGCAGTAGCAGCAGGTGTACCTGTAGCAATCAATACCGATGCACATGATATTGCGCATTTACGCTTTATGGATATTGGCGTACGCTATGCAAATAAAGCATGGTTGAAAAAAGATATGATTGTCAATACATGGACGCGTGAACAGTTCGAGGCGTTCATTCGACGAAATAAATAGGTTGAGGAGGTGTTCTCAGTGATCGCACAACGCGCATTGAAAACACTAGAATATGATAAAGTACGCCAACAAGTTGCAACACATTGTACGTCATCAATAGGCAAGTCAGCCATTGATGACCTTGTGCCACAAACGGACTTTGAAAAAGTAGTACAATTACTAGAAGAAATGGATGAGGGTTTATCCATTTTACGAGTTAAAGGTAATGTGCCAATGGGCGGTATTTTCGATGTACGCCCTGCGGCAAGACGCGCACAAATCGGTGGCATGTTGTCAGCGCTGGAATTAATGGAAATATCAAGTACGATTCGAGCAAGTCGTATTCTGCGCAATTTCATCGAGGATATAGAATCAGATGAAGTTATAGAGATTCCACATTTCATTGCTAAAAAAGAAGCGATGCCAGTACTAACAGGTTTGCAACATGAGATTAATAACTGTATTGATGACAATGGCACTGTATTAGATTCAGCAAGTCAAACACTGCGCACTATACGTCAATCACTCCGTTCAGAAGAGGCTAAAGTACGTTCTAAACTAGAAAGCCTTACACGTGGTAGCAATGCCACTAAAATGCTTTCTGATGCACTCGTGACGATTCGTAATGACCGCTTTGTAATTCCTGTCAAACAAGAATACCGCCATCATTATGGTGGTATTGTGCATGACCAATCGTCTTCTGGTCAAACGCTCTTCATCGAACCAGATTCGGTTGTGCAAGCGAATAACGAAATTCATCGTCTCAAAATGAAGGAGCAAGCTGAAATTGAACGCATTTTACTTGCTCTAAGTGCTATGGTGGAGGAAGTTGCACCCGATGTATTTAATTTAGTAAAAATATTAGGTGAAATCGACGTTATTTTAGCCAAGGGTAAATACGGTCAAGCAAACAAATGCACGATGCCTAAAATGAACAAGGACGGCTATATTCGACTTGTGCGAGCACGCCATCCACTGCTGCCAATTGAAACGGCGGTCGCAAACGACATAGAGTTTGGTAAAGACATTACAGCAATTGTCATTACAGGACCCAATACAGGTGGTAAAACCGTTACTTTAAAAACAGTCGGTTTATGTACATTAATGGCGCAGGCAGGCTTACCAGTGCCAGCTCTAGATGGCTCAGAGCTAGCCGTGTTCGAGCAACTCTTTGCAGATATTGGGGACGAACAATCGATTGAGCAATCACTTTCAACCTTCTCATCTCATATGGTGAACATTGTTGATATCTTGCAAAAATTTGACCACGTATCACTGGTTCTCTTCGATGAATTAGGTGCAGGAACTGATCCACAAGAAGGGGCAGCCCTAGCAATTTCAATTTTAGATGAAGTACATGGTCGTGGAGCACGTGTTATGGCAACAACACACTACCCAGAATTAAAAGCATACGGCTACAATCGTCCAGGTGTGGCAAACGCAAGTGTAGAATTTGATATTGAAACACTGAGCCCGACTTATCGCTTACTTATAGGTGTGCCTGGTCGCTCTAACGCGTTTGAAATCTCAAGCCGACTTGGTTTACCTGAATCCATTATTGATCGTGCGAAAAGTTTCACAGGCACTGACCGCCATGAAGTTGAGTCGATGATTGCCTCCCTTGAAGAGACGCGACGCCAATCAGAGGATGATGCAGAACGCTCTCATGATTTACTTTTAGAGTCGGAAGTCTTACGAAAAGAGCTACAGGACAAGCTACAATCCTACGAAGAGCGTAAAGAAGCACTCGACAAAAAAGCAAAGGAAAAAGCACGTAAAATTGTCGATGAAGCGAAACGAGAGGCAGAAACCATCATTGCAGAACTTCGAGATATGCGTAAGAACGCTAATCAAGTTGTGAAAGAACATGAACTTATTGAAGCGCGCAAACGTTTGGAGGATGCAACACCGCTCGAAAACAATAAAGTGCTAAAAAAAGCAGCTCAAGTAAAGGCTCGTGCACAAAACTTAGTTGTCGGGGACGAGGTAAAGGTGTTAAGCTATGGACAACGAGGTACTTTACTAGAAAAAGTATCGGAGTCTGAATGGGTTGTGCAAATGGGTATTTTGAAGATGAAAATTGCAGACGGTGACCTTGAATACATTAAGCCTGAGAAAGAACCTATTCATCGAGTTGCGGGCGTGAAGAACCGCGATAGCCATGTGAAGTTAGAGTTAGATTTACGAGGTGAGCGATTTGAGGATGCAATTATGCGTACTGAAAAATATATAGATGATGCGCTACTTGCAAACTATGGGCGAGTATCCATTATCCACGGTGTAGGAACAGGTGCGTTACGTCAAGGTATTCAAAGCTACTTGAAAAAGCATAAACGTGTAAAATCCTTCCGCTTTGGTGAGACAGGGGAAGGTGGCTTTGGGGTCACGGTCGTAGAATTGAAATAGATGAGAAAAGTGTATTCGTACTTGCTTGTAGTCGCTGCTAAGCTATTGCATGGACAAAACGTTAACTAAGAGGAGTCTTGATAACTGTATTTGCAGACGTTGAAAAGACAGAAGCGACGATTAGCACATGGTACGAGGTACGAATATCAGAAGTAAAGGGGACGGAGAAAATGCTAAATTCTAGCTTTTGGCGATATCCAATTATCGAAACAGCAGGATATTTTAGTGTTGTTGTTTTATGTTTAGTCGTCTCGATGGCATTGTTCGAAGTCGTTACGAAATATAAAAATTGGGAAGAAATTAAAAATGGAAATGTTGCAGTGGCTCTGGCAACTGGTGGGAAGATATTAGGGATTTGTAATATTTTTCGCTACTCGATTGCACGCCACAGTACATTGAGCGAAATGATTGGATGGGGACTTTTTGGTTTTACATTATTGATCGTGGCCTATTTCTTATTTGAATTTATGACACCGCGTTTTAATGTAGATCAGGAAATTGCAAATGACAATCGCTCGGTTGGCTTCATTTCTTTCACCATTTCAGTTGGTCTATCGTTCGTTATTGGGGCAAGTATTGCATAGGAGTTTAATGAGATGGAAAAATTAGCGAAAATACTAATTGTTGTCTGCATCGCATTTTTATTAGTCGGTGTCTACTATATGTTGACTATTTAAATTGAAAAGCGCATCCTCTTTCTGAGGATGCGTTTTTATCTGTCTGCAGGCTAGCGCCGCTCAGGGAGTTGTAGGTATCGTTCAGGTGAAGGTCAGTATCAAATCATGGCCCCGGATCGCTCGAGTGAAGCGCGGAACCGCTCGGGTAGTAACGGGTAACGCTCAGGTGAAGCCAGTTACCGCTCGGGTAGTAACGGGTAACGCTCAGGTAAAGCCAGTTACCGCTCGGGTAGTAACGGGTAACGCTCAGGTAAAGCCAGTTATCGCTCGGGTAGTAACGGGTAACGCTCAGGTAAAGCCAGTTACCGCTCGGGTAGTCGCAGGTAACGCTCAGGTGAAGGTCGGAACCGCTCGGGTAGCCGCAAGAACCGCTCAGGTACAGTCCATTACTGCTCGGGAAGTCGCAAGCACCGCTCAGGTACAGGCCATTACCGCTCGGGAAGTCACAAGAACCGCTCAGGTAATAGCCTAATTAATCTGCAACGCTGGTGTATAGTAGTAACGCGATTTGGTTACCTATTGAAACCTCAGTACAGAACGGTTTCTTTTATATTCAATTGCCATTATGCAGTTTTACATAGACTTCTTATAAAATTGATATTTCCATAGATTTGAGAGGGTCAAAATATTAGTTTGAAAAAAGCTATAGGCAAAGGTAAAAAAAGATGCTATAGTCGAGGCAAAAAAGGAGGTATTCGATTGATATTAAAACCTTTTGAGGAAGCAGCGATGGTCCATGGACTTCGTGCATTAGTTCAACGTTTAGAGATAAATCATTCACACTATAGTAAGGTGATACAAGATCTGCAGCAACTAGAGGCTGGCGATTTAGGAGAGAAACGAATTATAGAACAGCTACAAAAGATGGCTCCTTCAATTGAAATTTATATTTTGCACAATATTACTTTTACGACACCTATGCCTATACAATTAGATATTGTGGTCATTACCCCCTATGACGTTATTATTATTGAAAGCAAAAATATCCGCGGTCGTATCGATCTTAAGCGTAAACCACGTCGTATGGTGCGTACCTTAGAAAACGGAGATAGACATATTTTTAATCATCCAGAAATCCAACTAGAGGAATATGTTTTGGGTTTGGATACATTTTTTAAACAACAGCAGCTTGAAATTGAAGTGACTGGCGTCGTTGTTTTTCCATTCAATAACGCAGATATTCACAATGAAGATGGGAAATTTCCAGTTTTAATGATGCGAGAACTGATTTATTTTCTAAGAGAACATATCTTAAATAAGCAATCGCAAAGAAAAATTATGTCTGTTGAAATTGCCAATCTTTTATTGACAAATCATCATGAATATCGAAATCCCCCATTGTGTACTTACTATAAAATTGACCCCCAAACTATTCAACGTGGCATTTATTGTCGTCATTGTTCCCAGTCAAAGCTAATTCGATTGAAGAAAAACTGGTTTTGCCCACATTGTAAAACATATGATAAAGTAGCGCATCGTCAGGCACTAAATGATTACCGGTTGTTAATTGGTAATCAAATTAATACAGAAACTGCACGTCATTTTTTAGAAACATCAAATAGACATATTGCCAAAAGAATACTACAAGACTATTGCAAGAGGAGAGAAGGGCACAATAATCAAATGATGTATCAACTTTAGAGTAATGGAGTTGAGTAGAGATACCTGTGAATAGCGCGGATAGTCGTAAGTAACGCTCAGGAGAAGCTCAGAATCGCTCGAGTATCGCAAGCATCGCTAGTGAAGTTCAGTAACGATCCGGTAGTTGCAAGAACCGCTCAGGTAAAGGCCATTACCGCTCGGGTAGCCACAAGAATCGCTCAGGTAAAGGCCATTACCGCTCGGGTAGCCACAAGAATCGCTCAGGTAAAGGTCATTACCGCTCGGGTAGCCACAAGAATCGCTCAGGTAAAGGTCATTACCGCCCGGGTAGCCATAAGAACCGCTCAGGTAAAGGTCATTACCGCTCGGGTAGCCACAAGAACCGCTCAGGTAAAGGTCATTACCGCTCGGGTAGCCACAAGAATCGCTCAGGTAAAGCCCATTACCGCTCAGGTAGACACAAGAGCTCGGGTAGCCACAAGCATCGCTCAGGTACAGACAGTCAGTTACCGCTCGGGTAGTACAACCGCTGCTCATATCCAGTCAGTCATCGCTTACATTTTTACGTCACAGTGCGCAGACACCACATCGAAGCATCGGCCATATCGCACAATTCTACCATTCTCTAATAATATTCTCTTAATAATATTATTCCCTCGCTTAAATAATTATTTTTCGACTATAGAAATTTTAGGTATAGCATTTGCATAAAAAAGTAAGAATGAATGAGTATTCATAAGGGGGATCAACGTAAATCTCCTTCATGGTGTTGTCATAAAAATGTTGTTAATTGCATAATAATTAATCGAAAATACATTTATTTTCTATTTTGTGTTTGAAACTGTATTCCTTTTTCATTATAATTAAAATAAGAATTTACAAAGTTTGGGACAAAGGGGAGAGGACGTATGACAGCAAAACCATGGCTAGCAAATTATCCTGAAGAAGTACCATCGTCTTTAACGTTTGAGGAAATTCCTGTGCAAGAGTTTTTGACACGTGCCTATAAAAAGAATCCTTCCAAAGTTGCGATTCATTTCATGGGTAAGGATTTGACGTACACCGAGCTATATGAGTCTGCACTAAGGTTCGCAAACTATTTACAATCACTTGGGGTGGAAAAAGGTGATCGTGTGGCTATTATGCTACCAAACACACCACAAAGTGTGATTGCTTACTATGGAGCAATGTATGCGGGGGCAGTTGTTGTACAGACAAATCCACTTTATACTGAACGAGAGTTACAATATCAGATGGCTGATTCGGGAGCGAAAGTTATTTTAGTAATGGATATATTGTATCCACGCGTGATGAAAATCATGAAAGAAACGGCTCTTGAAAACGTCATTGTAACAGCAATTAAAGACTACTTACCATTCCCGAAAAACTTAGTGTATCCTTTTATTCAAAAGAAGCAATTTGGCTTTAGTGTGAAGGTTGAGCATAGCGGACAAAATCATTTATTTATAGAAATCATGCGATCGGCGCCCGTGAAAATGATCGATATTCCGTTTGATTTTGAAGAAGACTTAGCATTGTTGCAATATACAGGAGGTACGACGGGCTTCCCAAAAGGTGTAATGCTGACTCATAAAAATTTAATTGCCAATACGACAATGTGCGATGCATGGATGTATAAATGTGTACATGGGGAAGAGACGATTATGGGCGTGCTTCCGTTCTTTCATGTATACGGAATGACAACTGTGATGTTGTTATCGGTGTTCACGCAAAATAGAATGGTGCTGCTACCGAAATTTGATGCAGAAACAGCCTTGAAAACGATTGATAAACAAAAACCAACGTTGTTCCCAGGTGCACCTACGCTTTATATTGGTCTATTAAATCATCCAGATATTGCGAAGTACAATTTATCGTCTATTAAGGCATGTCTGAGTGGGTCTGCTTCATTGCCAGTCGAGCTACAGGAGCGGTTTGAAGAAGTAACAGGAGGCAAGCTAGTGGAAGGCTATGGTTTAACAGAAACCTCTCCCGTTACGCACGCGACACCTATTTGGGGTAAACGTGTCATCGGTTCTGTTGGCTTGCCTTGGCCGAATACCGATTCGGTAATTCTACGTACTGGTGATACGGAGCAGCTTCCGGTAGGTGAGGTTGGCGAAATCGCAGTGAAAGGGCCACAAGTCATGAAAGGTTATTGGAATCGTCCTGAAGATACGGCTGCGACGTTTGTAGATGGCTGGTTCTTAACGGGTGATATAGGCTATATGGATAAAGATGGTTTTTTCTATGTAGTCGACCGAAAAAAGGATTTAATTATTGCGGGTGGTTTTAATATTTATCCTCGAGAGGTTGAGGAAGTATTATACGAACGTGAAGAAATTCAGGAATGCGTGGTAGCAGGTATTCCAGATCCGTACCGCGGAGAAACGGTAAAAGCTTATATTGTATTAAAAGAAGGATATTCGATTACCGAGGACGAATTAAATAAATATTGCCGACAACATTTAGCCTCCTTTAAAGTACCGCGCTATTACGAGTTCCGAGATGAGCTACCGAAAACGGCGGTCGGTAAAATTTTACGTCGTACATTAGTGGAAGAAGAAAAAACAAAAATGGCGACTAAAGAAGCAAAATAACTACGTGATAAAGTATTGACAAGCGTGGATGTAGAATATAATATGAAAATATGAATGAATGACCATTCATATTTTCATATTTTTTATTTATAGGTAATCACGCCGCATCCTCCATAATGTTTTAATACGCTGATAAAAGTGTATATGTACCTTCATTTCAAGTTCTTCAACTTTTGTGGATAGACAATAAGTTACAGCTTAGTCGAATCCTGCATTGTTGCTGATAGGAATGTAAGTAGGCGTGGGTATGTTTTTTCTAGGTGGTGATTTAAAAGTGAAACGAGATAAGCCTAAGTATAAGCAAATTGTTGATGCAGCTGTCATCGTTATTGCAGAAAATGGGTATCACCAAGCGCAAGTATCGAAAATCGCCAAACAGGCAGGGGTGGCCGACGGAACAATCTATTTATATTTTAAAAATAAAGAAGATATATTAATTTCTGTCTTTAATGAAAAAATGGCTGTTTTTGTAGAGTCATTACAAGATATAATAGAAAATGGAAGTACGTCGAGAGACAAGCTTTCACGAATGATTGAAAATCATTTTAATGTTCTAGCGACTGATCGATACCTAGCAACTGTCACACAATTAGAACTTCGACAATCAAATAAAGATTTACGACTAAAGATCAATGCAGTATTAAGAGAGTATTTACAATTGCTTGATCAAATTTTAATTGAAGGCATGCTATCAGGTGAGTTCAATCAAACGATGGATGTACGCTTGGCACGTCAAATGGTGTTTGGAACCATTGATGAAACCATTACGTCGTGGGTTATGAATGACTATCGATACGATTTGATAGAACAGGTTCCAAAGGTTCAGGCGTTAATCCTGAACGGCATTAAAGCGTAAAGGGATGTGGAGAAATGGAATTTCTAAGTTGGAAAGTTGAAGATGGCGTAGCAATTATTTCGATTGCTCGTCCGCCAGCAAATGCATTATCTCGCGGAATCATTACAGAAGTAAATGCTGTGCTAGATGCCGTAGAAAACGATGACACTGTCCGTGTTCTTGTGCTTCATGGTGAAGGCCGTTTCTTCTCAGCGGGTGCAGACATTAAGGAGTTTACAGAAGTTGAATCGGGCGCAGCGTTCACTAAATTAGCAAGCAATGGGCAACAAGTATTTGAACGTGTTGAAACATTTTCAAAGCCAGTTATTGCAGCAATTCACGGTGCAGCACTTGGTGGTGGACTTGAACTAGCAATGAGTTGCCATATGCGCTTTGTGACGGAATCTGCGAAATTAGGATTGCCTGAACTACAACTCGGTCTTATTCCAGGATTTGGTGGAACACAACGTCTACCACGTTATGTGGGTGTTGCGAAAGCAGCAGAAATGATGTTTACAAGTGAGCCTATTTCAGGTTCAGAAGCCGTACAATGGGGCTTAGCAAACAGAGCATTTACAGATGAAGCTTTACTCGAAGAGACATTAAAGGTTGCGAAAAAAATTGCCAAAAAGAGTCCGATTGCTTTAAAAGCAGCCATTCAAGCTTTGCAATACGCTAAGCCGGCTTCATTCTATGAAGGTATTGAAGTAGAAGCTGAATCCTTTGGTACGGTATTTGTTACTGAAGATGCTAAGGAAGGTATTCAAGCATTTATCGAAAAACGTGAGCCTGTATTTACTGGCAAATAGTATTCCATCAGTATCGATAGCAAACTTAAGGGGGTTATCGATACTGAAAATATATAATATTTATAAGTTTACTTAGAAATTAAAAAACGTTTCAGGAGGTATGGATTTATGAACATTTTTGCATTAATTAAACGTACTTTTGATACAGAAGAAAAAATCGTTGTTTCAGGTGGGAAAATTCAAGAGGATGGCGCAGAATTCATCATTAACCCTTATGACGAATACGCAATTGAAGAAGCTATCCAAGTGCGTGATGCGGCAGGCGGTAAAGTAACCGTTGTCACAATTGGTGGCGAAGATGCTGAAAAGCAATTACGTACGGCTCTAGCAATGGGCGCTGACGAAGCGGTGCTTATTAATACAGAAGATGATATAGATGAATTAGATCAAAATGCAGCAGCTTACCTTTTAGCTGAGTATTTAAAAGATAAAGATGCAGACCTTATTTTAACAGGTAACGTTGCCATTGATGGTGGTTCTGGTCAAGTAGGGCCGCGAGTGGCTGATTTATTAGGCATCAATTATGTAACAACAATTACAAACCTTGAAATTGATGGCACATCTGCAAAAATCGTGCGCGATATCGAAGGTGATTCAGAAGTAATTGAGACATCTTTACCACTTTTAGTAACAGCTCAACAAGGTTTAAACGAGCCACGTTACCCATCTTTACCAGGTATCATGAAAGCGAAAAAGAAACCGCTTGCAGAGCTTGAGTTAGATGATTTAGATATCGATGAAGATGATGTAGAAGTAAAAGTAGAAACAGTAGACATTTACTTACCAGCTCAAAAAGCTGCAGGACGCATTCTTGAAGGCGAACTTTCTGCACAAGTTAAGGAGCTAGTAAACCTACTTCATACAGAGGCAAAAGTAGTTTAAGTCATTTATTTTCATTCAGCATATTTTGTGGCGAAAGCATAGCATCAGCTACAGAGGACTCTCACATGAAGAGAGTTTTGCAGTGGGTTTCCAACACCAAATGAATGAAGATCAAGCCTTGGACGGGTGTTACAGATTTTAAAAGGAATCCATTTAGGGTGTTAGCCTACATACATTGCTTTCAAGCGATATCGGCTAACTAATCTACACTGCTTCCAACGCCATGACTTGTGGCTATACCGAAAGGATCGACATCAAGCCGGTCCTTGTGCAGGCCTAAATACAATTTAGAATCTGAATGACAAATGCCAAGGTGTAGTTGATGATGTAAATCGAATCTTAGAGGGTAACGGAGGGAATGTACTATGTCAAAAAAAGTATTAGTATTAGGTGAAGTTCGTGAAGGAAGCTTACGTAACGTATCTTTCGAGGCAATTGCTGCTGCCAAACAAATCGCTGATGGCGGCGAAGTTGTCGGTGTTCTTTTAGGGGATGCTGTAGCAAATCTTACAGGTCCATTATTCGAGTATGGTGCTGATCGTGTTGTAACAGTGGAACATCCACATTTAAAACAATATACATCAGATGGCTATGGTCAAGCTTTACTAGCTGTAATCGAACAAGAAAATCCAACTGGTATCGTGTTTGGACACACAGCGAATGGTAAAGACTTGTCACCAAAAATTGCAAGTAAATTACAAGCAGGTCTTGTATCTGACGTAACAACAATTGAAGGTGCTGGTGATGATGTAGTATTCATTCGCCCAATTTATTCTGGTAAGGCTTTTGAAAAGGTAAAAATAAAAGATGGCGTTGTGTTAGCATCGATTCGTCCAAACAATATTGCACCTTTAGAAAAAGAAGCGGGTAAATCAGGTGATGTGTCTGCTGTAGCTGTAGAAATTACTAACCTACGTACAATCATTAAAGAGGTTGTTCGTAAATCTACAGAAGGTGTAGATCTTTCTGAGGCGAAAGTAGTTGTTGCTGGTGGACGTGGTGTGAAATCTGAAGAAGGCTTCGAACCGTTAAAAGAACTAGCAGATTTACTTGGTGGTGCAGTCGGTGCTTCACGTGGTGCATGTGATGCCGAATACTGTGATTACTCACTACAAATTGGTCAAACTGGTAAGGTTGTAACACCAGATCTTTACATTGCAGCTGGTATTTCTGGAGCAATCCAACACTTAGCAGGTATGTCGAATTCAAAAGTAATCGTTGCCATTAATAAAGACCCAGAGGCAAATATCTTTAAAGTTGCAGATTATGGGATTGTAGGCGATTTATTCGAAGTAGTGCCGCTTCTGATTGAGGAATTTAAAGCGTTAAAAGTGAATGCATAATTAGTCGTTTTATACATGTTGCGCGGGGAGGATTTATCTTCCCTGCTTTTTTTGTGTAATTCATCGTTTAGCTTAATGTTTGAGCAAGTCTGTAGTGGTTTTGAAAATTATTGCAAAATAAAATATTGACACAATTAATATAAGGCCGTATAGTGATGGATAATAATTAAATTTTTCAATAATAATGTTTTGAAACGCAAAGATTAGGAGTAGTAAAAGCTCATTATTTGGTGAAGAGAGCTGCGGGATGGTGCAACGCAGTCCAATAAGACTTTGAACTTGCCTAGGAGTGGTAAGATAAATAGAATTAACAGATTATTCTATTTGTTTGACGGTTAACCTTCGTTACAAGGTTTTTAAGTAGGGTTCTTATAGAACCAATTAGAGTGGTACCGCGGTTTGCTTTAGGCATATCGTCTCTTCTTTCATTTGATAATGAAGGAACAGACGATATGCCTTTTTTGATTTTAGGAGGTAAGGAAATGGAAAAAGACAACCAGAAATTACAAAGAACAATGACCTCACGTCATATTACGATGATGGCTTTAGGTGGTGCCATTGGTGCAGGGTTATTTAAAGGGAGCAGTGCAGCTATTGATATGGCAGGGCCGTCAGTACTTTTTGCTTACTTAATAGGTGGTATTATTCTATTATTTGTTATGCAAGGTTTAGCAGAAATGGCCGTTCGTAATCATGAGGCCAGAACGTTTAGAGATTTAGTACAATCAATTTTAGGAAAGTATCCAGCTTATTTTCTAGATTGGATTTATTGGAAAATGTGGGTGTTAAATATTGCGGCGGAATCCGTAGTTGCGGCCATTTTCATTCAATATTGGTTGCCACATTATCCGATTTGGATACTTGCCCTATCCGTCTCGGTGTTAGTTACAGCCATTAACTTATTATCAGTAAAAGTTTTTGCAGAAACAGAATATTGGCTGGCCTTAATTAAAATTACCGTTATTGTGGTGTTTATCATAGCAGGATTAGTTTTATTGCTTGTTACTTTTGGCAATCATACAGCTGTTGGTTTTTCTAATTTAACGGAGCACGGTGGATTCTTTCCAAACGGTTCAACGGGCCTAATAGCTGCAATGCTTGTGGTTATTTACTCTTATGGTGGTACTGAAATTATTGGTATTACGTTAGCTGAAACGAAAAATCCTGAGAAAGTAGTACCCAAAGCTGTGCGCAGTACATTAGTACGTATTGTGACCTTCTATCTACTGCCTTTCTTCATTATCGTTAGCTTAATTCCTTGGAATGAAGTAAATGGCGTATCAGAAAGCCCGTTTGTAATGGTATTTAAAATGATTGGTATTCCAGGGGCCGACCATATTATGAACGCTGTTGTTATACTCGCAATTATTTCATCTATGAACTCTGGCCTTTATGGTTCATCACGCGTTCTATATACACAGGCTGTGGACGGGCGTATTCCTAAAATCTTTGCTCATTTATCGAAAAGGAAAGTGCCGGTATATGCTATATTGATGTGTACGTTAGCTTTATATATGGGCGTAATCATTTCTTTATTTGCCGGAAGCAAAACTTTTGACTTTCTGATGGGTTCACTGGGATACACTGTGTTATTTATTTGGTTAATTATTGCGATTGCGCATGTGAAATCACGTAAAAAACAGCCAGAAAAAACAAGTGCTTATGCGGTAAAATGGTTTCCTTATACAACTTGGATAGCAATTATCGCCTTAAGTGCAATTCTGATTGGCATTATTTTTACAACATCTATTATCGTAACAGGTATTACATTAGCCATTTACATTTTTATTACTTTAACTTATGTATATAAGGGACGTTATCAAGGAAATTCGGCTAAATAATAATTCAACATAATGCCTTTTTCGACTCTTTTATACTTGTTTTTCATAAATTATGCAGTCAAGGCAGATTGTTCGCTCAAGTGAATTTATCCATGCTATACTACAAGCATAGTAAGATTAAGGAGGATTTCAAATGGCAATTGTACATGCAACAGATGCAACTTTCCAAGATGATATTAAAGAAGGGTTAGTACTAGTAGACTTTTGGGCTGCTTGGTGCGGGCCTTGTAAAATGATTGGACCAGTTCTTGAAGAAATGGATGCTGCAGGGAACGCAGCTAGAATCGTAAAAGTAGACGTAGATAACAACCAAGGTACTGCAGCGCAATACCAAGTTATGTCTATCCCATCACTACTGTTATTTAAAGATGGTGAGTTAGTAGACAAAACTGTTGGTTTCCAACCAAAAGAAGCGCTAGAAGCTTTCATCGCTAAACACGCTTAATAAGTAGTAAAGGAAAGCCAGGCCATCTATAGATGTGCTTGGCTTTTTTTCGTTATATAATGTAAGAAAAGGGGAGGCAGGTAGGCGATGAATGATTTAATCAAACGCAAGCTTGACATTTTACCAGATCAGCCTGGCTGCTATTTGATGAAGGATAGGCAAGGCACGATTATTTATGTAGGAAAGGCCAAAATACTTAAAAACCGAGTGCGCTCTTATTTTACGGGGACACATGAGGGGAAAACACAACGCCTCGTTAGCGAAATTGAGGATTTTGAGTACATTGTGACGTCGTCAAACCTAGAAGCACTTATTTTAGAGCTTAATCTCATCAAACTGCACGATCCGAAATACAATGTCATGCTAACAGACGATAAAACATACCCATATTTAAAAATTACAAATGAAAAAAATCCACGTCTTATTACGACTCGAAAGGTAAAAAAAGATAAGGCGAAGTATTTCGGCCCATACCCAAATGCATACGCTGCAAGTGAAACTAAAAAGCTACTTGATCGTTTATATCCACTCAGAAAATGTGTGCAATTACCGTCCAAAGTTTGCTTGTACTATCATATGGGACAATGTATAGCACCTTGTGTGAAAGACATTGATGCACAAATTTATCACGATATGATTGAGGATATGACGAAGTTTTTAAATGGTGGGGTTGAAGCTGTAAAAAAAGAACTTGAAGAGAAAATGCTAGCGGCAGCTGAAAATCTAGAGTTTGAGCGAGCGAAGGAATTCCGCGATCAAATTGCTCATATCGATACAGTTATGCAAAAGCAAAAAATTGTGTCGAGTGATACGACGAACCGAGATGTGTTTGGCTATGCGGTAGAAAAGGGCTGGATGTGTGTGCAGGTCTTTTTCGTGCGACAGGGCAAACTGATTGAGCGAGATGTTTCGATTTTTCCGATTTACCAGGATGCAGAGGAAGAATTTTTAACATTTGTTGGGCGATTTTATGAGAAGCTTGAGCATATTAAGCCAAAAGAAATTTTTATTCCGCAGTCCATTGATGCAACAATTTTAACGGACTTACTTGCTGTGAAGGTGCTTACACCAAAGCGTGGTCAGAAAAAAGAGCTGGTCGAGTTGGCGACAAAAAATGCGGAAATTGCGGTTAAGGCTAAGTTCCAACTCATTGAACGACAAGAAGAGCGAACGATTGGTGCGTGTGAGGCACTCGGTGAGGCAATGGGCATATCTGCGCCACTACGCATTGAGGCATTTGATAATAGTCATATGCACGGTGCAGATGCTGTATCGGCAATGGTTGTGTTTGTTGATGGGAAACCAGCTAAGAAAGAATATCGTAAGTACAAAACGCGCACTGCTGCAAAGCATGATGACTATGGTGCAATGCAGGAAGTGATTCGTCGTCGTTACACAAGAGTATTAAAGGAAGGCTTGCCATTGCCCGATTTAGTACTGATTGACGGTGGTAAAGGGCAAATGGAAGTTGCGAGAGAAGTGTTAGAAGATGAGCTTGGCCTAGTCATGCCAATTGCTGGCTTAGCGAAAGATGATAAGCACAATACATCACAGCTTTTATTTGGGGATCCTCCAGAAGTAATAGCGTTAAAACGTACAAGCGACGGCTTTTATTTATTACAACGTATTCAGGATGAGGTGCATCGTTTTGCGATTACATTCCTCCGACAACAGCACGAGAAAAATGCGATCCAATCGGTACTCGATGGAATTGAGGGTATTGGACCGAAGAGAAAACAACAGTTGCTAAAGCATTTTGGCTCGGTGAAGAAAATACGTGAGGCGAGTGAGCTCGCCTTACAAGAAGCGGGTATGCCCGTTAATTTAGCAAGTAATATTTACGCTTATTTTCAGCAAGAGGCATTGTCAAAGGACTAGACATATGCTAACGTAAATATAAGTTTATATTCACTATTTTAGTGATGATAGAGGTGCAAGGTTAAATAGTAGCATATTGGAGGGTGGACAAACCCTTTGATGATGTGCGAAAGGGAAGCTTGCCGAAGTGGAGTATCGTTGTTTCCGATACTTTACTGGTTTTGCATTTAAGAGATGTAAGACTGTCGATTCTTGATGTTTCGGAGAGCTATCACACATGCGCAAGATTTTATATTGTACATGTTGCAGGCAGCTCTCACATTATGTGGGGCTGCCTTTTTGATGTTCCCAGCATGTTTCTTTTACATCATTCATGTATCCTCATTTTCTCAAAGTGGGTGATGAATACCAAAATGGTTTGCTAGACTGCGGAGATACAGTTGCGGATTGTACGCTAAAATCGGCGCTCACTGCGGTAAGCTATCTGAGCGAAAGCAACAGGATACTTGTATCGACAGCTAAGTGTTTAACTTCGTATTGGCTAGAGCACAGGTGGCAGTTGATAGGGATGACTTTTGTCAGTACAATTCACAATCCGTATCCAAATTATACTGAGGCGTAAATGAGTTAGAAGGAGAATGATAACGATGACGAGAATTGTACTAAAATTTGGTGGAGCAGCGATAGCGTCAACAGATCGTATTCAGGAGTTCGTAAAAAAGGCAGTTGCCGAAAAAAATCGTGGACTAGATGTAGTGGTTGTGACATCAGCAATGGGACGTACTGCAAAAGAGTTAGCAAAGATGGCTCGCGATTTATCGGACGATGCTTCAAAGCGTGAACTGGATGTACTATTTTCAACAAGTTCACAAGTCGCAAGTGCGTTATGTGCGATTGCTCTTCAGGAAGCAGGTTATGATGCAGTGTCTTTAACAGGTTGGCAGGCAGGCTTACTAACTGATGCCAAGCACCGCAACGCACGTATTGGAGACGTTGCTGTCAATCGTATTGAAAAACATTTAGCGCAGGGTCAAATCGTAGTAGTTGCTGGTGAACAAGGCATTGATGGGGCTCAGAATATTACAACGCTCGGTAAAGGTGGGGCGGAAACGACAGCGGTTGCCATCGCTGCAGCAATCAATGCTGAAAGAGTAGATATTTTCACAAATGTAGAAGGCGTTTATACAGCAGATCCCAATCATATTTTAGGCGCGAAAAAGTTAAAGGAAATTTCGTATGATGAAATGTTAGAGCTTTCAAATTTAGGTTCGCATATTTTACATCCACGTGCAGTGGAACTCGCGAAGAAGTTCCAAATCCCTGTCATTATTCGTTCGTGTGAGCAGGATGTGACAGGTACCTTATTAAAGGAGGAAGTTGAAGTGGAAAAAAATTTAATCGTACGTGGTGTTGCTTTTGAATCAGACATTATTCGTTTAACAGTCGGGTATGATGCTTATTCTGATGCATCCTTAGCAGGTATGTTTACGGTACTGGCAGAGAATCGCATCAATGTAGATATTATCGTACAAGCTATTATTGATGGCTTAAAGCCGTCAGTATCCTTTACGATTTTGAAAGAGGAATTTGCACAAGCTCTCCACGTTTTAGAAAATAGTAAATTATCATTGGGTTTTAGCTTTGCTGATTTTGAAGTTGGCCTAGCGAAGGTTTCGATTATTGGCTCGGGAATGGCGTCCAACCCAGGTGTTGCTGCACGTATGTTTGATCGGTTACGTCGTGAGGGCATCCCTGTGAAAATGGTAAGTACCTCAGAAATTAAAGTATCCGTAGTCGTACCACAGGACGATATGATTCAAGCAGCTAATGCTTTACATGCGGAGTTTAATTTAGCTGAAGCGCTTCAAGTGTAGATAATGGGGGTTTGTCGAAAATCAAGGACGCATTCTGTATAATTTGTTTATAACAATTTGTAACTTTAGTGAATATTCAGACAGTGCTGATAGTGATATTAAAGTAAGAAAGGATTGCCATTCACCATTTAATGGAATGACAATCCTTATTCGATTACTCTGTCGGAATGGTGTTCATGATACGTTCCTTCACATCCCACTTGACGGTAAACATTATAAGCTGTTGTTTTTCGCGTTTTTCATCATAGCACTCAGTCAAATAGCCTTTTGCTTGCTGAATCTGCTCCGCTATAAATCCTGCTTCAAGTCGAAAGCTTCGATTTCTAAGCTGTAAAAGTGCTGGCTCATTTGTTAAATGGAAGATACGTCCATCCTTTGATTCCTTCGTAAGTTCTAGAGTACCCCAGCAGGCATCTGCGAAAAATGCGATAAGTTCTTCTTGACTTTTACAGGGGAACTTCCGAGCAAGCTCTTTTCCAGCCCAATAAAGCACTTCATCTTCATGTTTACCAAGAATGGAAGATAGAATATGATCGCGAATTATCTCATACCCAAATGATGAGATTGTAGGAGATGGAGTATTTAACATTGATATCCTTCTTTCTTAGAATTTTCTTATAATTTGGTAGTGATAAAGTAAAGATAGATTTTTCGAGAAAAAATGACGCATCATGTACTAGATTATTACTTTAATAAGGGCTATTAAAAACTCCGAGTTGCCTTGACGCTCGTAGCTCTTGAGAGTACAATAAACATGTCATAATATTGTACCATGATGAAATACACAGTCAATGAAGTTTCATTTACAAAATGGTGACTTCTTTTGTTGTGCTATTTTAAGTACTAAGGGGGGTAACAGTCTTGTCGAAAGATCGAGAGTTTTTATGGCGCCGCTTACATTCTCTACTTGGTGTCATACCAGTAGGTTTGTTTTTGGCGTTCCACTTGTCATTAAACTTCACTGCTGTTGGCGGTGAAGAAGCTTACAATGATGCAACAGGGGCGATGGAATTAGTTCCACATTCTCTATTGTTGCTAATGGAATGGGTAATTATTTATATCCCATTAATGTTCCACGCTTTCTATGGTGTGTTCATTGCTTTTACAGCTACACCAAATACAGGTCGTTTTAGCACATACCGTAACTGGATGTTCTCATTACAACGCTTCACTGGTGTATTCCTAGTGATTTTCATTGCATGGCACATTTTCCAAACTCGTATTCAAAAAGCACTTGGAGCGCACGTTGAATATGACATGATGGCAGATATTGTTGCAAATCCATTCATGCTTGGATTCTACATTGTTGGTATTTTATCAGCAACTTTCCACTTATCAAACGGTTTATGGGCATTCTTAGTAAGCTGGGGTATTACACAATCTCCTCAGGCTCAAAAGATTGCTACTTATGTAACAAACATTATTTTCGTAATTCTAAGTGTTATGGGTGTGGCTGCAATTTTAGCTTTTGTGTAAGTACGTGAAAACTAAAAGAGGACATGCAATCATTGCAATTTTTTAAGAGGAGTGAGAAATAATCATGGCGAAAAGCAAAATAATTGTTGTCGGCGGCGGTCTAGCCGGTCTGATGGCAACGATTAAAGCAGCTGAAGTTGGTACTGAAGTTGATTTATTCTCATTAGTTCCTGTAAAACGCTCACACTCTGTATGTGCGCAAGGCGGAATTAATGGTGCGGTTAATACGAAAGGTGAAGGGGATTCTCCTTGGATTCACTTTGACGATACAGTATACGGTGGGGACTTCCTAGCGAATCAACCGCCAGTTAAGGGTATGTGTGATGCAGCCCCTGGTATTATTCACTTAATGGACCGTATGGGTGTAATGTTCAACCGTACACCAGAAGGTTTACTTGACTTCCGTCGTTTCGGTGGGACTTTAATGCACCGTACAGCCTTTTCTGGTGCAACAACTGGTCAGCAATTACTATACGCACTAGACGAGCAAGTTCGTTCTCACGAAGTAGCTGGTTTAGTTAATAAATATGAGCACTGGGAATTCCTTGGTGCAATAGTCGATCCTGACGGCGTTTGTCGTGGTATCGTTGCGCAAGATATGCGTACAGAAGAAATTAAATCATTCCGCGCAGACGCTGTAATCATGGCGACTGGTGGCCCTGGTATTATCTTCGGTAAAACAACGAACTCTGTTATCAATACAGGTTCTGCTGCTTCTATCGTTTACCAACAAGGTGCTTCATACGCGAATGGAGAGTTCATTCAAATTCACCCAACAGCAATTCCAGGGGACGATAAAAACCGTCTAATGTCAGAATCTGCTCGTGGTGAAGGTGGACGTATTTGGACTTACAAAGACGGTAAACCTTGGTACTTCCTTGAAGAAAAATATCCTGCATACGGTAACTTAGTACCACGTGATATTGCAACACGTGAAATTTTTGACGTTTGTGTAAACCAAAAACTTGGTATCAACGGCGAAAACATGGTATACCTAGATCTTTCTCATAAAGATCCACATGAATTAGATATTAAACTTGGTGGTATTATTGAAATCTACGAAAAATTCGTAGGCGATGATCCACGTAAATTACCTATGAAAATTTTCCCTGCAGTTCACTATTCAATGGGTGGATTATGGGTTGACTACAACCAAATGACTGAAATTCCTGGCTTATTTGCTGCAGGTGAATGTGATTACTCTCAACATGGTGCAAACCGTCTTGGTGCAAACTCATTATTATCTGCTATTTATGGTGGTATGGTTGCTGGTCCAAACGCAGTAGATTACGTAAAACACCTTAAAAAGCATGCTGAAGATATTCCACAAGAAGTATATGATGCACGCGTAAAAGAAGAACAAGATAAGTGGGATGCGATCATGAAAATGGATGGCACAGAAAATGCTTACTTGCTTCATAAAGAGCTTGGTGAAATGATGACAGCTACTATGACAGTAGTACGTTACAACGACCAACTTGAAGATACATTGAAAAAACTTGATGATCTTCTAAAACGTTGGGAAAACATCAACATCAACGATACGCAAAAATGGAGTAACCAAGGTGCTCACTTTACGCGTCAACTGAAAAACATGCTTTACCTAGCGAAAGTAATGACAAAAGGCGCCCTACTACGTAACGAATCTCGTGGTGCGCACTACAAACCAGACTTCCAAGAACGTGATGATGAAAACTTCTTAAAAACGACTATGGCAAAATTTGACCCAACTACGGGTGAGCCAATTATCACGTACCAAGAAGTTGACGTTTCATTAATCCCACCACGTAAACGTGACTACTCTGCTTAAGGAGGCTAAGAATTATGGATATCGCAGCTAATACTGGAAGAATGGTAAAAGTTGAAATTTTACGTCAAGATACACAAGGTGGCAATGGCTACTGGCAGAAATTCGAAGTTCCTTATCGTCATGGTATGAACGTTATTTCTGTATTAATGGAAATTCAAAAAAATCCTACTACAGCTTCTGGTGAATCAACAACGCCTGTAGCATGGGACATGAACTGTCTAGAAGAAGTTTGTGGCGCATGTTCAATGGTTATCAACGGACGTCCGCGTCAATCTTGTTCAACACTGATTGATCAATTGACTGAACCAGTTCGTCTTGAACCAATGAAAACTTTCCCAGTTATTCGTGACTTACAAGTTGACCGTGACCGCATGTTTAATGCACTTAAAAAAGTTAAAGCATGGGTACCAATTGATGGTACGTATGATTTAGGTGAAGGTCCTCGTATGCCAGAAGGTAAACGTCAATGGGCTTATGAATTATCTAAATGTATGACTTGTGGTGTATGTATGGAGGCATGTCCAAACGTGTCTGAAAAAGCTTCATTCATAGGACCAGCACCATTATCACAAGTACGTCTTTTCAACACGCACCCAACTGGTGCAATGATTAAAGACGAGCGTTTAAATGCTATTATGGGTGACGGCGGTCTTGCTAACTGCGGTAACTCACAAAACTGTGTAGCTGCTTGTCCAAAAGGTATTCCTTTAACAACATCTATCGCATCTTTAAACCGTGCAACTACAGTGCAAATGTTCCGCAACTTCTTCGGTTCTGACCACTTTGTTGACTAATTGACTACAAGCTATACTCCCTTACACAAATTGTGTAGGGGAGTTTTTATTTATACTATATTTTAGAAAGTAAAGGATAAAACGAGGGAATTCCTTAATAAAACACTGAAATATCAGATTCTTTCTATACTAATAAAGTTTCTTCCTATATAATGAATTTGTATTCATTTTAACTTTAATTAGCATGAGTTACGACCTACTGTTATAAGATGTTGTTTTACGCGGATGTCATGGTCAACGCTTATGTAACACTTTCTAAGTATGTAAGAATAGATTCATATAGTTAAAAAGTGTTCCAGTGCATAAATGGTTTATAGACACGCACTCAACGCTGAAGACTACTTTAAAACAAAAATTATTTTTAGCTGTAGTCAATGCAGCTAAATAACATGAAGGCGAATTAATAAAAAGGGGATGAACAACATGAAGGCAAGTTATATTGGAGATTTTCAGGAGTGGGCACAGGAATTTTCATTTTTTATTGAGGTACGAGTGCGTTTTTCAGAAACAGATATGTTCGGTCATATGAATAATACAGTTAGCTTTACATATTTTGAACAAGCGCGTATCGATTATTTTCATCATCTAGGTGTACTAATGCCGTCAAAAATAGATGAAAGTGTGAAAGGCATTCCGATAGTAGCTGATTTACAATGTGATTATGTAAAGCAAGTTTTCTTTGACGATGTCCTTCGTGTTTTTGCCAAAGTAGCGAAAGTTGGTAATTCATCTATAGATATTCATTACTTAGCTAAAAATCAAAAGGATGAAGTTTGCTTCACAGGACGTGGTACAGTTGTACAAATGGATCCCCGTACAGGAAAGAGTGTACCAATCTCTGAGGAAGAAAAGGAACATTTAGCATCCTTAGCAGTCATTTAACTTTCTACTGATTGTTTTGTTGGAGAGGCAATTTTGAAGATGAAGATGTGCAATTACATGATTATTAACGAATTTATAGAAGCAACTTCCAAATTTTTTGTGCAAACACGTGGTAATCATGAAAATAGCCGTCACCGCTCCTCGTTCCTTAACATAAGTTACAATACGTGCGGGGGAGGAGGGTGTGACTGAAAATGAATGGCTCTCATCATCGTTCTCTTTTAACAAACCGAGAACGTGAAATATTTGCGCTTTTATTAGCTGAAAAAACAACGAGGGATATTGCAGAGCAACTTGGTATTAGTGAAAAAACAGTGCGAAATCACATTTCCAATACAATTCAAAAGCTAGGTGTAACGAATCGATCTCAGGCGTTAATTGAGCTGTTACGCTTAGAAGAATTCAAATTAGACTAATGGACACTTGCTATTTCGTGAAAAAAACGACAAAATAGAACTATTCAACGTATTTTTAGGAGTGAAATAGTTATATGTCGGATGAAGTAACAAAGCACTCACCTGAAACCGTTGCAACGGTTGAAAAGGAATTACGCTATATAGCGGCCATTGTGAAACAAAAAGGAAGAGAGATTGTTTCACAATATGCGATTACGCCGCCACAATTTGTTGCATTACAGTGGTTAGAAGAGCTTGGTGATATTACAATTGGCGACTTGTCAAACCGTTTATACTTAGCATTTAGTACCACAACAGATTTAGTGGACCGGATGGAGAAAAATGAATTAGTCAAGCGTGTGCGTGACGATAATGATCGTCGTGTTGTTGTTGTTCATCTTCTCGAAAAGGGCGAACGTATAATACAAGAAGTTATCGAAAAAAGACAGCAGTATTTGCAGGAGATGCTTGTTGGGTTTAATGAACAAGAGGTCGGGCAATTATCGAGCTATTTACAAAAACTACATGTACACATGAAACAGGATTGAGGCGGAAAGTATGAATGCCCCGATAGGCGTTATTGATTCAGGAGTAGGCGGTTTAACCGTAGCAAAGGAAATAATGAAGCGATTACCAAACGAAACGATTTATTATATTGGTGATACAGCAAGATGTCCCTATGGTCCACGAACTCGACAAGAAGTACGGAATTTTACTTGGCAAATGGCAAAAGCACTTGAGAAAATGAATATCAAAATGCTCGTCATTGCTTGTAATACAGCGACTGCAGTAGCACTCGAAAGTTTACAAAGAAATATGCCTTTTCCGGTACTAGGCGTTATTAATGCTGGCGCACGTGCAGCTGTAAAGAAAACGAAGCGACATGAAGTCGTTGTGCTTGCAACTGAAGGAACCATTAAAAGTGGGGCGTATGAGGAAGCCTTGGTGTCACTGAATACGTCAACACATATCATTCCATTAGCTTGTCCAACATTCGTTCCACTTGTAGAAAGTGGCGAATATAAAGGTGAATTTGCCAATAAATTAATCGCAGAAGGTTTAAAACCGTTGAAAAATGAACAATTTGATACGGTGATTTTAGGATGTACGCATTATCCAATTCTGCAAAAGCAAATAGAAGCTGCCGTTGGAGAAGATGTTTTCGTGCTATCATCTGCGGAAGAAACCGCAAAGGATGTTCAAGAAATGCTTGCGTATAATGGCACTTTAGCAGATTCAGATGCTGTGCCTGCTCATAAATTTTATGCAACTGGTTCTGTACCGATTTTCCGTTCGATTGCAGAAAATTGGCTCGAGCAAGGTACACTCGATATAAAACGTATTTCATTAAAATAAAAATCAGCTTAGCTTATGAAAGCTGGGCTGATTTTTTATTTCCCAAAATCAAAAACGAACAGATTGTAAGACTGTCCGTTTTAGGGTTCAACTTTAAATAAATAAGTACACAGCTACGAACATCGCTGCACTGCCTGCCATGACAAAAACATGCCAAATTGCATGATTGTACTTGATTTTTTTGTTTTTATAAAAGAATGTGCCTGCAGTATAAAAAATGCCCCCGATTAAAAGTGTCATAAAGCCGTCGAACGAAATATACGTGACTAATGGTTTATAGACGAATACAATAAGCCACCCCATACCAATATAGACAAGCAATGAAACTTTCTTAAAGCGATAAACGAAAAATTGTTTTAAGACGATACCAATGATTGCGAGTACCCATTCGATAATAAAAATGGTCAAGCCTAGCTGTCCACCAACAGCAATCAGAGCAACTGGTGTATACGTTCCTGCAATTAATAAAAATATGGAACTGTGATCTAGTTTTTTTAGTAATACTTTATGTGTTGGAATGGAATGATATAGCGTGGATGCTAAGTATAAACAGAACATTGAAATGCCGAATATAATGTAACTAATGAGTTCTGTTGTTGAACCGGAAACTAATGCTTTATGAACTAATAAAAGGGTAGCAGGAATTGTTAAAAATGCACCGACTCCATGCGTTAGGGCGTTCCAAAACTCTTCCTTAATAGTATAACTACTTTGTTCAACCGCGGATTGTGGCATGACCCGTCACCTCTTCCTTTATTCACCTTACTATAACAGAACAATAAAATGGATTGTAGAAGAAAGTGTAATACAATCTATATGATAAATATCATATATTGCAGAGAGTTAATCGTCTTATCGATGTAAAATATGATAAAATAAGTGCGCGAAAGATTTTAGGAGGCACGAAAAATTATGACAAGATATGATGGTAGAACTGTGGATGCAATGCGTCCTGTAAAAATGGATAGCGAGTATTTACTGCATCCTGAAGGTTCAGTATTAATCCAAGTAGGAAATACAAAAGTTATTTGTACGGCAACAGTTGAAGATAAAGTACCAGGTTTTTTACGTGGACAAGGAAAAGGCTGGATTACAGCCGAATACTCGATGTTACCACGTGCCACAGCGCAGCGAACGCCACGCGAATCGTCTCGTGGCAAAGTGAACGGGCGAACTATGGAAATCCAACGTCTAATTGGCCGGGCATTACGTGCTATCGTCGATTTAGAGGCACTTGGCGAACGTACAGTATGGATTGACTGTGATGTAATTCAAGCAGACGGAGGGACGCGTACGGCATCGATTACAGGGGCATTTGTAGCGATGACACAGGCGATTGCCAAACTTGCAGAAGAAAAACAACTCGCTAAATTCCCAATCACCGATTTTTTAGCTGCCACAAGCGTTGGAATTGTGGAGGAACAAGGTGCTATTTTAGACTTAAACTATGTTGAGGACGTTGCAGCAGCTGTAGATATGAATATCATTATGACAGGGGCAGGACGTTATGTAGAATTACAAGGTACTGGCGAGGAAGCAACATTTTCCCGAGAAGAGTTAAATGAACTACTTGCATTAGGTGAAAAAGGTATTCAAGAATTGATCGTACTACAAAAAGAAGTACTTGGAGAACTAGCGAACAAAGTAGGAGGAGACTGCTAAGATGACACAGGTTGTAATTGCGACAAAAAATAAAGGAAAAGCCAAAGATTTTGAAGCACTGTTTGGGCCGCTTGGTTATGAAGTGGTGACGATGTTTGATGTTGCACCAGACATGGAAATAGAAGAGACGGGCACTACCTTTGAAGAAAATGCAGTCTTAAAGGCAGAGGCACTGGCAAAAGCACTAGGCACAATTGTCATTGCAGATGATAGTGGCTTAGCAGTAGATGCCTTAAATGGTGAGCCAGGGGTTTATTCAGCACGTTACGCTGGTGATCATGATGATGAGGCCAATATGGTGAAGTTACTGGCGAATTTACAGGGTGTTGCAGATGAAAAACGAACTGCACGGTTTTGCTGCTGCATCGCCATTGCAGGTCCGAATTTTGAGACGACAACCGTATTTGGGACATGTGAAGGTATGATTGCCCACGAAAAACGTGGCACAAATGGCTTCGGTTATGATCCAATCTTTTTCGTACCAAGCTTAAAGCGCATGATGGCTGAGTTAACAGCAGAAGAAAAGGGTGCCATTTCACATCGTGGAAATGCAATTCGTAAGCTAAAGGAAACATTGCCAAATCTTATAAAGTAAGAGGTGATATCCATGCAAGTTTTAGTTATGAGCGATACACATGGCGACAGTCTTGTTATTGATAAAGTTCGTGGCTTTTATCCAAATGCGGATGCCGTGATTCATTGTGGGGATAGTGAGCTTGCTTTTTCACATACCGCATTAACAGGCATGAAAAAAGTACGAGGTAATTGTGACGCAGAAAAAGCATTTCCAGACGAAGTGGTATTTGAAGTGGGCGACGTGGCATTTTTTGTGACACATGGTCATTTATTCAATGTCAAAACATCCATTTTGTCTTTGTCCTATCGTGCAAAGGAAGTCGCTGCGCAAATCACCTGTTTCGGTCATTCTCATATTTTAGGTGCTGAAATGATTGATGGTGTGCTGTTTATTAATCCAGGTAGTTTATTAAAACCACGTGGTCGCAAGGAAAAAAGCTTTGCAATAGTAGAAATTAGCGATGCGTATTTCCAAGTGAATTTTTTAACAGATGACAACGATTGTATTTCTTCACATCAATTTGTGCGGTAATAATCATGAACTAGAACAACATAAAAACGCTTAAAATTCTAATTAATAGAAAGTTAAGCGTTTTTGTGTTTATGCAGGATTGTACTCTTGGAAAGTATGTCCACGGATTGATTTATGTTTAAGTAGAAAAATAAAAGAAAAAGAACTAAAGGAGATAAGATGACAAAAAACAAAATAGGTTGGAATTTTGATAATAGTTATGCTCGTCTACCGCACACTTTTTATACTGCACTCAGTCTAAATCCTGTGGAGTCACCGAATTTGGTCGTGCTTAATCATTCGGTGGCACAGGCCCTTGGGTTGGACAGTGATTCGTTGCAAAGTGAAGCTGGTATAGCGATGCTTGCTGGTAATGAGGTTCCGGATGGTGCATTGCCACTTGCACAGGCTTACGCGGGGCATCAATTTGGACATTTTAATATGTTGGGGGATGGTAGAGCACTTTTACTAGGTGAACAAATAACACCTAGCGGGGATCGGTTCGATATCGGACTTAAAGGTTCAGGTAGAACACCCTATTCTCGAGGTGGCGATGGCCGAGCAGCACTGGGACCGATGCTGCGAGAATATATCATCAGCGAAGCCATGCATGCACTTGGTATTCCTACTTCTCGTAGTTTGGCCGTGGTGACTACTGGTGAATCAATAATCCGTGAAAAGGAACTTCCTGGAGCCATTCTAACACGTATTGCCAGCAGTCATTTACGTGTCGGTACCTTTCAATATGTAGCACAGTGGGGTAATGAAGAGGAGATGCGAATTTTAGCTGATACTACGTTGGCGCGTCATTTTCCCAATTTTAACGGAGTCCCAAACCGCTATATATATCTGCTTCAGCAAGTAATTAAGCGTCAGGCTTCACTCATTGCGAAGTGGCAATTGGTTGGCTTTATTCATGGGGTCATGAACACAGACAATATGACCATTAGTGGCGAAACAATTGATTATGGTCCATGCGCCTTCATGGATACCTATGACCCTGCAACAGTATTTAGTTCTATTGATAGACAAGGGCGATATGCATACGGTAATCAACCACAAATTGGCGGATGGAATTTAACTCGATTTGCTGAAACGCTACTACCCCTAATCCATGAGGATCCAGAAGAAGCTGTTAATCTAGCGCAGGAAGCGATTCAACAATATCCGCAGCTGTACTATACGAATTGGTTATCAGGAATGCGCGCGAAACTAGGGATGTTTAACGAAGAGGAACAGGATGAATCTCTTATTGAAGGACTCCTTGGATTAATGCAACAGCATCGGGCAGACTATACCAATACATTTCGTGCATTAACCCTGGATAAAATGGAGGACACGGTCTTGTTTGGTATTAAAGAATTTGAAAACTGGTACAACAAGTGGTTGGCAAGGCTCGACAGACAAGAGGAATCTAAAGCGACTTGTCAACAGTTAATGCGAGACAATAATCCTGCGGTAATTCCTCGCAACCATCGAGTCGAAGAGGCATTAGAAGCGGCTGTTGAACATGATGACTATAGTGTAATGGAACGATTACTTGTGGTTCTTGCAAATCCATTTGTAGATTCTGCCAAGCAGGAGAAATACACGACATTGCCAGAACCAACAGACTGTCCGTATCAAACTTTTTGCGGCACATAATCATTCACAACGAGGGGACTTCCCTTCGTTTTTTTATTTGTTCATGGGGCGTAAGAAGGTCACCTCACATCATTCCTGCGCATACGCTATGTATGAATAAGAGAAAAGGAGATTGTAAAAGGTGCATAAATATTCAAAAGGTTGGTTTGTCCAGCAATTACGAGCAAAAGGAATTAAATTACATCCGCAATTGCGCATGCATTTAGGGCTTTTTAAAGAATCAGAATTACGTAATTTATATTACCGATATGTGGAAAATGAGCAGGTGGATACGGAATAATTAAATCGTAGTAAGTTTGAACGGCTCCCCTATTGGAAATAATTAGATTCAACAGGGAGGCGTTGCATTATGTCGAAGAAACCATGGGTAATAACGCAACAATGGCATGATGTAGTATTTCTGCATTGGCCGTTACAGTCACATGAATTACAGCAGCATATTCCAAAAGAATTGCACCTTGACCTCTATGATGATACAGCATGGCTTGGCATCGTACTCTTTAAAGTAAAAGGAAATAGATTACGATTTATGCCTCCTTTTCTTAGAATAAGTTCCTTTCTACAAATAAATGTCCGTACGTATGTGACTTATAGAGAGAGGAAAGGAATCTATTTCTTTAGCTCAGATGTAAGTAGTGCATTTATTGCTCAAATTTCTTCAATAGGTCATTTTTTGCCTTATCGCCATGCAGAAATAACTTTTAGCAGGATAGATAATGCATTTTCTTTTTTTAGTCACTACCGAAACTCGAAAGTGAACGAATCGTTTCATGTTACATTCGAGCCCATTGCTGGAGAGATAAAAAGCCATGCATTTGAAACGTGGTTAGTTGAGCGCTATCATTCATGGATGAGGGGGAAAAAGAATTTAATTCGCATCGATATTAGTCATATGCCATGGCGTTTACAGCGAGTTAACGCTTTTATTGAAACGAATACAATGGCGCCTTTTATAAACAATAGCAAACAAGACAATCAACCAATTGCCCATTATGCTAAAAGTAGAACAGCTCGCATTTTTCCACCTATAGTGGAAACGTAAAAATACCAGGTCACGAACAATTACTCATTGTCGATGAACCTGGTATTTTCTTTATTTTGACATTCAAAATGCCATTAAATTAAAAGCGATAACAAAATCGCATGACAATTGCTTTGGCAATCATATCTGACATGGCGAGTGCTTGAGCCTCTATCTCATCAAAAATTTGTACATCTGCTTGATAGTTTTTCTGAATCATTGAAACGGCTTCATTTTTCGTTAAAGCTAAATGGGTATAAAACATTTTTTGTACATCTTCCTTACTCAAGTACGGATTGATGTGACTTAAAAATGAAGCGATGTCATCTGCATTACGATACCATTCTTTTTCTTTCACTTCTGCCGTTGCTGTATCACCTTTCACCGCTGCAGTTACTAGCTGTGCCGCAAGGACAAGGTGCTCTTTAATAAGTGCAGCATAACGATCTGCAATTTGGTCGCCATAAAACGGACGGAGGCAATTTCCTAAGTCAGTCGCATTCCGTAAGAGTCGTTCTTGCACGAAGGGTAAATCAGGCAAGCCAAAGACAATGCTGATAATGGTCATTCTCGTCCAATTGACATGTTCCATCCACAGCAGTCGGTTCATTGCCATAAAATCGGATTCGGCTGTACTGATGCAACGACGGTAGTCATTGTGCTGATTTAAAAAGTATCGTATCGGTGCTGTATATTGCGTTGTTGGAGATGTATAGGCAGCCTGTAAAGGATTTACAAAATATCCGTTTGAGTATGGGAACACAGTTTATTCACTCCTTTAAATTCTTCGTTCTACTGTAGAATACTCGGTGATACGTCCAAGTGTGAAAGGAACGATTCTTTAACCATCAAAGGAGCATTTTTGGTCATTCTTCATAGATCATTTTCTTTATCATGCCACCATCGGCGGTAAGGTTAGTACCTGTTACAAAACGATTTGTTGGGTTCGTCAAATAAAGACAAGGTAGAGCGATATCCTCAGGTGTACCAACATGACCTGTTAGATGCTGTTCATGATTAATCGCACGCAGTTTTGCATAATCGCTTGTTTCAGGTCCAACCAGGTGATATACAATTGACTGTAATGTGATCTGGTCCAAATGAACGTGCCATGGCATGTGTTAAAGCCACAATTCCACCTTTTGTTGCTGCATAGGCCTCCGTGTGAGGTTCAGACATGTTAGCACGTGTAGAGGCGATAGACACAATAGAACCGCCTTGTTCATTGGAACGCATAATTTTTGCGGCCTCTCTCGATCAGAAAAAGACACTCGTTAAATTCGTTTGAATCACCTCATTCCATGCCTCCATCGTTACATCATAAGGAGAGACATGTTGAAAATTGGCTGCATTCTTAATGAAGATATGAATGGTCCCAAAACGATCCACCGTTTTCTGCATCAAAGCAACGATGTTATGTTCTTTCGTAATATCCGTTTGCACAAATAAAGCAGGATAGCCAAGCGTATGTGACTCTTTTTCGAATTGATGGCTAGTCTCATAGTTAATATCAGCCACAACAACGCTCGCTCCACCTTTTGCATAGGCAAGCGCTATGCTTCTAGCGATCCCCTGCGCACCGCCAGTAATAACGACAACTGCATTGTTATTCCTCCAATTTTTTGCTGTTAGTTATTTTAGCAAAAAAATAGTTGTTTTATCGGGAAATGACTATTTGCAGATGGAATAATATGAGATAGGAAATCATATAATGAATAGATGTAGAGTAGTAGCGAGGTAATCCTTCCCTTCAAAGTAAAATTCATGTTGACATTATGTTAAAAAGCACATATAATAAATATTGTCTTTCAAATAGATTCTTTCTATCGGAAAACAACCATGTCTCAGTAGCTCAGCAGGATAGAGCAACGGCCTTTAAGTATAATAGGAGCCTTTATAGGGAAAGAGAACCTATAAAGTGGACGACACCATATCGGTGAAGCCTTAACAGATAATGCTGATGGTAATACCGAGGAAACTTACGATTTTCCGAAAGTAGTGAATATCTTATGGATCATCACACGAAAACTGAGGGAGATTTAGGAGTCTTGAAGGCTCAAGTCGATTTATATACAAAGGGTTATATGATTTTACTACCTCATACTGAACATGCACCTTTTGATTTAGTTATTTATAAGAATGGCGTTTTTAAAAGAGTGCAGGTTAAATATAGGGAAGTAAGTTCTAAAGAAATTCTAGAAATTAGATTCCGTTCAGTTTATTCAAATACAAAAGGTATTGTTTCAACTGATGTAAATAAGGATGAAATAGACGTATATTGTGTTTATTGTCCAAATACGGATGAATGCTATTATTTTAACCCGAAGAAATTGCATAATAAATCATTAAACTTGAGGGTAGAGATACCAAAGAATAATCAACTAGCTCATATTAAATACGCTAGTGATTATCGTGAGGTTCCGTAGAGACTAAACGTGTCGCACCTGAAATGGTGAAGTTATAGTCCAGACCAGCAAACTGCAGATGCAGGTAGTGAAAACTATAGTGGTAAGCTAAGCCGTCGGTCGGGGGTTCGAATCCCTCCTGGGACGTATCAAGGTTCAGATAGAATAAGATTGAACCAACTGAAAAGCGCTTTAAATCCTTTAACATCAAGGGTTTGAGGCGCTTTTCCTTTTTTTGAGAATACGTTAGAAAAGGATAGAAAAAGAAAAGTTTCTACACATTTTCTACACAAAAAAGGTATTACTAAATCGTTTCGTGACTGTTATTGAACTAAGCCGCAAAAAGGTTAAGTGTAACTATTTGCATACAATTAGCCGAGCAGCTTCAAGGCAACCCATATTTCATTAATTTTTATTAATCAATCAATTCTTTTTTAATCATTTAAATAGTGTTCCTAGAAAGGGCAGTTTCACGATGAAAGTTTGATTATTTGTATTAAAGTTTGATTAGTCGTTTGAAAAATAATAAATGCATTTATTAATGTGAATTAATTTATTCAACAAACGGACCATATTGTTGAACAAGGCGTTTAAAGAAAATTGTTCTGAGTGAAGAGATTGTATAGGTTTACACTTAAATTAATGGGCAGTATATTAAAAGAAGTCTATTTGGCATAGAAAGGAGGAAAAACTGAGTTGAATTGGGGATTTTTTAAAAGGAAACAAGCATATTATCCTGCTGACAGCTATTCAAAAGATTATATAGAAGAAATGTTACAGGTTACTGGCAAATATGAAGTATCACGAATACCTGCAATTTTTGAGTTATTATTAACCAGTTCTAATGAATTGAAAGTTAGAACAGCAAAAGTTCTTCATGACTATGTTCAATCATTAAACATTCTTGAATTATCAAAGCTTGATAATTTGTTTAGAGAGCGGTCTTCATTGGATTGGTCATATGATTGGAAAACTGAATCTCCAGAGAATTTATTAACAACCGATATGACTGAAGAAGTGAGATTAATGATTCTAGGTTTATGTAGCTTTCATCCAAGCGGATACTTTAGAGAAAAAGCACTTCATTTATTAGATCAGCATGATTCAGGTAAAGAATTGTCCTATTTGCTTATAAGATGTAACGATTGGGTTACAGAGGTAAGGGATACGGCTAAAAAATATGTTGAGCGTCGTTTAAAACACTCATATGTAAATAATATTGTAAATAACCTTCCATTAGTATTTAAGTTAAAGAATACAAATAGAAATGATAACAGAAAAATTTTTGAACAGGTGGTTCATATTTTATCTCAAAAGGAGTCATTTCCCTTTTTAGATAAAGGTACTAAATCTAATTTTGGTAAGATAAGATATTTCTGTTATCGAGTCATTATATCTTCAAAAATGTATAATAAAGAACTACTTTTAAAATATCTAAAACTAGAAAAAGAACCTCATCCACGTCTCTTGCTGTTTAATGAATTAATAAGTGATATTAGTGTTGATGAATTTAAGTTATATTACCCAACTTTAAAGAAGGACAAATTTCCAATGATACGGGCAAAAGTATTAGAGAAATATTTCTCTTTCTTTCCAGATGAGAGCATCAAAGAACTAGAAAATGCACTATTAGATAAGAGTGGTACGATTAGGTCAATAGCAAGATTCCTATTAAGTAAACAAAATAAATCCGACTTCGCCTCTTATTACATACGAATGTTAAAGTCTTATCAATTGGTTCGGGGGGCTTTATTAGGATTAGGAGAAGTAGGTAAGAAAAATCATGTAGAGTTAATAATTCCATACTTAGATGATAGTAATGTTTCAATAGTTAAGGCTGCTATCCGTGCAATATCATTATTAGATGGAGAAAATCATAAGGCAGAATTTGTTGGATTGCTTGATCATAAAGATGAAGGAATATCTAAAGTTGCAAGAAGGTCATTATCGACAGTTTATTATAAGGATATCAAGGAACAATTATATAGTTTGTATACCGAGACGAATTACAAACATACAAAATATAATATTGCTCTTTTGCTAAGTTCACTTTCGAAATGGGATGCAATAATCTATATTATAGAGTTTTATGTGAATGAGGAAGAAAGTGAAATCTCAAGATTAGGGAAAACCAATTTTATTAATTGGATAGTAAATTTTAATCGTACTTTTGATTTGCCAACTAAGAACCAAATTGTTTCAATTAGGAACACATTATCAAAGTATGGTAGTGAATTAGAAAAAAGCGACGTAAGTGAAATTGAATTTTGTATAAAAGGTTTTCAATGATAAACTTAATTAATTTTATAATAGTTCTATTTCCTAAAGTATCCAGAACTAATTATTGTGAAGTGTTTGTTATGAATTTCACTTTTTCTAACGGGGAGTGTAAGTTTAACAAGCTAAGGTAGGAATCATTATCATGATCTTCAACAATCGGGCGTTGTTTTTGCGCTACATGGATGGCTAACGGGGCAGAATAATGGAATTAATCTAAAAATTGCCAAATTCAATTTTAAGGAATTACGCTTTTTAGAATTAGAATTTCCCTAACATTGTAATTCCGCATTTTCTTAAACTACATCATTTTGTATGTGTAAAATATCGCTTAAAAAAGTGCAAAATACCTCCTGAAGCAACCCGTCCTAGATTAGAACGGGTTAGCTTTACTGAGATTATAAAATTAAATAGCTATATTGTCACTTTATATTACTTCATCTGGTGGCTGTGTCTTTCTCCACCCATAAAACTGCATGATGTCTTTTGATCATATAAATCATTTCAATTCCCACCTTTCATGTTTTTTAATTAACAAAATTAATATAGACGAATACGAATATAATTTTCTACTTTTCTTCGGTTCTCCTCAAAGATTTTTTTCGCATTTTCATTATGAAGTGCTTTCTCAAGAGAGATCTCACGTTTTGTAATAGTTATCGTGAGAGCAAAAATGTTTAATATCATTTATTATCACCTCCTTAAATTACCATGAAAAATGAAAAAAACCGTAGAGAGACTCCCCTACGGTGAAAAAAGGCACAAAAATACCGCAGGGGCACACTTCTCCCTGCGGTATGGGTATGCTTAATTACAAAAAAACCTTAAGCGATCCATTCCGATCTGGTCGAATGTGTGATTTTCATTTTTACTGAAGTTGTAACTACCAATGACATCAATTTAACGATAACGATCATTTCATTCGACCTCCTTAAGAATTTTTTGTTTGCTTTGTAAGTATATCTATCTTTAAGTTGTTTGTAAACATCTTTTACTAAGTTTTCCTGATTGTGTTAATTACTAGAAAAACTCTTTGCTGCTTTACATTGTTAGTTACTTGATTTTTTCGGAGTAGCAAATAGAAGATATAGAAGACTTAAAGCCAAAAAACATAATTATTATTAAGACAGGGATTTCAGAAATGGTTTAGAATTATTAAATTTAAGGACAATCATAGAAAACCCTGGCTCTTTCCGACAGCGAAAATTCAAGTAAAGAAAATTTAAATTATTTTCTAATATAGCTCAATAACCTTTGCTGCTAACTTTGATGAACATACGAGGGATAAAGGGAGAAGTAAAAAAAACTTTGCTCCAAATATTTTATAATTGTATAATTTATGTATAACTGGTTGATTTGAAACAGTGTATTACTATGAATATTAAGCCCTCAACCACAATAAAAAGGATTACAATATTTGCGTGAAGTGGGAATCTAATCGCAACTATGTGTATTATTATAGATAAAAGCTAAAATAGAAGGTGTAATGAAAATGGGTTTTCCCTTGATTGGAAGAAAAAAATTATTAAATACCAGGAGGACAACTAATCGCTCTAAAAAAGCAAAATCTAGAAGTTTAGTATTTACGAGCTCGTTATTTCTCTCCGCCCTCATAATTATCGTAATCGGATTAATGATTTCCCTGTCCATACGCGATCAACGTGGGGCGTATTTTCGCCAATTTGATGAATATGGAAAAGTATTCAAATCCATAACTCAACAAAATGAACCTCTTGTTGCCGAAGCAACGAAGACAATTCTTGAGCATCAACCATTGGAGGGAAAACCATTCGAGGAACTCCCCAATATTTTGAATTCTATGAACTCCAATCATATGGTAGTGGATGTCTATTTATTAACACCGGACATTATCAAGAAGGATGACAAAGAATACTTATATAACTCAGAATATGGACGGGATCCAGTTGAATATGCTGAAGAGTTAGGTACGTTATATGAAATAGATTCGGAATTTCTTAAAAGTTACGAAGATGCAATGAGAAACGGTAGCACATTAACTGATGTTTACACTGATGAAGGTGGAACTTTCATCTCGTATTTAGCGCCGATTAATGACGGAAGCGGGAAACCAGTTGCGTTGTTCGGTGTCGATTTCGATTACGGGATTGTTAAAAAGGAACTTCAACGGATTCTATGGACGAATATCACGGTTGGTATTTTTTTTGTACTTATGTTAATCGGGTTGGTTGTATTCATTCTTCGTAAAATGTTGCGCCCGCTTGCACGTTTAGCTGAAGTGTCTGAACATGCTTCGAAAGGCGATTTAACCGTTGAAATTCCTGTACTGAACCATAATGAGATTGGTAAGGCTGCAAGTTCATTTAATCAGATGATTAGCGGACTTCGGGTATTGACCCATAACATACAAAATTCTTCGAATGAAGTTGCTGTATCTTCTTCTCAATTGCAAGAAAGCGCTGCCCAGACCGAAGCAGCTACACAAGAAATCACAGGTGCCATTCAAAACATTGCTGTTGGGCTCGATGAACAACTTCGTCATACTAATGAGTGTCAACAATCAATGAAGGAAATGGGAATGGGTATTCATAGAATCGTAGATGCATCCTCCGTCGTCTCAGAATTGGCTTCGGTTACAGCAGATAGCGCAAATGCAGGATTGAAGGATATAGAAACAACAGTTGCTCAAATGAGCACAATTGAACAAAACTTGAAAACATCGGTCGAAGCAATCCATGGACTGAAGAAATTAAGCGATCAAGTTAGTGAAATGGTTACATTAATAGGTAGCATTGCTAATCAGACCAATTTGCTTGCACTTAACGCATCGATTGAGGCATCGCGAGCAGGTGAGCATGGTAAAGGTTTTGCCGTTGTGGCTCAAGAAATTCGTTTACTCGCTGAACGGTCCAAAATCTCTTCGGAGAAAATAACTGACATACTCCAAGGCATCAGCGATCACACGAGTAAAACAGTGGTTTCTTTGGATAAATCAATGACAGAAGCCCAGGCAGGTACACACATTGCGAATAAGGCAGGGCAAACATTTAGTTCGATCGTGGAGTCGATACAGAAAGTGTCCGATCAGATTGACGAAGTATCTGCTGCTTCGGAACAACTGTCATCAGGAAGTGAGTTAGTTGCGGCTTCACTAACAGTGCTGGAGGGTATCGCAGATTCATCTTCAGCCGACTCCGCTCACATCGCCGCTTCATCAGAAGAACAACTTGCAGCCATGCAAGAGGTAGCCAGTTTTGCAGCTATGCTTTATGGGCTGGCGGATGAATTGAAACAGAGTGTTGACCGTTTCCGTGTAAAGTAGGTTACTAGTTAAAACCGCACTTAGACTAGTTACGGTGAACCGTACCACAAGTGATGGTACATAGGATGAGAAAGGAAGTTATTTTAGATATTATATTATAATACGTAGAGAACCCTGTAGCACATCGGAGAATTTGCGATAAGCTACAGGGTTCCTTTATTTTACGAGAAATTCTTTAATATATTTAATCAAGGACAACTTCTACTTCCGCTTAGAGTACCTGTGAAAAAGGAGAGCGAGCGCAATGCGATTGAAGAGCGCGCAAGAGTGGAAAATGTCGTACGTGAGACACTACAAAGCAATGATGTACGCGTAGTAGCACGTCTAATGACTATTGAAACGAACATGCCAAATCGTCCAATCGTTATAACACTACCATTAAGAGGTGTGACAATCTCAACTGATCCAGCTGAGCGCAAAGTATTTTTAGAGCGTCTAGCAGTGTTCATTGAACATTCAGATGGCGAAAAAAAGGTTGTCATCCCAGAGCATTTGTGAAAGAAGCAGGCATTATGAACGGGGATGCAAATGGCAATTTCCGTGCAAGTGAAAACATCACTCGTGCACAAATGGCAACAGTCGCAGCGAACTTTAAACAGCTGGACATTCAAGAAAATGTAGACATTACATTTAATGATATAGATGGACACTGGGCACAATGGATCATCGAGGCAAACCGCAACGCAGACATCATTAATGGCCGCGAAGACGGAAGCTTCGCGCCAGACCAACATTTAACACGTGCACAGGCAGTTGTTATGATGAACCGTATGTTCGAACGTGGTCCATTAAACGGTGTTACAACGCCAAGCTTCCCAGATGTGAAAGCAACGCACTGGGCATTTAAAGAGATTGAAGAAGCAGCGAAAAATCATTCGTATTATATAAATGAAGATAGTGCAGAGCAGTTATCTGAATAAACAACAAGCAGGCTACGGATTTCCTTAGCCTGCTTGCATATTTAAAAAGAGTAAAGTGATAATAATAACTTAAAATCAGTGATAGTAATCCATACTAGTCGATGCATTTACAATATGGTTTTGTTCAGAATTTGTTTAACAGACCTATGATAGGATGCGTAAGGGGACCGATATTAGAAATACAGGTGAAAGTCATATTGCATAATGGATTTAATTCTAACAAACTGATAGTTTGATGTTATACATAATTGTGTTCAAGTAGGGGAGGCGTGATAGTGAAAAAAAATATTAGCATTACTGTGACCATTATCATGCTATTTATTATCGTATTTTTTGTTGGCAATGGAGATTATTTTGTTAGTAGTAGTCAGCGGATTGCGCAGAATGGGATAGTTACAATTGAAGAAAAAGAACTACAAGAAAATACTATTTTAAAATTGGATGGAGAATGGTCGTTCTATCCAAATATCTTAATATCGTCAAGTGATTCATTTGATGCGTATGAGAGCAAGAAAATACCAATTGGGGTTCCGTCTACCTGGAATAGTTTTGTAGAACCAAATGAGGAAGGACTTACTGTAGGAACATATCATGTTAAGATAAATGTACCAATTGAAGGGGAATATGGATTATACATTCGTTCAATTCGCCAATCTAACTGTGTTTTCATAAATGGAGAAGTTGTAGGTAGTATGGGGAATCCGAGTGAAACCTTAAAGGACTTTAAGTTCGAAAATGATGATAAATATACGGTGTTTGCAAAAAGTGAGAATCAAATGCTTGATATTGTAATTCATGTCGGAAATTATAATTATCCAAAATCTGGTATAACTTTTCCTATTGAGTTTGGAACAAAGGAAGCTATTCAAAGAGATTTTAGCATGAAAATTTTAGCAGAATCGTTTGTATGTATTGGTTATATTGTATTCGGTGCGATTTATATTATATCGTATAGTCAAAATCGGAAACGTAAAGAAGAATTGTTTTTGGGGTTATTCACTATATTATTCGGACTGTACATGTCGTTTACTAATGAAAAAATATTTTTACTTATTTTTCCTTATTTAAATATAAATGAACAATTGCGTTTGCAATTAGGGATTTTACCACTTGTCGATGCTTGTTTAGCATTTTTTCTCTATTATTTGTATCCGGAGTTTATGAGGAAAAAAGCAATTTATATTATTAGTATTTTATTAGGTTTCCTTTTTTTTATCTATGGGATTTACAACCCGATTACAAAAAATAGTATGATTATACCAGTAGAAAATCTAGTTCTTTCACAAATAATCTTTGCAGTAATTTTTATTCCTGTTGGGCTTTATAATGTGTTTGTGCTATTACGTGTGCTTATGAAAGGTGTAGAAGGTTCACGTTATATTCTAATTCTTTTAGTATCTCTTACTTGTTATACTTTTTTAATAGTAATGTATTACATTTTTGATATACCTATGGTTTATAGTGAACAATTATTGTTTATTTTTACACTATATAGTTTTGCATCTCTGCTTAGTTTCCGAGCAAATACATCTTTTAAGAAAGTTCAAGCGTTATCGGAAGAGCTATTGATGCATAATCAAATGAAGGATGAGTTTTTATTGAAAACGTCTCATGAATTACGTACGCCTTTAAATGGTATTTTAAATATATCCAAATCGTTAATGGAAGGTGTACAAGGACCTTTAAAGCGTGAGCAACAAGAAAATGTCATTTTAATACATAATGTCGCACAACGTTTAGGTTATTTAGTAGAGGATTTATTGATTTCTTCGAATCATATGACCGGAGAAGTTCGTGTTATCCCTCGTGTTGTTCCGATAAGCGTAATTAATGAAGTAATTGAGGAAATTCGTAGTTTAATGTCGAGTGATACATCCATAAGATTAATGAGTGTAGTAGATTCTAATTTACCCCATATGTATACAGATGAATTACGATTGAAACAAGTGCTTTATAATTTACTCTATAATGCTCTGCAACATACAAAACATGGACAAATTACAGTCTTAGCTAGTGTACGTAATGATTATATGGAAATACAAGTAAGCGATACTGGAATTGGTATACCGTCACAAGACTTAGATCGAATTTTTAATTCCTTTTATCAAGTAAAGAAAGGTAAAAATAGTGGGGGACTTGGGTTAGGATTAAGTATCTCAAAAAATATAGTAGAACAGTTAAATGGGGAAATTCATGTAACAAGTACATTAGGTGTTGGAACAATTTTTACTTTTACGGTGCCACTTGCCACACTCGAAAAACTAGATATTGAAACACAACAACAGATGGGCAATCGAGCAGAAAATACTATACTACAGCTAGATTTACCCTTATTGCATAAAGGTAATGACAAAACCATACTCGTTGTTGATGATGATCATGTGAATATAAAAGTACTAGTGGACGCATTAATTCAAAAAGGCTATACCGTTATTGGGGTAGATAATGGGTTTGATGCGATGGGTTATATAAAGAAACATAAAGTAGATTGCATGTTAGTCGACTTAATGATGAATGGTATGTCAGGCTATGAATTATGCAAACAAGTACGAAAACAATACGATACGTTGGAATTACCGATTATTGTTTTAACAGCAATTATGCAGCATTCAGATTTAGTGTTATCTTTACAGGTTGGGGCAAATGATTATCTGCCAAAACCGATTGCGATGGATGAATTACTAGTGCGTATTCAATCATTACTAGCAGTTCGACAATCTTCCATTGATGCGATTGAGGATGAAATGAATTATTTATATGCGCAAGTAACTCCTCATTTTGTCTACAATACACTTAATACGATTATCGGCTTAAGCTATACAGATATAGAAAATACACGAGAGGCGTTATACAGTTTAGCAACCTATTTCCGTGCCAAGCTGAATGTCCATTATCGTAACAGCATGGTTTCTATAGAAGATGAAATAGACCTTGTAAAAGCATATCTCTATATTGAAAAAATGCGCTTTGGTGATCGTCTTACAGTTGCATATGATATTGATGAGTCCATTCAATCTTTGATTCCAGCATTATCAATTCAGCCTATAGTTGAAAATGCAGTTTTTCACGGGATTTCGAAGAAAAAAGAAGGTGGTACTATTGAGGTGAGTGTGCAACGAGAAGGTCAATTTATACGTATTAAAATTTATGATAATGGGGTCGGTATCTCAGAAGAAAAGTTGCAACGATTAGTAAATGAAGAAAACTCACGTATTGGATTTACGAATCCGTTGAAAAAATTTAAGCTTATTAGAAATGCCAGTTTGCGTATATATAGTGAAGAAGGTAAAGGAACTACTGTTATTATTCTATTACCAGAAGGTGATGCATAGTGAATATAGTCATAATTGATGATGAAAAAATGGCAATAGATGTGTTAAGAATTATGCTAGAAAAGCTTACACAATTTACGTTTTGCATTAAAGGTACGTATACAAATGTAAGGGATGCATTTGCTCTTTTTGAAAAAGAACGAGTAGATGTCGTTTTTTTAGATATGGAGATGATTGACGTTCATGGGTTGCAAGTTGCCAAAAAGTTACTAGTTAAATATCCAAGTATGCAAATTATTTTTGTGACAGCCCATGCGAAGTTTGCTGTAGATGCTTTTGACGTAGAAGCAACAGATTATTTATTAAAGCCAGTTCGAGAAAACCGTTTATTGAAGGCAGTGACAAAAGCACAGCAAGTATTTAGTCTACGGCAAGAAATGCAATCTAAAAAAAAAGAATTACATATGTACGCACATACTTTTGGTAGCTTTCGTCTATTAGATGTCCAACAGCAAATTGTGAAATGGCGTACAAGAAAAGTAAAGGAATTGTTTTTATATTTATGGTTTAATCGGAATAAGCCGCTATTAAATACTGTAATTATGGAAGAATTATGGCCAGAAGCAGAGCTAGAGAAAGCTGGGGCTAATTTACATACATCCATCTATCAATTACGCAAAATTTTGAAGCAAAATGGTAGTGAAAATCCGATTCTATTAGTAAATAATCACTATCAATTAAATATCGAAATTGATAGTGATTATGAGAAACTAGTACAGTTGTTAGAAAGAGAGCATTATGATGAACAAGCAATGCAACAATTATTAAATTGCTATGAAGATGATTTTTTAGCGGAGGAAGAATATCATTGGGCGATTCAAATACAACTTCGCTTAAAACACAGCGTATTACATTTATTAGAAATGTATATCGCCCATACGAATGAAATTAATCCATTACTAAAACTAAATTGCCTACAAAAAATGCTAGAGCTCGATGAATTTAATGAGCAATACATGTTTTTGCTCTTGCAATTTTTAATCGAGAAAAATAAAAAACAAGATTGTACACAATGTTTTGATATGATCCAGCAAAAGTTACAGGAAGAGTTAGGCGTGCCAGTGCCAGATAATATCAAGAGTATTTATGCAGAATACATGATACGCGTATAGAAAGTTACGCTAATCACTGCTTTCATCTTCAATGCTCACTTTTTCACTTTTGACGTGATTTTTGTCCAAAATCAAACTGTACGGGGAAGTAAAAAAATGAAGCAAAATATTTACGATAATTCAACTTTTTTTAAGGATTACACAACCTTACGTGAAAGTGGAATAACCTATAATGACTTTGCCTTATCAACTTACTTGATAAGGCAAAGGCTCACTCTTTTTTAGATTTTTCACGTTCATTTCTTTGTTTTTGCTTTAACCAATAATCGGGTGGTTGATAACTAATTAAAGAATAATCAAGTTCAGCTCCATTAGTTGCTAACTGAATTAACAAAAACTTCTCCTTATTACTCGGGTGTATATTTGCTGTTTTAATGTTTATAACTTCTACTCCTGTTCGTTTAGGTGTCCCAACAACAACAACTTGATTTCCTTTTGTATAAACATCTGTGATATTTGTTTGAAAAACAACTATATACAGGTCAAGGTCTGTTTCATTTATATCAGTAGGAAAAACAATACCTACTTCCTGTTGAAAATTAAATTCAGCAGAAATCCCGATGGCATAAAAAGGGAATATGCGGTGAAGAGCATAGTGTATTCGAGAAGGAATATAGCTCCATCTCCCACCCCCATATGTGCTATGCCATTGTTCTTCATATATTGGTCTAATGTAGTTCGGTTCGCTTTTTATTACTTTGAAAGGAATTTTTGTTCCTTCTTTTGACACTTCTGAAATGGGGATGACATCGGTAGGGAAATGCACCTCTGTTCCTTTTTTAAATGGGAAAGGTGAGTCAAGAATAGTGGTAGGTTCAGGTGGTTCGAGGCTATCTAAACGTTGTTCCAATTCCTGAATTCGTTTATGTTCACTTTTATCACTATTCGATTGCGAGAAGGATAACTCCATCGCTTTTGTATTTATGGACTTACTGTAAACAAATAAGCTTATAATAATCGAAAAACAAATAATATAACCAATCTTTGTTTTTAACATATTCTAATCACCTCACCATATTTTCTGCTTTTACAAGGGAGTTATTCGTAAGATTAGTTATTAAAGTAACGGGTGCGTTTTTATAACAAATTGAAACGCTTTTTTACTAACGAAGCAGTTTAGTATGCTTTAACCATTGATATATCAGCATTATGGTATGTCCTCTTGGGACGTAATAAGCATAAAATTGGATGATTTTATGAAAAGTAATAAACGCTTGAAATCCTTGGCACGTAAGGGTTTTGAGCGTTTTTCTGTTTTTGTAGATATTTTGAAAATCGCATAGAATAATATATTAAAATTAAATTAGGTATACAAAATGTAAACAAGGTGAAAAAAATTAAGATGAATAAATGTTGATTGCAATTTCTTCACCTCGTTCTTCCATTTCTTTTAATACGTGTGCGTAGTGGTCGAGTGTTGTTTGAATATCTGAATGTCCTAAACGTTTTGAAACTGAATGAAAATTAGTACCTTTATAAATCAAAACACTTGCATGCGTATGACGTAAACCGTGATTCGAAATATGTTCAATTTCCAATGCATCTAAAGTTTTTCGTAATAATTTTTTAGCACCTTCGTTTGTTACTGCTTTATAACTGATTGTCGATAAAAAACTAAATTGTTTTCATTTTCAGGTGTAGCTAATATCAGTTTTATAAATTCAGTCATCGCAATTGTTCGTTCGGATTGGTCGTGTTTTAATGAACCGAAACCAGTACCTCTTGAGGACATGAGGGAATTTCAAAAGGTACTAGGTGAAGCTTTAGATCATCAAAAACGACAACAAAAGTCTCTCTCATGTATGCCTTAAAGCAAGAATTGAGAAGGTTAAATCAGAATAACGTGGTGGTAGTGGTGGTAAATGTGAAGGAAGCGTCATTATGCCTTACAAAAACGAATGGGTGCAGCATTACATTAAAGAAGGCTGGCACATTAAGAAAGCGTGGGATGTGTCTTTTGAAAAAATGGGAGCAACGTAATGGGGTTGCTTAGTTGAAAGAAAATCAAATCAGCTTCAGTTTTTTAATTTTTTTCCATTTCATCTTTTTTACTTCTAAGTAGCAATGCCATGAATAAAAAACTTGCTACCCAAAAGGAAAAGAAAAAATTTTCAAGCAAAGCCCAATTACCATTTTTGAAATAATCCCAAACCGTTGTAAATAAAAACAGTGTCACAAAGAAAGCGATATATAAGTATTTTCCGAATGTAGTCAATTAAAGCACCTCTATATGTAATTTATAGTATAAAAAATAGCACAGAATAGAAAAGAAACCATTTAAGGGTCACTGGGCTGGAAGTGATATAAGTAAATAACGGGAAGGCCGCGACGGTCAACCAACGCCACAGCCTTAAAAGTGCGTGCGATACACTCAAGATTAATGTGTGCAAATTAAGATTTCCTATACATTATGGCAAAGCAAAAACCCCAGCTTAACACTGGGGAGACGGTTTGTCAGGTAAATAGATATTATCAATGGTTCTCACATTGTTCACATTTATTTAATGTAAGTTATGAAATGAAATTTTAATTATTTAAAACCTGTTTAATAAATTCTGTTTTAGCTTTTGTGTATGATTCTCTATCTTGGTTAAACCTTTTAGCTAACCCTTGCTTAAGCGTTGAATATTCACAAACTAATTGTAGATTTTCTCGTAAACGGTTGCGAAATAAAAGTTGTTGCTCCCATCGCTCATTTCCTTTAACCATCAAATGCAAATGAGCAACACGCTTATTGTTTTTAACCTTTACAAAGAACCTTCTCCAAGGTCTTTCATCTAATTCTGGGCTAACATAATGCCAATCATATTCAGCCAATTTTGTTGATATATCTTCTACTCTATCAAATGAGTCTGTTTCAGCCATTAAATCAATTATAGGTTTTGCTGGTAGACCAGGTATGGATGTACTTCCTATATGTATTACCTCGCTTATACCATAAGGGTTAAGAAGATCATAAAGATGTTGTTCTTCGTGTCGCCCTTGGTCTTGCCAATCAGGATTTGCCGTTACTATTTCTACAGACTCATTCGCCCATATTGGCCAACCATTTGGATTATTATTTTTATCCATTTAAAACAACCTCCTTTAGATAATTTTAACACTATTAAGAATATTATCAAAAAGGACCTAGTTCTAGCGAAGGCACCTAGTGAGTCGGTAATGTAGAAGAGAGATATTAATGCTAAATATGCATAGTCAAGGACCCAACTTAAAGAGTATTTAAAGGTAGGTTATTAGTGCACAATATGAGTAAAGAAACTATAAAAGGGTCACTTGGAGGAATAGTGACCCTTAGTAAAAATTTGAAAGTGCAAGAATAATTATGAGCATCAGAAGTTTTGGCGATTATTAATTGTGGATTTTTTATATTAAACATCTATGACCATAATAAAAAATTGGAAATGTTAATACGATTTATGCATAAAACTAGCGCCGACAATAATTAAAAGAATGAATAGAACCACAATTAGGGCGAATTTCGAACCAGAATTAGAGCTATAATCACTACCATAATCTTGAGACATAATAACTTCCCTCCTCTCTATTATCTATAATATGTTAGTTGTAGAAAGGAGAGGAGGTATTTATCTAATCAATATTTTCTTTTGAAAAATAGATAATCATGTTACGTATTGGTAGTCGTATCAGAAAGAAATTTGTGCAGTAAAAAGGAGGGGGATTTATGTGGAAGATGATAGTTAAACAAGTTAATACAGGCCCACGTGAATTAGTGGGTGTAATTAAAGTTAAAGATAATTGATTTGCTGTCTAGTAATAATTAAGTCGTTTATTTTGAAGTGTTAAACATACATAAATACCTTCAAAATAAAAAACAAGCAGCCAATAAAATTGGTCGCTTGTTTTGTACCCTTACATTTAAAAGGGCAATAACATTTAGTTAATGAAATTTTGAGGAATACATTCACGAACACCAGAATTTCTCAATGAGTTAAATAAAGCTGCACTGATTCTTAATAAAACATTGGTATCAGTTCCATTTTCTAAATCATAGATTACAAAATAGGCATTATCAACTGTAAAAATACATTTTCGTTCTAATTCAAATCCAGGTGGTACAGTTGGAAGTTGAAAAACTGGTACAACCACAGGTGTATCTCCTTCATCTCTGATAAAATTGAAAGTTTGTTGGTCAATCTCATATATATTAACTGGATCAATCTCCACACCTTTATCTGGAACTGTAATTTCATCTTCAACTAATAGGAAAAAGCGTTCGTTTCGAAAATTGAAAAGACTTCTCGAGCCAATTTCAAATGATGCCATTTTATATTCACCTCCTCTTCTATTCTACAATGTATAATATGTTAGCTGTATAGAAGGAGTGGGGTGTTAAACCATTCAACTATAGGCATTAAAAAATATATTTTTGTGAGATAAGACAATAAAACAGGGTCACTTGGGATAGAAGTGACCCTTAGTAAAAAGTTTCGGAGGTGCAAGACTAAATTAGCTTTACCTTACTATTAATATGATGTAATAGCTATATTTGTATAGTGAATTGCCTTTGAATAAATTTAAAAATAAAAAAGCCGTAGCGCCGTCACACGCTACAGTAAACTAATGAACAATATGATTAACAAACAAGGTAGTGCTGCACATGTCGAATGGCTCAAAAACTATCAAAAATTAGAGGATGAAATTGCAGACATCGAATTTATTCTCGAACGTAACAAGAAAGAATTAAAGCGATGGGTACATGGTGATTTAACAAAAATAAAATTAACTTCTGAAAGCCGTGGAGCACAGTTGGAAGTAATTATCGAAGCTTCTGAACGTGAATTAGCACAGAAAATGAACGACTTGGAAAGTATGAAAAAGTTGATAAATACATTCAGAGGATTAGATAATCAGATATTGTACAATCACCATGTGGAAGGCAAATAGCTAAAAAAGGATTAGAAATTGCTAAAGTTTCATTCGATGTTTTGAAAAATCTAGCAATTCAACAATCGAAAAAAATGTTAGGTATTGAATAGAAGTAACTTGTGAATTTGCCCTCCACATCAATTGTGGAGGGCTTTTATAATCCAAAACATTTGGGGATTCTGTCATCGTGAGTGATTTCCATATGTCCGTATCGGAACAAAATGGCATTATGTATGCTTATTTGTCGACCTTTTCAATCGTGAAATCATTGGCCGTAGTGCTAGTGCAAATAAGACAGCAGAGCTGGTTTATCAAGCGCTAGTAAGTATTAGAGGTAACTTGAACGACATTCAAATGTTTCATACAGACCGAGGAAAAGAGTATGAAAATAAGCTCATTTCAAAAGCCCTAGAAACATTCGGAATCCAGCGATCCCTGAGCATGAAAGGATGCCCTTAACGCCGTGGCTGAAGCGATGTTTAAGGTATTTAAAACAGAATTCGCTAACGGAACACATTTCTCTACTCTTGAACAGCTCGCTCTTGAACTTGATGATGCTGTTCATTGGTTCAATAACATTCGAATTTACGGAACACTAGGCTATTTAACTCCAGTGGAATTCAAGCAACAGACCTTATAATTTTTGTCCAGTTTAGTGTTGACAAACCATTTATAATAAATAACTGGAAGAGATTTTTTGTTTTAGTTAAAATTAGCGACTTGATTGATGACTTTAAAATGAATCAACAAATTTAAGGTCGTAAAGATAAGTATAATGAATACCATTTGGCTATGAATTATTTTACTAAGTTTTTACTGATATATGCAAGGTTAGGTAGTACACTAATAAAGTAAAAAGGTTTACTTCAGTAAAATAAGGTATATTATTTTTGTTGAATAGATTCTCTTTAAAGTACAAGAAAAGTAGGTGAACAAAGTGGGGAAATATCAATTGGATACCAAAGGTCAGGTGGCTGTGGCAAAGTATCATGAAAAACACAAGCCTGCCAAATTTGATAAAAAGCAGCAAATTGAAAAAATACGTGCGGAGTATTTGAAAAAAAAGCTAAAACAAACAGATAAATAATATGAATGAAAACATAGGAAGACTAAAATCTCCCTATGTTTTTCTTATTCGAAGTTCTTTTTTTCAATTAATGATAGAGTTTAAACAGCCAATTACTATTAAAACGATAGTGAAACCTAATGTAAATGGTGGCACAATTTTACGTGTTGTAGGTGTGAAAAATAAACATATTCCTTATAGTTTAATACGAAGCGTTTTGTATATTTGAGTGATGGTTTAACTGAGAGAAAGTATGGGATTGCCGAGATTACATTATTCTCAAATAAAGTAGTCAGTATGATTGAAGTAGAAAGAGAAAATAAGGCGCTTTCTATATTAATTGTTGTATTAATTTAAGCAGATAATAAAATTATCACTACAAGTTAATATTAGACAATTTGCTTGATAATTGCGGAACATGGAATAAACATCAGTTGTATTTTCAAAGCATGTTATATATAATCCTAAGGCATATAAGAAAAAATCCAAAACATCAAGCAAAAAGATCTAGAGAAAAAATTTCAAATATTATCTGAGGAGTTGTTTTGAACATATTATTTAAGGAAGACTTACAAAAATTAGTGGTAGAAGCCTTAAGATTTAATCAAGGTTCAGCAAGTATAATTTTAATAGCTAAGTATATATGGGATAATGATGAAAAAGAACTAAAGCAGTCGAGAGATTTATTTTATACATGGCAATATGATATTAGATGGGCTAAAGAAGAATTAAAAAATTGGTTTTTGGGTTTGAATTAAAAAATAATAGGTTAGAGTTTTTTTGTGACATTCGTGTAACACACCGCTATTACTCTAAGTATGGAGGTGTGTTACATGAAAAAAATTCTATCAATCATGTTAATTGCTGCAATATTAACAAGCGTTCTTACGGGATGTACGAAAGAAAAAATTAGTACAGGTAGAGAGGTTAAGTCACAAATAAATAATTTAGACTTTAACTTTAGTGTGGATCCTGAGACACTTGCGTTTGAGGTGGAGTCCAATGGATTTACTGAGAAGGTATCGGAACCATTGGGGAAAATGAAAGTTTCAAATTTAACAGACAGTGGAGATAACATTAGCTGGACCTATTTAGAACAGGAAATTGAGGTTGATATCGTAAAAAAAGATAAGTATGTTGATGTAACCTTAAAATCCAGCAAGGATGAAGACAACATGTTTGCATGGCCAAAAGTGAAAGGTGATGGATATATGCTCCCATTAAATCAAGGGAAGTATATTCCAAGCGATGATTCTATTTGGAAAAATTACTTAAGTGAAGAAAAAATGAAAGTAATTGAGGCTTTATCTATGCAATTTTTTGCAGTTGATAAAAGTGACTATTCGCTAGTATATATAATTAAAAATCCTTATAATAGTGAAATTGTTTATAATACAGAAAATGATATTGAGTTTACTTTTAATCATGAGTTTCCAACTATTAATGAAGAGAAGGAATACGGTTTTAGAATATATTTAACGGAAAAAAATCCAGTAGATGTTGCAAAGACCTATAAAAATTATTTGATTGAACAGGGAGACTTCAAAAGCTTGGCGGATAAGGCTAAAGAAAATAGTAATATTGAAAAGCTTTATGGCGCACCTCATGCTTATTTTTGGGACAGAACTGTGATTTCAGAAGAAAATATAAAATGGGCAAAACTGAGAGAAAGTTTTCCCGAAAAACTGAGATTATGGATTCAGGGGCTATTAACTACTAATGTTGAGGATGAATCAGAGCTTTCATCGGCTTTTGAAGATTTAAATAGCTTAGATTATGTAGACAAATACACTAAGAATAGAATAATAAAAGGCTTAAGTGCCGTAATGCAACTAAAAGAATTCTATAATCCGGAAGTATTTACTGAAACAGATAAAGAAACTCAGAGGCTGTTAAACACGGGAATAGAAAATTTAAATCCCGTTGAATTAATTGACCTAAATAAGAGATTATTAAAAAGCATACTTGAAGATGTAGTTGACCCAATAAAGAAGTGGGCAGATGCTAATACTGTAGATGTGATAAAGGACATGAAGGATTCTGGGTTAGAAAATATGTGGATCGGCTTGGATGATTGGCAGGAAGGATTCATTAAACCAGAGTTAGTTAAAGAAGCAGAAGACTTCGGCTATCTATTTGGTACCTATGATTCATATCATTCAATCCATGAACCAGGTAAAGAGAAGTGGGAAACTGCTAAGTTTAAGGATGCTTCACTTTACAAGAATGCAACTGTAACAAATAAAAATGGAAACAAGATTGAAGGATTCCAAGGTGCAGGGAGAAAGTTGAATCCGACGCTTGCAATGCCTAGTGTAAAAGAAAGAGTAACTTCAATTTTAAATACGGGCATAGCATTTAACTCATGGTTTTTAGACACAGATGGCACTGGAGAAATCTTTGATGACTATTCGCCAGAACATATTACTACTGAAAAGGAAGATATCCAGGCTAGGATTAAGAGAATGGAGTATCTGCAAAAAGAATGGGGTATGGTAGTAGGAACAGAGGGCGGAAATGATTTTGCTAACAAATCTATTGCCTTTGCACATGGAATAGAAACGCCATCATTTTCTTGGATGGACGAGGATATGGCAAAAAACAAAAAAAGTGAGTATTATGTAGGGAGATACTATTCGAGTAATGGTGGAGTGCCCGAAATGTTTTCTAAACAAATTTCACTAAAGGATAAGTACAAGAAGTTATTTTTGGATCCAAACTACACGATCCCATTGTATAAGTTGGTTTACAACGATTCAGTGATCACATCTCATTGGTGGGGATGGGGAACCTTAAAATTTACAGATGAAATAACAAATAGAATGTTGTATGAGATACTTTATAATGTACCTCCTTTATATCATATAGATAAACACGAGTGGGAAAAACATAAAGAAACAATTGTAAGGCATTCAAAGGTATGGTCAAATTTCAGCAAAAAAGCAATAACGGAAGAAATGACAGGTTTTAAAATTATATCAGATGATAGACTTGTTCAAATGACTGAATATGGTGAAGCATTAAGTGTAGTAGCAAATTTTTCAGATGATGAATTTAACTATCAAGGCGAGACAATATCAGGAAAATCAGTGTTAATTATTGATGGAAATAGTAATACTATCTATTCACCGGAAAAGTAAGCGTGAAATTCGCAATAGTTTAACTGCTAATTTTCCTTGAGACAATCTTCCGAGAGGCTGAATCTGAACGTTAAGGAATAGTTTACAAGAAAACATAGAAGTAGCTAATCCATTGTGATGGGTGGTCTAAAAAAGTAGGTAAACAAAAGGTAAACATTTTATACGTTAACCATACGTTAACCATTGATATATTAGCATTATAGTATGTCCTCCTGGGACGTAATAAGTATAAAATATAAAATTAGATGATTTTATGAAGAGTAAAAGACGCTTGAAATCCTTGGTACGTAAGGGTTTTGAGCGTCTGTTCTTTTTGGGGTTTTCGATTAGATTCGATTAAGTATTTAAAAGTTAATACATAGATATTACACAAGGTTCCTGACAATCAAATGAACAGTGATGAAGTCGAGCAACAACCGGCTGAATAGCAATTGAACAAAGGGCTCTAGTCTCTTAAGGATTCGTCATTTTAAGTGGTTACGATAGCAATTTATACAATGACATATTAAGTGCTTGGAGCAAAATCACAAAGATGTCCACAACGGAAGCTGCTACATCAAAACACGAGCTGTTATGACGCAATCCCCAAAACACAGAGCGCCAGCATCAATTAAATATATTTGAGATTAGTTGATAAAAAATATAGAATATTCCTATTAGATATTGTTCCTGTGCTTCTTACCAGTTTCAACACCTACTTCGAAAATAAAGACGATCATAAGAAAGAAAAACACAATTTTTGTAGCAGAGTTAGCTGTCCAAAAGCCCAAATAATACATGAACACAAGAACGATAGATAAAAGAGTTTTAACAATCTTTAGAGTCATCCTGACACCTCCTGATATTTGGAATATTGAATTGTGAAAGGATAACATAGTTAGGAAGTTTTTAGAACTATGAATTGATTCATGTACTGACACTTGGTTATTGTTTTTCATATTTTTTATTACTCAATAGTAATTTTGCCATCGCATAAAAAATTATTACCCATAAGGAAAAAAGAAAATTTTCAAGCCAAGACAAATTACCATTACTGAAATAATCCCAAATAGATGAAAATAAAAACAGTGTTACGAAGAAAACAATATAGAAGTATTTTCTTATGAATGTCATTTGAATCACCCCGATATGTATTTTATGTAAATTATAGCACGAAAAAACCGTACTGTGATTAGACGCTACGATTCAAAATTAAGTAAATTAACAATTAAGGTAGGTGCTGTACATGTACGAATGGTTGCGAGATTACCAAAGAATTGAGGATGAAATCACAGACCTTGAACATAATTTAATTCGCTCACAAAACGAATTGAAAAGATGGGGACATGGTGATTTAGCAAAGTACAAGCTTACAGCTGAATCAGATGGTGCAAGGTTAGAAGAACGAATCGAAGTCATTGAATACGGCTTGCACAAAAAATGAATGATTTGAAAAAAATGATTCTTAAATTTAAAGGTATCGAACAAAAAATTATTTACGATAAATATGTTGAAGATAAGACACTCGAACAAGTTGCGGAAGATTAGAGTGCCTAATATATCTATGCTAAACATGCTCAAATAAAGAGATTTCTTAGTTTCAATACCATATGATTAATATAGTATACTCTATATTGTCTCTATTAAACCTATTGAAAATCCGTTATATGATAGTAGTATTAAAAAGCGCGCAGAAATACGGTGTAAAATTTCATTACAATAATAAACACTTCGCTTGTACGTGTTTCCTGAAAACAAGCAATTGAGGCTACTGAATAGGTAGTCTCTTTGTATAATTACAATACATTCCATTTATACTATCATGTAGGTAGAATGGAGGTGTTGACTAATGGAGTATGAATATACAGTGAAGTTTTACTTTGACGAAAATCGTGAAGAAGAATATAAAATCAAGACTAATATTGGACAAGAAACATTTACAGAAGAAATTTCTAATGGGTTCAATGAGAAGTCCTGGTATTCATTTACTGAAACAGAAAATTATAAAACGATTTTAATTAGAACTAAAGATGTTTATAAGGTAGTAGCAGAACAAGATATTTTAACATTTGATTGATCCAATGTATTAAGCCACATCTAAAAAGGTGTGGCTTTTTATTGTGTTTTATATTCCCAATGATGACATATTGTCCCATTAATATTATGATTAGTGTGAAAGGGGACATTGTTATGAATTTTGAAACAAAATATTTAATTAGATGGGGAATTCCTGGATGGATTTTTTTACTGTCATTAACACCTTATGTATTAATATTATATGGTGGGCATTTGACAAGTACAATTTATAATAAGAATTTACTAGTATTAGGTACTTTTGTAACTTTAGCAGGAGTTCCATTAGGTTATTTCTTTAATCAAATACACCATTTAATAAGTTGGGTTATCCCAAGAATATTTAAAAATGGTTGGGAAGAATATTTTAAAGATGAAATAAAGGTTGATAATCTTTTGTCTAAAGAAAAAAACGAACATTATAAAGAACGATACAGATATCTTCTTTCTAAAAAACACGAGGTTGGGTCAGTGCTTTCAAGTTTTAGTGGAGCTTTTTTAATCGTATATTTCAACTCGATTTCAAATAATATGTCAAATTTCGAATTTTGGTACACAATCGTCTTAAGTATATTGGTTGTTGGTTGGTATTTTTTAAGGAAATATGCATCAGCAAACATAGATTTATACTTTGAAGAACTTCTTAAAGCATCCGAGAAATGATCTGCCCCGTAAAAGTTAGACACCAATCTAACTAAATATGTCTAACTTTTTTGGGTCAGATCAAAATAAGGGTGCTTTTTTTATGCCTTGGAAGGTCTGGTTCATCATTCACCAGAGCTAATTATGAATTGTGGAGGGATGAACAAGGGAATGTATTTCCTGTGAAGTATTAATAGAAGAGGAGAAGCGTTTAATTATAGGTATAGCAGTAATTTGGTTGATTTTATTAGCTATGTGGTTTTCAACTCCAGGATCATCAAGTTAGAGTAACTCAAAATAATGAAGCATGGGAGGAGGAGTGTTCAAATGACTGACACGGAAAAAAATCATAATATTAATCTAGCAAAACGCTGGATAATTATCCTTGGTATATTTTTAATTGTTCAATTGATCTTTATCACCGTTGATGGTACTTCCCTAGAGCCAAACATAAACGATAGTGATAAATTATTTGCCAGGATAGGATGATGGGTTTTGGACTCGAAGCTCTTTACTGAATGGATCACCCCTTAGCTGATGGAACTATTATATAAAACTCACTAGGTGACCTTTTAAACTATTAGATCCAAACGCTTAATAATAATGCCTAGAAGGTTAAATTTGGACCAAGTACGTAATTTGTCTAAAGTCTTGATAATATCGCATTTATTATTGATAGTAACCTAACCGATCGGGGGTGGAATACCTCATTTTCGTAGAACAAGCGTTTGAACAAACTAAAAAGCGCCACAAATCCTTTTTTTATCAAGGGTTTGTGGTGCTGTTTCTTTTTTCATTAAAAATGAAAAAAAAATAAAAAATCTTCATGCTATTCATCATCCTTCATGTAATATTGTGTAATGTAGAATAACTTATAGCAAAATCGGAAATAAATAGGTGTAAAATGAAGGAGTTGATAGTTATGGAATTTTATAAAGACAAAGAAATCTACTGCTATAGCTGTCGTAAAAAAACTTTATTTACATGTAAAGATAAGCATCAAAAAAGTGGAGTAGACAGTCATTGTAATGAATGTTCGGGCCTTTGGTTTGAATGGCAAAATCGAGCAGTGGAGCGGGAAATGGAAAAGTGGATTGAATATAACCAAGGGTTGGCAAATTAACTTCATGTCTATTCTCAATATTCATTAGTTAGAAGGCTTTATAACAATGATGAATTAGATATAAAAACACAATTGAATCTATGTACTTGTACTATTGTAAATACTTCATTTTCCGTTTATTGCTATAGCATTGAAGGGGAATGTAATAACCAGTAACTTCATTACAATCTAAATTCCTTATATAAAAAAGAGGCCTCCTAATGAAAGGGTGCCTCTTTTTGTATGGTTACATCATTAAAATTAAAGTTTTACGATGTTTGTAGCTTGTGGTCCACGTTGGCCGTCTTCTACTGAGAATTCAACTTTTTGACCTTCTTCAAGTGATTTGAAACCGTCACCTTGGATTGCTGAGAAGTGAGCGAATACGTCGTTTCCGCCTTCAACTTCGATGAAACCAAAACCTTTTTCTGCGTTAAACCATTTTACTGTACCTTGTGTCATTTAAATGACCTCCATTAATTGTATTTAATAATATCATATTTCATCGAAAGAAAAAAATTCACATATTACAAAAAGTATCTAACAAAACACGATTACTCTTTGTAATATGTGAATTCATAGCTTTCTTGCAAACGATGTTATTACATTCAGTATATATCGAAAAGTCCTGTTTGTCTAGTGCAAACTTCAATTATTATTTATCAACAGTACATTCGTAGTTAATATGTTCAATTAGGAAGATATTTCAGCATCAAGAACACCTTCGATAGCCCCTATTATGGAAATGCTAATACGGCAATTCCAAGAGCATCTGCTACAAGAAAAGTGCTGTCAGTCTAATCGAACATGTTCACGAAATGACAAACGAATACGTAAAAACAACTGTCGTTAGGTGTCCAATTAAATGAAATTGTAATTTTGTTGGAATCAAAAATTAAATGGTTTTGAATTTTTATTGTTGAATATATCACTTTATGATACATTGTTTTTAGATATATCATAAAGTGATATAAAGAGGTGGAAAAATGAAATCTTTGGAGCAATTAACCGATTCCGTGTTTTATATTATGGCGGGATTTACACAACCTAGACATGGATATGCAGTCATGAGTGTGATTGAGGAGTTGACAGATTCTCAAGTAGTGATTGGGCCAGCATCACTTTATACAATTATAAAAAAGCTCATCAATGAATCTTATATTAAGTTAATTGATGATTCAGATTCACGCAGAAAAGTATACGTATTAACTGATAAAGGGCGAGAGGTATTAAGGCAAGATATTAAAAGACGTAAAGCGATGTTAACGTTTGCTGAAAATGGATTAGGGGAGGATTAAAATGAGAAAAACAAAATATATTACATCCAACGGCATAGCTTTTTCAGAGAAAAAAGATTTAGAGGTATTGACAAAGTATGCAGCAAAAGGATGGATTGTAAAGAGGTTTAAAAAAATGGGCTACGAATTGGAAAAAGGCCCTGCTGAGGATGTTATTTTTAGCCTTGATGTACGAAGTTTAGCGGATAATGAGCTAGAGGAATATATTGAAATATTTGAGATGGCAGGTTGGACATATGTATGTTCGAGTTATAATATGCATTTATTTAAAGCAACGCCAGGTACAAATCCAATTTACACCGATTTAGAATCGAAGCTAGATAAAGTAAAAAGACTTAGAAAATCCGTTATTCCGGCAGTTGTTATTAGTGTGACAATTCTAATTGTGAGCTATGTGTTACACGTAATAAGCTCAGGACAATTAAGTACGATTTTTTTAGTTGTTTTTATGCTATCAATTGTATTGGCTGTACCAATGGCGATGACCTTAATGGCTACGTACTATCATTCTTATCGAACGAAATGATATAGATGGAGCCTTAAATGGGTAATTTTAGCTATATAAGCTACAACTAGCTCATATGCTTTTAAGGATGGTATTATGCAAGCTTCACAATTGAAGGATTTACAGAAGATGCAATGAAAATGGGCTAGCTTCTACTGTTTTAGTACCTGATGCCGGTGAGTCATACACATTTTAATGTTGAATTCGCAGTTATTAATCCGTACGGCATAACTTGAATTGGTTTCTTTAGTATATTGTATTGAAGTAGTGTCAAGTTCAGCCAAAAACTAATTCACTACTTAGGCTGCTGGATTTTTCCTTTTTTCTAAAAAGGTGAAACGTGGCTTAAAGCACGAAGAGCATGATGGTTTTTTAGACACTGTTCCTGGAAACTAATAAAAGGGTCACTCGGGTGAAAGTGACCCTATTCAACAAGCAAGGGTATTGTATTTCTAAAATAGAAATTTAAATTAATACATGAAACTAGCGCCAACAATAATTAGCAGAATGAATAAGACAACGATAAGAACGAATGTTGAATCATTACCATGACCGCTGTCACACCCATAACCATAGCTATATCCATAACCATAGCCTTGATTTCCCATGAAAAAATCCCCTCCTTTTATAACTATTGCAAATAAGATAGAAAAGGTCATTTCCTAAAATAGAAGTGACCGATAACCTTGGGGGTGTGTTTTTAATTGAAGATGGAAAATAAAAACTTTATTTGAACTAGGTACACTACCATATTATGCGGTATATACGTGTAACTACTAGGTGTTTGCCATTTAAAATAAAAGAGCCACAGCGTATGACAATGCTAATACAGCAGATTACAAATAAGGTAGGTGTAGCCCATGCTCATAAAGAGGATGTCCTTTATGATTTTTAAAAACTCATCTGTACATTGTATTGGACTTGAATAAAAAATCCTTTATCGCAAGCTTGTGGAAGCCAAAACACGCTAAACGATTGCAGGTGAGCTTGGTTACTCATGCGGACATATGTACAATAAACATGCACAAATCATGCGAATGTGGAATTTGCAGAAAGTATAATGGTTTAATGTTTGAAAAAGTAGTTGTATTGCTTGTTCTTCTGAAATATCGTGTTATACTCAGTCGTATTTAACATCAAGGGGGTAAGTGACTAATGTCAGTTAGTAAGATAGAAGAATATTGGCGTAAGTACGCTAGCGAAAATGACTTAAACATGAGTGTTCCAGACGCATGGATGTTTGGAGATGGTTCCAAAGAAATGGGAGATGGCTTAGGGAGTTTAGTTGTTAATGGAATTAAAACAGGAACATGCGCTGCACATTGTGTATATGAGCTGGAAGAAGAAGAAATTCAAAAAGTTGGACAGTACGATATTGTATTGGATGGAGACAATAATCCATTAGCAGTTATAAAATATACCAAGGTCGAATTAGTTAAAATGAATGAAGTAACAAATGATTTTGCAAGGTCTGAGGGTGAAGGGGATTTAAGCTATGATTATTGGTATCGTGAGCATGTTAAATTTTTCACTTGGGAGTTAAGTCAATACGGACTTCCTTTTACTCCGGACATATTACTCGTTTGTCAAACGTTTAAGGTAATGAATATCTATAAAGATGAGAAATAAATTGAAGAAAAATAAAATGTGTAAACTATACAACCTAAGTTAAAGGTTGTACCAAAAAATAACCGCTTTAAATCCTTAAATAATAAGGGTGTAAAAAGCGGTGTTTTTTTAGAATATTTTAGAAAAAGAAAATTGCGATGCTACTACACAACTAACCAGAACCTCATGTGAGTCGCGGAATTCTAACATGTTTTTTTGATTAAACTTCTTCTTGGAAATAGATTTTATAAAACTTTCGATTGGTTGTTTCATCATAGCCAACCTCAATCAGTTCATGCACTTGCTCAATATCACGAACGTTAACTTGAATTTCAATGTTGGAATCGAGTTTGATTTTCCGTTTATAACTTTTTTCCGCCTTAGCAATCGCGCTCTCGGAAATGACTGTTTCGTAGGGTTTTACCGAATTTACGATAATATCTTTTTGTACAGGATCGGCCTCGTCGAATACCGTGTCCATATAATCATTTACCTGGAATTCTTCTTCATTTCTAAAGTAATCGAGCGTTTTGTTTAAAAACCCCAATTTCTCGGTATTCGTAAAACTCTCTTCTTTTAAAATATATTTTTTACATTCTGCTAATGCTAAATTTGTTTTATGATAATGTTCATCTGCTACCTTAATTTTTAAAAAACGCTCTTGCCAGTAAACTACATCTTCTTTCTTTTTCGTTTTCATAAAGACAGCAGGTGCTTCGTCTGCCCCCATATCCACGATGACAGCTAAATTATTGATTTTCTTAACATTAATACCGTCGATGCCATTCACAACCATTTTATTTTGCTCGTTTTTCACATCTAAAAATATTTCTTTTTCATCGATTTTTACAATGGCAATGACTTTTTTGACATCTGTAGACATTAAACAATTTTCAAATAACCCAATAAATAATTCGCCACTTTTAATATGAGGATGCCCAGATGCACTATGTAGGTGGGTAGCGATATGCTGTGATTGTTCAAGGAAACTATTCTCTGAATCAAATATCGCCTTCACATATGTATACACTTCATTTAATCCAATATCCGTTTCGTGGAAAAATTCGTATTGCTGCTCCAAATCGAGTTTGTTAAACGCTAATTGCGTAAAGGCTGCTTCTAGCATGACCTCTGGCTGAGAGAATGCCTCTTCTCCTAAAACAAGCGTATCACTTACTTGATGTACGACATACTGTGCTAATTTACTGTCACTTACTTCTAGCATGGTCTTCACCTTCTAATCATTAGTTGTAGATAATTTACCATACCACAACCCGTACAATATTTTCATGCTTTTTAATTGTGGTAATGATTGGATTTTTATTCTCCAAATTTACAACGGATCCTTAGTAAGGAAGCAGTGAAAGATGTAGAAATGTTGGTTTGAAACAATTGGTTACAGGTTTATGTATGCATAAGATTGTCTGTTGAGGTAATGGATAATTTTGAATTTTTTTGAAACTTTCTTAATCAAATATCCGTAATTAATTGAGGGGGGAATGTAAATTGACAAAAATTTATATAATGTTCATTACTAAAGGGATAGATGGTCAACAATGTGAACAGAAGGTAAATGAAAAACTATTTGTGAAGAAATCGAAACTAAAAGACTATTTGAAAAAAGAAGGCTATTATAAGGAATCAAAAAATCACTATATCAAAATTAATGAAGAAGCTACGTATATTGCTGAAATAGAAAAAATAAAAGTTAAATGATAACGAGTCACGTTCAATGAGCGTGACTTTTTTTAGTTTTGGAGTCAGGGCCTTTAATATTACAATGGATGTCTCTGCTTTTGGTGATGGCATGGGAAAACTTATTATATTGCATAAATGAAAAGCAAATTTATCTATCATATTCATAGTCATAAGGAACATCTTTATTTCCGCATCCAACAAGAAGTAATGATAAAGATAATAATAAAAACATGTTTAAAAAATATTTTTTCATATAAATGAACACTCCTTCGAAATAATTCACTTTTTGTATTCACGCCGGACTTATAATAATTATAGTTTAAGTGTATTTATTTAATAAGTACATAATTGAATTAATATCATAAATAGTTTTTCTATAAAGAACACGAACATTTTTTGTAGGAGCGTAAGGTGGCGACTCTAGCGGGAAGCGTCCGCCTGTATTGATATATAAAAGTGAATTATGAAATTGATTCAATTTAATGTATTTTAATGCTACTTCAGGTTTTAAACATAAGGACATCGAGGAGCCGACCTTTTTTGAAAAACTGGTTCTTTTAATATAAGTGTAATGGTTTGTATTTCTCTTTTTAAGGTTAGACTGAAATCGAACATAAGGAGGGAAATACAATTGTTACAATTTGAATCTAATATTGTTGGAAAACAAATAGGATTTGGATATTTACGTGATCACATTGAAGGACAAGGTTTTACAATTGGAGGTAATTGGGATTATGACAAAGGGAGTTTCGATACGGTTTTATGGCGTGACGGAGGCGAAACTATCTATTTGCGGGTACCTTTTATCGTAACAGAGGGAGAGTTGGATTTTTATGATGCGCAGATTCGCTTCCAAACCCCTTTTGTCATCAAACATGTGACGAATATAGGATTAGATTATGATGAGGGTTCATTGCTAGAAGCTACGGGCGCTAGTCAATTTCAAACGCCTCTTGATAAAGATGCTCAGATCCACAATAAAAGTAAGTGGGTGCATGCTGGCGAAAAGGTAGTAGCAGAAAAAATGCTACCATTTTTTCACTAAGAAAAATCATTGGCATTCCGAGGGTCACACTTTTATTGAAGTGTGGCTTTTTGCATGTAGAAAAATGAAAAATGCTTAAAGTACATAGCGAACTTAGCTTAATCACCTCAAGTCTTTTGACCTTCTTTAAAATTGGTTCAATATAATCAAAAGTTAAAAACTAATTGTCAGAAAATATTACCAATATTATAATAGGGTTAATTAATACTATTAAATGAGGTGAGTTTATGGGAAAAGCAGTTAGTAATGACTTTCTATTTTCGTACCAAAAATTGCAACATGAACGACTCATCGACAGAAAAGAAGAGTATTTAGAAGTTCTTGAAAAAACAAAGGCTGAAGGCGAAGTTTTAGAATTTGCTAGTATAATAGAAGAGGCGCCTGAGTGACGTCTTCTTCTTTTTTTTGCCTTTAAATAAGTTTTTTCCAGAATAGATACCGAACAATTTTAAGGTAATAACCACTATGCCCGTTTCTTCAAATGATAGTCTTATTTCCAACACTAGGGATTCACCAATTATCTTCGTCTATATGATGCTTTTTCATAGCTCACTATGATTAACATCTCCGCCAACAGTAAATCATGTTAAATCGTTCCTTGGTTGCTATAAAGGGTATGGTTTTTTAAAAGTTTGTCAACTCCACCTGAATAATAAGACATTCGTTGATTGGCCGTTTCAATAGATGCCCATTCGATTTGAGTAATTTCATCTGGCAATTTTATAGTTTCTATACCCGCTTCAATTAGTGTTTCATCAGCCTCAACCTTCCACCAGGTAGCGACCAATGACCTTCATGATTATGTACCATAAGAATTTCATTATCGATATTTTTGATTAATGCATAGACGACTTTTACTTCTTCCATAAGAGACACCTTGTACTTAGTTTCATGTGAATTCTTTAATGAGGACGAACTCGTTTTTTGGCATAGCATATAGCCCAAATCCAATGACTCACCACTGTTATAATAAGAATCACTGTCATGAAAAAAGTTTTTTCAATCGGGAACAGTAACTTGAAGATAATGGATAAAATAAGCATGGGCAGCACAATTAAAAACCAAATTTTGACGATTTTATGTTGAAAATTCATGTCGAATCTTTCCATTGTCCAATCACTCCATTAGGGTTTAACTTGATTTAGTGTGGTACGACACTTAGTGCTATTTACAGTTTATTGGAATTTAATGAGGAAGTAAAGGCTCCATGAATGAATTGGGTAAAAGAAAGTGTTCTAGGATAATCAAATTAAAGAAAAGAGTGATAGTGGTTGAAAAAAGTTTTTGTCCTAACGATGCTGACCCTGTTTTTACTAGTAGGGTGTATTAGCAAAGAGCCTCAAAAAGATAATCATGGTGCTATAGAGATGTCTAATACAGAAGTAGAAGTTATCGCAGATAAACTAAAAATACCATGGTCGATTGAAAAAGTAGACGATACATTTTATTTATCAGAAAGACCGGGAACTATAGTGAAGATAGCAAATGGTGAAATAGAGAGGCAACATGTGAAACTCGAAAAAGACCTTGCGACAGCTTCAGAAGCAGGATTATTAGGGTTTGCTCTTGCTCCAGACTTTCCACAATCGAATCGAGCATATGCTTATTATACGTATGTAGATGGCGCCAAACAATTTAACCGGATTAGTACATTTAGGCTCGAAGACAATTACTGGAAGGAAGAGCAGTTGCTCCTCGATCATATTAAAAGTGGCACGTATCATCATGGAGGAAGGCTTAAGATTGGGCCAGATGGCAAACTGTATGCAACTGTTGGAGATGCACTGAGTCCATCTAGAGCACAGGACCGAGACACACTGGAAGGGAAAATTTTGCGAATGAATTTAGATGGATCTATACCGAGTGATAATCCATTTCCAAATTCTTATGTATATAGTTATGGGCATCGTAATCCTCAAGGCCTGGCATGGTCGCCAGATGGTACATTATACGCTAGTGAACACGGCAATACTGCAAATGATGAGCTAAACATCGTTGATGCGGGCCACAATTATGGCTGGCCGATTATCGAAGGTACTGAGAAACAAGAGGGCATGATTGCTCCACTGTTTACATCAGGAAGCAACACTACTTGGGCGCCATCAGGTATGGATTATTATGACGGTAAATTGTATGTTGCCACATTAAAAGGAACGGCAATTTTGGAATTTGATGTTGAGACGGGTCAACAAAGAAAAATAATTAGTGGACTAGGTAGGATTCGAGATATACTAGTTGATGGAAAGTTCCTGTATTTTATTAGCAATAATAGAGATGGACGGGGTATTCCACTGGAAAATGACGACAAATTGTATCGAATTCCATTAAGACATTAAACTAATTTACGAGGAGGATTATGATGACGAAGGATTACACAAGAATTGCAGTAGCGATTGATTTTTCAGAACAATCACTAAAGGCTTATGAACGCGCTGTAAGTATAGCAACGGAGGGTGGGGCTACTTTACAATTGGTCAATGTTGTTGACACGAAATCATTTGGAGCTATCACCGCTTATGACTTGAAGTATGCTGAGAAACTGAAAGAGGAAAACCTCATCAAAATCGAAAAAATAAAGAATGAAGCTCAAACTGCGGGTGTAACAAATGTAGAAGTTGTTGTAGAAACAGGTTCTCCAAAGGGCATTTTAACACAACTACCTGATGTTGATTTAATTGTATGTGGTGCTACAGGGTTAAATCAATTAGAAAAAATGGTACTGGGTTCAGTAGCAGAACGCATCGTCCGTCTAGCTAAATGTGATGTACTAATTGTTCGATAATAGTTTTATAAAAAAGTGCTTTAAATCCTGTATAACAGGGTTAAAGCACTTTTTCTTTTTTACATAATAAAGCGAATAAATGTATTTCATCATTGCACGTAACTAGGAAAGACCAGTTCAATGCTATCAGCGATTGTTTCAGCAGGAAGTAAGAGTTAATGGACTGAATTGACTTTATTCGTTGTGATTTTATGGAATATATTAGTAAGTGAGTTGGTAAATGATTATTTCTTCCATACGGATAATGTATACACATTGTCGACAAAATGGGATAAAGCATTCTACTCAACATTGCTTACAGTAAATGATAAGAGCGTTTATACTTCTGTAAGACTGGTTTATTACAGTAGATAGTCATCTGAAAAAATAATAAATTTTCGATAAAGAAAGCCAGTCCCCGAAATCTCGGAAACTGGCTGTTTTCGATTATTGTGGCTCAGTTGCATTATCGATAATATTTTGTGGAATATCAATTGTTTTAAGGTGATTGAAATCAGTATAGGTAATCACTGACTTCGTTGTCATCGCTAATTCTTCGTCTTCAACTTTCATTTTGAAGTCAAAATTCATATCCATTTTTGTTGTATCGAACGTTTCTTTATCGATATATAGCACGTAGTTCACTTTATCAATTGTTAAGTTATCTAGAGGATTTTCTTCAAGCCCAAGCCCCTGTATAGACTCTTGAACTTGTGAATCAATTAGATCTTTAAAACGATCACCTTTTGATTTAAGTGTTAGTACATATGCATCGTCATTTTGTTCGAATGTGAAATCATCAATATATTCTTTAAGTTGTTGTAATTGTTGTTTTGCATCAGCGGAAGAAGCTGTTTGGTCTAGAATGTCATCAAATTTTTCGTTAGGTAACTTAAACCAACTGTCAGATGCCACATCCTTCATAAAGAAGCCTTGATCTTGTTTCATATACATTTCAATTGGCATATCGGATTTTTCAGTGCCTTCGCCAAACATATCAGGCATTGTAGTGCGACAATGCGGAGCCAGGACATCTACTATATGATTGCTTGTAGAAGGACTACTTATTAGTGCAGTCACAGAGTACTATTATTAATTGCTGTATCTGTTTGCTGTGCTAAGTAGTCATTTAATAGGGCAATATTGTTTTTCATTTTTGCAAGGTTTTGTTGGACAAAGAGAGGACTGTTTTCATGGACAGTTGCGGCGAAATTCGTCATTTGTGTTTGTAGCTTGTCCTGTGCCATTGACAATGTTTTAAACTGCTGCGGTTGAAAAGTGTTCTGTAGGTAATCGGACATTGTTGGGGTTTTCATCGTCGAGGTATGGAATGCCCATACATATTACCAAACAAATTATAAAGCGAAGTCGAGCTGGTTTTATTCTGCTCGTAAGCTTCAGATAGTAGTGCGTCTATGCTGTTAGAAGTGGAGCTTGTTTTATTGAGAGCAGCAGTTGCATGTAACAAATAAGTAGTAAAGTCACTAGTCGTTGCTGCGTTTTTGTTTGTTGGTGATAATCTTGTACTAAGGCTAGGAATAGTAGGCCATAAATTTACACTTGAAGTCATTTGTATTGTCTCCTTTCATCCTGTATTCCTGTATAATGTCGGGTTAAATGGAGAAAATATTAATCTTAGAAAAGAAAAAAAGCCGAGAAAATGACAAGCATTTTCGCGACCTTTAATGATTAATAACCCCAGATCATGGCAAATAATGTACCAAGGATTGTTACGACACCTACGAATACAGAATATAAAATCGTTGTATATAACGTTTTCTTGTCTTCAGATTCACCGATGTGCATGAATAATACTAATTGAACTGTTGCTTGCGCAAGAGCAGTCACTAGTAGAATAGCGAATGCCATTGTGTAAGACATGTCAAATGCGATAACAGATAACGCGACAAGTGTTAGTAAAAGTGAGAAGCCGAAGCCCATCACATGTTGTTTTGGGAATAATTCCTTCATCAGCTAATCAGTCCTTTCAAGTAGACGAAGCTGAAGATGAAAATCCAAACAACGTCTAGGAAATGCCAGTACAGTGAGAAGATAAACGCTTTGTTAGCCGTTTGTGGGTTTAAACCACGTTTTGCTACTTGGATTAAAATTGCAACGCCCCAGAAGAAACCAAATGTTACGTGGGCACCGTGCGTACCAAGTAAAGTCATTAATGATGATAAGAATGCGCTTGTAGTAATTGTCGCACCTTCATGTACATAAGTAACAAATTCATCAATCTCAATACCTAAGAAACCAAGACCAAGCACAAGTGTAATGATGAAGAATGTCATCATTGCTTTTTTATTGCCAAGACGCATAGCATGTACGCCAAGACCAATTGTAAAACTACTTGCTAAAAGTAAAAATGTTTCCAGTAATACTGGTGTTAACTCGAAAATTTCTGCGCCAGTTGGGCCACTACCTGTACGGTTGTGAAGCGTAAAATAGACGGTAAAGAGTGTGGCGAATAACACGATTTCGGCGCCGAGGAAAATCCAGAAACCAAAGATTTTTAGACGGTTTTCCTCTGTACTATATTCTAATGGAAGTGAAGAATCGATTTTCATATTATTTGTCACCTCTCAAACGTTTCTCAGTTTCGTTAATTTCCTCAACAGAAATATAACGACCATGATCTTTTTCAAATGAACGATAAGCCATAAAGCCAAATACAGCTAGCATACTTAGGATGGCTGGAATCCATTGATTAAATACAGCGAAGAATGCTGCAAGGAAGAAGAATCCACTCATCCAGAACGGTGCCCCTGAGTTGTTAGGCATATGGATTTTTTCAATTTTACCAGCAGTAATATCGCGGCCTTCTTTTTTCGCAAACCAGAACTCGTCTAAACGTGTAACAGTGGGAACTACTGCAAAGTTGTATTCAGGTACTGGAGAATGCGTTGTCCATTCTAATGAACGACCATCCCAAACATCTGCTTTTTCGTTACGCGGCATATGTTTCCAGCTGTAGTAAATGTTATAAACGATAAACGCAAAGCCGACTGCAAGACCAAGTGCACCAATAAACGATAGCATGTTTAGTGGACCGTAGCCTGTTGACTCTGAGTATGTGTACATACGACGTGCATAACCATCTAAACCTAAGATGAATAGAGGGAAGAATGCCACGTTAAAGCTAATTGCGATAAACCAAAAGCCTAATTTACCTATTTTTTCATTTAAACGGAAACCGAACATTTTTGGCCACCAGTAGTGGTAACCTGCAAGTACCCCGAACACTGTACCTGGAATTAATACATAGTGGAAGTGGGCAACTAGGAACATCGTATTATGATATTGATAGTCGGCACTTGCCATTGCTAGCATTACCCCTGTAACCCCACCGATTGTGAAGATCGGAATAAAGCCAAGTGCATAAAGCATTGGGGTCGTAAATTGAATTTTACCGTGCCTCATCGTGAGCAGCCAGTTGAATATTTTAACCCCGGTCGGTACAGCAATCGCCATTGTGGTAATAGAGAAGACACTGTTTACCATAACGCCGTGACCCATTGTATAGAAATGGTGGGCCCATACTAAGAATGATAGTAAAGAAATAACAACCATACTCATAACCATTGATTTATAGCCGTATAAGTTTTTACGTGCAAATGTTGCAATGATCTCTGAGAATATACCGAAGGCTGGTAGAATAACGATATAAACCTCAGGATGTCCCCAAACCCAGAATAGGTTGGCCCAAAGCATATCCATACCGCCATCTTGCATAGCAAAGAATTTTGTGCCGAATTGACGGTCTAACATCATTAGTGCTAGCGCAACAGTTAACACTGGGAACGCGAATACAATAATAACGTTTGTAATTAAAATCGACCAAGTAAACATTGGCATTTTCATTAATGTCATACCAGGTGTACGCATTTTAATGATCGTTGTGATGAAGTTAACACCCGTCATTAACGTACCAATCCCTGATAATTGTAGTGCTAAAGAATAGTAGTTGTTCCCTACAGTCGGACTAAATTCTGTGCCAGATAGTGGGAAGTAGGCAGTCCAACCTGCATCTGGTGAACCACCGATGATGAATGATAGGTTCAGTAAGCCAGCACCAGCTGCAAATAGCCAGAAGCTGACTGCATTTAGACGTGGGAAGGCAACGTCACGTGCACCAATTTGCAGTGGAATGACAACGTTCATTAAACCAATAACGAATGGCATTGCCATAAATAAAATCATTATTAAACCGTGTGTTGTGAAAATTTCATTATAATGTTGTGCATCAAGAAGTCCGTTATCAGGAACCGCTGTTTGTGCACGCATTAATAGTGCATCGATACCACCGCGGAATAGCATTAAAAGTGCAACGGCGATATACATAATCCCGATTTTTTTATGGTCAACGGTTGATAGCCAATTTTTGTAGAAATAGCCCCATTTTTTGAAATACGTAAGGCCTGCTACGATAGCAACTGCACCAACAACGATGCTAATAGCTGCCGCTAAAATCATCGGTTCTTGCATTGGATGGAATACTTCTTCCATACTCATAGGATGCGCTCCTTTCAGATTTGAAAATTAATGTGAATGTGTTGATTCGGAATCTTTGTGTGAATCAGTTGAATGGTCCATCTGTTCATGATCCATGCCATCCATATCCATGTCACCATGTTCCATAGGCGGTGGACTAAATTCTAAATGAGTAGATGAGTAGCTTGAACGACCTACGTGCTCAGCTGCTAATAGCTCATTAAATTTTTCTTCAGTTAATGGTTTTTCGTTCGCTTTTACATCAGTAACCCATTCGTCGAAATCTGCTTGTGTCATAGATTGGGCTTCAAATTCCATTTCCGCAAATCCACGTCCACTAAAGTTTGAGTTACGACCCATGAAAGAACCAACCTCATCTGCTGCCAGGTGAATAGTTGTCAACATGTCACTCATAGCGTATTTCTGACCAGCTAGCTGTGGAATCCAAAAACTTGTAATAGGTCCGAATGAGTAAAGTTTGAACTCTATTGGACGGTCAGTTGGTAGATTGACATAGTTTACTGTTTCAATGCCTTCTTCTGGATAGCTAAAATGCCATTTCCAGTTTGAAGAAGATGCGTAAATAACAAGTGGCTCCTTATTATCATAACCTTCGGGTGTTGTCTCAACTGTACTTGTCGTTTTCACAGTAACAACTGCTAGGAATGCTACGATAATGATTGGAATAACTGTCCATGTAATTTCAAGTAGATGACTACCCTCTTCATGAGGAGGCTCGTAATCAGCAGATGATTTTGATGCACGGTATTTTGTTAGCATAAATGCCAAAAGCACGTACACGACTAGTAATATAACGGCCATTGTAATAATGGATAAAATAATTGTGTCTGATAATGTTTTTGCATTTGGCCCTTTTGGATCGAAAATTGTAAGTGGTTCACAACCAGCAAGGATCGCAAGAGCGCCGAATGCTAAAAACATTAAGCTTATTTTTTTATTCATGTTTGACTCCTTCCTATTAAACGGCTATTCATAAAATTCATGTGGTGTAGTATATATGCACATTTACAAATAGTGGATATTGAGGTCACCTCTTTTATCTGATGTACCAATTCAAATACATGTGCACTTACAATGGCATGGTTCAATATGAAACGTAAAATCTAGTATTTGAATGGTCTAGTGCAAGCGATTGCAATGACAATGATTTGCTCAACCACAAAAGGACAGTTAGTAACTGTCGATGGTCACAAGTTGTCGTTGTTTGCACATTGGATTATACGCCCGATTCTTCAGGAAAAAAATTATTTTGTTATAGTTTGAATGACCAATAGGGTGTGAATATGAACATTTTTTGAACAAAAATTGTTATTTCACCATTGGTATTTTCAGGTTAAATAAAATAAACACTGTGCAAACGTTGAAAACACTGGGTTTATCGAATTTAGCTAAGTAAACATTTTTTTTGTGAAAAGTTTTGTTTCACATTTTAGACGTTGATTTGTAATAAAATCATCGCCATGCTTAGACATTCAATACAATTTAGTTGTGTTTTTTTAAAAAAAGGAGTATGTAAAAAGACAGTTTTTGGGGATGTAAAGGGTAATATATCTATTGTCGGAAGGAGGAAAAGGGTAAATATGGATGTAAGTAATAATTATGTTAATATAATTTCATTATCATCCAAATTATAGGTGGTTTATATTTGAGGGGTGATAATAATAGCATTGGTCAGGTTGGCATTTTTCTCTGGCAAGACGCGAACGGAAGCATGTGCTTATGCTCACTACTGGGTCTCGTGTTTCCTGTAGCGGACGTTGCACTTTTGTTGCAAATACGATTTGCAGTAGTCTAAACGGTTTATTACCTTATTTATATAAAAAACTTGTGTGCTAGGAATATGCCTAACACACAAGTTGTTCTTTTTAAATAGCCACTATAGTCAATTATGCGCCAAGCTTCAACCATTTAGCGACTTGTCCATAAATGATATTTTGAAGCTTTGCTGCTTGATTATTCATTTTTAGGGCAAAGTACAATGTTTTCATTACATTTAGTGTGCAGGTGCGTCCGCTAAAAAAAAGCTGGTTATAGCCTTGAGTCATTAAATGCATTTCAAATTTGTCGAAAACTTGTTCTACCCATTCCATTAATGCTTCCTCGGAATAGCTACGATTCAGTAATGCCTCAATGATGTTTACTAAGCGTTCTTCCTCATCGTTGATATAGACAGTATCTTTCCAAGTTGTTAGCTTTAGTGCATGGAGGATAGAAGGTGCGTGGTGTAAGTCAAACTTCGGATGTTTAATAGTTGTAGCTGCTAAATCAGCGCCATGTGCAATACTATGTGCCCATCCTTTGCCTTCAACCTGTCCGCGTGTGTCCTGCTCTAATAACAGATAACGTCCGATCTTTTTAAAGAATTGTTGTAAACTTTCATCATTTAAAGTAAGTTGTTCAGCATCCTTTGCGAGTATATTTGCCACAAGTAAAGCCGAAAATGAACGTGTAAACACACTATCTGAAAATGTTTCACCAATGTTTAAGTATAAAAAATCCTCAGTTGTCGCAGTATCAAACAAAAATTGTAATTGCTGTGGGCTCAGTAAGTTGTCACTGAGTAAGTCAATGAATGTGCGATGAATAAGATGATCGCGAAGCGTTGCGTCGGTTGAGCCAATATGCGTCAACATTTGTTGTAAGAGCCAATCGCCTTTTATTAAAAAAAAGTCCTGGCGCTCAGTAAGTGTCTTAATAGAAAATAATTGTAATGTTTCTTTGATATCCATATGAAAAGCCCCCAATGATAATACTATTAATAATTATACCGCCTTTTTGCAAACATTTAATTGAAAGTTGATATTTTACAGTAGTATTGAGTGAAAATACCAAGGGGCATATCAGAAACTATTGAAAGTTGATATGATAGAAACGCAGTAAAAAGGGAACAGCTAATTGCTATACGGTTTGCAACAAATAAAAGGGGCGTACACAAAGTAAAAACAATGTGTTTAAAGGCATCCTACTTTTACTATTTTGTTGATACAAAAGAAAAAATCTAACGTAGACGCCTGCCAATCGTATTTGAAATGAAAGCGTGAGTAGAACGTAGCGACAGGAGTAGGAAAAGCAAGAGCATGAGATCCAGCATGGAGTGAAGATAGAAAGCAGTGCGGCTCGTGCCTTGCCTGATGAAAGGAAGACGGCGTTGTTTGAAAGATTTTTTAGACGGCTCCATCCTATTTACAGAATAATGGCTGCTTTTATACCAAGTGGCCATTCAATAATTGTGTTGTGATTTGTCTTTAAATCCACAAGAATATTTGCGTTTTTTATCGCATCAATTATCCATTCGCTATAATGGATGTTAGGTTGGGCATGCTGTAAAATACGATGCATATCTTTCATATCTATACGTAGAAGCTTATAGTTGCATTCAATGTGTACGCTTTGGGGAATAATAAAAAGTGATTCGTGTTGGTGACCAATCGAAATGGAACCCGGAATGCTCCCACGGATACTCGTGATATGCGTGATGGCTTCGCGCGTGTACATATCAATCTTTGTGCGTGTGAAAAACTCGAAATTAATCGGATAATCTTGTTGCGGACCATCCGCGGTCGTAATTGAAGTAACTCTAATAGATAGTGCCTCGAAATCGGGGGAGATGCGACTATCGAATTCATTGATTGTATCCATTAATTGCATGTATTCCACTCCTTGTGAAGAACTTGTTTACTCATGCAGACCGAATGGTTGAAAGAGGCCTGCCAATAAATTTTTTATGATGAATTTAATTAATTATAATACAATTTATTACAAAAAATGAATGTAAAAGCAATGATGTTTTGTAAAAAATGAGTAATTTTTAAATTATTTAGTAGAAGACTTGCGTAGAAAATACAAGTAAAGAGGTGAGAAAAATGACAAAACGAAAGCGTCATGTCATTAAACATGATAATGTTGTTGTTTTTCCTGGCGCAGCCCAAATGTTAATACGACAGGGCCAAATGTTTGCAGAAAATTATCAATACGAAGAAGCCGTGGCAAGCTTTGAAAAGGCATTTTTATATGAGGAGGGAGATGAAGTAGCATTAAGTGCTTATGCGTATGCTTTATATGAATTAAAGGCGTATGTGAAAGCAAAGGAGATTTGTGAGGGATTACTCGCAATGGGTACTTCGATGTATGTCGAAGTAATGGAACTCTATATAACTATTTGTATGCAGCTAAAGGAATATCATCAAGTAGAGGCGTTAATTTCTGCGCTCATTGAAGAAAATGTACTTCCAGCAGCACAGCTTGAAAAGTTTGAGCGTTTACAAAGTTTGAATAGAGAAGTAGCAAAAAATCTTCAACAAAAAGAAGATACACAGTTATTGATGGAACAACAAGAGTATGAATTGGCCAATTTTAGTTCGTTAACGCCAAATGAACAGTCTATGCGTCTGCATCGTTTAATGGATACAAACGTACGACAGTTAAAAACGGCGCTCAAGGCTATTATTGAAAGTCCTACTATTCATCCATTTGTACAAAGCTTAGCGTTAATTTTACTTGTGGAGCAAGAGGTGTCCATTGAACTCAATGTCACAAAATTTGATCAGTCAAAAGCCATCAACCCGGCTGAATTAGCATTGCCTAATCAGTTACCTCAGTATGGACGAGTGAAAAAAATTATCGAGAGTAAATTAGAACAAGACCCATCGACCCTAGAAATGGTACAATATTTAATGGCAAAGCATGCCATTGTTACGTATCCGTTTGAATGGTATCCATTTGAAACGGATGATATTGCCTATAGTTATATTGATTTTGTTCAAACGATGCTTGGGAAGGTACAGGAAATGGACTATGAAATCATCGAGTTTTTACAATTGTTAGAAAAACTAACAGAACTACAGGAAGTATGAAATAAGTTGAAACTATACGCATCTATGATATACTAAAATGGTTGTCAAAATCGTAGTTACGAATGAATTGTCTAACATTTTAAACTTGATTATTTATTTGGAGGTATTTATACATGTCAGCAAAATGGGAAAAACAAGAAGGTAATATCGGTACTCTTACTATAGAAGTACCAGCTGCAGAAGTAGACGCAGCAATGGATCAAGCATTCAAAAAAGTTGTAAAACAAATTAATGTACCAGGTTTCCGTAAAGGTAAAATGCCTCGTAAAATGTTTGAACAACGTTTCGGTATCGAATCTTTATACCAAGATGCATTAGAAATCATCGTACCAGATTCGTATTCGAAAGCAATTGATGAAGCTGGTATTATGCCAGTTGACTACCCAGAAATTTCTGGTACAGAAAACTTTGTACATGGTCAAGATTTCTCTTTCACTGCGCAAGTAACTGTGAAACCAGAACCAAAACTAGGTGACTATAAAGGCTTAGAAGTTGCGAAACTTCCAGTTGAAGTAACTGACGAAGAAGTAGAAGCACAAATTCAAGAACAATTAGCTCGTAAAGCTGAACTTGAAATTAAAGAAGACGAAGCGATTGTTGAAGGCGATACAGCTGTTATCGACTTTGAAGGTTTTGTAGGTGAGGAAGCTTTCGAAGGTGGTAAAGGCGAAGACTATCCACTAGAAATCGGTTCAGGTTCATTTATCCCTGGCTTTGAAGAGCAAGTTGTAGGCTTAAAAGCTGGCGAAGCAAAAGACGTAGTTGTTACTTTCCCAGAAGAATACCACGCTGAAGAATTAGCTGGAAAAGAAGCTACTTTCAAAGTAACTGTAAAAGAAGTAAAAACAAAAGTTCTTCCAGAACTAAACGATGAGTTTGCGAAAGAATTAGATCCAGAAGTAGAAGGCGTAGAAGCATTACGTGCAAAAATTAAAGAGCAAACTGCTACACAAAAACAAGCAGAATCAGATGCTACACTACGTGACGAATTAGTGGAAAAAGCGGCAGAAAACGCAGAATTCGAAGTACCAGCTGGTATGGTAAATTCTGAAACTGATCGTATGCTACAAGAGTTTGGTCAACGTTTACAAACACAAGGTATGAACTTAGACCTTTATTACCAATTCTCTGGTCAAACAGAAGAAGATTTACGTGGTCAAATGAAAGAAGAAGCTGAAAGCCGTGTACGTGTTTCTTTAACACTTGAAGCAATCGCTGCAGCTGAAAAAATTGAAGCAACTGAAGCTGATATTGAAGCGGAATTAGAAAAAATGGCTGCTCAATTCAACATGACTAAAGAACAAATTACTGGCGCTTTAGGCGGCACTGCAGTTCTTGAAAATGACATTAAAATTCAAAAAACAGTTGAATTTTTAGTAGAAAACGCTAAAATTACTGAATAAGATTTTTTGGTAACTAGATAGTGAATTTATAAGACACAAGGTACGGCATTTTACCGTGCCTTGTTTTATCACATATAAATTTTTAAATCTAAGCTAAAGCCTGCTCTAAGGGATAGGCAAGAGCCTTAATACTCTTTCTTATACATAGTATTGTTGTTTGACTTATCACACGATGCTAAATTTTAACTTCATTCAGCAGATTTTCTCGAAAATGAATCGTTTACACAAAAGTTGTCTTTACTGCAAACGATAAGTATCATACGAGACCGAGACATTCTACCTGCTCATAGTGGGAGTGAATATCAAAGGGTTTTCCATCAAATGATGAATAACAAACCCCTGCTGAATGAAGTTAAGCCACAAGCGGATATTACGTTTTTTGAAGGTGTTATTTTAGAATGTTAGCTAATTGTGTTGTTTCCATACGATGTAGGCGGCTAACTGGTTTGGGTCTTACAGGCCTAGTACAAATTCAAAATACCGACGTAATTAGGCGGAAGCGTAATTGATGCAGTCAATTTATTTGATAATGGTTCAATAATCTTGTAAGATTGTTGCTTGAATAGGGGTGAAACATATTGTTCAAATTTAATGATGAAAAAGGCAATTTAAAATGCTCATTCTGTGGAAAGCCACAGGAACAAGTGCGTAAACTAGTTGCAGGTCCTGGTGTTTATATTTGTGATGAATGTATCGAGCTTTGTTCTGAAATCGTTGTAGAAGAACTAGGTGTAGAGGAAGAAATCGAATTCCAAGATATTCCGAAACCAAAAGAGATCTTATCGATTTTAAATGAGTATGTAATTGGACAAGAACGTGCTAAAAAAGCCTTAGCGGTTGCGGTTTACAATCACTACAAACGCATCAATACGAATAGTAAGATTGATGATGTAGAGTTAGCAAAATCGAACATTGTGTTAATCGGCCCAACTGGTAGCGGTAAAACATTATTAGCTCAAACACTAGCGCGTATATTAAACGTTCCTTTCGCAATTGCGGATGCTACTTCTTTAACAGAAGCTGGTTATGTAGGTGAGGACGTAGAAAATATTTTACTAAAATTAATCCAATCAGCAGACTATGATATTGAACGTGCAGAAAAAGGCATTATCTATATCGATGAAATCGATAAAGTTGCACGAAAATCAGAAAACCCATCGATTACTCGTGATGTTTCTGGTGAAGGAGTTCAACAGGCACTTCTGAAAATTCTAGAAGGAACTGTTGCAAGTGTGCCACCGCAAGGCGGACGTAAGCATCCACACCAAGAGTTTTTACAAATCGATACAACAAATATTTTATTCATCGTAGGTGGTGCATTTGATGGTATTGAATCTATTATCAAACGCCGTCAAGGCGAGAAAATAATTGGCTTCGGTTCAGATCCAAATAAAGTAGAAGTGGATGAAGGCTCATTAATGGCGAAGCTGATTCCAGAGGATTTACTGAAATTTGGTCTTATTCCGGAATTCATTGGTCGTTTGCCAGTACTTGCCAGTCTTGAACAATTAAACGAGACGGCGCTTGTACAAATTTTAACCGAGCCAAAAAATGCACTAGCGAAGCAATATCAAAAAATGCTTGAGCTAGATGGTGTTGAGCTTGAGTTTGATGAAGGTGCCCTTTCTGAAATTGCGAAAGAAGCAATTGAACGTAAAACAGGTGCACGCGGTCTTCGTTCAATTATTGAGTCAACAATGCTAGAAGTAATGTACGAACTACCATCACGTGATGACGTGAAAAAATGTATCATTACAGCAAAAACAATTACGGATAAAGAAAAACCGAAATTGCTTCTTGAAGATGGCACTGAACTCGATGAAGGTAGCGACACAAAAACTTCAGCATAATGAACAGACTTGGCTGTCTATTGTTATGAGATAAAGAGTAACTTAGCTGACTTCGATTGTGCAATATTCGCACATATCGACAGTCAGCTTTTTATTCATACATAAAGCCAACTGTAAATGAATGAAATTTTTGGCTCGTTTGATTAGATAGTGTGAATCCATTATTTAGACACATACTAGTAACGCGGGATTGTAAACAAAATTTTGACGGAGGTGAATACCCGCATGGTGACAATACAAAAAACAACAAATGTACCATTATTGCCTTTACGTGGACTTTTAGTATACCCCTCGATGGTGTTACATATTGATGTGGGTAGAAATCGTTCTGTAGCAGCGCTGGAACAAGCAATGTTAGAGGACCAATTGATTTTATTGGTAACACAAAAAGAAATGCATGATGAACAGCCGGAAGAACAAGATTTATATGCAGTTGGTACAATGGCATACGTAAAGCAAATGCTAAAATTACCGAATGGTACACTTCGTATTTTAGTGGAAGGTGTAACACGCGCAACATGGTCTAACTATCAAGCGTTAGAAAAATATACTGTTGTTGATATTGATGTCAAGGAAGAAACTGCAAATAAAGATGTTGAAACACAGGCTTTAATGCGGACGTTGTTAACGTATTTCGAAAGATACGCAAAATCCTCCAATAAAATTACCACAGAAACAATTAATACTGTTACTGACATCGAAGAGCCCGGTCGTTTAGCAGACATTATTGCGTCGCATTTGCCAATTAAGATCGCTGATAAACAGGAAGTATTGGAAATGCTAAGCGTGAAAAAACGTTTAGACCATTTAATAATCCGCCTACATGATGAGCAAGAGGTACTTGATCTAGAAAAGAAAATTAATACAAAAGTTAAGCAATCGATGGAGCGTACGCAAAAAGAATATTACCTACGTGAACAAATGAAGGCGATTCAAACAGAGCTAGGGGATCGTGAAGGGAAAACTGGTGAGGTTGCAGAATTACGCAAACGTATTGATGAGACGGGTATGCCTGAATCGACAAAAGAAGTCGTGCTTAAAGAACTCGACCGTTATGAAAAGGTTCCAGGAGCTAGTGCCGAAAGTGGTGTTATCCGTAATTACATTGATTGGATTGTATCGTTACCATGGACAAAAGCAACCGAGGACCGCATGAATATTGCACATGCAGAGGAAATTTTAAATCGCGATCACGATGGTTTAGAAAAAGTAAAAGAACGTGTACTGGAATATTTGGCGGTACGACAGTTGAGAAACTCATTGCGTGGGCCAATTTTATGTCTATCTGGCCCTCCAGGTGTCGGAAAAACTTCTTTAGCTCGCTCAATTGCTGAAAGTCTAGATCGTAAATTTATTCGTATTTCATTAGGCGGCGTTCGTGATGAATCTGAAATTCGAGGGCATCGACGCACTTACGTAGGAGCTATGCCAGGTCGTATTATTCAAGGCATGAAAAAAGCTGGTACCATTAATCCAGTTTTCTTATTGGATGAAATCGACAAAATGTCTAATGATTTTAGAGGAGATCCTGCAGCTGCCATGCTAGAAGTACTGGATCCTGCACAAAATAATACATTTAGTGATCACTATATCGAAGAACCTTATGATTTATCGAATGTGTTATTTATTGCAACGGCAAATGATTTGAGCACAATTCCTGCACCGTTACTAGATCGTATGGAAATTATATCGATTGCAGGCTATACAGAAATTGAAAAAGCCCAAATTACAAACAATCATTTGATTCCAAAACAATTAAAAGAACATGGCCTGAAGAAAACACAAGTCATCATAAAAGATGAAGCTGTGTTAGATATTATTCGTTATTACACGCGTGAGGCAGGGGTCCGCGGTTTAGAACGTCAAATAGCAACACTATGCCGTAAAATCGCAAAAATCATTGTTTCAGGCGAAAAGAAACGTGTGACGGTAAGTTCAAAATCATTAGAAGATTTACTTGGCAAGCATCGCTTCCGTTATGGTCAAGCTGAGAAAGAAAACCAGGTTGGCGTGGCAACTGGACTTGCTTATACGACTGTTGGTGGCGACACCTTACAAATTGAGGTTTCATTAACTCCTGGTAAGGGGAAAATACAGCTGACAGGGAAGCTCGGAGATGTCATGAAGGAATCAGCGCAAACAGCTCTATCCTATGTACGTACAAAAATGGAGGATCTAGATGTGGATGCAGAATATTTTGAAACGCATGATATTCATATTCACGTACCTGAAGGCGCTGTGCCAAAGGATGGACCTTCAGCTGGTATTACAATGGCTACAGCGATTGTGTCTGCGATTTTACACCGTCCAATTCGTCGTGAAGTTGGTATGACAGGTGAAATTACATTACGTGGTCGTGTGCTACCAATTGGTGGCTTGAAAGAAAAAACGCTCAGTGCCCATAGAGCAGGATTAACGACAATTATCTGTCCACAAGATAATGAGCGCGATATTGAAGATATTCCTGAAAGTGTGCGCGAGCAACTTACATTTAAACTAGTGTCATCTGCTGATGAAGTTTTAGCATATGCACTGGACGGAGGTTTTTAAAGAAATGAAAGTCCATAACGTCGAAATGGTCATAAGTGCAGTAAGACCGGACCAATATCCAGAAGATGGACTGCCAGAGTTTGCATTAGCAGGTCGCTCAAATGTTGGGAAATCTTCATTCATTAATCGTATGATTGGTCGAAAAGCATTAGCGCGTATTTCTTCTAAACCGGGGAAAACACAAACGCTAAACTTTTATAAAATCGAGGAACAACTCTTTTTCGTCGATGTTCCAGGCTATGGTTATGCGAAGGTTTCTAAGACGGAGCGTGAAGCGTGGGGGAAAATGATTGAGCGCTATATTACTGGCCGTGAAGAATTAAAGGCCGTTGTGCAAATTGTTGATTTACGTCATCCTCCAACTGATGATGATTGTATGATGTATGATTTCTTAAAGCATTACAATATCCCATGTATTGTCATTGCTACGAAGGCAGATAAAATTCCAAAAGGTAAATGGGATAAACACAAGAAAGTAGTCAAGGAAACACTGGATATGGATAAAAATGATCCTTTAGTTGTGTTCTCTTCTGAAAAAGGAATTGGTTTTGAAGAAGCTTGGCGTCTCATCGAAAATAAAATGTAGTGAAAAAACATCTATTGCGTCTAAAGCTAGGGCCGTAGATGTTTTTTATTTGTCCTCATATTACAGTATGTGCATAAATATAGGTCAATCACAGTGTGCTCATGCATCTGTGGCCATCATTTCATATTGCTAACTTTGCATAGATGTGACATCTATTTATTTCTTGATACGTCACACGAAAGTTGTGTAGAAATATGGGGAAATAACTTGATGAACGAAATTTTTGTCCGATAAATTAGATAGGAGGTGGACTAAATGGATATCGCAGCTTTATCTATCGCAATGAATCAAGCAAGTCTCATGCAAAATGTATCTTTAGCAGTTACGAAGCAAGCAATGGATATGCAACAACAAAATACAGAGCAGTTAGTAGAAATGTTAGACGCTCCACATCCGACAGCCGGACATACAATTGACATCCAAGTATGATAATGGCGAGGTAGCTTAAATTTGGAAGCTACCTCCGTCTTTATGTTTAATGATAATTTCAATCTTAAATAGAATTGTGTTAAAATGTAACTTTTTCAATAAGAAAAACTACCAATAATGCGATATACTATTCATAAATAACAAATTTTTAAGGAGGCGGGAATTGTTGAAAAAGATTCCATACATATTTATGGTTTTGTTGCTAATTGCTCTTGTGTTTCCATCAGGGCAAAGTGCACAAGCTGCGCAGTTAGTAACAGGAACCTTCGTTGATGTAACATATTCTGAATATACGAATGCCAACGGAGAATTAGAGAAGGTGCTAAGTAAAATTACGTTGCAAAATGATAGCGGTCGAACAGTAACGTACAATATTAATAATAATACCCGTCTGTATATTAATAACACAGAGACATCTATCGAGGGCTTTAAGATGGGCATGAAAGTAGAAGCTAATGTCTCACTTCGTAATGTCGTTGAGCTTCATGGTACTTCCAATACTTCTGAAGAAACTACAACGGTTGTACAAAATGCGACAACGATTGCTGGGGTAGTAACAAGCATCGACCCTAATGGGATGTTTATAATGGTGAAGCCTGATATCGGGCAAGAGACAACATACTATATTAACAAGGATACAACCTATCAAAAAAATTCTTCATCTGTTGATATTAGTGCGATGTATGTAGGTGATCGTGTTAAGCTAAATCTTAAAAACACAAGTACCTCGATTGTGACAAAAGTAAATATTAGTGAGTCGGGCACTTTAGTCGAAAATCTCTATAAAGGTGAAATACAGGCAGTTAATGCTAATGCAAATAAATTAACTGTAAAAAATCAGCATGCCTTTGTGAACTGGCAATTCGGGGCACAGACAACGACTGCTTTAACAACGATGAATTTTTCTTCAAAAGTACCAATTTACGTAGGTAATACCAAAATTGAAAAAGGTCAATTGAAAAATTACATTGGCAGTGAAGCGTATTATGCAACTGTCAAGCAGTTTGGCAAAGAAGTAATAGAAAAAATTGTCCTATTAAAAAACAATGAACGTACTTACTATGAACCGATGCTCGCTGTTGATACAAACTATCAATTCTTAAAGCTAAAAACAGCTGGCACGATGTACTTCCATGATGGAACAATTTTAATTCGTAATAATCGTTTAATCGAACCAACAGGATTACTAGCTTACGGTACAGCGTTTGTTATTTCCGACGGTGCTGCTCGCGACCACTATGCACAAGTAGTACAAGTGGCAAGTGATAGCTTTATGTCACCAAACTTAGCAACGCACGATTTATACTATGGTCGTTTATCACAAGCAGATGGCTACTTAATAGAAATTGATGATGCCATAAAAATAGAATCGAATGTCTTTAAGAATACTACGGATAAAGTAGTACTGTCCGTTAGCAATACGACAAAGGCAAAGGTTGATGATGGTAATAAAACATACACTGTGATGCCGGATATTGAACTTTATTTATCTGAAGGGGATTATGGTTACTTCTATGTGAAAGATGGGCATGTTCAAGCTCTTCATATTTTAAATAATGCAAAACCAGTGGCACCATTAATGTTGGCAGGTAAGCTGCAATCGGTAAAATCAACATATCCAGCAGTTATCAACGTGAAGAGCGTTAGTCAATGGCAAAATGGGCGTTGGTATGAGGCTGGTGAAATGATTGATATGAATATTGATCAAGCTACGCTAATTAAAGCGGGTAAAGTCATTCAACCATCTGATCTAAAACCATCTGATCGTTTAGTTGTATTATCTGACCGATTTGTCAAAGCACATTTCATTTTAGTTGATTGATAAAGTAGAAGAGTTGTTTTAATAGGAATCGTAAAAAGTAAAAGAATCTGCGCAACTCCTGAGGGAAAGTAAGCCAAGCAAGAAGCGGCTGTTGTGGATTGCGCTTACCCCGTGGTTGTGAGCAGATTCTTGTTTTTTATGCATGTGCTAGTCTTATAAGAAAGCCACATTTATGTATTTTAGAAAAGAGGGACAAAAAACGAATGCGAAAACATATATCGAAAGTAATGTTAGCATTTCTTGTAGTATTTGTTATTGTGGCGAATATACCAGTAGATGCTTCTGCTGCATCAGCAGAAACGACAGGTGCTGTAAAAAATGAATATACATATGAAGAAGCTGTTTTCATTACAGGAACACCGATAGTATTTAAAGGCACTAGTAAAGACATTAAAATTACACAAAAAGAAACAAAAGGTAAATTAACAGAAACGTTTAGCCTAAAACTAACAGCAAGCAATGGAGCTACACTTACACGAAATATGGCTTACGAATCAGATGTAGTTGATTATGCAACGATTGGTCAAAAGACATCAAATGGTGTTGTGAAAAAGTATTCAGAGAAAATAGTTGCAGGTAATATAACTTACACTTTGGTAGACTTCCAATTCTCTCAAGGAACTGTGACTGACAATCGTGCAGCCTCTGATTATTTTTCAGGAAATGTGATTTCAAGAAAAACCTATACGTATCAAACGGGAACCGGCAAGAATGCGAAAAAAAATACGGTAACGGTGGATACAGATAGTCGCCACGTTGGGTACGAAAACTTCTGGGGGGCAACAGAAACACAAATTACAGAATCGATTTATTCGTATAGCAATGGTACGACGAGTCATGTGAAAAATCGTTTATCTACAAGTAAATCTCGTGTCATAAACTATGAGGAAAATCCAGCTAGTCTAGCAAGCTTTGATGGAGGCTATGCAGTTGTTAGTGAAAAGGATGTTATCTCTGAATATACCTATGACTTAGCATCTGGGGCAAAGGGAACAGTTGATTTAGATACAGAATATATGCCAACAATTGAACGTTTAATCATCCCTAAATTCCGTGATTTAACAAATCATTATGCGAAAGATGCAGTCGATAAACTATACTCTTTAGGTATTTATACGGATGCAAGTAATTTCTTCTCACCAAACACACCAATGAAGCGACTTGATTTTACAATAGCAATTGGTAAGGCAGTAGACTTACGTGTTATGGAAGAAAAGAAAACGAAGAAAACATCAACAACGAGTGTTTTTAAAGATGTAAAGCGCACCGTAAAAGATTACCCATACATTGAATCGGCAGTAAACAAAGGCATTATTAGAGGGGTAACATCAGAGTACTTCAAGCCTGACAATGCGATTACACGCGCACAGGCTGCTGCAATATTTGTACGTGCATTGGGGTTAGAAAACAAAGCACCAGACCCTGGTTATATTACGAAATTTGTTGATGATGCGCAAATACCAAACTATTCCCGAGATGGTATATACATCGTCAATGAGTTAGGTTTAATGACAGGTGATCCTGTAACAGGTCGATTTAATCCAAATCAACCGTTAACACGGGCACAAGCATCTGTTATGCTTGATCGCTTCCTAAATTATTTAGAAAATGACTTAAAACAAAACTATCGAGACGATGTATTGTTCTTTAACTAAAGAAAGGACTGAAACGAATGACATATGCTAAAAAAGTAGTGCTAATACTTGCTTGTTTTGTACTCGTCTTAATGACAGCTACGCCAGTTACTCTAGCTGCCACGACGATTCAGGATGTTCCGACGAATAATAGTAAGTACAAAGCGATTTCTTGGGCTGTCGATAATGATTTACTATCATTAAATGGTGCAAATAATTTCTTACCGAACGAACAGGTAGCAGAACGAGATCTTGTAACAATGTTTGCAAAGCTTGATAAAAACTATGCATTAACATATAACGAAAGTGTAGCCTATAATTTTTATAGTGAATTTTATTTACCGTTTGAAGGAACTTATGTAGCAACGAATCGTTCAAAAACGATTACACGCGGACAATTTGCTCGTATATATGCAGCATTTAAAGGTTTCGATTTAGACGAGCCTCAAGCAGTACAATTTTTGTATACAAATGATATTTCCACTGGTAGCACGGGTAAAAAAACATTTGCTGATTTTAATCCATCTACGAAGCTTACGCGTAGTGATGCAGCAGAATTTTTATATCGTAGTGTACAAAGCGATTCATTTGCGGTACAAGGATTAAAACGTACAACAGCAGGCCGTGATAATGACAAAATTACTTTACCTGCAGGTTTTATGGGTTCAAATAGTTCAGAATTTGAGGAACCAAAGGATAATAACAATGATTTTACGGGTCCTGAATATGTCAATAATGCATTACAAAGTATTGAAGTTGAAAAACCAGATTTAATTGCCAACGATCAAGATTCAACACTCATTACTGTATCATTAAAGGCTTGTAATGGAGATCCAATTGCGGATGATAAATCCTACACATTCCGAGTAACTTCATCGTATGGTGCGAAAATTGTTGACACTGCCGGTGAAGCTGTTCGAAACGTACAATCGGATGGCTCTACAGTATCAGCAATAGTAGTAGCTCCTAAACTAACAAAATCTGTGCGTGATACAATTTCTTTTGAGCTTATTAACAATACTGATCCGAGCATGAAATGTCTTGTTGGAGAAAAATTAAATGCACAAGTTCGCTACTCACCTCAGCCGGAAATGCGCATAAATTTTGAAGTGTATGACCCAGCGAACTTAGATGATGGTGATGGCAATGTAACTCCACCATATGTACCATACGAAAAACTACCAGAATTCTTTACAGAAAACATCGTTAACGTCCATTGGATTGACCCAGATAAAAAGGTATTCAGTATTGGACAGCAAACAAATGTGACAACGCCTTTAGGAAATGTTCAAAATATGTACTTACAATACGGGGGTAGTGATACAAAATATCCTGCGTTAGGCTATGAAAATGCGATTTTACAATTTGAAAACTATAATATTTCAGTTTGGCTCTTTGAAACAATCATTCAAAAGAGATTAGACAATTCTGTAAATAAAGATAATACAATTGAAATCATGTATATGATTTCAGAAGATGGTCGCCCAATCTATCGCATTCAAGGAATTGATGATGCTATCGCATCGCAAGTAGAAAACATTAATCCAGTTGGGTCTATCATACAGCTGATGAGCTATATGCCAGAGGAAAAACAACTAACTCTGGAACACTATGATAGTGTGATGAAAATTTATGCAATTTTAACAAGTTTAAGTAATTATGACCGTACAGTGTTATTGAAATATCAAGGCGGTAAATTACTTGGACAAGTTGAGGCCTATAAAAAGCGCGTGGATGCATTAAAGGAAAGTGAAGAAGAAGCATCGAGACCATCGGGTAAAGACCGTTATACAAAAGTTATGGTAACACTCGTAAGTCCAGGTGGCGAAATTATTACAGACTATCAGGGAACAGTTAAAATCAAATTTGATGGTGTTGAAAAAACGGCGTCCTTTATCACAAATACTTCAAATTCTGTAGACAATACTGGTAGTCCGGGAACTGCTGTAGCGTATTTTGACTCGATTATTTATGGGAAATCTAAAATAGAAGCTACGCTAGTCAATAAAGTAGATCCACGTTATGCAACCATTTTAAAGAACATAACAGATAAAACGATTACGAAAGAAATTTTCACAAATCCTTACTTTAGTAAAAATGCATGCTCGTTAGCAACAGAAGTTGCTTATGTAGTCGATTATTCATCTTCTATGAAACGTATAGATAAAACAAATTATCGTGGTAAGAAAACAATTGAATTAATCGATCAAATTAAGGCGAAAAATAATATTGTAATTGAAACAAATACGAGTGCGAATGTACTAGGAGAAGGTACTATCGAAAATGTCTTAAAGAAAGACCTCTATCGCACATCGAATGACAAAGGGGCAACGGATATTTTTGCTGGCATTGAGATAGCACTATCAAAATTTTCGAATGATACAAAAACTTCCAAGTCTATTGTTGTTGTTTCAGACGGTAAAACGAGTAAAGCAAAAATGACAAAAGTACTGAATGATGCGAAAAAGAAAGGCGTTAAAGTTTACACAGTTAGTATGGGCAAGAAAAATCAAATTAATGAGGCAATACTAACACAATTAGCGTCAGAAACAGGTGGTGCATATTATCATGCAATTGATAATCTACAATTACATCAAGTGTATCAAAAACTAATTGATGCAATTTTATGTAAAACAACACCTTCAAGTTGCATTAATCCTGAGGATTTATTTGAAGAATCAACAGTATCTCTACGTAAAGGCTATATTACGATGAATGCAAGAATTGATGGCAATTGCCCTGGTGTAGCAAGTGTCAGTGTGCGTTACTCTTCTGTTAGTGGGGATGTTAAATTTGATTTGACGAAGCGTAGCGATAGTGTCTATATGCTGACAAAGTCAGTTCAGACAATGCAGGATTTCAAAGTAAATGCCGAGATAGAGTTTTTAGCTTATGATAATGAAGGTAAGTTACTAGCTATGAAAACTGTTACTATTACCAATTAAGAGATAAACAGCTCTTAGATTATAGAGGGAATCAGCTTGACGACAAAAGGCATTCAGAATGATTATATTCTGAATGCCTTTTTCCATTTCGTTTAAAATTGCACAAAATCAGCCATGATTAATGAGAGTAGAACGCTACGAGTTCATCTATTATGTCATTACTGGACTTCGTCATGTTCAGTTAGCAAATTTCTTCAAATGGCATGGCAGCCAAAGCAAGCATTACCTGCATGAACAATTTATTAAGCCCTCTGCGGGTAGGATAACGCATACTATGCTTTTCCTTTACAATTGCAAAAACGCGTTGAATTGTTTCTTAGTGACACGTGTAGATTTAATTACTATCATATTGATGATGTTCATGATTTAAATTTTCCGTAATCCTATATCAACTCAAATTATATAAAAACGTAAACTAGTTGATTGGAGCGCAGGCGGCGACTTCTGCAAAGTATAGCATGAGCAGAAGACCCCGCAGGAGCATAGCGATGAGGAGACTGAACCATGCTCGTCGAAAAGTGTCCGTCGTAGCGAAAAGCAATGGCTTCATACTAGATACTTCTATATTTAAAAGAAAAGAGTCGGTAAACAAACCCAAATTTTTGAGTTTGTCTGCGGTCTGACTGCTCTTAGATTCTAGCAGCAGTTTTTTAATTTGAAACAACACGTATTATTTGTTACACTTAGTTTATAATAATTCTAATGTAGAAAGTTGAATTATAGTTCTTCATGACATGTTCACAAATTTTAGAGGAACTCTTGTCGAATTGTGCTATAATGAGATTTGTGAATTAGAACGTGTGAGGTGTTATTCATGCATACAATCGTAGTAGGCCTGAATTATAAAACAGCGCCAGTTGAGATTCGTGAAAAGTTATCATTCATAGAGAGTGAACTACCACAAGCAATGGAAGCGCTACAAAAACAAAAAAGTATATTAGAAAACGTCATTGTTTCGACATGTAACCGTACAGAAATTTATGCTGTTGTGGATCAATTGCATACAGGGCGTCATTTTGTAAAACAATTTTTAGCTAAGTGGTTCAACTTGCCTGTGGAGACATTTTCTTCTTATTTAACAATTCGTGAAGAAGATGAGGCATTAGAACATTTATTCAAAGTGACAGCTGGAATTGATTCAATGGTTCTTGGTGAAACGCAAATTTTAGGACAAGTAAAGAAAAGCTTCTTAAATGGACAAGAGATTGGGACGACAGGAACGGTTTACAATCAGTTATTTAAACAAGCAGTCACATTTGCGAAGCGTGCACATAATGAAACAGCTATTGGTGAGAATGCGGTATCAGTTTCTTATGCAGCAGTAGAACTAGCTAAGAAAATTTTCGGATCTTTACAGCGAAAACATGTTGCCATTTTAGGTGCAGGTAAAATGGGTGAACTTGCAATTGAGAACTTATACGGAAGTGGCGTAGGGAAAGTAACAGTCATTAACCGTACGTTTGAAAAAGCGGAAAGTTTAGCTGCAAAATTCCAAGGTGAAGCAAAATCAATGAAGGAATTACAGTGTTCACTATTAGAGGCAGATATTTTAATAACGTCTACAGGCGCAACAGATTTCGTCATTGACTATGAATTAATGCAATTTGTTGAACGTTTACGTAAAGGTAAACCTTTATTTATGGTAGACATTGCGGTGCCTCGCGATATTGACCCACGAGTTGGGGATTTAGCGAACGTTTTTTTATATGATATAGATGATTTACAAGGCATTGTAGAGGCAAACCTAGCTGAGCGTGAGCGAGCAGCAGCTGATATTACACAAATGATTGATAAAGAAGTTGTGCAATTCAAAGATTGGTTTGCAACGCTTGGTGTCGTGCCAGTCATTTCTGCATTACGTAAAAAAGCGAACTATATTCAAGAAGAAACAATGTTAAGTATTGAAAATAAAATGCCGGATTTAACGGATCGTGAACGTAAAATTTTAAGTAAGCATACAAAATCCATTATAAATCAGTTGTTAAAAGAGCCTATTTTACAAGCTAAAGAAATGGCAAATTCACCAAAAGCGAATGAACAGTTACGTTTATTCCAACAGATTTTTGGTATTGAGGATGCTGTGGAAGCAGAAGTCGAAGCGATGAGTAAGCAAGAAATCGAGCGTAAGGAACGATTACAGCAAACACAAACTTCTTCTGAGACAAAATACTCTTTCTGAAGTGCTAATAACAGCTTGAGTGCGAAAGCGAAGCGACAGTAGTAAATCTTTTTCCGTGCCGAAAGCGTCAGCGGCAGGTACAAACGGGCGCGAAAGCGCCTTTTCTAATTGTAATTTCATGAGGCGTTTTCGTATCTGTATGGTAAACTAAGGATACGAAAACGTCTTTGTTTTCTAGGCTGAAGTACTATTTGAAGTTACTTTAGCAATTTTCGATATAAAGAAGGGATGTCTATTGGCTGATTTGACAATGACAAGGCTCTACGAAGTGATGATCGTCTTGTATGCGATCAGTCTTGTATTTTACTTTACTGATTATTTTTATAAACAAGTGAAAGCAAGGCGAATTGCTTTTTGGCTAGTTTCATTTGTATGGGTAATTCAAAGTGCCATTATTTTATTAATTTTTGTGGAGACGAAGCGTTTTCCGATACTATCCTTGTATGAAGGAATTCTTTTTTACTCATGGCTACTTGTGACGCTGTCGATTATTCTGCATTGTATAGCGAGAGTTGATTTGCCGGTATTTATCATTAATATACTAGGATTTGTGTTCGCTAGTATTTTTACATTTATGCCGAAACGACCGACTGGAGCAGTAGAAGAAACATTAATATCGGAAATGCTCTTTATTCATATTTCCTTTGCGATTTTGTCGTATGCCGCTTTTACGCTGACATTTGTTTTTGCGATATTATATTTAGTTTTATATCGTTTACTTAAACAAAAAAAATGGTCGCATTTATGGACGCGTTTACCATCTTTACAACAAACGAGCAATTGGATGAATGTTTCATTTTTTATTGGGATTCCAATGTTATTTATAAGTTTAATTTTAGGGGTAGAATGGGCACTACTAACGCTAGAGCGTCTATCTATTTTTGATGCGAAGGTAATTGGGTCCTTTATCATTTTAGTATTATATTGCTGTATTTTATATGTGAATCGTAAAGGTAAGCTGACAGGTACAAATTATGCATGGGTGCATATTTATGCTTATTTGTTAGTTGTGACCAATTTCTTTTTAGGAAGTAGTTTATCGCGATTCCATTTATGGTATTAGAAGAAAGGTTGGAGACTTGTGAGAAAAATTATTGTAGGTTCTAGGAGAAGTAAGCTAGCATTAACACAAACGAATTGGTTCATTAATGAGTTAAAGGCAGCAGGTGTGCCATTTGAATTTGAGATAAAGGAAATTGTCACAAAAGGCGATCAAATTTTAGATGTTCAACTTTCTAAAGTTGGTGGCAAAGGGCTTTTTGTAAAAGAAATAGAACAAGCCCTATATGACAAAGAAATTGACTTTGCTGTGCATTCAATGAAGGATATGCCAGCAGTACTGCCGGAAGGATTAGTAATTGGATGTATTCCACCGCGTGAAGATGCACGTGATGCTTTTATTTCAAAAGGACATATAAAATTTGCAGATCTGCCAGCAGGATCTGTTGTTGGTACAAGTTCCCTTCGTCGTAGTGCTCAACTCTTAACGGTGCGCCCAGATATAGAGATTAAATGGATTCGTGGAAATGTGGATACACGTCTGGCGAAACTTGAAACAGAAGAATATGATGCCATTATATTAGCGGCTGCAGGGCTGAAACGCCTTGGGTGGAGCGAAGATGTTGTCACTGAATTCTTATCTGTAGAAGATTGTTTGCCAGCAGTAGCGCAGGGCTCTTTGGGCATTGAATGTCGCGAAGATGATGCTGAGCTATTAGTTGAACTAGCTAAATTGACAGATAACACTACATGGCAAGAAGCACATGCTGAGCGTGCCTTTTTAGCGGCTATGGATGGTGGCTGTCAAGTACCTATCGCAGGGTATGCTAAATGGAATGGGGAAAAAATTACACTGACAGGTTTAGTTGCAGCGCCAGATGCTTCGGTAATTTATAAAGAAACGGTAGTAGGTTCAAAACCAGAAGTGGCTGGAAAAGAGCTTGCTGCTATTTTAACGAAGCAAGGAGCCTTTGATTTAATCCAACGTGTGAAGGCAGAGCAAGATGCAAAATAATTTACCTTTAAAAGGTAAAAAAATAATTTTGACAGGTACATCTAAAACTTCAACAATTATTGATGACATAACAGCTTTAGGTGGCCAAGTAGTCATTACCCCATTGATTGAAACCTGCGAACTCATAGATAGAAATGATGATGTGCATTTAGAGTTTGCACGTCAATTTAAGTGGTTAATTTTTACGAGTCAAAACGCAGTTGATGCTTTTGCTAGTAAAATGAAACGATTTAATTTAAACGCAAGGCATTTTCAAGGGAAAATTGCATCCATTGGTACGAAAACAACTGAAGCATTAGAGCAGCTAGGGTTCCATGTTAGCTTTATGCCTTCAGTGTTTAGTGCTGATGTTTTTGTCAAAGAATTTCCAAGTGTGGCGGTAGGCAATCCAACATGTTTATTTATTCGCGGTGAAAAAGCGAAAAAGACATTAAAGGAAGGTTTACCGTTGGAACTTAAGGAATGGACGGTCTATGAAACAATTGAACGTCACGACCAAAAACAAGTAATTATCAACACTATTCGTTCACACGAGGATGTAACAGTGATTTTTGCTAGTCCATCTGCTGTTGATGTATATGCGATGGATGTAGCATCTGTAATTGGCTGGGAGGCCACCCGTGTGGCGGCAATCGGTCATATTACAGAGGCAGCAATTTTAAACCACGGTGCTAATGTGGATGTTATGCCTAGTGTGTATACAATGCAAGCAGTCATCGAGGAAATAATGAAAGAAGAGGAAAGAAAATGACACAATTACAATTTCAAAGACATCGTCGCTTGCGTTCGAGTGCAGCGATGCGATCTATGGTAAAAGAAACTTACTTACACAAAGAAGACTTAATTTATCCGATTTTTGTCATTGAAGGCGAAAATATTAAAAAAGAAGTTCCTTCTATGCCGGGAGTTTTCCAATTTTCATTAGACAACCTTGGTGTTGAAATTGATGAAGTTGTGACTTTGGGGATTCCAGCAGTTATTTTATTCGGCTTACCAGCTGAAAAAGATGCGGTTGGTACAGGTGCATTCCATGATCATGGTATTGTGCAAGAAGCTACACGTCTTATTAAAGCGCGTCATCCTGAACTTTTAGTTATTGCGGACACATGCCTTTGTGAATTTACCGATCATGGTCATTGTGGATTAATTGAAGGCGAACAAATTTTAAATGATCCATCACTAGATGTTTTAGCGCGCACAGCGGTATCTCAAGCAAAAGCAGGCGCAGATATTATTGCACCCTCTAATATGATGGATGGATTTGTTTCGGCAATTCGTGCAGGTTTAGACGAAGCGGGCTTTGAAAATGTGCCGATTATGTCATATGCAGTAAAATATGCTTCAAGCTACTATGGCCCATTCCGTGATGCAGCTGACGGAGCACCACAATTTGGCGATCGTAAATCATATCAAATGGATCCATCGAACCGTATGGAGGCATTCCGTGAAGCAGAATCAGACATTGCAGAAGGTGCGGACTTCTTAATCGTTAAGCCAGCACTTAGCTATTTAGACATTATTCGTGATGTGAAAAATAACTACCCATTACCGATTGTTGCCTATAATGTTTCAGGTGAATACGCAATGATCAAAGCAGCAGCGATTAATGGCTGGATTGAAGAGAAAAAAGTAGTGCTTGAAACATTACTTAGTATGAAACGTGCTGGTTCTGATTTAATCATTACGTATCATGCAAAAGATGTAGCAAATTGGTTGGAGGGAAAATAAATGGCGCGTTCTTATGAAAAATCAAAACAAGCATACGCAGAAGCAGTAAATTTAATGCCAGGTGGTGTAAGTAGCCCAGTCAGAGCATTTAAATCTGTAAACATGGATCCAATTTTCATGGAATCTGGTCACGGTGCGATTATAAAAGATATTGATGGTAATGAATATATCGACTATGTATTATCATGGGGCCCGCTAATTTTAGGGCATACTCACCCCGAAGTAGTAAAAGCGATTGCTGAAACAGCAGCGAAAGGCTCTTCTTTTGGAGCACCTAGCTATACGGAAAATAGACTAGCAAAATTAGTGTTGGATCGTTTACCTGGAATGGAAATGATTCGTTTTGTGTCATCAGGGACAGAGTCAACGATGTCAGCTCTACGTGTAGCACGTGGTGTTACAGGGCGCGATAAAATATTAAAATTTGAAGGCTCATATCATGGACATGGTGACTCGTTACTTATTAAGGCAGGATCTGGTGTGGCAACATTAGGTTTACCTGATAGCCCTGGTGTACCAGCAGACGTTGCTCGTAACACATTAACAGTGCCATACAACGATTTAGACGGTGCAAAACAAATTTTTGAAAAATTCGGTGCTGAACTTGCGGCAGTCATCGTAGAACCAGTAGCAGGAAATATGGGTGTCGTTCCACCACAACCAGGCTTCCTGCAAGGTTTACGTGATTTAACAAAAGAGCATGGTGCACTCCTAATCTTCGATGAAGTTATGACTGGATTCCGTGTGGACTATGGCTGCGCACAGGGGTATTTTGATGTAACACCAGATATGACAACTCTAGGTAAGGTTATTGGCGGAGGTCTTCCTGTTGGTGCATTCGCTGGTAAAAAAGAAATTATGGAGCAAGTGGCACCAATAGGTCCTATTTACCAGGCTGGGACATTATCAGGTAATCCTTTAGCGATGACAGCTGGTTATGAAACTTTGTCTAGACTTGATGAAAGCACTTATAAGTACTTTAAAAAATTAGGTGATCAACTAGAAACAGGCTTCCGAGCTGCCGCGACGAAATACAATATTCCACATACGGTAAATCGTGCTGGTTCAATGATTGGTTTCTTCTTTACGAATGAAGAAGTAATTGACTTTGCCTCAGCAAAAACGGCTGATTTACAATTATTCGCTGAATATTTCCGATTAATGGCCGAAGAAGGTATTTTCTTACCACCTTCTCAATTTGAAGGCTTATTTATTTCTACAGCGCATACAGAAGAGCATATCGCAAAAACCGTTGATGCCTTCCATAAAGTCTTTGCACAACTAGCAAAATAATTTGTACTTAGAGCCATCCATTTTGGGTGGCTTTTTTTTTGTCAAAATTATAACTTTCAGCATAGCCAATTTGTGGACAAAATCATATATAATAAAGCTATTCAGAAAAGAAAGTAGTGGTTTTAATGGCAACAGGCACACATATAGTAGAAGTACCCGTAGAGATTGAAAATGTATGGGATTTCGTTAGTGATATGGAAAAATGGGCAAAGCTTGTCCCAGGTTATAGCGCGCATACGATGATAGATGATAAAAATTCTACATGGACATTTAAAGGTAATGTTGGTGTACTGAAAAAAACAGTAGAAGTAGAGATTACTATTTTAGAGTGGGCAGCACCTTCAAAAGTAACGTTTGAATTAAAAGGTATCTCTGATAATTTCACAGGAAACGGCTATTTCCTTGCTGAAAGCATCGACGCACAAAATACAAGAATGACAGGCTTTTTAGAAGTAACAGCAGGCGGATTGGCAGGACCTGTTTTAAATCCAATTTTTAAACCAATTGTACCGAAAGCAACTCAAATGTTAACAGATCGAGTAGCTAATAAAATAAAAATGGTAAACGTATAAAGAAAAACTTTACTCGCAGGAGATTTCCGATCACCAAGCACATGCTTATGTTGTTATTGCAGTAGGTGTCGAAATCTCATACTGCCTTTATGCCACATTAGAAGTCATGGTAATATTTTGTACGCACAAAGTATAAAACAGAGCTGTTCGAAAAGTGAAAATAGCATGCTAGGAGTACTTCCTAGTATGCTATTTTTTAATATAAAGGTAAAAATCCACGGAGACTTCTGATGCCGCTCATGCCTTGCTCACGGCAAAAGTAAAGCAAAATCATATTGTTTGAGGGACTTTCCCCACTCAAGATGATAGATGACAACAGGAGGCCAATCAACTGACCGTAAAAGCCCGATGGTTTCAACTAATAATCAGTGGGGGGAAGAACCCCCCACTGAGTGAAGTTTCACTGTATCCGAAAGAAAAAGCAACATTTGAACGGAAAAAATATCGCGAAACAACAATATCTAGCTTCATCTAAAGCATACAACCTTCTTGAAAGTCATATGATGCAAAGGGAGGGATTATTATCGAACAGAAAACTTGGAATATGCGTGAGACATTTTGTTTTCCAGGGTATGGTTGCCCAACAGAAATTGCAGCTGTACAGATTAAGCCACAGTGGCAAGCTACGCAGCTAGATGATTCAGTACGTTTAGTCGGTATTTACCATATTACTTCACATGTTCGCTTTGATTTTCAAGACTTGCAAAATTTTATGGATGTTGAAGATCTAGTTAAAATTGATGCACTTGATATTCAAGGAGATACAGGATATTTTGAGTATGCTGTACCATTACATGTCGATTTACCGAAAGATGCCGCTATTGAAGATTTAATGGTGAAAGACGTTCGTCCGACACTGGCCAATCAAATGTGTCAGTTGGAATGGACAGTTACAAGTATTTTTAGTGAACCAGAGCTTGTAGTAGAAAAAGCCTTAGTTTTAGAAGAACCGGTTGCTCCTGTAGAAGTGGCTGTTCATGTAGAGAAGGCTGCTCCTGTTGAGCAAAAGATAGTGTTAAGGGAATCTTCTAGTCACACTGCTGTGCGCGAGTCCAGCTCTTGGGATGAAGTGCCAACAATGATTTGGGATTTAACAGAAAATTACACACCGTTAAAAGTCCGCGCTTCAAATGATATCATTTAAAAGTAAATAGCAAAGAAGAAGCAGTAGCAATAAGAAGATTAAATCGCCAGAAGTTGGTACGATGATGATACGCACAAACTGAAATGCACAAATCGGTATAATAATCGTTCTGCAGTAGAAACGAATTTGTCGTAGCCAAGGTGGTAAAAACCAGGGATTGTATTTACGTCGTCGCATATGAATATTCACTTCCTTTTCTATTTACTTTTTACAGACTAGCTAAAAATAACTAAATCACTTGAAAAAGTGCACGATTTTGCGTTACAATGTGGAAAGTCGAATATAGATGCTATGACAGGGAAGAGTAAATTATTCGCACATTTTTAGAGAGGAAACGGTAGCTGAAAAGTTTCTATTTGTGCATAATTGAACGTAGCCTTCGAGCAGCTTTAGTGAACTAACAGTAGTTAAAGCCGGTTAAACACCGTTATCGAATTAAGAGCCAGTAGAAGTAAGCATAAGTAAATCAAATATCATTCCATTTCTGGTGACTAGGGCTAGCAAAAAGCGCTGTCAGACAAGAAATGAGGATGTACGCGATCGCTTAACTTAGCCCTGCTGGAATTAAAGGTGGTACCGCGAACTAAACTCCTTCGTCCTTTTGTAGACGCTAGGAGTTTTTTTTATTGTCCAAAAATCATGTTTAAACATTTCTTGGCAATAAAGCCTCTAGTAGATATTCAGATTTTCAAAGGAGTTCATTGTGTAAACACAATGGAAAATCTGGACAGCAAAATCGTTTTAGCTAATTTGATGTATATCAAAAATTTTTAGTCAACAGGAGGAGTCAAGATGACAGAAAACATTTCAATGCCAACGAAATACGATCCACAGTCAATTGAAGCGGGGCGCTATGAATGGTGGTTACAAGGTAAATTTTTCGAAGCACAACCAGACAGTGGGAAAGAGCCATATTCAATCGTTATCCCACCACCGAACGTAACAGGGAAATTGCACCTTGGTCATGCGTGGGATACAGCTTTACAAGATATTTTGACTCGCATGAAGCGTATGCAAGGCTATGATGCACTATGGTTGCCGGGTATGGACCACGCTGGGATTGCAACACAAGCAAAAGTGGAGGCCAAACTGCGAGAAGACGGTATTACACGTTATGATTTAGGGCGTGAAAAATTCCTCGAAAAAACATGGGAATGGAAAGAAGAGTATGCAGGACATATCCGTCAACAATGGGCGAAGCTTGGCCTAGGGTTAGACTATTCTCGTGAGCGTTTCACACTCGACAAAGGCCTATCGGATGCTGTTAAAACTGTATTCGTTCAATTATATGAAAAAGGGTTAATTTATCGTGGTGAACGTATTATTAACTGGGATCCTGCTGCAAAAACAGCGTTATCAGATATTGAAGTTATCTACAAAGATGTTCAAGGTGCATTCTACCATATGAAATATCCATTAGCAGATGGTTCAGGATACGTGGAATTAGCGACAACACGTCCAGAAACAATGCTAGGTGACTCAGGCATTGCGGTGCATCCGAAAGACGAGCGCTACCAACATTTAATTGGAAAAACAGTTATTCTACCGATCATTGGCCGTGAAATTCCAATCGTAGCAGATGACTACGTAGATATGGAATTTGGTACTGGGGTAGTAAAAATGACACCAGCCCATGATCCTAACGACTTTGAGGTCGGCAACCGTCATCACTTAGAACGCATTCTTGTGATGAACGAAGATGGGACAATGAATGAGCTCGCTGGCAAATATAACGGAATGGATCGTTTTGAATGCCGTAAGCAAATTGTTGCCGACTTACAAGAGGCTGGTGTGTTAATCAACATCGAAGAGCATATGCATTCAGTAGGTCACTCTGAACGTTCTGGTGCTGTTGTAGAGCCGTATCTTTCAGCACAATGGTTTGTTAAAATGCAACCACTTGCTGATGCTTCATTAGCGCTACAACAAGACGAAGAAGGCAAAGTGAATTTCGTTCCAGCTCGCTTTGAAAACACATATTCTCGCTGGATGGAAAATATCCGTGACTGGTGTATTTCACGCCAATTATGGTGGGGCCATCAAATTCCAGCCTGGTATCACAATGAAACGGGTGAAATTTATGTGGGTAAAGAAGCACCAGCAGACGCAGAACATTGGACGCAAGATGAAGATGTCTTAGATACATGGTTCTCAGCTGCACTATGGCCATTTTCTACAATGGGTTGGCCAGACGAGGCAAATGAAGAGTATAAGCGTTACTACCCAACAAGTACGCTTGTAACAGGCTATGACATTATTTTCTTCTGGGTATCTCGTATGATCTTCCAAGGTATTGAATTTACTGATCAACTTCCATTTAAAGACGTATTAATCCACGGTTTAGTACGTGATGGAGAAGGTCGTAAAATGAGTAAATCGCTAGGTAACGGTGTAGATCCAATGGACGTTATTGAAAAATACGGTGCCGATTCGTTACGTTACTTCTTAGCAACAGGTTCATCACCAGGGCAAGACTTACGTTATACAACAGAAAAAGTAGAATCAGTTTGGAATTTTGCTAATAAAATTTGGAATGCTTCTCGTTTCGCGTTAATGAATATGGACGGCATGACATATGATGAAATCGACTTAACTGGCGAAAAATCAGTGGCCGATAAATGGATCTTAACTCGTTTAAATGAGACAATTGAACGTGTGACATCGCTTGCTGAGCGATATGAATTCGGTGAAGTAGGCCGCGAGCTTTACAATTTCATCTGGGATGATTTCTGTTCTTGGTATATTGAAATGGCGAAATTACCAATGAATGGTGAAGATGAAGCAGCGAAGAAAACTACTCGTTCTATTTTAGCTTACGTATTAGATCAAACAATGCGTCTATTACATCCATTTATGCCATTTATCACGGAAGAGATCTGGCAACACTTACCACATGAAGGTGAGTCTATTACAGTGGCTGCATGGCCAACTGTACGCACGGATCTTCATTTTGCGGATGAAGCGGACAATATGAAGCTCCTTATGGATATTATACGTTCAGTGCGTAATATACGTGCGGAAGTAAATACGCCAATGAGCAAAAAAGTACCATTATTCATTTCTGCAAAGGATGCAGCTACGGTTGCCGTTCTTGAAGCAAATAAAGCATATCTTGAAAAATTCTGTAACCCTGAGTCGTTAACAATCGGTGAAGGCTTAGAGACTCCTGATCAAGCTATGACAGCAGTCGTGACTGGTGCTGAGCTATTCCTTCCACTTGTAGGTCTCATTAACCTAGAAGAAGAAATCAACCGTCTAGAAAAAGAATTAGAAAAATGGGCAAAAGAAGTGAAGCTTGTTAGTGGTAAGTTGTCAAATGAGAAATTTGTTTCAAAAGCCCCAGAAGTTTTAGTCAATGCAGAACGTGAAAAATTAGCAGACTATGAAGATAAACATGCTGTAGTATTAAAACGCTTAGAAGAACTAAAAAATATGTAATCATATAAGGCAGTGGATGACGAATAAAGTCATCCATTGTTTTTTCTTTTTTTGAATCAAAAGATACATAATGATTTTGGGTAAATTAAATAGTGGCATTTAAAATGATTAGTATAATAAGTGAAGGCAAACCATTCGAAAGGGTGGGATGCAAAACCTAGGGTCTAAAGCGAAGAGATATACAATCTTTCATGCTAGGATCGCCTAGTTGCCAATTGATGAGATATTTATAAAATATATACTTTCATAGTAACTTGTAAAACACACACAAACTCACTTTAGTAGTGATTTTCTGTGTGTTTTTAAATTGTGTACGAATTGTGTGGGTGCCAGGCACCTTTTGTACTAAAATAGAGATATCGCAGTTAGAGGGAGTGTTTCTTGTGTTTTCATCGATGAAAGCTTGTACAGATTTTATTTTTACATTAAAGGCAGTTGACCATAAGCGTGCGCCACTCGTTATGATGCGCGAAGTTTTAGCACGTTTGGATAATCCACAGGAAAAGCTACAAACGATTCATATCGCAGGTTCAAACGGCAAAGGTTCAACGGTAACTATGATGCGGGAAATATTAATAGAGGCTGGATACACTGTAGGGACTTTTACATCTCCACATTTAGAGTGTGTCAATGAACGAATGACTATTAATGGAAAACAGATTCCGGACGCACAATTTTTAAGGTATATGAACAACATTGCTGCAATCGTTGAGACGAATTATGATGGGGACTATCCTAGTTTTTTTGAGGTCGTAACACTTATCATGTTCCAGTATTTTGCGGAGGAAGCCGTTGATTTTGCACTTATTGAAACGGGTCTTGGTGGCCGCTTAGATGCAACGAATGTTATTACGCCATTAGTGTCAATCATTACGACCATTTCATTGGAACATACAGCGTTTTTAGGAGATACTTTTGCGAAAGTAGCCTTTGAGAAAGCAGGCATTATAAAAGAAGGCGTGCCTGTAGTAGTAGGTGTAAAAAATGGCGAGGCACTTGCAGTTATTAAACAAGCTGCACTAGAACGTCATGCTGAATGTCACGTTATTGGAAAGGACTTTATCGTAAATGCAAATAAGCAAGAAGTTGCTATGCAGCACTTTAGTTACCGCAAAGCTGATGTTGAGATAAATGATATTCAGTTGAAAATGGCTGGACCACATCAAGTAGCTAATGCCAGCCTGGCAATCACTGCTATACTATTATTACAGGAAAAGGGACATCTTGAAGTATCACAGACATCCATACTTCATGCATTGCAAAAAACGCAATGGCCAGGCCGCTTTGAACAATTTACCGACAATATTGTACTAGATGGCGCCCATAATTCAGAAGGCACAGCTGCTCTAATTCACACACTACAAGTTGTATATCCCAATCAACATTATCGGTTTATTTACGCAGCGTTATCTGATAAAGATCATGCGCATAGTATTGCTTTAATGGATGCAGTTGCAACAGCTATGTCATTTACACAAATAGACCTACCGAATGCTATGCCTGCAGTAAAATTAGCTGCTTTGTCACAATATCCCGATAAGGAATATAGTGAAAATTGGCGGGATATGGTCCGTGCAGTTATACAAAAAAAGAAGGAACAAGATATTGTGGTCATTACAGGTTCGCTCTATTTCATAGCTGAAGTTCGACAATGGCTACAGGAGGAAGAGCGATGATTCCAAAATTTGATATTTATAAAGAAAAGTGGGCTGTAAAAAGCGATGATGTCATCAAACCAGGTCTTGCTGCGATTGAAGAAGCATTGGCGCTTGTGGGCAGTCCAGAGAAAAATCTGCAAATTGTTCATTTAGCTGGCACGAACGGCAAAGGCTCAACACTTACATTCATAGAGTCAATTTTAAAGGAGCATGGATTACGTGTTGGCAAATTTATGTCTCCTTGCATTTTAGATGTTCATGACCAAATTCAAGTAGCGAATCGACCTATTTCAGCTGAAGAGATGGACCGGGTGTTTCAACAAATGCAATTAGCGGGACTGAGTGGTAAGTTAACAGATTTTGAGCTCCTTACTGCTGCGGCATTTTTACATTTTGTTAATAGTAATGTGGATGTGGCTATAATCGAAGCAGGGATGGGTGGTTTATTGGATAGTACGAATGTGGTGACGCCAATTGTTTCGATTATTCCGAGCATCGCGTTAGAGCATACGACCTATTTAGGTAATACTATTGAGAGTATTGCTCATCATAAAGCAGGTATTATTAAGCAGCACCAGCCTGTTATTATCGGTGATCTACCGCTTGAAGCGAAGGCAGTTATCTATGAAAAAGCACGTTTGAAACAAGCGACTGTTCTTGAACTAGGTCATCAATTTAATGTAGAGCATACGAAGCATGGTGAGTGTTATACGAATGATGAAAACGGTTTGCGTATAGCCAATCTATTGCGAAAAATGAAAGGGCCGCATCAAGCAAATAATATGGCCCTAGCCATTACTGCGTTTTTTGAAGTGGCAACTGCATTGGATGTACCAATAAGTATACAAGGTATTCAAAATGGTATTAATGAGGCGAAAATATTAGGGCGCTTTGAAGAAATCATGCCCTATATTATATTAGACGGTGCACACAATCCAGCGAGTGCGGAAAAATTGGTCGCTACAATTCGGCAGGAATTCCCAGAGGAGATGATTACTTTCGTTATGGGCATTCTTGCAGATAAAGATGTAAAAAAGGTACTCAATCAGTTAGAACAAGTGAGTGATTGCTTTTATTTTGTTGATTTCTACAATCCGCGTGCCATGTCGGCAAAAGATATGGTGGAACTCTCTAGCGCTTCTCAAACAGAAGTGTTAAGTGATTATGTTCAATTTTTACAAACACAATCGGAAAATAACTGCAGAACTGTAGTATCTGGTTCATTGTACTTATTAACAGAAGTACGTAACAGATTAATTGGAAACAGCTAAAGTGTGGTTCTGTAGCCACACATCATGAGAAGCAGCACCTTTTACAATTAAATGCACCCTCAATTTTTATGTTGAGCCTTTCACAATATGTCTGTGGAAGGCTTTTGTCATTTTTTAAGTTCAGAAAATGGCATTCTCCTACTTGACTCGAGCGGATGTAGCTTGTAGCCGAGCGTTAAGGCAGTTTGGAAAGCGAGTGGCTTTTTCCGGACTTGAATATTCTTACTTTCTATAGTTTTTAGCCTTCCACAATATGTCTGTGGAAGGCTAAAAGGTCTTTGCAAGGAGGTAATTACACACATCTTCATATTGAAATTTATTTTTAAAAGTGCAAAAGAGAGGATGCCTTCATGAAAATGTGGCGTAACAACGATAGGCTGTGGTAAAACTTTTGCCAACATTGTAGGCAATTTATATGTTGAAACCTCCAAAAATACTATTAATTGAAATGCAGTAAATTAGCATTTTCACATATTTTTAAACATATACTAATATGAAATCATAGACGACAATAGTCTTGTCTTTTTTTATGTTTATTTTGATACGTTAAGGAAGAGGTGAAGGACGTATGAAAATTGTTAGTCAGGTAATAAAAAAACAAGTATTTCGCGCAATGCTAATTGGGGGTATTGTAGGACTATTTGGTGTTGCCATATTTTTAGGAATTCTCCAAGCAAGTACTCAGTTTTCTTTAAAGCAGGATAGTGAAGTAGCAAGTGAAGGTGCACAGAAAGAGACAATTCCGACAGCAGGTGGTACCGCAAACGCGTCGATGCTGTATGCAAGTCAAGCAGGTGTATTTTCTAATTATGAAAGTGCAAGTGCATTTTTAGCAGAATATCCAGCATTAAAAGAAAGCGCCATTGTAGAGGTAGATGGCAAATATTATGTTTGGACAAGTATTGCGATAGAGGAAAGTCAACTCGTTTTTTTAGAAGCTCCTGCCACATTTAAAAAAGTGTTTAGTGTTACTGGTGATAGCTGTAAAGAAGCAACGATTAAAGAACTTCCGGTCGTGTTTGCTGATAAAAAGGCTACAAAATTAAATTTTAAGGACAACGCAAAAGATTCAACGCTGCCTCCTGATTGGCAAACTGTAGGTGCAGCAGTTTCTTCTATTTCCAACGATATAAACATCATTCGCTTACATTTATTTGCTCATTATAAGAAGAATAATACTTGTCTCCAAATTAAATTTTGACTATGAAATATAGTGAAATAGGCATTATCTTCATTTTTTGAAAATTTTCAAATACCTAATTCTCCGTTATGATAAGTATAAGGAGGAATGGTGAGATAATGTTTACAACAAGACACAAGCTAGTACTTGCCTCTGCTTCACCACGCCGAAAGGAATTGCTTGCTATGCTAGCGCTTCCCTTCGATATTGTTACGAGTGAAGTAGAAGAGACAAGCGTCCAAGCAGCAACAATGCAAGATTATGTAAAAGGTGTAGCACTTTTAAAAACACGCGATGTAGCAAAAAAAGTGCCGAATGCAACGATTATTGGTGCAGATACTATCGTAGTTTTTGACAATGAGCTACTGCATAAGCCAAAAACACGTGAGGAAGCGATTTCTCACTTAACACGATTATCAGGTGCCCGTCATGCGGTTATGACAGCAGTTGCTATTATTAATCCTGATGGACAAGAAACAACATTTGTAGAACAAACAACTGTTGTCTTTAACGAATTATCACAGGAGCTTATCGAAGCATATGTAGCCTCAGGAGACCCTTTTGATAAAGCGGGTGGTTATGGCATTCAAACTGCTGGTACCCTTTTAGTTAAGCAAATTGAAGGTGATTATAACAATGTTGTTGGCTTACCACTTGCAGCGTTGTTTACGCAATTGGTAGCACTTCATATTATCCAATTTGCGAGGGAGTGAAGATTTTTGCCAACAGATGTATTACCAAGCATGATGATACGAGATGTGCATATTGCAGATCGACCACGTGAGAGACTGTTAAGACAAGGAGCCATGAGCTTATCGAATCAGGAGTTACTGGCTATTTTACTAAGGACAGGAACGAAAGAAGAGTCGGTTCTTGTCCTTGCGAATCGTGTATTAGGTGCTTTCGAGCATTTACATCATTTAAAGCATGCGACGATTGAAGAAATGGTGGCTATTAAAGGAATTGGAGAGGTGAAGGCAATTCAGTTATTAGCTGCGATTGAGCTAGGCCGACGCTTAGCTCAAAAGCACAATGATGAAAAATATACGATTCGATCCCCGCAAGATGCCGCTGCGTACTTGATGCCTGATATGACTTCCCTTAACCAAGAACATTTCGTTGCGCTCTTTCTAAATGTGAAAAATCAAATTATTCATAAACAGACAATTTTTATAGGTAGCTTAAATGCCAGCATCGTCCATCCAAGAGAAATTTTCCGAGAGGCTGTAAAACGTTCAGCTGCTTCTCTTATTTGCGCGCACAATCATCCTAGCGGCGTACCGACACCGAGTCCAGAAGATATTGAGGTAACAAAGAGAATTCAGGAAGCGGGCTATATTATTGGCATTGAATTGATTGATCATGTTATCATTGGTGATCATCAATATATAAGTTTAAAAGAAAAAGGGTATTTTTAGCTCTGCAAGCAATTTTGCAGAGCTTTTTGAGGTCATTAACTAAGAAGAAATAACACTGATGTGGAAGAACTTAAATTTCTAGCAATATTTTGTCACGCCTCTCAAGCCTAAGCAATTTGCGCAAGTCCTTGTTGGCAGTCTGATGTTCTTGAGACAATGAAAATTAATGGTCATTAATTTAATTGCGAACCTTTTTTGATGAATGACGTTAATGTAGTTGGTAGAAATAACTTTATGATTCACAAAAATTGGTAGCCTATTAGACGTTGTCTTAGATGAATAAAAATTATATGCTAATCTATACGTACTATTTTAAGTTTAAGAGGGATGAAAATAGTATATTTTCCGCAAGATGAGGTGTATGGCACTATAAATTCTTGGGTTTTTCCGTTATAATGAACGGTATGATTTTATGTCAACGAAAGTATGGCTTAAATAGAAAGGGAGTACACAATTTGTTTGGATTAGGTAGTAAAGATGTCGGGATTGACCTCGGCACAGCGAATACATTAGTGTTTATTAAAGGGAAGGGAATCGTTCTACGCGAACCTTCAGTCGTAGCAAAAAATACGAAAACTGGCGATATCGTCGCAGTTGGTAATGATGCAAAAAATATGATAGGACGTACACCTGGCTCAATTGTAGCCATTCGTCCGATGAAAGATGGCGTTATTGCTGATTTTGATATTACAACAGCGATGATTGAGTATTATTTAAAAGAGGCTTCTAAAAATTCTGGTGGGAATTGGAAGAAACCGAATATAATGATCTGCGTGCCTTACGGAATTACTTCTGTGGAACAACGTGCGGTCATCGATGCGTCACGTCAAGCGGGTGCAAAAGAGGCTTTCACGATTGAAGAACCTTTTGCGGCAGCTATTGGTGCGAACTTACCAGTATGGGATCCAACGGGTTCAATGGTAGTCGATATCGGTGGTGGTACTACAGAGGTAGCTGTTATTTCGTTAGGTGGTATCGTAACAAGTGAATCGGTACGTGTCGGCGGGGATGCAATGGATCAAGCAATCATTTCATATATCCGTAAATCATATAACTTAACAATCGGGGAACGTACTGCAGAGGCTGTCAAAATCGAGATTGGTACAGCATTTGCTGAGGGTCCTGAAGAGAAAATGGAGATTAGAGGTCGTGACCTATTAACTGGTTTACCAAAAACGATTGAAATATCATCTCAGGAAATTTCAGAATCATTACGTGAAGCAGTATCATCCATTATTGATGGTGTGCGAAAAACACTAGAACAAACTCCACCTGAATTGTCTGCAGACGTGATGGAACGCGGCATCGTGCTAACGGGTGGTGGAGCACTTTTATCTAATTTAGATAAAGTCATTAGCCGTGAAACGAATATGCCCGTATTTATCGCAGAAGATCCATTAGACTGTGTTGCTATTGGTACAGGTAAGGCTTTAGATAATATTGATTTGATTCGTCGACAACAAGTAAAAGGTTAAGGAGGTTTAGGCAATGCCACATTTTTTTTTCAATAAGAAATTAATATTGCTGCTCGTGGGCATGGTTTTTCTTGTGGCATTGATTAGCTTCTCATTACGTGATCGAACGAATGCAACTTTACCAGAGCAAATTATTAAAGATACTGTCGGCGTCGCACAATCCATTGTTGCGAAGCCGGCGAATTATATTACGGGTATTTTTAACGATATTGACTCCCTCTTAAACACGTACGAAGAAAATAAACGTTTAAAAGCGCGCTTAGAAGAATTTGCAGCTGTACAAACCGAAGCATTGGCTATGAAAAAAGATAATGATAAACTTAAAGAGCTCCTCGATAAAAAGGAAAGTTTAAATGCATTTAATCCAATTCAAGCAACGGTTATTGCTAGAAATCCTGATCAGTGGGAAGAGAAGATTATTTTAAATAAGGGTTCCTCTCATGGTGTGGAAAAAAATATGGCAGTTATGACAGCGAAAGGATTAGTCGGTAAGATTACTTTAGTGACTCCTTTCACCTCTGAGGTAGAGCTTTTATATACAAATAATCCAAACTATCGTGTTTCTGCGATGGTTTTAGGAGAAAAAGAAGCATACGGTTTAATCGAGGGCTTTGATAAAGAGCGTAATGAACTCATTATGAAGCGAATCGATTCAAGTTTAACAGTTAAAGAAGGCGAGCAGGTAGTTTCATCAGGACTTGGCGGTATTTTCCCAAAAGGAGTGCCAATCGGAGAAATTACTGAAGTAAGTACAGATGATTTTGGCTTAACGAAAATGGCCTATGTTAAACCATCTGCTGATTTTTCAATTATAGATCATGTTGTCATTGCGAAACGTACAACGACAGTAATTGATGGTTCCGATGGCAAGGCAACGAATGAGGATTTATCAAATCCGCAAAAGGCGAGTGAGGAGGAGGCTGAATGATGGTTCGATTTCTCATCCCCTCTGTGGCGGTTTTGTTATTTTTACTAGAACCAGAGTTTGCTATGCTTTCACCAATTGAATTGAAGGGGCACATTTTTTACTTAGTTCCTCGATTTTTAATCTTATATTTAATATTTATATCCATCTATTACAGCCGTCAAAGAGCGGTAATGTATGGACTTTTTTTTGGTGTCTTGTATGATGTGTTTTACATTGATATTATTGGATTATATTCTGTGCTTTATCCACTAATCTGTTTTTTAGCTGGTTCTATTGTAAAAATTATTCATCAGCACTTAGTTGTGACAACGACGATTTCAGTTGTTTTAGTAGCAATTTTAGAGTTTGTACTTTATCAATTCTTTTATCTAATAGATTTTACAACGATACCATTAACGGATTTCTTACGTTCACGACTACTACCAACGATCATTGCAAATGCGTTATTTTTAATGATTCTTGGTTGGGCCTTCAAATATTTAATTAATGCGCGTGTCTTACAGAGAGCACGTGAAGTTTCTTAATAAGAGCAACGTGAGGTGAGGCATTCATGAAAAAACAATTAGTTAATATGAAGGGGACAAAAGATGGTTTTGTTCTCCGCTTAGACGATCAGTGTGCGTATACCGAAATAATAGAAGAGTTAAAGAGAAAAGTTTCAGAAGGCGGTATCGATGGTAAAGTAGATGTACAATTACATTTAGGCAATCGATACTGTTCTGATGAACAAATAAAAGAGCTCGTGAAAATCGTTCAGGAAACGGAACAACTAATCGTATCTAAAGTGCAAAGTGATGTACTGACTGTCCATGAAAGCAACCAGAAAATGATAGAAAGTCAACAAGATACATATATAGGTGTGGTCAGATCGGGGCAAATACTCCGTTCTTCCGGGGACATTATTATTATTGGCAATGTCAATCCGAATGGACGTGTAGAAGCTGGTGGCAATGTGTATGTCCTAGGCAAACTAAAGGGAATTGTGCATGCTGGTGTACATGGTAATAAGGAAGCAATCATTGCTGCCTCTCGTTTAGAAGCCACACATATAATGATTGCCGATCAGGTTGAGGCAATGTCAGATGAGCATGTAAAAGCTATCAATCAAGCAGAGATGGCTTGTGCTTTTATCGGCTATGATGGGCGTATTACGTACGATCAAATTCATGCGTTAAAAAATATTCGACCATTGTTAAATGTGTCTAAGGGAGGAAGCTAGTGTGGGAGAAGCGATCGTCATAACTTCAGGTAAAGGCGGTGTCGGGAAAACGACGACAACGGCTAACCTTGGGACTGCATTGGCTCTACAAGGGAAAAAAGTATGTTTGGTTGATACGGATATTGGATTACGAAATTTAGACGTAATTCTTGGTCTGGAAAATCGTATTATTTATGATTTAGTTGATGTGATTGAAGGACGTTGTAAGATACATCAAGCTTTAATTAAAGATAAACGTGTTGATGACAAACTATTTTTACTACCTGCTGCTCAAACAACAGATAAAAATGCTGTGACACCTGAGCAGATGAAGAGCTTAATAGAGGAATTAAAAAGAGACTATGATTATATTTTAATAGACTGTCCAGCAGGTATCGAACAAGGCTATCGTAATGCTGTAGCGGGTGCAGATCATGCAATTGTAGTAACGACACCTGAAATTTCAGCTGTGCGTGATGCAGATCGTATCATTGGGCTGCTAGAGCAAGAGGAAATTACGGCACCCAAACTAATTATCAACCGTATTCGTCAGCATATGATGAAAAACGGTGATACATTGGATGTTAATGAAATTACAACTCATTTGTCGATTGATTTATTAGGTATCATCGTCGATAGTGAGGGTGTTATTTCGTCATCAAACAAAGGGGAACCAGTAGTGATGGACCCTGCCAATAAAGCATCTTTAGGTTATCGTAATATTGCACGACGCATATTAGGAGAATCGGTGCCGCTTATGGCAATTGAAGATGAGCATAGAGGGATGTTTTCAAAATTTAAAGCATTATTTTCAAGATAACGAAGACCTTTTCGTGCAATTGCGCGAAAGGTTTTTTCTTGTTTAGGAACTACAAAACAAGGAACTATCGAGTGTGTACGAGTACTTTAGCGTATTGATTTCTTGCAAGCATTCGTTACCTTAGGACAAGTTTTTTGTTAGCAACAATCGCGTGTGAATGTGCTTTTTTGTGCATGAACGGACATGCAACCTCATATAGTGTGAAAAAAGGATGAGGGCTTGTTTAAAAAATGGAAATGGATTGTCATGATATTACTCGTAGCTGCAATCATGCTCGTTATTCGTTTAGAAGATCAAGGTGTATTAGAAACACCTGTGAGAAAGCTTGTAACGACATCAGCAGATATAACCTATTTAAGTGAGCTTGGGAAAAGTTGGTTAAATAAAGAAGAGGAAACCATTATGGTATCCAGTGATGTAGGGCAAACTGAACTATTAACTTTCACCAATGCACAGGTTTTCAAAGAAGGTTTTATGATGCAGTATGATGTCGGGCTTCCTGTGTATGCTGGGCAGAGTGGACTAGTTGTTTTTACAGGTCATACAAAATATACAGGCAAAACGATGACCATAAGCTATGAGGATGGCACAACGGTATCCTATGGGATGCTCGATAGTTTAGCTCAATTGCCGTATACAACGGTGCAGGCAAATGATTTAATTGGCATGAAACAGGCTGGGCAACTGTACTTATCGATAGAAAAAGATGATACTCACTATAGTTTAGAACAAATAGTACAGTGGCTTCAAACAGAAAAAGATGAAGATTAAATTGCATATATTATGTATCCCTCTGGTATTTGTCATGATTTTAAGTGGTCAAATTGCTTACTATGCTATTATTCTATCCTCGTTACTCTGGCATGAAGTAGGGCATTTATTGGCTGCAAAAATTTGTGGTGTAAAGGTAAAATCGTGTGTCATTACACCGTATGGGGGGGAGATTGAATTTGATAATCCAGCGGTTGTGCAGGCAACATCACTACTATGGATTGCATTAGGAGGACCAATCGCTACGTTATTAGGGATTGGTCTCGCTTTTTTTATGCCCGAGCTACTTGCTACTAAACTTATCGAGGTACAGCTTGTATTGTTGGCTATAAATGTATTACCCATTCTTCCGCTAGATGGCGGAAGAATAATGATAGCATGTTTATTTTTATTTTATCCGACTGTGCGAGCATTTGAACATTACTACTCGTTTTGTCTTGCAATTGTGACGCTATTATTTATCATCACATTAGGTTACTTGCCACAGTCTATTTTTTTAGCTGTTCTTTGTTTATTTATATGGCTTCAAGTAATCAAAGAATGGAATTACCGAAAATATCGTTTAGCTTTTGAGAAATATGTTATGAACAGGTTGACTTGAGAAATTCCATATGGTAATATTTTAATGTTATTGTTTGTAGCACCCGTGCTACTACAACCGCTCTGGGAAGGTTAAAGTATCGTATGATCACCTTCATATACAGGCGAGTCTGAGTCTAAGAGGAGGTGCAGTAAAATGTACGCAATTATTGAAACTGGTGGTAAACAAATCAAAGTAGAAGCTGGTCAAGAAATCTATGTTGAGAAATTAGGCGTAGAAGCTGACGAAGTTGTAACTTTCGATAAAGTTTTATTCGTAGGTGGCGAAAACGTTAAAGTTGGAGCTCCATTCGTAGAAGGCGCTACAGTAACAGCTAAAGCTGTGAAAGAAGGCCGTCAAAAGAAAATCGTTGTTTTCAAATTGAAAGCTAAAAAGAACTACCGTCGTAAACAAGGTCACCGTCAACCTTACACAAAATTAGTTGTTGAGTCTATCAACGCTTAATTGTGAGGTGTAACGAGTGATACAAGTTACGATACATCATGATGAAAATAGACATGTGTCTGCATTTGAATTTTCAGGACATGCTGAGTACGACGAATCTGGTAAAGATTTAGTATGTGCGGGGGCATCTACCATTGCTATTGGTACGGTAAATGCTATTTATGCACTACTACAATTACAACCGGAAGTGGAACAAGCAGCTGAAGGTGGAGGCTATCTAAAGGTAGATTTACCAACAGATTTAGAGCCTGAAATTGATGCAAAACTGCAATTAATTGTCCAAGTAATGACAGCTCAAGTGTATTCTATGGTGCAAAATTACGGGCAATATATCCAAATCAACTACAACCAAGTAGGAGGTGGAACAGAATGAAATTGTTATTAGCATTAGACCTTCAACTTTTCGCATCGAAAAAAGGGGTAGGTTCTACTAAAAACGGACGTGACTCTGAGTCTAAACGTCTTGGCGCTAAACGTGCTGATGGCCAATTCGTAACTGGTGGTTCAATTCTTTACCGTCAACGCGGCACAAAAATTTACCCAGGTACAAACGTAGGTCGTGGTGGTGATGATACACTATTTGCTAAAGTTGACGGCGTTGTTAAATTCGAACGCTTAGGTCGCGATCGCAAACAAGTATCTGTATACCCAGAAACTCAACAAGCTTAATTTTCATAAATATGATCATAAAGCGGAGGGCTGCATATATTGCAGTCCTTTTTTTTCTTCAAAAAGCATAATTGTTATGAGGAATTAAGAGAAAAAAACGTCAAAACTTGTTATACTAATGAAGATAACTTTATTGGAGTGAATGGGATGAACAGTCAATCACTAACCATTAGTGAAGTATTACGTTTTGCAAATCATGATTATGTGAATCAGCTTCAACTAATTCGCATGAATTTAGATTTAGGTAGAATCGATGAATCAAAGAAACTTATTCAAAATTTTTCTGAACAATTACGGGTGCTTTCTAGCATAAATCGACTACAGTTACCACAAACGATGGAGTGGCTACAAACAGCAAATTGGTGCTATCCTTCGTTACCAATGAAAATAAGTGGTGAGATTAACAAACCTGTCACGAATAATATAGATGCGGCAGTTGTAGAATACTTAAATAAAACAGTTATGCATGTTTATGATACATTAGATCCATTTACCGAACAGAGCTTAGCGATTGATGTGCGTGTTGACGCTCATACATTTGCTGTAACGTTCACCCTAAATGGACGCTGGAGTGCTGATGCATTCACCGAAAAAGGTTTGAAACAATTCGACATTCAAACAGTGGAAGAGACAAATACGTCTTGGATATATGTATTGAGTGCAAGCAGGGAGTGAATTAAATGTTTGTCGATCACGTCAAGATTTATGTAAAAGGTGGCGACGGTGGGGATGGAATGGTAGCCTTCCGTCGTGAAAAATTTGTACCGAATGGTGGTCCCGCTGGTGGCGATGGCGGTCACGGTGGGAACGTTGTGTTTCAAGTTGAAGAGGGTCTGCGTACGTTAATGGATTTCCGTTACAAACGTAACTTCAAGGCTGACCGTGGTGAGCATGGTATGAGTAAAGGGATGCATGGTAGACGCGCAGACGATTTAATCGTTAAAGTACCACCAGGCACAGTCGTAATGAACGAGGAAACAGGCGTTGTTATTGCCGATTTAGTCGAGCATGGTCAACAAGCGATTATCGCAAAAGCTGGCCGTGGTGGTCGAGGGAATTCTCGCTTTGCAACACCAGCCAATCCTGCTCCAGAACTTTCTGAAAAAGGTGAGCCAGGACAAGAATTAAATGTTATATTAGAGTTGAAAGTACTGGCAGATGTAGGTTTAGTAGGCTTTCCAAGTGTAGGTAAATCAACATTACTATCTGTTGTTTCTGCGGCAAAGCCAAAAATAGGTGCCTATCATTTTACAACAATCGTGCCAAATTTAGGTATGGTTGAAACAGATGATCATCGTAGCTTTGCAATGGCCGATTTACCAGGTTTAATCGAAGGTGCGCACGAAGGTGTAGGTCTTGGTCACCAATTCCTCCGTCATATTGAACGTACACGTGTTATCGTGCATGTAATTGATATGTCAGGCATGGAAGGTCGCGATCCTTATGAAGATTACTTAACAATCAACGATGAGTTAAAACAATATAATCTTCGTTTAACAGAGCGTCCGCAAATTATTGTGGCAAACAAAATGGACATGCCAGATGCAGAGGAAAACTTAGAAATTTTCCGAGAAAAAGTGGGCGAAGATGTAAAAATCTTCCCAGTATCTGCAGTTTCACGCCAAGGCTTAAAGCCGGTATTATTTGAAATTGCAGACTTACTGGAAGTGACTCCTGAATTCCCATTATTCGATGAGCTAGATGAAGAATCTGATGCAACGGTACTTTACAAACACCAATCTGAAGCAGATTCAATCGAAATCTCTCGTGATCCTGATGGTACATTCATTCTTGGTGGATATGCTATTGAGCGTATCTTCAAAATGACAGACTTCAGCCGCGAGGACGGTGTACGTCGTTTTGCACGCCAATTACGTGGTATGGGTGTCGATGAAGCATTGCGTGAACGTGGTGCACAAAATGGAGATATTGTACGCTTATTAGAATTCGAATTTGAATTTGTCGACTAAGAATAGGTTTTAGGGGGAAGAGTATGAAAAACGTTGCTAACCAGCGATATTATTTAGTTCGTGAAGACGTTTTGACAGATGCTATGCAAAAAACTTTGGAGGCGAAACACTTACTTTCAAGTGGTACGGTATCTTCCATATGGGATGCGGTAAAACAAGTGGATTTATCGCGTAGTGCGTTTTACAAATATCGTGATGCTGTTTTTCCTTTCCACTCTATTGTGCAAGAACGGATTTTAACAGTCTTTTTACAGCTTCAGGACCGTAAAGGAACACTTGCAAAGCTTTTAGAAACTGTAACAAACACGCATTGCAATATACTGACAATCCATCAAACGATTCCAATTCAAGGTCGTGCCAATGTTACACTGTCTTTAGATGTAACAAGTATGAGCTGTGAGCTTGATGATTTAATGCATCAGCTAAAGCGTTTAGATTTTGTAGAGTCTGCGGAAGTTATTAGTTCTGGCGCATTGTAAAAGGGGTGGCTCAGAGTTATATCTGAGTCACCTCGTTCTGTAGGCATGAAAACTTTTTCAAAGAAAGGGCTTGTCATAGGCCCCTTTCTTTTTTAGCAAGAGTTTTCGAAAAATTAAGACGGATGTATAGCTACCTATCGTAGCGAAGGAGGTAAATTCAATGACAGAGCAAAATTGGGAGAAACGAATCGCCTATTTAGGACCAGAGGCATCTTTTACATATTTGGCAACAAAAGCTATTTTCCCTACTGAATGGTTAGTCCCTTGTGCATCGATTCCAGAGTGTATTGAGGCAGTAGCAGAGGGAAAAGTTGATTTAGCAGTTGTACCACTAGAGAATGCGTTAGAGGGCTCAGTGCCATTAACCCTTGATTATTTATTCCATGAGGCGACACTTTATGTAACAGGTGAATTACAACTGAAAATTCAGCAACATTTAATGGTGAACAAAGCACAACAGGACAACTGGGAGTCCATCGAGGGTATATATTCGCACCCTCATGCGCTAGCTCAATGTCATAAGTACTTGTTCTATCGTTTCAGTGATGTTCCGTTACATCAAACAACATCAACAGCGGCAGCGGCAAAGTATGTCTCTGAAAATCCGACTGAGTGTATCGCAGCAGTGGGTAACGCGGTAGCGGCTGAAAGATATGGCTTAGACATCGTGCAATCAAATATTCATGATTTTCATTTTAACCATACTCGCTTCTTTGTATTATCAAAACAAAACAAGCGATTGCCGCAGGAATTATCAGATGGACAGGCAAAAACAACCTTCATGATTACTTTGCCAACGGACCGTTCAGGGGCGTTGCATCAGGTACTTTCAGTATTTGCATGGCGCCAGCTAAATTTAAGTAAAATTGAATCGCGTCCATTAAAAACAGGACTGGGTGATTATTTCTTTATGATTGATGTATTAGCGGATGAAAAAGAACCAATGATGCGAGGTGCTATGGAAGAGTTAGCAGCTCTAGGCTGTAAAGTGAAGTCACTTGGTACATACTTTACGTATCTAACATCAGACGAGGCTTAATATTGGTTAGGAGGGATTTTAGTGGCTGGTGTTATTTTGTTTGACGGAGTTTGTAATTTTTGCCATAGCAGTGTACAGTTTGTTATTAAACGTGATCAGGCTGCTTATTTTCAGTTTGCCTCTATTCAAAGTGAGGTTGGACAGGAGATTCTGGCAACATATAAAGTTCCGGGAAACATAGATAGTGTTATTTTAGTAGAGCATGGGAAAGCTTATTTTGAATCCACGGCAGCTCTTAAAATTAGTCGGCGTTTAGATGGCTTGTGGCCTAGCTGTTATGCTTTCATTGTCATCCCTCCTTTTATCCGAAATGTCGTCTATAGAAAATTTGCTAAAAATCGCTATCGTCTTTTCGGTAAAAAAGAAGCGTGTCTATTACCAACACCTACTCAACGAAAAAGATTTCTCTAATTACGCTGGAGCGTCCAATTTTTTGGACAGCTCCGTTTTTGTGTGATGATCGGTCTGTAAATTAAGATGGCTCCTTATTATAGTATGTCATTTAATAATGATAATGATTTACTGGTAGATGCGCTTGGCAAGAGGATTCATACACCTGAAAATAACCGTTAAAAAGAGGAGTCCCATTTGCTTTTGGGATCCCTCTTTTTTAGAAAACATTCAATTTCATGTTATTTAATCTATTACTAGATAGCCCTTTTTTTGTAAGTTTTGTTCAATTAAATCTAAAATTTCTACAGATGGAGCAGAAATGACATGAAGATGTGTCCCGCCTGTTAGCGCAGATAAATAGCTCGCTTGTGTATCGTTAACACGTTGCACAAATTTTTTAACATCATGGCGATTAGATACCATAATGGAAGCTGTAATATCTCCATAAATGGGGTGTTCAACAATTACATTCTTCACTGTACCTCCACAATCCACAATCACCAGAAGCTCATCTTCTGCTTCTTCCGGCGTGTGAAAACATGGAATGGTACGTTCAACAGTTTGGTATAGTTGGTCTTGGTGCATATAAATATAGCCTTGGCTCGTTGCTATAATGGGTTCATTTCTAGCCTTTAATAAAGTTATATCATTGACAATGACTTGTCTTGAAACGTTTGCAAATTTAGCTAAGTCTGTTCCTGTTATAGGTGTATTGCTTTTTTTTAGTTGTGCTAGAATCTGCAGTCGGCGTTCTTCGCCTAACATTTTTTTCATAAGAGATCACCTCTGCCTGTAATGAAGGAAACGTATTCCTTAAGCATTAGTGTACCATGAAGCTTTTACAACATGCGTGAATTTTTTGTATCCAAATGAAACATTGAACATATGATACGAAGAGAAGAAGGGAGGAAAAAATTGCGTATTCATATTGTTCAAAAGGGAGATACATTGTGGAAGATTGCGAAAGAGTACGGCATTTCGTTTGAAGATTTGAAGCGGCTCAATGTCCATCTTGCCAACCCTGATTATATTGTACCGGGCATGGAAATTATTCTGCCTGAAAAAATACACAAGGAAACACATAACCAAGGAGCACATAACAAAGGACAGCAAAAGGAAACACCAATCCATAAAGAGATGCCTACTCATAAGCCTGTGAAAGAAAGTGTCAAAAAAGAGGTGCAGAAGCCTATGCCAGCGCCTCCTATTGTCGCACCGCCACCGATGCCAATGCCAGAGCCACAAATGATTCCAATACCATATCCAATACCTATGCCTATGCCACAACCAATGCCACAGCAACCAATGTGGGTGCCTCAACCAGTAGAGCTTAATTGGAATCAACAATTAGTCATGCCGCAAGTTGAGCATCCTGTTATACCACCAATTCAAATTCAACCACCAGCGCCGCCACCGCCACCAGTAGCCAAACCGACACCGCCACCAGCACCGCCTATTCATGTCATGCCACAAATGCCAATGGTCCCACATTGTCCGAGTTGCCATCAGCCGGTGCATCATCAAATGTGGTGGCATCAAATGCCAATGCATCAAATGCCAATGCATCAAATGCCAATGCATCACATGCACCCACAAGTAGAGCCATGTTCAATGCCACAGCAACCAGCACCTTGCCCAATGCCAATGCCTGCAAGTGACGTTGCTGGTGCAGGTCATTTCTTAGAGTCAAGCACATCTCCATTCTTCCCTGTGAATGATGCACATGTTCAGCATCATTTTGAGCCAATGCCAGAGATGCAGATGGGGCAGTCCTGTGGTTGTGGTTCACAGCCAGCGATGATGCCAAATTGGCAATTTGACCAATGCAACTGTCCGCCACCATGTCCGCCACCATGTCCGCCACCATGTCCACCACCATGTCCACCACCATGTTCGCCGCCGTGCCCAACATGTGGACCATGGATGTCCCCGCATTTTTTCCCAGGCGGGATGACGCCTTATCGATGGTAAAGCCTACATTGTAGAGGAAGTAAAGCCTAATATTTGGAAATATAATTACCGATCGAATAATTACTTTGTTAAAAGGGCGAAGCAATTAGAAGTAGCAGAAAAGGTGAGGGCAATTCATCGACAACTTGGACGTCTTGAACCCTCACTCGTCCTACCTTTAGTGCAAAGTGATGATGAGCAGCTTATTGTGCAATTGTGGCAAGAGGGGAGTCATAGTGCGAATTTTGCACATAAAATAGATCGTGAGCAATCACTTAAGCTATTAATGGCTTTACATGAGACACATAAAAAAATCGCATGGCAACGAGTGCCAGGTTTGCACACCTATTCACAGCTTTTAAAATGGCAAATGCGTCACATGCGTTTTAAAAGCAGACGAAATGATTTTCGTGCATTTTTAACGAAAGAAGAAGTAAATCAAATAGTACATTATAGTGAAAAGTCATTACAGTTAATTGCTATGGAGGATGTGCCAGAAAAAGATATTACGCTATTACATGGCGATGTCGTGCATCATAATTTTTTATGGTGTAGTGACGGAGAATTACGCTTAATCGATTTTGATTTAGCACATCTAGGAGAAGCTGATGATGAATATATTTTATGGTTACATCGTGTATTACCAGCAGTAGATTATGACCTAGGTAAAATTTTAGCTGAGTTACCTGAGCTCAAGGATTTAGATAAAAGAAAATACCATCGTTTAAAATTTCCTAATGAGTTACTACGAGAATGGCTTTTTGCAGTGGACTTACCTTTAGAGCAACAGCTTGTATTTTTAGATTATTTAATACCGTTTACTAAACGTGCCCTCACATACTGGCCGAAACTGTGGTACGATATTGATAGATTCATGAAAAAATGACCGTCTATGGGCGGTCATTTTTGTGTGTGAACGCCCACTATCACCATTTAATATAGTCGAGCATTCGTTCGCTATATGCTATAATCGAAGACGATGAATGTGAGGGATTTTATATGTATGATTATTTAAAAGGGCAAGTAATGCGTATTACCCCAGAATACATTGTGCTTGAGCAACAAGGGATTGGGTGGCAGTTGAATACACCTAATCCATTCGCGTTTCGTACAACGGCAACTGAACAACAAATATATGTCCATTTGCATGTTCGTGAGGATGCACAACTGTTGTATGGTTTTCCAAATTTAGATCAACGAGAGCTATTTCGTAAGCTTATTTTAGTATCAGGTATTGGGCCAAAGGGTGCGCTTGCGATTTTGGCAACAGGTAACCCGCAACAGGTGATAAGTGCAATAGAACGGGAAGATGAGACATTTTTAGTGAAATTCCCAGGTGTGGGCAAAAAAACGGCCCGTCAAATGATTTTAGATTTAAAAGGCAAGCTTGGTTCTTTACTAGATACCATCGATTTACCTAGTACAGATGATGAGTTACCATTATTTGGTGTGAATCCGCATAAACATGAACTTGAAGAAGCTCTACTTGCGCTTATGGCACTTGGTTATTCTGAAAAGGAACTGGAAAAAATTCGTCCACAGCTTGAGGATAATGATAAACTTGAAACGACAGACGCCTATATGAAACAAGCATTGCAATTACTATTGAAGATAAAATAAGGGAAGGAGGGCAAGTACATGTCAGAACGAATGATGGCAAGTGAAGCAGGAAGTTATGATGACCAGTTTGAATTATCTCTTCGACCACAAAGATTAGCGCAATATATTGGGCAGCATAAGGTAAAAGAGAATTTACAAATTTTCATTGAAGCGGCCAAATTTCGTCAAGAAAGTTTAGATCATGTGCTGTTATACGGTCCTCCTGGGCTTGGAAAAACAACTTTGGCTGCAGTCATTGCCAATGAAATGAATGTCAATGTGCGCATGACGAGTGGCCCTGCTATCGAACGACCAGGAGATCTAGCGGCGATATTAAGCTCACTCGAACCGGGAGATGTGTTATTTATTGATGAGATACATCGTCTGCCACGCGCGATTGAAGAGGTACTGTATCCAGCGATGGAGGATTTTTGTTTAGATATCGTTGTGGGTAAGGGGCCTGAAGCTCGTTCTGTCCGCCTTGATTTACCGCCATTCACACTTGTTGGTGCTACCACAAGAGCGGGCGCATTGTCAGCACCACTTCGAGATCGTTTTGGGGTGTTGCTGCGCTTAGAATACTACGATGATACGTCACTCGCTGAAATCGTTGTGCGAAGTGCACATTTATTTGCTGTGCATATTGAGCAAGTCGCTGCCGGTGAAATGGCAAGACGTTCACGTGGTACCCCCCGTATTGCCAATCGTTTACTGAAACGAGTGCGAGATTATGCACAGGTCCTTGGAGATGGTATGATAACGGAGGATCTTGCGAAGCAAGCACTGGAATTACTACAAGTCGATCCTAGAGGGCTAGACCATATTGACCATAAACTTGTGACCAATATGATTGAGCGATTCCGTGGAGGTCCAGTAGGCTTAGATACACTCGCTGCTTCTATAGGCGAGGAACGTGTGACGATTGAAGATGTGTATGAGCCGTATTTGATGCAAATTGGTTTTATTCAACGTACCCCACGTGGTCGAGTAGCGACACATCTAGCTTACGAACATTTTGGATATGATTATCCCCAACAAACATAGAAGAAGGAAGTTTTTTTAATGCGTGTAGAAGATTTTGATTTTGAATTACCAGAAGAGCTTATAGCGCAAACACCGCTTGTTGACCGTACAGCGAGCCGATTAATGATGGTTACACCAGGATTAGAGGAAGTAGAGCATCATCATTTTGCACATATTTTAGATGAACTAAATGCAGGAGACTGCCTTGTGTTAAATGATACACGTGTCTTACCAGCGCGCTTAATGGGTGTGAAAGAGGAAACGGGTGCTCATATTGAGGTGTTGCTATTAAAGCAAATCACAGGAACGGATGAATGGGAAACACTTGTAAAGCCTGCCAAACGTGTGAAAGTCGGCACAGTTGTGACGTTTGGAGACGGTTTACTGACAGCAACTTGTACAGGTGAACTCGATCATGGAGGACGTTTGTTTGCCTTCAATTACGAAGGTATATTTTACGAAATTTTGGAGCAGTTAGGAGAAATGCCACTGCCACCATATATTCGTGAGAAATTAGATGACCAGGAGCGTTATCAAACCGTATATGCAAAGGAACGTGGCTCTGCGGCGGCACCAACAGCGGGTCTACATTTTACGCAAGAATTATTACAACAAGTGAAAGCGAAAGGTGTAGAAATCGTTTTCATCACACTACATGTTGGTCTTGGAACTTTCCGCCCTGTAAATGTAGACGCCATTGAAAACCACGAAATGCATGCTGAATTTTATAGTGTTACCGAAGAAGCAGCGGCGACCATAAACCGCGTGAAGATGAACGGTGGCAATGTCATTGCAGTAGGTACAACGTCTACACGTACATTGGAAACAATCGGCTCAAAATATGAAGGCGAAGTGCGTGCAGAACAAGGATGGACATCCATTTTCATTTATCCGGGCTATAATTTTAAAGTAGTAGATGGCTTAATTACAAACTTCCATTTACCTAAATCTACACTTGTGATGCTTGTTAGTACACTTGCGACAAGAGATACTATTTTAAGTGCCTATACACAAGCTGTAGAAGAGAAATATCGCTTCTTTAGCTTTGGCGATGCGATGTTTATTCGACCAAAAGGACTGTAAAGGAAACAAATCGAAGTACTGTTTTTACTTCAGATAAGAGAGGATTATTTATTATATGACACAACCAGCAATTCGTTATGAGCTACTCCATACTTGTAAGCAAACAGGGGCACGTCTTGGCATCGTGCATACACCGCACGGATCATTTGAAACGCCAGCATTTATGCCAGTCGGGACACAGGCAACTGTTAAAACGATGTCTCCTGAGGAATTAAAAGAAATGAATGCCGGCATTATTCTATCTAATACGTATCATTTATGGCTTCGTCCAGGTAATGATATCGTAAAGGAAGCAGGTGGCTTGCATAAATTCATGAACTGGGATCGCCCAATTTTAACGGATTCAGGTGGTTTTCAAGTGTTTTCACTTAGCCAATTCCGTAAAATTGAAGAAGAAGGCGTACATTTCCGTAACCATTTAAACGGGGACAAGCTATTTTTAAGTCCAGAAAAAGCAATGGAAATTCAAAATGATCTTGGTTCAGATATTATGATGGCGTTTGATGAATGCCCACCATACCCTGCAACACATGAATATATGTTGAAATCGGTAGATCGTACAACGCGTTGGGCGAAGCGTTGTAAAGAAGCCCATGCTCGACCAGAAGAGCAAGGTTTATTTGGGATTATTCAAGGTGGGGAATACGAAGATTTACGTCGCCGCTCAGCTGAAGCTTTAGTAGAGCTGGACTTCCCAGGCTATGCAATTGGTGGTTTATCGGTGGGTGAACCAAAAGATATCATGAACAAAGTTTTAGAATTCACGACACCATTAATGCCTGACAATAAACCTCGTTATTTAATGGGTGTTGGCTCTCCAGATTCACTCATTGACGGAGCTATTCGTGGAATCGATATGTTTGACTGTGTATTACCGACACGTATTGCACGTAACGGAACATTAATGACATCTGAAGGTCGACTAGTCGTGAAAAACGCAAAGTATGCTCGTGACTTTGGTCCAATCGATCCAAACTGCGATTGCTATACTTGTAAAAACTATTCTCGTGCGTATGTACGTCATTTAATTCGTACGGAAGAGACATTTGGAATTCGTTTAACGTCTTATCATAACCTGCACTTCCTTTTGAAATTAATGGAACAAGTGCGTGAAGCAATTCGTGAGGACCGCCTAGGCGATTTCCGTGAAGAATTTTTCGAGAAGTATGGCTTTAACGGACCGAATGCAAAAAACTTCTAAATTTGGAATGCAGCTTAGCGAAATTTTACCTGTAATAGAAAAACTATTGATAATATAGAAAAATTTTGGGCTTGTCCATCGCTTTTTTAGGGTGGAATAGTCTATACTAAAAAAGTGAGATTTGGAAAGGGGGCAAGAATTATGGAGCAATATTCTGGCTTAATAATGATTTTAGTAATGTTCGTTGCGATGTGGTTTATTTTAATCCGTCCTGCTAAAAAAAGACAGCAGGAAACGCAAAATATGCAAAGTAGCTTACAGCGTGGTGATAAAATTATTACAATCGGTGGCTTACATGGTGTTGTTGACTCAATCGAGGACACATCTGTCACATTAATCATAGCTGATAATGTACGTGTGAAATTTGACCGTCAAGCAATCGGACGTGTAGCAAATGATCAAAAATAATTTTCAAAGGCGTTGTCCCAAACTTATTTGGACAGCGCCTTATGTAATTCAGGAAGCTATGTCGTGAAATGGTGATACATTTTTAACACAGCTTTTTTTGTATAAAAAGTAGCTTTCACGGTCACCTTGATAGTATGGGGGTGTCTGTATGGAAGAATATTTCATGATTATCTTTAGAACATGTTTTCTATACGTGTTCATACTAATTGTTTTTCGTTTGATGGGTAAACGAGAAGTTGGTGAGTTATCCGTGATTGATCTAGTTGTCTTTGTGTTAATTGCAGAAGTAGCAGCCTTTGCGCTAGATGACTATGAAAACCCATTATTTAATGCCATCTTACCAATACTCATATTACTTGTCATTCAAATTGTAAGTGCCTATTTGTCGTTGAAAAATAAAAAAATACGTGATTTGGTTGATGGCGAACCAGCATTACTCGTTAGAGATGGTGTTATCTTAGAAAGCGAGATGCGCAAGCAACGTTATAATTTAGATGATTTATGTCAGCAATTACGAGAAAATGGTATCGCTTCGATTACTGAAATTGCTTTTGCATATTTAGAGCCTTCTGGTAATCTTTCCGTTTATAAGAAAGACGAGAAGGCTTTTGTCTATCCACTTATTATCGATGGTGATATTCAGGAAAGGCATTTAATGATCCTGCATAAGGATGTTGAATGGTTAATGGCAGAGCTAGGTAAAAATAACATTAAGGATAGTAACACTGTGTTTTTCTGTATATGGGAAGACAATCGACTTCATATCCAACTGAAAGAATCCTAAACTTTTTTTGCCAGCTTACGAATATAGCGTAAATCGGTCATGCGTAACTGATTGGAAAATAATAAGAACGTGAACAGTAAAAATAGGGTTACACAGCTACTTAAAATAAAGGGAAGTGGCATGAATTGCATGATAAAATATTGAGCGATACAAACAGCTATAAAGCAGCTATAAGGAACAACAAACATACGGAAGCCAGCACGTAAGTTTTTGCGTTGTCGTACAGTGGCAATATGCAAGAAAGAAGTGAGCAAGACACCAAAGCCAATGGCTACAACAGCACCTTTTTCCTGTATCCCCGCTTGTGAAGCAAGAACAAACATAACAAATAATTTACCTAAGCCACCATAAATGGAGTTCATCATGGCAGCTCGAGCCTCACCAATGGCTTGCAAAATCGAATGTAATGGACTTTGAATATAATAAAAATAAAAAATCGGCGCTAAAATTTTCACATAACCACGGTTTTCTTCTAAGTGGAAGAGCTTCATCGCCAGTTCGTCACCATGAATAAAAAAATACGTAGCGGCAAAGCAACCTACCAGAGAAGAAAGGCGTAATGACACAGAAATCCTTTCCTGTAAGAGAGACGTATGTTGACGTGCTACGGCATCACTAACAGCTGGTATCAGTACGATTGACAGTGCTGTGGAAACGAAGGCTGGGAATAATAGAAGTGGCACTAAAACACCCGAAATGACCCCGTATAAAATGGTTGCCGCAGAAGCAGTTAGACCTGCCATCGTTAATGCTTTTAAAAATATAATTGGCTCTAGAAACCAAGTGAAGGAGCCAAAAAGTTTACTACCCGCAGATGGCAGGGCAACTCGTAGCATGGGGGTAGCAGGGTAGGACTCAATTTTGCTTTTTCGTGTCAATAATTTTTTCTTTGAAACAATATAGTGGAGCCATAAATACAAGAAAGCAACCACTTCAGCTAGCAGCGTAATACCCATTGCAGAGGCTGCAGTCACTGCAGCATTATTATAAGTAGCTACAAATGGTAGCATAAAGGTAATAAAACCAATACGTACAATCTGTTCAAGCATTTGTGCCCAAGCTGTTGGTGTTATTTTTGCGACACCTTGTAAATAAGCACGCAATAACCCAGAGCCTACAGATACTGGCACAGCAAAGAGAGCAATCCATAGTGTAAATGTTGTTTGTTCATTATGTAAAAGTGTAGAAGAGATATATGGTATAGTGAGTGCAACGAGTGGCATAAAAACAATCATACCAATAAGCGACCAAAGAATGGCCGTACGCATAACACCGAAAATGCTTTCTCGTTTATTTTTTGCTAGTAATTCTGCCACAATTTTAGCTACAGCGATAGGTAGTCCCAATTGAATGAGTGAGATGAAGAAAATAAAAGCAGGGTAGGCGGTCATGTAAATGCCGACAGCCTCTTCTCCAGCAATACGCATAAATTGCATTCTATAAAAGAAGCCAAAGAGTTTAGATAAAAAAATGACAAACATTAAAAATAGTGTACCCCGTACAAAAGAACTCATGCCATCCGTCCCTTCTCAAGCCGCAAAAATTCATTTACACTATTTGTATGCAAACACGTCTTACGATACAACTTTGATTGGAGATGATTCAAAATGAGTATGCAACATGCGCAACTATTTGAAAAAATTCGTCCGGCAATTGATAGTAAGATAGCAGAATTTAAGCATTTTCAGTACGATGCTATAACAGCGGAGGAACTATGGCGTTTTTGTGTAGAAAAGAAATGGCGGAAAAAAAATGTTGAGCAATTACGTCTCTATGAAGTAATCGCTACTATTTTTGCTGTAAGACCGTCCGATATCGTATCGTTTAATCAAGTGGAGTTTTTACAAAGTAATGATTGGTTTACAGAAGTGAACGCGGACGAGCTAAAATCATTGCTTGGTCCTGTTAGAAACGAACCAGAATATGTAGGATTTGTAAAAGATTAAAAGAATACTACAGTGTAGAATTGACACCAAGCGCAACGTGTTTCATAATGAGTGTGTTGCGCTTTTTTACTTTGTACAAGTTTCGTCAAAATCTGACTGTACAAAGTGAAACTTTAATCGGAGGGGCTTTATTCCTTCAGATTAGTAGTTGAACGAATCGGGTACTTACGGGTACTTGCTCTTCCGCTTACTTTTTATTGCCAAGCGGGAGTCTTAGCATCCGTTAGTATGGGACAAATTTGCGCGTTATTGAACGATTGAAATAAGGTGAGCAATCTCTTTTGAAGCACACGTAACATTATTCTAGAAGAAAAGGAGGAATAAACGCTTCAAAAGTATTGCAAGTATACTTGTTTGTAGTGTAAGGGATGACCTTGCACCATTTCGAGGAGGATTTTTAGATGAAATTAAGAAGTCGTATTGTTGCATTCGTGCTGCTTTTGGTGTTATTTATATCAACCATGAGTACGACTGTAGAAGGCGTCTTAAAGGACATTAAGCTTGGCCTTGATTTACAGGGCGGGTTTGAGGTTCTTTATGAAGTACAAGAATTAAAAGAAGGACAAAAAATTACACCAGAAGTTGTATCAGCTACTGCAAAGGCTCTTGGTACCCGTATTAATAAAATGGGGGTAAGTGAGCCAAGCATTCAGGTCGAAGGAGAGAACCGCATTCGTGTGCAATTAGCGGGTGTCGAAGACCAAGAATCAGCGCGTAAATTATTGTCAACTTCAGCGAATTTAACATTTCGTGATGTCGATGATAATTTATTATTAGACGGTGATGATTTAAAGGGAAATGGAGCGAGTGATTCCTTTGACCAACAAAATCGTCCAATTGTTTCACTTACATTAAAAGATGCGAAAAAATTTGCGGATATTACAAGTGAAATTGCTGCCAAACCAGCAGGTCAAAACTTACTTGTTGTATGGTTAGATTTTGAGGAGGGTGTCGATTCGTATAAAGCGGAATCACAAAAAGCAAATCCTCGCTATGAATCAGCAGCCGCAGTAAGCCAAACATTAAACACTACAGATGTAATGATTAGTGGTAATTTTACAGTTGAAGAAACAAAAAATTTAGCAGGCATATTAAATGCTGGGGCACTCCCAGTAAAATTACAGGAAACTTACTCTACTTCAGTCGGCGCACAATTTGGTGACCAAGCATTGAAAAGTACAGTTTTTGCCGGAATTGTAGGGGTAGTAATCATCTTCCTCTTCATGCTATTCTACTATCGTTTACCTGGCTTCATATCAATTATTACACTATGTATTTTCACATTCCTAGTCCTTGTCGTATTCGATTGGATTAATGCTGTCTTAACACTTCCAGGTATCGCAGCCATCGTGCTCGGTATTGGTATGGCAGTAGATGCCAATATTTTAGCTGCGGAGCGTATCCGAGAGGAACTTCGCGTGGGACACTCGGTTAAGCAGGCGTTCCAAATAGGTTCGAAACAATCGTTATCTGCAATTATCGATGCGCAATTAACTACGTTATTAGCAGCAGCTGTACTCTTCCAATTTGGGACAAGCTCTGTTAAAGGTTTTGCTACAACATTAATTATTTCGATTTTACTAAGTTTCCTAACAGCTGTTTGGGGATCTCGAGTACTATTGGGATTACTTGTGAACAGTGGTTACGTCAATAACCCAGCTTTGTTTGGAATTGCAAAATCTAAACAGCATAGTTTAGACGAAAATATAGGTACGCTAGATTTATCGACGAAGTTTGATCGTTTTGACTTTGTTCATAATCGTAAAAAATTCTATACCTTCTCATTAGCTATTTTAGTAGCTGGCTTAGTGGTCCTTGGTATCTTCCGCTTAAATCTTGGCATTGATTTCTCAAGTGGTACACGTGTACAGATTGAAGCAGACCAAACATTAAGCAAAGAAGAAGTCTCTAAATATATCGATAGCATTGGCTTCTCATCAGAGGATATCGTTCTTTCTGGTGAAAAAAGCACTTCGGCGGTTATCCGTTATAAAGATGACTTATCACAAGATGAGATCTTAAAATTCAAAAAAGATGCTGAAGAAAAATATGGTCATGAACCGACTGTAAGTACTGTTTCAGCGACAGTCGGAAAAGAGCTTGTGAAAAATGCGATTAAAGCCTTAGCACTAGCTGCTCTTGGCATCATTATCTATGTAGCGGTTCGTTTCGAATGGCGCATGGGTGTAGGGGCAATTGTATCGTTGCTCCATGACGTATTCTTAATCGTTGCTGTATTTAGCTTTATGCGTTTAGAGGTTGATATTACGTTCATTGCCGCTGTACTGACGATAGTCGGTTACTCTATCAATGATACAATCGTTACGTTTGACCGGATGCGTGAAAACTTAAATCAATATGAAACAATTAAAGATCGTGAAGTGTTGGCGAATATTGTTAATAAATCATTACGTCAAACAATGGGACGTTCTGTGAACACGGTATTAACAGTAATTATCGTCGTTGTGGCTCTGTTAATTTTTGGTGCACCTTCTATTCAAAACTTCTCAATTGCGTTATTAATTGGTTTATTCACAGGTATGTACTCTTCTATCTGTATCGCAGCACAAATCTGGTACTCACTAAAAATTCGTGAGATGAAAAAATCAGATGGTCAGTTACACAAAAAAGAGAAAAAACAATGGGGAACTGACGAACCTACTGTTTAATAAATATTTATAAACTTCCTTGCTAGATAAAGTGTATCCTTTAAAGGACATTTAAAAAGCTCTAGGTAACATAAGAAGGTGCTGTCTGTAATTTACAGACGGCATCTTTTTTAAATCCGATAGAAAACATCATAATAATTAGCGTAAATCATTAGATTCAAGAATAGTTGAGAGTGAAAGAGATTCAGCGTTCCGAGTTTCGAATACTGAACGATGGCACAGTTAATAATAGGCCAGTTCAGGATTATAGGAAAATTAGAGGGAATTCTATTTTAGTTATAGTATAATGATTACTTCAAATATGGGATGGGAAACAGGGAGAGATGAAACGCATGACTACTATACTGGTTGCTGACGACGATACGAACATTCGCGAACTCGTTTGTTTATTTTTACGCAAGGACGGATTCACAACAGTAGAAGCAGCGGATGGCAAGGAAGCACTGGCTGTCTATACTAAGGAGCAAGTCGATCTTGTCGTGCTTGATATCATGATGCCGACGATGGATGGGTGGACGTTATGCAAGGAGCTCCGGAGGGCCAACCCTGATTTACCGTTACTTTTACTGACTGCAAGGGGCGAAACATGGGAGAAAGTGAAAGGCTTTGAACTTGGAGCGGATGATTATTTGACGAAACCATTCGATCCGTTGGAGTTGTCGGTTCGTGTTAAGGCACTATTGAAACGATACCGAATTGGCTCCACGCAGACAATTCAGTTAGGCAATGTCATTCTAGATCGACAGACCTATAAGGTGATGCGAGGGACGGAGGCGCTCATGTTGCCGCTGAAGGAGTTTGAATTACTATATAAGCTCGCTGGAACGCCTGGACAAGTCTATACACGCGAGCAGTTGATCGATCAAATTTGGGGGATTGATTACGCCGGAGATGATCGAACGATAGACGTACATATTAAACGCCTGCGTGAACGCTTCTCGAATACAACCGATTTTCGTATCGAAACGGTACGTGGGCTTGGTTATCGTCTTGAGGTCGTCGAATGATTAAGTCCTTATATACACGTGTTGTCTTGACATATTTAGTGTCCGTTATCGTGGGCACAATCTTTGCTTTTTTTCTGGCAGTTTGGGTATTTGAAGAGAAATTGAATGAAAATCTGCAAATCCCCTTATTTAACTTTGGTCAGGACATTTCTCGGATTTATGAGACTTTACCGTTACGTGAAGCGGACACATTCATAAGTGGCATGAATCAACTCAATTCCTATCATATTCGAATTTACGAAGAAACGGGTCAGTTCCAGTCTTACGGAGAGCTGAACGGACACAAGCTTGTTACTGTGACGATGGAACAAGTAAAAAAAGTACTAGATGGGGAAACTGTTCAAATCAATAAAAGTGGTATTTCTACGGTTCTCTTAGGGTTGCCATTGACAACCGAAATGGGAACGAAAGCGATGTTTATAGAACCGATTGCCCTCCCCTCCTCCTCTTTTGTAATAAAGTGGATTTTGAACTTTTCAAGCTATTCGTTGATAGCGGGAAGCCTATTGATACTGGTTGCTGCCATGTTCCTAGTCAAACCGATCAAAAGGCTGACAAATGCAACTAGGCATATAGCAGGTGGCGATTTTAACGTCAAGCTGAATATTAAGCAAAAGGGCGAGCTAGGTACTTTAGCGCGCAGCTTCGAAGAAATGACGCACGATCTGCAGCAACTTGAGCAGATGCGGAGGGAATTCGTATCCAATGTGTCACATGAAGTTCAGTCACCGCTTACCTCGATAGCGGGTTATGCTCTAGCGCTCAAGCAAGAAGACATCACACATAACGAAAGACATCGTTATCTCGATATTATCATTGCTGAAGCACATCGGATGTCCAAAATGAGCGATAGTCTCTTAAAATTGAGTATGCTTGAATCGCAGTCGCAGCAATTGCAGTTGGTCACATTCAGTGTTGATGAACAAATCAGACGAGCCATCGTGGCAATTCAGCCGCAGTGGACGGCTCGCAACATCCGTTTTGAGCTTGATTTGGAAGCCGTTCGTCTAGAAGCTGATTATGATCAATTAAACCAGGTATGGACAAACATTCTCGTGAATAGTATCAAATTTTCCAAGGATAACAGCGTTATTAACGTTAGCATCAAACAAGATACCAAAAATGCGACAGTACGAATATCCGACAAAGGTATTGGTATTTCCTACGAGGACCAGAAGCGTATATTCGAGCGGTTTTTTAAGGCGGATCGTTCACACAGTCGTAAGTATGCTGGTAGTGGTATGGGACTTGCCATCGTTAAACAGATTGTATCGCTACATCAAGGTGACATCCGCGTGGAAAGCGAACCCGGCAGAGGAACGACGTTCATTGTCACTTTGCCAATCGTAACACCGAAAGAGTAACGCCATTCAAATCTTACATTCGAATTATGGTAACAACCTCGTATTCTCCATGTTACGGCGTCATGTGTAAACTTTGTTGCATATGACGCCGTAACATTTTTTTATTTGTTCATACTCCGTTCATATTGTGGTCATAGGGAGTACACCTTCATTGTATAAGCTGTCCTTAACGGTTTGTAAAAGTAACCGAAATATACGGATGTGGATAGAAGATACGAATAGAGAATGAAAGAGAGGAGAGGCACGAGACCAAAGGAGAAAACGGCCTTCCATTGCCGCGCTACACCCTCGTGTTCGTGCAAACATCATGAAAAAAACGATAACCATTATAGGTAAATTAATAGCGGCTCTAGCTATAGCCATCATACTTTTTCTAGCTATTGTTTTTCTAGTTAATATTGTCTGCAACAAAATGGAGCAAGGAAAAAAAGAATCTTATGGTCAGTTTGTAACCGTAGATGGGAAAAATATGAATGTCTTCATTCAAGGGCAAGGAGAAGAAACGGTTGTGCTCCTACCAGGTTATGGAACAGCAGCACCAGCACTCGATTTTAAGCCACTTATCGATGAGTTATCTCCATTTTACAAAGTCGTTGTAATTGAGCCTTTTGGTTATGGATTAAGTGAACTGACCGAAAAGGAACGAAGCACAGAGAATATTGTCAGTGAAATACATGAAGCGTTACAGCAGCTAAATATTGAGCGTTATATTCTAATGGGCCACTCCATTTCTGGCATTTACGGACTGGGTTATGTGAACAAATATCCAAACGAAGTGAGTGCATTTGTCGGGCTCGATAGCAGTGTGCCAACGATAAGCGAGAAAAAGATTGGATCTCCAATAATAGGCACTTTAAAACTACTCAAAAAATCAGGTTTAGCCAGATTGCAAATCAAGCTAGGCGATGACCCATACGCTACACTACCATATGATGATAAAACAAAAGAACAATTGAGTATTCTTATACACAAAAACAGGTTTAATCCCAACCAATTAAATGAAGCTGAAAATATGTATGCTAATTTTAGAGCAGCTGAAAATTTATCATTCCCAAAAAATCTACCCGTTATTTTCTTTATACAAGCAGATCATAAAGTAACTGAAAGATGGATACCAGAGCATAAAAAACAAATAAAAGATTTAGTACACGGGAAAGTGATGACATTTGAAGGGGATCATTATTTATATCGTACTAAAGCAAAAGAAATTGTTGAAAATTTCAGGGCGTATATGGATGAAATAAAATAAGTGTAGTGAAAAAATTCCTGTCACAATTATTGTAATAGTTTTGTATCAATTACATTGTCTAAGCCACATTCTCCAAGCTACCATTAAAGTTTTCTAGCATGTGACGCTGTAAAATTTTTTTATTTGTTCATACTCCGTTCATATTGTTGTCATAGATAGTACACTTTTGTTGTATAAGCTGTATTTAGGTTTGTAAAAGTAGCCGGAATATACGGATGTGGATAGAAGATGCGAATAGAGAATGAAAGGGAGGGGGGCACGAGTAAAGGTAGAAAACAAGCTGCAGTTGCCGCTCTACACCACTCGTGCAAACATAATGAAAAAACCGTTAACCATCATAGGTAAAATAATAGCAGTTTTAGCTATAGTCTTAGTGCTTTTTCTAGCTATTGTTTTTCTAGTTAATATTATCTGCAATAAGATGGAGCAAGGAAAAATAGAATCTTATGGTCAGTTTGTAACAGTAGACGGAAAAAATATGAATGTCTTCATTCAAGGTGAAGGAGAAGAAACCGTCGTGCTCCTACCTGGCTATGGAACAGCTACACCAGCGCTTGATTTTAAGCTGCTTATCGATAAGTTATCTCCATTTTACAAAGTCGTTGCGATTGAGCCTTTCGGATATGGATTAAGTGATGAGACCGATAAAGAACGAAGCACTGAGAATATTGTCAGTGAGATGCATGAAGCTTTACAACAGCTTGATATTGACAAATTTACGCTAATGGGCCATTCCATTACAGGTATCTATGGACTTGATTATGTCAACAAATATCCAAACGAAGTGAGTGCATTTGTCGGAATCGATAGCAGTGTTCCAACACAACCGGGTATGGATGTCGAATTGCCAGTAAAAACGTTTGCATTTGTCGAAAAATCAGGCCTCTTAAGATTGATCATGAAAGTAAGTGGTGACCCCTATGCTGGACTAGCGTTTGATGCTCAAACTGTAGAGCAAATGAAAATGATTTCGAATAAAAACATGTATAATGCCACTACCTTGAATGAAATGGAACATATATCTTCTAATTTTAAAGGGGCTCAAGACTTGTCATTCCCTAAAGACCTTCCTCTTCTTCTCTTTGTACAAGCGAATAATGCAGGCGTAGAAGGATGGATTCCACTACATGAAGAGCAAGTAAAAGATTCTGTACATGGAAAAATGATCCCAATGGAGGGATCACATTATTTACACCATACCCAATTCAAAGAAATCGCTCAAAACTTTAGAGAATTTATGAAAGAAGCAAAGTAAGTGTGCATAAGTGATATGAAAACCGTCCTTTGGGGCGGTTTTTCACTGTACATATGATGATGTGGCATTTTTTTGCTTGTTCATACTCGGTTCATATTGACGTCACAGTGAGTTCATCTTCGCCGTATATGCTTGTCTTAACTGCCCGATAAGGCAGGCAGTCCAATAGAGAGGTAACGATAGGAGAAGATGTGAGTGAAAATACGAGAGGTGAAGAAAATGGACTTGGACACAACAACAGGCAAAAAACCAGCTAATAAGATGAAAAAAATGCTTATCATTTTACTTAAAATATTAGCAGCATTAGTTATAGCAATCGTCGTTTTTATAGCCATCGTTTTTGTCGTTGATAAGATCATTAGCAAATCAGAGGAAGGAAAAATAAAACCCTATGGTCAGTCTGTAACAGTAGATGGGAAAAATATGAATGTTTTGATTCAAGGACAAGGCGAAGAAACCGTCGTGCTACTACCAGGTTTGGGAACAGGAACACCAGCACTTGATTTTAAGCCGCTAGTAGAAGAGTTATCGCCATTTTACAAAGTCGTAGTGATTGAGCCATTTGGTTATGGATTAAGTGATATAACCGAAAAAGAACGAAGCACAGAAAATATTGTAAGTGAAATTCATGAAGCTTTACAGATTCTTAAAATTGACCGCTATATTCTAATGGGTCACTCCATTGCGGGCATTTACGGACTAGATTATGTGAACAAATATGAACACGAAGTGAGTGCATTTGTCGGGATCGATAGCAGTGCTCCAAGGCAATATGGTGATAAGGTTGTTGAATCTCCAATACCTAATTCAGTAATTACACTACTCAAAGAATCAGGTTTAGGCAGATTAGTAATGAAACTAAGTGCTGACCCATATGCTACTCTACCAGTTGATGATGAAACAAAAGAACAAATGAGAATTCTTTCTTACAAAAACTTTAGAAATCCCACCATTGTGAATGAAATAGAAAATAGGTTTTCTAATTTTAAAGCAGCTGAAAATTTAACATTCCCAAAAAACCTTCCTGTTATTTTCTTTTTACAACCGAATAGTACTGGAATTGAAGGATGGTCAACACTACATGAAGAGCAAGTAAAAGATTCTGTATATGGAAAAGTGATGACATTTGAAGGAACACATTATTTACACCATACCAAATCAAAAGAAATCGCTGAAAACTTCAGGGCGTTTATGGAAGAAGTAAAGCAAGACAGTAGATAATTTTTAAAATGAAAGTTTGTTTGTAACTATTTGATGTAACAACATGCTCTCATTCGCATTATCTAAACACAGTCCTCGTATTATCCATGCTACGGCATTATGTGCAAGCTTCCTGGCATGTGCGCCGTAGCATTTTTTTCATTTGTTCATACTCCATTCATACTGTCGTCACTGGTAGAATATTTTCGTCGTATAGGCTTTTTCTTAGGGCCCGTTAAGGTAGCCCAATAAACAGATAATGATAGGAGAGGATACGAGTGAAATCAAGAGAAGAAATAAAATTGAAGATGGGCCCGAGAAAAGGTAGAAAACGAACTCCAATCGTCGCTTTAACCCTTATGCTAACAATGCTTGCTCCAATGTCTGCAATGGCCACAACAACCACCGATAGCAGTGTTGTTACATTTGATGCGACTAAGAAAATAGCGACCGAGAAAGCCAAGCTGATAACAGAAACTTACGGCATCTCAAGTGCGCAATATGCGATCATTGATGATGGAGAAATTGTCATCTCAGGGCATGCAGGCAAAAACGACATAAAGGACAATATACCTCTTACTTCAAATACAATGTATGGTATAGGTTCTACAAGCAAAATGGTACTCACGGCTGCCATTATGAAGCTTGTAGACGAAGGTAAGGTAAATTTGGATTTACCCGTTGTAAAATATATACCTGATTTTAAGATGAAAGACGATCGTTATAAACAGATTACACCACGTATGCTGCTGAATCATTCCTCTGGTCTACTTGGAACCTCGTACCGTAATACAGGTTTGTATGGGGATAATGATACTTATGCACACGATAATTTGTTAGAGCAATTGGCGACTCAAAATTTAAAGGCAGAGCCAGGAGCGTACTCGGTATATTGCAACGATGGTTTTACATTAGCTGAGATTTTGGTAGAGAGAGTAAGTGGCATGTCTTTTACAGCTTTTATACACAAGTATTTGACAGAGCCTCTAAAAATGAATCATACGAAAACACCGCTGGATCGAGTGGATTCAGCGACAATGGCCGGGATCTATTCCCCTGCTTATAATGGACAACTCCCAAGTGAGAATTACAATATTATTGCAACAGGTGGCATGTATTCTACAGCTGAAGATCTCGTTAAATTCTCACAAATTTTCACTGGACATGCAGATGATATTCTTTCTAAGAAGTCGGTGGAAGCTATGGCACAAGAAGAGTATAAAAGAGGCATGTGGCCAGAGGAAACTGATCCTTCTTCCATCGCATACGGACTAGGCTGGGATAGTGTGAATTTGTTCCCATACAATGAATACGGCATCAAGGCACTTACGAAAGGTGGAGATACGATGAACTATCACTCTTCGTTAGTCGTGCTTCCAGAACACAATATGGCTGCGGCTGTTATTTCTTCAGGTGGTTCCAGCGTAGTAAATCAATTGTTAGCGAATGAACTGCTGCTTAGTGCACTTCAGGAGAAGAGGGTTATTCATGAACGGATGCCAGACAAGTTGCATGGTTTGCCTATAAAGGCGAGTATGCCGCAGGAATTTTCTCAGTATACAGGTATTTACGGCGGTGGTTCTGGTAATTTAATGAAGGTAGAAATTAATCTTGTAGGCGAATTGTCTGTTTCCACGGTAACGGCTCCGGACAATCCAGTTCAACAGTATATGTATACGGCTGATGGTTCTTTTGTGAACGCTGAAGGCACAGAAAAATTAAAATTCGTTGTTGAGAAAAATGGGCGCACTTACTTATGGTCCAGCTTATATATAACCGTCCCGGGGCTAGGACAAACAGCTGTCTCAGGGTATAATGCTGAAAAGCTCGAAGCCAATGTATTACCCAATGGCGTAGCTGCCGCATGGGAGAAACGTGAAGGTGAAAAATATTACTTGGTGAGTGAGAAATATACATCGATGCTTTACTTCAATTCTGGATCAATGATACCTATTGATATGGTTAAAGAAGTTCCTGGATATTTTTTAAATAATAAGATTATTGGAGAAAACAATGCAGCTAACCAACTGCAAATCCCTAGCATGGCTGGGAGAGATACTCTGGAAATCAATTTCTTTAAGAAGAATGGATTAGAGTATGTTACGGCAGGAGGAAACTTATACGCAAGTGAGCAACTTGTAAAACCGCTCTACACTGGTAAAGAATTTACGTCTTCGACAACGATTCAAGCGGACGGCTATGCGAACTGGTTTTCAGTGCCTGAGGCTGCAAAAGGAAAGGTTATGACGGTTAAGATGCCTACGAAGGGCTCTTTTGCTGTATATGATCAAGCAGGTGTTTGCATTAACTATACCGTGGTCAGCGGTAACAATGAAGTTCTGTTACCAGAGAACGGTAGAGTAGTATTTGCAGGAGAAGTTGGCTCCAAATTTGAGATTTCATTGAAATAATAAATATGGGTTCATCTATGAAGCTGACTTATAAGGTTGTTACTTTACTAGATAAGGCTGTGTTGTTCGGCCATGAGAGGAATTGTAGAACGTGTTGGTTGAAACAAGTACATGTACGCTTAAAGGTTGTTTATAGCCACAAAAGGGCAAATAAAGTATTTATACTTTCTTCACAAAAAAACAAAAGGCGACCACAAACGAAGTATTCTCTGTGGTCGCCTTTTGCTATATTTTAAATTGTTGCAGTAAGGATTGTAGTTGCTGTGCATTGTTGCTTAATTCCTCAGCCACTACATTTACTTGTTGCATCGTAGCTGCTTGTTCATCTACAGCCTCTACTATCATTTGTGAATTGTTAGCAGAAATGCCAGCACCACTAGCGATCTCTGTTACTGAAGCAGCTACCTCTTCCGCACTTGCAGAAATTTGTTCGGTAGTTGCAGAAATGTCTTCAATTTGATCAGTAAATGCCTGAACGGAAGAGGCAATGGAGTTGAAGGCATCTCCAGCTTCGTGAATCATTGTGACACCATCTTGTACAGATGATAAGCCTTCATCAACCGCAGTTGCTACATTACGTGTATCTACTTGAATTTCAGTAGTAAGGGCAACGATTTGCCCAGCAGATTGATTGGACTCTTCGGCAAGCTTACGTACCTCATTGGCTACAACTGCGAAGCCTTTGCCATGCTCACCTGCTCGTGCGGCTTCAATTGCTGCATTCAGTGCTAGTAAATTCGTTTGTTCTGTAATTGCTGTAATTACCTTTGTTATTTGTCCGATTTCTTCGGATTGCTTGCTTAACTTCTGTGTTAATTTGGCAATACGTAAAGTTGAGACAGAAATGGTCTCCATTTGCTCTTTCGCTGTTGTTATCGTATGACCACCATCATTGGCAGTTTGCGTCATTTTCATGGCATCATGATGTAAATTTTGTGTAGCCTCAGCAATACGTTGTACACTACCAGCTGTTTCTTCCATTGCCACAGCACTTTCCTTGGAAGTACTCGCAGAAGAAGCTAAATGTGTAGTAGTTTCTTGCACACGCTGCGCAATATCTACTGAAGTTGCTGTCACTTCTTCAGTGCTTGCTGAAAGTTCTTCAGAAGCAGCCGATAAATGAGAAGCGTTATCCTGTACTTTTTTAATCAACACAGATAAATTTTGCTTTAGTGTATTTACCGCAGATGCCAGAGTGCCAATCTCGTCATTTGAACGATGCTTGAGCTGTGCAATTGTTAAATCACCCTGCGCTAATGTATGTGCTGCGTCAATCGCTTTACGCAACGGTTGAACGATTGAATTTTTCACAAAGTACATAAAATATAAACCAACAATTGCACTTAAAATAAGTAATGCAATAGAAATAATAATCGCACGTGTGACGGTTTGTTTAGCTGTATGTTTAACTTGTTGCAGCTGTTCATCATGATAGTTGATTAAATCATTTGTAAGCGTGTAAATTTCCTTGTTAAATTTTGTGACGTCACCATTTATGTAAGATAAGGCTAATTCAGTATCACCATCGTTAAATGCTTGTACAGCCTTAGTAGAACTTGTTAATAGATCCTTATTTAACGCATTTATTTGCTGCATGATAGTTGTTGTGTAATCAGAACGAACAATGTCTGAGAGTTGTTGAATCGTCTCTGGTAAAAGGGTTTCATAACGCTGTAAGTTTTTTTGGGTAGTAGCATCTTCATTATTTAATACATATGAACGTAAAAACAAACCGTGAGAAGCAAGTTCTTGTTGAATTTCTTCAGTTAGTTGAATTTGTACAATTCGATGATCAAGCACCTCAACAAGGTCGCTCTCAACCGCTTTAAATTGAATAAATGCAATGATACTGGAGATTAATAATAATACTGTGAGGGCGCTAAAACCAATATTTAACTTTTTGCGAACGGACATATACGTTCCTGCTTTCTATGTTTATTAGAGAATCTATGTTCTAAAATTACTATAACTTGATATTTTTATAAGGTCAATACATGGAAATTATTCAATAATAAGATATTTAACCGACTTTCTTAGGACATAGTGGAGGTATTTATTCCCCCTGTCATCACATTTCACATTTTACATGGCGATAGCCTATTCTCATCAGAATTAATTGACAATTGTTATGGATTGGCATAGAATAAGGCTAACTTTTCGTTCGATACAAGGTAGAAGGTCTCGGGAGCGAGATCAGCCTTAGAACAGATGAGCCGAGTGTAGACGAGAATAGCTGAGAAATTGTTGAATAAGAGTAGTAGCATAGGTGTGCAATATAAGAGAGTCAGTGGGTGGTGGAAACTGATTTGTAGCTTATGTGAATGGACTTATGAGAGTCGCTATTTATAATAGCGAACGGATTCCCACGTTATCGGGTGTGCTTTGACTTTATTTTTGCGGTTTACTAAATAGCCGTTGAATAAAGTGACAGTCGCAGATTGAACTATTGTACGGAAAAATGACGGGTACAATTTCGCTGAGGCAGTTTTTGATGGAGCACACAAGTGAGAGCATATAGCTCTAATATGAGGTGGCAACGCGGTCATGATCGTCCTCTGCAATTAGGAAAATCCTTTTTGCAGAGGGCTTTTTTTGTTTTTAGGGGCTTTTAAGCCGCTAGTACGAATTTTTTTGAATAAAGGAGCTTAGTCGATATGCAAACAACGAGTTCAAGAACAAAGATGAAAACGATTAACGGTGATTCACTCACACCTATTTTAATTTTTAGACGGTTACAAGGTACGCACAAATTTTTGCTTGAAAGTTCCGCACAGCATGAGAGTACAGGACGTTTCTCGTTCATCGGAGCCAACCCGCGGAAAACGTATAAAGGAGTAGGCGATGAAATACAAGAATTCTCCTATAAAACAGAGAAAAGCTATACGCATAAGGGAGACCTATTCGTATTATTAAAGCGCTTAATGCCGCGCATTTCCACTACAACACAATTCCCATTTTCAGGTGGGGCAGTTGGCTATGTTGGTCATGGTGCAACGACAATATTAGCAGCCGGCCAAGAAAAAATGCAGCTCCCTGATGTGCATTTTCATGTATATGAAACGATTATTGTTTTTGACCATGTAACAGACGAAGTGACATTGATTCATACAAATATTGATGCAGAGAAAAAAGAGCCCAATCTTGAAGAATTAGCTGAGCAACTGTTAAAAGGTAGAGAGTGTGAGGATACAATTTGTAGCTATCAAATACGGGATTCAACATCGAGTGAACACGTTGAAATGTCTTTAACAAAGATCAAAGATACTTTAGATAAAGAGCATGCACGTGTTGTACTATCGAAACAATTTTTAGCAACTTTAGAAGGGGACGCTTTTGCGCTATATCGTCTACTGCGTAAAAAAAATCCTGCCCCCTATATGTATTATGTAACGTTTGATGACCATATTGTTTTGGGAACATCACCAGAAAGTCTAATTCGAGTGAAGGGGGAACGTGTAATTACAACACCTAGTGAAGGGACATATTCACGGGGGTATACAAAAGTAGAGGACTTAGAAAATGAACGGATGTTATATGAAAACGTGGAGGTGAGGAAATCACATGCTGTAGTCGTTACTGCGATGCAACAAGCGCTTCGATCTGTTTGTTTGCGCGATTCCATTCAGGTGATTGATGCCATGAGAATTGAGTGTTCAAAGCAAGATTTGCATATGACTTCACGTGTCGAGGGTCAAATTTTACCGATGCTCCATGCTTTAGATGTATTAGCTGCAACTTTACCACCATTCGTTTCTACAGGTATACCAAAGGAACAGGTACAAAATCAGTTAAAGATCACGACTCAACCAGCTGGTATTTTCGGTGGTGCGCTAGGATTTATCGGGTTTAATGGATATCTAGATTTTGCGCTAACAGGGCAATCTATCGTCGTAGAAAACGAAATCATGCATATGCAAACGACGGCAACGGTTACAAAATATAGCAATGTAAAAGAAATACGCCGCAAAGTGGAAGAGGCAGGGGAATTAGTTTCACACCTACTTGCAAAAGAAGGAGGCGCAAATTAATGGAAAAAATACGTGAAAAAGTACGGCAATGTGAACATTTAATGTTTGAGGAAATGTTAGATGCAGCAAAATGGATGTTTCAGGATGACACATCAAAGGATGAAATGGCCAATTTTTTAACGGACTTGTTAGCAAAAGGTGAAACGGCACACGAAGTGGCTGCACTAGCAACAGTCATGCGGTCGTTCGCACTAGATGTGCCAGCAAAATCTGCTATTTATATGGATAATTGCGGTACCGGTGGTGATGGCTTAAATACATTTAACATTAGTACTGCATCTGCATTTGTATTAGCTGGTGCAGGTGTCAAGATGGCAAAGCATGGCAATCGTAAAATTTCATCTGCATCGGGTAGCGCTGATGTTTTGGAGGCTCTTGGAATTCATACAAATATTTCTGTCGACCAAACGATAGCGCTCTTAGAAAAAGAAGGCATTGCATTTTTATATGCGCCAAATGTGCATCCAAAATTAAAACGTATCGGTGAAGTGCGTCGTGCCCTTGGCAAACCAACCATTTTTAATCTTGTTGGTCCGTTAACAAATCCAGTGACGTTATCCACACAATTTACGGGCATTAATCGACCAAATTTTGTGATGGAGTATGCTTCCGTTTTGCAAATGCTAGGTCGTGAACGAGCAATGGTGGTTTCCGGTCCACAAGGATTAGACGAGGCATCTTTGGCCGGGCAAAACACCTTTGTTTTAGTGGATAAGGGAGATTTAATTCCGTTTGCATTAACGGCTGAGGATGCAGGACTAAATTATGCGCCATTAGAAGCAATTCGCGGAGGAAATGCAGACGACAATGCTGCTATTATGCGTAAATTACTAGCTGGTGAACAAAGTGCTTACTTTGATACGGTTTTGTTAAACGTTGGTATCGGATTGTTCAGCTATGGTAGTGCTCTAACCGTTAAAGAAGGTGTCGACATGGCGAAGGAAAGTATATTTAGCGGACGCGCATTACAAAAATTAGAGGCGGTCGTTGCCTATAGTGAGCAAATTAAAGAAGTGGAGGTAGGGCAATGAATATTTTACACAAAATTCTTGAACAAAAAAAATTAGAAGTTGGGGCTTTACTTGAACTGCCAGATCCATTAGCAAATTTCACCGAAAAAAAACGTAGATCATTGTTTGATACATTACGAGAATCGGCAACATTGCAAGTTATTGCTGAGATGAAGCGTGCATCGCCTTCGAAGGGCTTAATTGCCGAAGGAGCAGACCCGGTCAAACAGGCAAAAATTTATGCAGAGGCTGGGGCAGCAGCAATCTCTGTATTAACAGATAAAGAGTTTTTCAAAGGCTCGTTTAATGATTTGGCAACCGTAGCAGCATCAGTCGACATACCCATACTTTGTAAAGACTTCATGATTGATCGTGTACAAATTCGATTTGCCAAAGCCTCAGGTGCATCAATTATTTTACTGATTGTGGCAGCTTTAGAAGATGAACTTTTATGTGATCTATATAGCTATGCCACAAGCTTAGGGTTAGAAATATTAGTAGAGGTACATGATATCGGGGAGCTTGAACGAGCTATCGCTGTCGGTGCTAGATTAATTGGCGTCAATAATCGCGATTTACGGTCATTTGAAGTGAGTCTAGAGCGTACACGTGAAATTGCCGAAGCCTTTCCATTTGGAGAAGAGCGCGTGCTCATTAGTGAAAGTGGTATTTGGACGACAGACGATGCGCAGGCAGTGGCGGCGATGGGGGCTAGTGGTGTTCTTGTGGGTGAGTCGTTAATGCGCAGTGGTAATGCAGGATCTGCACTACAGAGTTTACAAGTAAGGAAAGCGGGTGCATCTGTATGACGAAAGTGAAAATTTGTGGGCTGAAAGAAGTGCAGCATGTGCAAGCGGCTGTGCGGGCAGGAGCAGATGCAATTGGCTTTGTATTTGCACCGAGTAAGCGTCGGGTGTCAATTGAGCAGGCACAGGAATTAGCAAAGCATGTGCCGGAAGGGGTCTTGAAAATTGGTGTTTTTGTCAATCCAACCTCACAGGAACTACAGGCGGCAGTGCAAGAAGTGCCATTAGATTATGTGCAATATCATGGGGAGGAAACACCTGAGTTTATTCGTCAGCAAGGGTATCCTGCTATTAAGGCGCTATCCGTTCGTTGTGCTGAAGATGTACAAAAAGTTACACGTTATGATGTCGATTATTATTTGTTCGATGCACCGGGCACGGATTTTAAAGGAGGCAGTGGCCATACATTTGACTGGGCGCTACTTAAAACGGTAGGCATTCCTCATGAAAAACTGATTCTTGCAGGTGGCTTGAAGTTAGAAAATATTGAGGAGGCAGTGTCACTTGTGTTGCCGTCAATGGTGGATGTTTCAAGTGGCGTCGAGACAGATGGTGTCAAGGATAGAGCGAAAATAACGGCCTTTTTACAGGTAGCAAAGAAGGAGAGCGTAAAATGACGAAATCGATTGCAAATAGCGTGCCGACAAAGGAAGGGCGTTATGGAAAATTTGGTGGGCAGTATGTTCCAGAGACATTGATGACAGCACTGTTGGAACTAGAAATGGCGTATGAAGAAGCAATGGCGGACAAAGCGTTTACAGATGAGCTAGCATATTATTTAAAAGAATATGTAGGTCGTGAAACGCCACTGTACTTTGCTGAAAATTTAACGAAAGAACTTGGCGGTGCAAAAATATACTTAAAACGTGAAGATTTAAACCATACAGGTGCCCATAAAATTAACAATGCTATCGGGCAAGCGTTACTAGCAAAACGTATGGGGAAAAAGAAAATTGTAGCTGAAACAGGAGCAGGCCAGCATGGTGTAGCCACTGCGACGGCTTGTGCATTATTAAATCTCGAGTGCGTTGTCTTTATGGGAGCCGAGGATATAAAACGCCAGCAATTAAATGTTTTCCGGATGGAGCTGCTCGGTACAAAAGTCGAATCTGTTGAAACTGGTTCAAAAACATTGAAAGACGCAGTCAATGCGGCCTTGCGCTATTGGGTAACGAATGTCGAGGATACACATTATATTTTAGGTTCAGCTTTGGGACCGCATCCATTTCCGAAGATTGTGCGGGATTTTCAGCGCGTTATTGGTGTGGAAACACGTGCGCAGATGTTAGAAAAAGAAGGGCGTTTACCTGATGCCGTTGTTGCTTGTATTGGGGGAGGGAGTAACGCCATTGGGATGTTCCACCCATTTGTAGATGATGAAAAAGTTGCTTTGTATGGTGTCGAGGCGGCAGGTAATGGAATTGACACTGGCAAGCATGCAGCCGCCATTGCAGGTCGACAGCTAGGGGTATTACATGGTGCTTACATGTATTTGCTGCAGGACGAAAATGGCTTTGTTCAGGAAGCGCATTCTATTTCAGCTGGTCTTGATTATCCAGGGAAGGGGCCAGAGCATTGTTATTTACATGATATTGGTCGAGCAAAATTTGATTCGATAACAGATAGTGAGGCGCTTGAAGGTTTGCTATTATTAAGCCGGACGGAAGGCATTTTACCCGCATTAGAAAGTTCTCATGCGATTGCATATACAGCAAAGCTTGCCAAAACGATGAGTGCGGACGACATCATTGTTGTGTGTTTATCTGGTCGCGGTGATAAGGATGTTCATACAGTACACGCAGTACTTGGAGGTGAGGTATCATGACAACATTACAGCAGGCAATTGAACGAGCAAAGATAGCAGGCAATAAGGCATTTGTGCCGTATATCATGGCAGGCGATGGAGGACTTACAACCGTAAAACCAACTATCTTGAAGCTACAACAAATGGGAGTCACTGCGATTGAAGTGGGCATTCCATTTACTGACCCTGTAGCAGATGGACCTACAATTGAACAGGCAGGTGAGCGCGCTTTAGCGCATGGGGTGACATTGCGCAAAGTGTTCGAAACACTTGCCTCATTTCGTGAAGAGATAACAGTCCCGTTAGTGGTGATGACGTATTTTAACCCTGTATTGGCTTATGGATTAGAATCATTTGCGGAGGCTTGTGTTGCAGCTGGCGTTAAGGGTTTAATTGTACCTGACGTACCATTAGAGGAAAGTGCAATTTTACGCGAAAAGTTGAATCCACATGGCGTGGATATTGTACAGCTCGTATCATTAACTAGCCCGCCTGAGCGAATTGCACGTATCGTCACAGCAAGCCAAGGTTTTGTCTATGCTGTTACGGTAAATGGTATTACAGGAGCACGTACAAGTTTTGCTAATGAATTAGCAGGACATTTTGCACGATTACGTGAATCGAGCCATATTCCGGTGTTAGCAGGTTTTGGGATATCCACACCTGAACAAGTGGTGAGCATGGGTGAACTAGGTGACGGGGTGATCGTAGGTAGTGCGATTGTTGCGGCATTACATGAAAGCGATTTTGCCAAAGTTGAAGCACTGGTCGCTGCCTCTAAAAATATGCGAGAGAAGTCTACTCTTTAATTAGAGTAGGCTTTTTTTATGCTGTAGACGGATAGCGCGCTCGAACTGACGGATAGAACTAGAAAAGTGACGGATAGCACACTCGAACTGACGGATAGAATTGCAAAAGTGACGGATAGCACACTCAGACTGACTAATAACTTCCATAGAAACTAGCAGATAGCGTCCCTGCTTGATTTTCGGTATAATAACCTTCGTGAGGAAGTGAAAAAATGATTCTATCAAAAAAGAGATGGCTAGTAGAGCGTCCAGACGCACAACTGGTACAAGCATTACAAAATGACTTGCAAATTTCTGCGATTGCGGCAAAAATTTTAGCGGCACGTGGCTGCGAAACGCCTGCTGCAGCAGAGAGTTTACTAAATATGACAGACATAAATATTCATGACCCGTTTTTAATGCATGGTATGGCAGAAGCAGTGGCACGTATCGAACATGCACTTGAGAACGGAGAAAAAATATTAATATATGGTGATTATGATGCAGATGGTATCACAAGTACGACGGTGATGTTTAATGTGTTATTAGATCTTGGTGCAGATGTATCGTTTAAAATTCCAAACCGTTTCTTGCACGGCTATGGCCCGAATGAAGCATTATTTCGTGAGGCACATGCAGAGGGCGTGCAATTAATTATTACTGTAGACAACGGTATCTCAGGTCTTGAGCCCATTCGTGTGGCGAAAGAGCTTGGTATGGATGTCATTGTGACAGATCACCATGAACCTGGTGAGGAACTACCACCTGCGGATGTTATTTTACATCCGCGGGTGCCAGAGGGACACTATCCATTTGGTGAACTAGCAGGCGTGGGTGTGGCATTTAAATTGGCGCATGCTTTATACGGGGAGCTACCAACGCATTTATTTGAGTTTGTGGCGATTGGTACAGTGGCGGATTTAGTGCCATTAGTCGATGAAAACCGTTATCTAGTCAAGCGTGGTATTGAAGAAATGCGCCGTTCACTAAGCCCATGGATACAGGCAATGTGTGAGGTAGCAAGTGCTGAACAATCCAAAATCAATGAAGAAACAATTGGTTTTTACTTTGGTCCGCGCTTAAATGCAGTTGGCCGTTTAGGAGAAGCAGCCCCAGGTGTTGAGCTTCTAATGGCAGAGGATAGTACAAAGGCCATTTCATTAGCGAAACAACTGAATGCTTGTAATAGTGAGCGCAAAGATATTGTGAAAAGTATTACAGATGAAGCTGTAGCATTAATTGAAGCGGACGAAAAAATTAGAGAATCACTGGTATTAGTTGTTGCTGGAGAAGGCTGGAATGCGGGTGTTGTCGGGATTGTAGCATCTCGTCTTGTTGAGCTATATTATCGTCCGACTATTGTTCTATCACTAGACTTTGATAAAGGTACAGCGAAAGGTTCGGCACGTAGTATCGAAGGGTTCCATTTGTTTAATGAACTGGCCAACAATCGAGATATTTTACCGCATTTTGGTGGGCACCCGATGGCGGCAGGTATGACCTTGCCAATTGAGCATGTCGATGAATTACGAGCAAGGTTAGACGCCCAGGCAAGAGCTTGTTTAACAGAGGAGCAATTGACACCAGTCCTCAATATAGATATTCCACTAAAGCTTGATGAAATTTCAGCAGACGCTATTGAGGAAATTGCCAATCTTGGACCGTTTGGCACGGATTTTCCGAAACCTGTCTATGTGCTAGAAGATGTTGAAATAGCGACAATGCGTAAAATTGGTGCAGCTGAAAATCATATTAAAATGGAATTAACTGATGGCTATGAAACATTGGATAGTGTCGGCTTTAATAAAGGACATCTACACGATGAACTGACGCATGGAATTAAAGTATCCTTCATTGGGGATTTGCAAATTAATGAGTGGCAAGGCCGTAAAAAGCCACAGTTTATGATTGAGGACGTACAGACGACAGAGTGGCAATTATTTGATATTCGTGGCATTCGTCAAACTTCGCGTTGGTTAAATACAGTACCGAAAGAGGAAGCAACTTTTTTAGCGTTCCGTCCTGAAACGGGTACCTATTATCAATCACTTCTTGGTGTACCAATTGTGTTTGTTGATGCAGCACTTTCAAATATAGCGCAAACAAATTATATTGTGTTACTTGATTTGCCACAAAATGTTCAATTGTTAGAAAATGTTTTACAAAAAACAGCGCCTTCTCGCATTTATGCACATTTTTATATGCCGGATTCCCAGTATTTCAACGGTATGCCTACGCGTGAGCAATTTGCTTGGTATTATAAATTTTTGAAAAACCGCCCAGCATTCCCGTTGAATATGCATTTGCCAGATTTAGCAAAGCATACAGGCTGGCCGTTAGATGCATTAAAATTTATGACACAGGTGTTTTTTGAGCTTGATTTTGTTAAAATGGACAGTGGACTGACGACTGTCCACGTGAATGCACCAAAAACAGCGCTTACGGAGGCACCGTCTTACAAACAACGTTCAGAACAGATTGATATGGAGCAAAAGCTTGTCTATGCACCTTATATAGAGTTAAAGCAATGGTTTGATGAACGAATACATTAATATACGAAAAAAGTTTCGTAGGAGGAACATCTAAATGGATTTAAAGCAATATGTGACAACAGTTGAGAACTGGCCTAAAGAAGGCATCAGCTTCAAGGATATTACAACAATTATGGATAATGGACCAGCATACAAATATGCGACAGATCAAATAGTGTCTTACGCACAAGAGATGGGCGCGGAAATTATCGTAGGTCCTGAAGCGCGTGGCTTCATCATTGGTTGCCCAGTTGCTTATGCACTTGAAATTGGCTTTGCCCCTGTTCGTAAACCAGGAAAATTACCTCGTGAGGTGGTCAGTGCAGACTATGGCCTTGAGTATGGTAAGGATACATTAACGATGCACAAAGATGCTATTAAGCCAGGCCAAAAAGTGTTAATCTGTGATGATTTACTTGCAACGGGTGGTACAGTGGAAGCAACTGTTCGTTTAATTGAAGAATTGGGTGGTGTAGTTGTTGGCTGTGCATTTTTAATCGAACTGACTGAACTAAACGGTCGTGCAAAACTGGGCGATCTAAATATGAAAACATTGATTCAATACTAATATAATGAAACGGCTGTCTACATAAGTGAAAAACTTATAGACAGTCGTTTTTTTCTACGTATTAGTAATTGTAGGATTTAATTATTTTTTGAATGTGTCTAAGCGTTTCATAGAAGTCCTTATATTTCTCTAGGCCAATATCATTGATAATTCTTTCCTGAATTTCACGCCAAATAGGCGCAGCTTCATGTAATTTTTCAATGCCTGCATCGGTAAGCGAAAGGATTTTTGTTCTAGCATCTTGTTGATCTCTAGTAATAGCAACATAGCCACTTTGTTTCAGTAGATTGACATTACGCGTAACTGTAGTTTGATCAAGTAACAAAATCTCCCCTAATTTGCTTATTGAAACAGCTTTCTGATGATCGATATTGGCCAACATAGAATATTGGGTGATTTTTAAATTGGTAGGTTGGAGCAATTTGTCATATATTTGTGTAACGACTCTTGTCTTTTTTCTAAGGTTCGCACATACACAAATCTGTGTATAGTCTATGTTAGTGTATTCTTTATCCATAAAAAACTCCTTTTGCGTTATTTCAAGTTAAGGAAAACTCAATTTGTTTCATCGTTGAACATAAATTTATTTCTTGACAGTAGAAAACGCTATTCATATCATTATATATGTAGATACATATAATTTAAAGAAATGGATATTCTATATTTTTTTGAACAAATATATGTATATACATGTATTTTAGTGATGTGGAAAATAATGCTGAGAAAAGGATGGGATTTTAATAATGTAACTTAGAAAATCATTGTTTTAAGATACTTTGGAGAAAGGTAGGTGGAGTTATGAAACGTATTCACTATAGTTGGTTTATCCTTGTCATTACATTTTTCTCAATAATTGTAGCTGGTATCACTTTGTCATCATCAGGCGTTTTTATAGGCCCATTCGAAAAAGAATTTGGCTGGGATCGTTCAATGATTGCAATGGCTTTTGCAATCAGTCTTTTTTTATATGGCATATCAGGTCCTTTTATGGCAGCGTTGCTTGAAGTAATTGGCTTAAAGAAAATGATGTTAGCCGCGATGGCGACATTAATAATAGGTATTATGCTTACTCTTTTCATGAATCAAGCATGGCAGTTAACCATTATTTGGGGCTTTATCATCGGTCTAGGTGCAAGCCTTTTTTTAACAGTTCTAAGTCCATATGTGGCTAATAATTGGTTTGAAAAAAGAAGAGGGCTTGCCGTCGGAATTTTAACAGCAAGTACAGCGACAGGCCAGTTAATTTTGTTACCCATTTTGGCGATGATTATAGAGAATTATTCCTGGCGATGGGCGATTGCATTAATTATGGTTCTAAGTGCCATCATGTTTATCATTATTTTATTATTTATGAAAAACAAACCAAAGGATGTGGGCATTCTTCCTTATGGGCGTGAAAAGGAGTTAAAAGTTAACGATGTAGCGCAAAAGAATAATCCTATTATTATTGCTTTCAACGGCCTTTTTCGCGCAGTGAAAGTGAAAGAATTTTGGTTATTGGCCGGTAGCTTCTTTATCTGTGGGCTTTCAACTAGTGGTTTAATTGGTACTCATTTTGTTTCATACTGTATTAGTTTCGGCGTTCCTTTAGTGACAGCTGCTTCGTTTCTTTCTTTTATGGGAATCTTTAATCTCGTTGGCACAACTTTATCAGGGTGGCTATCTGACCGTTTCGATAATCGATGGTTATTATTTTGGTATTATCTTTTAAGAGGAGCTTCTCTCGTTTTGCTACCTTATGCATTAGTACAAGGTTCATTTACCTTGCTCGTTATTTTTACAGTATTTTATGGATTAGATTGGATTGCTACAGTCCCACCAACAATCAGTATTTCAAGGCAGATTTTTGGTACGAATAAAAGTGGAATTATTTACGGTTGGATTTTTGCATCTCATCAGGCGGGTGCTGCGGTAGCTGCATATGGCGGCGGCCTTATCTATAAATATTTCGATTCTTACACATGGGCATTTTTCTTAGCAGGCGTTTTCTGTGTTTTAGCAAGTCTATTTGTAATAGTTGTTAAAAAACAACAACCAAATACTGTGAATTTAGTGTAAATGAAAGTTTAACAGAATAAGCGAATTAAACTGACCCGTAAAAGTTAGATCGAATCTAAATTTTACGGGTGTTTTTGCTTTATGCAAAGAAAACTTTTGACTTAAATTAAACAAAAGTTTATAATATAAACAAATATAACAAAAGGTGATGCTATGAATGAAAGAGAACAGGCGGTACTCGCATTAATTCGCCAAAATCCGTTTATGTCTCAACAAGAGATGGCAGATAAAATGAACTTGTCTCGCCCAGTACTTGCAAATTTAGTGTCGAGCTTAACAAAGCAAGGCAAAATTGTTGGACGTGCATATATTTTACCTGAGGAAAATGAAATTATTTGCATCGGTGGCGCAAATCTCGACCGTAAATTTCATGTAAAGGGAACCGTGCAACTCGGAACATCAAACCCTGCTAGTTCTTCATTTAGTGTAGGTGGCGTAGGTCGAAATATTGCTGAAAACTTAGGCCGACTTAATCATGGGGTTACGCTACTGACGACAGCTGGAAAGGATGCCGACTGGCTGGTGATTCAAGAAGCTTCCGAACCATTCATGAATTTACGCTATGTCGAACAGCTACCTGATGCTGCAACAGGCTCGTATACCGCAATTATGGACGAGCAGGGTGAGCTAGCTTTAGCTGTTGCCAATATGGAAGTCTATGACTTATTGGTGCCAAGTTTGTTAAAGCAACACGAGGCAATGCTTATGAATGCCGGCAGCTTTATTATGGACTTAAATTGTCCAAAAGAAACAGTTGCATACATCCAGCAAGTAGCGATTGCTCGTGGAATTCCACTAGTAATTGTGCCAGTATCTTCTCCGAAAATGAATCGACTTCCGGATACATTGCAAGGAGTCACATGGTTTATTTGCAATACAGATGAGGCAGAGACGATTGTCGGTCATGCAATTGACAACGCAGCACATTATGAAAAAGCGCTTCAGCAGCTTCTGCAACTAGGCGCTGAACATGTGATTATCACAGCAGGTGGAAAAGGTGTATTTGCAGCGTCAACTTCAATTGCACCAAGTCATTTTGCGGCTAAGGCCATAGAAAAAATTGAAGATGTTACTGGCGCGGGCGATGCCTTTGTGAGTGCGGTCATACACAGTTGGTTAAGGGGACAACCCTTAGCAACATGTATAGATGCGGGCTTAACAAACGCCAAAAAAACATTGGCGTCTCCGTACACAGTAAGACCTGAATTATCAGAAGAATTATTGAAAAATGAAATGGAGGAATAACATCATGAAAGAATTCATCGTATTATCAGAAGAGGTAAAAGCAGGTCAAGAGAAAGGTCTACCAATTATTGCATTAGAATCAACAATTATTTCGCATGGTATGCCATATCCACAAAATGTACAAACAGCGCGTGAAGTGGAGCAAATTATTCGCGACAACGGTGCAGTACCAGCTACTATCGCATTAATAGATGGGAAAATTAAAATCGGTTTATCAGAAGAAGAACTTGAAATGTTTGGCAATGCACAAGGTGTGGCAAAAGCTTCTCGCCGTGACTTAGCCTACTTACTAGCAACAAAAAAATTAGGCGCGACAACGGTTGCTGCAACGATGATTTGTGCAGAGCTTGCAGGCATTGAAATCTTCGTTACAGGTGGTATTGGTGGTGTACACCGTGGTGCAGAAACTACAATGGACGTTTCAGCAGACTTAGAAGAATTATCGCTAACAAATGTAGCGGTAATTTGTGCAGGTGCGAAGTCAATTTTAGATATTGGCTTAACGCTTGAATATCTTGAAACAAAAGGTGTACCAGTAGTTGGGTATGGTACGGATGAACTTCCAGCATTCTATACACGCCAAAGTGGTTTTGAAGTAAACTTCAAGGCCGATACACCTGAAGAAGTTGCAGCAATGCTTCGTGCAAAATGGCAATTAGGTTTACGTGGTGGAGCGGTTATTGCAAACCCGATACCAGAAGCTGAAGCGCTAGAGCACGAATTCATCACTAACATCATTGAAAAGGCTTTACAAGAAGCTGAGGAAAATGGTATTCAGGGTAAAAACGTAACGCCATTCTTACTTGGTAAAGTGAAAGAACTAACAGAAGGTAAGAGCCTTGATGCGAATATCGCATTAGTGAAAAACAATGCAGTAATCGGTTCAAAAATTGCCGTAGCCTATAATAAAGCAAACTAAACATATTACGACTCTCTGTGAAGCTTACCGGCGTAGCAGGGGGTCTTTTTATTTATCTAAATGAATAAATTTTCCATTGAAGTAAGCTGTTCACGAGATTAACTAAACTAAATGACACAGTCCCTTTACAATCGACCTCTATTTTTTATACAATTAAATTTATATCTAATCTGAAAAATTTGACGGGCAAGGTGGACATATTATGGCGAAAGAGCAAATTTTGACTCCTGAAGACGTTTTTGATTTAGTCAAATCCTACATGAATGATGAAAATGTCGCATTCGTGAAAAAAGCATATGAACTGGCACGAGATGCGCATATTGAGCAATTCCGTAGCTCTGGTGAACCGTATATTATTCACCCAGTGCAAGTAGCCGGAATTTTAGCAGAATTACAAATGGATCCTGAAACAGTAGCAGCAGGTTTTTTACACGATGTTGTCGAAGATACGGAATTTACGCGTGATGACTTAGTAGGTGAATTTGGTGAAGAAGTTGCAATGCTCGTAGACGGCGTGACGAAGCTGGGGAAAATTAAATATTTATCGAAAGAAGCACAACAGGCAGAAAATCATCGAAAAATGTTTGTTGCAATGGCACAGGATATTCGTGTCATCTTAATAAAACTTGCAGACCGCCTGCATAATATGCGCACGTTAAAGCATTTACCTGCTGAAAAACAACGCCGTATTTCCAAAGAGACGCTGGAAATTTTCGCACCACTTGCGCACCGTCTGGGAATTTCAACCGTTAAATGGGAGCTTGAGGACACAGCACTTCGTTATTTAAACCCACAGCAATATTATCGTATCGTGAGTCTTATGAAAAAGAAAAGAGATGAACGTGAAGCCTATTTAGACAATGTCATGGGTGAAATGAAATCTCAGCTGACAGATGTCGAAATTGATGCTGATGTTTATGGTCGTCCCAAACATATTTACAGCATTTATCGTAAAATGGTGTTGCAAAAGAAACAATTTAACGAGATATATGATTTATTAGCTATACGCGTCCTCGTTGATAGCATTAAAGATTGCTATGCTGTGTTAGGAATTGTTCATACGCTATGGAAGCCGATGCCTGGACGATTTAAAGACTATATCGCGATGCCGAAGCAAAACTTTTATCAATCCCTGCATACGACTGTAATTGGTCCTTATGGTGACCCACTAGAGGTGCAAATTCGTACAAAGGAAATGCATAAAATTGCGGAGTACGGGATTGCAGCACATTGGGCATATAAAGAAGGTAAAAATATTGATAGCGAAAAACAAAATGTCGATCAAAAATTAACATGGTTCCGGGAAATTTTAGAATTCCAAAACGAGTCTTCCAATGCAGAGGAGTTTATGGAATCTTTAAAATTCGATTTATTCTCTGATATGGTGTATGTTTTTACGCCTGAAGGGGATGTCATTGAATTGCCGGCTGGTTCAGTACCTATCGACTTCGCATACCGCGTGCATTCAGAGGTCGGAAATCGTACAATCGGTGCAAAAATTAATGGCAAAATGGTACCGCTCGATACACCACTGAAAACAGGTGACATTATCGAAATTTTAACATCGAAACAATCATTTGGCCCGAGCCGTGATTGGCTAAAAATTGCTCAATCATCCCAAGCGAAGAATAAAATTAAGCAATTTTTCAAACGCCATCTTCGTGAAGAAAACATCATCAAAGGTAAAGAGATGATTGAAAAGGAAATTCGTGCACAAGACTTTGACATAAAAGAAACAATGTCAGCAGAAAACTTTAAACGTGTTTTCGATAAATTTAACTACACTAATGAAGATGATTTATTCGCAGCTGTTGGTGTAAATGGTATTACTGCACAACAAGTGGTCAATCGTTTGGCAGAAAAACGCCGTAAAGAGCGTGAACAGGAAGAAGCGCTTGAAAAAATTGAGCAAAAAATGAAAAATCCACTTCCGCAAAAACGTACGGAGTCAGGCGTTATCGTGAAAGGCATAGATAATATGCTCATTCGATTATCCCGCTGCTGTACCCCAGTGCCGGGTGACGATATTGTAGGTTTTATTACCAAAGGAAGAGGCGTTTCTGTGCATCGTGCAGATTGTCCGAATATCCAAGTGGAAGATGAGCAAGAGCGTTTAATCGAGGTTGAATGGGAGCATGGACTAACACCTGAGAAAAAAGAGTACCCTGTTGATATTGAAGTATCTGCTTTTGATCGACCTGGCATTTTAAACGAAGTCATGCATATTGTGAGTGAAACAAAAACAAATATTTTAGCAGTTAGTGGTCGTGCAGATCGCGATAAAATTGCGACGATTCATTTAACAATTTCGATCTCTAATATTTCGCATTTGCATAAGGTTGTAGAACGTATTAAACAAACGCCGGATATATACTCTGTGCAGCGAGTCATCAATTAATATCATGCAGTAGAGCTAGTGATGTATAGTAAGTCACTGATATGCATGCTGCAGATATTTATGATGAGTTTTAGTGACAGGGACACGGAGCTTTTATGTACTGATAAAGTGGCTGGTACAGAACTTGGTAGAATAGAGGTTTTAAAAAATGAAAGTGGTATTACAACGTAGTAAAGCGGCATCTGTTACTGTTGACGGAAAAGTAACAGGCGCTATAGATAAAGGCTATGTACTTCTTGTTGGCATTACACATGAGGATACAACGGAGGATGTAGCCTATTTAGCAAAGAAAATCGCTAATCTGCGCTTATGGGAAGATGCTGAAGGAAAAATGAATCATTCCATTTTAGAGCACGGAGGAGCCATACTATCCGTCTCACAATTTACTTTGTATGGGGATACAAAAAAAGGAAATCGTCCGAGCTTTACGGGCGCAGCAAGACCAGAAGTAGCACAACCATTATGGGTGGCCTTTAACGATACCTTGCGCGAACATGGGTTGCGGGTTGAAACAGGTGTTTTTGGTGCCATGATGGACGTTGCTTTTACGAATGATGGGCCTGTAACAATACTGCTAGAGTCAAAATAATGGTACATTTCCTGTAATTCCTTCATACACTAAAAATGAATGGTTAGTTTGTTGGAAGGAAGTGCATATGTAATGTCGCAGTTGGGAAGCATATCGAATCCATATTTATATGAAACAATAAGAATGATGATTGGTCAGGCAATTGTCGTTCAAACGGTGAAAAATATTCAGCAAGGTATTTTAACCTCTGTTTTACCTGACCATATCGTTGTAGAGGTTTGTCGTACACCCTTCTTTATTCGTATGGAAGAGATTGTATGGGTTACATTGGCAACGAGAAGAAAATAAGTGCATAAGTACCTTCATGTTCACATAATGTGAATTGGAGGTGCTTTTTTTGTTTCAACGTGTAAACAAATTGGTGATTGATTTACCTGAAGTCGAATATGGTGATGCAAATGCAGCGAGTGCGGTACAAGAGTTACTTGGTGGGAAATTTGGAGAAATGTCGACATTAAATAACTATATGTACCAATCTTTTAATTTTAGAGGAAAAAAGAAGTTAAAGCCTTTTTACGATTTGGTGGCAAGTATTACCGCTGAGGAATTTGGGCATGTTGAGCTGGTGGCGAATACAATAAACTTGTTGAACAAAGGATCTTCATTTACGGCTCCACCTGATTTAACACCATTGGAAAACGGCAAGGATATGCGCTCAACTGCAGCATTTATTGCCTCTGCTCAAACATCACTTGCTGTTGATTCTATGGGGATGCCTTGGACAGGTTCTAATGTATTTACGAGTGGTAATTTAGTGTTAGATTTATTGCATAATTTCTTTTTGGAATGCGGTGCTAGAACCCATAAAATGCGTGTTTATGAAATGACCAATCATCCAACAGCAAGAGAAATGATTGGCTATTTACTTGTCCGTGGTGGAACGCATGTACTTGCTTATGCGAGGGCGCTTGAAATGGCTACAGGTGTCAATGTCTCTAAGTTAATTCCAATTCCAAATCTTGATAATCGTGTATTCGATTATGCACGAAAATACGAGGATATGGGCTATGGCAATGTCCTGTTTACCTGGAATAATGTTGGTGATTATAAAGATATCGATCGAATATGGAAAGGAACAAATCCTACCTCTGGTCAACGTTTATATGTACAGGAAGGTTCGCCAAAGGGCTATGATATCCCAAATTTAGACGAGATGCCAGAAGAATTTGCACCAGGTATTGGGCCAGAGGAGTTTGAAAAAATTGGAAGAAACCCCGAACGAGAGTCAGAAATCTCATTCGTTTAAAAGTTCCATACGGAAAAGCGTACGAATGGGGTAATACCCGAAAAGGATACTGGCGCATCTCAAAAAGCCCCATATTACACAGAACCCTCGGCAATTCCTATTGGAATGGCCAAGGGCTGAAAAGTCTGCAAGTTCGTTACGAAACTTTGCGTTATTCATCTTAATTGAACCGCCGTATACGGAACCGTACGTACGGTGGTGTGAGAGGTCGGGAGTTAATCACTCCCTCCTACTCGATTGTTTCCCCTTATTCGTTTACCTCAAAATAATCAAGAATGCCTTGATAGATACCAAGTGTTGCTTGTTCTCGGAATTTTTCTGTTGTAATAACACGTTCCTCATTCGCATTACTTAAAAATCCAAGCTCAATTAATACTGCTTTTTGACGGTTTTCTCGTAGTACTAAGTAATTCCCTTGCTGTGTACCACGATCTTTTAAATCAATCTTACTTGCAAGTCCATTATGTATAGAATCCGCAAGTCCTTTCTGATTGCCGTTCAAATAATAAGTAGTAAAGCCAGAAATGGAACTATTATCAGTTGCATCATAGTGTAGACTTATAAATGCATCGGCTTCATGCTGATGAGCAACTGAAACCCGTTTGCGCAGCGCGACATATTCGTCTGATTCACGTGTCATGACGACGTTTGCTCCAGCGGCACTTAATTTTGAGGCTAATAGCGATGCTGTTTTTAAAGTGATGTTTTTTTCATCGGTCCCGCGTTGCCCTGTCGTACCATGGTCATTACCACCATGTCCAGCATCAACGACGATTGTAATGCCTTTTAATGTTCCTTTCTTACGTGTTTCAGTCTTTTCTACTGTTGTTATCGATTTATTTTTGGAAGTAGAAACGACCCAATTTGCCACAAAGGCGGTTTTGTCATCTAATTGAATTTCATAAAAATCATCTTTAGTGCCCACAATTTGAAAAGATTCACCAGCATCTACACGTTCAACCACTTCTGCTGCTGTTGTAGCGTCAGTTCGTAGGTTTGTCCCATTATAAATAATTGTTACAGATTCTAGTTCCTTAGCAGATGAAGTTTTAGAGGGTGTGTTCACTATGTTTGAAAACGTACCATAGAAACTATATACCCATCCTGACTTTTTATCATTGTACTGAATCTGTACCCAGTTATGTTCTTGAGCAAGTACTTTAAAGTTTTGCCCTTTTGAAACGGTCGCTATTTTTTTAGCTGTTAAATCCGGCTTTTTACGTATGTTAAGCGAATCAACTAAAACGGTAAAGGTTGTACTTTTATCTTTACTGGCAGTAGATACTTCAACTTTTGGTTTCGCAGTTGTTTTTTCTGTTGTTTCGTTAATCGTAACATAGCTTGAGGATACCCAACCGACTAGTCCATTCCAATTGATTTTTGCCCACTCGCCACTTTCCTTTATTAGAATTGCTTGATTACCAGTTGAAAGTTGGCCAAGAACTGCTGAAGAAATATCTGGTTCTGTTCGTATATTCAGACGATCAACCTGCGAGATGACTGTTTTTTCAATGGTCTGTTTAGCGTTTGTAGAAGTTGTCAGCCATGATGCTACCCAGCCTTCATAATCCTCTGTTTTTACTTGAATCCAATCACCCTCACGACCGATAGAGGTTAGCGAGTCACCTTCTTCTAATGTCGTGATAATCGGGTAAGAAAGTCCTGGTCCCTCGCGCAGATGAAGAATGGTCCCTGATACTTTTAAATCACTGGTGTCGGCAAGAGCTCTTTGACCATCATGTATACTTGGAATCGTAATTGTTAACAATAGTACGAAGATGATGGTTAAGTGTAAAAGTTTCGTCGTCATCAGATTCCTCCTATTCTTGAGCTATTTTACCATGATTTTATTAATTTGTTCGTGGGAAAAAGGTAATGGAATTCGTTATTTTGACAACAGTTGCATGAAAAATACGAAAATAGTTGACATTACCTGTTGTTGTGACTAACATAAAAGGTAATCAAAAAATGATTAATCGCTTATGACCAAGCGAGTAGCGTATACCTCTATTGGAAAAGAGAGGGAAAGACCTAGGCTGCAATCTTTCCTACAAAAATGTATAGCGTGAACAACACTTGTGAGGCTTTTTTCTGAAAAGGGATGCTTAGTAGGAAAAAACGGAATCGGCCGTTATCCGATTATGAGGAGGGCGCATGCAGTTAATGCGTCAACTAGGGTGGAACCGCGGAAGCTTATATAGCTCTCGTCCCTTGCAATTATGCAAGGAGGCGAGGGCTTTTTTTATTGGTTTGGAAAGATCCGTGCGAAGGATCCCCTCAATCCAGTAAGGTAAACTCGCTCATAAGCAATCAATAAAGGAGGTATTTCCATGAGTTTTAAAGTGCCACGTGGTACCCAAGATATCCTGCCAGGCCAATCAGAAAAATGGCAAAAGGTTGAAGCCATTATACGTGATTTATGTAGGGTTTATCGTTACAACGAGATTCGTACACCTATTTTCGAGCAAACAGAATTATTTGCTCGTGGTGTCGGTGAAACAACGGATGTTGTACAAAAGGAAATGTATACATTTGAAGATCGTGGCGGTCGTTCATTAACGCTTCGACCAGAAAATACTGCGGGTGTTGTTCGTGCGTATGTGGAACATAAGATGTTTGGCGCGCCAGATCAACCCGTAAAGCTTTCCTATTTAGGACCAATGTTCCGTTATGAGCGTCAACAAGCTGGACGTTATCGTCAATTTGTGCAATTTGGAGTTGAGGCTATCGGGTCAGCAGATCCAGCAATCGATGCGGAAGTTATTGCACTGGCGATGGATGTTTACGAATCAGCAGGTTTAAAGGACTTAAAATTAGTGATTAACTCACTTGGAGATAAAGAAACGCGTGATGCACATCGTACAGCATTGATCAACCACTTTGAGCCGCATATAGAGGAATTTTGCGCTGACTGCCAAAACCGTCTACAAAAAAATCCACTGCGTATTTTAGACTGCAAAGTAGATCGTGAGCATTCATTAATGTTCACTGCTCCTGCTTTAACAGACTTTTTAACAGAGGATTCAGCGTCCTATTTTGCACAGGTGAAAACGTATTTAGATACGCTTGGTATTACGTATGAAGTAGATCCAAACCTAGTACGTGGTCTAGATTACTACAATCACACAACATTTGAAATTATGTCAACAGCTGCAGGTTTCGGTTCCATTACAACGCTTTGTGGTGGTGGTCGATATAATGGCTTAGTAGAAGAAATCGGTGGACCAAACGTACCAGGAATCGGTTTTGCCTTGAGTATCGAACGCTTATTGTTAGCACTTGAAGCAGAGAATGTAGAACTGGAAACAGCCTCGGCACTTGACGTCTACATGATTGCTATGGGTGATGAAGCGAAACGAAAAGCGGTAGAGTTAACAAGTTCATTTCGTGCAAAAGGTATTTCGACGGAGATGGATTATTTAGACCGTAAAATGAAAGCTCAAATGAAATCAGCTGACCGTTTAGGCGCTAAATTTACAATTGTCCTAGGTGAAACAGAGCTAGAAGAGCAAGTAGCAGCTGTAAAACACATGGAATCAGGGGAGCAACAAAAGATTGCTTTCTCAGAATTAGTTAACTATCTATTAAATAAATAATCTTTGGAGGAATTACAAATGGCAACAAGAACACATGCTAGTAACGAGCTATCGGAAGCGTTACAAGGCGAAAAAGTCGTATTAAAAGGTTGGGTGCAACGTCGCCGTGACTTGGGCGGTTTAATTTTCATTGATTTACGTGATCGTACAGGTATTACACAAGTTGTCTTTAGCCCGGATGTAGCAGAAGCGCATGCTTTAGCTGATAAAGTACGTAGTGAGTACGTTATCGAAATTGAAGGGACTGTAATTCTCCGTTCAGAAGATCAAATTAACCCAAATGTGCCAAACGGAAAAATTGAAGTGGAAGCGACAAGTTTAGTCGTTATTAATACAGCGAAAACAACACCGTTCCAAATTGAAGACCGTACGGATGTATCAGAGGACTTACGATTAAAATACCGTTACCTTGACCTACGTCGCCCTGTAATGTTTGATACATTCAAAATGCGCTCAGACGTAACGCGTACCATTCGTAACTTTTTACAAAACGAAGGCTTCTTAGAAGTCGAAACACCAATTTTAACGAAATCATCTCCTGAAGGGGCACGTGACTATTTAGTGCCATCTCGTGTACATGAAGGTGAATTTTATGCATTACCACAATCACCTCAATTATTTAAACAATTATTAATGGTTGCTGGGTTTGAGAAATACTTCCAGATTGCACGTTGTTTCCGTGATGAAGACTTACGCGCTGACCGTCAACCTGAATTTACACAAGTCGACATCGAAACAAGCTTCCTCACACAGGAAGAAATTTTAGAAATGAACGAGCGTCTTATCCAAGCCGTTATGAAAAATGTAAAAGGCATCGATATCCCTGCACCATTCCAACGTATGAAATATCAAGAAGCAATGGATCGTTATGGTTCAGATAAACCTGACGTACGTTTTGGTTTAGAGCTAGTGGCGCTTAACGATATTTTTGATGGCTGTAATTTCAAAGTATTTGCTGATACAGTGGCGCAGGGCAAACAAGTAAAAAGTATCAACATAAAAGGTGCAGCAGACAAATACTCACGTAAGGATATGGATGAGTTAACAAAATTCGTTGGTATTTATGGTGCTAAAGGTCTGGCATGGCTAAAAGTAACGGATGAAGGCTTAAATGGTCCAATCGCAAAGTTCTTTGATGAAGCATTAGCAGCAGCATTAGTCGAACGTATGGGTGCTGAAGTTGGCGATATTTTAGTATTTGTTGCCGATAAAGCTTCTGTTGTTGCAGCTTCTCTTGGTGCACTTCGCACAAAATTGGGTCAAGATTTAGAACTAATTGATGAATCACAATTTGCATTCTTATGGATTACAGACTGGCCATTATTGGAGTACTCTGAAGAAGATGGTCGCTACAAAGCAGCGCACCACCCATTCACACGTCCATTTGATGAAGATATTGCATTAATGGATACAGATCCAGCAGCAGTTCGTGCACAAGCTTATGATATCGTGTTAAATGGTTATGAGCTTGGTGGTGGTTCGTTACGTATTTACGAGCGTGAACTACAAGAAAAAATGTTTGAATTACTTGGTTTCACAGTAGAGGAAGCACAAGCACAATTCGGTTACTTATTAGAAGCATTTGAATACGGTGTGCCGCCACATGCTGGTCTTGCATTTGGTCTTGACCGCTTTGTGATGCTACTTGCGGGTCGTACAAACTTGCGTGATACAATTGCATTCCCGAAAACAGCAAGTGCAAGCTGCTTACTGACAAATGCACCAAGTACAGTATCTCCTGACCAATTGAGTGAGCTAAGTTTAGCGATCAAACCGTTTAAAAAATAAGCTCAGGTATCTTCCAACTGTGGATTTTCGTGTCTATATACGCTCGCTTTCCTGGAGGCTGCAGCTAAGCCTCTTGGAGTCGAGTTGTAGGCACGCCAATTAACCCAGCTATAAAGTTTACAGAAGTATATCAAAACCGGAGTTATATAATGCTAAATACCTTGATTCTCTAGCAAAAGTTGTTGGAAATCTAGGTATTTTTTGCGTTTTTGCAAGAATTTTAAATTTTTAATAGAAAATCGTTTGAATTATCTGAAATATGATGTTATTATAACTGTAACACGAATCCTGATGTGTTTGTCTAACTGCTAACTATATTAAACAGTTTTGACCAACACTATATCGTCGGGAGCCTTCCATTTTGTAGTTGCAAACATGCCCCATACGGAGAGGGAAGTTTAACGCTATGAAGCGGGCACCCACCTGCAAATTGCGGGTTCAAAACGAATGTTTCATCGGCATTACGGCACTATCGGGATTCGTCCATACATAAGAAATCAGTAGCCTTTAAATGTTATGGCTACTTCAGATTTACGACAAGAGGTATTCGGCATGATCACATGCCGAATACCTTTTGAAATTTTTATGGAGTAATATTCGTAACAAATAGCCCCTCTTAACGATAGTAGTACGCTACAATCAACTATTTTCTGCCATTTTTGGACTTTGCCACGTCCAATTAGTTAGCTTCTTCAAATTCATGGCATTAAGCATTGTCTGGATGGACAATTTTTTAATCCTTCGTAAGGTTCTTTAGCATCCACACTTACTCGTTCAATCGTCTCTTTACGTCGTGCATAGATTTGTTACATGTCACTTTGTTGAAATAAATGATCGGGTTCTTCCACATGATGTGTTCAAATATTACGTTCAATGATTTTCCGAATTATTCGTCGTACATGGAGCCAATAACGGAGAACTTGCGCATTGAAATGGACAGGATTTATAATGTCTTCTGCCTTTTTTCGTTGTCGTTGAATAGGATACACTAGTTGACTGAAGCCGTGCCCGCGAAAAGCATCCGCCGTAGTAGAAAGCAACGGGTTCATATAAATACTTAAGAAAATTCCAATTTGCGAACTAAATGGTCTTCAGGCACCATTTGGTCAATTGTCAGCATGTCTAATGGATGTCGTTCATTATTACTTTTGATCGTCAACCTATCCATCACCTCAATCATTTATAAACGTACACTAGTTGATTGGAGCGCAGGCGGCGACTTCTGCTGGAATAGCATGAGCTGAAGGCCCCGCAGAGCGTCCGCCGAAGTGGAAATCAACGGACTCATAAAGATGCTTCTTTTTTTAGAACAAAAGCAGCTTTTCAAGATACATAGAAATGTAACCTTAAGATAAAAAATTAGAAAAATAGAAAAATTATCTGTTTATTTTTGTATGAACATTATATAATTGGTATAGACAACTATACCAACTGAGTAAATAGCTTGTCTTTACCTTAAAGAATGCCTTCTAAAAAATAAATGCTGAGGGGGTGTACGGTTGGGAAATACGTTGTTAATTTCCAATGTCACAATTGTTAATCATGATGAGACGCCATTTAAGGGTGATTTATTTATTGAGAATGGTCAGATTATTAAAATAAGTCATGAATTAACCGACAAGGCGGAGCAATATATTGATGGCAAGGATCAAAACTGGTTGCTACTTCCTGGATATATTGATATGCATATTCATGGGTCTGCAGGACATGATACGATGGATGCTACTCAGAAATCGCTTCATCAAATGGCTCGTTCATTAGTAAAAGAAGGTGTTACAGGTTTCCTTGCTACGACAATGACACAATCTATTCCAACGATTGAAAATGTATTCGTTAATTTAGCTCAATTCGAAACTGGTGCTGAAGAAGCGAGAATGTTAGGCATACATGTTGAAGGACCATATTTGTCAAAGCAACGTGCAGGTGCACAGCCAGTAGAACATATCATTTTACCCTCTATTGAGCAATTTACTCACTGGCAACAACTAAGTAAAAAACGCATTAAACAAATGACTGTAGCTCCTGAGGTAGAGGGTGGATTTGCATTTATTGAAGAATTAAGTAAACAAGGGGTGCTCGTTTCGATTGGACATTCTGATGCAACAATAGAAGAGGTCAACAGGGCGATAACATTGGGGGTAAAACAGGCGACTCATTTATACAATCAAATGCGTCCTTTCCATCATCGGAGTCCAGGCGTTGTAGGGGGCGTTTTCTTAGAAGATAGGGTGAAGGTTGAGTTAATTGCAGATTTTGTGCATAGTCATCCACAGTCTGTGAGACTAGCCTATCGTATTAAAGGAGCGACAGGGATTATATTAATTACCGATGCAATGCGTGCAAAGGGGCTTCAATATGGGGATTATGATTTAGGTGGTCAAACGGTTCATGTGTCAGAAAGTGGCGCACATTTATCGAATGGAGCCCTCGCCGGTAGCGTTTTGACGATGGAACAAGCCGTGAAAAATATGAAAGCGGTAACAAATTGTTCTTTACAGGAGCTTGTCGCCATGTCATCTGCAAATGCAGCTCAACAATTACAACTAGAAACAACAGGGCGAATTGCAGAAGGTTATGATGCAGATTTTGTATTACTGGATGGAAAATTAAATGTACAAAAAACTATTTGTCGAGGTAAAGTTGTATTTGAGAAATCAAAGTAGGAGTAGATAAGGACGGTGCAAGGCTTGTTAGATAAAAATTCTCATATACCAATCTATATACAAATAGAAGAAATTTTAAAGCAGCGCATTTATTTAGAGGAATACAAAATCGACGAAAATATTCCCTCTGAGCGGGAGCTTTCAGTGCAGTTTGATGTTAGTCGCATGACAGTACGTCAATCCATTACAAATTTAGTGAACAGTGGGCTTTTGTACCGCGAAAAGGGGAGAGGTACTTATGTAGCCAATCCAAAATTAGAGCAACCACTGATGGGATTAACGAGTTTTACTGAGGATATGCGTGCGCGTGGAATGGAGCCAAGTAGTAAGGTCTTACGCTTTGAAAAAATTATTCCACCCGTAGATGTAGCAGGAGATTTATTGATAGCACCAGGTGAAGAGGTATTCTTTGTTGTGCGGATACGTAACGCTGATTCAAAGCCTATGGCAATTGAAAGAACGTATATTCCTGTAAAAGTATATCCTGAATTAGATGAAAAGAAAATTATGGGCTCGCTATATGCGTTGATTGAAGCTAAATTTCATCAAAAAATTGGCAATGCCATTCAACAAATGGAGGCAGCCATTGTCGCTAAGGAAGATAGTAAGTATTTACAAATTAATGGTACAGCTCCAGTTTTAATTATTAAACGAATAAGTTACTTAGCAGATGGTGTTCCATTTGAGCTGGTGCGTAGTACTTATCGTGCAGATCGATACAAATTCATTAGTGAAATTAAAAGGTGATACTATGCATGATTATTTTCTGGAAATACAGAGACTTTTACAAGAGGTGATTGTGCAGGAGCAAGCGCATATAGCAGATGCTGCACAAATGATCGTTCAACGAATTCAACGTGGTGGAATTGTTCAATTATTTGGTTGTGGCCATTCTCACCTGTTAGCACAAGATGCATTTTACCGTGCAGGTGGGCTTGTACCTGTACATCCAATTACGATTGAGCCATTAACATTAAATGCAGGGGCATTAACTTCTTCAAAAAATGAAAAAGATCCTACTATAATCGAACGACATAAACATTATTTTGATTTTCAAGAACATGATGTTTTCATCGTGATTTCGACTTCGGGACGAAATTATGCACCTATAGATGCTGCATTGCTAGCAAAGGAGGCAGATGTACTTGTCATGTCGCTACAATCACTTGCTTATCAAGAGCAGCAGTCACGCCACAGTAGTGGGAAGCGTTTAGAAGATGTGGTCGATGTCATCATAAATACACATATACCGGTTGGTGATGGTTTGTTACATCGCCAAAATATGCAGTATGCTCCCGCTTCAACGGTTATTGGCTCGGCTATACTGAATGCTATTTTTAGTCAAGTCATTGAGCAAATGGCAGATGAACATGGCATCTTGCCTGTTTTTGAAAGTAACAATGTAGAAGCTAATCTGCATCATAACGAAGTCATGATTGCGAATTATCAAAAACGTATTAATTTCAAGTGAAAATTGGAGGGGTAAAGATGAAGAAGACATATAAAATTACAACACCGGAAGGTCTACATGCGCGACCAACAGCTTTACTAGTAACTGCCGTAACAGCATTCGAATGTGACGTTCAGCTAATCTATAAGGAAAAGGCCGTCAATTTAAAATCCATTATGGGTGTCATGGCACTAGGCATAACGCCAGGAAGCATTGTTGATATTTCAGCAGAAGGGACAGATGCTGACAAGCTTTTCCAAACGGTAACAGACGTTATGATAACTAAAGGAATTGGTGAAGAATGCTAGAAATACAGGGAATTGCCGTTTCTGAGGGCATTGCCTTTGCAAATGCCTATTGTTTAATGGAACCAGATCTATCGTTTGAAAAAATAACAATCACGGATATACAGGCAGAACTTAAGCGATTTAAAGCAGCAGTAGTTCAATCGAAAGCAGAACTGCAAGAAATCTATACAAGCGCTCAGACGAAATTTGGTGATGAGGAAGCGTCTATTTTTGCTGCACATCAATTATTGTTAGAGGATCCAGAAATGTTAGCTACTATTGAAAACAAAATTAACACAGGCATTAATGCTGAATCTGCATTGGATGAAGCAACTAAGATGTTTATAGCGATGTTTGAAGGAATAGACAGTGACTATATGAAGGAGCGAGCAGCAGATATACGAGATGTATCGAAGCGAGTATTAGCCAATCTATTAGGTGTAGAAATGCCGGATATTAGTCGGTTATCTTCGAATGTAATTATCGTAGCTGAAGATTTAACGCCATCTATGACAGCACAGTTAGATACAAAGCATGTCAAAGGATTTGTTACGGATATTGGCGGACGGACTTCTCATTCTGCGATTCTCGCACGTACATTAGAAATTCCAGCGATAGTAGGAACAAAAACTGCCACACAAGTTATTACACAGGGAACACCTATTATCATTGATGGCATAAACGGCAAAATCATTATTGATGCTACGCCAGAAATATCACAATTTTATGTCCGCCAGCAACAGATACATAATCAGGGACAAAGCGAGCTTGAGCAATTTCGGTCACTACCAAGTATAAGCGCTGATGGATTGCGTGTAGAAATTGCTGGCAATATCGGAAAACCTGATGATGTAGATATGGTAAATAGCGCTGGTGGCGATGGCATCGGCTTGTTTCGAACAGAGTTTTTATATATGGAGCGTCAGGAGTTACCGAATGAGGAAGAGCAGTTCGTTGCGTACCGAACAGTACTTGAAAAAATGCAGGGTAAACCAACAATTGTTCGTACACTAGATATCGGTGGCGATAAGAACCTTCCTTATTTTAAACTACCCGTTGAAATGAATCCATTTTTGGGCTATCGTGCGATTCGTATATGTTTATCGCATCCAGAAATGTTCCGTACCCAGCTACGCGCATTACTACGAGCAAGTGCATACGGCAACTTGAAAATTATGTTTCCGATGATTGCCACAATAGATGAATTTAGAATGGCGAAAACATTATTGCTTGAGGAAAAGGACCAGTTGAAAAGCGAAGGATTCATCGTATCGGATACAATCGAAGTTGGCATTATGATTGAAATCCCATCAGCAGCAATGATTGCGGACTTATTTGCGCAGGAAGTGGATTTTTTCTCAATAGGGACAAATGATTTAATTCAGTATACATTGGCAACAGATCGTATGAATGAAAACGTCTCGTACCTCTATCAGCCATACCATCCAGCGATTCTTAGGTTGGTTAAAAATGTTATTGATGCTGCCCATCAGCACGGCAAATGGGTCGGTATGTGTGGCGAAATGGCAGGAGATGAAATAGCAATTCCGATATTACTGGCGCTTGGATTAGATGAGTTTTCCATGACTGCGTCTTCAATTTTAAAAACACGTGCACAAATTTCTAACTATTCACAAAAGCAACTTAAACAACATGTTGAAAAAATTTTAATGCTAGCTACTGCGTCAGATGTGGAAGAATATGTAAGGAAGTCCCTATTAAAACATGATTAATAGTTAGAATATTCTAAAATTAGATAAGGGTGAATAGGTTATGGATATAAAAATAATTCCTCCAAAAGATTATACGCAAGTACATCGACTAAGGGATTATTGTTTTCCGAATAAATATGTTGGCACTCGCCGTGAGGATTTTCAATATTGGATTGAGCAAAGTACAACACTTGGAGCCTATGATGGGGATAAAGTTGTCGGGCAGCTCTTCATTCTTCCGCTAAATATGACGGTGCATGGTGAGAGTTATAAAATGGGTGGTATTGGATTTGTGGCGACTTATCCTGAGTATCGTCAGCGGGGGATTATTAAAAAACTTATGCTAGAAGCGCTTAAGGAAATGCGACAAAATGGGCAAGCCATTTCTGTATTAGCACCATTTTCAGTATCCTTCTATCGTTATTTTGGCTGGGAACTATTCTTTGAGAAACTTCACTATTCAATTCCACATTCCTTGTTTCCAAACCTAGGAAAACAAGTAGATATTGTGAAACGCATGAGTTTTGAATGGCGAGATGAAGATCTCTTCCAAGCTATTCAGGGTTTTCATAATACACAAGCACTGCTTAACAATGGTAGTATGCTGCGCGACGAAGCTTGGTGGAAAAGAATTGAGAGAAGAGCACCTGATAGCCATTTCGCTGCGTATTTTCAAGAAGATAAAGTAGCAGGCTATATTCGCTATACAATGCAAGAGGAAACATTTATGATTCATGATTTTATAGCTAAGGATATGCTAGCAGAACAGGCAATCTGGCGTTTTATAACGTCACATGCATCAAGCGTATACACGATTGAAGGTATCACTGCAAATGACCATCATTTTGGTTTTCAATTTCAGGAACCACAATTTAAAAGAGAAGTCAAAATGGATGTAATGGTAAGAATAGTCGATGCTTTTGCTTTTATGCAGCGTTATCCGTGGGAGGACATACAAGAACCACTATATGTGTCTTTAGAGGATGCTTTTTGTCCTTGGAATGAATGTGTATACAAAATAAATAAAGATGGTAATGTCTCCATAATCGAGGCAAATTCGATCTCGGATAAGCATATGCTAGCATTACCAATCAATCTATTTTCTGCAATGATGGTTGGTTATCTTCCGGTTCAGGAAGCGCTAATTTATGCAAAAAAGGATGCTATAAAAGAAGTGGTGGATACGTGGCGACAAGCGATTCCGCGTAATCGACCAGTATTCTATGAATATTTTTAAAATATCAAAAAATTTTTAAAGTTTTTTCTGGACTATACCAGTTTGGTTAATCCATTTATTAGCAAGTTATGAAGCGATAGCCCAATTATTAATACCCATTTCAAGTAAAGAAAAGCATGTAAAAAGTATATTGTGGTATATACCAATTGGTGCTATTCTCATATTAAGAAAGCGATTACATGACATGTGATAGTTGTAAAATGGCGTTCAATCGAGCAGACAATTTGAGAAAAGAAAAGGAGTGCGAACGATGAAAAATATTATGTTAGTTTGCGTAGCAGGGATGAGTACGAGTTTACTAGTGTCAAAAATGCAGAAGGCAGCACAAGAACAAAATATTGAGGCTGATATTTATGCCATTGCTGAAAGTGAGGTTGAAAAAGTATTAGCAAATAAAGCGGCTGATGTACTTTTACTGGGCCCACAAGTGCGTTACTTAAAGGGGTCATTTGAAACAAAATATAAGGAAAAGAATTTCCCAATCGATGTCATTAATATGGCTGATTACGGCATGATGAATGGTGAAAATGTTTTAAAACAGGCACTAAAGCTGATTGGATGAAGGAGGCTGACCAATGGAAGAAACAGTTATGATGCAGGCCATTATGGGCTTAATTGTGCATAGTGGTAATACGAAGAGTGAATGTATGGAAGCCATTCAGTTAGCAAAAAAGGGGCTTATCAGTGAAGCAAAGGAAAAAATAAACATGGCGAATGAAGCGCTTACAGAAGCACATCATTCACAGACAGCTTTATTGACGCAAGAAGCAAGGGGAGAAAAAGTGGAAGTCTCGATGCTCTTAATTCACGCACAAGATCACTTAATGAATGCCATTACATTCCGTGATTTAGCGCAAGAAATGATAGAGCTATATGAACGTATCACAGGGGAGTAGCATCAACTTTTGATGTCACAATAAAAAGCAAAAGGGAGTGTGTGAAATGTTCCGTTTTTTAGAAGAAAAATTTGTTCCGGTAGCTGCAAGAGTTGGGAATCAGCGTCATTTAGTTGCCATACGTGACGGTTTTATCACGATAATGCCATTGACAATAGTGGGATCGCTAGCGGTATTAATTAATAACCTACCTATAGACCTGTATCAAAATGCACTTGACTCCATTTGGAAACATGAAACTTGGACACAATGGGGCGGCAATATGTGGGGAGCAACATTCGGAATAATCTCACTATTATTAGCCTTTTCTATTGCTTATCACCTCGCAAAAGGTTATGACAAGGATGGACTGTCAGCAGGGGTCATCAGTCTTTCAAGTTACATGACTTTCGGTACTTTTGGTGAGGGTGGTTTAACAGGCTTAACAACAGGTACAGGTGGTATATTTATAGCCATTATCATTGCATTACTCTCTACTGAAGTATTTTGTAGATTGTCAGGCAATCGTAGACTGCTGATTAAAATGCCAGATGGTGTACCACCAGCTGTTTCTAAATCGTTTGCAGCATTACTACCTGCTATTATTACAATTGGCATATTTGCTTTAGTGCGTACAATCATTTCGGCTGGCTTTGATATTCCTGATATTGTGGGTTCATTCTACGCAACAATTCAAGAGCCATTTATGGGCTTAACGAATACATGGGTTGCAGCACTAATATTAGCGTTTATTCCTACGTTTTTATGGACATTGGGTGTTCATGGTGCGAACATCATCGAACCATTTATGCAATCTATTAATCTACCGGCAATCGATGCGAACGTTGCAGCGATTTCAGCTGGTAAAGCAGCGCCGTATATCGTAAATAAACCATTCTTTGATGCTTTTATCAATATGGGTGGATCGGGTACGACAATTGCACTTATTATCGCTATTTTCATTATTGCAAGAAAGAATAAACAATATAATACGGTTGGAAAATTATCAACTGCACCAGGTATTTTCAATATTAATGAACCGTTGCTTTTTGGTCTACCGATCGTATTAAACCCCATTTTATTTATACCATTTATCTTAACACCGATGATTAATGTAACAATTGCTTTCTTTGCCACAAAATGGGGTTGGGTTCCAGCGGCGACGGTTCCAGTACCGTGGACGACACCACCGATTATCAATGGTTTCTTAGTGACTCAATCTTGGCGTGGGGCTGTATTAAGTATCATACTGATTGTTGTAGCAGTTTGTATTTACTTACCATTCCTAGCGATGGCAAATCGCGTAGCAAAGCAAGAACAAAAACCGGAATCAGAAACTCAAAATGTAGAAGTGTAAAAGCTTAGTGATGGAGGTATTTGAATTGAGACGATTAGGTATTTCACTATATCCTCAGCATAGTACATTAGAAGAAATGAAACAGTATGTACAGCTAGCGCATGACAATGGCTTTGATCGTATTTTTACTTGTCTGATGTCCTTGAACAATGAGGATGAACGAATAAAATTACAGCAAATTAATGCTATTGCAAAGCAACTGGGATTTGATATATCTGCTGATATCGCACCTGCCGTTTTTGAGGAGCTTGGCTTAACGTATAAAGACATAGCTGTTTTCAAAGAACAATATCATCTAGCGGCATTGCGTTTAGACATGGGATTTTCAGGTCAAGAGGAAGCATTTATGTCACTAGATGCTAGTAATTTGAAAATAGAGTTAAATATTAGTAATGGCACAAAATATCTAGAAAATATATTATCCTACCAACCGAATAAAGATAATATTATTGGTTGCCATAATTTTTATCCTAGACAGTTTACAGGTCTTTCACGTCAGCATTTTTTAGAGACCTCCAACCTATTTAAAGCAAATCACGTTCGTACAGCTGCTATGATTTCCTCTCAGCATGCAATATTTGGTCCTTGGGAAAAAACACTGCATGGCTTACCAACATTAGAGGAGCATCGTCATCTGCCAATTACTGTGCAAGCGAAAGATTTATGGCACACTGGTTTAATCGATGATTGTATTATCGGCAATATGTATGCTTCTGAAGAAGAGATACGGGCATTAGGGCAATTGAATCGACACAAGCTAGAGCTGAAAGTTGTGCAGGCACCCGAAACAAGTATTTTAGAGCAAGCTATACTATATAAAGAACCCCATTTTAACCGTGGAGATGTTTCAGAATATGTTATTCGTAGTACACAGTCTCGTGTTAAGTATAAAAATGGAGATTTTCAAGTCCATGATACGCAACCATTGAAGCCAGGTGATATCACAATTGATAATAATTTGGATGTTCGCTATAAAGGGGAGCTACAAATAGTCTTAAAAGAAATACCGAATGCGGGCTCAACAAATGTAGTAGCGAGAGTTGTAGAAGAAGAGCAATTTTTAATAAAGCAGATTCAACCGTGGGCGTCATTTGGCTTTACGAAATAATTGAAAACTGGACTAAGGATTGAGCCAACAGCGTTTGCGCTCAATCCTTTTTTAAGGGGAGAAGAGGATGTATATACTGGCAATTGATGGCGGTGGCACAAAAACATCTGCAGTTATTTGTGATGAACATGGCAGTATTTATGCCAAAGTAGTCACGTCACGAAGCAACCCAACTGCGATGGATGCCCATAGCTTTGAGTCAACGATTCATGATTTATTACAACAATTACAGGCACAAAATCCACAAGTATTTGCTGCGCTACATAGTTGTTTTGCAGGTATGGCAGGGGTGAAAGAGCGACAAGCTGAGCAAAAAGTGAAAGCGATTATGCAGCAGTATGTTGACAAGACGACGGCTATTGTGATTGAAAATGATGCTTGTATTGCCCTGTATGCAGGTACACTCGGACAGGAGGGCATTGTACAAATAGCCGGGACAGGTGCTATCACAATGGGCTACGATAGTCAGCGGAATTATCATCGTGTTGGTGGTTGGGGTTACCTTTTTGATGATGAGGGGAGTGGTTATGACTTAGGCAATCAGGCGCTCAAGGCCGTATTTCAAAGCTATGATCGGCGGGCGAAGCCAACAGCCTTAACCGATGTCATATTGCATCATTTTTCTGTTGAACATGTACCGCAATTAATAGAGTGTATTTATGGTAAGGATCATCCACGAACAGTGATTGCACCGTTAAGTCAATATGTTTTTGATGTGGCAGACAAGGGGGACAATGTTGCAGTTAGCATAATTGAGGGTGCATGTGAAAAATATTACACGGCGATAAAAGCATGTTACACTCGCATGATATGGGGGCTAAAGGATGTGCCTGTTGTTTTAGCAGGTGGGGTCTTTACCAATGAAGCCTATTTTATGCCAAAATTACAGCAACTCGCAAAAGAGGATGCACTACCTTTGCGATTTATGATACCGGTTTTACAACCAATTGGAGGGGCAGTCATAGGAGCTTTTAAACAGATGAATGTCCAGCTCGATTCCTATTTTGTAGAAGCATTTCAAAAAAATTATAAACAATGGAGAAGTTAAGGTGACTGGTAGTTAAAAAACTAAAAGGTATCGGAAATGCCCAGTATTCCCGATACCTTTTAGTTTTTTCTGTGGTTTTTTGTACAAAACACGTGTTGGTCTGTAGAGTTAGTGTCTCTTACGAGTGCTGCTTACGCTGTTTGTGTATCTCGCCATGTCCAAGTAGCGAGTTTTTTCAAATTCATTGCAACACAAGTAAGCGGAGGCTAGCTGGCTCGTCAGTGGAAAACAGGTGGCTTTTCCGGACCTGATTAGTATTACTTATAATTTATCGAATTTAGATTTTAGTTTACAAGTTCCGTATTCTATCTTTAGGAGATATAAATTTTAATAAAAAAGTTATGATATGATTTTTAGTACTAGGCTGTTTTTTTACCCAGTTTAAAGGAATAACATGCTATTCCTAAGGCTATGAATACCATTAGGCCTCCTAACCATATCAAGTAAATAATTTCTGTATATTCTATTACCAATCCACCTAATCCAGCTCCTAATGTCATACCAATGTTCATAATGGCGGTATTGAAACTTAAAATAATTTCTGACGATTGTGGTTTTAAAGAAGTCAGATAGAATTGGTTTGCTGGAGTTGTTGTCCAAGCTGCAATTGCCCAAATCATGATAGTGATTAGTGTTCCTATAGTAGAGTGTATAGTAAATGTTAAAACCATTAGCACTATTGTATGAATTACTAAACTGATAGTTATTGTTAGGTACGATCCCCACTTATCAACAGCATACCCTCCAAAACGTGAACCGATAAAGGCAGAAACTCCTAAAATTAAAAGAGTCATACTTATCATTTCTATTGAAAAACCTGCATACAGGCTTAGAATAGGAGAAATGTAAGCGAAAACAAGGGTGTATCCGAGAATCCAAAAAGCTGTAATAAATAACCCAATGAGTAATCGTTTATCTTTTATTAGAATCAATTGTTGTTTTATGGGCATTGGTTTATTCCCATCTAATTTAGGAATAAATTTTTGAAGTAACATGATATTGAGACATGTTACAACTCCGATAATAAGAAAGATATTCCGCCAGTCTATATATGCTGCAGTAAAAGTTCCAATCGGGACTCCAAACGCTAAAGAAACAGTAAATCCTGTAATGACGGTTGCCATTGCACTTCCGCGCTTGCCAGGTTGAGCAAGGTGAGCTGCGTAATTCGTTGCTACGACAATATATAATCCTCCACTCAAAGCTAGCACAACTCGGGAAAACATTAGAATTGTGTAATTATGGCTAATGTATGCGATGATATTTCCTGTTAAGAAGATAACCATGGAATAGAGTAGAACTTTTTTTCGATCAAACTTAGAAGTGACCATTACTAAAATAAGGGCACCTATTGCATAGCATAAGGAATATATAGTGATTAATTGTCCAGCGACTGAAACAGATATATCTAAATCAGAAGAAATTATTTCTAAAATTCCTGATACTACAAATTCCGCTGTCCCTGTTACAAAGGCACCTAAAGTTAATAAATATATGGCAAAATGATTCAAAATTCTCCACTCCTTTTTCTATCGTGTTTTTTATTTTATCTAACATGATATCATGAGTAAAATTGATATTTTTCATAAAGGAGATGAGCGTTTACTCATGAGTTTTGCGCGTTTTGAAGTATTTAGTAAAATTGCAGAGCTTGGAAGCTTTACGAAAGCTTCTCAACAATTAAATATGACCCAGTCTGCAGTGAGTCATGCTATGACGAGTTTAGAATCAGAGTGGGGAGTTTTATTAATAAATCGTGATCGAAGAAAGGGGATTACACTGACTGAGATAGGGCAAAAATCACTTCTTCACATCAGAGAAATTTTAAATAGAATGGAACATATTAATCAGGAGATTGCATTAGTTAGAAATCTAGAAATAGGTACGATTCGTATCGGTACTTTTGCCAGTGCATCATCCTGTTTATTACCGAAAATACTTTCTGAATTTCAGAAAAAGCATTCACAAATAGAGTTTAAATTTTATGAGGGTTCATATGAGGAAATAACAGAATGGCTAAATATTGGTATTATTGACATTGGGTTTGTTGTAGAAATGGATTCAACTTCGACATTTGAAATAATACCTCTTATTAAAGATAAAATGGTTGTAGCATTTCCCCGTAATCATATGTTGAATTACCAAGAAATTATAAATATTCAAGATTTGCAAAAAGAACCTTTTATTATGCCAACAGGGATGTATCAACGGCATATTGAAGCTTTGTTTAAGCAAGAAAATATACACCCAACTATTCGTTTTGAAGTGCATGATTGTAATACAATAGCAAATATGGTACAGGAAGGTCTTGGCATTACAATTGGTCCGGAGTTATTTTTAAAAACGCAGCCAAACGTTCAATTAGGTACCTTAAATTTAACCCATTGGCGTCATGTGGCTTTAGCTTGTCCTTCTGTAAAAGAAGCGTCCCCTGCAGTTAGAGAATTTCTTGCAGTTGCGAAAAAGGTTTTTAAAAGTAAGAACTGACTTATCAAAGCCTTGTACTCTTGGAAGAAAGATTATTACTGCTAAAATGCTGAATGTAAAAGTCCCATTTTCCCACATTTGGGGAATCGGGCGAATTTCAATTCTCGTTTATTTAATATGAAAAAAGCGCTATTTTTATCGAATTTGCCTAACAACTTATTTTCGTAGTAATTTTCACTTGATGAATATCGTGATAAAATGTAATATAGGTTTGATTTTATCTTAGTATATAACTAGGTTTACTAATAAAAATTTCAATAAATGGAGAGTGTAGGAATGTTACATCAATTTTCACGTAACGAGCTCGCAATTGGCACAGAGGGACTCGAACTTTTAAAAAATACAACAGTGGCCATTTTAGGTGTTGGTGGTGTCGGGTCATTTGCAGCGGAGGCATGTGCACGCAGTGGTATTGGCCGTATCATTTTAGTAGATAAGGATAATGTAGATATTACGAACGTCAATCGTCAACTAGTCGCATATCTTTCAACGGTAGGTAAATCAAAATCAGGTACCATGAAAGAGCGCATAGCTGATATTAATCCAGAGTGTGAAGTGATTGATATGCATATGTTTTATACGGAAGAAACATATGAGGAATTCTTTGCACAGGGCATTGACTATGTCATTGATGCGAGTGATACAGTGATGTATAAAATCCATATTATGAAAGAATGCCTAAAGCGTAATATCCCTATTATATCAAGCATGGGAGCGGCAAATAAAATGGATCCAACACGCTTCAAAATTGCCGATATTTCTAAAACACATACAGATCCATTGGCAAAAGTCATACGCACAAAACTACGGAAAGATGGCATTCATAAAGGCATAACTGTCGTGTTCTCCGATGAAAGTCCGATTGTGGTGCGTCCAGATGTTGTAGAACATGTAGGAAAACCTGATGCAGCCATTCGTAAGGCGAAAATGCCCCCATCTTCCAATGCCTTTGTACCCTCAGTTGCAGGTTTAATTGCCGCAAGTTGGGTAGTGAACACCATTTTAGCAGATGTGAAAATTACACGTGTGCAAGGCTAATTCAGTGTTCTATAGTATATAGCTTCAAACAATATTTCTTTTAGTATTAACTTCTGAAAAATGATGAGTCATTTCGTTTTGATGAGGAGTGCTTTCCAAAAAGTAAGTGCTATATACTGGAGTTTTTTTGAAACAGAAAGTAGTCGTCTCAAGTGACTTTAGAGACGGCTACTTTTTCTATGTTACAATAGGACAGTTGAAAAATGAGGAGGCATTATAATGGAGCAAATTTATCAAATGGAATATAGAGGCTTGAATCTATTCGATGAAATTAGCACAGTGGAGTTAGCAATTGATGAGGCTAGACGGACAATACATATTTTTGATGTTGGACAGGTTGTGACACCTATTTTCAATTTTGATGTATCTGCTTATGAATTATCAGATGGTTTTTATAAAATGGCTGATATACTTCGTCATAAACGTATATTAACAGAGCAACAACCTGCCAGTGAACTGACGTTAAGCGAATGGCTAATTTCCAATAATGCGTATTTTTATAGTCCAAAACATAGAATTAAAAAGTATGTCAATGGCTGTATCGTAGAAATAATTGATGGAGAAAAAGAACAATTCCTGTTTGATGTCTACGTGCAAAGAGTTTAATTTTACCAAGATAATAAATCTCACGTTCGCAAAATGCTAAGAATTCACGAAATTGCCTTATTTTTTTCATGAGCTCACTTCTTCTTTTGGTTTATTGCTATAATTTGAATAATTCCAATATATATACACAAGTAGTAAATTTGTTTGGAATGTACAGGACTACTTAGGGGAAGTTGGACTGGCGTTTGATAAAACAAATGAGAACATGGGAGAGTGGGAAAATGGAAATACAAGTAATTCGTGATCATTTAGATATTGTAAAACTCCAAGACAAAATGAATAGTATTGTATTTGACTATCTGGACACATCTAACAATTATACAAAGGCAATGCGAGGACTAAAACCTTTATATGTACAAGTAACAACCTTTTATAAAGAGCATGTGGCTGGTCTGGCTGGTGAATTACCGACTGCGAATACGTATTGGCACCTGTTTATAGATTGTAGTGCAAAGCTTTGCTATTTTTTAGCAGCATCTACCTATTATGCAACAAATGAGCTGCAAAAAACACCAGAAAAAGTGGAGCGATTATTGGCTATTGCTGCCTACTCATTACCAAGTATTGAACAGGAAGAAAATGAAGAATTTTTGACAGCTATTTTTGCACTCTATCATGAAGTTGTTGGAGATGATGAAAAGACTACTGCACTGCGCGAAGGAGTTTTAGCGCAAAAAGGTGATGTGAAACAATGTTTACATCAATTTAAAGTCTTTGTTGAGAAGGAAACCACTGAATAATATTGAATTTTTACCATTGTCATTAGTAAAGAGGCAATGGTTTTTTTGATCCCGCCATAACGGTCAGTAAGCCGACGCCAAGTGGAAAGATGACAATAAGTGAACGGGGTGGACGATCAACTGACCGTAAAAGCCCGAAACAAGCAGTGGGGATGAAGAACTCCCACTGCTTGAAGTTTCACTTTATCTTTAAAATTAGCGTACGGTCTTTTTGTAAGGCAAGGAATTTTGCTGATATGTAAGCTACAGCCAATAGAGGTATTTAAAGTTTTATGTCGAAATATAGATAAAAAAAGCAGAAAGATGCCAATCAACAAGGTTAATATAGGATAAATGCATGAAGTAGAAATGTGAAAAAGTAGTAGAGCTCAACATATCACTTTGTAGGAAGGGGGCTTAGCAATGTTAGTAAACGGCATTGAAATCGATTTGTTTGATTTAGAAAAACCGCTTCTATTAGTCAGCAAAGAGGATGAATTATTGTTTAATCAACTTATAAAACCAACGCTTGAACAGGGGCTCATACAATGTCAATTGGCGCTATCTACTAGAAAATCTATTTCGTTGGTGAGGGATATTTGGCTGGCAATGTACAAAGACCTTGAAAAATTATTTATCAATAGCGGACATGCAATGTTGTATCCGATTCGTTTGATTCTTTTCGAGTTAGTGACGCAAGAGGAGCACTTTAAACGTTTGGCAGCAAAGTCTCGTGAAAATGAATGTCTTTCACTCATTTATGCCGTTATCTTTTTACAATTTGTGATGCAGTGGCTAAAGGAGCGATTTAGCGACAATCAGGCGGTTTACGATGCTTTAAAGTTCCTATATCGAACGACAGATGATAATGCTGATGACGACCAAACTTCCATAACGAGAGAACAGGCAGTGGCTCAAGCAATTGCAGTGAAATCAATACGCTTAGAGGTACAGAATAATAATCAAGAGTTTGCTAGCTTACTGTTTCAAACATATAATTTTGTTAACTATTTACATGAAAAAGTTGATGCCAAAGAAATGACAACATTACCTTCAATGCGAAATGTAGCCGAAACATTAAATTTATTTTATAGTAATCGATACACAAACAATAAAGCAGGTTTTACAGGATGATTGCCAAAAACAGTTATCCTGTTTTTCTTATTATCAGAAAAATTAATCCGTTGTTATGTGAATTAATTTTTTTGATGGAGCGTAAGACGGCGACTTCACGAGTGGTACTTTTGATTGGATACCTTTTAATGTCTGTGTTGTCAATCTGGTATCAAAGTCAAAGGAGGAAGATGATGGCGCAAATTCAACACGTGCGTTTTGATATGGAACGTGTATCACTTGTGATCGGTACGCTTGCCCACTCAGTATCAAAATTACAAGTTAAATAGTAAAAAAAGTGATGCGACTTCCAGCGGCATCACTTCTTATTATGCTGAAACGTTTTCAATTTTTCGTAGATACCTGCCATTCGTTTCTCTTCGCCTGCAATAACGGGCTTGTAAAATTCTGTGTCAACCAGTGCGTCAGGTAAATACTGCTGATCCACCCAGCCGCCGAAAGTGCCGAGAGGGCTATTGTGAGGGTATTTGTAGCCAACATGACCTAAATCTTGTGCATCACTGTAATGAGCGTCACGTAGATGAAGTGGAATATCACCTGTTTTCCCCTCGTTGATGCTGGCAATGGCCGCATCAATTGCTAAAATGGCAGAATTTGATTTCGAAGCAAGGCACATTTCAATGACAGCACTTGCTAGGGGGATACGGGCCTCAGGTAAGCCGAGCCGTTCTGCTGCTTGCACGGCGGCGAGCATATGGGCACCGACATCTGGATTAGCAAGTCCGATATCTTCATAAGCCATAACGAGTAAGCGTCGACTAACAGCTACTAAATCACCGCTTTCCAACAAATGTGCTAAATAATATAATGCGGCATTCGTATCACTTCCACGCACTGATTTTTGCAGGGCGGACAGTAAATTATAAAAATGAGACCCGTTTTTATCACCGTATACACCTATTCGCCCGATGAGGTGTTCGATGATATGGTTTGAGGCAATTGTTTGTCCATTTACTTCATCGCTCGCATAGTAAATCGATTCAAGTAAAGTAAGTGCTTTACGAGCATCACCATTAGCCGCTGTTGCAATTTGTTCAATTTGTTCTTCCGATAGCACAAATTCATATTTACCAAGCCCTTGCTTCTCATCAGTAAGGGCCTTTTTGATGAGCTCAACTAAATTCTCAGTAGTTAGCCGTTTTAACTGGTGGATTTCCCCACAGCGCGAGCGAATAGCTGGATTCACATCATGATATGGATTCTCTGTAGTGGCTCCAATCAACACGATGGAGCCGTTTTCAACGTGTGGTAATAACGTATCCTGCTGTAATTTATTAAAGCGATGAATTTCGTCCAAAAAAAGTAGGACTTTACCGGATATTCTTGCTTCCTGTACAATGTCCTCCACATCTTTTTTCCCTGCGCGAGTCGCATTTAAAGAAAAGTATGACAGCTGCGAGCTACCAGCAATTGCATTGGCAATTGACGTTTTGCCAATACCTGGTTCACCATAAAGTAACATGGACGGGACATGTCCATTTTGAATCATTTTATAAAGAGCGGTATCAGGTCCGACGAAATCTTGTTGACCAACGATTTCATCGAGTGTATGTGGTCGCATGCGATAAGCAAGTGGTTCATTATGCAAAAGTCATCCTCCGTTCGTACGCTTGTTCTAATTTATAGTATATCATATCGTTATAGGACTATTTCCGAGTTCTACGAGCGGATATTATGATATACTGTCTTTAGTATTTTGACTAGACTAATGAGGGTGATAAAATGAAAATTTCAACAAAGGGCCGCTACGGGCTGACAATTATGATTGAATTGGCAAAACATTATGGTGAAGGTCCAATTCCACTACGTAAAATTGCCGCAGAAAAGGAACTTTCTGAAGCATACTTAGAGCAATTAGTATCGCCATTACGTAACTCAGGCTTAGTAAAAAGTGTGCGCGGTGCATACGGTGGTTATATGTTAGCGAATCCACCAAGTGAAATTTCGGCAGCGAGTGTTATTAGTGTCTTAGAAGGTCCAATCCAGCCGGTAGAAGGAATCGAAAATGAAGAAGCACCTCAACGTGAGTTGTGGCTTCGAATCCGTGACGCTGTAAAAAATGTTTTAGATACAACGACAATTGAAGATTTAGCACAATACACAGAAGGAAATGTAGTAGATGGCTATATGTTCTATATTTAAAAAAGTCTAGGCTAAAGCGCCACCCTTCGAGATGTTAATTGTTGCCACATAGCTGTGGACTCATGGTGTCAAGAAATCCCCTGTAGAAGTGTGAATTCGCACTTTACTGTGATTTTTTCGACATGCTGGGAGTTCGGTAATCATCCAAGGTGTGATGTTTTTATGGCAACTGATCGTCGAGGGTAAAAGGGCACTTTAGCGCTTTTCGTATAAAGGAGTTTTCAACATGAATTCATACATCTATCTTGATCATGCAGCGACATCACCAATGAATGACAAGGTAATTGACGCTATGACTTTAGCGATGCGTGCGGTATATGGGAATGCATCAAGCATTCATGGTGCAGGTAGAGAGTCACGCAAACAATTAGATGATGCACGTGAAGTACTGGCGCAGTCCATCGGTGCAAAGTCAGGTGAAATTATTCTAACAAGTGGCGGCACAGAAGCTGATAATACAGCGATTCTAGGTACAGCTTATGCACGCGCTACTGAAGGTAAGCATATTATTACAACACAAATTGAACATCATGCAGTGTTACATACGTGCGAAAAGCTTGAGCGAGAAGGCTTTGATGTGACATATTTACCAGTAGATACCGAGGGGCGCGTTTCTGTAGAAGCGGTTCAGAGGGCACTCCGTGAGGAAACGATACTAGTAACGATTATGTACGGTAATAATGAGGTTGGTACCATTCAACCAATTGCTGAAATTGGTGAGTTGTTACGCAACCATCAAGCGACATTCCATACAGATGCTGTACAGGCCTATGGATTAGAGACATTTGATGTAACAGAGTTACAAGTTGATTTGTTAAGTGTATCTGCACATAAGATGAATGGACCTAAAGGAATTGGCTTCCTTTATCACAAGACAGGTACGCCGCTCGCTAGTTATATACTTGGTGGTTCACAGGAGAAAAAACGTCGTGCGGGTACTGAAAATGTACCTGCTGTTCTTGCTTTTGCTGCAGCCGTCCAAAGTGCAAGTGAGTTGCGTTCAGACAAGCGTGCACTGTACAATCACTTTAAGCAAATTATGCTTGATGTTTTCACACAAGGAAAACTGTCATTCCATGTAAATGGAGATACAAAAGATGTACTACCACATGTATTGAATATAAGCTTTACAGGCATGGAAGTAGAATCATTTTTAGTAAATCTTGATATGGCGGGCATTTGTGCCTCAAGTGGTTCAGCGTGTACAGCGGGCTCAATTGAACCTTCACATGTGTTAGTTGCGATGTTTGGGCAAGGCGCTGAGGAATTACGCAATTCAATTCGTTTTAGCTTTGGTGAAGGTTTAACGGAAGATGATGTACGACAAGCCGCAGAAAAAACAGCAACAATTGTACGAAGACTCGCAAATTAATAAGTGACAACTACACTGTTTTTAAAATGAGCAGATAATTTAACAACTCTGACGAATATCACTTTTGTTGTTCGTTGTGGTGAAATTGATTGAAAGAAAAGGTGACAGCAAATGAAAGAAACACGTAACCCATCACAAATTCGAGTCGTTGTCGGCATGTCGGGTGGGGTAGATTCTTCGGTTGCGGCATACTTGTTAAAGCAGCAAGGTTATGAAGTAATCGGGATTTTTATGAAGAACTGGGATGATACAGACGAAAATGGTGTTTGTACAGCTACAGAAGACTATGATGATGTCATTAAAGTATGTAACCAAATCGGTATACCCTACTATGCAGTGAATTTTGAAAAGCAATATTGGGATAAGGTTTTCACTTACTTTTTAGAAGAATATAAAGCAGGGCGTACACCAAATCCTGATGTCATGTGCAATAAGGAAATTAAGTTTAAAGCTTTTCTTGAGCACGCGATGAATTTGGGTGCAGATTATTTGGCGACTGGGCACTACGCACGCATCGATCGTAGTGGTGAGGGCGAAGTTCAAATGCTTCGTGGTGTTGATGACAATAAAGATCAAACTTATTTCCTCAACCAATTATCTCAGGAACAGCTAAGTCATGTAATGTTCCCAATTGGTGATATTGAGAAAAAAGAAGTGCGCAAAATTGCAGAAGAAGCTGGTCTTGCTACTGCCAAGAAAAAAGATTCGACAGGCATTTGTTTCATCGGTGAGCGTAATTTTAAAGGATTTTTAAGTCAATATTTACCCGCTCAACCTGGTAAAATGGAAACGATGGATGGCGTTGTAATGGGTCAACATGATGGCTTAATGTATTATACACTAGGTCAACGTCATGGCCTTGGTATTGGTGGAGACGGTGAACCTTGGTTTGTGCTCGGCAAAGACTTAGAACGAAACGTGCTACTTGTTGGACAAGGCTTCCACCATGATGCAGTGTACTCTACTTCACTAACAGCTGTAAAAATGAGCTATACTTCGACAAAAAAATTGCCCGGGAAATTTTCATGCACGGCGAAATTCCGTTATCGACAAACGGATACACCAGTAGAAGTGGAAATTTTAGAGGACGGTCGTACACATATTACATTTGCTGACCCTGTACGTGCTATTACGCCTGGACAAGCTGTTGTATTATATGATGGTGAAGTGTGCTTAGGCGGCGGGACAATAGATGAAGTCTTTAAAAATAATGAAAAATTAACATATGTTGGATAACTTGTGATTAGGCTGCCGTTAACCTGATGTAGTATATATTTCCCAACTATTGATGATATGTGTTTTCATTCAGTGGAAGGGTACAAAATTGAGTTAAGTGATATACTCTCTGGTGAATGCCACGGATATTGAACAGTGCTTGCATAGTTTAATATCCGTAGGTAATGAACGAGCAGTCTTTCGCTACATAGAGGTGAAAAAATGGATTTTAATGAACAGGGCATTCTAGCATTTCAAGAAAAACGTTATGAAGATGCGGCCCAGCTTTTTACACAGGCAATAGAAGCTGAGCCTGAAAATGCAATTGGATATGTGAATTTTGGTAATTTGTTAGCGGTACTAGAGGACACAGAGCGCGCAGAGCGTTTTTTCCAAAAGGCTATTACAGTGGATAATTCGGCTGCAACGGCTTACTACGGCTTAGCTAATTTATATTTTAATGCCGAGCGTTTTGCCGAAGCGTTGAAACTTTATGAGCAAGCGGTGACACATAAAATCGAGGGTGCCGACGTGTATTACATGATGGGTAAATGCTTTGAACGTATGGAAAATCCCAAGCTAGCCTTACCATATTTACAACGTGCAGCGGAGCTTTCGCCAGAGGATACACAAATTCGTTTAGCTTACGCAATTGTACTTTGTGCATTAGAAATGTTCGACGAAGGTAAAAAAGAATTGGACTTCTTAATCGAACAGGATTGGAATAATGCAGATGCGCATTACAATTTAGGTGTACTTTACGCGGTATCGACAGAGCAAACAGAAGATGCCATGTATCACTTAAAACAAGCCTTTACGTTACAGCCTGAATACGAACAGGCACGTTATATTTACGACATGATAGCACAACGATTTAATTAATGAAAAAGCTCGTCAGACTGTAGTCAACTCAAAAAATTGAGTTGTTTACAGTTTGTTTTCTTTTAAAAATAGAAATATTTATATGAACCCGTTGATTTCCGCTACGGCGGACGCTTTTCGCGGGCATGGCTTCAGTCTCCTCGTCGCTACGCTCCTGCGAGGCCTTCAGCTCATGCGATTCCCGCAGAAGTCGCCGCCTGCGCTCCAATCAACGAGTGTAACTATAAATGATTGAGGTGATGGATAGGATGACGAAAAATAGTAATAATGAACGACATCCATTAGAAATGCTGACATCAGAAAATCATTAAACGTGTTTTGTGAAAGAAAATCATGGTATACGTCTGAAAATTTTACTATGGATAAATATTTTTTCATGCAGGCGATGCTTACTTTTTGCCATGAGTTTGAAGAAGCTATCTAATTGAACATGGTAAAGTTTACCGAATGTCAGAAAACAGTTGCTCGTAGCGTACTCCTGTCGTTCATAGGGATTATTTGTAACTACTATTTCTGATGAAATTTCAAAAGGTATTCGGAATGTGATCAGTTCGAATACCTTTTGTCGTGAGTCTGGCTCGTCTCTACTACTGTAGATGACGAGTTTTTTTTGTGTACTTTCTTATATATTCAAAAATAAAAGCGCCAATTGCAGGGATAAAAGCTGTTAATGAAATAAACATTAAAGATAAAAATAAGTTATCTGCAATCCATGGGATATTGCCGAGTGCAAAGCCTGAAAACAGCCATACGATTGTCCAAATAAGTGCACCTAGACAATTGTGAATAAAGAAATTTTGAAAACTGTAGGAAGTAAAACCACTTACAAACGGTACGGTGGTGCGCATTAATGGCACAAAGCGGGAAAAAGTAATGGCAATTTTCCCATAGCGTTCTAAAAAATTTGTAGCCTTCAAAATTGTCTTATCTGGAATAAAGCGAAGTGGAGAAAAACGCCATGATTTTGCTTTTGTATTATTTAAAAATTTACCGATTGTATAGTTTTGTGCATCACCTACAACGGTAGCGATGAAAAATAATAGAAACAACAACCAAATATTTAAATGACCAATCGCAGCAATTGTACCACTGGCAAAGACTGTAGAATCACCAGGGAGAAAGGTTAATAAGATAAATGCTGTTTTGGCATAAATGATGAAAAATAACACGATATACATAACGATACCGTATTCAACAATGTAGCGATATAATTCAGTATCAATTGTCTTTAAAAAGGTCAGGGTTTTTTGCATAATAGGAAATTCCTTTCTGCATTATTCAACGACTTCCTGGTCAGATATTAAAAGAGACAAATATTTTGCTAAATGAGCAACAGGTGTCTCGTCTATAAACGATGATTCTGTTTCATTGGCTTTTAATATATTTATTTCCTTATTAAGACGTTCCATTTTGCGATCAAGTTCAGCTGCTTGAAGTGCTGCATCTTTTAGTTCCGTCCGAATATGCATAGGGACCTCTTTATTATATTTATAATAGATTTTATGCTCTAAGCTGGCCCAAAAATCCATCGCAATTGTGCGGATTTGAATTTCAGTGAATACTTTTTCCACACGGTCCGACATGAATATAGGAATTGTAATGATGAGATGTAAGCTTTGATAGCCGTTTTCTTTTGGTTCGGCAATATAATCCTTTACATCAACGACTTCAATATCACTTTGCGCCTGAAGCATAGCACTCACTTTATAAATGTCCTCCACAAATGAGCAAGTAATACGTACGCCAGCAATGTCACGAATATTTTCGCGAATAGCGTTAATTGAAGGCTCTAATTCCTTTTTCTTCACTTTTAACAAAATACTTTTTGGTGATTTTATTCGAGTTGACACATGTTCGATCGGATTATAGTCGTGAATGAGCTTAAATTCTTCTTTTAATATGTTTATTTTCGTCTCAATTTCATTCAGTGCAAATTTATATCCTAAAAAGAAACGCGTTAGCTCTGTTTGGAAGGTTTTTAAGGTAGTTGTTTCGAATTCGTTTTTCATATATTGTGAAATCCTTTCTAAGATAAAATAAACGATTGGTAGTGGGAGTCCCACACGTAGTAAATTAATGTATCGAGTTACGAGGTTGCTTATGGTGGTTTTATTTAGCTGTACATTTCATCAGTTTTCGCTAGTCCTTTAAACTTCCCACTTTTAAGCTTAACAAAATTTACATGAAATTAGAAATAAGTGCTCCAAACAGAAAAACCTATCTTCAACAGGGAAGATAGGTTTTTCTCGCATTATACGATAATTTCAGCATTTAAGTTGTATCGTTTATTAAACTCCTCGACAAATAACTGTAAATCGATATAGGTGCCGATATAAGGTTCAGTTTCTTGATCACGCAAGAAACCACATGTCGCTTTTAATGATTTCGAAAATTCTAACAGCATTTGCTCGTTATCAAGTTGTACGTGTAAGGATAAAGAATCATCAAAAGTATTCACTTTAAAATACTTGCCATCAATGATGCGCTCTAAATTGGTTTCTTTGAATGGAAAAACATAATCTTTATATATTAGTTTCATCATAGCCCGCCTTTTCACAATAATTTACAACATCTGAATAAAGTAAGTCTCCTCCAAAAATAGATAGGGCACTACCGATTGTCACATGCAGCTTACCGTTCGCGATTTTCTCGAAGGTTGCCAAATCGTCTAGAGAACGAACACCCCCTGCATAGGTTGTTGGAATCGAAGTCCAAGCCGCTAAATCATGTACTAAGCTTTCTTGCATGCCACCTTTTTTTCCTTCTACATCAACAGCGTGAATTAGAAGTTCATCGCAAAAGCCTTCAATATATGCAATGGAAGCAGCATTCACTTCAAAATCGCTAAACTTCGTCCATTTATCAGTGACAACAAACCATTTGCCATCACGCATACGGCAGCTTAAATCGATAACAAGATGTTCTTTTCCCACAGCGTTTACTAATTGTTCTAGGCGGCCAATATCGAGCTTGCCATCATGGAAAATGAATGAAGTCACAATCACATGTGAAGCACCTGCATCAATATATTGTTGTGCATTTTTACTGTTTATGCCACCACCAACCTGTAAACCACCGGGATAAGCACTTAACGCTGCAAACGCGGCTTCTTCGTTCCCGCTACCAAGCATAATGACATGACCACCCGTTAACTGGTCTTTCGCAAACATATTGGCATAGTAATGAGAATCATGCGTAGAAATGAAATTTTCAACAACTGCTTGATCTTCATGTCCAAGTGTACTGCCAACTATTTGCTTTACTTTGCCATCGTGTAAATCAATGCAAGGTCTAAATTCCAATAGTTCCACAATCCTTCCCGTACAACACTTTCATTCTTTATATCATAGCATGGAAATTGTTAAAATAGCCGTGAATTGTCATTTGTCAAAATAATGATAAAAGATTTTACGGATTTCTATCTTAAAACGATTTTTCTAGGCATGCTGTGGTAAAATAAAAAGATTGAAATGAACGAGAAAGGGACGAACGACAAATGGCAGAAAACCTAGATTTATTTGAGCTGAATAAATTTTTTATTCTCGGACGTCCTATCGTCTCAATTTTTCATAATGCGCAAAATATGTATTCCATCGTCCGTGTGAAAATTCAAGAAACGAATTTACAATATGACGATAAGGAAATTATAGTTGTCGGTTATTTTCCGCCACTGCAAATGGATGAACAGTACCGATTTACTGGAATATTGAGACAACATCCAAAATATGGTGTACAATTTCAAATTGAGACGTTTGCAAAAGAAGTGCCAGCCACTGAACAGGGGATTGTCCATTACTTATCAAGTGACCTATTTGTTGGTATTGGTAGAAAAACAGCAGAAACAATTGTTGAAAAGCTTGGTGCCAATGCGTTGCGTCTTATTCTAGAGGATCCAAGTGCACTCGATGTCGTACCTCGTTTATCCGCTGAAAAAAAAGAGATTATCCATCGTACAATTGAACAAAATCTTGGTTTAGAACGTGTCATGATTCAGCTCAATGACTGGGGCTTTGGACCACAGCTCGGAATGAAAATTTACCAAACATATCGTACCGAAGCAATTGAATTATTAACAGAGAATCCTTATCGCCTTATTGAAGATATCGAGGGTGTTGGCTTTTTACGTGCGGACGAGCTTGGTGAAAAATTAGGTATTAAGGGCAATCACCCTGACCGTATCAAGGCTGCGATTTTACACATCTTAAATACAGCAGCACTATCAGATGGACATGTGTATTTAGATGCTGAGCATGTATTACCACAAGTAAAAGACATGCTGGAACAAAGTCAACGTGAGGAAATTCCTTTTGAGGCAATTTCAAGGGCTTGTATTGAAATGCGAGAGGAAAGTAAGATTTATGGCGAAGAAACGAGGCTTTATTTGCCATCCTTATATTTTTCAGAGGTCGGTATTGCCTCCAAAATTTTAGCGTTAACCGAACGTAACAGTAAGGCTGAACATTTTAGTAAGGATGAGATTCGTAAGGCAATCGGTGAAACGGAAGAGTTACTAAACGTCACATATGCCGAAACACAAGCCTTCGCGATTGAGCAAGCCCTCAATTCAGCAGTGATGATTTTAACAGGTGGACCAGGAACAGGGAAAACAACCGTTGTAAGAGGTGTCGTGGAGGTCTATGCAAAACTACATGGGCTATCACTTAATCCAAAAGAGTACGCGCAAAAAGAAGAGCCCTTTCCTATTATTTTATGTGCACCTACTGGCCGTGCAGCGAAGCGTTTATCAGAGTCGACTGAGCTACCTGCAATGACGATTCATCGTTTATTAGGTTTTACAGGGCAAGAAAAAGAAGAGGAAACTGAGCGTGAAGTGACAGGTAAGCTTATTATTGTTGATGAAATGTCAATGGTTGATACATGGCTTGCTCATCAATTGTTGAAATCATTACATGAGGACGTACAGGTAGTATTTGTAGGTGATCAGGATCAGTTGCCACCAGTAGGGCCTGGACAAGTTTTAAAGGATTTACTTGCCTCTCAGCAAATTCCTACCGTAGAATTAACAGACGTTTATCGTCAAGCAGAAGGCTCGACAATTATTGAACTAGCCCACCAAATAAAACGCGGCACGATAGCACATGATTTAACAGTTAAAACATCAGATCGTTCATTTATTAAAGCCTCATCAGAGCAAGTGGCAAATGTCGTCACACAGGTTGTCAAAAGTGCTGTGGCAAAAGGGCAAGAAATTCGAAATATTCAAGTACTAGCGCCAATGTATAAAGGACCAGCGGGAATTGATAATTTAAATAAAATGATTCAAGAGCTTATTAATCCAAATGATACAGGCTCAAGAAAAGAACTTGTCTTTGGTGATGTAACCTATCGGATAAAGGATAAAGTGCTTCAGCTCGTCAATCAACCGGAAAGTAATGTCTTTAACGGCGATATGGGTGAAGTGATTAGTATCATTAAAGCAAAGGAAACGATCGACAAGCAAGACTTACTCGTTGTGTCTTTCGATGGTATTGAAGTGACCTATCAACGTAGTGATCTTAACCAATTGACACTTGCTTATTGCTGCTCTATTCACAAATCGCAGGGCTCGGAGTTTCAAACAGTTATTATGCCGGTAGTGCGTGGCTATTCGAAAATGCTACGTCGTAATTTGTTATATACGGGCATTACACGGGCGAAAAATTTTCTCATTTTATGTGGGGAACCTGATGTGTTAGCGCGTGGTTTACAGCGTACAGATGATTTACAACGTTTTACCTCGTTGCGTGCCCGACTTAATCCGATGGAAGCAACTGAGGAAATGATTGAAGTAGTAGAAGCATCTCCAACTGATGCAACTGTGCAGGAAGAGAAGCAATCTGGTCCTACACAGCTCACGGTAGACACAATGCCACATATTCATCCAATGATTGGAATGGATGGTGTTACACCGTATAATTTTATGGATGAAAGTAATTAAATAAAAGATTTATGAGGTGAAGAAAGTGAAACGCATCGTTTTATTGCTCCTATTTATGCTGCTTTTGCCGTTAGCGCAAGAAGTACATGCAAATAATACGGTCATTCAGGTAAATGAGGAAGCAACAGTCTTTGATAATCGTTCAGGCTCACTTGTACAAGTAGGAACATTATCAGCTGGACAAACCTTTGTTGTAACAAAAGATTACGGAGCCAATTGGTGGCAAATTAGATGGGGCGGTAATTATGGGTATGTTGATAAACGTATTACAACAGTTGTGCCAACTACAACCTATAAAAATACCGTACCATCAGTTGTACAGATAAAAGATTATATAGTGGCTACGAGCGTCACGCCGATTTATGATAATACTGGTAACAAGCTGGTACAGTTTGCAACACTGTCAGAAGGTGTTCGTTTCCCTATTTATAGTAAGATGGGCAGTTGGTATGGTATTGCTGTGAACGGCCGACTTGGATATGTACATAGTAAGTTTGTTGAAGAAGAAAAAGGTGAAGACACAACAAATCCATCGACTAAACCGACTGAGAAACCTACGCCAACACTGCCAAGTAAAGAAAATGGCTATATTGAAGCGTTAGAAAACACCATACTCTATGATTTGCGTCGAGAAAATCATGTGATGGCAATAGCTACTTTATTAAAGGGACAACAGCTAGAGGTGACAAATGCGGAAGATGCGACCTATGTACAAGTGCGTTGGGGCAAAACCTTCGTCTATGCTGAAAGATCGAAAGTGAAATTTGTTCATACACCTGCCTATAAAAATATAGGGAAAGATAATGTGGTGCAAAACCAATATTTCATTCCTATTTCTGCTAATAGTGATATTTATGATCGTTCTTCAGGTAAATTACAACCATTTGCGAAACTAGATGTAAATCGCCGATATCCGATTTTGCGAAAAGAAGCGAATTGGTATGTGACTACGCTTGGAGGACGTGAAGGCTATATTCACAGTTCAAAGGTAGCATTAGACCGAGGAGTACCTGTGATGATGTATCACCATTTTTTAAAAGAACATGAGCTTGGTCGCTTTAAAAATGTTAGTACAACGATGACAGACGTTCAGTTTGCCAATGAAATGCAGTATTTAAAAAGTAAAAATTATGAAACAGTAAGTATAGATGAATTATTACGTTTTATGCGAAATGAAATTACATTGCCTGCGTATTCCATCGTATTAACATTTGATGATGGCTTATTATCAACACGTGAATATGCATATCCTGTGCTAAAAAAACATGGTTTTCAAGCGACGCAATTTTTAATTACGTATCGTAATGAACATTCGCCAGCGGAGCAAATGTTTGATTATACAGACTTACAGGCAATCTCAAGACAAGATATGGCTAATATGCAAGATGTTTTTACGTATGAGTCACATACGTATAACTTACATGATATTGTGGGGAATAAAGGAAAAATGTTGCTCATTCCATATCATGAAGTGGTACAGGATTTAAAACGTAGCTTAACGATCATTCCTGGTGCCAAGGCATTTGCCTATCCTTTTGGTCAATACAATTCCAATACGATTTACGCTGTAAAAGAAGCTGGATTTTCAATGGCGTTTTCAACAATGCCTGGCTATAATAATCCATATGATGATGCCTATCAAATTAAACGTTTGTATAGCGATCAAAAAACATCATTTGCGGAATTCCAAAAAATGGTTTCCCCGTACACCAAATAGCAAATTGCCCAATCTGATTTAAATTCAGTTTGAAGAAAAAAGGTTTCGAGAGTGCTCAGCATTCTCGAAACCTTTTGATGTGCGCCCGGCATGCGTATGAACTATAGGGTGCAAGTCCCGAACTCCGAAGACAGAAGTAGAGGTTAGCCAAGAGCAAGGGTGTCCGTGGCGAC
>NZ_KB933398.1:3015038-3209604 GCF_000392615.1 Lysinibacillus sphaericus OT4b.31 | reverse complement strand
TTCAATGGAATACCGTATCGAGAAATTAAATCAATATTTAATAGGATGGTGCGGATATTTTGCGCTCGCAGACACACCTTCAATATTCAACAGGTTAGACAGCTGGATTAAAAGGCGGTTGCGAATGTGCCTTTGGAAGAATTGGAAGAAACCCCGAACGAGAGTCAGAAATCTCATTCGTTTAAAAGTTCCATACGGAAAAGCGTACGAATGGGGTAATACCCGAAAAGGATACTGGCGCATCTCAAAAAGCCCCATATTACACAGAACCCTCGGCAATTCCTATTGGAATGGCCAAGGGCTGAAAAGTCTGCAAGTTCGTTACGAAACTTTGCGTTATTCATCTTAATTGAACCGCCGTATACGGAACCGTACGTACGGTGGTGTGAGAGGTCGGGAGTTAATCACTCCCTCCTACTCGATTTTTTACAAAAAGTGTGGTGATTTATACGGTCAGTGCCTCTATTTATCTGTTTGCCTTTTCGGATTTCTCTGGTGGGTCTGCAATTCCTTGATACCTTTATAGAGAGGGGGAAAGGAAGTGGCTTTTTACGGACCTGTTTTCTGTTACTTTTTAATATGTCTATATCACACAAATAAACCCGCATCCTCGTGATAAGATGCGGGTTTGGTGCAGTAGTAGATGTTAGCCATGTTCAGAATACAAGAAATTAGTGAAAGCCAATTAAGTGATGTTTGACAACTTCATATGCTTGGCAAACATTTTTGAATTGATCTTTTTCTTCAGCAATGAAGTTGGAAGCGATAGAGAATAACAAGTTCTCTTCGTTGTGATCCTCCATTTTGTTCATTAAAGCAGCTTCCATTTTAGCTACGTAGGAAATGATTTGAGAATTCATGTATATTTTCTCCTTTTTTGGGTGAATAGTGTATTTATTTTGTTTACGATGTTAGCATACACCCTCCTGTACTAAAAATCTAGCGAGCTTGTACTAATAGAAAAAGATTTTTAGATGAATGTGACGCAAAAATGAACTTGTTTTAAAAGTGCTTACTGGAAACGTTTTCTTCTAATGTGACTGATAAATAATGGCAATTATCAAATTTTTATCTGTATTTAAAAAGTAGTACAGTTAATTGTTTTTGATGAATTGATGTAATACAGTTTGAGTTATCTTGGAACAGATCGTGGCGGAAAAACATATATTAATAAGTATAAAAACATAGGTAACAATTAGGGGTGAATGTATGCCAGCAATTACAGGACAGCAATATATTAATCGTATAGATGCATTGCAAACGTATATTTCGTTAGATGGAGAAATTATTAAGGGCAAGATTTCGGAGCATCCAGCATTCAAAGGTGTGATACAGAGTCAGGCGAAGCTCTTTGATTTGCAATATGATGAGGTGTTTCATGATAAGATGACTTATGTGTCACCAACGAGTAAGCAGCGGGTGGGTATGTCTTTCCTTCAAGCTGTGACCACTGAAGATTTGGTGAAAAGACGTCATGCAGCTCGGGAGTGGGCTTTAAGTAGTCATGGATTTATGGGAAGAAGTCCTGATTATATGAATACAACGCTAATGGCTCTAGCATCGGCTGCGGAGTATCTAAAAGATAAACCTAATTGTTTTCCTGATCATCTGCTTAACTTTTATGAATATGCCCGCGAGCATGATCTGACAATGACTCATACATTTATTGAGCCACAAGTAAATAGAAAAAGATTTTATTATGAAGATGAAGAATTAACGATTGCAGCTAAAATTGTGGAGAAAACGGCTAAAGGTTTAGTTATTAAAGGGGCAAGATTGCTTGCGACACAAGGAGGAATTACAGATGAGCTCCTTGTATTATCGACAAATGGCTATGACGAAGGAAAAGGTTTTGGTTTCTCGATTCCAAGTAATACGAAAGGGTTGAAATTTTTATGTAGACAGTCATTTGTAGGTGGTGAATCAACTTTTGATAATCCACTAAGTGCTCGCTTTGAAGAAATGGATGCTATTGTCGTCTTTGATAATGTAACAGTACCATGGGAACGCGTGTTTTATTTTGAAAATGTGGAAGTCGCTAATAACTTTATGAATGTTAGTGGTTTCCAAGCCTTCACTTTACATCAAGTGTTGTCACGCCAGATTGCAAAGACTGAATTTGTATTAGGTGTTGTGCAGTCCATTGTGGATACGATAAATATTGGTGACTATCAGCATGTTCAGCAAAAGGTTGTAGAAGTCATTGTTACACTAGAAACGCTGAAGGCCCTGCTGTTAAAATCTGAAATAGATGCAAAGCGAGATGCGTTTGGCTTTATTAGACCCGATCACCCAACATTGCAAGTCGCTATTCAAATTTTCCCTAAAGTATATCCTACCTTTACGGAAATAATCCAGTTGCTCGGGGCAAGTGGATTAATGTCCATTCCAAGTGAAAAAGCATTTGCAGCAGATGATGGTGACTTAGAACATTATTTACAATCGTCCCGTGATGGTGGGGAGGAACGTGTGAAAAAATTCCGTCTTGCCTGGGATTTAACAATGAGTAGTTTCGGCACAAGGCAAACACTATATGAACGCTATTTTTTCGGAGATCCTGTACGCTTATCGAGCATGCTTTACCAATCTTATAATAGGGAATATTTAGTGAAGCGAGTGGAAGATTTTTTAAGTGAAAATTAAATAATTGTAGCCCGTAAAACACGATTGATTTTGCAGGTTATCATTTGACTAAGTGAGGAAAAGATTTGATTATATTAAGTGCAAAAGAGCAAGAGAAGTCGGTAGTGATTTCTCTTGCTCTTTTACTTATAGCGTAAATGTACGTACTTCTTCTTGCAATTCCTCTGCGTATTTTTCTAGTGCTTCAGCAGTCGCAGCGATTTCTTGCATAGCAGATGCTTGTTTAACAGTCGCCTGTGCCATTGCCTCTACCTCATCTTTTGAAGAAAGTGAAATGTCTTCTATCACTTTCATATCGCCTACTACTTGATGACTATTTGTAGATATCGTTTTTGATTTATCTAATACGTCATGGAGCTGATCATTAATTTCTTCAATGAATGTTTTCATTTCATGGAAGTTCTCTTCAGTTTGTGTAAACATTTGTAATCCTTTAGTAACTTCGCTATGGCTTGTATCCATTGATGTTGCTAGTTTTGAAGCCTCACGTTGAATAGCGGTAATTATTTGACGAACTTGTGAGGAGGATTGGTTCGTTTGTTCGGCTAACTTTCGAACTTCATCTGCTACAACTGCAAAGCCCTTACCATGCTCACCTGCACGTGCTGCTTCAATGGCAGCATTTAGTGCCAACAAATTCGTTTGCTCAGATATGGATGTAATAACTGCCAAAATTTCGTCAATTTCTTTGACATACGTATTCACGGTTGTAATGTCGGTTGAAAGCTCGTTAATTTTGCCCTCGATTGTTCTCATTTGTTTTTGAGTAGATGCAACGACATTTTGACCTATATCAGCAGTTGCTTCAGCTTTTTCAGCTTTTTGCGTTAAGATATTTGTATTTTCGTAAATTTGATGAATGTCATTTGAAACTTGCTCTAGTGTATCAAAGCTTGCTACTAATTTGGCATTTTGCTTGTCGATACCTTCAGAAACGGCGATGGCAGCTTGTGACACCCGTTCTGTAGCACGTGAGTTTTCGTCTGTAACCGCACTTAATTCCTCTGAGGAAGCAAGTAGTGAAGTTGATTTTTCGTGAATATGTGATAATACATCGCGCAGTGAATCGCTCATTTTTTGGAAGGCTTTTCCGAGAACGCCGATTTCATCTTTTTTCTTGCTGATGACTTTAGCACGTAAATCACCTGCACTCATCGTTTTAGCTGCATTGATCATAGAGCCTAGTGAGCGTGTAATTGTACGGATTATGACATATAAAATGACACCGAATACGGCTATAGAAAGACATACAACGATGAGTGTAGAAATAAATATAGGTTTTGTCGCATTAGATATTTCACTTTCTGACATCGCCCCACCTACATGCCATCCGGTTAATGCATTTTGTTGAACAAGCATTTGCTTTTCTTCATTATCTAATCGGTAGTTAATAAAGTTGTCTGTGCCCTCTAACATCGCTGATGCCCAAGATTCATCTGAAATATCTGTACCAACCTCAATTGTTGGGTGTGAAATAATTGCTTGATTACGACTTATTAAAAAAGCATAACCTTCATTTCCAATATGTATGGTACCAATTAAATTTGCTAGCTCTTCCATTTTAAGATTGACGGCAAATACACCATCGGCATTTTTAAATTTTTTGGAAATCGTCACAACCCAGTCTCCTGTTGAAGCAGATTCGTGCGGATCAGATATAACAACTTCTCCTTGTGCTTCAATGGCGTTCGTGTACCAATCCCGTGTACGTGGATCGAAATCTTTTTTTCCAGATAATCCGAGATTAGGAACTTGAATCATCTCTCCATTTCCAGTACCAATAAATGAGGAAACAAGCCCTTTACTCGTATCGAAATATTGCTGCATGCTTTGTAGGAGGATAGCGCGTTCTTCTTGAGAGATAGTGCCCTCTGTTAGTGAGTTGCCAAAGTAAGTCACATCTTCTACAATCGGTTGGATATGTTTGTTGATAAATTCATCGACAACCGCAACATTTTGTGAGGCACTTGTATGCATCGTATCGTTTATTTCATTTCTTGCGACTGAATACGACGTTATAGCAATGAGTAGGCTCGGAATGATAAGTGCAAAGAAAAAAGTTAAGCCTAATTTTTTTCCAATCGTCATTGTTGTCATATGTTTCTGCTTGTGCATAATAATCCTCTCCTTGTTATAGTGTATCTTTATAGCACGATACTATTTTAAGTATAACTTATTTTTTCATTGATAAAAAATGTATATTTTGGGAACGTTTAGATTGGCGATGGGCATAAAATTATAGGGTCTATAAAGAAGATTTCAAATTCAAGAAATGAACGCTTCACTGTTGGGATAGACTATAATTGTGCTTTGACAAAATTGTACTCCCTGAATGGATTCCGTAGGATATGAAAAGAAAAAGGAACTTTTGGAGTTATCGAACTAAATATAAAAGAGTGGCTTGAAAAGATGGCAAGTGAAAGCTAAATTAACAGTGCATAGAAGATTTCAAAGGGGAGCGTATCGTTCTAAAAATGGATGTTGATTACAGTATTTTTGCTATTCAATATATTTAGTATTGTGTATAGAAAATCTTCACAGCAATTCCTTTGAGCGGTATTTAGTTTATAATAAGATGAACGTTGACACTCTTTGCAATCTTTTTTATAATTTACTGTATAATAGTAAAAACGATGATGGAACAAGTACGTATTTGTACGTGGACAAGAAAGGGATTTCTAGGCTGGAAAAATCCTCACGACTAACAAATGCCGAAAGCTACTCCAGAGTGCAGTTAATCACTGCCGTTCACTTACGTTACAAGTGCTTGAGAGGTAAGTAGGTTATACTTACAACTAGGGTGGTACCGCGAGATAATAACAAGTCCTCGTCCCTTTTTTGGGATGAGGACTTTTTTTGTTTATTTTGCGGATTCATCTCGTAATTTTACGTAGATAAGAGGAGGAACTTTCCACATGAAAGCAGCAGAAATTCGACGTTTGTATTTAGAATTTTTTAAAGAAAAAGGACATCATCATGAGCCGTCAGCACCACTTGTGCCAATCAATGACCCATCGTTATTATGGATTAACTCAGGTGTTGCAACACTAAAACCTTATTTTGATGGTCGTATTATTCCTGACAATCCACGTATTACAAATGCACAAAAATCAATCCGTACAAACGATATAGAAAACGTCGGGAAAACAGCTCGTCACCATACATTCTTTGAAATGCTTGGAAACTTCTCAATCGGTGACTATTTCAAAAAAGAATCTATTCATTACGCGTGGGAATTTTTAACAGATAAAAAATGGATGGGCTTTAATCCAGAACTTTTATCAATTACAATACACCCAGAAGACCAAGAAGCCTATGATGTATGGCATAACGAAATTGGCATTCCAGAAGAGCGTTTAATCCGTTTAGAAGGGAACTTTTGGGATATTGGAGAAGGTCCATCCGGTCCGAACTCTGAAATTTTCTATGATCGTGGAGAAGAGTATGGCTCAGATGAAAATGATCCAGAAATGTATCCTGGTGGTGAAAATGAGCGCTATCTTGAAATTTGGAACTTGGTGTTCTCTCAATTCAACCATAATCCTGATGGCACATATACACCACTACCAAAGCAAAATATTGATACAGGTATGGGACTAGAGCGTATTGTATCAGTGGTACAAAACGTCCCAACAAACTTTGATACGGATTTATTCATGCCGATTATTGAAAAAATTGAACAATTAGCAAACCGTCAATATAAACGTCCAGCTGAAGTAGAATTAAGTGAAATCTTCGGATCTGAGGAAGACATTAACACACCGTTCAAAGTCATTGCTGACCATATTCGTACAGTCGCGTTTGCAATAGGTGATGGTGCACTTCCTTCCAACGAAGGTCGCGGCTATGTTTTACGTCGTTTACTACGTCGTGCCGTTCGCTATGCAAAACAAATTGGTATCGAGAAACCATTTATGTTTGAATTAGTTCCAACCGTGGGTGAGGTTATGGTTGATTTCTACCCTGAAGTAACAGAGAAATGTGAATTTATCCAACGTGTTATTAAAAATGAGGAAATTCGCTTCCACGAAACATTAGATGGCGGCTTAGCAATCTTTAACGATGTCGTTGAAGCTCAAAAATCAGTGGGCCATGATTATATTCCTGGTGCAGATGCATTCCGTTTATATGACACATATGGTTTCCCAATTGAACTAACAGAAGAATATGCAGAAGAAGTGGGCATGAAAGTTGACCATGAAGGATTCGAGGTTGCAATGGAACAACAACGTGAGCGTGCACGTGCAGCTCGTCAAGATGTAGACTCCATGCAAGTACAAAATGAAGTACTAGCAAACTTAACCGTGGCAAGTGAATTCGTTGGTTACGATACATTGTCTGTAGATTCAGTAGTTGCGGCAATCATTGTTAACGGCCAAGTGGCAAAAGTGGCTTCTGAAGGCCAAGAAGCGTTCGTTGTATTAGCAAAAACACCATTCTACGCTGAAATGGGTGGACAAATTGCTGACAGTGGTGTCATTTCTAATGATAGCTTCACTGCAATTGTCAAGGATGTTCAAAAAGCGCCTAATGGACAACCGTTGCATACTGTAATTGTGGAATCTGGTGAAATGCATGTTGAAGATGCAGTAAAAGCGGTAGTCAATCGTGATGAGCGTAATCTAATTATTAAAAACCATACAGCTACACATATTATGCAACGTGCGTTGAAAGACGTATTAGGTGATCATGTAAATCAAGCTGGTTCATATGTTGGTCCTGATCGTTTGCGTTTTGACTTCTCTCACTTCGGCCAAGTAACAAAAGAAGAATTACAGCAAATTGAACGTATTGTAAACGAAAAAGTGTGGGATGATATTGAAGTCGTGATTGAAGAAAAAGGTATTGATGAAGCAAAAGCAATGGGAGCAATGGCATTATTCGGAGAAAAATACGGCGATGTCGTACGCGTTGTATCCATTGGTGACTACTCTATTGAGCTTTGCGGTGGTCTTCACGTAAAACGCTCTTCTGAAATTGGTTTCTTCAAAATCGTTTCTGAAGGCGGTATTGGTGCAGGTACTCGTCGAATCGAGGCAGTTACTGGTAAAGTTGCTTACGAAGCTGTAAAAGAAGAAGAGGCGTACTTAAACGGCGCAGCAGCGTTGTTAAAAGCGAATCCAAAAGATATTGTGACAAAAGTACAAGCACTACAAGCGGACTTTAAAGAATTACAACGTGATAATGAAGCATTATCACAAAAAATTGCCAACGCACAAGCAGGGGCAATCGTGGACGCAGCACAAACAATTGGTGATGTAATCGTCCTATCTACTAAAGTAGAAGCGAAGGATAATAATCAATTACGTCAAATGATGGATGATTTAAAAGTAAAAATGACTAAAGCTATTGTCGTTTTAGGTGCTAGTGATGGCGATAAAGTGATGCTTTGTGCTGGCGTAACAAAAGATTTAGTTGGCGGAAACTATCACGCTGGAAATATCGTGAAAATGGTAGCGGAAGCTTGTGGTGGTAAAGGTGGGGGTCGTCCGGATATGGCGATGGCAGGTGCAAAAGATGCATCAAAACTTGATGAAGCGCTACTTTCTGTGTATGATTACGTTAAATCCATTTAATTAATTCGCCAAATCGGTTATAATAAAGAGAAATCGGGGATGAGCTTCTTTGCACATCTCCTTATTTCTGAAAGCGAGGTGCTGGTCATGAGTTCATTTGATCAAACGATGAAATTTAATTTTCCAGAAGAGTCAATGGAACAGGAAGTCAAGCAGGTAATGTTGAAAGTACATTCTTCATTAGAGGAAAAGGGATATAATCCTATCAATCAGATTGTCGGTTACTTACTTTCTGGTGATCCGGCGTATATTCCTCGCCATCAGGATGCTCGTAATTTAATTCGCAAGCTTGAGCGTGACGAAATTCTAGAAGAGCTTGTTAAATTTTATATCAAAAAGAATAACGAGGACTAGAAATGAGAATTATGGGATTAGACGTTGGGTCAAAAACAGTTGGCGTTGCAATTAGTGATGCACTAGGCTGGACGGCACAAGGTATTGAAACCGTAAAAATTGATGAAGCAAATGGCGTGTTCGGCATCGACCGTTTAGCCGAGCTAGTGAAGGAATATACTATAACTGAATTTGTTGTAGGGTTCCCGAAAAACATGAATAATACGGTAGGACCCCGTGGTGAAGCTTCTGAAAACTATAAAAAGTTATTAGAAGAAACATTTTCACTACCGGTCAAGCTATGGGACGAACGTTTAACGACGATGGCAGCCGAGCGCATGCTAATCGAAGCGGATGTGAGTCGCAAGAAACGCAAGCAGGTTATTGATAAGATGGCTGCTGTGATGATTTTACAAGGCTATTTAGATAGCAAAAACTAACTGATGAGGTGAAAGACATGGCACAAGAGCATAACCATGAAGAAGAATTACATGTACAACATATTACTGTAATTGACGAAAACGGAAACGAGCAGCTTTGTGAAGTGATTCACGTACACGAGTCTCCTGAATTTGGCAAATCATATGTATTTTATGCAATGGTAGGCGCTGAAGAAGATGAAGAAGGTTCTGTAGAAATCTTCGTATCTTCTTTCGTACCATCTGAAAACGGCGAAGATGGTGAGTTGACACCTATCGAAACGGAAGCAGAATGGGATATGGTGGAGAACGTTTTAAACGCTTTAGAGGATGAAGACGAAGAATAATCGTTTTTCTATTTGAAGTGTGGGAACAAGGATGGCAATGTGCGGTCCTTGTTCCTTTTTTACTGTGTTCAGTGAAAATAAACTTCTACTGACTGCAAAAAATAGTCTAAGATAAATATGAAATCTGGACGTAAAGATGCTAAAGCATTTGATATAAATAAGGAGGGATTTTCGAATGAACGAGGAAACACAAGAGTTTATGATAATGGGTGAGGATGGCAAGGAGCAAAAATGCCGTGTAGTCTTTACTTTTGATGCAGAGGAAAAATCATATGTACTGTTTTCGCTAATTGATGCAGAGGGCCATGAAATTCCTGGTGATATTTCGGCCATGACATTCGATTATGATGATAACAATGGCGACATGACAAATTTACAGCCTGTTGACACAGAAGCAGAATGGGAAATGATTAATGAAGTTGTCTTAACGCTTCTTGAAGAATTTGAAGAAGAACCACAATTGATTACTGTGACAGATGAAGAGGGCAATGATCAAGTATGTGAGGTAATTCATACGTTTGCGCTAGAACAATTTGGTAAGTCGTATGTACTCTACGTGCCTGCAACGGACGAGCCATTTGAGGAACGAGATATTTTTGCTGCGCAATATGTACCTGGTAAGGACGGCATTATTGAGGAATTACTACCAATTGAAACAGACGAAGAATGGACAGTTGTGGAAGATGTATTAAACGAATTATAAATGAAACTCTGAGTGGCGACATGCTATTCGGAGTTTTTTTATCCCGTATCAACGGTCAGTAAGACGCCCACCTCAAGTGGAAAGATGAAAACGAATCAACTAGGTGCGCGATCAACTGACCGTATTAGCCCGATTGGTTCAACTAACAATCAGTGGGGGATGAAGAAAACCCCCACTGATTGAAGTTTCACTTTATTGGATTTTTGTATTCGAAAGCCTAATTGAAAATTTCTATCGGATGTTTAAAAGTTTTTTATCTAATAATAAAAAACATGTATTTAATAGTGACTATTTGTCTTTATCGAGCAAATAATTGCTTTTTACGATTTTTATTTTACGATTTTTATGATTAGAGGGAAAAAACAAGAAAAAATGGCATTGACCAATCATTAGTAAACAGATAAGATTTATTTTAAATAAAAATATGAAATTTCAAATAATTTGGTCATTTGAGAAAAACTTCATCCGTTATAAATTTTACGATTTTTATTTTATTATAAAACCAAGTAAATATATTTACAAAGGAGGATATAAGGGTGAGGAAATTATGGGTATTGTTGGTCGGTGCGTTCGTGATGAGCGTATTAGCAGGTTGTGCTGAATCAGGTGAGGCAAGTAAGGATGACACGGTCACTTTAAAAGTAGGGGCAGCAAGTGTACCACATGCAGAAGTGCTGGAATACTTATCTGACGATATCGCAAATGAGGGTGTGAAATTAGAAATTTACATTTTAAAAGATGCTGTACAAACAAATCAACAAACAGCGGACGGTGAATTGGATTTCAATTATTTTCAGCATATCCCATTTTTAGAGCAAACAAATAAAGAAAGTAATTTAGATTTAGTAAGTGTAGGAGGTATACACATTGAACCATTTGGTTTGTACTCAAAAACAATCGATAGCATAAATGATTTACCACAGAATGCAGAGGTAGCAGTACCAAATGATGTAGTCAATTTTTCCCGTGCATTACTATTGTTTGAGAGTAATGGTCTTATTGAATTAGATGATGCAAAGAAGAATGATTTTACAATCGAGGACATAACAAAAAACGAAAAAAATATTCAATTTATCGGAGTGGATTCCCTTTTATTAGTTCGTTCACTAGATGATGTAGTCGCCTCTGCCATAAATACCAACTATGCCTTAGAGGGAGGGTATAACCCAATAGAGGATGCACTCATCATTGAAGGACCAGAATCACCGTATGTCAATATTATCGCCACGACTAAAGAAAAAGAAGATGATGCTGCCATTCAAATAGTTGTCAAATGGTTAACAAGTGATAAGGCACGTAAGTTTTTTGAAGAACACTATAAAGGTGCTGTCGTTCCAGTATTTTAACGGTCGTATAGCACAATTATCAAGACACTAAATTCACTGACAAGGAGGAGAATGTGCATGATTGAATTCATCTCAACGACGAAGGAATTTCAGGTGGGTCAATCCACAGTTAAGGCCTTAAATCACATCAATTTAACGGTACAAAAAGGAGATATATTTGGTGTTATTGGTTTTAGTGGTGCTGGTAAAAGTACCTTATTAAGAACAGTGAATTTATTGGAAGAACCTACATCAGGTCAGGTACTTGTTAATGGCATAAATCTTACAACATTAAGTAAAAAGCAATTACGAGAGGAAAAGAAAAAAATCGGGATGATTTTCCAACACTTCAATCTGCTCAATTCTAAAACAGTTTTTGAAAATGTGGCGATGCCATTGGTGTTGAGCAGTGCCAAAAAATCAATTATTGAAATACAAGTACGTGAAGTACTAACATTCGTTGGCTTAGAAGATAAAGCCAATCGTTATATAGACGAATTATCTGGTGGACAAAAGCAACGGGTTGGAATCGCGCGTGCGCTGGTGACAAAGCCAAAAATTTTATTGTGTGATGAAGCAACATCTGCACTTGATCCACAAACGACAAAGTCTATTTTAGAGCTATTGAAGCGTGTCAATGTTGAGTTTGGTATTACGATTTTAATGATTACACATGAAATGGAAGTGATACGCGACATCTGTAATCGCGTTGCGGTCATGGAAAATGGTGACATTATTGAAGAAGGGAATGTGCTTGAACTATTTTCTGCACCAAAGGAAGATACAACGAAAAACTTTGTACAATCGGTCGTTCGTGAGGACATTCCTCAATCAATTTATGAGCAACTTAAAGTGAAAAATGGATCGAAACGCGTTTATAACATGAAATTTATTGGGGTGGATGTAGGGCAACCAGTAGTATCACAGGTAGCGAAAAAATTCAATGTCGATGTCAATGTACTGTTTGGCAATATTACTGAGCTACAAGGTATACCCTTTGGTAATTTAATCGTTGAACTCGTTGGCCCTGAGGCAGAAATTCAAAAGGCATTTGTCTATATTCAAAACAAAAATATACAGGTTGAGGAGGTCAGTGCACATGAAGGTGAGCTCACAAATCATTATCGACGCAGTGTTGGATACGCTGTACATGGTTAGTATCTCGTTATTTTTTGGAGCGGTCTTAGGATTTATCTTAGGCATTACATTAGTTGTGACAAGAAAAGGACATATTTTGGAACATAAAATTATCTTTTCTATCGTGAATCCTATAGTAAATACGCTGCGCTCCATTCCATTTATTATTTTACTTGTTGCCATTATTCCATTTACACGTTTAATAGTTGGGACGGCCATTGGTACAACAGCAGCAATCGTACCGCTTGTTTTGCATATCGGGCCGTATATTTCAAGATTGATAGAAAATTCTTTGCTTGAAGTGGATGAAGGCATCATTGAAGCAGCAAAGGCAATGGGAGCCTCTCCGTTCCAAATTATTGGTAAATTTTTATTGCCTGAAGCTTTCCCATCATTGATTTTAAGTGTCACGACGGCAACTATCGGCTTGATAGGGGCGACAGCAATGGCAGGAGCAGTAGGTGGCGGTGGTCTTGGTGATGTAGCCATTACTTACGGCTATCAACGCTTTGATAATGTCACAATTTTAGTAACGGTTGTTATTTTAGTGGTGCTCGTTCAAATTATTCAAAGTATCGGCAATAGCTTTGAAAGAAAACTACGAAGAGTGTCATAGAAGGGAAGTACTACAATGAAAAAAACGCAATATCTCATAGGATTGCTTACGCTACTATTTTTGCTTGTAGCATGTGCAAAAGCCGAAGAAAAGGATGTCGTAAAAGTCGGTATTCGCAGCTCTGAACTGAAAACATGGGAGTATATCAAAGAACAAGCGGCGAAGGAAAATCTTGAGCTCGAACTCGTTACATTCTCTGCCCAATTTGACCCAAACCAAGCATTAGCAGAGGATGAAGTGGATATTAATGCTTTTCAGCATGTAGCATACTTAAACTTATTTAATACGAATAATAATACAGATTTACAGGCGATAGGTACTACAATTATGGCGCCCATTGGTTTATATTCTAACAAATATAGCGCATTAACGGATATCAAAGAAGGAGCAAAAATTGCGGTACCAAATGATCCATCGAACTGGGGACGTGCGCTGTTATTACTGCAAGAATACGATTTACTGTCGGTTACTGAAGATTTTGATGGCAATGGTGGAGAGGACCGTATTAAAGATAATCCGAAAAATTTAACGATCCTACCTGTAGAGGGGGCAACAACACCACGTGTTATGGAGGATGCTGATTTTGCAGTTATAAATAATGGTGTGGCAGTAGAAGCGGGCTTGCTTTTAACGGATGCCATTATTCATGAGAGTGAGACTGCAAAGCCATTTATTAATGTGATAGTGGCCAAGGCAGAAGACCAAGACAATGCAACATTGAAAAAAATTGTGGATATTTATCAACGTGAAAAAACGGCAAATTTCATTAAAGATATTTCAAAGGGGAATTATGTTCCTGTCAAAATGCCATTGGACGAATTAGCTTCATGGAAAAAGTTTTATTCATATTAAAGGGAGTGAGGATGAATGGCGGAGAAAAAGGAATTGAAGTTAGCGTTGTATTTAATAGGAGCAGGGATGCATGTTGCAGCTTGGAAACATCCGAAAGGGCAAGTAAATGCAAGTATTGATATTCAAACGTTGCAAAAGGCGGCTCAGATTGCGGAGAAGGGTAAATTTGATATTGCTTTTGTCGCGGATAGTTTAGCAATTAATCATGAATCGCATCCCCATATTTTAAATCGTTTTGACCCACTCATTCAGATTACAGCTTTAGCGGCAGCAACGACAAAAATTGGTCTAGGTGCAACGGCATCGACAACTTATAGCGAACCATATGTGTTAGCGAGACAGTTCATGTCTATCGACCATATAAGTAATGGCCGCGTTGCATGGAATTTAGTAACGACGGCCGACGCAACAGGTGAGACTGCTCAAAACTTTAGTCGGGATAAACATTGGGAGCACGATCATCGATACGAGCGCGCAGAGGAATTTATTGATGTTGTCCAATCATTATGGGATTCATGGGAAGATGATGCGTTTGTCTATGATCGGAACAATAACATTTTCTATGATCCAAAAAAGGTACATGAAACAGCCTTCAAAGGGGACTATTTATCGGTAAAAGGACCGTTAAATATCGCTCGTTCAGTGCAGGGGCAGCCTGTTATTGTGGAAGCAGGTGCGTCAAAGCCTGGGCAAAAATTGGCCGCACGTACAGCAGAAGTAGTTTTTGTGCACTGGGATGGTATTGAAAAGTCGAAGGACCATTATCGTAATTTAAAGGCACAACTTGCCCCATTTGGTCGTTCGGCAGAAGAACTTCTTATATTGCAAGGGATTTCACCAATTGTCGGTGATACGGAGGAAGAAGCTAATCGTAAGTACAATGAGTTGCAAGCTTTAGTAGATCCTTATGAGAGCTTGAAGTTTGTTTCGGGTTATATGGGAAATGTTGATTTTTCAAAGTATTCGTTAGATACACCTGCGATTGAAGTGGAATTTCCGGAGGTCAACAGTATTCAAAGTCATTTCCATGAGCATTTAGACATTATTAAAAAAGAAAATTTAAAGGTCGGGGATTTATATGCACGTCTATTTGGCCCAGCCCGTCGGGATGCCTTTGTGGGGACACCTATTCAAATTGCCGACGAAATGGAGCGTTGGATTAACGAGAATGCAGCAGATGGCTTTATGTTGCAATTTCCATTATTGCCACGTGATTTAGAGGACTTTGTAGAAAAAGTTATTCCTATTTTACAAGAACGCGGCATCTTTCGAAAAGACTATATAGGCTCGACGCTGCGTGAGCATTTAGGGCTGAAAATACCAGAAAATCGATTTGTCAAAAGTAAGGTGACACCGACATGAGTGATGTCTTTATTCGCAATGAACGTGAACAACAGCTTGTACAATATGCTCGTGGCTTATCAACGCAAATTGAAAAAACAGCAGCTAGCTATGATGAAAGCGGAGAATTTCCATTTGAGCATTTTAAGATTTTAGAAGAGGCGGGTTATTTCCGATTAACGGTGCCGAAAAAATATGGAGGGGATGAAATTTCACTCTATGAAATGTTATTAGTACAGGAGCAGTTAGCTAGAGGGGATGCTTCAACTGCACTATCAGTCGGGTGGCATTTATTAACCTTTTTAAATGTCCGAGAGGCTAGAACATGGTCAGAACCAGTGTTTGCAGAACTGAGCCGAAAAGCTGTAGAAGAAGGGTCATTACTGAATATTATAAATAGTGAGCGAGGGAAGGGCAATATTTCACGTGGCAGCTTGCCTGGAACGACTGCTAAAAAAGTGGATGGTGGCTATATTATTACAGGTGAGAAGGCCTTTGCTTCGTTAGCGCCCATCTTACAGCAATTTACGATTATCGCCTATTTAGAAGAAGAAAATTTAACTGCAGAGTTTCTAATAACGAAAAATGAGCAGGTAGAAATGATTAATACGTGGAATGCGATGGGCATGCGTGCTACAGGTAGTCATGATATTATTTTCCATGACACATTTGTGCCTGATGAAGCATTATTATATCGTCATCGCCCAAATGAAGTGAATCGCTTTTTAGCAGATGGTCGGGTTTATTCACTAGAAATTCCGGCTGTCTATTTAGGTATTGCAGGGTCTGCAAGGGACTATGCCATAGAGTTTGCGAAAAATACCTATTCATACAGTCTGAATAATACGATTGCTCATGCTAGCCACGTACAACAAAAAATTGGCGAAATAGAAGTGTTATATCAAACAGCCAGACGTACACTTTATAGCATTGCATCTCAGGTAGAACAAAATGCAGCTATCAAGGAGCAATTAGCGGACGATGTAAGTATTGCAAAATATATGATTTGTAACAATGCGATTGAAATTGTGACAAAAGCTATGCAAATTGTTGGTGGGCGTAGCATTTCCCAATCAAATAAATTACAGCGCCTATTTCGAGATGTACAGTGCAGCCGCTTCAATCCACCTGCTGACGATGTGGTCATTTCACAGCTAGCACAAGGCTTGTTGATGGATGAAAAACAAGGTGCTTTTCAATTATGAAAAAGTAGTAATCTGCTGACAAAAGTGTTAGCAGATTTTTTTATGTGTGCTAATTCTCCTGTATTGTCGATTTCTGTTTGTCGTAAAAGTTGATTTCTAGTATGATATTGGATAGTGATAGGGGGGAAACCCGTGGATAACGGTTCTAAAAAACAAGAAATGTTTTCAAAAATGCAAGAAAGAAAATCTGAGGTAAAAATCGTGAGAAAAATAGTTGCTATTATAACAATAGTTTTTGTCTTAGTATTAGGGATTGTCGGTTTTTTTGGCTATAACTATGTGAAGAGTGCACTAAAGCCTATGGATCCTGATGCAACAAAAACAATTGCTGTTGAAGTACCAATTGGCTCAAGTTTAGGGTCCATTTCGGCGTTATTAGAAGACAAAGGCATTATTAAAGATGCAAGCGTTTTTAAGTATTATGCCAAGTTTAAAAATGAATCACAATTCCAAGCAGGAAATTATGATTTAACTCAAGCTATGACATTGGACGAGCTTATCGAGAGTTTAAAAACTGGGAAAGTATATCGTACGCCAGTCTTTGCAATGACAGTTCCAGAAGGCTTAACACTTGAACAAATAGGTAAAATTATTGAAAAGAAAACGCCGTATACACAAAAAGAATTTATGGATTTAGTGACAAGTGAAACATTTGTTCAGCAAATGATGGCCAACTATCCTGAACTTGTAACAGATGCAGTGCTAGCGGAAAATATTCGCTATGATTTAGAAGGCTATTTATTCCCTGCAACGTATTCATACTTTGAAGAAAAACCATCATTAGAATCCATTGTAGAAGAAATGGTAGCAGCTATGAATAATGTTGTGAAAAATTACAGTGATGTTTTAACAGAAAAACAAATGTCAGTGCATCAGCTATTAACATTCGCCTCTTTACTGGAGGAGGAAGCAACAGCTCAAACAGATCGAGAAACGATTGCAAGTGTATTCTTTAATCGTATCGATGAGGGCATGCCACTGCAAACAGACCCAACTGTTTTATATGCACTTGGTTCGCATAAAGACCGTGTTTTATATGAGGATTTAGAAGTCGAAAATGCCTATAACACATATAAAAACAAAGGCTTACCACCTGGACCAATTGCTGGTGCTGGTAAAACATCGATTGAAGCCTCTTTAAATCCGAGCAAAACTGATTATTTCTATTTCTTAGCTGATAAAGAAGGCGTCAACCACTTCTCGAAAACATATGATGAGCATTTACAAAAGGTCGAAAAGTATTTACGTCAAGCGGAATAGTTACGTCTCATAATAGAAAAAAGCATATGCAATAAGAAGAATAGAAGGAAAGAAAAATAGCTTTCCTTCTATTTTCATGCTATTATAAGTTGTGATTTTAACATTATTCAACAAAATGTTACCTTAAAGGTTATGTGAAAGAGCAGGTTTCGACTTGCATTATGCAGGCTTATTTAATGCCTGCTGAATAAAGTTAAAGCCTCCGGTAAATGTCACAGCTGTTTGTTACGTGAAAATGAAGCGTCAATAGAAGACTCTGCAAGTATTGAATTATGTTTACACAATTCATAATCTGGACGCAATTACGCTGAGGTGTAATTGATTCAATATATACGTGGTGGCAATTGTTTCGAGCATACTCGAAAAAACAATTGCTCATTTTTGTATGGCAAAGTACCAAGACATCACGTTTGGTCTTTTTCTTTTTGTAGGTAAATGATGATGAATTATGAATAGGGTCAATGAGGTTTTTCTTGTTGCATGTAATTTATTTCAGCAGGTCTTTTAATGTTACGACAGCATGCTTTAGTAAGAGTGAACGACAGCTACAGCATCCCCTAACTTCAATAGATGGGGGATAAGTGTCAAAAGATGTATTCGATTCAGTGGGGTTTCAAACCTTAGCTGAATTAAGTTAAAGCACCCAGCAAATGGCATAGATTTTGATGGAAGTGAATTTAGGAAGGTAGCGTAGATCGTCATATTCATAAGACAATTTTCTGATCGAAAGCGGAGTGGCCGAAACAATGACAAACTTGTACTACTTCGCTAACAAAGCCAAGTCCTGTAGTACCATTAACCCGACCGTTCGAGCATGCCTAAATGCACGCCAAAATTGGACGTGTTGTTTATTTGCTGAGGTGTGATTGATTGAGGTGTAAATAAAACAATGGAATTATCGGATGCATATATACAATCATTTATTCAACCACGTAATGATTTGCTTTTAGAAATGGAAGCATATGCGAAGGATAATCATGTACCAATTATGCAACTTGCAGGCATAGACGCACTGAACCAGTTGCTACGGATTCAAAATCCGTCAAAGATTTTAGAAATTGGTACGGCAATCGGTTATTCGGCTTTGCGTATGGCAGAAGCTTTGCCAAATGTGCAAATCGTTACAATTGAGCGTGATGTAGACCGGGTTACGAAAGCGAAAGATTATATTGCTCGTTCCACTGATGCAAATCGAATTACAGTGATTGAGGGGGATGCCTTAGAAGTAGATGATGAGGCAATTCATACAGTATTCGATGCAGTGTTTATTGACGCAGCAAAAGGACAATATCAACGTTTTTTTGAAAAGTATGCGCCTCTTGTGAAATCAGGTGGAGTTTTGTATATCGATAATATGTATATGCATGGCTTATCAGATTTGGACTTAAAGGATGTGCCGCGTCGTAAGCGCACTATGATTCGAAATTTAAAAAACTTCACAGATTGGATTATGCATCATCCTGATTACACAAGTGCATTTTTACCTGTCGGTGATGGCTTATTATTATGTTTGAAGAGGTGACTACTATGAAAAAACCTGAATTGCTTGTAACACCGCAGACGGTGGACCATGTAAAAGCGCTTTTAGAAGCTGGAGCAGACGCTTTTGTCATTGGTGAACAACAATTTGGCCTTCGTCTTGCTGGAGAATTTTCTGTCAGCGAAGTAGAAGAAGCAACAAAGCTTATTCATGCAGCTGGTAAGAAAGTATATGTTGCAGTGAATGCGCTTTTCCATAATGAAAAAATAGATGCACTTGGTGACTATTTAAAAAAGCTGCAACGAATTGGCGTTGACCGTTTAATTTACGGTGACCCTGCTGTTATCATTGTACGTCGTGAGCAAGGTGTCACAATTCCACTGCACTGGAATCCAGAAACAACAGCAACAAACTGGTTTACGGCTAATTACTGGGGGAAACGTGGTGCAATGCGTGCTGTTCTTGCACGTGAACTTTCTTTAGATGAAGTAGTAGAAATTAAAGAAAATGTGGAGATGGAAATTGAAGTACAAGTACATGGTATGACTTGTATGTTCCAATCGAAGCGTCCATTACTAGGTCATTATTTCTTATACCAAGATAAAGTAATGGAAATTGAAAATCGTAAGGAAAATCGTAATATGTTCCTTCATGATGATGAGCGTAACAATAAATATCCGATTTATGAGGATGCAAATGGTACGCATATTTTCAGTCCAAATGATATGTGCATAATCGATGAGCTCGGTGAATTATTCGAAGCCGGCATTGATGCATTAAAAATTGAAGGTGTACTGCAAACACCGGAATACGTGGTGACTGTAACGCAAGCTTATCGTCAAGCAATCGACACATATTTTGACGAATCAGAAGATGCGTATGATGACATGAAAGATGATTTACTAGCAAAAATTGAAGACATTCAGCCAGCCATCAGACCTCTCGATACTGGGTTTATCTTCAAAGAAACAGTGTACTAGGAGGTGGCAAGAACATGGCATTAGCATTACAACAAAATGACAAAATCCGTGGAATCGTGGATGGGAAGCGCGTCATTACAAAGAAACCTGAACTACTTGCCCCCGCAGGTAGCTTAGAAAAATTAAAAGTGGCCGTTCATTACGGTGCAGATGCAGTATTTATTGGTGGTCGTGAATTCGGTCTTCGTTCAAATGCAGATAACTTCTCCATTGAGGAAATGCGTGAGGGTGTAGGATTCGCCAATAAATACGACGCGAAAATATATGTGACAACGAATATTTTTGCTCACAATGAAAATATGGACGGCTTAGAGCAGTATTTGAAGGATATTGAATCTGCAGGCGTAACAGGCATTATCGTAGCAGACCCGCTAATTATTGAAACATGCCGTACAGCTGCGCCTAAACTTGAAATTCATCTTTCTACACAACAATCTCTGTCTAACTGGAAGGCAGTACAGTATTGGAAAGAAGAGGGCTTACACCGCGTAGTTTTAGCACGTGAAGTAGGTGGCGAAGAAATGAAGCTAATGAAGGAAAAAGTCGATATCGAAATCGAAGCGTTCGTTCATGGTGCAATGTGTATCGCTTATTCTGGTCGTTGTGTACTATCAAATCATATGACGGCACGTGACTCTAACCGTGGAGGCTGCTGTCAATCTTGTCGCTGGGATTATGATTTATATGAGGTAGAAGACGGTGCGGAAAAAGCGCTTTATGATGATAATCATGCTTCGTTCGCTATGAGCCCAAAAGATTTAAAATTAATCGAAGCAATTCCTCATATGATCGAGCTGGGTATTGATTCGTTAAAGGTGGAAGGCCGCATGAAATCCATCCACTATGTGGCAACCGTAGTTTCTGTTTATCGTAAAGTGATTGATGCTTATTGTGCAGACCCAGATAACTTCAACATTAAACGTGAATGGCTTGAAGAGCTAGATAAATGTGCAAATCGTGACACAGCGGAAGCATTCTTTCACGATGCACCAGGCCATGAAGAGCAAATGTTTGGCGTACATGGCCGTAAAACGACATATGAGTTTGCAGGGTTAATTTTAGACCATGATCCAGAAACAAAAATAGTGACAATGCAACAACGCAACTATTTTAAACCTGGAGATGAAGTAGAGTTCTTTGGTCCAGAAATTGACAATATTCGCTTCACGATGGGTGAAATTTGGGATGAAGATGGCAATAGTTTAGATGCGGCACGCCATCCATTACAAATTATTAAATTTACATGCGATACGCCTTTAAAACCGCACAATATGATGCGAAAGGAGAATAAGTAATGGCAACTAAGCGTCCAGTCGTCATCGGAATTGCTGGTGGCTCATGCTCGGGTAAAACGAGTGTGACACGTGCTATCTATGATGTTTTCCGAGAGCATTCTGTAGTGGTAATCGAACAAGATTATTACTACAAAGATCAGAGTCATTTAACGTTTGAGGAGCGTTTAGAGACAAACTACGACCATCCACTTGCGTTTGATAACGATTTACTGATTGAGCATATAAATAAGCTATTAAAGCGTCAGCCGATTGAAAAACCTGTATATGACTACGTACAACATACAAGGGCAAAAGAAGTAATTCCTGTAGCTCCGGTAGATGTTATTATATTAGAAGGTATTTTAGTGCTAGAAGATGCGGACTTACGTAATCTTATGGACATTAAATTATTTGTGGACACAGACTCTGATTTACGTATTATTCGTCGTATACTGCGTGATATTAAAGAGCGTGGACGTACGACGGATTCCGTGATTGATCAGTATCTATCTGCGGTGCGTCCAATGCATAATTTGTTTATTGAACCAACAAAACGTTATGCTGATATTATTATTCCTGAAGGTGGGGATAATGAGGTGGCAATCGATTTGATGGTAACGAAAATTAAAACTATTCTTGAAACTGACCACGTATTGTAATAAGATAGAGTGGTATTGACAATATTTACATGCTTATCAAAAGCATATTTTTGTAAAGCATGCATACTATGAGGTCAAAGAGCATTTTGAAATGGATTAAAAATAATAAAATTCGATTAACTGCATCATTGCATGCATTTGGTCGAGTTTTATGTTTTTATATTGAAGAAATAAGGAGTGAATAACTTTGTCAAATGAAAAACAGTACCCAATGACAGCAGAGGGTAAGAAAAAATTAGAAGAAGAATTAGTGAAATTAGAAACAGAAACACGTAAGGAAATCGTGGAACGTATAAAAATTGCACGTGACTTCGGGGACCTTTCTGAAAATGCTGAGTATGATTCTGCTAAAGAAGAACAAGCCTTTTTAGAAGGACGAATCTCTACTTTAAAATCTATGATTCGTAACGCGGTTATTATCACAGAAGATCAAACAGATAACAGTGTAGTTTCACTTGGGAAAACGGTTACATTTGTAGAGATTATTGATGGCAAACCATCAACAGATAAAGAATCATACACAATCGTTGGCTCAGCAGAAGCGGATCCAATGGAATTCCGCATCTCAAATGAATCTCCAATTGCTAAAGGCTTACTAGGACGAGCAGAAGGTGAAGAAGTAGTTGTCCAAACACCTGGTGGCGAGATGAAAGTTAAAATTATTTCGATTAAATAATCGATGTGTACAAGCAGTTAGCTTTTCTTAATTTAAGAGAAGCTAGCTGTTTTTATTTTGCAAGTGGTCAGGAACTTGTTAAAATATTGGCTAGAGAGGGGGAGTCTTCATGAGTGAACGACAAACGCGAAGCAATCGTCATCTGCAGCCATCTCGCAAAAAAAAGTTCGATAAACTTTTAAATGTTTTAATTGGCATTGTCCTTATACTAATTGTGATAACGGCAATGTATGTGTTTAAATGGCAAGACGACACAGAAGAAACCGTAAAAGAGGACCCAATTCAAGAACAAAAGAACGATGATGCGACGAAAGAATATCCGAAAGAGCAAGACGTCGAAGACGAAGTCGACGAGGAAGTATCTGAAGATGACAAGCCTATAGAGGAATCAATACAGCCTGAGCAGGACACAACTGAAGAAACACCATCGGATAATCCAATTGTTGACCGTGTAGTGACAGATAAGAGCTGGCAACCTACACCTACAACACAAACAGGTGAGCATGTATCATCGTATGATGCCAAGTCTGTAGACTGGGCTGAAAAAGTAGCGACCATTACAGCTGCCACAGGCATCGCCGAAGACAATATGATTATTTGGCGTCTAAAAAATAATGGTAGTGCTGATACAGCCATAGCCACGATATCTACGAATGACAAGACAGAAATATATCGTGTGAGCATGGAATGGGTTAACAATGAGGGCTGGTTGCCTGTAAAGCTTGAGCAACTGAATACATTGGAAGGTGCCTATTGACGAAAGTAACTCTATTGATTATTTTTAATAGAGTTGAATATAGAAGGGAAGTAACATACACATGAAAATCGCTGTAATCGGTGCAATGGAAGAAGAAGTAGAATTATTACGTGCATCTTTAGAAAGTGCTACTAGCACAACAATTGCAGGTAGTGAATATACAACAGGAACATATGAGGGCAAAGAAGTTATTTTATTAAAGAGCGGTATTGGTAAAGTCAATGCAGCGATGTCAACAACCATTTTATTACATGAATTTAAACCAGATGTGGTCATTAATACTGGCTCAGCTGGAGGCTATGACGAAGCATTAGAAGTAGGTGCAGTTGTCATTTCAGATGAAGTGCGTCATCATGACGTGGATGTGACGATTTTTGGTTATGAGATTGGACAAATGGCTGGTATGCCTGCTGCATATAAGTCGGATGCAAAGCTTATGAAAGTCGCTGAAGAGGCTGTGAAGGCAGTAGGCGAACATCAATATGATATTGGTTTAATTTGTTCAGGTGATGCCTTTATGAATGATTCAGTACGTGTGGAAGCTGTACGTCATCATTTCCCACAAATGAAAGCGGTCGAAATGGAAGCGGCAGCTGTTGCGCAAGTTTGTTATCAATTTGACACGCCATTCGTTGTGATTCGTGCATTATCAGATATTGCAGGAAAAGAATCAAACATCAGCTTTGATGAGTTTTTACCAGTAGCAGCAAAACATTCGACACAGGTAGTATTAAAAGCGATTTCTTCGCTATAATCTACACAAAATGGACAAAATGAGTGACCAGCGAGTGAGAAAAATCACAGTTTTCTGTGTAAACAAATGCTACACTGTCATTAATAAAATAAACTTTAATCGATGGAAACTTTCGATGTACTGGACATGTTGTGCAAGCCATGATACAGAATGTCCTGTCCTTCGTATCCAACGATTTAGTTGACCGGCAGGAACGCATTCCACATACGATTCCACAAACTGCTGTGAATTTTGTATGTGTATCATTTGTGTTCCTATTAGCCCTCTCAAATGGCCCACCTACTCTTCATTTGAAGTGGGCGTCTGAGTACCACATCATATGGGATTAATTTTTTTGCATTCGGTTGGGAGGCATGAATGATGTTATTTTTGACAGCAGGCGTAGTCATTCTTACGACGTTAATCGGTTCACTTATTTCAGCTGAACTTAGTGAATCCACTCATTAAACTGTGTAGAAAGCTCCTTTGAGGCTGTGAAAGCCACAAAGGAGCTTTTTCTTATATGCACCAGGAGTATACAGCTCATGAATTATTTAGAGTGGGCTAAATGTTATTTAAGGTAATTCATTTCATAAATAGTTTTTCTATAAAGAAACACGTATATTTTGTTAGGAGTGTTAGGGAGCTAATCCAGCGGAATATACCTATGTGATAGGAATAATTACTTTATTTCATTCATAATATTCGCCTTTATTGATATGAAAGTGAATTATGAAATGGATACAAATAATTACGTAAAGTGGGTATGTGTTATATTGGTGCCGCACCATTCAAAATTCCTCGACATTTTTACATGTTCAACAGTAAGTGATTTTTGTCCAAAAGCGCACAAGCCAAGGCAGAAGGATACATGGAGACGAAACGATATGTTGAATTTTTGTCTTTAACAATTTACAATAAACTACTCAATAGACTTTTGATCTCTTTTGTAAAATTGATAGAGTTTAATGAGTGCTCGCTTTTCAATGCGAGATACATAGCTACGAGAAATGTTCAAGCGGGCAGCAATTTCTTTTTGTGTCAGTGCATCCTGATGATTTAAGCCATAACGAAGTGTCACAATTTCAAGCTCTCTTTCATCGAGCATGTGCAAATAGCGATACAGCTGTGCAACATGCTCCTTGTGTTCGATTTTTTCTGTCGCGCTCTCTTCATCACATTGCAGGAGATCACGAATTTGCAAAGCATTGCCATCTTTGTCTGTACCGATTGGTTCAAATAAGGATACATCCTTTTGAACTTTCTTTTGGGTGCGCAGGTGCATTAAAATTTCATTTTCGATACAGCGTGCTGCGTACGTTGCTAATCGGGTTTTCTTGTCAGGGGTATAGCTTTCTACGGCTTTCATAAGACCAATTGTACCGATGGAAATATAGTCATCGAGCTGCTCATGTTTTGGATGGAATTTTTTTACGACATGTGCGACGAGTCTCATATTGCGTTCAATCAAATCTAGACGTGCTTGCTCATCGCCACCTAAAAATCGTTCAATACAAGCAGCTTCCTCTTCCTTTGAAAAGGGTTTATGGAATGTTTGCCCTTTTAAGTAACCTAATAAAGCAGGGATCTCAAGCCATAATTGAAGCATAGAAGTAAAAATTCCGCTCATTGAATGATTTCATCCTTTCCCCATTTTTCGACAGTATATGTTAAGAAACGGCGTTCAATGAAAAAAAGTGCAACAGCAAGTTGCTGTTACACTTTTTTTAGCGTGATAGTACTAATCATTAATAACGCTAGTATTGGAAACAAGAAAAGATAAAACGCAGGGTGGAACGTATTAGATGCAAAATACGTTAATGTTAATAACGTACCAGCAGCTGTAATCGGTAACCCTGTGAAAAAGCCATTAGCTTCACTAATATTGAAGCGAGCTAATCGCATCGCACCGCAGACGATGTATAGAACAGTCATCATCATGCCGACAAAACCAAAGTCGACCAAGACAACTTCGTACATTAATAATGCAGGCGCTACACCAAATGATATAATATCACTCATAGAATCTAATTGCTTACCTAACGCAGATTCTTGTCCGAGCGCGCGCGCTACTTTTCCGTCGTAGCGATCAAGAAGGGCTGCAATAAAGATAAACAGGACACTGTAGCTATAATATTCATGTAAAGTGGCCATAATGGCCGCGCCACCAAAGGACATATTACTAATTGTAATGAAGTTTGCTGCGTGCGATTTCATTTTCTTAACCGTGGTATCCACCAACTTGTGATAAAAAAACAAGGGGGATCACTCCTTTGCACTTAAGATATTGTACCATTATACTTCGGATGCGAAAAAATTGACAGTCTAATTTAATCGATAGGAGTTTTGCTTTATGAAAGAGAAACTGTATCAACGCTTGATAGAATTAACAAATGGCAAGCAGTCCTCCCATATTTTGCAAACAATTGCAAAAGCAAAGTGGAGTAGACGTATTATTCCGAGCTATATGAAAATATACGATATTAACCTTGAAGAAGTTTCAAAAAAAACACAACAATTTTCAAGTTTGCACGACTTTTTTACGAGAGAGTTATTAGAAGAAGCACGACCAATCGAACAAAGTCCTACAATCTATGCAAGTCCAGTTGATGCGAAAGTGGAATCTTTTGGACGTATTGAATGGGATATGACTTTTCTTGTAAAAGGCAAGCCCTATTCTTTACAGGATTTACTAGGTAATGCAGAGCGGGCTGCTCAATATGCAGATGGACATTACATCGTGTTTTACTTAAGCCCAGCAGATTATCACCGAATGCATAGCCCGATTGATGGCCATGTACTACGACAATATACGCTAGGTCAAACATCCTACCCTGTAAATCAACTTGGTCTCACATATGGTAAAAAACCGATTTCGCATAATTATCGCCTTGTGACAGAGTTGAAAGTGGCAAATGACCAGCAAGTCGCATTCATTAAAGTTGGTGCTACCTTTGTAAACTCCATCGTGCTGACAAATACGACAGCCCATTGGCGTAAGGGTGAGGAAGTCGGTTATTTTTCATTTGGTTCAACAGTGGTTATGCTATTTGAAAAAGATGCCATTGCATTTACTGATAATGTAGTGCAGGGAAGCCCAATTCGAATGGGTGAAGCCTTCGCAAATATGCTATAATGGTCGAATAATACATTTAGATTAGGGGTCGCTATTTTGTATAATTTTTTATTACCAGATGAATTTGTGACGAGTATTTTTGAAATAACACCAGAAAAGCTTCAAGAACTAGGCATTAAAGGCATTATTACGGATTTAGATAATACGCTTGTGGAGTGGGACCGTGCAGATGCAACGGAAGAGCTAATTATTTGGCTACGTATTATGAAAGAGTCGGGTATTCGTATTATCATCGCATCGAATAACAACGAGGCGCGTGTTAAACATTTTGCTGAACCACTGGGGATTCCGTATATTCATAAAGCAAAAAAGCCATTCCGTAATGCATTTTATAGTGCCATTATTCAACTAGGGTTACGTCCAAATGAAGTAGTAATGGTAGGAGATCAACTACTAACAGACGTAATGGGTGCCAATCGATTAGGCTTGCATACGGTTTTAGTAAAACCAGTTGCACAATCAGATGGACTCGTTACAAAATTTAATCGTTTCATTGAGCGCCGAGTGTTCAGTGATTTAAAACGAAAAGGAATACTTACTTGGGAGGAAAAAGAATGAACGAAATGCCAAATTGTATTGGTTGTGGTACGACAATTCAAACAGAAGATAAAACAGCAGTTGGGTATGCACCCCCATCATCATTAGAAAAAGACGTGGTCATATGCCAACGTTGCTTCCGTTTGAAAAATTACAATGAAATTCAACCAGTGTCATTAACGGATGATGATTTTTTACGTATTTTAAATGGTCTAGGAACACAGCAAGGCTTAATCGTAAAAATTGTTGACATTTTTGACTTCAATGGGAGCTGGTTGCCAGGGCTTCACCGCTTCGTTGGCAAAAATCCAGTGTTACTAGTAGCAAACAAAGCCGATTTACTACCCAAGTCTGTCAAGCCTAAAAAAGTCATTAATTGGTTAAAACGTGAAGCAAAGGCTCTTGGCTTACAACCAATTGATGTACTTTTAGTCAGTGCGCATAAGGGCAACGGGATGGCTGAAGCAATGGAAGCTATCGACGAATACCGTAACGGACAAAATGTTTACGTTGTAGGTTGTACCAATGTTGGGAAATCGACTTTCATTAACCGCATTATTAAACAAGCAACTGGTGAAGGAGAAGTAATTACAACCTCTCATTTCCCAGGAACAACATTAGATATGATTGAAATACCACTTGATGATGGTAGTGCATTGTATGATACGCCAGGAATTATTAATCACCATCAGATGGCACACCATATTGACGCAAGTGAATTGAAATATATTATGCCCAAAAAAGAAATTAAGCCAAAAGTTTATCAGCAAAATGCTGGTCAAACATTATTTATTGGGGCCCTTGCTCGTTTTGACTTTATCCAAGGGGAGCGTTCAGCATTTACGGTACATGTGGCAAATGATTTGCCGATTCACAGAACGAAGCTTGAAAAGGCGGATGCATTATATGCTGAGCATAAAGGGGAGTTACTGGCACCACCAACTTCAGACTTTATCGACCAGCTACCAGATTTGGTACGTCATGAGTTTTCGATAAAAGAAGCGAAAACCGATGTGGTGTTTTCTGGTCTCGGTTGGATTACGATACAGCATGCAAATGTTGTCGTTGCAGCACATGCGCCAAAAGGTGTACAAGTATCGATTCGTCCGTCACTCATTTAATAAACAAACAGGAGAGAAGAGGCACTAGAAAATGAAGAAGTGGTTTGCGGTTATTGGCGATCCAATCGAGCATTCTAAATCACCAGCAATGCAAAATGCATGGTTTGAAGAAATGATGATCGATGCGGCGTATATTCCAGTGCATGTAACATCTGAAAGTTTAGAGGCAGCCGTTGCTGGTTTTAAAATATTGGGTGCAAGTGGCTGGAACGTCACAATCCCACATAAAACAACGATCATTCCTTATTTAGATGAGCTAGATGAGTTAGCAGAAAAAATGGGAGCAGTAAATACCGTAGTACGTACAAAAGAAGGCAAATTAAGAGGGTATAATACAGACGGCGTTGGATTTGTTCATTCACTTGAAGAAGCTGTTGGCAAATCGCACAAGGAAAAGCCTGTGCTTCTTATTGGAGCTGGTGGTGCAGCACGTGGGATTGCATTTGCGATGCAACAGCAAGGTTATACGAATTTAACCATTGCTAATCGGACAGTGGCGAATGCGCAGACTATTGTTGATGAATTGGGTATTGGCCGTGCCATTACATTGGCACAAGCAGAGGAAACATTGGCTGACTTCAGCATTTTAGTGCAAATGACGTCGGCTGGGCTTGCTACGGGCAATTTTTCAATGCCATTTTCACTAGATCGACTTGCAAAAGGCGCAATTGTTGCAGATATTGTGTATAATCCATTAATGACGCCTTTTTTACAAGCGGCTGTGGAAAAAGGGGCAACCGTCGTAACAGGTCTTGGGATGTTCGTGCATCAAGGAGCGATTGCTTTCAATTACTGGCTTGGCGAATATCCAAATACAAATTCAATGATTGCGCAATTGAAGGCGCAATTAGGAGGACAATAATTTTTATGTTAACAGGTAAACAAAAGCGTTTTTTACGTGCAGAAGCACATCATTTAACACCGATTTTCCAAGTAGGGAAAGGCGGCGTTAGTGACGAAATGACAAAGCAAATTCGAGAAGCATTAGAGGTACGTGAGCTTATTAAGGTACGTATTTTAGATAACTGTGAAGAGGACAAGCAAGATGTGGCAGATGCTCTAGCAAAGGGTACGCATGCGCAGCTTGTACAATTAATAGGTCTAACAGTTGTTTTATATAAAGAATCACGCAATAACAAAAAGATTGTATTACCCAAAGTAGCGAAATAAGGTGAGGCAATGAAGAAAGTCGGTTTACTCGGAGGGACGTTTAATCCACCTCATATCGGGCATTTAATGATGGCAAATGAAGTATTTCATGCCTTGGCATTAGATGAGATTCGTTTTATGCCGAATGCACTACCACCGCATAAGCTGGCACGTCATGATGCAAGTGATACAGCTCGACTTGAAATGGTAAAGCGTGCAATAACTCCATATCCGCATTTTCGTGTAGAGTCGTATGAGGTAGTCAAAGGTGGCGTATCCTATTCGTATGAAACACTTGCTGCATTATGTGGAAGAGAGCCTGATGTTCAGTTTTACTTTATTATTGGTGGAGATATGATTGATTCTCTCCATACATGGTATCGTATCGACGAATTAGTAAAGCTTGTGCAATTTGTAGGTGTGAAACGTCCAAGTACGGAGGCACAAACAGAGTACCCTGTATTAATGGTGGAAGTGCCACAAATCGATTTATCGTCAACCTTGATTCGCGAACGCCTTGCTACTGGTGGAACGGTAACATTTTTATTGCCAGAAGTGGTAGAGACGTTCATACGAGAGGAAGGTCTGTATGGAACGTGAACAGTATTTAGCGGCGATTAAGCCACGAATGCCTGAAAAGCGCTATATTCATACGATAGGTGTAATGGAAACAGCGATTGCCTTAGCGAAAGTGTATGGCGAGGACGAGAAAAGAGCTGAAACAGCGGCCATACTTCACGATATTGCAAAGTATGCAGATATTGCTTGGATGGAAAAAATTGTTCGCGAACAACAACTAGATCAACGTCTTATTGGATGGGGTAGTGAATTACTACATGGGCCAGTCGGTGCGTATATTGCAGAACATGAATTTGGCATTGCGGATGAGGATTTATTAAATGCTATTCGTTTTCATACGACAGGACGTGTGGGCATGAGCCGTTTAGAAAAAATACTTTTTGTTGCAGATATGATTGAACCAAATCGTCAATTTGACGGAGTAGAACGTCTGCGCAAAAAAGCACAAAAGAATTTGGATAAGGCCGTGAGTGCTTGTGTGCGTCATACATTGGCGTTTTTAATTGACACGAGGCAACCGATTTATCCACTATCAATAGATTGTTATAACGATTTGATGAAAAGAGAGGACAGTGAAGGATGACTTCAACTTTATTACAGGCAGCTTACAAAGCAATTGACGACAAACATGGTGAGGATATTGTCGTGTTAAATATGCAGGGTATTTCACTATTAGCAGATTACTTCATCATTGCTCATGGTAACTCAGACCGCCAAGTGCAAGCTATTGCACGTGAATTACAAGATGTGGCAGTGAAAGAGGGCCATGAGATTCGTCGTGTGGAAGGCTTCGATGGCGCACGTTGGATTCTTGTAGACTTAGGTGATGTTGTGGCACACGTCTTCCACAAAGATGAGCGTGCTTATTATAACTTAGAGCGTCTATGGGGCGATGCACCTCAGCTAGACATTGCTGAGGCGTAAGTGAGTAGTTATGAGCGTTTTGCTCAGGTGTATGATGAGCTGCAAATTGATATTCCTTATAGTCGCTATGTGGAATGGGTTATGCGGCATGCACCGAGTAAACAATACCCGAATCTTTTAGATATTGGCTGTGGTACGGGTGTGCTTGGTCTCTTACTTGCAGATGCTGGCTACAAGGTGAGTGGCGTCGATTTATCTGAGGAGATGCTGGCGATTGCAGCGGAGCGTTTTGCAGCTGTAAGATTGCAGATACCACTTTATTGCATGTCAATGCATGAATTAGACGGTTTTGCGGAACTTGATGTTGTCACAATTGCCATTGACTCACTCAATTATGTCGTTGAGGAAGCAGAAGTATATGCAACACTAGAGCGTATTTTTGAGGCTTTACGAGAAGGTGGACAGCTATTCTTTGATGTCCATTCATTATTTAAAATGGATGAAATCTTTTTAGATGGTCCCTTTACGTATGATGACGGTGATATAAGTTATGTATGGCATACCGAACCTGGTGACTTTGAACATGCTGTTGTCCATCAAATGACGTTTTATGTGCGTGATGGGGCAAGTGACTTGTACGAGCGCTTCGACGAGGAGCATATACAACGCACATTCCCGCTTGAACAGTATATGACATGGCTTCGTACAATCGGTTTTAAGGATGTTGAGGTAACGGCTGATTTTACAGAGGAAGCACCTGAAAACGAAAGCGAACGCATTTTTATACGTGCGGTGAAATAATAGACACAGCCCGGTTGAAGTTCTAAACTTTATCGGGCTGTTTTTTAATTCAATATGGTTGTTAGGAAGGAGCTGTTCTTTTTGGAAATAGTCATTAGACAAGAAAAAGTATCAGATTATAAGGAAACAGAAGACGTAGTGAGAGCTGCGTTTGCACATGAAGAAATGAGTGACCAAACAGAGCATGAATTAGTAGCACGATTGCGAAATTCAGCTGCTTTTCAACCACAATTGTCTTTAGTTGCCGTTGAAAATAAACGAATTGTTGGTCATGTTTTATTAACAAAAATAACAATAGTAAATGACCAGCAAGTAATCGATTCTTTGGCACTTGCACCTGTTTCCGTGCTACCTGAATTTCAACATAACGGGATTGGTAAATTATTAATAACGCAAAGTTTAAGCAAAGCGAAAGAACTGGCATATGATTCTGTCATTGTATTAGGTCATCCAACTTACTATCCGAAATTTGGTTTTAAGCCTGCCTCCCTTTGGGGTATCCAATCACCATTTGAAGTGCCAGATAATGCATTTATGGCAGTAGAATTAACAGAGAATGGTCTTCGGAATGTTTCAGGAATCGTTGAATATTCAACTGCCTTTTTTAGTTAGCTACCAGTAAAAATTAATATTTAAAAATACTTGTCTCTATCATATGGAGGAGCAGGTATTTTTTTGTATTTGCTATCTTATCGTAAATCCTTGAAATAAGTACTTGAGGATTTTAAATCTTCCCATCCATAAACATGTTCTATTAACTTCCTATTAGCAATTTTTATGTCAATGCTATTTATAAAAGAAGCTCCTAATTTTTCGTAAAAGTATTTTGATGGATTATCTGCTAACGCAAATACAAGCATTGAATTCATACCAGAATTTCTTAAACATTGAATAATTGTTTGTACTAGCTGTTTTCCAATGCCTTTACCTTGATAATTTTCTATTAAATATATTGAACTTAATGCCCCTTCAAAATCACTATATTCGTCGTTTTGATTTTTACCTCCACTACAAAAACCAATAATTTCGCCACTATCATTTTCTGCAACAAATACATATTCGTTCAGGATATTTTGTTGCCACAAATTTTCTCTTTTTTCATAAGATAAATGTTCAAGATAGCTTTGTGGAATAATATTTACGTATGTACTTTTCCAACTATCTACATGTACTCTTGCTATTGCTTGTGCATCTTCAATAGAGGCAGTTCTCACCTTCATAATGATTCCTCCCTTATAATAACTCCATTAGATTCATAAATTATATAATTTATGGAACAGAATTATCAAAAGTGGCATAAAGCTTATGACATTTTTACGATATATACGCTAATATAATAGAAATGAGGTGATTGTATGTGGAATTTATCGCTACAGTATAAAAAGGCTTATGAGCAAGCGCATGTGCTAACGCTTGTTGAAAACGATGCCGCCTGGGCGGATGAAATAGCGTATGCTCAAGAGCAGGGACTTAATTTACTGCAGGAAAAAAACAGGGAAATAATGGAACTACGGGATTATTTACTAAGCTTTCTACCACAGCGTTTTCATACGTATGTGTTAGATGGTACGATGAATACACCACAACTTGCAAAAGCTGTCCGAGAAGATTATATAAAATGGCAGCAACAACATATTGCTAAATTTGATGCTGTTTTAGAAGCGGCTTACCATCAAAAAGTGCAGACCTTACCTTATTTAAAAAACACAGTACGTGAGGTTTTTGAGCAATCCTTACATGATACGAGAATAGTTGATGTTGAGCGTTTGGATCATCATATTAAGCTAACTATTGATACAACAGGGGGCTTTACAACTAAATCAATCATATTCTTAACGTTTACGAATATTGTGATGGAGGCTGGCGAGCTCGTAGCAGGTCAGTATTATGTTTATGATGAGTTGCAAAAGACAGCCAATGGAGTAGCCTTACGTGTTACGGTCGATTGCCCTGAGACGGAGTGGACGATTGAAGCAAAGGACATCGATGCGGATTATTATTATCGACCTAAAGCTTATTATGATTTTATGGAAAATGATTTCGAATTGTATATGCAAACCTTGCAGTTAGAGCATGGTTTATTATTTTTTGCTCCGCAGGTAAAATCAAAAATAATGGCAATTCACAAGCAATCTCCATTTTTACAATTGGAAGAGGGCAATTTATATGTAAATGAAAATGGCGTTTTCGTGGGTGATAGACGTGTTGCAGATCAATTAGGGGACTGTATTCACTTTATACATACAGCCGTCTATGAGGACCCTTACGCACATTTTAGTGAGCCTGTACCCATAGAGGTTTTAGAAGAAGCAGCACTTGGCAATGATTTAGAGTTGAAAGTTCGAGCTTGGAATACGATGTATGCAAATCCGGAAGAGTTAGCACCTATTATTCAGCGTATTTTTACGGATATGTTACTTGACGAGGAAGATATGATGCAGTGTGTCTATGTTAACCATTTCAATAAGGAACGTGTGTTAACGAAAGAACTTCAATTAAAATATAAATCGATAATAGATTGATAGAATACTTTTCAATTATAGGGCAGTATTGTATGATAAAGGGAGCTCCATATGATGTGCCTTTTGCATAGAAAGGATGTTTTTAATGATCCAATCTTTATGGCAAAAGTATAGAAAAAGTATGTTGCTCCCCGGCATGCTTGTCATCAGTGGACTTTGTTACTTCTATTTTTCGGGTTCTGACTCTTCACCTCCCCAAGAAGAGCTCATCGAAACAATCCAACTTACTGACCAAACTGCATCAATAGAGCCTGTCCAAGAAGCGGTCTCACAACAGGTGATTGTGGATGTAAAAGGTGCTGTCTTTCATCCTGGTGTCTATGAGCTTAAACCTGAGCAACGGATCATAGATGCGGTACAGCTAGCAGGTGGCTATACAGAGGATGCAGATACGCAGTTTATTAATCATGCACAAAAAGTGTTAGATGAAATGGTCATTTATATTCCTATGAAGGGTGAAGAACTAGATCATGTATCATCTAGTTTTATAGCTGTGCCGGCTGGTGAAGCATCTACAGGCAGTGAAGGCGTGAAAGATGGAAAGATTAATATAAATAAGGCAGATGAGGCGGCGCTAACAACTTTATCAGGAATTGGTCCGTCTAAGGCGCAAAGCATCATTGCTTATCGACAGGAAAATGGTAGCTTTCAGTCAATAGAAGATTTAAAAAAGATTACCGGTATAGGCGATAAGACATTTGAAAAACTAAAAGATTCAATTACGGTAAACTAAACTCTTCAATAGTATGTGATATTGACGACTCATTTCAAAAAGGGCTACACTATAGTATAAAAGCGATCGTTGACAGTAAGTATCGATTGCCTAAAATTTTTGGAGGTAGTCATATGGAGCGTATTACTTGGGATCAATTTTTCATGGCACAAAGCCATTTACTCGCTTTACGAAGCACGTGTACAAGACTAGCAGTAGGTGCAACGGTTGTACGTGATAAACGGATTATTGCAGGGGGCTATAACGGCTCGATTACTGGTGATGAACATTGTATAGAAGCAGGCTGCTATGTCGTTGATAATCATTGTGTGCGTACAATACATGCAGAAATGAATGCACTCCTACAATGTGCAAAGTACGGTACACCGACGAAGGGAGCAGACCTTTATGTTACGCATTTCCCCTGTCTGCCATGTACAAAGTCAATTATTCAAGCGGGCATTGAGCGCGTATATTATGCAACAGATTATAAAAACAATCCGTATGCACAAGAATTATTCAAAAAAGCTGGTGTGGAAGTCTTACACGTCCCATTTGATGAACGTAAAATTGACTTCTTAAGCAATGAAAAATTAGCCTTGTACATAGACATGCTGCACGAGTTACGTGAGAGTGGCCTCCCTGCAGAAAAATTACTCCCCTACGAACAGAAGGTGAGTGCATTATTTGGAAAAACACTGTAAAGCATAAATGGATATACGTAGCACTGGCATTACTTGTAGCATCATTAGCGGTACACAAGTCCGCGTGGCTACTTATCATGCTACTACTATTAGCAATGTGGCTTACCTTTAAAGGTGAGCCACATGTAAATTCAGCGTTCGTTGTGGGTGCTGGACTTCTTTCATTTCTCTTCTTATCAATCGTTCACTTGACGGAACCTTCCCCTTTACCGTCATCCTTTCAACTAACATGGACAAACGACTATAAAATCAATGGACAAAAACTACGTGGTTTTGCGAAAACTGAGACAGGTGAGAAACTATATATCGTGTATACCTTCTCCTCTGAGCAGGAGAAAAGTTTTTATGAAAATACACCGATTACAGGCTTTAGGTATCATGTGCAAGGTGAACTTGTAGCACCAAATCCACCCGCACATAAATACGCTTTTTCGATGCACGATTATTTAGTGAGTAAAGGTGCAAATGGCATAGTCGAAGTGACAAGCTGGTCATATGTATCCGCAGAAAAATCAATTCGAGCCTTTCTGGCCAAGCAAAGATGGTACTTGAAACAACATATTGAGGCTACGTTTCCACAGTCACTCGTTGCAGAGGCCCAGGCGCTTCTCATAGGCTTGCAAGACCATGTCGACGATGAACTGGAGCGTGCTTATCAAAAGCTCGGCATTACGCATTTGTTTGCCATTTCAGGTCTACATGTGGCACTCGTGTCATGGTTGTTTTACGAAGGTCTATTGCGCATTGGCGTACGTAAAGAACTAGCGAGGGGTATTTTACTCGTTGTTTTACCTGTATATGGAATTTTGGCTGGTGGTGCCCCTTCGGTATGGCGTGCAGTTTCGGTCGTTGAATTTGTCATGCTGATGCGCTATGTGAAGTGGCAAGTGCCCATTGATGATGCACTAGCAATTAGCTTTATAGGATTTGTACTGCTTGAACCTGGTGTGATTTTTCAGGTAGGTTTTCAATTGTCGTATTTAGCAACGCTGGGTATTGTCTATTCAGGAATGATTTTTAAGCAATCAAAGGGCTGGTTGATGCAGTCATTTTTAGTAACAGTTGTATGCCAACTTCTTGTATATCCGTTATTGCTCCATCATTTCTATGAAGTTTCAATTTCTTCTTTTTTAACGAATATAGTATTCGTACCACTGTTTTCATTTATCATTTTACCAGCTAATATTGTACTGCTTGGTATGACGGCTATATCCATACCTATGGCAAAATTCATGTTCAGTATATATGAGCCATTACGTGTTTGGTTGACCGAGGCAATAATATATTTACAAGCATTGCCGTTTCAGCTTTGGACACCTGGTAAGCCTGCCATTTGGCTTGTCTGTATGGCATTTGTCAGTGTGTTAGTAGGTTTATATTTTTTAGAGGCTAGACACTATGGTAAGTTCGTTATTGTGCTCTGCTTTCCCGTTATTTGTATTCACGTAGCGCCATTGTTGTATAGCGAGACAAAGCTTACGTTTTTAAATGTAGGGCAGGGAGATTGTACGGTTATTGAACTACCTTTTAGGCAGGCTGTGTATGTTGTGGATGCCGGTGGGCTTCTTCGTTTTGAGCAGGAGCCATGGAAGACGCCTACTAGCCCCTATGAGGTTGGAAAACAGGTTGTTGTGCCTTTTTTAAAGGGCAAGGGTATACGAACAATAGATATTTTCTTAGTGACACATGCTGATGCTGACCATGTAGAGGGAGCAGAGGAAGTATTAAAAGAAATTCGCATGGAAGAAATTCATGTGACACCAGACTCAATAGATAAACCTGTGATGCAAGATTTGTTAGTAGAAGCAAAGCAACAAAAGGTGCCTGTTAAAGAAAAGATGCAAGGAACTGCATGGCAAGTGGGCGAGACAAGCTTTCATTATTTATGGCCCCATGATACGAATTACGAGGGCAATGACGATTCAATTGTCTTATATATGCATCAAGGGGCGTTTAGGGCGCTTTTAACAGGTGATTTAGAGGAGAAAGGGGAAAGAGAGCTCATCAAGCTTTATGGAAGCCACATAGCGAATATGACGCTTTTAAAGGCAGGGCATCATGGCAGTAAAACGTCAAGCATCGAGCCCTTTGTTGAGCTCTTACAGCCTGAATTGACGATTTTTAGTGCAGGGCTCAATAATCGCTACAAACACCCACATGAGATGGTCGTAGAGCGTTTTAGAAAACGCCAATTAATGACAAGGACAACCGCAATAGATGGCACAATTGAAATCCGAATAAAGGGTAATCAATGGACGATGCATACAGAAAAAGACCTTGTCCAATATTGAACAAGGTCTTTTTACCTGTGTAAGAGGTAGGTTTACATTGCAACATAGTCTACTACTATTGCGATGACGAACATAATAGCAAAGACTGCAAAAGATACGCCGAAACCAATGCCTGAGTCGATTGCATCGTTACGTCTGCATTGTATATTTTTACCTTCAAATGGATTCATTGTTATCCCTCCAATTCTGTTATTTATTATAAGACAACATTTTCATAAAAGCTATATCGAAAACGTGAATTAACCGTGCTGCAAGGGACACAAATCAGTCAAAGTCACAAAGGGCCGTAAATCATGTATACTATTTCTATTGCTATATGGAGGGGAAACAATGATTTCAAACGTTTGGAACAACATAAAAAAAGGTGAGCTTTCGCCAGTTTATTTGCTCGTTGGGGAGGAAAGCTATTTTATAGATGAGACTGTAAAACGTTTAAAAGAAGCAATAGGCCCCGATGAAGAGATAGAAATGAGTACATTTGATTTAGAAGAGATGCCCGTTGATGTAGTGATTGATGAAGCAGATACCATCCCTTTTTTCTCAGAACGTAAACTTATTATTGCCAAAAATGCTTCCTTTTTAAAAGCGACAGAAAAAGGTAAAGAAAAAATTGATCACGATGTGAAACGGTTAGAGGCATGGCTCGGAAATCCTTCAGATTTTTCTGTAACGGTTTTTATTGCACCCTATGAAAAGTTGGATGAACGAAAAAAAGTAACGAAAATGATGAAAGAACATGCCTTTTTAGTACAAGCGGAAACACCAAAAGAGCAAGATTTAGCTGTGTGGATTCAAGGGCTTGTCAAGGCAGAAGGAAACACTATTACACAAAATGCCATCGAGCAGCTTGTTACGATGGTCGGTTCAAACATGCTTCAACTTCAAATGGAAATCGAAAAATTGTCCTTATATTTAGGTGAGGGTGGGGAAATAACGACTACTTTAGTTGAGGATTTAGTGGCGAAAACATTGGAACAGGATGCCTTCAAAATGTTGAATGCATATTTTGCCAATGAACCGGTTGCGGCACTGACTATTTACCACGATTTACTGCGCCAAAAACAAGAACCCATCATGCTTGTAGGCCTTCTTGCATCCAATGTCCGTACAATGTCGAATGTTTTTTATTTATTGAAAAAGGGTTATCATCCGCAGCAAATTGCAAAAAATTTAAAAATCCATCCTTATCGTGTTAAGTTAATGGTTGAGCAACGTAACCGTCCATCTGAGGAGAGTTTACTAAAGGCTCTGTACCAATTAGCTGAAGTGGATTTACAGCTAAAAACGACCGGTGGTAATCGTGAGCGTTACTTAGAACTGTTTTTACTACGACAACTGTAAAATTAATTTTAGGTAGACAACGATGGTTGTATAATGTCGTGGGGGGTTTTGAACGTGCAAAAACGAATTCAGTATATGGACAGCTTACGTGCTATGGCAATTTTAGGCGTGCTATTATTACATGCTGCGACACCTTATGTCGTACTTTATGATGAAATTAATGAGATTGATTGGCAAATCGGCATTATTTATAACGCCTTATCTCGATGGTGTGTGCCAATTTTTTTAATGATTAGTGGGGCACTATTACTTGGGCGTAAGGAAGAACCCCTAGGTGTTTTTTTCAAAAAACGTGCCAATAAAATTTTACTGCCGTTTATTGCTTGGTCCGTCATCTATTATGCATGGGCAACATATATGTGGAGCCCTGGCTATTCGTTGAAAGAATTTTTTATTATGCTTTTCAATAATCAGGTATATTATCATTTATGGTATTTTTATGCACTCATTGGTATTTATTTACTAGTGCCAATTTTTAATATTTTTGTCAATCATGCATCAAGACAAATGATTGGCTATGTAATCGTTCTTTGGCTATTATTTTATGGAGGTTTCCGCTATTATTCCTATCTAGTGAGTAATGAATTTACGCTGTTTTTCCCGCTGAGTGAATATATTGGCTTCTTTTTACTCGGCTATTATATAGCCGCATTTGAGATAGCACAGAAATGGCGTATTGGGATATATGTTTTAGGGATGGTAGGAGCAATCGAAACGGTATTTCGTACAAATGTCTTAACGGAGGAGCAGGGGCAATTTACAAGCTATGCTTTTTCGTACACCAGTCCTAATGTTATTGCGATGAGTGTTGCACTCTTTGTTTTTGTGAAATATTGGGTCAATCGAAAGGTAGCACGTGGAACCTATGTGACAAGCGGGATTATCAAGCTAATAGGGCAAACCAGTTTTGGTGTGTATTTAATTCATGCGATGATTCTTGATAAAGTGCGTCCTTACTTTTTTGAAGGCAATGAGCTCTTTTTTAAGCCGTTTATAGCTATTCCCATGCAAGTGTTCATTATTTTAGTGCTGTCAACAATCATTGTGTGGATCATTCAAAAAATACCACTATTAAAACGAATTGTCTAGTAATGGTGTATTATAAGAATTTATAAAAAATGCTGTCCAAAAAGGCAGCATTTTTTCATTGAGAAACGAAAAAAGATCAGTTACCTCAAGAGAGAGTAAACTGATCCTTTATATAACACTTATGCTTTTTTAGCTAGGCGAGACTTTTTACGAGCCGCCGCGTTTTTGTGGATAAGTCCTTTTGAAGCTGCTTTATCTAAAGATTTGTAAGCTGCTTGTAAAAGTTCTTGTGCGTTTTCAGCGTTAGCAACAACAGCGTTTTCAGCTTTTTTCACTGTAGTACGCATTGCAGATTTAGCTTGAGAGTTAGCAGCGTTAGCTTTTGCGTTAACTTTTACGCGTTTAATCGCAGATTTAATGTTTGGCATATCTTTCACCTCCTAAATTAGGTACGAGATGATAACTTCTCATTGATTTCTTGTGTTAATACAACAAAAATCATTTTAACAAACGCTAGGCTAAATTGCAATAGATAAATGCAAAGAATATTTACTTGACAGTTTGAACAAACTATCGATTGAGGTGAACTATATGCAAAATTTAAATTGGCAACGTACGGACTTAATTGACGAATCTGATGAGGTTGTTTTACATCAAACGAGGGAACAGAAAGAAACGTTAGAGCAGTCGAGTGGTATTCAAGTTGAAGATCGAAATGCTGGACGAGTGAAAATTACAGATGTCCAAGTCAATCCTGAGGGTGAACAGCAAATTGGTAAAAAGAAAGGGCAGTATATCACACTGTCCGTACCTACCCTTACGATAGAAGATAAGGATGGTTTTCAACAGCTTGAGGAAGCACTCTTGACGAATTTTAAAAAATTACATGAGTCTATTTCCTGGCAAGATGAAGACAAAATTTTAATCATTGGTTTAGGGAATCGTACAATTACACCTGATGCCATTGGACCTTATTTGATAGATCATTTGCATAGTCTTGAGCAAATTGACGACAAATTTGTGATGTACGCTCCAGGTGTAACTGGACAGACTGGCTATGAAACAGGTGAATTTGTTGCGGCATTGGCAGAACGTATCAAACCAAAACTAATTATCGTAGTCGATGCACTCGCAACAAGAGCAAGTAGTCGTTTATGTAAAACCATTCAGCTTACAGATACGGGCATCCATCCTGGTTCTGGTGTAGGGAATCAGCGCAAGGAAATTTCATTTGAAATGCTTGGCGTCCCTGTGACAGCAATTGGTATCCCAACAGTGGTTGATGCACCCGTTTTAATCGCAGATGCTGTAGAGCTCATGCTACGCTCGATAGCGGCACGTGTAGCGGAACGTGGTAAACCTTCGTCAAAATTATCATTGTCTTCTTGGCAGCCAGATATTAATAAAGAGTTAGATATGTCACTGATAACACCGATTTTTGGGGAATGGGCAACATGGTCAAAGGAGGAGCGGCAGCAGTTGTTTGAAGAAACATTTGCGGCCTCCCATTCACAGCTGATGGTCACGCCAAAGGAAGCTGATTATTGGATTGATAAGTATGCAACACTCATTTCGTCTATGCTAATGAAATGGGCAGGCGATCTATAATTTCATCGTTCTAAAAGACACATCCCCTCCATACGATAAGGGGAGGAGGGTGTGACTTTGCTAAAAAAACTACAATGGTCAACTGGTCTATTATTGTTCTTCTTCGTATTACCTGTCATTGCTGGGCAACTTCCGTTCAATAAGCAAGCATCGACTCCGTTAAAGCAACCAGAGGATAAACAAGTCGTGTTTGCCGCTACTAATTTAGCTGAACAAAGTGCGCTAGAGCAGACGAAAGATCCTGATCCATTTAAAGTCTTGTTATTATTCACGCATTCACATGAAGCCTATCAACCGATGGTGAAGGCTGTCAGCGGGAAAGTAGCCGTTTATGACGAGAAAACAAATATCTATAATTTACAAGATGTTGTTTCCAAGCACTTTAGCATGAACGGTATACAAACTGATATTTTAGATGTGGATGTCATGAAGGAAATGAAACTTGAGGGGAAAGGTTTTGCTGATGCTTACAACTCTGTACGTCCACATTTAGCGAAACGATTACAAGAACAGTCCTATGATTTAGTCATTGATTTGCATCGAGATTCTGCTAAAAAAGATGCGACAACGATTACACACAACAATGAGAATTATGCACGTATTGCCATTGTCGTTGGTGCAGAACATAAAAATTATCGTTGGAATACTGCTTATGCGGAAAGCTTGTCTGCTGCGATGAATGAGATTGTGCCAAAGGTTTCTAGAGGTGTTATATCTAAAAGTGGTGATAATGTAGATGGTCGCTACAATCAAGATTTAGCAAAGGAAATGATGATAATCGAACTAGGTGGAATTGATAATTCAGAAGAAGAATTAAATCGTACAATTGCCATAATAGGGAAAGCAATCTCAAAAACCTTCATTACTGAGAAAAAAGGTTAAATCTCATCTAGTCTTATTAAAAGCTAGTAGAGATTACTATAATTTTAAAAGGGTAAAAGTTGAGGCTACAGTAGTAAGCCTCCCGAAGTGTCAACAAAGTCGTCAAGAGACGGTTTTGTTGACATTTTTTTAATCTGGTATTTTCACACTCTAATAAAGCTGATATTTCAAGGATTGCCCAAACGCCCAATCAATGAGCATTCGACATGGTGAAATAAGGAGTTTTATATAAATTACGGTGAATAAACTACTATTAGTAAATTTACCAGAAAAATTTTTTATAAAAACATTTTTTAGCCTTTAATTTGTACATTTCTTGTCTTATAATTTTTGAGTTGGCTCACGGAGTTTTATGAATGAAGCGTTTTAATGGCATATGCAATAGGGCGAAATACGCTTTTGAAGCATCTACCATTTATGGGGATGCTTTTTTTAGATCTATCACAACTATACATATGAAAATGTGCTTTTTAAGATAAACTTATTTATATTTTGGGATGATGAAATTCTTTATAAAGAATTTTTTAGGATGTTTTTTCTAAACTTTTATCCTCCTCTCAAACGTCCTTAATATAAGTGAACGAACTAATGAGAAATAGGGAAAAGGAGACGATGTTTGGCTTCAGACAAATATTTTGCATTATAAATAACGTGGAAATAGAGTTTATAGTTTATTGAAGGAAGGAATAGTATGTTAGGCAAGACATTTAATCATCGTTATATCCCTGGACTAGATGGGATTAGAGCATTAGCAGTACTAGCAGTCATCGCTTACCATTTTGACTTTAATTGGGCCAGTGGTGGGTTCCTAGGAGTTGATATCTTTTTTGTATTATCGGGTTATTTAATAACCTCTACCATTTTACCCTTAAAAGGGAATCGATTGACAGTAAGTTTAGGGGAATTTTGGATTAGCCGGTTTCGACGTTTAGTTCCAGCTGCCTATGTGATGATTATTACATCATTCGTATGGGCGATGCTATTTCATAAGGAACTAATCCATACGTTGCGAGGAGATGTCATATCCTCTATTTTTTATTCAAGTAATTGGTGGTTCATTTTTCATAAACTCTCTTATTTTGATAGTTTTGGTTCCCCTTCCCCTTTAAAAAATTTATGGTCTTTAGCCATTGAAGAACAATTTTATCTTCTTTGGCCGATTCTGTTGCTGCTTGGACTCTATGTTTTTAACAAACGAAGTAAATTGGCCATCTTCGTGTTTTTCGGCGCACTATGTTCAGCTGCATTAATGAGCATACTGTATCAGCCAGGAGCTGATCCGAGTCGTATCTATTATGGAACAGATACGCGCTCATTTGAGTTATTAATAGGATGCTGGCTAGCTCTCGTCTGGCCAATGAAAAGACTCTCGTCACAAAAACTAGCTAAGGAGCATGTCACTAAACTAAATAGTATAAGTTTGCTTTCTTTTAGTATTTTTATGTTAAGTGTTATTTTTATAGATGAATACCAAGCGTTCTTATATAGAGGCGGTATGTTTCTTTTTTGTTTGAACGCAGCTGTTTTAATAGCATGTGTTTGTCATCCAGTTAGCATTTTAGGGAAGTTACTGTCTTTGAAGCCACTTAGATGGATTGGCTCAAGATCTTATGGCATTTATCTTTGGCATTATCCAATCATGGTGTTGGGTACCCCCGTCCATGAAATTGGTAATCCAGCATATGGGCGAGTTGCTTTACAGCTAGTTCTTATATTTACCATTGCGGAACTATCCTATCGCTTTATCGAAATGCCTATCCGTAAAGTAGGATTCCGAGCTTATTTTCAAAAATATCTCGTATTTAATAAAAATCAATGGGGTAGCTTTACGTTTGCTAGAAAATTTTCAACAGTGCTTATTCCTCTATGCCTTCTCGTATTTCTCACTGGAATCACGGGTGTAGTTGGAGAGGGGCAACAGGATTCATCAGAGTCCTATCCAACTTCCATTAAAATAAAGGGCGCAGACCAATCTTCAAATCTTAACGATGATGTGAAGCAACAACAAACATCTGAAAACGACTCTTCACATGTTGCAGATGAAGAAACAGAAACAGGGGGTGTTCAGAACAGAGAATCACCTGAGCAAGAGGAAAATGAAACAAGCGCTAAACCTGAAAATGAATCTTATAATGGCATATTAGCGATTGGAGATTCTGTAATGATCGATATTGCGACAAGCTTACATAAGGTTTATCCAAACATTACAATCGATGGGAAAATAGGTCGACAAGTTTCTCAAGCTGTCAAGCTGTCACCGAATTATGCTAGTTTTAATCAGCCAAATAATGCAGTTATTATTCAACTAGGTACAAATGGTTACTTTTCAAATGATCAGATGGAGACACTTCTTGGGGCTTTCTCCAATGCTGATATTTATTTAGTGAATACGCGTGTACCACGTTCATGGGAAGGTAAAGTGAATAAGGCTTTACTTCAAAAAGCACAAGAGCATGACAATATCACTTTGATTGATTGGCACGCTGCTGCTAGTAATCATCCAGAGTTTTTCGCACCAGACGGTGTCCATTTAGAGCAAAAAGGGATTGACACGTTAACAAATCTTATTCAGCAATCCATAAAAGTTCATGATGCAAGTGAAATAAACTCCTAATAAAATAGCCAGCATACACCATGCGATGGGTGTGGCTGGCTATTTTACATTGCTTGCTATTGTAGAGGAAATGACACGAAATTTAGAGTAATCATTGATTTAACAGCATTTATGCCGTTCTAATGTTGTGGTTTGTATGAAGTTCATAGTATAATTCATTATAGTTTAATTAGGAGTGGAAGATATGAACCGAGAAGCACGTTTAAAAAGACAAGAGAATATTCGAAATTTCTCTATTATCGCACATATTGACCACGGGAAATCAACGCTTGCAGACCGTATTCTTGAGCAAACGAAATCACTGACTTCCCGTGAAATGAAAGCACAGCTACTCGACTCAATGGATTTAGAGCGTGAGCGAGGCATTACGATTAAATTAAATGCAGTGCAATTAAAATATGAAGCAAAAAATGGCGAAGTGTATACATTTCATTTAATCGACACCCCAGGACACGTCGATTTCACATATGAAGTATCACGTAGTTTAGCAGCTTGTGAAGGCGCTATTTTGGTTGTCGATGCAGCGCAAGGCATCGAAGCGCAAACGCTAGCAAACGTTTACTTAGCACTAGATAATGACCTTGAAATTTTACCAGTCATCAATAAAATTGATTTACCAGCAGCAGATCCAGAGCGCGTTCGTCAAGAAGTAGAAGATGTCATCGGTCTAGATGCTTCTGAAGCAGTTTTAGCGTCAGCAAAAGCTGGTATCGGGATTGAGGACATTTTAGAACAGATTGTAGAGAAGGTACCTGCTCCAACAGGTGATCCTGAAGCACCATTACAAGCACTAATTTTTGACTCTGTCTACGATGCATATAAAGGTGTTATTATTTCTATTCGAGTTGTACACGGTACTGTAAAACCGGGCGATAAAATCCGCATGATGGCAACTGGCGCTGAATTTGAAGTCATTGAAGTTGGCGTACATACACCGAAAAGTTCACCACAAGCTGAATTAACAGTAGGTGACGTAGGTTATTTAACAGCATCTATTAAAAATGTAGGGGATACTCGTGTCGGGGATACCGTAACATTTGCAAATCGTCCAGCGGCTGAAGCATTGGCTGGTTACCGTCGCTTAAATCCAATGGTATATTGCGGTTTATATCCTATTGACACAGCGAAATATAATGACTTACGTGATGCTTTAGAAAAATTAGAGTTAAATGACTCTGCGCTTCAATATGAGCCTGAAACATCACAAGCACTTGGCTTCGGTTTCCGCTGTGGATTCTTAGGACTTCTACACATGGAAATCATTCAGGAACGTATCGAGCGTGAATTCAATATTGACCTAATTACAACGGCACCATCTGTAATTTACGATGTGCATATGACAGATGGCTCGTCAGTGAAGGTCGATAACCCGTCAATGATGCCAGATCCACAAAAAATTGACCGCGTAGCAGAACCATATGTCAAAGCGACGATTATGGTGCCAAATGATTATGTTGGGGCTGTTATGGAGCTTTGCCAAATCAAACGCGGTAATTTCATGACAATGGATTATATTGATACTACACGTGTTAGCATTATTTATGAAATGCCACTATCAGAAATTGTCTATGATTTCTTCGATTACCTAAAATCGAACACAAAAGGTTATGCATCGTTTGACTATGAGTTAATTGGTTACAAACCATCGAAACTTGTAAAAATGGATATCCTTCTTAATAGTGAACAAGTCGATGCACTTAGCTTCATCGTTCACCGTGACTTTGCTTACGAGCGTGGTAAAGTGATCGTAGAAAAACTAAAAGAATTAATCCCACGTCAACAATTCGAAGTACCAATTCAAGCAGCAATTGGTCAAAAAATTGTAGCACGTTCAACAATTAAATCAATGGGTAAAAACGTACTTGCAAAATGTTACGGTGGTGACATTTCGCGTAAACGTAAATTACTTGAAAAACAAAAAGCGGGTAAGAAACGTATGAAACAAGTAGGTTCGGTCGAAGTACCACAAGAAGCATTCATGGCTGTTCTGAAAATGGATGATACGAAATAGCTGATATATCAATGGTTTGAACGTATGGTAAAAAAGACCAATATTGAATTTGCCGACATTTTGCCGACGCAATGTATTTTTCCTACTAAAAGAACTTGCCGACCAGCGGCAACTGATCGGCAAGTTTTTATTTGATGTCATCCAATGCTCGTTCGAAAATATCGACTGATTCTTTTTGCATTTTTTCGGTAAGATGCGAATAAGTGTCTATGGTAATAGCAGATCGGCTATGACCTAACCGAGCTTGGATGTCTTTTATTTTAGCTCCATTTTCCATCAACATTGTTGCGTGTGTATGACGCAGCGAGTGAAAGTTGAATGGAATTTGGAGTTCTTTTTTTAATTTGTTAGTGTTATATTTCATGCTACTAGGAGTAATAGGTTCACCACTTTCTTTTACACAAACATGTTCGCTATCTATATAGTGTGGTCCATAAAATAATTTATTTTTCTTAATCCAAAGGCGATGCTCTTTCAACAATTTAATGATTGTTGGACCGAGCGGTATAGTTCGCTCACTGGATGCAGTCTTTGTTGAACTTAATACCCATTCCCCTTTAGAATTTACCATTGCACGCTCGACCGTGAGTGTGCCTTCATTGAGATCAATATCTCGCCATAATAAGCCGCAAACCTCGCTTACACGTAATCCAGTATGTAAACCGATATGAAACGGCATATATAGTGGCATATCAGACTTTAAATATTCCATAATTCTAATGAGATCATCGCGCTTTATAATTTTAAATTCTTCTTTAGATACTTTTTTACGTTGGCGTTTTGGCATAGTTACATATTGCATAGGATTCTCCTTCAATAAACCCCACGGATAAACTGCATGGCGTAAAGCACTGTTAATGACGCAACGGAAAATTGACATAGATTTGTCGGAATATCCTTCGCGACGCTTATCGTTGATCCAAGTTTGCAATATCGTTGGTGTTAGATCGCGCAGCGCTATGTCACCTATTGGAGGGGCGATATGTTTTTTAATAACCATGCGATAGTTTTCCTGTGTATTTTCTTTTAAATTGAGTAATGCATATTCGGCAAACCAATACCACATATAATCCTCCAGGGGCGATTTTGAAGATTCGAAAAAGCGACCTGTTTCGTTTAGTTCGTTGAGCGCGGTTGTTAAAGCTTTTTCAGCTTCGGGCTTTGTATCGCCACCAACACGCTCAATTCTTTTCCGTTTGCCGTTCCTGGTAGGTAGTTCAAATGAGTAATACCACCGATTACCGCGTTTTCTTACTGATCCTCTCATATAGATCTCCTTTCTTCTAAGGAAAAAGAGCAAGACAGCAATCTTGCTCTTTTTTAATTTAATTTGCAAATTAATCAATAATCTTTCAATCCACTCTCCCTATATAGGAGAGATGTAACTGTTCTTTCACTTAATAATCAATGCCGAAAATACAGTTGTTATATGTCCAGTCAATGATCTTTTCATCTTCGTTACTTTCGTAGAATTCCGATAAGAGTTCGTTCCAGTGTTCTAGTTTTTTTTCTTCAATATGGAGAATGCCATTTCCATTAAGTAGCAAGATATAGTTTGCTGAAATAAGTGCTGTTCGTTTGTTACCATCCCAGAAAATTTGTGTACGCATAGCATAATACATGTATTTCAATGCGCGATAAGTAGTGGAAAAGCTCTCGTCAGTTAAAATTGCTTGAATCTGTGCTGCCACTTCATCTTCTACAGGAATACAGGGTTGATAATTAACACCATGAATACCGACATTCCCATTCCGTACAACACCCCATGCGAGTGATTCATTGTAGGACACAAAAGAATTAATCTTCTTTGCAACTTCTAGTGTAAATGGGACTGTTTCTTTTAAAATATATTGGTAAGCATTTTTTAGATTCAAAATAATCTGAATGTCGTCTATGCTTACGCCGCTAACACTCATACCTTCCACAATCGTTTTAGTTTGTGGGAAGGTAGTATTCACTTTTTCTAAACGTGAATTTGCATGAATTAATTCGACAAGTGACTTCTTTAATAAAAATCTTGATTCACGTTCGGTTAGACGATATTTGTTGTTTGTTATAAACATTGATTTCTATTCAACTCCTTCCTTAATTGCGATTTTTGAATTTCCCTCATTTATCTCGGTTCTTTGTGAAGTAAATGACATTTTCGCTTTGAAGTAAAGTTTTGACTTGGTTTGTACCGTTTTCTTGTTTCCAATACAGGAATCCTCTTAAATTATATCTTGCTTTTGCGAGGCTGATAACGATTGTGCTTTTTTCCCATCTCTTAATTCCTGGCGAAAAATATCTAGTTCTTCATCAATTTCTGCTTCAATGCCAGCTTCCTCAGTAGTAGCAGCTATTTCAGAGCGTTGTTGAATAATACTCTCTACTTTTTGCACAATCGCTTTTCGCACGTCTGAATCAAGTTCCATATAACCACGCATGATAGCAATCTCTAATTCGCTGAGATTGCTTTTTTTAATTTGCTCGTCAAATGAAAAGGTAGCAGGCTGGATAAACATTTCACCTTCGCCTGTGCGTAGCCATGTTTCGTTGACATTGAATTCTCTGCATATAGAAAGGAGCATTTGTTCTGTAATATTACGATTGCCTTTTTCTATTCGTGATATTGTCGCAGAGATAACACCTAATCGAGAAGCAAAGTCTGATTGATTCAATGACATACTAGTGCGTACTTTCTTTACTCTATTGCCTATAGTCAAATTTATCACCTCCAAATAAAAGATAACACATTAAATTGACTATAGGCAATTTTTCCATAAAAATAAATTGACATTTTGACTTTAGTCATTTATATTTTGACTACAGGCAATAATAATTCAGACTTATAGCTAAATGAGACGGTAGCGACGCTCTAAATCATTTATTAAAGGTGGTGATGAACATGGCAGACATCTTATATAACATTGAAGAAAAATCTGATTGGGAACAATTAGAGGTTTTGCTGAAACAATTAGAACCGCATGAAAAAGAGCGGGTATTCGGTTTTGTTGAAGGCGCATTGTTCTTAAAGCAGTTTAAACAACAGAACGAACCAGCTTGATGGCAATATTAATATTTTAGAAAGGAAAGCAAAAATGGAACTATACACAATAAAAGAAGTTGCCGGGCGTTTAAAAACCAATCCAAATACTGTCTATACATTGATAAATGCGGGATTGATTCGCCCTTTGAAATTAGGGCGATTAAAGGTAAGTGAAGCGGAGTTAGTATCATTCATTAACCGAAATACTGGAATGGATATTACAGATCCTTTTAATCCTAAAGTGATAGATATTGCAACAGAAGTCGGGAAAGGTACTGAAATCAGTGTATGAAGGTGTGAAGCGGTAAATAAGAAAATGGTGAAGTACAAGCACAAAACAGACGTTTGCGAGTACAAAGCTCGCTCGCGTCAAGCAGTTTGTAAAGGGTGGGTTAGCCATATCCTCTAGTGATGAATTTACAAGCTGCTTGATGTGAAGTCATCTTTATACATAACTAAAAAACAAAGCGCTGTGATACCGAGCCAATGACGGTATAGACGTAACTTGTAGCTGATATGACGGTAGCGACGTTAGAAAAAATATTGGAGGAAAAAGGATGATAGAACATTTACAACATGCCTATGGACAAGCATTGAAAAATCTAGTGTTCGTAGATTTTGAAAGTAAGAAAGTTATAGGGGGCAGTGACAAATTGGGGTTGGAACTTTCGAAAGAAAAAGGCTGCTGCCACGACTTAATAATAGCGATTAATCGGCATTTTCTAGAGGGGGATTTTGATTTGGTGAAGGAGCGAATGGCTGTTTTAACAAGCAGATTTAATTACATTGATCGCTTGGAGAAACAGATTAAAGAACAACGTCGTAATAAATTTTTTGAAATTGCCAGTCAACTAGACATGCAAGGAAACTCAACGAAAGTAGTGAAGGTTAATGCAAAACCAAATTAAGACCATAAAAAAACTGCTTAATCGCTCGAACGATTAAACAGCATCTAAAACGAAATTTGACTTACTGGAATTATATCAAGAAGCGGGACAAGTGTCTAGTTCCTATCATTCAATAAAAAAGGGGGATTCCAAGAAACAGGGCCGCAATTTAACAAGACAGCAAAAGATACACATAGCAAGTTATCGTTTAAATCCGGATAACTGGATGATTAGTAAAAAATTGGCAGATGAGTGGTTGATTATTCATCGTTTAACAGGTAGATCACGCACAATTCCAGCGCCATAAAGAAAAGCCTTTGTGAGAAGTCGCAAAGGCTTTGATATTAAAAACCAATAAAAAATGCCGTACACACTCTGACCAGTGAGAACGGCTCATTTGACTATTGCCAAACATCTTATTGCTAGTATAGCAACCTTCATGGCAGATAGTCAATTACGTCCTTGTAATGGATATTAGGTTTACGACCATGCTCCAAAATTAACAAGGATACTAGATTATTAACACATCGGGAGAGAGTAGCCATGAAGAATAAAAAGCATAAGATGAGACATGTTTTAGAGACATACGAAGAAGCATTTGGTGAGTCAGAACTTACGAAAATGCATGAAGATAGCTTACTAGATAAAGCTATTGCTGGGTATCGTGTGAAAAGTATTTGGAGTGGGTCTGTTTTAGAGGTGGAAGCATACCCGTATTGGAAGATACCTCAAGGGAAACGTGTGAAGAAAGATAAAAACAGTAGTAAGGCACAAGAAAGATTAAATGAAAAGAACAGGCAGAAACATGTAGTCAGATTAATTAATACGAATTTTCGTCCGTTCCATGATTTATACATGACTTACACATATTCGGACAAGTATGTACCGAAAGATTATGAGCAAGCCAAAAGGGATATGGTCAATCTCATCAGACGCATGAAACATTGGTTAAAGAAACAGGAAAAGTATGAAGGTTTTGAGTTGAAATATATTTATTCAACGGAACATACAAGAAACGGTGAAAAAGTCCGTGCACATCATCACATGGTAACCAACTTTCCAGATAGAGAAGTAGCGGAAGAACTGTGGAATAGGGGGCGAGCTAGGTCAGAACGTTTGGAAGATTCCGATCTTGGGTTTAAAAAATTAGGTGAGTATCTGGTTAAGGAGAAAGGACCGAAAACAGCGAAAGGTTATACGCCTTCACGTAATTTAAAGCAACCAAAAGTGACAGTATCAGACACAAAGTTAACTCGTAGACGTGCTACCAAAATTGCAACAGAAGAAATTGGAGCGCAAGAAATCTTTGAAAAAATGTATAAAAATTATCAGCTCAAACAAATGAATGTGTCATTTTCAGATTACGTAAGTGGAGCATATTTATATGTGCAAATGAAGCGGATTGACACACCAATAAATCGTAAAAGGAGAATAATAAATGACGATGAAGACGATCAGCATTATTAATTTAAAAGGCGGGGTAGCTAAAACAGTTTCGGCTATCAATATAGCTTATACACTGGTGGCTATGCATGGAAAGCGTGTATTGCTCATTGATAACGACAAGCAAGGTAACACATCAAAGTTTTTCGGGTTGTACGATCCTGAGAGTGATGGGTTAACAGAGTTATTAACAGATAAAAAGATGGATGTGGATAATGTCATTCAACAAACAGCTTATGAAGGGCTAGACATTATCACCGCGAATATGAATTTGTTGCGAGCGAATAAAGAAATCTTGATGGATGTATCACGACCACAACAAACACGACTACGTAAAAAACTAGAAAAAGTAAAAGAACAATACGATTACTGCATTATCGACAATGCACCAGATATCAATATGACGGTAGTAAATGCATTGGTAGCTTCTGATGATGTGCTAGTACCAATCAAAGTAGACCAATTTAGTTTCGATGGATTTGAGCAGATTTTAGAGCAGATTGACGATGTAAGCGAGTTTAATAGTGATATTCGTTTTGCAGGGTGTTTTATAACGATGTATCAACGAACAAGTGTCAATCAGCAAGGAGCAGAACTATTAGAACAGAAAGATTATCCAATGTTCTCAACGCGTATTAGAAAAACAGTGAAGGTCGATGAAATGACGTTCACGGGAAAACCATTGTTAAAGTATGCGAAACGGTCAACGGCTTGCGCGGACTATGTAGCGCTAGTAAATGAATATTTGGGGTTGTGATAGATTCGGGCACATTTTAAGAAAGGAGCTTGCTAAATGTCAAAATTCAATTTATCGCAACTTATGAACACAGAATCGAAAAAGCAAAGTGTTGCATTTAAGATTGAGCACATCATTTTAGACCGCATACAACCGTCACCAAAGAATAACTACAGTGTGGATGATGTATCAGAGCTTAAAGCAAGTATTGAGTTGTTAGGGCTACAACAAAACTTAGTAGTGCGTATTACGGACGATGGCACATATGAGTTGATAAGTGGGCACAGACGTTTGAAAGCAATGCAGGAGCTTCGCAGTGGAGGAAACAATGATTTTGAAAAAGCACCTTGCAAAATTGTTAAATCGACAGACGACATACAAGCAGAGTTACAGCTCATATTAGCAAATTCAACAACTCGTGTATTAACAGATGCAGAAAAAACGCAACAGGCAGCACGACTACATGAACTGTTACAAAGGTTGCAAGAAAAAGGCTATCAACTAACAGGACGTAAACGTGAGATTGTTGCACAGCTTATGGGTGTGTCATCTGCACAAGTGCAACGTATGGATAGCATTAATAAAAAGCTAACTCCTGAACTAAAAGAAGCATTTAGCAAGGAAGACATAAATATCACCACAGCTTACGAAATGTCGAGGTTGCCAGAGGAAAAGCAACAAGAGGTTATCCAAGAATACAAAGAAGGAAAAGCATTAACACCATCTGTTGCTAAAGAGAAGCGGATAGAAGTCATTGAGTCGGAGCAAAAAGAAAAGCCGATGACACATGAATTAGACAGCTATCCTGAACAGTTTGAAGCGATAGTACAAGGCTTGAAAACCTTTATGTGTGGTTTCGATAATCAGAGTTTCCGAGTGGGTGATAAGTTGAAAATAAATGAATTTAATCCTGAAACAATCTTGTACACGGGGAGATTTACAGAAATGAAGGTCATTTATATCCAAGAGGGCGGAAAAAATGACATACCCGAAAACTACATCATCATGAGTATTAAAAAAATCAGGTAGATAACTACGGAAAATTAAAAGAAGGCAATGTATAAGAGGTGACTTAGTTGATACGAATGTACGAACCATGTGAACAAGTATCAATGTATATATGCAACACACCGTTGGTTATAAACATTTGCGATAACAAGACGCTTACTGGAAAAGAAGCGGTCGTGAAAGGCGGCTCCAAATGGCGTCGGGATAATGAGCAAACGCACGGTCTAAGTACCGTGCACTTGCTTAACTTATCAGGCAAAGTAAACGAAGAAATTTTATGGCTTGAGATTGATGAACAAGCATTAGAAAAGCACTTTCTGAGAATCTAAAGCAATATTGAGGTGATTTTTTGCGACAGTTAAGTATGTTTGATGATTATTCACAGTCGTCTCGTGCATTTTTTAGAGTGCATGAGACAGTGAAGGTCATTGAGGTTAAGAACGATTCAGAAATCTATGAATATCGGAAACATTATTTTAGTCATGTGATGGGTAAAAAAGGTGTTGTTCAAAAAGTTGATGGTCAATCGGTGCTAGTGCGAATTGGGGATGAATCCATAATTTTTGATGCACAGGAATTAGAGTGGATTGCTTAAAAAATAAAGGGGTTGAAAGAGAATGAGAACACAAAAACGCCAGTATTCAAGAAGTCATGCTAACAGAGGTAAGTTTTTAGAAAATCTAATTGAAGGGACCAACAATCAATACCGCAATAGTGATTATGCTGATGTTCGTAAAATACCTACGCCAGTGAAGATTCTAGAAGTGATAGGGAATGTGGTGAAAGGTAATTTAGAACGCCCTACGTGGGTAGATTATAGCGGGGTTTTTAAGGGACAAGCTATTGTATTTGATGCTAAAGAAACCAAGATTAAAAATTTCCCTTTGAAAAATCTAACTAAAGGTCAGTACGAGTTACTTAGGTTTGGCATTACAAGGGAGCGAACGCATTTTTAATAGTTTGTTTTCGGATTGAGGGGAAAAACGAACCGGAGATTTATTACCTCAAATTCGAGCAGTTAGAAGTGGCTTGGATAGGTCAAAACAATGGTGGTGCTAAATCTATACCGCTTCAATTTTTCAGAGATCATTGCGTCCGAATCAAATCGGGCATATATGCGGTGCATTATTTAGAAGCGGTAGGGGGTGCGTGATGACTGAACCATATTGGAATGCTAAACACGGTGGGTATCTCAAGTGTCCTGTGAAGGAATGTAATCATATAGGTATCGTTATTACGAAAGCACATTGTCGCATAGTGCATGGAATGACTCGCGAAGAAGTAAACAAGCAATATGGGTTTCCTAAAGGTGTGTCTAAGCTCAATCGTAAACAAATTGAAAAAATGAAAAGGGTGGAAGGAGGAAATTAGCTAATGATAGATATTACAAGCAAGAAAGTCGTAACAACACGAAAGGAACATCCCTGTTTTGGTTGTACGGAGGCAATAAACAAAGGTGCAAGCGCAGTCTATGTTACGGCTAAAGAAGATGAGCAGCACAAGCGATTTCATTTGCATGAGGATTGCAATAAGAAGATTGTAAAGGATAAACGGTTTTCTGGAAGCGGTCTTTATAAAGGGTGTATCAAAGATGCCGAGAATCAGCGTGAAGAGGTAAGCAGTATTAATTTTATACCAAATGAAGAACTACCGTTTCTTGCAATGAAATTCAACAATAGAGCGGAGATATGACCGATGAAATTTAGAAAATGGTTGTCATTACCTCTGAAAAAACGATTGCTGGTAATTAGCAACGCAATTAATACAACTGGAATAGTTAAACGATGAAATTAAGTAGTAATCGAAAATATTGTGCAGTAAGTATGGTGAAAAAATACTAATTTCGTAATTTATTTATCTGATGGATCTTCGTCATCTATTAGTAATGATTTAGGTTACTGGACTGGAAATACTTATACTCACCAAGGTGAGATTTTTCTAATATGCGAGAGCCGTCTTTCGGATAAAACAAAGCGATATAAAAGTAAAAAACGTGCTGAAAATTCAGCTAAAAAGATATATGAAACTAATGGATTTGTGATGAATTGGACAAAGGAAGTCGATAGTTAATCAACATTAATACTGCACACTTTAAGGGTCGTGTCTGAAAGAAAGTGTTCAGTAAGGAATGAGGAGTTACTCACTCCTCACTAGCTTTGGTTGGTACGGTTTTAAGGCGAATTAAAAATAGGATGGGCCTAATTGTTTCCGCCGCCACCGTTATTTCCGCCGCCACCATTGTTTCCTCCACCGCCGTTTTGTCTAATACATGCGATAGGAATAGCAACAAAAGGTCCAAATCTTGTACATTTAATTCTTCCTGGTGGGCAACAGGAACCGCAACGATTCATAAAAAAACACCTCCTTTCCACATTATTTTATTCATCCAAAGGAAAGAGGTGTAGGGTTCGGAAAATAAATGTACAGTTTTTTGCTGTAATGTCTAAAGCATCTAATTTTAGATAGGAAGTTTTAGTAACTGAACACTTTGAAGAAATTATAAAAGGGCCACTGCGGCATCAGTGACCCAATAAAATGGAGGTATAAGGCTAAATGGATTAGCTTTATACACTACTATTATTATGATGTGATATGTATTTTTGTTTGGGCGTTTGTCTATGAAGCTGAAAGAATTTACTGAAAAAAATGAAAGAAATTGTTCAATACGAAGGGAGCGTGGAAATGAAGAACGCTACAGTAACAATTAATTACGAAAGTTTCCAATCCATTAAAGACAAAGCAGATAGATACGATAAGTTGAATCGAGAGAACGAGCAGATTTCGGCTGAACAAGATAAATTTGTAGAACTTATATGTAAATGTCTTGATAACGCAAATGAACAAAAGGCATCTGAGAATAAACAGTACTTCATTGCCAAGGGGATTCAAGCAATCTGTAACCGTTATGATATGGATTTGGAGATCGAATATGGAGAGCTGGATGAAGGGAAAGGGAAAGCACCAGGGAAGAAAAATTCCCCTTAACGGTCAACTAACGCCACAACCTAATAAGTGTGTGCGATATACTCAATAATGATGTGTACAAATTAGGGTTACTTATACACTGAAAAAGCTGCAACGTCGTCGCACGCCACAGCTTAAAATGTGTTAATTAATTATTCATATCTTTAATACCAGGACTATGTTCATTTGGCATTTCTGGCATAACTGGTACTGGGAATCCTTCTGGTGGAGGAGTCACATTTAGTTCTCCGCCATTTCTACTTGGAGTTTGTCCTTGGAAGATTTCACCGATACGTGTTGGATCTAATCTAAAGTTAAACTGAGCATTATGATAACCCATTTCAATGAACTTTTTACATTCAGGATATTTGTTGATATCGTAGTTCGGTACAGGGAATAGCTTTCCCCAATCTACACCTAAAGTTTCTAACGCTTTGGCAAATGCATTTTGGTGAGCATTGTCACGAACTATTAGAAATGCGAGTGTTTCCCTGAATGTCTGATTAGAACTCATTTCATAAATACGTGTCTTTTGAAGTACACCAGTTGACTCAAGTACTAAATTGTCCAATAAATCTGCAATAAGGTTTCCATGTGCATACACCCACGAGCCATTCCATGGATTACCTGCAGCATCTACAGGTAAAGATGATTGTGCTCCCACAATATAATGGTGTGGATTTGCATGTCTTACGGCATCATCCAATGGTGCTTGATCCATACCGTTATTGCCTGGTGAAGATGATTCGCCAGAATCATTAAGTAGTTGGTTAATTGTATTTTGTACAAGTTCTACGTGAGCTATTTCTTCTAAGAAAACGCCACGAAGTAAATCACGATATTGTGTTTCTTTTCCTCTAAAATTAGAGCTTTGGAAAAAGTATTGCATCATGGTTCTCATTTCACCATAATGTCCACCTAGTATTTCTTGCATCACACGTGCTGCTTGTGGATCCGGTTTGTCAGGTTTAATAATGTTAATCAATTCTTCTTTGTAATAATACATTTACATTCCTCGATTCGGGGAAACAGACTTTATTTTTCAGGATAATCAACATGTAATGGTGGTGGAACTAACCAACCTTTATTTTTATTAAGACGAAGTAGTTTAGCACCTAGTAGAGCTTTTGCTGCATGGAATTGACCATACATTAAAGCAACATCTTCTCTTGTAGACATACCCATTGCTTGACTACATGCAACTAATCCAGCAGCAAGGTCTACTGACAGTGCAGCACTAATTTCTGGATCATTAAACTTTGCTCCAGGAGGAATGTCTTCAATTCTTGCTACCGGACGCTCGGGTGGTGCAGGAGGTAATCCAACTCCGTTAGTTTTTAATATCTTTTCTAACGGTTTCACTTCGTCTCTTAAGACTTGGATGATATCTTCAATGACTTTTCTCAAATCTTCATCACCAGCGTGATTATAAAATGTTTGATATCCAGCGATTAAGCCGTTATTTGTAGCTAAATTTGTCCAGACACTAAACACTTCACCATAATGTAATGGTTCATCTTTAGGATTTCCACCTAATATACCCATACTTGCACTTCCTTCCTTTTTTTCGCCATTTTCAAGGATAGTATGTGTGAAATCAGAAATATAATTCATAAAAAAGTTCCATACGGAAAAGCGTACGAATGGGGTAATACCCGAAAAGGATACTGGCGCATCTCAAAAAGCCCCATATTACACAGAACCCTCGGCAATTCCTATTGGAATGGCCAAGGGCTGAAAAGTCTGCAAGTTCGTTACGAAACTTTGCGTTATTCATCTTAATTGAACCGCCGTATACGGAACCGTACGTACGGTGGTGTGAGAGGTCGGGAGTTAATCACTCCCTCCTACTCGATTGACGACAAAAGGTATTCATAATGATCACATCCCGAATATCTTTTGAAATTTTATCAGAAATATTCGTTACAAATAGCCCCTATTAATTTCATTTCGACGTACATAGATTTGTTTCATGTCACTTTGATGACGTAAATGATCGAGTTCTTCCACATGATAAGCCATGTTCGTTTAGATTTTCGTCTGACGCATAGTCTTAGTCGCCCAACTTTACGTACACGAGTTGATTGGAGCGCAGGCGGCAACTTCTGCATAGAATAGCATGAGCGAAAGACCCCGCAGGAGCATAGCGACGAGGAGACTGAAGCAATGCCCGCGAAAAGAGTCCGCCGTAGTGGAAATCAACGGTTCATATAGATATTTCTATTTTTCTTTATTCTATATTTGCAAATAATGCGAGATCGGATCTATGACCAATCATCACTAATAAATCTTCCTCTTCGATAATCTGTTCGGGAGATGGAGAAATGATGATTGTTCCTTTTCGAACAATGGCGATGACACTAACATTGTATTTAGCCCGAATGTCTAAATCACGTAAGTTTCTTCCGGCCATCTTAGAAGGAATCATGATTTCTTCTACACTATATTCCTTAGACAATTCAATATAATTTAACATATTAGGGGAGAGGAGTTGATTGGCAACCCGTTCACCCATATCCCTCTCAGGGTAGATAATCCAGTCAGCTCCGACTTTGTCTAACACTTGCCCATGTCTTTTCCCAAGTGCCTTAGCAATTACTTTTTTTATGCCAAGCTCTTTTAGTAATGAAACTGTCAAAATACTAGATTGCATATCGTTACCTATGGCGACGATGACACAATCGAAATTTGTAATTCCTATGGAGGTTAAAGCCTTTTCTTCAGTTGTATCAGCTACGACTGCATGTGTCACAAAGAATTCAGCATCCTCGACCCTTTCTTCATTAACATCAATCCCTAGAACTTCCTGTCCTGCTTCATGTAATCTCCGTGCTACACTTGTTCCAAATCTTCCTAAACCGATTACAGCATATTGTTTTATGGTCATAATAGTCAGCGCTCCTTGCATGTAATTAACCAATCATGATATTTCCTTTTGGATGTCGATAAGCTTGTGATTTTCTCCGTTTTGTAATAGCGAAAGCAATAGTCAATGGCCCTAATCTACCTGCAAACATGGTAAGTATGATGAGTATTCGACCAAAGGGAGTTAATTCAGGAGTTAATCCCATAGAAAGTCCAACTGTACCGAATGCTGAAGTTGCTTCAAATAAATACAGGATAAAGTTGTGACCTTGTTCTGTGATACTAAGTAATATGGTGACAAGTACAACGATAATCATCCCACACATGGTTACCGTCAGTGCTTTTAGAATCGTCTCCACTACAATTCTACGTCTAAATAAGACCACATCTTCCTTACCCCTAATTTGTGACCAGAGCGTGGCTACTAAAACGGCAAAGGTTGTAATTTTAATACCCCCTGCAGTAGAACCAGAACCTCCTCCGATAAACATGAGCAAAATTATTAAAAATAGCGTAGAATGCGTTAAATCACCGATAGAAAGAGTATTTGATCCTGCCGTTCTTGGTGTAACCGCCTGGTAAAACGAACCTAATATTTTCCCCCATTCAGTTAAAGGACCAATTGTTTTGCTATTATCATATTCAAACAAGCAGATTAACAGGGTAGACCCTACTGTTAAAACCATCGTCGTAAACAAAACGATCTTGGAATGAACGGATAAACGTCGAGTATCGCGATATTCATACAATTCATTCATAACGATAAATCCTAACCCACCAATGGTAATAAGCGCACAAATAGTCAAAACAACAAATGGGTCATCTACATAAGCAGTCAGACCTTTAAAACCTCCCATTAAATCAAAACCAGCATTATTAAAGTTAGATATAGAGTGGAAGAAACCAAAATAAATAGCTGTAGTTAATTCCATATCAAATGAAAAGCGAATGGATAAAATAATCCCACCAATTAATTCAATAACTACAGTGAAAATTAGTATTCTTTTAACTAATTTTACAAGTCCAGCTATCGAGATGTTATTAAACGCCTCTTTTAACAGCAGTCTTTCTTTTAGAGAAATCTTTTTTCCTAATAATAAAAATAAAAACGTTGCAAATGTCATAAAACCTAAGCCGCCAATTTGTATGAGGGCTAGAATAACCAACTCACCAAACGTAGAAAAGGTATCACCAGTGTCTACAACGATAAGCCCCGTTACACATGTTGCAGAGGTAGCTGTGAATAAAGCATCTAAAAATGACAGACCCTTTCCGTCTTCAGTAGCTAGAGGAAGAGTTAGTAAGAGTGCCCCGATAAAAATAATCGTTGCAAAGCCTAGCACAAGAACTTTGGGCGGATTCAGATAGTCCTTAATTTTTTTCATGGTTATCTCCTCATTAATGGACACTAAAAAGCGGATATCCACTCAGTAATCTGTAAAATTATTATTATTTAGTTGTTTATAGGCATAAGAAAAGACCATCGTCTATGTATTTTAGAATACGGATAATTTAGGCATAACAAATAAGCAAACTAAATACTGGTGGTCTTCATGACCTCCTTCGCTTTAGCCGACGAAGTTAGCTGACGGGTAGGATGGCGAAAGAGTTTCTCATCCCTTCTACAATTTGCAGAATTAACCCCCAAAAAATGGTTCCTCCGTTCCCAATACTGAGATTAGGCCGATATGAAATTGAATGTGATTATTCTACGCCCATATTCTATTTTTTGTAAACCCCTAAGTGTTTAGCTAAAGCATATGTATTTATTCTTGTCCAAACACTGATTATAAATTCTCGAAAATAATTCGAATTCTTTCTATTGACCATTATTAGACAATACGGTATAATTCTTTAGTACACAACAGTTGGTTATTTGCCTATTTGTGTATTGACGTGTGTTCGGAGGGAGGGAAAGAGAGATGTCAAAAACTGTCGTTCGCAAAAACGAATCGCTTGAAGATGCTCTTCGCCGCTTCAAACGTACTGTATCAAAAAGTGGTACAATTCAAGAAGTTAGAAAGCGCGAGTTCTACGAAAAACCTAGTGTAAAACGTAAAAAGAAATCAGAAGCTGCACGTAAACGTAAGTGGTAATTTAATTTCCCATTAAAAATCCCTACGTTCATAACACGCAATCTTATGGTTCACTGAGCAGACAATGATATACCTGGAGTTAATCTTAACGATGATTAATTCCAGGTATTTTACATGTTGCTCTATTTTGCAGTACATATTGCTGAAGCCGAATGAAGTCATCTTTGATTTCATTCGGCTTTTTATTTATCATAGTCGACCGATTGCTACGACCTCCGAAAGTATAACCCCAAAAAAGGTAGTGATTCACCTAACGACATTGGGTTTTTAGCTTAAGTTCTTGGAAATCGCAAGGAATTGAAAAACCTCCCACTCATAAACGTTTCACTGTATAATAAAAATAAAAATTTGTGAAACTATTTACAAAGTCAGACGTATATACAGAAGAGAAGCATGTTAGAAGGGAGGGAAAAAGATGCGAAAAAGGAGGATTCTTAGCTATTTAATTGTTATATGGATGACTTTTTTGGTAGCGTTTCCATTGACATCGGCTTTTGCGAGTAGCAAAGTGTACCACGTACCTATTCATGATGAAGTCGAACGAGGTCTTCACGCATTTTTAGAACGAGCTTTTAAAGAGGCAGAGGAAAATTATGCGGAAGCGATCATACTCGACATACATACGCCTGGGGGATTCGTCAATGCAGCAAGTGACATCGCCATGCTTATGGATGCAACGTCTATTCGCACGATTGCTTACATTAACAAAGATGCGCATTCAGCCGGTGCTTTTTTAGCCTTACATGCAGATGAAATCTATATGGTGCCAAATGGTACGATTGGAGCAGCGGCGGTTATTGACTCAGCAGGGAATGCGGCGGATTTAAAGGCGCATAGTGCGTGGCTAGCACAAATGCAAGCGGCAGCAGAAACATCCAATCGTAATCCGCAATATGCCCTAGCTATGGCGGATGCAACTATTGATTTACCAGAGTTTCGAGCAGGTGGCGAAAATTTATTAACATTATCAGCTGCAGAAGCGCGAGAAGTTGGCTATTCCGAAGGCACTGTTTCGAATTTTCAAGAGCTGCTAGTGAAAGTAGATTTAAAAGGTAATGATATTGTACCTATTGAGCCAACCTTCGCTGAAAAGATAGCTCGTTTTATTACGAACCCAATCATTGTACCAATTTTACTGTCGATTGCGAGCTTGGGTCTTATTATGGAGCTGTATTCGCCAGGGTTCGGTGTTCCAGGTATAATGGGATTATCGGCACTGGGATTATTTTTCTTCGGTCATATGGTGGCAGGATTTGCGGGCTATGAAACATTACTTGTATTTATTGCTGGATTAGCGCTTGTCATTGCGGAGTTTTTTGTCCCCGGAGGCATTGTTGGTATTTTAGGTGGCGTGCTTATATTACTTAGTTTGTTACTGGCAGGTGCAAACATGATGCAAATGGTCGTGGCGATTTGCATTGCGCTTGTAGTAGCAATAATAGGAATGGTGATCCTGATGAAATTTTTCGGAAAAAAAATGCATGTTTTTAACAAACTTGTCCTGAAGGATGCGACAACGACGGAAGAAGGTTATGTGTCTAACGTTAATCGCACAGAATTGCTTGGGAAAGTGGGTAAAACGATGACACCACTCCGTCCAGCAGGTACGATGCAGTTTGGTAGTGAGCGTATTGATGTAGTATCAGAAGGTGGCTATGTCGATGCTAGTAAGTATGTAGAAATCATTAAAGTAGAAGGCTCACGCATTGTCGTGAGACCAACAGACAAAGAGATGGAGGAATTATAAATGGGTTTTGATTTAGCTCTAATTGGGCCAGTAGTCGGGCTAGTATTATTATTCATAGTTCTAGCGGTATTTTTTACTTTTGTACCAGTGGCACTATGGATTTCTGCACTAGCAGCAGGCGTACGTGTTAGTATTTTCACATTAATCGGGATGCGTTTACGTCGGGTAATTCCATCACGTATTGTTAATCCGTTAATTAAAGCACATAAAGCAGGTTTACCTGTTACGATTAATCAACTAGAAAGTCACTATTTAGCAGGTGGTAATGTTGACCGTGTTGTTAATGCATTAATTGCAGCGCATCGTGCAAATATTGAGTTATCATTTGAACGTTGTGCAGCCATTGACTTAGCAGGGCGAGATGTATTAGAAGCAGTACAAATGTCTGTTAACCCAAAAGTAATTGAAACGCCATTTATCTCGGGTGTTGCTATGAATGGTATCGAAGTAAAAGCAAAAGCACGTATTACTGTGCGAGCTAACATTGAACGTTTAGTCGGTGGTGCTGGTGAGGAAACAATTGTTGCACGTGTTGGTGAAGGGATTGTATCGACAATTGGTTCTGCTACACATCATACAGAAGTATTAGAAAATCCAGATATGATTTCACAAACAGTACTTTCAAAAGGCTTAGACTCTGGAACAGCTTTTGAAATCTTATCGATTGATATTGCGGATGTTGATATAGGTAAAAATATTGGTGCGGAACTACAAATTGAGCAAGCGCAGGCCGATAAAAACATCGCCCAAGCGAAGGCTGAGGAACGTCGGGCAATGGCTGTAGCAAATGAGCAAGAAATGATTGCGCGCGTTCAAGAGATGAAGGCAAAAGTAGTAGAAGCGGAGGCAGAGGTACCACAAGCGATGGCAGAAGCTTTGCGCTCAGGTAACCTTGGTATTATGGACTACATGAACTACCGCAATATTCAAGCAGACACAGCTATGCGTGACTCCATTTCTAAGGTGAGTTCGGATAAACCGGAGACAAATGAACCGAAAGCATAAAATACGGAAAGGAGCAGTACTACCAAATGGAACAATTAATAATATTTGCGATTATTGCCATAGTCAGCTCTCTTTTCAGTAAATCAAAAAATAACAAAGAACAAAAGCAAATGCCTCCTTTTAATAAGGATGAGCAGCCACAACCGCCTGTCATTATGAAATCAGAGGAGACGAAACCACAACGTCCAACTATGAAAAGGCAGAGTTTTGAGGATTTCGCTCGTGAGTTTTTAGGAAATACGGAGGCGGAACGTCCTAAGGTAGAAGCGCGTGAAGTACATGTAAAGCCAGCGGAAGAAAAAGTGAGAGAACAAATGCCAAGCTATGTGGCGCCTCCGCTTATTCCGACTGAGCCATCAAGTCGTACCTCTAATCGATCAAGTATTGGTCGATTGGCCGCTGGGAAAAAAGAAGTACATGTAGCGGGGACGGAAAAGAATTTTCAGTTACCAACTTCTAAAAAGGCATTTATGCAGGCTGTGGTAATGGCAGAAGTGTTAGGTCCGCCAAAAGCAAAAAGAAAATAACTAGCATGTCCTCCTTTTTTGGCGCATATATTGCCGAAGAAGGAGGCATTTTTTTATGAAAAAATTATTTCAATTAACGCCACTACTTGAATTATCACAGTTTGAAACATTAAAAATAATCGGTCCATATCGTTTCTTACATGCAGATGCTACATCCTGTTCCTTTATCTATGCAGATTATCATATTACTGTGCGTGGAAAATCCGTGGATATAAACGCCATCAAAGAAGAAATGCTCCATCTTTCAATTGATGATTTACAAGAACTACATGTAAAAATGACAAAAGATATGGGTGTGAGCGACAATGTGGAATAATCGGCCAATCATCATACGTATAAAGCGCCATGAAAATGTTCATCCTTTTATTCAAACATTGCATGCACAACATGTTCCGTTAAAGCGTGTTGTATTTCGAGAGCAAGAAGTAACATTTGAAACAAATATGCGTTATTTAACAAAGATTCGTCGCATACGTAGCCGTTATCGACTCAAAATGACTGTACATTATGCAGATGAGCTACTGGTTTTTCGAGCGCAGATTTGGACGCTGCTAGGCTTATTTGTAATGATTTTAATACCACTAATATGTGCACAGGTTATTTGGCGTGTGGACATTGAGGCGGCTTCTCCTGAATTACAGCAGCAGGTGGAGAAGACATTCAAAGAGACTTTCAAATTAGAAACGCCTATATCTAAAAAAGTATTACCAACAGATGCAAAGATACGGCAGGAGCTCTTAGAAAAGCATCGACAGCTAGCGTGGGTTCATATTGAAAAACATGGGGGGCGTGTTATTTTACGACCTCAGGAATCTCCAAAGCAAACGGAGCAGACGAACGAAAAATTAGCGACACACTTGGTAGCTACGAAAAGTGGTGTTATTACACATTTTAATGTTCAAAATGGAGAACGGAAAATTTCAGTAAATGATACTGCTTATGACGGTGATGTCCTTGTAAGTGGAGTCCTTGAGAGTGGGGATGACCATGTCTTTGTCGGTGCAAAAGGAGAAGTCTTTGCAGATTATTGGCTTGAATGTTCATTTAAAATTCCGACAAAACTAACTATGGAAACGTTACAACAAAAACAGTGGCGTGTAATAGTAAAGGGCATTCATAAAGAAGAAGTTGATTATGTTCAAAAAAAAGAATTACCAAACTGGCTAGATCCGTACGTTTCAATTGTTGAAGAGCAACAAACAAAGACGATCCAAGTAGTACTGGATGAATCAAAAATAGATTCATTACTCATGCCGCTACTCCATGAAAAAATGTTACGATCTCTTCCTCCGAAAACGATTATCAAGAAAGAAAACCTTTTACAGGCGAAGTGGGTGAATGGTACAGTTGAAGGGAAAGTTCTATTTTTAGTCAATGAAAACATTGCAAGTCCAATACATGGCTCACAAGGAGAATGATTATGTCTGAACATTTAACTGTATTACAAGTGGATAATCCAAACGAAGCGGTGATGCTACTCGGTATTTCTGATGCCAATATGAAATTAATTGAAGAGGCACTACATGTCCATATAATTACGCGTGGTGAACAAATTCAACTCGCTGGTGAGGAAGACGCTAAAGAACAAGCGACATTTCTTTTACAGGCACTCTTAAAAGTTATTCGTAAAGGCATTAATATTGATCAGCGTGATGTAGCGACAGCAATTGAAATGACACAAAAAGGTACAATTGAATATTTTGCAGAACTATACGATGAAGAAATTGCTCGCACGACGAAAGGCAAACCAATTCGTGCGAAAACAATTGGTCAACGTGAATACATACAAGCGATCCGTCACAAAGACGTTGTTTTCGGTATTGGGCCAGCTGGAACAGGTAAGACGTATCTAGCGGTGGTAATGGCTACACAAGCGCTAAAAAATGGACATGTAAAGCGTATTATTTTAACGCGTCCTGCAGTAGAAGCAGGAGAGTCTCTAGGCTTTCTTCCGGGTGACTTAAAAGAAAAGGTGGATCCCTATTTACGCCCTCTATATGATGCATTAAATGACATTTATGGTTCGGAGCAAACACAACGTCTTATTGAACGGGGTACGATCGAAATTGCGCCTTTAGCCTATATGCGTGGACGTACATTGGACGATGCCTTCGTGATATTAGATGAAGCTCAAAACACAACGCATCCGCAAATGAAGATGTTTTTAACACGTTTAGGCTTCGGTTCAAAAATGGTCATCACAGGCGATAAAACGCAAATCGACTTACCAAAAAATACGGATTCGGGTCTAATCGTGGCAGAGCGAACGTTAAAGTATGTCAAGTCGATTTATTTCCAAATTTTAGAGCAAGGCGATGTTGTTCGCCACCCAGTAGTAGCAAAAATCATTCAAGCCTACGAAGAACAGCAACTTTAGAATTGCGCAAAAGCGCAATTCTAAAGTCTGCACCGAAAGTGAAGTGAAACGAAACGGCAGGTGCAACGTTATTAAAAGATTGCGCAAAAGCGCAATTCTAAAGTCTGCACCGAAAGTGAAGTAAAACGAAACGGCAGGTGCAACGTTATTAAAAGATTGCGCAAAAGCGCAATTCTAAAGTCTGCACGACAGTAGCACCGATTTTTAGTACCGGAAGCGAAGCGGTATGTACACCTAAGTTTTCGCGAAAGGCGAAGAGGAAAATCATGTTAGCAGGCAAATGCTTTCTAAGAGAATTAAGTTATAATTTGGAAAAAAATGTGACAGCTATGCAAAAATGTATAGCTGTTTTTTTGCTTTCTTATACAATTTTCGAGAAAAATGTTTTTTGAATTGGTATGATAGTACATAGATAGAGGAGGTGCCAGATGGAGAAACAACTTCGAAAAATTACTGAGCTTATTGGTTTTCGCTATTTTTTGATTGCCGTTCTCATCTTAACCGGAGCCTTACAGTTTGCATTTATGTATGGCAATGTTAAAGGTGTTACATATGATTTTAAACCATTACAGCTTGCACCAGAAACTGTTCGGTCTACTAAAACAATCGAAGATACAGTTAAGACACAACAAGAGCGAGAAAAAGCAGCAGATGCAGTTACGCCCGTCTATCAGTTTTCAGAGGACGTCGCCAAACAACGCGCCGCTATTGTGACGTCTTTATTTGACTATGTCCTTGAAGTAAAAAAGGATGTTGAGAGCAGTAAAGAACCTGTTGCAATAGTTGACCAAGTAGCGCAACTTCAAAAAAAAATAGAATCCATTGATGTGGATCAAATGCCAGTAACTTTTACAGATGGACAGCTAGAAAGTTTATTACTACAAAGCGATACAGATTTAAAGAGAACGAGCACAATGCTATCAAAACTTGTGCAAGATTATTTGCAAAAATCAATTCGTACGGAAAATGTGTTAGCTGCTCAAAATGATCTTGAAACAAAAATTCGTGGGCAGCGAGGCTATCCCGATAAAATATTAAATGCAGTCGTTTTAATCGGGCGTGCAAGTATTGTAGAGAATGAAACGATAAACGAGGAGCAAACAAAAGTCAGAATAGAGCAGGCGAAAGAATCCATTGAGCCTACTCGTATTTTGCAAGGACAAATCATCGTACAAGAAGGCCAAATAATTGATACGGAGGCTTATCGACAACTCGAACTTCTCGGAATGGTAAGTAATAAAGCTTCTTTCAAGCCCATTGCAGGACTAATCATTTTAACCTTCCTACAATTAATATTCATGTATATTTTATTTGAACGCTGGGAAGCAGATGAACAAAAAAAGCGCAATGCACTACTGGTTACAGTAATTGTCTATAGTTTATCGATTCTCTTAATGAAGTTTATTAGCTTAGTGGCAAGTGGTTTTGATGTGACCATAGCATTTTTATTCCCGACAGCATTAGCAACGATGCTAGTGCGATTGTTGGCTGATGATCGGGCCGCAATACTGATTACAGTTATGACAGCCGCTTCAGCAGGCGTCATTTTCCAAGAAGGTTATTCATCCGTGATGCAAATGGAAATTACTCTGTATATTATCTTCGGAGGCTTTGCGAGTCTATTCTTTATGCGTAGTGTCGAAAAACGCTCGCATATTTTACAGGCAGTCGGTGTCATTTCACTTGTAAATATGGCTTTTATTGCATTTTATTTACTCATGACACAGTCGTCATATGGATTTTCTGAGCTATTGTTTTACTTTAGCGCGGCAATATTATCTGCCCTGCTATCTGGTGCGCTCACAATGGGCTTATTGCCATTCTTTGAATCAGCATTTAGCTTATTATCGACCTTGCGTTTAATCGAACTGTCTAATCCAAATCATCCGTTACTGAAAAAATTACTAATGGAAACGCCAGGAACATATCATCATAGTGTCATGGTTGCAAACTTAGCTGAGGCTGCATGTGAAGAAATAGGTGCAGATGGCTTACTTGCGCGTGTTGGATGTTATTATCATGATATCGGAAAAACGAAAAGACCATCTTTTTTCATTGAAAATCAAATGTCCGGTATCAACCCGCATGATTCGATGCCACCAGAAACAAGTGCTGAAATTATTATTGCGCATACGACGGATGGAGCAGAGATGTTAAAACGCTACAAAATGCCACAGGAAATTATTGATATTGCCTTGCAACATCATGGGACGAGTCTGTTAAAGTTCTTCCTGTTTAAAGCGAAGGAAGAAGGCAAAGTCATTGATGAAGCGAAGTTCCGATATCCAGGTCCTAAGCCACAAACGAAGGAAGCAGCGGTTATTAGTGTTGCTGATAGTGTAGAAGCAGCTGTTCGTTCGATGAAGGAACCGAATGCAGAAAAAATTCACAAGCTAGTGAAGGCTATTATTGATGATCGTGTACAGGACAATCAGTTTGATGAATGCGATATTTCAATAAAAGAGTTAAAATGTATAGAGAGAGTTCTTTGCGAAACGTTGAATGGGATTTTCCACTCACGAATCGAATACCCAAAGGCAGATAAGTAGGAGGATCTATGATTTTAACAATTGATTTTACAGATGAAACAAATGAAGTAACAGCGGAACATATGGAACTTGTTGAGAAGCTTTTACAGCATGCGGCGAAAACTGAAAATATTGAACCAGAAACGGAAGTATCTGTTACATTTGTAACAAATGAAGCTATTCGTGAGATTAATCGTGAATACCGTGGTAAGGACCAACCGACAGATGTTATCTCGTTTGCGTTAGAAGAATTAGGCGAGGGCGAAATGGAAGTGACATTTGAAGGGATGCCGCGAATTTTAGGAGATATTATCATTTCAACAGATCGTACGAAAGAGCAGGCTGAGGAATACGGTCATACGTTTGAACGGGAATTAGGCTTTTTAGCGGTGCATGGCTTCTTGCATCTACTTGGCTATGATCATATGGCACCAGCGGATGAAAAAAAGATGTTCGGGAAGCAAGATGAAATTTTACAGTCTTACGGATTAGGACGTGACTAAATGGATGGACGCAAATATATTCGCTCGTTCGTCTTTGCCTTTCAAGGTATTCTAACAGCATGTAAGGAGCAAAATTTCCAATCGCATGTGCTTAGTGCTGGCATTGTCTTGATTGTTGGCTATTTTACTGGTTTATCACGTGTAGAATGGTACGTTGTGTTATTATTAATAGCACTGATGTTTGCTCTTGAAATGATAAATACCGCCATTGAACGAGTGGTGGATTTGGCGTCACCGGCTATACATCCTCTTGCTAAGCAAGCAAAGGATATTGCAGCAGGTGCAGTACTTGTATTTGCTGTATTCAGTGCTATAATCGGTTTACTAATCTTTATACCGAAATGGTTTTAACTTCATTCCGTATTGAAAGAAACACAGGCGAAGCGACAGGACGTCGCTTCGCCTGTGTGACCAACATTGTGTTGGTAAAAGCTTCGAAGAATGGCGTTTTGAGAATGCAAAATAAGGATGTTAGCTATAGAGTACTGGTTGCATACTTTATGCTGATTTAAAACTAGACCATTGGAAGCGGAGCGTCAGCCACGATTATGTCGAGGCGAAATTGATTTTTATGTAGAGGAGAATTAGCGTAGATGACAATTGATATGCATGCTTTATTAGAGGAGTCAAAGTTAGCTCGTGAAAAGGCGTATGTTCCATATTCGAAATTTAAAGTAGGGGCGGCTCTTTTAACGATAAACGGCGATGTCATTCACGGCTGTAATATTGAAAATGCAGGCTATAGTATGACCAATTGTGCAGAGCGTACGGCATTTTTTAAAGCAGTGTCAGAGGGTATTTATGATTTTGAAGCAATCGCAATTGTCGCTGATACAGATGGCCCTTGTGCGCCATGTGGAGCTTGCCGTCAAGTGATGATGGAGTTTTGCGCGCCAACTATGCCTGTTTATTTAACAAATTTAAAAGGTGATGTTACGGTAACGTCTGTTGGCGAATTACTACCGTTTGCATTCACAACGGAGGATTTAGAGAATGCTGGAAACTAAAACTGGCTACAAGTCAGGCTTTATCTCAATTATTGGACGACCAAATGTAGGGAAGTCTACATTTTTAAACCGAGTAATAGGTCAAAAAATTGCCATTATGAGTGATAAGCCACAAACAACACGAAACAAAGTACAAGGTGTACTAACAACAGACGATAGCCAAATGGTTTTTATCGATACACCTGGGATTCATAAACCAAAGCACAAGTTAGGCGACTTCATGTTAAAGGTGTCTAAAAACACGTTGCGTGAAGTGGACGTAATTATGTTCATGGTTAACGCAGAGCAAAAGCTTGGAAAGGGAGACGAGTTCATCTTAGAGTTGCTAGAAGGTAACCCTACTCCGGTATTCCTAGTGATTAATAAGATTGATCAGGTTCACCCTGATGCTTTAATGGGTATAATAGATAGCTATAAGGAACGCTACGACTTCGCAGAAATAGTGCCGATTTCAGCATTACAAGGAAATAATGTTGAAAACCTATTGGCTACACTAACGAAATATTTGCCAGAAGGTCCGCAATATTATCCAGCTGACCAAGTAACAGACCACCCAGAGCGATTTATTATTTCAGAGCTTATTCGAGAAAAAGTGTTACATTTAACTCGTGAAGAAATACCACATTCGATTGCTGTGGTTATCGAAAAAATACGTCGTGATGAAGAAAATGAAGACAAAATCCATGTGGCCGCGACAATTATCGTCGAACGTGATTCACAAAAAGGGATTGTCATCGGTAAAAGAGGCGCATTATTAAAAGAAGTTGGTATTCGTGCGCGTAAAGATATCGAAATGCTTCTCGGTTCTAAAGTATATCTAGAACTATGGGTTAAGGTGCAAAAGGATTGGCGTAATAAATCAACACATCTACGTGATTTTGGCTTCCGTGATGATGAATATTAACGGTTGTTAGATTCAGTAGAGTTCTCTCATCACCATAGAAGTTGCGCGTAACACTGTTTTTAAGTGTAATGAATTATAGTGTGAAAAGGGGCTGTCCAAATGATGTTTTGGAGAGCTCTATTTTCTTATGGATACACTTAAAGGAAAGGAGGGTGACCTGGTTGCTATATAAATGGGAAGGTATTGTTCTAAAGGTGCGTGCATATGGTGAATCCAACAAAATTGTCACGCTACTAACGCGTGAAGCTGGCAAGGTGGCAACCATGGCACGTGGTGCAAAGAAGCCTTCGAGTAGGTTAGCGGCAGTGACGCAGCCATTCGCACATGGCATGTTTATGGTACAACACCATACAGGTATGGGAACACTGCAACAAGGAGAACATTTGAATTCAATGCGCCATATTCGTGAGGATATTATGGCGACTGCATATGCCAGCTATATAATGGAGCTTGTTGAGCGTGTAGTGGAAGAAGGGAAGCCGGAGCCGTTTGCTTTTGAAGTACTGTTACAGGCATTACAGGCCATTGAGGATGGCTATGATCCAGAAGCAATTACGCTGTTTGTTGAATGGAAAATGCTACCTTATACTGGCGTGCAACCTATCTTACATGCCTGTGCCTCGTGTAGTGCGGTAGATGGTGAATTCGCCTTTTCCTTTGCGCAGGGAGGTTTTTTATGTCATCGCTGTTATCAGCATGATCCCTATATTATTCGTTTAACACCTACGCAACTAAAGCTTATACGAATGTTTTATTCTGTACCAATTGATCAAATTGGAAAACTAGAATTGAAGAAGGAAACTAAATATTTTATCAAAAAAATTATAACAACGATTTATGAGGAACAAACTGGAATTCGCTTTAAGACAAAGAAATTTATCGAACAACTGGAAAGAACACCTGAATTACAACCGAGAGCAACTAGTACAAATACAGAAATGCCAGAGGAAGATTAACATTCCTCTGGCATTTTTTATAATCTACAAGTTATTAATATGCATCTTTGTCAATATCGTAGTAAGCAGCCCATTTACCTGCGATTTTTAGAAATTCAATGTACAGATAAGTCGTTTCGCCATTTTTACCAGTTATATGTAAAATGGCTGTCCCTTCTGCTAGAGGAGTAACTTTCAGTGTACTTCCCTCGATTGTCGCTTTTACTGGAACCTTGTATGCTGGATCGGAACCATCGTTTAAATCTTCGAATACGACATTTGTTGGTTCAAACGATAAATCTTCGCTTGTAAAAGATAAATCATTTGAAAGCTCGTAAAGATCGATTCTGCGAACAAAATCATACGTATCCACATCGGCAGCCATTGTTTGTTGTTGTGTACCATCGGTAAATGTCAAAAGATATTGTCCGTTTTCAAAGATGGATAAAGTTGTAGCATTATTTTTGGTTTCTAAAGCATATAACGCCGAAGACAAGGTTTGACCATCAGCAGTTTGAATGCTTACTTCCGTTGGTACGAAATCTAAGTCACTTTCCTCTAAGTTTAGAGGCATGTTTTCTATATGGTCCGCTTCATGAACTTCTTCCAAAGTTGTTTGTAATTTTCCATTCACATTTTTAACATGAACTAAGAAAAAGACATCCATAAATTCCTCGGTATCTTCAGTAAAACCAGTAATAACTAATTTACCAGTTCCTTCTTTTAGAGGCTTAATAGTAATAGATTCTGTCATATCTTGCTCTTCGTCCCAAGTGAATAGATCATCTGCTGGCTCGATGCCACCGTAAGAGGCAAAGATATAATCTTGGTTATAGCTGTTTGCATAAATAGTCGTATTGTTTAGAGTGTTTTCAGCACGAACAACAAAAGTAGCCAATTGAGAACGTTTTACATTGTTTTGAGGTCCGAATGTAGTAGGTGTAGTTCCTTTTGTTATGTGATTGGCATAGAGCGTTTGAATATAAGGTTCGTATTCGCTGCCTACTATGACATCAGTAAAAGGAATATCTGTTATGTCAGCAATTGGTAAATCAAAACCTTTTACAATCATTTTTGACATTTGACCACGTGTAATATTTTTAGTTGGGTAGAAATAGCCATTTGAGCCACTGATTATGCCTGCATTTGCTAATGCTGCAATCGCTCCATAGTTCTCATCGCCAGGTTGAATATCCTTAAATTGTGGATTCGTCACATTGTCAGTATCAAGATGTAGAATGCCAGCCAAAATTTTGGCTGCTTGTGTACGAGTAATCGAATTTGCTGGTTTGAATGTGCCATCTGGGTAGCCAGAAATGATACCGCGTTGTGCTAAGTTAAGAATAGCTTTGCCTTCCTCTGTAGATTTATTGATATCGGGGAATGATGTAGCAGCATATGCTGGAGTAGCTATGACTATAGCGCTTGTTGCTAGAGTTGCGGCCATTGCCATTTGATAAAAACGATGTGTATTCACTTGATTTCCTCCAAAAAAATAGATGTAAATTATAGCACTGCTTGTGATAGTAAAACCATTCCTACAACAAATTCAAACTTCCAGACGCCTGAAAAGTACGGCGGTATACCATAAAAATGTTAAATTATTGTTTTTCAACATTAAACATTAACTATAATACTTTATTTATATCAAATTGTTGAAGGTGAGAATAGAGGGAATTTTATCCTCTATCAATATGAAGTGGGAGCGAAGATGAGTTATAACTGAAAAAATTTCAATAGTGCCGAACGCAAAATCATATGTTCTGAAAATACAATTAACTGTACAAAGGAACGATAAACGAAAAAAAATATTTTTCTTAGGAAAATCTTTATAAGAAAAAAACTTTTTTTATTAATAAATATACATTAAGTAGTTTTAAACAATAGGTATAAGTATTTATTGTATCTAGGGAATGGATTACAGTGTATAGCTAATTTATGAGTCTAAAGAACTTGATATGGTAATGGTTTTTAATATAAGTATAGTATTAACTAATCATTTGAGTACCATATACTAGTTGAAAAGGTATTTTAACCTATGATATTGTAAGGGGTATAGATAATTATGTTTATACTATTCTTGTATAATTTGTACGTATTGTACCAATCGGAAATTAGTTCAATATTTATATATCTGACATGCATATAAAAACTGTAAAACATGCCTCTATCAGCAAAACGTAGTAAAACCACGTTTATTAGAATAACGCAGTCCTATGGAAAAGGGAGGGAGGTCACATTATGCTGGAAAATTGCGAATGTGGCAAAAAATGTGCTAAGAAAAGTGACTTTAAGTATTGACGAAGTGGAAGCAGATGATATTTTAGCAGAAGATATTTTTTCTGAGTATCGCTTATTAGCTAAAAGAGATTTAGTGTTAACCGAGCGAATTATTGCATTACTTAAGCTAAGAAAAGTAGAAGAATTATCAGTTTTTTTACCTTCTGATTCGGTACGAATTGTCCATGACATAGGTGCGCAACGTACGAAGGAGTATGAGGATGTATTTGCACCGCTCTTAGAGGAAAAGGGAGAGATTGATGAATATAAAGAAGCGGTAAACAATCTTTTTATGACCACTTTAGAAAATGTTGTTCATGAATTGCGTTATGGTCAAATTTTAAAGAGTATACAGGATACGTCGTATGTGAGAACTATTTTTGAACAGATTTTGCAAGAAAAGCATCGCTACGACTTGCTTATGCGCTTAAGAGAATGGGATGAGTATTCATTTGTTCATTCGTTTGATGTATTTGTACTAGGTACAATCTTTGCCCGTCATTTAGGTTTAACAGATATCGAAGCACTTGCAAGGGGCTATTTGTTCCATGATATTGGAAAGGTATTTATTCCACAAGAAATCTTGAATTTAAAACGAAAGCTATCTGAAGATGAGTTTGAAATTGTCAAAATGCATACCACAAAAGGTTTTGAGCTACTTATGGAGAATGGTGAAGAGGATATTGCCTATTTGGCTCGGGACCATCATGAACGATTTGCTGGGAGAGGATATCCGAATCAGCTTTGTGCAGATGAAATGAGCGAGGGTGTGCAGTTATTACAGATAATAGATGTTTACTCCGCTATGACATCGAAACGTGTGTATCATACAGGGTATGGTGCGACAGATGCGCTTGCTGTTCTATATCGTGATCGTCAGCTCTATAACGAAAAATTCATGCATAAATTTGTGGAGTGTCTAGGAATTTATCCTGTGAACTCGGTTGTGTTACTTTCTGATTTTCGGCGTGCGCAAGTAGAACTTGTCTATGACTTATTTCCGACGCTACCGAAAGTTAAACTATTAGATGAGCAAATGTCTATGAATTTGCCTTTGAATTATAGTGTGAAAATTGCGGAAATGATTGACTATCGCGCTAATAGTTTTGAAGAAATATTTAACTTATTTGTAGAACAATTAATTCGCTGTGATGAGGAAAACTTAAGAGGGCATTTTAATAAATTAATTGATCATTTGCATCCAAAAGAAATTGTGTTGAAAATCTTTTTACCTGCTTTCAGAATTTTAAGACTATTGACAAGAGAAATCCAAACCGATATGACGAAATATAGAAATTCTATTACTATCTTAAAGAAATTATTGGAAGAACAACTAAATGTTTTGTACATGGATTATCAGCATGATCAAACGACTGTGTTAGTGGTGGAGACATCACTTCGCGAAAATTTTTTCATCAAATTAGTTCAGAGTATTTTGTATATAGATAAAATAGTGCCATTCTTTATCAATCCAGGTGACGATCAGCGCATTACACAGCTTATGGAGCACTGTGAGGTTAATGTGGCCTACTTTATTGATGATGAATTAACAATGGAAAAACGAGTGCGCCCGATGCGTGAAGGCACATTTCTTTATTACTCATTAAATGATATTGAAGAGTTGCTGGTTAGTTTAGTAGGAATGAGTATGAAAAAGTTTTCATTTGAAGAAAAAATGCAGGAACGTATATTTACAAAGTTAAAAATATAACAAAGAGGGAGTCGCATCAAGTGACTCCCTCTATTTTTATAGTTCAATTTAAGGTTTAATATCCGAGATAAGTGTGCGAGAAGCAATTGCACCTGTCGTTACACTTTCGGTGCAGTAGGCTAAAGCACGACATATCTAATTAGAATTGAAGATGTTTTTCGATATATGCCTTAACATCAGCGATAGGCATGCGAACTTGGTCCATAGAGTCGCGGTGACGTACTGTTACTTGACCATCTTCTTTTGAATCGAAATCGTATGTGATACAGAATGGTGTACCAATCTCATCTTGGCGACGATAGCGTTTACCAATTGATTGTGATTCATCATAGTCTACTGGGAATGCTTTACGAAGCTCCGACCACACATCTGCAGCTTCATCTGATAACTTTTTAGAAAGTGGTAACACTGCTGCTTTAAATGGTGCAAGAGCAGGGTGGAAACGTAATACTGTACGTTTATCATCTCCTTCAAGCTCCTCTTCATCATAGGCATCGCATAAGAAAGCTAATGTTACACGGTCTGCACCTAAAGATGGCTCGATACAATATGGTACATAGCGTTCATTTGTAACTGGATCAATATACGTGAAATCTTCACCAGAATGCTCCATATGTTGTTTTAAGTCGAAGTCTGTACGGTCAGCTACTCCCCAAAGTTCGCCCCAACCGAATGGGAATTTAAATTCAATATCCGTTGTCGCATTTGAATAGTGAGATAATTCATCGTCCTCATGGTCACGAAGGCGCATTGAATCTTCTTTCATGCCTAAGTTTAGTAACCAGTTTTTACAGAATTCTTTCCAATAAGCATGCCATTCAAGATCTTCACCTGGTTTACAGAAGAATTCAAGCTCCATTTGCTCAAATTCACGTGTGCGGAATGTGAAGTTACCTGGTGTAATTTCGTTACGGAACGATTTACCGATTTGTGCAATACCAAATGGTGTACGTTTACGCATAGAGCGTTGGACGTTCTTGAAGTTTACAAAAATCCCTTGTGCTGTTTCTGGACGAAGGTAGATCTCGTTTGTAGAAGATTCAGTTACACCTTGGAATGTTTTGAACATTAAGTTAAATTGACGAATATCTGTGAAATCAGCCTTGCCACAATCAGGGCAAACAACATCGTATTTCACCATTGTTTCTTTCATTTGGTCGAACGTCATACCGTCTACAATGATTTCATCACCTTTTGCTAACGCAGCGTCTTCAATGATTTTATCAGCACGGTGTCGCGCTTTACACGCTTTACAGTCAACCATCGGGTCATTGAAGTTACCTACGTGTCCAGAAGCAACCCATGCTTTTGGGTTCATAAGGATTGCAGCGTCGATACCTACATTATGTTCTGATTCTTGGACGAATTTTTGCCACCATGCTTTTTTTACATTGTTTTTTAATTCAACACCAAGGGGACCGTAATCCCACGTGTTTGCTAAGCCTCCGTAGATTTCAGATCCAGGGAAGACAAAGCCTCGATGTTTCGCTAAAGATACAATAGTTTCCATTGATTTGTTAGCCATTAAAATAGCCTCCTTCATTGTTTTTCATAAAATAAGTGAGTCGTTTAATCAGATTTACTTTGGCGGATTTGTTGTTGCTGACGCTTCGCTTGATTTAGACTTTGAAAATTTTTCAAAATCAGACATTTGCCGTAATCCTAGTTAAACTAAAAATAGCACCCGTCTCCGGGCACAAATAATGCCCAGGGACGAGTGCTAATACCCGCGGTTCCACCCTGATTGTTTTAAACGACTTGTTTAAAACCTCTTTTCAAAAAGTTAGCTCAAGGAGTGCCTTTTCTCTGTTACTGTGTAGACTTTCACCATCTTCTACTCGCTATTAAATAGAACAGATACTTTTTTCCTATCATCGCTTGTATAACGCAATATCGCTCGAAAATACATGTAGAGCAAGCGTCTGTGTCAATATTGTAGCATGTAGTTCTTTTCTTCGCAATAACCATTAAAATAGTATATAATAATTGAGCATGAGTATAACACTATTAGATTTGAGGCGGTGAGTCCAATCGAACTCAATAAACGTCAGGAAGACATTTTACAAATTGTGAAAGAAAACGGCCCGATTACAGGCGAACATATTGCAGAACGTCTTAATCTGACAAGAGCGACTTTAAGACCAGATTTAGCTATCCTTACGATGGCGGGATTTTTAGATGCTAGACCACGAGTTGGCTACTTCTATTCAGGTAAAAAAACGTCTGTTACAATGACAGATAGCATCAACAATTTAAAAGTGAAAGATTTTCACTCCGGACCAGTCGTTGTACCAGAAACAATGACGGTGTATGATGCGATTTGCTTCATGTTTTCGGAGGATGTGGGGACCCTCTTTGTCGTAGATAAGAACGAATTTTTGACAGGAGTACTGTCTCGCAAGGATTTACTGCGTACAAGTATTGGCACGCAAGATTTAAATAAAATTCCTGTACATATCATTATGACGAGAATGCCAAATATTTCGTACTGTGAAAGATCGGATTCGTTGATTGTTGCAGCGAATAAACTAATCGAACGTGAAGTAGATTCGTTACCGGTAATAGAACCACAAGAGGGTGGCTTATCAATTGTTGGGCGTCTCACGAAGACGACGATTACACGTGCTTTCTTATCACTTGCACAAAATGTCTAAAATTGAGGGGAACAGTATGAAGAAACTTCGAGTTTTTGTCGTTTCCGATTCAGTCGGTGAAACGGGTGACCAAGTAGCAAAGGCCGTTATTAGTCAATTCCGACCAGGTTTAGAAAAAACGATTATTCGTCGTTTTCCACATATCCAATCTGAAGAACTAGTACGAAAAATTGTATGTCTAGCAGTAAAACAGAAGGCATTCATTATTTATACGCTTGTTCGACATGAGATGCGTGCGTTGTTACATGATTTATGTGAGAAAGAAAAAGTGCACGCCGTGGATATATTGGGGACTGCGCTGAAATCAATGGCTACGTTTATGGAAGAATATCCACTTGAAACACCAGGTATTGTACATCAGCTTGATGATGATTACTTCAAAAAAATTGAAGCAATTGAATTTGCGGTGAAATATGACGACGGTAGAGACCCGCGTGGTTTATTGCAAGCTGATATTGTACTGGTAGGGGTATCACGAACATCGAAAACACCACTTTCACAATATTTAGCACATAAACGTTATAAGGTGGCAAATGTACCTTTAGTACCAGAAGTGGAGCCGCCAGAAGAGTTATTACAAATCGATCAAAAAAAATGTTTTGGCTTAATTATTTCTCCTGATAAATTAAACTATATAAGAAAAGAAAGATTAATGTCTTTAGGATTGAATGATGATGCCATCTATGCGCAACATACGCGTATTTTAGAAGAAATTCAACATTTTGAAAAAATTGTCGGTAAAATTGGTTGCAAAGTTATCGATGTGACGAACAAAGCTGTAGAAGAAACAGCAAATGAAATTATCGAACATATTACAAATTGTCAATAAGAAACAAAGTTCAGTAAACCACCTCGGGTTGTTAGAGGCGGTTTTTTTGGGTCGGTATTGAAAATAGTATAGATAAAAACTAATTTTTGTTTTATAATAATAAAATTGTGGTAAAAATATTTAAAAAGAGAAAATTCCTATTTTTTTGTCGAGAAATAAAGGATTTTTAAAACGGATAGCGAATTGTGTTTAGAACGTAACTTAAAGATGGTGATGAAATTGGCAGGGAAGATTCCAGAAGAAGTGATTGAACAGATTCGGACACAATCTGATATTGTGGATGTCATTAGTGAATACATGCAACTCACAAAACGTGGGCGTAATTGGTTTGGACTCTGTCCATTTCATGGAGAACAAACACCATCCTTTTCTGTGTCAACAGATAAGCAGATTTTTCATTGCTTTGGTTGCGGGGCAGGCGGTAATGCCATTACTTTTGTCATGGACATAGAAGGTATATCTTTCCCAGACGCAGTCGTGAAACTTGGTGAACGTACGGGCATACATTTAGATGTTGGCCCAAGTTTACCTGAAGTGACGAAAACAGTCTCTAAAGCAGAAGAGCGCATGAAAGAAGCGCATACTTTTGCAGCGGATTTTTTTCATCACTTACTGTTGAACACAGAAGACGGTGAAGAGCCTTTAAATTATTTGCTAGAAAGAGGATTTACAAGGGAACTTATAGAATCTAATAGCATTGGATGGTCTCTCCCAAGCTTTGATGCATTAACGATATTGCTTGAAAGAAAAGGTTATAACTTACAAGAAATAGCGGATAGTGGTTTAATTATCAAGCGTGAAGGGGAAGAACGCTATTTTGATCGTTTTAGAGGGCGTATTATGTTTCCAATTCGTGATGAGAATGGTAAAATCATTGCTTTCTCAGGGCGAATACTTTCATCGACTGGTGAAGAGGCAAAATATTTAAATAGTCCAGAATCACCGATTTTCCATAAGAGTGAAGTGCTTTATAACCTAGACAAGGCACGAACCTCCATTCGAAAAAATCGTCAAGTAGTATTGATGGAAGGTTTTATGGATGTTTTAGCAGCTAATTCAGTGGGTGTAACGAATGCCGTCGCTACAATGGGTACTTCGCTTACGAATCAGCATATCACAAAGCTAAAGCGCTTAGTAGAGCAAGTTACGATTTGCTATGACGGTGATAATGCTGGATTTGATGCGGCAAAACGGGCGGCCCAGTTACTACAAACTGAACGCATGAAAGTTGATATTGCAGTATTACCTGACAAACAAGACCCTGATGAATATATTCGGAGTCTAGGTGGACAAGCCTTTAAAGAACAAATTTTGGAAAATCCACATGCGTATATTGCTTTTATGATGATGCATGCTAGACGCAATAAGAATTTTCAGTTTGAAAACGATACGCTTCAATATATTCAAGAAGTACTCGAACAACTAGTAGGTAGATCCTCACCAGTCGAACGAGATTTGTATATACGACAGCTATCAAATGAAACAAATATTTCGGAAGAAGCGATTTATGCTCAATTTCGAAAAATAGAGGCAAGTCAGGTACGCTCTGCAAAAGTAGAGCTACCAATACAGGTGCCTTCGATGCCAGTCACGCAGCAACAAAAGCCTATGGACGCAGCCGAACGTGCCGAACGTTTATTACTGGCTCATATGCTTCATAATATAGATGTAGTGGACAGGGTATTACGTAATGAACAAAGAGAGCCTTTTGTACGAGATGCGTATATGGCTGTTTTTGTTCGCTTAGTAGGATTTTACGAGGAATACGGTCATTCGGATTATCAACGCTTTGTAGAGATTTTAGATGACCTTGAATTACGAAAAATTGTTATGGAGGCGGCTTTGGTAGAAAGAGACCCTGATCACGCGGAAGCAGAGGTTACAGATTCTATTCGCCAGCTGCAGAAATATCGAATTGAGCAAGAAATACATCAAAAGATGCATGAGTCAAAGGAAGCGGAGAAGATGCATGAGTATGCGCGTGCACTTGAAATCGCCCAACAGATTATTCATTTAAGAAAATCGTTATCGGCGATTTAACCCGATTCGGTTGTTTAGAAGGAGGAAGGTTTATGGCGGACAAGTCTGAACGTTCAAAAGAGGTAGAAGTGGAAATTACATTAGATGAAGCAAAAAAATTGCTTCAAGAAAAGGCGAAAACAGAAGGTGAAATTTCGATGAAAGAAATTTCAGAGAAATTATCACCTTATGAATTGGAAAACGAAGAGGTTTTTCACTTCGCTGAAGATCTTGAAAAACATAAAGACATTCAAATCATTGGTAAAGAAGAATTTGAAGAAGAAAGTTTAATGAAAGAAGAAGCAAGTGAAGAAACTTTCGACTTAAATGATTTGAGCGTGCCACCTGGCGTGAAGATAAATGATCCTGTACGTATGTATTTAAAAGAAATTGGTCGCGTTGATTTACTTTCTGCAGATCAAGAAATTAAGCTAGCTGAACGTATTGAACAAGGTGATGAGGAAGCACGTAAACGTCTAGCAGAAGCAAACTTACGTCTTGTTGTTTCGATTGCGAAGCGTTATGTTGGTCGTGGAATGCTATTCCTTGATTTAATCCAAGAAGGGAATATGGGGCTTATTAAGGCAGTTGAAAAGTTCGACTATCGTAAAGGCTTTAAATTTTCGACATACGCAACGTGGTGGATTCGTCAAGCCATTACACGTGCTATTGCTGACCAAGCACGAACAATCCGTATTCCTGTGCATATGGTAGAAACAATTAACAAATTAATTCGTGTACAACGCCAATTACTACAGGACTTAGGTCGTGAACCTTCTCCAGAAGAAATTGGTGAAGAAATGGATTTAACTCCTGAAAAAGTACGTGAGATTTTAAAAATTGCGCAAGAACCAGTATCTCTTGAAACCCCAATCGGGGAAGAAGACGATTCACACTTAGGTGACTTCATTGAGGATTCAGAAGCGCAATCTCCTTCTGACCATGCAGCATATGAACTGTTAAAAGAACAATTAGAAGATGTTTTAGATACATTAACTGACCGTGAAGAAAACGTACTACGTTTACGTTTTGGTTTAGATGATGGACGCACACGCACTCTAGAAGAAGTTGGGAAAGTATTTGGTGTAACACGTGAACGTATTCGTCAAATTGAAGCTAAAGCGCTTCGTAAATTACGCCACCCTTCTCGCAGTAAACGATTAAAAGATTTCTTAGAATAATTCCTTATAAAAAGATACCTTCTATTGGAGGTATTTCAGACTGTAAACTGCTCAAAAAATTGAGTTTGTTTACAGTCTTTTTTCTTTTCAAATAGAAGTATCTATAGGAACCCGTTGTTTTCCGCTACGGCGGACGCTTTTCGCGGGCATGATTTCAGTCTCCTCGTCGCTACGCTTTTGTGGGGACTTCAGTTCATGCTTTTCCCGCAGAAGTCGCCGCCTGCGCTCCAATCAAGTATTGATCCGATTGTTCTAGTAAAATACATTTATTCAATATGTATTTGGTATTTGTTCTGTGCGATTAAAGAAATCCAAACGAACATGGCGTATCGTTGGTTTTTAGGATTTGGTTTTCCTACCGAAGTGCCATATTTTCCTAACATTCGGTAAAAATTATAAATGCGGCTTTCAAGACTCATCTATCGTTTTGCACAAGAAACATCGTCCTTATGAAGACAATCTACCTGAAAATATAAATGATAGCGTTACTTATGAAAAGCAGTTGAAATAAAAATGCCTAATAAGAACGGGTCATAAGTTCTCCATATTGCGACTTTTTACAGATGCCCTTTCCCAGGTTGTGAGATAAAATTGTAATACAACCATTATTAAGCAATGTTTGGAGAATACACTATGACAAATCCTCGAAAAAAAATTATTTTAAATGAAATCTTGTTTTGGAAACAAAACAAACTATTACCTGAGCACTATTGCGATTTTTTAGCAACGCTCTATGCAGAAGGAACAGACGTAGAGGAGCTTGAGTATGCGACTCATAAACAGGCGATCTTGCCCTCAGAAAAACGAAAAATGATATTCCTATTAGGGGCTCTATGTATTAGCGTAATTGCACTCTTATATGTCTATTTTACAGTACCTTCTTTAACAATGATTCTAACAGTTATTGTGGCTATTGCTGCGATTACATTATTCATAACAGCGTTCCGAGTTGTAAAGAAAAATAACTTACTGGCTCCTATACTCCATATTATTGCAGCTATTTTGTTATTTAGTGTTTCAATTCGCATTTGTACTACATATTTTAGTGGGAATAATATTGTATTATTTGGTTTGATTGCGGCAAATTGTGGCGTGTGGCTGTGGTCAGGCATAAAAATGAAACTGCTTTATTTCACAGTCTCAGGTGTTCTGGGGTTAATTGCACTGATTGGCTATTATATCATAAACTTAACATAAAGGTATCCCTCCTTTGATCGAAAGCTCAAAGGAGGGACTTTTATTTTTCTAAAATAGTAGTATAGCTTTTTTTATGTGTATTCTTAAAAGAAGATAACAATGAAAACAAGGGATAATGATATATTAAAATAATAGTATGGCTTATTTAGTGAAATAGTAATTAGATATTTGCGTCAAAGTGATTCAAAAGACAGAAAATGATATTTTACTTAATAATTGTGTTTCTAACATAAAGATATGCTTTAGCATGAAATAATAAAAATCATGATGAATTTAGGTATATGAAAGCGCTTGAAGTGGAAAGATAGTTTCGAGAAGAAAAACTATTAACGATTGGAAAAGGTATTTTAGAAGTCCAAATCTTGGGGATATCAAGACATATTTTATCCAATTGATACAGAAACGTCGAATTTGTTACAAACATAGGAAAACTTAGCGAATAGGGCTTTTCGTTTCTTGTTTAATGCAGTACAATATTAGATGTTGACTGATTCTATATTATAATAGAAGTAGATTTAAAAATGAGGAGGGGAAACACATGAAAAACAATCCAGTCGTTCCTTACATCTTAATTCTGGCATTTGGTATTGGTCTTATTTTCTTCATGTCTATACAAGGAGCAGATAACAAGAAAGAAATTGCTGCAGAACATGAGGGTGGTGGCGAAACTACAGAAGCTACTGATGATGGTTCTGCATTAGTACAATCTTGTATCGGTTGTCACGGTGGTGACTTAACTGGTGGTGTTGGTCCAAACCTACACGGATTAGATGAAGCTCATATCGTAGATGTATTAACTAACGGTATTGAAGGCACACCAATGACACCAGGAATGAAAAATGAAGCGGAAGCAAAAGCAATCGCTGAATACATTTCTACTCTAAAATAGTTTGACTATGGCTGTACTAAAAGTGTTTGAACGCTTTTGGTACAGCCTCTATTATTTTGATGGAGTTGCTCAAAATTTGAGACAGCTCCATTTGTTTTTTTGTACGACATCATACATACTAGAGTGGACTCTATATAAGGTAGGCGGTAAAAAATGAACGCACAAAAATTATCAAAAAGATTAGAAACAGTGGCTAAATTTGTTCCAACAGGTGCGGTAGTTGCTGATATAGGCAGTGACCATGCCTATTTGCCTTGCTATTTAATTCATAAAGGGATTGCTTCTTACGCAGTAGCGGGTGAGGTGGTCAAAGGTCCGTTTGAATCAGCTGTGGGACAAGTGCAAAAAGAAGGCTTAACAGATAAAATTACAGTGAGAATAGCTGATGGCTTAGCAGCAGTGGAAGTGACTGATCATGTCGATACAGTTACAATTGCAGGTATGGGCGGACCGCTAATTGTGTCGATTTTAGAAAAACATCCTCAAAGCCTACAAGGTGTTACACGACTTATTTTGCAGCCAAATATTCATGCAAAAGTAATTCGTGAATGGGCATTAGCGAATAATTGGGCGATTCTGGATGAAGAAATTTTAGAAGAAGATGATAAAATTTATGAAATTCTTGTATTGCAAAGAGGGACGATGGAGCTAACTGCATCAGAAATTTTATATGGTCCAAAATTAATGCTACGTAAAGCGCCAGCATTCATAAAAAAATGGACGCGTGAAAAAGAAAATTGGCAGCGTGTTTTACAATCTATTGAAGGAGCAGAGCAAACACCTGAAATTGAAGGTAAACGCGCAGAGTTAATAGCTCAACTTAAGTTAGTGGAAGGGGTTTTATGAGATGAAAACAGTAAACGGTCAAGAAATTATCCAATTGTTTGAATCATGGTCACCTAAAAAACTAGCATGCATGGAGAACGACCCCATTGGACTCGCAATCGGCACGTTAAATAAACCTGTAAAAAAAGTTTTAGTCACATTGGATGTCAACGAAACAGTAGCAGATGAAGCCATTGCGCAAGGATGTGAGCTTATTATAGCGCATCACCCACCCATTTTTAGACGTCTTGCGAACATTCGCACGGATAATCCAGCGGGACAATTATATGAAAAGCTTATAAAGCATGATATAGCTGTCTATGCAGCACATACAAATTTAGATGTAGCTGAAGGCGGTGTCAATGATTTACTGGCTGATGCTCTACAGCTTGAAAATCGTGCTATATTAGAAGAAACATATGCAGAGGATGTACTCAAACTGTCTGTTTTTATTCCCTCTGTCAATGCAGAGGAACTACGGGAGTCGCTAGCAAAGGCTGGGGCAGGGCGCTTAGGATCTTATGAAGCATGTAGCTACACCACAATCGGAGAAGGACGTTTCCGTGCGTTAGAAGGAGCAAATCCGCATGTGGGATCGATTGGTAAGTTACATGTCGAGGAAGAAGTGAAAGTGGAAGTCGTATTCCCAGCCTCTATCAAAAATCGTCTATTAAAGGCGATGTTAAATGTGCATCCCTACGAGGAACCTGCATATGATGTGGTTCGCTTAGACCAGCGAACAAATGTCATGGGCCTAGGACGTATTGGTTATTTGCAAAAGGAAATGACGCTGCATGAGTTTGCAGAATTTGTAAAGCAGCAGCTAGATGTTCCAACAGTACGTGTCGTTGGTGATTTACAGTCGAAGATTAAAAAGATAGCACTTGTTGGTGGTGACGGCAATAAGTATATTTATACAGCTAAACGTGCGGGGGCAGATGTGTTTTTAACAGGCGATATGTATTTCCATACAGCACAAGATGCACAATCTATTGGTCTGCAAATCGTGGATCCTGGCCATCATGTAGAAAAAGTGATGATCGCGGGTGTAGCTAAAAAAATGGCAGCGATGTGTGAAGATAAAAAATTAACAGTGGAATTTGTACAATCTACCATTGATACAGAACCGTTTTTATTTGTTTAGAGAGGGGAATTAGTGTGGGAAATGGGCGACCTGCCGGTAATAAAGCTGGCAAGTTATGGATTATTATTGGTCTGATGATTGCTGTATTTGGGGGAGGCATGACGCTGATGACCAATAATATGAATGAAAAGAAAATTGAAGCGATGACACAGCAATGTGAGGATGATGGTGGTAAAGCCATTGTCGCCAAGGAAAAAAATTTTTTATCAACAAGCTATTCATTTGAATGTAAACAATAAAGAAACAAAAGACTGAATTATACGATGATGATAATTCAGTCTTTTTGTGAAAAAATAGATGCAGTTTGAAGTGATAATCGGTTGTGTACTAATAGAGAGGAGGAGATTTTTTTGTTTATTCGTTTAACAAAGGATCAACAAGAGTTAATAATCGCAGACATTCAACGTTTTTTTATAACAATCGAGACGAGGATATAACGGAATTTGAGGCTGAAAGAATATTCGATTTTGTGAAGGAATATGTAGCACCGCACATTTATAATGCAGCCATTGCAGATGCCAAATATGTAATGGAAAGACAGTTCGCTTCGATTGAAGATGAACTAGCTGCATTAGAGCGTCCACTCAAAATAAAATAAATGGATTTTAAAGAGACTCAATTATGCAAAGCGTTGTGTCTCTTGTTTTTTTAGTGAGAAAAGAAAAATCTGAAACGAAACAATTGACAATGATGATTATGGTATGTTAAATTTATCTCGAATTCAAGATAGTAGAGGGATTCGAAGTAAATTCATAACAATGAATTTATATTTTTTTTATTAATATCTCGAATTCAAGATATTGATTATTACGTGCTCTCGATAAATTATGAGTCAATTGTGTATAAAGGAACTTATTCCTGTACACCATGGCTTAGAGAGCTGTTTTCCTTAAAATTCAAGGAGGATAGGGAGGCAACGAGCTTGAATTTTATAAAAAAATTATTCGGTTTCAGTTCAACGGATGAACAACAAGGAGGAAAAGAAATGTTGAAAATTGGGATTATTTTAGGTAGTACACGTGAAGGACGTTTAAGCCCACAAGTAGGTCAATGGGTTAAAGAATTAGCAGAAAAACGTCGTGATGCAGAATATGAAATTATCGATATTGCTGAATTTAAATTACCTTTGCTAGGTGAGCCGGGTGGAGATGCTTCTGGAGCAGCAGCATGGTCTCAACGAGTTGCTGCATGTGACGGCTTTGTCTTCATTGTTCAAGAATATAACCATTCCATCTCAGGGGCACTTAAAAATGCTTTAGATTACTTACGTGAAGAATGGAATAACAAAGCAGCCGGTATTGTTTCATATGGTTCTGTTGGTGGAGCGCGTGCTGCAGAACACTTACGAGGTATCCTTGGAGAGTTATTAGTAGCTGATGTTCGTGTACATCCAGCACTATCTTTATTTACTGACTTCGAAAACGGCTCAGTATTTAAGCCAAAAGATGTGCAAGCTGATTCAGTAAACCAAATGTTAGATCAAGTCATTCCATGGACAACAGCTTTAAAAACAATTCGCTAATAACAAAAAGCAATATGTATATTTCAATTTGTACATATTGCTTTTTTATTTTGTGACATGCAATTGCTAATGGGGTATTTCAAGCGAAGACTTACCGGAACTTTTTGCTTAGTAAATCGTATACACTATTGACGTATAATGGGATATCCTCATTAAAGGATGGGAGTGTTTACTTTGACAAAGAAGAAAGATCAACATGAAGTATGGGCATGGGTAAAGATCATAGGTCTGACGGTAATTTTTATGATGGGAGTACGTTATTTCATCCTGTCGCCCGTAATTGTAGATGGTGCTTCCATGATGCCTACTTTTAAAGATGGAGAAAAAGTATTAATCAACAAAATAGGCCCTCGATTAACGGACTATAACCGATTTGACATTATTGTCTTTGAAGAAAATGAAGATACGAATTATATTAAACGAATAATAGGTTTACCTGGAGATCATATCTCGTATAAAGATGATGATTTATATATAAATGGTGAGAAGTATGAAGAGCCATATTTAATGAAATACAAAGAAGCCCTACAAGATAAAGGGGATTTTACATATGATTTCACTTTAGAAGAGCAATTAGGTGAAATGACTGTACCAGAAGGACATTTTTTCGTACTAGGCGATAATCGTCGTAGAAGTATAGACAGTCGGCACCAAAATGTTGGTTTTATTTCTCAAGATTCCATAGTAGGAACAGTCACATTGTGGCCTTTTGTAAAACTGGGAAGTGTCTGTTCAGATAGTTAAGAGTTCAGGCTAAGCCTGCAATAATTTATCATTTAACATAATGAAAAGGTAGGGAAGCTTATGAAAATATTTATCGTTCATCGCTAAGTAGCCATTAGTAAGTAAAAAAGCTGGCTACCTCGATAAGAGATAACCAGCTATCTTATTTTTGCAGAATGTCACAAACACGGCCGATTTGTCCATCAGTTAAGCGGACCTTGATTCCATGTGGATGGAAAGCAGCGTTTGTTAATAAATCCTTTACAATGCCCTTTGTTTTTACACCTGACCGCTGATCTTTTTTGAGGATAATGTTGACCTCAAGACCAGGGTGGATGTCTTTTCGATGTTGTCCGTTCATATTACGCCTCACAACTCTGTAGAATGATTTGAATTATAACATAAAGTGAAGTTAGTTACTCCCTACAAATAGAGATTGGTAAAGTGAAGCCAATAATGCCACGAATAAAGTATCGTCTGAATGGAAGAGTTTATAGACGATACCTTCCCGTACAATGCTATTTTCTACATAACATGCACTCGCAATTTTTTCATCATTGCAATATAAATAAGCAGTTGAAGTGAAGTCCTTTTCAAAGCGGAAGATAAGACTATCCATCGTAAAAGAATAGGAAGATTCTAAAAGTTGAACAGTTTTCCGTTGGATGGGCAAAATGCTACCATCAGGCATAATTAGCTGGTGACTTATGCCTTTAGTGAATAGTGTAGATTGCACTCGAAAAAGTGGAGTTCCTTGTGTAGTACGTGTTTCATAATGTTGTGGTAGTGAATCCTGCGTTGCAATCAAGAGCATTGTATTAAGCACTTTCCCTATAGTTGAACGTTCGATTTTTTGAAGTACGCAAACTGCTTCGTCGTGCTCATTAACAATCGGCAAATTAGAAAGTCTATCAAATGATTTTGGATATGTAAGTGAAAATGTAGCCATGGAAAAGCCTCCAATCTACTTACTATATACGGCTAACCTAGATTGGAGGTTTCGCTTTATTTTCATTTATTTTTTTACCATTAAAGATAAGGATCGCAGTACCAACTGGTTCAATGATACAAACGATAAAAGAGAATTTTATAAGTCGATTATTTAACAGTAGCTAATACGACAACGAAGGACTATTTCTACATAAAAAAAGCTGTCCAATCAAGCTAAAATGGCTCTTTTGGACAGCCTTAATGTAACATTTTTTGAATGGTCAGTAAGCCGCCACCTCAAGTTGAAAGATAAGAGGTGGACGACCAACTGACCGTAAAAGCCCGATTGGTTCAACTAACAATCAGTAGGGAAGACCCCCCACTGATTGAAGTTTCACTTTATCATTACCTCGCCAGATAACGCGCGTTTTTCCTGTTCGGGGTCAAACTCTTTTTCCATCTTAGAAACGACTACTGCAGCGACGCCATTCCCGATTAAGTTTGTTACGGCGCGGGCTTCTGACATAAAGCGGTCTACACCAATTAATAGTGCAATACCTTCAACTGGAATCATAGGGAATGCAGCAAGTGTAGCAGCAAGTGTGATGAATCCAGAACCTGTTACACCTGCAGCTCCTTTAGAAGTCAACATGAGAATAGCAAGCAACGTAATCTGATGCCAAATATCCAAATCGACACCATACGCCTGTGCGATAAAAATAGCCGCCATTGATAAGTATATGGATGTACCGTCTAGGTTAAATGAGTACCCTGTTGGTACAACCAGTCCAACTACTTGTTTAGAACAGCCGTAATTTTCTAACTTACGCATCATAGAAGGCAGCGCCGATTCAGAAGAGGATGTCCCAATGACGATGAAAATTTCATCTTTAATATATTTAATAAATTTAAAAATGCTAAAGCCAAAGTAACGTGTGATCACACCGATGATTAACGTAATAAATAGGAACATGGTAATGTATACAGATAACATTAAGAAACCTAAATTACCAAGTGATTTTATCCCAAAATTTCCTATCGTATAACTCATGGCACCGAATGCACCAATTGGTGAAATTCTCATCACCATGTTGACAATTTTAAAGAAGATATCGGCTACTTGTTCAAAAAATTTAATGACTGGTTTGGCAGGTTCGCCAATAGCAGCTGCCGCTAAACCGAATAATACAGCCGAGAATAACACCGGTAATAACTCACCATTAGCAAGTGCTCCAACAACATTATCAGGAATAATCTGCATAATGAATGCACCAAAACCATGCTCTGCAGCAGCGGCCTGCTCCGTGTATTGTGATACATCTGCACCATTTGCAGCATCTGTATCAAAGCCTTTACCTGGTTGGACAATATTAACAACGAGTAAGCCGATTGCGAGTGCAAACGTAGACACAATTTCAAAATAAATAAGTGCCTTTCCGCCGATTTTACCAACCTTTTTTAAGTCACCCATACTACCAATCCCAATAACAACTGTTAAGAAAATGATAGGTGCAATTAACATTTTAATTAATTTGATGAAAATATCTGCTAATATTTTTAAACTAGCTCCGAATTCTGGGAACATAGCACCGACAACAATACCGAGCACGATTGCAATCAGTACTTGTACAGTTAAATTTTTAAAATTTATACGCATTAAACTCTCCCCCTTAAAAAGTCGATGAATATTTTGTGAACGTTTTCATGTCGTTATCATAGCTGAAATTTTCCGACAATAGTTTTTATGACCGAAAAGTTTCTATTGTTCATTTTGTTCATTTTTTGAGAATAGCTATTAAAAACAAAGAATAGCAAGGGTTTGAGGCTGTTTTATAGTAGAGGTTTTTTAGGGGAGCTATTATAATACAAAAGAAAAAACCCCACTTCAAAGTGAGGTTTTATCATAAATGACCAAAAGTATTAAGGAGAAACAATCTTTTGGATTTCAGCGAGTATATGATTATTTTCGACATTTGCGCGGTAATAGTCATAGACAGGAGATAGTTTTTCTTTAAAACGTTTACGCTCCTGTTCAGACATATCATAAATATCAAAGCCTTGCTGCTGCTCTAGTTTATGTAAATCGGTGTCATTCATCAGAACAGCTTGCTCAAATTGCCAATCCGTCGTTTCTTCCATAGCTTCCTCAATTTCCTTTTGGATTTTTATTGGTAGTGACTTCCAAAATTTTTCGTTTATTAACACAGCGTATCCTAAAATACCATGCTTTGTTAAAGTCATATGTTGCTGTACTTTGTAAAAACCTTTTGAGAAAATATTGGACGCCGTATTTTCTTGTGCATCAATAGCGTGTGCTTCTAAATCAGTAAAGACCTCACTAAAGGAAATCGGAATGGGGGTCGCACCGACTGCCTCGAATTGTTTTTCAAGGGCTTTGCTAGGCATTGTACGTACGCGTAAACCTTTTAAGTCTTCAAAAGTTTGAATAGGATAATCGACTGCTGTTAAATGCTTGAAGCCATTATGCCAAAAACTAAGACCCCTGACATGTAAGGGCTCAAGCTCTTCTAATAATTGCTCACCAATTGCGCCTGTTAGTACCTTTTGCACCTCATCATCCGTATTGAAAAGATAGGGTAAATCGAGCACTTGCCAATCTGGTACATATGAGGTCATTTTAGAAAACGTGGGGATAATCATCTCAACTTCACCGTTTTGTAGTGCATTAAACTCATTTTCATCATTAAAGAGCGAGGCGTTTGGATAGACATGTACCTTGACTTCACCATTTGTTTTTTCTTCGACGAGCTCAGCAAATTTACTTGCTGCTAACCCTTTCGGTGTGTTTTCAGCAACAACATGACTTAAGTGAATCGTGATTTGTGTATCTAAGCCCTTTTGTTCATCGTCATAGGGGAGAGGTTTTGCAAATAGTAAACCTTGCTGTATGCTTATTGCAATTGTTAACAGTAATGCAGTGGTTATTGTTCCAATAATAAATTTTTTCATATATTACACCCGATTGATTCGTATTTTCTTATGTTTTTGTTATTCTAACATATGGAGTAAGCTAAAATATAGTAGGGGGAGGCGATGATCTTGAAATTTCATAAGTTATCAATGCAGAGAAAAATCATGTCTCTTACTTTTTTTATCCTCATTGTTTCCTTTAGTATAGGTGGTACTTTTTTGTTAGGATTTGTAATGAATGAGCAGAAAGATAAGCTTGAAAATCAAGCTTTACTTGTGGCAAAAACAGTATCGCAGTTGCCAGAACTGAAAAGCAATATTTCCAATGATGATTTTGTAAAGGCAACACAGTATATTAATCCTGTTGTGGAAGAAATTCGAGATATAAATGGGGCACAGTATATTGTTGTGCTCGATATGCAAAGACGCAAATACACGCATCCAAGTGCCGAAGAGATTGGTGGTATCTCTCAGTCGGGCGATTTAAACGCCGCGTTTTCTGAACATTATTATACATCAATCGCACATGGACAATACGGAGAGATGGTACGTGCTTTCGTACCGATTATGAGCAATGATGGCCACCAAATTGGCGTAGTCGTTGTTGGTTATAGTGTTTTAACGGTCGCTGAGTTACTTCAATCTATCCAAAAAGAGCTGTTCATTACAATACTATTGTCATTGTTATTTAGTGCCTGGGGTGCACATACTTTAGGACTTCACATGAAAAAGCAAATGTTTGGCTTAGAGCCGCATGAAATTGCCAAAATGTATGTGGAACGAACGGAAACATTTAACGCCATGCATGAAGGAATTATTGCTATTGATAATGATTTGACTATTACAATTTTCAATGAAAAGGCCTGTGATATTTTAGGGGTATCTGGGCGACATACTACGCTAATTGGCAAGAAAATTTTTGAGGTGTTACCCGACACACGGTTACCCGAAATTTTAGAATTAGATCGTCCAATTTACAATCGTGAGCTATATATTAATGATCATAGTATTATGAGTAATCGAATTCCGATACAGGTAAACGGCGACACGGTTGGAGCTGTCGCTATGTTTAAGGACCGTACTGAAGTGAAACAACTTGCAGAGGAATTAACGGGCGTAAAGGCGTTTGTACAAGCTCTTCGTGTGCAAACACATGAGCATAAAAATAAACTGCATACCATTGCGGGGCTTTTACAGCTTGGTCATCATGCACAAGCGCTTTCCTATTTAACGCAAGTGAAGGAAGAACATGATGAAATCACCAATTTTCTAAATGAACGTATTAAAAACGAAAATATTTCTGGACTGCTGCTTAGTAAAATTTCTTATGCAAAAGAACAGGGGATTACGTTGGAAATTGATCGAGCGAGTCATCTCTCAACATTTCCGAAAAATTTAGATCATCATGATTTTGTCATTTTATTTGGCAACTTAATAGAAAATGCCTTTGATGCATTAAGAGACATGCCTGTTGGAGAAAAAACTGTGCATGTTTCAGTTGCTGAGGAAGACGATGTACTTGCGATATTAGTCACAGATAATGGCGTTGGCATGGTAGAAAAAGTAAAAGCTCGAATTTTTGATAATGGTTTTTCAACGAAGGAAAAGAAGGGTAGAGGCATTGGACTCTATTTGATAAAAGAAATTGTTCAAAAAGGACATGGCGATATTGAAGTGATTAGTGAGTCAAATAAAGGCACAAGTTTTTTAATAACATTCTATCTGCATTAACAAAAGGTTTTTTCGTGAAAGCGTAGTGTAAGGAGGGCTGACAGTGACACTTATAAAAGTATTATTAATAGAAGATGATCCCATGGTACGTGAGGTCAATCGCCAGTTTATTGAAAAGGTTGAGGGGTTTGAGGTCATTGGACAAGCGGCAAATGGAGTTACAGGTTTACAGCAAATTTGTACCCTCAAGCCAGATTTAGTATTTATGGATATATTCATGCCGGAGCAGGATGGGATTACAAGCTTGCATAAAATTCGTGAACAAAAGATGCATGTCGATGTCATTACTGTAACTGCGGCTAATGATATGGAAACGGTGAAACAGGTATTGCATCTCGGTGTCTTTGATTATATTATGAAACCATTTTCGTTTGAGCGCGTGCATGGAACACTCGAAAATTATAAGCGTTTTAAGCAGAGGATACAGACGGAAAGGGCGTTAACACAAGGGGAGCTCGATCAATTATTCCATTATCATGGTGGCTATGAAGAGGGAGAGCATACAAATGTCTTGAAATATGAAAAGAATTTGCCGAAGGGTTTTAATCGCTCAACCCTTGAAAAGGTTTTACATTATTTACAATCAGTGGACGGTGCTTCGGCAGAAGAAGTCGCCAGTGGCGTCGGTATCGCACGTGTAACGGCAAGGCGTTATTTAGATTATCTAGATAAGCAAGAAGAAATAACAATGGATGTGCACTATGGAGGCATCGGACGACCTATAAATTATTACTTTAGTAAATAGTAAAAGGAGTTGCACACCTGTCATTATGTATCGTATCAATGAAGACATGGTCAGCGCTCAATAATCCTTGATCCGCAATTTCTTTTAAGATGCGATAGAAAATCTATTCAAATATAACTGAGTCTTGAAAGCGACGTTCATAATTGTCACCGATAGAAGTACACTAGTTGATTTGAGCGCAGGCGGCAACTTCTGCAAAGAATAGTATGAGTGAAAAGGCCCCGCAGGAGCTTAGCGACGAGGAGACTGAAGCCATCATATCTGTCAACTTTAGATTTCCAACCATTCATTTGTTTAATTTTTCAAGAAGAATGGTGTGTTTTATTTCTTTTGAAAAAGGGTACTAGTATTTTTCGGTGTCTTCATAAAAATGACTCCTTCCAAAAAAGATTTGTATTTATCCATACCATCTTTTTCGAAAGAGTACACATTTTTGTTAAGTTGACAGCTATGGACTGAAGCCATGCCCACGAAAAGCGTCCGCCGTAGCGGAAAGCAATGGGTTCATATAGATACTTCTATATGAACTGCCCCTAAATTGTTAGACACCAAATCTAACGATTTAGGGGTGTTTTTTTATGGCAAACTTTACTGCCGAAGAGAAAGTATTCATGGCTCGTCTTTACCTTGAGGGGAAACATAGTTATTTGGAACTTCAAGATTTATATAAGGTTTCTTATCAAATGATTCAAGGATGGGTCTGTTTATATCAAGTACAAGGAGAAGAGGGATTTAAGAAATCCTATACAAGTTATTCTGCGGAGTTTAAAATGGATGTACTTAATTCAAATGCAGGAAAAATTACATCCAAAATCAAAGCGCAAGTAATTTATGAACTAAAGGTAACCTATGATGTCGTGGCCCTTATCAAAGTCGCTGGTATTCCACGTAGCACCTATTATTATTGGGAAAAGCGTTTGAACCGAAAAGATAAATATTCTGCAGTGAAGACAACTATCCAATCCATTTATCATGAACATAAAGGACGTTATGGTTATCGTCGTATCACAAAAGAATTAAAGAAACTTGGATTTTCTCATGATCCCAAGACCATCAACCGTTTAATGAATGAAATGGGCTTAAAGTGCCTCGTTCGATTGAAAAAGTATCGCTCTTACAAAGGGAATGTTGGACGCATTGCCCCAAATGTAATCCAGCGAGATTTTAAAGCAAAGAAGATGCATCAAAAATGGGTAACCGATGTAACCGAATTTCATTTATTCGGAGAGAAGCGCTATTTATCACCAATCATTGATTTATGCAATGGGGAAATCATTGCCTATAAAGTAATGAAACGACCGGTTTATCAACTTGTAGGTGATATGTTAGAACAAGCAGTTAAGCGTTTAAAACCTGAAGATCAAGTCATCCTTCACTCCGATCAAGGCTGGCATTATCAAATGAAAAAATATCAAAGGACATTAAAGGAGCATGCCATCATACAAAGTATGTCCCGTAAGGGAAATTGTTTAGACAACGCTGTCATGGAAAATTTCTTTGGCTTATTAAAGTCTGAGTTGCTTTACTTGCAAGAATTTGAAAGTATGGAGCACTTTGAAAAAGAATTGGATGCCTATATTCATTACTATAATCACAATCGTATGAAGGCAAAATTAAAAGATCTGAGTCCGGTACAATACCGGACTCAAATCTTAGAAGCTGCTTAAAATATTTGTCTAACTTTTTTGGGTCAGATCAACTAACTATAAATAACTTTTTTCCAGAAAAAAAAGCTGTCTAAAAAGTATGTCTTGTCACTTTTTAGACAGCTTCTTTTTAAAGTTTAGTTGGAGAAATTTAGTAGGGCATTATTTTCTCAACAGGCTTTGGTGTTTTGATTTTTGGTAAGATTTTATCAAGTGTGACTGTCCGATTAATGGTATGTGTTGTTTCGTCATTATCATCATACTGCTCAAGGAAATTAATAACCTCTTTCACAATAGGTGTTGGTGTAGATGCTCCAGCGGTAACCGCTACGTTATTTATCCCTTTTAACCACTCGATTTTCAGCTCAGAAACGTCTGCGATACGATAAGATGGTGTTCCAGCAATCTCAACTGACACTTGCGTTAAACGGTTCGAATTATTTGATTTTGGGTCGCCAACAACAATTAGTAAATCGGCTTCTCCTGCTTGTTTAGCAACAGCCTCTTGACGTACCTGTGTAGCTAAACAAATCTCTTTGTGCACTTCTATATGAGGAAACTTCTCTTTTAAACCATCCATTAAATGTACAACATCCCATTGACTCATTGTTGTTTGGTTCGTGACAAGTAATTTATCATTCGTTAAGTTTAAAGAATCAATATCAGTGGACGACTGGACTAAATGGACATGGTCTGGCGCAACGCCAATTGCTCCTTCAGGTTCGGGATGCCCCTTCTTACCAATATAAATAATATCGTAGCCCTCAGCTGATTTTTCACGAATTAAATCGTGGGTAACTGTTACGTCAGGACATGTGGCATCAATCGATACTAAGCCTTTACGCTTCGCAATCTCACGAATTTCAGGTGAAACACCATGCGCAGTGAAAATCACAGTGCCTGTTTCAACTTGTTCAATAATTTCTAAGCGATTGTCGCCGTCTAATGTGATGATGCCATCCTCTTCAAAGGCATCAGTGACATGTTTATTGTGTACGATCATCCCTAAAATGTAGATAGGTCTTGGTAATGATTTATCTAGTGCGGCATTACGTGCGATTACCATCGCATCAACAACGCCGTAGCAATAGCCACGTGGATTAATTTTTAATACTTGCATGGTTGTGACTCCTTTCAAGCTTACGTATCTACATTATAACGGACAGGCACGGCGAATACAAAGAAACGTTCTATCTATCAATGAAGTCTTGATGCAATTGCACCAAGACTGTTTTTGTATCGACTAAACAACCGATATGAAAGAATATGAGGTTGTTTTATTACTATCTTGCAATATTAAAAACTTCTAAACTACAAAGGTGGCTGGAAAATACGAGGTTTTGAAGGAAGCGGTTCACGTGGTGTAGATGATGGTGCATTCTGCTGTGAAGAACGCCTACTTCTAGGTGAACTTACTTTCTCGCCTGCAGTAGCTGCCTCGGCTGCAACGGCACTGGCCCCTGCAACAGCACCGGCAGCCGGGAGACCCTGAAACCCTTTATACAATTTTAAAAGGGAAGGGATATTTTTTACCATCGGCATTGCTTGTTGAATATAAGGGGTATACGTTTTGGCAGAGTTAAATAAACTATTCGCTGATTGTAAAAAAGAACCTATTTTTGAAGGCTCCTGCGCAGGTGGCATGGGCATTTGTCCTCCAAATGACCCTATCCCATTAGACATTGGAAAGCCACCTGGCATTCTTGGTTGAAAGCCACCTGGCATTCTTGGTTGAATAGGGAAGCCTCCGGGTGGGTAAAAGGATTGTGGTGACATTGGTGTAGGTGTAGGCATTTGCATTGGCATTTGCATGGGCATCCCCATGCCGCCGGGATACATTTGAAACGGATAAGGTGGTCGAAATACCATGTTGATCTCCTTTCATACAAGTTTATCGTTGATGACATACCTGATTATAGATATGATATGCAGATACTTAGATTAGCGTTCGACAAATGCACTTAAAGTCACGATAGAACGTCATGTTTTCATTTCCACAGTTCATGCGTCAGGAACGCGATGTATGTGATGTGTTGACTTGGAGGGAGTATTGAAGAAGTGGCTGCATCTGTACATGAAATGTCTTAAACACGTAGCAATCATACATGAACTTAACGTGGTAGGTATTGTCAATGAAAGAAGACATAAAAAAATTTGAAATCTAGCAAAGATGTGGACCTTTTTATTAAAATAAACAAAAATAAAAAGTAGTAGGAGAAGTTTTTACTCCTGCTACTATTTTTCGTGAAAGTGTATTGTCTTTTTTTGAAATCCACTCTTCATTAAATTTTTGAAACATTAGCCGTCGTCACTAATACGTAGCATCCTGTATCCAACACGTACGTGTGTTTGGATATACTGTGGGTGAGATGGATTATCTTCTATTTTCTTGCGTAGTGTCGCCATAAACACGCGTAGGCTTGGAACGTCTGACTGAAGAACATTTTGCCAAATTTCCTTCAATAGAAAATTATGTGTTAGCACTTTGCCAACATGCTTTGACAATACGACCAATAGCTTATATTCGATGGGTGTCAAATGCACTTCTTCACCATGCACTAACACGGTATTTGCTAAATAATGAATTTCTAAATGTCCGTTCACAAATACGGACTGCTCACTACCTAAATGATGCTCGCTTGCAGTTCTCCGTAAGGCTACTCGAATACGTGCTAGTAACTCCTCCACACTAAATGGCTTCGTTACATAGTCATCGGCTCCAGCATCGAGCGCATTAATTTTATCCTGTTCTTCACTTCGAGCACTAACCACGATGATAGGCGTTTGTGTCCAACTTCTCACTTTATGAATAAAATCTACACCATCCATATCTGGTAAACCCAAATCAAGAATAATGACATCCGGCTTCATTGACAGCACTTTTTGCACGGCACTTGTACCATCACGTTCAATGTCGAATGCATAATGCTGTGTTGTTAATGTCATTTTTATTAAATTACCAATCGCCACATCATCTTCCACTACTAAAATTCGTTTATTCATGGATATTCATTACTCCTTTTTTAAGTGAAAAATTAAAAATCGTCCCCTGTGGTTTATTGTCTGAAACCGTTAATTCACTTCCATGTAATCGTAATATAGTCTGGCACAAAGCTAAACCTAACCCTAGACCTCTTCGACTATCACTTCGTTGTACCTTACCTGTTACAAATGGTTCGAATAATGTCTCTTTTAAAGCGTCATCAATACCTGGTCCATTATCCATGATACTAAAGTGTACGGATTCTCCAACTTCCTTTGCAATGAAGGTTATGTGACTATCCGATGGTGTATAGGTCAACGCATTATCCATGATATTAATGATTACTTGAATAATAAGGCGTGCATCCATCACTGCCAATAATAATTCTGGTTCGACATGGTAGGCTATTTTATGTGTGTTGTTAATGGGAATAACATGTGAAAATGCTTCTTGAATAATATCCTCTACAAGCTCTAGTTGCATCTCTATAGCAAACTGCCCATCATCTAACTTAGAAACGGCCAGTAAATTCTCGACCATTTGTACAAGCCATTTCGAATTTTTATAAATATCTTCATATAATCGAAGCTTTTCAGTTTCTGAAATGTCAGCTGTATTGGTCATCAAGATATCTGCGTTGCCAGAAATCGTCGTCAATGGCGTTCGTAAATCATGGGATACAGCTCGTAAAAGGTTGGCTCTCATTTGTTCTAGTTCCGCTTCTTTTGCAACTTCTGCATTTAATTTTTGTAGATACCATTTATCTAGAGCAAATGAAAAATCATTCATAATGGCATGTAGAATATTGCGTTCAAATGCAGGTAATGGTGAATTTTTTGAAAGAGCTACACCAACTACCCCTCTTACACTACCACTAGAAACAATCGGCAAATAGTAAGCATTGACCTCTGGGAAAATGTCTGTCGTCACGCCAGCTACATGCTGATTATTAACTACCCAATTTACGACACCTCGTTCATTGGTATTTTCAAAGAGAGCCGCGATTTCATTATTCTCATTGTTTGTCATACTTTCCGTTCTATAAAAAATCGATTTGACTATCAAATTATGTTCTATTTCATAAAATTGAACGGGTTTTTCCACTAATTTAACAATTTGTGACATACCCTCGTAAATAATATCGTCCATTGATTTGGCATGCTGTAACTTTCGATTTGTTTCAAGGAGTACTTCCATACGATAAGATTTTCGAACTGCAATTGAAGCTTGTTTCTTTATCTTTTTCGTTAAACTACTTGTGATGACTCCTGAAATGAACATAATTAAAAAAGTCATAGGGTAATCGCGATGATAAGCTTCAAATGAAAAGCGAGGCTCCGTAAAAAAGAAATTAAAAAGGAGCACTGCTATTACTGAACTAATAATGCTTATCATCCATCCAGACGACCAGATGGCAAGAATTAACACACCTAAAATGTAGATGGTGATAATATTTGAATCACTGACCCCTATCGTGAAGAAATAGAGACTTAATAGCGAAACCAAACTGAATACTACAAACATTTTCAGCAAGTCCAACCATTCAAATGTCAGTTGATTTCTTACTTCTGGAAGGTAAATTGGTTCGTTGTCATGGTCAGGTACAATATGGATGGCTAAGTTTGGTACATACTCATTGAGCCGATCGCTGATTTTAGCATTAGGTTGCCACCATTTCCTTTTCACAGCAGTTCTGCCTATTACTAATTTTGTTACGCCGCTAATTTGTGCATAGTTGGCAAGGGCTACTGCTACGTCGTCTTCCTGAACAATCACGACATGCCCACCAAGTTGTTCAGTTAGCTTGATATGCTGTTGTAATCGTTCGGTATTCGCTTCGTTCCGCTTGTCATCTTTTCCCTTTTGGACGTAAAGTGCAGTAAATTTACCATGTAAGGCTTGTGCGAGTCTGGCAGCAGTTCTAATCACTTTGGCATTGGTAGGAGAGCTACTAATACCAACTAAAATATGCTCTTCTATGTGTGTACATTGTTTAAAAGAAGGGTTATCCATTACTTGTTTGTAATTGATGGTATCAGCTGTTCTTCGAAGAGCAATTTCTCGAAGTGCTATTAAATTTTCTTTACGGAAAAAAGACTCCATAGCTTTTTTTGCTTGTTGGATATGATAAATTTTTCCATCTATTAGACGTTGGATTAACTCATCTGGTTCTATATCTACAATTTTTATTAGTGCTGCGTGATCAATTAAGTAATCAGGTATACGTTCTCGCACTCTTACGCCTGTAATTTCTTCAACTATATCCTGGAGACTTTCAATATGTTGAATGTTGACAGTTGTATAAACATGAATACCTTTTGCAAGTAATTCTTCTACATCCCCAAAACGCTTTAAATGGCGCATAGTCGGAACATTTGTATGGGCTAGCTCATCGATTAAGACAATCTCTGGTTTACGTTTAAGTACCGCATCGATATCTAATTCTTGAAAGATTTTCCCTTTGTAATTGATTTTTCTGGTTGGTATTTGTTCAAGCCCTTCCATTAAAGCTAATGTTTCAGGACGAGGATGTGGCTCCACATAGCCAATCACCACGTCTTTTCCTAATTGCTTTGCTTGATGTGCAGCGTCAAGCATAGCATAAGTTTTTCCTACGCCAGCGGCATAACCAAGAAATATCTTTAGTTTACCAGCAGTGGCGTCTTCCTCACGTATCTTCGCTAAAAACGTCTCTGGAGAGGGGCGTACATCTTCCATCATCCTTCACCTCATTTGTATTATAGCGCTAACTTCCATTAAGAAAGTATAAAGATTTCACCTTTATGATTTCTTAATACCAAGAGGCTATTTCCTAACACTACATTAATTTGAAAGTCAGTATGATGAAAACATCAAATAGCAGGAAGGGTGAGTTTCGATTGATGGATCTTTTAATGATTGGCTTGCTGATTATTTGTTTTGCCAGTCTTTATGCGTTAACGGCTTGGTGCTATAAGCTAGTCAATGAAAAATAAAGGAGGAATCAGTATGTGGATAGTCATGGGAATTACGATTGTATTGCTTTTTGGTTATCTGGGGCATGCATTATTGTATCCAGATAACTATTAATAGGCTTTTAGGAGGGGTAGGGTATGTGGCAAATTGCCATTGTTTTAATCATTTATTTACCGCTTGTCATATTAGCGGGCCATTATCTTTTTCGAGTAACGATGCAAAAAAAAACATGGCTTGATCCAGTATTGGATAAAGTCGATGGTGCTATTTATAAAATATGTGGTATTAAGCAAGTCGATATGACAGGAAAACAATATGTGCTGACATTAATACTGTCAAATGCTTTTATGGTGTTTATTGGCTATATTCTATTACGGATTCAATCGGTTTTGTTATTAAACCCAAATGATATTGACAATATGGAAGCTACACTTTCCTTTAATACAATCATTTCATTTATGACTAATACCAACCTTCAGCACTATAGTGGTGAATCAGGACTTAGTTATTTGTCTCAGATGCTGGTGATTATATTTATGATGTTTACGTCTGCTGCTACTGGCTATGCAGCCTGCATGGCATTCTGTCGTCGTTTAGTAGCTAAAACTGATACATTAGGTAATTTTTTTATAGATTTTGTACGTGTCATTACACGTGTACTAATGCCAATTTCAATGCTAGTTGCAATCATTTTAGTATCGCAAGGCTCGCCTCAAACTTTAAGTTCGAACAAGACTGTGGAAACGATTGAAGGAAAGTTTCAGGATATTGCGCTAGGGCCTGTGGCATCGCTTGAATCTATTAAACACGTAGGTACAAATGGTGGTGGTTTTAATGGTGCTAATTCGACAACGCCTTTTGAAAACCCTACGGTTATTTCTAACATAATTGAAATGCTTTCTATGATGTTGTTGCCTGGGGCTTGTGTTGTAGCTTTTAGCTTGATGGTTGCTTATAGAAAAAGGAAAACAATATTTGGCAAGCAAGGGCTATCTATTTTTGTTGCCATGAGTATGCTGTTCCTTATGGGGCTAGTTACTGTCTATGTAGCCGAGCGCACGGGTAATCCAATCATTAGTGAGCTTGGCATTTCACAGGAACTTGGCAGTATGGAAGGGAAAGAGATGCGCTTTGGTATCGCGCAATCTGCGTTATTCACAACGGTAACAACTGCTTTTACAACAGGATCTGTTAATAATATGCATGACACGTTAACGCCAATTGGTGGACTTGTGCCGATGTTTAACATGATGTTAAACGTAGTATTTGGAGGCAAAGGAGTCGGGCTGATGAACATGATGATGTATGTGATATTGACGATTTTCATTGCCTGCCTAATGATTGGTCGAACACCTCAGTTTTTAGGGAAGAAAATTGAGGAAAAGGAAATGAAGTTAATAGCACTTTGTATTTTAATACATCCTGCCATTATTTTGTTATTTTCAGCACTGGCAGTTGCCACTACAACTGGCGTGGCAGGCATAACGAATCCGGGGGCACATGGATTATCTCAAGTACTATATGAATTTGCTTCAGCTTCTGCCAATAATGGCTCGGGCTTTGAAGGGTTAGCTGATAATACGACCTTTTGGAATGTTACGACAGGTCTAGCGATGTTCTTTGGGCGCTATCTAACGATTATTATTCAACTAGCTATTGCATCACTTTTGGCTAAAAAAATGTGGCATGGTGATTCGGTGGGCACATTGAAAACCGACAATACGACCTTTACAATCTTACTTGTTGCCATTGTACTGATGATCGGCGCTTTAACATTTTTACCTGCATTGGCACTTGGCCCAATTACAGAACATTTACAAATATATTCTTGATGAGGAGAGTCACTTATGGAAACGGCAAGAAAAAGTTTTATTACGAGTGATATGCTGAAAAGCTCTATGATAGAGTCATTTAAAAAATTTAATCCAGTATATATGATTAAAAATCCTGTTATGTTCGTAGTCGAGATTGGTTTTTTATTTGTTCTATTGTTAACGATTTTCCCTAGCCTTCTAGGAAGCGGGGAAGGAGAACATGATCGGCTTTATAATGCCATTGTCGCGATTATTCTCTTCATTACGATTCTTTTTGCTAATTTCGCAGAGTCTATTGCTGAGGGCAGGGGGAAGGCACAGGTACAAACGTTAAAAAAGACAAATACAGTTACACAAGCACGTGTCCTTTTAGAAGACGGCTCAGAAATCATGAAACAGGCTCACGAACTTAAAAAAGGAGATATTGTGTTAGTTCAGGCAGGTGAAGTTATTCCCAATGATGGCGAAGTAATTGATGGCATTGCCACAGTTGATGAATCAGCCATCACAGGTGAATCTGCACCCGTTGTAAAAGAGCGTGGTGGTGATTTTTGTTCTGTAACTGGGGGAACTACTGTAACAAGTGATTGGCTAATGATTGTAATCAGCTCACTGCCTGGGGAGTCCTTTTTAGATAAAATGATTCTGCTCATAGAAGGTGCTAGTCGTAAAAAAACGCCCAATGAAATTGCCCTGAATACACTTTTAGTAAGTTTAACGATGATCTTCTTATTAGTGGTCGTTACACTTTATCCAATGACTGCGTATTTAAATGTGCATATTTCAATTGCTACGTTGATTGCACTTACAGTGTGTTTAATACCGACAACGATTGGTGGATTGCTGTCTGCGATTGGGATTGCAGGAATGGACCGGGTGACACAATTTAATGTCATTGCTATGTCAGGAAGAGCTGTGGAAGCTTGTGGTGATGTAGATACGCTGATATTAGACAAAACAGGAACTATAACGTATGGCAATCGCATGGCATCTGAATTTTTACCTGTGAAAGGTGTCGACCAAAGGGAATTGATGCGAGCTGCATGGCTTAGCTCACTAACAGATGATACACCAGAAGGTAAGTCGATAGTATCATTGGCTTATGATTTAGGTGTGGAGACAAAAGTGGAAGAGCATGTTATTCAATCAAGTGAGCATATTCCGTTTACAGCGCAGACTCGGATGAGTGGCCTGAATATGAAGGATGGCACAATACTTCGTAAAGGTGCTTACGATACGATCAAACAAGAAAGTATTAAAGCAGGTCATAGAATGCCTGCAAACTTGGAACAGCTTGTTCATCAAGTATCTTCTGTTGGCGGAACACCACTTGTTGTGGCAGTGAATAACAAAATCTTAGGTGTTATCTATCTTAAAGACGTTGTAAAGAGTGGCTTAAAGGAGCGTTTTGATCAGCTTCGAGCAATGGGCATAAAAACTATCATGTGCACTGGAGATAACTCACTCACGGCGGCTGCTATTGCTAAAGAGGCGGGAGTGGATAGTTTTATCGCGGAAAGTAAGCCGGAAGACAAGATCAAGGTTATAAGGGATGAACAGGCACTTGGCAAAGTAGTAGCCATGACTGGGGACGGTACAAATGATGCACCGGCATTAGCTCAGGCGAATGTTGGTCTTGCGATGAATTCAGGGACTAATGCAGCAAAAGAAGCAGCAAATATGGTAGATTTAGACTCCAATCCAACTAAAATCATCGAAGTTGTGGAGATAGGCAAGCAATTACTGATGACTAGAGGGGCATTGACTACTTTTAGTATTGCTAATGATGTAGCTAAATACTTTGCCATAATCCCAGCAATGTTGATGGTAGCGGTACCGGAGATGAATGCACTAAATATCATGAATCTCAATTCGCCAACAAGTGCAATCATTGCAGCTTTAATTTTTAATGCGGTGATTATCCCATTTTTAATCCCTATTGCTATGAAAGGGGTAAAGTATAAGCCTACGAGTGCATCCAAATTATTAAACAAGAACTTACTTATTTATGGACTAGGTGGCATAATTGCTCCCTTTATTGGTATAAAGGTGATTGATTTATTAATCGGGCCACTATTACACATATTGGGCTTATAGGAGGGCAGTTATATGCATAAATTTATTGAAAACTCGAAACAAGCGCTGATGATTACTTTTACAATGTTCGTATTATGTGGGTTGTTTTATCCATTTGCCGTAACTGGAATTGCCCAAGGGCTATTTTATCATCAGGCAAATGGTAGTTTAGTAGAAATCGATAGCAAAGTAGTTGGTTCTGAGAAGTTAGGTCAGGCCTTTACATCACCAGAGTACTTTTGGGGTCGAGTATCTTCTATTAACTATAATGTTTATACAGAAGAAGATACCATTCCAAATGAAAATGGCGAAACAGCCTATAGTGGTATCAGCTCTGGGACTTTTAACTATGCCCCGTCCAACCCTGAGCTAAAAAAACGAATGGAGTTGGATATTACAGCATTTTTACAAGCTAATTCGACTGTCAAACGTGAAGATATTCCTGCTGATCTGTTAACAGCCTCTGGGTCAGGTCTGGATCCGCATATCAGCGTGAAGGCAGCTGAAATTCAAATAGAGCGCATTGCTCGAGCAAGCGGACTTTCGCTAGAGGAGATAGGAGAAATTGTCAAGGCTAATACCGAAAGTCGTGATTTAGGTGTATTTGGTGAGGACAAAGTAAACTTCCTTAAGGCAAACGTGGATCTATATAAAAAAATGACACAAAATGACTAGTAAGCTAATGTAGAAAAAGCCACAAAAATAAAGCCAGTAGAGAAAATATGTCACTTCTCTACCGGCTTTTATATGGATAAGCGAGTTTTCAGCCCGGCTACTCTTGTGAATTTACAAGTATTTTAATATGGTTTTTTTCTTTCATTAATGCTTCAAATCCTTCTGTGACAACTTCATCAAGGCTGATGCGTTTTGTCACAAGCTTGTCAGCAGGGAAGTAACCTTGTGTCATTAACTCCATTACTGCTGGGAAAATATCACGATACGCAATAATTCCTTTTACATTTCGCTCAGACAGAACGATGTTGTTAGGTAGTATGGAAGCCGCCGATTCCCAAATCGAAACGATAATCGTCTCGCCTTCAAATGTAGTAGCGTCAATGGCTTGTTGTAATACGACAGGCACGCCTGTCACTTCAAATGCAACATCTACGCCTCCATTTGTTAACTCATGCAGTCGAGCCACTGCATCTTCATCTTTTGGATTGATGACTGCCGTAGCGCCTAATTCCATGGCTTTTGCTGCACGCTCTGCTGAAAGCTCTACTGCATATATTTCAGATGCGCCCGCTGCGTGAAGGGCTTCAATAACAAGTAGACCGATTGGACCTGTGCCAAAAACCGCCGCTTTGTCCCCAGCTTTTAGTTTACTTTGACGCACTGCATGTAAGGCTACTGCTGCTGGTTCAACTAAAGCGCCTTGTTCATAGGAAAGACCTTGTGGCATTTTGTGTACCATGTGTTCGGCTACCATCGTGTATTCAGAAAAACCACCACCACTGCCAGAAAGACCGTGGAATCCTAAGTGTTTACAAATATTATATTTTCCTTTCTTACAAGCTGCACATTCGCCACATGCAAGAATTGGCTCTACAACTACAGGATCACCTGTTTTTACTTTTGTAACACCTTCACCAATTTCTACAACTTCGCCAGAAAATTCATGGCCCATAACAATTGGCGCAATGTCTTGACTTACATAGTGAGGTTGTTCCACTGGAATAAATATTGGCCCAGCTGCATACTCATGTAAATCACTTCCACAAATACCAGTCCAATGTACTTTGATTTTCACTTTTCCAGGTGCAATAGCTGGTTCTTCAATGTTTTCTACTCGGATGTCTTTTGCTTTATACCATCTTGCTGCTTTCATCAAAAATCAACCTCCTCTATTATCTTACATTTTCTATCATAACATGTGGTAATTCTACAAATCATTAGTATGTGAAAATTGACATAAAAACTACTAAAAGTTTACCTACACTCTTTTACATTTTACACACAGCACATTTTTAATTGCATAATAGCTGTATTTAAAGTAAGTTTGATAAGGGTTAGCGTTGAAACGGTGATAAAAACAAGAGATTAATGATAATCCTTGTGTTTATAGAACGTAAAGATACCTAAATGTACGAATCATGGTACAATAGGTTAGATATTAGGAGGTACGAAATATGTCAAAATATACAGATTATAATTTTCAGCCATTTTTGCAGGACGCAGTAGCAAAACTTGGCTTCACAGAACCAACGCCGATACAAAAAGAAATCATTCCACTTATTCTTAAAGGGAAAAGTGCAATTGGCCAAGCCCACACAGGTACAGGGAAAACACATAGTTTCTTAATTCCGATAGTGCAACGTGTCGATGTGGCAAAACAAGAGGTACAAGCTGTTATTACTTCACCAACACGTGAATTAGCGCAACAAATCTTTGATGCATTAACTCAACTAATTGAAGGAACAGATATTCAAGCGAAATTATTTATTGGGGGTACGGACAAACAACGCTCCATTGATAAGTTAAAAACGCAACCACAAATCGTTGTTGGTACACCAGGACGTATTCGTGATCTTGTGAAAGAGCAAGCGTTATTTGTGCATACCGCACCAATTTTAGTAGTGGATGAAGCAGACTTAGCTTTCGATATGGGCTTTATAGAAGATATCGATGGGTTTGCTTCTCAAATGCCGGACAAGCTTGAAATGTATGTATTCTCAGCAACTATTCCAGAACGTTTGCAACCATTCTTGAAAAAATATATGGAAGCACCAGTTCACGTGCATATGAACGATAAACGCCCTGTAGCAGAAGGCATTGACTTTGTATTAGTACCAATTCGTTCAAAATCACGTAACAAACGTTTACTAGATGTTCTTGAAGGCATCAACCCATTCTTAGCGGTTATCTTTACGAATACACGTAAAACAGCTGAGCACGTAGCGGGCTATTTAACGGAAAATGGTATTCGGTGTGGACAAATTCATGGTGATTTAGCGCCACGTGAACGTAGCCGTATGATGAAGCAAATTCGCGATTTAGATTATCAATATATTGTAGCCACTGACCTTGCTGCTCGAGGAATCGATATTCAAGGGATTTCCCATGTTATTAACTATGAAATTCCGGAAGATTTAGAGTTCTTTATCCACCGTGTTGGCCGTACAGCGCGTGCAGGTAATAAAGGAACAGCCATTACATTATTTGAGCCGTCTGATGAGGATGCATTAGCACGTGTCGAAAAAATGGGTATTCCTTTCGTACAAAAGGACGTAAAAGATGGGGAATGGACAGAACTAAAAGAACGTCATGCCCGTAAAAATCGCGTCAAGCATGAAAATGAAATTGATGCGAAAGCCAAATCGATGGTACGTAAGCCGAAGAAAGTGAAGCCTGGCTATAAACGTAACATGAAATGGGAAATGGATAAAATTAAAAAACGTGAACGTCGTATAAAGGCACGCGGCAAAAAATAAGGAGGTATACTGATGCTACTTGGCTCACATGTTTCAATGAGTGGGAAAGATATGCTACTCGGTTCTAGTAAAGAAGCGCTCTCTTATGGAGCCAATACCTTTATGATTTATACTGGTGCTCCACAAAACACACGTCGTAAACCGATCTCTGATCTTAATATTATGAATGGTTTACTGCATATGAAAGAAAATGGCATGTCTAATATCGTTGTGCATGCTCCCTATATTATTAATATTGCGAACACAGAAAAGCCTGAAACGTTTCGCCTTGGTGTCGATTTCTTGCAATCTGAAATCGAACGTACTGCAGCTTTGGAAGCTAGACAAATTGTCTTGCATCCTGGTGCACATGTTGGCGCAGGGGCAGATGCAGGGATTGCTAAGATTATTGAAGGCTTGAATGAAGTATTAGCACAGGATTTCCCCGTGCAAATTGCCTTAGAAACAATGGCAGGGAAAGGTACAGAATGTGGTCGTTCCTTTGAAGAACTAGCAAAAATCATTGATGGTGTCACACATAACGAACGACTTTCGGTATGTTTTGATACATGTCATACGCATGATGCTGGCTATAATATCGTAGAAGATTTTGATGGTGTGTTAAATGAGTTCGATAAAATCATCGGTGTGGATCGCATTAAAGTACTGCACATTAACGATTCCAAAAATGTTCGTGGTGCCGGTAAAGATCGCCACGAAAATATTGGTTTTGGTCATATCGGTTTCGATGCATTAAAATATGTAGTGCATCACCCTCAATTAATGACGATACCAAAAATTTTAGAAACACCATTTGTCCCATTAAATAGTGATGCGAAATCAAAGTCAGCACCTTATAAATACGAAATTGATATGTTGCGAAGTGAAGAATTCAAACCTGAACTGATCGATGTATTACGTGGATAGGTAAAGAAAAAGCCCGAAATCAGTAGATGTACTGATTTTGGGCTTTGCTTTGTCTATAATGGTCAGCGTGTAAACATCACATTACTTTGTAAATAGGGCTATAAGTTGGCGAGAACGTTTTCTTCCCAACACTGCTTCGACTTCTACAAGTATGTCTTTAGGAATACCTAAAAAAAGCCAAGAAAATGAGAATTGCTCTAAATAAGGACGAAGTTTTTTCACTTCGGAACTACTAATTTCAAAGCCTTCAGCACGTGCAATCGCCACAATTTCCTTATCACTACTTTGAGATAATTGCTGTAAAAATTGAATACTCAAAGCTAACCCTCCTTTTAAGTTTTGTTTTCTTTACAAAAACTGAACTATCATTTATAATTACAACTTGTAAATCGTAATGATTTTGAATTAGAAAGAAGCGAAGATATGAAAAAAACGTTAATTGAAATTGAAAACGTGTCATTTCAATATGACTATACACAAGTATTAAAAAATATTTCTTTTCGAGTGGAGGAAGGAGATTTTTTAGCATTACTTGGTCCTAATGGTTCAGGTAAGTCAACGTTACTAAAAATTATTTTAGGTTTACTGAAGCCAATGTCGGGTGAAATAAAATTATTTAGTGAGCCAAGTGCAACATTCAAGCACCGAGAATGGATTGGTTATGTGTCACAAAAATCCAATGCCTTCAACTCAGGTTTTCCGGCAACTGTACAAGAGGTAGTTAAAAGTGGATTAACAAAAAAAATAGGGCTTTTTAAGCGTTCCGCGCGAGATGCAAAAGATAGAGTGCAAGAAGCATTAAAAGCAGTAGGGATGGAAGACTTTATGAATCGTAATATTGGTGAATTGTCGGGTGGACAACAGCAGCGCGTCTTTATTGCACGAGCTTTGGTGAGTGAGCCAAGTCTACTAATTCTTGATGAGCCAACCGTTGGCATCGACCACGAGAATGTGCAGTCGTTTTATGATATGCTAGCGAAATTGAATCGGGAACAGGGAATTACGATGATTCTTGTCACACATGATGTCGATACAGTTTCGAACCGTATCAGTCATGTAGCGTGTTTAAATCAAACGATTCACTTCCATGGCTATAAAAATGAATTTGATACAATTTCACAGGATGCGCTCGATGCTTGGTACGGCCATTCCGTGAGAAAGATTCACTAAAAGGAGAAGGCGTAATGATTGAAGCAATTTTAAACTATGAATTTTTACAAAACGCCTTTTTCTCAGGGCTTTTAATTGGCATAATTGCACCACTTCTCGGTGTATTCATTGTAGTGCGCAGATTATCGTTAATTGCAGATGCTTTATCACATGTGACACTGGCTGGGATTGCAGGTAGCTTGTATGTAAGTCAATCGTTTGCAATGTTTGCTATGCTTAATCCTATCTATTTAGGTATCTTGGCTTCGGTAAGTGGCTCTATTTTAATAGAACGCTTGCGACGGTTATATAAGCATTATGAAGAGCTAGCGATTCCGATTATTATGTCAGGTGGGATTGGGATTAGTGCGATATTCATTTCACTTGCAAGTGGCTTTAGTACGGATTTAATGAGTTATTTATTCGGCTCGGTGTCAGCTGTATCACGCCAGGATTTATGGGTGGTTGTGGGGATTGCTGTTGTTGTCATTGTCTTTTTATTTTTATTCTTTAAGGAATTATTTGTGCTGTCGTTTGACGAAGAATATGCGAAAGCTAGCGGCCTGCCTGCACGTTGGGTACATCTATTGTTTATGATTGTAACAGCGCTCGTTATTGCTGCAAGCATGCGAATCGTGGGTATTTTACTGGTATCTTCTCTCATGACATTACCTGTTGCAGCAGCAATGCGCCTGGCAAAAGGTTTTAAGCAAACAATCATCTATGCTATTGTTTTTGGTGAAACAGCTGTGTTAATTGGTTTAGTGAGTGCATTTTATTTGGATTTAGCACCCGGTGGTACAATTGTAGTCACTTCGATTTTGATTTTATTACTGGTAATCGTAGTTAAGAAAGTAGTATTCAAATTATCTGCAAAACAAGGGGAGGCAGCACTGTGAATATTTCAAGAGCGTGGGAAATTTTAAAAGAAAACGGCTATAAAAAAACAGATAAGCGTGAATTAATATTAGACATGTTTGCGGCAACGGATAAATATTTAACCGCTCGTGATTTATTAGACGTGCTGAAAAAAGAATTTCCTGGCATGAGCTTTGATACGATTTATCGCAATCTGGCGACTTTTGTGAAGCTTGGCATTTTAGAAGAAACGGAATTATCAGGCGAACGAAATTTTCGTATGCAATGCGAGTCGGAACATCATCACCATCATTTTATTTGTATGGACTGTGGCAATGTCAAAGAGCTGCATCTTTGCCCGATGGAAATGCTCGGAGAAAAACTGCCTAATTATGAAATTGAAAACCATAAATTTGAGATTTACGGAAAATGTCCAAATTGTAAGCACGAAACTCTGTCAAAATAAACTTTGACAGGGTTTTTTATTTGGAAAAGGGGTTGTGAAAAAATAGTTATCGATGTTGTCAGCCAGCGTCGAAAGAGCTGTAAAATAGGCTAAGCGTAATCTGTTATTAATACAAAGGTAAAAATCCGCGTAGACTCCCGCGGAAAGTGAAGCGGATTTTTACCATATAGGAAGACGTGCATTGTTGTTTGAAGACTAATTAAACAGCCTCTTCAAAAACTAATTAGACAATCTGCGAAGAGCGTCAATTTTTTTACAGTCTATAATAAGCGGTGAAGTTGCTGTTCCATTCTCAAGGAAATAAGCGCAACAATTTTGCGGACTGAAGCTGATAAAAGTCAAGCCAAGGAAGCTACCACCGCCTGACAAGAAGATATCAACTAGAGTTCCAGCCTCTAATTTTCTTAGTTGGTCGCAAATACAACTTCTGCAATTGTTAGCAAATCTGTCTGAGCATTTGTCTTCTTTATGAGAGTGACATTTGTCTTCTTTTTTACAGTGACATTTTTCCTCTTTTTTACAACAATTGCTAGGTTTTTGGCATTTGCAACGATCCCAGTTCATATGTGTTCCATATCGTCTATCCTCCATTTACAAGACCTCCCTTCTCCATAGTAAATGTAAAGCTAAGGCCTTACACTTATAATCTATGATTTATGAAAGAAAGGAGATTGGTAATATGTCCGATAAAGCATTTAAAAAACTATATTTTTCTAAAAAATTATTCTGTTGTATGAATCCCCAAGCTGATAAGGATGCTATAAAATGAATTTGTTTTCCTACCTCTTTCTTCCTTGTAAAGTTTACCTTCGTTTAGCAATTGTATTATTGTACTGAAAATAGGGTGCTAGGCACAGAAGCTTCACACATCTTAAAAGTGGGAGATGGAGCATTTAGATTTTTTAATATTTAATGGGGGATACAAAATTCGAATGGAGAAACGACATAGAGGTGTAATTGATTGTTATAATAATGCCAAAAAACGACGAATGATTTCTTTAAGATAATCATTCGCCGCTGGTTAAATTATAGATGTTTGTTTTGGAATGCTACCATAAAGTCGCGTAGTGCTTCGCAAGCTTCTAAAGGTACTGCGTTATAAGTAGATGCGCGGCAGCCTCCAACTGAACGGTGACCGTTTAACCCGACGAAACCAGCTGCTTTTGCTTCAGCTAAGAATTGTTTTTCTAGCTCCTCATCAGCGACACGGAAAGTGATGTTCATTAATGAACGGCTTTCTGGCGTTGCATGTCCAGTATAGAAGCCATTGCTATTGTCAATGGCGTCGTAAATGACTTTTGCTTTAACTTCATTGTGCTTCGCGATTGCTTCAACGCCGCCTTTAGATTCAACCCATTTCAACACTTCACCTAACATATAAATACCAAATGTCGGAGGTGTGTTGTATAAAGAGTTACTGTCAGCATGTGTTGTGTATTTTAACATTGTTGGAATCTCTTTGTTTGCTTTTTCAAGTAAATCTTTGCGAATAATTACGACTGTAACACCAGAGGGACCAAGATTTTTTTGTGCACCCGCATAGATAATACCAAATTTGCTGATATCAACTGGTTTAGAAAGGATGTCACTAGACATATCGGCTACTAATGGAACATTACCAGTTTCAGGGAAATCATACCACTGTGTACCGTAAATTGTGTTGTTTGACGTGATATGGACATAAGCATCATCTTCATTGAATTGAATATCAGCCAATGCAGGAATATTGCGGTATTTGTTTTCTTTCGTACTTGCTGCTTCAACAGCTAAACCGAAAAATTTCGCTTCTTTGATTGCTTTTTCAGACCAAGAGCCTGATAATACGTAGCTAGCCTTTTGATCAGCCTGTAAGAAGTTCATTGGCACCATCGTGAATTGAAGGCTTGCCCCACCTTGTAGGAATAGTACTTCATAGTTTTCGGGGATGGCATAAAGTTTTTTCAAAAGAGCAATTGCTTCGTTATGTACATCATCAAAAATTGCACTACGGTGGCTCATCTCCATGATCGACATACCTGATTCACGGAAGTTCACTAATTGTTGTTGAGCGTTTTCTAATACTTCTTGCGGTAGTGCAGAAGGGCCTGCGTTAAAATTGTATGCACGTTGTGTCAAAATGGTACACTCCTTATTTTTGTTTGATAAATGCACTTTATAGGATTATAACTTAATTTTCAAGAGAAAAAATAAAATTCTCAATATTTGAGCATAATAGTGCCAGGCACGCACACAATTCAAACACAATCGATACGTTTTTAGGGTTTGCGCTACTTCTGGACAATTCGCCGACTCTTGAAGGAATAGCATAAAACTCAACATAAACATAAAATTTTCGGTATAATTAACTGTGAATATTGAGATAAGGGGTGTTTTAATGTTTACAGTAGAGGAAGCTTGTCTTGTTGTGGTTGATGTACAAGGCAAATTAGCGACAATTGTAGATGACAGTGAGGCTGTCATTCAAAATGTAGCAAAATTAGTACAGGCTATGAACGCACTGGAAGTACCCATTCTATGGCTCGAACAAAATCCAAGTCGTTTAGGTGGCACAGCGCTAGACATTGCACAGCACCTACAGGGGCAACCGATTGCTAAAATAGCCTTTAGTGCATGTCAGGAGGATGTTTTTGTCGATGCAATGAAGGCAAGCGGCCGTACACAGTTTATTGTGACAGGTATCGAAACACATATTTGTGTGTACCAAACAGCAAGACAGTTAAAAGAGCAGGGCTTTGAGGTCGAGGTTGTAGTGGATGCCGTATCTTCACGAACAAAGGCGAACAAAGAGATTGGCCTTGAAAAATTGAAGGCACTAGAGATTTTGCCGACGAGTACAGAAATGATTCTATATGAGCTACTTCAAAGAGCGGATCATGCACATTTTAAAACAGTATTACAACTCATTAAATAAGTTTTTAGATTGATGACAAAAGGTATTCGGAATGATCACATGCCGAATACCTTTTGAAATTTTATCAGAAATAGTAGTTTGAATAACCCCTATTAGCAACGACAGTAGTACGCTACGAATAACTATTTTCTTCCATTTTTGGTCTTTGCGATGTCCAAAATGAAGCCATGCCTGCAAAAGCGTCCGCCGTAGCGGAAAGCAACGGGTTCATATATACTTCAATGTTTAAAAGAAAAAAACTGTAAACAACTCAATTTTTTGAGTTTGTCTATAGTTTAAACTCATCAATACGATGAGTTTTTTGTATTTTAAGCGGGCATCTCTGTTGGAGTTGGTTTGGCATAGCCATTTTTATAAGTGTCATCGATCGTTTGACGAATTTCTTTTAGGCTCATACCGTCTTTATGCATTTTTGCTGATTGTAGGGCAATTTCTAAACATACCATACAACGGGTACCATGATCATCCCACACCATTGTCCCATCTTCACGTTTTTCTTGAATGAAGCAGTTCAAATTACTTTTATGCCCAGCGGATTCACCGCAACCACAGTAACATGGCATCCATTCTAGAATCTCTGTTGATTGACCAGCAATTTGATACACCAGTCGAATATTTTCTGACTGACTATCTAAAAAAGATGGTAGCACATCAGCACCGGCAGTTTCCTCCTGAATATCTCCAGAAGCATGATCATGCCCGTCATGTGAGCTTTCACTTTGTGATTCGGTTGGTTGTTGTTCAATTACTTGTTTTTCTTCTCCACATGCACTTAAAACGAGTAATGCCATAACAAAAATAGATGTAAGTTTTTTCAAAGATAGCGCCTCCTACATGTTTACAATGCTTCCATTATATCATCGTTCGACTGAACATATATAGAAGACAAGGACGATTATCAATGAAATATATCTGAACCACGTGTTTTGTTCATTAAAAGTTCCATTTTTTCGCTCAATAATTTTTTTAAGAAGAAACCAAACAGTATAAAGAATAACCAAAACCCTAGTAAAAAAGTGAGATCTATCCAAACTTTTGTCCATATGATGCCACCAACTGCCTCACGCATCATTTCAATTGCGTAGGTAAAAGGTAAAAATGGGTTTAGGGATTGAAAAAACTTTGGTAATAATTCAACAGGGTATGTGCCACCTGAACCTGCAATTTGCAAGACCAGCATAACAATCGCTAATGCTTTGCCCACATTTCCAAATACAGACACAAGCGTGTAGACCACTGTGACAAATACAATGCTAATAACAAGACCAAATAATATAAAATAATAGGGCGCACTGATTGAACCGTCTAGCATGATAACATCACCAATTGTAATGATAAGTGTTTGAATAAAGGAAAGAGTAGTAAATGTTAGTAAGCGGCCAAAATATACTTCACGCACACTATAGAGCTCTGTCTGGTGGATATTCACTGCAAGAAGTGATATCAATAATAAACAACCAACCCAAATAGATAACACTGTATAAAAAGGTGTGATAGCTGTTCCGTAATTAGCGATGGGGAACATTCTATGTTCTTCTAGTTTAATGGGTTCTTCAAAGAAATCTCGTTCGGCATTAACATCATTTTTTAATAATTGCACGATTTCGGATAGATCTGCTTCATTTTCAAGTGTTCTGAGCTTATTTGCCAGTTCGATAATTTTTTTGCTTAACGTAGGAAAATCTGATTGTGCAACAGCAAGGGTATTATTTGCGGTAGCTAATGTTTTTTGCGCATTGGTTAATAATTGTGTGGCCTGTGGAATAATTGTTTGTACCTTTGTCAGCATGGAGGAGGCATTTGTTAATGTATTTTTTGCAGTTGTCAAAGTCGTTTGAATTTGTGGCTCTAGCTGATTAACGTAGTAACTAAGAAATTCATTTATTCGATTTGCTGCGTTTTGTGCGACTAGTTGTACATCAGCTATGTCTTTTTTTATGGTCTCCTCATCTACATGACCCAACTGCTGTAAATTTCCAGATAGCTCTATTAGGTTAGATTTTAGCTGATTTAAGGCAGTTAGTGAGCTGAAGGAATAATCGCTTATACTAGGATTAACTTGCAAATTGCCTTGAAGGGTTTCAAGCTGTTGTATAATTTGCTTACTTGCTAACGGATGAATGACATCTTGTGAATCAGTTTGTTGAAGTGAAGTAAGCACGTTTTGTAAATCTTTTTCAAGTTGTTGTCGAGTCGCAGTCTCCGCTTGGGTTAATTTTTTTAATGCCTCGAGTGTTTGAATGCTGCTATTTACTTTCTGCAGAGACAAATTTACTTGGTTTTGAAGGTCCTCTTTGGCTTGCGTTAAGCCAGATGTATCTAAATTGGCATGTTCTAGTTTTTCAAAAAGTTGGGTAAATTGATTTGCTATATTTTGTACGGTTTGTAAATCCTTTTTGACAATTGGAGATAATTTATTGAACACCGCTTCAGCCTCATTAATAAGTTGTAATCCTTTTTGAACAGTAGTAAGTCCGTCAGTTGTCATTTTTTGAACTTCGGGGATTTGCGTTGTAGCTTGATTCATTAATTTTTCTGCTTTTTGCGCATCTTTGGATGTTTGAGTTAGAAATGATTCAATATCTGGCAGATGTTGTTCGATGGTGAAAATATAGTTTTCAAATTTTCTAAAGTCTGGGATGTCTTGTTCCATTTCAACGCCAAGTGTATTGAAAATAGAAAAAAGTGTTCCATTGACGGTGGATATAAATTCACTGGAAACTTGTTGGGTTAAAACACTGGCTCCTTTACTAGTAATTTTGGGCGCAATCGGATTAATTTTTTCATTTACATAATAATCGATGTGCGCTTTTGTCGGTTTATCAGTAAGAATTGACGTCAGCTTTTCGGAAAAATCAGTTGGAACAATGATGACTGCAAAATAGTCGCCGTTATTTAAGTCAGCGACAGCCTTTTGCCTTGAAGTAAATTGCCAGGCAAAATTTTTATTGGCATTTAAATTAACGGTTAATTCCTTTCCGATATTTATATCTTCTCCCTTTACAGTTGCTCCGGTGTCTTCATTGACAACGGCAATCTTCATATTTGCTGTATGAGCATAAGGGTCCATCGAGGCGTAAATATTAAGCCAGGCATAAAGAGAAGGTAAAAAGATGAGTCCACCAATAATGACAGCAACTACCCAGTTTGTTAATATGTTATGGATATCATTTTTATAAATTTTGAAAACATGATGGAAAGTGTGTTTCATAGCTACATTTCACTCCAAATTCATTTTGAGCATTTATAGGTAGTAGTTTTCCAAAAAACATCTTAATTATGTTTGAATAGTGAGAAATCTTAAGTTCAAAGACTAATTAGTTTACTAGGATTTCAAAACACTTTATAATCAATTCCGGATACACTAAAACTAGGATGTTTTAGTGTGAAAAAGGAGGAGCTTGTCCATTGAAAAAGCTATTAATTATCGGATCGATTATTGTTGTGTTATTTGCAGCGGTGATTGTGCTAACAAATGTGTCTAACAATAACAAACTATCGAGTGGAAATAACCCATACGGTGACAAAAAATTAAAACAAGAAACAATTGACCAATTGGATGATGAAAATTACCAAAACATTATGCTCCCTGACGAGCTAGAAGCAAAAATCGAAGCAGGTGAAGATGTGAATGCTTATTTCTTCAGTCCAATTTGTGTGCACTGTCAAGCTTTCACACCTAAGTTAATGCCAATTGCTGATGAGCTTGGTGTCGATATTGCGCAAATAAATGTCTATGAGTATGATGAGTTATGGGATAAATACGGCATTAAAGCAACACCAACATTCATCCGTTTTGAAGATGGCAAAGAGGTAAATCGTTTCGAAGGTGCGTTACAAGAGGAAGACTTACGTGCATTCTTTAATTCAGAAGTATTAAAAAAATAGCTTTACAAAGTCACTGTCCAAAATTTACTTTTGGACAGTCTTTTTTCTTTTAAAATAGAACTATCTATATGAACCCGTTGCTTTTCACTACGGCGGACGCTTTTCGCGGGCATGGCGTCAGTCTCCTCGTCGCTACGCTCCTGCGGGGCCTTCAGCTCATGCTATTCCCGCAGAAGTCGCCGCCTGCGCTCCAAGCAACTCGTGTACGTCTAAAAATGATTGTGGTGATGGATAGGATGATGAAAAATAGCACCATTTGATCAATTAGACATGCTGCCCAATTGATCAAATGGTGACTGAAGACTCTATATGAACCCGTTTCTTTCCGCTACAGCGAACGCTTTTCGCGGGCATGGCTTCAGTCCATATCTGTCAACTTTAGATTTCCAACCATTCATTTGTTTAATTTTTCAAGAAGAATGGTGTGTTTTATTTCTTTTGGAGTAACTGTATATTTTTCGGTGTCTTCATAAAAATGACTCCTTCCAAAAAAGATTTGTATTTATCCATACCATCTTTTTCGAAAGAGTACACATTTTTGTTAAGTTGACAGCTATGATGGCTTCAGTCTCCTAGTCGCTCCTCCACCTGCGCTCCAACCAACTAGTGCAGGTCTATCGATGACAATTATGAACGTCGCATTAAAGATTCAGCTATATTTAAACAGATTTTCTATCGCATCTTAAAAGAAATCGTGTATGCAGGATATGTGTCCTTTTATTTCCAGGAAATTTCGAAAAACTAACCACAAAAGACGAGAGTACCATTGTCGATGCCTTTTGAAGGCTGGCTCTTTCTTTGGCGTCACTTTAAAGAATGATAGAGTAAGCTAGAATAGACCTGTTGATTGTGGAATGTGTGGAGATTGCTTGGACTTTTAGTTGTAAAAAGCATTCTATCTTGTCATGTTTTTTGTAGTGTATACTATACATACTGATGAATTGTAAAATGGGGGAAAGATGTATGACAATGGATGATTATTTTTACAATGGAGAGTTGATGAGATGTTATGAAATGGCAAAGCAAGTAGCTGAAGGACCTGACAAGGCATTAGCTGATAAATATATTGCTTTACTTGAGGGGTATGATTTTGCGAAATATCCAAAGCCAACACTTTCAGTAGAAATACAGCATGGTGAACGAGCTGATGAAAGCTATCCTGAATCAGCTGTTGTCGTAGAAATTCGTGCTATAAAGGATGAGGCTGCATTTGCGAAGCGTGTGAAAGAACTTGAGGAAATGGCGAAAACGGGCACAGCGAACGAAAAGGCGCAATCCTTCTTTACTCAGGGCGAGCTATTCCTATTTGCCCATCATTATAATGAAAGTGTGCATTGTTTCAAACAGGCAGTGACGGAGAATCCAAATAAGGGATTATATTGGGGGATAACGGGTCAAACGATGCATCGCTTTGGCTGGATGCCGTTTGATGCACTCGGTTATTTAGAGCAAGCAATTATTCTTGATCCAACAAATGCACGTTGGAAGTGGAATAAGGCACTCGTTCTTATCCAATTAGCAAAAGATTTACAAATGGCTCCTTTTATAGCGAATGCCGCTATTACATTAGAGGAAGCACTTGCTGATTGTGTTGAGCATCAGCTATCGTTAAAAGAGGCTATCCAAAATACCATTACCAATATGGATAGCTATGTATTTTCATAAATTAAAGCGCCATGACTGTCCAAAAATATTGGACGGTTATCATGACAATGCGTACATAGAAACGCTTGTAGGCGAGTAAGACAATAGAAACAAGCAGGATTACCGTCGATTAAGCAGTTGACCTTTTATTGAGTCAGCTATTTGGTTGAGATGAGCCAGGATGTCCTTGAGTTTCATTGTTATTCCAACAACCATGTGTACAAGCCTAAACGTTGCCCGTTTATTTATGTCCTACAATCATGGTATGATAGATGTGAAATGATTTGTAGATATAAAGGACGGGTTTTTATAATGGCACAAGAAGTGGCGAATAAATTTATAGAAAATGTATGTAACCATTTAGTTCGAAACATGAATATTACCCAGGTCGAACAGCATTTTAAAGAGACCATTACAATGCAGCGAGAGTCTGTGCAATCACAAACCGCTTTTTGGGATATGCTGATGATGAATATGCTATATTTCACAGAAAATGAGCAAATTTGGGAAAAAGAATTTTTAAAAATGCTTGTAAAAAAACAGTGGTTAAAGCCAACTGTACTTGAAGAAGAGCTACTGATGCACCAAATGCGTATTCGTCAGCAAGTTGCTGAACAAATGGATACAGCAAAGGAATTGTTCCATCAACAGTATGAAACGCAAGGCTTAACAGAAGAAGATATCGTTTATGATTATGCCTATAGTTCAGCAGGACATTCAATGCGCATGGATTTATTGACGGTGCTAGTATCTACTCCAGAACAATCGAAGGTACTTTTTGATGCCGAGCCACAGGAAACAATTCGTATTATCAATGGTTATATTGCTTATCATACAGATGGTCTCATCAACAAAACCAAATTAATGTAATGATATTGACTCCCTTCCTTTGTGCAGTGGAGTCTTTTTATTGCAGTGAGTCTTACAAATGCTGAAGTAGGAGTAAGATTTACGTTTTTAGATGAGATAAGAAGTAAATAAACCAACATTTGTGCAGGACAATAATTGAGTATGGTAAGATAGTAGTAATGTTATTTGAAAGGAATTTTGCCCATGAATACACCATTTACATTTAAACATACACAACCGTCCAATATGGACCCACATAAAAAATACCCAGCAATCTTTTTACTGCATGGTATGGGCAGTAATGAGCATGACTTGCCGCAATTAGTGCAAAATTTCAAAGAGCAGTGCCATATTTTTAGCTTACGTGGTCCAATTACACAAAAGCCAGGCTATGCATTTTTTACGATACAAGAAGTCGGTAAGCCAGATCGTGCAATTTTCGATCAGGTGTTAGTGGCTCTACAACGTTTTATGCTTGAAGCGATTGAAGAATATCAAATCGATCCACATAAAGTTTACGTAGTAGGCTTTAGTCAAGGTGCAGTTTTAGCGCAATCCCTGGCTTTCGTCATGGGGAATTTAATTCGTGGTGTTGTAGCACTTAGTGGATACATGCCGAAATTTGTAACAGAAGAGTACGCTATTCGTCCAATCAATCATCTACAAATATTTATCTCACATGGTGATTATGATTACGTTATACCATCTCAGTGGGGCGTTGAGAGCAAGGAAATGTTTGAACAATTTGGTGCACGTGTAACATTCAAGCAGTATCCAGATGGGCACGGTGTCACACCAGAAAATATGCAGGATTTAGGTGTGTTTTTAGCAAAAGAATTACTAGACAACGTGCATTAAATGACAAAAAACAGGGTGTCTCAAATGATTATGATTTGAGATACTCTGTTTTTATGTGATAGTGGTGTTCTTTTTATTAATGGATAATAGACAACCTCAAAAAACTGAGTTTGTTTACAGTCTCTCTTCTTTTAAATATAGAAGTATCTAAATGAACCCGTTGCTATAGCTACGGAGGATGCTTTTCGCGGGCATGGCTTCAGACTATGGCTTCAGACTCCTCGTCGCTACGCTCCTGCGGGGCATTCAGTTCATGCTATTCTTTGCAGAAGTCGCCGCCTACGCGCCAATCAACTCGTGTACGTCTATAAATGATGGAGGTGATGGATAGGTTGACGAACAATAGTAATAGTGAACGACATATCATTAGAAATGCTGACAATGGACCAAATGGTGCCTGAAGACCAGTTAGTACGTAAATTGGAAGCTGCTATTGATTTTAATTTTATCTATTCATTTGTAGCATCTCAGGTCTCGAAAATACTTAGTGTTTTCAAGACCTTTTTCTTCGAACGGAGCCGAATTCTATCAGAGAAAGACGTTCTGCGTTATTTTGACAAGCTACGATCTTTATCCGTTACCGCTGCAACGGCATCATGAATCGTTGTTTCAAAATGATTACTTTGTAGGGAGGATACACCTTGAATAGTAGTACCACCAGGTGAACATACTTGGTCGACAAGTGACCAGGGGTGTTCTTGTGATTGTAATATCATTTTCGCACTGCCAAGTACTGCATTTGCAGCGATTTCGAGCGCCATATTTTTAGGCATACCTTCACGTACTGCCGCTCGAGCTAAAGCATCAATATACATATAGGTAAATGCTGGTGAAGCACCGCCAATGGTTGTGAAAATCGAAAATAAATGTTCTGGTACTTCGATAATGGTACCAACAGTTTCGAATAAAGTTGTGACAAATTGAAGCTGTGTTGTTGTGACTTGTTCACTTGCCATATAACAGCTTGTAGAAGCACCGATCAGAGCATTGATGTTTGGCATAACACGAATAATGGGTGTGACCTCTGATAAATACCCTTGTAAGTACGTTAAATTTTTTCCTGCGGCAATAGAAACAATCACATGCTTTTCTTGCAAATACGTTCTTACTTCAGGTAAAACATCGGGTAACATTTGTGGTTTGACGCCTAAAATAATAACATCACAAGTTGACATTAACTCTTCTATAGAGTCAGTTGCTTGTATGCCATAAGAGGTTGCTAATTTTGTTGTTTTTGCTTTTGTACGATTATAGCCGTATATAAAATTGGACTGGAAATCACCGCTTTTGCACATCCCTTTAATAATGGCAGTGGCCATATTTCCTAGGCCAATAAATCCGTATTTCACTGGGTAACACTCCTTCGTTTAGTAGAACATACATATAAGTATAGAACAGAAAGTTTTTCTTGAATAGCAATATGCAGGAATGAAGGCAATACGGTTCAAATTCATGACAGTCGGTGGTATCATAGAAGGAGTTGTGAAATGGACATGCATCGTTTATTTACGAAATCATGTACTTTATGTGAACTTTGAGACATACTCGTTCCAAAAGAGGTAAAATAATAATTTGATATGTTTGATGCAAAATTTGTCGCTTTCTATCGGGGGAGGAAAGCGTGTAGAAATTATGAGAGAAAAGGAATTAAGATGAATGGAACAGAATCTAAAAACGGAGCACAATCCACAATCTGTAGAAACAACTTTAGAGAAGCATTCGCGTTCTGATATTTTGGCGCAGACAGTGAAAACTGGGATTATTAAGTCCAATTTAATTCCCATGTGGGCTGGATTGGCGCTAGGTATGTATAAAAATAAAATGACATTAATGGGTAATATACCAGAAATAATTTTTGCAACAATCGGTTCTGCTCTCGTAATAGGGGCAGCAGGAGCATTTAATAATGTGTATGATCGTGATATTGATGCCATTATGCCACGTACAAAAAATCGCCCAACTGTAACAGGGGAAATGTCAGCGAAAGCAACGTTGATGCTTGCTATTGCTATGCTCATTGTTGGGGTAGGAGTACTAGCACTTGCTTCACCACTTGCTGCACTATTTGGCTTCCTAGGCCTCTTTTTATATGTAGTGCCTTACACAATGTGGACAAAACGTCGCACAATTTATAATACGGAAATTGGTAGTATATCGGGAGCTGTACCTCCGTTAATCGGTTGGTCCGCTGTAGCATCTGATATTACGCACCCAGCCTTAATGGGTTTATTTTTTGTGATGGTGATATGGCAGATGCCTCATTTTTACGCCATTGCCATTCGTAAGCGTGTTGATTATGAAGCGGCAAGTGTACCGATGTTACCTGTTGTTAAAGGAATGCGTCGCACTTACTATCAAACGAACTTTTATTTGATTTTACTCATTTTATCTAGTTTTTTATTCGGTTCATTGAGCGTAGGTATCATGCTCGTTGCGTTATTATTAAGTGTAGCATGGCTTGTGATGAGTATTTACGGCTATCATAGCAATAAGGATCAAGTGAAGTGGGCGACGAAAATGTTTGTCTTCTCTCTATTTCATATGACAATCCTATTTTCAACGGTTATTATTTACTCATTGGTAGGCGTTATATTTAAATTATATTAAGGATATTGAAATTGTATAGAAAAGGACAGGCCAACAAGTTATTCTTCGCTTGTTGGCTTTTCCCTTTCCACGGAGGTTATGTGGCAACTCGGCCATTCCAAGGCATGTAGTTGACCACCAAAAACAGCTCCACCATCAATTCCTATTATATTATTTTCCCCAAAATAGACATTGAAATTGGTTGGATCGTGGTGAAGCCTATAAGTTGAGGTATGCCCAAAAATCACGGTTTTTTCCCCTGCATAGTTTGCATGAAACTCTTCTCGAATCCATAATAACTGCAAGGGATCAGTATCCTCTATAGCTATACCAGGCACCACTCCGGCATGGACAAAAATAGCATCTTCTAATTCAATATAGGTTTCAAACGTTTCAATTAACTGTAAATGTTCTTCGAGCTTAGGTAAAGTTTGAATAAAACTAGGTAATGTATCGCTGTTAAGGGCCTCTTCAAAGTCTTCTGCCTGAAAGCCATAGCTTGACAGTGTTGCATCTCCCCCGCAAAGACTAATCCAATGCTTCCAAGACTTAGGAAGGCCTGAGCGACAGGCTTTTAACATAATAGCTTCATGATTGCCAAGCAAAACACGAGCACCCTTTGCTTGTAGTTCACTTACTAAATTTAAAACCCCGCTAGAAGAAGGTCCTCGGTCGATATAATCACCAAGTAAAAATAACTGATCTTGAGTAGCATCATACTTTACCTTTACTAATAATTCTTCAAAAAGGTCTAATTCCCCGTGGATATCACTAATTGCTAGTATTCGTGTCATAAAAACAGCATCCTTTCCAGTATAAACGCGGTTACTATTAAGTATAGAGAAATGTTCTTCAAAATTCGACTGTTCTACTTTGAGCATGTTTGACGGTTACTACATCAACGATTTTTAACTATGAGTAAGTAAGACATCCAAGTAACAGTGACCCCGTCCATATGTATTAACTAATAGTCAGTGTGTATCTCTACTGATAATAGTTTCACTTTATCATATGTCGGGGTGATGCCATTTCTTTATTCATTCGTCTATAGAGTTGAGGTAGGAAAGGAGGGAAATATGTGCTACAACAATTTCAACAGGACTATAAGATGCATAGTGATGCCATTTATAAATACATTTATTATTTAGTAGGCAATAAGGAGATGGCCGAGGATTTAACGCAGGAAACGTTCTATAAAGCCTTTCAATATTTACATACATACAGACAAGAATCAAACGTTCATACGTGGCTACGTAAAATAGCAAGAAACCTAGTATACGACCATTTTCGGCGCAAGAAAATTTTGCGATTTATCCCGTTTGTTCATAACGAATGTATTCGAGATGAAACTGTACTACCAGAGGAATTTCTAATAAAAGGGGAAGATTTTTCAGCATTATTCCTAGCGCTTTATAAAATTAAGCTCGAATATCGAGAAGCAATTATCTTACGTTATTTAGAAGAACTTTCAGTAAAAGATACGGCGAAGTTACTTGGGTGGAGCGAGGCCAAGGTGAAAAATAATACAGCAAGAGGCTTACAGACACTAAGAAAACACTTAGGGGAGGAGGGGTTAACTTATGAATGAAAAGCTAAATCATTTGTTACAGGAAATGCAGGAAGTTAAGCGAAACGATGCAGAAAAGGAGGAAACCTGGAGAAAACTACAGGGGAGATTGCAGAAGAAGACAAGATCCAACCACTGGCAATATCGGACGGTGTTTACAGTGGTACTTGCGATGTTAGTACTGATTATGACGATGCTAATAACTGAAAGTAACTATTCGAATAAAAATGCGACCCTACCTTTGTCGAATGCTATTCGTACGGTTCATTTTTATGAAACAGATACACCCAATCAATTTAATGGCAAGGACTCAAGATTATATTTTGGTGTAGAAAAGCTCACATCAACAGCCTATCAACAGCTAGAAAAACTTTTAGCTTTACAGCAAAACACGCAATTGCCCGCAAATGTGGTAAAGGATCTTGACAGCGAAGCTTATGATTTGGTCATTACATTTCAAGATGGGCATCAACAACGTCTAAAGTGGTATCACTATGCTGCTACTGACGGCGAACTATTAATGTTGGATTGGGATACAAAAGTTTTTCACATGATTCCTGAGGCAACTGCATTAGAAGTAAGAGAAGAGATATGGCAGCTCCAGAAAGATTTTTCACACATTTCAATTAAGGGACCTATCATATTAATTGTGGCGGTTTTACTAAACGCTTTGTTGACTCGATTAATATTGAAAAAATACAAGCTTCCGAAAAAGCCAGAGCTATTCCCACAAAAAAAATGGGTGGCTGTGGATATAATTTGGGTGACCCTCTTGTTCATATTGGGGATGCTACATTTATTCAAATTTGCTCAACCGTTATTTATTGGATGCATCACGCCAGGTGTAATCATGATATGTTATTGGCAGTATTGGATTAATCGAAAGCTAACTCCGCAATCTGGCTATTTACTATTGCGTTATTTATATGTTGCATATATTTTTGTCATTTTATTTTACATGCTTTCTTAATATGAGGCTGTCCCAAAAGTAAAGCAAGAAGTTTTAGGTTTCTATTAGAAGTCATTTCATAAATATTTTTTCTATAAAGAAACACGAACATTTTTGGTAGGAGCGTAAAGAGGCGACTCCAGCGAGAAAAAAGCAAAGGATCGGTGCTCCGCGGAAAGCGTCCGCCTGTAGCGGAATATACTTATGTGATAGGAACAATTGCTTTGTTTTCTTTCATCATCTTCGCCTTTATTGATATGAAAGTGAATTATGAAATTGATTGATTCAGTATGCTATTTTTCGATAAAAGGATAATAATCACCAGTAGACTCCTACGAATTGGTTTTACGATGAAAACGTGAGTGAAAAATAGCGACAGGAAAAGGTATGGCAAGTGCATGAGATAGCAGTGCGCAATGCGGCTCATGCCTTGCCTGCGGAAAGTGAAGCGGATTTTTACCATAATAGGCGGACGGCGTTATTGTTTGAAGGACTTTTTAGATACAGTTCTAGTAGATAGACCTTGTTATGGACTATCTTGACTCAGTCAAAGGAACCTTATAGTTTCTCCCATACTTGCATGGTGATTTGCTCGTCAAACGAAGAGAGAAGGCGGTAGTTGTTGGTATCTAAAATTCGATAGTGATTACTGATAACGTTTTGCTGTAGGCGATAGCCATTGCGTTCACTAAGATTTTTCCACCATATGTAGCCACCCATTGTTTTATCTTTCGGTTGTAATGTCCCGTGATTGGCGATTAAATCGATGACCTCGAGAGGATCACCTCCGAGTTCGTGTTGTAAAATGGAGCTGTCACGGCATAGGGCACAAATGGCTACGGCTGTTGTCCAGCCTGTTTGAATACGTCCCTTTTCAATCTGGACAAGTGTTTTTTTTGAAAGACCCAGCAAATCACTCATCTGATCCTGTGTTAACGCTTTTTCTGTTCGAATTAATTTTAGTTTTTCTGTAACGAGTGTGATTAGTTGTTCCCGATTCATCCAAACACCCTTTCTTTCAGGTTGTTAAGCTCCATTATACATGAAAGTTGAAAAAGTGGGAGCGGCTATGACCGATGGAACATGTATTAAGATTGATAGAATACGCACAAAAAAATAAATAGACTGCTCAATGGAATAATCCACATTGAGCAGTCTATTTGATGTTAATCATGAGAAAAGGCTATTAATATTCGTATTTTTTCGTGTCAGAGATGACTCTGAAGTGAATGCCTTTAATTTGAGCACTTACTTTATGACGAAGTGTATCAATATCTACTAGCTCGTCTTTATCATTCACGCACTCAGCGATTTCCTGTAACAGTTTTGTGAAGGCCTCTTTGAATAGTGTGCGCATATTATCGAAGTCTAGGCTTCGGAAGCTACCGTCAATATCAAATGCCTCTACAGAATTTAACTGCTTAGAAGCACCAGCAAAACGGTCATCATACACTGTATAATTTTCGTCAGTTACAACGATTATATATAATACTTCACCTGTAATAGTTTTTAATTCGATATTTGTTTTGTGTTTTTTTACGTCGGTAATAATGTGAATACCGTCCGAATGATAAAGCTTGAATAATTTCATAGCATTGCCCCCTGAGAATAAAATCAAATTCATAGTTTCATTATATAGGGGGATGGCTAATAATGGAACAAGACAAGCACATTTGGATAGAATAGCCTATTAGTATAGTGTGATTTAAGGCATATTTAATAAAAACTATCAATAAAACAGTAGCAGGATTATTTAATTTCTGTCACAATTGCTGCTGATTTTCGTAAAGGTCGAACCTCTACATAATGTAATTGGTGACCTTGTTGTTCATAGACGCTAAATACATAGGGAGCAAGCTCGATGTTTTTGGCTATTTTATTGGCATTATTAACTGTTAAAAACCAGCCGCCTAGTGTTTCTACCTCTTCTGCATCAAGTTTGACTTGCAATAAATTTTCAACATCTTCTACAAGCATTTTTGCATTTAATATATAATGATTTTCACTTACTTTTCGAATTTCAGCAATTTCATCACCATCAAATTCATCACGGATCTCACCGACGATTTCCTCTAAAATATCCTCTACCGTTACTAAACCAGAAGTACCGCCATATTCATCCATTAAAATCGCCATATGAATACGATCTTTTTGCATACGAACGAGTAATTCATGAATTGGGATTGTCTCAATAACACGAATAACGGGATTAATAAAATTTTCAAGCACTAATGATTCGTCTGTTAACTGCTCAATCAATCCATGGGTGAATAATTCCTTTGAGTTGAGTGAGCCTAAAATATTATCACGGTCACCGTCATAAACGGGGTATCGTGTATATTTTTCTGAGGCGATAAAGTGAATGATATCTGTAAATGATTCGTTTTTTTCTATACCTACTATTTCCGTTCGTGGCACCATAATTTCGCGTGCAATGCGTTCGTCAAATTCAAAGATATTATTAACGAATTTTAACTCGTTTTTATTGATTTCACCGCTTTTAAAGCTTTCAGAAAGCAAAAGACGTAATTCTTCCTCTGTATGTGATAGTTCATGCTCAGAAGCGGGCTTCATGCCAAATAAGCCAACGAGAACACGGGCAGAGCCGTTTAAAAACCAAATGAATGGATACATTAATTTATAGAAAGCCATAATTGGTTTTGCAAAAAGTAGTGTAATCGTTTCTGCTTTTTGGATGGCAGCTGTTTTAGGTGCTAATTCTCCGACAACAACATGTAGGAATGTTGCGATGGCGAAAGCTGAACCAATTGTAAAAATTGTCATGTACTTATCGGAAATACCGACCATTTCAAAAAGTGGATGTAGCATAAATTCAAAGGTTTTTTCACCGACCATCCCGATACCAAGTGCTGTAACCGTAATACCAAGCTGGCAGGCCGATAAGTACTCATCTAAGTGATCGACGACATGCTTGGCAGAAATGGCTTTTTTATTGCCCTCTGCGATCAGTTGGTCAAGCCTTGAGGAACGTACTTTTACGATAGCGAATTCTGTTGCCACGAAAAAGCCTGTTAATGCTAATAAAATGGTAAAAATCGATAAGTTAAGTATGGTCTCCAAATAGTCGTTCTGTTAAAACAGAACGTCACCTCCTAATTATTAATGAGTAGTAGTAAAGATTGCATAAGTGCAATACTTTCAGGCGAAACATTTTTTTTGATTGTTTGTATATTTTTTTGGTCTTGTTTGTCCATCTGCGCAAGTAGAGACGTGACATCATGCTCCAAATCTTGCATTTTTAAGCGAAGCGTTTGGACATCAATTTCTTCATACGGTGTGATATTTAGTTCGTGCTGTATTTCTTCAAGTGACAGACCCTCCAGTTTGCGTTGCTCGATATAATGGAGCCGGTCAATCATAGTAGGTTCATAGTAGCGATAATTCGATGCAGATCGTTCAGCTACTAACAGACCAATATTTGTATAGTAATCAATTGTTCTTTTAGTAATGCCTGTTTTTTCTGCAAATTCGCCAATTCTTAATTTCTCTGTCCCAATACAAACACCTCCGAACCATCACGTGATACTTTGATTATAACGTGATGGTTTAATAGAATTCAAATAATAGGCTCGTATATTTCAAAATTGTAAGATTTTTTGAGAAAGTATGCACTGATTTCATGGCTGGTTCATACCAATTTTGATATGTAAATACATAGAAGCTACGCTGTGCACATGGCACAGCGTAGCTTCTATGTTTCGATGGATATACCATTATTGTGACTGTCCATACGTACATGTGTTTTGTAATGGCCGATGAGCATAATCACAAGGGCTGCAAAAACCATAATCCCAGCGAAAAGTAAGGCTGCTTTATAGCTATCATAATAAGCGGCCAATTTACCCGCAATAATCGGTCCGATAATTTGTCCGAATGCATAAAATGTTGTTAACACAGAAACCACTGCGTTACTCTGGCTAGGAAATACTTGTCTAGCATAGGATGTGGTCATCGTTACAATACCAACAAAGGTCATACCAAATAAAAACGCTGAAATGAGTACGCTAGGAACGGTTTGTGAAAAGACTGGCAGAATAATGCCGACAACCTGCATCACATATGCAACCGATAATATGGTTACAGGTGAATATTTCGATAACAGCATAATCCATACAGGGGCAGATGGCACAGCAGCTAAACCAACCACTACCCAGCTATATGAAGAATAGGCTGATAATGTAGGGATATTATGAATAATGTCTACTAAAAATGTACCCGTTATAATATAGCCAAGCCCCTCTAAACCATATGAAGCAATCAGCCATGGCATAAAACCAGCTGTCATCTTTCCGCTAGCCGTAGACACTTTCTTTACCCCATCTTGAATGGTTAACTTGCGCCATGTGACAAGGGTGATACAGAAAAAGACAAGTGAAAGAAACCCAAGTCCTAGCCATGCGCCTTTCCATGTATAAGAAAGCTCTAAGTAAGGCACAAGTAAGCCTGAAATGGCGATACCAAGCCCAATCCCACTAAATAAATAGCCAGACCATTTTGTTAAAATCACCTGCGCTAGGTAATCCATAATAATGCTGGACGTTAAGACAAAAATAAGTCCGCCTGTAACACCTGCAACAAAGCGCAACAACATCCATATAAAAAATGCCTCTGTAAGACCCATCCAAATAACCGATAGGATATTCACTATAACACTAACTAATAATAAGTATTTTTTACGTCTAAACAAAAATCCTGCCCATAAAGCCCCCAAAAAATAGCCAACATAATTGCTAGATGCTAAATACCCAGCTGTTTCTAGTGTGAAACCCGCGTCTCTCCGCATAAACGGTAAAATCGGTGTGAACGCGAAACGACTGATGCCCATCGCAATGACAAGCAACAGGACACCCCCCAGTAAAACGCCAGCATGCTTTTTATTCATAGCCAAAACCCCTTTGTGAAAAAATATAAAGCTATTATTTTAGTATATAGGAGATGAGAAGGGAGGGGTATTGAAATTAAACTTTACGTAGTAGGCCATTACATAAAAATAGCTCTTCTAGGCGAAATAATCGCTAGAAAAGCTAAGAAATTTACTTTTGTAAGTATGTATCATATAGATAATGAAGAGCCTCTTCGCCATTCATTTGGTACATTATTTCATTATTATAGACAAGCTTTAACTCGGTGAGGGCACGGTCGATTTTATCGCCTTTAATCGTGCATGTAACAGTGACCAAACCAGTTTCAGCAAGCTGTTTCTGTATAGTATCGTCCCAGCCTTGCTCAGAAAATAATGGTGGTTGCCAAGTGCCATGTACTTGTAGCTCGTTGTGCTTAGCGTCATAATCCCAGCGTACGTCACGTAAAATAGTTTTAAATAAGTCATTAGCAGTAAATGTTTTGTCGTTGTAGTCAATCGGAATCGCTCTGATCGCGTGAACATCACGGCTAACTGCAGTAGCTGCTGAGTCAGCTGCTGAGGAAATGCCAGATGCGGCATCTTTAATTTCGGTTAGTCGATCGCCACAGCCTACAAGTAATGTAGAGAGGCATATGATACAAATAACTTTGGTCATCCATTTCACAAGTAATCCCTCCAGAAAGCAAGTTGTTATTTACTATATTAGCGAAAAGGAAAACATGAAAAAAGGGCATGAGGTGATGAGATTGTGTCGTTTTTGCAACGATACTATGTGAAACTCTTGTTTTGAAGGCCATGTCTGGTAGGGAAAGGTAGAAGGTCTTAAAACTTCGTAACTTAATTCCAAAGAAAAGGAGCTGTTTGTTATGAAGATTAACGATGAAATACTGGAAAGGTTAGGAACTTATTTTGTGTATCATGCAATATACGACAACTATGGTATTACGTTCGAAAGCTTTGTTGATCGATGGGTTCGGGGGATACTGGAGGTTTAATCTGTTGAATGGCCTTTTGTTCGTAGTAAAAAAGAGTCGTGTTCAGCAAAGTGAACACGACTCTTTTTATTATGAAACAATCGTTTTTTAGCTGTTGATAACGAAGTACGTAGATATCGTCTAGGCTAACACGTTACATCTTCGTGGTCGCTCGTTTCCTTAGGTAGAGTATTACTATTGCTTCGGACGAGCAAGCAGCTGGTGGATGTATGGGCGCACTTTAGCGCAACTGTTCTTTAAAATAGTTTGTAATGAATTGATTGGCTTCTTTCCAGTTATAGACACGTATGACATTGTCAGGTACTGCAAGTCGATTATAGGGTGTATCGAATAACACAACAGGTATTTTTAACTCCTCGGCTAGCATCACTGCATTATCATGCTTATCTTCGAAGAAAGCAGCAACGTTATGCTTTTTTGCCGCTGCCAGCTTATCATGACTACCAATCAATTCGATGTGATCGTACGGGATTGCTTGAGATTTAAACCAATTCAACGTTATATCTGATACATTCTCACCACGTGCAGAAATGTAATACAACTCATAGTTATTTTGCCAAGCATTTAAAATGTCTTTAGCATCTTTGGCGGCTTCTGAAACTTCATACATGTAAGGCTCGTTTGCTTTAAACCATGTATTGAACGCCAGACGGTCTATAGGATGTGGAAATGCAGACAAAAAGTCATATTCGCACACATCATCTAATGTAATGTTGACATTATATTGCTTGTTAATATGTGGAATAAGTGTACTCGGACAGGTCACTGTGCCATCAATATCGATACCAAAACGAGGCTTTTTCATGCTAGCACCTCCTTAGGCGTTCGCTTTTTCTGCTTCTTCAGCCGCGCGTTTCTCTGCCATTTCAGTAGCCAATTTATCGATTTCTTTTTTCAGCTCTTCAACCATTGTTTTTTCAGGTACTTTACGTACTGTTTTGCCTTTCATGAATAACAAACCTTCCCCACGTGCGCCAGCGATACCGATATCTGCTTCGCGTGCTTCACCTGGTCCGTTTACCGCACAGCCAAGAACTGCTACTTTTAACGGTACATTGAGTGTAGAAATGTATTCTTCTACTTCATTGGCAATAGAGATGAGGTCAATTTCAATACGACCACATGTTGGACAAGAAATAAGTGTAGCCATGTTAGAGGCTAAACCAAATGATTTTAATAGTTCACGTGCTACTTTTACTTCTTCAACAGGATCAGCGGAAAGGGAGATACGTAGCGTGTTCCCGATTCCTTTTGACAAGATTGCCCCAAGGCCGGCAGCTGATTTTACAGTACCTGCAAATAATGTACCTGATTCAGTAATCCCGAGGTGAAGTGGATAATCAAAGGCTTTAGCAGCTTTTTCATAGGCCTCGATTGCTAAATTGACGTCTGATGCTTTCATCGACACGATAATATCATGGAAATCTAAGTCTTCCAAAATTTTAATATGGTGTAGCGCAGACTCTACCATGCCGTCTGCTGTTGGGTAACCGTATTTTTCTAAAATGTGACGCTCTAACGAACCAGCGTTTACACCAATACGAATGGGAATACCTTTAGCTTTGGCTGCGTTAACAACGGCTTCTACTTTTTCTTTACGCCCGATATTACCTGGGTTAATACGAACTTTATCGATACCATTTTCAATCGCTTTTAATGCTAATTTATAGTCAAAGTGAATATCAGCTACTAATGGAATATTGATACGTTTCTTGATTTCTGCAATCGCATCAGCTGCTCGCTCATCAGGCACTGCGACACGAACGACCTGACAGCCTGCTTCTTCTAGGCGAAGAATTTCTGCGACTGTTGCTTCGACATCATGTGTTTTTGTTGTACACATACTTTGAATGAATAATTCATTACTACCACCTATTGTTAAATTACCGACACGTACAGGACGTGTTTTTGAACGGTGACAAATTTCACTCATTAACTTTCTCTCCTTTTCGGGCCACTACTTTCAGCCGTCACTGTCATTTATTTTAGCAGTGTAAGAAAATAAGGACAAGGAAGAAACGTTAACTTTTCATTTTCTGCATTTGTTGTGGAATTCAAATGACAGCGGAAGCTTAATATTTTCGCCAGGAACAAGTGCCTGTAACTGTAAATGTGGGTTTAATTCATAAAAGAGCTGTAGTCTTTCTGGAAAGGTCATGGGTACTTTTGCAGGATGTAGTGCAAATAAGCTATGGAGAGTATCACCTTGAATGGTTTGTACACTGATATAATTTGGCTCTCGTTGTTCTTCACAAAGGGCGTTTGCTGTTTCTTTAGGATAAAAAGCAGCGAGTGGTAATGTCCCTTCCGTTAAATCTATTTTCACAACAAAGACGATAAGTACAATAATAGCTGTTAAAATTAATGCTCGCAAAAAATCCCCTCCTTTTCTACACTATATTGAGAAGAGAGGGGAATCATGCACATTATTTTGCAATTGGTTGTTTTGGATATTTTGTAAAGGCTACGATTAATAGAGTAATTGTTAAGAGTAGCGATATTATTGAGATAATCGTATTGCTAGTAGGTAAGTATTCTGAAAGGGTACTTAAGATAGTCGCCCAGGTAATAGCGAACGTTGTTGTGCGCCATATATGACGGTATTCACCACGGCGTTTCATGACTTTCAATATAAACAGACCTGCTAAGGCGTAAATGGCGATTTGCGCAAAAATTAGCATGGTAGTAAAGACAAAAAGCATGATGAATGTTGCCGGATATAATAGCCATTTAATATCTTCTATGTATTCCGTCATTCCGCTAATATCAAAGGTATCGATAGACATCCCAGCTGTGAAACGGCCGAATGAGAAAACTGTAACAAAGCTAACTAGTAGAAAGGTGTATTGAATAACCTTTCCGATCGGTAATAGACGATAGGCAGCTAGTTTTTTAGGATGAATCAGGCTATCAATAAATAGTTGTGAGTGTTTCATAAAATATCTCCTCCAATCGCTATTCTACCATGTTCATTTGTGACAAGGTATGAATTGAATTCGATTGCCTGTGGATCTAATGCTAAAATGTTAACATTATGTAAAAAAGTTAAAGGTTTTCTTTACTTTTTGTACTTTTTCATTTAATGATTAGAAATAGAGTAGTAGAGATGTAGGAATTGGAGCGAATACAATTGACAATAGATTGGCAAAGCATACTATTTCAATTTTTAGGCGGTTTAGGGGTCTTTTTATTTTCCATCAAATTAATGGGGGAAGGTCTACAAAAATCAGCAGATGATCGACTGCGCGAATGGTTGAATCGTTTTACGACAAATCCGTTCATGGGTGTACTAGTCGGAATTATTGTGACAGTTTGTATCCAGTCGAGCTCTGCAACGACAGTCATTACAGTTGGACTAGTTAGTGCTGGCTTTTTAACATTACGTCAAGCAATTGGCGTAATAATGGGTGCGAATATTGGTACGACATTAACAGCATTTATTATCGGCATTGATATTGGTATTTATTTTTATCCGCTACTCGCGATTGGAGCGGCATTTTTATTTTTCTTTAAAAGAGCAATATATCGCCATGTTGGTCAAGTTTTATTTGGCTTTGGCGGTCTGTTTTTAGGGCTTGAGCTTATGAGCACAAGTATGCAGATGCTTCACCAATTAGCTGATTTTGCTTCATTAACTGTACTTTTAAGTGACCAACCCATTTTAGGCGTTTTTCTTGGTACACTTTTTACGTTGCTTGTACAAAGCTCTACAGCAACTGTCGGAGTATTACAAGGCTTATATGCAGAACATTTAATTGGTTTGGAAAGTGCCTTACCCATCTTATTTGGCGAAAATATTGGCACGACTATTACAGCAGTTTTAGCATCGTTTGGTGCTTCTATTTATGCAAAGCGGGCAGCAGCGGCACATGTGCTATTTAACGTCATAGGAACAGTGATTTTTATGTTGTTTTTTGCACCTTTTATGCAGTATGTCCAATGGATAAGTGAACTGTTCCATTTAGAGGCACGTATGCAAATAGCTGTGGCACATGGCTCGTTTAACATTTTTAATATGCTGATTCAATTACCGTTTATTGGTGGCTTGTCAATCCTAGTTACGAAAATACTGCCAGGGCATGATGGCAATATAGATGTTACGACAAAACATCTGGACCCTTCGTTCATTGATTCTTCACCAGCTATTGCACTTGGTCAGGCGAAAGAAGAGGTTTTACGTATGGGTGACCATGCATTACGTGGTTTGGAAGAAACCTTTTTATATATGAAAACAGGTGAGGCAGAGCATATCCCGACAGTCCTACAATTAGAAGTAGCACTTAATCATTTAGATAAAGAAATTACCAACTATCTCGTGATGGTGTCTAAACAACCGCTGTCTCGTGCAGATTCGGTTCGTCATCATACTCTGTTAACGAATGTACGGGATATTGAACGAATTGGTGACCATTTCGAAAATATTTTAGAACTTTTACAGTATAAGGATCACCATGAGGTAAGTTTGAGTAAATCAGCGCGCCAAGATTTAATAGGAATGTTTAGTCTAGCGATTGAAGCGGTACGTAAAAGCATCGAGGCTCTTGATACAGCCAGCCTTAGTCTAGCGCAAGAAGTCACTGAGCTAGAAAGTTTAATTGATGATATGGAGGATAAACTAAGACAAAAACATATTGCGCGCTTAAATACGAATGAATGTAGCGGTGCAGCGGGGGTCGTCTACACGGATATCGTCAGTAATTTAGAGCGTATTGGCGATCATGCCGTCAATATCGCAGATTCTATTTTAGGTATTCGTTATTAAAATTGTGAAACTTTTTATAGTACCCTACGTATAAAAGGCAATGTGAGGCAAAAGGAGAGAAATTTTATGGAAGTTGTTGGATGGATATTGGTCATTGCCTGCTTTATCATATCTTTTGTTGGGCTCGTGTACCCGATTATACCTGGTGTAATTTTTCTATTAGGTGGTTTTTTACTATATGGATTATTTTTCTCATTTGCTGATTTAAGCTGGTGGTTCTGGGCAATTGAAATATTATTTGTTGTATTACTATTCGGTGCTGATACGGTCGCAAATGCATTTGGTATAAAAAAGTTCGGTGGCTCGAATGCGGGCATGTGGGGCAGTACAATTGGTTTATTAATTGGCCCATTCGTTATTCCTATTGCTGGGATATTAATAGGTCCATTTTTAGGAGCTGTTATTGCAGAGCTGGCAGTGGAGCGACGTACAGTTAATGAAGCTGTAAAAAGTGGCATTGGTTCACTTATAGGTTTTTTAACATCAACTGTAGTAAAAGGGGTTATTCAAGTCGTAATGATTGTTGTTTTCTTTATAACTATTTAACTTTAACAGATGCATAGATACCGGGGAGTCAAACGTTGAATGCTAATACGCTAATACAATTGAGCCGATGTTTAACAAAATTAGCGAGCGGGTATGATAGTAATCGAATTGGTTTTTCAGTCAAAAGGCTGAAATCTTGGATTTGAGATATTTTTCATTGAATGGTTTGACCAATTTTGATAATCTATGTATGTACTAATTATTCTTTAATCTAGGGAGGAACTTAACAATGGCTTACGAATTACCACAATTAACTTACGCATATGACGCATTAGAACCACATATTGATGCTAAAACAATGGAGATTCACCATTCTAAACACCACAATACTTATGTAACAAATTTAAACGCAGCAGTTGAAGGCACTGAATTTGCAGATAAAGATATTAATGCATTAATCGCTAACATCGATGCACTTCCAGCTGACAAACAACCAGCTGTACGCAACAATGGTGGCGGACATGCTAACCATACATTATTCTGGGAATTAATCGCTCCAGGCGGTTCAAACGCACCAGTTGGTGAAGTAGCAAAAGCAATCGACGCTAAATTCGGTTCTTTCGATGCTTTTAAAGAGGAATTTGCTAAAGCTGCAACAACTCGCTTCGGTTCAGGCTGGGCTTGGTTAATCGTTGATGGTGACTCAGTAGCAGTTACATCTACACCAAACCAAGACTCTCCAGTAATGGAAGGCAAAACACCAGTTCTAGGATTAGACGTTTGGGAGCATGCTTACTACCTAAACTACCAAAACCGTCGTCCAGACTACATCGGTGCTTTCTGGAACGTAGTAAACTGGGATGTAGTAGAAGCTAAATTCCAAGCTGCAAAATAATAATACTTAATAATGAGCTATGCCAAGGGTGAGTTTTCACTGTGGCATAGCTTTTTTTGATTTTATCGAGAACTTTTTTTGATTTATCGCCCAGATTTTAAATTTTATCGAGTACTTTTTGTGATTTATCCCCCAAAATTACAAATGTAAGAAACTTTTCTAATGAAAGCGCCGTCAAATAAAATGGAGCTTTACTCAAGAGTATGCTTTTCTGTCGGTACTTCGGATGGTATACTTAGTATCGTGTATTTAAACAGTAATTAGAGGAGGAGGGGAATACATATGCGCAAAGCACCTGGAAAAAATCGCGCGGCGAGTGTTAAAGCTAAGCATCATTCCAATTTAACATTTCGGATGAATGTCCTTTTCTTTGCTATATTTATCATATTTTCAATGTTAATTTTTAGGCTTGGTTATATGCAAATTGTAAAAGGAGAAGATTATGTACGTATTTTAGAGCGTACAGAGGAAGTTCCTGTAAATACAAGTGTGCCGAGGGGCCGCATGTATGACCGTTATGGCCGTATTTTGGTCGACAATCAGCCTGAAAATGCGATTACGTATACGAAAATGCAGACGACAAAAACGGATGATATGCTGAAAATTGCCGAGGATCTGGCGCAATTGATTGAACAACCAACAAAACGTGTTACATTACGTGATAAGAAGGATTTTTGGATTCTAAAAAATCACGATGCTGCCTATGAGAAGATAACAGATAAAGAACAAGCGAAAATTAAAACGCAAGAAAATATTACGACAAGTCAAATCAATGCTGAGATTGATAGAGTTGTACGCGAGCGAATTACAGATGAAGAATTGGCGCAACTTACAGAGGCGGATTTAGAAGTGTTGGCGATTTATCGAGAAATGGCATCTGGCTACAATTTATCGCCGCAAATCATTAAGAGTGAAAATGTTTCAGCCGATGAATTTGCTCGTGTCTCAGAACGATTAACAGAATTACCAGGGGTCAATACGACGACAGACTGGAAGCGTGTCAAATTATCATCACTTTCTATTTTAGGGCGTACAACGCTACCAACGAAAGGGATACCTAAAGAGAAGCTGAACTATTATTTAGCGCGCGATTACTCACGTAATGACCGTGTTGGGGAAAGTTATATTGAGGCGCAGTACGAAGAGCTTTTACAAGGACAAAAAACAGTTGTCAAAAATATTACCAATAAAAAAGGGCAAGTGGTCGATACGATTACAACGTACGAGGGCGAGCCTGGTAAGGACTTAGTGTTAACGCTTGATAGCGAATTACAGGCTGAGACAGAGAAAATTGTAGAAGAAGAGCTGTTGAAATTAAAAGCGATACCGGGCTCATATTTATTAGACCGTGCCTTCTTAGTGATGATGAATCCGAATACAGGGGACATTTTATCAATGGTCGGTAAGAAAATTGAGAAAGATCCTGAAACAGGTAAAAACATCATCGTCGATTATGCATATGGTTCATTCACAACAGCCTATGAGGCAGGATCAGTTGTCAAAGCTGCAACTTTACTTACTGGTTATAATCAAGGAGTAATTACACCAAATACTGTATTAGGAGACGAACCAATTCATTTACTCGGCACGCCAAAAAAGAGCTCGATTTTTAACCGTGGTGGCTATATATCTATGGATGGTTTGACCGCTCTTGAGCGTTCTTCTAACGTATATATGTTTAAAACGGCCTTGCTTATTAATGGAACGCCTTATAGTTATATGATGCCGCTCCGTTTAAGGGACGATACGTTTTCAAAAATGCGTAATTCTTATGCCCAATTTGGCTTAGGGGTAAAAACAGGTATTGATTTACCGAATGAATTTAGTGGCGTGCAGGGTCCATCCGGTCCAACGATGGGCGGTAAAACACTTGACTTAGCCATTGGACAGTACGACACGTATACTGCAATGCAATTAGCACAATATATTTCAACAGTGGCGAACGGTGGTTATCGCATTCAACCACACGTGGTGAAAGAAGTACGTGAGCCATCAAAAGATGGTCAAAAGCTCGGCCAATTAGTAACTGAAGTGGGCCCGACGATTTTAAATAGCATTGATAATTCTGCAGAAGAAATTAACTATGTGAAAAAAGGGCTTCGTCGTGTTTATACAGGTAATCAAGGTTCTGCACGAAAACAATTTGCAAATGCACCGTATACAGCTGCAGGGAAAACGGGTACAGCTGAGGTAGTTTATTATGGACCATTAACAGAGCATTACGGTACAGAGACAACTAACTTAACACATGTTGGCTATGCGCCATATGAAAATCCTGAAATTGCTTATGCCGTTCTGATTCCTTGGGTAACAACAAACTTTAAAATTTATTTGGATCATAATAATGAAATTGCTAGACGTTCTTTAGATAAGTACTATGAACTTAAAGAGAAGTATGATTCTACGAAAGTTAATGATAGCAATGTAGAGCCACCAATTTTACCAGCAATCACAAAAGAAAAAATTGGTGAAGATGAACAACAATAACAAAACCGCTAGTGCATGAAAAATGCCTAGCGGTTTTACTCTTCCATTGAGTGGCTAGGCGGATAAAATCATTAAAGTGATGGATACAAAGTGAAAAGTGACGGATAAAATCATTAAAATGATGGATACAACCATTCAACAGTACTATAAAAAAATCGACTGTCTCTCCTAGTAGAGGCAGTCGATTTTGCATTAAGCAGATAGTTGTTGTACAGCTAATTCAAATTGTTGCTTTGGTTTTGTACCATAAAGCTCTATATTATTACAGAAATAAGACTGGACCATAAAATCAACAGCCTCCTGTAAAGAAAACTCCCGATGATGCATTATAAGTGTTAAATACGTTTTAAAGTAATCGGCATTTTGTACTTTTGCATGTTTTATCACAAAGTTAAACCCCTCTTGTATTATTTTCTGACACACAATTGCTAATTATAGCATCTTTCATAGAGGAAGCAAGTTTTCTCAATTGTAAATGTGTCTTTACAATCGTTTACAAACAATTACATTCCTTTACGTCTCTTTTACGAACGGTTTATACGACTTCAACAATCAGTCTTTATAGTAAAGATTGTAAGGTAAACAACTATAAAAAAGTTAGTGACGGAGGCAAATGAGATGAAAAAGTGGAAGTACTTAACGATGACAGCGGTAATGGGTTCAGCATTAATGCTAGGTGCATGTGGTAGTGACAACTCTACTCAAAATGGTAACAATGCAGAAACTAATGCACCAGCAAGTTCAGGACAAGATGCTACTGACGAAAAACTGCAAGGTTCTGTAGCTGGAGATGGTTCTTCAACTGTAGCACCGATTATTGAAGCAGTTGTAGAAGAGTATGCAGGTGCACAACCGGATGTCAAAGTATCAGTAGGTGTTTCTGGAACTGGTGGTGGCTTTGAAAAATTCATCGCAGGGGAGACAGACTTTTCAAATGCATCTCGTTATATAAAAGATGAAGAGAAAGCGAAACTAGAAGAAGCAGGTATTGCTTATACAGAGCTAGCTTTAGCATATGACGGTTTATCAGTAGTAGTGAATCCTGAGAATGACTGGGCTAAAGATTTAACAGTAGAGCAATTAAAACAAATCTGGATTGAAGATGGTAAAGAGAAGAAGTGGTCTGATATAGATCCATCATGGCCAGCAGAAAAAATCGTATTCTATTCTCCAGGTACAGACTCTGGGACGTATGACTATTTTGACGAAGTAATCTTAGATGGAGCGGATCTAGTAAGTTCTGCAACATTATCAGAGGATGATAACATGCTAGTACAGGGTGTATCAGGTGACAAAAACGCAATCGGATTCTTCGGCTACGCGTACTACCTAGAAAATAAAGACAAATTAAACATTGTGAAAGTAAATGGAGTAGAACCTACAAATGAAACGATTGAAACTGGTAAATACGCACCACTTTCACGTCCATTGTTCACATATGTAAAAAATAGTGCAATTAAAGATAACGCAGCAGCATACGATTTCATGAAATTCACACTTGAAAATTCAGGCGACATGGCTGAAGCAGTAGGTTATGTCCGCTTACCTGAAGAAAAATATGCTGAAGGTTTAAAAACTTTAGAAGGCTTAAAATAAGTAGACATGCATGGAGGGAAAGAGATGTATGCTCTTTCCCTCGCTTACTTGAAAGGAGCACCCAATGGTTTCTCAAAAAGAAAATAAGACAACATCTGTGCAGCAATTAATTGCGAATTCACGCAATCATAAAACGAAGAAAATAGTGGAAAAAGCAATGCCAGCTCTATTATTTTCTGCAGCCCTTATCTCTATTTTGACGACATTTGGCATTGTTTTCACCCTTATTTTTGAAACGTTTGAGTTTTTCAAACGTGTTTCGATTACGGATTTCCTATTTGGTACACAGTGGCTACCGTTTTCAGGGAAGGAACCGTTGTTTGGGATTCTACCACTTATTGCAGGAACGTTGAAAGTCACGCTTATCGCAGTTGTTGTAGCAGTACCATTTGGGATTGCATCTGCTATTTATTTAAGTGAATATGCGAATGAGAAAACAAGACGTATTGTTAAACCTATATTAGAAGTTTTAGCTGGGGTACCAACAATTGTTTATGGTTTCTTCGCTCTGACGTTTGTCACACCGATGTTACAACAAATTATGCCAGGGTTAAAACTTTTTAATGCACTTAGTCCAGGGATTGTTGTTGGAATCATGATCTTACCGATGATCACTTCACTTTCAGAAGATGCCATGTCATCCGTACCCAATAGTATGCGAGAAGGTGCATTGGCCCTCGGTGCTACAAAGTTTGAAGTAGCCATTAAAGTAGTATTACCTGCGGCATTATCAGGTATTATAGCATCAGTTGTCCTCGCTATTTCCCGGGCAATTGGGGAGACGATGATTGTCTCGCTTGCAGGAGGTTCTACACCGAAATTTGATTTGGACGTCACGGACTCTATTCAAACGATGACGGCATATATTGTGCAGGTTTCAACGGGTGACGCCGGCTATGGAACGACAATTTATTATTCGATTTACTCAGTAGGTTTCACATTATTTATCTTTACATTAGTGATGAATTTACTCGCTCATTATATTGCGAAACGCTTCAGGGAGGTTTACTAGCATGCGCTATATCGATGACTCAGTCGTCATGAAACGAATGACGAAGCGTATTATGTTCAATAAAGTCTGGAAAACCTTGTTCTTCTTAGCCACTACATTTGCATTAGTAATGCTGGCTATATTGATGTACCGTATTGTGACGCAAGGTATTGACTATTTAAATTTCGATTTCTTAACAAACTTCGCTTCACGTTTTGCAGATAAAGCGGGAATTAAAGCGGCATTAGTCGGTTCACTTTGGCTCATGGGGGTTGTCGCACCTGTCTCAATTATTTTAGGTGTGGGTACAGCAATTTATTTAGAAGAATACGCGAAGAAAAATAGACTAAATGACTTTATTCGTATGAATATCTCAAATTTAGCGGGCGTACCTTCCATTGTTTTTGGTTTACTAGGCTTAACGATTTTTGTTCGTATGATGGAACTTGGTAAAAGTATTTTAGCAGCCGGTTTCACTATGAGTTTACTAATTTTACCAATTATTATAGTTGCTGCACAGGAAGCCATTCGCGCTGTACCGAGTGAACAACGTGAAGCTTCTTACGGTATGGGGGCAACAAAATGGCAAACGATTTTACGTGTCGTTCTTCCAGCAGCAATACCAGGGATTTTAACAGGTAGTATTTTGGCTTTGTCTCGTGCAATTGGTGAAACAGCTCCACTTGTGGTTATTGGAATTCCTGTTATTCTACAGTTTTTACCAGATAATTTACTAAGTCAGTTTACAGCGCTACCAATGCAAATTTATGATTGGGCAAAACGTCCACAAGAGGCATTTCAATATGTAGCATCGGCCGGTATTTTAGTACTGATGACAGTACTTTTACTAATGAACTCTATCGCGATTTTTATTCGAAATAAATTCCAAAAACGTTATTAATGAGGTGACCTTATGGTACTAGATTTTAAAGAGGAAAAATCAGTCGTCAAATCGATTCATACAGGCGCAAAGCCTACTATAGAAGTAGCAAAAAAAATGGTGTATGATACACGCAACTTAAATTTATGGTATGGTGATCACCATGGCTTAAAAGATGTCAATTTAAGCATTTATGAGAACGAAGTAACAGCAATAATTGGCCCTTCTGGATGTGGGAAATCGACATATTTAAAAACGTTAAACAGAATGGTAGAGTTAGTGCCAATCGTTCGTACATCTGGTGAAATTTTATATCGTGAGCGCAATATTTTAGATAAAAACTATACGGTAGAAGAATTACGTACGCATGTAGGGATGGTCTTCCAAAAGCCAAACCCATTCCCAAAATCTATTTATGATAATATCGCCTATGGTCCGCGGATACATGGCATAAAAAACAAAAAAATTCTGGATGAAATTGTTGAAAAATCATTGCGTGGTGCGGCTATTTGGGATGAGGTAAAAGACCGCTTAAATCAAAATGCATATGGCCTTTCAGGTGGTCAACAGCAACGAATCTGTATTGCGCGTTGTTTAGCAATCGAACCGGATGTCATTTTAATGGATGAGCCTACATCTGCACTTGATCCCATTTCTACATTAAAGGTTGAAGAATTGGTACAAGAGCTGAAAAAAGATTATTCGATTATTATCGTCACACACAATATGCAACAAGCAGCGCGTATTTCAGACCGTACTGCATTCTTCCTAAGCGGCGAAGTCATCGAATACGATAAGACGGATGTGATTTTCCAAACACCTGCAGATCAACGGACAGAAGATTACATTTCAGGACGCTTCGGCTAAGGAGGAACGATAGATGGTAGTACGTGAACGCTTTGAGCAGGAGTTAAAAGAAATTCAAGCGCAATTTGTAGAAATTGCAAGTAGCAGTATTCATGCTTTAAAAATAGCTTTTGATGCATTATTGGAGCAGGATTTAGAGAAGTCCTTGAAGATTCTCGAAGATGATCTAATCATTAATCGTTTAGAGGAAGAAATAAATGACCGGGTAATTTTAATGATTGCCAAGCAACAACCAGTAGCCACAGATTTACGCCGCCTCATGGTACTAGTGAAAGCGGCATCGGATATGGAAAGAGTCGGAGATTATGCTGTCAATATTGCCAAGGAGACAATTCGCCTTGGGAAAGAGCCACTTATCTTTCCAACAACAAATTTACAGACAATGTGCCAAAAAACGGTTGAAATGCTTGAAAGTATCATCAAAGCCTTTACTGAAGAAGATACTGTAAGTGCAAAAGAAATTGCAGAGCTTGATGATTATGTAGATGATTTATATGGTGCGACAGTGACACTGTTGCTTCGTGCAGGTGCTGATAATCCTACTCATATTCATCAGATTACGCATTTAACTTTTGTCTGCCGTTATTTAGAACGGTCAGCTGACCATGCAACAAACATTGCTGAGCACTTATTTTACTTAATTAAAGGTAAACATTATGAACTGAATAATTAATGAAGAAGAGAAGGGCGGATGAAGCCATTCTCTTTTTTTGTTAATGTGGTGAAAAATTCCGCAATATCAGCAACATTGCCCTCCGTAAAGCGTCAAATATTGCGGAATGAATTTGTATTGTCAAAAAATAAAATTGGTTATACTATAGACATTATCCAAAAAGTATGTGCTAAGGAGGTGCTGCTTCGTGAAAGATGCTGTAGAAACACTTATAGAGAAATTTGAACTAGATATCACACCTGAACAACGCGAATACTTGTGTTTTTTATATGAACACTTACATCTAGAGGAGTTAAGTGACAAGGAACAACATTTTTTTATAGAATATTTTTACAAGAGTGAGACCTTACGAAATATGGCAGCATTTGCACTTGAGTTAGCTGATGCCATGCGTGAAATTCGAGAAAATATCCCTGCTATTGAGCAGGCTGAACGGCAAGCGAATGGGAAAGAGCAGCGTTTGTATTATGAACGAAAATGGCAGGAGGCACAACGTCTACAATTGAAGCATCATACTACAAAAAAAGGAAATATCTACTATGTTCCATTTGCTGAATATAAAAAAGAGCCTGGGCCCATGATTATTTGTCTTGAGCAAACAACGGGAATGGAGGTCTATTCCGAGCTTTGCAAGAGTATGATCCTACCGTTATTTATGAGTGCTCATCGTGAGCAGCGGGATTTATATATCGTGCCATATGATTGCCAAATTCATGTCCATTATCGATTTGAAAATGGCCATTTGAATTTATCAGATTTTAAGGATTTTATAGAATATAAGGCAAAAGGGAAAGCAGCAATTTTGCCTGTGTTACAGTTTGTTAAAGGTTTACTACAAGAAAATCAGCAATGTACAGAAGCGGATATCATCATTTTCACCGAAGGTAATCCTGTTGATGGTCAACATTTATTAGGAAAGCGTGCGAAAGCAATATTAGAGGATATGAAGCATCACTATCATGCTGATTTTTCTGTGATTGCCATGCAGGAGCAAAATTTTAACGAGCAACAATTTTGGTTTGCGAATAGAGCTTTTTTTGCGGATGATGCTATTCAATAGACACGTGGAGCTGACCAGACGGATTTTGGTCGGCTTATTTTATGTAAATTTACATAGGTAAGAAAAGGAGAATTACATGGATTTATTGAAATGGTTATTACCAAATGTAGTAGCACCGACTTGGATGGACATAATCATTGCCATTTCCCTATGTTTAATTGGGTGGTTATTGCAACAGTTCGTGCTGAAAAAAATAATTACGGTCATCGTTGCGTTTTTAAGAAAAAGACAGCGTTACTTTCAAGCAACCGTACTAGAACAATTTAATAAGGCGATACGTTATGCCTTCATGTCAGCGGTTATTGTTATTAGTTTATCGAGGTTACTAGAAGTATCTTTATTTACAGATGTGGCAACAAAGAATTTTGTGTTGTCCATTATGGTGTTTTTTGCCTTTAAAGGTGTGTATGATGTATTACATTATTATACAAAGCAACCTTTGACTATTAATAATGATGAGGAGCAAAATGTTCTTTTGCCGTTCTTCCTACGCATTGGTAAAGTACTAATAATGATTTTAGCAATGTTCACGATTGCTTCTCTTTGGGATTTTAACTTGAATGGCTTTTTAACGGGAATTGGTTTAACGGGTGTAGCCATTGCGTTTGGGATTCGTGATACATTGGCGCATGTATTTGGAGGAATGTCGGTTGCACTCGACAACCCGTTTCAAATTGGCGATTGGGTAGCTACAGAAGATCAAAAGATTGAAGGAATAATTGAAGATATTAACCTTCGTAGTACGCTTATTCAAACTGGCGATAAAGGACTGGTTTATGTACCAAACTCATATTTAGTCAATCGCCCACTATATAATTTATCGAAACGTGAAAAACGAAAATGTGAACAATTTCTATATGTAGCGCTTGAAAACGAAGAAGAAAAACTGCGCAGCGCATTAAGTGCGATTCATCAGCAGATTTATTTACATGATAATACGGAGAAAGATATGATTCATGTATTTATTGATGAATTCCGTCCAGCTTCCTACCGTGTTCTTGTGCGATTTTTTGTGGCAACAAACGATACAGGTGTTTTGTTGCGTGTAAGACAAGATATACTTTTTGCAATTCGACAAATATTGCAAGAACATGATATTGACTTAGCAGAACCAACAGATGATCATTGGCTGGCTAAAGAAAAATAATTTGAATTGTTCGACGCTATGTTTTACAATATACACAAATAATCAGCTTTGATGAAGAGTAGTAGCTATTATAATTTGTTATAGAGAGCTAGCGGTTGGTGAGAGCTAGTACAAATGAATGGTGAATGGACTTCGGAGCTCTAATCCTGAAAATAGTATGGATTAGCGTTTGCCTACGTTACAGGGCTTAGAGTGGGTCTTAATAAGACCAATGAAGGTGGCACCACGGCTTTTCCGTCCTTTTGTGATGGAAAGGCCTTTTTATATTCATTTACAAAAGTTTTTTGTGGAAAAAGTGCAGCAACAACCACAGAAGACCGAGGTTGTCCCAAAAGTAAAAACAACATGCTTGGAGGTATCCTATTTTTTGATACTAAGGTAAAAATCCGCATAAACTCCTGAGTGAAGCGCATTTTTACCATTAAGAAAGACGAGCATTATTGTTAGAAGGACTTTTAGACAGCCCTAAGATGAATGGGTTTGTAGCTTTATGCAGTGAGCAATTAATGCTGACTGCATAAAGAAAGCCTCTGGTAGATATCACGGATTTTGAAATTAAGGTGAATGTTATCCTAAATTCCTCGCATCCTTGTGAGAATGACTAACTGACTTGCACATGCAGGTCTTAGCTCAATTCAAAATCCGGACGTATTGTTTATTTGCGCGCAAGCAAAGCGTCAGTGACAATACTACGAGGCGTAAAACATACTGAATTTTTTTGGTGTAGCAGAGCAGAGTATAGCATAGCGAAGGAGAGAAAGTGTATGACAGTTGAGCTTAGAAAATTTGCCATGAAGGTATTACAAGGGGATATGATGACGCCAATTTCGGTGTATCAATCGCTAGCGGGAAAACATAAGATGCTATTCGAATCGTCGGCCAAGCACGAGGAAAGTGGGCGTTATTCCTTTATTGCGGTCAATCCAGTTGCAGAGCTTGTTGGGGATAAAACTGGCTATACATTTACTAAGGACAAAGATATGGAAAAGTCAAGCGGAAGTGTACTTGCGAAATTTAAGCAGGTGATGCCTTTCCATAAGGCAGACTATCCATTTGCCTTTTTCGGAGGAGCAATTGGTTTCTTTGGTTATGAAACAGCGTTTTATGCAGAGAACATTGGTGAATATTTGCATGATGATTTAAAGATGCCAGATGTACATGTTTTTTTCTATGATACTTTTATTGTCTTTGATCATTTAAAGCAAGAGATTACGTTAGCAGCAATCGATTTATTTGAAGAGGGGCGCTCCCTAACAATGATGGAAGCAATTATTGATGAAATGGAGGCGCAACTTCATGCTGGTGCAACGTTTGGAGAGATGGCGTTAGGCGCTTTAAACTTTCAGCCCATGATACCCAAAGAAGAATTTGTTGCCATGGTAGAACGTGCCAAACAGCATATTAAGAAGGGTGATATTTTCCAAATTGTGTTATCTCAACGCTTTTCGTCACCATTTACAGGAAATCCCTTTGCCTTATATCGTCAGTTGAGAACATCAAATCCATCACCGTATATGTTTTATATGGATTATGGAGCATATATCATTTTAGGCACTTCTCCTGAAAGTCTAGTAAAGGTTAAGAATCGAAAGGTGACAACGAATCCTATTGCAGGCACGAAGCCGCGTGGGAAAACGCTTGAGCAAGATGAGTTAATTGCAGATGACTTGCTAAACGACGAAAAAGAAATTGCAGAGCATCGTATGCTGGTAGATTTAGGTCGCAACGATATTGGACGTATAACCAAAGTGGGTTCAGTGAAGTTGACTAAATATATGAACATAGAGCGTTATAAATATGTGATGCATATTGTATCAGAGGTCATCGGCGAACTACGCGATGAGGTGCATGTGTTGGATGTGCTGAGCGCTTGTTTGCCAGCTGGTACAGTATCAGGGGCACCGAAAATCCGTGCTATGCAGCTGATAAATGAGATGGAACCTGTAAAGCGTGGCGTTTATGCAGGAGCGGTTGGTTATATCTCTTCAACAGGGGATATGGATTTAGCCCTTGCAATTCGAACAATGGTTATCAAAGATGACCGTGCTCATGTACAGGCGGGGGCCGGTATTGTCTATGATTCGGTCCCTTTATCCGAATATGAAGAAACACTCAATAAAGCGCGCGCGCTACTGGAGGTGAAAAAATGATTTTACTGATCGATAACTATGATTCATTCACTTACAATTTATATCAGCAGGTAAGTATGCTGGGCAAAGAAGTGAAGGTAGTACGAAACGATGAACTAACGATTAAAGAAATTGAGGCATTGCAACCAGAAGCAATCATTTTATCACCTGGTCCTGGTACGCCAGATCAAGCAGGAATTACAGTAGATGTGGTGAAAGAGCTTTATACGAAGTTTCCGATTTTGGGTATTTGCCTTGGTCATCAATCGATTGGGCAGGCGTTTGGCAGTAACATTGTGCAAGCAACCCATATTATGCATGGGAAGTTGTCTACCTTACACTATAGCAAAACAGGCTTGTTCGCTCATTTAGACGGTGAACTTGAAGTGATGCGCTATCATTCGTTGATAATTGAGCCGAGCACTTTACATGGAGATTTTATCATTACGGCAACTTCAAGTGATGATGCAGAAATTATGGCGATTCAACATAAGCAATATCCAATATACGGGTTACAATTCCATCCAGAATCAATTGGCACCCAAAAGGGTAGTGATATGGTGCAGGCGTTTTTAGAGCAAGTGCAAATGGCATAAAAGAAGGCTGTTACAAAAATCAGTTGTTTCTGATTTTTGTTAACAGCCTTTTCGTGTAGAATTAGAAAAAGATTTTTTATCAGCTTTCGTGTATATCGATGACGATAATCAATTGATCCTACGGAATGTCACCTTCACTGTATCCCGCATGAACGGCCAGGAAGCCCCACGGATTGAAGTTTCACTTTATATAAGCTGTGGCTTATTGCTTCTTACCGGTAATAAGTTTTGCAATTTCCTCTAAAGACATTGAAGAGTTCACTTCGTAAGCGCCAATTTGTAAACTACGAGCATATTTAGCATTTGCAAGTAGGAGCTCCATCTCTACGCTATTCGAAATAATGCCCCCATCTTCAAGCTTCTGTGCCACGATATAGGGGGTAATACCACTATATAGCTGAAGTGTCATCGTTGCTTCATCTGTTGGGCTATCTGTCTCAATGTCGCCTTCGTTTGTTTCTTCTGGCGTATCATTATCGGCCGTCTTGTTGGCTGTAGTAGGCTCAGTGGTCTGTTCTTTTAACGAAGCAAGTTTTTTATTTGCCAGATCCAGTTTCTTTTGTAGTACCTCTACGTTCTTATCTGTAGTGGAGGTTACAGTGGGAAAGCCAATATTGACATCAAAACGCTGGGCCAATGCAAGCAATGCCCCTACTAGAAAAAGTGCAATTCCAAATGCACGGATAGCGGATTTATTCACAATTACCGACCTCCGTTTGCAATCACTTGGCGAACTTGCTCTTCTGTTAAATTTGAACGAATACTAATATCAGCAATAGATAGACCTTGCTTATTGAGCTCGAGTACCTGACTAATAATGATTTGGTGAATAGGCTTCGTATTCTGGGGCAGCTGAGCTGATTTAGTCGCTTGTTGAGCTGCTTGTTGAACAGCCTGCATGACCTGCTGCATTTTGGGATTTTGAATCGTTTGATTTTGAGCTACTGGTGATTTCACCTGAAATTCTGGTTCTAGAAGTAGCTCCTCTTCAACAATTTTCATGCGACGTTTCAAATTATTAGTTTCTTGAAAAATAGATATAGACAATTCTTCTACATCCTGTTCGACTTTTTTCGCAGTATTTTTGAAAAAGAACGAAACAACTATAAGAACGATACCAGCAATCATTAGTATGATGGATAAATCCAATAGTTTCACCTCATTAAATTATGTAATTATAAGGTATTTTACCACATGCAAAGTTAATATGAAATGAAGGTAGATTTTTTTTCAGTTTATGGTATAATGGGTTAGTCGTATAAATCATGCTCAAATTTTAATTCTTGATATAGAGTGGGAGGGTTAATGATGCGCGTAAACATTACTTTAGCTTGCACAGATTGCGGCGAACGTAACTACATTTCAAAAAAGAACAAGCGTAACAATCCAGAGCGTCTTGAACTTAAAAAATATTGCTCTCGCGAGAAGAAATACACTCTTCACCGTGAAACAAAGTAATCGCTCATTAAGCCAAAACCACATGTGGTTTTGGCTTTCTACATTCTAATAGGAGGTAGCCTAGTATGAATAAAACAATTTTACGAAACGAGGTACGCGAAGCTCTTGCGAAAATGTCTGCAACTGCATATCGCGACCAATCATTTTTAGTGGCAAAAAAACTGTTACAGGAAACATATATAATAGAAGCAAAGACGATCGGTATCACGATTTCTAGTAAGCCAGAAGTTGACACAATTCATCTAATTGAAGCACTATGGCAACTTGGCAAAAACGTTGCTGTCCCTAAGTGCAATCCGAAAACGAGAGAAATGTCGTTTTATGTCATAGAATCGTTTGCTCAGCTCGAAACGGTTTATATGCATTTGCGTGAGCCAATTCCTGAAGTCACTGAATTTGTTGACGCAAATGAAATGGATGTTATTGTTGTTCCAGGGGTTGTTTTTGACACACATGGCTATCGTGTAGGCTATGGTGGTGGTTATTATGACCGCTATTTAGTAAACTATAAAAAGGGAAAACTCATGTCGCTGCTTTTCGATGAACAGCTACGTGAAAGTGTACCAAAAGAGCCACATGATTGTCCGGTGGATATCATTGTGACGCCTACAAATCGTATTAACTGTGTAGCACAACGAGGAGCGAATTAAAAATGGATAAAATGTTAGATATTTATGAATTATTAAAAACATATGGCACTTATATTTATACACGTGATCCAGTGGGGGATTTAATGTTAATGGAAGATGAAATTCGCGAGTTGTATAAGGCGAATGTTCTAGACATTAAAGATTACCAAATGGCCTTATTATTGATTCGACAAGAAACGACAAGACTGCGTGTTGAACAAAATAAACAATAGTGTTTTAAGTGTGAATTATTTGGTTATGGTAAAAATATTGTAATATGTATGTAATATTCTCTGAAACAGTGGTTTCCCACTGTTTTTATGTTTTTTACGAAACTTTTTACAATGAGAAACGTATATATAAGTATCCTGAGCATATAAGTGCATGAGCAGAAATTTTTTCCAAAAATATATCTGTTGATTATCTGTAAAAAAAGGATTAAGATATATTTTGTTTCAGTAACAATTTAGTTAAATTTATTATTTTTTGTGTAAGGAATAGGAGAGGATGTTAGGAATGAAATCAATAAAGTGGCCTAAACATTCATTTATGATACTAGCAGTCGTAGCAACTTGGATAAAAACGGTCATTGTTTACCACACAAGCTTTGAGATGAAAATTGAAAATGCGATGCAACAATTCATTTTGTTTATCAACCCGCTAAGTTTTTTATTATTTACTTATGGTCTATCGTTATTTTTTAAATCACCTAAAGCTAGAAATCGCTATATTCTTATTGTCAGTGTCATTTTATCAATTGTTTTATATGGGAACGTTGCTTTCTATCGTTTCTACAATGACTTTATTACTTTACCGGTATTATTCCAGACAAGTAACTTTGGTGATTTAGGAACATCGGCAGCAGCCATTATTAACCCTTGGGATTTATTATACTTTACGGATGTGTTTATTCTAATACTTGCGAATAAATACTTACCAAGAATGAAGGCAGCAGTAAAAGTTAATGTTGAATTCCGTCGTGCATTCTTCGTATTAGCTATTGCGATGACTTTCTTAAACTTAGGTTTAGCGGAAACAGAGCGTCCACAGCTTTTAACACGTAGCTTTGACCGCGAATTACTTGTAAAAAATATCGGTACGTACAACTACCATTTGTATGATATTTATATTCAGTCTAAATCTTCTGCACAACGCGCATTGGCGGATGGCAGTGAATTAGTAGAAGTAAACAACTACATTCGATCAAATCAAGCAGCAATCAATAAAGATATGTTTGGCAAATACAAGGATCGTAATGTAATCTACGTGTCACTTGAATCTTTACAAAACTTTGTGATTAATAATGATATGGACGGTCATGAAATTACACCGTTCTTGAACTCTTTAACAAAAGATCCAGATACGTATTATTTCAGTAATTTCTATCACCAAACAGGTCTTGGGAAAACATCTGACTCAGAGTTTATTGTAGAAAACTCATTATTTGGCTTAGGTCGTGGTGCAGTATTCTTCACACATGGTGGAAACACGTATAACTCAATGGCGGAGCGTCTTGGGGAAAATGGTTACTTTACAAACGTTATGCACCCGAACAATAAATCGTTCTGGAATCGTGACATGATGTACAAATCATTAAAAATCAATAAATTTTATGATGTAGACTCATATAAAGTAGAAGAAGGCCAAGCAGTCAACTGGGGTATGAAAGATATTCCATTCTTTGAGCAATCTGCAGCATTAATGAAAGACATGCCACAGCCATTCTACTCTCGTTTAATTACATTAACGAACCACTATCCATTTACATTGGATCCAGATGATGTCATGATTCCTGAATATACTTCAAACTCAGGCACATTAAATCGTTACTTCCAAACAGTTCGTTACATGGATGAAGGTATTAAAGACTTCTTCCAAGCGTTAAAAGATCAAGATGTCTATGATAACTCCATTATCGTAATGTACGGTGACCATTATGGTATTTCTGAAAACCATAACAAGGCAATGGCACAATACTTAGGCAAAGAAAGCATCACACCTTATGATAATGCAATGCTGCAAGAAGTACCTTTATTTATCCATATTCCTGGTTCTGGTGAAGGTAAAGAAATGCAAGAGGTATCAGGTCAAGTGGATATACGTCCGACGATTTTACACCTTCTAGGAATTGAAACGTCAAAAGATATGCAATTAGGTGCAGATTTATTCTCTCCTGAGCATGAGGATTTTGTTATTTTCCGTGACGGTCGTTTTGTAACTGACAAATATGTCTATGCAGGTGAAGCTTGCTACGACAAAGCAACAGGAGAGCAAATTGATGGTGAGCCATGTCAGCCTTATGCTGATCGTGCAACGATTGAATTAGAAAACTCCGACGCCATTATTAATGGAGATTTACTTCGTTTCTATGATGAAAAAACAGGTAACTTAAAGCAAGACGCTGTGAAATAAAAAAAGAGGGATCTCCTAGCGAGGTCTCTCTTTTTCTTTTACAATAAGTAGTAATAATGCAAGTCTGAAGTCTGGAAAAGTCACTCACTTCCCGTGGGGGTTAGCAGGCTTGCTCTACCGCACGAGTCTCTCTATACGGTATTGAGGGGAATTTGTGCAATGAAGACGACAAGCGATGCCATCAGCTTGCAATGATGACGATTTAATCAAGTGACGCACGAGATTCCTTAGTGGATTAGCTGGGAGCTTTATTTAGGCTCTAATGTTGTTTTTTGACCAATTAATAAGCGTATTTGAGAGGACATCCCAAATACGCTTATATCATCATTAATAACCCATTTATTTACCCCAAGGTTGTTCACCATACCTTTTTAGCATCACGACCTCACCATCATTTTTTTTCAATCGATTATAAACATACTTAATGTTGTATTCGTTGTATTTTCCTAAATCAATTTTGTCGTAAAAATCCTTCGATAAAGACAACTCACGTTCATCAATTAAAAGATAGTATTCGCCGTTTTTCTCTATAATATTTTGTTCGTCAATTTTAACTGTTTTTTCAATTAGAACATCACTAAGCGTATAAAAACCTGCTGCAAATATTCCAACAAATAGGATTAATAAACATACTACAAACAACTTACTTTTCCTCAAGACCATCACCTCAAATTGTATGTACTTTATTAAATGCCTTACAGAACAACCACAATTGCGAAAAATTCTGTCCTTATATTACTAATGCAGTTTTTTTACATTATAGATGATGTTGATACAAATATTCCTAAAGATCTTGATGATTTTTGCTAGAGTGCAAATTGAGACAACGATTCGCTACGGTCATTAACACTCACGCTAACTAAAGATTTGTTAACAATTTAGTTAATTGTTGTTGATTTATTTGACCTTTTATTGTGTACTTTAGATTGCCTTCAGCATCAATAATAAAAGTTGTTGGATAAGCCATTACTTCTAATGATTTACCTAACGATCCATCTAAATCGAGAAATATAGGGAAATTTAAATTATACAATTGCTGAAATTTAATGGCATTTTCACGACTGTCAGATGAAGTTGCATTTATTGCTAGCAGCTCAACATCGTCAGGTTTTTTGTCGTAAAAATCCTTTAAATCTGGCGCTTCTTCTTGACAAGGGCCGCACCAAGATGCCCAAACATTAATGATAAGGACCTTTCCTTTATATGCTGCTAATGTTGTCGTTGTTTCATCTAATTGCGTCAGTCTCGTCTCAAAGGCAATCTGTTTCGTGCCATCTTCTTTATCAATCAACAAATTTAATACTGCTTCTTTTGACATTTCATTTTTTACAGTAATCCCAATAAGTGAAATGACTAATAGCACTGAAAATATCATATAAATTAATTTTTTACGCTGCATGATGAATCTCCTTAATACCAGTTTGTGTTTTTAAATTTCGTACCGGAAAATAAAATTTATACTGTTTTACAAAATATTTACTTATATTATAACTGAACTGACAAGAGGTGACAGTAATTATTTTTTATGAAGGCTTCATAGATAAGCGATAAAGCTAATTAACACAACATGATCTGGAGTCTATACAGCGTGATTACGCTTTATTAAAATAGAAAAAGAGCAACCTCATACGAGGCTGCTCTTTTTTCTGTCTACATCTTAGTGTAGTGTTGGTGGGTATCCGCTATGGATAACTGTCATGATTGTGAACCAACCAAATACAGCTGCACTTAATAAGTTGAAAACAACGCTTAATAGGTTCTTTTCTTTAATTGCTTGGAATGTACCAACGACTGCTAAGATCGCTACTAGACCAAAAATAACCATTAATAAGTTCATTAAAAAGACACTCCTTTCGACATCAGAAAATGAATGTCGTAAACAATATTCCTACTTAATTGTAAACGTTCTATCTTTGTTTGTCGAGAACTAATATAGCGGAAACTATGAACTTTTATCGTCAAATTGTGGCAATGAATGTATAATATGAAGTTGAGGTGATGAGGATGATGAATGTACGAAGCTATTCGCTTGGTCCAGTGCAAACGAATTGTTATATCGTATCAAATAAAAACAAAGAATGTCTAATTTTTGATCCAGGCGAGGAAGCAGGACGTATTATAAAGGTGATACGCAGTAATGGCCTTAAACCGTTAGCCATTTTTTTAACACATGCACATTTTGATCATATCGGTGCAGTAGATGCAGTGCGAGAAGCTTTTGAACTCCCGCTATGGATTCATGAAAAAGAGGTAAGTTGGTTAAGTGATCCAGCTAAAAATGGCTCAAGTAAATACGCAGCGCTGCCGAATTATAATGTCGGAGCACCAGCTGAGGGAAATATTATTAAGAAAGAACAACCATTTGAAATAAGCAATTTTGTTTTTAAAGCCGTTTTTACACCAGGACACTCACCAGGTAGTATTTCATATCTATTCGAAAATGATGGTTTTGCAATTGTTGGAGATACATTATTTGAACAAGGTGTAGGTCGAACAGATTTACTTGGTGGTTCGACAAAGGTACTTTTGGCATCGATTCACGATAAGCTATTAACGCTACCAGAGGATACGATTATATACCCAGGTCATGGAAATTATACGACAGTTGGGGCGGAAATGGAAACAAATCCATTTTTAAATGGTTTTTAAAGTGTTGGTAGGAAGCGCTGTTTCTGCTATAACAGCGAATCATGTAGAAAATGATACCGTTCTATACATTTGTTAAAAATGACCATAGGTGATGCAATAGAATTAATAGTACTACTATCGTTGATTATTGAATTTAATTACTGAATTACTAAATTTAATCAAACATTAACGAATTAACTATGTAAAAATCCCCCAAACATTTCATATTGGTTTGATAGCAATAGAATTTAAACCTAATTGATTGTGAAGGGGGTTTTTTCTATGTTTTTATGCGACCAACTGCAAAACAAATGAAGATTTTATCTCGTATTACTGTAAATTTCTGCTCTTATCGAAATGATTGCATAAATGAACATAAAAAAAGCGTGTCTCACATATTTATGAGACACACTATTTTCTCTGTATTAATGACCCGCACCAGGTACGTGAATGAATGTTGTATAGTACGTGAAGCCAGCGAAGAATACAGTTAAATATGCTCCGAAAATGTACATGTACATACGTTCTGAAAGGTTCAAGAAGCCTAATAATAAGAATAAACCTGTATTACCTACGAATAATAGCGATACTTCGTTCATACCACCAAGGTAGAACATAACTGCAAAAATACCTGTCCAGAATGCCATAACTTTATACATATTATCCATGAAATTTCCCCTCCTTTTGCCCACGACACAATAATCTCTTACTCATTATAAATGATATGAAAGGTGTCTGTAAACTGGAACTTCTACTTCTTTGTGACAAACAAATGGATTTTTGATTTAGCTATCAATTTCTGTCACGTTTATTTCATATTTGCATAAATCGCAATTATGTATCATGCTTTCAATTTGGACAAATTCATTACTTGCGAATAGAGCGTCTAACTGTCCTTTCAAATAAGATTCATGCAAAGTACAAACAATATCTGAGTGGTTGTTAAGCTGTTCTTGGAACGGACAATTAAAGATGGAGAAAATCACTTTTTTACCATGTTCTGTTTGCTGTACTTGTGGAATATAGCCGATTAATGCAGCATTGTCTGTTAGTAATTGAAGCTTTTCTTCAAAGGAAAATATATTATTTAATTTAAATTCAGCGTTTACATAATGTTTCATTTGCTGGAAGCCATCTTTGTAACTAATGTCTTGGCATTTTGCCAATGCTGATTCACCTAATTCTTGAATCAGTTGAATGGACCATTTTAAAAGACGATCTTCATCACGTCGTGGGAATGTAAGGGAGACACCTTTTTCCGATGCTTTATAAACACGTCCAGGACGACCGCCTTTACCAGTTTTTGCGAAATCGGCTGAAATGATATTGATCTCTGATAGTTTAGTTAAATGCAGGCGCGCAACGTTCGGATGAATGCCAAATTCATCAGCAATATTTTGCACAGTTACTGTCTTTTTCTCTTTTAGGATGTACTCATATATAGAGTATCTAGTTTCATCGGCTAATGTACTAGTAATTTTTAATGGATGGATCATTTGCTTCACCTCAATATTGATTTTTTGAAAATGTTGTTAAATTATAGCTAGGAAAATAATCATGTTGATTCTATTATATTGTATTATTGAAAAAGTTACAGTTCCTTTCAACATAAATATTAACTTTTACATATAGTTATGTTCATTTTTAGTGAAAATTTGCAAGTTATCCACATTTTTTTAGCAAAAACCACATTCGATAGTAAAATTTATAGTAAAAATTTATTTTAAGAAAAGGGCTTTTCTCGTATCACTTTCCTAATTATACTAGGAAATAACGAATAGAGCGGTCATATTCGAACGAACCAGAAAAGAGGTGCATCTATGCAAAACTTTGAGTCGGTAGTCGAACAAAAATGTGAGCAACTATTGTTAAAGGCCTATCATTTTGGTGCTTCGGATTTGTTATTAATACCAGATGAAGGTCGTTACCGTATTAATTTTCGCAAATATGATAAGTTGCTTTACGCAGGTGAACTACCAAATGAATTAGCAGAGCGAATTGTATCATATTATAAATTTTTAGCCGCATTAGATATTAGTGAGCGACGAAAACCCCAAAGTGGCTCCTTTCAAAAAACAGTGGAGCAAAATCGGTTTGCTTTTCGCGTCTCTACACTTCCTTCTGCCTATTTAAAAGAGAGTCTAATTATACGGCTCCTACTTCAAAATCAGTCATTTCCTCTTACTTCCTTAAGTTATTCCAAATGCGCAGCAGATAAGCTACTGGAGCTAGTTGATAGCAAGCAAGGCATCTTGCTTTTCAGTGGAGCAACCGGCTCTGGTAAAACGACATCCTTATATTCCCTCATTCATCATTGTTCCACACATCTAAATAAACATGTCATTTCTTTAGAGGATCCTGTAGAAAATAATCAGGCTCATCTTCTCCAAATTCAAGTAAATGAACGAGCGGGCATTACTTATGCCTCGGGATTAAAGGCAATATTACGTCATTCACCAGATGTTATTATGATTGGCGAAATACGAGATCAAGAAACTGCAAAGATTGCAATAGAGGCCTCGCTTACAGGTCATCTTGTTTTAACGACGATACACGCGAAGGACTCTGTTAGTTGTCTCCACCGACTAATCGACTTAGGTGTGTCTATAGAGGAACTACGGCAAACGGTTATTGGTATAGTGGCACAAATACTTATCCAGGCACCACAAATGCAAGAAGAGCGACGTGCACTGTTAGAAATATTAAGCGATGTTCATCTTAGTGAGGCCATCCGAGCAATTAGGCAGAAAGCTAGCTATGAGTTGCCCTATGATTTAACACTTACTGGTCAAAAAAAGTTGTTAGAGAGACAGCATTATGCAACTACGAGAGCTTATTGAGAAGTTGCAGATGGATTATATAAAAGCAACCAAATGGCGAGTAAAGGATCAGGCCAATTTTTTCAGTCACTTAAGTGTATTGATGCAGGAAGGTTATTTGTTTGCACAAGCGATTTCCATGCTCTTACCGCATCATGTAGAAGCACATGAAGAGATACAACAATTGATAAATGAAAAATTTAAAGAAGGGGCAGGTGTAACAGGAGTACTGGAAACATTGCAAATATCAAAGCACTATTTAGTAGCTATTGCTATTGCAGAAAATAATGGGCATATGATGGAAGCGTTAAAAGGCGTAGCTAAGCAAATGGCGTTAAATGAAGCAACAAAGAAAAAATTGAAAGGCCTACTTTTGTATCCCATCATATTACTGTTGTTTTTATTGCTGCTGTTCTTAGTATTTCGAACAATTTTCTTTCCAAATATAGAGAAAATGGTCTTAAGTCGTAGTGGTGAAGCGGGGGAGAGTAGTATTGAATTCTCGCGTTACTTATTACATTTGCCTGATGTACTTTTTACGATAGGGATAGTTGTTGTATCCAGTTCAATAATATTTCGGTTCTTTCTTAAACGACAATCAATTGTGCAGCAGCTGCGCATGTCATTAAAAATTCCATTTATAAACAACTATATTCGCTTATCGATCACAAGACAATTCGCCGCATATTTAGGAAGTTTGCTGCAAAGTGGTTTCTCTTTACAAGCCAGTCTTCAAATTTTACAAGAACAGCAGTTACAACCATTTGTGCAGCATTTTGCTGGTCGTATAAAAGAAAGGGTTATTTATGGTGATACACTTACTCAGGCTGTGATATTTATGGCTGAATGGCACAAGGATTTTTCAATTTTCGTAGAACATGGAGAGCAAAGTGGCTATCTAGGGAAAGAGCTCGTCTTGTATAGTGAATTACTGGCAGAGAAGCAGCAGCTATTACTGAAGCGTATGCTAGCCTTTGTGCAGCCAACGTTTTTCATTATCATTGCACTTTGCATAATAGCTGCATATGTCAGTTTATTATTACCGGTATATCACATGATTGAACTAGTATAGGAGGATGCTAAATGAAATATGTTAAACAACAAGTAGGATTTACTCTTATCGAAATGCTAATCGTACTGCTAATTATTTCGATACTAATTTTAATCACCATTCCAAATGTAACGAAACATTTCGCGACGATAGATGAAAAGGGCTGTACGGCATATATTTCGATGGTGCAGGGACAAGTTGAGGCTTACAGAGTGGACTATATGTCATATCCAACATTAGAAGATTTAGTAACGAACGGTTATTTAAAAGAAAATGAAACGACCTGTCCAAATAAAAATGAAATTGTTATTACAAGTGAAGGCGAGGTAAAATTAGCAAATCCGCCTTCAGGAGCAGGTGATAGTGGAACATGAACGATATAAAAAATGAGTGTGGTTTTACGTTGGTTGAAATGTTACTCGTCTTATTTATCGTAATGTGTTTAACGGGGATCGTGACAAAGCTTTCCTTAAAAGCAGCTGAAACAAAGGAACTTGAGCGTTTTTTTACGCAAATCCAATTGGATATTCAATTTATTCAAACTTATAGTATGCAGCAGCGAGAGTATGTATCCATGAAGTTTGAAAGCCCACCTCATCGCTATCTTATAAAAAAGATTTTTATACCAATCACTACGAGCGACCTTTCCCAAACGGTGTGGAATTGATGACAGCTGCAAGTACCATTCAAACAATTATGTATAACTACAGTGGTAATGTGATGAATGCAGGCACATTGTATTTTAAAACGCCTCAAGGTATAAAAAAGGTTGTTATTACATTAGGGCGAGGGAGATCCAGAGTGGAATGAATGAGTCGGGCTATTCTTTTGTTGAATCCATACTATCAGTGGTCATTGTAATGGTAATCTGTACAACGTTATTACCCATTACCTATAATATGAAAACTAATTTATCCAACAAAAAGCTTGAGGTTATTGCTGCTGAAACGGCTTATGAAGGTTTAAAGCAGTATCGGTACTTACAAAAAAATGAAGGTATGAAAACAATAGATGGTGTGGATTATCATTGGGCTTACGATGGGCAGGCGATATGTGTCACATTCCAAAATATGCGAGAATTGCGTCACAAATGCATTCAACTTACAGGTGAAAGTAAATGAACGAAAAAGGTTACACACTATTGGAATCGTTGTTTCAAGTCATCGTTTTTGTGTTAATCTCGCATCTTTTTATAGTCATCATGCTATGGTATGCGCAAATAAAAACAACCATACTGACAGATGAACACTCGAAGTGGGAGCTATTTGTTTATGATTTAAATACGTACTTAGTGGATGTTACATCGTTTACGATTCGAGATGATCAAAGGAGGATAACTTTCCAAGCTTCAGGAACACTTCATCATATCGATTGCTATAACAATATGATACGTAATCAAGTGAATGGTGGCCATGTACCGATGCTCATCGGGCTTAATCGCTGTCAGTTCCAATATACAAATAATGAACTTACGGTAGCCGTCGGATTTCCGAGTGGTTTGCAGAAGGAGCGGACCTATTATGTGCCAATTATTGAAAAATGACAGAGGGGCTATTTTTTTAATCGCAATTGCATTATTATTTTTTGTAACTACTTTTGTTCTTACGTATTGTATGTCTTATGAAATACAGTTACGAACATATGATGCGCTTGAAAAGGTCAATGTTCGAGCTACGATAAATTTATTAGGACAAATTTTGTCAGACAGTGTAGAATCGTAGTTATAAGAAGGTGATTCGAATGCGAAAAATATATTTAGTTGGCTTTATGGGGTGCGGGAAAAGTGCATTAGGAAGGCGGTTAAGCTATTTATTAAAGCTGCCGTACTATGATATGGATCATGAAATCGTTAGACAACAGGGCATGACGATCCCGCAGATTTTCGAAAAATACGGTGAGGCACGTTTTCGAGAGATAGAAACAGAATTTTTGAAAAATTTCCGAGACGAAGCTTGTATTATTTCAACAGGCGGCGGTGTAGCCGTAAATGGAGAAAATCGAAAAATAATGAGACGTAGTGGACTCGTGTTCTTTTTAGATGCCACATTCGAAGATATTTACAAACGAATACAGCATGATCAAAACCGACCCCTTGTACAAAGTTCAACGAAGGAAGAGTTAGAGGAGCTGTATCACTACAGAAGAAAATTTTATCGTGAAGCAGGACATATACAGGTTCTGACAGAAGGTAGAACAATCCGCAATATTCTAGAGTATTTAGTATTTCAGGTGAAAAGGTTAAAAGGCGAACGATAATACAATAAACAAACTTTAATATTCGCCTTTTAAGTTAAATTAAAAAATGATTGCCTTTTCAATACAATCAATGTTAGGATATAGACTAATAAGGTAACTTAAGTTCATTGAATACTAAATAGTACCAAGATGATTCTTGGGCGGATGATTGTGCGGGGAGAGCGCGTATAGACGCCACCGAAGGAGCAAATAGCTAAGGGCTATGAATCTCTCAGGTAAAAGGACTCGTACAAGACGCAACTCTGGAGAGAGCTGTAGTACAACAGCCACCAAAGGGGAAAGCCTGCTGATTGGCAATCAAGAAAATGCGAGTCAGTCTGGTGTAACTTTCAGGTGCAAGGACAGAGAATCCCGAAAAGGGGTTCGTCTGTCTTTTTTTATGTGGAAAAACAGACGAACTACTACCAGTAAAAATGATACTAACAATAAGGGGGCAATACTAATGACGAATGAATTACAACGTACACCTCTATTTGATGAATACGCAAAGTTTGGTGGTAAAACAATTGACTTCGGTGGATGGGAACTACCAGTGCAATTCTCTTCTATTAAAGATGAGCATGATGCCGTGCGTAGTCGCGCAGGCTTATTTGATGTCTCGCACATGGGAGAAATTTTAGTAACAGGTCCTGAAGCACTAGAATTTTTACAAAATCTTTTGTCAAATGACATTTCAAAAATTGCTACAGGTCAAGCGCAATACAATGCAATGTGCTATGAAGATGGTGGCGTTGTCGATGATTTACTAACATATAAATTAGCTGACAATCATTATTTGTTATGTGTCAATGCAGCGAATATTGAAAAAGATTATGACTGGATGTTAGAAAATCAGCACCAATACGAGGTCACAATCGACAATCAATCCGATGCTTATGCGCAAATTGCCCTACAAGGTCCATTAGCAGAAGAAGTTCTTCAAACATTAACAACGTCGGATTTAAGTGCCATTAAATATTTCCGCTTCCAAGAAGACGTTGAAATTGCTGGACACAAAGCTTTAGTTTCTCGTAGTGGTTACACAGGAGAAGATGGTTTTGAACTGTACGGTTCTCCAGAGGATATTAAAGTACTTTGGGGTAAAATCTTAGAAGCCGGTAAAGACAAAGGTGTTGTGCCAGCAGGTTTAGGCTGTCGTGATACACTTCGTTTTGAAGCGGGTCTTCCACTATACGGTCAAGAGCTATCAGCGACAATCTCACCGCTTGAAGCAGGTATTGGATTTGCTGTGAAATTAAATAAAGATGACTTTATTGGTCACGATGCATTAGTAGCACAAAAAGAAAATGGGTTATCTCGCAAACTTGTTGGGATTGAAATGATTGATAAAGGTATTCCACGTCATGGCTACAAAGTGTTCAAGGACGGCGAAGAAATTGGTGAAGTGACAACAGGTACACAACTTCCTTCTTCTAAACGTAATGTTGGTCACGCCTTAATTGACAGTCAATTCGCAACTATCGGAACGGAATTAGAAGTTGAAATTCGTGGCAAGCACTTAAAGGTAGTAACAGTTGCAACACCGTTTTACAAGCGTTCAAAATAAAATTTGAAAAGAGGGACCTACATTTATGAAACATCGTTATTTACCAATGACGGAGCAAGATAAACAAGAAATGTTAGACGTAGTTGGCGTATCCTCAGTTGATGAATTATTCGAGGATATCCCAGAAAAAGTACGTTTCAAAGGCCTTTATGACATTCAAGAAGCAAAATCAGAATCAGCACTGTTAAAAGAATTAACAGCACTTGCTGCGAAAAATAAAGATACTAATGCCAACGTATCATTTTTAGGTGCAGGCGTTTACAATCACTATAAACCGGTTATCGTGGATCACGTAATCTCGCGCTCAGAGTTCTATACAGCTTATACACCTTATCAACCAGAAATTTCACAAGGTGAATTACAAGCAATCTTTGAATTCCAAACGATGATTGCCGAACTAACAGGAATGGATCTTGCTAACTCTTCTATGTACGATGGTGGAACAGCACTAGCTGAAGCAGGTATGCTTGCAGCAGGTCATACACGTCGTAAGAAAATTTTAGTATCTGAAACGGTTCACCCTGAATACCGTGATGTCGTTGCTACATATGCTTACGGTCAATCTATTGACATCGTAACAATTCCTCAAAAAGATGGTGTGACGGATGTTGGCGCATTAAAAGAGCTGATCGATGACAATACTGCTGCTGTCATTGCACAATATCCAAACTTCTTCGGTCAAGTAGAGGACTTACAAGTTATCGGTGATATTGCACATGAAGCAAAAAGCTTATTTGTTGTTTCCTCAAACCCACTAGCATTAGGTATTTTAACGCCTCCTGGAAAGTTAGGAGCAGATATTTGTGTTGGGGATGCGCAAGTCTTTGGTATCGCAGAAGCTTTCGGTGGTCCACACTGTGGTTTCTTCGCAGTTACAACAAAATTAATGCGCAAAGTTCCTGGCCGTCTTATTGGGGAAACAGTGGATGGTGAAGGTCGACGCGGTTACGTCTTAACATTACAAGCACGCGAACAGCATATTCGTCGTGATAAAGCGACTTCGAATATTTGTTCAAACCAAGCACTTCTGGCACTTGCAGCATCAGTTGCAATGACAGCACTTGGTAAGCAAGGTGTTCGAGAAATGGCTACGCAAAATATTGCAAAAACGCGCTATGCAAAAAATGCCTTTGAAGCGGCAGGCTTCACAGTAGCATTCCAAGGCGCACACTTTAATGAAATCGTCGTGAAAACAAATAAATGCGTGAAAGAAATCAATAAAGGCTTAATTGAAAAAGGTATTATCGGTGGCTATCCATTAGGTCAAACTTATGAATCTTTAAAGCACCATGTGTTAATTGCTGTAACTGAATTACGCACGAAGGAAGAAATTGATGCACTTGTTGCAGAAATGGGGGCTCTCAATGCATAACGAAAATCAATCACTCATTTTTGAAATTACAAAAGAAGGTCGCGTAGGGTATAGCTTAGAAGCACTTGATGTACCAGCAGTTGATCTTGCAGATTTACTTCCTGCGAACTTATTACGTGCCGAAGCAGCTGAATTACCAGAAGTTTCAGAGTTAGATATTATGCGTCACTATACAGCTCTTTCTCGTCGAAACCACGGTGTAGACTCTGGCTTCTACCCATTAGGCTCTTGTACGATGAAATATAATCCGAAAATTAATGAAGCGGTTGCGCGTTTTTCTGGCTTTGCGAATGTTCACCCATTACAAGATGAATCCACTGTACAAGGTGCCATGGAACTTCTTTATGACCTACAAACTTCTTTAGTAGAAATTACAGGGATGGATGAAGTAACATTACAACCTGCAGCAGGCGCACATGGTGAATGGACAGCATTGATGATGATTCGTGCCTTCCATGAGGCGAATGGTGAAGGCCACCGTAATAAGGTCATCGTGCCTGACTCAGCGCATGGTACAAATCCGGCATCTGCCACTGTTGCTGGTTTCGAAACAATTACTGTAAAATCCGATGAAAATGGCTTAGTCGATATTGAAGATTTACGCAATGTAGTCGGTCCTGATACAGCTGCATTAATGCTGACAAATCCAAATACACTAGGCTTATTTGAAGAAAATATTATCGAAATGGCCGAGCTGATTCACGCTGTTGGCGGTAAAGTTTACTATGATGGAGCTAACTTAAACGCAGTAATGAGTAAAGCGCGCCCTGGCGACATGGGCTTTGACTGTGTGCATTTGAACTTACACAAAACATTTACAGGCCCGCATGGTGGCGGTGGTCCAGGTTCAGGTCCAGTGGGCGTAAAGGCAGATTTAATTCCGTTCCTACCAAAACCAGTCCTTGTAAGAACAGAAGAGGGATCATACCACTTCGATTACGAACGTCCACAATCAATTGGACGCGTAAAACCTTACTATGGTAACTTTGGTATTAACGTACGTGCGTACACATATATCCGTACTATGGGGCCAGATGGCTTAAAAGCAGTAACGGAATATGCCGTTTTAAATGCAAACTATATGATGCGTCGCCTAGAGCCGTTCTTCGACCTACCATATAACCGTCATTGTAAGCATGAATTTGTGTTATCTGGTCGTCGTCAAAAGAAACTGGGCGTACGTACACTGGATATTGCAAAACGCCTGTTAGATTTTGGCTACCATCCACCAACAACATACTTCCCACTAAACGTGGAAGAGGCGTTGATGATTGAGCCAACTGAAACAGAATCAAAAGAAACATTAGATGCATTCTGCGACATCATGATTCAAATCGCTAAAGAAGCAGAAGAAAACCCATCTATCGTGCAAGAAGCACCACATACAACAGTCGTAACACGTTTAGACGAAACACGCGCTGCTCGTACCCCAGTGCTTCGTTACCAAAAAGCATAATTTTCAACAAAATAGAGAGCTGTCCGATAAGTATATATTTACTTTTCGGACAGCTTTTTTGTGCTGCGCCCGGAGCTGAGCGATGCTGATAGCAACCCGAGCGTTCCGAGTCTGGACCCGAGCGATAGTGAGAGAGACCCGAGCGTATTTGCTCTCACCCCGAGCGTTCCGAGCTCAAACCCGAGCGCAACTGGTCCCACCCCGAGCGTACCGAGGCCCCAACTCGGCGACCAATCCACCCCTCCGAGCACGAACCTGAGCGCACCCAGAATTTACAAGCCCCACCCCGAGCTTCGTAAGTCAATCCAGTTTTATATCTAAAAAATCGAAATTACAATAAAAGTCATTGGTATGTCGCTGACAATTAACGAGAAAATTGCTAATATAGAGGGATATATTTATATTAATTACATTAATTTGGAATTATAACAATTAAGAACTTATACTAATTTTGTCATCGACTATACATATTTTTTAAATGGATTTTGCTAAAAAGGATGGTAGAAGCACATGAATGCTATTCAGTACGAAATAAGCTTACCCATAAACTGTGTCCTACAAGATACATATAAAATAAATGAGATTATTTCTTCCAGTAAGCTGTCAATTGTTTACAAAGGGGAAAACATTCATTCAGGGGAGCAATTTATTATAAAAGAGTTCTATCCAAGTGAGTTAGCTTTGCGTGATTTAGATAATTTAACTGTGATTCATCGACTGCCCTCTACAAAGACAAAATTTGAAGAGCTAAAGGGGGAGTTTCTGCATGAGGCACTTCTCTTACAGCAAATTGTTCATCAAAATATTGTTAAGTACATAGAGCATTTTCAAGCAAATGGGTCTTGTTATATCGTCATGAAATACTATGAAGGCTTGCCGTTAGCTCAATATGTAAAAAAATATGAGCTTAACAATAGAAATCATTTGTACAATAATATTTTTCTGCCGTTAATTGATGCATTACATTATCTACATAAAGAAGGCATTCTGCATCGAGATATAAAACCAAGTAATATTATGGTTGATGTGCATGGGAAGCCACAGTTACTCGATTTTGGCTCAGCTATATTTTATAAGACTGCGACGCAACATAAGATATTTACAACCCCTGGATTTTCTCCACTTGAGCAGTATTCTGACAAATCGAAGCAGGGGGTATACACTGATATCTACGCTTTAGCTGCAACACTTTACTATTCCCTCACAGATGTTGTACCAATGGATGTACCACAAAGAATAATAGAGGATAGCTTAAAAAATGTCAGACAATATAACAAAAAAGTGAGTTTCATCATGTCTAAAATGATCATGTGGAGTCTAACCGTTAACGCAAAAAAAAGATGCTTTTCGCTAAAGTTTTTATTATTGACTATGTTGTCAGAGAGTATAGTCAACAAAATTAGGTATTATTTTGACGATAATAATAAATAAATTTACAAAAATAAATCTATATAATCATTTTACAGTTTCATAGTTGGGCGAATTATAGCAGCTTGTGGATGAATAAACATCAATCCATAAGCTGTTTAATATTGTTAAATCAACATTTCTATACCTTTTTTAGAAAATTATTTACACGAAATTTAACATGGTTATTTTTTACTAATAATACATTTGTATATTTCAAATTGAAAAAAATACTATTGAAAATATTGACAATATTTTTTCGTAATGTATAGTTACTTGTGATACATATTGTCATTAGTGTAACGCCTGATATGACTGGCTCTTCAGTGAATACAGTTTTACATACCAATAACATACTGTAACATTTGTCGGATTAGGAATTGCAAGAGATTTTTTCGCCTTATGGTACCATTTGTTTACTTATTAGTATGAAAATAGTGTTTAATAACTGAGTATTACTGGGTTTAAATATGTTACCACTAATGGTTATGTTTTATAAATAGTTATGGTTACTCGAAATTCGTTATAAAAGGAGGGATGGCTGTAGAAATTTACAGCCGAATAAATGGAGATTATCAATCAAACAAACAGAACAATGCTCTTTGAGGAGATTAATCCAGAAAAGCTGGACTTAATTACACTTGTAGGGGATGTAAAGGGAATTGACAGCCTCAGTGATGAGAAAATCAAAGAAATTAATCAATATCTTCTTGTAAAAAGCTTCGATGAATTTTTAGATAAGTTTTCCCCAACGGTCTACTCTTTCTACAATGCAGCAAATCAAAAGGTTATGTATACACTAAAAAAACCAGAAGGTATTCAAGACGATTGTATTTCTGAAATCGCAATTGATCAAAATAATGATTTCTTAAAAATGCTATTTACCCTCATAGATACGAAACGCAGTCAGGGCATCGCCAATGTAGATTTTAAATTTGAAAATCTCTTAGATATGATTTCTCCCAAAAAGGTTATGGATGATATTCGTCAAGTAAGGAAAGAAATCCATTACTTATATGGTGAATATGACAAGTTAGACGAAGGGGATCCCAAGAAACTAGATACTGGGGATAAGCTTAACCTGATGTTTGAAGTAGCAAGTCGAAATTATAACAACGTAATGGCGATGCTACCACTAGCTATTGAAGATATTAAGACAAGACTTTTACTAGGCGCTAATCAGGAAGAGGATGAATCCGAAAAGTTACAAATCGGAACGCTTACTATTGGTGAAACAGGTGAATTAAAGATCATCGAAGCACCTCAAAATACGAATGCTGATTTAATGGTCATTGAAGAAAACAGTAACTATGGTTTAAGTACAGTTTTCGAAGAGGATTATGAATCGATTACCGAATCACCATCATCTTATGTAAAGGATTTGGTAGTAAGAACCTTCTCACCATTACCAACAGTGAGAGCAGAATTTGATGTAGAAACAGAGGTACAGAACTACAATACATACTTAGAATTCTATAAAGATGCAAAAGATGAATTTGTAAAGACTGTAAAGCCACTTGTTGAAAAACTACTAGGCGTCAAAATGTATTTTGATCAGTATGCGACAAAGAACAAAGGTATGCAGCCTTCGTTACTTGTAACAAATACAAAGTTGGACATGCTCGTTAAAAGTAATAACATCCCAAGACTAAGTACGTATTTAAATACAGTAAACTCGAAAAATGACTTTACTGATACGGTCTGGTATGGGATTGTGCCATCGCTCGAGCTAGAAGCATCAGGGAAGATGAAAGTGAGCAGATCACGTTTTAAAGGAAACGAAAAAGTTGCCAAACAAGAAGGTAACACAATGGAATCCTTATCTATGCTGCTTGACACTGTAAAAGATTATAAAGTGCAGATTTTCTTCAACTTTATGGCTGAAGAAGAGACAACTTTCAATGGAATTGCAACGGCTGGTATCGATCGACTTATCGATAAATGTTCTGTTCTTGTTAGAAAAGAATTCAGTGAATTTGCAATCCCTTGCCTCCCGAACTTCACTATTATTCCCAAAGATAAATCTGGAGTAGTTATTGATACAAGAATGCAGGCAACGGAAAATGGGGCAAGACTATCTAAGGAAAAGGAAGATATTTTAAAACTATGGATAGAGGGCGTATATGTAGGTGCTAGTTATGTAGCTGCTGGTATTGTTTCCGCTTATCAATGTCCAGAGTATCTAAAAGAATCCTTCCGAAATGTGAAAAGAAGCTATCCTGGCGTTCGATTTGATATTGAAGCAGGAGATAACTCTTTAAGAGCTGTTACAACGATGGCAAAAGAGATCTCAGGCTTTACGAACAATATAAAAGACGCCATTAATAGTAGAAGCTTTGGTTTTGTTTTCTCATCAGAAAACGCACAGCTTCAAGATAAAGACATTAAACGTATTACCGTGTATAAAGCAAGAAGCCTTGCGATGGAAGAAGATGGATTCGATTCTATCTACAAAACACAAGTGAGTACCTATATCGAACGAATTCTACGTTTCCAATCAGGAGACTTTAAACATGAAAATATTGTTCGATTCTTTAGTAATAATCCAAGTAGCCAAAAAAGTAAGTGGCTCAATGATAAAGGCTATGTAAACTCGGTTATCCATGATGGAGACGATATCGGCTACATTATTGATGAGAAAACAAGCTTATGTCAAATAGATCTAGTATTTAACGGCAATGTGAAGAACCTTGAAGTTATGATTACAAAAGGCACAAGCGCAGTTAAAGCATAAGATAATTTCAACTACAAATTTATCCCGCTTTACTGGTCAATAAGACGCCCACCACAAAAGATAGAGAACAAGTTAACTAGGTGAGCGCTCAGCTGACCGTAAAAGCACGATTGATTAAACTAACAATCAGTGGGGATAAAAAAACACCCACTGATTGAAGTTTCACTTAAATTTTTATCCATTGATGTATTCGTTGGATGTTTAAGATTTATTCATGAATAAATCTTTTAACATAAATATATGAATCTCCTTAAACCTATATTTGGTGAAATACTTACATATTTCTCGATGATTTTCTTTATCCAATCGACGAGAAATTAATACTTTTCTATTTCACCAAAAACAGATTAAAGTGTTGATTCCAAAAATTCTAGGAGGTAATAAGTATGGGTTTTGTATTAAAAGTAGAAGGATCAGAAGCAATTGAACTAGGGTTAGAAAGTATTATGACGGTTGAGTATGAAACAGATACGCCGGATGACTCAAACGCTCGTTCTACAGATGTAGGAGCAACTTTAAAAATTAAAGGGAAAATCCTTACTGCAACAGATGGCGATAATTCTGATGACACAATGAAATTAGGATTATGGTCATTAGTACCTGCTGAAAAAGCTGACTGTTACCGTAAAGTAACATTAGAAGTTATCTCGGCTGATCAAGTAGTAAGAAAAATTAATTTCCCAAATGCGTTTGTTGTTGACTACACAGAAAGATACGGCGATACAGAAGGTATTGGCGAATTCTTCTTATTCATCAAACAAAAGAAAGACAAAACAGATTTAGCAAAAATCGAAGGCGGCTACGCTGTCTAAATCGTAGTTTGATAGAACACACCAAATTATCTAAGGGACTATATAGTTCCTTAGATAATTTTGAATAATCCTAATACTGGGGATGAAATTTAATGAAAAATCATTACGAAATTTTAGGCGTTAGCAGGCAAGCAACACAAGATCAAATAAAACTTGCATACAGAAAACTATCAAAAAAACATCATCCAGATGTAAGCGGTGGTAACAAGGAATCGGAAAAGATTTTTTTAGAAGTGCAAGAGGCATACAAAGTACTAAAAGACACGGCTTCTAGAGAGGCTTATGACGCTCGGCTTGATGAAGCAGGACAAGGTGCTAGTTATACAAATGAACATACAAATAAATCGCGTCAACAGTCCACTGTAAATAAACAAGATTTTAATATGAATGATCTTGAAAAGAACTTCGAGCATTTTTTTGGCTTTAATCCGAAAACGAAAGAAATGTCAGCACAAAATAAATCGAAAAAGAAAAATCCAATAGATACAACTGATTTATTTGAGCGCTTTTTTAATAAATAACAACAAATGAACAATCAGTGTGGGGGAGAGTGATAACGTGTATGACATGAAAAATTCAGCCTATGCGCAGAGTGAAAAGAAACAAATGATGTTAAGAATCATAGATATTTTAATTGTTATCATCGCTTTCTTTTTCATTTTATATGTATTCGTAATGAATCAAGATTTTCTGTTGAAAACGATTATTGGATCAATACTAGCGATAATCATCATTGTTTATGGATCCATTATGTATGAAACGAAGAAAGTTTTAAATGACATAACGGATACAGACATTCAGAAAATCGTCCTTCTCAGTGAACAAGGGAAAGAAATGAAAGAATGGTCGGTAAAAGGAAAAACCTCACTACTTATAGGAAAAAGCACAACCGAACTAGAAGCGGACATCGATTTAAGTGGTACAGAATATGAATCGCTCATCAACTACGAGCATGCTGTTTTAAATTGTGTTTCTGGCATGTGGTACATAGAGGATATTGATTCTGTTAATGGAGTAGGCATTAAAAAATCCAATAAACGAGTTAAAAATAGATTAAAATATGACAATCCTTCTCGCATAAATCATGGAGATATTATATACATAGCAAATACACGTATTTTAGTGAAATAAAGAAAATCTAGATTCGTAACAAAGACGGGGGAAAATGAAAATGAGTTTGATTAGATGTACAAATGGTCACATGTTTAGTTCAAGAAGACATAGAAATATTTGTCCGTATTGCAATGTGATGGTGGAGCAGGAACCAAAGGGTACTAGCCAACCCATCGCTGTTATGGAAGCGGATGATAAAACAATGCCCTATCTTGGAGAAATGGATGGTATTGACCCTGTTACAGGTTGGTTAGTTTGTATTGAAGGTCCTCAAATGGGAAGAGACTACCGAATTTTATCTGAAAAGAACTTTATCGGAAGAGCTGAAGATATGCACATTCGGATTATTGGAGATAATTCCATTTCCAAACGTAATCATGCTGTTATTGTCTATGATCCTAAAAAAAGAAATTTCTATCTCCTTCCCGGCGACGCATCAGGATTAGCTTATCTCAATAATGAAGCAGTCTATACGCCCACAGAGCTAGCGGCATACGATGTTATCCAGTTAGGGAGAAGTATGTTTCTGTTTATTCCTTTATGTGGTGTTCACTTTGAATGGGAAAACAACCAGAGTGAGGGATGATGACTAATGGAACAGAAGTTACTGCCATACATAGTTGTACTTGGATTTATCATTGTACTCATAGGTTTGCTAATCATTAGAAGTATTATTGTGCAAAAAGTTGAAACGAGAAAGATTGAAATCGGCAATGGTCAGACAGTTGGCAGACGTGACGAGCAGGATGATTATTTTTCTACAGCTGAAACGAATAACGGAACAATGGCTGTACTTGCAGATGGGATAAGTGGCTTGGCTAACGGTCGAATGGCAAGTACGATTGCTGTCACGACATTTATTCAAGAGTTTATGAAGCTTAATAGTCTAGCAAATATACAGTCCTTTTTTAAGGATACGGCTTTGGCCAGTAATCAGATGATTGTGCAAAATTTAAATGGTTCTAATGGGGGCACTACACTCGTGGCTGCAGTGATTGATGAACATGGATTTCTACATTGGGGAGCCGTCGGGGATAGTGTGATTTCAATCTTTCGAAACGGAGAATTTATAGCAATCAATCAAAAGCATATTTTTGAGTCGGTATTAAAGGATCGTTATATATCAGGGGAAATCTCGCAGCTAGAGGTGCAAGAGAATCCATTAAAAAAAAGGCTTATTAATTATTTAGGGTATGAAGGATTTAAAAATATAGATACTGGAAAAAGTCCAATAAAGCTTAATAGAGGAGATAAGGTATGTCTATTTAGTGATGGCATCTATGATACCTTAACAGAGGTTGAAATGGAAAAAATTCTTTCCCAACAAGCTCCGCCCTATGATTTAGCTCAAAATATGATAAAAGCTGTTGAACAAAAGCGCTTAAAAAATCAAGACAATGCTACCATCATCATTCTAGAAACAACATGGACATAATGCTGATTTATGCGTGATTATTATTGGCTCAGTAAATAAGGAGGATAATCATGAGAAAGGAAAATAGCGATTTCAAAACAAGCTTTCTATCAGAAGCTGGCTCGTTTATGCAGAATAAGGACTATTTTGCCTATGCAGAGCTAGACGATGTTGCCTGCTGGGTGGCTGTAAAAGGACTAGATGCTGATCAGGAAATCAATAGTGCAGAGCTAGCGGCAAAGGGTATTCTCGAGAAATTTATGGAAAAACCATCAATGTCTAAAAGGAGCATTAAAAAATATATAAAAAATGCGCAAAACTTACTACAAGCGCAAAGCTTAAGAGTAAGACTGAAAGCAAGCATCGTCGTCGTTGTATCAGATTACTCCAAAATGATTTGTGCAGTGGCAGGGAACACAAGACTCTATCATTTTCGAAACGGCCTATTGACCTATAAAAGCAATGATCAAAGTCTAGCACAAGAGCTAGTGAATGACAGGAACAGTTCATTCGATATTAGCCAACATGATGAACGAACGAATCTGTTAAATTATCTTGGAAAACCGAATAGTTTTCAACCTTTCGTTTCCAATAAGATCAAGCTAATGGATGGCGACGTATTGCTACTTTGTACATCGGGATTATGGGAAGAAGTTAGTGAAATTGAGATGGCAGACGCATTAGAGGGCGCCAAGGAACCCGAGCAATATACAGATCTATTGGAGGAAGTACTTTTAAGTAGGCAAAAAAAAGTCGTCAATAACTACACAATAGCATCTATTTTCGCTAATAAGATTTATCAGGAAACAAACAAGAAAAAAATGAAATACATTAAGATGATTGTAGCTGCCCTCATCGTAGCATTAATTGTTGGAGGAAGTACGATCTTTTATCAAGCAAAACAAGCAAAAAAATTAGCAGAATTGACAGTAGAGATGAAGGAGCATGAAAAGACCGGTAACGTTAATTTTCAGGATGGAAATTATGCGGATGCTTTACTGGAATATAGCGAAGGCCGAAATGCCGCCAAGAAATTGAAAGATCCTATACATAGAAATTTACTAGCTAGAAAGTTAAGAGTGACGCAGCTGATTATTAATGGCGATAAGGCAGCTGAGGCAGGAGAATTTACTGACGCAATGGAGCATTATGAGAAGGCCAAAAAGGAAGGCAAGCTTATTAAAAGCTTCGGCAAAGAGGTTATTGAACAAAGAATTACCAATATGGATTCCATTGTTCAAATTGTTGAGGGCATAAAGGATGGCGATTTTAGATTTGAGGCAGAGGACTATAATGGCGCACTAGAAACCTATCAAAAAGCACGAAAGAAGGCACTTGCTATATCCTTTACTGGTGAACCTCAAATAAAGGTAAAGATTGAAGAAACAGAAGAAAAAATAGCGGAATTGAAGAAGGCACAGAAGGAATTGAAAGCGGAAGGATTAGAAAAAAACGGCGATCAAAGCTATGCACGACAAGAATACTTGCAGGCAATCGAATCCTATACACTTGCACAAGAAATCTATCAAGAGACAGATTTACTCGCGAAGGTTTTAGGTCTCGAACGTAAAATCATGAATGCCAATGACAAGTTAAATCCGGTTCCTCAAGCACAACCAGCTGATACAGCAGCCAGTGGAGCGGAACCGCCAATGGATGAAGCGACAGCGGCCGATCAGAATTCAAATACTGAGAAAGAAGGAAAGTAAAGTGATAAAAGAGCTCATGTTTGAACGGTTACGTAAAATAGAAAATCTAGAGCAACGTCAACTGCTAAAGGATATTGTCAGTGGCGTCTTTGTCAATTTAGTCGATTATCAGGATGAAATGAACAAAAAGCTTGAGGAGCGCATATTCAACGAAATGGAAGATTTGGAGAATAAGCACGATATTTTTGTAACACTCAGTACAAAGGAAGATGTCGATCCCATTCATGATTGCTTATTCCCTATGCTTCCATCTGATCTTGAACAGAAACAAATCCATATCGGAAAAATGCTTGAAGCACTTAGGAAAAATGAAACATTTGTCCTGCTCACATTATTTTTACAGTGTGATTCTAGACAAATCCAGCAGTTACTTACGCAGCAGCGCTACTTTGCTGGCAAACTTTTAACGACGCAAGGACAAGTCGACATAAAGGTAAGTCTTCAAAAGAATACAACTTATTTGGAAGAGATAGACAAGCTATATCCCATTTTTCAAATAAATGGCCTACCGTGGAAAACCATCAATCACCCCTATGCCCATAAATTTTTTGATGTTGTTCTCGTCGATAGCCCTCCTTTAAACGAGGATGCCGAAATTATTGAATTCACCATGGATTTACAAGAATTTGAGCATAAAAAGCGTCTGGATATGGTGCCGCTATGGAATATTGAAAGACATGCGGTGAAGAATGTAGGATTCCCCACCCCAGCCGTCGATAAAGTGAATTATGAGCATGTTCTTTCCCTTCGAAAGACCGGAAGTCACCATGGCTATCTCGTAGATACACAAGAGGAAAATGTACGTTATGTGAAACGCTTAGAAAATGAAATAACCATTGTTTCACCACAGGACAAATCCGGTATTTGGCAATTATTAAAAATAGCGCAAATAGAAGAAGAGAAAATTGGAAAACTGAATTATCCACTTGTGTCTAATCGCAGAACGGATCGTTTTATGCACAAGTATGCAAGTAAATATTCAGCCAATGTGAAAACAAAGGGTGAAATCATAAGACTTGTCAATTCCTTTGAAATTGCTGAAAAGATAGAGCTGGCAAATGTAGAAATAATGGAATCATTCCAAGGAACAAGCTTCAGTCATTCTACAGATCCGTCCTTATTAGATGTAATAGGAGAGAAAAGTAACAAGAAAGTCATGTTGTTGCAATTTACGGCAAAAGAGGAAAAAAGTTTTATTTCAAATGATATTTTAAGCTTCCTTGTTTCGGAAGTGCAAAGACACTTCTTTGAATATAGATGCGAAGGTATATGGCTATGAATTATATTTGGGACTTGCTTATTAGAGCCGAGGATGAGGGCTTTGCGAAAAAGGATATCCAGTTTCTTCTTGCCAAAGACTTTTCACCCTATATGGAACTTAGCCCACAATTATTGAATGCACAACATCTAGAACAACAGGTCGAAGTAAATCCCTATTATCGTTATTATGAAATCTTTAAAAACCTATTTCATCCAGATAACATGAATGACTTAGAGCTAAGGGAGTATTTCTTGGATTTTGTCCTGCATTTTCTGGCAGAAATCGATCGAATGCAAGGCATGAATAAACGAGAGTTCTCTATACAATTCATCCTCAGAGAAATCGACGCAAATGTATTTGGCAATACGGTGAGGGACAACATGCATGCATTTACAAAAAAGGAAAAAGAGATGGTCGTGCTAAATATTTTAAGATTATATCAAACAGGTGATGAAATTTACCTGTTAAAGGATACGATGAAAAGGCTTTTTAAACATTGCATGATTTATGTTAAGTCAGAGGAACAAGATGAGCTACTTCTATATATTGGCCAAAAGAAGTCAGAGCTTAACGAGATGAAAGTACGACTTGTTCAAGAAATCTTCCTGCCAGTGAACTTTAAAACGGAGGTTTATTGGCAAAATCACTTTGGCATAATTGGTGCAGAGGAGACAATGAAGCTGGATCGAATAGCCCTTTACTGAATAGAGCGGAGGAGGATTCAGGATGAATAAATATTCGTATAAACTGTATGCAAATAAGCGCTATACAGAAAAGAAATACATGACATTTACACGTGTGGAATTAATGGAAATGACAACCTTTCAGCTTAGAAATATTTGCTATAAGGAAAAGCTTGTCACAGGACTCATTAATACACTGACAAGAGATCAGCTAATTCAGACCATATTAAGATACCGAGGTGCTGAAGAAAATCTTCTTATTAAAGAGAACAAGGATGGGGGCTTTGAACGAGTTGAAGCCGCGATGCAAACTTATTTAAAAACGCCCCTTTCTGATAATGGCGAGATAAAAATTCCCGCGAAAATGAGCCTTTATCAAGGAATGAAAATCGATAAGCCAGACCAGTATCTTGTAGAAACAGGCGGTTTTCTTGTGGAGTCCAATGTACTGTTAGTGAATGAACAGTTTGCGCTTTGCGGAATTCTTAACCTAATAAAAGATGACCAATATCCGAATCGTTACTATCTTGCAGCTGAGCAAGCAATCGGCATACGGGAGACAAAAAATAAAAACTACAGCTGTATTTTCTTAAGAAAGCAAGATTCAGAGTATATTTACAAGTCTTACTATCAAGAGAATCCACTTCCACCGACAAATCTTCATTATTATAAAGTGCCATTACCAGATTTGGAAATCAAACAGCTGGAAACGACCAATGCTATTCTTGCAATCGATTTTGGAACGACGAATACAACGGCAGGTGTTTATTTAGATAGTGATTATGTTACCTCGCCATGTAGTCATGATTTATTAAACCAAAGAATTCAGTTAAATAGCATCAACTTTGTAGCGTTCCCAGACCCTCTTCATCAAAATGAATGGATTGAAGTAGTGCCGACCGTTATGACCGTAGCAGACTGCTCGAATCCAGATCAAGTAAGCTATCATTTTGGCTACGAAGCGTTAAAGGTCATGAAAAAAAATAGCTATACAACGCTTGCAACAAAATTTCAGGGCATTAAACGCTGGGTCAGTAACTATGCAAAGCTGGAAGAAGTGATGGATGCAAACGGCAACACGGCACTTGTTCCACGAAGTCAAATTTTAAGAGAGTTTGTGCTGTACATTGTCCGCATGGCGGAGCATCAATTTAAATGTCGATTCAAGCATTTGCACATTTCAAGTCCCGTAAAGCTGAAAACACAATTTCTTGATATGTTTCATGCTATTTTGCCTGAATATCAAATTGAATCACAACATGCACTCGATGAAGGGATGGCTGTGCTCTATAATACCATCGCGAATCAAATAGAGAATAATAGCTTTACGGATGGCAAGGAATACAAAGCACTGGTCATCGATTGTGGAGGCGGTACAACCGACCTTTCTTCCTGTAAGTTCCAAATCGAGGATGGACATATCTCTTATAAAATTGATATTCATACAACTTACGAAAATGGAGATACAAATTTCGGCGGCAATAATATTACATACCGTATTTTTCAGTTTATGAAAATTGTTTTTGCGAATTATTATAGTCGAGGGAAAAGTGCCTATGATATCGATGCATTAATCGATATTCCGGGCAAGGATATTTATAGACATGTTGATGATTTTGGTGTGGAAGCAGTCTATGAACAATTCGAAACGGCCTTTCGTGAAGCAGAATACATTATCCCTACTCGTTTTAAAGAATATGAAAATCGAACGCGCGATGAATACTTGCGTGTACGTAATAATTATTATTTCTTATGGGAAATGGCAGATGAGATGAAGAAAGAGTTCTTCCGAAAGACAGGGATTTTAAGAAGTCGTTTTTATTCAGAAAATGATCTGCATCAGGATAGTGATATTAACGTAACAGCAGTGGATCGCTGGTGTCTGTCACTACTCGAAAACAATCAATTCAAAGATGTCTACGACTATCCTAATGTCTATTTCAATATTAAGGAAATTAATCACCTTATAAAGGCTGATATTTATGATATCGTCAGAGAGTTTTTAGAAGATTTTTATGAAAACGGCCTGCTTGGCGAATATTCGATTATTAAACTGACGGGTCAATCCTGTAGAATTGATGCCTTTCGAGAGGCATTAAAGGAATTTGTACCAGGACGAAGCATTGAATTTAGACAAAAGGCTGAAAATGTTGGAAAAGTACCTGAATTAAAGCTTGCTTGTTTACGAGGCGCACTTCGCTATTTAAATGCTAAGAAGATAGGCATGATCGAAACCAATGTAACCAACCATGCACCGGTAGTGCCTTACGCTGTCAGTGCCTTTACGCATAATCGTCAGGAAAAACTGCTCATCAGCAGTCTGGAACGACTGAACCAAATTCACGGTACGATATCACGTCCCTGGGGTGTCACGGAAGTTGAATTTTACCTCAGCGGCAGTGACAATCATACGACACATAAATACATTTACTTTAATCGACAAGAAGATTTTGTTTCAGTTCTTTATGAGAACATCGCTGCGTACTATCAAGATAAAATTCCACAAGATGAGACGGATTCCATCGTTAATGGAGAAGTAAAATTCTTTGTATTTGCAGGAGAAGATCATTGGGGCTTCCATGTAGTACCTGTAGCGAGAAGAGAAGAGCAACTATTTATAGGTAAGAAAGATTTCTTTGCCTTTGAAACAGATTTGTCTGAACTGGATTTCTTTGATGGATTAAAGTAAGTCACATCAATATTGAAATAGAGGAGAGGGGTGAACGACAGAATGTTTGCCAATCAATATCCACATTTCCAAAAAGGAAGGATTTTAAAACGAGAAATGCTTGAAAATCTTCGTGATTATCCAAGAGACTTTCTCGATTTGTATTTTAAGGATTATTCAAATGGCATAATCACTGGGGTTAATGTCCTTGTAGCTGAAACATCGCTCATTATTACCCAGGGAATTGTCAAGTATAACGATCATCTCTATATACTTCATTCAGATTACGAGCTGCCCTATCATGCAACAGGGCATGAAACGATGGTGAAAATAAAATTTGCTGAAGAAGTAAATGAATTAGACTTTACATCTTTCACAACGCAAATTGTTCTCGATGATTCGGTGGAAATGGCTAAAAATGAGCTGGAATTAGGTCGCTTTAAATTAAAACCAGGGGCTCGACTCCGTTCACAACATGTCGATTTTCACGATTTAGCTACTGAATATAATACGGTCAATTTTATTCACTGTCAGTATGCAGGTGTACAAAAAAGTACATCTCATCCAATCATTTTACAATTTTTTGCGCGCGAGCTTTTGAAAAGTAGACCCTCTAATGCCTATGATATAGCATTTGCGCTGGAATGTTTAAATCATGACCGTGTGCAACGGGATGTCATTGACTTTTACGTTAGCAATCGACTAGGGTTGGAAGACCAAGCGTATACAAATGTACAAATTCATAAATATTTAAGTCGTATTTTAGTGGAAGCAAAGGGCGGCAGTCGTCAGGCAGGACAGACTCTAGGACGCCCAAAGCGCATGATTGTCGACTAATAATGAAAGTCTGTTAGTGATAATACGTTCAAGAAAGGGAAGGTGAAACAGGTTGAAATTTTTAGATGAAAAGATACTTGCACTTAGAAATGAAATGCGGGAACAAGAAAAGCATGAATTAGCCCAAAAGGAAGCGGCTTTACAAGAAAATGAGCCGGAACCTCAACAGGAGGAACAGCATGAGCTACAAGCAATTGACCTTTACCAGGACTTTGTAGATATTGATGGTGAAGATGTTCCAGTCATCGACCAACGTATATTGAATGGGAAAATTACGTTACGAATGCCCAAGCTATTTTCCATCATGTTACCTGAATTGGCATCTCTCAAATACCCTTCGGAACGTAGGCCGAATATTATTTATACAGATGAATCGACAACGATCAATCTAGCCTTCAACATGACACCACATGTTTTAACAGAAGCAGGGGTTGCTGAGTTTCAAGAAAACATGATTGACGTTCTCGAACAAGCCCAGCCATCAGCGGAATGGTTAGACACAGATGTGATAGAAATTAATGACAAAACAATTGGCTTTATCGAAGTGATAACACCTGCTATAGATGGCGATATTTTTAATTTAATGTTCTTTGCTTCTATAGATGGACAAGCGCTCATTGGTACTTTCAATTGTATGGAGGAGGATCTTGAGGATTGGCGTCCTATCGCAAGGGCGATGATGGAAACCTTGCAATTTACTCCTAATGGAATGAATGGAGGGGCACAGTAATGAGCGTATCCGTCACAGCGTATCACAATTTACAGGTCTTACCTTTTGAGCTAGTCAGTCTCCAAGAGCTTACACTGACAAAGAAAATGAATGAGCATGCCACATTACGCTTTACTGGTATTGTGCCTGAAGAGATAAGAGATAAATACGTCGAAATGACTGAAGCCAACGCAGCCATTGCAGTCAATCAATTGGATCATCAAGGAAATCCCATTCCTTTATTTAAAGGTGTGATTTTAAGCATAAAAGTGAGAGCGGTTCGAGATATTTACTATCTAGAAGTAGAGGCTGCCTCAAACAGCTATCAACTTGATATTAAAACGAAAAGTCGCTCCTATCAGCACAAAGATATGACCTACTCATCCTTGTTCCAACTAATGAGTCCCGCTTACCCTGGCCTCGATATTATTGATGAAGCAACAAAAGGCGATAAATTAGACAAATTTACCATGCAGTATCGAGAAACAGATTGGCAATTTTTAAAACGACTTGCCTCTCGTTTTAACACGGGGTTAGTACCTGCGGCGACCTTCGATAAACCGAAGTTTCATTTCGGTGTTCCTGCTGGTAGTGCGAAAGGTAAGCTTGCAGACTATCACCATACAACAAGAAAAAAACTAGCAGACTATCTCCTCTATATAGAGAACGGTAATGAAGGTATGGAAGAAAATGATTTTCTTTACTATGAGGTGGAGACGGACAAAGTCTTCAATATTGGGGATCATGTATCGTTTAATGAACAAACCCTCTATGTAGCTGAAGCATCCACGTCCATGAATGATGGGCTGCTAAAACATATTTATAGCCTTTCAACAAAAAAGGGCATGAACAAAAGCGAAGTCTTTAATCAAGCTATTTCTGGTCTGTCCATTGAGGGTAAAGTGCTTGAGGTGGCCAAGGATCATATCAAGGTCCATCTAACTATCGATGAAAAACAAGATAAGGAAAAAGCACATTGGTTCTTGTACTCGACTGGCTATACAGCTGAGGGGCATAGCGGCTGGTATTGTATGCCTGAAATCAATGATTATGTCCATGTATATTTCCCGAGCCATAAAGAAGAAGAGGGGCTTGCAAGTAGCTCGATTCGCAAAAATTTAGATAGTAGTGCGACGAATAAGCTCGATGATCCTTCTACTAAATACTATCGAACGGCCTTTGGTAAAGAAATTAAGATGAGCCCAAGCGAAATTGTCATTACGGCGCAGGATGGCGATATTTTTATCCGCTTAAATGAAGAAAGCGGCATCGAGATTTTTAGCAAGAAGGACATTAAACTCATTTCAGCGGCAGATATTTCTGTCAATGCCAGTAAGAAAATTCTTTTGTCTGCAGAGGAAGAAATTTCATTAAAATGCAAAGAAAGTAAAATAACAATGGACGGCAATGTCCAGATTTTCGGCAAAGAAGTCAAGGCCAATTAACAGCCGTATGGGAGACGTTCTGACCAAAAAGAAAGAAGGAGACGTATATGCAAGCACAGGAAATTTTACAGCATTTTTATGAAACCGAAGTAGAAAAAAGACGATTGAAGTATTTATTGGCATTAGAAGATTTTTTTCAAGCTTCTAAAGATGAGCTTGCAGAAGACTTTCAAAAATCTTTTCAAAACATTTGTCTACAGTTGCAACAACAACAATCCCAGCAACAAAAGGGGCCAATCGGACATATCACTTTTTCCATGCTACGAACAGAGCTTCTAGAGGGGCAGCATCGTTACCTAGTGGAGGGCACAGATGAAGAATGGTTTTTTGACCTACACCCTATTTTAGCGAGCTATGATGCAAACTGGGCATTTCGTTTTTTAGAGCAATTCATAGAAGAGCTAACTATGTACAGCAAAACATTCATGGGCGCGATTACACTGGCAGAGATAGAGCGCATCAAGTTACAGGAAGCCACTCTTTTTCATCAGTATGTCATTAGCCTTGCAAGATATGCACTGCCTGACATCATCAGATGCCCACAATACTTAGCACTTGAAAGAGCTGAAACTGTAGAAATTCGTATCGGCGAGTATATGGATATAAATGAAGTTGTTTATAGTGATGATTTCTCCAAGAAAGATACGGAAGAAATTAAGGCTTGGCTTGACCAAAAACTAGAGGACGAATATCCGTATGAGGTCTTTAACAATTTAGATTTATCCGCAGGCAACTATGAAAGCCTCGATGTACGCTATGCGTTTTTCAAAAAAACCAATTTATCGCATAGCCACATGCGAGGTAGTCTGCTGATTGGCGCTAACTTACATGCTAGTCAGCTGATGGCAGCAGATTTGAGCTTTAGCGCCATCCATGAAGCGGATTTCAGCAATAGCCAGCTACAGGGGGCTAATTTCCAACAGGTGCAAGGGGCAAGCGGTCTTGCTAATCGAGAGAAGTGGGAAATGCCAGGTTATCTTCCAGTACGCTTTACGGAAGCCAATCTAGAAGGGGCGAACTTCGAGTTGGCTAATTTACGAGGGGCTTGTTTTATCGGGGCGAAGCTAAAAAATACTGATTTTGCAGGTGCGAATTTAGAGCGGGCTATATTCTCGCAGGAAGCACGGGAGCATCTGAAGCTTGATCCGTTTCAAGCCGCAAATGTCATTTGGAAGTAGATGTTGTAAAAAGGAGCCTATAGAAGATGAACTATTTTATTCTATCCCAGGATGATCGTATCTCGAATGCTGTAGAACCAATTGGTCTAGCCCAAGTCATCAAAAAAGAATTATTAACAGTGGAAAGAATGGAGGAATTGGAGGACATTGATCGTCAATTCCCAGTTTTAAATAAGCATGACAATGACTATATCGATTTTATCGCAAAGCCTATTGCTCTATTAGCAGACCCTGTTAAACAATTAGTCGAAAAATACGAACCTCGACTACCAATCAAACCTGTAATTTTAATGGAACAGGCCAAGTTAAAACAGGTATTATATTGGCTCATCATTCCACCACAAGTGGCTTGTCTTTCAGCTCAAACAGAGTTCCATCTAGATGGAACTTTGAAAAAATTGGTTATCGATGAGGCGTTAGCTGCCCCGTATACCATCTTTAAAATTGCCGGTATTAAAGAGGATTATCTCATCGTTAATATCGAGCTCGCAGAAAGCATACTGCGCCGAGCTTTTCGAGGCATTCGCTTGCTAAAGGTGCAAACTGAGGGAACATGGAACGCGACGTTTAGCGGAACAGATTGCAGTATTTCATATAACTAGATTTGGAGAGAAGTAATCATGAAAAGCAAATGGATTTCAGTTATGTTCGCAGCATTAGTACTAGCAGGCTGTGGCTCAGATGAAGCTGAAAAAGGTGAGAAAAAAGAACAAGTAGCTGGACAGGAAAGCGCAGCTAAAGAAAAAGTAGATAATAGCAAAGCGAATCTCGCTAAAATTTTTGCAGAAGGGTCATACAAAGCGGATGTTATGGCAATCGGTCTACCTGCAGATTTAAATGAAAAGATGGAAAAAATCACAGAAACTATGCAGGCGTCTCTTGCAAAAAATGAAGCATGGTATTTAGAGACAGTAGGTGGCTTAGCTGAAGGCGAGATTCTGCCCTACGATGAAAAACTAGGCATTACAGAAAATGAGTACAAGTTTTTACTAGAGGCAAATGAACACTTCCAGCTTGGAAAAGTTGGTGAAAGCGACATCACCATTACAACAGCTGATGAACAGCCAACGATTCAAAATCCAACAGCTTCCATTGTTAAGGAGCTGACAATTAGTGCGGATGGCAACACGCTAACAAGCGATTTAGGTGACTTAACATATGTAGAGGAAATCGTAGCTTCTGATGCACAAAAAATTACAGGCAAATGGAACGGTCATTTCTATCGTATGGGTGGAGAAAATACAAAACAGGTGTTACAAATTTCAATTGGTCAGCTAGAGGATAGCAAGAAAAAAGTTATTTATAAAGAGTTGTTTGAGGAAGGACAAGAGAAAAAAGAAGAAATTCTAATGTTCTGATACAAGGTACTATAAATTTTCTAATCAAAGTCTAGGCATTTACTCCACACGTTTGAGTTCTGTTTGTTAAGCAAATAAAGAAACACTTCAAACGGACGCGAATGCACGATTCATATAGAAAGGAAGGTTCTCGATGGCAGACGAAATGCAAACAAAGGGCGACGAGCAGCGCAGCTATGTAGTAGCAGGCGCCAAATTATCATGCTCTCAGGGAGATCAAACAAGTAGTTTACAGATGCCCGTAAGCCACGGCGTTTACGTGAAGAACAAGGCACAGATGAATACGATGGATTTTAAACCGGGTGTCAATATTCAACCCTTTGGCTTATGCCAAACATTATCCAATCCAACGGTCGCAGCAGCTACAGCAGCGAATAACGGTGTCCTGACACCAATGCCCTGCACACCTGTTATCACGATGCCATGGATTAATGGCAAAGCAGATCAGTTGATTGAGAAATCCCCCGCACTCATCAATCAATCTATCAATATGTGCCTCTATTGCGGGACCATTAAAGTAGAAGATGACGGTCAGGAATAAGCCGCCATCCCCTGAGGAAAGAAGGGAATTCATGTGAAGACGTATGAGGAAGTGATTGGGTACGGAGAACTCGATCTCGTATCCCCCTATGAAGTCCAGACGTTGCATGATATCAGCCTGATACAAACCGTTAATGACCATGCAAGGTTATCCATTACGGGAATAATCCCCGAGGAAAAGAAAGATAGTTGTCTGCAGCTTGCTAGTAGTGCAGATCGTATAGAGCTCTACCAAAAGAACAATGGCCAGCGCGTGCGCCCACTTTTTAAGGGACAAGTAACCGAAGTGGCGGTTCGTATGGTAAGAGGCGTCTATCAAATTGAACTTGAAGCTGTGTCGTCAACATTCACGTTAGATTGTAAACGAAATGCGCGTTCCTTCCAGCACGATAAGCTGACGTATAGTAAAATGCTTGAGCAAGTGCTCGCTGCTCATCCCGGAGCGGACGTCATAGATACGGCGTCAAAGGCTACTCCTATCAAGCAGTTTATATTACAATATAAGGAGACAGACTGGCAGTTCTTACAGCGTATGGCCTCTCATTTTCGCACGGTACTGGTACCCGCAGTAGATGCCGATACGCCCAAGCTCTGGTTTGGTCTGCCGGAAGGACAAGTAGAAAAGCTGTCCGCTACTAGCTATACCATCGCTAAGGATCGCTCCATCTATTTACATACGCTACACAATGACATCGAACGACCGATGGAGGAGCGGGATACGGTATCGTATATAATTGAATCGAAAAAAACATTAGCACTTGGTGACCGTGTCCTGATCCAAAACAAGGAGCTAGTTGTGGCAAAGTCCATGGCCCGCATGCAACGAGGTGTGCTTAGCTATGAATACCATTTGCTGTCGGAGGCAGGCATTCGTCAAGGGAGACTAAGCATTCCCTCCCTTCCAGGCACAGCGATTGAAGGGACCGTATTAGAGGTAAAGAAGGATCAAGTGCGACTGCATCTAGCGATTGATGAGGCGCAAAAGAAGGAAGAAGCCA
>NZ_KB933398.1:2742701-3014938 GCF_000392615.1 Lysinibacillus sphaericus OT4b.31 | reverse complement strand
GCTAAAGTATACACGTCCTCATGAATGTAACGATTGTCCATTGGCTCACGATAGCTTATGTCAAAAGGTTTATAAAATGAAAATAACAAAAGATCTTAGACGATATACGGCTCCAGCAAGAGGCTCGAAAAAATGGAACCAACTCTATAAGGCGCGAAGTGCCGTTGAACGTGTAAATGCCTATCTAAAAGGCTACTTTCTATTGAATCAGATTTACCATTGTACAGGGAAAAAAGCTAAAGTTCATTTCGATTTAGTACACATTGCATACAATGCATCCAGACTAGCGATGGATAGACTTAGATATACTAATCTTCAAGAATCTACAGCATCATAAGGTATTTCATTCGTTTTTTTAAGTAATCATTCAATATTCTGCACGTCTATGATTTTTTTAAAATACGTATTATGAAATTGATTCAATCATAGAGTAGAACAAACTTTTGATGTTTGTTCTACTCTTTTTAATTCTTGTTACTCGACGTGCTTGTTGGCCGATATCTAATAGTGGAGAAGATTGGAGAAATATCTAAAGAAGTAATGGATAAATTTAATAGTAATTCAAGCTTGCAAATAGCTTAAATATATTAGAAGAAGTACGATTTGAATATGTCGGCTTTGATGAACAATTTGCTCCTACCTGTGTGCTTCAACAAATCGATATAAACGCAATTAGAGCATCAATCTGACTTGCCTAGTAGTGTATATTGGAAAATTCACCAGCAAAGCCGACTGATACGACCGTTCGTAAAACAGGTGCTAATAACTAGTGCAGATGCAAGTTTCTATATGCATGAAGTTTCTGAATCAACAATGATGAAAAATGGAATCGATTATGATACTGCACATGAAATGGCTATTAAAAAGTATAATGTTTCTTCATTTAGCATTAAAAAAACTGGAGAAAATTCTGGGGGTTGGATGAATGATTGCTTTAGATAATTTAGGACAAAACAAAAAAGGTAAATTATAGGTAAATAATTTACCAGATTTAAATTACGAGATTATAAATAGGTTAACAACTTCTATAAATATTGAAAACTGCATGTATATTAAGCCTACAAGCATAGCACTTGAGCTTTTACTTTCAAAACGTGACATGAATAATTATGCTTTCTTAGGCATGAAATTTACTCCTGAAAATATAAAAAGTCTTAATATTAGAGTAAATACTAGTTTGGATTTAGATGAAATTTTATCTGATAATATTGCAATGAAGTCAGATACTATATTTTTAGGAATACCAAACGAATATGCAGAAGCGATTATCGATACTACAAATAAAGTTGTCAGAGAACATTCCTTATTCCCATGTGGAGATTTAGAGTTTTTTATGGGGGCACATGGAGAAATTGGATCAAGTAAATTCTCATTTTCTAAGGTAACAGAAATATTATTAAAATTATTGATTATTGAGGCTGAAAATAAAAGTATTAATCAAATAGAAAATTTAGTTAAGAGTGGTCTGTAGGTTAAAAATGAAAAGGGTCTTCCTTACAACAAATAAACGTAATTCAACGCTACTGTATATCGTCTATTTGAAAAATTCGAATCATTCTTAAATTGCTCTAAACTACGTCTTCTAGTACTATCCGTAACAGGTTGGCTGCTGAAGTCATTTTTTAAAGTCTTATATGTTTTCAGCTTCCAACTATCTTATGAACTATGTCAAAAAATAACCTACTAGTGATTTATATAGAATGGCTATAAAAATACAGTATTGCTGTAGCAGATATAGTTCCTAGGAAGAAGCGTTTTAAAAAACGTCCTCGGATTTTTTTTAGGAGAAATGATGGGCAATTTATGCTCGAAAACAAGGGTCTAAAAATATCATATTGAACAAGAATTACTCATAATCTAAAATATTTTAGCATTTAATAGAAAATAATGTTGAAAAATTGTGAATAGATAGTATAATTATTTTATAGTTACATTTATGGTTAATAATTACTTTTTGATGATTAAAAAGTATGGTTGGTCACTATGCGATAGCTCTTAAAGTTCTACAGGTTGAGGTTCTAAATTTTCTAAATGTGACTATACGCTAGAAAAAAACTAATGAAATGAGGAGATTTTATGATTAACATGATTCAATTTTTAGAGCAAAATCCGACATTGGTTACACTGTTAAAAGAAAAAAAGGCTTCTCTAGTTGGCGTAACAGCACTTGAACAACAGGCTATTTTAGAATCTTATGAGGAAGACTTGTGTTTAGATCTTCGGTTGTGGAACTAAAACCAACTAAATACAAATGGTTTTGGCTTGTTATAGGTGTTTATTTAACAATAGGTTGTTATTTACTATTTGTAACTTATAGCAAGCCTTTCTTAAATATTGAAATAGAAGAGGAGAATGGACGTTGGATAGTCACTGACCCATATTATAAGGATTGGGCTGATAAACAAGGAGTATCACCTAGAGATGCTGTTTTAGACGTGGATGGCATTCAAATCAATGATATCGCTAATATAAAATATGACTTTGTAATTAGAGCAGCAAATGATTTAACAATAATGAAGCCAAATGGTCATTTGGTTCATGTACAAATAAAACCACAAGATATTCCGCAACAATTTTACTATATACTTGTAGTACCTACTAGTTATTATTTCCTGACGTTGATGATTTCGTTATATCTATACTACAAACAGAAGAATACGGCTTTATTAAATTTATTGATTCTGTTTATTCTCACGGTCTCATTGGCATATGTCAGTATAGGTGCATCTGGTATATTAAACAATGTTGGGATTATTGTGAATCGTAGTAGTATGTTACTTTGCCTCGTACTTTTAATTCACTTTTTAAGTAAGTATTTTGAATTTCTAAATATAGAATGGATGTTTTTTAAGAACATAAAAATACTTTATATGTTACCTGTGTTAGTAATATTTATGAGTATTTTTGGTATTACTTTTCGAGCTACTCATCTCATACTATCAAATGCAATCTTAGGGTTATTTTTTTTACTACTTATATTCATACTTAGTACGATGGTGGTAGGTTATATGAAATATAAAACGCCACAATTAAAAATTTTACTGAGTAGTATTATTATTCCGTTTTTGCCGTTCCTTTTTCTTTATGCTCTACCAGAAATTATATTTCAAAAACAAATACTTTCTGCGGATATCTGCTCTTTATTTCTCATGTTAATCCCTTTTAGCTTTATTTTCACACAACTAACAGAGCGTATATTTGATTTGGAATATTTTATTACACGTTTACGTTATTATGTTAGTTTTTCATTTGTATTTACACTGTGGCTATTATTAGGTGTTTATTGGTTTGCGGACCTACCCATATCAAAAATGGCAGAAATATTCTTCTTCTCTTTTTTGTCATTAACTGCTCTTTTTTATGCCAAGGAAAAAATCGATTACCGAAAGCGCAAAGTTCTTTTTTCTACAAAAGGCGATTATATCCATCGATTGTATACAACAGTTGATCGAATTGGACGAGTCATTAAAATTGAGGACTTACTGCAAAAATTTGTACAGGAGGCCGCTATACATCTTGAGATTAACAGTGTTTATGTATTAACATATGATTACAAAAATAATCAATTTATTTCTGCCAATAAATCAACCGAGTACCTACATAATCATTTCGATGAAGTATTAATTGAGCGGTTACAACTCGGGGATATAAAGAGAATCGACAAGTTTTATATGGCCTTCATCCACCAAGATGTGGATTATAAAAGAATATTGGTAGTAGATCATAATAATTCGATACATTTAAAAGATGAGGAACTGTTGTGGCTGGAATTGCTACTTTTATATTTAAATAATTTTATCGAAAATACGAAAATGGTGGAAGAGCTGTTAGAACAGTTAAAGCATATGAAGGTGGCCGATAAAAATCAACTACCGTGGCTAAATAAGTTACTCTGGTATAGATTTGAGGAAGAGAAGTTCCAATTGGCGCAAGAGCTCCATGATACCAATTTACAGGAACAGCTTCATATTGCTCGGGAAGTGAATGCACTTATGCATACCAAGAATACGACGGACATTCAGTGGCAGCTCGCCAAGATACATGAACAAATGATAACATCGTTGTATGATTTAAGAGTATATTGTGAGAATTTAAAACCTCCATTATTAGATACATTAGGGTTGAATGCTGCACTTGACAAGCTGATTCAGAAAACACGCAAAAGAGCCGACTTTGTCTTACTTTATTCAATCGATCGTCTTTATCTAGAAGATGAACGATTAAACCTTATGATTTATCGACTTTTTCAGGAGTTATTAAACAATGCAATAAAGCATTCCTCTTCAACCACGGTCGAAATTCACCTGCAAGAAATGGAAAATGGTTTTGGGATTTTTTACACAGATGACGGTGTAGGATTTAATATGGATGCCATTATCCGCTCTGATTCAATGGGATTAAAGGGCATGCAAGAACGGGTACAAGCCTTTAATGGACTGTTCTACATCAATTCAGAGGTAGGCAAAGGAATGTCTATTCAAATTACCGTCAATGAAGAGAACAACATTCTGGATTATGCTCAAAGTGGATGGTCGTCTCATTTCACTAGAGGGCACTAAAAATATATTGCAAAATGGATAGTAAAAGAAAATCATAATCAATTCCTTCTAATTAATTTCGTGCTGAGGCGATGAGTTCAGTACGAACATTGAGTAGGAGGTTTTTTGATGCCGCAGTCGGAAGTTTTTCGAATGAATGCTTATAAAAAATTGAAACGATTTATTGGAATTGTATACGCATGGATACATATAGCAATATGTAAAATTGAAGGTTGTAGATTTTATTATGCCAGAAAATGAAGTAAGGGAGTTTTACTGATATTACTATCTAATGGGGAGGTATTTGGTCGTGTCTCATGTGGAAACTAGATACCCGAGAGATTCTTGGCTAGACCCGAGCGTTTCTTGGCTCGACCTGAGCGAAACTGACCTTAACCCGAGCGGAAACCACGTGTACCAGAGCGAATCTTGGTTAGACCCGAGCGAAAAACGTGTGGGCCAGAGCGTATCTCGCCTTGCCCCGAGCGGAAAGCGTGAGTGCCTAAGCGATTCTTGGCTAGACCCGAGCGGAAAAGCGTGTGTACCCGAGCGAAACTGACCTTGACCCGAGCGTTAAACGGTAGGACCCGAGCGATACTGGCCTTGCCCCGAGCGGAAAGCGTGTGTACCCGAGCGTTTCTTCGCTCGACCTGAGCGGAAACCGTAAGGACCCGAGCGATTCCCTTGACTCGAATAAAACTCCGACTGACGGAAGCGATAAACCTGGCTTACCCCAAGATGGCCCCATTATTTAGTTGTGCATAAACTATAGCGTTAAAAAAGAGGCGTCTCTAAGTTTGAGATGCCTCTTTTCTGCTGATTTTCCTTACTGCCTTGAATCTTATTTTATATGCGCCGACCATGGGCACGCAGATATTTTTCAACATCATTGTAGAGTCCTGTTTGGTTTGCGTATTTAACGTAGTTTTTTGCTGTACGTAGCCATTCTAATGTAGATGGTTGTAAATCTTTTAATACATGTAGTAGATCATTTGTTGTAATTGGTCGTTCATCACCAGTTGTTAAAATTTCAGCAAGTACATTTTCAGTAGCTAATTCTATGACATTTTCGATATCTGCACCTGAGAAAAACTCAGTTTGCGCCGCAAGTGTTGTTACATCAATGTCTTCAGCATATCTTCCTTTTAGCTTCAATTGAAAAATTAGTTTTCTTGCTTTTTCATCTGGTGGGGCGACAAAAATGAGTCGGTCGAATCGACCTGGACGCTTTAACGCATTATCAACATCCCACGGGGTATTCGTTGCTGCCATTACAAGAATTTCATCTGTGTTTGTATCGATTCCTTCCATCTCTGTAAGGAAGGTATTAATTAAGCTTCTAGCATTTGCTGAAGAATGAGAACGACTATAACCAAGTGTATCTACTTCATCAAAGAACATAATACTTGGCTTTTGCAAACGTGCTTTATCAAAAAAGCCTTCTAAATTTTGTTCACTTTCGCCAGTGTACCCACTTAGAATGTCTGTAATATGAACAGGGTAGAAATTAGCCTTACATTCACCAGCAGTTGCCTTGGCTATAAATGTTTTTCCACATCCGGGTGGTCCGTACAGGAGAACACCACCGCCTACTTTTTTTCGAAACTTTGCAAACAGACCTTTGTTGTAAAAAGGACTAATAATGCGAAGATTAATAGTCTTTTTTAAATCGTCAAGACCAGCAACATCTGCAAACGTGACTTGATTCTTCATTTTTTTTGCAGTTATTTTGGGATTTTCGCCATCAATGACTTTTAATCGCGGTTCAAGATCCAATAAACTTGTTTGTTGTTCTGTCTCTTCTTCTTCCACTTTTACAAATAGCTCTTCAGCTGAAGCGGCAATTGTTTCGTCACCCTCGTTCTCCTCGTTAATTGCGTTAATCTGGTCAACTTCATCCAACACATAAATTTGTTCGGGGTGCGTTGTCTCTGCTTGTTGAATATGTATGCTCGCCTTAGTCAGCTCATTGATGATTTCCTTACGTAGCGTTTCGTCTGCACAGAAAGAAATGCCAGTAGTATAAGACTGAATGGCTTCTAGCCAACGACTATTTTCAGCAAGTTCTTTTCCAAGCCAGTAGTGTGCCTGAGGGTCTGTTGGGCTTTGCTCAACCATTTGTTGTAACCATTTTACTTTATCCATAATTGTATCCCCTTAATTTTTTTAGTCCCTTCACTAACGGGACTGAAATCCATGTATAAAGTGCAAGTACAATATAGCACTTCATCCATAATATTCCTATATCTTCAAAACCTAAGAACAAGAGTGTGAAAGTCGTCCCAACACCAATTAGCCAAAAAACAGGTGCACCTCCAAAGCGTTCTATTATACGATTTAGTGCTAATAATGGGTGTCCTGAAAATTCCATTTCTTCTAATATTGATAGTAAATTTTTATCTTCTGGCTGTAGAAGATAGGCTTGTCTATAATATTCTTTAGCTTCTTTGTCGTTATGTCGAAAGGAAGCATTATTGCCAAGATGCAGTAGCTTGGCTAATTCACTATCTGCGGAATTCATATATTGCTCAAGTGCTAGTACTTGTTGTTGCTTGTCACCATGGACGCCTTCTAAAGTAAAATGCTTTCGTAGAACATAGGCATTTTCTGGATCTAATTCTAAAGCTTTTTCTATTAATAATTTTGCTTTTTTTCGATGACCTGTTTTTTTCATTAGGACGGCATAGCTAGCGTGTGTCTCTGCATCGTTTGGATTCAAGCAAAGTACTTCTAGAAAGGATGCTTCCGCTTCTTGCCATTTCTCAGTTTCCATATAAAGATGGCCTAACACATAAAAGACAATTTCTTCATCATGGCCTAATCTCATCGCTTCGTGTAATTGCTCTTCAGCATCATCAAATTCGTCAATAGTATAGTTGCTATATCCTAACATATACCAAAGCATACTATTTTCTATATGGTCTTGTAATTCTTCCTTTACGAGCTCAATAACTTGATTATATTTTCCAATATCAAAATAATGCTCGATGACTTCAAAAGATGTTTCTTCGTATTCGTTCATCAAGGTACACGCCTTCCTTTTTTACATTGCTAAAATAAACGCTAGAATAAGTGCATCAATCAGACCTGCCAGTATACACCAAGTCAAGCCTGATCCCATTAAAGGTTCTGTATCTCCACCAACTGCTATATGTTCTTTGTAGGGTTTGTTAAGAAATGCAAAGAATATAAAAAAGCCAACAGCTCCAGTTAATCGCCCAACAAGCTTAATAAACGTATCATCGATCGCAATTATTTGTTGTGAGATTAAGTAAACGAGTACAATTTTGGATATGAATAGAATAATACTAATAACCGTTAATAGTTGTATGTATTTTTTCTCTAATTTCAAGGATTTTGCATTTCGTATACCTAACACTGAAACGGCAAGAATCCCACCAATTATTGCCACGAAAAATAGGTTGCTAACCTCAAAGCTTTTTGTTTTCTCCACGTCATTCCCGGTCAAACTTGGTGTATATAGATTTTCCATACACCCATCTACCTCCTTAAATGTTATAAATAGTATAATAACATTTGTATTATACATATATATAACAATCTTGGAAACTACATAAAGGATAGTTACATACTTCGTAATGGTCATTGAATTTTAATGAATAAGTCAAAAAATGGTATTAAACCTAGTATGAAGTTAAAAATAAATAAACAAAAAAAGTCTAGCAATCATTATTGATGGCTAGATTTTTTTGTCAGAAAAAAGGAAGCAGATACTTCCATTATGGTTGGGTAATAGTTGGAAAAGAAAAATAAAGTTGATTTATGATATAAAATGGTAAATAAAATCAAATTATTATTTTTTTGATTATTAAATTAGGTAAGAAATACACTTTATGAGAAAAATGCGGTAAAACAAAGGAAATTATTGAATTGTTACCGATATAATTTTAGAGATGAAATGAGGAGGACTGAATATTGAATAAAAAATTACTTTTCACCGTAGCAGCTATTCCGGCAGCCCTTATTGTTCCTACAGTAGCTGGAGCAGAGGGAGTTTCAACTATTTTAATCACAGGAACGAATACCGTAAATGAAACATTAAAGGCGTCTATTGAAAACTTACCAGCAAACACAATTGTAAATAAGTATCAGTGGTACTATGTAGAGAACGAAAGTGGTACCAAGACTACTACGAACAAACCAATTTCAGGTGCAACAATGGCATCTTTTACAATCCCAGCTGAAGCAGCAGGTAAAACAATTTTTGTAGAAGCGACTTCGACGACTGGTAGTACGTATAAAAGTGAATCACGTACCATTAATACATTGGAACTTGAGATTACACAGCCAACATTTGATTCGACTACAAACTTTGTAGCACCAGGTGAAACGGTAAGGGTATCAGGGGCCAAAGTAACAGATAAAGGCGGGGCAAAGTTACAAAGTAGTCAAATTACATATAGCTATCAATGGTTTTATAAAGTAGGTGAATCGTTCACTATTATCAACGGTGCAACAGCTGGTACTTATAAAATTCCAGCAGATGCATTAGAAAATGGAATGAAAGATTTTATAGTGAAAGTGCAGGCGAAGGTTGGTCCAGCAGTTGTTGAGTCGGATGTATCTGCACCGATAACAGTATCTAAAGAACCGTCTGATACATTGATTAACGATATTAAAACTTTACGTATAAGCGACAGCAAATATAATGTATCTAGCTTAGAATCATTTAAAGCGGAAATAGATGCATTAGAAAAAAAATATCAAGACCTATCGCCCGCTGCGAAGGCAAATGTGACCAACTATGATGTATTAAAGAGAGCACTTACTGACGTAGAGGCAATAAACAAACTAAATGAAAAAGTAAATAAAGTAAAAGAAGTAAGTGAAAAAGACTTACCTAAATATATAAAAGAAATTGAAGATGCCTACGATAAGTTTGATTTATTACAACGCAGCTTAGATATAGGTGATGTTTTATATACTAATATTAAGGACATTTTGAAAGAACCTGCAGATATTGCAGAAATTGCTGAAGTAAGAAGATTGAATCAAGCGATTGTTGCATTATTATCCTATGAAAATTCCCTTGTGAAGTATGTACCTACAAGCATGGAGTCTCTAAAAGTAGCTGTTGAGGCGATTGAAACAGATATAGCGAAGTTATCAAAAAACTATCAAGTCACTGTACAAAATCAAACAATCTTAAATGAAGCGAAGCAGGACATCAAAAAGATTGAACAATTTATTAAGCTTTTCGATAAATTATCAGTAAATAATACACCGAGCAAGCAAGTAACAGCTGCAAAATCAATTCGTACAGCCTATGAAAAGCTCACTTACAAACAGCTGCAACTAGTGCCAGCTACGTATGTCACGCAATTACTAGCTGCAGAAAATGCAGAGGAAAATCAAATTTATTTTTTAAATACTGAGATAGCTCGCTACATAGGAGACGTAAGCTATCCGATAAATCCATCTGCGGAATCATGGCAAGGTCATGTGAAAAATGTTAACCAAATAATTACTGATTATAAAAGCTTAACGAAAACTTCAGCTGCTAAAATTATCGGTTATCAAAGCATTTTAACGCTGCAAAAAGATATCAAAACAGCAGAAAAAGTCATTAAGGACATGGCCGCATATAAAAATCTTACATTGACAAGCGGTGTAGCTGAAAGTAAATTACAATCTACTTATAGTAATACGTTAAAAGCTTATAATAAGTTGACAAGTTTGCAGCAATCACTTGTTTATAATGCAGATGAATTTTTGAATAAATCACCAAATGTAACGGTTGATGGTAAAGAGCCAGCAGATAAAGCGGCAGCAGAAGCTCTAAAAGCTGACATTGCGAAGTTTGCTGATGTAACAAAATACTCCTTCACGCAATTAGAAACGGCTGTAAACGCAGCGACAGCGACTTATAAAAACCTCTCATCTTCAGCACGTAAGTATGTGACAAACTACCATTTATTAACGGCAGCAACTAAAGACGTTACTGGGGTAAAATCATTCCATAAAAAGGTACAAACTGCTAGAGAGGAAATGGACGTTGCTAAGCAAGCGAAGAAAATAGAGACTGTGGAAAAGGCCTATGCAAAATTACCAGCAAATCAGCAGCATTTAGCAAAACCACAGTACGAAGATTTACTAAATAATCGTTTAGTAGATGGAAATGCACCGAATATTTCAAAATTAAATGGACAAATAGCGGCAATGGTGTCGGACGATTTATATACGGTGTCTCTCCAAGAAATTCAGAATCTTTCTGCTCAATATAATAAGTTGAGTTCAAGTGATAAGAAGCTCATCACTAATGCCTCGATTTTAACAGCAGCTGTTTCAGATGTTAAAAAAGTAGAGACTTTCATGAAGCAGTATGATAAGTCATTTGCTAGTAATCCGACAACGGTTATTAAAGCATTTGCAAAACTTACTGCAAAGCAAATGAACTTGGTAAGCCAGGATACTCGCCAAAAGATTATTGAGGCTGATAAGAACCAACAAAAAGCAAACGAAACGGCATTAGGCTTAATAGAAGCTATTAATTTGCTTGTTCAAAATGGTGATTATGTAGCCGATTTACAAACGAAGGTAGCGACCATCCGAGCAGACTATGATAAGTTGAGTTCTTCAGAAAAAAACATCGTGAAAAATTATTCAAAGCTAACACAAGCTGAGAGTGATTTGAAAAAAGTAGCGGAAGTACATGCATTGCATGAAGCAATTCCTGCTGAAAATAGTGAAACAGCTCGCAAAGCTTGGCAAACTGCGTATGGGAAGCTTTCGAAAAAATTAGAGCTTCTATATAATAAGTTATATCCAAATGATTTGTAGGTGCCTGGCACCCACACAATTTTCACACAATTTGCATAAAATATTACCCCGAACTGTTATGTAGTTCGGGGTTTTTTATGCCTAAATTTTGCTTTATTATGGGTTATATAGATAAAATAGAAAGTTAATTTTGAAATCACTACCTATTGTGATGGTCCTTTCATTTGGCTAGCCGTTCATTTCTTCGTTATACTATTTACAATTGAAAGGTAGAGACCAATATATATTTAGCATGATGAGAGCAGTTGACATAGAAAGTAGGAATAAATGATGTATAAAATTGGTGTTGTTGGGCCTGCAAAATCGGTAGAAAGAATTATATTGTTAGCCCAAGAAATTGAACAGGATATGGAGTTTAAGCCCTATATTTATTCAATTGCTACGGAAACAAAAAATATTGTGGAAGCCCATGATCAGCATGTTGATTTTTGGCTTTTTTCTGGCTATATACCATTTAAGATTGCCAGTCAGACGAGCGTGCCACAGGACAAACTTACACATATTTTCTTTTCTGAGGCAGCCATTTATCAAGGTTTTTTGGAGCAATCTTATAGTATGGGAAAGCTCATTGACAGTGTAAGTGTAGATATTATTCCTTCTCCTGCACAGATGGCAGCAGAAGGGCTTGAGAAAATCGAAAAAAATGTGAAACAGCTGTTTGTCAAAGAATTTGATGTAGCAATTGATCCGAAAGAGTTATTTGACTTTCATTTTCAGCTTTGGCAGAAAGGAAAAATTGAATTTGCCATTACTTGTTATCCAACAGTAGATGAACAGCTAAAAGAAGCTGGTGTCCCCTCTTATTGGGTATCCCCTACAAAGACTGAGATTTATCATACCGTTCAGTTATTTACTGAAAAAATCAAGACCTCCTATTATAAAGAGACGCAAATTGGCGCTCTAATGCTAGAAATAAAAGATTTCGACTCATTAAAAGAGCGGATGAAGCTAGGCTATCAAATTCAGTATTTAGAATTACGGATGAAGGAAAATTTATTGCAGCTATGTGAACAGGTGGATGGTTCCTTAATAGAAGAAGGCAATGGTAAATATACAATTTTTAGCACGAGAGGAGCAATCGAAGGGCAAATTCAATTTATAAAAGAAAAAATGTATCAGCTGTCAATCGAAATGGATGCGAAAGTGACTGCTGGCATTGGCTTTGCTCAGACTGTGTTTAATGCGGAATTACACGCTCATAGGGGATTGCGTCAAACGAAAGTAAACGAATCCATTGATATTGTGATGATTCAAGATGATGGAACCATTATTGAATCTGTGGGCAATACGGAGGAGCTCTCGTACTCTTATCGAGCGGAAGATCCCGTTGTAATTGAGAAATTGAAAAAAGCAAGTGTAAGTGTTAAAACATATACAAAAATTCAAGCATTAATTCAAAAAATGCGCTGGAAGCATTTTACGACAAAAGATTTAGCGTCACAACTCCAGATGAGTGAGCGCAATGCACAGCGTATAGTTGCAGATTTATGTAGTGTAGGCTTAGCCAAAATCTATGGTGAAGAGTTGCAACATACACGGGGAAGACCAATTAAAATTTACCAACTTATCTCGTCAAAAAATACAAATTAATGAAAAGATGTCCCGAACCTTCTAAGTGGTTTTTGGGCCATTTTTCGATTATGAAAAAGCACGATAAAACAGGGGTTTACACAGTTTTCTTTAGAAAGATGGTGTCTCAATTATTTTGGGGGCACCATCTTTTATTTATAAAAATTTTAAAAAAATATTGAAATATCATATAATTTTGCTTATTATACGAATATATAACGAAATTGTCGTTATATAAGGGGATTGATTTTAATAGACAGGGAGAGATGAACGCAATCGTGTTTAACTGGCTACGAACTATGTTGAATTGGTTAAAATATATCGCTCGAAGCAGACGGATAAATACCTTTTCAAAGCAAATCGTATCCTTAGATTTATGTAGTGAAAATGCATTTTTAAAACATGGGAGGGCATGACATGGTAACAAATGATATAACAAAGAAATCTAGAAATTTGATATTAGGATTATTATTTTTAGGGTGGTCATTAGGGAACTTAGATCGCTACATCATGAACTATGCAGTAGTATCCATCACAGACGATCTAAGTTTAGATGCTTCCTCAACGGGCGTGATATTAAGTGCTTTTTTTCTAGGTTATGCGATTATGCAGATACCTGGTGGTTGGCTTGCAGATAAATTTGGTGCTAAAAAAATCTTACTTCTATCGGTAATCATGTGGTCAATTTTCACAGGTTTAACAGCTATTGCTTGGTCTTTAGTAACAATGATTGTTATTCGATTTTTATTTGGTATTGGAGAAGGTGGGTTTCAACCCTCTAGCTCAAAAATAATCGCTACTATCTTTCCGAGGGAAGAAAGAGGTAGAGCGATGTCGATTATGCTTACCTCTGCGGGGATTATGTCACTAATTGTTCCTTTACTGTCGGCTTATATGTTAGGGACAATCGGTTGGCGTATGATGTTCATCATTATTGGGGCGATTGGCGCTATTATTGCCTTTTTGTATTGGAAATATATTAAATTACCTGAAGATACAGTGGCATCAACTGGAAATGTTGAAAATAAGGTGAGTGCTACAAACAAAGTGAACTTTAAGGAACTATTTAAAACGCCGCTTATGTGGAATTTAATCATTGCGTATTTCTGTATTTATGCAGTGAACTGGGGATTAGTATCATGGATTCCTACTTATCTTCAGAAAAATCGTGGACTCGATTTGATGTCCATTGGTTGGGCACAAACAATTCCAGCTATCACGACGATTATTGGCGTGTATGGTAGCGGATACATCATAGATAAATTACCGCGCGGGATGGATAAAATTTTAGGTTCCATTTCATGTGCAATCATTGGGCTTTTATTATATTTAATGTTTACTGCTGAAACAGTGACAATGTTTATAGGCTATCAAACTATGGTTTCTATTTTTATTGCATTTGTAATCACACTGCTGCCTGCAATTGTTCTAAAGAAATTGCCTTCATCCATTACAGGTTCAGCAATGGGCGTTGCCAATACAGGTGGGCAATTAGCGGGATTTGTGACACCAATGGCTATTGGATTTATGGTAGATGCCTTTGACGGTTCATTTGATGCAGCCTTTTGGATGTTAATTGCCTTTGCGGTAATTTGTATAATAGCGCTCCTTACTTTGAATGATCAAAAAGGAAATCTATTGAATTCAGAAAATAATACAGTCGCTTAAGGAGGAAAAAGTATGCGTTTACATGAAAAAATTTCAACATTAGTCGAAGCAAAGAGGGAAGCGGGTATACAGTTAAGTGATGCCATTTGGGCAGTTCCTGAACTTCACTTCCATGAGGAAAAATCTGTTCAATATATGAAGGAAGCTTTAGAAAAAGAAGGCTTTGAGACGGAAATTGGTATTGCCAATCTTGATACAGCACTTGTAGCAACATTTGGCACAGGGAAACCAGTTATTGCTTTTCTTGGTGAGTATGATGCGCTACCGGGTTTAAGTCAGAGAGGCGGCACCACTCAGCATGAACCGCTCGAGGTGGGAGGGAATGGTCATGGCTGTGGTCATAATTTATTAGGCACAGGTGCATTTGCTGCAGCAGTGGCTGTTAAAGATTACCTTGAGGAAAATAATCAATCTGCGACTATCCGTTTTTACGGCTGTCCTGCTGAGGAAAATGGTTCAGGGAAGGCTTATATGGCTCAGGCGGGAATCTTTGATGATGTAGACATTGCGATATCATGGCATCCAGGTACCTTTTCAACAGTGATGACATGTAGTTCTCTAGCAAACTATGCAGCTACTTTTAAGTTTACGGGAAAAAGTGCACATGCAGCCGCGGCCCCTCATCTTGGAAGAAGTGCTTTAGATGCCGTGGAGTTAATGAATGTCGGTGTTAATTATTTACGTGAGCACATTATTCCGGAAGCGCGCTTACATTATGCAGTGACCAATACAGGTGGGACATCACCAAATGTTGTACAACAGTATGCAGAGGTGACATACTTAGTACGAGCACCTAAAAAACATCAAGTGCAAGAGATTTATAAGCGTGTTGAAAACATAGCAAAAGGTGCCACATTAATGACAGAAACATCTGTAGAGGTTGTTTTTGAAGGAGCCGCTGCAAATCTTATACCAAATAAAACACTTTATGATATTATGTATAAGCAAATGCTTGAAATTGGCATGCCTACGTATACAACTGAAGACGACAAGCATGCTGCAGCTATTTTTAAGACATTTTCTCCTGAGGTTCAGGCAACAGCATTAGTAGGGCTAAATAAAATGGATGCCATACAGCTAAAAGATAAAGTCATTGCGGATAGCATACCTAGTATATTACCAGAGTTTATAATGGGTGGCTCTACCGATGTAGGGGATGTAAGCTGGAATGTTCCAACTGTGCAATGTACAACAACATGCATGGCTTTAGGTACACCGCTTCATACATGGCAGGTTGTGTCTCAAGGTGTGATGCCGATTGCGCATAAAGGCATGTTGCAGGCGGCAAAAACCATGGCTTGTACAGCAATAACATTGATCGACAATCCAGCGCTTATTAAAGAGGCGACGAAAGAATGGCAAGAGCGTCTTGATGGTGAACCTTATGTTTCGTTAATTCCACAGGACGCTACTCCTCCAAAGTTTTAACAAGTAGGCTAAATTTGACTAGAGTCTTCATAGAGTAATACTATGAAGGCTCTGTTTTTCTTGAAAGGGGAAATTAAATATGATAGAAGATCATACAAAAATAGCACAATGGGTGGAACAGTTTCGACCTTATGCCAAAGAAGGAAACTGCGCTAGCTATATACCAGCATTGGCCCAAAAAGATCCAAATCAACTAGCCATTGCTATCATCGGCCCAGATGGTAGGGAAATGAGGGCAGGAGATACAACTGAAACCTTTACACTCCAAAGTGTATCTAAAATTGTTAGTTTTATTTCAGCATGTATGGATAAAGGATTGTCTTATGTATTAGAGCGTGTTGATGTAGAACCTACAGGTGATACGTTTAATTCCATCGTACGCTTAGAAAGTCATCAGCCAGGAAAACCTTTTAACCCGATGATTAATGCAGGAGCTATTACAGTATCTTCTATGCTTGCAGGCGCCTCACCACAGGAAAAAATAGATAATCTACTGCATTTTTTAGAAAAAATGATAGGAAAAAAAGTTAGTGTCAATGAAGAGGTTTTTCACTCGGAATGGGAAACGGCTAATCGGAATAGAGCGCTAGCATACTATTTGATGGCATCTGGTTATTTAGATTGCCCAGTTGAGGAAGCGCTGGAAGTTTATTTAAAGCAGTGTGCTATTGAAGTAGATGTTGCTGATATGGCCATGATAGGATTAGTAATTGCCAATGATGGATATCATCCTATATTAAAAACACAGTTATTTCCAAAGCAAGTAGCCAAATTAACAAAAGCGTTAATGGTGACTTGTGGTATGTATAATGCGTCTGGTAAATTTGCGGCGTTTATCGGATTGCCTGCTAAGAGTGGTGTCTCGGGAGCGATTCTAGCGACTGTGCCAAGCCATGCAAGCTTACAATCACCATTTCCGGCTGGTTGTGGAATCGGCATTTATGGGCCTGCAATAGATACAATAGGTAACAGTGTTGCAGGTGTTCATTTACTGAAGCATATTGCCACAGAGTGGAACATGAATATTTTTTAGTTACTATAGAGGTTTTTCTGAGGTGCGAATCACCATTGTTCTTGGGGTAATCCTTGAGAATGAGGTATGTTGTAACTTAGCACATGCACTAAAAAATCAGTAGACAAGCATACAGGCTTGTCTACTGATTTTATTTTATTCTTTGAAAACCCCGCAGGAGCGTAGCGACGAGGAGACGGAAGCCATGCCCACGAAAAGCGTCCACCGTAGCAGAAATCAACGGGCTCATATAGACACTTCTATTAGAAAAAAGACTGTAAACAAACTAATCTGACCCAAAAAAGTTAGTCAGATCATTCTGATTTTCTTTTTACTTTATAGAGAATAAATAACACAATAAACCATAGCGGTGTTAATAGTAACGCTGTACGCGTTGCTTCAGAGATGAACATGATCACTAATAAGAAGGCGAAGAAGGCAAGCACCAAGTAGTTCACAAATGGTGTAAATGGCGCTTTGAAAATCGATGCTTCATGGCGTGCTCGATTTTTGCGTTTATAAATAATATGAGAGATTAAAATGATACTCCATACCCATATAAAACAGATAGCACTAATTGTCGTCACGACACTAAAGGCATTCTCCGGCATTAGCTTACTTAATAATGCTCCTACTGATACAACAAACGCAGACACAACAAGTGCATTACTTGGTACGCTGTTTTTATTTAATTTTGCAAATGATGGTGATGCTTGTTTATTGCTACCAAGATTAAAGAGCATGCGGCTAGTAGAGAATAGGCCACTATTACCGGCTGAAGCAGCTGATGTTAGCACGACAAAATTAATAATACCTGCTGCAATAGGAATTCCAGCTAGTGTAAATACTTGCACAAATGGGCTGCTTGCCGCAGACATTTCATTCCAAGGGTTAATGCATAAAAGGACAAATAGAGCACCCACGTAAAAAAGTAAAATTCGTATTGGAATTTTATTGATGGCAGATGGGATATTTTTTTGTGGATTTGCTGTTTCAGCAGCGGAAACACCGACTAGTTCAACACCTACAAAAGCAAAGACTACCATTTGGAAGGCCATGAGGAATCCATAGATGCCGTTAGGGAAAATCCCACCATGTCCCCAAAGATTTTCCACAGAAACTGTACCAGAGCTTGTTTGGAACCCAGTAAATAGCATAAATAATCCTATAATAATGAGGGCAACAATCGTCACGACTTTAATAAGCGCAAACCAGAATTCTAGTTCACCAAATAGTTTTACTGTCAGTAAATTTAAAATTAATAGCAGTACTAAACAGCCAATTGCTGGTACCCATTGTGGAATATCAAACCAATATTGTGTATAGACACCGACTGCAATAATATCCGCCATCGCCGTCATAATCCAGCAGAACCAGTATGTCCAACCAGTGACATAGCCTGCCCATGGACCGATATATTCTGTGGCGAAATCTGTAAATGATGTATAACCTGCATTCGATAATAATAGTTCACCAAGCGCACGCATAACAAAGAACAGGGCAATTCCGACAATTAGATAGGCGAAAATAATTGAAGGTCCTGCTAAGGCGATGGCTTTTCCTGATCCTAAAAATAAGCCTGTGCCTATTGTGCCGCCGATGGCAATTAATTGCACATGACGATTTTTTAATTCGCGTTTTAACTGTTGTTGTTCCACGTTAACCCCTCCAAAGATGCGTAAAGCTAAGACTGGAAAATAAAAAAGAGACTAGTAGCGACACTAGTCTCGTAAACGTCAGAATAACAAATACCATTTGAGGATGTTTAATTTAAAAAAATTAAGCTCAACATTCGTGTGGTATAGCTTTCGTGGTGAAAGTTTGTATTACTCCTCTGTCCTTTTGCCTGAGATAGTGAACCCTTCGGCGACGCATATTGCGCTCTCTCCAGAAATGCTCCTGCTATAGTTTTATCCATAGCATTCATAGCACGTATCGTCGTAAAGACAATACAATATTTTAAGATATTATACATCCTATCAATGCTTACGCTTTTATTCAAGTATTAAAAATTGGCTATTTTCAGAAAATAGAAAAATAGCGTGCCGATTGATAAATTATTTACACAACTTAGTATTTTTAGACATACTAAAAAAGTTAAATTTATGCTGGTTGTCATAGCTAGTAGCATGATTTCGTTTTATTTTCCTGAATTAGGTAAAAAGATGAATCAAGTGAAGGAAGCAGCAAGGTTATTGGCAGAAGAAGGCGAAATGAAAGAGATTAGTCTTGTAGCCATTCATAATTTAGCAGAGCTATAGAAAGAACGAAGAGTATGACAAGATGTGTATCTATGTCAAGCAGGCTGATAGCGATGGAGCCTGAATCATTTATGTGCAACAAGAAATGTTCGCTACTAATGAAATGTATATACCTTTACGTGCTTTACTCTTTTTGTCCTATGCATGATCAAGGGCTTGGTGAAAGAGAACTAAATGGTTAGTCGTTAGACAACTACTATTATATAGTAGAAACTCAGAATATTAGAAAAAAGCTAGCAATTAAAGCAGCTGCTAGCTCTTTATAAAAAATATAAGAAAGTATAGGCATTGGCGCCGCACACAGGAGGTCGCTTCGATTCGTGTTTCGTCCTCTCAGTAGCTTACCGAGTGTGCAGCTTTTTTGCGCTTTATGTGAACTGTCAGCGGAAAAATGTGCAAATGCGCAATTCTTATTGTTTTTTTGTTTTTATTTTACCAGTCCAATTACGGAAGCCGCCTTCAAGCTGGTAAATTTGGTTGTAGCCACGTTTTTTTAAGAATAGTGCAGCACGAGCACTACGACCTGTATTTTGGCAGTATAAATATACTGGTAAATCTGGTCGGATTTCTTTGTAACGTTGACGTAGTGCTGTAGAAGGAACGCTTCGTGCGCCAAGAATATGACCTGCCTCGAATTCTTTTTGCTCACGCACATCAATTAGCTGTGCTTTACGGTAGCCTTCAATAAACTGTTCTTGTGTTAAGTTGGTTACGGCTTTTTTTAGACGCATTGCATTTATCGCGATATATGCAATTAGAACTACTAAAATTACACCAATTGTGATAAGTATGTCCAAGATTTTCTTACCCCTTTCTATCTTCTTTATCATTATAAAAGATGCGGTAGCGATAGTCCAATGAGTTTGATAAAATTAACTAGATTGTGGCTAAAAATAAGATAGCTTTAAGTAGCACATGTTATGAAGTAGTATCAGTCACGCAGTCTCTTGCCTCTATAAGGTGATGTGATTGTAAAAATAATTTGAATGAAGAACAAGCCCCGGCGGATGGCACAAGTTTTGAAGGAACCCGTTGCGTCTATGCGACAACCATTAATCGACCTGCCTGGGTAAATCGCCACGTCCTGTGGTTTGACTGAGATGACGAACATTGTGTCAACCTGCGCAGGTCCAAAAAGCAATTCAAAATTTGGTTTTAATTACGCCGAGGCATAATTGATACTTGTAGGAGATGATTGTATGACAACTTGGTATTTTCTAAATTCAGGGAAATGTAGTCCTTCGTTTAATATGGCGCTGGATGAGGCATTGCTTGATTGGCATAGTGAGGGTTTAATTCCTCCAGTGATTCGGTTTTATGAGTGGGAGCCTGCGACACTTTCAATTGGCTATTTTCAGCAGGCGAAAAGAGATATTAATTTAGAAGCAGTTCGTGAACAAGGTCTAGGTTTTGTGCGACGTCCAACAGGTGGAAGAGCAGTTTTACACGAACATGAGTTGACATATAGCGTCATTGTCACAGAAAGCTATCCAAATATGCCTGAATCGGTAACAGAGGCGTATCGTGTATTGAGCGAGGGGATTTTACAGGGCTTTCATAATTTAGGGATGGACGCGTATTTTAGTGTGCCGGATACGGAAGAAAAAAAGGCCGACTTGAAGCAGCCAAAGAGTGCTGTTTGTTTTGATGCACCAAGTTGGTATGAGCTTGTCGTAGAAGGAAAAAAAATAGCGGGTAGTGCGCAAACGCGTCAAAAAGGTGTCATTTTACAGCATGGTGCAATTTTACTTGATCTCGATGAAGAAAAACTATTATCAGTATTTAATTTTTCAAGTGATGAAGCGAAAGAACGCATGCGTAAAAAGCTGCCAGAGAAGGCTGTTGCCATTAATAGCCTTGTCAAAGAACCTGTTTCTATTGAACAATGTGTGACGGCTTTCCGAGATGGTTTTGCAAAATCGTTGCAAATTGATTTAAAACCATTTACACTTTCTGAGGAGCAATTAGAATATGTCCATGCACTTGAAGAAAAAAAATATGCACATGATGATTGGAACTTCAAAAAGTAAGAAATGGTATAAGAAAAATATTTTTTTTGCGTTTAAACCTTGTGCTGACAAGCAGTACTGATTCTAGTCAAAATTGCAAGAGTTGAATTAAAAAACTATATATAGTATCTTTTGTTAAGGAATATACACAATATGTAGTGTTTAACGACACATGATATTGTGTATTTATTATTGTAAGGATGAAAATAAGGGAGGCAAAACGATGGTACTCACAAATCATCAACCCGAAGTAAACAAACAAATCGAACAATTGAACAAGGATATTGAACTATTTCCACAGGTTCACCCCGTAACCCCTGATATGCACATTACGCATAAAGGTGTTTCTAGATTGGTAATGATCGATCGCTACTCGTTTAAGGACACAGAGAAGAAAACATTAAAAGCTGGTGATTTCGTTGTCTTAACAGTAAAGGCAGATCCAAAATTCCCTGCACGTGGTTTAGGGACAATTCAAAAGATTGATATGACTACAAAAACAGCAGACATTTTGATCGAGGAAGACTACCGTAGCGTTTTAGATGAGCCAAAAGAGCAAGAAACGGGTGTGATTACGCGTTCAATTGACGTGTTAGAAAAGCCTCTTGAAATTTATTATGAGCAAATCGCAAAACGAAATGCAACAGGGCTTGCCTCTGTTGAAAAAACAGCAGAAAAACGCCAAGAATGGTTTGAGAGATTTTATGAGCAATTAGTATCATTGCGATTTATCCCAGCTGGACGTGTTATTTATGGAGCAGGTTCTGAAACAGATGTAACGTTCTTCAATTGCTACGTAATGCCATTTGTTGCAGATTCACGTGAGGGTATTAGTGATCACCGTAAGCAAGTAATGGAAATTATGAGCCGTGGTGGGGGAGTAGGAACAAATGGTTCAACTCTGCGTCCACGTAATACTTTAGCACGTGGTGTGAACGGGAAATCGTCTGGTTCGGTTTCATGGCTAGACGATATTGCCAAGCTGACACACCTTGTTGAACAGGGTGGATCACGTCGTGGCGCACAGATGATTATGCTGGCCGATTGGCATCCTGATATTGTGGAATTTATCATTTCAAAAATGCAAAATCCACGTATTTTACGATACTTAATCGAAAACACGACGGACAAGTCTATTATCCGTCTAGCAAAAGAAAAATTAAACTTCAAGCCTTTATCTCAGCAAGATGAAGCAATGTATCAGGGTATTGTAAATTACAAAAACATCGAAGGCTTAGGCGGATTTGATACTGCGATTATTCGTGATGCAGAAAATAAATTACGCGACGGTGGTACGTATACAGTCCATAACTCAGAGTTTTTAACGGGCGCTAATATCTCTGTAACATTGACAAAAGAATTTATGGAAGCTGTTGAAAAAGATGCGGATTTTGAGCTTCGTTTCCCAGCAGTTGAAGAATATACAAAAGAGGAAATGACTCTCTACAATACGGAATGGCATAAGGTTGGCGACGTACGTGAATGGGAGAAATTAGGCTATAAAGTGCGCACATACCGTACGATTAAAGCGAAAGAGCTTTGGAATCTTATCAATGTATGTGCAACATACTCTGCAGAGCCAGGTATCTTCTTCATCGATAACGCAAACGATATGACAAACGCTAAGGCATATGGTCAAAGCGTTGTTGCAACAAATCCATGTGGTGAGCAACCACTTGCACCTTATTCGGTGTGTAATTTAGCTGCTGTAAATTTAGCGCAGTTTGCTAATAAAGAAAATCAAACAGTTGATTATGAAGCATTACGTGAAACGGTACGCGTAGGTGTACGTATGCAGGATAATGTTATTGATGCAACGCCTTATTTCCTAGAAGAAAACCGTGTACAAGCCCTTGGTGAGCGACGTGTTGGCTTAGGGGTAATGGGCTTAGCAGATTTACTTATCTATTGCGAAAAAGAATATGGCTCAGAGGGAGGCAATGCACTTGTTGATGAAATCTTTAAAACAATTGCAGAGACTGCTTATGAGGCTTCAACAGAACTAGCAAAAGAACGTGGTAGCTTCCCATTCTTAGTAGGTGCGACAGCAGAAGAAACTGCACGTTTACGTAAAGCCTTCACAGAAACAGGCTTCATGCAAAAAATGCCAACGCATATCAAAGAGCAAATTTTAGCAACAGGTATTCGTAACTCGCATTTACTTACAGTGGCGCCTACAGGTTCTACTGGAACGATGGTTGGTGTAGCAACAGGTCTTGAGCCTTATTTCTCGTTCACATATTACCGTTCGGGTCGCTTAGGTAAATTCATCGAGGTGAAAGCAGAAATCGTTCAGGAATACTTAGACAGTCATCCAGCAGCAAGTGCGAACGACTTACCATCATGGTTCGTATCATCGATGGAATTAAAACCAGAGGCTCATGCCGATGTACAATGTATCATTCAAAAATGGATCGATTCATCGATTTCAAAAACGGTGAACGCTCCAAGAGGCTATACAGTACAGCAGGTAGAAAAAGTATATGAGCGTCTATATAAAGGTGGCGCTAAAGGTGGTACGGTTTATGTAGATGGTAGCCGTGACTCACAAGTACTTACACTAAAGGCCGAAGAAAATGATATGGATCAGCTATCATTTGAAGAAGAACTAGTAGAAGAACACACAAAGCGTCCGGTCGTATTAATCGATACGATTCAAGCGCTGGAGTCAACAACTGTTATCGGCTCTGACGTTGGGAATACTTGCCCGGTATGTCGTAAAGGAACAGTCGAGGAAATGGGCGGCTGTAACACATGTACAAACTGCGGTGCACAGCTTAAATGTGGTTTATAAAATAATGAAAAAGTGTTTATTGTGAATTTGATATAAAGTTGCACGGTTTTCCCCCTTTGGATTATATTAATCTAAAGGGGTGTTTTTATGTTTACTGTCATGCTTGGTACTGAGGCAAAATTGAACAGGTTTTCCATCAGTTAAAGGATTAGAGGGGCTGTCCCAAAAGCCATGGGAAATTGGCTGAGGGCTTGCCTGGCATGTTTCTCCATTAAAGGGCGCTTTAATGGAGGAAATATCATAGAAATGATCAAACTTTTTTATAAAAGAATGATTCAATAAAATATATTAAGCGCGTGTTTTGATTAATCTTTTTTTTAAAACACGCTCTTTCTTTTTGTTTGTTTATCAAGGCTATTAGTATTAATTTGATCAATCTTTATTATAAAGCTATATCTATTGTAGGTTTGAAATAAAGTCGCGATGTTTTCCCCCTGTGGATATATGGTTATCTAAAGGGGCATTTTTATAATGAAGGGAAAGAATATCTGAATTAAAAGGTGGATTAATGAATTGTTAATTGAAAATAAATTGTTCTGTTAAAGGCACAGTTTGTTGAATAAAGAAGAAAAGCTATTAAGCAATCGAGAAGAAATCTTTAGGAGACATATGTGATAAAATTAGGGAAAAGGTGGTATGAGATATGAAAATCCATAGAATAGATCATGTGGGTATAATCGTCAATGATCTTCCTGCCGCGAAAGCGTTTTTTCTTGACTTTGGCCTTGAAATGCTGGGGGAAGGAAAAGTGGAAGGTGAGTGGGTGGAGCGGATGGAGCGGATAATAGGGCTTCAAGACGTTAAAGAGGAAGTTGCAATGTTGCGAACGCCAGAAGGTGATGCAAATATAGAACTAGTAATGTTGCGAACGCCAGAAGGTGACGCAAATATAGAACTAGTAAAATTTCACACGCCATCAGATGAAAATGGCATACAGCGTCCTTTAGCAAATACTCTGGGTATCCGGCATATTGCCTTTGCTGTTGAAGATATTGAAGCCCTTGTTACCAAATTGACTATGAAAGGCGCAGGACTTATTGGTGAGATACAAAACTACGAAAACGCTTATAAATTATGCTACGTTCGTGGGCCAGAAGGAATTATTTTGGAGCTGGCTGAGGAAATCAAATAAAATATCCAATCTTTTTTATCAAAACAGCAAACTCGTTGATAAGAAAAGAGAACACTTTGATCAAATGTTTTCAAAATGGTTTCTTTTCTTTGGCTGCTAAATCAGGGTTGAGCCAATACTTTTACTCAAACTTTATTCAAAGCCTACAAAAGGTGTGGATTAAAAATAAAGTCGTACTGTTTATAAAAAAGTTGAATGTTTATTCAGCCGACTATTCAAACCGTTCTTTTTAGGGACTTCTATGAGTTTTACTCAAATTTCTTTATAAAAACACAATCTGCATTTACAAATGAAGAATCCATTTTGATCAATCTTTTTTCAAAATGGATTCTTTTTATTTTGCAGTAAAATGTGGGTTCACGGAACATTTTTGATCAAACTTTATTTCAAAGCTACATCTATCTTGCCTACAAGGCGGATAGGCACTTTTTTTGCTGTATACACCACTTATGCTGGAAAAACGACCAGTCATCCATAATACATTTACATCAATGTTTGAAAACTTTATAGTGAAGGCGAATGAAAGGACTGTGATGATATGAAAATAGAAGTGTCGATCGATCCGACATATCAAGAACCAAAAGTTATTATTCTCACAGATAAAATGACAGAGGAAATCGAACAAATCATGCAGCGTATTGCTACTGAAGAGGCTGATTCGTCTAGTAGGGGAGCGGAGATGATTGCCTGTAAAGATATTTTGCGTATCTATACGGAAGCAAAAAAGGTCTTCGTCCAAACATCGCGGGGCATTTACACGGTGCGCAGTCGTTTGTATGAACTTGATAAGAAGTTAAATCCGCAAATATTTGTACGTATTTCAAATGCTGAAATCGTCAATCGAAACATGATTAAACAAATGGATATTAGTAAGACAGGAACTATAGGGGTAGTGCTACAAGGTGATATTAAAACGTATGCCTCAAGGCGCTATGTCTCAAAGATTAAAAAGCAATTAGGAATATGAGGTGAAAGAGATGCAAAAGGATATTGTGATACGCTTTGTAGGGGGATTTGTGATCGGTGTTACCATTGGGCAAATTGTACAGCTCTGTATATCTCTTGGCTTAGGTCAAGAAAGTTATTTAGCGGTTGTGCCAAATTTTCGTGCTTTATTTACAAGTGAAACAGTAGCTGTTTGTACACAAATTTTTTTAACGGGGATGATAGGTGTCACATTTGCCATGGCGGCATTAGTCTTTGAAATCGCTAGATGGGGCATGTTGAAGCAATATATCGTGCATTTTAGCGTGACGGCAAGTGTCTGGATACCCATTGTTATGATTATATGGATGCCTAAAACGATGGCCAATATATTTTCCTTACTTGCGAGTTTTATAGGAACATATATCGTGACATGGCTGATGCAATATCAACTATCGAAGCGTGATATTGAAAAAATCAATGCCATCTTAGAAAGAGGTGAGAATCATGACCATTGAAATAAAAGAATTATCGAAACATTATCAGGAACGAGCAGTAGTCGATCACTTATCATTAAACATTGAAAAAGGTGAATTTTTTGCGCTTCTTGGTCAAAATGCGGCGGGCAAGACCACAACCATTAAAATGCTATGTGGACTTGTTACACCTACAAGTGGTGACGCTCTTTTGGACGGAGTGAGCATCGTTCACAATCCCATTGTTGCTAAGAATAACATTAATATTTCTCCGCAAGAAACAGCAGTTGCACCAAATTTAACGGTTGTGGAAAATTTACGATTAATGGCTCGAATTTATGGCTATTCAAAAATACAAGCGGAACAACATGCGATTGCACAGATGAATACGTTTGGCTTGCAGATGAGCCAGCACGAGAAGGCTAAGATTTTATCGGGTGGTTTTAAGCGACGACTAAGTGTGGCAATGGCCATGATGTCAAATCCGAAAATTTTGTTTTTAGATGAGCCTACATTAGGCATGGATGTGCGTGCACGTCGTGATTTATGGGGGATTTTACGTCAATTGAAAGGGCATGTCACCATTGTTTTAACAACTCATTATTTAGAAGAAGTGGAGATGTTAGCGGACCGAGTTGGTATTATGCATCAAGGAAAATTACGAGCACTCGGTACGACTAAGCAATTGATGAGTCAAACAGGAAAACAAACATTTGAAGATGTCTTTTTAGAACTGACGGAGGGGGAGTCGCGTTGATGGCTGCTATATTTGCGACAAGAAATCATAAAGAAATCGTACGAGATCCCTTAACACTGCTTTTCGGTATAGGCTTACCTGTCCTACTTATGGGCTTATTTTCGGTCATGCAAAAAAATACGCCAATTTCATTATATGAAATTAATAATCTAACACCAGGTGTCATTATTTTTGGTTTTTCGTTCCTTACACTTTTTTCAGGGATGTTGCTTGGCAAGGATAAAAGTACCTCCTTTTTAATGCGAATCTTTGCTTCACCGATGTCTGCTGCCGATTACATCATAGGGTATGTCCTGCCATTATTAGCGATAGCGGCATTACAGATCAGTGTATGTATACTCGCTGCTTTATTTTTAGGGCTGTCGCTTAATCTATCTGTCCTATTCATGGGTATCGTACTCATCGTTATTTCCTTACTGTATATTGGACTTGGCTTATTACTTGGTACGATATTTACAGATAAACAGGTGGGTGGGATTTTTGCGATATTTGTAAATGTGACAACTTGGTTAAGTGGTATATGGTTTCAGCTTGATATGATGGGTGATACATTTCATTCAATCGCCCGATTACTTCCATTCGTCCATGCTGTGGATGCTGCGCGCGCAGTGTTAAGTGGACAATACCAAGATATTTTTATACCTCTCGCTATCGTCTTCGGTTATACTACCATTATTTTTATTACGGCTATTTTAGGATTTAAACAAAAAATGAAGAGTAAATACTGAAATTCCAATTTTAAGTAGGATTTATGTGATATTTATAGAATATTCAATTTAAAGGGGGAAGGTTTATGTCGAGTTTACCAATTATAGTTGCACCGATGTTTTTAGTATCTAACCCAGCGATGGTGATTGCAGCGAGTAAGGCAGGGGCTATCGGTTCATTTCCTTTATTGAATGCAAGACCAACAGAGGTTTGTGCAGAGTGGTTACAGGAGATTAAAGAGGCGTTACCAACAGAGCCTTGGGCTGTTAATTTCATTTGTCATCCTGTAGCGAACGAGCGTTTCGAAGAGGATTTGCAGTTAATTGAAAGGCACGAACCACCGATTGTTATTACATCACTTGGTAATCCGAAGCGGGTCATTGAAATTGTGCATGGCTACGGTGGCAAGGTGTATGCAGATGTAGCGAATGTCAAGCATGCAGAGAAATCCGCGGCAACAGGTGTGGATGGCCTTATTCTTGTCTGTGCGGGAGCTGGTGGACACGGTGGTCAACTGAATCCATTTGGTTTTGTATCTGCCGTGAAAAAATTCTTTGATGGTACAATTATTTTATCTGGCTCTATTTCTAGCGGTGCAGACGTGTTGGCCGCGCAAATAATTGGCGCAGACTATGCCTATATGGGAACACGCTTTTTAGCTTGTGATGATGGCAATGCACCAGAAGACTATAAAAAAATGGTTATTGCAAGTAAGACCGACGATATTTTATATACGGATGCGTTCAGTGGAGTGCATGTTAATGTATTAATTCCGTCGTTACTCAAAGAAGGAATTGATCCGTCCACGTTAAAGCCAAGAGAAGATATTGATTTAACCCATCTTGTGGATGCTAAAGCTTGGCGAGATATTTGGTCAGCAGGTCATGGCGTTACAAATATCGAGCAGCGAGAGACAGTGCGTGAAATTATCACGACATTGCAAGAAGAGTATGAGACGGCAAGACAACAACTCATCGCTGTACAGCCTCAATAAAGAAACTTCAATGCTTGGAGGATTCTTCATCCCCCAAGCATTGTTAGTTGAACCAATCGGGCATTTACGGTCAGTTGATTGACATCTCGTTCACTCGTTGTCTATGTCCACTGGAGGTGGGTGTATTACTGACCGTTAATGCGGGATAAAGTAGAAAAGCAAGAGAAATCATTCGCGGATGATCTCTCTTGCTTTTTAGTCATGATTTAAAGTTGCAGCGATTTCCGGCTGTTGTTCAACTTGACGTAGCATTTTGAATGAAGCAATGGCTACTTCGACTTGATCGTCTTTCGGCTCTCGCGTAGTCAATAATTGGAGCCATAAACCTGGATAACCAAGGAAGCGTAAAACAGGTATGTTACGGCACGCATTTGTGGCTTGGAGTACTTCAAATGATACACCAAGTACTACGGGAATTAATAAAATGCGGTCTACAATACGTAACCAAAGTGGATCCGTTGGTACGAAGAAATATAAAAACATACCCACAAACACAGTGAAGAGCATGAAACTACTACCGCAACGATAATGTAAACGTGATTGTGCTTGTACATTTGCAACAGTTACTTCCATACCAGCTTCATAGCAATTGATTACTTTATGCTCGGCACCGTGATATTGGAAGACTCTTTTTATAATAGGTGTTAAAGAGATAAAATATAAATAGGTAAGTAGTAAAATAAGTTTAATACCACTTTCCAATAGAATCTGGCCTGTTTTACCTTCTATCCACTTGGAGAAAAAATCCGCAATAAATACAGGGATTAATGTAAATGCAAATTTGCCAAATAAAAAGGACAGAATCCCCACAACGGCAACCCCTAAAATCATTTGCAGTTTAGAACCTTCCTCTACATTTTCCTCTTCTTCGCCAGGTGTAACATCATAGCGATCCCCTGAAAATTGCATATGGCGTGAACCTAAACCAGCTGATTCAACAAGTGCCACAACACCACGTACAAAAGGAATTTTTTTTAATTTTTGTAGAATAGGTTTTTGAACTTTTTTGTAATGATAATAATCAATGGACTCATCGTTACGGCGAATGGCTGTAATCGTATGTTCCTTTCCTCCGAACATCACACCTTCTAATTGTGCTTGTCCCCCGTATACAGGTGAATTGCTCAAGGCTAACACCACTCTCTTTAAATATTTCAACTGTACCATTGTACTAAATTTAGTGAAAAACCTCTAGAGGAACGCATAGTAAATTTTCTATATGGCTACACTAAATTTATAATTTTGTTTTATTAGTATGTTACGTTCACGTAGTATGTTGCGTAACGCTCAGGTTGAGGTGATAAATGCTCGGGTGAAGCCAAGAAGCGCTCGTGTCCACCGGTTTACCGCTCGTGTGAAGCCCAGAAGCGCTCGTGTCCACCGGTTTACCGCTCGTGTGAAGCCAAGAAGCGCTCAGGTCCAACCGCTTACCGCTCGGGTCGAGCCCAGAAGCGCTCGGGTGCAATGGTTTACCGCTCAGGCCAAACCGCTTAACACACAGGCCCAGTCCGTTCAGCGCTTAGATCTATAACCAATAACCCATAACGCCCGGTTCCAAAGCGTTGAACACTTCGCTGCGGTAATAGGCTCATCACGCTCAAATCGAAAGAACTGAGTCGTTCACATTTAGGAGGGATATGCTTGAAAATAGCGAGTATAACATCAATTGTAGGTGCGCTTACGCTAGTATTGTGCTTGAGAGCGCTTCAGTTCTTTCATTTAATTGATTGGAGTCCGATAGGGTTTTATAAGAAGTGGGAGTTGTTTGAAGATAGTTCGAAATTATTTCAGTGGAGCTTTCTAACATTCGTTTTATTTTTATGTGGTTTCTTTTTGTATGTTACTTTGCAATATGTCCATATTATACCAGCGGTGCTGACGTCTTTTTTACTTGGTCTTATTTTTACCATTACTTTAGAATGGATTATCCTTGATTTGCCTTTACAGTCTGCCTCTTTTAAAAAATTATCAATTCCCTTCATGGTCGTGGTAATTTGCTTATTACGGTTCCTACTTGAAACAGCAAATTTTCACCAGAAAGAGCATACTGCACAAAAAGGAAATTAGTTGCCGTATGCAACGGGTGTGATAAAATAAAGTGCAAGTACATAGAAAGAGGCGAATATTGCGTGAAGTTATTATGTTTAAATGGCCCTAATTTAAATCGGCTGGGTAAACGAGAGCCGCATATTTACGGACATGAAACGTTAGATGATGTGAAAAAAAATGTTCGGAATCTTGCGGCAACTCTCGGTGCAACAGTTGAGTTTCGTCAATCCAATCATGAGGGAGAGCTAGTTGATTGGGTGCATGAGGCAGAAGACGAAAAATATGATGGTATTATTTTTAATCCTGGTGCTTATACACATACGAGCATTGCGTTACATGATGCAATTGCAGGGATTTCAGTGCCAGTTATAGAGGTACATATTTCGAATATCCATAAACGTGAGGCTTTCCGCCATCATTCTTATCTTGCACCAGCTTGCATCGGCCAGATTTGCGGTCTAGGTACAAAAGGCTACGAGCTAGCGCTACGCACATTCATCGAAGGGGAGAAATAACATGTTAAAATTACAAAAGCTTCGTAAAGCACTACAAGAACAAAACATCGAGGGTATTTTAATTACGAACGAGTACAACCGTCGTTATATGACTGGCTTTACAGGGACAGCGGGTGTAGCGATTGTATCACAAAACGATGCTGTGTTTATCACAGATTTCCGTTACACTGAACAAGCGGCTGCTCAAATCAAGGATTTCCGCATCGTAAAACATGAAGCGACAATCCTCGAAGAAATAGCAACACAAGTAAAAGCAATGGGCATCAAATTATTGGGCTTTGAGAAAGATGCTGTAAGCTATGGCACATATGAGCTATACAAAAATGTGATTCAAACGGATTTAGTACCTGTTTCTGGACTAATTGAAAAAATTCGCTTGATTAAGACGGAACAAGAGATTAATATTATTAAGGTTGCGTGTGAAATTGCTGATCACGCATTTACACATATTATAGACTTCATCAAGCCGGGGAAAACTGAGCTTGAGGTTTCGAATGAATTAGAATTTTTCATGCGTAAACAAGGGGCTACGCAGTCCTCATTTGATACAATCGTCGCGTCTGGTCTTCGTTCAGCATTACCTCATGGTGTTGCAACAGATAAAGTAATTGAAAAAGGCGACTTTGTCACACTAGATTATGGCGCACTTTACAATGGCTATATCTCTGATATGACACGTACAGTAGCTGTTGGCGAACCATCTGCAAAATTAGTAGATATGTACAATGCAGTACTTGCTTCACAACTTTTAGCACTTGAAAAAGTGGGTCCTGGATTAACAGGTATTCAGGCAGATGCGATTGCACGTGACTACTTAACAGAAAAAGGCTATGGCGAGGCATTTGGTCATTCATTAGGACATGGCATTGGTCTTGAAGTACATGAAGGCCCTGGCTTATCGATGCGTTCAGAAACGGTATTAGAGCCGGGCATGGCCGTAACGATTGAACCAGGTGTTTATTTACCGGGAATCGGTGGTCTACGTATCGAGGACGATATTTTAATCACAGAGACAGGTAATGAACTCCTAACGCATTCGTCAAAAGAACTCATCATTTTATAAACAATGGAGGAAAACAAATGATTTCAGTAAACGATTTCCGAACAGGTCTAACAATTATTGTTGATGGCCAACTATACCGTGTTATGGATTTCCAACACGTAAAACCAGGTAAAGGTGCTGCATTCGTGCGCTCAAAATTACGTAACCTTCGTAATGGTAACGTACAAGAAAAAACTTTCCGTGCTGGTGAGAAAGTTGAAAAAGCACAAATTGATAACCGTAAAATGCAGTATTTATATGCACAAGGTGACGAGCATGTCTTCATGGATATGGAATCTTATGATCAATCAGAATTAGCATCCTCTGCAATTGAGTATGAGTTAAAGTTCCTTAAAGAAAATATGGAAGTACACATCCAATCTTATCAAGGTGAAATGCTTGGTGTAGAATTACCAAATACTGTTGAGCTAGAAGTAACTGAAACAGAACCAGGTATTAAAGGAGATACAGCTTCAGGCGGTACTAAACCTGCAACTCTTCAAACAGGTCTTATCGTCCAAGTACCATTCTTCGTCAACCAAGGTGATGTTTTAATTATCAATACAACGGATTCTTCTTACGTATCTCGCGCGTAATCAACGTATATCAAGCCTACTCTTTACTAAAAAGAGTAGGTTTTTACATATTCTTTATACATTTATGACTTTTTGATTGCAAATTATGAGAATAGATAGACGAACAATTGTCTTTTTTAATATTTAATCGTTTGTTTCTATCATCAGATAGATGGTCATATGTGGAAGAAAAGTTTACAATAAAAGTAAGGAGTGAATGCTATGTTACATAAATTTGAGCTTCAATATCCAATTATTCAAGCGCCCATGGCTGGGGTTACATCGCCAAAGTTTGTTGCAGCTTGTGCAGATGCCGGGATTTTAGGCTCTATTGGAGCAGGCTATTTAGATGGAGAGCAAACGAAAAGCTTTATTCAGCAGGTTAAGAAACTTACGCATAAGCCATTTGGGGTAAATTTATTTGTGCAGGAGGAACCACGTATTGATGTGGAAGTACTTCAGAATGCACGTATGGCGCTACAACCGTTTTATGACGAGCTTGGTCTATCACCTGTTCAAAGTGTAGTGTCATCGGAAGTTTTTGAAGGACAAGTCCAAGCGGTGCTGGATGAAGGTGTAGCGATTTGCTCATTTACATTTGGCATCCCGTCAGCAGATGTCATTCGTCGTCTTAAAGAAAATAATGTTTATGTTATCGGTACGGCTACCACATTGCATGAAGCGAAGTGTGTGGAGGAAGCAGGCATGGATGCTGTGGTTTTACAAGGTGGGGAAGCCGGCGGACATCGAGGCTCCTTTACTGAGCCTATGCAGTTAATCGCACGTCATGATTTACTACAACAAGTTGCAGGGAAAATTACCATTCCCATCATTGTAGCAGGTGGTATAGTCTCTAAAGAAGATGTGACTACGGCATTAGCACATGGTGCGCAGGCTATACAGATTGGTACAGCCCTTTTAGTGGCAGATGAATGCGAAATTTCGCCAGTATATAAAAATGCTATACTTGAATCAAAAGCACAGCAGACGACTGTTACTCGTGCCTTTACCGGCAAACCGGCACGCGGTTTAGCTAATGATTTTTCTGAACGTATGAAGGATGCGGTTGTAGCACCGTATCCACTGCAACATTATTTAACGTCTACTATTCGTAAGGAAAGTGCAGAGCAAGGAAATTCTCAATACTTATCAATGTGGATGGGCGAAAATAGTTATTTAGTGCAACCGGGCTCTGTGAAAGACATTATTGCAAAGTTAATTTAATTTTAGCTCATGTTCAGTTGACTTACACCCACTTGCCCACAAGAACTCTGTCTATAGTCGCCAAATTCTGTGGCATGCATAAGAAACCAACCATCTGGTGGGCTCAATGTCTCCATGGCTTAAGGGTGTAAATGATACTAGCGCAATTTAAAAAGAAACTTAAATATTTTCATACTAAGATCTCTATACGTCTGTATAGAGGTCTTTTTTTTGGGCTAGCGACATATATTGCTGTACACGAGGGGGCGTATGAATGGAATTACAAGACGTATTAAGAGTCGCTGGAGTGGGACTAGTCGTTGCGCTTCTTCATGTTTTCTTTGATCAAACAGGGAAGAAAGAGTTTTCGTTTTTCTTATTTTTCATTGCTTACTTATATATGACAGCAGAATTACTGCGATTTTTACGGATATTTTTCAATGAAATTTTAACCTTCTTTCAATGGCTTACCTCTTCTGGGTAATGTAGATGGAAATTGTCATTGTCGCTGTTGTCATGCTGCTTTTATTATTGCTTATAAAAGAAGTTATAAAACCACTCCATGCGCTCATTAGTGTAATGTTTTCGTTTTTACTGTTCAGTTTATTGTTTTCGACACTCCTATTGCCACTCGTGAAACAGCTCCTCGAAATGTTAGCCTTTTTGCCTTATGCAAAAGCTATTGTCATGAGTGCTAGCCTTTTTTATGTAGGGCAATGGGTGTCTATGTTGCTTGTTGAACATAGCTATAAAGTACTCGGGGGCTTGGTTTTTGACGCGGTGAAAATTGTTATTTTGTTGTACTGGTTCAAAGAATTTTTGGCTGTTTTACAGGAGGTGTCGGCCATTTTACAAAGGATAAGCTAAGGAGCGAATAACATTGCAGGAGCAACTACTGTCGTTTTTGATAGATCCTTTTTTTCTCTTGCTCAAAATGACACTCATTTTGTGTGGCTACGTCATTATTATTCTTATTGTCAATATGGTGCTACCTGAGTTTGAAAATGGGACAAGGATCCTTTTTTTTCTCATTGTGTTAGCGACAATCGGCCCTGTGGTGGTCAATTCATTCAATTTAATCGATCAAATTGCACAGGGACTTTCGCATATCTTCACGGCATTCTATCCAATTCTAACATCAAGCTTTCTTCTATCTAGTAGTATTACAGCCATTGCTTCTTGGCAGCCTTTTTTACTCTTTTTTGTACAAGTCTTAACTATCATCAGTAGTAAGTGGCTTATTCCGGGGGTGCTTTTTGCCATTGTCTTTGATGTTTGCAGCGTCATTGTAAAAGAAATATCCTTTTCGAGAATTGCGGATCTTATTCGTTTTACAATTATGAGTATCGTTTCGGCATCTGTCGTATGCTACATCATTTTAATGTCGGCAAGTGGCGTTGCGGCATTTAGTGTCAATAAAGCTGTTTCAGAACCTGTGAAAAAACTTATTGAAGAAAATATTCCAGTTGTCGGGTCTTTTATAGTCGATAGCTTTTCAATGTTTCAGCATATGACGCAATTTTCTTCTTCTATTAGTAGTATTAGTGCCTTTATAGCTGTTATCACAATTTCGTTTGTACCGACTGTGCAACTTGTTGTTAGTGCATATTCATTAAAGATGCTAGCTGCTATTTTAGAACCGATTGCTTTTGATGATATTTGTAAACTACTTGATCAGGTTAGTAAATCTCTATTTACATTATGTGCAGTATCATTTCTAATTGCTTTTTCATTTATGTTTTCTTGTTTTTTCCTTATCGTTTTTGTGCAGGTTATGGCTGGGGGGAGATAGATTGATTCTTTTATTGGCGTTGCTCTTTATTTGTCAGCTTTTCGTGTTTCTAACCGATGATAAGCAGATAATTTCACTAACAAAACTCGTCATTACGTTAGTATTTTTGCAATTGCTATTAAAGATTCCATTTATCAATTCATAGGAGGAAACAAGCGTACATACACTTGAAAAAGAGAAGATGAAGGGAGGCAATGTACAAGTGATGTGGAAAAGGTACGAAAAAAAACAACACCATTTTTGGTCTTAATGCTCATTGCTGCCTCCATGGGACTTTTCATCGTGTTTCCTATGTTTCAAACGAATTCAACAAATGAGCGAGTAACACCGTCTACAAATGAAGAAAAGCTAGAAAAGACACTACGAGCTATGCAAGGTGTTGGGGAGGTAAAAGTTTATTTTTATTATGGAGAGATGACAAATGAGACGGATGAAAATAATCTATTTAGCCAATATTTTAGGGGTACTGACCAAGGCGTGAAAGATGTAACAGGAATGCTTATTGTTTCAGAGGGAGCATCGGATATTTTTATTAAAAATGAAATTCGTGCTGTCGTCAGTCAAGTGATGCAATTGCCTATTCATCGAATTATTATCGTTCCAATGGAAAATAAGGGGGAAAAATAAATGCGCGTGCGTAGAAGAACTGTTTGGTTTATGACATTATTAAGTCTAGTAGCAGTAATTTCAGTATACTATTTAGTTGACCCAGCAAAACAATTTAATGGCTTAACAATTTTTTCAGATGATACATTACAGCAAACAGCGATAACAGGTGTAACAGATCAAGAGGCTTCCAAACAAGATGTGACGACTGAAGTATCATCGCCAAGTCATTTATTTGAAGAAATGCGTATGCAAGTAAGTGATGAGAGAAGTCAATTACGTCAGCAGTTAACGCAAAAAATTGCCTCTGAAGAATACACAGCTGAAGAAAAAAATAAGGCATTCAATGAAATCGATGGGATTATTAAACAGGAATCAGCGGAAGCCATGTTAGAAATGCTAGTTAAATCGTTAGGATATTCGGATGCCTTTGTTAAAGCGGACGGAGAAAAAGTATCTGTCACTGTCATGGCGGAAGAGTTATCTAAATCACAAGCAAATGAAATAATTTATTTGGTGAAAAGCGAATGGGAAGGCGCCAATGATGTGCAAGTTAAATTTAGTGCAAACAACGGCTATTAAGATTAGTGAAAAAAAGGAATATTCTGTTTATTAGTCATTAGTTGTTATATATCAGGATAATGAAAAGGCTTTCGTTTAGTAAAAGAAAGCCTTTTATTTTGTTTAGATTTACTTAATTTTCATTTAACTATTTCAAATTGACCGAAATAAATATAGAATAGTGGGTGTAGTAGATATTATTTCATAAGGAGAGTTAAACATGTTCAAAATTCAAGAAATTCGTGAAATCATTAAATTGGTAGATTCTTCTTCAATCGACGAGTTCGTTTATGAAGTAGATGGCGCAAAAGTTAAATTAAAAAAGAACAGTGTGGTTGTTACTGAAACTGTAGCACCTAAGAAAGAAGTTTCAGCTCCTGTTGTACAACAAAGTGCATCAGCAGCAGCTCCAGCACCAGCAGCCCCAGCAAAAGTAGAAGAAGCTCCAGCAGCACCAACAAACAACGACCCATCGTTACATAAAATTGTATCTCCAATGGTTGGTACTTTCTATGCTGCTCCAAACCCAGAATCACCAGCTTACGTACAAGTGGGCGACAAAGTAGGCGACGAGATGATCGTATGTATCGTAGAAGCTATGAAACTGTTCAACGAAATCGAAGCAGAAGTAAAAGGTGAAATCGTTGAAGTACTTGTTAAAGATGGCGAATTAGTTGAATACGGTCAACCATTATTCCTTGTAAAAGCTGAGTAAGGAGTGTATACAACCATGAAAAAAGTTTTAATTGCAAACCGCGGCGAAATCGCTGTACGAATCATTCGTGCTTGTAAAGAGCTAGGTATCAAATCTGTTGCTGTATACTCTGAAGCAGACGCAGACGCATTACATGTGAAATTAGCAGATGAAGCATATTGCATCGGTCCTAAACTATCAAAAGATTCATACCTTAGTTTCCCAGCTTTACTTAGTGTAGCAGAAAAAACAGGTGCAGACGGTATCCACCCAGGTTACGGTTTCGTATCGGAAAACGCTGACTTCGCTGAAGCATGTGAAAACGCAGGCATCAAATTCATTGGTCCTTCATCTGATTCGATTAAAATCATGGGGATTAAAGACGTTGCGCGTACAACAATGGAAGCAGCAGATGTTCCACTTGTTCCAGGTACTGGTATTGTGCCAGATATCGAAACAGGTAAAGAATGGGCTGCTAAAATTGGTTACCCAGTTATCATCAAAGCAACTGCTGGTGGTGGTGGTAAAGGTATCCGTGTAGCTCGTACAGAAGAAGACCTTGTAAAAGGCATCGACATTACGCAAAAAGAGGCTGCTGCAGCATTCGGCAATCCAGGCGTATATTTAGAAAAATTCATCGAATACTTCCGTCACTGCGAAATTCAAATTTTAGCAGATGGTTATGGTAACGTCGTACATTTAGGCGAGCGTGACTGTACAGTGCAGCGTCGTATGCAGAAATTAGTTGAGGAAGCACCATCTCCTGCACTATCTTCTGAACGTCGTGCTGAAATGGGTGCAGCTGCGGTGAAGGCAGCACAGGCATGTAATTATGAAGGTGCTGGTACAATCGAATTCATCTACGATTATCAGGAAGACAAGTTCTACTTCATGGAAATGAATACTCGTATTCAAGTAGAACATCCAGTAACAGAGATGATTTCTGGTGTCGACCTTGTACAACAACAATTGAAAATTGCTTCTGGTGAAAAGCTTCCATTTGCACAAGAAGATATTAAATTAACTGGATGGGCAATTGAATGCCGTATTAACGCAGAAAATGCATACAAAAACTTTATGCCATCAGCTGGTACTGTAGATACTTATATCACTCCAGGTGGTTATGGTGTACGTATTGACTCTGCTGTGTATGCAGGCTATACAATCCCTCCATACTATGATTCAATGGTAGCGAAGTTAATCGTTCATGCAGATACGCGTGAGGAAGCCATTGCGAAAATGAATCGTGCACTAGGGGAATTTGAAGTTTCTGGACCTGGCATCAATACAACCATTCCATTCCATGAAGCATTAATGAATAACGACGTATTCAAATCTGCGAAATTCAACACGAAATTCCTAGAAGAAAACGACGTATTAGGGACAAGTAAATAATCGTTCATACAAAGGCGAAGGAATCCATATGATTTCTTCGCTTTTCACTATTTATAGATACTGTTTTAAAATTTATCGACATCACTTTTTGATTTATCTAGAAAGGCTAGGAATTTATCGCCTAACTTATTAGAAAATATCGATTTGAAATTAAAACGGCTTTCCTAAGCCAAACCTTCCTATTTATAGTATAATAAATGTAACAACAGCATTTGCTTGCGATGCGTAAAGGAAAGGATGATATTTGCATGGCAGAGAAAGTAGGACAATCTTTTGTACAACCAACACCAGCTGGAAAAGAGGAGCTTGGTAAAATTGAGGTAGCGGCGGAAGTAATTGAAATTGTCGCTGGGATTGCTGTTAGCGAGGTAGAAGGTATCGCTGCAACACGTGGTAATATAGCAACGGGTGTTGTGGAACGCTTTGGTAAAAAAGTACACAATAAGGGCATTAAATCTGGCGTCACAGAAAGTGGAGAAATTGCCATTGATGTATTTTGCTCTGTAAAATATGGTTATGCAATTCCAAAAGTTGCGAAGGACGTACAAACACAAATTCGCCAAGCGATTTTAAATATGACTGCACTTGAAACAGCAGAAGTGAATGTACATATTACAGGCATTCATTTTGAAAAAGAAGAAGTGGCTGTACAAGAATAAGAAAAACGAGGTTATCTCAAAATTTTGAGATAACCTCGTTTTCTGTTAGGATGCAATACTAGAGTTGCCTTTAAAATTTTTCTTTTGGTGATAAATTATATTTCAATATGTTTTGGTTTTTTCCAGTAAAATGCAAGCACCACACCGAAGACTAACACGATTGTGGCAAAGTAGTATGGATAGTTTAAATTTATGTCGAACAATATGCCACCTAAAATGGGTCCGAATATATTACCAAGGCTGGTAAACATTGAGTTCATGCCGCCAACGAAGCCTTGTTCATTTCCTGCGATTTTCGATAAATAAGAAGTAACTGCAGGTCGTATTAAATCAAAGCCCACAAAAATAAAGAAAGTGACGAATAATATTGCGGCATAATGATTAACGATTGTCATGGCAAAAGTAAGGACAGCGGATAGTACAAGCGAGTAGCGAATGACGTTAATTTCGCCCATTTTTCTTGTCAACCAATCAAATAATAACAGCTGTGCAAGTGCACCGACAATTCCACTACCAGTAATAATTATTGCAATATCCTTTGGGGTAAATGCAAATTTATGATCTACGAATAAACTAAACAGCGATTCAAATGCTGCAAGACCAAATGATAGGACAAAAATTAACACGAAGGCGATGAAATATAACGGACTAAAAATGCGTTTTGCACTACCCAAAATAGAGCTTGCAGCTTCTGCATCGTCTTTTGCTCGTGTTGGTTCTTTTAATAATGTTAATGATAATATTGCTGCTATGAAACCAAGTATACCTGCGGCGTAGAATGGTACACGTGTACCGATTTCCGCCAAAAAACCACCAAGCCCTGGTCCAATAATAAAGCCCGTGCTAATAGCAGCACTCATATAGCCGAGAGCCTTTGGACGTTGCGCCATTGTTGTAATATCAGCAATGTACGCCGTCACCGCAGGCATAATAAATGCAGCACTTACACCACCGAGCATACGTGATATAAATAACACTTCGATTGTACGGCCAACCCCAAATAACAGCTCTGAAAGTCCAAAAACAAAAAGACCTGCAACGATCATAACTTTCCGACCGATGCGGTCTACGAGTTTACCAGCAATTGGTGAAACAATAAGCTGCGTAATCGCAAATGCCGCGACCATATAACCTACGACAGACCCTGTAATATTAAGTTCGTTCATAATCGTTGGTAAAACAGGAATTACTAGGCCGATGCCTAAAAAGGCGATAAATAAATTACTTAACAAAATAATTAGCGTTAAGGTTTGTTTCTTGTTCATTTTCTTTACTCCTTCAACATTTCACGTTACATGGGAAATACAAAATCCAATCTACTAGAATATTTTCAATTATTACATTAAACCCTATAGTAACTATAGGGTCAAAAGATTTGTTTGAAAAAAGAAGGAAGTGACATTAATTGAGGGATTTTTGCCTAATTTTCAACTCAACAATAAACTTTTTTTCTTGCTCTGCTATTAATGTAGCCGGCATATATAGTTCATATACAGTGGTTTCGAATGCTTTTTTTTGCGACTCTACATAATTCTTAAGTTTTTCATAAAAAGAAAAATATGTTTCAGGGTGATAGATAAAGGCAATGCATACATATATGCCTGCGGGTACAATCGTTTGTTTGACATCGGTTGAAAGTTTAGAAAAGGTACGCTCGGTTAGTAGCGGTGTAAATATGGCATCGTACATAATATCATTTACATCTGCGTACTTTGCAAGTGGGTAGATGCAACCGTAACGACTATTTAATACACTGCCTTCATTTTCGATGATTTTGGTCAATGTACCATAGTACGAATTTGTGCTGGATGTCGGTGTTAGTTCGGTTGTGGTAACTTGTAAAATGGCCATTTCTTCTTCTAACTGCGTATATACTTCACCAAAGACCGGAATATCAATTTGTTCTTGCATTTGTTTTTTAGTTTTCAGTAGGGTGTATTTTACTTCGTTTAATCGGGAGATTTTTTCTTCAAGTCGTTGTTCTTTTTGTTCTAAAAAAATGAGTAGTTCTGCAGGTGTCAGCATGAGTGCTTTTTTTATATCTTCAAGCGACGTACCGATATACTTCAGTGATTTAATTATATCTAAGTAAAAAATCTGATCATCTTTATAATAACGATAATTACTAGAGGTATCAGTATAAGCTGGTTTAAATAAATCAATTTGATCGTAGTAGCGAAGTGTCTGCACAGAAAGATTTGACAACTTTGCCACCTCACCGATTGTATAATAATGTTCTTTCATAGATAGCCTCCTAGCAATAGCAAAAGGAATTTGGAATTTGGAATTCATTACTTCAGATGTCCATTTACACCTCTAAAGTGGAAATGAATTGTTCTCATTATATCATTCAAACTATTTTTAAAAAATATAGCTAGCACCATCATTTTTACAAAAGGTGACATTGCTGGCTGTCGCTCCGCTTTCGTGCATAAAACCAGTTGCGACTAGCGCTTAATTTTTATGCATAAAACCATTTGCGGTTGTCGATTTGCTTTCGCGCATAACTTTATTTGCAAAAGAAAGTTAAAATAAGCAGAAAGTTGCTTGAAAAAGGTTTCAGATTATTGAAAACTTGCTTGAAATCATGTTTCTCACATGAATTTATGCTATTATAAACCTTAATGCCACTTAAGAAGGAGAGCTTTACATGAAACGACATGAAGCACGCGAAAAAGCGTTGCAAGTTTTGTTTCAGCTAGACAATACCAATCTAACAGTCGAAGAAGCAATGGGACATATTAAAGGTCAACCAACAAATGCTTTCTACGAAAAGATTGCAAATGGAACAGCTGAAAATTTGGAGGAAATTGATGCGGCCCTTGCGCAGCATCTAGAAAAGTGGTCAATTGCCCGTCTACCGAAAATTGAAAGAACCGTGTTACGTCTAGCTGTATACGAACTTTTATACATGCCAGAAACACCAAAAAGAGTAGTACTTAACGAAGCAATCGAGTTATGCAAAACATTTGGCGACGATGGATCGTCGAAATTTGTCAATGGCGTACTTTCTAAATTTACAGAACAATAAAAACGTGTTGTATTGGAAGGAGTAACATAGGTTTATGTCAAGTGCAATAATTAATGGTAAAGAAATTGGTCAAGAAATTCGTAATTCTGTAGCAGAGCGTGTAGCTCGCTTAAAAGAGCAAGGATTAACACCAGGCTTGGCGGTTGTATTAGTTGGGGACAACCAAGCTTCTGCTACATATGTAAGAAACAAACAAAAATCTTGTGAAGCCATTGGTATGTTTTCAGAGCTAGTAAAATTACCAGAAGAAACTACGCAAGAAGAATTACTAAAACAAATCGAATTATTAAATGGACGTGAAGACATTCACGGTATTTTAGTTCAATTACCACTCCCAAAACATATTGATGAGGATACTGTTATTGCTACAATCGCCGTTGAAAAGGACGTCGATGGCTTCTCACCAATAAGTGTTGGAAAAATGATGCTTGGCCAAGAAACTTTTTTACCGTGTACGCCGTTTGGTGTTATGAAGCTTCTTGAATATTCAGGAATTGAAATTGCAGGAAAGCATGCGGTCATTGTTGGTCGAAGTCATATCGTAGGGAAACCTATGGGACAACTTCTTTTGCAAAAGGATGCAACCGTGACATACACGCATTCAAAAACACCTGATTTACCTTCATTCACTAAACAAGCGGATATTTTAATTGCAGCAGTTGGACGTGCTAACTTCATTACGAAGGAGCATGTTAAAGCAGGCGCAGTTGTTATTGATGTCGGTATTAACCGCGATGAAAATAACAAGCTGTGTGGCGACGTAAACTTTTCAGATGTCGATGGTGTTGCGTCTCATATGACACCAGTACCAGGTGGAGTTGGGCCAATGACGATCACAATGTTACTTTTCAACACAGTGCAAGCAGCAGAAAATACGCTTGCCAATAAAGTGCAATAATGAGTAAAGATTCTACATTACGTATCGATTTTTAGTAAGTTAAACCTAAAAAGATTCATAAGCAAATTACTTTCATAAATAGTTTGTCTTAAAGATACACGAACATTTTGGTAGGAGCGTAAGGCGGCAACTTCAGCGGGAAAAGTAAGCGAACCGAGACCCTGGGCTGAGCTTTTATGGGAATGAAGGCTAAAAGCGTCACGTCCTGTGTCAACGCATTCGCTTTCGTGACCAACATCCTGTTGCTGACGCTTCGCTTTCGCACATAAAAGTCCCTGTTGCCCCGAAGCGGCTCGGTGCTTGCCCGCGAAAAGCGTCCCCTGTTGCGGAATATAAATGTGATATGAACAATTACTTTATTCTCCTTAATAGTATGCGCTTTTATTGATATGATAGTGAATTATGACATTGATTCAAGCAATGTCTAATTGAAAAAGATACTATTTAAAGAGCATAACTTATAGATTGAGATTGCTCAAATTGACGAAAAAAGGTGTTCGGAATGATCATATTCCGAATACCTTTTGACATTTTATCAGACATATTCGTACCAAATAGCCCCTATTAACGACAGTAGTACGCTACAAGTAACTATTTTCTGCCATTTTTGAACTTTGCCATGTCCAATTAGCTAGCTTCTTCAAAAGTAAGTAGTATTACCTGCATGAACAATTTTTTAATCCTTCGTAAGGTTGTCCAACGCATACCATGCTTTTCTTTCGCATCCGCAGATAAACGTTCAATCTTTTCTTTTTGACGTGCATAATTTGTTTCATGTCACTTTGATGATATAAATGATTGGCTTCTTCCACATGATGCGCCCAAATAGTGATATTCAATGATTTTTCGATGATCCTTACTCGTCGTACACTGAGCCAATAACGGACAACTTGCGCATTAAAACGGATGGGATTTGTACAGTCTTCTACCTTTTTTCGTTGTCGTTGAATAGGATACACTAGTTGATTGGAGCATAGGCGGCGACTTCTGCAAAGAATAGCATGAGTTGAAGGCCCCGCAGGAGCGTAGCGACGAGGAGACTGAAGTCCTGCCTGCGAAAAGCGTTCGACGTAGCGCAAATCAATGGGTTCGTATAGATACTTCTATTTTCAAAGAAAAAAGATTTTTTGAGTTTGTCTATAGTCTGGGCATATCTCATAGATTGAGATATGCTCTTTTTTGTGCGAACCTTTCAGATAATCCCAACGTCTTAACTAAAGTTTGCATTATACATACTAATTATGGAGGGTATTAATGGAGAACTTCGATATAATACTTATTTTGAAGCATATTTTTATTGGACTTGTGCAAGGGTTTACAGAGCCTATTCCGGTATCATCGAGTGGTCATGTCATGATTGCTAGTGAATTACTTGGTTTGGGTGAACAAGGCTTTACATTCGCCATCCTAACGAATACGGCTTCATTGTTGGCCATTGTGTTTATTTATCGGGAAGATATAGTACGACTCATAACACATTTTTTCCTTTATATCAAAACGCGTGAAAGACGCTATAAAGTGGATTTTCGTTTTGCATTATACATTTTGATAGGTTCCATTCCAGCCGGGATATTAGGTGTTTTACTAAGCGATGTCATTGCAGATAATATAAGCATGACGACAATTGCTATGATGTTATTTGTAACCGGCATTGCACTTTGGTTAATTCGTAATATGCGCGGGACGAAGAAGGATGCTGATTTGCGTGCGAAAGATGCAATAATAGTAGGCCTTGGTCAAGCAGTAGCATTAACGCCTGGCATTAGTCGTTCAGGTGCAACTATTATTTCGGCCATTGCAGTTGGCATGAGGCAGGACACCGCATTACGCTTCTCGTTCATGCTTTATATTCCAGTTAGTCTTGGTGGCGTCGTACTCGGGATTACAGATTTTTTAGATGAGCCAAATAAGAGTGCATTAGCAGTGCCGTATGCAGCAACTTTTATTGCTACATTATTTATGACATATTTTGCAATGCGATGGTTTATGGGCATTATGAAAAGTGGTAAGCTTAGCTACTTTACCTATTATTGTTTTATTGTCGGTACATTATTGTTCATTTTTTATTAAAACATTCTCCGCATGACGATACTGTCGTTATGTGGTCTTTTCCGTTTGCTGGTAGATTTCAAGCAAATGCATTAGTTCGTGCTTTTAACATGGGCCATTTTTCTTGCGAAACTGCATTTTTACAGGTCAGGCACAATAAAAAATGTTATGATAAGTGTAGTTTTGTGAAAAACTTGATTTTAGTAAAGGAGCCGAATCAAAATGTCATCAGCTTCTTATTTAACTGTAAAAGCGTTAACAAAATATATTAAACGAAAATTTGATGCTGACCCGCATTTACGTGAGGTTTATGTCAAGGGAGAGCTATCAAATGTCAAGGTACATCAATCAGGGCATATTTACTTTACGTTAAAGGATGACGGTGCACGGATAGCGGCAACGATGTTTAAAGCAGCCGCATCGAAACTAGCATTCGAGCCAACGGATGGTATGCAGGTATTTATCCGAGGAGATGTAAACGTTTACGAAGGTTATGGTACATATCAATTATATGTGCAGGAAATGCAGCCGGATGGCATCGGCAGCTTGTTCGTTGCCTTTAACCAACTGAAGGAACAGTTACAAAAGGAAGGACTTTTTAAAGCTGAATGGAAACAGTCGTTACCGAAGTTCCCGGAAAAAATTGGTATCTTAACGTCAACCACGGGAGCGGCGATTCGCGATATTTGCACAACACTAAAACGGCGATATCCGCTTGCTGAAATTTTAATTTATCCAACACTTGTGCAGGGGGTGCAAGCAGCACCAAGCATTGTACAAAGTATTGAACGTGCTAATCGTGATGCAAGTTGTGACGTATTACTTGTTGGTCGTGGTGGAGGGTCCATTGAGGATTTATGGGCATTTAATGAGGAAGTGGTTGCACGTGCAATCTTCGAAAGCCGTATCCCCATCATTAGTGCGGTTGGTCATGAAACCGATACGACTATAGCTGATTATGTCGCAGATTTGCGGGCACCCACACCAACTGCAGCAGCAGAAATGGCCGTGCCAGATCAGCAGGAACTATTCCAGCGTGTACTCGCACAAAAGTCGCAACTTCATCAAATAGTAAGAGCGCAACTTATGGCAGAGCGACAACGTCTAAATAAGCTCCAACAGTCTTATCCACTGTCGATGCCGGAGAGATTATATCGACCATTTACGGAGAGACTCGCACAAATTGAGTCGGGGTTGCAGAAAGCAATGCAGGTAGATTTAATGAAAAAAGCAGCACAACTTCAAAAATTGCACAGTGCTGTGGAGCAACAATCACCGAAAAAAGCATTAGCATTCCATCAAAAAGAGCTGGAAGCACGCATCCATCAGCTAACACGTTCAGCAACACATTTTGTAACGAAGCAAAAGCAACAATTTGAGGCATCTGTGCGAACGCTTGAAGCATTAAATCCACTTTCTATTTTAACAAGGGGCTTTACGGTTGCTTACAAAGATGAAAAAATGTTAAAATCATCCGCTAACTTAAAGCCAAAAGATCAGCTAGTACTTTCCTTCCATGATGGGAAAGTTATTGCTGAAGTGACAAATGTCTTGCCAAATAATGAGGGGGAATAGACATGGCGAAGAACCAACAAACATTCGCAGAAGCAATGACGGCACTTGAAGAAATTGTCCGTCAGTTAGAGCAAGGCGACGTACCATTAGAAAATGCGATTGATTTATATAAGCAAGGCATGGAACTATCACAATTTTGCCATGGTAAGCTTCAACATGCAGAACAACAGTTAATCTCGATTGTCCAAGAGACAGGTGAAACAACAGCATTTGATCCGCTAAAGGGAGAGAACTAATCAATGAACGAGCAATTAAAACATTTTATTGAAAGCAATACACCACAAGTAGAAGCTGAAATGTTCGCACTTGTTGAAAAAATTGACGCACCGGCCGATTTAAAGGAATCGATGCTCTATTCTTTAAAAGCAGGAGGCAAGCGCATTCGTCCGCTTTTCGTATTAGCGGTATTAGAACTGTTTGCTAAAGACAAAAAGGATGGGCTCACTGTAGGTGCGGTTATTGAAATGATTCATACGTATTCATTAATCCATGATGACCTACCAAGTATGGATAATGATGATTTCCGTCGTGGTAAGCCGACGAATCATAAGGTATTTGGTGAGGCGCTAGCAACACTTGCGGGAGATGCATTAAATACATTAGCTTTCGGCATTTTGGCGCGCATGAATGTATCTGCGGAGAAACGAATTGAATTAGTAAATCTCTTAAGTGTGGCAGCTGGCGCAGAAGGCATGGTTGGTGGTCAAGTGCTGGATATGGAAGGTGAGAAACGTCAGTTAAGCCTAACTGAGCTTGAACATGTTCATATCAATAAAACAGGTGCATTATTACGCTTTAGCATAGAATCAGGCGCAGTATTAGCTGATGTATCTCAAGAAGAACGTGCAGTTTTAAAGGAATACGCACATCATATAGGCCTTGCTTTCCAAATCCAAGACGATATTTTAGATATTGAGGGAACTACAGAGGAACTAGGAAAAACAGCAGGTAAAGATGTAGCGAGCGATAAAAGCACTTATCCGGCATTGTTAACGTTAAATGGAGCAAAAGAAAAACTTGACGAGCATTATCAGCTTGCTATTACAGCACTAAGCAAATTACAAGTAAATGGTAGCTTACTACAAGAGTTTGCATCATATATTGTTCATCGTAAAAACTAAGAGAAAAACAAGGCGTTAAAGGGAACAATTATGCTAGAATAGGTGAGGACGTTTGCCAATGTGTAAACAATAAAGTGTTCGTACTTTTAGCATAATGATAACACTGTTATAATGGTGGAAACACGAATGCGGTGAATAATTTATTGAAAAGGTGTGTGAAAAAGGTGGATTTAAACAAGATCTCTAGTCCATCCTTTTTAAAAAACTTAAATAAGAAGGAGCTCGAACAGCTTGCAAAAGAAATTCGTACCTTCTTAATCGAAAAATGTTCTGTCACAGGTGGTCATATCGGACCAAACCTAGGCGTTGTGGAGCTCACAATTATGCTTCATAAAATGTTTGACAGTCCAAAAGATAAGTTTTTATGGGATGTTGGCCACCAAGCTTACGTGCATAAAATTTTGACAGGTCGCGCGAGTCAATTTGATACATTACGTCAGTTCAAAGGGCTTTGTGGATTTCCAAAGCTTGTGGAGAGTGAACATGATGAATGGGAAACAGGTCATAGCTCGACTTCTTTGTCAGCAGCTATGGGTATGGCAGCAGCACGTGATATTAAAAACGAAAAAAACTTTGTGGTCCCTATTATCGGGGACGGGGCCTTAACAGGCGGTATGGCGCTAGAGGCGTTAAATCATATTGGCCATGCGAAAACAAATATGATTGTCATTTTAAATGATAATGAAATGTCGATTGCACCGAACGTTGGTGCCTTGCATAGTGTACTCGGTCGTCTGCGCACGGCCAAGGAATATTCCAAAGCCAAAGAAGAATTAGAATCATTAATAAATAAAATACCTGTTCTTGGTGGTAAACTTGCATCAACAGCAGAACGTTTAAAAGATAGTTTGAAATATATGGTTGTATCAGGTGTTTTCTTTGAAGAATTGGGCTTTAAATATTTAGGACCAATCGATGGACATGATTTTGACGCACTTGAAACGACGTTATCGTATGCTAAAAAGGTAAATGGCCCTGTCCTTGTTCATGTTATTACGAAAAAGGGTAAAGGTTACAAACCTGCTGAAGATGATACAATTGGTAATTGGCATGGGACAGGTCCTTATAAAATGGAGACTGGCGCATTTGTGAAATCAGAAACAAAAGGTCCTGCTTGGAGCAGTTTAATCGCTGAGACAGTTCGCAAAATTTCACATGAAGATGAGCGTATTGTCACAATTACTCCTGCAATGCCAGTGGGCTCAAAATTACAAGGAATTCAACAAGATTTTCCTAAACGTTTCTTTGATGTTGGGATAGCTGAGCAGCATGCTGCAACGATGGCGGCAGGTCTTGCGACACAGAAAATGAAGCCATTTCTAGCTATTTACTCAACGTTTTTACAACGTGCTTACGATCAGGTCCTTCATGATATTGCACGGCCAAATTTAAATGTCTTTATTGGTATTGACCGTGCCGGTTTAGTTGGAGCAGATGGTGAAACACACCAAGGTGTATTTGACATTGCATTCCTTCGTCATTTGCCAAATATGACCATTATGATGCCTAAGGATGAAAATGAAGGACAGCATATGGTGAAAACAGCGATCGATTATGATGGTGGACCGATTGCGCTTCGCTATCCGCGAGGCAATGGTTTAGGGGTACCGATGGATGATGAACTAATGAGTTTGCCGATTGGTAGCTGGGAAGTATTGCGAGCAGGAAAAGACGCTGCTATTTTAACATTTGGAACGACAATTCCAATGGCTATGGAAGCTGCAAATCTTTTAGCACAACAAGGTATCGACGTAGAAGTGGTCAATGCACGATTCATTAAACCGATGGATGAAGATATGCTACATCGTATTTTAACGAATCATATGCCAGTACTAACGATTGAAGAGGCGATATTACAAGGCGGTTTTGGTAGCGGTGTGCTCGAATTTGCTCATGACCACGGCTATTTAAATGCACTTATCGATCGCATGGGTATCCCAGACCAATTTATCGAGCATGGCAATGTAGACCAATTGCTTGCAGAAATCCATATGACAGCAGAAGATACAGTAGCACGAATGCATGTGTTACTACAACAAAAACAGCAAGTAGGTTTAAACAAATAATGACAAAACAACCGAAAGAACGTGTAGATATTTTACTTGTAGAGCGTGGACTGTGTGAAACACGAGAAAAGGCGAAACGCTCTATTATGGCTGGGCTTGTCTTTTCAAATGAAATTCGCATTGATAAGGCCGGAGAAAAAATTGTTATCGATGCACCACTACAAGTAAAAGGTTCAGATTTAAAGTATGTGAGCCGTGGAGGCTTGAAACTGGAAAAAGCACTACAAATTTTTGATATGTCTGTAGAAGGTAAGCTGATGTTGGACATCGGCTCCTCTACAGGTGGCTTTACAGATTGTGCCCTACAAAATGGTGCAAGACATTGTTATGCATTAGATGTAGGTTCAAATCAGCTTGCATGGAAAATACGATCCGATGAACGTGTAACCGTTATGGAAAAAACAAATTTTCGCTATACGACGGCGGCTGATTTAACAAAGGGATTGCCTGACTTTGCCACAATAGATGTCAGCTTTATTTCATTATCTTTAATTTTACCAGTTTTAAAAACAGTATTAATGCCTGGTGGGGATGTCATGGCTTTAGTAAAGCCACAGTTTGAAGCCGGAAAAGAAAATGTAGGTAAAAAGGGCATTGTTCGTGATAAAAAGGTACACCTTGATGTCTTAGAAAAGACTGCAAAAATGGCCACACAAGTTGGATTTATTGTCAAGGATGCATCTTTTTCGCCAATTACAGGTGGCGAAGGTAATATTGAATTTTTATTCCATTTAGTGAATCCAGTAGATGCGGAAAAAATTCCTGCATATACAACTTTTAATGCACTCGTTGAAGAAGCGCATAGTGCACTAAAATAACACGTGCTCGCTAGTAGAGCCGTGTTTTTTCTTGTGCTTTTATGTTCAAGATGGTAGTGTAAATATACAAATACTTAACTATTTATAAGAGGTGACGGATATGAATAAAAGTCAAAGACATATACGAATTAGGGATATTATTGCAAATCATGAAATTGAAACTCAAGATGATTTAGTCGATTTTTTAAAGGATGCAGGCTATAATGTGACGCAAGCAACAGTCTCACGAGATATTAAAGAATTGCACCTTGTCAAGGTACCATTGCAAGATGGACGTTACAAATATAGCTTACCCGCAGACCAACGATTCAATCCTGTACAAAAATTACACCGTGCATTAGCAGATGCTTTTATTAGTATTGATGGTGCTTCGCATTTTTTAGTCATGAAGGCACTTCCAGGAAATGCGAATGCCATCGCATCGCTTCTTGACCATTTAGATTGGCCAGAAATTTTAGGAACTATTTCTGGGGACGATACAATTTTAATCATTTGTCGCGACGAAAATGAGCGTGAAAATACAAAAAATCGCTTGTTAGAAATGTTATAAAGTGAAACTTTAATCGTTGGTTCCCTGATTTTTAGTTGAACTAATAGGGGCATAACTTTTCATAGTCTGTATTTTGATGTGAAAGACTTAGTATTTGCACCAGTTAGTAACGGGAAAAATAACAGGGAGAATTTGATACAGAGGTGACATTTTGTGTTAAGAGAGCTTAGTATTCGAAACTTTGCCATCATTGAGGATTTAACAGTTAGCTTTTCAGATGGTTTAACGGTGTTAACGGGAGAAACAGGAGCAGGGAAATCGATTATTATTGATGCCGTGCATTTACTTGCTGGTGGTAGAGGAAATTCAGAATTTATTCGCCATGGCGCTAAAAAAGCAGAGTTAGGTGGATTATTCCAAATTCCAAGTCCTGTACACCTTGTTTACAAAAAATTAGAGGATGCCGGTATAGAAATAGAAGAAGATACCATCATATTGCGTCGTGATTTGAATGACACTGGTAAAAGTATCTGTCGTGTGAATGGCAAACTTGTTCCATTATCCGTATTACGGGATATCGGGGCTAGTCTGATTGACATTCATGGCCAGCATGAAAACCAAGAATTAATGGATGAAAAACAACATATTCATTTACTTGACCAATTTGCTGAGGAACAGCTTACACCCATTCAAGATATATACGGTAAGCAATATGAAGAATATCGAGCGTTGAAGAAAGAATTGGCATCGATTTCTATAGATGAGCAGATAATGGCGCAACGCATTGATTTGTACCAGTTTCAAATGAAAGAATTAGAAGACGCAAATTTAAAACTAGGTGAGGAAGACGAGCTGCTCGATGAACGTCGCCGTCTGATGAACTTCAATAAAATTTTTGAACGATCTAGTGCAGCTTATGAAGCAATCCAAGGAGAAACGAAAGGCTTGGACTGGATTGGTAGTGCCATGGGAGCTTTAGAGGATGCTGCTACCATTGATGAACAATTTAAAGATGCTTCGGAAGCTGTCACAACAGCGTTTTATGCTTTGCAGGATGCAGCCTATCAGGTGAAAAATGTACTAGACGAACTCGAATTTGATCCAGCCCGACTAAACGAAGTCGAGCAACGACTTGCTCTTTTACAAAACATGAAGCGTAAATATGGAGCAACGGTTGAAGATATTTTAACCTATTATGAAAAAATTAAAACAGAGCTGAACGAGTTATTAAATCGTGACGAAATTTTACAAGTGAAAGAACGTAAAGTTCTTGAAATGGAAGAAATTTTGAATGAATTAGCAACAGAACTATCTAATGTCCGGAAAGTAGCTGCTCATGAATTAAGTGAAGCTATTATGGCTGAGTTGCGGGAATTACATATGGAAAAAGCAAAGTTTATCGTGAATTTTGATGCTTTGCCTTATTTCGATGCAAATGGTAAAGATCAGGTCATATTCTATATTTCAACGAATGTCGGAGAACCACCGAAATCTTTACCGAAAATTGCTTCTGGCGGTGAATTATCGCGTATGATGTTAGCGTTAAAGACCATTTTCTCTTCATCGAATGGTGTAACATCCATTATTTTTGATGAGGTTGATACAGGTGTGAGTGGTCGAGTGGCACAAGCAATTGCTGAAAAAATTGCCGCAATTTCTATTAATTCTCAAGTGTTATGTATTTCACATTTACCACAAGTGGCTGCAATGGCAGATCATCATTATTTTATAAAAAAAGAAGTCGAGCATGACCGTACGTTTACGTCATTGGCTGAAATAGATACACATGCGCGCATTGAAGAAGTAAGTAGAATGATGTCAGGTGCTGAAATTACAGACTTAACTTTACAGCACGCAACAGAGCTTTTAAACATGGCCAATGAGCGAAAAAAACGCATGCGTTAACATTATTTTAAAAATATCCAGAAACAATTTCAACTGTTTCTGGGTTTTTTGCATTTTGCGCAAATATTTACCGCTTATAAGAATGATACAAAAACACATAGTAACAAGACTAAAATGAAAAGGAGGTGTCGTATGAATCGTCGTTGGCGTCAATTTGTCATTTTGCCTATGCTCATCGTGTTCTTATGTTTGCCCATTCAAGCTTTTGCGGCCAAAAAGCTTATTCCGATGGGCGAAGCAATTGGGATTCAACTTCAGTTATCTCATGTATTTGTTGCTCATGATGTGTTGTTAGCTTCCAATCAATGGATGAAGGGTGGTGCAGTCATTGAAAAAATAAATGATACCACTGTAAAAACACTTGATGATGCCAAACAAGCTATTGCACAACAGGGTCAACAGACATGGACGATGAAAAGTGAAGGAAAACAAGTAACAGTTGAATTAAAGGACAAAGAAGCAGAACATGTTATTTCTTTTTTGAAAGATGAAACAGATGGAGTAGGGACATTGACATACATTGATCCAGAGACAAAAAATTACGGTGCATTAGGCCATCAAATTGTTGACTCAACCTTACAAGAAGCCCCTGTCTTTCGAGCTGGTTCCATTTTTTTAGCTTCCATCCAACAAATCCGTAAAAGCACACCTGGGCAACCAGGCTACAAAATTTCTTCCATTGAAAAACACCAAGAACGACTAGGTAGTATTGATAAAAATACAGTTTATGGTATTTTTGGACGTTGGGAAGACAGTTATCAACAAAGGTTGCCAAAAGCAATTGAAATTATGCATGAAAAAGATATAAAAACAGGTAAAGCTCAAATCTATACGGCGATTGAGGGCAGTAAGGTGGAAACATTTTCAATAGATATCACAAAAGTTGAAAATGGACGACTTGAGTTTGTCGTGTCTGACCAAAAGCTTATCGAGAAAACAGGTGGCATCCTGCAGGGTATGAGTGGTAGCCCTATCATTCAAGACGGTCGTTTTGTAGGTGCAGTCACACATATGTTTGTGGAGGAACCTAAAAAAGGGGCAGCAATTACAGTTGCAGAAATGTTAAATAAATCACATGAATAAATAACGGGGCTGCCTTTGGTAGCTCCGTTCTCTAAAGTTTATGCAATATATTATCTCATTCACCAAGTATTTCATACCAAAATAAGAGGGATTTATCGATACTTAAAAAAAAGTGTAGTTTTATATGTAATTTTTAACTAAAATAAACCTTATGAGCGCACGACATTTCACTGGGAAATATCGTAAATTGTCGATATAAAAAGAAAGTATCGGACTACATACTCATTTTTGGAAATAGAAAAGGTTTTTAACACAAAAATGTCGAAAATTCCACAGTGTGTCAAAAAGGCATAAAGGGGAAAAAGGTTTAACGCTTTGATAATTCAAAGCGAAGTCCAGAAGGAGGAATTGAAATGACAAAAGTAAAAGTGGCGATAGCAGATGATAATCGTGAGTTATTAAAAACAATGGAACAGTATTTTCAAGGACATCCGGAGATTGAAATAATTGCAACTGCTTCAAATGGTAAAATTTGTCTTCAAATGCTTGAAGAGTTTACACCAGATATTTTATTGCTAGATATTATCATGCCACATCTTGATGGGTTAGCGGTATTAGAGGCCATGTATCAAAATGACCGTATGTCTTCTATACAAGTCATTATGTTAACTGCATTTGGACAAGAGGATGTTATGAAACAAGCAGTAGATTTAGGGGCTTCATACTTTATGTTAAAGCCATTTGAGTTCGATCAGTTGGTTCAGAAGATCTTGCATTGTGCAGGTCAAAAGGCTACATTACCGAAAAAGACAAGTGTTTTACAACAAACAGCTCCTCAGAAATTAAATCAGCATCAATTAGACAGTACGATTACAGCCATTATTAAAGAAATCGGTGTTCCAGCCCATATTAAAGGTTACTCTTATTTACGTGAGGCGATTCAAATGGTGTATGAAGATATCGAGTTATTAGGTTCTGTGACGAAAATTCTATATCCAGAAATCGCGAAAAAATTCAATACAACGCCGTCACGTGTAGAACGTGCCATTCGTCATGCCATTGAAGTTGCCTGGAATCGTGGCAATTATGAGTCTATTTCGTCGATGTTCGGTTATACGGTGCATCACTTAAAGTCCAAGCCGACAAATAGCGAATTCATCGCTATGATTGCGGACAAGATTCGCATCGATATGATGGCGAGCTAACGTTGGTAAGACTAGGGTTTATGTACGATAGCTTAGCGGAGAATAACTAGGTAAATCTATTTTAGATAACGCTGATATAGCGAAATTTATAACGCCTTTTTAGACAGTTTGCGCTGACTGTTTGAGAGGCGTATTTTTTTTGCAATTTAGGAGACAAGACCCAATACTAAGTAAACAAAAAATAGTGAGGAAGACATCCCTAGTAGTTAAGTGTAGAAAAAGATAAAATATAGACTGACTTTATTTTACAGAAATTTTGTACAATTATGGCAGTACCAACCTTTTAATGACGTAAATTATGTTTTTGTATAGTATAAATAGGCTATTATTGCCGATGAAAATGCTTGGATTCTATCGTAACATTACTGATAAAGTAGGGGTATTTTCTTTGTGAGTAGTGACAATTGTCTCTAAACAAATGTAAATAGATTGTATATACTTACAGATAGAGGGAAGGAGGAGGTAACGTGATCCTAGTTCGGAATGATAACTTCGAAATATCGGAAGAAAACGGAAAGGTATTTATGCTTACATATAGTGCTGGTTTTCCATTAAAAGAATTTGACGGCATCTTACGTAGTCATCCACGATTAAAACTGTCTAATTTTTCTACATTGAAAACTGTATTAGCGACAGAAGGTACAAGTCCTGTTGAAATTGGACGTTGGCTTCCAAATGTAGAAGCTGAAATTGCACGAGATAAAATGTCTGCCTCTATATTTATATATGAAACAACAGACTACATTCATAAGAATAAAGATAAGTTAACTCAACAAATAGTTGAAACACTAGCAAACGAAGGTATTACACATGGAATTTTAGATTTTGATATTACTAAAATTGAACCAGGGAAAGCATTTTTAATTGCTCAAGGAACATCACCGGTAGCAGGAACAGATGCGCAAATTACATATTTACCAAAACCAGAGAGAAAACCCGTTATTCGTGAAGACGGAAAAGCTGATTACTATGATATGAATTTTATATCAGAAATCTCAGAGGGATCGTGGCTTGGTGAAAAAATTCCTGCAACATTAGGTCAACCAGGTCAAAATGTATGCGGTGACATTTTAGCTGCGGCGCCAGGGCGTGATTTCCCTATTCGTTATGACAAAAAATCAGCCTATGAAGTAGAGGAAGATGGCAAAACTGTCATCCGGTCAAAAATAGCTGGTGTTTTAGATGATGTCAAAGGTATGATAGGCGTTAACCGTCATTTACCAATAAATGGAGATGTTGGAGTTGGAACGGGCAACTTAGAATTTAATGGGTCTTTAAGCATTAAAGGGACTGTTACTTCTGGTTATACAGTGATTGCGACAGGCGATATTTCGATTGAAGGAGCAGAAGGCGTAAGTGGAGCGAAACTCATCAAATCCATTGAGGGTGATGTGTATATTCGGGGTGGTATTTTTGGCCTTGGCTCTACGCTTGTGGAAGCGGGCGGCAACATTTTCGTAAAACATGTAAATGAAGCCAATTTAGTAGCAGCTGACAGTATCCATATAGGCTTTTATTCACTTGGCTCGCAACTTTCGGCACATTCTATTTTTGTAGATGAACGCAAGGGTAAAATTATTGGTGGTCAAGCTGTTGCAAAAAGTTCTATTGTTACCGCTATTTCTGGAAATCGTTTAGAGCGTCGAACAGATTTAATCATTGAAAGTGTCAATAAACAGGAGAGCTATTCATTGATGCAGGAAAAAGCAACAATGCTTAAACAACTGCAATCGGAAATCGCTGATCATGAAGCGAAGCTTAAGAGCTTATTACCACTCCTCAATCAAATGACTACACAACAAATTGCTACTTTTGAGCAAACCAAGCAGAGTTTGTCAAAAATGAAGGCCGAGGCAGTGACGGTAGATCGTGAAATTAAGTTAATGATGGATGAAATGCGCCATGCCGGAAAAGAAGAAATTATCGTGAAAAAGGAAGCGCATCCAGGTACGTATATTCAAATCGGCAAAAAATCATCACTATTGACTAAAGTGACAAATGGTAAATTTTTACTCGAATTCGGTGAATTAAATGTCTAACGAATCGTTTGTCCCTGTTTTTGCACATCGGGGAGCTTCGGCTTATGCACTTGAAAATAGTTTTAAAGCTTTTGAAAAAGCACTAGAGCTTGGAGCTGACGGTATTGAAATAGATATTCAGCTGTCAAAAGAAGGGGTACCAGTTGTGTACCATGATCCACAATTATCAAGACTAGTTGGCATCAATAAACTTGTGAATGCATGTACGATAGATGAGCTACAGCGGTTTAAACTTGGAAAGCCGTGGGCACGACTATTTTCATCGTATAAAATTCCAGTGTTTGATGCAGTTTTAGCGTGGGCAAATACACAACAACTCCCACTAAATGTCGAATTAAAATCGACTATCCTTGACAATAAAGGTGCACTTGTCCGTATGCTTCAAGGACTAACATTACCTGAGGGCAGTCATTTTTCATCGTTTCACTATGAGTTATTAGAAATGGTGAAACAATATACGCCACAATATGAGACAGCACTTATCGCCACCAAAAAATTGAAATGGGATTTATTATGTGATTACCAAGCAATTGACAGCGTGCATATGCATAAAAAGTATTATAAACCACGCTATTTAGAGGCATGTGTAGCAAGCGCTAAAGCATGTCGTTTTTATGCGATTGATGGAAATGAAAAATTTTTGACGAATCCACATCCAGCTGTTGTTGGCTGGATTACAGATTTCCCTGATAAGGTGATCGCAATACAACAACGTCAATAAAAATAGCTATCCAGTAAGTCAAAACGACTTATTTGGATAGCTATTTCTATTTTTTTTGGAAGCGCGGAGCCACTTTTCCTTTTTTTCGATCGCGGTGAAGTAAAAAGCCTGCGAAAAAGCCAAAGCCGACAACAAAGAATATGATGCCAACAACAAATTGTAGCCATAAAAATGGGAAAGGTGAGATGAGCTTACCGAATAATGTATCACGCATAAATTTAATGCCACCTGCAGCCATAAGACCAGGAATAAGCATTACAATGAATGCAGCAAAACGAGCCATGCGTATCCCTCCTCATACCTAGTTTAATTGTACCTGTGGATGATGGAATGTCAAGAAAGCCTATGTGCCAGTCATAGTTTGCGAGCGCTGTAGTGAGTTATAGAAAACTAGTGATAGGAACTGAATTTTTAGAAAATTCTTTCTTAATAGAGAAAGTGTAATAATAGTTGCGAAATTGTGAAATTGTCAGTATTGTAAAATTAAATGGTGCAATATTATCCATTACAAAATAGTTTTATTACTATTAATAACTTGATTGGAATGGGCATTTGGGGATGCACTTTTCAAAGCAAAGGGGCGAGTTTTCATGGAAATCTTCAAGTATATGGAAAAGTATGATTATGAACAATTGGTATTTTGCCAAGATGAAGCATCAGGGTTAAAAGCGATTATCGCTATCCATGACACAACACTTGGACCAGCACTAGGCGGTGCACGTATGTGGACATACGCAACAGAAGAAAATGCGATTGAGGACGCATTGCGCTTGGCACGCGGCATGACATATAAAAATGCAGCAGCTGGTCTAAACCTCGGCGGTGGAAAAACGGTCATTATCGGTGACCCATTTACAGATAAAAATGAAGAAATGTTTCGTGCATTAGGACGATTCATTCAAGGACTGAACGGTCGCTATATTACGGCCGAAGATGTTGGTACAACAGTGACAGATATGGATTTAATTCATGAGGAGACAAATTATGTAACAGGAATCTCTCCAGCATTTGGCTCATCAGGAAATCCGTCGCCAGTAACTGCTTATGGTGTATATCGTGGTATGAAAGCCGCAGCAAAGGAAGCGTTTGGTTCGGAAATGCTAGAGGGCCGTACAATTGCTGTACAGGGGCTAGGAAATGTAGCATACAAGCTTTGCGAGTATTTACATAATGAAGGTGCAAAACTTGTTGTAACAGATATTAACCAAGCAGCCATTGACCGTGTTGTGAATGACTTTGGTGCAATAGCAGTGGCACCAGAGGAAATCTACTCACAAGACGCTGATATTTTCTCACCATGTGCACTTGGAGCCATTTTAAATGACGACACGATTCCACAGTTAAAAGCGAAGGTCATTGCTGGTTCGGCAAACAACCAATTACAGGACTCACGCCATGGAGATTACTTACATGAATTAGGTATAGTGTATGCACCTGATTATGTTATTAACGCAGGTGGCGTTATCAATGTTGCAGATGAATTATACGGTTATAATCGTGAACGTGCGATGAAACGTGTGGATGGTATTTACGATAGTATTGAAAGAATCTTTGCCATTTCAAAACGTGATGGTGTGCCAACCTATGTGGCAGCCAATCGTTTAGCAGAAGAACGTATTGCTCGTGTAGCTAAGTCACGTAGTCAATTTTTAAAAAATGAAAAAAATATTTTGCACGGTCGTTAATAAATAATTATCTAGTAGCTAAAAGAAGTCGCTTTGTCGACTTCTTCTATTATAAAGATTAAGAAATATAAGCTTTAAATGATGTCTGAGCTTAAGCTTCATCTTCATCCTTTCTCAAGTGAAGTGAACACTTACTTTCACGTTGGTTTCTCTGACGGGTACGATTGTACTAAATCCTTACAGTGGCTGCGCTTTCAACTGAGCAATCACCACAAGGAGGTCAGCGCTTGTCTTGGGTAAGGGATGCATTAGCACTTTTTTTATAAGGGGGAATATCGAATGGCTCAAAATTATGATGTTGTCATCTTAGGCGGTGGTACAGGTGGCTATGTAGCTGCAATTCGCGCAGCACAACTAGGCTTGAAAACAGCCATTGTTGAACGAGAGCGACTTGGAGGAACATGCTTGCATAAAGGTTGTATCCCTAGTAAAGCGTTACTTCGAAGTGCCGAAGTGTACCGTATGGCCAATAAAACAGCGAGTGAATTTGGTGTAGACATTGAAGGAGTTACATTGCAATTCGATAAGGTACAGGCCAGAAAGCAAGCCGTTGTTGAGCAATTAAGTCAAGGTGTGAATACACTGATGAAAAAAGGCAAAATCGATGTGTATGAAGGAACAGGACGAATTTTGGGTCCGTCTATTTTTTCTCCAATGCCAGGTACCATTTCGGTTGAAATGAACAATGGCGAAGAAAATGAAATGCTTGTACCGACAAATGTTGTTATCGCAACGGGGTCTAAACCTAGAGGTATGGCAGGTCTAACTGTTGACGGAAATTACGTTATGAACTCTGATCATGCGTTGCAAATGGAGAATTTACCAAGGTCGTTACTAATTGTTGGTGGCGGAGTTATCGGTATAGAGTGGGCATCCATGCTTTGTGATTTTGGCGTTTATGTAACGGTTATAGAATACGGCCCATCTATTTTACCTGCGGAAGATGCAGATATCGTCAAAGAAGTAACGAAACAACTTGAAAAAAGAGGCGTCCGCATAGTGACGAACGCTAAGTTAGATACAGCAACCTTTAAAATTGAAAATGATAACGTTTTCATTTCAGCTGCACTTAATGACAAGGAAGAATTATTTGAGGCAGATAAATTATTACTTTGTGTAGGACGTGAAGCAAATACGCAAGGTATCGGTTTAGAAAATACAGAAATTGAAATTGAAAATGGCTTTATCCAAGTACGAAATACTTATCAAACCAAAGAATCACATATGTATGCTATAGGAGATGTTATCGGTGGCTTGCAATTGGCGCATGTAGCTTCTCATGAAGGATTGTCTGCAATTGAACACATTGCCACAGGGACAACAGAAGCACTTGATGTACTGAAGGTACCAAAATGTGTTTATTCCTATCCTGAAGTTGCAAGCATTGGCTTAACAGAAAGTGCTGCACGCGAGCAGGACTATGTCATAAAAGTCGGTAAGTTCCCATTTAAAGCAATCGGTAAGGCACTTGTTAATGGGGAAACGGATGGCTTTGTGAAAATTGTTGCTGATGAGCAGACAAATGATATTTTGGGTATTCATATGGTAGGACCGCACGTGACAGATTTAATAGGAGAGGCTTCTCTTGCTAAGTTACTTGACGCTACGCCGTGGGAAATTAGTCAGGCTATCCATCCACATCCATCACTGAATGAGGTCTTGGTGGAGTCCGCGTTAGCAGTCGATGATCGGGCGCTTCACTTTTAAATGATTAGCTGAAAGCGCATTTTATGTGGGGATTTAAAGCGCTATAGAATTTTTTTAATACGAGAGGGGTGTTCGTATGCAAGATGTTCAAATAAAACATGAAGATTTGGGTTTATCAAATGAAGATGTACTTGCTATGTTCGAAACAATGTTAATGGCTAGAAGACTGGATGAACGTATGTGGCTGTTAAATCGTTCAGGAAAAATTCCATTTGTTATCTCTTGTCAGGGACAGGAGGCAGCACAAGTAGGGGCAGCCTTTGCCTTGAATAAGGAGAAAGATTATATTGCACCTTATTATCGAGATATGGGCGTTGTGTTACATTTTGGTATGACACCAAAAGAGTTAATGTTATCCGCTTTTGCTAAGGCTGAGGATCCAAATTCAGGTGGTCGCCAAATGCCTGGACATTTTGGACAAAAGAAAAATCGTATTTTGACGGGTTCCTCACCAGTTACAACGCAAGTTCCACATGCAGTGGGGGTAGCGCTTGCTGGACGTTTACAAAATGAGGACTTCGTTTCCTTTGTTACCTTAGGTGAAGGATCGTCTAACCAAGGGGACTTCCATGAAGGGGCGAACTTCGCAGGTGTGCATAAACTGCCAGTAATTATTATGGTAGAAAATAATCAATACGCAATCTCAGTACCAGTAGAGCGCCAGTTAGGCTGTGCTAAAGTATCTGATCGTGGCATTGGCTATGGCATGCCAGGTGTAACTGTTGACGGTAAATGTCCATTGCAAGTATATAAAGTTATTAAAGAGGCAGCAGATCGTGCACGTAGTGGTGGTGGTCCAAGTTTAATAGAAACAGTGACTTTCCGATTAACAGCGCACTCTTCGGATGATGATGATCGTCAATATCGAACAGCTGAAGATATTGCAGAAGGAAAGGCCAAGGACCCTATTGTATTATTTGAAAAGTACTTACAAGATGTTGGTGTTATGACAGAAACGCTTCGTGCTGAAATAGAAGACCGTGTCATGGCAGAGGTGAATGAAGCGACAGATTATGCGGAAGCAGCACCTTATGCCAAGCCGGAGGAAGCACTGAAATACGTATATGCACCAGTGGACGGAGGTGACGTGTAATGGCAGTAATGTCTTATATTGATGCGATTACATTAGCGATGAAGGAAGAGATGGAACGCGATGACCGTGTTTTCATTTTAGGAGAAGACGTTGGTCGTAAAGGCGGCGTTTTCAAAGCAACAACTGGTCTTTACGAACAATTTGGTGAGTATCGTGTACTTGATACTCCGCTTGCGGAAAGTGCAATTGCAGGAGTTGGCATTGGTGCAGCCATGTATGGCATGCGCCCAATCGCTGAAATGCAGTTTGCAGACTTCATCATGCCGGCTGTTAACCAAATCGTATCGGAGGCAGCCAAAATCCGTTATCGCTCGAACAACGACTGGACTTGTCCAATTGTAGTACGTGCACCATTTGGTGGTGGGATTCATGGAGCGCTCTATCATTCACAATCAGTAGAATCTCTTTTTGCAGGCACACCAGGTTTAAAGATTGTCATTCCATCAACACCTTATGATGCCAAGGGCTTGTTAAAAGCAGCAATTCGCGACGAAGATCCTGTTTTATTTTTCGAGCATAAGCGTGCGTATCGACTGATAAAAGGTGAGGTCCCATTAGATGACTATACACTCCCAATCGGTAAAGCCGATGTTAAGCGTGAAGGTGACGATGTTACTGTTATTACGTATGGGCTAGCTGTTCATTTTGCTCTACAAGCGGCAGAAAGATTAGCGGCAGATGGTATTTCTGCACATATTCTTGATTTACGTACAGTCTATCCACTAGATAAAGAAGCAATCATTGAAGCAGCGAGTAAAACAGGTAAAGTATTACTTGTCACTGAGGATAATAAAGAGGGAAGCATTATGAGTGAGGTTGCGGCGATTATTGCAGAGCATTGCTTGTTTGACCTTGATGCGCCAATCCAACGATTAGCAGGACCTGATGTACCTGCGATGCCATATGCACCAACAATGGAAAAGTTTTTCATGATCAATCCTGAAAAAGTAGAAAAAGCGATGCGGGAGCTAGCCGCTTTTTAACCATTCAGTTGCAGTCTTCCACCACTATAGATGGTGATAATAATACTAAATAGTTATTCACTATGCAGTGTGTGTAAGGGACGGCACTTACTGAAAAAGTTAAAGCTTTCGGCGGATGTCACGAATTTTGCATTGCATATGCACAATTCAAAATTCGGACTCAATTATGCCGAGGCGTAATTGATGGGAGGAATAGATGATGGCGATTCAAAATATTACAATGCCACAGCTTGGTGAAAGTGTGACAGAGGGTACGATTGAAAAATGGCTCGTACAACCAGGCGATAAGGTGAAAAAATATGATTCATTAGCAGAAGTTGCAACTGATAAAGTAAATGCAGAAATCCCATCTTCCTTTGAAGGGGTCATTACAGAGCTACTAGCAGAGGAAGGGCAAACTTTACCTGTTGGAGCGGTTGTTTGTTCGATTGAAATAGCGGGTGACAGTGAGTTACCGCCTCCACCTCCAGCGAAAAAATCAGCAGTAAGCACGGCGATTTTAAATGCAGGTGTACAAAAAAAACAAGAGTCGCCTAAAGTAACAACAGCAACTATAACTGCTGAAAAGCCAGTGAAACGTGATAAAGTTCGCTACTCACCAGCCGTACTCCGACTTGCACAGGAACATGATATTGCGCTTGAGCTTGTTACAGGGACTGGTGATGGCGGACGTATCACAAGGAAAGACCTTCAACAATTGATTGAGGCTGGCAATGTGCCAACGACAGAGGTAACGTCTTCTGAGCCAGTAATTGCCACTGCTGTTGTTCAGCCAATAATATCAACTTCAGTACCTCAGGAAAAAGCAGCTATACCACAGGCTATTCAAGCAGGTGATATTGAAATTCCTGTAACAAAGATACGCCGTGCCATTGCAAATAACATGGTGCGTAGTGCACAAGAAGTGCCACATGCATGGATGATGATGGAAGTGGATGTTACAGATTTAGTTGCTTACCGAGACAGCATGAAGACAGAATTTAAACAAAAAGAAGGCTTTAATCTTACGTACTTTGCTTTCTTTGTCAAAGCTGTTGCACAGGCCTTAAAGGAATTCCCTATGATGAATTCCATGTGGGCAGATGACAAAATTATTCAAAAGCATGATATTAATATTTCCATAGCAGTTGCTACAGATGATGCATTATTCGTCCCTGTTATAAAACACGCTGACGAAAAATCAATTAAAGGTATTGCACGAGATATTCATGAACTTGCTTCGAAAGTTCGTGCAGGAAAACTAACTATGGATGATAGTAAAGGTGGCACATTTACGGTTAATAATACGGGTGCTTTCGGTTCTGTACAGTCAATGGGCATCATTAATTATCCGCAGGCAGCCATCCTGCAAGTGGAAAGTATTGTTAAAAAACCAGTAGTCTTACCAGGTGGTATGTTTGCAGCACGTGATATTGTGAATTTATGTTTATCTTTAGACCATCGGGTTTTAGATGGATTAGTTTGTGGTAAATTCCTAAATAGAGTAAAAGAAATACTCGAAAATACAAATTTATCCTCGACGTCAGTCTACTGACGACTTATCGGAAACCTGTTGTATAACGGTTTCCGATTTTTTAATGCTTTTCGAGTCGCAATTTGTCATGTAGAATAACAAATAGAAACTACTAAGGGGGGAAGCTGATTAAGCGTCCGCATGTCAAACAACATGAAAAATATAGAATTTGAAAAGCCGTCTTATTCAGAATGGCAAGATGCAGCAATCAAAGCTTTAAAAGGGAAACCATTCGAGTCTCTTTTAACGAAAACAAGTGAAGGTATTACATTAGATCCTCTTTACACACAAGAAAGTTTAGTAGCAAAACTTGGTGATGAACTTGATAAACAGGTTGCTACAATCCGTTCCCTACAAGATAGTCAAGTTTTTCGTGTGGCACAGCAAGTTTATGCTGACACAAGCGGAGCATTCTTTGCACAACTTGATGATAGCTTAGCTCGTGGTAATGAAATCGTCACAGTTGATAGCCATGTTAGTTTTGAATGGACTGAAGAAATAGTGGCACAATTAGCAACTTATTTCTCAGAATATTCGTTTAAAATTACGGTAAAAAGCGCAAAAGACCCATTATTAGCAGTATTCGACAAAATTGCAGCTGACAAACGTGAAGCTGTAAAAGGTTTCATCGTGTCTCAAAGCCCAATCGTTCTTGCGGACTTCCCTAATGTACGCACATATTCGGCAAACACAGTGATTTATCACAATGAAGGTGCCAATGCCGTGCAGGAATTGGCGTATGCGCTTGCAACTGCGGCAAAATATGCAGAGCAAGGAGAAAGCTTTGAAGCATTCGCGAAGAAATTTTATGTTTCATTTGCAGTGGATACACAATTCTTTACTGAAATCGCAAAACTCCGTGCTTTTAAAGTACTTTGGAAAGCGTTCTCATCTGCGTATGGCATAGAAAAAAATGTAAAAATTCCAACGGTAGCAGAAACTTCACTTCGTAGTTTCTCTAAATTAGATGTTTATGTAAACCTACTGCGTGCTGCAAATGAAGCGCTTTCTGGATTAATTGGCGGTGCGGACGTCTTTACAGTTCACCCACACGATGCGTTAACGAAACCGACAGAACAATCTGTTCGTATTGCTCGTAACGTATCATTAGTATTAAAAGAAGAAACAAATGTATTAAAGATAACAGACCCTGCTGGTGGTTCGTACTTCATTGAATCGTTGACAGCAGACTTTGTGAAAGAAGCCTGGGCATTATTCCTAGAAATCGAAGCGGCTGGCGGCATTGACGCATACACAGCATCCGGTAAATTAGCAGAAGAGCTCGAAAAATCTTATCAAGCACGTATTAAAGCAGCACAAACTCGTAAGCAATCATTAATTGGTACGAATATTTATGCGAATCCTGCAGACGTATTTGATCCTGAAACAAATCCACTATTTGCAGAAATTAAACGTATTGCTATACCTTTCGAGCAATTACGCGCTGACATGACTGCTGCTAATGTAAAAACAGGCATTTTAGCTTTAGGCTCACTGAAAAGTTCGAAACCGCGTGCAGATTTCGTTTCTGGTTTCTTAAATACAGTAGGTTTAGTACCGCAAAAAAGCGAGCCTGTTACAACAGCGGAGGAGGCTTTAGCTTGGTTACATGCAACGGAGGCTAAATACGTTGTTATTGCAGCAAATGACGACAATACAAAGGAATTAGTACCAGCAATTTTAGCTGGTAAACCAGCTAATGTGATTGTGGACGTTGCAGGTAAATTTAAAGACGAAGAAGAAGCTTGGTTAGTAAATGGCTTAAACGGCTTTATTTTCGCAGGACAAAACATCATTGAAAAATTAAATTCAGTGTTTGTTAGCATGAAGGAGGTCCAACGATGAGCAAGCCAAATTTTAGTGCAGTTGAAATCGGAAAAGTATTAACAGTTGAAGCACCAGAGGCGTCTGAAGAAAAATTCATGACCAACGAAGGTATTGAAATTAAAGATATTTATACAAAAGAAGATATCAAAGATGCAAAACACTTAAATGACGTTGCAGGGATTGCACCAAATACACGTGGCCCATACCCTACTATGTATGTAGCTCGTCCTTGGACAGTACGTCAATACGCTGGTTTCTCAACTGCTGAGGAATCAAATGCGTTCTATAAACGAAATCTTGCTATGGGTCAAAAAGGTCTTTCCGTTGCCTTCGACCTCGCTACCCACCGTGGCTATGATTCTGACCACCCGCGTGTAACAGGTGACGTTGGTAAAGCAGGCGTAGCGATTGACTCTGTGGAAGATATGAAAATCTTATTCGACCAAATTCCTTTAGATCAAATGTCAGTTTCAATGACAATGAATGGTGCTGTTTTACCAGTGCTAGCATTCTATATCGTTGCGGCTGAAGAGCAAGGCGTTACACCCGAGCAACTGGCTGGCACAATTCAAAACGACATTTTAAAAGAATATATGGTGCGTAACACATATATTTACCCACCAGCAATGTCGATGAAAATTATTGCAGACATTTTTGAATATACAGCGAAATTCATGCCTAAATTCAACTCGATTTCTATTTCTGGTTACCATATTCAAGAAGCTGGCGCAACGAATGACATCGAGCTTGCCTATACACTTGCAGATGGTCTTGAGTATGTTCGTACAGGGCTAAAAGCAGGAATTGATATCGATGCCTTTGCGCCACGCTTATCGTTCTTCTGGGCAATTGGCATGAACTATTACATGGAAGTAGCAAAAATGCGTGCTGCTCGTCGTATTTGGGCGCAAATGATGTCAACGTTCAATCCGAAAAATCCTAAAACATTAGCATTACGTACACATTCACAAACATCGGGTTGGTCTTTAACAGAACAAGATCCATTCAATAACGTGACACGTACATTAATTGAAGCGAATGCGTCGTCAATGGGGCATACACAATCACTTCATACAAACGCACTTGATGAAGCCATTGCTTTACCAACAGACTTCTCTGCACGTATTGCACGTAATACACAGTTATTCTTACAAGAGGAAACTGCTATGACAAAAATAATCGATCCATGGGGTGGTTCATACTACGTTGAGAAATTAACAGATGAAATCACACAATCTGCGTGGGCGTTAATCGAAGAGATTGAAGAGCTTGGCGGCATGGCGAAAGCGATTGAAACAGGTCTTCCAAAAATGAAAGTTGAAGAAGCTGCGGCAAAACGCCAAGCAAAAATCGACTCTAAATCAGAAACAATTGTGGGTGTAAATAAATATCGTTTAGACAAAGAAGAGCCTATCGATATTCTTGACATTGACAATACACTTGTTCGTCAAAAGCAAATTGAGCAATTAGATGCGATGAAGGCCTCTCGTGATGAAGCAGAAGTGCAAAAACATTTAGCTCGTCTAACAAAAGCTGCACAAGATGGTGAAGAGAACTTACTAGCTGTAGCTGTTGACGCAGCACGTGCACGCGCATCGCTAGGTGAAATTTCAGATGCTATTGAGGTTGTATCAGGTCGTCATAAAGCGATTATCCGTTCTATCTCTGGCGTATATTCTGCTAACTTCTCTGACGAAGAGCAAATTACTGAAGTGAAAAATATGACAGACGAATTCCTTGAAAATGAAGGTCGTCGCCCACGTATTCTAGTCGCAAAAATGGGCCAAGATGGCCATGACCGCGGCGCGAAAGTTATCGCAACAGGCTATGCTGACCTAGGATTTGATGTAGATATTTCACCGTTATTCATGACGCCAGAGGAAACTGCACAAATGGCAGTTGAAAATGACGTGCATTGCATTGGCGTGTCCTCTTTAGCAGCAGGTCATAAAACATTGGTACCAGCACTGGTTGCTGAATTGACAAAGTTAGGACGCGAGGACATTATCATTATCGTTGGGGGCGTTATTCCAGCACAAGATTATGAATTCCTTTATGAAGCCGGCGCAGTGGCAATCTTTGGCCCAGGTACAGTTATTCCTGTATCGGCCATCAAAATTATCGAGGAAATCTACAAACGTTTAGGTTATGAGGAAGTGTCTAAATAATGGACAAAAACAATGGGACGCAGGACAGTGCACTATTTGTCATGGGTGGCGTAGAGGCATCTCACGACGGTATGCAATACGGTGTACCGAAAAAATTCCGCAAGAAAAAAGTAGAGAAAATCGACATACAGGAGCTTGCGCGTGAAGTACGTGCAGGCTCTCGTACGCAATTGTCGAGAGCGATTACGCTTATTGAAAGCTCAAATGCAGCCCACAAAGTACAGGCGCAAGAGTTATTACAAGAGCTTCTTGCACATACAGGAAACAGTGTCCGAATTGGTATTACGGGTGTACCTGGTGCAGGAAAAAGTTCGTTCATTGAAGCTTTCGGAACGATGCTATGTGAGATGGGGAAAAAGGTAGCGGTCCTAGCAATAGACCCGAGTTCCTCATTATCAGGGGGCAGTATTCTAGGAGATAAGACGCGTATGGAAGAGCTTGTGAAAAAGCCAAATGCGTTCGTTCGTCCATCACCGTCTGCAGGTACCCTTGGGGGTGTTCATAAAAAGACGCGTGAAACAATGCTTGTCTGCGAGGCAGCAGGCTATGATGTGATTTTAATTGAGACGGTTGGTGTCGGGCAAAGTGAAACGTATGTCCGTGGTATGGTTGACTTCTTCTTACTGTTAGTGTTGACAGGTGCAGGAGATGAGCTGCAAGGCATGAAAAAGGGCATTATGGAATTAGCGGACGCCATTGTTGTGCATAAAGCTGACGGCGATAATGTCCGTCTTGCGAAAAAGACTGTATCCGAGTACAAACAAATTTTGCATTTCCTTCAGCCAGCAACACCAGGTTGGATGTCTACAGCGATGCCAGTTAGTTCGTGGGAAAAACGAGGGCTCGACAAAGTGTGGGATACAATTGGCCAATTTAGAGAGTCTGTTGAAGCAAATCATTACTGGTCCATCAGGCGCCAAAATCAAACAAAAGAATGGTTTCAATCAATGATTACTGACCATTTAATTGATGCATTTTATGGTGATGCGGATCGTAAAGCCCAGGTACAACTTTTGGAGCATCAAATTCTAAATGGACAATTGACGGTAACACAAGGTGTGGATCGTTTGTTTAGCGATGAGCAGTCACAGAAATAATATGTTCTTTTATATGAGCATGTAGGTGCACAAATTCGTCACTAACTGCTATGATAGGAGATGTATTAGCGCAGAAAATCTAAAGTGTCAAAACAGAGGGTGGCGCGAACTTGAAAGGAGCTTTCGCTTTATGAATATGGATTACGATTTATTTATGCAAGAAATTTTAAAAACAGCACGTGCTGAAATTGAGGCTGCAGGTTATGAGCAGCTACGCACACCAGAAGCTGTTGAAGAGGCGTTTGCTCGTCCGGGGACAACGTTAGTAATGGTGAACTCAGTTTGTGGATGTGCAGGAGGCATTGCACGTCCAGCAGCAACACAATGTGTGCATTACGATAAACGTCCAGACCATCTGGTAACTGTCTTTGCAGGTCAAGATAAAGATGCGACGGCAGCAGCTCGTTATCACTTCGGTGAGGACCACTTACCTTCATCTCCATCATTTATTTTGCTAAAAGATGGACAAGTAGTAGCAGAAGTGGGACGCTATGAAATCGAAGGGCATGACCCAATGTCAGTTGTGACAAACTTGCAAGCAAACTTCGAAGAATACTGCGAAGAACTATAAGATTCATATGACTATGACTAGGGTGCCTCGTGCACTTTAGTCATATTCCTTTATGAATTTTTGTAATATTGGCTAAATAATCGTCTTATTCAGACAAATTTAGAAAGATAAGCAGAACTTCTAATGAAGAAAACTTCGTTATGAATGCTGCAAGATGGGAGGCAGTCGACTTGAAAAAGTTTTCAATCGGCTATCGTACATTAAAAACAGCAGCCGGGGCAGCAATGGCTATTGCCATTGCCCAGTACTTTGAATTAGCTTCTTATGCATCAGCTGGTATTCTAACGATATTATGTGTGCAGCCCACTAAGAAAAAATCTCTTCACGCTGCCTATACACGCTTTATTGCAAGTATTATCGCCATGCTCTATGCATTTTTGAGCTTTGAATTATTTACGTATCATCCGCTAACGTTAGCAGGCATGCTTGTGCTGTTTATACCAACAATAGTGTCTTTAAAAGTAGCAGATGGCTTTGTCTCTAGTGCGGTTATCATTATGCATATCTATGCAGCTGGAGGTTTTTCATTATCGCTCGTTTATAATGAGCTGGCTTTAATGGCGATTGGTTACGGGACAGGTATTGCGATTAATATGTATATGCCAGATATTCAAAAAGAATTAAATTATTATCGAGTGAAAATTGAGGAGCTTTACAGTAAGATTTTTTTAGAAATTGCCGAGTATTTAAGAGAAGGCGATACATTGTGGGACGGGCAAGAATTAATTCAAGCGGTCAAAACGTTGAATCGTGCAAAGTCATTAGCCTTTAAAGATGTTGAAAATCATTTCACGAGGCGAGAAAATGACTATTATGTATATTTTGATATGCGCGAACAACAGCTCGAAATAATCGAACGAGTGCTACCAAAAATAACGGCACTTCCTGTTATAGTACAAGAGGCTGCAATTGTGGCAGATTTTTTGCAGGACTTAGGAGAGCATGTTCATTCAGGTAATACGGCAGGTCATTTTAGGGAGAAATTGGAGCATGTGAAACGGGATTTCTCTCAATTACCATTGCCTATAAATCATGAGGAATTTTTAGCACAGGCAGCTCTCTATCAATTAATCGAAGAAATGGATCGTTATTTAGAAATAAAGCAGTCATTTAAAGGACTGAAGGTAAAGAAAGAGCGCCCACAGTAGTGTGGACGCTTAGCATTCCTTTAGACTAGCATTGATAAACCGAATGCAAGAGATGAAATTAACATGATAACTACCATTGCATAGACAACGATTTTTTGAAATTTTTTATTACTCATATGCTCGTTCGCTCCTTCTTTTCTTATAAATAGTTTAGCAAATCTGAAAAATTTCTCAAGTAGTAGAGTTTTGACAAAAAAGTCTGTAAAATAGAGTATGTACCATAACAGAAGGAGATGTCACCATGGAGAAAGTAGACCATATTGGGATTGCAGTGCGCAATCTTGATGAACGCATTACATATTATACAGAAATTTTAGGATTAAAGTTACTGAAAGTTGAAGAAGTTGAATCTCAACAGGTTCGCGTTGCATTCATCGACGCTGGCAACGTGAAAATGGAGTTGTTAGAACCAATGAGTGAGAAAAGTGCAATTCATGGATTCATTGAAAAACGTGGAGAAGGTATTCACCATGTTGCATTCGGTGTAACAGGAATTCGTGAGCGTATGGCAGAACTTCGTGAAAAAGGTGTGCGTCTTTTATCAGATGAGCCAGGCCCAGGTGCTGGTGGTGCAGAGGTTGCTTTTATGCATCCTAAATCATCTTTTGGTGTGTTGTATGAACTATGCGATAAAAGTGGAAAAGGGGATAAGTGATCTATATGGATATGTTCGACAAAATTAATGACTTGTACGATCGTAAGACGGTAATTGAACTTGGTGGTGGCTATGAGCGCATCGAAAAGCAACACGAAAAAGGAAAGTTAACGGCGCGTGAACGTATTGACTTATTACTAGACGAAGGTACATTTTTCGAGATTAACCCATTCATTACACATCGTACAGTAGACTTCGGTATGGACAAAATGGAAGGCCCTGGAGACGGTGTCGTAACTGGTTTCGGTAAAATTAACGGACGTCCAGTATACTTATTCTCTCAAGATTTCACTGTATTCGGTGGAGCACTTGGTGAAATGCACGCGAAAAAAATGGCAACAGTAATGGGTCTTGCTGCGAAAAACGGTACGCCATTTATTGGGATTAACGATTCAGGTGGCGCACGTATTCAAGAGGGTGTACTTTCACTTGATGGGTACGGTCATATTTTCTACCGTAATGCAATCTACTCTGGTGTAATTCCACAAATCTCAGTTATTATGGGTCCATGTGCAGGTGGTGCTGTGTATTCTCCCGCAATCACAGACTTTATCCTAATGGTAGATAAAACATCTCAAATGTTCATTACTGGACCAAAAGTTATTGAAACGGTAACAGGTGAAAAAATCTCTGCTGAAGACCTTGGTGGTTCAAAAGTAAATAATGCAATCAGTGGTAATGCTCATTTCCGTGCTCCTTCTGAAGAGGCGGCTGTTGATCAAATTAAACAACTACTAAGCTATTTACCGCAAAACAATAAAGAGAAAGCACCTCGTCAAGCGAAGCCAGAAGGTGACGACTACCGTCCAGAAATCGTTGATACTGTGCCGATTGAAACAACTCGTCCATACGATGTGCGTAAAGTAGTAGAACAAGTAGTGGACGAAGGTTCATTCATGGAAGTTCACTCTGAATTTGCGAAAAACGTTGTTGTTGGTTTTGCACGTATTGCAGGTGAATCGGTGGGTCTTGTTTGTAACCAACCAAAAGTTTTAGCTGGTGGTCTTGATATCGACTCTTCAGACAAAGCAGCTCGTTTCATCCGTACTTGTGATGCATACAATGTACCAATCATTACATTTGAAGACGTTTCTGGCTTCTTCCCGGGCGTTAAACAAGAACATGGTGGTATCATCCGACATGGTGCAAAAATCCTTTATGCATACTCAGAAGCAACTGTTCCGAAAATTACAGTGATTCTGCGTAAAGCATACGGTGGTGCGTATGTTGCGCTTAACTCTAAATCGATTGGTGCTGACCTTGTATTCTCATGGCCAAACGCTGAAATCGCTGTTATGGGTGCAGCAGGTGCAGCAAACATCATCTTCGCACGTGAAATCGCAAAATCCGATGATCCAGAAGCGACACGTGCAGCAAAAATCGAAGAATACAAAGAAAAATTTGCAAACCCTTACGTTGCAGCATCTCGTGGTATGGTAGACGATGTTATCGATCCTCGTGATACACGTATCAAGTTAATACAAGGATTAGATATGTTAGCCAATAAACACGAAACACGTCCAGACAAAAAACACGGAAATATTCCGCTATAAGTATAGACAAGCCCAGTAGCCTTTTGGTTACTGGGTTTTTCTTGGAAAGGACATGCTGTAAAGATTGTTCCATATGCTCCTATCAGTAGATGATTAGGTAGTTGGTTGCGATAAAAGTGAAGGCAGACAAGAAAAAAATGTCGTAAAATGACAGATTATTGAAACATTTTTTGCGTTTATTCGTACAACTATATAAGGGGAGTTGAGATGAATGGAATGGCAACAATTACAAAAAGAGCAAGAAATGCTTCATGCGCAGTTGAGAAATGCTAGCAGGTTAAGTGAACAAAAACTTTTAATTGAAGGGCAAATTGACCATGCACAACAGGAAATATACAATCACTCGACAGCACTCAATCATATTCGTAAAAGACTCGATAAGTTAGAAGGATTTTCGTTTATGAATATGATCCGCACATGGACAGGACAACGTGATGAGCTACGTGCAGAAAAAATTGATAAAGCAGCCATCCTAGAGTTAAAAATAAAAGAAGCAACAAATATGCAACGGGACTTGACGCAAGATCTAGGGCAGGTGAATGTAAAGTTGGCTCAAATCAATGAACAACAACTGCATGCAGCCTTATCACAATTAAATGCAAAAAAGAAAGGCTATCTCCAATTACATGCTCCTGAAAAAGCACAGAGATTAGAACAATTAGCAAATGAAGAAATGTTAACTAAGCAGCTCATGCTAGAAATAAAAGAAGCTGAAGAAGCAGGAGACGCAGCACTTACTAAGCTTGGACAAGCAGCAGCTTCTTTGCACTCAGCAAGTGGTTATTCGACATGGGATACGTTTTTTGGTGGAGGTCTCATTGCTACACATTTAAAGCATGATTCCCTCGATAAAACCGAAAGCTATCTTCATAATGCCCAAATTGCATTACAGCGTTTTCAAAATGAATTATTAGACGTACAAGATATGTCTACTAAATCTCTACACGTTGAGACGGATGGTTTGGTTAAATTTGCGGATTATTTCTTCGATGATATTTTTTCAGCTTGGTCTGTGCATTCAAAAATATCGACAGCAGGAGAGCAGGTATCTCGTGTACAGGATGATGTACATAATACGATGTGGCGATTGCAGGATAAACATCATAAAGCAGTTGAATATTTAGCAGCATTACAAGAAGAGAAGTCAATTATATTACAACGATAAAGTTAGCTATGGAAAGGGTTACACGCCCCTGTTCACAGGAGCATTTATCTGTTCTTCCCCATAATAGGGAAGATATCTCATGTGAATGATTTCAACTACACAGTGGTTGTGCTAAAATAATACTTATACTATGACGTGGAAAAACACGTAAACTAAGGGAGTCTTACAATATGACAAGTCGTTTAGTAGAAGAGTTTTTTGAACTCGTACAAATCGATTCAGAAACAAAGCATGAACAGGTGATTGCACCGATTTTAATCGACAAATTAACTGCACTTGGCTTTACAGTAGAGCAAGATGATGCACATACACGTAATGGACATGGTGCAGGGAATTTAATCGCTACTTTAAAAGGTACATTAGAGGTAGAACCAATCTATTTCACTTGTCATATGGATACAGTCGTACCAGGGAAAGGCATTAAACCATCCATTCGTGAAGATGGCTATATTGTTTCTGATGGTACAACAATTTTAGGTGCCGATGATAAAGCTGGTCTTGCGGCATTATTTGAAATGGTAAAGCGCTTAAAAGAGCAAAATATTGCACATGGGGATATTGAATTTATCATTACCGCAGGCGAAGAGAGTGGATTAGTGGGAGCAAAAGAATTAGATCCTGCAAAAATAAAAGCAAAGTATGGCTTCGCAGTGGATAGTGATGGCAAGGTTGGCGGTATCGTAACGGCAGCTCCCTTCCAAGCAAAAATTTTCGCAAAGATAATTGGTAAAACAGCTCATGCAGGCGTTGCGCCAGAAAAAGGGATATCAGCAATTACTGTTGCTTCAAAGTGTATAGCACAAATGAAGCTTGGTCGTTTAGACGAAGAAACAACGGCAAATATTGGGCGCTTTGAGGGTGGTCAGGCAACGAATATTGTCTGTGATGAAGTGACGATTTTAGCCGAAGCACGGTCAATTGATCAGGCAAAATTAGATACTCAAACAAATCACATGAAAGAAACTTTTGAGCAAATTGCAGCTTCAATGGGAGCGCGTGCTGAAGTAGAAGTGAAGCTTATGTACCCTGGCTTCCGTGTAACAGAATCTGATAAAGTTGTTCAAGTAGCAATGGCTGCAGCACGTAATATTGATCGTACACCATTGCTTGGTATTTCTGGTGGTGGTTCAGATGCCAATGTCATTGCAGGATTTGGTATTCCTACGGTGAATTTATCTGTTGGCTATGAAGATATTCATACGACAAATGAAAAAATCCCAGTAGAGGAATTAGAGAAATTAGCAGATTTGCTTGTCGAAGTAGTCAAAGAGACAGCGAAAAAATAACACAAAATTGAAGGAAGTGACCGTATGGAAAGTGTAAAGGCAGTGGTTTTTGCTTGTGGAACAGAGGAATATGCAGTGCCAGTTGAACAAGCGATATCCATTGAAAAATTAGAGCATATTACGCCGATTCCTCATTTGCCCAATTATTTACTTGGCTTTACAAGAATCCGTGGAGAACTTGTACCTGTGCTAGATTTTGAGCGTATATTATACAATCGTTCTTCAAATTCACCAACGGCACGTGTCATCGTATTAAATACAGATGTCGTGAACTATGGTTTACTCGTAACAGAGGCTCGTGAAATTCTTGATTTAGAAGAGTCGGTATTAAAGCAGATGGGGCTTGTCAATTATTCAAAAACACGTTACTTTACTGCTGTGGCTAACCTTGAAAATCGTATGATCACATACGTGGACCCTAAAATACTTGTTAACTCATTGGATGGTATCCGTGAAATTATTAATTATTTACACAAAATGCTTGAAAATGAAGAAGAAAACGTAGAGGCCTGAGTCTCTATGTTTTTTCAATTTTATTTTTCCTGGGTGAGCGAGTTTTTTCTCAACCTGAAAATGACATAGTCAATACAACCCATAGTAAATAAAGCAATCGTTGTAGGTTTTAAAACAGGTCCTCTAGTGACAGGCAACGTTTTATCCTCGTTGAAGAGGGGAAAGCCTTATGAATAAAGAAATACACAGTACTTCCTAAGAGGGGAGATACTGTATTTTACTGTTTTCCTGTTAATGTCTTTGTCAATATTGAAGAGCCCCTCCAGTCATCTAGTTGGAGGGGCTCTTCGTTTCATTAAGAAAGTCTACCGCTATAATCTTCAAACTTAAATTCACGAATGACTTTAACGCCTTCTTCATCATTATAAGAAACGATAGAAGGAAGGTTCACACCATTAAACATATGGGTTTTCACCATAGAGTAATGTGCCATATCTGTGAAAACAAGACGATCGCCTGGTTGTAATGGTTCTTCAAATGAATAATCACCAATTACATCACCTGCAAGGCATGTAAGCCCTCCTAAGCGATAGGTATAAGCAAGTTCATTTGGCTGACCTGCACCAATAATAACTGGGCGGTAAGGCATTTCTAGTACATCTGGCATATGACATGTTGCAGATGTATCTAAAATTGCTAGGTCCATACCGTTTTTCTGAATATCTAGAACCGTTGCCACTAAGTAGCCTGTGTTTAATGCTACTGCTTCACCAGGTTCTAAATAAACAAGCAGGTCATACTTATCTTGAATGTAATTAATAATGTCTACAAGCTTATCGATATCGTAATCTTCGCGTGTAATATGGTGACCGCCACCGAAGTTTAACCATTTCATTTGGTGTAGAACATCGCCAAATTTCTCTTCGACTACTTTAATAATACGTTCTAACGTATCAGAGTTTTGCTCACACATCGCATGGAAGTGTAAGCCGTCGATACCGTCAAGTTGTGTCTTGTCGAAATTAGCTAATGTTGTACCAAGCCGTGAGTTTGTATAACAAGGGTCATAAAGCGCCGTTTCAATTTCAGAGTACTCAGGATTAACACGAATACCACAATCGATTGATTTACCAGCCGCTTTTACCTTGTTCTTGAACTGTGCCCATTGGTTGAATGAGTTAAAAACGATGTGATCGACATAGCCAAGCAGCTCGTCCATTTCATGCTCTACATAAGCAGGTGCGTAGACGTGGACTTCCTTGCCCATTTTTTCATAGCCAAGACGCGCTTCGTATAGGGAACTTGACGTAATGCCTGCTAGGTATTCACCAACTAAAGGGAATGTCGAATGCATCGAAAATCCTTTTAGGGCAAGCAATATACGACAGCCTGTGCGTTCTTGAATCGATTTTAAAAGCTCAAGATTTTTGGTTAATAATCGTTCATCCACAACGTAAGAAGGGGATGGAACTTTTGTGAAATCGATTGGTTTCATCGGCTTAATTCCTTTGCATCTAAATCAAGGGCAAGTAATTCTGGGTTGTGGCTTTCTTGCCATGGTAGACCCCATTTATTTAGTGCATCCATGAATGGATCTGGATTGAAATCTTCTACGTTCCACACACCTGGTTTGCGCCATTGACCGTTCATGACAAGCATTGCACCAATCATTGCTGGTACACCAGTTGTGTATGAAATCGCTTGTGAACCAACCTCGTTGTAACAAGCTTCGTGATCGCATACATTATACACGTAGTAAGTTTTCTCTTTGCCATCTTTTAGTCCACGGATGATACAACCGATATTTGTTTTTCCTTTAGTGCGTGGTCCAAGTGATGCCGGATCCGGTAAAATTGCTTTAAGGAAGTGAATTGGTTGAATCATTTGTCCTTCAAATTCGATTGGCTCAATCGATGTCATGCCAACGTTCTCTAATACTTTTAAGTGTGTTAAGTATTTTTCAGAGAATGTCATCCAGAAGCGAATTTGCTTTAAACCTTTAATGTTTTTCGCAAGTGATTCTAATTCTTCATGGTATAACAGGTAAATATCTTTTGGACCGATTTCTGGTAAGTTATACACTTCTTTTTTCTCAAGTGGCGCTGTTTCAATCCACTCGCCATCTTTCCAGTAACGACCATTTGCCGTAATTTCGCGAATATTGATTTCTGGATTGAAGTTTGTTGCGAAATGATAACCGTGATCACCAGCATTGGCATCGACAATATCAATGTAGTGAATTTCGTCAAATTCATGTTTTTGTGCATGAGCAGTGAAAACGCCCGTTACACCTGGGTCAAAACCGCTACCAAGTAATGCTGTTAAACCAGCTTTCTCGAACTTTTCTTTGTAAGCCCATTGCCATTTATATTCAAATTTTGCCGTTTCAGGTGGCTCGTAGTTTGCAGTATCCACATAGTGCACACCTGTCGCTAAGCAAGCATCCATAATCGTTAAGTCTTGATAAGGTAGTGCAACGTTAATCACAACGTCTGGTCCAAAGGCTTTAATAAGCTCAATAACCTCGTCTGTATTATCGGCATCTACCTGTGCAGTATGAATCTTTGTTTTTCCGCCGTCTAGTTTCTCTTTTAGAGCGTCACATTTTGAAACAGTTCTACTTGCGATACAAATTTCCTCAAATACGTCCGAATTTTGAACACACTTGTGTACCACAACACTGGCTACTCCGCCAGCTCCTATAATCAATGCTTTACCCAATTGTCTACCCCCAAGTTCATATAAAGTATTGTCAAACAAGCTGATTATACAGAAAATTGATATACTACTCAATCATTGTTTTTTAATTTTCCACAAAAAATTTTATTTTTCTACAATCATCAGCCATTTTCAGCGGTGAATACTCCGAAAATAGAAAGAAATTGCGTAAAAAAGGACAGAGAATATTTAAAAGTTTTTTTCGTCTATTTTGTGTCTAGAGAACATGAAAACGATTTTGCTACAACTGCATAAGAATGTTGTGATATTTTTAAAGATAGCTAATTGGTGGAGATATTGCGGCGATTGCTATTTGAGCAAAAGGGGAGAAAGCTATTATCATCTTACTAGTTTAACAATTGATAAAGATTGTAGCATTGGCATTTACTACAATCTTTACTCATTTCCTCTATTTGAAAAAACGGTTTGATACATGTGGTTTCTCATTCCCCCATAAATAAAAAATAAAAATTAGTAGCGTACTTAAATATCCCATCACGAGGCCGTAGGTGCTGAGGGCGACCTGTACTTGGCTTTGTATGGCATAAATAAAAATGGCTCCAAGTGTTAATAAATTTCCCATAATAAGAGTCAAAAAATGAAAACGGCTATTCATAGCAAGCCCCCCTAAAATGTATTTGCCTCTCAGATAAAGAAAATATACTTCAATTATCTCATAATTCCGAAAAACAACCAAGGTATTTGCGAAAGTTTAAGTTTAAAAGATGCTTTTTAAATACATGTTATTATAGTATGATGATTGATAAAGTCGAATTTTCATAGATTTTTACAAGAAAGGGGAGAGTATGAAACGTGAATTTACGAAATTCATTAACTTTTCAACTAGGGACGATTATTGCAGGCATCCTTGTGGTGATGCTAGGTATTACTTCGGTTGCTACATACATAACAGCTTACAACAAATTATATGATGCTGCTGGCGTCGAGGCATATGGTTGTGCCAATATTACGACAGGATTAATAGGTTCAGCAGAAATTGAAAAAGCACTTACTGGGGATAAACAAGCAATGGAACGCATCGGCAATGATTTAAATTGGACAACCAATCATAAAGATATATTTCAAACCCAGTACATTTTAACATTAGATGGGACAATACTTGCTCTTGATGAGCACTTAGCGAATAAAGGATTTGCGCCAGGAGATGATTTTTATATCGATGAAGATGCGATTGCAATGCTACTGGACATGAAGCACCCAACTTATTCTGAAGCGTATTCATTTGGTGGGATGAACCGTCTGTCTGGTTATGCTCCCATTTTTAAGGATCATGATCCTAGTAAAGAAATTATTGCCATTAGTGTTATCGATTTTGATGCCAATATCGTGAAAGAACGAACGTGGGATGTTGTACGCAATGGTATTTTAATAAGCATCATTCCCATGCTATTAGCTTCAATCATTACAGGCTTCTTAATCCGTCGAAAAGTAAGACCGATTAGCCTTTTAATTGAACAGGCGAAACAAATTGCGGATGGCAACTTAGCTGTAAAGGGGACGGATGTTAAAAGTCATGATGAGGTAGGCGATTTAGCCAATACTTTAAATCGTATGACAAAGAGTTTACAAAATATGATTGTAACAATGCGGTCCACATCGGATGCATTAACCGCCAATGCAGTTGAAACGTCTAATACACTTAACGGCATGACCGATACTGTTCAAATTGTTGCGAATAATATTGGTGAGGTATCGACGGCGGTGACAGAAGGTATGCATCATGCAGAAAATGCTACAGGAGCACTTACGTCATTAGCAGATGATTTACAAAATATGAAAGTGAAGGCTGATTATAGCGTTGAAATTTCAAATGACACGATGAAAATTGCAAGCGAGGGCGAGCAACGTGCAAAAGACATAAATAATGATATGGCGTTAATTCGTCAAGGTTCTGATGAAGTCAGTCATACAGTTCAAAATTTAGTAGTATCCGCAACAAAGGTCCAAGATATTACGAATACAATTGCTGGCATCGCTACACAAACAAACCTTTTAGCACTAAATGCATCTATAGAAGCGGCAAGAGCCGGTGAACATGGTAAAGGCTTTGCAGTTGTTGCAGAGGAAGTACGCAAACTTGCCGAACAATCAAATCAAGAAGTATTAGAAGTGGACAAGCTTGTCCAAGACATTATGGAACGTATTCAGCATGTTATATCTTCCACAAACGACAATACGAAATATATAGAAAAAGGTACTGACACTGTAAGTTTAACAGTACAGTCGTTAAGTGAGATTTCAACAGCAGTTGCAGAAACAGTAGAGCAAATCACAGGTATTTCTAATGTATTGACTCTCGAAACAGAGAAGTCCGATCATGTCGTACAAATGATTCAACAGTTAACAGAGGCTATACGCGAAATAGAAGAGACGATGAATAATATTAAAGCAGCTGCGCAACAAACAACGGCAAGTATTGACGAAGTGACAAATGGATCCTATGAAACAAGTCAACTGGCAAAAGAACTGAATAAATATGTAGAGGCGTTTAAATTGAAAGACTAGTAATCATTGTTTGGCAGTGGCTTTTACGATAATAGCTACTTTTCTTTCTAAAGATGGTAAACTACCTATAAGACTTTTTCTTTGGTGAAGGTGAGGAATTTAATAGTGATAAAACAATTTGAGGAGCAAGTACAACACATAAATGAATTGTTTGTAAATGGTAGAGTTAAAGACAGCTATACTTTAGCAAAAGCATTAATAGCTAATGAATTGTTTGCAGGGGATGCTTCATTCTCAACAGTTCAGCAACATGTCGCGCTTTTAGAGGCCAATGGCTATGCCAATATGCCAAACCCTACGAATGAAAAGGTGAAACAAAGTGTCGAACGTACAGATGGATCGTATCCAGAGCGTGATGTACTTGCGAGCTATTTAGGAAGTCAGGATCATGAACAATTCAGTAACGTAGTAGATGAGTTACTGGCAGGACCAATCGAGGCTCAGGCCAATGCTTACTATACAATGGCTGAATATTTTGCACTTGCGAAAGAGTATGATAAGGCGATGGTACAATACGCAGAATCTATTAAATTACAGCCAAATACAGCACTATATTGGGGTGCATTTGCGCAATTTGTAAATCGAGTTGAAGCGAGTCCTTTTTTAGCACTTCGTCTTATTGAAGAAGCCATTTTGTTAGATGATATGAACCCTCGCTGGTACTTCATACAAGGGAATATTTTTTTACAGCTTGTCTCAACAACAAAGAATTTAAGTTATTTACCTGCTTTAGAAGAAGCATGGATGAAGGCTGAAAAACGTTGTACCGAGAAGCAAGTGGCTTTAAAAATAGAAATCGCAAAGTTAAAAGATGTCGTTACACAATGGAAGAAGCAAATGCTATAAAAAAAGAAGGCATGTCAGTAAGGTAGGATGACTCAGCCTGTTGACAAACTCGAGTTTATCAACAGGCTTTTTTTTATACAAGCGAGAAGTAATAATCAGATGCTGAACTAGCCATCTGCTTTCCACGGACGAACCATCTAGCCTCCTTCTTTAGCACGCTTCATGCAAGAGTAGCTGGCTCATTTCCTTTCATTAACATAAGTCATTGTTCTATCAGGGATTTAAACTTTTTCTTGTTTTCCATATTTCTACATATCAAAAAGAGCAGTCATTTTGGCAATAGTTAATTGTCAATTGAGCTCAATAAAATGAATATTTATAAAAAATACAAGATATTACCGTATTTTTATGCTAGAATTATCGTATAAACGGACGTATGAAACTTATTTTATTGCATGAAAGAAGTGTTTCTTTGAGTTTGTATGTAGCGTATGTCATGGTAGGGCTGGCAATTGCTATGCCAGTAGGTGCCATTACGGTGGAAATGACGAAGCAAGGATTAAAAAACGGTTTTATGCATGGCTGGGCTGTAGGGCTTGGTGGCATGACTATCGACATTGCATTGATTTTCGCTTTGTATATGGGGCTTGCTTCAATATTAGCAATGCCGATGATTCAACTGCCAATGTGGATTATTGGGGCAGGGTTCTTATTGTTATTAGGAATTGATTCTATTAAAAATGCCGACCATGATATTACATTGGCTGGTGAAAAGGTGACGAAGTCTTTTTTTAAATCATATCGAAATGGTTTGCTCGTAGCGATATCACCAGGAAATCTAGTTTTTTGGGTTAATGTTTTTGGGGTCGTGCTAGCAAAGTCTTATGATCAGGCTGAGTCGACAAGCTTTTTAGTAATCGCTGCAGGAGTACTTAGCGGTATTTTACTGCATGATATGGGTCTGATGACCATTGTTTCTGTGACGCGTAGGGCGATGAGTCGTAAGATGATAAAAACACTTACAATGTTATCAGGCATCTTATTGATTGGATTTGCAGGTTATTTTATTTATGAATTTATTCAGGGCATAAAGGTTTATCTGTAAAAAAAAGTGCGACGGAAACGTCGAACTTTCAGATTAACGACAAAAGGTATTCGGAATGTGATCATTCCGAATACCTTTTGTCATTTTATCAGATATAGTAGTTATAAATAGCCCCTATTAACGAGAATAGCACAAGGTTGTCCAACGCATACCATGCTTTTCTTTCGCATCCGCAATTACACGTTTAATCATTTCTTTTCGAAGTGCATAGATTTGTTTCATGTCACTAAATGATCGAATTCTTCCACATTTACGCTCAAATATGAATAATTTTCCGATGATCCTTACTCGTCGTACATTGAGTCAATAACGGACAAACTTGCGCATAGAAGTGGATTGAATTTATATTGTCTTCTGCCTTCTTTCATTGTCGTTGAATAAAAGAATAGCATGAGCTGAAGGCCCCGCAGGAGCGTAGCGACGAGGAGATTGAAGCCGTGCCCGCGAAAAGCGTCCGCCGTAGCGCAAAGCAACGGGTTCATATAGATACTTCTATATTTAAAAGAAAAGAGGCCGTAAACAAACTCAATTTTTTGAGTTTGTTTACGGCCTGAAAGTGCGACGGAATGTTTTATTTTTACGCTGAAATTTCTGTTTGCTCTTTAATGCAGGCTAAAATTTCTTCAGCCACTTGGTGAGCCAATGTGAGTTCAGACGTAAAGCCCACACATGAGCAGTTCATTTCTCCTAAAATATAGCAGTCCTCTCCCGCGCCATTTGTATCTAGCATGAAATCGGCTGTCCAAATTAGTGGCAAATCATAGTTGCCCAATATGCTTGTGACAAGAGGTAATTGGATTAAAAAGTTTTGTACAAGTTCAGCCCATTCTTCAGGTGCATCATAGCGGTATTGGGCGCCTGAGAACAGTGTCGCACTAAAGGCATCCTCGGAATCTGCTGGTTTTTTATGTACGACGTGAACTGGTTTATCACGCAACATAAATAAGCGGATTTCGCCTTCGGTAATACGAGGTAGGAAGCGCATATCGATTAACATACCATTTGTACCAGTAATGTACTGTTCACAAAAAGTCATGAATTCACCTAGCTTCCAATATTCTACGTGATTATCCTTGGCTTCTGTACATTTAATTTCTGCATCAAGTGGCACTTCTGTAACTCCTTTAGCAAGTGGATTGACTAATTTCACACGCCAAATGCCTTCACCTGTTGAACCTCGATTTTGCTTTAATACCCGTTCATTTATGGCAAGTGAAGTGGGAAACTGAGTTTTAAAAGCTTCAATCGTGTAATAGGCAAACGTATCATCCGGCACTAAGTTAGTGGCAGTCAGCTTCGATAACACATCTTTAGAACCGTAGCCAATCATTGCATCAGGGTGAGGCATACCAATAACGCCCACTGCACTCAACTCACGCAACATCTCAAAATATTCTGTTTCATGCTGTAAGTTGCCGGGATTGATGCGTGATACGTAGGCGATGCCTTGCTCTTTTACATAATTAAAAATATTATCTTTTTTTGTTACATCAAAGAAAATGACTTCAGCATCTTGACCTCGTTGTTTAAGTGCATGAACCATCGGCATGGTGTCTTTTCGATAGCCATCGGGTCCTTTGTCATTACCGCCCTGTACTTCGAAGAATATTACTTTTCTATCCATATAATTACCTCCTTAATATGATGATAATTTCAGTATAATAGACAAATAAGGAGAAAAGATATATGAAATATGTAAATTTTATGTATAAATTCTCGGTTTATTATTTCTAATATAGGAATTTATAACCATTATTTATTTGAATTATCTGAATTAACTACAAAATTACTATATACTTATATTTTGTTACAATTTTATGCGTTTTTTTGAAAAACAGTAAGATATAAAATCATACATAGAATGAGTAAAGTCCCGATTACTTGGTAGCTTCCAAAGGAAATTTGTAGCCAAAGTACGCTTGTGATGACAGCAGTTAATGGTTCGAGGCTACCAAGTAAACTTGTTTCCTTAGGCGATAAATATTGCAGACTTTCAATATAAAACCAAAATGCTAACATTGTCCCAAAAATAACGATAAAGAAAAAATAAGCTGTAGTTGAAAAAGCCCAGTTTGAAATATCGATGTGCCATGGTTGATAAAATAAAGACATAACTGAACCACCAATAAGCATTGACCAGCCTACAACAAGTAACGAATGAAAATGTTGTAAAAGCGGAACAGCATATAATGTATAAAAGGCGACCGAAAGACCAGATAATACACCCCAAAACACTGCCATTGCTGGAACTGAAAGTGTAGAGAGAGAACCATTAGTAAGCAAAAAAAATGTTCCGATGAGTGTGAGTGACACGGCTATACCATCCTGTTTTGTCAATTGGCTGTGTTTCGTGATCAAATAATAGGCCATGATAAAAAGAGGCGCTAAGTATTGCAACAATGTTGCTACTGCAGAATTCCCTAAAGCAATGGACATCATATAAGTATATTGCACAGCAAGCATGCCGAGTAAGCTAAATAAAATTTGTCTAAAAGCATTATACTTTGTACGCCAAATCACAAAAAGAGATTCTTTACGATGTGTAATTTTATAAACGATAAGTAGTAACAAGCCCGCTAAAAGAAGACGACTGGATACAAGCCAGCCAACCTCAATATTTTCTTGCTGAAAGAGCTTTTGCGCGACTGTACCCCCAATCCCCCAAAAACTTGCGCCAAGAATAACAAGGATAAAACCCATTGTACGATTTTTCGTTACGTGTTGATTCATACTGCAACATCTCCTAAACTATCAATATAAAGCAATTATAAAGGGTGCTTATCAGAAGAAATATCGAATTATATGGTTATTAATATCAATATATTGAGGTGAAATAGTGGCGTTATCACATATTAAAGTAGCAAAGGATTTACAAGAATTAACGCTGCATGGCACGAAGGCGTTTCCTGTAGCATTGTATGAAACAATACTGCGACTAGATCGCATGGATTTTTTACCGTTACATTGGCATAAGGAGATTCAATTTGTCTATGTCAAAGAAGGAAGTGTGCAGTATCGTGTAGGGGCGGATGAAATTGTGCTTAAACAGGGGGAGGGTGTCTTTGTCAATGCATCTTGCTTACATGAAGCGAAACCTTCTGACAAAGAGCAAGCGAAGATTTACTGTGTCAATGTTGATCCTAAGTTATTAGGGGGGCATGAGGGGAGTATTATGGCGACAAAATATGTTCTCCCCTATGTTACGACTAATAGGCTACCCTTTGTTAAGTTTTCTGGGGAGTTGGCACAAGCGGTTGAAAGTGCCGCCGTTTTATTGAAAGAGCGCGAACTATTTTTTGAGATGAAAGTATGGCGAGAACTGTTACTCATTTGGGAAACAATTTTGACACAATCTTTGCTAACAGAAGAACGAATGACTCCATCGGTAATTGTGCAGCATGAACGTGCTAAGGAGATGCTGGATTATTTACATAGCCATTATCAGGAGAAAATTACCCTTGAAAATTTAGCCGCCCACGTTTTTTTAAGTCGCGCTGAATGTAGTCGCTTTTTTAAGAAAATAGTGGGCATGACGCCTTTCACATACATTTTGCATTACCGCCTTCGTAAAAGTATGGAACTGTTGCGCGATAGTGAGCAATCCGTAACCACTATTGCAGTCAGCACAGGATTTAGCACGGTCAGTTATTATATCGAAAGATTTAAGGACTATACTGGCTACTCTCCTCATGTTTATCGCAAGAAATTTTTGACAAAGGATGAAACTTTTTAACTGTATAAACGAATAGTGAAAGATTAATGACAAATACAGTTAAAAGAATGGAATTTCATTTGTTGGATATTGATAAATAATTCCAATTATAATAAAATTTTATAAATAATGAGGCTATTATTAAGCTTCTGACTGGATGAAGGAATTCATGAAAAGAACATGGATAAAAGGTTCATTTAAGCAAGTATTATGTTACCCAAAGTAATGAGATGAAAAGGAGCAATGCGTAATGAGCGCTTTAAAAAAGAGGCAAAATATATGGTTAGCATTTTTATTAGTAGTATTAGCTAGTAATTACACGCTTTATAATACGGGCCTTGGAATGTCGATTTTACCGGCAGAATCAAATGGAGTGGTCATTGGCTCATTAATTGATTTTCTCATCGTCATACCCGTGTTATTTATGCTCTATAAACGTAAATTTTCTGTAAAGCAAGTGATTATTTTAGCAGCTACTGGCTGCATTGTTGCTCGCTTTATCATTCCACTTGAGCATTTACAGCCATTTGTAGCGGTAACGTGGGTAGGATTTGCGATTGAAGGGACAATCATTCTATTTGAAATACTATTAGTTGCGTCTCTCGTACGTTATATGCCAAAAATTTTAACAGATGTAAGGGGAAGTGTATTACCTGATTTGTTTTCTTTCCCTAAAGCGGTTGAAAGGCATACGTCAAAGCAACCAATTATTCAAATGCTGTGTACAGATTTTTTAGTTCTTTACTACGCTTGCGCAAGTTGGAAGAGGACAGCACGAACGGGATTAACCTTGCATAAAAACTCTAGCTATATCGCCTTTCAAATGATGCTTATCCATGCAATTGTTATTGAAACGATTGGAATTCATTGGTGGCTTCATGAGAAATCTATGATACTTTCCATACTATTACTTCTTGTGAATGTGTATTCTGTTGTATATTTTATAGCGGATGTGCAGGCGGTTCGTTTAAATCCTGTCTATGCAACTCATGATAAGCTTTATTTATCTTTAGGTTTAATGAAACGTACGGAATTTAACTTTGAAAATATTGAAGAACTTGTTGAAGATAAAGAACTTTTACAAGGAAAATTGAGCAAAGATACCATTGATTTTATTGCGCGTGATTTTGGTGAGGCCTATCCGCAATTTATTTTGAAGATGAAAGAACCAATTGATGTGACATTTATGCTAGGCATTACAAAGAAGTATACAAAAGTCGCTATTAAAGCCGATCAAGTGCATGAATTTAGAGAAATGCTTGTACAAGGAATGGAAAGTAATAAAATAAATATGTAATCGGTTGAGTCGGTAGTTAAATCGTCATAAAACGCGATACAACTAGGTGCCGAAAACTAAGCAGGCACCTAGTTGTTTTTTGATTCTATAAAAAATAGGAAGTCTATTTTATACTAGGGAAAATGACATAAGAAAAACTTATAACAGCGTCTATAGCTAAAATGATTCCCCATACTTTCATTACCTGAACTAAGGAAGATGTATCAGTATTCGAACCAATAAATAGTGTCATGGCATACAATAAGCCAGCGCCAATAATGTAGGCTACAATATGGCGACCAAGCATGGTCATTTCATGTTTGGCTTTCGCCATTCCGCTTAATTTTTCTTTTTGAATGAGGACCTTTAAAAACCACTGCTGGAATTTAATATCCGCCCAAGCAATCATGGTCTTGCCATAAGCAATGGAAACACCTATATAAATGGCAGCGACACCGTGTGCTGTTGATGCGGGTGTACCTGCCTTTAAATCCATTACTGTAAGAAGCACAAGCAGTAAATCAATAACAGGTGTAAGTGCAAAAAAGAACAAACTAAGTTTAGGTTTTTTAAAGACATATCTACAAATTAATCCTACTATAATGACAATCCAAAAAGCGATCTCTGCCGTAATAATCCAAGCAATCATAAATTCTCTCCTTTTATCCCGTTATAACGATCAGTAAGCCGACTCGAGGTGTTCAAACAACTAGACCGTAAAAGCCCGATTGGTTCAACTAACCATCAGTGTGGAAACAGCCCCTACTGAATGAAGTATCACTGTAGTTAGTACACTTGTATAAAATAAAAATACCATAGGTCTTAAAATAATAATATAGCTTGTAAGCTACGAAATAGGGGAATCTACAGAAGATTATTTTGCAAGGGAAGCACAAGATTTTTGCTTATTTACTGTAGGGAAATATACACGAAAGTGAAGAAAGTTGTCCAAAATGAAATCGATCACTTACACCCGTTTATCAATGGGCTTTGTGCAGATGAAACTCTATTTAAAACTAAATGCCATAGCCCACCGAGTGTTAGTCTAGGTGGGCTATGGCATTTAGTATGTCTTCACTGACTGCATCCCAAAATTGCTGTTGTACGGAGTCGCAATAAGTATAGAGTTCTTTATTTTGTACATGGTCATATATCTCAGCGACTGTTTCTTTGTAAAAATGAAGTCGATGATTTAAGGATTCTCGCTCATCTTCGATACAAAAATATTTATATATATCGGCAAGGCGCGCGAGCTTTGTACACTTTTGTTTTGTCGCTTCATACTGTGTTTGATGAAAGCGTCCAATCGCACTATGCATGGAACTTTTCATCCGATGTTCCGCCTGCAATGCTCGAAATTCCTCCTGGCGAATGGCCACACGGTACCAAAATTCATAGCGTATCGGTAAGTCCTTGAGTTCATAAGTGAGCAATGATTTAAGAATAAAACCAACATGCTCATATATATCGATGACCTTTTCAGATTCCTTAAAAATTCCAAACATACAGCCACCCCCATGTATTTAAATACTACAGAAGAACATCAAAATCCTTTCAATTGCAGATGAAAATCTTCTCTAAATAGCGAAATCAGTATCGGTAAGTCCATAGTATCGAGTTTAAACTTTATTCAACATCGCCTTTAAATATAAGAATCGCTGATAGGAAGGCAGAAATCGCTGATAAACCGAGAAATGCGCGAACAGGCTTCACCCACAGTGGGGATTTCCTAATATTTATTTAACTTGATTATAAAGGAGTGTTAATAATTATCTAAAAATTCACTATATTTCGCGAAGAAATGAAGTGTTTTTGTAGAAAAAAAGAAAGAGCATTTACAAAGTGAAAATAAATGTGTTAACTTAATTTGTGTAGTTAGTTAACTCAAAAGAGGGGGAGGTTAACGTTGCAACATTTTTGGGTTGTTGGAACAGATACTGAAGTTGGTAAAACGTGTGTTACCACATTATTAATGCGCCAATTACAGCAGCAGGGTTTTCGTGTTACACCATACAAACCTGTACAAACGGGTGAAGTGTACAGGGATGGCGAATCCTATTACCACGATACAGAAATGTATGAAAAGTATTCTTTGCAAATGCTTGATTTAGATAATTTGAATGGTTATTCGTTTAAAGAGGCGGCATCACCTCATTTTGCGGCTCAACTGGAGGGGCAGCAAATAAATACCCAGCATTTATTAAAGCAATTGCAGATGTTACAGCAATCATACGATGTCGTTATTTGTGAAGGTGCCGGAGGGCTTTTTGTCCCTTTAGACATTATTGGAGAAATGACACTCCTTGATGTCATTGTTCAGAGCAAACTACCTGTTGTAGTCGTTACACGTACAACACTCGGAACGATCAATCATACGCTTTTGACATTAGAGTCATTACAGTCCCGAGATATAGAAGTACTTGGCATCGTATTCAATGGTGACACCGGTAGCCCGATCGAGCAAAGCAATATAGAAACGATATTACAATATCATGCATTACCATATGCGACCATTCCGCAGTTCCAAAATATTTCGGAGATTGTTGAATATGCCATTACAGACACAACATTGTTCGAAAGGCTGTACAGACATGAAATATGCATTAACTGAATTACAGGCAAGAGATATGCAACATGTATGGCACCCATGTTCGCAAATGAAAGACTATGAGCAGTTTCCGCCAATTGTTATTAAAAAAGGTCAGGGTGTTTGGCTTTATGATGAACATGATCATCGCTATTTGGATGCTGTGTCTTCTTGGTGGGTTAATTTATTTGGGCATGCCAACCCCCGTATTAGTCAGGCTTTAAGTGAGCAAGCGTTTACATTAGAGCATGCAATCTTTGCGAATTTTTCACATGAGCCGGCTATTAAATTAGCGGAGAAGTTAGTAGCTTTAACGCCAGAAGGTTTAAATAAAGTATTTTTTGCAGATAACGGTTCGTCAGCAATAGAAATCGCATTAAAAATGAGTTTTCAATATCATATGCAAACGGGGAAAACATCGAAAAAACGTTTTCTAGCATTAACGGATGCGTATCATGGTGAAACACTAGGTGCTTTATCGGTAGGTGGAGTAGATCTTTATAACGAGGTGTATCAGCCACTTTTACTGGATACAGTACGTGCGCAGGGGCCTGATTGCTATCGTTGTCCTTTTAAAACTCACCCGGATACATGCCAAGCCCAGTGTATTGACTTTGTAGAACAACAACTCGTAATACACCATGCAGAAATTACAGCTGTTATTATTGAACCACTTATCCAAGCGGCGGCAGGCATGAAAATGTATCCACCTATTTATTTAAAGCAATTACGCGTGTTGTGTACAAAGTATAATGTTCATTTAATTGCCGATGAAATTGCTGTTGGTTTTGGTCGTACTGGAACGATGTTCGCCTGTGAACAAGCGGCAATTACCCCAGATTTTATGTGTTTATCGAAAGGACTTACTGGTGGTTATTTGCCACTTTCTGTTGTTCTGACGTCGGACGAGGTATACAACGCTTTTTACGATGATTACGGGACAATGAAAGCATTTTTACATTCACACAGTTATACCGGCAATACATTGGCTTGTCGCGTTGCATTAGAGGTATTAACAATGTTTGAAGAGGAACATTATATCGACATTGTGCAACAAAAAGGTAAACGCATGTATAAGCTTGCAATGGAGGCATTTAATCAGCTGCCATATGTGGGTGAATATCGGCAGGTAGGGCTCGTCGGGGCAATCGAACTTGTCGCGAATCCTGTGACGAAGGAGCCGTTGCCAAGTGCAGAACGCATCGGCTATCAAATATATAAAAGCGCTTTAGCAAAAGGGTTACTTATTCGTCCACTTGGAAATATATTGTACTTCATGCCACCGTATGTCATAACGGATGACGAAATGCGTTTCATGATAGATACAGCGAAAGAAACAATCGTGCAATTTTTTGCGGAACGGGAGGGATGAGGTGTGCTACAACGTCATTCAACACTGTCACTCGTCATGATTGCGATGTTTGCTGCTTTAACAGCCATTGGTGCATTTATTAAAGTACCACTACCAGTTGTGCCGTTTACATTACAAATTGTCTTTGTCTTTTTGGCTGGATGTTTGCTGGGAAGTCGTAATGGCTTTCAAAGTCAAATAGTCTATATTGGAATTGGTTTAGTTGGTTTACCCGTTTTTACACAAGGAGGAGGCATCACCTATGTGTTGCAACCAACTTTTGGTTACCTAATTGGTTTTGCACTTGCTGCCCTTGTCATTGGTTTAATGATTGACAGAATAGAGAGTCCGACGACAAAGCATTTTATCGGCGCAAATATCGTAGGGCTCATCGTTATTTATGCGGTGGCAGTACCGTATTTATATGTATCATTGAACTTCTGGCTACATATGAAAACGAGCTGGTCTCATATTTTTCTAGTTGGTTTTCTGAATAGCATTGTTGCAGACTTGTGCATAGCCATTGCGTCGGCACTTTTAGCGGAACGGCTTTATAAAGTATTTCAATCAGCAAGGTCCATCAATTATGCCTCGGCTTAATGGTCTTTGTTTCTTTGTTATCAGTACAGAAGCATCTAGCAATGACTCGATTCAGGCGAGGTGTAAACGCAACAGAATTGAAGGCATTTAGCAACGCTCTTGTTACGAATAAGAAATAGAAGGCTACTTTCGCCGAATAAAGCTCACAATAGAACAAGTAGAAAAGGAGAATGTATAGTGGATTGGTTACAACTAGCAGATGAAGTCATTGCGGGAAAAATTATTAGCAATGAAGAGGCATTGGCCCTTTTAAATAGTGACGATGATGACCTATTAAAGCTAATGGATGGGGCCTTTGCTATTCGTAAACATTTTTATGGTAAAAAAGTGAAATTAAATATGATTATGAATGCCAAGAGTGGGTATTGCCCAGAGGATTGTGGGTATTGCTCGCAGTCGTCCAAATCAACTGCGCCAATTGATAAATATCCGTTCATTACAAAAGATGAAATTTTAGCAGGTGCGAAACGAGCATTTGAAAATAAAATAGGTACATATTGCATCGTCGCGAGTGGTCGAGGTCCAACGCGTAAGGATGTCAATGTCGTCAGTGAAGCGGTCGAAGAAATTAAAGAAAAATACGGCTTAAAAGTTTGTGCCTGTCTTGGCTTATTGAAAGAAGAACAGGCGCAACAGTTAAAAGAAGCGGGGGTAGATCGGTACAATCATAACTTAAATACTTCTGAGCGCCACCACTCATACATCACAACCTCCCATACGTATGAGGATCGTGTGAATACGGTGGAAATTGCTAAGAAACATGGGATTTCCCCATGCTCGGGTGCCATTATTGGCATGAAAGAAACGAAAGATGATGTGGTGGATATTGCACGTGCACTGCACCAATTAGATGCAGATTCGATACCAGTCAATTTTTTAAATGCCATTGATGGCACGAAGCTAGAGGGCACAAAAGAATTGAACCCTCGTTATTGTTTAAAAGTATTAGCATTATTCCGCTATATAAATCCAACAAAGGAAATTCGCATTTCTGGTGGTCGTGAGGTTAATCTTGGGTCACTTCAGCCACTAGGTATGTATGCTGCCAATAGCATTTTTGTTGGAGATTACCTAACTACTGAAGGACAAGAAGCGAATCGTGATTATCGTATGCTCGAAGATTTAGGTTTTGAAATTGAGTTAACACAAAAGCAGGAAGAAGTATTGTGCTGAGCAAAATGACCAACCTTAATGAAAAATTATTACTGCTACAACTAATTTAATTATCATCAACATGGAAAGGCCGTATGTGCGTCGTGGAAAAGGGGTGCATATGGTCTTTTATGATGGCAGACGGATAAAAACGAGTAAATGACGGATAGAATGCTTAAAGTGACGGATAGTAACGAGTAAATGACGGATAGAATCTCCAAAGTGACGGATAGAAAAGAGGCATAGTCCTGGCGATGAAACATAAACACGTTATGCCTAAAAAAAGCTGATTTTCACAATTTGTTCAATGAAAGCGTTTTGAATTTGAACAGTTTGTGAAGGGCTTCACATACCTATTTCTTTTTGAGGAAATCGGCGTAGAATAGGAATTAAGCAAGATAAGACAGTTTGATTGAAGCATCATATTTTTAGATGATTTATATGAAAAAAACAATTTTGAAGGGAGATTTTACAATGTGGGTTATTACAGTCTTTGAGAAAAAGGAAGTTCGTATTTTTGAATATACAGATAAAGTTGAAGCAACGAAAGCATTAGCTAAATTTAAGAAAAACGCCGTTTTAACGTATACAAAATAACTCATCATTGGATGTTTCGATTGGGAATGTCCTATGACAATAAGGTAAACAGAATATGCTAAACAACTATATTCTGCTAGATTTCCGAGGTAAGCAGCAAACCCCTCCAGAGCTTGAGCATCTGTAGAAGTTTCCTGTTCACGCCCCCGTCGGAAAACTGGCAGATTTTTTTTAATCGAAAACTATCGTGCTGCGATAGTATTGCCACAATATCCCCTTGTTTTTCTTCTTCCTTCTAGTTCATCAGTATCGAAAAGGCACTGTACACTAGTAAGATGGCCATAACGATATTAAATTGTCGTCTATATTGCAATAGCAGTTTTTGAAATGCGGAACCAAATAGACCCCAGCTATATGTACTCATCATACCGACCATTCCTAAAAATAATGAAAAAAGAAAATAGCTTAAGTAAGAAGAATAATAGGGAAGGATGAAGGTTGCTACTACAGTAATACCAAATAAAATGCCCTTCGGATTAACAAACTGTAGCAGCATAGCCATTAGCAGTAAATTGTTAGTAATTTCAGTGTTTTCGTTGCCGCTGTCTTTGCTAGCAAGGATTTTATAAGCTAGGTATAGCATATAACATACCCCAAAAATTGTTAAAGGATGTTCAATAATAGGCATAACATTTGTTAAGGCAATATTAAAAAGACTACATAGTAGTGTAATGACGAAAAATCCTATGCCTACACCTAGACAAAATGGCAAGGTTTTCTTTAATCCATGTTTATTTGCATACGCCATTGCCATGATATTGTTGGGACCTGGAGTAAAACTCGTGATAAAAACAAATAATAAAAATGAAAATAAAGGCATATTTGACCCTCCTTTTACTTCGTATGCTATAATGTCCGAAAAGAACGGTATAGCGTCGGTCTTTTTATTATACATAAAGACCGTTATATTGTACAAATTATAGGAGTGAGTTTATGGAAGAAATTCATCTTATTCTTGCAAGAAATTTAAAAGCGATTAGAGAGCAAGAGAAATTAAGTTTGGAAAAAGTTTCTCAATTAAGTGGAGTAAGTAAAACGATGATAGGACAAATTGAACGAGGAGAGTCAAGCCCAACTCTTACAACGATATGGAAAATAGCGAATGGACTAAAGATCTCTTTTACGGCCCTAATAAATAATCCACAGCCTGATACGAAAGTTATTCTAAGGGATGATGTTCAAGTATTATCTGAAGACAATGGAAGATATAAAGTTTATCCTTATTTTCCTTTCCAAGAAGATAGTCGCTTTGAAATTTACACTATCGAAATTGAAAAGAACGGAAAATTAAGTGCAGATGCCCATAGAGAAGGTACTGAGGAATTCATCACAGTTTTTGATGGTGAGGTAACTATTCGTGTCAATGAAAGCGCATATAAATTAAAAAGTGGGGACTCCATTAGATTTAAAGCCGATCGACCCCACACATATTGTAATCCTGGGGAAACATTGACCCGATTAAGCATGACCATTTATTATCCAAGCTAACTGTCATGTACTGTTATTAACGGTGATTTAGGATGAAAAGAATTCATTTAAGCAAGCATTTTTTTCTATTAAAAATTAATATCATGGAAAAAAACCGTATAAGCGTTGTCAGCGCTCATACGGTTGATTACTTGTTTATAAAATACTACCTAATCGTTTAATACCTTCGCGGATGACTTCCGGTGTTGCATTCGTATAATTAAGACGCATTGTATTAACATTTGTTTTAGAAGTGTAGAATGGGTCGCCAGGAACGAAGGCAACCTTTTGTTCCATCGCTTTTTGGAATACGTCTAAAGATGAAGCACCATTATTCATTGTAGCCCAGATGAACATCCCGCCATCTGGTCGTGTGTAATCAACGTGTGCAGGGAAGAACTCCTGAATGGCCTCTAGCATAGCATCTGATTGGTTTTTATATAATGAAATAATTTTTTTTACGTGTTCAGTATAGTCATTATTTGCTAAATAATCATAAATGACATATTGTGAGAAAATATTTGTGTGTAGGTCAGTTGCTTGCTTTGCTGTTTCAATATGTTGCATCAACTCTTTATTCTTCGTAATGATGAAGCCTAGGCGCATACCCGGTGTGACCGTTTTAGAGAAAGAACCTAATAAAATACTATTATCTAATTTACCAGCACCAATGTAAGGAAGTGGTTCGCCTTGGAATCGTAATTCTCCATACGGATCATCCTCGATTAAAGCTACGTCATATTTTGATACAATCTCGCAAATTTGCTCACGTTTTTCTTTTGAATATGTCAGTCCCGTTGGATTTTGGAAGTTGGGTACAGTATAGACGAATTTTACGTTTGGTTGTTGTAAGGCAGTCTCTAATTCTTCTAAGTTAAGACCATCATTTTCAAGAGTTACACCATAGAAAGTTGGCTCACTTAATGTGAATGCTTGAATAGCGCCTAAGTAGCCAGGTTCCTCGATGACAATGCCATCACCTTTGTTAATGAGTACTTTCCCAATGAGTTCAAGTGCTTGCTGTGAACCAGTTGTAATGAATACATCATCTGCGTTGATATCTAAGTCGTGCAGACGTTGGTATTTGGCAGCGATATATTCGCGAAGTGGTGCATAGCCTTGAGTAGATGAATATTGGAACAGTTTACTACCATTTTCGCTAATTGCATGGTCAACAGATGCCCTTAAAGCATCGATTGGGAATGAGATTGGGTTTGGAAGTCCGCCCGCAAAGGAAATGACATCCACTGCATCGGTTACTTTCAAAATGTTTCGGATGAATGATGATGGTGTTTTTAAAATTCTTTCTGAATATTGCATAATTTATCGTTCCTTTTTTCTGATTTTTTAAAAATTATATCATTGTAATCATTTGCATACAATATTATGATTGTATGCAAGACAATTATAATATTGTATGCAAATGCACGAAGAGAAAGAAGGAGCTTGAATATGCCAGTTAATTCATTTGAGGAATATCCAATGAGCTGGAAGCCAGATATAAGCAATATTTCAGCGCCGTTATATATAGCAATAGCCGAGCAGCTTGAACAAGATATTAAAGATGGGCAATTATCACCAGGGACGAAACTACCGCCACAACGAGAGTTAGCCGATTTTTTAGATGTGAACTTAAGCACGATTACTCGAGCGTTTAAACTTTGTGGGCAGAAGGGGCTTATATATGCTTCTATTGGGAGTGGAACGTTCGTTTCATCAGATGCAGCAACGAATAAAATTTTATTACCGACAAGTAATTCATCGCACATTATTGAGATGGGCTCCGTGTTGCCAGAAAATCATGCGAATGAGGAAATTACGCGTTACATGAAAAAAATGCTGAATGATCCTAATTTCAGCAAGTTATTTCAATACGGACGACCAGAGGGTAATGCCTGGCAAACCGAGGCAGCAACGAAACTACTAGAAAAGGTCGGCTATCAAATCGATCAACCTGTATTACTTGCAGCGGGAGGTCAAAATGCCATCGTTGGTACATTAGCTGCATTATTTCAGCCAGGGGACCGAATCGGCACAGATCCAATTACATATGCGGGTATAAAAACAGCGGCCAATATGCTCGGCATCCAACTTGTAGCGATTCAACAAAGAAATGGAGAAATGACCAGAGAAGGACTATTGTATGCTTGCAAAAATGAGCATATAAAGGGTCTTTATGTCATTCCAGATTTTCATAATCCAACAACTCATACGATGACTATGGCAACAAGAAAAATGATCGCGGAAGTAGCGAAGCAAACAGGTTTAATCGTCATTGAGGATGCCATCTATAGTTTTTTAAAAGAACAACCACTTGCACCGATTGCTACTTATGCACCTGATAAGATAATTTATATTGCCAGTATATCAAAGACCATTTCTCCTGGGCTAAGGCTATCCTTTATTGTCACACCTACAGCCCTTAGGAAGAAAATTATGGAGACGCTTTATAATATCAATATTTCCGTATCTCCTGTTATGGTGGAACTTACAGCACGGCTGATTCAAGATGGCGTTGCACAAACGATATTAGAGAAACATCGTTTGTATGCACAGCAACAAAATGCGCTTGTTAATCAGTATTTACATGGTTACACAGTTTTAGGGGATGGGGAATGTATATTTAGATGGCTTTTGCTACCCAAAAAATTTACTGGTGTACAGTTTGAGTTGCTCGCATCGAAGGCAGGGGTACAAGTTTATGCGGCGGAACGCTTTGCTGTAGGAAATGCAAAACCGGTAAATGCAGTTCGCTTAGCGATAACAGCGCCAGAAAATAGCGCGCAGCTAGAACAAGCCTTAACAATATTAAAGGATTTACTCGACAGTGATGGAGACTATGCGTTTGTTGATTGAAACGCGCCTAGCTAAGTTCGTGAAATATGTATTACACCAAAATGGACATGACCATTATAAAACGAAGTATGGTATACGCTCTTATACCTTTTGGTCAACACAGTGAACGTTCGGTAATTCTACTTAATATTTATTGTTTTCTGCTTTGTGTGTTAATTTTAATTTATTAATAGTTTTTGTGAGGAGGGGTAAATGTGATGAAAGATAAAACGGTTATAACAAGTCGTTCAAATTTTGTTACGGATATTTTGAAAAGTCATGGAGTGCAGACGCCGCAAGCAACGGCACTTGTTTTTGAAGGTCATGAAACTAGCTATGAGACATTGTATACAAATGTCCAAAAAATCGCAGGGTACTTACAGCAAAAAGGTTTTGAAAAAGGTGATGTCATCGGTTTAATGTTATTAAATTCAGATCTTTTTATGACAGTATATTATGGCGTGCAATTGGCTGGCTTTACGGTTCTACCGATCAATACAAAACTAGCACCTGCTGAGTTAGCGTATATTTTTAATCATTCAGAAATTAAAGGTTTGTTCTATGATGAAAGATTAAATGAAACAGGTAAGCAAATCGATTATGATTTTGCATTGAAATTGAATCGTCAACAACTTCGAGAAATTATTGATGGACCAAATACATTTACTCCTATAGAACTTAATCCACAAGATACTGCTGTCATCTTATATACATCAGGAACGACAGGCAATCCTAAGGGAGTAATGTTATCACATGCCAATATTGTAAACGCAGCAGAAATTTGGCATGATGCCCTTCAATATCGACCTACAGATCGCGTGTATATCTCTATTCCTTTATTCCATTGTGCGGGTTTACATGTCATTGGTGTTGGGACAATGTGTGGTGGGGCAGCGCTTGTTATTGACGAAACTTTCTCGCCAGAACGAACATTACAGAGCATCACTAAAGAACGAGTGACAATCTTCACAGGTGTACCAACAATGTATGCCATCCTGTTAGGAAAAAAGGATATGACAAATTATCAGTTTGAGCATGTGAGAAAATTTGCGTATGGCTCGGCACCGATGCCACAGGAAATTATTAAACAATTAAAAGAATCATTTCCTAACGTTGAAATTCAAAACCTATATGGACAGACAGAAAGTACCCCGGGAGGCACTTCATTAACGGATGATGCAGCATTAGAACGAGTAGGATCTGTTGGTAGAGCATTGGCAAGGACGCAGATAAAAATAGTAGATAATGATGGACAAGAATTACCTTCAGAACAGGTAGGGGAAATTTGTATTAAAGGGCCACAAATTATGAAAGGTTATTTGAAGAACGAAGAAGAAACAAAAAAAGTAATTATAGATGGCTGGCTATATACGGGAGATTTAGGACGTTTAGATGACGATGGGTATTTGTATATTGTCGATCGAAAAAAAGATATGATTATTCGTGGTGGTGAAAACATTTATCCAATCGAGGTGGAAAATGTACTGTATCAAATACCACAAGTGCTAGATGCAGCAGTTATTGGTATACCGCATGAAGTATATGGGGAGGTCCCGAAAGCGATTATTGCACTTGTAGATGAAGGGGCAATCACAGAACAAGATGTTATCGATTTTGCGAAAACTAAATTGGCTAAATATAAGATACCTCATATGGTAGAATTCGTAAAAGACTTACCTCGAAACCCATCTGGCAAAGTATTAAAGCACGTATTACGAGAACAACAAATATAATTTTGTTAATATGCTTGTTTTTTTATAAAATTCCATCTAAGTATTTGTGGCTAACATTACGTTGGACGCAAATACTTTTTCTTTTTGTCAATGAAAGAGTGAAGCTGATAATTGACAAGCATGTAGTGAGATTTGTTGTCGTTTTACAAAAAAAGCACTCAGACGAATCGAGATGAGAGGATTCCCCGTCAACTCGCTAAAACAATCGTCTGAGCACACATAGTTTATTAGTTTTTCGGTGAGTAATACTCTTTCCCCGTAAAGCCAAAGTTTCTAGAGTTTCTAAATATTTACATGCTGCGTGCGGAGTCTTAATTAATTCACGTATTCTTATCTTTCATACGACTAAAAACGGTTGCTAATATAGGACCTGATATATTGTGCCATACACTGAAAATTGCGCTTGGTACTGCTGCTAATGGAGAGAAATGTGCAACGGCTAAAGACGCACCTAGGCCCGAATTTTGCATTCCTACTTCAATGGCAATAGCTTTCTTTTTCGCTAAGTTCATACCGAACATTTTTCCAAATAAATACCCGATTAAGTATCCTAAACTATTGTGTAAAACAACAACAGCGAAGATAGTCAAACCAGTTTCAGCAATCTTTTGTTGATTGCCTGCAACAACAGCAGCCACAATAGCAACGATAGCTACTACAGAAACAAGCGGCATCACCTTCACACTTGCTTTGGCTTGCTTGTTAAAGAGCTTCTGTACAATGAAGCCTAATGCAATCGGAATTATAATTACTTTGACAATCGACATAAAGAGTGCGCTAGGTGCGACATCAATGTACTCACTTGCAAATAAATAAATAAGCCCAGGTGTCACAATCGGGGCTAATAAAGTTGTGATGGATGTAATTGTCACAGATAATGCTACATCACCTTTGGAGAGGAATGTCATAACATTTGATGATGTACCCCCTGGGCAACAACCTACCAAAATAACACCGATTGCAATTTCTGGTGGAAGGTTAAATATTTTTACCAATAAAAAGGCTAAACTTGGCATAATCAGAAATTGACCAACTATACCAACCGCCACATCTTTTGGTCTGGTTAATACTTCTTTAAAGTCTGCGACCGTTATTGTTAATCCCATACCAAACATAACAATACCTAGTAATATCGTGATATACGCTGCAATCCAAGAAAAACCGCTTGGAACAAAAAAGGCAAATGCTGCAAAAAGAAGCACCCAAATAGCAAATGTTTTGCTACCAAACTCACTAAAACGTTCTAAAGCTTTCATCCTACACCTCTATGTAATATTTTACTAACATAGTAAATTATATATTGAACACAGAATTTAATCAATAATCAGAATAATGAAAATGCATCTTGATTTACAATAAACTCCTATGTGTATGAAAGCTTATAATAAGATGGAGAACAATAAAGTAAGGTTTGCTTCAATTCAAAAGCAACAACCCCAATTGAAAGATTGTGTCTATCAATGGGGGCTTTTCAGTTGAGGTTTGCTGTTCGTATAAACACAGCAATGGACTATATAAATAGACGAGTTAGATCTTTAACAATCCGTTATAATTCAAGTTTAAATAATTTGTGCATGAAATTGGACTGAAGGATACAAAGTATGGTTTGCTGAACAGCATTCTTTTGGCGCGTCTCTCTATAAATAAAAGTTGCCTTTATTCGATGAAAAAACACTAACCTTTACTTTGAAAAGCCTCGGATTATTGTGTGTTCAAAAATCCGAGACTTTTATTGTCTAAAAATAGTAGCTTTGCAGTCTTGGGAACTTAAATTCTCACTAAATGTAGTCATAATAAATTTAATGAAGTTTGGATATTGATTGGGATTAGCACTCCTAGCCAATATCCTTCTTTTAATTACTCAAGGAGTATTTATGGATGTAGTCATTTTAATAGAAAATCTTGAAATTCATTTGGACATCAATCATTAAATACACACTAATTACTCAAGATTAGTATAATGAAACTAAATAAAAGTATATTTACTGACACGAATACTGTTATGCAATATTTGTGTGAGCATTTCTAACAAAATTTTCAACATGGCAAGTGGTGGGGAATGATACGAAATAATTAATACGAGTGATTTCGCCATTCAAACTTCAAAAAAAAAACTGTAGCTGAGTTAATGGGGTGATGACAAATGAACAAAGGAAGAATCATTTTACATATTGACCTTAATTGCTTCTATGCTTCTGTCGAACAAATTTACGATCCTACACTAAAGGGAAAACCAGTCGCAATCGCAGGGAATCCAAAGGAACGTAGAGGGATCATTATAACATGTAGCTACGAAGCAAGAGCAAGAGGCGTTTATACAACCATGAATGTCGGAGAGGCGCGCCGAAAGTGCCCAGAGTTAATTGTGCTGCCTCCTAATTTTGAACGATATAGAGCTGCGTCGAAGTCTTTTTTTAATTTGTTAAAAGAGTATAGCGAAATCCTGCAACCAGTTTCAATCGATGAAGGATATTTGCAACTCCCTGTAATCGAGGGTCAAAATGTATTGCAACACGTACAAAAAATGCAAGATAGAATCTGGAACGAACTTCAACTGCCATGTTCAATCGGCATTGCTCCGAATAAATTTTTGGCGAAAATGGCAAGTGATATGAAAAAGCCGATGGGTATTACAATACTGCGTAAGCGTGACGTGCCAACAGTTTTGTGGCCGATGAATGTAATTGAAATGCATGGCATTGGTAAAAGTACGGCAGAGAAATTAAAGAAGTTAGGTATTCAAAAAATAGAGGAACTAGCTGTTGCTGATGAATATACATTAAAGCAAAACTTTGGCATTAATGGTCTGCGCATGAAGCAAAAAGCGAATGGCGAAGATGATAGACCTGTCGATCCACAAGCAATATACGATACAAAAAGTGTAGGTAATTCAACAACGTTGTCTCATGATACGACAGACAGAGATGAATTATATAAAATAATTTCAACACTTTCTGAAAAGGTAGCAGAAAGATTAAAGGCAAAGAAACTTGCCGGTGTCACTGTGAGTGTTATGATTCGTACAGCTGATTGGGAGACGTATACTCGAAGCAAATCTATAAATAATGCGATCTTTTCGAAAGATGATATAGTGGATGCGCTTGCTAAGTATTTCGAAAAGCTGTACTCACAGTAAAATGAAAAGATTTCAAAGTAATTTAACTAACATTAGGTCCTGTTATATTCCAAGAAATACCTTGACGTAGGATAGAGAAAAAACATATATAAAAGTTGATTAGTTAACGACTAATATATTTATAGCGAATGTATGTACGTACATTCATTGAGTATTAAGTTAATTAAATCATTTTCAATCGAGGGAATAATAATCTTTTTTGTGAGAAATAATGCTAAAAAATGTAGAATAGTCTTTTGAATAAGAAGAATAGTTTTTAGTTATTTGTTTTTTCTGAATTTTGTCTATATTGCTTGTTTTTGAGCCTCTATGTTAAGGTTGAAAGACAAATTGAATATGCTAAATTTTGGTGGTTCAAATGAATATATTTCATTTGATTAAAAGGGAAGTTGGTGAGAGTCCAACACTGTCCCGCAACTGTATTTGGGAGTTAGATAACAATACCACTGTTTTGATTGTCAAAATGGGAAGGTGTTATTGTAACGTTGATCATAAGTCAGGAGACCTGCCACTAAAGAAAGCATCAATGTACCTACGAGGATAGGGGGTGTTAGCTACTGTATGATGGTTGTGAATTCGTTTAAATTCACTGTTTTTTGCTCTGTCATGTTTTTGTAGATTAACAACTTCTAAAAGGGGTAGAAGTTGTTTTTTTGTTGTTCTTTTGTCGATGAATGTGAACGCTTACAAGAATGATAAAACAAAGGGGTTGGAATGTATGGAGTTAAACTATTCACCAGGTCTCGATGGCATTATTGCCGCTGAGACGAAATTATCTTTTTTAGATACTGTACAAAGTCAAATTGTCATAAGGGGCTATGATTTGATTGAATTATCACAGAGATATTCGTATTTAGACATTGTGTACTTATTGTTGCATGGAGAAATACCGACTACTGAGCAACGGGGTGAGTTACAGGACATTTTGAAATCAAGTTATCAAGTTCCACAAGAGATTTTTCAAATTTTCAAGTTATTACCTAATGGGACACATGCTATGGATGGGCTTAGAACAGGTATTTCTATATTAGCAGGCTACGATCAGCAAATCCATGATCGGTCTACTGAAATGAATTTGAAGCGAGCATTTAGGCTTTTAGGCGGTATGCCAAATATCGTAGCGAATAGCTATCGTGTGTTGAATGGTCAAGAGGTCGTAGAGACAGATAGTCAGCTTTCTTATAGTGCCAATTTTTATTACATGATTACTGGAAGAAAACCAACTGCGTTAGAAGAAGAAATCTTTGATCAATCGCTCGTTTTATATAGTGAACATGAGATGCCCAATTCAACGTTTACGGCCCGTGTCATTGCCTCTACACAATCTGATTTGTACGGTGCTTTAACTGGAGCTGTAGCATCATTGAAAGGAAATTTGCATGGCGGAGCGAACGAGGCAGTGATGTATATGCTTCTTGAAGCCAAGACAGTGGAAGGCTTTGAAACATTGCTGAAAAATAAACTGCAGAACAAAGAAAAGATTATGGGCTTTGGCCATCGTGTGTATATGAAAAAAATGGACCCAAGAGCGCAAATTATGAAAGAGGCTTTACACAAATTATGTATAGAGCAAGGAGATGATCTATTATATCGCATGTGTGAAGTCGGTGAAAAAATGATGGTGCAGGAAAAAGGATTGTATCCAAATTTAGATTATTACGCAGCTCCCGTATATTACATGCTTGGATTGCCTATTGAAATGTATACGCCAATTTTCTTTAGCTCACGTACTGTCGGCTTATGTGCTCATGTGATTGAACAGCATGAGAATAATAGGTTGTTTAGACCTCGTGTCACTTATATTGGCGAGCGTCATAACCTTGAAGAACTAACAGTGTAATCAACGTTTAACAACTCGCCTTAAAGCTGATGGACATTCTGACCAATGTCCATTGGCATACTAGTATATCAAATACATGCGTTGAAAGGAAGATAAGATGATTAAAACGAATGAAATATCTACGACAGATCAATTATTAACAGATATCGCGGATTATGTATTAAATACTAACATTACAAGTGAAGAAGCATATGAAACTGCACGCTATGTTTTACTAGATACTTTGGGTTGCGGCATTTTGGCCTTACAGTACCCAGAATGTACGAAACTCCTTGGACCTGTTGTTCAAGGTACAGTAGTTCCAAATGGTTCACGTGTCCCAGGAACTTCTTATGTCCTTGATCCAGTGAAAGGGGCTTTCAATATTGGATGCATGATTCGTTGGTTAGATTACAATGATACATGGCTGGCGGCTGAATGGGGACATCCTTCTGATAATTTAGGTGGTATTTTGGCCGTTGCAGATTATTTGAGTCGCGTACGTATTGCAGAAGGTAAAGAGCCTTTTAAAATGAAAGACGTTTTAGAAATGATGATACAAGCCCATGAAATACAAGGCGTTTTAGCTCTAGAAAATAGCCTGAATCGTGTTGGGTTAGATCACGTATTATATGTCAAAATTGCTACAACAGCTGTTGTGACAAAGGTATTAGGGGGATCTCGTCAAGAAATAATTAATGCATTGTCAAATGCTTGGATTGATAATTCAAGCCTAAGAACATATCGACATACACCTAATACAGGATCAAGAAAATCTTGGGCTGCTGGAGATGCAACAAGTAGGGCAGTACAATTAGCCATGATGGCCGTGAAGGGGGAAATGGGGTATGCAACTGCATTATCTGCACCTGGCTGGGGATTCCAAGATGTGCTCTTTAACAAACAAGAATTAAAGCTTGCAAGACCGCTTGCCTCTTATGTCATGGAAAATGTTCTTTTTAAAGTTTCTTTCCCAGCTGAATTTCATGCGCAAACTGCTGCGGAATGTGCCGTACATTTACATCATGAAGTGACAAATCGCTTAGATGATATTGAAAAAATTCAGCTTACGACACATGAATCAGCCATTCGTATCATCGATAAAGAGGGACCGCTAAATAATCCAGCTGATCGTGATCACTGTATTCAATACATTACAGCAATTGGGCTAATCTTTGGTGATATTACGGCAGACCATTATGAAGATAACGTGGCTGCTGATCCACGCATAGATGAACTGAGAAAAAAAATGGTTATTGTTGAAAATTCACAATATACAGTCGACTATTTAGACCCAGAGAAACGTTCTATTGCCAATGCTGTTCAGGTTTACTACAAAGATGGTACATCGTCAGAATTAGTAGAGTGTGAATATCCTTTAGGACATCGTTTCCGACGTGAGGAAGCATTCCCTCAAATCATCGATAAATTCCGGCAAAATATAAGTACTCACTATTCACAAAAACAATCTAATAAAATAAATAAGGTATGTGCCGATAAAGAACTAGTCGAAAATAGTTATGTACATGAATTTGTTGATTTATTTGTTCAACAATAGATGGGAGGTTTTTTGTAGATGGCGTGGATTGTGAATGAATCTGTTTCACAAAAACAATTGGCAGAACAATTTCGAGCTTTAATTACTCGTTCAAATATTTTACAAATACCAGGAGCTCATGATGCAATGGCCGGCTTAATGGCTAAAAAAGTAGGCTTTAAGGCATTGTATCTATCTGGAGCTGCGTATACAGCGAGTCGTGGCTTACCTGATTTAGGCATGATTTATTCGAATGAAGTAGCAGATTGTGCTAGAGACATTATCCGAGCTACGAATTTACCAATGCTAGTGGATATCGATACTGGTTTTGGTGGTGTATTAAATGTTGCTCGCACTGCTCGTGAAATGGTAGAGGCAGGAGTGGCAGCCGTACAGTTAGAAGATCAAAATTTACCCAAAAAATGTGGGCATTTGAATGGAAAAACACTCGTTTCTCAAGATGACATGATACAAAAAATAAAAATGATTAAACAAATAGCGCCTACCATGGTAATTATTGCGCGTACCGATGCAAGATCTGTAGAAGGTTTAGAACAGGCTCTCATCCGCGCAAAAGCCTATGTAGAAGCTGGAGCTGATGCTATTTTCCCAGAAGCCCTACAAAATGAAAAAGAATTTAAACAATTTGGACAAGAAGTAGATGCTCCATTATTAGCAAACATGACCGAATTTGGTCAAACACCTTATTATACAGCCAAGGAGTTTAAAAAAATGGGCTATTCCATGGTTATTTACCCCGTTACATCAATGAGAGTAGCAGCAAAAGCATATGAACGAGTATTTGAATTAATAAAAAATACGGGAACCCAAAAAGAAGCTATTGAGGATATGCAATCCAGAAGTGAATTATATGAAACGATTTCCTATAATGACTTTGAAGATTTAGATAAAAATATTGCTAAAACAGTTTTAACAATGAATCAATAATGTCTATTGTAAGTCTAAGTATTACAAATTGCTTTGGTATTCGGAATGTGATTATTCCGAATACCTTTTTAAATGTGCGCCCGGCATGCGTATGAACTATAGGGTGCAAGTCCCGAACCCCGAAGACAGAAGTAGAGGTTAGCCAAGAGCAAGGGTGTCCGTGGCGACGCGGAATCTCATTCGTTTAAAAGTTCCATACGGAAAAGCGTACGAATGGGGTAATACCCGAAAAGGATACTGGCGCATCTCAAAAAGCCCCATATTACACAGAACCCTCGGCAATTCCTATTGGAATGGCCAAGGGCTGAAAAGTCTGCAAGTTCGTTACGAAACTTTGCGTTATTCATCTTAATTGAACCGCCGTATACGGAACCGTACGTACGGTGGTGTGAGAGGTCGGGAGTTAATCACTCCCTCCTACTCGATTTTATCAGGAATATTCGTACCAAGAATTGCTGAATCAAGACCGAGTGGACAATGAAAAATTGAACGTGTATTTGTTGCCATGAATTTGAAAAAGCGACATCGAAAAGTAAAAAAACGGCAAAAATAATTGTTCGTAGCGTGTTACTCTCGCCATTTTGCCTCATATGCACGTGTTTCCTTACGCAAGATTTTCTTGTCAAATTTACGCCTGTTCTTGTTCGCACTCGCTTTCACATGTGTCGAATCCATAAAGACATGGTCAGCGCTTAATAATCTCATAATTTTTACTGAAGGTTAAGAAATTTGGCACTTCGGTATGAAAGCCAAATCCTAAAACCAACGATACGCCATGTTAGATTGGATTTCTTTCATCGTCTGACGCTTAGAACAAATACCAAATACATAATGAATAAACGTCATTTTTAACTAGAACAATAGGATCAATACTTGGTCGCTCAACTTGACCTACACTAGTGGATTGGAGTGCAGGCGGCGACTTTAGCAAAGAATAGCATGAGCTGAAGGCCCCGCAGAAGCGTAGCGACGAGGAGACTGAAGCGATGTCCGCAAAAAGCGTCCGCCGTAGCGGAAATCAACGGGGTATATGGATATCACAGCATTAAGTAAGGAAAGACATGCCCCTAGTATTGCCCAGGAAATACTGGCTCAGATTGAAGACCGCTTTGGCAAGGAGTCATTAAACGTGGTATGCCGGCAAAGTAAAGATTTTTCAGATAATCATTAGGAAAAAGTCGAACCCAAAATAGGATTCGACTTTTCTGGATGTTAAGGAAACTGGAGGTTTTTATGCTCTAGCTGTTAGAAGGGTAAAAGACAACATTCTTTGTGGTACAAGGAGCTGTTGGATGTATTGAGCACTAAATGTGTGTCTCATTTAAAATAGTGAGGATATAAGTCTTTATGCGTCAAAATCCAGTCCTTCATGTCAATAATCATTTCTTCGTAGCTAGGAACCTTATATGAAAAATCATTTCGAGTATTGATTAAAGTTTTATCTAGCTTAACTAAAGGAGAGGGGTGAATCGTCATTTGATTACCTTTAAAGTGTTTATTGAATAATTGTAGTAAATCAAACTTAGTTATACTTACAGCATTCACGAGATGGTAGAGGCCGGTTGTTCCTTCCATTGCTGCTCGTTCCATTGCCTTTGCTAAGGATAAGGTGGTGACACCCGTCCAAATAGCACCAGTATAACCGTTAATAGGGCCTTTTTGTTTCATAAACCAATTAAAGAGTCCAATACCATTTTCATTCATATCAGGACCAATGATGGAGTTTCGAAACGTTAAATGCTCAACGCTGTCAATTTCCCCTAATCCCTTTGTGCGATCATAAAAGGTTTCACCGTCAGGCAAACTGTTTTCATTATAAGGTGCTGCTTTACCTGAAAACACACAATCCGTACTCATATGAAATAGCTTTGTATTGGTATTCTTCAGTAGAGCAACAATGGCATGTGGTAAATAGCTATTTAGAAAAACAGCTTTTGTACGGTTGTCATTACATGCTTCATTTAAAACGCCTAGGCAATTGATGATCACATCATAGTCATCTAGCAAAAGCTGCTGTAAAAAAGCATAATCCGTAATATCACCAGTTATGTTTTTTCCATAGGGAAAGACTGATCTTGAATAAGTTGTGACATCATGCCCCTGCATAGTTAAAAATAAGGAGATTGTATGGCCAGCCATCCCCGTTGCGCCAAGAACTAAAAATTTCAAGGTTTTCCTCCCGTCCAATTATGTAGTTCTTCTTGAATGAGCGAGAGCTTTAATAACTTTTCCTTGATTTCTTGTATGGAAAGTATTTTCGTATTATTCGAATTATATTCATCTGTTAAAGTAATTTTAGGAGAGCCCTCATCAAGGTATTTGCCATAATTTAAATCCCGGTTGTCTGCTGGGATTCTATAAAAATTACCCATGTCAATCGCTTTAGCTGCTTCCTCCTTTGTTAAGAGCACCTCATATTTTTTTTCTCCATGACGTGTGCCAATAATTTGAATTTTATTGGGAGCTTGAAAAATTTCCAGAAGTGCTTGTGCTAAATCTTCAATGTACGCTGACGGTGATTTTTGCACCATGATGTCCCCGTTATCGGCATGTAAGAAGGCGTATAATACTAATTCAACTGCTTCATCTAAGCTCATCATAAAACGCGTCATTTTTGGATCAGTAATAGTTAGTGCTTTACCAGTCTTTATTTGTTCGATGAAGAGGGGAATGACGGAGCCGCGTGAAGCCATAACGTTACCATATCGCGTTCCGCAAATTAAAGTTTTAGCGGAATGAACCATCCTTGACTTGGCAATGAATGTTTTCTCCATCATTGCTTTAGAAATGCCCATTGCATTAACAGGGTAGGCGGCTTTATCGGTGGAAAGACATATTATTTTTTTAACGCCTGCCTGCATAGCTGCAGTCAATACATTATCTGTGCCTAGAATATTCGTTTTGACAGCTTCAAGTGGGAAAAACTCACAGGAGGGAACTTGTTTTAGAGCTGCAGCATGGAATACAAAGTCTACATCATACATTGCATTGTGGATGCTTTGAATGTCGCGAACATCACCGATATAAAATTTGATTTTATTATTTTGATATAAAATACGCATATCCTCTTGCTTTTTCTCATCTCTTGAGAAAATTCGAATTTCCTTTATATCAGTATGCAAAAACCTTTGTAATACGGCATTACCAAATGAACCAGTACCGCCAGTTATCAACAATATTTTATCCTTAAACATCGTATTGTATGTTTGCACCTCCTTATTTCAATCCTCTTAAATGTAAATCGTATTCTGAATTTTCTCTTGGAAAGTTGTACCAGTAGGCCACTATTTCTGTATATTTACATGTAGGTTTTTTATTCATTAATGCGCAATTAAAGTCCCAATCCCCAGCAATATCTTTTCTTTTCGTAAACTTTGCATCACCTATTAAACTTCTGCGAATGATTTTAAATTGTCCAGGCAATGAATAACGATTTTCTTCGTTTTTAATAAATGTATAGCCAGCTTTCGTTAACATGTTGTAGTAATAGATGTCAAATTGACCATCTACTTGTGCCAAAACGTCTTTAATGGCCGGCAAATAGTGATCATCACTATCAATGATAGCTACATAATCGCCCGTTGCTTCTGCGATACATCGATTATAGGACTCACTAGCACCGATATTGATTTGGTTGACTAATATTTTTAATGAAGGACATGTTTGTTGATAGGCTTGTAAAATAGCTAATGTCTTGTCGGTTGATCCATCATCACAAACGATAATTTCATAGGCATATTCTTTAGGAATACTATCGAGCAATGTTAAAATCCATTCTTCACTATTGTAAGCAGGTGTTAAAAAACTAATATTCATGAGCACCCTCAATTCTTTGTTCATTTCATTAGTCTTATGTGAATCTATTATTAAAGATAAAGGGAACGAAGAGATACGTTAATGATCTACACAAAGACTCTCTTTTTTACCATATGCATATATTGATTTGTTCTGTAGGCTATTGTTCATTTTGGAATTAGAGTTTTGACACGATAGTTTAAATAGTAAACGAAGCCATTTTTAGCTTATAAAACTACAGCTAATAAGAAAATTAAAATGACAACAAGGAGGTTGTTTCTGCCCCAATAAACGATAATTTTTCACCTTATTTGCGGAGACTACATATGCTATATTTAGAGTTTTTTTATAAGGGGGGTACTATGTCAAAAAAAATAGCTTTTATTTGCAGTGTGGAATCGTATAAGCTCTCTGACGCACATATGTTCAAAGACCTTTGCCTTGTTCCTATTTTATTAGGAGAATATTTAGGATATGATGTAACTATTTTAACTACTGAAATGAATGAAAAACTACTCAAACAAACATTTCCTTCAGTTACTTTTCAACATATTCCTTTTCAAGATGATTATGAAGCGAATATGAATTCTTACTTAATCGAACAAGCACAAGATATTGATATCGCATTTGCAATTGGACCATATCCATCTTATTTGTCAATACTGAAGACGTATAAGAAATTCAATCCGAACGGTAAAATCTATATGAAGTTGGATGTCAATCGATTTTGGTTAAATCGATTAAAGACCTATCCTTATTTTGTAGAGTTGCTCCAACTTTGCGATGTTGTTTCCTCTGAATGTGAAGCCATTCAAAAGTCTCTTCATCAATTTGTGAATTTAGATATTAAACATATACCAAATGGCTTTTATGAACTATTCCATACAGAGCCTGTTTCGTTTAACGAGAAAACAAATAGAATACTAACAGTAGGCCGTTTAGATGCGCCTGAAAAACAAATAATATTGGCTGTAAAAGCGTTTTTAGCCGCTGAGCTCTCAGATTGGGAATTCCGTTTAGTTGGCCCCATGTCAGACGAATTTAAGAAAGAGTTACAGGATATTCTTGAAGGAAATCCGTTTGGCTCTCAAGTAATGCTAGTAGGACCCATTTACGATAAATTTCAATTAGAGGTAGAGTATAGGCAAGCCAAAATCTTTTGCCTTACCTCGTTAGTAGAGTGTTATGCACACGTATTTGCTGAAGCAGCTAAGAATGGCTGTTATATCGTTACGACCGATGTTGACGGTGCTGCTGATATTACCCATCATCAACGTTTTGGGACGATTCATCCGACACATGATTGGCAAAGTGTAGGGCGCACATTGCAGCAAGTAACAAAGCAGGAAGCATTACTGGCTGCTACATGCGAGCACCTCCAAGCATTTGCAAGAGCGGAATTAAACTGGAAGCATATTGTGCAAAAAGTTGCCGAATACTTAGATGAAAAGCCATGCTGAAGTGGATATTTGCTTGAAATGGATGGAAATTCTTTTCTTTATACCATTATTTCCTTTATAATGAAAACTAGATTCATAATTTAAGACATTCATGGGTAGACACAAGGGGAGAATGGAATGGAAATACTTCAAGCAACAATGAATGAACTCGAAGAGCTAACAGTGCTTTTTGATGAATATCGCCAGTTCTATGGGATTGAATCCGATGTAAGCAGTGCGAAGGCTTTTTTACAACTACGACTGGCTTTAAAAGAATCAGTTATTTTTATAGCTGTGGAAAATGGCACAACAATTGGCTTTGCACAATTATATCCGACATTTTCTTCTATTGCTTTACAGCGTGCGTATATTTTAAATGATATCTATGTAACGGAAGATGCTAGGGGCCTAGGGGTGGGCAAGGCATTGATGGAAAAGGTATTTCAATATTGTGAGCAGCAGTATGCTCGCTATGTGACGCTGCAAACCGCAACAGATAATGTAAATGCACGTAAGCTATATGAAAAACTTGAAATGGTACAGGATCAATATAGTAACTATGTTAAATACTTCAGTTAGAAAAAAGTATCTCGTCCATCACGGATGAAGATGCTTTTTTTGTGCCGAGCATAGATGCAATCTATAGGGGAGTCCCGAACCGAGAAGATTGTGTAGAAGTTAGCCAAGTACAAGGTTACTCGTGATGACGTGTAATCAGAAGGAAGCAGGGCAGCAAATCGCTTCGGTAGAAAGGACTTTGTATTGTTGCGCACTTTCATCCACGCATACTGTGCCCTCTATGAAGTCCGTGTTCCTAAAGACCCGCCCTATCAAGTAAATGAAGCAGAATTCAAAAAAACTTCCATTTTAATTTTTTCAATAGCGTTGGTGGCAGTCATTGCAATCAGTTTTATGTCTCTTTGATGACGTAAATATCGGCTTCTTCAACATGATGCGCCCAAAAAGGACGTTCAATGATTTTCTGATGTCAGCATTTCTAATGGATGTCGTTCATTATTACTATTGTTCGTCCTCCTATCCATCACCTCAATCATTTATAGACGACCATTAGTTGAAAGGAGCGCAGGCGGCGACTTCTGCGGGAATAGCATGAGCGAAAAGGCCCCGCAGAAGCGTAGCGACGAGGAGACAGAAGCCGTGCCCGTAAAAAGCGTCCGCCCTAGCGGAAATCAACAGGTTCCTATAGAAACTTCTATGTTTAAAAGAAAAAAATGTAGACAAACTCAAAAAATTGAGTTTGTCTACAATCTGAGAAAATCCCCTAGATTTTCTATCATCTAGGGGACATTCCTTCACTTATTAATTGTTTTCTTGAAAAGATAAATCTAAAAAAGTGGCTTTACTACACTACCTTCAACCGAAATTTCTGTCCTTCTACTAAGTCCATTTTTCAGTCAAGGGATTTAGATGTTATTTTATTTCAAGTGTATATGGCTGTGTGCTAGCTTTGCCGTCTACTTCACTTACTTCAATATAGTATGTTCCTTTGTCGAGTTCGACTGTACCTACTTCAGCATCTTCAGCTCCGTAAAGATCTAAGGTTTCTACTGTTTTTCCTTTTGCATCAATAATACGGATGACGCCATCTAGTGCTTTTTCAGTTTGTAGAGAGAAGAACACATCGCGTTTGCTGTCATTGGTAAATTCAAAATAGTCCTTATCTCCAAATGGAACACCTGCATTAAGATATTGAGTTGCTACCCATTTATCGTCTTTTTTTGTCAGCTGAGATGGTTTTGTTGGTACACCATTAACTAACTCAGAATCTGCATCTTCATCTACTCTATTATGATCAAACATCGTTAAAGTATATGGTTGCAGTGATACTTGTCCAAGATTCGCGCCATTCACAACAATAAAATAACCGCGATCTTTTTTCGCTTTAAATGAAGTATTTACATCTGTTGTGCCAGAAATACCGAGTAGTATTTCAATTAAGTTTTCACCTTGCCCAAATGGAATTTCTGTTTCCATTTCTTTTGGATCGATTTCCATATTACCATTTGTATCTTCAATAATGGAGCCTGAAAATTTTAATTCTTTTTGAAGCTCTTTAGGTAATTGATTTAGCTGTTCATTCGTAAATGGTACGGAAGAAACAAGAAGACTCATGACCTCATCTTTGCCTTGTTGTTTATAGTAGTAGAAATCAGTATCATCTTTATAAATGAGATGGTCTTTAAAAGTACTACCAGGTTGAATCATTTGAGCTTTTATTGGTGTATTATTTTCTGTATTATTATCTGTTGGAATATCTGCCATTTTACTTGTTTTAAGTGTGTATGGTTCAGAAGAACGGCCACCATAATTGGCTACACTTACAACATAGGTTTTATCTTTTTTCAAGGCAATTGTCTTGGCCTCGTTTTCATCAGTTGTTGTGCCTAGAAGTAGACTGATTAATCCCAAATCATTTGTTAATGAAGAAACTGGTAATAATTCATTTGTTTCCTCATCATATTCAAAAATCGTTCCAGCTGGTGCTTGGTTCATGCCTTTATTAATATGGAAACCATAAACGGCATCTTCTTTTGCTTTAAATAAAAAGTAATCTTCATCATTTTCTGTTTGGAAGTATGCTTTTTGATCTTTTCCAATATCAAAACGAATCGCTTTCTCCATAATTACATCCACATCTTCCAGACTTCCCATACCAGTTGGACTCATGAACATACTCATTAAATCATTTATTTGATTATTTTTTTTAGCTTTATTTGGAGTTACAGGTAAAACATCATCATTTTGTACGTTGTCTTCTAGTATTTCGTCATTTAATGGAAGTCCGTCTTCATCTTCAGGAAGGGTAACGACTTCTCCTTTTAATGTGTAAGGAATCATTGATTCACTTATGCTCTCTTGAACTTCAATGCCTCCGCTAAAGAACATGTCAAGTGAAAAATCGCTACCGCTGTCATTAGATACGCTAAGTACATACTCTTCATCGGGAATAGCATCAACAATAAGGCTTACTCCGTCTCCTTTATCCATGCCGTAGGATGTTTGAATTGGATAAGCCTCATCCGATTCTTCTTCATTAAGTTCTTCTGTCGGTATATTAGCGAAGTCTTCTTTTAAATAAAGTTCCATCGATGCTGTAACACCTGGAATACCCGATACATCAAATTTCAGCGTTGTTGGTTCTTTTACTGTAAATGTAAAATAATCTTGGTCACTTTGTTGATCTTTAGATAGTAGGGTATAGTTTTTCCCTGCTGTACTGAATGGGAATTGTTTAATTTTCTCTACATTGTTCTTATCTAATGAATCAATTGGTAATTCCTTAGTTGTTTGAGCTGTTAAGATGTAGTTAGATTCGCCCTTTAAACTATAGCTACCATTATGATCTTTTACACCAACAAGGAGGGTTCCTTCTTGATCTGCTTTAAATAGGTATCCTTCTTGTTTTCCTACGCGGACATCATTCACATTGATAGGTTCTACTTCACCTTTATGACCTTTAGGGTAGAAGTACAAATCAACTGCATAATCGAATTTATTTGCACCTTTTAATGTTAGTTGCGCATATTCATTTGAATCTAAATCAACCTTGTACCATTTTTTTTCATCCGGTTGCTTGAATTCACCTTTTTCTGTATTCAAAACATTCTTTTTAAGGTCTTTTGCGTTTTTCATTCGCTCATCTTTTGTTTCTGAATACTGTTTAGGTAGATTTTTTAAATCAAACTGTAAGGCTTTTATAGGGTCGACAAGACCATGTCCATACGTAAGATCATAGCCTTTCTCGCCTAAATCCTTTGCGGTCATTTCAAGAATAGCTTCAATTTCATGAGGTTTTAGATTTGGATATTTTGATTTTAGTAGGGATGCCACACCTGCAACGACAGGAGATGCCATAGATGTTCCGCTAAATTTTACAAAGGAAGATCCTTTTTTCTCATCATGAACAGTACTGTAGACATCTTCACCTGGAGCTACCACGTCAACCGATGGACCGTAGTTTGAATAGCTTGATAGTTTGTTTCTTTCATTCGTAGAACCTACGCTAATAACGCCTTCGAAAGAAGCAGGGAAGGAGTAATTATCTGTCGATTCATTTCCCGCAGCTGCTACGACGGTAATGCCATTATCAATCGCTTTCTGAACGGCTTCTTTCATTAATGGAGATTCTCCATAGCCGCCAAGGCTCATGTTAATAACATCAGCGCCTTGCTCAATGGCATGAAGGATTCCTTGTGCAATGACGAAATCATTGGCACCATCTTTGCCGTTGAATACATCAATTGGAAGAATCTTGGCTTTTGGATTAACCCCATGTCCTCCTACAGCATTATCTTTTGCCGCTCCAATAATACCTGCTACATGTGTTCCATGGTCACCAGGATAAGTGGAATTGGCAGGTGCTGCTGCATTATATGGTGGAAGCACTTGAGATTTTAGCTCAGGATGTTTAAAATCCACACCAGAATCGATAACTGCTACTTTTACCTCATGATCACCTGCTAATTCTAAGGCCTTATCAATTTGAAGCAGGTTTAGATGATACATATCCTTTTTCTTTGGATCTTCTCCTGTGTCAAAGGCATGATACACGTAGCTTGGAGATACACTTTTAACCCCTACTTGCTTGGCATAATATGAAACTGCTTTTTCTAGCGTTACTCCTTTGTTAAGTTGGATAACATCGTAACCTAATGAAGGGATAGAGCGGATTACTTTAGAGCCAATTTTTTTATGAGCGTTCTTAGCAAGTCCTGAATGCTTGACGATAATTGTATCCTTACTAATCCATTCTTTTTCATTGTTGAATTGCTTTAGAATTTGTTCCTGATTGCTAGCGACAGTATTTTTCACAGACTCTGGGTTCTTCGCTATGTTTTGTGGCGCTTCTGCAAAGGCAGAAGCAGCAGGAACCATTAGTGCAGCAGATGCACCTACAGCCATTGATTTCTTAATCCAGTTCTTCACTTGTTTTCTCTCCTTTTAATGTAAGTCACAACTATACTATTACGAACGAACGATAAAAAAGTTTCATAATATAAGGATATAAGTAAATATTTTTCCAAGAATTTATATTTAATAGAGACCGACTTCACATCTTTGATGCACAGGTGTAACGGTTCTTAATAAGAGAGAACCGTACGTACAGTGGTGGAGTCACCCTCTACTAGATTTGTGAGATAGGAATCAAGGAACGTCGATTCAAGTACAGGTGAAAGGCCCGCAATTAAAGTCCGAAAAATGCTATGTTCCTAAAACATTGTCTTAAAGTTGTTCAATAAGTCTTTGTAAATCTTCCTGCGAACGCGGTATCGTAATATTTTTCTCAAATAGTTTTTTGTGTTGTAAGGCCAACGCCATTTCAAAGACCCATGGCCGTTCAAGGTGGGCCTGTTCAAGTAAATCCTCTTGATAAAACAGGGCTACTGGATCGCCGTTATAAATAATCTTCCCGGCCACCATAACGATAATTTGATCTGCCCATTCATAAGCGAGTGAAATGTCATGGGTTGCTAGTAAAATGGTTCTGTCACCATCTTCTAATTTGGCTAGGTATTGTAAAACTTGTGCAGCATAATAATTATCGAGCCCTGCAGTTGGCTCATCTAATAATAATACGGATGGTTCCATTGCTAAAACACCTGCCATGGCCACACGTTTTTTCTGCCCTACACTCAAAAAATGAATCGGTTTATCAAGCAATGCTGCAATTTCAGTTTGTACAACGGCCCATGCTATTTTTTCTTCAATTTTTTCAGCGGCCCAACCAAGATTAAGTGGCCCAAATGCAATATCCTGCTTCACTGTCCCAGAAAAAAGCTGATTATCGGCATCCTGAAACACAATACCAACCTGTTGCCGTAATGCCTTTAATTCTTTTCTGCTATAGTGAATTTCTTTGCCGCAAAATGCTATACTACCAGCGGTTGGTTTCAAAATGCCATTTAGATGCTGAAATAACGTTGATTTTCCTGCACCATTATGTCCAAGTAATGCAATCTTTTTGCCTTTTGGAATTTGAAGGGTAATATCGGTTAAAGCATAGGTTCCATCTGCGTAAACGTAGGATAATTGTTTTAGTTCAAAATATAAATCTGTCGTCATGTGAAAAAACCTCCATAAATGATGAGGAATATAAAAATAACAGCAATACCTAGCCAGTTTTTCATGCTAGGGGTAAAATTCTCTTGCCAATAGACTGTTTCACCACCGCGTGCCTGCATTGCATTGTTGAGCTCACGACTTCGTTGGAACATCTCTGCGAATAACGCTGCAATTAGCATTGAAATTGAGCGTAACCATTGCATCGGGGAACGGTAACCTAATCGAGCCTGCTGGGCAAGATGAATTTTTTGCATACTGTCTAAAAAAATAAAAATAAAACGATACGTTAATTCTACTAATTCAACAAATAGAACGGGAAGCCGCCATTGTCGTAGAACATAGCAAATAGATTGTACCGATGTCGTAAGAATTAAAAAATACAGACAGCTAATGCTGCCAAGGACGATGAAAAAAAGCTGCTGCGCTGTTTCGATGCTCGCACTGCCAATAAAAATTATCCAACCACCTTTGAGTGAGTATGACCAAAAGTGTGTAGGAAGTGTGCTAGGTGAAGGCACAATAGAAAATAAAATGGATACTAAACTAGTAAGTAAAAAGAATCCTGGTAGTAGTAATAACTTGGCAAAATACATAATGGGAATTTTTGCACCGACAATGATAAAAGCACTCATCACAATAAATGTAATGAGTGAAATTTGTTCATTTCTCATGATAAGCGACAGTAGTAGAAGACCAAGGGAAAGCGTCATTTTTTCTAGCGGATGAACAGATGCTAGCTTATTCATATAAGCATACTTATCAATGAGTAGCATCGCTTAACCTTCTTTATGTTTGCCACGCATGTAGCCGATGAAATAGCCTATAAAACTAGCACCAAGTGCGGCTTGAAGAACGAATAACAAGCTCTCAATTTCACCACTTGGTGGCTCCCAAAAACTTTCGAACCACGGCTCGTATTCGGCATTAATTTCACCAATTGCTGCTTCCGCTTCGCCGTCTGCTCCACCAAATTCTGCACCTTTTTGTACAAATAGCGGAATGATTGCCAATAGTACAACAATTGCTAATAGTAGTAAGTTTTTTTTCATGTTAATGTGCCTCCTTAGCTGAGAAAACACGTAAAGCTTTTAATTCACTGATATTATATTTTTTCAAGAAATTCATAATGATGACAGTTAAAATACCTTCACTAATTGCGAGAGGAATTTGCGTTAATGCGAAAATACCTGCGAATTTAGTAAATGAAGCCATAAATCCGCCTACTTCTGATGGGAAGGCCAGTGCAAGTTGAACAGAAGTCACAACATATGTACCTAAATCACCAAGCATTGCTGCAAAAAATACCGCCAGTGAAAAAGATAGACCGATTTTTTGAGCACCTTTAAAAACGAAGTAGGCGATGAATGGCCCCGCTACAGCCATCGAAAAAGCATTTGCGCCTAATGTTGTAATACCGCCATGAGCTAAGAGTAAAGATTGGAATAATAAGACGATCGTTCCAATGACGCTCATCGCTAATGGACCAAATAATACAGTTCCCAGGCCAACACCAGTTGGGTGCGAACAACTTCCTGTAACCGATGGAATTTTCAGTGCTGATAAAACGAATGCAAAAGCACCTGAAAGACCGAGAATCATTTTTGTTTCAGGGTTTTCATCGATTGTTTTACGGATTGAACGTAATCCTAAAATAATAAATGGGATCGAGACGACCCACCAGAAAATCGCCCATTCAATTGGCAAAAATCCTTCCATGATGTGCATGGCAAATGCTCGATTTGGCACGAGTAAAAATGCCAGTAAGAAATAACTAAGCTTCCAACAAGAAAATTTCAAAATGGCTCCTCCTTAAAATAAAATGTCGAATGTAGCGTGCGCAATAAAAAAAAGCACTTCTCCGATATAGGAAAAGTGCATAGCTGAAAAAGCAAATAGAATGTTAATCTGCCAAGCCGCACACCTATCCTCGTAGGTTGAAACGATCACGTGTTTTTCGGCAGGTCTCCTGGCTTTAGTTCGACATTTTATAGGCCTTCCCATCCTTTGGACAGTGACATTTATCTATAAAACTCCCTAGTACAGTGGCGGGACCGCGCCGGACTTGAACCGGCTTCCCTTTTAAGCGAAATGTAGACACTTCGCACCGAAAAAGATGAAGTTGTGAGATTTCACGACAAAGTGTAACATAATTTTCCATAAATAAGCTATCTCTTTTTATTAAAATTTTTTTAATTGAGCTTCAATATAGAAAATTATGATAAATTAAAGGGCAAAACCACATTTTTGCCTGAAATATTTGTTGAAATTTTACTAAAAATTTCACAAATTAAAAAAGAATTGTTGAAATTTATAAATAATAAGCTATGATAGAAACAGTTTTCTATTACGTTTTATACAATTAAAATTTCATATAAATACATCTATAAGTGCTCGATAGTATTCGAGATAATAGGGAAATCGGTGTGAATCCGATACAGCCCCCGCTACTGTAATAGCTGATGAAATCGTAAAAGCCACTAGTATAACTGGGAAGGTGCGAAAGTAAGAAGAAGCTTAAGTCAGGAAACCTGCTTAGTTGATGGCATGCAAACTTTTCGGAGGGAGAAGTTGAAGCGAGAGCGAGTACCTATATATTCGTTTTTATTTGGCTTCTACAAGACCTTTACTCTTCGTTTAGAGTGAAGGTCTTTTCTTTTTCCTAAAAGCAAATGAGGGGAGCAACACAATGACAACTTGGAACTTAGAAGGAATGAAAACGCATCTTTTTATTTGCAATGGCAGTAGCTGTATGAAAAAAGATGGCGAGGAAATTACCCAAGCAATACGTGATGAAATACAGGTACAAGCACTCGATAAGGAAATACATACGACAAGAACACGCTGTAACGGCAGGTGTAAGGATGCTTGTGTTGTCATCGCTTATCCACAAGGAAATTGGTATCGTGTGCCAACGACAGAGCATGCGAGGGCGCTCGTGCAAGACTTACACCACGAGACTTTACATAGTGAACATGTGTTCACACTTCGTGAAGGTACGTTACAGCGTACAGCACAAACAACAGCTATAAAAGGTATTGAAAAGGTGAAAGAGGGGTAACGAAATGGCGCAAAAAGGTAAGATTTTTGTTGTGGGCTTTGGCCCCGGTGATTTTAAACATATTACAACGCGAGCTGTGGAGGCATTACAACAGAGTGATTTTATCATCGGCTATAAAACGTATGTTGAGCTCATTCAAGATTTAGTGACGGCCAAGTCGATTGTTAGTACAGGAATGACCGAAGAAGTTTCCAGAGCGCAGGAAGCTGTGCGGCAGGCAGAGGCAGGTAATATCGTGTCTGTCATTTCCAGTGGTGACTCAGGTGTGTACGGGATGGCTGGGCTTGTCTATGAGGTATTGATTGAGCTTGGTTGGACAGAAGCAACAGGTGTTGAAGTAGAGATTGTTCCTGGTATTTCTGCTATTAATTCATGTGCGAGTTTACTAGGTGCGCCGATTATGCATGACTCCTGCACAATTAGTTTAAGTGACCATTTAACGCCATGGAATCTAATTGCCAAACGTGTGGAAGCTGCAGCGATGGCCGATTTTGTGATTGCACTTTACAACCCGAAAAGTGGTCGACGTACACGTCAAATCGTAGAAGCACAACGCATTTTACTAGAATACCGATCTCCAGATACCCCAGTGGGACTCGTGAAAAGTGCCTATCGTGATCGCCAGGAAATTACCATGACAACATTAGCTGAGATGCTTGAACATGATATTGGGATGCTCACAACGGTCATTATCGGAAATTCATCTACATTTTTCTATGACAATAAAATGATTACACCACGTGGCTACCAACGTAAATATACACTTGGAGAAGAAAAACAGCCACTACGTCCACATCAGCGTCTGAAAGAAGAAAATGAACCATGGGCGATGAATCAACAAACAGGAACAGCGCGTGCTGATTTTGAGGCTGACCCGAATGCAGGACGTAGCAAGCCCAGTATAGCGATAACGCCTATGGCAACGCTAAAAAAATCATCACTTGAAATGGCTGCAACAGCTCTTGCAATGGTAAAGGGCACAAGTGCAGGGCATGCAACACCTAAGCTTGTACAACAAAAAATTGAAACCATTTTTGAATTAGCCGTAAGTCCAGGGGTGGCCAATAAGTTTTTCACGCCGCAGCAAATGACGGCGTTAGCACAAGTTGTCGGAGAAGAAGGAACGATGGAATATACACCTGATCATCAAATCCATTTGAAAATTCCAACGGCAGAACCCGATAAGATAACAACAAAATTACGTGAAGTGGGTTTTTTGTTAGCCCCTATTGGTGATGTACTGTCATTAAAAGCATGTGATTTTTGTTATGGAGAGAAAGCAGATTCTATTCCATATGCTGAGGAAATTCAAGAAAAGCTAGGTGGTTTGTCTTTACCCAAAACGCTAAACATCGGCTTTAACGGCTGTGGTATGGCATGCTACCGTGCAGTGTTTGATGATATTGGTATCGTCTATCGTAAAAGTAAATTTGATGTCTTTATCGGCGCTAAACCAGTTGGGCGTACAGCGCATGCTGCACAACCTGTTGTAGAAGGCTTAGAACCTGAACAACTTATGCCACTTATTACAGACATTATTGAAGAGTACAAAGCTAACGCGCACCCAAATGAGCGCTTGTTTAAATATTTCAAACGTGTGAAAAAAATATTGCATTTTACGTATCAAGATATGTCTTCAAAAATAAAAGTAGAGCCAGCTCCGTGCGGCGATTAGTGAGGAGAAAAGAGATGAAAGCTATTTTATTTGTTGGCCATGGTAGCCGTTTAGCAGCAGGAAATGATGAGGTACGCACATTTATTGAGCAAATGACTCCTCGGATTGATGACAGCTTTTTAGTAGAAACTTGCTTCCTTGAGTTTGCTTCGCCAAACATTGAAGAAGGCATTACGAATTGCGTGAAGAAGGGTGCTACAGAAGTACATGTAATTCCAATCATTTTACTGCATGCTGGACATTCCAAAATGCATATCCCGGCAGAAATTGAGCATGCGCGAGAACACTATCCAAATATCACGTTCACATATGCTCAAACAATTGGTATTCATGATGAAATTTTTGCCATTCTGGAAGATCGTCTAGCAGAAATCGGCTTCAATGCACAACAAGAAGAACCTAAAGATACCGCGATTCTTTTAATTGCTCGTGGTGGTAGTGATCCTTATGCCAACGGTGATTTTTATAAAATTACTCGTTTACTTTGGGAAAAGCTCCCTGTACCTTACGTGGAAAGTGCCTTTATGGGCGTAACAGATCCACGTGTTGAAGAAGGAATTGAGCGTTGTGTGAAGTTGGGGGCGAAAAAAATTATTATGTTGCCGTACTTTTTATTTACAGGCATCCTAATGGAACGTATGCATGGCATGTGCCAGCAATTTAACGAAAAATATCCTGACTGTGATATTGAAATTGCTAATTATTTTGGCTATCATGAGCGCCTACAAAATGTGCTATTAGAGCGCATAGAGCAAGCTGTGAATGGTACATCTACTGGCATGCAAGATTTAGAAAATTACCGTGCTTATGCTGCGGTACATGGTCATGCACATCACCATCACCATCATGATCACGGACATGACCACGACCATGACCATGACCATGACCACCACCATCACCATGAAGAGGAGTCAGTAAAATGATTTTCATGTTAGCGGGGACGAGTGATGCAAGGAATCTAGCACTGGAATTGCAGTCTGCTGGACATAAAGTGACTGCGACCGTGGTCACTGATTCAGCGGCTTCAAGTCTTACAGAAGTTGGTCTTCCACATTTAGTTGGCCGTTTGACGGCTGACGAAATGGCGACGATTTTAATAGAAAAGGGCTATCAACTTGTTGTAGATGCCTCACACCCATTTGCCGAAGAGGCTTCTAAAAATGCGATGGCAGCAGCTGAAAAAGCAGGTGTACTCTATATTCGCTATGAACGTGCCCATGAGCACTACGCACATCCTCTCATCACAGTTGTTAAAGATTATGAGCAAGCGGCGCAACTAGCAGCAAAAAAACGCGGTGTCATTATGTTGACTACAGGCAGTAAAACGCTAGCGACGTTTACCAAAGTATTGCATGGTCTAGAAAATACGCGGGTTATTGCGCGGATGCTTCCTCGCCTTGATAATATGGAAAAATGTGAGGCACTTGGTGTGGCTCAAAGAGATATTGTTGCCATCCAAGGACCATTTTCAAAAGAATTAAACGAAGCACTTTTCCGTCAATATGACGTCACTTTGATGATTACAAAAGAAAGCGGGAAAGTTGGTTCAGTTGATGAAAAGCTTGAGGCTGCACTTGCTTGTGGCATTGAAACGATTTTAATTGCTCGACCAAATATACAATACGGCCAACAGTATTCCAAGTTTGAGGATGTACTGCAAGCTGTTCAAAACATACTCTAGGAGGCAATACAAATGGATTTTAAAACAGATTTTAAACCATTAACAGTAGACCCAGATAAAATTTATGATTATAGTTTCGCAATTATTGCAGAGGAAATGGGTGAACATAACTTTACAGAAGATGAGTGGAAAGTTGTTCGTCGTATTATTCATGCATCTGCTGATTTTGAGTTAGGTCGTAGTGTCATCATTACGCCAGGAGCATTAGAAGCAGGGGTAAAGTCGATCCTTGCAGGTCGTCACGTGATTGCAGACGTACAAATGATTGAAAGTGGTTCAGGGAAAAAACGTTTCCAAAAGCATGGCGGGGATTTACATTGCTATATCGCAGATGAAGATGTTTCAATCGAAGCGAAAAAACAAAATACAACACGTGCTATTATTTCAATGCAAAAGGCTACAAAATTACACGAAGGCGGTATTTATGCCATTGGCAATGCACCGACAGCATTACTTGAGTTAATTCGCTTGATTAAAGAAGGTTTAGCTAAACCGGATTTAATTATCGGTATGCCAGTTGGCTTCGTATCAGCGGCTGAGTCCAAAGAGGAGCTATTAAAGCTAGAAGGTATTCCGTATATTACAAATGTTGGCCGTAAAGGCGGTAGTACAGTGACGGTAGCCGCATTGAATGCCATTTCAATTTTAGCGGACGAACAGGCGAAAAAGTAATGGAGCGGAAGCCAAAAAAGGATCCCAAGGACATGCGTCACGGTTATACAACGGGAGCCTGTGCAACTGCTGTTTCAAAAGCTGCATTACTAGCATTGATTACAAATGAAGAACAGGAAACGAGCACCATCCATTTACCAATAGGGCGTGATGCAACGTTTACAATCGAAAAATGTACATTTGCTAGTAACACTGTAAGCTGTGAAACGATAAAAGATGCCGGTGATGATCCTGATGCTACACATAAGGCGCTCATTATTGGCACAGTAAGCTGGGCTGATACACCAGGTATTCATTTAGATGGAGGAATTGGAGTCGGGCGAGTGACAAAGCCCGGCTTACCAGTTGCTGTCGGGGAAGCTGCTATTAACCCTGTACCGCGCAAGATGATACATAGTACTGTACAGAGTGTACTTGATGAGTTTCATATAGAACGTGGCGTGAATGTCGTTATTTCCGTACCAGAGGGTGAGGAAATTGCAAAAAAAACGTTAAATGGAAGACTCGGCATTATCGGAGGCATTTCCATTTTAGGCACAAGGGGAACCGTCGTGCCTTTTTCGAGTTCAGCGTATATGGCAAGTATTGTCCAAGCCATCAGTGTGGCAAAGGCTGCTGGGTGTGAACATGTAGTGGTGACCACAGGTGGACGCAGTGAAAAGTATGCAATGGCACAGTATCCTGAATTGCCAGAGGAAGCATTTATAGAAATGGGTGATTTTGTCGGCTTTACGTTAAAACATTGTAAACGGCTTGGCATCAGGCAAGTATCACTCGTTGGGATGATGGGGAAGTTTTCAAAGGTTGCACAGGGTGTCATGATGGTGCATTCAAAAAGTGCTGCTATTGACTTTAATTTTTTAGCGCAATTGGCAGCAGATATTGGTGCAGATGAGGACACAATTACCGAAGTAAGAGAAGCCAATACCGCTTCACAAGTTGGTGAAATTATGGCGGATAAAGGCTATGATGACTTTTTTCATCATTTATGTGAGGCATGTTGCTATTCATCGATACACCATACAAGGGGCGGTTTGACGCTCTCCACATCGATTTACTCGATGAAGGGACAATTATTAGGAAGGGCTGATGACATTGCATCGATCGATGAAATTAATTGGGATCGGGGATAATGGACAAGAAAGCTTATTGCCACAGTACATGCAGTGGATTGAAAACTGTGAAGTACTCGTTGGAGGTGAGCGTGTCCTTGATTTTTTCCCGAGCTTTACAGGAGAAAAAGTTGTCATTAAGGGTGGTCTTTCAACGCTTGTTGAAAGGTTAGCGGCAGAAACACGAAGAACAGTTATTTTAGCGTCGGGCGATCCATTATTCTATGGCATCGGTGGTTATTTAGTGAAAAAACTAGAAATCGAGGTTTATCCATATATGAGCTCGGTGCAACTTGCGTTTTCAAAAATGGGCGAGAGTTGGCAGGATGCCTATGTAGCAAGTATTCACGGCCGACCAATGAAGGGCTTAGCACAGCGCATTGACGGCAAAAAGAAAGTAGCGCTACTTACTGACGCTGAAAATAACCCAAATGCATTGGCACGTTATCTGAAGCATTTTGGTATGACGGAATACCGAGTGTTTGTTGCAGAAAATTTACAAGGTAATGAAGAAAAATACGGCTGGTATTCTCTTGATGAATTAGAAACAGCTGAATTTTCTACGTTGAATGTTGTCATTTTACAGCAAACATCAGCACCCAAACGCTATTCACTAGGTATTGATGATGAAGAATTTTCGCAACGTAAGCCAGATAAAGGGCTTATTACGAAAAAGGAAATTCGTGTGTTAAGTCTACAGGCTATGCAGTTACAAAAAGATAGCATCATTTGGGACGTTGGCACTTGTACAGGGTCAATGGCTATTGAGGCTGGCAAACTGTCACCAGAGGGGCAAATATTTGCGGTGGAAAAAAATGCACCCGATTTAGAGAACTGCATGCAAAACCAGCAGAAATTCCGTGTAGATATGACGGCTATTCATAGTAAAGCACCGAATGGACTAGAAAATTTCCCGGATCCAGATGCGATTTTTATTGGTGGTACAGGTGGCGAAATGGTGGAACTTTTGCAGATGTGCTGTTCACGTTTGAAGCCTAATGGTCGCATCGTCTTAAATGCAGCAACGATAGAAAATTTATATAAGGCGGTTGAAGCGTTTAAAGCTTGTGGCTTTGCTGTCGATATTTTGCAGGCGCAATTGGCACGTAGTAAGCCGATTTTAGATATGACCCGTTTTGTCCCATTAAATCCGATTTATATTATTTCGGCACATCGAAAGGAAGAAAATCATGAGTAATCTTGGTATTTTATATGGCTTAGGTGTAGGCCCTGGCGATCCAGAGTTAATTACAGTAAAGGCATTCCGTGTCATTCAGGAGTCGCCGGTTATTGCCTATCCGAAAAAAATGAAGGGCAGTAAAAGTTATGCGCATCGTATTGTAGATGTGTACATTAACCCAGAAGAGAAAGATATGCTTGGTCTCGTGTTCCCAATGACAAAAGATGAGGCTGTGTTAGAACGAGAATGGACAAAATCCGTGGAACTTGTCTATGGTAAGCTGCAAGAGGGCAAGGACGTCGCGTTTGTGACAGAAGGGGACCCCTTATTATATAGTACATTCATCCATATGATGAAGCTTATGCAAGATAGGCATCCAGAGGTGGAAATTCGTACAGTGCCTGGTATTTCTTCATTTAATGGCTCAGCGTCGCGACTAGGTATTGCCCTAGCAGATGGTGATGATCGTGTGGCGATTATTCCAGCACATGACAATTACGGTGCTATGCGTGAAGCAATTGAAAATCATGATGCGGTTGTTTTCATTAAAGTTGCAAAGGTTATGGATTTAATGCTGGAGGTACTGCGCGATTTAGATTTACTTGATAAGGCATCGGTTGTGACCAAAGTAACGTCTGACGAAGAAATCATTTGGGATGTTCAAGATTTAGAAGGCGTCGCTTTAGAATATTTAACATTAATGGTGGTGCGTAAATAATGAAGAAAATTTTTATTGTCGGTGCTGGCCCTGGTGATCCGGATTTAATTACGGTGAAGGGTTTACAGATGTTACAAACAGCGGACGTTGTCATGTATACAGATTCCCTAGTAAATGAAGATCTAATTGCAAAAGCAAAACCTGATGCAGAAGTTATTCGTACAGCAGGTATGCATTTAGAGGAAATGGTTGCGGTAATGGTAGAGCGTGTCAATGCGGGCAAAGTAGTAGCACGCATGCATACAGGTGACCCTGCCATGTATGGTGCCATTATGGAACAAGTAGCACTTTTAAAAAAAGAAGGCATAGGTTACGAAGTCATTCCTGGTGTTAGCTCAGTATTTGCAGCTGCTGCGGCAATCGGTGCGGAACTTACAATCCCAGATTTAACGCAAACGCTTATTTTAACACGTGCTGAAGGGCGCACACCTGTACCAGAGTTTGAAAAGTTACGTGCTTTAGCAAGCCATCATTGTACGATTGCGTTATTCTTAAGTGCAACTTTAACTAAGAAAATTATCAAAGAATTGCAAAATGCAGGATGGGCGGACGATACACCCGTGGCAGTGATTCAACGTGCTTCTTGGCCAGATCAAAAAATTGTGCGCACGACATTAGTTGAACTAGATGAAGCGATGCGTGTTAATGGCATTCGTAAACATGCAATGATTTTAGCGGGCTGGGCATTAGACCCGAATATTCATGATAAAGATGAATACCGTTCGAAATTATATGATGCGACCTTTACGCACGGCTTCCGAAAAGGTGTGAAGACAAGTGATTAAATTGCAAGAGGGCGTTTTACCAGAAGTTGCTCAACGTAATCCTTATGCGGTTGTGGCGATTACCAAGCACGGTGTACAAATTGGACGTAGACTACAACAAACCTTTGCGCAGAGTGATTTATATTATATGAGTAAATTTGAGCAAGGCGACGAAGCAGAGAAGCATATTCAGCTGTTTTCTGGTACCGTGCGATTGCTATTGCCTACATTATTCAAGCAGTATAAAGGCTTAATTTTAATCATTTCACTTGGTGCGGTTGTACGCATGATTGCGCCAATTTTACAGGATAAGAAGACAGACCCTGGTGTTGTAGTCATTGATGATCGTGGGGAAAATGTCATTAGTGTACTATCAGGTCATTTAGGTGGTGCCAATGAGCTTACTCATGAAGTTGCAGCGGCCCTTGGTGCAAATCCAATTATTACAACGGCTTCGGATGTCCAAAAAACAATTCCTGTTGATTTATTTGGCGCACGCTTTGGTTGGGTGTGGGACAGTGCAGACAAGCTTACGCCTGTAAGTGCCTCGGTTGTTAACGAGAAGCATGTCGCAATCGTACAAGAAACTGGTGAACGTGATTGGTGGATGCGTGATACCCCTATGCCAGAGCAAATCAAAATATATCCATCGACGCAAACCGCGATAGAGGCGAAACCTCATGCAACGTTATGGATTACTGATCGTATCATTGAACCGGAGGAAGAAGTGCTCCTTGAGAATGGCGTGATTTATCGTCCAAAATCGATTGTGCTAGGTATGGGCTGCAATCGTGATACGTCACTTGAAGAAATCGAACAAGTTATTGATGAAACACTCGCAGAATTAAAATTATCGAAAAAAAGTGTCAAAGCTCTTTGTACGATTGATTTAAAAAAAGACGAACAATGCTTCATTGATGTGACAAAGAAATATGACTGGGAGTTCATCACATATACACCAGCACAATTAAACGAAATCAATTTCCCATCACCGTCTGAAACGGTATTTAAATATACAGGTGCATACGGCGTCAGTGAGCCGGCTGCTATGCGCTTTGCACAAGTAGAATCGCTCGTGCTACCAAAGAAAAAATCAGGGAACGCAACAATTTCTGTAGCGAGATTAACATTTTAAGGAGGGAGCCTATGCAAACGAATCGCTTTGTACTTGCTGGAACTGGTAGTGGTGTTGGTAAAACGACGTTTACAATTGGTCTAATGAAGGCATTACAGGAAAAGGGGAAAATCGTACAGGGCTTTAAATGTGGTCCCGATTATATAGACCCTAGCTATCATACAGCGGTGACTGGACGTGTGTCGCGTAATATCGATAGTTGGATGTTTTCGCATGATGCCGTGCGTGATATTGTGGCACGTGCCAGTATGGATGCAGATGTTTCGATTATTGAGGGTGTTATGGGTTTCTATGATGGTAAAAGCCCATTATCTGATGCAGGATCAGCCGCAGATGTAAGTGTCATTACCGAAAGTCCGGTTATTTTAATCGTCAATTGCGCAAGTATGGCTCGAAGTGTGGCAGCAGTTGTAAAGGGCTTCCAAATGCTATCTGATAAACCGAATATTGTGGGCGTCATCGCGAACCAAGTCGGAAGTGTCGGTCACTACGAAATTGCCAAAGCGGCGATTGAGCAGGAATGTGGTATTCCTGTCATTGGGTATTTAAAACGCGAAGCAGGCATTGATATTCCAAGTCGACATTTAGGGTTAATTCCTGCTATAGAGCGTGGTGAGCTTGCTTCGTTTTTTGATAAGCTAGGCGCTTTAATGGCCGAAACGATCGATTTAGAGACATTGCTTGAATTAACAAAGGCACCTGTTCTAGAAGAAACAGGTGATTTATTTGAACAGCACGAAGATCAACATATTCATATTGCCGTGGCAAAGGATGCTGCATTCAACTTTTATTACGAAGAAAATCTGGCCCTCCTGCGCGCAAAAGGGGCTACGCTACAATTTTTCTCACCTTTAGCCAATGAGCCTGTACCAGTTGAGGCTGACGGTCTATATATTGGTGGGGGCTTTCCAGAGGAATTTGCCGATACACTTGCAGGCAATACCATAGCAAAACAGTCAATTCGTGAGGCCATTAACAAGGGTTTACCAACTTTAGCTGAATGTGGGGGTTTCATGTATTTGACACAAGCCATTACGAATAGTGATGGCGAACGTTATGACATGCTTGGTATTATTCCAGGTGAAGTAGCAATGCAAACAAAGCTTGCGGCGCTTGGCTATCGTGAAATTACCGGCAAGAAAGCAAACTTTTTAATCGGTGAAGAGGAAGAAGCAAAGGGACATGAATTCCATTATTCACAATATAGCGGGACACATGAAACGCCTGCCTATGAAACAAAAGGGCGCTTTGGCACAAAACAAGAGGGTTATCAGGCAAGCAATTTAGTCGCTGGCTATACGCATTTTCATTTTGTATCCAATCCAAAGCTTGTCGAGAACTGGTTGGCAGCTTGTAAGAAGGTGAAAAATTTTGACTAATTACTTTCCAATTCATATAAATATCGAATATAAAACGGTAGTAATTGTTGGAGGAGGACATGTTGCAACGCAGAAGGTGGCGTCTTTGTTACCGGCTAAAGCCAATGTAGTTGTTGTAAGCCCAACATTGCACGAAACATTACTGCCTCTAGCAGAATCTGGTCAAATCACATGGCGTGACAAGGTATTTGAACCGCGTGATTTAGATGATGCATCGCTCATCATTGCGGCAACAAATGATACTACCGTGAATGAAGCCGTACAGGAAGCGGCTCAACATTGGCAACTATTAAATCGAGCAGATGCACAAGGCGAAAGTAATTTTATTACACCAGCTACTATACGCCGTGGCCCTCTTGTATTAACAGTTTCAACATCAGGTGCAAGTCCCTCTTTAGCTTGTAAAATAAAGGAAGATTTAGCCGAGCAATTTGATGCAGTCTATGAAGACTACGTATGCTTTTTACAGCAGGCACGATTAATGGTTGTTGCTAAGTTTGAAAAGGGCGATAAACGACGGGCAGCGCTGCAAGCATTACTTGAGCCAAACTTACTAGAATGGACTCGTAGTGGAGAGATTGATAGACGTGAAGCTTATTTACAACAATTATTGACGGGAGAATCGCCATGAAGGACGGAATAGTGTATTTAGTAGGAGCTGGTCCTGGAGATCCAAAGCTCATCACGGTGTATGGGCTTGAATGCATTCAAAAGGCTGATGTCATTGCATATGATCGTCTTGTAAACCCAAAATTGTTAGAATCTGCAAAGCCGGATGCTGAACTAGTATACTGCGGTAAATTGCCTGGTAAGCACCATCTTATTCAAGATGAAATCAATGAGCTCCTTGTCCGAAGGGCACAAGAAGGCAAAATCGTAACCCGCTTAAAAGGTGGCGATCCATTCGTCTTTGGTCGCGGAGCAGAGGAAGCCGAAATATTAAAAAATCATGGCATTGCTTATGAAGTAGTGCCAGGTATTACGGCAGGAATTGCAGCACCAGCTTATGCAGGAATACCTGTAACGCACCGAGATTTTGCCACAAGCTTTGCGCTTGTAACAGGACATGGTCGTGAAGAAAAAGGCCAAGACTTTTTAAATTGGCCAGCACTGGCAACAGGAATAGATACAGTAGCATTTTATATGAGCGTTGGTAATATTGCCTACATCTCGAGAAAATTAATCGACAATGGACGTAAAGCAACTACGCCAGTAGCTGTTATTGAGTGGGGAACGACCGACAAACAGCGCACAATCACAGGGCAACTAGATGAAATTGCTGACATTATTGAACGTGAGGGCTATCATAATCCTTCCATGATTGTTGTAGGGGATGTTGTCAATGTCCGCGACAACATTCAGTGGTTCGAAGAGCAAGGTCTCACTTTAACATGATTCAGTCAAAGTCACCTACCTCAACATAGGGTGCTATGAACGGAAGTTAAGTAAGTAAGTAAGTAAGTAAGTAAGTAAGTAAGTAAGTAAGTAAGTAAGTAAGTAAGTAAGTAAGTTGTTGTTTAATCCAGTGACTTAAAGAAAACCCTCCGGCAAAAATCATTGATTTATGGCGATAACAAAGCGACAGAGATAGGCGCCGGAGTGTAGCGGAAATAAGGGGGAACAATCATGACAGTCATCGAAGCGTTAAGAAATCGACGAGCAATTCGAAATTATACACCACAGCCTGTTGAACAAGAGAAAATCGAACAAATTTTGCAAGCAGCTACTTTTGCACCTAATGACCGTATGCGTGAGCCTTGGCATTTTTTTGTGATACAAGATGAAGCCATGAAGCGCTATGAAGAAATGGCTAATACTTATTTACAGGAACGTTTTCCAACAAAGCCAAACCTAGTAGAAAGCTCATTAAAAGTAGTACAAACAACGCCTGTTGCAATTGTTGTGACAGCAGATATTGTAGAAGGTGATGCAGATGCAACACAAGACAATGTCTTTGCAGTTTGCAGTGCCATTATGTCCATGTGGTTAGCAGCTGAAGAACAAGGACTAGGATTTGTATGGCGTACACGAGGCGTTGGACTTGTCCATGATGCACGTATGCATACATTTATCGGTGCGAGTGACAGTCAAAAGGTAGTAGGGACAATATTCATTGGCTATCCGGAAGAGCAGGAGCTAAAAGACAAAAAGCGTACGCCATTTGAAGAAAAAACAACGTGGCTTTAAGGGGGCATGAAGCATGGCTAGAAAAGGCTTGTTTTTAGTATACACAGGTGAGGGCAAGGGCAAAACGACAGCTTCACTTGGTGTGACGTTACGTGCAGTTGGTCGTGGTTTAAACGTGAGATTTATGCAATTCATTAAATCACCAGAGCGCACGTATGGCGAGCAAATCGCCCTTCGAAAGCTTGGCGTGGAAATGGAACAAATGGGCATAGGCTTTACTTGGACAAAAACGCCAGAGGAGCATCGCGCAGCTCTTGCAAAAGCTTGGAAAAAAACAAAGGCTGCTTTGCAAGACGACCGCATTGATTTACTTGTACTAGATGAGTTAAACAATGCATTGGCTATTACCAAGTTTCCGATTGATGATGTGCTGCCATTAGCTGAAGTCATCGAAGCGATTAAACAGCGACCTACAACGATGCACCTTGTAATAACGGGGCGTAGTGCAAATCCAGCGCTTATTGCAATGGCGGATTTAGTATCAACAATTGATGCGACAAAGCATTATTATGACGAGGGTATCCCAGCAGTTAAGGGACTTGAATTCTAATTAGATGTCCAGAGCGGTTTGTCACATCTAGAGGTGTTACGAGAAATAGGAGGTTTATGTTTTATTCAGACGGTGTTGAGATACTGCCTGAATAAATAAACTTTCTGTAAAAGTGATGGGAGGAAAGAGTGTGCCAGCAAAATCAATTATGATTCAAGGAACAGCTTCTGATGTCGGAAAAAGCATGATTTGCACAGCCTTATGCCGTATTTTTTCTGATGCGGGGCTAAAGGTAGTACCCTTTAAGTCTCAAAATATGGCGCTTAATTCATTTGTGACGGTGGATGGTGGTGAAATCGGCCGTGCGCAAGGTGTACAAGCAGAAGCTGCGCGTGTTATTGCTACAACTGACATGAATCCTATTTTATTAAAACCAAAGCAGGATATGGTGTCTGAGGTCATTGTACATGGCAAGCATTTTTTGAACATGGACGCGAAAAGTTACCGCAATAAATTTGTGCAGGAGGCGATGCCCATCGTTGAAAAATCTGTACGAACATTACAAAATACATATGATGTGATTGTGCTTGAAGGTGCAGGTAGCCCAGCAGAAATCAATTTAAAGGATCGCGATATCGCGAATATGCGTATGGCTCACTTAGCTGATGCTGCAGTTGTTTTAGTTGCAGATATTGATCGTGGTGGTGTGTTTGCGTCAATAATCGGGACATTAGCATTGCTCGATGATGCCGAACGTGCGCGCGTGAAAGGGCTAATTATTAATAAATTCAGAGGGTTGCGTGAGTTACTCGATGATGGTATTGAATGGGTGGAACGTGAGACAGGCATACCTGTGTTAGGTGTCGTGCCATATGTAGATGTCAATATTGAGGCAGAGGACTCACTTGCATTATCGTCATTACGCTTCAAAAAGCCAAAGCCAGGAGAATTTTTGGTGGATATTGCCATGATCCGTTTGCCGCGAATTTCGAATTTTACAGATGTAGATCCCTTTTTTGATGAACCAGAAGTGGGTGTGCGATTAATTGGCAATGTTGCAGAGCTTGGTACTCCTGATTTACTAATACTCCCAGGTACAAAAAGCACGATGGATGATTTAGCATGGTTAAAGGCACAAGGTTTTGATCGAGCTATTGCCAACTTACGTGCACGTGGTACCAAAATTATTGGTATTTGCGGTGGATTCCAAATGCTTGGTGAAACGCTACTTGACCCTGACGCTGTAGAAGGGAATGGTGATCCCGCACAAGGCTTAGGACTACTGCCTATGGAAACCGTTTTTGTAGGGGATAAAAAGACTGTACAAATGACTGGTACACGCGGTAATGATACATTCACAGGCTATGAAATACACCTTGGGCGCACAAAAATTTTGCGTGATGAGGTATCACCATTTTTGCAGTTAGTAGATGGTCGTGTGGACGGAGCAGTGAGTGCGGATGAGCAAGTTATCGGCACATATTTCCACGGTTTGTTCCATAATCGTACCTTTACTCGACAGCTAGTCAACGACATACGTGTGGAAAAAGGCCTTGCTGCGCTACCTAGTGATGTGAAAAGCGATGCAGAGCGTAGAGAAGATGCTTATAACATGCTTGCTACCCATGTACGGGCCAATTTAGATATGGAAAAAATATATGACATGTTGAATATAGAGGTAAGCGTATGACACGAAAAGGGCCGTTAGCCATTAATTATGAGGCATTATGGCAAGAGGGTATGAAGGATTGGCAAGGGCAAATGCCTGAGCGAATGGTGAATGATCATTTAGAAGAACAGTTTTGGTCGCAATCGATAGCACGCAAAAACACTGGACAAACAGACCCCTATGCGGCACAGATCTTTGCAGAAATTAAGGGAAGTATTCAGCCAGAACACTCAGTCCTTGAAATCGGACCTGGTTGGGGTAATTATACGTTTCCACTTGCTGATTATGTTCGAGAGCTTACCTGTGTTGACAGTTCAGCAAGTATTCTCACGTACTTACAAAGTTGCTTACAACATGAGGAACATGTTTCTTATGTCCATGCAAAATGGGAAGAGCTTGGTGAAAATGACATTCAAACACATGATATTGTAATCGGTGTGAATTGTTTTTACCGCATGTATGAAATCAAAGCGGCATTAAAACATATGAATCGTCTTGCTAAAAAGCGTGCAATTATCGGGATGACGACAGGCCCGATTCAACCGCATTACGAACTATTACATACCAAATATGGCTATGATATCAAGTTCCCACGAAGAGATTATATTGAGTTTTTGAATTTGTTATATGAAATGGATATTTATGCAGAATGCAAAATAATACCGCTGAAACGCGTATATGAATATGATACGTATGAGCAACTTGTTACAACACAGAGTAAAAAAATATTGAATACTGATGTTAAAAGAGCACATATCGAGGATTCTCTCGCACCGTTTATAGAAGAAAAGGATGGTCGTTATTACTACCGTCATGACTTCCATGCTGCACTTGTATCTTGGGAGCCAAAATAAAGTGAAACTTCAATCCATGGGGGTTATCTTCATCCCCCACGGATTGTTAGTTGAACCAATCGGGCTTTTACGGTTAGTTGATCGCCCACCTAGTTGACTCGTTCTCATCTATCAACTTGAGGTGGGCGTCTTACTGACTGTTAATGCGCGATAAAGGAAAAACCTTTGGGAAGCTTGTCACTGAACTGCGCCCCAATTGTTAGACACAATCTAACAATTGGAGGTGCAGTTTTTCTATGGTCAAATATACTGTCGAAAATAAATTACAAGCTGTTGAGCGTTACTTAAGTGGAAATGGAGAATTTCTTTGGAATTATGAAATCTGAATTCCTTTACATGAGGGAATTTGAAAGTATAGAGAATTTTAAAATAGAATTAGAGAAATATATCAATTACTATAATACGAAACGGATTAAGGCAAAATTAAAAACGAGTCCGGTGCAATACCGGACTCGTTTTACCCAATCTGCCTAATGAAATAACCGTGTCTAACTTTTAGGGGTCACTTCACACCAAAGGTTTTTCTTATTTTCAGCAATAAGGTACAATAGAACGACAGAAAAAGAATTGAGGTGGCATATGTGCAACTACATTTTTTAGGGACAGGCGCAGGCATGCCTTCGAAAGAGCGCAATACGAGTGCTCTAATGGTCAAGCTTCTAGATGAAATTGGTGAGATGTGGCTTTTTGATTGTGGAGAAGCGACACAGCATCAAATATTGCATTCATCCTTAAAGCCACGTAAAGTTACGAAAATTTTCATCACCCATTTACATGGCGATCATATTTTTGGCCTACCAGGATTTCTAAGTTCTCGCTCCTTTCAAGGAGGAGATGAGCCATTAACGATTTTCGGACCAGCAGGGTTACAGCAATGGGTGGAGCAGACATTTGCATTGTCAAAAACACATTTAACGTATCCACTACAATTTGTAGAAGTACAGGAAGGTGTCATTTACGAGGACGCACACTTTACTGTACGAGCCGGTGAATTACGTCATGTAGTTCCATGTTTTGGTTACCGCATAGAACAAAAGGAATTACCGGGAGAATTGCTTATGGAGAAAGTCCAAGCTTTAGGCGTTCCAAAGGGTCCACTGCTCGGACAGTTAAAGAGGGGGCACGATATTGAGCTTGAAAATGGCACAATGATTAAAGCAACTGATGTTGTAGCACCTCCGAAAAAAGGCTTCACACTTACTATTTTAGGTGATACAAAGTACTGTGAAGAAGCGGTATTGTTGGCGGAGCATGCAGATATTGTGATTCACGAAGCGACCTTTGATGGAGATACAGTGGGATTGGCTGCAAACTATGGACATTCTACAAATGTGGAGGCAGCTATGGTTGCTAGTCGAGCAAATGTGAAATTTTTACTACTCAACCATTTGAGTGCACGATTTTTGCCGCATGATTTACCAATTTTCCTAGCACAAGCCCAAGAAATTTTTCCGCAAACTGTCCTAACTTCCGATCAGATGGTGTTCACTTGGAGTAATGATGAGTTACTTTAATATATTTTATTTTGCTAAAATTGTAGTATCTCTTTTATAAGTCGAGTGAGTGAAAAACACTTTTTTATAGGTATAGGTTCGGGATTTTACCGTATCTATACCTATTTTATTTGGAATGGAACTTACCTTACAGTTGATTGTCAGTTTATAATTTGTAGTCAACCAATAGTTGTATGCTAAAGAGTTAGACTCAACATTTAAGCGATTTAATTGAAATCCGATTTCTGCATTTAAATTTTTTTTGACGTGTTGCTTTATTATGGTTAGCGCTCACCAAAAATTCTACTTAAAACTCAATTGTTTCTTCAGGAAAACGGCTTTGTTTTTTCTCTTTTCGTACTTTTAGAATTTGAGGTATGAAAATTCCGAATAAAATACAAACAATTCCAATCCACTGTAAAGGGGATACCACTTCATGAACAAGTGTAATAGAAGCGATAACTGCTGTTGGGAGTTCGACAGCTCCTAAAATTGTTCCAAGACCTGTCCCTACCTTTGGTACACCGATGGAAAAACAAATGACTGGTACAACTACACCAAAGAAGCCAAGGATTAAAGCATATTTCCATAATCCGGCCTGCAATGTACCATCAATCAAATATGTCGGTGGAAATATTAAGCAAACGAAGAGTGTAGCACTCGTTGTCATAAGAAAGCTTTTTGAGTAGATTGGAACATCAGTAGAAACACGTCCACTTGCAAATATATATAAGGAAAAAGTTATAGCTGCTAATAACCCAAAGGTGATTCCTTTTATAGATAATTCTTGTCCTATTCCATCAAATATACCTCCAGCAAATATCGTTCCTATAAATAAGATGAGGATGGATAATAACTTTTCTCGACTTGGAAAAGTTTTGTTAGCAATTGCTTCAATAAGCACGCCCATCCAAGTGAATTGAAATAATAGAACAATAGCAATAGATGCAGGTAATTCTTTTACAGAAAGCCCATAAAAAATACTGGTTAAACTCATTGTCATCCCAACAGCCAATAAAGAGAATACATTTTTTAGGGTTACTTTATAGCGAGAGAAGAACATAACGAGTAATAATAATCCAAACCAGCCAAATACATATTGTCCACCTAAAAGTGCAGGAAAAGAAAATCCATTTAAAAAACCAATTTTAAGAATGGAAGAAAGAATCCCATAGCTACAGGCACCTAATAAAACGATTAATGAAAACTTTAATTTATTCAAAAAAACCCCTCCAAAAAAATAAAAAACCCCGCCGTCTATTAGTAGACGACGGGCGAATGAAACAGAGTTAAAACTCTACAAAATTTCGCCACTCACAAGTTAGTGTGAGTTTGCGTATCAAATTATGAAAATTGTAAACAAAAGTTACAAAGGTGTCAACTACTATATTTATGTAGACAAGTGGAAGTAGGAGATAGTTGGTCGGCACTCTATGAGAAATATAGTGCGTTTAATAGATGATTTACGTATAATTAAGTAAAAGGGGTGTGGTTGTATGGATCAACAAAAAATGCCACCAGCTGTATTACGTTTACTTGTTATTTTTCCAAACGTGCTGAGCTATTTATTATTAGGCGGACTTATTATTTATGTTACGACAAACTATGAAATACTGAAGTCAACAGAAAGCTTGAAAGTATGGCTAATCTTCATTGTAGTCCTTGCACCAGCAGCTGCTTTTACTACATATAGTATTGTCAAGAAAATTCGTGCCGGCCATATGTAACATCCAAATGTATTCAACACACGTCATGGTAGATCCGAATGGCGTGTGTTTTTTTATTAGCCTAATTACGAATGATTGACAGCATGAAAGAAGTCATCTATATTTTTGTTAGTCATAACTAACATTTAGGAGGTCATACTTTGAGAAAAAATACCGCAGACAAAATTTTAGCGTCAGCACTTGCATTGATGACCGAACGTGGTTACAACAATGTTTCTGTGAAAGAAATTGCCTTAACAGCAGGTGTCAGTGAGATGACTGTTTTTCGTCATTTTGATACAAAGATGGGGATATTACATTCACTTATTCAAACGTATTCTTACATTCCGTACTTCGAACATTTCTTTTTACATGAATTGACTGGTCATTTAAAAAATGATTTGCAGCAAATTGCTCACAGCTATTTAACGTTTATGGAGAAAAATAAACCTATTTTTCTTATTGCCATTCAAGATCGAAGCATATTACCAGAGTTAATAGATATAATTTCTGATAATAATACACGTCAACTACAAAATTTACTGGCCAGCTATTTTCAAAAATTAATCGAATTGGGGCACATGAAGAAGGAAATCGATACAAAAGGGCAAGCGATTGTTTTTTTAACGGGATTGTTTGGCTTTTTCGTGTCGAATGCGATTTGGGAGAACCATTTTCTAAAAGATCAGCAAGAAAATTTTGTTCAAGATACAGTAGAAGTTTTTATGAAGGGAGTGCAAGCATAGTTTTATTTTTTTTAAAAATGTTAGTTATTACTAACTAACTAAGGGAGGAAAAGATGAAAAACATAACGGCAAGTAAGAAAATTTTAGTCGTCGCTATTTTACTAGCGGCTGCGTTTGTTTCAATTTTAAACCAGACCTTATTATTAATTGCGATGCCACCAATCATGCATGATTTTCACATTGATGCGAATCTAGCGCAGTGGTTAACAACCGTCTATTTATTGACAAATGGGATCCTAATACCAATTACTGCTTTTTTAATCGGGCGTTTCTCAAACCGTCTATTATTAATGTCTGCACTTAGCTTATTTAGCATAGGTACGATACTAGGCGCATTTGCACCATCCTTTACCGTATTACTTGTAGCGCGAGTGATACAGGCTGCAGGGGCTGGGATTATTATGCCTTTAATGCAGACAGTTTTATTGTTCATGTACCCAAAAGAGCAACGAGGTTCGGTGATGGGGCTTGCGGGGCTCGTTACTGGATTTGCTCCAGCAGTGGGTCCAACTTTAGCGGGCTGGGTTATTGAGCATTTTACGTGGCGGCATTTATTTTATATGGTATTTCCTGCGTCAATAGCTGTGTTGTTACTTGTTGTTTTATTTATGAGGAATGTAACACCTCAAAAAAATGGTCAGCTAGATAGTCTTTCTATCGCGTTATCTTCTCTAGGATGGGGAGGGTTACTATATGGCTTTAGTTTAGCTGGGACAGTTGGTTTTACTGATGCACAAGTGTTTGTTCCATTAGGGGTTGGAGGTATAGCTCTTTATGTATTTATTAAAAGACAGCTTGCGTTAGCAAATCCTATGCTTGAGTTTCGTGTTTTTCAATCGAAGACCTTTACAATTAGCACAATTTTATCCAGTTTAGTATATGCGTTAATGATTGGCACGCAAATATTATTAACATTTTACATTCAAAATGTACGCGGTCTTTCTGCACTTGAAACGGGGCTAGTTCTATTTACGGGAGCTCTAGTAATGGGCTTTATGTCTCCTGTGACGGGTAAAATTTTCGATAAAATTGGTGGAAAGGAATTGGCGATTGTCGGGTTTTCTCTTATTGTGCTTGCTACAAGCATGTTAGTAACAGTAACTATGAATACAGCCCTATGGTTGTTGGCACTGCTATTTACATTTATTTCTTTAGGCATTGCGATGATTATGATGCCACTTACTACTGCTGGTATGAATGCTCTACCTACTAATTTAATGGCTCATGGAACTGCCATGAATAGCACATTAAGGATGGTAGGGGGAGCCATTGTAACGGCTTTGCTTGTTACTGTAATGAGTACCGTCATAACATTTAGAGAGCAGGATGTACTAGAGGTAGCGATGTTACAAGGAATCCAGATTGCCTTTATTACAGCCACTTTACTAAGTATTTGTGGGCTAGTATTGTCATTCTTTATAGTCCAAGAATAATCGTTCAAGCATTTAATTATGAAATGGATCGTGTCAAATAAAATGTTGTAGAAAAATCCTTTGGCAGTTATTTTGCGCCAGGCTATGGTTTAATAGCTGAAATTAGTGCACAATTTATATCTTATTGACCCAAAAATAGGCGACTACTTGTTCACATATGAACAGGTAGTCGCCTTATTATTTTGAAAATAAAGGAAGGGATTGGCGAAATGCCTCCAAAGCGAATAAAAAAAATCCAGATAGAGAGACTAAATATAACAAGAGGTGATCCATCATTATATTAGAAAAGAGGCGTGTTTTTTGTGAATCAATCAAATTGTGATTTTTCACCAATGAAACAAACGGTAAAAGAAGAACTTAGTCAAGTCATCATGTCCATACAGCACAGTATAGAATTAATGGATACAGAATCAAAATGTCTGCTTGGAGATTTTGAAAAAATCAAAGAGAAATTTATTACGATTGAAATGCAGGCTGCGACATTCTATTTAAATTGTTATTTGTCTCCGTTTACTGAAAAATACCCAGAGCTATCAAATTGCGTACAAAATATGTCTAAGAGAAGACATGGTGGGCTCATTGTGATTCAAAGAGAAGATGCACTTGAATCTTTCTTAAAACCTGGTATCCATATCGGCGCAGACTTAACGCATTCATTATTGGAATCTATTTTTTTCCCAGGAAATCCACTACATGATGGAGCTGTATTAGTGAGCCACAATAAAATTGTGTCAGCAGCAAATGTTCTTCCACTTTCAGATATTTATACTGGCGAAAAGAAACTAGGCACAAGACATCGAGCTGCAATCGGATTAAGTGAACGAAGTGATGCACTTATTATGGTCGTGTCTGAGGAAACAGGAAGAATTTCATTTGCTTTTAATGGAAATTTGCATCCAATTACAACGCATGGAATTCTTTAAATTAAAAATATCTCTAATTCGAGATATTTCCCTTGCTTGTTTATCACTTGCGTGGTAAAGTGAGAGTACAATACAAAGCAGGGAGGACAAAAGTGATGCGAAAACATACACTGGGCTCACTTACATGGTTGCGTATGATGCGCTTTACAAATCAAAGTAATCAGCTATCCAATGACTTTTTAAAGCGCTTTGATTTAACAACCGCACAATTTGATGTATTAATTCAAATCAAAACATATGCACCGTTAACGCAATCAGCGTTAGCAGAGAAAGTTACGGTTACGCAAGGTGGCATATCTCGGATGCTTGCTCGACTTGAAAAGGACGGTCTGATTGAGCGTAAGCAAAATTGGAAGACAAAAACAATTTCGTTAACGTTAAAGGGTGAGCAGATGATTGATGCAGCGACACCAAGTCAGCTTCACTTTCAATCCTCATTTTTTGAAGATGTATTAACAGAAGAAGAGCAGAAATCATTATATACACTCATGTCAAAGATAGAAAAGCATAGCCGAGAAAAAAAATTACCACTCGTGTGATTTTTTTTACACCATCACTTGCTTAGTCAAGTGAAAATAAGGAGGAAGCACTTATGCAAAAATTAAGTGGACATCATCATATTTCAATGTTAACAAAAAATGGAAAACGAAATAACGGTTTTTATACAAAAGTCCTTGGCTTACGTCGTGTGAAAAAAACTGTCAATCAGGATTCACCGTCTATGTACCACTTATTTTATGGAGATTTAACAGGCGCTGCTGGAACTGAATTATCCTTTTTCGAAATGCCTGTTGCTGGCCGTACAGTACGTGGGACAAATGCGATTACACGCATTGGCCTATTAGTACCAAACTATGAAAGTTTAGTTTTTTGGAAAAATCGTTTTGAGCTCCTAGAGGTGCAACATAGTGAGATTACGATATATGCGGGCAAAGATGCCTTGTTTTTTGAGGATCATGAAGGCTTGCGAATGGTGCTATTAAATCACCACAATCAAGAGACACCTACCGATTGGCAAGCATGGGAAAGTTCAGATATCCCTGTGGAGCATCGCATTTTAGGTATGGGTACAGTAGAAATGACAGTACGTTATTTAAGTCGTACAGTGACTTTACTACAAGAACTATTTCATTATACAGTTGTCACTGAAAATGAAAAAGAAGCTCGCCTTCAATCTATTGCAGGGGAAACACTTGGCGAGATTGTCGTTAAAGAACTGGAGGGACCAAGTGAAAAACCTGGTCGAGGAAGTATTCACCACCTAGCTTTACGTGTAGCAACAGTGGAAGAACTTCAAGAATGGGATGCCTTAATTAAAGCGCGCGGTTTAGAAAGTACAGGCGTTGTAGACCGCTATTATTTCCAAAGTCTTTATTTTAGAGATCGTAATAACATTCTATTTGAAATGGCAACAGACGGTCCAGGGTTTACCGTGGATTCCCCTGTAGAAGATCTTGGCAAAGAGCTTGATTTGCCTCCATTTTTAGAGGGAAAACGAGCTGAAATTGAAGCAATTTTAGAACCATTAGATTAAAGGAGAGAACAATAATGGAAAAATATCGTATAGACCAATCAAAAGGGATTGAATTTGGACTTTATTCGTTAGGGGACCATATTCCAAATCCATTAACAGGTGAACGAATTTCTGCACAGCAACGTCTTCAAGAGCTAATCGAAGCAAGTCAATTAGCAGAGCAGGCAGGCATTGATGTATTTGGAGTTGGTGAAAGTCACCAATCGTATTTTACAACACAGGCACATACGGTCGTTTTAGGAGCGATTGCACAAGCAACGAAAAAAATTAAAATAGCAAGCTCTGCAACGGTGCTGAGTGTATCTGACCCTGTACGGGTATATGAGGATTTTGCGACGATTGATTTAATTTCAGATGGACGTGCGGAAATTGTTGCTGGGCGAGGTTCTCGCGTCGGTGCCTATCACTTACTTGGCGTCGAACTTCAGGATTATGAAGAAATTTTTGAGGAAAAGTTGGAACTACTAAAAAAGATTAATGACGAAGAGCTTATCACTTGGGAAGGGCAATACCGTGCACCTCTTCACAATGCTCAAATTTTGCCACAACCGAAAGATGGCTCCCTTCCAATTTGGCGTGCGGTGGGGGGACCACCTGCCAGTGCCATTAAAGCAGGATATATGGGTATCCCGATGATGTTAACAACATTAGGAGGGCCAGCCGTGAACTTTAAACCATCTGTTGATGCCTATCGTGAGGCGGCAGAACGAAGTGGTTTTGATGCACAAGAATTACCAATTGCTACAACAAGCTTATTTTATGTAGCTGACACAACAAAAGAAGCATTACAAGGTATGTACCCACATATTAATGGTGGCTTCCAGGCAATTCGTGGCGGTGGCTATCCAAAGCAGCAATTTGCTCAAGCTACCGATACACGAGATGCACTGATGGTCGGTAGTAAGGAAGAAATTATCGAAAAGATACTCTATCAATATGAGCTTTATGGTATGCAACGTTTTATGGCACAAATAGATTTTGGTGGTGTACCATACGATAAAATTATGAAAAACATCGAAATCATTGGCAATGATATATTACCAGCGATTAAAAAATATACAGCAAATTAAGGAGATCACTACATGAAAATCGTAGCACTAGCCGGTTCAATTGTCGGCTCTAAAACAAAAACAGCGATGTCAAAAGTCGTTGAAATGCTTCACCAAAAATACCCCGAGCATGAAGTAACGTTACTTGATCTCGCTGACTACAATATGGAATTTAGCGATGGTCGAAACTATTTTGAATACGAGGGCGACACAAAATATGTAGCAGAAACAATTATGGCTGCTGATGCACTAATTATTGGCACACCAACATTTCAAGCATCAATTCCTGCAACTTTAAAAAATATTTTTGACTTACTACCTGTAAATGCCTTCCGAGATAAAACTGTGAGTACAGTCGTTACTGCGGGCACATCTAAGCATTATTTAATGGTGGAACAGCAATTAAAACCGATTCTTGCTTATATGAAAGCACATATTGTACCGACCTATGTTTTTATAGAAGAAAAGGATTTCTTACGTAAAGAAATTTTCAATGATGACGTTCTTTTCCGCTTAGAGCGTTTGGCTGAGGATACAGTTATGGTAGCCGATGCTTTCGCAGAAATTCGTGCAAAAAAAGATGCGGAGTATGGCTTTTAGAGGTGAAAGTATTTCTAATAGATTTTAATTCAATAGACGCTGCATGAGGATTTTCCTCTTGCAGCGTTGTTTTATATTAATTGTTTGCCCACGTAAACCACCGTGCATGACCGTCCGGTTGATCCATTGTGCGAACTGTTGTTATTTCTGTTTGATGAATAAAGTCTTGATGCAGTTGGTAATCAAACAAATTATTATAACAATGATAAAGTGGTCTTTGCTTGCTTATTTCTTGTAAGCATTCTATCAATTCAAGTCGTAACGCACTAGGTATTTGATTTGCAACATGTGTATGGTAGACAACCAAAATGGCTTGTTGATCAATAGTACTACTAATCTCTTTTAAGATGTTAATGGCATCGCCTCTTAAAAGTTGTATATCAAGTCCTTTTAAAATAGGGATTGCTTTATTTAACATGGAACGTCGTTCATGATGTTCAGGCCAAATTAACGCCTGTAGCCAACGAAGTTCTGCCTCATTATGGACATCAATTGGATTTAAATCAATGCCGATACGCTGACCAACAACAATTGAATTACTAATGGAATGTGGTAATTCTTCACCTTGATTATCCGAGGTCAATACTAGGTCACTTGCTGAATTTATTACAGATAATTTTCGATTATAGGTATAGTTATATTGATCCATGCAGCTGCAAGCCCGCACTTGCGCCAATTTCTAGAAAAGCGAGCGGCTTTTGATGTTTTGCATAAATTTCTGTCATCATCGGATAAAGGTACGCGCAGCGACGAATTTCATTTGTTGGCACAAGCTTTGCCTGCATGATAACCTTCAATTCATCTAAGTGAGAAAGTACGAACTTTGGTGTACAGCTGCCAACAATAAATGGAATACCAATGTGATATGAACAATTACTATAATTTCTTTAATAATATTCGTCTTTATTGATATAATTTATTTGCACAATTTATTTAATCGTGTGGAAGTAAACGTCAAAGGGAGTGTAAATGATATGGTGTTTTCTTTTTTTAAGAAAAATAAAGAGCCACAACAATTGAAAAATAGAGTGGAGTTTTGCATAACGAACTTATCACTTGGTGCAGCAGATGCCTATGATGTATTAATGGAGCGACCAGATATTGAAATTGAAGAATCAGGCTGTACATCGCACTGTGAAGTTTGCGAGCAAGGTATATTCGCTATTGTCAATGGAGAAGTGATTACGGCGGATGATGCTGAGACATTAGTGCAAGCAATAGATGAGGAAATTAATCTAAATCCTCTTTGAGAGCACATTATAGCGGGTAGTGATGATGATGGATGATAGAAAAGGTACTAGAGTGTATTTACGAAAATCGAAGAAAATGACTTGCGGATGTTCATCAATACGTTTGTTAGGAGACTGGTTGTGAATGTCAACCTAGGTTGTTCTTATTAAAAGAGACTGTGACATGTAATTCATAAATCACAGTCTCTTTACTTTGTTAATGATCTGTAAAGAGGGTACTTAATTACCAACCTCTAATATATTGCACGGGTGGTGTCACTTCTTCGCCTAATTCCTTTGCAGCATGTAGTGGCCAATAGGGTTCACGTAATAGCACACGGCCTAAGAAAATCAAGTCGGCACGATTATTTTGTAAAATTTCCTCTGCTTGAATAACGGTTGTAATAAGACCAACTGCACTTGTTGGAATATCAGCACCTTGCTTAATCATTTCAGCATGTGGCACTTGATAACCTGGGAACACATGGATGTTGGCTTGAACGACGCCACCTGTTGAGACATCGACTAAATCGACAGCCTGTGATTTCATCCAGCGACTGAATACGATAAAATCTTCCATTGTTGTGCCATCCTCGGCATAGTCTTCAGCGGAAACACGAACGAGCAGTGGGCCATCCCAAACACTACGAATTGCATCAATAACTTGGCGCAATAAACGATAGCGATTTTCCTGTGAGCCACCGTATACATCGGTGCGCTTGTTTGCTGCTGGAGATAAAAATTCACTAATTAAATAGCCATGTGCCCCATGAATCTCAAGTGCATCAAAACCAGCTTTACTCGCACGAATGGCTGCTAGTTTAAAAGCTTCAATAACTTTTTCGATATCTTCTATTGTCATTTCAGTTGGTGTTTTATAGGCATCACTAAACGCAATGGCAGATGGTGCAAATATCTCTCCTTCAATTGATGCTTTACGGCCTGCATGTGCAAGTTGTATCGCTGTTGTTGCTCCATATGCTTTCATCCCATCCACTAACTGTGTTAAACCTTCAACATGAGCATCATCCCAAATACCAAGATCTTTGTTTGAAATACGCCCTTCAGGTACTACACTTGTAGCCTCCACAACGATTAATCCTACTTGGCCAGCTGCGCGTGTTGCGTAATGCACAACATGAAATGGTGTCACTAATCCATCGTCCTGAGCAGAGTACATACACATCGGTGCCATGACGATACGATTTTTTAAAGAAATATTTTTTAATTGATATGGGTCGAATAATTTAGTCAATGCAAAGTCCCCCTAATCCCTAGTAGTTAACTCTATTTTGCATGGATTACTTGCTTTTTGCAAGTGAACGAGATCGGGCTTCCGCTTCTTTGATGCATGCGGTAATGGCTTCATTAAATTGGTATTGTTCAAGCGCTTTAATGCCGGCTTCCGTTGTACCACCTGGGCTTGTAACTTTTTTACGTAGTACATCAGGTTCATCAACAGATTGTTTTAGCATTTCAGCAGTACCAGCAAGGGTTTGCGTCATCAGTAGTCGTACAGTATCTTTTGTAAGACCCACCTCTGTACCGACACGTTCAAAGGCTTCCATAAGGTAATAAATATAAGCTGGGCCACTTCCAGAAAGTGCAGTAACGGCATGTAGCTGGTCTTCTTCGACTTCAATGACTGATCCAACGGCCTCTAATAATTGCAGAAACATGGTACGATGTTCAGCTGAAACTTTATCGTTAAATGCAATGCCGCTTGCTGACATCCCAATCGTTGCAGAAGTATTAGGCATTACACGTGCTACCGGGCGCAAGCCTAAATCTTCTGTTATAGTGTTAATGGCAATACCAGCTAAAATAGATAGAATAGCCGTGTGTTGGGAAATTTTTGGTTTCAGTTCTTGCATGGCAACAGTGGCATCCTTTGGTTTCATCGCTAAAATGATTAGATCCGCCTGCATATAAATGTCATTATCAATCAAATAGTTCACGCCGTATGAGTTGTGTAAGAATTGTAGGCGCTCTTTATCTGAGCGATTGGTGACATATATCTCTTGCGCTATGAATACCTTCTGCTTAATCCAGCCTTGTATTAATGCTTCTGCCATTGAGCCTGCGCCAATAAATAGTATTTTTTTCATAAGAAAAACCTCCAGTTCAAAATAAAAAGCGCTCTCGTCCTTACATAGAAGGACGAAAACGCTGTCGTTTCCGCGGTACCACCTTTGTTTGCCAATTGGCACAACTCATAGCCCTTTTATCGCAAGGGGGACGGTTATGTTGTCATAACTGCTCAGAAGTAGGTTCGGTAATGGGAGTGGGTGATGTTACTTGCAGCAAATGTAACACTCTCTAGAACACCTTCACCAACTACGTACTTGGCTTCCTCAACGCACATAAATAATTAGATTATTCAAAATTATATTGATAATACGTCCTCCTGTCAACAGGAGGGTGACGAAAGAGAGAAAAACTTGTAAAATAGAATGAATCGGTATTCATAAGTAGCATTTAAGGGGGAAACAGCTTTGTCTATACACAAAATTGAAATACCAACACCCTATGAAGTAGGAGATGTTAATGCATTTGTTGTCAAAGGGGATGCACTAACAATTTTTGATGTTGGTCCAAAAACAATGGAAGCATATGATGCTCTGAAATGGGGGATTCGGGCAGCTGGTTTTCAGTTGCAAGATATTGAACAGGTTGTGTTAACCCATCATCACCCAGATCATGCAGGTTGGGTGGATGCGTTTCCGCATGCAGAGATTTTAGGGCATGCCTATAACGATAAATGGCTACGTCATGACGAAGAATTTTTACGTTATCATGAACAGTTTTATAGTGAGTGTTTGTTTGAACATGGTGTCCCTCGTGAATATATTCAACCTAGTGTCCATGTACGTCGTGAATTAGAGCTCGTAGGGGAACGACCGTTGACACAAATTTTAAATGACGGTGATGAAGTACCTGGACATCCTGGATTACAGGCGTTTGAAACATTAGGACATGCGCAAAGTCATTTTATTTTTTGGGATGAAAAATCACATAATGTTATTGGTGGTGATTTACTGCTTGAAAAGATTACACCGAATCCATTAATTGAACCACCATTAGATCGTTCAATAGGGCGCACGAAATCGTTATTGCAATATAATGCATCACTTGCAATTCTGCGCCAATTACCCGTAAAAACAATGTATACAGGGCATGGTGCAGATTTACAAGATATTCCACGTTTAATCGATAAGCGACTTGAACGCCAACATCAGCAATCACTGAAGGTTTTAGAGTTGTTCGACGAAGATCAGTTAACAGTCGTGCAAATGACACAACGTTTATATCCAGCCATTTTTCAGCATAAACTTGGTCTAACGCTTTCTAAAACACTGGGTCATATAGACTACTTAGAGGCAAACCACCTTGTGACATCTATGAAAAATGATGAAGGTGTCAATCTGTTTAAACGAAAGTAGGTTTATACATGAAAATGAATAAAAAGACAATCTTTGTTACTGGTGCCACTAGTGGCGTAGGATTGAAAATTACAGAATTATTAGTTGCACAGGGTCACTTGGTCTATGCTACAGGACGCAATGCAGTAGCTTTAAAAGCACTAGAACGATTAGGCGCTAATGTTATCCAAGCTGATTTAACAACACTTACAGCAATTGACGAAGTTTGTGCACAGTTACCAACGCTTGATGTAGCTATTCTTTCCGCGGGGGTTGGTAAGTTTGGCATTGCACCAGCGTTATCGGATGAGGCTATTACTCAAATGGTGGAACTCAATGTCAGTGTGCCAATTTACTTAGCAAAACGTATAGCAGCTCCTATGATAGAATGTGGGCGGGGCCAGCTTATTTTCATTGGTTCACAGGCAGGGAAGGTAGCAACACCAAAGGCTAGTGTTTACGCAGCAACAAAGCATGCTATTGTTGGTTTTACAAACGGCCTGCGTATGGAACTGGCACCATATAATGTAAAAGTTACTGCGATTCATCCTGGCCCTATTGATACACCTTTTTTAGATAAGGTAAATGATGAAAGTGGTTATCGAGCGTCTTTGGGTAGATTTTTACTCACGCCTGAAGAAGTTGCACAAGCTACGATAAAAACAATTGAACGCCCTGTACGAGAGGTTAATTTACCACGTATTATGGGATTATCGAGTAAGTTGTATGCTTTAGCGCCGGCCACAATTGAATTTTTAGGTAAGCCATTTTTTAATAAGAAATAACTATAACAGCTTAGATGATGCCTTACTTACTAGAGGAGTCGTTTCAATTGATTTTTGAGACGGCTTCTCTTTTTCGTTAGTAGATCATTTTTTTATATTGTATACATTAGCGTGATTAGGAATTAATCGTATTTTCGAGTAAAAAGATTTACTGTTCCAACAGTAGCTAAAAACATGTAATGACTGACTTTTATGATTAAACACAAAAGTCTATTTTTTTATAAAAATACACTTGTTTTTATTTTTATAACATGATACTATTCGTGTATAAACTTTTAATAGAATGTATAAAAATACATATTCTATAGAGCAATTGGAGGCGCATTTTTTCATGGTAAATAAAAAAGTAGTATTAGCATATTCAGGCGGTCTTGATACTTCAGTAGCAATTCCTTGGTTAAAAGAACAAGGTTGGGACGTTATCGCAGTTTGTCTTGACGTTGGTGAAGGAAAAGATCTTGAATTCATTAAAAACAAAGCGCTTCAAGTAGGTGCAGTTGAGTCTTACATGGTGGATGCAAAGGACGAATTCGCAGAAAATTATGCACTAGTATCTTTACAAGCGCATACTTGGTATGAACAAAAATATCCATTAGTATCGGCTTTATCTCGTCCACTTATTTCAAAAAAATTAGTGGAAATCGCCAACCAAGTGGGCGCGGACGCAGTTGCTCACGGTTGCACAGGTAAAGGGAATGACCAAGTGCGTTTCGAAGTTTCAATTAAAGCATTGAACCCCGATTTAGAAGTTTTAGCACCTGTTCGTGAATGGGGCTGGAGCCGCGATGAGGAAATCGAATACGCAGCGAAACACAATGTACCAATTCCTGCAACACTTGATTCTCCGTTTTCAATCGATCAAAATCTATGGGGCCGTGCAAATGAAGCAGGCGTAATGGAAGATCCTTGGGTAGCACCACCAGAAGAAGCTTACGGTTTAACAGTTTCTGTAGAACAAGCACCAAACGTAGCACAATATGTAGAAATCGAATTCGTAGCTGGTAAACCTGTTGCTTTAAACGGCAAAGAAATGAAACTAGCTGATTTAATTCAAGAATTAAATGCAGTTGCTGGCGCACACGGTGTTGGCCGTATCGATCACGTAGAAAACCGTTTAGTTGGTATTAAATCTCGTGAAGTGTACGAAATTCCAGGTGCAAAAGTACTGTTAACTGCCCATAAAGAGCTTGAGGATTTAACACTTGTAAAAGAATTAGCGCATTTTAAACCTGTAATTGAGAAAAAATTATCTGAATTAATCTATGATGGTTTATGGTTCTCACCATTACGTGATGCACTTGAAGCATTCTTAAAAGAGTCACAACAATATGTAAATGGTACTGTTCGAGTGAAACTTTACAAAGGCCACGCAATCGTTGAAGGACGTAAATCGCCAAATTCTTTATACAATGAAAAACTGGCAACTTACTCAAAAGAAGATGCATTCAACCATGCTTCAGCAGTTGGTTTCATCGAATTATGGGGCTTACCAACAGTTGTCAATTCTTCAGTAAATAAAAAATAGTCAAGAAAATTGTTTGGCACCGAACCGCTGCTTGCGAACCCGAGGGATTGCAAGTAGCGAGGAGCTAGACTAGAGCTAGACACAACGAAAAACCTAGGTGTGGTGTAGCAGCGCGCTGTACTGCACCTTTTCGATAAGTAATAAAGGAAAAGGTGAGCTGTTATGAAAAAACTTTGGGGCGGACGTTTCCAAAAATCAGCAGAAGCATGGGTTGATGAGTTCGGCGCATCTATCGGCTTTGACCAACAACTTGTAATGGAAGACCTAGAAGGTAGTGTAGCGCACGTTACAATGCTTGGGGCAACGGGTATTTTACCAGCAGCAGATGTTGAGAGCATTCTTGACGGCCTTGCACAATTACAGGAAAAAGCAAGCGCAGGTGAGCTTGAATTTAGCGTTGCGCAAGAGGATATCCATTTAAACTTAGAAAAAATGTTGATTGATTTAATTGGCCCTGTTGGTGGGAAACTGCATACAGGTCGTAGCCGTAATGATCAAGTGGCAACGGATATGCATATTTTCTTGAAAAAACGTGTGCAGGAAGCAGTCGGCTTAATCGAGACATTCCAAAAAACGTTACTTGAAAAAGCACAAGAGCATGTTGAAACAATTGCTCCTGGCTACACACACTTACAACGTGCACAACCCATTTCGTTTGGCCATCATTTAATGGCGTACTTTTGGATGCTTGAACGCGATAAGCAACGCTTTACAGAGTCTGTAAAACGCATTGATATTCTACCTTTAGGTGCTGGAGCGATGGCAGGGACAACCTTCCCAATCGACCGTCTAAAATCTGCGGAGCTACTTGGTTTTTCACAAGTGTATGCAAACTCAATGGATGCGGTAAGCGACCGTGATTTTATCGTAGAATTTTTAAGTAATTCTTCATTACTAATGGCCCATTTATCGCGTTTTGCTGAGGAAATTATCCTTTGGTCAACAGATGAATTCAAATTTATAGAGCTAGACGATGCGTTTTCAACCGGCTCTTCGATTATGCCACAAAAGAAAAATCCTGATATGGCAGAGTTAATTCGCGGAAAAACTGGTCGTGTTTACGGTAACTTAATGGGCTTATTAACAGTGTTAAAAGGTACACCGTTAACGTACAACAAAGATATGCAGGAAGACAAAGAAGGCATGTTCGATACCGTGCATACCATTCTTGGCTCATTGAAAATCTTTGAAGGTATGATACGCACGATGTCTGTCAACACTGAGCGTCTGCACAAGGCAGTACACTCAGACTTCTCAAATGCAACGGAACTTGCGGATTACCTTGCAACAAAAGGGATGCCATTCCGTGAAGCACATGAAGTAACAGGCAAACTAGTCTTTACATGTATTCAAAAGGGTATCTATTTATTAGATTTACCAATTGAAGACATGAAAAAAGAAAGTAAGCTCATTGAAGCGGATATTTACGATGTGCTAGCGCCTGAAGCGGCTGTTCGCCGTCGTCATTCATTGGGTGGAACTGGCTTTGATCAAGTAAAGATCCAAATTGAAAAAGCCAAGAAGTGCCTGGCACCCACACAATTTACACACAATTCATAACTTTGCGTGCATGTCCTCGTGACTTTTGCATAGAACTTCATTAAAGCTGTCCCGTGAGGCACTATGAACAAACCATTTCCTTTTTCGCTGGAGCCAGAGGGTGACACGAAAAAGAGCACCTTACATATGTGAAGGACAATCCCCAATTCTGGAGACGCGGAATTGGGGTTTTTGTATAAAAAATTTACTTAGCTTAAAACTGGGAGGTATTTGAAATGACTGAACGTTTTACAAAGGGGGTTAGTAACGATTAAACAATATATCACTGAAGAAGAAGCCACTCACATGGTAGAATCAGACGCACTTTCTGATATAGCGCCAGATTTACGCAAGATGATTATTGATTTTTGCCTATGGTGATATCTATTCACGACCAGGGCTAGATGCAAAAAAACGTGCACTTGTCGTGATAACTGCAGTTGTTACACAAGGTGCTACACCACAAACAAAAACACATATTACAAGAGGCTTACATGCAGGTTTAACACCAATAGAGATTGTGGAAGCACTGTTGCAATTAGTGCCATACATTGGCTTTCCACGTGTGCAAAATGCACTTACGATAGCACAGCAAGTTTTTCAAGAAAAGCAACTAATGGTAAAATAGTAGTGTTAATAGCACGAGGCGTAGAACTATGTGCTGTTTTGGTTTAAGGTGATCGATACAATGCTAAACGGAGATAAATCGCTAAACCAGTAAATCCACATTATAATGCGATAAAAGTTTAACCAAATACTGAAATAAAAAAATTGTGAATAACGTGTATGACTTCAATAAATAGCGCTCATACTGTTAAAGGTTACACTTATTCATCTATTGTGATGAGGAGGATGCAGAATGAGTAGTCCAACACCAGTAGACAAAGAATCTCAGGAAAGTCCGCCACAGCTGTATAAGGTGGAGCTTCAAAAAACTCAATGAATTGGTAACACAGAGCTTACTCTGTCTTGCTATATCTTGAGGTCTGAAGCAGAAGCCGAACAGTAACAATCAACTAGAGGTAATAAGTGTCCTCGGACCCAGAATGATTCTGGGTCTTTTTTATGTTTTTCCAAATTTATTTGACTTTACGTGTAAAACTGTATTACTCTATGTACGACAGATTCTGTTTGGTATAATGCAATACAGATGGGAGGGGAAATGATGCACATTCATTTAGATACAAGCAGTGAATTACAGCTATATAAACAATTGGCGAATCAGCTGATTGAGTTAATTGCCATGGGGGAGCTGAAAAATGGTGATACATTGCCTTCTGTTCGAACAATGGCTGCAGATTTAGGCATTAACGTTAGTACAGTTAGTAAAAGTTACCATGAGCTTGAAGTCAAAGGGCTCATTGCATTAAAGCCAAAAGCAAAGGCTATCATTATAGGTGGACAACAGCGGGAGATAGAGGAAGGTGAAATAGAAAAAGCGTTAAAGCCCATTGTAGCAGAGGCCTATGCACGTGGTCTTGAAAAAGATCAAATCACGACGCTTTTCAATCGCATTTTAAAACAATGGAAGTAGGGATTCGATGCGTTTTGAATTAGCTATTTTTATCTTTTTGACAATCTTACAAGCCATGACACCTTATTTCACAAGAAAAACGGCAGTGTTTGGTGTTTTCATTCCAGAACCTTTTGTACAACATCACCAACTACTAAAATTCAAAAAGCAATATAGTAAGTGGTTGGGAAGTCTTGGTGGCGTTTTTACGTTACTACAAATCATATTACTTTTTACATCTATCTCAGAAGGAACATGGATTTTTATATCATTCATCCTGCTTTATATGATGCTGATATTATCATCACTATTGTATATGGTCTATCATGCCAGAACGAAGAAGTTGAAGCAAAAAGAGGATTGGGAGGGTCATGTAAAGACTGTGCATGTTATGGATGTTTCGTTGCGAGCACAAGATGAGACCTTACTACCAATTTTCTATACAGTACCAATTATAATTACGTTAGCACTAATAACGTATACATATATGCATTACGCTACAATTCCTGATGTATTCGCTACACATTGGAATGCCCAGGGGGAGATAGACGGTTGGACAGAGAAGACTTGGATTTCTGTCATTGAGTTACCACTTCTTTTGCTTGGTATGCAACTTACGTATTTACTATTGGGTATAGGTATGAAAGGTGCCAAGATACAATTAAGTGCACAGGAAAAGGAAGCATCAGCTAATCGAGAACGTCATCAGAGAAAATATGGAAGTTGGTATTTAGCAGCTATTAATTTAGGTGTTACCATTTTGTTGGTTGTTTTACAGTATACAACAATCATTTTGCAAAACGAAACAGCCTCTTATTTTTTCCCTCTTTTTATCGGTTTCATGATGTTAACATTTAGCGGGCTACTGCTCTTTATTTGGCGAATCAGAAAAAGTAATGAGCGTTTTGATACGATTAATACAAATGAAACGGTCCCAGGGGATGATCTGTACTGGAAGTGGGGTATTTTTTACATAAATAAGGATGATCCAGCGCTACTTATACAAAAAAAATTTGGTATTGGCTGGACAGTTAATCTTGGGAATAAATGGAGTTTCGTCATTATACTTCTTACATTGTTACCTATATTATTAATCATTTTTATATAAGGGAGGAAATGTTATGAAAAAACTTTTAGTAGTATGCTTTATCGCATTATTATTAGTTGCCTGTACGCAAAAAGAAAAGGAAACTCATGTCGATAAGACAGAGGAGGTCAATGACATGAATGAACAGTTAATAGGGAAATGGGCAGGTGATATCGAGATTCCAAACGGTCCGCTAGCAATTATTGTGGACTTACAAAAAAACGATGGTTCGTTTTCCGTGCCAGCGCAAGGTTTAAGTAATTATCCATTTAAAAGCGTGAAGTATGATGGTAATCAGGTAAGTGTCTCCATCAACTTAAATGGCTCAGCTATTAAAATTGATGGTGCATTAAAGGGACAGCAAATCGAAGCTACTTTCAATCAAAATGGTGGGAAATTTACACTTTTATTAAAACCATATGAAGAACAGCCCGTATCTTACGAGACAATCACAGTCCCTGTTAATAATGGTGATTTAACAGTGGCGCTTCAAAAGACTAGTAAGAAGCCGTCACCAGTAGTGCTTATTTTAGCAGGTTCTGGTCCAACAGATAAGGATGGTAATTCAGCGATTGCTGGTAAAAATAATAGTTTAAAAATGCTTGCCGAAGGATTAGCGAACGAAGGTGTTGCTACTGTTCGATACGATAAACGTGGTATTGGTGATAATCTGTCCTTGTTGACAAAGGAAGAGGATGTGTCAATCGATCAATACGTAGACGATGCTGTGCAAGTGATTAATACCCTTTTAGCAGATAAAGCCTATTCTAGCGTTCACATTATTGGACATAGTGAGGGCTCTCTTATTGGCATGCTCGCGGCACAAAAAACAAGTGTAGAGTCTTTCGTATCAATTGCAGGGGCAGGTAGACCGATTGATGAAATATTAGAAGAGCAATTAGCAGGTCAGTTAACGCCAGCATTAATGAAAGAAACAACGAATATTCTTAGTTCGTTAAAAAAAGGTTTGCTCGTAGAAAATGTTTCTCCAGAGCTACAAGCTTTGTTTAGACCTTCTGTGCAACCGTACATGATGTCTTGGTTAAAATATAATCCAATTAGTGAACTTCAAAAACTCAATAGCCGAGTTTTAATTATTCAAGGAACAACTGATATTCAAGTGAAAGGGACAGATGCTGAAGCATTAAAGAATGGAAAAAAGGACGCTGAACTGTTATCTGTTGAGGGGATGAATCACGTCTTGAAAACGGCACCAGCAGATCGCGAGGGCAATTTAGCGACGTATGCAAATCCAGCATTGCCACTACATCAGGATTTACTACCAGCTATTCACAGATTTATTGTCAGTGACTAGTTGTGAAATTTCACGCTTACGGAGTGGTTATAATTAGGGGAATCTCGTCGTATTGATTGGTCTCACGGTTTGCACTTTCGTATAAGCAAATGGAGTATCGTTTTAAGTAAGTAAAGAGTAAAGAAGAAGCATGCTTAGATACCATAGTCTGAGCATGCTATTTTTGCGTTCGTAAGCTCAAGGAGCAGAGAACGTACTGCATCTATATTGGTGCCCAACAGACCTTCTTCGATAATCAGGATGTGCATCATGATTTACCCCAGCATGATATCGCGATGATATTATCTATTCCAATAGGTACGGTTAAATCGAGGCTACATAATGCCATGAAGTTTTTAAAAGAGGAACTAAAGGAGGATTTCGATGCTAAATGATGAATTTCACAAAGACCCCCAATTAACAACCAGCTTAGATCAATATGAAGTGGTAATACCAAATCAACTAATCAATTTTAAGAAAAGTCGTTGGCAGCGCTTCATTCAATATTTAGCTTATCCCACGAAAGACCCTTTGGAGCCAATCTGCACATCTTCAGTCGGATTTACTTTATTAAAAATAGTACCTTTAGTATTAGCCATATTTATGACAATCCTGCAAATTTTACTGCAATAAAAATGACGGACTATTAACTTTCTCACTGCCACAATCATTAGGTTGTGGTATTTTTAATAAATGAATTAAAAATTTTTAATAATTTTGTTATATATGGTTAGTTTTTTATGGAGGGAAAGGCTTGCAAATTTTTAAAAAATTTCAATGGCACAATACGATAAAAAGTCAACTTCGTAGAGGACACATTTTTATTACTTTTATCATTAGTTTATTTATTTTTATTCCTACTCTTTTTATCGAATATCAGCAAACCATTAAACATCAGAATGAAGAGATGACTAATTATTTAGACGCCCAAACCTATTTTTTTGAAAGCTGGTTAACGGAGCGATCAAGAGATATTCATACCATTGCCAATTTAGATTTTGTGAGAGGTTATAAATATGAAATATCCCGGTCTTTTTTTCAAGAGTTTAAAGAGCAATCAGATTTTGCTGATTTAATCTTTGTCAATAAAGAAGGTATTGTACAATTTGATACAGTTACCGAGTATCGTAAAAATGGTGTAGGCGTTGATGTGAATGATCGGAAGTATTTTCAAATCGCTAAGGAAAAGAAACAGCAATATATAACGGATATTCTAATTAGTAAAGTAACCAAGCAACCAATTATTGCTTTTGCTTCACCTATCCTGGATGAGAAACATCAATTTAATGGTGTTGTTTTTGGAACCGTTAATTTAAAAACAATCGATCAGTTATTACATGAATCAAGAGTTGGAATTTTGGGGCATGCATATATCGTCAATCAAGATGGGACATTGCTTACGGAATTCGAATCCAATAACAAAAAAAAGTTAGCAAATGACCAAAATCTAGATGTGTTAACGCAAAATTATTTGATTGATGAGCATATTCTTGCGACTGTTCAGGATTATTCTACACAAGCGCTCAATATCTACAAAGACACTAAGGGCGAATGGGTTTTGGCTAAAAACAAGCCGATTAATCAAGGGACATGGTACATTATTTCAGAAGTCAAAGTGCTGGAAACGTATATGCCATTGGTAAAAAGATTCGCGCTGTTAGCAATCTGTATTGTATTGGGCACTTTTTTCACCATTAAAATCATGCTGCTTATTAATAGTAGTATCGAGGAGCCGATTCAACAACTGCTTAAAGGAGTTGTACAAGTGAAACAAGGACACTACGATTATAAAATTAATGAACAACAGTTGGCACCTTATGCTAAAGAGTTTCAGGAGCTTTGTGCGTCCTTCAATGAAATGAGCGCAAAAGTAGAAGAAGATACAATTTTACTGAGGGAACTATCTATCACTTGCCAGCTGACGAAGTTATATAATCGTCGTTATCTGATTGAGCATGGGGAGCATGTATTTCACGAATGTGTCAAAAAAGAAAATCATTGTTCCTGTATAGCCATTGATATCGATTTTTTCAAAAAGGTAAATGATACTTATGGACATCTAATTGGTGATGAGGTGTTAAAGCATGTTGCTAAAATAATTACCGAATCTGTACGAAGTATAGATATTGTAACCAGATACGGGGGAGAAGAATTTGTCATCTTGTCACCAGCTACATCCTTAGAAAGTTCTAAGAAAATAGCGGAAAAAATAAGAAAAAATGTTGAAGAACATCCATACAAAATGGCTGACCAATTGATTGAAATGACAGTAAGTATTGGCATTGCTGAATATACTTCATCTAGGGATATATCAACACTTTATGAAATGATTGATAAAGCCGACCAAGCCCTTTATGTCGCAAAAGAAAGTGGTCGAAATCAGCTTAGAGTGTATGATAGTGCTGGTAAAATTGCAGAGCGTTAGCAGTTGGATATAATGTTGGTGGTGCAACTTGAAAAAATTGCTAGCATTGCTTCGATAAAAGACTGACATTTTATAAATGACAACAAGCCCAGAGATTTTTCTGGGCTTTTTTCTTGGAAATGATTTTAGAAGAACTCCATTTCATCGCCGCTATATAGTAATACTACTTATTTCGAATGTTGAAGAAATTCAAATATATTTTCATTTTTTATTTGAGAACGATTATCAATTAGGTGAATTTCTGTTAAAATATATGGATAACAATGGTTTAGGTCAGAAGGAGTGCATGAACTCGATGAAACTAAGTGATCATCTATTACTGTGGAATCACGCTTACATAAAAATAATGGATGTACGTTATACGGTTATGGGGCAAGGGGAGGATTTACGTGCCTATCGTTTACCAGCAAGTGCTTTCCTGTACACAATGCGAGGTAGTGCCCAAGTGCGGATGGATAGCAATATACATATAGCTAAACAATTTCATGTTCTTCACGGAGGCAAAGGAGTGTCCTTAGACATCATTGCTGAGAGAAATTTTGAATACTGTATGATTTTATATAAAGCAACACTCCCGTTGCCCTATCGTCAAGAAATTTTAGCATTATTGGATAATAATAATCCTTTCCAATATCAATACGCTTTTGCACCACTTTATCCGCTTTCTCTATTTGATACGATGGAGCAAATCATTAATGATTGGCCCCAATCAAATAACAATGAATTGGAAAAATTGCATATCAAGTCATTGTTCTATCAATTTGTTTATGAACTGTTACGACAAATGCATGTACAAGGAATTGAACCGTTCAAGTCTGATTTAGTAGAACAGGCTGTTCGATATATAGAAGAAAATTACAGTAAGCCCATTACACTAGAATCCATAGCGAGGGAACTTGCGTGTAGTATCGGCTATTTATCGAAGTTGTTTAAAGAAAAAATGCATACAAGTCCAATTCAATATTTGGGTGGAATCCGAGTAAACAAAGCGGCAAAACTACTGTTACAGACTGATGCAACTTTGCAGGACATAGCTGAAAGTGTGGGCTATCTTGATGGACATTCATTGAGTCGCAGTTTTAAACGCCATAAGGGTGTATCTCCTGTACAATTTAAAACGCAATGGAAACAAAGGCATCAAAATGAAGATTTGCCCTTATTGGGAAGAAGATATGCTATTCTCCCGCATAAATTTCAATGGTATATTGATGATGAAATTGAAAATCATTATCAATACAAAGGAGAAATGGAAATGTCTAAGTACAAAAACATGAAATTAAAAGCAATGACGTTGTTTATGTGTCTGTCATTGCTGCTAGGCGCATGTTCTGGCGCTACGAATACCAATGGAGGCTCGCAATCATCGACAAATAATGTGGAAACACAATCAAATAGTGGCCAAGAAAGTACACAACAAGCGAAGACACGAACTGTATCTACAATGAAAGGTGATGTAGAAGTACCAGCAGAACCACAGCGTGTAGCAGCAGATCAATATATGGGACAGCTATTAAAACTGGGGATTATTCCTATAGGTGTGCGAGAAGGCATGTTGAGTGAAGGATGGATTGAAAAATCAGGGATTCACAAAGAGACGCTTGCTAAAATTGAAAATCTAGGTGGCTTTCCGATGAATCCAGAAAAATTGATTTCGTTAGAACCGGATTTAATTATTGGCTCAATAGAAGAAAATATAGAACAATACGAAAAAATTAGCACAACGGTGTTTTTACCGTATTGGGAAGGTTTGTCTACTGCAGGACCATTAGAAAAGTTCAAAAGAATTAGTGAAATATTCGGGAAAGAGCAGGAAGCAGATCAGTGGATAAATGAATATAAACAAAAGGTTGAGGATGCTCGAAAACAAATTGAAGGTATCATTAAAGAAGGAGAAACGGTATCCGTAGTTCAACTAAGCTCCACAGGTATATATGTGTTAGCTGCTGAAGGAGGTAACTATGGCAGTACAACGATTTATCAGATGTTGAAACTCCCTCCTACAGAACAAGCTTTAAATATGAAGGAAGGGTTTGAAAATATCTCTCTTGAGGTATTGCCTGATTATCTGGGGGATCATGTATTTGTTTATGTGAATTCTAAAGAAGATTCGGAGGAAATTTTAAACAGCGCTATTTGGAAGGGAGCTTCAGCCGTAAAAAATGACAATGTTTATATGTACGGTCAATTTGATGATGAGTTTGTGATGGAAGATCCGTACTCTTTAGAACTTCAACTTGAAACGATTGTTAATATTCTATTACAAAAAAAGTAGTCTACTAACAAAGGGAAACACTTTATTGCATAATGTACGTTCTTTTTACGCTATTGTGGCGATGTCGTAAACGATTTTTCATAACCATGTATAATCATTGTATGAAGTGGTCATCATAATACAGATTTCACTTATGAAGTCTATAATGATGAGGAGGATGTAAAATGAGTAGGCCTGAACAATTAGACCCCAAATCTCAAAAAATCCACCGCAACTGGTCAAGGATTAAGCATTCAAAATCTCAAGTAAATGGTGAAACGGAGATTACTCTGCATAACCGTATCTTGAGAAGTGAAGCGAAAGCCCGACAGTTTTAATCATGCTAGTGAATTAAGTGTCATCGAGTCCGGAAAATATTTCCGGGCTTTTTTATTTAATCCAAAAAATTAATAATCACCAATTAAATGTTAGATTTATTTGAATTTATTGGTAATAAACTGAAGAGCCTACTAATATTGGTTTGATTTACATAGAGCTAGGTGGCGTTGTCGGGCATCATGAAGCGCCTGTTTCGCAGTTATTCGTTGTTATTCATGGTGAACCAAGATAGAAAGAAGATAGCATTATCGAATGGTGAAGGTGTTCTTTGGCAAACTGGGCAATCACATGCTTCAGGGAGTGACACAGGATTAACAGCACTAGTGATTCAATCCAAGCAAATCGAAGTTCCTCTCAATAAGTAAATGGGAAAATAGGTATTGCAGCATCGCAATGTTGCTTGTTTTGAAAAGATGTTACTTTATATTTCTGCGGAGTCGTAGTTCACTCCGCTATTTTCATTTAGACAATGATAACGCCATGCGAACTGTCTTTAACATATGTCCATCAAACAAATCATCAAATTCTTCTATAAATTGGAAGCCGATTGCCTGATAAAAGCGCATGGCAATTGTATTGTCTTTTTCTACACAGACTGTGAGATTAGTTGCTCCCTCTAACTGTTGAATGCCTTTCTCTAGTAGAGCAGTACCGATACCTTTACGTTGCAAATTTGGAGAAAGATAAATAGCATATAGTTCAGCTTGTCCATCGCTAGTATTTGAAAAGTTTGCAAAGCCGACTAGTGACTCACCGAGTTCAGCAACTAAAAAGGGGCTTTTTTGGAGTCGTTTTATTAGTGTTTCTTTACTATAAGCTGTTTGTAAAAAACGATCCTGTAACTGCTTTGGAATAATTCCCTCGTATGTATCATACCAGCTACTCTTGGCAATTTCTTGCACAAAAAAGATGTCGTCCTCTTGCATCTATCGTATAATTAATGTCAATACTTTTCACCTGCAATTCCAAAGTTTTTTAAAATTGTAACTTAAAACTATGTGGAAGGGATGATCTCATGCAAGTATTAGAAAAGGCATTTGGCTATATTACAAGAGAGCGTGAGGGACGGCTGCAAGTGCTTGTATTTGAACAAAATACGAACGGAGCAAGTATTCAAATTCCTAAAGGCACTGTAGAGGAAGGGGAAACACCGCTTGAGGCAGTAGCTCGAGAGATGTTTGAAGAGACTGGCTTGACGTATTTAGAGGTGAAAGAATTAATTGCACAAGACTATTACAATCATTATTCGGGCGCTTTACAAAAACGCTATTTTTACCATTTAACGACGAATGAGCAGCGTGATACATGGCAACATTGTCCCACAGGAGTCAACGGGGCAGGCTTGGAATTTACGTTTTATTGGATAGAGGAAGAGCATGATGTGACGCTAGCTAATGGGCATGGGGATTATGTGTATCGTGTATTAGAAAGTGTGAAAAACTAATATTTATATCCCTTCTTTAATTGTCTGAAACAGATTAAAAAGGGGGATTTTTTTCGTAATTAGTAATCGAGTTGTAAATCAGTACAACTTAAATAGGAGGAGAAAATTTGACTGTATATTTTGAAGAATATGGTGATAAATCAGCTCCACTTATGCTGTTTTTACATGGAGGTGGAGTAAGTGGATGGATGTGGGAAAAGCAAATTCAACATTTTGCTTCACATTATTATTGTGTCGTACCTGACTTACCAGGGCATGGCAGGAATACCAAAGATACATACTTTTCAATAGAAGATGCAGCGGAAAAAACGATTAAGCAACTTGAAAGCCTCTCTGGAAATCGGAAAATAATTGTTGTTGGCTTTTCACTGGGTGCTCAAATACTTGTGCAGTTATTAAGCATGAGACCTAACTTGGTTGATTATGCTGTTATTACTAGTGCTTTAGTAAGACCAATGTCGTTGATGACAAAATGGATCAGACCAACGATGAAAATGACTTCACCACTAATAGCAATGAGGGCATTTTCAAAAATTCAAGCGAAGACCCTGTCTATTCCTTCACAAAAATTCGAACAATATTATGAAGAGAGTTGCCAAATGCGCCAAGAGACATTGACGCGTATACTAGAAGAAAATTTGTCATTTACAATACCTGAAAACTTTAAAGATGTACAGACCTCTATGCTAGTTATGGTGGGTGAACAAGAAAAATCTATGATGAAAAAATCCATGATGGATTTGGTGAATAGTAACAGGCAGTGTAAAGGGATGCTCGTTGCCGATATTGGCCATGGTATTTCATTAGCAAAACCAGCTTTTTTTAATGTGACGATTGAAAATTGGTTACAGGACCTTTCAAGCATAGAAAATTTATAATCACATATTTGCTTGATGTCCGTTCCAGGCGCACCCTTTTCGCAGGCACGGCTCCAACTAATTTTTGCGGCCGGTCGCCGCAGAAATGGATTTTTCGCACGTGCTGTTCCTGCAGGAGTGTTGCGCCTTCCACTCAAATCAACATGTATCGGCTACTCTTTCCATGCAACGACAGCTCGTGCTGCTTATAAAACATCTGCGATTACGAATATCTTACCTTCAAAAACGACAAAATACCCCGAGAGGTAAAACTCTCGGGGCATTTTGTTGACAGTCTGACCGCATCTCAACATAGAGATGCGGTGATTATAATGCCTTAGCGGCGGCAATTTCTAATGCTTGTGCAAAGTCGGCGATTAAATCATCGACATGTTCAAGACCAACTGAAAAACGTAATAGGCCTTCTGTAATGCCACGTTTTGCCCGTTCTTCAGGTTCCATTGCTGCATGACTCATTTTAGCTGGATAGGAAAGAATGGATTCAACTCCACCAAGAGATACTGCGAATACAGGGATTTTCATCGCCTCTACAAGTGCCTTTGCCGCATCATAATTTGGCAGACGGAACGATAAGACAGCACCTGCACTTGTACATTGGCTCTGGTGAATGTCATAGCCAGGATGCGTTGCAAGTCCTGGATAGTAAACTTGTTCGACTAGTGGGTTAGCATCTAAAAATGCGGCAATCTTCTGTGCGGAGTCACTCGAACGACTAAATCGTACATCGGTTGTTTTCATATTTTGTAGTAGAGTAAAGGAATCCTGTACCCCTAAAATATTACCAAATGAATTTTGAATAAAGTATAAGTCCTTGCCAAGCTGTTCGTCGGCAGTGACTGTTAAGCCAGCGATAATATCTGAGTGTCCCGATAAAAACTTCGTTGCACTATGAATGACAACGTCTACACCTAAATCAAGTGGTCGCTGGTGTAAAGGAGTCATAAACGTATTATCTAAAAAGGTTAAACATTTATGCTGTTTCGCTAGAGCGACTACACCGCGAATATCTGTTATGCCCAGTGTCGGATTCGATGGTGTTTCCATATATAATAGCTTCGTTGCAGGTGTAATGGCTGCCTCCACCGCTGCTAAATCCGTAAAATCAACAAAGGAATGCGTAATGCCGAAACGCGGTAACACCTTTGACACGAAGCGATATGTACCACCATAAACGTCCTCAGTCATAACAATGTGATCACCTTGTGATAATAACATTAACGCTGCAGAAACTGCTGCAATACCAGAGGCGAAGGCATGCGCGCGAACGCCACCCTCAAGCTCTGCGACTGCTTTTTCTAAAGCATCACGTGTGGGATTACCAGAACGAGCATAGTCGTATTCGCCGAACTCATCGATACTTTCTTGGTGAAATGTAGATGAGACATACATAGGTACATTCACCGCACCTTTTTTATTGTCATAACCATCACGCACACCTGCATGGATAAGCGCTGTTTCGATATGTTGTGTCATTTTCAAGCCTCTTTTCGAAGGATTTCAAATACTTGTTTCAAATCCGCAATTAAGTCCTCAGCTTCTTCGATGCCAACTGAAAAACGAAGTAAACGGTCACAAACGCCACGTTCAACACGCTCCTCGTACGGCATATCCGCATGTGTTTGAGTTGCTGGGTATGTAATAAAACTTTCTACACCGCCAAGGCTTTCAGCGAAGGTAATTAATTTAATATTACGTAGGAACAGATCAATCCATTCAGCCTTTTGCAGTCGGAATGACAACATACCCCCTTTACCTGTATAAAGTACATCAGTCACCAGTTCTTCTTCCTCTAAATAAGCTGCAATGGCTTTGGCATTAGCATCATGCTGTTTTAAGCGAAGATGCATTGTTTTTAAGCCACGAATAAGTAACCAGGAATCCATTGCTCCGAGTACCATACCGCTACCATTATGAATAAAACCTATACGTTCAGATAACTCAGCCCCTTTTGCTACAACAAGACCAGCCAGCACGTCATTATGGCCACCGATATATTTAGTTGCTGAATGTAGTACAATATCTGCCCCTAATTCAATTGGTCGTTGGAAATAGGGTGTGTAAAATGTGTTATCAACGATTAACCAAGCGCCATGCTTATGTGCCAGCTCAGCATACGTTTTCAAATCAAATTCCTGCATGAGTGGATTTGTTGGTGTTTCAATGAAAATAGCACGTGTATGTTCATTCATCAAAGCCTCTACCTGTTCAACAGATTCGAATTTTGAATAAACAGGTTTAATATTGTATGTTTCTTTAAAAAAGTTAAAAAGACGATATGTACCTCCATATAGATCATCAGGTACTACTAATTCCTCACCAGGTTTGAAAAGGGAAAGTACTAGTTGTATGGCCGCCATGCCCGAGCTACAAGCAAAGCCCATGTCGCCGCCTTCTAAATCAGCTATACCTGCTTCTAAAATGGCACGTGTTGGGTTTTTAGTACGTGCATAGTCAAAACCTGTAGATTCACCGATACCTGTATGTTTGTAAGCTGTCGATAAATGGATTGGGGGACTTACAGCACCTGTTGTTGGGTCACTTAAATTTCCTAGTTGTACAAGTTTTGTTTCAATACTTCTGTTGTTTGTCATGTCGTCACTCTTTTCTTTATCATAATATAGAAAGGGTCCACGTATCACCAATGGACCCAGGTTCTTATTGGATAATTAGATTACGTATATAGTATTCTCTATAATTGTTACCAATTTAACATGTAAACTTCGGTAGGACAAGATGATTTCAGAAAATTTGATAGATTATTGTGGTAAAATCATGTAGGAATAGTAGGTGTTTAATTATTTTGCTGTCAGAACATGGTTAGGTTCGATGGGGGGACATTTAGTAGGATATCTAGAAAAAATATAATAGAGAAAAATAAAAAGCTTTTCACCATGAATTGGATACAGTTTCATGATGTACATAATAAGTAGAAGCAATTGTTCGGAAAGAATCATTACCATTTAAAAGAGTGATTAATTGCTTGCCTTTTCACTGTAAAGTGAATTTAGCTATAAGAATAGCACCCAAATTGTTAGATAGGTTTCTAACAATTTGGGTGCACTCAAATTTTGTCTACAGATATGAAGCAATTGCTTCCCACTTTACAATTGTTCTTTTTTAAGTAAATCGCGAATTTCTTTTAACAGTTCCTCTTTTGCATCAAGTGCTGGAATGGGCTCTTCCACAACAGCCTCTTCTTTTTTATTAGAAAGCTTCGTCATGATTCTTAGTGCTAAGAAAATCGCAAAAGCGATAATTAAAAAGTCGATAATCGACTGTAAAAACACACCCAATTGAATTTGCGCTTCACCTGAGCCATAAACAAAGCTCTTAGTTAAATCAACGCCACCTGTTAGTACACCAACTAATGGCATAATGATATTTTCTACTAAGGAGGTAACAATTTTACCGAAGGCACCACCAATAACGACTGCCACTGCTAAATCGACAATATTGCCTTTCATAGCAAATTCCTTAAAGTCTTTCCACATAAAATGATTCCTCCTGTATTTATCCAATCAAAAACAATCAAATTGTATTTTACTATATTTCTCTCTATCTATTCAACCATAATAGTAGTGAAAAGAAAATAGCTGAAAATTGCCTACATATAAACGGTAAATTTGGTAATATAGAAGAAGACAATGAATGATTAGGTGTGACATATGGCGAAAAAAAAACAGAAAAAACAATTGCTATCACCAGCTGTGAAAATGGGCATGATTGCATTATTAATTCCAATTGCTATAACAGTGTATGTTCTCGCTTTTTTTGCATGGAAGGAACTACAAACATTCCCGATTTTTGAAAAGCTTGCACAGCAGAAGGCGATAGAAGAAATACAACAAAATTTTGATATAAAAATTCCAGAGCAATATATTCCCGTATATATAGCGGCCGAGGAGAAATATGGTGTGCCTTGGACATTGTTGGCGGCGCATCATCGCATCGAAACGCGATTTTCCTCCATGAAATCCCTTGTTTCTCCAGCCGGGGCAGAAGGGCACATGCAGTTTATGCCTTGTACCTTTGTTGGATGGAAACATCCAACATGTTCGGGATTGGGCAAAGGAGAAATTACCAAGTCTGAACTAATGAATCCGGCTGCAATCCAAAAGTACGGTGGATACGGGGTAGATGCGAATGGGGATGGTGTAGCAGACCCGTATGATATTGAAGATGCTGTGTATAGTGCCGCCAATTATTTATCAAAGTACGGTGCAGCTAAAGGTGACTTAAAACGTGCTGTGTTTAATTATAATCATAGCGACGAATATGTAGAAAATGTTTTGCATTATTACAAAGTGTATAATGATTATCATGATGAATTAAAAGCTGCGGTACTTATAAATACAAAAAAATAAAGATGGCTGTCCTAAAAATAAAAACAACATGCTCTGTTTGAAGGGCTCTTTAGACAGCCAGATTGACGACAAAAGGTATTCGGAATGATTCACATGCCGAATACCTTTTGAAATTTTTTATGAGAAATATTCGTACCAAATTGCCCCTATTAACGACAGTAGTACGTTACGAGCAACTATTTTCCACCATTTTTGGACTTTGCCATGTCCAATTAGCTAGCTTCCTCAAATTCATGGCACATAGATTTGTTTCATGTCACTTGGATTTCGTTCACTATTACTATTTTTTGTCATCCCATCCATCACCTCCATCATTTATAAATGACACTAGTTGATTGGAGCGCAGGCTGCGACTTCTATGGGAATTGCATGAGCGAAAAGGCCGCAGGAGCGTAACGACAAGGAGACTGAAGCCATCCCGCGAAAAGCGTCCGCCGTAGCGGAAATCAACGGCGTCATATAGATACTCCTATTTGAAAAAAAATACTGTAAACGAACTCAATTTTTTGAATTTGTTTACAGTCTGAAAGAGCCATCCAATAAAGATGGCTCTTTTTATTCATATTTATGTTGCTTTACGCATAGTTTTTAAAATCATGCTTACGATAAAGATAAGGACAATCGCACCGATTAAAGCTGGGAACACGTAGAAATCGCTGACTTTCCAACCCCAGTTACCAAGAACCATACTACCAATCCAAGAACCGACAATACCTGCAATAATATTACCAATAATGCCGCCAGGTACATCTTTACCTAAAATGACGCCAGCTAACCAACCTAATATTCCTCCGATGATTAAAAACCAAATGAAACTTATCATAATTATTCATCTCCTCAAAATTTAAGATATAAAATGGCGATTACTTAGTTATATCCTTTCTGGAGAATAATAAACATAAATAAGCTGCTTTTTTGATTTTAGTTTTCTTACATTACAGTAAATAAACGGCGTTCATTCCATTTAATGATTTATTGAATGACTTTTGCACCTAATGTCTGTTCAAAATGACGTAATGCCCAGTCGTGACCGGCTGCATCAAAACTTGCAACACCGTGCGCATAAACAACTGTCGAAATACCAAGATTATAAGCATCAACAGCAGTGTGCAAAATACAAATATCTGTACAAACACCCACTAAATGCACTTCTTCAATGCCACGTTCTTTTAATGTAAGCGCTAAATTTGTACCTGCAAAGGCACTATAGCGCGTTTTATCAAGCCAAAGTACTTCTTCTTTATGCGCATTATAGACTTCCCCAACTTGGCCATATAAGTGGCGACCATTAGTACCACGAATATTATGTGGGGGGAAAAGTTTAGTTTCAGGATGAAAAGGATCATTTTCTTCATGTAGGTCATTAGCAAAAACAACCAAGTCATTTTCTACAAGAAATTGTTCAATTAATGAGGAAATCTTTGCGTCTAAAGCTTGCCCAGGTTGGCCACATGTTAGTTTTCCATCAGTTGCTACAAAATCATACGTATAATCGATAACAAGCAATGCTTTTTTCAATTATTTCACACCCCTAAAAAGTATAAATTTATTTTTATCATGCCATATTTGGGTCGGTTTGTCAGAAAAATAGTTATATTTTAATGTTAAGAATAGTTTGAAAATTGATTTGTGTGGGCGTATAATGTGAAAAAAAGGCGAGGTGATATTTATGAATATGACTGTTATGAAACGTTTAGATCGTCAAGGTTTGCTAATTGCATCTTTGCATATGCTAGTAATGTTAAACTTGGCAGTAGAATTTTTATTCGTATCGTAGTCTCGTAAAAATATAATAGAAAGGTGAGTTTAATGCTCGTCCAATACTAAAACAACCGTGAAGGCAATTTCGTCGTAGTCCACGGTTGTTTTTTGTTGTCTAGACAAAAATGTTTTTTCATTAAAAGGAATTTTTTTGAAAATGTCAAATACACAGAACATATGAAGGGGTGATAGGATGACAATGAGATTTGAACGTGCATTTCGCGAACTAGAATGTCCATTTGCCTGGCTGGACTTAGATGCACTCGATGACAATATAGCGGCAGTGCAGCAAGCTTGTGGACAGAAAAAAATTCGCATTGCGACCAAATCGATTCGTTCGCTAGAGGTGCTAAGTTATTTACAGCAGAACCTCTCAAATACTGTAGGTTTAATGACGTTCACAGCGGCAGAAACGATTTTTTTACTAGAGCATCATTTTGATGATTTATTGCTTGGCTATCCAGTGATGGAGGAACTAGCGGTTCGTCAATTGTTACAGTTTGTGAAAGAAGGGAAAACGGTCACATTCATGGTGGATAAACAAGAGCATGTAGCATTTTTGGAGAAACTAGGAGCAGAGCTTGACGTACAAGTGAAGGTTTGTATTGATATTAATTTATCGAATGATTTTAAAGTCCTTTACTTTGGTACGAAACGTTCATCTCTTCATTCACTTGAGTCCTTAACACCATTTTTACAATTTATAAAAAATCAATCATTTATTGAAGTTGTAGGAGCTATGGGCTATGAGGCTCAAATTGCCGGTGTTGGTAATCGACCAGCAAATGCTGTGAAAGGAAGATTAATTGAAACAATGCAGATACAAGCTAAAAAGCAAGTAACCCAGTTTCGTAGACTGGCCATCGCTCATATAAAAGCTTATTTTCCTCATCTATATTTTGTTAATGGTGGTGGTTCAGGCAGTATGACTTATACTGCTCAACAAAAAGAGGTGACGGAAATTACGGTTGGTTCAGCATTTTATGCGCCAGCTCTTTTTGATCAGTTTACACATTTACAGCTCTCAAAGGCAGCTGGGTTTGCACTGAGAGTAACTAGAAAGCCTGAGAAAAACATTGTGGTTTGTCATGGTGGTGGATATACGGCGTCTGGTGCAATGGCAGGGGACCGATTGCCAACGTTTTATGAACCCAACTATTTTTCATTTCTTAGCTTAGAAGGTGCAGGAGAAGTTCAAACGCCCGTGAAGGTAAAAGGGAAAACAGTCAATATAGGGGACACAATGTATTTTCGACATGCCAAGGCCGGTGAGCTTTGTGAAAGATTTCAAGTATTGCACTTAATAAGAGAGGACAAGTATATCGGAACTTATGCAACATACAGGGGGGATGGCCAATGTTTTCTATAGACAAATGGAAAAATGGTGAAAAGTGGACAAATTGGGCTGGCAATATGATTTCTTATCCAAGTGAGATGTATTTACCTCGATCTATTGAAGAAGTTGTAAACGTGGTAAGTCATGCACGTGATACGAAGAAAACAATTCGTGTAACAGGGGCGGCTCATTCTTTTAGCGCTGTTGCGATGCCGGAGCATATTGCACTTTCTTTACATAACATGCGCGGTCTAATTGCTGTCGATTCAAAAAGGCAAGAGGCAACATTTTGGGCTGGAACATATTTATATGAAATGGGCCCACTGCTTGCGAAACATGGCTTTGCTTTAATGAACATGGGCGATATTCAAGAGCAAACAATTGCCGGTGCGGTATCTACCGGCACACACGGAACTGGTGTTACATTAGGTTCTTTATCATCAACAGTGACAACATGGGGTTTTGTAGATGGTACCGGTATTTACAGAGAGCATATAAGGGGAGCGGATGAATTATCTCAGGCAATACATGTATCACTCGGTATGCTTGGTGTACTTGTAAAAGTAACGATAAAAGTGATGCCTCTCTATAGTTTACATTATGTAGGAACACGGGAAACATTAGCAAATGGGCTCGCGACATTTAGTGAGGATATTCGTCAGCATAGGCATGTTGAGTGGTTTTATTTCCCTAACAGTGAAACGATTCAAGTCAAGCGTATGAATGCTGTGGCACCTGTCTATCAATCTGAATGGAGTAAGCGTGTGGAAACTTTAAAGCTTCAAATAGTTGAAAATGGTGCGTTTTTTGCTATGTCTGAGCTGTGCAAATGGAAGCCTGCATTAAGTGGTGCGATGAGTAGATTAGCGGCAGCAAATGTCGTTGAGGGTGAAAAAATTGGGATTTGTTATGAAATTTATCCTTCTCCTCGTAGTGTCAAGTTTCAGGAAAGTGAATACGCCATTCCCATAATACAATTTGAAGAATGTATGGAAGAAATCCATGCGACCTTTAAAAAAGGCCATTTAAACGTACATTTTCCTTTAGAATGTCGTACGACAGCAGGTGAAGCAGGTTATTTAAGTCCAACGCAAAGGCAAGAATCTGCATTTATTGCTTTTCACATGTATAAAGGGATGTCAGAAGAGCCTTATTTTAAGTGGGTGCATACAATGATGCAAAAATATAATGGACGGCCGCATTGGGGGAAACAAAGTCATTTGACTGCTGAATATGTGCACGAATTGTATCCAGATATCGAAAAGTTTTTAAAAGTTCGAGCGCAGTACGATCCGGATGATGTCTTTTTCACAGGTTACTTAAAAAAATTATTCATTTTGTAAAATCTTTGTACTTATTGCATTAGAAATATTCTGCATGGAGTAGCGGGATCGTCTACGAAAATAGCTAAAGACTATTATCATTTTTAAAGAGTGGAACTATGTAAATATTGCTTATTATAAAAAAATTTAAATTTGAACGAAATGTCAAAATATTTATCAAAGCGAGATAAAAGTGATGCTTAATCAGCATGAAAACGATTTCAAATTTTACGGAGTATTTGAATTGTTTAAACAATTCAAAAAATACTGTTGACGAGACCCTCTTATTCGTACTATGATAACAACAATTTAATACGTTCGTTACAGTAGTTAGTTGCATTTACAGCAATTAACTTATACACAAAAACAAAATAGACAGAACATTTTGTATATAGCAACGAACATAGCAATAAATGAGGGGCGTTTAAAATGAGAAGTGACATGATTAAAGTAGGCGTAGATCGTGCGCCACATCGAAGTCTTTTATATGCAACAGGCAAAGTAAAAGCAAAAGATTTAGGCAAACCATTCATTGGGGTTTGTAACTCTTATATCGACATTATTCCAGGTCACGTTCATTTACGTACGTTTGCTGATGTTGTCAAGGAAGCCATAATCGAAGCGGGTGGAATTCCATTCGAATTTAATACAATTGGTGTAGATGATGGGATTGCAATGGGACATATTGGTATGCGTTATTCTTTACCAAGTCGTGAAATTATCGCAGATTCTGCTGAGACAGTTATTAATGCACACTGGTTTGATGGCGTATTTTACATTCCAAACTGTGACAAAATCACACCAGGAATGTTAATGGCGGCGGTTCGTACAAATGTACCTTCAATTTTCGTATCAGGAGGTCCAATGGAGGCGGGGACATCTGCCACAGGTAAACAACTTTCACTAACATCCGTTTTTGAAGGTGTCGGAGCTCATAAATCAGGCAAAATGTCATCGGAAGAGCTGTTAGATATTGAAAACAACGCGTGTCCGACATGCGGATCATGTTCGGGAATGTTCACTGCGAACTCTATGAACTGCTTGATGGAAATGCTAGGAGTAGCGCTTCCAGGTAACGGCACAATCGTAGCAACATCCGATGAGCGCCATAAGCTCATTAAAGAAGCTGCTAAACAATTAGTCCGTATGGTGAATGAGGACATTAAGCCACGTGACATTATTACAAAAGAAGCAATCGATGATGCATTTGCACTTGATATGGCAATGGGCGGTTCTACAAACACAGTCCTTCATACACTTGCCATCGCAAATGAAGCGGAAATCGACTATAACATTGAAGATATAAATAAAGTTGCAGAGCGTGTACCGTATTTAGCGAAAATTATGCCCGCTTCGGATGTGTCAATGGATGATATTAATAAAGCTGGTGGTGTTAGTGCCATCATAAACGAATTAGTATCTATTCCTGGTGCAATTCATCCAAATCGTCCAACTGTTGCAGGTGTAACGATGGGGGAACTTGTAAAAGATTATCAGATTACTAATGATCAAGTTATTCGTACGAAAGACAATCCTTATAGTCCTGTCGGTGGCTTATCGGTGTTATTCGGTAATATTGCACCAAATGGCTCTGTTATCAAAGTAGGTGCTGTAGATCCTTCTATTAAAGTGTTTAAGGGTGAAGCAATTGTCTTTGATTCACAAGAGGCAGCGCAGGAAAACATTGATAATGGCACAGTTAAGGAAGGCCATGTAGTCGTCATTCGCTATGAAGGACCTAAAGGTGGCCCAGGGATGCCTGAAATGCTTGCACCAACGTCTGCTATTCAAGGTCGTGGTTTAGGAACCAAGGTTGCACTGATTACAGACGGACGTTTCTCAGGTGCATCTCGCGGTATTTCAATTGGTCATATTTCACCAGAAGCAGCAGAAGGCGGTCCAATCGCTTTAGTAGAGAATGGTGACATTATTACAATTGATTTACCAAATCGTACAATTAATTTAGAAGTTTCAGAGGAAGTATTAGCTGAGCGTCTTGAAAGATTGCCAGTATTTGAACCGAAAATCAAACGTGGCTGGTTAGCGAGATATTCGAAATTAGTCACAAGCGCCTCTACTGGCGGCGTCATGAAGATTTAACTGAAAATATATATATGTTAAAACGTTGATGAGGTTAAAGGGTCTAGAGTCCTGTATCTACCAGAGAGCCGGTCGTGCTGGAAGCCGGCGATACAACTAGATCCGACATCCCCTCGGAGTGAGCTATTAAACGCGTGTACGCCATTAGATAGCTCCGGGCATAATCGAAGTGCTCGTTATTAATGAATAAATGATTTATGACACCGTATTGGATGTAAGTTTACTTGCATTGGTTCATAAATGCTTTCATTTATTCGCGAGGTAGCAATTTTATTGCTATAAACAAGGGTGGTACCATGAAAAGTCTTTTTCATCCCTACGTAAGGTAGTTCTTTGCGTGTGGAGAAAAGGGCTTTTTATTATTTTTCACGATATTAAAATAGTTTTTCACTATTTTAACTACATGAAGGAGGCTTATTTTGATGAGTGCGAATGTTTCTATCAATGAAAAAGAAGAATTAGTAACAACAGCAGAAGCTGAAAAGATTTTTCAACCGAAAGATGGTGCCGACGTTTTAGTTAAGGCGTTGCATGATCAAGGTGTAGAAATTATCTTTGGCTACCCAGGTGGTGCAGTACTGCAAATTTATGATGCGCTGTACAAAAATCCAATTCGACATATTTTAACAAGACATGAGCAAGGCGCAATTCACGCAGCAGAAGGGTATGCGCGTGTTTCAAATAAACCAGGAGTTGTCATTGCTACAAGTGGACCAGGAGCCACGAACTTAGTAACTGGTATTGCAGATGCGATGATCGATTCCATTCCACTTGTTATTTTCACAGGTCAAGTGGCAACTTCAGTTATTGGTACAGATGCCTTCCAAGAAGCTGACATTATGGGGATTACTACACCAATTACAAAGCACAACTATCAAGTACAAGATGTAAATGACATTCCGCGTATCGTCCAAGAAGCTTTCCATATTGCGAATACGGGGCGTAAAGGTCCAGTAGTTGTTGACTTCCCAAAAAATGTTTCACAAATGCTGTTTGAAGTGGAAAATCCGCCTAAAGCACCAGAAGAAATTTATTTACCTGGATACCAACCAACATACAAACCGAATTACTTACAAGTCCAAAAGGCTATCCAAGCAATTTCTTTAGCGAAAAAGCCGGTTATCCTAGCAGGAGCAGGTGTACTTTTTGCAGATGCACGCGAAGAATTAACGACTTTTGCTGAAAAATACCGCATCCCAGTAACGAATACATTACTAGGTCTTGGATCACTCCACGGCGAGCATGAATTATTTATTGGTATGGCAGGTATGCATGGTACAGCGACAGCCAATATTGCCATTACAAAATCAGATTTACTACTAAATATTGGCGCTCGCTTTGATGATCGTTTAACGGGTAATTTAGCGACGTTTGCACCAAATGCAACCATTATCCACATTGATATTGATCCAGCAGAAATTGGTAAAAACGTTCCGACAGATATTCCAATTGTAGCAGATGCGAAGGAAGCATTAAAATCATTACTTAAAAAAGACTTTGAAGGTCCAGATTCAGCTGATTGGATAGAATTTTTAGCAAATCATGCAAACGAAAATCCACTGTGGTATTCGAAAGCAGCGAGTGATACAGAAGTGTTACCGCAGGAAGCGCTAGAACTCGTGCATCGAATTACTGAAGGTGAAGCGATTGTTACAACAGACGTTGGTCAGCATCAGATGTGGGCTGCTCAATATTATCGCTTAAACAATGACCATGGATGGGTAACGTCTGGTGGACTTGGTACGATGGGGTTCGGCTTTCCAGCTGCAATTGGCGCCCAATTTGCGAAGCCAGACAAAAAAGTTGTTTCAATTGTAGGGGATGCAGGTTTCCAAATGACTGCACAGGAGCTCTCACTACTAAAAGAATTCAACTTACCAGTAAAAATTGTGATTTTAAATAACAGTTGCCTCGGGATGGTACGCCAGTGGCAAGAAACATTCTATGAGGAACGTTATTCATCTTCGCTTATGCCGATTCAACCGGATTTTGTGAAATTAGCGGATGCATATGGCATTAAAGGCTATCTTATTAACACAATTGACGAAGCAGAAAGTATCTTCCGTGAAGCACTTCTTTCTGATGAGCCAGCGTTAATCGATTGTCGCGTAAAACAACTTGAGTGCGTATACCCAATGGTAGCACCAGGTAAAGGTTTACATGAAATGATTGGGGTGAAAAAGAAGTGAAACGAGTAATTACAGTAACGGTGATTAACCAGAGCGGTGTGTTAAACCGCGTAACAGGCTTACTTATGAAACGTCAATTCAATATTGAATCGATTACAGTTGGTCATACTGAACAGCCAAACTTCTCAAAAATGACATTTGTAGTACATGTAGAAGATGAGAGCAAAATTGAACAGCTTGTCAAGCAATTATCGAAGCAAATTGACGTGTTAAAGGTCAATGACATTACAGATAAATCCATCGTGCTTCGTGAGTTAGCGCTTGTGAAGGTCATTTCACCACCAAATTTACGTCTTGAAATGAACTCGATTGTTGAGCCGTTCCGACCACAAATTATTGATACAGCGAAAAATGTTGTCACATATCAAGTGGTGGGACAGCCAGAAAAAATTGATGCTTTTATCGAGTTGATTCGCCCATATGGCATTAAAGAGTTAACACGTACGGGTGCAACAGCATCTGTTCGTGAAACACAAAAAATACCAAATACGCAGCTCTCTATTTTAAAATAGTTTGCATATAAAAGAAAGCTTTGGATGCGCATCCTACAGATAAGTGGTATGCATTTAAAGCTGGACCCCAAAAAACAAACCCATAATTAGGAGGAAACAAACAATGACTACAATGTACTATGAACAAAACATCAACGAGGACGTATTAAAAGGTAAAAAAATCGCAATCATCGGTTACGGTTCACAAGGTCATGCACATGCACTAAATCTTAAAGAGTCAGGTTTCGATGTAGTAGTAGGTGTTCGACCAGGCGGATCTTTCGATGCAGCAAAAGCTGACGGAGTAGACGTGAAAACTGTTGCTGAAGCTGCACAAGAAGCAGATGTAATCCAAATTTTACTACCTGATGAGCGTCAAAAAGCAGTATATGAAACTGAAATCGCACCATACCTAGAAGCTGGTAAAGCACTTATGTTTGCTCATGGTTTCAACATTCACTTTGGTCAAATTACACCACCAGCTGATGTTGACGTATTCTTAGTAGCACCAAAAGGTCCAGGACACTTAGTTCGTCGTCAATTCCAACAAGGTGCTGGTGTACCAGGTCTATTCGCAATCCATCAAGATGCAACTGGTCAAGCAAAAGATTTAGCGCTTGCTTATGGTAAAGGAATTGGTGCTTCTCGTGGTGGTTTACTTGAAACAACATTCAAAGAAGAAACTGAAACTGATTTATTCGGTGAGCAAGCCGTTCTTTGTGGTGGAGCAACTCAATTAGTAAAAGCTGGTTTTGAAACATTAGTAGAAGCTGGTTACCAACCAGAACTTGCTTACTTCGAAACATTACACGAATTAAAACTAATTGTTGACCTAATGTTCGAAGGTGGTATGGCTACAATGCGTTACTCAGTATCCGATACAGCTGAGTGGGGTGACTATGTAGCAGGTCCACGCATCATCGACGATTCAGTAAAAGCACGCATGAAAGACGTATTAACTGACATCCAAGATGGTACATTCGCTCGTCGTTGGATTCAAGAAAACGAAAACGGTCGCCCTGACTACACGAAATTCAAAGAAGCAGGTGCCAACCACCAAATCGAAGAAGTTGGTACTAAATTACGAGCTATGATGCCGTTCATCAACGAAGGTAAAGAAAAAGTAGTGAGAGAAGTGAGCGTAAGTGCGAAAAATTGATATTTTTGATACAACACTTCGCGACGGCGAGCAATCTGCAGGTATTAACCTAAATACAGCTGAGAAGATTGAAATCGCCAAGCAATTAGAACGTCTAGGTGTCACTATTATTGAAGCAGGTTTTCCTGCTTCATCACCTGGTGACTTCGATGCGGTCAATCGTATTGCAGGCACTGTTAAAAATTCCATCGTGACAGGTCTAGCACGCTGTGTGCAAAAAGACATTGATACAACATGGGAAGCGATTAAAGTAGCAGAGCAGCCACATATTCATATTTTCCTAGCAACATCACCAATTCATATGGAGTACAAGTTAAAAAAATCACCAGATCAAGTGGTTGAACAAGCAGTAGAAGCAGTGAAATATGCAAAAAAATTCTTCCCGCTTGTGCAATGGTCTGCAGAGGATGCATTCCGTTCAGATCGTAAATTTTTAGTCCGTATTATCAATGAAGTCATTGCGGCCGGCGCTACTACCATTAACGTGCCAGACACAGTTGGCTATGCATCTCCTCAGGAATACGGAGCATTGTTCAAATTCCTACTTGAGAATGTGAAAGGCGCTGAAAACGTTAAATTCTCTGCGCACTGTCACGATGACTTAGGAATGGCGACTGCTAATACAATCGCTGCCATCGACAATGGTGCTATGCAAGTGGAAGGGACGATTAACGGTATTGGTGAGCGGGCTGGAAACGTTGCGCTTGAAGAAATCGCTGTTGCTCTTCATATTCGTAAAGATATTTATCCTGTGGAAACAGGCATTCACTTACAAGAAATTAAACGTACGTCTCAATTAGTAAGTAAGTTAACAAACGTGGTCATTCAACCAAATAAAGCAATTGTTGGGAAAAATGCATTTGCTCATGAGTCTGGTATTCACCAAGATGGCGTGCTGAAAAATCCTGAAACGTACGAAATTATTTCACCAGCACTTATTGGTGAGGGGGAAGTTCCTCTTGTTCTCGGTAAACACTCTGGACGCGCTGCATTCCGTGACCGTGCGGAAACAATGGGCTTTACTCTTTCTGACGACAAGCTAAATAAAGCATTTACTGAATTCAAAAAGCTTGCAGACCGCAAAAAAGAGATTACAGAAGAAGATTTACTAACACTTCTTACAGAGCAACAAGTGCAAATTGAGGATGTGCCGCTATTTGAATTGAAAATGGTTCAAGTACAATATGGGACAGAAAATATTCCAACTGCGACAGCAACAGTAATTACGCCAGAAGGTAATGTCAAAAATGTTGTGGCTACTGGTTCAGGTTCAGTCGAAGCTATTTTCAATACACTTGAACAGCTTGTTCCGGGAGACATTCATGTCATCGACTATCGCGTGAAATCCGTCGGTAAGGGACGTGATGCACTTGGTGAGGCCGTTATTAATATTCGTTACGATGGTGTATCAACGACTGGTCGAAACTCATCCCAAGATGTTTTAGAAGCATCTGCGAAAGCTTATTTAAATGCCATTAACCGTCATTTAATTCAAGTAAGCCTTCGTGCCCTACAAGAAATCTAATTGTACTTGCTTTACAAAAAGTCTCTCATCTGCAAAAGCAGGTGAGAGTCTTTACTAAAATAGCATAACCTTATGAGGCATTTACACTATATAAAGAAAGGTGTTTTTACGATGGAGAAAAAAATTACAGTACTTCCTGGTGACGGAATTGGACCAGAGGTTGTTGCTTCTGCTGTACGTGTATTACAAGTAATTGGCAAGCGCTTCAACCATACATTCCATTTAGGCTATGCAACAATCGGAGGCGCTGCCATCGACCAACACAATAATCCACTACCAGATGAAACAATTGAAATGTGTGAAGGTAGTGACGCCATTTTGCTTGGGGCTGTAGGTGGCCCTAAATGGGATAATAACCCACCTGAGTTACGCCCTGAAAAAGGTTTATTACGTATTCGTAAGTACTTTGACTTATTCGCAAATTTACGTCCGGTAAAGGCGTTCCCGAGTTTACTAGATGCTTCACCATTAAAACGTGAAGTAGCCGAAAACGTAGATTTAATGATCGTACGTGAACTAACAGGTGGCGTATACTTCGGGGAACCACGTATGCGTACTGAAAATGGCGCAATTGATACAACAGTTTACTCAACAGCAGAAGTTGAACGTATTGTTGAAAATGCCTTTGAATTAGCACGTTTACGTGGAGGCAAATTATGCTCTGTCGATAAAGCAAACGTACTTGAAACAAGTCGCTTATGGCGCGAAGTTGTAGAAGCAAAGAAAAAAGAATATCCAGATGTACTGGTTGAGCATAATCTAGTGGACTCTGTGGCAATGAAATTGATTACAAATCCTAGCCACTATGATGTTGTTGTTACTGAAAACATGTTTGGAGATATTTTAAGTGATGAAGCATCCGTTATTACAGGTTCACTCGGTGTATTACCATCAGCATCAATCCGTGGCGATAACTTTGGACTTTATGAACCTGTCCATGGTTCAGCACCGGAGATTGCTGGTCAAGGTGTAGCAAACCCAGCTGCAACGATTCTTTCTGTTGCTATGATGCTACAATACTCATTCGGTCTAAAAGAGGAAGCGGCAGAAATTGAACGAGCAGTTAGTGCTGTATTTGATGATGGTTACTTCACTGCTGATCTTGCGCGTGATGGTGGTCGAACACTATCTACTAATGAATGGACAGATAAAATAATTAACGAGATTGATACTAGTTTTGTATCAGAAAGTATTATGACAACATACATTTAAGAAATAGGTGAAGACAATGGGCAAAAATATAATTGAAAAGATTTGGGATAAACATGTTGTTTATCAGGAAGAGGGCAAACCGGACCTGTTATATATTGATCTTCATTTAATTCATGAAGTAACTTCTCCTCAAGCTTTCGAAGGGCTACGCATGAACGGTCGTAAAGTACGTCGTCCCGATTTAAGCTTTGCAACGATGGATCATAATGTACCTACAAAAAATTTACCGACCATCACTGATCCGATTGCTCGCAACCAAATTGAAACATTAGCGAAAAATGCTGCTGAATTTGGTATTGAGCTTGCGGGTATGGGACACCCCGATCAAGGGATTGTCCACGTGATTGGACCTGAGCTAGGGTTAACACAGCCTGGTAAAACAATTGTTTGCGGTGATTCTCATACATCTACTCATGGTGCTTTTGGTGCCATTGCATTCGGTATCGGTACATCAGAGGTAGAACATGTAATGTCTACACAGACGTTGTGGCAAAACAAGCCAAAAACGATGGAAATTCGTGTAGAAGGAGAGCTTCCTGAAGGCGTTGCTGCAAAAGATATTGTTTTAGCGATAATCTCTAAATTTGGTATCGGCGTAGGTACAGGTCATATTGTGGAGTTCACTGGAGAGGCAATCCACAAACTTTCTATGGAAGAACGTATGACAATTTGTAATATGTCCATTGAAGCAGGAGCAAAGGCAGGGCTCGTGTCGCCTGACCAAAATACCGTTGACTACATTCGAGGTCGTCGCTACGCACCACAAGGCGAGAAATTTGAAGAAGCATCAACATACTGGTTAAGTCTAGCATCTGATGTGGACGCGACGTATGATGAAGTACGCATTATCAAAGCTGAAGAAATTGAGCCAATTATCACGTGGGGAACAAATCCTTCTATGGGCTCAGGCGTTTCTAAAAATGTACCAATGCAAGCAGATTATCAGGATGAGTCAGATAAAGCTGCACTTCGAAAAGCACTTGCCTATATGGGCTTAGAAGAAGGCCAACCACTAACTTCAATTGATATCCAACACGTATTTATCGGTTCATGCACAAACTCACGTTTAAGTGATTTACGCGCAGCAGCAAGCATCATCCAAGGACGAAAAGTACATGGAAATGTGACAGCAATCGTAGTACCGGGATCTCATACAACGAAAAAGCAAGCAGAGGCTGAAGGATTAGACAAAATCTTTACAAATGCTGGTTTTGAATGGCGAGAATCTGGTTGCTCCATGTGCTTAGCCATGAATGATGATGTTGTACCTGCTGGTGAACGCTGTGCATCAACATCAAACCGTAACTTCGAAGGTCGTCAAGGTACTGGTGCAAGAACACATTTAGTATCACCACAGATGGCTGCGGCGGCAGCAATTGCAGGTCATTTCGTGGATGTACGCGAATTCGTAAAGGAAACGGTGTAGGGGCCTTTAACACGGAAAGGATGATTGAAAATGGAACCAATTAATATCGTATCTAGTGTCATTACACCACTAGATCGTAAAAATGTAGATACAGACCAAATTATTTCAAAAGAATTTTTAAAGCGGATTGAACGTACAGGTTTTGGTCAGTTTTTATTTTACCATTGGCGCTTTGATGCTCAAGGGAATGAAAGCAAAGACTTCGTATTAAATAAACCTGAGTTTAAAGATTCCAAAATTCTAGTAGCACAAGATAACTTCGGCTGTGGTTCTTCTCGTGAACATGCACCATGGGCAATCTTAGACTATGGCTTCAACGTAGTTATCGCACCATCATTTGCAGATATTTTTCATAATAACTGTTTCAAAAATGGCATTTTGCCTATCAAATTAACCGAAGCAGAATGTGATGAGATTTTAGCAAAAGGGTTAGCGAAGCCTTATAGCGTGGAAGTAAATCTTGCAGCTCAAATAGTAACGGGTGAAGATGGCCAGGTTTATCGTTTTAACATCGATTCTTATTATAAAGAAACGTTATTAAATGGTTGGGATGAAATTGCTCTAACATTTAAATACGAAGAACAAATTACTACGTATGAAGCAAAACGACTAGCGTACTAATAGGTAAAGGAGTTGTCTCAGGAAACATTTGAGATGACTCCTTTATTGTTAGAAGGTGTACAATCTTACCTGAAGATTGTGCACTTTTTATAGATAACAGGCTTTTCCGATACTCATTTCATAAAAATAAGCTTATTATATTAGTATAAGGGGGAGAGAAAGATGGATACATTATTACAAGAAATAACAAATTGGCTCAGCACAACGGGTGAACGGATTGTTATTGGTATTTCAGGTCATGGTGCTGCTGGGAAAACAACATTTGCCAATAGGCTCGTAAACCAACTAAATCAACATGAAGTGAATTATATGAATACAGATCCATATATTGTTAGTTCAAACATAAGAAATCAAGCAATAATCGACTATACATATCAAAACGAAAATCATCGTTATAAAATGACAGCTTGCCATCCATCTGCGCATCATTTACCTTCTTTGGAAAGAGATGTTCGGATGCTTAGAGATGGTTTAGAACTATATACAATCGATACACATTATATGGAAAGCGAGTTACTTTCTTCGCAAAACAGCGTATCGATTGTAGAAGGGATGAGTGTTGCATTTATGAATCCAGCATTATTTGATTTAAAAATTTATTTCTATACCGATGGTGAAACGGAATTAATGAGAAGATCCAGTCGTGATATTGTTGAAAGGGGGATGGATATAAATTATTTAAGGCAGTCACACAAAGAACGTCGTATTCAGTATGAGGTCTTTATGCAGCCATACAGCCAGCATTTTGATATTATTGTCAAAACTTCTGATGACGAAATTACTCTAGAAAAAAATACATTTCCATTTAAATAATCATGTGTTTTGAACAATTTAATTAGTAATTATCGTGGCTTATCAAGTCGCTTACATACTTTAGAGGAAAGAGGCAGAAAAATGATAACTGTTATTGGTAGTTTAAATATGGATTTAGCAGTAAAAATGGATGTTTTCCCAAAGCAGGGTGAAACAGTACTCGGAGACCAATTTCAAACAATTCCAGGTGGAAAGGGGGCAAATCAGGCGGTTGCTGCGGCGCGATTAGGAAGTCAAGTAAACATGATTGGGTGTGTGGGTACAGACGACTTTGGTCATACTTTACGTAACGTATTACAAAAAGAGCAAATTCACACAGAAAACTTAGTAACAGCTTCAGTACCCACAGGTATTGCAAATATTTTAATATACAACAACGATAATCGTATTATTGTTGTACCAGGTGCTAATTATGAGTTGAGACCAGCTCACATAGAGGCTGCAAGAGAGATTATTCAGCAAAGTCAAATGGTGATTATGCAGCTTGAAATTCCGATGGAGACGACTAATTATGCATTAAAGTTATGTAAAGAAGCGAATGTACCCGTATTATTTAATCCAGCACCAGCGGCGAATTTTGATATACGATGGATGGAGGACATTACGTATATTACACCAAATGAAACAGAGTGTTCACTTTTATTTGGTAATGATTTTGATGAGGTGCTGACAAGATACCCGAATAAGATGATACTAACACTTGGTAGTGATGGTGCACGTTTTTTTGATGGTGAGTATCCTATTCATGTACCCGGTTATATGACAAATGCCGTAGATACAACAGGTGCTGGCGATACGTTTAACGGTGCATTAGCTCATGCATTAATAGAGGGACAATCATTGGATGAGGCAGTGTATTTTGCGAATATAGCAGCCTCTTTATCTGTTGAAAAATTTGGCGCACAAGGTGGCATGCCAACACTTGGGGCGGTTTACGCTCGCATGGGTGGCTTTGAAGAGTAAATACAAAAGTCCTTATGTGAGTTTTTGGTGTAGGTCTTTATGTAGTTGTTGCCTAATTAGCTAAGTTCGAGTAACATTGCCCGACCATGATTGAATTAAAAATATCATTTCTTTATGTCTGGTTAACGCATAAATATTAACGAAGATGGTTATTTATCATAAGAAATAACTACTATTTGTGACAACTAGATATAAGTATATTGTCCTTTTTGTTTATTCTCCTTAGTACCATGTATAGGAAATCGATTAGTTTCATTTATAATGGAACTATAGATATATACGGAAAGAGGTTTTAGGAATGACAAATATCGACAATATGCCACTCGAACATACAGCCTCAGCGAATAATATTTTGCCACAGCTTGTAGACCGTTTGCGTCAACTGTATGGCATTATTGTGCAAAATACATATGTAAAAGATACGGCTAAACACTTAAATCGAATCATCCATGATGCCAACAACCAAACAATGGTTCTGATTGTTGGCAAAGAGCGTGTGGGCAAAACTACACTTGTGAATGGTCTTCTTGGACGTTGTGTTTTACCTGTAAATGATCAAAATCCGACAGGCGTCAATACATTTTTACGATACGGAGAGCAGGAGGAAGTAAAGGCGTATTTCTTAGATGGCGTGGTAGCAGTATTCGATATGAGTAAATTGGAGTTACTCACAACTGGCGATACATTTGCATCACAAATTTTACGTGAACATTTAGATTATTTAGAGGTGTATCTGAAGAATGATTTACTGAAATCTGTCACGATTATTGATTCTGTTTCACTGGAAGCAGGAGCTGGGGAAATGGCTTATTTCTCCGAATCGCTAATCAACAGAGTCGACGAGATTTTTTGGGTGTTGCGTTCTGGTTCAAAGGCTATCGATGCAGAAATTTTATTGATCGAAACGTTAAAAAATAAAGGTGTTGAACCGCTCTGTATAATCAATGGCATTGATACAAATGATGATTCAGAGGCGTTTATGATGGCTGAAAAAGAACGCATCGGTCATTTAATGAGTGATTTCGTCTCGATTTCTGCAACAAATGCTCTGGAAGCAAGACAAACTGATAATATAGAGCTATGGAAAAAGAGCCACTACGATGATTTGATTGCACAAGTTCATCGTGTTGCTGCAAATTGTGATAAGAAAACGTATACCGTTTTAATTCGCTTCTTACAATGGCTAGAGCGATTCCGCTTCGAACTAACAGTTATTCCACAACGTGACCCATTCCAATCTGCTGTTGAAAACATTGAAAAATACGCTGGCGATACCCAATATGAGTTTTCACGTTACCAACGTGATTTAGCAATTGTGCAAGAATATGAACAAGAGTATGAACAGGTTGCAAATGTATTTAAAAAAGTTCAAACGCTATATCAACTATTGCAAACTGTCTCACAAAATGATTATTTACAAAACGAGATAGTAGAAAGCTTTACGGAAAAGGCAATCAGCTATCAGCAAATGTTACGTGAATATCGAAATATGCATAGTGAATATATGCGTGAATATGAACGATTGGACGCGCAGCATAAAAAAATTCATGGTAAAGGCCTAATGAAAGCTATTTTTGGCCATCATACGCAAAACCAATTTTTTAAAGAACGTGTTAATAAGCTAAATGAACAGCAAGCAGTGTGCATTGCACAATTTAAGAAGGTGCAGGAAGCGGAAACATCCATGCTTCAGCTAGTCCATTCAGTACAGAATGATTTGATGGATTTAGTGAAAAGACGTTTAGCACGGATAGAGCAAAAAGTTCAAGAACTTAATCATCAACGTGCTAAAGAAAAGCACCAATTAAAATTATATGCTGAAAAATTAAATGAATTTTCATGTTTAATTGAAGCACAGGGTTATATTAAAGAGGCAATTCAGCCGTTTTTAATGGACGATAAACTGCCGCTAAGAACGAAGGATCAAGAAATGCTTAAAGAAACCATTAATAGCATCATGACCATCGATTTATCCAGTAATGGGTTGCTTGCGCGTAGCCAAATGAATCACAAGATGGAAAATAAAATAATTCCATTTGAGGTGAAAGCAAAATATCCATTATATGCTTTAGCTTTAACGGAAACAGATGTAGTGTCAAACGATATACCAGAAATACCCCAAAAATTAGATATACAATACAATAAAGAATAATTATTCATGTAAAGAAGATGTCCTAAAAGTATGATTTTACTTTTAGGGTATTTTTTTGTTTAAATACACTGTTGTTCTTCGCTTATTTTGTGAGATCGTGACTTTTCCTAATAGCCTTTTCCACATAATTTAGTTTTCTAGTAGGTAATCAATATTGTTTTTCGTAGTAGGCATGTTCACCTGCAGGCCTAGGATTTTTAATTACTCATTTCTTTTCATAGCTAGTTCCTCTTTAGGTTGTTTTCCACATTTTTTTAAAATTCTACTTTGTTTTATTCACTATTTTGGAATTTATTCCCAACATAAGTGTTTAAACATCGCAATTCGTATATTCCTTCAGCATGTTTATATTGATCGGATACAATAACTGATTATTGCATTAAAAAGCTGCCATTTCATTGTTTAGCTTCTAAAGGATGTTAGATATAAGAGGTCAGTCAATTGCATTTTTTATCATTTATGAAGAGGAAAAATAACAATTTTTATAAAGTGGGTTATTGACTGGATTTAAACATTGTATTATTGTGTTTATAAAAAAGCAAACAAAAATTAAATTCGTTTGCTTTTTTGATTAAAAGTCTTGGATCAAGAATCAGGCAGTGAGCTTAAACAGGTCTAAACTAGGGGGAATACTTATCAATTTTTTATTCACTAAACGCATTTCTAAAGGGGGTATTTATCCACAATATATGGAAATTACACTTATTTTTAAGGAAGTAATGTAAATGAAGCAAAAAAATGAAAGTCCAAAAAAACTAATGGCTAATCCAATGATTGCTTTTTTGATTCCTGTCATTTTCGCAAGTGTTTTACAATCATTGGGTCAGGTGTTTGGTATTATTCTTGTTGGTCAAATACTAGGTGTTGATGCACTCGTAGCCATTTCGGCATTTTTTCCATTATTATTTTTTCTTATATCCTTTGCCATTGGTATTGGCTCAGGGAGTTCAATTCTAATTGGGCAAACGTATGGTGGAGGCAATATTTCCAAAATGAAAGAAGTGGTTGGTGTTACGCTGGCTTTTACAATGCTCGCTTCGGCTATTGTTGCCATATTTGGTAGTATGTTTATAGATAGTATTTTGAGATGGATGGGAACACCCGAGAATATTCTTCAAGAAAGTATAGACTACGCGAGAATTTTGTTTGTTTCGTTGCCCATTACTTTTATGTATATGACATATACCACTTTTATGAGGGGTGTCGGAGATTCCAAAACTCCCTTGAACTCTTTAATTATTAATACGGTATTAAATATCACACTGTTGCCGATTCTTATGTTCGGTTGGCTAGGATTACCTGCGTTTGGATTAAATGGTGCTGCATATGCTGCTGTATTAGCCAACTTCATTACCTTTGTAATATTAATAGCGTACTTATACAAAACAAAGCATGTGTTAAAACCCGATCGTACAATTTTGCAAAATCTCTATTTTAAAGGTGTGATATTAAAAAAACTTTTGACATTAGCGATTCCAACTAGTATTAATATGGCAATCGCTATGTCTGAAATAGCTGTCATTACATTTGTCAATGATTATGGTTCCAATGCCACTGCAGCTTATGGCATTGTCAATCAACTTGTAAGCTATATACAAATTCCAGCAATGAGTATTTCCATTGCAATTTCCGTTTTTGTTGCACAAGCCATTGGAGCTGGAAAAACAGCTACTATCCAACATATAACAACATTAGGGATTAAACTGAATTATCTACTTGGTGGGGGACTCATACTTTTTGTTTATCTCTTTGCTGACCCTATATTAAAAATATTTTTAACAAATGTCACGGCAATTGAAATGGCTAAAAGCCTTGTCATAATTTCGTTTTGGGGTTATGTACTGTTTGGTCATATGCAAGCTTTGTCTGCAACCATGCGCGCAACAGGTACCGTTTTGTGGCCAACTGTCTTTATGATTACGAGTATTTGGCTAATTGAAGTACCGACTGCCTATTTCTTATCACATTATACCGAACTTGGTATTAAAGGAATTTGGATTGCGTACCCTGTTGCGTTTATAGTCAACCTGATTGTGCAAGCTACGTATCATCATTTTGTCTGGAAAAAGAAATCCTTAAAGGCATTATTGGCGTAAGGATTTAAAAATCATTAATATTTGTGAGGCAACAGGCAAACTGAGGGGGGAGCGGACTTTTCATAAAAACCTTCCATAGCATAATTAGAAACAATGAAACAAAATGTGGTAGTTAAACGTATATAAAAAAGGAGGGAATGTGATGATTCATATTAAAGGACGCTTTACGGATGCGAAAATTTATGCAGTGACACCTCTTCAAACAGCCATTGATCAAATACAGGAATTAACAAATCAAGCTTTTATGGCTGGGACGAAGGTACGTATTATGCCAGATTATCATGCAGGCAAAGGCTGTGTCATTGGCACAACGATTCAACTAAAAGATCGTGTCGTACCCAATCTCGTAGGTATAGACGTGGGATGTGGTGTTTTTGTAGCGGAGATTAAGGAGTCGAAAATAGACTTTGCAAAGCTTGATGAAACAATTCGAGAATTTGTTCCAAGTGGGCAAGATATAAATGAAGAAGTAAGACCTTCACGTGGTTTTGCAGAATTTGAAGGAAAACAATTCATCGCAAGTGGTTTCAAAGATGATTACACGAATTTATCACTTGGTACGCTCGGTGGAGGTAATCATTTCATCGAACTTGCGAAGGATGATCAGGATACTCATTATTTATTAATTCATACAGGTTCACGTTATGTAGGGGCGAAGGTCGCTAATTGGCATCAAAAACGTGCCTTTGAAACGTTATGTCGTGAGGATTTAACGGAAAAAATTATTGCGTTGAAAAATCAGGGACGTGCACAGGAAATTCAAGCGATGATTAAAGCTTATAAAGAGAAGAATCCTTTAGTGCCAAAAGAGCTAGCCTATTTAGAGGGCGAGTATTTTAATGATTATATACATGATATGAAAATTGCCCAGCAATACGCTCGCATGAATCGATTGACTATTGCTGAGACGATTGCTAAACACATGGGTTGGGATTTTACAGAAACATTTGATACTATTCATAACTATATAGATACGGATACAATGACGCTTCGAAAAGGAGCGGTACGTGCCAATAAAGGAGAAAAACTTGTTATTCCAATGAATATGCGAGATGGCTCACTTATTTGTATGGGGAAAGGAAATGCTGAGTGGAATTATTCTGCGCCGCATGGAGCTGGACGTATGTACTCTCGTCGTGTCGCAAAACAAGCGCTGAATATGGATGATTTTAAAGAAATGATGCAGGGAATATGGACAACTTCCGTTAACGAAGAGACACTAGATGAAGCTCCGATGGCCTATAAGCCGATGAGTGAAATAACGTCAGTTATCGAAGATACAGTTGATATTTTAAAAATTATTAAACCTGTTTATAATTTCAAAGCGAGTGAAGCAGTGAAGCCGTATGAGCGAAGAAAGTAATTTGTATAAATAGCTTCTTCTTGATAGCCAAGATGAAAACATATCCATAAATTTGATGGATATGTTCAGACTGAAGACAAACTCAATTTATTTAGTTTGTCTTCAGTCTTTTTTCTTTTCAAAAAGAAGTATCTATATAAACCCGTTGCTTTCCGCTCCGGCGGGCATGGCTTCAGTCTCCTGCGGGGCCTTTTCGCTCATCCGATTCTTTGCAGAAGTCGCCGCCTGCACTCCAATCAACTAGGTACGTCTATATTGATGGAGGTGATGGATAGGGTGACGGAAAATGGTAATAATGAACAACATCAATCAGAAATACTGCCAATTGACCAAATGGTGCCTGAAGACAAAGCATTGTATGCGTTCGCCAACCCTCGAATGGCTTAAAAAAATGTTCATTTGGGTAATGCTTACTTTTGCTGCCATGCATTTGAAGAAGCTTGCTAATTGGACATGGCAAAGGCCAAAAATGGCAGAAATAGTTGCACGAAGCGTACGTTCATAAGGGCTATTTTTAATTAATATTTCTGATTTGGAGAGGATTTCTGACAACATCTTTATTTCATTATTTACGACGCATAGCGCGAATTATTTGCTTAGTATCGGCGTCAATACGTAGTGACTCCGTAATCTTTTGCAATGCCTTATTGTAAGTAAATAAATCAAGGTGATTGTTTTTTAAGTAGGGCATCGTCTGCTTGGGCATTTTAATATAGCAGATGGACACTGCCCAAGCAAGGGCCATTTTCACGTAATAGTCTTCATGGGATATGTCGTCTAGTAACTGTAATGTTTTTTGAATATACTGTTCATCGACATAATAATTAAGTAATATAACGACAGCAAAGCGGACGTCATAGGCGTTTGTTGATTGACAATAAGGCTGTAAAAAATCCCAGACAAGGGCTTGGTTCGTCTTTGTAAATTTTAACCCTGAGCAAAAGCTATCACAAACCGACCAGTTATCGATTTTAGGGATAAACTGTGCGATCAGTGGTAGCTTTTCTTGTGGTGCTTGCTTTATAGAGCCTATGACCAGCCCTTGGAGCAATAACTCTTCAAAATAAACGCTTTCCGCTGTTTGTAAAAATTGTAATGGTTCTCTTTGGCAATTTCTTTGGCTAACTTTCGTAGTAATGGTATTCGAACACCAATAATCGTGTTAGCATCAATAGTGGGTATCAATGCACTTGAAAATTTTTGATAGCCTCTATCTTGTAAGGCAAATAATTGATCACGTACAAGCATAAAATTCACTCCTTCTGTACGTATTGTACGTTGAATAAAGACAATTGAAAATAAAAGCAACAGAAATCTTAATAAAAAAATTGAACGAAATTAATAGATAAATGTGTCATTGGCAAAGAGTATATCGAAGTAGATTTCATGAAGAAAAAAGTACATACAGCACCACCATTTAAAGTATTGGCAATTCAAGTAATGTCTCATAATACAATAGAAGTAGAGTTTCCTACTACCCTAAGTTATTATGAAGCTGTAGATATAAACGGAAAAACTTTTTACCCGAATACAAGTAGTCACGCAGGCTCGAATGTAAATAAGCTCACATATTCCACCTATACATTGGCTATGATAGCAGCGGTCAATCCAGTGCGCATTTACTTTTAGCAGTTCGAAAATTATTTATGGTGAGGCAAAAATTGTAGTATCTTTAAAATAAATATTGAATACGGTCATGACAATATGGCTACAAATTTAAAAGGCTTACCATAAGCAAAATCGCATACGGTAAGCCTTTTTAGGTTGGAAATGACTATCTATCTTTTTAATATTGACGTGTTATGCGCTAGGCTTCGTTTGTAGGTGTAAATGTACGTGCTGCTAATTCGCCGTCGAGCATGAAAATTGCATTTGAATCGTTTTCGATACGTTCAATTTTATGAATTAATGTATCAAAAGTAGATTCTTCTTCTACTTGTTCGTCAATAAACCATCTTAAAAATGCCATTGTTGCATGTTCGCGCTCGTCTAATGCAATATCAGATAGGTTGTAAATACGACGAGTGACCTCTTTTTCATGATTCAGGGCAGATTTAAAAGTATTTAAAAGAGAATCAAAGTTATTATCTGGACTTTCAAAACCATAGATAGTTGCACGGTAGCCCATATCACTTAAAAAATTATAAAATTTCATGGCATGGAAGCGTTCTTCTTCAGCCTGTACTAAAAAGAAATTGGCAAAACCGTCATAGGCCTCATCCGTACAGTATGCTGCCATTGCCAGATAGGCATGTGCAGAGTAAAATTCAAAGTTCATTTGATCATTCAGTGCTTTGTGTAGTTTTTCAGATAACATAAAAGTTTTCCTCCCTTAGTAGTAAATACCTTCTACTTACTCTTCTAGTATAATTGAATATGGGCTTTCGTACAAAAAAATTTGTTTTTCACAGTAATCGCTGCAAAAAACAATTGATATTGGTTCTCAATTAGAATATTTAGTCAAAGTCATTTTTTAAGCGCCAAATAACCTCTAAGAGATTGGTAAATAAATTAATAAAATCCAGATAGAGATTTAATGCCATGCCAATGACTGCCTCATCTGACACATGATTATGTCGAATTTGGTTAAAGTCATACACCGTATAGATACTGAAGAGTAGTACAGTTATAGCAGCGATAATTAGTCCTACCATATTACTGACAGGTACGAACATAAAAATAACAGAAAATACAAGTACGACAATTAGCACAGTGAATATGTAGCTTCCCCAATTTGAAATATCTTTATTCATCATGATGCCGATGAGTGCCAGTGCTATGAAGATGACAACGGTTGCTCCGAAAACAAGTAAAACGAATTGTTGTCCTAGCTCACCAATGTAAAATTGAGTTGTCCAAAATAGTAAAATACCCATTAAAAAGGGGATCGTGTACATGATGGAATGAGTGAGCTTTAAGCTTTTAACAAAGCATGTAATGATAAGTAGGATAATGCAAATTAGGGATAATGGCATCACAATTGAAGGGGGTAACTGAGTTGCCACCAACATTCCTACTACGGTCAATATCCACATGAAGGTAAAATGTTTTAATATTTTATTTAAGTTTTGATTACCTTTAGCATACGCCATTTATAAGGTCCTTTCTTTTGTGAAATAACTTTATAGTATGTATACGAGTGACATGAATAAAAGATTCTTAAAGTTTGTATTTTTGGCTACATATAGATTGCTTCATGAAAAAAATTCGCCCAGACGATTTGTCGGGGCGAATTTTTTAAGTACGATTATGCATTTTTCTTTTGGTTTTTCACACCTACTAAGTAGCCACCTAATGCAATACCAACTAGTACAACCCAGAAAGTGACCTTCCAGACTGTAGAGTGAGGAAATTCATGAGGGATTACACCTAGTTTTTCATGTGCTAATGTAAGAACAGCTAGCTTCACACCAACCCAGCCAACGATTAAGAAGGCTGCTGTTTCAAGTGATGGGAATTTATCAAGGACACGAACGAACCAACGTGCAGCAAATCGCATCATAATTACGCCGATAATACCACCTAAGAACATGACGCCAAATTGTCCAGCATTAATGCCACCAATATCAAAGTCACCTAAATGTGGTAGTGTGACCGCAATCGCAACTGCTGCTAGAATGGAATCGACAGCGAAGGCAATATCAGCAAGTTCAACTTTTACAACAGTCATCCAGAAGCCAGATTGTTTTTTCGGCTCCTTAATTTCTTCGGTTTCCTGAGAGGCTTTCCGAGAATCATAAATATGCTTTATTGACATGAATAATAAGTAAGCGGCTCCGATTGCTTGAATTTGCCAAAAGTTAACAAGTACTGTGATTAGGAATAATGCAGCAAATCGGAAAACAAATGCTCCGACTAAACCATATAATAATGCCTTTTGTTGTTGTGGTTTAGGCAAATGCTTCACCATGACTGCCATTACGACCGCATTATCTGCAGCTAACAAGCCCTCAAGAACGATTAATACGACAAGTACCCATGCGTATTCTAATATTATTGCTTCCAAATATGTTTCCTCCTTTATGATTGGAAAAGAATAGAATATATTGCTTTCTACCAATTTTTTATTTTTTAGGCAAAAGAAAAAGACCCATGCCTAAAAAATAGGCAAAGGTCTTGCTAAGCAATTATCTGGCATTTTTCCAGATAAATATTTCGTACCTTTTGCGATGCTTTTGATACAAATGACATCTGTCTCTATAGACAAACATCTTTGTACTTGTTGCTACCGCTGTCGGTACAGAAACCATCTACACAACAGCGTAGATGGTTTTGCTATCACACCCGATGGCAGTTGCCATGTAATGACGAATGTGAAACCAGATGTATCGCTCACATCTGCTAGCTACTCCCCCTTGACAAAATTGTCAAAAGCTATTCAATTCTCTTACATAGAATTATATCATGTGTGCGGTAAAAAGCAAAAGGAAATATAGCAATAAATTGAAAATTATTTTTCCGAACAGTTCTAACAAATGGTACTATTAAATGATAAGTGAAATTTTTAACAACTTAGAGGGGAGTCATACATGTATAAAAAATTTTTCTCATATTACAAACCACATAAACGATTATTTGTCATCGATTTTTCAAGTGCCATAATTGTAGCGATTTTAGAGCTTGCCTTTCCTTTAGCTGTTCAATGGTTTATTGACGGGCTACTGCCAACAGGGGATTGGGGTATGATTGTCAACGTGAGTATATTGTTATTGCTCGTTTATGCACTGAGCACAGTACTAAACTTTATCGTCAACTACCTAGGGCATAAACTTGGGATTAATATTGAAACAGACATGCGGCAAGAATTGTTTAATCATGTGCAGCGTCAATCATTCCGTTTCTTTGATAATACAAAAACGGGTCATATTATGAGTCGTATTACGAATGATTTATTTGATATTGGTGAGTTTGCCCACCATGGACCCGAAGATTTATTTATTGCAGTCATGACGTTTATTGGAGCTTTCGCTATTATGTTCAATGTGAATCCTACACTTGCGTTAATCGCTGCAGTCATGGTGCCATTTTTAACTTGGCTTGTCACATTTAGTAATGTGAAAATGAACAAAGCATGGAAAACAATGTACGGAAAGATTGCCGATGTCAATGGACGTGTGGAAGATAGTGTATCTGGAGCACGGGTTGTGAAATCATTTACAAATGAAGCTTTTGAAATGGAGCGCTTTAAAGAACAAAATGGACTTTTCCGCTCGGCAAAATTATATGCCTATAAAATTATGTCGGGGACACACTCGAGTATTTACATGATGACACGTTTATTAACTTTGGTCGTCCTGGTAGTCGGTTCATGGTTGAGCTTTAATGGAAAATTATCGTATGGAGAGCTTGTAAGTTTTGTGTTATACACAAATGTGCTTATAAAGCCAATTGACAAAATTAGTGCATTACTAGAGCTTTACCCGAAAGGTATGGCAGGTTTTAGACGTTTCCGTGAGCTTGTGGAGCAGGAACCCGAGGTGCAAGACCGAGAGGGAGCAAAGGCAGTTACACATTTATGTGGTGATATAGCGTTTAAAGATGTTCATTTTAATTACGATACATCAAAATCGGTATTACATGATATTTCATTTAACGTCCGAGCTGGACAAACGATCGCCTTTGTTGGACCATCAGGAGCAGGGAAGACGACGATTTGTTCTCTTATTCCGAGATTTTATGATGTCAGCAGTGGTGCTATTACAATTGACGGCTTGGATGTGCGTAATATGACACAAGCCTCACTGCGTGCACAAATCGGCATCGTGCAGCAGGACGTCTTTTTATTTACAGGTACTATTCGTGAAAATATTGCCTATGGTCGATTAGATGCAAGTGAGGAAGACATACAAGAAGCCGCTAGAAAAGCGCATTTAGAGGCGTTTATAGCGGAGCTTCCAGATGGCTATGATACACAAATCGGTGAGCGTGGTTTAAAATTATCGGGCGGTCAAAAACAACGCTTAGCGATTGCACGTATGTTTTTGAAAAATCCACCAATATTAATTTTGGATGAAGCGACTTCAGCGTTGGATACAGAAACGGAAATGATTATTCAGCAGTCATTAGCAGAACTTGCAGAAAATCGTACTACACTTGTCATTGCCCATCGTCTTGCTACGATTCGTAATGCTGACCGTGTCCTTGTTGTGACACCGAAAGGGATTGAAGAGGATGGTACTTATGATGAACTTGTCGCTCAAAATGGCATTTTTGCTAAGCTTCACCATATCCAGTTCCGAAAAGGGCAAGGACAACAAACCATGCAAGAAGTTGTTGACATGAGGTCATAACTCCTCGATAGCCCTACATTTTCATTTTTTGGATAGCAAGTAGGGGAAAAAACAATTAATAGAAACAAGGGGCTTGCTAGAGGGCCCCTTGTTTCTTTATATGCGACTATTCATATATCGTCTCAGCAAATGTCCTCAGACAGAATAAGGTAAGTCATATGTCCCCAAAAAACTTTTTGATCGATTGAACGAAATAATTTAAAAAATGCCTCTCCATCGTTTTACCCTTGGCACGTCCAATTTCAGCCTATGTTGCTTGTGGATTCGGTTGCTCAGATATAGCTATTTTTGTAAAGTCAATAATTTGCATAAATATTTCATATTCATCATCCTTGAAATCTATACCGACTCCATGAACATAGTACATTCTTTGTGGCTCGGCTACATCCCAACAGCCAGAAAGTAATGTAACGACAAGAAATAGAAGCAAGATGATTTTTTTTGTCATTTTTTATCCTCGCCTTTAGAAGTACGAGTGTTATCTTGAGGGGCAAGTCCCTCAGGTCGCTCTGCATAGCCTTTTGGAGATACTCTAAAAATGGATTTTTTGATGGTTGCCCAATCCAAATCACCAGCAAGATTCATGTAAGGGAAACCGAATATTCGGATGTTACATAAATAAAGAAGTGTAAAATAAAGAGAAATGAAAAATCCAAATAGGCCTAAAAAGGCACTTAAAAGAATAAAAACGACCCGTAGTATACTAATTGTAGTTACAAGTGATTGATTGACAAGTGTAAATGATGCAATAGTGGATACAGCAATAATAACAACCATTTCCGGGCTCGTAACACCTGCTCGTATAGCTGCATCACCAATAATTAACCCACCAACGACGCTTATCGTACCACCAATAACAGAGGGGAGTCGTAAGCCTGCTTCGCGAAACAGTTCAAACATCAGTAGCATCAGTAGCATTTCAAGAGACGAAGGGAGGGGCAGGCCTGTTTTTGCTTGTACGATAGTTGCTAATAGCTGCAATGGTAACTGATTTTGGTGGAAAGTCGTTAAAGCAAGCCAAAATGCCGGTAAAAGCAAACCAATTAAAATACCAACGATTCGTAATAACCGTTCAAGTGAGCTGAAAATAACGGGATACTCATTATCTTCAGCGGATTTTAAAAGTAAAAATAAATTAACAGGTGTAATCATGACATAGGCTACACCGTCTACGAATATTAAGAAACGTCCTCTGACAAGAGCCTGAATTGCATAATCGGGTCTACCAGTATAATCGAATTTGGGGAATAATTTTGAGTCTTTATTAATCCGTTCCATCAATAAATCTCCACTAAATACAATATCTGTGTCTACGGCAGCTAATTGCCTTTTGATGCCATGTAAAATTTCAAAATCAACAATATCATCAAAATAAAGAATAGCCACTGTTGTCTTCGAACGTTCTCCCAAATCCATTTTTTCGACACATAAAGAATTAGTAGGGAGCCGTTTCCGTAATAGAGCGATATTAACGGAGATGTCTTCAATAAAGTTATCCCTCGGCCCTTTAATAAGTACTTCTAACCTTGTCTCTTCGGGATTTCGATTTGGTTTTTTGGCGATATTACTTGCGTATAAAAGTCCCTCGTCTTCAAAATACAGCAGTAGATTTCCGGTGTATACAAGAGTAATGGCCTCTGCTTTGTCAGTTACTTGTTTGAAGTGCGGAATGTGTAATTGAGAAAATATGTTTTCTGCAATGGATGTATCAGCTAAATTGTCAAAAAAGTGTTGAACACGTTGAATAATCACATCATTGAGTAATTGCTGATCAATCATTGCTTGACACGTAATGAACTGCACTTTATGTTGGTGAAATGTATATTCTTGAAATTCAATATCGGCGGATTTTTGGAATAATTGTTTCAAGGTGTATAAATCTATGGCCTTTTCTAACTGGGGCATTATGATTCACCGCTTTCCATTTCTTGTTTATCCGGATTAACCTTTTTAGATGACTTATCTGATATGAATGCTACAATGACGAAAAAAATTGATAAAAGTAAAAAGAAAATAAAAGTAGATGTCAATATATAATTCCCTTTAACCTTTAAAAATATGTTTTCATTCAACATCATTAGCGGTAAACACAGGAAGAAGAAGGGAGGAGCGAGAAATTTCCATATGCGTTTAGGATCTCCAGTCATATTTAACAAATCGGTAACAATATATAAAATGAAGCCGACGCGTATAAATGTGCCTGTAAGCCATTGATAGATAGAGAAAAAATCTAGATGCTCGATATAGCGTCCGATTGTTACAAGTCCCCATTCTTCATAGGCTGGATAGCGTTGCTTGGCTGCTTCACTTGGTCCGAATTCTGTAATTGCTCCTATCAGTGGTCCGATTGTCAGCCCCATCAAAATAAAAAGCATGATGGAAAAATGATACCAACGAATACGAGTTTTAATTTGATGCTGAAGAAACAAAAGCATCAGCAGTTCCACAAATCCAGATGCAGGGTAGATGAAGCCATTAACAATAGGTTTGAAGCCATGCTCGAAAAATGGTCGCAATAATGAATAATCTTTTACCTGCATATTTGTAAAGGCCACAAAAAATCCAAAGACTACAACTCCAAATAATACAAAAACATTTAAAATAACAATTGTTTGTAGGTTTGTGGTAACCAGTAGTATACAGAGAATTGTATAGATAAATAACAAGAGAATAACTGGTGTTTGTGGTAAAAAGGTGGTATTTACCCATTGCAGTGTTTCAACCATTGTGAAGGCAGTAATAATGACTAAATAACCCACTATAATATAAATAATAATCCTAGAGCTAACTTTCCCAATTTTTTGCTCTAACCAATCTTTTAAAGGTTCTTGCTTTGTCTTATTTTGAATATAAACTAATAAGAATAGCCAAAAGAATATAATGATAGCCGCAATAATCACAGATAGCCAACCATCCCTACCAGCAACATCTAACAGTGGGGGGAGAATCGTAACGTGATTTTTTAAGCCAATAACTGTCATTGATAGGAAGATAACATGTAATATACTAATAGTTCCTACGTTTTTCATATGAAAACCCTCTAACCTATATTGATACCATATAGCCTTGACAAAAAGTTGAAGGATTATAAGTAATGAAAAAGGCACTATCTCATATTAATTGAGATAGTGCCTCAGACTGTAGATAAACTCAAAGTATAGAAGTATCTATATGAAGCTGTTGATTTCCGCTGCTGCGGCGGACGCTTTTCGCGAGCATGACTTCAGCTCATGCTATTCCCGCAGAAGTCGCTGCCTGCGCTCCAATCAAGTATTGATATTATTAGTGCTTGTTACTAATGTATATATTTATTGCTTACAAGTTCTTTTTGGAGGACATCTGTAGGTATTTCAAACTCTACAACGCCCATATATCCCGGAGCCACTTCATATTTATCGAAGGAAATCACGAGTTTGCCCTTATCGTTAATGTAAAATTCCTGTTGTGTTTTTATGCTCGTAAATTCGTCAAAAAGTTCCTCATCAGCTATACCAGCACCTTTGACCCAGTACACTTTATCTTCATCACTTGCGCTTTCTGCACGCATTTGCTCTTTGATATTTTCACTAATCACCTGCATATAACTATCATCTTTAAAGAGCATTGGTAACGTGATTAAAATTTCATTTTCTTTATCAATTGTGTCGTAATGCATAACGGTTGAAGATGAACCGACAGTATTCACAGTATATCGACCAATCGATAAAATCTGCTCGGTATCCGTTTTAATTTCATAGCCGCTATCAACACCTAAATGACCGCCTCCATTTGCCTTTAAATCGCCAACCTCTGCTTTAAAGTCATTATAAAGGGCTTTACCTTCTGAACGGTATTTTTCATTTAATGTATTGGCAAGATCTTTATTTTCTAAATTTTCTATGGAAGGTACTTTAATGTTGGCATCGTATGTGTCTTCTGCTACCTCATATTCTGTCCATGTTAAAACCTTTACAACACTTCCGACAACAGGAATGTCAGAAAGGGTACGTGCCATTGCAGGACTGACATTTAAACCAGCTGTAAAAAGCATAGCGGCAGCAGCAGAGCCAAGTAACCATTTTGGTGTGCGATTCTTTTTCTTTTTTTTCCCTTGTTTTAATGCATTCTCCACGATGAAATCTAGCTCCTTTGGTATAGGTACTTCATTATATTGTTTTTCTAACTCTTCTAATTTTTTATCCATGTGATGTTTCTCCCTTCACATCTTGCAATTGTATTTTTAGTAGTTTTAACGCTTTATAAAGTCGCGATTTGGCTGTACTTAACTTAATGTCGAGTATGTTGGCAACATCTGCGAGCTTTAAATCCTCAAAATAGTGCAAAATGACAACTTCACGAAACATCTGAGGCAACTCTTCTAACGCATGCTCCAAGTCAACGTTTTCGTAGACATCCTCTTGAGGGGGCGTTAAATATTGCATTGTGTCATCATCCGTCACCTGTAAGCGTTTATGCTTGCGTAAAAAATCAATTGCTGTACGAACGACAATTTTGTAAAACCAGCTTTTCATGTAATCCACATTTTCTAGTCGGTCGAGAGAAAGCATAGCTTTTTGAATACTGTCTTGTACAACATCGAGGGCATCCTGTTCATTCTTTGTGTAGCTATACGCGAGCAAATAAAAACGATCTTTCTGTTCACGAATAAACTGGACAAACACCTCTTCATGTTGAAATGCATTTCTTGTTTTCATGTTTAAAGAAGCTCCTTTATAACTTAATTCAGCTGAATTTTCCACTCTTTATAGAGTGTTGAAATGAATACTATAAGCTTTTGATTCAGTGGTAGTAATGCGCCATCTGAAACAAGTTCATGCTTACGGCAGATTTGTCACAGATTTTTCAGAGCAAGCTCTGGTGAAAATCTGGACGCAATTAAACTTTGGCGTATTTATCATTTCATTGTATACAACTACTAGACGTGTGAAAGGGGAGAAAAAGTTGATGGAATGAAAAAAACTTACCCCGTAGCGAGGTAAGATTGTATCTTTTTTCAATTACGTCCTGTATTTGATAGATCACGAAAAATAGTCATATGTATTTTTCAGTAGTAATAGAATTGTTACGACAATAAAGAGTTTACGTACGTAACCACTACCACGTTTAATAGCAAATTTAGAGCCAACAATCGCACCAGCAATTTGTGCGAGGCCCATTGATAAACCATAAGCATAATGTATCTGACCTAGGTACATAAACATAAGAAGTGCGGCAACATTGCTCCCGAAATTTAGAAATTTAGCATTGCCAGCAGATTTTAAAAAGTCAAAACCGACGATTAAAAAGGCAAATAGAAAAAATGAACCCGTACCAGGACCTAAAAAGCCATCATAAAAGCCAATTAATGTAATGATAACGATGAAAAACGCATAGCGCTTTGGTGTTAGTTTTTTATAAGTGGAAATGCTGCCCCAGTCTTTTTTGAAAATCGTATAGACGGCTACAGCTGCTAACATCACAAGCATTAATGGCTTTAAGACACTAGGGTCTATTAAATGGACAATCCACGCTCCAATCATCGAGCCGAAAAAGACAAATGGGAACAGCTTATAAACAGATTTAATATCTAATTTACCAGAACGATAAAACGTAATCGTACTTGTTAGGGAGCCCATCGTACCTGCTAGTTTATTTGTTGCCACAGCTGCTGATGGTGGTAATCCGACGAACATAAGGGCTGGTAAAGAAATCAGTCCACCACCGCCGACAACAGAATCGATGAAAGCCGCTAAAAAACCAAAAAGAATAAGAATCAATAAGACATTTAAATCTAAATCAAAAGGCACAACAGTCAACTCTTTTCTATTAGAATAATCTGATACTATCGGAACTAAGAGTGACTGTAAATAGTCTGTAAGATTTTTCACTTTCAACTACTAGAACATCATAGATTTTTTTCTCATAAATAGTATGTGTCGATTTTTGAAGAAATATGAAAAATTCTGCAAAAAACAATAATATTCTATTTTAAGTAATTATTTTAATGTATCATAAAGGAAATAGTGTTTTTGCGTAAAGGGGACGTGATGACATTGAGTTTAGGAAATCATTTTAGGGTTTTTGTTTGTGTTGTGTTCATGGGTGTACTTGTTGGATATGTTTATAACACCAAAAAAGATGTAACGGATAATGTATATATTGATGCAGTAAAGCAAGGTTACTTAGCTAATTACACGGATGTAACTGTCCGAGATGCTTTTAACTACGCGTTTATAGAGCCTTATTGGCGATATTACGAGGCAAAAACAGGTCAACATGTTGTGGAATTATCGGGGGAAACTTCACATTCAGGGGAAGTGGGCCATGCCGTTTTACAGTTTGTAGTGAATGAAGAGGCTACAGAATTTACCCTCTTTGCCATGAAGTTTAACGACTCCGTGTTAGATTTAGAACAAAGATGGACACTAGTAGTGACGGTTTATGAAACATGGCAGATGAAGCAACTTGCCTATCACTAGTGCCTTTTACTTTGGAAAAAGAGGTTCCTATATTACAGTAGAAAGGAGAGCTACATACAGAAAGGGTGTTTTTCGATGATATTAAGTATTTTAGATCAAATTCCTGTACCTAAAGGACATACTGCTGAGGACGCCTTCAAGCGAACAGAGCAGTTAGCACTGTTAGGTGAAGAGCTTGGTTTCCATCGTATGTGGCTAGCGGAGCATCATAATAGTGAATCCCTTGCGAGTTCGGCGCCAGAAATTACAGCTGCGTTTTTAGCTGCAAAAACAAAACGTCTGCGCATCGGTACAGGTGGCGTCATGATGATGCATTATTCGCCGTATAAGCTGGCCGAAGTATTTAAAACATTAAGCGCGCTAGCACCTAATCGTATTGACTTTGGTGTAGGACGTGCTCCTGGTGGTGACCATCCATCCATTTATGCGCTTGCAGAAGGACGTAGACAACGTATGACAGAGCAGTACGACAAACTTGATGTTATTTTGATGCTCATGAACGAGCAAAAATCAGGTGAGTATGTATATGATCAGGTGATTGCGTCTCCGACAAATATTCAGTTACCCGAGGCATGGTTACTTGGCTCAAGTGGCCAAAGTGCCATGCAGGCTGGACAACTAGGTGTTGGTTATTCATTTGCTCAATTTTTCACCGGTAATATGTCAAAAGATATTTTTGATACGTATAAGTCAACCTTTACACCTTCTTATTATATGGAAAAGCCACAAGTTATCGTTACCTATGCGACTACGGTTGCGGATACATTAGAAGAGGCCGAATATTTGGCAAAGCCAATAGATATTACACGTCTCCAGTTGATGAAGGGACAAATTATCCAATCGATGTCACCTGAAGAGGCGAAGGATTACCCGCTCTCTGAGATGGATAAAATGACGATTGCTAATAATCGTAAGGCAAATCTTGTTGGTACACCGAAGGCTATTGCCCAATACTTAGTAGCAGAACAACAACAGTATGGTTTTGATGAAGTGATGCTAAATTGCAATCAATATGCACAGGAAAGTCGATTAAATTGCTATAAACTACTGGCAAAAGAATTATTATAGAAAATAGCTACCTAATGCTTCGGCATGTGGTAGCTATTTTTATAGAAAAAGAGTGAACGCTCCTTTTTTCTATCCTATTTGATCTTGAACGACTCAATATTATTGAAGTTTCACTTTATCCCGCAGTAACGGTCAGTAAGCTGCCCACCTCAAGTGAAAGATACGAGGTGGGCGATCAACTGACCGTAAAAGCCCGATTGGTTCAACTACCAATCCGCGGGGATGAAGAACTCCCCACGGATTGAGTTTCACTTTATCCCGCAGTAACGGTCAGTAAGCCGCCTACCTCAAGTGAAAGATACGAGGTGGGCGATCAACTGACCGTAAAAGCCCGATTGGTTCAACTATCAAACTGTGAACCCCCCACAGTTTGAAGTTTCACTTTATCCTATCGCTGAGCCACTTACGAAAGGGGCATCTTTATAATACATATTTTTGACTAGAACGTTTGGACCTAAGCATTTCACCGCTGGACAGTGGCAATTTAGTGATTTTGCTAAATCCGTTTCCATCCATTTGTCGAAAATGGCAGGTAACTCGTCGTTGACGATATTGCCAAGAGCAGGAGTATCACCAAAGTCTGTGACGATGACATCGCCTGTAAAAATATTAACGTTTAAGCGTGAGCGACCATCCGGATCATTGCGCATTGTAACGTTCTTCGCCTCACGCAAACGTTTTAATAACCTTTGATCCTCCTCGTTTGAGCTACAAGGATAGAATGGTAATGTACCAAACAACATCCAAGTACTGTCATCACGCACATCAAGAAGATGATGAATGGCTTCGCGTGTTTCTTCTAGCGAAAGTGATGACAGTGTACTTGCAAAGTCTGAGGGATACATTGGATGTACTTCATGTCGAGCGCATTTCATGTCATGAATGATTTGGTTGTGGATATGATCTAAGTATGGCAATGTTTTTTTGTTGAGCATCGTTTCTGCCGATACCATAACACCGTGCTGCGCGAGCATTTTTGAGTTATCGATCATGCGTTGGAAAAGTGCAGCGCGTTGTTCATAGGTTGGTTTACGGTCCATCATCGCAAAGCCTGTTTCGACAAATTCATCGACTGTGCCCCAGTTATGTGAAATATGAAGCACATCCAGATACGGTGCAATAAGTAAGTAACGTTCAGGCTCTATTGTTAGATTCGAGTTGATTTGTGTGCGTACGCCTCGTGTATGTGCATATTTTAACAGCGGCAATACATAGTTTTGCACCGATTTTTTGCTCATCATCGGTTCTCCACCAGTAATGCTCAGTGTTTTTAAATGCGGGATTTCATCAAGGCGCTTTGTGATTAGCTCCATTGATAATGCTTCGGGATCTTTATGTTGTAGTGTATAGCCAACTGCACAGTGTGCGCAGCGCATATTACAAAGGTTTGTTGTGGTAAATTCAATATTTGATAGTGTCATCTGTCCATGCTGTTCGACATCTAAATAGGCTTCCCATGGATCAAAGACGGGCGTAATTTTTTGTAAGGTCGTCATAATTCGTACATCTTCCTTTCTAGCATTCTATTGTCTCATATTCAAGGATATTTTCAAATATGAAATTCTTGAAAGGATTTTTTTACGGTTAGGGGAACATTTTTGTCACCTTTCTAAGGTAGTATTGCTTCTGATTTTAATAGCGGGATTTTTCTAACAATTCCGTAAATAGGTAATATGGAGTAATTTTACTGCTATTTTTTGCAAAAAACGTTATGATAGAAGGAGCAAGACGGCAAGACCGTTTAGAAGAAAGTAGGAAATAAGTTGAGTAAATATGAAACACTATTGTTTGATGTAGATGATACATTATTAGATTTTGATTTAGCTGAAAATGCAGCACTTGACCGATTATTTGCACAGGAAAAAATTGCTACAACACCAACGATGATTGCTCGCTATAAAGAAATTAATGAATCAATGTGGCGTGCCTTTGAACGAGGCGAAGTGACAAAGAATGTCCTACATAATACAAGATTTTCGATAGCGCTGAAAGAATTTGGCTTAGAAGTAGACGGTGAATATTTTGAAGCGATCTTTCAAAAGTATTTGCAAGAGGCGCACCATTACGTTGATGGAGCATATGAACTGATTGCGCAGCTTTCAGACAACTATAATTTATATGTCGTTTCAAATGGTAAAACGATCACACAAAATAAACGATTGGTAGATGCAGATTTAGCGAAATACTTTAAAGGGATTTTTATCTCGGAGCAGACAGGTTATCAGAAGCCAATGCCAGCATTTTTCGATTATGTTTTTGACCGAATTGAAGGAATAAGCAAAGAAAAAGCACTTATTGTTGGGGATTCACTAACTTCTGATGTGAAGGGTGGCTTATTAGCAGGAATTGATACGTGTTGGTTTAATATTCACGATATCGAAAATACAAGTGATATCCTGCCAAACTATGAGATAAAAAAGTTACACGAACTTTATACGGTATTAGAAAAATAATGCATCCCCGCGAGTACAATGTTACTTTTGCGGGGATTTATAGTTTTTAACGGATAGTAGGAAGTGACAGTTAACTCTGACACACGTTAGATTGCAATTGCCAAAATAGAACTAGTGCAGCTAATGGTATTGTGTGCAAATAATACTATATTTTTACACGAAAAAATCTATTATGATAGTTACAGAAAGATGAAAGGGAGGGGTAATATGAATGCGAAATTCCGAAAAGCGATAATGGTGACACTGTTATGCACATCAATAACCATTCCAATACAAACCCATGCATATCAAGAGCCAACGGATTATGTACATATGAAAACGGAAAATATGACGGTTTACTCTGCATATGGGGCTAAAATTGCCGCATCTGAAAAACAAGGAACTTATAGTGTGAAAGCTAATATAGTCAACAATCGTCAACCACTTGAGGTAGAAATTTTCAAAAATGGGCAATCTGGAGTCTTAAAGCAAATGGTTAAAAAAGGTGTAATGGAGCCAGTTGCCTATCGAGATGAAGGGGACCGAGTGATTGCGACGATTCATTATAATGCCGAATTAAAGTTTGAATATCCTGCACAAATTTATTTTCGTGATATAGAAAATTCGGCATACAGCACATACATTACAACATTAGCACAACGCGGCATTGTTCAAGGAAGTCAGCCTGAGTACTTCGGGGTCAATGATTCCTTAACACGTGCGCAGTTTAGTGCCTTACTCGTCCGTGCATTTAGCTTCGAACAGAAACAAACGAAACAGTACAAAGACGTCAATGCAAAAAAATCATGGTATGGTGGTCATGTTGGTGCCTTACATTCATTAGGGATTATTAATGGGAAAACGCCAAATATATTTGATCCAAATGGTAAAATTACTCGTCAGCAAGCCATTTTGATGCTTGGACGAACATTAGATGTAGTTGATTTTGTACCAGAAGAATATGGTGCACTACCCTATGAAGATAGCAATGATTTCCAAGGTGAATTATTACGTTACACAAAAACATTGTATGGCATTGGTGCACTTGATGATAATACAGATTTATTGCCAAATCAATACATTACTCGTGGCCAATTTGCTAAAATGCTAGCGGTAACTTTAGAGGCTTCAGGGAGATTATAATTGTATAATAAAAACGTAAAAGCCGAGGACACTTTTTGTCTTCGGCTTTTTACTGTGGTTTTGTAGATTGTAAACGAGTGCATAGGAGGTATAAAAATCTGTTTAACGGGCAAAACCTTTTATGAGACTAGTTTCATGAAAGGGGAGAAAAAGTAATGAGTACAGTATTAAAAGCCAAAAAACGTGATAAAGGAAGACACTCATCATTAACACAACTTAGAGAAAATGGTGCTATTCCTGGAGTTGTTTACGGTTACCAAATGGAGTCAACTTCGATATCTCTTGATGCAAGAGCGTTTGCAAAAGTACTTGCAGAATTAGGAAGTAAAAGTGTGTTTCAATTAGATGTTGAAGGAACAAAGGTAAATGCGGTGTTAACAGAAATGCAGCGTAGTGCTTTAAAGGGATTTGTGAAGCATGTAGACTTTAAATCAATCAATATGTCTGAAGAATTAGAAGTCGATATCCCAATTACAGTAGTAGGAGATGCCATTGGAGTTGCAGATGGTGGTTTCCTATTACAGCCAAATCGTGAAGTTCGCATTAAAGTGAAACCTGCTGAAATACCGGAAACGATAGAAGTGGATGTTTCGGATGTAGCAATTGGTACTTCTCTTTATGTTGCAGATATTCGACATAAATGTTCCTTTGAAATTTTAAACGAAGACGACTTTACATTAGTGGCAATCACACCACCACCTGCACAAAATGTACAAGAAGATATGGTAGATGAAACGCCAGAAGTAATAGAAGCAACAGGGCAAAATACATCTGAACCAAAGAAATAAAAAAGTTTGAACAGGCTACGTCATCAGTCAAAGTTTTGATTTATGACGTTTTTTGGTTCTTAGAAAAGTCATTGTCTATAAGAAAAAGGAGCCAACTTAAATGTGAGTTAGCTCCTTTTGTGTTCTTATACAACTGCACTTTTAATGCCAGTCCATTTTGTAAATAATTTTTCATTGTAAGTTAAGGCGAATTGCACGATTGGTCCAAGCCCGAATGCCATCAGTACTGTACCAACTCCAACAGGACCTCCAAGCAAGAAACCTAGTATAGCGACAGTTACTTCCATCGTTGTACGAGCGCGTGTCACACTCCAACCAAATTTATGGACAAAAAGAAGCATTAATGTATCTCGTGGCCCAATGCCTAAACTTGCAACCATGTACATCCCACAGCCCCAACCAAGCAATACAAGTCCAGTAAGGTAGGATAGTAACTGCATCCAAAAACCATCAATATCTGGTAACCAATAGTTAAAAATATCTATGAAAATACCAGCTAAAAACATATCTACAAATGTACCAGGAAGAGGCCATTTCTTTGTCACCAGCATATCAAATGCTAAGATGGCTAGTCCAATTAAAATAGACCAAGTGCCAATAGATAAACCGAGAGTTTTAGTTAGTCCGATATGTAAAACATCCCAAGAGCCTACGCCAAAAAGTTGACCCTTTATTGTCAAAGTTATACCAAAGGATAAGACCAAGATGCCTGTAAAGAAGAATAGACATCGCGTAAAAAATGCTTGCTTCATACTTAATACCCTCATTCTCAAAATTCATGTTGTCCAAAAAAACATTATAACAAGAGATTGTGCATATTACCAAAGACTAACATTTCTTATTTTTCAAAAAAGAGGTTTTATCTTAACACAGGAAGGGCAATATAAAAATGAATCAAGAGAGAGGATGAGATAAATGACTTCTGTACGAGATGAAATTTTAGAAGTGTTAAATCGTGAAAAAATAGGAACGATGGCAACCGTTGAGAACGGGAAACCGTACTCACGTTATATGACTTTTCAAAACGATGAGTTTGTATTGTATACAGTGACAAATAAACACTCAGAAAAGATAGAGGAGTTACAAAAAAATCCGTATACACATATTTTATATGGCTATGAAAATAGAGGCTTTGGTGATACTTTTGTGGAAATAGAAGGTAAGCTAACTGAAATTCATGAGGAAGGCTTAAAAAACAAATTGGCTGAATTTTTCACGGGTATTTTCATTGGCAACAAAGATGAAATGGTGACCCTAAAAATTGAACCCATTCGGATGCGCTTGATGAATAAAAAAGGGGAGTCCCCAAAAGAATTAGAATTTACAGCAGAATAGTTAGTACTTAACGACCATTGAGATGAGGTCGCTCAAGACTGTAGACAAACTTAAACATTTGGGTTTGAACTGCCCCTAAATTGTTAGACACCAAATCTAACGATTTAGGGGTGTTTTTTATGGCTAATTTTACAGCCGTCATGGTATACGTTGGACTACCCTCAGAGGGCTTAAAAAAATGGTCCATGCAGGCGATGCTTAGTTTTGCTGCAAAGAATTTGAAGAAACTTGCTAACTGGACATGGTGAAGTCCAGATATGGCATAATAGGTCAACTCGCAGCGTTCTACTCTCGTTAATCATGGCTGATTTCATGTGCAATTTTAAACGAAATGGAAAAAGGCATTCAGAATATGAACATTGTGAATGACTATTGTCGTCAATCTGTAACGACCATCAAAATATAGTTATATTTTCAGTTTTGAAAGTTGGAGTGAATTTATTAAATAGTTCTTGCTATATATAGAAGTAAGGTCAATGAAATGTGCAAAAGTTTAATATAAAGTTCAAATTAGAAGAAAAAAATTATACATGACTTGAATCTATGCGGCAATTCATGCATGATAATTCTTAAAGAAAAAAAGGGGTGCATTGAATGCCAACAAAACTACAACAGCTCGCACAAAACATATTGACGTCTCAAGGACAAGTTGAAGCAGACTTTATCTTACGTAACGCATTGGTTGCGGATGTTTTTACACTGACTTGGAAAAAGGCCGATATCGTCGTAAACAATGGACTAATAGTTGCCCTTGATACCGACAATCGATTTAAAGCTACATATGAAGAGGATGCAGCAGGACACTATGTTGTGCCAGGACTTATTGACGGGCATATACATATTGAATCTTCTATGCTAACCCCTGCTGAATTTAGTCGTGTGCTCGTGCCACACGGAATAACTACAGTCATAACGGACCCACATGAAATCGCAAATGTTGCTGGGACTGAGGGGATTCACTTTATGCTAGATGACGCTAAAAAAGCAGACATGGATATTTTTGTTATGTTGCCTTCGAGTGTACCGGGCACTAGTTTCGAGAACGCAGGTGCTACATTAACAGCCAGCGATTTAGCGCCATTTTTATCCCATGAAGATGTACGTGGATTAGCGGAGGTTATGGATTTTCCAGCTGTATTGAATGGTGAAGAAAACATGCTTGAAAAAATCATGCTTGCACAGCAAGCAAATCTTGTTGTTGATGGACATTGTGCAGGCTTAAATCGTGCGCAAATTACAGGCTACCGTGCTGCTGGTATTCATACCGATCATGAATGTGTAACGGCAGACGAAGCGATAGACCGTGTGGAGCAAGGGATGTACGTCTTAATTCGTGAAGGTTCTGCGGCAAAGAATTTACGCGATCTATTGCCCGCTGTCAATCTAGCCAATGCTCGTCGTTTTGGTTTTTGTACGGATGATAAGTACGTGGATGAATTGTTAGAAGAAGGGAGCATCAACTTTGATGTAGCTATGGCTATTAATGAAGGGATGGATCCATTACAGGCTATTCAGCTTGCAACCGTCAATACAGCTGAGTGCTATCGTTTGTATGATCGAGGTGCATTAGCACCGGGATATAAAGCGGATTTTGTTTTACTAGAAGATATAAAGGAAATGCGTGCGAAAGTAGTTTGGAAAAATGGTGTGAAGGTTGCTGAAAATGGCGTAATGCTAACGTCTCGTATAAAAACGGATGTACCTGCGCATATCCAGCAATCTGTTCATTTGCCTATAGTGACGAAAGAGATGCTATCGATACCGTTTATAAAAGGTACGAAGGCCAATGTGATGGAAATCGTGCCAAATCAACTTATTACCAATCATTTGGTAGTAGATGTACCAGTTAAAGATGGCGTATTCGAACCATCAGTGGAACAGGATCTACTGAAGCTTGCTGTTATTGAACGTCACCACAATTTGCATACGACTGGGCTTGGTATTGTCAAAGGCTTCGGCTTGCAAAAAGGTGCAGTTGCGACAACCGTTGCGCATGATTCGCATAATGCATTAGTGGTTGGAACAAATGATGAAGATATGTTAATTGCCCTCACGCGGATTCAAGAAATCCAAGGTGGTTTTGTCATCGTAGCAAATGGTGAAATTATAGCGGAGATGCCTTTAACAATTGGCGGCTTAATGACGGATGCACCAGCAGATGAGGCTAAAGCACAATTAGCAGGCTTGCACAACGCCCTATATGAGCTAAATCCCCATTTAGATTTCCATTTTTTATTGACTTTCTCATTTGTCGCGTTACCTGTTATTCCAGCCCTAAAACTAACAGACACAGGTCTATTTAATGTGACAACATTCCAGCATATAGAAGTAGAGGCATAACGATAAACAACGGAGTTTTCCAATACTAAATTAGTCATATTTTACATAAAAAGAGAGCAAGGTTACCAGCCTTTGCTCTCTTTTTATGTAAAAGCAGTTCTTTAGAGCCATTTGTAAATTATTTGTACATAATTGAATAACAGGAAGATCATTGGGTATATAAATAGAATGAAAACGAGGTAAAAATAAAATGTCTGTAAGAATAGGGAGCTTTGTTTAGACAGGAGGAGCGTGAAGATGGCAATACTTGTTGTAAAGAAGAACATTATGCACCGTTATCAAAGTGTTGGACAAGCAATACAAGATGCTGAAGCGGGGGATTTTATAGAAATTAGAGATGGTGTTTACGAAGAAAACATTGATGTTCCTAAAAGACTGACCATTTATGGAGTGGGGGATGTAACCATTAAAGGCGGAGTGTTTATTCGTTACCATACACATGTGGCAATGCGAAATCTCCGTTTTAGTCAGGGTCAGGGAATTTATATTAAAGGGGATTTACAGCTAGAAAACTGCATAATAGAGCAACAAATGATAAGGACCCAAGTTACTGTCAACTATGGAAGTTTGATGTTGAAAAATGTTGATATAATAGCGAGCCCATTAAATCAATATGGATTGCGGATCGATAATGGTTCGAGTGTTATGCTGACAGATTCAACGATTCAGCACCATACAAAAGCTCAAATCATAGCACAAAATAGTGAGCTTGTCTTAACGAATTGTCTGTTGTTAGAGGGGCAAATGAATGCAATTTTTGCTATTAGCAATGTGAAAATGGACATAGTAAATTGTGAGATGCACGGCCACCAAAAAACGCAAATGGTTGCAGCCTCCAGTACGATTTCTATGAAGGATACGCTCATTCATCAAGGACAGGATTTAGGCATTCAAATAGTGGATCATTCTCAGATGATAATGGAGTTTTGTGAAGTCAAACAACATATAGGCACAAATATAGTAGTACATGAAAGTGAGTTAAAGGTCTCGCATTCAATTTTTGCAGAGGGGCAAGGAAACGGTATTTATGTGGGGGAGCATTCGAAGGCGGTAATCTATGACTGTCAGTTGAGTGAGCATAACAAGCCACAGCTTTTTATAGAAAATAGTAAAGCTGAGATTCATAAATGTTCTATAAGAAATGGAGTTACTTCAGGGGTTACTATTATTAATGAGGCCGACGTGATGATGACAGCATGTAAGATACAGCAACATCCGCAGTTCCATTTTATTGTGGATGCTAGTGGTCTACAATTAAATGAGTCCATCATTGAGTCTGGTCAGGCGGGTGGTATTTATGGAAATGAACATGCGAAAATTACGCTAAAGCATACAACGATTCGAGAGGTAGACAGCCACCATCTTTATATCAATAATGCCCGATTATTTGTGGAAAATAGTACATTTGCTCATATCATTGGGAATGGTATCACCTGCATCGATGCCATTTTTGAAATTATAAGTAGTGATTTTATATATGCTAGACAGAGCCCTTACGCAATCGTTTGGTCTGATAAGTCAATGGGCCGCATAGAGCAGTGCTTCGTCGAAGACACTGAGCGAATATTTTTAGCCATGACAAATCAGTCACTGCTTGAAATTGTGAACACGAATCTTGCCAATGTAAAGACGGCAGCAATTGTTCAGGATCAGAGTCAACTATATGTACGAGGCTATGCAAATACCGCTAAATGGCATGGAGATACCTCTTCTAAAATTGTCGATAGGGACGTTAAGCTAACTACATCTAATGAAAAAATACAACACATCGTGAGCATGCTAAGCAGTTCAAAATCCATTCAGGAATTAAATAAAGAATTGCAAATACCAGCTGAAGTATTACAGGAAATATATACAACGCTTAAAAGCACAGATGTTAAGAAAACAATTTAATGCTTAAAACTTCACTAAAACGAGTAGTTTCAAATTTTGAAATTACTTTTTTCTGTTGTGAAAACAAAAAAGATGCATCGGTAGTAGAGCTGCGTTTGGGTGGTTTTGAATGATTTGGAAGTTTAGATGAAATTATTGGGTAATGTTTACAAATTTATAATTACGGGTAATGTTAACTAGCCTAGCTGTTAATTTTGAAGAAGCGTGAAAAAGGTCCTTCCTAAATGTATCATGTTAGAATGAATTGAATGTGAGCGCTTTTATGTGAATTGTGTATAAATCGTTTTACAAAAAATATTTAATTTCGACACCTAAAGGCTTTGTGATTTTTTCCGTTATAATGGAAGAGTGGTAATTATCCGTTCGATTTAGAAATTTTTACTATTATAAACCTTGTTATTCTAGAAGAAGGATTTATTGAGTGAGAAAATTATAGCAAAAATATTAATGATGAATTACCCCAGTAGAAAATGTTGTTAGAAAATTTAGTTTTTAGATTGATTAATTTCTATGTTTTATCCTATAATTAGTAAAAATGATTCATTAATAGCAGTATGGATGTAATGTTCTAGATCTTTAGATAATAATTTTGGAATAATAAAATGGCTTAGTGAAATGGAGGTGGAAAAGGAAAATGTTTGGGCTTTCGAAAGAAGAAATAATGATGATGCTCGAAAAAGTGGAGTTGGCAGATAGTCAAAAAAATGCAATCGCTGATATTTTTCATCTTAACAATATGCGAATTGAGCAACAGCTAGCATTTATTATCCACTTAGTGATAGATGAGCGCGAACGAAACTTAACAAACAATACATATTTAAATTAAACGTAAACATTTTGTCGAAAGTAAGAGGAATCTGTCTTTGACATAATACATATCACTTTATGTCTGAAAATAAAATGATGGACATAGAAAAAGGTGTCGTATTTGCGTTTTACCTAAATTTACCTTAGATCGATAAATCGATAAATCAAATAGGATACATAGAAGAAAATCACAGTGTTTAATATTATCTACAAAACCTAAACACTTGTGATTTTTTCTTTTTTATTAAATGGTTCTTGGTAAGAAAACCTAAATGTTTTAATTATTAACCCTAATCATCTTTTTCCACCAATCAATGGTCATAAACCATTTTTTCGAGATTAGAAATAAGACATAACCAATCATACCGCATATGTAAACAAGTCAAAATATCTGTAGCAAAGCACCAAATTAAATTAGCAACCAAATGTGCATTGATTATAGATTCCCTCGAATTATCAGAACAATTCACCTTATAGTAAAAGGAATGAAGTAAATGACACTGTTACAATGATTAATTGAACAAGCCAAGAGTCCTAAAGGATTTGTAGGATTTTCCATGTTACATATTATGAATGTAGCTCATCGTGGAATGAATAAATGGTTAATTGACAGTGGGGTTATTAAAGATGGAGATATTGGTTGTGTGGGTGGGGAAACACTACAGTCATTGGCTAAAATCAATCATTTAGGTTGTTGAAAATTGGCGGACAATTTATAATAATTTCCGTGTTTTATAAAATCAATTATCACATGAGCGACTATAAAACCAAAATGGAAATAAAGCAGCTATTAGAAAATATTGGATTTAAAGAGGCGGACATAAAAGAAAATACAAAAAAAGGTTGGTTATGTATTATAGGAGTTAAATAGGTAGTATCTAATTTACGGGGATACTTAGAAATGGAGGCAGAATTGATGAAGAGATGTGCATGGGTGAAACTGGATGAACCACTATATGTCGACTATCATGACAAGGAATGGGGTGTGCCAGTTTATGAAGATCAGCACTTATTTGAGATGCTATGCTTAGAGGGGGCACAAGCAGGACTGAGCTGGTGGACAATTTTACAGAAAAGACAAGGCTATCGAGATGCTTTCGATCAATTTGATGCGACGAAAATTGCGCTCTATACCGAGGACAAGCTGACAGCGCTTAAAGAGGATCAAAGAATTGTTCGCAATAAACTCAAAATCGCAAGTGTTGTTACGAATGCACAAGCATTTCTTCGAATACAGCAACAATATGGTTCATTTTCTACTTATATTTGGGGCTTCGTCAACCATCAACCTATAATCAATCAGTGGTCTACCTTAGCCCAAGTGCCGGTGACAACAGAACTAAGTGAACGCATGAGCAAGCAATTAAAAAAAGACGGATTCAAATTCGTGGGTGGTACGATTTGTTATTCATTTATGCAGGCAACGGGAATGATAAATGATCATGTAGTTGATTGTCTTTGTCGTCATGTCAGCCGTGAAGTACAGGGGAATGGTCATTGATGAAATCAAAGCGGAATGAATGAGATAGGCTAAAATATAGGAGACCTACGCTGTCTCCATAAAATCAATAGACCCAGCTTTATGTCAAAGTGCAGCGATTTTGGTGAGAACTATTCATTTGTTTTTTGAATGGGCATTTTTATTGCTTCAATAAAAAGAAGAGGTTCAATCAGCCATATATATAGAAAAGTATGCAAGTGAGCCGGGTAAAAGACAAAAGGGTCTTTCCGAATGTTGATATCGCAAGTGCCATTACTTAGTGAAAGATGAAATCTCAAAATGGAGGATTTCATTTTTTGATTAAGTATTTATCTTCAATTAAAAATTATTTCATTAGACAAATAAAAAAAAATGGTGTATAGTGAAACTAATAAATACATTCCTTTAGTGGAAATATTGAATTCACCTATTACAAAAAGTAATCGTGTTTATTCGGTACTTTTTGTAATATGTGAATTTTTTTATTTTATAGAAGAAATTATATATTACAATTTTATTTTTTTGGAGGTTTTCTTAAATGAAACAAGGTACAGTAAAATGGTTTAACGCAGAAAAAGGTTTTGGATTTATCGAAGTTGAAGGTGAAGCAGACGTATTCGCTCACTTCTCAGCGATTCAAAGCGAAGGTTTCAAATCACTTGACGAAGGTCAAAAAGTTGAGTTTGAAGTGGAAGACGGTAACCGCGGACCACAAGCTAAAAACATCGTTAAACTTTAATTAACACATAAAAAAGAGGCATCCTTAGGGAATGCTTCTTTTTTTATGTACATCGACGGGTGAAGATCTTGCATAGGAGATTTTAAATGCATTATCAAATCCTTTACTGCATTTTTAACTGACCATAGACTCTTAAAGAACTTACATGCCAGCAGGATGTTTTTTCTCGTCGACTGTAAGTAACAACAATCGATAAATTATGAACATCCCTATGTAAGAACCAACTACTAAAAATAGCGGATTTAAAAATATGGCATGAATGGTTGTCATAAATACAGCATCATCAACAATGATTTGATAGATGGATGTGGCCGCAATACAACCGAAGATGATGGATGAGATGATGGCTACAACATTAAAAAAGAGGCGAAATCTATCACTTAAATATTGTAAGTAAAGCATAAGGGTTGGTACAGCTATGGTAGATGCAATTATTAACACTTTCAAAACATCACGTCCTTTTTGCCATTATGCCCTTGAAAAATTGCACATAATCACAAGAGGGTAATAAACATTTTTGGACATATTAACTAAACTTAAAATTTAAAGTGTGTATATGTAAAAGCATAGCATAGGGTTGTCCAAAGCTTCAGTTATGAAATATACAAAAATGGCCAACAATTTGCCAAATTGTATACTTCAAAAAAAGTATAAATTTGTATCTTATCCCCTTTGATTGATGAGTGAACGCCGACTAACAAATAAAGTATACCGAAGCAGGCACCGACGACTCATTACTTTTCTTTTGTCGGTGCCATTGCTTGCACAATGAACGGTATGGATAGAGGATGTAAGGCTTGGGTAATGTAAAGTTTGTCTCTTAGTATAATGGTTGTGGGTTATGGCATGAAGGAAATCCATTGACATCTTGAATCATATGAAAATCATATTGTTTTAAAGCAAATTGAGATTGATACAAGTATTCAAGGACAAGTAACTTGCCCTCTGCTACACCACATAAAATGCCTGAAGTCCCTTGACCGTTTGACAATGATATTCCAACTGGTTGACCAATTAAAAACCGAATTTTATGTTGCCAGTGCATAATGGTCACTCCTTTCAGTACATAATATGTTCTTGTTACTGTTAGGTGCTCATGTTTTAAGGGACATCTCATCACTTCGACCTAACTAACTTTATTTGACTATGAGATACATATAATGTGATATCCATCTTTAAAGCAAAACCAGAAAGGAGTAAGAATTTACTGAATAAACAGATAATGAATAGTAAAAAGATAAAGCGGGTGAATAAATTGGAAAATAAATCGGTTGTGAAAAATGGAATAGGCTTTGGTTCAGTATTAGCTATTACAATCTCATGGAGTGTTCATCACTCAATATTATGGGCTATTATTCATGGGTGTTTCAGTTGGTTATATGTTATTTACTATGCTTTGACAAGGTAATCGGATCCCACATGAACGGTCAGTAAGGCGTCCACCACAAGTGAGAGCTGACAAGTACAATCAACTGATCGTAAAAGCTCGATTGAATCCACTAGCAATCCATGGGGGATGAAGAGAACCCCCACGCATTGAAGTTTCACAGTAATTTGAGGTGATTACAATATAATCTTTACTCAATAGCAACAAGTCTTCGTGCAAAAGTTTAAATGAATTTTGAAGCGGGTAAAAATAAGAGAGGTTGTATTAATTGAAGAATGAAATAGTATATACCGTTCATATTTGAAGCGAGTCTGGCATAAATAACTAAGTGCTGGTTATTGTCATCTGGAATAACAAGCTCACACTATTCGGAAAAAAGGATGGATGCCATTCACTATCAGGAGGCATGTTTCAAATTTCATACAACTAAGACTGCATCATTGAAGAAGGGTTGATAAGATGACACATCAAGTTACTGCTACGAGCAATATTGATTTCGGTGCTACAGGCGTTGATGAAATATTGCAAAATGTAGCTTATATTTTATCCACATTTGTAATATCTTGTCCTCTATATGGTAAGAAGTCAAATACAGACGCACCTTTTTACCTTACAAAGAGACGTAATACCGCACGCATAATTGATAGCATTAGACGTTTTGAGCCACGTGCAGTTGTTATCGATGTAGATTATCTTGGAGACATATTTGTTGGCAAATTAGAACCTGTAGTAAAAGTAATTGTGAATGAATAAAACATCTAGGAGAGGGGAGTAGATTCAATCTGCGGACCTTCCAGATATACAAATATGCTGTTTGAGCGAATATGAAGTAGCTTTGTTTCTATCTAATCCAAACGACCACAAAAGGTTTAGTACTAGAACAGGTAATTGTGTATCTAGAATTGAAAAATTGTTTAATTTATAAAGGATTTCTTCCATTTTAAGAAGAGATCCTTCAGACTGTAGACAAACTCAATTTTTTTAGTTTGTTTACAATAAAAGGCATCGAGAATAGACTTCTCGATGCCTTTTATTGTTATGCAGCTGGGTTTTTTCGGATAGCGTCTATTTTTTGGCAATCAATAACGATTGGTGTAGCTGCAGCAGCAGCCCCTACTTCAAGGAAGTAAGCACAGCAATTTTTCGGATCCAAGCTTACGAAAATAACGCCAAGGAAACTGCCTCCACCTGATAAGAGAACGTCTACTAAAGTACCTGGTTCAAAGCGTTTTAAAAGATTACAGATGCAACCTTTACAGTTGTGGTCAAATTTATCATCGCATTTATCTTTTTTGTGTTCCTTTTTCTTGCAATCACATTTGTCGTGTTTATGTTCGCATTTGTCGTGATCATGCCAACATTTATCATGTTTATGCTCGCACTTGTCGCATTTATGTTTGCATTTATCATGTTTATGTTCCCACTTGTCAAATTTGCAGTAACATTTTTTTTCATATTCACAATAACATTTATAATGACTACATTTGTCACCTTTATTTAAATTGTTATAATTCCAATTCATGTGCTTAACAAATCTATTATCTTGCATACTTTAAACTCCCTTTTTGTGTTAGTTTTTTTGTGTAATGCGAGCGCTGCCTTACATTAATAATCTATGAATTTAGAATGAAATGTGACTGGTAATTTGTCCTGAAAACAGTATAAAATATAATGATTTTGCATTAAAAATTAAATTGTATGATTACCTAAAGGATATAAATACTAGGACAATGAGAATTTTAATGAAGAGGACTATAGACTTTTTCCTTAATTAAGCAACTTAAACTTCAACGATTGGGAAAATAAGTGTGTATGAATGCTATAAGTAAATGGTGAGAAAACTAAGATTTTTATGTAAAAAATCAAGTTAGAAAAGGCTATGTGACTGGACTTAGCGTCTTGAAATATAGCCTCCTCACCAACTGGCACTACAGAAGATAAAACAGTTTTCAACATATAAGTTCTCATGGTTGAACGATTGAATTTCAATTTAAAAAATAATTGTCAACCATTCAAGGAAAGTTTTACAATGTCTCAACTTACTTTCACTAGATGTGCAATTCATCAATCTTTTAGTATTAACTTGTAAAATGAAACGTATTTTATGTAAAAAGGAGAAATGGAGAGAATGGATGAAGGGACTAAAAATGTGCTGCTTTATTTTGCTTTTCTTGATATTTATCACAGATATAGCGATTAAAAATAAACCATCTCCAATTGCACAGACTCCTCAAACTGACTTTAGACAAAATTATGCGCAGGAAATTGGTGAAAGATTACAAAGTTCGAACTTTACTAAAGAAGTCTTAGTAGCTTTAAGAGCAGAAGGGTATTTTCCTGACAGTACCGTGGGCTATTTGATCGATTCACCTGATAATCAATTTATCTCAATTTATCTACATAACTCAGCTGAATTGGAAAGATCGTCGAAGGAAGAGATTCAAAAAATTGTAAATGCTGTTGCGAAAAATAATAATATAAATTCATTCATTGTTGATATACAGGAATCAAACTAAGTAGACTGTTGTTCACATGATAAATATCAAGATAGCATAAAGAAAATAATTGGTCTTTTTTCCTGGGTAAATGCCATATGGTATAATGTACATGAAGAGGTGATTCTCGTGAAAATTTTAGTTTTAGGTGCAACGGGTCGGGTTGGTAGCCATATTGTTTCACTTGCGCTACGTGATGGTCACCATGTTATGGCCTTAGTACGCACACCCAATAAAATCAGCACAATAGATTCAAATTTACACATTATTCATGGAAACGTATTAAACCAGCATAACCTGCAATCAGTGATGTCTGAGATAGATATTGTTATTAGCGCTTTAAATACAGATGGCACAAATACACTATCGGAAAGTATGCTACTGATTCTTGAAACGATGAAAAAAGCAAATGTGAAACGAATTATTACGGTTGGTACAGCTGGAATCTTACAAAGTCGGCTAACGCCTCATTTACTTCGATATCAGTCAAGTGAATCCAAACGTAAGACTACTAATGCCGCAGAAGAGCATCACAAAGTCTTTGATATGTTAAGCCAATCTGATGTTGATTGGACAATTGTCTGTCCTACATATCTGCCTGACGGAGAATATACTGGCGTATATCGGATAGAGCGAAATTTCTTGCCTGAAGGCGGCACTAAAATTTCAGTGGCGGATACGGCGGAATTCACCTATCAACAAAGTCTACGTACTGATTATTTGAAATCCCGCGTCGGCATTGCATACTAATACTTAGAAAATACATTTTTAAATAGAAAAACCCAAATAATGCACTTGAAAAAGTGAGATATTTGGGTTTTTTGCTGTCATTAAGCATTATTTTTCATTATTGTTCGTGTCGCTTTTTTGATAATTTTATCCGTTGCGCTTACGTCAGATTCTTTTTTCCATTTTTCGCAAATAGCTAGTACCCAATTTGCTTGCGTTTTACTTGCATCGTTTAACCAATTACCAACAGAATCCTGAACATATTTCGATGTATCTGCTTTCAGTAAATCTAAAATGGGAAGTGCTTTTTGTGGTTCTTGCTTGAGGATATCAATATGTTTCGTCCAAACTCCTCGAGGTCGGATAGACTCTACTGCAAAACGCCGTATATTTTCATTATCGACAATAGCCCATTCAGTTAACAATGCCACGCTTTTATCTATGTCTTCGGAAAGGTCTTCTCTTATAGCCATCCAAGCAATTTCTCGAACACCAAAATGATGATCCGCCGCAAAATGTCTGATAAACAACAGTTTTTCCTCTAAAGTTTGTGTGGAGTGTTTATGCATAAAGGCTGCCCAACATCTTACACTATCTGAAATATGATTGGAGCAGTACGTCAATATTTCTAGCTTTTTGGCTTTACTTTCATCAATCATGGCTGTTGTTAGTAAATCACTAGTGGTACGTATCGCCTTCATCCCAGTGACAGCATTTTGATTGGCCATTTCAGTTAATAGGACATCCAATTTTACCTTCAAATTGAATGCAGGTAATACATGCTCCAATAAAGTAGGATGATCCACAGCTTGCCATTCAATAAGATTGACGCTTTCTATTAAACCGCGATTTAGGGAAGCTAGTATTTCACTGGGTATATCACTGGTCTTCCTAGCACCTTTTCGATTTAGAATATGTTCTTGAGTCATTTTATCGTATCATCCTTATATTAGTATAATTGTAAAAAATGATTATACTTTATTATATCTTAAGTATTGATGAGCATCAATTTAGAGAGGGCGGAGGTTAAGAAGTAAAAACATGTATGATTACTTTAACTAAAAAAGTAATCATACGAATTTTTGATTAGAAGAGTAATTGATACGATGATAAATAGCTGTCGTACGAAGCCACTTCCTTTTCTAATAGCTACCTGAGAGCCGACAATTGACCCGAATATTTGAGCAGCTCCCATCACTAACCCGTAAAAATAGTGAATGTGACCTAGATACATAAACAAAAATAGTGCAGCTATGTTACTACCAAGGTTCAACAATTTTGCATTACCTGCAGCCTTTAAAAAATCGGTGCCAATCATGATAAAAGCAAAAATAAAAAAGGAGCCAGTGCCTGGACCAAGGAAACCATCGTAAAATCCAATGGTAAAGAGAAGAATGATAAACCCAGCTAATTGAATAGGAGATAAATTCTTAATGACTGAGATGCTGCCCCAATCTTTTTTGAAAATTGTATAGATAGCAATAGCAGCGAGCATAAATAGCATCAGTGGCTTTAATATGTCTGGACTAATTAATGTGACGGTCCAGGCACCAAGAAGAGAGCCGAAAAATGCGAGTGGAAAAAATTTTGTGACAGAATGAAAATCAATTTTTCCAGAACGATAAAATGAAATGGTCGAAGTAACTAATCCTATCGAACTGGCTAGTTTACTTGTAGCAATGGCCGTAGTTGGATTTAGACCAAGAAATAATAAAGCAGGTAGTGCAATGAGCCCGCCTCCACCAACGACTGAATCAATAAACGCTGCGAGAAAGCCAATTAGTATGAGTATCAGTAATAATTGTAAATCTAGTTGCATAAAATCACTCTTTCGTTTAGTTACTACTGAAATAGTAACTAAATAAATCGCGTTTGTAAAGTGTAAGTTTTATCGCAATATAATAGGGAATTTGACTATAATAAAAGAAATGGAGGGATTCACTAGTGGAATTAATTAACCAGTTAAAACAATTAGGCTATACAGAATATGAAGCCAAGGCATACATAGCACTGGTGCAGAATAATCATGTGACGGCTTATCAAGTAAGTAAGCATTCAGGTATTCCCCGTGCGCGTATTTATGGGATTCTTGATTTATTAGTTGACAAAGGTCTTGTAATGAAAGAGGAAACGCCAGAAATAACAACCTATACGGCGTTAGCGGTATCCGTGTTTTTACAAATGGTAGAAAAGAATTGGCAGTCGAGTTTTAAATCGATGTCAAATAACTTAGAAACCATAGAACAGCAGGAGCCTGTGGAGGACAATAAAGTTTTAAGTATTAAAGATAGAAATACCATTTTAGCTTATTGTCAGTCGATGTTAAAAAAGGCGGAAAAAAGAGTACTGTTATCGATGTGGGATGATGTGTATGAGGAATTACGAGTGGACTTGGAAAAGGTTGCACAGCAAGTGAAAGTACATGGAATTACGCTACATGTGACGGAGCCTTTAGTTACATTAGAGCAACATCGTGTGACTGATTTTACAGAAAGGACTACTACGGACCATTGGTTTATACTATCGATCGATGGAAAAGAAATGATTTATGGGCCATCCCCTGATAACCGTGAGCTTGCGTTCTTTACAGATGACCCCATTCATATTTACTTATTAGAGGATTATATTTGGCATGATGTACTCGTAAATCGGTTAGTGAAGCGTAGCAAAGATGACTTAGGGGAGTGGATTACAAAAGAACGAAATGCGTTTTTCGGGGCATAAATCTTCCTTTGAATCAGAGCTGTTGCTGTACTGAATCTTGTGAAAATTACTTCATCCCGTATGAACGGTCAGTAAAACGTTCACTACAAGTGGAAACCACGGATTGAAGTTTCACTTTATACGTTTAGCGGGGAAAAGGAACGGGTAAAACAACATTACGATGGAATAAAGAAAAAGGTCTACGTCGTATTCAAGCCGAGGTGTTTCGCTATTGTATTAAAAACCTTAGAACCCGATAATAACAACGCAACAAAAGGAGAAAGATCACATGACAATTACAAGTACAGCAAAAGAGGATTTAAAAGCACTATTTAAAGAAGCTAAAACCAGAGGGATTTTAAAAATCGATCATAGTGATCGTGTAGACCGTATGAGTGATGGTGATGCACTCGGGTACCTCATTTCGATGGTAAAACGAATTTTATAAGAGGTAAGTTGCTCAGCAATTCTTAAATTAAACTTTACAATGACCAAGATAGCAAAATGCTATTTTGGTCATTTTTTAGTCAAGGAGATTCATTATAGTTTTGACGACAATAAGATTTGTGTACATTAACGCTTCTTGAATGACGAAGAACTCTGAACGGACACAATGTTTTTTAGTTATTTTAAGAAGAAATTCAATGAAATTTGCTCGATTAAGAACTGCTTTAACGATAAGACATTCATTCATGGGCTAGTTCATTTAACATTGTGAAATTCAAGAAAAAGTTCTTAGGTTTGACACGGTGTATACAAACGTATACAATATTGATGTAAATATACGTATACATTTGTATACAAAGGGAGGTTTTTTATCTTGAGAGATGATAGATTTAAGGAAGAGGGACATTCACGTGGTGAGCGATACGAAGGCAGAGAAGGTTCACATCAACGTGGTGGACGCTACAAAGGCAGAGAGGGGTCACATCAACGTGGGGCGAAAACATTTCGCCGGGGGAGAGCAATTGCCTTTTTAGATATGATGAATCTGAAGCGTTCGACAATTAAGCAACAGTTAGAGCTACCGGAGTTTCAATCTATTCAAGCAATTTTAGTCGGGGAATTAAAAGCAATTGATATGATTATCAGTGAATTTACTCAATTATTCGAAATACATGACAGTGAAACAATTGTTTCATCCTCTGAAGATGTAGAAACAGCAATTTCGAAGCTGGATAGTCAAAAACCATTAGTTATTGATAAAGAGGAAAATAAAATTAATGAAACAAATTAATAGTTATATCGATTCTTTATTTTATAATCAAGATACTTTGTTGGAAGAAGTTATATCGTCCATTGAGGCAAACGAAATGCCTTCCATCTCGGTATCGCCATCCTCAGGAAAACTTTTAACTATGCTTACATCAATTTCAGGGGCTAGAAATGTACTTGAAATAGGTGCTCTTGGGGGCTATAGCGGGATTTGTCTTGCCAGAGGCTTTGGTAGTGAAGGACAATTAACGTCCCTTGAGTTAGAGGAGAAATACGCGAAGTTAGCACACAACAATTTATCGAAAGCCGGTTTTGGTAATCAAGTATTATATTTAACTGGACCTGCATTACAGAGCCTCGAAAAACTAGCTGAGGAAAATAAGCGATTCGATTTCTTCTTTATAGATGCTGATAAAGATAATTATGAAAATTATCTAAATTACTGTATTAGACTTGCAAATTCGGGTGCCTTAATAGTAACTGATAATGTACTTGCTAACGGTAGTGTTGCAGACTCGAAAGCTATATCAAAACGCTATACTGAAACAATGAAAAAATTCAATGAAATTGTCGCTAATCATCCTCAACTAGAATCTGTCATTGTTCCAATTGGTGATGGGATGACCCTTTCAAAAGTGAAGAAATAAAGTGTACAGCAAATAAAAAAGCAACTGTATTTCGTAAACGGCCAAGTGTTAAATTCCAATTAAATAGTAATTCATAAACTGTTGGCATGCTCAAGAATAATTGAGTTGAACCTACAGTTTTTTTGTGAAAAATCTACTAGATATCTGTTAATATACAAATCAAACGACCATACAAAGTCTTTCAACCACGTTCTTTCTGTAAGTTTGTTGACATCAATGCACAACATTCCTTAATTCTAGTAAAAGCAGTGAGACCTCTTGTGGAAGAACGAGGGAGATATCTCCTGTATGAAACGTAGCGAATGAGAGGTTAGACGGTTCGTGCGTGAGAAGGAGTAGTTTTTTCAAGGAAGACATAAGCAAATGAAACAAGATACTCATTTATTGGCAAAAACGATAAGGCAGTTTAGAGAACTACCTAGGTTTATTGAATTCAGCATTACTTTACTTATAGGAATTTAAGCGAATGGATGATTTTAAACCTAAACCTGAAGTTGAAGAATAGATAAATTACTAAAACTACCAACAATTTAAAACAAAACAAAAAGAATTAAGTTCAGTACAATACCGAACTCAATCCTTATCAGGAGGTTAAAACTGACTATGTCTATCTTCACTGATCACGTAGAATTTGTCTACAATCTGAGCCCCTTCCACAAAAGAAGAGACCGATTATAGGTTACGCCGCGGAATTTCTTTTGATAATAGCGTCAATTTTTTGACAGTCAATGATAACTGGTGTAGCATCATCATCTCCTATTTCAAGGAAGTATGCACAGCAATTTCGAGGATCTAGGGAAGTGAAATAAACACCAGTAAATCGTCCGCCATTTGACAGGAAAATGTCTACTAAAGTTCCTGGTTCAAAGCATTTTAGTAAATTACAAACGCAACCTTTACAGTGATGCTCTTTATGTTTTTCATCTTTGTGATGTTTTTTATCATGTTTGCACTCGCAGTCATGTTTATCATGTTTGCAATCACATTTGTGGTATTCGTAATAATATTTTTTAGATTCGCAATGGCATTTTTCGAATTTATTAAAATCCCACTTTATTTGTTTCATATATTAACAATCTCCCTTTTTGTTAGTTTATGGCTTAGCGCTAGCCTTACACTAATAATCTATGATTTGAAAATGTATAGTGATTGGTAATATGTCCATAATGTAAGAAGATAATTAATTTATTTCTATAGAAATTGATATTGTTTGAATAGCTAAGGGAAAGGGAAGCTATGACAATAGAGGAGTAAAGGGAGAATAGACTTTCATCTTTACCGAACAATAGGAGGATTAAACGATAAAAGAGCAATTATAGCATCACTCTAAAAAAATCGTAAATGCCTATTTTCATTGGTATAGCCTATTTACAGAAATTAAGAAGAGCAAGCAGGCTAACAAAGAAATTATCAACTTTTGTCAGCTGTGGTTTGAAAAAAAGAATTCCCAGCAAATGATAAATCAGAAAATAGCCATAGTATATCTCAATATGTATTTGGAAGAAGCGGACTTACAGAATAGTGAATAGTGTAGAATTATTCATGTGTTTATCTCCTAATATTTGTTGGATGAAATCATACTATACAGTGCTCTTTACAACAATGTGAAAGAAATTAAAAAGGGTCACTTCCCTATCCGAAGTGACCCAAACCAACAAATCAGGGGATGTAAGGCTAAATTAGCTTTACACTACTATTAATATGATGTGATAGCTATTTTTGTATAGTTAATTGCCCGAGAAATAGCTTTAAAAATTTTAAAATTTCGCAGTGTCCAACCATAATGAAACTGTCGAACGGGCTATTTGAACTTATTTGGACTTACTATTTGAGTGAAGCTACTTCTCCACAATATATACAAAAAAATATAAATGAATGGAGAACAAAAGAAATACAGCATCTGTAGGTCTGATAGACGCTTAACCACCGGTACTTTCTTCATTTGTTGTTATTTAGATGGATAAGAATTTTATGTATGAGTTACTGAACAATACAAGGGAAGAAAATTTTAAAAGGGTCACTTTGGTGAAAGTGACCCTAATTAATCAGATATGTCAAATCATTATTTCCACTACTCTACTGTAACTAGGCAGTGCTAGCTAGTAAAACTCTTGGCTTAATACAGGAAACTTGCGCCCACGATAATTAGCAGAATAAATAGTACAACGATCAAAACGAATGATGAACCACCATAGCTGTTGCCATAACCTTGATTACTCATAAAATTCACCTCCTTTCTATAATCTATAGTATGTATAGTTGTAAAAATGAAAGACGGTATTAATCTAATTAATAAATTATTTAAAAATGGTTAATTAGGTTACGAAGGTTGAGAAACGAGTCGATAAAAAAGGTCACTTTGGTGAAAGTGACCCTAGTAACAAGTTTCGGAGGTACAAAGCTAAATTAGCTTTACACTACTATTTCTATGATTGGATAGTTATGTTTGTATAGTTCTTTGCCTGTGAAAATTAATAATATAAATTCACAACAGGTACGGCAATTTTCAATCCACCGAAGTAAATACTCTTTTGTAAGCTTGATTTGCGCTTGTTTACTCAAACAGGTTGCTCATACTACAATTTTGGTAGTATACAGTTACTGACTATCCTATTTACTAGGTAAAAAAACAAATCTGAGCTGTAGCGTTTGACGACGCTATGGCTTTTTTATCTTGCGTTGGAGCATTTGTTTACAAGTTGCCGCAAGTGATGACACAAGTGTTTCAGTGTATATCCCGCATGAACGGTCAGTAAGCCGCCGCCCACCTCAAATGGAAATTAACGTGGTGGTCTATCAACTGACCGTAAAAGCCCGATTGGTTCAAGTTGCTTAGATTGTTGAATGGCGACAGTATAATATCGATTGGGAAGCAAAAATGCTATTTCTTGAAATTATATCGTGTGCGATATATAATAAATCGCATACGATATATATGGGGGTGACTTGAAAATTAAAGCATTTTTACTAGAGAATCAGCTATGTTTTGCGGTATATAAAGCAGCTAATCAATTTACAAAATTATATCGCCAAGTACTTGAACCATTTGATTTGACCTACCCGCAGTATTTGGTGCTACTTGCATTATGGGAACAAGATAATCTTGTCGTAAAGCAAATTAGTGAAAAATTGAGTCTCGGAATAGGTACGTTAAATCCAATATTAAATAAGCTTGTTGTTAAAGGCTGGGTCAAGAAAGAAACTTCTTCAAGTGACAAAAGGGCTGTTGTCATTTCATTAACAGAGAAAGCCAGATCGATGGAAACAGCTATTACAGAAAAGCTAGTTGAAAAAATGACTCGTTGTGATGCATTAACTGTTATTGATGGAGATCTCAGAGCACAGTTACAAAATTTAAACGAGACATTATCTCAATTGAATGACAGGGAGGAAAAAAGATGAGTATTTATGACATCAATGTAAAATTAGAAGATGGATTAGAATATAGTTTAGAGCAATACAGGGGTAAGGCGTTACTCATTGTGAACACCGCAACAAAATGTGGTTTTACACCACAATTTGAGGAGTTAGAAGAATTGTACAAAAAATATCAAGCACAGGGCTTTGAGGTACTAGGATTTCCTTCTGATCAGTTTAAACAAGAGGTTGATTCTGCCACAGAGGCTGCCGAAGCTTGCCGTTTGACATATGGAGTTACCTTCCCAATGCATGAAATTATAAAGGTAAACGGTAAAGATGCACATCCTCTTTTTGAGCATTTAACAACGCATTCAAAGGGATTTTTAGGAAGAAGCGTTAAGTGGAACTTTACAAAATTTTTAGTCAATCGAAATGGAGAAGTAGTATCTCGCTTCGCTTCAACTGATAAACCTAAAAGTTTTGAGGACAATATTAAAAAAATTTTAGACTGAATATGTTTTCGTTTTACGATATAGGCGTCATTATAAATATACATAAAGAGTCACATCTAACCAGATGTGGCTTTTTATTGTGCATTTAATAACTATGTGTGAAGGGATGATAAATGATTAAGGTAACACGCAAACAACACCTCATCATCTTCATCCAGACTGGAAAGTTGAAGAGGTTTTATAAGAGTAAGTGAATAGATGTAGTACAGCAAAAAGCATAGCAACAAAATCATCCTGGATACCAACTGTGTAAAGCAGTTGGGCGTTCTCACAAGACGGAGAACGTTCAGCACTTATAAAGAAGTAAAGACGCATCCACATCTATCATTGACTCTAAGCAACTGACAATGCCTATGCTTCAAGCGTTATAACGATATGCATAAGCGTTTGGAATTAAACAAGAGCACTAAGTTTATTCATGAAGAGAGGTGGTAAGATGCAATTTACAGATGACACAAGGACATTTGATACAGAAGAGATAGAAGCTGCTGTCAAGAATCCACAACGAGAAGGGGATGAGCGAGACATGCTGAATGCATTTGCTCGCTATGCTTACTTTCGATACAAGCAGATAAGAAATTGTGTAAATCCCCGTAAGTGTAAATACATGTGGATTGATAAAGTGCGAGAACAATTAAAGTCACCTGCTAAAATACAAAGAGTTTGTCATTTATTAAACATTACAGATGATGAAGTACATTACATCGTAAATTTTGTTAAAAAGCATTTGAAGTACGTAAAATAAAATATCCCAAGTCAATGAGCGAAAAGCAAAGTAATTATCATAATGACTGCGATAAAATTTATTAAGCTATTTTCCTTGCAAATTGTATTCAGCACAATCTAAATAAAAGCAGGTGGGAGAGAAAATGTCTAAGGGATAACGGAAATTTTTTTAATTTTTTCTGCTATTTATAGGCATAAAAGACCAATCACTCATAATTAAATGAGTTTTGGTCTTTTTGTGTGATACATATAATATACGGTATTGTTGAGATGCTGAATCTTTTATACTTTAGTTTCTTCATTTCCATAACTCTTTTAGTAAGGATATGAAATTCTAAAAAAGGCAACTATAAAAGGGTCACGATGAAAAGTGACCCTAACTCGCAACCAGGAGGTGCCAAACTGTTATTTGGCTAACTGCTAGCAAAAAATCATTTTGTTAATACATGAAACTAGCGCCGACAATAATTAGCAGAATAAATAGTACAACGATTAGAACGAATGTTGAACCACTATAGCTGCTACCGCCACCATCATAACCACAGCTGTAACCCATAGAAATTCCCTCCTCTCTGCTTTTTATAATATGTAACGTTGTAAAAATGAGCAGTGTTATTCAACTATCTATATCAAGTAATCGATACTAAGGATCACTCGGGTGAAGGTGACCCTTAGTATCAACAACGTATTTTAATAGCCAATTGCCTCAGTTCGAAGTCACCACGAACACTTTTTTGCATACACTGGTATGAAAACATAGCGAGTTCACTTTGCTTGAATCCCCAAAAATTAGGAGTGTATTGCCATTTATGAAATAAATATTGATGTAAAGTATGAATTTTGAAATAATTAGAGTGATTTACATAATAGCGATATCTATGAAAGAGTTTAGGAAAGGATGTGGTAGGTTGGTGAGTCAGTATTCGACAGTAAGTAAAACATTTCGAAGGTTAAAATTGCTAGGGCTAGCTTTTATTATTTTCATTTCACTCGCATTGATGTCAGGGTTCCTTTATGAGTATAGCAGTTATAAAAATGTTAAAAGTAAATTCCCACCAGATGGACAAATGATTGATGTTGGAAATAGAGAACTCCATGTGAAAATTCAAGGAACCAAAACGAATCTCCCACCCGTTGTCATTGAAACGGGAACAGGTACTTGGTCCTATGATTGGGAAAAAGTTCAGAAAGCATTATCAAAGCATACCCAAGTTATCACATATGACCGAGCAGGATATGGCTGGAGTGACCCACCACCCAATGGATTTTCTGTCGATGAGACGATAGAAGATTTAAGTAAGATTCTCGAATCTTCTAAAATTGACACGCCTGTGATAGTAGTTGGTCATTCTGTTGGCGGGATTTATTCTCGTTTTTTTGCAGACAAGTACCCAGAAAAGGTATTTGGATTAGTTCTTGTGGATTCCAGGAATGAATATTTTGCAGATCAAGCTACAGAATTTAATAACAAGTTTTTCGAGACACAAGACCAAACTATGAATCGTATTTTATCTCAGTTTGGAATCGTACGACTAATTGGAAAAAATATGTTCTCTAATTCTATGCCTGATTACATTTCCGCAGATAAATATATCAATGTTCATTGGGACGCGCCATTTTTTAAAGTATTAGATGAAGAAATTAAGGAAATTAAAGTTTCTGAAAAGTTACTAAAAGACATTCAGCCATTAGGGGATAAGCCATTAACAATCATCACACCAATGGAGGTAGAATTATTTGCGTCAGAATTAGGTTTTTCGCAACAAGAGGAGAGTAAACTGAACAAGCAATGGAATGATTCCCAAAAACAATTGACCAAATTATCAACTAATAGTAATTTCGTTTCAGTTCCTAATAGTAGTCATTCTGTTATGTATGACCAGCCCGAGGCAATAATAGAAGCAGTACTGAATATGACTGATTAAATAAATTGATTGTGAAATGGACTCAATAACTTTTAAAGGTCCTTGGAGTTTCGCATCTTGTATTGCCGCTAAAACTAGCGAACATCATGGCAAGATGTTTGCAGTTTTTTTGTTACCTATTAAACGTAATGAAAACGACGATACTTATCTCAATAAATATTCTCCGATGATTTAATATAAAAAAAGTCACTCATTTAAATTTGAAAAAAATGAGTAACTTATTTCTGTTTATTATGTTAGTTGGTAGTTATCCGTGAATTATAGGTACTGGATTCCAATTAGTCCAAGCATCGCTTGATAGCTGAAACAACGGAAGCTGTCAGGATTCAATGTTCTTTAAGCGCAAGGCTGTCCATACAGTAGAGCGGTAGCTGAAACCGCTTTTGTGTACTTTACTATTTAAGTTTAATTATCATGATCCAATTCATTCACTAAATATAGGTATTTTTATTTATTGATAAGTAAAAAGTTAACATTATATTACCACTATTTTGTCTAATAATATTAGAGTTTAAGGCGCTATATTGATAATTTTACGTTGACATTATAGTTCTTTTGAATAATACTATACTTCAGTAATTGTTATAGTTTTTTAGGTATAAAGAATTATGACGATACAAGATATATAGCGGTTTGGAAAGGGGCAGATTAGATGAAAAGCAAAAGTATTAAGCGACAATTATTGTTTTTTACATTAGGTTTACTGTTATTGTCATCAGTACTAAATTCTGTATTAGGTGTATGGATTGTTGGCAAGAATAGTCAAGAAGTATTAATTGAGAAAGCCAAGGAACAGGTTTTTGAAATGGCCAAGCAAGTGGAAACGATATTAAATTCAGAGAGCGACCCCATTTCATCATTACAAGAATTTGTGGAATTAAAGGAAAAACAAGACAATGTGACGTATGCTGTTATCATTGATACCAATGTTCAGGCGGTGGCGCATAGTGATAAACAAAAATTAGGAAAAGTGTATGAGGATGACTACACGATAGATGGTGCTAAAAACGGGAAAAACCAATTTACAAGATGGTATGCTGAAGTCCAAGGTATATGGACGTATGACATTATGGAACCTGTATATAAAGACGGCGAGCTTTATGGGGTTATTGACATTGGAGTGCCTGAAAGCGGCATTAAATCAATTATCAACTCTGTTCTAAGTTATCAGATTATTACAGGCATCGTAAGTTTTTTAGTTATAGGTGCTTTAATGTGGTGGATTATCGGGCGCATTGTAGCGGCAATTAAAAATCTTGAAAACGTCATTCATCAAACCGCAAGTTTAGATTTTACAGAAAGCCCAGAACTTGAAACGTTATTAAATCGACAGGATGAAATTGGACTCATGTCAAAAGGTATTTCTGGCATGCGGACGGCATTAAAGGATGTTACCGTTAACATACAAAATACCAGTTTCGAGTTATCAGATTCCTCCAAAATCCTTATGCAAATATCAGATGATACGGTACGTACAACTGATGAAATTAGCTCTGCCATTAATGAAATAGCAAAAGCAACAGAAGAACAGGCTAATGATACAGAAAAAGGTGCTGAACAATTGAATCAACTTTCAGTGAATATTGATAATGTTATTAATCGTACAGAGAAGATAGCGTCCATGACAGAGGATATTGATAATTTAAGTAATCAGGGTGTGGAAACCGTCAACCAACTCTCTATTTGGTCAGAAAAGAATCGCGTGTCTTCACAACAGGTAAGTAGCATCGTTCAAGAAGTAGATAGAACTTCATCTGATATATCAAGTATTATTAATACAATTACAGATATTGCAACTCAAACAAATTTATTGGCACTGAATGCATCTATTGAGTCAGCTCGCGTAGGCGAAGCTGGAAAAGGTTTCGCAGTAGTTGCAGATGAAATTCGAAAATTATCCGAACAGACATCGAATGCCACTGAAGATATTAAGAATAAAATAGCTGCTATTCAAGATATTTCTAAAAGTGCTGTGCATGAAATTGGTACGAGCCTTAGCATTGTCGAACAAAATGCTAAAGCTACGGAAAATACGAGTGAGATATTTAATACCATAAAGACTGCTCTAGACCAAACAAGTAAAGTTGCGCAAGAGGTGAAACATTTATCAAATGAGATGAATGAACGCAAGGAGCAAATCATTAGTGTAGTTCAAAACATATCAGCTTCTGCAGTAGAAACCTCTGCAGGCACAGAACAAGTTTCTGCTTCAGCACATGAACAGCTAAAAAGTATTGAAACCGTTTCAGAAAAAGCGAAGGATCTAAATACAATTGCCGATACTTTAAGTGGAGAAATGAAAAAGTTCACTATTTGAAAGAAGTAAAGATACATCCAGTCAGTCATTAACTCTAAGCAGCTGACAATAAAACTTGTAATGAATAAAGTGCGTCTCTATATAATATAGAAACGCACTTCAGACTGTAAGCAAACTCAAAAATGGAGTTTGTTTACAGTCATTTTTTTTCAAATAGAAGTATCTATATGAATCCGTTGTTTTCCGCTACGGCGGACGCTTTTCGCTGACATGGCTTCAGTCTCCTCGTCGCTACGCTCCTGCGGCCTTTTCGCTCATGCTATTCCTTGCAGAAGTCACCGCCTGCGCTCCAATAAACTAGTGTACGTACATTAGTTATTCGTCTTTAATAACTATAAAAACACCACTAAAAATTAAAATTGTACCAAACCAAAAAGACATTCCTATTGTCTCTCCTAACAATAGCCAACCCAAGAAGGTCCCGACAATTGGTTGGAAGAAAAAGAACAATCCACCACTAGAAGCATTCATTAATTGTAGGCCTTTGTTCCATAATAAAAAACCACCAGCTGTTGAAATAACGCCTAAATACAGTAATCCTCCTGAAATTGTCGGTTGTAATAGGCTAGATAGATTTAAATCATTTAACTTTGGTAGAACAAATGGCGTCAATAAAATTACTGCGATCATAGCTGAATAAGTTGTAAAAACAATTTGTGAATAATGACCAGGAACTTTTTTGACTAAAACGGACATCAATGCCCATGATAATGCAGCAATTAATAAGGAGAAGCCGCCTAATTGTTGCGTCCCGTCAATTTGTCCATTTCCAACAATAATGACAACCCCAAATGTTGCTAGCAGGATGGAAATACATTTTTTTATCGTTATTTTTTCTTTTAAAATAAAGCGTGCAAACACGACCATAAAGGCAGGTGTTGTTGCTGTAATCATTGCACCCATTTGAGCAGTCGATAACATCGTGCCTATTTCTTGTGTGACAATCGATATTGTATTACCGATGAGACCTACAAGAAAAATAATCAACCAGTCTTTTTTAGCTATTTTCCATGATTGCTTCATGCATAAACCAACAATTGCAAGCACCATGACAGCAATCACATAACGTATCCAGACAAGTTCCAAAGGTGGAACAACATCAACCACTACTTTTACAACAACATACATTGCGCCCCAAATACTTGCTGCAAGTGATAAAAATAAGGCGCCTATTACTTTAATGCTCATATTTTCTCCTCCGTTTTTCATAGGTATCTATGCCCTTAACGGAGAAAAACACTTCTACCGTTAAGGAAGAAGGATTGTTGGTACGTCTTGTTCAAATAATGGTGAAAACATCATATCAATCACTCCATTCTGTTTTCATTTTTTATTTAGTATAATTCAAGTGCAATCGTTTGAATAGGCATAGTTAAAGCGTTCAACAATGGATATAATAACCCCAGTATAAGAGCTTTGTTTTTTTAAATTCTTTGTTATTAAGGGGTTAAATCTGTCCGAGTGTTTACTTTACGATTATCGACATACGTTGATGTACTGAAAGGATCACTAGGCTGAGACTGACCCTAGACCATACTACAAAGTACTAATGAATTTTTTAGGCTTTGAAACCTTGATGGAAGCTACTTCTCAGCAATTTTGACACACCGTAAAAATAAGTGGAGAACCTGAAGAAAATATCGTGTCAATTGGTCTTAAGGCAGCATAACCATCAAGTTTACCTTTAGAAAAGGAATCATTGCCACAGGACTTACAAATTAATTTGCTGTCTTCCATAATATCATCTCGTTATGTAAATTTTAACATAAAAATGATGCAATATTAGGCTCAATTTAATCGGGATGTTATTAAAAAACAATTCGAGCATAATAAAAACCATGAGGGTGTTTTTGTTTTGTTCTAAAAAGTGAACAGCAAGCAGACATCCTCTTGTTATTAAATAAACGAATTCGTGCTTATGAAGGGGATATAATGCCTAAACTTTATGATGATTAATAGTGGATTTTATGCTATTTTGTTAATGAGGTGATTTTATGGCGAAAGATATTACAATAGATTTTAACAATCACGTAAACAACACACCACATAGTGGGCATAAAAGTCTGAACAACAGTAAAGCCATGAGTAATACAAAAATCACTAAAGAATGCGTTGACCGATTGATTGACAGTATTGATAAAACACTGAGGAAGTCCGAGTGACGTCTTATTGATGCCAAAACAGTATTTAGGTTATTGTACATAGAGCGGGAGCCAAAAAAGTGAGAAAGAATGATAATGGCGTATAAACATTGAGATAGGTGTTTGACAGCCTAAAGTATTTAAATTTGAGGACGATATGGGCAGAGTGAACAGGCACTTACACTAATGTGGGACACTGAAAAAGTCAATAAAATGAATTTTAGCCATGGCGGAAACGATTAACGTTTCCGCCGTAGCTTTTTCTTCGATGCCTTTGATTGCCGTTTCTGCGGACGCTTTCCTGGGGGAGAACCTTGAGCCTCCTCGGCGCTCACATAGAAAAATGTAAGATTTGTCCACTATGAGATGGCTGTTATAAAGACGGTGCCAAAAGCAAAACGTATTCAGTTTCAATATAATAAACCGAACATGAAGAGCAAGCAGCTTTTCAAGAAACGGAAAAATTCAAAGACTTAGCGAAAAGGGCTATAAGATTGAATCGAAGAATAGTAAGCTGAAAAATCCGCATGGCTACAATAAAGCAAAATGGGCGGGTTTATTTGGCCTGGAAATCCAAGGAGATACAACAATATTTGCGTTGAGTTTTAAACGTTGAAACAATATACTCACAAAATATGTCTCATAAAGGAAACTGCACAGGTAACGGAGTAAGGCAAAATTAAAAGGATTAAGTCCGGTATAATACCGGAACTCAATCCTTCGAAGCTACTTATCTAATAACATTTCTAACATGTTATTGTTTAAAATATTATTTGATAGGTATTCTAAGTCCTACGAATGAAGCGATAGATAAAATAGAGGTAATAACACCTAATAAACTACTCAATTTTTCTAATGGTTTTTTAGCTTTCTCTTTATCTCCGTTTTCTATATGAGTTTGAAGTAGCTCAAAATTGGCTTCTGCAATTTCTCGTTGCTCATCTGATAGTAGTTGAATTTCTTCGTGTAATTGTTGTAAAGCATTGATAATATCATCAGAATGGCTAGCTATCCCTTGATTGAGGGTACCGTTGTTTTCAATAGTTATATTCCCTTTGTTTTCTCCAAAAGTTAACCCACCATATTTACTAGATTCACTCATATAACCATCTCCTAAAATTATAGTTAAACTCCCAAGCTTTGATACTAAATCTAATAATTGACTAGAATTTTCTTTTTCTAAAATATCGATCATTTCTCTTAAACTCTTAGGTTTATTTTGTTGATTCAAACCACCATGTAGTCTTTTGTTATTGGTTTTTTTTTTGAAAAATTTTGTTTGAAATCCTCACTTAATTCAATTATTGGAATAGTGTCTAAAGGATTAAAACAATTTTCTGTTCCACAATATTTGCAAGTAATTTCAGAATCAATATTATCTAGTTCACATTTAGTAGTAGTTAAGATGCTTCTACTGCATTCCTCGCAGAGGAACTCTAATTTTATGATAAGCGCTTCCTGTTCTTCCAATTCAGATAATTTATCAATAACTACTCCGAGAGGTAAGTCAGTTATTTTTGCAATATAACTATGGTAAAATTTTTCAATCTTACTATTCGCAATTGCCTCAAGTGCATTATCAATTTTTTGAGAAATTTCCCATGGTTTTAAATTGCTCACAACTTTTACCTCACAGAATAAATTTGTTAAATCAATTTTTCTCTAATATAATGCAATACATGCTCAGACGCAAATACATTGAATTTAAATGTCTTTGTCGTTAAGCCAATTCTTATAGAATATTCTTGTACTACGCCACCAACACTATGTTCAAATATTATAGATCCTTTTTGTTTGGCTAAGTAAGGCTCTAAATAATCATATAATGGCAACCCTCTTAGTTCTCTAATACTACCTAATCCTATTGTTTCAAGACCACTTAAAAGTAACATAGTAAAAGGTGTGGTTTGTAATGTACCGGTAATATTCTCGCTATTTAAATTTTGCTCAAGAACGGCTAATTCACCATTAGTATAGTATTCATCAATTGCAGAAAGTATACTTACAAAAGATTTACCTTGTGTTTCTTCAAATGTACTTACTATTCCTGCTGGTCTTCCTGTAGCATCAATAAGCTTTCCTTCAAGAACATCAACTAAAGAATCAAGAGTACCACCGTATCTCTCTAAAAAATCAAACTGTTTGAATTCGTATTCCTCATCCACAATTTCGGCTAATCCAGCAATAATTTTCTTTGCAACAGCTAAACTTGCTCGTACTTCGATTATTCCCTTAATTTCATCAATATAAACTGTCGTAATTTCGTGTTTAACGTATTCCCTACGGTTAGCTAAAAAGTAATCAACATTAACCCCTGTACGATGAATAAACCTTAAATAATAAGCCTGTGACCCTTCGATTTCGGCTGCAGCAATAATTGTAGGTTCATTTGGAATATTCTCGCTGTTTGGCGTAATTACTGTTTCAAAAGGATCAAATGGCATATTATCAATAATACTTTGTTTAAGCCCCGATAAACCAGATTGATTTGTAGTTTGATACCAAGCTAAAGAAACAACTCCTGAAAAAATGTTATTGCTTATTATTTCCAGGGCATCACCTTCAATATGCTCAAACGCTGTCCACACTCTACTTGTTAATTCATTTACATTTCCTGTTGAATCTAAAGTCATACCATTACAGACCTCTTTGAGTAGGGCTTTATTTAATCTATTCAAGTCTTGGGGGAAAATCAAAGATTTAATTGTATTCATTTCTCACCTCTGGAATTATATAGTCGAATTTAATAATATATTCTATATATTACCATAAAAAGATAATTATTTGTTAAGAATGACAAAAAATCATAAATAAGTATTGAATATACAGTTGAATGGAATATTTTAATTTCCTTATTTAGAACATATGCACGTAAAAAGGATTTATGCCGTCATAGGCAAAAATAGAAGTAAGAAAAATATAAAATTCACGACAAAATACCATTGGAATAATGCCTTACGATTTACAGCCTTTTACTAATACCTCTCTATTGGTTTTTAGTAATGGTGAAAAGCGTAGACAATATGCGAAATAAAGCATCAACAGGTTGATCTTTCAATAGTGGAAACATCTAACGCGACAATAAAGGTTGAAAGAAACTTTCATTTTGGTGGAGCAAGCATTGAAGTCGTTTTAGGTTGTAAATAAAGCAATGTAAAAATGCACTTTTACTGCACATGTGGGAAACGAAAAAAGAGCGATCAAAACATCGCTCTAAAGAATGCGTAAAATCCCATATTCATTGGTATAGCCCATACGAAGAAACCAAGAAGGGCGATGGGACCAATAAAGAAATTATAGATCTTTGTAGGTAAGATTTTACCGAATATCATCTTGTAAAAGACCACACAGACTACCATCACAATAGGTAGCAGAATCATAGGTGGTATAAAATGTAGCAGATTTCCAACAACTGAAATCCATGAAAATATGTCCATAGCATTACCTCATTATGTAATTTTAAGATGATTACCTTTTTGTAAGTTCATCAACTCATTTTTCAACTTTTTAATATTAGAATCAGCCGAAGTAGCAAGTGCAAATGCCAGAAGTATATGGGAAAGTAATTTTTAAATAAGAAATTAGGGAGGAGAACCATACCTAGTTAATGTACGGATGAAATTGAAAAAAGTTTCGGGAATTGATATTGCGCTGCACGAGAAAAGAAAATAGTAAAAGGGTCACTCGACGAAAGTAACCCTCAGTATAAAAAGTGAGTAAGGCAAAATTAGCATCACCACCCCATTATTAATATGATGTGATAGCTATTTTTGTATAGTTAATTGCCTGAGAAATAAATTAAAAAAAGCCGCAACGTTTGTAGACGCTGCAGCCTAGAATTGGTTCAAGCCCTTTTGACGGTTAGTCAGAAAGATATTATACCACAACTTAGGAGGGGAAACAGAATTAAACCGTTATCAACTAGACTAGGATGACAAATATGTGTAAGGTCATGAGAATGAAGGACGAGCTTGATTCAATAACGGCAACTGCAGCCAACGCCAAATACGGTATTTAAGCAAAAATGCCTAAAGCTATTGCTGGCCAAAGTAATCTAATCCATGCACAAGTTCAATCAAAGCATACGCAAAGTTCGTATCAATAAATCAACGATGAAATGATGATGGTACACAATTTAACTGGTAAGGTGTTGGTGACATTGAACAGGGAAGTGCTTTCCGATTGCTAGAGGGCATGCCTGTTCAGTGATTGCAGCAAAGCCTAATATGTGCCATACAAGTGTACAGCGAGTGCGGGAACGAGTAATTGATCTGATGATGAAGTGAATTTCCAGATGCTTCATCATTTTTGTATTTTAAGGGCATGTTTGATGTTGTAAGAAATTATAATATGTATTATTGCAATTTAAATTAAATAATTAGTAGTTGACTAAAGAAAGAGCTACAAGTAACATAGAGGAAAAAATTGTAATAATTAGGAGTGATTTTAAATGGCGGTAACAACATTTAAGGCAAACACATATTTAAAAGAAAAGGTTTTAGTAGAAGCTAATGTAAGAGGACATAAAATTATTGTAGATGAACCAAAAGAATTAGGTGGAGATAATCAAGGTGCAAATCCTGTAGAACTCCTTCTTGCTGCTTTAGGTGCATGTCAATCAATAGTAGCGAGAACTTTTGCTAAAAAATTTGATATAGACCTTCAAAATTTTTGGGTTGAATTAGAAGGAGACCTTGATACAGATGGCTTTTTAGGGAAATCCGATGTAAGACCTGGATTTTTAGCAATTCGATATACTTTTCATATCGAAACGAACGCATCAGAAGAAAAGGTAGAGGAATTTAAAAAATTCATTGAAGCCCATTGCCCTGTAGGTGATACGATTACTAATACCGTAAATCTTGTCTCTTCAGGGATTGTTATGGAGAATCCTATAATTTAATCTATTTTTTATTTCCAAAATATCGAATAAGTCTGATTAGTGGTGTGAGTTTAAGAGCGAATGACAAATGTTCCAAGCGTACTTTTTAAGCAATCTATAGTGTAAAGAGGGGGGACGACGAGGCAATGTTTTCCTCCCTTGGTGTTATAGATAGACTGACGACCGACCAGCGCTCCATATACGTGTTCGAGCATGACATACCTGGCCGGCTCATATTTTTTAAGAGATTATGTGATCTTCTTCTATTTTCCAACCAAACTGACTAAAAGTGCACGATAAAAACACAATGCCCATACATCGAAATATGGCGAGCTCCACGTTTTTTCTAAAAATGAGCTATCGTCAATTAAATAGGTTTACCACAATAGACGAGCCTTTATCCTGAGCGGGGATGGAGGTTATTTTATTGTAGAAAATTGTTCCAATCTAGTCCCTCTCGGATTATGATTGAGTTAGAGGTGAAGGAGATGGAATACCAAGATTTTAGAAAAAATGTAGTTGAGGGCATACTTGATGATCGAGTTACGCTTAATAAAGTAATTAAATACATAGACGATCTTTTAGGAGAAGATATAAAAGCTTTTTATGCCAAGAATCTTTTAAATCAAAAACAGACTGAGTTATTTTATTTTAGTTCTAAAGGAATATTGAGAGTGCTCGTTAACCAAAATAGCTTTGTTTGTCATTACAATCAAAGCGGAGTCGTTACGAAAGAAATTCAAATCCCTCATTTTTCAAATGAAGAACATTATCTAAAAGCTACATTCGCAAATGGGGATTCTATAGAATTAAATAATATCGAGGACTCAAATGAAAATTGGCAAAATGAGTATTCAAGAATGTAAAAGAAATGTATTTAGCTATTTAAAAAACACTATCAACAGGCCATCCAAGAACTGCTACAGCGAATTTATTTTCAACAAGCGCAATAGCTTCTTCACAAGATACAGATAGTCTAAATTGTTCGGACAATGTAAGATATGGATAGACCAAGTAATTCGTATTAACAACCGTAAAGGTTACCTCTGCAAACAAATTTAGTATAACTTCATATAAAAAAACCTCCATAAAGTGGCTAATTGAACTGCGCCCTAAAAAAATGGACAGTTTAATAAAAGCTACCTGTGCAGTTTAAGCTGCAATTAAATGGCTTCGGTATTGTGCCGGAGTCATTTCCTTTAAGTCCCATAGATATCTTCTTGTGTTATATACCTCAATGTATTCGTTAATCCTGTTTTTTAAATATTGGTATAACAAAGTGATAGAGCTTGTAAAATCAACAACAATTAAATATAAAAGAAATCTTGGTTCTGGTGCGTAAAAACTATAAAACTTTGACCTACTAATACTACTAATCTAAAAAGGATGTAGATGAAGTATATATAAGCCAAGTCCATAGAATTGAAAGCTCTATTAAGTGCTAGACGTCTATGAACATTTAACTCTTGGAAGTAGCAGTACAATGTATAAAACAGGACTCTTATTCGAATAATATTAAAATTTTTCTACATATTTTTCATCAAAATGCTATAAAGTTCGCTTTAACAAAAAAAAAGAATCTGAATTTCGGATTCTTTTTTTATGTATATGGTCTAATTGTGTCTTAGCGTTCAAATTATACAAGAAAATTTTACTAAATATAACATTTTATATTGTTTTATTCACATAATATGTTATTTTTAGAGGAGTAATATAGTACCAAATAATTAATATATTACCGAATAATGAATGTAGTGCCAAATGACTAATGTGGTGCTAAAGGAGGACTTGTTATGAATAAAAAATTAAAATTCAATAAAGTGTTAATTGGGATCAGTACAATGGCACTATCTTTAGGAGGGTTACAAGCAGAAGTATCAGCAGCAGAAAAAACGCCTTATAATGTATTACAAATGAAACCTGTTGGCATAGAAACTACGAAAGATGAAATTGTACATTCTACAAAGGCTGATGAAACATTATCATTTGAAAAACGATTGGAAATTGGCGATTTTTCGCAACATCCAGCTCCAATTATAGAACGTGCTGATATGAAGCAATTGCAGCAACAGTACTCGATGGCAGAGCTTAATAGCATGAGCGATAGTGAGCTAATTGATACGCTAGGAAATATTCGTTGGCATCAAATTACAGACTTATTCCAATTCAGTGAGGAAACAAAAGTTTTTTATCAAAATGAAGAGCGCATGCAAGTGATCATCAATGAGTTAGGGAAAAGAGGAAGTACTTTTACGAAAGATGATTCAAAGGGTATTGAGACATTTGTTGAGCTATTACGTTCTGCTTTTTATGTAGCATTTTATAATAACGAACTAGGTTATTTAAACGACAGAAGTTTTCACGATAAGTGTTTATCAGCATTAACGGACATGGCTAAGAATCCAAGCTTTAAACTTGGTACAGCTGAGCAAGATAAAGTGGTATCCGCCTATGGAAAATTAATAGGTAATGCCTCAAGTGATGCAGCAACAGTTCAGTATGCTGCGAAGATTTTAAAACAGTATAACGAAAATCTCCCTACATATGAAAGCGATCCTTTAAAAGGACAAGCTATATATGATTTAATGCAAGGGATTGATTATGACTTGCAGTCGTATTTGTATGAGACAGGTAAAGAAGCTAATACGACGATGTGGTATGGAAAGATTGATAGCTTCATAGATGAAGTTAATACAATTGCTCTTATGCATAATGTGACAGATGACAATAGTTGGTTAATCAATAATGGCATTTATTATGCAGGACGTTTAGGAGGATTCCATAGTAATCCGGATAAAGGTTTAGAAGTGGTTACACAAGCGATGCATATGTATCCTTATTTAAGTGAAGCTTATTTTGTAGCAGTAGAGCAAATTACAACAAATTATGGTGGAAAAGACTATAGTGGAAATACAGTAGATTTACAGAAAATACGTGAAGAAGGAAAGAAGCAGTATTTACCGAAAACATATACATTTGATGATGGATCAATTGTATTTAAGACGGGAGATAAAGTAACAGAAGACAAAATTCAAAGATTATACTGGGCTGCAAAAGAAGTAAAGGCACAATATCACCGTGTAATTGGGAATGATAAAGCATTAGAACAAGGCAATGCTGACGATGTATTAACAGTTGTAATTTATGACTCTCCAGATCAATATCAATTAAACCGTCAATTGTACGGGTATGAAACAAATAATGGTGGTATTTATATTGAAGAGAAGGGAACGTTCTTTACATATGAACGTACGCCTGAGCAAAGTATTTATAGTTTAGAAGAGTTGTTCCGCCATGAATTTACACATTATTTACAGGGAAGGTATGAGGTTCCTGGTTTATTTGGAACAGGAGATATGTATCAAAATGAACGACTAACATGGTTCCAAGAAGGAAATGCAGAATTCTTTGCAGGATCAACACGTACAAATGACGTTGTTCCACGTAAGAGCATTATTAGTGGATTATCAGATGAACCATCACAACGCTATACAGCTGAGCAAACAATGTTTGCAAAATATGGATCATGGGATTTTTATAATTATTCATTTGCACTACAGTCTTATATGTATAATCATCAATTTGATACATTTGATAGGATTCAAGATTTAATTCGTGCGAACGATGTGAAAAATTATGATGCGTATCGTGACGCTTTAAGTAAAGATTCACAACTGAATACGGAGTACCAAGCCTATATGCAGCAATTGATTGATAATCAAGAAAAATACGAGGTGCCACAAGTATCAGAAGATTATTTAGTGGAACATAAACCGAAAGCGTTAAACGAAGTGCAGCAAGAAATTGCCGATGTTGCTAACGTAAAAGATGCAAAAATTACAAAACATAACTCTCAATTTTTTGATACATTTACAGTCGAAGGTACCTATGTAGGAAGTGAAACAAACGGTGAATCAAACGATTGGAAAACGATGAGTAAACAAGTGAACCAAGTACTGGAGCAACTATCGCAAAAAGAGTGGAGCGGCTATAAAACATTGACAGCGTATTTTGTAAACTACCGTGTGAATGCAGCAAACCAGTTTGAATATGATATTGTTTTCCACGGCGTTGCAACGGATGAGGGAGAAAATCAAGCACCTATTGTCAATGTAAATGGTCCATATGCTGGAATCGAAAATGAAACAATCCAGTTCAAAAGCGATGGTTCAAAAGATGAGGATGGGGAAATAGTTTCTTACCTTTGGGATTTTGGTGATGGAAAAACAAGTGATGAGGCAAACCCTACTCATGTATACGAAAAAGAAGGAACATATAATGTTACATTAACAGTGAAAGATGATATGGGAATAGAAAGTAAAGATCAAGCAATTGTAACTGTACGGAAGGGAGCACATCATCCAGAAGAGGCGAAGATAATTCCATTTAATATGCCCCTAAAAGGTAGTTTGGTTGATGATAATACGGATGTATATCAATTCGATGTTACGTCTCCAGAAGAAATAGATATTTCTGTCTTAAATGAAAATCAAATTGGCATGACATGGGTGCTTTATCATGAGTCTGATATGCAAAATTACGCAACCTATGGACAGGAAGATGGAAATACTATAAAAGGTAAATTTAATGCGGAACCAGGAAAGTATTATTTATATATTTATAAATTTGATAATGAAAACGGAACATATACAGTAAATGTACGGAATGGAGCACAAACAGAGATAGAACCAAATAATCGTCCAGAAGAAGCGAATATGATTCCATTTAATCTGCTCCTCAAAGGTAGTTTGATTGATGCTGATGAAACGGATGTATACACATTCGATGTTACGTCTCCAAAAGACATAGATATTTCAGTCGTAAATGAAAATCAAATTGGCATGACATGGGTCCTTTTCCATGAGTCTGATATGCAAAATTACGCATCATATGGACAGGAAGATGGAAATATTATAAAAGCTAACTATAAAGCGGAACCAGGAAAGTATTATTTATGTATTTATAAATTCGATAATGAAAACGGGACATATACAGTAGAAGTACAATAATTATATGTTTAAGCGTATACGAAAGTTTAAGTTTCAATAGTAGAGGTGCCACTGTGCAAATATCTATCATATGATACCTAAAGAGATGATAGGCAACACACTTAATCCATTGGATGGATAGTTTAATAAAAGCTACCTTAATAGTTTAAGCTGCAATTAAATGACTTCGGTATTGTGCCGGAGTCATTTTCTATGCGGTGTATGGAATAAAGGCAATATTTCGTACGCATGACCAGTTTTTATTGAGGTACAACGACGAGTGTATTCAAGTAACAAACGCATTCTTAAATATGAATTTAAGGTTGCTGAGTTACAATAGCGTATCGGTTATACGTAGGGATAGAGAGACTTCACTGACTCCTTAAAAGGAATAGCATGCGAGCTATTGGCAAGTACATGAAACTATCAAGTACGATAATATTCAAGGTGAGAGGCAATATATGAAGTAGTCGAAGAGTGAATTCGTTTTTTTAGAATAATAAAATGAAACTATTGAACTTGCTATTCGTATAAAATAAAGAAGGTTCAAGGAGGTGTATACTATGACGTTTAGTGGATGGATTATTCTTACTTTTGCAATTGTATGTTATCTACCTTTCTTTATCTGGCTTTCTGCTAGTTATATGAATAAATCAAAAAGAGATAACTCCAAAAGACAAAACACTTTTTGGGGATTTTTAGTAATACTTGGTCTATTAAATTCTATAAATACTTTTTACTTTAAGATGAACGATACATACTCTTTTGCAATAACAATTGCAATCTTTCTATTATTTAGCCTATATATGTTAATAATCGTATTGAAAGATAAAGGAAAGATATCAATGGGCTAAGGCTAAAAGGAACAGATGGTATACATGTACGATAGTTTGAGGTAAGTGGTGTGGAAAGTTTTCTTCCATTGGTATTTATAAAAACCAAAATATTTGGAGAAGGACAGACCAGCGACCGACCACTGCCAAAAATGATACTTTCATCTTTTGATTATCGTCGTCAGATATATACCAAGTACAGCATTTAAAGATTTAGGTATCATTTTCAGAGCAAGATATTTACCTAGTTATATAATAAATGGTATAATTTACTTTATTTTATAAGTGAGTTAGGGGGCATACTAGTGAATTATGAAGTGGCAGTTGCTTATGGGAATGAAGGTTTAATTAAAAAAATTGTAAATGGTGTAGATGAAATCGTAGTGGAAGATGAGGCATACTTTTTATATGATACAAATGGGGACATGATTTTTAGTGCACCTATACTAAGTGTAGTTTACATTCAAAAGGTTTAATTTTTGGGTCACTCAATTGAGTGGCTTTTCTTTATGTGTAAAAATAATCGTCTTTTCTCACTTTCTTATACTTTAGGTTCTATTTTCCGGTAAGTGGATTGTAAACGAGAAAAGTATGAATCCAATTATGGACTGCTGAAAAATATGTTTTTGGATGTTTTTTATCAATCCTTAATTCGTTATGATTAGAGCGTTCATTTCATAGAACTGGCAAAGAACAAAGAGGGGGCATCATATATTAGTCTATTTAGTTGAAGACAGTATGCAACTGTAAGGAAGAAGATTGTTAGACAAAAAATTACTTCATCGTTCCAAAACATCTAAATAATAAAGGTGGTTTTTAAAATAAATACAATCAAATCAACAGAAGCCTTCAAATTAGCAAACAAACTTATGCCAGGTGGAGTAAATAGCCCAGTAAGAGCATTTAAATCTGTTGGTATCGAACCAATTTTTATTAGCCATGGGATAGGTTCGAAAATATATGATATTGATGGTAATAGTTATATAGATTATGTTCTTTCCTGGGGACCATTAATTCATGGCCATGCAGATAAAGAGGTTTCAAGTGCACTACTTAAAGCAATAAATAGTGGGACAAGTTTTGGGTTGCCTACGTTGCAAGAAAATAAACTAGCAAAATTAATAACAACTCGGATTCCTTCCATAGAGAAGATTAGAATGGTTAACTCGGGTACAGAAGCAACAATGAGTGCTATTAGGCTGGCTAGAGGTTTTACTGGCAAAAACATTATTGTTAAATTTGATGGAAATTATCATGGACACAGTGACGATCTATTGGTAAAGGCAGGTTCAGGAATTGCTACATTAGGCCTTCCAGATAGTCCTGGTGTACCTTTAGAGATAACAAAAAATACCTTATCAGTTCAATATAACAATATTGAAGCACTTAATAAAATATTTGAAAAATTTGGGTCAGAAATTGCAGCAGTTATAGTAGAACCCTTTGCTGGTAATATGGCAGGAATACCTGCTGACCCCGAATTCTTACAAGCTATACGTTTATTAACTAAAAAATATGGTGGGATATTTATTCTTGACGAGGTAATGACTGGTTTCCGTATAGATTACCACTCCGCTCAAGGGCTTTATAACATTAAACCAGACTTAACTTGTTTAGGAAAGATAATTGGTGGAGGGATGCCTGTTGGTGCATATGGAGGAAGAAAAGAGATTATGAATCTAATTGCGCCTGAAGGTGATATTTATCAAGCTGGAACTTTATCGGGCAATCCAATAGCTATGGTAGCTGGCTATACCACAATAAATAAATTAGATCATGGCAGTTACAAGTATATAGAAGAGCTAGCAGACAGACTTATTCAAGGATTATCAACAGTCGCTACTAAGTATAATATCCCACTTCAAACAACTAAAGCTGGAACGATGATTGGTTTCTCATTCATAGAAAATCCCTTACAAAATTTTGATGATACTCGAAAAATAGATGCTGAGATGTTTCGGCGTTTCTATGTAGAAATGCTTAAACAAGGTATACTTTTACCTCCATCTCAATATGAAAGTATATTTATATCGACTGCCCATTCAATAAATGATATTGATAGAACCATTAATGCTGCAGATGTAGCTTTTAAAAGGATTTTATCATTTATTTAGAAGATGTATTTTCTTTAAATAGAACAGGAGTAATGACAAAACAATCTTTTGGGGAAGAAAATTTTTTTTACTTCGAACTTTATAGCAGAATAAAATGGATAGAAGGCTTATAGCAACAATTCAATAGCAGCCTTTACGGAAAATACCGGAGGCACTTACAGACAGGTAATGCACCTGTTTTGTCGGTGCCTCTTTTTATATTTAAAGGGATGGGATAGTGAGAGCCTTGCAAACAGGCTGGTGCAAAAGGGATTAGGCAACAAAAAACAAGGGCAAGTGTTAAAAGGACGTCAAACTAAAGTAAAGATGAGTCATCGTGAGATTGAGGAATTGATGGGGGCGTAGTGCCCCTATTTGTTTTTAAATTAACGGAGCAATAGACTTTTGAAAAAGCAAAATATTTAAGTCGATAATATATTTTTGAAATTTCAAACAAATGAATGACCAAAAGCTAATTAGGTGGTAAAGTATAGAAAAAATGAATGGAGAATTATGTTATGGAAAAATTGAAAAGGGTTGAATTAAAGCATTTTTCAAATGAATATATGAAAGAATTGAACTCTTTTGTACTTACAGAAGAACAAAAACAATTTTCTGCACTTCCAAGCAAATTTGAGGAAATTAATGAAGGACAGTATCGTATTGTAATTTTAAGCGATAATACACCCGTTGGTTTCTTTCTCCTAAATTCAAATGAAAGAGTAAAGAAATACTCTAATAATTTGAATGCTATGTTATTAACTGCACTATCAATTAATCATACTGAACAAGGAAAAGGTTACGCAAAACAAGGAATGACATTACTAGTTGAGTTTGTTAAAACAGAATTTCCTAATTGCGATGAAATTGTTTTAGTTGTAGACAAAGATAATATACCAGCACAAAAACTATATTTAAAAGTAGGATTTGAAGATACAAATGAGAGATTAATAGGACGTATCGGCGAAGAAATTATCATGAGACAATTAATAAAATAATAATATACCACAAATAAAAGTAAGGTTACTTTCTACTTTCTTCGTCACCAGAGTTGATTCTACATTTTGTAGATTAACTCTGGTTTTCTGTTTTGCGGTAAGTTTAGCATCAAGTTATCGTCTTGCTTGCTTTTGCACCGTAGTTATCAACTACCTTAACGACAATCGTATTTGAATCAAAAACTAAAGTTACGTTACTTAACAAACTATATTTATCTCCAATGACAGGAATTGTAATAGATGTGTATTTGTTCTTATCATCGTTAATATCTATAAATTTTGCATTACCAAAGTCTAAATTTGCATTTGAATAATTTAAAATCATTTGACTGCTAGAAATGGAGTCATTTGCTAAATATTTAATAATTTGTATTTTCCGAGGATTTTCCGTGACATCGACATCTTGATAAATACTTTCATTAAAAACTTGAGTTTGAGCATTTGCATTCTAATGCGGGTGGATTTACCATCAACATTGATACGTCACAAGAAGAGTTAGCGATGCTTGAACTAGCATTTAGTGCAGTTGCTGATACACATGGCCAATTCTACTATGAGGCGATTACAGCTGAGTTAGAAGATCCAGAAATTGCGGAAACTTGGCATACAAACTTCACAGGAGCGTTAGTTGAAAAATCTGAACCAGATACACCTTAATGAGCACCGCCTATTGCAGTTTTTTTAGTTAGAGGTGATTTTCAATTTTGGGAAGAAATGTACTTAAACTAACGCAGCAGATTTATGAAAATAGGATATCTCTTATAAATTTTATTGATGAAAAATATTTATGAAAACAACAAATCTTTCCTTTTCGACATATGTTGGTGGTGTTGACTACAGTCTATTCTCTTAACCAGTTTTTAAATGGAACAGCATTAGAACTTGGTCTTACAAGTATTTATGGGAAAGGGTTAATACAATATAAGGGGGAAAAATAATGAAAAAATTCATAGCGATACTACTTTCTGTGTCATTATTTATAGCTTATGGTGGTGTAGGGTATGCAATATCGATTGAAAATGAAGGGCCAGAACTAGTTCAACTTAATACTGAAGAGAATAATTTAGTTTCTAATAGTGCAATAGTAAAACATAATTATTTTATAGAAGTCGACACTGAATACGTTGAATCTAGTTTAAATACAGAAGAAATTACTATTATTAGTATGTTAGAGTTTAATGAAGATACAGATACTATAACAGTAAGTGCCAAATTAGATGATAAATATGGTAATTCTATTGATATATTTTATAATAAAAAAGGAAAACCTAAATATATTTCAATAGATCAAGATGGTCATAATGGAGGAGTATGGAAAGGCGCCGACTCTATAAAAAATTTAGGTTCAAAGAAAACACGTTCAGGAACCTATGATGCCGAATTAAATAGAATAGGAGATTGATACAATTTGGTAAAATTAAAAGACTTTAATATTGATTTTGACTGTACTCAAGTGACACCTTTTTTTCAAGTCCATGAAGACAATCGGATACGATTTGATATTGAGGAGCTAAGTAGTGTTAACCTACAATTAATTATTAATCAAATATTTAATGGGAATAAAGATATTAATGCTATCTTTGTTTCTGAATATATTTTCAATAAAAAACGTAAGTCAGCCAAAACAAAGATTGGTCAAATTATTCATTTGAAAAATTGGAAAGAGGATGTAGTATTAGAAGGCGATACAAATGATGGAGTAATTTATGCTTCTATAAAAAACTTAGATCCTTTAGATGTATATAATTACTGTTTTAATGTTAAAAGAAGATTAATAGGAGCATATATTTCATTCTATTCCAATGAATATTTATTATATGTAAGTAGTGATGTTATTGATATTATTTCAAATGACTCCACTAATATTAATAAGCTAAAAGGTAACTATAAAAACCTTTATGATACGTATTATGAGATCTCTAATGAATAATTAAAACATTTGTTAATTTACTAAAGCAGTATTGTACTTAGGGGCTTTCCTTGAAAAAGAGGAGTCCTTTTGTTATGTAGCTAAAGGGGCAGCGTTCTTGTATTAAATGAAGTGGGAAAAGAATAACATTGTGAACAAATATACTTAAACTATAGGGTGCTTTAGTTGAAAAAGAGCTACTAAAAAATCGTCAAACTTTTTTATAAAAACTTAATACTAAATTACCAAAAAGAAAGCATGTTGATCAACTTTTATTCAAAATGCTTTCATTTCATTTACTATAAAACATGATCTTTAGAATTACCTTTAATCAAACTTTATTCCAACCAACACTTATACTGAGGTGTTTTTATTTTTGAATAGATGGAGGATAATCATATGAAAATTCAAAAGTTCGAATTAAAAGAAGTGGAAATTGTCACTGTTGACGGTGAATTTGAAAAGCGATTTGTTAACGAGAAAGTACACCCAGCCTTTTTAACGAACGCTGCCGTGAAAAAAGGTTATGATACAGGCTTACTAGAATCGAGTTTGTTTGAAGATTTACTGAAAATAAAGGTCTCTGAAATAATCCCAAACCAATAAGGTTAAAAACAGAGATACGAAGTAGATGATATAGATATATTTCCTGACAAATTCCGTATTTTCACCTCATTATGTATTTTATGTAAATTGTAACACAAAAAAGCCGCAGCGTGGTCAAACGTTACTGCACAATATGAGGATTAAACGAAAAAAGAGCGAATAAAACATCGCTCTATAAATCTATTATGTATTAAAGAAATTACTTGTTTCTTTCAAGTTCTTCGATACGTTTTTCTAGCTTTTTAATCTTACCATCAGCTGATGATGCAAATGCAAACGCAGCTGCCGCAAATGTAAAAGCTACTAAAGCAAAAGTATTCATTGGAAACCTCCTGATATTTATAAAGGAAAACTGTTCAAATTTATTTACGGATGAAAATGGAAAAGGTTTCGAATAGGTTTGTATGCCTTTGAAAATGAAAAAGCCGCAGCGTCTCCACACGCTACAGCCCAGAATTGGTTCATGCCCTTTGATGGTACGTACAACATCATCATACCACAACTTAGGAGGGCAAACGGGCAAACAAGGGCAAACAGAATTAAATCGTTATCAGTTGGACAAGGCAATCAAGAAGTATCATGACAACATGTGTAAGTACATCAGAATGAAGGATGAATTAGATTCATTGACTGTTGGTGCATCTACAGCTGCATACGGAATTGAAGCAACTATGCCAAAAGCTGTTGGAGGTAACAGTGATCCAGTGCATGCACATGTTCAAATTAGAGCTAAAAATGAATTGATTGTGGTGCAAAATCTAATCGACAAGGTTTATGGTGACATTGAGCAAGAGGTGCTTTACTGGTTGTTAGAAGGCATCCCTTTCCGATGGATTGGAGCAAAGCTTAATATGAGCCATACATGCGTACAACGCATACGCGAGCGTATTTTAGACATGATGTTGAAGTGATCTTCGGAGTCTTTTTATTGGCACATCTAACTTCTAACCACAAAGAAGTGGTTAAATAAAGATTAATTGGATTAAATTAATTTTGTACTTGAATCTCTAGTAGCGTCACCTTTTATGATGAATTTAGTTACTTAATTAAAAGGTAACAACTAAATAATTTACGCTATTGGAGGCACAGTATTATGAAAAAAGAGAGTCTATTAAATAGGGGATTGGCAAGTTTAATGCATTTGTTCTCGCTATTACTAACTTTTGTTTTACCTATATTAGTATACTTGGTATCAAAGAATAGAAATAAATATTTTTCCGACCATGCAAAAGAAGGAATGAACCTTCATTTTACTTTCTTCCCAGTCTTTTTGTTACTAACTTTTATTTCTAAAAAATGGAGCGCGGCTGCCGTTCTTTCTTTTGCACTTATTATACTTGAAACAATATTAATTATAATTGCAGCAATTTATACTTTAAGAGGAAAAAAGTTTTCTTACCCAGTTATACGTTACTTTAAAGTCTGAAAAATCAAGGGTTTTTAAGTTTCAATATAGGAACAAGAGGAGAGGGTAATATGTCGGGAAAAGGTATATTTACTATTGGGGAACTTGTGCAAAAGTCTGGTGTTAGCATTAGAACACTTAGATATTATGACAGTATAGGCCTACTTAAACCAAGTGATTATACAGAGGGTGGACATAGACTATATTCAAAAGAGGATTTAACTATTCTACAAAACATTAAATCCTTGCAGTTTCTTGGATTATCCCTAAAAGATATTAAAATCATGCTTCAAAAAAACACTGTTAAAGGCGAGGCAATATTAAAATCTTTAAAATACCAAAAGCAGTTATTTGAAGCAAAAAAACTTGAGATTATTAATATATTATCAGATTTAAACCATCTTATTGAAACAATAGAAGATGAGGAAATCATCAATATTGAAATATTTTGTGCTATGCTTCAAAAATTAATGTTTGAAGAAGATACAGAAAAATGGTTTAAAGAGCACTTTTCTAAAGATATAACTGATGAATTATTTAATATAAATAAATCCGAAGAAATCGATTTAGATAAAAAATGGACTAAAGTTTTATCTGAAATCAAACATTTAACGTTTACTGATGCTGTACCGTCTTCGAAAGAAACGCAAGAAACTATTGAAACACTGCTATTGCTTATGGATGAAACCTTGAAGGGAAATTTGGATTTGGTTGAAGAAAAGCTACCATCCACAGAATCATTTTCATTTCCTAATCCTTTTACAGAAAAGGAGCAAGAATTTTTAAAAGAAGCTATGGAGTTTTATAAAAAAAATTCAAACTAAATAGAGAGACAACATAATGTCTGATACATATGTTACAAATGTTCTAGATGTTCCAAAGCTTCTATTTTCTGCATACGGTAATGTAAACTTGGAGGTAGGAACGGGCGGTAAAGGTTTCCTCCCTTGGTATTTATCAAATCCTAATTATTAGGGCAAGACGAGAGTTAGCAAGTGCAGCAGATGAATTTAATCGAATGGAAGATGAAGTTCGAAATGCAGGTGATGCTCAACGAGGTTTTAATAATAATATCAGGGATGGAACAACCGCCGCTGATGGATTACTAAGCAAAATAATAGGTATTGCTGCAGCTTACTTATCGTTTCAAACTGGAAAAAATATTGTAGCTTTATCTGATGAAATGATTAATACACAAGCTCGATTAGAGCTAATGAATGGTACTTATCATAAAAATGCAGAAGCCGCTGGTAGCATTAATAATATGTTAATGACAACAGCAGAGTTACAAGATATGATTTTCGATTCCGCGCAACGTACTTTTACATCCTATCAATCAACAGCAGATATGGTAGGTAAATTAGGGATGTAAGCATCAGGAGCATTTGCTAACACTACGGAGATCATAGCTTTTGCAGAGCAGATTAACAAAACATTTTCGATTGCTGGTACTTTAGTTGAAGGTGTTAATTCAGTCATGCTTCAATTGACTCAAGCAATGGCAGCAGGGAGATTGCAAGGTGAAGAACTAAATGCCATTTTAGATAATGCCCAACCATTTGTAGCAAATATTCAACGCTATTTAGAAGAAGCTATGAATATTGATGCTTCTAGAGGGTCGGGAAATAAGAAGTCAATCGGTGTTGAAATTTGCTACAGCAAAAGTGACGGAGCCCGATATGAGATAGCTGAAGAAAATGCAGTGCAGTATATTGCAAAATTACTCAAGGAGTATGGTTGGGGAATTGACCGAGTAAAACAACACTACGATTGGTTTAAAAAGAATTGTCCTCACCGCATCAGAGCCGAGGGCCGCTGGAATAGCTTCTTGAAACGAATTGAACAGGCTATGGAGCCAACAATGCCAACACAACCAAAGGAGGAACCACAAGTGACAAACACACTAACTTCGACAGCTAAAGAGGATTTAAGAGGTTATTAAAAGAGACTTATAAGCAAGGGATTTTAAAAGTAAATCACAGTGATAGAGTAGGCTCAATGACAGATGTCGAAGCGTCAGGATTGCTGATTTCGGTGGTTAAACGAACATTATAAAAAAGACCAAGAAAAAGACCAAGAATAGCTTAATTGCCGTCTTGGTCCAAATTTTAAAAAAGTTTTTTTTAGAGTATTGTATTGTAAAAAATGATTTATGTATAACCCTATTCATACTTCTTTTTTGTAATCAATCCGAATTCATATTTAGCTTTTAACTTTCCATAATAAAATTCTAAAAGTACCCTGGAATTTTCTTCTACACCGTTTTCTCCTTTATAATTACGTTTGTCTCTATCCGAGTTCAATGGAGCACCTCCTACGATATTTATTACGGTTTCTTCACTCATTCCTATTTTAAGCTTTTGAAATTCTTCTGGCGTAATGGTTGAGATCTGTTTTGTTGGCTTCTCTTCTTCTGAAAAAATCAATACCATAGATTGTCCAAATATCCATACTCCTAACATACTAATCAAAATTAATGCTAATTTTTTTGGCCATTTTGATGGGGTAACCTCTCTATAATAATAGGTTTTTTTTTCTGTTTCTAACATTGTTTCTACAGGAACATATTCCTTAATAATTTTTTCTGTCCTTATCGTGTAATCTTCCGATACTGACCCACAATATTCACATACGTATATATTCTTGTCTTCCTTATAAACTTTTTTATATGAATTTGTGGCAAAACAGTTAGGGCAATTTTTCATAATTTCCCCTCCTTAACTTTTGATGAACTATTTTCCATTTTAAGAAATTTAATCATGTATGTACATAACAAAAATGCCCAAGTACTCAATTAATTTTGTTAAGGGAGTGTAGAGGTTGAAAGAACAACTAATGCAACGTAATCAATTAGTTAACATGATGTATGTATCAAAATGTGGCGAAATCACAAAAAGACGAGTCAAAATAATAAAAGTCGTCGGTGATTCGTTTCAAGCGTTCTGTTTTACAAGACATGCAAAGCGTACATTTACTATCAATAATGTTTTAGCGGTTGTTCCAGTCCTTCATAAAAAGCGTAAAGTAGTATGATTAGCTTTGAACAAAGGCGACTACTTCATAAATTTGTGGTTTATGATATGGCCGTTCAATCTTTACAGCGAGACTATAAGGTGATTGAAAACCTTAAAATGAGCAAAGTATATTTGCCTATACTTGATAAGCTTTTAGACGACATATCACAAGAATGTTACAACGCTAAGACATTGTTGGCCAAAGATAAAATTAGAGTAGTGCGTTGGGAAAAGACTGATGAATACTTTAGCGATCTCGTTGTTGCCACAGCTGGCGATGATCAAGTGTTTACTTATTTATGGCATTGAAAACGCAGGTGGAAAAATTATTATTAAGTTACCAAAATAAATAACCAAGATAGTTTAATTGCCCCTTTAGATATGTTTTGTCTAAAGGGGTTTCTGCTACAATATCTTTTTTAATCAACATGTTCAGTTTAATAATTACTTTACGATCTATCACTAAAAATTATTTACATAGCACTTTTTACTCCTTATAAAATTAAGTTCATATTTGATTTGCCACGCCCCATTTGCACATTTCCTCTAATATTGGCATTAAACTCTTTCCTTTTGGCGTTAAGGAGTATTCCACTTTTGGAGGGATTTGAGGGTATTCTTTTCTGTGAACAATTCCAGAGTTCTCTAGTTCGCTTAACTGAGAACTTAACATTTTGTGAGTGATAGCAGGAATTTTCCGCTTTAACTCTCCATAACGTAAAATCGTATCGGAAGATAATTCATACATTATTTTCATTTTCCACTTGCCACCGATTAACGATAATGTGAAGTCAAATGGTCTTTGTTTGTTGCGCTTCATAAAATTATTACTTGATTCCGGCAATAACATCACTCTCCTTTAAGTAAGTATCTAACAAAAAAGTGCATACTAGTTTTATTTGTATTCGAGTTTATAATTTAGGATGGGTTCATGAGTATTTCAGAATTCTATAATAATTCTATTATAGATTCGACATATTACTTAATCAAATATAGTTGAAGGAGAATGAATAGATGTCTAAAGAACAGAAACTCATATTTAATACAAATGATTTGAGCGAGGATGAGATGTATAAATTGTTAATTGGCTCTGTGATACCAAGACCGATTGCATGGGTTTCATCAAAAAGTAAGGATGGCATTTTAAATTTAGCGCCATTCAGTTTTTTTACTGTGGCTTCTCGAAATCCACCAACACTTTTGATCTCAATAGGACCGGGCGTTAATGAACGAAAGGGAAGCATTAAGGATACGTTAACGAACATTCGCGAAGTGAAAGAATATATAATTAATATGGTACCTGAGCCGCTTGGGGAAGCGATGCATCGTTCATCGGCTAGTGTAGAGCCAGAGAAAAATGAGTTTGAGCTTGCAGGAGTGACTGTTCGGAATGGTAAACTTTTGAATGTACCAGCAGTGCTAGAAGCGCCAATCTCAATAGAACTTAAGTTAGACCAAATTATTCCTGTCGGTGGAGATTATCTAGTGCTTGGAAAAGTTGAATGTGTCCAAATAGATGAAGCAATCTATGCAGGAAACTATAAAATAGCTATCGATAAGTGGAAGCCGCTTGCTAGTTTGGCAGGAGACTTTGCCGGACTAATGCCTTCATTTTCATATGGGCAGAAAGGTACATAAATCATTTTGTAAGAAAATCCTATTACAATGCTGGTAGGAAAACAATTGAGCAAAGGTAAATACAAGCCACTCGCTAATGTCGAGTTTGGATTCAAACCTGGAGAAAAGGAAGCTTTTCGTCAAATAGCCAAACAAATTACAACAAAGGTTGACCGCAATACGACTTGGTTGGAACCAAATTTAAATTGTAAGGTTCAACATCTAGAGAAAACTAACACAGGCTCTCTAAGAACAGTATCGTTTAAAGGGTTTAGTTTTGAAAAGACTAAGATAATATTGGAACACTTAAAAAGTCACTCATAAAAAAATGAGTGATTTTCTTCTATCTATTATATTTGTTGTCTGTGAAGGTTATTTATAATGCATTTCACTAAGAATTAAAAGCAACCAAAGCAACAAAAAAGCAACCAAAAATCTGAATGCAAGTGAATTTCGGTGAAATCGAAACATTATACAACCACATAAAACCTTGCTATAATAGGCTTTGCGAATACATATGAAAGAGGGTAAAAAGATGAACGCTTACGATGAATATATGAAGCAAGTGGTAAAACCGATGCGTGAGGAATTAGTGGGGGCAGGGTTTAGTGAGCTTACGACTGCAGATGCAGTGAATGAATTTATGGCGGAGGCTAAGGGCACGTCATTAGTGGTTATTAATTCAGTGTGTGGTTGTGCAGCTGGATTAGCACGACCAGCAGCGCGTGAAGCAGTTGCGGCAGTGAAGCCAGATAATTTAGTAACGGTGTTTGCAGGACAAGATCCTGAAGCAACTGCAACAATGCGTGGTTTCTTTGAGGATGTACCGCCTAGCTCACCATCGATGGCGATTTTAAAAGATGGCGAATTAGCTTACTTTATTGCACGTGAGCAAATTGAAGGCTTCCCAGTGGAGCAAATTACAGCGCATTTGACGGGTGTTTTAGAGCAAACATGCGAGAAATAACAACAATTGTCACTACAGCGGGCAGACCAGGCGACGTGTCGATGGCGCTCGCTGCTTTTGCGTGCAAAAATTTAAATATCTCCTTTGAACCTCGCAAAAAGCGCTCTGTGCGAAAAATTTCGCACGAAATGCAGGCCAATGTGATCGTCGCTGGGAAAAATCGTTATGACTATTATGCGTTTGAAGCGAGTGAGCCGTTTTTCTTTCATCCGAATTCCGCAGCTTTTCGTTTAAAGCGTGTGGCTCGTGGAGAGACTGACCCGTTTTTAGAGGCAATGCAGCTTATAACAGGGGATTCGGTGCTAGATTGTACGCTTGGTCTTGCGGCTGATGCAATGCTTGCGGCTTACACGGTGGGAGGTGCGGGCCGTGTAATTGGGACTGAAGCAAATCCGAACATAGCCTTTATTGTGGAACAGGGCATGCAGACCTATGATACGTCTGAGTTACCATTAACAGCTTGTATGCGACAAATAGAAGTCGTACAGGCGGAAGCGGTAACCTATTTGAGATCATTACCAGATAATGCATTCGATGTTGTATATATGGATCCGATGTTTGAAGAAATCATTGAAGAGGCTAATAATTTTCAAGCATTACGATCGGCTGGAGAGCATTTAACATTAACCGAAGAGTGGGTAAGTGAAGCAAGACGTGTGGCTAAAAAGCGTGTAGTGCTAAAAGCGCATTTTCGTTCGGAATGGTTTGAAACATATGGTTTTCAACAGTTAACGAGGATAACCGCGAAATTCCATTATGGGGTTCTTGAGGCCTGAAAGTTTTAGACAATAGGAACGGTGGTTTACATATAAAAAATCAATTGATGCTTCGTCAATCTCTTAATGTAGATGTTGAAGTAATTGCAGAATTAAGGGCAGAGGTACTGAGATGATTAAACAAGATTGTGCACACATGATGAAGTGAAGATAAGGCAACGTTCGCTATGCTTTCGATTTGTCCTATAAGTGGATTATAGAAATAGACACTTCATTCGCTGAATGTGTGGCATTTAAACCAACGACTGAGCTTGATTATTGAGCATTTTTATCTAAAGCCCTGATTTTCACAAAATGAAGTCCATGGCAAATGTGTATCTTTTAATGTCTTACAAGGAAGTTCTGCTAGACGTCTGTATGAGCGATTAGGATTTTATATATAATTTTTTATAGGAATGATAAGGGGGGAGGTTCTTTGCAACTAACCCTCTTTTAATTATGAAAAATATGAATTATGGTAATATAAAACAATTTTAACCTTGAATAAAAATCTTTTGTCCTCTCTCGTTGAATAGTATTGCAATAAAATCCTTACCTGAGAGCTATTGGAGTTGGGATTAGAAAGGTAAGTGGCAAAATGATCTACGATTATTACCAAGAAAATAGTGGATATGTATCGATTTGGCTTGGCAATTTTAGCGATAATGAACAGTTAAATCAATGATTATCTCGAAACAGTATATCAAGTTGAGGGAGAGCATGATGAGGATTTCGCGAAAAAGTTAGCACAACTCTTCGTGGTCGGAAATCAAAAGCGACCTTATGAACGAGAATTTAGAGAGCTCTATGATGAATTTTACAATCAGTTTGCCTAAGATTTTGGCTTAACCTTTGAAGAGGATTTTCGTGAGGCAGTCTGTTATGCAATAGCTTCAAATAAACTTGATCAATTAATACATGATGATTTTTCCTATGCAGAACAGTTTAAAAAGCTAATGATAAGCAAGGTAGGAAATGACCTGCCAACAGCCTATAATACAATCATTTTACTATATGATGAGTATTATGAGGGACTTTCAGTTTAGAATTTTTAGGTTTGATACAACTGGAAGAAGAATGAGTAAGGAGTTACTAATAATTTATTAGATCCAAAAAACTAATTCTCAAATGGAAGGGTCGATTTTGATGGCATATGATAAAGCAAAATGGCATTTCGATGCAGAGGATTTTCCGAGTAATCTGGCTATTACGCAGGGAGGGGTTCATATCGCCTTTTTTTATCGCTGGATGCTAGAGAATGATTTTGCTAGTGATGAATTATTCGAGGATGCAAAGGAAGAGATAAACCTGATAAAAGCAGGGCAATATAGTGTTTTGAATTTCCTATTTGAGTTTTTAGACGGAGTATTGTTAGATGAGGATTTGAATGATTCGGGTGCGGATTTTGCGAATCATTATTATGAGGACAAAAATAACTTTGGCCATTATTTAAGTGACTATAGTCACCTCGATTTTGAGCATTTACCAGACATGGATGATAGGTTTTATGGTGTAATGTATTCAGAGGTGAATTACAAAAAAGTCAAAGAAGTGATGGATAGACGCTATAAGGAATTTTTAACATGGAAAATAACGTGATGGATAGAGCGAAAGTACAGTAGTCACAAAGAGTTTTAAAAGTTCTTTGCAGTATTTTAAATATAATTTTACTTTTCTTAAATGTTATGATACAATGATTTGGTGCTATTTTAGGTAGCGAATTTCTGTAATCTGGCATTCTGCTTTTTGTTTTTTAGGATACTTATTCACACTGGCGCATGCTTTGGGGCTGCAAGGACGCAAAAGAAGGTTGGGTTTGCGTTGCTTAAGTTAGAAGGCACACAGTGGAATTTTACCGCGGTAAGGAAACAATGACGTTTCTAGATATTATTCCCCAGATGATTGGGTTGAGACTTTATAATTTACAAAAATGTTACCTATTAAATACTAAAGGGGTGGCTTCGCTTATAGCGGGGCTGCCCCTTGCCTAATTTATCTTGCAATAATACAATTCATGGGTTCATCAAATAAGCTCAGTAAAGAAGAATTTAATATGAGGTATTGATCAAGCATCTCTAAGTTGATTTTTGACTAAAAGATGCTTTTTTGCATTGTCAATCATATGTCGACGCTATCATTAAGAATAGATGATAATTACCATAAAGCGATTGGATTATATTACCGTTTACGCCATTTAAAATTTACGTAATAATAAAATATAGAATGTTAGAAAAAATCAAATTTTTGCTATAAAGGTGGGGCTGGAATATGGAAAATGTGAAGACTACATCAAGTGAGGTATTACAGCATTTGGAAACATTGGCTACAGAAAAAGGCGAGAGTCTTGATGCACTGCTAGGACTTTATGTTCAAGAAAGATTGTTATATAGATTATCTGTATCCCCATATCAAGAACGATTTTTGCTAAAAGATGATGTGTTGTTATTTGCATTAACAAATGGCGCAGTAAAAACATCCCGAGAGATGGCTCTGGCAGCAAAACAAATGCCTAAGGATATGACGATTATCAAGCAAGCGATTATTGAAATTTGTTCGATTCACTCCCACGAAGACGGTATTCACTTTCTTGAAGATAAATTCGAGTTTACCTGGGAAAATGAAGAGATTCAAGTTAATATGCCGGTTACACTCGCTCAAACCAAAACATACATACAAGTAAGCATTAGCTTTGGAGACAGTCTTCTACTGACACCAAAAATAATGGCGTTTCCATCATTATTGGATATGCCATCACCAATGATTTTAGTGTATCCAACAGCCTTCATTATTGCAGAAAAGTTTGAAAAAATGACTAGTTTGCCAGCTTCAGATTGTCGAATGAAAGATTTTTATGATATTTATATGCTGTCAACTACGCAAAAAATTGAGGGACGTGTATTGCAGGAAGCTATTGCAGAAACATTTGATAACCATAGAACAACTTTAGAAAAAGATCATCCGGTATTTTCCAAGCATTTTTATCTAGATACCCAACGAAATAAAGCCTGGCTAGCTTTTATTGGACAAAAGCCATTAAAGTTTGAAGAAGTTATGAAGCGTATCCAAACACTTCTATGGCCAATTTATAATGAAATGGTGAAGGAAGATGAATTTTTCAAAAATTGGGATAATACACCACAACATTGGACATAAAAATGAAAAGACCGCGAGCTCTGTGAAGATCGCGGTCTTTTAGTGAAAATGAATTAGTCCGTGAAGCATAAAGATGATAAATAACCTAACATTATTAAAAGTCCAATACCCATTGCGATTGACATGCTTTGTACCTCCTTTAAAAAACGACACATTTATACATAAATATTGTACAATGAATTATAGAAATATGAAACCTTTTATTGGGCTAAACGTATATATAGATAGAATAATTACCAAATTGTACATAAAGAGAAGGTGTTAATTAATGAAAAAGTGGGTTCAAAAAAGTATCGTAATCATGGTTGCGTTTTTAACATTTGGATTAATTACGCCAACACATGAAATATGGGATGCATTCGACCAAAATTCGTCAAATCGTGCCGCTATCGGGCCGTCATCTGGTACAAGCACTGCTGTAGCTGCTGAACCAGATTCAAATCAAGAAGAAGATACCGAATTATATCAAGAAGCGATTGACTACGGTGCATTACTAATTGATGCAGCAAAAGAGCAATCGTACATAAAGTTTGGCACAAAGATTGGGCCGAAAATTAGCAATGAATTTGATGCCATTATCTTTCCGAAAATGGAAGAAGCGATAGCTATGACAGTGGCAAGCTTAGACGATGGATCGTCTCTATCAATCACAGAAAGACCAAGTGGCAACTATGGTGAAAAAATTTTCAATATTACTAACAGTCAAACAGGATCGGATTTAATCCGCTTCCATGTACGTACGGAGAAACGACCTCAAGAAGGTTATTATTATAATTTTCACTACCACAGTGCCGAAGACGACTTTATGGCACATAATAACTTAGGCGATATTTACTGGGAAAAGAACACACCACCGAAATGGTTATCATAAAAATCACGAAACACTCGTTTAAAACACGAGTGTTTTTTTGTTCGAGAACATTGAAATATTAACGTTTGTAGTAAATCGAAAAGTTGTAATTTTTAACGCCATCCTGATGGAGGAGGGAGTTAAAAGTATGTAACCCAAATTGTACCCCAATTTCGTTATTTTCAGTTTCTAAAATGAGTTTAGGCTAATAATTTCATCCAAAAGATTTGATGCTTGAACTTCTTTTTTTCAAATGAATGTGCATACACTTTATAAATTGTTTCAGGAGTATCAAGCTGATATTTATCTCATATGACCAAAGAAATACCACACAGGGCCAAAGAGAAAACTAATAGCGAGTGGTGAAGTACTTCCCTTAACAAAGCCTGATCTCGACAACTTGATTAAGGGTATTAAGGATGGCATGAGCAAAACCATATGGCATAATGATTAGCAGATTGTTGAAATGAACGTTTGGAAGTTTTATTCGGAGCAACCAAGAGCTGAGGTACCGATTGAATGAGGTGCCTGAAAGATGCACGAAAAGAAGTTAGACAACAGCGAGCAAAATTGATAAATCAACAGGACCATATTTTCTATCTGTTCGAAACATAAAGCTTATGATCCTACTAAAAAATGCAGAGGATGCAAGACGTAAAGGCAATTAAAAAACATTGGGAAAGAACTAGAGCACATTAGTAAATTGCGTAGGTGGAAGAAGTGAATCTTTGAAAGAAAATGTTCAATGAGTTGTGACTAAGTATGCATGTGAGGAAAGAAACTAATAAAAGGGTCACCAGGGTGGAGGACGACCCTTTGGTCATAACAACAGTGTATAAAGGTTATAGAAAAGCATTATACTATTATTATGATAGTTTGTAGAAGGAGTAATAGAGATTATTGATTGTTGCCAATAATGAAGGTGTTAATTATGCATGAAACTAGCGCCGACAATAATTAAAAGAATAAATAGGACAACGATTAGAGCGAATGATAAATTATCATGTTTGCCATAGTCTGTACCATAAACTTCATTTCCCATATTAAATTTCCCCCTTTCTATAATCTAGAATATGTAAAGTTATAGATAGGAGAGATGCTATTCATCTAATCAATCATTCTTTCCTTTTGTAAAAAATAAATAATCATATTACGTAGTTTGATAAAGAACGTGGTTCGTGTGGAGCTGTATGAAATCCAATTGAAGTAGATATTTATAATTCCTAATTGAATCAATTTCATAATACGTATTTTAAAAAAATCATAGACGTGCAGAATATTGAATGATTACTTAAAAAAACGAATGAAATACCTTATGATGCTGTAGATTCTTGAAGATTAGTAT
>NZ_KB933398.1:2657756-2742601 GCF_000392615.1 Lysinibacillus sphaericus OT4b.31 | reverse complement strand
ACAATCAACCTTGAAACGTAAATCTGTACGAAGGCGTGTTATCAAATCTTTGATAAATGGAATATGTTCAGTGATCCGAATGATTAATGAATAAATCATTGCTGGATAATTAAGCGTTTGTGGAGCGCCTAAATGGGACTTTTTCATGACAACATCAAGAATTGGGTGGATATCAATATCGGCTAAAATAGAGTTAAAACGATGGGTAGGTTCCAAATCATATAAAATTTGCATATCAAACAGGCTTTCTTGTCGTATAATAGACATAGAGCATTTCTCCAATCTGTTAATGTGTGTGTAGTAACTCTCATTATACAGGATTTGGGGAGGTGCTCTATTTTCTTGTCATTTTAAGCTTAGAGCCGTAAGGTCTCAAAATTACGAAATTGACTCAAATAAAAAATCATTTTAGAAAAAGAACCCTTATTTAGTAATTTTATAGAATGTCTTGTTTAACTATAATCATTTCAGTTTTTCCGCATTTTAGCAATAATTACTCTACAATATGGTTAATATTTTGGACGGTTTATTCAACAATATAAGTAGTGATTAATCAACAACGATTGTTTGCTAAGAGAATTCAGAAAGCATTGATTTAGCCTATGCAGCCGTCAAGAATCTCTTACCCCAGGAACTCCATAAAAAAATTGTGTGTACCTCAAAATCCTCCACATAAGAATAAAATTTTAGACATATAAATAAAGGTGGCGAAAAATTAAGACTTTTAAAACTTTGATAGAATCGAATCTATCATTAATAAAATACAATCATGATAAAAATTAAGGAAATCTTCAGGTACTAGCAGTAAAAACTTAAGATTTAAATTGTATAATAGAAATAATAGAAAATACGAAACTAAATGAAGAGCTGATACGTATTGCTAATAGCTGAGAAAATTGAAGTAGGTGAAGATATGGCATATACCATTTACATAGTATTAACAAAAACCGGCACATTATTGTCAAAAGCTATCGGAATGTATACGGGAAAAGAGATGAATCATGCATCTGTTGCATTTGATGAAGGCCTTTTTGAAATGTATAGCTTTGGGCGAAGACAATTAAATAACCCATTAAGTGGTGGGTTTTTAAGAGAAGATGCAGAATTAGGGCTGTTTGAAGCTGCTGACTGCGTTATTTATCGCTGTAAAGTTTCGCATTATCAGTATTTAGAAATGATGAAAATCGTTCAATATATGTATTGGAATCGAGAACGTTATAAATATAATTTCATCGGCTTATTTGGTGTTATGGTGCAAAAAGAAGTGAGAAGAGAGCGTGCCTATTTTTGTTCTCAATTTGTGGCGATGCTGTTAAAAGCTGGAGGGTTAAAGGTTTATCAAAATCCGGCTTTAATGACACCACATTGCATCGCACAATTGCCTTATTTAGAGGAAGTATTTGCTGGGAAGCTTGCAAACTATTTACATGCAGTACGCGAGCCAGCAATTTTGTATGGTTAAATTGACGCGATGGCTGGATCGAAATAATTTTGTCCTTTCTAATGTAAGTTGCCCTTTTCTGCTATAATGGGAAACTGGAGACGAGGTGGTAGAGAAATGCATATTGTTGTTATTGATGGTATGCCCTATGCCTGGCTAGACCAATTACAGTTGATTCATGCTCATGTTTTCGACGGGAATAAGCTTTCATTGGAAAAAATGGAAAGTAAAAAAGGGCTATTATGTCTATTTGCAGTAGAACAAGACGAAATTATTGGCTTTAAGCTTGGCTATGAACAACCCGACGGTGTTTTTTATAGCTGGCTAGGCGGTGTTCATGAGAGAATGCGTGGTCAAGGAATTGCCAGTCAATTAATGAACAAGCAACACGACAGACTGCAATTACTTGGCTATAAAAAGGTACGTACATATGGTAGAAATACAAAGAAAGCAATGCTTATTACAAATATTAAGCATGAATTTGACATTGTGTCTACATTTGTTGATGAAAAGGGTCGACATAAAATTATTTTTGAAAAATCATTACTTTAAGGAGTTCATAGTATGAAAGCATATTTAGCAAACGGCTTATTTTCGTTAGGAGATCGTTTAGTCAACGAACAACTTGCGGCAGCAATTCGACAGGCCGTACCAGGCATTGAATTATATGTACCACAGGAGAATGATGCAATTAATGATAAAACAGCCTATGCGGATAGTTTAGCGATTGCAGAGGCTGATTTAATGATGCTGCAAAGTAGCGATGTTTTAGTGGCGGTTTTAGACGGTGTAGAAATAGATTCAGGTGTCGCAGCTGAAATTGGTGCTTTTTCTATGCTTAATCGTCCAATCGTTGGCGTATTTACAGATGTTCGTCAGCAAGGGCGAGAAAACATGATGAAAATAGAAGCACTTGTCCGAGATGGTATCGAAAATCAGTTTGTCTATCGTAATTTATTTGTAATAGGCCTGATTAAGCGTAATGGTATAATCGCTTCTTCAATTGAAGATGCTGTTAAAGCAATTCAAAAGTTGAACTTCTAGGAGGAAAGCGTATGTTAATGTCTACAACGGATGAGATAGTAGGAAAACACATTGAAGAAACACTAGGCCTAGTGAAGGGCAACTCTGTGCAATCCAGAAACGTCGGTCGTGATATGATTGCAGGGCTTCGCAATATTGTCGGTGGAGAAATGAAAGAGTATGCAGAAATGCTCGTTCGTTCCCGAGAAATTGCCACAAAGGCAATGGTACAAGAAGCGCAACAATTAGGGGCAAATGCGATAGTAGGTGTAAGATTTTCCACATCGTCTGTAATGGATGGGACTTCCGAAGTATTAGCGTACGGAACAGCAGTAAAATTAAAGTTATAACTTTCTCAAGGGCTTCAGTCAAATTGATTGAAGTCTTCTTTTTGTATTAATATTGTTAATTATGACAAAAAAGTGGTATTTTCAGTCTGTTTGAAGATGTTTTGTTGTTTAATTAGTATAGTACCAATTATACCAAAAATATAGAAATTTCATAGTTAAAAGGACTAATAGTGTCCATCTCGTTTTGTATAATGAGAGAGTAACTATGGAGAAAGAGTGGGATATATGGTGGATTCACAACAAAACAAAGGCTATCGTGTCATTTCAATGTTTGACAGACTGATGGATGGTCAAGGAATAAACAAAAAGCAAGAAGCATTTACACATAATGTTGGTGAAAAAACCATACAACGAGATTTAGATCAAATTAGAGCCTATATTGAACAAGCTAAATTAGATTGTCATTTAGAGTATGTGCGGACAGAAAAACTATATAAGCTTACGAATACAGGAAAAAAGATTTTATCGAAAGAGCAAGTGTTAGCGATTGTTAAAATACTAATCGAATCAAGAGCACTACTAAAATCGGAAATGAGTGACATTATAGATAAACTTATTTCTATTGTAGCTGCAGATAAACAAGAGTTTATTCATAATATAATTTTAAATGAGAAACACTTATACGTGGATTTAAATCATAAAAAGTCCTTACTGCATTTAATTTGGGCTATATCAGAAGCGATTCAAAAGAAGAAGTTGATTAAAATTGATTATTTACGAGAAGGCGAGACAATGCCTACAGAAAAAATCTTAAAGCCACTTGGCGTTATTTTCTCGGAATACTATTTCTATTTAATAGCTTATGATAGCAAGCATGAAAAGGATTTGCCTATTGTGTATCGTATTGATCGTATTCAACATTTCCTTGAGCTTGAGAAGAAATTTCAAATACCCTATTCAGAACGTTTTCAGGAAGGGGAATTTCGCAAGCGTATTCAATTTATGCACGCTGGAGAACTCATGCGCATGAAATTTATATTTACAGGCATATCGCCACAGGCAGTATTAGATCGGTTACCAACAGCTAAAATGTTGTCAAATAAAGAAGGGCAATGCATATTTGAAGCGGAAGTTTTTGGTCGCGGTATTAAAATGTGGCTACTTAGCCAAGGGGCGAGTATTGAGGTGCTGGAGCCTCTCGAATTAAGAGAAGAAATGATTGATATCATTCAATCCATGCAACAAAACTATCTGTATATATAAGAGATGAACCCGTGTATATTGGTACACGGGTTTTGCTATCTGTCCTCAAAATAATTCTTCGATAAACGTTAGTTCCAAGTCATCTAATAGCTTGTAATCTTTCATATAATTTTCCTCGTACAAAAAAACATAGAGATGCTTTGAATCGTCAAGACGCATACCAATTGTCCGTTCATCATGAAGACGTAATGTTAGCCAATAAGCCTCTTTAAAGTCTGAGTTAGAAAAACGTACTTTTCGGAGTGGTTGCTCATTAAAATGTTGCATGATTTGATCAATCATAGCTGCATCAGTTATATTGATTGTTTTTTCGTCGGATGCTCGAATGATTTCAACTTCATCAATATGTTCTATTTCGAGCATTTCCAATATCTCCTTATCAAAAGTTGAATCTCTCGTTAATAGCATTGTAGATATGTAGAGAATGATGAGGGTAAGTAATATACCGGAAAGTATTTTATATCTTTTTTTCATGTGGCTCTCCTTAAATTCTGAAAATTCATTCTTATGTATTCCACTCCACGCTATAATTGAGCATATACTGAAATGATAAAGGATAGCAATTAAATGACACATAATTATGAAGAAAAAGAACTTTTTTATCCACATGGCATCGTCATGTATCGCGGAGGCGTCAAGAAAAATGTTTCAAGCTATGACATTTATGATGGCATGGGTACGATTTTTGACCAGGAGGGTGAACTATTATTCGAAGTTGAATTTGTCAATCATATGAAGCAGGGCAACGGCATTATGTATTTAAAAGGGCAAATCATCTATCAAGGGGAATTTATTCAAAATAAGAAACAAGGGAATGGCATTTTATATAAGGACGGTACTACTGTCCTTTTTTCAATGAAGGCAACTTGTTTTGTCTAATTTATAGACGATTTAACCCCTTTCTAAGTTATAATTTTTCTTAATGGAATTATTGCGTTTGTTTCATTCATCGGAAAAAAACAACTTTCATCTCAAATGTTAGAATACTACGTTCATTCGTATCAAAAGAAAGTGTATCTAATAGTTTAAAACAACCTGAACGTATACTCTTAATCTTGTTTTTGAACAATTATACGGGTGATTATATTAACACTGTAATTAAACACAGCCTTTCTTTTAAATTCATGGACGTCTCCACATTGGATGAATTAAATTGACAAAGTTTAGATTAAGAAGTAATCTGATAAAAACATACGCTACCGTATCTTATATTAATGAGGAGGTGAATTATGCAATTAACAAGAGAAGACTGGGTTAAGGCTGGTTTACAGCAATTAGCCGAAGTTGGCATACATAAAGTTCGCATCGAAACACTTGCTCGTTCACTGAAAATAAGCAAAGGGAGCTTCTACCACTATTTTCGTGACCATCAAGATCTATTAAATTCGATGATAGATTATTGGGAAATACATGCAACGAAGCGGATAATTCATAGTATGGAACATGAGGATTCCTCATTAGAACAACTTTTACGCATTAGCTTTAGTAGTAATAAGAAAATCGAGATTGGAATTTACGACTGGGCTAAATACAATGCACATGTGGCCGCGCGCTTAGTAGAAATTGAGGAACAAAGAATTTATTGCGTTGCAAAATTATATCAAAAAAAAGGAATAGGCGATTCACAAGCGGTAGACCGAGCGAGACTTGCTTATTTAACATATGTAGGGTGGATGACTAGGTTTGAAGCAAATCCTAATTTTGATATAGAAAAAATGTTTGAGCTATTAGTAAATATATGATTTTAAATGTCCCTAACAGTTGTATAGGCCTGTAGGGACAAATTTCACGCCGCAACATACGGCAGCGTATGTTTTATAAATAAAATGGCATTGGAGGAAAACAAATGAAATTGATTTTGACGTTATTAGCTGTCAGTATGCTATGCCTTATTAGTATGCTCCATGTTTATTGGGCTTGTGGAGGCCGTTGGAGTTCTACTGTTGTCATACCCGTAAAGGGAGGGGGAGATGGACTAGCTTTTGTTCCGAGGAAAACGGGGACACTATTGGTAGCAGTCCTTATTTGTATGGCAGCATTGCTGCTACTTGTACAAGGCGATTTTTTACAAAGCTTTCAAGCAAATATTATTTCTAGAATGGGCTGTATTGTTTGTACGGTTGTTTTCTTTATCCGAGCTATCGGTGATTTTAAATATGTAGGATTTTTCAAAAAAATAAAACATTCTCAGTTTGCTAGAAACGATACATGGTTTTATAGCCCATTATGTTTGTTCTTTGCTGCTGTATTTATGTTTGTACTGTTGTGAGTTTAACTGTACAATGCGATTAGTAAAACTTTGAGATTGAAAAGGGGGCGTCGTGAATGGATCAAATTATTTACTTACTTCGTCATGGGGAAACGCAATTTAATAAACAAGGACGATACCAAGGCGTGCTCGATTCCCCTTTGACGGATGTTGGAATAGAACAAGTTCGACAAAATGCTGACATGTTGAAAAGTTTAATCGGGAATCCTAATGATTGGAAGGTTGTTTCAAGTCCATTAGGTAGGGCCTTAAAAAGTACCGAAATTATTTGTGAAGCAATTGGATATGATGTTAAAAATGTAGCGAAGGACAATCGACTAACCGAAGTGGATGTAGGAGATTGGGCTGGGTTAACAACTAAAGAATTTGAAAACACATGGCCAAGCTTTTTTAACAATTCAGATGTCTATAATTGGTATTTTAAAGCTCCAAATGGAGAAAGTTATGATGCAGTTGTAAGTAGACTAACAGATTGGCTCGATAGCATTAAACATGAACCAAAAGTGCTTGCCGTTTCTTATGGTTTGACAGGGCGGATTTTACGTGGGATCTACGCTGGGCTAGAAAAGGACAATGCACTAAAGCTAGAAGTAGCCCAAGATGTGTTCTTTAAATTATCCAATAAGAAGATTAATCGAATTTCCTTAGAATTCGATGATTTTTATTCACGGTGACTACTCTTACATAATTGGAGACAAGTTTCGTTTCTAAATGTTTAACGAATTTGTCTGGGGGAAAACAACATTAAAAGGGTCTTCCGTATAGGAAGAGACCCCTTAAAAGTTAGCAATGATTTCTACGAATAGCGTCAATTTTTTGACAGTCTATGGTAAGTGGTTTATGCGTTTCTCCTAATTCTAGAAAGTGTGCACAGCAATTTCGCGGATCCAGGCTGATAAAAGTAAGAGCACAGAAACTAACACCACTCGATAAGAATACATCTACTAAAGTCCCGGGTTCTAATTTTCTTAATTGATTACAAACACAATTTTTACAATGGTTGTCATATCTATGATCGCCTTTATCGTCTTTATGGCTGAAGTGTTTGTCGTCTTCATATCGGCATTTATCTTCTTTATGACAGCGACATTTGTCTTCGTGGTAGTGTTTGTCATCTTTACGACAGCGACATTTGTCGACCTTGTATTTGTGAATGTCGATTTTATAATCCCATTGGTCGTCTTCATAATCGGAATGATTATCAATAATACTGTATTTGTAGGCTTTATGACCTTTATCGTAATTGCAATTCATCACGTATCTTTTGTCCTCCATTGTCAACTTCCCTTCTTGATTGTTAAGTAAAGCCAGCACTTGCCTTACATCAGTAATCTATGTTTAGAAATTGGTATGTGGTTGGTAATATGTCCATTAACCAGAAGTTAATAATTACTCTTCTGGAAAATTAAAATGGGTCTGATTACTTAAAGTACAATGAATGCTATCACTTTGGAAATGTCAGGAGTACAACGAGGTAGACTATTACCTATTTCATTTGGTGAATAAACGAAGAAAAGAGCGACTAATGAATAGTAACAGCGTCCAAGGTTCGTCTATTGCAGTGAATTGAGAACGATCGATGATAACAACTTCTCAAGTTCTTAATAATTTCTTCATAAATTGCCAACAGGAATATTCAGATTTGTCCTTTATTATAATTACTATAGGGGGCGTTTTTTTGAAAAAATTCATTTTACTTTGTTGTATAGGTGTTGTGGCATCCTATTTTTATTTTAATAAACCATCGGAGCAGGCTGTAATTGAGCTACCTTCGTTACATAGTAAAAATGCTTTATTACTGAACGAAAATGGTGACGTGTTATATGAAAAAAATGCAGATGCCATTATCTATCCAGCATCGTTAACGAAGATAATGACGGCAATCGTAGCTATTGAGGCCAGTGAGGATCTTCAGATGCAAACTATGGTTGCACCACAAACAATTACGGAGTTTACTGCACAAAATGCCTCCATGGCAGGCTTTAAGGCAGGGGATTTAGTGACGATTGAAGATTTGTTATACGGTACATTACTGGCGTCCGGTGCAGATGCAACAGCTACGCTTGCGAATGTTATTGCCGGTAGCGAGGGGGAGTTTGTTGCACTGATGAATGATAAAGCTCGTGAACTGGGGTTAGCTGACACGCATTTTGTCAATACCAGTGGTCTACATGATGCTGCACATGTATCCAGTGTTCGAGATATTAGTCGGTTATTTCGTTATGCTATTGAAAATCCATATTTTTATCAAATTTTGACGACAAAAAGTTATACAACATATGTACCTGATGAGCTTACTATAGCAAGTACACTTTATTCTAAAATGCCAGGAGTTGCAGATGCCATTGTAGGGGGTAAAACAGGGTATACGCCAGAAGCGGGGCTATGCTTAGCCTCTGTTATCGAAAAAAATGATGCATTATTTATTTTTGTCACTACGAATGCATCGGGTCCGTGGACAACACCATTCCATGTTGAAGATGCACTTGCTGCATATGCTGCCCTATAGGTGGAAAAAATTTTAAAAAGTAGTAACTTTTTTTGTTCCCTGTATCGTCTTATTAACAGGGTGCGAAGTAAAGGTGCCTGAAATAGATAAGGTCACACTTGGGAGCCCTGTGCCGGCACGCGATCATCAAAATGTCAGTAAGATAGCTGGCACTGGGGGATACAATCGACCAATTCAATTTGAGTGGGGAGGTGCTACGTGTTATTTACAAAACAGACAATGAATCATAGAGTAGGTGGTTTGCTCCCTCTATTTCAAGAGATGAAGCAATTGCTAAAGCTATTTTCATACCAAACGAAAACATCCATTAAACAATTTTCAATAACGGATTCTAGTTGATTTATACTATTTTCTGGAACAACCTATTCTTCTATAATAAAAATCAGATCCTATGTTTTCCGGATATTTCACATAGGAAAATGACAGCAGTGATTGTAAAAAGGCGGTGTAGAATGATGAAAAAATTTTTATCCTATGCTATGTTTTTGACATTTTTGATAAGTGTCGTAGTTGTAGGCCAAGCTGCTGCAAATGCTGAGAGTTCATCAGTTATCCAGCAAGTTACAAAGGATGCCACAGTTTATGGTGAAGCTTCTACAGAAAGCGCCGTAATGGGTCATGTTGCACAAGGGAGTTTTGTGAAAGCTACACCATTTAATCAGGAATGGACACATATCCAAACACAACAGCTAGAAGGGTATGTGGCAACGACTACATTAACGAATCCTACGTCAGAGAAGTTAATTGTGGCAAAAAAGGGTGGCACGAGTTTGTTTACATATCCAAGTCCTAGCGCACAAAAGACAGGACAACTCTATGAAAACAGTACCGTTGTTGTGTATGGAACAGCACCTGGCGGTTGGTCTTTTGTCCAATATGGACATGAAACAGGGTATGCCGCAACAAATACTTTAAAGAAACCGACTCTAACTAAGAAGCGGGTAAATGCTGTTAACGGTGCCGCGGTCCATTTGACGGCTAGTCCAAGTGGTAAAGTTATTGGGACGATTGCTAATCAAATAATTGTGCAACACTATGCTACATTTGCAGGTTGGGCATATGTTGAAGCGGGCGATCAGCAAGGCTACATAAAGGCATCAGAGCTGGCGGATGTCATGATTCTTGATAACAAGGTATATAATAAAGGCGTTACCGTAGCGCAAGGTGCAAAAAAACGAGTGGCGTTAACATTTGATGATGGACCCGATGCAAAAGTAACCCCACAAATTTTAGCGATTTTAAAAAAATACGATGTAAAAGCAACCTTCTTTATGGTTGGTAAAAATGTTTCGAGAAACCCAGCGACTCTGAAGAAAGTTTATGAGGAAGGCCATGAAATTGGTAACCATACTTGGAATCATCCAAAGTTAACAACTTTAACGAAAGTAAATGTTAAACAAGAGGTTGACCGTACAAGCAATGCCATTTACGCTGCTATTGGACAATATCCAACAGTTTTCCGACCACCGTATGGAGCGACGAGTGAACAAGTGCGTGCTGTCATTACGATGCCTTCTATTTTATGGTCAGTGGATACGCTTGACTGGAAGCATCGTAACGCAGACAAAATATTAGCAAATGTCAAAGCTTCAGTGAAAGATGGAAGTATCATTTTAATGCATGATATCCACCAATCTACAGCAAATGGTCTTGAGAATGTCATTCTTTATTTACAACAGCAGGGCTATGAATTTGTAACCGTTAGTGAAATATTACAATAATTAAATACTATTAAGTTTAAGCTATATTAAGAGTTAAAAAGCCGTGCAATTGTCTGTTAAGACGAATGCACGGCTTTGCTTATTATTTAAATAAATTGATTGTTGTAATAATAATGGGGATGCCAAAGACATCGATTAAAAATGCACCTACAATCGGTACAACGATAAAAGCTTTTTTCGAAGGTCCAAAACGTTGAACAACGGCGGACATATTGGCCATCGCATTCGGTGTTGCACCTAAGCCATGTCCGGCAAACCCAGCAACCATTACAGCAGCATCGTAATTCTTACCGAGTAATTTAAATAATACAAATGTACTAAATAACACGATAAATAATACTTGCACAAAAACAATAACAAATAGTGGTAGTGCTAAATCTGCAATTTCCCATAGTCTAATGCTCATTAACGCCATGGATAAGAAAATACCTAGTGTTACGTCACCGATTAAAGAAATGCTTTTCATATTAATTGCGTCAGGTTTTACTTTGTCCAATATATTACGAACGAATACCGCCACAAACATCGCACCCACATAGCCTGGTAAGACAAAGCCTGTAGCTTCTGAGAATAATGTGCCAACATACGTACCCACAGCCATACAAAATGTAATTAGCAATACTTGTGTAAAGAATGAGTCTGATGTAATTTGTTCTTTTTTATTTTCGTAGTCAACTTCTTCTGTTTCCTGCTCGTCTGGTGTTAAATTATATTTACTCACTAAATATTTGACAATCGGTCCACCGATTAGACCCCCAGCTACTAAACCACATGTTGCCGCTGCTGCGCCGATTGTCATAGCTGATGAAATACCTAAATCTTCTAATGTTTGTCCAAATGCTGCTGCTGCACCGTGTCCACCTTCCATTGACACGGCTCCGGCCATCATACCGATTAAAGGATGAATACCCATAAGTGAAGCAAGTGATACGCCAATAACATTTTGCATAAGTGCTAGGAAGCCACATGCCAACCAATAGATGACTAAAAGTTTACCTCCTAGTTTCACAAGTTTAAAACTTGCACCTAAACCGATTGTTGTGAAAAATGTAATCATAAATAGGCTTTGTAAGGAAGTATCCAGCGTAATTTCTAAAACGCCAGTTGTCTTTAAAATTGTTGCTAACGCGGCGAAAAGTAAGCCGCCAACAACTGGAGCTGGAATACAGAAACGCTTTAAAAAATTTATTTTATTGATGAGCAAACTGCCCAATGCGAATAGTGCGACTGCTAAAAATATTGTTGTTATTTGATTAAATTCCATCATTAACCATTCCCCCTAAGTAAGTTATTAAGTGCTTCATAGACAAAGTAGGCACCTAATTTGACTGTTCGTCCATTCTCATCAAGTAATGGATTTACCTCACAAATATCAAAGGAATGTGTATTTGGATGGGAAGTCACTTGTTGAATTAGTGTACGTACAAATGTTGGATCGAGTCCAAACGGTGATGGGGCACTTACGCCCGGTGCAACTGCCGCGTTTAGTACATCCATACATAAAGTTAACAAAATATAGTCATGTCCATCCATAAATTGTTGCAAGTCATGGATTATTTGAGGTTTACTTTGTGCTGTTAGATGTTCTTCTAATACATATTTCACTTGTAGCTCGTGTGCCTTGTCAAATAACTCCTTGGTGTTACCGTATCGCTGGATGCCTAGCACAAAATAATCTGTATTTGCATCTTGCTCTAAAATCTGGCGGAACATGGTACCAGAGGATGGTTGCGCATCGTATGAACGTAAATCAAAATGTGCATCGATATTTATAATGCCGATTTTGGCCTCGCTTTGCAATGAAGCACGAACACCTAAATAATGTCCATATAGCGTTTCATGGCCACCGCCAAGTACGACACACTTCATTTTTTTCTTTCGTAATACTTCGACAATCTCGCCAAGCTCACGCTGTGCATCCTCTAAAGCATGATTTAGGCAAAGAATATTTCCGACATCGACAATTTGCTGATCCTCGTCAAATGTCCATGGCAAGCTTGCTAATGATTCGCGAAGTGCATTTGGCCCATTTGCTGCACCAACTCGCCCTTGATTGCGACGTACGCCTTCATCGCAGATAAAACCTACAATCCCCGCTTGGAGACTATCTGAAGCGCTTACATCATTAATAGGAATTCGAGTTACTTTTTGATGTAAGCGGAAACTGCTCGTATTTGTTGTTGAGTCTATTCGGCCTTTCCATTGTTTTTTATCTGTCATCGTATACATATCTTTATCAACTCCGTTAGCAATATTCATGTAGTGTAAATTCATTATATATTCGCACAATTATAATTGCTAATATATAATTGTTATTAATCTATAGTTTTTAGCTATAAATATAGAGGAGTGTTGTTATGGATTTGAAACAATTGCAATATTTTATAGCGGTGATTGAACAAATGAATTACTCGAAGGCGGCAGAAAAACTGCATATATCTCAGCCTTCTTTAAGTAACGCTATAAAGAAATTAGAACAAGAAATTGGTTCACAATTACTTGAAAGAAATACGAGAAATCTTCATTTAACAGAAGCTGGCCAGCTGCTTTATGATAGAGCAAAAGTGATATTAAAAAATATGGAGATTTTAAAAATAGAAATGGACGAAGTTGTCGTGCATGGCACTAGTGAAATAACCATTGGCGTGATGGAATCTATCAAGCACTGGTTACCAAAAGTTATTACTGTCTATAAGAAGGAATATCCGCAGATGAAGATTCATTTAGTAGATATATTGGGCAGTAAACGTGTAAAAAAATCGCTTAGAAGTTATAAAACACATTTAATTATTACGAATCAGTTGATTGATGACGAGGATTTTGAAGTAAAGTGCTTATATGAAGAACGACTTGTTGCAGTTTTACCATTAAATCATCCATTAGCAGTAAAAGATAAACTGACCATTACTGATTTATGTAAGGAGCCTTTTATTATTAGTACTGAAGGTTTTCAAACGAGACAAGATATATTGAATACCTTTGAAAATGCAGGCAAAGAATTAACTATTCAATTTGAAATTGAACGTTTTGAAACGGCTGTGTCACTTGTTCGAGAAAATTTAGGTATTACCATTCTACCGGAAAATTATTTACAAGGGCCTACTGCGAAAACAATCGTACAAAAAGAAATTGATTGTCCAGCTTTACAACGAAATGTTTACTTGGTGTATTTGAAAAATCGACATCTTCCTTTTGCGATTCGTCAATTAATTGACGATATTAATCAATTCTTTAACAAGCGAAAAATGTTGTGAATGTTATTTCAATGAAACTTTATGTTCTATCAGCTCTTTTTAACCAACGACAAATCGGTGAGAGTAATTATGGTGTTTGTGTATGAATTTTCCCTTTATTTCAAATTTTTGTTTAATAGGTGATTGATTTACGAGAAATATAGCGGTAACATTTATTGTAAGAATAAGAATGAATAATCATTCATTTTAAATTCGATGTTTAATCAAAGGGGGCTTTCATATGAATTTTTCTTATAGCGAAAAAGTGGTAGCACTACAAGAGAAGCTAACGAATTTTATGGAGCAACATATTTATCCAAATGAAGCCGTGTATGCTGCACAAGTAGAAGCAATGGAGGATCGCTGGGGGGCAATTCCACCGATTATGGAGGAATTGAAGGCGAAGGCGAAGGAAGCGGGCTTATGGAATTTATTTTTGCCTGATAGCGAGTATGGTGCTGGTCTAAGCAATTTAGAATATGCACCGCTCTGTGAAATTATGGGGCGTTCTCTTCTCGGGCCTGAAGTGTTTAATTGCAATGCGCCTGATACAGGGAATATGGAAGTACTTGTGCGTTACGGTTCTGAACAACAGAAGAAGCAATGGCTAGAACCATTACTTCGAGGGGATATTCGTTCCTGCTTTGCGATGACAGAGCCAGCAGTGGCGTCAAGTGATGCAACAAATATTGAGGCAAGTATTGAACGTGATGGCGATGATTATCTATTAAATGGTCATAAGTGGTGGACAACAGGAGCTGGAGATCCACGCTGTAAAATTGCTATTTTTATGGGCAAACATAAAGATGCTACGAAACCAATCCATGAGCAACAGTCGATGATTTTAGTACCAATGGATACGCCAGGCGTTAAAATTGAGCGTATGTTAACAGCTTTTGGTTATGACCACGCACCAGAAGGACATGGTGAGGTTACATTTACGAATGTTCGGGTACCAGTAGAAAATATATTATGGGGTGAGGGTAAGGGCTTTGCCATTGCACAAGGTCGATTGGGGCCAGGCCGTATTCACCATTGTATGCGTCTGATTGGAGCTGCTGAACGTGCCTTAGAAGAAATGTGTGTACGAGTACAGGAGCGAAAAGCTTTCCATCGACCATTGGCAGACCAAGGGGTGATGCGTGAGCGTATTGCAGAATCTCGCATTGATATTGAGCAAGCGAGACTATTAACGTTAAAGGCTGCCTATATGATGGACACGGTTGGTAATAAAGCAGCAAAAGCTGAAATTGCAATGATTAAAGTTGTAGCACCAAATATGGCATTACGTGTGATTGACCGTGCAATTCAAGCATTTGGTGCCGCTGGAGTGGGACCAGATACAACCCTTGCTGCACAATGGGCAAATTCACGTACATTGCGTCTAGCTGATGGTCCAGACGAGGTCCATCGAAATACTGTTGCGAAGCTTGAATTGAAAAAGCATGCTACAAAACAAGAGGAGCTGGTGAAATGAGCGTACTAGACCTATTTAGTTTAAAGGGTAAAACGGCTATTGTGACTGGTGGAGGGCGTGGCCTTGGAGCGCAAATTGCACAAGGCTTTGCAGAGGCAGGCGCCAATGTCGTGCTGTGCTCACGTAAGGTTGAGGCATGTGAAGAAGTAGCAGTAGAACTAGCGGCATTAGGCGTACAAACACTAGCACTTGCATGTGATGTGACAAAACCGGAAGATGTTGCGCATGTATTGACAAAAACTATGGAATCGTTTGGCAGTATTGATATTTTAGTAAATAACAGCGGCGCATCTTGGGGCACACCAGCGGTAGACATGCCATATGAGGCTTGGCAAAAGGTATTTGATGTCAACGTCAATGGGACGTTTTTAATGAGCCAGGCAGTGGGAAAAGTGATGCTGGAACAGCAGTCTGGGAAAATTATTAATATCGCCTCGATTGCAGGGCTTGGTGGTACACTACCTGATTTCATGGATACGATTGGCTATAACGCAAGTAAAGGGGCAGTCATCACCTTAACGAAAGATTTAGCAGTGAAATGGGGGCCTTACGGTGTGAATGTTAATGCAATCGCACCTGGTTTTTTCCCAACGAAAATGTCACGCATTTTAATTGAGCGAGGACAAGATTATTTAATGGGGGCCACACCGTTAAAACGCTTAGGTTCAGAAAATGATTTAAAAGGGGTTGCGCTATTTTTAGCGGCGGCAGCTTCAGACTATGTCACAGGGGATGTCATTGTCGTGGACGGTGGCATGAGTGCAATCATTTAAGGAGGGCTATCATGGATACGATGCAAGTAAGGGCAAGTGAACGGATTGATGCAGAAAGGCTACATGCATTTTTAAAGACACAGTTTCCAGACTTACCAGAGGGCAAGCTAGAAATTACGCAATTTAGTGCCGGTCATTCAAATTTAACCTATTGTCTGAAAATCGGGGATTTTGAAGCTGTTTTACGGCGGCCACCTCTTGGACCCGTTGCGAAGAAGGCGCATGATATGAAACGTGAATATACGATTCTATCAGCGCTACATCCATTTTTAGCTACGGTGCCAACACCTTATGTCTATGTCAATGATGAGGCCATAATCGGCAGTGATTTCTTCTTAATGGAACGCAAAAAGGGCATCGTACTTGACACCCGCTTTCCGTCTGGAACCGAAAATACAGAAGATTTAGCACGCCAGTTGTCTGAAAAGATGGTCGATTCGCTTGTTGCACTGCATGCCATACCATATGAGGAAACGTCATTAAAAGACATGGTGAAGCCACAAGGATTTATGCAGCGTCAAGTAGATGGCTGGATAGAACGTTATGATAAGGCAAAAACGTCACATTTTGCAGAAGTAGAAGCGTTAACGACTTGGCTAAAAGAAAATGTCCCAACGAATGAGGAGGCGACAATTATTCACTACGATTACAAGTTGAATAATGCAATGTTTTCCGAGGACTATAGTGAAATGATTGGGCTTTTTGATTGGGAAATGACAACTGTTGGGGACCCATTAGCAGACCTTGGTGTAGCAATGAGCTACTGGATGCACGCCGACGATCCAAAAATGCTGTTGTATGCACTTGGAGAGCCACCAATTACGATTTTACCTGGATTCTATTGTCGGGAAGAATTCATTGCACGCTACGCGGAGAAAAGTGGGCGAGATGTCTCAGCAATTAATTATTATATTACATTTGCATACTTTAAATTAGCAGTGATTTGTCAGCAAATTTATTATCGATATGTGAAAGGGCAGACGCATGATGATCGCTTTGCACAAATGGATAAGATGGTAGCTGCACTCATTAAACAAGCATCTAAAGCCATTAATTAAGACGATAGAATGAATTTCTAATGAAATATTAATAGATAAAGTACGGTTGCTCGTTACTGAGCAACCGTTTTTTATAAGCACTAATTACAGATTATCCGACGTTAATAATATGATTTTTCAATCAGCTATTCGCACCAAATTACTTCTTACAACCTTATCCTTTCACGAAAAAGTACTAAGAGAGAGCGAATGCTTGTTCTTATTTTAGCATGATTTTCTCACTTTACAAGCATTTTTCGATAAATGACATAGATTTGAAAAGAATGAATCAAAAAGAGGGGACATTTATGCTGAGGGATGATGTTTTTCCAGTAAGTTCTAGCATACCGAAAAAACAACAAAGTAAAGAACGATAATTATTTATTGTTTCACAATAAAAAATTATTGACTTATTATGTTTTTGTGTTTAATATAGCAATAGAAAGTTATCAAGGAGGTGCTACATGAAGCAAAAAGAATTATCAAGGTGGTTAAAATTGATAATTGTGTTTTGTGGATTATTTGGTTTACTGTTCTGCATCTATATTGGACCAGAAACCGGAAAAGAGCTTTTGGTGGATTCGCAAAATTTAATGGAATTGTATAAACCTTTTGTTGCATTTATCTGGATAACAGGCATGCCGTTTTTTATTGCATTGGGTTTAGGATGGAAAATCTGTGCGGATATTGCTACGGATCAGGATTTTACAGCCAAGAATGCAGATCGATTAAAAATAATAAGCATATTAGCGATGACGGAAGGTGTTTTATATGTAGCTGCTCTACTTTACCTTTTCGTGGTTGGAAGTTACCACACAAATGTCTTAGTTGTTCTGTTACTCATTCTATTTTTCGCAGTCATTATTGCTGTTTTTACTTCCATGCTTTCCTATTTAGTGAGAAAAGCTAGTGAGATAAAGCAGGATAATGAGCTAACGATTTGAGGTGCAGTAAATTATGGTGATCATTGTAAATCTCGACGTCATGTTAGCAAAAAGAAAAATGAGTGTTACAGAATTATCGGAAAAACTAGGCATTACAATGGCTAACGTTTCTATTTTGAAAAATGGCAAAGCGAAAGCTGTCAAATTTTCAACTTTAGGAAAAATATGTGAAGTTTTAGACTGTCAACCAGGTGACATATTGGAATATAAAAAAGATGAAATAAATGATTAATGGAGGAAATATAGTATGAAAAAATATCTAATCGCTGCTACACCAATCCTTTTAGGAATAATTTGTTTTGCTGCTAATGCTATAATCGGGAGTGAAGTAGCACCAGACGGTACTTTAATAGAACCATTTTTCTTAATACCGGTGGGCTACCTATTATTCTTTACAGGGATTATTTCATTATTATTTGTAGCTATCTTTTCAACTGCTAAAAAGATAAACATTGCTAAATAAAAAAGAAAAAAATCAGGTTCTCATAAGTGAGCCTGATTTTTTGCTACTGAAAAGCTTATTTTTGCTATCGAATTTTATTACGCCCAAGTTTGATCTAGCTTATCACTGTAAAATTGAATTGCTTTCCTATATTGTTGTATGCCCTCATCATTCGTTGTGAGTATCAAACTATTTAATAATGTTTCCATTGCCTTTGAAAATTCACCGAGATTATAAAGTGTCATTGCGTGGAAGACCTTGATGTGCTCAGCTTGTGGAAATTCTTCCATCGCTTGTTGAAAAACTCGTTTTGATTGCTCATAGTTACCTAATGTTCGATATGTACTACCTAATCCTAAATAAGCGCCTTCTGAATCTTCTCTTTCTAGACCTATATGAATCGCTTTTTCATAATGTGGAATGGCCTCGGTTTCTTTCCCTAAAGAATCATAGATCCATGCACAATGATAGTGATACAAGGCATTGTCGGGCTCTTGCTCAACTAACTTTAAAATCAATGCATTTGCTTTCTCTAGCTGTCCATTTTTTCTAATGGCGATTATATAATTTAATTGATTATCCATTGTATTCATCCTTTATATTGTCTATTTTTGGGCTGTGATCACACATGCATTGTACAAGGAATATGTAATTGAGCTTGTCTGTTACCGCATAATGAAGAATCATTGACCAGGATGAAGGATGTTACAAGCACTGAAAGTATTACCATCAGGATCCTTAAAACTGAATCCTCCATAGCGAATCATGGTTGATATTGAGTGTTGCTACTTCAACGTTCTTCTCTTTAAGCCAGTTGTAAAAGCCCTTTAGGTCAGGTGTATAGAAGTCAATTATGCTGTGGACCACATCATTGTTTGTGTTTTTAAAAGATAAACTAACGTTTTCTTCAGTTTGGACTAAGTAGAGGGTAGGTACGCCTTTTGTGCTAAATGTCAGCATGGCAGATTGCGCTGCTAGAGAGTGTGTTTTCACGCCTAGAATTTCACTATAAAAATTGATAGCGTTCTTTAGATTTGTTACAGGTATCTCTATTGTAGCAATATGAGTAATAAACTTTGTCATTCGGGAACCTCCTTTTATTTTATAATTCTACTAGTTATTTTAGAAATCCTTCTTTGCTTTTGGTCAAGGAAATGTAGGTTTGCAATAGCGATTTAAAGTATGGGGGAAAGGAGTCACTGCAAATGCCAATTTGGATTTTTTGATGCAATTTTAAATATAGTAGTATAAGCTTTTTGTTTGTATTATCTATCATAATGTATAATAAGGTTTACTTATAATTTTTTAGTCAACAATAGTACATAAAACTACGTTTTCATTTTTTGTAATGGATTTTAAAAGGAGAACTAAAATGAGCATGGGAACTGATGATCACAAACAAGTTGTTTTACAAGTCGGCGCTGTACTAAAAAAACTCCGGAAAGAAAGGCAATTAAGTCTTGAAGATTTATCAAAAATTTCTGGTGTAAGTAAGCTAACACTAGGAAATATTGAGCGTGGGGAAACCAATCCAACATTAGGTATGTTGTGGAAAATTTCGAAGAGCTTATCTGTACCACTTATGGAATTATTCGCTACTAACAACAGTGTGAATCTCTCTAGAGCTGGTCAAGGATTAAGTATTTCTGGAGAAGAGAAGAACTGGCTAATTGAGCCGATTTTTCAAAATGTAAGCAATGAAACTGAAATGTTTAGAGCCTACTTACAACCGAATAGCTCCTACTATCCGGAAAAACACCATCCTAATACGACAGAACTCGCTACAGTCATGTCTGGAAAAATTACCATCAATGTTAACAACGAGTCATACATACTGAATGAATATGATTCTATTAGTTTTCGTGCAGATGGTACACATTCATATATCAATAATTCTCATGATGTTGTTGTCCTCCATATCATATTGAAATATGCACCGAGTAATTAAATCATTTATCAGCGGCGTTGTCCAAGTATGGGCTGTCCTAAAAGTAAAAATAGCATGCTAGGGGTAATGAAGTGACTCCTGGTATGCTATTTTTACTTTAAAGGTAAAAATCTACATAGACTCCTGTGTGAAAGCCAGTGGTCCGAGCATTGTCCGCAGCAAGCGTTGTGGATTTTACCTCTAAGTGAATGGAGATCGTTTTTATTCTTATTGATATATTTTAATATACTCTATTTACTTTAAAATATATTATAGTATACTTTATAGGGTTGTAAGTTATAATCAGAGCAATGCATGCCAACATTTGAATATGTGAAAATAGTAGGAGGAAAATCATGCATCAAATTAGTAAAAATCAAGATATAAAATCAAACGAAGTTATTCATAAATCATCGGTATGGGTGATGATTGTAGGCATCATTTTTATTGCAACCAATTTACGGGCTCCATTAACCTCGGTAGGTCCTTTAGTAGGTATTATTAGAGACAATCTGCATCTTTCCAATACATTAGCAGGTATGATTACTACGTTACCTTTACTGGCTTTTGCACTTTTTTCACCTTTCGTGCCTAGATTAGGACGAAAATTTGGAATGGAATTATTTATACTAATTTCGGTTATTTTCCTTATGTTTGGTATTATTTTACGTTCTCTATCAGGAGTGGCTACTTTATATGTTGGTACAGCTCTTCTTGGATTAGCGATTGCCATCTGTAATGTATTACTACCTAGTCTTATTAAACGAGAGTTTCCGACACAACTGGGCTTAATGACAGGTGTGTACTCCATCTCTATGAATTTATTTGGCGCAATGGCTTCGGGGATTAGTGTACCTATTGCAGTTGGCTTAGGCTTTGGGTGGCAAGGTGCACTGGGAATTTGGGGGATTCTGAGCTTTGTATCCATTCTATTTTGGTTACCTCAAATAAAACGTAGGAAGGAAAGAGCAACATCCTTTCCAAATCAAAAGGCTGGCGGTGGAGTAAGTTTATGGCGTTCAGCTCTTGCGTGGCAAGTAACTTTGTTTATGGGTTTACAATCTATGGTGTTCTATGTACTTATCGCATGGCTACCTGAAATTTTAAAGCAACAAGGAATAAGTTCTCATCAATCGGGCTGGTTACTTTCTATTATGCAGCTAGCTTTACTACCATTTACATTTATAGTTCCAATCATTGCAGGACGTATGTCCAGTCAGCGTTCATTAGTTACCATTGCGTCAACGTTGCTTTTAAGTGGCACACTTGGATTACTTTATGGAAGCTCGAATTTTATTGTTTTGTGGATTATTTTACTAGGCATTGGAGGAGGTTGTGCGTTTGGATTATCCATGATGTTTTTTGGCCTGCGTACAGAAAATGCCTATCAAGCGGCGGAATTATCAGGTATGGCACAATCTGTGGGCTATTTGCTTGCTGCTACTGGTCCAACACTCTTCGGCTATCTGCATGATGTAACTAATAGCTGGACTATTCCATTACTACTATTGGTTTGCGCGTCAATCTTGCTCTTTATATTTGGTCTAGGTGCGGCTAGAGATCGGCAGATTGGTTCTATAAAATAGTAAGATATTTAATTTGAATAGAAACGCTCAAAAGGTTCCTCAATTATCAACTCACTAGATTGCACATACAATTGAAAACATTATTGCACCAGTAGTGTCGAGTAATAAGTACGAAAAATGGACTAAGAAGCTGTTTGGCTTCTTGGTTTTTTTAATGTTTAAAATTTATTTTGTTAGGAAAGTTGATAGCTCACTTATAATCAAAAGAAAAAAACTCACTGTCTTTAGGAACCCAAACAGAACGTTCCAGATTTTGTACTTTCAGAAGCTTTCTAAGGTGAACTCCGTTCAAATGAGGATGGAAATAGACCTTTTACCCCAGTGGAATAGTAATCTGTCTCTTTACAGTAAATGGAGCTGAGACTTTTGCTTGGCATTTTGCACACTAGCTGGCATGTCAAAATCAACAGGATTGACTTCAGTGCTGAATTCAATTCTGCATTTTCAAGGTTGACACCTTACATTTCAAATAGATAATCACGTTCAACTTTACAAACGCGTAATGCAAATCGACTATACCACTCTTTTTTGCCGCGCTCTTGAGCTACTTGGTGAGCTGCATGCTCTTTCCAAGCAGCAATATCTTCAAGTGTTTCCCAGTAAGAAACAGTGATGCCTAAATTGGTATCTCTTGCGCTTTCGACACCTAAAAATCCTCTTTGTTTACTTGCCAATTCGTCCATTTTTGTCGCCATTACTCCATAGCCATTGTCGTCTGCTGTTCGCTCAGAAGCAAAGACAACCGCATAATAGGGTAATTTATATGTATTTGCTAAGTTGCTCAATCTAACCAGCTCCTTACTGCCCGATATTCGAGTGAATTTAACATTTATTATAATCTCTAAATCAACAAGATGTATAGCAAATTACACGTGCATATAAACGCAGACAATAACTCATTGTTATCTGCTACTGAATGGATGACAAATATTTAGTAAAAATTACCACTTCTAAAAACGAACGTACGTGCTTATAATACAAGAACAAAGGTTCTTATTTTATGTAAAGAAGGAGCAGCTGGCATGAAAGAGCAACTGGTAAAAGCAATGCAACGTGGACAGTTCATTAACATGATATATGTATCAAAGTCGGGTGAAATCACAAAAAGGCGTGTGAAAATCATTAAAGTTGTTGGTGATTCCTTTGCAGCATTTTGTTTTACAAGGCAGGCAACGCGTACTTTTTTGATTAGTAATGTTCTAGCCATTATTCCTTTTGTTAGCAAGGGGCGTGAAGTTGTATGAATTACGAGGATATGCCAAATCGACCTATTATGTGCATTGATATGAAATGTTTTTACGCCAGCTGTGTAGCAATGTTACATGGGCTAGATATTCTTGAAACTCCAGTTGCAGTAGTAGCAAACTTTGACCAACCAGGTAGCGTAGTGCTTGCTGCATCACCCTTGATGAAAGAAAAATTCAAAATCAAAACTGGTAGAAGGCGTTATGAAATACCTAAACATCCTGACATTAGATTGTTTGAGCCTAAAATGAGTTTCTTTATTCAAATGTCGATGACGATTACAAAATTGATCTCTAATTACGTACCGGTTGATGCTATACATGTGTATAGTGTGGACGAAAGCTTTGTTGATTTAACTGGCACTAAAAACCTATGGGGATCACCAGAAGAAACAGCAAAAGAAATACAAAGGGCTATTCTTGACCAATTTAATGTACCTAGTGCAGTAGGTATGGGACCAAATATGTTAATAGCCAAATTAGCTTTAGACCTTGATGCAAAGAAAACAGGATTTGCTAGATGGACTTATGAAGACATTCCTAAAAAATTATGGCCAGTACGTCCACTATCCGAAATGTGGGGAATTGGTAAACAAATGGAAGTAAATCTAAATGCTATAGGAATACAAACAGTCGGTGGTTTGGCTAATACAGATCTAAAAGAATTAGAAAAGCGCTTTGGTGTAATGGGCAATCAACTCTATTACCATGCATGGGGAATCGATTTATCCACATTAGGAGAGCCGTTAATAACAAACGGAGCTTTAAGTTTTGGGAAAGGCCAAATGCTGATGAGGGATTACCATACACGTAAAGAAGTCTCTGTAGTGCTTTTAGAAATGTGCGAGGACGTAATGAAGCGAACACGTGATGCAGGGTTCGTCGGCCGTACAATTAGTATTGGTCTTTCTTATAGTAGAAATGCTATGACCAAAGGATTCCATCGATCTAAAACAATTGCAGTACCTACGAGTGAAACGCTTGTGATGTATAAAACTTGTATTGAATTACTAGATGAGCACTTTGTGGGGGAACCAGCTCGGCAGTTATCAGTTAGAATATCCAATCTTGAAAGAGAGCATAGTATCCAATTGGATTTATTTGATGAACGTAAGCCACAACGTCAAATCATTGGTCCTACAATGGATGCAATCCGCAATAGATTTGGAGCAACATCTATTTTACGAGCCGTTTCTTTCACAAATGCTGGTACAGCTATCAATCGAGATCGCTTAGTGGGTGGTCATTTAGCATAGGAGTGATTTGATGATACAGGATAGAGGAAATATTAAATGGGCATCGATGATGTTGCCGGAGCATTTGGAGCTTCTTAGAGTGTGTAAACAAGAGCGCACAGAACAGCCAAGAGAATTGACTGAGTGGGAACTGGAAGAACTACAGAATACAATCAATCAAGCTTTAAATCAGCAATTGGACATAAAATTAGAAGTGTGGAAAGACTACAAAATCACACAATGGACTGGAATAATTAAATCGATTAATACTAATGAACTCATACTTGAAACACTACTTAAAACGAAAAGTATTCCAATCCAAAGTATTCAATCAGCTCAACTGGATGCTGATTATTATGATTAAAGCCGACGAAAGACAGTTACTTCATAAGTATCTTTTGTTAGAACTAGCAGTTAAATCATTGCAGATTGACTATCGTAAATTAGAGCAGTTTAAAATGAAAACGGTATTTCTTCCAATGATGGATTCATTGCTAAAGGATCTACGACAAGAATATGTTAACCTCAAACGAGAACTTGCACAAAAGCGTATACGAGTAGTAGGTTGGCAACCAGTAGATGAATATTTTAGTGACGTGCAGGTTGCCACTGCAGGCAATGATGTAGTACTCCGTTATGCTAATCAAGCTCTTAAATCACAAGTGGAAAGGCTATTGATTAATCATATAAGCAATAACAAATGACAGGTACTAGGCCTGTTTTTTGTATTAAAAAAGCCACTCATTTTGAACTGCACCCCAAAAGTTAGACCAAAATCTAACGATTGGGGTGTATGTATTTTTGGCAAAGTACGATTATGAGTTTAAAAAGAAAGTTGTTGAAGCTTATTTTCGAGGTGAGGGCGGTTATAGACATTTAGTTCTTCAATTTGGAATTTTAAGTCATGGAGTGGTTAGGTACCGTTGGAACCGTTGAGAAAAATCGTATTCATGGCCGATCCTATATATCCATTCCACATTAGAAATTGACAACGGATACCTCTAAATTCAAGTATTTCGTTACTGGAGAAGATGGAAAAGTAGCCATTCAGAAGGCTTATTTAGACGCCTATCTAGTTATGTTTAACGGTGAAATCATTTCCTATCGATTATCTGAACGACCGAACGCACAAGCAATTCATCACGCTCAACTAGAAGCAATAGAACGAACATCCGATTGCTCTTATCGTCGAACCTTTCATTCAGATCGGGATGGGCATATCAGATGAAACTATGGTCATTCGCACAACTAAAGATTGGTAAAATCTGTTATAAAAATACAAATATAACAGGTTTCATCACAAATAACACCCTAATATTTTTAAAATAAACACAACTGTTTATATATGTGAAAATAGTATGATTTTGTTCTAAAAGGATTCCTGTATTGGATAAATCCTTTTTTTTGCGATTTTAAATATTGTTAACGAGATTTTGTGTAGATATCATAGACGCAGATTACTAAATGGTAAATATAACATAATTGGTATTTTTTATAATTAATGGTAGGTTATATGTTGACTATTTAATTTATGGTGTTTAATATTATAAATGTAAAATTTGTTTACTGATAGAAATAAAAAACTATATTGGTATTTTAAGTAAGTTCGGTGAAATGATTTAATTTTTTAAGTGGAAGTTTGGGAGAAAATTTTGGGGGCGTGATAGGTGATAGAAATTTATTTAATTAAAGTACCTACAGATATTTCTAATTATTCCGAATTAATGAATTTCGTATGTTCAAAAAAAGCAAGGAGAATAGCATCATACTCAAATAAAATAGACGCATACAGGTCCTTAATATCTGAATTGTTAATGAAATATTTATTGATGAAGAATTTAAAATGTAATCATTCAGAAATAAATATCCGAACGAATACATATGGGAAACCATACTGTACCAATGGGGATTTTGGATTTAACGTTTCTCATTCAGGTAAATGGGTCGTAGGTGTGATAGGAAATTGTGAGGTTGGAATTGATATTGAAGAGATGAAAGGTGATTATGATGATGAAATAATTAAATATTACTTTTCTAGTATAGAATATCACTCATACATTCAAACTCCAGCTGAAATGAAAAAAGAACATTTTTACAATTTATGGACTTTGAAGGAAGCTTTTGTCAAAAATATTGGATTAGGTTTAAGCATTCCTTTAGATTCTTTCTCTATCGAAACTGCTAATAATGAAATTTCAATTGAACAAAATATTGATCCTTATACCTATTATTTCAAACAATATGACATGATTAACGGCTATAAAATTTCTGTATGTAGTAAAATGAATGAATTTCCGTCAGAGGAACAACTAAAGATAAAAGAGTTTTCTGTATTAGAGAAAGAGTTTTTGAATAATCTGAAATTGAAGGAGGATAAATATTATGAGTAAATTAATACCTCAAGTTTTAAATCTTCTTAAAAATAAAGAACTCACAAAAAACGCAGCAAAGCAAATCATTGAATCGGTGAATGAAATTAAAAGTAATTCAAAACCGGAAGTTGATAAAAAGATCGCAATTATCGGGATCTCTACTGAATTACCTGGTGCTAAAAATTTTGATGAATTTTGGAATGTTATAAGCGGTGAACAGGACAAAATAACAGAATTAAGTGATAGTAGGAAATCATTGTGTGAGGGGTTCCTTGTTAATAATATGGAAAAGCTTAAAATATCCAAAGAGAAGCCGTTTTGGGATGCAGCGTGGCTAGATGAAGTTGATAAATTTGATGCTGGATTTTTTAATATTTCAGCTGCTGAAGCAAAGGTGATGGACCCACAACAGCGTAGATTTCTTCAAACAGCATACCAATGTTTTGAAGATGCTGGTTATGCAGGGAGTCGTATGAAAAATTCTAATACGGGTGTCTATATTTCCGCTGCTATGACCAATTACTCTGAAGGCTTGGATGAATTCACACCATTAAGTGTTCCGGGCAATATTCCTGCTTTTACAGCTTCAAGAATTTCTTATATTTTCAATTTAAAAGGACCATCTTATGTAGTAAATGCTACTTGTGCCTCCTCAATGTTGGCAATTCACGAGGCTTGTGTAGGTTTAATGAATAATGACTGTGAAACGGCATTAGTCGGTGGTGTTAATATTTTTCCTTATCCAATAAATAGTGAAAAACTTTTTATGAATGCTGCGGGCATTATGTCTGAGCAACAAAAGTGTAAGCCATTTGACGACTCAGCAAGTGGAATTGGAAGAGGCGAAGGGGCGGTAGCGCTTTTATTAAAGCCTTTAAATCAAGCTATAGAAGATAATGATAATATCCATGCTGTTATAATTGCCTCTAGAGTAAATAATGATGGTACTTCAGCGGGTATAACTGCACCAAATCCTAAAGCACATGCAGATTTATTAGCTGAAACTTGGGATCGAGCTGGCATTAAGCCAGAGCAAATTGACTACATTGAAGCGCATGGCACAGGAACTCATTTAGGAGACCCTATTGAGATAAAAGGCATTCAAGAAGCAATTGAACGAAGTAACAATGATAAACAGTTTTTGCCGATTGGTTCTGTAAAAGGAAATATTGGGCATTTACTTGATGGAGCTGCAGGTTTATCGGGAGTTATTAAAGCGCTACATGTAATAAAAAAGGGAATAGTTCCACCTACAATAAATTTAGTTGAACCAAATACACACATTGATTTTGTAAATTCGCCAGTATTTATTCCGACATTACCATATAACATTAAAAAAAATAAAAAAGAAAATGAACCTATTATAGCTGGTGTAAGCTGCTTTGGCTTCAATGGTACAAATGTACATTTACTATTAGAGGAAGCTCCAAAGAAAGCTGAAATCGATAAGAAAGAAAATAGTAGAAAAGCTTATGTGATTCCTTTTTCTGCTAAATCTGAATTATCTTTGCGAGGTACTATTGAACATTTTTCTAATTTAACTGCAGATATGATTAATTTAAGTGATTTAGCGTATACGATGTGTACAGGTAGAGAGCATCATGATATAAGAGTGGCAATTATTGCTGAGACAATGGATGACCTAATAGTCGCATGTAAAAATTTAATTGATCAAGATATGAGCAGTTGGGAAAAAATTGTAATTACGACAAATCATAACGATAACACTACGAAAACTTTGGCAGAAAGTTATATTTTAGGTGAAAAATGTAGTTGGCATAAACAATTTCAGAATGAAAATAATTTTAAAATTTCTTTGCCTACATACTTTTTTGACGAGAAATCTTATTGGTTACAGAGTGAAGGTAGCGTAAAAGTTAAAGAGGTAAAAGGAAAATCAACTCTTGAAGAAATCATTAGTTTAGCAGAAATAATTTTAGAAACAGAGAATATTAAGCAGACGGATAGTTTTATATCAGTAGGTGGAAATTCTCTTTCAGGATTACAATTTATTACCCGTTTGAAAAAACAATTCAATAAAGACTTTGTTTTAGATGATGTATTCCTTACATTTGAACAACTTAGTAAACAAATAAACAATGAAAATTTAAAATCGGCAGAAATCATACCTCAAATAAGTGCAGAAAATGTTGAATATCCATTATCATACGGTCAAAACCGATTAAGCATAATCGAACAATTAACAGACCAAAAAATGGTTTACAATACACCGTTTATCTTTAAAGTTAACGGGTTAGTAGACAATGAGAGATTACGTGAAACATTCGATTTACTTTCACAGAGACATGAGTCCTTAAGAACAATATTTGTGAAGTATGAGAATGGGAATAAACAGAAAATACTGCAAAATCCAAACTATTTATTTGAATATAAAGATTTTAATTTAGAAGATAATGCTGAAGCTAAAGCAATGGACCAAATAAATCTTTGGAAAGAAACTCCTTATGATTTAGAAACGGGACCACTTTTAAGAGTACTTGTTTATAAAATAGCAAAAGATAAAAGTCTTTTTGCTTTAATGATGCACCATATTATTGTAGATGGCTGGTCATTATCGCTATTATCGGATGAACTCTTCACTTTATACAATAGTGGTAATAATCTATATGACGACCTACCAGCAATAGAAAATACGTATGTAGATTTTGCTACATGGCAACGTGAAAATATAGAAAGTGGTAGGTTTAAACAACATGAAGATTACTGGCTTCATACATTAAGCGGAAATCTCCCTATTACTGAAATCACAGGCGATAAATTAAGACCAAACACTTTCCAATATACTGGAAAGATTAAGAGATTTGATATTAGTGCTACATTAGCAGATAAATTAAGATCTTTTGCAAGTACTCAAGAAAGTACGTTATACATGGTTTTAGTTTCAAGTGTATTTAAACTTATTAATCAGATGACTGGTGATACTGATATGGTGGTTGGTACACCGGTATCTGGAAGATTGAATGAAGAATTAGAGAAAATAATTGGTTTATTCACGAATACAATCCCAATCAGGATTAATTACGAAGAACATGAGGACTTCCTTGCATTATTAAGAAATGTAAAGTCAGTGTTATTGGATAGCTTTAAACATCAAGAATATCCTTTCGATTTATTAGTGGAAAAATTAGATTTACCTCGAGATACTAGTCGTTCACCTTTATTTAATATAAACGTGGCACTTCAAAATTTTAAATTTAAAAATACGACATCAGCGTTTGACGATGCGGAACTAACACCTATTGTTTCTGAACACAAAACAAGTAAATGGGACCTTGAATTTGAATTTGTTGAATTACCAGATGGAGAGTTATTCTGTAATCTTGAGTACTATGACAGCGTATATTCCTCTAAATTTATTAATTCATTAATTGAAACGTATTTAAAAATACTAGATACGATTTTACATGAAGATGAATTAAATAATACTGATGTAGAAGGAAGTCTAAGTGTCATAAATGGTCAATTTGTCGATGATGGCAAAAACTTTTTAAATACCATTTTAATGATGGCAGAAACGAACCCAGAAAAAACAGCATTGGAAGATAACGAAGGTTCATTAACATATCGAGAGTTAATAGTAAGAAGTAAATCAATAGCAAGTAAATTGTTGAACAGCAACAGTGAAATTAAAAATGTTGTCATTATTTCTAACAATAATAGAACTGCAATTTTAGGTATTTTATCTTGTTTAATGAGTAACGTCACATTCATACCTGTATCACCTAAAAATCCAAAAGCAAGAATTGAATCTATTATGCATCAAAGTCAAGCTAACTTTATTATTTCAGAAAAAAAATTCTATTCATTGTGTAATAGGCTTTTATTCGAAAATGAAAATATTCAATCGGTTATGGTGTTAGGAGAAACGGATTTAGACCAGTGTGCTGTTGCTGATTCAAGTGAATTAATGGACGAATCTTTGTGGAACTATTTCGCTGAAGGGCAAAAAACGGAGATAGAGGCTAGTGGTTGGAATAGCAGTTATACAGGTGAAGCGTTCAGTGCATTAGAAATGCAAGAGTATGTGGGGAATGCAGTAAACAAAATAAAAGAGTATTTACCACAAGATTCAAACGTATTAGAGCTTGGATGTGGCTCAGGTTTGACAACTTTTGCTCTTGCTCCATATGCGCGAACGTATACAGCAATGGATTTATCTTCATCAATCATTGAAAGGAATAGACAAATTGCTAAGAAATCTAGCTTTAACAATATTGAATTTAGCGTTTCGACGGCACATTCCTTTAATAAATTTGAAACAGAGTTAGATGCTGTTGTCATTAATAGTGTTATTCACTGTTTCCCAAGCTACGGCTATTTAAAGGTAGTACTTCAAAAAGCTATCGACTCGTTAAAAGAGGGCGGAATAATCTTCTTAGGAGATTTATTAGATATTGATAAAAAAGATGAATTTGTCTCTTCTTTAAAAGCATTTAAGGAAGAAAACATTGATTTGAATACTAAATTAGATTGGGATACAGATTTATTTATAAACGAAGAAATCTTAAAAGAGCTTCTCAATGATGTGTGTGCTGATATACAAATTGAATGTTCTGAGAAAAAATATACTGTAAGCAATGAACTAAATCAGTATAGATTTGATGCTGTCATCATTGTTAAAGAAAAGGGAGAAAAATATAGACAGAGCAGCTCTAAAAATATGTTAAGTGATGTAATTCAACTAGACGAAAATTTAGAAATCGAATTCAATACCATTTCTAATACTTCACCAGCATATATTCTCTTTACATCCGGTAGCACTGGAAAACCTAAAGGTGTAGTAGTCTCAAGTAAAAACCTTAATAATTATTTGAATTGGGCTGCTGAATACTACTCACCTACAAATGTACCTTTAAATATGCCATTTTTCACTTCCATATCTGTGGATTTAACAATTACTTCAATGTTTATTCCACTAATCACAGGAGGAAAAATAATATGTTGTGAAGGGGAAATTGATCAAACTTTTGAAAGTGTATCAAATATAAAAGGCAAAATAACGATTAAAGGTACCCCTAAACAAATACAGTATTTAATCGAGAGTGAGAGGTTTTCACCAGATGTAGAGTGTTTTATTTTAGGTGGAGAAGCTTTAGATATGTCGTTATGTAAAGCGCTGCAAGAGAAATTCCAGAATGCTCGCATTATTAATGAATATGGACCAACTGAAGCTACTGTTGGAACGATTTATCATGAAGTAACAGAAGAAGACCTAAATTCAGATTACATCCATGCGCCAATCGGATTACCAATCAACAACACTACCGTTTACATTCTGAACAATAAAAATCAACTAGCTCCATCATACGGTGTTGGTGAAATTGCATTAAGTGGTGAAAGTATTGCCTTAGGATATTTGGGAGAGCCGAATTTAACTAGAACTAAGTTTATAGCTAATCATATTAACCATTTACAATCAGGATATTTATATAAGACAGGGGATATGGGGCAAGTATTACCAAATGGTAAGATTGTTTGTTATGGTCGCAAAGATAATATGGTTAAAATTCGTGGTCACAGGGTTGAACTGGAAGAAATTGAAAAATACTTACGAGAAGTTCCAAGCGTTAAAGATGCTGTTGTTACATTAAATAAAAATGAATTTGGTGAACAACTATGTGCTTACTTAGTCTGTCAACAAGAGATTAATCAAAGAGATATTGAAAAACTCCTATTACGTCATTTACCAGAATATTTAGTTCCAACTTATTATCAAAAAATAGAGCGAATTCCAATGGCTAATAGCGGGAAAGTAGATAGACTTTCACTTCCAAGCCCTGAATTATACGATGACAAGATGGTTCAGAAAGACGATATCAGTAGTTTGACAGAGATGGAAAGGGAATTACTTTCAATATTAGAAGGGATTCTAGGTAATCATAACGTTAACATAGATTCAGATTTCTTTAAAATTGGAGGAGACTCCATTAAGGCATTAAAGTTTATTTCTAAGGCAAAAGAGAAAAATATTGTTTTAAAAATTAACCACATCTTTAATTATAGAAGTATTCGAAAAATAGCTTTGAAAGCTAGTAAAGAAATTGACATTCATAAAGAATGGCAAGAGTTAAGTTCTAAGAAGATTCCACTAGCTCCGATGCAAAAATGGTTCTTCGAACAGTCGTTTAAGCATGCACACTATTGGAACTTATTAATGTCAGTAGAATTACCTGAGAAAGTGGATGTAGTTGCTTTAGAAAAGTCTTTCAAATCAATCATTTCAGTAAATGAAAGCTTGTTGACTTGGTTTGATGTTAAAGATACAGAACCGAAGGCTTTTGTTGAACCGAAATTAGCAAACACATTTAAGCTAATAGTGAAAGATTTAAAATTAATACCTCCAAGTATGTTAAAAGAAGAAATTGAAAAGATTCAATTCCAATTACAAGATAGCTTTGATTTTGGCAAGGTATTACCAATAGGTGCAGTAGTATTCCTGACATCTAAGAAGCCTATCTTGACATTCTTTATTCACCATCTAGTCGTTGATGGAGTTTCATGGAGAGTCTTAATAGAAGAATTAGAAAATAATTATTTGGCGATAGTAAATGGTAAAGATAAGTTCAGTTTCCCTATGACGCAATTTTCAGATTGGATAGAAGAATTGTATAAAGAGGAACTACGCATTAATCAATCTTATTGGGAAACTATTGACGTAAATAATGTACATCCATTATGTATTCAGCCTGTCAGAAAAGATTATTTATTTAAGAATCGATATCACGTAACGAAACTTCTAAGTGAGGAAAGTACAAATCAATTTTTAAATGCAAGAAAGCAATCAGAACTTTACAAACCTGATGCACTCATTGCAGTAACGTTTGCTCAAGCGTTTAGTCAAATATTCGGTCAAAAAGATGTGTTATTTAACTTTGAAGGGCATGGACGCGATAGTCGCCAATTATCATTAGATCTTAGTAGGACGATAGGTTGGTTTACGACGATGTATCCGCTACATGTGTCATTAAATACTATAGATGAAATGCTTTACTCAGTTGGTAAATCGTTGAGCGAAATTGGTAGTGGATTGGACTTTATGGTATCAAGATGGATCAGAGAAAATAACAACATGACATGTATTCAACCATCTTTATTGGTCAATTACTTAGGAGATTTTGATAACGATATTAGTACTTCAACAAATAGTAAAAATGGAGACAATGGAGTGTTACAATATTCTCCAAATCTTCCTCAGGCTCCTGCTATTCATCCTGACAATGAGCTTTCTAATATTTTGGAAATGAACATATTTATTTTGGATGGGAAACTTAATATTAGCTTAGAGGTAGATAGACAAATTATAAGTAATGAAAAAGCTCATCATCTCTTATCTAAATTTGAAGAAATATTGGTTGAATGTAGTGGAAATGCAAAGGAGCCCCAAAGTACATGATAACTTATTTTAGCAAACTAACGAGCAGCGGATTTTCAATCTTTCTAATGGTTGTAGCTACTCATTTTATTTCTTTATTAGGTTCTTCTGTTGCAAGGTTTGGACTTGGTGTCTGGGCTTATCAGAGTACAGGACAAGTATCTAGTTTTGCAGTAGTACTGGTTGCAGGATTTCTCCCAGCAATTTTGTTATCACCTTTTGTAGGAATCTGGATAGATAGAAAGGGTCCTAGATTATTAATTTTACTAGGAGATATTATTGGGCTCATTATTTCCTCAATAATTTTCTCCTCCCTTATTTTAGGGAATATAAGTATGGTCCATGTCATTGCAGGTGCTATATCGCTTTCTATAGTAAGCTCTATGCAAACGCCAGCATTACAAACACTAGTACCTCTATTGGTACCGAAAGAAAAGTTATCTAGAGCTAATGGTGTATTTTCAATGGCAACATCAACTAGTGATGTGCTAGGTCCTGTTATTGGTGGTGTAATAATGGGATTTGGAAGCATTGTTTATATCATTGGTGCGGAGCTAGTTACTTACTGTATTGCGATTCCTATTCTATTAATACTTTGGACAAAATTAAGTGTCAAAGAGAACAGTGATAATGAAGATAAAAATGTAAATTCATCTATTTTTGATGATTTGAAGGAGGGTTTTAATTATTTAATTAAGCATAAGTCTCTTCTTACTTTAGTGCTTTTGTTTACGGTTTTGAACTTTGCATTAGGGTTTAATCAAGTAGTTGGACAGCCATATATATTGAGCTTTGGTACTGTTGAACAGTTCGGGTTATTAAGCTCTATATATGGAGGAGGAATGGTATTAGGGGGATTGCTAATGTCATTTATTAAATTAAAGACCCACATTATATGGTTAGTATTGATTTCGAATTTTGGTATTGGTGTTTTTATAACGTTAACAGGGTTATTCAATAATATTTTCTTAATTGCCGTTTTTTGGGCTGGATTGGGGTTATTACTACCAGTGGTTAATACAGGTACACTTACTTTAATTCAACTTCATACGGAGCCAAATTTATTAGGAAGAGTTTTTTCGATTTCTAGAACATTAGCTTGGATTTCTTTACCATTAGCTTATATTTTAGGAGGGGTACTTGCTGATAGATTAGTTGCTTCAAACGCAAATATTATCCCTTATTTAGGTAGCGGGGAACGAGGAGTTTATGGAACGCTGCTTCTCTTAGCTGGAGGCCTAATTATAGTAACTGTCGCAATTTTCGCTCAGCTGAAATTCATTAAAGACTTTGATAGGAGAGAGGAAAATGAAGTACAACACACTGTCTAAAAAAATATTAAGTTTAGTAGAAGAAAATAAGTTAGATACACATTTAGCATTAAATATATTAGATGAAATTGAAAAGGATACAAGTGAACCGCTTGCAATTGTTGGCATGTCTTTGAGATTTCCTGAAGTCTCAAATTTAGATGATTTATGGTCAGGTCTTGTGAACAAAAAGGATTTTGTTACTGAATTTTCAAAAGAGCGTTTTGATTTAATTGTCAACTCTAATCCTAAATTACATGAACTGTATAGCCATTTGAAAAATAAAATAACGAATGATCCAAGGTCATATGGCTCATGGCTTCATAATATTGAACAGTTTGATCCTGAAAAATTTGGATTAAATGAGCATGAAGCCCAATTTATGGGACCAGCAGAGCGCCTGTTTTTACAGGTTGCATTAGAGTCATTATACATGGCAGGCTACCAGGAAAATCACCTAAAGGATTCAAATACTGGAGTATTTATAGCACATACTCCTCATCCTGCATTTGATTATTTAAATTTATTCGAAGAAAGAGATGAGCGGGCTTTCATATCAAATATACCTGCAAATCTGGGGTATCATTTATCGTATGCATTAGATTTAAAAGGGCCAGTTATGACAATAAATACTAGTTGTTCCTCTTCTTTAGCCGCTGTTCATGTTGCTAAGAATGCGCTTAAGCAGGGAGATTGTAACTTAGCGGTAGTTGCTGGGGTGAATTTAAATTTATTCCCTTATTGGGAAGAGGAAGCACCTGATTATGTTGTAAGAAGTACAAAATATAGATGTTCACCATTTGATAAAAGCGGAGATGGGATTATCGGAGGTGAAGGGGTTGCTGCTATTGTTATAAAGAGATTATCTGATGCAATAAATGACAACAACCATATCCATGCTGTTCTAAAGGGTTCTAGTATAAGTAGCGATGGAGCATCAAACGGAATGCAAGTTCCTAATCCTGATGCCCAATCTAAAGCTATAATGGATGCTCTTGATGAAGCAAAATTATCATTCAATGAAATTGATTTTGTTGAGGCGCACGGAGCGGGCACTCAAGTTGGTGATTTAATCGAAGTAGAGGGTCTTAAAAAAGCATATTTAGAAAAATCAAATAAGACTAGTGAATGTCAATTAGGTTCGATTAAGTCTAATTTTGGCCATATGGGGGATGCAGCAGGCATTGCAGGTTTAATGAAAGCAGTGCTTTCAATAGAAAAAAGAGAAGTTCCAGGTCTTAATCATTTTGAAGTAGAAAATCCTAAAATCGGCTTTAAAGACTCACCATTCAAAGTCAGCTCAGAAAATAAAAAGTATGATGGAAATAGAATTTTAAGAGCGGGAGTTAACTCAATAGGTATAAGCGGTACGAATGTTCATGTCGTATTAGAGGGATATCAATCTAATAAAACGGAACAGTTTAGTAGCACGTTAACACCACTGTTTATTTCAAGTAAAACTCGAAGAGCACTTTGGGATCAAATAAAACTCTTAGCTATTCATCTTAAAAATAATCAAAATTACAGCATTCAAGATTTAGCCTACACTTTAAATAATAGAAGAAGTCATGAACGGTCTAGAATGTGTATTTTTGCAAGTAATTGCAATGAACTACATCAAAAAATCGAAAGATTATTAAATGTTAGAACATTTGAAAAGGTACCGAAGAATTTTTATACACAAGGTATATTTTTAGCTGATGAACATGAAACACAAGTTGAAAGTATTAAAAATCTCGATGAATTTAACGTCTCAACAACATATAAAGATTTAATGCAACAATATTTAGAAGGTAACAATGTTGAGAATGAGTGTCGAGAATTATTTAAAGATGGGAAGTTGCTTCCGTTGCCAGTAAGTATTTTTAATACTAGAAGAATATGGCCATCAAGTAAAGACGCATTCCTAAACCAGACAAAAGAACTTTTCTTTGAGAAGAAATGGATAAATTATCCGTACAACAATACGAATACACATGAAGAATTAAAAGCTGGATCAACTTGGATTTTCTTTATGAATAAAGATGATGAAGATATGGTTGAGCTAAAGAACAAGATGGCTCATATAGGTATAAGAGTAATCGAAGTTCATAAATCAGAAACATTTGTTAAACATACAGATGAACAATATAGTATTGACATTAATTCTGATACAGATATGTATAAGTTGTTTGAAAATATCGGATTACATGAATTAAAGAATTTAAAAGGAATTATTCATTCCTACACATTCAAGCATTTAGATGAAACAATGGAATCGAAAGAAAATATGGAAAAATCCCAAGAGGAAGGTATTTTCTCACTATTCAATATAACAAAAATGTTATTAGAGTTTGATGTTACACATCCAATTCAATTAAATGTCATGTCGTCATTAACAGAACAAATTAAGGATAACGAAAAAATAATCCCTGCCAGAGTAACAATTTTTGGATTAGCAAAAGTTATCTCACAGGAACAACCTACTATTTCATCCTATTCCATTGATCATGACTTGGACGGAGGTTCCCAAGAAATTGCTACACATCTATTTAAAGAGTTACAACAAGACAAAGATACTCGTCCAGAATTAGTCGCATTTAGAAAATCAGAAAGATACACAAAAGTAATTGAAAGACAGAGTGATAACTTTAATGGAAATGAACTCTTAGTAAGGGAGAATGGAAATTATGTTATTGCAGGTGGTACAGGTTACTTAGGTGTTCAATTAGGGAAATTCTTAAGTGAAAAGGAAACTGTCAATATTATTTTATTAGCTAGAAATCTATTGCCAGATCGAATGGAATGGACAAAAATCATTGAGAATAATCAAGCAGAAGACGAAATGTTGATTTATAAATTAACATTAATTATGGAGATTGAAAGTCGAGGTTCTACAGTTACAATCATGCAGTGCGATGTTACAGAAGAACACTCTGTTAAAGAAACGTTTGCGAAAATTAGACAAGATTTTGGCGAAATCAATGGTGCGTTTATGTTAGTAAAACAACTTTATCATTTATGGATAAAAGAATTAAAGCTTAGTCAATTTAAAAAAGGTATTCATAACAGAGTCATCGGTACTTATTTAGTTGAAAAAGAATTAAATCCTGAGCCACTAGATTTCTTTATACTATTTTCTTCAATTTCTTCTTTAATGGGTACGAAATCTGCAAGTGAATGCTGCGCTGTGAATCAATATTTGGACTCAATGGCTGGATATTTGAATCAAAAAGGAATAAACGGTAAAACGATGAACTTTACGTTAATTTTAGACGATAAAAAAGATTTCGGAAGTGATACTGCCATTCCTCCAATTGATTTTATGGATTTCCAAAATTCATTGAACTTATTCTTCAATAAGGGCTATGAATGGAGTCTGATTTCACGTTTTGACTTAGAACAAGTCCATTACCTTAAACCAGTTATTAAAATTCCGTTTGGCGAAAGTTTTTGGAGCGAAGTAGAGTGCTTTAATCATTCTAAAGATGATCAAGATGAAAGTATTCCAATGGAAGATGAAGCTGTGAAAAGTGAGTTTACATTGTCAGAGATTGAAGCCGGTATACGTGAAATTTGGAGAACAGTTCTAGGAGTTACAACTATTAAAGAAATTGATAATTTCTTTAGCTTAGGAGGAAGTTCTTTAAGTGCTTTAAGGTTTGTTCATTTATTTAAAAACAAATTCGTTGGATTAAAGTTTGAGATCTCAGATTTATATAGTAATCCTACATTCCAAGACCAAATTTTATTTTGTGATCAATTTTATAATGCTAAAGATGAATTAAACGATATTCTTGATGCATTTGAGAGTGACGATATTTCTTCAGAAGAGGCACTTTCTCTATTATTGAATAAGCATTGAGTTGAAAAGGATAATTACTTTTAACATGGGGAGGGAAATAGTTTGAACACTGCAATTGTTTTTCCAGGACAAGGTTCACAATACAATTCAATGGGGCAAGATTTATACAATAATTACCAAATAGCTCGTGATTTATATAATGAGGCTAGTGATATATTAGGCTATGATTTATTGAAAGCATGTGAAAATAAAAATGAAGAACTTAGTAATACGGTAATAGTTCAGCCTGCAATACTAGTTTATAGTATTGCTTGCTGGAAGATATTTGAAAAAAATAATGATGTAAAAAACCTCTATTTAACCGGGCATAGCTTAGGTGAACTGTCGGCAGTAGTAGCTGCCGACGGAATTCCCTTTTCGAAGTCAGTTGAATTAGTGAAGCTTCGTGCTTCTTCTATGAATGAATGTACTCAAGATGGCGGTATGATTGTTTGTTTTGGACTTAGCGGAGAAGAGGTGGAGGCTATATGTCAGGAAATAGATACTGACAATAATCATGTAACTGTTGCAAACTTTAACTCTAAAAATCAAATCGTACTAAGTGGTCATAAACATGCATTGGAGCAGGCATCCATTCGGCTACAGAAAAAGGGAGCTGTTACAAAGACATTACATGTTAGTGTTCCTGCTCATAGTAGGCTTATGAAACCTGCGGAAAAAATATTTCAATCAGCTCTACAACAAACACAGATGAATGACTGTAAATATCCTATATTTTCATGCGCTACAGGTGAACCATACAGTAGGGCTAACGAAATAGCGAATCAATTAAGTAGACAACTCACGGAAAGTGTTAGATGGCCAAAGGTTATGGATGTTCTCATTAATAGAGAAGTTAGCACATTTATTGAGATGGGTCCCAAAACAGTTTTAACGGATATTATTAAGATGGAATATCCTGAATATCGAGCTATCCCAGTTAACGAGAAAAATGGCATCCATTCTATTTTAAATAATCTTGATGGAAATACATTAAAAGTAGAAGAAACTATACACTTTTTACAGGCGTGTTTGAGAATTATTATTGGTACACCTTTTAAATCGAAAATTGATAAGCAAGACTTCGAGAGAGAAGTCCATTCTCCCTATAACAAGATTAAACAGGAATTAAAAGAAATGAAAGAAAGTAACCAAATTGCGGTGGAGTCTCATAGAGTGGCAAGTTTATCTCAGCAATTTTTTTCTATTTTAATGCATAAGGGATTTCATAAAAATGAAACACTCGAGTTACTAAAATTATCAATCGCAAATCCAAATTTATATTCTAAAATATCTAAAAATTAATGCTTTTCAATAATTTGTTAGATTGGGGTAATAGAATGTCAAACTTCTTCGAAAGAATTTTTAATGAACAAATCGATTACTATGACGAACAAAGCTTATGGTTCAATCAAAACAAGTACAGTTTAAAACAATTAGCTAATAAAGCGTTTAAACTAGCAACAGTAATGCAAGAGAAGGGAATGAAACAAGGCGCTGAACAAAAAGTCTTGATTGTTCTTAGAAGGTCACCTGCTCTTCTTGTTGCGCATTTATCAACATTTATTGCTGGTGGGGTTATTGTTTGTATCGATCCAGAGACACCGAAGGACAGATTAGACAACATCATTGAAGATATAAACCCTAGCTTAATTATTACACATCAGGATATTTATGAGGCAAATGCTTTTCAAGATCAGATAACTTTTAAGCTTGATGATGTTCTTGAGCATTTTAATTTGGATCATAAAGAAATGAAAGTAAATACGCATTTTTCTTTGAAATCAGCTGCTTATATTGTTTTTACATCAGGTACGACAGGCAAACCTAAAGGTGTAGTCATTGAATGGAAATCTTTAAATCGGTTAATAGATTGGCATACAAATACTTTTAATGTTACAAAAAATTCAATAGTATCTTTAACATCTTCACCTGGATTTGATGCTTCCATATGGGAGATTTGGGGTGCTATTGCTTCCAGAGCGTCAATTTATATTACGACAAATCATGAAAGACTTAACCCGGAGCTATTAAAAAATACTTGGATAGAGCACCAAGTCACGCATTCGTTTGTATCTACCCCAATTGCAGAGCGACTAATGGAGCTGAACTGGGAAAACAGTCATACAGCACTAAAATATCTTTTAGTAGGTGGAGATAAACTAACGAAGCACCCTTCAAAAGATTTACCTTTTTATTTAGTAAACAATTATGGCCCAAGTGAAGGAACTGTTGTAAGTACTTCTGGAATTGTAGAGAGAGATGATGGCAAGGCGAAAAAGCTACCTCATATAGGATCTGCTTTACCTTATGTGAAGTGTTTTATTTTAGATCGAAATTTACAAATCATTAATGATGTAGAGAGAAAAGGAACATTATGGATATCCGGCGATGGATTAGCAAGAGAATATATAAATTTGCCTCGTGAAACAGATGAAAAATTTACAGAGCTAGAAATTGACGGTGAAAATGTAAGAGTCTATAACACTGGAGACGTTGTAAGTTTAGATAATCATGGAAATTTCAATTTCCATGGTAGAAAAGATTTTCAATTAAGCATCAATGGTGTAAGAATTGAATTAGGAGATATAGAGAGTACTCTTCAAAAACATAATAGAGTAAGCCAAGCTATAGCATTACCAATACATATAGCTTCAAATACGCTATTAACCGCATCCATTGTATTAGAAGAGGAATTTTCTGTTTCGGAATTTGAAATATTCAGCTATTTAAAAGAGAAATTGCCCAAAAATATGATTCCAGTTCAAATTATTTTCCATAAACACCTACCTTTAACTAAAAACGGGAAGGTGGATCGAGATTTATTGAACAAACAACATATTGAATATTTCAAACGAAAACAATTAAGTGAATCTCCAACTAGCAAAATAAGTGATTCTTTGCAAAAAATTATTGATATTTATTCTTCCATATTAGATTTAAAATGTTCTTCACAAACAGATTTGTTTGAAGTTGGGGGAAATTCCTTAGATGCGGCAGAAATTGCTATGAAAGTGTCGAAAACATTTAATGTTGATTGTTTACCATGGCAAGTACAAAAACAGAGAAAACCATGTAACCTAGTGGATATTCTTAATACTTTACCAGCTTTATCAACAAATAATGAATCTACTATATATAACAAAAATGAGTGGTTTCCTGCCACTAGTATGCAAAAAGGGCTTTGGTATTTGTGGAAAACAAATGAAAGGAATCCATTTTATAATGTAGGTGCAACTTTTCATATCAACGGTCAGTTCGATGAACATACACTCTATCAAGCCTTAGTTAATAGCTTTATGAAAAATGCTGCATTTTTTGTGAATTTTAGAGAAAATTCCTCCTATGGGATTGAACAAAAAATTAGAAATACAGATGATTTAGAAGAGAACGTGAATCATCACATTCAAATCTTTAATGTGAAAACTCTTGAGGATGCGCGCGCTCTTGCAAAAACAATTTATAATAAACCATTCTTGTTAGAAAGTGATTTATTGTTTAGAGGAGCAGTAATTCATACAGAGAATTCGGGGTCCATTTTTGTACTTGTATCCCATCATATAGTATGTGATGGATTATCTTTAAAAAATATTCTTCAAGATATATCTAAAGTCTATAATGATGAAATCACTGTAGACGACATGAAATCAAGTAGTGCCGAAAAATTATACAACAATATAAATAGATTAAGCAATAAATCAAAGGATCAAAATCTGAAGGATTTTTGGGTTGAGCAATCTAAGACATTTAGACTCGCTGAATTACCTATTAAAGAGAAATCAGAAGAATATTTAAGAATTGGTAAAATTTTAGAGATAGAGAGTAACATAGGGTTAGGTGGAAAAATAAATCGATTTTCACAGGAGATGAAATTAAGTAAGTTTACAATATTACTAACTGCATGGGCTCTAAATTTAGCAAAATATTGTATGCAGGATACAATAACTATTGGAATTCCTTATCATGGTAGGTCAAACGAAAACTTAGATGATGTAGGTATGTTTGTTAATTTAGTTCCTTTAACGCTTACATTAAATAAAAATGCTTCCTTTAAAGAGCTTCTGCAAGAAATAAGTAATATTGTACATGAAAATATTGCTCATGGTGATTTCTCAATAGTTGATATTGCGGCCAACATTGAAAAAAGAGAGTATTTTGATGTAGTAAATAATACATTCAGTCTTAAAGTGAATCTCGAAATGGATTTAAAAAATACCAACACTAGTTTTATTGAGCAAGATACCGGTGGAGCAAGATTTCCTTTAAGCAGCTTTTTCTATGTAGAAGATGAGGAAGTGAAAGGTCATATAGAATATTCATTTGCTAATTTCACAGAAGCAGAGATTCAATTGTTGGCGGAGAATTATTTTAAATTGCTCGCTTCTTTAATGACTAATCCAAATAATTTATGGAGTTCTGCATTTGCTAAAGGCTCCGTTATATCCTCCAATGATAAGGGGGGACTACTACAAAAAGCTAAGCCACTGCATTGCCAATTTGAAGATGCAGCAATAAAATACAAAGATTATATTGCCATCCAAGAGCTCGATAGAACTTTAACATATGAACAACTAAATCAAGAAGCTGAAAAATATTCTTCGTTACTTCTATCAATGGGTATTGAAAAAGGAGATTATATACCTATTTATATGAGTAGGGGAATTGATGTAATTGCGGTAATACTTGGTGTTCTAAAAGTAGGAGCAGTATATGTTCCTTTAGATACTGAACATCCTATAGCAAGAACACAGAAATTATTGGCCAGATTAAATCCAAAGATTTTAATTGTAAATACAGAAGAAGAGATACCGTATGGAGAATGGGAAGTAATAAATACACTTGAAAAAAATAAATTTGAAAATAATGTCATAACACAAGCAAAGAGAAGTGTTTCTATTGATGATCCGGCCTATCTCATGTTTACCTCCGGATCAACTGGTGAACCAAAAGGTGTATTATGTCCACATTTAGGGGCTTCTTTACGTATATTATGGCAAAAAAATCAAAAAATACTTAAACCTGGTAATAAAACGCTATTTAAAACGCCATATACATTCGATGTATCTGTTTGGGAGATATTTTATACCATCTGTACGGGGGCTACATTAGTTGTTGCTCCTAAGGATTTGCATCGTAATCCTTTAGGTTTATTGAATTTCATTAATGATGAGTCAATTGACTTGTGTCATTTTGTCCCTTCAGTGTTGCAATTAGTGCTCAATGAAATGAACTATCATAAAGGTTACGAATTACCATTAAAATATCTTCATTTAAGTGGTGAAGCCCTGCCTGCTCCATTAGCCAAAAAAATAAGTGAATTATTACCACACGTTAAAGCATTCAATTTATACGGTCCAACCGAGGCAGGTATAGAAGTTACAGTTCAACAAGTGACAAAAGAAAATTATAATATTGGTTTTCCATTACCGTATGTAGAGATGGAAGTGATTGATGAAACTGGTCTACCAGTTCCAAAAGGTTTTCCAGGAGAATTAATGATTGGAGGCCCCTCTCTAGCGAAGGGTTACTTCAAAGATAAAATTGAAACGAGAAAAGTTTTTGTAGAGCGAAATGGAAAAATCTTTTACAAGTCTGGTGATTTGGTTCGGATTTCGGAGGATGGTAGTTTAGATTTTATAGGAAGAAAGGATTCACAAGTTAAGGTAAACGGTGTAAGGATTGAAATAGAAGAAATTGAAGCATGTGTTGTACAACAACCACAAGTCAATGGTGCAACGGTAGTATTAGGGAATGATCAGAATGAGAAACCTTGTTTAGTCTGTTTCTACACTTTAAATTTAAAAGAAAGCTTAAGTAGAGACGATTTGAAAAAGGCTGTCTCTAAAGACTTGCCGGCAACTTATATTCCGTCGATGTTCGTTGAATTAGATAAATTACCATTAACATCTAGTGGAAAAAGAGATCGAAAATTACTTAGCGAAGAGGCTTCACAATATCTCGCAGATGGTGCACAAAATAATTTTAAGAAACCGACAACTAAACTGGAAAAATCAATTGTAGAGATATGGGCTGAAGTTCTCAAGAAAAACGAAATAGGTATTGATGATAACTTTTTTGAAATCGGTGGAGATTCCATTAAATCTCTTCAAATAGTATCCAAATTACGTACCAATGGTATAGAAATTACTCCGAAAGACTTTTTGAAACACCCAACAATATCAGAAATGTCTCTCATACTTAAATAATTTTGAAGGAGGGTTGATAGATGGTGAAAAATGACAAAAAATTGCCGTTAACACCATTGCAAATGGTTATGTTAATGGAAACATTAAAGGACCCATTATCAGATGCATATTGGCAAATTCTATCTTATGAAATTCCAAATACGTTTTCATTTGAAGAAATTCATTACGCTTGGTTGAATACTGTAAAGGCAAATCCAGCATTAAGAACAAAGTTCGAATGGGATTATGAGTCAGAACCTATCCAAATTATTCAAAATAATGTGGAGGAAGTTAGTGTATTAGAGGTTAACTTTCTTACAATTAAAGACGAATTTTTAAATATAGAGAATTGGTTTAAAAGTAAGATTGCTAGGCTACAACATTCTATGTTGGATAAATCTCAGCAATTTTACATCGTTCATAACTGGAAACCAACTAAAAACTTATTAGTATGGGTGCATCATCATATCATAATGGATGGCTGGTCAATTGCCCAAACGTTTGAAGATTTCTTTAAGTTATTAAACAAGGATGTAACTTCATTAGAAAGTCGTCCGGATATAGAACCTTATTTAAACTATATTAGTGATTCAGCGTACAAAAAAGAACTAGAAGAGTATTGGAAAAATGTTTTAAGTGATTTAACTCAAGCAGAAACACTGGCTATAGAAAAATCACAACATGTTGATCAAAAGCCATTATTCATGTATGTAGATAAAGAGTTAAGTAAGAAAGCGGCAGAGAACCTTCATGCCTACAGTATAAAAAATAGGGTTACAACTTCAAGTGTAGCTTTAACAATATGGGGAGTGTTGATAAATCGTTATCAACAAACAAATAAACTATATGTAGGTTCAACCTTTGCTTTAAGACCATATCAATTGATAGAGTCGAATGATATGAACGGGATGCTCATAAACACCTTACCAGTCAAAATAGATATTGAAGATGAACTGACATTAAAAGAAGTGTGTTTGCAGACAATGGATTATCTACAAGATGTTTCAGAAAACAGCGGGGTTCCATACTCTAAATTGTTGCAATTTGGAGGGGTATCTGGAGATTCAGAAATCTTTAAAACGTCTGTTATCTTTCAAAACTTTAAAGGAAGTTTAAATAAAAAAAAGAATGGTGATTTAGTTCACCAATATGGAACGAGCTCTGATTCTTTATCGATAACATTTGATATTACCCAAAATTCATTATTTTTAAGATTAGGTTGGGATCAGCATCGTTATGAGAAAATGGAGCTTATGAGAATACTCGATTCCCTTGAGTATATATTTGAAAATATAGAAACCTATAATAATATGCTAGTGAAAAATATGAACTTAACGAAAGTTGAAGAGTTATATCTAAATAATGTATTAAATACAAAACAACCTGAAAATTTTGGAAATTTCTCTATTCAATCCATGTTAGAAGGTCACAAGGAAGATTCTTTAGCTATATCAGACGGTCAAAGAAATTTAAGTTATCGAGATTTAAAAAAATGTATTAATATTGTGGCAAATCAATTACTTGAAGAAGGAGTACAGAGTGGGGATACGGTTGCATTAGTTGGGAAGAAAAGTATTGAAACAGCAATCGGCATTTTTGCTACTTGGACAATAGGTGCTGCGTGGTGTGCAATTGATATGAATACACCAGATGCTAGAAATAAACGTACTTTTGAAATATTGCAGCCAAAAACGTCTTTATTTCTAGATAACATTTCAAAAATTATCGAGTGTAGTGCTAATGAAAAAGAAATTATGAGCGAGGCTCACAGGTTTAACTCAGAAGATTTTGCATATTATATTTCTACTTCTGGTAGTACAGGAGAACCTAAAATAGTTTCATTAAAAGCGGAAGGTTTGTCTCAACTAACGCAAAGCTGGAAGCAATTTTATAATTTCTCTCACGAACAAAATGTTCTACAACTAGGGAGTTGGACCTCCGATGTTTTTTTAGGTGATTTATTGAAGGCATGGTCTACTAGTGGATGCTTATTCATTTGCGAGGAAGATAAAAGAATTGACATGGCATATTTAGCGGAAATAGCAGATAAATATAATATATCATTTCTAGAATCAACACCTGTTTTAGTAAGAGAATTTATCCACTTTTTAAATGCAGAAAAGATTGTTTTAAAGGATTTAAAAACGGTAGTGGTAGGTTCTGATACGTTCAGACTCGAAGAAAAGAATGAAATTTGTAACATGCTTTGGAAAGGTGTGAATTTCTATAATGGTTATGGTCTAAGTGAATGTACAATTGAGTCGCTAGTTTATAAATGTAATAACTATGACGATAGTTCTAAATCAGGGCTATGCCCAATAGGTGAACCATTACCAGGAACGATTGTGAGAATTGTTGATAAAAAAGGTAACTTAGTAGCCCCTGGCATGATAGGTGAACTACACATTGGCGGAAATCAAGTTACAAAAGGATACGTAACCGAGGATGGCTTAGCTACTTCAAATATATATGCTTTAGATGGTGTTAGATACTTCCGTACAGGTGATTTAGTTAGGCTAAACGCTAATGGGGTAATTGAATTTTATGGACGCTGTGATCAACAAGTAAAAATTCGAGGCTACCGATTGGAGTTAGGAGAAGTGGAGAACGCGTTGTTATCACTTCAATCAGGTATGGAATGTTTTGTCACATGTCTTCTAAATACTAATGGTGAAAATCAATTAATTGCCTTTATAAGTGGAACAAACCAAAGTGTTGAGACAATTACTAGTATCATTTCAGGGATACTACCTGATTTTGCTATTCCGAATTTAATTATTTCATTAGAAAAGTTGCCTCGAAATACGAATGGTAAAATCGATAGAGTTTCACTAAAGAAACAAGCTGAAGCACTTCTAAAACAATCAACTGAAGCTACAAATATTTCAATATCAGGAGATATAGTTGATATTGTTAGAGAGACGTGGGAAGTAGTTTTAGGGAAAAAAGTTCAACTAAATCGAAGCTTATTCGATCAAGGCGGCCATTCTTTAATTGCTCTAAAATTATATAACTTACTTAGAAAAGTATTGCCTGAGCATGAGTTTGTGGTTGGAGACCTTTTCAGATATCCAACGATCAACCGATTTGTTGAAGAAATTTCGGCTAGAAAAGAGGATAAGCCTACTCAAGAAAGTGTGACTCCATCTTACAGCAAAATAGAAGTACTAGAAAAAGTGAAACAAGGCGAGCTTACAGTAGATGAAGCAATGAAATTAATAGGTGGTAATAGATTGTGAAGATGAAACAAGAAAAAGGCTATCTAATATATAACCCGAATCAAAATGCAAAATTAAAATTGTTATGTTTTCATCATGCTGGAGGTTCGGCACTTTCAATGGTTCCTTTAGTAAGAAACTTATCTTCAGAAGTAGAAGTTTGTTTATTTGAACTACCTGGTAGAGGAATGACCAATGATTTGCCTTTTCAAGCTACATTTTGTGAAGCAAAAGAATATCTTCTAAAAAACGTAGCTCCTTATATTGATCGTCCATCAGTTTTATTTGGTCATAGCTTAGGCGGATTATTTGTGTATGCTTTATCAAGTTTACTTGATGATAAAAGTCAATATATTAAAAAATTAATTATTTCAGCTGCTAGGTCGCCAATAACTGTATCTAATAATGCGACGTATCCTGAGACTCCTTTTACGAGGCGAACGAGAGAAAGTGTTATATCAGATATTAGAAGGCTGGGTGGAGTTCCTAGTGAGCTTGAGTCTGACTTGTGCCTGTTCAATTCAATAGTTGATGTTACAGGAAGAGATTTTCATTTACTTGATACATTTAGGTTTGATGATAAGGCATTCATCAAATATCCAATGGAGCTTTGGTTAGGTGAACAAGATTTGGCAGTTCCTGAAGAGGAAGTAGAACTGTGGGAGAAAATGACGCTAAATGAATATAAGTGTAAGTATTTCAAAGGTGGTCATTTCTACTTGAATGAGAACGAGGCCCCTGCGAAAGAATTGAGTCGTGAATTAATGGAAATTTATGCTAACATTAAAGGAGGGGTGATTTATGCAGACTAAACTTAAACCAGGAGAAAGAAGACATTATCGGGAAATTGAACTTTGGAAAGATGTTACCCAAGAGCAGTGGGATGATTGGCATTGGCAATTAACGAATACTATTAAAACTTTAGATGATTTAAAGAAGGTTGTAAACTTGACTGCTGAAGAAGAAGAAGGAGTAAAAATTTCTCTACAAACGATTCCTTTGAATATAACTCCTTACTATGCATCTTTAATGAACCCAGATGATGTACGTTGTCCAATACGTATGCAGTCTGTACCCTTATCTGCTGAAATTATTAAGAGCCACTATGATTTAGAAGATCCATTGGACGAAGATGAAGATTCGCCAGTACCAGGCATAACACATAGATACCCAGATAGAGTATTATTCTTAGTTACCAATCAATGCTCCATGTATTGTAGATATTGTACTAGAAGAAGGTTTTCTGGACAGGTGGGAATGGCAGTACCTAAAAAGCAACTTGATACAGCTCTTGATTACATTAGGAATAATGAAGAAATTAGAGACGTTCTATTATCAGGAGGAGATGCCTTATTAATTAACGACAAAATACTTGAGTATATTATAAGTAATTTAAGAGAAATATCGCATGTAGAAATAATTAGAATTGGCACTAGAGCACCAGTAGTATTTCCTCAAAGAATAACTGACGAATTGTGTGATATTTTTAAAAAATATCATCCTGTATGGCTAAATACACACTTCAATACTTCATTGGAATTAACTGAAGAAGCAAAAGAAGCATGTGAAAAATTAGTGGATGCTGGAGTTCCAGTTGGGAATCAGTCTGTTATTCTTACGGGCATTAACGATAGTGTTCCGATAATGAAAAAATTAGTACATGATTTAGTCAAAACCCGGGTTAGACCATACTATATTTATCAATGTGATCTATCAGAAGGTATTAGTCATTTTAGAGCGCCTATTTCTAAAGGATTGGAAATAATTGAATCTTTGAGAGGGCATACTTCCGGCTATGCTGTTCCTACATTCGTAGTAGATGCCCCAGACGGTGGTGGGAAGATTGCTTTACAACCAAATTATATAATTTCTCAGAGTCCTGAGAAATTTGTTTTAAGAAATTTTGAAGGCGTTATTTCTTCTTATCCAGAAATAAAGAACTATGAGCCAGGTACTGCAGATAGTTATTTTTCTGAAGTTTATGATTTAAAATCATATGAATCCACAGGTGTTTCAAAGCTTCTAGCGCCTGAGCCTTCTAAAAGTCTAATTCCAAAAAATCTTCGCCGATATAAATTAAGGGAAAGATATAAAAAAGAGGGAGCGGAGACTTTGAAGGATAAAAGAGAAAATAGGGATCTTTTAAAACAAAAGAAATTACTACAAGCACAGAAAATAAAAAAATTTTAGTTAGGAGAATAGAGATGATTAGTTTTTACGGAAGGTTATCCACAGAAGTATACGATATAGATAAATATATTGGTAAATCATTTGGTGATGTAGAGTATTATCTAAAAAGGTTAGAAGGTGTTAAGGGAAGAATATTAGAGCCTGCTGTTGGTAATGGACGTATCTTAATACCTCTACTGCAAAAAGGGCTAAACATTGAAGGTTTTGATCTTTCCGATGACATGTTAAGTTTATGTAAAAAGAATTGTGCGGAAAGAGAGCTTTCACCAAATCTATATTCATTAAATATGTGCAATTTTACATTGGAACAAAAATATGAAGCAATTATTATTCCGACTGGATCATTCCTATTAATGCATCAAAGAGAAGATTCTTTAAATGCTTTAAAGTGCTTTTACGATCACTTAGAGGATGGAGGCCGTTTAATAGTGGATACTTTCCTTCCCGAGTCGTTTGAGAAAGGTTATCTTGCGACTAGAGTATTAAAGAATCAAGACGGTGACTCTATAACTTTGGAAGAAGTATTAGTGGATGTGGATTACATTAATCAATTTACTACTACGCATAATAAATATCAGAAATGGCAAAATACTAAACTAATTGACACTGAGTTAGAAATCTTCCCATTAAAGTGGTATGGAGTAGAAGAGTTTCGAGCTATTTTACAAGATATTGGATTTAAAGATGTTACGATTTCTTCAGATTACGAATATAATAAATATCCAACGAATGATTCTGAGGTATTTACGTATGAAGCAGTAAAAAAATAGCATTTAACTAAATAGCGAATATAAATAATAGAACTATTCATCTCTCAGTAGGGGTGCCTCAAAAATGAAACATTTGACTTAGAACCATATAATAAAAAGCAGTGAAAAGTTCGATTCAATCGAACTTTTCACTGCTTAAATTTAATTTCGGACTTTTTCAGTGCCCTCGATTTTTATGATGGGTGTTTAGATTGTTTTTTTAATGTTACACAACAAAAGGAGTACATACAGCAAAGCCTTTGGGGTTCACCTGAACAGGCAGCAAAGGAAATTCAAAATGCTAATTTATTCTCAATTTCGCATTCCGTCTGCGGTTGGCATGGGACCAAACATGTTGATGGCTAAACTAGCATTAGATCTCGATGCTTGTTTCTACTTTTTTATTTTTAAAATCTATTGCTCAGACAAAAGGCTAGTCAAAAATAGCTTTCATCGCATAGTAATAGTAGTGTAAAGCTAATCTAGCCTTACAAAAAAACTCTCCTGTTTTGGGTCACTTTCTAAATGGAAGTGGCCTTTTTAAAAATGTTAAATTATGGATAATTTTAAGGGCAAAATAGCAGCTGACAGTTTAAGTATAGTGAGCGTTAGATACGGTGAATCACAGTACCGTGAACTAACAGTATTATAGTATACTAGTAGTTTGCGGTGCTTTTTTGAACGTAAGAGAAGGCCCTGTCTTGTACTATTAACAAAGGAGAAAGACACCATGAGCAGATTTTATGATGCAGTAACTTTTACAAATAATAAGATATACGAACCAAATAACCTAATGATCAGCAATATTCAAGAAGAACAACAAAATTCAGAATATGGGGCAGGGAAATTCACTTTAAATTTGAAAACAATTCGCTTTAGGGTTGCCAAAATAACGCCAACCAAAATCGGACAATTTGTCGCTTTTTGGGAGAAGGATGACGGCAATAAAAATCAAGCATATCATTATAAAGACTTCCCAGACTTACTAGTTATCACTACCTTTAAAAATAAAAAGGTCGGTCAATTTGTTTTCCCAAAAGAACTTCTGATGAAAAAAGGTATTCTAAAAACAAAAGATAAAAAGGGCAAGATGGCAATCAGAGTCTATCCAAGTTGGGATGAACCAACCAATAAGCAAGCAGTAACTACTCAAAAATGGCAATTACCATATTTCATTGATTTAGCAGATAATAATATGCTGATGAATGAACAAATAATGAAACTATATTCTTAAGCATTAAAGTCTACTGATCGGTCATTTAATGTAGCGAATGGGCTTTTATCCCTGTATATTCGTTACTTTGTTGAAATCGAGCATCATTGGTAATCATATAAGTTTAACCTTATATTCAAACGTAATCTACTTGCTCAACTACTTTTTTCCTTTCAACTGATTAATAAGATTTTTATTCGTTTTCTTTTTCTGTTTTTGAGAAGGAAAAACTATTTAGTTAATTTCCTTTTTATTGAAAGTTTGTTATACTTTATATTGAACATAGCTTTTAGAGGTGATTTTATGGAGAAAGATACGATAATTGAATATCAATATCCCGAACACCAGAAGCGACGTCATAATGGGGAAAGCACAGAGTTATATGTAATTAAAATTACAAAAGAACAAGTGGACAGGTTGATTGAGGATATTGATAAAACATTAAAGACATCCAATGAAGTAAAAAAACCGAGTACTTATAATTTATGAGTACTCGGTCTTTTTATAGCTATTTATCAAGTGTTTCATCGAATGTTTTACGACCAGGATTAATTTTATGTACATGAACATTTATCTTACTTATTGAATCTTCTGTCAAGGTAATCTTGCTATTTGTCTCTGATTTTTTCCAAACACTTACGTTTTTTCGATAAAAATTCTGATAGGCGATAAATATCAATAACCTGTTTTAAACCTTCTTCGTATGTTTCTCTTATTTCTTTTTTTCCTTCCGCTATAATATTTTTTCTTATCTCTTCAGACGATACTTTTTCCTTGAAACGATTCTTACCTGCTTTCTATCTTTGAAATGAAAAGTGATGCCATTATACAAATTGAATTAACTACAGGATAACAGAACAACATTATGTGACAAAATTGTCATGTTGTATCGTTTTTGGTCATGTAAAACGATGGTTTCGGTATTATTTGCTTGTTATATTAAACGATGTTGTAAGAAATTTTTTTCTTGTAACCAGCAATACTTAGTTGAAACGTGTAAATCCAAAGGAGAAACTAAAATGAAATCATCATTAAAAATGTTTATGTTTATGCTTGCTATGATTCTAATATTTAATGGATTATTACCAAAAATAGCGTACGCGGACTCGAAAGAAAAAATTCAAAAGATTGAACAATTTGTTGAAGAGCAAAGAGCCATTAGTAAAATTCCAGGATTATCATTAGTTATTGTAGAGAAGGGGAAAACGGTCTATCAAAAAGGCTTCGGATACGCTGATGTAAAGGAAAAAACACCCGTCACTTCTAATACATTGTTTGAAATAGGATCCACGACGAAAGCATTTACAGGGCTAGCCATTCTGCAATTGGAAAAGGAAGGTTTGTTAACACGAACTGACGATGTCCGAAAGTATATTCCTTGGTTAGAGCTAAAATATAATGGGGATGTGCAGACGGTTACTATCAATCAGTTACTTTACCATACGAGTGGGATAGCTTCTAACACTATAGCTCGTATCCCTAAAAGTACAGCGGATAACGCTATTGAGTTGACTGTGAAAACATTACTAAATCAACAATTAAATCGTAAACCTGGCAGTTCATTTGAATACGCAACAATTAATTACGATGTATTGGGTCTTGTTATTGAGAAAATAACAAAACAGCCCTATGAAATGTATATAAAACAGCAGATTTTAGAGCCAGTCGATATGAATGATTCCTTTGTTGGGCTTCAACAAGTGAATTCAACAGAAATGGCAACCGGTTATAAAAGAGGGTTTATGCGGGAGCAAACATACACGCCACCGATTTATCGTGGAAATGTACCAGCTGGGTATATTGTCAGCAATACGAATGATATCGCAAAATGGCTGAACTTACAGTTAGGAATCAGCCAAATTTATCCTATTGGCAAAAAAATCATTCAAGAATCGCATATCCCTGATCAATCAGTAGAGCCTTTCGATAAGGATACATACTATGCTAGTGGCTGGGGCGTTATGGAAAAAGACGAAAAACAATATATCCTCCATGCCGGAGAAAATCCAACATTTACCTCGTATTTCATCATGCAGCCTGATGAACAATTAGGCGTAGCCATACTGTCCAATATGAATACGAGCTTTACAACAGCTATAGGTCAAGGCGTGATGGATTTATGGGAAGGGGGAAATGTTAACAATAATCATTCCGACAGCTATCAAAAATTGGATAAAATCGTGACCATCATTTGTATTACGATCTTTGGTTTCGGTGCATTTTTCAGCATTTTTTCGCTAAGAATCGCGAGAAAATTTTATAGAAAGCAACGCATTAGAGTATCTTTAAGCGCAAAGAGGATTTTTCTACTTTCCATACATTCGTTAATTGTAGCTGCCATTTTGACACTCTTGATACTGTTCCCAAAGATTTTATTCGACGGATTGCCTTGGGAATTTATTAAAGTATGGGGGCCGACTTCAATCTCTGTGTTATTTTATAGTGTCATAGTGACAAGTGTTATTTATTATCTGTTTGGATTATTGCTTATTTTTACTAAAAAAAATGAGCTAAAGATGAAATAAGAGAAGTATCTATATGAAGCCGTTGATTTCCGTTACGGCGGACGCTTTTCGCGGGCACGGCTTCAGTCTCCTCGTCGCTAAGCTCTTGCGGGGCTTCAGCTCATGCTATTCCCGCAGAAGTCGCCGCCTGTGCTCCAACCAACTCGTGTACGTCTATAAATGATTGAGGTGATGGATAAGGATGATGAAAAATAGTAATAATGAACGACATCAATTAGAAATGCTGCTATCGGAAAATCATTGGACGTCCTATTTGGTCGCATCATGTGGAATCTTTTACGTCATCAATGTGACATGAAACAGATCTATGCACTTCTAAAAGAAACGATTGAACGTATATGTGCGGATGCGAAAGAAAAGCATGGTATGCGTTGGACAACCTTAATTGTCCATGACTGCCATGAATTTAAAGAAGCTAGCTAATTCATGGTAAAGTTTAAAAACGGCAGAAAATAGTTGCTCGTAGCGAACTACTGTCGTTAATAGCGGTTATTTGTCACTACTATTTCTGATAACATTTCAAAAGGTATTCGGCATAATCACGTTCCGAATACCTTTTGGCGTCAATCTAAAGGGTCACTCGGTTAAAAGTGACCCTAAACAAAACTACGGGATTATTTGAATTTTTCGGGTTTGGCTACTTTGGTTGAAGCTGCTTCACCACATTTTTTGCAAAATGTTAAAATAAGTGGGGACCCAGCAGCAATTATAGAACCTATAGGTCTAACGTTACCTTCACTAGTTATACTGCCAATTTGACCAGTTGCAAAGGAATCGTTACCACAAGCCTTACAAATTAATTTATCATTCTCCATAAAATCACCTCAATATGTATTTTATGTGAATTGTAACATAAAAAAAGCCGCAACGAGGGAAGTGGCTGCGGCCTCAAATCAGTGGAGAAAATCTCATGGCAATAATTATTCTGTACACAATTTGTTAATTTATACATCAAAAAGAAGCTGCAGCGTGATCAAACGCTACAGCCTAGAATTGGCTCATGACCTTTTACGGTTAGTCAGTAACAGTGTTATTGTTAAGAGATAATAAAGTTGTTTAAAAATAAAATAGTTGTTTAAATATATGTGTAATTTGCATCTGTTTGCTTATAAATGAAATAAGCGAACGGATGTTTTTTGTTTGGGAGGAAATGATGGCGAATGCTAAACAGAGACTTACTAAAAGAAGAAAAGAATTAAATTAAATTCAAAATTTAATAGATAACGCATCTAATTTGTGAATTATTCACTTTTCATGTGAGAGTTTCTATGACATTAAAGATGGAAGACACCTAGAATGACATCGATAGCTGTTAAATATTTTAATACTGGACAAACTGAAACTTTTTCTATTGATGCCATTGACATTTATCCAAATAAATCGTTGCGTTTTTTCCATTGTTTCCTCTTTTCGCACAAGCTATAATAATGCCGTAAATGATAATCATTTTCAATTAAAGGCAAGAAGGAAAGGGGCAACAAGTGTGAAGAAACATCGTGGAAAGCAAATTATACTATGGGCAGGGAGCTTTCTCCTGTTGGTGATATTATCAGCATGCAGTACTTCTAATGTTAATAGCAACGTGTCTGATGAACAGAAAGAGGAAAGCGAGAAAACAATACAGTATACAACGATTAAAGGTGAACAAGTTAAAATACCTGCACATCCCAAACGGGTCGTTTATATTGGTCCGACGCTTGGCGATTTCTTGGTGATGGATATTCCAATCGTTGGTAGTAATCTTATCCATGCTAATCATAGTTACTATGAAGGCAAAACGGAAGGAATAGTTGATGTTGGACATCCAGGTGACTTAGAGATGATTCTAACTTTAAAACCGGATCTGATTATTAATAGTTATTACAATGCTGATGCAGAGCAAAATGAGGCATTGTCGAAAATTGCTCCTACTATCCCCTTCAACCCAGCTCTTCCTTATGCAGAACGTATAAAGGAAATGGGAAATATCTTTGGCCAACAGAAAGAGGCAGCTCAATTGATTGCTAAGTTTGAAACACAGTCGCAAGAAATGTTTGATAAGCTTCAATTAGCAGAAGGGGAGTCAGCAACAGTTTTCTACCAGTTAGGTAAAACGCTTTATGTTATGGGTAATCGTTCACTTGGTGCCATTATTTATGGAGAGAACGGCTTTGCCATCCCGCCAGCAGTACAGAAAAATATTATTGATCAAAAAGGGGTATCTTTCGTTGAGGTTTCAGAGGAGGTGATTCCAGAGTTTGCTGGTGATCATTTGTTTGTACTTGTACAAGATAATGATGAAAGTAAAACAGAATCTGACCAACTGCTACAAAGAAGCCCGCTATGGGGAACTCTGCCTGCAGTCCAAAAGGGAAATGTTTACGTTGCTTCTGCTGAATGGAATACAGATGGCTTGTTAGCTTTGGAGCAATTGTTTAAAGAGCTGCCACAATGGATGCAACGGCCGTAAGAAATTGTATCTGCCCACTCAGTTCTTTAAACCGTTAGTTTTCTAAAATAGCACATACTCGAACTAATAAAGCTGAGCTATAGTTGAAAGCGGGTCATTATATGTTATATTAATGACAATGATAATCACTTTCAATAGTTGGGGAGTTGCTTATGAATCTAGCATCCTTGTATATTAGGCTACAACACTGTGATAGGTTTCAAGTTGACCAGACGATCTCAGCGATTAGCCATAATGAGGGAATAAATAACAATGAAACAAATTTATGCACATTATTGATAGCACTTAGTCCTGGCATACGGCTGTACATAGATAAAATTGCAATCGATCTGCGACAAGGGAGCTGCATTCTAGTTTTACCAGTACAACGCTACACGGTGGAATCAAGCAACGGCGAGGGAGAGCTTGTGCGCTTTACCTTTGAAACCTTTGAAGTAGAAGGAATGAATATGAATCCGGTTGCTCATCCACCCTTGCTTTGTGGTTATCCCTATAGTCTGTTATTTTCTCGAGTCAAGCAAATATTAGGAAATGAAGCAGAGATGAGGAATCCGTTCCGTTCCTCTCTGTCCGCATCAGAAATGGCAATGATGCAAAGTAGACTTCAGTTTATTCTAAGTATGATGGTCCAGTTAGATGAGCAAGCTGCCCATTTGCAGAACGAAGAAAAGATAAAAATGATACAACATACTGTACATTATATGGAAAAGCATTATGATGAAGACTTGACAGTAGAACAACTAGCTAACATGGCTGGAATGGTCAGATGGCAATATAGTCAACAGTTTAAAACATTGACTGGTCAAAAGCCAACTGATTATTTGGTCCATTTACGTATCAAGCACGCAAAGAAACTACTTTGCAATTCCACTGAGCCATTGAGCAAAATATCTCGACAAATTGGGTTCAAGGATGAATACTATTTCAGCCGATGCTTTCGTAAATTAACTGGAAACACTCCGCGTGAATATGCCAATATCCATCTACATACTCAGCAAAGAACAGTTATCGATTCACTTGGTAGAAAAGTTCTTGTTCCTAGAAATGCAACGCGTATTGTGACTGATGGCAAATATACACTTGGAGAATTACTAGTTCTAGGCATATCTCCTATAGGAGCGGCCATCTCTATGAAAGATAATGTAATTTATTACAATAAGTTACAAAATATTCAAAATATTGGACATTGGGCAGATCCCGATAAAATAGCACAGCTGCAGCCTGAGTTAGTGTTGCTTAGCTATCATCATCATGCACAAGATTTACAAGTACTAGATGCGATTGCTCCTACTGTTGTGTTGGACAATAAGTTTAGACTATTTGAACGATTACGGTATATCGCTAAACTATTTGAACGTAGTAAAGCGGCGGAGAAGTGGATTACTACATATGAGGACAAAGTAAGACTGGTACGTAGACAATTAGCAGATGCTTATATTGCTGGGGAGACGGCTACTGTTTATCTTAAGCTAGGTACAAAATTTTATATTATGGGCCAAAACGGATTGGCTGCCTCCTTGTATGAATCACTTGGCTTTCGTCCATCTGCCCAAGTGATGCACCTAATCGAGCAAGGGCAAGCATGGATAGAAATTCAGCAGCATCAAATGAAACACTATGCTGGAGAACGCAATTTCATCTTGGCTTCTCGCAAAGAATTGCAAACAGTTGCTCACTGTCCACAAATCGCGGCTATAGTCGAGTTAACTCCCGGTAAGATTCATTTTATGGATGCTACATGGAATTATGAAGATCCCATCACACGTGAACGGTTGTTAGAGGTGCTACCGTATATTTTTAAGAAGAAAACTATGTGATTAGGGGTGTAGCATCAAAAAAGGTACTTATTTATAAATTAAATGACTTTATTATCTGTATAAATTCGAGCTATAGAATATTAAATAGATTTTAAAACGATTTTAAAACCACCTATCAAATTTAGGCGATAGGTGGTTATTGCATTTTAATGGTCAAAATTAAACAACTTTATTATCTGTTAACAATTATACCGCAACTTAGGAGATCAAACCTAATGGGCAAACAAGGGCTAGTATTAACATTTACACAAAACAACTAGACGCAATGATTACGGACTAACACTGGGTGATTAACGCTTAAAGAAATACGAGCAGTTGGGCAAAGACAACTCAATACGGTATCGAGGCTATATTATCAAAGGTTGTAGGAAGTGTAGGCGATCACTAGATGCTTGACGGGCGATCTAAGCGATGAATAAGGTACAAAATATGGGTTTTAAGTCATACACACATTAAAACATCAAGGACAGTATCGTAGAGAACATGATAGGGTAACAGGTAGAGAGCCTGATTGCCCCCTTTTACTTATGCATCAATTGTTTCAATATAAAATTCAGTTACCTCATTTTTTTCAGCATTTGTTTTAGCTTCGCAAAAAAGTATTATCGGGATTTCTTCATCATCAAACCATAGATACCTTACTTCTGCACAAAAGCCACTGTTATCATTGTATTCGTATACATCTATGTCCATTTCTTCATCACTAGGTGGCAAAGTAAGTGTTCCTTGCATTAGTATAACGTCTTTTAAAAACTTCTCAGTTTCATCGTTAATTTTATTCTCTTCTTTAAGTTTTTCGTAACGAAGGTTTACTAGATCAACGAGTGTTTCTTTAGTTAATTGCACTATTTTTTCTTCTAATGTCATTATAATAATTGCCTTCTAAACTATGAAATACTTAACTAATCTCATATTATCATTAATAATCTATACATTACTATAGTTGCCATACTTTCAATATTAGGTGATAGGGAAGTACGAGATGTAAACTGAATTGGAGGTCGGACAGATAAAGATTTCTCGCTTGGAATTTACAAAATCCTAACTATTAGGAAAAGACCGACCGATGACCGAAAAGCGTCCCATATTAGGTATCTAAATAATTTCAGAGCTATAAATTGGGATTTATATCCATACTTTCTGTTTTGTTGTATAATAAAATAAGAATAATTTAAAAGAGGAGAGGAAAGTTTTGCTGAAAATTTTACAAATTGTTTTTTCCATCATAGTAATATCACTCTCAGCTTACGGACTTATCACACGGGATTATCAGCTGAATTTTTTAATGATATTCTTTTTAGGATTATTTATGTTGATTTTAGGAATTAGAGAATTTCAGAGAGAGAGAAATGTTTATGGATGGCTACTAATCGTTGTATTTTTATTTTCAGTATTTGTATCAATTCAAAGTTTCGTATTGCTCTAAATAAAGGAGTGGTTATCATGTTGAATTTTTACATTTCTCAAAAGATGATTCTGAACATACAAGTGAAGAAACAACTCGGGATGAATCAATAGAAGTCGATAAAGCAGTAGAACAAGTAAAAGTAACAGAAGAAACTTCTGAAGAGTCGAACTCATCGTCAATCAAATTAGGTGAAGTGGTCATTGTTGATGATTTTGTAGAATTTTTGTTAAAAAGCAATACTTTCACTAGGAAAGTTCATCCATCTAATTCAGCGACAGACCATGTTTTTCATTTAGAAGATACATATCAAATATTACTTGATTTGATACTGTGATTTCATTGAAAAGTATCGACATCAGGCAAACTGGGAGATAAATTTATTTCAGATATTAAATACATATATGATAACAAGTATGAGTATGTACCCGAAGTTGTAATGAAGTAAATAATGGAAAAGAATTTGAAATAGCACAAAATTGGGTGATATGTATTTTATTGGAATTTATTACTTATTTACGGTATGGGGTGACGATTATGTGGTGGAAACTAAAAAAAATTATTGATGATGACAAGCAAATTGTTTACAGATATAGCCGTGAAAGTGATGAGTTGGATGGTGAAATTGCATTTGATAGAGAAACCAAAACGTTTCGTTGTATCGAATTAGCAAGTGGAGATACTGAAAGAGGAGTAGAATGGTTCTACCCGCATTTATGGAGAACTATTGATATAGAAAACGCACCTGACGAACACTTTATAGCGATTGGTTAAAAGCATATTTACTGCAAATTATTATGTGAAGAAAAAAGGTAAGCGTAGGGGCTGTAACGAGATATAAATAACCATCTTTACTAGATTAGTATAAGTGATTCAAGCCACTCCTTTTAAATGCAACGATTTTCATTGTGGTGGTGGGGAAGGTACTCGCAATCTTTAATAACTTCATGTTGAAATGTGCTACAGCAAAAATGAATGGTGGCGCTCGTTATACTGCTGCTGAAAAAATAATGCTTGAATATAGTACGTAAGGAAATTAGAAAGCGTTGGACAAGTTTAGTGAATCAGCAGGACCACATTTTCTATCTCAGTTGCAAAGGTTGTCCGAAACGAAGAACTTATGATCCTACTAAAAATGCAGAGGGTGCAAGACGTATAAGTGGCAAAGAAGTATTGGGAAAGAACTGGAGCAGATTAGTAATTTGCTCAGGTGGAACAAGTGAATTTTTGCAAGATATTGTTTAGTAAAAAAATTGTGAACCAAATATTCACAAGGAAGAATGGTAATATGCATGGGATAATTATCACTCAGCAAATCAATTTTAGAAGAAGAAACAAAAAGAATCTACTTTGAAATAAGTTCAATCAAAATAGATTCAATAACTATTGGATACACATGAAGTCTTAAAAAGTTTAATCTTTTGTTTGTTTTGTTGAACTACATTTGTGGTGCTTCCATACCAAACTTTGCCCATTCTTCTTTTGAAGGACCATAAATGCCTGGAACAACTAATCCTGCCTGTCGCATAAGAACGGTCATTTGTCCTCTGTGGTGGCTTTGATGTTGAATCAAAAACATTAATAGTGAACCATTAGGCATTTGTTGACCGATAAATTCAATACACTCACTCATTGTATGGTCAGTCCATTGGGTTTTTAATGCCTGTACAAATGCATTACTAGCTTGGTGATAGCTGTCTGCAATAAATTGAGCCGAACAAGGAACGGGATAATCTTTAGTTGGTGCTTCAAACTTCAAGTTTGTATTTGAAGTAATAATTCGTATAGCAGAAACGGTATGCCAAGCAATGCGTCCTAAAGTCCAATTTTGTGATGTTATTTCCTGTTTAAGTGATTCATCAGTTAAATTATTGAGTAGATTCTGTGTAGCATCAGCTTCAAACTCCCAAGATTTCAAAAAATGATCTAAGGTCTGGAACATAAAAATCCTCCTAAAAATTAGTTTTCTTTCTATGCATCTATAATTTAAGTATACGCTCCGTTAAGCGGAATAAGGTTATAATTTTGAAAAACAGTTAAATTTTTCTAAAGGGTTCACTTTACTATCCATGAACATTACTTCAGTAACTGCTATTTTACTGAATAATATGAATAAAAAACAATAAAAAAAGGGTCACCAGGCTGGGGGCGACCCTTTGGTCATAACAGGAGTGTATAAAGCTGCTAGATTAGCATTACACTACTATTATGATAGTTTGCAGAAGGGGTTATGGAGATTATTGATAGTTGCCAATAATGAAGGCGCTAACCTTCTATTCAACTCGTTACACTTAGAAAATTGGAAATGTTAATATGGCTTATGCATGAAAGATGCGCCGACAATAATTAGAAGAATGAATAGGACAACGATTAGAACGAATGATGAACCGCCATAGCTACTGCCGCTGTCATAGCCTCCGTAATAACAATTGTTGTTGTAATTACCTACATTACCTACATTTCCTGAGTATCCCATAAAAATCCCTCCTTTCTACAATCTATAATATGTTAGTTGTAGAAAGGAGAGGAGGTTTTTATCTAATCAATATTTTCTTTTGAAGAATTGAAAATCCTGTTACGTATTTTGTGGGACAATAAAAAAAGGTCACTGCTGGTCCTCTGCGGAGATAGGCGAAAATTAAATGCCTTTACACAATATAAATATGCCTTAGACGAAGATAATGCATAGTGATTTGCCTATAGATCAATCTAATAAAAAAAGCCGCAGCGTCTTCACACGATACAGCCTAGAATGGGTTCGAACCCTTTGAGTTTTGAACAATATGTTTATAAAAGGTTCCATAAACAAATTTAATTTTTTATACATTTCAAAATATCACTTGCTAACTTTGTAGATCTTGCATACCGAATCTGGGGAGGGGCCAGTGTTTTTTTGTTTGAAACCTCCAAGCTCCAAGGACACAGGATTATGAAATCAACTCGTTTATATAAAAAGTTAATCTTTTATTGGCAGATTGTCCCGGTTTTTATACCAGTAGGACCGTTAAATCCTGGGATTGTAGCAACGACCATATTGGTTGCTATTTTTATGACAGACACAGTATTGTCAGCTTGATTTGTGACATATGCAAATGTTCCATCAGACAAGATAGTTACTTGGTCAGGAGATAATCCTACTGGGATGGTAGCAATCACCGTATTAGTTGCTGTATTGATAACAGATACAGTATTACTACCTTTATTTACAATGTAAATAAGTGTTCCGTCAGGTGTAATGGAGTTTCCTACAGGTCCTGTTCCTACAGGGATTGTATCTACTACTGTATTAGTTGCTGCATTAATGACAGATACGGTGTTACTATTTTCGTTTGTAACGTAAGCAAATTGTCCGCTCGGTATGAAAACGATTGATCTTGGGCGAATTCCCACAAGGATTGTAGCAACCACGGTATTAGTAGCTGTATTTATGACTGATACTGTACCTGAATTTTCGTTTGCAACGTAAGCAAACGCACCATTCGGAGTAAAAGCTATGCCTTGAGGTTGGAGCCCTACTGGAATAGTAGCTGTTACGGTATTAGTAGCTGTATTTATGACAGATACAGTGTTAGATCCATGATTGGATACATAAGCAAGTGTTCCATTTGGTGAAATGGCTACACCAAGGGGATTAACTCCTACCGGAATGGTAGCGATTGGCGTGTTTGTTTCAGTACTAAAAACCGTTACATTATTCGAGAAGAAAGCAGGAACGTAACCAAATGCTCCATTTGGTGTAATCGCTACTTCTAGAGGAGCAGACCCTACTGGAATGGTAGCGACTATAGTATTTGTCGCTGTATCAATCACTGATACTCTATTATCAGGAGTTGCTAGCTGACCAGCGTCTGTAATATATACGAGATAGTTACAACTTGGTGGTAAAGGTAAAAATGGTGGCATAGGACAACGACAAGGACAACAAAAACAACAACAATGACAATGGCAACTTGGATTTGATTTAAACTTGAACTTTTTAAAAGATTTATGTTCTTTCTCCACAATGGACTTCCTTTCTGTCATATATTGATACTTTATGTGTAAAGAATTAGGCTTCTTGTACGTTTACCTAAACCAAATACTCCTCCACTGGGAGGAACCACAAGTGCCAAATACACTAACATCAACAGCTAAACAAGATTTAAAGGGATTGTTAAAAGAGACACATAAACGCAGAATTTTAAAGGTGGATCATGGTGATAAAGTGGATTGCATGACAGATGGTGAAGCGTTAGGATTACTGATTTCGGTTGTTAAACGAACTATTTAAAACAAACAAGATTACGGAGATTATTCGTTTTTTACGTAGAAGGGCTTTGGTGGAATTGACTCAATTGAAAAAGTTCTTATACAATTTTTTAAAATTGCTGTCCTTTTGACATCTAGCTGACACATTTCGCTGATAAATTGTAGATACAGCTTAGTAAAAATCTAAGCTAGAGGAAAAAACCTCGTTTACACTAATTCAAGGAGTGAATAAGAATGAAAAGAAAAAGTAAGATTGCAACTTATGCTATGACAGGAGCTTTATCATTAGGGATAATTGGAGGTACAACTATTCCAACCTATGCTGCTACGGTTCAAAAAGAAACAGTGAATGTAGAAAAATACACAAATTTGGATGCTGAAACACAACAAAAAGTTGATGAAATTTTAAATAGTGCAGCTGTGTCAATCGAAGATGTACCTGTCTCGTTCATATAATTAAGTACATTCATTTTATAGTCAGCTGAATATTTTGTATAGGATTTTAAGAAAGCCTCTACACCATTTTTTTGATAACGGCGAATCCAATCACTGACAACTCGATCTGTCACTCCGATATCTTTCGCAATTCCACTCATGGATTCATCTCCATTTAAGTATCGTTGAACTGCTTGAATACGTTGTTCAACACTTACCTTTGCCATAAAAAAACCCCCGTAAAAGTTAGATTGGTGTCTAACTTTTACGGGGCAGATCATTTGAGGCGTGCTTTTTATTTTGTCAGAAAGTAGGTGCTAAATTGGAAACATTAGATTTTAACTTGATCAATCAAATTTTAGAATCACAATTTGGATGGGCTGTTTTATGTATTTTACTAGGCGGATTTATCCTTAAAAAAGTGTATCAGAAGAATGAACAAAATGAGACTAAAATTATTACGTTATATGATGCAAATGAAACTAAAGCACAGCAACGTGAAGATAAGCTTATGGAGCATTTAGAACGTAGTAATGAGTCGCAGGAACGTACTGCTAAAAGTTTAGAAGGAATCAATGACTCATTACAATCATTAGAGAAACGTGTTGAGAAGATTGAAGAAAAAACACCTTAAGGATGGTGAGATAATTGGCATTTAAAATGATTTATGACACTCGTAATCGTACCAATTTAGATAAGTTAGCAGACCATACAAAAGTAGCTGCTTACAAATGGTACAACTATTGTATTAATAATCAAATTCAACTATTGATTTATGAAACGATTCGAACGGTTGCACAACAGAAGCAAAATGTAGCCAATGGTAAGTCTCAAACAATGAAATCATATCATTTAGTAGGACAGGCATTAGATTGGGTGTTAGTTGATTCAAAAGGAAATACACTCTGGAATGCTTATAAAACTGCTAATGGTATGAAGGTAATTAATTATGCGAAGTCAATTGGATTTGTAAGTGGTCATGATTGGGGATGGGATTCTCCTCACTTGCAATATGAGCATAAAGGTTATGGTACAGATATTTTTGGAAAAATAAAAGTAGATAAAGGAGAATTAACTATGTCGCAGTATAATGAACTGTCTGCAAAGATTAAAGAATTGGAAGAACAGTTGAAAAATAAAGCAAATATTAAAACTGATACTGTAGTTGATGAAACACATATGGAGTCATGGGATTGGGCAATTGCTCAAGGAATCATTAAAGGTGACGGTAAGAGTATGAATCCTACTGGTGCGTTAAGTCGCCAACAAATGGCTACGATGCTTAAACGATACCATGATAAATACATAGTAAAGTAATCGATACATAGGGTGGGATATTTTTGTCTCACCTCTTATTTTTTTACTTAATTTATTCATCTGTTACATTAGTAAATTTGTTGTAAGAATATTACATGAAATCTAGCATATAAGAATAGTAGCAGGGAAATTAGATATAAAGAAAGGATGGATGGATGAGTGGTAAAACTATAAAGATAAAAGTTGGAAAATATAATTGCACTGTGATAGGAGTTAATGAGCCTAGCGAAGAGGCAATTATGAACTTCCGTAAAAAACTAACAGAGATTATGAAGAGAATAAATAAGGAATAGGGTTCAGTAAATAGAAAGGAAAATGTATGGTGGGGAAAGAAACTATTATGAAAATCGGAAAATACACATTAGTAGGAAGGGCGCTTAATGAACCAAGTGAAGAAGCGATTTTAAAATGTAGAAAAATAGTAAATGAAGTAATGAAAAATTACCTTAGGAAAAGATCGAGAGAGAAGAAAGCAGAGAATCTTGAATGCTGAAGTAAGATAAATCAAATTGAGAGGAAGATACAGTTCATGAGTAATGGTAAAACTACTAAATTAAAAATAGGGAAGTATGACTGTACGGTTACTGCCACAAATGAGCCTAGCGAAGAGGCTATACTGAGATGTAGAAAAGTAGTAACTAAAATAATGAGGAGAATAATGAGTGAAGAGATTGAAAGAGAAGAAAGTGACTAGGGTGTACTTTGGGCATGCTCTTTTTTTGTTTGTAATGGTAATTCAGTAGATAGACCACTTTTCACACGCCCATAAAAATAATATAAATTCTCAGTTGTCATTCTTTAATTCGTTTTCTCATAAATAGTATAGATTAGATATTTTTAAATCTATTAAAAAGGATGGATGAATGAATGAGTATAACTATAAAGATTCATAATACAGATATTGAAAGAGAGTTAACTGGTACTGAAAAAGAGTTCTACGAATCACAATTAAAAAGTGCAGAAGAAAGTGGACAAGTGCTTCGAGCGAAGTTAACTGAACAAGGAACAATCTACTATACAATTGGAGAACCAAATTTAGATGTTTTGGCTAGGTTTTTAGTGAAATACATGTAAGTAGAGATTAATATGAAGAAAGGAGAATTATTATGGCAAAAATGACTGAAGAGGAATTTGTTCAATTAGTATTAAAAGACGAACCTCCAGATACTAAAGTTGTAAAAGTAGTAAAAGGTGATCATACGTATCTTAAATTTAATGATTTAAATATTGATTTAGCTGCTAGATTATTAAAGGATTTAATAAAATGAGAGGTTATTCTTAATGAATAGCTTCTTTTTTATTTGTAAAAAAATAATGAAAAAGTTATAACATGGTACTGAATTGACTTTGAAAATTGACTCCATTACAATAGATATTAGTATTCTATTAAGATAGTGTCTTTGTACACAAACCTTTATGGTATAATAATAAAAACGGAATAATAAGATAGAGGTACAAATCTGATTTTCGATTTGTTTAATAGGGAAGTCGGTGTAAATCCGACGCTGTCCCGCAACTGTAAATGGGAGCACATTTCAGCAGACCACTGTTACGCAAAGTAATGGGAAGGTGAAAGGTGCGATGAACATAAGCCAGGAGACCTGCCTTTATCTAGTACAACCAAAAAACCTACGAGGATAGGGGGTGTTGAGTGTGACTAGAGAAATTCTTCTGCATGCTCATAGTACGACGATTGTCAAAAGGGTAGCTTCTATGACGAATAGAAAGCTTTTTCCATCATGGCATTCGGCGTATTATGTCGTGTATTTGTCATAGTAGACATCTTTCTAATGATGGAAAGATGTTTTTTTATGCTAAAATTGAAGGAGTGTTACACATGAATCCACAGGTAATCGAGTACTATGAAAGTCTCTTTAAAAATGAAATCATGCAAAAGCAGTTTGATGGTGCTAGAAAAACATTGAAAGAACTTGCTGAACAGTTTGTAGGGCAAGATGAAGCACACCATTTAGACATACATGCAGCCTATAGCAATGTAAGAAAAGAAGTAATCGGATAAAATGAAGTAAGCTACTTAACGCATTCCATTTCACGGGGCATTAAGTAGCTTTTTTAGGAGATTTTATAAAATTGAAATACGTTGTCATTACACTTGGAAATGTTTATCCAAAGTAAATTATGAAAGTCACTAAAGAAAGATTGAATTAAGAGAGTTTACTGTAAAAATATAACTTCATTAAATATTTACTAGGACTTCATTCATATTTCACTTTTTCAATATATAATAAATCTGCTCTTATTATAATAGATTGGAGAATTTGAATGAAAAATAGGCTTTATTCCAGTTTTTGGCGAATGCACTTTTATGCTGCATTATTTATGACACCACTTCTTTTGACTTTGACACTAAGTGGTATCGGGTATTTATTCTATACAGATGTAGAAGATCAATTATATGATGACTATTTCTTTGGAGATAGTAAAAAAACAGAAGTATTATCGATTGATGAAGGAATTAAAGAAGCGGAAGCGGCGTTTGCAGGCTTCAAAACCGATAAAATTATTGTATTAGAAGAACCTTATAATACACGTTTAACGATGACAAATGCAGAAGGCGAACAGCGCTATTTATTTTTAGATAACAATAATCAAATTGTTGGTCATCAAGATGCACAATACACTTTCGGGAATATCCTCAGAAGCTTGCACAGTTCCTTATTCATAGGGGGAACCGTTGTCAATTATCTGGTAGAATTAGCGGCGTGTTGGGCCATCTTTTTACTACTTTCAGGTCTCTATATGACCTTTAAAGGAAAAGTTTTGAAGAAGGCGAAACAGCCTAACACACGACAAAAAAATAGAAGATGGCATGCCCTTATTGGTACGATCGTTACCATTCCGATGATTGTCATTATTTTCACGGGTCTACCATGGTCTGCGCTGATGGGCAATATGATTTATAATGCATCACAAGAAAACCCTTCATTCGGCACGCCGTTATTGCAACAGCAACCACCTACTTCGGATATGAGTGAAATTCCTTGGGCGACTCGCCAACAGGAGGCTCCTTCATCTGACGCTGGTCATGCTGGACATCATGGAATGGGAGCGGCAAAGAGTAATGTAACCAATCCAAATCAATTGGCTGTAGAAAGTCTTCAACAACAGATAGAAGCAATGGACATTGCAAAACCATATTCGATTATTTATCCTCCAAGTGAAACGGGCGTATATACAGTTGCGAAATCGAGCAACACGGGCGTAACTGGCCTGGATGTTAGCCCGAATGACGAAACTACTATGTATTTCGATCAATATAGCGGTGAATTTATGGCCAAGGTTGGTTATGAGGATTATGGCATTTTAGCTAAATGGTTTACATGGGGAATTCCCTTACATGAAGGACATTTATTTGGCTGGCCAAATAAATTGTTAAATTTAATTGTCTGTGTTGCATTTTTAGCCGTTATTTTTTGGGGATTCCGCACTTGGTTGCTTCGCAAGAAAAATGGCTTTCTGTCTGCACCACCTCAAATATCTCAGAAGGTTTCAATACCTTTTATCGCCTTCATGATTGTATTAGGTCTACTCATGCCGTTATTTGGACTTTCTTTAATCGCAGTCGTATTGATAGAATGGATCGTCAAAATTATTTCAAACAAACGGTTATCAAGTAAAGAATGAAAACTAAAAAAATGAGCGATGCTGTAATCCTTGAAGAGGGATGACAGTATCGCTTTATTTATGTTAGAGGTAAATCTTGTTATCGAGTTGATCGTCCACCAAATCTTCAGGGTAATAGGTTTCCTTGCGCAAGCACACATCACGATGGGTTAAATGCTCACCTTTAAAGCGCAACCAAATCTCATCATCAGCCATTACACCATGTGTTTTTCGTACATATCTTAGGCATGGCACTTTTGCTTAAAGAATGTTTGTCAAATAAAGATGTACAACTATTAAAACAACAAAAGGGTAGTGAAATAGTGAGCGTTGAATTGAATGAACAGCTGCTTCAAGCAGCGGCGCAAGGTGAGCGAAGTAAAATACAAGATTTACTCAGTGAAGATATAGATATTAATGTGCAAGACGCGAACAAACGAACGGCCGTCATGATTGCAACGTATAACAATGATGTCGAGATGGCAAGAATGCTAATTGAGGCCGGTGCAGATGACAACATACAGGACGATAGGCAAAATAGTCCATTCCTCTATGCCGGTGCAGAGGGCTATCTTGAAATTTTGAACCTTACGATAACAGCTGGTGCAGATTCTTCCATCACAAATCGCTATGGTGGGACGGCTTTAATACCCGCCTCTGAACATGGTTATCTAGACGTTGTGCAAGAATTACTAACAACTACAGCAGTAGATGTAAACCACGTCAATAACCTTGGATGGACAGCACTAATCGAAGCAATTATTTTGAATGATGGCAATCAAAGACAGCAGCAGGTAGTTCAGTTGTTAATAGCTCATGGAGCAAATGTCAATATAGCGGATAACAAAAATATTTCGCCATTACAACATGCGAAAGCGAAGGGTTTCCATGAAATCGTACAAATTTTATTGCAAGCTGGAGCAAAATAAAAAATTGATGAGAAAAGGGAGTCGTACAAATGAACAAAAAGCTAAAAATGATGACACCAATCCTTTTAGGCGCAACGCTAATGTTAACAGGATGTAACTTTCTAAATAAGCAAGCGGAACCAAAGCAAGCGCAACAGGAACAGGAAACATCACAACAAGCAAAAGAGGTTGCGCAAATTATGCAAATACAAGCACTAAATGCTATGACATTACAAGTAACATTTTCTGAAGCACTAACAGAAGAAGCTGTGAAAGTAGAAAATTTAGATGCTATCAAAAAAGATTATACATTCAATCATAATTTGAGTATTGTCAATGTGCCTCGGTTAAAAATCGGTTCACAAAGCACGTATATTGTCCCCGTGACAGTCCAACAATCTGACACGACATATACGTTAAGTTACAAAGGTGGAGAAGCACAGATTTTTGAGGGCAGCGATGAAAAAATTAATGTCAGTCAAACAAAACAGGTCACAAATGATACGTTTGAAATCGAGTCATTTAAAGAACAAGGTGTAACCGATTATGCCAACATTATTGAAGCCTATAGAGAGGCGAGAGGCGATCAATCATTCCAAGTAAACGATGAAAATAAAGATGAAAGTGGCAAGCAATATCAAGTAATTTCCTCGTTACGTGACCGTGTGGTGACATTGACGGCAGACGATGGAGAAGAAATGCAAGCGAGTTACGTTTTGTTCACACAAGCTGCTGATGGTAGACAAGCACCAAAATTCCGCTTACCTGAAGGACGGACATTAAGACCAGGTGTGCAATATACCGTGACGTCTGATTGGGCAACAGTGGCGAACCCAACTTTTACTGCCACAGAAATCGCGCCATTGACAATTAAAGCGGTGGAACCAATAGATGATAAATCATTCCAAGTTACGTTAGATAAAGATCCAGGGATGGAGTTATTTGCTGGGCGCAGTGTAGAATTACAAGGTGAAGATGGTAAAAAAATCCAAGCGAAATATCGCTATTCTTCACGAAAAGGTGCTGTCGGTATTTTTGATGTAAAAGAAGGTACATTAAAATCTGGCGGTACCTATCGAGTAGAACCACTCAACAACTGGGCTACTGCAGCTAATTTAACGTTAAAAGCAAAGTAAAACGACAGATGCTATTGAAAAGCCAGCATCAATAAAATTGACTGTCGCCATTGTTAGACGCTAGTGAACAACTGGAGGTAGGAACTGTCTAAAAGTCCTTCAAAAGATAACGTCCGTCTTCCTATATAGTAAAAATCCGCTTCGCTTTCCGCGGACAAGGCATGAGCCGCATCAGGGCAACAAATGTTTTATGTGCGAAAGCGAAGCGACAGCAACAGGATGTTGGTCACGAAGGCGTTGCCACAGGACGTGACGACTTTAGTCTTCGTTCCACTTAACGCTCCCTGCTGGGTCTCATACGCTTGCTTTTCCTGCTTCTGTCGCTACGTTTCACTCAAAAGTGCTTTTTAGTTTAGAAAATCGTAAAATTTTATCTGCAAATGACATAAAGGTACCGCAAAAAAGCATTCAAATTCATATACTTACAGCAAGCTGATATCTCGATGCGCGGCAATTGTTTTTAAAAAGTAACGCATTGAGTTGGTCATGTAGGCATCTTTTCGACGTATAAATACAGTTGAATTGCTGCCATATTTTTTAGGGATTGGATGACAGTATACTTTACTTGTAGTGGAAAGTTGATTTACAGCAGATTGCGGTACTAGCGTAATGCCAAGGCCAAGTGCAACACTGTTTATGATTGTCTCTAGTATGTTAAATTCCATAATCCTTTTTGGCAGTAAACCTTCATCTTTAAGCCAGTGTTCTAGCTTGGAACGATAACCGCAACCTTTATTAGAAACGAGGATGGGTGTTGTTAAAAAATCTTCTTTATGAAAAGTTTTATTTTGCGTAACAAGAACGAGTTTCTCCATACAGACATCGTATTGTTCTAATTGTGGATGTTTGATAGGTCCTGATATAAAAGCACCATCTAATTGGTGATCAGTTACTTCTTTTATGAGTTCCTCAGTCAAACCCGCTTGTAATGATAAATCGACATTAGGATAGTCCTGATAGTAAGCAGCTAGTATGGTTGGTAAAATACTGACGATTTCAACTGTACCGATTTTTAACGTTCCAACAGGCGTATGACTATCTAGAAATACTTGTTGTAATTCTTCGACATCCAGTAGGATTTTATTAACGTAAGTGAGCATTTTTCTTCCATCCTCATTCAATAGCATCCCTTTTTTATGACGATAAAAAAGCTGTGTGTTAAGTTCGTTTTCTAAATGCTTAATACGTGCTGTGACGTTGGATTGGACATAATTTAATTCCTTTGCGGCACTGCTGACGCTTCCTAGATTTGCAACGCATTTGAAAATTTGTAAGTCTCGTAGTTCCACTGTGTAATCCTCCTTGATATAAACTATCATTATAAATGATGGTTTATATCATTTTCAATCATTTTACGTGATGCTATTTCTTTTTTATAATTCACAATGTGAAATAATAAGAGAATACATAGAAGTGAGGAATAGCAGTGAATAAGAGTAAGATGATAATAGGTGCGATTGCCTGTTTAGTTGCAAGTATTTCATGGGGCGCAATGTTCCCAGTTGCAGATCATGCACTGGAGTATATCGACCCATTTTATTTTTCAACAATTCGATATGGTGTGGTATCGATCGCATTGATTATTTTATTATGGATAAAAGAAGGTAAGAAAGCATTTCAATTAGAGGGTAAAGGGAAACTGCTAATCTTTTTCGGGGTTATGGCATTTACTGTATACAATGTCCTTGTTTTCTTAGGGCAGATGCTAATGGGCAAATCAGGTGTTATGGTAGCGTCTATTATGGAGGCGCTGATGCCGATGATTTCGATTGCTATTCTATGGGGATTTAAAAATGTGAAACCGAAAAAGTATATGATTGTAAGCATGACCATTGCTTTTGTTGGAGCTGTTTTTGTTATTACAAAAGGCGATATGGGGTTCTTTCTGACATTAAAAAATAATGTAATGCCGCTCGCATTTATTTTCCTTGGAGTTGTTGGATGGGTAATCTACACGATGGGGGGGCACTCATTTCCTGAATGGTCTACACTTCGTTATTCAACATTAACTTGTGTATTTGGTACAGCCATAACAGGAATAGTAACGATGGTTGTGACAATGTTAGGGTATGTGTCGGTACCAACGATGGAAACAATCGCTATTGTGAAATACGATTTATTGTTTATGATGATTTTACCAGGTATTGTCGCATTACTTTGTTGGAACTACGGTGTGAAAATTTTGTCATCCATTAATGGCATCTTATTTATCAACTTTGTGCCGATTACTACATTAGTCATTATGATGGTACAAGGGTATACTATAACCATTTTTGATATTGTAGGCACACTGCTTGTTATTACAGCTCTCATTCGAAACAATATATGTCAGCGTAAAGAAGTAAATAAGGATATACAAATTATACAGGAAAGACAATTGCGCCATGCTGGCTGATATTCATGTTTTGAAAGGAGCTTATAATGTTAACGAGTTTATCGTTTTTCTTTGCCGCAGGAATTGCATGCGAGCTTGTAGCGATCAATAGAAATGGCCGCAGAAAGATTAAACAACAAGAAGAGATGATTCTACTTTTAAGAGATTTACTACAGCAAAAAAATAAATCTACTTAACACAGCAAATTTCAGCAAGTGTGTAGACGACAAAAAATGAGCCACTCACCATAAAAATGACCTACCTCCAATTGTAGACACTAATGGGGGTAGGTCATTTTTTTTGTTGCTTTTTTACGCATATGTAGCTCACATGAACGAGTATCTTTAAAGCCAGCCTTTGTCACTGGCAATATGAACGGCTTGCTGTCTGGATTCTACATGGAGTTTCTGAATAGAGGTCGATAAATAATTGCGAATGGTTCCTTTTGTTAAAAATAATTTTTTGCTTATCTCACTAGTTGAGAATCCTTCTTTAACAAGCTGGAGCACGGCCATTTCTCGTTCATTTAGAGGATTTTGCTCTTTCATAAATAACGTAGTGGCTAAATCTCTACTCACGACCTTTTCACCATTCATCACTTTGCGTATCGTTTCAATTAAATAATCAATTGGTTCATCTTTCAATAAATAACCATTGACCTCACAATCCATCGCCTTCTGTAAATACCCCGGGCGGGCAAAGGTCGTCACAATCATCACTTTGCAAGGTAAATGGGCGTTCTTAATTTTTTCAGCAAGTTCTAGTCCTGTCAAATTCGGCATTTCGATGTCTAAGATACAAACATCGGGCACATCGCTCTGTATGCATTCCCATGCTTTTTGACCATCAGAAACTTCTGCAATTACTTCGATGTCCGTCTCGAACGACAGCAATGAAGTTAAAGCGCCACGCAACATTTGTTGGTCTTCAGCTAGTAATACCCGTATCATTTAATGGGCTCCTTTCGATAGTGTTGGAACGGTAATTTTAACGAAACAATGGTTCCACCGTGTGAAAAATTATCAATCGTTGCAGTGCCTTGAAGGATAGTCATTCTTTCCTTCATAGATGATATGCCGTTCCCAAGGCCTTGATTTTTCAAACCTATGCCGTTATCTAGTATGTCCAGCTGATAGATATGGTCACTATAGTCGATTTCTACAATACAAGACTTTGCTTGACTATGTTTGAGGATATTCGTTGTTGCTTCTCTTACACATAAGGCTAGCATCGTTTCCTCTACGCTTGATAATAGGATTTTTGGGCATTTGTTAGTCATTTTGATGTCGATATCAGCTGACTGCAGTAGTTTTTCACAGTGTAAAAGCTCACTTTCTAATGAAATGAAATTCATATCAGACACTAACTTTCTTACTTGTTTAAGTGCAGTACGCGTTGTTGCTAAAATATCTTGCAACTCGTCTTTTACTCGAGATGAATCTTTGTCCACTAATTTTGTTGTCAGCTCTGTTTTTAACTTAATCATTGTGAGGGTGTGGCCAATCGTATCATGGAGATCTCTGGCAATACGTTGCCTTTCGTGCTGTTTTACAAGTTGTGTATTGACCGTTGCTAACTCAACTTTTAAATTTTTTGCTTTTTCTACATAGTAAATCAGCACGGGAAAGACAAGCTGAATCATCATAATAGGAAGTATAACGGGGTCGTCTATTTTGAATAGCTCGCCTGTTTCAACCCATAAAACAACGATAAACATCAGAGCAATAGCAAGCATTGCCGAAGCAATATGCCATTTGACTTTCGCTCTTCCTACTAAATCGGCAAAGCTAAATCCAAAGATTAACATGATAGAGCCTTCATAGATGCCAAGTATTGTAATAAGAAAGAAACCCGTTAAGGCTGCCAAATGAAGGCGCCAATCTTTATACCATAATGCAAAATAAAATGCGGTTAGCAATAGCACCAAGACAATTATTTTTGCTATGACTGGTAACTCCGAGTTTGAGCTTAATACCATGGATAGTAAAAAAATAATGGATACTGCGTCGATAATTAAATATTGCTTTGCTTGATCTTTCGGATATATTTTTATACTTTACACCAACCCTTGTCGATTATTTATGTGCAACGGCTTGAACCGCATGTTTTCGAAGCCATTCCAACGGTCCATAATGGAAATGCTTTAAGAAAATATGAGCAATGAACAGTTGGAAAAGGGACAGGACAATCCACATGCCAATCACCTCGAAGCTAGACAGCTTTCCACCTAATCCGAAGCCCCAACCATAGAAAATAATAGATGACAGCACATTTTGTAAAACATAGCAACTTAAAGACATTTTACCAACTTCTCCAAATCGCTGCCATAGCCAATCTACCTTTTTATATTCTATCAGTTTACCTATAATGCCAATATACCCAAGTGATAGGAGCGGCGCAAATAAGTAGCGAACAGGGAAATCAAAAGCGCCTCCAGGAATAAAAATAAGGAGATTTAATGGTACACCAATATAAAGCCCAATCGACAATAACTTTTTGCGCATATGGCGTCCATGTTCATCTTGTGCAAATACGCCAGTACGCATTAACTTCACACCCAGTAAAAATAAGAAGATATTCATTGGAATAATAAAAATGGCTTCCGTTCTAAAAAACCAAAAATTCGTTAAACGATTGTAGATTTGTTCAAACCAAGTACCATGTTGATAAATCGTGACAATCGACTCGTTACTAGGCAAAGACATATTAGCACCTTGGAAGGCACTTATTAAAAGTAGCAGTATCATCAGCGCATGAAACCCTCCAATCGTATATAAAGCGCGATGAATGGTTTTATCACCAGCTTTTACAATAAAGGCAACGAGGATTGCGGTCACAGCGTAACTCATCAAAATATCATATTCCATAACCAATGTGAAATGGATAAAACCCTCTACAAACAAGAATAAAACAGTCCAAATATAGACACCTGGCCATGCATTCCCTTTTCGAATGGATTGTTGGTATTTTAATTCTAGACCAACCCCAAACATAATGGTTAACAGTCCTAAAAGCTTCCCATTTACGAAAAATAACACGAGCATTCGTAGAAAATCATCGAATGACCACCAACCCGAATAGTGACTCGTTGTAATGTAAGATAAGTCGCCGAGATAAGCAAAAATCCAAATATTTGTACCGAGTGTTCCCAATACCGCAAAACCACGTAAAATGTCGATTAACGGTAACCTTTGATTCGTTTGCATTATTTATATCACTCTTTCTTTGTTTTCTTATAATTAAATGATAAAGAGAAACAGAATAGAAGCCTATTCACAGGAGTCAAAAGTTCTTTATGACACGTGTCATAAAGAACTTTTGTGTGCCGGGCACGGACGTAATTTATAGGGTGTACCAGAACCGCGAAGGCTGAAAATGTGGTTAGCCAAGTACAAGGGTGTAAGATTTTATTTGAAAATTTTCATTTGACGTTTTCCACCATATTTTATATTATGATAGAAGAAAAGAATGCCCGGACTAGAACGGGAGAGGTTCATAGCTGATACCCTCTATAAAAAACTATGGAAACATGACAATATGCCATGTCCATATCGGACGTGGCTTTTTTATGTTTTTACTTATGTTTTAATAGAATGATTGGTGATGCCTCTCTTGAAAAGTGTTGGGAAACATTTTACAAGGAGGTTTTTTTATGTCTGGCCGAAGCCATGAAGAAGGACTGAAGGATTTAACACTATTAGGTAATCAAGGTACGCAATATTCATACGAATATGCACCCGAAGTATTGGAGGCAGTAGACAATCTTCATTCCAATCGAGATTATTTCGTCAAGTTTAATTGTCCAGAGTTCACTAGTTTATGTCCGCTTACCAATCAGCCTGATTTTGCGACGATGTACATCTCATACATCCCGGATAAAAAAATTGTGGAGAGTAAATCACTAAAATTATATTTATTTAGTTTTAGAAATCATGGCGATTTCCACGAAGATTGCGTCAATATCATTATGAACGATTTAATTAAATTACTTGATCCAAGATATATCGAGGTTTGGGGTAAATTTACGCCACGTGGAGGAATCTCGATTGATCCATGGTGTAACTATGGGAAACCAGAAACTAAATACGAAGAAATAGCGAATTATCGTTTAATGAATCACGATCTTAATCCAGAAAAAATCGATAATCGATAAATTTGGAAAGTCTTATCAATGAAGGAAGAGGTTTTAGCTACCCTCTTAAAAAAACTAAGAAGAAAACAGCATTTTTCTTAGTGTGCTGTTTTTTTCGTTATAAGGGAGTTTTTACAGATGAAGAAGCAGGAAAAAGCAATTGTTGTGTTTAGTGGAGGTCAGGACAGTACCACTTGTTTGTTGTGGGCACAAGAACATTTTGAAGAGGTTGAAGCGGTGACTTTTGATTATGGTCAAAGGCATCTTCTTGAAATTGAATGTGCAAAGGAGATAGCAGCGGAACTTGGTGTCACGCATCACATTCTTGATATGTCGCTCCTGAATCAGCTTGCTCCGAATGCATTGACACGACAAGACATCGAAGTAGAAGACGGAGAAGATGGCGGGCTTCCATCGACTTTTGTGCCTGGCCGGAATTTGCTCTTTCTTTCATTTGCGGGCGTTTTGGCGAGTCAAGTTGGAGCCAAGCATATCGTAACTGGTGTTTGTGAAACGGATTTTAGTGGATATCCGGATTGCCGGGATATTTTTATAAAATCCTTGAATGTAACGTTAAATTTATCTATGGATGATTCCTTTGTGATTGATACACCGTTAATGTGGCTGAATAAGGTACAGACATGGGAGCTTGCTGATCAGCTTGGGGCGCTTGAGTTTGTTCGGGAAAGAACGTTAACTTGTTATAACGGTGTAATAGCAGATGGTTGTGGTGAATGCCCGGCGTGTAAACTGCGAAAAAAAGGGCTAGATGAGTATTTAAGCTTCAGAAAGGAGTCTTAAGGCATGTTTCATTTTAAAATTGTCGAGAAGCTCCAAAAAATAGATGAAGATATTCAAAGGAATCAATTGAACTATCATTCAAAACGTGTTCTCGTGAGCAAGGAATTTACCTTCGATGCAGCCCATCATTTACATGATTATGATGGGAAATGCAAAAATTTGCATGGCCATACGTATCGTGCTGTATTAGGGTTGAGTGGATTCACAGATGAACGCGGTTTGATGATTGACTTTGGTGATATAAAAGAAATTTGGAAACAAAAAATAGACATTTATTTGGATCATCGTTATTTAAATGAAACGCTTCCACCGATGAATACAACGGCTGAGAACATTGTAGTCTGGATTTACGAAAAGTTAGCGGAAGCCTTGCATGATGAACAACGATATAACGGGGCGCGTGTAGAGTTTATCAGGCTGTATGAGACTCCGACAAGCTATGCTGAAGCGCGACGGGAGTGGATGGAAGTTGAGTAAGGTACCCGTTATCGAGATTTTTGGACCGACCATTCAAGGCGAGGGTATGGTAGTTGGACAGAAGACGATGTTTGTGCGGACTGCTGGCTGTGACTATTCCTGTTCCTGGTGTGATTCATCGTTTACATGGGATGGCAGCGGAAAGCATCTGATTGTCCAAATGACAGCAGATGAGATTTGGTCTGAGTTGAAACGACTCGGAGGCAGTGGTTTTTCATTTGTCACGATTTCGGGTGGAAATCCTGCACTCTTTCGAAATTTGGAAGCGCTCATTGCTATTTTAAAAGAAAACGACATAAAGGTCGGAGTAGAGACACAGGGAAGCAGATGGCAAGAATGGCTATATGATATCGATGAACTGACGATTTCACCCAAGCCTCCTAGTTCCGGAATGACCACAGACTATACGGTACTATCTGATATCCTCGGAAAACTTCAAAATCGAAACAGCAATCAGCATACTTCCCTCAAAATAGTCGTTTTTAATGAAGAGGATTATGCTTATGCTAAGCAAATTCACCTTCGATATCCGACGATTCCTTTTTATCTACAAGTCGGTAATGATGATATTACGACGACTGATAATCCGCTGCTGATTAGCCATTTATTAGAGAAGTACCAAGCGCTAATTGACAGGGTGATTGAAGATGAGGGATTAAGAGATGTTAAAGTACTGCCACAGCTGCATGCCCTTGTTTGGGGAAATAAAAGAGGTGTATAGTGGGCAGTTTCAAAACGGTCTTTAAATTTACTTGAGGAGTAACATCATGAGAATATTATTTTATTTATTATCTATTGTCATTGCTAATGTAGTAACGGCAGCATTTGCGCCATTACAGTTTGGCATGTTTATTGTTCCAATGGGGACTCTGTTGATTGGAGCGACCTTCATTTTCCGGGATCTTGTGCAAAATAAATATGGTAGAGCAAAGACCTATTTGTTTATCATTACAGCTCTAATCTTATCCGCAGTGGTTTCATTCATGCTCGGGGATACACTATTGATTGTGGTGGCATCGGCACTTTCATTTGTTGTCGCTGAAACAGCCGATACAGAAATCTATACCCGATTGAAACTACCAATGGCTTGGCGTGTGTTTTATAGCGGAATTGTTGGAGGATTTCTGGATTCCGTTATTTTCGTAGTAATTGGCTTGAGTCCGCTTGGAGCCAATATGCTGAATTGGGAAGCAGTACCAGCCGCCATTTTGGGACAAATTATTGTGAAGACGATTATTCAGATGTTAGGTGCACTGATTTTAAATCAAGTGCGTGTAATTCAGGGAAAACGTCTTACTTTAGAATGATTTTTTGGCGCTTTTTCAAAATATGTACTTGACCGCACATTCCACTAAGAGCGATAGCTTTTTCGCGGGCGTGAGCTGAGCCTCACATAGCAAATTACAAAAAACAAATTAATTTAGTCGGCTTGCATGTGCCTAGCATCGATATAAAAAAATTGTAGGCCCTGAAAGAAATACCGTCGCCCCTAATGATGTAGGGGAGATTATCTTTATAGGACCGAACAAGATGAAGGATTTCGACAAAGGGGGAAAGTAAGTTAAAAACAGGGCTTCATCTACACGTTTGTAGATGAAGCCCTGTATTTACTTTACCTTATTTATCAACACTTTCTTGGAGGAGGATGTTAATTATTTTATTTTGGATATTTTTCTAAATCTCCACTCGCACGATTAACCATCGCTGCCATTTGCGCTCTTTTAACAAATTCGTTAGGGTAAAATCGACCGTCTTCTTTACCTTTAATAATTTCATGACTACTTAGTTTTAAAATATCTGAGTACGCCCAATGTCCTTTTTGTACATCATAAAAAGGACATTCATTCGTATTATCTAATGGGTAATCTAGTATTCTTGATAATATTGCTGATAATTGAGCTCTTGTAATTCGAGAATTTGGTTCAAACACGTTTGGTTTCGTTCCATTAACAATATGATACTTATGTGCGAGTTCAATAGCCCGTTTTGCCCAATGGTCAGTAGGAACATCTGTAAAGTAATTGGGTACCGTTTCTTTTTTGTCATTTAAACCAATCGCGTTTGTAAGGATAGTAACAGCTTGTGCCCTTGTTAGATCACCATTAGGGTCAAACGTGTATTCATTTTTCCCACTTATCCATCCCTTTCTATAAAGAGACATAATATCATTTTCAGCCCAATGATTTTCTGAATCTATAAAATTATGTTGTCCATTTGCCCAAGACGAATAAAATTTCCATATTCCGTTATCTGCTTGCGTTAAATCCCAACTACCAGTTCCTCTTAAATTGTATTTCTCTACTAATCTTAATTTATATTTTAAAGATAAATCATTTTCATACCAAATGGTGTAATTGCCCGTTGAAAGTTTTTTACCACCAATATATGTTGGTGAATCGCTTTCTCTAACAGTGAATTTAGCATAAGCTGATTTTGAGGTATTATCAAAATATAGTTTTCCTTTATGATTATTAACTATGCTTTTTACAGATTTATTAGCTACACCATATCCACCTAATTCCTCGTCATCGTTCCAAATTCGCCCGTAAAATGGTAAGCCTAAAACTACTTTCTTTGAATCAACACCTAGATTTAATAAAGATATAATAGAATTTTCAACAAATGATAAGCTAGCGACAGGACCTACTGGACCACCATTCCAGCTTTCATCATAGGCCATTAACATTAGATAATCACTATATTCACTTAGTTTTAAATAATCATAAGAACCATGCCATCCTACCGTCCATCCATTTGGATTTGCAGCAACTGCTATAGATATTGTTTTATCATTAGGCATTTTTTCATTTAATAATCTAATGAAATCTGTAAATACTTCCTTATCGGTATAGTTTAAATTCTCAATATCAATATCTATGCCATCTAAGTTATTTTTTACTACAGAATCTACTAATTGAGTAGATAAAACTTCTCTATTTTTCATAGCCATTTGAGCTAAATTTCTATCCCAGTTGTTGGTAATATATGGAACGACTTTTAATTTTCTTTTGTGTAACTCTGCTATTAAATTTTTATCAATTGAAGATTTTAAACTACCGTCAGCGTTTAATTCATAGAATCCTGGCGTAGCTGTATTTAACGCACCTAAAGTCATATCTATATTTTCTAAATAGGAGCTAGAAGTTCCACCATATAAATAAGACATATGTATGTCATTTACTGAGGCATCAGCACTAAATGGAGAGGCAAATAATGTAGTTAACAGAGCGGGGATTAGAAAATATTGTTTAAATTTATTATTCATACCTTCTTTCCTTCCTATAAAATAGATTTTATCTACTTAATTATCTATTATTTGGATCAACTATATCAATTATAAAAATATGGGTTAATTGAGTTATTTAGGTTCGTCACCAAAACTCGTGGTTGGTTTTCTAAAATTCAATAAATTCACATTTGACTATAGAAGAAAAGTGAAAACTCACGTATCGGAATTGTTGACTAGACATAAAGTAATCAACTATTCAAGGGAAGGCTGGATGTTACGACTGACCAAGGTACAACGAAAAATGTAATAATAATAAAATAATCCCACTGAATAATTCAGTGGGATCATTTTATTATTGTCATATGTGATTCATCACGGGTTCATAATAAATGGGTATTATTAATTACAAGAATACGCTAAAATGGCGGAAGATGGGAATGAAGCAAACGTGAAATTCGGCCATATAATGCCAGTAGTATTACCAGTAACGCTTGCTGAAATTACATACATTAAAAATAGCTGTCCATTCCTTAAGAGAACAATGGTCCATCTACCATCACAACCAACTGCATATGTTGCTGGACCTTGTGATTGTAACATACTTTGCGCTTGTGCTGGATTTTGACTTAAAAATTGATATCTATTAATCATGTTTTGAGACGGAGATGGTGGGTTCATTTGCCCCCCTTGGCCAGGTCTAGGTGTTCCACCTGGGAAACCACCTGGGAAACCACCCGGCATCCCGCCTGGGAAACCACCTGGGAAACCACCCGGCATCCCGCCTGGGAAACCACCCGGCATTCCGCCTGGGAAACCACCCGGCATCCCACCTGGGAAACCACCTGGCATTCCGCCTGGGAAACCACCCGGCATTCCGCCTGGGAAACCACCTGGCATTCCGCCCGGCATCCCTCCTGGGAATCTACCTGGCATTCCGCCTGGCATCCCTCCTGGCATTCCGCCTGGCATTCCGCCCGGCATCCCTCCTGGCATTCCGCCTGGCATTCCGCCCGGCATCCCTCCTGGCATTCCGCCTGGCATTCCGCCCGGCATCCCTCCTGGCATTCCGCCTGGCATTCCGCCCGGCATCCCTCCTGGCAT
>NZ_KB933398.1:2432965-2657656 GCF_000392615.1 Lysinibacillus sphaericus OT4b.31 | reverse complement strand
AATACGCAACTCAAAGAACTTGGTGTATCTCTTAATCATACTTCTTTCGGAAAAGGTGATAAATTCGCAAATTTAGATGATGAGACGAACACACAGGTACAAGAAATAATGGAACAAGTTAAAGACGGTTCCTTAACTCAAGAGGAAGCTAATACGCAACTCAAAGAACTTGGTGTATCTCTTACTCATGCTTTCATCGGAAAAGGTGATAAATTCGCCAATTTAGATGATGAAACGAACACACAGGTACAAGAAATTATGAAACAAGTTAAAGACGGTTCTTTAACTCAAGAGGAAGCTAATACGCAACTCAAAGAACTTGGTGTATCTCTTAATCATACTTCTTTCGGAAAAGGTGATAAATTCGCAAATTTAGATGATGAAACGAAAATAAAAGTTACAAAGTTAATTGAAAAAGCAAAAGTGCAAATGGAAGAACTAGGAGTAGATTTCCCTACAGAAAAGTTTAATCAATTTATCAATTATACAAAGAAGATTAATTTATAATGTTCTTAGTATAAACCTCACTTAGAATAGTCAAAGAACCATAAGTACAAATATGACTATTAAAATGAGGGAATATTTTAGAATAATTAAAAAGTCACTCATTCGAAAAATAATGAGTGACTTTTCTTTATATATATGTACGTACATGCCCGGTGCTTAATCTTTTTATTTTTTTGTATTTGGTGGACCCCAATAGTTGTTCTAAACAGACTTCGATGCACCTAAGAACGTACATGATTAGTAACCCACGGTACCCCAGAAAGTACCCCAATTAAAAGAGTTAATATGTTAAGTTATTCATATCAAAAATCAATTTTTAAATAAAATACTAAAAAGAGCACCTCTTCATTTTTCAACGTTCATCACTCCTAGAGCAAAATCCCCGCCAATTCAATATTTTTACGCTATAATGATACTCGAGGTGAAGAAAATGTTTGTAAGTGAAAAACAGATTGAGATTCGATATGCCGAAACGGATCAGATGGGCGTTGTGTACCACGCAAACTATATCATATGGATGGAGATTGGACGTTCACAACTAGTGAGTGATGCGGGGTTTGAATATGCCGCATTGGAAAAAGAAGGCTATGTATCACCAGTGATGGATTTATCTATTTCATATAAGGCAGCTATGCATTACGGCCAGGTAGCAACGGTGCGCACTTGGGTGGAAAAGCACGACCGTTTACGCACAACATATGGCTATGAGATTTTACATGAGGATGGAACAGTTGCTGCTACTGCTCAGTCAGTACATATTTTAGCTCATAAAGACACGCTAAGACCTGTTTCGCTAAGTAAAATCGATGCAGTTTGGGATGCGAAATATAAAGAAATTGCTGTTGAGCAAAGATAGGTGAGTAGCATATGGGAATTTTACTAGGTTTAGGCGCTATTATGGCTGCTCTTGGGGTGGCACTTGGTGCATTCGGAGCACATGCATTAAAGGATAAATTTTCAACCCCTCGATATGCGGCGATTTGGGAAACGGCTGTGCAATATCATATGTATCATTCACTCGGTCTACTCGTGCTTGGGATTTTATCAAGTGATGCACTTTTAGGAACATCCAGTATACTTTCTTGGGCAGGTTATTTAATGTTCGCAGGCATTATTTTCTTTTCAGGCAGTTTATATGTACTTGCGGTTACAGGGGTTAAAAAGCTAGGGGCCATTACCCCAATTGGCGGTATGTTATTTATTATTGCTTGGATTCTTGTAGCAATGAATGCTTTTGCTTAAGAGGAGGTGCTGTACACTTTGTGCAGCATCTTTTTTGATTTCATCGAGAGGCTGGTGAAAGGAAAGTACAAGTTGTTTCGGTTGATTGCAAATGATGAAACAAATTGTCTTTTCTTACGTAATACAGTAGTGAGCAAATTATATTTAATGATAAAATGGGCTTAAGTATATGTTGAAGGTGGGAATAATATGGGTTTATTAAAAGCAGGCGTTGGTGCATTAGCAGGCGTATTAGAAGATCAATGGCGTGAGTATTTCTATTGTGAGTCTCTGACAGCAGACGTACTCGTAACGAAGAGTGTAAAGCGTACTTCAAAACGTGGCTCGAATAAAGGGCATGATAATATTATTAGTAATGGCTCCATCATTGCAATTAATGAAGGTCAATGTATGATGATTGTCGAGCAAGGGAAAGTGGTAGAGTTTTCTTCGGAGTCTGGCGAATATGTATATGATACATCAACAGAGCCATCAATTATGTATGGCAATGATCTTTCTTCGAACATTATAGAAACATTCAAGCAAATAGGAAAGCGATTTACATTTGGCGGTGAAATAGCGAAGGATCAACGCGTGTATTACTTCAATAAAAAAGAAATAATCGGCAATAAGTATGGTACACCAGCTCCTATTCCTTTCCGTGTCATTGATAGAAACATTGGTTTAGATATTGATATTGCCATTCGTTGTCATGGGGAGTATTCGTATAAAATAGTGGATCCATTATTATTTTACACTAATGTATGTGGGAATGTGGAACGTGAATTCACACGTGATGCGATCGATAGCCAATTAAAAACAGAACTCATGACAGCTTTACAACCGGCATTTGCACAAATTTCTGCAAGTGGTGTGCGTTACAGTGAAATACCCGCACATACAATTGCCCTAGCAGACGCATTAAACAAGGTGTTATCGGAAAAATGGCTAGCAACACGTGGCCTGGCAGTCGTGTCATTAGGGATAAGTTCTTTAAAAGCGTCTGAAGAAGATGAAGCCATGCTGAAACAATTGCAACGTAATGCGGTGATGCGTGACCCTGGCATGGCAGCTGCTCATTTAACAGGGGCACAGGCTGAGGCAATGATTGCAGCTGCTAAAAATGAAGGTGGGGCAATGGCTGGCTTCATGGGCTTGAACATGGCGACACAAGCAGGCGGTGTCAATGCAGGGCAGCTATTCCAAATGAACGAGCAACATAAACAAGCGCAAATGGCACAGGCATCAATGCAAGCACAAACAGTGGCTACTCCGGATGCATGGACATGTGCTTGTGGACATGAAAATACAGGGAAGTTCTGTTCGAATTGTGGGGCATCAAAACCAATGACAGAAGGCTGGTCATGTACATGCGGTACGGTCAATAAAGGAAAGTTCTGTAGCGAATGTGGTTCTAAAAAACCAGTTGGTGCAATGCAATATGCTTGCGATAAATGTGGATGGGAACCAGAAAATGTGACAAATCCACCAAAATTCTGTCCAGAGTGTGGCGATGTTTTCGATGAAAATGATAGTAAGTAAGGAGATGACTAATGATGACGACACAAGAAGCACAAAACGTCAAAGAGGCCAAGCTTGAATTTGACGCTGAATGTCCATCATGTAGTGCATCAATTGAATTTAACCCAGCAACAGGAAAATTATCTTGCCCTTATTGTGGCTTTGAGACAGCCATTGCAACCCCAGAAAAAGAAGAAGAAAAAGTTGCACAGGAAATGGATTTTGCACTAGCTGAGGAACGTGGGAATTTTAATTGGGGTGTGGAGAAAAAAACTGTTATTTGTAAAGCTTGCGCGGCAGAAACGATTTACGATGCATTACAAGTCGCCGACAGTTGCCCTTATTGTGGTTCTAACCAAGTAATGGAGGCAAGTGCAGAAAACACACTCGCACCAAATGGTGTTTGTGCATTCGAGGTCACAGACAAGCAAGCGGGAGATCATTTTCAAAAATGGATTAAAGGAAGATGGTTTACCCCAAAAGCTGCGAAAATGGGTGCAAAGCCTGATTCCTTTAAGGGTGTCTACCTACCCTATTGGACGTTTGATACGAAAACAAGCGCACGATACTCAGCTAGCTATGGTAAACATCGAACAGTAACAGATAAAGACGGCAATACGCGTACTGAAACCGATTGGTATGCGACAAGTGGATTTTATCAAGAGTTTATTGACGATCATTTGATAAGTGCTACGACACGATATGATCGAGATATGATGCGAAAAATCGAACCTTTTAATTTGCTGAATAATAAATCCTATAAGCCTGAATACGTCACTGGTTTTTTGTCAGAACGATATAGCATCGGTTTGCAGGATGGATGGCATCAGGCGAAGAGAGAAATTCAAGATCACTTACATGCGCAAATAACGACGAAAATCCGTCTAGAAAAACATGCAGATGTTGTGTCGAATTTGCGTTTCTCTACAACCCATGATGACATTACATATAAATATTTAATGTTACCAATTTGGCTATCATCCTTCCGCTACAAGGATAAAATTTACCGCTTTATGGTGAATGGTCAAACAGGTCGTGTAGGTGGCGATGCACCGATTTCACCGTTACGGGTAACATTTGCAGTTCTCTTATCATTAATTGTTATTTCCTGTATCTGGTATTTTTTTATGTCTGAATAGTCACGACAGTATTCCAAAAGTATGGTTAACCTACTGAGGGAATACTGTTTTTTTATAGAGAAAATTGTCGAAATGATGTCGAATCGTGTAAATAAATTTAGTGAGCATGATAAATGTCACTATTCATCACGGCACTATCTATGTATAGTTGCATAAGCTATATAGATAATAATATTTCACGATAGACGAGGAGCACAGCATTTAATGAAAAAGAAAATTGCATGGGTTACAGATACAGCAGCATTGTTAGATGAAAAATACATACAGGACAATCATATTCACGTATTGCCACTGAATATTGTATTTGAAGAAGGGGCATTACGTGAAACGGTTGATATGACACATGACGAGTTTTACGATAAATTACGCAGTGCTAAAACACATCCAAAGACGTCGCAACCTGCCATTGGTGAAGTGGTGGAATTATATCAATCATTAAAGCAACAAGGTTATGCCTGTGCAATTGCTATTCATACATCGCAGCATTTATCGGGCACTTATTTAAGCGCTTTCACAGCAGCCGAGCAAGCACAATTTGAAGTGCATCCAGTCGATTCAAAAATTGGCTCTTTTCCAATGATGAAGATGATTGAGCTTGGGCAGCAGTTGGAAAGAGAGGGCTTCGAACCAGCCGCTATCGTTGAAAGAATTAATGAGCTTGCCGACCTGAGTAAGTTATCTTTTATCCCATCGAGTTTATCGCAATTGCATAAAAGTGGGCGAGTTACAGGTACACAGGCTTTTTTAAGCAACCTTTTGAACATTAAAGTCGTTATTTCCTTTGATAATGGAAAAGTTGTGATGAAAGAAAAAATACGCACAGCAACAAAAGCAAAAGCATATGTAGAAAACCTTTTAACTATAGATTTAGAATCCAGTATGATTCCCGAGGTGGCTGTCATCCACTGTAACAATGAAGAAGGTGCTAGATGTTGGCAAGCATCTCTTGAAAAAGCGTACCCTCTAATCACTTTTCATGTTCTACCATTGAGTGCATGTGTGGGGGTTCATGCAGGGGAAGGTACACTTGGATTGAGCTGGGTATGTCAACCAGAGCTAGCAGCGTACAAGCAACTGGAAAAAGAATTAGTAACACTATAAAACGGATGTTTTCTTAAATAACGGCATGTGAAGTTGCGAATTTCCTATAAACAAATTATTATACAGTCAGAGAGCTTTTTCATTTAATCAACTGTGAATGTAATGTTATTTTTGAATAACGATAGGCAGGTTATTCAAGTATGGGGGTTTCGACAATGGATGCAATTGAAGTGTTAACAAATTTAGATCAAATACATGGGTATTTTCAACCTATATTTAGCGCAGACGCGCATACGGTGATTGCCTACGAAATTTCCGGACATTTACAAATTGAAGGTCAACAAATTAATTTAAAAGATTTTGTGAATAATGAAGATATTCCAGAAGAATATCGAATTGATATGGAACATAAAATTTTGCACGCGGCTTTAGCAAAAATTGAGGAAGTAGCGAATGACATTGATATTTATATTCCAAGTAACCCTAATTTGTTGATGCAAGATTTCGGTGAAAGCCATTTTAGTATTATTCAACAATATTTACGAGAAGAAGATTTACATCGTATTGTATTGGTTGTGTCTGAACATCGCTTTTTAGGTGATATCAATAAATTACATCATGCTCTGCGTTACTTTACAACGTACGGTGTGAAAATTGCTGTACAGGAAGTAGGAGCTGAAAGTCATTTAGAGCACATTGCTTTACTTTCTCCACAGATTTTAAAAGTGGATATTCGTGAATTGAATTATGATTCATGGTCAGCCCAATCAGATATGATTTCAGCAATTGGAAGTTTAGCATATAAAATTGGTGCAAACTTATTATTTGAAGGTATCGGGACTGTTTATCAATTGCAATTTGCCTGGAAAAATGGGGGACGCTTCTATCAAGGACCCTACTTGGCAAATGCGGCAATAAATTTTGTGGAAAAAGATGTACTGAAGGAAAGATTTAAACAGGAATGTCAACGATTCATTACCTCAGAAAAGAAAATGCTTGAGGCGCAGTATTTTGAACTAAAGAAGTTGCAGGAGGAGCTAGAGGCGATTGTCCATCGTGTCAAACCTACTAGTGAAAACATTGCCCAGTTAGAACATTTAGCACAGCTGTTAGATGGCTATTCTTTCCGATTATATATTTGTAATGAGGATGGATTTCAGCTAACGCCAAACGTGATGCGTGTAGAAGGACAGTGGGAATTACAACCAAGTGCGATCAATAAAAACTGGAGTTGGCGTCCCTATTTCCTCCAAACGATTATAAAAATGCGTAATGATCAAAGTGGGGAAATTTCTGAACTGTATCGAGATATTGAAACCGGAGAGATTACACGCACATTTTCAATAGCGATTAATGAACATGAATATTTGTTTGTCGATCTTTCCTATGATTTTCTCTATGAACATAATATATTTAGATAGTCTATAAATGCTTATATATCAGGGTTTGTGGGGTGCAAATATACTTTGTACCCCGTTTTTTTGTTTGAGAAGCACTCAAATTTAAGCAATGATGATAAAATTTTTGTTGCTTTTAATTCTTCATCAACTAGTGAATGAGCGTATGCCTTTATCACCATTTCTGGTGTGTCCCCGATAATTTTTGCTACTGTTGTTACTGCTGCACCCTCAGCAATTAAAATACTCACATAAGTGTGTCTTAGAATATGAGCTGATAATCGTTCAATTTGATGCTTGGTTTTTAATGCGTTAAACATTTTCACAATATAACCACTGCTGATTGGTTCTAAATTAGCGGTGATAAATACATAATCGCTTTCTTCTAGTTCAGAACCATAAAGTTTTTTTGTCTCGACATCGAGAGTGCGCATGTCTCATAGAAAGTTAGACGGGCAGAAAGCTGAGAAAGATGGATATTTCCATTATGGAACTTGGTTATCTAAAGCGCCATGGTTTATGGGGTCTCGCTTCAATGGACATTCAGTTTAGATGCACAACAATATTCATGGTAAACGGTAAATTACCTGAGTATAGGCGTGGTGGAGATTACATGGATAATAAGTACCAACAAAAGCTAGCCGCTCGAATCGATGCTTATATGAGCGACTTAGGATTAACTTATAAACAAGCTTTTAATAAAGCTTATAAAGAGGTAAAGCCGCCAAGTGTTGTGGTGCCATTTATAAGCTATGAAGAATGGAGAAAACAATAAAGTGGAGAGGCGTAAAAAGCAAAAGGTACTATTCCTTTTGCTTTATTTCTAAAAATAATGCGTAATTAATTGCAATAAACATTACTATAGAAAAAATAATTGAAGGAGTGGATTTATAGAAGATTGATGTAATCAATAAAACAAGAGAACTAATGATAATGAATACAAGTAATAAAATATTCGTTTTTTTACTAGGTTTAAAAAAATCGTGAAGTATACCAAGTAAAGAACAAAATCCTACAAATATAAGATACTCATAAAGAAGTATTGGTTCTAAATAATCTGGACTGAAACTATTTAAATTAATTATTGAAATGAGCAAAAGAATATATTTTGCATATTTATAAATGCCTGACAAAATATCACCTCCATTTAATAATAAGTTAACTAAATATTGTAAGTCCAGATGAATTTAGGCTTTCATCTCGCAAACGCTATAAAGAACGAGAACAAATACACTTTTGAACAGTTTAGGCATTCATAAGAGTAAACGTCCATTTCAGTAAGTCTCTTGGGCCAGATAACAGTGTGTATACATCGCATTGCACCTATTACACTCATGATTTTCTATCATGCAAGTATCACACACTGAGTTATGACTAATGCCCTACAAATGATAGATAGAGAGTTTTTATAATTCAATATATATACATATAAATACTCCGCAAAAGTGAATTACCACAATTATTTTTTGTGAAAATTAGTGACAATTGATATTAAATTTTGCTATTTTTTGCATCTATTCACCCTAAATTCAGAATAAACAATATATTTAGAGCTTATATTGTTAAAAAATACAATAAAACCAATCCGTATTACTTTATTAGGGATTGTTTTACACTCATTTTGTAAAAATTAGTGACATTAGATACAGTAGTAACATTAGATATTAGAATCTAATAAAAAATTTACTAATAGGAGGGTTTCATAATGAAAAAGAAAATAATATTGTATGGTGTAGTAGCTAGTACTTTATTAGGAGGCGGTACTTTTACTAATACTGCAAGTGCTGCTGAAAATCAAGAAATTATGGGTAGTAATATTGGAGTTGTTCCAAGCAACGTTCAAGCGGCTGAACAAAGTCAAAATAAGAATAGTGCCTATCAAGATATTGATGAAAGAGTGAAAAAAATGTTGATCAGTGCTGCTGGTCCAGGTACAGTATTGAGAAATCATGATATAAAAGATGCCGAATTAAATGGTAGTAATATAGAAGGTTCTATAATTGAGAACTCTCAACTTTTGACAGTTGGAGAAAACATATTAGAAAATACCCTAGGTCATGAGGTAACATTATATACTAGTGGGTACGAACATGGGTTTAAAGAAACGACTAGTACGACTAATACTTCCGGTTGGACATTTGGTTATAATTATAATGCAAGCCTTTCTGTTATGATGCTGACAGCTTCACATAGTTTTAGTGTTGATTATAATATGTCCACTTCAAACACTACAGAAAAATCAGAAGATAGAAAGTTTATTATTCCTCCACAAGGTTTTTCTGTTCCAGCTGGTAAAAAATATAAAGTAGAATATGTGTTTGAAAAAATAACAATTTCGGGTAAGAATAAAATTAATGCAGATTTATATGGGGATGCTACTTATACTTTTAATAATCAACCGATGTCCCCTCAACTTTTATATTCTGCACTGAATTTCGCCTCAGACAAACAGGGATTCGAGCCAGTCATCAGAAATAACGCAGTAGGGAATGATAGATTTGGAATTAGAGCTACGGGCGTAGGACAGTTTAGCACAGAATTTGGAACGCGATTATATGCTAAAATAACTGATATTACAAATTCAAAAAAACCAGTAATGCTAGAAACAAAAACAATCCCTGTTGAATTTGAAACTCTTTCTGCGGATACTAAAATAATTGAATAAGAATAACAGCACGCATTTCTCCACCAAAATATCGATTTGGTGGGGTAATTGCGTCTTTTTTTTATTTATAAAATAATCGTTCCTCAAGTTCTGGAATTGTGGTATGTCAGCACAACTGGAAGCCGATTCACTAAGGGCAACGAAAGCTATTGGGTGAATGGGCAAAGGAATTAGGTTTATCATATGGAAAATTATACAGACGTATGTTTATTAGCGGAAGGGATATAGAAAAAGCTTTTGAGACTAGATAAATCTAGTCTCTTTTTAATTCAAAAAAGAAAAGGACAAGGTGATTATATATGACTGATTTAACAGCTTTTTTAGCGCAAAACGAATTGAAGCAGGAACGAGAAGGTTCATGCAGGTGTGGATGACGCAGTAGAAGAAGCAAAAAACTAATCGAGGACGCTGACTATGAAGCAAATGTGGCATATTCCTGCTTACACAAACTTCATAAATGGCTGTTCGAATTCGATAGTTTGCCTAAGAATGAAAAGGCAGAGAAAGAAGCAAAACGTGGTAGTAAAGGGAAAGGAAGTAAGTCATTTATCTCATATTTCCTATCGCCAAAGTTCGACATGTTAGGAATATTTCTCTAGTATTTTCATAAAAGATATAGTAAAAACCCATCCTTTTATGTATATTTATGGAGGAGGGATATTATACTATGAAAAAATTGTTTGTATTACCATTAGTAATTCTACTAGGCATTGTTTTAGTAGCATGTAGTCAAGATCAAGAGAAGGATAGTAGTAAGAAAAAAGAAAGTGCTGAAAATGCAAGTGAAGAAACATCTCAGGATGAATCATTTAAAGTTGACAAAGGACTATTAAATGTTGATGTAACAATACCAGCTTCGTTTTTTGAGGGCCAGGACATTGATTCAGCGATTGCTGAGGCAAAAAAAGAAGGTATCAAAGAAGCCGTCAAGAACGATGATGGTTCTGTGACTTATAAAATGACTAAATCAAAGCATAAAGAAATGATAAAAGAGCTGGAAACCGGTATTTTAGAAACTGTAGAAGAAATTAAAACTAGCACCGATAACCCAACTTCTATAAAAGATGTGACTTACAACAAATCTTTTTCTGAATTCACATTAATGGTAAATAAAGAGGAGTTTGAAAATAGTTTTGACGCAATGGCATCATTTGGGCTTGCTATTACAGGTATGTATTATCAACTTTTCAGTGGTGTTGATCCTGAAAAATTTAAAGTTACAGTAATTTTTAAAGATGAATCAAATGGAGAAGTAATTAACACAATTGTTTATCCAGATGATTTGGATGACAATAATTAAGTTTTTATTATATTAGGTTCTCTTTTTCCTAAACCTAATTAATGTGGTAAAGGTAAGGGTAAGAAACGTAAGAGATAAGTGAATATACCAGAATGGTAAAGTGGAATCACTCCACATTATGGTTGGAAGGGGAAGGACGTGGATATCCTTTCCCAGAAGGATCATTTATGACTAGAGTAATTAAAGTGTGTCATTTTTACCATTTATCTACTCTGAAACAAATCAAATACACAACTAAACTACTGTATTTAAACCAAATGTTTCTGTGGTATAATTTCCTAAAAAAGGAGTGGTTTTTTTGAGGATTCAAAATTATTTTAAAGTAATAAAATTTCTAGTATGTTTATCTGTTAGTTTATGTATTATAACTTATCCGATTATTTCCTTTGCTGAACCACTTGATACTAATTTGCCTAGTGAAACGAGCAAATCTAATGACATTGATACTGGTATAGCAAACTTGAACTATAATAGTAGCGAAGTTTTAGCAGTGAATGGTGATAAAATTGATAGTTTTGTTCCAAAAGAAGGAATAAACTCAAATAATAAATTTATAGTGGTTGAACGTAACAAAAAATCACTTACAACTTCACCGGTGGATATTTCAATTATCGATTCTATTGCGAATCGTGCCTATCCAGGAGCCTTACAACTTGCAAACAAAGCTTTTGCAGACAATCAACCTAGTTTATTGGTGGCCAAAAGAAAACCGCTAAATATTAGCATAGATTTACCTGGCATGAAAAGAGAAAATACTATGACTGTAGATAATCCAACATATGGTAATGTGTCTGGGGCAGTAGATGAGTTAATATCTACTTGGAGTGAAAAATATTCAACAAGCCATACTTTACCTGCAAGACTACAATATTCAGAATCTATGGTATATAGCAAATCTCAAATAGCAAGCACTCTGAATGTTAACGCCAAAGTTCTTGACAATTCACTGGGAATTGACTTTAATGCGATTGCAAATGGAGAGAAAAAAGTGATGGTTGCGGCATATAAACAAATATTTTATACCGTAAGTGCAGAACTACCTAACAATCCATCAGAACTTTTTGATGATAGCGTTCTTTTTGAAGAGTTAACCCGTAAAGGGGTAAGTAATGAGGCCCCTCCAGTTATGGTGTCAAATGTAGCTTATGGCAGAACAATTTATGTGAAATTAGAAACAAGTTCTAAGAGCAAGGATGTACAAGCTGCTTTTAAAGCCTTACTGAATAATGTTAATACCAATGTAGAAACTAGTGCACAGTACAAAGATATTTTTGAAGAAAGTTCCTTTACTGCTGTAGTATTAGGCGGAGATTCACAACAGCATAACCAGGTTGTCTCAAAAGACTTTAATGATATTAGAAACATAATTAAAGATAATGCAGAATTTAGTCTTAAAAATCCAGCATACCCAATATCCTATACAAGTGTTTTCTTAAAGGATAATTCAATTGCCGCTGTTCATAACAGTACAGATTATATCGAGACGACATCTACAGAATATTCTAAAGGTAGCATCATCCTTGATCATTATGGTGCATATGTTGCTCAATTTGAAGTAGCCTGGGATGAATTTTCATATGATGAAAATGGAAAAGAAGTACTAACCCATAAAACTTGGGATGGAAACTGGAAAGACAAAACAGCTCATTTCTCTACAGTAATACCACTCCCGCCTAATTCAAAAAATATAAGAATTTATGCAAGAGAATGTACAGGTCTTGCATGGGATTGGTGGAGAACAATTATTGATGAACACAATGTTCCATTATCTAATGAAATAAAAGTTTCAATTGGAGGAACTACATTATACCCAACAGGTATTATTAATTAGGTATTAGTCATGAGAGGCACTTTTTCAAAGGCATACGAATGCAAACAGATATTCTTGTATGAAATAATGAAAAGAGAAGAAGCTTTATTGGATGTTGTGTTTAATTAATAACATTTCTTAAAATTCTTGAACCTTAATGATTCACATCACATTTATGAACATAATAGATATACAAATACTGATATATCAAGGTTTGAGGGGTGCAAATATACTTTGCACCTCGCTTTTTTGTTTGAAAAGCACTCAAATTTACAATGATGATAAAATCTTGGTTGCTTGTAATTCTTCATCGGGCAAGTGAATGAATATTTCTGGTGTATCCCCAATAATTTTTGCTACTGTTGCACCCTCCGCAATTAAAATACTCATATAAGTGTCCTGCCTTAGAATATGAGCAGAAAACCGTTCAATTTCATGCTTTGTTTTCAATGCATTTTTTTGAGGCGGTTTTGTCTGACTAAAATCTAAGTAAAGGCTACTATAAAGAACGAACGGTTGGTTGTGTACATTTTTTCACTCCATTTACATTTTTATCTTAATAATACTAATATAGTTCTCTTTTTGCTAAAAGAAAGGCAGACATGAACGTACTTACATTTGAAATACCATACCAGGTCCAGGTGGGATGATGGCGCAACAAAGATCACGAATAACGCGGAATTGCTCATTCGTACCAAAAGAATTAAAAGACGACAAATTATTCGTGAGATTAGAAGTTTCACAAGTGCACCAGATGAACTTATTACCGAAGAAATCAGGTGAGCATCAATGTACATAAATCATTTTAAAAGGTGCATCAGCAAGCTGTTGAAGGCACGTTACGATTTACAACCAATACCGAACATCGACAATCTAGCAAAAGGCATCAAGGACGGTCTAAGCAAGGTTTTATGTCAGGACGATAACTCAACAGAGGTGGTTGCTTGTAAGTTTTATTCAGATAATCTGAGAGCAGCGGTGACAATCGAATGGGCACAACAGTAGCGAGACGATGTATTCTGTTTACTGGCGATGCACATGACACGGTTAAGTTCGATTTTACAAAACATCAGATTGAGACGTTCATCACGCTTTGGAACTTAGGGTTACCGATTCAAAAAAACTCGCAGGATTAATGTAAGCAAGGTTAGCGTGGTATTGATTGCTATGGGTTGGGAGATGACAGGCAGGATTGAGCCAAGAACTGGTGGGGTGTTAGGTAAAGAGAAAGTGGTTCGTTGAGAATAAAAAAGAGGAAATAGACATAATCGTCTATTTCCTGTTCCATAGCTTTTAATTTAGCTTTATGTTTAGCTTTAGGAATTGCGTGATACTGCTCGTATCGACACATTCTACACGAACAATGAATTTTTCCTTTACTTAACGTACCGCGTATCGGCATGTATTCGTCTTCTCGTAAAAATACATTTTTTAAAATGCCCCATTTTTTTCGAATAGTTCGCTCTCTCTGATGACGAATATAGGCTTTTGAACGGTTTTTCATATAAAATATCAGCTCCCTTGAGAAACCCAAGCTTGCAGGGAGAGACAAGGGATTACACAGCACTCCCTACAAGCTTGGTATTGAGCTGATATACAGGATGAATTGATTCATAACATCATTCCTTCGTTTTATACCTAGATTTCCACAATTACCTTATATCTTTTTATGAGAATATAACAAAAAAATAAAAAGCCGCAGCGTTCTCATAAGCTACAGCCTGAATTGGTTCATGCCCTTTAATGTTGCACTCAACAGCATTATAGCACAACTTAGGAGGGCAAACCTAATTGGCAAACAAGGGCAAACACAATTAAATCGTTATTCATTTGGACAAGGCAATCAAGAAGTATTATGACAACATGTGTAAATATAAGAGAATGAAGGATGAATTAGATTCATTGACTGTTGCTGCATCCACAGCTGAATACGGAAATGCACTATAACACTAAAACACAATTCTTTTTCATTACAATAGTAAATAAGCAGGGGAATTCCAACCACCCTGCTTTTATTTGTTTGATTAAACTTTTGTTCCTTATTATTTTCCTTTTATCCTTAAAAAATGAAACTTTTGGATTTATAGTTCGTATAATTGGAAAATACTTATTTTTCAGGAGGTAAAAATGTTTAAGTTTAGAGGCTTCTTCCTTATATCTATATTCTTACTAACAGCCTGTACTCAGGATACAGTTGTTCCTAAAGAAAAAGAACAAGAAGAAAAAGATGATGAAAATATTGTTGTTACAGCAGATGGAAAAATAACCTTTGAGATTTTTAATGAAATAAAGGTTCCACAAGAAAAAGTAGAATCAATAAAAGACGAACTCCTTAATGCCTATGATAAAATTCAGAATTCAATACATACTGGATATGTTCCATCCGAGAGGATAAATGTATATCTCAATGTAGGAAATGAACATTCATGGGGTTTGAGATCGGAACTCAAACTATATGGCATTCAGGAAAATCAATATCCACTTGTCCATGAACTGACACATTCCTTACTTGGTTATGGCAACAATTTTGATGCAAGCAGTGGCTATTTTACGCAAGAGGGTTTTGCTTCTTATATGGAAGATAAGTATGGAAAACAACAATCATATTCCCATAAGGTGATGAAGTATTTTATCGATTCAAACAAATTAATACCAATTAGCAAGTTGATAGATCCGAATCAAGATGATTCCTATTTTCGCCCAGCACTTACAAATCAAGAAGAGTACATCCTTCAATGGATGAGCTATACGCATTCAGCTTCTTTTATTACTTATTTAATTGACACGTATGGATTAGAAAAGTTTGAACAGCTATACAACGAAGAGGACTTGGCTAAAAAAATAGAGGAAATATACGAAAAAAATATTAGTGAGATAGAAAATGATTGGGTAGTTTTTATTAAAAATGGTGAAACGTTAACATATGAAGACAAAAATAAAATGGGATATTTTTATAATTCTTCTTTATTTATTGATAAAATCGATCCAAAATTTTTTACAAAGGAATAATTTTTTATATGAGAATGTGGGGTACTTAGTAATTTAAACAAATACTTTCCTATCGTGTCTAGCTCTATTTTGTGAGAACAAGAGCAATCCACAATCAAATATTTTACCGCCATAGACGGGCCTTATCTCTAGTACGGTAAGGCTTTTTTATTCTAGAAATAGATCATCTTATTTTTTGAGCTAAAATTAAAGTATCTATTTGAAATTTTAGATAAGCTAAATAAAATAAATTGAAATCAAAAGTTGAAGAAGCTTTTCGAAACGATGACTCGTTTTGGGAGGAGGACTAAATAATTAATAAGTTTTACAAGCATTCCCGTATGGAGTGCTTTTTATTTTGCTTTGAAAACGGCATTAGATAGCCATAATTTTTGTATGTCATACTTCTTACGTACAACCTCGTCTTGCGATTTTATCCATCAGCATTCCTCAAATCAGCTTTGTCTCTATCATTTTTGGCACCATACTTTTCGTTAGCTTTTATAGGTGAATCATACTACAAATTCGAGGGATCTGTTGCATGTAGGCAATACAAGAGTATAAACCAAGCCAAAAGGGACAATTTATTAATTGGAGGTGATAAATTTGACAAAAGAAAAGCGAAACAACAGTGAATTGGACAGGGAAGAATATGGGACAGATTTAAGTCCTGACGATTTAGATGTGCGAGAAGAAAATGATCTAACAAATGAACAGATTCAGAATGCAACTAAAGAGAAACGACGCAACGAAAACAATTCCTCAACACGCGATAAATGAAAAAGATAAAGTGAACAATAGGGCTATTCACTTAACAAAAGTTAAGTCTTCTCCAAATTTCCTTGAGAAGTAATTAAAAGAATTTGGTTTCAATAAAAGTTTCGAGTGATGAAAAGCTTCAAGTGAATAAAATTAGCGACACTACTTTTGATAAGTGGTGTTTTTCTTTTTACTTAAACAAGCACTTAGCACATTTAGCTACTAAATCAAATGGTGAAACAATTGATAAGGATCTACATAATTCGTTGTATCAAGTAGAAAAATTTGCATAAACGTAATCTGCTATAGGATACATGTTAAGCACCTCTTAAAAACGGAATATTGGCGAAGGTCGTAAAAGAAGCATGCATAAAAATAAAAGCAAAATGTAACAACAAATGATATTACATTTGTTGTTACAGGAGAATGGAGATAATAAAAGTTACTGCTTCATCGGTTGCAGCGATAAAGCAATAGGAACAATGTACAAGTTGATTTTAGCACAGATGGATGTGGAATTTTTGTCAACATTTATATGAAATTAAGAATTTAGAGAAAATGCTTCATTGCTCCGTTTATTTTTATCGAAGCATGTAGCCGTATGGTATTTCCTAATGGCGAACATCGTAAAAGCAGACGAAGATAGCGTCTAGGGTGTTCAATATGTAGCTATAAATTAAATACCATTTGCTTTTGGTAGCTCTACCACAATGTAAAAGTGAGTTGTCTAAATTTTTAGAGGGAAATAGCTGTTAGATTTCAGCAATTCGAGATAGCTCACAGCCTGTGCGGTTTTATTTTGCTGCTTGCTACCTCTAATGAATTATATGTGAATGGAAAGAGAGCCTTTGGACATTGTGGTAAAGAACGATGATATTGATGCATCAAATCATCATACGAATTGAAGAAAAGGCCACTGCAGAAAAACGATTTGATGAAAATATAAAGGTTCACTTCACAGCAGTAATTAGTCTTTTGTTCCTAGAAAATATACATGCATTCCTGTTAATAAATAAAGCATTTTTAAGATAAATCAACCAATAATAAGAACTAACAAAACGCTTTGGGAGGTGGAAATTTGAAGAAATTTTATCTATTTTTAATACCTATATGTATTTTAGTTGTTTCCGTATTTTATGTAAACGAAAGCTCATCAGCAGATAAAGGAAGAAAGTATTATGAAGAGGCAGGACAAATTGTGTGGGAAATACAAACCAAAGAAAAAATTGTCGCCTTGACTTTTGATGATGGTCCTCATAAAAAGTACACATCTGAGATTTTAGATTTATTAGCCCAATACGATGCAAAAGCAACATTTTTTGTTGTGGGTCAAAATGCAGAAAAAAACCCTGAGGTAGTTTTACGCATGTATGAAGAAGGGCACGAAATAGCGAATCATACCTATACACATCCATTAAAAACGAACGTGCCTAATTTAATGAAAGAAATAAAACAGACTCATGAAACAATTTATAGTATTAGCGGGTATTCACCCATTTTATTCAGGCCTGTAGAAGGGCAATATACGGATGCGATGATATCTGCCGTTGTAAAAGAGGGATATAAAGTAGTGATGTGGTCTTGGCATCTCGATACTTTGGATTGGAAAAATCCTGGTGTTAATAAAATTGTTGATACTGTGTTAAGGGGTGTTAAAGAAGGGAATGTAGTTCTTTTTCATGACGGTGGTGGAAATCGTCAACAAACTGTAAAAGCCATGGAGAAAATATTGCCAGAACTTGAAAAGAAAGGATATAAATTCGTAACAATTCCTGAACTACTTAAGGCGCAAAAAGAAAATATTAAATAAAAAGATGCTGTAGCGTCGTCACTCGCTACAGCATCTTGATTTAAACCCTTTTCAGGTTAGTCAGTAACAGCATTATAACACATGACGGACAAAACATGTTAAAAAGACAAATGAATAATTGATGATGAATTCGTATTAACCGATGTGAAAATTTTGAAGTTATTTTCATTAACTAATTTTTGTGCCATTTGGTATTACTTGATCGGGAGTTAAAAGAATAACATCGCCCTCTGTAGGAACGCCACCAATCACTAGAACTTCGGATTTAAAACCTGCCACTCGACGAGGTGGAAAATTGACAATAGCTACTACTTGTTTGCCGATGATATCTGCCGGACTATATCGTTTCGTAATTTGTGCAGAGGATTGTTTCGTTCCTATTGTTTCGCCAAAATCAATTTTCATTTTAATTGCAGGAATCTTTGCTTTAGGAAGTTCTTCAGCTTGGATAACCGTACCGATTCTGATATCAAGCGATATAAAATCTTCAATTGTTGCCATAATGATACCCCTTATAATAAAATAATTATGATAAATATAGCATTAAATTGAAAAATATTCAAAAAATAGATTTTAAAGATTTAGGGATTCAGACTTATGAAAAAACAGATAAGAGAAGTAGGAATGCATATTGAAAAATCAGTAAGCGCATTACTTCATTATAAATGTAAAACTGTTGTGGAAATTACATGGGAAAATACGCAAACAAGCTTGTACGAAATTGACACATATTATGATTCAGATAAAGGGTTAGAAATGAAGATGAAAATTATAAAGAATATCATCTTGCATTAGTTATCGACCTTAGAAGTTATCAGTACATAGAAATAGGTACGGGAGAAGATGTCCCGCTCCTTATAAAACTAAAGGATTCACATGAAATTATTTATAAAAAAACTGAATCCTAACGCTGATTCGCTTACATCCAATCGCATGCACAAGAACTAGGAACACTTTAATTCGTGTGCCTAGTTCTATTTTTCTAACATCGTTTTACTAGTGGGGGAATTGTCCAATAGGTACCCATTCGCCATAGCCATTCAATCGGTCCAAATCTATAGAACTTCAACCAAACCTTACTAAATAGCAATTGGAAAATATAAATGCCTATGCAAATCCAAAGTGATGACATTAGGTTGATATGTGAAATTAATTGAAATGTATGCCCAAGTAATAAAATAAGTGCCGTTTGCCCTAAATAATTTGTTAAAGCCATGCGACCGTATTCTCTTAATGGGGATAATAACAATTGTACTAATGGATATTGAAGTAATAATACGAGTATCCCTACATAGAAAGCCGAAACAAATGGACTAATTTGCATCCCGATTAATGAAAAGTTTTCAATATTAGCTATATACTCTTCTAATTTCTCCTTTGACATAGTATCAACAGAAGAGGGTGTTGCATCAGGTACATAACTCCATTGATAAAGCCATCCGCCTAAGCTTAGTAAAAACAGAATACTTGTCAAGACAATTAATTTCTTTTGATGAGCATTTATTTTTTCGAATAGCTGATACTGTCCTGCTGCTAATCCAAGTAAAATTAACGGGAACGGCATGGCAATTTTTATACCAAAATAAGCAGTAACAGCTAAAAGGATAAGCCCTATGGCTAGATTTAGTTCTTTCCGCATTTTATAAAATGGTAAAGCAATTAAACCAAATAGAGCATAGACTGTTAACGCTTCTCCCGGCTGAAAAAATACATGGACGATACCAAATAAAAATAACAGGGCAATTCTTCTTAAAAACAATAGATACGCCCTTTCATTTTTAGCAGTTGCCCGGGATATAAACATGAAAAAGCCAATGCCGAATAAAAATGAAAAGATTGTAAAAAATTTACCTTCAACAAATAGAGCTAAAAAATGGCTGTAAGCAATATCAACTGAAGTTGTTGGTGGCTCAATCCACAAGAGTGCGGGGATATTAACTAAAATGATTCCTAATAGCGCAAATCCCCTGAGATAATCCAAAGTATGAATTCGTTTGTTTAAATCGATTGGTTGCATATTGTTTTCCTCCTAACTGATACAAAGTATACGGAAATTCCTCAAGAAGTAGTAACGAATTATGTTACGCCAATCTTACAAAATCGTCAGATAGTCAATACAGACACAAAAAGACACGATAGAGATGGTTCCAAAAGCATGAAGACCAAAGCAATCAAAAATCAAGAATGCTGTGTATCATCAGGATACATCGTTAAAATCTCTTGTGCATGCGTACGTAAATTAGCTATTAATTCCTTTGGTTCTAAAACTCTTGCATGACTACCCAATCTGACAAAGAGTGGGGTGATAAAACCAAGCTCCCCTTTGTCGATCATGGCATCAATGGAGCCAGTACCATCTTCTTTTATTACGACAAGCTCCTCAAAACTTGGCACACTTTTGCATTGGCGTACGCCTTCCATTGTTAATTGAACATGTAAGCGAATTGGGTTTTTTACTTCATAACTATCAAACCATTGCGCTAAATTCATAAAGCACTCTTCATCTTTGTCAGTTGCTATAATAGATAGAATACGATCCACACGATAGAGCAATACTTTTTGCTTACTAAAGTCATAGGCAGGCAAGTACCAGAGACCATCATGAGCGTATACTCCAATAGGGCGAATGTGTTTGGTTGTAGTACCAGATTTCGAGTCATATTGAATATGTAAATGACTACCTGCTATCGAAGCCTCTAAAACATCTTTTAACAGGGGTGTATGAATCATTCTTTTAGGATTCCAAAAAGCGATGTAAGAACGAATTTTGTCTACTTTTATTTTGGTATCATGTTGAAGTGAGTTATATAATTTATGACCGGCTGAGTGGATTTCAGCATCAAACGGCAGATCACGATAGTAACTGAGAGATTGAAAGGCAAAGAAGATCGAAACAACTTCGTCTTCTGTAAATAAAATAGGTGGAAGTAGTCGATTTGTTATGACGGTATAGCCTCCGTTTCTGCCTTGTTCTGCGTAGATGGGTAAACCCATATCACTTAAATCTAGGATGTATCTATGGACAGTACGGATAGATATATGAAATTCATCGGCTATTTCTTGTGCCGTAAATTTTCTTTTTGAATTCACAAACATTAAAATATCTAATAAACGCTTTGCTTTTGACATTTTTCCTCACCTTTTCTTTTTGAACATGCCACTACTTGTCATGTTTTATGTTTAGTATAGGTTTTGCTGATGATTTTATCAAAAAGCAATACCCTAAAGATAAAAGGAGAAAAACATATGACAAGAGAAGTAATTTTATTTATTGCTACTAGTTTAGATGGCTTTATCGCAAAAGAAGATGATAACTTACAATGGTTATACGATGCAGAGGGGGAAGGGGACAATGGCTATACAGAGATGTATCAATCCATCGATACAATCATTATGGGCAAAAGAACGTATGATTACGTACTGGAACATACAGAGTCTTTTCCATATCCGGATAAAAAATGCTATGTATTCACTACCTCACAAGATGGGACAGATGACTATGTAGAATTCGTTAAGGAAGATGTTGTAGCGTTTACTAAAAAGTTAAAGGAACAACAAGGTTCTAAAATTTGGATGGTTGGTGGAGCAGGTATTCTCGATGCTTTCATGAAGGAAAACCTAATTGATGAATATATTATCACGGTCACACCCCATATTCTAGGTTCAGGTATTCCGTTATTTAAAGAAAAAAATCCGCAAATAGAGTTAAAATTAATAAATACACAACGATTTGGTCAGATGGTACAGCTGCATTATAAAGTGAAAACAGTTTAATTTTATGAGCGTGTTTTGATGACAAAACACGCTTTTTAACTTTTTAGAGGAGGAGGGATTTATATATTTCGCCAATTAACCCTTCCATTTGGTGTACGCCTAAATCTGTATTGGTCATGATAACTAAGCCTTTTTCTCTATAAGGATAAGCAACAATCATACATTGAAATCCAACACCCCAACCAAGAGAAGACATCTCGATCTCTTGTTGTGCGCCTTCAATAAATACGCCTAAGCCCGTCCACTCCTTACACCCTTGTGGATGTATCAGTTCTTTTATGTGGCTTACAGAGATGCCCAAGTTACTTGTACCTTTTAAAGCATGCATTAATTCAAGAACTAGCTTCGCTAAATCAGCTGTGGTAGTCCATAAACCACAGGCTGCTAGGTATGGATAGATGGGGTATTTGCCGAGCACTAACTCACCATTTTTATGATGACCACAGGCAACATTTTTTGTTATGTCATGAATGTTTGTGGCAAATAGGCTGTTTTTCATATGTAACGGTGTAAAAATAAATTCATCCACCACGAGGTGAAATGGCTTTCCAGTTACGTCCTCTATCAATTGCTGGATGATGCAGAATCCAGCATCTGAATAGTGAAATTCACTCTCTGGCTCATAGCTCACCTCAATGGGGATAGAACAGTAGGGGGTTTGTCCATTTAAAATTTCGACCATTGTAGGTTGCTCTTGTAGTAATTGCAATGCCGAAAAGCTATCACGAGGATCTTTTATTCCCGCCTGATGGCATAGTAAATTGCGTAATGTCACTTTTTTTATCTTTGTGTAATGATTATCAGGTACTTTCCACGATAGTAACTGATTGTTAACATCCTCATCTAAATGTAAATAATTTTGTTCTACTAATCGCATCGCTAACAGGGCTGTTAGAAATTTACTTATGGAACAGGCATTAAAAAGAGTATGGGCATCCACTCTGTTATTAGAGCCGGATTCAAAGCATCCAAAGTGCCTAGATTCACTGATTTGACCATCTTCAATTAACGAAAAGCTTAGTCCGGTAACATGATAATGTTGCATGCGTTGCTTGATGTCTATGTTTGTCATCTTTACATCCCCCCAATTTCTGTCTTAATTATAACAAAATATACAAATGTACGTTCTGTTTTTTGTAATTTATGTCATCGGGGGTGCATAACAATATAACTTGAATTAATTTCAGAAATCGTTTTTCTATAAAGAAACACGAGCATTTTTGGAAGGAGTGTAAGGTGGTGACTTCAGCGGGAAAAGCAAGCGGAACGAGAGCGTAACGAAGGAAGCGACTCGGTGCGTGCTTGTTGGAAAGCGTTCGCCTGTAGCGGAATTAACCTATGAACAATTACTTTATTTTCTTTTCTTGATATTCGCCTTTATTGATATGAAAATGAATTAAGAAATTGATTCACATAACATTTTTTAAAAATTAACACAAAAAAATTCGCTTCTTCTACGTGGGCAGTTGGCTAGCCTCACAGAAGTATCGCGAATTTTTTATTTGTTATTATTTATTTGTAGCTTCTATGGTGATGTTGAAAAGACCGTTAAGCATTTTTCTTCGTTTTTGTCGCTCTTTTTCGTGGGCTAGGTTTTTTTGTTTTATCTAACGACGCTTGAAGTGCTGACATCAAGTCCGTTACATTATCAGGTAATGGACGTTTGTCGTTCGCTGCTATTGTATTGGTTTCTTTCTTTTCTTCTATTAATTCCATTAGTGCGGTACGGTATTCGTCCGTATATTTTTCAGGATCAAATATAGTTGTTAGTTGCTCAACTAGCATGAGCGCCGTATCAAGCTCTTTCTTAACAACCGTTTGTTCACTTGGAATATTGGGAACATCACTCACACTTCTCACTTCGTCAGGGAAGTGGATAATCTCCATCACGAGGGCGTCTTGATAGACACGTACGATAGCCAGCTGCTCTTTTGAACGAATTGTAATTTTAGCTACGCCTATTTTACCAGATTCCTCTAGTGTTTTACGTAAAAGAGTATAGGCCTTACCGCCAGTCGTATCAGGAGATAAAAAATAAGTACGTTCAAAATAAATAGGATCAATTTCTTGTAATTTCACGAAATCAATAATCTCTACAGCCTTATCTTCATTTTCCTTGCGTAAGTTTTCTAACTCCTCTTCGTCAAGCACGACAAACTTATTTTTTGCATATTCATAGGCTTTCACAATCTCTTCTTCCTTCACTTCCTGATCACAGCCTTCACATATTTTTTTATAGCTTATCGGTGTATGACATTCTTTATGGAGCTGGCGTAATTTTATATCTTTATTTTCAGTAGCAGCATGGAGTTTAACAGGAATATTGACAAGTCCAAATGATATACTGCCTTTCCAGACTGTATGCATAGCGTCACCTCGTTTTTTATTACTATGTTATATTTTGATTATTTTTATGTATCTAATAAGAAAATAATCAAAAACTGAAAGAAAAGAATGAAAGTAGTTGTTAAAATGAAACCCATGCTATTGACGGATGTAAATGAAGCGCCTATAGGGGAAGAGTGGCTTTACGAAACGAAATATGACGGCTTTCGCTGCATTCTAGTGTGGGAAGAAGAAGAGCCTATTCTGAAAAGTAGAAACGACAATGTACTTAATCATTTATTTCCTGAGATTATAGAATTTTGTATGCGTATATATGATCGTATAAAACCATTATTACCATTAGTACTGGATGGAGAAGTGGTGTATCTAACAAATCATTTTAAAAGTAATTTTTCAATCGTACAAAAAAGAGGAAGAATGCAAAATAAAGACGTTATTGCTGAACATGCCAAGCATTTTCCATTCCATTATGTCGTATTTGATTTACTTAAATTAAAAGGTGAGGAACAAAGCAATCGGTATTTAAAGACCCGTAAACAACAATTAACTAAATTTTTTACTGCTGTAAAGCTACCAACCACTATCAATTATCAGGATGGACAGCTGCTCCAAGCGATCGAGAATTTTGAAGATAGTGAAATGCTGTTACAAACTATAAGGGCAAACAATGGAGAAGGTATAATTGCCAAGAAAAAGACCAGTAAATGGGTAAGTAATATACGGTCCACAGATTGGTTAAAATTAAAAAATTGGCGATATATCACCGTTATTGTCAACAAATATGATAAAGGAAATGGCTATTTTCATGGGGGCGTTTATCAACAGGGAACTTTTAATGAGGTTGTTATATTTAGGCATGGTATGACGGATAAAGAGCGGAAGACATTAGTTACTTTTTTTCAAAACAATGGGACAAAGCGACAGGAGACTTGGGAATTGGAGCCGTCAATCTGTGTGGATATAGCATGTATTGATTTTGATGGTAGTAAATTAAGAGAGCCAAGATTCCATGCATTTAGATTAGAAATAAATCCTGAAGCATGTACCTGGTTACAAATGCAACGTCAACTTTTACCGATTCCAAATAACGTTCAGATAACCCATCCCGATAAGCCAGTGTGGCCAGAAATAGGTATTACCAAGGATGGTTATTTGCACTATTTACAAATGATATCTTCCTATTTATTGCCTTTTCTCTATGACCGTCCGCTCACTTTAATCCGCTATCCGCATGGCGCACCAGGGGAAAGCTTTTATCAGAAAAGTAGTCCGGAGAAGATCCCTGATTTTGTTACAACCGCAAGAATAGCCGACACTAATTTTATATTGTGCAATAATATCGAGACGCTACTATGGCTAGGCAATCAACTTGCACTCGAATTTCATATTCCTTTTCAAACGATTCGTACAGAGAAACCAACTGAGATTGTTTTTGACCTTGATCCGCCTTCTGTCGATGAATTTTCACTCGCTATGCAAGGTGCACGACAATTAAAGGAAATATGTGATTATTTTCATCTACAATCCTTCGTTAAAACTTCAGGAGGCAAAGGTTTGCAATTGTATATCCCCTTACCAGAGCATGCTTTTTCGTATGAGGAAGTTAGGATATTTACAGAATTTGTGTGTAAATTTTTATGTAAACAACAGCCTGACTTCTATACAATCGAACGTTTGAAGAAAAATAGGCAAAAAAAATTATACTTAGATTATGTTCAACATGCTGAGGGGAAGACAATCATTTCACCATATTCGACTCGGGGTAATAATAAAGGGTTAGTTGCAACGCCGTTAAATTGGGACGAGGTCAATGAACAATTGCGCCCAGAAAAATTTACTATTCCGACTGTTTTAGCGCGTATGAAAGACATAGGAAATCCTTTTAGGAATTTTCGCGAAATCGGGGAGAAGCAGGATTTTAAATCGGTGCTTCACCATTTAAGAAATTCATAATACGAACGTAAAAAACTGTCTCAAAGAGCATTGGCGGACATAGTTTTTTGTTCAAACGTTGTGAAGTGCCATAACGAGAGGAAAAAGCTGAGAAACACGAAGCTTAACGAAGGAGGAGGCTAGTTAATTCTTCCGCGGAAAGGGTTGTGAACCTCAAAAGTAAAATTTAAACAGAATGGATTTCTCCATTCTGTTTTTTCTTTTATGCAGCCAAACTTTCACAATAAGATCAATACTTGGTCGCCCAACTAGACGTAAACTAGTTGATTGGAGCGCAGGCGGCGACTTCTGTGGGAATAGCAAGAGCAAAAGGCCCCGCAGGAGCGTAGCGACGAGGAGACTGAAGCCATGCCCGCGAAAAGCGTCCACCGTAGCGGAAATCAACGGGTTCATATAGATATTTCTATTTGAAAAGAAAAAATGATCTGTCTCAAAGAGCTTTGAGACAGTTTTATGACTGAATTTATCCTTTTAGGACAGCGCCTTTTTTGCCTAGATAATCGAGAATGCCCATTGCCGAGACCACTGTATCCAAAGGAATCGTTTGATAGACCGGGTGGTTTTCTGCTATACCATGTTCCTGTAAATATTGCTGTAGCATCGCTCGCAAACGACTATCTAAAAACTTCACTTGCTCTTCGATAAGGTTAGAAGCAGCTAAAGCTTTTTGTCCTTCAGCTAAAAATAATGGCGTCCAATAGCGTACTTGTCTGTAAGCTTCATTTGGATTTTTGTACGCGCCATAATGGCCGAAATATAATTCTGAGACATTTAGTTGTTCATATAATTGTAGAGATTTTTCCATCGTTTCGGGATCATATTGATTTGGAGAAGTGGAAGGGATGATTAAATCAATTGCTTCACTCTCCATTTCTGGGTAACGAACGCCGGTTGTATCACCAACAAACAAACCATTTGTTGCGGAAAAATGCATCGATACGTGATGTTTTGCATGACCTTCTGTATGATAAAACGTTAGCTGATGCTTACCTAATGACAATACATCTTCATGTCCAATCTCCATAATCCGATTCGAGGCGATAGGTAAAATCGGATCAAAAAGACCATCAAATTCTTTGCCATAAACCGCCTTAGCACTCGCGATTAATCGACTCGGATCAATCATATGTGCTACGCCACGTGGGTGTACAACCAGGTTAGCATTTGGACAGCTCTCTAAAAATAGACCAGCTCCTCCTGCGTGATCCAAATGAATATGCGTAACAATGACATAGTGAATATCTTCTAATGCAACTGCTAATTCCTTTAATCTTTCCATAATATATGGAACGGATGGACTTGCCGATGTTTCGATTAACGTAATCTTTTCATCGATAAGCAAATAGGAACTTGTGCGCTCCTCACGATTTAAATCATGCGTATCAATGCAATAAAAATTTGGTGCGATTTTTTGTATGCCGCCCATGTAAACTATCTCCCTTCTATTTCGAAGTTTAATGCAAAAAATTCTCTAAAATACATTTTTTAGCTACAAAAAGTAACCACTATACTATATAATAATAGAAACATAAACTGAATGTCTATTCATTTTTTAGGGGGGAGAATATATGGAGAAAAAGATTCGCTACGATACAAGGAAGGTTCATCGGGTCAATTTAGCTATCATTTCAATATTGGCTGTTCTTATTTGTGGGCCAATGATACTTTCGAAAGGTATTACTTACTTATTTATCGGGCTAGCAGTGATTGCGCTAGCTGTATGTAATTACTATTTACCGATAAAAACATATGTCAAAGGCTTTATTTTGCATGATACCTTCAAGTGTAGTGTTTACATTGTTTTTACTTGATAGCTTTTCATTGAACAAGCACTACATATTACTTTGTACAATTGCCATTATTGCGTTGTACTTTAAAAAAGAATTAATTGTATTTTTTGGTGCCCTTACAAACGTCAGCTTTGTTATTTTATATGTCCTTAACTCTGAATCACTGTTAGGACCATTCGATGATATCATCGTATTTATTACGCTCCTAGCCATCATGAATGGGGTGATTATCGTATTTTTCTTAATTGCAAAATGGGGAAATGAACTAATCGAGCTTGCTACGCTCCAACAAAATGAAGTGAGGAGCTCCCTGAATCAGCTACAGACAACCTTTAATGAAATTGAAAAGAGTAGTCATACATTGGATGAACACGTCACACAATTCCAACATACGATGCACCGAATCTCAGGCTCAAGTAAGGAGATTCTTTTAGCCACAGAGGATATTTCTGCTAGCGTTCAGCAAGAGTCATCCAGTTTGCAATTGATTCACGGCACGATGAAAGAATCAGTGCATTTTGTGAATGAAACATTGACGATTTCTAAGCAAACCGTAGCCAAATCAAGTAATCTACAGCAGGAAGTTTTGGAAGGTTGGGAAAAAATGCAGAAAGCCATGGCACAAATGAGCGTAATGAGTCTGGCCATGCACTCAACTGCTGAAACGGTGAATGAACTACAAGTTAGTTTGCACACAGTAGATACGTTATTGAAGGGCATACAGCATATTGCTGAACAAACTAATTTACTTGCGCTAAATGCGGCCATTGAAGCGGCGAGAGCTGGTGAACATGGCAAAGGCTTTGCCATCGTTGCGGACGAGGTGCGAAAATTGGCTGAGGAAAGTGCTGCAATTACAGTGAGCATTACAAATGTAACGAGCACATTGTTTGAAAAATCAACTGAAGCCCATCAACGTTCCGAAGAAGGGGAAAAAGCATTGCAGCAGGGTGAAACACTACTACAAGATATTAGTAGTTTCTTCAATACATTAAAAAATTCTTTTACAGTCACAAATATGGATTTAACAAGAGGCATGAATGAATTAAGCAGTGCGATACAGCAGTTTGAACATATTCAAGCACAGATTGAAACGTTGAATCACATAACAGAGCAAAATGCATCCTCAACTGAGGCAATTTTACATTCTATAGAGGACGAAAATAAGCTGCTTGAAATGATGACGACCACGACTGACCATATCCAAGGGTTAAGTGTGATTTTAAAGTCACTTGTAACGAATAATACATTATCTATTAAATAGCATTCTAAAGCAGGAGGATTATTAAAAATCTTCCTGCATTTTTATAGAAAAAACCTCATTCTATATCAATCATTTAGATACAGAAAATGAGGTTAAGTTTTTGCAATACTAATCGCAACTAACGCATTAAACGTTTCATTTGTGACATTTCATATTTTAAATAATCAATCTGCTGTTGCATATTATCTAAGCTATCTTGATTGTTTTGATTGTTTTCATTTAGTTCATCTTCTAAGGCCATCCCAGCAGCAATTGTGGCTAATGCATCACCGAGTGTAGTTATTGCACCTGCAATAACTGCTAATTTAGCAGCTTGATTTTCTTTTTTAGGATTTTGTTTATTGTAATTACCAGCTTTGTTGTTTGTCATCAAAATCCTCCCAAATGATATTATTATTTGCATTCTATGCAAAAATAACAAAGGGAGTAAGGCATTTGGACGAATGCTAGTCAAGTAATGAAAAAATTGAATTGCTCAAAACGTGAAAAATGCCAAAGACCAGCCAACTAAAATTAGCCAGTCTGATCTTCGTTTTAAAAATCACAGGGTGATAGACGATTGTTGTGTAATATTTTTCGCTTTAAAATGTCTGTTACAAGTATTATAAAATCTGTGAATTCCTTTGTTACATATTTAAGCCGTCTTCAATATATTGGGTAAGAGTGTGGCAATCGTTATTAAAGGTTGTGTGGATTTTTGCGTTAAACAAAGCATCATCGCACCTTCAATGGAAGCTGTCATCAACAAGGCTGTAGCGGAAGCAGATTCCTGCGAATAACCATCATTTGCGAGTTTCGAACAGAAAATTTGTTGAATATTTTCATATAATGCACTACATGCTTTGCGAACAGGTTCACTCACCGTTGCCATTTCACTGACAATACTGCTAAATGTATAGCCGGTAATGGTACCTTCTTCGTCTAACTTGTGAATTAGTTTATCAATCATTGTTTGTGTCGCTTCCTTTGTTGATTGGTGAGCACTAAAAATAGTGTTGATTTCCGTGGTAATGGTTTCTTGTAAAGCATGCAAACAAGTAATTAATAGTTCCTCTTTCCCGTTTGGAAAATGATGATAAAGCGCACCTTTTGTGACGTTACAGGCTTTTAAGATTTCACTGAGACCTACACTTTTATAGCCTTTTTGCTGAAAAAGGGTTGTCGCAGTATCAATCATTAGTGATTTAGTATCCATAGTTCAATGTATTCCTCCTGATATACCAACCGGTCTGTTTGCTTAGTGTAGCAAAATAAATACTTATATTAAAGGAACAAATAAAGATATGTACAATAGGTTCGAAGGATAAGATGCAAGCATTCGGCGTTGCTACAACATTCTATTACATTAAAATCAAATGCAGCTGCAAATTGTTCGTACTAAATGGTCTTCAGGTAACAGTTGGTCCGTTATCAGTATATCTAATTAATCGCGTTCATCTTTTATATGTACTGTCATCCTCTCCATCACCTTAATCGTACACTAGTTGATTGGAGCGGCAGCGGCGACTTCTGCGGGAATAGCATGAGTTGAAGGCCCCACAGGAGCATAGCGACGAGGAGACTGAAGCATGCCCGTGAAAAGCGTCCGCCGTTGCGGAAAGCAACGGGTTCATAAAGGAAAATAGACTGTAAACAACTCAATTTTTTGAGTTGTTTACAGTCTGAATCTCAAGTTTTACACTGGGGAACTAACTTGAGGTTAAGTAATAATTATTTTTCTGGGTAATCTACATGCAATGGTGGTGGAACAAGCCAACCTTTATTTTTATTAAGTCGTAAAAGCTTAGCACCCAGCTGTGCCTTGCTTGTATGGAATTGACCATACATTAAGGCAACATCTTCTCGAGTAGACATGCCCATTGCTTGACTGCATGCAACTAACCCAGCAGCAAGATCTGCTGAGAGTGCAGCACTAATTTCTGGGTCGTTAAATTTAGCACCTGGAGGTATGTCTTCCAGTCTTGCTACCGGTCGTTCGGGCGGTGCAGGTGGTAAACCAACACCGTTACTTTTTAATATTTTTTCTAACGGTTTCACTTCGTCTCTTAAAACATCAATGATATCCTCAATAATATTGATTATTTTCAAACGAAGATAGTTTGGATGAAAAAAGAGAAATAATACTTTTTATAAAAGAAAAAATTTAAAGGGTCACTTGAAGTAAAGTGATAGCACAAATGGAACAAGCTTAAATGATTATCATTGAAAGTTGAGAATAATTTATTTGTGTCCTTTTGATAGCACAATACATAGTCCATGCATATCCATAGTGGGAACGATTTTTGAAAAAGGTTGATTTGTACCCCAGTTAAAAACATGTAAATACATAGGTGTAGATGAGTTGTTTTTTGCACATCCTTTATTTTATGGGCTTCTTAAAAATTATAAAAATTTTAATGGGATGTAAGGTGATAAGAATTTCTTATTGAAAAAGATAATATTAATGTAATTTACTTATGAATATAATTGAGTTATCATGGGAATTGGAGAAAAGATGCTTTACATAGGCCTTTTCAAAAAGATATTTAGGGGGATCCGCAAATGGCACAAGGTAATTTACACAACAGCCGCGCATCATTCGAAGTCAATGGTAAAACTTATAACTATTTTGACTTAGCTGCGATTGAAAAAGCTGGCGTTGCAAAAGTTTCAAACCTTCCTTACTCAATCAAAGTTTTATTAGAATCTGTTTTACGTCAATATGACGCATACGTAATCAAAGAAGAACACGTAAACGAATTAGCAAAATGGGGGAATGGCGCTAATCCAGAAGCTGAAGTACCATTCAAACCATCTCGCGTTGTATTACAAGACTTTACTGGTGTACCAGTAGTAGTTGACCTTGCTTCTCTTCGTTCAGCAATGAAAGAAATGGGCGGAGACGCTAGCAAAATCAACCCTGCTATTCCAGTTGACCTTGTAATTGACCACTCTGTACAAGTTGACAAATATGGTAACGCATCTGCATTACAAGCTAATATGGATCTTGAATTCGAGCGTAACGCTGAGCGTTATAACTTCTTAAAATGGGCACAAACTGCTTATGACAACTTCCGTGCTGTACCACCAGCAACTGGTATCGTTCACCAAGTAAACTTAGAGTACTTAGCTCCAGTTGTACACGTAAACGAAAATGCTGATGGCACATTCGAAACATTCCCAGACTCAGTAGTAGGTACTGACTCACATACAACAATGATCAACGGACTTGGCGTTCTTGGATGGGGCGTTGGTGGTATCGAAGCTGAAGCAGGTATGCTTGGCCAACCATCTTACTTCCCGATTCCTGAAGTTATCGGTGTTAAATTAGTAGGCGATCTTCCAAACGGAACAACTGCTACTGACTTAGCATTAAAAGTAACTCAAGTATTACGTCAACGTGGCGTAGTTGGTAAATTCGTTGAGTTCTTCGGACCTGGCGTATCTAAATTACCACTAGCTGACCGTGCGACAATTTCAAACATGGCGCCTGAATACGGTGCTACATGTGGTTTCTTCGCAATCGATGAAGAATCACTGAACTACATGCGTTTAACAGGTCGTGAAGAAGAGCATCTTGCGGTTGTAGAAGCTTACTTAAAAGCTAACCACATGTTCTTTGACCCATCATTAGAGCCAGTTTACACAGACGTTTTAGAAGTAGACTTAGCTGAAATCGAACCAAACCTTTCTGGTCCTAAACGTCCACAAGACTTAATTCCACTATCTGAAATGCGTTCTCGTTACAAAGAAGCAGTAGTGGCTCCACAAGGTACGCAAGGTTTCGGTTTAACGGAAGACGAATTCGCAAAAACTTCTGTAGCTAAATTTGCTGAAGGTGATGTAGAAATCCCAACAGGTGCTGTAGCAATCGCTGCGATCACTTCTTGTACAAATACATCTAACCCATACGTGCTAATCGCTGCTGGTTTAGTTGCGAAAAAAGCTGTAGAAAAAGGTTTAACTGTGCCTAAATGGGTTAAAACTTCTTTAGCACCAGGTTCAAAAGTAGTAACTGGTTACCTAGAAGATTCAGGTTTACAAACTTACCTTGACCAAATCGGTTTTAACACTGTAGGTTACGGCTGTACAACATGTATCGGTAACTCAGGTCCATTACTTCCTGAAATCGAAGACGCTATCAAAGATAATGACTTATTCGTAACTTCTGTACTTTCAGGTAACCGTAACTTCGAAGGCCGTGTACACCCACTTGTAAAAGCGAACTACTTAGCTTCACCACCACTTGTTGTTGCTTATGCACTTGCTGGTACTGTAGATATCGACCTACAAAAAGATTCATTCGGTAAAGATAAAGATGGCAACGAAGTATTCTTCGCTGATATCTGGCCTTCAACTGAGGAAGTTAACGCTGTATTAGGTACTGTCGTTAACCGTGAACTATTCCAAAAAGAATACGAAACTGTATTCACAGCAAACGAAGCTTGGAATGCAATTGAAACATCAACTGAGTCTCTATACACATTTGATGACAAATCAACTTACATCCAAAACCCACCATTCTTCCAAGGTCTTGCGAAAGAGCCAGAAGCTATTAAAGGCTTAGACGGCTTACGCATCATGGCGAAGTTCGGTGACTCAATTACAACTGACCATATTTCTCCAGCTGGTGCAATCGGTAAAGATACACCTGCAGGTAAATATTTAATCGAAAACGGTGTTGCAATCCGTGACTTTAACTCATACGGTTCTCGTCGTGGTAACCACGAAGTAATGATGCGTGGTACATTTGCAAACATCCGTATCCGTAACCAAGTAGCTCCTGGTACAGAAGGTGGATTCACTACTTACTGGCCAACAGGCGAAGTAGAGTACATCTATGACGCATGTATGAAATACCAAGAGCAAGGTACTGGCTTAGTAGTTCTTGCTGGTAACGACTATGGTATGGGTTCTTCTCGTGACTGGGCTGCGAAAGGTACATTCCTACTTGGCGTGAAAACTGTAATCGCACAATCTTACGAGCGTATCCACCGTTCTAACCTAGTAATGATGGGTGTTCTTCCTTTACAATACTTAAACGGTGAATCTGCTGATTCTCTAGGTTTAACTGGTAAAGAAGAAATCTCTGTTAACATTACTGACAATGTAAAACCACGTGATATTCTAACAGTAACTGCTAAATCTGAAGACGGCACAGTTAAAACTTTCCAAGCTTTAGCTCGTTTCGACTCAGAAGTAGAAGTAGACTACTACCGTCACGGTGGTATCCTACAAATGGTTCTTCGTGCGAAAGCTGCTGAATAATCATTATTGAAGTAAAAAATGGATCTCTTAGGAGATCGGTTCAGACTGTAGACAAACTCAAAGAAATTTGAGTTTTGCCTACAGTCTTTTTTTATAGAAGTTTCTAGAAACCCGTTGATTTCCGCTACGGTGGACGCTTTTCGCGGTCATGGCTTCAGTCTCCTCGTCGCTACGCTCCTGCGAGGCCTTCCGCTCATGCTATTCCCGCAGAAGTCGCCGCCTGCGCTCCAATCAACTCGTGTACGTTTATAAATGAATGCCGAAAAATAGTAATAATGAACGAACTCCATTAGACATGCTGACATCGGAAAATCAATGAACGTCCTATTTGGGCGCATCATGAGGAAGAAGCCAATCATTTACGTCATCAACGTGACATGAAACAATTCCATGCACGTCGAAAAAGAAACGATAATGTGTATTTGCTGCCATGAATTTGAAGAGGCTAGCTAATTGGACATGGAAAAGTCCAAAAATGGCAGAGAAGTAGTAGCTCATAGTGTACTACTGTCGTTAATAGGGGCTATTTGTTTCTGATAAAATTTCAAAAGGTATTCGGCATGTGATCATTCCGAATACCTTTTGTTCGTCAACTGAATCGATCTCTGAGGGGATCGTTTTTTTATATTTTACTGACCTCTGTTACATTGAATTTGTTTCTCATACTATAAAATTGTAAACAAAGAGAAAATAGCATAGAAATACTAGCAAAATAAATTAATGCTATGGAGCCCATCTGTAAAGACAGTACAGTTCCGCCTAATGTTGCACCTATTGCACTTCCTAAATAGTTAATAGAACTGTTTAATGCCACTGCCGAACTGCCGTTATTGGGCTGGTATGACAGTAGAATATGTTGTTGTGGAGCTTGACATGCCCAGCCCATCGCTCCCCAGACAAAGAATGGTAAATACTTGAATATTGGTAAGTGTATCATGAGTGGTATACAAATAATAGAAAGAGTTAATGTAAGTAAAATGATTGTAACTAGAGTTTTTGGCTTTTTAAAATAGTCGATTAAGTAACCAATGATTATACTTCCAAACAAGCCACCGAAACCCCATGCCCAAAGATAACGTGTCAAATGACTGGACACTGTCATTTCCTTTAATAATGGTGATAGATATGTGTACAAGCCTAAGCTAGCCATACTAGCAAAAAATGTTATACATACAGTGATGGTTACTCTTTTATCTAGAAACATCTTTAATCGTTCGTTTAGTGCTGGTGGAGGAGACGTTGGGAAATCCGGGAGAAATATATGCATACAGAACACAGCAATTAGACCGAAGATGACTAATAGCCACATTGTTGAAGTCCAATCAAATAAGTCTGAAATATATAGCCCTAAAGGAACACCAAGCACTGTTCCCATACTCATTCCTCCTATAGTCAACGCTAGAGCCCTTCCTTTCTTTTCATTTGACACGAACTTTGTAGACGCTGCAACAGCTAATGGTGAAAATAAACCAGCCCCCGTCCCAGCAATTGCTCTCGATAATAGAAGAATAGTAAATGTTGGGGCCAAGGCTGTCAGACTATTAGCTGCGGTAAAGATGAGCATCGACCATATTAAAATTTTTTTAATGGGTTTGCCGGCAAGTAAGGAAGAAAATAGCGGTGCTGATATAGCATAAAATAAAGTAAAAATGCTAACAGCCTGTCCTACTTGAGATGAATTTTTATGATAGGATTCACTAATGCCTGGGATAAGGCCTGCAATAACATAAGCATCGAAACCCAAAGCAAACATGCCAAATGATAATAATAAAACATTTTTCATAGATAAAGTCTCCTTAATTTACAGGTGCTGCATATTTGTCGAGTTATATTTGCTACCAATAATCCTGGCTTTAGCAAATGACCTATAACAATATGTTATAATCGAAACACCTTTCATGTTTAATAGATTACCAAAAAGCACTGAATATGGAACAATCACTATTTTATAAGGATATAACAAAACGTTATAGGGTATGGGGTGAATTCAATGAATGTAGAGTGGTTACATAGTTTTATCGCAGCCGCTAATCAAAAAAGTTTTTCTAAAGCTGCTCAAGCAAATAATCTTTCTCAACCCGCGCTCAGTAAACATATCCAAAATTTAAAGAATAATCTTGGGGTTGAATTATTCCATAGAACATCGATGGGGATTGAACTGACAGCAGCTGGCGAACGTTTCAATAAGCGCATTACACCCGTCATTGCTGAACTTGCTGCCATTCGACAAGAATTACAGCAATTTAGTCAGAGTAATCCTATTGCTATAGGTGGTCTACCTAGTTTAGCCACGTACTATTTACCACCAAAGTTAAACCAAATGGATAAACCTCTGACACTTATGATTCAAAATACGTCCAATGAGCTGTTGCAATCATTACAAAAGGGAAGGCTTGATGCAGTGTTTGTGGATGCTAAATATGTAGGGGAGTCTATGTGGAGTACCGAGTTGTTTACGGAGCCCTACTATGTGGTGTTTAATTTCAATCATCGATTCAAATCAAGACAAACAGTTGATCTTTCAGAACTCTCTAAGGAACCACTCATTGTTCATCAAGCCCCTTGTGATACAAGAAAGGATATAGTTAAACAAATAAATACGTTAGGATATCAGCCTAATATAGTAAGTGAAGTGAATTTTGGTGATTTTATCTTTGGTGCAGTTACTGCTGGAATGGGGATTACGATCGTACCAGAGTTAATGGCTAAGAATATCCGCCATCTCCATCTATGTGCCTTACCAATTGAGAATTTTGGAAAAATGAGAACAATTGCATTAGTCGCGCGTAATAAAGAACTTGGCTTGAACTTATCTCAATTAATCACAAAACATCATTAACAGAACAAAGCTGTCTCACAGAGAATATGTTGAGACAGCTTCATTCGATTATTTAAATCCCATCAAATCCTTTACTTTCTGTGTATTTTCCGCAGATGTCAGCATTTCGAGTAATGTGAATGCGACATCAAAGGCTGTTCCGGGATTAGATGATGTAATAATATGCTCTGTTTGAACGATACGCTCATTAACAATGACTGCTCCGTGAGATTGCAGCTGTGCTAATCGTTTACTTGTTGGGTGATTATAGGTTGTCGCTTGGCGATTATGTAAAATCCCACTCTGTCCTAAAATAAGGGATGCTACACAAACAGTAGCAATTGGCTTTTTCTGTTCATCGAAATGACGTACTACAGCCTGAAATGCCTCACTAAAGGCATCCTCATAAAAACCCGCTTCTTCAAAACCACCAGGAATCGCTAATGCATCAAAGTCATCTAATATAATGTCATGAAATAATTTTTCAGGTGTTACTTTGAAATTCCATGTACATTGTAATTGTTCATGCATCCCAACTGATATGACCTCCGTCGTACCATCGCCCTCCCATTTATTCCAGCCAAGCACATCTGTAAAAACGCTGGCTTCCACAGCCTCAAAACCGTTTGCTAACAACAATAATATTCTTTTCATGTCCTTTTCCTCCTTTATTGCTTAGCTTTATTGTATTAAAACCTAATTAAGATAAACAGAAGGTAAAGTACGTATTTTACTCAAATTCCTTTATAATAAAAGGAAATATTGTATTTTTAATTAACGAAAAAAGGTGGATACAGATGGATCAAATTGATACTGAAATTTTAATGCAATTGCAGCGAAATGCTAAAATCTCGATGAAGGAATTAGCGGCAAAGGTTCATTTATCATCTCCTGCAGTTATTGAACGCGTCAAAAAGCTAGAAGAGCAGGGGGCTATTGAGGGATATAACGCTAAGGTAAATTTGAAAAAAATGAATCGTTCTATACAAGCCATTATTTTATTTAAATCCATTGATTGTAAAAGTCTTTCAAATTTTTGTAATGCGCATGCTGATGTCCTGGAATGTTATCGGGTAGCGGGTGAAATTAGTTATATTGTTAAAATTGCTACTTATTCAGTGGAAACATTAGAGCGATTTATCGATGAAGCAATGCCTTTTGGAACGCCTTCAACGAATATTGTGCTGTCTTCAGCCGAAAAAACAGTTATTACACCTTATTATGATGAAAATTTTGAATAAATGACAAAAAAGGCAAACCCCCACATCGTGAGCGCCATTTATAGGGCAGAGAAAGGGGAAGAGAAGTTGCTACAAATTGTGGAACTAGAAGAAATAATGGAATTGCATACGGAGAGACTGATTCGCCTTGCCTATTATTATGTTAAGGATTTACAAGGCGCGGAAGATATCGTCCAAGATGTGTTCATTAAATTTTACGACAATCAACAAAATTATGAGGAGCGTGGGGAGTTAAAAGCCTATTTATCGAGACTCGTTATTAATAAGAGTAAAGATTATTTACGAAGCTGGATATCCCGCAAAATACAGGTGCAACAGAAAATTTTTAACAAGCATGCTGTCACAAAAAGGGACATGCTCGTGCAGCAAGATGAACATGCCCTAATTGAAAATGCCATATTAGCACTACTGGATTGGAAAGGTTAGTCACATAAATTGTAAAAAACTCACAAGATTATTATTTTGAAATTGTTGACAATTAAATGTTAGTTTGTTACGATGAGTCACAATAAAAGCATACAAATTCGTTGATGAGAAAGAGTAGTGTTACATTTTGTTCTACAGAGAGCTGACAGTTTGGTGGAAGTCGGTGTGCAAATGTTACATGAAGATCCTCTCTGAGAAGGTTAGCTGAAGCTTCAGTAGGCTAATTCGGGTGTCTACCGTTAAAAAGAACACGTATGATTGTACGTTGCTGAGTGCTATTGAGCGTTTTTCAATAGAATTAGGGTGGTATTCGCGGTTAACCCCGTCCCTTACTTGGGACGGGGTTTTTTGTATGCCTTTTATACAAACGGATTGTATAGGAGGAAATGACATGCAAGTGGAAGAAAAAAAAGAAACAACGGTGGATAGAGAAACGAGGATTCGTGGATTATGGGAACAAGAAGGAACGTTCCAAGCGTCCGTAAAGAATCGTGCTGGCAATAAACCTTTCGTATTTTACGAAGGACCACCGACAGCCAATGGGTTACCACACGTAGGTCACGCATTTGGAAGAACCATTAAAGATGTCGTGGCTCGTTATAAAACGATGCAAGGCTACCTCGTTGAACGAAAAGCTGGATGGGATACACATGGTTTACCAGTGGAATTAGGTGTAGAAAAAAAGTTAGGCATATCTGGTAAGCAAGATATTGAAAACTATGGCGTTGAACGATTTATTCAAGAATGTAAAGGTAGCGTCTTTACCTATGAAAAGAAATGGCGATCCTTTACAGAACAACTAGGCTATTGGATTGACATGGAAGATCCCTATTTAACGTTAAGTAATCATTATATTGAATCAGTTTGGCATATTTTAAGCCAAGTACATCAGAAGAAGCTCTTATATAAAGGCCACCGTGTTTCACCCTATTGTCCGAGTTGCCAAACATCATTAAGTTCCCATGAAGTGGCACAGGGCTATAAGGATGTAAAGGATTTATCTGTCACAGCAATGTTTAAGCTGAAAGATAAAGACGAATATTTTCTTGGTTGGACAACGACACCTTGGACATTGCCAGCAAATGTCGCGTTGGCCTTAAATCCTCATTTAAAATATGTGCGTGTAAAAAAACAAGATAAAATTTATATCCTCGCAAAATCGCTCATTGAAAAAGTATTGTCTGAGCCAGTTGAGGTATTAAGTGAGCATGATGGTCATGAATTTGAAGGCGTTTCTTACATCCCGCCCTTTTCCTATGTCACAGTTGAAAAGGGGCATGTTGTGGTACTAGCGGATTATGTCACAGAACATAGTGGAACAGGGCTTGTGCATATTGCACCCGCTTATGGGGAAGACGATTATAAAACCGTTCAACAAAATGGTTTGTCCTTTGTCAACGTTGTGGATTTAAAAGGATGTTATACACAAGAGGTGCCAGAACTTGCCGGAAAATTTGTGAAAGACTGCGATGTCGATATTATTAAAATGCTGGCAGAAAAAGAGCTGTTGTTTGAGAAAGAAAAGTATGAGCATAGCTATCCTCATTGTTGGCGCTGTGATTCACCACTGCTTTATTATGCGACTGACAGCTGGTTTATCAATATGTCGGCATTAAAAGATAAACTCTTACAAAATAATGACCGCGTCACATGGTATCCAGAGCACATTAAACATGGTCGATTTGGCAACTTCCTAGAAAACTTAGTGGACTGGAATATTAGCCGTAATCGCTATTGGGGTACACCGCTCAATGTGTGGATTTGTCAGGATTGTGGTCATGAAGAAGCGCCAAATAGTATTGCTGCTTTAAAAAAATTAGTGAAAGGAGCCTTCAATAAAAATCTAGAACTTCATAAACCGTATATTGATGAAGTTGTCTGTTCTTGTCCAAAATGTAGCGGGGATATGGACCGCACGCCTGAAGTAATTGATGTCTGGTTTGATAGTGGTTCAATGCCGTTTGCTCAGCATCATTATCCTTTTGGAAACCTTAATACCTTTAACAAGCAATTTCCTGCGGATGTGGTCATTGAAGGCATCGACCAAACACGAGGCTTTTTCTATAGTTTATTAGCTGTATCGACATTATTTACAGGAAAGGCCCCTTATAAAAATGTACTGTCATTAGGTCATGTACTAGATGAGCATGGACAAAAAATGTCGAAAAGTAAAGGCAATGCATTAGAGCCGATTGAATTGATAGAGCAGTACGGAGCAGATGCTTTAAGATGGTCGTTTTTAGTCGATAGCTCGCCATGGAACCCTAAGCGCTTTTCAAAGAAAATTGTCATGGACGCAAAATCAAAGTTGGTCGATACACTTGATAATACATTTAAATTCTATCAACTGTATGCCAATATAGATGGCTTCCAATACGATCCAGAAAATACAGGGACACGAACAAAATTAGATGATTGGATTTTGTCTCGATTACATCATACAATTCAGCTCGTCACGTCGAACATGGACGACTATCAATTTACACAAGCAACACGTGAAATTGGCAAGCTGGTGGAAGAGCTGAGTAACTGGTATATCCGTCGCTCACGAGCAAGATTTTGGGCAAACGGATTATCAGAAGACAAACGTGGAGCATTTAGCACGCTGTATGAATTGCTTACAACTATTTGTCAACTATTAGCACCATTCACACCGTTTATTGCCGAGGATTTATACAGGGAGTTAAGCGGAAAAAGTGTACATTTACAAAACTATCCGACATGTAATGTAACATTGCTTAATCTTCAGCTAGAAAAAGAAATGGCCAATGTTTTAACCATTGTAGAGCTCGGTAGAAGTCTTCGTAATAGTCAAGCAATAAAAGTGAAGCAGCCCTTACGAGAAATAATTGTTGCCGTTACAAATGAGCTAGAAAGTTATGCGCAATATACAGCTATCATCAAAGATGAATTAAATATTAAAGAATGTCTTTGGACAAATGATTTTTCAGCATATGAAACAATTCATTATAAACTAAATTTCAAAACGGCTGGTGCAGCCTTTGGACCCAACGTCAATAAAGTAAAAGATTACGTTGTGAATTTAAGTGCTACCGAAAAAAAATCATTACAACAAGATAGCGCAGTAAAAATTAACATTGATGGGCTTGAGATAACATTGATGCAAGAACACGTGCTAAATGAATCCATAGTGAAAGAACACTATATTTTAGCAGAGGAAACGTCATGTCGTGTACTGCTAAATACACATTTAACAGAGGATTTACTGCAGGAGGGGCAAATAAGGGAATTAATCCGTACCATTCAAGATACTCGTAAAAAATGGGCATTACCTGTTGAAAAGTATATATCTCTTGCCATCTCAGCAGATGCAAAAACAGCTAGAATTATCCAACAACACGAAGCGCTACTTAAAGCGAATGTGTTACTAAATGACTTACAATTCGTGCAAGATAGCACAGTCGATACATTTATTGATACTGAGCTATTTAACGAAAAAGTGACAATTTATTTCATGCTGTAATTAGTGGCGAGACAAGGTTTAGAAAAAGTAAGAGATAGTAGGTGAGCAGGGGGTCGAACGCTCGGGTCTGCTGGAGAACCGCTCAGGTTGCGACCATTAATGCTCGGGTCTGCTGAAGATACGCTCAGGTAAGGACCACGAACGCTCGGGTCTGCTGTAGGAACGCTCAGGTCTGCTACAGGAAGACTTGGGTCTCCAAAACAAAGCGAGTATAGCCACGGAAATCAACTTTTAGATGGTACAAAAACTTACTGTAAAACCATATAGTTTTACAGTAAGCCAATCAGTAAATAGATGGCGGTAGCCCAGATAAAGATCGCGGAGCATTTGTTGAAGACGTTCATGAGCTTCCCCGAGCTGTCGATTTTTTTGAGTGATGCACCTGCAAATGTGAGGCCAAAAAACCATAGCCAAGAAATAAGGATACACGCCGAAGTAAAGATAATTTGCTCAGTGCCATTGTACTTTAAGGCACTTGTCCCAATAACGCCAATCGTGTCCAAAATAGCGTGTGGGTTTAATAGGGATACAGAGAGTGCAAACAAAATTTGTTTTTTGACTGGAAGTGCTTCGCTGTCTTCAGTTTTTGTCGGGTTGGATTGCCAAATGGCATAGCCCATATATAACAGGAAGAGGATTCCGACAGTCATTAAGGTAAAGCGTAGCCATTCAAATTGCAACACAATTATAGATAGGCCGAAAACAGCAAGTAATATAAGTAATGTATCGCAAAGTGCTGCGGTGATGCTAGCCGGTAAGGCACGAACTAAACGATGTTGCGTGGCACCTTGTGAAAAAACGAAAACGTTTTGTACACCTAGTGGCAAAATAAGTCCAAATGCTAAGATAATGCCGTGAATAAATGCTTCCAAAAAGTATCTCTCCTTTCATTCTTCATTTTAGTTGTGCTATAACTAAAAGAAAACGACCAATTGGATGGTTTTTTACCCAACCAATTTAAGAGGTGACTACATGAGCTGGCAACCAACAAGACAGGGAGAGCTGACGTTACAACAACAAATTTCGACATGGATTACAGAACATATTGAGCGAGGCGATTGGGTTGCTGGCACAAAGCTGCCAACACAGCGGCAACTTGCCATGCAATTTGGTGTAAATCGAAGTACAATTCAGCAAGCATTAGAGGAGTTAAAGTCAGCTGGAATACTGGAGGCGAAGGTGGGCTCAGGAATATATGTCTCACATGATTCCTGGCATTCATTGATTAAACAAACCCAACCAAATTGGCAAAGTTATATTGATACAAGCCTTCATAAGCCGAATTATCATACCATTCAAATAATCAATGAATACGAACAACGCGATGATATTATACGGTTAGGCACTGGGGAGTTAGCACCGAGTTTATTGCCCACTGCTGAAATTGAAGCGTCATTGAAGGCGCTTTCCTTACAGCCTAAAACTTTAGGCTACTCATCGCCCCAAGGCAACGATAGACTGCGAAAAGCTGTTTGCGATTATGTTGAAAAAAGAGGTATACATGCACAACCACACAATGTTTGTATCGTTTCGGGTGCACTACAAGCATTGCAGCTTATTGCGGTTGGCCTGCTTGAACAGGGTTCAATAGTGTTTCAGGAAAAAACATCTTACTTAAATTCAGTTCATCCATTTCAATCTGTAGGTATGCAGATGATGGCTATCGATCGTGATGAACAGCTTACTCAAACATTGGCGCAAAAGAAAAGAAAAAGACAGGCTGTATTTTATGCCGTGCCAACGTTAAATAATCCTACTGGCAGAGTTTGGACGACACGAGAAAAAAAGCACCTATATGAAGCATGTAAACAGTCTCGTATTCCCATTATTGAAGATGACGTTTATCATGAATTGCTCTTTCGTGAAGTAACGCCTACAATAAAATCAATAGATGATAGTGGGCAAGTACTTTACATTGGCAGTGTATCGAAAACATTAAGTCCAGGACTACGCATTGGCTGGTTAATAGGACCAACAACCGTCATTGAACGGTTAGCGGATATAAAAATGCAAACAGATTATGGTTCAAGTGCCATCTCACAAGAAATTGTGTTGCATTGGCTACAATCTGGAAAGTATGAACAGTATATCGTGAGCTTACGCCAAAAATTACAACACAGAGCAGATTTAGTAGAGGCTATTTTAATGGAGAAATTTGGTGATATTGCTGAATGGGATAAGCCAAAGGGAGGCTTCTATATTTGGCTAAAGTTTCATGCACCAATCGTTGATAAAGAGTTATTTACTAAGCTATTACATCGACTAGTCCTAATAAATCCAGGCTACATTTACAATCCACAAGATACCCAACACATTCGCTTATCGTATGCCTATGCAACAGACGAAGAATTAAAAAGCGGCTTACAAATATTACATGAAACCGTGGATGAAGCGATTGTAAAACATAAAAAACAAAACCTAGAGAAATAACTTTTTTAGAAAATGGCTCATTAGATTTTTTTGGTTAAATCATAATGGATTAATCGCAACAGAAATTTGTTTAACACCAAAATCTCTGTAATACATGACAAGAGTTTTAGTTAAAAAAGAGTTGAAAAAACAAGCATCTATTGATTCATCTTTTTGAACATGCGCTTCAGTTTTATTCTTCCAAATCAAGGTCGCAATCTAAATTTATTACACAACAATAGCGGCTACTTGCCCGCTAGTATGCCACAACAAATTGCTTGCCATTAAAGTAATAGAATAATTCACCTGTCGTTTCCATACATTTTAAAATGAGTATTCTTAAATACACAACGACTATGTTTGCTGCTAAAAGCAGTAAATTAATTTTTTTAAAAGAGGTGAATCATTGGAGAAAATGCCACAAGGCTATTATTACATTCCACAGCCCATTCGTGATGATGGTACTGGGGGTGTGGATAAAGGACCTAGAGATATTATGAGAGATATGCAAAATCCTGATATGCTAGTCCCTCCTAAAACAGATGCTGGACTTATTCCAAATCTTAGATTCTCATATTCCGATACCCATATGACATTAAATAAAGGTGGTTGGTCCCGAGAAATTACCGTTCGTGAACTTCCTATTGCCACAACATTGGCAGGTGTCAATATGAGCTTAACACCTGGTGGCGTACGGGAACTTCATTGGCATCAACAAGCAGAGTGGTCTTATATGTTACTTGGTCATGCTCGAATAACAGCGGTAGATCAAAATGGTCACAATTTTATTGCTGATGTCGGGCCCGGTGATTTATGGTATTTTCCACCAGGAATTCCTCATTCCATTCAGGGTCTCGAAGACGGATGTGAATTTCTGCTTGTGTTTGACGATGGGAATTTCTCAGATCTTAATACATTTTCTATATCCGATTGGTTTGCCCATACGCCCAAAGATGTGCTTTCATCAAATTTTGGCGTTCCGATAAACGCTTTTAATCATATCCCTACTGAACAGGTATATATTTATCAAGACAGGGTACCAGGACCAATCGAAACGCAGGAAGTTCAATCACCTTATGGCAAAGTCCCTCGAAACTTCAAACATCGACTGCTTGCCCAAGCTCCTATGAAAACACCGGGTGGTAGTGTAAGAATTGTAGATTCCTCAAACTTTCCCATTTCACAAAATATCGCTGCAGCTCTTGTTGAGGTTGAACCTGGCGCAATGCGAGAAATGCATTGGCACCCAAATAATGATGAATGGCAATATTATCTAAAAGGAAAAGGACGTATGACGGTGTTTGCAGCTAACGGTGCTGCTCGAACATTTGATTATCGTGCAGGTGATGTAGGATATGTGCCATTTGCAAATGGTCATTACATTGAGAACACGGGAACAGAAACATTATGGTTCCTTGAAATATTTAAAAGTGATCGTTTTCAAGATGTGTCGTTAAATCAATGGATGGCTTTAACCCCATCTGAGCTAGTACAACGCAACTTATGTGTAGGTCCTGAACTCCTCAACGTTTTAAGAAAGGAAAAATGGCCGATTGTAAAATATCCTGGATTTTCTTATTATCCTAGGTGAACATAACAAAGCAGGTGGAAGAAGACAAATAGTCTTTCCCACCTGCTTATTTTTTTAAAATTTATAGTTATTTCTAGTCACCAGCAAGATACCGATTGCTGGAACGGTACAAATAAGCATGGCTGCAAAGGATAGTCCCGGCGAAATTTCATATAAATAGCCACCTAAAAACGTCAGGATTGCGGTACTTAACCCCATTGCTAATGCAGAATAGAGTCCCTGTGCATTTGGAATTTGTTCCTTTGGTAATGTTTTGGTTAAATAACCGATAAAGGCAAAATGTGCCAGTGCAAACGATAATGCATGCAAGGTTTGAGAGGCGATAAACACCCAAACATTTGGGAACAAATAAATAAGTAACCAGCGTAAGGAAGACCCACTTGCTGCTAACAGTAATAATGAGGAAGGACGCCATTTTGTAAATAATGTATCAGCCTTCATAAAATATAAGATTTCACAAATCACGGCGATGTTAATAATCATCCCCATATAGAATGGATCAACCTGCAGATCCTCTAAATAGATATAGCCATAGCTGTAATACGAGGCATGTGCGCCTTGTAGTAAAATGACAATGAATAACACAATAGGGAAGCCTTTAATCTGCCATAATGTTTTCATCGATAATGATTTTGCACGCTGTTCTTTTGTAGGTACAACGAGTAATTCCTTCGGTGTCGCTAATTGCTGCATCAACAGCATACCAATAAGACCGATAATCATGCTCCAAAAGATTACGTTTTTACCAAGGACACCAGTTAACATACTGATAATTAACACCGCTATAACGAATCCAACTGAACCATAGGAGCGGCTTTTTCCATAGTGGACATTGCCATGCTGCACAAGTGTTGCTGCGCTACTTTCAACGGCAGGTAAAAGAGCAGGGTAAAAGACACTAAATAATATTGTCACGACAAGGAGCATGATGAAACTTGTACTCGGTATGTAAAGTAATGTTGTCATCAAAGCCCCAACTGCTAAAATCGTAATAAGTCTTTTGTTGTGTACATATTTTGCTAGCGTTGGGAAGAAAAAGAGGTTAGAAGTGGCCCTTGCTAAAAGACCACAGCCCATCACAACGCTTGCCTGAGAGACCGTTAGTTGTTTGGCGTCCACCAGCCAACCTGTCCAATAAGGTAAGAAAATACCCCACGTAATAAAAAATGTAAAGAAATTTTGAGAAAGCCATCGTTGATTGTTCATAAAATTATGTACCTCCATTAACTATGTTGAATGATAGCACGATAGTCGTTACAATAATGTGAGATATCTCATATTTTGAATAGGAGAGAATAAAAAGATGCAAATACTGACAGGGGAAATACGCCAATATTATATAGATAATTATCCGATTAATGATTTTTTCTCTTTCAACATCTATCCATTTTTAGAAGTCCGTCAATTCGATAAAGGGGAATGGATTTTTCAAGAAGGATCATACCCAGATACGATGTATTACATGATCGAGGGGAAAACAAAGCTCTATATGACGCATAAGAATGGAAAAGTATCGCTCATTGAATATTTAGAAGCACCACGGTTTATGGGGGAAATAGAATTGCTCAATGAGGCTAGATATACAAAGGGGATTCAAACGGTGACAAAAACAGTTTGTCTATCAATTGCAACACAGCCATGTAAAGAAAGGCTACTCGCCGATGCACTTTTTTTACGCAGATTATGTGTATTTTTAGGAGAAAAAGCCACTACTATGACTTCGAAATACACACAAAATCAGGCATATCCACTGGAAAACCGTCTAGCTGCCTTTATCCAATTATCATCAGATCAAGGTATCTATAAAGAAAAGCATACGGAAATCTGCGAATATTTAGGCGTTTCCTATCGCCATTTATTATATGTCCTCGCCCAATTTTGTGAAGAAAACATCCTTGAAAAGCAAAAGAATGGCTACCACATTATCGATGTGCAACGCCTTAACCAATTGGCGCAGGAGATTCAATAAAGATGGAGGATGCTGCGCCATTTATCCTGTTAGATATTCCAATAGGTTCTATCATCTCGTCATAAGTATCGTTGTCTATTATTTTAGTTCCTTTTTGATAGTTTTTTAAAGAGGCTTAACATCGAGGTCATTAGAAGTCGTTGAAACAACGGGTCTTAAGGACTAAAATGGATGTCCAACTTAAAGACAAGCACTTTATTTTTTCTAGTTCTACATAAATACATAAAGAAAGATGAAATTTTTCTAAGGAAATATTTTATAAAATTATAATATTTTAGTTTTCCTTATAAAATCTTGATAATTATAATTTAAAGTTTTATTAGTAAAGTTTTATCAGCAATAACAAGGTTGTTGAAAAAACTAAATAACAATCAAAAGGATGAATATATATGAAACAAAAGCTTTCACCCATTTCTGCCAAAGAGCGGATAGAAACACTCGATATATTAAGGGGTTTCGCATTATTCGGAATCATACTAGCAAATATTGTTTGGTTCCTTTATCCTGTCTACATGCAAGAAGATCCAAGTTTTAAAAATGAATGGACTTCTTTTTGGAATCAAGCTGATTACACCGTCAAAACTCTTCTTTCTATGTTTGTCGATGGGAAATTTGTCATGCTCTTTTCCATGCTGTTCGGTTTTGGAATGGTTATCATGCAGGAAAGAGCAGCTGCAAAGCAATTAAACTTCTGGGGAATATATTCTCGAAGACTTTTTGCTTTATTTATTTTCGGTTGTATCCATGCCTATTTCATTTGGTTCGGAGATATTTTAACAGACTACGCAATTTTAGGATTATTACTCCTTGCCATGCATAAGTTAAAATCTAATGCCATGTTAATCATTAGCATTACTTTATATTGCTTATTTTTCGGACTATTAACATTAGGAGCGCTAACCTCCGATTCTACGATGACCATGACAATGTCAGAGGAAAATCGTCAGCTCACGCAAGCTACGATAGAGGCCCATCAAAATGGAGGCATTCAAGAATTAATGGATGCAAATTTTATGGAAAGAACTTTTTATACAATGCGTAATGGGTTGTACGTCCTTTATTTAGGTAACCCTATATTTTATTTATTGACAAATCTTCCGTTCTTACTAATGTTTTTATTCGGGTCAGCTATTGCGAAGAAAAAATGGATTCATCGTTTTGAAGAATATCGAAAAGGCTTTTTCATTACTTGGTTATTGACATTGATTTTTGGTGGAACGTTGTAGCTGGATACTACCTTTCTTTTTAGAAAATTCATCAGCTGCTCAACTAATTCAATATATTAGCTCACCACTTCTGACCATCTCTTATGCTATTAGCTTAATCTTTATCTATCACACGGTTAAAGGAAAGAAAGTTTTACAGTGGTTAGCGTTCCCAGGAAGAATGGCATTTACAAACTATATTGGTCAATCTATCATTTGTACATTTTTATTTGGGCCGTTTGCATTGGGCGTATACGGGAAGCTACATTTAACAACAGCCATCATCATCGCCATTGGCATTTTTGCGCTCCAAATAATTATGAGTAAATTATGGCTATCGAAATTTCGCTTTGGACCATTAGAATATGTTTGGAGATCCATCACTTATTTAGGCATAAAAAAATAATTTATTAACTAGGTTTCAAAGTTGAAAAAGAGAGATTCCATACCTACATCGACAAAAGTGCATCAATTGGGAGCACATATCATTTGTAAAAATTCAAACACCGAATAAATAATTCAATCATGATAGGATGCATATCGAGGATGCAGAAGCGCAATAAAAAGGTTAAATTCATTATGACAGACTTCAAATAAAGAAGTCTGGACGAGGCTTGTTATATTCACTTTTTTTAATGAACCAGCGTGCAATTTCCTTGCCACTATGGTAGTAGTCAATCGCATTGACCTTGTGTTTTTTGATGGAGATGTCTAGGGTTTCTTGCATAACGTCAAAAGGTAAAATCCCAATACATAGGTGTTTGTAGGGTGAATATCTTTGGTGTTTTACCTCATCTGGAATTAAATTACTGTTGGCACTATGAGCTTCAGCAGATTTCTGTGCATTCTGGAATGCAAATAGTTCCTCTTGTGCCAATGCTGTGCTTGGTGAGTGACCCGTACTTTTCATTCAACATGCCCCCTTTGTCGTTAGTTTTATTGTACAAGACCTGCCATGGAAAAAGTCTTCATTTACAAGGCTTTTACGAAAACTTAATGGTTCCGTTTTTGACGTTTTGTATATGTAACCGTATTCATGCCGTTGACGTATTGAAATCATACAAAACTTATATAGATTACGAAGAAAAACACATACTCAAACTATTGTGAATTTTTCTAACACACAGTATTATTGTAATTAGATTTAACGTGAAAATTTTCACAAAGTCACGTTAACGTGAGGAGGAATTTTAATGAGTGCAATTCGAGTAGGTATTGTAGGTTATGGAAATTTAGGACGCGGTGTGGAATACGCAATTTCACAAAATCCAGATATGGAATTAGTAGCTGTATTCACTCGTCGTGACCCTTCAACAGTAAGCGTTGCTAGTAACGCAAGCGTATATTTAGTAGATGATGCTGAAAAATTCCAACAAGACATTGATGTAATGATTTTATGTGGTGGCTCTGCAACTGATTTACCAGAGCAAGGACCTCACTTTGCACAATGGTTTAATACAATTGACAGCTTTGATACTCATGCGAAAATTCCTGAGTTTTTCGAAGCAGTTGATGCTGTAGCACAAAAATCTGGTAAAATATCAGTAATTTCAGTGGGCTGGGATCCAGGTTTGTTCTCATTAAATCGTATACTTGGAGAGGCAGTATTGCCGGTAGGCACAACTTATACATTCTGGGGTGATGGTTTAAGCCAAGGACACTCAGATGCAGTGCGTCGTATTGAGGGCGTAAAAAATGCAGTGCAATATACGTTGCCAATTAAAGATGCGGTAGAACGTGTTCGCAATGGCGAAAACCCTGAGTTAACGACACGTGAAAAACATGCACGTGAATGTTGGGTTGTTCTAGAAGAAGGGGCAGATGCAGCAAAAGTGGAGCAAGAAATTGTGACAATGCCAAACTACTTTGACGAGTACAACACAACAGTAAACTTCATTACCGAAGAGGAATTCAAAGCGAACCACACTGGTATGCCACACGGTGGTTTCGTTATTCGCAGTGGTGATAGTGGTGCAAACGATAAACAAATTCTTGAATTCTCATTAAAACTTGAAAGTAATCCAAACTTCACATCGAGTGTGCTTGTAGCTTATGCTCGTGCAGCACATCGTTTAAGCCAAGCTGGCGACAAAGGTGCTAAAACAGTATTTGATATTCCTTTCGGTCTGTTATCACCAAAATCAGCTGCGGAGTTACGCAAAGGTTTGCTATAATTTATGGTCAAAATCCCGATTATCAATTAATGATAATTGGGGTTTTTTGAAGTTTAACAATTTTTCATTGAACACGTTATTTGTTGTTGATGTTTAAATAATTTATGGGGGCTTATCGCTCTTAGCAGGAGATATCTCAAAGATATGGAGATGTCTCCTTTTATATTGCTGTAGGGTTGAATTCTGTAATATCACATATAATATATGGTAAACTGTCAATAATTTAACTATATTATGTTTGGAAATGAGATGTAACTAGGAGCTCCGTTCAGTAACCTACTAATCGTCAGTAAAATGGGGAGGTTATCATTTAATGACAACAGATATTATTATTCAGTCGAAATGTATTCCACCAAAGCCATCAAATCATTGTATTAGTCGAGCTTTGCTAATGAAAAAGCTAAAAAAAAGTTTTGACCTGACATGTACATTTATCCATAGTGGCGCAGGATATGGGAAAACCACGATTCTCACACAATTTCTCCACACGGAAACCACTAGATTTTCTTGGTATTGCGCTTCCGAAGAGGACGATAATATCCTCCCATTTCTAAGATATTTGTTTCATAGTCTTCAACGAGTCATTCCCCATTTTGGAATAGGGTTCGATACATGGGATCAGCTATCACGCTTTCCAAAAATAGAAGAATTAGATCGTTGGTATAAACTTTTCGTTAATTGTTTATGTGAGACAGAAGAGCCCTTTGTAATTGTTATTGACGATTACCATTTAGTGGATCATGAATTTCATATTAACTATGTAATGGAAAAAATAATTGAATTTTCACCACCTAACATCCATTTCATTATTGCCTCTAGAGCTTTACCGAATTGGGATATCATTAGAAAAATGAAGTTGCAAATGCAATTGTTGATTATTGCTGAAACAGATTTAGCCTTTTCTGCCGAAGAAGTCACTGTTTTTTTTGAAGATTATGTAAATGTTCACTTATCGGAGGAAGAGACTTCAAAAGTAATCGAAATTACAGAAGGTTGGGCTATCAGTATTTCATTATTGGCCGAGCAATGGCATAGTGAGGTGCTTGACCACTGGCTAAACAGTCACACAAATGATTTGTTCTCCTATTTATCAGAAGAAGTTTTTTTGAAGATGAGTAAATTTGAGCAAGAAGCATTACTGCAATTTGCGATTTTCCCTACGTTCTCAGAGCCATTAATCGCTCAATTTTATAACATAGAAGTAGCAGAAGCACTAGAACAATTCGTCCATAAGCATTTATTTATTCAACCAATAGCTAGTAATGGATTATATCGATTCCACTCTTTATTTAGTCGATTTTTAGAAATGAAATGGCAACAAAACGCTACACAATATACTATTTTACATAAAAAAGCGGCTTTGTATTATGTAAATAAGAAAAACGTTCAGGCGATTCTACATCATGCATTTAAAACGAATGATCCAGATTTTTGTGGAGAATTATTACAAAACTATGCTGATAGTCTAGTACAAGCTGGTCAATTTGAGTGGCTATTAGAAAAGATCAATCGTTTTTCGTCAAATGAGAAAATGAAATTTTACAAATTGTATTATTTTGAAGGGGAATGTCATCGCTATCGTGCATATTATGAAAAGGCAAAGCATGCCTATGAAATGTGTACAAGCATCGCCAAAAGTGCAAATGATGTCCTCTTTATGACGAAAGCACAAGCAGGATTAGCACATATTTACCTTGATACGATTCAGCCAGCGTTAGCCGAACCGTATTTGAAACAGGCATTAGCGTTAGTGCATGACAATTTACTAAGTACAGAAGAACGCTTAGAACTTCAACGACAGTATGCTGAAAATCTTGTGAATTTAGGAAAAGCAAAAGAGGCAAAACAATTTATTGAAAAAGTGACTTTAAACGAAAGCGTTGTGCAACGGGCAAATGTTGATGTACGTATATTGTTAAGAACTGGTCAATTATTTGATGCCAAAAATTTGCTGACGAAAAGACTGGAACTACCCCCACAATTGCTATCGACGCACAGGGAAAGCGAATTGCTAGCATCCTTTGTTTATGCACTACTAGGACAAGGGAAAGAAGCATGGTACGCTGCCCAGCAAGGAATTCGAAGGGGAGTCCGTGAAAAATCGGTTTTTATAGAAGCTGTTGGCTATATTCGTAAGGCACATGCTTTGTTAATAGTAGAATTCCCAGACTATGAAGGCGCCTGTCACGCTTATGACAAAGCTATTTCGCTAATGAATAGGATGAATATTTCTCGTGTTAAGGCTGAACCGTATATGGGGCTTGCCATTGTCAAACATGCACAAGGGGATATTGTATCCGCCAAAAAATATTTGGCATTAGGCTTGCAGGAAACGGAGCAAGTACATGATGCTTGGATGACTGCCCTTATTTTACTTGCTGAAGTGAAAATAATTCTTTCGCAAAATGAATTTGATAAGGCAAAGCAACTATTATTGAAGGCACAGCGGTTATTTCAGGTCTGTGGCGATCAAAACGGGGACATGCATGTTTTATTCTACCAATCGGTTATTGCTTTCAAAGAGAATAATGCACAACTCTTTATCGCTTATTTTAATCAATTTGCCAGCCAATGTATCGACAATGGCTATGAATACTTTTTTCAACGTAGAACCATTTTAGGACCGTCGAATGCCATCATTTTTTATGAGCTTTTACAATATAGCTATACCTGTGCAAGTGAAAACATAGCGATTCAAACGATGTGCAACTATTTCCAAGTGGAGGTCACAATGGCTTATCCAGCACATGAAATCCAAGTAAATCTTTTTGGAAATTTAAATTTAATCCGCAATCATCGGCAACTTGAGGACAAAGAATGGCAACGGGAAAAAGCCAAGGAGCTTTTCGTCTATTTATATTGTCATCGTCATCGGTATATTCCCAAGGAAGAGATTGCCCAAACGTTGTGGCCAGAACGATTAGTCGATACACTTGATCGTGATTTTAAAGTTGTCTTAAATACACTATTAAAGGTTCTTGAACCAAATAGAAATGCACGCCAGGAAAGTTTTTTTATTCATCGAAAAAATAATATGTATCAATTGCAGCATATTCGTTTTTTGCAAATCGATGTGGAACGTTTTCTTTTTTATTTTGCGTTAGGAATGGAAGAATTTGATCCACAATATTCGAATGAATGGTTGCAACTTGCGGAGTCGAGTTATACAGATACGCTTTATGTGGAAAAAAAACAAGTAGATTGGCTGACGCAAGATCGAGAGAAGTTGCAGACTTTATACATTGAAGTACTCGAAAGATTAGCGCAAAATGCCACAAGACAACAAAACTTTAAGCAAGCGGTTTACTATGCAGAAAAAATGATTCGTGAGGATGCACTGTGGGAAGAAGGCTATCGACTTTTGATGTATAGTCACTACCAATTGCAAAACCGCTCCCTCGCGTTAAAATGGTATGAAAAATGTGTACAGCAACTTCAAAAAGAGCTGAACGCAACACCAATGGAATCGACAATGGCCGTTTATGATTTAATCATGGGTTAGCCTACAATTAGTAAGGTACAACACCCCGAGCGCCATAGCGCTTGAGGTGTTGTTTTCACTTCTGGGAATTATATTCATTTAAGTGAATTTCGACTGTTTCTAGTTGTTTTTTTTCGATCTTCTCCCACTTTACGCCCGTTGTATGAATAGTTGGTGTAATAAATATTGACGTGGCACTAGAATTGAAATCGTTTATTACCACAGTTCCTGTAGAATATTTATCTGTTACTTTCATTGTTGTAGTTGGAGCTTCCTCATAGTGGTTTCCGAGGTTGTCTGTAATGTCTAAGGTTACGATTTCAGTGGCAAAATCAAGGTCACCGCTAAAGTAAATCACGGTTGCATATTTTGTAAAGGAAAGGTAATCAATGACTAATTCATGCGGGTTTAACGATATTGTTTGATTTACAGTTAATTCATTTCCTTGAATTTTATTTAGTTCAATAGAGAAATTCCAATCTCCAGAAGCAAGCGTATTTCGATTAATATCTAAGAAACTGCCAGGCTCCCAAGTTAATTCAATAGAAGAAGGAGATGGTGTAGTGTTATTCAACGTTATTGTTAAAAAACCAATATAAGTATCCTCATTTATTTTTTTAAATTTGAATCCACCATCACTTCCATCTTCATGTCCTGCTAATTTAGGAAGATTCTCCATGAAAAGTAGATTATCCAATGGTTGCTCCGATTCTAACGAAAAACTGAGAGAAACCAAATTCCCATCATAGAGGGCATCTTCTACTTTCATAGTTATCCCATTACTCACTGATGTTGTTGCAACAATACTCGAGTTGTCAGCAAAACGTGAGAGTTGTTCGTCTTTTGAAAAGTAAGAAAGGAACTGTTCAACAATTGGTAATTTTGATGCTACTGTCGATATACTCATAATTCCGACTGAGCTAATGCCAATTGCAATCAGTGCAGCTACAACCCATTTAGGTAGCCTAAATACCTTTACTGGCTTTTGTAAAATATGCCTAATCACAGCTTGTTTTTCTTCCTTGGCAACCTCAATAGACGTAATTTCTTCTATGTCAATTTGCAAGAAATCTTTTTCATTTTTCAAGTCAAACACTCCCTTAATTTTAGATTTTTAGCAAGCTTTTTCTTTCCTCTATACAAACGATTCTCTACTGCAGATTTTGAAATATGTAACATTTCTGCTATTTCACCATTTGTGTAATCTAAATAATATTTCATTAAGAATAATTCTCTATCTGATTGTGTAAGTTGCATGATTTCAAGAAGAAGTAGTTCTTTTTCATAGGATTTTTCTAGTTGTTTTTCGATATTATTTGTAGCTATTAGGGGCGGTACATTTTCCATAGGTAGTGTAGCATGTGATTTTTGCATTTTACGATAAATATCAATCGCTTTGTATTTAGCTATCATCCCAATCCATCTCTTAAAATCCGCATCTTCTCCTATAAAATAGTTACTTTTTTGCCAAACTAATAGAAATACATCATTCACACATTCTTCGACCAACATGTAATCGGAGGGCTTTTCCAAAATTTTTAATGTAATTGCTTTCACATAACCTAGATAGTGCTCTACCACATATCGAAGTGCACTTTCATCTTGCCGTTGTAGGCGCTCGATAAAGTCTTTCATTTTGTCACTTCCTTTGACTGTTATACATACTATAACGAATTTTTATTGGAACACTCGCGCAAAAAAGGAAAGTTTTTCTTTTTATTGTAATGATGTTCCTTTAAGACTGCTATTTTGTGGCTGCTATTTCGTTTTCGCTACAGAAAATTTGGTCGCTTACGTTACACAGTTGCTGTACTTTCACGCAGAAAATCTATTTGGTCGCTGCCGTTACGCTACGCTGCACTTCGCGCAGAAAAATGAGTTGCCCAAATCTGGGGCAACTCATTTTTTGTAACTAATTTGTAACTGGACTTTTGTATAGTTAGGGCATAGCTACGAAAGCGCTTTCGTTAAATTTTTATGAAAAGGGGGTTTGATTGTGAAAAAGTATTGGCTTACGTTGTTCTTACTCGTTTTGACAATGATGATCGTGGCATGTGGGGGGGAAGATACGAAGGATAATGGCTCAGACAGTGCGTCTCCTGATGAAGGACAAGAAACGAATGCGTCAGGCGAAGGTGGCACGATTAAAATCGGTGTACTTGCCTCGTTAACAGGTGCACTTGAATCGTATGGGAAGCAAACACAGCGTGGCTTTGACTTGGGCATAGAATACGCTACGGATGGCACTATGGAGGTAAATGGTAAGAAAATCGAAATCGTTTATGAGGATACCGAAACAAAACCTGAGGTCGCTGTACAGAAGGCTACCAAACTTTTAGAAGATGACAAAGTAGATTTCTTAGTAGGTTCTTCAAGCTCTGGTGATACGTTAGCGGTACTGCCACTTGCGGAGGAATACGAAAAAATTATGGTTGTTGAGCCTGCAGTTGCTGATAGTATTACAGGTTCAGAATTTAATGAGTATATTTTCCGCACAGGACGAAACTCCTCTCAGGATGCCTATGCAGCAGCGGCAGCAATTGCTGGTAAAGACGTTAAAATCGCAACGTTTGCGCCTGATTATTCGTTTGGGTGGGACGGAGTAACGGCATTTAAAACAGCTGCAGAAGCTCTAGGTGCAGAAATTGTCTTAGAGGAATATGCAGATCCAGCAGCCACAGATTTTACATCGAATCTACAAAAAGTAATTGATGCAAAGCCCGATTATTTATTTGTTGTCTGGGCGGGGGCAAACTCTCCGTGGAATCAAATTGCCGATTTAAAGATTCAAGATAAGGGCATTAAAATTTCTACTGGTGCCCCCGATATTATTGCACTGCAATTTATGAATCCGTTAATTGGCATGGAAGGATTCTCTGTTTATTATCATACATTACCGCAAAATGATGTGAATAAATGGCTAGTAGAGGAACATCAAAATCGCTTTAATGAAGTGCCTGATTTATTTACCCCAGGTGGCATGTCAGCTGCGATTTCTATCGTAGAAGCCTTAAAAAAATCAGAAGGTGATGCTGATGCTAAAAAACTGATTACGATTATGGAAGGCATGTCATTTGAAACACCAAAAGGCACAATGACATTCCGAGAAGAAGATCATCAAGCCCTGCAATCCATGTATTCCATTCGTTTAGAAAAACAAGATGGTGTAGATTATCCAGTGCCCGTGCTGATTCGTGAGCTTAGCCCTGAAGAAACAGCTCCACCCGTATTAAATTAGTTCAATTTGAGACAGAATGACCAACCGATTCTGTCTCTCTTCAGCTATTTTCATGCAAGAGTGGTTGAAGAGAGATAGAAGTACCTGAAAGGAGATTTACGATGGAACCTATTTTAAGAACAGAAAACTTAACGATACGTTTCGGCGGGCATACTGCCGTTGATCATGTGAATTTTAATATGCCAGAAAAACATTTGAAATCGATAATTGGTCCAAATGGTGCGGGTAAAACAACCTTTTTTAACTTAATCAGCGGGGAGTTGAAGCCGACTGTAGGAGATGTGTTTTTTAAAGGACAATCACTTTCTCAAAAATCATCCATTGCCAGAACACGCATGGGACTGGGGCGGTCGTTTCAAATTACTAACGTTTTTCCAAATTTGACGGTATTAGAAAATGTCCGATTAGCTGTGCAATCAAAAGAAAAAATACGCTATCAATTGTTTCGTCATTATAAAAGTTATCAAGCTATTACAGAAAAAGCAGAAGAACTTTTAACGCTTGTTTTACTCGATAACAAAAGAGAGGCGCTCACAACAATGTTGTCGCACGGTGAAAAAAGAAAGCTTGAAATCGCCATGTTGCTCGCATTGGATACTGAAATTCTACTACTTGATGAACCTACAGCAGGCATGTCTTTAGAAGAAGTCCCTGCCATTTTAGAGGTTATTCGTACGATAAAAAATAAGGGTGATAAAACCATTCTGCTCATCGAACACAAGATGGATATGATATTAGATTTGTCAGATTCCATTATGGTGTTATTTAATGGCCAGCTCCTTGCAGATGGTACACCCGATGAAATCATGCAAAACGAAACCGTACAAAATGCTTATTTAGGAGGGCTGTACGATGAACACCTTACTGAAGTTAAATGACGTCCATACGCACATCGGTCAGTACCATATTTTACAGGGTATCAATTTTGAAGCAATAGAGGGGCAGGTTAGTGTACTTCTCGGTCGTAATGGCGCTGGAAAAACGACTACCCTAAAAACCATTATGGGCTTAACGCCGGCCTCTAAAGGAGAGGTGGAATTTCGAGCGCAATCTATAAGGAAGAACCCTACTTCCAAAGTTGCCAAACTGGGCATTGGCTATGTACCAGAAAATCAAGGGATTTTTGCGGATTTAACTGTTGAAGAAAATATGAAGGTGGCCATGCGTAAAGAGGATACAGCAGCCCTAGAACGACAAAATTATGTGCTTGAACTGTTTCCGGATTTAAAAAAATTTTGGAAAAAGGCTGGCGGTCATCTTTCTGGTGGTCAGAAGCAAATGCTGTCAATGGCAAGGGCCTTTATAAATGATAGTAAATTGATTTTGATTGATGAGCCATCAAAGGGATTAGCTCCGATTGTTGTAGAGAAAGTAATGGAGGCCATCGTTGAAATGAAGAAGCAAACATCCATTGTTCTTGTAGAGCAAAACTTCATCATGGCTAGCCGTATAGGCGATACGTATACATTGATTGACGATGGCAGGACTGTGCATGCGGGCAAAATGGAAGATCTTGTCCATAACGAAGAACTGAAACGTAAATATTTAGGAATTGGATAAAGGAGGTGTTTTCATTGGAAGTAATGGTGAATTTGATTATTAACGGCTTGGCGACAGGCATGTTAATCTTTTTACTTGCGGCTGGACTTACGTTAATTTTTGGCTTAATGGACGTATTGAACTTTGCACATGGTGGGTTATTTGTGTGGGGTGCCTATGCAGGGATATTTATGTATATGCACACGGAAAGTTTTTTAATTGGCATTTTAGGGGCCATTGGTACAGGTGCTCTTTTAGGTCTTGTAACAGAGAAGTTAATCATTACACCAGTCTATGGCAATCATATTCAGCAAATTTTAATTACATTAGGGTTAATGCTTGTTCTACAAGAAATGATAAAGGTTGTTTTCGGACCAAATGGTGTGCCAGTGAAGACACCAAGCTTTTTAGCGGGCAGTTGGGAAATTGGCGACGTCATTATTATTAAATATCGATTATTTATCATTGTAGTAGGATTTGTGATCTTCGGCATTTTCCAGTATATGCTGAAACGTACTAAGATTGGGCTGATTGTTCGCGCAGGTGTACAAGATAAGGAAATGGCACAGGCACTTGGTATTCATATAAAGCAAGTATTTTTATATGTCTTCATGGTTGGAGCGGCACTTGCAGCACTGAGCGGCATGTTAATGGCACCCTATTCAGGGGTAATTTATGCAGAGATGGGCATGGAATATGCCATATTAGGCTTTATTGTTGTAGTGATTGGGGGAATGGGGAGTTTCTCTGGTTCTCTACTTGCAGCCATTTTAGTTGGTCTAGCTGGTAGCTTTATGGCGTATTATGTGCCTGTTTTATCGCTTGCGGTCAACATGATATTAATGGCCATTGTGTTAATATTCCGTCCACAAGGTTTATTTACGATGAGAAAGGAGAGATCGACATGAAAATACCTTTGAAACATGTAAGTTTTTTACTGATTCTAGCTAGCCTCGTCATTCTCCCTTTCGTCAATGATTCACGGACACTCATTATTTTATTAACGCAAATCTTTATCTTTGGTATTTTAGCAATGAGCTACGATATTTTACTAGGCTATACAGGCATCGTGTCCTTTGGTCATGCAATGTTTTTTGGAATAGGCGCATATACAACGGCTGTCATGCTGAAACAACTAGATGCAACGCTGGCAATGTTCTTTTTGTCCATTGTGGCTGGGATGTTTTTTGCGGGCATCATCAGCTTCCTCGTCGGATTACTGACGCTACGTTTAAAAAGTCACTTTTTTGCCATGCTCACATTAGCTTTTTCTGGCTTATTTTTAGTTGTTGCAGAAAAATGGCGTTCAGTTACGTATGGCAATGATGGCTTTACTTTTAGAGCTCCTGACATTTTTAAAGATCGCATCGCGTTTTATTTCTTTGTTTTAGCGTGTTTAGTGGTAATTTTTATAGCACTGTATCGCTTTGTAAATTCGCCAACAGGACGGATTTTAATTGCTGTTCGTGAGAACGAACAACGAACAAAATCTTTAGGCTTCAACACCTTACACTATAAGGTGATTGCCTCTGTAGTTGCAGGTATCGTGGCAAGCTTAGCTGGATCATTATATTCACTATCACTGCGCTTTGTTAATACAAGTGTAATGACGATGGATATTACACTGGATGCATTATTAATGACAATTATCGGAGGCGTGGGCACATTAGTAGGACCATTACTCGGAGCGGCAGTTATTGAGTATGCACAGCATGCGTTATCAGGGTTGGCACGTGACTATCCAATATTTGAACGTTGGATTATTTTCTTTGGGATACTGTATATTTTAGCAGTACTCTTTTTCCCGAAAGGTATCATTGGCTCTATACGTATCATGTTTTGGAAATGGCGTTCGAGACAAAAAGAAAGAAGAAAGCCACCAGCTGCCCTTCCACATAAAAAGGAGCGATTTGAATGACTGTAGGTATTGTTAGCACAGGAATCTATATTCCTCAAACGAAAATGACATCATCAGAAATTGCGGTACTTTCTAGTATTCCGGAAGAAATTATTCGGCAGAAAATGGGCATTCACGAAAAGCCGATTCCTGGGAAACACGATCATACCGTACAAATGGGCATATGGGCTGCACAACAGGCATTACAAAAGGCCAATATTGAACCAAAATCCATTGATGTAGTGATGTATATGGGGGAAGAGCATAAGGAATATCCTCTGTGGACGGCTTCCATAAAAATGCAAGAGGAACTTTGTGCAGTAAATGCTTGGGCATTCGATGTTCAGCTAAGATGTGGCACGACCATTATGGCACTTAAACTAGCAAAGAGCTTAATGGAATCGGATGACTCCATACACACGGTTCTGCTTGCAGGTGGCTACCGCAATGTTGACTTTATAGATTATACAAATCCGAGAACACGCTTTATGTATAATTTAGCAGCTGGCGGCGGGGCAATTGTTTTGCAAAAAAACTATGAAAAGAATCATTTATTAGAGGCGGATATTATGACAGATGGTTCTTTTTCAGAGGATGTGGTTGTGCCAGTCGGTGGCACTAAGAAGCCACTGACACCAGAAGATTTAAAAAATAATCACTATCAATTAGACGTTTTAGATCCAGTCGGCTTGAAGGAACGTCTTGAGCAAAAATCATTAAGTAATTTTTTAAAGGTAATTCGGTCGTCTTTAGCGAAAAGCGAACGTAGCGAAGAAGATATTAACTATTTAGCAATGCTTCATATGAAGAAATCTGCCCATGATTACATCCTTTCAGCGCTCGGATTACAGGAAGACCAATCAATCTATTTACAAGATTATGGACATATCGGGCAAATCGATCAAATCTTATCGCTACAGCTTGCATTAGAGCAAGGGCGTATTCAGGACGGGGACACTGTAACATTAGTCAGTGCAGGCATTGGCTATGTATGGGGAGCAATTACAATTCGTTGGGGATAGGGAGGAAGAGCAATGCTACAAACAGTTCAACTATCGAATGGGGAATCCATTTCATATCGAAAACGTGCTGGTGGATCACATGTTTTATTGCTGATTCATGGCAATATGACCTCTTCTAAGCATTGGGATGTACTAATCGCGTCTTTAGATACTAAATACACCATTTATGCAATAGATTTACGGGGATTTGGTGGTTCGTCTTATCGTCAAGCAATCACTTCTATCAAAGATTTTAGCGAAGATGTGAGGCTTTTTGTTGAGGCAATCCAATTGTCACAGTTTGACATGATTGGCTGGTCCACAGGTGGGGCTGTAAGTATGCAATTTGTTGCAAATTATCCTGGCTATTGCCAGCGACTCATTTTACTGGCCTCAGCTTCCACGAGAGGGTATCCATTTTATAGTGATTTAGGTACAGGCAATCAAGCATCCTTAAAAAGAGCATCCACTTACCAGGAGGTACTCGTCGATTCGTCTAAAACGAAATTAGTACAAGGTCTCTATGATACGAATAATGTGGAAGGCTTACAGTCGATTTGGAACGCTTTGATTTACACACATCTACAGCCTGACACAGCACAGTATGAGGCATATGTAGAGGATATGCTTAGTCAACGAAACCTTGCGGAAGTGTACCATGCATTGAACATGTTCAATATAAGTGCCTTTGATCATGAGGTGGCAAAAGGGACGCATGAAGCCCAGCAAATTGATATTCCGACGCTCGTGTTAAGGGGAGATCGTGATTACGTGATAACAGAGCAAATGAATGATGAAATCATGCAAGATTTAGGCCAATGTGCGGAATTTATATGTTTAGAAAATTGCGGGCATTCGCCATTAATTGATGATTTGCCCCAGCTTATATCGAAAATAGAAACCTTTTTAGAAATTGGAGGAAAGAATTATGCGCTTAAACAATAAAGTGGCCATTATTACGGGTGCGGCCAATGGGATAGGTTATGCTGCTGCAGAACGTTTTATAGAAGAGGGGGCGAGCGTTTTTATAGCTGATTTTGATAAAAAAACGGGTGCTCTAGCAGCAGATAAACTTGGTAATCAAGCAACCTTTGTGCAAACAAATGTCGCTGATAAGGAAAGTGTTAAAAGATTAGTCGCAGCTGTGATAGAGCAAGCTGGTCGAATTGATATTTTAGTCAATAATGCAGGAATAACACGCGATGCTATGCTCATTAAAATGACGGAAGATCAGTTTCAACAGGTGCTTGATGTCAACTTGTCAGGAGTTTTTCATTGTACACAAGAAGTCATCCCGCATATGATTGCAGCCGGTCATGGCAAAATTATCAATACGTCTTCTGTTAGTGGGATATACGGCAATATTGGTCAAACAAACTATGCCGCAACGAAGGCAGCTATTATCGGTATGACCAAAACTTGGGCCAAGGAGCTAGGGCGAAAAGGCATCAATGTCAACGCAGTTGCACCTGGCTTTACAGAAACTGAAATGGTAAAGAAAATGCCAGAAAAAATTCTTGAACAAATGCGCTCTATCGTGCCGTTACAACGATTAGGTACCCCACGAGATATTGCCAATGCCTATCTATTTTTAGCATCTGATGAGGCATCCTATGTACATGGCCACACGCTTCATGTGGATGGCGCCATTATGATGTGATAAAGGAGGGCGTTCAACATGTTTATGGAGCAAGCTTGGATAGTAAAACGCGCTTCCTTAACTCCTACTCGATTAGCATTGATCAACTTAGAAACGAACGAACAATGGACCTATCAACAGTTAACAACTGAAATTGCAAAATGGAGTCATTTCTTTGAACGTCAAAATTTGCAACAAGGAAGTCGAGTAGCTATTTTTGCGCGCAATAACATTGTCCTCTTTGCCATATTATTTGCCTGTGGGTTAAGGGGACTGATTTATGTACCGTTAAATTGGCGTTTGAGCCTGGAAGAATTAAATCAAATTATGGCTGATGCCACGCCTTCCTTACTTCTTTACGATGAGGGTATTTCCTGTCCGCTGACATGTGAAAATAGACAGTCCATCCAACAAAGGATTGAACCGGCCGCTTCTCCTAGTGTTACGCAAATGGATATGAATGCTCCGTGGCTCATGATCTACACAGGTGGTACAACGGGAAAAGCGAAAGGGGTCGTCCTTTCATTCAATTCAGTTAATTGGAATGCTATTAATACGATTATTAGCTGGGGACTGCGTGAAGATGATTGTACTTTGAATTATATGCCGATGTTTCATACTGGTGGCATAAATGCCTTATGTATCCCTTTACTCATGGCGGGTGGTACAGTGGTTATAGGTGATAAATTTGAAGCAGAAAACGCGCTGATTGCTATCAATCAATATAAAACGACCATTTCTCTTTTTGTCCCAACAATGTATCAGGCAATGATTACGACTACGTATTTTCAAGAAACTCATTTTCCAACTGTCAATGTGTTTTTATCGGGAGGGGCCCCATGTCCACATCCCATATACGATGCTTTCTTTAAGAAGGGATTATTCTTCAAAGAAGGATACGGATTAACGGAAGCAGGGCCGAATAATTTTTATATTTCACGCGAAGATGCCTATCGAAAAAAGGGGGCAGTTGGTAAAAGCATGCAGTTCAATGACACTAAAATTGTCAATACAACGGGAAAAAGCTGTGTACCAAATGAAGTAGGAGAGTTGTTCATCAGAGGGAAGCATATGTTTGAGTTTTATTGGAATAATCCACTTGAAACGGAGAAAACCATTGACAATGGCTGGTTAAAGACTGGCGATTTAGCAAAGATGGATGAGGATGGGGATTTCTATATTGTTGGTAGGCTTAAAGAAATGATTATTAGTGGTGGTGAAAATGTCTACCCACAAGAAGTAGAGCAATGTATTTTACGGCACCAGTTAGTCAAAGAAGTTGCAGTTATTGGGGCACCAGACGATTATTGGGGAGAAATCGTCACGGCATTTATAGTGTGTAGCCATAAAACAGCTGTTATTTCACAAGAAATAACAGCACTTTGTAAGGAATCTTTAGGGCGCTATAAAATGCCTAAAAAAATTATTTTCATAGAGGAGCTACCAAAAACGATTGTTGGCAAAATTGATAAAAAAGCATTGCAATTATACCTTACAATTTCTTAAGTCGAGCACCATACGAACTTTTAATCGCTCAGTAAAATTTATATGTTGAGGGGTAAAAAGGAAAATGTCTTCATCATCAAGAATATAGATAGAAGACGCATCTAGCAACGCACTTTAGGATGAAGGGGGTATTTTAATGAATAAATTAGTACATGACAATCTAGCAGAAACGAGAAATAACCTAGTAACGGAGATTACTTTATTAGGTGAGGCTCAATTTAATTATAAGCCTGATACGAATACGTGGAGTGTCGCACAGGTTTGCCATCACTTAGTACTAGTTGAACAAGCAACTCTAAAGGCGATTGCATGGGGATTACAAGAGAGTGATAGTACGCTACAGGAACGTAAAAAAGTACATCTACTAATATTGGATAGAACGAAAAAGATTAATGCACCAAAGATTGTAGAACCAAATGTAGAACCGTTTGAAGTACAACAAATAGTCGATTTGTTAAACGATTCGAGAAATAAATTGGTGACTTTTCTGAGCACTATTGCAGATTCATCCTTATTAGCGAAAAAATCAGTGAAGCATCCTGCTTTAGGTGATCTGCATCTCGATCAATGGGTTGAACAGATTTATTTGCATGAACAGCGGCACATAGAGCAAATAAAAGAAATAAAATTACTTGTAGGCGCGACAAGTTAGCTGAAGTTGCATAAGTTTGTGAAGTTATGAAATTATAATTATGCCTATATTGCTAAAGCACAGTAAGATTTGTGCAAATGTCAGACTGTCTACAAAATACCCCGAGAGTTTCACCTCTCAGGGTATTTTGTCGTTTTTGAAGGTAGTTGAATTCAAATTCCCCCTGAATTTTATGTATGAAAACAAAATCCTAAACCAACGATATGCCCTATTCGTTTCGATCTTTTTTATTGTTGGGCGCGTCGAATTTTCATCCCCTAAAGTATTTTTAGCAGGTTAGGAGTAGAATAGGCTATCAGTAAGCGATACAAGTTGATTGGAGAGGAAGGCGCGACACTTCTGCAGGAACAGCACGTGCGGAAAATCCACTTTTGCGGCGACCCGACGCAAAAATTAGTTGGCGCCGTGCCTGTAGAAAGGGAGCGCCTGGAACGGAAATAACGGTTTCTGACTATTTATTTCCACCTATTTCTACACAAAGCTTCCCATAATACGTCCATATCAGTAAAATAGAGTAGGTTAGGGGGATACAACTTTGAAAGATTACCGATTTAAAATTGCGCATCGGGAGGCGCTCATTGGCATTGCACTTGTCATTGTCAATTTTGCTATTTGGTACGGCTTTGCGTATGGGCTTGGTGCTGGTGATCCAGTTAATTATACGTATGTTTTGGGCTTCCCGTCTTGGTTTTTCTACAGCTGTATGGCGGGGACCGTCTTTATGATTGTGCTTATCTGGCTCGTCATGAAACTCTTTTTCAAAGAGGTGCCATTTGATGAGGAGGTGGATGAGTAATGCATTGGCAGGTCATTTTACCACTTTTCCTATTTTTAGTAATCATTTTTGGTATAGGGATATGGTCGAATAAGCATGTACGCACATCTAATTCATTTTTGCAGGAGTATTTCCTAGGTGGTCGTGAAATGGGTGGCTTCATCCTCGCGATGACCATGATTGCCACATACGGTAGTGCAAGTAGCTTCATTGGAGGACCCGGTGTGTCATACAATAAAGGACTTGGCTGGGTACTGCTGGCGATGGCGCAATTACCAGCTGGGTATTTTGTGCTTATGATATTAGGCAAGAAATTTGCCATTATCGCAAGGCGTTATCAAGCTATTACGTTAATTGATTTTTTACGCGAACGCTATAAAAGCCATGTCATCGTTATTTTATCTGCTATTAGTATTATCGTCTTTTTATTTTCTGCGATGATGGCACAGTGGGTTGGTGGTGCGCGTCTAATCGAATCGTTAACTGGACTAAACTATACAGCTGCACTCTTTATTTTTGCGGTTTCTGTATTAATTTATGTGATTATTGGTGGTTTCCGTGCGGTGGCGTTAACAGACACTGTACAAGGTTCAATTATGGTCATAGGAACTGTCATTTTACTAATTGGGACAATCATTGCGGGTGGTGGAATTGATAATATTATGGCATCACTAGTCGCTGAAAACCCTAATCTTGTGTCACCATTCGGAGCAGATGGGGACTTAACGCCATTATACGTGTCAACATTTTGGATTTTAATTGGTGTAGGGGTAGTAGGGCTCCCACAAATTGCTGTACGTGCCATGAGCTATAAAGATTCAAAAAGCATGCATTTAGCAATTATTATTGGCACTATTGCGATAGGGACGATAATGTTTGGTATGCATTTAATTGGTGTCTTAGCACGACCAGTAATGCCGGGTATCGACATTGGCGATAAGGTAATGCCAATGCTCACGTTAAAAGTATTACCACCGTTTTTAGCGGGTATTGTGTTAGCTGCTCCAATGGCGGCAACGATGTCTACGGTCAATGCTTTGTTAATGCTAGTCAGCTCAACGGTTGTAAAGGATATTTATTTAAACTATGTGAAGCCAACTGCAAATGATGCAGAAATTAAACGGGCTAGCTTTATCGTCACAACGGTAATTGGCTTAGCTGTCGTTGTATTTGCCTTAAATCCTCCAGATTTACTCGTATGGTTAAATTTATTTGCCTTCGGGGGATTGGAAGCAGTCTTTATATGGTCAGTAGTACTAGGGCTTTATTGGAAAAAGGCAAACAAATATGGAGCGATTGCATCAATGATTACCGGCATGACGTTGTATATTGTCATTGACCGTTTTTATCCTTCTGTGTTTGGCATGCATACCGTAACCATTCCAATTATCGCCTCATTCATTGTTTTTGTTATCGTTAGTCTCTGTACAGCGCATAAATTTAAAAATGAAAAACTATTTATTTAGAAAGCAACGCCGTAAATGTACTATCTACGGCGTGTTTTTTTAGAATGAATTTTATCAAGAACCTACAGTAGTAATAGAAAAAGGACTTACTCAAATAATTGAGTAAGTCCCTAATTTTTTTATTCAAAAAATACTTTATCAAGATTGTATTTTGCACGGAAAGTGTTGATAGCGTATGTTTCGTAAATTTCACGTTCCATTGGATCTTCAATTTCGTACACTTCAATTTTGAAAATTTCATCGCGGTATTTTTTCATAGGAGATACATTGTCTTCAAAGTGTTTTTTTATACGTTGACGAATTTTACGTGCTTTCCCTACATATAAAAGTTCGTTTTTCTCATTGTAGAAAAAGAAAATGCCGCCATTTTCGCGTGTGATCTTGTGGAAGTCGATAAATCCATGGTAAGGCGTGATAGGCACATCACCTGGTTTTAACACTTGTTCGCGCTGACGAATTACTAAATCTGGTTTTGGTAGTTCAATTTTAATCAAAATATTCACGTTCCTCTCTGTTACATAAGGTATATCTTAACATAATTCATACGTGGTAGCTATTATCAATTTCTCTTATGACAAAATGCGAAAACGAGTGTTGTCCAATAGAGTAAAGCTAGTATGAGCACAATGGCAAAAAATTTAAACGTAAGCATGAAAATATTTGGTAGCCCGTGCTACAAAGCAAATGACAAGCATACGCAGACGAATCCTACTCGCGACTGTGGAATGATTCAGTTTATGATACATAGAGGCAGCATCTTGAGCATATATTGTGCAAATAATCGTCATCGATGCGAAAAAAGAGCATCGAAAATGATATAAAACACCCAACCGAGTGTACTATTATATGGATAATGTAAATTTAAAAATTTTAACGACATAGAAAACATATAAACGAAATATTCTATGTATTATTGAAATTCTTAATTGTTCATGATACAATTCTCATTAATTAAATAATCTTATCAAGAGAAGCTGAGGGATTTGGCCCTATGACGCTTCAGCAACCTCTAACTTCGTTAGAAAGGTGCTACTTCCAGCAAAGGATTCTTCCTTTGAGAGATAAGAGTGAACGTGATGATAAATCCTTCTCATTCTTGCTCGTATGGAATGAGGGGGATTTTTTGATTTTTATATACAGAGAAAAAAATAAAATGAAATGAAATGGGGAATGCAACATGCCAATTAATATTCCGAAAAACTTGCCAGCTGGCGAACATTTACGTGAGGAAAAAATCTTCGTGATGGAAGAAGACCGAGCAAAAACACAACAAATTCGTCCGTTAAATATTTTAATTTTTAATCTGATGCCAGAAAAAGAAAAAACGGAGCTCCAATTACTGCGTCTACTAGGTAATACTCCTTTGCAAGTAAATATTACGTTTTTAAATACGGCCACCCATGAATCGAAGAATGTCAGTAAATCACATTTACAGTTATTCTACTCAACGTTTAAAGAAGTTCGTCATCGTCGTTTTGATGGCATGATTATTACAGGTGCACCTGTTGAAAAAATGGCATATGAAGAGGTGAATTATTGGGAAGAAATCTCAGAAATAATGGATTGGTCAAAGAAAAACGTAACTTCTGTAATGCACATCTGTTGGGGTGCTCAGGCTGCACTTTATCACCATTACGGAATTGGTAAATTCGAATTACCAGAAAAATGCTCGGGTGTATATTCGCATGTGATTACGGATTTAACCGTGGATTTAGTACGTGGATTTAGCGATTTATTTACAGCGCCACATTCACGTTATACTTCCGTATCGATTGATGAAGTGCGTAACCATCCTGATTTACACTTACTATCCTATTCTGAAGAAGCGGGCGTTTTTATTGTCCAATCCAAAGACAATAAAAATATTATGATCACGGGACATCTTGAATATGATGCGACAACACTAGCAGACGAATATAGTCGTGACGTTGCTAAAGGATTAGATATTACGGTACCGGTTAATTACTTCCCAAATGATAACCCATCAAATGAACCGATGAATACATGGCGAGCACATACGCATTTATTATTCTCAAACTGGCTAAATTACTATGTCTACCAAGAAACACCATATGAATGGGATTTTGCCGAAGATCATATAGAATTTCATATTTGATGTGAGTTATCACAACTGAAACGTTTCTATTGCGGAATTATCAGCGGGCAAGTCTATACGAGACATGCTCATGATAATTCCTTTTTCTGTCACTGGAGAATTGTTTGTAAATTGTTTGCGTGCCAGGCACCTTCAACCCTTAATTTTTCGTATTTTAGCGACCAAAAGTAACAGTAGTGGCAAGAAAATTGCGAACACGGATGAAAAAAGAGGCCAGGTTTCCTTATTGTAATTATTAGAGTGAACGATATCAGGATGCACAATTTGAGAAATGACCATGGCAATCATACCAAGTGGTAATATGAGGGGGCGATGATCCTTTATTTTTAGGATTTGTGCTATGCCAATGACAGACGCATAAAATTACATAAAAGTTCGTATATATATGGAGCACAGCCACATAAAAGCCATGACAATCTCAATTCGTTGTAAAAAGTTCCCTATCGATATCCTTTGTGCTAGTGCATAACTTGGAAATGCACGTTGGGCTGTATTTGTTGACCCAAGGACAAGAATCGATAAAGCAATAATAATAATAAGCACCATACCGCCAATAATTGTGCCAATGTAATAACCTTTTTTAGCTGATTTATGCACATTGACAGTAGAGGGGAAAATCATTAATAACACAACCAACGGAAATGAAAAAATACTCATAAATAAAACTATACTAGAGGCCATTGATTTGGAACTTGCTTCGAAGATCGGCTGAATATTTTTGATATCCACTTCCGGAGAGATACAAACGACAAAGATAATAAAAATAAACATAAACATAGGGAATAATATCTCGGCTGAACGTGCAAAAACTTCAATCCCCAAGTACGTGGCAAATACAATAATTATACTAAATAGAAGTGCAAATGCCATGGTAGGTGTCTCTGGCATAACTTCCGTTTTCATAAAAATGCCAATGAAATATAATAATTCACCTGCCGAAAGAAAGGTGAGTGAGATAAAACCAATGGCTGTAAATTTACCGAAGAATTTGCCTAATATTTTTTCATTGGCCTCCACAAAAGTTAAGGTGGGGGTCCTATCTGCTAAAGAAATGAATAGCTTTACGAGTAAAAGACTTAAAACGACACCTATTATGGCAACAATCCACGCATCTTGCTTAATATCTTTTGTAATACTTGCTGGAATAATTAATATACCTGTACCAATTGAATAGAGAAGGGTAATGATTGTAAACTGTCTTGAACTGATTATTTGTTTGCCCATAAACAACCACCCTTTCTTTTCATTGTGAAATAATTATTGGAACAGCGTGATAATTAACTCTCTGATTGGTTTAAAAATAAAAGAAATCAAGTCTGCTGGGCTCGGTATTGATACATTTAAACTAAGGGCAATATTTAAAGCCGTTCCGAGTACTAAAAAAATTGAAAAGACTACAATGGTTTTAGTCTCGTGTTTTTTCTTTAAAGGAGGGATGACAAAATATGCAATAATGGCAGCAATAATTAATATACCTAGCGTCATAAACATCGATTATTACTCCTTTGCTCTGTGTAATAAAGAATTTTGCATCGTCCCTAACCCCTGTGTTGTAACACGAACTTCAACATTTACTGCTAATTCTGGAAATATGGTTGACCATTCGCCTTGAATTCCCTTCCATTTTTTAGCATCTTTTCGATAAAGTACTTCGCCAAATCCTAAAATGTCTAACTGGTAATTTTTTTGAATCGTCATCAGTGTTTGTTTGATGCGTTCCTCAATCAACTCGGCTGTTTTTTTATTAATGTAAGCAATCGTTTTGTTTTCTGTTAGATTAATATCACATTCAACTTCGCCCACATTTTGCTCTACATCGATTTGAACATTCATTTGTGGCGTGTCATTTTTAAATTGTCCTTTCACTTTGGTTGTTGACTGTGTAATTTCAGTTGTTAATTGTCCTTGCTCAGGGCAAGCAATAATTTCAACAGTACTTTCAATTTTTCCATTTAAAAAATTAAAGCTTCTACTTTCTTCTTCTGTTAAAATCCCTTGTAATTTATCTTCTTTAAATACCGCTAAACCTACAAACTTCAAGACTACGGGGGTTTTAATGCGTTCGACATTCGTTTGATCAATTCCTAATTTCTTATCCCCATCTAGTTCGATGGCTGTTAATACTGCGCTTTTTTTATTACTATTTAGTGTATTTACTAATTCATCGATACTAACAGATAATGTAGAACCCCAAGCTTTTTGTGAAACTTTAATAGAATTTAGCATTTTATTTGCAGGTACTTTTTCTATGGGGGTAAGTACATTTAACACTTCTTTGGCAGTGGACTTAGACGATACGATGACATCAAAATCATTTCTGAATTCATGGTCTCGTGCGATAAAGTCTAATGTATCATTTATCCCATCTGCAGCTAATTCTTCACCTAATACCACCACTTGCAGATGAGAAAAATAGGCCTTCCTTGGTGTTAAGGTTGTCATCTTCCTAATCGCTTCAAACGCAGTTTCTCCCTTGGCGTGGTAGGTAACAACAGGCGATCGACCGCTAGAAGGTTGTTTTGTTGAAATCTCACTAGGGTCCACTACCTGTACAGATATTTCATATTCATCGTCTACTTTATCGACCCCTAATGCAACGACAATGGCTAATTCATTCAGTTCACGTTTACTCCAACAGCCGCTTAATAATAAAGTAACAATGAAAAGTAAAAATAACGATTTTGTTTTGGTCATATTGACTTCCTCATTTGCAGGTTAATCATCATTTCTTTTTTTTTGAGCAATAAATTTATGGCCTCGGGTAGTATTGTTTTTACTTACTAACCGAGGTCGTGTTAATAAAAAACTGCGTGGAAACAATACCATTGCATCTTTTTGGTCATTAACAATTAACGGCCCAAAAGGACTCATATAAGGAACACCAAATGATCGTAAACTACATAGGTGAAGGATAATTATTATAATGCCAAACATTACCCCGAATAAACCAAACATAGCTGCTAAAATCATGAGTGGAAAACGTAAGACACGCACGGTGTTAGACAAGCCATAAGCCGGGAACAAAAAACTACAAATAGCTGTTAATGCGACAATAATGACCATTACGGCTGATACTACACCTGCTTCAACAGCAGCCTGACCAATAACCAATGTGCCTACAATTGATACTGCTGGTCCAATGGTTCGCGGCATGCGAAGACCTGCTTCTCGTAATACTTCAAAGGCAATTTCCATGATGAGTGCCTCAACTACCGCAGGAAACGGCACACCTTCCCGCTGAGAAGCGATGCTAATCAACATGGGTGTTGGTAACATTTCCTGATGAAAGGTAGTAATTGCCACATAGAGCGAAGGTGCTACTAAAGCAAGGCTAATACCGAAAAACCTTAATAGACGAATAAGTGAACTAATAATCCAATGATGATAGTAATCTTCGGCTGATTGTAGAAATGATGTAAATAAAGCAGGCACAATGAGCACAAAAGGTGTACCATCCACTAAAATAGCAACTTTTCCTTCTAATAATTCTCCAGCAATCACATCAGGGCGTTCGGAATTATAGATTGTAGGGAACAATGAAAACTTAGAATCCTGAATAAAATCCTCAATATACCCGCTCTCCAAGATCCCGTCGATGTCGATACGATCTAAGCGAGAAAGAACTTCTTCTACAATTTCGTCATTCGCAATGCCATGGATATACATGATTGAAACGTCCGTTTGCGTTACTTCTCCAATAATCTTTGTTTTTATCCACAGATTTGGACTTTTAATCTTTCGACGAATTAAAGCTGTGTTTGTGCGTAGTGTTTCTGTAAAGGATTCTCGAGGACCTCTGATAACTGATTCGGTAGAAGGTTCGGCAATTGCTCGATCTTTTGCACCTTTTGTACTTGCTGAGATAGCAGTGGCTAAACCATCAAATAATATGACTGTTTCACCATTAAGTACGGAACTGTACAATGTAGTAAAGTTTTCAATATCTTTTACATCACAAATTGTTAAACAATTTTTCTTTAAATATTGGTTCACTGTTCCTAATTGAACTTCAGGTATATCCTCTAATTCCAACATCAGCGTTTCCATGATGAAGTCAGTAATCGCCGTTGTATCGGATAATCCATCTATATAGATAAGCGCTATAACCTGTTTCACCTTTTTGCCTATAGTAATTTCACGAACAATAATGTCGTCACTATTACCCAGTGTTGTTTTTACGGCTTGAATATTTTCTAAAAGAGAAGTAAAAAGTGGGCTCTGTGTTGAAATTGGTTGGGAGGTGTCGTTATTCTCTGTATTAGGCATTTTTATTCCTCCTCCATGTAAGCATGATGACTAATAAGAGGATATACAAATTTAAGAAGAGATAAACAAGTTTGCAAATTAAATGAAACAATAATTATTTGCTGTACAAAAAAACAGTGTTTCCCTTCAACATTTGAAAGGAAACACTGCATTATTTTGTATAGTCGTACTTTAATTCATCCATTGTAGGGTCAATATCTACATGTAAGTTATGATCATTAAAGAACCATAAATCTTTTTCATCGATGTAGTAGGTAATGCCTTCTATTACCGATTGCACACCAACTTCAATTGGCTCCTCGCGTGTCATACCAAGGGAAAAGCCTTCATGGAATGGACTTGAGCCTCCATACCTTGCGTAAAATCGAATGGTATCGCCGGTTTCAACTTCCATCTCGCGTTTAAACCATTGCAGCGCATTGTCTGTTAATGTGATATTCATGATGTACCCCTTTCTTGTTAAAGCCATTTCACCTTTGGTTCCGTACCGTTTTTGATACGAGAAATATTCGTCCGGTGGCGATAAACAATAAAGCTAAATAAAAACCCTACTAAAATACCTAACGCAAAATCCCCTGTAACAATATAATAGACGATTGAATAAATAAGTGCTACTAAAGCGGCTATCATCGATGTTAAGCTGACAATTTTCGTTAGCTTTAAAGTGATAAAGAATGTAATAAATAGCAAGATAAATAGTGGCCAAGAATAACCGAGCAATACGCCTGCAGAGGTAGCAACAGCTTTTCCTCCACGGAAACTTGCAAAGATAGGGAACATATGCCCCATAACTGCTACAATCCCAAGAATTAATGAGTGGATTGACACTTCAGCAAACACAGGTAGAGTCACTAATAATACCGCTGCTGTACCTTTTAAAACATCCATGATCGTTACGACTAAACCAGCTTTTTTTCCTAAAATACGGAATGTATTGGTAGCACCTAAGTTGCCGCTACCATGCTCGCGGATATCTGTTTTATAAAAAATTTTGCCTACCCACAACCCAGAAGGTATAGAGCCGATCACATAAGCACATAAAATAATAAGTCCATTTAGCATAGGTGGACTCCTTTCATCCAAAATTCATTACTTGGTACTAATAGTTTGTAATAAGTATTTTACACTTTTTCTCACTATTCTTCAATGTCATGAAGGAGATTTCATCACTTGCCTTGAATTCAATATCAAATGGGGAATATTTCTTCACTGAACTTATAAGTAACTTACCCACTTAAGGTACAATAAGGGAAGATATATTGTCACAATCTATTTAAATGAACTTTTGCTCAATTTTAAAATATAGGTAAAATGGCAATTTTGTCAATCACACATTCCTTTGGTAGAATAGAAGTCTATCTTTAATTTCCAAGCGAGGCTAAATTATAAAAAAATTATTTGTGCCTGTTACTAGCTATTGACAAGAAATGCTATTATTATTAGGAAGAGAACGTAATCAGAACATGCGTTTGTTTTTTGGAGGGGAAATTTTTTGGCGAATAAACAGTCACCTAGCGTCTATAATGATGACGCCATTCAAGTATTAGAAGGATTAGAAGCGGTACGAAAACGACCCGGCATGTATATCGGTTCTACAGACGGCCGAGGACTTCATCACCTTGTTTATGAAATCGTGGATAATGCGGTGGATGAAGCACTCGCTGGCTTTGGTTCTCATATCATTGCCACAATTCACAAAGATCAAAGCTTAAGTGTTCGAGATTTTGGACGTGGTATGCCAACAGGTATGCACAAAATGGGCAAGCCTACTCCAGAAATTATTTTTACTGTGCTACATGCAGGTGGTAAATTTGGACAAGGCGGCTATAAAACGAGTGGAGGTTTACATGGTGTAGGTTCATCTGTAGTCAATGCTTTGTCGACATTTTTAGAAGTAACGATTCATCGAGATGGCAAAAAATATCAGCAACGTTTTGAAAACGGTGGACATCCTGTTACAACACTTGTAGAAATTGGTCAAACTAAACAAACAGGCACACTCGTACATTTCCTACCAGATGACACAATATTCTCAGTCACAAAATTCAACTATGATACACTTGCGGAACGTTTACGTGAGTCTGCGTTTTTATTAAAAGGCTTAAAAATTGAATTAATCGATGAACGCGAGGAAGGTAAAAGTGATGTTTTCTTTTATGAGAACGGCATTGAAGCTTTCGTTGCGTATTTGAATGAGGAAAAAGATGTACTCCATCCCGTGAAATATGTGGAAGGTATACAAGATGATATTGAAGTAGAGTTTGCCTTCCAATACAATGATGGCTATTCTGAAACTATTTTGTCGTTCGTGAACAATGTACGTACACGTGATGGCGGAACACATGAAACAGGTGCTAAAGCTGCCTTGACACGTGTTTTTAACGAATATGCACGTAAAATAGGCTTACTTAAAGATAAAGATAAAAACCTTGAAGGAACAGATATTCGTGAAGGGTTGGCTGCGATTGTTTCAGTCCGCATTCCTGAACATTTACTGCAATTCGAAGGACAAACAAAAGGAAAGCTCGGTACAAGTGAAGCTCGTTCTGCGGTAGATTCCGTAGTATCTGAGCAGATATTGTATGTTCTTGAAGAAAACGCAGAGCTGTCAGCATCCCTAGTTCGTAAAGCTATACGTGCCCAGCAAGTACGTGAAGCGGCGCGTAAAGCCCGTGAAGATGCCCGTAACGGCAAGAAAAATAAAAAAGCGAGCACCATTCTGTCTGGTAAGTTAACGCCTGCCCAGTCACGGAACGCTGCTAAAAACGAATTGTATTTAGTCGAAGGCGATTCTGCTGGTGGTTCAGCTAAGCAAGGTCGAGATCGTACGTTCCAGGCGATTTTACCGTTGCGTGGTAAAGTGATTAACACGGAGAAAGCGAAGCTCCAAGACATTATGAAAAACGAAGAAATCTCAACCATTATCCATGCTATTGGCGCTGGCGTTGGCACAGATTTTTCCGTTGAGGATTCAGCCTACGATAAAATCGTTATTATGACCGATGCTGATACAGATGGTGCTCATATCCAAGTATTGCTATTGACGTTCTTCTATCGTTATATGCGTCCATTAATCGAAGCAGGGAAAATTTTCATCGCGTTACCACCTCTTTATAAAGTATCAAAGGGTACAGGTAAAAAAGAGGTCATTGAATATGCTTGGACTGAAAATGATCTACAACATGCCATCAACAAAGTAGGGAAGGGCTATATTATTCAACGCTACAAAGGTCTTGGTGAGATGAATGCTGATCAACTGTGGGATACAACGATGAACCCTGAAACACGTACATTAATTCGTGTGACGATTGAGGATGGCGCACGTGCTGAACGACGTGTAACAACGTTAATGGGCGACAAGGTAGAACCACGTCGTAAATGGATCGAAGCAAATGTAAACTTCGGTATGGAGGATGATTCGAATATTTTAGACAATGAATTCATCCAACAAGAGGAGGACCAAGCATGAGTAGTACGGAAAAGTTTCAAGATTTACCATTAGAAGAAGTAATGGGTGACCGTTTTGGTCGCTATAGTAAATATATCATCCAAGACCGCGCGTTGCCTGATGCACGCGACGGTCTAAAGCCTGTACAAAGACGTATTCTATTTGCCATGTATACAGAAGGGAATACAAATGAGAAACCGTTCCGGAAGTCGGCTAAAACCGTCGGAAACGTTATCGGTAATTACCACCCACATGGTGATAGCTCTGTCTACGAAGCGATGGTACGGATGAGCCAAGATTGGAAAGCACGTCATATGCTGATTGAAATGCATGGTAATAACGGCTCAGTTGATGGCGATCCACCTGCGGCAATGCGTTATACAGAAGCAAGACTTTCTGCAATTGCAGCGGAGATGTTACGCGATATTGGCAAAAAAACGGTTGAATTTGTGCCAAACTTTGATGACCAGGATATGGAGCCTACTGTTTTACCCGCTCGCTTCCCAAATCTACTTGTCAATGGTTCAACAGGGATTTCAGCCGGCTATGCTACAGATATCCCACCGCATGCCCTTGACGAGGTGCTAGATGGAGTTTTAATGCGTTTAGATAACCCCAAGTCAACGGTTGATGAGCTGATGACGGTCATCAAGGGGCCTGATTTCCCAACTGGGGGCATCATACAAGGTGTAGACGGTATTAAAAAAGCGTATGAAACAGGGCGTGGCAAAATTATCGTACGTGCCCAGGCAGCGATTGAACCTTTAAAAGGGGGCAAAGAGCAGATTGTTATTACCGAGTTACCGTATGATGTCAATAAAGCGAACCTTGTGAAGAAAATTGATGAGCAACGTGTCGATAAACGTCTTGAAGGGATTGCGGAAATTCGTGACGAATCGGATCGTACAGGTTTACGCGTTGTTATTGAATTGAAAAAAGATATTCCTGGACAAGGTATTTTACATTACTTATTTAAAACAACTGATTTGCAAGTAGCTTATAATTTTAATATGATCGCTATTCATAATCGACGACCGACGATGATGACATTACCTTTATTGCTTGATGCTTATATCACACATCAAAAGGAAGTTGTCACAAATCGTTCTATTTATGATTTACAAAGAGCCAAGGATCGCTCTCATATTGTAGAAGGGCTTATAAAAGCGCTGTCAATTTTAGATGAAGTGATTGCGACAATTCGATCTTCTAATGATAAACGTGACGCTAAAACGAATTTACAAGTGAAGTTTGACTTTACTGAAGTGCAATCAGAGGCGATTGTTAGCTTACAATTATATCGTTTAACCAACACAGATATAACGGAACTTCGCACAGAACAGGAAGAATTAAATACACTTATCGCAAAGCTTGAAGGCATTCTTAATAGTGAGGCAAAGCTCGTGCGTGTCATAAAGCAAGAATTACTCGATATCAAAAAACGCTTTACTGAACCACGTCGTTCAAAAATCGAACATGAAATTGAAGAAATTAAGATTACATTAGATGTGCTTGTCCCTAGTGAAGAAGTAGTTGTTACGGTAACGAAGGATGGCTATATTAAGCGTACCTCTACACGTTCTCATGCTGCGTCAAATGGCCAAGATTTTGCTATGAAGGATTCTGATTATTTACTGTATGAGGGTAATTTAAATACGCAACATCATGTGCTGCTTTTCACAAATCGTGGCCATTATATTTATCAGCCCGTGCATGAATTACCAGATATCCGCTGGAAGGATCTCGGCCAGCATATTTCAAGTATTGTACCGACTAGTGAAGACGAGTCGATTATAGCAGTATATGGCTTCGAAACATTTGAACAGCCAAATACCTATATTTTAACGGCGACCAAAGATGGGCAAATTAAGCGTTCTCCACTAGCAGATTATGCGGTAACGCGTTATTCGAAGCCAATTAAAACGATGAATGTGAAGACTGGCGATGAAATGATTTTTGCCGATATCATCACTGACGAAGCAGAGTTATTATTAATAACAGATACAGCCTATGCGATTCGCTTCCCGATAGAAGAATTGCCTGTTACGGGTGTGAAAACAGGTGGGGTTAAAGGCATAACGCTGAAAGAAGGCGAAGCTTTAGTAGGTGTAACAATCTTAAAGCCAAGTGACACGGAATACGTTGTGATTGTGACACAGCGTGGGGCAGCGAAGAAAATGAATGTCGCCGAGGTAGATATGGCAAGTCGTGCAAAACGCGGACTAAAAGTATTAACAGAATTAAAAGCTAATCCGCATCGTATTGTGGCGGTTATCCGAGCTACTGATGAAGAGCAAATCCTGGTAGAAACGGAAAAGGGTGTACAAGAAGTAATTGATGTGAAAGGGCTAACGCGCTCAGATCGTCACTCAAATGGCTCCTTTAAAGTCGATATAGCGACTGACGGTGCGATCGCCCATGTTTTAAAAGTAAAAAATGATAAATAAAATTAGGTAAACAATCTAGCCCATGTTCTTACCGAGAACTGGGCTTTTTGTGATTTCATAGTTCACAATCCGCTCTGTACATAAATAGAGTCTTGTCATTTCCATTGAGATATGGGTATAATAGTCCTCGAAAAGTTCATAAGTTAAGAATGTAGGGGGGCTGGTAGTTGCCAGCTGAGATTGTGTCCGTTAAGACGCTGACCCTTTGAACCTGATTTGGCTCGTACCAGCGTAGGGAACATCTATTCAAAAATAGTGTATGTTATTTTTTTGATACCGATTTCAAACGTCTGGGATGACTCCTAGGCGTTTTTTTATGTCTTGGTATTCGCGCACACGCTCGTGTCGCTTCAAATTCATATGTGACAGACAGGTACATGTACCCCAGTCATTTTGGAATACTTAGCGCTATTTACGTGAAAAGGAGCGAATGCGTTTTTCTTCTGGTAAATCATTCAAACATGGACACTTTCACACTACTTACTGGGAGGATTCAGCATGAAGAGATGGTTATTGATTCTTGTTGCAGCGCTATTAACCTTAGTTGGCTGTAACGAAAAAGAGGATAAAAAAGAGTCGAATGCATTAAAAAAAGTATCGGTCGTACTAGACTGGACACCTAATACAAATCACACAGGGCTTTACGTAGCTAAAAAACTTGGCTACTTTGAGGAACAGGGCTTAGACGTAGACATTCTATTACCTGGCGATGCAGGGGCTGATCAACTCGTTGCATCAGGCAAGGCTGAGTTTGGCGTAAGCTACCAAGAAGCGATTACACAGGCACGTGTCCAGCAAGTTCCTTTAGTTTCGATTGCAGCCGTTATTCAGCATAATACGTCTGGTTTTGCGTCACTTGCTGCGAATGGTATAACTTCTCCAAAAGATTTTGAAGGCAAAACGTACGGCGGTTGGGGTGCGCCTCTTGAACAGGCTGTACTGCAATCATTAATGCAAACAGAGAATGCAGATGTCAATAAATTAGATATCGTCAATGCCGGTGATTTAGATTTCTTCACCATGTTGCAGAAAGATATTGATTTTGCCTGGATATACTATGCTTGGACAGGTATTGAAGCGGAACTACGTGGGGAAAAACTCAACATGATGTACTTAACAGACTATAGTGAACAACTTGACTACTATACACCCGTACTTGCAACCAATGAAAAAATGATTTCACAGAATCCTGATACGGTAAAGGCATTTATTGCGGCAGCTGCAAAGGGCTATGAATATGCTATCAGCCAACCGAAAGAAGCGGCGGATATACTACTTGAAGCGGCACCAGACTTAGATAAAGAGCTTGTACATAAAAGTCAGGAATGGCTAGCAGACAAGTATCAAGATGATGCCACACAATGGGGTGAGCAAAAATTAGCCGTATGGAAAAACTATGCTGATTGGATGACAAGTAATAAAGTCTTAGAAGGGGAGTTCAACCCAGAAAAGGCGTTTACCAACGATTTTTTACCTACTAAGGAGGCAAAGTAAATGGCAAATTCATTAATAAGTGTACAAATCATACCGAAAACTGAAAAATATGAGGACGTTATTCCTTTTGTTGATGCGGCTATCGCTATTATTGATGCTTCAGGAGTGAAATATGAGGTACATCCACTTGAAACGACAATGGAAGGCGAGCTCTCTACTTTGCTACAAATCATAGAAGAAATGAATAAAAAAATGATTGCGCTTGGGGCTATAAACGTTATTACACAAGTGAAAATTTTATATCAACCAACAGGTATAACGATGGGGACATTAACGGAGAAATATCGAGCATGAAACAGGCGATAAAGCAAGGGAGGACGATCATTTTTATCGTCTTCCTCTTATTCGTCTGGGAACTAATTGTTCAATTTGCACAAATTCCGCATTGGCTATTACCAGCACCGAGTGCCATTTTAATAGAAGCGATTCAATCGTATCAAGCATTTTTACCACATGTCTTAGCCACTGTCCAATTGGCACTTTTAGGTCTAGCTATTGGGATATTGTTTGGGTTAAGTGTCGCAGTATTGTTACATCGTTCAGCTATGATTCGGGCATTGTTCTATCCCATTCTAATTGTGTCACAAAATGTACCTGTACTTGTCTTGGCACCTCTGTTAATCATCTGGTTTGGCTTTGGCTTATTACCTAAACTCATCATTATTTGTTTGGTTTGCTTCTTTCCAATTGTTATTGCAGCTATGGACGGATTTCGGCAAACCTCACCTGAGTTAAAACATTATTTTGCGATGATCGGAGCAACGAAAGCGCAAACATTTTGGAAACTTGAATGGCCATATGCCTATCCTGCTATTTTCTCAGGTATAAAGATTGCAGCTACCTATAGCGTTATGGGTGCCGTGATTGCAGAGTGGCTTGGTGCTAAAAAGGGCATTGGTGTCTATATGACACTTGCACAATCTTCCTTTCGTACGGACCGTGTATTCGTGGCCATCTTTGCGATTGTCTTATTAAGCTTATTGTTATTTAGTGTTATTCGTATGCTCGAAAAACTTGTTGTGAAAGGGAGGGGATTACATGCTGAACATTCAAGACATTGATAAAGCCTTTGGTTCACTGCAAGTCATACAAAATCTGTCCTTCGAAGTAAAGAGAGGCGAATTTGTTGCGATTATCGGCCCATCTGGTAGTGGAAAAAGCACACTTTTTCAGTTAATTGGTGGTATTTCAGCTATAGACGAGGGAGCTATTTTGTTAAACGATGAAGACATACAGCTAAAAAGAGGAAGCATCGGCTATATGCCACAGCAACCATGTTTACTCCCTTGGCGTACAATTTTAGAGAATGTTACGATTGTTGAGGAACTACAGCATAAACCAAATATAGAGCGGGCAAGGGCTTGGCTTGAAAAGGTAGGACTTGCACAGTTTGAAAATGCCTTTCCAAACGCGCTCTCTGGAGGCATGCAGCAACGTGTATCGTTTATTCGGGCAATCGTAAGTGAGAAACCTATTTTATGCTTAGATGAGCCTTTCTCAGCGCTTGATGAGTTTACGAGACTAGAAATGCAGGCATGGCTGTTATCTATTTGGGAAAAACATCGAAAATCGATTTTGTTTGTCACACATAATATCGAAGAGGCTCTATTTTTAGCAGATCGCATTATCGTGTTAACGAAGCGCCCAGCTACTATCAAGAAGGAAATAATCGTACCGTTTGCTAGACCCCGTTCAGAGGACATTCGCCATACAGCAAGCTTTAATGCGTTAAAACAACAGTTATTTAACTATTTAAAAGAAGAAAAGGACGATGCTTATGTTGATTGACGCGCATATTCATTTAGATCAGTATAAGGAACATGAAATTCCGTTATTGCTGAAAGAGGCTAAGCAGGTAGTGGCTGTTAGCACAGACTTAGAATCTTGTGAAAAAACATTAACCTTGGCGCGAGCCTATCCTCAGGTTAAAGCTGCTTTTGGCTTTCATCCTGAACAAGCTTTACCTAATTCTGAAGAGGAAGACGCTCTTTTCACTTGGATACGTCTACACGCAGAAGAGATGGTGGCAATCGGTGAGGTAGGTCTACCTTATTACTTAAAGCAAGAAAATGCCGTTGATTATATACCTTATATTTCGTTATTAGAACGATTTATCGTGCTTGCAAAAGAACTAGAAAAACCAATTGTGTTACATGCTGTTTATGAAGATGCCTCCATGGCATGTGATCTACTTGAAAAGCATGGCGTCACCAACGCACATTTCCACTGGTTTAAAGGCGATGACGAGGTTATTCAACGTATGATACATAACGGTTATTTTATGTCCATTACACCAGATTGTACGTATGAAACGGAAATTCAACAGCTTATCAAAAAGGTCCCAATAGAACGCATGATGGTAGAAACAGATGGACCATGGCCGTTTGATGGTCCTTTTACAAATAAACGCACATCACCACAAATGATGCACAAAACGATAGAGGTCATTGCAACACTTAAGGGTCTATCCATGCAGGAAGCGGCTACTAACATTACTCAAAATACGGAAGCATTTTATAGGCTATAAGGATATGGATACGAAAAAGCAACAGCGTATAGAGCGACTACTCGTCTACATGCTGCTGCTTTTTATACTTTGTAAATTTACGGTCGATGGATTCTCGTTTCGTTTTTGTTACACGTTCATGCGTACTGAACGGGGAAGACTGACGATTTTTCTCTACATCCTTACCTTTTGTACGTTTGATATGCATTCGCTTCTTTTTTGCCCCAGATTGTGTCATCGTTCTCTACCTCCAACTGTCTTTACCCATAATAGTACCGAATAGGGGAGAAAAAGTAAAACCTCGCAAGCTAGAAGCCTACGAGGTTACTGTCATTCTATTAGTGTGATACGTCTTGTACAGAAATACCTGTGTTAGCTTTAACATCCACTTCACGGTATTTTGCATCGTTAGATTCTTTAGAAAGTAACGTTCCAATGAATCCACCTAAGAATCCAAGAGGTACTGAGATTAAGGCTGGGTTTGTTAACATGATTAACGGATCACCAACGAAAATTGCTTTACCTTCAACCGGATTCCATACGTTAGGAGATACTGCTACTAGAATTAAAGCTGAAATTAAACCTGTTAACATTGCTGTCACAGCACCGGCTGTATTGAATTTCTTCCAGTAAATTGTGTAAATAATAACTGGTAAGTTTGCAGAACCTGCAATACAGAATGCTAGGGATACTAAGAATGCAACGTTTAATGTTTGTGCACCAAGTGCAAGTAAGATAGAGATAACAGAGATTGTGATTGAACCAATACGAGCTGCAAGTACTTGCTCTTTCTCTGTAATTTTTCCTTTTTTAATAATTTGACCATAAATATCATGTGATAGGGCAGAAGCACCTGACAGTACCAGACCAGCAACTACCGCTAAGATTGTTGCGAATGCTACCGCACAAACGAATGAGAATAGGATGTCGCCACCAAGTGCTTCCGCAAGAAGTGGAGCAGCCATGTTACCAGCAGCGTTTGCCGCGATAATCTCTTCTTTACCTACGAATGCAGCTGCACCGAAGCCTAAGAAGATTGTTAAAACGTAAAACAGTCCTACAATCCAAGTTGCCCAAATTACTGAAGAACGAGCTGTTTTTGCATCTTTTACAGTGAAGAAACGCATTAAAATATGTGGTAGCCCCGCAGTACCTAATACTAACGCAATTAACATCGAAATCGTGTCAATGCCATTTGTGTATTTAAGACCAGGGTTTAAGTACGCTGCACCGCTTTCAGTTACAGTTGTCATTTCTGTAAACATTGTTGAAATACTGAAGCCAAACTCTTTTAATACTAGGAATGAGATAATTACTGTACCTAACATTAAAAGACAAGCTTTAATAATTTGTACCCAAGAAGTGGCAGTCATACCGCCGAATAAAACGTAAGTAGTCATCATAACACCTACGATTAAAACTGCAATCCAATAGTCGATTCCTAGAAGTAATTGAATAAGTGCGCCTGCACCAACTAGCTGTGCAATCATGTAGAATAAAACAATTGTAATTGTACTTAAAGCTGCTGTACCACGAACCTTTGCGTTGTCGAAACGTGCAGTGATCATGTCAGCTAAAGTGAATTTACCTAGGTTACGTAATGGCTCAGCCACAATATAAAGTACCACTAAGTAAGCTACTAAATAACCAATAGAGAAGAAGAATCCATCAAATCCGAATAGTGCAACAGCACCAGCGATACCTAGGAAAGAAGCTGCTGATAAGTAGTCACCAGCTATAGCTAGTCCATTTTGCCAACCTGTTAAACCGCCGCCTGCAGTATAGAAATCGCTTGCAGATGAAGTACGTTTAGATGCCCACCATGTAATGACTAATGTAAGACCAACGATTGCTACGAAGAAAAATATTGCTATAAAGCTCATGGACGGCCACCTCCGTTTTCATATTCAGCGATAATTGCTTTCGCTTCTCTGTCAAAACTATTTGCTTTCGCAACATATAAGTGACATAAGCTCCAAGTCATAATGAATAGTCCTGCTGCGTAAATCCACACCCAAGTAATTTCCCCAAATGCCTTCTGGTGTAAGATTGTTGTGTATGAAGTAAGAATTGGAAGCAACATGTAAGCCGCTAAAAAGAATGCAGTCATTGACCAAAGAAATGCATTCTTTTTTCTTACAAGTGTTTTAAACGATTCTTGATTTGCAATTGCATCATAGTCGATAACGACGCTTTTGCTTGCTTGATTGTTCGCCATAAACATTCCCCATTTTGTGTTTATTTTTACTGCTTTAATGCTTGATTTTGCTACTTTAGTGAATTCACATCTTAATTTTATGAGAGAGTTCACAAAATTGCAATACATTTCAGAAAAATTATGCAAAAAAAATTTTCTGAAAAATAGACTTTAAACAGAAAATTCGTGACAAAGCCTAGAAATTAAAGGGTTTTGGAATATTCAGATAAATACAAGAAACTAGGATAATCCTAGCTTCTTGACAAAAAACAGAGTTTCAAAACCGAGAAAAAAAGCGTTTTTTACAGAAAAAATAAACACTATTTAACTAGTGAAAAATGGGTTTTTGCTGATATTTGGAAAAGAAATAGTATTGTTCGATAAGTAAAATACTTGAATTTTTATAATAATAAACAGAAAAAACCCGACCGAAGTCGAGCTTTTTAGTTGCAATTTTCACTTAAAAATAGATGATGGAAATGTCAAAAAATCAATGAGAAATATCTGAAACAGAAACACCTGTATTTGCTTTTACGCGAATTTCTTTGTAAATACGTTCTGCTTCTTCTTGTGACACTTTGTTAGCAGTAAGAACAGAGCCTAAATAACCTGCTATAAAGCCAAGCGGAATGGTAATAATGGCCGGAACAGCTAGTGGTACTAGTGGATCACCAACAAAGATAGCAGCGCCTTCTATAGGGCTCCATACGTTTGGACCCATTGCACCTAATATTAAACATGAAACCAAACCTGTTACCATGGCCGTAACAGCGCCTGTAGAGTTGAATTTTTTCCAATAGATTGTGTAGAGAATAACTGGAAGGTTAGCAGATGCCCCTATACAGAAAGCAAATGATACTAAGAATGATACATTTAAGCTTTGTGCAAATAATGCAAGAATAATAGAAACAATGGCAATAGAAATAGAGCCTGTACGAGCTGCTAAAACTTGTTGTTTCTCTGTTAATTTACCGTCTTTTATGATTTCACCATAAATATCATGTGAAATAGCAGATGCACCTGTTAAAACCAAACCAGAAACTACCGCTAAGATTGTTGCAAATGCTACCGCACAGATGAACGACATTAACACGTCACCACCAAGGAATTCGGCAAGTAGAGGTGCTGCCGTGTTACCAGCTTTACTCTCAGCAATAATGTTATCAAGACCTACAAAATGCATAGCACCGAAGCCCAGGAAAATAGTTAAAGAGAAGAAGATAGCTGTAATCCAAGTTGTCCAAGAAATAGACGCACGCGCTGTTTTTGCATCTTTTACTGTGAAGAAACGCATTAAAATATGTGGTAAACCAGACGTACCTAATACAAGGGCCATCATCATTGAAACAGAGTCAATTGAACTTGTGTATTTTAAACCTGGCACTAGGAATTGTTCGCCGTGATTTGCAGAAATTGTATCGAACATTTTGACTAAAGAGAAGTCAAACTTAATCAGTACAAGTGTAGCTAGTAAGCCTGTACCAAATAATAGAAGGCCAGCTTTAATAATTTGTACCCAAGATGTAGCTGTCATGCCACCAAATAATACATATGTCGTCATCATGACACCGACAATTAACACCGCAACCCAGTACTCAATACCAAATAATAATTTAATCAATGCGCCCGCACCAACTAATTGAGCAATCATGTAAAGAATAACGATAATAATTGTACCTGTGGCCGCAACACCACGAACACGCTTTTCATTGAAACGAGCTGTTAACATATCTGCTAAAGTATAGCGACCTAAGTTACGCATAGGTTCAGCAATTACATATAGAAGAACGAGGTTTGCTACTACATAGCCAACGGAGAAGAAGAAACCATCAAAACCCGTCAGCGCAATGGCACCAGAAACCCCAAGAAAAGCAGCAGCCGATAAATAATCACCAGCAATCGCAAAACCATTTTGCCATCCTTTCAGACCTCCGCCAGCTGTATAGAAGTCACTTGCAGAAGAAGTACGCTTCGCTGCAATATACGTAACTACTAGTGTTAAGCCAACGATGCCTAAGAAGAATCCAACTGATACTAAATTCATTTATTTTCCACCTTTCGCATGATATTCTGCTAAAACTGCAGCTGCAGCTCTATCGAATGAAGTAGCTTTTTTTACATATACTGTACAAAGAACAATGGTCATGATGAATAATCCCGCTGAGTAAACCCAAACCCCCGTAATACTACCAACAACTTGTTGTTGTAGTACAGGTTGAAAAGCAAGGATTGGCAATAAGATATAAAGAAATAAAAACCCTGCTGTCATCGAAAAAAGGAAAGTATTTTTCTTTTTAACGAATTTGTTGAACGATTCCATAGCTTCAATTGCATTATAGTCAACTGATTGCACGTTTTTGTTCTTAGTAATATTAGCCATTATTATTCCCCCTAAAGTTATATATTGCTGTTTTAAACGACATATTTCTTTTTGTTTCGTCGTTATATTCACTTATTTTATGAGGAAGATTCCTATAATGCAATACTAAATTTTGAGTTTTTCTAATTTTTAGTCTTATTAATCAAACGGAAATAATGTAGAAATAATAAGGATTTAATAGAAATAATACGCATAGAAGAGAAAGAGATTAACGAGTGAAATAGTATTATTGAAATAACTTAGTGATAATAATTTTGAATGTAGGAGAAAATATGGACACGAAAGAGAATTTTGAGTATTTCGTTTATTTTACTATTAAATTAACGAAAGGAGAGATAAGCAAAAATAAATTGTTATATAACAATTTTATGACCCTTGGGAAATAACCAAAATATAAAAAAATTTTTTTAAAGAATCCTTTATTTTCTGGAATATAAAGGATTAATTGTTACCGAAATTATACAAAACCCAGCTAGAAACTAAAAAGATTTTAAAGTTCAAGTCCGTTATCTTGTATTTAGATTCTATAATTTATACAATTAACAGCGATGATAAATTAAAGGGAAGTGAATAAATCGATGAAAAAGAGAAGTATCATGCTGATTGGGATACTTATAGTAAGTAGCTTATTGGCAGCTTGTGGAAGCTATAAATTTGAACCTGAGTTAAATATAGAGGTGCAGGATTTTTCGCTTACAAATCAAAATAATAAGGAAGTTAGCTTAGACGACTTAAAAGGTAAGCCGTGGTTAGCAATGTTTATCTTTACAAATTGCACGACAGTTTGCCCGCCTATGACATTTAATATGACAGAGATTCAAACGGCTCTCCAGGATGAAGACATTGAGGACTATAACATTGTAGCGTTTAGCGTGGATCCTGATGTAGATACGCCAGAAGTGTTAACAAATTATTTAAATTCTTATTCGGTTGCTGATAGTAGTAAATGGCAGCTATTAACCGGTTATAAGCAAGAATATATTGAGCAATTTGCAAGAAAATCATTTAATTCTTTAGTGAAAAAATCTCCAGGTAATGACCAAGTCGTACATATGTCGAGCTATTATTTAGTCAATGCAGATGGCCAAGTCGTTAAAGATTACGACGGCGCTACAAATGTACCGGTAGAAACAATCGTTGCAGATATGAAAGCTTTAACTAAATAAAAAATAAGCTCAGAAGTCTACATGGCTATCTGAGCTTATTTTTGCATTTTTGTCTCAATATTATAAGTATACTTAGCAATGAAACATAACTTCCTATAATTTATATTATGTAAACTAAAATTATTTGGCGTGGAGGAGGGCTTGGATACGTCAACTCCCCATAATATCTGTACTTTTCGACTTGCATGTAAAAAGACAAGAATCTACACCCTACTTTTTGGACAAGAATGTCCAGACTTTTAATATTAAACAAATAAAATACTATAGTGTGTGTTTTAATTAAGTTGATTCAATAAATTATTCACTTACATCTCTTTATGATGAATAAAATATGCATATACCTTATATTCATATTAAAGAAGTAAACCTACTCATTATGGTACATTCTGAGTAGGTTTAAATATTAAGAAGCAAAATTAAATAACTATTGATTAGATTCTTTTAATTCGAACAAATTAGTATTGTTCCAATCGCTTATATCAGATAAAAATTCGCTTATATTACCTGTAATATTTTTTACCCTTTTTAATTCTTGTAAAGGTTGTATTTTACTTATTTCCTGTGTTATTTTGCTAATCATATATAATTAATCAGCACTAGGGATTTAATGGCTCGACTACATGCAACATAAAATAATTTGTTTGTTTTTTGAAAGATTATTACGTTCTTTCATGGGAGTTTAAGTATATTTCTTCACAAGGTGATTACATGCCATGCGTAAGGAGCAATACTTTGTTCAATTCGCATTTTACTACCTCAGGATACTGATATGTACGCTGTAATTGATTAGCTGTTAGATTCTTAAGTAAATATATCCAGCGTTCATGTAGACAATCTTTTTTTCAAACAGTACGACTTTATTTCAAAGACACAACGATCTTACTACACGCTTTTTATTTATCCCACACTCTCATCTGCTAGTACTACTATTTTTTATTACCAAATTAGCCGTTTCACTCGGATGGTTAAGAGGAAAATGATGACCATATGGAACAAAATCAACCTTACCCAGATGCGAAGGAGCAGAGTAGCCTCTGTCATAATCCCCCCAAATAATGCGAAGATTATACTTTGTTACTTCATTGAAATCACCTTGATCGTTTTTCAATAGTAAACTGTTAAGCTGAACCGTAGTATTTAAAATTCTAGGAGAAGTAAAACTGTTACTTATTTTTTCAATATAATGTTCAGGGATGTTCTCCGTACTTTCAAATAAACCATTACTTAATAAATAACGCTCTATCAAATTAGTAGTTGCCAATTTCAATGTCCATTTGTTCATAAATTGAGGAATATTTATCGATTTAGCATTTTTTTTAGCAACAGGTGGCTGAAGTAAAGTAATTGTATACTTCATATCTATGTACTTTTGTACTAATGCTTCCAAAAGAATATACGCACCAAATGAATGGCCAATTAGATGGGCACCATTAGTAGCTTTCTCCAATAACTTTTTCACTACATTCAAATAGATATTTAAAAGATTTTTCTCTCGTTTAAAAGGAGAACGTCCCAAACCTGGAAGGTCCATGATCCATACAGGTTTGGGACGTTTTTTCATGAAGCTCTTTCCCTAAAGGAAATAAATCCTCTCCATCACTTAATAAACCATGTAATAAAATAAACGGTTTACCCTCTCCTTGTGATTGGTAAATGGTAGTATTATTACATAATGTTCGTTTAAATAAATGACTGTGCTGGCCATTTTGATACATCATGCGATAATCCAGATCAGCTATTACGGCTGGGAAAAATTTCATTACATTTGTCTCCTTAAACCAATCTTCTCCCATAATCTTTTTCGCTGAACCATTTGAAAATGTTCGATTTGTAATAAAGTTCAGCCCATCAGCAGGAATTTGGGTTATTTTGCTTACGCCACTATTCATAAGTGCTTTCATAAATGGCAATGGGGCAGAGATTTTAGGTGCAGTCATATTCATACTTTCTGACATAGCATCTAATAATTCTGAAATATTCTGATCATGTTGTTTATCTTCAACAAGTGTATATGTTTGTATAGTTGGTTGCTCCAATCTGAAAACCTGCACAATAAACTTTGCTAGTTCATCGTTTGCAATAAGTGGTAATCTATATTCCTTACCTCCAGGAATCACTGGCATTAGCCCTTTTCGCATACTCTTCACAAGCAAGCCTAAGCCTCCTGTTTGCTCCGTACTCCCTGTTTTACTACTACCAACTACAGTTGGTGGATTAATTACTGAAAGCGGATAACCTACTGTTGATGCCTGCTGACGGATATAAAGATCTGCTAAAAACTTTGTTCTCTCATATGGATTTTTTATTTTCAAAAAATTGTTTCCTTCTTTAAACACATCTATCGCAATCTTGCTATTTTTATCATCAAAGGGACTCATATAGCCTACAACATGAATAAATTGTTTCAATCCCTTCAATTGATGAATATTTTTAGCGAATTCACTAATATGTTGGGCACCATTCAAAAATACAGAAGCTGCCTCTTTGCTTGTCGCTTGAATATCCATGGGGCCTCCTGCGTGAATAATCACATCCGTTTTCAATACCCACTCCTTATCTTCAGCACTTAGACCTAAGTCTATTTTCGTCAAATCACCTTCAATAAAGTGCATAACTGCCTCTTTTAAGATGCCTCTTTCTTGATAAATGCGTGTTGCTTTACTTTTCGATCTCACTAATAGAAGAATCGTAACATGCTCTTTGGCTAATTCCTTCACTAATTGCTTTCCAATAAAACCTGTTCCACCAGTTAAAAATACTGTTCTCATATAAATCCTCCTTTTAGTACTATTCAGTACTAATTTGATGTAAAAAAAATGCTTCTTTTATCGAAGCAAGTTAAAAAAATGATCTGCTGTTTTCATGATAACAGTTGCATCCTTCAGTGTTTCTGAAATAAATAGCGCTCCTTCAAGATTTGTAATAAAAAGAGATGCAACCTCGTCAATATTAATTGTCTTTCTAAATTCACCATTCTCTACCCCTTGTTTAAGTAATAGAGAAACTTTCGTTTGTAATCCTGCAAAAAAAAGACCTATTTTTTCTTTTACTTTTGTGGCATTTGTAGGGCTTTGAATATAAAGCGTAATAAATGGACAGCTCCCCTTATATTCTCTCGTCTGAACTCCTTGTGATAATTGCTTTAAAAACAGTTGGATACGATCTTCAACTAATAATTGGTTTTGAGATAGTAAGCCATCAATTGCAGATTGATACATTTCAATCCAATAATCAACGACCCCTTCCAACAATTCTTCCTTATTAGAGAAGTGATAATACACATTAGACTTTGAAACTTTGCTTACACGAACTAATTCATCCATGCTTGTATAAGCAAACCCTTTTTCTAAAAATAATGTTGCAGCTACTTCAATCACACGTTTTTGATTCATTAGTTTTACCCTTGTCATAATTAGTACTGTACAGTACTATAATAGGTGTTGCAAGTATTTTTGTAAGTTTAATTAAAAAATTAATCAAAAAAGCTATACTTTAATTGATTTTACTGCTAAAAATTAATCTCATTTTGAACAAAGTTGAACTGAACCCCAAAACTGTTTTGGATGGCTTGCAATTTTTCACTTGTGTTTTAACGCTAGGTTCATATATTATAACTTCCCCCCGTTATTTTCTAGATATGTAAATGTAGCGAGTTTGAAATCCCCCCTTTTTAACAGCATCTTTATACTATTCTGGCTGTTTATTAATAAGTCTTTCTTAAATTAAACTACTTCATTAGGTCAATAAAGAAAAAAGAGTTGCCTATGCAATTCAACATTATTCAATTAACGCACCTTGATAGATTAATAAGTCTTTAGTTTTGTCCCCATTTATTTTCGAAAATAAGATGTTCTAAAGAACGTCTTTTTTCCCAATTAGCTAACTCTAAAATGGGCTTTTCTGGGTAATTTTCAGTGTAACCGATTGATATAAGAGCAATGGGATCGATGTGTGGTGGTATTTCTAAAATGTCTCTAATATCATTCTTTTTATAAAAACTTACCCACCCCATCGCAAGTCCTTCAGCACAAGCTGCTAACCACATATTTTGAATAGCACAGGCTGTTGATAATATATCTGTTTCAGGAATTGAATTTCGTCCTAATACATGGGAACCTCCTCTTGTAGGGTCACATGTAACACAAATAGTTATAGGAGCTTCTTTTAAACCCTCAATTTTTAAATCAAGGAATTTCATTTTTTTCCCCCCATCATAATGAACAGCTAATGCTCGGCTTTCTTTTTCTGCTGCCCAAGCCAATTTTTCTTTAATTTCGTCAGTGGAAATCAAAATAAAGTTCCAAGGTTGCATAAATCCTACTGAAGGTGCATGATGAGCTGCATTTAATATTCTATGTATAATGTTCTCAGGGATAGGAGTTGATAAAAAACTTCGAATATCTCTCCTATTATAAATAACTTTATAAATAGACTCTCTTTCTTCATTAGAAAACATAAATTTCTCCCCTTTTCTATTTTTAATATTAACTAATTTTTCATTATTCTGCCACGTAAGTTGAAGTAAAAATGCACCAAAAAGCGTGGTTTGGGTATGTTTGTCCTTATCGTTGTATCCGCATAAATCTGACTCCACCTCTTCTTACTTCGGATTAACATTCGTCAAATCGATTACCACAATTCCGTTCAGTTTCATATATGGATAATGGCACCATTAATAATAGACCGGTTTAATAGTAATTAGTTGCATAAAATTAAAATATTTTTATTATTCTATTTTAATCTAGGTCTGGCTACAAAGCCACAATCTATCGCTATTTGAAACAAGAGCAAACACAACACCTAATAAGGTTGTGCTTGCTCTTGTTTATTCATATTTGCCTTAACGTTGTAAATCCACATTTTTCTAAAGGGACCCCATTTAAATCTAAATGATTCACCAATATTTTAAAACAGATTTATCAATTGTTCTATATATTATGTAACTCAATTAAGAAGAGTCGAACATACAAATTTGCACGTTCGACTCTTCAGATATTCCCGTTCTAATATCAATAATATATGTATTTATTCTTCAACCAACATGTATCTTGATTCTGTAACAACCAGCTAAATTTGTCACTCTAATGAATATTTTTTATGAATATTGGACAAGTCTACATTGAACGATAATTAGCATTATTCAAACGAATAATCCCCCTTTGAACGATAAATTATGAGAAACATCCGATAATTAGAAAGCTGTGACCAAGGTATTTATATTATGTAAACTAAAATTATTTGGCGAGGAGAAGGGATTGGATACGTCAACTCCCCATATGTGTATTTGGACAAGAATGTCCGGACATTTCTTATGTCTAAAATCTAAAGACACCGAAGTAAAATCTTTGGTGTCTTTAGATTACTTAATTCTTAGTAAACGAAGCGAGTTTAGTGTAAAAGGACACAAGGATGTCTCACTTCGGGACACAAAGTTTACACAGTTAGTCATTCCGACTTTTTTATATTTAAAATTAAGTCCACTCTATTTTACAGTAATTTATACTCATATAAGGTGCATAAAAAATGTATAAGTTCCTTATGGTTAAAAGGACAAATAGTTCTGATTCTGTAATGGTTAAGTTAATTCATTTAATATATACGAATAAGAATGTCCAGACAACTAAAATTACTATTGAGGAGAGGATAAAAGAAATCAATAAATATCAAAAAGCATAAGCTTTTTACGCCTACGCTTTTTCAAAAATTAATGTTAAGACATCGTTATTCTTTTACAAGCTATTTTTGCTGCTGGAATTCCAACACCAGCACCAAGTGCTGCATCTACTGAATCCCCCCAAGAACCACTGCTAGCCTTTATTTCGTTCCCTGCTGTCAAAACTCCCTCTGCTACAATTTTTACACAATCATAATAGTCTGGATTAGGATTACTTTCAAGATACTGTGCAGCAAATTCGTCTGCTTTCTTTTGTATTGAAAGTCGACCTGGTTCAGCCAATGAACTAAAAACACTCTCAGCTTGCCCACCAAAATGTACTATTACGTCGTTAATGTCTCGACCAGTACGATGTATTTCTCCCATTTCAGATGACATGTTTAGTCCTCCCAATCCTTGAAATTTGAACTTTTTAAGTTCGCAAATATTTTATCCAACTGAGAAGGATCTTATCCATCAACAACTATTTCTTTATAAAAAATTTAACATGTTTGTCTGTACATTCTTGTCTTTGAATTTTAAAGAATACTATCTTGTTAATGATTTCACGCAATTTACTAAAATTTGGTATTAAGATACTTAATAGGACATCTATTCCCATTTCAACATAATCCAAAGTGTTTTGTTTATAGCAACAATCATAACTCAAATGCACTCATTTAAAGGCTGAGTTTGTTCTAAAGTTCCCTTCATCAGTGTTAATCTCGACTAAACAAATAAGTATAAGTTTCGAATGATTCTCTCTTAAGTTTATTTTCTTAGTGAAAACAGTCTTTATTGGTTACGTTTAAATATACTGCAATATTCGTGTTTTATTATAATTATGAAGCATCCAGCCGATGGACGAATAGCACTTCTATTACTTAAAAACGAACTTTTTAATTAGATTCACTAAAAATAGTTCGTGTTTAAAAGCGCTTTTTATTTAGGGCTATGAGAGCAATTGAGATAAGCGACGGTACATTTTATTGATTCTTGATGCGTCTCAGGCTTTTTAGTTGTAGCTACAGCTGTGCCAGCAGAAGACTAGATTTTGCCAATTTACTTGTCACTGTAATGATGATACGGTGTAGCACTGACCAAGAGGAATACTTCCCCTTCAAAATAGCACTACTATAAAAGCGTATTCGAAAAAATCCCGAATACGCTTCATTTAATCTTCCGTTTCTAAATAGCCTTGCTGTAAACATGTATCCGTCAAAAACTTCTTAATCCCGGAAGCAAATGACAATTCAATCGTGCTACTCGTAACAGCTAATATTTCCCCTTCTCCAAAAATCATATGCTTTACTTTTGAGCCAACGATTAACGTTGACTCGGTTGTAATCGTCCGCTCATTACGGTACTGTTTCAGTTCTTTCCTTGGACTTTTCGGCGCTTTCTTTGGCAATTCCTGCGGTGAGACGATTTGTTTTAACGCCTTCATGAAAATCGATGGCACCACACTTGTTTTAAAGCGCTTACTATACGAAATTAATTCCAAATGGTGAATCGCTCGCGTGATACCGACATAAAAGAGTCGTGTTTCTTCCTCGATTTCTTCTTCTGCCTCACTAGGTAGAATCCCCTCAATCAAGTCAATCAAATACACACGGTCAAATTCCAAGCCTTTTGAACTGTGCAATGTTGTCAGTGTAATTGCATTCAATTCATTTTTCATATGAGACGAACGTGCTAAATTTTCAAGCTGCTTCAAACGACCCGCAAATTCGGTCATCGTCGGCGTATAACGAGCAATTAAACAAAGTACATTCACAATATCTAGCAAATTTTCATAATTAAAACCGAGTTTCTCACTCATTTTCTTTAAAGTACGCTCATAACCAAAATCATAACGGATATGCTCTAGCATGGCTGTTGGTGTCGTTTTATCAAATTGAATGCTATCATATGTTTTACGAATCCGCTTAATATATTCAGGCTGATAATCCTTTAATTCAACATGCTCTAACAACTGTGTGAATACACAGCCATCCTCCGGCACTTTCTGTAGTGCCTTCAATTGCATTGGTGTAATATAAGCATTCATTTTTCTGTAAACTTTTTCAAATACCTTGATGTTTTTTGTATTGTATGCTAGACGCATGAAGTTCTTAATATCCTCCACGACCCAATGCGTGAAAAAGCGAATCGTGGAATCTTTCATATAGAAAGGCAAACCTGCTCTGTCAAACGCGTCCATAAGCGGAATGGCTGACGTATTATTTCGATATAAAATCGCCGTTGAGCCGCGCTTAGACAGATTTTTCAACTGGTCCACTAAATATTTGGCCTGTAAATTATAATTCTCTAGGATTTTAAACGAGATGGGCTCTGCTGCAGGATTTTCCGTAAACATTTGTTTGTTATAACGCTTTTTATTTCGTTGAATGAATATATTGGCTGGCTCTACAATCGTTGCAGATGAACGATAGTTTTGCGTCATAAGTAACACATGCGCCTCCGGATATATCTTTTGGAAATTCAACAAATAATCTGGCTCTGCACCGCGCCAACTATAAATGGCCTGATCCTCATCCGCAACGACGCATAAATTTTGATGGACTGCGACGAGCTTCGCGATGAGCGCATGTTGAACGGGCGATGTATCCTGACTTTCATCCGTTAAATAATAATCGTAGCGGCGTTGGTATTGCGCCAGCACCTCTCGATTTTTCGAGAAAATATCATTCGCCATTAATAGCATATCGTCAAAATCAATTAACAAACGGTCACTTCCTGTGCGTTTATATTCCTCATAACGATGTAAAATCTCGACTTTTCTTGGCACCTTTACTTCTGCAATATCCCATTCCTGTTCTGGCAGCATTTTATTTTTGATAAACGTTATGTACGTTAGTAGATCATCTAACTGATCTTCAGTAATTTTTGTGCCATTTAACTGTTCAAAAATCCCGCGAAGCACTCGTTTTTTTGAAACAACATCAGGCTTGTCCGATTCTTCAATGATGCCGTACGAAATAGCCTGGCGTTCAAGTGTCTGTCGCACAACTTGAAATGCTAAACTATGAATCGTCGAAAAATCAACCGGTGGCAAATGCGGGAAAAACGTTGCAAAACGTGCCTTCATATCACCGGCCGATGCCTTACTAAACGTGACAGCCTTTATGCGAGAAGGTTTCACACCAAGCACCTCGATCATATAGCCAATACGCATAATAATCGTTGTCGTTTTTCCTGAACCCGGAGATGCCAATAGTAACAGCGGCCCATTCGTTTGCAACACTGCCTTCGTTTGCACATCATTTAGACGAACGCCAAGTGAACGCTCCTTTTCTTCAAAAAACGCTTTTTGCGCTACATTCATATCAATCGCTCCGTTCCCAAAAATCTACACTTTATTATACCAAATATAAGGATTCATCCGAGGAAAGCCGCACAATTTTAAAGCAAAGAAAGAATAAATGAAAGCGTCAAATAGCACCCACCTTTGTTCAGAGGGCGCTATTGTATCATAATTTAAATCATTATTTTTTCGGCACCTTTATTAATAATAATTGCTATATCATCCACCTCAGACCGTTAAATCATTTTCTGATTTTATATTAATCGCTTCTTGTAGAAGCCGTTGGAGGATAGCAGCAAAAACGGCGATAATCAACGAAGTAAAAATGATGATGAGTCCCATTATTCCAATAGGAGGTTCAACTTTCTTTGCTATAAAATGGAAGATTGGCAAACCTAATACATACAAACCACTGATTAAAATGGCACAGCACTTTATGTTCTTTAACGCCTTTACAGATAATTCCGAGAACGCTGTGTTCTCGTCAATGTATCGTAAAAGATTAAAAGCCTGATAGAGAGCAAAGTAAAAAGGCACAGCCGATCCATACATCACGATGAATATGAGATATTGCCGAACCATGAGAGACCTTCAAATACAAGATAAAAGACACTTTCCTTTTTACAGAAAAGCGCCCTTTTATGGAGTAACTAAGTTATGTTCACCGTTACCAAGCAATGGTGATTAAGTCCGATTCAACGAATTCTATTACAAATCTGGGTGATGGGCTAAATACATACTGTGGATAGGCATCTTCTGCTGCTAGATCAATACTATTTTCAATAATCTTTGATAGTGGCATCTTTACCCACGGCCATGTGCTAAAAGGTGGCAGGTCGTCTTGTAAGAAAAGATAAACTGAATTCTCCGTGTATAGTTCTTTATCTTTAAAAAACGATGCCACCTTATCCCTACTAACATTGTGTATCACGAACTTGTTATTCATTTTCTCTAAATCTAGACTTACCCACTCAATTATTGGGATGCTCTCTATAAGTTCAGTTTTCATTTTTTCCCTTTCCTTATCATCTAACAACCTAATACCTTCTTTAGTTGAGAAAGGTTCTAACATCCAAACTAATCGCATCTGTATTTCATCATTTTTTTCTTTCTCTTTTTGCTTTTGTAAGAGCAGCTCTAATCTGGCTTTTCGTGCATTCATGTCCATTTTCCCCACCTCTTTTCCTCATTCTTCTCTAATAATAACTTACTTTTCCCTTGTTCAACTAAATGGTCCTTCCCTAAAGAAAAAGACACAATTCTTGCTACAGAATTGCGCCCGTTAGCTGAATAAGAAAGTAACTCTGCTTTTCATATTATTGTATAATAAACATATTTTTTCGGTGTAAAGTCCAATCTCACTTTTTATGTTATTTATTTTGGGACGATACCTAGCAATCTTCTACCCATTAGCCATATTGCAAGACCAGTTCCCCACAAAATCAGGGCAGAGCCAAAGCCCACTACAGACATAAATGCATTGATCTGATGTTCCCCCAGTGTGACTTTTGCAGGTACAAACAGCCATGTAATAATAGCAAGTAAACAAAGGAATGTGCCTGTAAAATAATAGAGTCTGATTTGAAAAAGAGGTGCCAATGGGAGAAAATGAACACCGACAATAATAGCTATTACGACAGGTATAAGTTCAGGGTGACGAGTAGCGTTACTGACAGCAATCGTGATTGCTATAGCCAAACCCTCTGCCGCAAAAATAATGTTAAACCAAAACCTCGTACGCTTCCCATGCCTTAAGGCTGTTTTTGAAACCTGATTCGTCAATTCTCCCGATGCGCGTAATAATGAAACACCACCGATGAACAACGCTATACCTATGGCAACAGCAGTAACTAACAATAATGGAACTCCCCAGCCCTGCAATCCCATAATTCCTGTGTACGCCCACAGAGTACCAAAAAACGCCATGAAAAATACACCAGATGCCGTTCCGCGTACTGCGGCATCAGGAATAGTTCTTGATGTTTGTGTCACAAATAAAAACCTCCTTTCAACCTAAGTATGTGTTCATTACAACCGCATATCAGCCTACATCAGTAATAGGTTTAGTTCATTCGAGAAAAAATCCTATATACCTTATTATAATTATATTCATGCAGGCAAATTGCTGAACTATTCTGCCCGGTTATCTCAATACACCTTATTCAACTAAATGGCTCGATTGTTGAACAAAGACATACTTAATAAAATTCTTCACTACAGGAACATCAGTTTTAACATAAATGTCCAATAAAAAAATCATCTCAAAGAATAACTTAAGAGATGATTATTATCAAACTTTATTACTAATTATCAATCTTTAATATAAACGATCAATCTTCTTTACAAAGCTACATTTTAAAAATCTAAAAAGATTGTGTTTATAGTAGCCCAATCAAAAAAAAATCGACTTTGTCTGAACAGATAACAGTAATTGGTTATCTGTTTTTTTCATTAGTTTTTACATTTTTTTATTACTTCATGTTTCCTTTGTAATTTAATCAATCAATAACTTTCTTTTTAATCTTTCATATTTTGGGTATGTCTTTGTTAAAATCAATTTAATTTTGACTTACGCCTCTTTTATTTTCATTCACGTTCAATTGAAATACATCTTTGCGTGCATAATGCCCTACTACATCAAAGTCAAAATGCCCACGTGTTATATCATCTAAATTTAAAGTAGCATACAGAATTTCTTCTTTGCCAAATACAGGTTCAACCAAAAATTCACCAAATGGATTTACAATACAACTGCCTCCTCTTGTGATCTCATTAGGCATCTGTTGCATTTCCTCTGTTTCTAGTAAATCCTCCTCATACATCTCCTTTGTGCTGTACTGGTTGCATGATAGTACAAAGCAACGTCCTTCAATGGCAATATGTTTCATAGATGCAAACCATGTATCACGCGCATCGGCAGTTGGAGCAATATAAATTTGTATGCCCTTTTCATACATAGCAGCACGTGCTAAAGGCATATAGTTTTCCCAGCAAATAAGAGTTCCTATTTTACCATACGGTGTATCAAAGACTGGGAGCGTGCTACCATCCCCCTCACCCCAAATGAGACGTTCACTACCAGTTGGTTTTAATTTTCTATGTTTACCAATCAGTTTTCCATCTGGACTAAAGAAAATTACAGTACAATAGAGTGTTCCTCCACTAGTTTGAGAGTCGCGTTCAATGACACCGATAACTGTATAAGCGCCAGCTTTTTTTACCGCAGCACCTAATTGTTCTGTTTCTGGACCAGGTACCGTTATAGAATTTTTTGCATACCGTAAAAAATCATTTCGTCCACTGTCTGACCGACTTCCAACCAATGCTCCAAAGCTCATTCCACGTGGATAGGCTGGAATAAAGGCTTCAGGAAAAACAATAATATTGGCATTTTGTTCACCTGCCTCTTTAATTAATTTCACTGCCTTGTCAATAGTCTTCACTTTACTCATAACTACTGAACCTGCTTGAACTACGGCCACTTTACAAGTTGTCATGTAACATCCTCCTATTTTTAAACATTTTAAAAGAAATCAATTATAATGAACAATATATATTAATCATAATAAGTATAACTAAATAGAATAATGAGGGAAAAAAATGAATATACGTGAACTTGAGGTATTTAAGACCATTGCAGATTGCAAAAGTTTCTCAAAAGCAAGTGAAAAATTATTTATTGCACAACCCTCTCTAACTAAGACCATTCAAAGGTTGGAGAAAAATCTTGGTGTAAAATTATTTGATCGTTCAAACCGAATTTTTCGTTTAACTGATGAAGGGGAACTTGTCTATGAAAAAGCCATCATAATGTTACAACAAATGAAAGAGTTATCTATAGAACTAGAAGATACAACAAAAAACATTCAAGGACATTTAAGAGTAGGACTTCCACAAATTATTGGTACCTTTTTCTTTCCACAAGTTGCTAAAGCTTTCTCTCAGGCTTTCTCCGAGGTTACTATTGAAATTGTTGAAGATGGTGGTTTGACTATTGAAAAACTAGTTGAAAAAGGAGAAATAGATGTAGCTTTTGTTGTAATTCCAACTAAAAGCAAAGAACTAGAAGAACAATTATTATTTGAAGCACCGTTTGTTGCTTGTTTACCCGAGAATCACATTTTACAAAATGAACAGTCTATTACACTTTCACAACTACAAAACGATGATTGGATATCTTTTGATTCGTCCTTTGCCCTTAGTCAAGTAATTTTAGAAAGTTGTTGCAAAGAAAATTTTGTGCCTAATACTGTATATAAAACGACTCAATGGGATTTGTTAATGGCGTTGGTTCGTAATGATTTAGGTGTTACCATTCTTCCAAGTCCCCTAGTTAAAGTACACTCACAGGATCTTTGTATTAAAAGAATTAGTAGTCAATATATACCTTGGAAAATAGGTATTGTAGTTAAAAAAAATAGCTATAAAACGCGTGCATTAAAGGCATTTCTGAAAACAGCTTCGAATGTTATATTGGTAAATGAAAGCTATGATGAAATGGGTTAAATGGGTAACTTAGTTTTATTCACTAAGTTTATATAGGGAAAGCTTCTCTGTCGGTAATTTTTACTACCTTCATTTACTTCACTCCTTGACTGAAAATTTATAAGAATCACCACTTGTACAATTAACACAAATGGTGATTCCCGTAATATTTATTTGATTATTATGAATATAAAAATACTTTTTCTCCGTTTAATTTCCCCTTTTTGGCTAATGATTTAGAGTAGATGGATTAGTTTCAAAAAATTGTAAGAGCCTTGCTACATTTTATTTGTAGTAAGGCTCTTTAAAGTTGTTTAACTTCTGTTGGCATCTTAAATAATTAATATTTCAAAATAATTAAATTTTAAGGGTTATGCCGTATAATTCCCAATAAAAAAGGGATTCTGCGCCAATGTTTTATTAAAATTAGGCAGATCACATTTAAATGTATTTTTAATAGGGACAAGAATGTCCAGATGATTATAAAGCCACTTAAGTAAAATCAGGCATTATTCATTTACTGGGTAAAATCGAGATAGTCTACAAGCTTCTAGTTCTTCTAACTGCACATTATCTACGATCTCCTTCGCAACCAATCGACTAATAATAGGAGATAACGTGATTGCGGAATGCATTACTGCTAAATAAAGTCCTTTTATTTGATCATGAAAACCAACAATAGGATAGCCGTCCTTAGGCATTGGTCGTTTACCTACTTGAATACTATCTAGCTCGAGATATTCTCCTTTTATAAAATCATTTCGAAGGGTATCAAAAGCTCTTCTTCCAACCTCTTCTGGTCCGTTTTCTCCATGGTCATCCAAATAATCTTCAGCAGCAATTATAGTAGTATCAGATAGTTGTCTTGCCTCAAACCTTGAATTAGAAATTAATGTGTGAATAAGCTTTTTTGGAGATTTCATACGAATAATAATAGAAGGTGATGACTCAACAGGAACATCGATACTAAGAGGCTTACAAAGCTCAGGTATAGCTGTACCAGTTGCCAATACAATGACATCTGATTCTATAAAGCCTTTTGAAGTATGTATGCCAACAACTTTAGCGTCCTCCTTTTTAATTTGTGTTACTTTTGTGTCGAACAATATATTTACCCCATTTTCTTGCGCTTTCTTTACTAAAAGATTCGTTAGAATATTAGGGTCAACCGCACCTTCTTTAAAAGCATATAGAGCTTCCTTTGGATATTCTTTTAAATGAGGTTCTAAGTCTGATACTTGCTGGCGAGTTATTTTTTCTATATAAGATTTATGGCTGTTTACAGGAATTCCCCATGAAAGGGAGCCGTTCCAATCTACCTTTAATTCTGGGATCTCTTTTTCCAATACATGATATTCTGCTAATGACCCGTCATACAAATGTTGAAAGTTATCTGGAACACGCCCTGAAGGATTAATCCAAGCAAGCAAAGGAAGTTGATGTTACACCACATCCTGCTTTTGAATGGCTCTCAACTAAAGTGACATCCTGATTTTCCTTTGATAGATTATAAGCAATAGATGCACCAACAATCCCTGCACCAACAATTATAACTTTTTGCTTTCTAGTCATTACTTTCCCTCCTTGTTCTGTTTGGATAATTTATAGTATACATTGAATCGTCTAAACTCAGTTTACCCTCTTGCTCTATTAACAAAATTGCAAATATTTTAGAGACGGATGCGAGTTTTTTTCTATCGATTATAAACCAATATGAAAGTATGGAAATTCTTGTGTTTATTATACAAAGTCCGGAAGTTCTTGTCCACGTACAAGTGGCTAATATTCTTACAATCAAAAATCAAACAAGCATTAACCCCGTCCTAAATTTAGAACGGGGTTATGTTTGTTTGAGCTTAAATACCTTTTTTGTCTTTTTTACAATTTTCTCGGTATAGTAAGCTAGAAATTAGGTTTTTTTTAAAACTCCAGTCTGTGGTTGGTGTATTCTATAATAAATTATAGTCTAACCTTAACCTCAGTACCGTCCTTAGCTTTGACATCTACTAGCACGATTCCCTTATAATTTTTTAGTTCCTTGACAATAGGCTTTAGCGATTCTTTGTCTATTAGTGGAAAGGTAAAGTCGATTTTTTTTCTTTCAAAGTGCTCTTTTGTCCATTTGTTTACATTTTGCTGTAAAAATTTTGACGATAAAATGGAAATAGCAATATTTAAAATAACATATGGAACTGGGATGGTAAACCGAACGTCTTTTGTTTTCACTTTTACATGCATCATAAGCAAATCACTAATCAATGATGACCGAAACGGTGTCTCCGTTTGCCGATTTAATATCAACGATTTGGCCATCTAGTTCGTTTTCGATTGCTTCAATAATAAGGCTGATGTCGATATCTTTCACGTATTTTTCCGCTTGAGGAATACTCGCTGCGATGCTGTGTCCAGCCATTAATACGACCTTGACAAGTTTTATAGGCAAATTGACCGTGACGTTATCATTTTCGGTTGATACTACACGAATTTTTAATGTTTTATCTAAATATTTCGTCGGTTTTTCCAACAGTTTATTACCTGTTTCTTCTTTTCCTTGTAATATTTGAATCAGTTCTGATCCCTTATCTGCATCAATCTTCCCTTCTTGAACCATTGTTAACACTCTTGTAATTTCCTCTTTCATGATAAATTCCTCCTTATTCCTCTTTTAAGAGCTTAATGGCTTCTTCTGGTGTGATTTCGCCATTTTCCAACATGGTAACAACATTTTTCTCGTCTACTTCATTTTTCTTCTTCTTTTGTACATAGCCAAGGGATGAAATGATGTCTGTTAGCTTGCCTCGAACCGTTGGATACGAAATACCCAGTTCCTTTTCAACATCTTTGATATTCCCTCTGCATGTTAAAAATACTTCCACAAAATGAAGCTGATCCGTCGATAAGGATGCCAGCTTAGATAATTCAAACTCATTTTCAATCGTAGTGTGACAATGAGAGCACTGCAACTTTGTAATTTTTAATGTTTTACTGCAGACAGGACAATTTGTGATTACTTTATAAGCCATTATGAAATTCCTTTCTTTTAGTTGATTTGATTATATAACAAGAAATCAAAAATATAAATAATAAAATTAAATTTTTTTATTAAAAAAATCAATAATATTAATTCGTTGTTTAATATTATTAATTATTTGTTTTCATTATTCATTCAAGTATTATTTACCATAATGATTGAAAATTGTAGACATAGCTATTGGTCAAAATTACCCTTTATAGAATGAGCACGATTCTTAGATTCTGAGATGCTGATTAATAATCCATGGATATTTGATATTTTTGCTACAGTATTGTCAGTTGGGTGATTAATATCTGTTAAAACTGATAGAGCATATTTTTGATTTTGTATTGACACAACTGACAATTCCATTTTGTATGTATTAAACTTTTATTATCCATTTGGATACTCCTTTCGTACGAAATCGGTTGACCAGACTTTATTGTACGAAAGGTTTTTTTTGTCCATTGCTAAAGCTTTCCGGAACCCCCTACACAGCAGAGGGTTTCAGTTATACAAAAAAAGCAATTCTTATAAAGAATCGCTCCCTTCATTTCATCTGTGTTGGTCCAAAAGAATGGTATTACCATCAGGATCTTCAATTGTAAAATTCGCAGGCCCATCGCTTGTTTCATCTGCTTCAGACAGTATTTTAATTCCCTTTTCTTTAAGTTGATTTTGGATGTCTCGAATGTCCGTAAACGAATCAAGATTTTCGGCATTGTCATTCCATCCTGGATAAAACGTCAAAATGTTCTTTTCAAACATTCCTTGGAATAGACCAATTACGCAACTATCATTTTTCATAATGAGCCATTTTTGGGTAATGTCACCCATCAATACTTTAAATCCTAGATTTTCGTAAAATGATTTTGATATATTAATGTCCTTTACACTTAAACTTACAGAGAATGCTCCTAGTTTCATATTATTCCTCCGATAAAAAATTAATTGCATACAATAAGTATACACTATTACTTTGAAACTATTATTTAGTTTGTCCGAATTTTATGAATTAATACCAAAGTCCAGTTAGCTGTTTGTAAGTTGTTATTGTTCTTTTATGAAAGCTCTCGTTCGTTAAACAAAACCTCTACTACCGTCTACATTGTATATACTTGCATCTACATGCGGCCATTGAAGAATTTTTTTTGTATATTGAAATCATAAAAAATTACTCGGTTGATACGGTCTGGAGTTTTGCATATGATTTACAGCTCTTCTTAACCATTTAACGAATTATAGCTGTTCAACCTGTTTACATGCGATTACCAACAACAAAAGGGCAAAAGTGTGTTTTGCTCAACACCATTTGCCCTTTTCGTTCAATTCTATCAATTTGTTTCAATTAAATAAGTAATTATGCATCTAATCCTAAGTGTGAGCGCAAAGTGTTTCCTTTGTATTCAGCTCGGAATAAGCCACGTTCGACTAGCATCGGTATAACATCGCTAAAGAATAAATCTAAAGATTTTGGAGGACCACCTGGCACAGCAATAAAGCCATCCAATGCTCCCTCTTCATAAAAAGTGACAATCTGATTCACAATATCTTGTGGTGTACCAATTGCTACTAGATGTGCAGAGCCAATTACTTCTGGGCGTGCTAACAATTCTTCAACAGTCGGTTCATTTTCAATGATATAACGGCGCACAAGTTGTGCATGCGTTTTGCTACGAACTTTTTGATCCTCTGGTGGCAACATTACTGCTGTTACATGATCCACAAGAGATAAATGACGAATGTCCATGCCTATTACGGATTCTAAGGCGGTGTAGCGGCGTTCCGTTGTAAGATGCTCATGTGCTTTACGATGCATTTCTAATGCTTCTTCATATGTATCACCAATAAAGAAATACAATCCAGGTAATAAACGAATGTCATCTGCCGAACGACCTGCTGTAATAGCACGTTTACGCAAATCATTACGTAATTCAATACCTACTTCCATCGCTGGCGTGGCAGCAAAAATCGCGTTCGATACTGTCGCTGCAAATTGACGCCCTGTTTCCGATGCTCCTGCTTGAAATAGCGGAATATCACCTGCTGGATGCATCGGAATATTTAATGGGCCTTTTACATGAAAATACTCTCCCTCGTGGTTAATTGGCTTGACAAGCTCATTAATTATCTCTAAATTACCGTCTGCCTCTAATATTTCATAAGGGTTACTATGCCAAAGCTGCTGTACAACTTCCTTACATTCAGCTGCCTTTGCATAACGCTCTTCTGATGAGGGCATTGGCTCGTTGCTGAAATTATACGCCCCATCAATGGATGTTACGAGGTTCCAACCTAAACGTCCCTCACTAATCCAATTCAAGGATTGTAATTGCCTTGCTATAATATAAGGTGGAATAAATGATGTTGAAACCGTTGTGACTAAACCTATTTGTTTAGTTTCTCTTGCTACTGTCGCAAATAAAAAACTAGGATCTAGCCCTGCTGTTCCTTTCGTTTTAGCCATTAACTCCGGATGGGCTATTAAATAATCTGCCTTAAATACAAAATCTAATTTTGCTGCCTCTGCACGTTGGGCAAATGCAATATGCTCATCAATAAACGTCCCTTTCTGGCCTTGTTCACCATTAACTGCTAAATGCATGCCAATTATAAGATGTCTTTTGGTTGTCAATTAACTCTCTCTCCTTTTTAATTGAAAATGATTATCATTATCATCTTATAATGTATTTTCTAAGAATGCAATAAATACTTTTCCAGTTTGTAACCAGCCACTTGTAGAATTTGCTGGATTTGGATTCCTTCAAGTACCTGTCACAGCAATAACAGCTTTAACATCAATGACATTTATGCCATCTCAGACTATAGAAAGTAACAATAATCAGGTTCGGAAAAAGCCACTCGCTTTCCGCGGATGAACTAGCTAGCCTTCTCCTTGTTTACGTTTCGTGCAGAATTTAGCTAAACGCTCAGCTACAAGCAACATCCACTTGAAACGATGACGATTGCTCAAGTGGTTCCACAACAACACTTAGTACGCAAATTAGAAGCTGCGATTGATTTTTCATTCATTTAATTTATCCAATGGTTGAAACGCTCTATTCACCAGATGGTCGTCCTAGTATCGATCCCGTTGTCTTAATTAAGATGACGTTTATTCAGTCTGTCTTTGGCCATTTTGTAATTCACAAGGTCTCTCTAACTAATCTTTATTATTTCAGAAAAACAACCTACGCTGTCCTTTAGTCATCCAATTGTTCCTCTTCTGAAAAGCATAAAAACTCATATGCAATTTATCATTGCACATGAGTTTTCTTCACTGATTGACAGCTAGCTCAGTATTTAATTATCGCTTGTGTGAATCATTCTAATTTAATTATTTTGCTCAAGGAATTGGTAAATTGCCATCATTTCTTGTTTATTCAATTCACGGATACGTTTGAAAATTAGAAGCTCTGCAACAGCCTCAAGATTTAAGCATTCCGTAACAACGTCACTTACTTTACCAGTTAGCCATGTTTGCACGTCTATGCCCTCGACGATTTCCTTTCGCCCTTCATCATTGATACCACTTGCATAACAACTCACACATGGTACCGATAATTTATAAACGCCATCATGGAGCCCATCCTCCGATATGACTTTCTTCCCTTTGCAGAATGGACATGGATGACTTGCTTTAACTTTATTAATGAGGGTGACAATTTTTTTGTAACCGAGCGCTTCGTAGACATACGTCAATTTTTTGTATTTTCCATTGGTGAAATATTTATCAATGATGGTTTCTCTCGTTTCGGTAATATTGTCAAAATCACAGATGGTGATGCGATTATTCATGCTGATGGTTTCGATATTATCGCTAATACTGCCCCAAAATGGTAGGACATTTTGTAAAACCATTTCATAATGGGCAAAGCTTCCCTGCTCCAGTTCAAACATTTTCAGTGCGACCTGTGTTTCCCTAGGCAATAGGGAGACATCTTCAGTCAAAGTCATATCACCGCCGACGATAGACTTTAGTTTTTCTAGTATGTGTAACTTACCAACTGTTTTCATCACTTGATTTATTGGTTGCTGAATAATGTCACGTATATCCGTGTCGCCAAATGTAAGCTTTTTATGATGGTTTAGCACAGTCCCTTGACAGATTGGACAGGTAATCATCTCTTTGGATGCTTTTATGTGCTCTTTAATAATCGATTTCGATACAAATATATAGCGCCCAATGATTAAATTAAAGCCTTCCCATGTCCTCGATGCCTTGCCTGCTTTATCATAAAATGACTTTTCCCAATAGCCATATAAGAAGGTATGTTTTTCTGCTTCCGTCATATCATGATAACTTTTGCTTATATCTTGACCAAGCTCATTTTTAATCTCATCAAAGAGGAATTGTAATTTCGGGTATTGATAGTATTTTAATACTTCCATGACGTCAGGATGTAATAGGCCATCCCAAAATGGCACGGTTTTGTCCTGGACAACTACATCAAAGTCAAATTTTTCAATCACCCCACGGCCTGAGCAGCTTGGACAATGATTGTCTTGATAATAGAAGTCAAAGCTATTCGTATCTTTATTGGTTGGATGAGCCGCGACTATATGGTTAATTAATCCACCGATTTCATAGAGAAAACTATATTGACTATACAAGTGACGTTCCAGATCAATGGCGATGACGGGTGCAATGGTTTCAGATTCGAACTCACCATAAATCAAACGAGCCATTGATGATAGGCTTTTCAAGATGCCGCCCTTATAGACGTTTTCTGCATTTTTAAAATAGGCAATATGATGTTCTTTTAAATAGTTAATGCCATTTTGTTGATGGATAGTTGAAGAAATTTGCAATGGAGCAACTCTATTCGCACTGTTTGGTTGACGATAATAATCAGCATGACTGACAACAGCAAGATGCGCTATAGGTGCAGGCTGTCTTTTACCAAAATCAACGATAAAATCAGAGTTTTCTAGCATATAGGCATTATGTTCAATCATTATCATTGACACGGATTCATCTTGTAGAATGACCCTAACACTATCAATGAATTGATTTAAAATATTTTGTGATAAACCTTTTGAAGGTTCGTCAAAAATAAAAAGCGTATGTGGGTTTCTTGAGTTGGCAAACAGTTCAGAAACTAAATGGACACATTGAAATTCACCAGTCGATAAAGATTGTGTTTTTCTTTCCAATGTCAAATAACCAAGTCCCAGTTTGATTAATAAGCTCAAACGTTTATGAGCGATGTCTTCATTTGGTAATTCATCAATAATATCTTCAATCGAGCGCTGAAAAATATCATCAATATCGTTACTATATTTTGTGAGTTTCTTCTTAATATCAAGAAACGTCGCAACGGTTGACCGACTCGTAATCGATTGGTTACGATCTTGCCCTACCATAACGAGTTTATCTTTTGGATAGCGCTTCACAAAATCTTTGGCCATACATTCATTGACAAGTGTAGATTTACCACATCCAGACTCTCCCGTAAATGTGACAATTCTATTTTTAGGAATGTGAATTTCAGCCATTTGAATATTACGACAGTAAAGATCATGAAATTGATAGTATTGCGTTGGTATTGCCTGATTTTGTTCACAAATGATTGGTTTTGGACGAGGGGATTCATCGACAATTTTCCCACCATATTTACCACTACCAGGTCCGAAGAACAATTGCTCTTCCGCTGTGTTAAGCACCGTGTCAGAATGGTCAATAAGCCAAATTTGATTTTTATAGCCCAATTGTTTAATCTCTTGTAAAATTTTCAATAGTGTTTGGTGATCAAGACCCACGGAAATTTCATCAATAATAATAACGGTATTTTCACTTGTTGCCATGAATTCGGCCAAGTAAAGGCGTGTCAATTCTCCACCTGACAAAGTACCCATAATACGATTTAATGTTAAGTAACCAATATTCATATTGATAATATTTTTTAGAATATGTTGTTTTGCTTCACTAATATTTAAAACTCCTGCTAGTGAAAAAATGGTTTCAATGCTTAAGTCGTTGATATCGGAAATATTCTGTGCTTTATCAAGTAATTCAATTTTATATTGCTCAACTTCTGGATTATAGCGCCTGCCCTGACACTTCTTACATTCAACATTTTTGGTAGTACCGCGCCCTTTACAATCTGGACACCAGCCTAATGCATTATTAAATGAAAAAACTTCTGGCGAAAGATTAAATTGTTCAGCAAGCTGTTCGCGAATCTCTTTAAAAACACCCGTATGTGTGCCAATTGTTGAACGAGGATTGGAAGAAATGGATGATTTCCCGAGAAAAAGTACGAGAGGTATGTCTTCCATCTTGATGGCACTGAAATTTGTTTCCATAATATTAGGAAATAAATACTGATATTCTGCCTTTGGCAATAAGGAAACAAGACGCTTCTTGGATTCTTCACCAATTGTTTGGCAAAAAGTCGTTTTACCAGATCCAGACAATCCAGCAATTCCTAACGATTTATTTACTGGTAGTACTGCATCTAATTGGTTAATATTGTTGGCAATTAATTGATTTATGTTCATAGTGATATCCTTTCTGTTGTCTAAATTAAGTATTACCATGTTAGTAAAACTGCAGCATAAGTTGTGTATTTTTCGAATCGACAAATGCATACGAATTGTAGACGAAGATTTCTATATTTCTTGTTATCTATGCACTTATCCGGTTTTGAAGAAATAATTTCATGGCTCACATCCAGCAATTAGTGATCCTTTTTTCAGTCTCAAACCCACAAAGTATTTACTCAAATTACAAAAGTTTCTACAACCAACCATCCTGCTCATTTGCTAAATAACCAAAATTGTTATTGGACTCAATCCTTTGTCCCATTAAAAATGACGCTTTCCGTGTTCCTGAAAAGCGTCCGATTGTAGAAAATCGTTTGAAAAATACTGACTGCAATTATATGACAGATAATTGCATAAGAAGGGCGCCTTTCTTTCTTGCTTTAGAAAAGCGCCCTTTATTGTTAATGTCTCGTTAACGAGGATGAAGAAATCTCTTTTACAGTGCTAACACTTTTTCGAGCTGTTCACTCATATTCATCCAAGCATATTTAGCTCCCTCGATGGCTCCCTCGCGAGCTTTTGTTTCTTCACTAAATCCAGTTTGATCGAGATGTAGAAGGACAGTGCCATCTGAATCTTTTGTCAAAGTCCAAGTAACAGTAGTGCTTTCTCCAGCACTTGCCCAAGTGTAAGATAATAGATGAGGTTCGTTCACTTCGAGCACCTTACAATCTACAATTCCATCCCACCATTCATTTGGCTCAGCTCGGAATTGAAATTGATGACCTACGAGTGGTTTAAAGTCATTTTTCCATATCCATTTTGCGAGAGTATCCGAATCTGTTAATGCGTTCCACACCTGCTCAATTGAACTTGTAAATTTAAAATCTAATGATACATCTGATTTCATTGTTTTTCCTCCAATAAAAGTTTTAATTTATCAATTCTTTCTTTCCAGAATCCTTCGTAATAAGATACCCAATCTTGAATTTCTTTCAACGGTGTAGCATTCAACCGATACCTCGTTTCTCTACCAACCCTTCTAGTAATTACGAGATTTGCATCTTGAAGGACAGCCAAATGCTTAGAAACTGCTGTACGACCCATTCGAAAATGAACCGTTATCTGATGTAGGGGTAATTCTTCAACATCTGCCAACATTTGAAGCAATTCTCGCCTTGTTGGATCGGCAACAGCGGCAAAAACATCCCTCACTTGACTTTTTTCGTTCAAAATCCCCCCACCTTTTCATTATTATTCCCTGTAATGCCAGCAATTAAACTTCTTAATAATATGACACCTTTTGTTGTCTTAATGATTATAGGACACCAAAAGGTGACATGTCAAGTTCCCTTGCCATACCATTATCTGGCACTTTAATGAGGTAAAAATAATTTGATTATGATCGTTTTTTAGATAATGAATCTCGAGATAGCTTTGTCATACTTGGCCCTCTCCAGAAGGTAGTGGTCAAGTCACTAGAATGTGCTCACCTTTTCCCCCTAACTTTGTTGAGTCAAAAAGGACTGCTAGCTTTCGCTAACAGTCGAATTATTAACAACATGTATTTGATTTATTGACAAGATTAATACTGCATACGCCTGTTTCTGGTAACACCAATTCCACACGTTGCGAAGCTTCTTCATCACCTGATAAATAGGCTGTTATTGAACGGACTTGTTCATAGCCTGTTGCCATTAAAAATGTTGGTGCGCGTCCATAGCTCTTTGCGCCCACAATATAGAAACCTTTTTCTGGCTGTCGTAGTATTTCTTCTCCATGCGCTCGAACTGTTCCACAACTATGCTCATTAGGATCAATTAGTGGCGCTAATGCGTGCACACTTTCTGTTGCTGTATCAATGGAAAGACGTAGTTCGCTATTAATAGTAAAATCTGGTCGATTTCCTGCATTGACAATAAGTTCATAGAATCCTGTTAATACTTTCTGTTCTCCGTTAATAGTACCAACAATATTGATGTTCTCACCTTTTTTCACCTGTGAAATATAGAAGGGTGTAACTACCTCGATCTTACCTGTATCTACTAATTCATGCATACGTATACCGAGAGCACCCCGTGCAGTCAGCGCATCTTTTTCTTCGCCACCATAGGCTTCTTCTACAGATTTTTTACGCATAATCCAAACAAGTTTCGTTGAAGGATCCTCTTGTTGTAATTCAGCAAGAGCTATGATAGCTGAATGACCGCCTCCAATGACAGCAATCTTCTTCTTAGCATATCTTGTAGAATTCATTTTTATTTCAGGAATGCCATACTCAATATGATCTGCTAATATTTTTTCATTTTGGAGCCAAACACCTGTACAATTTGCTGGATTTGGATTCCCCCACGTACCTGTCGCATCAATAACAGCTTTCGCCTCAATGACATTGATGTCGTCCCCCTGTTCCACATAAATCTTAAAGGACTGATTTACTCGATTTTTTGATTTCATCTTATCATTCAATTGACGTGAAATCCCTACTACTTTTGAGTTTAGTTGAATACAAGGTTTTATTTGTGCTAACGCTGCTAAAGGCTTTAAATAGAGATCAATTAACTCATGCCCAGTAGGTATTGTTTCTAAGTCAGGCTCTTGCCAATCCGTGTCCTCAAGTAAAGCTTTAGCAGCTTTATTGATGTTGTATCGCCATGGAGAAAATAGTGTGACATGGCCCCACGTACGAATATTATGAGCAATTTCATTTCCTGCCTCTAGTAAAATAAACGACTGATTTCTTTCCACTAAATGAGCAGCTGCTGCTAACCCGATTGGACCAGCACCAATTATTACAATAGGGAAATTCTTATTTAAATCATTCATAGCCTCTTGCACCTCAATGCCTTTAGCCGTGGTACAACAAGAATCATTTTGTTTGATTACGTTAAGTGTTTTCATAAATATACCCTTCTTTTCTTTAAAGTTTCAATATAACCATTCTCTTATATATAAAGTATTTTTTTCGTCTAGCATGAAGCTAGACGTAATATTGAAAAAGCTTTATGAATGGATGAACATATCTGAATTTCACAGTAGACAATCGTTCGTTCTGTGTCAGTAGATGGTCCACATAAGCCTGTAGAGCGGCTCATTGCTGGCTCATGAACATGAATTTCCTTCAATTTATGTCAGCTACTCAGCTACGAATTGTTCAATGCGTTTTCCTATTGCATCGCGTACATTTTGGAAAACCGCCCACTTTTCTTCATCTGTCCCAGGTGCTTTCGCAGGATCTTCAAACCCCCAGTGCTCACGACGAACGTGCGGTGGCGTCATCGGACATTGAGCAGTCGCATCACTACATAGCGTAACAACAAGTGTTGCGTTATTTAATGTCTCAAAATCAGTTAAATTAGATGTATGATCCGAAATATCAATTCCTACTTCTGACATAGCTTTGATAGCATTCGAATTCACGCCGTGTGCTTCAATGCTTGCGCTTTTTACGGTCCAATCTTTCGGTAGTAATTTTCTGGCCCACCCGTCAGCCATTTGACTACGACAAGAGTTCCCAGTACATAAGAAATAAAGTGTGCATGTCATATTGAGTGCTCCTTAGTTTTTAAAATATTTTTTCTGCCAGCGTAAGGCAACCCATACAAGTCCAATAAGAACGGGTACTTCGACAAGTGGACCAATTACAGCGGCAAACGCCACCCCACTATGAAGTCCAAAAACACCAACAGTTACAGCAATGGCTAACTCAAAGTTATTACTAGCAGCTGTAAAAGAAAGGGCTGCAGTGACAGGATAAGATGCTCCAGCTTTACGAGAAGAGAAGAATGATACTGCAAACATCACCACAAAGTAAATAAATAATGGAATCGCTATACGTACAACATCAAGTGGTAATTCGACTAGTTGCTCACCCTTTAAGGCAAACATCATCACAATGGTGAAAAGCAGTGCGATTAAAGTTAGTGGCGAAATCTTTGGTAAAAGTTTTTCCTCATACCACTGTTTCCCTGTTGTTTTGATGCCTATCCAGCGGGTTAAGAATCCGGCTGCAAATGGTATCCCTAAGTATATCAGGACACTCTTTGTAATTTCCCACATGGAAATGGACACATTGAAATTCTTTAAGCCAAACCAACCAGGTAAAACATTTAAGAAAAAGTAGGCAAAAATCGAATACGTTACAATCTGAAAAATGGAGTTAAAGGCAACTAGACCAGCTACATATTCTCGATCTCCACGAGCTAGGTCATTCCACACGATGACCATGGCAATACATCGAGCTAATCCAATCATAATGAGTCCTGCCATATACTCTGGATAATCATGCAAGAAGAGTATCGCTAAAAAGAACATTAAGAACGGACCAAGTAGCCAGTTTTGCAAAAGTGACAGTAAAAGTACTTTCCAATCTTTAAACACACGCCACATTTCCTCATATTTAACCTTTGCCAGTGGTGGATACATCATAACAATTAACCCTATGGCAATCGGTATGGATGTTGTACCCACAGACATGGATTCTAATGCTTCGCCAATTGTGGGCATGGTAATACTTAATAAAACGCCAATACCCATAGCAACAAAAATCCAAAGCGTTAAGTAGCGATCTAAAAACGAAAGCTGTTTTGTTAAAGATTCATTACCCATTAATTTTCCTCCCCTATGTGTGTACAGTCAGAGCCACAATTGCATCCTGTTAACGGCTCAATTTGTTCTAAAATACCTTTCATCAGCGGCGTTTGATCCTCCACTAAACGATAATGTTTCCATGTTCCAACCTTGCGTTCTGTAATAATGCCTGCCTCCTTTAATTTTCGAAGATGCTGACTAACTGCTGGTTGTGAAATCCCTAGCACATCCACAAAATCACATACGCAAACCTCCCCATTTTTCATGCATGCAAGTAATTTAATACGATTCAAATCTGCAGTCGCTTTTAATTGTTTTTCTAGTCGTGTGTTTTCCATTTATCTGCTCTCCTTATATAATCATTTACTTATATATTGTTTGAAATAAAATCCCCCAACCAAAGACAGGTAATTACATTCGTATATAACTATATACTTATATTATATTTTCTCATTTTAAATTGCAATAGGCATGTACCTATGCAAAAAAATACTTTTCTTAAGGTCTTAATTGGCCTCAATCTATGCTAAAAAAGCCTCCTACCGTTTTTGGAGGCTTTAGAAAACCTGAATGCTCTTCGGCAACATTTTTTTGGAAAATGCACCCATCTATTTAGCCTTATTTTTGTGCCCTCAACAAAAAGCCTTTACTTTTATGTCCACATAATGGGATAAAAAAAGTGAAGGCTTCTTTTGTAAAACGCACATGGTTAAGTTAATTTATACTGATGCACTATTTAAAATTGAATTCATGAAGTCCTCCACTGACAACGGTTTGCTAAAGTAATAGCCTTGAACAAAATCACAGCCATGTTCACGCAGCACCTTTAATTCAGCTTCTTCCTCGACACCTTCAGCTACAACTTTTAGGTTTAACGCATGTGCTAATGAAATCATAGCGGAAATCATTGCAATCCCTGATTTTTCAGGTACGATGTCACGTACAAAAGCACGATCGATCTTTAGCACATCAACCGGGAATTTCTTTAAGTAATTGAGCGATGAATAGCCTGTCCCAAAATCATCCAAAGAAATGGTGATTCCGAGTGATCGTAACTGCTCTATCGTGTTAATTAGATCTTCGGTGTAATCCAGCATGCTCATTTCCGTAATTTCGATTTCTAGTGTATGCGGATCTATTTTTGTTTCTGCAAGTACGCCACGTACCATATCAACAAAGCCAAACGTACTAATATGAATCGGTGAAATATTCACTGCTACTCGTAAGTTTAAGCGGTGGCTTTGATTCCAGGTATAAGCTTGAGCACAAGCTTTCTCTAATACCCATACGCCAATATCATTAATAAGTCCACATTCTTCAGCAAACGGAATAAAACGATCTGGTGGCATTTGTCCTAGTTCAGGGTCATACCAGCGAAGCAATGCCTCCATACCAACTACTTTATCAGTCTTTAAATCAATTTTCGGTTGATAATGTAATTCTAAAATATCCTTTTTTAGCGCCTGGTGTAGTTTTGTTTCTAGTAATAGCCATTTATCATTCGACTCATCCATATTCGGGCGATACAAGCGATACTGATTACCACGTGTGGTTTTTGCAGCATACATCGCTATATCAGCATTTTTTAGCAGCTCTTCAATGGAGTTTGCATGGTCTGGAAAGACACTAATCCCAATACTAATGCTGGCATAAAATTCATACGTATCCACGATAAAGCTCTCATCGAAAACACTAATAATTTCCTTTGCCTTCTCTTCTATTCGATTGACATCATTTAATATCATGACAAATTCATCACTATTGTGACGATAAAAGGAATTGGCAGTGTGATCGATATTTCGTAAACGGTTTGCCATTTCCACAAGGAACATATCCCCGATGATGTGACCCAGACCGTCATTAATGTTTTTAAAACGATTCACATCAATGAAAAATAACGCAAACTTCTCACTCGTACGTCGGGATTGATGGAATTCATTTTCTAAACGCTGTTCTAACTTACGACGGTTTGGCAGTCCTGTTAATTCATCGTGATAAGCAATGTGGGTTATTTTTTTTATGTCTTTTTGTGCGGTAATATCAACTCGGATAGCGATATATTGATAGGGTTTACCATTATCATCTAGGAAAGGGATAATCGTCGTTTTAACCCAGTATAGGCTACCATCTTTAGCACGGTTGCATACCTCACCATTCCACATATCCCCTTTTCCTATTGTTTTCCACATCTCTCTAAAGAAAGACTTTGGATGGAAGCCTGAATTGAGTAACCGGTGATCTTGGCCCATTAATTCTTCACGCGTATATTTAGAAATTTTACAAAAATGATCATTAACAAATGTGATTCTCCCTGTTCGGTCTGTAATCGCTACAATGATTGAACTGTTCATTGCTGAAAAAATGTCTTGTAATTCCTTCAGGCTGTAGTTCACTTGATTTATACTACCAGGCGTGATATTCATCATTTTCATTCTCCGTTCATTGAAATAAGATGGGTTTGGTACTTTTGCTATATGTATATAGTGAGGTATAAAGTTGTGGTATATCGCCCTTTTTTATGTAATTATATTATAGTCTTAGAAAAGCAGTTAATTCAACCCAAATCTAAAATCTGTATCTTCAGCATTTCATAGATTTCTATAAATTAGACAAAAAATAGTGACTTTACAAATACTATTATTCCAAAAAAACAATTACCTTAGTACTAACTGTAATGTAAAAATCAGGCTATTTATCATAAACAGCCTATCATTTGAAAATGCCTTACTGTCACAGTTTGGCAGTAAGGCATTTCACAAGTTAAGACACATCATATTCAATTTCACCTCCCAAAGCTTTTGCCTGTTCATCATTATATGCATCTAATTGTTCTTGCGATAAGTTTAAAATATAATAGTGAAAATTAATTGGCTCCAAGCCATGTTTTTCACTCATTTGTCGGTAAAATTCATAGCCTTTTCGATAGTCTGTCATCCTAATAACTTCCTTTCATAAATAACGTTGCGCTGTAGTAGACTTCTAATCACCGTTGCACATAATAGTAGAAATTGATTGGTAAATCACACTGCTGGCACTTCATGATGTGACATTTCAATTTCACGTCATGTTGTACTATAACAAAATTATTATTGTAAAAATAATATATAACAGCATTATTACTAAGTCAATAATAAATTTTCAGATATTTCTCATAAAAAATATAAAAGCCCAGTCCATATCTATTAGTATGGCTGGGCTTTTTATAAAATATTCGCGTCGACTTCCGTAGTAACCACATCCTTTAGTGCAATAATAATTAGATGCCTAATTGCTTTGCTTGCATGTTATATGCAGATAACTGTTCTTGAGATAGTTGGATTACATAATAACGGAATGAGATTGGCTCCAAACCATAACGTTCACACATTTCACAGTAAAATTCATATCCATCACGATACTTTGTCATAATAAAATCCTCCTTAGGTTAAAACTGTTTTATAACAGTCGTTTTTATTTCTATTTAATATATAACAGAATGTTTCGTTCGTCAATTATTTTATAGGAATTTTCAAAAATGAAAGCGATAGTCACATTCGACTATCGCTTTCACGCACAATATTAAACGGATTATTTTCAAGTACCTGTTGCAACTCTTCATCTTCAATATGTGTATATATTTGCGTCGTCGCAACGCTTGAATGGCCCAGAATATGCTGCAGGCTTCGTATATCTGCCCCTGCCTTATACATCATAGTAGCGGATGTATGGCGTAACTTATGAGGTGTCAGCCTCTCTTTTTGTAGCCCAGATTGTTTGTTAATTTGCTTCACAATTTTTGCAACTGTTTGTCGTGTAAAGCGTGTACCCTTTTGAGATATAAACAGAGGCTCATCACCTTGTCCCTTATAAGCTGTCTTGCCACTTTGCTCATAATCTACAAGCGCCTGCATGCAACTATCGTTTAAATACACGGTACGCTCTTTATTACCTTTGCCGGTAACTGTTAGGTATCTACCTTGCAGCGATGATTGATTTAGCTGACAAAGCTCCGTTACTCGAATACCTAGATTCAAGAAAAACATCATCATGCAATAGTTTCGGGGTGAAGCGCGATTCAGCTGAATGCCGTCTATAAATTGACTTGCCTCATCCATATTCATATAAACTGGTTTCCTGCGCGCTATTTTTGGTGTTTCTAATTCATCTGCTGGATTTTCCTCAATGAGACGACGTTTTCCTTTAATGTATTTAAAAAACGATTTTAATGTCGCCACTTTTCGCGCTCTAGCAGCAGCGGAATTTTGACGATGCACTTCACAATACTCCATAAATAAATAGAGATCCTCCAGTGTGATTTCACGGATTTCTTCTATTGTAATGGTAGCAATATTTATTTTAGCTATTTGTGTTGTGTCAATGTCGTTTTGTACGGCTATATGGAAACGAAAAAACAATGTCAGATCGTATTCATATTCCTTTCTCGTTCGCTGGGATTTCCCTTTGATGGTTGTTAAGTACACCAGGAAATCCTTCATTATTTTTGGGAGCTGTGTATTTTGCATAAAATCACCTCTATACGATCCATTTTACCACGAAAAACGCTCCCAAATATAAATTTGGGAACTTTATTGCAAAAAAGTGCCCTTTTTAACCACAAGGAACAAATGTTCTATTTTTTTTACGAAGAAAAAAGATGATTTACTAAGTCCCTAGATAATCATCTTTTTAACGTTTTTTATTAAATTAAATCGATTTTAAGCATAAACAGCCAACTATATGAATATTAAACTCTAGGATGGAAAAACGCTGTGAGGCGCTTTGAAAAATAACTAGTTGGATAACTATACGTGTCGAATCGTCTCATAACGCAGGTGGAATTATTTGGCTCAACCTAATGATTTAACAAAAATACTATAGGTTCCATCGACATGTTTCGAAAGATGCCAATTAGCTGATAGCATATGTTGTAGCTTTGTCACGATTTCCTCGTTACAGGACAAATATTGAATGCCTGTTTCTAATAATTGATAATCATCGCCTTCTTCTAGTTGAAAGCGAAGTTGTAGTAAACGTTGAATACCTGGCAATGTTACATACTTCACACGATAATTGCCATGCAACGCATCAAGGAACGAATGTTCCCCCTCTTGAAAAAGAGTTTGCGTTTCATGAAATTCAAATTGAGGTACCTTTTCCTGCCAAACTGTTACATCTCCAGATTGCAAAGTGCGTACTATCTCCTCATCCGTTAAACCTAGCTTCGAAAGTTTGTCTAGCTCGTATGCTTGCATTAGATTAATGATTGTCATTTTACTAGCTCCTTTTATGTATTTCTTACTAAGTGTAGCACGTTTTCCTTACTACTTAAATTTGGAGGCGATTCTTATATGAAATTGTACGAATCCGGTTTGTTTTTTGATGAAATGCTAGATGGAGATCAACCTAAACCACATTACCGGTCCTTCCATCGTAAGTTAAGTGCATTTTCAAAAGAACAGCTACAAGAGAAAAATCAACAAGCCCAATCAAGCTTCCTTAGACAAGGTATTACTTTTACTGTATATGGTGCACAAGGTGGAACGGAGCGTACAATGCCTTTCGATTTTGTACCGATCATTATTCCTCATCAGCAATGGACAGTAATCGAAGCGGGAATGCAACAACGTGTTGAAGCCTTGAATTGTTTTTTACATGATGTCTATCACGAACAGTTCATTCTACAAGATGGTGTCATTCCGAAATGGCTCGTAGAAAGCAATCCATACTATTTTAAAGAAATGCTTGGTGTACGAGTACCCATTGATAATCACATTTTTTTAGCGGGCATCGATTTAATACGCGACGAAAATGGCGTGTACAGAGTATTAGAAGATAATTTGCGTAATCCCTCTGGCATGTCGTATGTATTTCAAAATCGCTATGTCATGAAGGAAGTGTATCCTGAATTTTTCTCAAAGCATACAATTCTTTCACTTGAAAAACAAATGGCGTTTATGAAAAAAGCACTCCTTGCGCATCGCCCCCGTCATTTAGCGGCAAGTGCTGAACCTAAAGCTGTCTTATTAACAGCAGGCATGTATAATTCGGCTTATTATGATCACGTCTTTTTAGCTCAACAGCTGAATATTCCGCTTGTAGAAGGGCGAGATTTAATTGTACAGGGTGACAAGGTGTACATGAAGACAATCCATGGGCTGGAACAAATCGATATTATTTATCGCCGCATTGATGATGATTTTTTAGACCCTGCAATATTCCGTGAGGATTCGTTATTAGGTGTAGCACATATCATGGATGCCTATAAAGCCGGTAATATTGCTATATTAAATGCTGTAGGTAATGGTGTAGCGGATGATAAGGCAATGTACACATATGTACCTGATATGATCCGTTACTATTTAAAGGAGGAACCAATATTAGAAAATGTAACAACGTATCTGCTACATGATGATATGCAACGAGCATGGGTCCTCGATCATTTACACGAACTTGTTATTAAAAATGTCAGTGCCTCAGGTGGTTATGATATGCTGATCGGTCCACATGCTAGTGACGAGGATTTAGCTATTTTCCGGCAAAAAATTTTAGAAAATCCATCTCAATATATTGCTCAACCAACCATTCAATTGTCACGCGCCCCAGCTTATCAGGATGGTCGATTCTATCCTTGCCATGTTGATTTACGTGTGTATGTCATGAAGGGTGATGACATTTATGTACTACCGGGTGGTCTATCACGCGTTGCCCTAAAAGAAGGTTCATTAGTTGTCAATTCTTCACAAGGTGGAGGCGCAAAGGATACGTGGATATTAAAGGAGGAATGGCAGCATGCTAAGTCGAGTAGCAGATGCACTATATTGGATGGCAAGATATAGCGAACGCACAGAAACGAACGCACATATATTACAAGTACAGCTGTTGAATATGTTGGAGCAATCTGGTAATGAAAATGAATATATCGATCACTGGGAAGCCATTTTAGAAATTTGTGCATCAAAGGAAGAATTTATGTCGTATTATGAATCTAGACGCGTCAATCCACTTATTGAATATCTGCTTTTTTCCGAAAAAAATAGCAATGCCCTTCTTGTAACCTTGCGTGCAGTTCGAGAAAATGCTCGCATAACACGAGATAGTATCCCCATTGAGCTTTGGGAATTGCAAAATTCTTTTTATTTGTACTTGCAGCAAGAAATCATCGAACGGGAAAAGCCTTTTCCGCTAATATCACTTAATTATTTTTTACAAAATGTTCGGAAGACGTCCTTGACTGTTACAGGGTTAATTGAAGGTTCCATGGAACGGGAATTACCGTTTTATTTTATTCAAGTTGGAAAATGGCTTGAACGGGCGGAAAAAACGATTCGGATGGTATTAATTATGTTGGAGCAACAAAAACAACTTACTACTTCCATACAAGAAGCAGACGGAGAATTTTTACTGGATTTATCGAAAGCGACAGAATCTTACTTCCGAAAGCACAGGCAAACCAACTTGGCTAGTGTCATTCAATATTTATTGCATGATGAACATTTTCCGCGCTCCGTCATGTTTTGTTTAAAAAAATTGGAAGATGCCTTTATGCAAATCGAAAAAGACCATCAAAGCGCTCGATTTTTAGCAGTCCATAATCCGTTAAAAGCTTTATTAATGGCAATGCTAAATATAGACTTATGGACAATTACATTAGAAGAAGCTATTTTTTCAATGGAGGAAAGATTGTGGCAATGTACTGATTTTAGTCAAACATTTGCAACAATTTATCATTTATATGAGCCCAGGCTACAATCTTGAAAGAAACAATTTAAAGCTCCCTTTCAACATGCAAGTCAGTAATCAAAAGGAAGCGGACACTATGAAATTTGAAATTCAGCATACAAATGTTTTTCAATATGAGTCTGAAGTCGATCAAAGTTTGAATACAATCCGCTTAAAGCCTCGGAGCGATGAACGGCAGCGATTACTAACCTATCGTATTACAATTACACCTTCTTCACTCACGCGCGAGCATTTAGATATTTGGGGCAATACTGTTGGAACTTTTTATATCCCAGAGCAACATCAGGAGCTAGAAATTCAGACGACATCTATAGTTAGTATTCAAAGAGCGCCATTTATTCACCGTATTCAATATTCACCAGAGATGCAGACAATATTCCATTCTCAACTTTTTTATGAGCATTATTTACCCTATTTAAAGTCCACTAGCTTTACTTATATGACTGAAGCACAATTAGAGGAAGTTTATCATGCAATTGGTCATGCGGAAAACCCGGTATTATTTTCTCTTAATTTAATGCAATATATATATTCAACATTTGAGTATGACCCACAAGCAACGAACGTAACCACCACAGCAAGTCAGGCTTTCATTTTAAAACGAGGCGTGTGTCAGGATTTCACACATGTAATGCTTGCCGTTTTACGTGCAAAAGGCATTCCCGCACGTTATGTAAGTGGTTATTTATACGTTGACGAAAACTCTGGTCTAATCGGTGATATAGCTACACATGCTTGGGTAGAAGTGATGATTCCTGGTATTGGGTGGATTGGCTTAGACCCAACAAACAACGTGGAAGTACTAGAAAATCACATCATTTTATGCATCGGGCGTGATTACTCAGATATCAGCCCTGTCGAAGGGGTTTATACTGGCGGTAAACACGATTTATCAGTCAAGGTAAGTGTTAAAGCTTTAAATCACTTGTAACATAGCATGCAGCAATTAGTGTAAAGCGAAAAGTGAAACTTCAATCAGTAGGGATTGTTTTCTTCATCCCCACTGATTTTTAGTTGAACTAATCGGACTTTTGACAGTCCACCACATCAGATCGTACTTTTCCTTCTAGGCTTTATTGAAAACGTCCACCTCGTTCAGTTAATACCCACTTTCGGACATAGCCCATTGTTTGTTGAATATTTTCGATTGTTTTTTCACTTTGCAAGGCCTTTTGCATAACTGTATAGCGTAAATCGGTTGCTCGAACAGCTGTCCCGATGTCCTTTGAAATCGTTTGAAAAATGCGTTCCACGGTCTTTGTTGTAATGGATTTTGTTTGGCTCGCTTCACTTACCCATAGCCATTCCCCAACCTCCTCCTGATGAATTTCTGCAGTTGCTTCTTTGTATTGCTTTAACATCTCAATTAGAATAGTTGAAAGTTGAATTTCTCTGCGGCCATTTTGGTTCGACACATAGATTAGCGACGCATCTGCATGTAATTGTGTCCATTTCATGCGTACAAGCTCTGCTGGTTTGCACCCTGTCTCCAGTAACATTTGGACAATACAGCCGTTTCGTCTTGCTAACCATGCATGCTCCGTTGTTTTTGCATATTGAAAATACGTTGGCCATACATCCATAATTTTGATTAACTGTTCTTTGGACAGTATCTTTAATGCCTCTTTCCCTCTCTTTTTAGGTTGCAAAATCATTTCATAATCAAATGGTTCAACCCACTCTCGTAAAAATACAAATTCTACAAAACTTCGAAGTGTAGCCATTTTATGATTGTATGTATTAACATTTGGATATGTTTCCTTTAGATAACTACTATACTTAAATAATAATTCTTTGAATTGTTTGTCCAAATATAAGATGCTTTCCTCATTAGCAAATGCTAAAAATTGCTGTCCATCTAAATTATACTGCTTTTTCGTTGCTGCACTTTTCTTCAAAGAACTTAATAATAATAAGTAACTTTCCCAAGCATCCCTTAATGTGATCATCTAGATACCTCCTTATTTGCTGGTGCAGGTATTTTTCTTTCTATTTCATAGTAACTTGAGGTGTGTGTAATGTATATAATTATAACTATAGCGTCGGATAATCTGTAATATTGTAGTCGTCGACTCTTCTACTAGGAAATGCCCCTTTCGCAATAAAGAAACAAACGTTCCCACAAGAGTTTCTCATATCTTTTGCTTTATTACAATAGTAAATTATACTTGTGCTATTGTAATACATTTTCATCAGTATCACTCTATTCTTGTATAACAAGCTGGATTTACATGAAAATTCGTATAATTTAGTGTTTATCGCCGTTTGTGTTATATAATAAATGTATTATCTTAATGTAGGGGGCTATTCAATTATGCAAGTAAGAACGACACGACTTGAAGCAGAAGATGCAAAAATTATCTATCAGGAAACTGCTGGACTTGCCATCATCACAATCCATCGTCCTCAGGCAAAAAATGCATTAACGGCAAATATGTGGGATCAATTAGCAAAGATTGCATTACAAGTATTAGATAATGCCAAAAATAAAGTGCTTATCCTACGGGGTTCTGGAGAAAACTTCACAGCAGGTTCTGATATTAAAGAATTCAACTCCATTTCCCTTGAACAAGCGGAAGAAGCGTTTGTACATATGGAAAAAACAATCTCAACAATTGAACGATTGCCCATTCCAACAATCGGGGTCATCAATGGACCTGCGATGGGTGCTGGTTTGGAACTAGCTTTAGCCTGTGATATTCGCATTGGCTCTGAAAAAACAAAATTAGGCATTCCAGTGGGCAAATTGGGGATTACCCTCAATAACAAATTTGCTCAGCGCTTAGTGCAACTTGTTGGCCCTTCTACAACGAAAGATCTCGTATTCACAGGTCGTATGTTTAAAGCGGAAGAAGCCTTTAAGCTGGGCATGTTAAATTATTTAGTCGCTGAAAAAGACTTGAATAAATACATGATTCGTATGGGGAAGCTAGTCGCTGGCATGTCTCCACAAGCATTACTTGCTGTAAAGCAATCTGTACAAGAATGTGTAGATAGTGTGCCACAACTATGGCAAGGTACTACACCATTTGTAGGAGCTGATTTTTCAGAAGGCTGTGCTGCGTTCGTTGAAAAGCGCCAACCACAATTCAAGCGTCAATCTAACTAAAAAACAGGTACTCTTCTCGCCTTTTGGCAAATAGAGTACCTGTTTTTACTTTCTCATTAACATCACTGACTTAATATGAAGATGAATGGCATCGAGTTCATAGCCAAAATGCTGATAAAAAGATGCTTGCACCGCTTCTTGCATATGATACAGACGCTCTGGTAATGCATAATTAATTGGCAGCTTTAGTTGCAACGTAATGTTAGCTTTAGCCTGCTCTCCCAGCAAAAATTGCACTTGTTCCACTTTATGCACAATTTCTTGTTGTGTACAGCAATAATCGATTAGTTGCACATACACTTGTTTTTCTATGGCGATATATTGTTGTTGAAAATCTGGTCGAACGATTGTTGTTTCACCAATCTTTTCGCGTTTTGGGGAGAAAATCTCTTTCCCTTTTTGAACCAATCGTTTAAAGAAATTTTGCTCCACTTGACGATATGGTATGGGCATTACATGTTTCCCCTGTGTTTCTCGAATAAAGCGTGCTTTTTGGATTTCTTTTTGTGAACGGACATCCTCTACATAGTAATACATGGTAATTGGCCCAAGCGCTAATCGTTTGGCAATACTTTTCGTCATTTTATCGGACGTACCAATTAGCAAAATCGATTGAACGTTATATGTACCGAGTGCTTTTTTCACTTCCTCACAATGTGCGTCATCGGAAAAAATGGCACGTCGGACCGCTGTTATTGTATTTTTCTCAAATTTTGCGGATATGCCCGCTACTTTGAGACCATTTACGATAAGTAAACCATCATCAATAATGGCCTTACTCCCTATTTTATGAGCAAAAACAAGGGCGCTTGTACTTTTTCCTGTTCCACTAGGTCCACTTAACGAACAAACTTTCATGTAACCACTCCCCCTTCTCTTAGCAATATGATAACAGAATTTCTTCATTTCCTTTAGTTTGGTCCAAGAGTTCTAAAATATTTCCGCTAGCCTAAGCGCTCATCTTCTCCATTACAAAAATATATTCTTTTTTCAGAATATCTTTCCCTTTATACGCTTTAGTATGATAAAATGTGTACTACTATTCTGTTATACAACTATAAGGAGTGTACTAGTTTGAAAATCGTACCATCTAAAAAAATGACATTATTTACTCCGGCTATTTTTGGAGACTTAAAAAACTTCGCAAAACAACAACAAGCAAAAGGCATGACTATGATTGATTTAAGTTTAGGGAGCCCTGACCTTCCACCACATGAAAGAATTCGCGAACATTTATCATTTAGAGCGAATCTAGCTGAATCATATGGTTACACATTAACTGGCACACAACGTTTTTATGAAGCTGTTAGCCGGTATTACAAAAGACGTAACAATGTGGATTTAGATCCGACTTGTGAAATCATCCAAACGGTTGGCTCACAAGAAGGCTTGGTCCATTTACCGATTGCTTTTTGTGACCCTGGAGACATCGTGCTATCCACAAATCCAGCTTACGTTGCCTACGATGCCGGAATCCATCTAGCAGGCGCTACACCTTATTACATGCCACAAACAGCTGACAATGACTTTTTACCAGATTTAGATGCTGTGCCTGAAGAAATTGCGCAAAAGGCCAAGCTACTTATTTTAAATTTACCTGGTAATCCAGTCCCTGCAATGCCCTCTTTAGATTATTTTGCAAAAGTGATTGCCTTTGCGAAAAAATATAACGTCATTGTATTACATGATGCTGCTTATTCAGAATTTTACTTTACAGGCGAAGGACCAATTAGTTTCCTTTCAGCCCCTGGAGCAAAAGAGGTCGGCATGGAAATTAACTCACTATCAAAAAGCTTTAGTTTAGCAGGGACACGTATTGCCTATATCGCAGGGAACGCTGAGATGATTGCAATTTTAAAGCAACTTAAATCAAATTTAGATTTCGGTATCTTTGAACCGATTCAAGACGCTGCAGTAGTCGCGTTAGATCATGCAGAGGACATCACAGCAAGCCTGCGCGCAACATTCTCTGAGCGTCATAAAACTTTGATGAACGGCTTACGTGACCTGGGTTGGGATGCGGCCCCTTCGAATGGCGGAATGTTTGTCTGGGCAAAATATCCATACGATGTTGATTGTACAGACCTTGCATTCAAACTAATTGAGCAAGTAGGCGTTGTCACAGTGCCTGGGACGGTATTCGGAACTGCTGGACAAGGCTATTTACGTTTAGCTTTGGTACAACCGAAAGAAGTACTTCAAGAAGCAATAGATCGTTTAGCACAAGTACAATTACAGCTTCAACGATAACGTTAATACTACTAAAACATCGGGTCTGTCCAATTGTCGATTTGTCGACTGTTGAACAGACCCTTTTTTATAGTATCATCGGTAACTAGGAAATATTACTAGGTACGTCTATACTCAACGTATCATTTGGCACGATGCTATTCAACTTGCATATCATCATCAATCGGTCAGGATGGAGGAAAAAATATGTTGAAAATAGAAGAATTAAAAATAGCCTATCCATACAATAACGAGACGCATTACATATATCCTACGTTGATTGTATGTGATAATGATTTAACATTAGTTGATACTGGATATCCACAGTTTATGCCAATGATTGAACAACAAATCATTCAACTAGGCTATAGCCTGAATACGCTTAAAAACATTATCGTTACACATTATGATGATGATCACATCGGTTCGTTATTTGATTTCAAAGTGAAGTATCCTCACCTTCACATTATTACAAGTGCAATTGAAAAAGATGCCCTTGAAGGAACGACTAAATCCGAAAGATTAATACAAGCCGAGCAAATGTTAGAAGAATTACCAGTTAGTCAACAGGCATTTGGAAAAGAATTTATCAAACAACTAACACATTTAAAACATGTGCAAGTGGACCAGGTAGTAAACAATGGTGATTTTATTGTGAACAATGAATGTGTAGTTATTTCAACGCCCGGGCATACATCTGGACATATCTCTCTCTATATTCCTGCATTAAAATCTATCATTACTGGTGATGCAGCCATCGTAGAAAATAATGAGTTGGCAGTAGCAAATCCACATTTTTGTTTAGATATAGCAACAGCACAACAATCGCTAAAACTGCTTAAAGAGATGGATGTAGAGACCTACTATTGTTATCATGGCGGTACATTAGAAAGTGCAATGATTGCTAACAATAAACCCGCTCATTAAGCATCCTTTAAAAACAGTAAAACCCTTCCAACATGCTGCGTATTGGAAGGGTTTTACTGTTGACGGTCAACAGGAAATAATGTGATGATTGCTATTTTTCTTTATCCAATAAAAACAGCTGCTACAAGCCGTAGCAGCTGTTTTAACTCACACATCGTATTTTTTATGTGTCTCGTCCTCATAGCGGTTGTAACGCTGTTTAAATAGTCTAAACATATGACTGACAAATACTTTTAAGATTGCGTAGCCTGGAATCCCTAAGATGACACCCGGCACGCCGAATAAGGAACCTGCTGTTAACAAGACAAAAATAATGGAAATAGGATGGATACTCAGCGATTTCCCCATAATTTGCGGAGAAATAAATTTACCTTCAATTAGCTGAACAACTGTCCATACTATCGCGAGTTTGATAAGCATGAATGGTGATGTCACAAGCGCAATGATCGCTGCGGGCGTGATCGCAATAACGGGCCCTAGGTATGGCACTACACTCGTAATCATCGCAAGGAAGCCAAGTAACAACGCGTACTTCATACCGATGATCAAGAAACCAATCGTTACCATTGCTCCGATGCACATGGATACTAAAATTTGACCCTGTATGTACGAACTAATTTGTTTGTCCATATCGTGCAAAACCTCATGTAAACCTTTACGCATACGTGGAGGGCAAATCTTAATGACAAACTTCGGTAAGTTTTCGCCATCCTTTAATAGGTAGAATAAAATAAATGGTACCGTTACAAGTGATAGAATAATCCCTGTTAATGTAGATAAAAAGCCGGTAATGCCTGTAGCGACACCTTGTGCTAAATTGGCCGCAGTGTCTTTCACTGTTTCGACTATATCTGTTGTAAAATTCGTAACAACTTGTTCATAGTTAAAGTTAATGTTATCTAGGTACTCATTAATACGTGAATTATTCAGATAATCCACAATTTTTTGCGTTAGTGCCATAAAATACACGGGGAATTCCTGGGCTAAATTGGTGAATTGTTCACGCAAAAATGGATAGACAAGCACGACAAGTAAAGTAAGCACGCCTAGAACACCAATATATAAAATTAAGATGCCCCAAATTCTTGGAATCCGCCAGTTTTCTAAAATGGCGAGTAATGGACGCAATAAATAGTATGCGATGACTGCTAGTACCCCTGGTAAGATAACTACTTCAAATAATACTTGAAGCGGGGTAAATATAAAGGAAACTTTATCAAACATGAAAATAACACATGCGAGTAATAATAAAATAAACAGCGTAAATAATAAGTTTTTACCACCTAGAAAGCGAATAAATTTCGTCGAAAACAAATTTGACCGCTCTTTTGGTCTTTCTTTTTCCATATACTCACCCCAATCCAATTGCTCTCCCTTTATATTACAGGATAATGTTGGCTTTTGCGAAAAATCACTCTAAAGAAATGCCTAAAAATTCACGTAAAAATTCTTTGTTTTTTTCTTCATCTATTACAATCGCAGAGCCAGCGTGGCTAAAGTTTTGGAAATCATAGCTACCTTCAATCGGCACTGTTGCTTTCTCAATCGATACTTTCCCTTTCGATACCATCTTTAGTACTTGCTGAATTTCACCAGCTGATGAATAATCTGTTGTTATATAGCCCTGTGCAGCACCAACGAATTTCGGCAAGTGCAGGAGGTTTTGAGGTGCTAATATTTCATTTTTCAATGCTTCAATTACTTTCTGCTGACGTGCTACTCGTCCGAAGTCTCCTTCGGCATCTTGGCGGAATCGCGCATAACCGAGTAATTCCTTGCCATTTAATTGGTGCACACCCTGCGTAAGCGTAACGCCAATTTTTTCAGACATATCCTTTTCTACATCCATTTCAATACCATCTGGTGCTAAAATATCAACGAGTGATTCAAAATTTTTAAAATCCACCAGTGCATAATGATGAATGGGTAATCCAAACATATTGCTAATGGTGTCCTTTAACAGTTGGACACCATCTAAATAGTAGGCTGTGTTTAATTTATAGGACTGATAGCCAGGTATATCTGCATAAATATCACGCATAAACGACACAAGCTTCACATCATTAGATGATTTATTCCAAGACAATACCATCATTGTATCCGTGCGTGATTTTTCTTCACCGCGTGTATCCACACCTAATAACAAATAGTTTTCAATATCGCCCTGCACTTGATCACCGGTAAAATCCTCCTGCAGCACTTTGGTATCCGATGCTAATTGTAAACCGCTTCGATATTGCATGACCGAATAAACAGCTATTACAATGACACAAAGCACTAAGCAAGTAAAAATTGCTCGCCCTTTCCGTAACCGGCGTTTTTTTGGACGTTGCGAGCGTCTTGTATATTCTTCTTCTTCCATAACTCCATGACTCCTCTATTTTTTATAGTAATGTAACGATTGAAAGTACGTAAAGTTTCATTTTTTATACTTCTAACCTCGTAAAACCTATCTACCCGTTATTCTACACCTAATTTACCAGTAATGAGCAAAATAATGCTATACTATTTTCACGAAAGAGAGGATGAGTGTAATGATTGAAAAAGCTACATTTGCAGGTGGTTGTTTTTGGTGTATGGTAAAGCCGTTCGTTGAGTGGGATGGTATACATAAAGTCACTTCTGGCTATATGGGTGGTCATGTAGAAAACCCAACCTATGAAGATGTAAAAAAAGGCACATCTGGCCATTTAGAAGTGGTTGAAATTGAATTCGATTCAGCCATTTTTAGCTATGAACAACTGTTGGATATCTACTGGATGCAAATTGATCCAACCGATGCATATGGTCAATTCCATGACCGTGGTGCTTCTTATGCAACAGCCATTTTTACCTATACGGAAGAACAAAAGCATATGGCGGAAGCATCGAAGGAAAAGCTTGCTACAAGTGGTCGCTTTGATAAGCCTATTGTAACCATTATTCGTGATGCCCAACACTTCTATCCAGCGGAAGATTACCATCAGGATTACTATAAAAAAGAACCCGAACATTATCAGCAAGATCGTACTGTCTCAGGACGTGATACATTTATCGCGCAACATTGGGAGAAATAAAGCCAAGTGTGCCGTACATTCCCATCATTGATAAAACCCAGCCTGCCATCTACTGAATGAGAATCCATTTTTCACAATGGATTCTTTTTATTTGTCCTAAGACCCACTCACCTAGCTTTAGAAAACACAAAAAGTTGCAAAAATTCTTGAACTTTGATATCGATTCTATGATTTGTTATCAAGGCGGCTTGTGTCATCAACAGGTAAAAAACAGCTCCACAGCTCGTAGTCGACGTTCCAGTTGAAAAATAAATTTAAGTGAAAATTTTCATCTATACAGAAAGAAGCTGGCTGTCTCCAAAAAAAATTGAGACACCAGCTTCTAGTCTGTTTCATGTTTATATTTATAATGTCAAACCATTTGGATATTCTTGAAGTTGCTTGGCTTGTAAATAAGCGCATTCATCCCTTTACTCCGTAAAAGCTTGTAATGCATCGAAGAAACGTTTGCCATATTTCTCAAATTTCACTTCCCCAATACCACTGACGTTTCGAAGTCCTTCTAGCGCTGTAGGTTTTTTATCACATAACTCACGCAATGTCTTATCAGAGAATACAACAAACGGTGGCACACTTTCCTCATCAGCAATTTCTTTTCTCAACAGTCGTAAATGCTCAAACAATGGATCATTCTCTGCAAGCTTACGTACAGTGACGGCTTCTTTTCGCATTACTTGGTGTTCGCCAAGCAGCACTGCTTTGCCTTCTTCAGAAACATAAATCGTCGGAAACGTGCCATGCTTGACGGCAAGTAACCCCTCCGCAATTAAAAACTCAATAAAGTTCGATACTTCCTTGGAAGAATGACCTTTTAAGATGCCATATGTCGACAGTCTGGTAAAACCAAATTCCAAGACTTTTTGGTTTTTTGAGCCAATTAAAACTTGCGCCACCATCGTTTTACCAAATTTCTGTCCCATGCGCACAACACAGGCTAATACCTTTTGCGCCTCTAGCGTTACATCCTTCACTTCACGTCCATCATTACAATTACTGCACCGTTCACACGGCTCACCTGCTACCTCACCAAAATAAGTTAAAATGGCATTTTGCAAACAACCTTCTGTGTGACAATAATCCACCATGGTTTGAAGCTTTGCTAACTCTTGGGCAATTCGAGTTTCATCTTGTGTTTGCTCGATTAAAAAACGTTGTGTCTGGACATCTCCAGATGCATAAAGCAGAATACAAGCACTTGGCAAACCGTCACGACCTGCACGACCCGCTTCCTGATAATAACTCTCCATATTACGTGGCATTTGATAATGAATAACAAAACGGACATTACTCTTATCAATTCCCATACCAAATGCATTGGTTGCCACCATGATGCGGGCTTCATCCTTCAAAAAGCGTTCTTGCTCAGACATACGCATGTCCTCAGATAACCCTGCATGATATTTAGCAACAGATACACCAGAGCGAGATAACACCTCATACAACCCGTCTACCGCTTTCCTAGTCGCCGCATAAATAATGCCCACTTCATTATTGTTTTTTTCAATATAATTTTTTATAAAACGTTCTTTGTTTTCACCAATTAACACTGAAAAAGACAGATTTTCACGTGCAAAGCCGGTAATGACTGTCGCTTGCTCGTCAATATCTAATAATTGTCGAATATCTTCGCACACAGCGGGTGTTGCAGTCGCAGTAAGTGCTAAAACAGTCGGCTTGTGAGACCACAATGTAAATAACTTTTGAATGGCACGATAGCTTGGTCGGAAATCATGGCCCCACTGGGATATACAATGCGCCTCATCAACGGCAACTAAAGGGACATTAAAATGAGATAGTGCTTGTAAAAACGATGTACTTTCTAGTCGCTCTGGGGCAATATAGAGCAACTTTAAATAACCTGCACTCGCTAACTGCATCGTTTCATCTACTTCCTGAGCTGTTAACGTACTATTGATGTAAGCAGCAGGTATATTTGCTGCACGTAACGATTCTACCTGATCTTGCATAAGTGAAATTAGCGGTGAAATGACAATTGTAATCCCCTCTGACATCAGTGCAGGAATTTGATAGCAAATGGATTTCCCACCGCCCGTTGGCATCACGCAAAGACTTGACTGCCCACTTAAGGCCTGCTCTATAATTTGTGCCTGTCCTATGCGAAATGAATCGTAGCCAAAGTGGTGTTGTAACATTTGTCTTGCTTGCTCCATTCTATACCTCACTCCTCAGCAGTAAGACGAATAAGCTTATATTCGCCCTGTTCATTTTTGAAAATTTCATATTTCATCAGGGAGTTGGCAAGTGCCTCCTGCCCCGCTGAATTTGTCAGCACGTACTCTGTTTTTGCTCGTACCACAATATTTTGTCCTACCATGTCAATACTTTTAATATTTGTATTTGAAAAGTGGATTTTTGCATTTTTTGATGCGTAGTAAGCTACCATGCTATCCATAGTACTTTGTAAATCATCTGCACCCGTTACTTTTTTCATCACACTGGCATCATTGATTGTGACGGCAGCTTTTAAATGTTCATGAAAAGTATCAATAAAAATTTTCACTTCATCGGCATTGTAAGCAAAAACATTTTTACCGTACTTTTCTACCGCTTGTTTGACGCCCTCTTTATCCCCTTCTTCAATATAAGGGTACAAGTTTTTGGATTGTGATAAGCGATCCTTTGTTTTCATCCCCTCTGCAATCCATTCATCTAATAACTGTGCAATATCTTTAAATGGCAGTATGTATGGTTGTGAAGCGCCGTTGTGCCGTCGATTAAAATAAATGCCCACGATTTCACCATTCTCTGCTGCCATTACTGGGCTTCCGAGTGGCAATTCTTCATCCGCATCTACATAATAGGCAGCTACTCTATCGCTATATTTATTGATGGTGTGTGGTAAGCCGTCCACATAAACAGCCAGCTTATTTAATTCACCACTATAGACAACTGGCACATTTACTGAAGCTTTGTACTTAACTTGTAAAATCGCGATATTATAAGCAGTAGACATATAGTAAACATCAGCAGCAACTGTTTTATCGTTACTAAGTTGTACGAGTGCAGTAGGCTTCGAAGCAACAAGTGCACCATTCGTCACAATATAGAGCATATTCGGCTCCTGTTTCACAATAATACCTGCACCGATACCGTTCTCCCCAACGACTTTTACCTCTGGTACAATCTTTTGTTCTGAATTACTCACAGACTTTTCCGTTTTTACTTGTGCCTTTTCCGATTTAAACATTTCAGCAACCGATTGATCGCCACAGCCTGTTAATAGCAGACTTGCCGCGCCGATTATGAGCATCTTTTTTCGCATACGTTCACCAAAACTTTCTATTTAAGCATCTTTCCTCTTTCCTATCATAAACAAGGTTTTCAAACGTTTCAAGTTTACATAATATTATTATTTATTCATCTTGTGAAACCAGTCCAAGCTACTATATCTATACACCTATTGAATTTCTATATAGCTATAGTCTTTCATGTACATGTACCTAGAGAATGTGCTTTATTGGCATGAAAAGACATGCTACTTTTTTGCAGCATGTCTCTTAATTATTTTTCTTTAATCTATATGTTGAACCAATAATGCCAAGCATCAAAACGATAAAAATGACATACGTAAAGGCATGATTACCAGTCAAATCATAGCAATAGCCGATTAAAATAGGAATGATTGAACTCATCATAAAGCCACCAGATAACACCATTGATGACCAACTGTTTGCTTCTTCATGATTGCGTGCTTCATCAAGTGGTAATAATAAACCAATCGGAAATAAGCCACTTAAGACAATACCAATGATGAATACGGCTATCCATAACATAGCGCCAAAGCCTATCCATAATAATATAAAACCTATAATCCCCAGTGACCCTAATGTAAGTAGCCATGTTATACGGTTTGACCACTTCTCCATCAGCATCGGAATCAAAATGTTGCCAATCATTTGAACGATGGACATACATGTCAACATAGAGCTGGCTGCAACAAGTGAAAAGCCTTTATCCTGTAACATTGGCGATAGCCATGACATCATCGAAAAAAACAATGATGTTTGTAAACCAAAATAAACTAGGATTGTCCATGCACGACGGCTTGTCCATGGATTGCGTGCCGCTCCTTGTATTTTTTCTCCTTGAATCTGTGAAGGACCCTGCTCGTTTCGCACAACAACCGACCAAACAACGAGTGCAATAACTGCAAGCGCTGCCCAACTGCCAAGCGCTACCGTCCAGTTTTGATTAAAACGATTATAAAATGACACGCTCAATGATGCACTCAAAGTCGCGCCCGTTCCAATGCCAAAAGAATAAACGCCAACGACTGTAGCAAAGCGATTCGGGAATTTCCTCTTAATATAAGCATTAAGAATCGGGCCGATTATCGCAATGGCAAAACCTGCTGTGAAGCTTGTGACGACAAGCAGTAAATAACTTTCCTCTACAAACCGCAAGCCATTTGCTAGGGCGACGATTACTACCAGCAGCATGATGGCCGTCTTTGTTCCAAGCTTTTTTTGCAATGGCACTGCAACTGGTGCAAAGAGCCCCATACAAAACACCGGAATTGATGTTAATAGACTCATCTGAGTATTCGAAACATGAAGCGATTCCATCATTATCGTAAACAGTGGTCCAATAGCGGTCACAGCAGGACGCATATTCAGTGCCACTAGAAAAATACTGACAACTACCAAAACCATCGAAATTGTCCATTGCTTGTTTTTCATACTTTATTAAAACCTTTCCTCATCCAATTCACTACTAGTAAAGCATATTCTAGGAATGAAAACAATTTCAAACCTCTGATTCCTTTTACTGCAAAAGTCAGCCCTGTACACAAAGTCGACTACTTTTCTAAACGTATGTCGTAATCTTGAATTGTCCAGTCGCGTTAAAACGTTTTGGTGTCACGAATTGCCTAGCAATAACCATTTGATTACTCCCAATTCCATTTACGACTCCATAAAGGCACCAAAGAGCCACACCCAATTGGATGTGACTTGCACTGTATTTTTATCAATAGTAAGCACTATATGAGCTATTTCTGATAAAGTCGTAGAAAGCTTTAATAAAATGTCCTTGTGGTACACCATACACGCATACTTAGCTGTTATTCGATGGTGAATCGCAAGGATACGCATAAGCAAGACAACAAAAACCAAATTTTTCGAGAATCGGTCTACTCATCGGACTAGCATCGACTGTAAGATAACGATAACCTTGTTCAAATGCTTTTTGTGCCCTTGCTGCTAGAAGTGCCGAATAATAGCCTCTTCCTCGGTAGTCAGGCAATGTTGAACCGCCCCATAAACTGACAAAGGATGACTTGTTTTCAGTATACATCCATGCCGCACTAACAAGCTGGTCATCTTCATAAACACCATAAAGGTGCAGTGCTTCCGGTATAGCTTGTTTGGCCCGCCATAGTCTGTTGCCCATTTCTAGATGTGACACATGCCAAATAGTATCTTCTAGTTTGACAATATCTTGAATACCTTGTTCATCCTTTATTTCCTGCAAATGGAGCGGTGTTGTCTCCGATAGTAGCACATGCTGTTCTTCCAATTTTAAAACCATCACCGCTTCCGGATCTTCGATTGTAAAGCCTTGCTGAGCAAGCCGCTCCTTTAAATTTGACGGCTTATCATAACTATATACTTTCCATTCAAAAGGCTGATTCAGCTTTCGAAAATAGTTAACTTCTTGTTCAATAACTTTTTCTACATTAACATCGGTTAAGTTAGACGCAATAATAAAACTCTTCTCACCAAACTGGGATAGGTGACGCACAACATCTGCTGTTGCTTCTCTTTTGAAACCCTCTACCTCTGCATATTGTCTTAGCTCTTTATGAAATTTTGAAATAAGCGCTTCTTTTTCCATGTCTAACCCCCGTCCTTCATCGTTGAAGTCTGTTTAATAGCTCAAACCATTCGTTTAAATACCGAATGAACAATCACACATTGCGAACACAATAACTATGTTACTATACCCACACTAAAAAACAAATAATTCCTGTAATTCCAACAGTATACTTCTTATATTGAATGGTTCATGAAAAGGTCCCTTTAAATCAATGAGCTGGTTAAATGTAACATTGTAAAGCTATGGCCGCGTCTGAAAAGAGATGACAGCAGTATCTTTAACTACATATCTACTAACAGTGGATTAGTGGAATAGAAGAAAGTGGTGAAATATGCATACTCTCCTTTTGTTTTATAGAATATAGCATGCGGATGTTAAAGCAATTGCTTATAGTAATCGAGCTTTGAAGAATTGGTGATTGTGAAATAAAAAAACCGGGTGGTGCCAGAGCTAGGCATCACCCGATTTTCAGTATATTTATCACACTTTACCAGTATCTACATGTTGAACAACAACTTCTTCATCCGTCTTATCTTCTTGATTTGGTTTTACTCTTTTAATAAAGAAAGCTAGAATGAGTGCTATAACCGCAATCAATGTAGAAATGAAAAAGGTAAAATTAATACCATGTAACATTGCTTCATTCATGATTTGTTGTTGTATTTCAGTTGTAGCCTGTGCAGATGGTTGAGCTGCACTTGCACCCATATTTGCCATTGCGTCAGCAGCTAATTCCTCTGCTTTTACTGTCGTTTGATTGTTCATTACAGTAATCAACAACGCGGAACCAATGGCACCTGATACCTGTTGTAGTGTATTGTTCATAGCTGTTCCGTGTGGATTATTTATCGCTGGTAGCTGATTCAAACCATTTGTCATGACCGGCATCATGACCATTGACATCCCAAACATACGGAAGGTATACAGCAGCACAAGGGTAGAATAAGCCGTATCCATACCAATTTTGCTAAAGTAATAAGATGTCACAACGGTAATGGTCAACCCACTCACGGCCAAAATTCTTGCTCCATACTTATCAAAGAGTTTCCCTGTAATGGGCGACATAATCCCCATAACAATTGCTCCAGGAAGCATTAATAGGCCAGAGTCCATAGGTGAAATTCCACGAATGGTTTGTACATAGATTGGCATCAAGATCATTGCTGAAAACATGGCGACCGCAATCACGATTGAAATGGCCGATGACAAGGCGAACATTGGATATTTGTAGATACGAAACTCAAGCATTGGATCATCCATCCGAAGTTGACGTACTATAAAGGTAATTAAAGCAAGTGCACCAATTATAATCGTACCGTACACGAGTGGACTATCCCATCCTTTTTCCCCTGCAGAACTAAAGCCATACAGCAAACCACCGAATCCTATGCTTGATAAAACGAGAGACATGAAATCAAGCTTAATAGCGCGTTGTGGTGTGACATCTTTTAATTTAAAGACTGCAAAAATTAAGGTTAAAACGGCAATTGGCAGAACAAGATCGAATAACATTCTCCAGCTGTAATGCTCAATCAACCATCCAGAAAGAGTCGGTCCAATCGCTGGAGCTGTAATCATCACAAGACCAAACATGCCCATTGCTGTCCCTCTTTTTTCAACTGGAAATGCGGTAAGCATGACATTCATTAATAACGGCATCATAATCGCGGAGCCTGAAGCTTGAATCATTCGTGCCCCTAATAACACACCAAATGCAGGTGCAATACTAGCTAGGAGTGTGCCCAAAGTAAACAATAACATTGCTGTAATAAATAACTTTTTATCAGAAAAGCGCTGAATGAAGAACGCACTCGCTGGTATTAAAATACCGTTAATAAGCATGTAACCTGTAGAGAGCCATTGTACTGTAGTTGCATTCACATCGAATTCTTCCATAATAGATGGAAGGGCAACGTTAAGTAATGTTTCATTTAATATAGCAACAAAGGCCCCGATAAATAAAATGGCAATCATGCCGTATGGCGGTTTTTTTTGAACAGAATTGGTTTCCTTTGACAAATAGAATCAGTCCTACTTTCTACGTTAAATAAAGTGCATTGTTGTAAGGCGGCCACTCTTGCCGCTGCCGGCTGCGCCCACTTCCCTCGATTATAAGGAACCTCCTGCCAACTGTGCAGCGCTGACAATTTCTTGTATACATGTCTTTTGGTGCTTTGGTTTATAGCGACGCTTGAACCTCTTTTCTTAAGCCAATGATGGTCTTAAGAAAATCGTCGAAGGTATCAATAGGCCCCTTGATTTCATCCTCAATATATTTGCGGATAGTAATCACTTCGTTCTTGCGCTGGCACGTTTCTTCCTCTAATCTGCTGATTCACTCCTTCATTATTTCCATTTCACTTTTCACTCGTTTTTGCTCTTGCAATACTGAATTCATAGCAAACACTCCTTAAAAAATAAATATAAGGGTTGACTAAAGAATTAATTGTATAGTATAATTAAAATAGGGATAATATACAAAAAATAATTATAAAATGTCTATCCATATAAATTTACCACAAGACCTCATTTTTTTCAATGTAATTGTCGATTCATTTATGAGTAATTTTGCTATTTCTTCTAAAGAATCTGCATGATAAAGTTTCTCCTCCGTTTTGATACCATTTCAAGGATTTCTCTTCATAATGACCCATTCATACTTTACCAATAGTATATCGTTTTATGTCAATCGTCTTTTGAGACAAGAAAGCTTCTTCAATTAAACGGTCCTTACATTTAATATAAAAATGAGTAGTATTGAATGTTCTCAACGTCAATACTACTTTTTTCTTTTGTCTTCCTCTCGGACAACACCTGTGAACTAAACAAAAAGCATGCTCATTAGACTCACAAAGAGCACTCCTCTTCCTATAAATTACTTTGTAAAGCTAACGGCCTATCATTGTATGTGAAAATAATTTCCGAGAGACTAGGATTACAGCTTTAATATGACTTTTAAAGTGTCTGGACATGTTTTAGTAGAAACGACATTTGTCTCTTTATTCAGTAACAGTTTATAGGTAGCTGGAGCAGGAACTGAGGCCAAGCAATAGCTCAAATAACGATAAACGTCGATTTAATAATGTTTATCGACTATGGAACATATCTCATGATATACTGTGAAAACGATGCAAAGTACAACAACAGTTAGAATAGAAATCCCATAATATCAACACTTTACAGGTTTTATCGTATTTTTGAACTGTGCAAGATAATGCTTATTATTGCTTAATTTTGGGACTGAATTGGAGCTGAAAAATATTGCTTGGCAGCGTATAAATGGGACTATATAATGTAACTTTGAAATAATATATAGGTGAAATAATCTTACGAACCTTGATATATGAACCAAAGAAAAGAACATGTTTTGAAAAAAGAATAGGAACTGAACCCTCTAAATGAGACAGTCTAAAAAAGCATCATCCAACCGGTTGTCGATATTGTATCGGCGACTGGTTGTTTAGTTTTGTGTGAATTCGAGTATTGTTATAATAGATGAGATAATCTCGTACGGTTTGCTCTACAATTACCGTTGTAGTGTGAGTTAATCCGTCGATGTAGAACGTTTCTGACTTAAGTGAGGCATGAAACGATTCAATGGGGGCATTATCAGCGGGCGTTTCTTTGCGGGACATGCTCATGGTATTGCCTTTTCCTTTTACAACTTCTTGATATGCTGCCGATGTGTAAACTTAACTTTGATCGCTATAATATACACCCTTCTAGAAATGAATTAATTTGAGACAAAGTGTCCAAGACGAACGCCGTGTCCTGACAATCGCCAATGGCTTAAGCCACTATCTCTCCGTTGAAAACAAAAAAACGGCCAGTGAAGCCAATCCTCAAGTCAGATTTAAAACATGTATCATGCTCCCGCAGAATACCGTAGTCTCCCACACGCCCCATTTTTCTATTTTCCAACACACGACTCATCATGTGATTCTGCTCACTGGTCATTAACTGTGATCCATACGCTCACGTGCATATGCGTGCCTAAAACCACGACAACCACGCTCAGCTTGCTCACCCCCTTGTTTGCACGCAACATGGACACCATCCCTCACCGTAGAATAAGACACATTCACTATTCGCTCTCCAGGAGATTTATGTGCCATCCAGCTTTCCAGTCGTTACTCTAATCTTTGTGGTGGGAATTTATTAATTCTACTTTTTTTCCGATACTTAAGAAGAACAGGAGTTTAACAAACGCGAAGTTACATACTTTACTTTTTATTACTAATAATAATTCTTACAGCAATGGTGGACACTTGGGGTGAAACCAATAAAACAATTATGTATGGAATTGCGATTATGAGTGTCGTTAGCTTAGTAATTATAAAATCAAAAGAAAAAAAAGCTCCAGCGCTCAGCTCCTAGTCGAAGGCTGAGTGCTGGAGCTTGAATAGTGCTTTTTATGTTTATGGGACAAAAGCTTATGATGCAACTATAGATGGTCAAGGACTTGCATATAAAAAAGATGTCACTACTTATGAAGTATCATTTTAGATAACATTTATATTTAAAGGAGTAATAGCGATGAGTGTGAATTACCTTGATGTTTTTTTGCTTTTTGGTTATAAAAATATAATTAATTATATTTTTAGCTCTTCTAATTCTAATCTCTTTTTCTCTAAATTTAATTTTTCTTTCTCTAAATTAAACTTTTCTTTATCTAAATTGAACTTTTCTTTTTCGAAATTTAATTTTTCTTCTTTAAATTTATAATATTTTTTAGTTGAAGAAATACCCATAATCAAACAAACAATTACAATTAGTGATGTTAAAAATAAAAGTAACTCCATAATTTCATCTCCCATTCACATTAATTCAGAAAATATTATAAGATATGATAAAAATTATTGAATAACATACAAATAACAAAAAAGACCCTAAAAGGCCTTTTTTTGTTATTTAGCACATTCAAAGCTATACGTATTTCCAATCTTCCACCAAGCTTTTTTCGGTTCTCCAGTAAGACCAGCGGTATCTCCACTATCCAGAATAGGTCGTCCACCATGCTTGTAACATGAATCAACTAAATACTTCTTTTCTTGCCAGTTCATATATTTACCTGTGAAATAAATTGCAGCTCCAGTTAATAAACCAATAACTCCAGCTCCAACCCATACTATTACCGGAATTGCATATACTACAGCTTCATCATTATTTTGAGTACTCATAGTAATTTCTTTTAATTCAGTTACTCTATCTTTAGAAATATTTTTTAATTGTGATTCAATACTATCTAACTCTTGTTGACTAAAATCATAATATGCAAGAGCTCGTTCTTTATCAATATTCATTAAACCATCATCAGTAAAATAAACACTCAATCCTAAAGCTTCTATTTTTTCAGCTGTTAAATTATTAATTTGCAATTCATTTGTTGAATTGATACTTTGAGCAGCCGAAACACCAGTAGTAATTGTGAAATTCACAAACAATAAAACTGAAGCGATAACAAAAAACTTCTTCATAATACTTTTCATAACAATAAAATACCTCCTAATTATATTTAAAAATAAACCTTTTCATTTCAATAGAAATATTATTATCCCTCCTCATCACTTTTTGAACACACATAAATACATATTTTTACATTTAAAGTAAATTTTATGTTTTTATATATATTATGTATATGATAACAGAATTTTACATAAAAGGGTAGTGATTATAAATACTATCCTTTTATATCATTCCTTTAATCACCCGTGTAACGCATAGCCAACACCCAACGATTCTTACCATGCCCCAGTTCTGAATGAATTTGGTCCATCACTTTCTTAGCTGCTGCATACAGTTACTTATCATGCTCCCTCAGAATACCGTAGTCTGCCACACGCCCCATTTTTCTATTTTCCAACACACGGCTCATCATGTGTTCTGCTCACTGGTCATTAACTGATCCACACGCTCACGTGCATATGCGCATTGCACCATCTTATTAAATCAAGGAATGAATGTGAAAGTAATTTCGGAAAGACTTGGGAATACGCCTGATATGATTTTTAAAGTGTATGGGCATGTTTTAAAAGAAATGGAAGTGGAAGCTGTTTCTTTATTCAGTCACAGTTTACAGGTAGTTGGGGCAGAAACTAGGGCTAATAAGTAGTGTACATGACTATAAACCTTGATTTAATAATGTTTATAGACTATGGAACATATTTCATGATATACTAGAGCCATTGTGAAAAAAGGAGGAACTTGCATGATTCAAGTAAGTAATGTAGGTCTTCGCTATGGCGATCGTAAACTATTTGAAGACGTAAATATAAAATTCAATAAACTTAGTTTACTTAAACCATTTTATGAAGAAATGTAGATAAATCGTGGTTTAAATCTATATTTAAAATGTTTTAGGTATATGAACAAGTAAGAATAAAATTCTATTACCTTCTTTAACTAAAACTATACACTACTCATCTATTTTTCATCAAGTACTGAATCGAAAAGGAAGGCAAATAAAAAAAGAGGGAAATTACCCCTCTAAGTTACCTCAATTATCTATAAACATATGTAGGAAAATCAGTTAAAACAATATATTCTCCACAATTTTTACAATCGATTCTTAATTCCTCTACTCTAATGTCTAAATCGCTAAACTCTTTTGGCGGCTCATCTTCATCAAAGTTTTCATCAAGTTTAATTTCACTAATTCTAAACCTATTACCTAAATCATTCAAGCTAGCATGTCTACCTACAGTTTTGGGAGTTAATTCAACTTCTGTTTCACACTTTTCACAAATAATATTTATTTTCATGCTCTAAACCTCCAATACAGTATTTACCTATATATTACCAAAATGAACAACACAAGGAAATGCTTTTTTATTGAATTGTGAATTTTGATTTAACCTGTTGAATTACTACAACAAACAAAAAAAGAGTGTACCCAAAAGTACACCCTAGTTACTTAATCCTTTGTTTTATTATCTCTTTCCGATTTGTAATAGTAAAGGAAAATATTTGCTAGTACCTCTTCCAAATTTTCTTTAGCTTCGGCTATTTCTTCAGGAGTAGCTTCTCTATCTGGAGGTTTAATTTCTTTTAACACAGGTACATTCCTAATCTTCCCCATCGTTATCCTTCTCTTTCAATCATCTTTTTACTAAGGTAATTTCGCATTACTTCATTTACTATTTTTCTACATTTTAAAATCGCTTCTTCACTTGGTTCATTAAGCGCCCTTCCTACTAAAGTGTATTTTCCGATTTTCATAATAGTTTCTTTCCCCACCATACATTTTCCTTTCTATTTACTGAACCCTATTCCTTATTTATTCCTCATAATCTCAGTTAGTTTTTTACGAAAGTTCATAATTGCTTCTTCACTAGACTCATTAACTCCTATTACAGTGCAATTGTATTTTCCAACCTTTATCTTTATAGTTTTACCACTCATCCATCCATCCATCCTTTCTTTATATCTAATTTCCCTGCTATTATTCTTATATGCTAGATTTCATGTAATATTCTTACAACTAATTTACTAATGTAACAGATAAAAAAATTAAGTAAAAAATAAAAGGTGAGACAAAAATATCCCACCTTATGTATCTATTACTTTACTATGTATTCATAATAACGTTTTAGCATTGTAGCCATTTGTTGACGAGTTAAAACTCCAGAAGGATTCATTGATTTACCGTCACCTTTAATGATTTCTTGTGAAATTGCCCAATTCCATGATTCTTTATGAGTAGCATCAACTGCCTTATCTGACTTAATATTAGCTTTATTTTTCAGTTGTTCTTTCACCTTTCCACACTCCTCAATACAGAACATTCGTTTGTATTTGATCAAGTGAAATTTGTGGAAATAAAAAATGCCCAGGTTCAAAATTAATTGAGTACCTGGGCATTTTTGTAGAAAAATAAATATTAATATAAACTAAAATTATAATTAACACGGTGAATTAAACGATAATAATAAGTTTCGCCAACAGTTTTTGATAAATCAAATCCTGCAGCTGCGAATCCTGCTGAATAAGCTTTAGTAACTTGGAAATTTAGTGCACCTTTAGCATCAAAATTCATTGTAGTAGCATTAACTATTGATGGGTCTGTATACAAGTTATCCCAAGAATTCTTACCACTGCCATAAGTAGTAACATAAGCTGTACTTTTATTTATCGAAACAAACTCTCTAAATGAACCAGATGAATAAACAACAGCCTTTACACCGTATTCAAGTCCAAAATTCTCACCTTTAATTAAATTATGTCTATTAGAAAATAACTTTGCAGGTGGATCAGCAGCTAATGCCGAAAAATTATTTTGACTAACATCAAATGATTCGATAACAGAAGATAATGGTACAGCATTTAATGTATCAGTAGTTGTTACTAAATCATTATATAAATCCTCATTAGAAACTCTTTTGTGTACTGCTTCAGCAGCCGCAAATATCTCATTTGCTACTTCTTCATAAGTTCTACCTTCATCAAGCGCTTTCTCTTGAATATAATCTGTTAAATCTACTGACTCAATGGAGTAACCATTCTTCTCAGCGATTTCATTTAAATCGCTATCCTCCAACGTACTTGCAGACGCAATACTATTAGCACTAAAATATGTACCGAAGATTAATAAAACTGCAAAAAATATTTTTTTCAAAATATTACCTCCTTTGGTTTTTTGATGGTACAATAACAGCATACCATTAAAATCTCTATTTTGGAATATTTTTTAAAATTATATTAAAATTGGAATATTATTTCATGGTATTCAGGAGGATATAAATGAAAAAATTATTGTTTATTCTATTATTTTTTACATTCCTTACAGGTTGTTCTAATGATCTCAACGAAAGCTTATTTAATGCTACAAGTATTTCCACAAGCAATTTTAGTAAAGATAGTGTTTATTACATCGTTTCTGATTTAGAGTATTTAGGAAAAAATCCTGCAACGATTGATAAAATTGAAATTGTAAAAGCAGATGATGTAATTGATGATTACAAATTAATAGATGAATTTAATTATTCTTTTTATATTGGGGATAAGTATTCACGTAGGGGTGTTCACGAAGAATTAGAAAGTATTGGTGGCGAAGTAAAATTAGCTGAAAATATTATTGTAAATAAAGATAATGCTCTTAAGCTTATATTAAAAATCAATACCAATTCAAATATTATGAAAAGTGATAATCGATATATAAGAATTAAGTACTCAGTTGGTAAAGAAACCCGAGAAGAAATACTTGATACAAAAACTGTTAATCAACTTGAAACAGCAAATTATTAGATTATTAATGGCCAGCTCTGCTAAATTAGCTTTGCTGGCCATCATTTTTTATTTATTACGCCGTTGCTGAATCGTAATATACAAACCTAACAATCTGTCGCTTGTCATTGTACCATTCTGCAAATCCTTCAAATGCGATTCCTGTATAATACCGTCCTTAACGGCGTGTGCAATAAAGTTTTCTGTTTCAGTTTTCATAGCTGGCGAACCTGGATTCCAATAAGTATTTTGCGCCACTTTGTTTTCCTCCTTTTGTTGTGTTGTTGGCTTCGTAGCCTGTTCAATTAGTTTCAAGAAACTTTTCCAACGGTTTTCACTTAAAATTCGATGTGGGCAGTATTTTCCGTTCCAATCTTGATGCTTTTTAACCCGCTCAATTCCCCAACCAAACTCCTTGAGCAACTTAGCAATATACTGTACTGCATTTTCTTCCGCAAAAGCATAACGAGCCCCACCACTTTTGCTGTAGCAAATTTCAATACCAATTGACTTCATATTTCCTGACCCTCTACCATCTCCACAATGCCAAGCGTTACGATTATACGGGATGCCTTGAATAACTTCTTTGTCATCTACAGCAATGTGATAGGATACCTCGTTGTTATTGCTTAACATGTATTTAATTTCATTGGCTGCTGAAGCATCATTGGCCGTGTTGTGTACAGTGATGTATTGTGGTGTTATGCCGTATGGTGCTTTGATTCCATACTTGCTGGACGGTAATAAATTTTGCTTGAATGTGTATGCCATTACAGCTCACCATCCTTTGGTTTGTGGTATTTTAAAGCCTGATCACTATCAGACGTCCCTTTTGTTGTTGGGTCGATAACAATACCAAGTAGTCCTAAAATGCTCAGAACCGTTTCGGAAATAGCTGTAACTTGATCGTTGTAGATAGTAATATCAACATGAAAAATGCCCGCTATTTGATTAGCGAGCACGATAAGTAATGCGATTAATGACACCCAAAATTGTTTATGTTGTAGTCGTACTTTCCAGTTAATTTTCATATTATGAATTCCTCCTAAAACATTTTGTATGCTGCAAAAATCAATCCGATTGCTCCACCAATTACACCCGTGATTATCCCTCCGATTATTAAACGGACAATCCACGTTGTATTTGATTTAATTGCTGTTAAATCATCTTTCATATCCTTGATATTATTTTCTGCGATAGATATTCGCACTTCATGAGCATTTACCTTTTCTTTCAACATATTGTGCTCATTGATATTTACATATGTTCCTTCCATACCATCACCCTTTGCCCTATTTAGTTAAAATAAAAAGCCATGAGAAGCTTCGGGAATCAGTAACATGTACCGTTGCCCATTTCGAATGCTCTCACAGCGCAAAATAAAAGCACCCTCATATGATCTGCCCCGTAAAAGTTAGACACCAATCTAACTAAATATGTCTAACTTTTTTGGGTCAGATCAATATGAGAGTGCTTAAAGTTTAAATTAATTCATCTTCCACAAAGTCAATACCATGAGAGGTAAGCTTAATAATTACAAATCCCGTAGCCGCCTTCTTTTCAATTAACCTTTTTTCAACTAAGTAGTCAATAGTTCTTAAATCTTCTCTCCATTGATAATCGTCTTCTCTGTTGATTTGAGCAGAACTTTTATTTCCGCGGATTGTAAAATCATATAATTCAATTAACATTTTTTCTGCTTTTTCTCTCATAATAATCATTTCCCCTTTCACCTACTCAATTCGACAAAAGGGAATGATTTCCTTCTAATTTAGACAATAATTATAACGCTAAGCCTAAGCTTGCGTTTCTGTTTCAGGTTGTGTGGCCGTAACAGGTAATACACTCACAATGATGTGTTTATTAATGATGGCCCCACCGATATTTACAAAGTTAATTTTTTGATCATTTAATGTTGTTGTAAATGCCGCAGCATCAAACTCCGCATTCGCTAAATTTATTGCCTGTCCATTGTTTAGTTGTACTTGATAATCCATTTTTATCATTCTCCATTTCTTATGTTAATTTTACTGAGCCTACATCTACTCCGTTCATACGGAACCAAATAAGTCTTGATGCAGGACTATACGCAATCCCAATGCCCATTGTATGGGCCGTAGCAAATTCATAATGCGAAAAACCATTAAGCGTATTAGCCTTACCTACTGTGATGTTACTATAGTTCGACGACGACAATCCCCCGAAATCAATATTCCCACCGCCGAAAATACTACCAAATTTAATTGAACTAGCATTCAGTTGTACTTGACTAGAATCCCAAATAGTAAGTCCCGAACCAACAATGGATGATATAGAAGCCATTGATTCTGTAAATTGAATAGCGCCGCCTGAACCCTGAATATTCAAGCGATTACCGATGCTCACCTGTTGTTGGATATTGATATTACCAGCGTGAATAGTACCTAAATTGCCACTAATATCAGAAAGGGCATATATTTCACCTACAAACTTAATTTTACTAGCTTTAATGAGTACTTCAGAGGCTGTCTGGTTAATCAATGAAGATATTGTGTTTCCGTTATAATCGGTTGTGCTTACTTTCTGAGAAATTTGGTGAGCGTGCTGCGTAATACTGGATTCAGCACTTGCTACCCTTGTATCCACCCCATGTAATTGTACGCCTTGTGCGCTTACTGTAGATTGGATTTGATCAGCTCGGATATTAATGGCTGCCATTTCATTTGTAATACGATTATTTACAGTAAGGCTAATATTATCGGCCTTCACATCAATAGTAGCTATAGACTTATTTAATTGCTCTACTTCTAACGTGATACGACTATCCGTTTGAGTGATGGCTGATCTGAATTCCTTTTTATTGTCCTCGATGACTTCGCTTAACTCTTCTTTTGTTTCCTCGATAAGTTCCTCGGTATCGATTTCATTATCTGTTAATGTACGAGGTAAAGAGTTACCCAGCTTAACAGCAATTGTCTTTAATTCATCCGTTAACTCATCAACAATACAGGTACGTTGTAAAATACGTGTCTGTAATTCAAGGCCTTCTATTGGCTCATAAATCAACCATACTTTTTCACCTAACTGTTTATCTAATAACTCAATCGTATCAAGTTCAAAACTAACCTCTGGATAATCGATTAGCGAGTTTTTAGCCTTTTTGGTTAAGTTATTAGCATCAGTGAAACGTTCATCACTGATTGGATCAGCTTCACGTATCCCCCAAATAGTATGATTAGGAGAAGTATAAGTGACGGTAAGACCTTCCTTGCCTGTAGCTGTAATCTTAGTCCTTAAATGTGTTGTATCAACCTTACGACTAAGCGCTTTGATGTTATGTCCATATCTGTACTGAGCGCCATTATCTGGACCAAGCGATTTACTGAAATGAACGCGATTATTTGGTAAAATCTCAAATTCACAATCGAATGCATCACAAATTTGATTAACACACTGAATGATATTTTTAATACCAAACTTTCCGATTGTCTCAGTGCCTGTAAAATCAAATGTTGCGGTCCATCCTGTTCCAGTAAACAAATAAGTTAGAAACTCCTGAATAGAATGAGTGCCCCCTAATGTAGAGCTTTTGAATACCGTCGATAGATCAAAAAATGTAGATATGGCCAATGTTGTTTTACGCCCTGGCTTATCGTCGTAAATCTGTTTTACTCGAAAATTGTAGCCAGCAGCAGTAACCACCGACTCCTCTTGTAAAAGGTTAAACCCGACCTCGTTGTTAGTTTTGTTAACGGTAAACTCAAGCGATAAATTGCCAAGTGTATCCTGCTCAAAAATCGGTGCTGAAGTTGTAAAGAAGGGCTCTGTCTGTGTGCCTTTAAAATTTGTCACAATTAACATCTCATAATTTCACATCCTTTCAATCCACAGAAAAAGCACCCTCATTCGAGAGTGCTTTGATAAAATATTTGATTAATTTAATTCAATGAGTTACTGAACATTTTGAAACGATTAACTTGTCGCAGGAGTCTCGTAGCCTACTGCTAAGTGTTCTTTATTTACTTTTTTTAAATTTTCATACACACCTTGTTTCAATTGAGAAGGAATAGCATAGAATTTCATTTTTCCACCAACAACCTTGTTTGTTAAGAATATTAGAATGTATTTTACATCTTCCATTACATCACCTCAGTATCTTCATCGAACATTTTTAACACGAGTTCTGAGATGATGCCGTCGTGCAAAGCTATGGATTTCTTTAACTCCGCATTAGTTTTTGAAAGATCAGTATTCATTTTAGATAAAGCTTGGTTTTGCTTTTTTAATAACTCAATAGTTTGTTCTCTTTCATTAGGTGGCGAAGGTTCAACTTTAGTAATTTCATCAATTTCCTCTTGAGTAGCGCCCTCAATCCATTTCACACCATTCCATTTTGGTTTAAATAATCCATTAGGTATCGTTATTGATACCATATGTTGTTTGTCAATATCTGAAATTTCATCATTTAAGCCAACTTCTGCAACATAAGTTTCGATAACATATCCATCATTATTCACCTCATAAACAACTTTTTTCATCTGTATCCACCTCCCTTAAGTAGTCAACCTATACGAAATATCTATTACAATATTAGTATCAGTTGAAGGTCTATCTCCGATTGTTACGTCGCCGTTAGTGGCTATTGAAAAAGTGCCAATCTGGTTTTTGTTTGTAAAAATACATAAGTTGTAATAATTACTAGCAGGTCTGTATCCCACTGGCATGCTCCACGCTATTTTATTCCCTGTTGCCTTAGGATTTTTAATAACGCCGTAAATGTGTGTGGTATCAAATTCGTCTTTGTAAGTACTCAATACACCAACCACATTTTCAAAGTCATTTATTAGAGGTAAACTAATCCAATCTTCTTGTCGTTTATTCGCTTTTACATTTAATTCCGATTGCAATCCGTTGATATTATGAATATCATGAGCCTTCAAGTTATTTTCGGCCAAGTGTTCAGTAACTTCTGATTTATTATCAGTAACCTCTTGTTGTAAAGTTGTTACGGTCTGCGCTAATTCAGTGACGTCTGCATCATTGCCGGGAGGACCTTGCTCTCCTTGTGGACCAGGATTACCCTGTGGACCTTGAATTTTCCCAACGTTCTCCCAACCAGCACCATTCCACACATATAGGAATCCGTCTATTAAATAAGCATCACCTAATCCGCCTGTTTGGGGTAATTCAGCCTCACTTGCCAAACTTCCTATAATTGTTACGCCTGTACCATCTGTTCCCCTCTCGCCTTTGTCGCCCTTATCACCCTTAGCTCCTTTTTCAGCAAATAAAGACCAATTAACATTTGATTGTGTAGGTAGAGTTGGTGGTGTCTTTCCGACGTTGTCTTGTAATGCAATAAAGGATGATCCGTTGTAAAGAACCATATTATTCTTAAAATACTGCGTTGTTTCAGACCAAGCAGTACGATGTCCCATGTTGTTGATAAACGACTGCATGGTACTAATGACCGCCTGCGCTTGTGCAGTAGCATCCAAAGCTCCTTGTTTAGCTATATTGGCTTCTGTAGTTGCAGTATTAGCATCTGTGATAGCCCCATTTACCTCGATAAGTGTTTGTGAGACTGTATTAAGAGCCGTTTGTAGCGCTGTGTTATTAGCTTCAATCGCTTCTTGAGTTGCGGTATTGTTGGCATCAATGGCTTGTTGTACAGCTATGTTTGCATTATCTACAGCTTCGTTTAGCCGCAGAATTAGTTCATCTACCTCTGCACCGCCTGCTAGCACTTTAATTTGCTGTTGCAAGTAAGAGTATCCCGATATAATCCTTTGCCAGTTTTCATTGATTTTATTTCGTTCTTGATTACTAATCGGATTCTCAGTGTTATGCAATTCCAATGACATTCTTTCACACCCTTTCTATTTATAAAGGAATCTAAAATCAAACTCGATAGATTGAATAGTTCCGCCAGTAACACTGAATGTGTTTATTCCTGGTGCCAGTGTTAATAACTTTTTGTTTGTATTCAAAATGGCATTCGCACCATTTTTGTAGGTGTGAATGCCATTCAGAATTAATGTATCTGCGCTAGATAAAGCACCGTTGAATCTAAATACTTCGCCTGTTGTTACATTTCTAATTTCTAAGTAACTAGATGTTGTAGCCTTTATGGTTATTTTGAGCTCACTTTCACGCGGATCAATCTTTACATTGCCTAGATTCTTTAATGAGAAGTTGTTAGCCATGAACTTGTACTGTAAATCATCATCCCAAGTTAAGCCTTGATTCCATTCCCATTTATTTATGTCCCACAGTTTCAATTCTTTTAGGGTTGCTGAGCTTTCGCCATAAGGGAGCATGTCAGTCTCTAATTCAACGCTGAATTGCCCTGTGAGTCCTTTTTGTTCGATATCACTCATATCACTGTTAATAACGAAATATCTTTTCCCATGTAAAAAAGCAACCTCACTAGGCGTAAAATCAAGTTCTTTACCCCACTCACGGCCGGGCAACTCAAAATCATACATAGTCGATTGCTTTGTTGGTATAGCCTCGTATAAATAATACGGCTCTAAATCTGTAAACAAGTCGAAAGCTCTATCTCGAAGGACGGTAAAATCTGAATGGTCTTTGGCCACAAACATAAGATGCAACTGAATGCGTCTTGAACCGTGTTTGATTAGTTCATTCACAGTACCTGCTCTTCTTTCGACATCTGCTACATCTCTTTTAATCTCAATAGGTGACACAGTAATATCCTTAGTAATAAATCGCTCCTCAGATAATACTGTTTCTGACCCATTTGTTTTGACTAATTTTACATCCATTCAATCACCTTCCTTTCATAGAGCGTTTCAAGTCTGCTTTTTTAGCTGAATACTCATCTACATAATTCGTTATGGCACGACCATCTAGATCAAGTGACAAGTCCTTATCTGCGATTACTTGTAGTAGCTGAATGACAGTATCGAACAAAGATGAATCCAGCACAGATTCACTTGAAATGTTCGTATTATGCGCACTACTTAATGCACTTCTTACTGACAATCCGTCTGTTAAGACGCTCAAGTCTGCTCTAGCCATTTTTGTTAAATCAGATGCTGCTAATTTTAATTCTGCTTTTGTAGCAGCTAGGTTGGAACTTATATCAGGTATTGCACTAGCAGCCATTGCGTTTGTAGCTTTTGCGACTACTTTTGCGCTACTATCGATACCTTTAGCAAGACCTGGTGGAATCCATTTACCTACAGCCATCATGACACGAGATGGTGATTTAACACCCAATGCTTTTCGTGTGGTTTTTTCTATTTCGGCTGCCATAGCTTTTACTTCTGACAACATTGCAGGTATTTCAGATTTCATACCGTTACGAAGACCTTGTATAACATTTTCGCCAATCTGTTTCATAGAGGCTGTCATTGCGTTGAATTCGCCTGTCGTACCTGTTTTAATCGCTTTGATTTGTTTAAGCCATTCATTTTTATAAGACTCTAGTTGTGTCTTCGTGTCATTTTTAAGAGCTTCAACCTGTTTGTTTGTATCCTCTCTCAAACCAACTAATTCAGCTTCAGCTTGACTACGTGCAAGAGCTGTTTTCGTCTTCCAAAGATCATTAAATTGACCAAGTTCAGAGGCAGTCATATTATTCAATGCTTCGATTTCAGCATAAGCGTTTGGTCCCATAGCTTGTAATTCAGCGAGTAACCCTTTTTCGATACCTTTACCTGCAAGTGCATGAATATCACTCGCCCAACTACTCATGACAGAAACTTGATCTTGTAAGTTCTTAATCATTTGCTGGCTAGTGACTTGTGCTTTTTCACCAATTTCATCAAACAGATTCTTAAAGGAATAAATACTACTAGCTCGGTTATTAACAGCCTCTTCATAAGCTTTTTCTAGCTCTTTGATTCCGTCAATTTCCTTCTGTTGAGTCTCTTTCATTTTAGAGATGTATTCATCATTAAGTGACGTTAACTTTTCATGAATAGCCTGTTTAGTTTCAGCAATCTTGTCCTCATAGAAAATACGCTCTTCACTGCCAACCTTATATTGTTTCATGTATTTGTTATAAGCTGCAAGCTCTTGAGTGAGAGACATTTGATTATATTTCTTTTTGCGATCAATATAATCTTTCTCTTTATCGAATTTTTCTTTAGTCAAATCAGACATTGCTTTGTTGTAGTTGATTTGCGCTTCAATACGTTCGTCTGTACCTTCTTTGAACGCTGTAGCAGCATATTGCCAGTACTCAGCTTGTTGTTTAGTCGTCCACTTTTCTAAACCAATCTGTTTATCTGCGAAGTCTTTCAGTGCATCAAACGTTTCTTTTTGCGATTTAGATTTAATCTTCTCGATTGCTTTCGCTTCATCTTTTGCTATTTTCTCACGATTAGCTTTCTCATCTGCTTGTATCTTTGTGATTTGTCGTTGTTGTGCTGCAGTAAGCTTCTTACCTTTATCAGCAGCTTTAGCTTTAATTTCTTTAATCTGAGCATCTGATTTTTTTGTAAGCTCTGCACGTTTCGCATCGTAATCTTTTTGGATTGCTAATACTTCACTATTAGACTCTTTTAGCGAATTACTTACTACTTTTTGCGTCTGCTGCATCATTTCTTTTGTGACAGAAACATTCTTACTAAAATCAGGAATAGCTTTTTTAGTCATTGCATTAACAGCATTTTTCACAACATTGGTCGTACTTTCAATCCCTTTAGCAACACCAATCGGGATCCATTTTGCAATAGCAATCATGACCCTTGATGGTGAATGAATACCCAAAGCTGATTTTACCCAAGACGGAATTTTATCTGTTAATGAGCTTAGAGCAGAGGCAACAGCACCGAATGAGTCTGTAATACCCTTGATTAAACCATTTATGATGTCTTTACCAATCTGTAAAAGATTGATATTTTGCAAGAATGATTTAGCAGCATTCCAACCTGTTTCAATCGCTGTTTTAACACCATTCATAGCTGTTTCTACAGTTGTTTTAATGCCATTCCACATGTTAGAAACAATAGTTTTAATACCATTTAAAACAGATGATATAACTGATTTAATCGCATTCCAAATAGAAGTAACGACGCTTTTAATGCCATTTAACACGCTAGATATCACACTTTTGATACCATTCCAAACCGTTGAAACAGTACTTCTAATTTTGTTAAGGACCGAAGTTATAACACTTTTGATACCATTCCAAATAGTTGTGACAACTGACTTGATAGCATTTAAGACAGTCGTAATAACAGATTTGATACCATTCCAGACACTAGAAATTGTGGACTTTATAGTATTTGAAACGCTTTGAATCGTTGATTTTATTCCATTAAAAATATTCGTCACAAGAGTTTTTATCGCATTTAGTGTGTTAGTGAAGATACCTTTAATGGCTGTCCAAACACTTTGTAGTATTGATTTAGCCGAACTACCAAATGATTTTAATGGACCAAGTAACTTTCCAACAAAGTAAAGGTTAACTACACCCCAGACAAGTTGTAACGCACCACTTAAGATTTGTTTAATGCCATCCCATACACCTTGCCAGTCACCTTGGAATAAAGATGAGAACGTTTTGATTATCCCTAGAATTACATCTATAGCACCTTGAATAACATTCTTAATTGCATTCCATGTGGATACAATTAAGGCTTTTACAACTGGCCACACAAACTGCATGATTGCCCCGATTGCTGACATCACTGTTGTAACGACTGTTCCAATGACATTCCAGATAGTTGATGCAGTTGACTTAATGTTCTCTTGATTTTCATTCCAGAAAGTTGTTATCTGTGTCCAGACTGACATAATCAAGTCTTTAACTGCTGTTACAGCGACAGAAATACCTGTTTTGATAGCTTCCCAAACAATTTGAACTTGATTACGGAAAGTTTCATTTGTTTTATAAAGACCTACGAATATAGCAATTAAGCTCACAATAGCTGCTATTATTAATCCCACAGGACTTATAATAAAGCCTAGAGCCGCGCCGAGCTTTGGTAAAATAGTTGTAGCAATGCGCCCAACTGTAACACTAAAATTAGTAAACAGAGGCTTAATAAATTTAAAGGCCTTACCAATTCCACCTATAATCGAAGGACCCAATCCTTTGAATAGCTTGCTAAAAGCGATAATGTTCGGCAACACAGCAAGCATGATACCACCAAATGAGATAAAGGCAGCAATTAGAATACCAATGATTCTATGGTTCTCCATCATGTTATTCGTAAACTCTAAAAATTTATTTGCAATGTTAACAATAGCTGCTCCTAAAGGAGCCATACCAATACCTAAGTTAACAAGAAACGTAACTAAATTACCTATTAGCTTCATAACGCTCGGAGCCGACTGACTTACATAGCTTAAAAATTGTTGAAATCCTTGGTTTTGGCTTAGAGAAGCTGACCACTCCTTGAATCGGGCCATCATATCTACTAGCCCGTCCATCATGCCTGATGAAGAACTTGCAAACGCACTAAAGAAATAAACGACCCCTGCTATTGCATCACGGAAAATAGCCCTAACTTTCGGCATGTTCGTACTCACATAATCCATGAATGCTTGGAATTTCGCACTACCACTTAACCCATTCGCCCATTCCGCAAAACGCGCGGTCATTTCTTCGAAACCTTTTGCTGTACTTGCACTTAATGGTGCAAATGCGACAAGCATTGAGCCTAAACCTTTAAATACGTTTCCAAATGATCGTCCAAATGTCTCTAGCATTGGGGCCCCGGTAGTGTTTAGATATTCTAAAAACTTCTGTACAGGCGGCGTACCTATTGCTGTATTAAGTTGCTTCATTAGATTGGCTACTGCTTGTGCACTAGATAGGAATAAAGGACGTAATTTATTGAGTATGGTATTTGTTGCTTGCATAGCACTTGTAAATGCTTCCAAGACTGGCTTTTCAGTCTCTTTTACAAGAGATTGATATGTTTTCTTTACACTTTCAAAAGAGTTCCAAGCTTTCTTTTGTAATGCTGTGAATGGGGGGCCTGTTTCAGTAAATAGATCTTTGATAGTAGGAATTGCAACAGCACCAAATGCCACTGCTGCTGCACCTGCTGCCGCAAATGCTCCAACTAATGCAAATGTAGAACCTGCAACTGTACCAATCATAGGTCCTAAATTTGCAATAGCTACACCGATATTAGAAATTAGAGGAACTACTGCTGGAAGTAACGCAATCAGAGCACCTTGTATCGTGTGTTGTGCTAACTCACCAAAAGCTCTAATGTTTGTAGCAATACGATTAATACTATTCTGAAACTCTTTTATTCTCGCTTCAATCTTAATAACGACCCGTTCACGAACAAGCGCGGCAATTCGTGCACGAATCATAGCCATGCGACGGTTGAATTCACTGACATCAGCCCCAATATCAACACGTACATCATTTGCAGTTGTACGTATAGTGTTCTGTACCTGGCGCATACGTGCCATAAACTCAGTTATACGAGCACCAATACGTGCCGAAAAATTCCCGTTCATCTATTTCACCTCTTTACTGTCTCAAATTAGAAGCCCAAGCTTTCATATCTGCCTGCGCCTTTTTGTAAAGTGTTGTATCCATCTTTTTAGATTCCTTCCAGTCCTTATCACCTTCTAGAATCCGTTTACGTGCCTTATCCGCGTCAAATAAATCCGTCAATTTCAGACGTTTCTCATTATCAGCTTTACGGATGTACATTGCTTGAATTGCTAAATTTTCATAATCACTAACCATGCCCAACTGTGCGCCTTGTAAGAGTGCTTTATACTCGTTTGGTGTCCATGACATAATTAAACTCACATCATGCACCTTGAGGTACTCAGCGGCGTTGGAAATGACTTCTAGCCATTCTAATCCGTCGACTCGATTTCCTCGTCCAATAGCTCGGCTTTCGCTTCTAGCATCATCTGAGCGCCCTTCGCGTTCTCTGCCTTCTCTTCGTCTGTTTTGCCCATTTCTATGAACATGTTCAAGTTCTTCCAGAATGTCTTCGCATCTTTTTTGAAAAAACCCGAATCGTTAATTTCACGGAATGCTTCTTTAAACAGCTTTTCAGTGTCCCCATCTTCTTCAATTCGCGCCTCTAATCCTGCCTCGATTTCCGCCATAGATGGACGTTTTTTCAGATGTGCTAAACCACAGTCCCAAAATGCTTTTAGTGCATCTAAATCGTACTGCAAAAGACTTGTATAAATGCCATTAAAACCACCCACTTCATTGCCTTCTTTGTCTGTTGAGTTGTAGTTTTTATCTGCCAAATTTTTAAACGCAAAACCAAATTTCGCATCTTGTTGAACCTTACCAATTGATAATGTAGCCATGTTATATAGCCCTCCTAGTAATTTAATTAAAAAGAAAAGAGCGCTATATTAGCGCCCTCTAGATTAAACTGTAACTGTTACGGCAACTGTTGCTGTTTTAGCCCCACTTAGTGAAGTTACAGTGATTGTAGCTGTCCCTGCCGCTAAGCCTGTCACAAGTCCCGTTGGCGATACTTTAGCCACTGCAACATCACTTGAAGCAAAGGTCACATTTTGATTTGAAGCATTGTCAGGAGCGACAATGACGCTTAACTGTTTTGTTGCACTAACAGCGATTGATGTAGTAGCTGGTGTTGCTGTAACACCCGTTACAGGCACAGAATCATCTTGGCCTTTACCGAATTCACCTGTTTTTTCTCCTGGTGCTTCGAAGCCGTATGTTGCAAACTCAATCACTGAGTCAGGTAATTTAGGCAATTGACCTTCTTTAGATTCACCAATGACTTGTAATGTTCCCGAAATTTCTTGGAAGTTATCTCCTGGATTCGATTTCTCTACAGATTCGACTAACGTGTAAGCAAAGATTGCATCATGCACATCCTCGCCTGCCTCATTTTTCACTGTGTTTAAATCAACTTCCCAAACTTTTAACTGCACTTTTTTTCGAATTGCATCCAAAATTGATTTTTGACCTGGATCTGTTTTGTCACCAAACATGGTTACTTCAAATGATTCACTTGATAAACCATAGGCTACTATACGACCAAATTTCGTCTGTTCATCAACTAGTTCATTCTCCATAGAGTGACTGTTTTCTGTTAAATGGCCAATTAAATAACCATCTTCACCTAATGCATTTGTAGCAAGCTGTACAAGCAAAACTGTGTCTTTACCATTCTGCATTTGTGTATTCCCTCCAGTATAAAAACCGCCTCCCTATATGGGGAAACGGTTTAAATGTTTTGTATTTTATATTGCACAACTAAAATGCCATGCTTTACACCAGGGCTATTATCGTCTATAACGCGTGATTCACGTCTTGTGACACTTAATACCGTAGCATTTTGAATCATGTAATTTCGAGCCATTAGAGCCTGCTGACAAGCTGATAACATTTCATATGTTTTACGTTTACCACTGTAATCATCATTATCTTTCCACCATGCATGTATCGTAAAAGTTAGTGTTTCAATATTACTTGTCTTAGTGTCAAAAGGTGATGAATAAGGCTCTGAGATTGTCACGTATGGATAAGGTGTATTTTCATCTACTGCATCATATACACCAAGATCTTCATCATCCTTACGTGTGATGTTGGTTAGTATTTCACAAGCAGTTAACTTTTGATAAATGACTTTCTGTAGTTCAAAGAAAGGCAGGGCATAATAATCTGTCATAAGCCTAATCGCCTCATTTCTGATTTAAAATAATCCTGACCAGCATCTACAGCAGGCCCCCAAAATGGTTGAGCTCTCATACCATCAGTTGTTACATAGCGACCTAGCTTTGCGCTGTAGTACGTCCAAGGTGTCCTTCTACCATTTCCATTCTCTGCGTAAATGCCAGTCCCATGTTCAACGTAAATTGCGTAATGAACCCCAACTGAAACAACTGCATTGTACTTACCAAGCATTTGCATTTCGATAGAGTCTCTTAAACTCCCATCATCAACAGGGGCAAGAGCCTTTGCTTGCGTCTGGATAAGTCGAGCTGTTTCATAAACGATGTCTGATATTTTATCTAGTAAACCCTCTTCAAACCTTTGTGCTGCCCTCATCAGTTGGCGACCTGAGTAAGTAATCCTAGCCATTATCCAGTTACCAACTTTAATGCCATACGCATGATTTCGTGTTGACCGCCTTGATCTTCAGACCTGCCTGCAAAGGCGTATATTTCACCTTCGTAGCGCAATCGCATACTTGATGTTAAGTCGGTTCGATATGGGTAGTACATGTAGCGTTGTAATGGATTACCTAACTGCTGTGCGTAATACTGCTCTTTACTTGTTGGCGTGTCTACAAACGCTTCAATAGTATCAACAGGAAACCAATCTGTTTTATGATCTCCTGCACCAACAGAAATGCGTTTTTTCTTGACTACTTCAACTTCATGCGGGAATTCTTCGTACATACTACCACCTCAATTTCCGATAAGGCTTTAGTGGTTTATAAACTGTAGATGGTATCTCATCTGAAAAAGAATAAGCGACTGAACCCATCGACCGACTTACAAGCCCTATTTTTAATTCAAAGTACTGACATGCCTTTGCGATAAATAGCTTCATTGCACTTTGTTTTTGCCTGTCTGACCCCTCTGACATGTCAAACGCGTTATTGGTCCATGAACATCCAACGTCGTATAAAACAGGTGCTAGTGCTGTGTAATGGTCTACAAGTTTTGCCGTAGGTTTATCACCGTTTAGTACAATGATTCCATTGATTTCATCACTTGTCGGGTTCCACATCGTCTTTCACCCTCTTAGGTGCTCGTTTTGTTTGAGCCTTTGCCTTTTCTTCTTCTAACTGTTTTGCTTTTGCAAGCTCGCGTCTACGTCTTTGATAAGCTGTAGCACTCATACCATCACCCCTTTTAAATAAAAATAAGAGGGGATTCCCCTCTCTGATTAACCCAATGTAATTAAAGCAACCATACGAATATCTTTATCTTCGTAAACTTTACCCCAGTTAGCTGCTAACTCTAATTCAGCGTTTGTAGGGGCTGTCTTAGCAACGGTAGCATTCGTAAACTTAATACCACGAGGGTGTAATACAAAATGCTTACGGTTGATAAGAATATCTTCACCAGCTAATTTGTCGCGATCTGTTTCTGTTGGTACTTCTGGCGAACCTTCTGCATACCCAATAGCACCAGCACCAAATAAATAAGTAGTGTATTTTGTTACACCATCACTTGTTTCTGTCGGTACGCCATCATCAATGATGATTCGCTTACCTAAGTAAGCTTTATAGAGAACATTACCATTTGCATCACGTACATCTTCTAATAACCCTTGTTTTACAAGGTTGAAGTAAGGAACACTATGCATTACTAAACCTGTTAAAACTTCGTGTGCATCCCCTAATTTGGACATCGTATCAACAATAGATGGACCTGAAATCTTCGCTGCATCACCTGTACCACCTGAAATATCATTAACATGAGTATCAGTAATAGTAGTGAATGAACCTTTTAACGTCGAAATTAACGCTGCTTGCATACGACGATTCCAGTAGCCAGCTACTAAATCACCAATAGCTTTCATTGGATCGTCACCCGATAATGTACGTGACAGGTCAGTTGCGGACCATGCTTTACCACGAAACAATTGTGTTGCCATATCTTGATTTGAAGTAATCTTGTCTGGCGTTAATGCCCATCCTGACGTATCTTCTAGTGATTCATCATCACCACCTAAATCATTCCAAAACGGCATATTGAAGTAGCGATTCCCTTTACCTAAACTGTTCTTCAATTCTGCTACTGGTGCCACAATGCCTGATTGGTATAGCGCTGATAATTCGTTTGTATGTTGTACCGTGTACGGGTTAAAAACCTCTGGTACGATAACATCTGCAATACGTGTTGTCATAAATTAATTCCTCCTACTGCCCTGCTGAGGCTTGTAATTGTTTTGCTTTCTCCGGCTCTTCTCGAAGTAAACGACCTTGCTCTGTAAGATTCCAATTGTCTTTACTGAATGGGTTTTTATCCGGTTTACCCCCACCTTCTGGATTTGGATGTGTTTTGCCTTTCAGACCATCAGCAACAAATAAGTAATCGTCCGAAGCTTTCAGTGCTGTAATCTGTTCATCAAGCCCAACTAATTGGCCATTTACTAACTTGATAGCTTCAACGTTTAACAAAGCTTTCACAGCAATCGGATTCTTAGCTTTTGCAGTGCGTAGCGCTTCCGTTAATGCAAAGTCGTAATCCTTTTGAGAAAGTTGGCTTTCAAAATCGGCTTTAGTTTGTTGGTTTTCTTGTTGTAAACGATCGATTTCGTCTTGCATCCCTTTAGCATCAACTTTCTTTAGTTTTTCAAGTTGTGTATCACGATCAGCAATTTGTTGTTTGTAATCATTTACCTCGGTGATTTTGTCATCCAAACGACTCTTAGGAACCATAGTGCCAAAACCATCTAAAACCTGTTGTGCTTGTTCCTCCGTTAAACCTAATGCAATTAAATCTTCTTTTTTCATGTGTTAATCCTCCTATTTCGCATTATCGTAGTACGCACGATAGGTTTTGGCTTTGAATCTTTAACGTCTGCAAAGCAAAAAGACGGCTTTTAAGCATAATAAAAAGCCACTTATTCAGTGACTACAGTTTTCAAGTGAACAGAACGTACCTCGCCCAAATTAACAAAAAGGCACTCATCCGTATCTTTATTTGTCAGTGCAATAAAGCTTGACTCGCCTTCGTGTCCACCTATTTCTGCTCCAATACCCACTAATTTTTGTGCATGAGCTTCATTGGCTGGGATACTAAAGCTATCCCGAACACCATTTTTATATATGATAGAAATTTCTACTGTGCCTTTGTTATTCGCCATAAGCTATCAACCCTCTCCGCTAAATTTCTTTTTCCACTCGTAATAACTTACATAAAGCATCGTAACATTAGGAGGCTTTACCTCTTTGTATGCTTTGTTAAATGCTTGTTTGTACGTCAACCCTAGGTCCTCCATATAGGCATCAATTAGAGCAGCCAATTTCTTTTGGTACGTATCGTCCATGTAGTCTCTTCCTCTGCGGTACTCTGGTAACTTGCCATTAACCATGTAAATCGTATGACAGCGACACTGAATATCCATCGATGCAACACCCCAAAGCCTCGGAGCTTTCGATTTCCACTTCCCATAGTGATAATAACCGTCTTTATCAGCTTTCTGGCCGTCTAGCTTTCTATGAGACTTGCGAACCCTGGTATCAAGTGAGGACATCCACACTTTTGTTAACCTCGCTGTTTTGCTTGCCTGTTCTTCGATGGCTAGGTCAACCTGCGATCTAACTCGACCACCTTCTGTTCGTGCCACTAAGATTGCCTTATTTTTTGTCCATCCCATAGCGTTCTCAATCCTAATAGCCATGTCCGTATAGCTTTCACCAGCTTGTAAACTCTGTGCTATCTCGATATTCAAACGCCTGATAATATCGTTCCTGTGGGCCTCAAATACTTTTGGTAACGTCAGAAACTCAACTGGATTATCGAGTGCAGCTTGAATGGTTTCAACTGACGGAATCTTAAAGCCCATTTCCTCACCAGTGGACTGTTCAAGCAGATAGGCCATCATTAAGTATCTCTCGATGTAAAGTCGTTCTTCTGATTCACGTATCAGCTTAATAACTGCTTTGTAATCAGTATTTAGCTGTTGTGCAATCAATTTCATTTCCTGATTGAATCGATTGTACTTGTTAACATCTGTCCATGTAGCTTGACCATTCTTACCAAACTTTTTGTGCATTTCTAACGTTTGAGCGAGTATTGATTTAAGGCGTTTAGCGAAGACAACTTCAATATCCTTTTCAGTGTTCATCATCATTCCATCAAGGATCTTATTGATTTCTTGTTGGTTCACTTTGCCTCGCCTCCTATCTATAAAACCACCGTTTTAAAGACAAAATAATAACGCTCACGATATAACGTTTTGCGTCTTTGAATCTGTCTATTTACTTGTCTATTTATTAAATTCGTTTAACGTATGGGAAGTAGACTATTCTTTGTCTTACTTATCATCTAATGGCTCTAAATCCCTGCCGTACAATTTAGCGTCTTGATCCAATCGGATTTGTTCCTGCGCCACGTTTCTCACCCATGGATGATTCTCAAGAATCGTTGTCGTAGAAATGATACCGTTGCTGTCTCTAGCCATCTGTACAATCTCAGCCTCATTTGTTAGTAGCATCTTATTGAAGTTAAATGTAACATCACGATAATCAAAATCACCTTTTTTGGCCTGGTCACAATACTCGCTGATAAACCACATAAAATCACGTAAAGCGAGTGTGAATTTTCGTTCGAGAATAGATGCTTTCATGTCCAATAGCGAATATAAATTTTCTAATGCTACACCACTAGGCGCATCTCCAATAACGTCAGGGCTAGGATTAACCCCTTGTCCAAACGCATAAATATTTTCTTTCAGCAATGCTTGTTGGTTCTTGTAGGCATCTACTGGTACTTCAGCACGAACAATTTTCATATCACCATTCTCATCAAGATTTACAGCTTTATAACGCTTCATGTTTTCAGTGAACTCTTTCAGGCTCTCTCCTTCATATCCTATCAACGCATAAATAACTGACTGCATATCCAGCAAAGTATTCTGCGCATCACTTAATAATTCGTCGTAGGTATCAATGATGGACTTGTAATAATGTAGGTCACCTAATTCTTCTTGATTGTTCGCAAATTTGATAAACGGTACTTTGCCCCACTTCCTCCACTCGTTACCCTCTGCATTGGTGAAATGCGGTGCAGGATTTACTTCCTCGCTTGCATCAATGTAAACCTCTCCTTCAATCATTTCAAAATAGGTCACATCTTCATCTGTCCATACTTCCATTTTCATTGTAGTTGAATCAATGGCATAAAAATAAACACCTGCAGCGAGCGCATGTGTCTTTTTATCATAAATTGGTATGAAGTTTTCAGCCGGAATGATCATGTAAGAAAAATCACCTGTTTCATTTACAAACGGATGAAGCCATTCCTTTCCTTTATTGCTCGCATTTTTTATTAGTTCTGGAATTGTATCTTCCCATTTTTCACCGATAATTTCTTCAAGAAATTCTAATTGTATCTGATTGTCCGATTTACTTCCAAATGACATCGGTTCACCTACAAGATATGCAGTCTTTTGGTCAACAAGGATTTTATGGAATCCAGACACTATCTTTTCATTTCTTGCATCATCATCAGCTATTTTAACGCCATTCTCGTACTTGTAAATCTTACGTATAGTAATAGCACTCTCGCCGTTATAATAGCGAATACCTTCAATCATTTTTGATGTATCAAAAGCATTATATATTTCTTTAATAACAGCTGTTGGTGCTGGTTTATTTGCTTCAATAAATGCAATTAATTCATCTGTATGTGTTGTTTGAAACATATTTTACCTCCCTTACATCAATACGCTCATGCCACCTTTTACATTGGTAACTTCGTATCCATCTAATCCGTACCAAGCTGCTGAAAATGTATGAGGATCAATATTAAAATCATCATAGATGATAGCACCACTACGGTCTTTTTTATATGTTAGATGCTGCCATTCTCGTATTGTGTTTTTACATTCTTTTGAACAAATGATTTTCTTAAATCGTTTCATCTTTTTTGTGTAAGCCAATCGTGAACCTTGGAACTTTTTTGCACCTTTGATGTAAAAACCTTGCTTCTTAAAATAAGCAATTGTTTTAGGCTCTGCTGAATCAGCATAAATTCTTTCACGCGTTTCCTTGAACTCTTTCAATGCTTCTGCCGTTTCGTCATCAGTCATTTTATTACGGTAGTATTCCCAATAAATATAGAGCCACTTATTATCGTGGTCAACAACCATACGTAGTACCGCATTGTAAGAATCCTCGAAACCAAAGTCCATGCCCACACGTTTTACTGGATCAGCGATGTTCTTTATAGCTTCGAGAACTTGTTCATGCTCTAAGGTCTCAAATTGAGGCAATACTTTTAATCCATTTACACCAAAATGCCCTAATCTTGCAATTCGATGCAAGTCAGGATCGTATACTTTCATTCCATCTAGTTCATCAATGTATTCTTGTGGTAAGAAAAGATTATCGTCTGCAGTAGAATGATGATAATATGTGTCACCAACAACCATTGTCTTTTGCTCATACAGGTCTTTATCATCTAATACATGATACTCTTCTAATTCATCGTTGAAGAAATGTTTAAAAGTCCAATTATCCTTACCGATTGGATTAGTAGAAAGAATCATATGCAATGACAATGTACGATGTCGTAAACGAAGCATAAGCTCTTTAAAGCCCTCGTATTTAACTTCTGAACATTCTTCCACCCAAATAATTGATATATCATGAATCGACTTCAACTTCGCTGGTTTATCCATACCTTTGAAAATGATCTTTGAACCATTGCTAAAAAGGATTTCATAAGGGCTTTCTTTCACTCTTGCCTTTCCTTTAGCGACTTTCTTACGTCCAGTATCATCTAGCATATCTAGACTTTCCAGTATGTCTCTAAAGAGAGAAACTGTACTGTCTTTATGTGTTTCGTAGACCTCACGCATCACAAGAATCTTCCGTTTTTCCGTTATAGCCTTTAATATGAGTTTTAGCGCTACATGATACGACTTACTCGAACCATAACCACCAACCAGAAATTGAAACTTTTGATTCCAGTCAAAAAGAAAATCTTCAAAGTGTGGATTTACTTCTTTTTCTATCTTCATTATTCCAACACATCCATACATTTTACTGTATTAAACATTCACTTCTTGTTTACATAATAATAGTTTTAGGAAGTTAATATTTTCCCAAACGTTGTTACTTCAAAGTTCTCAAACTGTCTCTTTTTATCCATTATGCAAGATTTTATACATCGTTGATTTAACAGCATTTTCAAGTGTCTCTTTTTCTTATTTCCCAACATTTCATGCATAAAATTATCTCGATGTTTTTCTAACGATTTTTATTTCAATTGGCTCTGAAGTTTCATCTTCACCTTTAATGTTTTCAATCTCCGCCTTGGTCTTATCAATGTTCAACTGCAACTGCTCAAGTTTCAGCCTGCGTTCATCATCCTGGTCTGCCATCTCAACAAACTGGCGAATAGAAGAACGCAACTCCCCAATTGCTCTCGATTGAGCAGTGAGTAGTTGCGCTTGTCGTTCCCATGGGAATTGGAAGTTGTATTCTTCTTCAGTTGTAGCTTGTTCCACCCCTCCGCCATCTTCTTTAGAACGTGGATAGTATTCGTATTTTGCTTTCTTAAGCTCCTTAATCATTTCACCTTTATCAGTAACATGCATTATACGTTGAGCACGAATGATAGCAGCATACTGTATCTGTATTTGATCCCAGATTAAATCGGCTGGAGAACACTCGTTCATCGCTTCCATGATTTCGAGTGTTTCTACGGGTAAGAACTTAGCGAAAAAACCATGAGTAGTTGCGTTCTGATTTTGCTTAGGTGCACCATGGCCCTTAGCGTTGTTATTGCCAGTTGGAGCTCCTCGACTTCGTTTAGTAACGTTACCATTGGATTTAGTAACGTTACCTATCAAATGGTCATCCCATTTATCTTGGTTCTTCCACTTACGAATTTGTGAATCTGATAACTCTAATTGCTCGGCAATATCCTTCAAGAGCATTTGCCCTTTGCTTTCAAGCCACATTTGAAACGCTTCATCACGCTTCGGATTTCTCGGTCTAGCCATATCTCATAACCACCACCTCCACCGTCATTTGTTTGTTTCGTAATTACCCCATTATGCTAGTTGCTTTGTAAAATAAAAAAAGGCACAAAAATGTGCCTTAAAGTTAATTACCAAAAAGTCTTTTGATTACTTCTTCTTTATCTTGAAAAAGAGCATTATTTTTATTTATGAACTTTATTCTTAGATCACTATAACTTTTTGCTACACCTTTTTCTGCTAATAGACGCTCTTGTAACCCATTAATGCTGCGTTCTAATTTATCTGGTTTTACAATCTCTTGAGGAGCACTGTATTTAACTGGACTAATGTATGGTCTTATTACATCTATTTCCTCCGAATCAATTTTCAACTTAATCTCTTGACCGACTTTTTCCACTTCGATTATTGAATTAATGTGTATAGCTTGATATTTATTATTAGATATATCAGCTATTTCCAACTCATTCGATGCAAAAAAGTCTTTTAAAGCATTAAATAAATTAGAAACTTCAGTTTTTATGGTTGGAAGAATAGTTGAGTGATAGATATTATCGTTTTGTTCCTTTAATCTATTAAATTCCTCTTGTAATTCAGCCATTTTTTTAAAGTTTTGGATACTATACATATTTTCACCTCCTATCTACCCAATCATAAACCAGGAGATGAAATATTTGTAATAACTTTTTGCTCTCAAAACCACACCAAACTCGGCCCTCTCATCACTAAGTGCTTTAGCTGTTTGATGCAGTTTTCAAAGTAAAAGTCGCTGGTTCGTATTGAACTATCGTTTTTTCTAGTTCTGGTTCACCATGTACCAGACATAATAAAAACCCCCTAATTAAAAACTAGGAGGAAACTCGAAGGTCTTGATTTTTTGATGTATGTATTGCAATTTCACAGCCTTTAGGGTATGTATTTGATTGACGATAATTTCCTTTATATTTAATCAATATTTAAGTTACCTTGATAGATTTTAACTTCCCTTACATGATTAAGACCGTAATCTAATTTTATGACAGTATTTTTATCATCTTTTTTTCCAAGATACCCCTTTATATAACTATCAACAATCGCTTTAAATTGTACGATATCACCGTCTTTTACATTTTGATCTTTAAATAGAGAAGAGTTACTTACCCATATATGATCACACATAAAATCACCATCGATATCGTATAAGTCATGCAGCAACACTCTTTCAACTTTCGAAACTTTTAAATTTCTTTTTTTAGTTTCCATTTGGATATTTCTTATCCCATAATTTTTAAACTTAGCGTAAAAAGACATATCTTTATTTAGGTGTTTCTTTAGTTTATCTCTCAATCTTTATCCCTCCCAATAAATATTATAGGGTATTTCAGGAATAATTTGTATATTAGAAAAGTGAGAGACACACATTAGTGTATCCCTCAATGTTATGTATAAAATATTGTTACCATTATGTATTAGATTGCTTTTTTAGCCTGTGATACTTTTTGACCGTATGACCGATTATTAATTTCATCTATATCACGTAAAATACGCTCACGCAATGCAATAACATCTTCTCGTATACGATAGTAATTTGAATTATTAATACTTCCATTTTCTTTACATTTTAAATCTACAGCAACTAAGATATGCTCCAGTTGTCGGATGCGCTGCTTAACATTTAATCGTTTGCGTGACCACTTTACAAAGTTATCATATGCAACAGTTAAATCTTCTGCTTCATCTTTAAAATATTTCTTAACTCGTTGAGTTGTTTTAAATTTAACATCATAGTATTCTAGATCGAATACTGGAGAAGTAGCTTTTACAGTATCTAACTCTTTCAATTGTGCTTCCATATTGTTGAATGCATTAATATAATCAAGTTTAAACTGCATAGCCTTTTTACCATTAAATCCGAATGCTAATAATGTGAATCCATCTTTATTTAGATTGTATGCAGGTTGCTCACGATTGTATTTATCAAGTATTTTAGTCTCAGTAAACATCTCTCCAAAATTGGATACATCTTTTTTCAGATTCTCTATATCACGTAGGACATGACCATGTTGCTTCCCAAAATCCTCAGCCACTTGTTTACTCGTTGCAAATACTTGTCCATTTTCATTTAATAATTCAATAATTTTTGTCATAATAATAATTTCCCCTTTTCCTCTTTGTAATTTTTAATTTGTAAATTTATGTATGTACCTCTGTGAGACGAATCGAGCTTTACTTTTATGTATAACTGTATTGCTAGATTCGTCTGAAATCAGTTTGCTATTATGTATTAATTTTCTTTTTTATATGCTAAATATCGATTCTGTATAGTGATAACTGAACATTTATACTTTTTACTTAATCTCTTATAAATAGAATGTAGTTCTCCGTGCTTTTCTTCCAACTGCTCAAATTCTGCATTTAATTTAGCAATTTCTTCTTGAGTAAATCTCTTCCTATTTTTTAACGCTCTACGTTTCTTTAAATTTTCGCTTTGTGTTAAAAGTTGAAGATTCTCAAATCTACAATCATATGACAAGTTATTACGATGATCAACTACTAAATTAAGCTTACGCCAAATGTCATGGTCGACTTCTAAAGCAGCACGCATTACAATCCGATGTAAAGAAATAACTTCATCCTCTCCATCTACATTTGCTAAACGATGGTAAATGTACCCCTTGTCGTTAACTGTGTTTTTCTTGTATTCATCTAACTTAGTATCCAATACACGTCCGTTTTTAATATCAATTAAATAACGTCCATTAAAACCTTTTAATTCCTTTAACTCATCTAAATCTAATCCTGCTACTAACTCCTCATAAATATTATCCAATATAATTTCCACCTTTTCCTTTTTGCTGCGTATCTCACTACAACTATTTATCTCTGTCTTGCATTTACTTGCTATTGATATAACTAATTACTTTATCCTGCATATCTTGACTAAGTTGCACTTCTTCCTTGCTAAAAACTTGGCTGATCCAGCTACTACTGCACTCACAAATTTTCGCAAGTTCTTTTGCCTTGATTTTTTTAAGGCGCATCGTTTTATATAGTTCACATTTTTCTTCAAACGTCATTTCTACCTTTTCACCACTTTTCTCTTAATTTATTACATTGCTATTTATATTTTCACGGGTTATATTTATTATGGATAATTTTATTCATTTTCGTTTAAAAATTAAGTTTAAAAAATATCCCTCTATCACCTTTATAAAAAAGGTCGGACTGTTACCACCTAGTCGTAGTCAAGTAACAGTCCTAAAAAGGAGGAATTTATTAAAGAGGAATGAAAGAAATGTGTTATCTCTTCCATATAGATAAACTATTTAACAGCCCACAAACCTAGTATTCATGCGGTTTTCAAGCTATTTTCAATACTACTTCCGTTAAAATTTTCACAAAAAACATTTACAAATGTGTCAGTATGTGTTTCCGCAATTAATTTTAACAATCTAGTATGTTTTGTATCTAGTTTAACTCTTGATTTTTCATCAAAAATATTAAGCAATAAGGCGTACACTGTATCTTCCTTCATTTTCAATTTAATTATTTTAGTTTTCATTTTTCGCATAAAGTCATTTATTGCATTCGTTTTCTTTTCTTTAGGTAATGACTTGGTATGTATTTTTTTGAAATATGTATTTAACTCATTGCCAATCTTAATCAATTCATCAAGCTGATTTCGATTAGCTTTATCTTTATCATATGTATTAAGTAAATCAGTCAATTCAATAGTCTTTGTTTCGGTTGCCCTTTTAGATTCTTCTTTCAAGATTGACTGTAAAAAATCCATAGGACATTTATATTGCTCATAGACGACTTTATCCTTCTTGCTCTCAACCATTTCAAAAAATAACGGCTTTACTGTATGATCCTTCTCTTTGCATATCCATGTAGTTGTTTTATTATTAGTTCTGACATATTTTTTAATTTTACCTCTAATAGATGCAATTTCACCTTTGATATTGACTACAAATGACTTTTTAGCCATATCAATTACAAGAGTTGATATACAAGTTACTAAATCAACTAAGTGCATTACATCTTTTGCGTCATCGTACTTGTTATTATTCACCAAATGATAATGTACGCTCATACATAACTGACCAAGATTAACGATCTCACCGATCAATTTACCACTAACTCCTATATTGTCATCAGCTAGTGCCATGTCATCGTCATTTAATGAGTATGTTGTTTTACTGTCCTCTTCGACATCATCCACACAAAGAGTGTAGTTTTCTTTTGCGTATGTAGCTAGTTTAAATAGTGTTTTATCATTACTTGTATGTACAAAGTCGCTATCGTAATCACAGCCTGATAAACGTGTCATTATATCATGCTTAATACTATTTACCACTAAAATATTTTTCGTTACATTTATGTATTTCTTAATTTTTTCATTGTATGTATTTTTCGCTAAAAGCATATTAGACGGGCTAGTTGTTGGATTGCGATGAAGTACTATTTCTTCGCTAAATTCAAATTGTGTCGTATACACTTGATTGCAAGATAATGTAATAGGCTCTATTTTAGTCAACTTACCAATGGCAGCGTATAACATCTCTATCGGATTACTACACAACACTAAATTATCAGCGCGCACTCTAATATTTCCACGTTTTAATTTATTGATGTAGCGATTTACTATTGACGATCTAAAATCTTTAAAAAACTTTGTATACACTATGTTTTGATTTCGATTATATAAGTCAATGTATAATTGATTTACATTTTGCTCACTTTTTGTCATTTCTAGATGCTGGATAAATGTCATGACATCATTTTTTAATTTTTCTATGTAATTTAACTCAAATTGTGATAATTGCTTAATATCACCATAACTAGCACCACTTGCATTTAACATCTGATAACTCATCCGCTGTACCATGAAACCATTTTCATCTACACCTGCATGTGAAGCTGATTCATGCTTACATACCCCAAAAACATTATTCTCATTTCCAACTATCGCTTTCCAGAATCCCCACATTGCTTTTTGATTTTCAAAATCAGTATTTTTATTCATTTTGTATGCGAATTTCATGAATTTGAGACTATTAGGTGTGCATATCATATCTACATTTTTAGCAAACATAGGTTCACCAAACATATTTGTAATTTCCCAATCATCATATTCAATTTCATCTGGTGTATTATCTTTAAGGAAATCTTGAATATTAGTATTAAACGCTGCTGATTTAAAGAAGTGTTGTCGTAACAACGCAAAACCTTTATCGGCTACCCCGTGTTCTGCAAAGACACTATTATCAAGAAGACTCTCCCCATCAAAAATGTCATTGGTAATATCATAATTTTCTTTATTATTTAGAGTTAATTTGTCCTTTCCTTTTTCTTTAGTTGCCTGAATCAGTTTAACATCCTGTTTAAATGTTGACTTTACATCTTTAATGACTAAAATATTTTCCGGATTAATTTGCAAAGTATTAATGATGCTAGAACCAACTAAGCTCTCATATGCACGTAACGATATTAAGTCTACTTTTTCATCTTTAATAAATGATAATTGCATACGAGACCACTTTATCATTTCATTGTATAACGTCTCTTTTATGAATAAACATTCAGCCTTACGACTTTTACTACTTGAACGTTGAAACTGTAAGTATTTGATTGGTTTACCCTTATCATTAGTAATTGTAAAGCCTTCCTCATACAATAATTTCCGTAATTCATTTTTAGTTTTAACTTCCATACATCTTTATCTTTATCAGCTTTTATCTTATCTATATACTCTTGTAACGATTCTAGTTTATTTAATGCATTATTTTTGGCTTTATCAGTTTTCACCTCATCTAACTTAGATAAATTTCTATTGTAAATACTAGATAGATATTCAATTGTATTATCTGCATTAGCTTCTGCATTGTAATTGAATGAAACATTGATAATATCATCAGTTATGTACTTTGTTTTACTTTCATTTTCCTTCACTTTAAATCCTTTTAAATTTTGCAATTTGATGCTCATTAATGAATATGGCAACATTCCCAAATACTCATTCTTTAAATGAGCCCCTCTGAATTCATGATTGTAAATTTTAGAAGCTTCAACTGATTGAATGTAAATTCCTCGATTATTATTTTTCGCCATATTATTAAATTCCCTCTTCCTTTTTTATTGATTTAATTGATATCAAAATAACATCAAAATCACCTTATTTTTTTATCACTTTTACCTAACTCCTTTTTTCACTACCTCTGATTCCTTTTTCTGCAACCTCTGATTCCTTTTTTCACTACCTTACCTTGCATAAAAAGGAGTGTAACAAGAAGTAAATATAATTAAGATAATTAAGATACAGTATTTCATCTGCGCAATGTTCATTGCTCATCTGATTCAAATTTTCTTCTTCTCTCTTCTTCTACTAAATTATGTACGACTACTTCTATCTTCTTCTATTATTATATGTAGACTATTAAATATAAATTATGTATTTATCTAACTAATTATCTTATCCCATAGTACGGAATAGTGATTATTCCATTTCTCGAATCCGTATTCACCTTGTTCAGCTTTGTGCTTATCTATCTTTAACATTTTATTTTTAACCAATAGGTTATTGTATTTAATGATAGCGTTATGACTTATTCCAGTGTCATCCTTGATTGTTTCAAAACAAGGGAAAGCGAATAGTCTCAATATCTGCTTACGATTAATAAAGGATTCGTAATAATATAAAAGTCTTAGACCGCAAGGCTTTATTATATTAACCTTGTCGAGTAACTCAATTGGTAGTTGCGTAAAAGGCTCTGTAGCAACCTCTAATAGTGTAATGATTAGTGGACTATGTATAGGCATCTTTAAAATCTCTTCTTCTATTAATCCTTGACTATGTAGATTCTGAAACGCTGCTAATAATGGTCGATTATCCTTCATTCCTAGTTTGTGACGCACCCTTTTGTGATCTAGCTGTAATTTACTGTCACGTTTCTTGAAGGACTCGCGCTTTAAATAGATATAAAGTGCAAATGCATTTACAGTGATATCCCTATTTTTGATGACGCTGTTGGGTATTTGTATTACGATTCGATATTTCTTTCTTGGTTGCTCTGGTAACATCTCTATACTATTAAATATCTCTTCAAAATAATTGTTATTTACTTGTTCGCTCATATAATGTACTCTCCTATTTTAGTTTGAATTTTTCAATTGCTGAATTTGTGTCATCGCCTTGTTTAATCTATCTGTTCGTTCAAAGCTGTACACTTTTTTATTTGCATCCTCAAACGAATCAAACGTATAAAATTTTTGACCAGTCAAGTATGACAATGCACAAGCTAAATTTTTATTAAAAATCGTATAGTACTTAGTTTCTTGCATCTGCGTTCTCCTTTCTTTTACCTTTTAAAGGGATGTATAGGTAAAATAATGTGTATTATATTACCGAAATCTATTTACACTCGTTCTCCCTTCATGTTATAATTTTCTAAATAGCAACCTTACACATATTAATCTACCACCATTCTAAATATAGGTAGAACAAAATCAACACATTTACAATTAGTTTGTAAGTGTTTATTTGCGTTTCGTTAATTTTCTATGTATTTATTAATATTATAATGTAAAAGTTCGAGAAGTGACAGTCGAGCCTTAAAACTTTTTTAGTATCCCCTCTAACACTAAATGCAAATTTTTATTAGCTGATCTTAAACTCATCCAAAAATAATAGTAACTTTTGCAAGTAGCTAGTCGAAGTCAAAATTTGCGTAAATTAGTAAATAATATTATTATCAATAGGGAAGGGGAATAAATCCCCTCCGACTACTTGCGACTTTTCTTCTTTGGCTTTTGGTAGGGCTTAGAAGAAGGTCGTTTTATCTAACATAGTTTCAGTTATGTGAGAAGGTTATAAGCGTCTAGTGACCCCAAATCACATAACAACTCACTTATGACTTTCTCAAACTCTTGTTTGTTTTCTATTTCCAAATAACCTGAGTAACATTGTTCGACATCTCTTAGTTTATCGTCCATATTCTTGTGCAACCTCTTCAACTATAGTGTCATAGATTTTAATGACTTCTAGTTTTGTTGTGATAAAATTTTCATCATCTATAAATATGAAATCATCTATTTTTATATTTTCTTGATTGAAAATTTGTTCAAATAAGTCGCTTACATGATCAGGACTATAACCATATACATTGAAATTAAAAGCAAAATAGAATTCTGCTACCCCCTCTCCTATCACGTTAAAGGATATAGGGAGTAATTTATAATCTATCTTTTTTAAACCTTCGATAGTCAGTTTAAATCCCTCAAATTTGTAAATATCATCATTTGATAAATCATCCGATTTATACGGAACAATCCACTCTCCAAAGCATTCTGGTACTTCTTCTGGAATAATGCCCTCTATTAATTTAGGTATATCACCCTTCACAAATACTTTTAGTGACGCAAGTTGCTCATATTTCTTAGGCATTTCATCATATATCGTGATCTCTTTAATTAGATAACTATCATCGAACTGATATGATAAGACTTCACAATCAAAATCCATTCTTGATGTATCCGCATCGATTAATATAAAGTTGTTGATTACTATATCCCCTTCTAGTGTTCTTCTCATCTTTTTGACAGCTTCTTCAGCGCTATTTGCAAACACGTCAAATGCAAGCAGAACATCAATTACAGTGTTATAATAATTCTTTTTTCGCACTGTGTAAGAAGCCTCTTTGACCTCAACTAATGTTTTTTCTCCACTTAGCTGCACCATTACCCTATTAAATTTATCTCCATATTTTAAATACGCATTACGATTTAATAATTTATTTCCTTTATATTCGGTAAAATCGGATACCACTAAAATCTGTGTAGATACCAAAACACTGTACTTTTTTGTCCCTCTATAATTCGGGTGTAAAACGCTATATAGGCTGCTCATATAATCTCTCCTCTTTGTGTTTAAGTTTAATCATATTTAAATATAAGTTAATCAATTAGCTTTTTAGATAATATTCATTTACACAAATTATCTTATATGATATTATTTATGCATAGCTAAATAAGACTTTAAAAAAGCCTGTGAAATCTACACTTTACCCGTTCCCCAACGAAATAAATGTGTTTGTAGGTTGTCTTTTTTATACTCTTTTTTTAGTAATAACTTTGCTTATGAACACAGTATATTATCAAATAAACTAATTGTCAAACTATATCATTAACTTATTTGATATTTTTTCTATAAACACTAGAAAGGTTGATATGACGAATGAGTTTGGTTGAAAGAATAAAAACACTCTGTAAAGAAAAAAAGATAACAATTGCTGAGTTAGAGAGAAAAAATGGGATTTCCAATGGTCAAATTAGAAAATGGGACACCTCTACTCCTGGCATTGATAAACTAATTACTATAGCAAATTATTTTGATACATCTATTGATTACCTGTTAGGACGTAGTGATCAGAAAAATTATTTTGTTCCTAAACCTAACGACAAGAGTGATGCTGACAAAAAGCTACATGAAATAATAAACGAGTTAGACGAGGCAGAGAAGGAATTATTGATAGCCTCTGTAGAAAACACCATACTATTAGCTAAACAATTAGCAAATAAAAAGTTTAACTGATATTAGAGGATTAGCACATAGCTAGTCCTTTTTATACTATTTAAATCTAAGTTGAATAAAAATAAAAAAAGCGCAAACCAATCAAATGGCTGCGCTCTAAGATCATTTGTTTAACTCAATTATTTTTAATACTATGTTTACTAAACCAAAAATCAATAAACATATAAAAGTAGCAATAGAAAGAAAAATGTTTAGCATTTCCATTTTAATCACCTCTTTACCAAGAATTATTGAATAGCTCCTCAGTAAAGTGGCTTGAAATGCTGTTTAAAAATACGCATGAACTAGCAAACACTTTACTCCGAAGAGTAATAATAATTGTGTTTGGCTGGTCTCCTGGCTTGCTTTATCAGCATTCACAGTTGCGTAAACAGCGTCGGCTTTAAGAATAAGATTAATCTACTCCGACTTCCCAATTTAAACTACAAAATGTAGTACCTATTGTTAATATTATCTATTCAATTACTATAATAGTAATTTATTGAATAATGAATGTCAAATTATCCATAGTAGTAGATACTAGTTGCAAAAAGAAACTGTTTTAATTTGATTGTTGTTAAAAAATATTTAAGTACTACTATTAATTATACAAGATATTTTTTCAAGGTCGCTCATACTTTTATATGATTGGATGTTGATAGTATCTGAGATACTTCTTCTAATCTCATAAGTGTATTTAAATATAACTTTTAATAATTTATCTGGGTACTCATTATCTTTTTGAATTTGTTGCTGAAGGTAATCATAAAAATTAATTCCCATATTATTATAATGAAGCATATTTCTTAATGTTTTCATCTCTTCTCCAAATGTATTTTCATATTCATCAAGCAAATAGTCCAAACTATTCAAATTGAGATCAATCCAATATTCTTGGAGTTCAGCTCTGTCCCTCATATCCAATAGATTCCTCATTGTTTCAAATAACTTAATGGAGGTTAAACGTAATAGAATGTATTTATCTAAATTAAATTTAGGTGATTGATAATCCAGATGATTTTCTAGCCAAGTACAGGTAGTTAGTTCATTTTGAATAAGAAGAAGTCTTGTAAAAAGTACATTATAAATTATATCTTCGGTGTAAAACCTTTTATCCCAAACATCTTTAAGTACATACTCTTTCTCATTAATATTTTTAAATGGTTTAGAGTCTAAATGTATCGGTTGATTTATCAAAGCTAAAATTACTTGTATCAATGAAGCAATAGTAGTGTCAAGGTTTGTGTGATCGTTACTATCATATTCATTAAACAAAGTATTTAAATAATGTGTATTAGCGAAAACAAAAGTTGGGAATAAAGTACTACTAGCCAATGTATTATTATCTATATAGAATCCCAAGTTATCAATATCATCTCCAAAAATACTTTTATGTCCATCAAGGAGCTTATTGAAAATTTCCCTATTTTGAAAACCTTGATTTGTCTTTACCTTATTTCTAATTTCTTCAATTACTTCTATTTGGGGCAAATCAGAAAGTATAACACTGTCTTTTTTTAATACTTTGTTAGTTTCATAAAGAGCTATACAAATATCACGAAAGATAGAGAATACTGGTCCAGAGCTAAAATTTAGAGAATTACTTCCTTCTAATATTAGTTTTTTTAATCCATGTAAATCATAATTTATAGTTTTTAAATAGTCCTTCAATTCTTTTTCCTCCAAATAACTCTTTATTTCAGTGAACTTTACTCATTAATTTTATATATCTCGTATGTACTTTTAGATTCCGATATTCGTTTAATTACTCTGAATACTCTATCTTCAGTTGAAAGTACAGCTATTGAATCAGTCAAAAAGTACTCTAATCTTAGATCTTCTGTAATCTCATACTTTTCTAACAAGTTGATTAAATTATCATTTTCTTCTTTAAAGATGTAATCAATAGATTTAGTATCTGGTTTTAACGAATATATTAATAAAAATGAAATCCCTATCATTGTTATTAAATAATCTGTTAGGCTAGTAAATACCGTTTCTACACCAGCAATATACCCATAAGCAAGCATTGTTAGAGAAAAAAGCAAGAAAGCTAATGTCATATAAATTTTTGTTTTAACATTCACTTTATAAATAAAAGAAAGTTTACCTAAGAGGATTTTTACCCAATGTAACCATCTAATGTTAACACTTTTTATAAAGATAAACTCTAAAAAAGATACTAAATAGCGAAGTATTATGCCTACAGTAGAAACAAGGAAAGCAATACTAAATATCGAAATAAATTCTGGGAAAATTATTGCTTCATATGCTAATAAGAATGCTAATGCACAATATACAGGAATAATAATCAGAAATATACTTATATTTTTTTTAAATTTGATCATTGCAAACTTATCTCTTTGTAATAATCTCATATCAAATGAATCGTAAGATAGAGATGTATAAAACGATATGAATACACTGCGAAGACTAATACCGCCAAATATCAAAGTCAATATTGGTATTAAGGTGTCCATCTTTTCGATTATTTCTTTTATCAACAATATCCCAACTTTCAACTATAAAGTAGTTCAATAAATCTACTCCTATTATACTACAAGAAATATTTTCTATTAAAAGAAATATTATGAAATATTAAAGATTTTTTATTGACAAGCTTGTTTACCGTCCCCATCATGAAGCCGAGATAAGGAAAACGGCTTGGTGCTGATTTCGGTTGCCTACGTTAGCGACTCAAAAAAGAATCAACTAACATAGACAGCCGATTCCATGAATCCTCAATCAAGGTATCCGTATTGTATGCCCCTGTTTAATCGTGATCCTTTCGAATCAATACACGTAGTTTCTACTTCTGCCCTCGAAACGTCTTGTAATCCCCCTACACACCTCTGCATGTATCGTAAATGCTTATCCTACTGTTATGAGGAACTCAGCAACAATTACAATGTATCGTGTATTCTGCATGACCGTAATCATTCAGACCTTCCACTCCTGACCGATTATGTGCGTCAACCACATTCAGACACTAGCACAAACAAGGGAATGCCGTATTGTGTCCTAGTCGCTTTTGTGCATCGGTACGACAAACCTGACCAGTTTAATTTCAATTGGTGTTATTGACAACCACCAAAGAGCTGCTATCATCTAAAAAAGACAATAGGAAACTAGACCTTTGCATTTTCACTTTTTTTCAAGTAAAATGAAGGCTATATTCGCTCATATTTAGTTGTATTGGTGTACTGCTAATTGAGTGTTGAGAGTCGGCTACCGCAAATAGGTAACTCTCTTTTTCTTTTTTATTGTTGTTAATTCATCATAAATACTTACGTAAAGTATCAGCCACTTCATCTACATCCATTTCGATATAACGCTGTGTGACTTCATACGAACTATGACCAAGTGCCTTCGATATAATTGCTAAAGGTACTTTTTTACGTACAAGATTAGTTGCATATAACCTACGTATTTTGTGCGGTGATATTGAAAGCCCATATTTTTTTGAGTAAGCGTTTATACGCTTTGATATAGCATTATTATGGGAATAGTCATTCAAAGTTGGCTTTCCACTCTTCGTAATGAAAACATAATCATTTTTCTCTTTATAACGTTTCCTAACCTCATGATTTTGCTTAATTAAGCGTTCTAGCAACATTAATAATTCATCTTCTAAAGGAATCTTCAAAACTTGCCCATTCTTCATTATATCGCCAGATAAAACCAACATTTTTTCATTAAAATCGATATGTTCCTCTTTTAGGCTTGTTAAAGTGTGAATACGTATGCCAGTCCTATATAGTAGAAGTAAAACTGTTACGTCACGCCAACCAAGCCATGTGGTAGTGTCGATCACCGATAGTAATATTTCTAACTCTCTTTCGTCTGCTGCTTTTTTTACTTTTTTATCAACTTTAATTTTAACGTCCTTCCAAAATTTATTACCTTGAATCCAACCGTTATCATAAAATCTCGTTAATATAGCTGATACAAATCTAAATCTATTAGCTTGAGTTGTCTTGTCTAAATGACTGAGTGATTCTAACCACTCCATAAACCCTTCTTTATTAATATCATCCACCGTTTCAATATTTAAAAACTCTACAAATTTTTGCATCGTCTGGTTATAAGTCAACAAAGTCTTATGTCTTAGTCCTTGTAATTGCATTTGTCGGTTTACTGTTTCAAGTACTTGACCTATTGGGATTGAATCGGGTTTACGTTTGGTGGTATTATCTCCGGATTGTTTAGGTTGTAAGCTAGGCTTAAAAACAACATCATCCATTCTCAATTCTTTTACTTTTCTAGACATTTAGCATCTTCCTTTCAATGAAATATTAAAAGGTAATAAATTAGGGATAAATCAATTTCATTTACTTACCTGTTCTTTTCCCTAGAAACGATTAAAAACCTTACTTTTTTTCCCAACTCGATTATCCCCACGCTCCTATTCAACCAAATACCTGAAACCCCATGACTATAAACCTTGATTTAATAATGTTTATAGACTATGGAACATATTTCATGATATACTAGAGCCATTGTGAAAAAAGGAGGAACTTGCATGATTCAAGTAAGTAATGTAGGTCTTCGCTATGGCGATCGTAAACTATTTGAAGACGTAAATATAAAATTCACACCAGGGAATTGCTACGGTTTAATCGGAGCAAACGGAGCTGGTAAATCAACATTCCTAAAAATTCTTTCTGGTGAAATTGAAGCGCAAGAAGGAAATGTCTCAATGGGTAAGGACGAACGCTTATCAGTCCTTAAACAAAACCACTTCGAATACGATGAATTCAATGTATTAGATACCGTGGTTATGGGCAACAAACGTCTTTGGGAAGTAAAAGCTGAAAAAGACGCAATCTATGCAAAAGAAGAATTTTCTGATGAAGATGGTATGCGTGCTGCTGAATTAGAGGGTGAATTCGCTGACCTCAATGGTTGGGAAGCTGAATCAGAAGCAGCAACATTATTAAATGGCTTAGGAATTGGCGACGAGCTACATTATATGCTAATGACTGACCTAGAAGGTTCTGACAAAGTCAAAGTCTTATTAGCACAAGCGCTATTTGGTAAACCAGATGTTCTATTACTGGATGAGCCTACCAACCACCTTGACTTAAAAGCAATCCAATGGTTAGAAGAATTCCTAATTAACTTTGAAAATACGGTAATTGTTGTATCCCATGACCGTCACTTCTTAAACAAGGTATGTACACATATTGCTGACCTTGATTTCTCTAAAATCCAATTATACGTTGGGAACTATGACTTCTGGTATGAGTCTAGCCAATTAGCACAAAAAATGATGGCAGACCAAAACAAGAAGAAAGAAGAAAAGATTAAAGAATTACAAGCATTCGTTGCGCGTTTCTCTGCGAACGCTTCGAAATCAAGCCAAGCTACTTCTCGTAAGAAAATGCTTGATAAAATCGAGCTTGATGACATTAAACCATCTAGCCGTAAATATCCATTCATCAACTTCCAAACGGGTCGTGAAATCGGTAATGATGTGTTAACGGTTGAAGGTCTTACAGCAAGTAATGAAGGCGAAACATTACTGAATGATATTCGCTTCTCGATGAACAAAGATGATAAAATCATTTTACTTGGTAACCCAATGGCAAAAACAGCGCTTCTTGATATTCTAATGGAAGAAAGACAAGCAGATGCTGGTACATTCAAATGGGGTGTGACAACATCTCAAAGCTACTTTGAGAACGATCACGATAAATACTTCGAGGGTTCAGAGAAATCATTAGTAGAATGGCTACGCCAATATTCACCTGATGATGAAACAGAAAGCTTCTTACGCGGCTTCTTAGGTCGTATGCTATTCTCTGGTGAAGAAGTGAAAAAATCTCCTTCTGTATTATCAGGGGGCGAAAAAGTACGTTGTATGCTTTCTAAAATGATGCTTGCCACTGCAAACGTTATTTTACTAGATGAGCCTACGAACCATCTTGACCTTGAGTCAATCCAAGCACTTAATGAAGGCTTAATCCGCTTCAAAGGTGCGATGATCTTCACATCTCATGACCACCAGTTCATCCAAACAATTGCGAACCGCGTCATCGAAATCCGTGAAGACGGCACAATTCTAGATAAATTATTAACGTATGATGAATTCCTTGAATGGAAAGATAGCCAAGGTTTAAGCTAAGCTGTTTTCCATTCAACCAGTGAATTTTCTACTTTCATATCGGTTACGTTCATTCTCCCCCACTTGTTTGGGGGAGTTTTTTATTTACCCAAAATTCTTACCTGAGATAACGCCTTATCAAGTGCCAATTGCCTGTCATTTAAAATGACAAATGGAAGATAAATGGTGCTGTCATGACTTATTTACGAGGCAAATGCTATGTATTCCGTTAGACGTACACTAGTTGATTGGAGCGCAGCGACGAAGAGACTGATGCCATGCGTCCGCCGTAGCGGAAGTCAACGGGTTCTTATAGAAACTTCTATTTTAAAAGAAAAAAATTGTAGACAAACTCCATTTTTTGAGTTTGTCTACAATCTGAGCGGATACTCAACGTATCTGCCGTTTTGATTATTTTTGCATTTCCTTTGTCGGCCCCATCACGCCTGGTACTGGTAAATCTGCTTGACGTAGGAGTACAGTCATTTGACCACGATGATGCGTCTGATGATCCACGAGCGTTCGTAATAATGCCCCTCGCGCAATTGGGCCATCAAAGCCCTTTACTTCTTCTAGCAAATCTTCATTTGATAGCTTTGCTACTTCTTCTTTTACACTTTTTGCAGCCTCTTCATATGCAGCTACAATTTCGGCTGCCGTTGCAGGTACTGGATCCTCTTGACGAAGCATTGGTACTTTTAGGCCTGCTAAATAGCCAAAATAACCTATCGCGCCAGCTAAATGCCATCCTAACCACCCGAGTGTACTGTGGCCTTCCACGATACTTTGATTTAGTTTTTCATCTGTCACTGCCTGTAGTACTTGAGCAGTCCCTTGTGATGCATTAGACCATTCATTTAGAAAATCCTCTACTTGACGATACATATAAACGCCCCCTATTTTTGGCTTAACTCTATCATATAAAAATCTCATCTTTCTAGCAAGTTTCCAACACCTTTGTTTACATAATATAATTATAGTAAATAAAATGTTTCTACAACAGCAATATAAACCAGTTAATTTTTACTGCTCTTTCATAAAATCATCATAATCCCCCAAATAATTGTAAACTCATGTATAATGGCAAAAACTATGTAATTAGAAAGAGGTATTTTATGTTTTCCCCATTAAAAAAGGGCGATACAATTGGTATTTACTCACCCTCAAAGCCCGCTTCTGTCATCGCACGCGCACGCTATGAACGAGGCAAGGCCCGTTTACATGCTTTTGGCTTCACCATTAAAGAAGGTGCATTAACTGGTAAAACTGATTTTTATCGTTCTGGTACACCAAAAGAACGTGCTGATGAACTGAATACCCTACTGCGCGACCCAAATATCAAAATGGTTTTACCTACAATGGGTGGAACTAACGCCAATAGTATGCTGCCTTATCTAGATTACGAGGCATTTCAACAACACCCTAAAATACTTGTAGGATTATCTGACGTGACAGCCATACTACTTGCCCTATATGCCAAGACAGGCATCCCTGTGTTCTATGGCCCGTCCGTTGCTTCAACATTCGGTGAATTTCCACCTTTTGTTCATTATACAGCGCAATATTTCAAAGAACTCTTTGTAGATTCTCTCACGTTCCCCTATGAAATGCCTATTCCTCCTATTTGGACAGATGATCGCGTAAATTGGCTTGAAAAAACAGCGGAAAAAACGCAACATCGTAATTCCTGGATTACTGTCCAGCATGGCGTAGCTGAAGGGCGATTGATTGGTGGCAACGTCAATACGATGTACGGTTTTATCGGAACGCCTTACTTCCCTCAAATTGAAAAAGGCGATATTTTACTGTTAGAAGACACATCGAAAACCATCGCAGTTGTGGAGAAGAACTTTGCAATGCTAAAATTGCATGGCTTTTTTGACAAAGCTTCAGCCATTATTCTAGGCAAGCATGAGCAATACGATGATTTAGGCACCGATCGACAGCCATATGATATGTTAATCGAACAGCTCGATGGACTTACTATACCGATTTTAGCTGATGTAGATTGCTGTCATACTCACCCACTTCATGCCATGCCACTTGGCTTACGTGTGCGTGTCGATACAACAAATAAACGCATTACCTTTTTGGAAAACTGGTTTTCATAATATTCGTATACCATAGGAACTTCGCGTATACTTAAAGAAAATAGCAGAAGGAGCTTGCTTATGCGATCTATCTTGTTTGTACTCTCTCTAGCAATACTATTAGTTGGTTGTACGACAAATAAAGTTACAGAACAGCAAGAAACCCTTTCAAAACAAGCTGTGACGGCTGAAGCATCTAAATTTGAAAAAACAGCTGAACCAAAAACAGCAGAAAATCTTGCTAGTTTTATCCCACCCGATGGTTCAACTGCATATTATGTAGGTCAAGGCAATGAATTTGCTAGCTTTTCGCTGCAAACTACCTATATCGATGACACACATATCGCCCAAATAGAAGATAATGGCGGTGTCATCATGTTAAAGGTTTATCGACTAACTGACTCTGCGATTGTCCTCATCTATAAAGCGGCCGTGGATAATACTCCATCACTTCCGACAGCACAAGAAGCGGATTCATTTCCAGTCATCGAACCTATTTTACAGCTGCCTTTCGAAGTCGGAAACAGCTTTGCTGGTTGGACCATCCAGTCGACTACTGCAACAGTCGATACTGGAACAAAAATTTATCACGATGTTATTCAGCTTACACGAACAAAAGATACGATGACGACACAAAAATATTTCGCTAAAGATGTTGGACTCATCCGTATAGAAGATACGATGCAAACAGATAACGAAGAGCCATTTGTCGTAACATCAACACTGCGAACAATAGAATAATGGGCTTCACAGGCGTCCGGCTTGGACGTCTTTCATTTTGGGAGAAGGAGGTACATAATATGAATGATTTACATAAGTCGTCTACAGAGGAAGAATTAACGGAAGAGGAATTTCTTGAGCTCGTGCTTGAAGAACAACAAAAGGCATTAGCAGCAGAACGTGAACAACGCCTGCAAGGCAAAAAGCCAAAGAAGCAACGGCCAATTGTAAAATGGATTGTATGGAGTATGGCGTGTGTTTTATTTTTCAATACTTTTGCACTTATATTCCAAATTTACTCCATTCCAGCTCTTGAATTCATAAAAGTATCTACAAAATTATCTGCACAGGAAGATATCCAAACATATAAAAAGGCTGTCGTAGAAATATCTACAGGTACTAGCAAAGGGACAGGCTTTGCCATATCCTCCGATGGACTTATTGTAACAAACGCCCATGTAGTTGAGGATGCCATCACATTGTCGGTTGTGTTTCCAGAAGAAGGTCTAATGGAGGCGCAATTATTGCAAAGCTTCCCAGATGTCGATTTAGCACTATTGCAAGTGACTGGTGACAACATCCCATCTTTAACGCTCGCTGACAATCCTCATTATGCCAAGAATGAGCATGTGTATTTTATTGGTAATCCACTGGCCTTTACGGGGATCGCCAATGAAGGTACATTACTTGAAACAACTTTACTAGAAGATTGGCAGGTACCCGTTATGATGATGCAAGCACCTGTTTACAAGGGCAACAGTGGCAGCCCTGTCCTTAATGCGGATGGTGAGGTAATCGGGGTTATTTTTGCAACAATGAAACAGGAACCATTTGGTCGAGTTGGCTTGTTTGTCCCGGTTCAAGTGTTACAAGACTTATTAAATTCGCATACTTTTAACTAGCTTATTAAGGTGAGTTTAGGTTGGAAAAAATTTTCATCATTAAATAATGTAGAAATTTTAGTTGGAATTTTTCCAATAATTGTGACATCACTTTATAATAATGAGTAAGGAGTGATTATAGAATGATAGCACAGATGAAAAAAGTGGAGTTTGATGCTTTAGGTGATATCGCATTGGTCCATGCCTGTTTTAAACCGTTAATTTTGGATTATAAAAGGAGAATGGCACAAGAGAATAGTTCAATAGTTAAAGAACTTTTTTATAAAGACTTAAACATTGGACAAAAAGCGTTGTTTGTTTTTCATGTGTACTATGATCATGCAATTGAATCAAAGGAAGAGTTCTATTGGTGGAGTGCCTATTATATGGCGCAACCTAAAATTTGGTCGGCAATTAAAATTGGTTTACAGTATTTTGGAGATGAACCTATGTATCAACTGTTAGAAGAAACTGAAATAATACTTCAGAGGTACCATTGCCCTAATACTTTAGAGAAGTTTGCTGTCACACGTGAGGATCTTGGAAGTAATCGAGAACTTGCTGTAGCAATGGATTCCCTCTATTTAAAATTCACCAACATCGCTCCCCTAACGGTTATTGGCATAAGTAATTTCATACGAGGCAACCATGAAATTTTCGTTAAAATCGAGCATTAATTTCTCTTGACACTACAATTTTTTGTCCCAACGATTGGGTATGTAAATCCCGTTGTAAAATAACAACGGGGTTTACGGTGTTTGAAGTTTTAATATTTATTCACTTTCGATCACTTTGCCCATGTTAACTGACGAATAATTAATTGGTTTACATAATAATATTATTTATTATTCCCCTTCGTTTCATGTCTTATATATTGTGTAAACATCGATTTTACCGGTATCTTACTAATAATTTGATCACTCGTTCCCGCAATTTTTTGTAAAACATCAAGGAGCTTATTATCCCCTGTCCAATGTTTCTCAATCACTTCGGGTCCCAGTTTATTGATAATCGTGTTGACGACAAAAGTTGCTAATACAAGATCATCCATAAAACCACCAAATCCAAGAACACCCTCGGGCATAAAATCCATTGGGAAGATAAAATAAGCAATAGTAGCACCAATCAGTGAACGACTTTTTGTATCAATAGCAGGGTCCATCAATGTTTTTATTAATAAATGAAATACATCAGGTACAAACATCAAATACTCTGCAAATTTATTGTGCCTTCCAGTCTTTGATTCAAGAAATGTAACTAATTTAGTCCGCAGCTTATGATAAAAATCCCGTTGTTCTTTGTCATTCGGTATATTTTGAAACGTATCCATGTTATCTTCCTCCTTTACTCCCTATACCTATTACCAAAAAAACAAAAATGTAATCCTTTTATGTTGAAAGAATGAAAAAAAGGCATCCTATTTACATAGGATGCCTTAATTTAACGAAAGTATTTTTAATTACTGAGAATTAAAGTTTAGTTACGTTAGCAGCTTGTGGTCCGCGGTTGCCATCTACAACTTCGAATTCCACTTTTTGACCTTCGTCAAGAGTTTTGAAACCTTCGCCTTGGATAGCTGAGAAGTGTACGAATACGTCGTTTTCGCCTTCAACTTCGATGAATCCAAAACCTTTTTCTGAGTTAAACCATTTTACTGTACCTTGTTTCATTTAAGATAACCTCCAAAAAAATAAAAGTGAACAATATGTAATTTCTTCAGGAAATGAAAAAATTCACATATTACAAAGAGTACCGAACTAACGCGATCACTTTTTGTAATATGTGAATCCATGTTTCCGGTGAAGCAATTAAATTGTTAACCTAAGTATAACTAGCATTCAATAATTTGTCAAATAAAGAAAAAAGTTTTTTTATTTAATTTGCAATTTTCCGTTTAAATCTAAATCTGTCGTTTCAACTCCAATAATTCCATGATAAACTTGTGCATCATCATCACAGGCTTCGCAATAAAAGCTTTCTTCTTCTGACCAAAATGCCCAGTACTTGCCTTCTTTACTCGCCTCGTGTTCATATACTGGTCTAAAGCTATTTAATTTTTCTTGTAGTGCTTGCTCAAACTGTTCTTTCGTCTCGAACGTTTCTTGTGTTTGAATAAAAGCTTCCCAGCCCTCAAATTTCCACCAAGGCTCATAATCAGCTTTCATGTAAAGTATTGTATACATATTTGCCCCATTCCTTGTTGTCATCAGATAATCTCATTTTAGCAAACACACATGAATTGTCTATTAAAACACCCTGAAATATGCTATTATTACCTTATTATTCATTATTACTTTTGGGAGGTATTTTTTTATGTTTTCAAGTATTCGACCTAAGGCAGAGCTCGAAGAATTACTAAAGCGCGGTACAAATTTAAGTGCAACAGGCCGTTTCAATAAAACGTTGGCGTTTAATCATTTTAATTCACAAGATGAAGTGAATTTAAAAGCCCTCTACACAAAACTAAAAGATATCACTCCTTCTATGAACGGTATTTTTAACAATTATTTAAGGGAAATCTCTCCTTCCTCCCAGCACACAATCAGTGAAGAAAATATAGATCGATACTTGACTCAATTTTTCTTAGCAACTCGTGATGATGAATACGTGGATGAAACGATTAAATTTTTCAATTTATTCAGAAAAAATCAATTCGAGCCTGGCAAACTAATTGTCGTATTTAATCAGTTTGCCTTTTATATTACAACGTATATTTTACATAATTTTGGTTTAAAGCCAAACAAGGCATTTGAATACATGAAATCTTTCCAGTCAGCTGTCAACGTTGACCAAGAATTACTTTTCGAAGTATTAACTGAGCGTATTATTGAAAATGTAGTGGCAGAGGTTTCTTCATTAATGGATGTAAACGCAAAAATTATGTATATGAAGGATTTAGTATTCAGTTTAGATAAACAAAATGAAGAAATACAGTCCTCTACAGCAGCGACAGAAGAAATTGCCGCCTCAATCAATGAGGTTGCGCGTATGTCTTCTCGCATTTCTGAGAAGACAACTGACTCTGTTGATCATGCTGTGAAAGGGAAAAATGCTATTGAACATGCGTTAACCGAGATCTTCAAAACGGAAGAAACTTTTGCTACCATCGTTGACTCGTTTACAGAATTACAAAAACGTGTCAATGATATTGAGCATGTTGTAACCTTGATTAACCAAATCGCTGATCAAACAAACTTGTTGGCATTAAATGCATCCATTGAAGCTGCCCGTGCCGGTGAACATGGTAAAGGCTTTGCAGTAGTAGCCCAAGAAGTTCGTAAACTCGCTGAAGGTACAGTATCTGCACTGAGTGAAGTATCAACGAATGTGCATCATCTAAAGAGTTACTCCAATGATGTATCGAAATCCATAACAGAAACGACCTCTATCATAAAAGAGGCAACCATTGAAGCGAAAGAATCGTTACCATTACTAAATGCTATTGTAGGTGCAATTGAAGGGATAAATATTGACGTTACAAATACGGCCGCTATTTCCCAAGAACAGGCTGCGGCAATTGACGAGGTATCGGCGAGAATGATAGAAATTTCTAGTCTTCAGGATGATATTCGTGAATACAGTCACAATACATCAAGCGATATTTACTTATTAGGTAAAGAGATTAACCGCTTCCGCAACGACATTATCTCAAACAATAATGTACAACTCTCTTCTATCGCCCTATTACAATTATCAAAAGCTGATCATATTTTATGGAAATGGCGTATTTACAATATGTTCCTTGGCTTAGAGAATGTACGTCCAAGTGAGGTATCTTCGCATAAAGATTGTCGCCTTGGCAAATGGTATACAGCTAAGAGGACAGTCGAACGATTCGGTCACTTACAGGATTATCGTGATTTAGATGCATATCACGCACGTGTGCATGAATCAGCGAAGCTTGCAGCACAAGCACATGAGGCCGGTAATATTCAAAAGGCTGAAGTCTATTTACAAGAGGTAAATCAGGCTTCAGAGCGCGTTCTATACTTTATTAATAACTTAATCACTCATTTAGAAAAAGAACGTGTAATGCAATAAGCAAGGGGAGGCTTCTCCCCTCTTCAATAAGTAGGAGGTTATGGCGTGAATAAACGAGCGCTGATTAAATTTTTCGGAGATGTGTATGGGACAGGCTACCGCTTTTTCATTAAACAAAAAGCAATTGAGCTTGGCTTAAAAGGCTATTGTAAACTAAATGACCTAGAACAAATTGAGGTAGAAGTAGAAGGCTCAAAAAAAGCCGTGGATGAATTCCTCATCTTTGTTCAAAAGGGTGTTAGCCCACAGGCAGATTCCAATTCATTTACGTTAGAGTTATATGATGATTTAAAAGGTTATGTACGTATGGAGTCAGACATTGTATAGTCTGGCTTCTTTATTTTTGTAATGTTATTTTAGCAAGGTTTATCAAGCTTTTTGGGTATTGTCGTTAATGAATACGGTTTTGAATACGGTTTTGTTTTATGTGGAATTTCATTTAGACGGACCATTGTATAATTCTTCCGCTATTTCATCTACAGACATCGTCATTTTTTTATCAACATGATAATTTTTATTGTTGTCAACTTGTGTTGTAGATGGCTTTATAAATTCAAAATCATTCGGTAGCTCTATTAACAATTCTAATTTTAGATACTGTTTCACGATTATACTCCTATCGTTTTCTATTATCATTGCCAGGTATTAAGCAGCATAAAATAAAAAAACACTCTCGGCTCATAATGCAGCTGAAAGTGTTTTTGTTTTTTCGCCATACTGTCAGCATCCTCTTTCTCATTAGAGAAATCGCAACTAATAATAGCATGAGATTGTTTACTTTTTTAATGTTGCCAATTACGTATAAATGCAGGTAGTGTCGGATGATTCGGATTGCAACGTTTTGCTGATGTTAGCTCCAATATTTCATCCATGTCATCATCAGTCACCGAAATAAAAGCAAAAATGTTTTCGTCAATAACGCCCTCCTGTTTCAATTCATACATCGTATCACTCATTACTTCATGAACCATCACTTGATGTTCAACAAATTCTTTATCTTCGGCATACAATATTTTATCTAATAGTTCACGACTCACCTTTTCTAGCATATCCGTTTGATCGTAGTGTAAATATTCATCCTTCAAAAAGCGATAATTTTCTGGGTTGTCCCCATATTCCTTACCAATGTTAATAAGTGATTTTTCTGTCCCCATTGTTAAATAAAGACTGCCACAATCTCCATCTGTCACTAAGACAATCGCATAGATTTGTTCATCCTTTAAGGCACTATACATTGCATTATAAGCCTCTTGCACAGCTTGCTTGATTTTCTGTTTCATGCATACTCTCCTTTCTTAATAATGAATATTAATGGAACATCTATTGTTTCTATACTACTAATAGTAGCAATTAAAATTTTTTATCTTAACTAACATATGTATTTTTTGTTGGATATCAATGGAGACACTGATGAAATGTTCTGCTTGATCCATGTTTTCAGACAGGATTTCACCCATTGTTCTCCCTTTAATATATTCCATTATTATAGCCTGTTTTCCATCTATTTCTGTAACATCCAACACTTTAGGAACATTAAGGTCATGTGAGTAGGCAAGACTTTGCTTATTTGCTTCGTACAATGATTCCGTTACAGGCAAATAGTCGTTTTATACTTTGACAATCTTACCCTCATAAAGATAAATCTTAGCTGTATTTCCTATTGCCATTGGAGTGCCTAAATTCATTGGCTTTCTCTCCTTTTACACTTATTTTAAATATGTTGTCATAAAACTTGTTTCTTAGTCTTCTTACCCTAACCTGCGCATTTAGTTTAATAATACCTCATTTAAAATTTATTTGGATAACTTTTTCCATTTACCATTCTAGCCAATTAGATGGCTACATAAGTAAAACCACCCTTCACACACGGAGTGGTCTTATTTTAGTTCTCTTCTTTATTTTTAAAAAATAAAAACCTTTCAAAAGCAACGAAACTTTTACAGATGGAAAAACGTATAAGTATTGGTAGCAAAACCAATATAAAGGAGAATTAAATTTACAATGAAAAAACCAATCAAAAAAACTTGGATGATTGCTTCTGCACTTACTATAGGAATGGCTGTTCTAACGCCACTTCAAGCAGGAGCTGCATCAGCAGAAAAAACAATTGAAGCATCCGTTCAAAAGGAACAACAAATTAAAGGGACTATTAAAAATATTTTCTTCGATGGAATGAACCTTAAAGGAAAAGATGGTAAAAAATACTTCATCAGTTTCAATAATTTTTCTGCAGAACAACTAGAAAAAATGAACTTAGTTGAAGGACAGGAAATTGCTGTTGAAGGTAGCGTTGTTGAATATTATAATGACTTCGATACATTTGAAGCTTATAAAAAAGACTTGCCTAAAGAAGTAACAAAGGAAGATTTAACAACATTAGAAAAATTGTTTAGTGAAATAAAGAAACTGCAAAAGGAACTAAATGAAGATAAAAAAGCTTCAGATGAAGAGATTGAAAAGAAATTTGAGGAAATGGATAAAATTTATGACGAAATGTATAAAATTAAAAAGCCATATGTATTAGCTAATTGGCAGCCTCAATCATTTGATGAATTTATAGAAGATTACGGATTTAGTGAAAGTAACATAGTTATTAAAGAAAACGATAAAACACAGCTTAAAGCTATTTATGAAGAATTAGTAAAGCTTGAAAAAAGTGGTGATGAAGAAAAGGCTAACAAAAAATATGAAGAATTTTTCAAAATCCTTAAGCCATATGTTGATGAGCTATATCCACCACGAACTTTTGAAGAATCTTTAGAAGGCCTAGAATCAGAAATCCCTGCTGAAACTTTAGCAAAACTAAAAACAATCTTTGAGGACGCTCGAAAAGCAGATAAAGATGAAAATGAAGAGTTGTCTAATAAGCTATGGAATGAATTCTATGAAATCCTTGATCAGTTCTATAAGCCTTCCACTTTTGAGGAATACATGGCTGACTTTGATTTCGAAGTGAGTGAAGCCGATAGCAAGCAATTAAAACAGCTTTATGAAGAAAGCTTAGCACTTAATAAAAAAGAGGAGCTTGAAAAAGCAGAAGAAAAATGGGATGCCTTCTACAAGATTTTAGACCCATATATTAAAGCAAATGAAGAAATTCTTATCTCAGCTTCTAAATTAACGATAAACGGTCAAGAATATTTTCCACAACATTAACCAGTAAAGAATTCGGGGTTGTCTCAATAGTCATTGGAAAATGATTTTTGGTATAACCCCTTTTCTTTTTTCTTATCTCTTTGTATTTCAAAAAGAGCCATCTTCTATCCCCAACCTTGCAAATGTATCTCTATCACCAGCATCATGATCAACCACTGAGTCCATATATTCATCAGAATCATAACTATATTCATGTAAGTAATTTCTTTCATCTGCATAAAACTTTAATGTTTTCAATCAATATTTCTCATTAATTTTACTTCTTTAAATACTTTGAAGTTTTTAAACGAATCCTAAATGCTTCAAAAGTATTTGATTTTTGATTAAACACAAAAAAGACCAGGACTCATTATATAAATAAGCGCCTGGTCATTTGTTTATATGGCTTAAAAGACTCTTCTACTTGTATTTTTAATGCTTGTTGCAACAATTAAATAATTCAATGCTAATTGGGTTTGTTTCATTGCATATATATACAAAGTTAGACAATCATGTTGTGAATAATACACAAAAATTACTCATCAAATTATTTTTATACTGACTTTTTATAAGCTTTGAGTGTTGTCATAAGTTTATGATTTGTTACACTTTCTTGTGAATTAAACGAACCTAAAAACTCCGTTCCCTTCGAGAAAGGAGCCAATAATCCACTTCCTGAAGCACTTTTTAACATTTTAATTTGATTAGAGGATAGTTTTAAACTTTTATTTCCATCAAGAGCCGTGTTTGTTTTCTTTGCATTATTAATTGTGTCTTGTAATTCACGCATATTATGCATCCTCAATGGACCCATTCCCTTCAAAAAAGGAGCCAAAGATTTATTTCTTGAGGCATTTTTGAATACTTCAATTTGCTCTGAGGATAGTTTCGAACCTTTATTTGCATTTTTTAGTGCTTCTTGAATAACCTTAGAATTACTTTTATTGATGTTACCCGTAGTTTGTTCAGAAAAATTGCTGTACCTATATGCTCCTCTATTCATTAAATAGTGCATGCTTGTACTTCTCATAGATATCATAGTATTAATTTCACCGTCCAAATTTTTTATTATATCAACAGCACACTTCCCTTTAAGTGTTAAGTAAATAGTAGAAAAAATGTTCTTTGATATTACTTTCTTAATATCGGGATATATACATAATTTTCAACTAGAATAATATATTTCTATATATGCTATATTTTATATTTTTGCTTTTCGGGTTCATAAATGGTGTATTAATAACAATTTTGCGTTCTTCTTTTACGCCACATACTTCACCAATTAATTCTACTGCTAAATCGAAAACTTCTTCAATTGGCTCATATGTTGCCATAAGATCGTTGTATGCCAGTAATAATGCTTCACCTTTTGCATTAAAATCATCTACTAATAGATTGATTGGCTCTGTATATGCTGCTAAATCATCTAATAATGTTGTTTTTTCTTCTTCGGTTATTTCTAATTTCGCTTTATCGACGCGGGTTTATTAGCTAGGAATTTATATAGCTGTAAATCTTTTTTTAATCCTTCTAATTATAGATTACGTACTTAATGCTTTACAAACTGAAGCGAATCAAGCAACTGTTTTGGTTGATGTTTGGATGCCACCTTCTCGACATGAAATGAATAATCAATCTGTATAAAAAAGCAACTGAGTATCAAGTGAATTATTCTCAATTGCTACAAAAATCATTAAAAAATGTAAGAGTGCATGACCCACACAATTGATGTGGGTTTTACTTTTTTTGTATAATAAAAAGCCACCCCCATTGGATATGACTTGCTATCTATATTTTATTCAGGTGTTGAAGTCTCGATAGTTTCACGATTATTACACATAAGACACTTAGCTTTAAATTCTATACTCGTTGAAAGTCTCTGCAACATACTTAATTCATGAGCCAATTTTTTCGCTTCAAGTAATCCCTCACTTTGTAAATGAGCTACAACCAACTCCATTTTTTCCAGTGATTGTTGCATTATTTGTATGTTTTCTTTGTATTGTGATAATGTTTTTTCGATTTCGTGTACTCCGTCATCAGCTTTTTTATTGTCAAACACTAATCTGTTTCGTCCTCTCTCTATATATGGAATTAGTTAACACTATTATAAGATGATATCCTCCTATTTACAATTTTTTATAAAAAAAGCCATACCTAGTTTAGATGTAACTTGCTATGTATTCTTAGAAAGAATACGAGCTGTTAAAACAATCTGAGTTGAAAAGTATTTTTATCATGTTTTCAAGAGTTACTTTATCTTCGCGTCAACATTTTAGTTCTTGATTGTGCCACTTTCATCATCTCCATTTCATTTAATCATAATCTATTTGGTAGAACATGCCTATAATACAAATCTGACAATAGCAAGGCCACATCTAGTTAGTATGATTATCGTTTTAAGCTAGCGCTATTCCAAATCTTTAACCATCTAAATATTTGACATAAAAAAACATCACTTCGATAATTAACGGGGGAGCTTTAAAAACAGTTATTGTTTTTTTCAAAACGCTTAACAGTTTATTGCAAATCTACAACGCCTTGCTTTCGCCACACAAAACATTTGTGGCTATCTCTTCGTCGCTCCCCCTTCGTTTTTGTGCAGATACATAGCCATAGGACGTGCCATTGGCGTTCTCTGTTGGGTCTCATGTACTTTACTTTCCCTACTCCTGTCTCTACGTTTCGCCCACCCTGTCGTCGCAAATACGATTCGCAGGATTCTACATAGATTTTTAACTTGTATCAAATAATAAATTACCTCCAAGTATAGGGTTTTCACTTTTGACCGTGTCTTTTTTTAATTACACCTATTGGTTAGTCCCTGTTTAACTTGTTAATACTTTTACTTGAAATCGCAATCATCCTTATCTTTAAACTGGAGGTGCCAAGATGAAAACATATGGTAAATTATTTTTACTACTATCAATCTGTTTATTGTTAAGTGGTTGTTGGAGTAAAAGGGAATTAAACGAACTTGCGATTGTCATGGCACTCGGAGTAGATAAAGTAGATGACGAATACGAAATTTCTGTACAAATTGTAAATCCTGCTGAAGTATCTGCAAATAAACCTTCTAGCGGGCGATCACCAGTCGTAACCTACCATGCAAAGGGAAAATCTGTATTTGAAGCAATCAGGAAACTGACTACAGTAACACCTAGAAAAGCTTATTTTGCTCATCTTCGAGTTGTTGTAATAGGAGAAGAATTAGCTACAGAAGGAATAGTCCAAACGATAGATTTATTAGCAAGAGACCCTGAAACTAGGAATGACTATGATATCATCGTTTCTCATCAGTCCACTGCTCATGAAGTATTAAACGTCTTAACTCCCGTAGAAAAAATACCTGCAAATAAAATGGCAAATTCTATCAAAGGGGCAGAAAAAGCTTGGGGTACTACATTATCTATTACTGTAGAAGATCTAGTCACGATTCTTAGTAATAAAGAAAAAAGTTTCGTGCTCTCTGTAATTGAAATACAAGGCGATACACAATTAGGCTTGGATAAAACGAATGTTGAGAGAATTAAAACACCCACGCTATTAAAGTATGAGGGCTTAGCTGTATTTAAAGAAGATAAATTAATGGGTTTTTTAACTGAAGAAGAAAGTAGAGGCTTCAATTTTTTGAAAGATAATATTAAAAGTACAGTTGAACTTATTTCTTGTCCTAAGGGAGGTAAATTGACAACAGAAATAACAAAATCAACAACTAAAATTAAAGGGACATTTGAAAAAGGTGTCCCCAAAATAAATGTGCAAATTGTGGTAGACCAAAATGTTGGAGGAGTTGAATGTTCTATAGATTTAACCAAAAACAAATCACTTAAGTACATTAATAAAAAAACGGCAGAGTTGATAAAAACACGAATTGAAAAAACACTGATGACAATTCAAAAAAATTATCAAGCCGATATTGTAGGATTTGGAGATGTGCTTCATCGCGAAGATCACAGCGCATGGAAAAAAATCAAAGATGATTGGCCAACGATATTTCCTGAACTAGAGATAAAAGTTAAAGTCAAAGTACACACAAGTGGATTAGGCACGATGACAAATTTGAAATTAAAGGAGTAATCTCACCTATTACTGTTATGTAAAAAAACACTAAGTTCACAATGAAGTGAACCTAGTGTTTCGAAATGAATAATATTTACAACAACCAAATGTTATAGATTAATAAATTTACTTTTTTTCTTCTTTCTCCATATGAGGCATTGTTATCAAGGGACAATGCAGTAACTTACCTAAAAAAGTAAGTATATTGAATAGCATATCATGGTTAACATGTGGAAGCTTCATTTTATATTACGTATTATCATTGTGAAACTTGGCAATTAGAAGTAAAATTTAAGTAAGGGTTATTTCAATGAAACTTTATGTCGAATATTTCGTATAAGAAGATAGACATATTTAAAAGCAAGGAGGAAGAAACTATGCTTAGTGTCGGACAGTTTTTATCTAGACATACCGCTAGCTTACTTTTATCGTTATCAACTGTTTCCATCGCAACAATTGCAGCAAATCCAGGATTCTTCCTTGGTGGTTTATTGTTCGCTGGAACTTATGCAACGAGTACAACGTTGCTGAAACATAGCCAAAAAAAGAAAGTCATGCTATTAGCAGATATTTCAAAGGAAGAATACAAACATATCGCATCACAAATTTCAACAGCAAATAAGCATATTCAATCTTTAAGTCAAAATTACTTACGCGTTCGTTCTGTTGCTGCCTTTAAACAATTACTCGAAATGACTCGTATTTCAAAAAACATTGTGAAAATGGTAAAGACGGATCCTCGAAAGTTTTACAATGTGGAACAATTTTTTTACGCGCATCTTCCTTCAGCAGTAGAATTAACCGAGAAATATACCATGCTTTCAAGACAACCTGTAAAGGATAAAGAAATCCAAATTACATTGTCGAAAACACGAGAAACATTAACGGATTTAAATGATACCATTCACATTGACTTAAAGGATGCGCTCTCAAATGATATCGATCATCTGCAAATGGAGATTGAATTCGCTAATCGTTCCACTAGTCGACGGAAAGAACAGTTGGAATGGCGAGGCGATGATAAGTGACAGCAAATAGTGATCGTATTTTTCATTTAGACACATTACATGGTGTATCACCGCTTGTGCAAACTTATTTAGAAGCAACAACTGAGGAGGCGATGGCGACTTATAACACGCTGTCGCCTCTTGCGCAAAGCCGCGCGCTTCTTTATGCTAGTAAAATTAACCTTGTTAATTTCGAATCTGTATTATCTTTAGGCCAAGGTTCACAGCGTGCCCTTTCTCAGTTTGCTGATCGTATGCTTTCACAGGTAAAACAAAAGGACGTCACGAAGATCGGCCAAATGCTTGATTCCTTAATGCAAACGTTAGACCGTGTTGATCCCACTGCTTTAGAACCTAAGAAACAGTCCTTCTTTAAAAAAATGTTTAGCAAAACAGGTCCTACGATTAAGCAAACGTTAACTGAATTTGAGCGCATCAGTATACAGGTAGAGCGAATTGGCGTACAGCTTGAGCGTGCTCAGCTCCAACTCTTTGATGATGTAGATATGCTTGAGCAACTTTATGCGCATAATAATGGGTTTTTTGAGGAATTAGCAACTGCCATTGCAGCAGGGCAAATGAAGAAGAAGCAAGTGATTGAAATGGAATTGCCCGAAAAAGTAGCAAGTGCACAATCGAATAATCAGCCGCTTGTTATCCAGCAGCTTAACGATTTTGCTACAGAAATTGAACGTCTCGATCAACGAATTTATGATTTACAGGTTTCTCAACAAGTAGCCCTACAGACAGCTCCACAAATACGTATGATTCAGCAAGCTAATCAAACACTCGCAGAAAAAATTGAATTTTCAATTGTTACGCTTATCCCGCTCTGGAAAAATCAATTGGCCATGATGTTATCGATGAATATGGACACTCATTATGCACAGCTTGAGGAGCGGTTGGCACGTACAAACGAACGCTTAACTAACGTTACCTTTGAACAACAGGTAACGAGATTTAAAGAAACACAACGTGAGCTTCAATCGGCTATTCAAAATGTCTTTGCACTGCACACGGCAACAGAAAAAGAAAAGCAACAGCTCCAAGATGTAACCGAACTGAAAAGATAGATAGTAGTGTACTGTAATAATCCTAAAAGTGTTACTCGTTATAAACACAACAAGGGGGTGTCTCAAAAATAAATTTGAGACACCCCTTGTTTTTGGCTCAACTAAAATAATCTTTATAGTAGCCGCCAATATTCCCAGTATTGTCGATAATGAAGACGAATTCTTCTGTTTCATTTTTCACTTCATATTCTTTCCCAACTGTTAATACGTTTGAAACTAAGTATTTTGATGCATTTGTATGTTTACAAGTGACTGTGCGTAGTGTTGGCGCATCTTTCCATTTTAAATGTAACATAATCTCTTTACCTCTCTTTACTAGCACTTGGCTAACGTCTATTTTTATTGTGTACAAACAGTGATCAGCGTCTCACTTAAAGCGAAGTATAAGTAGAGACATCTACCTGATAGCTGAAGTACCAGATGTTCAACGAATAATCACTGGAGAACTGATAAATACCCCATCAATTATGTTTCACTTTATTTTATACGATTTTCGTACTTTTGTGGAGAAAAAAACCATAGAAGTTGATATTTTGTCCGTAAAGACAGTTTGCATGTCCTTTCAAACCTGATACAATTCTAACAAGAGGTGTTTGTTCATGAGCTTTGGTAGTATACCGCAATGGTTTTTTATTATTGCAATTGCATTTGTGATTTGCTTTGTTTTATATTCAGAATGGAATTCCAGAAAATAAGTGAGCCTGATTAAACAGACTCACTTCACATTGACGACAAAAGGTATTTGGTATGTCATCATGCCGAATACCTTTTGAAATTTTATCAGAAATAACAGTTGCAAATCGCTCTTACTAACGACAGTCGTACGCTAAGAGCAACTATTGTCTGCCATTTTTGGACTTTGTCATGGCAATTGGGATTGCGTTCATCTTTACTATTTTTCGTCATTCTATCCATTCCCCTAATCATTTATAGACATACACTAGTGGATTGAACGCAGGCGCAAAAGGCCCCGTAGGCGTGTAGCGGCGTGGTGATTGAAGCCATACCCGGGCCCATAGCGAACAGCAACTTGTCCATATAGACGCTTCTATTGTAAAAAAGACTATAAACAAACTCTATTCTTGAGTTTGTTTATAGTCTGATGTGAGCCTAATTTAACAGGCTCGCTTTTCATTTTACCGTGTCCTAAGACGGCACTAGTATATATAGTCACTTTTGCAAAGCAACTGATGAGGCATTTTTTTATTTCAAAGTTCGTTTTAAAAACTCTTTTGTTCGTTCATGCTCTGGATTTACTAACACTTTGGATGGTGAGCCCTCTTCTACAATCACACCTTTATCCATAAATACGACACGATCTGCGACTTCTTTTGCAAACTCCATTTCATGTGTAACAATGAGCATCGTGTTCCCTGCATCAGCTAGTTGACGCATTACTTTTAATACTTCCCCGACCATCTCAGGATCTAGGGCAGACGTTGGTTCATCAAAAAGCATTACTTCGGGATTCATCGACAATGCCCTTGCTATGGCAACACGCTGTTTTTGACCACCAGATAGCTGACGAGGCTTCGCATTAACGTATTGTGCCATACCAACGATTTCAAGGTATTTTAAAGCCGTTTTCTCAGCTTCCTCTTTCGAACGTTTTAACACTTTGATTTGACCAACTGTACAATTTTTTAGAACATCATGATTATTAAACAAGTTAAACTGCTGGAATACCATTCCTAAATGCGTACGATATTCTTGAATATTATGTTTTTCATCTAAAATATTTTCGCCCTTGAAAATTATTTGACCACCACTTGGCATTTCTAATAAATTAATACAGCGCAGTAGTGTTGATTTACCAGATCCTGAAGAACCGATTAAACATACAACCTCTCCTTTTTCAACCTGGAAATTTACATCTTTTAACACTTGGTTACGTCCAAATGATTTACTTAAATGTTCAATTTGAATGACTGCCATTTGTGCGTCCCCCTATACTGTTTCTTTCTGTTCTTTTTGATAGGCATCTGGGCCATCAAGTCTTTTTTCTACATACAATAAAATACGTGATGCTGTAAATGTCATGATAAAGTACAATACACATGCGACGAAGAACGATTCAAAATAACGGAAATTATTGCCGGCAACAGATTTTGTTTGGAAAAATAATTCCGTTACACCAATAACATTTAATACCGCTGTATCTTTAATATTCATAATTAATTGATTACCTGTCGCAGGTAAAATGTTACGGGCCACTTGTGGTAAGACAACATGCATCATAATTTGGAAATGATTCATACCAATCGCAGAAGCTGCTTCATATTGTCCTCTATCAATAGAAACAATACCACCCCGTACGATTTCAGCCATGTATGCACCTGTATTTAGAGAAACTACTAAAATACCAGCTGTAATAAAGTGCATATCAATACCAAATGCAATGTCTAATCCGTAATAGACCACCATAGCTTGTACAATCATTGGTGTACCACGGAAAAATTCAACGTAGCATGTCAATATAAAGTTAAAAAGCTTTAAAATGTAATGCTTTACGCCCTTTTTACGTGTTGGAATGGTATGCATAATCCCAATGAAAAATCCGATGAATGCACCAATAATTGTACTAATCGTTGAAATAAGTAACGTATAATACGCACCCCGTAAAAACATTTGCCAGTTGTTTTCTATAATAGAAATAATCCATTCAAAACTCATGATGCTCCTCCTAACAACTTCTTGTTGCTTGTTCATATCAATTTTGTCTCGGCCTAAAATGTCTTACATTTGAATTGAGCATGCTTCTTTCAAATTATGTGACTTTCACCCAAGACATTACTACTATTCAATGAGGCTTCACCGAATAAAAATCGTCATAGACTGCACGGGCTAAGTTGCCCGTGCAACCACGTTATTGTGCTGCTGGTTGTTGAAGAATTGCATCTTCCATAATCTTTTGTCGATCATCATCTGAAATGCCTTTTAGAATTTCATTGATTTTATCTAAATTAGCATCTTCTTTACGTAAACCAACCGCAATAGACGTATTTGAGATATCTGTATCAAAGCCTTCTTCAAATGACACAAATGCAAAGTTTTCATTTGCAGCTGCAGCTGAGATACCTTCAGGTCGTTCAGCTACATAGCCATCGATTTTACCAGCCTCTAATGCAACACGCATTGCTGAGAAGTTTTCCATTGCTGTCTGTTTGTTAACACCTTTGATTTGATCGATTACGTTGTAGTTAGAAGTGTTTAATTGAGATGTAACTTTAGCACCTGAAAAGTCTTGGATTGATTTGGCATTTTCAAACTTGCTACCTTTTTTAATAACCATAACAAAATCTGATGTGTAGTAATTCTCAGTGAAGTCAATTGTTTGCTTACGTTCCTTTGTAGGAGACATGCCAGCCACAATGGCATCAATTTTATTTGATTGTAATGCTGGCACTAGACCGTCCCATTCAAGTTTCACAATTACTAATTCTTTCCCTAAACCTTCAGCCATTTTTTTCGCCATTTGTACATCGTAACCGCCGGCATACTCTGCATTATCAGCAATTTTCACAGCACCATTTGCATCGCCTTGCTGTGTCCAGTTAAATGGAGGATAGCCTGCCTCCATACCTACACGGAATTCGCCACCTTCTTCGTCCGTACCAACGTCTCCAGTCGTCTTTTCTTTTTTGTCGCCAGCACCACATGCAGCTAATACAATTGCAGTCATTGCAGCGAACATAAATAACAACCATTTTCTTTTCATCCAAAACTCCCCTTTTCTGTAAAAAAATAAAACAACTGTACAAAAAAACGACCTAAGTTCAGAACTTAGGTCGTACCTTTTATTAACAGTTGCCCAAATCCTCACTATAATTTCCATGTTTCCGAGATAGCACAACCTAGTAAACTGGAATTATATTTACTAGGACAGTCCTGCACTTATTCACTGCAGACCCAGCATAAAAGTACGAGCTCCTTTTATGCTTCGGCGACATTTCCTTCTTCATTGCGTCCTCGCTTGCTTAAACTCAACAATGAACTAATAAATATCGCGCCTCTACCTCACAATAGAACGTGAGGTTTATTTATTTAATTGATATTTAGATACTACTATAAAAATAGTCTATACGTCAAGCGAATTTTATCATTTTTCAGACTAATGATTTAATTCTAAATATGGGTTTTTAGTAATTTTCTATTAAAAAATCCCGTTTTTCCCAAAACAAATACCACATATTTACTAATACGAAAAAACTCCTCCAAAGCTTTGGAGGAGTTTACTACTTTTCTTAAGAATTTAACAATAAATCTTCTGGATTTTCAAGTAATTCTTTAACAGTTTTAAGGAAGCCTACAGAATCTTTACCATCAATAATACGGTGGTCATAAGATAATGCTAGGTACATCATTGGACGGATTGCAACTTCGCCATCAACTTCAACTGGGCGTTTTTTAATCGTATGCATGCCAAGGATAGCTGCTTGTGTACCGTTCATAATTGGTGTAGACATTAATGAGCCGAATACACCACCGTTAGTGATTGTGAATGAACCACCAGATAGGTCACTTAAGCCTAATTTTTTGTCGCGTGCTTTTTTCGCTAAGTCTGCAATTGAATCTTCAATTTCAGCAAAGTTTTTACGGTCAGCATCGCGTACAACTGGTACTACTAAACCTTCTTCAGTTGATACAGCTACACCGATATCGTAGAAGTTGTTTAAGTGAATTTCATCACCAACAATTTGTGCGTTGACATATGGGTATTTTTTAAGAGCTGCCACTACAGCTTTTGTAAAGAATGACATGAATCCAAGTTTAGAGCCTGTTGATTCAAAGAATTGGTCTTTTTTACGAGAACGTAATGCCATAACGTTCGTCATGTCTACTTCGTTAAATGTTGTTAACATAGCAGTTGATTGCTTAACTTCAAGTAAACGTTTTGCAATTGTTTGACGACGACGGCTCATTTTTTCAACTGTCACTCGTGATTCGTCAACAGCCGCTACTGCTTTAGGTGCTGCTGGAGCTGCTTGTGGTGTTGCCACTGGTGCTGTACCATGAGCTGCAACATCTTGTACACGTACACGCCCTTGTGGATCTACTGGAGATACTGCAGCAAGGTCAATGCCTTTTTCACGCGCAAGTTTACGAGCTGCTGGAGATGCGATTACACGCTCACCAGAAGTTTCTTCTACAACTGGAGCTGCTGCTACCGGAGCAGGAGCTGCTTGTGGTGCTGCAGGTGTCGCTGCTGCTACTGGAGCTGCTGGAGCAGGAGCTGCACCTTCGCCAGCTTCTACAACTGCAATAACTTGACCTACAAGAACAGTATCGCCTTCTTCAGCTAAAATTTGTGTTAACACACCCGCTTCTTCTGAAATGATTTCAGCGTTTACTTTATCTGTTTCAAGTTCAACGATGAATTCACCTTTTTCAATGCGGTCGCCCACTTTTTTTACCCACTGTGCGATACTACCTTCTGTAATCGATTCTGCTAATTCAGGGACTTTAATTTCAGCCACTTTCATTTCCTCCTTTGATTAACGTGCATAATGCACATAAAAGGGCTACCGCCTAAGGCAAATAGCCCCGTTTTCAGTGATCATTATCTGTTTATTTTACTTTTACTGATTCAGCAACCGCTTCATCAATAATTGCTGCCTGAGCTGCTTTATGAGAATCTGCATCGCCTTCTGAAGTCGAGCTCATTGCAGGACGCCCTACATAACGAAGCTTTTTACCTTCAGAAAGTTCATATAATGTTTCTAATGCGTAATTCCAAGCACCTTGATTTTTAGGCTCTTCTTGTACCCAAGCAATCTCTTTTACATTTGGATACTTAGCTATAATATCAGCTACTTGCGCTGTTGGGAATGGGTAAAGTTGTTCTACACGCACAATGTGTACGTGATCGAAGCTTTCTCCATCTTTTACGCGGTCTGCTAAATCGATCATTACTTTACCAGTACCCAATACAATACGTTCTACAGATTTAGTTTTATTACCTAAACCAGGTTGCTCAATTACTTCTTGGAATGAGCCATTTGCTAATTGTTCAGCATTCGCTGCTGCTAATGGGTGACGCAGTAATGATTTTGGCGATACGACTACAAGTGGACGTACTCCTTCTGTTTCAAGCATTGCTGCTTGACGGCGTAATAAGTGGTAGTAGTTACCTGCATTCGAGCAGTTTGCTACAAACCAGTTATTTTCAGCTGACATTTGTAAGTAACGTTCCATACGACTTGAAGAGTGTTCAGGACCTTGCCCTTCATAGCCGTGAGGTAAAAGAATAACGAAACCAGATTTTTGACCCCATTTAGAGCGTGCCCCTGAAATGAAGTTGTCAAACATTACTTGCGCCATGTTCGCAAAGTCACCAAATTGTGCTTCCCAAACTGATAATACATTCCCTTTTTCTAAGTTGTAACCATATTCAAATCCTACTACCCCAGCTTCAGTAAGCGGTGAGTTGTGCACTGTAAATGATGCACTTGCCCCTGAAATATGGTGAAGTGGTGTGAATACATTACCGTTGTTTTTGTCATGTAGCACTAAGTGACGTTGTGAGAACGTACCACGTTGTGCGTCTTGCCCAGTAAAACGAACAGGTGTGCCATCTTGAATAATTGTAGCATATGCTAAAGTTTCAGCATGGCCCCAGTCGATTTTTGCAGATGCAAAAGCATCACGACGTTTATCTAAAATTTTACCAAGTTTATTTTGTGGTTGGAAGTCTTGCTCAAATACTAAAAGCTCTTCGTTAATTTTATCTAATCGATCAGCACCTACAGCTGTTTCGATTTGAGGGAATGCTACTTTTAATTCTTCCGGCATTTCTAAATGTGTATGCTCATCTTTATCTGCCATTTCTTTCACATGGTCATAAGCGGCTTGCATTTCTGCATAGATAGCTGAATCAAGTGCAGTTACGTCATCATTAGAAACAACGCCTTCAGCAACTAATTGAGTACCATATAAAGCACGTACAGTTTCATGTTTAGATACTAGTTTATATACTTCTGGGTTCGTTACTGTTGGATCATCCGTTTCATTATGTCCATGACGACGGTAACCAATCAAATCGACGATAATATCTTTCCCAAATTTTTGACGGTAGCTAGCTGCAAAACGTCCTACTTGTACAACCGCTTCCGGCACATCTGCGTTAACGTGCACAACAGGTACTTCGTAACCTTTTGCTGGGTCAGAAGAATAGACAGACGAACGAGAGTCATGTAACTCCGTAGTGAATCCGATCATATTGTTGGCAATGATATGAATTGTTCCGCCAGTTGAGAAACCTTCTGTTTTCGCATAGTTTAACACCTCTGTAACAATCCCTTGACCTGGGAATGCAGCATCACCATGCACAAGGATTCCTAATCCTTTTCCTGGGTTATGAACAGCTTGCCCTGGTTTAGAAGTGTCATCTTGAGTTGCACGTGTAGAACCTAAAACAACTGGGTTTCCAACTTCTAAGTGAGATGGGTTATAAGCAAGTTTTACATTCATACCAGACTCACGATTATATGAAGCACCCATATGGTATTTCACGTCGCCAGTCCAACCTTTTGTAATTTCAAGACGACCATGTTCTGGTAAAAATAATTCATTTGAAACGTGCGCAAAGTCAGAGAACATCATATCATATGGTTTATTTAAAATATGTGTAAGTACATTTAAACGACCACGGTGCGCCATACCAATACGCACATTCTCGACGTTGCTTGTTTCTGCTGTTTTTAAAATTTCATCGAAAAGGATAATTTGTGTATCAAGACCTTCACCTGAGAAACGTTTTTGACCAACGAATGTTTTATGAATAAATTTCTCAAAGTTTTCAACGCGTGTTAAACGGTCTAATAACGCTTTTTTCTCATCAGAAGCTAATGTTTGTTTTAAAGAACCAGATTCAATTTGTGCTTGAATCCACTCACGTTCTTCTGTAGCCATTACGTGACCGTATTCAAATGCTACTTTATCTGTATAAACAGATTTTAAGTAATCGATAGCATTCTTACCATTTTTCACGCCTGCTGGCACATCTTTGAAGAAGACAGCAGCAGGAATTTCAGCTAAATCCGCTGAGCTTAAGTTGAACGCGCTTTCTTCAATTTGAGCTGTTTGAAGTGCTCGGTTTTTTAGTGGATAGATATCTGCTGCCAAATGACCGTGTGCACGAATTGTATCTGCTAATTTAACAGCTGCTAATACTTTTTTGTAGTCGCTTGCAGGAGCGGCTGAGTTACCTACTACAGCTCCTTCACCCTCTGCTACTACTGGTGCACCAAATTGTTGGAATAATGATACTAACTCCGGTTCTACTTCTTCAGGAGACTGTAAGAATAAGTCGTATTGCTCCATCACATATCCTAGGTTAGGACCAGAGAAAGCTGACCATGGAGAACTTACAGTTGTAACGTTGTTCGACATGAAAAATGACCTCCAAATTTTGCCTATCGGCAGTTCCATTAATTAAATTACAATTAATTATATAATATTTCTTCGCTCATTAAAAGGATGTTTGACACTACTTATCCATAATTTAATGAACGTTTTTTCCATCTCAATCTTACTACTCTTCACAGAAAATACAACTCTTTTCAGCAAATTAAGCAATTTTTTTCCCAAAGAATAGAATTATGAAATAAAGCGTGTACTTTTCTTAATATTTCAGCGGTATTTTCACAAAGAAAACGGTTCCAACATTCTTCTCGCTCTTGACTTCTATAGAGGCGTTATATTTTTCAAGTAACAATTTTGAAATACTTAAACCTAAGCCAGTACCGCCGATTTGACGATTTCTAGCCTCATCAATACGATAAAAACGATCAAAGATAAATGGAAGGTTTTCTTCCTCTATACCAATCCCATTGTCTGCTATTTGCAAATGCGCTTCTTTGTCATCTGCGGAAATCGAAATATTGACCTCAGGAATTTTTTCACAATAACGAATTGCATTCTCTATTATATTACGAACAATTTGACTAAGTGCATTTTCAGTTATAAATAAACGACCGATTTCACCATTATTCGACAGCGTTATTCGAGCTTGTGGATGTAACAGTTCTATTTCTGAAATGACTCCTTGTAAAACTTCGATTGCATCCGCCTCACTCATGTCGTCCTTTTCCTCACGTCGCGCAAGCTGTAATAGTTCTTCTATCATCTTACGCATGCGTGCAATTTCCGTTAGTGAGGTATCGATGGATTCTGCTAAAATTACTGGATCATCCTTGCCCCATCTTTTCAACAGGGATAGATGCCCTTCAATTGCTTGAATAGGCGTACGTAATTCGTGTGAAGCATCTGCGACAAATTGTTGCTGCTGTGTAAATGAAATTTGTAGTTCATTCATCATCGCATTGTACATTTTTAATAGATCACCAATTTCATCATGTGATGTATACGACAGTTGTATAGGTTCGTTAAACCCATTATCCATCACCATCTTCATAGATGAGCGTAGTGCATGAAGTGGTTTCATTAAATGATTCGCTAGATAAAAACCGATTGAACCAGATAATAGCAGCGCCCCAACACCCGCAATAAGCATTGCTGTCAGCAAGTATTGCATAAGTGATTCAAAGCCCGTTAGCGGGTGAATGACTTGAATATAGCCTTGAAAAAAACCAAGGCGAACGGGTTCATTGGCAACAAAGACATCTTTTTTATCAACCGTCATTTGTATAATTTCTTGCATTGGTGTGAGCGGTGCTTTTTGAGAAGTACCATTAATTCGCAAAATCTCAATTCCATCTATATTAAATAGTCTTACGGATTGATTGCGATCCGCAATTGAGTTTAGTAGCCCCGTGTTTTGCTGAATTTGCTGAATCGAAATATTAGGACCCTGTGACTCTAAAAAAGACACTAAGTCATCGCTTGTCCGCCTTACTTTACTTTCTTCATCATTTAATAACCATGTATGAAGTGATACATACACCACAATACAAATAATGGCATAGCTAAAAAAAATGACGGCACTAGAAGTGAACATCCATTTTCTTTGTAATGATTGGTTGAGAAAGTATTCTTTTAATTTCATCATTCACGCATCACATACCCTACTCCTCGGACCGTTTCGATATAGGCATTCATATCACCCGGCAGTTTTGTCCGTAAATGGCGGATATATACATCAACCACATTCGTCTCAATGTCTGTATCATAACCCCACACAGAAGTTAAAATCAGTTCACGTGTACAAACTTTGTTTTTATGTTCTATTAATAGCTTTAGCAAATCATATTCGGTTTTTGTTAAGTCAAGCTTTTCACCTTGTACAAAGACCTCATAAGCCGCAATGTCAATGGCAATATCACGGAAATCTAATGTTCCACCTGTTTTTTCTTCTGGTGTAACACGTCGCAAAATTGTACGAATTCTTGCAAGTAGTTCTTCAATGGCAAATGGCTTGACAATGTAATCATCTGCGCCTGCATCTAAGCCAGCTACTCGATCCATTACAGCATCTCGTGCAGTTAGTAAAATAATCGGCACTGCGGATTGAGTGCGTACACGGCGGCAAATTTCAATTCCATTTAAACCTGGAAGCATAACATCAAGTAATATCACATCAAAATCCTCTGACGAAGCAAGTGCCAATCCTTCACGACCTTCAAAAGCGACCGTAACTATGTAACCCTCATGCTGTAATTCTAACTCAACAAAACGCGCAATATGTTTCTCATCTTCTACTAATAATATCTTTTTAGGCATGTCATCACCTTCTATTTCAAAATAACTGCTACAATTATGACCTCTGCTATAGCATAACACCAACTAAAAAGTCTGTACCACAAGTAAATACTCGTTCGTACAGACTTTTTCTAGTGCGTTTCAGTTATATATAATTTATTCTTCCCAAATTCTTTCGCTTTATATAACGCTTGGTCTGCTAAGTCTATTAGCGCGTCCAATGTTTTGGCATGATCTGGAAAATACGCAATGCCTATTGAGGCGGTGGGCGCAAAATGACGATGATTAATGGTCCATCCCTTTTTCAATCCATTGCGAATACGATCAATAATATGCATCATTTGTGCATTTCGTGCCTCATGATCTCTCGTTAACCCCGTTAAAACGATAATAAATTCATCGCCTCCGATACGAATAACTAAATCATGACTACGAACCGATGCGATTAAGACATGGCCAAAGTTACAAATAAAGTCATCACCCGTATCATGCCCAAATTGGTCATTTACAACTTTAAAATCGTCCCCATCAATGTAAAGCATGGCTAAACACACATTATTTGTATGCGCATCCGCTAATATTTTAGGAAATTCCTTCATTAGATAACGGCGATTAGGTAATTGCGTTAAGCTATCATGATAGGCTAAATATAACAGGTCATTTTCTCGTTCTTTCCGGTGTGTGATTTCACGTGAAACCATCATAATTTGAGAAACCGTTTCACGCTCTGGATCATGTACGACAGTGACATTCCCTTCTGTCCAAACAGGTGTACCATCTTTTGCCTTCAATAAAAGTTCTAATTGTGTATCTGTTTGACCAGTAAAATTATTTAAAAATGTTTGCCATGCCTTTTTACTCTCCATATCGACAATGTTACTGTAAAACTGCCCTTGTAATTCCACAATTTCGTAGCCCAGGTAAATTCGATAGGACGGCGAAGCATAAATAATAATGCCATCTTCGTTCGTAATAACAATTAAATCATTTGTATTTTCCGTGATGAGACGAAATGTTCGTTCAATATTTTTTAATTCCGTTAACATTCTTTTCTTGTCCGTAATATCATAGTTAATGGATAAATATTGTTCAACTTTGCCAAATTCATTCTTCAACGGTACAATGGCTGCCTCTACCCAATAATCCGCATGGTATTTAGTACGGTAGCACAACTCGCCTCGCCAAATCTCCCCTTCATCAAGTGTTTCGTTTATCGTTTGTAAAAAGTTTTCTGTATGATAACGCGGTTCAATTAAATTATAGGGTTGGCCAATAAGCTCACTCGCTGTAAATCCTGAAGCTTGTAAAAACAATTCATTTACTTCAACGATGTTACCTTCAATATCTAAAATCGCAATAGATGTTGCCGAATTTAAGGCAGCCTTGAAGACTTCAAGTCCATGGGATTTCGAACGTAATTCCGCCTTTTGCTCAGTAAATTGCGTGAAATCTTGCATGATGAGAAATATCGCAAACGAATTATCTCCCTGCATAACTGGAGAAAGCGACACCAAATACATGCGTTGTCTTTTTTCCAGTGTATGAAACTTGATAAGCTTCTCCCCGATATTTTCACCCAAAGCAGCTCTTTTTAAATAGTGTTGTATTTTTTCAATTTCTTCTTGCGGAATAATTGGTAAATCAATAAACAGTTGATGTTTCAATGTGTCATTACTTAACTCAAAGTCTTCCATGAAGCTTGCATTCGCTTCATAGATAACACCATCCGCTGATAAAATGACCGTTGAAAAAAATGCATGATCAAACATTGATCGCATAAACAAAAACTTATCTTCAATGTTTCTGTCATATAAGATTTCTTTTGTAATAGCTAAAATATAATGGTCATTACCGAACTGAATTGGTCGGACAGAAGTCTCGTATTTTCGAACTTCCGAGTCAAAATATGCATAATCCATATAATCGACCTGCGCATTAAGAGCGATTGCTTGATGATAATTTTCTTGAATAATGGCAAAATTACGACGAGAGGAGATTGCAGAAAGCATTTTCCCGATGGCTTCTTTTGATAATAGTGATTGCGCTGCTTGATTTAAGCGAATATATTGATAATCGTCCTCAACTCTTTTCATGAGATAGACAAAATCTTTGCCGATGAATAGCTGATTAAAATGCGCTTCACTTAAAAAATACTCCATGCTGTCACCTCCCATAATAAGTCGCTGTTGTCTATAGAATCGCAATAAAACAACGGATATATACAAAAAAATCCATGTTACTATTATAACATATTTACAGAAGATTAACTTTCTTCAAAAAGAAATTTTCTATCCTTTTATGGGTAAAAATTAATGATTTCCAATTTTAAAAGTATATTAAATAATACAAATGGAATGTTATATTAATCAATTAATTGGATTTAATTACTATGATGTACTTTATGCCCATAAAAAATTTATCAAATATTTAGTATTTTCAGAATTAAATAATTATTAAACTTAATTTTTGTTTTAACGAGTAAATTAATTGCATTAAGCAGTAGGTTTGTTATATTATATTAAAAAAACTAGCCATTTTTCGGTATGGTCGCAAAATCAGTAAGACAGCGGGAGATTATGGATTTCATAGTTATAACGTCTAGTTCTTTGGGTTTTTAATTCCAGTACGAATTTTAGTTTTCTTCTTTATGCTTCAACGGAATTGTTTTAACTACCCTAGTAAAGGAGGCGTTTCGTATGCTTAAACATCGAGACCTACATGAATGTACAGAGCTTTATGAGCTATTATCACACCCTTCTGTTTTCCCTTTTGTTCGTCAAAAAGCCGCAACTGCTGATGAGTATTGGTTTATGACAAAACAACTGATTGAAGATGAAGCGAGAGGACTCGCTGTATCTAGGACAATAACTGATGATTGGGGTCAACCAATCGGCACCATTAGCATTCATGATGTCGAAGACGGTGCTGGCTTTCTCGGAACGTGGATAGGACTCCCTTATCAAGGTAAAGGTTATAACCAAAAGGCTAAAATGTTATTTTTGAATGAATTATTCTTTGATTATAATTTCCATACGGTGTTTCTCCGTATTCGAGTTGAAAATACAAAATCTCATCGAGCTGCTTTAAAATTGCCATACGTCATCAATGCTAACGAGAGTCATCCTACTTTATTAGCACAAGTGAATGGTGGAGAAGCACAATTCGATCTATATAAAATACCTCGTGATTTGTTCTACCTGACAACTGCCAATCAATTGCAAGAAGGCGAAGAACAAGCGATGTAGTGGTACATCTCATTCTTTCAACGAAAAGAAGCTATGTATTCTGTCAGCTGAGACAGAACACATAGCTTTTTCTATTTTTTATATTGCAAAATTAATTTTGCCATCTCATCTGGCGTTTTCGGTCTTTGGGTTTTTTCCATCGTTGCAGTCATTGCTGATTTACGTGCTGTTAACGTATGCACGGACTTGATAAACGTTTCCTTTGTTAATTCATCTTCTTGTAATACTTCTGCATAGCCTTGTTTTTTAAATAACTTGGCGTTTAAAATTTGGTCACCCCGACTTTTTTGTGCAGAAAGTGGGATTAATAACATCGGCTTATGAAGTGCTAAAAATTCGAAAATCGAATTGGATCCTGCACGCGATACGACAAAATCTGCCGCATGCAGTAAATCAGGTAATTCTGTTGTAACATATTCAAATTGCTTGTAGCCCGGCAGAGAACTCAGTGTTTGGTCGTTATTTCCTTTGCCGCATAGATGTATCACTTGGAAGGTTTGTAATAGTTCGGGCAAGTTTTGACGGAGTGCATCATTTAAGACAACCGATCCTAGACTCCCGCCCATTACAAGAAGTACTGGTTTTGACGCTGTAAAGCCACAAAGCGATAGCCCCTTCGCTTTGTCACCTATAAATAGCTCTTGACGAATAATCGAACCTGTACAAGTAGCCTTTTCTTGTGGTAAATGCTGAAGCGTTTCTTCAAAAATAGTAAAGATATGTGACGCAAATGGTAGGGCAATTTTATTTGCCAAGCCGGGCGTTACATCTGATTCATGAATAACGACTGGAACGCCTGCAACTTTAGCCGCCATCACGACTGGCACAGAGACAAAGCCGCCTTTTGAAAAAATGACCTGGGGTTTTACTTTTTTGATGATACGAAAAGCCTGCATGATTCCAGCAAGTACTTTAAAAGGATCCGTAAAATTTTTCATTGAGAAATAACGACGCAATTTTCCACTTGATATCCCATAAAACGGAACATTAGGAAATGCCTCGCCGATTAATTCTTTTTCAATACCTTGCTCTGAACCAATATAGTGGACATCATAACCTAGTTCAAGTAAAGACGGTAGTATCGCTTGGTTGAGTGATACATGGCCTGCTGTCCCACCACCGGTTAAAATGATTGTTTGTTGTTTCACGTAAATTCTCCTATTCCTAAAAAGCCATAGTAGCAATTGCTACTTTTTCGTTTACAGTCTTTTATTTTACTATATGCGGACGAAAAGATATAGATGAAGCCTTTAATTTTTGCTCCATTGTACTATCTATATGCTATACTAGTTCATTATGATTAAACACCCATCAGTATATCCACTGGTATCACCTCGTAATGTATCGTCACACAGGCGTGCTGCTTACCTACGGACCAAGACGGATTTTGCCATTCAACCTTTTAGATTATTATAAAAAGGGCATATTGGACAGCACGATCTTCAAGTGAATAAAGTAAAAGGAAGATGCATTATGTACGAAACAACGACCTTGAAAGCAAAATATGTGTTAATGCTGAAAATGATTGTACCGATTTTGTAACACAAGTGGCCATATATTTAATCTCATTCTTCCATATTTTAATGTCAAGCCGCTATGGTACAACAGATTTAGCTGGCGTTTCCATCGGTTCATCCATTTGGATGCCTGTCTACACAGGACTTTCAGGGATTTTATTAGCCATTACGCCCATTGTCTCCCAACTTGTTGGTGCTAAAAAAGCATTGGATGCGAAAAAAGCCGTACAACAAGGCTGATATGTCGCCATTGTGATTGTCATTATTATTTCTATCTTATTAATAACAAGCATTGACAGGATTCTTGGCATTATGCAGCTTGAAACAACAGTACATCACATTGCTAAATCCTATATTTACGCTATGTGTGCTGGGTTGTTACCGTTATTTTTATTTTTTGTACTGCGCTGTTTCATCGATGCACTTGGGCAAACAAGGGTGACGATGATTATCACATTGCTCGCAACACCGATTAATATTTTGTTCAATTACATATTTATTTTTGGTAAGTTTGGCGCACCTGAACTTGGTGGTATTGGAGCTGGAGTGGCTACTGCTATTACCTACTGGTTGATATTCTTTTTCACAGTATGGATTGTGGCGAAACGGATACCTTTTGAACGTTTCCGTATTTTTCACGAATGGCCAAAGCTTGAATGGCTACGCTGGAAGGAAATTTTAATGATTGGTGTACCAATTGGCGTATCTTTATTTGCAGAAACCAGTATTTTTTCTGCCGTAACCATGATGATGAGTCGTTTTAGTACCGAAATCATTGCCGCACATCAAACTGCACTGAATTTTACAAGCTTAAACTTAATAAATATTTCTTCTTTAAACCTCTTTGGGCGTAGTTATATAAAAACCGCTAAGCTGAAGATAACGAATCTGTGTTATCCGCTTAGCGGTTATTTTGAATCGTAATATACAAACCTAACAATCAGTCGCTTGTCATCACACCATTCTGTAAATCTTTCAAATGAGATTCCAGAATGATTTCATCCTTTACAGCCTTGGCAATAAAGTTCTCTACTTCAGTTTTCATAGCTGGCGAGCCATCCAAAGAATAAGAAACCAATGTGCCAATTACATAGGTTTTGAGACTGATAAAATCAGTATATTTACACATAAAAAAGCCTCAAAAATAGATGTTTTTGAGGCTTGAAAGTTAAATATTATGGGTAAGTTATTGAAAATTGAATATTAACATGATCATTTCCAGCGTCAGGACCATAAAATTCAACAGTCGTATCAGGTGGTCCAACATTCACTGGTTTATTAGGATCTGCGAGCACTTCATCTTTACTTGTACTATCATCTTCTTTTACATCTCCATAAAAAGTATAATTACCAGTACCAGGTGCATAAAACTCTAAGTTCGTTATAGACGCTTGTTCTTGACTAGAACCATCTGACTTGCTCCATATAGTAACTTCATTGGCTTTTTGGATTTCTAAGTCTGTAGAATAAAACTTAATCCAACCATAAGGCTCTATTTCATTACCTGGATCCCCTTCCTCATAAAAATTTATAGTTCCATTCATTATAAGTCTTTGCCAGCCTTTTATATCTACATTTTGTTGATTGTACCACAAGGCTACTATAGATTTAACTGTTGGGTCATTCTTATATATAGCATTAACTTGAATTTTACATCCAATATCAATATCTTGAATATTGTAGTTAGAAAAATTTATAGTTAGAGTACCATCCTCTTTTATTTCACAACTAGCAGTTCCATGACTTGTATTGCTAACAACTAATTCATAATCACATATATACTCTGGATTAATTTTGAATTCTACGGAATCAACGTATGAATGACCCGGAACCGTTGATGTATTCCACCGCGTAACAGAATGTGCTTTTTGTACGATTTGTTCTGTTATATCACTTGTTAACGTTTCAAATTTTGTGATTGTAATGTCATCAAAATAAATATCCCCATTGTCTGAACTGACACAAATTTGATCAGCTATAGTTGCATCATCAAGAAGGGTAAATTCAAAATCTATTCTTTGCCAATCGGAATTTAGTTGAACTTCACAAGTTTTTTTCTTGCTATTTGTTGAACACATCATTCCTATTTCTACTGTTGGATTTGTATCTATAGATTTTGCATACATGCTTAGAACGTATTTTCCATATGGGTCTAATCGTGTTTGTAATGTTCCGCCAGCACTAGTTCCTTGTAAACATCCACCTTCTACTCCAATATTATCTTGGTGTGTTGCACCTGTCCAGGTAATTCCGTTACTTGTAACACTTGCAGAACCATTACAGTCAAAACTAACACAAGGTGTTTTGATTAAAATCTTCATCCCTTGTTTTAATAGTAAATCGAACATTGATTTATCTGGATTCTCTTCTAGTTGGCTCTCAAAATCATCAGCTGTCTGTTGATCGTAAATAAGTTGTACGAGCTCTTCATAGATTGGAATTTCATTATAAAACAGTTTACCTCCATCATTCATAGCTAAAAAAGCAGATTGTATTGCATCTCTAAAAGTAATTTCTGGCGTATAATCAAGTGAATCATAATAATTTTTTGCCGCTACTCTTCTTTCCAATACTTCATTCCCAGTATCTAATATTAGACAGGCAGTAGATGATTCAATTTGTGTGATATATTTATCCCAAGTTGTATCATTATCATCTACATTTCCACTAATTTGGGTTGTTTCTATGAGGAATTTTTCACCAGATTGCAGTTTCTGTAAACTATCATAGTGTATTGTAAAGTCTTTTCCTGGTTCTATCTCGGTTAATGCCATAGCATGTAAGGATTTATCCGGGTATGTTGCTCCAGGAGAAAGCGAGTTACCGATGTTACTAGGTGGAGCTGTAATTGTCATAATTGTTTCATCTTCTATGATAAAATTATTTGTTGGTGTCACTTGATAAATAGGAGCTGTACCAGTGTTAAAATATCTTACATTCGCATTTAAATATGCAGCTTGACCAGTATTAATATGGACTTGCTCTCCAGTACTTTCTTCAGTTGTTTGTGTTGTTGAAGTTGTGTGTGTGAAGCCCTCAGTAATTTTACCAATAAATTTTTTCCCCTCTGCACCAGCTTCTGCAGTAGTGCTTTCCGTATTTGATTCTGTTTTACTAGAGGAGGTTGAATTTTCTTGAGAGGTTGTAAAATCAGAATTTTGAGATATAATCAGTTTTTCCATACTAACTCCCACCTGTGGATAGGCTGCTACTAATGGATTTCTAGCTTCTAAAGACGTAGCACGGTCCATGTTTCCTGTGATTTTTTCTAAATCAGTATATGGATCTCCCGCTGTACTAGCTTGCTTAGGGTTTGATACATACTTTGTATACGCTCCTTCATAATCAGGACTCCACTGAACAACATTTGTGCCGTCAAACGTATAGCCATTGATTTCCCAATCGTCTAATATCCCATCTTGATCTGAATCAGTAGTATCATCAGCCACATCACCAAACAAGCTAGTTTTCGGATAAAATTCTGTATTTTTAAAATCTGGTGATAATAGACAAACCTCAGGAATAATTTCTTTCTTCTCAGAATACGTCCAACACAGTTCGCAAGTTTTTGTATGATTTGTATCTTTCTCAAAACGACTTTCAATGCGAATTGGATATACTTTATCTTTTTCTAATACTATTTTACTTCCTAAATTGACAATTTGATTATCAATTTGGATTAACATCTCATAGTTAGATGGCGTGAAAAATACATACTCATCTGTTTGTTCTGGTTTAATAAACCCCAGCCATCTAGCAGATTGAATCTTTTCGTTTTGAATACTAGGTAACGATGTCATTTGAGTTTTATCTAAAGACAGATTACCGTCCCCTTTTTGTGTTATTAACAAGAGGTCATTAAATTGGTTCCCTTTAAAATAAAAACCGATTAAACCATAGCCGGAAAACCGACCTGTATTTTTATTTTCTTCTGCTTTCTTTTCGGTCTTCATCGTTACACTCCTCATTGCTTCACTCCTCATAGATAAGTTAGCGTACAAAAGTATAATAGCAAAAAGACATGGCAGAAAATGTCACATTACGGAGTGCAAATATTTATTCGTAGGAGGGTTCACAAAATCTCCATATTAAACGAAATCCGTTTAAATGTTGGGTTACCAATTAAGTTCTATGATATAAATGAAAAAACCCGAATAGGTTCACTTTTTAAAGTGTCCACTGTTCGGGGTTCATTTCACCACAATTGGAGGTGCAGTTTTTTTATGGTTAAATTTACACTAGACGATAAAATAAATGCGATTGAACTTTATTTATCAGAGAAAGAGAGCTATGAAAGTATTGGACGATTG
>NZ_KB933398.1:2070690-2432865 GCF_000392615.1 Lysinibacillus sphaericus OT4b.31 | reverse complement strand
CTGAGGAAAGGGAGTGCCTGGAACGGAAAGCAACGATTTCTTACTATTTCTTCTAAAATGAAAAAACTGTAAACAAAATCCATTTTTTGAATTTGTCTAAACGCCTAGCACAGTGTGTACTAGGCGTCGACGTGCATAGATTTGTTTCATGTCACTTTGATGACGTAAATAATCGGCTTCTTCCACATGATGCGCCCACATAGGACGTTCAATAATTTTTCGATGAGCCTTAAAATTAAAATCAATAGCCACTTCCAATATGCGTACCAAATGGTCTTCAGTCACCATTTAGTCAATTGTCAGTATGTAATTGATCTCGTGTTCGTCATCCTACCCATCACCTCAATTTTTTATAGACGTACACTAGTTGATTGGAGCGTAGGCGGCGACTTCTGCGGGAATAGCATGAGCGAAAAGGCCCCACAGGAGCGTAGCGACGAGGAGACTGAAGTCAGGCCCGCGAAAAGCGTCCGCCGTAGCGGAAATCAACGGCTCCATATATACTTCTATTAAGAGAAGAAAAAAGACTGAAAACGCCTAGCACGGTGGGTACTAGGCGTTTTTACGTTCTTATTTAAACAATGAAATATATTCAGCATAGCCTTCTTTTTCTAAATTTTCTTTTGGGATAAAACGAAGAGCCGCAGAGTTAATGCAATAACGTAAGCCCCCAAGCTCAGCTGGTCCATCTGGGAAGACATGTCCTAAATGCGAGTTAGCCTCTTTGCTACGCACTTCTACACGACGCATGCCATGTGTCGTATCAAAATGCTCAATTACTTCTTCAATGATAATTGGTTTAGCAAATGCTGGCCAGCCACAACCTGCGTCAAACTTATCGAATGAGCTAAACAACGGCTTACCTGAAACGATATCGACATAAATACCATCTACAAAGTGCTGGTCATATTCATTACGAAATGGTGGTTCTGTCCCATTTTCCTGCGTGACATAGTATTGCATATCTGTTAACTCTTTTAATCGCTGTTCTTTGCTCATTTATTGTGCCCCCAGTGTAGCGCCTGAAACGCTTCGCGACCTGAGCCGACTGCATAGCGTTCATAGTGCATTGGATTTTTCTTATAATAATATTGATGGTAATCTTCGGCTGCATAAAACGTACTTGCAGGTAAAATTCTCACGGTAATCGGCTTGTTAAATTTTCCTGATGCCGCTAAATCAGCCTTTGAGCGTTCTGCCAGTTCACTTTGTTCTTCATCATGATAAAAAATCGCAGTTGTGTAAGATTGACCTCGATCATAAAATTGTCCTCCAGCATCAGTAGGATCGATTAATGTCCAGAATGTTGACAGTAATTGCTCGTACGAATAGAGCTCATCATCGAACATAATTTGAACAGCTTCCACATGACCTGTCGTTTCAGAGCACACTTGTTCATATGTTGGATTTTCAACATGGCCTCCTGTGTAGCCAGAAATCACGGATTCTATGCCAGGTGTCTCATCGAATGGCTTGACCATGCACCAAAAACAGCCACCCGCAAACGTTGCATATTGTATTGCCATTTCTTCTCACTCCTTATTGACCAGGAACGATAATTTCCAATAAAATTTTATCGTTTGGTAAGTCTAGTTCCTTCGCGCGCACACGAGATCCTGAAGCAATATTTACACGTGATAAATCAATGTAAATTTCTGCTCTATTCGGATCCACAGTAATCCATGAAGGGAATTCCACCGAATCACGCATTATTTTCATCGTGGTCTCCGGTGGAATATTCAATAGGCCGACATTCATCTCCGTTTGCTTTAATATAATATTGCCTTTCTTATCCACAATCGGTTCAAAATTCATGGTAATTGGAATTTCAGTATAAAAGACCGTCAATTTACTCTTAAGTTGAATGTCATCACCTATTGTGAAATCAATCGGTAATGGCGAACCCTTGGCTGTATCCTTTAAATACTTTTTCGATATCGATTCAAATTCCTTCGTTGTTGTTTGAACGACTAGTACATTGCCTTTTACTTCTTCACTTTCTGAACTCTTCGCTAAATTTACTCCATCTACTGGTTTCGTAGCTAAATAAACGACGAGGAGGATCGCAAAAAGCACCGTTCCTGCTAATGCGAAAAATGCGAATTTCCATTTATTCATTTTGTCACTCCTCGAAGCCTATTTCCTTGTTAATCTTCTTTTCCATTCCGCATTGCCCCATTGCTTCTAAAATTCGCTCTGTCATTTTATCGTAACCTTTTGCATTAGGGTGAAAGAAATCCGTATGATAAACGAGTTCTTCATTCGAATCAAATAAATCTTCCACTGATACATAGCATGCATTTGTATCCTTACTAGCTACCCTTTCAATCACATTATTCCATTCAGTAATAATTGTATCAAATTCATTGGCCTCATTTGTGACGATAGAGAATGGATTATAAAAGCCAATTAGTAATAGTGGTACTGTTGGGTTTTTTGCACGAATACCATCAATAATTTTACTATAGCGTTTTTCATAGGCCTGTAATTCAGCATCAAAAGCATCGCGTTTCAGATTAAATAGATCCTGTTTAACAACTTTCATTACATCGTTTCCACCCATTGTCAATGAAATGAGTTGTGCTTGTTGTAACTCTTCATCATAATGCCCTTTTTTCACTAATTTTAATAGCTGATCACTACGTCTTCCCCTTTTTCCTCGATTATCAACCTCAACTTCTGAAATCGAAGGCCAAGTGAGCAGTGAGTCTGCTAATCTTCCAACATAACCGTCTTGACTATACTCATCACCAACACCATCCGTTAAAGAATCTCCTAGTGCCAGGTAATGTAGTTGCTCCGCGTTTTCATCATCAATTTGCCGTAAATCCTCTGGTGAAGGTTCAAAAAAATGTTCAAAAATTTGCGTCAACATATTACTAGAGGATTTACCCTCGTCTTCTGTTTGTTGCTCATCCTGTCTCATATCTTGCTCCGTCGCTGCCTGATCACTTTCTGGTTCAGCCTGCGGATTCGGTTCATCTATTGAAATAGCACAACCACTTAGTACTAAGACGATCAAACATGACAAAATTACTCGCCAGATGTCCATTTGACCACCTTCCATCTTTTACTGTTACTACTATTATAGATAGTTCACGCTGCAATGAAAAGTGACTATACTTCACTTTATAAATAAATTAACCTAATGCATTTCACTTGCACTGTTTTTAATCCATCTTTAGATCTCAACGTCATGGCTATTTTTCGCATAGCATACATCTGCCAAAGAAGGCAGACCACCACCAAGGGGGAAAAAATGCGTTATATTTATCTAGATCTGCTAAGGACCCAAATCCCCTCAATTGTGGCAGTACTAAAACGCCTATTGTAAGTAAATAAAAAGCCACTACAATTATTTATGTAGCAGCTCTTGATTATTATTCTGAAAAATAAATAAATCCAATCGCACCCGGACCTGTATGTGTAGAGATAATTGGTGATGTAAAGGCAATCTCTACCTCATCAAAGCCAGTACTTTCTACTAATTCTTTTAAAGGTCCTCCCATAGTTGTCAACCCATCAGCATGGGAAATCCCAACAGCCTTCACTGTTTTACCAGCAGTATCCGCTTGGAATTGCTTAAATAGGAAGTTAACGACTTGTTTGTGACTACGTACTTTTGACACCGGGTTGTATGCCCCACCCTCTAAGTTCGCAATGACTTTAATATTGAGCAGTGAACCGATAAAGCCCGTACCTTTACCAATACGTCCACCTTTAATAAGGTTTTCGAGCGTATCAACAATTACGTATAAATGAGTGTTTTCACGTACTTGGTCTAGGCGTGCGACGATTTGTTCAACTGTAGCACCCGCATCACGAATTTTTATTGCTTCTCTTAACTGAATAGCAAGTCCAACGGCGATGAATCGTGAATCGATAACTGTGACATCTGCATCAGTCATTTGAGCAGCTTGTCGAGCAGACTCTACAGTACCACTCATGCCACCTGTCATATGAATTGAAATGATTTGGTCACCATCTTTACCGAGTTCATCATATAACTCTTTAAATTTCCCTGGTGCAGGCTGTGAACTTTTTGGTAAATTTTCCGCTTCCTTCATTAAGCCTAAAAAGGGTTGTGGCTCTAAATCTACACCGTCTATATACGTTTTACCATCAATTTGGATCGTTAACGGCACAATATGTATACCGTGTTGTGCTACCTCTTCTTTAGTTAAATCACAAGTTGAGTCCGTTACAATATGAATTCGTCCCACTTTGACACATCCTTTTACTTCATTAAAATTAATTATATAGACTAATGTTTCCATATGTAAACATGACATTTGTCATTTGACATGTCAATTCCTAGTCTTTTTCGTGGACTTTACCTTTGATACTATAGCTTTTTTTTACTGAATTTGTCTAATAAATACCTCTAAAAGTGGCAGAAAATCCGTATGACACTTTTGACATGAAAGATATGACAAATGTAAATAGTCGAATGTAAGCTATCGGGGTATAGTAAAAGTAACGAAAGGAAGTGTTTTAAATGATGAATTCATTTGACTATAAAACGTGGAAGGAAGAGCTTTGGAATGCCATTACACACGGCGTTGGTTTTATAGCCAGTATTCCAGCACTTATTGTCCTGATTTTAGCAGGTGTACAACATGGCAGTGCGATGCATATTGTAACCTTCAGTGTATTCGGCACCTCCGTCATCATCTTGTTTTTAATGTCGACACTGCTTCATAGCATGCCTGAAAAATACAAACGCTTTTTTGCCATCCTCGACCATTCCTCTATTTATATTTTAATTGCAGGGACCTATACACCCTTTCTATTACTTGCGGTTGGCGGAGCAATGGGCGTTACGTTACTTTGCATAATTTGGACACTTGCCATTGTTGGCGTACTCTTTAAATGCTTTTTTATCAATCGCTTTGAAATTCTTTCTCTACTCTTTTACATTGGTATGGGCTGGCTCATTATTTTTGCCATTAAACCCGTTTATATTTACTTAGGGAATCCTGGTTTTTCACTGCTATTAGCTGGTGGTCTTTTTTATACAATTGGTGCGATTTTTTATGCATGGCGCTCTCTTCCCTACAACCATACAATCTGGCACCTCTTTGTTCTAGCAGGATGTGGTTCCATGTATGCCTGTATCTATTTTTACCTATAGTAAAAGCACGGTGTTAGCAGACACCGTGCACCTTCATTATAACCGACTGGCTGTAAACGAGTGATTTAACGATTTTGAGATTTTCGTTCAAAAATTTGATATTGAAAAGTATAGCCCTCTGGTGCAGTCTCAGGTTCTTGTGCCGAAACTTCAATAAAGTCCTCTTCATATTTTGGGAAGAATGTATCCCCATTAAACGCATGATTAATTTTTGTAATGTATATTCGATCTGTAATTGGCATTGATATACGGAATATTTGTTCACCACCAATTATCATAATTTCTGGGACATCTCCTGCAAGGGCAAGAGCCGCCTCTAAACTCGTTACTGTTTCAATACCATCAGCATGGTAGCTTTCATCACGAGTAATGACAATATTGCGGCGTCCCGGAAGCGCTCTACCAATGGATTCAAATGTTTTACGTCCCATAATCATTGGCTTGCCCATCGTTTTTTCTTTAAAGTATTGTAAATCTCCGGGGAGATGCCACGGCATGCCGTTTTCATAACCAATTACGTACTTTTCATCATGTGCTACAATTAAAGAAATCATTTTGTCCCTCCTAGTTAACTAGTTCATTATATTATAAACATATTTTTGCTTTACAATCGGAATATTTCTGCTCATTAATAAAATTATTTTGTTTTTCAATATTAAATCCTAGTAAAATTATATGAATAGTTTATAATAAGATTATAAACGTAAATATAAAGGACTGATGAACATGACCTGGTTAACGAATGAAGCTGTACGTTATATACATGCAACTAATTCGAATGCACATTATTATGAAGCAACCCCTCAAGAAGCAAGAGCAATGCGAGCCGTTCCTAAATGGCAATCTACTCGCGTTCCGCAACTTGCATCGATTGTCAATAAAAAAATACTTGTGCGTGATGGAGCAAAAATTAATGCACGTATTTATACACCTGTTCATAACGAAACATTACCTGTTATCGTGTATTACCACGGTGGTGGCTGGGTATTTGGTGATTTAGAGTCGGCTGATGCAGGTTGTCAGTTACTTGCTGAAAAAGCGCAGGCAATCGTCGTGTCAGTAGATTACCGATTAGCTCCTGAATACCACTTCCCAACACCGCTTCTCGATGCTTATGATGGCTTACTTTGGGTATATGAAAACATAGCAAGTTTTGGTGGAGAGGCATCGCGTCTCTCAGTTGCTGGAGATAGTGCGGGTGGCAACTTAGCGACGGTCGTGGCCTATTTAGCTGCCATTTTAAACGGGCCTAAAATTGCTGCACAGGCACTTATTTATCCTGTCACAAATGTCGATTTCACTACCCCTTCCTACACAACTTATGGTGAACACTTTGGTTTAGACAAACAAGGTATGGAATGGTTTGCTAGTCATTATACAGATGTAGATAACTATACAAATCCACTTGTTTCACCATTGCTTCTTGAACATGTTAGTGTCTTACCAAAGACAATCATTATAGCAGCGGAAGCAGATGTACTCTATGATGAAGGCCTTGCCTACGCACAAAAACTGGCCGATGCAGGTGTGATTGTCGAACATGTACACATGTCTGGACTCATCCATAGCTATTTTAGCAAAATGGAGTTTTTCGAAGAAGCTACCCTTGATACTGTTGAAAAAATCGCCGCATTTGTGAAATAAGTTTGTTAACCCTACCAAACAATGAGATAATAGAGCAAAATGTTTTTAAAGGATGACAACATGACACAAACTATTGCATTACAAATTAACAATCAATTTGCCGCATCATTAAAAAAGGGCTATCCGCTAATTTCAAAAGATGCGGTCGACGTACGGAAACTGCCACAAGAGGAAGGCGCCCTACTGCGACTACTGGATATCCATAACCGCTTTATTGGTACAGGTTATTATGGTGTACAAAATAAAGGTATCGGCTGGATGTTAACGCCCGATGCAGATGAAGAAATCGATAAAGCATTTTTTGCTAAAAAAATAAAAAAAGCCATTCAAAATCGTGAAGCTTTCTTTAACAATGGTCATACTACAGCCTTCCGGGTCTTCAATGGGGAAGGTGATGGTATTGGTGGACTAACGATTGACTTCTTTGAAGGCTATTATATGGTGAGTTGGTATAGTGCAGGCATCTATTCATTTAAAGAAGCGGTCTACGAGGCACTTGCAGAGACAGTAAACTATAAAGCCATTTATGAGAAGAAGCGTTTTGATAGCAAAGGGCAATATATCGAACAAGACGATTTCGTGATGGGTACACCCGGCGAATTTCCAATCATTGTGAAGGAAAATGGCATGAACTACGCTGTTAATTTGAACGATGGTGCGATGACAGGTATTTTCCTTGATCAACGTGAAGTGCGACTTGCTATTCACGAGCGCTATTCTCAACATAAAAATATGTTGAATACATTCTCTTATACAGGAGCGTTCTCAGTTGCAGCAGCTCTTGGTAGAGCAATGAAAACGACAAGTGTAGACGTAGCCAAGCGTAGTTTAGCGAAAACAATAGAGCAATTTAGTGTCAATAACATTGACTACGAAGCACAAGACATTAAAGTAATGGATGTATTTCAATATTTCAAATATGCACAGCGACATCATTTAAAATTTGACCTTGTTGTTTTAGATCCACCTAGCTTTGCACGTACAAAGCAAATAACGTTTTCAACTGCCAAGGACTATCCTAAATTATTAATGGATGCAATCGACATTACAGAGAAAAATGGCATTATAGTGGCGTCAACGAATAACGCAAGCTTTGGCATAAAAAAGTTTAGAGGTTTTATTGACCAAGCATTCAAGGAAACAAATACTCGCTATAAAATTGTTGAAGAATTCGGCCTACCAAAGGACTTCCGCGTACCTCGTGAATTTCCTGAGTTCAATTATTTAAAGGTTGTTTTTATTCAAAAACTAAACTAAAAAAACGGGTGGCTCTTTTCGAGTCACTCGTTTTTTAGATGTTGCCAAAATGCAGCGGTATTTGTTCTACGGTAAAATTTATAAAACGGCTCTTCTGGACGCGCATAGTCTTTATATAGGGTGATAATTTGATGAAGCAAGACTTCTATATGTTGAATCGACACACGTTTGGCAAATAATGTACCCGCTTGTGCATGAACACCCATTGGAACTGCACCTAAATAGATGTCAAAGCTGTCCTTCTGATAAACAAGTCCAATATCATCATATATCGCATTATAGCAGGCGGATGCACAACCGTTGACATTTAATCGTAACCTTTTCGGAACTTCTAAACCTTCCAATGCAATGTATAATTGTTCTGTAATCGCAGCGGCCTCCATTTTATCGCCATCGCAAAAATCACAGGCCTTCATCGCAACAATTGAACCTTGTTTTGCTATATACAAGCCAGCTTGTTGTAATGTCTTAATCGCTTGCTCCACACCATTCGTAGGTACAGATAAAAGGATACTGTACGATGCAGAATATTTAATGGCCCCACCCTCACCAACAACTTCCGCAATTTTTTGAAATTGGGCTGGCGTATAGTGTTTATTAATCATACCAGGACTCACGGCTAGACGTGCAAATTCTCCATTGGCATTGAGTGTTGCAAATGTTTTTTCAGGAATATTATTACGAAATGCGTTCACCAATCTCTCTCCCTATGAAAAAGAGCTAGCAAATTGCTAGCCCATTTTAATTACAAATTTACTTTTTGGATTTCATTTTCTTTTGTGCTTAAGAGTTAAAAATTCTCCGGATAGAATCCTTGCGCTAAAATTTGAATCGCCTCTGCTGCACGTACCCCTTCTGATGCTGCTGATAGCGGTAAAATAACAAAGCGCTCATTAGTTACGGCTGCAGTTTCTTTTAACGCTGGATCATTTTTTAGAAAGTTGATTTTTTCCTCGGCTGTTGTAGCACCGTAATCAATGACAACAATAACTTCAGGATTACGTTCTACTGCATCTTCTTTTGATACAGTTGTCCAACCTGATTCCACATCGCCAAAGATATTGTGACCACCGGCAACTGTAACAAGCTCATTCATAAAGTTTTGTGCAGCTGTAAAGACTTCCTTTTCCCCACTATCATAAACAAGAACTCGTAGCGCTTCCTTATCTTGTGGTAGCTTTTCTCGTACAGACTCTACCTCTTTCGTCATCTGCTCAATTAAAGCTTCCCCACGATCCACTACTCGAAAAATGGATGCGATATTACGAATATCGGTGAAAATATCGTCCAGCGTTGGATTCGTAATACTAGAAGATGTATGTAAATATGTGTGGATACCAAGTGCCTCTAATTCTTCTGGTGTTCCAACGCCCTTCTCACTAAAACCACTTTTCCATCCTGCATATAAAAAATCAGCTTCTGTATCAATTATTTGTTCTTTCGATGGATACTGTTCAGCTAAAACTGTTACTTTATCATATGCAGCTTGTAACGGCTCATAAATTTTGTCATCTAAATAAGCTGTACCTACCATTGAATCTTCTAGGCCTAGAGCCAGCATGATCTCTGTGACATGCTGATTTAAGCTAATCGCCTTTTTTGGCGCTTCTGTATAAACTTGCCTCGTATCATTATTTTCCATCGTTATTTCCGTAGTTTCAGCTTGTGCTGGTTCTACCTTTTCACTTTGCGCAGCTAATTCTTGTTCATCCTTACTGTTGCAAGCACCTAAAATGCTTAACATCGCAATAACAAGAATAAGCCATATGCCTTTCCACTTGTTCATGTCTGTTTTCCCCTTTGTTATGTAATCTGTATAGTAAGAAATCAAAGATTTCTTTGCTACCTATATTCTATTGACTGAATCTAGTAACATTCAGCCCAAATATAACGACTTATGACGTCAATTCGTTAAAAAAGGGCATAAAAAATCCCCTTGTTTCCAAGAGGGTATCATAGTGAATTAATCCAGGTTCTCCAACCAGTCACTACAGCCATCCTCGTGGCCTGAAGTAAATTATGTATGTATTGGCAGGTATCCTGGCTTAGGCTCATCATCTACTCCTTTCCATAGTTTCCTACAGTGGATGTAGTCTAGACTCCCCATTTACAGTTGCGGGACAGCATCGGATTTGCACCGATTTCCCTTTTAAGCAAATGACCTAAAGCCATTTGCACCAATATGTATTTTATTTCTACTTGAAAGACTAGCAGAAGTGAAATTTGATAGCAATCACACAAAAATATCCAATAATAAAAATGATTAATAACCTAGCACTATTTAAACATAAACACTAACTATTTCACACGAAATCTTTTTATGTGAATTCTGTTACAATAAAGAGAAATGTACGATGGAAATGAGGATTTTTATGTATAAAACAATTGGCGTACTCGCTCACGTGGATGCAGGGAAAACGACATTCTCTGAGCAGTTACTTTATCATACGAATAGTATTCAAGCTCGCGGACGTGTCGATCACCAGGATACTTTTTTAGATAATCATGAGATTGAACGTGCACGTGGCATTACTATATTTGCTGAGCAAGCACGCATGCAAGTTGGCAATGAAACATATACGCTTATTGATACGCCCGGGCATGTGGATTTCTCTCCTGAAATGGAACGTGCGATACGTGTCATGGACTATGCCGTTCTTGTCGTTAGTGCAGTCGAAGGCGTACAGGGCCATACCGAAACAGTGTGGCAGCTACTACGCCAGTATCATGTACCAACGTTGTTCTTTATCAACAAAATCGATCGTGAAGGGGCCGATGTCGAAGCAGTAAAGAAACAGCTTCAAAAGGAATTTTCTGCTGATGTTTTGTTAATAAATGAACCGCTCCGCACTGACTCTATATCGAGTCAAATGAAGGAGTGGCTTGCTGAGCGAGATGAACAGTTACTCGATGCTTTTCTCGCTGAAACGCTAGAGAACCATACTTGTCTAACCCGTTTGCAAACAATGATCAAGGAAGAGCTAGCCTTCCCTTGCTTTTTCGGGTCTGCCTTAAAAGATATTGGCATCAAGGAATTTTTGATGCAACTTTCCCTTCTCACTGAGACTAAATATAAAAAAGACGAACCGTTTCAAGGTGAGGTATTTAAAATTCGCCATGACGGGCAACAGCGCTTAACATTTATTAAAGCATTACAAGGCACGCTGCATGTTCGTGATGATTTTACTTTTGGTGAGATTTCTGAAAAAGTGACCGAAATACGGTTATATAATGGGAATCGCTTTGAAACAGTGCAAGAAGTAAGTGCTGGAGAAGTATTTGCAGTGAAGGGGCTCAGTCAAGCAAACATTGGTGACATCTTGGGCAGTGCGATGTGTCCTCAGCCATTTGAACTAGTACCAACATTACAAGCGAAAGTGCAATATGTAGGACAACAACATATAAAGGAAATATTGAAAATCTTCCGTTTGCTTGAAGCCGAGGAGCCCTCATTACGTGTTGTGTGGCACGAGAAATTTCAGGAAATTCACGTACACATTATGGGCGTCATTCAGCTTGAAGTACTAAGTGACGTGCTAAAAGATCGCTTTGCACTGACAGTTACATTTGGTGAACCCCAAATTTTATATATGGAAACAATTGCAACAGTGGTGACAGGCTATGGCCATTTTGAACCATTAAAGCATTATGCTGAGGTGCATTTACGCATGGAACCCACTACACGTGGTGCTGGCAATACGTTTGTCAACTCTTGTCACGCTGATGATTTATCTGTCGGGCATCAACGGCTTATTGAAAAGCACCTATTCGAGCGTGAACACCATGGACTATTAACAGGTTTCCCTGTCACAGATATCCGGTTCACCCTTCTAACTGGCAGTGCACATATCAAGCATACGGATGGCGGCGATTTTCGAGAAGCGACATTCCGCGCACTGCGTCAAGGCCTAGAACAAGCTGAAAATCTATTGCTTGAACCCTATTACCGCTTCAAGCTAAAGGCGCCTAACGATTTTATTGGCCGCATGATGACCGATATTCAACAAGCAGCCGGCACTTTTGATGCGCCGATTATGACAGAAGAACAGGTAATTTTAACAGGGCGTGCACCTGTCGCTACCTTTATGAGCTACAGTACAGTCTTTGCAGCTTACACAAATGGCAAAGGCTCACTGTCGCTACAATTTGATGGCTATGATGTTTGTCATAATACAGAGGAAATCATTGCCCAAATAGCCTACGATAAAAATGCCGACCCTGCGTATACTTCATCTAGTATATTTTGTGCCAAAGGAAAAGGCTACTCGATTCCATGGCATGAAGCACAAGCTGCCATGCATTGCATAAAATAAAATGAAACTTCAATCAGAGGAGGCTTTTTGTCCCTACTGATTGTTAGTTGAACCAATCGGGCTTTTACAGTCAGTTAATCTCCCCTAGCGGACTCGTTGTCATCTTCAACTTGAAGCGGTGTCTTACTGACCGTTAATGCGGGATACAGTGAAACTTCAATCAGAGGAGGCTTTTGTTCCCACTGATTGTTAGTTGAACCAATCGGGCTTTTACGGTCAGTGTTAATCTCCCCTAGCGGAATCGTTGTCATCTTCAACTTGAAGCGGTGTCTTACTGACCGTTAATGCGGGATACATAAATCTTATCAATTATTAAGCAACGAAGGGGGTATATTTTTGAAAAAATCTATTTGGCTAGTTTATTGCAGGAAAATTCTTTGGCTAATTGGCTTACTCTTATTAGTAATGTTATTGTCAAAGATTGAAAAAATCATTCAACAAAATGTAAGTGAAACTTTCAACTTTATGCCTGTCATCTGGTCAAATCCATTCATTGCTGTTCTACTAGGTTTCTATATTTCGCTTATCATTGTAAAAAAATGGGTCACTCAACATAAATCTATCATTATTATGGTGTGTCGCTATTCCTTGTTTGTTACTTACGTTCGCTTACCCAGTTTTCGCTACATTTGAATCGTTGCCAATAACTATAAAAAAACCAATCATTTTGGATTGGCTACTAAACATTTATTCTTCGGATGTGTTCGGTATAATCGCTGGCATGTCACTCATCCTTAGTATGTTCAGCGCACCTAAAAATGATTGATAACTGGACTTAATGCATCCTTCCCTAGTTTCATTTAAGAGAATGATAAAAAAAATTCTCCACAAAAGTGGAGGATTCAGACTAAAGGCAAACTTAAATCTCTTTGATTTTGCCTTCAGTCTTTTGAATAAATAGTAAAAAACCGTTGATTTCCGCGGGAATCGCATGAGCGAAAAGGCCCCGCAGGAGCGTAGCGAAGAGTAGACTGAAGCCATGCCCGCGAAAAGCGTCCGCCGTAGCGGATCTCAACAGGTTATAGGTCCCTCTAAAAGAAAAAAGCTGTCAACAAACCAATTTTTTGAGTTTGTTGACAGCCTAAATGCACCACCAAGGTGGAGGAGTTACTTTTATAAAGCTTGCGCGGTACTATTTGTCTCTTCAATGAGTAAATAAGCAGGTTCCACAATGACATAGCCATGATTGTTTGAAAAATCAACTAACACAGTGCCCGGCTTACTTTTTAATAATTGTAAGTTATCGATAACTTGGAGCAATAGTTCATGACCATTGCCACGAGGATGCCAATTTAAATGGTAATCATTTAGTGTTTTTACAGCTTGCATAAATTGCGCATATTCGTGCTCTACGTATTTTTTTAGATTCGATAATTTATTTGACTCTCTTTTTGTCGCAATTACTAATGCTAAATCTGCTACATACGTCTCATAAAAACGCATGACCATCGAGCACAATAAATCATTTACACGTGCAGCGCTTAAAATCGGCTTTGGGTCCAAATGAAGTCTTTCTAAATTTGGTTTTGCACGAACCGAATCGATACGTGTAATTAAATGATACGCTTCTCCGTTCACTTCATAAACAATCGGATTGGTCGGCATATACATCATAAAGCCATTCTTTCTTGTTTTTAACTCATCAGCTACATTTGCTTTGGCCAATAGATGTCCATCATACCCTTCATTTTGAATCCAGATGATTGCTTTGTTATATAAAATGCGATTAAATAATCGTTCGTTGCGAATAAGTCCTGTTGCTAAAAACTGATCGACAAGTGATTCGATGACGATTCTTGTCTTCGTCTGCTTACCAACTTCAGTGCGTGGATGCTTACAAATTTTCATAGCTGATTGATGCTTTTCCTGTGCTGTACATACATGAATATTCGTCATACGTGCATTCCTCTTTTCGTACATATTTTCAAAACGACAGGTGTACGGCCACTAAAAAAAAAAAAACGGATTTCTTCTTCAATAAGAGGAAATCCGTTATGTAATGGCTATAACACCTTATACATATCATTCATCACGTAACATCAAACATCGCCAACATAGGAAAGAAACGGTTCGGTACCGAATAACTTCTTTTACTATGGGCGTTTGACGTACAGTGACAAACAGAATATTCTGTTTTGTCAACATGCCACCTCCTATTCCTCGTAGGGTTTTGGTGTGTACTCGTAATAGGCAGGTCTCCTGACTTACGGTCAACGCATCTTTCCCCTTCCCGTCTTTAGACAGTGGTATTCAAAAAAGACGCTCACATTTACAGTTGCGGGACAGTGTCGGACTTCCACCGACTTCCCTTTTAGTAAATTGATTCAATTTACACCTATTACTACACGCTATTCAGTTGTGAAAGAACGTGAACTACGTCACATTCCTTATAGATTACTAGTATTAATTGTAAAGAAGTGTTTTTACATTGTCAATTATAACAAAATATTCCATATACTTTATGATGGAGAGTATAGAGTCACTTGTTAGTTCTCTAAAATTACCTTTTTTTATTTTGATAGACTACATGCTAATGTGGAAGTTTTTTTTATAAAGTTCTATATAAGATATAATATAGTTATCAACGCACCCTTGCATTCAACTTGAGACTCTTTAAGAAAAGTTGTAAATGGCAAACATCAGCCTACATAGTTAAAAATTTTTTGACCGTAAAGTAGGACAAGGACTTGAAGGAAAAAAAGACACCGTCCATCTTTATAAAAAATTCTCTTCTGGAAAATAAAGTTAAATACAGAGACATTTGGGCTAAAACAAGGAATGAGGTAATCATTGATGAATGACTACATTAAAACAATGAGACAAATGATTGGACATGAAACTCTATTGACGATTGGATGCGGAGCAATAATTGAAGATGATATTGGACGTATTCTTTTACAAAAAAGGACTGACAATAATATTTGGGGCATCCCAGGAGGCATCTTGGAAATCGGAGAAACCTATGAAGAGACAGTCAAAAGGGAGGTCTTTGAGGAAACTAATCTTATTCTGAACAATGTAAGTTTGTTTGGATTGTATTCAGGTAAAAATGGTTTTGCAGAGTACTCAAATGGAGATAAAGTATTTAGTGTTCAGATAATATTTTACTCAAACGATTATCAAGGCACTTTACAAATCAATGATGAAAGTAGCGAATTGCACTTTGTATCGAGAAATGAAATACCATTAAATCTCAATCCTCACCAAGCCCCATTCATCATGGATTGGCACAATGGTATGCCTACACCAGTAATAAAATGAAAACGTTCTTGAACTAATCAGGTACGGGGCCTTTGGGAAAATAAAAAAACAGTTAAGCTGCAATAGCCTAACCGTTATAGTAGAACGTCTTGAACTACCATTAATCGTTAAGTAATCCAGCACGAATCGTCTCAATATGAACATCAGCGCCTAGTTCAAGATTTTCAAGTTGAGCGCGCGTCATATAGTACATGCTAATACTTCCGTTAATACCGAGGCGAACTTCGAATAAAGTATTATCTATCTGCGTTATCTCAATCGAGTTATTGTGGTCAAGTTGTAAGTTTACACTTTTCATTCGGTATCACCCCATTCAATTATAACGTGAATACTTGTAGAAAACATGTTTAGTGGCATGTACCTAAAAATAAACCTTAGAGAACTAAACTAAAGTTACTTCATAAATTATCTTTTAGAAGATTATTGCTAAAGGAATTCAAAAAACGGTCAAGCTATAGGAACTTAACCGTTGATTGTTTAATTCAGTATGAAATAATTTCGGTAAATTGTATATAAACATGCAGCAACTTTTGAAATAGTAGCTCGCCCCCTGCAAAAGTTCATCATTCTATCGCTTGAAACAGCTTTTGGGCGTAGTTGTTGGTTAATCGAAAAACACCTTGTTCTTTTTTACTTTCATCGACCATTACGCCATCCTTCATGACGTATAATCGTTCGCATAAATAGGAAACAGCCTTTAAATTATGGGAAATAAATAATATCGCCATGTTCCGTTCTTTATTTAGTGTCATTAATAAATCAATAATTTCCCGTTGAATTAATCGGTCTAAGCTGGAAACAATTTCGTCGCACACTAACAATTTGGGCTCTACTAAAATGGACCTTAACAAATTAACTCTTTGTCTTTCTCCACCACTTAGCTCATTTGGCAAACAATTTAACACAGCGATTGGTAGCTTCACCTTGTCGAGCATGGCATGCAAATAGTCGTTGGTTACTGATTTTTTATGCTGTAATGGCTCCAATAATGATTCCCTCACAGTCCACAATGGGTTTAAGGCGGCAGTTGCATTCTGGAATATCAACTGACATTGTTCATAAAATGACTGACAATTTTTCTTCGTAATGCGCACGTCATTCAAATGAATATGACCTTGATCGGCCTTTTCCAACTGCATAATGATTTTGGCAAGTGTGCTTTTACCGCTTCCACTTTCGCCTACCAGTCCAACGATTTCGCCATGTCCTACGAAAACGTTCACATGCTGTAGTATTTGCTGCCCTCTATGAAAGGTTTTACTAACATTTTCTACTTGCAGCAACAATGACATTTCCCCCTAAAAATGATTCTCTAAAAGTAGCTTTGTATATGAATTTTTCGGCGTTTCAAATATATCGGTTACCAGACCTGTTTCCACGACCTCACCTTTCTTCATGACAACTACTGAATGCGCAGCTGAAACAGCGATGTCCAAATCATGCGTAATGAGTAATATGGTAGTTCCTTTTTCGTCATTAAGTTTTTTCAGTAATTCAATAAAATCCTTTTGAATGAGCATATCGAGTGCAGATGTTGGTTCATCTGCGATTAATAATGTGGGCTCCGTATATAAGGCACAAGCGATCATACACCGTTGCAGCATGCCTCCTGAAAGCTCAAAGGGATAGCGTTCCATTATGTCTTCTGTTAAATCCAAATCCTGTAAAATCAGACGCATTTTTTGAAAAAACACCATTTTCGTATGGCCTTTTTTGTGCCCTGTAAAGATAAACAATTGGTGTTTCATTTTCGTGGAGGGTGAAAAGCTATTCGCTGCATCCTGAAAGATCGTAAAAAAATGCATTTTGCGTAGCTCCACTTTGTCTTTTGGGGACATTTCGACTAAATTTTTGTCATTTAAAGAAATAGCTCCCGACGCCTGTGCATGCACAGGTAATAAGCCAAGGATGGCAGATACAGTCATACTTTTCCCACTACCACTCTCCCCAATAATTGACGTAATACGGCCTTTAGGTACTGTAAACGTTACATTATTGATAAGTTGTCTTCCGTTCAATGAAACAGATAATCCATCAATGCTAAGCATGAGAACGCTCACCTCCTTGCTTCTTTAATGCCTCCCCGATAAATTGAAGACATAAAATTGTGAAGAAAATTAAAAGTCCCGGAAATAATCCAATCCACCATGCACCAACAAGTAAATCTGTTTGAGCTGAATACAGCATTGTGCCCCAAGACGGCGTTGCTGGTGGTACACCGATTCCTAAAAAACTAAGCGATACTTCCATGAAAATAGCACCAGCGAAGTTAAATAGTGTTACGACAAAAATAGCAGGGAAACTATTGCGCAACAAATGCCCAAACAATATTTTCCATGTAGGTGTACGGAACATCACGGCCATTTGGACAAATTCTGATTCCTTTAGTCGCATAAATTCAGAGCGTACAATACGCGCCGTGACAAACCAACCTGTCACGCCTATAATGACAGCCATACTCCATACACTTCCTCGCATTATGGCTTGAAAAGCAAGCACGATGACTAGTGATGGGATGGTTAAAAATGCTTCTAGCATCCGCATCATGACTATGTCTACCATTCCCCCAAAATAGCCACTAATCCCGCCATAAATAAGCCCAATGATTGTGGAAATCACAACAGATACTACAGCTATCAGAAAAGTCACCTGCCCCCCTACAAGTAAGCGTGATAGCACATCACGACCTAATTGATCTGTACCAAGTAAATGACCACCACTAGGAGAAGCATAAATATTATTCATATCCATTGAATTTGGCTCATAAGGGGCTAGCAATGATGACAAAGCAGTCAAAGCAAAAATGATAGCAAGTAAGATTAGCCAGAAAAAGAGCATTTTTCGCGATTTCATCAGCGCAGCACACCCCTTCTTAGCTTTGGATTGATAACAATCATTAAGAAATCAATGATAAAAAGACTAACAACAACGACCACACCGATAATCAGTACCCCACCCATTAATAATGGAAAATCTTTCACCATAACTGATTTGACGAGTAGCTGTCCTAACCCTGACCATCCAAATAGGGATTCTACAACAATTGAACCTCCAAAAAATGATGGAATCGTAACCCCTACATAATTTACATACGGAATAAATGCATTACGCAAAATATTTTTTCTAATTTCTCGTTCTGCTACGCCATTAGCGCGAGCAACCTGAACATAATAGCTTTTACTTTCACTCTTTACGCAGTCCTGTAAAAATCGTGCAAATATACCCACATGAGAAAGTACAAGGACTGAAACAGGTAGGATAATATGGTGCATTCTATCAGCAAATCCCCCTTCCCCTCGCACATCGTTCATTCCAGATGAAGGGAACCAGCCTAACTGTACTGAAAAGACCATCATTACTAATATGCCTAACCAAAACGAAGGTACAGCGGAGCTAGCAATACTGAAGATCGACAATCCTCGATCTAGGAGTGAACCTTCTTTCATCCCAGCCAGTAAACCTAGCCAAGTAGATGATATTGCTAATATCAATAAGGTGATACCAACAAGTTGTAACGTATTTGGCAGCTTCTCTAGCAAAATGGTAGAAACCGCTCTTCCTTCTTTTGCGGAATAACCTAGATTCCCTGTGACAGCCTCACTAAGCCAAGCACCGTACTGTGACATAACTGATTTATCTAAGCCGAAAGCTTGTTCAATCCTTTCCTTCTCAGCTGTTGTTAAAGTTTGTGAATTTCCACCATAGTAGGCCGCTGCTGGATTTCCTGGTGCGGCATGCATGATGAAAAAAGACAGGAAGCTCACGATAATGAGGACAATTGTCCCCATTATCATGCGCTTCCCAATCCACTTAGCGATCATGCCATTTCCACTCCTCGACATTCCACAAGAAGCCTGCGCCATGATGGCCCAATATGCGTTCTTTCACACCGCTAATATTTTTATCGATACCGTAAACTGCATCAACATATGCAAAATAAGTAAACGGTGGATCTTCTGCTAATTCCTCTTGTAATGCCATATAAATTGCTTGTCGTTCAGAAGGGTCAACTGTTACACGCCCTTTCTCTAATAACGCATCCACGTTTGCGTTAGAATAGCTTCCGTAATTGTAGCCGGCACTTGTTAAACTTGATTGGTCTGTATGGAATAAGCTATACGTATGATGGTCTGCATCATATGGACTGCCCCAACCGACCATAAACGTTTCTGTCTCTTCAATCACAATATTACTCCAATCTAATGCAGCTACTTCGACATCTGCGCCAACTACTTTATAGCCCTCAGCAACATAGTTAGCCATATTGACACGTACAGTATCTGTTGCAGGCACTGTAATGGTGAAGCCAAGCTTTTGACCATCTTTATAACGAAAACCATCATTTTTTAATTTCCAACCTGATTGCTCAAGTAAATCTTGTGCTTTGTCTACATTGTAAGCATAATGCTCAATATTTTCATTGGCGAATGTATGCTTTTGTAGTGGCGAATATGCCTCTATACCAAATCCTTGTAAAATGCCTTTCACAATTCCTGCGCGATCTGTCGCATAGCTAATGGCCTTTCGGATATTTACATCTTGCCAAAGGTCTGATTGCATGTTAAATAAAATACCACGGTAATCTGCTGAATCTACCTCATACATTTTTAAATGCTCTGCTTGCGAAAGCTCTGCAATTTGCGTAGGATCTAGTAATGCAATATCAACTTCACCCGATTTAAGTTGTAACGCTCGAACATTACTATCTGGTATAAATTTAAATATTACTTTATCTAAAGAAGCTTTTGTACCAAAAAACGAAGGATAGGCTTTCAATGTTAAACTGGTGCCTCGATCCCATTTGTCAAACATAAATGGGCCAGCCCCTATAGGTTCTGCGTTAAATGAAGCTGTGCGCATATCTTGTCCTTTAAATGCGTGCTTCGGCAATATAGGTACCGTTAGTTTATCCAGCATCGGCGTGAATGGCTTATCTAACTTCAGCTTCATCGTTGTTTCATTCACTTTTTCCATAGCCGTCACGTGAATAAAATCAGACTTTAAAAACGATGCATTATGATCGTCTAGAATACTTTCTATGGTAAAAATGACATCGTCCACCGTTAAAATTTGGCCATCATGGAACGTCACATCATTTTTTATTTTCACTGTATATGTCAACTGATCATCGGAAACTTGTACATTCTCAGCAATATCATTGACTGGTAAATTATTTTTATCAAAACGCATTAATCCACGAAATAAAAAAGCATCTAAATTCGTTTCTTCTAAAATTGGGTTCAAACCATTGAACTCTGACTCCGAGGCATAAATAAGTTCATTAGCTTTTGATGATGTCTCAGCAGACTTTTGTTTTTCTTTCCCTTGATTAGACTCATTTCCACACCCAACCAAGCTAAAAACAAGAGCTGTTAACATTATAAATAATGAAAACTTTTTCAATTCTCTCTATCTCCTTTAAAATTCAACATACTTTCTTATATTAAATTTGAAACATGTACAAACATGCGGTTTATTTCTTTATGTAGTGTCCGTTGCTCTTTCGAAAGCCATCTACAATGAATAGCAAAATCGTTAAGCTTCGTTACACTCGCTTGCGTATCACTCTCGGCATGCATCGTTTCCTGTAATTCTCTTACATTAAGTTGCTCAACATTTGGCGAAACCACCCATAACGAACCAATATACAACGAATTTTCAAGAATCCCCATAGATGAAAAATCCATTTCCTCTGGTTTAAAATGCAATGTATCAAAGGCGATTAAAGCATCTTCTACATATATTTTGTATTGCGAGCGAAACGACTGAAAATCAAAAATTTCTCCGCGCATTTCTCGTCCAGGGGCAATTATTTCTCCCCAGATCAACGTAGAGCTTGCCATCATTCGAATGGTCGTATCAACCTGAAATTTGGCTCGTTCGAATGGAATTGTCACTTCCGGCATCCATTCTAATCGAGCATTCTCTCCCAATTTAACGGTAATGGATTGTGTACAAAATTCACCTGTATGGGAAGGATAAATTTTTAAAGCGGATTGTTGCTTTAATCTAACTTGACTGTCAGGAGCAAGTTTTATATCAATTTCATTCCTGTCTCCTGCGACCATGCCACCTGAAGATTCCATGATAAAAACAGTTGCTGTTGGCTTTTGACCTTCATATAATTCACGACTTGCCTTCAATGGAGGTTGTTGGTACACATGAACAAGTCGTGTGTACCCTCTTCTTGGCTCAAAGGCCATTTCTAATTTTCCAAAATGATTTACTTTTCCTTGCTTAGACATGTGCGTCAACTGCTTCAGCACCCTCTAATAACATCTGGTGCTGTATCCACGCTACCACTTTATCTACATTTGTTTGTGAGCGAACATCCGCAAAAATGTAAGGACGTCCGGCTCTCATTTTTTTCACATCTTCATCCATAAGGTCTAAATCCACGCCAACATGAGGCGCAAGTGATGTTTTATTGATAAGCAATAGATCCGACCGTGTTAAGGCTGGACCACCTTTACGTGGGATATCTTGACCTTCTGCCACATCAATTACGTAAATATAACCATCCACAAGCTCTGGACTAAATGTTGCCGATAAATTATCGCCACCACTTTCTAAGAAAATAATGTCTAAATCTGGGAAGCGTTTGTTTAGTTCATCGATTGCCGAAAAGTTCATGGATGCATCTTCTCGGATTGCTGTATGTGGACATCCACCTGTTTCAACACCTACGATGCGATCCTCATTAAGCACCCCATTTGTTATTAAATATTGCGCATCTTCTCGAGTATAAATATCATTGGTAATAACAGCCACATTATATCGCTCATGCATAACGCGCGTTAATTGGTCAACTAACGATGTTTTTCCTGACCCAACTGGTCCACCGATGCCGATTCGTATTGGTTTCATAAAAAGTTCCAACTCCCTACTTAAGAAATAAATAATCTTGAAAATAAAAATTCATGCTTCATAGAGGCAAGTTCAATTCCTAATGCATTATTTGATAAATCATCTATCGTCAAACGCATCACTTTTTGTGCGGCTTCCTCTACATGAACAAGCAGTTCATTTAAAGCCTGTACCCCAGTATTTTGTCCGAACGGCACTGCCCGTACGGCATTTTGTACTAACCCACTTAATGACGCGTACATAAATGTCATAACTGCATGATACACATTGACCCCAAGCGCCTCACTATATATACCGTAAAGGACTGCATAATGGCCCTTGACATCTTCTTTGTCTATCTTGTGCTTCCACTGCTCTACTAACGAACTGTCAATGAGAGGGGCTACAGTTCGAACAAATTGTTTGCCAACGTTCACGCTAGCATCTCTTGATTCCTTTGCTAGCTTAATAGCCCCACAAAGCTCATCTAGCTCAGCAAGACGCGCTTCATTTCTTGCTTTTGCTGCATGGAACGCATCTTGAATAATCAATGCATCTCCACTTACTAAATTATGAAATAAATAAGTTTTACAAAATTCAATTAACTGCGCTTTCGTTTGAATCAAATCTTCCTGAATATACGTTTCCATGCCGTATGAGTGCGTATAGGAGCCAATTGGAAAGGCTGAGTCATGAATTTGTAATAAACGCAGCAAAGAGAAATCAGTGAGAGTGTCCGCGGAATTTGAACGGTTGTTTAAAGCGTCGCTCTGTCGTTTCATATTGGACTCCTACTTCGTCTAATAACGGATTAATCGTATGATCGGCACGTACAATAATTTCACCATTTTCAATCAAACATGGTGTATGGCGATTGCCTAACTCAAACGCAGCTTTTCCCATTTCCATCATGTTTTTTGGGCAAATTACAATGACTGGCTCTAATTTTGTACGGATTGCAATACGTCGCTCCCCGTCTTCGAATAATAAATCACCATATTTTAACGGTTCTTCACCGCTTAAACGTAAAGCGATATCTGTCCCTTTATCTGTTTCTGTACGAAGAATGCGTTTACTTAACGCTTCCCAGTCAAGTTCAATCCATTCTGTTAACTTACTGTCTACTTCTTCTTCTTGACCAATATTTCCAATAATTTTTTCGATTAACATGTTGTTTGCACTCCTCATTTATTAATGGTTTTCAAATCACCCTGTAATTCCTGCAATATTCTAACAATTAATTAACGTAAAAATCACCACAAAATAGTTAGAATAAGAAATATCTTTGCGCCATCGGCAATACATCTACTGGCTCACAAGTCGCTAATTCATCATCGATTTTCACTTCATACGTTTCTGGGTTTACATCAATGTGCGGTGTCGCGTTGTTATGTTTCATATCTGCTTTACCAATATTTCGACAATTTTTCACTGTACCGATTTGTCGTTTTAAAGCTAATTTCTCCGGTAATCCTTCTTCAACTGCAATCTTTGGCAAAAATGTCATCGCACAATTTTGAGGACCTTGTCCATAGAAGCCAAACGTCTGACGACCTTTCATAGGTTGTGGCGTCGGAATTGACGCATTGGGATCACCTGTAATGGCATAAACTGCAATACCACCTTTAATAACAACTTCTGCTTTTACACCGAAAAATGCTGGGTCCCACAGAACGATATCTGCTAGTTTACCTTCTTCCAAAGAACCAACCTCATGGCTAATACCGTGCGCAATCGCTGGATTTATGTTCAGTTTTGCCATATAGCGTTTCACGCGGTAATTATCGTTATCTTTGCCTTCATCCTGTGGCAATGGACCACGTTGTTTTTTCATTTTGTCTGCTGTTTGGAACGTACGTAATGTGACTTCCCCCACACGCCCCATCGCTTGAGAATCGGATGACATAATACTTAAAATACCCAGATCCTGCATAATATCTTCCGCCGCAATTGTTTCCGGACGAATACGAGAATCCGCAAATGCCACATCTTCAGGAACATCATGCTTTAAGTGATGACATACCATGAGCATATCTAAATGTTCGTCAATCGTATTGGTAGTAAATGGTTTCGTTGGATTTGTCGATGCTGGCAAAATATTAGGTAACGAGGCCATCACTAACTGGTCTGGCGCATGGCCGCCACCAGCACCCTCCGTATGGAAAATGTGTATAACACGACCATTGATTGCGTTAATGGTATCTTCTACAAAGCCTGCCTCATTCAATGTATCTGAGTGTAATGCAACTTGAATGTCATACTCATCCGCTACAGTTAAGCTTTGGTCAAGAGCTGCAGGTGTTGCACCCCAATCTTCATGTATTTTCATACCAATTGCCCCAGCACGAACTTGCTCAATAATCGGTTCAGGGTCAGAGGCACTCCCCTTTCCTAATAGCCCAACGTTTATTGGTAAACTTTCGACAGCTTGCAACATCCTATGTAAATGCCATTCACCAGCAGTTAAGCTTGTCGCTTTAGAGCCAGCAGCTGGTCCTGTTCCACCACCAATAAATGTTGTTGTACCAGCAAATAAAGCCGTTTCCACCTGATCTGGACTGATGAAATGAATATGTGTGTCGATAGCACCAGCTGTAGCAATTAAGCCCTCTCCTGCATAAACTTCTGTACCAACACCAATGATCATGTCCTGGTCAACACCGTCCATCCCATTCGGGTTTCCAGCTTTGCCAATACCGATAATTCGACCGTCTTTAATGCCGATATCCGCCTTTACTATACCGGTATAATCAATAATCATTACATTTGTAATGACTGTATCTAGCACGCCATCACTTCTTTTGTTATTACCATTTTGCCCCATAGATACACGAAGTGATTTTCCACCTCCGAAAACTCCTTCGTCACCATAAGATGTATAGTCCTTTTCTATTTCAATCCAAAGTTCTGTATCCGCTAAACGAACCTTGTCTCCAACAGTAGGTCCAAACATTTTTGCATATGCTTCATGCGTTACCTTCACTTGTCTTCAGCTCCTTTAAAGCCACCTTCAATCGCTTTGTCTAAAATTTCGTCCTTATTATGTGTTGAACCCTCTGTTAATTTATTTAATCCAAAAATATGACGTTTGCCACCAAATTCAACGAGTTCAACTTCTTTTTCCTCACCTGGTTCAAAGCGAACCGCTGTACCTGAAGGAATATTTAAATGCATACCAATAGCTTCTTGTCTATCAAACTCTAAAAATCTATTCACTTCTATAAAATGAAAATGTGAACCAACCTGAATCGGGCGATCTCCTGTATTCGCTACAATTACAGTTTTAGTAGCGCGCCCTACATTCATTTCGATTTCGCCTTGTGCTGGCCTAATTTCTCCAGGAATCATAATGCAAATACCCCCTTTACTGTATTGGACGGTGAACTGTTACAAGTTTCGTACCATCTGGGAATGTACACTCAACTTGAACATCCGAAATCATGTCACCGACGCCTTCCATTACATCTTCTGCTGTGAGTACTTGTTTTGCATCACTCATTAGCTGAGCAACGGTTTTTCCATCTCGAGCACCCTCCATAATATAACTACTAATCAGTGCTACTGATTCAGGGTAATTTAACTTTAATCCACGCGCTTTTCTTTTCAGCGCAAGTTCTCCTGCCAAATGGAGTAGTAGCTTTTCTTGTTCCACTTGTGATAGCTTCAATTCAATCTCTCTCTTTCTTAAATCTGAATTTTCCAACTGTTTTATTCCATTTCAATAAAACAGGTTCCAGCATTCTTACTTTATTAACTTTTAGTTTGGTCTAACAATTTAGATTTCGCAAGGACAAGCGAATAAGACAAAGAATTGACGATTTGACCCGGCAGACGCGGGTTGCAAAGTGTGAGGTGAAATATTAGAGGTAACAGCTAACCTATTATAAGAAACTAATTCAAAAAATTCAACATTTATATTACTCTGTCAATTTATAAATTTAGCGAATGAAAAATAAAAAAGGGCCTATTTTGCAGAAGAATGGACTTCTCTCAAAATAGACCTTATCATTATTGCTGCAAAACCCCTCAACAATCAACGTAAAAAGCAGTATTATACTAGATATTAAACTGCTCACACACGCTCTCAAAACTTTACTTTTTTTCAATTACACTACATTCGCTAACCAACCATTGTTTAATAACCTGCCCAGTTAGATAGCTTCACATTTGCGCAATTTAGCTGAATTGTTGGGTAAGTTTTTGTAAATTTTCTGCCTGCACACTTAACTCCTTAGTTACAGTATTTACGGCCTGCATCGAAGCACTTTGTTCATCAACTGATTGTAAGATTACGCCCGTATAATCAGATAATTTATCCATACCGCTTGCGATATTCGTCACTAAATTAGTTACGACATTGGCACTACCAGATAATTCTTCTGCTGTTGCTGAAATTTCCTCAAGCTGATTTGTCATTTTGCTTACATGTTGTGAAATTGTTCCGAAAGACTGCGTCGCTTCATCAATAACATAAACACCCTGCTGTACATTTTTTAAGTCTTCTTCAACAGAACTAGCAACTTGTTTTGTATCGTTTTCAATCGCTACAACTAATTCCACAATTTCACTTGCAGATTGTTTCGATTGCTCAGCTAATTTACGAACTTCTTCAGCAACTACCGCAAAGCCTTTACCGTGTTCTCCTGCCCGTGCTGCTTCAATCGCCGCATTCAATGCTAGTAAATTCGTTTGATCTGTAATATCGGTAATCATGGCTGTCATGGATATAATATCCGTCATTTTTTCTGTCAGTTGTTGCATTAAACCACTTGTTTTTTCAGTAGAAGTTGAGATAAATTGCATTTGATTTTTCGCGATATTTAAGATTTGCACACCATTACCTGCAATTTCGTTAGCTCCTTTTGCATGGTCAAAGACATCCTGAGTAGCTTGCGTAATACGTTCCACTCCTTTAGCAGTTTCAAGCATAGAAATAGCACTTTCATTGGCAGACTGTGCCACTCGTTTAAGTGCGTCTGTAGTTTTTTCCATTTGTTGGTCTACTTCATCTACTGCAATAGTAATTTCATTTGTGCTTGCTGATAGTTCCTCCATGCTAGCAGATAGATCTGTAGAACTATTGGCCACTTTCTGCGTCATTGTATGTATCTGCTCTTTCATAATAAAAAATGCATTTGCTAAATCTGCAATTTCATCTTTGGATTTTACTTGTAAAGGTTTCACTTGTAAGTTGCCATCTGCTATCGTTTGAGCAGCTATGGACAGCTGTTTAAGGGGTGTAGTAATTTTGTATTTCACATAAAGAATGTAGGACGATGTAATAGCTATTCCTACAAAAGTTAATACCGTAGATAGCCATGCTAATGATGTTAAATTTGTTAAATCTATAATTAAAAGCATGATCATTACTACATTTAATACAGAAAAGCCAAGAATACTTTTTTTGCTTAAACTCATCCGAAGTCCCTCCAAATATATTATTCCGACGTTGTCATTATAGTTTAATTTTCCCAAAAAACATAGCGAAAGGCACTACTTTTGTATAGTGATACATATAGTCTACTTCGTAGTCATTTCTCTCCGCTACGGCGGACGCTTTCCGCGGGCACGGCTCTGTAATATCAGTTGCAATCTTTAAAACTGCTGTCACTTTATCCTCAGTATTGACGATAGGGATGTAAGTTGCTTCAAGCCAAATCTAATTTCCTCTTTTTCCTATTCTTTGTATTTTCTCCTGAAACTTCTTCCCTTTGTTTAAGTTACTCCATAGTTCTGTATACTTTATACTTGTTTGAAATTCGTCAGCACATAATTCTTTATGATGCATTTGTTGTAGTTCTTTTATGGAATAACCTACCGCACTTGCAAAATGCTCATTTACCCAAAGTATATTCCCTTCCGTATCGAATTCAATCATGGCTAGATTAACGTCCAAAGCATACAATACATCATTCGGATCTAGTACTTGAGTACTTATGTTATCAACCACTTTAAAACTCCTTTTTTACTAGTAATTATTTTTTCCATAAAGTCCATAGTTTCATACATTACACGACTTTCACTTATCACTTTATGTAAGGTTTTTAGAAAATAATAAAAACTTTACTAGCAAATAGAATGAATGATATGTAGAAAGAAACGTAGATATTTAAACACGTTTTAAATCTTCCCTTTCCTCTTCATCATGCTAAATTAAAAAAGCTCAGAAATTATTCAGTTCAAAAACTTACTTTTTTTCGCATATAAAAAAGCACCTCCAAAAGAACAGTTTTGGTATCTTCTACCGAAGTTCTTTTAAAGATGCTTTTTTTGTTGTCTAACTGTGTGAATGAAGTTCACAAGAAACAAATGTTTGTGATACAGGTATTATTTTAATTTCATGATGCTTGCACCAGCAATACCTGGATGTGTCATTTCATATGGATCTAAAATTAAATCTAATTGCTCCGTCGTTAAAACGCCTGCCTCGACGCAAAGCTCACGAATAGAACGGCCAGATAAAATTGCCTCACGTGCAAGGCGCGCTGCAATCTCATAACCGATATGAGGGTTTACCGCTGTTAATACACCAACACTCTTTTCAACGTATTCTTTCATGCGTTCTTCGTTCGCTTCAATATCCTTCAAGCAGTTTTCCGTAAATGCACGGAACACATTATTCATAATACTAATAGATTGGATCAGGTTAAAGACTAACACAGGTTCCATTACATTTAACTCTAACTGACCCGCTTCAGAAGCAAGGCAAATCGTTTGGTCATTTCCGATAACTTGGAATGCTACCTGATTAAGCACCTCTGGCATAACTGGATTTACCTTACCAGGCATAATCGAAGAACCAGGTTGACGAGCTGGTAAAATAATTTCGCCTAAACCAGCACGAGGTCCTGATGCCATTAAACGAAGGTCATTGGAGATTTTAGAAATATTAATCATACAAATTTTTAGTGCGCCAGACACTTCAGTATATGCATCTGTATTTTGCGTAGCATCCACTAAATGTGTAGCCCCTTGAAGTGGTAAACCAGAAATTTCAGCAAGATGCTGATCTACTGACTTAATATAATCAGGGAATGCGTTTAATCCTGTTCCTACAGCAGTTGCCCCCATATTTACATCGTATAGATTTGGACGTGTTTGACGGATACGCTGAATATCGCGATTGATAACACGGCAATATGCTTCAAACTCTTGACCTAAACGGATCGGTACAGCATCTTGTAAATGCGTACGGCCCATTTTAATCACATGTGCAAATTGTTCGGCTTTTTGGTGGAACACTGCTTGCATGTCCTCCATTGTAACTAAAAGCTCATCCACTAAATGTAATACGGCAATATGAATCGCCGTTGGGAATGCATCATTTGTCGACTGGGACATATTGACATGACTATTCGGGCTAATCGATTGATAGTCCCCTTTTTCTTTCCCCATAATCTCTAGTGCACGATTCGCAATCACTTCATTAGCATTCATATTAATCGATGTACCCGCACCGCCTTGGATTGGGTCTACGATAAATTCACTATTCCATTTACCATCAATTACTTCTTGTGCTGCTTCGACAATTGCTTCACCAATGTCCTTTGATAGCAGGTGTACCTCCATATTGCCTAATGCAGCTGCTTTTTTCACAATTCCCATTGCTTTAATAAGTGCTGGATGGATTGTATAGCCTGTTATCGGGAAGTTTTCCGTTGCTCGAAGTGTTTGAATCCCGTAATAGGCACTGCTTGGTAAGGTACGTTCACCTAAAAAATCTTTTTCAATACGTACTGTGGACATTATTGTCGACTCCTTTTATGTATACTCACACTGATAGTAGCTAATTAATGACCGATTGTAAACAGTCAATTTTCTGTAAAAGAAGAATTTTTTGTTGATGGCCAAGAAAAACTAAAAACCGAGCGCTATTTATACGCTCGGATTAATCATTATTTATTTGAAGTAACTGTAAAGCGACTATTTACATGCTGTGGGCTTTCGATTTCATCTACTAACGCAATTGCATAATCACTATAGCTGACATAGCTTTCTCCTGCGGCATTCACTAATAGATGATCAATGCCAACTGTATAACTACCTGTACGTGGACCTTGTGGGTCGAAGAATGCAGATGGGCTTAAGAATGTCCATGTAATTTTTGACGCTTGTAAATCTTTTAAGTTTTCCCCTTGATTTTTTGCAGTGGCAAGGAACATCTCTGGGAAGTCTGGTGTATCCATTACTCGTACAGTTTTTTCTGGATCAACAAACAGGCTTCCTGCACCACCGACAACGACTAATTTTGTCGCAATGCCAGTAAAAATAGCAATTAAGTGACGACCCACTTTTACATGTAGATCCTCTTGTCCAAAAGGAGCACCAAACGCATTTACGACAACGTCAAAACCTTTCACATCTTCTTGAGATAGCTCAAAAACTTCTTTTTCAATGACAGCAATATCAGCCGTCACTTTTGAGGCAGAGCGTACAATTGCAGTTACATCGTGACCGCGTTGTAATGCTTCCTCAACAATTTTTTGTCCTGCTTTTCCTGTTGCACCAATTACAGCAATTTTCATCTTAAATTCCTCCTACAGATTAGTTGTAACGAAATAAGTTACAGGTTGGATACAGTAAGATCGACCTCGTTTGTTAACGAAGCTGATCTAGCACATCCTGTAAAGTCTGTGCTTGTAACTGTTCTTCCATTGCATCCCAAACAGATGTATAAACACCCTCCAAAGTGCGTTGAATTTTACGCCCAACCGTACAATCTGGATTCGGCTCATCGTGAATAGCAAAAAGCTGCTCAGGCCCATCAATCGCATGGTAAATCGTTAGTAATGACAAATCCTTAGGTTCAACTAAAAGCTCGTAGCCTGCTAAACCTGATTGTGAAGTGAGCAAGCCTGCTTTTTTCAGTTTGCCAATCATACGACGAACGACAACTGGATTTGTATTCACACTACCTGCGATAAAATCTGATGAAAGCTGGCTTTTATCTGAAGTTGTTGCAATGAGCGAAAGTATATGGATTGCTACCGAAAATCGACTGTTCACCATATGTATCACCACCTGTTGTAACTATTATAGTTACAGGTTTAGAAAATAGCAAATACTTTGCTTCCTATCCCTGTACAAAATTAGTCTTTTATATACTATAAACTAAACATTTACTAATAAACATGGAGAATTTATAATTATTGCTGCATTTATATTTTCGAAACGTAAATAACTAACTCTTGTCTTATTTCACCGTTTTCTTCATAAAAATCCAAGTTATGAAATTCATATTTAAAATGCCCCATTGGAAAAGTGACGCTCTCTCCTTGTGCCGCAGACAATATTCCAGCCACATCATGCGACACCATTTGTAAAAGTTCTGTACCAGATAACGTTTCAACAAATACCACATTCATCAAAAAAACACCTCCTTAGCCATTATAGCTTAGAAGGCGCTTACATTTACAGCGTTTATTTTTGGCGATTGAGGCGAATCTCTTCAATTACCTGCATCATTTTTTGTACTTGCTCCTGCGAGAGTTCAGTTGAGATGTGTGATAAGTCACATTGTTTGTGTAAAATATCCAATTTTTCTTGCGGAGGTGCTTCGAGTGTCTTTTCCCTCAGTTTCTGTCCCCCTCCGCCCCCTTCTATCGGGTACTTTAAAATTTCTCTCACCACAATCACCTCTGCACATTTAGTTGGAAAAACAGCCTATAAATACCATATACAATATTAAAATCAATCATTCAACATAGCATCGGCCAACTAGCCTATTTTAGAAAAAGATTATTTCGACCTAGGATTTTCTACCTTAGATTGATTTTTAAAATATATTTTTAAAAAAGCAGCAACCTTTTCGGCTGCTGCTTTTAGCTATACGGCAATCGGCGCTTTAATCGCTGGATGTGGGTCATAGCCCTCGAGTGAAAGATCTTCAAGTTCCATTTCAAAAATTGACGTTTTATTTGGATTTATTTTTAAGGTTGGTAGGTCCTTAGGCTCGCGTGATAGCTGTTCTTGCACTTGCTCCACGTGATTTGCATAAATATGTGCATCGCCTATACTATGAATAAATTCGCCAACTTCAAGCCCACATTCATGCGCAATTAGATGCGTAAGTAATGCGTAGGAAGCTATATTAAACGGACAGCCAAGTAAAGTATCCAGACTTCGTTGCATTAACTGACAACTCAGCTTTCCATTTGCGACATAAAATTGGAACATGACATGACAAGGAGGTAGTGCAGCTTTACTGCCTTTCGCTCCGGCATTAATGACATCTTCAGGGTTCCAAGCATTCACAATGATACGACGCGAATCTGGATTGTGCTTAATCTGATGAATAACATCTTGCAGTTGGTCTAAGCTTTCTCCGGTTGATGTTGTCCAATGACGCCACTGCTTACCATAAACATTGCCAAGTTCCCCATATTTGCTAGCAAATTCATCATCAGTTAGTACACGTTCACAAAATGATGCTAGCTCAGCTTGATAACTAGCGTTAAAAGCTTCATCTACTAAGCAGCGACGACCGAAATCTGTCATATCAGGACCAGAATATTCATCTGATTGTACCCATTTTTTAAAGGCCCATTCATCCCAAATATGATTGTTATTCTGTAAGAGATAGCGGATATTAGTATCTCCTTTAATGAACCAAAGAAGCTCACTTGCAACAAGTTTAAACGGCACCCGTTTTGTCGTTAGAAGTGGAAAGCCCCCATTTAAATCAAAGCGCATTTGATAGCCAAATACACTGTATGTACCGGTTCCCGTACGATCTTCCTTTTTTACACCGTTCTCTAATATATGTTGTAATAAATTTAAATACGCAGTTTCTGGATGCGTCATTACTGTCAACAGCTCCTTCAAGTATGCTGTTGACCATTATACCATCAAAAATGACATTTGAACGCCAAAAAGGAAAAAACAGTGTACAGCTTATTCCTGTTAATATTGGGAAATATCAATACTTGAAACGTCATTTTCTCGCATATAATTACTATTAATTTTCGTTTAATCACATACCCGTGCCCAACGAATTATTGCGTAATTCCTTAGAAATTTCATGCTCAGTCGTTACAAAGAACATAGGTAAAACAATAATATTAAGTAAAATTGGTCCAGCAATAAATAACAAATCAATTCCTGGGTTAAAATAGAGCCCAAATGCTGTCAGCAGTCCCGACATCACTAGAAACACAATTTGAGCTATTATAATCATTAACGGCATGATTTGGTACATATAATTAAGCTTTCTAAACTGATGCATCTCCTCTGGACGCTGGAGGATTCGTTTTTTTAAGCGCCTCGCAAACAACAGACAAGTTGCCACTTGCCATAATATGAAACTAAAATAGATGACACTATAAAGTATCATTTGTCCTTTAACGATGGACCCATCCAAATGACCAACACGTTGCTGTAATAGCTCGTTGACGGCACCCTCAAACACATATTCACGCTCACTTAAAAATGTAAATGGCTGAACAAATCCGAGCGATGCCCATTCCGTAGCATTGACCTGCCAATTTGTCAATTTACTTGCCATGATTCGTAATTGTATGTTCTCCTCTTCACCAAACATTCCCACTAAAATACTGTATGGTATAGCTATCTTTAGTTGTCCATTTTGCTTCTTTTGAAATAAATCCTCAATGAAAAATGTATAGGCTACATTCGATTGATTTGTTTCATAATGAACCTTCTCTACCTTCCAATGTCTGGATAAGGAACCTTCTAAGTAATCCTTCATTTCAAAATAAGTAGTATCATTATGTAAATGTTTTGGAATCTTGTAGACAAAATGATTATCGACACCAATAATGCAAATATCTACTTCTACAGCATCTGTCTTCCATGTTTCGGCTGTTGATGTCATAGGATACGCCATCATAGCAACTAGAAATAACAGGATAAATGACAGTTTGCATGTTCCCACACTACGCCCCCTCCCCGCCGCGTTTGTTATGTTCACACTAGCATATATTTGACCGAAAACACTATTTCGTCATTCCGAAAAAATGCTAGTGGTTTTCCGAAAGTATCCATTTCGGTCTTCCAAAAATACCAATAATTCCGCATAATATATAAAATACATTTTTAAGAAATGAGACATGATCATGATTTTATTAAACATTAAAGAGCGATGTACATGAGTAAATTAACATACAGTATTTTCATCACATACCTACTTCTTGGCATTTATGTACTTGTCATTGCTATCCAAACACCGTTCATTGGCATCGCTATTGATACAACTAGTGGTCAACCTGTCATTGTAAAATCTTATTATCCAGATTGGGCACAACAACAAAACATCGAAAAAGGTGACATCCTAGTTACTATCGACCAGCAACTTGCTGAAGAAAAAATAATGATGGGAAAACCTCATACATTGAGAAGTGCGCATGAGTTAACCATTTTGAAGGCTGATGGGTTCGTTCATTCTATTCCAGTCAAGCATACAGATATGCCAGAAGAGCTGTTTATACATATTGTTTTTCCCTTATTATATTTTGCGCTGTCCTTTGGCGTGGCTATCTATTTATGGAAACGTAATAGAGAAAATCAACTCACGAACCTACTTATACTATTTTTATTAACGTGTTCTTTAGCCTATACAAGTATTGGAGCCTCTGGCAGAGAGGACTTACTTGGCAAGATGGTCATGGGCCATTGTATTGTATTATGCTTCGTAGTATTCATTCATTTTTTGTAACATTATTACTATTTTCTACATATAAAATGGCCGTTTTTTCATGCGAAATGGCTCTATTTACTACCTATACTCATTACATGCTGTTATTTTTTGGAAATGTATGATTCTCGTTTCAAAATGATAACACCAATTGTGATTCTAGGTTTGTTTGGTATACTTGTTCTTTCTGCGATTTGTATTTTAATAACTGGCTATTTACGGACACACTCAGCAAAAATACGATTAATTGCCATTGCATTAATCGTTCCTTTCCTACCTTTTTTATTTTTATTTGTCATTCCGGAAATTTTTCGCTATACGCCGATTTTACAAGCAGAATTCAGTGCATTATTTTTATTGTTCATACCTTTCTCTTTTGTTTTCATTCAGGTAAATGAGCGCTTATTTGATATTGAGTACCAATTATCTCGCTTGCGCTATTACTGTGCACTTGCATTTTTCAGTGCATTTGTCATAACGCTAGGCCTGTCGATATTTTTAGTGAACCACCTTTCAATCACTTTGCTTACAGCTATCTTTGTTCTTGTTTTTTTAGTAAATATCGCTAGTTTCTATTTGAAAGAGCAACTCGATTTCAAGCATCGAAAAGTGATATTTTCGTCAAATGGAGATTATGTTCATAGTTTATATGCAGCGGTCAATCGAATGGGCAATGCAAAAAATCAACAGGATTTACTGGCCCGCTTCACGTATGAAATTACTGAAAAACTTGGCACAACCGCTTTTACGATTGAAACAATTACAGAAGATGTTTCATTAGCACGTGGTGAAGTTAATGCAAGAGACCAAAAGACACAGCTACTTATATATGATTCTGCGGATGAAAAAATCGTATTATTGATTAGCCATACACTGCAAAAAGAAGAGCTACTATGGTTGGAATTACTTGCACTCTACGTTTCTATGCTTATCGATAGTTTAAAGCTCATAGAGGATTTAGTGCTTGAAATACAGCATATGAAAGTGACCAATAATACACCCTTACCTTGGCTTGATAAGTTATTATGGAATATTATCGAGAAAGAAAAGAGTATATTAGCGCAGGAATTACACGACACTATTTTACAGGAGCAGCTCCATTTGGCCAGAGAGCTTGATGTACTAGCAGGCTCACCATCCATTAAAGGAGAAAAGGTGCGAGCTATCCGAGAGCAACTTCTTAATGCAGCCAAAGATTTACGAGAGTATTGTGAAAATTTAAGTCCTCCCCTACTTGATACGTTAGGTTTACACATTGCGCTAAAAAAACTTATACAAAAAGTAAATATTCGGGCTAATTTTTTACTGAATACACAAATAGAACGTGTCCATTTCCAAGATTTATCGTTACATTTAGTTGTATACCGTCTTGTTCAGGAGCTATTCAATAACGCTATTAAACACGCTGAAGCTACAGAAGTTTCTCTGAGACTACTTGCATTAGATCGTGGTTTTGTTTTGCAATACGATGATAACGGCATCGGCTGTAATATCGAAGCTTTAATGCAATCTTCTGCTTCCATGGGCATCAACGGTATTCGTGAACGTGTTCGCGCCTTTAATGGTGACATGACCATAACCTCCAAGGAAAATGAAGGCATGCATATCTATATTAAAATACAAGAAGAAGGCGAAAACATACATGATTAACATACTTATTATAGATGATCATCCGGTTGTGTTAGACGGCACAAAAACATTATTACAGGACTTAGTAAATGTACAAATCACAACAGAGCAAAACAGTGCTGCCGTACTTTCAAGAATGGACACGCAAACATTTCAACTCTTTTTAATTGATATTAATATGAAGCCTCTGAATGGCATCCAACTTTCAGAGATGATTAAGAAAAAACAACCTGAAGCGGTTATTTTGCTCTATACAGGCTACGAACTTGCTGATTATTACGAGCTACTCGTCGAAAAAAAAGTAGATGGGCTTTTATCGAAGCTTGCAACAAAAGAACAAGTTATTCAAACCATTCAGGCTGCACTTCGAGGGGAAATTTTATTGTCCGCCGACTTTTTAGATTTCGTGCAACGTCGCTCGCATCATCAAAATGTGCAGCAGGAGGTATTACTGAGCGACAAAGAACAAGAAATTTTACAACTTGTAGCACAAGGTTGCACCAATAAGGCCATTGCCTCAGCGATTGGTGTGACACAACGTACGGTTGAGAATTATTTATCTAAACTCTTTGTAAGACTCCATGTCGAATCACGTGCCGAAGCAGTAATTGTCGCCAAGGAAAAAGCATGGATTGACTGATTACCTAAAAAAATGAATGCTATCGAAATAAATTTTATGAAGCGATTTTTATTAGTTGATCATTTTTAACTTTGGATGGATGGAAAATGGCACAATAATCCCCTCTTTTTTAGTAAGTTTTTTCAATATTATACTTGTAAACAATCCCATGTAATTTTTTCTTACTAAAAAACGGAATATGCTGGATAAATGTATAAATCTGTTATATAATAAAAACAATAATTAAATTGCTTCATCGTAAACAATGAAATCACGCATTCAAAAGTGTCGTGTTCATGCGATCTTCTAGCTATGTGTTTTTTTATACTGAGTGAAGGAATATGATTGTTGAATTTAATTTTTGGAGGTTTTTCTAATGACACAAGGTACAGTAAAATGGTTTAACGCAGAAAAAGGTTTTGGCTTCATCGAAGTAGAAGGTGGAAACGATGTATTCGTACACTTCTCTGCTATCCAATCTGAAGGTTTCAAAACACTAGAAGAAGGTCAAAAAGTTGAATTCGGCGTTGAAGAAGGCAACCGTGGCCCTCAAGCTACAAACGTTGTGAAACTTTAATTCTCAATTTAGAATTAACAGTTCAAAATCCAAGAGACATCCACATGTTGTGGGTGTCTCTTTTATTGTTATCATCCCTGTACTACATCAGTATTTTGTACATGGTACAGTAAATTCAAAAAACCAATACAGAAGGGGTAGCTTATAAGTTGAGCTAATAGTATTAAACCTTGTACAGGTGCTGGCATGTCGCCCCGATTTGTAATCGGAAAAGCAATGGCGAATAGGATGAGAAATAATACTGCGTAAGGTAACCAAAGAAGCATTGTCCAATAATTTGCGCGCCTACACCCCAGCCATTTATAGGTCAATTTATACAGTAGCAAGCTGGCAGTAACGAAAGCCATTAGGTGTACGACCAACAATAAAGTATCTATAGTTTTGCTTTCCCAGCCCGTTAAACGCACAATACGATAAAAATTCAATTGCAATTCTATTAAGGTAAAAAACAAAAGTCCATAGAGAGCGCTTATTGCATTTATCTTAAAAAAATAGTTCATACCCCATTCCTCCTGCAATTAATTACGCATAAGAATGCAAACCAGCGATGACTAAATTAACAAATACTTGGTTAAAGACGATGATGCCAAAACCAATAATAGATAGCCATGCCGTTTTCTCCCCTTCCCAGCCCTTAGAGAGTCGAAAATGCAGAAAGGCTGCGTAATATAAAAATGTGATGAGCGCCCATACCTCTTTCGGGTCCCACCCCCAATATCGACTCCACGCGATTTGTGCCCAAATCATTGCAAATAATAATCCCCCAAGAGCAAACAAGGGAAACCCAATGACAACCGCCCTATATGAAATTTCGTCCATCAAGGCCGGCTGCACTCGGTTTGTTAAAGGCTTTAATAATACAGTAATTGGTTTTCTTGTGATAAGTCGAATGATACTATATAAAATAGTGCCTACAATAAATGCCCAGACGATTGAATTCAGCTTTTTCGCATCAACCGCATTAGTTATCTTCAAAAAGCCTATCGATTCCCCGTTTTCTGTCACAGTACCTTTATTGACGATTAGCGGCATCATTGTATAAACTACCTTTTCTTCCTTGCCTTGAACATTTTCAAATTGGACTGTTACTTCATCAGTCATTAAGTTAAAAACCGTGGAAACGCCAATAAAGCCAATGACAACAAGTAAACAATACATGACAAATTCCAAACCAAAGGTACTAATTGATCTCTTGGAAACATCCAAGGTTCTTAATAAGTAAATAATACCTGTTGCAAAGGAAATAGATAAAATCGCACTCGAAAAGGCAACGGTCATAACATGAATCGTTAGCCAGTTACTTTGCAATGAAGGCACAAGTGGTGTGACCTCTTTTGCAAACACACTACCATAGCCAATAATAATTAACGACACGGGAATCGTAAACAAGCCTACAACGATTTGTTTATACAAATAATGAATGAGCAGAAAACTACCAGTTAGCATAATGCCAAAAAACGTCATAAACTCATACATATTACTTACTGGTGCATGCTCGACAGCATTCCACCTTAAAATGAAATAGCCTAATTGTAAAACAAAAGCGATATATGTAAGGACCAGTCCCAGACGCTTAAATATTTTTCCTTTTGATTTCACAGCAAGCCCTAGCGGTAAAATGGCGATTAGTAGCAAGATGAATGCGATAAACAACGAATTGCTACTTAAACTCAAAATCTCTTCTGTACTCAATTTCATTTCCCCTAACATCCTTTTTTAGTAGAAGCTGTAAACTAACTTCTCCTATAAATGAACGTTGCTCCGCAAAATAAGTGCCATTTTTACCTACAAATGTATTTATTTTTTTAAAATTGTTACAGTTTTATGACACATGAATAAAATGCAGATTAGTAGAGCCAACAACATGCCAATACTTTTTAACACTTCTTGACTATCAATTGATATATACAATTGCCTTTCACTTAAATAAAAGACATTCATCATACCGTGCATGATTGCAACTGGAACAATTGATTTTCCATATTCTCTTATCAGCGTTAGAATAATTGACAACATACATAGCAACAATAAATAGACCAATGAAATGATACCTGGTGTGACATAGGATTTGTAAAATAGAGCAATCGGTAAATGCCACATTGACCAAATAACGGCTGTAAAACAAGCAGTCGACCATAAACCGTACTGTTTTCGGAAATAGTAATGAAAATTACCACGCCAAACTACTTCTTCTAGCAATGCAGAAAGAGAGCCTATAGTAAGGCCAATAAAAAAGACTGGAAGGAATTCGGTAAAAGTAGGAAAAAGGAAAAATTCAGAATAGGTTAAACGGATATATGTATGATAGCTGTAACCCATAAAAATAGGTAGGAGTATAGCGAAAAGTAACCACTTCCTCGAGGGTTTTATGAATGAAAAAGTATGCATAATAGCTTGTTTCATGATGAATTTTTGAAGTAGAAAAACTGAAAAAAGTGGAATCAACATTGTTAAACCTAAAAAAGTCCGCCCATTGTCGAATTGATACAAAAAACATGGCTACCTATAGTAATGACATAAATAAAAAAAGTCGTAAACAGTACGATATATTGTCAAAAGGTTGTAATCCCCTTCCCTTAACATAGTCAAAACATTGAATAGCTAAAATTAAACCACCTATCCCCGCAATGGGAAAAGATGGTATCTTCGAAAAATTAAAGTTGACATGCCTCTATCTACATCCTACCAAAAATTGAATTATAAGTCTATTTCTTTTTGTTTAATTATGGGAGAATGAATATGCGCAAATGTTACATAACGTTATGTAAAACAACTGGAGGTTTTACATGCAGCAAAATATTTATGATGACCCTAATTTTTTCAAACATTATCGACAATTACGAAAAACAAAGTATAACTTTAATACTTTGCTTGAACAACCAGCTTTAAAATCGTTATTACCTGATCTTTGTAATTTAAAGGTACTTGATATCGGTTGTGGTATGGGTGGATTTGCAAAATATTGTATTGAAAACGGAGCACAGCATGTAACAGCTATTGATATTTCTAAAAATATGCTTTTGATAGCGCAGAGCGTGCATGCTCACCCAAAGATTGATTTTTATCAACAATCGTTAGAGCATTTTGAGGCAAAACCAAGCAGCTTTGATTGTATTGCAAGCTCCCTTGTCCTTCATTATATAAGCGATTTCCATGCCTTAATTGGCAAAATCACGACGATGCTACGTCCCAACGGTGTACTAATTTTCTCCGTGGAGCATCCGATAGTAACAGCACGTAAGGAAATGGAAAGTTGGATTTACGATAAGGATGGTAACAGGTGTCATTATGCCATTGATGATTATCAGGATGAGGGCTTGCGTAAACAAACTTGGTTTGTTGAGGGTGTCGAAAAATACCACCGTACTATGTCAACCATTATCAACACACTTATTGCGCACGGTCTAGCGATTGAAAAAGTTATTGAGCCAATTCCTGATAGAGAAGCTATTCAAACACTGTCTTCCCTCGAAAAAGAACTGCGGCGACCATCCTTTTTATTAGTAAAAGCAAGAAAATGAGTGCGGGAGTTGCCTAATTGATTGTAGACGTTTCACGATATGCCAACGGGTAGTGAACCGCAAGTCTCACAGATGCTTTTTTGCACCTGTGAGGCTTGCGGTTCGCCCTTCAAGGTTAAATGCCTTACTCATAAGAAAAACAAGAGGATTTTTTGATGACCTATACTACTTTAATTTAAAATAGATGATTTCCGGATCACCTTCATCTAAATTTTCTATATAGCCACTCTTTTTAAATCCTGCTGTTTCAAATACTTTTTGCATAGCCGTATTCGATTGATTGGTCGAAGAAAAAATTTTTTGAGTTGATGCCATCTCGACGTAATGTGCTAATAAGGACGTTGCTATGCCTTTTCGTCGCTCAGTGGGTTTGACGATGACCAAAGAAATAAAGCTACATGCAAAAAAATCAGTGTTGAAAATTAGAAATCCTGCTATACTGCTCTGTGTTTTTTGGATGATGCATCGTTCTTCTACAAGCGCTTTTTGTATGAAATGACGTCTAGTAGTACTTCCAATCACCTGTTGATCGATTGTGACAAGTTCATCTAAATCACCCATACAAGCGTACATCGAATATTCCATTGTCCATCTCTTCCAATCGTAATAATAGTAACTTGCTATTGATCTTTCACTGACGATGCTAAAAAAATGTTGTTCCAGCCATGATGCCAGAACATGTTTTTACTTTAAGTAGAAACAAACGACTGATAATTTGTCAGTACAACAGCCAAAAAAATTCCTGCTAAAAAGAATGCTCTTTATCACATGTTTTTTAGTCAACTTTGTTTCCATCAAGGTAGTAACTCATCACTATAAGCTCTTCATCGTAACTCTTTGTACGCACTCCCTCATCAACAAAACCACATTTCTTATACAATTCCTGTGCCACTATATTCGGCAAGTCTACGCTTAAAACAAGCTCATTTATAGTTGGAAAATACTTTTGGACAAAAGTAGGCAATAATTGTAATGCCTTCTTTGCGTAGCCCTTCCCTTGTTCATGAAAATCTGTCGAAAATGAGCGGATTAAAATGGCTCGTTCATTCGTAGAATACGGTATGACACCTTCATTTTCATGGAGCACCAAAAACGTAACGAGTTTTTCTTCTTTCAGTGCTAGAACTGGATGACGGCTTGCTTCGACTTTTGCTAGTTCGATGCTATCTTGAGGGGACTTCGTATAACGAAGCTGTTGTTCTGTTATCGTGTACTGCTCAATCAATTGTCTATCGGTTTCTTCATAAAATTTTAGTTGCATTATACCCCTTCTTTCTAGTGGTGAATTGAGTAAACGTTTACTAGCATTAAACCCTAGTCCCGCTCTTCCTCATAAATGGCAGTAAATTCATATACCCCATCCATGAGTTGCTGTAGATACACATCAAAAGAAGGTGCAATGACCTCATAACTATCAGGGTCATGTACATAACGAATTATTTGCCCGACTGTTCCTCCCTCATTTGGTGTAAAGTCAATGTATAAGCGCGACGTACCACCATTATTCATGCAATCAGAAAAACATAATCGCTCTCTTAACGGCACATGGATATTGATTCGTTCATCTAGTTCAATTTGGTCCATAAACTCTCCATATCGATCTAAAATGCTATCCTCCGCATCCATGTGATCATCATTCATGATTTGCTCAATTGACTTTAAATAATAAGGATATTCATATAAATCGGAGCCAAGGACTAGCACACAAATCGTATGCGCACCATGCTTACAATAATATGTTCCGTTGACATCTTTTAATAGACTTATAAGTGATTGTGGACATTGTGGAAACACTGCCAGTAAGGCGTTAATTTGGTGTTCAGTTGCGCCTGCAGTGAGTTGTAATTGATGCTGTTCTTCTTCAGGTAAATATTGAATTAATTCACTAAAATATCGATTAAACTGTCGCATTCTTTATTACCCTTCTTTCTTTTTTGGTCCGGTTTTGGTCCGTGTCGAATCAATATATATGTTCTAAATCATTGCCTCATCTTGTACTAATAAATCTCAACAATTTCTATTAAAATACATTCTTGTTGTTTAACTTTCCATAATCAGCAAAATTGCAAGAATTATAAATCCTTGAAAGATAAAACATTTAGATTATTAAAATTATAAAAATTACCAACCTCCCTATTTCGTTGTTATCTACCATTAAACTATCAATTCGGGAATAGCTTCTTAGTGTTATACGGATCAAAATGAAAATAGTTCCATTTTTCATTAATTTTCACTTTAATTAATTCATTATTTAAAAAAATCCCAATATGTGCTATTATTTTTTCATTCTGATTTTAAGGAGTTGTGAATATGATTGCGCAAAGTTCAGTAGATGTTTGGTTTGCAAAACAAATGATCCAAGGGTTGTAACTCATACTGCAGCCCTTGAACGAGGGAGAATATATAATGGAACAATATTTTAATGATTTTCTTCAAGGTCAATTGATTACTTTAAAACAAATGACTACTTCTGATTTAGATGCATTTGTAAAAATCGAGAGCGAAAAGAGCACTTTATTACTCGCCAATGATGAAATTCCTTTTCCAAATACATTTGAAGACCATTCTTCATTCTTTCAAAGTATTAGTGGAAAAAAAGAAGAATTCATTTTTGGGATTTTTGAAAAGACTTCTCACCAGCTTATTGGTTCATGTAGTGTCTTTTCGATTAACTGGACAAACAGCACTTGCTTTGTGGGGATTTCAATAGGTGAAGAGTGGCACGGAAAAGGATTTGGTACAGATGCCATGCGGACCCTCATCACATTTATCTTTCATTACATCGCGATAAACAAAATTAAACTTCAGGTATTTAGCTTTAATGGCTCAGCCATACGTTCCTACGAAAAATGTGGCTTTACAAAAGAAGGCATCTTACGAAATGAACTTTTCCGCTTCGGCAAATTTCATGACATCATCTTATTTGGTCTATTACGTGAAGAGTGGTCTGAATTGGGTTAGCGAAAACAATAACGCACGCATTCAAAATTTACTGAATGCGTGCGTTTTCTATTTGTGAATTATACCCAATCCTTTACGTTAGTAACTAAAATTGCCCCAACGGTCGCACAAAAAACACTTCGTCTTTCCCTCTGCAAGGCTACTTTTTTTCTGTATTATCCTTTTGTTCACATTGTTGGTGTCCCTTGATGAAAGTACATTTTCCATTGCGTTTCATGTAAAAGCCAAATGGAACTTCTTAACGATTTTTTACCACTTGCCATTGTCGTTGTACAATATGTGGAATGGACTATATTCGGGGCTAATTGTTTAATTGTAAAATCTGTAATGTTGTAAGGTATTTTATGTAAGCCCGTTTCATCATCTAAAGCGCTTAATTGCATTGTTTTATCGTATTTCATACCAGAACTACCAAACTCCACATAATGATCTGCTAGTATTTTCTCAAAATCATCTTTTCTATAATGCATTAGTTGTTTTTCTAGCATTAATATTTGTTCTTTCAGCTTTGTATCCACTACACTACTCATCTCCTCCAGAAATGTTTAAATAATTCTAAAACAATTATTCCATTTATTACAAAAATATACAACGATTTATTTATTTTTTAATCTTTAGCTCTTAAATGAAAGAAACTATTTAATAAATAAACAACATTAAAGGTTATTTGATAAATTATGACAAGATATGTAGATCAATACGTTTCGTTACATTCTATTACCATTCTAATCGACTTTCTATATAGTAAAAAAGACACTAAAAATAAATGTCTTATTCTTTAGATTTTCTAAAATTCAGTGCATACAAAAGCTTAAAAATCTATTATATTAGTTATAAAACTACATTAAAATTACATTAAAAGTAAATCAACCAAATACTAAAGTCCCGTATAATTAATTAACGAATTTTATTCCCTATTAAGGTTTAAGCCACTTATGTGTGACTAATTTACGAATTTCTTTTCCGATACACAATATGACATATTTTTTAATTTAAGTGATATACAATGAAAAAGTTGAATCGAGGCCACTAGAATTTATTTCATGAATATGGAGAAAATCATAGGAGGAAATTATGTTTGTGAATTTTTTACTTAAACAATTCTTGAAGGTTGAAATTGAAATTAAAAGAAGAATTATGTACAAAAAGGCAAAAGATTTAGGATTTACCCATCCCAAAGTCGTTGATTGTAGTCAAGAATTAGATGTATTACTGAATAGATATTTAAAGCAAGCATCTTAAGTCGAAGGAGGAGTTTTTATAAATAACTTTCATTTAGCATACTTATTTACAATAAAACCAGTCAAAACGAAACGTTCGCATGGCTGGTTTTATCATCACAAAATTAGATTATTGCCACGGCTACCTTATAGCCTCCTTAATAGCAACTTCCCTCATATACAAGTATGTAAATCAATGTATACATAACAAGAATTAGGGAAACCTACTGTTATTGCTAAATCAGGAGGTACAATCATGCAGTTATTATTTCTATCATTGGTTGTTATTTCGAACTTGTTTCAACCTCAAACAACGCCAGAAGTTTCGACAGACAATATTTGTGCACCCGTTGAAACATCCAGCCCAACTTTACAATACCCTGTCAATCAAACTAAATCATTTCTAGATAAAGACGAATTTTATCAGCAATTAGATAGAACAATCTACGAGGAATATAACAATGCTACGTTTAGTATGCGTCAAAAAATACTGTTTAAAGACGTACCGGATGCTGAGCATACATTTAATGTGAAAACGAATCATGCCAATGACAAAATGGATCTTTCCAATCACACATTTATTCATCCGAATCGACAAGTATATTTTTTGGCATCTTTTTATCAAAATGGACAAGAAGAATTCCATAAATTCGTTGTCATTGATGCCGAAACAAAAAGCATACTTCTCGGTGGAAGTCATTATCATCATTACGATAACCCCTATCAACAAGCTGATAGTCAATGAATAGAGAGTTAGTTTATATAATCTCTATAGTTAATAGTATGCATGAAAAACCATTTCTAGAAGTATTACATTAAAAATAGATTGTCAACTTCTCTATAAATCACGACCAGGCAACTTTTTATCCCAAATTTCTTGTGTTATTTCCTCTATAAACTGCTGAAGTGGCATAGTCGTTAATTCTGACTTACCGTATTTACGAACTGTCACACTTTGGTTGTCACATTCTTTGTCACCGAGCACTAGAATGTACGGTATCTTTTTCATCTGGGCTTCTCGTATTTTTTTCCCAAGTTTTTCTTGATGATTATCTTCACTAACACGTATTTGTTCCTGTTGTAAGGCTTGCATCACTTGCTGTACATATACTTGATGCGAATCTGTTACACCAATCACTTTTACTTGTTGAGGTGCTAACCATGTTGGGAAGGCACCTCCAAAATGTTCAATCAAAATGCCTAGAAAACGGTCAAGTGAGCCAAAAACAGCACGATGAATGACGACAGGCCTTACTTTTTCATTTAGCTCATTAATGTATGTTAAATCGAACTTCTCTGGCAATTGGAAATCGAGTTGGACTGTTGCACACTGATGGCTTCGCTTAATGGCGTCTTTAATATGAATATCGATTTTTGGTCCATAGAATGCCCCGTCACCTTCATTCATTATATAAGGGTATCCTAAATGATTTAGTACGTTTTCTAATGCCGCTTCGGCTTGGTCCCAAAGCTTAATATCCCCCATAAAGTCATCAGGGCGTGTCGACAATTCAATGTCGTATTGAAAGCCAAATACCTTATACACCTGATCAATAATTTTTAGCGCGAGCGCGATTTCGTCCTCTATTTGTTGAGGTGTCACAAAAATATGCGCATCATCTTGGCAAAACGAACGTACACGTAGAAGTCCATTTAAAGCGCCGCTAAACTCATGACGATGAACTTGACCAAATTCAGCCATACGAATCGGTAAATCTCTGTAAGAATGGCGTTCATTTTTGAACATCAACATATGCCCTGGACAGTTCATTGGTTTTAAAGCGAAGCTTTGTTCATCTACCTGTGTAAAATACATATTCTCTTTATAGTGATCCCAATGTCCTGATTGTTCCCATAAGCGCTGATTCATCATCAACGGTGTACGTACTTCTTGGTAGTCATATTTTGTTTGTAGATTGCGTAAAAAGGACTCCAATTCATTTCGAATGATTTGACCATTTGCTAAGTAAAATGGCATACCAGGTGCTTCTTCTGAAAACATAAACAAATCAAGTTCTTTTCCAAGTTTACGATGATTGCGCTTTTCAGCTTCTTCTAAGAAAACAAAGTAATCATTCATTTCCTCATTTGTCGCAAATGCTACGCCATAAATACGTTGCAACATTTGATTTTGGCTATTACCACGCCAGTACGCACCTGAAACATGCATTAATTTAAAATGTTGTAATTTACCTGTTGAAGATACATGTGGCCCACGACATAAATCATAAAATTCATCCTGTTCATAAACCGACACAATATCGTTTTCAGGGATATCCTCTAGGAGCTCTAACTTTAACTTATCGTGTGCAAATAGCTGTTTCGCTTCTCCTCGCGTTACCTCTTTTCGCAAGATTTGAATATTTTCTTGAACAATTTGCTTCATCATTTTTTCTATTTGTTGTAAATCACTTGGTACAAGCGTATGTGCCATGTTGATATCATAATAAAATCCATTTTCGATGACCGGCCCTACACCAAATTGAGCTGTTGGAAATAAGCGCTTAAAAGCTTGTGCTAATAAATGAGCTGTTGAGTGACGAATAACCTCTATTCCTTCTTTTGAGCGAGCATCGTATAGTGTAATTTGTGCATCTTCCACTATCGGGCGTGTCAAATCAATGATGGTTCCGTTGACACTTCCTGCAATTGCTTTCTTACGTAAACCTGGACTAATCGCTTGTGCAATGTCGGTTAGTGTAACACCTTTTGTAAATACTTGTTGTTTACCATCTGGAAACTGAATGTTAATTGATTGATTTGACATGTTCTCTTCTCCTTTTCTGTAAATATAAAAAAACACATAGCCGCCCCAAAAAGGGACGAGTATGTGTTAATTACCCGTGGTTCCACCCAAATTCCCACTAGATGCTCTAGTGGCTCATTGACTATGCTGTAACGTCGCATACACGGTGCAAGTTTCCAAGCACTGCTCCTAGGTAGTAAGGTTTGATGCTGCATTAGGAAGTTCTCAGCCTAGACTTCCCTCTCTGTGAATCGTTCAATCAAAACTCATGTCCTAATCATCGCTGTTTTCATTGTTTCATGAAATTGATATTCACTATATCGGACACGCCATAACTTGTCAATAATTGAAAATTATTTTTAATGTACGCTGAATTCTCTTTATTTGTTGATACAGCAATGTATTTTTACAGCTATTTCACCATAAAAAAATATTTTTATTCCTCATTGTTTCGTCATCACACACTCCAAAAGCAATTTATGTTGTCCGTGCATCATCTTCGTCTGTTATATTTTCATAATACACTCCAATTATTGTATGTATACCTATCGAGTGCTAGCAAACCATGGGGGTTTTCTTCAACTCCCATGGTTTGCTAGTTGAACCAATCAGGCTTTTACGGTCAGTGCATAGACCATCTCGGGCTTACTGACCGTTCATGCGGGAAAAAGCCCGTAATCTCAAGACTTATTGAACATCTAATATTTCTTTGTTTGACTGCCAACTAATTTGAATAATCGTTTCGGAGGTACTTTCATTGAAAATTTTAGCCATATCTTTTTTAGGTATACTAACTTTACCATCACTATTTACACGAATATCTAACATATCCAGTGAGTCTTGTGCACCTTCAATATTTATGTGTAAATCGCCAAGTTCTAGTTCATCACCAAGATAAATTAGCTGTAAGCCGTTATTGGTATTACTGTGATAAATTGCTTTCCAATGCTCGCTTTTTGCCACATAATGTACTTCTTGAGAGCCCTCGCTACATGCACCTAATATGAAAATCATTAACAGCAGGCAGTAGTATTTTTTCATCGATTTCACTTCTTTCTTTAGTCCCCCTTTTATTCCTAACCCTAGTAACATAAGATGAATATTCCCAGGTGTAACTAAACCCCTCACTATAGTTTATGACCTACTTCCTATATTGCATAAAAATGCAAGCAAGAGGAGAAATCACCCTCTTACAAATAATATTCCCCTTCGACGCTACTCTCCCTTGAATCTTGCGTTTACATATGAATTGTCAAACACAGTGGAAGTGAAAAGTAGTTAGTCCCCTTGCATGACAATTGCTAATCCTGTAGGTTTTTCTCCAAAGACGTCACTGTATTCTTTAAAGACAAAGTCTAGTCCTGCAATATCGTCAGGCAACGGTGGCGTAACAACAAAGTTAGTACTATAATGTCCTGTTGACCCTCCACTGCAATCCAACCGACATTCATAAGGTTCCCCTAAAGACAACTCAAAATGATTGCGAGAAGATTTTTGAATAAGATTTATGGGCGTATCATTTGTAGCATCCCAATCGACGAGAAGTTGTACAACGCTAGCATTTTCATATTGACGTATAAAGCTTACCGTGTAATTTCGTCCATCCTTTTCAAGCGATTTTAAAACGGGGATGTACTTCCTAAAATCAGTTGGTTCAACACGTGGTTTATAATGATTCTCCGTTCTCATCATGTAAAATAACGAGGCAAGATAGGCTTCATAAAAACCGTATTTTTTAGCCCATATTGACATTGCCTCATCTGGAGGAAGACCTGGATTATTGTTTGAAAGGTTTCTACGCTGTTGTATTAACGCACAAATTTGTTCATCAATCGTGAGAAGTTGCTCATCATAATGATCTGTTGGACCACTATCAGATTCTCGGTTCAAGTTACTCCTCCTTAAATTAAATAATAAAAAATAATGATTTACACCATAAATTGGGTAAACCATGCTACATATTTGGCACCCGGGATAAATAAAACTTGTGCTAAGATTGTTCCTAACAAACGAGACCCCATCATCATTACCGAGACTCTTTTTAGACTAAGATAACTACCTCTTTGATTGATTACATCATCTGCAAGAATTGAAATTTTCGGGTCAATGAATACGATCAATAACATCGTCGCCACCCCATTGATAAGTCCCGAAGCCATCACCGCCGTTGTCTCTCTTTCAGGCACCAATAAAGAAGCATAAAGTGCCGACAAAACACCTATCGTATAAATCGCTGTAATCACTACATTAATGATAAATAATTTAAGTGGGATGTCGCGCCAACTGATTCCCTTTAAATAGGAGAAGCTCGGCACACGTATATGCTTCATCCCTCGTTTAAAATATTCCATACTAAAGCCCTTTTTTATAAGTCCAGGAATAGATCCTCTTTCCTCTGACAAATGAATAATTGCTCTCGAAAAAATGGCTACAAACGTTGGTAACAAAAGAATACCTAGTAAAGTTCCGAGTGAAGCAGAGCCAATAATAATGCGAAATTGCTGCTCTACAAACGCAAAGGTGTTTTCCTCGGGTGCTTTATCTATCAAACTCCCTGTAAAGGGTTGTTGCATCATATTCGCTAACCTTGATACCATTACCATGACATTAAACAGTGATAGTGCCGAAGCTAATAATTTCACACGAGCTCCCGATAAACGCACTGCATATGCGAGTGTTTCAATGGAATGTATGATGAGAATGAATAAAGATATAATGATGAGCTTTTCCGTTAATATGTCCAAATATTTATACCTTCTTTTCAGCAAGCGCTTGTTTTCTAAGCACTCACGCTTTTATTCATCTGAAAATGCTGTCACCATTTTGGTGAGTGTTTTCTATTTCCCCTTTCTTTTTTTTAAAATAAAGTGAAGAATTTAAGCCAAACACGCCTTTCATTATTATATTTTACGAAATTGATGTTAATAAGTTCCGTTGAACACTATATTTTACATTTTATTTCCAAAAACAAAAAAATACTATTCATAAGATTTCCCTTGTGAATAGCATTTTATAGATTAATTAATGGTTTATGACAAACTCATTGTTCCAACTTGTAGACTCTGAAAGTTGATAGGTTACCATATTGGCAGTTACGGCGAGTACGATGCCAGCTCGAAAGCTCGTCACATTTGTAGGATTCTCTAATACTAAAACGACATAGCCTTCCCCTTGCCCCTGTTCGTCTACCGCGTTTGTGGCATCAAATTCAAAAGTTGCATACGAATCTTCACCCTGCGAAACGAGTAAACGCTCCTCTTTAAATACCCCCTGCTCTTTCAAATTGTAGCACACTGGCATCCATCCTTCTGACCAGTCAATAGTACCGAGTATTTCTTTTTTGCGACTGGCGAGTTTGCCAATTGAGAATGTAAAATATATCTTTATAATAGCCTGATCCAACTCATTTTTCCCTGCACACGTCGCTGCTACTTGAAGTTTAATATCTTCTTTTGAGAGTTTAAATACAGCAACTAAAATCGCAATAAAAATACACATGACAAGCACGACGCCAATAATAATCAACCCCATTAGACCCCTCCTATCTTCCCAATTACTATTACCAATAGATTACCATGTTTTGGGTATAATAGTATGTTTTCACCAAACAATCTTAGGATATGACATGGGCATAAATGATGTGACAAAAAACGGGATGCCTTACTTATCAAGTAATAAGTAGGCATCCCATTAATTTGTGAAATCGTAGAGGATAGAAGCTTTCATTGACTTCGCTCATTCATTATTTTTTTCTATTTGGTCGTTTGCAATTCAGCAGTTACTGTAAAAGGCATTTTTAAATATTCGTACTGAATGGTAATCTTTTGGATATCTGAAGCATTTACCTTTAGAGCGTAGTGCTGTGGCTGCTTGCCAATTGCCTGTCTATCTATGTATTGACTAGGGAAAATCTTCACTTGCTGTAATTTATGAAATGTAAAGTTTGGATTACCTTCTATTTTAGTTTCTGCTTCAAATGGCTCAGACTTACTTACCACCAATTCAACACTTTCAGGATGCTTTTCATTGACGACAATACTCTGTAACTGAATCTCCCGCAGTCCCTTATTGTCAATTTCTATAAATCGAACCGTTGAATTATCATCAAGGCTTGTATAACCATTTATGACAAGTGGTGGATTACTTTTTAGATAGATAATCAAAACAGCCCCCACCACAAACAAACTAAAAAACACAACAAATAGTACTTTTTTCATTCTATTCCTCTCTTTCCTGCTTCACAACAAGTATAGCGAGAAATCATTGCCAGTGGAATCGATTTTTTCATTATCAAAAATTCACAGTACTTTACAATGTTTTGTTCAATACAATTTCATCACGTATCGGAATACCTTGATCGCCAATCAATGGGATTTCAGGCTTATTAGCTCTTGCAAGCTCTACTGCATTTTGTAGGATTTCTACTAAATGATACCCTCTTTTTTGATAAAATCTTAATGCTGGTAAATTATCGTTTGTGGTAATAAGCGTCATCATGATGCAGTCATTTTGGGCTGCAGTTTTTTCTACGGCTTGTACAAGTAATGAACCAACACCTTTTCCACCATCTATACTATCGAGCGAAATAATTTCACATGTCTCACCACGAATAATATAGGTGACTAGGCCCATAATTGTTTGATCTTCATCAACATAAGCAAAGCCATCTAATTGGCTACAGTCATAGATGCCACTGGAAATAACCATCTCTGTGCTTCCCCAATGCTCTTTAAAAAACTGCAAAACTTTTTGTTGAGGCAACTGCTGAATTAGTACAATTGACATTTATATATCTCCTACTCTAAATTGAAATATGAAATACACCCGCAACCGCTTTTTGAATACCTAAAAACACCGCCCACGAAATAATGCCCAGTCCAATCGCAAACACAATATGGACGGATGATTTCATCGCCATATAGATGACAAAAAGCATGACCATCGTTGCTGGAAGACCGACCAAAACACCAACTGTAAATCGTTGGATATGGTCACTCGATTCACTTTGAACCGTCAGCCAAATAATACTTAAAATACTGACAAGTGGTAGAGCTGCAATAATGCCCCCGTATGTAGGGAACCTCCTTGCCACCTCTGTTACGATACCAATAATTGCTGCGGAGCTAAGAATTTTTAACAGTGTATACATTACTTCGACACCTCACTTAATAGACGAAATGCCTGTAAGATTGTTTGCTGTTCACTAGCTGATAAATGATTTAGTGCATACTGTAGCTTCTGATCATCCAATTCAGTGTTTTTCTTTACGACAGTTAGCCCTTGCGCCGTTAGGTGGAGATTCACTTTGCGCTGATCATCAACTGCCCGCTCCTTTTGCACCCACCCATTACGTACTAGTTTTTTTATATGTTCAGACGCTGTATTTTGTGAAATATTCAATAACTCGGCAATTTGACGAACCGTCACTTCATCTTCCTTTTGAATCATTTGCAATATGCGGACACTCTGATGCGAAATAACATCCTCATGTGTAGTGTGCAGATGATAGAAAATGGTTGTAAAATAATTATTTATATCCTGAATCATGACTATTACTCCTTTATTATATCGTTAGAAACGATTATATCGTAATTATCGATATATTAAAAGAGGATTTTTTTAGGAGGGTATCTCGTTATCCCTTAACTTTTTGGATTTATCGCCTAACTTGTTTGTTTTATCACCCATCTTTTGTGATTTACCTCCCAACTTTTGCTATTTATCGACATTTTAAATGAACTGCCTCTATCTCCTGAGTTTGATAATAAGTAGTGCATGTATTACAAATAAATTACTCCTTTTCTTTATTTCGTTTCCTTAAAATGTTAAGATAATTGTAGTTTTCTTTACAAGGAGGAATCGAAATGGTCGCATTCTTTTGTAATGCTTGCACTAGAACCACATCTTTGCAGGTCAAAGAGATCTAGATTAAGTTAACCCAGATGAAACATAATGGATGATCTCTTTAGGCCACAACCAAAAGCCTATATGTAATGGAGTGATTTCACATGGAAAAACAAACAATCCAGCCGTTTTTAACGGTTGCTAACTATCATTTACTCGAGCAACAAATGAATAAAATCTTACAAGCACTTGCTACAACAAAAGATAAAAATGTCATTCTCGCCGTTCGCGGTATTGTTGAAACTGAAATTACAACGAAGGTTACAATGACTGCTGCCGAAGCTCAGCTTATCGAGACGCTATTTACCGTAACAGAGCGTAAACAGGGTGAGGATTATTTAGAAAGTTTAAAGCCCTACGTCATCCCTTTCAAACCAGTCACAGCAAGTACGATAAAAAGCTTGTTCAAAAAGGAAAAAAAGTTAAAGTTGCCAAGTTTGAATGATATGGATTTTCGGCAAATGTGCTATTTAGCTTGGGATGATCCTGGTACGCATCGAAAATATGTACTCATCGAGCAAGAAGAGCAGCTAAAAGCCATTAAAGGTATTTTCGCAAACAGTACGATTCGTGGTATTTGTGCGATCTGTAACCGTCACTCCGATGTTGGTCTTTTTACAACTTCCGTTAAAGGCCAAGTCGTTGGAACATTTACCAATCACAGTAATTACATTTGTGCGGACAGTGCCAACTGTAATCAGCATGTAGCTGATATGCAAAAAGTAAATGCTTTTTTCAATCGCATCACACAATAATAAACGGGCCTTCTCCTTGATAGGGAGAAGGCTTTTTATTTAGCTCAGCTATTCGGTTCTAAATGGAGTATGTCCCTTAAATTTTTGAGGAGTACTGTTTGAATATTCTCTAACTTATCCATCACCTATTTTGGATAGTATCGTTTTCTCTTTGGCAATATAAAAGTATTATGTAATGTTGTATAGCTTATTGATTATCCTTCACTAAACGTAACCCTGTTATATCCTCCGTTGTTGATGACCTGCTGAGATCTTAATACTTAGATTGGATATTTTGCCTTCATCAATGTGACCTTCCATTTGTGTCATATCCATTACTGTCTTAATTTTCACTAGCTTTTTTTGTTGTCCGTGAAGCGTAACCTCGTATGGTGCATTATTATTCATGAAGATCATTTTTTCCTTGTAGTGGGCATCATTAAATTCTACTTGAAACGTAACATCATCCTTACTTAAATTATGTAGCGCTAATAGGCAAGCCCCTTGTAAAGTATTTTCATCCAGCATTTCAAATGTACAATCACTTTTATAGGCTTCAAACGATATTGCCTCAATGCCTGTTGCAAATGTAATTTGATAGATATAAACAAAGAAAGATGGTATAAAGACAAAGCTTAAAATCACAGTTACATATACCATAAAGAAATGTTTCTTCAATGCCCTCCTTAAGAAATAAAGACTTCCGATTAGTAAGATGATTGCAAATATACTCTTTACTTGAATAGCATCAAGTGTAACGATAGGAACATTCAACAAAACAACATCGCTAATATTATTCAACGCATCGGGGTACGGCATCGCTAGCAATATACCAACGAATAACAGCACTATGGCTATACTAAAGTAACGCCTACTTTTTATCATATATCACCCCTCCTCTTGTCTGTACATTCTAATTTAGATTCGCATTAATACAGACATAATACTCAAATAACTAACAAAATAAGCAAGTGTGCTCAACATTAACATTTACTTAAGAAGATAAAGGCCTATTAGAAATTCTCTCGCTTCTGTATGAACCGTTTTATCCATCATGCTTGGTTGCTTTGGAATTTGAAATCGCTTGTAAAAATACTTATCTAGTAATAACCATCCACCAATACATGATGACACCATATATTATGAGCTGGAGCATGTGTTTCCACCTCACTTCTTTACTTATACGGTTAAAACAGCAAAAAGTTTCAATATATTTACACACCTTTCAATATACCCCACAAAAAAAGGCTATCACCAAAAGCAAGTGTAAACCGACTTTTTGGTGAAGCCTATCTTTTCTAAGATTGAAGTTTTCGCTTGTCCGTTTTAATGATAGAGGATGCGATAATCACAAACCCAAGCATTAAAATAAAGATTAAATCTAGTAAACCCGTATGCATCGATACGGTAAACAACGTAATAATAAATGCGTATGCTACAGTATGGAAACTGCGAATTCCCTCCTGCTTCACTTTATTATAGATTAATGAAATTAACACACCATATAACAGGAAGCCAATCGCCACTAACAAATAACCACCATCTAAGAACAATTGTCCTATAAAGGTCGGGGTTGTTGTTCGTGTTTCACGAGTAATAAATATACCATCTTTTACACTTATTGAGTTTACGACTTCTGTTACCTTCATGCGAGGTGAAGTTTGTTCACCTGGTAAAATCGTATTGAAAATCCCCTTGTGCATTTCACCATTTAAGTGCCCTTCATCTTGTGTATACTCAATAATCTTACTCAAAACGATATGGCTTGTTACACTTTCCGCGTTTATGGCACGCATCCATTTTGGTGTTAAGTTTACCTTTTGTTCAGCCGTTAATAGCTTCTCTTTTGCCTCTGCTGTTAATTCCACATTCGGTTGATCACGGTTATTAAAATCTTTTGATAAATCCTCTGTGAGGACACGTATAAATCCAAACATTGAGAAAGCAACACCAATCACGACTAATGCCGTTAAGAACCACGTCAACTTTACTCGTTTAACCACATAGTGGAAAATGATGATTCCTGTAAACAACATGATGATTAATGGCGTTCGATAGCCCATTAATAAGAACAGGAACATCACCACCGCGAAAATTGAACCGTAGATGATTGCCTTTTTCCATGTCATATTCTTTTCCAAAATCATTTTATAAGACAACAGCAATAAAGTCCCAAACCATAATAACTGGCTAAAGAAGTTTAACTTTGGGTCTAGATTACGGCGGTTTGCTTCGTCAGTAATCCCTAAGTCGCCACTAAAAATCATCATTAAATAGGCACCTAGCCCAAGCAAAGTTAATATAATAACAAAGTGAATCACATATTTTCCTAGGAGCGACAGCCCGAATGAAGGAATCGTCCACTGGCGTTTATCGATCATATATACACCTATGTAATAGCAGACAAGAGCTAAAATAACGACTGGCCATATGGATATACGTACACTGAATTGTTCAAATTTATGCCAATCAAATAAGCTTGTAAAGAAATATAGCACTAAAATAAACGGTAAAAAGAAATACGGTGAAAACATATCAATCTTATTTAACTTTCCAAAAAAATGTTTCAATTTACTCATACCAATCACACCTTCTAAAGATGTTATTTCCCCTCCTCTTCAATCAACAAATTATTACCAATTTCTATGTAAAACAAAAATAGTATATCATATATAAAATTTCAATTATAGAAAAAAATACTATTTTTTATAATAAATACATCAAAGAATATAATATTAATAATTTTCCATTATTTATATTTTCGAAAAAATCCATTCGTGGTCGAACGTGAATGGATTCTATTAGGAAAAATATTTTGGAAGGGGTGCTTTTCTTATCTAATATTAAGTTAGAATACTGAAAATATGTAATAACATTTTGATGAATTATTTCACTCTAAAAGCAAGTACCGACGAATCAAAGGGGAGGAAACTCTGCTCGATACTCACTTTTCAAGGCAAAATAAAAACACCCTCTTACTACTGAAGGTGCGTCTGTTACTCTATCCAAAATATGTTTCAATTAACTCTTCTTCAGAATAAAAGATATCATTTTTATTGTTTTGATACTCAAATTTCAAATCTTTATAACTGGTTAATAAGCCCATTTTCTCTTTAATTTTATTCTGAACATCCATTATCTGTTTCCCAAAATGTTCATCCTCAACAGTTTCTTGAGCCCTATAGTATATCCTAGGTGAAACAATTGAATTTATTGTATCAATTTCATTGTTATTTATCTTTAATTTGAGTGCGTATCGTCTTCTATAATTTCTGTGCTAATAGTCCCTTTTTTATACGAAGCTATAAATCTATTATCTCTGCTCTGAACCTTAAAACCCCACGCTTCCAAATACCGTAATAATTTATCGTTCAAGCTAATAATTGCATGTCTCATTTCTAGTTGAACTTTGTTTTCTGCAAGCAAATTTAGTTCAGCTTCAAGTAAATTATTTTCCTCTTGTAATTCCATAAGCTTCATAAAATTCCCTATACTATACATTCCAATCACTCCCACTCAATCATAATGTGAGAAGTAACAAATTGGAACAATTTTCTACAAATTCACTCTCAAAACTACACCAAACTCCGCCCTCACATCACATTTTGTATTGGCTGTTTGATGCAGTCTTCAAAGCATAATAAAAACCTCCATCCCGCTCAGGGTGAAGGCTCATCTTTTGTGGTAAACCTATTTAATTGTCGATAGCTCACTTGCAAAATTGTGGTAGGTCTACATCATGTTATATTGGAAAGCAAATTGTTTTTAGTTTACAGTGCATTTCCGTTCAGCTCCTTTTAGTCCTTTATATTATTTAGATACCTAATCTTTTAAAAAATATAGGCCGGTCATGTATGTCATGCCCCGAACAAGTTTATGGGTCGTCGGTCGCCTTCCTGGTAATTAATTTTTATAAATGCCAAGAACTGGATCACTTGCACCACCACTTGCCTTTGGTAGTGTTGCCTCGATGCCATACATAGTTGTTTTAGCTCTAATGTAACTGCCGTTATCAACCTTCTCTACTGGCTGTCTTGCTTCCTCAATCGTTTCAACCATCCATCGATAATGCTCAATCCAGTGTAATAAATTTTCTTTATAACTTTATTTTGCCCTTGTTTGCCCATTAATTTTGCCCTCCTAAGTTGTGGTATAATGCTGTCAGTGCAACATCAATGGGCATGAATCAATTCTAGGCTGTAGCGTCTGATTGAACTGCGGCTTTTTTAATGCATAAATAAACAAAATGTGTACAAAATAAATATTGTCATAAAGTTTTTCTCTACTGATTTAAAGCTGCAGCAACTCCCTTCGTTGCAGCTTTTTTTATGTTACAATTTACATAAAATACATATTAAGGTGATTCAAATGACATTTATCAGAAAATACTTATATATTTTTTACTTCGTCATATTGTTTTTACTTTTATCAGTTGGAGATTATTTCAGAAAAGGTAATTGGGATTTGAGTGAAAATTTTTTTTGTTCCTTATTTGCGACTATTGTTTATGCGTTTATAACATGGGCATGGGATAGTAAAAAAGATGAAAAGAAATAACATATTGTGCAGTTAATCTCTATACTGCAGCAACTTCCCTCGCTGCGGTTTTTTTAATTTAAATCTAATTCAAAGGCAATGAACTATATAAACATAGTAATCCAATCATAATAATAGTAATGTAAAGCTAATATAGCCTTACACCTCCCGATTTGTTGGTTTGGGTCACTTTTGGATGGGAAGTGACCCTTTTCAGTAATATTCTTATAATTGAGTCAATTTCGTAATTTTGAGACCTTACGGCTCTAAGCTTAAAATGACAAGAAAATAGAGCACCTCCCCAAATCCTGTATAATGAGAGTTACTACACACACATTGGCGGTGACCATCATAAATCGCAACGGTACTTTTTCCTTTACTGACATCTAACGCAATGACATGTTTCATCTCATTCTTCTCCTTTTGACCAATCATAGAAGCCTTCACAGTACCTTATCGATTCCACTTTCTTATACACGATCTCTTGGACCCAACATACTAAACTGATTATATAAGGGCATGAAGTTAGCCGGTTTTATATACGGACTCATAAATGGTCCCAGAGGCTGGTCGGCTTTTCTTCACTTCTACTATAAAAAAATAGTAGCACAAACCATGGCCTTGGTTTGTACTACTAATGTTAGTATGTTTTTTTTAGTATTTAAACTGACTGATTAGCCCTTTTAATTCATCTGCCATGTGAGATAGTGCTTGTGCGGATGCATTGATTTCTTCCATTGAAGCTAATTGTTCTTCAGTTGAAGCAGCAACATCTTCTGATGCGGAAGCATTCCCTTTAGCTGAGAAAGCCAAATCTTCCGTAATTGCGGTTACCTCTTGAACACTAGCAGACATCTGTTCTGATGCAGAAGAAACTTCTTCCATTTTAGGTGTAATTTCATTCATCCTTGTCATAATCACTTGGAATTTGGCGATTGCTTCATCTGATACACGTAAACCATCGAGTACATCCTCTGACACTTTTGCCATGATGTGAACAGACTGTTTTGTTTCTTCCTGAATACCATGAATGAGCTCGAAAATTTGACTTGCTGATTGCTGTGATTGCTCAGCCAGCTTGCGTACTTCATCGGCAACTACTGCAAAGCCTTTGCCATGCTCCCCTGCTCTTGCCGCCTCGATAGCTGCATTGAGCGCGAGTAGATTGGTTTGATCGGCAATGCTTGTAATGACATCTAAAATTGACGAGATTTGTTGAGATCGTTCATGTAAAGATTGAATTTTACTGTTTGAATCTGTGACGGATAAATGAATTGAATTCATTTGATTTTTGGTATCTTGTACTGCTTGTCCGCCCTCATCAGCCTGTTTCGTAGCATATTGAGACAGATCCGTCACTGTGGACGATATTTCCGCCACATGTAGAATTGCTTTTGAAAGCTCATTTAACGATTCCGCATTCCTTGTCGCATTCGTTGTTTGTGTGTCTGCGCTTAATGCCACTTCTTGTATAGAGATGGCCACTTTTTCCGTTGCCTCGCTCGTCTGATCGGCATTTGCGGTTAACTCTTCTGCTGAAGATGCAACTTCCTCCGCATTTACTTCTATCTTTTTAATCAGGGTACGAAGGCTATCCTGCATGTCATTGAAGGCTTGTCCCAATTGCCCTATTTCATCATTCGAGGTAATCTTCACTTTCTCGGTTAAATCACCTTTACTAATTGTTACTGCACTATCTTTTAAGGCTCTAATTGGTTTGATGATTGCTCTCAACACAAAATATACGACAATAGAGCTTAAAATAATGGCAATGACTAACACAAGAGTCGTAGTAGCTAAAATAGAGGACGCTGATTCATCTATTTCTTTCGAAAAAATGGTGCCTGTAATTTTCCAACCGGTTAATTCATTCGTAGTAAAAAACATGGTGCGATGATCATTGTTATAGAAATAATCGTACGTACCAGATTCACTTTCGTGCATCTGATCCAAGAATTTCTCTTTTAATTCCCCTCCAGCTTCTAATGTAGGATGAGAAATGACCATATTATTTGCACCAAATATAGAGGAGTAGCCATTTTTTCCGATTGTAATAGAGTCTGAGATTTTTTGCAGTTCTGTCAGTGTTATATCTACTGCCACAACGCCTGATTGATCTTTTACCTGACTAGCAACTGTAACGACCATTTCTCCAGTTCCTGCATCTACATAAGGTTTTGTAATAAAAGGCTTGCCCTTAAGCGCTACAGCTTCTTTATACCATTCTCTTTCCAAGGGGTTATCTTCAGATTCATACTTTTTTGGTTCTACAATAAATTCACCGTCTTGTGTTCCAACATAAATACTTAATGTACCTGGATTTAATGCAGTATATTGTTTGAACGTTGTTCGTAGAGTCGCTTCTCCCTCTTCATACATAGAAGCATTTATCTCTTCACTAAAAACACCGACTTCGTGTATTTTTTCACTGACGGTTTTATCGATAAGATTATTTAACATCCCAACACTTTCATTTGCACTAAATAAAATTTCATCTTTAATTGAATCTTTCGATGAGATATACGATAAGATTCCTACTGAGCAAACTGGGATGAGTAAGACAAGTGCAAATAATACATAGAGCTTGCCCTTAAAACTTCCAAATATTTTTTTCATGCATCCATTCTCCTTTTGTCTTCATAAGTTATAAAAGCTTGTTCTTAAGATTATTTTGCGTATGCCTTTATGTGCACACCACTTGATGTAATGATTAGACTCGAAAAGGATGTCGCTGTCATCTACATATAATTTTTCAATACTCGCTCCTTCAATCGATAAATTTGACCCAAAGGTTTTATCGGTCAAAATGCGCAAATTCAAATACTTTTTTTCATTTTCACGAGCTCTTTACATAAATAAAATAATTTAATGTATTTGCAATTTTTGCACAGTTAAAACCCCTATGCATCATCCGTTACAGCAAATGCATGGGGTTCACGTAATCAGTATTTAAATGCCTGAATGGATTCTTGTAAATCAATAGCCATTTTCGCTAGGTGTGTGGAGGCTGCGGCTACTTCTTCCATCGCGGCGTTTTGCTCCTGCGATGAAGCTGCAACGCTTTGGACATTGCCACTCGATTGCATCGATACCTCGCTTATATAGTCAATTTCTTTTACTAGTTTTTCAATGTCAACATGGATGGCACGAATTGCCGCAGTCACGGATTCAGTCTGCGCTTGCACATCATCTATAGCCTGGTCAATTAAAAGGAAGTTGTCGCGAGCAACATTCACTTTTTCACGCCCAACAGTAACGGAATCATTGCTATTGACCATATCTTCTTCAATAATTCTCGTGCTATTGGTAATTTGTGCCACAACCTTTTCAATATCTACTGCAGCTAAATTTGATTCATCCGCTAGTTTACGAACTTCCTCTGCAACAACAGCAAAGCCTTTGCCATGCTCACCGCTTCGTGCCGCTTCAATGGAAGCATTGATCGCCAGTAGATTTGTTTGGGTCGTAATATTTTTGATGACATTGACTGCTGAAACAATGGCCGCTGTGTTTTCATCTAAATCATTGACACGTGTGCTAAGCTCAGCTGTATTATCCGTAATCTCATTCATCTGCTCAATGACATTACGTACAGAGGAACGCCCCGTACTCGCCATATTTTTTGTTTCGACCGTTGCATCATTTACGTTATCTATGCTCGTTGAGATTTCATTCATTTTTTTCAGTATATGGGAAGATAAATCTCTTACATCCCCTGTCAATGCATCTTGTTTTTCAATCCCTTGTGCAATATCTTGAATCGATTCTGTGACAACTTCCGTTGCTTGTGTTACTTCCAAGCTACTGGCAGTCAGTTGCTCTGATGTCGCTGCAACCTGTTCAGAAGAGTCACCGACTTGCTTCATAGTATGTCGCAATTTTTCAGACATCGTATTGAATGAAGCTGCGAGCTGTGCAAATTCATCCTTCGTTGTAAATTGTAAATGGGTTTGTAAATTGCCATTTGAGAACTTGTCCATCTCGACAACCGTTTGTTGAATATTCTTTGCCACACGTCTACCAAAAGCTGTCGCAATGATGATACTTATTACCAAAGAAACAATCGCTAATCCAGCGATTTCCTTAGCACTTCTTGCACCACTTTGTTTGGTAGCCTCGATATGTGCCAACATTTCTTCCTGCTGTGCAGTAGCCATCGTTTTGCCAAAGACAACAAGTTTTTGAGAGCCTTCTCCAAGCACTGGTAACGCTAGCTGCTGTGCTTGTGCCTGTTCACCGTTTTGATATAATGGTACGATTTGCTCGTCAATGGGTTTTTCCCACTCACTTAACTGTTGTAAAAATTGTTTAAAATCTGCATTATCCTGTCCTAATGATGCAAGACGATCAATGGACTTATGTAAGGTATCACGAATTTCATGATGGTTATCTAACATTTCTTCTTTGCCATATAACATGTATCCTCGAATAGCTGCATTCGCACGCACCGTTTGGAAGGAAATATCATTATACAAATTGATAAATTCCGTATTCTCTTCAATTTCCGCAAGTGTATGTTTATTTTCATTCAAATAATACATCGCAATGCCGGTAATTCCTAAGAGAAATACTAAAACAATGCCAAAAGCAAACTGCAGTTTTCGTTCTACGGTTATTCTCATACGACCCCTCTATTCCGCTATTGTACTTAGCCATCTTGAGTATAGCGTAAGTTCACGTGTCCTCCTATATTACTTAATACTATAATAACAAATAAAATCTAATATTTGACAAAAATAAAAACTCCTATTAAAGAGTATTGACTTTTTTAAGGAGTATTTTACTAGTCATTCAGATATAGGACGAATAGCAGTTCAACTGTTTTCTACATGAAAAACCGACAGCTTATGTACTACCTGCTCTCTACTTACTGTAAATTAAATTTTTATTCATTATATTTCCAAATTAGGATAATTTCAGTTTATAATGACTTTATAGTAGTACGCTTAATTTATCTTGAAATATAGGAAGGGGTAATCACATGAGTAAACCAGCGTTATATGTGAGCTTAGTGGTAGGACCAGATTGTGATCTGGAATCATTCGCATTACGCTCAATGCTTGAGTATTTTGGCGCAAGAGTTACGGTTCATTGGATAGGGCGACCAAGTGACTTGGTTGATGTTCTGTCTGGTGAAGATCGAGAGTCGAAAATGGATTATTTGATATTAAATTTCCATGGAGATGAAGGAAGATTTTGTCTACCCGAACTAGGTGAGGATATCTATGAGGAGGGTGAGCCAAGAGGTGAATTCTTCGGTCCTCAGGAGGTCTTACACTTTTCAAAACTGCAAGATGTGAAGGTCATCGCCCCGGGTTGTACATTAGGAGATGAACGACTAGCAGACGCATTTTTTAAAAGTGGTTGCCATTCCTATATAGGTCCTGATGATTACATAGACGGTAACTCAAATTTAATGTTTGTTGTAAGGTTTATGTATGAAATGATGAATAATCATAAATCCCAGCAAGAAGCATTTGACATTGCCAAATCGATTGATGAAGAAACTGCCATGTATCAACTTTACTTACCGAAAGTATAGCGTAATCTATATAGAGGTTCACGCAAGTATAGTCAATGGCAAGAAATCGTAGCAAATCGACACACTACGATTTTTTTGTTTTCCATTCATTTTTTACAATCTCTTGGATGCATAGGCAAGATGGCATTGTACAACTCAAGTGCAGCAGGATGTTGAAATGAAGCATCTTTCTTCATTTCATCAACGACTTGACCTTGCTGCATCACAAGTATTCGATCTGCTATAAAGCGAGTGGCATTTAAATCATGTGAAATAAAAATATACGACAAATTCAATTGTTGTTGAAGCGTTTGTAGCAGTTGTAAAATATGTTTTTGTAATATCATATCAAGGCTACTAATCGCTTCATCTAAAACTATTAATTTTGGGTGGACAGCAATAGCTCGGGCAATATTTACCCGCTGCTGTTGCCCACCACTTAGCTGCCAGGGGAATTTATTCGCTACATTTTTTTCTAACTCAACCCAATTAAGTAATTCCACTACTTTTTGCTGACGTTCTAATCGTGAAAATTGTTCAAAATTTAGTAACGGTTCCTCAATTATTTCCGCAATCGTTTGCTTTGGATTAAATGAATTAAAACTATTTTGAAATACGGCCTGTAACTCTCTACGAATGCCTTTTTTCTCCTTCGCATTTGCCTGATATAAATTGACACCATTAAATCGTACAATGCCTTTTGTAGGTTTCTCTAAACCTAAAAGAATACGACTTAAGGTACTTTTACCACAACCACTTTGTCCGACCAATCCTAAGCATTCACCTTCATGAAGTGAAAATGTTATATCTTGTAAGACAGGCACAAGTTGCTTTTTTCGTAATAATGACTGGCCAGACGGATAATGCTTTACTACGTTGGTCACCTCTAATAATGTCATCTACACACACCTTTAAATTGTAATCCTTGAATGTAATAGTTTTTTTGTATAAGAATGCTGTGGGTTATCAAAACAATCAAATACATTGGTTTGCTCGACGACTTCCCCCTTGTACATAACCGCAACATCGTCCGCAAGCTCAGCAATTACACCTAAATCATGTGTAACTATAATAATGGTTGCATTCGTTTCTGTCCGAATATCATTAAATAGGTTTAAAATATTTTTTTGATTGATTGTATCGAGAGCTGTCGTCGGCTCATCAGCAATTAATAAGTTTGCTTGCATTGCAAGAGCTAGCGCAATCATGACACGCTGAAGCATACCACCACTCAATTGAAAGGGGTAAAAAGTTAAAAGTTTTTCTGGATTCGGCAGATGTACTTTATTCATATAATAAATTGCCGTTTGCTTTATTTCTTTTTTATTCATGGTAAAGTGAGCCTTTAACGTTTCTCGAAAATGCATGTCAATGGTTTGATTGCTATCAAATGATATAGATGGATTTTGCATAATCATCGATAGGTGTTTACCCCGATAATTTCTCATGTTTACGTCAGAAAGTGTTGTTAAATCGTGATTATTATAGAGAATTTGTCCCTGTTGTTGAGCACAAATCGGAAGTGACCGCATAATCGCTTGGCATAACATGGATTTCCCACAGCCACTTTCGCCAATAATCCCTAATACACGTCCTTTATCAGCGCTTAAATTAATATTTTTCAAAATTTTTTTTTCACCGATTGTGACATGTAAATCTTTGATCGTTAGAATCGGATGACAGAATGTCTCATTTTTCATAGCTACCCCTTTTGATGATTTAGTTTCTTAACACTACTTGCTAAAACATTGACTAGCAGGACAACGATGACGATGGCTGTTCCAGGATACAACATCAGTTCAGGATGTAATCGAATATATTGCTTGCCTTCACTAATCATCATCCCCCATTCTGGCGTTGGTGCTTGTACACCGAGGCCTATAAACGAAAAGCCCGCAATTTCTAAAATGACCTTTCCTAAATCCAATGATACGATTGTTAGCATTGGTGTGATTGTATTGGGGATAAAGTGTCGGGAAATCAACTGAAATCCCGATGTTCCACTGACCTTTGCAGCTTGAATAAATTCTTTTTCTTTTATACTCAAAAACAGGCCTCTTAAAATTCTTGCATAATAAATACCCTGTGTAAAAATCAAAGCTACTAAAACATTTTTTAAACTTGGCCCTAAAATCCCAAGAAGTCCAAAGGCAAGTACTAACGTAGGGAAAGCTAATAAAATATCACAAATACGAATAAAGAAGAAATCTATCACGCCACCTTTAAACGTAACGATTGCTCCTACCAATATAGCCAGGATACTGGCAACGATTTGAATGAATACCGCAGAGCCTACAGAATAGCGAATACCTAGTAAAAGACGTGAAAATGTACATCTACCTAAATGGTCTGTTCCTAATGGATACGTCCATGACGGCGCTAAAAATTTTTTAGAAACCTCCACTACATACGGATCATTTGGCATTAACCAAGGTGCGAAAAGGCCTAGCATGCCAATGATAATAAGTACAATTATCGAAAGGAATTGCATACGTGTTAATCTAGACATTTTATAAAATATGCTCATGTCATCCCCTCCTCTCCATAATCGCAGAACGAGGGTCAAGCACCCGTTGTAGAATATCTGTACATAAATTAGCCACTACATAAATGATGGCAATAATGAGTACATAACTTTGTACGACTGGATAATCGCGATTGATAATTGATTCAATTAAATAACGCCCTAAACCTGGCCAACTAAACACTTGCTCTACGATGACAGCCCCACCTAGTAAGTTGCCAAGCGTCATGCCAAGCATCGTCGTCACTGGGATAGCTGCATTTTTCAGCACATGTCTACTTAAAATGATGTGCTTCTTTAAACCTCTTAACTGTGCATAATGGACATATGGCTTTTGTAATTCGTCTATGACACTCGTTCGGATAGACTGGGTAAATAAGCCAATCACAGGTAATGCTAATGCCACCGCTGGCAGTACGATATGCGAAAGACTTCCCTTGCCATTTGACGGAAAAAAACCAAGCTTTAAACTAAATATATACAACAGTAAAAACCCTAACCAAAACGTTGGAATCGATACACTGATAATCGATAAAAAACCAATCAGTTTGTCAACTATCGAATTCTTATACAGTGCACAGATAACCCCAAGAGGTATACTGCAACAGATTATTAAGGCAAAAGCAGCAAATGCTAATTCGATAGTAGCTGGTAGTTTTGCAAAAATTTCTTGTCCAACAGGTAATTTGCTCACAAAGGATGTACCAAAATCAAATTGTAGTACGCCCTTTAGCCAGATAAAATATTGGATGAGCAACGGTTTGTCAGTTCCAAGTTCTTCTCGAAGTGCTTGTATTGCTTCAGGTGTAGGAGCAATTCGTGACAGTCTAAGAATTACTTCTGCAGGCTCCACAGGCACAAACCGAACGAAAATAAAAGTAATAAGAGATACGCCTACTAATACAAATGGTAGGGTAATAATGCGTTTTAGACAAAAAAGCCATGTGGATTCATACAATTTTTTCACTTCCCCAACTGTCCTCTTACAAAAGGAGCCGTCTCACATGAGATGGCTCCTTTCTGCACGTCAGCCTTAGCGCTTAGCAATATGCCTATGTGCCTAATTGACCAACACTTTTTTAACTATTTCTTTACATCCATTTGAGCGTATGGAATATCATATTCTGACGCACGAGGTAAAAAGTCTTTTACATAGTCGTGATAGATTACATTGTTTGTCTCATATGAGATAGGATAGAATAATGCTTGGTCATGTAACATTGTTAAAATATCTGTATAGTATTGCACACGTTGTACTTCATCCGTGCCAATTAATAATTGATGAATTTTTTCATCAATTTCAGCTGCATTTGGTAAACCTAATTTCGCTTCGTAGACACCACTTGCGTTTGGCGTCGCTGATTCATTGGCAAAGCTATGTGGATCTGTAGGTGGGCCATTTGTGCGCCAGAAATTAATATCCACTTGATTATCCATTAATTTTTGAAGGCCTACCATCACATCCGCACCTTCAAGATTAAGTTGTATACCAATCTTAGCTAACTCCCCTTGCATTAACTCTGCCATCGGTTTTTGGATAGCATCTGTTGCAATATAAATTAAATCCAGTTCAAGCAGTTCTCCATTTTTAGAACGAACCTTTTCACCATCTTTTAATAGCCAACCCGCTTCATCAAGTAATTGCTCAGCTTTTTTCGGATTAAATAAAATCCGGGCTAACTCGATATTGGCATACGGAATCGCATCCCAAAATAATGTATTTGCTACTTTTTCTGTACCATGTGTAATGCTTTCAACCATTTGCTCTTTATCAATCGCATATTGTATGGCTTGGCGCACATTTAATTCTGCTAAAGGGCCAGATTGTGTGTTGAATAATAAAGCACGTGTTGATAGTGGCTCTGAAATAGCCGTATTATATTTGCCGCTATCTTTCAAGAAAGAATAGTTATCTAAACTAATAATACCGCGACCATAGATTAAGTCTAATTCTTCATTTTCAAAGGCCAGTGAGATAGATTCAGAATCAGGAATAATTTTCACCTTCACTTGATCTACCAACGGCTTTTCACCCCAATAATTTTCGTTGCGACTAAAAAGCGCATATTCATCCTTTTTATAATCTGTTAACACCCATGGACCTGTTCCAACAGGTGCTTGTATGCTTTCATATGTAGCGTCCTTTTTTGGAAATCCATTATCCCCTAAAAAACGGAACGGACGAACAAAGGCCAATTCATTTAACACTGGATAATAGGGTTCATCTAACTGTAGACGGACTGTAAAATCATCCTCTTTGACAACTTCTTTAATGTGGTTGACCATCCCCATCCAAGAATGCATGTCTCGATTTGCTAAAACAGCATCAAAATTGCGAATCACATTATCAGCATTAAATGCAGTTCCATCTGAATATTTTACATCTTTTCTTAGATGAAATACATACGCTGTTTTATCTTCTGAAATATCCCAGCTTTCCGCTAATTTTGGAGAGATTGTCCCATCATCGTTATATTCCACTAATGATTCATAGACCATTACCTGCGCAGTCATTTGGTTCGGTAAATAAGTATGTGGATTTAATGGCCCTATATCTAAAGGCCATCCGATGGTCAACATCTTGTCATCATTTTTTGTGGCATTTTGTGTTTTCCCATCACTATCATTAGCACTAGAACAGCCTACTAATACGATCATAATCAGCGCTAACATCAATGGGTATATATTCTTTTTTATACTCATCATCATTGCTCCCAATCTATTTTCTTGGTGCTACCATGCGAAACATATAAGCTTCTTCATATTCGAAATGTAGCCGATCCTCTGTTGTTAAAAACCATCGCTCATTTTTATCGAGTGGGATATACCCGCTTGGTAACATACGCCTTACTTGCACATCAAACCCTTCGGCAAAAAATGCGGATGCGATGTCATCTAACATATGTAAATTCATTTTAGTCGTGCCAAATTGACGAATGATTTTCTCAATATTTTTCATACTCGGATTGTTCCGATAGTCTGAAAATGTTGCAATATAGACACCCTCTGGCTTTAAGGCTGCTTTTATTTCTTTTGCATGTGCTGCTAAATCGCTTATTAAATAAATAACGGATATGCTGGTGGCAATATTAAATTTTTGTGAGAATTGTGCAATACTCGTTGTAGCAAAATAGCTAAGGGGCAAATCGGCTTTACGAGCATTGGCAACAGCTATGGAATCGATCGCTAAATCACTTGAGCAAAAGGTCGTTCCCGATACAAATATCTTAAAACTCCCCCTTGATTACAGCCAAAATCTAATATCGACTTGTTCGTTAAGTCGCTCTCAAGTATCATCTCCAGTACTTTTTCCCAATGTCAAAGCCCATGCTCTTCTTCCATTGTTGCTTCGCCGCCATTTGGCTCCTTCCACCAAACATCATATAATTGGTTTTCCTTCATTTCTACACCACCTTCAAGAATACATTATCTCCAGATAGAAAAAGGCATAAAAAAAACCTTATTCCAGTAGAATAAGGACAGAAAAACTCGCTATAAAAAGGCTCTCCATCCATCTCCCTATCTTTCGTAGATCTCCAATGAATCTTATTACAAGCAGGCATACTGGCTTATGAATCGTCATCTTGCTTCACCTTCCCAAGTACATTATAAAAGCATACTCAGTAATACTTGAAACAAAACTCCTCATTTACAGCTGCGGGACAGCATGGGATTTACACCCATTTTCCTTTTAATCATGTGGATATTCTTCACACAAACTTGTAATGTTAGATATTAAATTAGTAATAAACATAACATGCTCAATTTCCGTCGTCAATTTTATTTTCTGAATATAATAAAGTTTTGATTATTATTTTTGAACAAAGCCGCCAACACTCCCGTGAGGCGGCTCCTTGCTATTTTTGATGTTCTTTCAACATCGCATCTGTGAAAGCTTGAGATTGTCCTCGTGGAATACTTAACGTTTTCCATTCGTCGCCCTTAATTTGCTTAGCGATATAGACAATTTGACCAACATGTGAAGCCTAATGTGCCATTTGTCTTTCAATGGCATCTATGACCGTATGTTGCTGTCCTCTAATCGTCACTGACCTTAATAAATCAGCTTCTGTTACCCCCTGTAGTGCATCCAGAAACACTTGCCAGCCTTTTTCCCACGTCGCTAATATCACTTCTTTTGAGTCCAAACTATCATTAAATTCATCATCACGATTCCTTGTAGTTTTCTCACCATCCGTTGTTAAAAAATCCGTCCATCTGGAAATCATATTCCCACTAACATGTTTGACAATGACGGCAATGCTATTCGAATCTTCATTAAAAGCCCAATGCAATTGCTCATTGTTTAATTGTGCGAGTGTTTTATCGCCATCCACTTTGACACGTGTAAATCTTTCGAGTACAACTTTTAAATATGTTTCACCCATAGTCATACAACAACATCTCCCCTTCGCCTTAAACTGTAACGTTGCTCTTACCTCTACAATTATAAACGAAGGACGAATGAAGCAGAATGCGATTTAAGAAAAATTTCCCACTCAACCTTTTAGCGGAACACCTTTTCCAGTTACTCATTTTTATAGGTCACTTTCGACAACGAATACCACGCGGAAGTCATCAGATTATCCACGAAACACTAAATTTCCTTTAGCGCGTACAAAAAAAGCTAGTGCTACTTTACAATAGCACTAGCTTTCTGTTATAAGTTTTCTTCAATATATGTTTCGATATCCCCAGCGATTGTATCGATTGGTACATCTTCATCCTCAGAATAACCGTTATACATTTTCACGAGAACGCCATCTTTATCCACTAAGAAAAATTGAGATCCATGGATAACTTGGTCGCTGTTCGGATCATCCTTCACCCATATTTTCGTTGATTTTTGGGCAAATTGCTCAATATATGACTGTGCATAACCTGTAAGAAGATTCCATTTCGACTCATCAGGCACATTATAATGTGCTAAATAATCTGCTAATACTTCGGGCTTATCCACTTCTGGGTCAATTGAAAAAGCAACTATATTATAATCTTCTACACCTTTTTCTTTCAGCTTTTCTTGTACCTGTGTCATATTAAACGACATTGGCGGGCAAATTGAAGTGCAATTTGTGAAAACATACATACCTAACCATGGTTTCCCTTTCAAGCTTTCTAAAGAGACCTTTTCTCCACGCTGATTGACATGATCAAAATCCTGTATTTCCATACTATAATCGGCCTTAAACTTCACATTGCCACATGCACTAAGCACTGTTGTTAAGACAAGTAGTAGTACAAGCCCTGTTACTTTGTTTTTCATATTAACACACTCCCTACTCACATTACCTTCATCTTATCGAATGGTGTAAGCGTTGACAACCACTCGACGTGACAGCTTTCGTACATCTTTGTGAAATCAATTTCACTTTCATTTTAAAGATACAAGGACATCATGAATTGCATCTAGTTTTACTTCTACGCGATGTAACAAATAAAACGACACAAGAATCGGAAAACCAATATCGGATATCATATTCAACCATTGATCCATCTAAATTTCCTCCTAACTATGAAAAGACAGGAAAACTCGTCCTATAGCATCGTAGCTTTAATCACGCGACTTAATAGTACGGGCCATCCCTTTCACCAAAGTAAGCGACATACCTAGACATTTAAAAAAAGGCCCTCGCCACTAATTGCGCAAAGACCATTTTTTGCATTACACAGTACCAAACTCGAATGTTGAAACTTGACGATTAATGATGCGGGCCCCCTTTATAGCAACAAAAGCACCTGTTTTTACTTCAAAGACGTTACCTGTAATAATCGTTTGCATCACCTGTTGTATATCCGATGCTGTAATAGCCGGCTTCGGGGCATCAATCGTTACTATGGCTGTTTTCCCCATTGTTGTTTCAAATTGCAACTCTAATATTTGTGTCATCATGTTCACCTCCTTGTTTTCCGTTTGTGCTGTTACGATAAATCTGTTGTTTCTTGTTTTACTACACTGTCTAATGGCTGTGATGAAAGACTTGCAATCGCCTTTGCTACCTTCAGTAAGTCTGCATTCGAATGAGAACCGTTAAGATTTTGGTACGTTTTTGTAGAAAACTTCGGCTCGTTGTGCTCATCGTGACCTACAATATACTTTAAGCGCAGTGTAGCACCTATAAAAATTGCGTTTGCCATATACCCCACCCCCTTTCTACAAAATATATACAGGCAAATTGTAAAAAGAGGGACAATAAGGATGAATTTTTTTGGCCAAGCTTTTATAATAGAGTCAGAGAAGGTAAAGAGGTGAACGGTTTGCAGTTAGAAGGTTGGTTTTTATGGTTTATCTTGTTTTGGGTTGTCGTCCTTATATCTCTAATGGGCATTGGTGGATTTTTCATGTTCCGTAAGTTTTTGAAGGCCTTGCCAAAGCAGGATGGCAAATCAGATTTAGATTGGCAAGAATTTTATTTAGATAAAACGATTCATTTATGGGGACAACCAGAGAAAGAGCTCTTGTATGAACTTGTAAGCCCTGTACCCGAGTTATTTAGACAAGTAGCGAAAGAAAAAATTGCAGGAAAAATCGGGGAACTTGCTTTAGAGGAAAAAGCGAAAGCTATAGACAATGACTTAATTATTCGTGGCTATATTCAAGCTACCCCTAAGCGTGATCATAAATTTTTACGTAAAAAATTAGATCAGTTGCAAATTGATGTGACACCGTACGAGCACTTATTTGATTAATAGGAAAAACCGCACTTTTTTGCAAGTGCGGTTTTTTCAGTATTACTTAAATAAATGATCAAGTGCCTGATAATCTTGCTGATAACGACCACCGTCAGCTACCTCAGCATGATACAGCGCTTTTAATGCATAATTTTTTTGCAGGTCCATTTCAGCCATAAGCTTTTTTAATTGATCATGCAGTTCACGATTTTCTCTCACTAACTGCTGCATCTGTGGTTTAAAATATTTCATCTTGTCGAGCTCCTCATTCTTTAACGTGCTTACTAGTATAGCACGATTACTTGTTAAAAAGTGAGATGAACCGTCAGTTCTGCGAGTCTATCGGTCAGTCAGGCTTGTTTATCCGTCAGTTAGGCCACTTTATCCGTCACTTCGACGAGTCTATCCGTCACTCCGGCCACTCTATCCGTCACTTCAACGAGTCTATCCGTCACTTTGGCCACTTTATCCGTCACTTCACCCAGTCTACATAAAAAAACTGCGCTAGCGCATACCGCACTGACCTAAAAAATTGAGACAAATAAAAACACCTTTCGTTGAAAAACGGGTATTGTACCTTATCAAATCAACGTGGAGGTGTTTTTCTATGAGGACAAGAGTTAGTTATCCAGTAGAAGTGAAAATGAAAGCAATTGAAATGAGATTAGCAGGGATTCCTGTAAAACAAGTACTAGAGGAGCTAAATATTCGTAACCATTCTCAGTTAAAAACATGGATGAAATGGTACAGGAATGGTGAATTACATCGTCTTGAACAACCTGTAGGAAAACAATATACCTTTGGCAAAGGACCTGAATATGAAAGTGAAACCGCTAAGTTACAAGCAGAGAATCGTTATTTAAAGCAACAAATTGAAGTTTTAAAAAAGTACGCAGAGTTGGAGTGGAAGTGGTCCCAAAAGTTGTAGTTGCGCTAGTAGAGGAGCTAAAAGAAATTATGCCGATTGGTGAAATTTGCCGTCATTTAGGTGTAGCCCGTTCATCGTATTATCGCTGGAAGGCCAATAGAAACAAATTAACTCAAAAGGATCTTCGAGACCAAGAAATTGGTGACTTGTGCAAGCTACACAAATTCAGATACGGCTATCGAAAAATCACAGAATTACTTAAAGGCATTAGTGAGAAAACAGTGCAAAGTGTGATGCGAAAATATGACTGGCAATGTCGTGTGAAGGTAAAGAAACGTAAACGTACAGGACAACCAGCTCATATTGTTCCTAACTTATTAGCACGTGATTTTACGGCAACAAAACCGTTGGAAAAGCTCGTAACAGATATTACTTACTTGCCTTTTGGACAATCCATAATGTACCTTTCAAGTATCTTAGACCTATTTAATGGCGAAATTATTGCGTATACAATTGGGTTTACACAAGACACTGACCTTGTCTTAGATACGCTGAATCAATTACCAGATTTACCAGGGGGCTGTATTCTGCATAGCGATCAAGGTTCTGTTTACACATCTTACGTGTATCAGAAGGCAGTCAAAGAAAAAGGAATTACCATGAGCATGTCTCGTAAAGGCACGCCCGCTGATAATTCCCCAATTGAAACGTTTCACTCCTCGCTAAAGTCTGAAACGTTCTACCTCGATGATATTTATCGCACAACAAATGCGTGTGTAATAAATATTGTCGAAGAATACATTTTCTATTATAACAATATTCGGATTAAAACGAAATTAAACAACCAGTCGCCGGTTCAATACCGTCGACTGGCTGTAAAATAGGGTGTTCTTACTGTCTCAAAAATGACACTCAGTGCCTACTCTAGTGCAGTTTTTTTGTATTACATAGCTTTTAGCGGTACGGTTTTCTTTATTTTTATAAATTGAAGGAGCATGGCAATCCGCCAAGGTACTAGCATGGCGAAAGCCAAAATCCAAAACATGCCTGCTAATTCGCCGACATCTATGGCGTTACTTAAAATTATTTTCGCAACAACACGGAAAATTAAAAGGCCCATTAGAATAAAAACAAAGGCTTTTGAACGTTTTAAATAAATATCCTGCCCTTTTACTTCAAACTTAGAAGTAGCTATTAAAATCGTCGAGAACACCATCCCGACAGCACCTGCCTCTAAAACTTGCATAGGTGGAACTCTAAATTGTTCAAATAAAAACATGAAGGCACCTGAAGACATCGCGATAGGTGGAATGATAATTTTCTTCTCATTTGTTGGCTTTTTGGAAGCTCTCATACGTATGACCATTACAAAACTACCCATCAAAATGGCCATGATGGTCGAACCGATTACATAATATTGAGAAGGTATATTGCTTAACATGTAAAATCCTCCTCTAATGTCAAATTAACAATTTTGACCAACTAATTGATCGGCAACAGCTTTTAATTTTTCTGGCTCGAAAGGCTTCGTTATAAAATCCTTCGCACCACTTTCAATCGCTTCCACGATTAATTTTTGTTGCCCTAAAGCCGTAATCATAACAATTTTCGCATTGGGAAATTCAGGAATGATTTTCTTTACAGCCGCAATACCTGTCATAACGGGCATCGTTACATCCATTGTTACAAGATCCGGTTGTAACTCGCGATACATCGCCACAGCTTCTTTACCATTAACCGCCTTGCCGACAACCTCATAACCCCATTCACTAAACATATTACTTATTGCAACACGCATAAATAGCGTATCATCCACTACTAAAACTGTAGGCACGTGTTCATCTCCCTCCACGTTAAAGTACGGTATGCCACTTTAGTTTAGCAGATTAGAAGCCTGTAAATCCACCAAAAATAGGCTCTAATAAGCGCGTGATATACGTTAAACCGTCAAAGAATAATAAAATCCCTACGGCAATCATAATAAAACCGCCAACTTTTACGATTTTTTGACTGTGTGTTCGAATCCACGTCATACGTGAAATAAAGAAAGACAACACAAAGAATGGTATAGCAAAGCCTAAATAATAGGCAAACATATAGCTAAAGCCTGAGCTTGGATTTGCTCCTGCTAATGAAATAATCGACATTAAAATGGGACCTGTACACGGTGTCCAACCAGCCGCAAAGGCTAACCCGATTAATACCGAGCCTAAATAGCCAGATGGTCGGTTTTTAAATTGGAATTTACGATCCTTCATTAAGAAATCGACTTGCAGTAATCCTACAATCATTAATCCAAAAACGACGATTAAAATCGCGCCAATTTGACGCAATAAAGTTTGATAGTTAAGGAAAAACTCTTTAGCTAAAGATGCGCCGAGACCAATCATGATGAAAATGATCGAGAATCCAAGTAAAAAGAATAGTGTATGCAAAATAGCGCGCTTTTGCATCATGCCTCGCTCAGATTTTAGCTCATCTAATGTCATGCCCGTTATGTATGATAAAAATGCAGGATACAGAGGGAGTGTACATGGTGAGATAAAGCTTAAAAACCCAGCACCAAAGGCTAAAAATACGTTAATATCGGTTTGCATATTTTTTATTCGCTCCTTACAGTTAATGCCTCCATCGTACCAAAAAAATAGGTAAAATGCGCCCTTCCTGTTTGTGAACGTTTCATGGCGGAATGATGTTGAAATAGTGAAGTGCCACAACACTTAAAGATCCTTTTGCATTATGCACCCCTATCCCCTTTTCTGTCAACGTTTCAGCATCATCACAAAAGACGCCAGCGCCCGACTTTGCCTGCAAGATGTCGCTACTAGTAAATAATAAATTGGAGGCTTTTTGAAATTTATTTAGTTCCTTCTATTATATATTCTTTCAATTAATAATTCATCCGTCGATATAGTATCCCCTGCTTACTGTTCTGTTCTGTTCTGTTCTGTTCTGTTCTGTTCTGTTTTGTGCTTGTATTCGTCGTCTCCATTTTCCTTGCTGCAATCATCAGTAGAGGTCGCCACGTTTTACGGGATTGCCTTTGATACTGCCCGTCTAACATTGCTCGAAAGACTAGTCTTGTGTAAACATTACATTTCATACCCCAAACATTAAATTTATCTCCCTTTTGTGAATTTACGACGTTTGCCTTTCGGTACAACATATTTCCATGCAATGAAGAGACAATGTAAAATGTTTAATAATCAACAATAAGTCAGGTCATCCGATGATTATATGTTATGATTATTTATAGTGGGTAATTTCATAATATTCACTATTTTTTTGTTTTTTAAAATTCACTTACATAACATTTAACAGTGAGTAATTTCAAAACCTTCATGTATAATAAAACTAATATTATAGCAATCGAAAGAAACAAATGAGGTGTAGTTCCTTGGAATTAAAAAAAATTAAACCGAAAAAAATATATGAAGAAGTAGCAGAAATCCTCTATGAAAAGATTCGAGCTGGAGAACTTACACCTGGCGATCGTCTTGATTCTGTAGAACAACTAGCTGAACAGTTACAGGTCAGCAGATCTGCTGTAAGAGAGGCACTGTCAGCTTTAAAAGCAATGGGCTTAATCGAAATTAAACAAGGTTCGGGAACGTTTGTAAAAAGTATCCAGGCCAACCAGCTTGATTTCCCATTATCAACAGCTATCTTGACAAATAAACAAGATGTCTCCCACCTGTTAGAAGTACGGAAAATCATTGAAGTTGGTGCCGCTGCCAGTGCTGCCATGCATCGAACAGAAGAAGACTTACAAGCCATGATGCAAATCTTGGATGAGATGAAACGCGTACAAGGTGATGGTGAACTAGGGGAAAAAGTAGATTTCCAGTTTCATGCAGCCATTTCTACAGCTTCTCAAAACCCCCTACTTTCCACTTTATTAGATCAAGTTTCTGGTTTAATAATTGAAACCATGCGAGAAACTCGACGTCTTTGGTTGTTCTCTAAAAAAACGACGAGCGAAAAATTATATGATGAACATATGCAAATTTTCCTCGCTATTAAACATCAAAATGAAGAACTTGCCAAACAAACGATGTCTTCGCATCTAACTAGCGTAGAAAAAGTACTGATGCAATACTTTGAACAGACAGAATCCATCAACTAAGTAAGCTGCCTATTTCTGTAGGCCGCTTTTATTTTTAGAAAATTTAAGATAAACACTTTCTTTCGTCTGAAAAGTTGTAGTATTATAAAAACAATCTATTCACTACCAAAGTCATCTGATGACCAGTTGATTAGGTGTTCCGAGGGGAAATGTGAGGAATAAAGGAGCGATGAACATGAAAGTAACACTTTTTGCGACGTGTTTAGTCGATATGTTTCAAGGTGATGTAGGAAAAGCAGTCGTGGAAGTATTAGAAAGACTTGGCTGTAACATCGACTTTCCAGAAAATCAAATTTGCTGTGGACAGCCCGCTTACAATAGCGGCTATGTGCAAGAATCGAAAAATGCGATGAAAAAAATGATAATGGCTTTCGAACATGCTGAATATGTAGTGTGCCCTTCCGGTTCATGTGCCTATATGTTTAAGGAGTATCCCCAAGTGTTTAAAGGCGATCCTACGTGGGAGCCAAAAGCCAAAGCATTAGCAGCGAAAACATATGAATTTACTGAATTTATTGTAGATGTATTAACGATAGAAGATGTAGGAGCTCATCTAGAGGGCACAGCAACTTATCATACTTCCTGCCATATGACGAGATTACTTGGTGTACAACAGGCACCCATGAAATTGTTAAGCCATGTAAAAGGTTTGGAATATGTAGAGCTCCCAGGAAAAGATCGTTGCTGTGGGTTTGGCGGTACATTCTCAGTAAAAATGGGCAACATTTCAGGACAAATGGTAAGTGAAAAAGTACAAAATGTAGAGCAAACAGGCGCAGACATTGTAATCGGTGCAGATGCCGGTTGTTTAATCAATATCGGCGGTAAAATTGATCGACAAGGTAAACCACTAAAAGTTATGCATATTGCAGAAGTTCTAAACTGTCGATAAATAAAAAAGCGCAAGCGCCCCGTTTACTTGCCAGCACGAAGAGAAAGGAAACACTCCACCACTTTCTCCCGAGAGATCAAGACACCGATAAAAAATTGCTAACTTTGATGTTCGAAAACAAATCAATCATCTCCAAGGAGGGGTATCAGATGTCAATGAAAATCAGTGATGAACCGTTTAAAAATCGGGTTGCAAAAGAATTAACCAATACCTTTATGCGAGGTGCTGTATCCAGCGCACAAGAACGGTTGCATACACGTCGCCTTCAACAAGCGGACGAACTTGGAAATTGGGAAGAATGGCGCTCACACGGTGAAGAAATTCGTCAACATGTGCTCGCAAACTTAGATTATTACTTATACGAATTAAGTGAAAACGTGTCAAAAAGAGGTGGGCATGTCTTCTTCGCCCAAACAGCACAAGAAGCGACAGCCTATATTCAAAATATCACGAAAGTAAAACAAGCGAAAAAAATCGTAAAATCCAAATCAATGGTAACCGAAGAAATTCATTTAAACGCAGCGCTCGAACAGCTTGGCTGTGAGGTTATTGAAACTGACCTTGGTGAATACATTTTACAGGTAGATGATCACGAACCCCCCTCCCATATTATTGCTCCTGCTCTGCATAAAAACAAAGAGCAAATTCGTGATGTCTTTAAAGAAAAGCAAGGCTACGATAAGAGCGAACAACCGGAAGAACTTGCACTTTATGTTCGTGAAAAATTGCGTAATGAGTACTTAACCGCAGATATTGGCATTACAGGCTGTAACTTCGCCATCGCAGAAAGTGGCTCCATTACCCTTGTAACAAACGAAGGAAATGCAGATTTAGTGACAGCCTTACCGAAAACACAAATTACTGTTATGGGGATGGAAAGAATTGTCCCTACCTTTGAAGAGATGGAAGTGCTTGTGAGTTTGTTAACAAGAAGTGCTGTTGGACAAAAGCTAACAAGTTATATTACGACATTAACAGGCGTAAAAGATGAAGGTGATACGGATGGACCGGAGGAATTCCATTTAGTCATTGTCGATAACGGTCGTTCAGCTATTTTAGGCGGAGAATTCCAACCGATTCTACAATGTATTCGCTGTGCGGCATGTGTCAACGTTTGTCCTGTATACCGTCATGTCGGTGGTCATTCATATGGCTCTATTTACTCTGGGCCGGTCGGAGCTGTACTATCACCATTACTAGGAGGCTATGAAGATTACAAGGAATTACCGTATGCTTCCACATTATGTGGCGCTTGTACCGATGCTTGTCCAGTGAAAATTCCATTACATCAACTTATTCATAAGCATCGCCAAGTCATTGTTGAAAACGAAGGAAAAGCACCCGTCTCTGAAAAACTGCTCATGAAAGCATTCGGTTTTGGTGCTTCCTCCCCTTCCTTATTTAAAATGGCAACAAAAATGGCAGCACCAGTGATGTCTCCATTTACCAAAGATAATAAGATTTCCAATGGTCCAGGTCCGTTAAAAGCGTGGACAACAGAACGGGATTTTCCAGCACCAAACAAAGATAATTTCCGTGAATGGTTCAAAAAACGTCCACAAGGAGGCGATGAATAATGAGTGGTATCATTCAAAATCGAGATACATTTTTAAATAAAATTGCCAGTCAGCTAGGTCGTGCACCTCAAAAGCAAATTGACCCACCAACTTGGCACTATCAACCACAAGATCGCATCCTAAAAGGGGCAACAAAAGACAAATTAGTGGCTGTATTACAAAAACAATGCCAAAATATTCATACAAATATAGTCATTACAAAGACAGCAAATCTTTCAGATGCACTCCAAACAGTAGTCGAAAATTACGGTGGCCGTTCAGTGGTGACATGGAAAGACGACCGCTTTTATGAATACGGGCTGTCCAATTTAATGAACGAACAATGGCCACAAGCAAACATCGATTTATATGTTTGGGACTATGAACAGCCCGAAGAAAACATCCGACAAGCCGAACAAGCAAACATTGGCATTACTATTAGTGAAATCACACTTGCTGAATCCGGAACAGCTGTGCTCTTTAGTGATAAAGATAAAGGTAGATCGGTCAGCTTTTTACCCGAAAAATCCATTATTTTGATTCCCAAAAGCACTATCGTTCCACGGATGACGCAAGCAGCTCGCTCGATACGACAAAAAATCCAAAGTGGTAAAAAACTTGCATCGTGCGTCAATTTTATCACAGGACCAAGCAACTCTGCGGATATCGAAATGATACTCATCGTAGGCGTACACGGACCTATTAAAGCCACTTATATTGTTATCGAAGATCAATAACAAAACGAAACAGGTATGCAGTTGTTCCATTGCATACCTGTTTTTAATTCCTTTTTGTTACACTGCTAATAGAAATATCGAAATCTCTGCTAAGCCTCTCACCTACGCCGATAGAAGCCCTTTATTGATTGCTGTGAACGGATTGAACGCTTGCCATCGTTGGCTCCTCCAATTCAGGATGTGCTTCTCTTAAGACAGCTGGTCTTAGTAGTACAAGCGTAATGGTAACAATAATGACACTCGTAACTAGCAGAATCCCCGTTGCTGGTAACGTATCATATAATACGCCGTACACCAGCATGCCAAGCGGCATCATCGACATAGCCATTGTTTCCATAAGCCCGAACACGCGTCCTCGATATTCCTCTGAAATGAGCTTTTGCATAAAAACGCCAAGCGGCATATTAATACCCATTTCAAAAATAGCGAATATAAAATAGAGACAGATGTAAAAGATAAAAATCGTTAAATACGAAAGATTTGTCACTAATGGGATTACCGCTAGCCCTAAACTACTAGATAGGAGCAATAAACTAATTTTTGAGAACCGCAACGGTACTTTAACTTCTGCCTGTGTTGCAAAATAGAGAGAAGCTACCAACATACCAATTGCGCCTGACGCTTGAATAAAGCCAAAATGTGTTGACTCCACTTTCAGTACTTCAATAATAATATAGGTTCCTCCAACAACGATGGCAGAGAAAAATAAGTTAATCCATAATGACAGCCACATCACTACTTTAATGACTTTATGTTGTTTGATATAGCGAAAGCCACTAGCTAGACCTGCCCACATTTTTTCTTTCTCTGCATTCTCCCCTCTTGTACTATATAAATTGAAATTCATCGTTGCCTCTAAACAAAAGGCAATCACATAGGCACCTATATGCACCATTAAAAATACTTCCATCGAGAAAAAGCCGTACATCATCCCACCGATAACCGGTCCACCAATAGCCGCTACTGACATCGACATTTGGTTGAATGACATCGCACGTTGTAAACGCTCAGGATTCACAAGTGTAGCGATTGCTGAACTAAACGTTACACCCGAAAATGCTGAACACAACGTATAGAAAACGGTCGTCACATAAATCGCATTGACCGACATGCCAACTGTCTCCGTATATAGTAGTAAACCAGCCATGGTCAAAACTGTTCCCGCCTGTGCCAATAAAATGGTACGTTTCTTTGAGAAATTGTCGGCCACATAGCCTGCAAGTGGTGCAACGAGTGCCCGCGGTAATATAGAACAAATCATATTCGTCGCAAAGCTCATTGCAGAACCTGTCATTGCTAAAATATACAAACTAATACCAAATGATAGTACATGAGACCCTAACATCGCAATCATTTTACTGGCGGTAAAAGTCCATAAATGATAGGTCGCCTTTTTATATTTTTCCGCCTCGTTCATCCAGAAAACCCCTCCAACTGTTTAATTAATTTTAAATGTTTAATTTAATTAAACAAAATATACCATAGCACTTCCTTTTCATGCAATAAAAAGTTTAATATAATTAAACAAAAAGGCATTCAACTCAAAAGTACTGTCAGTCTTATAGTATGAATGCCTAGACATGGTTAAGATTAAAGATTATTGTTAATCGAGAAAGGAAGCGAGGCAGTGGACTCTTTAGGCACACGTATTCGAAAATTACGGAAAGAACGAAAATTAACATTAGAGGCACTTGCTGCTGATCGGCTAACTAAGGGCATGCTAAGCCAAATTGAAAATGATAAGGCTAAGCCATCCATGGAAAGCTTGAATTATATAGCGGAACGACTTGGCGTAAAAGCAAGTGAACTACTCGAACAAATAACGCCCGCTACAATCCGCCACCTTTTAGAACAAGTGGAAATCTTATTTGCTGAGGTAAAGCGCGGAGATACGGACAACCATCAGCAAATCGTCGATATGATTGAACCTTACGCGGAGAATTTGTCTCTTAGCTATGAGGCTGGACGTTTGCTGTATATTTACGCAGACGCGCAGTATGAAGCAGGTCTATCAACATGGGCGTCACCATTGCAACAAGCACGACAAATATTTAAAGAAATCAATTTACTGAGTCATTGGTTTAAAACATATATGTTACAGCTAGCCATTTTATCGGAAAATCGTCAATATGATGCGGCATACGCCTGTATTTTACAGGTGAAAGAGGAAATATCTCGAGAAAATTATCAGTTAGATTCACGTGAAATGGGGAAATTGGCTTATTATATTAGCATTCTTCAATTGGCCGTTGGGGAGCATGAAGCAGGGAAACAACTGATAAACGAAACCATTACCAATGCCCACCAAAACCAACTGTACTATCACATTGATGATATGTATCGTATCGCTGCTTATTGTGCCATGATTGATGGGGATTTCATGCAGGCAGAGCATATGATGATGAAGCTTGAGCAGTATCGTGTTTTTGTTGAACAGGTGGACGTGGATGCCTTTATCTTCGTATTAAGAGCACATTATTATAACAGTTATACAGGCAATTATCAGCAGGCATTACTAGAAATAGAACGCTTTAAAGCACTCACGCATGGAGATATAAAAAAATTGGATGAAAACTTTTATTATGCCGAAAAAGGAAAATCCTACTATTTACTTGGCCAGTATTTGGAGGCAAAAGAAGCATTTAAACACTATAAAGAAATCCCTATGTACGTCTCACATCCCTATGATTTGTTGAGTATGAATGAATGCTTCTCCTATAAAGCCCTTAACTACGCTCAGCTTGGCGAACTCACTACTGCTTATGAAATCGCCAAAAAAGCCTATATGGATTCCAAGGATTTAGTCGACCTTCCCTATAAAGACATGATTGAGAAAACATATTTGACGATTAAAGCACAGATTGATTCGGTTTAGTAATATGATAAAGGGATTGCACTTCTACGTATCGAAGTGCAATCCCTTTTAAATTTATAACAGATGATTCCGGTTGTTTAACTCAACCTCTATCTTTTCTCATTTCTTTTTGAATTTTGCGCAGCGCTTTTTTCGAACCACGCTCTATATCATGCTGTAACTTTCGGTCTTTATAATCCACAAATAGTGTATCTAAATCATAGCCTTCTGGGTATAATTCTTTCGCCGGAACCTCTAAGGCCAGTCGCTTCATATTGACTTCCATGAAATTCCCGTGATAGAACACGACAATATTATAGGTATTGTCCATTTCTTTATAGACAATGCCAAAGTCATCATGCTCTAATAATTTCACGCGGTCCCCTTTTTCAAATGCATAGTTCTCGTGTTTTTGCTCTTTAACAATCTTCGGCTTTCTTATTTTATCCTCATGCACTCGTTGTAAATGATAATCTTTATTTTCCATATATTCTTTTGCTCTTTGTAACACTGTTTCCCGAACATTCATTTTTCTCGAAATCCATAGGGCATTACTGTCGCCGGATGTACCGATCATCAATTTATACATAGGTTCTAACGTTTCACTATTAAAACGCATCGCGGCATTCATAAAATCATGATGCATTTCTGAAAAACGTTTAATTTCGCCATAGTGCGTAGTTGCCACTGTTATACAGCCCATATGATAAAATTCCTCTAAAATGGCAATCGCTAGTGCCGCTCCTTCATTCGGTTCCGTACCACTTCCGATTTCATCAAACAATAAAAGTGTATTATTATTGGATGCACGCATAATTTCTGAAAGATTTTTCATATGCGATGAAAATGTGCTAAGGGCATTTTCGATGCTTTGATTGTCGCCAATGTCTACAAAGATATGTTCGAACACTGCCAGTTCTGTACCTTTATCTGCCTTAATATGAAAACCAGACATGGCCGCCAAGGTTAATAAGCCAATTGTTTTCAGAACTATTGTTTTTCCGCCGGCATTCGGACCTGTAATAATCAAACTGCGATAATCTTTACCTATGTCAAAATTTAGTGGCACAGCCTCTCCTATTAACAGTGGATGTGTACAATTTACTAATTTTATATAGCCATGGTCATTTAATGTTGGTTCTACTCCGCCAATATGTTTGCTAAATTTTGCTTTGGCAAACACCATATCGTATTGGCTAATTAGCTCCATGTTGATGTTGATGCCATGGATGTGCTCCAGCAACAATCCCGATAATGTAGCTAATATTTGATATTCTTCCATCGCTTCTTCTGCTTTTAGAACGGCAAGTTCTCCATTTAATTTTGCCACTGTAGTAGGCTCTATAAAGACGGTCGAACCTTTAGAAGAAATTTCAATAACCGTGCCTGGCACTTGATTTTTAAAGGATGCTTTAATAGGAATGGTATAACGATCGTCTTTTTTACTAATAAAGAATTCCTGAATGTACATTTTATTTGCACTATTGTTTAAAAATTTTGTTAAACGTTCTTTAATTTTTTCTTCCGTTGTTTCAATACTGCTACGAATACGTTTTAAGTCTCTGCTTGCTGCTGAATCCACTCGATTGGCCTTAATGGAAAAATTAATTTCTTCTTCCACACTTTTAAACTCGGACATCGAAACTGCGTAAGAAGCTAATACTGGTGCAAAAAATTCTTTATCGAACATAAATTTTTTAATTTTCCTGCATCCTCTTAAAAAGTCCGATACGCTAATGAGGTCACTTGGGTCTAGAATGATGCCTTTATCAAGATTTTTAAGGGTATTGTCAATATTGGATACTCCTAAAAATGGGATATGTCCCTCTGCATCTAAGATTGCACGTGCCTCTGTTGTTTCGTGTAATCGGTTGTGAACGATTTTCAAATTCGAGCTGGGTGTCAACTTATCCAGTAATTGTTTCCCTAATCCACTGACACAATAAGATTTTACTAATTGTTTTAACTCGTTATATTGTAACTTCTCAAAAGTTGTATGATTCATGTTCATTTCTCCTCACTATGATTTTTCCCATGTCATAATGAAGATACCTACCCATTAGATGGCAATGATTTTGCAACTATAAAATTGGGTCATTTTCTTTTACTCCATTTAAAAATAAACACAAAAAAGCCGTGGGGATACCACAGCTTCTTTTTACATTTACAAGGCATACGCAAATAGAATCAAGCTAACATCCATTGTAGCTAATTCAACATTACACGCTTTATAAAGTATAGTAGGTATCTTCATAGGTTTCGAAATAAATCCATGACAAAATTAGGAGTGGTTTAAACCATAATCCCCTGTCGCCATCAATTTACTTCATTAAATTTTTCCTATTTAGAAACTACCGCACTCACAAAAAGCACCTCGCATTAATTTATAGTTCGTTTCATTATCATCTAATTGATTGCCATCATCATACTATATGCGAAATGAAAAGTAAAGTTGCTCATTTATGCCCCCCAAAATGCTCGAGCTAAATTCTCAAGACTTTTACTGACGCTTCATGCATAACATGTATTTAGAAATAAGAAAGGATGATGCATATCCGAAAAAAAGGAACCTTTTTTGTGGCAACTGTCATATTCATATGTGGATCTTTCTTAATTCTTGATAATTTTTTCAACGCATCAGATGATACCGATCGTGTTAATTTTGCGAATCACCAAAAATTATTGGAAGAAGTTGCCTACATTGATGCACAAATCACTAAAACGGATCTTTCCAACAAAATTGTTAGTCGGCTAAACGTGCATGGCTATACTCTTGCTGGAGGCGTTGGATACACCATTTACCCTGATAAACAAGTAATCGCACTGCTAATGTACGATGTCGATTCAATGAATACAGAAAGAAAAATTGAAATTCAAAATATCGTGACCATTGTGGCAGAAGAAAACGGTTTTCATTCATTTGCCATCGAAATAAAAAATGCCTCTAAAAAATAAATGACCCTGCCACTAAACCTACTAGACCGAGATAAAACATTATGCTTAATGCGTCAAGTGGTTCAACAAACACAAAAACTACAATGAACAACTTTTTCTTTTCCACTTTTTGTTAAGTATATTCCGCTACAGGTGGACGCTTTCTGCGGGGCACCGATTCGCTTCGGGGCAACAAGTGTTTTTATGTGCGAAAGCTTAGCCTTTGTTCCCATAAATGCTCAGTCTAAGGTCTCGCTTGCTTTTCCCGCTTTGAATTGCCGCCTTATGCTCCTACCAAAAATGTTCGTGTTTCTTTATAGAAAAACTATTTAGCGCTCTAAATTCTAAAAATTCATCTTCATCTCAGCGAATGCATTAAATAATGAATACTCAAAATTGGTTGACAATTTAAGAAGTTAGGTTATAATAATGTACTAAATCTGCATAACGAAGATTTGTTTCATACATTTCGGAGTATAAGAGTAAAAGCGTTGAAGAGAACGAGTAGCTTTAATGGAACTTACAGAAAGTAGCCGGTTGTTGAGAGGCGCAAGGAAAGTTATTGTGAATACATCTTGGAGCTGCGTACCGAACTTATAGTAGGCTACGACGGAGTTGCATCCGTAATCAATGCATGGGTATCGCATATAGCCGTACTTATTGAGGAGAGTTATGTGAATAGCTCTCAAATAAAGGTGGTAACACGTTCACACACGTCCTTTAGGTTTATTCCTAAAGGGCGTTTTTTGTTTTTCTCTTATAGCATCTGCAAGATTAACATTTGAAGGAGTTGTTATACATGTTGGTAACACCACAAGAGCAATTAGCAATCATTAAAAAAGGGACAGACACCATTGTGCATGAAGAAGAATTACTGGCAAAATTAACGCGTTCATTCGAGAAGAAAGAGCCGTTGACAATTAAATTAGGGCTTGATCCATCAGCACCGGATATTCATTTAGGTCATGCCGTTGTTTTACGCAAAATTAAGCAAATGCAAGATTTAGGGCATCAGGTAGTCATTTTGATTGGGGACTTTACTGGTCGCATTGGTGACCCCACTGGTAAATCAAAAAGTCGTGTGGCTCTAAGTGATGAAGTGGTTAAGGAAAATGCCAATACTTATTGCGAGCAAATCTTTAAAGTATTAGATAAGGATAAAACAACTGTCCGTTTTAATAGTGAATGGCTGTCAAAATTAACGTTTGAAGAAGTCATTCAATTAGCTGCAACGACTTCGGTAGCGCGAATATTAGAACGAGATGATTTTCAAAAACGTTACAAAAATCAAGTGCCTATTGGGGTTCACGAATTTTTCTACCCTTTAATGCAAGCGTATGATTCAGTAGAAATTTCTGCAGACATTGAGTTAGGCGGCACAGACCAAACCTTTAATATTTTAATGGGTCGAACACTACAAAAGCATTTAGGATTAGAAAAACAAATTGCGATTTTCATGCCTCTGCTAGAAGGTTTAGATGGGGTTGAAAAAATGAGTAAAAGTCTAGGGAATTATATCGGTGTCAATGAGGCACCAGAAACAATGTTTAAAAAAGTGATGGAAGTACCAGATCATTTAATCATTAAATATTTTGAATTGGCCACAGATGAGCATCCTAATTTAATCAATATGATTCAGGAACGTTTAGAAAATGGCGAAAATCCCCGTGATGTGAAATTAGAATTAGCAGAAATCATTACTGCGTTATATCATGGTAAAAACGCCATGAAGGAAGCCAAAATGTATTTTGAAACAGCCTTTCAAAAACGGAAAATTCCAGAAAATATCCCTAGCCTTTTAATCGAAATCGGACAAGAGAAAATTGCGGACATCCTCCCTGAGCTTATTAACATGAATTTTATTCAAAGTAAAAGCGAATTTGTAAGGTTAATCCAACAAAACGGCGTATCATTAAATGGAGAAAAGCTCCTACCTGATGATCTAGATTATATCTTAATGAATAATGACGTGTTACAAATTGGCAAGAAACGATTTATAAAGTTTATTAAATGATTAGCGATTTGAATATTATTCTATCCGAAATAAACATTATTTTTTCCGCTATATTATCCATTTAATCATTCTAAATGCCATCTATTATGACTAATCTTTGTTCAAAATAGATGGCATTCTTTTAAATTGATAGAGGTAAATGAGCTCACTTCTCCTCACTTGAACAGCTGGCTCTTGAACTTAATGATTACGTACATTGGTTCAGCAACATCTGAATGATGGAACACGGAGTTATTTAACACCGGATGAATTCAAAAAGGACCTGTAGAAATTTTCTACAGGTCCTTTTTTACACAGATTTATGATGGGCTCTTCGTGTTTCAATAATTTTTGAGCCTGAGAATAATAATAACGCTATCCAAATAATACTAAATGCCATTAATTCCACTTGGCTAAATGGCTCCTTATAAAGAACTACGCCTAAAATTAAGACGATTGTTGGTGCAACGTATTGAATAAAGCCCAATAAGTAGAGCGGGATATTTTGTGCACCTTTCGCAAATAAAATTAACGGTACTGCTGTGACAATGCCACTTACAATCATGAGGACATCTGTTTGTACATCAACGTGTAAGAAAGAAGCTTGACTCGTTGTAAAAAGATAGATGTAATACCCTAGTGCAAAAGGCAAGATAAACAATGTTTCAATTGCAAGCCCACGTGTTGCATCAATGGTAATTTTCTTTTTCAGCACGCCATAAATGGCAAAGGACAATGCAATAAGTAACGCTACCCATGGAATAGAGCCGTAGTTTAACGTCAGAATAACGACAGCGATAAAGGCAATACCCGTGGCAACCCACTGCGCACGGCTAAGTGTCTCTTTAAAGAAAACTACGCCAAAAATAACGGACAACAGTGGATTTATATAGTAGCCGAGGCTTGTTTCAATTAAATGTTCATGCGTTACGGCCCAAATATATAAATACCAATTCATTGAGATTACAAAAGAAGCCCCTGCTAGCAGCCAAAAAAGCTTCTGATGCGTCCATAAGTATTTTAAATCTGCTAGTAGTTCCTTACGCATACCGATGAGTAGCACTGCGATCACCGTAAAAACAAAGGACCAAATAACACGCCCCAATAAAATTTCCATACTTGGTACATGCTCAAGCATTTTCCAATAAAGTGGGAAGGCGCCCCAAATGACATAGGCAAAAAACGCCGCCAAAATCCCTTTTTTCTCGTTCGACATTGTCTATAATTCTCCTACTCTAGTTGAATAAATCATTTACGACGGCGCGTAAATGTCAGTAAACATAACTTTGTACAGTAGGCAATAAAACGACCACTGGCAAGATTGACTTTCGCTGAATACAGCCAAACTTCAATCAGTAAGGTTTTCTGCAACCTCCTCTGATGGCTAATTGAATCAATCAAGCTTTACGGTCCGTTCATGCTGAATAAAGTTAAAGAATAGACTCATTATAGGACTTTGTTTGAAAACTGTAAATGCACATTTTCACTATAAGCGAATTGGTTATCGCTAAAATAGTAAAAACAGACCATAAACTATAAAAAACAATGGTGAATCACAAAATATTATCAATAAAACCAGAAATGTGTAATACATTAATGGCTTCATATTTCCAGTTTTATCACTTGGAGCTAGTCTCCGTTTTCACTTTCAATCTCAGAAATGTATTTTCGTACCATACTGTAGCTAATATCTGGATTGATTTGACGTTTGATGCGAATATGAATTTCTTTTATCCCCACACCCTGCTCACGTAAATCCCGAATCATCGATTTTAGTGGGCCCGAAAGTGTTTCTCTCGACAAAGCAGTATATTTACTCAACTCAATGAGGAGTTCCGTATTTTGACTACGTAGCTCTTTGTATTCTTCAACGATACAATTATATTCTGTTAGCTTTTTTTGCAATACTGCATTTTGCTTTGCAATCTTTTGAATCTCTTCTATCAGCTGTGCATTTTGTTTTTTTAAAGTTCTCCGATCCAGCTCCAAAATCGTATGCTTTTCATGTGATTCTACATGCATATTATTGAATAATTGTTCGATATGCACTAATTCTTTGTAGCGATTTTGTGATAACAGCAACAAGGGTTCTGAAGTTTGGACGGCAAGCGTGCCATCCTGCAATGTTTCACAAGACAATGCAAAAGGGTCTATTTTATTCATCATTTATTCACTCCATTACTCAATAGTCCATGTAATGGTATTGCTTTGTTTAACATCTTTCCGCTTCCTTCTTCTTTGATAATCATTCTCATTTATATAATCATAATGAGTAAATCGCATTTTGTCAAAATAAAAAAACTCCTTGCATTGAGATTATGCAAGAAGCTTCCTTGTTACATTTTTTTCAGTTTTTCATATTCAAGCTGTAATCGTTCAATACGCTTACGGCCTTCCTCACGGTTTTTCGTTGTTTCTGCTTGAATTTGCTTCGTTTCCTGAATACCTGCCATAATCGTTTGCCATGTTGTTTCAATCGTTTCGATTTTGATGCTCGGACTACCTGCAGCACGTGCGATATTGACACTGTTTTTACTAATATTCTCAGCATTTCGTACTAGCATTTCATTCGTACGACGATCAAGTTCACTCATTGAATCTGAAATGAGTTTTTGACGCTTTAATGTTACTGCGTGAATGAGACCTTGTTTAAAAATTGGAATTGTTGTTACAAATGCAGAGTTGATTTTACCGATTAAATGATTATTGCCCTGCTGCATTAAACGAATTTGTGGAGCAGATTGGAATGATACTTGCTGCGCCATTTCTAAATCATAGCGTCGTTGCTCAAGCAAGTCTACCGCACGTTGCATCGTTTCATATTCCATTGCTGCTAATTGGTCACCTGTTTGCGCTTTTTGCTCTAGCATCGGTAGTGTTGAACGCACCTCTTCTGCCTTCACTTCAATGGCCGCTACAAATTTACTCAATGTTTGGAAGTAGTTTAAGTTTTGGTCATATAATGTTTCAAGGTCTACGGTATTGCGTTTCATCTCGACCTCGTATTTTTGAATTTCGCGGTAAATTACGTCAATTTCCTTGTTCATGCTGTCATATTTAGAGAGAATACGTTCTAATTGTTCCTTACCTTTATTGAACAGCTTTGTCAGGAAGCCACCCTTTTTTTCGTCTGTAAAGTCTTGTGGATCAAATTTATCCATAATTTTATTTAAATTGTTTAGCAATACACTCGATTCCTCAAGTTTACTTGCTTTCATCGTTGCTAGCATTTTATCTGAAAATGTAGAAATACCCGTAGCTGTTTCTTTTCCTAGTTCCAACATAGCTATTTGGTCTTTCACATCAATTTTCTGTGCTAGTGCGTGCACCTCTGGATCTTTTTTTAACGCAAGCTGATTTTGCGCAATTTGTGATAGCTCTTGTTCTGAAACAAACGTCGGTGCTTGTGCTGGCGTTTGTGTTGGTGCAGCCTGCAATAATGGATTCGGCTGTAATAATGGGTTCTCTGTAGCAAATGGATCTTTAGATTTTAACAAATCGTTGTTGAATTCAGACATAAGTAATACCCCCTGCGATTAATCTCTACTTTTAATACGAATAAAAGATGAAAAAGTTTCATTTATTCAAGCCTTACAAAATATGAGTCCTTTACTGAATAGGGATTATCAAGACACTTCAATTGAAAGCTGTCATGATTATCGTTTTCTACATCGACAAAAAGCTGTAGTTGTTCACGTTTTGTCAAAATTTCTGCTAATTCTTTACTCATGGGTAATTGTTGTGCAAGCTTCAAAAAGAACTGTTCTTTCTCTACTTGTGTTGCTGAACGTTTAGTTTGCGGCTGTTTGAGTAAAGTTTCAACTTCCTCTCTTGAGAACATCTGATCATCCCCTTTTCATAAATTATAGCTTGTTTGAAATTGAAATACGACTGAATTGTCGAAATACCTGCCATTTCTTCGACTCCTCGTGCGTTTGGTACGAATTGTCTAGTTATTACAGCAAAGAGCAGCCACATAAAGTAGCTGCTCTTTCACATCATGTTGTCACTTTTAACACTGTTTTAATTTTTTGGATAACGCCACCTGTGCTATATGTCAGCACACTGCGTTTGTAGAACGATAAGCTAAATAAGTATGCCACAATAATCGTTGCTACGAGTATACCCAGGGATAATAGTGGTTGCATGACACCAATATCAGTCGCCCCAATACGCATCGGCATGACCATACCAGACGTAAATGGAATATAAGAGAAGACTTTTATAACAATTGTATCTGGATTACCAATTCCTGATAACATTACATAGAAGCCAATTAACGTAATCATCATTGCAGGCATGAGCACTTGCCCTGCTTCTTCTACCTTGGAAACTAAAGAACCGAATAATGCGCCCACAATTAAATAGAGAATAATCGTTAATAATAGGAACAAGATTGCATATAACACATAGCTTATCGATAATTCCTTGACAATGCTTGCCGCCATATCCCAAATGACGCCATCCTTGACGAACTTCGCGTAGATGAGGAAAACACCCGCAATAATTGCCATTTGCGTGAATGCAAGTAGCAGTACACCAGCAATTTTCGCTTTAAAATGGGTTGCAGGTTTCACGCTTACTAATAGCATTTCCATTGCACGTGAGCCCTTTTCAGAAGCAATTTCAGTTGTAATCATCGATAAGAATGTGGAAATAAAGAAGTAAATTAATATACCAACTGCATAGGATACCCACAGTCCTGATTGCTTTTCTTCCTCACTTTTGCCACCTGATGTTTCTTCATTTAAATTTTTATTCGTAATAATCGTGTTTGCCGCCATAATTTGCGCTGCCTGCTCTGGAGATAGCGATAATTGCTGTACGGCATAATGCTGACCTGCATATTGTAATAAAGAAGAAATCGTTGATTGATCGTTTAATTTTAACGGCGTAAAGGTTGAAATTTCAGCATGTAATTGTCCATCTTTATCGCTTACTTCAACAATCGCGTCAATTTCCTCGTCCTTTACCTTCTGCTGTAATACGGTTAAATTCGTTTCATTCTGAATAAACTCCATCTCACCATTTGAAACAAAAATGTCACTTAAATCTGCAGAAGTATCATTGATAATGGCAATTTGCTGCGCCTCATCATTTCCTGTAAAGAGCTCTTTAATATCTGACCAAAAAATGGCCACTGACATACCAACAACGTATAATAGCGTCATCAAAATAAACGACTTCGATTTCAATTTTGTCATATATAATTGTTTCATCAATAAATTAAACTTCGACAACACTACCACCTACCTTATCCTTAAAGATTTCATCTAATGTTAAATAATCTAAACTGAATTTTTCAATATACTTACCGTTTGATAATTGCTCGAAAATGCGCTGAGCAAAATGCTCATCCTCCAGTGTTAACACCGTTTGTTCTTTTTCCACACGTACGTCTTTGACACCTTCTAGTGCCAGCAACTGTGTAGTAGACCAATCTGTACGCACCGCCAGCTTTGTTTTACCATACTGTTTCTTTAAATCTAATAAACTACCTGTAAATAATGACACGCCCCGTTTTAATAGACAAAGATGATCACATAGCTCCTCAACATTATCCATTTGATGACTGGAGAATAAAATTGTCGTCCCTTGCTCCTTTAGAAGTAAAATCGCGTCCTTCAGCAAGTCCTTATTGACAGGATCAAGACCACTAAATGGTTCATCCAAAATTAAAAACTGTGGCTTATGGATAAAACTTGCAATCAGTTGTACTTTTTGTTGATTCCCTTTGGACAGCGTCTCCGCTTTATCTTTGCGTTTTTCTTCCAGCTCAAATCGACTAATCCAAAAGTCGATATCCTTTTTCAGCTCTGCCTTTTTCATTCCACGAAGTTCGCCGAAAAAGTATAATTGATCCTCAACCTTCATCGTTGGGAAAATCCCACGTTCCTCCGGTAAATAACCCAGTACATCACGATTGATGCTATTAACAGGTTGACCATTCCAAGTAATCGTGCCAGATGTTGTTTCCTGCAAATCTAGTATCATACGAAATGTCGTCGTTTTGCCCGCACCATTTTGTCCAATCAGTCCGAAAATTTCTCCTTTTTCAATGGTGAAATTCAAATCATCGACTGCTGTAAAATCCTTATACTTCTTCGTGACATGTTGTAATTGCAATGTCATATTATTTCCTCCCTACCCTTCGAATATATGTAATGTTTGAGCCAATCGTTTTTTTCGTTTGACAATTTTCAAAATGGGTATCCACAATAATATTGAGGCTACAATATTGAAAAATCCAAGACTCATATTTAAGAAACTTTGTGATGATCCTGTCAGTCCAAGAGCAATATTAAAGATGCCCACTAAAATATTTAACAGTGCTAATGGAATAAAAAAATTGTTCATCGACTTTAAAGAATTCATTTTAGAAGGGGCATCTGTAAATAATTCAAATGGACCATCTGAGGTTTTTTTTCGATAATAGGCCCAGCCTGCAAATTTTGTGACACATTCAATATTCAATGTCTCTAAAAAATCAAAGTAGTCCTGCTTTCTCCCATGCACCCATTCATTGCGGTAAATGTATTGACCCGGCTCCCCTTGTTCAAATACAAAATAGCCCAAGAATGTTTTCTGTAGATGCCAGCCCTGCGCGGCCATATCATTGACCCACGCTTCTTCTTTTTCGTAATCCACAAAAAAGCGGTACTTTCTCTTTTTCATATAATCCCTCTCTTAATCTTCAAAAATATGAGCATGCATTTGCAGTTTCTTTTTTCGCTTATTATTTCTATGAATTCCTATATAAAGCAAAGCCAGCATCAACATATTTAATGAGCTCGCCCACAGGACTTCTTGATGTACTTCATGACGAAGAAGTGGTAACACAATATTGATCAGCAAGACGAGTACATTCACCAGAGCAGCAAACATAAACAGTGTATTTAGACGTGACAGATCTTTGATTTTATCTAATTTCCCGGAAAATATTTCAAATGGTCCATCCTCACGTCTTTTCCGAAAGTACGCCCATACGCCAAATGAATGCACACATTCTACACCCATCGTCTTGAGAAACTCATAATAATCTTTCTTCCTTTTTATCACCATTTCATTGCGATAAATGTATTCACTTGGATTGCCTTTTTCGAATAAATAGACAAAGGGCCAAAATTTCTTTAAATGCCAACCCGTTTCTGCCATGGTATTGACCCATTTTTCCTCATGTTCATGATCGATATAAAAGCGAAATTTTATCAGTTTCACAAAAATCACCTCAATTAGTCTGAATACACATCAAGATCCTTTTTCAATTGTTTACGTAATTGAACCAGCCTTAATAAAGGAATGATCAGTAATAGGACGATTAGGAAATTCCCTATGTTAATTGTTAGTCCCGCCCAATTCGTAGCCTGCTGTGAAAAGTCGCCAGTCAGCCCTGTTAGGCCGATTACAAAATTAAGCAGCAATAGCGATAATAACAATGTTACTTTCTTGGACAGGTTACTGATTTTGGTTTTTTTGTCCGTATAAAGTTCAAATGGTCCTTCACTTGCAGATTTTCTAAAAAAAACGATATTGCCAGAGCGATGGACAAGCTCTATCCCTGAGGCTTGCAAAAATTCTAGGTAATCATCCTCGTATGGTGCTCCAAGCCTATCTAATTCATCATGGCGGAAAATATAGCTGCCTGGCTCACCACGCTCAAATGTAAAACGAGTCCATGTAAATTTTTGCAAATGCCAGCCTTGAGTAGCCATTTCATTGATCCATTTCTCTATGTCATATGGATTAAAGACCCAGCGATATTTATGCATATTACCCATCACCTTTCGTTATACGGATACCATTGTCAAAAAGTTCCCTTAATCTCAAAATTTCGTATTCTACAACCTTTTTTCCACTTGCAGTTATGATGTATTCCTTTTTACGTCCATCACCGTCCAACGCTTCAATCCACCCTCGTTCCAGCAAAGTTTTAATGGCACCATATATCGTGCCAGCCCCGAGCTGTACTCGGCCTTTACTCATCTCCTCAACCAGTTGCATAATGCCATAGCCGTGTCGTGCCTCAAATAATGCCAATAAAATATAATAAACGCCCTCTGTTAACGGCGGATGTTGTTGTGACATAATACCCCCCCTCTATATCGCCCAACAATATATCGACTGACGATATAATCAAACTATATCAGCAGCCGATATAGTTGTCAACGGCAAATCAAATTTCACTGCATGTGGCAGCCTCCGCTTTGCGGTATTGTGCTCTCCGTTGTACCGTTCACGATTTCTATTTTATGGTACGTGCACTTTGCGGTACCTTTTCTACAAGGATACGGCAGCAGACCCGGGGGTGTTAACACTGATTTGAGCGGCACTACAGCGATGCTTATGCTTACCTGAGCGGTGGGGCACGCTACCCGAGCGGTCCGACTTGCTACCTGAGCGGTACTACATTCTACCCGAGCGGTGGGGCACGCTACCCGAGCGGTACTACACTCTACCTGAGCGATGGGGCACGCTACCCGAGCAGTACTACACTCTACCTGAGCGGTGGGGCACGCTACCCGAGCGGTCCGACTCGCTACCTGAGCGGTACTACATTCTACCCGAGCGGTGGGGCACGCTACCTGAGCGGTACTACACTCTACCCGAGCGGTACTGCACGCTACCCGAGCGGTTCGACTCGCTACCCGAGCTGATAGGCACCTTACCTGAGCAATGCGGTAAAAAAATCACCCATCACGAACTGCACCCCAATTGTTAGACATTAACTAACAATTGGAGACAGTTCATCATCCCTGAGTGGTCTTTTTTGATTTATGTTGACTAATTTTCTACTTGCCCTTTAGTAATCAATTCGGTATTCGAAGTATATCCATTACGCTTTCACAACATGAATGGGCCTCCCCATCATTACCTCAGCAGCTTCCATTGTCATCTCACCTAAAGTTGGGTGAGCATGGATGGTTAATGCTACATCTTCGACAGTCATACCGGCTTCAATCGCAAGACCCATTTCAGCAATCATATCTGATGCACCAGCGCCTACGATTTGAGCACCGATTAATACGCCATCTTTTCTACGTGCAACAAGTTTCACAAAGCCTTCCGATTGGTTTAGTGCCAGTGCACGGCCATTTGCTGTGAACGGGAATTTCGCTACTGTCACCTCGATACCGGCTGATTTTGTTTGTTCTTCATTGTAACCAACAGTTGCAAGTTCTGGATCTGTGAAGCATACAGCAGGGATTGCTAAGTAATCTACGATTGTTTTTTCACCAGCGATTGCTGCTGCAGCTACTTTACCTTCATAAGAAGCTTTATGTGCAAGCTGTGGACCAGCTACGATATCACCAATTGCATATATGTTTGGGACTGAAGTACGGCATTGTTTGTCAACTTTTAGTGAACCTCGTTCTGCGAATTCGATACCTACTGCTTCGAGACCCATTGCATCTGTATTTGGACGACGACCTACAGTTACTAATACATAGTTAGCTTCAACTGTTTTTTCGTCTCCGCCTACCTCGTACGTCACAACTACGCTGGTTTCATTTTCTTCTACACCTTTAGCGGATGCGTCTACAACCACTTCTACGCCTTTTTTCTGTAAGCTTTTTTTCACAACTTGTGTAATTTGCTTTTCAAAACCAGCTAAGATGTCTTTGCCGCCTTCAATGATTGTTACTTGCGAACCTAAGCTAGCGTAAGCAGACCCTACCTCTGTACCGATGTAACCACCACCAATGACCACTAATTTTTCCGGTACTTCAGGTAAAGAAAGGGCTCCAGTTGAGTTGATGACACGTTCAGTGAATTTGAATGTTGGAATTTCAACCGGCCGAGAACCTGTTGCAAGGATTGCATTTTTGAATGTGTACGTTTGTGCGTTGTCACCATCGATTACACGTACAGTGTTTGCATCTACGAAGTATGCTTCACCTTTCACGATGTCGATTTTGTTGCCTTTTAATAGACCTTCAACACCGCCTACTAATTTTGAAACTACGCCTTTTTTGAATTCTTGCACTTTTGTCCAGTCAAGCTTTACTGCTTGTGCAACAACACCCATATCATCTGAATGCTTTGCTTGCTCAAAACGTTGTCCTATTGAAATCAGCACTTTTGAGGGGATACAACCGACATTTGAGCAGACTCCACCTAAATACTCTCTCTCTACAATCGTTACGTTTTTCCCCATTTGACTAGCGCGAATAGCCGCTACATATCCTCCTGGACCTGCACCAATCACCAGCGTATCAATATATCTCATCTACTATTTCCCCCTTATTGCTTGCGATAAAATGAAAAACATTATCCCAAAAAAATTTATCTTTTACACAATTATGGTGACCTTTTGTGACAACTTTAATGACGTGTTTAAAGTTGCTATCATTTATTAGGATCTCCACATTTGAAATCGGCACTTTTTTATCCTGAATAGAGTGGATGGCAAGAGCTGGAGACTGTTGGTTTTTCACTATTTTTTCTAGGCACCATTCTTTTCTGGCTTTTATAAAAACACCTCCACGCAATAAAAACCAACTGATAAATAGCCAGCCAAAAGGAATATACGGTATTGTTACTTTTGTCATAGATTGGCTAATACTTTTTAATGATGTAGGCATAGAATCGGTAATAAGTGCTTGTAGCCTCACATCTGTAGAATTCACAATACTTGCAGCGATTCCACCCATTGAATGCCCTAAAACATAGATTGCCTTACTATGAATATCTGGACTCTCCGCCACATAATCAATCGTTGATGTAATACTTAGGACAAACGATGCGATACTCGCTTGTTTTTGTCGCGACTCACTTTGCCCATGTCCAAGGACATCTATAATTACCACGTCATAACCGTTAGCTAATAGCGGATCGACATATCGTAACATGTCTGATTTATTAGAGCCCCAGCCATGTACCAGTAGAAAGCAACCTCTTGCCTGCTCACTTTTTATAAGCCATCCTCGAATTGTCCCAGTACCCAGCTCAATTTCAATGTTTTCATAAGCGGAATTCGGGTATTTTTTATCCGCTTTCATTTTCGGTGTAAAAATATGAAGAATGATATAGTTTCTCACAAATAAAATAATGACTATAAAAGCAACGAATAATAAGTATGTCATCATAACCCCCCTCTAAAAGATACCAAACAGTCTCTTTTTGACGATAAAAAAGACGGCTTTACTGCCGCTCATTAGCAATTATTGAAATATATTGCCTCAAATTATTGATGATGATCTTCGTCAATTGCCCATCTTTTTTTAATCGATCTAATACGAGTCCACCTTCAAGTGTTGACACAATATATAGCGCAGTGTCGTATGGCTGTATGGACTGCTTCAGCTCCTGCTGCCTAATTCCATCCTCAATAATTTTCATTATCCATTTTATCATCATATCGATTGCTTCGTTAATCGATGGCAGTAATGCACTCCCTTCTAAATCGTCCATTTCTATGGCTGCATTAAAAATTGGACATCCACCTACGATCGGTTTTCCTTCACTTAATTGTAAAAAGGCCTCCACAAATGCGATTAATTTGTCCGTTGCATTATCGTGTTGTGACACACTCGCCATTAAATGACTTTGCATTATTTCGGTAGAAAAATGAAAAGACTCGACCATCAGCTGCTCTTTATCCTTAAAGTGTCGATATATCCCTCCCTTTTGAATATTCGTTTCCTGAATGATGTCACTCATTGTTGTTGTCATATAACCTTTTTTGTTAAAAATCATAGCAGATTTCCGAATAATATTACGCCTCGTTATTTCACCTTTTTTCATGTAAACCTCCAAAAAGATACCTTTTAGTCTCTTTTAATATAAAGGAAATCCGCTGCAACTTCAAGTACTATTTATCAGAAATTACATGCATCCACTTTCCTGAGCGGTTCGGCAATACTGTAATGGCTTTTTCCGTCAGTTCAGTAGTTCTATCCGCCACTTTAGCCTTTCTATCCGTCACTTTTCTAGTTCCATCCGTCAATTCAGCCTTTCTATCCGTCAGTCCCGTGTCAGCGCAATAAAAAAAGCCATCCATTTACTTTAATGGACAGCTAGTGACGAGCTATTATGCATTTATGTTGTAAAAATAAGGCCCACATTGCTCCTCATGCGTATGTACATATGTCCAAGTATAATCTCGGTCAAAAATATATATGTCTTGCTGTGAATCGAAATCAGCCGCAACGACATCTTGCGCAGCACTCAATTTAAGGACATGAGGTGAAAATTGATACATTACAAATAATTCATCCTTCGGCACATCATCAAAAGCTTTACGTGCCTCGTCTCCATTTAGGCAATGTTGTTTTTCATAGCTAAAAATATGCCACTTAAACTGCTCGTAAAAAATACTATGCTTTGTTTCCTCACTAATATTTTTGGCGAACACGCTGTCCCATGCCTTATAAATCGATTGAGGTTCTTCGTATTGTGAAATTATTACACCTTTATCTGTGAAGCTTTTGCGAAACAAATAATCTTCTTCAATTGTTTGTAATAAGTAATGGATTTTCTCCAGTTCTTCTTCGGGTAAGCTATCTAAAATGTGGTTAATTATTTCTCGTACCATTGTCTACCTCCTTATTCAATATACTAAATTATACAAAAACCAGCGTTTGAAAACAAAATAATGACCTGAATCGGTACTATGCCGCGAGACGTCATTGAATCATATTGAAATTTAAAATGGCCACTAGCTGCTCATTTAAAGTGCTAACGCTTTCCGCAAAATCATGGCGGTACCACTCAAGTATCATGCCGATAATGGCATTCGCTTGATAAGCACTATAAAAATCTATAGAAATTTCAGGGTTTTTACTTTGAGCTAAATCTCTTTTTAACAAAGTTTGGATTTCATCAAATAACATGTAATAGTAAGTGAGTGGCACATTTTTTGAAAAAACAATGCGATAAAACATCTTAAATCGCTCGATATGATGGAAAATCCGCACTGTAGTTGGATCGAGTTCGTTTTTATTAAAAGCTGTGACAGCACGGTAAGGCTCCTCATAGGAATTATTTAGATCCGCCATTATTCCCTGAAAGTATTCTTCAAATAGTTTTTCTTTTTGATCATAATGTAAGTAAAATGTACCTCGATTGACCTGCGCCTCACGACAAATTTCTGCAATCGAAATGTTTTCTAAAGGTTTTTCACCTAACAATGTGAGCAATGCGTTATGAAGCGCTTGCTTCGTTTTGACGACGCGTAAATCGTTAACGTTCAAATTTTTTCATCCCCTATTAAACAGATTTTTCAAATGTGTTGATTACTGAACAGTTCTCAGATTTCTGCATATTGAAATCGCTTACAACTCTATTATATTATTTTAATGAACACATGTTCAATACATGATCTAATCGTTCGTGTATATCTTGATATTCGGTAGTTAATTTGAAAATAACAGGAGGTCTTTAACTATGAGATTAGAAGGTAAAGTAGCAATCGTAACAGGTGCAGCTTCAGGTATGGGAAAAGCAATCGCAGAAGGTTATGCAAAAGAAGGCGCAAAAGTCGTTGTGTCAGACTTGAATTTGGCCGGTGCTCAGGTAGTTGTTGATGGTATTCATACAGCTGGCGGCACAGCTATTGCTATCCAAACTAACGTTGCTTCAACAGAAGACCTACAACGCTTATTTGATGAAACAAAAAATACTTATGGTCAATTAGATATTTTAGTAAATAATGCCGGCATTATGGATGGGATGGAGCCTGTAGGTGAAATTTCTGATGAGCGTTGGGACAAAGTGTTTGCGGTAAACACAACAGCGGTTATGCGTTCCATGCGTTTAGCAACAGATATTTTCCTAGCACAAGGTCATGGTGTCTTTGTCAATAACATTTCAGCTGGCGGACTTTATGGTGCCCGCGCAGGAGCTGCCTACACAGCTTCCAAACATGCCGTTGTAGGTCTAACAAAAAACACAGCCTTTATGTATGCAGATAAAAACATTCGTTGTAACGGCATCGCACCAGGGGCAGTTATCACAAACATCGCAACAACGATGACAAATATTAGTGAAGTCGGTGCGGCTCGCCAATCGCTTGGGTTAGGCATCAATCCACGTGCTGGACAGCCAGAAGAGATTGCACAGCTTGCTATTTTCTTAGGTTCAGATGAAGCGAGCTTTGTGAACGGACAAGTGATTGCTGTTGATGGTGGTTGGACTGCTTACTAGTTAATAAAAATGCACGTACTGGGATCAGCCTAGTGCGTGCATTTTTTCATACTTAAGGATAAATCGTCAAAAGTTATCGATAAAACGAAAAAGTTCGGTGATAAATCAAGAAAAGTTATCGATAAAACGAACTAACAAAATACTACAACCTTAAGATTGAGGTATTAACTTGTTTTTTTTAGGCAATACAGCCCCGATTAGGGCACCGATTAGCGCCGGTAAAATCCATCCTAAACCAATATCATAAAATGGTAAAAAATCAGTGTACAACTGTGCTACAGCCTCAAATAAACCAAATTTCGCTGCAGGAACACTATCCACTAATGCTCTGTAGCCATCAATTACACTAATGAAAATGGTAAAGAACATGGCCGTTGCATAAACCGACTGCTTATTTTTGAATAACGAACCGCTTAATGCAAGTAAGATTAGAACGATTGCAAGCGGATATAAGAACATTAGTACTGGAATTGCAAATTTAATAATATTCGTTAAACCAAAGTTCGCGATTGTAAATGATACGAGGCATAAAATGAAGACAAACCATTTGTAGCTGACTTTCGGAAATACCTCATGGAAAAACTCGCTACAAGAAGTGATGAGTCCAATACTGGTTTTTAAACACGCAAGAACGATAATAATTGCTAACAATATCGCCCCGAATGAACCGAAATAATGTTTAGCAACCGCTGCAAATATTAAACCTCCATTATCAAACGTGCCGATTGCTGCAATACTCGATGCACCCATGTACGTAATTAACCCATAAATGAGCATCATTAATGACATCGCAAAAATGCCGGATTTCCAAGTTGCCTTGGCAATTTCTTTGGGCTCTGTAATGCCTGAGCTTTTAATGGCATTGATCACGACAATCCCAAACGCCAAAGACGCCAGCGCATCCATCGTGTTATAGCCCTCTTTAAAGCCAGTCATAAATGCTGAGTCGATATACTCACCCATTGGCTGTTTGAAATGACCCATTGGAGAAAGAATACTTGTAATGATTAACATAAATAAGAAGATCAAAAACGCGGGCGTTAAATACTTTCCGATGTAATCCATAATTTTCGCAGGGTTTAATGAGAAATAGTAGACAATTGCAAAAAACACAAAGCTAAATAACCCAAGAAAGAGTAATGTATGCTCTGGTTGTATAAATGGTTCAAAGCCTACAACAAATGGTACTGTTGCTGTACGTGGAATGGCAAAAAACGGACCAATTGTTAAATATAGCGCCAATGAAAAAATAACGCCAAATAACGGATGGATACGACTCGCTAAATCACGTAGGCCGTTACTACCCGATAAACCGATCGCTAAAATACCTAAAAACGGTAAACCGATAGCTGTTACTAGAAAGCCTATAAGCGCAAACCAAAAGTTTGTCCCCGCTAATTGCCCAAGTTGGATTGGAAAAATGAGATTCCCCGCTCCGAAAAACAGCCCAAAAAGCATGGTGCCGATGACTGCATAAGTAGAAAAAGGTATTTTATTTTGCATAACTGTGCTCCCTTAGATGTGTTGACTATAGCAAATGATTAATTTAGAACGATTCTTCACTACAATTCCACAATGGTATCAGGCATTTATTATAAAAACAATAGTTTTTTCTTAGATTATTGCTAATTGTTCAAATATGAACGTGTAAACGAATCAATTAGTAAAATATCGGAAAAATCAGGCAAAATAATGAAGTGATTGCCTTGTTGTAAGCAATTGTACAAGATACACCTGCAACCATCTTATGGCTCCCAATTATGCTATAACTATCCATTAACACCAAAAATAGAATAACAAAATAATATATCGATAAAATAAAAGCGGTTACAAAAATATGGTTTTCATGTCTTCTCTTCAAGAACCATTACAAACAAAAAAGATGGATTATGAAATCTTTCATAATCCATCTACTGATTTATTTTAGTTTGCGACAGACCACTCGATATGATCTAAGAAGTTGTATACGTCTTCATACACTTTGTCACGTTCTTTATCTAATGTAATGATATGGCCTGAATTTTCATACCAAATGATTTCTTTATCATCTGTTTCAACTGTGTTCAGAATGAATGGCGCGCTTTCTTGATATAGTTCGTCATCCAATGAACCTTGTAATACTAATGTTGGTGCTTTAATAGTTTGTAATTCTTCACGAGTTTCAGTTGTTAAACGTGTTACACCATCTAATGAATCTTTTGGCGTAATACGTAGTTCATGTAATTCTGAAATGATTTGATCTTTTGATTTGTTTTCAAAATGTTTATATAAACGAGCGTAATGGTATAAACGTGTAAATAAGCCTTTTGAGTTATCGCGCGTAATTGGTGCACACATAGCAACACATGCTTTTACTGGAAACTTCTCTGCTACCTTTAACGAGAATACGCCACCAAGTGAAATCCCTACAACTGCAATTTCTTCATAACCATTATTTTTTAAGAAGTTGTAGCCTTCCACAACATCGTTCCACCAGTCTTCTGGTTTTGTTTCAAGTAGCGCTTCAGGTTCTACCCCGTGCCCACTATAAATTGGTGCATGAACGGTATAACCACGTTTGGATAAAAATTCTCCTAGCTTTTTCACATCTTTTGTGCTACCAGTGAATCCATGCAGTAATAGTACGGCTTTTTTGCCCCCCTCAATAGTTAGAGGTTCTGGCTTCGATAACTTCATTTTATAATATCCCCTTCACGGAAATTTGTATTTGTGTAATTTCTGTGTCTATCTTAACACCCTTTATTCATAATGTACAATTTATAGTTTTTATCGTTTCAATGTGTTTCATGCATGAATGATGTGAGGTTGAATCCTTGTAAAACAACCACTTGCACCTGTTTAAAAAGTGATCAAATTTATTTAATGGAAATTTACTTGGTAACACCTTCTAATTTTTTTTGACGTTACCTATACTTCCTAATCTTTTACCGTTATAATGCAGTTAACTCACAGTAATACTATAGATGGAGGTGAAAAAAATGGAGTGGCAACAATTAGAATATTTTGCAACAGTAGCAAAATTGGAGCATATGACACGAGCTGCCGATGTATTAGCCATTTCTCAGCCTGCGCTAAGTCGTTCCATCTCTAAGCTCGAGGAAGAATTAGGCGTCCCCTTATTTGACCGGCAAGGACGTTCCATCATGCTAAATCGCTATGGTGAATTATTCTTGTATCGTGTTCAACGCATGCGTAAGGAATATGAAAAGGCCGTATTGGAATTACAGGAGCTCAATAATCCTGAACTCGGGGATGTGTCGCTCGGCTTTTTACATACACTCGGAACAAGTATCGTACCTGATTTGATCCGTGCTTTTCGCCAAAAGCATCCACATATACGCTTTCACTTTACGCAAAACTATTCACACTCGCAGTTAAAGCAATTACTGGCAGGCGAGTTAGACCTGTGCTTACTTGCAGCGATTGACACCGAACCGCCAGTTTGCTGGAAGGAGCTGTGGCGTGATGAGCTGTATATAATGGTGCCCATTGACCATCACCTTGCCAATCGTAAAAGCATTAAAATGAAGGAACTTGAGCATGAAACATTTGTACTCTTAAAAAAGGGCTATGCACTGCGCCGTACTGCTGATCGATTATTAAATGCGGCCGGCATCAAACCGAAAATTACTTATGAAGGCGATGAAGTATCTACCGTAGCTGGTTTTGTAGGCGCTGGTCTTGGTGTTTCATTGTTGCCTGATGATGAAGACTTAAATCCGAACAAAGTTGTAAAAATTCATGTTGAAGATATGGTGTGTGAACGGATCATTGGGATGGCTTGGATTGACAATCGTTATATCTCCCCTTCTGCCCGACAATTCCAACAATTTGTATTCGATTTTTATGACAAAGATACATCCGCGTCTGTTCGCACAAAACAAGCGCCGAATGATTCGAAGTGACAGTATACGTTCCGCTACTTTGTCCTAAGCGAACGAAGCAATTTTGAGGTGCGGCGTGAAATCTTAGATAATGCAAAAAAAGCGGTAAGATGCTCAATAGCACCTTACCGCTTTTTATTATTTTCCTATGTATTTAATTTGGTAGGAATACATATCTGTCGAGTCACCGTCAATTGCAAAAAGTCCTTGTTTGGCCAGTTTTAAAATTCGGTTTTCTATAAACGCATCACTAATGTAATCATTTATTTCACCTAAGGTTTCGTTAATGATAGGCATTGCTGAAAGCCATTCTTCTCCTTGATTAGTACGAATATCTTTTGCAGCTTTTATTATGATAGAATCATATGCATCTTCTGCTACATGGACAATGCCATTTTCCCAAGTTCGCAATGTACTTGGATTGTGCTTGAGCTCATGCCATTCTTTTGCAAGTCGCTGACACGCTTCAACGGAAAAACGTTTGGCATCTGGGCGGAGTTTCATTAACCAATGTGAAGGGAGCTGTCCTGTGTCACGTATCGACCTGTTCGGCTGTATTCGCGTTAAACCTTCTGTTACGTCCACCCCATAAACCATACTGCATTTATTGACAAATTCACTCATCACATAGCGAAGACCGATTTCTTCATGGGCGTTTTGACTATACCAAATCCATACATCCACATCACAAGGCAGACCCGCAATTTTTTTTGCCCACGCTTTTTGTATGTCATCATACAATTCACGTTCTTCTTCATCTTTTAAAATAAAGCTTGCTAACCATTTTTGGCGCTCTTCTATTGTCGTTAATGGTCCAATCGAGAAAATTTCATTGACACAAATCACCGACTCATCTCGTTGTAAATGATTTTGACGGATTGCATGTTTAATTGAACCTTGTGTAGATAAGCTAAAGGTAATATGTAAGATTGCCATGAAAATTTCCTCCTTTTATTGTTTGCTCAGTGCAATTTGTATCCCGATAAAGGTGAATAGTACACCTTGTACAACGTTCAAACGTTTTGCAATGGCTGGTTTACCGATAATGATTTTTCGTACTTTTCCTGCAAAAATACTAAATAACGAAAATAATAAAAACGCTTGTACTAAAAATACAATACCCAAAATAAGCATTTGTAAAGCCACATGACCTTGCGTTGGATTTACAAACTGGGGCAATAGTGCTAAAAAAAATAAAGATACTTTAGGGTTTAAAATATTCATCAAAATCCCTTTTCTATATAATGTCACATAGGCTTGGGCATTTTGTTGCTCTAGAGTAAACGGGTCACCCTTCGCACGGAATGACTGCCACGCTAAATACAATAAATACGCTGCACCTGCAAATTTTACGATAGAAAAAATCACCGTCGATTGATAAATAATGGCCGAAATACCGAGAACTGCCGCGCTAATGTGAACAAGTAAACCTGTACATAAGCCCAGAGAAGTCGCAAATCCTGCTTTTTTATCTTGTGCAATACTTTGCGCAAGGACAAATAAATTATCTGGTCCAGGCATTAAAGTTAGGATGATTGCCGCTCCTAAAAATGCAAATAACGTTGAAAACTCCAAAATTTCCCCTTCTCTCCATTTCTTTTAGAAAGAACCATTATTAGAATGGTTTAATTCTCATTATACTACATGAACTTGTCACCTTAAGAGGTAAGTTTATGACTTTATCCAGAATTTTTCGCCCTATTTAGCAGTTTTATTGTGTATCATAGCGCACCGTCGACAGCGGCGTTCTTGTTCAGTGAGATTGTAGTACTGATCATACGACACCTTGACATGAGATTATTAGCTTCACACAGTCCATTATGCTCGTTTGCGCAATACTTTTCTCGTTCAATCCATTATAATAGATACTAATGATATATATATTTATTTCCATTGTATTTTAGAAAGAGGTGATCGACAGTGGCAGTGAGTGATATTGTGATAGAATTTGAAAACGAGCATGGTGACGTTTGTTATAAAATGAGGACGCATGATATCGACGTTCAGGCCATTCAAAATTCTGGATTAGCGCCTGTTATGTCTTATTGGATGGGCGATAAAGAAATTACCGAGGACATTCGAAAATTGCGTTTTAGCCCAAGACCCCCATCTACCTATATCCAGGATTACGACGACTTTCAATCCATGTTATATGCAAAAGAACAACGTGCAATCAACCAATTATACGAAAAACTAAGCATTAAGCCAAAAAATATGACGACGGGCAAGCAAATTCTTTGGAGCTTCTTTGTGATGATGTTGGCAATGCTTCCCTTGATCATCGCAATTTGGTGGTATAAATAGTCTCAAACTTCCTTGTTTTTTCGCAACTTTCTATTAACTTCTCTTTTCAACTTGACAGACACCCAGAAGTAGTGCATTCTTTATTCAATTACTATAAAAAAGCGTGCGAAGACTAGTAACTAGACACTGCTTGGCAAGAGAACGATGTCCATTGGCTGCAAGACATTGTACAAGAAAGACTAAAGAACCTCCTTCGTAAAACGTCCTAGCCAAACTAGGCGCAGTCTCAAGCGTTATGAGAAAAGAGGAATGTCTATGGGCATTCAATGTAGGTGGTACCACGGAAAGCAAACCTTTTCGTCCTAATTTCTAGGACGGAAGGGGTTTTTTTATGTTATTCAGTAAATGGCGAACGGGAGGAATTGAGATGGAAAGAAAGAGAATCGTCGTAAAAATTGGCAGTAGCTCCTTAACTAATGCAAAAGGCGAAATTGATAAGGTGCGCTTAATGGATCATGTCCAAGCAATTGCCGAGTTAAAAAAATGCGGTCATGAAGTATTGCTTGTGTCATCTGGTGCAGTGGCGGCGGGCTTTAAACAGCTTGGCTACCCCTCTCGTCCTGTAACGGTAAAGGGCAAACAGGCTGCTGCCGCTGTAGGCCAAAGCCTTCTTATTCAAACCTATCATGCTTTATTTAGCATTTATGATATCGTACCTGCTCAAATTTTATTGACACGTACTGATTTTTCCAAAAAGGAACGCTATAAAAATGCCTATGCAACTTTTGAGGAACTATTAGAGCGCTCCATACTCCCTATCATTAATGAAAATGATACGGTGTCTGTTAGTGAATTAACGTTCGGTGATAATGATATGCTCTCCGCTTTAGTTAGTGGACTTGTCCATGCAGACCAACTCATAATCTTGACTGATATTAATGGTTTATATAATGCCAATCCAAATAAAAACCCACATGCCAAGCGCATTGATCGTTTGACAGAGGTGACAGATGAAATGCTTGGTTTTGCAGACGGTGCGGGTTCTAAAGTCGGTACTGGTGGCATGGAATCTAAATTATTGGCCGCTCGAGCTGCCTTAAATGCAGGCGTCAAGGTGTTTATAGGTACGGGTCATGGTGCCAGTAAACTTGTCGATATCGTGGATGGCCGTGGAGATGGTACGTATGTGGAGCATGAGGCACTTGCTGTCTTAACGAATAATAAACAGTGGATTGCACTTACGGAAGTTTCTGGTAAAATTTTTATAGATAGCGGTGCCGAACAAGCACTGTTAGCTAACGGCAAAAGCTTGTTACCGGCAGGTGTATTTCGTGTCGAAGGTGATTTCGAACATGGAGACGTAGTTGAAGTGTACAGTGAGAATGGCTTACTTGGACGTGGCGAGGTATTGTATTCATCCCTTGAGCTAGCACATGCCATGGGAAAACGTACGGATGAGTTAACGAAATACCCAATCGAAGTGATTCACCGAGATAAATGGCTCAAAATACAAAGCAATTAGGGAGGAATTTTGATGACAAGTGAAGTACAACAAAAAGGAAAGCTGGCCAAAGCTGCGAGCTATATTTTAAATATTAAAACAACGAGTGAAAAAAATGAGGCGCTGACAAAAATTGCTGAGCAATTGGTGCTTGACCAGGATGTTTTAATCGCTGAAAATGCAAAGGACTTAGCCATTGGTAAAGAAAAAGGAATGCCCATTTCTACACTAGACCGCATTATGCTGAACAAAGAACGTATCGAAGCGATGGCAAGTGCCATTGATTTATTGGTAAAATTAGATGATCCAGTTGGTAAACTTCTTGAGCGTATTAACAAAGAGAATGGTCTTGTGATTGAAAAACGCATGGTGCCACTTGGTGTAATCGGGATGATTTATGAGGCACGTCCAAATGTAACCATCGATGCCGCAACATTATCACTGAAAACTGGTAATGCAGTTATTTTACGTGGTAGCTCTTCTGCTAAATTTTCCAATGTGGCACTTGTCGCAAGTATTCATCGCGCCCTTGAAAAAACGTCCATACCAGTCGATGCAGTGCAATTAATCGAGGATACGAATCGTGGAACCGTCAAGGAATTGTTCCATTTAAAACAATACTTAGATGTGCTAATCCCTCGTGGCGGAAAGGCACTTATTGATTTAGTCGTAAATGAGGCCACTGTACCGGTACTCGAAACAGGTGCTGGCAATTGCCATATTTATGTGGATCACACTGCCGATTACATAAAAACAGAAAGAATTTGTATCAATGCGAAAACACAACGCCCTTCTGTTTGCAATGCCACTGAAAGTTTACTGATTCATCCCGATTGGTTTAGTGAGCACGGTGCACAGTTACTAAATGCCATTCATCATGCAGGGGTAACGATTATTGGCGATGAAACCGTTTGTGGAGCCGTTGATTTCGCGCAGCCAGCGACAGAAGAAGATTATGCAACTGAATATTTGGATTTAAAAATAAGCGTTAAAGTCGTTGAAAACGTTTATGAGGCGATCGAGCATATAAATCAATACGGAACGAATCACTCTGAAGCCATCGTAACGGAAGATCCATTAGTAGCTGATACATTTTTACATAGTGTGGACGCGGCAGCTGTGTATCATAATGCCTCTACCCGCTTCACAGACGGCTTTGAATTCGGCTACGGGGCTGAAATCGGCATCAGTACACAAAAATTACACGCCCGTGGGCCAATGGGGTTACCTGCGTTAACCTCTACAAAATATTTCGTTCATGGCGACGGACAAATTAGAGAATAATATTCTTAAATAATAGATAGAACCCTAATTTTATGTGAAGCCGGCAGATGGCATACGCTGTCGGCTTTCTCTCTTTCTTTAGTCGGAGGCACTTGTGTGTAGATAACGCCGGTCACTTCGAGCGTTGAGTGACTTTACCTGAGCTGTTGCCGCGGCATACCTGAGCGATAAACGACTCTACCTGAGCGGTAAGTGGCTTTACCTGAGCTGTTGCGCGGTATACCCGAGCGATAAACGACTCTACCTGAGCGATAACACGGCATACCCGAGCGCCTTACCCGAATAATCATTTGCCCAAGTCAAATGTATGGTACACATGTAAAATCAATAGTAAGAATTATTACTTTTTTTAGAAAGAAGGTTGAATATGAACGTTTCTGCAATCATCAAACTGACCGTATCTATGGCGATTTTTGGCTCCATAGGTTTTTTCACTATACATACGGGGGTTCCTGCACTGGAACTTGTCTTTATCCGCTGTATTTGCGCTACCCTCTTTATTGGAGGGTTGTGGCTCGCAACCGGTGGCCATAAAACAGAGAAATGGGAGAAAAAAGAGGTATTGCGCACGCTTATATGTGGTGTCTTTATCGTCTTAAACTGGGTATTTTTATTTAAGGCATTTGAAGAGATGTCCATTTCTATTGCCATTTCTATCTATAATATAGCGCCGATTTTTGTGTTAATTTTCGGGGCATTGTTTTTAAAAGAAAAGATGACTGTACGGGCACTTCTCGCAACGTTAACATGTTTTATCGGCAGTATTTTCATTATTGGCTTGAATAATTTTATATCGCTGTCTGAGTTTATGCAGTCCGGTTTTGTTTGGGCGTTACTGTCTGCGTTGTTTTATGCGTTTACCATGCTCACAAGCAGAACAATTAAAAATCTCAGCTCTTATGCATTGACATATATACAAACGACTGTTGGTATTGTTATTCTGCTGCCATTTGTGGATTTTACATTATTTGAAAGTTTAACAACAACGAACTGGCTTTATATATTAGGCACTGGCTTTATTCATACAGGTTTTGTCTATTATTTATTTTTTGATAGTATTCGTAGTCTATCGACGATTTTGGTTTCGGTATTAGTATTTGTAGATCCTGTTGTCGCTATTTTACTAGATATGCTATTCCTTGATTTCATGCCGAGCCTGCTACAAACGGTTGGCATTTTGCTAGTTTTTGGTGGTATTATTTACACTGTTTATATACCAAAGCCTAGAGTTACTAGTCGTGAGTGAGGAGGTTTTCCATGAGTAAGCTTTATACCATTGGTGAGTTATTAATCGATTTTACACCCACTGGGCAAAGTGGGTTGCTTGCGTCAGTCGAACATTTTACTAAACATGCAGGTGGCGCCCCAGCGAATGTTGCAGCTGTTTGTGCAAAGTTTGGACAACAGGCTGCCCTGCTCTCTCAAGTAGGACAGGATGCATTTGGCGACTTTTTAATCGAAACCTTGAAACAAGCAGGTGTGGAGACAACGTATATTACGCAAACGACTGAAGGTGACACAAGTCTTGCCTTTGTTTCTTTGACAGACGATGGGGAACGTGACTTTTTATTTTATCGCCGAAACGCAGCAGATTTGCTGTATCGCCAAGAGCAATTGCCTACTAATTTGCTGAGCGCGCTCGATATTCTTCATTTTTGCTCGGTCAATTTAGTGGAAAGTCCGATGAAGCAAACACATGTAGCATTGATTGAGCAAGCACATCTGACAGGTTGTCTCGTGTCTTTTGATGCAAACATACGCCTTCCTCTTTGGCACGATGCAGGAGCCTGTCGGAAAACGATCGGTGCGTTTTTACCGAAGGCCCATATCATTAAACTCTCTGACGAAGAGCTATTGTTCTTAACACATCTAGAAGATGAACAGCAAGCGGTACTTGGATTATTTCAAGGAAAGGTACAAGTCATTCTCGTTACGCATGGTGCAGACGGCGCTACCCTTTATACGAAACAGCAACATATCAAGGTACCGGCTGAATATGTGCAAGCCATTGATACAACTGGTGCGGGGGATGCCTTTATTGGCGCAGTTTTAACAATCTTGCTGGAGAATAACATAACAGTAGCGACGCTTGGAGCCTTTTGTGAGCAATTCGCCTCCCCTCTTGTCACATTCGCCAATCGCTATGCTGGAACATCAACAAAAAAACAGGGTGCCATCGCGTCCTATCCTACAAAACAGGAACTGCCATTCACTTTTTAAATAAATGCAAAACTCCATTTTGACTGTTCAAAATGGAGTTACGTTTTCAAAGAAAATATGTATTTTCAGGCATGTAGTTACTCATCTACCTCGAAGTCAATACAAACTCTGTCTTTCACGACCGAACCTACAAATTGACTTACGCGAACATGTTCAGGATGGACTTGGTATTGTTGCAAGTGATCTTCACTTTCGAATAGGCTATTTAAAATGATTTCTCGATTACTCGTTGATAATGGATTTATAATGACATTTAAAGAGATAATGCCATCAATCATTTGGGGCAGGCTCTCCAATTCATTTTTCACCTTTTGCGCATTTATCACCTTCTCTTCATGATTAAAATCATCCTTATGATTCCACATGACAATATGTCTTATCATTTACATCATCCTCCCTAACGAATTGTTTTAATATTCCGTACTTTATATTAAAGTACCATAGCAACTATCATCACTCAACTACTTATTTTGTGCTATCATAGATTTTTCAGTTTTGTCGATATGTTGGAACTTCTTGCATTGTTATCCGTATTACTATAGACACATGAAATATGAGGAGGAATTGATGTGAAATCGATTACAAAAAAACGGACGAAGGCATTTTTGATAGATATGGCCATTTCTACCGCGGTGACAGCTGGTGTTGAATATTTCCTGCGAAAAAAGGTGAAAAATGAAGCGGTTCATGCCTTGGTTACACCAACAGTAGTGATGTGGGCTCTTGAATATGCACAACTGCGCCAAAATGGACAGACAATTGGTTACAAGAAGATGGGACTAGCCCTTGAACATGAAGACGGTTCAAAACCAACGTCCAATCAAATTCTTAAGCGCATGGCTTACCGAGATACAGTCAGTACTTTCGATTATTTGAAAAATCCTAAAGCATTTGAAAAACAACAAGGAGAAATCCTTCCACACGATCGTTTTTCTGAAACTATCGTAAAAGAATTATAAAACCCAAGGGTGTTGTCTTTTTAAGGCAGCCTCCTTTCCTAAAAATACAATGTTTGAATGCAGCTATACCAGATGTAATAGTTTTCCGAACAATAAAATGAAAGTTAGAAAAATTGATAATGCTAAAGTAATAATTACCGTCGTTATACTCCGTAACATCCCTTTCCAATCCCTAACCCCTGAAAAACCAATTAAACCAAAGAAGAATGTTCCTATAGTTATACATAAAACAATAGATTGCCATCGAAAAATAACATACAATAGCAGACAAATTATGGACGAGACAAATGACCATCTATTAATTTGGGTACATCTTCTGTCTTTTAGCACCTCTTGCTGATTATTCACTACATCCCCCTCCTCCAAGCCAGGTCCCCTCTATATACACCAACATTAATCACACTAAATAATCCTTATTTTACAATAAATTACTCTAATATTTAACTAATTTTGGTCTTTGCAATAAATAATCTTCTACAATTGGTACACTCTTCTATACAAATAGTAGCGTTATTTGCGCCGCGCATTGTTGATTGTGCATAAAATATAGCGGTCACGCTGCACAAAGGCAAGGCGGTTTAGCCTGAGTCGTCGCGCTCTAACAGTTAGTAAATGCTAATTTTTTATTTTTTGAACAATATTCGTAATTTTTTACGTCTAAATTATTAAAAGACCAGTAAGGTGATGATACTATGGAACAGCTTGTAGAGGAATATGGAGAATACCTATTCCATCTCAGCTATTTATATGTGAAGGACAAGCAACTAGCAGAGGAAATTACACAGGATGTGTTTTTTACGTATGCTACAAAGAAGGACACGTTTCGTGGTGAGGCCGCACTGAAAACATTTTTAACGAGAATATTAATTAATCGATGCCATGATGAATTACGGAAAATGAAGCGAAAAAATGTCCTGCAATTTTTAACACCGTTTTGGACAAACGAAAAATCTGCAGAGCAAGAAGTAATGAAGCAACAACAATTTCAAACATTAAAGCATGAAGTAATGAGGCTACCAATCCACTACCGAGAAGTCATTATATTGTTTTATTATGAGGACTTTGAAGCATGGGAAATTGCCGATTTGCTAGGTATTTCTCAAAATACAGTGCGCACACGATTACGTAGAGGAAAGGACTTACTAAAATCAAAATTATCAACACAGGCGGAGGTATTTATCCATGAATAATTTTAAAGAGCAACTAAAACAGGAGCTTCGTACTGACGCACCCTTTACTGTGGACATGAAGCAACGCATTGTCATAAATAAACAACCAAAAACAGCACCTGCGAAAAAATTTAATTGGCAAGTATCCGTTATTTCACTGGCCTTTGTGCTAATTTTAGGTTTCGTCGTAATGTTGCAAGTTACGCCAAACGGAGCGACGGCGTCAAAAACAGTGGAAATCTTGCCCACAGACCAGCCGAATGGAGTGACAGCGTCAAAAATGGTGGAAACCTTGCCCACAGACCAGCCGAACGGAGTAACAGCGTCAAAAACGGTGGAAACCTTGCCCACAGACCAGCCGAACGGAGTAACAGCGTCAAAAACGGTGGAAACTTTGCCCACAGACCACAATGAGCTTTTTGATTTACTACAACAAAATGAAACGGTGCTACCCATTATCGAGCCAAATGGGCAATTAGTTATCCAACCTACTATCGGATATTTAATGGGAAAGCAATTTGGATTGAGCAGTATTCCAATGGTGATTGAACCCGATACAGAAATAAAAATAGGAGATTATATTGCCTACTATCATAAGAAAGATATTATTGTTGCTCCTGTATTCGGAGTTGCGGGAGATAAAATACAAACATCACATGGACAAGTGACGTTAAATGGTAACTTTCTAGCTCTGCCAGGCGCAGTGGCTCCCATCGTATTCGAGGATGCCGAACAAGAGAACATTTTTAAGTTTTATTTTAGGGACCTGGCAAATTACCATAAAACAAAAATGAGATATATTGATGTAGACCTTGACCCATTACACGAAGATGAGTATGCCGTTTATAAGAATGAGGTCGGTCAGACAGTATCGGTCATTAATGATGCCCAGATTGCTGGGAAAGTCATAGGACTGAAAAATCTTGAGCCAACCTTTACGTTAACAACTGATGAACAATCACTTTATGATGCTTTTAAAGAAAATTATGATTTGTCTGTACTTAAAGGGACTAAACCGTTAACCATTGCAAAAATGTATGTGCTAGCAGAATCTGAAGGAGATTACGAAACAAAATTTGCGTTCAAACCCACGAATGAACGACCTACGCAATCGGAAATAGTAAAGTATATACAGGACAAACAAAAAATCAGGGGCTATTATTCTACAAAGAAAATTCAAAGGCTAGTAAGTGCATACAACTATAACGGTATTGAGGGTGCTCAATTTGAACAAAGTAGTGAAATCGAAGGAACTATTAAATTTACCCCAACGTACGGGGATGTTTGGATGTTAATAAGAATGATCAAAAATGATCAAGGCATTTGGCAACCTACAACTAAATGACGTTAATAAAGAGTATTAGGGAGCTGTCTTTTTAGGACTATTTCATGAAGAATCAAGGCGTTTTGGAAATAAATTGGCTTATGTTTTCTGCTATAATAGCTGTTTCCCATGGGTGCCAATAATATGTAGTTCCGTCAAATTGCACGCCGTATTGATAAGCAATCCGTTCACCTGTATATAAAACAACCTCATAATTGATAGGATCACCATTTGTTGTATTTGAATGAAATGAAAGGTTCTCTTCACTTGTATTTAAGATTTCCAGGAAATTGTCTATGTCCTGCTTCTCTTGTATTTCAGCTAGCTGTTTTGGCCCATCTTGTGTATAGGCTAAATAAATTTCAATTTTCTGCACTTCATCCAAAGAGCGGGGTCTAGCCTCTGTTCGCGGGTATTTCTTCTGCTTCCACGGGTATCCAGATTCAGTTCGCGGATTTCAGCTCCTTCCGCGGGTATTTCTCAAACTATAGATATTATATTGAAGCGTCATTAGATAAAAACAGTCTGTGAATTTTTCACAGACTGCTTGTTGGATGTGTATTATTAAGAATGACGATAATGTGGTTGCTGCGCATTTACTAGCATGTTCTCGATTAGCGGCATAAAGTAATTTAGGATGGGACCGCCTAAAAAGACGGTTAGCACAGTCCCGACACCTATCGGACCGCCAAAAACAAAGGCTAACGCTAAGAATAGGATATAGATAAGTGTTTTGGAAAACATGATACTTTTACCCGTTAGGTCACGAATAACCAGCATTGAAAAGTCGATTGGGTTGGGTGCGAATTTGGCTTGCAAGTAGATGGCCGACCCCAGTCCGATAATGACTAATCCAATTGCCTGACACATTACTTTGCTCACGAAATGAGTCGGATGTAGAACATCACCAAGCAAAAATAGCCAAGTATCAATACATACGCCTGTCACGAAAGCGGTTAATAACCCTAAAAATTCTGGTCGTTTACGCGCAAGTAAATTATTACAAAAAATGATGATAAATGACGTAATGATTTCCCAGCTACCTACTGTTAAGCCAATATTTTTCGTCAAACCGACTAATAAAGCATCAAACGGCGATGTACCCAGATTGGACTGCATCGTGAAACATACACCGAGCGTTAAAATGCCTAAGCCACTCACATACAGCGTATACTTCCATTTTCTTGACAATTGAATTCTACGCCTCGCTAAATTGCTTTTTCATTAAAATGTGTGGAATGCCTCCATCCATAAATTCCTCACCTGAACGCTTATAGCCAAATTTTTCATAAAAGCCCTCTGCATATACTTGGGCATTTAGTTTCGATTTTGTTAAGCCTTTTGCCAGGGTCATATCCTCTAATTTTTGAACGATGACCTTACCCAGCCCGTATTTGCGGAATGCTTGCAAAATACAGATGCGTTCAAGCTTGCCGTAGCCGTCTACAACCCGCAAACGTCCTGTGCCAACTGGCTGGCCATCGATGTATACAAGAATATGTTTACAGGCAGCATCGAGTGTGTCAAATTCATCATATTCTTCGGGCTCTGGAACTTGTTGTTCTTCTATAAATACTTTTCTACGAATGGCAAATGCCGTTTGTAAATCCACCTCTGTAGTAATTACTTTTGCATTCATTTATATTCCTCCTAGCTTTCTTTGCTAAAGATAACCCTTAAATTTTGTCAATTCGTCTGTAAAACTTTTGCGTGGATAAAGAATTGATTACTTCGTCGATAGAATCAGCTATTTCGTGGATAGAACTGGTCACTCCGCTGATAGAATCTGCAATATCGCTGATAAAACTCTTCAATTCGCCGATAAACCTTGCAATATCGCCGATAGAACCCGTCACTTCGCTGATAAACCTTGCAATATCGTCGATAAAACTCGGAATTTCGTCGATAAATTCAATAACTTCGTCGATAAAAATCAGCACTTCTTTGATAGCGCCTCCCACTGCACTGATAGAATCGGCTACTGCACTGATAGAGTGCCCACCCTTTTGATAGTCAGTGAAATTTTTCTTGATCGATGATACTATATAGTATAGAACGTTTTTTATTGCAAATACAACAAAAATTTCAGGAGGATAATGATGAAGGAGATTTTACGGGATATTGGAGCGATTGCGCGGGCACTTGATTCCATAAGTAATATTGAGTTTAAAGAACTAGATTTAACAAAAGGACAGTATTTATATGTCATTCGCATTTGTGAAAACCCTGGCATCATTCAAGAAAAGGTGGCAGAACTTTTAAAAGTGGATCGTACCACCGCTTCTCGAGCTATTCAAAAGCTTGTCACTAAGGGTTTTGTTGAGAAGCGCTTTGATGCACATAATAAGAAAAACAAGCATCTCTTTCCGACTGCGAAAAGCTTATCGTTATATCCATTTTTAAAACGTGAGGGCGATTATTCGAATGCACGGGCATTGGATGGTTTTTCAGATGAGGAAATCGACTGCATTCATCATTTATTAGGACGCGTCCGCCAAAACATTGAAGTCGATTGGGACTATGTAAAAAAAGGGCATAAACGATACTATTAACAAGGCGACTCCTTGTGTAGATAAACACTGGGAATCGCCTTTTACTTATGCATTTGCGGCAAATACTTTTTTCAGTACTGCGCTAATGAATTCTAAATCCTCATCCGTACAGCACAGTGGTGGGCTTAATGTCAGTATATTGTTGAAGCCCTCTACCGTATCCCCATTTTTGCCAATAACCAGTCCGTTAGCTTTACAATCTGCGATAATTTTTGCTAGCCGTTCAGATTTTGCTGGCTCTAGGGTTAGCTTATCTTCTACGAGCTCAATACCCACAAGGAATCCTAAGCCACGAATATCCCCTACAAACGGCAGCTCCAATAAGTCTTGCAAGTCATGTAAAAGTTGTTCGCCTAAATCCTTTGAACGCTGTACTAGCTTTTCTTCTTCTAGAATTTTAATATTTTCGAGGGCGACAGCACAGGCTGCCGGGTTCCCACCGAATGTATTGACATGTCGGAAATGACTATAGCCATCCGTATCCTTAAATTTTTCATAAATATCTTTTCGTACAGCGGTAATAGATAATGGTAAATAGGCACTTGTTAACCCTTTGGCCATCGTGATGATATCTGGTTTAATAGCAAAATGCTGATGTCCAAACAGCCGACCTGTTCGACCAAAACCGCAGATTACCTCATCAATAATCAGAAGCACACCATACTTCTGACAAATCCGTTCTACTTCCTTGACATAGGAAGGATGTGGAATCAGTACGCCACCACCTGTAATAATCGGCTCCATAATAACAGCCGCAATCGTTTCTTTTTGCTCCCAAATAATTTTTTCTTCGATTTCTCGTGCACGTTCTAGATTATAGAGCTCAATCGATTGCCCCTTAGGTCGTCGATAATTATCTGGAGGTGCCACATGCAAAAAGCCTGGCGCTAATGGTTCATATTTGTACTTTCGCAGTGCCTGCCCTGTCGCCGCTAATGCCCCAAGGGAGCTCCCATGATACGCACGATAGCGTGAGATAATTTTAAAGCGCGCCCCTTCACCATTTTGATTGTGGTATTGACGTGCCATTTTGAAAGCAACCTCATTTGCATCAGAACCACTATTGGAGTAAAAAATCATATAGTCATCTTCTAACAATTGATTCATTTTTTCCGCTAGCGCGATGGCAGGTTGATGGCTTTGTGTCATCGGTACATAGCACAATTTTTTCATTTGCTCATACGCTACTTGTGCTAGTCGCTCTCGCCCGTAGCCGACATTGACAGCCCATAACCCCGACATGCCATCTAAAAAACGATTGCCCGCACTATCCGTTATCCATGCACCTTCACCGTGTTCTACTATCATTGGTGGGGCTTTTTCGTTATACATCGAGATATGATGCCAAACGTTTTCACGGTCTTTTTGCTGTAATGTATTGGTCAAATTGTCGTTGCGCTCCATATATAAAACCTCCGTTCGTTATAAACATTGTCTAGCCATTTCCCCTTTAACATGCCTTGACCTATGATGATAGTTTTTATGCATTGAAATTTTCTGATTTTTCTCACATAATAAAGTATTATTGTCTATATTTGAAGGGCAGGTGCTTATTTATGACGAAATATCCTTTACTCGTGCAAGATGTATTAAAGCGAAAGCATTTTGAAGCAGCCAAGCTCATCGCGGGCCACCAAGGCGTAAATCGCCAAGTACTATGGACACATATTTTAGAAATTAAAGATTTTGATACGTTAATAAATGGTGGTGAGCTGATTTTAACGACTGGTGTCGGTTTACAATTAGAACGCGAAACACAAGTCGCCTATTTACAAAACTTGATTCGCAATGAGGCAGCCGCCCTTTGTATTGAAATTGGTGACTATTTTGACCATGTGCCCGAGGAGCTTGTTGCCTTGGCAGATGAACATCATTTTCCTATCATTATTTTTGACAAGATTGTCCGCTTTATTGATATTACGCAAGATTTACATACGTACATCATTAATCAACATCAACAAGCGTTAACACAGCTGGATACCATATCAAAAACGTTTATGGAGTTGTCGTTAATGCCCAATGGTATTTTAAAAATTTTACAGGTGCTCCATCAAGATACCGATGCCCATTTTTTATTTGTCTCGGAAGATACGAAAAGCTTTTATTATCCAGTGGAGGCAAAGAAACATTTACGCTTCATTGAAGAACATTGCCAGCAGCAGGATGTCCAGGAGCCGCTCCATTTCCTAACGATTCAAAGTGACCATTTCGTCATGATTCCTGTCAATGGACTTGGACAAGTTTGGGGTTATTTATGCATGCATACAAAGCAACCAAAGCCAAGTAATTATACGCTGTTAAACCTTGAACGTGCGACGATGTCCATTGCGCATATTTTAATGCGCAATCGCATGCTCCAGGAACGTCAACAAAGTCGAGAAGATGAATTTATCTTAGCCCTCATTCAAGGTCAACCTGTTGATATTCAGCATTATCAAAGCTATCTACCGATTGAAAGTCGCAACTTATTTCATCGTGTAGTCGTGCTAAATATTCATTATCAAGCCCACTTCGTTTCAGAGGAGAACTGGCAAGAAGTTCAGTTACATAATGCCATGTATGTTCGTTCCATTTTAAAAAAGCTAGGTTTTTTCCCGACCGTTTCTGTACGTCAGCACGAAATAATCATCCTTGCGTTTTTCATTGCGGCTGACGATGTCAAGGAAAATCAGGAAAGCTTTAATCAAGCGATGCAACAAATTGTTTCTCGAAAAGCACCACAGCCCTTCAATCAACTAGCCATCACTTTCGGTATTAGCCATGTCTATCAGACGATTGAATCTGTACCGCAAGGCTATAAGGAAGCAAAGTCTGTCATTCAAATGCAACATAATCAGCTTACTTCCTCTATTTACTTTAAGGATTTAGGCGTGTATCGACTATTATTACAGCAAGATAACGCTACCCTATTACAATATGTGAAAGATTATTTACAGGAAATACTGCTGATCGATCAAAAAAATGGTCATGACCTTTATCAAACGCTTGGTGTCTATTTAGCCTGTAATGGGGCTAAAAATGATACCGCGGAACAATTATTTATCGTGCGCCAAACCTTATATAAACGTATTGAGCGGCTCGAAAGTATTTTAGGCGCTGACTTTTTACAAGCTCCGTATCGGCTCAATTTAGAAATGGCCATGAAGGCGTACGAATTATTAAATAAAACAGCGCCCGATTTCCTACGATTTTGAACGAGGGTCCATATAATCGCGTAAGGCATTACTTAACATATACAACCCTAGTACTAATATAGTGATAGCTCCCCCTGGCGCAAAAGTGTACCACGGTGCTTTCACTAAATACGCTTGCGAATCCTTTAGCATACGTCCCCAGCTTGGGTTTGGTGGTTGGACGCCAAGCCCTAAATAACTAAGGGCCGCCTCAGCTAGCATCGCCGTCGCAAAAGTTACAGTAGCCGCTACAATAATTTGTGAGGAGATATTCGGTAAAATATGGCGGAACATAATGTTATACGGCTTCACGCCAATCAATTTTGCGGCTAGCACATATTCTGCATCGCGATGCTGGACAAAGCCACTACGCGAAATTCTGGCAATGGACGGTATCGCAATAATCCCTAGCGCAATGGCCGTGTTGACGATACCTGGACCAAAAATCGCCACAAGCATGAGTGCTAAAATAATGCCCGGGAAAGCCATTAACGCATCCATGAGACGCATAAAAATCTCATCAATCCAGCCCCCTACATAACCTGCTATGCCACCAATTAAAATGCCAAATGTCGTACCAATTAGCACCGTTAGTATCCCCACCGCAAAGGCTGTTTGCGTACCTTGCATAATGCGACTAAAAATATCACGGCCAAATTCATCTGTACCAAAAAAATACGTACTACTTGGACCACGCAATTTATCAGGGATATTCATCGAATTCACATCATGTGGCGTATAAAAGAAACTGACAAGCATGGCCAAGAAGAATCCGACGATAACAAGTAGACCAATGATTATGTTAATATTTTTCGTGTATCTCTGACTATTTTTCATCGTATCCACCTCTCATCGCAATCGAATTCTTGGATCTAATACGGAATATAAAATATCAACAATAAAATTAATAACGACTACGGCAACTGTAATATACATTACAATTCCCTGTACTAATGGGAAGTCACGGTTACTGATGGCTGTGATCAGCAGCTGACCAATGCCTGGCAATGAAAATACTTGTTCTACGATGATTGTCCCAGCAACAACCTCTGCCATAATCAGTCCAAATACCGTCAAAATCGGAATCATGGAATTTTTCAAGACGTGCTTATACATCACATTGCGCTCTGACATCCCCTTACTCCGTATCGTACGCACATAATCGAGCTGTATTTGCTCTAAAATCGCTGTTCGTACGTAGCGGAAATTGACTGCAATCTGTGGAATGGCTATCGTTAACGCCGGTAGAATGAGCGTACTTAGCGCACCAGATACACTTTGTGACCATGAAATATAGCCACTAATTTTGAAAAAGCTAAATTGCATCCCCACATATAAAATGAGCATCATCCCTAGCCAAAAAGAAGGTACGGCCATGCCAATTTGCGTCACAGTCGATAACGACACATCACTTAACTTATTTTGTCTGCGTGCCGCAAACAGTCCTAACGGCAGCGACACGGTTAATACAATAATGAGGGTGAGACCCGCTAGCGACATCGTTACAGGAAGTCTATCAAACAATAAATCTTTTACAGGCATCGAGAAACGAATTGAATTACCTAATTCCCCTGTCAATAATCCCTTCATCCAATCACCATATTGTTCATAAAGAGGGCGGTCCAAGCCAAGTTCAGACCGCAAATTTTCAATTTGTGTGGGATCCGCTTCTGTCCCTAACATCGTTCGAACGGGATCACCAGGTAAAATTTGAAAAACACCAAAAGTAATCATCGACACTAGAAGGATGGTTGTTATTAACAGGATGAATCGACGTATTATATACATCATTTGCGCTCATCCCTTTCTAGTTAGAGAACTTGACCTCAGACATATCATGGAACCAGAATGGATAACTCTTCAAACCAGTTACTTGCTTATCTGAGCCCCAAACGATTTGATAATCCGCGATATAAACTGCCGCTGCTTGCTCAGCTAAGATTTCTTGTGCACGTTGGTAGTAGGCAATCTGTTTCGCCTGATCTGTTTCTTTCAGGACATCCGTCATAATTTGGTCATACTCATCATTTCTAAACAGGAAGAAGTTTTCGCCGTCATTCGTTGAAATATAATCATTTAAAATTTCATAGGCTGACGCACGACCCGTTAAATCTATCGTCGTCATTTGATAATCGCGGCCAAAGTACACTCGATCAAGCCAAATACCCCACTCCACGACCTCAATTTCCACATCTACACCTATTTCCTTTAAATTAGCCACAACGATTTGCGCTATATTTGAATACATATCATTGTGCGACGAAACGGTAATTTTTGTTTTGAAGCCGTCAGGATAGCCAGCCTCTGCTAGTAAAGCTTTTGCTTTTTCCACGTCTTGTGCATACATTTTTTCTAAGCCCGTTTTTTGGAAGTCACCCATCGCTGGACTCATATTTGAGCCAAGCGGTACTGCGTAACCTGCAAACACGGAGTCAATAATATCTGATTTGCTAATAGCATAGTTCATGGCTTGACGTACTTTGACATTATCAAATGGTGCTTTTGTTTCATTAAATGTCACGATTAACGATGAGTTATTATTTTGATGTGATAAAGTATGGCTACCCTCCACTTCACCTACTCGTTGCCAAGGTACACTTGTTAAGTCAACTTCGTTGGCCATTAGGCTCATGATTGCTGCTTGATCGTCTGATTGGAAAGCAAACGTTACTTTATCTAAATAAGGTAGGCCTTCTTTCCAGTAGTTTTCATTTTTTGTTAACTCCAAATTGGTTCCTGGAGAATATTTCACGTACGCGAATGGCCCTGTGCCGATTGGGTTTTCATTATGTTTACCATCATTGCTTTTCGGAACAATTGCCGATTGTCGTGCTGTTAATGAATATAAGAAGTTTGAATTCGGTTCTTTTAATGTGATGACAAAAGTGCTAGCATCTGGTGCTTCAGTAGACGCAACATTATCGAAGTTATTCGACATTTTCTCGCCACCATTCTTGCCCATTAAACGATCAAATGAGTATTGAATATCTTCCACCGTAACATCCTCACCATTGTGGAATTTCACACCTGGACGGATTTTAAATGTATAGGTTAATCCATCCTCGGAAATTTCATAGCTTTCCGCTAGGCCTTCCTTTAACGAACCATCCGTTTCTGGCGCCATGAGCCCTTCAAAAATATTGAGAATCATTTGGTAAGAAATTGATGCTGTCGCTTTATGTGGATCTAAAAAGTCGGGGTCATCATTTACACGTACCACGATGGCTTGCGGTACATCTGCCAGCGATCCATCTGTAGTACCTTGGCTTGCGTCCTTCCCCTCATCACTCGAACAGGCAGTCATGATTAGACCTACAATTACTGTCAACATTAGGAACATCCAATTCTTTGTCTGCTTCATCCCTTTTCTCCCCCTTTGCCTTATGTGCTTTGTATACTTACATAGCTTTCAACATCCCCCAATTTATCAGCGGCTTTTACCCCAACCACAATAGCCTCTTCCATGACCTGTGTCGCTAAGTGCCCAATGTAGTCAACCGGATACGTTTTGTCGCCTGTGCCTAGCACGAAAATCGTATCGCCATCCAGCATTGTGTGAACAGGGTAAATCGTCCGTGCCAGTGCATTTTGTGTGAGCTGTGCTATTTTTTTGGCTTGCGCTTTTGTTAATTTTGCGTTCACGGCAATGACGCCAATCGTCGTATTCATTCCAGCTAATGCTTGTGATTGGGCATGCTGTTCTAAATAAGCGCAACTATCAATCCATTGTGCTGTTTCAGCATTACGTGCTCCGACAAGGATTTCTCTTGTATTCGGATCCTTAACGTCCCCGACCGCATTAACAGCTACTATTGCGCCAACAACAAGACCATCTTGTCCAGTCGTAGAAGTACTGCCTAACCCACCTTTCATGCAAAATTGTGGGCCTGCGAGTTTGCCAACCGTTGCACCATAGCCTGCTCCTGTATTGCCGTTCGCAAAAGCACCAACGACCGCATTTTTTGCCGCCTCATAGCCCATTTGCGCTGTTGGTCTTGTATGTGAATCACCTATAAATAAATCGAACAGCACTGCACTTGGTACAATCGGAATTTTCACGATACCCGCGTCAACGCCAACCCCTTGCTCTTCCAAATAGTGCATAACCCCTGTTGCTGCATCTAAGCCAAATGCACTGCCACCCGATAAGCAAATACCGTGTACAAGCTCGATTTCATTTATCGGGTCGAGCGCATCTGTTTCACGTGTGCCCGGTGCAGAGCCTCGTACATCGACCCCACATACTGCACCATTTTCCACAAGGATGGCAGTGCAACCTGTGATGCCTTCCCTATTTTCTGCATGTCCTACTTTCACACCAGGCACATCGGTAATATTGCCAAACATCGTCAACACCTCGTTTTTTATCAATTTATGCCACGACTTCTTCCATCTCATCATCGATAGCAATGAGTGCTTTCCTCTAATGAATATTGAAAATTCAGTTTATTTATCATATAAAAAGCAAGCTACTCGTTGCTGCTCATTTATGTCTTGCAGTGTGGGGCGCTTCTGCTGACATTTTTCCATCACAAATGGACACCGCGTATGGAAGACACAACCAACAGGTGGATTCATGGGACTCGGTAGCTCGCCCTGCAATGGAATGACCTGTTTCGGCTCATCAAAATTCACAACAGGAATCGCAGATAATAATGCCTGCGTATACGGATGGAGTGGCTGCGCGTATAACTCCTTTTTCGTGCCAATTTCCACCACTCGCCCTAAGTACAAGACTGCTACACGATCACTAATGTGCTTGACGACACTTAAATCATGTGAAATAAATAAATACGTCAAATGGAATTCATCTTGCAAGTCCATCATCAAGTTCAAGACCTGTGATTGCACGGATACATCGAGTGCTGATACGGGCTCGTCCGCAATGATAAATTCTGGATTAATGGCCAGTGCACGCGCAATACCGATACGTTGCCGTTGTCCACCTGAGAATTCATGTGGAAATTTTTGCATCGCATCTTCTGGTAAACCAACCTTTTGTAAAAGCTCCTTGACTCGTTCTTTCCGTTGCTCTTTTGTGAACGACAATTGTAATGCCATCGGTTCTTCAATAATGGTGCCAATACGCATGCGAGGATTTAGGGAGGCAAATGGGTCCTGAAAAATCATTTGCATTTGATTGCGATATTTTTGCAATTTACGTCCCTTCAAATGCTGAATTGGTTGCCCTTTATACAAAATTTCGCCCGCTGTCGGTTCAACAAGTTGCAAAATCGTGCGCCCAAACGTCGATTTGCCCGACCCTGATTCCCCTACAATACCAAGGGTCTCCCCACGAAAGATTTCAATAGAAATATCGTCAACAGCTTTAACGACTTTTTTCTCTTCCTTCATCGACTTTCGTTTCACAGGAAAGTAAGCTTTTAAATGATTGATTTCAAGTAAGACTTCTTTCTCCGTCATGCGCAAGCTCCCCTTTCTCTGTGAATAAATGACAGCGTACTTTATGCTCATCTTGGATATAAGAAACTTCTGGCTGCATATGCTGGCATTTCGCCATCATAAACGGACAACGTGGTGCAAAGCGACAGCCATCTGGCAGTGCATAAGCTGGTGGCACAGTGCCTGGAATAGAAGGTAATCTTTTTGCATCTGTCTCAAGACTTGGCATCGTTTTTAATAAGGCACTTGTATAAGGATGCTTCGGATTTAGAAATAACTCTCGTACCGGTGCCTCTTCAACGATTTGCCCTGCATACATCACCATGACCCGATCGGCTGTTTCTGCCACAACACTCATATCATGTGTGATAAACAAAATAGCGGAATGATGCTCTTTCTTCATTTTCATCATGAGCTTTAGAATTTGTGCTTGCACCGTTACATCCAATGCCGTTGTCGGCTCATCGGCAATTAGTAACTGAGGGTTATTGGACATCGCCATCGCAATCATGACACGTTGCCGCATGCCTCCTGATAGCTGATGGGGATATTCAGCAATAATTTTTTCTGCGTTGGCAATGCCCACTTCTTGTAGGAGCTTTAGCGATTGCTCCCATGCTTCTTTTTTGGACACCTTTTGATGCCGACGAATGGCTTCAATTATCTGATTGCCAATCGTAAAAACAGGATCCAACGATGTCATCGGCTCTTGGAAAATCATAGTAATTTCATTACCTCTTATATGACTCATCTCTTTACTTTTATAATCTAATAGATTTTTGCCATTCAGTTTAATAGTGCCTGCTGTGATTTCTCCAGGAGGTATCGGAAGCAAGCGCATAATCGACAAGGATGTAATGCTTTTTCCACTGCCAGATTCACCTACAAGTGCCACGGTTTCACCTTTGCGAATAGAAAAACTAACATCATCGACTACTTTTGCCTGTTTGCCATTTTTTAAGTGAAATTGTATTTTTAAATGCTTCACTTCTAACAGCACTTGCTGCTCTTGTGCTCGTTCCACACGCTTCCCTCCTTGTCACATCCGATTGGGTGGTGCATAGCGTATCGCAATATTTTTCATTTGCGTGTAATTTCTCAATGCAACAAAGCCCTTTTCACGACCTATGCCGCTCTTCTTATAGCCTCCAAATGGCATTTGAATGCCGCCGGCTGCCCCATAATTATTGACAAACACTTGTCCAGCCTTGACACGACTTGCCACATAATGTGCCGTATCTAAATCCTTTGACCACACACCTGCCACTAATCCATAATCGGTACTGTTTGCTATAGCAATCGCTTCTTCAACCGTTGTAAAAGACAAAACGGTTAATACCGGCCCAAAAATTTCCTCCTGGGCAAGCGCATGGTTCGCATCTACACCATCCACAATCGTGGGCTCTATATAATAGCCGTTTTCATAGCCCGCAATCGTCAATGTTTCGCCACCTGTGATAACATAGCCATCGTCCTTCGCCTGTTGTAATAGGGCTGAAATCTTCGTATATTGGCGCTCATTTAATAGTGGACCCATATCGACATCCGCTTCACCCGGACCGACCGTTAATGCTTGGAATCTCTCGACTAACTGAGCGATAAACGGCTCTTTTGCACGCTCTTCAATGAGTAAGCGCGCGCCCGCTGAGCAAGTTTGCCCTGCATTTTGAACAATGGCTCGGAGTACCCCCTCCACTGCCTGTTCCATCGATGCATCTGCAAAGACAATGTTCGGTGATTTCCCGCCCAGCTCTAATGTCACAGGGACAATATTTTCGGCCGCTGCTTTCATCACAGCAATGCCGGTAGATACCGAGCCTGTAAAGGTAATATGATTAATATCAGGATGAGATGTTAAATATGGGCCGACATCACGCCCTAATCCCGTAATATGTTGGAAAATGCCTTTTGGCAATTTATCGGCAAACCATTCGGTCATGGCATGTGTCGTCAAAGGCGTATCTTCCGCACTCTTGACAATCACCGCATTGCCCGTGGCAATAGCCGCTGCCACACTTCTCGCTGTAATTTGAATCGGGTAGTTCCACGGCACGATATGTACAGTAATCCCTACCGGCTCTAACACGACCGCATTTAAAAGTCCATCCTCAATCGGAATCGTATCCCCCATAACCTTGTCCGCAGCGCCGCCGTAAAACTCAAAATAACGAGCAGCCGCTTCAATATCTGCACGTGCCTGTGTCAATGGTTTCCCCACATCACGGCACTCTAGCAAGCTCCATTCCTCTGCATGCAGGCGAATATAGCGCGCGCACTCTATGAGCAGTTGACCACGCTCAAACGCCCTCACCTGACGCCATTCTTCACTTTCAAACGCCAGACGTGCAGCTCTGACGGCCTCATCTACCTGTGCTTCACTGGCATTAATGATTTGCGCGAGGTCTTCACCAGTAGACGGATTCGTCACACGTAGTAAGTCTTCACCGTCTGCGTGTACCCACTCACCATTGATCAACATTGGAATTTTTTGCATCTTATCCCTCCTATAAGCCTCGGCCACCGTCAACATGTAAAGTCGTCCCTGTCACCATGCTCGCTGCATCTGATAATAAGTAACTAACTGCTCCTGCAATATCACTTGGATCAATTAAGCGTCCAAGAGGTACCGATTGCACAAAGACATCGTGCTTCGTTTGTTCCACATCTGCGCCATGTGCTGTAAATTGCGATAGCATCTGTGTATCGGCTGGCCCTGGATGAATCGTATTGACACGAATTTGATGGGCGGCAAGCTCAATGGCCATCCCTCTTGTAAAGCTTTCCGCCGCTCCTTTCGAAGCAATATATGCCTGCAAACCTGGACGAGGACGCACCGCAGAAATCGACGCAATCGTTACAATCGAGCCCTTTTTTCTCTTCTTCATATATGGCACAATCGCTTTCGTTGTAATAAATAAACTTTTGACATTCACGTCCATCAAACGATTCCATTCAGCCATTGAAACTTGCTCAATCGGTGTCGCCGCCTGTGCAATGCCCAGTGCATTGACGAGTCCATCTATACGTCCGTAGGTGTCATACACTTCCTTAAAGACTGCCTGAATGCGCTCCTCCTGTAATACATTTACTTCGTATGTTTGCAAATTTTCATGCGCGATCTCAGCAAGTGAGGCCACCGATAAATCTAGCCCCACGACCATATTGCCCTGTGCGAGCTGGTGTTGCAGGATAGCTTTCCCCATGCCTCCCCCAGCACCTGTCACAATCACAACTAGTTGCGCTACTGCCATACTACACACCCCCTATTGCTAGTTTCATTTTGGCAATTTCCTGACAAATCGCATCACCCATTTGAACGGTTGACGCCTGTCCGCCAATATCCGCTGTTTTGACAATGCCTTCTCTTAATACCGTTTCAATAGCAGTTACAATAAGCACCTCTGCGTCCGGTCTTCCAATATAGCCGAGCAATAAAGCAAGAGACCAAATTTGCGCGATTGGATTGGCAATCCCTTTTCCGGCAATATCCGGTGCTGAGCCATGCACAGGCTCAAACATAGATGGGAACTCTTTTTTGGGATTCAAGTTTGCGGATGGTGACAGCCCCAGTCCACCGACTATTGCAGACCCTAAATCTGATAAAATATCGCCAAATAGATTCGACGCAACGACCACCTGAAAATCCTGTGGTCGCTCCACGAAATAAGCCACCAAAGCATCAATATAAATAGATTCCAACGTTAACGCTGGTGAGGTTTGTGCAAGGATGTTTTTCGTATGCTCATCCCAAAACTTCATCGTATGGATAATAGCATTTGATTTTGTGGCACTCGTAATTTTCGACTTGCCATATTTATAAGCATAATCGCAGGCTGCTTGTACAATTTTTTCAATGCCTATGCGAGTCATAATCGTATTTTGAATCGTCATTTCTTGTGGTTGATTATGATAAATACGACCACCACTATTGGAATACTCGCCTTCCGCATTTTCTCGGAAAATAACAAAATCTATATCCTTACCGTTTGCAAGCGGTGAAGCAATACCCGGTAACGACTTAATCGGCCGGAAATTAACGTATTGTTGAAATTGTTTGCGAATCGGCATGATTAATTCCCATACCGTGACATCATCAGGTACACGCGCATCACCAATGGCACCGAACAATATTGCATCAAATCCCCTTAATGTGTCGAGGGCATCTTGTGGCATCATACAACCATGCTGCAGGTAATAATCCGAGCTCCATGGGAAAATAGTTGTTTCTATTTGTAATGATGAATCTCGCTCTTGGAGTTGGCTAAGAACTTTCAATGCTTCTTCCATTACTTCTTTGCCAATGCCATCACCTGGAATAACCGCGATTTTTATTGTATTGACCATCATGCATCACCTGCTAAAAATGTTAATGCCGCTAAACGATAAATCGCCGTTGTTTCAGCCAATTCTTCAATATCGACATACTCATCAATTTGATGTGGGATTTCACGATCACCAGCCCCAATTGTCACGATTGGTACACCATGCACATGGAGGAATGTACCATCCGTTGCCCCTGGGACACCGTTATAAATCGGCTCCTTTTCTGTCACTTGTGCCACTGCCTCGTAAATGGCCTGAACAACAGGCTCTTCTTTCGCCGTTGCGGTCGCTGGACGATTATCTAGCACTGTAAGCTCCGCCTTAAAATCAGCATCATCTGCTTGCAAACGTTTGATAATAGCCTCAATTTTCCCTAGTAGCTCATCATGATCCTGTGCCGGCACGGTCCGAATATCCAGCGTTGTCATACAGTGATCTGGAATGACATTAATTTGCGCATCTCCTTTCACAGGTGCTCGCAAAATTGTCGGCGTAATGGACGGCCAGTTTAACATCGGATCACGCCCTAGACGTGCCTGCTCTTCTTTTTCTAATTTTTCAAGCTCAACAATAAAGCGTGCCATTCGCCAGTTAGGATTTATACCACTCCAAGAAATGGCTCCATGCGCCATTTTGCCGAAAATATCTACCTTTAACCGAATGGCTCCCCGTTGTGCGATACAGACATTGTTTTCTTGCGGCTCACAAATAATAGCTCCGTCTACCCCATCAGCCCAGCCGTTTTTTATAAAGTGTTTAATGCCGAGCATTAACCCTTCTTCATCACACGGTATACACAAAACAATCTTGCCTGTAAATTCCTCCTGATCCAGTAACAACGACTGACAAGCTGTAATCATACATGCAAGATTTCCTTTTGTATCATTCGTGCCACGCCCATACATGCGGCCATCGATAATCTCCGCACCGAATGGATCATATGTCCACGCCTCACGATTTCCTTCTGTTACAACATCTGTATGTCCTTCAAATAACAAGGTCTTACCTGGTTTACCCGAATCGATAATACCAATCACATTCGGTCTTCCTGGTACAACTTCCTCCACATAGGTTTCAATGCCGATATCTCGTAAATACTGTGCTACAGTATTGGCTACTTCTTCCTCATTGCCATTTGGATTATTTTCACGAAATACACTGTCAATTCTTACGAGTTTCTGTGTTAAAGCAATGACCGTTTCACGATCACGCACATAGGATTCTGTTGTCTTTAAGCTTGTTACTGTCATTCATAGGCCCCCTTATTTAAAAGAATATTCAGAATTTATTTTATTTTAACATGGTGTATAGACCAATATATTAGACATTATGTTAATAAATCATAGAATCATATTAACTTTTTGTTTAACTGAAAATTGCTACTTTACGACGAAATATTCTACAAAACAATATATTTTACTTTAGAAAGAACTTTTTATAACGCCGGATTTTTTTAAAATCCTTAGGAACCTGAGCAATGATGCTCCTGACTCGAGCAGTTGTTATGACCACCCGAGCGTTGCTGCCCCTGACCTGAGCGGATTGCACTGCCTACCCGAGTGACTATTTTTGCCCAATAAAAAAACCAGCGACTCATGATTAGAGTGCTGATTTTTCCTTAAATATTATTGTTGACGAGATTGCGTCATTTGCTTCCATACAGAGCCTTTTGCTTCCTCACCCTGTTCTATACGAGCAATCGCCATCTTCACTTGGAGTTTTACTTCAAACTCTTTATCATCTTGCGCTGCTTTTAATGCTTGTAGCGATTTCTCTGTGCCCACTTCATATAAATACATAGCCGCGCGCCAACGAACGAGCTTATTTTTGTCCAGTAATGCTTGTTGCATCGCCTCTTCAAACTCGACTAAACCTAGGTCACTCATGCAATCTCCAGCAGTACGGCGCACCGCGGCACTTTTATCCTGCAAAGCTTTTTCCAAATACGGTACAACCGCAACATCTTCAAGCATGCCTAGGTAAACCGTTGCCAGGCGACGAATGGACATTTGTTCGTCTTGCAAGGCTAAATCTAACAATGGTAAATCGTCTAGTTCTGGATCAGCCATTTGGTCGAGTAATTGGAAACGTTTTTCCCATTCTGGTTGTTGAAACTGCTCCACAGAAATTTTTAACTTAGCAGGTTTTTGGTTAACTTTCTCTGCATCATTAATCGTTGCCACAATGTCAGCTAAACGTTCCGCTGAATAGGTCACATCGATTTCTTGCTTCACCGCTTCGGCAATTTCCTCAAGCTCCCCATAACGCACGCCATAGTCAATCCACTTACGCTGGAAAATGTAGTTTTCATCCACATCGGTTTCAATAATTTTATTGAAGGTTTCGACAAAGCGTTCCCCACTACTCACACGGTGTTCACGCTGATTATCAAAGACCTTTACTTGCAGTGGTACTTGTTTGTAAAACTGGACATGGACATACACCTCACCATAAAATTCATTGGCCACCTGTATGTCATTAGATTCTTGTACATCTTCACCTAACACTTGACGAATACTCGATAAAATACCTTCCCATGCGTACTTCGCATTGCGCTCGACCGCAAAGAAATCAGCTACATGATAAACGCCTTTAACGCCTTCAATAGCTAAAATAGCCGCTGCCTCGCCAGTGGCTTGGTCTTTATTGTCCTTTGTAAAGTTAAAGCTTTTACCAAACGGTAACTCCGTATCCACGATAATCTTCATAGAGTTAGGACTTGGTGTCGGTTCAATTGTCATAATCTTCATGTACTACACTCCTTATCCGTTTACGATTTCATCTAAGTACGACCATCTTTCAATCAGATGCTCATAGTGTGCATTTAGTTCTTCTAGTTTAGCCGTTAAGTTCTGTAGTTTCGTAAAATCAGCACCAGCGTTTGCGATGCCTTCCTCCGCTTCCATTATTGCTGTCTCTGTCTTTTCAATATCAACTGCAATGGTTTCCCATTCTTTTTGCTCTTTAAATGATAATTTTTTCTTCTCTGACTTCAGCTTTTCGGCTTTCGGTTTCTCGATTTTAGGAGCATCCACTTTGACAGTGGCTTGCTGCTCACGCTTCTGTAAGTATTCACTATAAATATCGAGTGACTCTTCTACATGACCCTTGCCATCTAAAATCCATAATTTCTTAGCAATCCGATCGAGGAAGAAGCGATCATGGGAAATGGTGATAACAACACCAGGGAAATGCTCAATGAAATCCTCTAACACCCCTAGTGTTTCAATATCTAAATCATTTGTAGGCTCATCCAGTAATAACACATTTGGTTGTTCCATTAATAACTTTAATAGATGCAGACGTTTACGTTCCCCACCAGATAGCTTCCCGATTGGTGTGCCATGCGCATGCAGTGGGAATAAGAACCGCTCAAGCATTTGGGCAGCCGAATAGCGTACACCCTCTGCATCTGTTATATCATTTGAAGCTTCACGAATATATTCAATCATGCGCTCGTTTTCATTCATTTTCGGTAAAGTTTGCTTGAAATGCGCCAGTTTCACTGTTGAGCCGACATGAATCTCTCCGGCATCTGGTGTAGTCTCACCCGCCAGCATATTGAGCAATGTTGATTTACCAACACCGTTTGCCCCAATGATACCGATACGATCGCCCTGCTGCAGTAAAAAAGCAAAGTTTTCTAGAATCTTTTGTGAGCCAAACGCTTTCGAAATGTTTTCGGCCTCTAATACTTTTCTGCCAAGACGAGTTGTAGCTAGACCCAATTCAAGGGAAACATCATCCGTCTTACGCTCTAAGTTATCCTCTAACTGCTCGAATCGTTGAATACGCGCCTTTTGCTTTGTTGAACGCGCCTTAGCCCCGCGACGAATCCATTTCAATTCCGAGCGGTAGCGGTTGCGGTCCTTTTGTGCGGAAGCCGCAGCCATTTCTTCACGAATGGCACGAGCCTCTAAAAAGTCTCCGTAATTCCCCGTATGACGATACAAGGTTTGATCTGCTATCTCATAAATATGTGTCGACAATTCATCTAAGAAATAACGATCATGGGTAATGAAAATGACAGCACCCTTTAAACGTAACACCATTTCCTGTAACCATTCAGTAGACTGTACATCTAAATGGTTGGTCGGCTCATCCAGTAAATAAAGATCGGCCGGTTCAATTAATACCTTCGCTAACGCGACACGCTTTTGTTGACCACCTGATAGCGTTAATACTTCCTTATCAAACATTTCAATGCCAAGCTTTGTTAACGCCGTTTTGGCAAGCGCATTGACATCCCACGCCTGCTCCTCATCCATCCGATGTTGTAAGCTAAACAAAGTTTTTTGCAAACTTTCAGATGTTGGATTTAATGCCAGTGCCGCAACGGTCTCCTCATATTCACGGTTGAGCTTTAAAATAGGTGAATCACCTGAAAACACTGCCTGTAGTACAGTTTCCCCGCTATTAAAAGTCGGCTCCTGCGGTAAACAGGCTACGCGGTATTTATTGGGGCGATCAATATCCATGGCATCCGCTTCGATTTGACCAGCTAAAATAGAAAGCAAGGTCGATTTACCCGTACCGTTGATGCCAATTAAACCTGCACGCTCTCCTTCATAAAGGGTAAACTCAATATTTTGAAAGAGCGTTTTATCGCCCACCGTTTTCGTTAAATTTTGTACGATTAAATGACTCATTACGTTTTTCCATCTCTTTCGTTTTAGGTGTTGTAAGTGTCCACACTACTTTTACATGTAAACATCTCTATCTATACTTTTATTGATATCCTTGTTTATCATAACATCAAACAAAAGGTAAACAAAGGACAACAAACTTTTCCTCATGTGTAAAGTAGATGTATCTTATAAACCCGTTGCTTTCCGCTGTGGCGGACGCTTTTCTCTGGCATGGCTTCAGTCTCCTCGTCGCTACGCTCCTGAGAGGCCTTTTGCTCATGCTATTCTTCGCAGAAGTCGCCGCCTGCGCTCCAATCAACTAGTGAATCCTATTCAAATGACAGCGAAAGAAGGTAAAAGACAGAATAAATCCAATCCACTTCCATGCGCAAGTTGTCCATTATTGGCTCCATGTACGACGAGTAAGGACCATCGGAAAATCATTGAACGTCATATTCAGGCGCATCATAAGGAAGAAGCCGATCATTTACGACATCAAAGTGACATGAACAAATCTATGCACGTTGAAAAGAAACGATTGAACGTGTATTTGCAGATGCGAAAGAAAAGCATGATATACGTTGGACAACATTACGAGGGATACAAAAATTGTTCATGCAAGCGATGGGCAAAGTCCAATAATGGCAGGAAATAGTTGCCCGTAGTGTACTACTGTCGTTAATAGGGGCTTCCTTACTTGGTACTACTATTTCTGATAAAATGTCAAAAGGTATTCGGAATGTTCACATTCCGAATACCTTTTGTTCGTCAATCTGGAGTTACCCTATTCACGGGTAGCTTTTCCATAGATTTTTATCTTTCGCAAGCCCATCCATCACCATCTCGGTCATGTTTTTTAGCATAAGCTGGGTGAGAAGAATCTACTCCGTTTGGATAATCCTTACGAAGTTCTGTACAATTTTTATATGTTGACTTACTTCCATTTGAAGTATTAGTGTTTGATGAGTTACTTGGTTTACTACTTGTTGTCGCATTCGGATTTTTTGAACTTAAATTAGAATCTACGACATAGCCCTCAGAAGAAGAAGTTGTAACGTATGACCACCCAGCGATCGTAGAGTGAACTGATACTTCTTCGTTTTTATCAAGTTCTCCTACATTAACTCCAGAAGGACTTGCAATATTTCTCACAACAAGGTTACTCGATACAACGTATTTAGTTGTTGGTTTCGTATTACTCATAAAGTTAGTAGCTGCATACCCAATTACATTTCCATACTGTACCAATGACAAGCCATCTCTAACTGATCCAAAATCTTTTATGACCATCTTATGTTGCAATGTTGCAACCGTCTTTCCTTTTAATGAAGGCGTTTCTTTTACAACTAAACCACTTTTAGAGCTAGCTATTTTAATAGTATATTGAGCATCTTCAAGTGCAGAACCACTAATATAACCATCTATGATTTTATCGTCGCTAGTTAGATATGTTATACGAGAAAATGAAACGTTATGATTCTCGCTAATTAAAGTAACAAAAGTGCCTTTCTCTACAGTACCCAGCACTTTGGAATTAGAATCTGGTTTTTCATATACCTTAGTTGAAGAATTAATAATTTTTACTTCTTTAAAAGTATTTGCGTCAGCTACATCAAATTTGAATGTAAATGCTAACAATAATGTCATGAATAGTACTAGTGTTTTAATTTTCATGTGTAAGTCTCCCTTAACTTTTTATTGTTTATTTTTCCCAAGCCCCTCCATCTCCATCACGCTCCATTTTCTTGTCGTAAGCTGGATGTGATGAATCAACACCGTTAGGATAAACTTTATTTAATTCTGTACAATTTTTAAAATATTCTTTCATAGGTGTAGGTACAGGTTCTGGCTGTGGGGGAGGTTCTGATGTATTAGTTTCTTTAAATGGTTCACAAGCCCATCCGTCGTTATCATCATCATGATTTGAATCATACGCAGTATGTCCAACTCTAACTCCATCAGGATATACTTTTCTTAACACAGTGCAATTTTTATAGGACTCTTTAACTGGTTCCGATACTGGTGGAACTTTTACAGGTGCATTTATTGAATAAGTGCTTCCATTTGTAGTTACAACGATTGTCCCATCCTGTGCTGTTGAATAAATTTTACTGCCTACCGCTTTCATGTTAGCTATGACCTCATCATATGGGTGCACATAGCTATTCCCTTTTCCATAACTTAAAATAGTAACTTCTGGCTTTACAGCTTTTAAAAAATAAGTTGAAGACTAGCGTTTAAACCATGATTTCCTGCATTTAAAATTTGAACATTTAATGTGTCGTACTCACTAACAAGCAGATGTTCAATCTCAGTACTAGCTTCAGCCATTAATAGAAACTCAACATCTTTGTATCCCGCATTTAAGACAATAGATGCATCATTTGTATCTGAAGCATTAGCATCCACATCAGGTTATTACTTGCTGGAACATCACTAAATTTTGTAGCACGCTGCGTACCATTTAATCCAACGGCTTTAGCCACCATTACGGTAACCTCTTCACGAGTGACAATATCTGATACTCCATATTTACTACTTTCGTTGATTACATTCTTGCTCAATAAATATGTAAAGTCATAGTAGTTTGAATGTGTTGATGGCACATCACTAAATATTTGTGCGGCCTCAGTTTTAACTGGTAAAGCCAAAGCAAGTCAAGATTGACCGTACTTTTTTTCATAATTTTTCCTCCTTCAAAATTATTATACATGAATTGTTGTAAATTGGTATAATTTCATTATATTAGAATCCGTTTATACGAGCTTGTGTGCTAAGCCTTAGTTTATTTTCTTTAAGATGGTAGTATTCTAAGATAGAGAAAGGTCGATACTTTTTCAATGAGGGCTGCTAAACGAATAAAGGAAAAAAAGGGGCTGTCCCAAAAGTAAAAACAACATGCTTAGAGGTATCCAATTATGCTATTTTTTGATGCAAAGGTAAAAACCCGCGTAGACTCCTGCGGGAAAGCAAGAGCCTGAGACCCAGCAGGGAGCATTAAGTGGAACAAAGACTAAAGTCGTCACGTCCTGTGACAACGCCTTCGTGACCAACATCCTGTTGCTGACGCTTCGCTTTCGCACATAAAACATTTGTAGCCCTGATGCGGCTCATACCTTGCCCGCGGAAAGCGAAGCGGATTTTTATCATATAAAAGAAAGTGTCATACTTTATTCACTTCAAATAATAACCTTTCCCCCCGTCTGTCCATGTGCATTCTGCCTTTTAGTTTGAACATGTTCAGCCATTTCAGTCTGCGCCTTTTTATTTGTTTCTTTGTTTGACGTTTATTCATACTATATCCTTCCTTTATGTTTCACTTCAATGAGCATCTTGTTTGTCATGTAGATGCCCGTTTCTTTCATCTAATCCTTCGCTCAAAATGCAAAAAGCATAAAATTGATAGCCATAGTAATGTCATAATAGATGTAGAAGCAACAGTATCTCTAAAACATACCTTACGTGTTGCGATATAATTTTTTGAGTTGTGCAACAATCATGATGCTTATGACTACAAGCAAAAACCAAGAACTGATTTTACTAAAATGTACAAGATTCCAAGAAACAGCTTGATTTGGATACTGCCATGCGCCAAAGAATGTCGCAATATTTTCGGCAATCCATATAAAAAAGCCAATCAAGAAAAAAGAGAAAATAATTGGCATCTTATATGTCGTTTTTCGCACTGTAAATTTCACATAAGTGCGAGCAAATACAATGAAAAGTAAGGTAGTTAACACCCAGCGAAAGTCATAAATAAAATGATGTGTAAAAAAATTCCCATAAATCATCACCCCTAGTGGAATGGTCCAATAATTTCTCGGCCAACAATACATCTGTAAATTAAATCTACGCCACGCTTGACAAATATAACTAGCAACACTTGCATACATAAAACCACTATATAATGGCACGCCAAAAACTTTTGTCATTGCTTCTTCTGGATATGCCCATGAATTAAAATTAACTTTATATATTTCTAACACTAGTCCAATCATATGAAATAATAATATAACCTTCATCTCATCTTTTGTTTCAAATTTGAATGTATACATTAAAAATTGAGCGATCAGACAAATAATTAGAATAAAGTCGTAACGTGATAACCCAGGTATATAAATAGACTTTGATAGCGCCAGTGTTATAAAAATGACCACAGGAAAAATACAAGATAATGATTGGTGGTAGGCAAAATAAAATAAATCTTTCATTATTTTCATATCTGCATGCTTAGTTTTGTACCTCGACAAACCCCTTCTTAGTTTTGTAACCATGTAAACTTCCTCCGAAATGACAATGTGTCTACTAAAAATCGTATAATACTTCACGTTTATGGCTTAATACGCGCTTGAAGAAAATTGGTATCTGCGAATGAGGGGGTCACCCCAGGACAGTTACTCCTCCCTCGCGCACGATTTTTATAATACAGATAATAACTACAAAAATAATTTTAGTCAATATTTTTTTATCGTAAAACAATAAAAAAGTATTGTTTTAAATAAATCACCTATTACTTTTTCACACAAATAAGCCAGGAACTCATAATACATATGAGTCCTGGTCATTTGATGTTTAAATAGCAAAGTAATGCTTTCATCTGAGTTTTTAAAGCTTGGTTTGCCTAGACTGAGGCAGTCAACTAAACAGTTTCATTTTCAAATTATCGATGACTTGATTATCACGTTGTTATCTTTCCCATTAAATATAACCTCACGTTCCTTGTTAATTATCTTCATTGACATAGTGGAACTTAGATTGTAATATAAGCAAAATTATTAGAAGATGGTGAAATAATGCAATATGATGATTTAATGCAATGGGAAGGGTATTTTTTTTTACATAAAATATTTGAGCCGCATACAAATTCACTTAGAGTTCAACTAAAAAGAGCTAAAATAAGTGCTCACAGTACAGATGTAATAATAGGTGACAATATTTTAGATCACTGTCAACCGATTGAAATTGACGAGAGTTTACCAATTATTCAAATAGATTTTGATTCTTATGTATCTTACTCAGTATTTGATGAATCATTTTATGGTACCGAGGACAATTTTAAGGGTAATGCTATTCGAATCTATGAGAAGTCTAGGTATTTAAATTTTGTGATGCAACAAACAATCGCAAATGTAATATATCCAGATAAAGAATTTATCCATTATGGCGTATCATGTCTAGATCATATAATTGAAATAGTGTCTTATGATGTGCCAATTGTTTCACAAGTGGCTAATTAAAACGAAATTGGTAGAGCAAGACGGCAATTTAGCTATCTTGGTAATTGTCAATGTATGTACTTTGGGGTCTCTGGCAGTGGATTAGAAACCAATGAGCACAAAAAGCAGAGAGGTAGTCTTCAAAAGACCACCTCTCTGCTTTCATGTGTAATTGTTACTGCGATGAGGATGTAGTGAGATCTACCCCTACTACTCACAGTAACTTTTAAAGCGTGTAATTTTTATTTACCGATTTCATTTTGTAATTGCTGTAAAAAGCTTTCCATGAATTGATGGCGTTCTTTAGCCATTTGCTTGCCTTTGTCCGTTGTCATTAAATCCTTCAACGATAAAAGCTTCTCGTAAAAATGTGTCACAGACGATGTATTTTTACTACGGTACTCCTGCTCTGTCATAGCTGTACGGGCTTCCTCTGCCTCATCGTACAGCTTACGCCCTTTCGCGCCACCATAGGCAAATGTGCGGGCAATCCCTACTGCACCAATGGCATCTAGTCGATCCGCATCACGCACAATTTTCGCTTCAATCGAAGTGGCTTCTAGCTCATTGCCACCATTAAACGATACTTGTGCGATGCAATCACGAATATGTTGCTTTTTTTCCTCGCTCATTGGCAGTTCGCTAATGAATTTCTCTTCCTGTTCTTTACTATCGGTATACTTTTTATCGCTAACATCATGCAAAAGCACCGCAATTTTTACAACCTCTTCGTCTGCTTCAGGCTCTGTATGTAAAATCGCTAACGCATTGTGATAAACACGTTCAATATGTTGGAAGTCGTGACTCGCATCAAACTGCTCATAAATGCCACGAACCTTTTCCTTTAAATCATTCATCTTGTTCACTCAGTCCTTTCTCTTTGCAAATCCCACATGCATCTAAACGCGCTTTTTTTCATTGATTTGATCTAATACTATGCTTCCTCCTTCCAATTTTTTATCTTACTTATTTATATTTTATTATACCGATTGATTATAGAAATTACACGCTAACTATTTACATGAATTAGTGGTGCCCCTTACTTTAGGTCATGACAAAAGCTTAATCTGTGACTTCCTAGAAACCTGAGTTATGATTCGATGTTTATGAGCGAGAGCTGACGTAAGCATTGATTCAACAATATTTTCACAATTCAAAATACAAATTTTACAAAAGAAGAACATATTTGCTATATTAACATTAGACAAAAATGAGGGGGAATACACATGGAAAAGCTACGTGCTGCATTGCATGCTTTTGAGCTTAGAGAAGTAGCAGAGCAAATTTTGCAGTTCGCAAAAAAGTCAATTCGTGCTACGACAACACCAACAGCAGATGACGCCATTCAAATCGGACAATCTAAAATTGGCGGTACGCCCGATGTACCGACAGATTTTGTATGGCCATATACAAATAATGACCAACCATTATACTTTCTATGTCAGCTCAATTTAACGGAAGTACAGCCATATGATTCAGACAATTTATTACCAGATGAGGGGCTGTTATCCTTTTTCTATGATGCTGCTAGACAACCCTGGGGCTATGATCCAAATGATGGCGATGGCTTTCACATTTTCCATTTCACACAAGCACCTGACCATTTACATCGAATGCAACAACCCGCAGCATTAGATGAACATATTGGTAGCGCGGCGTTACACTTTAGAAATGAATGGACACTACCCTCATGGGAGTCTCCCTATGCTGAAAATTTAGAAGACATTTTAACAGAGCAACAACAGGATACCTACAATGACTTTTTATATGAGTGGGGCGATGAAGAGACAACGGAACAAACGACACATCGCATAGATGGTCATCCTGATATGATTCAAGGAGATATGTATTTACAATGCCAGCTTGTCACAAATGGTTTATATTGCGGGGATGCAACAGCCTACAATCACCCATTACGCAAGGAGCTTGAACCACACGCAAAGGATTGGCATCTCCTATTACAGCTTGACTCGGAAGATGACCTCGGCTGTATGTGGGGCGATAGCGGTAAACTATACTTCTGGATTCGCAAGGAAGACTGCAAAAATAAAAAATTCGATAAAGCATGGACTGTTTTGCAGTGCTATTGACTATTTGTATGTGATGATTTCAGTGCTATATGAAGTACTGTACCACTATCAACAGCTCGCATTGTCCACCCCTCCCGATGATATTGGTACCTACTAAGTAACACGAAATAAATACGGTAAATCTATCACTGCAATTAAATACAAGTGAAAAATGGACTAGCCCCAGGCACGAGCTTGGGCTAGTTTTATTTTTTAAAAATTATCGCTCTATATTAAAAGCCTCTTATTACTATTATTAGATATATTAACGAGAGGCTTTTAAGGATGCTAAATTTGTCATTTGTTAAATGGATACTGTTTAACTTTATCTACGGCTTCTAGTAATTTAATTGTGACAATATCAGACTCTTCTATATGACTTGTTAAAACTGCATTGGTATCATCAAAAAGAGCTGTCGTTATTGTGAATTTTTCAATAACATCTTTAGTAGATGCTTTTTGTTCATTAATATTCAAAAGAAGACGATTCACTTCTTGCTGAACATTTTCGTTTGATATTAATAACTGTGCAATTTTTTCACTGGCACTATTCCCAACAATGATTCCGTCATGAATTAGCTTTTGATTCACTTGAATATTTTCATACACTTTATGAATTTGTTCTTGTGTTTGTGAAGTTAGACGTGAGATATGTTTTGTACTTAATTTTGTACTTTCTGCAAGTTTTCTTACTTCATTTGCAACTACCGCAAAGCCTTTTCCGTGTTCTCCAGCTCTTGCAGCTTCTATAGATGCATTAAGGGCGAGTAAATTAGTCTGATTTGATATATCATCAATCACTTTTACAATGGATTCAATTTGTTGGGACCCTTCATTTAAGGCATGCATATTTTGTGAAGTTTCGTTCGATTGCTCTCCTAAATCATTAATAATATGTTGGAGTTTATAAACAGCTTTTTGATTATCAACAATCGATTTTTCGATTTGATCCATACCGCCGATTAATTCATTTCCATCTTTTAAAACATTTTCAGAAATTTCGTTGGAAGCAATCGTACTTTTTTCAACGTGATTAAATTCTTCTAAAATTTGCTTGACCATTTTACCCAGAATACTATGTTGATTATTAACTTTGTCATGTTGCTCGACAGTTGCGATAAGTTCAACATGTAAATTATTTAAAAAAATTTGGAAAGCATGATCTTTTTCATCAAGGGATCGGTTTAATTCATCAATTTTCTGTTTAAAAAGCTCGATATCATCTTTTTTAGCATTAAATATATCCAACATTACATAGCACCTCAAATATAGTTTAAATTAGTATTTTATATAAACCTTTTATTTTATCAGAAAATAGGGGTATTGCATACATTTAGTAAATTTTGTACGCTAAACAAATTTTGACATAAAAAAACTGCACCTTTGAATCCCACTTTTTTGGTTGACTTCTTCCTATAAAACGATTGTTAGTTGATACATCTATTTGACAGTCAAATGTGAAATGCTATTCGTCATTTAAAAATCCTTCTGAAGTCGTTACATATCCAAAAACAATATAATCTTCATTTTCCTTTTGGAACGGAATATTTGAATTTTTTAACAACTCCCCTAGCGCAAAATGACAGTCGATTTTTTGATCAGGAAGTAATTGACCTTGCTTTTTATAATAATACGGTTGAATTTTTAACCACTCGATATTTGAAGTACAATACGATTCAGTCTCTAAATGCTGCCAATCGCCATGATATGTTATATGTTCATAAAACTGTGGCGGAAAGGTTCCGGTTCCGTTAAAAGCTTCATCTGGAACGCAGGTGGAAAAGCCAACGAAGCGATTCCCTCTGTCAATCTACCCCATTTTGTTTGATTCATAAGAGAAATTAACTGACGTTCATTCATAATATTCAACATTAATCTTTCGATTTTCACCTCAAGCGCTTCAAGTCAAACAATATACTGCCTGATTTGTGGATCCGTAATATTTTCGTCATCTGCAAATAATAATACTTTCGAACTGATTTCCGCTGTTTTTGGGTCTTCATCAACAAACGGTAAGAATACTCGACCTCGATGCTGTGATGGCACCGCGAGCACTGGAATCATCGTGCCTCCCAGTTGATGCACGTTACCACTACCAAGATGAATACTATATTGTCCGAGCTTACCATCTACTAATATATGCGGAGCCTTGACACGCACATTTTTCAAGCCAAATAATAATGCGAGTTCCTGGATAATGACTGCGCGCATTTCCACTGTAGAATGGGAAGCCTCTGGATCCACTTCTCCAGCATGAGCAACACTCACAACTAAATCTAAGTCGCGCATTACCTCACTAAAGTGTACAGTTGGCACATCGGCAAGTTTAAGCTGCTTACTTGTCAGTCTTCCAACAAAAGTTACCTCTTGTAGTGTCGGGGCTTCTACTTCCGCAGCGGTAAAATAATCATAAACAAAGTCAATAACCGTCATTAAATTATAGCGGTATGATATTTTACGAATTGGCTCATAATAGCCGACCTTCCAATCACGTGATTTCAACAGTGCAATCGCTTTATTTGGTTGAATTTGATAGCCTTCAAAGCGATTTGTCCATAGTTGTTCCTTCTCATCATTTGTCACCACATAAAATTCGCGGAACACTTGCTTAAATGGCTGTTGCCACTGTTTTTCAAACACAAAGTGCTGCCAGTTACGCCAATTTTTCTGCTCGTAAAAATGTGCAGGATGTGCAATTTGAAGCTCACCAGACACGTGCACTACTTCACTATGTAGCGTTTTAAACTGACTGTCCTCTATATAGTAGAATGCATCATCTTTACACCAAATAAGTTTCGTTAAGAGCTGCGCAAGATTTTCATTGTTCATTAAGCTATATAAAATGTCGCTACTAAAGCTTGTTTCCTCGCACATCGCACGCTCAAGCTGGATTTTTGCACGCTGATATTGCTCAACGATTTCTTTTTTAACCGCCTGCATGTCAAGCACTGTCTCATCTTTTGATAACTTTTTTGGTACAGATTTCAGCTTTTTTCCTGCCTTTGTAATCGCTAAATCGACCTTGCCTGGACGAGTCGCCACAAGCTGGAACGTCACATCCTCCACCTCAAGTGGCTCAAAATAGTGCTTCAGCTCCTCATAGCGCTCATTTTCCATTTGCCAAATAAACTGCGTCGTATTACCGCCCGCCACTTGTTCGGCCAAATTGCGAATTGCCATTTCCACTGCCTGCGCCTCACTTGCGCGACGTTGCGCACCAAACTGCTTTGATTCCTTTAAAAACTGTTGGAAAAATATATAACGTGTCTTCGCCTCATCCATCGTAATCGGCAGCAAGCTATACGACCGTAGCTTTTCCTGATTGCGCTTTGCGACAATTTCCTCTTTTAACGTCGCCGCATCTAGCTGCCCAAGACTAGCCTTTGCATACAGTTGTGCTCTTCTGTGATTTGCGCCAGATGTACTATATTTCGCCGCATCATAGACCATGTCAAATTGGCTTGGATTCATTGCATGATGTGCACGGATAAACCAGCTGCGATCAAACGCACCCTTTTCAAAGTCCTGAATTGGGATGGCGCTGTATTCAGTAATTTTTGCCTTTTCATAATCATTCGTGCCCTCAGTCGTATGCGCGATAAAATACCATACCACCTCCTCAAGCCCTTCCCAGCCAATATATTCGCTAATAAGCGGAATGAGCCTAGTATTATAGAGCATCGCCTCAATCAGTCGTTTGTCTGAAATGCCCACAGCCCGCAGCCTTTCAAACATCTCCTCATTCGACTCATTTTCATCCAGCACAACCTTTTGTAGGAGCACCGACAAGCTTTCCTTTCGTGTATGCACTGTATAGATCCACTGGCGACTCAACTTTTCAGTGCCGAGTGCTTGTAATATGCGAATGAAATACGAAACCCCTTTCACCTCGTGAAGGTCTTTCACAAAAGGTGTCACCGCTGTCTCCATATCCCCACGCTGAAGCTCCTGCTCAACAATAAACATCACCACTTCGTCGATTATTGCCACAAGCTCTTCGTAACGGCTAAAACGTTGTAAAACTTCTAAATCACCTTTTCGCTTTTGCAATAAATACGCAAAATGCTCCGAAGAAATGAAACGTCGTACATGATTGTCAGTAAATATCTGTGCCTCAAATGCCACACCTAATCCAACTAATGATAGATTCTCTAGCATATCTATACTTTCACCGGTAAACAACGACATCGTATAGAGTAGCTGCACGACTTGCTTTGGTGTGCGTGCATATAAACCCATTTCAGAGTGTGCTGCACTAAATAAATAAATGTCACTCGCACGGTACTCTTTATCTGTATATGCCAGCATGCCTCCTTCATCATTATCCACTGTTGCATGAAAATGCATGAGCATACTACTACAAAACTGCACATAATCTAGTGGTTCTTTCAGCGATTTAAAATGATTTGCGATTTTTTGCTGGTGCAGCTCATCACCAGAAGCAACTGTATATTGCATAATTGTATGCACTTGATTCCTGTACAACTCGTCTTCAAACTGTGCAAGTACCTGCACTTTTACGTCGCCAAGGAATTGTTTTAAAAATGCTTTCCCCTTTTCCGTCAATGCATGCATAAAATTCAAGTTTGAAATTTTTTGCGTATATAAATAAGCACAAATGTCCGTCGCCGTTAGCTCACTCTGAACGAGCCAATCCGACCAAACTTCCGCAAGTGGTAAATGGTCAATCGAGCCAATTATTTTCTTTTTCTCACCATCAGCTGTCAAATACTCGCCAACGAGTGTTTCATATAGTTCACCGCTATAGTTTTCTACCTTATAGGCGTAGTCCGCGTGCTTTTCAACTAGCTTCGCTAATGGTGAAAGTTTCTGCTTCAGCTTTGTAAAATCGTAATGTAGTAAGTCTTTAAACGTAAAAGATATCGTTTTATCAGGCTTTACTACATAGTTCACAGGCTCAAAAGGTTGCGTTAAGAAAGTTTCTTCCTGCTTTCTTAGCTGCGCAAGTAAGTTTTTCTCCTTATCAGTAGATTGGGCGATTTTATCTGACCAATCTACTATTGTTAAGCTTTCTCGCACCTCAATTAATAGCTCTAACGCGCCTAAACGTACAATCTCTTTTTTATTTGTCAGTAGCTCCTCCGCTAATTGTTCCACCTCTTCAATTGGCTGAATGCTCAGTAGCTTAAGTATCGACTGACGCATTTCGCCAGACTTTAATGTTAAAAGCTGTGGCACAGCAGCTTTAAAGGCAACGAGCGGATATTTTTTCTCCGTCATCGTCTCGATTGCATCACGTCGAATGCCGACACTACGATCCTTCAACGCTGGCATCAGCAGGTCATAACGCTCAAGCAATCGCGGCACATAATAATAAAAATATTCCCTCGCATCAACAGCGAACTTTGGTATCTCTTCCGCTATTTCTTCAAGCTCCATGTCCCGTTTTAACATGCTTAACAGCAACACACGTAGCTCGAAAAAACCTTTTTTATCAAACGCAAAATTTAAAAATGTAAACGGCGAACCGTCTATTGTATGTGTCTCCCCCTTTATTTGCGTTGAAAACTGTTCAAGCTTTGCTAACCAAGCGTCCGCATGCGCAAGGAACCATGGATGCTCCGCAAAATACTGCGCAATATTTCCCTTTAGATTTTTTTCACGGTGATAATAATAACGACTAGGAATCGAATCCGTCACAAGCCTATAGCCGTAAATAAACGTATTTAAATTGTCCGATTGAAGAAGGTAGGGGAAAATACGCTCACCGACACGTTCCATTTCCATATTGCGCAGTGCATAAAGCACTGTTTGCTGAATATAATCAGCCTTTTGCATCAGCTCGTCTGTACGCAATAAAAACATGGCCACATCCCGGCATGACATAACCCAAATACCAATAAATACATCCAGATTGCTGCTACTTGCAAGCAGTTGTTCGACATACGCTTCATCTTGCAGCCCCTTTACCCCTGTCTCAATTGCATACCGCAAGTGCTTTTGATCCTTTGCCTCATAGCCAAGTCCAAACCACACATCCACAGCACGTACAATAGAAGAAAATCTTGTTAAATCATTAGCTAGCAATAGCTGCATAAAATACATCTGTGCCTCGATAGTCCCCTCATCCATCGTCTCAGCAATCACTTGACGAGCTCCCTCTTGATTTTTAGCTGCTAGTAGCACATCACCTAAGAGCTGATGCATGTCCTCGTGATCTGACATAACAATGCCTTGAGCTAAATACTTCGAGTACATTGGATGCGCACCATTTTTCCATAAAATATCACGAATTATTTGCTCCAGCTTTTCATCACGCTCATTTAACATTAGTGCAACAAAATATGGAAAAAGCTCAACAGAAACAAGCGCTTCATCATCCTTCGTGACATAGTAACTGTCAAAATGCATATAACTCGTTTTTCCGCCATGCTCAAACGCCTCAAAAAACTGAATAGGCATCGTTTGTAAAAGCGCCATAATGAGCGAAGTGATACGGTAGCTATGTAACTTAAAAGAATTCGGCGCACGGTACGAACGACGATAATACGATTTGCTATACGGCAACTTCGGTACTATTTGTAAAAATTTCAAGAATAGCTCGTAACGGTCTCTTGACAAAAGATTTTGCAATAAAGAATCTAGCTCGCTACCCGAGAAATCTTCAAACGTCCGAATTGGCAACTTCTCCAGTGTTTCTTTAATGTCATGAAATCTGTAATCATCCGTGTTTTTTAACTGCTTTTCTAATAGTGTTATTGTTTCCATAAGCTCACCTATCTTCCCGTCAAAAATGATAATTTAATGAATGTCCACTGCGGATTGTCTGACACAATTGGCGCGTCAAGCGACTCATACACATGCTCGTTTTGTACTACCTTAAATAAACTGTCTTCAAAGGCAAGTTCCATCGTTTCAATGCTTTTTTGTACATCCACTTTACTACGTTCAGTTATGGTCGAAAACTTTACAGCACCCATGTCTTGTAAATGTTGCTCGTGCTGTTCCGTTAAAAACTCTAGCAGCGTTTCGCCCTCGTTATAGCGTGCCACCTCTAGTGCCACAAGCATATGTAGTAAATCGCGTAACGTTTTTGGATGCTGTGGCAACTCATACGCCACCCCTTTTATCCTTCGTTCTCTTCCAAGTGATTTCTTTTGTATAATAATTTCCATTTATGTCACCTCTAACTTTCCATTAAATTATTTACTTCCCTTTCTATACTCAAATTTAAAGCTTTATTGAAGGTTTTTATATGAAAGAATTTAGTGTCAATTGACAAGTGTTCATGCAGTAGCTGGCCTACTAGGCTTTCATATATTTTAGCCATCCACCTCTACAGAAAAAAAGCTTTCCATTACACCCACAAATTCAATATCAATTAAATGATCCTCATCAAGCTCATGCTGCGTGTAGGTAAAGCGTCCACCCATCTCATCCACCTTTAAAATAGGTAAATGTAGCTTCTTCATGACATCCTCGATTGTTGCCTCTGGATAAACATATTCAAATGTCTCTGATTCAATACAAAACCTAGCCAGCTCTTCTAATCTAGCGGTGTATTGATTTCTGACATTCTCAGCAAATCGCATACTTTTATCGTTCATTAAATGCGCAGGTATATTGACTTTCATACCATCAAGAGTCGCTTCATAACTCTTATACTTGTCCGAAAACTCATAATACCAGTGCTCCATTGTTATCCCCCTATAAATTTATTGGCTGAAAAAAAGAGCCTATGCTTTTGCATAGACTATTATCGGCGCTTCGCAATGTATTGTTTCACTACATGCCAGCCCTGCTCCTCTGTATCTTCTCGAAAAGTGAGTTTTGTCGATTGCTCCAATTGCTATAAGTGTTCTTTGACTTCTTGAATCATTTGCTTTCGTCTTTCACCTATCTATACCCTGTTATTATTTTTCAGTTGCTGTATTCCCCATTGCAATAGAAATTCTATTCCAACTGTTGATTTGATTGATGATTAGAACAAGATCAACATACTGTTTCTCGTCATAGAATTCACGTACTCGCTTATAGAGGTCATCTGGCACTCTTTTCGTAGGAATGAAAGTTATATGCTCAGCTAGTTCTAGAGCAACTTTCTCTTCAAGTGTATAAAAAGTACATTCATGCCAAGCATTTAAACAATAAATACGCTGTTCAGTTTCACCCATCTTACGAGCATCGGATGTGTGCATGTCTATGCAGAACGCACACCCATTCATTTGAGATACTCTAATTTTAATAAGTTCCCTCGTTGCTCGATTAATCGTTGATTTCTTCGTGTATTTTTCCATATCCATCATTATTTTCATACCGTCAGGCGCAATATCGTAGTAGGCAACTCTTTGACTCATAAGGCAAGACTCCTTTTGTTTTTAAGATAAGACAATTATAACCATATAAGAACGTTTGTGCTAGTTTTTAGCTGTATAATTTTTGAATTAAATGGAATCAAAGAAAGGAAATGTACAGATATATGGATAAATGAAATGCGACACGTAATGTGATGTCTAAGAAAAAGAGGCTTATACCTTGCATCATGCCAATCAATGAAAAAACATCATCATTATTGTGCACCAATAACATTTCCAGGATTAGGGTCATTATGTATGAACGTGTGATCTTTCATCGTTCGATACACTTCAATGTCATTAGCTATGACTGCCATGCGCAGCCGCGGCGGTCGACCTGCAATCAGGGCGCAAAGATATCTGGATTATCGTCTCGCCATGCGCCTATGCAGCCAATTAAACAGGCCGTGTAGCTTCTCATCACGCGATCAACCTCACTGTCCGCATATTCAATTGCGATATTTATGCCCGGCTTGCGCCATGCCAAAATTCGACCGGAAAATCCAGGCCACCAACATTCTTCATACAGTTCAGGTTGACCATATGCCTTTATCGACTCATCTGGTGTTGCGCTCATCGTGATTCCGTTGGGAAGCTTTCCAGGAAACGGCGCTTTAATTCTGTCATCCGAACCGGGCGCAAGAAAATGTATAGCCCCAATGATCCATCCATCTTGATTTGTATATTTGCGCCCAGTCAAATCATTTATTTTTGGTGCGCGATAAATATCGATGCGTATCGATGTTTTCACAGACCAGATAATATCGTCGTTGAAATAGCTGTTCGGTGGTGGCATGTGCTTGACACCGAATGATTGCAGCAAAGCTTGAACATTCCTCTGATTATACGGATGACCAAGCATGTCAATGAGCCGTTCAGATGGTTCTTTCATGTGTATATCCATTCCTTTCGCTTCGCTTAAAGGACACAATGTGTTGAAATCAGTGTATCCTTAAGTGAACTTTTTTCTGATCATAATCATCCCCCGTCTCGATGTGCAGGGGCAAAACCGTTGACTCTGAGTAATCCTTACATTCTACATTACTTCCAATTTTTCCTTCCTCCGCTATGCCACTCCCAATCTACTTTCCATTCCTAATTTCAATTAATGTCAACTTCTCGTTCTAATATTCAGTACCAGTACCCTTGGTCACACGGGCAATCTAATCGTAGCTACAAAGACATTTATAAAACTACAGGAGCTTTCTATGAGCATAAAAAAGAACTTGTGTGGAATTTTTACACAAGCCTTAAGGTTATTGTTTCAATTGTAGAAAAGAGGCTTTACTCCTCATATACCTGTTACACTATCAATAACTGTAGATTTACCATTAATGCGAATATCAATCGTATCAAGGTTAGGGTCTAACGTTAATTTATAGACATGCTGTTTTACTGCATTATCTTGTTGATTGGTAACATCTAACTTTATTCAAAAACACTAAAAGTGATTTCTTCAATCCATTTCACTCCTTAACTGTCTTTCTTAATTAACTGGATACCCATTCTATACGGTTAAAGCATAGCGGAGTTTGTGTACAGATAAATGGTAAATGTATAACAAGTAGAATTTGACCATTACAAAACATGAGTAACCCCCTCATAGAAATGTTTAATGCACTTGTGTGGGTTGATAGGAGGTGAATCGTGTCCTTGAAGTTGGTGCTACAATCTTTTAAGCTAATTTGTTTACAGTAAGTCCATAGCAAACTCTTTGGAATTATCCTTCTCGCAATCGAGTAGTGTTAAAAGTGAACACAAACGAATTCAAGATTGGAACAACGCACTATTTTTGATTCACCTTTCTCATTTAAAAGGAACAGAGATGTGTTGCAAGTGCCATCTTCCCGAAATTAGGAAAGACTTGAATAGACTCTGGAAAGTAACAATCAAGCCAACGAATGTTTTGATTTTTGATGCTAGCCGAATCCTCCGTCCATTTTTAAACGAAGAGTTGAACCAATCCGAAGCTCAGCTTCATGTCTTTCAGTATACGTAAATAACCAAAATGTCCGTCCTTTAATAAGTACGCGAAAACTAATGTAAAATTAAAAATTGAGTATAACGGGATTTAATCTAATTGAGTATAGAAAAACCCCGAATAGGTTCACTTTTTTTAAAGTATCCACTATGCGGGGAGTTCAATTGACACCAATGTAGTTCTATTTATTATTGTTTTTCGTAATATTGCAAAATCCCTTTATAGATGGATTCAGCAAATTGCTCAACATATTGATCATCTGTCATTTTAGCACGGTCTTCACTATTTGTTAGGAAGCCTAGCTCAACTAAGATGGCTGGAATATTCGTATTAGCGCTCACAATGTGTTTTTCTTCTTTGACCTTACGATTTTTCATATTTAAGTTATTTACTATTTGATTGTTTACAAATGTCGCAAGATCAATGTCTTCTTCATACATATCACCTGGTGTTTTAGCGTAATATGTTTCGGTACCTTGTGCAGCAGTATTCGCTGCTGAGTTAACATGGATACTTACGAAGATTTCACCGTAATTAGCATGTGAAAAGTCAACACGATCTTGTGGTGTAGGAAATGTATCCCCTGTACGAGGCATCAATACCTTTGCACCTGCAGCCTCCAATTTATCCTTAACAAGAGTACCAACCTTTAATGTAATGTTTTTTTCGGAAAAAGATTCGAAAGACGTTCCTGGATCCTTGCCACCATGACCTGGATCAATAATAATAATTCGATCTTTTAACGGATTACCACTTTGATTTAATAGCTTTAAGTAAGACTTATGCACGTAGCCCGTTTGATCTTCAAAAGTAACTTGTGCCCAGTAATCATAAATACTGTTCACTTGAACATATTCACCCTTACTAAGCTTACCTAAAACCATAGACGTAGAGTTAGCCTCTTTACGGATATTTAAATTGTCAACTGTCACTCGACCAAGTAAGTCACCTGTAACTGGTGGCGTGATTGGATCTGGAGTTGGCTTTAGGTCTGGAACTGGGATAGCAGGCTGTTCTACTGTAACATCCTCTGTACTATTCGCTACGATATAGCCTGGTACATCGCCCACTTCTGTTAAATAGTAGCCATTAACCGTCTTATAAACTGGTAATTTCACTTTACTATTCACAGTCGAAATAATCTTTGAAGATGAGCTTGCTTTAACGTAAACATTAATAGATTGAGTTGTTGTTACTTGCTTTTGAACATTCTCTAAAGTATTACCATCTGCATCTAAAAACTGAGCATACGTTTTATAAATATAAGTATAGGCATCTTTTGACGAAACTTTTAACCAGTCTCCTTCGGCTGCATAGACTGATAGTTTATCACCTTTATTCACTGTACCCACAATGTTAGCTTTAGATGAAGAATCTTTAGTATTACGAATATTTAATCCGTCAGTCGTTACTTGAACTGTCCCAATAATCTGTGATGCATCAGGTACATCCACATCTTTTACTGGTAACTCTAAACGATACTTTTCACTTTTTGCACGCGCTACGAATAACGCAAACTGTGCACGTGTCACTTGGCCATTTGGATTATAATTTTGACCGCTTCCCTTTGTAATACCGTTGTAGTAAATTGTTTTTACATATTGAATGTAAGGATGTGTCATATCTACATCAACAAAAGGTGAATCTACTTTTTCATATTCACTGGAATCAAGCTTAAATGCTTTTGTTAATACAAAACTCATTTCATCACGAGTTAAAGGCATATTTGGCAAGAATTTATCCTTAGTATTTGTCGCAAAGAAACCAAGCTGTTTGGCACTTTCTACATAGCCTGAAAGCTCAGTACCGACTGTTACATCTGAAAAGCTTGATTTTTTGACAACTAGTGGCTTGTTCCCTGAAGCAACAACAACCATCTTGGCAACTTGCCCACGCGTTACGTTATTATTAGGCTTGTAATATATTTTCCCTTTTTCTGTATATCCTTTAATAACACCTGAATTAACTAAATAATTGATTTGTTCATAAGCTTCATGGTTTGAAGAAATATCTTCAAAACCACCACTTGCACTTGCATTATGTATGGAAAATATAGAAGCTGATATGAATAAGATGCATAACATAAGACTGATTTTCTTGAGGTACAATGCCCTATTTCCTCCCTTCCTATTCTTGTATCTATTATAGCAAAATTTTACACATAAAACTATCATAAGAATGTAATCATTTCCTTTTCTAGTTAAAATCAAGTGATACTTCCAATATAAACCTCAAATTTTTTTAATAACTTTCTTACCTAACTAACCTACCGTTAGTTGACTAGTAACAATCTTTTAGAAAATCAAACCCCCAAAAAAGTTGTGCGCAAATTCCGAACACCAGAAAGCACTTATCAGAATAGAGGCTTTGGGGTTACGCACTTTCAACGCAAAAAACAACGACCAACAAACGAAATTTAATTCGTTCATTGATCGTTTTGTTCCAACACGTTTAAGGAATGATAAATTGTTCCGGTTCCAACTTTGTTAGTCTTTTGATTGTCAGCGATTGAAACGCCTTCTTGATAGTCTTTAATGATAGCGTTGCGTCCGCATTGGAAGTTCTAACGATGTCAACCTACCCTACGTGTGATGTGGAATACCAATTTCATTAGCATAATTTTCTATTTAAATTAATTTAAATTTATGTTTACAGTTTCTGTACTTTGATTTACATATTGAACTGATACATAAGGTGCTTGATAGCTAGTGAAAGCATTCGTATGTTCTCCAGACCAAACTGCATTTGAAGTAGAACTTGTCCCTATTGTAGCGTCTGACCAATATACATTTTTCAGATAAGACTTAGAAGCAAAATTATCGCCACCAACTTGTGCAATTGACGTTACACGTTTTAAAGAATTGCCTGTTCCACTTTTTTTCCATCCATTAGCAGTAGCATTTACCACGACTGTACGTTTGACCCCATCTGTAGCAATCCCACTTACACTAAGCTCCACAGTATTATCAGAGGTTACATAAAACTTCATAAAGACAGTTTGTGCACTTTTAAAACGAGTTGTTGACGTACCACTTGAAGGACGAGTACCATTCACAGAAATAAAAGGTGCCCAATTATCTAGTGTTGGACTATGTTGTAATCCCGCATCTACTTCTACCGAACCACTATGTCCACCTAAATAAATATAACCTGTATCCGTTGAATTACCATAACTTACGTCATTCCCACCAGGTATGTAAACATTTGTAGACATCCACGAATAACCTGAATTTGATAATACCTTTCTGTATGGTCCCGTACCCGTTGATGCAGCATCAGCTTGCGTTGGGATTAATAACACCAGTAAAGAAAAGATAGATAACATACTAATTAATTTTTTCAATATACTACCTCCTAAATTTTATTTCACCTTACATTTTATGCCAAAATAACAAATTTGTAAATATTTAATATAAATGTAATATCGTACTAATTCTAAAACTTATACAAACTGTGAAGGGGCTATTCACTGAAGAGGGGTTTCATGAGCTTTCCAAAGACATACGTGCCCGTTTATACTACTACTCCATTAATTTTAGAAAAGCTTACCTTTCCCGAATTATGTAAGCTTTAAATTGCTCTGATAAATATATAGAATTCGCCCTTAAAAGTACAAAAATAGTTTATTAGTGTCATTTACACTTATAAACTATGTTTGAAATAATATTCTATTTTATATACTTAGAACGAACAATGGTCCTTTTATATGGCTCACCTTGTACCGTTTCACCAGATATGAATAAAGCCTGTTCTCATACTGATTTTAATTAATGTTATCACTTTAGCTAAGATATTGTGCCAGGGATAATAATATTATCACACTTAGAAAGACCTGACTCACATGTATAATTCCTATTATTAAATTATTATAATCCATTGAATATGATATGTTAAAAACTCCAAGACTCATACTAATTAAGAGTGATTTTAATGGACTTATAACTTCTAATCTATTATCTAAAACATAAGCCCAATCACAGAAAATATAAATCGCACTATACAAATAAAATAATTCTACTAATGTATGCATTGCTAAAGAAATTCTAGCTTCACTTCTTAAAATTGAGGATTTAAATTTATCAATATATACTATGTTTTTAGTAAGCTCTTCTCCTTAAAATTCACATATAACTCCATTATTACACCTTAATATGTGGTTATTAATATCATATTTATCGTTTTGATGAAAAACCTCTCCTGAATAAAATGCTATCAAATTTCTATAACTCTTGATATCATTCTGAATATTAAAAACCAAATCAACATTATTAATATAGAGTTTTCGCTACAAAAATAGAATAAGCTAACACTTATAATTACCGATAATACCGTAATTAGAATATTTAGCCAGTTAGTCCATTCAATAAAGAACTTTCTTTCAATTTTAATTTCGCACCATTCTATATTAGAATAGTTCTCTCCATTTTTTCCAATTGAATAATAAAGTTCATTTTGAGAATTATCTTTACTTACTTTATTTTTTGTTAATTCATGCTTGAAGAATTTTGAGAAAAATAAATCTGGGGAAACCAAATTTTTAAGGAAATTTAATACTTCTCTCCGTGATTTAAAAGAAAAGTATTTTTTCGAACTAGACCATAATACATAAAAAAAAGATATATATAAATTTCTCTTATTAATTTGGTATATATCATTTGTTGCCTTCTTTATTACAGAATAACTTATATATCTTTGTAAAAAGCATATGAAATTGTAAAGTAAAAAGGTAGTTCCTATTAAAATAAAATTAAAAAAATCTTCTTCAATCTCTGCAATTTTAGGTATTTTAGTTTACCTATTTGAAATTCACATAGCATTGTACCAATAAACAGGCGTCCCTAGAGCCGCAATCATTTAGAAGTCTTCAATACGTCTTACATTAAACGATTTTCTCCGCTAAGAAGTATAATATAGTTCACGAACATGCTTCTAAGATCTGCTATTAATATATAGCAACTGATTACCAAATAATAGAACCTGCAGTTCACTATAGATTCTCTCAAAAATCAATAGTCCACTCAATCATCGTTAATGACCTACAAGTAATGCCTTACACTACACACTTAACAATACGATTTTTTCTCATTCATATATACTAAATCGCTTATATGGCAAATATTAGAGTGCATGCAAGAGTTGGTAACAACGAAGCCTTTTATGTAGTCAAAAAAACTTCTAGTACAAGAACAGGGTTTCAATTGACTAATTTTTCAGAATATTATATGATAATTGTACAGAACAACCTCTATTGTTCTGTACCCTCACTATTTGCGTAATGTACAGGCGCTATGTTTTTTACAAACTTATACAACTTCAGCGGGCTTACAATTGAATAATGTTTGAACAAATTTTTTGAAAGATTAACGGGCGTATAGCGTTACCGATCATCTTTTGAAATAAGCATTTGAGAGAAACAAATAAAAGTGAACACTTTCCCTTAGAATTTCTTTTTTGTTAACCCGCATAGTGAATGTACAATACAAAATATGTGAACAAACAGTTAGTTTTGTTTTCATGACCAAGTAGGCTTTAGCCAATTGCTAGCAGCTGTGTGATAGATTTTTTCATTGATTGATGTTACCTTCTTCTATACAGAAGTTAAGTATGTGTGAACGTAACTCCTCCCTTTAATGGTAAAGGAATCACCAAGTAGCTGTTATCATTTTGCGAAGGGCTGTTCATCTGAGTCGTGCTAACAACAAATAGAATGATCGTTTTAGGCAACGATTTTTCCGAAGTATGTACATTTAAGCCATTGGTAATAACGAAGCATTAAGCGTAAAGGAAGTAGGAACTAAAGTGATGTTATGTAATACCTTCCCGCTGAAGGAACAATAAAAGCTGCCCATCTTGATATTAGATGTTGGCAGCTTTTATATTTTGCCTATCCGTGTTGCCGCAATATCCCCGATTTGCGTCGGTCCTGAGCGTTTTGCGCCTGCATACCCAACGACATCAGCGCACTGTCAAATGACTATCGAACAGCGCCAATGACTTCATCAATTTCCGCAAGTAGCGCAGCATTTTTCATCGTTGTGCTTAATTTCAAGTGGCTTTGATCGACTTGAATAACGGCTACATGCATGCCCTCTTTAATGCTTGCACTTGGTACAGGCATCATGCTTTCCGTATCGAATGTCATGAGTAAGTCTGGAAATTTAGAATGGATGGTACCTGCTTTTGCTAAAGTCATATACTCGTTCCAGAATGTCAGGCTGAAATCCTCAACCGATAATTTGCCTACGTCAAAGCCATTGTCCTTGGTTAGAGAATAGTCTGTTACTTTTCCCGAGACAATGTGTATGCCATTCAACTGACGCATGACATTTTGCAATTTTTCATCCATTGTTTGTCCCTTAAGGAAGCTATAGCCAAGCGCAATGGCATCAGAAATGGCATATGGTGCGCCATGTTCTTTTAAATAGCTAATGGTTACTGGGTTTCGCGTTACCCCCACCATGCCACCAGCTAACACGGAAGCATGGCGAACGCTTTTTGCCGTATTTTGCAAATCACCTTCTACAAAACCTTGTATGGCCCATTTATTTTTTCCACCAGCATAAAATTGCACCGATTGATAATGTTGTTGTTCATGTAAATTCAAGGAGCCCATGATTCCTGTTGGATGTGCTCGCCCATTACAGGGGGCATCCACTACCGGTACATGTAATAACACCGATTGCAGCCAGCCATTAATCGTCGTAATCGCACCGTTTTCGTTCGTAATGATTCCTTTTAATCGATTAGCCATATAGGTATTCAACTTGCTATAGCTCCAGCACAGCTGTTCATTAGATATATATTGGTTTGCCGCTGACGGAGCTCCCACCATGGCCACACAAGCGATTAAATCTTCATTCGCTAATTCTGATATATCCATTAACTGAGGTGCCCCGGCCTCGAAAATTTCCTCTACAAGCTTTAGGCCTTCCTCTAGGAGGCCACCACCACCGCCTCCTAGAATCGTACCGCCATAGACAGCAGCAATACCATCCTCATACGTTAGCACTTTTACCATCAAGATATCCCCTTTCTATTTTCCCATTTTGAAAACGGAAGAGAAGAAACTATATAAAGCATCCCCAGCAATGACACCTGCTGCAAACACCGTCATTTCAGACTCTTTCTTCCCTTTCGTGACTTTAGTGAAAATAATACGCAGTAAAATACCGATTAACACTGCCCACCCAGCAAGAGGATTGACAAGCAATAAACCTGTCGCAAACAAGATACCCATTTGTCTCTTTGACCCACCAAGAAGTTGGATCAATGCGCCCGGAATGGCCCAAATCATTAACTGTTTCGCCACATCGCCTGTAACACCCGATTGAATAGTTGCCGCATAAACATGGTTGACTGGTGCTACTAAATCTTGTGCAAAATAAGATTTGTACGATAGTAAAACAACAATGGCAGAAATAGAAAAGGCTATAATCCCAGCGATCATTTGCTGTTTGCGCCCTTCTTTTTCTAATGCTGGATTACTACCATTTCCACGTAAAATATACCCCGTTTTCAAATCATAGCCCATATCCGCAAATGCAACCCCTGTTGCTGCACTATAGCCAGCTAATAATGCCAGTGCTGGGGGCGGGAAACCAATCAAAATGCCGACAATTAGCGTAATAAATGCAACGGCAAACGCCGGGAACCATCCTGCATGCATGGCAGCAATACCAACGATGAGCTCATGTACAAAGGCAGCAACGGTTGCGAACACGATGAAGCCTACTAACATACCAATAGACATATGTGAAATGATTCCACCTAAAAATGCGATTAATAAGGAAATCATTAAATAAGCGATAAATCCAGCACCAAAGGCCTGTCTAATTTCTTTCGCATTTTTAGAATATTGTAATTCTTCTGTCTTTTTATCAGACTTTTTCGCTAGTAAAGCAAAAGCTACTTGGAACAGCGCCACAATACCTGCACCAATCATAATGCCATGTGGAATATAATATTGATTTAAATCTACATTAAATAATTGAACCGAATAGCCTCTTAGTAAAAGACCAATTCCAAACATGGTAAGCGCCCAAATATTCCCGATAAACGCTACACCAAAAGCTGACATAGGAATTTTTAGTACGGAGCCCACAATACCGATTATCACACCACCGATTAAAACTTTTGCATTCTTACCGCCCTTATCTCCAGCTTTAATCGCTTCAGCAGTGGCAATCCCGGGTGGCCATGTACCGGCCGCCGGGAAAATCTTCGTATCAAAAAATTTATATAATAATAAAGCATCTACAAACATCGCTAAAATAACACCAATAAACAATGGTAAAACTAAGGATTCATAGCCTAAAACATACGGAATACCAATGGGCAGCATTAAACTACTCGCTGCACTAAACGTTGCCGAAGATATTGCCGTTTGGATAATATTTTGACGATGAACTGATTTAAACTCTAGGAATTTCCCAATAGGAATTCTTCCTAAAATCATGGCAAAAATAGCACCGACAATAGACGTATTTGCAGAAATTCCTAAGGAAGTAATCAGTTGCATCCCAATTATGGCACCAACCACAGATGTTAAAACTATCATTAGTAGAGTCATAGGTTCTAAGGCTCTAGGATGTAATACTTTATTATTCATTAAGTCAGCTCCTATCTAGTTATAGTTTAGTAATGTGAGATTGAATTTGATGAGAAACTTGTAATAACTGTGCAAGCATATATTTCTCCCTCTGCTCATTCATGTCATATATCAAACCAGAAATCGTAAGAGACGCCATAATTTCTTTCTTTTTATTGAATAATGGAACACTTATACCAAAAGCATGCTCATTGTATTCACCTACTGTCATACACCAATTATGTTGTCGAATGATTTGTAGCTCATTTTTTAAGTGTGCAAGAAGCTGTTTATGTTCTTCTTGTGACTGTTCTTTATTAAAATGCGCTAACAATTCAAGCTGTTTTTCTTCGTCTAGATAGGCAAACATTACTTTACAGGAAGCACCGATATAAAGCGGCGTTTTCGTTCCTAATGACACCGCATATTTTATATTCTTATTGCTTTCAGCTATTTTGGTTGTGACACCGTATTCATTATCCATATAAGTTAGAAATACGGATTCATTGATTTCACTAGCGAGATTTTGCATCAATTCATAAATGGTAGAATGCGGGTCATTTGAATGCGAAAGCACATCATAAAATATAAACATTTTGTAACCCATTTTATATTTTTTAGTGCCTTCATCTTGTATTAAGTATCCCGCTTCTGTAAATGTATTGATTGTTCTTTGCACAACACTTGTATGCATGTTTGTCATGCGTGAAATTTCACGCACCCCTAATGCGTTTTCTGTAGAGGCAAAACATTCTAGTATATCCAATGAGTTCTTTAACGTCTTGACAGTCATTACCTTCTCCTTTTTTTATGCGTTTTTATAGCGATAGTGCTTGTGTGCCATTTCCAAAGAAATGTATTCATTCAACAAGTCTTTTTCGATTGCGTCTATGCTTCTCTCTTTGGGGTTGCCATAACCTCCCCCTGTTGCCGTAACAAGCTCTATTTGGTCTCCTTTTTGCAGTTCATAATTTGCTAGTACACCAATTGGCCCTACCTTCGTTCCATCTTGTTTATGAATAATCAGATAGTTATGTGAACCTTCATGTCCGCCATTTAGGCCAAAAGGTGAAAATTGATGTCTGCCTAAGTTAACAGAAACCTTTTGTCCATCATGATTAATGGTATAAACTCGACGTACACCAAAACCACCTCTAAATTCTCCTGCGCCTGCACCATCACAGTTTAAGCTATATTCATCGATATGGATACCGTATTTTGTCTCCGCAATCTCCACAGGGAGGTTATACGTTTCCCCATCCCCCATACAATATTGCCCGCTTTGCCCATCTACATCATTGGATGCGCCCCAACCACCAACAGATGGCTCGACAATTAGGAATGAATCGTCATTGTGTGGGTTTTTGCCCGTTAAAATAAACGTACAAACAGACTGTAAATGTCCTGCCGAAAGTCTGTCTGGCAGGTGCTGTGCAAGTGCTTTCCATATTAAATCGGCTGCGCCAATACGCGCCTCAAAGTTCATAGAAACGGGATGTGGCCGTTTAGCAGAGACGATGGAATTATCATCAGTTATGATTTTCAAACGATGAAATACCCCTTCATTGATGACATCGATATCACCAAGTAACGCTAAAAACATCACCCTCACACTGGCCATTAATCCAAATTGCGAACAGTTGACAGGAGCGTGCACCGCAGGATGTGATCCTCTAAAGTCACAAATGAATGCTTGGTCACTAATCGTAACTTTTACTTTTATAGGGTATGGTCCACCTTTTAATGGATCGCCCTCAATAAAATCTTCCGCATAAAACTCGCCCTTTGGTAATTGTTGCAGTTCAAGCTTTGCAATTTTTTCACCCTTGTCCAATAATTTTTGGATAGACAATTTAACAGCATCCGCACCGAACTTCTGACAAAGTTCACGGATGCGTTTTTCACCTGTTTTCAATGCGGCAACTTGTGCAAACATATCGCCGATGGATAGTTCGGGTAAACGCACATTGGTCGCAATAATTTCATAGACTGCTTCACTTAGTTCGCCTTTTTGATAGAGCTTGACACCTGGCAACTGTAAGCCTTCTTGATAGATTTCATTTGAATTACTGGTAAATGAACCTGGGTCCATTCCACCAACTTCTGTCCAGTGCGCCTTATTTGTCGAATAAGCAATCACTTCTCCATTGTAAAAGATAGGTAGTACTAAGCCAACATCGGATAAATGCGAGCCACCCCCAACATAGGGGTCATTAATAATAATGACGTCACCTTCGTGTAAATCCGCACCGCCATTAAACTTGTCAATAACATGTTGGACCATTGGACTTAACATGCCGATAAAACTTGTCACACCGTTTCCTTGGCTAATTAAATTACCTTTTGCATCTGTCAAACCACATGCATAATCTAAAACTTCATAGATAACAGGACTCATTGAAGAACGGGCTAAAGCGACAAACATTTCATCCCCGATGGCTAGCAACGAATCTTGAATAATTTCTATTGCAAAAACATCTTTATGCATGATTTACTTCCCCTCCATCTCTACAATTAGATTGCCGTATTTATCCATTTTAATGGACTGCTTGTCATTGATTACTACCGTAGAGCTAGAATTTTCGACAATGGCTGGACCTTGAATCACATAGCCGGGCACTAACTTTTGTTGATCATAGACATTTACATCTACCCAACCCGTGTGTTTTACATATAATTGACGTGTCAATTTCATGCAAGTTGTACCATCAATGTGCGAGAAATCTAATTCCTTAAACTGAACAGCTTCGTCTTTGCCATAAATCGTGAGATGAAGATTCACTAGCTCAATCGGTGTTTGAGGTAGCTCAAAAGAAAATTCTTGCTGATGTTTAATATGGAAGTCTGCTGTTAAGCGCTGTAGTTCCGCTTCATCGAGACGTCCATTGGATGAGTTTAACTTTACAGCGTGTTCCTGTCCTTTATAACGTAAATCGTAATTCATTTCAAAATGATAGTGTTCTGTTGATAAAGGTGCTTCAGCATAGGCTTTTTGCATCACTTCTTTCATATTTCGTTGAATTTCGGCTAAATGATCTTTATGGAAATTCAATAAATTGGTTTGGATATAATCTTGTCGGTATTCGGTCATCATCATACCTAATGCTGAAAAAACGGATGAACCATATGGAATAATGACTTTTTTCATCCCTAACTCCTGTGCTAAATGAATAGCATGTAGTGGACCGCCGCCACCAAAGGCCACCATTGTAAACTCCGCTGGGTCATAGCCTTTACGAATAGAGATTAACTTAAGCGCATTTAACATATTTGAATTGGCTATATCTAAAATTCCTTGGGCCGCCTCTTCAGCCGTAACATTAAATGGTCTGGCAATCGATTGCATAAGCGCCTCTTCAATTTTGTTCATGGCTACTGGATGATCAAAGTTGGCTAATGATAGTTTGCCTAAAAAGACATTCGCATCCGTAATGGTAGGTTGTGTATTGCCTAAGCCATATGCCACAGGGCCTGGGTTCGCTCCAGCAGAATCTGGACCTACTTTTAATGAGCCAAATTGGTCGACTCTTGCAATGGAACCTCCCCCATTGCCAATCTCCACAATATCGACAACGGGTGTTTTAATGGGATAACCTGCAAACTTGTCGTTTTTTTCTATATAGTAATCTGTTGTGACATTCACTTTGCCGTCGGTAATCAGCGAACATTTAGCCGTCGTTCCGCCAACATCAAAAGCGATAATATTCGATTCATTGAGAAGCTGTCCTAATTTAGCAGCACCGAACATGCCCGCAACAGGACCAGATTCAACGAGGTTGATTGGCAACTCCATTGCTTTACCAAAACTGGTCGTCCCCCCATTGGATTGCATAATTTTTAAATGTTGTGTAATACCAATTGTCCCTAACTTTTCTTTCAAACTTTTTAAATAAGCATGTGCAATAGGTTTTACATATGAATTCAAGACGGTTGTATTGGTTCTTTCATACTCTCGATATTCTTTAATGGTTTCGCTAGAAAGGGTTATATAGACCTCTGGCCAAATTTTTAAAATTTCTTCTTTTAATTGTCTTTCATGTAGTGGATTTTTATAGCCGTGAATAAATGAAATGGCAATTGCTTCAACACCCCATGCTTTAAATTTATTTACTAACGGACCTACTTCATCAATGTTAAGCGCTTTCATGATATTTCCTTTAAAATCGATTCTTTCATCGATTTCTTGTCTTAAATAGCGCTCTACAAAAGGTTGCGGCTTTATATATTTAAAATTGTACAAATCTGGTCGATTTCCCCGAGCGATTTCTAAGACATCACGAAAGCCTTTCGTCGTGATTAACCCAACTACTCCCCCTTTTCTTTCCGTTAATGTGTTAATAATAACTGTCGAACCATGAATAAATGACTCGACCAGCGATTGTTCCGTTACATGTCGACTTAAGACATTTAAAATCCCATCCTCAAAATGGCCTGGCGTTGTATGCCCCTTATCAAAATGAAGATTCCCCTTTTCATCTGTGAATACTAAATCGGTAAAAGTGCCACCAATATCTGTTGCTATTTTCAAATCCTCATCCCCTTCTGTTCCGATTATAGGAACACTGTTCCATTTAGAATTAAATAGATTATAGTCAAAAAAGATAGAAAATTCAATGTATTTTATAATAATTTTTTAGTCAAATTCTTTTTCATAGTAAAAAATGTCATTCACTTACATTTAAAGTGAAAATTACACTATAACTTATATGATATTTTCAGCAAAAGGAACGTCTTTATTTCCTTTTTGTATGTCAGCAAAAAGTGTTGCCATCTATGCAACGAGAGTCAACTATTGCCCGTTTATGCGAAAGATTTTTTGGCATATTTAGCACTGATTTTTAATGAATCGATTTTCTCCAATAAAAAAAGCCTATTCGAAAAAAAGTATTCGAATACGCTTTATGCCATGTTAAGCCTTTTCTTTAATAATTCCGTAATATACCAAATCCTCATATTTACCATCTTTCATAACATGGTCCTTTAAAGTCCCTTCCTTTTCCATGCCAATCTTCTCCATCACTTTTCCTGAAGCAGGATTTGATGAAAAATAGCGGGCAAACACTTTGTGCAGCTTCTTTTCTTTAAAAGCAAATTGTAAAATTGCTTGCGCTGCCTCGGTTGCATAGCCATTGCCCCAATAAGGTTCGCCAATCCAATAGGCTAGTTCTCCTTGGTTAAAGCTGGGATTGTTCGATAATGCAATAGCGCCCAATACTTCACCACTGTCCTTGTCTGTTACCGCAAACTCATACGATTGATCTCCCATAAAATTATCATAATGGTGCTCCATCCATGATAATGCATCGTTTAAACTATATGGGTAAGGTAAATACAATGTATTTTTGTAAATATGATAATTATTGCACAGCGTCGCGACCGCTTCGGCATCGGATGTTTGAAATAATCTAAGGACCAGTCTTTCCGTCGTAATCATTAATTTTTCACGATCATATCCCATTCCATCGACTCCCTTTATCTCCAATATGACACCCCTGTGTTTTACTTAACTTTCTTGGGCTACAGATATTGGTTCTACAAATATTACCAAAAATCCTGTCGCGCTATCCTCAGAATCGTTGCGCTTGTTTCATTCGGGATATATGGAAATTTCCAGCGTCAGAGAGTTTTAAATCACAAAAGACAAGTCATCTCACAAAATTTTAGAAAGGACTTGTCTTACACTGTAGCTATTAAAAAGTAATGAACGAACTGTTTCGTCTCCTCTTTCGCTATTTTACCGTTGCAAAACTCATTTTTACGCAGGAGCCTCGCAGCTTTTCTCTCCTGATATGACTGTTTTTGGCATTCGTTCTATGCGTCAAATGACATCTTGCTGAACGTATTTTTCTTTAATGCCAATACCTATTTTAGCGATTCCCACAATTAACAGGAACAAAGGTAGTAAAAAAAACAAATGCCCTATACCTGGAGCAAATAATGTTGTCGTAGACAACGGACCAAATAATCTTGGGAAACCAATTAAAATAATCAATGGAAGTAGCAAATGGAATACGCCTATAGACAAGCCATTTAAAATAACACGAATGGTCATTACTTTCCGTTTTTTAGGTTTAAAAATTCTATAAGCAGACCAAACAATGTAAGCAATGATGGCCAGTAAAATCATATCCAAAATGATATATTTCATAAATGGATTGCTTGTAGATATAGCAGGTTCTTCATTATGGACCAGCTTGTGAATGCCGCTCGTTATTGCTTCATATTCATTCAGATTGAAATAATCCATGGAATTGATAAGTAGACTGATGCCATACTCCCCATCTAACATGACTTTTGAGTAGGTGTTTTCTGTCCAGCCATTATGGGCGATTACATCATTCACTTCCCATCCCATAGCATAGTAAGTATCATTGCCAACGAGTGCTGATGGATGATGCATTGTATCTATGGCATTTGCTGATAAAATACTTCTTCCTTTGAACTGTCCCTGATTCAATTGTGCGATCATGTAATTTGCCATATCTTCCACACTGGAAATAATGTAACCAGAAGCAACAGTTCCTTGGTGGTTTAATTGCTCAGTTGGCATCTTAAATCCAAAGACAGTTTGATAGCCTACCGCAATTGTATTGTTTAAATCATCTATAGGGTCCGCATAGCTATTGTTCATTGCAAGTGGTTTGAATACGTATTCCTTTATATACGCTGTATACGATTTATGTGTAACTTCTTCGATGACTGCACCTAGGATGCTGTAATTTAAATTCGAATATTGATATTGCTTACCAACCGGGAATGTCAATACTGTATTAGCCAAACCTTCTATATGTTCTTTTACTGTGCTATCTCCTTGTGATATCGCTACTTGACCATCAAATGTAGAAAGACCGCTTGTTTGATTTAATAAGTGTTGAATGGTGATTTTTTTTGATGCCTCTTTATCTGCTAATTGAAACCACGGTATCACTGATTGTACTGGATCTTCTAGATTGATTTTTCCTTGTTCCACTAGCTGCATAATGGCTAGCGCTGTAAATGATTTACTAACCGAGCCAATAACAACTGGCGTTTGCGCTGTCATTGCTGTTCCATCTGGGCTCGAAACACCATATCCTTGCAAGTATTCCACCTGATTTCCTTTTACGATGGCCAATGAAGCACCGGGAATGTGCAATCTTTCTATTTCATGTGACATAAACGCATCAATTTTAGAAATATCTAGATTACTAGCTGTAGACTCATTTTCGTTTGCCCATACCATACCGTTAACATTTGTCATGAGCATGACTATGGCGATTACGAACATTTTAACGATTGAAAAGTGTTTTCTTGTCATCATTTAATTTCCCTTTAATTGTTAATTTTTCCGACCTTATTATTGCTTTTATTAATTTGTTAACACCTTCTTAATTTTGAAATTTTTTGAACTTTACTTTATACGTAATTACACTAGAAAAAGTTTCAACATCACAATCTAAGGTATATACTTTGAGGTTTCTTACATAAATCAGTTCTCAGCTTGTTCGGACTTTAAGTAGAACGTGAAAAAGGCTCTACTTCTTATCGAAGTAAAGCACTTGCAATAGCCTTAGTGATTATTTTCACTTTTCCATTGTGCTTTGTTAAGTGTGTAATGATAATGCGTTTGGTTGTCGATCTCCATTTCTCCATTAAAATAAAAACCGCATTTTTGTATCACTTTATTTCTACAATTCCAGGCAGTTTTAGATCAAGTTTTCCCTGAATATAGTAAGGTTTTTGGAGACTTATATTCAGATGTTTCTTTAAAAACATTACAAGCATTTCCTACTTCAGAAGAGGTCTTGATAGTTGATACAGAAACTTTAGCGACTAAAATTAAAGAATTCTGCGGGAATAGCATGAGTTGAAGGCCCCACAGGAGCGTAGCGACGAGGAGACTGAAGCCATGGCCGCGAAAAGCGTCCGCTGTAGCGGAAATCAACGGAACGTAATCAAACTCAATTTTTGAGTTTGATTACAGTTATGGAACTTTTACCAATTTTACCCGTCAAAATTTATAATCTAGAAAGTTTATGGAGGAAATAAACAAGATGGTAGGTAAGAAAATGTGGAAAAAGCTTATATTCCCGATGATCTATGTAGTCGAGTGGGTTTTATTCTATTATGTTCTTCTCTGTGTCTTTGTTTTCCATTTGACTAATTTCTCTAACATTATTTTTATTGATATGCCTTGGGAAGAGCCGATCACCTTAACATCTTCTTTCATAAAGTCATTGCTTATAATAGTAGGGATAGGTTTGGTTTGCTTTTTTTATATTAGGTATTTAACAGGTAGTAGGGCCTATAAAAGATTTAAGGCTATCATTTGGGGACTTTTTTTCGGCTTAAACTCGTTAAGTTGTGTGATTTGCTTGAGTATTATTTATGGATTTCATTTGAATAATGAGGAAAGGATATTAATACTAATCGTTACTTTAATTAGTATCGCTCTGACAATGCAAATTATAATGAAACATGATTATGAAATGAAATAAAAAATCTTTCTTCAACCCGCCACAGCGCTTTACTTGAAGCTTATGAGCGGTTTAGATAACTCTTATTTTTCTTCAATTAAAGGAGCAGCATTGCTGAACAAGAAAGAAAACACAAAGGGGATTAAGATATGATTAGTTTGCTTAATATTGGAAGTCTCGTACTTGGACTAATTGCTTGGATTCTTCCTGTTGTAAATCTTATGCGATATGAAAAGCATGGTCATAGCAAATGGGGCGGTCTTGCCATTTTGAGCATCAGTGCTTGTGCTATTTCGCTATGTTTCCAGATTTTCTATAACTATCATCTAGTAAAGATTGAGGATTGGTCTGCTCTTATGGACACAATGGGTGCTGTGGCTTTCGTAGCGGCAATTCTTGTCATCGTTACCATCCTATTAAATGCAATTACTTTGATTGTTTATCGTGACAGAACAGTAAAGTAGGCTGAATGATTTTTGGTTGAAGAGCAATCGTGGAATAATTTTAGTTGCCTTATATTGTCAAAAAAAGTAGAATGAGTATTGATTGCAAAATATAAGAGTTGAAAATATATATTTTCAACATACATTCTTTACAATATTATTCCTTTAGGTTTCTTACTGTTGCTTGTTTATATGTTTATAGATATATTTCTTGATTATTTTAGAAAAATAAATAGAAGTTATGTAAGAAGAGTTCTTTTATCTAGTTTCCTCTTTTATTTAATGAGTTTAATTCAAATAAAATTTGGTGGAATTACACTTCCTCCTCAAAATCCAACTGACATGGGTAGTACATTTATATCAACGAATGACTGGTTTGGCATATATGATACGATACAGTTCAAGATTTTAATGGGGGATCTTTGGCTGTATTTTATAACGTGTTACTATTCATTCCCCTGGGCATGTATGTAGCTCTGTTCAATTTACATAATATAAAGAAAGTAATTGCTATGGTTATTTTCAGTTGTATGACAATCGAAATTTCCCGACTTCTTTTTAGCGGGCTTGGATTAGTTGTGCCACGCCATACGGGTATGGAAATTGGCTACATGCTACTTAACATTCTTGGAGGAATTCTTGGATTTTTATTAGGGAAAGCAACGATAAAAATATTCAACTTACAAAAACAGACAATGGAAGCCGAAGCATCAAATACTATTTAACTCACGGGGACTTTGATTCAAGAAAGGGTCAACGTTCTTTTTGTTGAACGAAGGGAGTTTAAATGATGAATGATTACAAATATGAAGAATTTCTTGAAGATTTACATATGGGTAGAGAGATACATTTCATTTATAAAAAGGAAAATTACTATATAGGTCATGGAACAGGTCGGTATATGTTTTGGAAGTTCTATGATTCTGCAAGTGAAATCATAGGAGAAGATGTTGAAAATTTACTTCGAAAAGTAAACCTTGATGGCAAACGAATCAAGGAAGTTTGGGACTTGATGACGATTGATAGTATTTTCTGATAGAAAGAAGTTGCGAAACGGACGAAGCTTTACTAGTAGATCATTGAGCTGTTTACACTAAATGGGGGTAAGACTATTGAGGAAAGATACTATGTCCCTTGTGAATTTTGTCATTATTTGGGGCATACCAACATTTATGGTTGTTAGAGGTTATTTAAAAATGAATACGGACGATAGAAAATCAGCCATGCATGATTTTAGGTCCCGCCGTTTTATTTTTACAATTGGTTTTATCGTAATAGGATCTTTTTTTGCACATTTAGGAACTTTATTTGGAGTAAGCATCATGAAAATAATGGGTATTACTTTAATGTTTTTAGGCGGAATCTTGTCAATGTTAACTATATGGAAGAAAAGTAAAATCAGAAGTTTATTAATATTTGTTATATTAACAATAAGTAGTTATATATATGTTATGTAACTCAATTTTTTAGTGCCATAATTTATAAAAAATAGGAATGATAGCGACTTGGTCAGGAAGACGCCACCTCAAGTGGAAAGAGGAGAATGCGTAAACTGGTGATCGATCAACGCCGTAATAGCCCGATTGGTTCAACTAACAATCAGCGGGGGATGAAGAAAATCCCGCTGATTGCAGTTTCGCTTTATATTTCAAAGACTATACGTAAACGGGCCGCAATTATTTATGACTATTTTCATTGCGTGCGCATCTTAATCATCTGTTAAAAGAATTAGCTTTTTTCGTGGTGCGACTTTTTCACTTAATTGACATCCAGTTTTTTCTTTACGGATGGGTCAGGAAGGTCTCTCTGGTTAAGTCCAAAAAGGCTTCAATGGCGGGGGACATCCATTTCTCTTCATGCCAAAACATTTGGGTAGCAAAGGAGACGGCTGTCAAATCCCACGGCAGTGGAACCAACTCACCACGATTCAGCTCTGCCGCCACGGCCATTTCAGGCAATATGGCGATGCCCATCCCTATTTTTGCACATTGCTTAATTGCCTCTGCACTGTTAAATTCCAATTCCGTAATGCTTCCCATGGCCTTTTGAGAAAGGCTTCGTTCAAAAAACATGCGATAGGAGCAGCCCTGTTCCGTCAACAGGAAAGTTTCGCCATTAAAGTCCTCTATCGTCAAATTGGACTGTGAAGCCAACGGATGCTCCGGTGCGACTAATAAATAAAAGAGCTCGTCACGCACCTTTTCCCCACAGATTCCCGCCTCTCCCTTCAGCTCATCTAGCATAAAAATAATGTCCGCACTCCCTTCACGCAAGCTTTGCTTCAGGTTCGGCTTACTGAGAGGGCGAAACATCAACCGAACCCCCGGATAACGCAAACGAAATCGGCGAAGCACAGCCGGAAGTCGGTATGTACACAAGGTTTCATCCGCACTTATGGTCAGTGTACCGGTCATTTCGCCAGATTGCTTCACAGCATGCTGCGCTTCTTCCAGCTCACATAAGATATGATCCACATAGCCTAGAAAACTTCTGCCCGCATCGGTCAGAGCCACCTTTTTCCCAAGTCGGTCCACCAGCTTGACACCGAGTTCCTCCTCCAATGATTTCATCTGCATAGTCACCGTTGAGGGAACATAGTTCTGTACTTCCGCTGCGCGGGTAAAGTTGAGTGTGGTAGCAAGGGTATGAAATGTTTTGAGTTGCCGCAATTCCATACTGCAAAACCTCCTTATATTCAAAAAAAATGAACGTTCAATTCAAAAACGTTTCTTTGACTTAACAATAGCATCCTCGTAAAGTTATGACAAGAAAGACAATAAGTCTTTGATGATAGGGAGGAGATTTTGATATGAAAGATTATGAACTGTATGAACTGGGGAATGTGGAGCTGCAATCCGGTGACACCCTACCCAATGCCGTGCTTGCGTATAAAACTTACGGTACGTTGAATGTGGCTAGAAATAATGTGATCGTTTATCCTACTTGGTTTGCAGGACTACATACCGATAACGAATGGTTGATTGGACCTGGTAAGGCACTGGACCCAGAAAAGTATTTTATCATTGTCCCCAATATGCTTGGAAACGGGCTGTCCTCTTCACCAAGCAATACACCACCGCCTTATCACCAGGCACACTTTCCGCACATTTCAATTTATGATAATGTGCGACTTCAGCATCAACTGGTGACGAAGAAATTTGGCATTACAAATATCGCGCTTGTTGTCGGTTGGTCACTTGGTGCTGTTCAGACCTTTCAGTGGGGGGCAAGTTATCCCAATATGGTCGAGCGCATCGCTCCATTTGGAGGAACCGCTAAAACCCGACCTCATGCAAAGGTTGTATTCGAGGGAATGATTGCCGCGCTTCAAGTCGATGCTGCCTGGAAGGATGGTTTTTACAACGAGCAGCCGAAAGTTGGATTGGCAGCCATGGGACGGGTTTATGCGGCTTGGGGCTTCTCACAGGCTTATTATCTGGAGCAGCTTTACCAGCAAGAGGGCTACCATACCCTGGAAGAATATCTCGTAGATTACTGGGATCAAGTGTTTTTCAGTTTTGATGCCAATAATCTGATTACCATGCTACGTACCGGCATCACCGGAGATATTAGCGCGAACTCGATTTATAACGGCAACTTCGAGCTTGCATTAAGTAGCATTACAGCAAGGGCGCTAGTCATGCCTGGAAGCACAGACCTATTCTTCCCTCCGCAGGACAACGAATATGAAACCCGACACATGCCAAACGCCATTTTCCTGCCGATTGAATCCAACTGGGGACATTGCGCGGGCATCGGACAGCATGAACAGGATTCGGAATGGATAGATGAACGTCTCAAGCGATTCTTGCTCGAATGAAGGATAAAGCACGCTTTTTCCCTGTCAAGGAAACTGTATACGTCTATTAAGGAAAACAAACCGGGCAGGGGAATATACTTAAACCAATGGAGAAGGGACAATCTAAATTGAAAAACAACAAGCTCATCTATATTTTGGCTCTTGCTGTTTTTTTTGATAGGGACCATTGAATACATTATCACAGGTATCATTGAAATGATTGCCGTGGATTTGGGCGTATCTACTTCTAAAGCAGGACTATTGGTAACTTTATTTGCGCTTGCAGCAGCTATTGTCGCTCCGATTCTGATCGCCTTAACAATTAATGTGGATCGAAAGAAGCTATTAGTGATTACTCTCGGTATTTTTATAGGTAGCAACGGACTAATGTTTATAAGTCCTACTTACGAAACCGTACTATTAGTACGAATTGTTCAGGGAGCTAGCGGAGGAATCGCTACGGTGGTAGCCATGGCTGTAGCCACTCAACTGGTCTTGCGATCTCGCTATTCACAAAAATGAACAATACGATGGGTATTAAAGAAAAGTAAAATGGACTGAGACAGAGGAGAGATTAGAATTTGAGAGAGGCCTTGGCATACCAGAATCATAAGAAAGAGTATTATTTCGAGGCTTTTCATTTTTGAGGTAAGTTGTTTTGTCCCAGCCTCTTTCAGACATAATTGTTTTAATCCAATAGAAAATGCTTTCTTCAGATTAAGGTGCCCCTTTTACCATGCCGAATAATCATTCAATTTATCATGTGCATACCTCATTTTAATCGTCATTTAAACCGTAGTATGTTCTCTGCTAGAGGGGAAAAACCCTATACTGGATCCGTAATCTATCAAATTAGATACAAACTTTGCATCAGGTAATTCGCATACCACACCAACTTCTTGTAAAAAACGTTGCGTATCTTGGCACGTTGGGATTGATAAAGAATTTTCAGCTGTTTCTTCTAGTAAAGGCACCATCAATTCCAAAGCATATTTTTGTTTATCAGACAATGTATAGTCTTTAAATAAATTCATAAATTGTTCAGTATCGACAATTTTAATAGGATGACCGCTCTGTTTCAGATATTCAACAAACGGTTTCCATTCAATTTGAACAGGATTACAAATGTGGAAAGTTTCCCCTTCAGTTTCCTTTGTACATGCCAATTGTACAATAGCTTTACTACCAAAATCGATTGGTACTAGATCAATATACGTATGAATGTCCGGTGCAACTTGTAGTAACAAGATAGCTTTTATCACACGATAAAAAGCATTACCTTCTATATTCTCTTGAAACCTTCCGTCAAGTGTATGCCCTACGAGGTTTCCCACACGATACACTGTTGCTGGCACGCCTTCTTTTATTGCTTCTCTGACTAATTTTTCTGCCAAAAATTTACTTTCTATATACACATTATCTAACTGCTGTCCTCTGTCAAAGTCTCGTTCAGAGAACAAAAATTCTTTAGCATCATGAGGAGCATGTCCAGAAATGCTAATTGTTGAAATATAATGAAAACGTGCCCGTGCGTCTTTACTCAGTTCTAATAAGTATTTAGTAGATTCCACATTAACTTGGATAAAATGTTCTCTATCTCCATAATGACGCACATCTCCTCCACAGTGTATGATTGTATCTATTTCTTGAATCAATTGTTTTTTTACATTTGGTGTAATACCCAGATGTTCTTTGCTCAAATCTCCTTCAATGATATGAACGCGATGTTTCATTTTTTCTAAAATAGCCTCTCCAAAGTAAAACTCCATTTTTTCTCGTACTTTATTTTCCATTGAAGTTTGTTTTTGATTCCGAACTAGGCAATAAATCACTGTATCAGGTAGTAATAATAACTGCTCTAAAATATGGGAACCAAGAAAACCTGTTCCGCCTGTTAATAATATACTACGAGGTTTCTGTTGTGAAACTTGTATTAATGTATCCCATTTCTTACTGTTTTCTTGCTTATCTATATAAATATTATTTTCTTTTTTATGCTCACCCACAGTTGCTGCTATACTGTTTTCTTGCTGAAGCGCTTCTGAATCTATTTTTCGAGCCAGTTTTTCTATTGTACGATAGTGAAAGAAATCCTGTATGCGCAAGTGAGGGAAGTATGGTTTTAGTTTCACCAAAGTAGGCATAATTTTTAATGAGTGCCCCCCTAGAGCAAAAAAATCATCTTTTATGTTTAAGTCTTTTATGTTTAATACTTCTGCCCAAACGTTAGCTAGTACCTTTTGTGTTTCTGTAACAGGTGGTTGATGATTTTTATTTTTCCGGTACTGTATCTGATACTGCCCTAGTAGTTTTTGAACATCTATTTTGCCATTTTGTGTGACAGGAATCTCTGAAACACAAACATATCCTTTTGGCACCATATATTCCGGTAAAGTAGTGGAAACATACTTATAGGCTTCTTCAATACTTATTTTTGATTGGTTATAAACAGTGAAATATGCGTGTAATTCGTTTCCTTCTGCATCAGGTAAAACCACCGCTTGTTGAATGCGAGGCTCTTGCACCAGTACATCTTCAATTTCTCCTAGTTCAATACGATATCCTCTTATTTTCACTTGTCTATCACGTCTACCCATATATTCTACACTTCCATTTAATGCTAGTCTTACTAGATCTCCTGTCCGATATAAAATAGAATGATTTTCAGTAGAAAACGGGTTAGACAAAAATGATTGTTTGGTTCTATCTGGCTGATTTACATACCCGATTGCTGTTCCAACACTTTCAATGTACAGTTCTCCTATTACACCTATTGGACACAGTTGCATGTTTTCATTTAAGATATAGACTTTTGTATTTGCAATGGGCTTCCCAATAGGAATCTGGGTAACAGTACTATCCACTTTTGTAGAAACAGAGTAATACAACGAACTAACCGTTGTTTCCGTAGGTCCATATTCATTGACAATCTGTACAGTATCACTCATTTCAGATTGCCATTTTCGAATAGCTTCTGCCGACGCAGCTTCACCCCCCATAATTAGCACACGTAAACTTTTTAATGGAATGTGCTGTTTTGAAGATACTCCATTTGCTAATTGTTTAAAAAAGGCTGTCGCCACATCTGAAATCGTAATGTTATAAGTAGAAACGGCATCGAAATATGCCTGTGAGGAGAAACGTTGTTCCTCATTTAATAGATGAAGTCTTGCTCCAGTTAATAAAGCCGAAAAAATTTCCGAAACAGACGAATCAAAACTGTGAGAGTAAAACTGAGATAACACATCTTGCTCTGTTATATGGAATGTTTGTGAACGCCATTCCACTAAATTAAGTACGCCAGCATGTCGGAGTAATGTACCTTTCGGATTTCCCGTCGATCCAGATGTGTAGATCATATAGGCTGTGTCTTCCGCTGTGTTTTTGTTTAAGATGTCTTGAATTGCAGACGATGCTAACATATCTTCTATTACTGCTACTTGCTCATAATGGGATAGTGATTCTTTTTTTAGAGAATTTTTCGTTAGAATCAGCTTTGCCTTACTGTCGTTTACAATATACGATACACGTTCTGGCGGATATTTAATATCAATTGGCACATAGGTACCGCCAGCTTTGAGAACCCCTAACATACATACAATACTTTCAAAACTTCGTTCTAAGAAAATGGCAGCTACATCATTGAGTTGCATTCCTTTTTCAATCAAATAATGGGCAATTTGATTAGAATAATGATTCACCTCTTCATAGGTATATGAACTATACTCTGTAGAAATTGCGATCGAATCGGGTCTTTTATATACTTGCTGATAAAAACGTTCTTGTATAGATGAATGTGATGGCATCGCCATATACGTATCGTTCAATTTTTGATACACAGTTTTATCTGTATCACACAACATATTTAATTGACAAAGGGATGTAGTAAAATCAGTTTGTATCATCTGTAATGTTTGCAAAAGTTGTTCTGCAAAACGTGAAATTGTTGTTCTTTCAAACAAATCAGTATTATATTCTAAATCCATAACTAGGCCATCTTCTGACTCTAAGAATGTAAGGGATAAGTCAAATTTACTAATTGCTTGCTCCACGGGTTGTATATCCAATCGATGCAAATTATGTTGTTGAGCTGTGTTCTGTTGATAACTAAACATAGTTTGGAAAATTGGATTATCATGTGCTGTTCGTTCAGGGTTTACTACTTCAATCACCTTATCAAATGGATAGTTTTGATGCTGGAATGCCAAAAGACATTTTTCTTTTACGACTTCACACAATTCTTTCATTGTGGAAGCATCGGTTGTATTTACTCGAATTGCAACTGTGTTGACAAAAAAGCCTTGTACATCTTCAAATGCCGTATGTTGTCTCCCTGTCACAGGTGTTCCTACAATAAGGTCGTTCTGCCCACATATCTGCTTTAAAAATTGTGTATAAGCAGTAAATAGCAATATGAATAGTGAAACTTCCTCTTGTTGTGCAATTTTTCTTAATCCTGCCAAATGTACCTGATCTATTTTCTTAGAAAGCACCGCACCATGGTTCGAAGGAGTACTAGGACGCATCCGATCATATGGTAGTGATAATTGAGGTAGAACGTTTTGAAACTCTTGTTTCCAATATTGTTTTTCTAATTCCCATGTCCCTAACGAAAGGTGTTCATATTGCCATGCTACATAATCTACATATCTAACAGTAGGTTTGGTAGCATGCACGCTTTTATTTAGTAATATTTCTTCATATACCTCCAATAGCTCTTTTAGAAAGCGTTGTAAACTCCATTCATCCATAATAATATGATGGAAATTCAAATATAACCAAGAGCAATCTTCACTTGCTGTGAATAGTATCGTTCGGAATAACGGACCCTGTTCTAAATCAAACTCTTTAGAATCAAACTCCTGTATACACTTCATCCTATATGCTGCTTGTTTACTCTTTTTAATACTGGTAATATCCACGTGTTTAGCTATCGTAGATATTTCTTCTCGTATGTGTTGCACAGGCTCCCCTTGCTTTTCCATGAAAACCGTTCGAAAAATTTCATGTCGTTGTACAACTTCATATAAAGCTTTGTTCAACATATTGATTTGTATACCGGGCTGTATTTCTACCAGGACAGGGATGTCATACGTTCTATCTTCTGGATACCTTTTGTATAAAAACCAAAGTCTTTTTTGTGCATGTGATAACGGGTAATACGTTTGTTCAGGAATTTGCGGTATTACAACTTCTTTATCTAAAGGATTTAATTGGTCTATATAATCAGCACATGTATGAATCGTTCGATATATATATAAGTCTTTTAAACTGATCTGTACATGGAATCTGGCATGAATACGATTAATGACTTGGACTGTGAGTAAAGAATGTCCACCAATTTTGAAAAAATCATCTTCGATACTTATCTGTTCAGAATTCATCTGTAAAACTTCTGCCCAGATATTCTGTAAGTGTATTTCAGTATCTGTATTGGGTGGGATATATCTATGGGTACGGTTTTCTAATAAGGACTCTGCTTGCTTTTGAAATGAGTTATAATCTATCTTGCCACTCGGTGTTAAAGGAAACTTCTCGACATCTTGCATGTAATTCGGTAGCATAAAATAAGGTAATTTCCCCGAAAGATATGCTTGGATATCTTCAGCAGTCACAATAGACTCTTTTTGCAATATGTAGAAAGCAATCAATTGCTGATTGCCATTTTTATTCTGATAAACTATCACAGATGCATGTTGAATAGATGGGTGTTGGAGCATTTGCTCTTCTATTTCTTCTAATTCGATACGATATCCACGAATCTTCACCTGGTTATCTATACGTCCTAAAAATTCAACTTGTCCATCTTGTGTGATACGACCTTGATCACCGCTTTTATATAGTCTCGCCTTAGACGAAGTTGGTAAATTTACAGTTACAAATGCTTCTTTGGTTTTATCAGGTTGATTGACATATTGCTGTGCAAGGCTACTCCCACCAATATAAATCTCTCCAGGTACGTACGGCGGACAAATTTGATGCTGTTCGTTCAAAATATAGATTTCTGTATGAGATAACTGTTTCCCAATTGGTATATTTGCTTGTGTTTCATCTACTTTGTTGATAATCGGATATGTGGCGACACAAACTGTCGATTCTGTTGGACCATATGCATTTACAATTGGAATTTTCAAATCTACTTTTTCTTGCCATTTTCGTACTGTTTCCGGTAGCAATGTCTCTCCACCAACAAATATATAGTTTAGTGATTGCAATTTTTCTAAGTCATGAAGAGACGCTTGCGTTAAAGTATGGAAAAATACAGTAGGTAAAAGACAAAAATTTACTTGCTGTTTGTGAATTGCCTCGATAAAGTGATTGAAAGATTTTCTTTCTATCTCCGATAAAATATAAAGCCTTCCACCAGTTAACAAGCTACTATAGATTTCCCAGACAGATGCATCAAAGATAAGTGATGCAAATTGTAGATGTACATGATTTTTCTGAAAATGATACGTATCTTTTAAGGATTGTATAAAGTGAATTACTCCCTTATGAGGAATTAATACACCTTTAGGATTTCCAGTAGAACCAGATGTATAAATGACATAGGCTGCATCTTCCATTGTATGTGTACGTTTCGCTTGTTCAGTAATGAATTGTTTAGGCATATCTTCATATAAAATAACTTGTTGCTCTAGTTGAATATGTCGTAAACTAATCTTATGACTTGTAATAATATGAGTTGACTCACTATCCTGTAATATAAAACGAACCCGGTCTACAGGAAAATCCGGCTCCACAGGTACATAGATACCCCCTGCCTTTAATACTCCAATCATGGAAACAACGGCTTCTATACTACGATTCATAATGATACTTACACGATTTTGTTTTTGAAACCCTTGGTGCAATAAAGTTTGCGCCATTTGGTTCGACAAGACCCGCAACTCTTGATAAGTGATATTTTGCTGACCCACCGTTATAGCAATACGATCTGGATGTATATCCGCTTGTTCATCGATGAGTTGGTCTAATGTCATAGGCATCACATTTTTCACAGCCAATGTGTTTTGATAAACATCATAATCCTGTGGTAAAAGCAATTCTAGATTGCATATAGCTATGTCACTGTTTTCTAACAATATCGGTAGTAAATGTTGAAATCTATCTATAAAGTTCTGTATGTCGTTTTCATCATATATACCAGAGTTATAATCAATTTCAATATTTAAAGCATCACTTTGGTTTTGAACTAATCGCCATACCATATCAAACACACTTACTCGATTTTGATGTGTGATGACTTTCGTTTCTAAGTCTTCCATTCTGAAATTCGGAAGTTTCACCATGTTGAATACTGTTGAATATAAAGATGGGTTATTTCCTTCTCGATTCTTAATTTGCTGAATCAAATGGTCCAATGGATAATCTCTATGTGCGATCGCTTCTTTTACAGAGTCATTCACTTTTTGAACTAACTCTGTAAATGTTTCGGTAGGTGAAAATGCTATACGTAGTGGAACTGTATTCACAAAGTAGCCAAATACCTCTCGTGCTTCTTCGTCACGGCTTCTGGTGTTAATTGGCATGCCAACTACCAAGTCTGTCTGATTTGTCATTTGATTTAATAAAACAATATAGATGCTTAACCATACACGGTATGAGCTAACTTGATTTTCCTTTGAAAATTGTTTTATAAGGTTAGATAAAGTAGGCTTTATTGCATATTGTAAAGCACCTCCTTGATATGTTGGTACAAGTGACCTTGCGCAACTTGTTGGAAATTCACTCCACGGTAAGGTGCCTTCTAATCTTGCACGCCAATATTTTTCAGAAGCAACATAATTCTCTGTTCCAATATAATTTTGATGTTTATGTAAAAGTTTTTCATACATCTGTATTCTATGAATGTTTTTTTCTGTTTCAAAAGTTTGGTCTAATGAATAAGCTTGTTCTAAATCTTGCAGGAATAATCCTAAACTCCATCCATCAAAAATAATATGATGGAATATCATGTGAAGGAGATATTCATTTGGTTCCAACTGATACAATTGAAATCGAAACAAGGCATCTGAGGTTAAATCAAATCTTGTGTAAAGATTTGATTTCAAAGATTCGTCCAACATCTGATTTCTTTTGGCACCAGGATAAGAAGACCAATCATAAAAATCCATGTCTACATGAAATTGTTCTTTCCTTATTTGTTTCAGACCGTCAATCGTAGATACAATATTCATTTGTAACGCTACGTGTTTCGCTACAATATATTGTAATGCCTTTTGTAGTCTTTTATGATCTAAGTCCCCTTTTATTTGTATAGAAACGGGTTCATTATAAATGCCGGCTTCTATGTCCATTTGACGTGCAAACCATAATACTTTCTGACTTTCTGTTACATCGTATTGAGCTTCGGTTATCAACTGGGCATTTTCTACTTTAACAAATCGGTTCATACTGTCCCTCCTAATTAACGAAAAATATTACCAATAAAATACATAATACATGTAGGTGTTTATTTAAAATGTATAGTTTTGCTTATATAAACGTGTCTAGAAACGCTTGAATGTGAGAAGAGAGGATGGAGAAAACAGCTTCAGCGGGTAGTCTTCGGTTTGTTACAATGACTAAGTGGCACACTCAGGACTAACTCGAAAGTATTTTGAGGTTGGTCGTGGCATGGCCCCTTTTATAATTATTCAAGTAATCAAACAAAGACTCTCTTCAGTAGGACATGCACATATAGATATAAAGGGAAGATATTCGTTTTACTCACCAGAGGAAGTTGAAAATGGATCTTTACGTCCGTTACTAAAAATGGAATAGAAATAAAATATTTGATGTTTAGAGCCCTATTGCCATTTCTGTTCCGTTACTACATAAACCCTTAGTTCGCTGTTTATAGCGGGTACAGCGTAGTTTTATCTATTTCAGATTGTACTTGTGATGTTAATGAATAACCGTAAGCATCCTCTTTATCGCCGATAGCAACCACACAAGTGTCAACTAAACCTGAGCCAAGCTCGAATATAAGCTTTTCCCATCTCACATTTTATTACCTAGACAAGGTTTTATATTTATATATCGCAAAGCATGGGAATAGTATATGACGAACGAAATAAATTGTCAAATTTTTACATTTAATCAAATGGGAAATAAAAGTGATAGCGGTGTCATTTAAGATTTACAATAAAAGGTTAATTTATTACTATAAATTCCACTTTAACCACCTTATATAGAAATAAGACGATTAACGACATTATGTAAGTTGCGATTGCTTGATACAATCTTGGTACCGATTATTAGTTATAATAACACAAATAAATTGGAATACATTTGGAAAAACTGTGACGAATTAATCCTAAGAAGCTTCTACCGGATTTTGGGTTGTAATTTTGTTTTTCCCAGTATTCTTTGAAATGTACATTCGTTCATCGGCTAATTTAAAGAGTGCTTCAGTTTTTTCTTCTTGTGTGTCAAATTCCAATCTCTACCGACCAAGACTTTCTATCTACCCCTGATCACATTTCGGCCACCAGGCAATCACACGTGGGGATAAGATAGCAAGAAAAACAATTACCTATTCGTTTCTTCATTTAGAATAAATATGTGTTTCCTCTTCACTACTATATTAAAACTAACAACTATAATAAAATTACTAATTTTTATAATCCACTCATCGGTCTTTACATCTTCGTTACCTGGAGTGAAATAGTTTGGATCTTCAAGATGGTGTTTGTACTGAAATTTATGTTAGTAGACAACTCAAGACAGATATTGATGCTGCTCATGGACAATCAGGTGGTCCATTAACTTAACTGGTTCTCTAATAATCCACAAGTATGTGGTTGTCTATTGTGGGGGCCAAATCCAATCATCAATCCACATTTCATCAGTGTGATCTCCTGGAAAACCAATGTGTTGAAAGCGATCTCTTTCATTAGCCCAACGATTTACTGGATACGTTGCAGACGTTCCTAAAAAACCAGTTTGAAATCCAGCTGGTTGTGTAAGAGAGATTAACGCCCTATATCGTAAACCGCCATTGTGTACAGCCCTCATTTCAGACCAATCGTAAATTCCACAAGGCATATTAGAATGATTCCTTGCAGGTATAAAACGAAAAATTTCTATATCAAGGAATTGATTGTTAGCGCCTTTCACAACATGTCCCGCCGTCAGAACCGTATAGTCGCTGATTAAAGAACCTGTTGTTTGCAATAATGTACCATTCCGTAGCTTAATTTCAATCTGGCCAACGCAACGGTTTGAGAACACATTTTGGACGAGCCACCTGTATACGATCGTCAAACAACATTTCTTGAGAAACTTTTAATGGATGTGCCTTTTTAATAACTGTAGATTTCATGATATTAGAATCTGCCATTTTTTAACCTCCAATAAAGAATTTATCCGATGCATTCATAATTCTTCAGAGATTTATTTACAAGGGTAATTCCAAATTGTTTGAAGGATTTTCACTTGCATGTGCAGTAGGTGCTAGAGTTCCACCTAGAGATCCTAAAGTTAACATTGTTGTTACGCCTAAAATAAGTGTTTTTTTCATTTAACTAACCCTTTTTTATTTAATATATTTTTTTGTAATACTTTCATAATATCACCATAAAAAACCCTATATGTAAACTATTCTAAAAAGAAGCAAAATTCATTTATATTTATTCTTCTTAGAGACATTCCGGATATCCTATAGTCATCAAGTGGTACAACTTAGGATGGCAAGACTTCTTTCAATCGCAAAATTAAACTTTGACTTAACACCTTACTCCATTGAGACATACACACACTTCGCTTATAGTAGCAGTGGCGTTACACTCAAATAAATTATGGACAGACTTGGTCATTCAGATGATCAAATAACAAAAAATGTTTTACTTCATGTAACGAAAGAAATAAAAAAAGAAGCTTCCCAAAAGTTTGCACAACTAATGAGAAGCCTCGATTATAATCCCTTATGTTAGCATTTTACTTTCACCTTACATACAAACTCTAATACATCAAGGGTTGAAGCGGCTTTACGACCTTTATTCAAGTAAATAGGCTGAAGAATCCATAAAAATCTGTATGATACTTTTAAATAAATTGTATTGCTCATCATTTATCCAATCTTCTTCATATTCAGCCATAAGCCACATCACTTCATCTAAAAAAACATGACTCACTGCATATTGCCAATGTTTTTTTTCTAAGGTAGTTAAGGTAATCCACTTGGTATAGCCAGACAAGAATAATTCCCATTGTTTTGGATTAAACAAGGTATCTGGAGCTGTTTCTAGCTCATTATGGAATAAAAGTAAGGATAATGCTAAGTCAAATATTCGTGGAATCCATGTAGCATTATCGGGATCAATTAGGTATGGTGCAGGTGTATAAATTAAATTATTTGCTTTATAGTCATATGGCGTAGCAACATAAGGCAATTTTATCTCTTGCAATTCTGTCTGTTGGTTCACAGCTTGTATTAATTTTTCTTCCACCAAGTCAACACTCAGTTCGCGTTTTGTATGCTGAATATGTTGACGAATAGCTATCATATGATCTGTCACTTCCTGCTTAGTAAAATCAAAAACATCATAAACTGGTAATTGATAGTTATTGGTTTGAGGAGATAAATAATGAATTTTTCCTAATAATTGACCTGCTGCATAGATTTCTTCATCTTTTGCTGTATAAGTATAACCTTCAATAAAAGGGTACATCACAAATACGTCTTTTTCGATAACTAAAGGATTTGTAAAAGTATCAGATTCAACTGGTGTGACAATATTTACTTGGGCCAAGTTTAACGATTCTGTAAATCGCATCAATTTTTGAGCTGCACTTAATGGCGATTGTGTTTTCTTAATAATGACTTGTTGTTGTCCATATTGGACTTTATATACCGGGGAAAATGGATAGATGCTTATCGGTTCTTTGTCTATTTCCAAACCAAATCTTTTTAATATGTCTTTTGTATTCATTCCTTCATCTCTTTCTAATGGTTTAATATAAGTTAGTTACACTAACTATGGTAAAAGTAATAAGTGAAAATCAACTAACTATCTTAAAATTTAGACAGTCAGTTAATTTTTTTGGCTCATCAATTTTTTATTCCAAATTATTACTACATAATTAATAATGTCCTAGTAAGCCTTTTTGCTTAGCAAATTTTTCAGCTCTATTAAATACATATATTCCAGATATAAAATAAATAAGAGAATTCAGTAATAAAAATACAATATCATTTATATTTAGAGATAATATAGAAAAATTATTTATTGTTATTTCGCGGATTAATTGTAGACCATACATAAAGGGAGCAAATTTTAAAAATGGGGCTGTAGTTAAAGGAATAAAAGTCATTCCCATTATTACAAATTGAAATATTTGGATTAAATATCCCGATTCTTTAATAATAATAGTAATTGAAGAAATCAAGTAGCCTACACCTAGTACCCCTATTAAAGTAATCAATAGTATTGGTATAATAGATAACAAATCTAAGTTTAAGTTTTGACGTGTAGTTAACATAGCTAAAAATAATAAAATTGAAATGGATATCATACTAATTATTATTACACTTGTCATTCTTGTAATAAAAATAAACCAAAGTTTATATGGAGTAATTGTTAATTGTTCCAATGTACCTCGTCCAGCTTCATCAGAAATTTCTAACCCAATTCCCTGAGTTAAAGATAGAACCAGATACCAAAAGATATAATTCATAATAATCATTTGGATGTTATAATCCAGATTTTCTGGATCGCCTATTAGAGATATACCTAGGAAAAACCCTAAGAAAACAATGTAAAAAATAATCAATTCGCTTATGGTATTAGGTAAATATCTTTTCATCTGTATCCATTCTCTTTTAAAGTTCACTTTAAATATATTGTATACTTCCATTTGCATTCTCATCTCCAATAATATTGAGGAAAACCTGTTCAAAGTTTATATCTCTTTGTTCAAATTTTTCAATAGGTACATTAAATTCTTTTAATATTTCTAATAGTAAATAAATTTCATCATTTTCTTTTATATTAAAAATCACTTCACATTTTTCTTCTAACTCAGATATTTGCAATAAGTTTAAAGAAGATAATAATTTGTCCTTTTGATGATTCTCTAACTTTTTAGTTAATGTTATGATAAAAGACTTTGTTATAAATAAACTATTTAAATTCTCAATTGTATTATCAGTAATAATTTTTCCTTTGCTTATAATAATTGCTCTTGAGCACAACTGTTCAATTAATCCCATATCATGAGAACTTATTAATATAGTTTTATTTTCACTTTCTACAATTTGTTTTAAAAAGTGAATCATTTCTTTGTTCGATTTAACATCTAAACCTAAAGTTGGTTCATCTAAAATCAAAATTTCAGTTTCACATAGAATTGCAATAATAATTGCAACTTTTTGTTGCATACCTCTAGATAAATTTTTAACTAATTCAAATTTTTTATCTATTAAATTGAATGTTTTTAAAATAGTATTTATTTTTTCTGTTTTATTTTTGATTGAGTAACCTCTAATACCTAAAAAATATTCAATATTTTCTATTATAGATAAACGCCAGTATAAGTTTCTGTTACCCTCTAAAACAGTGCTAATGTACATTAAACTTTTTTGGGAGAATATCTTATTATTGATATATATATTTCCTCCATCTGGATTAATTAGTCCACATAATATTTTTATTAGTGTTGTCTTACCAGCACCATTCGAACCTAATAAACCTACTATCTCACCTTTTTGGATTGTCAGTGAAACATCATCCAATACATTTACCCTATTAGATTTTGAGATATAACTTTTTTGAATATTTTCAATTTTGATCATTTCGACACCTCGTATACACTAATATTATTTAGTATCAAATCTTATAGCATTAACAGTTGGATAAGACGCTTTTAATTCTGAAAAATCTTTATAATCAGATATTTCTTGCATTAATTCGATTATGTTTAATAGATCTATTCCCTTTCTTACACCCATTGCAATTTTAAAAAGTCCTTTGTTTTCGCTAGTATTTGGAATAATCACTTCGTACCTACTATCTCTAAATCCAAAACTAGAACCATGATAAAAATTAATCTTCCTTTTTTTCACTTCATAAGATAAGACACCTAATAAAAATCCATGATTATCCAAGTGATCCTCTTTTAAATGAAATACTACGAATGGTGATTTAGCCCAATCAACTTCAGAGAATAATGAAGGATATACGACTTTTTCAAATATTCCATTTGTATGAATTGTTTCAGCCATTAGTTTATTATTCTCATAGATAAGATTACAATAATCACTATATTTATTTTTATTAAATACAAATTCATTATCCAATAAGGCTATCTCTTGGTATGATAATCCAGCGCCTAAAATGGTTCTAACTTGTCTAAGGTAACCTGCAAAAGCTTCCGCACTTGGTATTGCTACATTATCTTTTAGCGTATAAACACTGATAGCTCCACCGTTAGAGAGCTCTAGTCCCTGTTGATCTAATTTAAGAATAGAATGTACTTGGATAATTATAATGTTAGGAAAATACTGTAAACCACTAAGTATTTTCTCTAATTGATGATGGTTACCACTTAATGTTGTATCTAGAATTAATATTCTTAATCTATTAGGCGTACTATTAGACAGAATTTCTAAAAATTCATTCAAGTTAAATACTTCTAAATCCCAATTATATCGTACCAATTCGATGAAAAATAAATCTGTATGCTCTATCACATCAAAGAATTCTTCTTGTGTTGGATAATTTGTAATCTCAATTAATTCATTTCTATATAAGTCTGTTAAGACTCTAGTTTCAAAGTAATCTCGCCATGTACTAATGACCAATTTTTTATTTAACGACGGCTTATACATAGCAAAATAACTCTGCATGATAGTAGAGATAGCTGTCATACCGCTTGAGCATAATACATTACTTATTTCCCAATTAGAAGGTACTTCTCTATACAGACTAACTTTATTTTCAAGGAAGTCTGGTTGTATATTTCTTTCATAACTAAAGTCAATTTTGTTAGATTGGGGTAGATTTTTAATGATATGTAAAGGCGGGGATTTTAAATGTTTGTTCGTAATATTTTGGACGTAATTCATCCAAATTTCTCTTAATTCCATGGTTAAAGTGTTAATTTGGATAAACAATAATTCGTAATTTTGGTGATTATTTGTGAAAATATAATCAATAGTCCCATCCAACTTTTTTTCCCACTCTTGGTATTCATTTGTGTCTATTTGATTTTTAAATAAACCTTTTAGTGCTATTAATTCTTCTATATTTTCTGATAATAAATCTTGATTAAAAGTCATAAATAATCACCTGCCTTAATAAAGTTATCATCTTTTAAAATCCATTCATTTGGTAAAGGGTATCCATGCATATTCCTCGCCATACTTGCTACGTAGGCACCAACAGGAGTCATCAATAAACCATCATTGATTTTTAGGATTCTATGATTTACTGAAGAAATAAAAATATCATTCTCATAGCATGTATTACCAGCTATTGTATGTTCTTCAACATTTATTGAATCTGAGTAGCTTTGAACTAAAACAGGATATGCCCAATGAGTTAAATTCCAAGCAGAGCAATCTAATGTAACAATTCTTTTGTTATTAACAAAATCTGATGATTGCACTTTTGAATACAAATATCCGCTCATAGCTAAAATTAACATTCCAGGTTCAATTACCACTTTGATTTCTCTATCGAATCTCATATTTATTAATAGTATATTTTCCTTGATAGTTTCCCAACTTTTTTTAACTTCTGTTTCGTCCGAATATAAATACGTTAATCCTCCACCAATATTGATTACTTCTAAATCTTGAAATCTATTAGATATTAGAGTGATATATTCTATTGCATTTTTGATGACAGATGAATTTTGTAATTCTCCAATATGGAAATGAATTTGTTTAATTTTTATATTTTTATCACGCATATATTCAATGTAATCAGAAGAATCTATATCAATTCCAAACCTACTTTTTTCACCGTAGGTTATATCTGAATTCGATAAGTTCAAGGGTATTTTTATTCGTATGCCTAGTTCATTTAAATTATATTTCTCGACATATTTTTTCAACTGCGAAAGACTATTAAAATCAGGTGTTATATCGCTTCTAAACAACTCTTCTAAAAATTCCTCGCTATATACCGGCGAAGTGGAATAAATAGGATTTATCCCCACTTCTTTTGCTATGTTTAATTCGTGGATAGATGCTACATCAGCACCTAATCCTAGATCCGAAAGGATTTTTAATACTTTCCTATTTCGATTTGCTTTTATTGCAAAGCATAATTCTACATTAGGAATAATATCAATATCGTTTTTTATTTTTAATACAGTACTAACTATTGAATTATAATCATATATAATAGCAGGTGAACTAATGTATGGCTCACCTTCTAGTAAAATTTTTGGGATTTTAGGATGAATGCTCATTTTTTCTCCATTTCCATAGTAATTATTTTTAAAATTATATTTGATATAATTATCCCTTCTACTTCACTTTTTCCAGGTAGGAGTTCTACTACATCTAATCCAATTACTTTCACTTTTTTTACTATTTTTTCGATTATTAATAATAATTCTTTATAGTCGAATCCACCTGAAACAGGTGTTCCAGTTGCACTCATGATTAACGGATTTAACACATCAACATCTAGAGTGATATAATATGATATATCTGAATCTAACGTGTCTATAAATTCTTCTAATATATCCAATATACTTATATCTGGATATATTTGAACTTTAATATTTTCATAATTTTTAGAAGTAATTTGTCTTATTCCAATCTGAATAACTTCTTCAACATTTTCTAATTCAAGAACTTTATCCATAAAGTTCCCATGATGTAAGTCCTCTCTCCAATTATTCATTTTTATAAGACCAAAATCTGAATGTGCATCAAACTGTATTACTTTAATTTTTTTATCTTTTGACACACCTGCAATACACGGATAAGCAATAGAATGATCTCCACCTAATGTAACAGGAAGGATATTTTTAGAGCTAAGTTTATAAATTGTGTCTTTTAAAGCATCGAAGTGTGACCCATTTTTAGAAAATACAATTGCTTTAATATCACCACAATCAGCTAATCGTATGTTTTCAAGCTTTTGAGTTCTATCAATTGGATCAAAATATCCTTCCAAACTAGTAGAATCATAATTATAAACTGCTCGGCTTACTTTTCTTATATAGCTGGGAGCAAATCTAGTGCCAGGTTGATATGTAACATTCAGATCATATGGCATGCCAATAAATGCTATATCACACCAATCTCCACTTAGACATTCTTTAATAGATATTAAGGGAGTATTAAAAATACCATTTTTATTATCTACTATATTGGTTTGGGGATGATAGGGTTCAATGATACCTTCACCTATTAGATAGTCTAAAATCTCTATAGCTTTATTTCCATCAATATTATGATTCTTTTTCATTTTTTCAAAAGCTAACTCTCTGTTAACTGGGATGGTGAATATTGAAATAATATCTAGCATATCCTCATTTAATATTACTTCCCAACCAGATTTATGTTCCCAAATTTTGCACTTATCGTTTTCTTGCAAGAAAACGATAGATTCTTTTACTTTATAAAATACATTCTTTTTCATTTTTCACTTCTCCAAGCTTATCTAAAACTCCATTTTTTAATAAGTATTCTTGTGGTAAAGGTATCTTATTAAATTGTCTTGAATTTGTAATGGTATATGCACCGAACGCACACATCACCAATGTCTCACCGACTTGTAAATCTTTTGGCAATAAGAACTCCATTGTATTTCCATTAGTGTCTCTTCCAAAGATATCCCCCTCGTATAAGGTATTACCTGCAAGTCTATATTCCACTAACTGAGGGTTCGAATATAGACTGTTAATTGGTATTACTTGTGGTTTGTGCCACGGTGCTAAGTTCCATGCTGATGAGTCTAATGTAAGGATATCTATATTGAAAAAGTCATGAAATTCTTTTGCCATGATTTTAGTAGCAAAATATCCGCACCCTGCCAATAAAGCGCCTCCAGGTTCAAATCTAAATTCCATTTCTCGGCCATGTCTTTTTTTCCAATTAATAACTATTTCTCTGAGTTTATAAAATGCTTCTTTTGTTTCTTTACGATCTACATATAAATGGAAAAAACCTCCACCAAAATCAATTGTGTGAATATTTTCGTATTGTTCAGCTATAGATAAAAGGTAATCAGCTTTATATAACAATGAATCCGGTGTCATCTGCCCAGTATGTACATGTAATCTAGTTATATGTAGATCATATTTTTCAATTACTAGGTTTAAATTAGGATTGTTAATTTCGACTCCAAAGCGACTATCTTTTCCGTAAGTAGCTTCTGATTCTAACTCTTCAGGTAATGGAATTCGAATACGTAAACCGATGTTTGTATTTGGATATTTCTGACCATATAATTCTATTTGTGATATTGAATCTAAATCAACAATCACATTTTCTGTATTAAAAAATTCTAAATCACTCAATGTGAAGGCAGGACCCGTTGATGTAATTTCTTTAAAACCTGCATATTTTGCAAGTTTATATTCCCCAACACTTGCCACATCACAACCTATTCCCCAATTTGCGTAGATTTTTAAAATCTCTGGCGTGTGTATAGCTTTTACTGCCAAATTTAATTTTGTATTTGGAACAATGCTAATGTCAGTTTTAATTCGTCTAATAACATCAGTCATTCCATTTAAATCATAAATAAGAGCTGGAGTTGGTATATTTTTAATTACTTCAAATAATTGTTGGGGCGGTTGAGAATATAAAGGTTCCAGGTTTTTTTCAATATTTTTATTCATATGTTTTCTCCTTTTAATATTAATAGCTACTCAGAGATTCCGCTGAATAACGAAATTTTAAGTATTTATAGTATAAAAAACTTAAGGTTAAAATTATTTAGTTTAGTTAACTCGTGGACGCGAACCACCTAAAATAGTTAAATCTAAGTTAACTACAGCAGCTGTAGTTTTCTCTACAGTAAATTGTTTTTTTGTTTTCATGTATATCACCTCCTTATATTATTTTTCGTATTCAGCGGAATCTCTGAAAAGCTAATTTATTTATACTGTAAAGCTAATTTATTTATACTGTTAACTTTAACAAGAAAAAAAATGTATTGATATTTTTCCTCTATATTACAATTAAGCGTCATATATTTTTAAATAGCTATTTTTTATAAATAAAAACACCTATTAAATAATTTGGTTTTAAAAAAAACAAATTATTTAATAAGTGTTGGAATTCAAAAAACAGATAAAATATTAATAACTTACTGTATTTTTAGAGAGTGTTTTAATAAACTTTTTTAGATATTCTTCATAGTTTAAAGCATAATTAAAGGCTTCAACTTCTTCCAATATATGTATACAACGCTCAGCAATTGCTAGCCCTTCATCATATTGGTTATGCATTTTAAATATAGCGTCGTAAAAGTTTAATATTATCTTTTCTAATATGAATGTCTCTTTTATATCTTCATTTTTTAAAATATTTAAATATAATTCTACTTCTTTTAGTTTATTGTATTCTAAACACACCCTAATTGTATTAAAAAAAATTCCGTACATATCACGTCGATAACTTATCATTTTTTTGAAAAGCATACTTTTCTTTATAAGTTCAGACGATAACATTATTACTGAATCTACTTCTAAAATATGCAAAGTGTTTCCATACAGAATTATTTCATACTCCCCCCATATTTCTACTTTCCATAAATAATCTATTAGTAATTCAATGTCCTTTTTTTCTACTTTTCTTTGAGTAAGATCCAAACAAATGGCCTGAATCATTATACTATTTAATTTATGAGTTAGTAATCCTGTATTTTTAAATTTAGAATTTTCGTCATCTATTAGTCTATTTAAAGCTTTTAAATTCCCCTGCAAGTATGATTCCCTTAAATTTTCCAGCAACAATTCTAATCCATCGGTTTTGAATTCATTATTTATAATAATAAATTCATTAAATTTGACATTTATTCTGTTAAGTAATTCTAAAATTTTTGGTAAAGTGATTTCAGATTCATTTCTTTCAAACTTTGATAAATATGAAACTGATACAATTCCTTTTGCCACGAACTCAAGATTATACCCTTTATATAATCTTAATTTTCTAAAAGTACTTCCATAATTCATTTAACCCCACCCTTTTTGTCATATATTACAAATAAATAAATAATTTAACTTCTTATATTATAATGTAATTATAATATAAGAAGGGATGTAAAATATGAAAAAGTTGAAGTTTTTGTATTTATTAACCGTAATTTACATTATTGGTTCTGAAAGTTATTCAATGTTTATAGAAACAATTGGATCATCAATATAATTTAAGAAATTTAATAAGTGTTTTTAATAAAAATAGTGGCGAAAAGGTTTAATTTTTCGCCACTATTTTGCAATTTCCGAAATGTTGGCGAGACCCCAGAATGATATAGTGCCCCCTTATATCTTTAAAGAGAATAGAATTGTACTTCTATGATATTGAATATAAATTACAACATTATTCCAGTCATTTTCAGGATTTAGATCTATCTCGCTAGGAATGTAATCTTGGCATACTTTGCTCCTAAAACATACAATTCTATATTTTTAATCGTTAATAGACTTTATAAAATTCAATTCGTAAAAAACTTATGTAATAAAACTACTCGTTTGAGGATTGCCTACAAAAGAAGTAACCACCTACCTCCTTAGGCGCAATAAATAATACTGACTTCATTTGTTCGTAAATCTATTATCAAACTTTATTATAAATGATCAGACTTTTTTATAAATTATCGAACCTTAATTTAAATCCACACCATGTTCCTTTTTTTATTCTTTGAACTTTAATCGCCACTGCCTTGATGCGGACACTGCAGTCTCTGCAATTCACATTCCACTTAGTTGATGAAAAACGTTACTAATAGTTCTTGGGCTGTTTTTTAAATGCTCCGGAAACATACTAAAAGACGACTCCATCCTATTATAGAATGAGTCGTCTGAGATTTTCACGTTCCCCAAAAATGAGGGGGGTTTTAGGAGCGTAATCATGAATTAGCAAACTTCTGGAGAAAAGTAGCTAAAGTTCAAATAGTACACGAGGAATTCTAACTTCTTGTACGACTACTGAAATAGTTTATACAGGGTAGAACCATCACAAAAGCGCGCTCGCAAATGTACTTTCCATAGCATTAATCAGTATATTTAGGGACAAGATATTACGGACATGCTAAATCTCATCCAATTTGCCCGCGGAAAGCGTCCGCCGTAGCAGAGAAAAATGACTACGAAGTAGACTAAAAAAACAAAGCCTCGAAGATTTTACTAATCGTAAAATTTTCGAGGTTTTTCATTTTTGAGGTGAGTTGTTTTGTCCCAGCCTCATTTTTGAAATTATATTTTTCTAATTATTGCAAATGTCTATTTTATATATTTAGAACGAACAATGGTCCTATTATATGGCTCACCTTGTAACGTTTCACCGGAAATATTTAAAGTTATATTATATACACCAGACTTTTTATTCTCTGGAAAATTTACCATAAAGTTTTGTTGATTAACCTTTTGGATTTGTAGAGAAGAAGCAATATCTTTACCTGTTGGATCTAGTACTCGTACATCGAAAGTAAGTTTTTGTAATTGTTGATTAGCTTGCATTGTGATGATATTATTCGTTTCTAATGCTACTGTTGGAATACTCACCTTAATCAAAGATGGACCCCCGTGTTGAACTGCCAGTAAATACGCATTATCTCCTGCCTGCGTGCTTATATTTATCTTCCATTCCCCCTTCTCAGAAATAACGTCAGTAAATGTATGGGGTACTACGCCATTAAAGAAGGAGGCTTCCTCCATTGATTTGATTGTCTGGTTGGTATATTTTTTCCCTGAAGGAGATAACAACTCTATCTTATCACTAGTTAATCCTGTCCATAATTTAACATTATCGAGTGTAGCATCCACATAAAAAGAATGTGTAACATCATTTGACGATTGTAACTTTCCTCCATAAAAATAATGAGAAGCATCCAACTCTTGAAACGTATCAGATTGAGAAAAGTATTCATTGTTTTCAACGATATGAGCAGTAGAAGCAGACTGTAAATACTGTTCCAATCTAGAAAATACTGCAGATCCCATGCGAATACGGTCATGGTCAAGTGAGGTATCGGTAAATAAATGTGTTCCGTAAGATAATTTAGTGCTTGTCTCTTTGACTAATCCATCATTTGGATCGGAAAGATATAGACCCCCCATCCAGAGTGCAGATAGAAATGGTCCTGTATTAGTACCAGCAATTGTATAATAGTGGTTCTTGCTTACGTTGGGGTGATTGTCTATTAGTGAGCGAAAGTGTTCCATTTCCCCAACTTGAAGTGAATAAGTGCCATCATCTTTTTCACCGAGTAATGAAGCTAGCCAACCTGCCCACCAGCTATAGGCAAGATCAGCTAACTCTGATCCATAATGAGGGGAACCTAAAGTAAAGACCCTACCAACGTACGAATGAGCATCATTAAGAACTAATGCTGCTTGGGTATCGGGCCCACCCTTGCTATGGGCAATTATATTTAATTTTTTTCCGTTAAAATGTTGACTGATTTCCTTTAACATAGAGGCTAATAATTTTCCATTATCGTATTGACTATAAGAACCTTTTCCTGCCGCATCGTATAATTGAAGAAATACAGTTTGATACCCTGCTTCATAAGCTTTTGTATACATGTCATTAAGACCGTGATATTCTGTATTACCATACCAACTTGTAGCGTTGCCGTTTTTCCCTTGAACGAAAACAATAGGTGGTTTATTCGGATCAACATTAGATGGAGTATCTCCTAGAAACCACTCTCCAGGTGTAAAGCTTTCACCCGGTGGCTTCAATCCATAAGGTTCAACCAGGTTTGAGGCAAAAACATCTGAAGTAGAAAAAAGAATAATTGTGACCATTATTAATAACGAACCCAATTTTTTCACATTATTTTCCTCCTAATCATTATTGATGAAGTTCGTAAAGCTGTAGAAAAGCAATTCAACATAATTCCACAAAAACTCTCGATTACTACATTATCGTAACGGTTTCCTTTGCGAGACATATCTCGTGTATACCAAGTTCTTTTAAGGTGTGTCGATATTGACTCATTTGCTAGTCTTTGATGACAATGAGAGATAATCAGCTATATTGTAAAGTCTACAAAAACAGGTGTTGATTAACGGGTATTAACGATAATAAATATGTCTCGAAAGATGTATAGACAAGCTAACCCCACCTTCCATCTATCCCAATATTCTATAAATAGGAAATGATTCCCTTCTAATTTAGACAAAAAAATATAAACAACCAGTCGCCGGTTCAATACCGTCAACTGGTTGTAAAATAAGGTGTTTTCTTACTGTCTCAATATGACACTCAGTGCCCTTTTTATGACTGAGACATTAATCCTTTAACAAACGATGAGACAATGTACTTGTAGAACTCTTCCTCGGTGACGAGTTGGGACTGATATTGCTGGTGAATCAGCTCGCTCATCTGAAAGCCGTAGCACGTCGAGAGAAAAGACATGGCGGCAAGACGCGCATCCTGTCTAGCTATAATTTTTTTCTTCTGCAGTCGTTCAAAATATTCAACCAGCAAAGAGTGCAGCTTCACCGGCGGATCGGTCAGCACTCTGTCCAATTCGGGGAAAATTCCTTTGTCGCGGATGCCAATCAAAATTATGTCCACATTTTTATGGAAAAACAAGCGGTACTGCCGGCTTACATTCAGCAGGTCGACTTCCGGATTATCGGTCGCTTCCTCTTTTAACAGTTTCTCAAATTGCGGGATATCCGAATGTCTTTCAATGATGGCTTCCAGTATTCCTTGCTTGCTTCCAAAATGCCGGAAAATCGTAGATTCATTGACTTTAGCTTCCGCTGCAATGGCTTTGGTGCTTACTCCCCGATAGCCATTCTTTTTTATGAGCCGTGTCGCGGCTTCAATGATTCTGTCTGAAGTATGCATTGTATTACTCCTTTTGCATATGTTAAACCTATTATACTACAAGTTATGCATATGCAAATAGGGTTCGGGGTCCATCATCTTCATAAACGTTTATTTAAGGTAAATCACTTCTTTTTTCCCAGCGACTTGCTTCCGTAATCTTGACATGATCAGGCACCAATTGCGTGAGCGTGCCTAATTTATCGAACGTAATTTGGATTCGGTCAGAGGGCAACAGCCATTGTTCGGTCTCGATTGCGCAGCAATCAGGTATCGTCCCCATTCCTATAATCGTGCCCGGGAGCGGCGTAAAAACTTTGAGAACCTCCTCCATCACTTTTGCAGGGTGCGCGGAATACTCGGATGTGCTTCCCTTCCAGTGCAGTCTCTCTCCGATGCGTACATCCACATCCAGTGCCAGCGGGTTATCGATTTCATCCGGCGTAACCAGAAATGGTCCTATTCCTTTGCTGTAATCAAAATCTTTGCACCGCGTTGGTCCGGTCAACGCCTGAAAATCAGGCCACTGCACATCGCGAGCAGTACTGTCGTTAAAAATAACATAACCAGCAATGCAGTTCCCCTTCCCTGTAACAAAGGCCAGCTCCGGTTCGATATCCAGGTAAGAAGAGTACGAAGGCCAATGAATTGTAGCCCCATCGCCAATCAATGCATTATGGTTACACTTGTAATAACTGAAAGTTACTTTATTCGGTTCCCGCTGGAATTTTTCGGCAATTTTTCGTTTAAACTCTTCTCTTTCCGCCCCTGTGTATTCTCTTTGTAGCAGATTTATGCCAGCATTTCTCAGATGTCTTGGCGTCAACCCGAAATCAATAAGCGCAGCCGGGTTCAGAATCGGCGGCAGCAGTTTTACCGCGGCAATTGGACAGATTTCATTTTCATTGAATTGATGCGGCTGTCCAACAGCATATTGCATCAGCTCCTTAGCGGCAGCATGGCTTGCCGGCAAATGTTGTAGATAGCTGTCCATACTTTGTAGACTGTCAACGAATGTCCCCTGCTTTTTCATGATTGCGGCAAAAGACACGACAAATTTCTCGTTAATGACAAGCCCAAACAAACGTTCCTTCGAAGTCTTGGTGTGAAAGGTTACCAGTTTCATGTTTGTAGCGCCTCCATCCATGTAATGTGATGTTGTTCAGTTATTATCATATTGCATAGAGCAAATGCATGCAAGTGCTCGCTTGCATTTTTATTTTCTATTCTCTATTATACAGATATAGTCAGTGTGACTAACCCCAAAAAACATATACGCAAAGGAGAATTGTTATGAAGTATAGAAGTATTATCCAAAAACCTCGGGTTAAATTTTTTGAAGTCGCAGATGGCGTCTTTGCCGGTATTTCGCCGTATCGTGGTATCAGTTGGGCCAATGCCGGGTTTATCAACAAAGGTGAAGGCCTGGTGTATGACACGTTCTTCGATTTGTTCCATGCGCGAGAAATGCGAGATGCTTTTAAGGAAGTAAGCAATGGCGGCTCTCCCGCCTATGTGGTGAACTCGCACTATAACAGCGACCATGCCTGGGGGAACAAAGTATTTGAAGATGCCTGCATTATTATGCACAAGGAAGCGGCCAGAGAGCGTCTTACCGAAAATATCGCCTGGATGGATAGCGTCATCAAAAGAGGGAAGAATTCTCCGGAATCGACTCAGGGCGAGCAATTTTTTGCAGCGGAATTTGAAGGATTTAACCTGGAGGGCGTAGAATGGGTGCACCCGAATATTGAGATAAAGGACGATATCAACATACGTCTTGGCGATACTGAAGTTATGATTTACAATGTAGCTCCGGCCCACTCTGACAGTGACTTGCTGTTGTGGATGCCAAAAGAAAAAGTGCTGTTCGCCGGCGATGTTGTGTTTAACGGTTGTACGGCATACAGTGAAGAGGGAACCCTTAACTGGATTAAAGTGCTTGATCGCATTATTGATGACATTAAACCCGAAATCGTTGTTCCAGGACATGGCGCAATCTGCGGCCTGGACTTCGTGAAGGAGCAGAGAGACTACCTCTTGAACCTGATTAGTGAGTTCAACAAGCATTACAATGACGAGATTGATTCCTTGTCTCTGACCAAGCAAATCGATATTTCTCGCTTCCTTCATTGGATTCAGCCAGAACGTTTGTATGTTACGGTGGATATCCTCTTAAAAAGCAAACGGGGGTTGCCATCTCTTCCAAATTGGAACGAGGTCCCTGCAAAGCTGGAAGACATGAAAGCTTTTTTGCCCGAGAAATATGGCGATCGGATTAAGCCATGGGACCCTATGAGCGTGTGGCAAGAATAGCCATGCAAGCATAGCATCTGCAGAGACTATTGGATTCGTACATCTCTTACCACAAATACAAGAAAGTATCTACCTGTCTCACTGTTAAATGTAATGTGTAATGGATAAATTGGATAAAGGATCCTGTCAATATTTTATATAAATAGGCTTTTCTACTAAACAGTAAAGTTTATTGAGGCTCACACGCTCTGTATTAAACGAAGCCGGGCAACTTGTAAACCATGCTTATTTTTGCTCAAAGACCAACAAGCAGACTGGGATTTTGTTGTAAAAAGACAATAAAGTTATGTAATTTTAAAACCTAAAACAAGCATAACCCCGTTCTAAATTTAGGACGGGGTTAAAATATAGTTGTTTAATTTTCGATATAAGATACTTCACTGTACTTAAAAATATAACAATAAAGTCGTTTAAAAATCTAAGTTTTATTAAACAATAGCGCCCTTTAAATGGAATAGCTAATCTACTTCTAAAACGAAGGCATAGGAAGCTTCGTCATAAGATAAATTCGCTTCCTTTTCATCCATCCACCATACGCCATAATAATAAACTCCACGTTGTGTACATTTTTTCCTGTTGTTTTTTTTATTTATGCACGTTTTTATACACTTTTCATAAAACCCATATTTATCAGAAGTTAAAGCTACTTTTTGGAAGGTCCTAATTCAGGCGAAACTAGAAAAGGATAGAAACCATATGTAAATGCGCTTCATTATGGATTGTAATGTTTAAACCTTAAATAACGTTGCTACTTTATTAACAAACCTGTAGAAGTGACTTCATAAACTACTTTTTCCCCAAAACTTTCTTGTTCACCATTGTCTATTTTCATAATAGTAGCCCTGTGTCCCCCCTCTAGATGTGTCAATTCAATTTTGTCGCCTATTTTCACTGGTACCTTTTGTAATTCAGCATTCTGTTGTTTGTTTCCATAAATATTTTTATTGTATACAACTTGTCCAGATGAATTCTGCACTTCTATACTTGCGTATGTTTTATCAAAGTAATTGTGTGGTACACCTGCATTTAAATTGATTTGTATTTCTTCAGTCAATTTATTCAAGTTCACATTCGCAAATTCAAAATCTCCAATACCTTTCAGCGACCATGTAAATTGGTTACCATCCAGAGTTTTTACTTCTGGTAATTTTTCTACCTTCTTTAGACCCTCTACTGTAACTTTGTAGATGCCTTTTTCTTCAAAGCTTTCTTGTTTTCCGTTATCTACATTTGTGATCGTAGCCCGGTTTCCACCTTCAAGATGTGTCAACTCAATATAATCTCCTTCATTTACTGACACTCTTTCTTGTTCTGCATTCTGTTGTTTGTTTCCATAAATATCTTTATTGTATACCACTTGTCCAGATGAATTCTGCACTAGTATGCTTGCATATGTTTTATCAAAGTAGTGATGTGGCACACCTGCTTTTAGATAAACTTGCATTTCTCCTGTCGATTTATTCAAATCTACCTTTGCAAATTCAACATCGCCAATTCCTTTCAGCGACCAGGCAAATTGGTTACCATCTAAAATGTTGCCAGATTCTGATGTATCCGGTTTAATTGGATTAGAATCGGTACTTTTCCAAATTTCAGCTGTCAAGTTTGGATACCCTAAGGCTGCTACCTTTTGGATTGTATCATTAGTTGGTCGTAATCCCCATTTTTCAAAAAATGGCATTAAATTTTGTTGAGCTGCTTTAGAGGCTTCAATCATAAATAATTGTTTCTTATCTTCATTATTTTTAGGTAACATACTATCAGACATATCTCTATACGATTGATGCAATTTAGGATAAAATTCTTCTCCATACGCTAGATGTAATTGCCATAGCATAGTAAGTTTAACAAAAAGATCACTAATCTCGTCATAATTTTTATTCTGCTGTTCTAAGTAGTGAAAAGCCTTAGGATAAACACTTTCTTTTTCTAATCTGGTCGGATGACCAAATGTTTTTTCTACTGCAAGACTATAAATATTGTTCTGAACCTCTGTCATATTATAAAAAGCCCAAGGATTTTGTTGTCTCATATGCCCCGCCTCATGCCACGGGCCCCATCCATCATTAATAAATTTATTAATATCTAAGACATGTTGGATTGCGTCTCCTACATATGCAGTTCGATAAGGGTATGCGTACATAAAATAATCTAGTGAATGATTATCCTCAACATAGTGTAGATAATGTTTATCTACTTGATCTTCAGATAATCCAGATATTTTATCTTGAATTCTAGTAGCTTCATCCAACTTTTTCAATAGTTGAGTAGGATCTGTGTTAGAACCTATCAAATATTTTTTAACACGTGCCGGGCTAGCAGTTATCAATACACGCTCCCCTTTTAATTCCACCGTATGTGCATTTGGATATTGATTAAGCATATCTATTAAATCTTGTTTTGTATGCTTTCCGAGTTCATAGAGAGGGGTAGCCGTTCCACCTGTTGTTATTGTTGTTTGAATGGTGCCTACTTGTTGTTTATTGTAAAAATATATCATTCCACCATTTGGAGACTGTATAGTGTTTGAACCAGGTTTTAATGTAAAGGATTTAATTTTTGAATCTTCTCTCCATGAAGCATCATACGAAAAAGTTCCAATGTATGCTTCGATATCTTGATTTCCTGCTACTTGAATGATTATTTGTTCATTAGGCCTTGCGTATACCCCAGTCGGTTCATAGGGACTAAATGGTCTATCTCTTCTTTCGCTTTTTTGGAATTTCGTGATATCCCCTTTTCCTGGAACTGCAAACTTCCGATGTTCCACAGCCACTGATTTTTCGTTTTTTAACACGTTAGATACTTTCTGTTGCTGTGTTTGTTCTTCCGCAAAGACTTCTAATGAAGGCGTTATTCCGGTAGCCAACATAGAAAATAGAGCAGTTGCCATCACTAACTTTTTTGTTTTTTGTTTCTGTCTTCTTTCCATCATATCTCTCCTACTATTTATTTAATTACAAGTAATACTATTACTTATATTTCCATAGTACCTTTTGACACATTTTTTTACAATTTTCCTATAAACCTACCAATATCAACGCATTATAATTCATTTATTCTCTTCATTCCTTATACAAATCAAATAAACATATCAATAAACACTTTGAATAGTATTATCAATACAAAATAATAGAAAATAATATAAAATAATACCTTTATTGTCATAATTTGTTCATTATATAAGGCATCATTCAACGATATATGGGAAAAGCAAGTGGATATAGACGAACATTACGTCCTTCGGATTATATTAAGCAAATCTATGCGAGGCGAAAAGAAACAATTGAACATGTTTTTGCGGATGCTTACTTTTGCTGCCATGAATTTGAAAAAGCTTGCTACTTGAACATGGCAAGCTCTTAAATAAAGAGTAAATTGTTCGAAGAGTATGTTCTCATTGGTAGGAGAATGCCATTTGCTGAACATAAAAAAATGACAAAAGGCATCGAGAATTAGCTTCTTGATGCTTTTTGTCGCCAGTCTGAAACCTTTCAATAAGTAAGGTTTTTTGGACTCTATTTTTATTTAATTTCTTTCCATAAAGACAATGCGAATATCCAATTTGGATCTCCATTTCCTTGATAGCTTTGAACAGCTTCATATATTTTACCTTGGTGCTCTACCTTATCACCTTTTGTGTACGCCTTATTTGGATTCCATTGCTCATAAGACGCCCCCTGCTCTTTTGTAGTCACAGTTAAAATGGAACTTTTAATGGATTCATTTCCAGCTGCATCAACAGCAGTGACTGCATACTTATATGTTGTATTTGATTGTAGATTCATGTCCATAAAAGATGTAGTTTTGGATGTTCCAACTACAGTCATTTGTCCTACTGGTGTCCCTCGATATATAACATAATGATCAACTGCTACATTATCCTCTGATGCACTCCACATTAAGTCTACACTTGAGGATGTTACGCCCATCGTGTGTAGTGCAGTTGGTTGCGTTGGTGCTTCTGTATCAGGAACTGCATTCATTGTCTCTATAACTGCAGACTCACTTTCTTTAGAAACATTTCCAGCAGCATCCACTGCCTTCACCGTATATGTATATTTTGTATTCGCTTTTAAATTTTTATCTGTGAATGTTGTTCCCGGTACAGTTCCAATTGCTTTACCATCTCGTAATATTTGATATTCTTTTACACCCACATTGTCTGTAGAAGGATTCCATTTTAGCTCGACACTGTTAGAAGTAACTTTCGTTGCATTTAATCCATTTGGCTGAGTTGGAGCTTCCTTATCAACATCCCCATTATTCAGCAAATTAACATCAATGACATTATAGAAAGCATTTGTAGTATCAGCTACATCCCAAACAGCTAAAATAACGTGGTAGCCACTACGATCAGTTGGTACGTTAATTGTATGAGTTAGATTATTTGAAGCAGCAGAGCCGTTATGTTCGACAGTTCCAATTGGCTCAAGATCAGCACGGGTTAATGGTTTATTAGGATCCCATCCCTTTTTTGTAATATAATAGTGCCATTTGCTTGTTAAATGTGCCGCAGTGTACTTCCATGTAAAGGTATTTGATCCCCCTGTAATCGTGTTCTTAAACCAGCGATTTGCAGTTTGTTGATCTAGGATACCACCAAACAGACCTCCTGCAGAGGCAATTTTACCATCAACTGGTCCACCTTGTGGAAATCCTTTTGGTGCCTCTAGACTCTGTGGCTCATACATTATGTTTCCGCAATTCAAGTTAAGTGCCCCATAATTTTGGCTACATAATGCGGATCGGCTAGCTGGTTTCTCAACAAACCCATGGGCAGATGCATTTGGTGCCATTGAAATCCCCATGATTCCAGCTGCTAATAGGGCCGCTGTTATTCCCTTTTTACTTAATTTTGTGAATTTAGTGTTCATATAAGTAGTCTCCTTACGTTTTTATTGTATGAAATTATATTTACTCTTGTATGATAGCTATGAATTTACAATTTAGCAAACTATGTATTAATGTGGTAATAGCTGTATTAAATGAATATGTTTATTCGCGAAAGATGTCCATAAATAATTCTAAATATAACAATAATCTTATCATTGGGTTAATTATTATTTAAAAGAGCTATAAATTTTAATAGAATGTTCATAAAACGTTCAAGTTATAGATTATCTTAATTTATTATGTTCTGGAATAACAAGATTTTTTACAAAATGAACAAAAACCTCGAATAGGGTCACTTTTTAAAGTGCCCTCTATTCGGGGTTCAGTTCAACATACATTAATATTAATATAGATCTTTTCTTGTCTATATTATAATCCTTCTCTGGAAATTGGATATTTTGTTTTTAGCTATTAGATCTAAAGCCACCTAAGTCTTATCGGCGTACATCATTTTAAAATCTACTTTATAGGATCCAGGTTAGATCATTGGTGAACCTATTATTAGATTGATTTAAAATCAGAAACTAGATCTTGAAGTTGTTGTGACATCTCTGCTAAAGAACGGGAAGCAACTGTCATCTCAACCATTGACGCATGCTGTTCTTCAGCAGCTGCTACGACATGTTGCGTATAACTTGTGGACTGATTGGTAACGTCTTTTGTTTTGTGTATTTCGTTTACTAGAACCTCTGTATTGGCACTAATTTCTTGAATTTCGGCTGAGACTGATGATAATTTATCATTAATCAAGTTTACATCGGCCGCAATTGCTTCAAATGTTTTTCCGGCATTTTCAACATAGTTCATACCTGTCTCCACTACTATTTTTCCTTCATTTACAGTTTGTACTGTATTCTGTGTATTAATTTGAATTTCACCTATTAAAGCTGCAATGTCGTTTGCCGCATTTCCTGATTCCTCTGCTAATTTTCTTACTTCGTCAGCTACAACAGCAAAGCCCTTCCCATGCTCACCTGCACGTGCTGCTTCAATCGCTGCATTTAAAGCAAGTAAATTTGTTTGCGCTGCTATGCTAGTAATTACATTAATAATTTCACCGATTTCTTGAGATTTACTTTCAAGTAATCGCATTGCTTCAGTTGTCACCATGCTCTGTTCATTGATTTGATTCATTTGTTCCACGGTCTGTGTAATAACTTCATTCCCATAAAGAGAAACTTTAGAAGTTTCAATTGATAGATCATTTAATTCTTTAATATTTGTCGTTATTTCTGTAATGCTAGATGATATTTGTGAAACTGAGTTATTTGCTTCTTGCATTCCAAACAGTTGTTTATCTTGTCCAGTAGAAATTTGCTGAATAGACTCCGTGATTTCCTCTGAGGCTGTACTCGTTTGTTCGCTACTTGCAGTAAGTTGTTCGGATGTAGCAGCAACTTGCTCCGCTGAGCTTGAAACTGATTGAATAATATCTCTTAAACTTGCAGTCATCCTATTTATTCCACTAGCTAAATCACCCAACTCATCTTTATTTTTAACTTTAATATAGTTAAAAGATAAATCTTGTTTAGCAATCTTTTGCACACTTTCAGTGATGAGTTGAACTGGAATTGCCAAATGTCTGGAAAATAAAAATATAATTATTATTCCTATCAAAATACTCATGCCAAGTGTAATCATAATCATATGTTGGATTAAGTTAATTCCATGATTAAATGACTTCATATAGCTACTTGCACTTACCACCCATCCCCAGTTCGGATCTAAAGCAGTGTAGGCTATTTTGTCCTCTTCTGTATCAGGTTGATTTGGCACTTCTCTAGAATAGTAAGTAAAATCCCCACCCTTTTCTGCTGCTTTTATCATATCTTGTATCATATAAATCCCATTACTATCAACGCTCTCCCAAGCATTTTTTCCTTCTGAGAAAGGATGGGCTATTCTTTGACCATCTGATCCGTAAATTGCAAAATAGCCGTCTTCACCTAAATCAACGTTAGTAGTTATTGCACGGGAACCATCACTTTGTAAATCCCCGATTAAATTTTGTTTTACTTTTTCTTGGGCTTCTTCTAATGATATTTCTCCGGTTTGAACGGCATAATTCATTGAATCAATTAATTGGAGTGCCATTTCTACATTATTTTTTAGCATTTTCTCTCCCAAATCATCCAAGTGCTCTTTAGCAGAATAATAACTGCTTACACCTATTATTAAGCTTGGAATTAATAATAGGCTCAATGAAATAATAATTAACTTTGTACGTATCTTCATTTCCATTCCCCTTCCATTTTATGTAAACGCTTGATTTACCAAATTAATATCGACTAATCTGTAATAATGTTTAATGTAAAATAGTACTAAAGTTACTTGAAGTTTGAATAAAACACATTTTAAGGTAATATATTATCCCTCTTCACAAAAAAAATAATATAATGCTATAATTTTATAATCCATCACGAAACCGCGAAGCTAGCCACATACCCAACGAGAATACCAGTACAATCTCCATAAATCTGTACAGATTCTAAAATATCATTAGATAGCGTTTTTCCATTATGTATAAACCTTATCAGAATGGCTATATTGTGTTTGATAATGTCATGAGAAAATTCGTAGTTGAGAGAATACACCTAGGTAAATAGCAGGTATTTGTTGACGATAAAATTATTGAGGAGTTATTATATTAATACAATGTTTAGTATTTTTATGCTGTTTTGTTTTGTGCAAATAATTTTTTTACAGTCCTACGTCTCTGAATCAAAGTATTGAGCAATTGAATCTATTAGAGTAATCGCTTGGAGTTAATTTTTGCTTTAGTAAGTACGAAGATAGAGATCCTTATCAGGGGGTGACATACCGTGACAACTTCAAACAGACTAATCAAGCTATATCAGCACTTAGTAGAACACGAAGATTGGATAACGGCACAAGAATTAGCTGTGTTGTTGAATTGCTCAATCAAGACAGTCCGAAAAGATTTAATAGAGCTTACTTCTTTCCTTCCAGGGAATTGGCTAATTGAGACTCAACGAGGAAAAGGAGTTTTTTTACATCGCCCCCCCAATCAAACAAGTTTAGCTTTCGAACATCTAATTAATGAAACGGACAAGCTGCATAATTTAATCACATTTCTTATGCGGAATGAATCAGGCTGCTCCCTCTCAGAAGTTAGTCAAGCGCTATACTATAGTGCAAGTACAATCAGTAAAGTTTTGGAATTATTGAGGAATGATTTGAAGAAATATTATTTAAAAATAGACATGAGGCCGATAAGAATCAATGGCGAGGAGTTTCATTTACGCCAGTTCTATTTTGACTTTTATTTACGAAAGCATTGTTTTCATCTGGTATCAGAACAATCTTCAGAATCAATATATTCATTTATGAGTGAAATTGAAAGGAAAGGCGGTTTTACTTTTTCTGATCATGCTTACGCACAACTGCCGATTCTTTTATCCATTTGGCAGAGCCGCATGATTAAAAAAAAATATATAACAGAGTTCGTATACCCTGCAGTTCTTGTTGAATCAGGCAATTCAATTGATTGGCTTCTAACTCTTATAGAAAGCTATCTTGAATCCATTCAGGTTATGGTTATCCCTACTGAGCTTCATTATGGAGCAGCACTGATACTTGGTGCAGCAAGGATTGAAAAGAAGAAAGATGATGATTGCTTGAGTATGAATAAAATAATTTTACAACCTCAATTGGATTCTATAATGAACGTGATAAAATATGTAGAGGAGCAAACTCAATTACCCTTTTCGAACGACCCTATCTTGGTGCAGCAATGCCACGAATATTTCGAACATGCGAAAATAAGATTGATAACTAAAGTGTATAGCTATGCAAATCACCATAAATCAATCATTAAAAATAAACAAGCTTTCCTTTACAATTGTATTCAAGAAGCAATTGTACGTAACTGTAATTATGCAGAATCGTTTAGGGATGATGACTTTGCAGATATTACGATGTACTTTATGGCTAGCAAAAAAGGCCATGAAATGCAACAAAAAGAAAAAACAATTTTATTGTACATGAATGACCTTGGTGTCTTGAGATATATCATGTTGAAACTCTTAGACCATATCAATGGGCATATTAGATTGATGACGACTAATCAAGCACATGAAATGGTTAGTCTTGCTCTTCATGGAGATCTGGATGCAATTATTACAACAAATCATCATATATATGGATTAGTAACGAACGATATACCTGTCCTTCAAGTGAGTCCATTGTTAAGCGACAGTGAGATCAAAATGATTAAAAATAATCTAAAAATATAGGCACCTAAAAAACCGAGAAAAAACGGGATACTGCTATAGTATCCCGTTTTTTCTCGCTCTCGCTATGCGTGCTTATTCTTTTAACCAAAAATAAAAACGCCTAGCCCACTGCATTTTAGATATAAGAACACAAACAAGGAAGTACTATATTACCCTATTTATAATTCATCCATCTTTTCTCCTCCTGTGACCAAGGTAGCACACAATACAGGAATATTAACAAAAGTATGGAAAAATTAAAAAGATGTTCAAAAAGGAGAGCCTTTTTGAACACCTGCACTTTATTTCAATGGAATATTCAGTTCAATATTTTCTCCAATAGGATTGAAGTAATAGCTTAAATATATTTTTGCTTTGCCATCATAATTTTCAAAGTTCTCCGTCGCAAATAGGTACTCATCATCATCTGAAAACGAGCCACCTGTATATTTTAACGTCGTGCCATCTGCTTTTACAGCGCTATTTAGAAACGTATGTCGCCTTCTATCATCCCATTTCTTTGCAGCAACTGATACACTTTGCTGCGTTACAGAAATATCCCAATCCAAATAATCGGGCTTCGTGAGTACTTCTTTTGTGCCAAAATCAACTTCGATAAAATCCTCGCCCTTTGGAACGGCATGAACAGCTCCAATTATTATTTTGATTGAATCTGAATCATGGAAATAATTACTTTGCAAATATAGCGTGAATTTACCGTCGTGAATATTTCTGCCCATTGCCATGGCGTATTTAATGCCTTCTCTTCGCTCCCCATTTTCCGTTTCGACCGCAATATCATCAAGCGATAAAATTTGCATCGTATTCGCTTCGTCTACTTCAATATCGAGTGCCGTTTTTAATGGAGAACGGCGAATTTGTGTAATCGTAAATTTCTGACCCTCGACATCTACAGTACGATTCGCAGTAATAGTTTTCTCCTTTGCGATTTCGTTTTGTAGTGAAAACGGTATCGTAATTTCAATGTTCCCCTTATCTTTGTCATAAAAACGAAAAACCACTTTAAAATCCTTTGAAGTATAAGCGAAAGGCTCTGAAAAACCATATTCTACTGTAGAAGAGATGTGTGTTTGATTTGATTGATTGCTTGTAAATGAACCTCCGCCTTTAATTTTTTCGTCCCCTTGGAACAATTGAACTTCCTCCAACTGTAATTCCGAAATATCAAATGAGCCATCGGCGTCATAGTAAAGTACTAATCCCGAGGTATCTGCAATCACGCCTTGCAATGTAAGCGATAGGCCATTTTTAGACTGCGTCACATTGATTTCTTCATAGTATTCATTGTCCACAATATCTTTTATCCCTTTATCTCTTACAACCGCTGATACAATTACTTGAAAGCCAGGTATTTTTGCAACATGGCTAGCAATCGTAGGAGAAACACGAATTGAAAATAAAAGGCTTAAGCAAAACAAAGAGACTATTGCAACCGAAACAATGCGCTTCTTTGCTCTTTTTTCTCGTTGAACTTTACGAAACATATCCATCCGAACTTGTTGAAGTTTCTCCTTTGGAACGTCAATCGGTAGTTTACTCATAGCCAGTCCTCCTTTTCTCCAGCGAAGTTTCTAAGCTTCTTTAGTATGTGATGAAGCTTAGACTTTACAGTACCCTCCGGAATTTCATTTAGCTCGGCAATTTCTTTGTTTTTTAGTTGCTGAAAATATTTCATATAGACGAGTTGCTGCTCCGACAAGGATAAATGTTCCAATAACCGCTCCATATCAGAATAGATGGCCCCTTCAAATAGGTGATATTCCTCAATTGGAACGGTTGGTTGGCGTTTTCGCAAATGGTCTTTACAACAATTGATTAAGACGCGCACGAGCCATGTTCTGGCATATTCGTGCTGTTTAACGGTATGCATTTTTTTCAGTGCCTTGTAAACCAGGTCCTGCATCACGTCTAAAGCGTCTTGCTCATTTTTCAGATATGTAAAAGCCATGCGATATAAAATATCTTCATCCATTTCAATAAGTGAAAGTATCGCTTGATGATCCCCACGAATAGCACGCTGCACGATTTCAAATTCCATCCTTTTCCCCTCCTTCCTCCATTAGACGGAGCGATGCTTCATTTCGTTCAAAAATTTTAAAATTATTTAGGAAACCGTCTATGGATTTGCCTTTAAACTTTGCGTCAAAGATGTTCCTTTGAAGACATAAGTTTTTAATTTCTTCTTCAACTAACCTACCCCGTTCGTTCAAGAAATTCACTAAACATAATGTTAAACTTACTTCAATCAAAGCTATCCCCCATTTCTGAAATAACAATTACTTTTCTTCAATTCTACCGCTGCGTAAGTTTAAATACATTTCTTCACAAGAAAACATAAATGTCCAAACAAACTTTATAACAAATTATCAATTTTTTTTACAAAACTACACCATACATTTTTGATCACATCAAGATATATGGTGGGTTGTATTAATTTTTACCCTTATTCATTTGCTACAAGAGTAAAATCTAAAAATTTAAAATAATAATACTATTTTATAATAGATAGAAGGGTTCTTGAGAACAGTGTAGTGGCAATAGAAAGAGGGACTTTGGAGAAAATCTCATTCAGGAGATATTGTATTTTCGGATAAATAATAAGATTTCAATCGATGTTGTCCGTGGTGTGAAGAAAACGGAACTTCAAGTAATCACTGTTCACCCCCAAAGCCCTTTTCTGATGCTTGAAAAACCTTGTGTATCAAGGCCTTAGAGTAAGGCTAAATGCTCAATTGAAAAGAGGGATGATGTTAGTGAATCCATTTAGTGTACGAAATAAATTAATCATATCTGTATCCCTTATCCTCTGTATCCCTTGCGCACTGATTGGCTGGGTTTCGTATAAAACAGCATACGAGCAGATTACTGACAAAACGATGGAAGGGCTTGAGAGGAATCTACAGATATTAGATACTTATATTGATAAAATGTTGAGTTTGCCAAAACAGGAGATTTCTTTATTGGCTCAAAGTATCGATGCAGATAACATAGAAACAAATCAAGAGGACGGAGATTCGGAGATACGAGAGATCATTGACAGATTTCAATCCCTGAGTACAGATATTATTATGACCAGAGTCGCTTCGCACGATGGCGCCTTCATGTTTTCACCCCATCTAACCCTTCCTTCTGACTACAATCCACTAGAACAGAGCTGGTATAAACTTGCAGTTGAGAATCCGGGGATAGTATCCATAACTGCCCCTCGTTTATCAGAATCAAATAAACCAGTTGTCACAATGTCTAGGCAGACTAGTGATAAAAAGGGGGTTGTAGCTGTCGGTATCTCCCTGGAGGAATTGACGCGTAGCGTGAGCCAACTCACAATTGCTGAGGGAGATATTTTATATATATTGGATCCCACAGGAAAAGTCGTCGCCCACCCTCAGGAAAAACTTGCGGAAAAGCCAAAAGGAATTTACTATGACGAGATACTGAGAAGTACATCAGGTGATATAAGTTTTAAAGTTAATGGAAACCCTAAAAAGGCGATTTTTCTTACAAATGCACAAACGGATTGGCGAATTATTGCTGAAATTGATCAACTTAAGATTGCTCAAAGTGTCAAACCAATTTTTAATATTACCCTCTTCGTGCTGCTCATTGCGATTTGTTTAACATCTATTCTGATTTCCGTTATTGTTCGCTCGATTACGAAACCTTTGCAGGTGTTAGTGGATGCTTCTGAGAAAGTGAGCGAAGGGGATTTGTCGGGGCAGGTCATAATCACAAGTCAAGATGAGTTTCAGAAGCTTGGAGACGCTTATAATCATATGATTGACTCTTTAAGTAAATTCGCATTGTACGATCCATTAACTAATTTGCCTAATCGGAGGCAGTTTGTCTTTACCCTAGAACAGGCCATCACACAGGCTAGTTCAGAGCAATCTAAGTTTGCCATTATTTTCATTGATGTGGATAACTTCAAGCAAGTTAATGATACACTTGGGCATTCGGCTGGTGATGAGTTACTTCAGAAGATGGCAGAACAATTGCAGTCTTGTATAGGTTCGCAAGGAATGGTTGCACGCTTGGGGGGCGATGAATTCGTCATTTTTCTAGAACATAGCGCAGATCATGCTAATTTGGAAAAAATGTTGAGTACGTTACGTGATAGCTTTGTTCAACCTTTTACTATTCATGGCCAAATCACTTTTGTTCAAATGAGTATGGGAATCGCGAGTTATCCAATTGATGGAGTGACTCAAGAAGAGCTTCTCAAACATGCTGATATCGCCATGTATAAAGCGAAAGAATTAGGGGGAAATAACCATCGATTTTTTGATGACAAGATGAATGAACTCGTTATCAAAAAGGACCAAATCGAGCGAATGATGCGTCTAGCGCTAGAAAGAAATGAATTTAACGTTCATTATCAACCGCAGATAGAATCAGCTACTGGAAAGATCAGAGGGTTTGAGGCGTTAGTGCGCTGGAATAGCCCCGAGCTTGGATTTGTTTCTCCAGAAGATTTTGTTCCGATTGCAGAAAAGACAGGCTTGATTACACAAATTGACGAATGGGTCATGTATCAAGCCTGCTTGAAAAATGTCGAATTACAACATCAATTCGGTTATCCCTTCCTGATGGCGGTTAATATTTCGGCTTTACAATTAGGAAGAACAGATTTTGTGGATAAAGTCCAGCTCATTTTGAATGAAACGAAGATGAAGCCGGAACATTTAGAAATTGAAATTACTGAGAGTATCTTAGTTGAGTCGTTTGAAAGCTCAATTTCCATACTACGAAAATTAGAAAGCCTAGGAATAAAGATTGCTCAGGACGATTTCGGCACCGGTTATTCTTCACTTAACTATTTGAATGTATTGCCGATTCATACCCTTAAAATTGATAGGTCATTTATTCAAAATATGACATCGGCAACAGCAGAAAAAACGATTATCGAATCAATTATCAACCTTGTCCATAAATTAGGTCATGATGTAGTTGCAGAAGGGGTGGAGACAAAAGAACAGTATAATTTGCTCAAAGAATGGAACTGCGACTTTGTACAAGGGTACTATTTCAGTAGGCCTGTTTCGGAAGACAAACTTGTCGAATTGCTGATGGAGGAAAAGAACTCCACAAATCAGTAAAAAATAAGGTTCTTTAATGACATAAATAAACAAACAGCCGCATTCTCTAACGAAAGGCCAGATGCTGATTAAAAATATCTCATGTTCTATCCGCCATTATTTATATGACTTTGTTTCATAAACTAAGAGAAATGATCTGATAATTCAATTGTATAAATGACTGTAGCCCTTGTCTTAAAAAGATTAAAAGCTGCCCTTTATAATTTAAAGGAGCAGCTTTTATACGTTATATTTTCTATCGAATTTTAGAACAATCCTACCGCATGTCCTTCACTATCGACATCCATACGTAAGGCAGCTGGTTGTTTCGGTAAACCTGGCATTGTCATAATATCGCCAGTTAAACAAACTAAGAAGCCTGCTCCTAGCTTTGGAATAACTTCACGGATTGTCACAGTGAAGCCTTCAGGACGACCGAGTAAAGTTGGTTGGTCGGATAAAGAATATTGGGTCTTTGCCATACAAATCGGTAAGACATCCCAGCCGAACTTTTCGATTTGGGCAATCTGTTTTTTTGCTTGATCGGTAAAGTTGACGTCTTTGCCACCATATACTTTTTGCACGATTGTACGTACTTTTTCCTCAATTGATTCCGTTACTTCATATAAAGGTGAGAAGTTGTTTTCTTCATTCAGTACTGCAAGCACCTGCTCCGCTAACTGAAGGCCACCTTTGCCGCCTTCTTCCCAGACGTTGGTACGTGCAATGCGTACATGATTTTCTTTACACCAGTTCAGAACTGCCTCTAGCTCCGCTTCTGTGTCCGTAATAAAGCGGTTTAACCCGATAATTGGTTCAACGCCAAATGCGCGAATCGTCTCAACATGTTTAGCTAAATTTTCAATTCCTTGTAACAGGGCATCCACGTTTTCGCCTACTAGTGCTGTTTTCGCTACACCACCATGCATTTTTAATGCACGAATCGTTGCTACAAGCACCACGGCACTTGGTTTAAATCCAGCTTTACGTGCTTTAATGTTCATGAACTTTTCAGCGCCTAAGTCCGAACCGAAGCCCGCCTCCGTCACAACGATATCGGCTAACTTACGTGCTGTTTGTGTTGCCATAATGGAGTTACAGCCGTGTGCGATGTTAGCAAAAGGTCCACCGTGAATAATGGCAGGTGTGCCTTCTAGTGTTTGCACTAAGTTTGGTTTAAAGGCATCTTTCAATAATAATGTTAAGGCACCTTCCACTTGCAGATCACGCACAAATACCGGCTCGCGCTCAAATGTATAACCAATGACGATGCTAGCTAGACGTTCACGTAAATCTTCAATACTTGTTGCTAAACAGAATACCGCCATAATTTCTGATGCAACTGTAATATCAAAACCGTCCTCACGTGGCATACCTTGTACAGGACCACCTAGTCCAACGACTACTTTTCTTAGTGCACGGTCATTTAAGTCCATTACGCGTTTCCATATGATGCGACGCGGATCGATGTTTAACACATTGCCTTGGTGGATATGATTATCGATAAAGGCTGCTAAAGCATTATTCGCTGTTGTGATGGCGTGAAGGTCACCAGTGAAATGCAGATTGATATCTTCCATTGGTACTACTTGCGCGTAACCACCACCTGTGGCACCACCCTTAACGCCCATCACTGGACCAAGGGATGGTTCACGTAGTGCGACAAGGACGTTTTTATTTAATTGATGAAGGGCATCTGCAAGTCCGACTGTTACGGTCGATTTTCCTTCACCAGCTGGAGTTGGGCTAATCGCTGTTACTAATACGACCTTTGCATCTTCACCATGTGCTGTAATCTTCAATGGATCGATTTTTGCTTTATAGCGACCGTATTGTTCCAGTGCATCCTCTGGAATTCCTGCAGCTTTCGCAATTTCTGTAATAGGTTTCATAACCGCTTGACTAGCGATTTCTAGATCTGATAATGGTTGATTTTTCGTTGTCATTTGGCATCCTACTTTCTCTGTTGTTCAACTCCATTATAGACTTTATTGTGAAATAAAACATAACTAGTTATGCAACATTTCGACAATCAATTGACATCGAGTAGCAATTCAGGTATGTTCTAAGAGAAAATGCAATTATTTCATCTTATCAATTATGCTGAGACTTAGTTGATATAGTTTTACATTCAAGCGCACTGGAGGCGAATGCTTATGCAACAAGGAATCGTAAAGTGGTTCAATAATGAAAAGGGTTATGGCTTTATTGAATGTGATGATGGCGAAGATGTATTTGTACATTTTACGGGGATCCAAGAGGAAGGCTTCCGTACACTTGAAGAAGGTCAAAAGGTTGCATTTGATGTAGTGGAAGGCAATCGCGGCCCACAAGCATCCAATGTTATGAAATTATAATTAAGCGTGACGGAGCTGTTCACTAAAAGAACAGCTCCTTTTTGTTCTAAGTATGGTTTGATTTAATACTTCTATAGGTTTTCTGGATAGCTATCGACGATTCTCGATTCTCGGAATTCCAGTGATTCTATCCGTGAGTTCAGCGTTCCTATCCGTCAGTTCTGCTGTTCTATCCGTTAATTCTGCTGTTCTATCCATCAGTTCTCGGGATTCCGGCGTTTTCTGCTCTTCTATCAGCGATTCTCGCATTTCTACCAGCGATTTCTGCTCTTCTACCAGCGATTCTCTTTTCAGCCTGTTCTTTATGGATTGATCCAATAAAATGCGGCTGGGAAGATTAATGTTTCTTTTGTGCGGTCTGTATCTTGTAAGGTTACACCAAAAGGACCTTCACTTTTGCGGCCAAGCATCATGTTGGTTGCCACTGCTTCTTCATAAAAATCCAAGCGCATATTCGGTAATTGTAAGGAAATACATTGTGGTTGTCTGTCAGGATCGGGCAATTGTAATACTTCTCGCCATCGTTGTACCGTAGCTTCCGCATCTTGTACATAAAATTGCACGGACTCCATCGTAATAGATTGTGTCGTTTTGATTGCTCCACTGGCCTCTAATTGTGCAAAACGCTCTTGATCATCATCTGTCCATTCAATTAAAAATGGAAAATCGATGGCTTGCTCTGGCTGACCAAAGTGTAATAGCTTCCATTTCACAACTGAGCCATCTGGCCGTGTGCGACTACAAGCATCTGGTCCGTAAACTTCTAGCCCCAGTGCACGTAAACGAGCTGCCTCTTCGTCAATATTTGTAGTACGTAAAGCCATACGCGAAAACCCGTAACGCTCCTTGTTTTCTTTAAACGTATGATGTAATGTATAAGGTAATTTCGCCGCTTCCTCAAATAGCGCGCGATCATAGACAGCAATTTGCTCAATATACGTTAAGCCAAAATAACTTAACGTATTATACGTTCCCCACATCGTGTGTTGTCCACCATTCACTGTATGGATATTCCGCTTATTTAAGAAATCCTTTATATTTTCTGGTGATTGGACTTGATGAACTAAATGGTCGAAATATAAAGTCATGATTGTTCCCCCTTTCATTCTTTTATTATATACTTTACCTGTTAGTTTTGTTGGTTTAAAATAATAGTAAGAATTTTCTAATAGTTAAGAAATCTTTGTCTATTATGACACCCATATGACGTTGCATTTTCGGCTTATCAAAAGCTTCTCCTCATTTTACAAAAGGAATAGCATTAGCCGCGAAAAATGCTGCTTCGGCATTTAATTCACAAACAGGACGGATTATCGTATGATTAAATAACAACATGCTATAGGTTGGCAGTTCGCTGTAAAAAAGGCGCTACAACATACTACAGCCGAGCGTATCAAATCTAACTTCTCGCTTTCATAGTTTTGCGGAAGGCTATGCAACCGTCTTATTATTCGAAGATTACGAGATGATTAACAGTTTCCAATAAATTTTTCCGAATTTAACGGCAACTCATTGATTGGTAGTTGAACCAATCGGGCTTTTATGGTCAGTTGATCGACCACTTCGTGTACTCGAGCTCTTCTTTCCACTTAAGGTGGGCGTCTTACTGACCGTTTATGCGGGATATAGTGAAACTTCGATCAATGGGGGTTGATTTCTTCCCCCATTGATTGATAGTTGAACCAATCGGGCTTTTATGGTCAGTTGATTTATGCGGGACAAAATAACATAACAAGAGGTGATTTTCATGACTGATAAAGTAACAGCATTTAAACAAGCTCTAGGCAATTACCCAACAGGCGTCACAGTTGTTACAGCATTTAATGACACAAACGAACCTATTGGCTTAACCGTAAATTCTTTTGCATCTGTTTCAATTGATCCGCTTCTCATCTTATGGTCACTCGATAAAAAGTCGCAACTTCATGCTCATTTTTTAGCAGCAAAAAAATTTGCAGTCAATATTTTAGCGAGCGATCAAGCACGTTTATGTACATTATTTGCTAGTAGAATTCCTGACCGTTTTGCTCAAACAACTTGGTCCACCTCTGTACATGGTCTACCAGTTTTACATGATACATTATCCACATTACAATGCGAAACATATAAACAAATCGATGCAGGCGACCATACGATTTTCATTGGGCAAGTCTTGGCAATTGATAATACGCAGAAAGAACCACTGCTCTACCATCGCCGGCATTTAGGGCAAATCCCTACAAGTTTTTACGAGTAGACTCAGTTCCCGATAGGCATATGCTAAAAAAACAAGTGATTCTTCTACTCATTTTACGCAGATGGTTTGCATTCGTGCAGAAAACTTACGTAATTCAATACAGATAAGGAGTCACCTCAAATTCACAACTTGAAGTAACTCCTTTTTTTGATGGATAACCCACTTTCATTCATCTAGCAGAGAACACTCTTAGGAGGATTTTACAGAGCTTAACCCTAAGGAAAAATTGCTAAAAAAACAGGCATACCGAATTTTCTTCTCTACTAAAATAAAAAAAGGCTTCACTTAGTTAGAATTGGCAACCAAAAAAACTATAAACAATATAGAATACTCCTATTGATAAAGCATTAAATCGGCTTAAAAAATTGTTCCCTATCACCTTCCCCCCTTCCATTTCCATCAACCACTTCCTTCAATCGATATCATATAGTGAGAGGAATGAGAAAACGATGTTCTATTTTAAAAAAGTACTTGTTCTTGTATTGTTCGTATTCATTGCTGCAAGTTGCACCGGTATGGAGCGGCAAAGAATCGAGGTTCAAAAAATGAATGATACTTGTACATATGAAGACTTTAAGGAAATCACCAATGCAAAAAAAGTGAAGATTGCTAAAAAAATACTTCATAATGCTGAATGGAAACAGATGAAAGTAGATATGGCCAGAGAGGCTGATTACCAATTCATTTTTCAGTTTGTCAATCCAGATATTCATGCCAAGGCCATTCCATACTCTGTTTGGATCAGTCCGAGTAAAGATACAATTGAAGTCGTGCAAGGAGAACAGCAATACGTGCATTTGAACACCGAAGATTCTCAAAAGCTATTCGAAGCTCTAACAGAAACTAACCTTGTCGATATAAAGTGAAACTTCATTCAGTGGGATGTTGCTTCTTTCCCACTGATTGGTAGTTGAACTAATCGGGTTTTTACGAGTTAACTCGGTCTCATCTTTGCACTGATCGTTATTGCGGAATCAAATAAAATAAGGGCTGCCATGTGGCGAGGGCGACCCATTTTCAATTATATTTCTCTTGTTTATGAAGCACGATTATATTTCAAGCGTTGTTGGTTCAGCCAAGCACGAATATTCCGGAATACTAACAATGTCACACTCATCACCATGACACCTTTAACAAGATTGAATGGTAAAATCCCTAAAACAATCATATCCTTTAAGGAGGCACCCTTCACAGGTTCCATCCCTAAAAACAATGTGTACATCGGTAAGAAAAGTACATAATTCAGTAAGCTCATACCAACTGCCATCGTAACAGTCCCCGCTAGCAAACCAATAATAAGTCCCTTCACACGCTGTATTTTTGTATAGAAAAAATAAACAGGGATAATAAATAACACACCTGTTGCGAAGTTGGCTATATGCCCCACCGGTACACCTGTGATGCTTCCAGACAATAGCCAATCCAGCATATTTTTTAATAGCTCCACTAAAATGCCCGCTACGGGTCCCATCATTATAGCCGCTAATAAGGCAGGCACATCACTAAAATCTACCTGTAGGAAGTTCGGAAACGGTGGTAGTGGAAAATTAAATAGCATTAATACAATAGAAATACTACTCAGCACACCTATATTCATAACATATCTTAATTTCAACTTACTCGCCCCTTATTAAGTGCCGCCAATTAAAGTAAAACTTCCATCCGTAGCAATTTCTTCATACTGCTGATTGTTAGTTGTGCCGGTCAGGCAAAATCGGTCAGTTGACTTGATTCCTTCTTTCCACTCAAGATGGGCGTCTTACTGACCGTTATTGCGGGATAAAAAAGTCCACATATAGGCGAAGGAAATGATCCTTGCCTATGATGTGGCCTCCAGTTTCCTAGTCAGCTGCGATTATTCTTTATTTTTCTGTGGAAATCGTTGCTTTTCAAGTCGATTAATTTGCACAATGACACCATCTTGAATGGTAATATGCACTTCGCCAAATTGTAGATTTTCAATGGCCTTGGCAATTGCTTGTAACTTCATGTCAGCAGTCTTTGCTGTTTGAGACATTAGATACACCCCTTCTTTTATATACTTTTTTGTACAAAAGAGGTCAACGCATCAGGATGATTCGATGGACCCCCTTATCTCTCAGAAATCTCTGCTGGATTTGGCACCGATATAGTCGGTTGCCGAGGCTTCACTGGGCCAAGTCCCTCCACCTCTCTTGATAAGAGTATTACGTTTCTTGGAAATAATTCTATAATTCTGAAAACCTATTGTCAATATAAATATTACAAAACTTAGTTGAATACTAAGGAATTGAGTAAAATGGTTCATTTTGTAAAAAAAATCCGTTTGCTTATAATCAAAATAAGCGAACGGATTTTTTCTTTGGAGGCATATACAGAGCGTGGTCATCTATTAATAAAATATTGTTAGGATTCCTCCCCTTTCATGGGAATAAAAATAATAAAACATAAGCCAGTAGGAGTGCATTTTGCAATTGACATTTTTCCATTTAATAGAAATACTTTGATATAAGCCCATCCTTCATGATTATTAGGGTCACACTCTTCATTACCTACCTGACCGATCCCGTCATCCTTTACGATAAGTACATTTAAAATAGAATGAATAGATAAAATTAAAATCAAGAGCGGCTTCCAATTTGCGTACTAAATGATCTTCAGGCACCATTTGGTCAATTGCCAGCATTTCTAATTGATCGTGTTCATATTACTATTTTTCTTCATCCTAGCTATGACATCAATCATTTATAGACGTACATTAGTTGATTGGAGCGCAGGCGGTGACTTCTGCGGGAATAGCATGAGCGAAAAGGCCCCGCAAGGAGATTGCAGCCATGCCCGCGAAAAGCGTCCGCCGTTGCGGAAATCAACGGATTCATTTAGTGCTTCTATATTTAAAAGAAAAAAGACTGTAAACAAACTCATTTTTTTGAGTTTGTCTACAATCTGAAGACACCATATGTGTCCTTTTTTATTAATTGATTTTTAGATCTTCATAAGATAATTTACTCAGTGTATTCGAGTGGCAATTAAGTAAGAATCGTCCCCCTCTTTAATTCATATTCAACAATTTCGCCATTATTTCGGCACTTCCTGCTGAGAACATAAAAAATGATAATGACATACAGAACAGCCCTACTAATACGAAACTAATTTTGTTAACAAACAATGATGGCTTTTTCATAAAGAGCCCTTTAATGACTAAAAATAGCCCTAAAAATAATAGTAAGAAATACCAAAAACCCATTATCCCACCCCTTTTTATAACAAGACGTAAACGTTTATTGGAAGGTTCTTACTGCCCTTTATCTTATGTAAGGCAGCTTATTTATTTTTGTTTAGCGAATTCTTGCTCCTCTACTTTGTTACTTTTCTCATTATTATCTCCATGGGGCCTCTATTATATTTTCGTCTCCATAGTACAGAGAATAGCATACTGCCGACGAAAAAAAGACACGAGAATAGTAGGGAAAACGCTATCGTTTGATGCTCAAGTCGGTTTAACACTATTAAAATGCCAATCCCTATAAAGACGTGGCTTACATAATGGGTCAATGTCAGTTGACCTGTATGGATAATGGCACGTATCAGTCCATTTTCAGCAAATTTTTCGGCGATATAAATGGAAACAACAATGACAATAAGTGCCGTTGCAGTATTGGAAACAATGTAAAAGACATTCGGTGGGATTGGCCCTGTTTCAAAGAGAAACCATGCGCTATCCGCATCCAGAACGGACTTAGTTGTTACATTCATCAATACTTTTGACATGACTTCTGTTACTACCGTTATAGCAAGGCCAGCAATCAGCAATTTTTTTCTTATGGTATCTTTCGTTAAATCGAAACGTCCTAAAACTAGCCCTATGAAAAAGAAACAAATCCATGGCAATACAGGGTGATAGCCGTTAAAAAACAAGTTTCTCAAAAACCCTTCTAAAGTCCAAAAATCAAGATATTCCAATAAAAACTGTTGTGGATTCCACCCTGCCATATAATTAAAGATTACTTGAAACGTTTGTGCCGTAACTAACAGCACACTTGTTAACAACAAGATTGTTTTGTTTGAGGACACGATAAAAAATGAGGCAATCAGCATGTATACACCATAATAATGTAAAATATCCCCTGACCAGCCTACAGCATACAAAACCATACCTAACACAAACAGGAAAAGCGATCTTTTCCATAGTGTTTTTCTATTTTGTTGTATAAGGGAAGGGGATTCTGTAGCTCTTGCCTTGGCTGTCATCAACGCGATTCCTATCCCAGCCAATATGACAAATATGGCAGATGCACGTCCTTGGAAGAGGCTTTGAACCCCTATCAACCAAGTAGGGCCATTCCCCTCTGCGCCCGTAATGACACCAAAATTTACAACCAACATACCAAACATCGCTAAGGCTCGAGCAAAATCAAGTCCTTCAATACGTTGACTAGCATGCACCTTCGTCATAGCGGTTGCTCTCTCAATACACTTTCTACAGCTTCTTTCCAAATGCCTTTATAATCTAATTTGCTGCCAGTTAGCATGAAATTCCCAATATTATCGATAACCATCGCCAGCATATGAGCTTTAGTTTCAAGGTTTGTATCGCTTATCGCTTCAATTTGTACAGCATAGCTAAATAAATCGTGATAGCTCTTTAAATAACCAGTTTGAATATCCAGCAGCCTCGCCATATATTTCTCATCCCGTGAAGCTAACAACACGTATTGATTAAAAATTTTATTAAAATGCACATCCGACTCTTGCTCGTCAATTGATTGGTAGCCGATTTCCAACAACTTGTGCTTGAGATTTGTTTTTGTCATATTACTATAGTCAAAAGTGTTGCCTAACGCTATCTCTTTGCATATTTCATCAAATAAATACTCGATTAATTCATCCTTGGATTTAAAGTAATAGTAGATTGCAGGTTTAGATATGCCGACCTCTGACGCAATCATGGACAAACTCGTTTTATCAAATCCTTTTTCCGAAAACATAACGTATGCTGTTTCTATAATTTTTTTACATGTTTCTTCGCGATTACGCATATTATTCCTCCAGAAAGTTTTATTTACCTACCGGTAAGTAAATAATATGGTAAATTATGTTGTAAATCAAGTACTATTTAGATTTTCCCTAAAAATCTATATGAACGCAAAAAACCTGTACAGACTCACTTTCAATCTGCACAGGTTTTTTTGAGGGCATTACCTTAGAAAAATGACAGCGCTGCTAGAGATTCTTTCACGGACGACAAAACTACACTTCGATGATATGGATTTAAATTTTTTGTAAGCATTGCATTAATGCTTTTGCAGTTTCTTCTTTGCCTATCACTTTTATTGGTTGTCCTTCGACTGGTACAATCCAGTGTGGTTCGTCTCCACCGTATAAGGACTGCGAGCTATTCGCTACCATAAACTGTGCATGTGCCGAATCCATACGTAAACGTGCACGTGCCAGTAAGAAATCTACATCATTTGTTGCTTCTAGTTTAAAGCCTACAAGGGTAACATCGGGTTGCCAGTCCTTTATTTGCCCAAGTATTTTTGGCGCTTTTTTAAAGTGGATAATTGGCGGCTCATCAGAAGGCATTTTTCCCGCTTCCTCCATTAAGTTACCTGATTGATCATACACCTTGTCAATCACCCAATCGGAACCAGCTGCTGCCATAATTACGATATCCACTTTTTGCTCTTGGACAGCATGGCGCACCTTATTCCCTAAATCTTCAATTCCTTCAAATTGTACTGTACGCATTTTATCGTGATTTGTCGGAAGTTGCGCGAAATAGCCGTGCATATACAATACATCGGCCCCAGCGGCAAGTGCTGCTTCAGCCAAATAGCACCCCATGCTTCCTTTCGACAAATTCGTATGCCCTCGTACACGATCCCATTTCTCAAGTGTTCCCCCACTTGTAATGAGTACGGTTTTCCCTTGTATTGTCCCCATACACTCACCTTTTCTTATTCGATTACGCCTCGGCGTAATGGTCCCTATCGCGATGCTTTCAGTACAACATACATCTAACACTGACGCTTCGTTGTCACAGATCAACAATTTATCCGCATATTGAATTGGGCTTAGACCTGCACAAAGGCCAATAGGATGTCGGTCATTTCGGTAAAACCATAGGATAAGACGGTTTTACCAATGCGGATAGTTAGCCAGACACCTGTCGCATCACATAGGGCAGATAAATTGTCGCATGAGCGCGACAACAGCTAATCCCCTACATGGTCTCCATTCAACAGCAGTGGCTTCCGCCAGAGGCTTTATCTTCATTCAGTAGGCGGGTTGGATGCCTATTGAATAAAGATAAATATACATGTCCTATTTTAACGTAAAAAGACAAAATAACCTATTTGTTATTTTGTTCGTTTAACCAAATGCTTAGAATTTCCGCAAATTTCTTGGTCACTGGTGAAGCATGGCGCTTCATGGCAAGGCCAATGGTACGATAGCCACCTTGCTTCAATGGAATGGCTTTTAATGAAGATGGTAAACGATTAATGACTAATCGCGGTAAAATACTAATGCCTAAATGATGCGAAATCATCGAAAATATACCGACTTCTTCCGACAATTCAAAGCGAATATTCGGCTTCACATGATACTGCTCCAAAATCACCTTGACATCATTTGTACCACGGTATGACGTCATGATAAATGGCATATCCTCAAGTTCCACAATATCAATTTCAGTTCTTTCATAGAGTGGACTTTTATCGGAGACAATACACAAAAGAGGGTCTTGTTGTAGCTCGATAAATTGATATTGCTCAGATTTTTGTCCGTTTAAAAATCCAACGTCTACCTCTCCGCTTAGTAGCCATTGTTCTATTTCATAGTAATCCCCTTCACGAAGTTCCACTTGAATACCAGGAAATTGATTGTCCATAATACGAACGATTTCCGGCATCCAGTTGGAAGAGATACTTGATATCACACCTATACGCACTTTCCCACGCGTAACACCGAGAATATGCGCTGCTTCCTGCTGTAATAATTCTTCTGCGTCCAGTACATGGCGCATAGCACGCAACATGGATTGTCCCTCACTCGTTAAGGTCAAACCTGCGCGACTTCGGTGAATCAGTGCAAAGCCAAATTCCTTCTCTAGGCTAGATATAGCGTGGCTTACGGCTGATTGGGTTAAGCCTAGTGCATCAGCTGCCTTTGTAAAGCTTTCATGTTCTGCTACTTTATTTAAAATCTCATATTTAACTAAACTCATTTGCATTTCCCTCGACATACATGAATTATTTTAATATTAATCATTATAAACATTCGTTTTACTAATCACAACACAAGATATATAGTAAATTTTAGTATAAAACTGTTTTAGTACACAGATTGTAGGTGAGCATAATGAGTAATCAAGGAAAAGCAAATTTATTGATGATAATCGTTACAATGTTTTGGGGATTGTCTTATACGTTTATGGTAATGGGACTTGAAACATTGGCTGTTTATAATGTGGTGGCATTACGCTGTATCATCGCATTTTTAGCAGCAGGAATTATCTTTTATAAACGCATAATAAAGGTCGATTTCAAAACATTAAAATACGCAGCTATCCAAGGCTTTATCTTACTCCTTGTGTTCGCACTTAGTTTATTTGGATTACAAACGACTTCCGTATCAAACGCTGGATTTATTTTAAGCTTAACAGTTGTCTTAGTACCTATTATCAGTAGCTTTATCGACAAAAAATTGCCATCTAGAGCTGTTAGTTTTGCGATTGTTTGTACGATGATTGGCATCACAGTTTTAACTGCCCAAGGTTCGTTTTCATTCCAAAAAGGTGATATTTTAGTGGCGATTGCAGCGTTAGGTTATTCTATTTATTTACTTTTAAACAGCAAGTTTACACGTAGCGTAGAATCGATTTCATACGGAATCTACCAGCTTGGATTTGCGGGTTTATATGCGCTCGTTTTAACACTACTATTGGAAGCGCCAACACTGCCAAAAACAGCTGCTTCATGGATGGCCATTATCGGGCTCGGTATCATCTGTAGTGCCTTCTGTTTCGTAGGTCAAACTGTTGCACAACAGTACACTTCTGCTACACATACAGGTCTCATTTTCTCCTTAGAGCCAATCTTTGCTGCCATGTTTGCAATGATGTTCTTAAGCGAGGGATTGACAGTCAAACTACTGATTGGTGGTAGCTTTATTTTAATCGGTAATTTTGTCGCACAATTTGAACATATGCACCTTTCACGCTTTCTTAAAAAGCAAGCCCAGGAAAAAGTTATATGAAACCGTATCAGACTAGCGACGGAATCGGAGTTACAACCGGCGAACTTCCCTATTCAAGCAGCGATACAGTAAAAACATACACAGCTCGAATAAAAAACCAGAGTGATGACAGCCATCACTCTGGTTTTTCGTATATCCCGTAGATACTTGTTTATACACACTTTAAGGAAATGGCTTTCTCAAAACATTGTTTTAACAACATTTATTTATACAAACCTCCTTAGCCCTTTGATTGAAATTTACATAGAAGGTAATACTATAAAATGAAACTGGTAGTTGAACCATTCGGGCTTTTACGGTCAGTTGAGGTGGGCGGGCTTACTGACCGTTAATGCGGGACACAGAAATAAGGGGGCTTTTATTGATGATGAACAAAACTATTCAACCATTACATATATATTGCCTATTATTTTTATCCGGTAGTTTCTTGGTACAATTTATGCTAATTCCTACGATATTTTCGGAAGCTGAACGTGAATCTTGGATCAGTGCTCTAATAAGTTTACTGCCTTTCTTTCTGTTGGCCCTCGTTATTTCAAGAATTGCCTCTTCCTTAAATAAAAGGTCTTTACCTCAATTTATATCGGTTCATTACAATAAACCGCTCTACGTAATCGTCATTGCTTCATATGCCGTCTATATCCTTTTATCAACTTTCATAACACTTAAATTTACAATGATTTGGGTTGATGAGAATTTTGCATTTGAGTATCCCTATCTCATCAATGTACTGTTGTTTATTGTCTTGTGCTTCTATGGATCTTTGAAAGGAATAAAAACTATTGCAATTCAATCACTAATTATCGGTACACTTTACATTTTGTTATTTGCACTACTTAATATAGGCAACTCCGTTAACAATGAATACCAGCTCCTGTACCCAATAAATACAGGTAATATTTCTTCAACCCTATTCGGTGTTATATATATGTGTATTGGCATTTTAGAAATCGGCTTTATGTTATTTGTATTAATAGCGCATTCACAAGAAAAACTAAAATTTAAAGGGATTATCGTCATATCGATTGTCTTGCTTTTATTAGCCTTTATTACAATGACCTCTACTATTGCTGAATTTGGGATTTTTATAGCAAAAAAAATGACTTTCCCAGTGAACGAACAATGGAAAGTTTTGTCATTCGGTAAATATCTAACGAGGTTGGATTCATTATCCGTATTTCACATATTGTCGATCTCATTTATTCGAGTCAGTTTGTTTATGTATATATTATCTTCATTTATGAAAAAAAATCGAAATCGTTTACTCTCCATTTTATATCTTTGCTTAACATTAGGATTACTAATTCCTTGGTCCGTCTCTAGTTTTATTTTTTTTGTAAATAGGGTCTATCTTCCCTCAATATTCGTATTTTTATTCATTTTTATTATTGTTACCTATATATTATTGAGCCTGAAAAGGGGGAAACAATTTGAACAAACATAGGAATAGGGAGCGTTTGCAGCAAGCTTTAAGTAAGCAAACGGATATAAGAATCAGCCATAAGCATTATTGGTTTCATGATGAAAACCAAGAAATCATTTTTTTTTACTGTCCAAGTTTAATTGATAGCGACCTTTATTTTAATACGTTATTACCGAGTGTTAGACGACTTGCTGAACAAGGACATATGAATGATATAAAAATAATAAATCGCTATTTAGAGGTTGAAGAGTTACATGATTATTTGCAAAAACTTGAGGACATAAACAGTGGCATTTTTTCTGGATTCATCTATATCTATCACTGCCAATCAGATACGGTATATTCAATCAAATTAGCGAAACTTCCTGAACGTGCAATTGATGAATCCAATATGGAAGTTTCACTAAGGGGACCTCGTGATGGCTTTGTAGAAAATATAGATACGAACCTTTCATTGCTACGAATGAGATTAAAAAGTAATCATTTATGCAGTAAGAGCTATTTAATTGGGACTACTAGTAAGACAAGGGTTTTACTTCTTTATCTAGATAATCTTATAAAACCGGATATTTTAGAAAATGTACAAAACAAGTTAGATGTGATCGATGTAGATGTGATTGCCAGTAGCTATCATATAGAGGAATTACTTTATGATAAAACATCGGCACTATTCCCACTGATCGATTATACCGGAAGACCCGATTTTGTCGTCAATTCACTGAATCAAGGCCGTTTCGCCATACTGGTTGATGGCAGCCCAAGTTGTCTTATTGGGCCGGTTAATTTATTACTTCTTTTAAAGGCGCCTGAAGATGATCAAACCAGTTTCATTTACGGAAGCTTCTCCCGCATTTTAAGAATACTTTCTTTATTTACCAGTATCTTTTTACCAGGGTTTTGGATTGCCTTGACTGTTCATCAGCTGAACCAACTCCCCTTCCCATTATTAGCATCGATATCTACATCTAAAATTGGTTTACCTGTGTCCTCTTCTATCGAAATTTTTATCATGCTAATCTTTTTCGACCTTTTTAGAGAGGCAGGGGTACGCTTACCTAAAACGGTTGGTCAAACTGTCGCTGTTTTAGGAGGATTAATCGTTGGGGATGCTGCAATAAGAGCTGGTTTTACTTCCCCGTCAACATTAGTAGTAGGCGCACTTACTGTCATTTCTAGTTATACATTAATTAATCAAAATATATTGGGAAATGTGTTTTTATTGAGAATTGTCACGTTAATCATATCTTCTTTTTTTGGGATGTATGGCTTTTTTGTCTGTGTATTATTTTTACTAACATATATTTCCTCATTGGAAAGCTTTGGACGCCCTTATCTTTCCACACTGTATAAAGTTAATTTTCCAGATATGATGAAAGGTTTCTTGAAAATGCCGTTCAAATTTAAGTCGAAAGACCGTATGTATAATGCTCACCGAGAAAAGGAGTGAATTTAATGGCTCGTTATAAAGTGATACTGCAAGTAATCATTTTATGTCATTTATCATGGCTATTAATAGGCTGCTCAGGAATAAAAGAAATTCAAAGTGAAATTTATGTTACGGCTTTAGGTATTGATTTTTCTGACAATAAATATCATTTATATTTTCAAGCAGTTGGTTTTAATAATATCACTGGTTCGGAACCAGACATCGGGAAAGAACCTGCTCCAATTGTTATTGGGCATGGAGAAGGTGACACAATCCAAGAGGCGATCGATGATATTGAAAAGCATTCAGTTAACCCCCTCTATTATGGGCATATACAAGCTATATTTATTTCCAAAAACATGTTAGATGGACAACTGGATGATTTTTTAGATTATTTTAGTAGAGACTATTATTTGCGTTACAATACGTTAATTTATGCGTATGAACGTAATATTAAGGAAATAATGAACGTACGAGGGTTATTTTATAAACCGCCAAACTTAACATTTACTTATGATCCAAAAGAACAATTGTTTTTTAATACATTTTTTCCGACAGTCACCGTACAAAACATCATAAAAAGATTTTATGAGCCAATTGGTTCGTTAATGATTCCCTCAATAGATGTAACAGATGATTATTGGGATGAAGATAACGACGCAAAAAAAATATTAACCATTGGTGGCGCATATTTTCTTTCAAATAAAAAATTAACAGGGTGGCTACAAGAGGAGGAGCTTTCAGGACTAGATTGGTTTAATAAAGAATTTAAAAACATGAAGCTGGCCATTAAAGATAAATCTGTTTCGATGTCTATCGATAATATAAAGCATACAATTAAAATAGTAGATGGGAAAGCGCCGAAATATGATGTCGAGTTAGATGTTAAAGCATCCATTACAGAAAATCCAAAAAATCTTGATAGAAAACAAATTGCGCAAGAAACCGAGGCCATCATATCATCTCAAATCCAACAAACATTTAATAAAGGACTAGAAATTAATGCCGATGTTTTCAATCTTTCAGAAAAAGCTTATCGATTCAAATCCAATACATGGACGAAAGAGGAAATAAAAGACCTAACGAATACTTCTATTCATCAAATCACCGTCAACGTTTTTGTGAAAGATGGGGGAGCTGTAAAAATTAAGAAATAGTCTATTTGTGTGGTATTGAGTGATTAATAAGCGTTTCGAAAACAATGAGGTCATTGTATGACAAAAGGTAATCAAGAAGGTTCATTCTCGATGTCTTTTGTCATTTTTTCTTTCTTTTTTAGTCCATCGCATACCACGCTTTTGCATCAGAAAAGTACGGGGCTGTTTAAGCTTCGATTCACAATGCTACAGAATATCCTGTAAAGTAGTGAAAAGCCTTAAATCCGATTCACACGGTCAACCAGCCTAACCCTTCCATTGCATTAGACACAAGGGCAATCCATCTTTTCATCGCACTTCTTCCCTTTTCACATTATAAAAGCCTTCCACAGATGAATATGGAAGGCAAAATCCGGTCTTAACCTAAGTTTCTAAGTAATCGGTGAGAGGTAAATCCCCACCGATTACTGTTTTATTTTATAGATATCTTCTTATTTGTTCGGCGTCATTCATGCGTTCCTCAGCTTTTAAGCGTTCTTCACGTTGCTCGGATGTCTCCACATTGCCAACTGTATCATTAAATGGTCCTGGCGCTGTTACGTGTGGATCCAGCGGGTCATGACGATAGCGATTTTCTTCATCATCAGATGCCGTTATCAGTGGCTCACTTGTATCATCACGTTCAGCAAATAAGACAATGGCTCCTTGTTCGACAAGCTGCGAATAATACGCTGTTTGTCCTTCTGATAAATCAAAACGTTTTAACCCTTCTGTCACAGCAGACTCACCAGTAAACCATGATTTAAACTGGTCTACCCAATTCCCTGCTGCATGCGTTGTAACATCCGGATCCCATTTGACATCCTCTAATTGCCTTTGATTCTTTGCAATAATATGAATATCTTCTGTATGATATCCAGCTAATCGCATACTTTCTAAAATGTGCAGCATTTCGTCTTTTGTATGTGCCACCTCAATTTGTGGGTTTTGTTCATTCATCATGTTCAATTCCTCCTATTTTGTATGGCTTACTATGTTTTTACCCAGCTCGTGGGATAAGAAACGCCTTTTACATCTTTTTCATCATACTGTAATATTTGTAATATTTCATTTCACTTTGTCCTATTAGTTCATGATTTAGTTGCCAAGAAATGCTTTTAACATCCATGTATGTTTTTCAAGCGATTGATACATTGCATTGAGTAAATCCTCTGTACGGTCGTCCCCATCTTCTGCTGCTAGCGCCATTGTTGAATTTAATGCTTTCATTAACTTTTGGAAATCAGAGATCGTTGTTTCCACCATTTCCTCAGTCGTTTCCTTCCCTGTGGCTTCCTCTATATAAGATAGCTCCAGATGTTCCTTTAATGTAGCAACGGGCTTACCATCTTTCGACAAAATACGCTCTGCAATTTCATCTAAATTTAACGTGGTTTCATTATATAATTCTTCAAATTTTGCATGGAGTGTAAAGAAGGCGTTGCCCGTTACATACCAATGGTAGTTATGCAACTTTGTATAAAGTACCGAGTATGTTGCTACAAGCTTATTCAATTGCTTATTTAAGTTTTGTGTCATATTTTCTCCTCCAATTATCATAGTTCTAGCCTTTAGTATGCGTTGCATTGTGCATTGGCTATACACTCATTTTTCCCTACTATCATAATTTAAAACATAAACAATGATGTACATTGGCAAATCATTATTTTTGTGCTTAAACCATAACAAAAAGAGAACCTCGTAAAATGGTAGTTACTACACGAACATAGTACGAAGCTCTCTTTTTTCACATGACTTCAAAGGGATGTATTCATGACCCCAATGAGTTTTGTTCATCAACTAGCAAAATATTAAAACTATTCGCTCTAATTATTTCACTTTCCGAAATAGTTTCGTTATAATGAAATCACTTACAATAAAGGGGTGTTCACACATGGAGGTTTTACCATTACGCAAAGATGTTCCACTAGAAGAAACTTGGAATTTACAAGATTTACTTGAGAATGACACAGATTTTGAACCTACTTTAGCGCAATTAGTGGAGGAAGCGGTAAATTTTGAACGTACGTATCAAGGCACCATTACAGATGCACAAAAAGTGATTGATGTTCTAACAGCTTTTGAAACATTGCAAGTAAAATTCGTCCCGATTGGCGCTTACGCTAGTTTAAACATTCAGGCTGATCGCACGGATGATGCGGCGCAAATGCGTGCTGCGAAATTCAGTACAGCTGTCGGAAAAATTAGTAGTGCGCTATCATTTGTGCGTAGTGAATTATTAGCATTAGATGAAACCATTTTAGAGGAAGCTGCTGCGTTGAGCCCACTTTATAAGCATTATTTAAAAGAATTATTAAAAAAGAAGCCTCACCAATTGCACCCTGAAGTGGAAAAGGCACTTGCGGCACTTAGCTCCACTTTTGATGCTCCCTATGAAATCTATAACACAACAAAGCTTGTCGATATGAATTTCGGTGATTTCGAGGTAAATGGAACAAAACACCCTCTCAGCTTTGTATTATTTGAAAATGATTGGGAGCTTGAAGTAAATACAAATGTGCGTCGGGCAGCATTTGATGCATTTTCTAGCAAGCTACGTGATTATCAGCATACAACAGCGCAAGTATATAACACACATATTCAACAAGAAAAAACAATAGCTAATTTACGAGGTTTTGACTCTGTGATTGACTATCTATTATTTGATCAAGAAGTAGATCGTTCACTCTATAATCGCCAAATTGACCTTATCACACAAGAGCTTGCACCGCATATGCGTCGTTATGCGAAGCTGATTCAGCAAGCAAATGATTTAGAAAAAATGACATTTGCTGATTTAAAAATCGCGCTCGATGCAAGCTATGATCCAAAGTTAACAATGGCTGAGGCGAAAGATTATGTCGAAAAATCCCTGGCAGTCATGGGTGAGGATTATCAAAATATGCTTGAACGAGCATTTAACGAGCGTTGGATTGACTTTGCGCCAAACAAAGGCAAATCAACTGGCGCGTTCTGCTCCAGTCCATACGGCAGTCATCCATACATTCTCATATCATGGAATGCGCGCATGAATGAGGTGTTTACCCTCACACATGAGCTTGGCCATGCAGGACATTTTGTGAATGCACATGGACATCAATCGTATTTCAATAGTCGCCCTTCTCTTTACTTTATCGAGGCGCCATCCACAATGAATGAAATGCTATTGGCAAATTATTTATTAACACATAATGATGACCTTCGTTTCAAACGTTGGGTCATTTCAAATATCGTATCAAAAACGTATTATCATAACTTCGTAACACATTTACTAGAAGCTGCTTATCAGCGCAAGGTCTATGAATTAGTGGACGCTGGCGAATCTGTCAATGCGACTGTTTTAAATAAATTAAAACGCACGGTCCTTGAAGATTTCTGGGGCGATACAGTAGACATTTCTGAAGGTGCAGAGCTAACTTGGATGCGTCAGCCTCACTACTACATGGGCTTATACCCATATACTTATAGCGCAGGTTTAACAATTTCAACACAAGTATCGCAGCGTATTTTAAAAGAAGGCAGCCCCGCTGTCGATGAGTGGTTACAGGTTCTCCAAGCTGGTGGTACAAAATCACCTGTAGAGCTAGCGCAAATGGCAGGTGTTGATGTGACAACAGATCAACCGCTTCGAGAAACGATTGCCTATATCGGGCATCTGATCGATGAACTTGAACGACTAACAAAGGAAATTGAAGCTTCAAGTGAAACTTTAATCGGTGGAGGTTTTCTTCGTCCCCAATGATTGTTAGTTAAACAATCGGGCTTTTAGTGAAACTTCTAACCGTGGGGATGGTATCTTCTCCAGCGTGACATGCAGCCTACTGTTGTAGGCTGCTTTTTTATTTCTATCCGTCACTTTACCTGTTCTTTCCGTCACTCTACCTGTTCTTTCCGTCACTCTACCTGTTCTTTCCGTCACTCTACCTGTTCTATCCGTCACTCTGCCCGTTGAATCAATTAGCGTTAATGCGTAGATGGTTTTCTTTTTTTAGTTCTAAGCGAGAATATACGTACATATACTAGAATCAGGGCGTCCCTCTACACTTTTTCGATATTTCAAAATAGATAATTATTTTCATTCGTACAAAAGTACCGTTATTATTAAGTGTACGCAATTTATTTAGCAAAATTCGACTAACAATTTTCAAAGGAAGTGTTTCTAATTATGGTAAAACGTAATGATCCATGCCCATGCGGTAGCGGCAAAAAATATAAAAAATGCTGTGAAGGTAAACAGCAAGTAACAGTAGAAACTGTAGCAATTGAAGAATTAGAGCGTGTACTACAAACATTCTATTTAGAGTACCCAGAACGCAAAGATGTCCGTGCCTATATCGAGCACGTGGGCACATGGCAGCCTAAATTAGAGAGCGTACTACAGCGTGAGCTTATTGAGGCTATCGCGTTGGACGACTTCTTCTTCCATCAAGAGCCATCTATCTGGAAAAGTTATTTAAAGAAAACGAAGAAAAAGACGGTTCGACCTTCTACTTTAAAAGTATTAGAAGGTTGGTCACAACCTACACTATTTATTGGTACCGTGTCAGTTGTAGAGGAGAATTATTTTAAAGCTTCACATGTGTTGTCAGAGCAAGAAATCTTTATCCGTCGCGAAAACGACAAGCCAATTCCTGAGGGCATGCATGTATTTGCATTCATCCTACCCGATGGCACGAAAAAAGAAACACATTACTTAGCTGTTTCAACACTTATTTTCTTCCCTCTAGACCATGAAAAGGTATTTGTACAATTGAAGAAAAATTTCGAGGCTTCTGGGAAAAAAGTGGAGGCTTTCTTAAAAGAGGATCATTTATCATTCTGGGAGCTGCTTGTGTCTAACGGCTACAAAGGCGAAGAATTTACTAGCTTTGAAAACGGTGTCCTTGCACAAGTTAAAGATTTCCTTGAGAAAAATGAACGCGATACAGAACCGATGTTAGAGCTATTAGAAGATTATTTAATTGAAGGACAACCTTCTGCACGTAAAGAAGCGGCTATCGCTGCGGGGGCGATTCGTTATGGTCAAGAAAAAGAGCTTTTCGAATCGTTATCAATGACGGTGAAAGAAATTGCTGCAACATTTGATATTTCAGCAACTTCTTTGACAAAGTACTATCAAGACCTAAGTAATTACGTAGCGACTAAATAAAATAGATTTATTTGCGCGCCGCACGTTCAGGTTCCGACCTTGAACGTGCGGCTTTATTATGGTATCCCTATCAACGACCATCATTGAAACAACCTTGTGGATGTTGCACTTCACTATGCATACAATAAAAAAAGCTACTATTGCCATCTGCATAGCAGATAACAAAGTAACTTTTTCTATGGTAACCAACCAATATTATTATTTCCGAACATACTATTATTTATGCACGCGAAAGCTCAAATATGATTATTTTTATGCAAAAAAGTAATTTTAATCGGGTGGTGGTTTTTCGACGTCAGGTAATCACTCTATTTACTATATACTTTTAATAGTTCTTCCCCCAAAAATTGCAGTCGCTCCCCTACCGTACAAGCTTCAATACAGAAGCGATGAGCTCCCGTTTTACCACGTTCTCTACGCAGTTGCTTAATGACTAAGCAATCAGCACAATACATATCATGCAGTTCATCAATATCTTTCATAACCGTCACTTTATCCATCAAGAACGTTCACCCCTTTCACGTCCAAATTTCACTTCTTACTATTATGAAGTGAACATTTTGTACAAGCAACTATTTTGTTCACCCTTAATTAACAGAAATTGTTATGATGGTATTGAAGGTTGTTTAACAGCTCCTTTGCTGTACAATTATCATTGAATCTAATCGAAAAGTAGGGATTTATATGTTAGAAGTCTATATAGATGCAGCTAGTGCAGGTAATCCTGGGCCAAGCGGTATTGGCATTTTCATTAAAGGCGAGGGTCATCATGTCCAAATAAGTGAGTATATTGGTCATACGAATAATCATATTGCTGAATTTACCGCCTTAGTTCGTGGCCTAAAAGAAGCACAAAAGCTTGGTACAACCCTTGTCTCCGTACGCTCCGATTCTAAAATTGTTGTTGCCTCTATGGAAAAAGAATATGTAAAAAATGAAGAATTTAAACCTTATCTTGAACAGGCTTTATCACTTGCTGGTAGCTTCGATTTATTTTTCATCAAGTGGGTACCTGATTCACAAAATAAAGCGGCTGATGCGCTCGCACGTGCGGCCATTCAACACGAAAAGAACTAAAGCGCTGACAACATGATCAAGCGCTTTTTTCAATGCTCCGTTTTTCAGCCTCACTCATCCTTTCACTGACATCTGTCAATAATAAGAGAACTAAAAAATTTTAAGATTCTAGCGGCAACAGCTACGAATTTCTGGCACTCTTTACATCGTGAGCTTTGATAGTCTCCCAACAACAATGGCGCGAAATAGTTCAAATATATAGTTAAATTTCGAATTATACCCCATGGATATTGACAACTTTATACTACGGTGATATCCTTTAACACATTAGTAATTTAGTAAGAGAAAGCGCAAAACTATTATTTGCTAGTATTACATTTAATATGCGAGGGGAAATTTGACAATGAAGCGTATTTTCACATTACTTATCATGCTTACTGCCGTGCTAACTTTGGCCGCATGTGGCACTTCAGATGAAAAATCAACAGGTGGTTCTAGTGACGCAGAAAAAGAAAAAATTATTATTGGTATCGATGATAAATTCGCTCCAATGGGCTTCCGTGATGATAAAAATGAAATTGTTGGTTTCGATATCGACTTAGCACGTGCAGCAGCTGAACATATGGGGATGGAAGCACAATTCCAACCAATTGATTGGAAAACAAAAGAATCAGAATTAATGAGTGGTCGTATCGACTTAATTTGGAATGGCTATACAATTACAGATGAGCGTAAAGAAAAAGTATTATTTACAAAGCCATATCTAGAAAACTCGCAAGTAGTGTTAACAAAAAAAGATTCATCGATTAAAGAACTTAGTGATTTAGCAGGTACAGAGGTTGGTATTCAAGCCCTTTCTTCTGCAGCGGATGCCTTAAACAGCAATCCAATTCACAAAGAAATTAAAAAAATTACAGAATTTGCAGATAACGTTTTAGCTTTAACAGATTTAAAAACAGGTCGAGTAGATGCAGTCATCATTGATGCGGTTGTCGCAGAATATTACATGACGCAAGAACCTGATACATTCAAATTATTAGAAGAATCTCTTGCACCAGAACAATATGGTATTGGTGTAAAACCAGGAAATGAAGCATTGTTAGAAAAGCTGCAAGCCGCATTAGATAAAATGAATGAAGATGGCACAGCTGCTGAAATCTCTACAAAATGGTTTGGTGAAGATAAGGTTTTAAAATAAAGTGAAACGTATAATTGGGTGGGGATTCTTTTTATCGCCCCTCGATTATTAGTTGAACCAATCAGGTACTTATGGGTGCTTGACCTTCATTTTCAAGTGGGCGTCTTAGCAACCGTAATTACGGGATAATTGAATGATATTTATGGCTAAGAGTTTCCTTGTGAAACTCTTATCTTTTTGGAGGGAAAATATTTATGGCGGACTACTGGCAAACAATGATTTTGCCGATGCTTGAAGGAGCAAAAATGACGGTATTGCTGTTCATTATTGCGATTCTCGTATCGATTCCATTCGGCTTCTTGCTGACATTAGCTGTAAAAAGTCGGATTAAACCGCTATCTTGGCTTGCACATACGTATATTTATGTGATGCGTGGTACGCCACTTCTACTACAGCTTTTATTAATATGTTTTGGTTTGCCGATGATACCCGTAATAGGCGAGTATTTAGTAATTGACCGCTTTGCCGCTGCTTGTCTTGGCTTTATATTAAATTACGCAGCGTACTTTGCGGAAATTTTCAGAGGTGGCTTACTTGCTATTGATAAAGGTCAGTACGAGGCAGCACAAGTATTAGGATTGTCTAAATGGCAAACAACGACACGTATTATTTTGCCACAAATGTTTCGTGTAGCGTTACCGGCCTTATCCAATGAGTCGGTTACATTAATTAAAGACACAGCACTGCTATACGCTGTGGCTGTACCAGAGCTACTTCACTTTGCACAAACAGCAGTAAATCGTGACTTCACAATTGTACCGTACTTTATTGCTGGCGCTATTTACTTAGTCATGACGCTAGTGTTAACTGTATTATTTAAGTGGCTTGAAAAACGTTTTAAATTTGAATAGAGGTGACATGTATGGCACTTATTGAAATATCGAATTTGAAGAAATCATTCGGTGAGCTGGAAGTACTAAAACAAATTACATTTGACATTGAGAAAAATGATGTCGTTGCAGTTATTGGTCCATCTGGCTCTGGTAAAAGCACAATGCTTCGAAGCTTAGTTCATTTAGAAGAGATTAATGGTGGAAGCATTCGTGTGGACGGCGATTATTTAGTTCAAGATGGAAACTATGCAAAACCGCAGGACATAAAAAAAATTACTGCCAAAATGGGCATGGTATTTCAACACTTTAACTTATTTCCTCATTTAACTGTGCAGCAAAACCTTGAGATTGCACCGGGTTTGCTGAAAACAGAGTCTTCGGATGCCATTGCACGACGCTGTCAGGATTTACTACAAAAAATTGGACTAGCCGAGAAAGCGAAAGCCTATCCTGCTAAACTTTCTGGCGGACAAAAGCAACGTGTAGCCATTGCACGTGCATTGATGATGAATCCTCAGATTTTATTATTCGATGAACCGACCTCAGCGCTCGATCCAGAGTTGACAGGTGAAGTATTGAAAGTCATGAAGGATTTAGCCGAGGAACATATGACAATGATCGTCGTAACGCATGAAATGGGCTTTGCGCGCGAAGTAGCAAACAAGGTGGTATTTATGGATGGTGGCGACATTATCGAAGCAAATCATCCTGAAGAATTCTTTACGAATCCGCAAAACGATCGGACAAAAGCTTTCTTACAAAAGAACTTAAAATAACAAGACAGGGCTGTCAAACAACAACGCCCGTCTTCCTATATGGTAAAAATCCGCTTCGCTTTCTGCAGGGGCAAGGCATGAGTTGCAGGAGTCTACGCGGATTTTTACTTTTATATCAAAAAAATAGCCTATATATTGTCTTTACTATAGAACAGCCTCGTATTCGTTTTAGGTTAGACAATACATATTACTTAGCAAACATCGCCCACTATTAATACGATGGCTGGGCTAATTTCACGTTCCCCCTTCCATCCATTCCAAACACAGCCTTAAAAAAAACGGATGAAGCCTCAGCATAATACCCCACCTATTATTATTTCACTACATTTGAAATGTATCCTTAATGTTATTTTGTTGACATGTAACTGTAATATTACAATGTTAATATCATTTATATACCAAATTATAAGCTTTAAAGTTATAGGAGGATACATATTTTGACAAAGATTAAAAAGTTTAAATGGGGCATGAAAATAGCTGCATTAGCATTAAGTTCATCTGTACTTTTTTCAACTTTTGAGACAGCGTCAGCTGCAACTTATACAGTAAAATCTGGTGATTCTTTATGGAAAATTGCCAATCAACACGGAGTTTCTTATCAAACATTAATGAGCTGGAATAACTTATCTTCTTCAAACATTTTTGTTGGACAAAAGTTAAACCTCAATACTACGCTACCTTCTACACCTAATACACCAACTAACCTAGTACAAATTGCGAAACAACAACTAGGTGTAAAATACGCATTTGGTGGAACGAAACCGAGCACAGGTTTTGATTGCTCAGGCTATATCACTTACGTTTATAATAACGCAGGTATTTCGACTCCTCGTAAAACAGCAGCAGGTTTTTACAATTCAGCAAAAAAAGTAAGTACACCAAAAGTAGGTGATTTAGTATTTTTCGCTAATACATATAAGCCAGGTATTTCACATGCAGGCATTTATATTGGCAATAATCAAATGATTAATGCCAGCAATAGTGGCGTTACCATCGCTAACATCAATAGCACCTATTGGAAGCAGTATTTTGTGGGGTACGGTCGTTTATAGTAAACTGTCAGACAGAAAATAACTCGGAAGAAATCGAGTTTGTTTTCTGTCTTTTTTCACTATAAATCTACCATCCACTACGGCTGAACTTTCGGCGGGTTGAGTGGTTCAGAGCTACTGTATGTTTGTCGCTTTAATGCTAACTCCTGATAACTCGCTGCGAGGTGATGTCATGGTGATGACTTGAGCGATAATCTCGTGGGCAGTTTATACTTTGAAATGATTAATCTGCACATCAAGAAAAAACTCAACGGAAAAAAATCCCCGTTAAGTATGGAAATGATATTAAAAAATTTTTGGGTTGCTTAACTTCCTTTCTCGATGGAACCGCTGCGCTAAGCAAAAAAACAAAAATCGCCCCATCTTATGTTGCAGTAAAAGTCGAATTATAAGGGAATTTTATCGGATGCCAGTGCTGTCTTTATATGTGAGCTACATTTTTTGCTTTTATTTTGGCTAAACGCAGGAGATAAATGATAAAAACTACAACCAGTAAACCTGCTCCAGTTAAATAAACGGCAGCATAGCCCGCTTGTACGGCCACCATTCCTAAAATATAAGAACCTAGTGCAATACCGAGGTCAAACATTGTAAAGTATGTTGCGGTTGCATAACCACTGCGTGTATGGGCCGTTGATTGTACAGCTAAAGCCTGTAAGCTCGTTGTCACTGCCCCGTAGCCAAAACCAACAAAGATAGCTGCGCACAAAAATAATACTGGTCCTGATACAAACGCCAGCATAACAAGCCCGATAGCAAACGATAGTATGCCCGGAATGATAACAAATTGTGGCCCTTTCATATCATAGAGCTTCCCTGTATATGGACGTGTAATGAGCATTGCTGCCGCAAATACTGCATAGAAAAGACTCGCAACAGCCATTAAATCCTTTTGCTGTGCGTAAATCGATAAGAACGATAACACACTCGCGTAAGAAAAAGCTATTAAGCTTGCAATGGCAGCAACCGGTAAAGCCTTACGTTCAAATAAATCGTTAAACTTAAATGTCAATTTCCCTTGATATGCAGGTTGCGGTAAATCATCCGTATTAATCGTGACTGCTAATAGACCACCTGCTAAAACGCATATACTCATGACAATAAATAACACATTAAAACTACTATATTGAATTAATAGTAAGCCAATGAATGGGCCAATAACGACGGCTAAATTTGTAGACATTGTGAAATAACCCAGTCCTGCTCCCTTGCGGCTCACAGGCACAATATCCGCTGCTAATGAACCTGCCGCGGTTGTAATAACACTAAAAAATATCCCTTGAATAAATCGCAAGCCCAATAACAGCCCAAATGGATGAATGAATAAATATAAAACCGTACATAAAAAATAGCCCGCAATAGAGATGACTAATGGTTTTTTCTTCCCAAAGACATCTAATAATTTACCGGAAAAGGGACGGACAATAATTGCCGATAATAAGAAACCCGATAATAATAGTCCCGCCTCCTTGTCTGTTTGGTGAAGCTCGCCAATCGCATAGAGCGGCAATGTCGTGACCAAACCATAGAAAACAAAAAACACGGATATATTCGTCAAAAACAAACTAATGAACCGCTTCGTCCATATTTGAGTACTTTCCCCTTGTTGCATGCCAATCAACCTTTCATTTTTTGCAATAGGTTCATAAATTGCTGCTGCTCTTCCACAGTCAGTGAACCAACCATTTCTGCCTCAAATGCTAAAATTGTTGCAGTAATCGCAGGTAAGCGCTCCTCTGCCATCGCAGATAAGGTCACAATTTTTTCACGCTTATCTTCCCCATCAATTCGCTCCACCCAACCCAAATCTTCAAGTCGAGAAATCCCTCTTGTCACGCTTGGTGCCTCAACATTTAAATATTTCCAAATTTGTGTTAATGTCATGGCTCCGTGCTTCTGTAAGCAATATAAAATTGTCCATTGCGAACTATACAGATTATGCTGTTTCAATACTTCATTTAAACAATTCGTTAAATAACGACTTTTTTGGAATAAAGCATGGAATATTGGATTCATATTATCACCGCCTCATTTATTTACCTAGCTAAATAAATACTATACGCTTCATTTTTTTCATTGTAAAGAAAGTTGCTTGGACATTCATCGACTGCGCTACCGGCGATTTTCGTGGTTTTAGCGGCGATTTTGACGGTTCTATCAGCGATATTTCATGGTCTACTAGCGATTCTGACGGTTATACCGGCGATTATTCATGTTCTATCAGCGATCTCTCGGTTCTTTCAGTGCTATCTATTACTAAATCTGCTAACTAAATGTCACCTTAAATTTCCTGTAAAATTAGCCAATTCAGCAGGGAATCTTCCTAAAGTGTCGAATAAAGCTACTAGATTCACAAAGAAAAGGAGATGGAGTTATGGGGAAAAATATTTTAATTATTGCAGGTGACGCTGTAGAGGCGTTGGAAATTTATTATCCATATTATCGCTGCTTAGAGGCTGGCTATAACGTGACGATTGCAGCACCTTCTGCGAAGAAATTGCAAACGGTACTGCATGATTTTGTTGAAGGCTTCGATACATACATCGAGCGTCCTGCGTATGGCTTAGAGGCCCATTCTGCCTTTGCAGATATTGATCCATCGACATTTGATGGGTTAATCATTCCGGGTGGCCGAGCACCGGAATACATTCGTTTAAACGAGCATGTCCCTGCGATTGTCAGCCATTTCTTTGAAGCCAATAAACCGATTGCCGCAGTCTGTCATGCAGCTCAAATTTTCGCGACCATTCCCGAGGTACTTAAAGGGCGCGAGCTAACAGCCTATATTGCCTGCAAGCCTGAAGTCCAAGTAGCAGGTGCTACTTATATTGATGCGAACTTGCATACAGACGGCAATCTCGTAAGTGGTCATGCATGGCCTGATTTACCTGGTGTCATGCGTGAGTTCATTCAAAAATTACAAGGTTAACTACAGTAAAGAGGATGCCTGAACAATGTAGGCACCCTCTTTTATCGTTGAGTACAAATGTTTATCTAGCGGTTTCTTGAAACTCAATATTCTCCACTTTTTCCGTTGCAGTCGTATACTTAATTCTTACATAAACGCCGAATTCCTTGTTACCATCTTTTAGCCATAGCTTAAATTTTTCTATCGTTGACTGTGCAGAAGTTTCGCTTCCTTCATGCAGATAGTCAACAATTTTCGCACGGGGATATTTGGCGTGTGTCTCTATGATAGCAAGCCTTCCCCATTTCGCGTAGCTAGGCGTTTGTTGTTGCGCATGAGTAATCGTTGGCATATGAAGAGGCGCAGCATTAACCATCATAAAAATTCCAAGTGCAATAAATAAATTTCGCATCATTGAACGCCTCCTTTTACTATAGATTGCGCAATTTACTGAATATCATTTATTCCTTGGAACGTGAAGAAAATGGCATCGGCTCTGTTTAGCCACCAATATTAAGTGGAAACAAATCTTTATCAGTTGGCATAGATTTGCTGTAACAGTAAAAAATAAATGCACTATAAGTATTTATAGCCTTCTTTAGGGGCATTTATTTTGTAGTTGTTTTATTTATTGCTTTGTTTCGGTTGTTGCACGTTATTATGAATCACTGCATTAAACTCAGCTGAATATTCTTCACGATCATTCTTGTTCTTTTTTTTATGTTCTTGCTTTTTCTTTTTAAAACTTGTTTTACCTTTCTTCGCCATTGCCATTCCACCTCCAGCTAAGATTGACTATTTTCTTTTATTGGACTGCTGATTTTTATCATGGTTCGTTTTATTGTTTTTGTTCTTTGCTTTCGCATCAAATTCTGCAGAGAATTCTTCGTTTAGGTTGTCATTCGGGTTATTGTTATTACTATTACTGTCGTCAAGGTCTTTGCTTTTGTAGGTATCAAAAGGATTATGCGTTCTGACATTCATTGTCTTTTTGTTGTTTTTATTTCCCATTAGCTGTTCACCTCCTCGATTCTAATGTGCTCAGGATAGAAGGTTTTATGCTTCAGGAATATTTCTTCTGACGATAGAAAAATGGAGGTGCCTCAAAAGTCTTTTGAGACACCTCCATTCCTACCAGTCGATTAGACAGTAGTATATTCTGTAATATTAAGCAGTGCACCAACTGCACCTGAAAAGCCGTGATCATTGATAAAAACCGGTGTATGCTTTTTCGTACGCGTGTAATTGGCGATTACATTGGCGAGATGATCATTATTGCTAAGCGTTGAGCCGATATAGACAATATGTTGGGCATTTTTTTCCTCGGCATATTGAATGCTAAGCGTTGTAATTACTTCCCCCACAAGCCCTTGAACAGTTGCAAGGATATCCTCTGCTGGCTGTTTAATGGCTTCTGTAATACCAACCTTGCCAAAGTTACTTGCCGTTAAATGTCCATCAATGGGTGTGTCCATTCCTTGATAAATATCTTTTACCAGTAAATCAACATCTTCCCGCTTTCCTTTAACGGCCATTTCACGTATTTCGTTGTAATCAGTAATGCCCGTTGTAAGCGCTGACAATCCAATTAATGTGCCACCGCCAACACCTGTTCCTCCAACACGAATATGCGTATTTCCTTCCATATAATGAATGGAAGTTCCCGTACCAATGTTGGTAATCATACTACGTTCAAAGAGATACCCTTCTTTATTTAACAAAAAACGGACACCTTTCAATGTAGCTTCAAATTCTACTATATAATGAATCGATTTCATTGTTTTAATGACATCAAGTAATTGTTCCGTACGTCCCCCCGTAACGCCAATATCCTCAATATCTGGATTATTTATAATCCAATCCTTTACAGCCTGCAAATCATTAGACGGGAAAGTTGATAGAATAAGTTCATTATGTTCGTCTAAATAAGCAACTTTCGTCAATGTGCCGCCTGCATCAATACCTATAGCCTTTGGCATACCATTCTCCTTTTACTTTATTCAGTAGAAATCTCCTATCTCTATAGATGCTGAGATGAATACTAGTTTAGCTTTTATTCAGTCAATGCATAAGCGCCACCTGAATATAGTTCATGCCCCCAGCGAATGTCACGGATTTTGAAACAGTCATTGTACTTCCACAATTCAAAATCTCGACGCCATGTGTAGTTGCATGCTTGCGAAGTAACAACAAAGCGTCAGCGACAATTATGCCGAGGTGTAATTGAATATTCGCCCTCCCTAAACTTTACCCCTGTTGAAATGATTGTGCAATAACTTAGCAAACTTTCATGAAAAAAACACGAAAAATATCAAAATCCTTTTATTATTTACACGATTATAGCGTTTCATTTTAATACCTTAGTTCGATTAATGGTCGTTAAAAATTCAAGCAATGAACGTAACTAACGGTCAGTAAGACGCACACCACAAGTAAGCACACGAGGTGGTCTATCAACTCCGATTGGTTCAACTAACGTTCAGTGGGGATGCAAAAAAACCACTGATAGAGTTTTACTTTATCTTTACTCTATCAAAAAATGCAAAAAAGTGAAAATGCAGTGATTACATGCATTTCCACTTTTATGAATATCTATTTTAGCTAATTAACGGGCTGAGTAGCCGCCATCAATGACAAGCTCTCCGCCTGTAATGTAGGAAGCTTCATCAGATGCTAAGAATAAAATGGCTTTGGCTACTTCTTCTGCTTGTCCTAGACGTCCCATCGGTGTGGCACGAATCAACATGTCCATTGCTTCTTTAAATTGACCAATATTAGCAGTCATTGGTGTTTCGATGACACCAGGGAAAACAGTGTTAATACGGATATTGAATTGACCGAATTCAGCAGCTGCAGCACGGGCAATTGCGCGTAATGAACCTTTTGAAGCCGAGTATTCGTTAAAGCCTGAACCAATAATAGCTGTATACGATGAAGTATTAACAATTGAGCCTTTACCCGCTTCTATCATATACTTCGAAACATGCTTGATACCTAAGAAAGGACCAAATGAGTTAATTTTGTGCATCAGTGCCCAGTCTTGCTCTGTAATATCGTCTGGCATTTTTTTACCTGCAATACCTGCATTATTAATTAAAATATCAATACGACCGTATTTTTCAACGACAGCTTTTGTCACTTGTGCCCAGTTTTCATCGGAAGAAACGTCTAATTTCATTCCTTCTACGTTTGTTAATTCAGAAATTTTTGCTAAGTTTTCTTCGTTAATATCGGCTGCAATGACTGTTGCGCCCTCTTTGGAAAACAATTCTGCCATGGCGGCACCCATTCCTGATGCGCCACCTGTAATAATGGCAATTTTATTGTCTAATCGTCCCATGCTTAAAAACTTCCTCTCATTTAAATTCACCTCGGCGTAGTTATGTTCATTTCACACACAATAACAACAGCCAGGTCCAATACCTTTAAATCTCCACATTAATGTTTATCAATATATTGTTTAGATTTAAATAGTTTACTATTGAACTTTATCACTTTTTTTAAGCATTTACAAAGAATATGGCTGTAAATTGAACAATCTGTTTTATCTTTCCCCACTTTTGCGATACGATATACTATAGATGTGGTACCATTTGAACGGAGGAATACAAGTGAAAGATCAAAAAAAACTCTATAAAGAAGCGATGCATGTTTTAAAAGAAACAAGTCGCACATTTTATATACCGATTACTTTTTTAAAAAACGATTTGAAAATGTCTGTTGCAGCCGCTTATTTAGCGATGCGCGCAATTGATGAAATCGAAGACCACGAAATGCTGTCAAACGATTTAAAGTTCGATTTACTTACAGCTACAAGTGAATTATTAATGGCTGACTTCGATGCTGAAGCGTATGCTGCGTTAGTAAACCCTTATGCTGAGCAATTGCCTGAAGTATCGCTTCGTTTAGCAGATTGGCTGACATTTTGCCCAGAAGGCGCACGTAACATTGTCCAAGCATCCACAAGTGAAATGGCATTTGGGATGGCGAAATGGGCAAAAGCAAACTGGCAAGTGCATACACGTGAGGATTTGGATGATTATACATACTACGTGGCAGGGCTGGTTGGTACCATGCTATCAGAGCTTTGGGCGTGGGGTGCAGACATTCAAACTGACCGTGAGTTGGCAATTGGCTATGGGCGTGGGCTACAAGCTGTCAATATTTTACGCAATCAACACGAAGATTTGGATGAACGCGGTGTCAGTTTCGTGCCAGATGGCTGGACTCGCGATGATTTATTTGCCTATGCGGAGGAGAACTTAGCGAAAGCAGACCTGTATATGAAGGATATTCATAAACGTACAGTATTGCTGTTCTGCCGTCTTCCACTTGCATTAGCACATAAAACGTTGAAAGCGATGCAAGATGGCCGTGAAAAAATGACACGCGCCGAGGTTGAGCAAACCGTTGAAGAGGTAAAGGCAGATTAGGTGGTGCCTGGCACGCACACAATTTTCACACAATTTAATAACCCCTGCGCACAGTTCACGCAGGGGTTATTTACTTTTCAGATAACACGAACGAATTGACTAATGAGTTCATAGCCAAAATATAGTGAGAGTCCTGATAACAGTGCTAACACGACCTTTTCCACTTTCCCTCCCGTTTTCGTTGTGAGTGGAAAACGCACCGAAATTTTTATGGGGAAAAATAACTTGACGCCTTGTTTCGTGCCCATATCGAGCAGTATATGACTAACCATTCCGACTATGATACCCGCCGTAATGGCTTCAAAGGGCATAAATGCGTGCAATAGTGTCACGACTAGAAATAAGAACAGTAAACTATGTGTGAAGGTACGATGTCCAAATAGCTTATTGACGATTTTCGAGATGATGGGAAACGTCCGCCCGATTTTACTACCGCCATGGCAAATATCCGGAAGTAATGCACCGACAATGCCCGCCCCTACTAAGACGAATGGGTTATCATTGGAAATTTGTGCAAAGGCAAGGCTTGCTGTAATGCCCCCAACGATATGTGTATTCCCTTGCATAATGATTTCCCCTCCTTATGTATGATAAAAATCTACTTTCCTAATTTAACACACTTCGCACAAAAAGAGAACACACATTCCGAACATACACTCGTATTCACGCTTATTTCAATATTTTTTCTATTTTCTGTCCCTCTTTCAGTCCTACAACGATATATATTGATTGACATGAAAAATGCTTTGTATAGCATTTCTCATCTCACAAACCGACTTGAAGGAGACGTGACGATAATGAACTTACTAATAAACGAATCCCCGCTGCAAGTATTGCCTACACTCGCTGTAAAAATTGGACTCAATCAAGCTCTCGTTTTACAGCAAATGTATTATTGGTTGCGCATTGCTAAGAACTATCGGGACGGACATAAGTGGATTTATAAAACGTTAGAGGATTGGCATAAGGAATTTCCATTTTGGTCAAAAAGTACACTTGAACGTACTATCCGAAAACTGGAGGAACAGCAGTTGATAGTGGTTGGGCATTACAATCGCTTGAAAATGGATCGCACCAAATGGTATCGATTAAATCAAGAAGCGATTGCAGACCTGTGTACGGATCAATGTACGCAACATGATGACATGCAAGTTAGCAAAATGACTGAACCCACAAGTGCATCTTCCGAACTTCCATGCCAGCAAAACGACGAGAACGGTGCCAGCAATTTGACGTCAGCAATACCAAAAGATTACACAGAAAACACAACAGAGACTACCTCATTCGATTCACAGCATGACAAGAAAGCTGTGCCAACCGCTGAACAGTTTCATATTGACAATGGCTTTGGTCGTTTAAACCCCTATATTGCTCAAAAAATAGCTTTTTGGAAAAATCATTTTGAATGAGGACTTAGTGATATTTGCCATGAAAACAGCCATCAACTATCAAGTGCCGAAATGGAGCTATGTCGAATCGGTGTTAAAGGATTGGCAGCATAAACAGCTAAAAACTGTGGGAGATGTGGAGATTTATAAGCAATCGACTCAAACAAAACGGCAAGCTGGGCTTAAACAACAGCGCACCGAAATCATTCCACATTGGTTCCAAAAGCGTCAGAATGCACACGCTCATGAGGAAAGTGAACATGCACTTCCTATTGATTTTGAAGCAGAACGCAAAAAAATACTAAAAAAATTGAACCGTCATCTGTAAAAATCACCAACAATTCCGGTATTTATTGTATATCTAGTATGGCAAACGATAAAAATGAGTACTGGAGGTTATTATGAAATCTTATAAAGGAATTTTATTTATCATCATCATCATGTGTGGTAGTGCTTTCCTGTGGTATTTTGCGAAGCCGATAGAGACAATTCATGAACTAAATAAGCTCAGTCATATGATTGCAGGTTTGGCCATTACAGGATTCTTTCTAGTATTTTTATTGTCTACAAGAATGAAATGCATCGAACGCTGGTTCCACGGCTTAGAGCATGTCTATGTTTATCATAAATATCTGGCTATTCTATCATTAGGGCTTGTGATTTTACATGGGCAATTGCAAAATATGGTGCCTGACTGGGATAAAGTGACAAAAACTTCACTCACCGAATTGGCTAAAAATTTTGGAGAACTTGCACAAAATGGCTTTATCGCACTTATTGTGATTGCCCTATTTGCCAAATTTCTAAAATATGAGCACTGGCGCATCATCCACCGGTTATTACTCATCCCTTATGCATTCGGTCTCTATCATGCCTATTTTTCGAGTCGCTATGATTTATTACAGCCGACACCTTTAGGTATTTTCACAGCACTCACTGCAACCATCGGATTCATGTCTGCCCTTTACATGCTCACTATGTATCAGGACATGCGTTTTCAGCACACAGGTAAAATTACAGGCATCCGAAAAATTACTGCAAACGCCGTTGAAATAGAATTGACACTCGATAAAAAACTCGCTTATCGTGATGGACAATTTATCTTTTTGAAAATATTTCAAGAGGATTTAGAGGAAGCACCTCACCCCTTCTCCATAACGGCTGGAGATGGGCAAAAAATAAATGTCACGATTAAGGCACTTGGCGATTTCACGAAAAAAGTGAATGCACTGATTCAGCTAAATACATCCGTCTCCATTGAAGGCCCCTATGGTCATCTAAACTTCGAAGCTGGCAACAAACATCAACTTTGGATAGCAGGTGGAGTCGGCATTACCCCCTTTTTATCGTATTTAAAATCTACGCCAGTGAATCAAGATATTGAATTGTTTTACAGCTATCACGGACAGGACGACGCCATCCACACAGATTTTTTACAAGACTTTGCGAAGTATAATCCACATTTCAAAGTGAACTTTATTGACACAACGCAAATGGACAGGCTTTCTTTTGAAAATTATAACGTGCCTGCTCATACCAGCATCTTTATGTGTGGCCCTGAAAAAATGGTAAAACGCTTCTCAAAGCAATTCAAATCCAACAACCGCGACGCCGACATCAACTTTGAAACCTTTAAATTTAAGTAATGGAACGTGTGACCTTTTGAATGAAAGAATCTAAAGTTTAAAGCCATCAATCATCTTGTAAAAAGACCTCAAAAAGTATAATAAATTGAAGAATTGAATAAATTAAAAGACTGATTGATGGGGGTACATCCATCAGCCAAATATAATAGCAAGTTCCCTCAAAGGGACTGGCTACTTATAGGTTAGCTAACCCATCTGAGCCGTTAACTCAAGGATGGGTTATTTTTTATGGTTAAATGAAAGAATAGACCCAATCAACGCTGCGAACGCCAGCGCAATCAAAATTAATTAGGGTTGTATTATTAAATACATGTACAGATTTGCTTTAGAACCTGCACTTAAAATTCAGTTTGATGTCAACTGTAAATTGAAGCCGAGGCACATTAACAGAGCCATCATCGATGAAGACTTTACTAAGCTTTTAATACATGTTAAATGGGTTAGACACAGTATCGAAAGGTTCATTTATCGATATAATTATGCCCTTAAAACGGGTTTTCTACAACAGACTATCTCAATAGTCTTGACAACCACAGACTATCGCAGTAGTATTAGTTTGTGGCAAACTATTGCAATAGTCCACTTAAGAAAAGGAGCATGCGCGTATGCAAGTTAAATTGTTTGATTCGGAATTACAAGTCATGAATATTTTATGGGAAGAAGGCGATTTGACAGCTAAACAGCTCTCACAAATACTAAACGAACGAATAGGTTGGAATAAAAATACCACCTATACAGTCATAAAAAAATGTATAAAAAAAGAGGCCATTGAAAGAATTGAACCTAACTTTATCTGTCATCCAATCATCAAAAAAGAACAGATACAAGAACAAGAAACGACGGAATTGATTGATAAAGTATTTAATGGTTCTAAATCTTTACTATTTGCATCCTTACTAGACAAAAAGAAAATGTCCGCGAGTGAGATCGATAAATTAAAGCAAATTGTTAAAGATCTTGAGTGAGGAATTATGATATGAGTATTCTCAACATGAGTGTAGACGCATCTCTCCTCCTCATCATTGTGCTATTGATGAGGATATTAGTAAGAAATAAAGTGCCCAAGCAAACATTTTTAATTCTTTGGGGAATCGTTGCATGTAAACTACTCATCCCCTACTCTTTTTATTCAAAGTTGAGCATACAGCCTATGCTGAAAAACTTATTTGTTACGCTCACTCACTCAAATAATTCGGAAAGTATGCACAATACAATCGAAATTGCACAAACATCAAACACGTTCTATCATCAGCTTTTGCTTGTAATGACAAGCGATTTCATTCTGTACCTTTGGGCATGTGGCGGTATCGGGGTTTTGCTATTCTTTGTAGTGGCCTATGTTAGATTTTATAAAGAATTTCAAACAGCCATCCCAGTGAGGAATAATGAGTATCTCAATCAATGGCTAAACGAACATCAGTTAAAAAGAACGATTCAAATTGCAGTATCAGATAGAATTACAACCCCTTTAACATATGGAATCTTTAAACCAGTCATCTTATTGCCAAAATCAACAAATTGGGAAGACGCTGCAAGTATTCAGTTTATTCTCACGCATGAATTAATTCATATTAAACGCTTTGACGTTTTGTGGAAAGTCATTTTAACGATTATGGTAGCTTTACATTGGTTTAATCCATTAGTGTGGCTTATGTATTTTTTAGTAAACAGGGACATTGAATTGTCCTGCGACGAAAGGGTTATTAGGCAGTTTGGAGATAAGGCAAAGTCTGCATATGCACGATCTCTCATCAATATGGCAGATGAAACCTATACGGTTGCGCCGCTTTGTAATCATTTTAGTAAAAATGGGATTGAAGAAAGGATAGTGTCCATTATGACCTTAAAGAAAAAGTCGTTTTTAGGAACAGCATTAGCATGTACATTAGTCATTGGAGGAATGACCGTCTTTGCAGCAACTGGCCAAGAGCCACCAACGCTGAAAGAAGGCAAGGAACAAAATGCAGCTATTGTTACTAATGCATCAAATAGTACGACAGAACCACGTGTCATCACAACAAATGAAGGCAAAGAACAAAATGCAGCTCTTGTTACGGGTGCATCAAATAGTACGACGGAACCACATGTCATCTCAACAAATAAAGACAAAGAACAAAATGCGGCTCTTATTACGGGTGCATCAAATAGTACGACGGAACCACATGTCATCTCAACAAATAAAGGCAAAGAACAGAATGCCGCTCTTGTTCCTGATGCTTCAAATAGTGCGACGAAACCAAGTGTAATCACAACAAATAAAGAATAAATAAATTACTGTAAAGACTAGTCTTGAAATCCGGGACTAGTTTCTTCATGTACTCCAGCATTTTTTCATAAGAAAACTCAAATGCTTTGGAATAAAGATTGATTCGATAAACTTAATAAACCTTAATAAAAAGAACAAATAGAAAAGCGTGTTTAAAAAAAGTTTGATCAAAACAAACTTTTTCTATTTGCAATTGAATCATCCTTTGATAAAGTGAAACTTCAATCAGTGGAGTTTTTCTTCATCCCCCACTGATTGTTAGTTGAACCAATCGGGCTTTTACGGTCAGTTGATCGACCACCTAGTTGACTCATTCTCATCTTTCCGCTTGAGGTGGGCGTCTTACTGACCATTATTACGGGATAAAAAGTTTGATAACTTTTGTGATCCTTGCTCAATAAAGCGCCCTATAATTGAATATTTTATTATTTGTAGTAGCCCAAGGATTTGCTTAGTAGATAAATTTCTTTTTAATAATAGTTATAATTAATGTCATAATTCCATTAAGAGCAAATATTACTACCAAACAATAGCTTAATAATGCTATGTCCGGTGCGAAAAAACTAACACTTTTCCATGGGGTACCTATAACATAAACAAATAGTGGGATTAATCCAACAGCTAGGAGGAGTGAGATAATTCCAACCGAGAACGTTATTTTTTTGTTTAGAACCTTCTTTCTTCTAAGACTGAAGAAATGGAATATCGTTAAAATAGCTAAGAGGAATGTAGCCACCAGTAGACTCCATTGGATACTATAGCTCTGAACAGGCAATTCATCTGGTTCTTTTCCGTTCAGGATAGAACGAATTCCATTCATTATATGAGACACTTGAGCATCTTCTATAAAATTATATTTATTGGTTAAAAGCACTGCTGCAATATTCTCTTCAGGTATAAAAAACATTTGCGCTCTAAAATCAGATGTTGCCCCACCGTGGAAAGGGAAATGTTCTGTTTTAGAAAAATGCCAACCGAAACCATATGTTTTACCTTCTTCTGGAGGAGTTTTTAATAACTCCAGGTTTTCTTCTGATATTAAGTCTCCGCCATCTAACATAAATGTTAAAAATTTCGCTAAATCATTTGAACTTGAAGCGATATAGCCGTAAGGTGCTCCCGCATGATCATAGAATCCATCACTAACAACTGGCTTACCAAACCATGACTCAAAACCAGATACATACCCTTTTTCTACCGCACTTTCATAATCAGCAGCGGTATTTTCCATACCAAGCGGGGTAAAAATATTCGTATTCAAAAAATCTGAAAAGGTTTGATTTGAAACATTTTCAATAATTGCCCCTAAGAGTAAATAGTTAGCAGAGTTATATTCATAAACCTCTCCAGGCACGTGAGATAACACTACACCACTTAGTTCTTTTATAGCTTGATTGATTGCCCCCTCTTTCGGCCTATCCTTGTCCGTCACTTTAAGACCTTCAAGCTCACTAATACCACTTGTTTGTTCTAATAGATGCAAAACTGTAATTGGTTTGGAACTGTCTGTTTTATAGGTAAACGATGGAATATAGGACTGTATTGGTTCATCCAGCTTTATTTTGTCCTCTTCCACTAACATCATAATTGCCAGAGATGTAATTGGTTTGCTTAAAGAACCGATAAGAAACGGTGTGTCTACTGTGACATTTGACCCATCACTTAAAATACCCCATTGATTGTGATAAATCGTTTCCCCGTTTTCTAATATCGCCAATGATGTGCCGGGAATATTATACATAACTAAGGACTCTTCCATAAACTTTGTTATTTTCTGTTTAGTATCTTCCGTTTTAGCAGAAACAGAGAAAGGGGTTAGGAGGAGTAGTAAGCTCCCTATAAAAATGATTGCTTTTTTCATTGTTTTTCTCCTCATATGAACAATCTACGTTCTATTAATCTTTAATTGCTTCTTTTTTCAAATAGATCTCTAATAAGTCAATTAACAATGTATACGTTTGATCAAGGTCAAATTCGTCATCGAACATTTTTTGGAGGGCTAGTCCATCGAAGCAAGCCAATAAAATACTGGCAAGGGCATCAGTTTCTTTGGCTTCAACATTTAGGTTCTTCAAGGGATTAGAAAGACTCTCTCTCCCGTTTTGTAAAATGTTTGCTACTTCTTGTTTATATGGATCATTTTTTAATCCTAAAGAATAAAGCTCATATCTCCAACGATACCAATCAGGATCTTTTTCTACTCTTGATTTAATTTCAAACAAAACATCCAATGGATTCATTTCCGACTCTTTTTTGCCATCATATTGAATATGATATCGTTTTTGAATAGCACTCTGCACGGAGAATAACAATTCTTCCTTATTCTTAAAATAATAATGAACTAGTCCAGGAGTAATGTCAGCTTCGTGAGCAATGTCCTTAATAGAGGCATTATTGAATCCCTTCCTACTAAACACTTTATACGCCGCATCAATTAATCGTTGACGTTTATCATTAGCACTCATTTTATCTCTCCTTATTGTTTGGTTGACCAACCAAATTATATTTCGTATTGTAGCAGAAAGTCAATTGAATATTCAAAAAATATTTGCTTTACATAAAAATTGGGCTATTAAAAGAAGATTATCAATGAATTATACAAATTACATTCATATATATAGTATTTAACCATAAAAAAATGAGCAGTAAGCTAACCTTGAGAACGTTAACTACTGCTCATAATTAAAGTCTACATAAACCATCAATGCTTCCAATACTGTCAATGGCACCACGCCACTTTCAAAATGGGAGTGAGCAAACCACCCTTGACGAGGGGATAAGGCGAGAAAGGAAGATGGAGGGTCTGGTATTGGACTTGCCATCTCTAAAAGAATTATAGAGCTCCATGGTGGAACAATTAAGGCTGATTATAGAGAAGGTTGGTTAACCTTTACAATCGAATATATCATTAAAGAATAATAGCTTAATGAATATGGTTTAGCATTACATGGGAAATTAGGCGTTTTTGGCGGAATTCTATTCGGCATAGTTCTTTACAGTTTGCAATGTATGTTCAGCCTTGCTTATTTAAAGAAATTTAATCGAGGACCATTTGAAACGATACTTCGAATTTGGACAAATTGGTCTTGGAACGCACAGATTAAGATAAAATCGAAGGGAATTACTTTACATGAACAGTGACTCCAAAAAGCACTCGTGCTGCTGTAGCTGCGCTTAACACTATTTGCAATATAATTAACATTTAACCTTACTTGGAAACAACTATATAAATTTTGGAATTCGTTTTCACCTGCCCCCTACTGTATATTAGTACGACCTAATATACAGCTTAGGGGGCGTTTTGTTGCTCCAGCGAAATATGACCACTGGCTATAAACCACACAAACTAGGGATTTTCAATGACAAGCAACCTGGCATTATCATAAAAAAGCACTTGAAGACCATCTACCTACACTCGATACTAAGTGCATACTATTACAATTCGTAAGACGCTGGTATTACAGAATGCTAAAATTTTGTTGTAAACAAATAATATCAACTAAAAACAAAATAAATGTTTGTTTTAGTTGATATTAGAAAATTAATCATTTTTAATTATTAACGATATTTAGGCACCAGCAGAAATTATCCCAAGCAGAATACCAGCCGTTGAAAATTTCGGACGAATCATCCCAACGCACTTCGAATTTCTTTTGACCGTCTACATCCACTAAATATAAAGCAAGGGTCTCATCCGCCTTAGAGACAACTATCTTCATCCCCACTTCAAGTTCTTCTTCAGTAAATGGAACGTCTGAAACCGATCGTACCTGTGCCTGTTCAAATACTTGTTTTTTAATAATTCTGTAATTCATATTAAACCTCCAATAAAACTTTCTATTAATTTTAAATCCTACTTTATCTGTAAATGATAGGACTATAAAATTATATCCTATATTCATTCAGCAATGAAATCAATATAAAAAAAAGCTTTGCTCTTTTTAATTGCACCAACCGCAAGACTGCTCTGACCAAAAAAATGAGTTTTTACAGACTTTTTCTTTTAAACATAAAAGTATCTATATGAACCCGTTTTACGGCGGACGCTTTTCGCTCATGTTATTCTTTGCAGAAGTCGCCGCCTGCGCTCCAATCAACTAGTGTACGTCTATAAATGATTGAGGTGATGATATAAATAATGAAAGACATAAATTTAAAAATGCTGGCAATTGACCAAATGGTGCCTGAAGATCATTTAGTACGCAAATTGGAAGCTGCTATTGATTTTAATGTTATCTATCCATTAGTAGCATCTCTGGTCTAGAAAACACTTAATGTTTACAGTCTTTTTTGTTCCTCACAACAGCTACAATTGCTGTCGTAGCGATGATTGCTCTATTTTGCCAATAAAAAGAAGTAACCACCCTCCGCTAACGGCATGTAAGCAGGGTAATTACTCTTTGAGCTAAACTGGCCAACCGCATTTCAAGCGGTATGTCAGCTACATTGACTGGGTGTTACAGCACTCAGTCTTTTTTTATTCTGACTTGATTCTTTCGGTTGAATTGCATAGTCTCTATAACAATCATTTCCGCTTCTTATAAATGCTTGCGCTGATGTATTTTCATCACTCCTCCACCTCAATTAAATATATACCTTCTGAAAATCCGCCGCGTTGCTCCTTCTTCTGCACACGAATTTGTTCTATTTGTTCATATGTCACTCCGTAAACATCTAAAACCGTATGTACTAGCTCCAAAATATCAGCGAGTTCTTCTATTGCGTCTTTTGGAGAAGTGGCCTCTTGAAATTCCAGTGCCTCCTCTTGCATTTTCGCTTTAATTTCATTTAAAAGTTCGCTTGGTTCTAACACTCTGGTCACACATGTTTTACCGGTTGCTTCAATTACTTGAGGAATCAAATCCCGCACTAATTTATTATAGACAGGCATTTACTGTACTCCTTTTTAAACATTAATACTCATATGGTAGTAGTATAGCAATATCTTTAAAGTAGATTACTATCATGACTCCTTCATTTCCCATATTTCTGCTGAATCGTTTGGATGTGTCGGTTTTTTACTTCTTGCGATACGTGCATTTGAGGCAAGAGCTTCTTGTAGATAGCATCGATATCAGCTTGCGTAAAATATTGCTTGCCAGATTGTTTACGCGTTTCGATAAAGTGCGGCAAATCTTTGCGCTTTATGACGTGGACATTGTGCGAAGTCACCTCAATTTTTTTCAGCTCGCAACGTTCACTAAAAACGATCACAGAATGAATCACTTCACTTGGTAATGCTAAGAAATCTTGAACAGCTCTGATATGTGTAGCATTTTGGCGAATCGGATTATAAAACTTAAATTTTTTCTTATTGGGCATCGTTTGTGTCCATTGCTGATGTGCTTCGTTGCCAAAAATCCAACCACTGTAGTTTTTCGATTCAATCACATAAAGTCCCGTTCGATCTATATAAAGTAAATCGAGCTCCGTCATGTCCTGAGACTTTCTTTTTGGTACATAGACATTGACTAACTGTTGATGACTTTTCAGTGCATGCTTTTCGATGATTCGCGATGTTAAATACTCACCATACCTACCTTTATTGAACATAACCGTCATCAAATTATGATGTGTCCGTTCATAATAAATACTTTTACGATAAGCCCTTTGTTTACAATAAAAGGCTAGCGTTGCCGTCATGCATAATAATAAAAACACGATTAACATCATACCCTCATCCCCCCCGGTAATTGCAATAGTTCCACTAAAATTTCTAATCCAAGGGCAAGCACTTAATAGCCATCCGTAATAATCCCTTTTGAAATCGAAATTGTACTACTTTTTTATATGCTGGCATATTATCCTGTGTTGATGTTTCTCCACTTTGAGTATACCAATATTTTCTAACAAAATTGTATTTTTTATCAAATTTAATATTCATCAGCAAAAGTATTCGTACATAAGATATTCTAGTGTTCTCTAAATTTTTTCAGAGCTAACCTGGGAATTCTACTAAAAATTACTTAAAAATTGGTATAGCTTTGATATTCTACTATTGTTATTATTAAAAAGCATTTTCATGAAAAGGAGGTTTTTTGATGAATTATTATGATCCTTATTATAGTGATTATGATGCAGTCTTTGGCGGATTCCTGTTAATTGCTATTTTGGTGTGCCTTGTATTGGCTATTATTGGTTATATTATTAGTTCACTGATCTATTTTATGTCATCCAAAACGAATGGCTTTAGCGATGTTGCTTATATTGCATGGATTCCTATTATTAATGTTTATAGTCTTTTTCTACTGACGGCAAATGGTGAGGATGATACTACTGTCCGTGCAGCAGCGAAAAAGAATACACTGATTTATGCGGGATTATTTATTGTTTCATTTGTCCCTTTAGTTGGTATGCTCGCATCGCTTGCTATGCTTGGATATGTGATTTACTACTGTTATCGCTTAATGTATCGGTGGTCAGGCGAATCTGGTAAAGCCATACTTTACATCATTCTGTCGATTATCACAGGTGGTTTATTCTTTATGATTTATGGCTTAATGCGCATGAAGCGTCCATTCAAAGTATAATTACTTGCACGCAAAAATCCTCTTTTTGTCTTTGAAGACCGAAAGAGGATTTTTTCATTTTTTCTATACCAGCCTTATTCATCTAAAATCATCCGGATAGTTCTTCGTTATCCCTTTCTTATCTGAACATACCCATTTGGATAACCTTCGTTCATATGCATAAAGTTAGGATCTCTGCCCATTTTTCTAAAAAGGAGTTCGAAATAACTATCAATATGCTATATTATAATTAGAAAATTTAGAATTCCACAAGAAAAGGGGATCATGATTATGTATGAAAACATTTTAAGACATCCGGGGCCAACACCTATTCCAAAAAAAGTTCAACTTGCTATGAATCGGGATATCTTCAGCCATCGTAGCAATGAATTCATCGAGTTGTACCGTGAAACAATCGAACTTGTTAAACCGATTTTTGGGACGAAGCAAGAAATTTTACTACTGCCCTCAGGCGGTACAGCAGCATTGGAAGCGGCAGCAGTCAATACCGTTTCTGTTGGAGAAGATGTGGTTGTCATTACCGTTGGGGCTTTCGGCGACTACTTTGTTTCGATTTGTGAACAACATGGCTATAACGTACATAAGCTTGAAAAACAATGGGGCCAAGCATGCACAGCTGAGGACCTGCGCGCATTTTTACAGCCTTTACAAAATATTAAAGCTGTTTTTGTGACCTACAATGAAACGTCAACGGGTATTTTAAATCCCATTGCACAATTAGCACAGGTTGTTCGTGAAGAAAGTGATGCGCTATTAATTGTAGACGGTGTTAGCTGTATTGGCGGAGCACCGGCTGAAATGGATGCGTGGGGCGTGGATATTCTCGTTACTGGCTCACAAAAAGCTATGATGCTACCACCTGGGCTTTCCCTTGTTAGTGTCAGCGATCGAGCATGGCAAGTCATTGAAGAAACTAAAACGCCCTCTTATTACTTAAATCTATTAAGCTATCGTAGTTGGGCAGAAAAAGGTATGACGCCAAATACCCCTGCCGTTACGCTTATTTATGGACTGTATGAGGTGTGCAAGCTCATTGAAGAAGAAGGTGGCTTTGCCAAAACCATTGCACGTCATGAACTGATGAAAAATATGGTACGCAGTGCAATGACAGCACTCGGTATCGGACTGTTAACAGCTGACGACTATGCATCCCCAACAATTACAGCCATCCTGGCGCCAGAAGGAATTGTTCTAGGTGAGTTCTTGACGCATCTAAAACAACACTATCATTTAGATTTTGCTGGTGGGCTTGGTCATTTACAAGGGCAAATTTTCAGATTTGGACACATGGGCTATTGCTTCCCTAGCGATGTTTTACAAGCCGTTTCTTTAATGGAAGCCGCGTTACAAGACTTTTCTTATGCTTTTGAGCCAGGTGCAGGCGTGCGTGCAGCCCATGAAGTATTTTTAGCTGCACAGCGCAAATAATAAATAATAATGCATTGAATTAGCTGCGTATTGAAACACCAATTGACTGGTTAACGACATAGTCATTTAGTGTTAATCAATCCTTTATTTCGTGTAAGAAAGTCATACAGTTTTGAATGTTTCACCGAATTAGTCACACATTTTTTGAACGAACGGAACATGTTAGTTCAAAAAGATACCTTCCACCTGTTTAATTGTGTGACAGCTCATGCTATAATAAGAAGCTTAAGGTTATTAATTTTGAATTGATCGGATGCCAAGAAAAGCCTCCGCTTAGCGTTAAAATATGGAGGTGTAAGAGAATGAATAAAAAATGGACGATTGGTAATATTAAAGAATTTGTTGAAAAAAATTCGGAAAGCAAGTTGCTCACGACGGAATATCATGGTTTTTCTCAAAAATTACTTTTCAAATGTGCATGTGGTAGCAACTTTGAAAAAACGTTTACAAAATTTAAAAATAAAAACCAACGTAAATGTGACGTCTGCCAACCACCAAAAGCGTCACGCTAAACATATAGTTCGTAAACGAGGTGCCGATTTCTATGCAAGAGAAGTTGGCTTTATTTTTTAAGACGTAAAGCATACATTTTTTAATTAGACATTTATGATTAGTTTGATTAAAATCACCTTACGCCCTATTGTCTTTTTAGAGGCGAGGTGATTTTTTATGGCTAAGACTTTAGCACACACCACCAATTTAACCTTGTGAACACTACTATAGTAGATGGTTATTTCTGTTCAGTGACAATAAAGGTACTTAATTTACTATAAAGTCGTTTAAAAACGAATAAAAAGAGCTCAATGTTCAAATTAATGTTATTCTTAGAAAGAAAATTTTTTATGTGAGTAGGAGAACAATATGATTGAGGTAAAAACATCTCCAATAAGTGATGGAGAATTCAATAGAGGGGTATTTGCTAAAAGTGATATCAAAAAAGGAGAGCTTTTCCACGAAGCACCTGTTATTTCATATCCAAACGAACAGCATCAATATGTTGAGCAAACCCTCCTTGCTGATTACGCTTTTGAGTATGGGATAAGACATTCTGCTATCCTTCTTGGTTACGGCATGCTGTTTAATCATTCTTATGAGCCGAATGCAACGTATGAGATTAATTTTGATAATCACACATTTGATTTCTATGCTTACACAGATATAAAAGCAGGAGATGAAATTTTCATTAACTATAATGGCGACGTTGATGACAAAGATGAACTGTGGTTTAATAAGGACTAAAAAAAGAGCAAATAAATGGGGGCGTTAATTCAAATAGAATTGACGCTCTTTTTGTTGAAGTTATTGCACGAAAGCAGCAATTTAGTGAAAAAACAGGCATTAAATTTTTTCGGCTCCCGTTTCCGATAAGTTGACAACCTCTTTTGTTGTAGAAGATGATGGGAAATATATAATTTGTATTATCAGTGCTTTACGGATGGTGTTATTTCAATTGATTAAATAGGCTATGTTGTTCAATTAATAATTTTGAGGAGGTTATTTATGAAAATAGGAGAAGTAAAAGATGATGACAAAGTAATCATTGATGGCTTTGAATTTTATGGTCATATTGTCCATAAACAATGTTGTAGTAAATGCAAATTTAATTTAGTTTATTATGAAGATTTTGATGCTTATTTTTGTCCTAAATGTAATCGATGGACTGAATCAAGATGTAATGACCCTAAATGTAAATATTGCCCTAACCGACCAGAAAAACCGATATCTCATAAATAAATATATAGTTGGGTCTTTAGGCATCTTTGTGGACACTACCTGATATTAAAAAATCAAAAGGTGCTACCCTAGAAGTCAAAAAAGCCCCTCAGATAGCACCCTGTAACGTATTTAGTTAAAAAATTTGTCTACACGCTGCGTTACTTCGTCAGCAGAAAGTCCATTAGCATCAATGACAGGTCCCGCCATTACAGGATCGCTAATGCCCATAACATTTTTGTCTTGCCCTGTGATGACGCAGGCATCACATTTTTTTGCATCTTCTTCATTACGAAGCTGCATAACTTCGTATCCTTTTGCTTTTAATGCATCTTCAACATTTGATAACGATTGTTCAACACCAATTATTCTAGTCAATATTCTTCCACCTCCTCTATGTAATGTGTCATTTAGGATTGCTAATTATTCATCTAATTCACTTTTTTGCGATATACTATTGAAATGACGAAAGCAAGTTAGTTCGATGAGATAAAAGAATGGTCGAATGGAGGAGCTTATACATAGATGTATTTCTCGAAAAACTACATGTTAATGATGCAGAAAATTTATATATGTTTGAACTTGAAAATAGAACTTTTTTCGAATAGATGGTACCGACTCGAGGAGATGACTACTATCATCCAGAGATTTTTAAAAAGAGACATGAAACCTTACTGGAAGAACAAGCCCTAGGTACATCATATTTCTTTTTAATTAAAGATAAAAATAATTCAATTTTAGGAAGAATTAATTTAGTCGAGATAAATAAATATCAAAAGGTCGGTCATCTAGGTTATAGAGTGGGCCAAATACATACGGGAAAAGGTATTGCAAATAAAGCATTGAAATTATTATTAGCAGAAACACTACTTGGTCAAGACATCAAACAGATTAAAGCGAAAACAACTACTAATAATATAGCCTCTCAAAAAGTTTTAGAGAAAAATGGTTTTGAACGAGAAGATACCAGTGTGGAAGCATTCGAAATGAATGGCCAAAAGGTACGTTTTGTCTATTATACTTTGACTATTCCGTCTTGTTAAATAGCAGGAGCATTTCTCCCATTAGCCCTAAAAAGAATCCATTCCATTTTAAGTGATTTACAAAATGCATTCTTTTGGCTTGTTGTAAACTTTAAATTCCTCCTCCCAAACCTTACTTCCGGTAAATAAGATTTGGGAGGCTTTTTTATGTTTTCTATTTAGACTTATTCAAGTATTCCTCACGCATCTCTAGCGGCACCATACTTCCACCTGTTGCCCAAATAAGATGTGTCGCCTGTTCCATTCTGTCCGCTAAGTTATGCTTTTCCAAATAACTTTGTCCGTTTTTCATTAACTGAATCGGTCCGAACATTCCTGCATGTGCAGAAGGCTCTAAAAATAGTCCTTCCGTTTCCATGGCTAAACCGAGTGACGTAAACAATTCTTCATCTTTCACTGTATAACAGCCGCTAATATACGTTTCCATCACTTTCCCTACGAATTTCGAAGCACGGCCAACCGCTAATCCGTCCGCTTCCGTGTTATTGTCAAGACCGATATCTTCCACGCTAATGGCATCATGTAAACCAGTCATCAATCCAATTGTCATACAAGGAGATGCGACTGGTTCAGCAAAGAAAATGTGGACGTGTTCCCCGTATATTTCCCGTAATCCATATGCTACCCCTCCTGGTCCACCACCGACACCACAAGGTAAATACACGAACAATGGATGGGCTTCATCGACTAGAATGTTCGTCTTTTCAAGTTGACCCTTCAGACGTTTGGCCGCGACTGCGTAACCTGCAAATAAGTCTTTAGAGTTCTCATCATCTATAAAATGGCACAGCGGATTTTGTGCAGCTTCTTTGCGACCTTGTTCAACAGCTACGCTATAATCAGCTTCATATTCAATCACGGTTGCACCTTTTTCTCGCAGCAACGTTTTTTTCCACTCTTTTGCGTCACTGGACATATGTACAACGACATTAAAACCGAGTTTTTTGCCCATAATGCCGATACTTAACCCTAAATTACCAGTAGAACCTACTGCAATCGTGTACTGTTGGAACAACGACCTTAGTTCATCCGTTGCTAACACAGCATAATCATCCTCTTTTTTTAGTTTCCCATTCGCAATGGCTAGACGCTCCGCATGCTTTAATACTTCATAAATACCCCCACGAGCTTTAATAGAACCTGATATAGGTAACGCATAATCGCATTTTAACAGGAATTGACCAGGGATTGATAGGTGGTATTGTTTTACAAGCGCTTCTTTCATAGCTGGTATCTCTTTAATAGTTGATTCAATAAGCCCCCTACTTTTCGCAAGCTCAGGGAATGCCACTATTAAATAGGAAGAAAAGCGAGTAAGCGTTTCTTCCGCATCATCCACTTCTTTCATCGAAAAGAGCTCCGTTTTGGCCATTTTTATCCATTTTGTGTTTTCCCAAAAGACAGTATCTTTATTAGCGATGTCTTTTAATAACGGATGTCGATTAAATAGTTCGTGTTCTCGTTCAATTTTCATCTGCTGATGCCTCCTTTTTCTTCGCTAAAATTGCTCGTTCACAAATTTGTCGAAATTTCAATTCGAACGAAATATTGTTTTCTTGCGTCCGTTTTTTAGGTCCCTTGGTTCGTCCACCTGCACGCCTAATTTTCTGTCCAACATGGCGCATATCGAGCAAACGTTCGATATTTTCATCTGACATTTCCCGTCCATTTTGGTCGATTGGATAGCCACCCCTCGCCAAAACCATGGCAGCTAAACCATAATCCTGTGTAATGACTATATCATGTCTTGAAAGCGCATTCACTAGCGTGAAATCAACCGAATCCGGACCCTTTGGCACCATAATTGTTATTACATTATCACGTTCAATACGGTGAGATGTATCGCAAAACAAGATAGTTTCAATCTCAAACTCAGATGATATAGATAGCGCTAAATCCACGACTGGACAGGCATCAGCGTCAATTAATAACTTCACAATAAGGCATCATTCCCTTCTCACAATTAGTTGAATCCATCTTTTTATTATTATTTTAATATAATTAATTCAACACCTCACTTGCTCATTTTTTCACAAACTTAGCGTCCTTGCAAAAAGTATTTTATTGAATAGTGCGAAAAATAAATATACGATACATCTATCAAACATTTGGAGGTTTTCACTATGACAACAACATCTGTAAGCAACGACCAATTAGCGAAAGAATACGTAGATGGCGTATTCGAACAACTGAAACAACAAAATTGTCATCAAGCGGAGTTCTTACAAGCAGCTGAGGAGATTTTCATCTCATTAGTGCCTGTATTTGCACAACACCCTGAATATATTAAAGCAAATATTCTATCTCGTATCGTTGAGCCAGACCGTATCATCTCATTCCGTGTAGCATGGCAAGATGATAACAACCAAGTTCAAGTAAATCGTGGTTACCGTGTACAATATAGCAACGTAATGGGTCCATACAAAGGCGGTCTGCGCTTCCATCCTTCCGTTAATGAATCAATCATCAAATTTTTAGGTTTTGAACAAATCTTCAAAAATGCTTTAACTGGCCAACCAATCGGTGGTGGTAAAGGCGGCTCTAACTTCGATCCAAAAGGAAAATCAAACTCAGAAATCATGCGCTTCTGCCAAGCATTCATGACTGAATTATACCGTCATATCGGTCCAGATGTCGATGTTCCTGCTGGTGATATTGGTGTAGGTGCTCGTGAAGTGGGCTATTTATGGGGTCAATACAAACGTCTAACAAAAGCAAACGAATCTGGTGTATTAACTGGTAAAACACCTGGTTACGGCGGTTCTTTAGCTCGTAAAGAGGCTACTGGTTACGGTACAGTTTACTTTGTCAAAGAAATGCTACAAGATGCAAACGATTCATTCGAAGGCAAAACAGTTGTGGTTTCTGGTTCAGGTAACGTATCAACTTACGCAATCGAAAAAGCACAGCAATACGGTGCAAAGGTCGTAGCTTGCTCTGATTCTTCAGGTTATGTTTACGATCCAGACGGTTTAGACCTTGATGCGATTAAGGAAATCAAGGAAGTAAAAGGTGAGCGTATCTCAACCTACTTAAACTATCGTCCAAATGCTACATTTACAGAAGGATGCACAGGTATCTGGACAATTCCATGTGATATCGCATTACCTTGTGCAACACAAAACGAAATTGACGCTGAGGCTGCTCGTACATTAATCTCAAATGGTGTAAAAGCTGTCGGTGAAGGTGCAAACATGCCATCTGACCTTGAAGCAATTAATGAATTCTTAAATGCTGGCGTATTATTCGGCCCTGCTAAAGCAGCAAATGCTGGCGGTGTTGCTGTTTCTGCGCTTGAAATGGCACAAGATTCAAGCCGTATTTTCTGGTCATTTGAAGAAGTAGATGCGAAACTACACCAAATTATGAAAGACATTTATGCGGATAGTAAAGCAGCTGCCGATAAATACGGCTACCCTGGCAACCTAGTTGTTGGCGCAAATATCGCTGGCTTCGTAAAAGTTGCAAACGGTATGCTAGCTGAAGGCGTATATTAATAATATTCTTGCACTAGTATACTTCTATTGAAAGAGTTTAAATTTTCTTAATTCCACATAAGGTGATGACGAATATTCGTTATCACCTTGTTTTTTATAGATTCTAAGTAAAATAACGCAGAAATTTTTATTTAAAACGAACATTTTTTATATTAAACATTGAAAACATTCGTGTTATAATGATGATGTACTATGAAATATTGGAGGGTTTTTTGTGGAATTATTGTATACAGGTAAAACGAAAAATGTGTTCAAACTAGAAGATGGTCATTACTTATTAAAATTCAAAGATGATGTAACTGGTGAAAACGGCGTATTCGATCCAGGCGCAAACACTGTAGGTTTAACAATTGACGGTGCTGGCCTTGCAGGTCTTCGCTTAACTTCTTATTTCTACTCAAAACTAAACGAACAAGGTGTCCCTACTCACTACGTTGATGCAAACTTCGACGATGCAACAATGACTGTAAAACCTGCAACGGTTTTCGGTAAAGGGTTAGAAGTAATTTGCCGCTTCAAGGCTGTTGGTTCTTTCTTACGCCGCTATGGTGCTTACGTACAAGAAGGACAACAATTAGATTCCTTCGTAGAAGTAACAATCAAAGATGACGATCGCCTAGATCCTCCTATTTCTGAAGATGCTTTAGCTATGTTAAACCTGTTAACACACGAAGAATATGCCATCTTAAAGCAACGCACGATTGAAATTTCAAAATTCGTTGGCGCAGAGCTTGCAAAAAAAGGCTTAACACTTTACGATATTAAATTAGAATTTGGTCGCGACGCCAAAACAAATGAAATTTTATTAATTGATGAAATTTCTGGTGGCAATATGCGCGCATACAAAGGCGAACAATACATCGAGCCATTAGAACTTGAAAAAATTATGCTAGCTGAATAATAAGCTAAAGGGAGTCGCTTGTGTGCGGCTCTTTTTATTGTCTTCCGTTAGCTGTCGTGAAGATGACTTAACGAGCCTTAAGTCATCTTCTTTATTTTTTATGAAACTTTTCATGGCACTAGCCGTATATTAACTATACGCACGATGCAATTATTCTATTATTTTTGGAGGTAGTTTAATGGAAAACTATAACGAGACAACGCAAGAAAGGCAAAAAGTCAATCCGTTTTTGAATGCATGGATACATCCAAAGCAAACAGCTCGCTACATGATTGATGTAAAATCAGTTTGGTATGCGATTCTCATCATGTCTATTGGTTATATCGGCTTAACGCTGACAGAACTTATTGATAAGGATTCTATGTTAGATTTTTCACCTTGGCTTATCATACTATTTTGTATTATTTTATCACCTATTTCAGGAATCATCGGTACAGCTATTTCCGCTTTCATCACATGGTTAGTAGGTAAATTATTCAAAGGAACAGCTAGTTATTCAGATTTATTTAAAGGGCTTAGTTTAACAGCTATTCCATATACGGTACTGATTCCACTTTTTATAATTTGGCTATTTATATCACCTGAATCTTTAATGGATGCTAACTTTGCAGGATCGGTACCTTGGATTTTTTGGCTTTCAACATTCGCGACAGTGGTTGTGGCTATATGGTCCGTTGTCATCTCTGTAGGTGTTGTCGCAGAGGCACACCAATTTTCTAATTGGAAGGCTTTCTTCACCATTTTTATTCCATCTATTATAATATTTATCATTATCCTTGTCCTTTTCCTTGTCATTTTTATTGGGGCAATTGGTATCGGCATGATGTAAAAAAATCTCCCCTCTCTACAATGAGAGTGGGAGATTTTATTGTTTTTAGTAAATGCTTGTAAGCAATCTATAGTTTAAAATAGGCAATGAACTCTTTTAACTTCAGTGCTAATTCAGCTAGCTGTGCAGATTTCCCTGCCATCTCTTCCATCGAGCTGTCGTTTGTTCAATTGCCGCTGCTGAATGTTGTGTGACAGCGGCAATTTCCTGAATAGAGCTATTCATTTTACGTCCATCTTCAGCTACTATTGATAAATTCGTTGAAATCAGTTGAACGCTTTCGACAACATCCGTAATGGAATGACTGATGGTATTAAAAGTTTCACACGTTAGGTTAATTTGATCTGTTCCTTGTTTTACTTCTTTATAGCCATCTTCTAATGAGCTAGTTACGACCTCAAAGTCATGTTGGATATTCGTCACAATGTCTGTGATATCATTCACAGAAAAGGCCACTTGTTCAGCAAGTTTTTTTACTTCATCTGCAACAATCGCAAAGCCTTTGCCATGCTCACCTGCTCTTGCCGCCTCAATAGCTGCATTCAATGCCAATAAATTCGTTTGATCGGCTATATCTTTAATGACAATCACTAGTTGCGAAATTTCTTGAGATTGGGCGTCTAATTTTTTTACTTTTTCTACTGCATTTTGGACAATGTCATCGATTTTTGACATTTGTTTAGTTGAAGACATCATTAAATGACTACCATCATTAGTAAGATTCAATACCTCACTGGATGCCTGGTGAATATGCTCACCGTGTTTATTTGTTTCATGTAAATCAGCAGTGAAATCTTCCATTAAAGACGTTATTTCACTCGCATGATGGGCTTGGCCTTCTGCATTAGCCCCTAAATCATGCATCGTCAATGCCACTTGTTCCGTACCCTTTTTTACTTCATGGGCAGCTTGTGTTAGCTCATGACTTGAACGGCTAATTAAATCTGAAGCTTGCAAAATTTCGTATATCATATCTGTTAATTTGTTGTGCATTTGATTCATCGCACTTGCTAATTTGCCAATTTCGTCCGCTGATTTGATTGCAATATTTTCGCCAGTTAAGTCACCTTCTGCCAAAAGAACCATCGCTTCAGCTACTTGGTTAATTGGCTTAGCCATACTATTTGCATATTTCCAAATAGCTAAAATCCCAAAAGCAATTGCCATTGCAATGACAATATATGTTAAGTTTAATATCTGAGCTGCTGGCTGATCGAATTCTACAATATATGTACTTGCACCAATGACCCACCCCCAATTTGGATCGGTTTTTGCATATACACTCTTCTCTGCAGGTGTTTCGGTATTTGGTAAAGGCCATTCATAAGATACAAAACCGCCGCCCTCTTTCCCTACTTTAATGGCTTCTTGAATATACTTGTCTCCCTTACTGTCAACTGCATCCCATACATTGTCCCCTTCATTAGTTGGATGGGCAAGTGTATTCCCATCTTCATCGAGTATGAAAATATAACCGTTGTCACCTAGCTTAATATTTTCATTGAGTGGTCTTTTACCGTCAGCCGTTTTTTCACCAAGGATCGCTACTTTTACTCTCTCTTGTGCATCTGTTCTTGAAAACTTGCCTGTCGCAATATCTTTGTCTAATAATTCTATCATTCCGATAGTCATTTCTACGCTGTTTTTTAAATTTTCTTTGCCGACAGTCTCTAAACTTGCCTTACTTTGTTGATAGCTTAAATAGCCCAAAATCACTAATGGAATAATTAAAAGGAACAATGAGAAAATGATTAACTTTGTTTTGATGGAACGAAATTTTTTCAAATTTACTCACACCTTTTTAAAGTATATTTTTCCGGCTCATAAAACTTTTTATCCGTTTAACGAATAGTTAATTTTAAGTACTTTAAGACTATTAATATTCATCATTATTTTAAAAAATGAATATTAAGGCTATAAAATACAATAGCTTATTATTACTTAATACTCATTTTAGTATACAATTAGACAAAAAACAACATTTTTCGAGCTTTTTCAAGACATGAACAACAAAGATGCACTTGCGATTTACTGCTGATCAAAAAAAATAAGAGAGACCATCTGCTTTGATGGCCTCTCTTAGGTAACTCATTTTTTATACTGTAAGGACTGTCGTTTGCTGGAATAGCTCAGATACGCCCGATTCAACAGCTGCCCCACTAACAGCGCGTGAAACGATTGCTACAACTCTTTCATCTAATGATTTTGGCACGATATATTCTTCCTTCAATTCTTCATCGCTTACAAGTGAAGCAATGGCTTCCACTGCTGCAAGCTTCATCGCTTCATTAATATCTGTCGCCCGTACATCCAGTGCCCCACGGAAAATCCCTGGGAAAGCCAGCACATTATTGATTTGGTTTGGATAATCTGAACGTCCAGTCCCCATAATACGCACGCCCCACGCCTTTGCATTGTCATACGTAATTTCTGGATTTGGATTCGCTAGTGCAAAGACAACTGGATTATCATTCATAGAAGTAATGTGCGCTTCTGTCAGTAAATTTGCTACGGATACGCCGATAAAGACATCAGCACCAACTAGCGCATCCTCCAACGTACCGTGGGCTTTTTGTGGATTTGTTAAGTGGGCAACAGCTTCTTTTATCGGATTCATGCCTTCCGTACGCCCCTCATAAATAAGTCCCTTAGTATCGCACATATAAATATTTTTATAGCCCATCTGCACAAGAATTCTGAGGATCGCAATACCCGCTGCACCTGCACCGTTAATGACAACCTTCATTGTCTCCACATCTTTTTTCACGATCCGATTGGCGTTAATCATGCCTGCACCCACGACAATTGCTGTTCCATGTTGATCATCATGGAATACAGGAATATCACATTCCTGACGCAGACGGTCTTCAATTTCAAAGCATCGTGGTGCCGAAATATCTTCTAGATTCACAGCACCAAATGTTGGGGCAAGCGCCTTCACAATGCTGACGATTTCATCCGTACTTTTCGTATCTAAACAAATTGGAAAAGCATCAACATTGGCAAAACGCTTTAATAAAATAGCCTTTCCTTCCATTACAGGTAACGCCGCTTTCGGCCCAATATCCCCTAAGCCAAGTACTGCCGTACCATCTGACACAATCGCCACCATATTGCCCTTCATCGTATAGTCATATACTAACGATGGATTTTTTTCAATCTCCACACATGGAGCAGCTACACCTGGTGAGTAAGCTAGGCTGAGATCATATGAATCCTGCACCGGCACCTTTGAAATAACCTCTAATTTTCCACTATAATTCGCATGCATATCTAATGCCTTTTTCATAATATCCATTGGACCCCATCCTTTTCCCTTTGAGTTTTTATTATATTCCAGAATCATAATACTTTGTGAAAACATAGTCAACGAAAAATTCTGATAATTACAAAGTATTCTTTATTAATTCATATTAACTAGCGTAAAAAGCATTTTTTTGTTTTGTTATTATTTTCACAATCTATTATTTTTATATAACAACAACGCAACATAACCTTGTCGAAAATGTACTTGTAACGCTTTTTAACCTGTTCAACTTTTCACATAGTATTTTTCTTCAGTAAATGAGAAGAATTTCACAAACCAATGTAAGCGCATCCATTGTTACAACTGACTTCGTCACAATTTATCCATATTTTTTCACAATCATTTTTACTATTGTATAGAAACCTTTAGGAATGTAGCATTTCTGCAACAGCACCTGAGCGGTTTACCCGAGCGGTCCTTCACTACACTCGTGCGAACAACTGCTCCTCGCCCTCAAACCACGCAAAAAAAGAGCCCTTAGCGTAAGGACTCTTGCATAAAGTGTTTTGTGAAGGCTGTGATAATATGTTTTGAAGACCACTGTTCACCTGAAGCTTTGGTGATTGGGTAATTGCGGGGAAAGATCGCTTTTGTTATTTCATCGACTGAATGGCCTTGGTCATAATGCTTTCGTACCTCGCCCTCTAATTCCTCTAAGTACGCTATTTTTTCTTGTATTTTCGTGCGACCATCTACTAAAAAGCCGGCATGACAGCAATAAATCGTTTCAAAATCGTAGTGTAATAGTTTTTTTAACGATGCCAGGGTATGTACGATGTTTTCTTCATCTAGCACAACCTTCGTTTTCGTCTGGATATACAAATCCCCTGTAAACATGGCACCGGTTGCGCGATTGTAAAACGATAGATGGTCTGTTGTATGTCCAGGTGTCGAGATAATATCCCATGTAGTGGATTTCGTTTGCAGTGTGTCACCAAACGGCTGGGCCACAAAGGCTGGACGCTCCCCCCACAAAGCCTGTCGATACAATGGATAATCTCCATCCTCTGCACAAATGCCGACAGAATCACGATGAATATAAATCGGCACACCTTTTTGCTGCTGAATCCATGCGGCATTTCCTGAATGATCTTCATGTGCATGTGTCAGTGCTACCTGTTCAATTGTTAGCTCATTATAAAATGATTGAAATTCCTGCGCCAGCGAGTTAGAACCCGTATCGATTAGTAAACCGTCCACAAAGAAACTATAAACACTCATACCGATTCCCTGAACGGCTACCTTGCCATGCGCACATTGCACACCCTGATTCTGTTCAATATCAATGCTTTTCTCTAGTTTATACACCTTTTCTCCCCCTTTTCCCTTTGTAAAAAGAGTGTAGCATAAAATGAATGACGAGTCATTTTCAGAAGTACGTAACTTTGTTGTAGGGGGTGGGGGGTGTTATCCGTCAGTTTCGCGGTTCTATCCGTCAGTTTCGCGGTTCTATCCGCCACTTCCGCGGTTCTATCCGTCACTCCCGCGGTTCTATCTGCCACTTTCGCGATTCTTTCCTTCACTTCCACGATTCTATCCGCCACTTCCGCGGTTCTATCCGTCACTCCCGCGATTCTATCCGCCACTTCCGCGGTTCTATCCGTCACTCCCGCGGTTCTTTCCTTCACTTTCGCGATTCTTTCCGCCACTTCCGCGATTCTTTCCTTCACTTCTCTCAACCTCTGCCTACAGAAAAAAACGCCCACCGAGGTGAGCGTTTCGTTTAATCTGTTATTCGTTTGTGCCTTTTTCTACATCGTACGTTGTAATCCAGTCGCTAAAGCTGCCTGTATAGAGTTGAATATTTTCATAGCCTTCATCTGCCAACACGGCATACAATGGAGAGGCTGTGACACCACTGCCACAGTATACGACCACGTGCTCGTCACGTGCAACTTTCGCACGGAGCGCATCATTTGCTTGGAGTGTACCTTCTGATTTCAAGTGCTCCCAGTCAAAATTTTTGGCAGTGGGAATATGCCCTGCTACCAGATCCAGTGGCTCCACTTCCCCACGATAACGGGCTGCGGCACGTGCATCTAACAGTGTTGCTTGAACATCACCATCTACAATGGCTTTAACTGCTTCACGTGGCGCATATAGGTGATCTTGCCAATTAAATTCAATCGTAGTTGGTGGGTATTTTACAATATCCTTCGTGAACGTTATTTTCTTCTCAAGAGCAGCCACACCACCGTTGACAATCACAACGTTTGGGAAGCCCGCGTACGTTAGCATCCACCAAGCTCGCGGTGCGAAGGGGGATGCGCCCTGATCATAGACAACAATCTCATCCTCATAACGTAAACCTAGCCCTTGAAAAACAGACGCTAACTTTTCCTTACTTGGCATTGGATGACGGCCATTGCTACTCTCCATATCCGATAAATCATGCTCTAAGTCCACAAAAATAGCACCAGGTACATGCCCTTCTTCAAATAATAGTTTGCCCGCTTCTTTGTGCTGTAAATCAAAGCGTGCATCCACAAAACGGACGCCATCAATCTGAATTTCCTCAACTGTTTTGAATACTTTTCCCATTTGAATCACCTCATGCGTATTGTAATTGTGCGTAAATTGATTTCCATGATGCTAGACGGCTTTCCTCTTGTAACGCAAGTCGCTCTGTCGCAATTTGCTCTAATGCCTGGTGGTAAATATGCAGACGTAATCGCTCTGCTTCCTCACCGATAAAGGTAATGGCCCATGTCATTAGCGAGACCTTTTGACCATCTAAATAGTTTTGTGCATCTGGCTTTGTTAATGCTTCCAACGCTTCACTTAACTTCATTTTTTCATTCTTCTCAAAGAAAGCCTTTTGATTGCGGAAGTGAGACTTCACTCCTGTATATTTCGCTATTTCTGCAAAAGGTCCTTCAAAGTTAAGTAAATCGGGCTCAGATGTTTCAAAGGCTAAAAATGAGAAGCTACGATTCAATTCTTTCAGATCACGTACTTCATCTTTAAAGCGTAATTGCATCTTCTTGCTAATGAACTGCGATAAACGGAAGTTCGTCACACGCATTTCCTGTGTAAAGTCAAAACGTAGACTTTGCAGTACTTCTTTTAATGCATGCTCTAATGCTTGCTGTGCTGGCATCGCCGCAAAGGTAGACGGATTGTAGCCTTCCTTAAAGAACTCTGGATAGCGATAGTAGACACGCTGTAAGACGTAATACAGTAATTCATCTAATTCCTGCTTGGTCTCACTTTCCATCATGCTTGTATTCAGCGCACTCAATTTCGATTTTATGTGCTGTTCAAGTGTTGTCAGCTCGGCTAATCGCTCATCCTTACGCTTTAAGTTATCCTCTGTTTGCGCAATTAAATCACCTAAACGTTGTTCTGTTTTGTCTACTTCCTCCGCCAGTGCTTGCACTGCCAATGCACTCAGCTCGTCATTTAAGAAGGTATGGAAGTTCTCCTCAAATGGCGGCATGCCTGATGCAAAATCAGCGCCCTCTACTTTTTCCTTCAAGGCCATTAAGCTGGATACGCCATAAAGACGTGGGAAACGAATGCCAAAACGTTGTAGTTCTGAACGTACATAGCCTTTTACATCTTCCTGCTCTTCATCTGTTGTCGCCAGATCAATGGCATTGACGATAAAGAACATCTTATCGAGCTCAAAGGCATCCTTCACACGCCCTAGCTGGATTAAAAACTCACGGTCTGCCTTGGCAAACGCATGATTATAGTACGTAATAAATAAAATAGCATCTGCATTACGAATATATTCAAACGCAACGCCTGTATGACGTGCATTGATGGAATCTGCTCCTGGTGTATCGACTAATGTCACGCCCATACGTGTCAGCGGGCTATCATAATAGAAATCGATATTATCAACAAAGCAAGATTTGTTTTCTTGCGCAACAAATTTTTCAAATTCTTCGCGCTCGACACGTAACACTTTGCCAAGCTCCGTTTTAAATGTTGGGTAGCCTTCCTTGTAGGCACGAATAAATGATTTATGGACGTTAAGTCGTTCATCTGATAGCTGCACTGCAAGGCCTTCATCTGCACGATTTAGGGCTTCATCTAGTGAAGAAACCGATAAGCCGATTGCAGCATAAGAGCTCTGAATATCCTCTAACATTTGTGCAGCTGTCTTTAACTGGACATCTGCCGTTTCATGGGGATGTTCTGGAGTGACAGGGCGAATTTTATTGATGGCTGCTGTTGTTGGATTTGGTGATACAGGTAATACCTTCGCTCCCATTAATGCATTCGAGAAGGACGATTTCCCTGCACTAAACGCACCGAATAATGCAATGGTAAAATCTTTTTTCTGTAATCGTTCCACTTTATTTTCTAAATAACTCGCCACTTCGGCAAAGCCCTGTACCTCTTTGACTGCATTTGCAGTATGCAGTGCACGTTTAATCACACCATCGATTGGTAAGCTAGTGGCACTAGTAGCTTGCTGTATTTCTTCCTCCTGAAGTGCTACTTCTTTTGGTTTTAACATCGATTCATCAAATAATCGAATTTCGGCTAATGCCTGTTCAAAAGCTTTGTCCCAGAAAGCCAGCTGGTTATTCGCTTCCTTACGAATTTCATTGCTTGCCTGATGCATGACACCCGCACTATATTGTTGGTAACTTTCGATTTCTAATACCGCATTGATAGCGTCTACTTTATCTTGCATGCCAGCCATTTTTAATTTCGCTGGTGCGGCTGTTTCTGTAGCGACCGCTTCTAACGTAGTAGCTTGCGTATCTTTCCACTTATCCGTTTCCTGAATATAATAGCGTTTTGTCGCCTCTGCTACGCGGTTAGCAAAGTTCAACACAGCATCCCCTGTCAAGATCGCACCGATTTGCACTTGCTGTTCAATGAGTGAAAATGGCAAATCAAACACATAAGCATCTATAGCCGCCGCACGCTCTTCACCTAAGGCGCCTACATCCTTTAACGCCTTTTTCATCAGTCCTTTTAAATGCCCAGTTATTTGTGCATGGACCACTTTTTGATAGCTACTAAATGCATCATCTTTACGACGGTTACGCTCTTCCTCGGTTTTTTTCTTGGCCGTAAATAAGCCACCTACCTTAAAACCCTCCTGCTTACTTTCTAGATAAAGACGTAATTTGTCACGTAAATCTGCCGGCATAATGGCTGCATTCGCAAGTAGCTCCTTGCGTTCTTCTTCAAACGTTTCGTTCCATGCCTCGATTGAGAATAATTCTACCTGGCGATTCAACTTATTATATTGCTCTAAAATATCCTGATGGCTTGCCCAATCATCTGCGCTTAAAATGTCTTCATCTAAATCTAATCGATCTTGTCTTTCTTCTATTAAATAATTGTCATGCTCGCTTTGCAATAAACGCAGCGTATTGGTTGCTGTTTGCACAAGCTGATCCTGCCAATCATTCATGCTATCCATCACGATTTTTTTGACAGCTTCAAAATCATTATTTGGATGTTCAGGCTCTCTCAAAGACGTGAAAAATACGCCCCTTGGCTCTACACCCCATGCAGAAAAGGAGTGATGAACCGTGGCCTTAAACTCCTCGAAGCTCAATTCATTTTCCTTATGCTTATCAATCATATTGACGATTAAATAGACATTCGGATTGTATTTCATTAATTGCTTGGTAAATTGAAAGTTCAACTCGGATTGAACGTGATTGTAGTCCATTGTATAAAATACAATATCAGCAATATGAAGAGCTGATTCTGTAGACATACGGTGTGCATCATCTGTCGAGTCAACACCAGGTGTATCCATAACGGTTACGCCAACTGGTAATGTCGAAGTGCTGTGGCCAATCTCAATTTGTGATACCAAATCACCATTCTTACTTAGCTCTTTTACCGTTTTAAAATCATACCCTGCCTCAAATTTCACAGGCTTTTCATTGTGCATATAAACAATTGCAAAATCCTCATCCGATTTATGGACTTTTACGATATTGGCACTCGTCGGAATCGGACTGGAAGCCAATAAATCTTCGCCAGATAATGCATTAATCATGCTCGATTTACCTGCTGAGAAATGGCCTGCAAAGCCAATGACATATTCTTTCTGTTGCAATTTCCGTGCAAAAAGCGATGTTTTCTCCATGCGCTCTGTATCACCATTATGCTGATATATTATGTATTGTAACGAAGCTTGCTTTAAAAGCCCCTCAAGTTGTTGTTCAAATTCTTTCATAAAAACTGTAACTCCTTTACCCTTTAGTTATTCATATTTAGTATTCTACCTTATTCGACATTCAAAGTATAACACTAATTTACTTTAAAAAGCATATATATCAAGGTTTCAGGCGCAATATTCGTATTTCCTTCCATACAAGATACTGCATAAAAAAGTAGGATTTGGTAGGAAAATCTTTAAAGTTTGGATGTACAACCAATCATACAAGAGATTCCATCATAGTGTAAGTTAATGAATATTTTTGTCCGATAGATTTGTTAGCGCACTCAAGACAGATGTTCCTCACCCTTACAGGAAAACGCTTCAAGAAAACCATACATTGTTGTGCTTATAAAGAAGAGGAAGGAAGTGATTAACCTATGGAAAAACAAAAAAGGCGGAAAATATGGAGGGAAATAGAAGAACATCCATGTGAAGATAGAATGCCTTGCATGCAGCGGATAAAGGCGGCGAACTCTGCATGCATAAGCACCCCTCCCCCAGTGAATAACGCTGAAGGAAATATCATCCCCACAGTAAATCGATATTTTTATCTTCCAGTGGCAGATATTGATTTAACGAATGGCGTAACCATTCCTGCGAATTTATTTTACGGTGATGATGGCAACCAAGTGACTGAATTTATGATTTTCCGCCCAAATGGCTACGTTAATCTTTACATCAACGCTGTCATGCAAGAAGGTGGAATTTACACAGTAACGGCAAATTCCTTAACATTAAATCCTTATGCTACAACCATTTATGCAGGAACTCCGATTATCGTGGAGTCACTCGGATTCACAACTACATGACGTGCAACCACTATGAAAGGAGGTGAAAAAATGCCACTTTCCATTATTAATATTAATGTCAATGTGACTGGGTCTTCGACAAGGTTTTTTAATATATTAGCAACAACTTTAACAGTCGCTGACGGTACCACTATCCCTGCTACTGCCTTCCTAAATGATAGTGGAGTTGCTGCAACTACCTTTCCTATCGTAACGAATGGTTACTATAATTTTTATGTAAATGGTGTCTTACAAGAGGGGGATTCGTATACAATTTCTGCAAGCGAGTTAACCTTTAACACGGTTACAGGCCTTATTTCTGCTGGAACGCCATTAGTTGTAGAGGCTGTAGAGTTCGTGACGACAACTTAACATGCAAGAACATTAGGGTTTAGTTATGCGGATTGATAACAATCATATAAAGAAACCACTAAGCTTCTTGCACATTGTGAGCAGAATGAACGATTCACACAAATCAAACATGAGGAACTTTAACGTCCAGAAGGTAACCTTGGTTTCCTACAAATGGATAGATAACGGAAATTAATTGCTGCCTCTAGAATTATATTCGCAACAAAAGTGTGAGTGGAACGTAGCGATTGAAGTAGGAAAAGTTGGTCAGTGACCAAAGGACTGTCCCGATATAAAAGACAAAAGGTAAAGCATTCATCCAACCAGTTGTCGGTATTGTACCGGCGACCGGTTGTTTAGTTTCGCTTATATTCAAATATAGTTATAATACTTTTAATAAACTTTGATAGTTTGTTCTACGATTGCCGTTGTAGTATTTCTTTTGCTGAACGATACGATTAAATGGGGATATTATCAGCATGCGTACCTTTACGGGATATGCTCATGATTATGCCCTTTTTTTCGATATCTTTTGATTTCGATAAGATATGTACACTGAACCTTGATTACTGTGCAGTGTGCATCCCTCAGATAAACAAACACTGAGTGTATCTGCTTCGAGCTTTTGTAAAGGTACGCTTGTTTTAAAATTACGTTTTATAAATTTGCAACGGCATAGAAAGGTTTTCCGGTTTTTATTTTCGTTTATTTACTTTCACTCGACACAGCCATGCTGTGTTACTTATTTATAGAATACAAAATGTAGGAATAGCAGATTTAAAATATTACTTACCGAAAATGCTGGATGAAACAAGCAACTATGAATACATATTTACATATAAAGAAAGTATATTGATTGACGTTACAACTACTCCTACTCCATTAGAACAACTATTTACTGTATAGATATAACAATGCATCGGCCCATAAATCAGGAAAGGCGCTAAACAAGTGGTACGTGATTTAGCAGGCATTCCGATTGATATATCCAATCTCTCTGAGTGGGTTTGTGCCCGCCAAATTTTGAATGATATCACTTGCGTTGGTAAATTAAGTTGAATATTAAATTTCATTTGGGAAGAGAAGGAAATAGAAATTAGTGAGATGGTCGGCATCCGGAGTAGCGCTACAGAGATTTTACGAGCTAAGCATAAAAAGAGAAGGCATTTAAAGACTTAGTCCAAGATCACCAAAGTGACTGTCAGCCTTTAAATACCTTCAATTTACCTAAATATATCCAAATATAACCATATTGTAAATCTAAAGTTGACAGCTATGAACGCATAAGTCTACGCAGGCTTTAACTGTGTACCAATAAATAACAAAATAGAAGACCCTTAGCGTAGGCCCCGCCCATAATCAACGGATTAAATGACATGGTGCGTGCAGTAAAAGTCGACTGTTCTTTAACTTTTTCCTCACAAGGTCTTTTTAGCGCTCCAACCAGTTTGGATTACTTGCTACATGTATAAGTATAGCTGTCATTTCCTTTAATAATTTTTTAAGCCTACCGTTTTCTAATTTCCTGTTTGACCATTCAGCCCATGTATTTTTTTTGCATAGGCGAGTGCATGTGGGCCATCTCCGTGTATACACAGTGTTTGGGCGGAGATTTTGATTTTTTTTTGCTGCACAGACATTACCTCATTTGCTGTGAAAATACCTTTGACGTGTACAAGCATTTCCTCCTCTGTCTGAATGAGCGCATTTGGTTCCAGTCTACTCACTAATGTACCGTCATCATTATAATTGCGATCTGCAAAAGCCTCCTCGTAAACAAGTAATCCTCGTTCTTTTGCAATAGTGGCCATTTTACTGCCGGACAAGCAATATAAAATATATGCAGGGTTTACGTCAAATACCGCCTTCACAATTGCTTTTGCCTTTTCGATATCATTGGCACTTTGATTGTAGAGCGCCCCGTGCGGCTTGACATGATGTAGTGTTCCATTTTCTACAGTGACAAAAGCTTGTAATGCGCCTATTTGATAAACAACCATATTGTAAATTTCCTCTGCACTAAAATCCCTATTACGGCGACCAAACCCCTCGAGATCCGGATAGCCGGGGTGTGCGCCAATATGGACATTTTTTCGTATGGCATTTCTTACCGTACGATGCATAATTGTATGATTACCAGCATGATAGCCGCATGCGATATTAATGGACGTCACATAATCTAAAATCGCTTCATCATTGCCCCTTATAAAAGAATCGTTGCTTTCACCCATATCACAATTTATATCAAATGGCATACCTATCCCTCCATTAGTGCAAATTTCACGGTGTTAAACACACGCATTTGGGCAATTTTATGTAAATCATCTTCATGAACTGTTGCAATTATTGGATAGCCACCAACCGTTTGTGCATCTGCCATTAATATAATTGGTTCCCCATTTTGTGGCACTTGTATTGTCCCAAATTGTGTCGCCTCTGACAGGATATCTTTCTTTTCCTTCAGCTGCAGTACAGGACCTTTCAAATAATAGCCCATCCGATTTCCACCTGTAAATTGGAATGAACCCTGCAATAATTGTTGTTGACTCTCTTCTGTAAATAAATCAAAATGAGGTCCTTTAAAAACGCTTACTGTAATGGCGTTTTTAAAGGTTGGGCGAAATGGTGCATATAGGCCCCTTGTAAATGGCATTGACTCAGATGACTCCGTTCCTTGCCCATACAAAATGCTACCTCTCCTTACTATTTCGCCTATACTTCCTAAGGGAAAACACGAACTACTGGCAAGTATTTGCGCTGTTTGAAATCCGCCTTTAGGCGTTAGATAAACGATCGAGCCAGCACTGACATTTTTTATCGTTAATTTATCTCCCTGTGCTAATTGAAAAGACTTCCACATTTCAACAGGAGTATCATTCACGCAACATTCACTTTTTGCACCCGTTAATACATAAGTGCCCACATTTAAAGCCTCAAATTCAAACCCACCAATAAATAATTCACATGAAGTTTGGTTTTTGTCGTTATTTAAAATATACTGTGCTGCTTGGAATGACACTTTATCCATAGGTCCAGATAGAGGAATACCGTATGCCCGATAGCCGTATCTCCCTTGGTCTTGCAAGCTCCCATATACACCTTGCTTTTTCACCATAAGAAGTGGCTTCAATTGCTACACTCCTTTGCTTTTTATTTCTATAAACTCCTGCTTTGTTATTTCATAAAACCGTACTTGATCCCCAAGGGAAAATAAAAAGCTTTTTTTCTCATGTACATCAAATAAAGTAAATGGCGTTTTACCAATAATATTCCAACCACCAGGTGAATCGAGTGGATAAATCCCTGTCTGTGAACCACCAATGCCGATTGAGCTTGCAGATACTGATTTTCTTGGTTTCTTCAAACGTGGTACAAACAATTGTTCATGTAGATCACCCAAATAAGGAAATCCCGGTAAGAATCCAATTAAATACACAAGGTATGCCTTAGACATGTGCAGTGCTTTTACCTCTTCATACGATAAGCACGTAGAATCCATAACACGTTGCATATCTAAGGCAAATTCTTCATCATAGCAAATTGGAATTTGTAAATGACGACTTGCTACGTCTTCGTCTGTTGTGGACATTTGCATAACAAGCCATTGCTTTTGTAAAACTTTCATATCAATTTTCTGATTTATATACGCCGTAACTGTGTGATAGCTAGCAACCGTTTCAACTAGCTTGTGCTGTAGATTTTTTTTCAGAAACCGATCAAATTTTTGAACTATTTGAAAATTCTCTTGGGATATGTCCTCATTAAATGCAAAACGAACTGTGTATTGGCTAATCCACATTGTATGAGGAAAATCAATCATTTGCAGCACAAATTGTCTCCTTGATACAGATCTCGATACTAGTGATTAAATCTTGAATATTCCATCCTGGTATTTTGCCATGCTGAATGGCCAAATCAAATGAAGCAGGAATATGAATAAATCCAGCAAGAACGCCTTCATTTTGCTTTGCGTAACGAAGCCCTTCATACATAATATTATTACATAAATAGGTACCTGCTGTATTTGAAATTTCGGCAGGATATCCTTCATTGTGTAAACGGTTCACCATATTACGGATAGGCAAATTCGTTAGATAGGCATCGACTCCACCGTCATGAATGCTTTCGTCCACTGGTGTATAACCATTATTATCAGCCTCACCATCTTTAACATTAATCGCAATTCGTTCTGGTGTAATCTTAAAACGCCCTCCAGCTAATCCTAATGAAATGATGATTTGGGGCTCAATATCAGCTATATATTGTTTCAACTGCTGGGCAGATTGCTGAAAATCTACAGACAATATGCCTCCAGTAATCTCATAATCATCCATTACCGTTCCATCCAACGCTTCTACAATTTGCATTGTTGGATTCATTGTATAGTCAAGAAATGGCACAAACCCTGTTAATAATATTTTTGTCATTTTATTCACCTAGATTTCTATTGGACGTTGTTTGATCATCCGCCCATTTTGATTTTGTTTATTGACTGGTGTCGAGACAGCCGCCTCGATAATTGCCTGATTGAATAACATATGAGCCTGAATACATGAATTTAATTTCTCATCATACACAATTTCGTCTGTCACTTCTGATATTATATCAAGTGCCACCCATTGGGGGTAACGTAAAATACTTACAGATGAGTAAGTTAGTGTCGCTTCCATCTCTCGGTACTTATACATTGCCAAGTGCAAAAATATACGGGATTGGTCGTTATACCGATAGTGTTACGAAGGAGATTCAGGCCAAAAACCACAAAAAAAGAGTATGACTCAAAAGAAACTTTGTGTCATACTCACCTTTATTAAAATAATTATCTTATATCGCAATAGCTAAAATGTAAACTTTACTATTTTAAATGTGCAGTCGCCTGTTTCATGACGTATCTCCCCACACCAATATAAATAGCCACTGCTGCACCAATGAATACGAATGTCATTGCTGACCACTCCTTTTCACCCAAATTTAGGACTAAAGAATTACTCCGAAGTAAGTAGAACTTCAATTGATTGACTATGAAAATCATTCTCACTAATATAATATAAATTTCATCCAATTTCGTCAAGACATACTTTCATCTTACCCTTTCAACATGGTAAGATGTAGAAAAGTCGGAAAAAGGATGCGGTAATGATGAGTAATTCGAAGTACTTTCAAACTATTTTAAACGGGACAATCCATGCGTTAAAATCGATACTACCTATGGACATCCAGGTGAAATCGCCAAGTATTATTTCTGAACCCTTTCAACAGCAACAAATGGGCGTATTAATTGGGCTCATTGGAGATTTAAAGGGCCGTGTTATCATTGATTCCTCACCTGAAATATTTAGTGGCATTGGCAACACCATGTTTGGTATGCCGCTTGAAGGAGAAATGTTAGAATCCTTTACAGGTGAGTTTGGAAACATGATTGCAGGTAATTTATGTACGACTGTCGGACAACAAAATATTGAAATTGATATTACACCACCAACTGTCATGGTTGGGAACACAAAATTATATGGCTTTGAAAAAGCCTTTGTACTCCCTGTTACGATTCCAGACATTGGTGCACTAACGGTTCTATTAACAATTGAAGAAGATGAAGAATAAACTAGACTCTTGTGTCGCAAATGATATATCTTATGCCTTAGCATCAAGCGTTTATGAATAAGTTTCGGTATTCGCATAATTAAGAGGGCTGTCCTAAAGTGATAAAATCATCACTTAGGGACAGTCCTCTTTCTTTGTTTAAGGCTTCTGCTGAACGAACATTTCGTATGCATCGCCACAAAGCAATCGTTTAAGTGATGTACTAGGTCTCAATGCTCACTGCGTTGGTCGATCGTCTATAAATGAAACTTTGATAGGAAATCTACTAAAATGCCTTTCTACCTATTCAGAAAATGACTACTTTTATTCCCCTTCTTCATACATTTCACATTTTTTTCACACTTTGCCCTCGAATGTGTGATTTTTTTCACATCAAAACGACACGAATTTCTATATGATGACATTAAGAAAGTCCACTATGAAAGCGTAGGAGGGAGCAACAATGGCCAATAAAAAGAAATCAGAAGATAATCTAAAAGGTTCACTCTATGCAGTGTTCGGAGTCGGCATCATTATTATTTTACTATGGGTGTACTGCTTCAATTTATTTATCGATCGTTTTTAATTTAACGCAGTAACCTACTTTTATCATTCTTGTTAAGTATGACAAAAGTAGTTGGCGTGCGTTAATTCGGTGAAGATTTACCAATGTGTTTTTGCCCATAAGCATAGCTGCAGCGGGTTAAGCATTTTCAGCAAGTTGTAATTGATTTAAGAAAGAAGGGACAGAGATATATGCACTTACATAAGTATGAGAAATATTGGCTAGTGTTTGGAGTCACTACTTTAGTGGCATTCCTCGTTATTCTCGGCATTGGTGCATTCCATCAAGGCTCACATCCGAACAACGGTAAAAAAACACTGGATTACGAGAAAGCAAAAGAAATTGCGCCATTCGATAACCCTGGCGTCCATAAAGTGGAGGGGAAGGATTGGGATTATGAAGTTGTTGTTTTAGCTTCTGCATTCTATTACAATCCCCCTGAAATCGAAGTGCCGCTTGGAGCAAAAGTGAAATTCATCGGTACAAGTGAAGATGTCATACACGGCTTTGAGATTGCCGGCACAAATATTAACATGATGCTTGAGCCTGGTTATATTTCTGAATATGTTACAGAAGTAAATAAAGTAGGCGAGTTTTTAATCGTATGTAATGAGTACTGTGGTACAGGACATACGATGATGCACTCTATGCTAAAGGTGGTGGATCCAAATGAGTCTCACGAATAATTTGACAAAGGTGGATCGTCGTGATGCGAAGCTCGCGATGGCGCATATTTATGTCGCATTTATCGCATTATTATTAGGTGGTCTTGCAGGTTTATTACAAGTGTTTGTCCGTTCTGGTCAATTCACGTTACCAGCAGGTATTGGTTATTATCAAGTTTTAACAGTACATGGTATCTTACTCGGTCTTATTTTAACAACGTACTTTATTTTCGGTTTCCAAATTGCCAGTGTAAGCCGTACTTCTGGTACATTCTCAGCTTTTCAACGTCGTCTTGGTTGGATTGGTTTCTGGCTAATGACGATTGGTACAGCAGCTGCAGCAACAATGGTTTTACTAAATAAAGCAACCGTTCTATATACTTTCTATGCCCCACTCCAAGCACACTGGATTTTCTATTTAGGCTTAACTTTAGTCGTTGTAGGTTCTTGGGTTGGCGGTGCAGGTCAAATTTTACGCTATACGCAATGGCGTAAAGAAAACAAAGGAAGCGGTCAACCGAGCCCATTACTATCATTTATGGTTGTCATTAACAACCTTATGTGGTTCGTTGCAACGCTAGGTGTAGCGGTTTCTGTCCTATTCCAGTTACTGCCTTGGTCATTAGGTTTCATCGAACGGGTTGATGTTGCCTTATCTCGAACATTATTCTGGTATTTCGGGCATGCCCTCGTATACTTCTGGTTATTACCAGCTTATATGGTGTGGTATACGATGATTCCAAAAATAATTGGCGGGAAAATTTTCTCGGATTCTCTAGCTAGACTAGCATTTATTCTTTTCTTACTATTCTCTGTACCAGTTGGGATTCATCACCAATTAACAGAACCTGGTATTGATGCTACATGGAAATTCATTCAAGTTATTTTAACATTTGCCGTCATCGTACCGTCCCTAATGACAGCCTTCTCTATGTTCGCAATGTTTGAATTACGCGGTCGTGAATTAGGTGGTAAAGGTCTATTCGGTTGGTTCAAAAAGTTACCGTGGACTGATGTACGTTTCTTTGTACCATTTATCGGTATGGTATCGTTTATTCCTGGTGGTGCTGGCGGGATCGTCAATGCATCCTATCAAATGAACCAATTAATCCATAACACCATTTGGGTAACTGGACATTTCCATTTAACAATTGCTACGGCTGTCGTATTAACTTACTTCGGTGCTGCGTTCTGGTTAATTCCGCATTTAACAGGTCGTACGCTAACAAAATCTTTAAACAATCTTGGTAATTTCGCTGGGATTTTATGGGCAGTTGGTATGACCATTATGTCTTCTGCTATGCATATCGCAGGTCTTATCGGTGCACCCCGTCGCTCAGATTACTCTGAGTATGGTGGCGCTCAACAAGCATATGATTGGATTCCTTATCAAATTGCGCAAGCAGTTGGTGGTACCATTCTATTCATTGCCATTCTAGTAATCATGTATATCGTTGTAAAACTAGCTTGGTTCGCTCCAAAAGGTGAAGAAGAATTCCCAGTGAGTGAAGTACATGAACACAGTGGCCATACACCTGCCATTTTAGAAAACTTCAAACTATGGATCGTTATTTTAGTGGCATTAATTTTATTTGCATACACCGTTCCAATAATTGATATTATTTCGAATGCACCTCCTGGTTCAAAAGGCTATAAGCTTTGGTAACACATGCATCTTCATTTAAAAAAGCGATTTCTCTGTAATAGAGAAATCGCTTTTTCGTTTATAGCTGATACAGTTTCGTATACTTGTCTTGTAAATAGTTTGCTAGATAGTTGCCATTCAAGCCTTCCCCTGTCGCCGCTTGTAGTAGCTCGAAAGGCTTTTTCAGTGCGCCATATTGATGCACTTTAGCCGTTAGCCATTCACGAATTGGCAGGAGCTCGCCTCTTGCTAGCAGGTCATCAAAGTTTGGAATATCCTTGTCCATCGCATGCTTCCACTGTGCTGCATAAATCAGACCTAAGGCATAGGATGGGAAATAACCAAACATGCCACCTGACCAGTGCATATCTTGCAGTACCCCTTCAGCATCTGTCTGCGGTCGAATGCCTAAGTATTCCTCATACTTAGCATTCCAAACTTGTGGTAAATCTTTAGCTTGCAAGTCGCCATTGAACAAGTCACGCTCAATCTCATAACGGATCATAATATGCAGTGCATACGTTAACTCATCTGCTTCAATACGTATTAGTGACGGTTCCACCATATTAATAGCACGCAGGAAATCGTCTAATGCAACATGACCAAATTGTGCCGGTGAATACTTTTGCAGGCGCTCATAATTATGCTCCCAAAACTTTTCATTTCTACCGACAAAGTTTTCATAAAACAATGATTGGGATTCGTGTATGCCCATCGATGTGCCTTGCGCTAAAGGTAAACCATCAAGCTGCTCATCAATATTTTGTTCATACATGGCATGTCCACACTCATGAATTGTACCAAATATTGCCGAACGGAAATCAGCTTCATCATATTTCGTTGTAATACGGTTATCCCCATGATTTAAACCAATCATAAACGGATGGACACTTTCGTCTAAACGACCAGCATCAAAGTCATAACCAAGTTGCGCTAAAATTTCTAGTGACAGTGCTCGTTGTTCCTCTTGAGGGAAATGCTTAAATAATACGCTGGTATCTGGTTTATTTGATGATGCAGTAATTTTTTGTACGAGCGATACAATCGTTGCGCGTAACTCCCCAAAAACACGGTCTAAAATTTCCGTTGTCATCTCTGGCTCATATTGGTCCAGTAATGTATTGTATGGAGAGCCATTTTTCATGCCCCAATAACCGATGAATTTCTTTTGCCAAGTAATGATTTCTTCTAGATATGGTAAAAATAGCGCAAAATTATTTTGTGCTTTCGCCTCTTCCCAAATCGCTTCCGCTTTCGATTGCAAAATCACGAATTCCTTGTACTCATGTGCAGGAATTTTTTTATTATTGTCGTAGTTTTTGCGCACTTCCTCGACTAAGCGCAGTGTGACATGATCGAGCTCTTCCTTTTGCGCTTCAAGATCCGTAAGCAGCTCCCCTAATTCTTCACTCGTTTGCATGTCAAATAGTGAGGCTGATAGCGTCCCAATCACTTCAGAGCGCTGGGTTAGTCCCTTCTTAGGTGCCCCCGTGCGCATATCCCAATAAATCACACCAAGCGCTTCTTCATAATGTTCCATTTTCTTCACATAGTCTATAAATCGTTGTACGGCCATGCCATCATCCTCCTTTTTCTCGCTACTATTTTATCATATTTTCGAAAATTTTGGATATTATGGACTTTTTAAGTATTTAGCCTCCGGTAAATATACTTGTTGTTGATTCCATGCCTGTATATATTCGCTTTTCCGGAATGTTTCCTCGGTTGATGGGGGGGTTTTACTTGAGGGGTGGGAGGCTCTTGATTGAGTGGGGCTTTCTGCTGATCCGGGCGATGGTGAAGCCTACCTGAGCGCTTCTTCCACACACCCAACTTCACCCCTACCAAGATGTTTCCCCCCACTCTAAACGTACTAAGACCTTGACCCATGGCGAATATATATTTACTCTAGTATTGCTGGCATAATCTGTTCCTTAATGAGCGTCCATCTATCAAGGGGATTCATGATGAATGTAGAGACAATGGCTATCACTAAGTCTTTTTCTGGAATGCAACAAATGACATTGCCGCCATCGCCTAGTGCTAAGTAAGCAGACACCCCGTCCTCTTGTTTTAACCACCATAGGTAGCCGTAGTTATTGGGATTCATCGCAGTAGATTCGCTGATCCATGATGTCGGAATAATTTGCTGATTATCCCACTGACCGCCGTTCAAATAGAGCAATCCAAAACGGGCCATATCACGGGCCGTTAGTGTTAGTCCCCATCCACCAGTGGCATTGCCCTTTGGATCTTCCACCCAGCCTTTCACATTTTGCCCAAATAAATCTTCAAAGCCAAATGATTTCATGTCATAATCAGGGATTGTTCTCATGCCAATAGGACTGAATAAATGCTCGTTGGCAAATGCTCTGGCATTTTTGCCTGTACTACGAGTCATGATGGTTGAAAGCAGATGCGCTCCTGAAGTGGAATATTTAAAAGTACCGATTTCACCCTGTTCACCCAACATGTCTAGGGTGTATTTTACCCAGTCTGCTTGTTGACACAATTTGTCTAATGGCTCATGCCAATCTGCAAATGGATAGGGAGCTGTCATTGTAAGAAGATGGCGTATGGTGATTTCTTGTTTCTGTTTGTCAGTAGCATCAGGAACATATTCGGGGAAAAAAGCTAGCACCTTCTGATTTACATCACTAATATAACCTGCATGGATGGCAATACCAATGAGCGCAGATAGGATACTTTTTGTTACAGAAGCCACATGATACGTGTCATCCGGACCATATCCATGAAAGTATCTTTCATAAGCAATACTGCCATTTCTCACCACAACAATCCCATTGATATTGCTGTACTCAGATTTTATCTTCGGTTCAAGCTCTGAAAGCTTGTTCGCGTCCATTTTCACATTTTCAGGATCTACGGCTTGCCAAGTTGCAGTTGGCCAGTAATTTTTTTGCATGAGACAGTCCTCCTAAAATTTTTGATAGATTCTTTATCTTGTTGCTTTTTTCTTTACAGGAAAGTACACTTCGGTAATCATATCCTCAGGAATAGCTGCGGCTTCACTAGGGTCGGTAATATATACTTCATATGGTGATTTCACCAACTCATAACCTTCATTTTCTATCCATGCCATTAGGTTTGCGTATACAGATGTCAATTCTGGATATCCCCCCTTTAAAACGGACTTCGCACAAAGGCATCCCGGCAAATCTCTCGTTGCTTTGACAGCCTCTTTAACTGGAATAGCAAACTCTGTATCATTGCCAGTAGGATTAAACTCCGTGCTGTGATAAAAAGTCATTGGCATACCTAACATAGTAAGGTTTTCGATTGCAATCTTTTCATATAGCGTGCTGAAATATTTTCCATAGCCCAAATCAAAGTCATCACTACTCAGGATTTGACGCATGTAAAGGATCGTCATTGGCTGCGTTTCAACTAGCTGAACGTCAAACTTGTCAAGGTAAGACATTATGGGTATGCCCTTCTCTATATGTTCAATATCCGTGCTCATTTGTTTGAGGGTATATGCTAACGTATTTAGTTCTCTCTCCATTTCTCTTTTTTTGCGATTAAAAGCACTACAAATTTTCTCTTCTGCTAGATCGGCTTCCAATTCCACCAGGACTTTAATTTCTTCCAGAGAAAAATGATAGGATTTCAAACGATTGATAAAGAGCATCTTTTTTAGTTGCTTGATAGAATAATACCGATAACCGTTTTCAGTATTTATGTCATCAGGCGTAATCAAACCTATTTCGGCATAATATCGCAGCGTTTTAGTAGATACGCCGCATATCTTTGAAAATTCTCCAATTGATAGCAAAAAGCCACCTCCATTCCTTTTTTTATACACATCTTGTTCCATTCAGTTATACACCTTTCCCTAAGGGCAAAGTCAACTTCAAAATTTTGTTTAAAGTAGGCCTGTATACAATTACCAAATATTGTATACATCATCATATTAAACGGCATTACATGGAGTACAGTAGTCTTCACTTTCTATTAAAGGATTTCAAGCATCATGAGACTCCCGTGGTTTTATGTAAAGTAGGCCTGTATATAATCCCCAAATACTGTGTCCTACATCCTAGTAAGCGGAATTACATGATGGATGTTTGCAGTAACGACAGGTGAAACCTTGAACGAAACGTAAGCAATATAGGCTAGTGTTCGACAGCGCACAACGATATATAGTTTTTACTGACCTCTACGGGGATTCGAAGTTTTTGCGTAAATGCAAAAAGCAGTTCCCTCTAACGTTTTCACGCTTGAAGAGAACTGCTGATTCTATATTAATTTTTTTGGGGTTTTCAAGCAAGATATTAAAATGGCTTTCAAGCGTAATTTCTATGGGTTTCGCAATTCAAAATTACAGCAAAGTCTTATATCAGGATATATATTTGGGGATAAATATATATCCAAGTGGCTGAGCAAGCGTGCTATTTATAGTGCTTTGCTCTGCGATTATATATTTTGGAAAATTTTCAATACTTGTTGGACCGCCTCTGCTGAATGATGCAGGGCTGCTTTTTCTTCATTTGTCAGCTGTAATTCGATGACCGATTCGATACCATTTCCGCCTAGAATTGTCGGTACACCTAAAAATAATTGGTGATAGCCGTACTCGCCTTCTAACAGGGCTATGGAAGGAATAATTTTTCGTTGATCTTTCATGATGATTTCCACCATTTGGGCACAGGCCGCAGCTGGTGCATAGTAGGCACTTCCATTACCTAACAAACCAACAATTTCGCCGCCACCTTTACGCGTGCGTTCCACTATTTGCTGTAATCTTTCTTGGGGAATCAGTTTTTCTAGTGGAATGCCACCTGCATAAGAATAGCGAATGAGCGGCACCATTTCATCTCCATGACCGCCTAATACGAAACCTGAGACATCCTCTGGTGCAATGTGTAACTCTTGTGCTACGAATGTGTTAAATCGTGCTGTATCCAATACACCTGATTGTCCGATTACACGATTTTTCGCAAAACCAGTCTCCTTATAGCAAACATAAGTCATGGCGTCTACTGGGTTACTTAGTACGAGCACAATACTTTGTGGTGCATATCTTTTGATTTGAGCGGATACTTGTTTAATAATTTTCGCATTCGTTGTCACTAAATCATCTCGACTCATGCCAGGTTTGCGTGGAATGCCTGCTGTAATAACGACGATTTTTGCATCCGCTATATCCTCATAATTACTTGTTCCTGTTATCGAGACATTGAACTTTTCAATCGGTCCTGTTTGTAGTAAATCAAGTGCCTTTCCCTTGGTAGGATTTTCTGCCTCCGGAATGTCTAACAGTACAACGTCGCCTAACTCTTTTTGAGCTAAAAATAAGCTTAACGTTGCTCCTGTATGACCAGCACCAATCACTGCAATTTTACTTTTTTGAAAAGCCATTACGACTCACCTCGACCTTCACTAGCCGCTGTTTCTGTTGTTTTTTTGGCACGTGCAGGTAACGGCTTTTTCTTCGGGGTTTGTGGTCCATTAATCATGTGATAGACATCATCATCCGGTCTAGGAATCACATGTGCGCCTAGTAATTCACCGACACGCATCGCTGCCGCCTTACCAGCATCGACTGCAGCTTGTACTGAGCCAACATCTCCTTTGACAACGATTGTCACAATCCCACCATCGACAAATTCCTGTTTCACAATGGTCACATCGGAGGACTTAATCATTGCGTCGGCTGCTTCTAACGAGCCGATTAATCCCTTTGTTTCAATCATTCCAATTGCGCTACTCATTTCCCTCACCTCGCATAACTTCTGTAGAATCAATAATGCCGATAACGACTGCATCAATGGGCAATGGATTCTCTTTCATAATGTAACGTGATGACCCACCACTTGTTATGAGTACATCATCTCCAACACCAGCCCCTATTCGGTCTGCTGCCACAATTTCAGTGCGAATCGGCTGTTGATTTGAGTCGATAGGTTGAATGATTAATAATTTTAAACCATTTAACCCTTCTTCCTTCCTTGTCGCCCATACACTGCCAATGACTCTTCCCATTTGCATGCATTCACCCTCTTTACCCTAGGCTAGATTACTCGCTTTACCCAGTGCTAATCGTTAATGTTTTGTTTAACTCGCGTATCTTGTCATAGGCTAATGCTGTGACGATTGTCTTCTTTGAGACAATAATTTCTTGCGCTTCTATTTCAAGTACTTCTCCTTGGGAAAGCAACTTCTTGTCAAAATGGTAGATGGATTTTTCCTCAGCTTGCTTCACCGCTGGCTGTACTTCCATAGGGATTATACGTGCTGTAGACGGTGCATTGACGATTTCAGCCTTGGCACCTTGTTGAATTAAACCCGCATTTGCTTCATCAGTATCAATATGCATTTCTAAGCGATAGCGCTCTGAAACACGAATGATAACATTCGATAAAATGATCGGTCTTATCCCCTCTACCTTGACCTGCACAGACTGCCCATCCACAACTTGAAGTCGACTACTATCCACTGGTGACATATGAATATGTGCTTGGGCAATAATCAGTCCCTCCGATAGCACCACGCTACCCTGTGGTCCAATCAGTGTAATCGGGCTTGAACCTTTAATATCTCCTGAGATTCGCAATGGTGGTTTAACGCCAATTTTCATGGCATCTGTCCAACTAATCTCCACTTGCGATAATGCACGAGCTGGGCCTAAAATGCGTACCCTTTCAAGAGAGCCTTTCGGACCTGCAATCACGACCGTTTCCTCTGCGGCAAACTGACCGGGTTGAGAAAGCTCAAATTTCGGCGTCAATTGATAGTTTTCACCAAATAACAGTTCCACTTCTGCTTGTGCTAGATGGACATGACGTGCTGACACACCAATAGGGATTTTTCCATCATATTGAAGGGAAGGTTGACTTTTTAACACTTGCTGTAATACTTCCTCAACAATTTTTTGCACTAAATTTTCTTGCATCCGACCTCCTCCTTACGTCCATGATTTAATAATTTTCCCTTGCGCCTGTTGCTCTATAAAACCGGCATTGGCTTCATCTGTATCAATATGCATCTCTAAACTAAAATCCTCTGACACACGGACAACGACGCCACGAAAAGTAACAGGTCGTTCACTAGCCACTTCAACAGCTACCAATTCATTGTTTTCTACTTGTAAAGCTAAAGCATCTGCTGGTGTCATATGAATATGAGCCTGTGCAATAATGGCACCTTGCTTTAACGTTACTTCCTTGTCTGCAAAAATGATGTTAATGCTAGCCGAGTTTTCAATGTCACCCGATTGTCGCAACGGGGCTGATAACCCTAATTTCACGGCATCTGTTCGACTTACTTCTACCTGTGTTGCTGCTCTGACTGGTCCTAATACACGTACGTTATGAATAACACCTTTTGGTCCCACAATGGACACGCGTTCTTTTGCCGCAAATTGGCCCGGCTGCGAAAGATCAAAATCCCATGTTAACGTGGCATCGGGACCAAAAAGTGCCTGTAAATCTTCTTCACTTACATGTATATGACGAGCTGAAACGGCCACAGGGAATGTCTTTACCTCTGTTATCAAGCTGGTCACCTCTATATCTAGTAAACTTCTACATTGTTGTTAAGCTTCTGATTTTGGCAAGATTAACTCTAATTCGTTGTGTGGACGTGGAATTACATGGACAGATAATAATTCTCCAACTCGTCCTGCTGCTGCAGCACCTGCATCAGTTGCTGCTTTCACTGCCCCAACATCACCGCGTACTAATACTGTGACAATACCGCCACCAACATGTACTTTTCCTACTAAGTTAACGCTTGCTGCCTTCACCATTGCATCTGCCGCTTCAATTGCCCCTACTAATCCTTTTGTTTCTACCATTCCTAATGCTGTACTCATTTGTCATTCCTCCAAGTAAATTATTTTTTTTGTAAGACAATTTGTTTTAATACTTCATCCACGATTTGCTGAACCACTGTGGTATCCAAAGTTGGTTCTTGTGACTTGATTGTTTCTACTATTGGTGGTACTTCGAACTCTGGTTTTGGTACTTCTACATCCTTAATGCCGTATGCCATGCGCTTGATATTCATTAAATGTCTCGCTGTAATGTTATCGGACGTTATATTGCCTCCGAACGTCCCACATCCTAATGTGAAGGATGGTGCAAGTCCCGTAGTCCCTCCAACAGCACCGATGGACGATAGCGTATTGATGACAATTCGTGAAACAGGCAAATCAATGGCAAACTGCTCAGCTAAGGCTTCGTTTTCCGTATGGATTGCGCAAGAATGTCCACGTCCACCAATATTCAATAAATCAATCATGACCTGTTTCGCTTCTGTACTGCCCTCTACTGTGTACAAGGCAAATATCGGTGAGAGTTTTTCAAGTGAAAATGGAATATTCTTACCAATCATCGTTTCCAGACCGACAAGTACTTTTGTGTCATCTGGCACAGTAATGCCAACCGAATCTGCCAAGCATGCCGCAGATTTACCCACGATTTGTGGGTTCACTTTACCGGGAATCGGCGAAATCAATTTCTCCATTTTCAATTTTTCTGTATCACTCAAAATATAAGCATGGTTTTTCTTTAACTCCGCCAATACTTGCTGTGCAATCACTTTATCTACAATAATGGCCTGCTCTGTAGCACAAATCGTGCCATTATCAAATGACTTACTTTGAACAAGCTGACGTACGGCTTTTGCAATATTGGCAGATTTTTCGATATAGGCTGGCACATTACCTGGTCCTACCCCATAAGCTGGCTTGCCCGAGCTATAGGCTGCTTTCACCAATGCTCCGCCACCCGTCGCTAATATTAAATGAATATTAGGATGCTTTAACAATTGCTGTGTTGCTTCCATTGAAGACATCGTTAAGCATTGCAGTAATCCTTCTGGAGCACCTGCTTTTTCAGCAGCTACTCTACAAACATCCAAAGCTTCCTTCGTACAATTAACAGCATATGGGTGGGGACTTAACACAAGGCCATTTCTTGTTTTCAACGAAATAATCGTTTTAAAGATGGCTGTTGATGTCGGATTTGTTGTTGGAACAATGCCTGCAATGACGCCAAAAGGGCTAGCAATTTCCGTTACTTTTTTCAGGCGATCAACACCAATAACGCCTACCGTCTTTAAATCTTTAATATCTTCATAAACATCTCTTGAAGCAACTTCATTTTTCATTTTTTTATGATTGGGGATACCCATCCCTGTTTCTTGCACTGCCATTTTCGCCAATCGATCTGCCTCTTTAAAAGCTGCGTCCGCAACCGCCTTGACGATCGTATCTACTTGTTGCTGTGAAAATTGTAGATAAGCAGCCTGTGCACTATTGGCACGGGTCACGGCATCTCTCATTTCTTGAATTGCTAGTAAATCTTTATCTAATGTGGCCATTACGCCACCTCCTTTCTAAATCACCGGGTTTCTCGCCAAATTGTCAATTGCTTCCCTAAAAGCATCTGCTGCCGCTTGGCACGACGATTGACTACCACTTAATAAGCCGCCACCAAAATTAGTTTCAGAAGGGGGGCCAAAGAATACCTTGAGCTCCACATCGGCTGCCTTTAATGCTGCATCTAAACCAACAACAGCTTCCAGTGGTGGTGCGATTAAGTAAGCAATAGCTGTTCCTTCTTTTACATTGGCCTGTTCGGCAAGATACGTACCGCAGCTCGCTACAGTATGCGCAAAAAGTGCATGATTTTCATTGTGGAGAATCGCTTCAAAATACGTATCAAACTGTATTTTCTGCTGAATCGCTTCTAAACCACTACGTATTTCATCTGGTGAGCTTCCTGCGATGATGCCAATTACTTCGCCAGATAGCGGGCCCGATGCATGCGCGGCACCTGCATAAAAACTTTTTGCATAGACTACTTCGACATCTGCTTTTTTTGTTGCTTCGTCAAAGGCTACATAGCCAACATCATCAATTGTCAGTGTTACGATGCCAATGCTAGTGTGATTTGGTTTTAAGGCTAATTGCTGTGCTAACTCGTTATTCACTCTAGGAATAATTTGCATAGCTAATATTTCGGCCAATATTTTTTGAGGATTCATGTCGCTTTCCTCCTAACTTTCTTTTGCCACAAGGCCAACACCACTTGCCTTGTACTGCAATATTTTTTCAACAACCGTTCCTAAATAAGCACCTGCCTCTAATGGGGGAATACCACCTTTATGGATGTTCGAAATAACCATCCGGTCAGCTTCTACTGTGCCAAATCTTGGTTTATAGCATAGATAGGCACTCATCGACTCAGCAGAGACAAGACCAGGACGCTCGCCAATTAAATAAACAACCACCTCTGCTTGTAAAAGCTCCCCAATTTCATCCATTAGTGCCACGCGCCCTTTATCGATATAAAAAGTAGTCCCTATGTCAACATTTAAATTACTTAAGCTTTGCTGTAATGCTAAATAGACATCTTGAACATTTGCTTCAATTGCACTTGCACTTAATCCATTCGACATAATAATCTGGACTTGCGGGTTTTTTTGGCACTTACTTTGAATAAGGTCCTTTGATTCGTCCGATAAACGGCGACCTAAATCGGGTCTTGTAATGTATTCCTCTTTGTCAGTTACTCTTGTTGTCACTTGGAAGACATTTAACTGTTTCAATAAATCCTCTGTCACTTCTCCATAGACCGCATCCACAGCAGCTGCATGATCGAGTCGAAACTTAAGCCATGTTTTCGTTTTAGGTCTTGTCCCCGCTCGTCCGACACCTATCCTAGCTGGTGTATGTTTTCTTGCTGCCTGTACACTTTCTGAGACGTTCTCCTCTTCAAATTGAAAGGTTGTCAGAGGGTCCGTTGAGTAAGTCGGCTCATCAAAACTTGGCTCATACGACTGTTGTTGCTTATGTGATGCATTGTTATAAAGCTTAATCAATGTATCTTTAGGTGCTGCTGGTGCGATTGACGCTTCAGCAGGACGCGTGACAGCCGTCTCGTAAAATGGCATACCTGTTTCTTGTGCTTCTTCTATTGGAGTAGCGATGTCTTTAGGTAAATCAGCTGCCGTATTTTGTCCCATCTTTTCCATTACGAGTTGTGTAATCATTGATACTAACTGTTCATTCACATTAATCACCTACCTTTCAAACAAAGATAAATCGCCAGCCCTCGCTGAAAGACGGCCATTTTCATAGACCCCCATTTTTTCTAGCCATGCTAAATAGGCAGGGGTTGGCTTTTTGCCAAACGTTTGCAGCAATGTGGCTACATCGTGGAAGCTCATCGACTGGTAGTTCAGCATGACATCATCTCCCATTGCCGCGGCAATGATAAAGTTCACACCAGCCGCCGTTAGTAAAACGCTTAAATCCTCAATATCATTTTGGTCTGCTTTTATATGATTCGTATAACAAATATCGACACCCATAGGGATGCCATGCATTTTGCCCATAAAATGATCTTCAAGACCAGCACGGATGACTTGCTTATTATTGTATAAATATTCAGGGCCGATAAAGCCAACAACTGTGTTGACAATATACGGATTAAAATGACGGGCAAAGCCATAATTGCGGGATTCTAACGTGACTTGGTCAATGCCCATATGTGCTTCTGCTGAAAGTTCAGAACCCTGTCCCGTTTCAAAGTAAAATAAATTTGGCCCCGTTCCCGTTCCTTGCTTTTTCACAAGGTCCTCTGCTTCTCTTATCATGTCAGCAGAAATACCGAACGAGCGATTGGCTATTTCTGTCCCAGCAATACTTTGAAAAATCATATCTGCTGGTGCCCCCTGCTTAATGGCTTTCATCTGTGTTGTAATATGTGCCAATACACAGTTTTGGGTAGGAATCGACCAGTCTTCGATAAACTCTTTTGTCGCGTGCAATACTTTTTTCACACTTTCTACTGAATCATCTACGGGGTTAATACCGATGACAGCATCGCCAATACCATAGGACAAGCCTTCTTTTAATGAGGCAATGATGCCGTCGATATTATCTGTCGGATGGTTTGGCTGTAATCTGGAGGCCAGTGTTCCCTTTTGCCCGATGGTAGTATTACAGGTCGATAAAATTTCTACTTTATTAGCGGCATGCACAAGGTCTAAGTTAGACATGAGCTTCGTAACAGCTGCAATAATTTCCGAATTCATGCCCTTACTTAAACGCTTTAACTCCCGATCCCCTGTCTCATTTGACAAGATGTATTCTCGAAGTTGCTCAATGCTCCAGTTTTTAATTTCTCCATAGATTTGCTCATTGACGTCTTGTTCGATGATGCGCGTTACCTCATCATTTTCTGGAGGAATTAATGGATTTTCTCTTATGTCTTTTACTAATAGTTCACTTATTACGGCTTTCGCTGCAATTCGTTGTTGTACAGATTCGGCAGCTATTCCAGCTAAGCGGTCACCCGATTTTTCTTCATTGGCCTTGGCCATGACATCTTTTAATGAATCAAAATTATATTTTTCTCCACCAAACATCATCGATAGTTTCACATTCATCCTCCTTTACTTTGAGTGGAATGCAAGTGTTTTGACAACAACAGGGACAACACCAGATGGTAGTACCTCCCCTATGTCGATATAATCACCTGTTTCTACTTTGATTTGATCGATGCAAATAATTGGTACAGTTCGATGAAGAGCTTGTATTGTTTGCCCTATGACCTTTGCATAATCTGATTGCATAACGATAATAATTGGTATTTCTTTGGAACTTCTTGTTGCTAATTGCTGCAAGATGGCCTCGCATAATTGATGGACATCTTGAAAACTTAAATAAGGTAACTGACTAAAATATAAGGCAAAGAGTGCACGGTTCTCTTGAATTGAAAACAGTGTGTCTGCTCTTGCTACGGCTGCTTCTACCACTTGGTCAAACTTTTTCAACGGGGTATCCATATGGCAAGTAATAACAGGCACGTTTTTTAATGGCAAAATATCAGCATTCACTTGTATTGTTGCACCACTAATTTCAGTTGTTTGTGTCCCTGCTCCGGTCACCGTTGCCCGTGATGTTTCTTCTGGTTTTAGCCATAAAAATGATTGCAGCTGCTCATGTTGTAACAGCATTTTCGCTAGTTTTTCACCAATATCATCATACTGGCGTTCTGAACAATCATTTTCGTAGATACAAGCGGCGACCCCACCGGAAAACATAATGGCATCTATCGGTTTATCCCAGCTTGGCAAATGCCCTAACAGTAATGGATGCCGTTCATCTTGTAATTGCCCACGTAACGTCATTGCTAAAGTTTCCACCATCTCTTCAATACACTGTGTAACACGAACATCCCCTGCAACATCCCCAACGCTTAACGGATTTGCCCATTTTTCCATCAGTCTGTTAATCGGTGATGAAATCGACTGAACAACGCCGTGATGAAATTCAATTAGTCGTCCACCGATATGTAGCGTACATGTGCCAATCACTTCTCCAAATTGCATAACAGCTATATTTGCCGTACCTCCACCGATATCAATGTTGGCAATGACTTTGGCAGAATTCTTTGATTGCTGTACAGTACCCGCACCTTTTGCGGCAATTATCCCTTCTAAATCAGGACCAGCTGTAGCGACCAAAAAATTCCCCGCAGTATCTGCTATGGCATGTACAACCTCGCTGGCATTTTGCTTTGTTGCTGATTCACCAGTGATGATAATAGCTCCGGTTGCAATATCGGCTGGTGCAATATTTGCTTGTTTATATTGCTGAAAAATAAACTGCTCAATCTTTGCCATATCAATTACTTCTTTGTTGATAAAGGGTGTTTTAATAATGGGACTTTGATGTAAGATTGTTTTTTCAATAATTTCTATCCGTGGCACTTGCGTCAGCCCAGCAACATTTTTTAACAAAAAACTGCTAACAACCATCTTGGTTGTACTTGTTCCAATGTCAATGCCTGCACTATAAATTTTCTCTGTCTTCAACTCACTCCACCTTCCATCTACTACTGGCGTATATGAGATAAGGACTTTCACTATTGTTCACAAATTGGCGAATTTCTTCGTCGCAATTGAGCTGAATCAGCGGTGCAATGTACTCAATACCTTGCTTTTGCCATGCGGAAGTTTTTACGATAGGTCCATGTGTCATGACTTTTTTTAATAATGCGGTGGCGCGTTCTACATCTGCAAGGGGGTCGTCAATTTTCGTAATCACGCCGATTTGTATTTTCGGAATGCCTAAGCTAAATTGCGGTGGGAAAACACTCCTTGATGATGTGGCATCTTGTAAATAGATGACATGTGTCACTTCAAGTGATGTCGCCATTATATTTCTGTAATACATTGGATTTTCAATATATTCTCCTGGTGTATCGACAATCCAATCATCATACACAAGTGCCTGTGTTTTATGGGCCAGTCGATCTTTCCCTAATAATGCATTCATGAGCGTGGATTTCCCTGCCTGAACGCCGCCTATGATCATTACTCGATTTTTCATATGGCACATCCTATGACTTTGTTATTTTTGCTGGCGTATACCCTAAGCTTTCCGATAAAAATCTGTTAATCTCTAGCATCGCCATCTCAACCTCGGACACGCTGCCCACAATAACCAGACTGCCAGTAAAACGATCTAAAAATCCGAGTCGTACATTTGCCGCCTTTGTCGCTAAATCACCAGCAATAATCACCGTTTCACTCGGTGTACAAGTCATAATGCCCAGCGCTCCCGCTTCTTGAATGCCCAACTTTTGAAACATATCGGGATCAGGATTGGCAATGAGATGACTCAAAGTTAGCTGTTTACCTGGCACGAACTCTTGAATAAAACGTTTCTTTTCCTCACTCATACATCATCACCTCTTCATCATTTCTTCTTCCTATTCGGACTTTCGATCTGTTAAGTATTCATCTTCTTTAATAATGCCCGCTTGTCGATCCTCTTGTTCTAGCCTTAGGGCTGTTGGAACCGATAGTTTATAAGCTAGATAAATGGCAATGATACCCGCTAATAGTTTCCCAGTAATGACGGGCAAAATAATCGTTGGCTGGAAATTCGCCGTAAACGATAAATGATCCCCTAGCAGGAAAGCCGCACAGACACCAAATGCAATATTAATCACCTTATCTTTCGGTGGCATATGTCGGATGAGTGTGAACATCGCCAAAATATTGGCAATGGTCGCTAAAATACCAGCACTTCCTACTGAAGATAAACCTAATTTTTTACCTGCAGCCTCTAGCGGAACAGAAGCATATTTTCGAATTAAGTACACCATCGGGAAGGCACCAGCTAACATAATGCCGATATACCCCGCTGTTTCTAATGCACGGAATTGATCGATTTCATCTGCCATGATTGGATCAAAGCCCCACGCCCCGAAAACCTTGGTAAAAATACCTGTAAAAATTTCTACAATGGAGAACACTAACACTAATTTAATGGCCGCATCCATCACACGTCCAAATACCATGAAACCAGTAATCATGCCATTTGGAATAAGCTTTAGACCAAGCGCAATTAACACAACAAAAATAAACAATGGCAATAAATTAATTAATATTTGTAAAACAGAAATGGCAAAAACATAGGTTGGCGCCTCTGTTGTACTAATCACTTCACGGACTTCTGTATTAAAGAGCACAATCATAATCGAAGAAATAAATGCACCTATCGGTATCGTTAAAACACCAGCCATAATGCCTAGAGCCATATATTTATGATCACGCTTGTCCAACATGGCTAGCCCCATTGGAATAGAGAACACAATGGTTGCACCTGACATAAATCCAACAACTAAGGCCATAACCCAACCTTCATAGGACTCTTTCAAGGCACTGGCTAACTGATACCCCCCCATATCGGAAGCTAAAATAGTTGTTGCCGCAATGGCAGGATCTGCCCCAATCAATTCAAAAATTGGGCTTATAAAATGACTAATAAACCAAGTTAAATAAGGAATTGCAGCCATGATTCCTGCAGCTGGCACGAAAATGTGACCAACCGTATGGATGCCATTCATAAACTCTTTACCGATTCCATACTCCGCATCCCGAATTGCGCCAATTGCACCTAAAACCGCACAAATCATGATAATATATACAATTACCGTTCCTATCATCGCCATCCAACTAACCACCCCTTTTGTTTTTTATCTATATAAAAAAGACGCATTAAAGAAGAAATCTCTTTAAGCGTCTTTGCTTTAACTATTTACTTGTAGGGTATTTATAATTCTCTCGGCAATGCGTACCATTTCCTGTTGCGTTTGCATACTCTCATTACGAATTTTCTTATAGGCCTCGTCCTCACTGATATTTTCTGCCTCCATCAGCAAGCCCTTTGCCCGTTCGATAATTTTTCGTTTTTCAATTTCGGTTTGAATATGCAGCAATTCGCCGTTTAAACGGTTGAATTTCTCAATTTGGTGAAAAGCAACCTCCAGCGCCGGAAGTACATTCTTCTCAGAAAATGGTTTCATGACATAGCCAAGGATATTGTCTTGTTTCATGTAGAGTAATAATTCTTTTTCACTGTAGGCTGATATAAAAAGTACCGGTATACCAAGTTGCTGTTCAATGATTTTACTGGCCTTTAATCCATCCAGCTTCGGCATTTTAATATCCATTAAGATTAGATGAGGCTTGTAGGTAAAGGCCAACTCTATCGCAGACTCGCCATTATTTGCCTGAGCCACCACCTCATAGCCATTATCTTCTAGCATAAATTTCAAGTCAATCGCAATAAGTGATTCATCTTCGACAATCATAACTTTCCTAGTCATTTAGGATAAATACCTCCTCACTTACAGGAAACTGAATTTGAGTATGTGTACCTCTTTCACTAGGGATAATTGAAAATGAGCCTGCTAAATCATATTCAACGAGCCTTGTGATAATCTCCATTCCAAACGATGCTTTCACTTCATGCATTCCAACGCCGTTGTCAGAAATATGAAGCGATATAGTGGATTCGTTGTGTGAAAATTGAATGTCGATCATCCCTTCTTCACGACCAATAAACGCATATTTTAGTGCATTCTGTAGTAACTCACAAATAATGAGCGCAAGCGATACTGCTTTTTTGGAATGGCAAAATAATGGAATATTTTCGTGATGAAAAGCTAATTGAATGGATGGTGTATTCGATGTGCCAACCATTTTATACCCAATCTTTTTAGACAATGCAATAACGTCAACTTTTTCTTCGGCATTATCTTCGTTCTCTAAAATTAGTTCATAGACAGATGAAATGCTATAGATTCGATTTAATGCCTCTTGAAAAGCTGTAACATTTGAAGCTGACAGTTCATTGCGCATTTGCAAACGCAATAAGCTCGTCACTGTTTGCAAATTATTTTTCACACGGTGGTGAATTTCTCGAATCGCAAATGTTTTCATCATCAATTCATTTTCTTTCAGTTTAAGCTCAGTAAGGTCTTGAATGATGAGTAGTGTGACTTTGTCGTTTTGATTGCGGATTGGAATTTTTTTGACGATAAAAGATTTACGATCAAAGGTAATTTCTAAAAAGAATACATCATCACCTTCAGCATAGACCTCTTGTAAAAAAGGTAAGATCTTATCTAACGCAATATGTTCAAAGGATTCTAATCCTGAAAGCTCGGATATAAATCGATAGCCTGCAGGATTTGTATAGATCACTTTGTTGTCATGATTTGTTAAAATAATCGATTCCACTAACAAATCGGAAACAACAGGAATAGGCTGCAAATTTGGTGCTACGATATGCTCTATTAATGCAAATGGCATATTTTGAAAATCGTCTGTTGGTTTTGTTAGCGTTTCCACCTGTTTTTCTTGAATCAACACGGCAATCACTTGCTGTTGCTCATTGAAGATGGGGACCACGTTTTGCTCAACTGTTAAACCTTCCTGCGTAATAGCGCGAGGAATAGATGACTTTTCTCTACTTTTAAAAGCAGAAAATACAGCAGGTTCAAAGCTTTCAAAAACAAACTTACCAATAACCGTTTTTTCATATAAACCATGTTGTTTCTTGGGGTAGGCCTCTGCCACGACAATTGCACTTGGTAAATTTTCCATCATGCAATCTATGAACATATAACAATCTGTCAATTCAGCATAATACGTTAGCGTAGCTTCAATCTCTATTAACTTCTCTATATCTGTTGCCGATAAGTTTGTATATTTTCTACACAATGATTGAATGTTCGACAGGTTTAGAACCCCCTATCACCAAAATAACCAACATTTAATTTGATTATTGTAAATTTTCTTGTCATTATTATAAACCTTTTGCAAAAATATTTTCAATAGAAAAATAATTTCTTTTACTAAAATAGATGCATTACTAAGGACTATATAGCTTAAAAGAGAAATATTCAACACTTTTTTAAATTTATCATATATTTTCGATACATTTTATTATTCTAATATAAAAAAAGTGATTCTGTGAACTTCACAAAATCACTTTTTTCGTTATTTTATTTCTGGCACTACAGCTAAAATATTTTCAAATGTTTCACGTTGTTTTGCTTCTTCTTCATTCAGCAAAATATGAATATCTCCATGGTCATTGGACGTACGAATTAAACGCCCCATTCCCTGCTGTAGTCGTAGTTGCATAAATGGTAATTCGACCTCTTCAAAGGCATTTTCTGCAAAGGTACGCTTGGCATCAAATAATGGGTCGTGTGGCGGGAATGGCAAGTCATAAATAATGACGCGTGTTAGTGCTTCCTCAGGTAGATCTAACCCTTCCCATAAATGATATGAGCATAATATTCTGACCGCACCTTCTTGGAAATCGCGGACAATCGCAGACAACTCACGATCCCCTTCAAAAGCTACATACATACGCTCCATAATCGGTAATTGCGCTTTAAAATCTAACATTGCTTGCTTAGACTTAAAGAGAATCAACGTTTTTTCGCCATCTTTTAAGAGCTTTTGCACGCGTGCTGTTTTCTCCTTTTGGGATAACTCATGCAGGTAAATTTTCATCACTTCTTCATAGTCAAAAGGTGAAGGAACTGAGAATGATTGGTAATTACGAATACCTAAACTATAGGCAATATATGAAAAATCTTTATTCACCGATAATGTTGCAGATGAAAATACGATGGGTAACTTCTTCGAGAATAGCTTTTCTTCTAAAACTTCAGTAATAAGACGTGGCATAATAACAAGTGTTTCTTCCCCGTCTGTTTCCTCAAGCCAGTCAACTGCATCCCCCTGCGCAGTAAAAATGCGTAGAGACGCTTCGTATTGCTCTAGATATTCTTCCGCCATATTTAGCTCATACTCTGGAATCATATACATTTCTGATTCAAAGACTAATTCCTCGAGTAAGACTTCTACATCGGCAATAAGCTGCTTGCCGTATGTTAACAGTGTCGCAGATTTATTGATACGTTTACGCTCTTCTTCAGATGCCACGATATCGTCACGAAGCTGGTCGAAAAATAGTTCGTGATCGTCTTGTAATTTCTCCATAGCATACAATGTACGCTCACGCACACCATCAACCATTAAACGTTCCAATAGCTGAACAATTGTCGTCGCCTGCACTTTGTATGTCATTGCTTTTTGGGCAGCATACTCCAATAAATGGCCTTCATCCAGCACCATCATGGAGACTTCAGGCAGTAATGCTAGCTGTCCTTCACGTTCACGCGATTCCTTTGTTGCCAAGTGCTCCATTAGGAAATCCTGTGAGCAAATGATGAGATCCGTTGATTTACGATAGTGCGCACGGTGAAGCGTTTGACCGCAACGATTTCGTTGGTCACAAACCGAGCATTGCATAATGGAATTATAATTTACCTTTTGCCAATCCTCGTCACTGACCGTTGAATAATTACTGCGATCCCCATATGGCTGTATAGCGATCATGGAGCCTTGCGCGTACACACCATCTGGAATAGAAAACGCAATATCGTCAATCCACTCGTCCGTTTCCACTTTTTCTGCTTCTTCAAAACGTTTTAAGCACAAATATTGGTCACGGGATTTTGCTAAGCGTACATCGATTTCTAATCCGAGTGTTTTTTGTAATTTATAAATATCGCCGCCCTCTTTAACAAGCTGGTCGATTAATGTTTCATCTGCACAGGCAATTAGTGCGGGTTTTCCTGTATAGCGTGCATAGGATACGGCTGGCAGTAAATAAGCAATTGTTTTTCCTGTCCCTACTCCTGCTTCTGCAAACAGCACGTTTTTCTCTTTTAGGGCCTGCTCAATTTGATAGGCCATGAAAATTTGCTCATCACGGCATTCAAAGCCCTTTTCTGGTAGTTCATCGTAAAGGACGTCTCCCATCCAGTCACCTAATGACTCGAAAAATGAGCGATCCTTCGTTAATACAAATGGTAAAGATTTACGCAATTGACGTTCCCCCTCTTACAATCTGCTCCTATTATACGCGACGAAACGGAAGATAAGAAAAAATCTCACCTTCCGTTACCTACATAGTCACTCTTTTTTTGACTTTTGTCCCCAGAATTGATATAAATTCGTTTCGATAAAGCCATTGAATAATTTACGTTTCTTCGTCGTTTGGCGACCATATAATTCTTCAAAGTTTTTCATTGAGGACAACATGTACACAGACCAAGTTGGGTAATTTTTCATGACCTGACCTAAATCGCGAATCACCTGTTCCACAACTTCAACATCACCAATACGCTCTCCATATGGTGGATTACCAATCATAACACCGTCTGTTAGCTGTGTCGTAAAATCACGTGCTTGCATTTGCTTGAACGTAATAATGTCGCCAAAGCCTGCTTCTAGTGCATTTTCTTGGGCAATGCTCACCATGCGATGGTCAATGTCCGAACCGATAATTTCAAGTGGTTGGTCATAATTCGCTAAGCTATCCGCCTCATCACGTGCCGCATCCCAAATTTTTGCCTTCATCCATGACCACTCTTCTGAAATGAATTCACGGTTATAGCCTGGTGCAATATTTTGTCCAAACATTGCAGCTTCTAAAGTAATTGTCCCAGAGCCGCAGAATGGATCGACAAATGGACGATTTGGGTTCCATTTCGAAATTTGTACGAGAGCAGCTGCTAATGTTTCTTTCAGCGGTGCTTCCCCTTGTACTTGACGGTAGCCACGTTTATGTAAGCCAGCGCCAGATGTATCAAGTGTCAGTGTAGCCACATCTTTCAAAATTGAAACTTCAATTTTATAAGTCGCACCGGATTCATCTAAAAATCCAAGACGTTTATAGTGCTGTTTCATGCGTTCAACAATTGCTTTTTTTGTAATGGCTTGACAATCTGGCACACTAAATAATTTTGATTTTACAGATTTCCCTGAAACCGGAAAAGCCGCATCCACTGGTAAATATTTTTCCCAAGGTAAAGCCTTAACACTTTCAAACAATTGCTCAAAAGAGGTTGCGGGAAACTGACCGACAACGATTTTCACACGATCTGCTACGCGCAACCATAAGTTTGTTCGTGCAATGGCCGTTTCGTCGCCTTCGAAATAAACTTTGCCATTTTCTACTGTCGTTTCATATCCTAATGCCTGTACCTCTTGGGCAACAATGGCCTCTAAGCCCATTGCTGAAGTTGCTACTAATTTATAATTTGCCATACATTATTTCCTTCCCTGATGCTCAATTTCCCAAAACTCAATAAATTCAAGTAACTCATGGAATGGTAATGGTTTACTGTAATAATAGCCTTGAATTATATCACAGTTCATCTTACGTAGTATATCCACTTGTTGTGCTTGTTCTACACCTTCAGCGACAACTTTCATTTTTAAGCGATGCGACATTTGAATAATCGCATCCACGACTGCTTGTTTTTCATCGAGTGTGGATATGTGCTGAATAAAGCTACGATCAATTTTTAAACAATCGAGTGGGAATCGAACTAAATAACTTAAAGATGAATAGCCTGTACCAAAATCGTCAATTGAGATTTTAAAGCCTAGCTGTTTGAGACGAACTAACTTGCTGACCGTTTCAGTCGCACTGTTCATAACAGTACGCTCCGTCACCTCAATCTCAAAATTTGTGGCAGGCGTGTTATAACGTTCTAGAATTGCTTGCACGGACTCTAAAAAGTTCCGCTGTTTGAAATGGATGCTTGAAATATTAATCGCAATCGGAATTTTAAGACCAAATTGCTGCAATTTTACGACTGCCTCACAAGCTTTTTCTAAGATGATTTCACTGAGTGGAATGATTAAGCCCGTTTCCTCTGCATATGGAATAAATTCTGCCGGCGATACAAACCCGAGGCTTTCACTATTCCAACGCACGAGTGCTTCTAAGCCTTGGATTTGTTCATTTTCCATATCTATTTTCGGTTGGAAATATAGCTCGAATTCACGCTCGTCTATCGCTCTACGTAACTCTGAATCTAACAATAATACACGCTGTGAGTCTGTTTGCAACTCATCAAAATAAAAGGAATAGCCATTATGCCCATTCTTTTTTGAATACGTCATCGCTTTATCTGCGCAGTGCGTAAGCTGTTCGGTTGTTTCGCCATCAGCCGGATACATGCTAATACCAATGCTCGTTGAGATAAAAACATTTTGGCCGTTGATGTCCATCGGCTGTTCAATAATCTGAATAATTTGCTCAGCAAACTTTGCTGCTTCTCGAACATTTTTCACATTTGTTAATGTAATGATGAATTCATCGCCACCGTACCTTGCAATGATGTCTTTATTTTTCAGCAATGTTTGCAGACGTGTTGCCACTTCTACAAGGATTGTATCTCCTACTCCATGCCCTAATGTATCATTAATTTGTTTAAATCGATCCAGGTCAAGAAAGTAGACTGCATGCTGTACTGAATGAGAAATAGTAGAAGTCGATTCTAGCAGACTATCCATTCTCTCAATATAAGCAAAGCGATTTGATACATCCGTTAATGAGTCTGTTAACAACCGTTTTTCAAGCTCATTTTCTACTATTTTTCTTTCTGACAAATCTGTGAAAATGCCACAGTAATTTGAAATCTCTCCCTCATTATTAGTGACGCCTAAAATGGTTAACCATTCAGGATAGACATCTCCAGTTTTACGGCGATTCCATATTTCACCCTGCCAAATTCCTTCTTGTCGTATCTTTTCCCACATATTTAAATAAAAAGGCAATTCATGTACACCTGACTGTAATACTGCCGGTGTTTTCCCTATAACTTCATCTCGCTTATATCCTGTAACGAATTCAAATGCGGGATTTACCATCTCTATTTTTTTATGTTTATCCGTGATCATGATGCCTTCAGATACATTTTCGAAGATTTTCGTAATTAAGGCAGTAGGATATTTGGAAATCGAATTAAGCTTCTCCAGACTATTCCAATTGTTCACTTCGTTCATGTTTCCGCTCCATCCTATCTCTCTATACTACCCTCATTTTCATAAGTAAAGCGCAGTCACACCCACACACGCATTGTCAAAAAGTCATTTCCAAGCAACAATTTATCTACAGAGAACGTAGCAAGAGCTACGACGACTTCAGAGATTTTTTGTGCGATAGTGGAGCGACAAAGGCATAGCCAACATCTTGTTAGCTTGTCCTTGAACAGGTGGTGGAAATAACTAAACAGTGATTCATAAGTTTATACTTTCTTAATAAGTTCAAAAGAAAAGCTCTCCACCAAATTGGAGAGCGCTTGTTATTCGAGATAAACATCAAAAAATTCAGTAAGCCATGTTTTGTTCCCGAGTACTCAAACAGCTTGCGCCTCGTACAGCCGGGCAGTAATCATCTATCTACAGAGATAAACTCTGTCCCTCTATCCGTTCAATTCCTTCAAGAGAGTGCCCCTACCATAATTTGGGTTTCTCACTCGTGGGGTTTACCTCGTTCCACCTTGCATGTTTCCAAGCAAGCTTCGTCACTGTGGCACTTTCAGGAAGTTTCAACCATATCATAAAGACTTAGGTCTTCCTTCCGCCGTCAGCCTTAAGCTGCCTTACCTTATTTTTTCAGTAAGCACGAACACTACGGTCATCTCAGAACCGTGTGAGCATGGACTTTCCTCTACGACGTCTAGCGCCGCAGCGATTACTCGAATTTCATGATGATACGAAAGATTATACTAGAGTTTTATGATAAATACAATGTAATTGGCAAAATTTATTCGTATAACTTACTACCAAATACATGTTTTTCTAAATTCGAAAGACGTTTTAAAATATCAAAGTTTGTCGTACCTGCTGCTGATACTGCAGGTTGCGGTTGTCTCTTTGGTGTATTTTCGATTTCTTCTTTAAGCTGTCTATTCTCTTCTCTCAGTTGGGCCACTACTTTTTCAAACGTTTCATAATCTTGAATAATTTCATCAAGAAATGAATCGACTTCTTCTACATTGTAGCCTTTAAAGTTTTTCTTAAATTCTTTTTCAAGAATCATTTTTGAAGTTAATTTAATGTCCATTCACATCGCCCTTCCTCACACTACATACACGAATTCATTATAGCATATTTCATAACATTATAACGTCTGAATACCTCAATTGTAAGGCTAAACTTGTCGTTTCTTGCGCTTACCCGGGAAATTATTTCTTATTTCCTAATCTATGCAATCGTTTTTCCCAAGAAATTTCCCATTTTTGCTTTTGTTCAACTCGCCATTCCTCTGTCTTATTAATCAGTTGTATGCCTTCTAGTGTATAAATAAGGGCCTGTTTGTAATCTTTGAATTGATGCTCATAGATCATTGCTAGTTGCTCTAACGCCTGTAATTTTTTCCTCGGCTCAATAAAATGAAGTGCAGCCACAAAGGCAGCAATCGCTTCATTATAATTTTTATTTTTTTTATGCTGCATGGCTAAGTAAAATTGAGCATTTCCCGCTTCAAGTGCATCGAATTGTGTGGTTACTTTTTCTAAAACTTTCACGCTTTGCGAGCTCTCCTTTAAATCCGCATACCATTTCCCAATATTCGTGTAGGTCTTTGCAGATTCCTCGTTCGCCTCTTCAAATAATAAATTAGTAGAATGAACATAAAGGGTAATGAGCGAAAGTAAGTCCCATTCGTTATGCAGCAGTACCTTCATAAGGGCATCTGGCGCGCCACTTTTCACAGCATCTAAGTAAATAATCGGCGCTAAAAAGCCCGGGATGTCTCCGACGCGTAAAAATCCAAGCTTCTCTTCTTCTACAGATTTCAATTTCATACGTTCCATATCATTTTTCCATAAACGCTTCGAGCTATGCAGCAAATCAATTTGACGTTGCGTACGTAATTTAGGTAATTGTTTTTGATTGAGCGTCCAACGCGTTTCAAGCTGTGGCCAATCAAAGCTCTTGCCATTATAAGTAATCATGGTCGCCGTTTTTTGCCATAGCTTGGACTCAAATAGCAAGGCGACTTCATGTGCTGGGTCAGCAAGAACATATTGCGTTAAGACAAAATCTTCGTCGGTAACTTCTAGAAAGCCAAGCAGGAAAATTTGTGTGCCCACGCCTTTTAAGCCCGTCGTTTCTGTATCAAAAAATAACACCTTTTCGTCCATTGCTAATGCATAGGGATGATCGAATTCAGCTGTCTGCCATTTTGTTAATGCGTCAAAAAATGCCTGCAATTGATAATGGCCATGCTGGTAGGTAAATGGATAATGTACCTGGCGTTTAAATACAATGCCATAGTCATTATTTACACGTGTCAATCCAGCATTCTCCCACTGTTGCGTATAATTTGGAATGACCGGCTTTTGAAAAACTGGTTTTTCTTCTACTTTAACTGGTCTGTGCGCTTTTTTACCGAGCATTTTTTTCATTTGTAAGATTTTATTTTCGTAAGACATCGACTTCACTCATTTTCTGCCTATTAAATTATTGTAGTACGCTTCCCTTTGCCTGCTGCAAGCTATCCTTGCTCTGCCTCACAAGCGCAGTTCTCTAATATGATACGTTCCGGTGCTGACAACGATAACCAAGAACAGCTTGTATATATTATCTGGAGGGTATTGATTTCAATGTTAGCGTGCGTGCCCGAACAATTGTTATTGAAGCTTATATAAAATACGTGTAACATGCATATCTTCAATTTCAAATAGGCTGTTTTCTTACCACCAGTATAACTCATCCTCGCTACGTATTTCGGACAAATATGATAAAAAATAAAATTTAGCAATTAAAGTAGTCATTTAATAAAAAGACAATTCACTACATGAAACAGCGATTAGATTAATAAAAGAAAAATTCGCGTTTCAAAAAAACGATCAAAATGCTAGTTCTTTTTATGCAATATATTAGATATTCAGAATTATGAATCATTGAATATTCACCCAGAATCATATCTAAGAAAAATAATAGAAAAACTTTCTATCACTTCTTAATAAATACTACTAAAACTTATCTAGTTCATTTAAAAACCTTCGAAGAAATGATACAAGCTGTGGAAGAATATATTTATTTTTACAATTATCAACGTTTTCAAAAACGAATCAGCCATCTGACACCGATTGAACATCGACGCCAGATGGCTGCATAATCCTATTTTAAATTGACTACTTGACAGAGGTAAGACCATTTTTTTATCTTAAGACTTATAATCATACATAGTTAAATTATTTATTTGGAAATGTGATGTCCAATTTGACTGTTTGTGTTCCAGTCATCCCAGTTACTTGAACTTTAACACTAGACCAGGCTCTTGGACTACCATCTTCCCACCAAACATATTCCACTTCAGATTATCATTGACTATTGGTTCTAAATACGTAGTTTTACCTGATTCATCATTTGTAATACTTACTTTAACTTGAGATCCATCTGTTATTTTAGAGTTTGATAAATTATCACTTGCATGACTTGTGCCCATTGACAAAAATCTGAATCGTCTAATTTCAAAAAGTTTTAAAATTATGAAAATTTTTAAGTTTTTAACTGAATCAATTTCATAATACGTATTTTTAAAAAATCATAGACGTGCAGAATATTGAATGATTACTTAAAAAAACGAATGAAATACCTTATGATGCTGTAGATTCTTGAAGATTAGTATATCTAAGTCTATCCATCGCTAGTCTGGATGCATTGTATGCAATGTGTACTAAATCGAAATGAACTTTAGCTTTTTTCCCTGTACAATGGTAAATCTGATTCAATAGAAAGTAGCCTTTTAGATAGGCATTTACACGTTCAACGGCACTTCGCGCCTTATAGAGTTGGTTCCATTTTTTCGAGCCTCTTGCTGGAGCCGTATATCGTCTAAGATCTTTTGTTATTTTCATTTTATAAACCTTTTGACATAAGCTATCGTGAGCCAATGGACAATCGTTACATTCATGAGGACGTGTGTACTTTAGCGTCTCATGTTTAGCGTCATAACTGTCATAGCGATAAGAATATTCTCGTGCACAAGTTGGAGCGAAATGTTTATCAAAACCAATAGGTTCTGGTTCATTCTTTTTATTACAATCACAAACGAATGAAGGCAAAATTAAAAGACCTAAGCCCGGTGGAGTACCGAACTCAGGTTTTAGAAGTTGCTTAACTAAATATGTCTAACTTTTTTGGGTCAGATCAATTGAGCGTGCCGAAATTATTTTTGATTTGATCTTTCAAAGGTTGATTATTTACTTTCTTAAGGCTTCAAAACTAAAGTCTTGGATCCTCATTAATTAGATTCCTAAAACAGAAATGAACTTAGTTGAAAAACTTTTTTGCTCTATCCAAGATTGCAATTCAGTAATCATGAAAATAAGTTGCTTGATATTTGTATCATAGTTCTCTATAAACTCTTTCTCAGAAAAGACGAACGGAAACCCTAAAACATCTTTTAATGAACTAGGATTTGGATTACTAGCTAAGTATTGTTTCATTCTTTCGAGTTCCTTATTAATTAAACTCCAAGTGTCTATATCTATTTCATTGAAAGCATAGTAATCAAATTTCTTGTAGCACTTCTCTAAGGCAGGCATAATGTAACCAAAGTTGTCTTCTGTAAAGAAAATAGAAGTAGTATTCCAGTATTCACCTTTATATTTATCAGGTAGAATCTCTATATAACAAGAGCCTTCAAGTGAACCCGTATCATAAATTATTTCAATCATTTAAACTTCTCCTTTCATCTAACATCATTTCGACAGAAGGGAATGATTTCCCTCCAGTTTTAACAATAAAAACTTGGTTAGAACTCGAGGAACGGGTTGCCTTTACTTGTGGCACGACTGCTACATCGCTGCCTATACGATGAATAATGGGATTAACGCATTCATCGCATAGGCAGCGCCTGTCATAGCATCTGTTAATTCTTCCTCTGACCATTTTTCTAGCGCTGCAAACGATAACCACAATTAGTTTGTATGCATTTCATCTATCACCCTACACCTCATGAAAGGTATTAATAATGGGTGAGAATTTGGTACACTGAAATTTCAGAGTCCAACCGAGCAAAAACGAAAGTTATTCGTATAGAAATATTAAAAATGCATTCCGAATTATTAGAAGAGTTATTAAATTGAAAATTTTCAAAATTTTTCTTTATTTTTTATTTTGTTTCCATTAAACTGTAAATATCAAAATAAAAGGAGGAATAAAATGAAAAAAATTACTTTTAAGTTTTTCTTTATGCTTATGTTCTTATTAGTTCCTATGAATGTTTTTGCTGAAGGGTCTTTAGGGAATTTCTCTTTTGATCCAAGTCAAGCGTCTCATCCTTATGACATGGTAAATTCAAAAGGTGAGGTAATTAAGTACGAAGAATTCGAAAACAGTAATTCGCAATTTAACAATGAAATACCAAGTATTCAAGGTACAGGAGAAATTTCACCCGTTCAGATTGATTCCATCATAGAGAGTCATTCCTATATCGATCTTACACCGCCACCAGTTATTATTAATGACTTTATTTCTAATGACCCAATACAAATATCATCACGTATTGTCATCGATGAAGATAGTAGAAAAAAAGTAGAGAATACGAAAGAATTGCCATATAGTGCAATTACGTATATTGAAATACAGTGGCCTGATGGGACAGGTGGTTCTTGTACTGGTACTTTAATTGGAAAAAATAAGGTTCTAACAAATGGACATTGTGTAATAAAGCCAGAAACAAAAGAAAGTATCACTAGTGCAAAGGTTTACCCTGGCGTAAATAATAGTGTTGGATTGTTTGGATCTTATAATGTCAATGATTATTATGTAGCTGCTAATTGGGCTTCAACTGGTTCTAGTTCCGAAGACTTCGCTGTTCTTGTTTTAGATGTATCAAAAGACAATAAACAGGCGGGAGATGTTGCAGGTTCTCTCGGAATAAAACAGGTAAATAATCTTCTTAATCAAAATATCGATATTTATGGTTATCCGGGAGATTTAATGCAGGCAAGTGGTGAAATTTCTCAATTCGGTATGAGAGGAAATATTACTAGAGAGGATGCATCTGTAGCCTTTTATACAATTGATACTGCACCAGGTCAATCAGGTTCAGCATTAATAAACACTGACAATCAAATTGTAGGTGTTCATAGAGGTTCATTCGTTATTAATGGGAACCCTATAAATGGTGGGCCTAAGATGAACACCTATATGTTTAATTTTGTTTCCAAAGCTTTGGAGTAAAAGGTAGCAATAATTTCATATACACTTATATTATAGATAAACTGAAAATTTCGGTTTGTCTATAATATTTTGAAAATTTACTATATTCTCACAAGTAAGACATTGCGTTTCAAAACGTGTTCTCTTTTATTATTAATAAACTTAAACATATCACTACCCCCTCATACCTTATAGAAATAGTCATCAATTTTAACTTAAATGTTCAATAAAAAAATCACCTCAAAAGAATGAGGTGATTTTTATCAAATAATGGGACGATTAGGCATATCCTCGTAGCCCATATAACCTCACGCTGTCGATGGACTGAAGTTACTGCAAGAACATTGCTGATAATAAAAGTACCCTTTGCTTGCCTTGTAAAACAAAGTACCTGAAATGAATCACCAACTACTTTTATAATTTTGACTCACCTTTTATTGATTTTGCTATTTTTTGATACATACATCATGTTTACTAATTGAGTGTTTCTATTTTTGAATCTGAATATAGAAATTCTTTTATTCAAGAAGTTATGGAAAAATTATCATAACTATTCAAGTATGAAGCTAGCCATTAATTTTGGCTAGCTGACCTTTCCCACTACCGTACTTACGGTTCCATATACGGAGGTTCAATCTCTGGATTAAAATAATGATGTACTTAATCAAAAATTCCCATTAAAATGCAATGTATAAATATAATTTATAAAGGAGTAAGGCAACATGAATTCATTTTTAATAAATGATAAAATATGTAATGTTAACATCGTTCCTTATGAAGACAAATGCGGACTAAGAGACGACGGAACTTATTTGATTTGTTATAGAGGATGGAATGTCGATTTTCACTACGATGATAAAGAAATACTATACGCTTCTATATCTGAAGAAGGACCCTATTTAATAAGATTCGGAAGCTCACCTTTTCCTACTTTCGGTAAAGATATAGAAATAGTAAAAGAATACTTACAGGAAAAACACGGAATAAAAGATTTTCAATATTATGACCCGGACAGAGATGAAGATAGTTATATAAATTTTTAATCATGAATTAGAAAATGACCAAGATGGCAATTAGGCTATCTTGGTCTTCGCTTTTTCTATTTGCTTCTTCGTTGCTGAATCGCAATGTACAGTCCAACTAAACAATCAGTTGTCATAGTACCATTCTTTTAATCTTTCAAATGCGATTCCTTAATGATGCCATCCTTAACAGCTTGTGCAATAAAATTTTCTGTTTCAGTTTTCATAGCTGGTGAACCTGGATTCTTGTCACTTTAATTTCCTCCTTTTTGTCATCCACAATTAATTGAACTTTATATTTACTGTTGCTTGGTACAATTACTTGTCCTTCTACTTTGTAGCCCTTCGGCATTAACCAATTCGTTTTCACTTCAAGGTGCGGTCGGTCAATAGCATTCGTCCAAGTACCTCCCCATTCTATGCCTAACTTTTTAGCTATAGCTCCTACTCAGTTTAATGTAGTCATATTATATAGAGATTGTGGGGGGCCAACAGCAATATCCCATGCTAAGCGAGATTTATGATTGCTATTCAATGTCCAAGTAACAATCTGCCCTGCTCTAGTTCGCCCTTGTGCATAGAGATAATTTTGGCGTGCTTGTGAGCGATATGTTTCAGTGATGAAGATGTTCTTAATACCTGCCTGAATTTAAAAATATAGTGCCAGCAAAGGGCAATAACGAGCTGAGAACAGAATGACTGAAGTTGCTTCGTTCTGCTTTGAAGAAACACCCTGTCGCTTCTGGACATGAACTTCAAAAACTAACAGGAATTAACCGTAAAATGCTTCAAAAACTAATCAAAGAAGAGGGCTTGAAGGATTAGCCCTAGACTTTTCCTCTCAAACCCTCTTTGGTATCTCGTGTTAAATATGAAGAAGCTTGACTACTTTTTGTTTTAAATTACCGAAAGAATCTTGCGCTCCTATACAGGATGGACAGCCTGATTCACAAGGACAATTTGCCACATGATGTTGTGTCTTTACTAGAAGCTCTTCCCACAATTCGTAGACCTTTTCACTTAAACCGATGCCACCAGGGTACTTATCATAGACAAAAAACGTCGGTTGCTCGTTATGGGTTGCCTTTACTTGTGGCACGACTGCTACATCACTGCTATCACATTGGATGAATAGCGGGATAAACGCATTCATCGCATAGGCAGCTCCCGTCATAGCATCTGTTAATTCTTCCTCTGACCATTTTTCTGGCGCTGCAAACGATAACCATGACGAACTTGTATGCATTTCATCAGGTGGTAAATGAATGGGACCTGAGCCAATGTTGTCGTGTGTGCCAAAACGAATTTTTTTAAAAATCGTAGCTTGAGCTACTAAGCCTACATCACCGAAACTAATTGCACCCCCACCATAAGTGCGGCTACGATCCTCCTCCAACACTTTCATCTCTACCGCTAGATTAGCATCTGTATAGTAATCAACATCGACCTCACGCACAAACGCTTTCTTTTCCTCCCAATCAAGCTTCTCGACTTGGAATTGAATCCCTTGATGCAAATAGATGGCTTCTTCATGTAGCAAAGTCATTGCGCTATGACGGTCCATTTCTCCAATAACCTTTGTCTGAGCAGGTACCGTCAAATTAATAATGACGACATTTTCCTGCGAGGCCGAACGAAGACTAATATCATGTGCTGGGAAACGATCACTCATCCAATGCCACTTATCACTAGTTTTAAAGATAATGCCTTCATCCGCCAAATAGTCGAGCAATTCTTGAATATCATATTCACCGTACATATCTTGTGTGGTAAAAGGCAGTTCAAAGGCCGCACATTTTAAATGGTCCATCAAAATTAACATATTTTCAGGATAAATTCGGGCCTCCTCAGGTGCACTGCCAAGTAAAAACAGCGGATGATTCACGACATACTGATCGAGTGCTGTAGATTGTGCCACATAGATAATGAGCGCCTCATCCTGTCGACGCCCTGCACGTCCCGCTTGTTGCCATGCACTCGCAATATTTCCCGGGTAACCCGTCATAATACAGGCCTGTAATTGACCAATATCTACCCCTAGTTCTAACGCATTTGTACTAACTACGGTTTGAATGGTCCCATCACGAAGTCCACGTTCAATAACACGTCGCTCCGAAGGTAAATAGCCGCCTCGATAGCCACGAACTGATTCATCCAGCAACTTATCACGCGTCAGTTCCTTTAAATAGGTAACAATCATTTCCACACGCACTCGGCTTTTAGCAAAAATGATGGTTTGAATGCCTGCTGTATAGAGCCTTTTTGCCACATCACTTACTTCCAATACCGCACTGCGACGCACACCAAAAGTTTTATGGACAATGGGTGGATTGTAAAACAAGAAAGTTTTTTTGCCAACCGGTGCTCCAGAATCGGCGATTAAGCTATGTGTATCATTCGTTAAATTTTCTGCTAGCTCTTGTGGATTTTTAATGGTCGCAGACGTACAAATAAAGACAGGATTGCTCCCATAAAATGCACAAATACGTTTGAGTCTTCGAATAACATGCGCAACATGTGAACCAAATACACCCTTATATGTATGCAACTCATCAATAACGATATACTGCAAATTTTCAAAGAGTGCCACCCATTTTGTATGGTGCGGTAAAATACCTGAATGCAGCATATCCGGATTCGTCATTACGATATGACCTGCTTTACGAACTTTTTGACGAATACCAGGTGCAGTATCCCCATCATACGTGTAGCTTAAAATGTCCTCTCCGCTTTGTTCTATCAAGTCATTTAAATCATTTTTCTGATCCTGTGCTAAAGCTTTGGTCGGAAACAAATAGATTGCACGTGCATTTCGGTCCTCTAAAATCTTTTGTAAGACTGGTAAATGATAGCAATAAGATTTACCTGATGCCGTTGGTGTAACAGCGGTAAACGATTGCCCACTCGTTGCCAGGTCAAATGCCTCACGCTGATGGGTATACAATTGATGAATGCCACGAGCATGTAACGCTTTGACGAGTGAAGGATGCAAATTTCCCGGGAAAGGAGCAAGTTTTGCATCGCGCCCCTCTAACGTTTGCCAGTGTATGATACGCTCTTTTAATTCATCATCATATCGCCATTCGTTCAAGAGTTCACTAATGGTCCGTTTTTTCGATAGCATCTGTATGCTCCTCCTTCACTAAGCGATAAAAATTTTTCAGTGTGAAGGAAGCTGAATGGGTTGCATCTAAAAAACGTTTTTTACTGGTTTCTTTATAAAAGGATTGCACAACAAATTGCTCCATCGATTCAACCGCTGAAGCAATTTGTTGTGTATGCATATATTTAGGCCGATTTTTTTCAATCCAGGCATTTGCTTCCTGCTGCCAAACCTTCAATAATTGATGGATTTCATCAGCATGTGGCTTAACCTCTGCAAAAAAATCTGGCGCACGATCCTCCTCACGCATTTGCCAAAAGCGTGAAACACATTTGTCACATTCATCTATTAATATGGAAGTTTGCTGTATCAATAACAATTTCGCACCTCATTTATTTTAATCTTATGAGGATAGTGTACCAAAGTCTATCAGTTTTCACTACTAATAGGCGAACAAGCATTCTTTACTTGCCAGTTCTTTTCTGCTAAGCTTACTTTCTGGCTTACAGATTTGAGCTGCATAAAAAATTGCAGGCTATGTGCATTGTTTTCCAATGACACTCTCGTTAAAAGTAATTGATTGACTAGATCCAGCTGCGCAACTAATTGTTTTATCTTATTCAATACAACGCCTCCTTTTACTATACTTATGTATTCCTCGCATGTATAAAATTACCTTCATGCGTGACAAAATAAGCGTAAGTTAGCTGAAAGAAGAAGTATTTCGATAAATATTTTTAACGATCAATGACAATGAAAAACTTTGCTTCAAAATAGTACCAATTCCACAGGGCAATTGCATGGTTCTCCACCGATGAAACTGGAGATTTATCGGAAATGTTGACGGATATATTAGCGAAAATTAGCTACTATACAAAGCGCATTTTCGACTTCTAACGGCGATTTTACCTTCTATAGCGGAAGCCACTACACAGAGATTTTTCCACAGGGCTTCACATTCTGACACGCAGCCTTCTTTATGTAATTGATGGCTGATTGACCACTAATTGGCATGTAAAAACAGCTTCATCCTCTATATTAACAGCAGTGGAGAACTTCTACTGAATCATGGTAAACTATTGTGTATAATAGCAGTATTATAGAGGGTGATCTAAATGACAATTCGTTATCCAAATGGGAAATTGTATACCCCTGCTTCATCTGTCACTAAAGTAGAGAAACAGGGAAAAACGAAAGATTTCTCCTATAGTAATCGAGGTAAGACACTAGAGGATGAAATTAATGAAGCAAACGACTATTATTTAGAAAGGCGGCTTGCCATCATTCACAAGAAACCTGTTCCCGTACAAATCGTCAAAGTAGAGTATCCATCGCGAAGCGCTGCAGTTATTAAAGAAGCTTATTTTCGAACGCCCTCTACAACAGACTATAATGGTGTCTGGAATGGGCATTATATTGATTTTGATGCAAAGGAAACTGCCTCAAAATCCAGTTTTCCATTAAAAAATATTCACACACATCAAATGACTCATATGCAGCAAGTGACGGAACAAAATGGTGTGGCATTTATAATTATTCGTTTTTCAGCTTTTGAACGTTACTTTATGGTGCCATACGAAGTTTTACAAAAGGCCTGGCAAGCGATGGCCAATGGTGAACGCAAATCGATACCCTTTTCGACAATCGAAAAAGTAGCCTATGAAATTCCAACAAGCTATTATCCACGTATCGATTATTTACCCGTTCTCCAGCAGCTCATCGGTGCAAAAAGTCATGGCTTTGAAAGTGAGGAGATAGTAGAATGACTGAACGTCGTCAAACACGCGGTGAGCATCAAAAAGCTCGCTCTCAAAAAAATAAAAAGAAAGCACCAAAATCAACATCAACATCATCGGTGAAAACCTGGTTCAAGCGCATTTTCCTAACCTTGGTAGCCATTGGAGTTGTAGGATTTATCGGGGGCGCCGGATTATTTGCCTATTACGCCAGCACCGCACCTGAACTAAATGAAGAATTATTGAAGGACCCGGTTTCTTCCGAATTCTACGATAAAAACGGTGAAATTTTTGCGACAATCGGTGCAGAAAACCGAAAATATGTAAAATATAAAGATATTCCTGAGGATATGGTCAATGCCATTCTTGCCACAGAAGATGTTCGCTTCTTCCAACATCATGGGATGGATTTTTATCGTCTCGGTGGGGCCATTCTTGCCAACTTCCGTGATGGCTTTGGCGCACAAGGTGCATCGACATTAACACAACAAGTTGTCAAAAACTCATTTTTACAAAACGAGAAAAAATTAAAACGTAAGGCTCAAGAAGCTTGGCTTGCCTTCCAGCTTGAGCGTAAATATTCAAAAGAAGAAATTTTTGAAATGTACTTTAACAAAATGCTGATGTCTGGTCGTATCTACGGCTTTGGAACAGCATCCCAATATTTTTATGGTAAAGAGCTAAGTGAATTATCGCTAGATGAAGAAGCATTACTTGCAGGTATGGTGCAACGTCCAAATGCCTACAATCCATTGAAAAATCCAGAACTTGCTGAGAAACGTCGTAATATAGTGTTAGGTTTAATGTTACAACACGGTAAAATTACAAAGGCTGAGATGGACGAAGCCAAAGCAGTGGAAGTGACAGCCGGTCTAGCTGATGATGCAACACGTCAATCATTTGCAGGCTCTAAATATGATGCCTTCTTAGATATCGTCATTAATGAACTTGAGAATAACGGTGATGGCACTGCCATGGCAGAGGGCATTAAAGTTTATACAACACTTGACCCGAATGCACAGCAAACAGTAGAAAACATTATGAATGATGACGCTAACTTCCCTACCGAAAACATTGAGTCAGGTATAGCTGTCGTTGACACAAAAACTGGTCAAATTCAAGCAGTTGGCGGTGGACGTAACTACGGTGCTGAACGTGGTTTCAACTTTGCAGATGACTTAACAATGAATCATCCAGGTTCTACGATGAAGCCACTCCTTGATTACGGTCCTGCAATCGAATATTTAAAATGGTCAACAGGTCAAACGCTTGTCGATGAGCGCATGAATTATACAGGTACAAAACAAACCATCACGAACTGGGATGGCAAATATATGGGTACAATGACGGCACGTAAGGCTTTATATGCTTCTCGTAACGTGCCCGCAGTAAAAACATTGCAAGAAGTAGGCGCAGATAAGGCGAAAGAATTTATCGGTCGCTTAGGTATCGATGCCAAAAATGTTTATGAGGCCGATGCAATCGGTGGTGGTGATATTACCATGTCCCCTATCCAAATGGCAGCCTCTTATGCAGCATTTGGCAATAACGGTGTGTATACAGACCCTTACGCGATTACAAAAATTGTTTACCGTGATGGCAAAACTTCGAAAAACTATACACCGGAACCGAAAGTTGCAATGAGTGATTATACAGCTTATATGGTCACTGATATGCTACGTGACGTTGTGGGCAACAAGCCTGATGCTTCAGGTAAAGCTGCCAATGTTCCAGGCTTAGATATTGCTGGTAAAACAGGTACAACAAACTATTCTAACGATGAATTTAACAAATATAATTTACCAAATACGAGCGTGCCGGATTCTTGGTTTGCAGGGTACACAACCAATTACTCTATCGCTATTTGGAGTGGTTATGAAAAACGTTCTGATCCAATTACGACATGGGATGAACGTCGATTACCACAAGAGTTATTTAAAAATATTATGAAAGACCTTTCAGCAAATGTTGAGACAGCTCGTTTCACGAAACCGAGCTCTGTAGTAGAAGCGACAATTGAAGTTGGCTCAAACCCACTAAAATTAGCGAGTGACTTCACACCGAATGAACTACGTCAAACGGAATTATTCGTTCGAGGTACTGAACCTACAGTGGTTTCGAATGAATACGAGGCACCTGAACTATCAACACCTTACAATGTAAGTGCAAGCTTAGACTTGGGTGGTCAATCTATCAATATCGGCTGGGAACATGACGCATTGTTAGATCCAGAAACAAACGAGCCACTGCCGACTACATTTAAAGTAACTGCCACACTGGAAGGTGGAGAAACATTTGATCTTGGTGCTACTGAGAGTAAAGGTTTAACAGTCAGCAACACATTAGCTGATGGCAATTACGTCATTTCTGTAGTAGCCATTTTTGATGGTACACAAAGTGAGCCCGGTACCACATCCTTCCAAGTGACAAGTATGCCTGAAGAGGATTTAGAGACTGAAAATCCAGACGAACCAGACATCGAGAACCCAACGCCACCAGATCAAGGTGACAATAATGGCAATGGCAACGGCAACGATGGAAACAACGGCAATAACGGCGGGAATAATGGCAATAACGGCAATAACGGCAACGGGAATGGGAACGGAAATGGCAATAACGGCAACAATAACGGTGGTCAACCACCTACACCGCCAACCGAACCTACAGCGCCCGATGGTGAAGACGAAAGCACTGAATAATATAAAAAGCAGAGAAGCTCATACGCTTCTCTGCTTTTTTTCATGCTATGGAGTTGTTCGGTTTGTTTGGGTTGTTTGGTTCTATCCGTCACTCGGCGCGTTTTATCCGTCACTTTGACACTTCTATCCGTCATTTCGAGACTTCTATCCGCCACTCTATCACTTTTATCCGTCTACACTAACCTTTTGCTGCCTGTAGCCGTAAGCGGGCTGTTCGTTTTTTTGTTTCTTTAAATAATTCGTCTAATTGCCGATAACATGCGTATTGGCCTGGTTTTGCTTGGATAAAGGCTAAGCGCTCCATGCCATTTATCGGCATGACTTCTTCACCGGCTTCCTGCACTAAACGCTGAAACAAAGCAATCCCTTGCTCCATCAAGCCCTGTGCTGAGCCGTTACGGGAATCATGCGCACCATGTATTCGGCCTTCTAGCTCCGTCCACTCAGTAAACCATGTATCGATTTTATCCTTTGCTATTGCCTCTACATTCATGCTTCCTTCACCAGCCCTTTTTTCAAACGTTTTTGTCCTTCCCGGCAATCCCCCAGTAACGGGCATGTATGGCAGCCTGGATTTTGTGCTTTACAATGATAACGACCAAAGAAAATAAGCTGATGATGGGTTTTCGACCATTTATCCATAGGCGTTTTTTTCATGATGGTTTCCTCCACCTCTAGCACGGAATCCTTCCAGCGGCATAATCCTAATCGCTTAGAAACACGCTCTACATGCGTATCCACAGCGAGTGCAGGGACATCGAAGGCAACAGATAACACAACATTGGCTGTTTTACGTCCTACTCCAGGCAATGTCACTAATGCTTCTCGGCTTGCAGGAATTTCCCCACCGTATTCAACAAGCAAGCGTTCACATAGTGCTTGAATATTCTTTGCCTTATTACGATATAAGCCGATGGAACGAATATCCTGCTGCAGCTCCTCTAAAGGTACGGCTAAATAATCCTCTGGTTTTTTATATTTTTGAAATAATGTTTTCGTTACTTTATTGACGAGCACATCCGTACACTGTGCGGATAATAATGTAGCAATTGTTAGCTCAAATGGATTGTCATGAACAAGCTCACAATGTGCATCGGGAAACATTCGGTCCATCTCTGCTAGACAATGCTCCCATTGTTTTTTCGTTAACATGCCTCGAAGCCCCCCTATTCTCTTTCTTCTAACCAATTATAAAAAGCTACTTTGTTTGTCGACTGGGTTTCTTTCTGTGTTGTACGGGCTGGTGGTCTGTTAAAACTCTGCTTTTCACGGAACTGTTCACCTTGCTTTTGCGCTGCCTGAGGTGTGATAATATTTTTCTTTTTCCACTCCAATAAAATACGGTCAATATAGCGAATACTCAGTTTGCCAGCAAACACAGCTTCTTTGAGCGCCTCTTTAATAAGTGCTGGGCTGTGTTTATCTTCATCTAGCCAAAAACCGATTTTTTCAAGCTCTAAAGGAGATAAAAGACGCCCCATTTCCTCTTCAAACAAACGGAATAATTCGCCTTCTTCTTGTCGAAGGGTAGTTGCCGATTTTTTTTGTTCCTTCATTTCAATGATTTGCATGATGCGCTCCCACAGTGGGTAAACAGAATATTTTTCGTATATTTTGCCACCTGCATCAACATCACGTGTAATTTCGAGGAAGCCCTTCTGCATCAAGCGCTGTAGGCGTGATGAAATGGCATCACTAGGCATTGTTAGGCGGCTCATCAAATCATTGGGTGTAGGAAATTCATTGCCCTCGATATGAAAAGCAAGTAAATGCACCACAATCAGGGCCTCTTCATCCTCTATGTTTAACTCCTTATAAAACTGAAAAAATAGCTGAGGAATTTGAATCGTTCTCTGCTCAGTCCACGTACGGAGTCGATTATTATTTGTGCTCATGTAGACATGACTCCTTCTTTCTAGTTAAGTAGAAAAGCCGCGTAGAAATTTCACTACGCGACTTTTTAATTGTTTTAAGTTTGTTACCAAACGGTTATGGATATAAACGGTTTAATAAACGTGGGAATGGAATTGTTTCACGGATATGCTCTGTACCTGAAATCCATGCCACTGTTCTTTCTAATCCTAGACCAAAGCCTGAGTGTGGCACAGAACCTTGTTTACGAAGCTCTAAGTACCAAGCATAAGCATCTAATGATAAATTATGTTCTTCAAGTCGAGATTTTAATAAATCGTAATCATGGATACGCTCTGAACCGCCGATGATTTCACCGTAGCCTTCAGGTGCGATTAAATCTGCACATAATACGACGTCGTCACGCTCTGGGTGTGGCTGCATATAGAACGGTTTGATGCCTACTGGGTAGCATGTGATGAATACAGGTTTGTCAAAAGAATTGGCAATGGCTGTTTCATGTGGTGCACCAAAGTCATCACCCCATTCAATATCGTCAAAACCTTGTTCATGTAATAGCTTAATGGCATCATCATAAGAAATACGAGGGAAAGGCGCTTTGATATTTTCAAGTGTTGATGTATCACGGCCAAGTCGCTCTAATTCTAATTTGCAGTTTGCCAGAACAGATTGCACAATATGTTCAACGTATTGCTCTTGTACTTCTAAGTTTTCTTCAAATTCCACAAACGCCATTTCCGGCTCGATCATCCAAAACTCAATTAAGTGGCGACGTGTTTTAGACTTTTCAGCACGGAACGTAGGACCGAATGAGAATACTTTTCCTAACGCCATCGCAGCCGCTTCCATATAAAGCTGACCCGATTGAGATAGGTATGCATCTTCATCGAAATACTTTGTAGCAAAGAGCTCAGAAGTACCTTCAGGAGCTGAGCCTGTCAAAATTGGTGGGTCCATTTTTGTGAAGCCATTGTTGTTGAAAAATTCGTATGTTGCACGAATGATTTCGTTACGGATTTTCATCACTGCATGTTGCTTACGAGAACGTAACCACAAGTGACGGTTATCCATTAAAAACTCCGGACCGTGCTCTTTTGGCGTGATTGGGAAATCGGTCGCCGCATGCAAAACTTCAATGCCTGTTACAACAAGCTCACAGCCAAAGCTTGAACGCTCATCTGCTTTAACCTCACCCGTAATGTACATCGACGTTTCTTGTGTCATTCCTTTTGCTATCGCAAAAAGTTCTTCGCCTACCTCTTCCTTGACAACTACGCCCTGTACAAAGCCTGAGCCATCGCGTAATTGTAGGAAAGCAATTTTCCCACTTGATCGTTTGTTAGATAACCAAGCACCTAGCTTGACTGTTTCGCCGATATGCTGTGGCATATCCTGAATCATAATTTTTTTCATAGGTATCCTCCAAAGTTGGTTAGAAGGATTAGTCTTGCCATTTTGATTTTACAAATGCATCAATTCGACGGACTGCCTCTTCTAATAATTCTAAAGATGTAGCATAAGATAATCGCATTGTAGTTGGTGCACCAAAACCAGAGCCTGGAATTACCGCTACGTTTGCTTCTGTTAAAATATCCGCAGCGAATGCATCTACTGAATCATAGCCAGTATGAGCCATAGCTTCTGCTACATCTGGTAATAAGTAGAACGCTCCTTGTGGCTTTAAGACATTGAAGCCAGGAATTGCACTAAGCTGTGGATAGATCTTCTCAAGACGTGCTTCGAATGCTTGACGCATTTCTTCCACCGTGTCCTGAGGTCCATTATAAGCTTCCACAGTTGCATATTGTGCAGTTGTTGTTGCGTTTGAAGTAGAATGCGAAGCAAGGTCAGTCATTGGTTTAATAATGTCTGCATCACCTGCTGCATACCCGATACGCCACCCTGTCATAGAGTGTGATTTTGCTACACCGTTTACTACGATTGTACGTGCTTTCACTGCATCAGAAACTTCAGCAATAGAAAAATGCTCTATACCATTGTATACAAGCTTCTCATAAATTTCATCTGACACGATTAAAATATCTTTTTCTTCTGCAACAGCAGCTAATTCTGCTAGCTCTTCACGTGAATAAATCATACCAGATGGATTGCTTGGTGAGTTAATGATGACCGCTTTTGTTTTATCTGTTACAGCCGCACGTAATTGAGCTGCAGTAATTTTATAGCCTTGTTCACGAGTACCTTCAACATAAACTGGTACACCGCCTGCTAATTTGACTTGCTCAGGGTAAGAAACCCAGTATGGAATTGGGATAATAACTTCATCGCCTTCGTTTAAAATAACTTGGAACAAAGTGTACAGAATATGTTTTGCACCAACGCCTACGATGACTTCGTTCGGTTTGTATGTAAGGCTGTTGTCGCGTTGTAGTTTGTCAATGATCGCTTTTTTAAGCACCGGAAGACCGCCAGCTGGTGTATATTTTGTCAAGCCCTTTTCCATTGAATCAATAGCAGCATCTAAAATATTGCGTGGTGTGTTGAAATCTGGTTCACCAGCGCCTAAGCCAATAACGTCGATGCCTTGTTCTTTTAATTCTTTAGCTTTCGCAGTAATTGCTAAAGTTGAAGATGGCGTTAAAGTATTTACACGGTTTGCTAATAGTTTTTTCATTCGGAATCTACTCCTCTTATAAGTTCTTGATGCGCTTCACCCAGTCGCCGTTCTCAAACAAAATATAGACATAGTTAAGATTATCGTGATCGTTGACGTACGTAATCTCCCAAACAACCCCGGGCTCTTCATAGCCTAATTTCATATGTAGAACCTTTTGTACATTTCCTTCATTTTTAAAAACCGATAATGCTTGCTTTTCCGTAATACCATCTTTCAAAAACACTTCCTGAATTGAATCTTCTTCTAGATTCGTCGGAACAAAGACAGCTTTTTTTTCACCATATTCGTCTACCCCGAACACAGTGACATACGAATTTTTGCCATTATATGTGTAGGACTCCGAAACAACTGCAAGGGATTTGGCATCGAGTGCCAACTGTTCAGCCTGCTCTTCAATTGACCGGAACGGAGCCTCGGCTTTCCAGAGTACTAAAATACTTATAACAAGTGACAAGGAAACCATAAAGACAGAAATGAAAATCAGCCAGTTTTTCATGTATTCACCTTATGTCCCACACCTAGTATATTCCTCACTAAGAGTGCATGATGTTTGTGCGTTTCTATAACTGCATTTACTTTCATTTTGCTTACCATTTTTGTCAACCTGCTTTCTTTCCTCATACCACAACATTATACACCAATTTTACGCTGTCGTGTTTCCTAATTTCATATATTGTACGTTGATAGACCAACGTTTTCAAATGATTCGAGCAATGAATTTCATTTTTTTCTTTTTCACGAAAAAAGACAGCCCTTACACATGAAAAATTCCTATTCACCTTTGCAAATAGGAACTTAACATAAATAACCAGCAGTCAAATGAATATTATTAGAGCTCACTAATAACATAGTTCGCACGTCCATCATTTTTAGCTCTATATAAGCTACGATCGGCCTGCTCAAATAGTTTTTTAAAGTCATAATTTTTTTGATCATTAATACAGGCACCCATACTAACCTTGATTGGATAATTATCATTTTCGTGTGCAAGCGTTAGTGTCAAAATGTAAGCGTGCAAATCCATCACAAGCTTGTTTATGGACACCCCGTCTTTGTTGCGAACGCAGATGATGAATTCATCACCACCATAGCGAATAATTTCGGCGTCCTGTTTACGTAAAAATTCTCTTAGGCCCCCAGCAAGTAGCTGTAAAATCATATCGCCAAATAAGTGACCATGTCGATCATTGTACGTTTTAAAATAGTCTATATCGAGCACAATGACTCCCACGAAAAGTTGACAATTTTGCGCTCTCCGCATCCATTCCTTTAGGTCTGAGTCTATAAAGTGACGGTTTAGTACACCTGTCAGCGGATCATATAGAGCCTTTTTCTCAAGCTTTTCCTTTTGTTGATTAAATTCTAAATACATCACCTGTTGTAGCAAATTATCTGCACTCATTTTTTCCGTAAGCTCGATATAAGCTCGCTGCACTTCAAAAATTTCATCACGACAATCCAATTCATAGAGTACATTTAAAAGCATGCGCATTACTTTCTTTTTAATGGGATTATCTCCATAAGATTGTGCAAGGTCTATCGCCTGCTTATAATATGTCACTGCCTCATCAAGTTTTTGCTGTTTTTCATATAAAAAACCGTAACCAAACAAAGCGGCTACCTTTTCACGTTTATGATTCTGTACAAGCTCTGAATTTAACGTACTATCTAGCAAAGCTTGGGCAGTCTCAAATTCCCCTTCTAGTATATAAACGTCCGCTATATTGTTATTGATGCGAATTTCATGTAATTTCGCCAACTCTGGCTGTGTCTTAACAAGCACTTTATTGTATTCTTTTGCTAATAATCCCGCTTGCATAGCTTCCGCATAACTTCCCTTTTCCACTTCAAGATAACATAGGTTACTATAACAGCGTACAAGAATGATACTATCCTTGAGCTCCGTTGCATACGCAATTGATTTTTTGGTCATTTCTACCGTCTTTTCTCTGACGCCAACCAAATCATATATTAAGGACATCACAAGGTAAAAATGCATGATGTCTTTTGTGGTGCCATACTTTTGACAACATGCTTCGTATTCTTGAATTAGCTTCACCATGCTTAATGTGTCACCAAAAGCATGATGAATTAATATTTTTTGATAGTATAAATCCAATCCATGCCTATAATTGCCGTTCTCTAATGCGACCAATAATCCTTGCTCAGCAAGCACTAAGGCTTCTGTCAAAAGCCCTTTCGTGCGCATTTCCAGGATCGTTTTATTTAACTCATCTACTGCTAATTCCAACTAATCACCACTTCTCTATGCCCGGAATTTACTTTAGATTCGATACACACCTCAGCGTAGCAGATAAACTATATGTCAATTATAAGCCAAGACCCCTAGCCTCGTCCTTCTTTTCTAAAACTTCCCATAAATTACCGCTAAAACTTTACCATATTACGACTTAGTTATAGCTCAAATTTCGATTTCCTGCTCGTTTAACTCGTTATGGATAAGGCGCTGGTTATCACTATGCAAGCAAAGTGTATCTGCCTGTAAGGGTACTAGTTCGCTCGTACTGGCAAGCTCCTTGTGCAAAGTAATCATTAAAGCTGAATTTCATTTTCGCCATGGTGTTAAAGAACCTGTTACCGTATAGGTACGATCAATAACCGCTTCATATGCCACTTGTAAACTCGTTGCCTCTCCAAATCGTGTCTAAACACTGCCCGAAAGAAAACGCTCATCCACGTCCCTCATCGCACGTGCAATTGCCTTCGCGGTAGCCTTTTTTAGCTGCCATTTAACAAACAGCTAGGTGACGATACCAGGAGCATCACTATTTTTCCGCGCATGCCGCATTTGTAATAGGAATTTCATGAGCAGTCACCATAATAGCACGGCACAGTTTCCGCTATATGTACTGAAATACATTAGTGTGTAGGGCATCAAAGCTTTGTACATGCAAAAAAATTGCCTCCTCAATCTGATTTCCCACATGAAAAGACACTATGTTCTCATCTTGCCGATATATGAAAAATTATTTGTTTATTGCACACCCCTTCTTTAGTACGAAAGAAACGTTTCAACTAGATAAATAGTTCCCTACGCTATTTTCAAGAATTTTTGCACTTCGATTTTTTTATATCGTAGCACAATTACTTCCATTATTGTCCTAGTTTCTTATTATTTTCACCCATATACTGTAGTAGCTTGCGTATTTTTTATGTAAAAACTTAAGGGACGTGATGATTTGTACAAAAAAGTGAATCCTTCTGATCCAGCTACTATTCCTAAATTTGTAGATGAACTACCGAAGCCAGTTACCGCAAAGCCGAAATACTGTAGTGGCCAACCGAGAAGAGAATATTATGAATTACAGATGATGGAAGCCGAGCATCGTTTCCATAAGCGTTTTCCACTGTCAACTATTTGGGGATACAATGGGCTCTATCCGGGACCAACCATCGAAGCTTCAAAAGATAAAACCATATACGTCAAATATAAAAACCAACTGCCATACAAACACTTTTTACCGGTGGACTTCACCCTTCACGCCGCAAATGACTCACAGGAGGTAAGAACCGTTACGCATCTCCACGGGGCAAATGTAGATTGGGAAAGCGATGGGCACCCCGAAGCATGGTACACGAAAGATTTTATACACACAGGACCGAAATTCAATAAAGAAATCCATGAATATACCAATCATCAACCCGGAACGACATTGTGGTATCACGACCACGCAATGGCTTTAACACGATTAAACGTTTACGCTGGTCTTGCCGGTTTCTACTTGCTTCGAGATACTATTGAAGAACGCTCAAACTTACCATGTGGGGATTATGAAATCCCGCTATTGATACAGGATAAATCCTTTAATCAGGATGGCTCGCTCTTCTATCCCGATGCGCCGTCATTCCCTGTGCCCGTTCACCCTTCCATTACACCAGGATTTGTCGGTAATACCATCGTTGTCAATGGCAAGGTATGGCCTTACTTAAATGTCGAGCCTCGAAAATACAGATTCCGTTTACTAAATGGCTCCAATAGAAGAGGCTATGTCGTCAGTCTTTCAAATGACCAACCGATGATTCAACTAGGTACGGATGGCGGCTTTTTAACAGCCCCTCGTGAAATTCAATCCGTTGCGTTATTGCCTGCTGAAAGAACAGATGTCGTCATTGATTTTTCAGATTGTGCAGGTCAGGAAATTACGTTACTGAATGCCGATACTGATTTTATTGATGAGCATACTAACATGATTATGCAATTTAAAGTTAATCGACCACTGCAATGTGAGGATACCAGTGATATACCAGAGAGGCTCGCTGTATCAATGGATTTGCACCCTCATCATGCGCATATCGAGCGCAATCTGCCACTTAGCGCTTCTACAGATGATTTTGGCAGACCGATGTTACTATTAAACGATCGAATGTTCCACGACCCAGCAACTGAAAAACCGGCTCTGGACAGTATAGAAGTATGGAATTTTATTAATACCACGCCCTTCATCCACCCAATCCATATTCATCTAATTCAATTTAAAATTCTAGAACGACGACCATTTGATGTTGAACTCTATCAAAACGAGGGTAAACTCGAATTTACAGGGCCACCCGAAGAGCCTCATGACTATGAGCAAGGATGGAAAGATACCGTCAAGGCTGACGCCGGCAAAGTTACAAAAATTATTATGCACTGGAAAGATCATATCGGGAATTACATGTGGCATTGCCATTTCCTTGAGCACGAAGATCACGATATGATGCGTCCAATACTTGTCATGAAAGATGTTCACTCTGTTCAACAGCCCCATGCCGAAACACAGCATACTTCGGAACAACATCAAAGCACGACTACTGTCACAAACACCCCCCAGCAAACAACCCCACTATTAAATAATACGCACAACATCGCGTCCTCAACCAAACAAACACAACACTCTGCTGAAGAGCATTCTGCAATGCAAGACGATGATGTCCTACATGAAGATGACGTGCAAGATACGGATGCTCAAGAAGATGATCAGGTTCGTCCTCTAACCCAACCGATGTTCCCGTCCAACAGGCACCGTCCTCGTCCGAGGCCCAATAGAAGGCGCAGAAGACGACGTTAATAACAGAAAATACGATTTTTTTCATTACAAACAAATAACAACCACCTTTATTTAGTGTAGAATACTTTCACTACTACTATATAAGGTGGTTTTTTGATGTGCTTAATGCCATAAGGCTACCCTCTGTTTTAACAGTAACTTTGCAGCCTGTGTCACCAGCATAATGGTCGTTCCTAACTGATTGATATCTGTTAAAATATTCATCACGTCAATTGTTGCTTTTGTATTTAAAGCACCGGTTAGCTCATCGCCAAAGAGAATCACAGGGTTGTTAATAAGAACTCGGCAAATGGTGATTCTATGTAATTGGCTGCCTGATGCCATGAAGAAATAATTCCGCAACACTCATCATCAATTCAGTGGCTCATTTGCTGATGACTACTCACGATTTTTGCTAAATAAGCTAATAAAAGGATGCTATCAAAAATATTTAGGTTTATTAGTAAATGGCTTTATATGAAACGCTCCAAAATAAGAACCTTAATTTCATTAAATGTAATAAATATATCTAACCTATCAATAAAATATCATTTACTCATTCTATACAAGTACTTTTTATAAGTATAAATCTCTATTACCTAAACAATATATACATATAAATACCTCTTCTTCATTGAAAATACTACCATTTGTTCTTTTTTTGGTATATTATATATTTTGTTTCCTTTTGTTGAATAAATTGATTAAATTAGGTGATTGCATGAAACAAAATTTTCAATATCTGTTCTTTTGCCATAGGATTCCTAGTCGCTCCTTTTTTTATAAAGGGGTTCAATTTCCTATCTGTGCTCGCTGTACGGGAATTTATGTAGGATATATCATTGGCATTTTCATCGTAGGTTTCTACTCCCTTCCCCCTTTTGTATATGCCCTTATCTTAACAATTCCAATGATTATTGATGGGACAGGACAATTATTTAGAAAGTGGATTAGCAATAATCTTCGGCGTCTTTTGACAGGTATACTCGGTGGTATAGGCATCGTATATATCTTTATACATGGCGTTCTATTATTTTGGGATCTAACAATTTATTTTTACAACATAGGAAAATATATAGGTTCATTATTTTTTAGTTAAGGAGCAATCAAAATGTATTGTACATACTGTGCAGCTACTCTATCAGACCAATTAGAAATTTGTCCAACATGTGGTGTTCGAAATTTCACAGTACATAATCACTGTCATAACTGTGGTAGTGACACTAATGCTATTCAAGAAATGTGTACTACATGTGGAATTATTTTAAAAAATACCAGAAAATCTACAGAGAACTTTCATCCCATGATTCCTACATTACTTACATTATTAATACCTGGGGTTGGTCAAATCATTAATAAGCAAGTAGGAAAAGGATTTCTTCTTTTGATTATTTTTGCACTTTCAGTTTTTATTCCATTTGGAATTGGACTCGTTATCGTTGGTTTACTAATAATAATTGATGCTTATTTAGTCGGGAAAAAGCACTACGAGGGAAAACTAGTAGGAAAATGGCAGTTTTTTTAATTATCTTTAGGAGGAATAATTATGTTTTGTCCACACTGTGGTGAGGAAATTGCAGTACAAGCAGAAATTTGTCCAAAATGTGGTGTTCGTGTACATAAAACACAACCAGAAGTTGACGAAGCCAATGTTGCGATTAACATCCTTTCCGTTTGTTGTACCCCACTTATAGGGTTTATTATGTATTTTTTATGGAAGGACAATAAGCCTAAAGCGGCGAAATCAGCTTTAGTTTGGGCGCTGATTGCGATTGCTTTATACATAGTCTTAATAGTCGGCTTTGGCGTACTAGGATTTTTACTTGATGATGGCTATTAACAATTAGTATCAATTATTTACAACATGAAAGGCAAAAATTATTATTTAGTTTTGCCTCAGATTGAAGACAAAAGGTTTCGGGAATGCTGGACATTTCCGAAACCTTTTGATTTTTTGTTCAAATGCGAGTTAGTCTATTTTTCTGTAAGTTTTTCACCATAATTGCACCACATACCCCTGATTTGCGTATCGAGAGGGAAAAGTTGTGAGATTCCTGTGGCGGACCGAGCTAGCTGCCCCCCACGGAAAGCGAGTGGCTTTTTCCTTTTTCATTTCATATTCAGTTCATAATCAAGTGTTATAGTAATGAACATAGCAGTACTAAACGTTTGCTTTAGGAAAACCGAGGAGGATTTTGAATCATGAAAGAAACAAAAAAGGAAGCTAAATCAACAGATTGGCGACGATTTATACGTCTTATAAAACAAGCAGAACCCCCCAAGCTGCTTTTAATCATTGCCTTATGTATGAGTTTAGCGACTACTGGTGTTGGCTTTATCGTTCCATTATTCACCAAAAAACTGGTGGATGGCTTTTCATTAGAGTCCCTTAATTATTGGCAAATTATTTTATTAGGTGTCGCATTTATCACACAGGCCATCGCGAGTGGACTTTCTATCTATTTTTTAAACCGTGTTGGTCACCAAGTTGTTGCGAAATTGAGAGATCAGTTATGGCGAAAGTTACTGCACTTACCAATCCCTTATTATGATAATAATGATACAGGTGAAACGTTGAGTCGCGTAACGAATGATACAGCAGTGGTTAAGGAGCTCATTACTGAACATCTTGCCAACTGTTTAACAGGTGTTATTTCTATTGTTGGTTCCGTGATTATCCTATTATTTTTAGATTGGAAAATGACATTAGTCATGCTAATAGCTGTTCCTGTAGCAATGGTTATTTTGATGTTATTAGGGAAGCGCATGTTTGTGATTTCAAAAGGTATGCAAGACGAAACGGCGAAGTTTACAGCGGTATTAAATCAAGTATTGCCAGAAACACGCTTAGTGAAGGCTTCTAATGCCGAAACCATTGAATACGAACGTGGTAAAAAAGGCATTACCAATTTATTTAACTTTGGCTTAAAAGAAGCAAAAATCCATGCACTGATTTCACCGTTAATTTCCTTTGTACTGATGTCTGTACTCGTTGCGATAATCGGCTATGGTGGTGTGCGTGTTTCTTCTGGTGAGCTCACAGCTGGCGACATGGTAGCGTTTATTTTATATTTAATTCAAATCATCATGCCAATGACGCAATTAACAATGTTCTTCACACAATTGCAAAAAGCGATGGGTGCCACAGAACGCATCAGTGCCTTACTTGAACACGAAGAAGAAGATATTTATGAGGGGCAACAATTAGCGACAGTCAAGGACCCGATTCATGTGAAAAATGTAGACTTTGCTTATGGTGAGGAAGCCATATTATCTGCTATCAATTTCACCATTGAGCCAGGTAAAGTAACAGCTATTGTTGGGCCTAGTGGCGGAGGAAAGACGACGACTTTCTCCCTATTAGAACGATATTATCGCCCTACTAAAGGAATCATTACACTTGGAGATACACCGATTGAAACATTCTCCTTACATTCTTGGAGAAGCCTGATTGGCTATGTCGCACAAGAAAGTGCACTGATTTCTGGAACAATTCGCGAAAATATTTGCTATGGCATCGGCAGAGACATTCCAGATGATGAACTTCAGAAAGTGATAACAATGGCTTATGCCGATCAGTTTATTGATGAACTACCCGATAAATATGAAACAGAAGTCGGCGAACGTGGCATTAAACTATCCGGTGGACAACGACAACGGATTGCCATAGCACGCGCATTACTGCGTGATCCGCAAATTTTAATGTTAGATGAAGCAACCTCTAGTCTTGATAGTAAGTCAGAAATTTATGTTCAAAAAGCATTGGATAATTTAATGCAAGGCAGAACGACTGTTGTCATTGCGCACCGCCTTTCTACCGTAGTAGATGCCGATCAAATACTATTTGTTGAGAAAGGACATATTACCGGTAGTGGCACCCATGAATCGTTATTTAAAACACACGACATGTACAGAGAGTTTGCCAAACAGCAATTACGTATAAAAGAGTAAAGACGAAGGGATTTGTTATCATGACAAAACTATTAGTTGTGGATGATGATAATCACATTAGAGAATTAGTCAAAGTATTTTTACAAAATGAAGGCTTAGAAATAGTAGAAGCTGTGGACGGTGTAGACGCACTGTCCAAGCTTGAAACGGAAAAAGTGGATATGGTTATTATGGACATTATGATGCCGAATATGGACGGCTGGGAGCTATGCAAGGAAATACGGCACGATAACAACGACTTACCCATCTTAATGTTGACAGCAAAGGGCGAAACCGCTCAAAAAGTAAAAGGATTCAACCTCGGCTCAGATGATTATCTTGTTAAGCCATTTGAACCAGCTGAGTTAATCGTTCGCGTAAAATCCATTCTAAAGCGCTATCATATTTCCTTATCGCAAACTGTGGAAATTGGCAACGTTAAAATGAATCGTAATACGTACGAACTCGTGTATGATGGCGAGCATATTACACTGCGCTTAAAGGAATTCGACCTTTTATTTACGTTAGCAAGTTATGCTGGGAAGACATTCTCCCGAGACCAGTTAATAGAAGAGATTTGGGGATTTGACTATGAGGGTGATGAACGGACAGTGGACGTTCACATCAAAAGACTGCGCGAACGCTTTCCCGAAGAAACAAGTGGATTCGCCATACAGACGATTCGTGGACTCGGTTATCGATTGGAACTGCAATCATGAAATATTGGAAATTCGTCCTCAAGCTGATCATGGTACTGACTGTTTTTCTATTGGCCAATATATTATTTGCGTTTATGGCCTTTCATATCACTTCTTGGATCTACAGTTGGTTCGGAAAACACCCTCAGGGATTTTGGCTGCAGTTAAATACCGTAATTGCTGTATTTGTGCTCTTCGCCTGCTCAGCTGCCGTCATTTTTTTACTGGGGTTAAAAAAACAGCGTAATTATTGGGATACTATTGTCGATGCCATCGGGCGCATTGCCAAAGGGGATTTTAGTGTTCAATTAGATATCAAGTCAGATGAGGATAATGATCATTTTGGCCAACTCATTAGTGGTATTAACAATATGGCTGTAGAGTTAGGTGAATTAGAACGAATGCGGCAAGAATTTATCTCGAATGTTTCCCATGAAATTCAATCACCCCTCACCTCTATAAATGGCTTTGCCAAGGCATTGAAAAACATGAACTTATCGGAGGACAAACGGCATCACTATTTAGAAATCATCGAAATGGAAAGTCATCGGTTATCGAAGATTAGTGATAATTTACTAAAGCTCACGTCACTAGAATCTCAACATCCCCCATTCGAACCTAAGCTTTATCGGCTAGATAAGCAACTCCGAAATGTTGTGTTATCTCTTGAACCCAGTTGGTTAGGCAAAAATATTACCATGGCTATTCAATTGAAAAACGTATCGATTATGGCGGATGAGGACTTGATGAATCAAGTATGGATGAATTTGCTTACCAATAGCATAAAATTCACACCGAATGATGGCCAGATTAACATTTCAATGACTTCTCAAAATAATACTGTGACCGTTATGATTGCGGATAATGGTATCGGACTGACCGAAGAACAACAAAAGCATATTTTTGAACGTTTTTATAAAGCAGATCAATCGCGGGTTGCTACAAATGGCGGCAGCGGCCTCGGATTATCCATTGTAAAAAAAATACTCGATATGCATCACGGTAACATCACGGTTCAAAGTAAGCTTGCCGAACATACAACATTTACTATTACACTGCCCCTGGAAGGTATAAAATGAACATGAAAGCAGACGTTGCGACATTCTTTTGGCATCGTCTGCTTTTATCATCACTTACTAGGAAGCTACTTTTCTAAAATACTGATAGATTTTTTCTAATTTTTTGTGTTGACCTCCTTTTTTACTCTCCATATTGCCAAATTCAAAGAACTTCACTTTCTTAATCCCTACGAAATTAAATAAAGCCTTTCTCATCAAAACTTTATGGGCATTATTCAGCCATAAAAGCGGATATTTTGCAGGACCCTTCATAGTAGATACGCAGACGACTGATTTTCCCTTTAGCAGCCCCTCTGGTAATAGTCCCTTCTTATCTCTGTAAGCAAAATTGGCCGCAAATAATTGATCAATATAGCCCAGAAGCATTGCTGGGGGTCTTCCCCACCATATCGGATACACAAAGACAATTTTGTCGGCCCACGTAAGTTGTTCTCTATATTTTTCTAGCTTAGGATCACGATACATATCACGGCGACGCTTGTGTTCATTAAATTCTAAGATTGGATTAAAATTTTCTTCATATAAATCTAGGACCTGTAATTCGGTTATGTACGGATTTTCGTTACAGCCTTTGATAACCTCCTGTAAAAAGGCGAAGTTCAAGCTTTTATGATTGGGATACGTGTAAATAATTAATGTTTTCATAACATCCTCCATTACTTATCATTTGATAACTAAATAATACCCTCCTTTTATTTAGTTGTCAAATGATAATTGTTTTAGGATAAGTTATTTGTTATCTTGTCAATAAGAGGTGAGTACTATGGACAAGAAATCATTATTCAATCAATTTGTCACGTTTACAACTGCCGTTCATGAAGTAACACATGATTTAACACAAAACGTTAACATCGACACCGTTACGCCGGTTCAATATAAAATTCTGGAATATATAAAAGTAAGCCAGCCTGTCACGCCTACTGAAATCAGTGATTGCCAGCATATGTCGTTGCCTAATACAAGCCGTGAGCTCAAGAAACTACTAGAAAAAAATCTAATCCAAAAAATTACTGATACCGAGGACCGCAGAAAACAATATATTTGTCTTACGAATGATGGAGAAAATATGATGAATGAGGCTTTTGCCTGTGTTGAAGCACGTTTTCAACAGCTTATGCAAAATGTTTCGGAGGAAGATTTAGCGGAAATTCATCATGCATTAAATGTACTACAAAGTAAGGTATTCAATCGTCAAAAATAGACCACAATGCCTCAAAATTATCGTTAAAAAAAATTAAAAGAATCCATTTTGAAAAATCAAAGTGGATTCTTTTATGTTATCGTTGAATAAGACCATTGATGTTCACTGCGGGTGGAACCAAGCCGCTTCCATCATTTTGCTCAGTCCAGGACTCAACTGTCCCGCTCTACCCGCTACGTTCCACTCACGCTTTCGTAGCCAATAGGATTCGGAAGCGTTGCCCCTTCCGTTCCAATCCACTGACTACGTACATATCACTCAATACAAAACATCCAGATCTATCGTATCGAATTCACAATACTTTTACGGTCAGATGCCTTGATGACAAAACAGCTTCTTAATTTACATCGCCTAAATAAATCGGAGACTTTTGATTATTAACATGCTGTATTATGCACTTTCTTAGTTCTTTAGGATAGATCCGATATTGCAGTAAATCATGAATAGGTAACCATTCTACCCCAACCTGATGGCTATCTGGATTTGTTGGTATTTTGGTATGGTCCCTGTCATCAATTAGGTTGCACAGAAAATAATACTCAACTTGGTGCACATCAAAATCAAAGGAAGCATGCTCGTGGTTTTTTCCTATATAATCCCGAATATGAAGTAGCTCACCCATTGCTACTTCCTGTCCTATTTCTTCCACACATTCTCTTACTAATGCCTGTGGAATGGTTTCGCCATGTTCTTGTCCTCCCCCAGGAAAAAGATAAAAATACCCCTCATTATCCTGATTTTTTGTTAATAATATTTTACCTTCTCCACTAATGATAATAGCCTTGGCTGAGTTTCTAATCGTCATTGTTTGTCCTCCGTTATTTGCTACATTTCTTAAAACCACATTATTTTTAGTTAATTCCTTTTTTTTCATCTAAATGATTGAGCAACAAGCTGATTGACAAAATCTTCTTTGCCCTTCTGATAGAGATGTGTATCTTCCGGATACTGATTGGCAAGTTTAATTTTTAAATTATCGTATTCTTTTGCTATGTCAGGGTTATTGAATAAGTATGCTTTAAAGTTTAGATGCTTTTCAATATTCTCATGCCCCTGTTGATAAATATGTACATGATGCGTCCTTTTATCTAGGCCTTTAGGGAAGTATCTTCTACCAGCTATTCCGTTTTCCGCTCTTGCGACATACCCTATTGATTGCATTTTATCAGCTTATACATCCACATTTTCAATTTTTTTTACTACGATTAATATATCTATGATTGGTTTTGCGTACCCAATGCATTGAACTGCTGTACTACCTATATGAAATATTTCAAGCAATTCATTGCGAAATATCTCTTTCAGTATTTTCGCTTCTTGATTGTAGGATTCTTCCCAATTTTTTGTCCAAGGAACAATTTCAGTCTTTCTCAAATTCTCAACCCTCCTAGGTAATAATTATTGGTTTTTTATATTCACATAGAAATCGTTCTACACCTGGATACTTCTCTCCTAAACTCGTTATCGTAAAACCGTAGTTTCGATAGAATGCTACGGCATCATGATCCGTCTCTGCAGAAATCAGTGAATATTTATCAGAAATAGAATGTATCATTTTGCTGCCAATACCATGTCCTCTTCGATTGGCAAATACTGCAATGTGTTTAATTTCGCACGCAATTAAACTTATTTGTTCAATCCCGATACACCCCACTACTTCCCCTGCAATGTCAAAACTATATAATGTTCGATTTGATGAAGTTACATATTTTTCATATTCTTGCTCAACTTTATGATGTGAGGTCGCAAGAGATAGCAGGTTGCTTATGGACCGAGGAATTGTCTCGGCATTAACTTTTTTCATCATCAATACTCATCACCTTTTTCCAAAATTAACGGTCAGTAAGACGCCCACATCAAGTGGAAAGTTGAGAACGAGTCAACTAGGTGGACGATCAACTGTTCGTAAAAGCCCGATTGGTTCAACTAACAATCAGTGGGGGCTGAAGAAAACCCCCACTGATTGAAGTTTCACTTTATCAGGCTTTACTATGCTGTAGGTATTACTACTGCATTACACGCTTTTTCATAAAATTCTATCGGACCTGCTCCTCCAATAATCGCATATTCATAGCCGATATCATGCATATCTTTTAAACAATGATGCAGCAAAGAATAGCCGATTCCTTTAACTCTATTAGATTCTGATACACCCATCGGACCAAAATAACATTTTCTATTTTCAAATACATCAAAAGCAGCAAACCCTACTATTTCACCTTTACAATCGAAAGCTATATATACAGAAGGTTCTTCTAACAAAAATGCATTTCTAATAGTTTCTGACCATTGTTTTGAAAATTGATGTTCCACAAAATGAATAAGGTCGTTTGCATCGTTCGGATTAACTTTACGAATTATGGTCGAATTCACTTGTGGAAATGTATAATTGCCAAGGTGCGAAATCATATCTCTGGAGGTCGCCCCAAGGCTTAATAGTAATTTCTTGTTTTCTTCTGAAACAAAATGGTGGTCAAGCATGTTAGTCGTCATTAATGCTTTGAGTAAGTGGCCTTCATTCATGTAGACTTGCTTATATCTCTTCATATATCGAAAAGCCACTTCCAAGACTGTTAACACTTCTTCTGTTACTGGAACATTGAAAAAGTTACATTTTGCGGTATTTTGATTTGAATCCTTACACAGCTCATCTGCCAAAATCCTCAAAGAAGCTACCTCTAAGGTGCACTTCAATGAAATTTCCCCAAGTGCTCCGCCTTTTTCATCCAAACAAGCAATCAGTAAATGAACCGGTTGTAACATTTTATATTTTGACAATTCCGCTTCCTTTTCTGCCCTTGTCATGATGCTTAACATACGATTTGTTACTTTCACAATCGATTGAGTCAATTTTACCTTCACCCTTTCAAGCAATCTCGCTATTTACTTTGTCAAACCAGTGAGTAACCCTGAACTTTTATTCTTCTATTATTCCTTCTTCTACCCTGTTCATGATACGATAAGTAAAACCGAAATAATCATTTACTACCATCTTAGTGTAATTTTAACATCACTGAATCATTCGTTAAACAAGCAATGTAGAGCGTAGTGTTGTGCTCAAGATTTCCATAAGCAAGCATATGTAGTTATTTTTTTAATAATTACGTGTGAGTCGTCACCCAATAAGTTCTTCATTAATAGTCTAAGGATGTATAGAAGGAGGAGACTCAAGTGGGTGCAGTTTTAGAAAAGCATTGGTTAGACAAACATTCGGAAACCCTCCCCATATGGCAGCAGACCGCTTATAAAGCCTTCTCTGCCATGATTGCTGATGACGCCAACACGTTCCCTTGTATCCCAGCAAGAAAGGGCTATTTATCGAATGAGCTGCGATATGGTTTTGTTGGAGATCCACGAGAGGTTCATAGCGCAAAAGAATTAGCAGATTGCTTAAAGGCGTACGATCTATGCGCGCGAACCTCAGGGAGATTTACCTCACTGGCTATTTTTTTTGAAACACCTGAAGAGCTACTTAAAGGCTATGAGGTAGAGGATTATCGACAATTGTTTTGGTCTGTTTTAAACAGATTAACCACATTTGATGACAAGGATTGGCCAGCAGATATTCCGTCAGACCCATCCCATTATGAATGGGAATTTTGCTTTAACGGTGAGCCTTATTTTGTATTTTGTGCTACGCCGGCTCATCAATTACGTAAAAGCCGTTCCTTTCCCACTCTGTTCATGGCATTTCAGCCACGCTGGGTGTTTGCGGACATGAACGACTCGACTGTCTTCGGACGCAAATTAAAAAAATTAATACGCAAGCGCATTGATGCCTATGATGCCATTCCAGGTCATCCCGATTTAAAATGGTATGGGCAAGCAGACAATCACGAATGGAAACAATATTTTATCAGTGATGATGAACGTAGTCCAGCTACATGTCCATTTTTTAAGATGCAACAGGAACTCAAGTTTCCACCGCGGGAGTAACAGCCGTCATCAAGTACGCTGATGATTTCGCCATTTTTTCATCTTGAACATGGTTGCGATTCCGATAATGACTATGAAAAGCAGACTCACAAAAAACCCGAGTCTGCTTGTTTTCTCGCCTAACGTGCCGGATACAGTGACCACTATCAATACCATACCTATGCCATTTTTCATGTGTTGCACTGTCGTTAAATCCATAAGCTTTGCATACGTCACTAAAATAAAGAGCCAATTATAAATCAGCATCAGGCCGGCAGCTGTTATGAAATATTCAAAGATCTTTTCCGGTATTAAAAACCCGATGACAATGGCGAAGAGTAAACCACCTGTTATAAAGAGAAACGCAGGAAACGGGACATTCATTCTCCCTTTTTTGGCTAGACAAGCTGGTGCATCTTGATCTTCTGCAAGGGTCGTTATGATTGTCAGTACAGCATACAAGGAAGCCACCATTGTGGAGAAACCTGCAATGATTAAAATGCCATTAATGATGTCCGTTACATATGGAATGTGATAATTTTCAAGTGCCGTAATAAACGGACTTTCATCCACATGAAACGCTCCCCAAGGAACAAGCGTAAGTGCAAAGGCAATCGCCATAACATAAATCGTAGTTAGTACAACAATCATCACTTTTCCAGCTTTAGGCGCTTGTTTGGGATCTTTTAAATCAATGACTAATAGCCCCATCACTTCGATTCCACCAAAAGCATAAAATGCATACAATAATCCAAGCCATATTCCTTTGACACCCTCTGAAAAGAAGCTCTGATAGTTTTCCATGAAAGCATCTAGTTGTCTTGGTTCACTGTTGAACCCTTTTATCACGAGCATGACAGCTACAACAATAAACACGACAATGGCAGCGGTTTTCAGCACACCAAAGATATTTTGAAAATTTTCAAAACCCTTCATACCCGTAAGAATGACAAATAATCCAAGTACGGCATAAATGGACGTCGCAATCCATAACGGCAGGCTCGGAAACCAAAACTGTGTAAAGATTCCTAATGCCATCAGCTGACTTCCCATAATCAGCATTTCAGATATCAAATAAACCCATCCATTGCTAAATCCAGCCCACTTGCCAAATGCTTGTTTGGCATAAGTACGGAAAGATCCCTTATCCGGATTGTCGACAGACATCTTCACAAGTGCTTCATAGACGAGGTAGGTGCCAATTGCCGCTACTAAAAAAGGAATTAACACTGCTGGACCACTTTTCTCGATAGCCATACTTGTCCCAAGAAAAAAGCCTGTCCCTAATGTGCAACCCACTCCGAGAAGTGACAGTTGCCACCAGGACATACGACCTTTGCTTGTTTTTGATGCCATTAGAATCACTCCGATGCCTGTAAGATAAATTACTTCTTCCGCAATAATGGTAGGGTCATACAGCGAATACCGCCGCCGCCTTTTTCGAGTTCCGTCACTTCAATTTCAATAATATTTTTCTTTTGTAATTTTGGATGATTTTTAAATAATTGCTTGGTTGCTTTCTTACTAATCAATAGTGTTTCTGGATCAAGGTTCAGAAAGTTAATATCAGGAATCGTATTATATTTGTCAAGCCAATAGACATCAAAGCCGTGGTGCTTGAGAAATGTCGCTGTCATATCAAAACGTGATGATTGTGCCGTCAATACATGGATAGGAAAATACCGCATAAAGCTCTTGGCCATGACGAGATCCTCATGTGCCACATTGCAGTTCATATCTAAATGGAGTGTATCCGAGCTTCGAGGCAAATCAATAATGCCGATTTCAGCAAAACCCGCTTCGAAGATTTTCTCCTTTACACGCTCCACTCCTTCTATTGTAGTTCGTACACCGATATTCATAAGCACAGCGTCTTTATTGAGAATCAGTACATCCCCAAACTCCAATGCTTTTCGCGGGTCTTTGATGTGTGTAAAGCTTTTAGGAAACCAATTTTCCAGTAGTGCTTGCGCTTGAACATACTCAGGGCGTCTCATGGAAATGCCCGCTTCTCCCGGTAACATCATGTTGCCAAATACACAGGCTAAATCACGAACAAAATACCGATTCAGGAGCTGATCACTTAGTTGCTGTACATCCGCTGTTAGTTCCTTTGAATAATCGATGACCTTCACCCCTGCATGTTGTAAAGCACCTTTAAATTCCATGAAATTCTCCATTGCTTTTGCATGATGTACAGAAGCGCTCCATTGCACATGTTCTGCGGTTTTTAAATCTGGCACATCCAATTTAGAGGGCGCACAAAGCATTACAACCTCAAGCTCCTCGTGCTCTGACCAACAGTTTGGTTGAAATGAGTACAAGTGTAATCTCCCCTTTTTTGACCTTATCCATTTAGGCTTACCATCGACAATAGGATTATACAGTGCATGTAGCAGCAATCCGCGAAAAAGCACATCACCAGATTAAAGACAAAAGGTTTCAGAAATGCTGGGCACTCCCGAGACCTTTTGATTTTTCTGAGGTTTTTCGTTCAAAATGTGTGTTGGTCAAGTAAAGTCAGTGTCTCTTATGAGCAATTACGCCGTTTGTGTTTCTCGCCATTCGAGCGTATCTGCAGTGACCTAAGGGATTAGCGATTAATCGTGTTCATTTTGTAAGACTGCGAGACTCCTGCGAAAAAACGACTAGCTAAGAAGCGTAGCGAAGGAAGAGGCTCGCTGGTACATCCGCGAAAAGCGATTGGCCTATTCCGGACCTGATTATTTTTACTTAAAAAGACTGTAGGCAAACTCAATTTTTTTGCCGAGTTTGTCTACAGTGTGAGCACATCAAGTAAAATATTCTAATTTCGCATTAGGAAAAAATTTTTTCATATAGCCGTAGAGATGCTCTTTTATGTCTGCTTCTTCCTCTTTTTGATAGATATATTTACCAATCCCATACTTGCCCCACTTATACCTTCGCACAGTCTCATCCAACTCTAACTTTGTCATGGGGTAGTTTTTTTCAATCACTCTTTTAGCAGGCTTTGTAAATCGATGCTGAATAAATTCGAACGTGATATCATCCCGTGCATCTTGCGGTAATTCCGCATCCAGCCGCTCAAACATATGATAATAGCCTTGTTCCCAACCTTCATGAAGATAAATTGGCGCTACGATAAAACCAAGTGGATAACCAGCCCTCGCTACTTTTCCCGCAGCTTCTATACGTTTGTCTAATGGTGAGGTGCCTGGCTCAAAGTTGTTGATGACATAATCGGCATTGACACTAAAACGAAATCTAGTTTTGCCATTATGCTTGGCATCTAGTAAATGGTCCACATGATGAAATTTTGTCACAAAGCGCAATTGGCCTAATTCACTTTGACCAAAATGCTCAATCGCCCTTTTCAACGTATGTGTTAAGTGATCAATCCCCACAATATCAGACGTACACGATGCTTCAAATCGTGTAATTTCAGGAGCTCGCTCAGCCATATAGTGATCAGCTGCCTGAAGAATTTCATCTACATTGACATACGTGCGGATATACGGCTTACTCCCCATCGTTGTTTGCAAATAACAATAATGACAATGCCCCATGCACCCTGTCGCAAAGGGAATGGCATATTCCGCTGAAGGTTTGGATGTATCAAACTTCAACGTTTTTCGAATGCCGATAACAAGGGTGGACTTAGCAATCCGGTACTTTTGCAAATCATTGTCACCTGGCAGATTGCGTACCTGATTATGAGAAGTCGTATAGCGAATTTCCACGCCCATGTTGTCGAATTTCTCTTTCAGCTCTTGACCAAGCGGATAATCTAGTGCATCTGGCTCAAAATAAACAAGCTGGGGTGTAAATGGTTTTTTCATGTGGGCCCTCCATCAATGAAAATACTGATGATACGCCTGTTCCGCATCCATTTCACTTGCAAATACCACAAGATCATTCGTTAAAGGATAATACGTTTCAAACAGAAAAAGCGCTAATTCATTTGGATTATCTGGACTATTTACCACCGCAGCTTCCTGTATATTCGCTACATCCTGAATATGTGGATTCCGATAAAAAATATAGACAATGTCTCCTGCATTATAGTCGTTGTGCATGTACTCACCTTCCCATGTCATTTCCATTAGTTTGGCTAAAGATGAGTAGAATTATGTCATGACTTAAAGAACTAGATTAACAGTAGCTACTTTCACAGTGAACATCGCTTTCTCCCATTAAACGGTAAGGTCAGTACTCAATACAACGCATACCAAAACAATCTTAGCCTTCTTCGTTGGATCCAACTGCATGAATGCCTTCAATAAAGGTATTTATGAGGATTGAAAAACTTTTATTAATATCAAGTGGCATCCCAAATCCGCCCATCTGTTCAATGGAAGTGAATCCATGTAAAATACTTCGTAATCCTCTAACCATATGAATCGCCATTTCTTCTTGCAATTTATAGGCATCTAGTACTTGAACTACAAGTTGCACAACAGCTTCCTGGGCTTGCTGTAACTCAAGATCATCTGCATCTGGAAAACGCGTGCTAGCATCATAAAGCCCCGGATGCATTCTTACAAATTGTATATACGCTTGACTAATTGCACGGATGGCATCATCACCTGAGCGTCCCACCGCAGATTGAAGCATGGTTTCATTGAGCTTTTTTAGTCCTTGAATAGCTAGTTTTTGCTTTAATCCATCTAAACTATCTAAATGGTTATATAAAGAAGGTGGTCGCACTGTCAATTTTTCAGCTAATAACCCGATTGAAAGTTGGTCTACCCCATATTCATCTACTAACACTGTTGCCTGTTGTAAAATAATCGATAAATCTAATTTTATACGTCGAGCCATGTTATTTTCACTTCCTATTTCGATTGTAAAAATGCTATTTCTGCTTGTGCGATAGCCCTATCCAAAAGTTGCTGTGGTTGCTGTAACATCTTTCCATGACCAACAGCGAGTAAGTTTGGTTTATATTCACTTAATTTTTTGGCACTTTCTAGAGCTGTGTTTTTATCCCACGTAGCTAGAGCAGGGAACGGGAACAGCGGATTCATCATGCCCGATACTACCAGCTTCCCTCTAGTTATGAGTGCATCACCAGCAATTAAGCTTCTATTACGTGTATCGAAAAGTGAGATAGACCCCGGTGTATGACCTGGAGTAGCAATTACTTCTAATGAACCAACACAATCACCTTCTTCTAGTAATACATCTGGTTTGGTTATAATTTTTTTCGGAAGACCGCCACGAATAGTTACGTTTTTTTCATGTGGTAGCAACATAGCGTTTCCTTCCAATAGCAGCGCATCTCTAGAAGAAATGTACACCTGACAATCAGGCAATAATTCTTTTAACGTATCTAGTGCCCCTATATGATCATTATGCGCGTGTGTAATAATGATTTTTGTAATCGGCTTTCCGCTATTCTTAGCCGCATTTAATATACTTTTTGCACTATATGGTAGGGCAGCATCGATAAGTGTAAGCCCGTTTTCTTCTTCTACGAAATAACAATTTACAGGAAATAATCTTGGCATAAATGATAATTGATAAATTGTATCCATCTTTGTAATTTTCATTGTTTACTCTCCTTCTAAAACTAAGGTTATTCACATTTTAACTAATCATATTAGTTTTTGCAATATTTTGCATTAAAAAATTTCCGAACATCCCAAAACCTGAATCCTTCACTACCTGTTTAGTAACTTAAAATATATAATATTCTATTTGTTCTTTTTCCGAACTTCTTGAAGCACATGGCAATATCATGGAGATTTAAATCCTCTCTTCTTTCATGAAATATTTCTCTAACATCCTATAATTAAAAAACCAGAATGCGGAATCTTTCTATTATTCTGTAAATATCTATAATAAGTACGCTATAATTAAGCAAAGGGGGAAGATACATGATTAAACAGTCAGTCATTGAAAATGTACTTGAAGCAGCTCTTACTACAGGTGGTGATTTTTCAGAATTATTCATTGAAGATAAGTATGTGAATTCACTTATGTTACGGGACAACAAAATGGAGCAAAGTATTTCTGGGCGTGATTTCGGCATTGGCATTCGTATTTTTTGTGGTCTCCAAAGCATTTATACTTATACAAACGATATTTCTGAAGAAGGCCTACTAGCAGCGGCAAAAAGGGCTGCACTAGCTATCCAAGGGGGGGCTGCTGGTACCATTCACCCGCTCCAAAAAGAACTCATTACCCCTATTCACAAAATCTTAAAAATCCCAAACAGTGTCGAACATGCAAGAAAAGCTGCCATCATGCGCCAGACAAATGACATCGCGCGAAATTATGATGAACGCATCAGTCAGGTTGGTATTCGCTATTTAGATGAAGCACAGCATATTTTAATTGCCAATTCGGAAGGTAAATTTGTTGAAGATACACGTATTTATAGTAGACTCTCCATTCAGGCAACTGCTTGCGAGGGTAACGAAATGCAAACCGGGTTCTACGGTCCTGGTGCACATGCTGGTTTTGAGTTTATTGAAAACCTTGATCTTCAACACTATGCAGGAGAAGCAGCACGTATTGCAGTCACGATGCTTCATGCTGATGAATGTCCAAGCGGCAAATTCCCCGTCATCATTGATAATGAGTTTGGGGGCGTTATTTTCCACGAAGCTTGTGGTCATGGGCTTGAAGCTACAGCAGTCGCAAAAAACAATTCCGTTTTCGCCAATCGAATTGGTGAAAAAGTGGCACCCGATATTGTTACATATATTGATGATGGCACTCTTCCTAATGAATGGGGTTCTCTCAATATTGATGATGAAGGGGAAAAATCGCAAAAAAACATCTTAATCGACAAGGGTATTTTGAAAGGTTATCTAATTGATAAATTTAATGCCCGTCGCATGAATACTGCATCCACTGGCTCTTCACGTCGCCAATCTTACCGTTTCAGTCCAACATCGCGTATGACTAACACATATATTGCACCAGGTACATCCACACCAGAAGAAATTATTGCTGCAACCGAATATGGTATATATGCAAAATATATGGGTGGCGGACAAGTAAATCCGTCTACTGGTGACTATAACTTCGCGGTCATGGAAGCCTATACCGTAAAAGATGGTAAAATTGATCGTCCTGTACGCGGTGCAACACTTATTGGAAATGGTGCAAAAACATTACAACGAGTTGATCGTGTCAGAAATAATCTTGCGCATGGTGCAGGCATGTGTGGATCAGTCAGTGGCAGTCTTCCAGTGAATGTCGGTCAACCGATGATTCGTGTTAGTGAAATTACAGTTGGTGGAACAAAGGGGGAATAATTTATGAGAATCGCTGAATTCCAAGACAAACTGCTACAACAAGCGATAGACGCTGATTTTAAAGAAGCGGAAGTCTATTTTGAACGAAAGAAATCATTTGCATGTAAGCTTTATGAAGGACAAATTGATAGCTACGAAACATCTGAAGATGGGGGTCTTAGTCTACGAGGGCTTTTTAACGGGAAAATGGGCTATTCCTATACAGAAAAACTTGATGAAGACTCCATTCCATTTTTAATCGATAGTGCCAAAGCAAATGCAGATATACTTGAAGAGGATGAAGGCATCGATATTTTCGAAGGGAGTAGCGAATATGCACGTCACCAATTCTACAGTGAAGAACTAGCGCAAATCGAATTTTCAGATAAAATCGCACTACTACAAGCTATTGAAGATAAAATACGGTCGTATGATCCACGAGTGGTCACGCTTGATTACTGTTTACTGCAAGAGTTTTCAACTGAACGGTCTTTAGTAAATAGTAAGCACCTGTCTTTATCGCAAAAAGAGAATGGCTTAGTTATCTTTATTTCAACAGTTGTCAAAGATGGTGACGAATTGAAAACTGCTGGCTACTTGAAAATGACACGTGATTTTTATGCTTTAGATGTCGATGAAATTGCACAAGAAGCAGCCGAGGAAGCACTTGCTAATCTTGGGGAGAAATCTATCCCTTCTGGTAAATATCCAATTATTTTGCGCAACGACGCAACAGCTTCTTTACTTGCAACCTTTATGCCTATATTCTCAGCTGAAAATGCCCAAAAGAATCAATCTTTATTAAAAGGTAAAGTTGGACAGAAAGTGGCTTCCGATGCTTTCACATTGTTTAATGACCCATTTCATCCATGTGCTTTGACTGGGTCAAATTTTGACGGGGAAGGTGTTGCGACAAAACAACAAGCGATTATTTTAAATGGAATTTTGCAAACGCTTCTTCATAACCGAAAAACAGCAAAACTAGAAGGCGGCGAAACTAGCGGACATGCGCATAAGAGTTCTTACAAAAGTACGTTAACAATTGCACCTCAAAATTTATATGTTACACCTGGCAAGCGAACACAACTTGACTTAATAGCTTCCATTTCGGAAGGACTCCTTATTACAGACTTATCCGGTCTTCACTCTGGTACCAATACCATCTCTGGCGACTTTTCTGTTGCAGCAACAGGGTTCCATATCAAAGACGGCAAAATCGTCTCACCTGTTAAGCAGATGACAATCGCTGGGAACTTCTTTGATTTCATGCAAAATATTGAAGAAACCAGCACAGAACTTTATTTCCTTCCAAACGGGTACGGCTCCTCATCCCTTCTTGTGAAAGAGCTTTCCGTTACGGTTGAATAAAACTACATCAAACTATTGCTAGAAAAAGAAATAGACCGTAGTCAATCTCGATATATTTTCGAGATTGACTACGGTCTTACACTATCACTCTTACGAATGTACTTTATATTATTTCGATAAATCAATTTTTTTATTTAATAAATAAATCGTCACACCACCAACAGTCATGGACAATAACTCCCCAACTCCAACCGTAAACCAAGTTGCCCAAAACGGCAGATCATAGAGGATTGTTAATTGACCTGCAACGGTAAACATTGATAAAGCAAAAATCAATGCGGTCACAACCATTTTCACTATATCATTTGATATATTTTTTGTTACTTTCCGGCAAAGAAGTAACACAAGAAATGTCGCAATCCCACCGATGGGTACATCTAAAATCCAAGTGGGTGACATAAAATTGGCCAAGATTACGCCGATTGTCACTGCTACTACATAACGCTTGTTGTATAACGCCAGGTAGTTGAACATTTCCGACAAACGTAGCTGTACAGCCCCAAAACTAATGACTGACAATAAAACAGTTACAGCCACATAAAGGGCCGCGACAAGTGCCGTCTTTGTAAGCTCACTTACAGACGTGCGGGATGAGTCTTTTAAAATAGAACTATTCAATTTTATTCTCCTTTGTAAAATAGCTAATTCGCTATTTTAGTCATAACTACGACCAAAGGAAGAGAGCCTATCGCCCTATCTGAAGTGTCGTAGTGCAAGCTGAATTTTGCTTACTTGCGTATTATAACAGAAGAATTTACTATTGAACAATGTTATTTTGTAAGCCAACCGCCATCAAGCGGTATGATGGCCCCATGCATATAATCAGCTGATTGACTAGCCAAATAAAGTGTTAAACTTGCCACTTCGCTTGGTTGTGCCCAGCGACCCGCAGGCGTTTCATTGGCAACCCATTTTGCCATTTCCCCATCCCCTTCAAAATCTGCTTTGTTCATCGGTGTTTGGATGGCACCAGGTGCAATGGCATTGGCACGAATCCCTTCACGACAATAATCTAAATCTAATTGTTTTGTATACCCCACAATCGCATGTTTGGAGGCTGTGTAAGCCGCACCTCCACCGCCAGCAACAAGCCCCGCAATAGAGGCCATATTTACGATAATGCCTGATTTTCGCGTTAACATGTGTGGTAATAGCGTATTCGTCACAAAATAAGTACCTTTAACATTGGTATTCATAATTTTATCCCATAGCGCCTCATCCGTATCGAGTGTTTTTGCGAAGCCATCTAACACGCCTGCAGTATTACATAAAATATCCACTTGCTTATATGTTGAAACGGCTTGTTCACACGCTTGCTCTACGTCTTCCTTACTGCAGACACTACCTGACCTATAAGCAAAACGTTCGGGATATCGTTGTTGTAAATTGAATAACCCATGCTCATCCAAATCAAAGCCAAATACATTCGCTCCATTCTCTAAAAATGCAATGGCTTGAGCCTGACCGATACCAGAGGCAGCGCCCGTTACAAAGACTGTCTTACCTGCATATTCTTCAAACTTCATAACATCTCTCCTCATCTATAAAGTGAAACTCGAATCAGTGAGGGATCTTCATCTCCACTGATTGGTAGTTAAACCAATCGGGCTGTTACGGGCAGTTGTTCGCCAACCTCTTCCTCATGGTCGGCGGCTTACTGAACGTTACTGCGGGATACGGTAAACAAAAACTAGCACGTTAGCCTACGCTTACGAAACAGAAAGAAGCCACCTCAACTAACTATTGAGATGACTTCGCTAACGATTAACCTACAATTATCCAATCTTCCGCTAACAAATCGCAGACAGTTGGTGTGAACATTGTGTAACCCTCGCCACGTACATTAATTAAAAAATAGGGATTCAAATTCTCGCCATTATGTTCGCTTGGCCCAACAAGCTTCACATACAACTCAGCACCGCCCCAACCATCACGAATTACTTTTTCGCCCGCTTTTAAACATGGTAATACCTCTTCAAACGTCATCTATACTCATCCTTTTTCTCTATCATTTCAATTCTTCTATACCGAAAAAAGTATACTGGATATCTACAATGTTTACAACTGCAGTGTTTTAAACTCACAATAATCCCTGTAGAAATATAATCACTAACATATCTGGGTTTCTCCTCGGGTAACCCCTGCGAACGCTCAGGTTAAGCCAACTTTCGCTCTGGTATCTCATGCGAACGCTCGGGTGGTGCCAGCCATCGTTCAGGTGACCCAAGATAAGTAGTCCCCTGCCATGAATGTAAAAAAGAACCTTCAATCCAAAGACGGATGAAAGGTTCTTTATTTTTTATTTGATTAGTTTTTGTTTAGACCAAGTACTTGCGCTGTAGAAGCATGCACTTCTT
>NZ_KB933398.1:2039235-2070590 GCF_000392615.1 Lysinibacillus sphaericus OT4b.31 | reverse complement strand
ACTCCATTCAGTGGACCTTCCACTGATTGGTAGTTGAACCAATCGGGCTATTTCGGTCAGTTGTTCGACCATCGTTGCTTTCCACTTGAGGTCGACGTCTTACTGACCGTTATTGCGGGGTAAAGTGAAACTCCATTCAGTGGACCTTCCACTGATTGGTAGTTGAACCAATCGGGCTATTACGGTCAGTTGTTCGACCACCTCATTGCTTTCCACTTGAGGTCGGCGTCTTACTGACCGTTATTGCGGGGTAAAGTGAAACTCCATTCAGTGGACCTTCCACTGATTGGTAGTTGAACCAATCGGGCTATTACGGTCAGTTGTTCGACCACCTCATTGCTTTCCACTTGAGGTCGGCGTCTTACTGACCGTTATTGCGGGGTAAAGTGAAACTCCATTCAGTGGACCTTCACTAAATAGCAAAAAAATCACGCTCAACTAGTGAAAGCGTGATTTTGCTAATCCACTATTTTTTTATCAATCTAAGAAGTGTAATCTTCATTACAGCTATCTATTCGCTTCTGACGAAATACCATCCTTTTAGAGTAACTAGGTTCTTTTTAAATTGATTTTTTTATGATAAAACCTATAAAGCAATACTATATAAATCCAATCATAAATAAATGTCGCTACGGAGATAATTGTTATCAATGGTGTACTAAAATAAAGAAAGAACCCAACTGATGCAAACAAAGTACCAATCATTTTACAAACGGCGATGGACATAGATTGACCAACCAAGTTTCCTCTCCATAACAATAATGAAATAAACAACCCAGACATCATCAGATTTTGAGAAAATGCAGCATATTTCCCTTCCATATCATTCAGTTCCTGTGTCATTGCTAAGATAATTAGAAAACTTACCCCAAGTGTTATGAGGAAAGATGCATAAAAAAGTGTTGCGGACATGACTTTTTTAAATTCTTTACGACCATATCTTAAATACTGCAGCAAAATAACAATATCGAGTAAAAACCACACAAAAGTAATCATTCTTTGTAAATCATTTTGTGGATATATAAAAGTGAAGATGAACTCCCAGGATATATTGGCACAAATCGCCGCCATCGGCATACCGTATTTCTTGTCTTGAAAGCCATGCTTTATAATGAGTATGTATGTAATAATCCAAAATAGCCCCATGCCCAATTGGCAAATTAACAGAACGTTAAGCTGATTCACAACATGCTCCTTTTCTACATATTTAACGGGAAAAACAATGTCTTCTCCGATACTATATGACCGGAAATTCAGCAATTATGTCTGGAACAAGGCTTTCTATTTTTATGAGCTAAACGTATTACAGCTCATTCAATTCGAAGAAAAAAATTGTACATAGCCTAAGCTATACATTGGCAATTCAATCATATATAGTAAGACGAGGTGATGATATGAAAACTAAAATTTACTTCAACAATGAGCAATTCATAGCAGGAACTACCTTGAAGGATAGTATGGCGCTTGAACAAAACAATATGGCCTTCCATGTCTGCACTAGTACCGATGATGTGCTTGACAATCGGAAAACGTTAGCAGCTACATTGCAGTGCGATGTGAATAATTTCGTATGTGCCCAACAAACGCATAGCGCTAATTTTCATCGGGTAACACCTGCTGATATAGGTCGAGGCGCTGTGCAAAAAGATACGGCCATAGCCAATACCGATGCGCTCTATACTTTTGAACCAGATTTGTTACTCTGCAGTTTTACGGCCGATTGTGTACCCGTTATTTTTTATAATGAGGTTAATGGCCTTGTCGGTGTGATTCATTCTGGTTGGCAAGGAACGATCAAGGAAGTGACCTTACAGCTCTTCCAACATTTGATACAACAGGAGCAATGTCACCCTCAAGATTTTTACGTACAAATTGGTATGGCACTTAGCCAGCAGAAATTTGAGGTTGATGTGGATGTGTATGAAAAATTTAAGCAACTCGGCTACGCCGATGAATTCATGTATTACAATGCAGAAACCAATAAATATCACATTGATAATCAGCAAACGGTGAAAAAACAATGTGAGCTTGTAGGTATTCCAGCACAACACATCACGGTAGATTCAACATGTACGTATGTTAGCACGGACGGTTTTTCTTATCGTCAAGACAAACAAGCAGGTAGACATTTAAGTTTTATTATGCGAAAAGCATAAGGAACCTCACACATAACCTAAGGAACTTCACTCATAGCAAATCAAAAAGGCAATTTGTCACTCCATCCAAGAATGATAAATTGCCTTTTGTGCTATACATGAACCAGTCGATTTTCAACACACCCATCTCTTCGTCATAAAAAACCTTCATTTCCTTTATGAATACCGCCAATCTTGACTATCCTAGATAACACGACCATTTCTAACTCGACATTTGTACAGAGGGGTGATGATAATTCGAAAACCTAATATCATTTCCCTTAGCTTGGTCATTGCTATTTTGAATATTTTTGATGGTTTTGCCACGCATTACGGGCTAACGCTAAATAAAATTGAAGAATTAAATCCAATAATGAAGTTATTATGGGTTACTAGCCCAACCTTGTTTTTATTAGTAAAAATTATGCTATCGTCTTTTATTTCCTGTCTGTCCTATTTGGTTGATAGAAAGAGTGGCGAACGATTCCAAAAGTTCTTTTTCAACTGTTTGATAGGCATATTCGTCATTTACTTAGGCATAGTAGGTCTCCATATGTTGTGGTTAACGATGCTTTAACTATCGAAGGTAATGCAAGATAGCTCATCATTGTTTAATTTACTTATTTTAAAGTACCTGTACTGATAATAGACGTTTTCACCTGGACATCCACTTCTAATTTACTAATGATTTCTCTCGTGTTATCCTTCGTCCATTTTCCATGATGGTACATTCTGAAATATTCACTTAATCCACTTGGATCCACCTTTATGTCATTCAGCTTATCGAAGAACTTTTTAATGTCCTTCTCAAGCGCTTTATTTACATCGTTCTCTAAAACCGCTAACCTATCCGTGGTATTCAACACATTTTCTCGTTCACCTTTGTACTCACTTAACGTCCCCTTAATCTTTAACTTAATCGTTAGCTTAGGCGATTTCATATTCTTATTGCTCTTGATTTTCACACTATTTTCTATTAAGTCAATCATCAATCTTTCTTCTCCATGTCCTTGATTCATATTTATATCCAATGGAGCGAGATTTTTTCTCCCCTGTATCGCCTGAATAATCAAGGCCTCTTCTGGCTTAATCACTTCAAACATAGTATTACCCTTAAACACTGCTACTCCTTTAATCTCAATTTTGTCATTATTTTTATCAATAAACGGGAGAATTGGATCCATTACTGGGTTTGTAATCTCATACATAAAATCGTGAATATTGGTATTTGGATTAAACGCGGTATTAATGCTTGGTTGCAATAAATCATTTAAATAAAAATTGATATTTGGCTTATCTGGGTATTTATATCGCAGCATCTCTTCGCCTCGCTCCTTCACGACCGCAATGAGTACCTTGTTACCGACCTCAGCATTTCTGTATAAATGCTGAATTAATTTTCGAACATCTCCGTTCCGTGCTAGCTCTTCATTTACAAGAACAACGCGCAATTGGTTGAAAACAATTTTTTTATCAGACAGTTTTTCAATTTCCACAATCCCATTGGAGACAAGGTCTGTTGCAACAGAGAAAATTTGAGTATTTTGCTCTGCCTGAGGAGAGTATTGTGGTATTGCAACAGTTAATTGCGTTTTATCTTCATCAATATAGTCAAAAGCCATAATACCCACCATACCTACATCTTCCAACGGTACTTTTATTTCCTTTTCTGAACAACCGACCAATAGGACAAGAAAAACAGATATGCTAAGAAATTTTCTGCTCATGGCTGCACCTGCTTCTTTTTTCGAAGTAAATAAACAATACTTAAGAAGACCGGCCAAATGATTAGCATATAAGCCACATAATTACTTCCGGTAAATAATTGATCTTGGAAATCTCGCGAAAACGGCATCTTCACAACAAAAAAAATGACAATCGCTAATATATATAAATACACTTTACTGTTTTTCGATAGTAGAGAATCCACGCCCTTTTTTGCACACCATAGATAGGCAGCAGAAGTTGATAATATTAAAAATACCCATAACGTGATACCGATAATATCGATCCTTTCAACAAATGAAAATTCGCCTGCTTTAAAGAGGTTTAACACTGAAAATTCTACATTTTTCAGTTGCCATTCCGAGTAGTACATCACACTGATGGCCGTGGTAATAAAACAAATTAGAATACTTATCCAAATGCCTATTAACGAATGTTTAAAAGCTTTTTTTTGTTGGATTATATACGGAAAGTAGAACATGATTAATTCATATCCTAGAATAGATAAATACCCTTTCTTTATAGCCTCATAAAATTCATCACCCGTGAAATTGAATAAAGGCAGAAAGTGACTCATATTGCCCTTCTCAAATGCCCAACTAGTAAAAAAAACCATTCCTATCGTAATAAAGAAGGTAATTATGCAAAATCTTGCAATAGATTTAATATCACCGCTTACAATGTAAACAAGTAATAGGAGAAAACAAAACACTGGCAATGTAATGGTCTGCTCCTGGAGGGCTGTACTTTGAATAAGGTGCATGTAGTTACTAATAATCCCTGCACAAAAAACAATAAATTGAAGGACAAAGAAAAAATTTATGATTTTGCCTAACCATTTACCTAGCAATAGCTCATTAATTTGAAATAAATTGTCGTTTGGATATTTCGAATTAATCCAAATCATCGGCCACAGTGTTAGACTTGCAATGACACCAAATAGAAGTGGCATAAACGCCTGACTATAACCTAAAGAACTTAGTTTTTGAGGTAGTGAAAGAATTCCTGTTCCAATCATTGTACTTTGTGCTAAAAAAACGACATGATATGAATTTAAAAGCTTCTTATTGTTTGTACTCAACGTTTAACCACCTCTATTTCCATAAAACCAGCTATTTTTTTTGAGCTCTTGAAATCCCCTTCTTTGCCGTTAAATACTTCGTTGGAAATCGAATTACACTATCCAATAGATCTTTAGCTTTACGAGGAATAATAGGCGTCATATAAGGTGTGCCTAAAGATTTCAAACCCTGGAGATGGTTTATTAACCAGGCGAATGCTAGCATTTGTCCGAACAATCCAAAAAAACCGGCTGATATGATAAATATATAACGCACAAACCGACTCGTATTACTCATTAAAAAAATAGGTGGTAGGAATGAAAGTAATGCCGAAGTGGCAACCAACACAATAAGAATATTACTTAAAAGTCCTGCTTCCACCGCCGCAGTCCCAATCACAATACCGCCTACGATACCGATCGTTTGTCCGACTTTTGCAGGCATTCGAGAGCCGGCTTCTCGTAATACTTCGATAATGAGCTCGATAAACAACACTTCAATAAGTGGTGGAAATGGCACCTTACTTCTTGACTCTTGAAGATTTAATAACAGTTCATACGGCAGAATCTCTGGATGAAATGTTAATGCAGATATATACATCGGTGTGATGATAATCGTCAGGAAAAAACCAAAAAATCGAAGCATTCGAAGCAACGATGCTGTTGACCAACGGTTATAATAATCTTCGATGGAAATGAACATTTCAAAAAAGGATGTTGGACAAACGACTGCTGCCTGACTATTGTCCATAAATATGATAATTCGTCCGTCAATGAGGTATTGACTCACACTATCAGGTCGCACGCTCATATAATGCTGAGGAAATGGTGATAATGGATTATCTTCAATCAATTGCTTCAACTCAGAAATATCCGTAAAAAAAGGATAGTCTATTTTATCTATGCGTTCTCTCAGGTTCTCTAAATTTTCCTTATTCACAATATTATCCATATACATAATTGAAATTTTAATATTTGTCTCGGTTCCTACTGTTCGAATTTCATTTTTTAGCATCGGGTTTTGAATTCGCCTTTTTACTAAAGAAATATTGGTCTCTAACGATTCTGTAAAAGCATCCTGTGGTCCAATAACCGTTGATTCTGTTTCGGTATTTGTTATCGAGCGTGTAGGGGCACTATATGTGTCAATCGTTCGTATTTGAGTTAATTGATGAAAAAACATCAGCGTTTGACCCGAATTCAAACTTTTCTTAATTGTTTCCATATCTCCGAGCTCAACATATTCGGCCACTTGGAGAATTTGATTGATATGACGCTCTAATGGTATGTATACCATTGATTGTACGGTCAATTTCTCTACCAGTGAGGAGATATAAATAACCGTCACTTCTCCTACATCCGTCGTTACTTTTTTTAATATGGCATCATCTATTTTGTGAATTTCATGCTTTAACGATTCAATTGCTTGTTGTATTGTCTCTTCCATTTCATTTCAACCCCTTAATAGCATTGAACCGCTAGGACCTTATTTTTGAACTTCCTATTTTTTATGTAGTTTGTCCTTTTCTTGTTTGATTATGTAAAAATCATTTTCTGGAAAATAGCTAAACATGCTCATACAGCAGTAACAAAAAAAAGATGTGTCTCATCTAAGCATGAGACACATCTTTAAATATTATTTTTAGTTGTTGTCATCATCCATGTCAACTGGACGACCTTTTCCGATACCAAAAGCATAGAAGCTAATCGTTACAAGCACAAGGAAAACAATTCCTACGATTAATGACACACGTGTATCATCATTAAACCACATACCGATTAGTACCATTATTAAAAAAGCAATTGTTACATAGTTTGTAATTGGCGCAAATGGCATTTTAAACGGGTGTTTTGCCAGTTGTCCATCTTTTACTTTTCTAAATCGAATTTGACTAATCAAAATAATAAACCATGGCACCATCCCAGGAAGTACACTCGCACTATACACATAGACAAATAGATTTTCAGGAGCAATATAACTCAGTACAACGCCAATGACTAATCCAACAAGTACACCTGCTGTCCCAAATAATGGTACGCCATTGTTAGAAAGCTTTGCAAAGAATTTTGGTGCTTGACCGTTCATGGCAAGTGTATAAAGCATACGTCCTGCGCTATAAATGCCACTATTACAGCCTGACATTGCCGCTGTAATGACTACAAAGTTAATAATCCCTGCTGCTGCAGTAATCCCTACCTTTGCAAATGTTGCTACAAATGGACTGCCAATTGTACCTAATTCATCCCACGGGTAAACCGTAATAATAACAAAAATCGCGCCGATATAAAATATTAAAATACGCCAAATAATACTTTGAATCGCATTGGTAATTGTTTTTTGCGGATTTTTTGCTTCTCCCGCTGTTATCCCGATAAGTTCAACGCCTTGGTAAGCTGCTACAACCAATGAGAGTGCAAAGAAGAAGCCAGTCCAGCCACCTGTAAAGAAGCCGCCATGTTCCCAAAGATTTGATAATCCTATCGCTATGCCTCCATTACCAATACCAAAGAAAATCAGTCCAAAGCCTGCGACAATCATGAGAATAATCGTCACGATTTTAATCATCGCAAACCAGAATTCAAATTCTCCGAACGATTTAACGGAGATAAAGTTCGCTAAACCTAGAATGACCATCGCGATAAAACCTGGAATCCACGCTGGTAAATCTGGATACCAATACTGCATGTATGTTCCTACGGCAATGATTTCGGACATCCCAACGATAATCCACTGAAACCAGTTACTCCACGCCGTTAAATAGCCTGCTAATGGATGGATATATTTATAACCAAATGTTGCAAATGAGCCTGTGCTTGGTTCCATATAAAGCATCTCACCCATTGCACGCATGATGAAAAATATAAAAATCCCTGATATAGCATAAGCAAGTAGCACAGACGGTCCTGTCCACTGAATGGCACTTGCAGAACCCATAAATAGCCCTACACCAATCGTACCACCGAGAGCAATCATTTGAATATGACGCGCCTCTAAGCCTCTTGTTAATTCTTTATTTGCCACTTGAATTAGCCTCTTTCCTTCATGTTGTTTCACAATTAAATTACTTTACTAATAATAATAAATTCTTTCTAAAAACACAATTGTATTTTTAGGAAAAACAGCATTTAAGTAATATTTAACCGGTAAAAAAGTAATAGAGAATTTGTTAGAATGTTATTTCAAAATATTTTTAATATATGGAATATTCTCATTTTAATTAAAGGTTTGTCAGAGTAATTTCACTGTAAAAGAATAATAGCCGCTAGGACAGGATGCATTTTACACTATAAAAAGAATCCATTTTGACAAAAGATTGATCAAAATGGATTCTTTTTCAGCAGATTAGATTGGGATTTTAAAAAAGTTTGATCATTTCTAAATTATCGTACCAAGTCTTTTTTTACTAAGGATCGATTCCCCGTTCGCTTAACAATACTTGATAAATGATTTAGATTAAATTACGTCTCTACATCAATTTTGAAATAAACATTGTTGCAATTCCAAAGTAAATAAGTAATGATAGAATATCATTTAGTGTTGTAATTAATGGACCAGATGCCACTGCTGGATCGATTTTAAATTTATATAAGATTAAAGGAATAATAGTCCCAGCTAAAGTCCCAATAATTAGAGTCACAACTAATGAACTTCCAACAACTAAACCTAAAACCGGATTTCCTTGCCAAATATAGGCTATAATCGAGATTAATATGCCACAGGTAATGCCTATAATCAATCCAACTTTAAGTTCTCTAATAATAAGTTTAAAAACTACGCCTTTATTAGTGTCGGTAGTAATTAGGCCTCTTACAACAACAGCTAATGATTGAGTACCTGTATTTCCAGTCATCCCAGCAATCATAGGCATAAAGAAGGCAAGTGCGACAACTTTGGATAATGTTTCCTCAAAACCACTAATAATGGTTCCTGAAACTAATCCGATAAATAAAAGTAAAATAAGCCAGGGAAGTCGGCGATACGCAGCCACGTGTGCCTTCGTGTCAAAATCAATGGCTTTACCAGATGCCGAAAGTTTTTCAATATCTTCGTTTGCTTCCTTAATAACAACGTCAATAATATCGTCAACTGTTACAATACCTACTAATTCATTATTTTTTTCAACAACAGGAACTGATAAAAAATCATAACGCTCTATTACACGAGCTACTTCTTCTTGGTCCGTTTCAGCAGAAACGGAGATCACTCTGCTATACATAATATCTTGAATCTTTTCAAATTCATCACTTATTATTAAATCTCGATAGGATACAACACCTACTAATTTTTTATCATTATCGATTACATATAAATAGTTAATCGTTTCTGAGAATTCTGCAAATATTTTAAGTTTATCAACTGATTCTCGAATAGTATAGTGTTGAGGAATCCACACAAAACGGTTTGTCATTATTCGTCCTGCCGTTTCAGGAGGATAGTTCATGATATTTTGAACAATTTTTGATTCTTCTTGCTTCATACCTGAAAGAAGTTCTTCAATTTTATCAGGAGATAGGTTTTCTAACAACGAAGCTAAATCATCATTATCCATTAAATCCATTACCTGTCCTGATTTTTCGATACCTAATTTATTTAGAACTTTTAATTGATGTACTTTTTCAAGCTCTTGAATAAGTTCAGCGATTTGTTCAGGGGTAAGAAACAATAAGAAACGTGTATGATGTTTTTCTGGTAGCTCCTCAAAAATTCGTGCAATATCATAAGGTTGGAGTTCCTTTAATATGGCTTGTAATTCTTTCTGTTTTCCTTCTTTTAATGCCTTAATAATTTGAAGCGTTATTTGGTCTTTTGGCATGTTTTTAATCATTTTAACAACCACTCCTTCATTGAGGAACAAAAAAATATTCCCCCAACGATAAAACAATCGTTAAGAAAGATAATTTAAAATTCCTCATGGATATTCTGTGTATTTAGTTCATTTTTATAATACTTCGAGTCTGGTTCTGAATAGTTATCCATTTTCCTCACCTCACAGAAAAAATAAAACACCCTCATATCGAATGAAGGTGTTTACACGGTACTATATACGTACATTGATTGCACAACAAATAAATTGTAGCAAATCTGTTCCTCCATTCGTAGAGCTTTAGCACTGTGTGGCATAGGACAAAGCCAGCTACATTAAAAACCACCTTATGTCGATGGTTTCTGTTGACCCATTGGCGTCTTTCGACATTTCTGGGCAGTAGCATATCTCCTACACAGGAGCCTCACCTAACGAGGATATTTAATTTACAAATTCACTCTAAAAGAATATCTTTTAGAAGTCAATGTTTTTATTAAAACTTTTTATTGACACCCTAGTATTTCTTTCTCAAGTAACGTGCTAATTAATTGCATTTTGATTCACTTTTTTCATAATTCTGTCTCCTATTCAAAAATATTGATGGACATCATCATAATATGTGCAACATTATAAAAAAGTAAAGATAGAATAAATCCTCATGTACAATTACTTATCTTTAATGTTACAGTGTGAAGTTCTGGTCATTATCTTTTTATAGAGGAGCAGATCTATTTGGTCTTGTCTTAGAAGAAGTTAGAATCTTAAATTGGAGGAATATTTTTGCTGACAATTTTTAATAAATGGGCATTTTTTCTAAGCATCATATGTCTATTTTTCACCATTCTCAATCTATCGGTAAGGTTGTATGTACCCAATAATTTTTGGCTAGTTACTTTCTGTTCCATTCTCCTACTCTCACTTATAACATTTGGATTAAATTTTTTTGGATTCGGTGGTGTTGAAAATAAAATTCATTTCATTCGTAGTGTTATCTCGTTAAGTATTTCATCCATTTTAATCGTATTTATAAGTTATATACTTTTTATAGGCTTATTTACGGTTTAGTAATCCCCCGCTATAAATGGACATGTGACTGGTAATGAGCAGCAACCATTTTCTGTGACTGTCAATTCATCTAAGGACTATCAAATAACGAGCGAAAACTAGAATTCATATCTCTATGGCTGTAAAAAGTCCTTCGAACAATAACGCCAGTCTTCCTATATGGTAATAAATTGCATATAGGAGTCCTCTAAGCATATTTTTCTTTTGAGTCACCAACAACGTAAAAACTCTATTCCATCAGTTGAAGAGCATGATGGAATAGAGTGATATCCACTACATATAAAATTTGTGCCTCACTGCAATAATGTTTGTTCTTGAAGTTTTGCTGAGAAATACTTACGCGCATCTGCTGTAAGAATCTGTAAAAGAACAACTTCTTCCTGACGTCCAAATTCAACAAACATCCCACTTAGGTTTTCGTAGACATACTGAATTTTATAGCCACTGTCCAAAAAGTGATCCACTTTCTTTATTTCATCCAGACTTTGTAAGTAATCTGACATGCCATCACCTCGCTTTGTTCAACATTACTGGCCTTAATTCGCTACCCTGGAATATCCACTTGCTTTTATTTTATTCAGCACCTTTTATTTCGAGTACTGGGTCAATTGACTCTACTGCATCCCCTTCATCTGCTATAACAGGCGGCATAGGTACTTGTTCTTGGCTAAAGATTTCATCTAAATTGTGACCCGCGGTAATCCCTAAGTACTTGGCATCACTTGGATCTCCTAGTTCTGCTTGTGGATACTTTTTGAACCACCAATATTTCGCTAATACATAATAAAGAAGGGCCCCAACAAAGAAACCAATTAATGATGAATAAGTCGGAAACATATTTGCTATGGCCCCACCGATAATCCAAGCGATTAAACCTGCTAAGTTAAAGCCTTTCAAATACTTAAATTGGCCGTCTAACTCGTAAAGATCTTTTACATTTACGCGACGTTTACGGATTAAATAATAATCGGCAAATAAAATTCCTACGATGGCTGTTAAAATACCACCAATGATTAATAGAGCATTGACCAAAACATCAAATAGACTCCATGGCTGTGCTAGTATCCCAATAATCCCTGCAATGACAGCGCCAACCCAAAACGGCACTTTTGGTCCACCAATGTTAGAAAAAATCGTCGCTGCAGGAATGACATTGGCCGATGTATTCGTAGACCATTGTGCTAATACAATCATTAGCAATAGGATTCCTAAGACAATGCCGCTTGCACTTTGTTGCAAGGCGTTTATTGGATCAGCGGATGACACTGCCATATAACAAACTGCACCAATTACAATCATAAAAGTATTGGTAATAGGCATGACGATCAGTGAACCAATTAACTGCGTTTTATTGCGTTTGAACCAATTACGTTCATTTTTTGGCGCTTTAAAGAAACGTGAAAGTGTGGGCATGTCGGCTGCCAATGTTGCCCAGAATCCCATGTTTGCCATGATAACGACCATAAACGCTGTAAAGGCTGCCATACCCGTTGCTGGTGCTTCTACCCAAGTCCAGACATCTTTTCCTTGGGCAGTTGCATTATCTGCCAGCGTAATATACATCCAGCACGAGATTAAGATAATAATCGGTGCTGCTAAATCTGCAAATCGCTCGATGGATTTAATGCCAAGCGATGTATTGAATAACTGTAATGCAGCAAAAACGAGGAAGCATATAAACCAATTGTTATAGCCAAAAAGTAAATTCAAAATACCATTAATCGCCATTGCACCAAAATATGTGTTGATGCCAAACCAACACGCCGCTGTCACGCCACGAACGAGTGACGGTATATGCGTGCCAAATGTACCGAATGGCGCGCGCATATATACAGGAAATGATAAGCCATGCTCGATCCCGATATCACCAATTAATGTCATAAATATGCCGATTAAACACGAGCCGATTAATGTCGCTAAAATAACCATTGGCATTGGTAAGCTCATAATAGCCGATCCACCAATCGCAAAGGCAGCTAAAACAATCGCCATCCCTACCCAAATAACCGCAAAACCAAATGCGCCAATATTTCTTTGTTGATGTGTCACTGGAAGTAAATCTAGGGATTTCAAATAATTCCCGTCATTCTCCATACATTTCGCTCCTTTTTAATCAATTACGTCTCGGCGTAATTGAGTCCGGATTTTGACATGGGCTAAGTTAGCCATTATCGGATGGTTGCAACAAAGCTAGGCTAACATCTGCGAGTAATTTCCTTCAAAATCCTTGGCATCCGCCGGAGGCTTTTTCTTCATTCAAGCGTCTTCTCATCATCCACTTTACAGGGGCATTATGGCGTTCATCTAACGCCAATAGCGGCATCATCTAGCGAATGAAAACATTTCCGTGACAACTACCTGAGGTTTTTCCTTCATTGAGTTTAGTTACATCTACAGAACAAAGGTGGCATTTTAGTAAATCATTCATCGTGTAACTATCGAGATAGGCTACTGATAAGCACTTGACGTTCATTCCAAGTCATAGGCGCAATAGCTGATTTTCTTTCAACCATTGTAATCGCTCCATCTACCGGGCAAACAATTGAACATAAATTACAGCCTACACAATCTTCTTCACGAACCTTCAGCATCGGACGCCCACTTTCTGAATACAGATCGATACATTGATGTGACGTATCTTCACAAGCGATATGGCATTTATTACAGTTAATGCATACATCATTATTAATTTCAGCAACGATTTTGTAATTTAAGTCTAAATTGCCCCAGTCAGAATAACGTAGTACCGACCGTCCCACTAAATCCATTGCAGAAGCAATTCCCTTATCATCTAGATAATTATTGAGACCATCAATCATGTCCTCTACAATACTAAATCCATGGTGCATCGCCGCTGTACAAACTTGAACTCCAGTGGCGCCCATCAACATAAATTCCGCAGCATCTTGCCAGTTGGAAATACCCCCGATGCCCGAAATAGGTACATTGATGAATGGATTTCGTGCACATTCTGCCACCATATTGAGCGCAATCGGTTTAACGGCAGGGCCGCAATAGCCACCATGTGCGCCTTTGCCAGCAACATGAGGCACTGTATTCCACGTATCTAAATCTACACCCGCTAAGCTATTAATCGTATTTATCATACTAATGGCATCGGCTCCGCCTCTAGTTGCCGCTTCTGCTGTAACCGTAATATCTGTAATATTCGGCGTTAGCTTTACAATGACGGGTGTACGTGCAGCTTCTTTCACCCAATACGTTTGCTTTTCAACCAATTCAGGGACTTGACCAGAGGCAGAACCCATTCCTCGTTCTGCCATCCCATGTGGACAACCAAAGTTAAGCTCAAGACCATCAACTCCCACATCTTCTACTCGTTTTACGATTTCATGCCACTTTTCTTGCTTTGGCTCTACCATTAGCGAAGCGATAATCGCATGATTAGGAAACCTTTTTTTCGTGTCATAAATTTCTTTTAAATTTACTTCTAAAGGTCGATCTGTAATCAGTTCAATATTATTAAAACCTGCTACTCTTTGTCCGTTATAGCTAACTGCTGCAAATCGTGAAGAAACATTTAAAATCGGTTCCCCCAATGTTTTCCAGACAGCGCCGCCCCATCCCGCTTCAAATGCACGTTGCACTTGATAGCCAGAATTCGTTGGCGGTGCTGAAGCGAGCCAAAATGGATTAGGTGATTTTATCCCCGCTAAGTCAATGCGCAAATCTGCCATGTCGCTTCCCCTCCTATCAAAATCACTCCAGCGAATTTAGCGTCGAGATGTTGTCAGTCGTGAGCACGAACTGCTCCGTTCAAAATCGATGACACCCGCCGGAGGTTATAACTACATACAGCGAACGTTCGATATCCGCTGTGCATACGCTAAACGATAGTTCTCTTATCATGTATAAAAGTATAATCCTCCTGCTGCATGCAGTTATGCAATCTCGCTAGGTTTTCGTAAACGCTCATGTATCCTGTAGGCTGCATCTTTGCCTTGCTGAACAGCTGTAACAACCATTGCCTCACCTTGTCCATTTCCAAATACGACATCACCACATGCAAACACTTTGTTATTTGACGTTTGCATTGTCGCTTCGTCAATATCGACAACACCGTTGGTATGCTTTAAATTAAATGCTTCAATCAATGACACAAAGCGTGTCTGACCAATTGCTTTAATGACAGCATCCACTTCAATCATAAAATTGGAGCCTTTAATTTCTTGTGGTCTTTGACGACCATCAGCCCCGGCCTCACCCAATTTCATTTTGATGCATTCAATCGCTACTACCTCACCGGCCTGATTACCTACAATTTTTTTCGGAGCTGTCAGCCACTTAAACTCCACACCATCTTGTTTGGCAAATTCAAATTCGAATTGGTATGCAGTCATTTCTTTTTGTGTTCTTCTATATAGAATTTTCACATTGTCTGCACCCAAACGAACCGCACATGTCGCACCATCAATTGCTGTATTCCCCGCACCGATGACCGCTACTCGTTTGCCAACTAAATCTGTTGAAAGCGGGCCGATTTTTGTTGTCCTTACAAATTCGATTGCATCATGCACACCAACTAAATCTTCACCTTCAATATCGACATTCGGCACAGCTCCCATACCAACCGCCAAAATGACACTGTCATATTGTTGTAAAATCTCATCCGCCGAGATATCCACGCCTACTGTTGTATTTGTTTTAATGTCTACGCCAAGCTTCACAATTTGCTCGATTTCCCAATCCACTACCTCGTTCGGCAGGCGGAAAGACACGATGCCATAGTTCCCTAAGCCACCAGCTTTCGCTTCGGCTTCATATACTGTGACACGATAACCAAAACGACTAAGCTCGCGCGCAGCTGATAACCCAGCCGGCCCCGCGCCAATAACGGCTACTTGTTGTCCATTGCTTTGTCCTTTCTTAAATAGCTCAACATTCGACTCCATCGCCCAATCGGTTGCATAGCGCTGTAAGTGGCCGATTCTTATTGGTTTTGTTGAGGAATTTAACACACATGCCCCTTCACATAACTCTTCTGTCGGACATACTCGCGCACAGCTTGCACCAATCGGATTTGCCTCTAAAATCGTAGTTGCCGAACCTTTCATATTACCTGAAGCGATTTTCTTAATGAAATTTGGGATTTGAATGCTCGTCGGGCAAGCTGTTATACAGGGTGCATCGTAGCAATATAAGCAGCGATTTGCCTCTTCTATTGCTTCATTTTTTGTCATCCTGCTTGTTAATTCAACAAAATTTCGGTCAAGTTGCGAAGTCATTGAAACCATTTCCACATCCCCCTCATGTGTTGACTTTTCCTCGCTCGCTTGTTTTCGCTCTCCAGACAGAAACAAGCGGGCATTCACGAAAAAAAGATTAATTATGCCTCGGCATAATTGCGTCCAGATTCGGCTTTGCACTTAGGCCTGCACGATGCAGATCAGTTAGCCGTTGTCGCATGAATGCGACGAACTTAGGCTAACATCCTAAATTCACTCCTTTCCGATTCCGTGACATCCGCCGGAGGCATTAGGCCAACATGATGTTGGTCACTCAGTCGTTGCCACAGGACGTGCCGTTCTTAGACTGAGTTCCTCTATTTCATCAGGTGTTTGGACACCCGCTAAAAAAGTAACTTAAACCCGCATTCATCTCACCACCTCTAGAAGTGGGAGACTTCTGTACCTGTTGCTACGCTTTCGGTACAAAAAATATTTGCTGAAAGAAGTTACATTTTTATAGTTTCTGCAGTAGCCGGTTTTAATCCACGTTTTAGATATTGGCCACTACCTAATACCCCTACGAATTCTTTATCCTTAATGACATACTGACCGCGTACAAGTACACTGATAGGTTCCCCAGTAACTTCCCAGCCTTCATACGGGTTATAATCCACATTCATATGATGCTTTTTGGCAGAAATTTCGCGTTTTACATGTGGATCAAAAATAACAATATCGGCGTCAGAACCGATAGCAATCGTGCCTTTTTGCGGGTATAAACCGAAAATTTTTGCAGCACTTGTAGAGACCATATCGACAAACTCATTGATTGAAATTTTGCCTGTTGTCACGCCTTCTGAATATAAGATACTGAAGCGATCTTCGATAAACGGCCCACCATTTGGAATTTTAGAGAAATCATTTAAGCCTAATTGTTTCTTGCCATTGAAACTAAATGAACACTGATCCGAACCAATTGTTTGTAATTGTTTCGCTTTAAGGGCATTCCATAAATGCTCTTGATGGTATTTCGGACGAAGTGGTGGTGACCAAACATATTTTGCTCCCTCAAAACCCGGCTGTGCTAATGCAGACTGATCCAGTGTTAAATAAGGTGGACATGTTTCCCCATACACGTCGTAACCTTTTTCACGCGCTGCGATAATTTCATCTACGGCCTCTTTGCAAGTGACATGCACAACGTACAGCTTCGCACCTGCGATATGAGCCAGTTCAATAGCCCGTTTCGTCGCTTCACCTTCCAATTCTGCTGGACGCGTAAGTGCATGATAGATTGGCTCTGTATGACCTGCTCGTTTCGCTTCTTCTACAAGTTCATCAATGACGGAGCCATTTTCACAGTGCACCATCACGACAGCGCCTACATCTTTAGCGATTTTAAACGCTTTAAATAACGTACGATCTGTCGCTTGGAATTCTTTTGCATAAGCCATGAACACTTTCACAGACGTAATGCCTTGCTGCTCTAGTAATAACGGTAATTCCGCTTCTGTCTCAGGTGTTAAATCCCCAATCATTAAATGGAAACTGTAGTCGATTGCCGATTTGCCCTTTGCTTTTGCATGCCACTTTTCTACAGCTGTAGAAAGCTTCTCTTCTCCAGCTGTTAAACAAAAGTCTAAAATGGTTGTCGTGCCACCAAATGCGGCTGCAATCGTACCTGACTTCCAATCATCATCAGTTACTGTGTTGTTAAACGGCATATCTAAATGCGTATGTGGATCAATTCCGCCTGGCATGACATACTTGCCCGTAGCATCCACTATCTCTGCCCCTGAGATCATTAAATTTTTTCCAATTTGCACAATTTTTCCATTTTCAATGAAAATATCTGCCTCATACAAATCTGAAGCCGTTGCAACAAGTCCACCTTTAATAATTTTTTTCATACTCCCCCACACCCTTCGTTTCTAATTAATAGCTATATGAATCAATTTCATAACTCACTTTTCATAGTAATAAAGGCGAGTATTATTAAAGAAAATAAAGTAATTGCGCTTTCCGTGTGCAGCAATCGGTTAATGTAACGTGTATGTCTCACCCATGCTGAACTTTGTTTGCAGTGTCAAAACCGTCTCCAATAGCACATCCGCACCCTTAGCACAGTCTTCAAATGGTGTTTCTTCTTCTTCACAATGACTTTTCCCATGAATACTCGGCACGAAAATCATTGCTGAAGGAATCATGCTGGCAATATACTGTGCATCATGACCAGCCCCACTAAACATTCGATGAGATCGATAGCCGAAGCCCTGACTTGATTTTTCCACTTCATTGCAAATCAGTGCATCAAACAACACGGTATCTCTCCCCCATAGTTTGACTGGCTGAATGTTACAACCTTTTTCTTCTGCAGGTAGATTTTTTAGTACTTGTTCAACTTTTAGCATCACCTCAGGGTTTTGGTGACGTGAATCAATCGTAAACGTTACTTTATTTGGTATGACGGTATGAATATTAGGAGACACATTCATTCGACCAAATGTGTACACCAGTGTTTCATCGATTTTTCCAAGCTGTTCATGTAAATACGTAATGATTGTGGACGCTACGATCATCGGATCTTTACGCATCGACATAGGTGTTGTCCCCGCATGATTTGATTCTCCAGAAATGGTGATTTCATAACAAACCATACCTAAAACGCCTTCGACAACACCAATCTCGAATTGCTTTGCCTCTAGTACAGGCCCTTGCTCAATATGCAGTTCAATATAAGCAAGCGCTTCAGTTAAACGGTTATCCTCTTCCCCCTCATAACCACTTTCTTGAAGCGCCTCTTTAAAGGTAATGCCATTTTTATCGACAGACTGTAGCATTTTATCTTTTTCGAATTTGGAAGAAATCACACCCGAGCTCATCATTGCCGGATCAAATCGAGCGCCTTCTTCATTCGTAAAATTGACAATCATTAATGGCACATCTAGTTCAATTTCATTTTCCTTTAATGTTCTGATTGCTTCTAATGCCGTTAAAACGCCTAAAACACCGTCAAATTTCCCACCCTTTTCAACCGAGTCTAAATGTGATCCCATGACAATGGGGGGAACCTCTTTTTTCCCTGGTAGCATTGCATAGATATTTGCCATATCGTCTACTATAATATCCATACCTAGTTCTTCACAGCACTTACAAAAGTAGTCCCTTGCTAAAAGATCCTCATTCGAAAGAGACAAACGAGTAACACCCCCATTTGGCGTTGCTCCAAATTGACTAAATTGTTCAATTGACTCTTGCAATCGTCTACTATTACATTTATACATATGCAAGTCCTCTCTTTCACATTAGTAATTGAAGGTTCATTTATATAAATTTTAAGATAGAAAAAAACGGTGAGATATAGATATAAACCTAAAAAAATATGTGCATCTGCACATTATATATGGTAAGTTATGTTCATATTAAGGGGGGGTATTATGGGGACAATTCGCAAAATTGTGGAGGGAGTTCAATTCCCTATGCTATCATTAGTAGCTGGTCATAGCGGTTTGTATCGTAGAGTTACAGGTATTAACGTAATAGAGAGCATTGATTTAATTATGTTTTGCCGACCAAATGAATTAGTCGTAACGACAGGCATCAACCTGTCTCAACAAGACGATGCCTTGGAACAGCTAGTTAAACTAGCCTTTTCTAAAAAAGTAGCGGGCTTTATTGTCAACACGGGTCCTTATATTCCAGACATTCCTGAATCGGTTATTACTTTTGCTAACGAGCACGATTTCCCACTTTTTCAAATGCCATGGAATTGTCGTGTAGCCGATCTTTTAAAAACAACCTTTCAATTCATCGCTACGCATCAGCAAGAGCATTCTGTAGAAGAAAAAATCCTTTATAACTTACTATTTCACTACAAACAGCATACAAATTCTATTAAAGAAAGTTTACTCCAACTCGGGTTTCCACAAGGTAGAGAGCTAGCAATCATTTCTTGCACAACCATTGGCGGACAATCCAGCATTGACCGTTATGAGGTCATGATACAGTTCGCATTTCAACATAGATATAAGCGCTTCTTGAAACTGAAGCATAAAAATCACCTCATTTTTTTAATCGATCGAGCACAAATCAATACACCAAATATCCCCTTCTCAAAAATAGTGGAAGAAATTTACAACAAAATTTCACAGAAAAATGGTGATTTAGATATTATCATTGGCAAAGGAAACTATCATAAAGAACTTGACAGTGTACGTAAAAGCTATGAAGAATCACTAACCGTTATCCAATTAGCCCAGCTGCATAATAATCGATTCTTATACAAATATAAGGAGATTGGCGCATATAAAATTATCATGGCTGTACAAAATCAGAAGTTAATCAAATCATTTAGTCAAGATATACTGGGTCAACTTTATCAATATGATGATCTGCACAATACAGATTATGTACCGTTTCTCCGCATTTTTCTCGAGGAAAATGGCAGTACAAGTAAAATTAGTGAACGACAATTTATTCATCGCAACACGGTTCTTTATAAAATCAAAAAAATTGAGATGCTGTTAGATATGGATTTAGCTAACCCATTTACAAAAACCAATCTTTATATAGCCTTTTTAATAGAAGATGTTTTGGCGCATCACTAATCGAATTTTGTCGATATGTGCATTTGCATAATTTAATATATCAGAATCTTCGGTCAATAGTTTTCTCTTCTAAACCACCTTATGTATTCATATAAAGTATCAATGGAGTTGTCTGAGAAGTATGTTTGGGATACCTCTATCAATATCAAAAGAAAGCAGTATAACACATGACAATCTAGCCCTAAACTGCTGTCATAGATTGCTTGCATAACATGCTGCTTATGTTAAAAGGAGAGATAATCGACAGTGACGAATTTAACAAGTCAAAATTGGCAAGTAAAAGATGAACAGTATGTTTGGCACTCGATGAAACCCTACAATCCCAATGCAACCATGATCGTACAAAAATCAAAAGGTGCTTGGATTACAGACACAACGGGCAAGCGATATCTAGACGCTATGTCTGGATTATGGTGCGTCAATATTGGTTACGGTCGAGAGGAAGTCGCAAAGGTAGCTTACGAACAATTACTTGAAAATACCTATACACCATTATCAGTTGGCCACATCCCTGCCATTCAATTAAGCGAAAAAATTAGTGAGCTTTTGGGTGATGATTATGTAGTCTTTTTCTCCAATAGTGGTTCCGAAGCCAACGAAGCTGCATTCAAGATTGCCCGTCAATATCATCAACAACAAGGATTTGTAAACCGTACAAAATTTATCTCTCGGTATCGTGCCTATCATGGGAGCACAATGGGCGCCTTAGCCGCAACAGGACAAGCCCAGCGCAAATACAAGTACGAGCCGTTAGCACCGGGCTTTATACATGTCACACCACCAGATGCTTATCGTGCCAATGAAGATCATATTAAAGATCCTGTCGCTTTGCCATCCGTACAGGCAATCGATCAAGTAATGACCTGGGAAATGTCCGATACGATTGCAGCCGTTATTATGGAACCAATTATTACAGGTGGCGGCGTAATTATGCCTCATGAAAACTACTTGCAAGGGGTTAAAGCTGTTTGTGAAAAACACGGGGCACTTCTAATAGTTGACGAAGTAATTTGTGGCTTTGGCCGTACAGGCAAAGCATTTGGCTTTCAAAACTATGGCATTCAGCCCGATATTGTCACAATGGCAAAAGGCTTAACGAGTGCCTATATGCCACTATCTGCAACTGCCGTGCGACGTGAAATTTATGAGGCTTTTGTAGGTAGCGAAGAATATGACTTCTTCCGCCATGTCAACACATTTGGGGGCTCACCTGCAGCCTGTGCAGTGGCATTGAAAAATATCGAAATTATGGAGAAAGAGAATTTATTTACTCGCGCTGAGGAACTCGGCACTCTCCTACTTGCTGAATTACAAGAGCAATTACAAACTCATCCGAATGTCGGTGATATTCGTGGAAAAGGCTTACTAATTGGCGTAGAGCTTGTGAGCGACAAAAACAGTAAAGCACCACTAGACACAGCTGAAGTCAACAAAGTGATTAGCTTATGCAAAGACCAGGGATTAATCATTGGGAAAAATGGCGTTACAGTTGCTGGTTTCAATAATATTTTGACACTTTCGCCACCGCTTATTATTACCTTAGATGAGAAAGACTTCATTGTCGAAAGATTCACAAATGCCTTAAATGCGCTTCAGCAACAGTCATAATAAGGAGGAAATAAACTATGGTAACCAATACAGAAGTAAAAGAATTAGGTCATTTTATTAATGGAGAGTTCGTTCCAGGCAAAAGTGGTCAGTTCTCCGATGTCTTTAATCCAAGTGCGGGATCAGTCATTGCCCGTGTGCCACTTGCCACAAAACAAGAGGTACAACTTGCCATCGAAACGGCAAAAAAGGCATTCCCAGCTTGGCGTGCGCTGTCCGTTGGAAAACGAGCTGAGATTGTCTTGAAATTCCGTAACCTACTAACCGAGCGTATGGATAAATTGATTGACCTCATTTGTACAGAAAGTGGCAAAACCATAGAAGATGCTAAGGGTGAAATTACACGAGGCATAGAATCTGTAGACTTGGCCATTAATGCCCCTCATCTATTAAAAGGTGAGTATTCCGTAAACATTGGCGGCCATATCAATGCCTACTCTACTAAAGTACCACTTGGTGTTGTAGCAGCGATTTCACCATTTAACTTCCCTGTTATGGTGCCACTTGCTATCACAAGTATGGCGGTTGCAGTCGGAAATTCCGTAATTTTAAAACCATCTGAACGCGTTCCATGCTCAGCTCTATATTTATCAGAACTTTGGAAAGAAGCTGGTTTACCAGATGGCGTTTGGACCGTTATTAATGGCGATAAAGACACAGTCAACGAGCTGTTAACAAACCCTACAGTTGAAGCTATTTCGTTTGTCGGCTCAACACCAGTTGCGGACTATATCTATGCAACCGGTTCAAAGCACGGAAAACGTGTCACAGCATTAGGGGGCGGTAAAAACAATATGATTGTTATGCCTGATGCTGACTTAGAACAAGCTGCAAACGCATTTTTAGGCGCAGCCTACGGGGCAGCATCTCAACGCTGTATGGCGATTTCAACGATTATACCGGTTGGCGAAGACACAGCTAATCAGCTTGTCAAAATACTAGCCGCTAAAATCGCCAAATTAAAAGTCGGTCCATACACCGATGCCGAAGTTGATTTTGGACCTGTAATTACGCAACAATCCAAGGACGCCATTATCGGTTTTATCGACCGTAGCCTAGAAGAAGGTGCAACATTAGTTTGCGATGGTCGACACCCAGACATCGCCAAAAACTCAAACGGCTTCTATTTAGGACCTACCCTATTAGACAACGTTAAACCAGGTATGGAAATTTATGAACAAGAAGTATTCGGTCCAGCCCGTAATGTGGTGCGTGTAGATACACTAGAAGAAGCTATCCAATTAATCAATGAACATGAACTGGGTAATGGCGTCACAATTTTCACCAATAACGGTGGCGTCGCTCGTAAATTCACAAGTGAAATTGAGGTAGGTATGGTCGGTGTAAACGTGCCCATCCCTATCCCAGTAGGCTATCATAACTTTGGTGGTTGGAAGCGTTCAAAATTTGGCGAAGGGCATATGTTTGGCCCTGACCAAGTCCGCTTCTTCACGAAAGCTAAAACAATCTCAGAAAAATGGTTTGAGGAAAATAGCACATCCACCTCAACATTTGCTTTTCCAAGTAATCATGACTAATCGCACAATACGCTAAAGCCTAAAGCCGTCTCAATTATTTGAGACGGCTACTTTTGTATACAATGACGGATAGAACCGACGAAGTGACAGATAGAAGTCACGAAACGACGGATAGAACCGTCTACTTCCATCAACTTCAAACAAAACAATTATTTCTTCTTAGAAGTACCATTTTTTTTCTTCGTTTTTGGCACATCTGTGAAGTCTACTTCTTCACCAGCTTCCATGCTGTAGTTAGGATTACTGTAATTACGGGTATTTGTATCTGTAATAACCTCATCCTCATCATCGAATCGTTTCATAAGAATTGGTATAGAGATCAGTCCAGCTAAACCTACAAGAGCATAAACCCACCTTGACAATACAGCCGTTTGCCCACCAAATAAATAAGCGACTAAATCAAATCTGAAAAATCCTATGAGTCCCCAGTTTATCGCACCGATAATGACTAATACTAAGGCAATCCTATATAATACGCCCATCGTGTAACACCTCCTTCGTTTTTGAGACGTAGCTGTTGTTTGGTAAAACAATGTGCCTCTCTATTCAGCAAGCAAAACTGCTAAAGCTGTTATAGCAATAGAAGCCAACAATTGCACCGGCCATCTATAGTGCGCTTTTTCAACGTTTGTAATAATAACTTCCGATTAAGCTGTATTTTGACAATCGTCCTAAAGAACACCTGCGATGACGCATTCGTATTTTTTGCAATAACCGTTTTTTTATACAAAGTCCTGCTAGCGATGAAAAGTGAATCGTATGAATACTGGGAAAAATATTAGCCATCATTACGTTAACAAAAAGTAAGCGCCAAATAATGCAACACTAGTCATTCAGTGAGCATTATTTGGCGCTTATGAAGAAATATTAAATTTGCATCAATATTTATTTTCCGAAGAATTTCTACTCCATCTTTCCCTAATAATAATCAGTGATCATACTACTTTAAACGAGCACGAAAAAGCAACCTGCTTTATTCCGTTAACTTGCTTGCTACACTTACAACGTTCGTTTTTCAGCAATATGCCTGTTTAAGCAACATCTGCAATCGGAAAAGCAGTTGGGCAATGCAAAGATTTCATCATCACATAAATTTCCCTCCATGCACCAATGCCTTTAATCGCCATTAAAGATTTTTTTGGTATGCAGATAATCAGCTTATCCGTATTACGTTATTTGAGTTCATGGCGAAAGTGAGCTTTTTCATGTTGAAGCAGCCATTCCTTTCTCCACAAACCACCTTCATAACCGGTTAATGTTCCATTTGAACCGATAATACGATGGCAAGGAATGACGATACTTAATTTATTTTTACCGTTCGCACTTCCAACTGCTCTGACCGCTTTTTCATTTCCAATGGATATGGCAATCTCTTTATAAGACCCTGTTTCAGCGTAAGATATACCGGTTAATGCATGCCAAACCGCTTTTTGGAATTCTGTCCCTTCAAAGATATAAGGAAAAGTAAATGTAGAGCGTTCTCCCTGAAAATATTCATGCAGTTGCTCCCTACAATCCACTAAAACCTGGGGCGTATCAGCCTGCTGAACATTCACAATATTTTTTTGTGTAGAAAACATGATGGCATGAATGTATTCAATTGAACCAATAATTTCTATTATGCCAATGGGTGATTCGTAATCTAGTTTGTACTGTTTATTCATATAAAGACCTCCATAGATAAAAGGTAGCATAGGCCTGCCAACCCTTCCAATGTGTTGCTATTTGTGAAATTTCCTCTAGTGTTGGTTTTTGCTCTAGTCCTTGTTGAATTTTTAACGCGTTATGTAAACCAACATCTGCAATCGGAAAAGCAGTTGGGCAATGCAAGGATTTCATCATTACATAATCTGCCGTCCATGCACCAATGCCTCTAATGGCCATTAAAGATTTTTTGGTATGCAGATAATCATCTTGTTGTAGTAAACTTTCTTTTGTTAATGCACCACTTGCCATAAGCTGTGCGATACCAATGATGTATTCAGACTTCCTAACGGTAAATTGTAATTGCCTCAATGTATCAACCGAAATGGTAGCGATCTTTTCATATGTCGGAAACAGCCAATATGTCTCTCCTTCAAAAATTAGATTTTCCCCAAATTGTTCAACAAATCGTTTTTTTAATGTATAGGCGAATGTTAAGTTTATTTGTTGTCCTATGATTGCCCAGACCAGCGCTTCGAATAAATCTGGCATGCCCATCAGCCGTAATCCGTAATATTTTTGCGCAAGAGGCTGCAAAATGGTATCTTTCTGCGCCATTTCGTAAAATTGCCTCAAGTCTTGAGCTAAATCAAACCATGCCCATAAATAGGCGGCAATTTTTTCGCGAGTGCTTCGTGAGGGTGACGTAAGAGGGAAATCCACCTGAATCGAATTTTCGTTATACCCAATTTTACATAAAATGAATTCTTCATCGAATTTTAGTAACTTATATAAATAATCACCATTTATGCGATGCAGGAGCTCTTGCTCGGACCGTCCTAAAAACACCAAGCATTGCGTAAAATCGAATGCGCTAGGTGTATAAATTTTTATATAGGATTTACAATCAGACCAATTCATATCCATCACTCCTTATCTATGAAGATTGCGATATTCTGTAGGGGAACAATGATTTAAACGTCTAAATACTTTATAAAAATTGGATGGACTTTGAAAGCCAATATCATAACAAATTGCTAGCATTGTCCAATCTGTGCTTTTTAGAAGATGTGTTGCTTTGTCAATTCGTATTTTTTCTAAATATCGACGTGGTGTTTCAGCAGTTTCTTGTTTAAATAGGCGTTCAAGATAAAACGGGCTAATACCGGCATTGTTAGCAATATCTTGTAATGTTAGCTGTTGTTTATACTCTTTTATCAAAAAAGTTGTTACATTTTTGATGAGTTGAGTATGTGGAGAATGTTCCACCTCGGGCTGGCACCTTTTACAAGCACGAAAACCAGCTCGTTCAACTGCTTGAATATTATCATAAAAATCCACGTTGATTTTTTTCGGCTTTCTCGATTTGCATGAGGGCCGACAATAGATTTTAGTGGTTTTCACAGCAGTATAAAATTGTCCATCATAGGTGTCATCACAAGCAATAATTTTATCCCACATTTCATCAAAAGTAAGATTGATGTTATGTTCCACTGCATTCCCTCCCGTGTTTAGCTATTGTTCATATAAAAATGAAGTATCCTGCGTTTCAATTAATTGTTTGGCATTCTTTGTCATATAGGCAATAATTTTATCTGATAATGCATTGCCAAAGCTAAAACGTTTAACCCCTAATTCTTTAAGAATAGTACAATTCGTTATTCCAGGTAAAGACATTAGATTTATCGGTGCATCAACGGTCAACGTCAGCTCTCTTATTTGCTGATAATCCGTTATTCCTGGAATAAATATACCGCTAGCTCCACTCTCCACATAAGCCTTCGCTCTATTTAATGTTTCGAGAAAAGGCTGCTCCTCAAGAAAATAAGTATCCGTTCTAGCATTAATATAGAAATCTCGAAAGCCATGATGATCTAACATGGTTCTCATTTGTGCTAAAAGGTTACAATGTTCCTTTATTGTTCTAAGTCCCTTTTGTTCTTTCAGTGAATCCTCTATATTAATACCAGCAACGCCAACATCTGCAGTCCTTAAGACATTTTCAAGAATCGTTTCGGTGGTATTGCCATAACCAGCTTCAATATCTGCCGAAACGGGTATATTTACATTTTCTGCAATCGTTTTAATAATAGCTAAATGTCTGTTAAAATCTATTAATTCACCGTCTGCGCAACCAAGTGAGTTGGCAATTCCCCAGCTTGTTGTACCAATTGCTGTGAAACCCGCTTTTTCAAGCGTTAACGCAGATAGTAAATCCCAGGCATTCCCTATAAATAATAGCTCTTGTGATGCATGTAGCTCATTAAATGCTTGTATTCTAGTCATGTTCTTGCCTCCCAACTGTTTATAGCCCTCATAGTAACAGGGATTCCGTCTCCATTTCGTCCTCATTCTTGCTATTATGGTCTTGACAATCAAATGATCAAAAAAAGTAAGCATACTAATCGTAATCAGCTTATCTTGGCTATCTTATTGAATACAAAAATCGTCAACGACAGTATGAGCCGTAATGATGATAGGCACATAAATAAAAAATGTATGTATAAGAAGTAAACAAATAAGACCACCCATCAGAGTGGTCTTATTTGTTATGTATTCTTCAACTAAACCAGCTAATAGGTTGTCAATATCTATTTGTAAAATGGCACTTTTCTTTATGTTATACTGTTTTTGGGCATACCAAATAACCCTCCAAGTGCATTGTGGAAGGCTTTTCATCTAATGGTCAATTTAATAAATTAAGATAAATCAAGGAAAACTTCTTTCCTCTTTAATAAAGCATATATCCATTGAAGAAGTTTATTAATACAAGCAACTAACGCAACTTTTGAAGGTTTTCCTTCTGACCGTTTCTTGTCATAAAACTCTTTGAGTTTTTTATTTCTAGAGCTTCTTATTCCACACAAAACATCTAAATATAAACTGTGCCTTAGCCTACTAGAACCACGTTTAGTAATCCGATTCGTTGTCGCTGTGAATTTTCCTGACGAATAAACACTCGGATCAATTCCAGCGTAGGCCACCAATTTCTTAGGGTGATTAAACCGATCAATTTCCCCAATTTCAGAAATAATCGTTGCAGCGATCTTTTCACCGATTCCAGGGATTGATTGGATAATCTTATATTCTTCTATTTCACTTGCCAGGGATATCATTTGGCTCTCTAATTCCGAAAGGTGTCCTTGGTATTGAAATAGGATATCAATATACATATGCAGATTAAATAAGTGACTTTGATACATCACCTTCTGAAAAGGATTTTGATGGGCTGAATCTATCAGTTTTCTTGCCTTTTCTCTTGCCCATAGGGCAGAACGACTTCGGACAATACCTGTATACTATTTGATAGATTATCCTCGTTAGATTCTAGAACTTTTTCTGACGTTGGATATTCTTTCAATATCAACAAAGAGACTTTAGAAAAAAAATCTCCAAAAACTTTTCTATATTCAGGGAAAACCTGATCTAAAATAGTACGAAATTGCAGCTTAGCTTCCACATACATGTTCGTTATAATCTCCTGTTGTCTCGATAGATTACGAAGGATTAGAAGCTGAATCCCTCTCATTTAATAAGGTTCAAATTCCTCTTTGTAATAGAGAACACATAATTGATAGGCATCGAAGACATCTGTCTTTACCTTTCTTAAACTTGACTTCTTTGCTTGATACGAGATGATTGGATTTAACAAAATATAAAGTATTTCATTTTCTTCTAAGCATTGAATAATCGGTGTATGATAATGACCTGTTGATTCCAAAATGACAACAGGCTTACTCCCTGTTATCGATCTAATTTCTCCTAAAAATCCTATAAACTTGTCTAACTCTTCACGATTATGCTTAATTGAAAAATTTCCCCCATACGGCTTTCCTTTTTCTAAAAAAGCTTGTACTTCACTTTCATCTTTAGCTACATCAATACCCACTACGGGGTTCATTTTTTCTCCTCCTACAGCGTATTCACCAGTAACCCCTATTACCTCCAAGTAGTATTATAGCTTCGCTTGTTATACGTGATTTAAGTCCCAACCAGCCTCAAACATATTTCTACAAGTAGGGGGTGAACAGTTTAGTTGACGGGATCAATGTCCCACGACCCCGTACGTTCTACCCTGGCTACTGTTAGATTAAATCTAAATAAAAAAAGTTCAACCAGAAAGTTCTGGCTGAACTATATAATACGAACGCCCCCGTTAGCCATCCATGTAGCGCAAAACCAGCGCTACACCACAGAGAATGAAAGATTATTACGTTCTTTCTTGGGAGTTTAAGTGTATTCATTCACAAATTAAGTTGATTTTGCCTAATCACATTTTTATACTGCTATATTTTTTAATTATTGTAACTAAAACCGCAAGAAGAAATACGATAAGACTATTTATTAGTAAATAATAGGCAAGATTCAACCCATAGAATACCGCAAAGGCATCACGAATAATAAATAATGCTAATGCACCTCCTAGTCCACCAAATACACCTGCTAGTAGTAATATTATGAAAGCAGCAAAATATAGGTTTTTCCCTTTTTTGAAAAACACAAACCCAATCACATTTGCAATAACGATAAAAAAGCCCATAAGTATTATGAAAAAACTATCCATTTAACTCTTCCTCCATAAAAACATACTTTACCAGTAAAACTAAAAACATTGTTGAACTATTCTGCTCCGTTAGTTCAATAAAGAAAAAAGGGCTGCCTTAGCAACTCAATGGTCTTTAATTAACACACCTCGTTAGTTGAATTTGAACTAATCTTTCAGAGGAATTAATTAAAGAGTGAATGAATTTTTAATACCCAAGCAATAATACGCCATCGTTTAGAAACATACTGACTTCTTTTTTACACTATCGTAAATTTGCAAAGCAGTTTTTTTTGGAGAAGTAACCCAAAACTTTTTATCTTTATCGCCTTTAGCCATATTCGTATCAACGAACCCGCATTTAATATCGGTTACTAAAACGGTTACCTTCTGCATCTTTAACTTTTGACGAATACTGATTAGGTAATTAGAAACAAAGGTTTTTGAAGCATTGTACGCAGGTACAGTAGGATTCGCCATTACGGCTCCAATTGAAGATATCCCTACTATATGTCCAGAATTTTTTGATAAAAAATACTTATATGCAACATTAGGCATTACTACAAATCCTGAAACATTTACATCGATTGTCTCTTTTTCAAAATCTAAGTTCAAATGAGGGTTAAGATGGCCCACACCAGAGCTAATAATAATTAAATCCATCCCTTCCATCTCTTGTAGAAGGTTCTTCGTTTCATCAATGTGTGAAACATCGATACACTTGATAAATGATTTATGCGGTAATTTTTTTGAAGTGCAAGTAGATTATCTGTCCTTCTTGCAACTAACCCAACTATATACCCATCATACGATAAAACCTTTGCAACTTCTTCACCAATTCCAGAACTTGCACCAATGACTATTGCCTTTTTAATATTGTCATCCCTTTTCTCCTTAAAAAGGCGTAGTAATACCTTTCTTTATTCTTCCTAACGAAATGATCAGCCTCTCTCATTCATAGCAATTATTTATTCTCATCAATCCCAACTATGTAAATGAAAAGCATTCTTTAATAAGAGTATACTTCGTTTTACTAAATATACAAATTGAAGAAAAAAAACCAAGTTTAAAATGATTGCAAAAAGGCAGTTGAAAGTTCGATTCAACCGAACTTTCAACTGTAAACTCAAATATTGTTTTTTTCAGTGCCCTCTAAATGCCCCTTTTTATCTATTTTCTCCTCTAAAACTAGAGATTAATAAAGATCAGTAGAAGGACTAACTGGAGGAGTAAGTCCTGAAAGAACAGGCGTTACTACACTACCCGCCGCAAGACGGATTTGTTGAACTTGTAGTACTTTCACAGTAAGATCCAGTACGATTTTTTCACGCAATGTGCTGAAAGTACCTTCAGGTCTTGCCATAGTTGGTGAAAAATCAAGTTCAAAGAAGTTTGCAGCTACTAACTCGCCAAATGGTTGTTCATTGTATTTCACG
>NZ_KB933398.1:1868634-2039135 GCF_000392615.1 Lysinibacillus sphaericus OT4b.31 | reverse complement strand
CGAGGTTTTGGAAGAAAAACTTATCCAATCGAGCATCCAGTTGGGTATGTTCATTAAGGAAGTTCACTTCGGCAAACTCGGAAATTCCTAAGATTGGAGTAGGGCCTCCAGCTTCTTGTGGGAAAGTGAGGTCTGCAAAACCAGAAAACGGAACATCGGCAATTCTATCTCGAAGTGCCCCATTACATTCTGCTGAAGCATATTCTATATTTTTACGAATATGTCCTGCTACAAATAATTTAGCCCGTGTTACCCTAAAAAAGTCAGTGCCAGCAATACGTGTGAATCTAACCGGTACCAGTTTAACTTGATTCAGGAATACATTTTTTTTCACTCTTTTGATTTCAGTTGCTGCAGGATTAAGCGTAATATCTGACTCCACAACAATTTGAAGTGTTGGTTCTGCAAGAACTACCGGTATTTTAATAATTGGAGTGGAAAGCGGTGAAGCGATGACTGGGGTATTCGCACTAGATAATGGTGTTTGTTCAGTTGATGATACAGGACAAGGTTGGATCTGATTATCTAATTGATCACTCAAAATATTCCCTCTTTTCATTTAATAGTATAGAGAACTCTCTCTATATAGCTAGAGTATGTAGTAATCAAATCTATGCATAGACGTTTTACTTGTTCTTTTACTCATTTTAATAAAGGGAATTTTTGAGCTAAGAGATAGGTTTTTAATTATCCTCTAGTCCCTTGGCTATCATAATTGCCTCGAATTTGCTATACTTGTGTACCTTTGGAAGGATGAAATAATTGTTTCGAATAGCTTTTAAATAGCCGTCTAGAATCGGTAAAAAAACCTTTGGCTTAGAATCGTGTACTTCCTTGCTTTCCCTTCCAAAGCTATTCCTTGGAATGCTTCTTCAGGTTGCTCCACAATAGTTTCATATTATTCATTAATCTATAAATTCGAAACGACCATATAATTGTTCCCAAGCCCACTCCTGATTTAATCCAGACGCAATGATTTCGGAAAAATTTAAGTGGTATGGATTAAGCTCTGCCATTGCTTTAACCTATCCAAGCAGCTTCTAACTGTTTTTTGTGTACTCATAATACGTAAACACGATTATTTATTCATCAAAAGAAAATATTGATTAGATAAACACCTCCATTCCTTTTTACAACTAACATATTATAGATTGTAGAAAGGAGGGTTTTTTATGGGATATTCCGGAAATGTAGGTAATTACAACAACAATTGTTATTACGGAGGCTATAATAGCGGTGGCTATGGTGGCGGTTCCTCATTCGTCCTAATTGTTGTTCTATTCATCCTTTTAATTATTGTCGGCGCTAGTTTCTTGTATTAATCTTTATAATCCTCCGTTGCTTGTTAACACCGCATTGAAATATATATTATGATATGGCTAATTTAGCCTTACGCCCCCTTATTTCAGGGTCACTTTTACAAAGGTGACCTTTTTTCATTAAATCTCTTGATATAACTTGATTATTATTTTTAAAATTTATTTTATTGAATAGATAAATATCGCAACTCCATTTGACAACTATACATATTATAGAAAATAGAAAGGAGGGAAGTTATTATGTCTCAAGATTATAGTAGTGATTATGGCTCTAATTCTGGTTCAAAATTCGCCCTAATTGTGGTTCTATTCATTCTTTTAATTATTGTCGGCGCTAGTTTCATGCATAAATCTTATTAACATTTTAATTTTTCAGGTGTAAAGAGTTAATATAGAAGGCTAGCACCTTCATTATTGGCAACTATCAATAATCTACCTTCTCCCTTCTGCGAATTATCATAATAGTAGTATAATGCAATCTATCAGCTTTATTCACTCCTGTTATGACCAAAGGGTCACCCCCAGCCTGGTGACTCTTTTTTATTCATAAATGTCAAATGTCTAAGTGTACCTGTTTAGCAAACGTAATATGGTAGTGTCATGAGTAATCTACAAATTCAATTCTTTTGTTCACTTCCAAATAGAAACACGCTCCCCATAAATAATTGGTCACTTTTTGAATTGGAAGTGACCTTTTTTTTACTTACAATTTATAGCAATAGGTAAGACTTTGAAGTTATCTCCATCTTTTCCCCTGCTCCACACCCAACGTGCAGCTTTCACCGCATTAGGCGTTCCATCTTATTCTTTTAGCCTAAAGCAACTAAATTACATTTCTTACGAAATTGGTTTAATTTCTCCAATTGTTTTCCATCCAATTGGAGAAGGCTCTTATATCGTTCAATCGTTTCTGTTTCTGTAGCATGGATTAATCTGTGAACATTTCTATGCACTATTACGAGATTCTTGAATTCATCTGTACCTCCCATATGGCGAGGGATTCTGTGATGACAATGGACTTCTTCTGCCACTAAGAATTCTCCTGTTATCGCACATTTCCCTGACTGCATGGAGTATCTTGAAATTCGGTTGTCTGCGTACTCAAGGTTATCGTTATAGAAGGTTGTTTTTAACAGTCTGTTTATTTCAATAGCTACATCGTTCTTTAGCTGTTTATGTAGCTTTAATCTTCCTTCTTTCGTATAGTTGCATAAATCTTGGCTAAAATTTCTACTGTTCACAGTTTTTATATCTGCTAAAGGAAAAAGGTGGGTACCCCCTATTTCAAATGTCCTGAAATTATTTTTGTTAAATCTTTTATATGTTTCTGAGGGTTGTATAGGTATTCCGTATTTCCCAATAGATTTGAGTCGATTGTATAAGGTTCGAGAGAGCCGATAGGCTATTTTTGAAAAGTCAATATTCACATGCGTTGCAATCTTGTAATAGTTTTTAATTCCGAGAATATATAAGTTATACCCCGTAGCCGTTTTGGCTGTTGGACTTTTTTGGATTTCGTGAATTAACTTTCTAGCTTTTTGCAGAATTGTTTTCACTTTATCATCCATAACATGCGTGTTAGCTACATATTTCTTTCGTTTTCTTACTACTTTAAGGGAGAATCCGAGGAAGTCGGATGCCCTTTTTCTTAAATTAGTAATTTGTGATTTCTCGTTAGATATGTCAAGATTTAAGCGATTCTTAAGATAACCTTTAACGGCATGATAAATTTTGAAGGCATTCTTATGGGAGTTTGTAAATATCTTAAAGTCGTCTGCGTATCGCACAATATACATTTCCTTTAAAACTGTTGTTTTCTTTATTCTTGAAACTTTGATTGGCTTCTTTTTATAATTGAACTCGGTTTTCATATTTTCCCATTGCTTACTAATCCACCAATCCAAATCGTTTAGTACAATATTGGATAGGAGAGGTGATAGAATCCCTCCTTGCGGAGTTCCTTTGGTCGATATTCCTATACCTTTCACAGGTGCTTTAAGCATTTTTGATACTACCCTTAGTACCCTCTTGTCACAAATCCCTATACTGTACATTTGTTTTATCAGTTTCGAGTGGCTTACATTATCAAAGAAACCTTGAATATCTACGTCTACTACGTGATGATTGTTTGTAAGGTTAGCAAGATATTGGCATCTTCCTATTGCATGATGAGTTGATCTATTTGGTCTAAAACCATAGGAATGGTTATAGAACCTAGCCTCACAGATGGGTTCTAGTACTTGTTTAAACATTTGTTGTATTAATCTATCTCTCATGGTTGGGATACCTAATGGTCTAGTTTTCCCATTTGGTTTTGGTATTTCTACCCTTCTAATCGTTTGAGGTTTATAGTTTTTTAAAATTGTTCTGATTTCATCAACGAAAGTTTCAACATCTTCTATTTTATATTGCTCTATGGTGATACCATCTGTACCAGCAGTCTTTGAACCCGTGTTAGCCTTAATATTCCGATAAGCTAGTAGAATATTATTTTTGGATATGATAAGTTCGTATAAATTTACACCTTTTGTTGCGGTATTTTTACTTCTTTCGTAAAGGTCATCAAATATACTTTGCATATCATAATATTCTGTATGTCGTAGTGTTGTACTCACCGATGGTGTGTTGCCCCTTTCATCTGAAAAGTCCCATCATCTTACTCGACCTTGTGAGTTTCATTTAGTTGATTTAGTTTTCAAAGAACAAGACTTGGGGCTATCCCTCCTCGGTCGTTACTCGCTTCATTGGTACTGTTCCCCTACTTTCACAAGGATAAAGAAATTTTGGTATTCACCTTATATCCACCATCCCGATAATAGTCGTTTGAATAGATGTTCCTTGCTTACAACGTTCCGAATAACCTGGCTCTGCATATATCTTTAGGTGCTTACTATGAGCCTGTTCATTTATACTCTCATTGTTAAGTATCTCGAATTTCCTGTCGAGGATTCGTACTTTTCGATAATGAACTCTGCTTGTGCAGTTTATCCTTTTCAGAGATAATACACTTTTAGACCCGTACATTCGCAAGTTTGTCAACCCTGACGGGCATTCTCACCATAGATATTTTGTAGCATCCCGACCTATCGAGAACCATATCCTTTCTTAGCGACTTAGGTACTCTTCAGCCGACTTTACCTAGCTTCATACACGTCCTGTCTATTACCATTCCATGCATGTAGGAGTATCAGATAATTCGTTTCAGCTCAACATGACGGCTTTCATTCCGAATTTCGGTTAATCAGTTGTGGCTGTTATGACAGCCCTCCCATTTCGTGCATATGCATTTATAGGGAAACGTTTCGCACCCTCAAAGTGTTCAGTAACTTACTTCATGAACACGAGCCAATGTGTCTTACTTCTACGATTACTGAAAAGTGGACTAACACCAATCGCTTTTAAAACTTAGCCAAGTTTTATTTGGTCCTCATTCCACTTAAAAATAAGTGTTCCGTTTGTCTTCAAAACTCTCATACATTCATTGAATCCTTTTGAAATATCACCTTGCCAAGTATCTTCATCAAGTCCAACCATGATTCCTCGCCTGCTTTGAATAAATGTGGCGGATCAAAAACGACTAAATAAAAACTGGTGTCCTCAAATGGCATGTTTCTTAAATCCGCTAATATATATGGATTAACCTCTAATTTTCGACCATCACATAACGTATCGCTTGTTTGGCGAATATCCATATACAGTGCATCTTCATTTTGTTTGTCGAACCAAAATTTCAATCACTCCTTACGCAAATTGGAAGCTGCTATTGATTTTAATTTTCTATTTCCAGTATTCTACAGCGTTCTTTCTATCTTCATACCATTTCTCTCAACAGGTTGATGCCTTTATCACCTCATCTACGCATCGAGTCGAAGTAACTCGCTACACTGTAGATTTTTACGAGCAAACCTGATGAAAACTAGAGTACCCAGAAAAATTAAACGGCTTGAGTCCATTAAATTATAGGGCTCAAGCCGTTTAAGTATTTTATTATTTTGACTGTCTCCTTGTCAGAGAGCAGTTTTTTATGCTGCACTATTACTTACAAAGTCATCAAATTAGTATGTTTCGGATTGTCATACTCTCTATTTTTGTACTTTTGGAGCAGGGTAGTCAAAACCCTTCGTATCCACTTCGACCTTTTTCATTTGCTGATCTTCTAACGGCTTATTTGCACTATCTCGGTCAGCGGCAACAATTGCATCAACTGTTTCCATTCCCCCGATTACTTTCCCAAAAGAAGCATAATCTCCGTCAAGGTTTAGTGCTTCTTCCACCATAATAAAAAATTGAGATCCTGCAGAATTCGGATCATCTGTCCGTGCCATTGAAATAACACCACGTTCGTGTTTTAGATTATTTTCAAAACCACTTGAAGAAAATTCACCTTCAATGGAATATTCTGGTCCACCTGATCCATTTCCTAAAGGATCTCCACCTTGAATCATAAAACCAGGGATAACTCGATGGAAAATCAGACCATCATAGTACCCTTCTTCAACTAAGGAAATAAAATTAGCTACCGTATTGGGAGCTGTAGAAGGCTCTAATTCAATCACAATTTTTTCATCATTGCTCATGGTAATCGTCACAATCGGATTTTCTTTCACAGCTGATGAATAATCTGTTTTTTCGCCTGATTCCTTAGCCGTCTTCTCCTCTTCTGCTGATGTGCCACAACCCGTCAAAACAAAAGCTACTGCCATCAGACTAAAGACAAAACAAAATACTTTATAACGCCCTGACATATTCTTGTCAACTCCTCTAAATAATCAGTTTACTAATAGATAACTTACACAACTTTATATATGCACTGATATTGAACTCTAACGTTTCACAAAAATCCCCTAGGTCTTAATTTAGGGGATTTACAGTTATTTCTGCCAATTACTTAATTCTTTCAACAACTCAGGCAACTGCAATTTCTTGACATCAATTGGCGGCAAGGCCTTAATAAATTCCTTACCATATGATTTTGTGCTGATGCGGCGATCCAAGACGATAAAGGCACCTTTGTCTTGTGATGAGCGGATCAACCGACCAAAGCCTTGTTTAAAGCGCATGATAGCTTCCGGTAATGACAGTTCATTAAAGGAGTTGTGCCCTTGCGCTACTAGGTGTTTCGCACGCGCTTTAAAGACAGGTTCCTCTGGTGACGAGAACGGCAGACGTACGACAATGACAGAGGCAAGTGCGTCGCCTGGTACGTCAACACCTTCCCAAAAGCTGTTTGTACCAAAGAGCACCGCATGACTAAATTTTTGGAATGATTTTAGGATGCGCATGCGACTACCGCCTGTAACGCCTTGTGCAAAGAGCATGTAGTCGTCGAGCAGCTCACTGTCTTGGATGAGCTCAACCGTTTTTCGTAACATGTCCTGCGCTGTAAATAGCACGAAACAGCGTCCTTCCGTCATACGAACTGTGCGTGTGATGGCGTGCGCAACCGCTTCAATATATTCATCCTGCGTGACATGTTGAATATCAGGCATATCTGTAACGATATAGGCCTTCGCACCGGCATAATACGCTGGTGGTGCCTGTAATTGTACTACTTGTACACTATCGGAAATGCCGAGTTGTCGTGTAACAAAACGTTCATTACCTGGCACAGTTAACGTCCCTGATGTCCACACGATACTTGCTTGTCTTCGAAGTGGTGCAAGTACTTTTTCAATAATTGGCGTCACATTAATGGGCTTTTTATAGACACACAGACTGCCTGGTACGCTGCGTAAATCAAACTCAAGCCATACAGAATTATCTTCCTGTGGGGCAAGGAAAATTTCTTCCCATTCGACGACTTTCAGCTTCATTTCGCGAATCCAATAATGCCACTCTGATAAAATGAAAACTTCATTTTTATCTAATTGTTCGATATCGTTGTCAAAGGCTTGGCCCGCTTCCGTTGCTAGGTCTAACCACTGCTGGAGAAGCTTGCTAACGTGCAAGAATGGCTCTTTCGCCAAAGATACGTCCTCCAAAAACAAGGTGCATTTGCTACCTATTTGCTTGCCCTTTATTTGTTGCTGCATTCTTTGTACGGCACGCTGAATGGTCTCATCAAAAACACGTTGAAGGCGGATAAATTGTTTATCAAGTTGCTGTAAGTGTTGCATGGGTACGCGCTGTTTTTTCTTGGCAGCTTGGCTAAATTGCTGAAAGAGCGCTGTGTCCTCCATTGTACCAATTTGTCCAAACACATATTTCCACTGCGTATAGGATAAAACTGTTTCATCTTGTTGCATGGCAGATTGAATAAATTGATGAGCCTCATCGATAATCCAACCGTCAATTTGTGTAAAAATAGGTGTTTGGCGTACTAAATCGCTGAGTACCATCGAATGATTGGTTACAATACAATCAGCTGCTTCACTATTTTTTAACGCCTGTTCATAGAAATCGAAGCCCTTTGACGGTTTTTCATCTGGCATTTTACGAATTTTTTCTAAAAATAACTGCCCTCCGCCTGATACATTAAGCTCGCTTAACACACCCGTTTCCGTTTTGGTAAGCCATACGAGCAGCTGTAAAATCGTAAAGGTATCATCATAGGATTCGTCCGCATAGGCCATATACTGTTCAAAGCGTGTGAGGTCAATATAATGCTGCATCCCTTTTAGTACAGCAATATTGACCTTTGTGCCGAGGATTCTTTCAATTTTCGGAAGTTCCTCTTCCACAAGCTGTTCCTGTAAATGTGCTGTGTACGTACTGATGGCAATTTTTTTATTGTGTGTACGGGCATATAAAATGGCAGGTAATAAGTAACCGACCGTTTTGCCGATGCCTGTTGATGCCTCAATGACACATTCTTCTTTATCGTTAAGCGCCTGCCAGATCGTGTCCATCATCGCAAATTGTGCTGGTCGTTGCTCGTAATTCGGCATAGCTTTTGCCATGAGCTCCTCTTTATCGACAGCTGTTTGTGGGTAAGGTGCCAGTTCCAGCTTATTTGCATATTTTTTTCGTCCATCACAAATAGCAAAATTACGGAAATAGGAAACGTTGTCATGTGTTGTGACATGTTGACGTTTAATTTGCAGTGCCTCAAAGAACAGCTGAGATAAATTTGATTTTAAACGGAACGAACGCTTATGCATTTGTTCGAGTGTCAGTTGAGGTAGACTTAGTAGCTCCTTCCAGCATTGTTTGAAAAGCTCAGCCGTGGCACGTGCGTCATCATCCGCTCGATGTGCATTGGCTAGCTCAATATTTAAATCTGCTGCTAAATCACCTAACTTAAAGCTTAATGACATAGGGAATAAGATTTTCGCTAGTTCAACAGTATCCATTTTCTTGCCTTGCCATTTTGGTAAACCCGCTCGCTTAAACTCTGCTTGTAAAAAGGATAAGTCAAAATCCGTATTATGCGCGACAAACACACAATCGGTAATTAGTTCATATATGTAGTCGGCATGCGCTTCAAACGGTAAGGCATCCTTTACATCCTCATCCGTAATTTGCGTTAAATCTTGAATGAAGGATGGAATGGCTTTACCTGGATGTATAAACTTCGTATACGTACGCTCAATTTCCCAATCCTTCATAATAACAATGGCAATTTGAATCATCCGGTCACCATTTGCAGGCGAATGACCAGTTGTCTCCAAATCTACAATTGCATACTTTTGACTTTCCATCATACATCTCAACTCACAGTTCACATTTGATAGATGAATTTTATCATAAAACTATGTATCAGGTCATGCTTCTGTCGTTTTTCATTCGCTTCTTTTGAGTGATTTAAGCGTTTAGTCAGAAAGGTTGAGCGGTTTTCATGAAAAACTGGGCTACTTCAATTCTTCCTGTTGAAGCTGTTCAATACTTTTATTCTTTTATCCTCTATTAAGAGTTTCAATCTGTTTTATTGTTAGAATGAAGCAAGAGGCATTTTTTAAAACAGAAAAAAATCCTGAGGTTTTTGTAAAAGTTCCCCATTATTCCCAGATCGAAATGGAGAAAGAGTAATTTATTGCATTGCATATAACGAAGCATCTAGCCCATCGTTTAGAAATATAATTGTCATATTATTTTAAAAAACGAAAGATGGAATGAAAATTCAATTTCACTCCATCTCTTTAAACAAACTTATTATTTGTGAACAGCTTCGATGATGATGATTTCCAACTAGAAAATTATTCGACGAAAAAAGACAGCAAAACACTGTCTTAGTAAGAAGATAATATTCACGTTGTTATAGATACGAATATTAAAAACACTTATCTAGTTTTTTAGTGAATTAACTCTACTTTTACCTTTAGTTTTATATCTGTAGGAGGCTCTTCCTCTTCTACAACGGAATATATGACATAAGCTCCTTCAGGTAATCCGTCAAATACCTGTTCAAAACTTTCTTTACTTTTTAAAATACCATTTGCGACATTTATTTCTCTATCTACATTTTGAATTTTGTAAAAAAAGCTTTCAGTACCAGTATTTAATAAGGATATTTTAAATGGAACACTACCAGCATAAGTAAAATATGATTTACTTTCACCTATAGGAGATGCTATTTCTGCATCAATCTCAATAGGGTGAAAACCTCCCTTTGGTTCTTCGTCTTTCTCCTTAGGAGTAGTGTCAAAGAAAACAGGTTCGTTTTTTTCAACTTGTGACGCTACTTTTGAAGATGATTCTTCTGTTTTAGATGAAAATGTATTACACCCTGATAAGAGCACAATAAAAATACAGAAACAAGCTAATTTATAAATTCTCATAACTTCCCCTATCCGAATTAGTAAATATTTGTAATTATACCATAAAGCACACATTGTTCTAAAGTATAAAAAAGATGAAAAGACTCTTTGTCCTTTCCTTCTTTATCTATCCCGACCAAAATTTTCTCCTCCCCTAATCACATATAGAGCACCAAGAAAAATCATGTCACCTCTATGAAATCTATAGCAATGAGATGATTTTTAATCAATCTGTAATATAAATAATGAACGTTACAAACTCTAAATTCGAAGATGATGTCATCTCGATACTTACGAAAATCGTCAAGCAAGGGTTACTATTACAAATTTTTTTGAAGTCATATATTCAGATATTTCTCAAAAATGAATTAATTTTTTATCGGATTTTGTCGGATTTCGTAAGTCCTCCGTATTATACAAGTAAGACATGTCTTAAAAATTTAATATTTGGAGGTACGAGGTTTTGAGGAAGAAATTTAAAATCAGTTTAGCCACGCAAATTTTAGTCGGTTTGATTTTAGGTATTATTGTTGGCGGTATCTTTTACGGAAACCCTAAAATTGAAACATATTTACAACCATTAGGGGATGTTTTTCTTCATCTAATTAAGATGATTGTTGTACCGATTATTATTTCGACTTTAATCGTAGGTGTTGCTGGAACTGGAGATATGAAGCAGCTTGGACGATTAGGTGGGAAATCACTTATTTATTTTGAAGTTATTACAACGGTAGCAATTGTTGTCGGATTACTTTCCGCGAATCTTTTCCAACCAGGCGCTGGCCTCAATATGAACGAGCTTTCTCAAGGAGATATCTCGAAATACGTTTCGACAACTGAGGAAGTACAACATGAAGGACCTTTCGATATTATTGTAGGTATTGTACCAACAAATATTATCCAATCTATGGCTGAAGGTGATATGCTTGCGATTATCTTCTTCTCCGTTATCTTTGGTCTGGGTGTTGCTGCCATCGGGGACCGAGGTAAGCCAGTTTTAGGCTTCTTCCAAGGTGTAGCTGATGCTATGTTCTGGGTAACGAACCTCGTGATGAAATTCGCTCCAATTGGGGTATTTGGTTTAATTGGTGTAACCGTTTCCAAATATGGATTCGCTTCTCTAATACCACTTGCTAAACTTGCTATACTTGTTTATGCAACAATGCTATTCTTTATCTTTGTCGTTCTTGCACTTGTGGCAAAATTCGCAGGTGTCAGCATCTTCTTCTTAATTAAAGTATTAAAAGATGAGCTGATTTTAGCATTCTCAACAGCAAGTTCTGAGGCTGTGTTACCTCGAATCATGTTAAAGATGGAGAAATTAGGTGCTCCAAAGGATATCGTATCCTTTGTTATTCCAACTGGTTACTCCTTTAACTTAGATGGTTCAACACTTTATCAAGCCATTGCTGCCTTATTTATCGCTCAAATGTACGGCATTCACCTAAGCATTGGTGAACAAATTACGTTAATGCTTGTATTAATGGTTACATCTAAAGGGATTGCAGGTGTTCCAGGCGTATCCTTCGTTGTACTTTTAGCAACTTTAGGTACTGTCGGCATTCCAATTGAAGGTTTAGCATTCATCGCAGGTATCGATCGTATCCTTGATATGGGACGTACAGTCGTTAACGTAATTGGTAACTCACTTGCGTCATTAGTAATGGCGAAATGGGAAGGCCGTTTCGATACAGAAAAAATGAAAAATTACTTTAAAGATAATGGAAACCTAGCATAAAAATTATCACGTTATATAGCATTGCACTGACCTAAAAATAACACAAATAAAAACACCTTACGTTGAAAAATGGGGATTGAATACCAAGAAATCAGCGTAGGGTGGTTTTTCTATGGATACAAGAATGTCCGAAATGCATCGACTTCATCACCCTGTTAGGAAGCAATATACATAAATCGAACATTTGCCGCTACAATGACTTCCTACTCCAATTTTTTATGCAAATATGCACATCTAAACAAAGTCTTTTTACGACAGCTAAAGCATAAACGATTAATATTATTGGCGGAAATTTGCCTATTTTCCCTTTATAAGATTTTTATACGCTGAACGCCAATATTGTAATTGGATTTTTGTTAGACCCATCTGTTTTGCGTATTCTGTTTGAGAAATAGTCTCTGAATGAAGTCTTGAATAATCGCTAATGCATTTCACTCGTTAATCTAGTCTTAAAAAAACTACACCTCCAATTGTGATATGCTCCCCTTCTGGAGACAGATTAAAAAATAAAATCTGTTACCTAATGAACTGAACCCGTTTTGTTTTTTTGTAGCAAACTAATATGTTATTAACTTTAGTAAGAGGACTCTAAGAAGTAAAATCTTTTTCAAAAAAAGTTAAAACTATACTTAGATCTTATTTAATTAACACTAATATTTGATTAGGCCCTGTCCGCTCAAGTACACGATATCCTTTAGTTACATTTGTCCCAATTTCACTTGCTTTTTCTCCCTTTTAAAAGCGTCTGACAAAATAGCATCTAATTTAATTCTTTAGAAGGAATAGGAATTTCATTAATTGCCTCTTTAAATCGGTTTTGTTCGTTCATCTATGTACATTCCTTTTAGTGTCTTTTTGATTTTCGCTAACGCTCTCTTACCGTTAGATTTGACCGTACCAATCGGTTCGCCAAGTATCTCTGCTATTTGCTCAAAAGTTAAATCCTCCCTCACTTATATAACTCCTAGAAGTTGATTACGTTACAAGAATTTAGAAGTTTTTTACACTTAGAGCTATTATAAATTTCTCAATCACCAATCTCTAACTAATTAGGTTCACCATAATGTAGTTAATTCTCATCAAAAAAATAAGCATATTCGAAAGCTGTATCATTTATCAACAATAACACTATTCGCTTTTGATATGATTCACCACAACCTATTAGCTGGCGGTTTTTTTAAAATAATCGCCGGTTATTTTAATTTCCCAGATCACATATAAACCGATCCTTCCAATCCCTCCTTTTACTGCCCTCCTAATTTTCTATAAGCAACTACACCACCGACTGTATTTACAACTGCTTCCTTGATAGGATTAATTGAAAAAATTAATGAATTACTGTAAGTCATTCACAGTTCTAAAGTTCTACTTTTTATTCAATTACCAGGAAGATAGATTTAATTTATATTTCATAAATTGATACTAATTATCAATATTTCAGAACATTTAAATATTTAGATTCTCGAATTAGTTCCATTGTGATAAATTGGAAATATCACACTAATCTGAAAAGTGTGGCAATTAAAGGAAGAGGAGGAAATGAGATTTGAAAAATTTTAAGTTTATGAAGTTCTTAAGTAGTATCCTAGTTTTCGTTATGGTGCTTTCTCTATTGGTTCCATTGTCGAGTGCTAGTGCTGAAGAATCGAAACCATTCAAGCAGGATAGTCAAAGCGAAAGTATAATTCAACTAAAGGCGGCTATTGCTGAACAACTAAGCTTGTCTAAAGATGGTCCAACTCTCCACGAAAGCTTACAAAATGTATCAGGCAATCAAGAGGTTGCAGTCATCGTTCATTTATCTGAAAAGCCTGTTGCACTAGAGCAAGGAATAAGCCAAGTCAAAGGCCAAAAATTCTCTAATGCTCAAGCAAAAGAAGTTCGTTCCAATGTAAAAGTACAACAAGCAGAAGTTAAAAAAGAGTTAGCTATTAAAAATGTTCAGATGACTCAAGGATACACATTTGATACTGTTTTAAACGGTTTTGCGGCAACTGTGAAAGCAAATGATCTCCCGAAACTGCTTACAGTAGAAGGAATTACATTAATCGAACCTGATGCAATTGTTTACGCATCAGAAGATAATACGATGAAATCATCGGAACTTATGAAGGAAGATCAATTAGAAGCTCAAATGAATACAAGTAATTCTTTCCTTGGAATAGAACAGCTTTGGAAGGAAGGAATTGAAGGACAAGGAATAAAAGTAGCAGTATTAGATACTGGTATTGATGCAGATCACCCTGAGTTTGCAGGAATTTATAAAGGTGGAAAAAACTTCATTCCAAATTCAGCGACTTACACGAAGCATCGGGCAGATAACGATGCATCGGAAACATTGCCTTCGGAGCGTCCAGTCGGGACACCTGAATTTAATGAAAAAGGAAGCTCGTTCTATACTTCTCACGGTACACATGTTGCTGGAACAATTGCAGCAATCGGAGCTAACGAATTCGGTATTAAAGGAATTGCGCCAAAAGTAGACCTTTATGCTTACCGTGTTCTTGGGGCATACGGAAGTGGAGCTACATCTGGTATTGTTAAAGCAATTGAAACTGCTGTAATAGAAAAAATGGACGTTATCAACCTTTCACTTGGCGGGGGAGCTAACTCTGAAACGGATGCTGGTTCATTTGCTATTAATAATGCAATGATAGCTGGAACAATCGGAGTAATTGCAACAGGGAACTCTGGTCCAAATCGCGGAACAATGGGTACTCCTGCAACCGCTCGTTTAGGAATTGCTGTTGGTAACACAACAAATCCTGAAACAATGTATAACGGGGAAGTGAATGTTACAGTTGGCAACTACAACTTAACAAAACAGCTCCCATTAATGGGAACGACTTTTGGGAAAGATTTAGCAACACAGCTTCAAGGAGAATTTGACCTAGTTGCTGTTCCTGGAAACGGCGAAGTAAAAGACTTTGAAGGAATTGATGTAGAAGGTAAAGTTGCATTGATTTCTCGTGGCAGTAATGCATTCGTTGATAAAATTGCGAATGCAAAGGCAAATGGAGCAGTCGCAACAATTATTCATAACTTTGCTGGCGGAACGAATGCACCGAACATTTCAGGCACATTCCTTGGTGATTCATTTGATTATCTGCCAACAGTTGATATGTCCCAAACGGATGGCAATGCAATGCGCGCTGCATTAGCAGGCGGAACTGGAAAAGTAAGCTTTAGTAAATTCTCTTCCACAAAGACACTGGGGGATGATGTAAACTCTTCCAGTTCACGCGGACCATCTACACCAAACTTTGATATTAAACCAGATGTAAGTGCACCTGGAACAAACATTATGTCAACGATTCCAATGTATAAAAAAGATTTCCCTGATGCAGATTATGGAGAAGCTTATGGTCGTAAAACAGGAACATCTATGGCAACACCGCATATTGCAGGTATTGTTGCATTAGTTAAACAAGCAAATCCTGGTTGGAACGCGTTCGACGTAAAAGTGGCGCTTTCTAATACAGCACAGGTTTTAGATAAAACAAAATACGATGTGTTTTCTCAGGGTGCAGGGCGTGTAAATGCTTATGCAGCAGCTCATCCAGAAATTCTTGCCTATGCACTTGATAGCGCAATTTTGGATGGAACTGGTGCAGTTACAGAAAACTTGAAAGGGACAGTTACTTTCGGTCCACAATCACTTAAAAACCAGGATATTTCTGTAACGAAACAAGTTTTAGTAAAAGATATTAAAGGGAACGGCGGCAATTATAACGTATCAATTGATGTGACAAAAACATTTGGTGATGCAACTGTTACAGTAGATCAGCCGACATTTAATCTAGTTGGTGAGCAAGTTTTAAATATTACATTAACTGCTTCACAAGCTACGGCACCAAACGGCTCTGAAATACTAGGGTATATTTCCATCAGCGGTGGAGTTACAGAAATTTCATTACCATTCGCAGCTGACTTAGGCGGCGAGGCAGTAACGGAAATTAAAGATTATAAGATTACAGAAACAGACCTATCCTTTAACGGAGATGGAGTGAAAGACTCAGCTGTACTTTCATTCACTTTAACTGGAGATGTAACAACTAACTATATCGAGCTTTGGGATATTATGAATCCTGAAGGTGGAGAATTCGGAGATGGCTACATTGGTTATCTACATGCAGGTACTGCGCTAGGAAAAGGCTCTTATACGCTAAATGTTGGTGGGCAGTATAAACCATGGGGTTCAGAACCTGCCACAAAGATTCCAGATGGCCTGTATACAATGGACTTCACTGGTCTTGCAGCATCAGGAGCAGTTTCCGATTATGTTGGGCCAATTGTCGTGAAAACGACTAAACCAGAAATTACTGGTTCAGTAGCTGATGGTGTCGCTACAGGACAGATAACAGACAAGTATATCGACTACAATAAAGAGTTATATTTATACGATTTAAATTACAATTTAAATGATAAATTAAAAGCTTCCTATATTTTGACGGTAAATGGTGAAGTACAAGCACCAGCTGCTTTTGAATTAAATCAAGACGGTAGCTTCACATTCCCAGTAACAGCAGAAACTAATGCTGTATCAGTAATAATTAAAGACGCTGCCGGGAATGTTGGTGAAGCAATGATATATGAAAAAGAAGTAGTAGCACTTTCTGTAAATCCAACTGAGCTAGACCTAACAGCTGGAGAAACTGCACAACTTACGGTAACAGAAACGTCAACACCTGCAGAAGGTGATGCAACAGAGGAAGACGTAACTTCAAAAGCTACTTATGTTGTTGGTGATGAAAATATTGCAACAGTAGTAAATGGATTAGTAACTGCAGTAAGTGAGGGCACGACTACCATTACTATTTCATCTGGTGATAATAAAGTTGCTGTAAATGTTAAAGTTAAAGCACCTGTTGTAGAAATACCAATAGTAACACTAGAAATTGACCAAGCTCAGGTTGAAACTAGTATAGGTAAGGAAGTTACAGTTAAGATTACTGAAGTAACTACTTTTGATGGGAAAACAACAGAAAAAGATGTTACAAAGCTTGCAACCTACCAAGTAGCAAATGATAATATAGCTACTGTAAAAGCAGGGGTGGTAAAAGGAAAAGGTCAAGGTAATACGACGATTACGGTAACGTATGGTGAGCACACACTAACATTTGATGTGTTTGTAAAGCAAGGTGATGACAACGGTAATGGCAATGGTAACGGTAATGGAAACGGTAATGGTAATGGCAACGGTAATGGCAATGGCAATGGCAATGGAAACGGAAACGGAAACGGAAACGGTAATGGCAATGGCAATGGCAATGGCAATGGCAATGGCAATGGCAATGGCAATGGCAATGGCAATGGCAATGGCAATGGCAATGGCAATGGCAATGGCAATGGCAATGGCAATGGCAATGGCAATGGAAACGGTAATGGCAATGGAAACGGCAATGGCAATGGTAACGGTAATGGCAATGAAATAATAATGAAGTTTCCGAGGATGATTTATAATTAATTTCAGTTCAAGCAAAAAGAGAAATTGCACAGCGCAATTTCTCTTTTTGCTATTTATTATAAAGCAATCCCTTTAAAAAGATTATCTCCTACTAAACGAACTGTGACATATTCTTACTGATTTTCTTGCCATATTTGATACAAATCAGTTCCTCTCTATCTCTCCCAAATCAACGTCATTTGATGTAGAAGCGCTTCCCCTGTTTGCTTTTTTTCTTTCGTTACTTTGTCAAAGTCAAATTCTCCATAATAGATAGCGTCCGTGTATTGACTGTCTGGCAAAGCAAATTGATCAGAAGCTTTGAAAACCTTACCGTCCGATTTTATTAAGTTATCTCTAGTTGGAGAGTTAGCAATTGATTCAACATAATATATAAAGCTAATATTTTTTACTTCACCATCTATTTCAATTTCTAAAGGATGTTTCTTATGTGAACCTGCATGACTTTCTCCAAAATAATTAAAGATAAGCGTTCCACTGCCGTTTCTTCAATTTTAAATCTGCTGAGTAAGAAATTGGCTTTGTGCTAACAATGAAAATAATGCAAAGCCTATTACAGTAGTAGTTAAAATCGTTCCTGAAATAAGCAGCCATTTTTTCGATTCCATCGTTTATTCAACTGGCTGAATAATGACGGCTTATTCTCAATCGGCAGCAAGTCTTGATTAACCGCACATTTAATATCCTTCATCTTGTTTCGCCTCCATATACGCCATTATTTTCTTTTTTGCTCGATAATACGTAACCCTCGCCCAACCATCACTTTTACCAAATAGCTGACCAAATGCCTCAAAAGAAAGTTCACCAAATATTCGAAGGGAGAAAAACCTCTTTAATAAGGCTCATCCATTACGTGTAAAAACGGTGAATCATAAGTGCCGGTTCTTCATTTGCTAAATAATCTACAAGCTGAACATCATTTTTCGCTGACAGCTCTTCCTCATTTAACTCGCGTTGCTGTTTATTATATCGAGTAAAATATGTATTTTTAGCGATTGTGAAAAGCCATGCCCTAACATCTTTTTTGCCGTCAAATTGATGAATGGATTTTAGTGCCTTAAAAAATGGAGGCCCTACCGCCACTCTCAATGTATCTTTCCCAGAACCATATGCATTTTTTAGTTTAAGCGTACCTTTAGGAAATTCAAGTACAAGTGGCTACTATAAGGTCAGAGGAGTTTGGCACTTACAGAATGTACACAAAGAGTATCCATGACGTACTGAAAATATTGACATGCTCGAAGTTTTTCATCGTTTAATGGGTATACGTAAAAAAGACTTCTCATAAGTTCGGACTGCTTATAAGAAGCCTAAATCTTTTCTATAATTTTTGTGTAATCTATATAGTTCCTGAAGAAAGTTCTCTATCGACTTTTACTTCGTGGGCTTAAAATGATCATCTAGATATCGGGCCATAAATGTGGCAAAATGTTGACGCGATATATTAATATTCGGCTTAAATTCACCGTTGGAATAACCATTAGTAATATTATTCGCTACCAACGCAGAAATATAGTCATGAGCCCAATTCCCTTTTGGAACGTCCTTAAAATCGGTTGGATAAGTTCCTTTTAAGTCATAGGCTAACACTAGGATTGCAGCCCCTTGCGAGCGGATTAATTTTCCGTTAGGGTCAAAATATCTTTTACCTTGGGCATTAACTTTTCCGTTGACGATACCTAATTCAGCAGCCTTAGCAATCTCCCCATATCCATAATCGCTAGGTGATACATCAACAAATCCTGGGTTGGTGACATCTGAAAAGTCGACAATTCCCTTTTCTTTTAAAATCAATTGTATAGCTTGTAAACGTGTAATTGGATTATTTGGTTTAAATGTTCCATCTGGATAACCTTTAACAATTCCTTTGTCTGTCAAATACTTAATTTCATCGACATATGAACTTACATCTTTAAAATTGGGCTTTTCATCTACATTCATTTTGAAATTAGGCGTTGTTTTAGGTAGCGTTCTAGCGTTGGTTGCTTGTTCAAAAGAATAGGCTATATCTAATAGAGATTGTTCATTGTATGCCAATCCCAAGAAAGAGATCCCAACAGGTAGTTCTTCCCTCGTAGCACCGGCAGGAACAGTAATTTCAGGGAATCCTGTAGCCGTCGCTACATAACTCGCGGCATACGTGTCATAGGATTCACATACATATGTCGGGTCATCCTTATCGAATCTTGGTGATGCAGGACATGACATTGTTGGAAAAACAATTGCATCCAAGTTTTCCTTTTCCATTATTGATTGCACTTCATTACGTACTTTAGGTATATCTTGTGTTACTAAATGATTGTATTCTGGTGTGTCTTTAAACGCCGCTTGTTTCAAATTCGTTTTTAGGCCTTCCAAACCCGCTGGATTTACTGGCGTTGCTGAATTCAAAACCTCTGGAGACTCACTGATTTTGATGATTTCTTCTAGCGTTTTTGGCTGACTTTCTGGGAACTGTTTTAAATACATCTCCAATTGAACCTTGAAATTTGCTTCGTTAATTGGCCCAATAATGGGCGTCCACAGATACTGTGTCGTCTCTGAGAAAGATACCGGGATAAGCTCTGTCCCCATTTCTTCCATTTTCTTTAAGGCCTCATTCGTAATGGTTTCCACTTCGGCGTTATCTCCAAAGAAATCAACAGCTACACCAATTCTTGCATTTTTCAGGGCAGCATTGTCTAAAGACTTACTATAATCTTCAACAATATGTCCCTTTGCAGCTAATGTTTGGTCATCCTTTTCATCGACTCCTGCCATAAAACTCAATGCAATGGCTAGATCTTCTACAGATCTAGCCATTGGACCAGGCGTATCGAAATTTAACGAGGACGGAACGACTCCGTCACGACTGATTAAACCTAACGTCGGTCTAATCCCGACTAGACCCGTAACATAGGATGGTCCTCTAACAGACCCAGATGTATCCGTGCCTAATCCAAATACACCGAAGTTTGCTGTGATTGCTGCAGCAGTTCCGCTACTAGAACCAGAAGCATCACGTTTAAGGTTGTAAGGGTTCAAGGTTAAACCGCCCAAAGAGCTATATCCTAACCTCCCATATGATGCTGCGAACTCTGACATATTTGTTTTTCCAATGATAATGGCTCCTGCATCCTTAAGTTTCTGAATAGTAAAAGCATCTTTTTCAGGGTAAGCTTCCTTTAGTGCAACAGAACCTGCTGTTGTAGGCATTCCTTTTACGTTAAAATTATCTTTGACAACGATTGGAATACCATGTAGTACACCTCTTGTACCTTTACTTTGTCTCTCTGCGTCCAATTGCTTTGCAATCTCTATAGCTTCTTCATTAATGTTAGTAAACGAATTAATCGTAGGGCCTTGCTTGTCATATGCTTTTATACGTTCTAGATAATACTTAACCAACTGCTCAGAAGTAATTTGATTGTTATCCAAAGCATTCGAAATTTCTCTAACACTCTTTTCGAATGGATCAAATTCGGTTTCTTCTGCAGAAACACTTGCCAATGGAAGCACGGCCATTACTACCATAAGGGCTATCAAGGTTATAACACGATTTGATAATTTAAACATGATGTTTCCTCCCTATTTCTAAATCCAATTAAACATAAAAGTTTTTCTTCCGAAAATTATATAAAAACATTCAGGGGATGGTTTATACAATATGAATGTAAATTATAAACAAGATTATAGGTTGTGTAGGTATGTGCCGTTAAACCCAACATGTTCCTTTGGTTATTGGCTTGATAGAAATCATACTTTTACAATTTAAATTGCTGGATAGCTTCCTCTAATTCACCTGACATTCTAGCTAACTCTTGAGAAACCGATGAAACCTCTTCCATTGAGGCACTCATTTCTTCGGAGGATGCCGCGACGTTTTGGGAATAATTATTTACTTCAATACTCGTTTTTGAAACTGCCTCTATGTGAACTACCACTTCAGCTATATGATTCTTCATGTTTTCCATTGCTATGCTGACCTCGGAAATTTTTGTTGTTCCAGCGATAATGGAGTCCTTTATTTCTCCAAATGCTTTCCCGCTTTCATTCACGAGTTTCATTCCTTCTTTTGCCGAGCTTACCCCTAGATTTACAAGACCCATCGAATCTTCAATGCCATTTTCAATATCATGAATAATTTCATTGATCTGCAATGCTGAGTTGCTGGATTGCTCTGCGAGTTTTCGAACTTCATCCGCCACTACTGCAAATCCCTTTCCATGTTCGCCAGCTCTTGCAGCTTCAATTGCAGCATTCAAAGCCAATAAATTCGTTTGTTCCGAAATGGACTGTATGATTAAGCTTATTTGTCTAATTTCATTTGATTTTTCATTTAACATGCTAATTTTCTCAGCGGAAGAACTTACGTTTTTATCAATCTCACTCATCTGACTTACCGTTTGTTCCACGACTTCACCGCCCTGTTTAGCAGTTTCCGTTGAATAATGGATGGAATCTTTCACATTGTCCATGCTCACTGTCACATCGTCCACATGCTTAAACACCTCATTGATAATACCTACTGCGTTTTTCATAGCGGCATCCTGTTCATCTGTTCCAGTAGCAACAAGTTGGATCGATTCGGATATTTCATTAGAAGCTTTTTGATTCTCGATCGAAGATGCTGCCAGCTCCTCAGATGTAGCAGATAATTGTTGAGATTCATTCGAAATTTTTTTGATTGTTTCTTTTAAACTGTTAGACATCGTATTGAAATTCTCGCCCATATCCCCGATTTCATCATTCACCTTTACCGTGACTTGTTGAGTCAAATCACCTTTTGACATCGCTAAAGACAAATCACTAATTCTTTTAATTCTCTTCGTTATACGTAAACTCATAAAAATTGAAGCTACTACAGCAAGAATAGCAAAAATCCCACCTATAATGAAAAGCATCGAGCGTATGAAAGTGGCCGTACTTAAAATTTCGTCCTTTTTTATGACAGCAATATACTTCCAGCCATCAATTTCTGAAGTGATTGTGTTTAATACATAGTCTTCTCCATCTAGTTCAGTTTCAAATGTGCCATCTTTGATTGAAGGAATGTTTAGTTTAGAAATTGGTTGGAAGTTCAATTCAGGATCTTTTGGATGTGCAAGGATTGTTCCATCTTCTTGCGCGAGAATTACATACCCATTTTTACCTATACTGATTTCCTTGATAATATCTGTTAAGCCTTCCAAACTTACATCTAAGCCTAACACACCTGTCTGTTTTCCATCTTTTTCAATCGACACTACATTACTTACTATAATTCCCTCTATACCCGTTGCCTCATAGGCACTTGTTAATTTTACTTCTCCTGGTTTTTCATTAGCCATGGTATACCAAGGACGGTCTCTAGGATCGAAACCAGCTGGGGTTGGCCCCTCGGGATATTGGACATAACCTCCATCCGATGTACCTATATAAACATAAGAGGCTTTAGGATGACTATTACTAAATTGAGAAAACACATCAAAAATGGCTTTCTCCTTATCCCCATTTTCTGAAGGGGTCATATCAATTGAGCCTTCTCCCGCTACATCTTTATAAGAGGTAATACTTGAATCGGCATTTAGGATGGAATGGTCATTAGCTAATAACTTGACATTTTCCCTAATCGTTTCAAAGTATAGAGAAATTCCATTGTCCACCTGTTTAATTTCTCTCTCGCTGAAACTGATATAATCATCCTTGGTTTTTTCGCTAACTATTTTATTAACTAAAACTCCAATAAAAACAATCGGTACTAATGACAGTAATAAAGAGAAAACTAATAACTTTGCTTTGAACGAAATCCTTTTCTTATTCATTTAAATTTTACACTCCTTGTATATTAGTAGTAAGAACTCTTTCCACTGATCTGGACAACTGGAGGATCTGTTGGATTTCCTATAGGAGATGGTCGCCTTTTGGCTCTCTCACTCTTTTTATGTTTTACCTGTTTAACTTACCGAGGGAGCCAAAAATCCATTTTTATCCTGTCTTAATAAAGCTCACAGGTGCTACCTGTTTATTTGAGTTGCCTAAATTCATATAGTTTGGACGAGGATGGAGGATGCTCTATTTTAGTACTTCGTCCTTTTTTATTTCATCTTTTATTTCACTCAGACCGTGCCCATGAGACAATGAAACGGACAAGGTTGACACAGAAAATAGCCTTCTCTCCTTGTTGGCGCTTAATAGTGTACTGCTTGATAAGCCTGCTAACCCATCGTTCATTATGGAAGTTCTAACCACTAGCTGCGACGTTGGTGAAGAAGAGAGTGTAGAGCTCATTTTGGTATTCTTCCCTTTGATTTTTAATAAAGATGCAGACATCGATGATACGACTGGGCACCCAGGTCTGAGACAATCTTGATTAATCCTAACTTAGGAAGTTATTGGTTTGTCACAAATGCTAGTCGGTATCGACGTGAGTTTGCGCTCCCATCATGTCCATTTCATACATGGCGAGGGTCACACACTTGCTGATTTTTCTATTCCCAATGATACAAAAGGTGCAAACTGGATCTACGTCAATATCCTAGACACAAAAAAGTTAAGTCCATTTTAGAACAGCATCCATTTACGGAGCGTCTTGTATCCAGTGAAACCAGTCAAGTGAAAGACCGCACTTGACAGCTTCCGCTGGATACTGGAAACACACCCCATGGATGTCATTCCGAAAAATTATGTAGGTAGGGTAGATAAGGAAACCGAATTTTCTCTTCTAATCAAGCTACTTCTTTACGGCATAAATCTTCTAGTTGTTGGGGCGTTACAATAGTTAATAGCCCCGTTAATACGTCTTCGGTTCTACCCCTATTCCATGTTACTAAAGAGGACCAATGGTGCAGTTTTTTGTTAACTTCAAGAATCTATTAATCCTTTCCAACTACGTATTTTCGCCAAATTCATTCCAGGTGGTTTTAAACACTCCAAAAACTATTCTATTTAATATAGAATAGCCAAAGGATTTATATATGTATTAATCCATAAATTTGGTAACCAGGCGATCATTGTTTAGATTGCAGGACTTTTGATTAATCCCTAAACTTTAGACCCTAGGCTTTGCGTCCTGCCCTTTCAGAACAGTTTGCCTTTAACTTCTATAGTTTTAGTTTACAGTTACGCTCACTTATAATCTCACGTAACTCTACAAACTTCAAGACTATTCGATTACTCCTGATAGTTAATCTATGTAAAATGAATCATTAGAACGGTTCAAAACCAGTGAAAAAGTAGTTTTTTTGTTCACTATGTATAAATTTTTATAGAAATGAAGTCCAAAATATAATTTCAAATTAGTAATAGATTTATTTTGGCGACATTATCTGGTATTAGGCTGTTACTATCGCTTCACCCGCCTAATATTACTACAATGATAACTAATCTCGATTGCTTTACACACCTAATTGGCCTATCTCCCAGTTCGAGATAGACCATAAAACCATTTGAGCTTCGCATTTTCTCCTTCAATGGAAGCTCTTTTCTTATGGTTTCCTTTGTACAACTACGCCTCTTTTAAGTGATGTTAACATAAATATCCAATAAAAAAATCATCTCACCTCTAAGAAATCTAAAGGAGAAATGATTTTAATCAAACTTTATTATAAATAATTAATCTTTTTTACAAATGTTATTCATTTTGAACTTGTCGTTTTTATGCCGTTTGCTGTGACATTCCGTAGTATACTTTTATCACAACAAACTAAAGGAGTAAATAAATGCTTGATTCTAATCCTAATTGGCTGGCACATTGCACAGAAATAAAAGATTTAGCCAAATCATTATTTCAAAAATCAACGATACATCTTGATAGTGCGGCTCCCTTATTGATTACGGATGGCCAAACCACTCTATCCATTAATGGGCACAAAGAGCATATTGTATTTGGGCATTGCTCGTCTTTACCTTGAGGGGAAACATAGTTATTTGGAACTTCAGGATTTATATAAGGTTTCTTATAAATGATTCAGGGATGGATTCGTTTATATCAAATAGAAATTGTTTGACAACGCTGTCATGGAAAATTTCTTTGGCTTATTAAAGTCTGAGTTGCTTTACCTGCAAGAATTTGAAAGTATGGTGCACTTTGAAAAAGAATTGGATGCCTATATTCATTACTATAATCACAAACGTATGAAGACAAAATTAAAAGATCTAAGTCCAGTACAATATCGGACTCAGATCTTAGAAGCTGCTTAAATTATTTGTCTAACTTTTTTGGGTCAGATCAAACTCCATTTTTGAGTTTGTCTACAGTTAGAATCACCTTCAATATTACGAAGGTGATTCTTGCTTTTATTATTTTTCTAAAACAAAATCAGCAATTTCGTCTAAAATCATTTCTTTTCCAAGTGGGAAGTATCCTTTATTTACTGCATCATTATTAATGATAAATACGCGGTTGTTCTTAACAGCGTTCATGTTTTTCCAAATTGTTTCTTCTTGGAATTCTTTTAAGCGTTCAGAACCGTCACCTGTTGTAAATACGAATAGGTAATCTGGATTGTAGTCAATTAAAGCTTCTTTTTGTACTTGTACTAATGGTTCATCCATTGGTGTACCAGGAACTGCTGGTAATTTTAAATCTTTAAAGATTACGCTACCGTAACCATAGTCACCGTATACACGGAATGCATTTGGATATGCAGCCATTTTCATGAACGTCTCATCACCAGTTTTAGCAACGATTTTATCGTGTAACTTACTTGCTTTGTCATCATAATTTTTGAACCATTCTTCTGTTTCTTTTTCTTTATCGAAGATTTTACCTAATTCCTCAAACTTAGGACGCCATTGATCTAATGGAGTTTCTAACATAACAGTAGGTGCAATTTTAGATAGTTGATCATAGATTTTTTCTTGACGATTATTTATAAGAATTAAATCTGGTTTTGCAGCAGCCACAGCTTCGATGTTAATTTTGTCACCCCAAGCAGAGCCGACAGGTTTAACATCTTTCAATTTATCTGCAATATGTGGATCAATCTCTTCTTGAGACGTATTTGCAGTAATGATTGGTTTCATTCCAAAGATTAATAATTCTTCTGTTGAACCACTAAGGTCAGCAATTTTCTTTGGATTTGCAGGGATTTTAATTTCCCCTTTAGCATGCACTACAGTACGCTCTTCAGCTTTTGCGTCTGCTTTTTCTTCTTGTTCTTTCTTATCTGAAGAACAAGCTGCAAATAGTATAGATGTAACAACTAATACCATTGCTAGTAACGATAGTTTAAATTTCTTCATATTTTTGTTCCTCCCGGATAAATTGTATGTGACCCATTTCATTCTAATGGGTGTTCAACATCTCAGGCTAAAATGAGAAGCTCAACGCCCATTAGAATGCTCCCTCTCTCTCTATTTAAGAGAGGAAGCCCCTCCCCTTATGCTTTTTTCAGTGATTAATTATGAAACATCATTAAATCGTAGGTTAAACAGATCGGCTTACTGTTTACAGGACATGAAACAATTAGTGCCTCAATTTCAAATACATTCCGAAGTGTCTCACTTGTCATTACTTCGTCTGGCGTTCCTTGGTGAATCAGTTTGCCAGCTTTTAAAGCAACCATATGATCAGAAAAACGAGAGGCATGATTTAAATCATGAATGACCATAACGATTGTACGGCCTTCTTCCTGATTTAACTTCTTCAATAATTTTAATATTTCTAACTGGTGAGCCATATCTAAGTAAGTTGTCGGCTCGTCTAATACAAGTAAGTCCGTTCCTTGAGCAAGTGCCATCGCAATCCATACTCGTTGACGTTGACCACCTGATAAAGCTTCTGCTGGACGCTTTGCAAACTCTGTCATCCCTGTCACTTCAAGTGCCCAATGAATATAGCGATAATCTTCTTCTTTCAGCGTGCCAAATCCATTTTGGTGTGGAAAACGACCATATGAAATAAGCTCAAACACAGTAAGACCAGTCGGCAATTCTGCAGTCTGGGGTAAAATTGCCATTTTCTTTGCAATTTCTTTTGTTGACTGTTTCTCAATTGCTTTTCCATCAAGATAAACAGTCCCTCGTTTTGCCTTTAAAATACGAGACGCTGTTTTTAACAAGGTAGATTTCCCACAACCATTTGGTCCAATAATCGTTGTAATCTTTCCTTCGGGGATCTCCACTGATAATCCATCTATAATTAATCCTTCATTATAGCCAACGGATACCGAATCAACTGCTAAAGTTACCATCAAAAAAGACTCCTTTTATTTTGTCCTCATAAGTAAATAAATAAAATATGGTGCACCAATAATAGAAATAACGAAACCGACTGGTATTTCTGAAGTTGTTAGTACACTTCTTGAAATTAAATCTGCAAATAGTAATAGCAAAGTGCCAATTAATGCTGCTGTTGGTAACATGATTTGATGTTTTCCCCCAACAAGGCGTCTTGCCAGATGGGGTGCCATTAAACCGATAAATCCAATACCACCAGCTACAGCTACCGATGCACCAGCCAAGCACACGGCGATAAATAATAATTTACGTCTTTCCTTCTCCACATTTACACCAAGGCCTACCGCTGCTGCATCTCCTAAATTCATCACATTTAATACATGCACTTTGAGAAATGCAATTGGTAAAAATATAAGCATCCATGGAAGTGCACTTAATACAAATTTCCAATCTGTTCCCCATAAACTCCCTGCTAACCAAATGGTTGCAAAACGAAAATCATTAGACGTCATTTTCATTGAAAAAATTAAACTGACAGCACCAAACCCTGCTGCAACTGCAATTCCAACAAGTATTAAACGAGTTGATGAAACACCATTTTTCCAAGCAAGTGTATAAATAATAACCGCTGCCAATAAAGCACCCACTAAAGCAAAAAACGGAAGAATGAATACTGATATTAACGTACCGGTCCCAACTTTTCCGAAGAAGAAGTAGACGAAAATAACAACCGTCAATCCAGCACCAGCATTAATACCGATAATTCCAGGGTCAGCAAGTGGATTTCGAGATAAACCTTGCATGATTGCCCCTGATATTGCTAGCGCTGAACCAACTAAAATAGCGATAACCATTCGAGGCATACGAAACTCGAATAAGATGACAGATTGATCTTCGGCGCCTAACCCAATTAACGATTTCAATACATCTATTGGCGGTATTTTAAACGTTCCTGTATTTAAGCTAATTAAGAATATAAACACAATTAAGCAAACTAAAATGGCTATTACTGACATATTCTTTTTTGTTAAGATACCTTGCTTCATATTTTCCCTCTCCCCTCTTTACGAGCTAAGTAAAGGAAGAATGGAACTCCAATTAAAGCTGTAATTGCACCAATTGGCGTTTCAAATGGTGGATTGATAACGCGAGATAACATATCTGCACATTCGATTAACAACCCACCTAATACCGCTGAACATGGAATAACCCATCTATAATCAGATCCAACGAGAAAACGTGTCATATGTGGGATAACAAGTCCTACAAATCCTACAGAACCTGCCATAGATACAGCTGAGCCTGTTAAAACAAGCACAAGTACGGTTCCAATAAATTTAATTAAGGTTGTATTTTGTCCAAGCCCAATCGCAATTTCTTCACCGAAACTTAAGATGGTAATGTATCTCGATATGATAATTGCTATCACAAGACAAACTAGTCCAATTGGTAGCAACATCTCAATACTTACCCATTTCACACCCGAAACGCCTCCTGCATTCCACATGCTCACTTCTTGAGCAAGATTGAAATAAAGTGCGATACTGGATGAGATGGCCCCAAGTAAGGCACTGATTGCTGCTCCAGCTAACGCTAACTTCACGGGTGTTAGCCCTCCTGGTGAGGATGCACCCACACCATAAACAATACTTGCACCAAATGCTGCACCCATAAATGAAGCAATAACAAACATTATGTATGGGGAATTAGGGAAAAATGCATAAGTAATTGCAATTCCAAATACCGCACCATCTGTAATCCCCATTAAAGATGGTGAGGCAAGAGGATTTCGTGTCATACCTTGCATAATTGCTCCGGATACCGCTAGAAATGCACCAGCGACTACTCCTCCAATTGCTCTTGGAATACGAAGCTCCCAAATGACACTATGATGTGTAAGTGAATCATCGAATTGAAAAACAGCTTGCCAGACAGTCTTTAAGCTAATATCCGCTGCCCCAAACGAAATGGACATTCCCATACTTAAAGCTAATAAAATCGTACCTGCTATTAAAATAATCGAAGCAATAAGCGGTCTGCTCTTAATCTTTTTCATATTCGTTTCTTGTTGTTCCATGCTCTTCGCGCTTGCTTCCATTCGTTAACCATCCTAACTAACAACATATGTTTAATAAAATGAGAGTCATTCTCAATTGACAATAAAAAAATAAGGTTGTTCGCCTTACTTGATAATGATTCTCATAATCACTCGTCCTATTCTACATACCACCCTAAATAGTTGTCAACATTATTTTTTAAAATATATTAATTTTGTTCTTTTATATATACTTCAACTCGCCCAAAAGCCTTATATCAAGCGATTTCCAAGGAGAGAGGGTATGATGTTTAAATTATTCGAAAATACTAAATTTGAATAGAATTGATATAGTTTTATAAAAAATAGATTTTGTAAGCACAAGAAAAATGAATAAATTTGCACATATGAATAAAGTGGATTGACATGCTATGAGAAAGCAATTGTGCTTGTAAATTTCGGATGTTGAATGACCTTTTTATTTTCTCACTATAATAATTATGCAAAGCTGCCCTCAAAACTTTGCATACTTTACCCTTTTAGGAAAGCCTTGTGGTTAATTTTATAGAAGGAAATCACGCAATGAATCCCCGTGCTATAGTTTGTTACAGGTTAACCGCTACAAGAACAATGTAATTTTCAGATATTGCCTAATTCCTTTGATGAAAAAGGTATCAATAAATAATTTATAAATATGCAATGAATTGTTATGTCAAACGAGAAGGATAAGTATATCTACAGTTCAACTTCAAATTTGAATAATTTGTTAATTTTTCTCTCGTTTTACCATTTTCATGTAAATTTATGATATTCTATATTAGAATAATAATTTATGGAGGCGGTATTATGTATTACAGTAATGGTAATTATGAAGCTTTCGCACGTCCTAAAAAACCTGAGGGTGTTGATGAAAAATCAGCGTATCTTATTGGTTCGGGGCTAGCCTCACTTTCAGCCGCATGTTTTTTAATTCGTGATGGCCAAATGAAAGGAGAGAATATTCATATTCTCGAAGAGTTAGATATCTCAGGAGGTAGTCTGGATGGTATTCTAAATCCGACAAGGGGTTTTATTATTCGTGGTGGTCGAGAAATGGAAGATCATTTTGAATGCTTATGGGATTTATTTCGTTCAATCCCATCTTTGGAAATAGAAAATGCTTCTGTTTTAGATGAATTTTATTGGTTAAATAAAGAAGATCCTAATTATTCTAAATGTCGATTGATTGAAAAAAGAGGACAAAGACTTGAGGATGATGGAAAATTTACATTATCTGATAAATCATCTGAAGAAATGATTAAATTATTTTTTACTCCTGAAGAGAAATTAGAGGATAAAAAAATTACGGATGTTTTCTCTGAAGAATTCTTTGCATCGAATTTTTGGCTATATTGGTCCACGATGTTTGCTTTTGAAAAATGGCATTCTGCAATGGAAATGCGTCGTTACATTGTGCGTTTTATTCATCATATTGGTGGATTACCTGATTTATCTGCTTTGAAATTCACAAAGTATAACCAATATGAATCTTTAGTACTTCCTATGATTAACTATTTAGAAAAGAATAATGTTGATTTTCAGTACAATACTGTTGTAGAGAATGTTTTGATTGATAGAGTTGGAGACAAAAAGGTAGCTCAAACTTTGGTGCTGAGACAGAATGGTGAGAAAAAAAATATAGAGCTAACGGAAAATGAACTGGTTTTTGTGACAAATGGAAGTATCACAGAGAGTACAACTTATGGTGACAATAATACACCAGCCCCTAAAACAACCGATTTAGGTGGTAGTTGGTCTCTTTGGAAAAATATAGCTTCACAAGATGCTGAATTTGGTAGACCAGAAAAATTCTGTGATAATCTTCCGAAAGAAAGTTGGTTTGTTTCAGCAACACTCACTACATTGGATGCTCGAGTTGCTCCTTATATTGAAAAAATCAGCAAAAGAGATCCATATGCTGGGAAGGTAGTTACCGGTGGTATTGTATCTGCTAAAGATTCTAATTGGATGCTAAGCTATACGTTGAACAGACAACCTCATTTTAAAAATCAACCAAAAGATCAATTAGTCGTTTGGATCTATGGTTTACTATCTAATAAACCAGGTAATTTTATTAAAAAAAGTATCACTGAATGTAGTGGAATCGAGATAGCACAAGAGTGGTTGTACCATATGGGCGTACCTGTAGATGAAATACCAGATTTAGCCCAGAATTCATGTAATACAATTCCATGTTATATGCCTTTTATAACATCTTACTTCATGCCTAGAGCATTAGGTGATCGTCCTTTAGTTGTCCCTAACGGATCTGTTAACTTAGCCTTCATTGGGAATTTTAGTGAAACAGAAAGAGACACAGTATTCACAACTGAATATTCAGTAAGAACTGCGATGGAAGCTGTTTATCAATTATTAAATATTGATCGAGGCGTCCCAGAAGTATTTGCATCTGCTTTTGATATTCGTACTTTATTAGCTTCAACCTCTCGCTTACTGGACGGAAAAAAATTAACAGATATTGATGCTCCATTTATCTTAAAACAAATAGGTAAATTAGGTATTCACAAAACGAAGGAAACAATAATCTATGATTTACTCAAAGAAAGTGAATTGATTGAATAAACTAACATCAAGTAAAGTATTGTGAAAGATTGATGATTTCTCATAAAATTTAGATAAAAATCGGCTTGTTGATTACTATGATAATCACAAGCCATTTTTATTTACCAATTAATATACTCTAAAAATCAAAGTGACAATAGACTAATTATAGGAAGGCGCACTTCTCAAAAATTCCCCCTCATTTATTAAAATCGTCGCCAGCAGCATTAATAGCTAGTTCATTGTATACGTTCTATAAACTGCTCTATTTGAGGTTCCATATTTTCCACGAAGCTTCACTACCATGAATGAAGATGGTTGGATCCCCTTCTCCCCTTACTTCTAATATAAGTGTTTTAAAACACGAACAACTTATTACCAAAATTTAATATATTCTTACAAATTCCTTCTTTCATTAAGCTGCACCGTTAGTTGAATAAAAAAAGAACTTTCTAAACAGCTCAATGATCTTCAAGTAAGGCCCCGTTAGTGAAGTGATTAAGGATTGATAATTTCACTAGAATATTCTCTTAAATATTCAATGGCTAATATCTCTGCGCCTTCCTCCGTCTCAATCAAAGACACTCCTTTTTTTATAGGCCTCCAATACTCCTATCCGCATTCTTCCTGCCACATATATACTCCTATTGTAAAAAGTCCATCCTTACTGGTAATAATGTGTATCGTATAGCATCTCCTGTTCAACTTACCTGCACCGGGAGTTGAAGAATATATAATTTAACATCTCACACATAAAAGCTGAACTAATACAAAAATTAGTTCAGCTTAAAAATAACTTGTTATTATATTACACATTTTATAAAGAATTTAATTACAACACCGTAGCTTCAGGCTCATAGGCGATCATTTCTTTAATGGTATTACCTTCGTCCATAATAGCGACGGTTGGCTTATGATCCTTTGCCTCTGTATTATCTACATAGACATAAGAAATGATAATCACGATGTCTCCCCGTTGTACAAGTCGTGCAGCTGCCCCATTGACACAAATCACTCCTGACCCACGCTCACCTGCAATAATATACGTTTCGAAGCGTGCGCCATTGTTATTATTTACGATATGCACCTTTTCGTTTGCTAGCATACCTACTGCATCTAAAATATCTTCATCGATTGTAATGGAACCTACATAGTTCAAATCCGCTTCTGTAACAGTCGCACGGTGGATTTTGCTATTCATCATCATTCGTAACATTTTATAAGCCTTCTTTCATATTAAAAATACAGTTATCGATTAAACGGGTGCTACCGATATACACAGCAGCCGCCAAAAGTACTTGTTCAGTGGCAGCAGTGACGGGGGTTAAATCAGGGTACGCTAATAACTCAATATAATCGATTTTGCCATGTATTCGCGCTGTAAGGTGATATTTCGCTTTTGCTAGGGCACTATTTGCATCTCTGTTTGCTAAAAAGTTGTCGCGTGCCAGTAGTAATGCTTCGTTAATCGCCGGAGCTTCTTGACGATCTTGCTCACTTAAATAGACGTTGCGAGAAGATTTTGCTAAACCATCCTCTTCGCGCACAATCGGCACGACACGCATCTCAAGTGGGAAGTTATAGTCGCGTACCATTGTAGCGATAATTGCCACTTGCTGGGCATCTTTTTGTCCGAAATAAGCACGAGTTGGCTGTGCCAAATGAAATAACTTTGCTACGACCTGTAAAACACCGTCGAAATGACCAGGGCGGCTAGCTCCGCAAAGAATTGTCGCCTGTTCACCTGCATACATGCGCAACCCCCCGCTATTTGGATACATTTCTTCAACACTCGGTGCAAAAACAATGTCCACGCCTACAGACTCTGCCATAGCTATGTCTCGTGGTAAATCACGAGGATAGCTTTCAAAATCTTCATTTGGACCAAATTGAGTCGGATTCACGAAAATACTCATAACTACTAGATCATTTTCTTCACGAGCTGCTTTCGCTAATGTTAAATGGCCTTCATGTAAATAGCCCATCGTTGGCACAAGACCGATTGTTTTTTGTCCTTGTTTGGCAGCTTGAATTTCTGCTGTGAGCGCTGTGATAGTAGTGAAGACTTTCATTTACTTAACGCCTCCATAAAGCTGATCCAATGCATCTTCTTTCATCGTAAAGAAATGCTTCGGTGCTGGGAATGTGCCCGCCTTCACAGCATCCACATAGCCAGCAATTCCTCGACTTGCCTCACTGCCCATATCGGCAAAACGTTCCACAAATTTTGGTACATGGTGTGAACCATAGCTCAGCATGTCATGGAACACTAATACTTGCCCATCCGCTTCCACACCAGCTCCAATACCTATAGTAGGGATAATGAGACTTTCAGAAACCATTTCTGTCACCTGATGTGGAATACACTCTAATACAACTGCACAGGCACCAGCCGCTTCACATTTTTTCGCATCTTCCAAAAGCTTTGCTGCTTGCTCAGCTGTCTTCCCCTGTACCTTATAGCCCCCAAGTACCCCAGCAGATTGTGGTAGCAAGCCTAGATGAGCAACCACTGGAATACCAGCGGATGTCAGTTTCGTAATAACAGGTATGACATCTCCTGCTCCCTCAACTTTTAATGCATCGGCTCCCGTTTCCTGCATCATGGACACAGCTGTTTTCAATGTGTCATTACTATCGCCATGATACGAGCCAAACGGCATATCAACGACCATAAACGTATTCTTTGCCCCACGGCGTACAGCTTTTGCATGATGCACCATATCTGCCACTGTAACTGGCATCGTAGAATCATAGCCTAGCACGACCATTCCTAGTGAATCTCCTACTAGAATCATCTCGACGCCCGCTTGCTCCGCGAAATTTGCAGCTGGGTGATCATACGCTGTCAGCATAACGATTTTTTCACCGGCTGCTTTCATCTTCCAAAAATCTGATGTTGTTTTCATCATGTAGTCCTCCTTTTTTAGAGGAAGAAAACAGAAAAACCCTTCTGTTCCTAAAAATGGGCAGAAGGGTAGTGTGCTCGTCCTTAATTAATTACGTCTAAACGTAATTACTATCTATGAACGCATCGTTTTCTTCCGTCCCTGTCTATAAAAGATCAAGGCAGATATTTGTTGTAAAATTTGTCTTACGTGTTGGAAGGTGCCGTTCACAAAAGGATACTGCCCTTCAGCACATACTATAACAGATAACCCTCGCTCTCTTCAAATATAATTTTCTAGCAATTGCCCTACCTATTTTTTATAATGCCTAAAATCAATTTAATTGACACCAAAGTCATTGTTAAAGAGCATCCAGATTCTCACATAATTTGACAAACCATGTTATACGTCATATACTATCCACATACTATACAACATATAATATAAAACCATGTATAAGTAAATGAATGTGAGGTGGAAAGATGACTTTTCAGCTTGGTTCTGCTTTACTCGACGCCTGTGTGTTAGCGATTGTAGACAAAGAGGATGCATACGGTTACTCATTAACACAGCAAGTTCAATCTGTGATGGATATATCAGAATCAACCCTGTACCCCGTATTACGTCGCTTACAAAAAGCGGACTATTTAAAAACTTATGACCAGCCCTATCAAGGCAGAAATAGGCGCTATTATCAAATTACCGAGCAAGGTCGCATACGATTATTGGACCTGTTACAGGAATGGCAGTTGTATAAACAAAAGGTTGACTGTGTACTTTTAGGAGGGGAATTAAATGGATAGAGCAAGCTATTTGAAAAAGCTACGCGGCAAGTTACGTCGCCTTCCTGCGCAAGAGTTAGATGCTGCGCTTGCCTATTATGAAGAATATTTTGATGAAGCAGGAGGGGAAAACGAACAGCAAGTCATTCTACAGCTCGGCTCCCCTTCTCAGGTTGCATCGCAAATACTGGCTGATTTTGCATTAAAGGATTTCGATGTAACACCAGCTTCTACTAAAAAGAATATGACAACTATTTGGCTCATTATTCTTGCAATATTATCAGCGCCACTTTCATTACCTATTCTAGCTACTGCTGTAGCACTTATTATTTCATTAGGCGCAGTCGTATTCAGTTTTGTTATAGCCATTGTAGCAACAGTATTAGGGATCTTTTTTGGTGGCCTTGCGGCGCTTATCTCCGGCTTCTTCGTACTTACCGAACATTGGCCTACAGCATTACTCTTTATGGGTATAGGATTAATCGTTACAGGCTCAGGCGTCCTGCTCTTCCCTATCATCACTCGCTTTGTAAAGAAAATCGGACTTGTCTGCGTTGAAGTATTGGCAGGTTTATTCCATAAAGTCATAAAAAAGCGCAAGGGGGGCTTGTAAATGATTTCTCGTCATAAACTCATTGCTGTTACCATGATCACTTTAGGGCTTTTACTAGCCGTTATCGGTTATCTCTCTGGTGGTAAATGGTCGATTATTAAAGATGACACTGGCATTCATGTGCCAACTAAACAGTCGCTTGTTAATAATTCTTATACACTTGAAGCATTCACCAGCATCGATGTTTTCACTGACTATGGAGATGTCGAAATCGTTTCTGGGGACAGTTATGCGTTAGAGGTCAATGCGATTGAGGATGCAGACGTTAGCTATAGTGTAAAAAACGGTACGCTGACTGTTGAAACTGAAAGTAAGAAAAAAAATCGTCTATCCTTTGGCTTTAGTGTTAATCAAACACCATCCATTAAAATTTATGTCCCTGAGAAGGTGGCGTTGAATAAAGTTGTTGTCGACAGTAATTTCGGAGATACAACGCTTCGTGGCCTGCACTATCAGCAACTCAATGTAATAAGTAATTACGGCGATATCCGATTTAAGCATATCGATGGCATAAACACCGAAATTACCCAATCTTTTGGTGATATGACGCTTGAGCAATTTACAAGTAACGGCTTCGTTGCGGAAAGCGAGCATGGTGATATTGACATTGACGGTACTTTAAACGGCCAAACAACGATAACATCTAGCTTTGGTGATACAACACTAAACTTACAAAACAAAAAAAGTGACTTAGGCTATGAATTGAACACAGACTTTGGCGATATTACGGTCGATCGTCAGGAGCAAAGCAGTAAGGTTTCACAGCTAGTTAAAGGTGATCACCAGCTGAGTGTCTCTCTTTCACACGGGGACTTAGCATTATCACTACATTGAAAATCGCCGGTTGAATGACATGTATCGCTGATAGCAACGGCAATATCGCTGATAGAAGTAGATAAATCGCTGGTAGCAACGAGTTTATCGCTGATAGATGCAGGTAAATCGTCGATAGAACCGAATTATCGCCGATAGCAAAGCGTGTTAAAACCCTAAAACAAAAGCTGCGAGAAGTAAGTCGTCCTCGCAGCTTTTCCTATGACAAAATTTTAATATCCCCAGAATAAATTGTTCGAACTGTGCCATCGTTCAGTGTTAGCTGTAACACACCATCTTCTGTAATGCCACTAGCAACACCCTCAAAGCGTTCGCGGATCGTTGTCACTTCGATTCGTTGTCCAATGGTGCACGACAATTCTTCCCATAGCCCTTTAATGCTAGTAAATCCTTCGTTAACAAACAGATCTGTGAATTGCTCTAAGTATTGTAAAATCGTTGCAACCAAGGCGGCGCGGTTAATCTCTTCTCCCGCTTCCAAACGTAACGATGTCGCAATGTCTGAAATATCTGGTGAGAAATCCGTTGCTACTTGGTTGGCATTGATACCGACTCCCACAAGTAATGCTTGAACAAGATCCGCTTCTGCTTGCATCTCCGTTAAAATACCGGTACATTTTTTACCGTTAACGAGTAAATCATTTGGCCATTTAATAGCGGGCTCCACATTTTTATACAATGTTTTAATCGCCATTGTCACTGCAACAGCCACAACTAGCGTAAATGAAGAAGCTTGCTGTGGTGACACGTCAGGTCGCACAATAATCGTCATCCAAATGCCTGTACCATGTGCAGATTCCCACGACCTTGCCATACGACCACGCCCTGCTGTTTGTTCTTCTCCGATAACAATTGTGCCATCTGGGGCGCCTTCCTGTGCAAGCTTATGGGCAATAGTCTGCGTAGAATCGACCACATCAAAATGGTGAATTTCACGACCAAAGCGCTTTGTATTTAGAAACAGTTCGATTTGTGTAGGGCTTAAACTATTGGGCACTCCAGTTAACACATATCCCTTTTTCTTTACTGTTTCAAATATGTAACCTTCTTCCTGCAATGTCTGCATATGCTTCCAAATAGCTGTACGCGATACACCTAGTGAATTCGCTAACTCTTGCCCCGAAACGGCCTCACCGTTCGCAACTAATAATCTTTTTAAAATTTCATCTTTCATGGATATACTCATGCTAAATCAATCCTTTAGTATAGTGTACTATTAGTTTTATATTGCTATGAAAACGTTGACTTATTTGTATTTATCATACTGTAAATTACAACACTTGACTACCTACCGTCATCAAGTGAAACTTCAATCAGTGTCAATTTTCTTTCCTCACTGATTGTTAGGTACATCAATCGGCTTGATTGCTCTCTTATCTTTCCACATAGGGTGAGCGTCTTACTGACCGTTCACGCGGAATCAAAATGCATTCGCGAACATTTTTTTCTAGAAGACTCCCCCATAAGAGATTGGCACAACTTAATGCTCAATATAAAAAAGCAAGTGACCCGTCCAATGCCTTTATAAAAGCATCCTTTTTGGTCACCTGCTGTCAATAATTATAAGGGCTTTTCACCCTTCATGGACATATTTATGCTCAATCCATTCTTTTATCTGCTGTCGGTCATTTTGAAGCTCACCGTTAACGACTGCTTCAAGCATTGCCTGCAAAGCCTCTTTTATCCATGGTCCGCGCTTTTGTCCAGACCATTTTAATAAATCCATGCCATTTACTACCAGATCTTGTCGCTCCCGAATAGGCAACTTTGTCTGTGCCTCAAGAATACTGTATGGTGGCTTCGGAACATCAAGCTGCCTTAACTCAGCAAAGTAAAGAGCAGCTTCAAGCTCTTCTTCCATGTACGTGAAATAGTCCATATTTGTCCAGCCGCTAGTTAACGTCTTACAAGCCGCTAATACAGCTTTGACAAAAGCCATTTCTTTTTTCGATAAACGATAGCTTCGCAACACGTCTTGCCAATTTTCACCTTGTATGAAGGCAAAATAAGACCACCCAAATAACTTATCCTGTACGCAAAAGCCACGCCAATTTTCTGCATGGAAATCCCCATGTAAATAGTCATCCAAACCGCTTTCCTGGAGCTTCTTTATGCCATTATAGACATCTTTTCCAAGCCAAAGTTTATCTAGTTCTGCCTTTAGTCGCTCTTTGGCTATCCAAGCAATATCAGCAACCTTCTCCTGCATTGCTCGTAATGTGATTTCTTCGATTGAAAAACCAAGCTGCGCAGAAAAACGCACAGCCCGTAACATTCGTAGAGCATCCTCAGCAAAGCGTACCTTCGCTTCACCTACTGCCCGGATGACACCCTTCTCAATATCAAGTTGCCCCCCGTAATAATCGACCAGAGAACCATCACGACGCATGGCAATGGCATTCATCGTAAAGTCACGGCGCTGTAGATCCTCTTCAAGAGAACGGACAAAGTGCACTACTTCAGGTCTACGGTGATCGGTATATTCTCCATCGGTTCGATAAGTCGTTACCTCAACAGGGGCAGCTGGCACAATGACAAGCACTGTGCCGTGCTGAATACCAATATCAACTGTTCGTTTAAAAACAGTCTTCACTTCTTCTGGCAAGGCATTTGTCGCTACGTCAACATCATGTACAGGTCGACCAAGCAGTGCATCTCGCACTGCACCGCCAACGACAACTGCTTCAAAACCAGCCTTCTCTAATTGTTCAATGACTGAGAAGGCTGCCTGCCATTCCTTATTGTTTTGCATGATTTTTTTCCGCAACCTTCTCGTACAATTTTTCATACTGCTCAACAATCTTGGATGAGTGGAATTTTCCATTAACAGCACGCATGGCAGCTTCACGGAAATTTTGTAATTTTTCTTCATCATTCAATAAATCGACGGCATATTGTGCAACTGTATCCGTATCGCCTAATTCCACTAAGTAACCGTCCACACCATGATCAATGACTTCTGGAATTCCACCAACAGCCGAACCGATACATGGCACACCACAAGCCATCGCTTCTAGTAGTACAAGTCCAAATGACTCTTGCTGTGAAAGTAGTAGTTTAAGATCACTAATAGAATACAATTCAGCTAAGTTTTCTTGTTTTCCTAAAAACAAAACATCCTTGACATATGGACTTTCCTTTACTTGATCCATGACACGATGTTTTTCAGGGCCATCCCCTACTAATAAGAGCTTTGCTTTCATGTTAGTGCGGATCTTCATAAAGGCATCGACAATATGCGGAAGGTTTTTGATTTTACGGAAGTTGGATACGTGAATGATAACTTTTTCATCAGCTTGAATACCAAACTGTTCTTTTAAGTTTCCTGAGTCTAGTTGTCGGTATTCACGCTCATCAACGAAGTTATAAATCGTTTCAATTGGCTTTGCAGTATCAATGAGTTCGTAAGTTTGTTCTTTTAATGCCTCTGATACTGCCGTTACTACATCTGACTTATCAATACCATATCTGATGGCCTGGGAAAGTGTAGAATCCTGCCCAAGTACCGAAATATCTGTACCATGCAATGTTGTCACGATCCCTATATTTTGACCACTCATTTCACGCGCTAGCACCGCACAAACTGCATGTGGTATTGCATAATGCACATGTAGCACATCTAGCCCTTCATCTTTAATCACGTCCGCCATTTTACTCGCTAATGCAATATCATATGGTGAATATTGAAACACTGAATAATTGTTTACTTCTACTTCATGGAAAAAGACGGTTGGATAAATTTTATTCAATCGAAATGGTACGCTCGAGGTGATGAAATGAATTTCGTGTCCTCTCTCTGCTAGCATTTTTCCTAATTCTGTTGCGATAACACCAGAGCCTCCAACTGTTGGATAACAGGTAATGCCGATTTTAAGCTTTCTCATTCGATTATCATCCTTTCTGAATCACGTCTTTTAGTCTCGTCTTTCTTGAATCAGTCTCCAATCCACAAAACCTTCTTGCAGGCCTTTTAGTAATATTTCCCCGGTACCCATATTTGTTGCCAGTGGCACTTGGTAAACATCACAAAGACGAATAAGTGCAGAAACATCTGGCTCATGTGGTTGTGCTGTTAATGGATCACGGAAGAAAATCACCATGTCCATATCATTATTGGCAATCATTGCGCCAATTTGTTGGTCCCCACCAAGCGGACCCGAGCGAAAACGTGTTACCTCTAAACCTGTGGCGTCAATAACACGTTGCCCTGTTGTACCAGTAGCGTATAGCGTGTGCTCAAGTAAAATATCTTTGTAAGCAATAGCAAACTGTACTAAATTATCTTTTTTACGATCGTGTGCGATTAGTGCGATTTTCATAAATTTTCCATCCAATCTTTAGATGATGTTTTCCAAACCATAAACAAGCTGATCCATTTTCATGACTTCCTCTATACAAAATGCGACGCCTGACATGAAGGAATTACGATTTAATGAGTCATGACGAATGGTTAGTAGTTGCCCGTCACCACCAAATAATACTTGCTGGTGTGCTACTAAGCCAGGTAAACGAACAGAGTGAATGCGCATACCATCAACATCAGCACCTCTAGCGCCATCAATCGTTTCCGTCTCCTCTGGATGACCTTGCGCTTTTTGTGTTCGCACCTCTTGAATCATTTGTGCCGTTTTAACAGCAGTACCAGATGGGGCATCTAGTTTTTGATCGTGGTGCATTTCAATAATTTCCACATCAGGTAAGTATTTTGCCGCTTCCTTGGCAAATTTCATCATCAGGATGGCACCAATCGCAAAGTTAGGTGCAATAATACAGCCTAACTCCTTTTCTTTGGCAAGTGCTGATAATTCCTCTAGTTGCGCATCTGTAAAACCTGTTGTACCGATCACAGGACGTACATTTAAATTCAATGCCTCTTTTGTATGCTGATATACCGCATGTGGATTTGTTAAGTCCACTAATACGTCTGGTGCAGTCACTTCTACTAGGTCATCCATATCTGTAAATATTGGTGCTGTATAACTCGCAGGGAACATATCTAAATCTGCTAGTGTTGCCCCTATTTCTTTATAATCTAGTACAGCTACTAATTCCATTTTGTCATGTTTCATGACTGTATGTACAGCTTCAGCTCCCATTTTTCCTCTCGGTCCTGCAATTGCTACACGTATCGACATTATTCATCATCCTTTCTTGTCCAGCGACCTTTATCTCTCGTTTCAAATTTATGTATGACACGTAGAAGCGCTTCATCTAGATTAATGCCCTGTGCATTAGCAAAGCATACTAAAACAAAGAAAAAGTCGCCTAATTCTTCTTCAATGCTGTTTACTTCTTCCGTACTCTTTTTTTTCTTCTGTCCATAAACATCCTGAACTTCACGTGATAATTCACCAAGCTCCTCAGTCAAACGTGCCAGTAATTCAAATGGTGGGAAATAGCCTTCTTTAAATTGCCCAATATAATCATCCACGCGTTTTTGCAAAGCTTGCATTGTAACTTGTTCTGTCATCGATTATCACACTCCTATCTCCATCGTATAAAATTTACACCATTGTTGTCAAAAACAATAAAATGACAGATAATAGAATCCACTACTTCATTTGTTTGGAACTCCAGGAGGTCTTATGCTTAAACAGATCAAAATACGCAATATTGTCGCAATAATGCTCGGAGCTGCGATTTTTAGCTTTGGCTTTGTACACTTTAATATGCAAAATCAGCTTGGTGAAGGCGGTTTTAGCGGGATTACCCTAGTGCTTTATTTTACATTAGGTTGGGATCCTGCATTACTTAATTTACTACTGAATATTCCAATGTTTATTCTCGGCTGGCGTCTACTCGGAAAAAAAGCATTTATTTATACCATCATCGGCACAATTTCTGTATCTGTTTTCCTAAAAATTTTTCAAAAATACCAGTACACAATTCACTTAGAGGATGATTTATTCCTCGTAGCTCTTTTTGCCGGGGTCTTTGTTGGACTCGGTCTCGGAATAGTGTTCCGCTTTGGCGGTACAACTGGCGGTGTAGATATTTTAGCACGACTCGCTCATAAATATTTTGGTTGGAGTATGGGAAAAACAATGTTTATGTTTGATGCTATCGTGATTTTACTGTCATGGCTAACATTTTTAGATGCACGCTCCATGATGTATACACTGGTCGCAGTATTTGTCGGTGCACGTGTCATCGATTTTGTACAGGACGGGGCATATGCGGCGCGCGGAGCATTAATTATTTCTGAGAAGTCTAGTGCTATTGCAGATTTAATTGCACTACGTATGGAACGTGGTGTGACGATCTTAGAAGGCCATGGTCACTTTACAAAGCAACCAAAAGACGTGCTATATTGTGTTGTCGGGCGCAATGAGGTAGTACGCTTAAAATCTATTATTCACGAAATAGATCCTCACGCCTTCGTTTCTATTTCGGAAGTGCGAGATGTTGCAGGAGAAGGCTTCACACTCGACGACCAAAAACAACCAATCCAATAAAGAGAAACTTCAATCCGTGGGGAGTTCTTCTTCCCCACGGATTGTTAGTTGAACCAATCGGGCTTTTACGGTCAGTTTACCGGCTTACTGACCGTTATTGCGGGATAAAGAGAAACTTCATTCCGTGGGGAGTTCTTCTTCCCCATGGATTGTTAGTTGAACCAATCAGGCTTTTACGGTCAGTAATTCGACCACCTTGTTAATTCGTTCTACTCTTTCATCTTGAGGTATACCCGCTTAATTTCAGCGGGTATTTTTTTCGTCTTATTGGCGTTAGAATCTATTGGGTACGATTACTTCGCAAGCTGAAGTTTTCACATCTCTTACTGCAAGCTTGAAAGAAAAAAACTCGCTATAATGGCATTACCACTATAACAAGTTTTTTTATTAGTCGTCGCTTCGCATACCAGTAAAGATTAAAATCAAACGTAATAATTCTAATACAGCTACTGCTGCTGCGGCAACATATGTTAATGCTGCGGCATTTAACACTTTACGTGCTGGGCGTTCTTCTTCATTTGTAATGATTCCTAGCGAATTCATTTGCACTAGCGCTCGCTTCGATGCATCAAACTCTACTGGTAACGTCACTAATTGGAATACTACACCAGCTCCTAATAAAACAATCCCTAAAAGCAACATATTCGAACTACTTGCAAAAATACCAATCATAACGAAAATCCAAGAAGCATTTGAGGAAATATTCGCCACTGGCACAAGCTTACTACGTAATGTAAGCATTGAATAAGCTTCTTTATGTTGGATAGCATGACCTACCTCGTGGGCAGCTACTGCAGCACCAGCAACACTCGCTTCATGAAAGTTACTTTCCGATAATGCAACTGTTTTGGTTGCCGGATTATAGTGATCAGATAACACACCTTGCGTCGGAACAACTCGCACATCATATAAGCCGTTCGCATCTAAAATCGCACGCGCTACCTCAGCACCCGTTTGTCCCTTCATTGTACGTTCCTTTGCGAATTTTTTATACGTGCCCTTTACTTTCATCTGTGCGTACAGTGGCAGTATCAATATTATCGCAAAATAAACAATATACATACCTATTGACAATTTTTTTAACCCCTTTCTAACTCGATACTATAATTCTATAGACTTTTACCTAATTCGGCAAATATTTGCGCCACCTCATTGAGAAAATAGCAAGAAGGATACAGGCAATTGACAACCAAAATGTAAAATAACCAATATAGTTTGTATAACTTGCTAAATCTCGATACATGGGCATTTGCCCAAACACATAATCGATCACATCATTATGCAAAGTCCATACAGCTGCTACGGCAACATGCCAGTATGTAAATACATACTTCCCAATGTAAAGCACTGCTTGCACAGCCATCGCAAAATGCGAACCGACAAGCATCCAGCCCTGCCAACCAATAGAACCTGTTTCAACCAACGTCCAAATGTTCATGACATCCGCCCATAAGCCGTATTTCACCAATGTTACAAGCGCTAATACTTCCATAAGGGGCCAACTTTTACCTACAATCCATGCCGTTAATACAAAGCAAAAAAACAAACTGGCAGTCGGACTGTCCGGTACGAAAATATAAAAAATAGGCTCCGTGATGGCAAGTTGCCAGCCATACCAATAATAGCCGTAGATCGTTCCTAATAGATTCACGATAAGTAATACTATTAAAAATGATTTATGCGTAAGGAGATACCAGATGTTTGCACGTGTCATTTGCATAAATAAAACTCCTTTACTATCCGTCTTTACTAAGATGTCTTTTTTTCTTTAATATTATGTATGAATTGACGTGTGGTGCTCGTAAACGCCTCTTTGTTGACAAAAAATAATTGTTTGTCGATGCGAATATACGGTTTTTCTATACTAACTCCGGTTTTAGATACGCGTTTCCATTTGACTCCATTCTCACCGTTAAAAATAGCTAAAAAGCTAGAAAAAAAGAGCCAGTTTCCTGACTCTTTCAAACTAATGTTATTCTACAGGCTTTAAGCTTGCGATAAATTCAGCTAATTGTTTAGCTTCTTCATCAGTACCATGGAATTGGCCACCTGGCATACCGCCACGACCATTTTTCATGATATCTTCAATCTCTTCAGCTGTTAACGTATTACCTAATAATGATGGTGCAGCTGGACCGCCACTTAAATCAGCAGCATGACAGCCAATACAAGACTTAGCCTGCTCACCAGAATCACCATTCCAGATTGCAAAACCTGGTAGTGTTTCATCAATAACAACTTCAACTTCTTCTTTAATTTCGCCTTGTTTCTTAGATGCTTCCCAGTCATGGTTTACAACTGATTCCCAAGTTAAATAGAACATTGAAGCTAGTGTTAATAACATGAACGCTGTTGGTAATGGACGTTTAGATGGACGACGTTCTGGTGTCGTATCTAAGAACGGCATTAATAAAAGCGCCATGAACGCAATACCCGGCATTACAATTGCTCCGATTACATTGTATGGACCAGAAGCATATGTGTATTTTAATAATTGGTACACGAATAAGAAGTACCAGTCCGGTAATGGAATATAAGCTGTATTTGTCGGGTCAGCCTGTCCCTCAAGTGGAGACGGGTGAGCGACAGTTAACAATAAATAACCAATTAAGAAAACAGCACCGACCATCCACTCTTTAAGCAAGAAGTTTGGCCAGAAAGCTTCTGTTTTACCTGGGTATTCGGAATAATCTTTTGGAACGTTCGGCATTCTGTGATTCGCTTTAATACGAGAATCGCCGACAAATTTCATTCCTTTTCCGCGATGCATAGTGTCCCCTCCTTTAAAAAGTCATCGAACCGTCAAGTGTAAATCACAACGGTCCAGAAATTCCTTGACGACGAATCATGATAAAGTGTGCTGCAAGTAACCCAAACAATACTGCAGGTAAGAAGAATACATGAATCGCAAAGAATCGTGTTAACGTTTGTGCACCGATAATCGTTGCGTCACCCGCTAACAATACTTTAATCATTTGACCGATAAACGGTACAGATGCGGCAATTTCGATACCTACTTTAGTAGCGAATAATGCTTTCATATCCCATGGTAATAAATAGCCTGTGAAACCAAGACCAATCATTACACCAAAAATACCTACACCAACCATCCAGTTTAACTCACGAGGTTTCTTATATGAACCCGTGAAGAATACACGAAGTGTATGTAAGAACATCATTACGATAACTAATGAAGCTCCCCAGTGGTGCATACCGCGTACGATTTCACCGAATGCTACTTCGTTTTGTAGATAGTAAACTGATTTCCAAGCATTTTCGATATCTGGTACATAATACATTGTTAAGAACATACCAGAAAGAATTTGAATTACTGTGATGAAGAATGTTAATCCACCAAAGCAGTAAACGAATGCTGAAAAATGGTGTGCAGGGTTAACGTGCTCTGGCACTTCGTGGTCGGCAATATCACGCCAAATCGGTGTAATATCTAATCGTTCATCGACCCAATCATAAATTTTGTTTAGCACTGAATTCGTACCCCCTTACAAATTAAACTAGAGTATTTGCTCTTGATGGACCAATCATTAAATAACCATCTTTTTCTTGTACTTCAAATTCATCCAACGGACCTAGAGGTGGTGTACCTGCAATGTTCTTTCCGTTTTTCTCGTAACGCCCAGCGTGACAAGGACAGAAGAATTGATCTGGGTGTGCTGTATCGCCCGCCCAGTTTACTGTACAACCTAAATGCTTACAAACTGGTGATAAAGCGATTATTTCATCACCGCTTTTATAAACCCATGCAGCGTTTGTAACATCAGATTTGTACCATGCGTCAACTTGTTCAAATGTGAAGTCAACTTTAATAGGCTCTTCAGTGATGTCAGCGATTTTTTGTTCTGTTAAGACGAAATCCCCACCAGCGTGTTTTTGTAGCACTGGGTCTAACGCAAAACGAACCATCGGCATCAGCATACCTGCCGCCATAAATCCGCCTACACCAGTAAGTGTATAACTTAGAAATTGACGACGTGAAACTCGATTGTTACTCATCCTTTTCCCCCCTCTAACTTTAAAGGTCAGTCCAACGGACATACTTTTACAAATAGTAATACTAGGACATATCTATGATATATCAAGTCCATAGCTTGGTCAATATAGCATTCTGTGGAAAGCTGTAGAATGTGAACATTTATTGAAACAAATTGTTAAATCTGTGCCCATTTAGTCGAAAACAACGGAATTACTTGTCGTAATTGATCTTCGAGAATGGAGTTTTTCACGCCTTTATCCATCGATTCTAGCGGAATGGCTGGTAACCAAATGACATTTACAACATCTCCAATATTTGTCCAAAAATGGTCACAAGTAATGAAGAACACATGCTTAAAGCCAGCATTATGTAATTGTGCCTCTAATTGCACTGGCATTTCTTCGTTTTTCAACGTAGTACTATAAGAAAATGGTGGCATGACAAGCAAACGGCCTTTAAATTGCTGCTCGATAAAAGCCGTGAGCGATAACAAAAAATCCGCTTCCGCACCACTCTGCTTCATTTTTTCATTCGTTAAATCGATGGCTACGAGTGGTACAATCGCTGTGTCGATAAATTCCTTCTGTGCCATAAACGATGTCACATCGTTTGCATTAAAATACATCTTAATAACCCTCCTCATATTGCTAATTTACTTAGCCCCTGACATAAGTGCGTCCGGATTTTAATTGTGTGTAGACTTGCGTGAGGGCCCCGACTGGATGTCGGTCATTTCATTAAAGCCACAGGACGTGGCATTTTTACCAACGGAGGTCAGTGAGCTACAGTGAAAATTCACCAGAGGCTTTATCAACGTTTACACGCTCCCTAAGAAAGAGCTACTACCGAGCTACTACCGCTCTCTGCTCGCCATCTGTTGAGATATGTGTGCCTGTGGTAAATCGAAATAAAAAATGCCCTTCTCCACTCCATAAATAGGATAACCAATAAAAAGTGAAAACAATCATTCACTTGTCATGTTACCATATAGAAGTGGATAAAGGACATTCAATTTTTACCTATGAGGCAAATGTTTAGCGCAGATTAGCTGTTTCTTTTAAAACCTGTAACAAATTTGACAATTCATAAAAGCGTTCTTCATCTCCCTGGTCCAGGGCTTCATCAATCTGTGCGAGTAATTTTTCTTCTTGGAATACGAGTAAGCTGTTCGAAAGCAGCTCTTCTGCCAGTAAACGATCTTTTTCACTGACAATCAGTGTTTCTGGCATATAAGGGTTTTCTTCAAGAACTGCTAAGTATTGTGCACTCGGAGGTATATTTGGAAAATTCAATTGTATATACATATCTTCGTGTTCATGTAAGCGTAAATCATGGAAAGATTTCTCAGCATCTGCTGTCATCACATTGCCTTTGTAAAAACGAAATGGCACACCAGTTGAGTCAACTGTAGACATCACCATTGCTCTAGGACAATAATGCGCTTCTTCGACAAATCGTATTCGCTTTAACAACTCATCATTACTTAATAAGTAGTTTAAAATCCATACACACTCACGACGTTTCAATTGATAATTTTTTAAAAACCATCGAACAAATGCTTTTTTATCGACAACTGATACAGAAGCAGTCATACCCACTCCCTCCTTTACTCAAATTCTAAGCTTTCTAACTTTTCTTGCCACTCTGGTTCACCAGGTTGAACGCGTATTAATTGACCAAGTACCTCTTTTGCTTCCGAACGCTTGCCTTCTTCTAATAAGAAATAAACATATTTTTCTAAAAATGTTGCGTCTTCCTTAAAATCAGTATATGCCAAACGATAAAATTCGTATGCACGGTCGTACAATTCTAAATTAGCATATGCATCCGCTGCGAACGGGTACAATGTTGACCATTCAAAATCATTTTGTTGCAACGTTTCAAATAACTCAACGACATCCTCAGACCGTTCTTGCTGTGTCAAAACAGAGATCAGCGCTAACACCGCCTCCATATATTCAGGATCTAATGCAATCGCCTCACGTAAATAATTTTCGGCTTCATCTGTCAGACCATTTTTCAATGCCATTTTACCAGCAAATAAGAAAAGTGATTTATCGTACTCGTCACGCTTTAAGCCTTCTTTAATAGCCGCATACGCTTTTGTATTGTCCTCCGACATGGCATAGCTTTCCGCAAGCAATAAATACGCTGAGAAATAATCAGGATCTAATTCTTTTAACTCCTCTAATTGCTTAATGGCCATTTCATATTTTTGCGATTGGAACGCTGAATAGGCAGCACCAAATAATATATCGGGCTTCACTTCATCTTCAAGTGCAGCTAAATAATAGTCTAATGCTGTTTCATAAGCAGCCCCTGCACGATATACCTCAGCAAGTCGCTCAACGAGACTTACACCAGCAAATTCTTCTTGTAGTGCATGCAATTCCTCGTAAAGACGTGCGGCCTCTAGAAAACGTCCTGTTTCAAACATTAGCTCTGCTTTAGCAAATTGTAAAAGTGGCTCATCAGGTAAAATAGCTAGCGCTTCATTAATGCGCTTTTCTGCCACTTCAAATAACCCTTGCATTTGATAGTAATCTGCTAACACCAATAATGCCTGTGGGTATTCTGGGGACGTATCTTCTACTTCTAATAGTAAATCTAACGCTGCGTCCTCATCAGCAAGCTCCATTAAGACATTTGCACGATCAATTTTTAACTGTGCCTCTTCTGGGAATAAAAATTGTAAATGCTCTAGTACACGGTCTGCTTCCTTCATGTATCCATACTGCATAAATACTTCCGCAAGTGCGTAAGTTTCTTCTGGTAGCTCCTTTGTTAAAAACGATTCAAGTAGTTGATCTATTAAAGTTAAATCCCCTTGCTCAAGTGCTTGCATTATTTCAGTCATCGCATTGTTCACAGTCATTCACCTATTCTTTCCTTAATACCTTTATGCTACAAAACATTCTCTTCCGAAACAAGAAAAAACTCCCCAAAAAGTATTGGAGAGCCTCGTGTTGATTATTGTTTCACAGCTTCAACATGCTCGAAAAACGCCGGGTAAGACACTGCTATACATTGTGCATCATCTAATGTCACGACACCATCGCTTATTAATGCTGCAACAGCACCCATCATACCGATGCGGTGGTCACCATATGTTTTTAAACTTGCCCCTTGTAAAGGCGTTGGCCCTTCGATAATCATGCCGTCCTCTGTGGCTTCAATAGTAGCCCCTAATTTTTTCAGTTCATCCACTACAGCTGTAATACGATCGGTTTCCTTTACTTTTAATTCCTCAGCATCCTTAATAATCGTTTTACCTTGTGCCTGAGTCGCTAATAACGCAAGTATAGGAATTTCATCAATCAGTCTTGGAATGATGTCACCTTCAATTGTAGTTCCTATCAATTTGGACGTTTCAATTGTAATCGTTGCAGTAGGCTCTGATTGACCATCTTTATGTGGTATTACTGCCATAGATGCGCCCATATTCTGTAAAACCTCTATAATACCGTCTCGAGTTGGGTTGATGCCCACATTTTCTAACACGATACGACTATCCTTACAAGTAGCACCAGCCACTAAGAAAAAGGCAGCTGAAGAGATATCACCAGGAACAGCAACATGGGTACCTGTAAGTGTTTGTCCTCCTTTTAGTGAGATAATCCCGTTGTCCTCATCAACCTGTGCACCAAATTGACGCAGCATTCGTTCAGTATGGTCTCGTGATACTTCTGTTTCTCTTACTATTGTTGTCCCTACTGCACGTAAACCAGCAAGCAAAACAGCTGATTTTACTTGCGCACTTGCAACGGGCATTTTATAGTCGATTGCTTGTAACGGTGTCCCTTGAATGGCTAATGGTGTGTATTGTCCATCCGCTCTTCCTGTAATATGCGCACTCATTTGACGTAAGGGGTCAATAACGCGACGCATTGGACGCTTTCCAATAGATGCATCGCCTGTCATTACTGTATGGACATTCGAACCAGCTAAAATTCCAAGCATTAAGCGTGTCGTTGTACCCGAGTTACCTGTGTATAATACCTCTGTAGGTTCTTGCCAGCCATCAATACCTGGACTATCAATTGCTACATTTGTTCCTTCAACATCAATTTTCACACCAAGCTTACGGAAGCAATCTATTGTGCTTAAACAATCCTCACCTAGTAAAAAGCCATCGACCGTCGTTTTTCCAGTTGCGATCGAGCCAAACATGATAGAGCGGTGTGATACTGATTTATCACCTGGAATTGTTAATGTCCCTTTTAAGGATGGTTTATGATACTGTAATACTTTTTCACTCATAGCTATTTCTCCCTCCATATGAAGATAGAAAGCGCCGATACATCGACGCTTTCTCTTTTATCAAGGCACTCAGCGCTATGACACGAGCGCGAACGCATTTTTTCTATGAAATATATGTTTCAAAGTTTGCACGTTTTTGAATACAAGCTGCAGCACGTTCACGGTCACTTTCACTTTGCAAGCTAATGACAAGTACTCCGAAGACGTCTTCTCGAGATTCCACGATACGCAAGTTTGTAATACTGATTGCTTCATCAGCCAGTATACCTGTCACCTCAGAAATAACCCCTGGGTAGTCAGGAACATCCACATACAAATCAAAGGATGTAAACATAGCACCTGCACTAATTGGAAGTTCATCACGCAAGTCTTTCGCAACAGCAAAATAATTTTGTATATCGTCTGAATTACCGTCTAATAACAGTTCCTTGACACGGTCCATTTCTGCTTGCCAGCCCTCTAACTGCGCAATGAGCTCATCACGATTTTGTAGTGTAATATCACGCCACAATATCGGATTAGACGATGCAATACGCGTCACATCACGGAAGCCACCTGCCGCGAGTGAGCGTGTCATGGGATACTCTCCATTCTCTTCTCCGAGCTGATGAACGAGAGAGGCTGCGATGACATGTGGAAAATGACTTACAACAGCTGTCATATGATCATGTTCACGTGCTGATACACTTACAACTTTCGCATGTGTAAATTTTAATAGACTTTCAAGCTGAGCCATATTAATAATTTCTTCACCTGCAAGTGGCGTCAGCATATAATATGCATTTTCGAAAAGATGCGCCTTTGCGGCTAAAACGCCACTTTTGTGAGAACCCGCCATTGGGTGTCCGCCGATAAACGTAATCCCCTGAGCACGTAATTCTCCAGCTTTTTGCATAATCATTTTTTTCGTACTACCTGTATCTGTTACGATTACTTTATTTTTTAACGGCCATGATTTGAGTTGTTCCATCCACTCAAGTGTAGCATTGACGGGCGTGCCAAAAATGATGACATCGACGTCGGCAGCGACATCTTTCGGATCGGTTACAACCTCATGCACTATCTTTAATGTCTTTGCATGCTCACGAGTTTTGGCATCCATATCATAGCCTATAATTTGGGTTTCTGGTGCTTTCTGTAGAGCAAGGGCAATCGAGCCTCCAATTAAGCCTAGCCCAATAACGAGTACTTTGCGACTCATGCAAAAACCCCTTGCTCTTTTAACACCGCTTCAAGATGTCCTAATAATGCTTCGTTCTGAGCTTTTGTACCGATTGTTACACGGATAAACCCTGGTGTACCTAGAGCATTCCCACTCCGGATAATAAAACCACGTTTCATCAGTTCTTGGAACACAACATCGCTATCAGCATTCGTATTAAAGAAAATAAAGTTCGTATCAGATGGGTAGTAAGTTAAATTATGCTGTTCACAAAATTCAACGTATTGCTTTTTGCCTTTTTCATTTGCTTCACAACAAGCTTTAATATAGTCTTGATCGCTCAGTGCAATCGCCGCTACAGCTTGGCTTAAAATTGTATTATTGAATGGCGCACGTACTGGGTCAAGCTTCGCAATTACTGCTGACTGACCGATTGCATAGCCAACACGGAATGAAGCAAGACCATAGGCTTTTGAAAATGTACGCATTAATAGCACATTTGGAAACTCTTCGATTAATGGTAGTGTGTTTTTGTGAGCCGGATGCGTTACATATTCGATATACGCTTCATCTAAAACAACAAGTACATCGCTTGGTACTTTTGCTAAAAAGGCACGTAAATCACCGTCAGCAATGACAACACCTGTTGGGTTATTTGGGCTACAAACCCACAAGATTGATGTTTTGTCATCAATTGCTGCTGCCATAGCATCTAAATCGTGTGCCCCTTCGATACAAGGAATTTTTCGTACTTCTGCCCCTTCGATGTCAGCATTATGCCAGTATTGCGAGAAGGATGGATCAGCCATAACTGTGTTCACACCTGGATACAACAGGGCACGAGTAAGAATCGTAATAATATCATCTGAGCCGTTTCCAAAAAGAAGCTGTGTTTCTTTGACACCTAGATAATTTGCTACAGTTGTACGTAAGTTTTGTGCATAGCCATCTGGATAGATAGCATGATTAACTGCGTTATCCTGTAAATAAGCTGTTACCTTTGGTGAGCAACCAAATGGGTTTTCATTTGATGCTAATTTCACGACTTCTTGTAAGCCGAATTCACGCTGAACTTCTTCAATTGGTTTACCTGGCTTATACGCTTGCATACCGGCCAATTGTTGTTTCCATTTCATCTCAAACATCTCCTCTAATTATTTAGCTTGGGCTAAATCTGGTCTTAATTTCACTGCATCGTTTAAATACAAGTGTTGTACATCTTTTTGCGCGACATCTACATTGGCGTGTATTAATATACGGATGCATAATGGCAGAGCATTTGGCACGTCCATTTCATGCATGCACATCACCGGCACATACTGCCAGCCTTCCATTAATCGTACAGCCCGTGCTGGGAACGCTGATGTAATATCTGGCGTTGTGGAAATTACGATGGAAGCAATAGCATCTACCTCAACATTATTTGCTGCTACGACTTCTCGCACTAACCTTGCCGTCTCATCCCATACAAGCTCTGGTTTATCCGATTCAATTGTTATCGCACCTCTTAGTCCACGAATCATAGAAGCACCTCCGCTAATAGCTGTCGGAGTTCGGCATCTACCTCTTTACACTCGCTTAATTCAATTGGCTGCACAAACGGCTCCCCAATTTTTTTCAGTAGCACAAATTGTAACACGCCGTACTCCGCCTTTTTATCTTTTAGTAAATACTCAGTTAAATGCTCAAATGAATAGTCATTCACCGCATGAAATGGATAACCATTTTTCAACGCAAAATGCAAAAATGAAATGGTAAAGTCACGATTTAACGCTCCATAACGTTCACTTAATAACAGGCAGTACACAAGGCCAATCATCACGGCTTCACCATGTGCTACTTTGCCATAACCTGCAGCAGCCTCAATGGCATGACCATATGTATGACCTAAATTAAGGTATTTACGCACGGATTGCTCTGTTTCATCTTCTGATACAATTTTCGCCTTCACCTCAATACCAGCCTTTAGCTGCTTGGCTAAATCGTTTATATTGAAATGAATAACTGTATCGGCAGTCATTAATTCTTGTAGCCATGCTGGATTTGAAATCATTGCGTGCTTAATGACCTCTGCTGTGCCTGAACGTATCTCACGCTCAGGTAACGTTTCTGTAAAAACTGTATCGTAAATAACGCCCTCTGGTTGATAAAAGGTACCAATCATGTTTTTGCCGAGCGGATGGTTAATGGCGGTTTTACCTCCAACTGCAGAGTCATGGGCTAGAATCGTCGTTGGGATTTGAATAAATGGTACACCACGCATATATGTCGCAGCAACAAAGCCTGTCAAATCCCCAACAGCTCCTCCACCTAAGGCAAAAATAAATGATTTACGTGAACATTTCTGTTCCAGTAAGAAAGTTTGTGCTGCATGATATTGTTCGAAGGTTTTACAAGCCTCACCACCTGGTAGCACAAAAACTTCAAAATCATATGGGAAATTCGCCTCGAAATATGCCCCTTGCGCAGTCCACACGTTTTCATCTGTAAAAACAATGAGCTTATCAGCTTGTTGCAGCTTGTCATCAAATGATTTGACCGCTTCGGTTAAAAAATTATGCCCAAGCACAACATCATATTGATGCGATTTTGTCGCTACTGGTACACGCATATATCAAAACTCCTTTGTGTAACGGCGATGCTCATCGATTTGAGCTTTCAGTTGTGGCAATTGATCAGCATGGAATTGATCCATAATTGCATTGGCTATTTCCCAGGCAATAACATGCTCAGCCACAACCGATGCTGCTGGTACTGCACAACTGTCTGAACGTTCTACACTTGCTTTAAATGGTTCTTTTGTTTCGATATCTACACTTTGCAATGGTTTGTATAATGTAGGTATTGGTTTCATGACACCCCGCACAACGATAGGCATTCCTGTAGACATACCGCCTTCTAAGCCTCCTAGACGATTCGTAGCACGCGTGTAGCCCTCTTCTTCTGACCAAATGATTTCGTCATGAACTTCCGAACCTTTACGACGTGCCATTTCAAAACCAATCCCAAACTCAACACCTTTAAAAGCATTAATAGACAGCATAGCCGCAGCTAATTTCGAATCTAGTTTACGGTCGTAATGAACATATGAACCGACACCTGCTGGCATACCTTCTACGATGACTTCAACAACACCACCGATAGAATCGCCTGCCTTTTTCGCTTCGTCAATCGCCTCGACCATTTGCGTAGACGCAACTGGGTCAACACAGTAACATGGATCTGCTTCCACAATGGCACGAATTTCATCTACTGACTTTCCTTCCACTAATGATGTATCTGCTTTAATGCCAACAATTTCTGTTACATGAGACACGATAGAAATACCTAGTTCATTTAACAATGCTTTTGCAACAGCTCCGACTGCCACACGGACTGTTGTTTCTCGTGCTGAAGATCGCTCTAAAATATTTCGCAAATCACGATGTCCGTATTTCATGCCTCCTACTAGATCGGCATGTCCTGGGCGTGGTCGTGAAATTTGACGTTTTACATCATCCGGATTGATATCCTCTGCTAACGGTTCTGCCCCCATAATTTTCGTCCAGTGCTTCCAGTCATCATTTGTAACAACCAGTGCAACAGGAGAACCAAGTGTTTGCCCATGACGAACGCCACCTACAATTTCTACTGTATCTGTTTCGATTTGCATACGGCGACCGCGGCCATGACCTCCTTGGCGACGTTTTAAATCGTGATTAATTTTTTCTGCTGTAATTGGTAAGAGTGACGGTAAGCCCTCAATAATGGTTGTTAATTGGGGTCCGTGTGATTCTCCTGCTGTTAAATAACGCATAAACGCTTTCTCCCTTCAACTCGCTAAAGTATGTATTTTTCACTATAACATATATTCTCTAAAAAAACAGTCCTTTTACAAATGTCTAACCAATCAATTAAGACTCAGTGTAATGACATTCAAATTTTGTCTCACACTAGCAATATGTACACCTTTAAAATATATGATACCACCATATTAAATGAGAATATTCTGAACGATTTGTATAAAAAAAGATTGTTTTGTAGTGATTAATAAAAATCGTACGCTTTTTGCTTATGACAAGCGAAAAGTGTACGATCATCTATGTCTAATGCTTGGCAATATTTATGTACATGACATTCATCTTGTCCATTGTACGAATGTGCTTCATATTATTTACTATTTTTTTCGATAGAAGAATGTATCCTCTACTTCAAAATCATACCGTGATGGATTAAAAATTTGCTCCGTTGATCCAACGAATAAGATGCCATCCTTACGCAATGCTTTACTAAAATTCGTGTAAATTTGATCTTTCGCTTCTTCTGTAAAGTAAATCATCACATTGCGGCAAACAATTAAATCATAATTCGAATCGTAATTATCTTTTAGTAAATTATGTTTTTTAAATGTTACGCAACGTTTAATGTCATCCTTGACTCGATAGAAGTTTCCCTCTTGTTCAAAATACTTTGCTTGAATGTCTTTCGGCACTTCTGCTAAAGAGCGCTCTGGATATACCCCAAGTTTGGCTTTTTGAATGACGTTCTCGTCTAAGTCAGTGGCAGTTATTTGTATTTGAGATAACGGGACTAACTGAGACAATACCATAGCCAATGAATAAGGTTCCTCTCCAGTCGAACATGCAGCACTCCAGATTTTCAAACGCTTATTTGTTTGCAGTAGCTTTGGGAATATTTTTTTCTGCAATACTTCCCAACGCTTACCATTACGATAAAACTCCGACACATTAATCGTCATACGGTCTAAAAATTCGTTCATTAAATCACGGTCTTGCTCTAGTGCCTTAAGAAAATCAACGAAATTACGATACCCCTTTTTCTCATAGAGAGAGGTTAAACGTCTTTTCATTTGTGCTTCTTTGTATAACGCTAAATCAATTCCTGTCTTGCGCTTTATACCTTCTACAAATAGTTCATAATCAGACATACGGTCATCTTCCCCTCTAGCGTCGTACTACCATTATAGCGGAAAATGGCCATTACCGAAATAGTGTCTTTCACGCCGAATCAAGGTTCCTTCGTTAAATTTTGCTTTGCCTCTAATAGTAACACTTTCGAATGTTCTAATTCTAGTCTCATTTTTTCAGTTTCTTGTGTATACGATTCCAATCTTAGTTTTTCTAATTCTACTTCTTTTTCAATTGTCTTCAATTTAATTTTTTGTCCTCTTGTACGTGCATCGGTAAATATCCCTGCTAAAGCAACCAATACCCCGCCTACAATGGCTACCATTGCAATACTCATGAATCCACTTCCTTCCATCTTTTATTAAATTATACGACAAAATGCTTAAATAGTTTCGTTTTTCGTGTCTCTAATAAAAGAGACTATCTTTAACCCGTATATGTCGCCCTCCTGAATGGTAACATTCCACTCTACTTTCCACCGGCAAGGCACGACCACATCAGGGCAACAAGTATTTTATGTGCGAAAGCGAAGCGTCAGAAACAGGCTGTTGGACACGAGGGCTTTGCGCCGCTGACTCATCGCTTTCGCCTAGATACATTGTCACTGGACGTGATGTGAATAGCCTTTGTTTCACTTGGGGCTCATTGCTAGGTCTCGTGCTCTTGTATTACTGTTACTGGCGTTTTACTTTCGACAAACATACGTTGCGCAGGAGTCTAGGCAGATTTTTATCTTATATAAAAAAATAGTACACAAGGAATACTCCTCGCATACTATTCTTACTTTTGCGGTATTGCAAAAAAATCGAGTGAACTAGGCATTGACCATCTGGATGGTGAAAAACTTCTACGGAATCACTTAAACTTCTACTCGAAAATCTTTTAAGTCCTCCCGAAGCTTGGCCTTCATGAATTTACCAACTGACGTTTTTGGTACCTCGTCTAAAAAGACAACATCATCAGGAATCCACGTTTTATGGAATTGATTACGTAAGCTATCAAGCAGTTCCTCTTTTGTAATAGTATCTTTGAATTCAGGTTTCGGTACAACGCATGCTAACGGTCGTTCGAGCCATTTTTCATGCGGAATAGCAATAACCGCCGCTTCAAATACCTTGGCATGTGACATCAATGCATTTTCAAGCTCAACAGATGAAATCCATTCGCCACCACTCTTTATTAAATCCTTCGTGCGATCAGTAATTTTTATATAGCCATCTGGTGTCATTACCGCAATATCACCCGTATAAAGCCAGCCGTCCTTAAAGGCTTCTTGCGAGCGCTCATCCTTATAATATTCCGCTGCAATCCACGGGCCTCTTATCGTAATTTCCCCCATCGTTTTGCCATCCCAAGGTACCTCACCATGTTCGTTGACAATGCGCGTTTCAATAAAAGGCACTGTAATTCCTTGAGTCACTCGCACATGCATTTTTTCGTCCGATGAATAGTCTTGCATATGCGATAGATATGTCGATAAGCTCACGAGCGGCGATGTCTCCGTCATACCATAGCCTGTATAGTACGGAATGCCATGCTCCTCCTCAAAACCCCGAACAAGTCCCATTGGAGAAGCTGAACCACCACATACAATTGAGCGCAACGATGATAAATCACGTGGATTAGTACGTTGCTCCTGCAACACTCCTAGCCAAATTGTCGGCACACCTGCTGTTAAAGTCACTTTATACTGTTCAAACAAATCGAGTAAAAGCTGTGGTGTAAACATAGGTCCTGGTAATACTTGAGTCGATCCGAACAGGACACTGGCGAATGGCAAGCCCCATGCATTCGCATGAAACATTGGTACAACAGGCAGCACGACATCGTTTTCACAGATACCAATGCTATCAGAGAGTCCTGCCGTCATACTATGGAGCACGATGCTCCGATGTGTATAGACTACACCTTTTGGCATGCCTGTTGTTGCACTTGTATAGCACATGCCAGCAGGTGCATTTTCATCTAAATTCTCTGGAAAAGAATATTCATCACTTGCTTCCGCTAGTAATTCCTCATAAGAGCGCGCGTTCGGTAATGGCACACTATCTAACGCGACATTATCCCCCATCACAATAAAATGCTTCACTGTTGTAAGTTGAGAGGCTATCGGCGCAAGCAGTGGAACTAAATTATCATCAATCAGCAAGATTTCATCCTCTGCATGATTAATGACATATGCGATATGCTCAGGTGTCAATCGAATATTAATCATATGCAAAACGGCACCAGCACATGGTACGGCAAAATAAGCCTCTAAATGGCGATGATGATTCCAAGCAAAAGTACCAATTTTCATGCCACGTGCCATCCCAAGTTTCGTGAGGGCATCCGCTAATTTACGAGTACGTTTTACATATTCTTTGTAAGTAAACTCATGTATCGTTGTAGGGCTTGTACGAGAATAAATTTTCTTTGCATGAAAATAACGCTCTGCTCGGTTCAAAAAACTCGTTAGTAATAATGGTGTGTCCATCATATGCATATTATCGCTCCCTTTCGTTTATAAACTTTATAACGTCCAAGGCTGATTGCTGCTACAAACCAATATTTTAGCTCTTCATGATTTTATAAGTCCTATTCTTTTCAATGCTCCTACTTAATATTGCAACGACCCTATTTCGGTTGCATGCGAATAGCTCCGTCTAGACGAATCACTTCACCATTTAACAAGCCATTGTGAATAATACTTTCCACAAGCATTGCATATTCGGATGGCCTGCCTAGGCGCTTAGGAAACGGTGTCATTGCAGCAAGTGCCGTTCTCGCTTGCTCTGGTAACGATCCAAACATCGGGGTCTCTATTAATCCTGGCGCTATGGTCATCACACGTACGCCAATTTCCGCAAGCTCACGTGCAATCGGCAATGTCATCGCCGCTACACCACCCTTGGACGCACTATATGCTGCTTGTCCAATTTGACCGTCAAAAGCTGCAACAGACGCAGTATTAATAATTACACCGCGTTGACCATCCTCATTTGGCTCGTTATGCTGCATTTTTTCAGCTACAAGACGAATAACATTGAATGTACCGATTAAATTAACTGCTATCACCTTTTCAAATAAAGCAAGCGTATGTACACCACGCTTTGACAGTACTTTACTCGCATCGGCTATTCCTGCGCAGTTTACAGCGACATTAATGGTGCTAAATGATGCTAGTGCTTGCTCTAGTCCCGCTGCTATATCTAGCTCTTTCGTAACATCAACACGTGCATATCGGACATTTTCACCTAGTTCCTCTACAATTGCATGTCCTCGCTCATCGTTAACATCAAAAATAATAGCCTTGCCACCCTCTCCTACAATTTTACGTACTGTTGCTTCACCTAAGCCTGACGCGCCACCTGTTACAACCGCTACTACCTCATGACATTTCATGTGACACAACTCCTTTACAATTTTTCAATAATTGTGGCATTTGCCATGCCCATACCTTCGCAAATTGCTAGTAAACCGTAACGCAAATTCTCACGTTCCATCCGGTACAGCATCGTCGTCAATAACTTTGTGCCAGTTGCGCCTAGTGGATGTCCCAAGGCAATGGCGCCACCATCAGGATTTAATTTAGTTGGATTTGCTCCAATTTCATGCAGCCAAGCTAATGGCACCGGTGCAAAAGCTTCATTCACCTCATACGTATCGATATCTTCTATTGTCAGTCCAGAGCGCTCAAGTGCACGTCTCGTGGCTTCAATAGGGCCTGTTAGCATAAGTGTCGGATCAGAGCCTACTACAACTCTCGTTACAATTTTGGCAAGTGGTCGAATACCGAGCTCCTGTGCCTTTTCTAATGACATGACAACAACAGCGGAAGCCCCATCACTCATTTGACTTGCATTGCCTGCTGTGATGATGCCATCCTCTTGAAAGACAGTTTTTAGACCCTTTAAGATGTCGACCGTCGTTTCAGCACGGGGTCCTTCATCTACTGCAAATAATGTAACTGAACCATCTTCTTGCGTTACCTGAACAGGCATGATTTCCTGTTTGAAATGACCCGCTTCAATTGCTGCTAGAGCTCGTCTATGGCTTTGGTAGGCATAGTTATTCAACTGCTCTTTTGAAAGCTGCCATTTTTCAGCCATCCTTTCAGCCGATAGCCCCTGATGTATAATTGTATAATTTTCTTGTAAGCGGTTACCTTTATGAGCGTCCTTCATATTCGAAAACATTGGCACTCTTGTCATGCTTTCCACACCACCAGCAATGACAATATCCATATCACCAGCTAAAATAGCTTGTGATGCGAAATGCACTGCCTGTTGGCTAGAGCCGCATTGCCGATCAATTGTTACACCAGGCACCGTCTCCGGGAAGCCTGCCATTAATAAAGCTGTGCGCGCAATATTAGCGCCTTGTTCGGCAGTTTGCGTCACACAGCCAAAAATGACGTCCTCTACCTGCCCTTTATCGATACCAGCACGTTGCACGACTTCCTGTAACACATCTGCTGCTAAATCGTCTGCGCGGACATTTTTTAATGCTCCCTTACTTCTCCCTATAGCTGTTCGAACAGCTGCTACAATCACAACTTCTCTCATAAAAAAACCCCTTTACCAAATCAATTCTCTCAAACCATAGTTGCATTCATACAATACGTTAAAGTGTATTTACATATAAGAAAATATATTCCCCACCTTAAACTATTTAATAATATCCAATTATCAGAATATTATAGCATTTATTTTACTAGAGTAAGAAGTTTTTAACAAATATATATATGTATCTCTATCCATGGTTTCGCTGCTTTTATCCGTCACTTTGCCTGTTTTATCCGTCACTTCTCCTGTTCTATCCGTCACTTCTCCTGTTCTATCCGCCACTTCGCCAAAACTTTATCCTATCCTCCTTCATCTTAACAATAAAAAAAGCAATCCCAATGAAAATTGAGATTGCTTGATCTATTTGCTAATTAAACTAAATCTTCACCGAAGAATAAGCCGATTTCACGCTCAGCAGAAGCAAGTGAATCAGAACCGTGAATGATGTTGTGAGAAACAGTTGTTGCATAGTCTCCACGGATTGTACCTGGATTAGATTCTTCCGGTTTAGTTGCTCCCATCATTGTACGAGCAAGTTTGATAACGTTTTCGCCTTCCCATACCATAGCGAATACTGGGCCAGAAGTGATGAATTCTACTAATTCACCGAAGAATGGACGCTCAGAATGCTCAGCATAGTGTTTTTCAGCTAATTCTTGTGGAATTACCATTAATTTAGCGCCTTTCATTTCAAAACCGCGACGTTCAAAACGATCAACGATGTCACCTACTACTTGACGGTTTACGCCATCTGGCTTAACCATTAAAAAAGTTTGTTCGATTGCCATGTTTAAAACACTCCTTAAATTCGTCTAACAGGTTTTACACCTACCGATAAATATTAACAAAAAATGAGCCTTTGTACAACAAAAAGCTAGAATTTACGCTTGCCCATGAATAAAGCAATATCACGTAATTTTTTCTTTATGGGATGTTTTGGCAAAGCATCTATTTCTTGTAATGCTTTTTTTAAATATTTATCGCTCATTTTATTAGCTTGCGCAATAGCATCAGATTTACGCACATAGTGCAACATTTTTTGACGTTCCGGCTCTGTTAACGTACCTGCAAACACTTTCGCTAAATAAGGTTGCAACTGGGGGTCATCTTTTAATAATAAAATCGGCAATGTAATGTTTCCTTGCAATAAATCACTACCTGCAGGCTTCCCTAATTCTTTATCGGTTGCCATGATATCTAAGACATCGTCGATAATTTGGAAGCTCATGCCAACAAAATATCCAAAGCGTTTTAAATGGCTCACCGTTTTTGCATCAACGCCTGCTGCCACTGCACCAAGCTCACAACTAGAAGAAATCAGTAAAGCCGTTTTTCGTTTTATTCGTCTAAAATAATCCTTTAAGCCCTGATCCAACCTAAATTTATCTTCAATTTGAATGACTTCACCGTTACAAATTTCCACCATTGTCCGCGCCAAAATTTGATGTACAAGTGGGTCTTCGAGCTTTGTAATATATTCAAGTGCACGCGCAAAAATAAAATCGCCCGTGTACATTGCTACTCTGTTATTCCATTGCGATTTGACAGTCGGTCGTCCTCTTCGCATATCGGAATCATCAATCACATCATCATGCACTAGTGACGCCATGTGAATGAGCTCTAGAGGCACAGCCACATCTTTCATCTTTTCGATATTATAATCGCCAAATTTCGCGCCAAGCAACACAAAAATTGGTCGTATTCGTTTGCCACCAGCTTGTAATAAATGGAGAGAAGCATCATTAATCAAATGTGAAGACGAGTTCACCGCTTTTTCTAATTCTTGTTCGATGATATCTATATCTGATTTCAAATCGGAATAGAGTAGTTTTAACTTCATCTTTTCCACGCGTGAAAACCTTCCCCCATTAACGTACTTTTTTTAAGCCCATATGCATTGCCGCAGCGCCGCCACTGTATGCTTTGTACGTTACTTTTTCTAAACCTGCCTGTCCAAACATTTGTGCTAACTTCTTCATGCCTGGGAAATCATTTGCAGATTCCTGTAACCATGAATATTCTTTATAGCTTTTCGCAAACATTTTACCGAATAACGGCATAATATATTTAAAATAAAATCGGAATAGTTGTCGATAGCCTGGAATTTCAGATTGTGATGTTTCTAAACATACAACCATTCCACCTGGTTTCACAACACGTTGCATTTCTTTTAACACTTGTAAATAATCTGGTACATTACGAAGCCCAAAACCGATTGTCACATAATCAAATGTGTTGTCCGGGAACGGTAATTCCATTGCATTCCCTTGTATAAGCTCAATTTGCGGATAGGCGGTTACCTTTTGTTCTCCGACTTTCAGCATGTTTTTACTGAAATCTAAGCCCTTTACTTCACCTTGTTCTCCAACAGCCTCAGCTAAGGCAATTGTCCAATCTGCCGTACCACAGCAAACATCTAAAGCTTTCGATCCAGGTTTAACAGCCATACGCTTCATCGTATCATTGCGCCAGCCGACATGCATTTGGAAGCTGATAACACCATTCATTTTGTCATAACTTTCCGAAATACTTTCAAATACTTCGTGTACGTGCTCTTCTTTCGATTTAGCCATTTTGAAAACCCCTCTTATCCGTTAGTAGAGGCGATAGATGCCTCTACGCGCGCTTGTAGAGCTTGTTTCACATCACTTTGTAAAAATGATGCTTGGTCTAAAAACTGCAACAACTCTGTTTTTAAACGCGCAATTTTGTCTTGCATAACGCTGTTGTAGGTCGCGCCTGCCTGTTCTGCACTTTGTTCAAGCACTTTACTCATTATGGATACCTGTCCACGCTGGTAAGAAAGAAATTCTCTTTCCAAGCGTATAATTAATAAGCTCTTTTCCATAATCGGTACATATTCTCTATACGCATAGAGCTTAAAAAACTGCGCAATTAAACCTGATTCTATATTGCTGATTGAGGAAAACCATTGTTCGACCGTACGTTTTTCTGCCTCATATACTTTAATTTGATGCTCGCAACGCGATACAATTCCTTGAGACAAGTTTCGAATCAATGCGACATTTCCCGACATCGCCAAAATCTCATAATAACGACCACTATAAAAGTCTCCGGCTAAAACGGTTAGCTGCTGTTCTTTTGAAGTGGCGTCTAATTCTTTTATATGATCGTGAGCCGCTAGGGCTGCGTACACAATGCCAACAGTAATTGCCGCTTCTCTTTGTTCTTGTTGCCACTCTTCACCATTCAAAAAGGGAACTAACAAGTGAAACAATTGATTTTCATCGAGCACAGGCACTCCTGTGTATTTTTGCAAAGTTCTATGACGAACATCCATGAAAATCTCTGTTTTTAACTGTGCAATTGAATTTTGAATGTATGTTGCATTCATAGACCTTACTCCATTTCACTTTCGAATACGTTTATCATATGCATGATACAACGCTTGCTTACTGAGTCATTATAGCATAAGCAACGATTCGGAATAAAAAGTTTTTGCTTACCAGCATGAACGGGCAGTAAGACCCCCACCACAGAGACGCTGAGAAAAAAATGGTAGGAAACCCAACTGCCCGTAAACCGAATTAAAGAACACATACTCGTTTTTACTTTTGTTATATTGTATATGTGACCACAGCTTGCGGGCCCCACCTACTCAGCCATAGAAATTCATGCACAAATGTAATATTTACACTCACACTGTGCGTTTGTTCCCGTGGAATAGAAGGTATCTTTACAAAGCGACGTTACTTTTTCCCTTCACTCTGGATTACACCATGTGCTGTATGGATTTGTGCTTTACCCCGAATTTTCATAGCAGATGTGTGCTCAGTGAATTGAGCAATCATTACTTCACCAGCATCTAATTTTTCAGAATGATGGAATTTTGTATCCGTCCCACGTGTTAAACCAATCACATGCACGCCATCTTCTTCTGCCTGTATAACTATATAATCTTGCGCCATCGTCTGTACACTCCTTAAATCCGACAAATTCTTAGTACATCATAACACAATTAGACATGCAATTTAAGACATTTGAATAAATGATAAGACTTCTCTACGTTTTATTTCATCTTCTTGATAAATGCCACGCGCCACAGAAGTCACTGTTTTCGAACCCGGCTTTTTAAGTCCTCGCATAGTCATGCACATATGTTCTGCTTCAATGACTACATAAACGCCCTGTGGCGATAGCATTTCCATAATTGTATCTGCCACAGATGAAGTAATACGCTCCTGTAACTGCGGACGACGGGCAATCGTCTCTACTGCACGCCCTAATTTACTAAGCCCTGCAACAATGCCATCGTTTGGTATGTAAGCTACATGTGCTTTTCCGTAAAACGGCACCAGGTGATGCTCGCACATTGAATAAAATGGAATGTCCTTTACAAGTACTAATTCCTCATGATCCTCATGGAAAACGGTTTTAAAATAATCCTTTGCATCTTCATGTAAGCCACTAAACATTTCTGCGTACATTTTAGCAACACGCTTTGGCGTATCAAGTAGCCCTTCACGGTTTACATCTTCACCGACCGCTTCTAAAATCATCTTAACTGCTTGTTCTATTTTCAATAAATCAACATTCGACATCCGTAAAAACCCTCCTGCATATCAAAACATTACACATTTCTCTTTGCATCGTAGCATATCCAAAAGGTAAGCGCAAAATGACTTACCTGATTCACAGCAAAATCAACATATCTCAATCAATTATGCCTCGGCATAATTGCGTCCGGATTCGGTTTTGCTTGCACAAAGAACTCCTTTCCGATTCCGCGACATCCGCCGGAAGCTTTTTCTTTCAGCAGGTGTTTAGACACCCGCTGAAAAGTAACTTAAACCCGCATTCATCTCACCACCTATAGAGGTGGGAGACTTCTGTTGAAAGAAGTTAAAAATTACGTGTAGCACTCTATGTATACATCTACTCATCAAAAAGAGCAGCCTTCATGTTCGTTTACATGAAGACTGCTCTATGTAACTGAAGACGTGTATTATTTTACAGCATCTTTAAGCGCTTTACCTGGTTTGAAAGCAGGTACCTTGCTAGCAGCGATTTCGATTTCTTTACCTGTTTGTGGGTTACGACCTTTACGAGCCGCACGTTCACGTACTTCAAAGTTACCAAAACCGATTAATTGTACTTTGTCACCCTTTGCAAGAGCATCTTGAATTGTATCAAATACAGCTTCAACTGCTTTAGAAGCGTCTTTTTTAGAAAGACCTGCAGCTTCAGCAACAGAGTTTACTAATTCTGTTTTATTCACACCATTCACCTCCTCTCAAAGGGTCATGAATCAATTCTGTAAAAAGAGTAACACATAGAAAACCGCGACGCAACTGTATTCATCCATGATTATAACCAAAAAAGCATTTTTTTACCCAAAATACGAAAATAAAAGGACTTTTCGCATAAAAACGAAAAGCCCTAAGATATTTTTTTGCGCTTTATTTTCCTTTTTTTCACTATAAAATAAATGTCACTAAACCTCTTTCACCTTCATTTACCATGCGTTCAATTGTTTGACGCATACGTTTTTTAGCTGTAGGTGGCACAGCATTCATTTTATAGCGTATCCCTTCTTTTAACACTTCATGCAGCGGTGTACCAAAAAGTTGTGTTTGCCATAGGGCATCACGATCATGTAAATAAGCATGATTTAAATCCTTAAGTAACTGTTGACTATGGAACTCTGAGCCAATAAGCGGTGCAAATTCAGATTCCATATCAACTCGAATAATATGATAAGATGGCGCTTTTGCCTTCATACGTACACCGTAGAAATTATTTTGTTTAATCAGTTCTGGTGCTGTTGGTTCAAATTCCTGCATCATCGGTAAAGTTACGCCATAACCACTCTTATCTGCTTCATTAATGGCTTCTTTAAAGCGTTTTTGAGCTTCTTTTGCTTCAGCAGCTTCTTTAATAAATAGTAGCCAATCTCGCTTCGTCTCAATCGGCTCATCCAACCATTCATTGCAAACTGCTTTATACAGTTCTCCTTGCAACGATACGCGAATAACTGCTGTACCAATCCCAGCATCTACATGTACCACTTCACTTTGATCAATAAAATCAATGGCTTTAAAGGCATCTGAAGCCTGTTGCACATCTCGAATTTTCATCACTGATGAGAGTACTTCTTCCATCGAATCAATGAGCGCCACATTTAATGGGTGTGACGCATCTAATACATCTAACCAATCTGGTTTCTCAACCTCAATAGTACGTATTGGAAATTCGAAAAGTGCCTCTTGCAAAATATATTGAATATCTGATGCACGCATTTGATCGATTGAAATCGCAATTACGGGCACATTATAGCGTTCAAATAATTCGTTACGAAGCTGTACAGTTTCTTCCCGTGCTGGCATTTGGCAATTTAACAAGATGACAAATGGTTTACCAATTTCCTTTAACTGCCCTACGATTTCCTCTTCGGCTTTTTCTGCGGCATGACGTTGAATACCATTTACTGTACCGTCTGTTGTCACAACAATACCGATATTCGCATGATCACGTATCACTTTATCCGTACCAATTTTTGCTGCTTCTTGGAAAGGAATTGGTTCTGTGTGCCAAGGTGTATGCACAAATTTTGGACCGTTTTCATCCTCATAGCCCTTTGTACCATCAATTACATAACCGACGCAGTCTGCTAAACGAATTTGGAATGTCATTTCATCTTCACCAACTGCAATCCGTGTTGCTTGGGCAGGCACAAACTTCGGCTCAGCAGTCATGATGACTGGGCCTGGCGAGCTTTGTGGCAGCTCGTCCTGTGCTCGCATTCTTTCTGTAGTATCCACAATATTCGGTAACACAACCGCTTCCATTACTTTTTTTACAAATGTTGATTTACCTACACGTACTGGACCGACAACACCAATATAAACATCGCCATTTGTGCGCTCTGCAATTTCTTTAAATACTGCTTCACTCAAGGTTTCTGCCTCCTTTATCTACGCTTTTTCACTATATGCGAGCATGCCAATAAATATGAAAAAGCTCCCTACAATTTGTGTAAGGAGCTGTACATTACTTTGATTCTGTTTCTTTCTCTTGTGTCGCCTCTGTGTCATCCTGCGCTTTTTGCCTGTCCGCTTTATAAGCTTCCATCATAAACGTCGGTTCTCCATTTTCATCTACTGTATATGGTACAGAATAAGCAGGTACCACCGGATATTTATCGACAAGAAGTTGACGAATATCATCACCTGGTTGTACATCAGGCTTGTCTTCTTTTAATAATTGATTTAAATCAATCGCATAGTCAACATGCAATTCGCCATCACCAGTCATAAAAATTGGTAATTCAGCACCTGAATAGGGACTTTTCACGGTTACTTCTGATTCATAGCCTAATTTACCAAAGTTTATTTGATACACATTATCAGAAATAGCACCCTCTATCGGCATATATTTCATGCCGATTTTGCGAATATTTAACTCTCGCATACGCTCCGCGGAGTTTAAATCTACTAATTTTACTTGAGCCGTGTTTTCAGGATCCCAAATAATATATTGATAAATGCCACCTTTTTCATAAGCATTGCCCGGAATTTGTGCAATATATTTCGGAATAAGTTTTTCAAAATCGATTAAATATTTTATATAAATATCTGTATCCATATCACGATTTTTAATAGGTACAAGGCCACCAGTTGCTTCACGATACTCATTGACCGCACGTTGCACCGCTGCAAGTTGGTCAACATCTGGTACTTTGTTAGCTACTTTTTGATCTTCTGGAAAAGCACAGCCAACTAGTAGTACTGCTGCTATCGCCATCAAAAGAAAGGCACTTCGTTTTTTCATGTCATTTACTCCCCCTTGTTGTTAAGCTGGCCATGTGGCAACAATAAGTACCATTAAAAATGTACCCAGTCCAAACAGTATGTATGCGATTAAATTTACGATGATACGTAAAAAACCATTTGAAATCTTATTTCTACTTAAATAAATTAAACCGACTGAAATAATCATAAAGCCAATACAATAAAATGATACCCACATTATATCGAGTGCTGGCATATGTGCTAACGGACCCATTCAGAACAACCACCTTTCATCAATGTCATGAGACAATCAACGTATATTATACTATGCGCTTCCGTAAAAATGAAATAACTGTCCCTTACTTTAACAACCTTTTTATTGTAGCTAAAGGGGCAGAGAAGCCAGGAAATTGGCGTTTAGTACAACATAAAGGCGCCTCAGAAGTAATTCCGAGACACCTCATTTGTGTCCATTTTAAGACGAAATAGACAAGTTGATTTATAATACTATTGCGATCATTGTGTCAGCTCATCGATTTCTCGCTTTTTAACACGCATCATTAACGCATCGACCGCCACTTTTGGCTCAACATCGTTAAAAAGCACACCATAAAGCTCCGTAGAAATCGGCATAGCCACATCATATTTTTCCGCCAATTGATGGGCTGCCTTTGTTGTCCGTACACCTTCAACCACCATGCCCATCTGATCTAGCACTTCTTTAAGCTTCATGCCTTTGCCTAGCAGGTTTCCTGCACGCCAATTTCGTGAATGCACACTTGTACATGTCACGATTAAATCACCCATGCCCGTAAGTCCTGCGAACGTAAATGGATTGCCGCCCATTTTCACGCCTAGTCGCGTAATTTCCGCAAGTCCACGCGTAATAAGCGCAGCCTTTGCATTGTCACCATAGTTTAAGCCATCCGTAATACCTGCAGCTAATGCGATCACGTTTTTCAAGGCGCCACCCATTTCCACGCCAATGACATCTTCATTTGTATAGACACGGAAAAATTGGTTCATAAATAAATCCTGCACCTTTTCAGCAGCCTCAATATTTGCACAAGCAGCTGTAATCGTTGTAGGGTGATGCAAAACAACTTCCTCGGCATGACTTGGTCCAGAGAGCACTACTATTTCTTCCACAAATTCAGCCGGTAAGCTCTCAGCCAAAATTTCAGAAATTCGTTTCAATGAATCAGGCTCAATGCCTTTTGAAACATGAACAAATAGCACCTTTTTATCAAGTGTGGCAATCATTTTGTCACATACTTCTCGAATAGCCTTTGTTGGAACAGCAACAATAATCGTTTTAGAATGCTCTACCGCCTCTGCAATATCACTTGTAGCATGTAAATTCGTAGGTAGCTCCGTTTCTGGTAAATATTTTCTATTTGTATGCTGTTTATTAATTTCTTCTGCCTGATCGGCTCTATGCGTCCATACAAGCGTATCATGCCCATTTTCGGCAAGTACCATCGCAAGTGCTGTGCCCCATGAGCCTGCCCCTAATACACAAACTCGTTCCATCAAAAACCCCTCCTTGTAAAAAGACGCCACCCTACATAATGTCAGGTTGGCGTACTGTGTGTATGAATATTCGTTAAGCACGCGCGCGTGTGATTAGACGGATTGGCGTTCCTTCAAAATCAAATGTTTCACGAATACGGTTTTCTAAGAAACGTTCATAAGAGAAGTGCATTAGTTCCGTTTCGTTCACAAAGATCACGAATGTTGGCGGTTTAATCGCCACTTGCGTTGCGTAATAAAGGCGTAAACGACGCCCTTTATCCGTTGGCGCTGGGTTACGTGCCACAGCATCCTCAATTACCTCATTAAGAATAGATGATTGAATACGCATTGCATGATTTTCACTTACACGTTGGATAATTGGTAAAATTTGATGAACTCGCTGTTTCGTATTCGCTGATACGAAAATAATTGGTGCATAGTCTAAGAATAAGAAATGCTCCCGAATCTGGTGTGTATAGAAATTCATCGTTTTTTCGTCTTTTTCAATGGCATCCCATTTATTGACAACGATAATAACCGCCTTACCTGCTTCATGTGCGTAGCCCGCGATTTTTTTGTCTTGTTCTTGAATGCCTTCTTCTGCATTTAGAACAACTAAAACAACATCAGAACGTTCAATTGCACGCAATGCACGTAACACAGAATATTTCTCTGTCGTTTCATATACCTTACCTTTTTTACGCATCCCTGCTGTATCGATAATGACATATTCCTGTTCGTCATATTCATAAGGCGTGTCAATGGCATCTCGTGTTGTCCCAGCGATGTCACTTACAATCACGCGATCTTGACCTAAGAATGCATTTACTAGTGAAGATTTCCCAACATTTGGTCGACCAATTAAAGAGAACTTAATGACTTCTTCTCCATATTGTTCTTCATCTTCTTGTGGGAAATGCTTCGCGCACTCATCTAATAAATCCCCTAAGCCCAAACCGTGGGAGCCTGAAATTGGCCAAGGCTCGCCAAAGCCAAGTGCATAGAAATCATAAATCATTTCGCGCATGTCTGGATTATCAATTTTATTAACGGCTAATACGACTGGCTTTTTCGTTTTGTATAAAATTTTAGCGACTTGCTCATCTGCCGCTGTTACACCTTCACGACCATTTGTCATAAAAATGATAACGTCCGCTTCTTCAATGGCAATCTCTGCTTGTTGACGAATTTGTTCTAAAAAAGGCTCGTCTCCAATCTCAATACCACCTGTATCAATAATATTAAAGTCATGTGTTAACCACTCTGCCGAACTATAAATACGATCACGTGTTACGCCTGGAATATCTTCCACGATCGATACACGTTCTCCAACGATACGATTAAAAATCGTCGACTTACCTACGTTCGGACGACCTACGATGGCTACTACTGGTTTCGTCATCTGTACTTCATCCTTCCAACTTCTTGTCTTTCGCTATTATACACGAAAAATGCCATTATATCATATCATATCCATCAAAGGGACCGCTTTTTACTGTTCTACCTATTAGTTAGGCATTTTTTACTGCAATATTTTTGATTTTTGATTCTTATCTGTGTTGTGTCGGCTCTATCCGTCAGTTTTGCGGTTTTATCCGTCAGTTCAGCCGTTCTATCCGTCACTTCAGCATATGTATCCGTCACTTCCTCTATTTTATCCGTCATTCCAACTTTTCTATAAAAAAAACGAGGATACATAACGTATCCTCGCTGCTATTAGTTATTTAAAGTTTTTTAGTTGATCGCCAATGACATCACCGAAAGAGAACCCTGTGTTTTCTTCGGGTAATTCATAGTCGATTACTTCTTCAGCCTGTGGGTTTTCCAGTAAGTCCTTGATGCTTAGTGCAAGACGACCTTCATCTGCATTCACGTCAAGTACTTTTACCTGTACCTCTTGTCCTTCTTTTAATGCTTCATGCGGCGTGTTAATATGCTTATGGGCAATTTGCGAAATATGCACTAAGCCCTCTACGCCTGGTAAAACTTCCACAAATGCACCAAATGAAGTGAGGCGTTTTACTCTGCCATCAAATACTGTGCCTTTTGCAGCACGTTCTTCGATATCTGACCAAGGTCCAGGAAGCGTATCTTTAATGGATAACGATATACGCTCATTTTTTGGGTCTACAGAAAGAACCTTAACCCGTACGCCTTGTCCTTCCGATAAAACTTCGCTCACATCACTCACATGCTCATGCGATACTTGTGAAATATGCACAAGCCCATCAATACCACCCAGGTCGATGAATGCACCAAATGAAGCAATGCGTTGAACTTTACCGTCTAACACATCACCAGCTTTAATTTGGTTAATGACTTGTTTCTTTTGAGAAGCTTTTTCAGATTCTACTACTGCACGGTGAGATAAAATTAAACGATTTTTTTCTTTATCTAGCTCAACAATTTTAAAACTTAAAGTTTGACCTTTATAGCTCTCAAAATCATCAACAAAATAATCTTCTACAAGGGATGCCGGAACGAAGCCACGTACTCCTAAATCTACGACAAGACCACCTTTAACAATATCTTTTACTTCCGCTTCAAATATTTCCCCTGAAGCAAATTGTTGTTCAAGTGTGTCCCACGCTTTTAAGGCATCGACTTTACGTTTTGATAATACATAGTTTTCATCTTCAACTTTTGTAATCATCAACTCTAACTCATCCCCAATAGAGATAGCGTCAGACGCTCTTTCAATGTGTAAGCTCGATAATTCACTAATTGGTACGATCCCGTCAAACGGTGCACCTGGAATTGAAACAGTTACTGCTTTTTCATCAACTTGCTCTGCAATACCTTTGACGATATCACCTTCGTTAAACGTTTGTTCTGCATAGTTCATTTCTTCAGACATATGTAACCCTCCTTCGCATCTTCCCTTACTATTTTATTCGATATTGATGACAAAGACAAAAATAAATCCTTTAAATTCAAAAAATGTCTGAAATTTTAGGCTTTATGCCATTTTTTCTTGTGCTAATTTTAAAATGGCTTGCGCCGCGGCATCAATTGATAGCTCTGTCGTGTCTAAAAATATTGCATCCTCAGCTTGAATAAGTGGTGACGCTTCACGTTCACTGTCCATTTTATCGCGCAAAGCGATTTCCTCCTGCAGCTTATCGATGGAGGACTCAATACCCCGTTTCTCATTGTCTATAAAACGGCGTCTTGCTCGCTCCTCTACAGTTGCAGACATAAAGATTTTTAGTTCAGCTGTCTTTAACACATGAGTAGCAATATCGCGTCCATCCATTACAACGCCACCATTTGCTGCAAGTTTTTGTTGTTGCGCCACTAACAGTTCACGTACCTTGGCATGTGCAGCAACCTGCGAAACAGATGATGTTACCTCGTTAGAACGAATTTCTGCTGACACGTTCTCCCCATCTAAATAGACAAGTTGTCCTTGCGGAGAAGGCTTTAAATCAATGGTGCTAACTGCTAACATTTCTGCTAATTTTGCTTCATCATCTAAATGTATGTTTTGTTGCATCGCTTTATACGTAACTGCACGATACATTGCACCCGTATCGATATATGTGAACCCTAGTGATTCTGCAACAATTTTCGCGATTGTACTTTTGCCAGCGCCTGCGGGTCCATCAATCGCAATTTGAATGTTTTTTTTCATCTGTGCTTCCCTACTTTCTATCCACCATATTGTATCATAATAACCAAAAAAAGCCCTCTTTGAGAAGAGGGCTTTCATGAAAATTTACACTTCAAATGGATTCAATTCTTTCCGTCGATTCACTAGCTGTCGTTCAAAGCAAAAACGGACAATATGTTGTTGATCGACGTCATCCGTATCCGTTAGCTGAATCGTTGCAAACTTCAATTCATCTTTTTCGAAGATACGAACAACCAGAGCGTCTGTCGTTACATAGTTAACTTCCCCATTGGCAAATGGTAGTACAATGGTTAACTGTACTTCATCATCGTCTTTAAAGGCTAGTTCTCCTTTTAAGATAAGTGCTAAACCACCTGCGCTTATATCCGATGTTACCAGTTGATATTTGTAATCCTTAAATTGAACTGCTACATCAACAGGTGTCTCTACACGTACATATTCACGACGTTGAATTTTAATGAACTCATCAGCTTTTGGGCAGTGCAGCATAATCATGGGTATATTGCCAGCTTTTCGCCCAATCACTTCTGTATTAAAAGCAAAGGAATGTTTGTCTTCCGTACGGAAAGTTGCTCTAAATTCTGAACCATCTATCAAAAAAGCAGTTTTCTTTGTCACTACATTCGTTGGATAATCGATATAAATAATATTGTCTTTTTGTTCTACGACTTTACAGCGGAATTTTTCTACGTGCTCTGTGTACGTAGGTTCAAGTTGTAATTGCGTACCAATTTTTATTTCCATGAGCATCTCCCTGAACATAAAATATATATTCATTATCGCATGAGATGCAAATTTTTGCTATATGAACTGGAAGCATTTTCTTGACTTTACGTTAAATATTCGACTTTTAAAACACTATGATTTTCAGCATCAATGACAATTCGGAATGTTTCCTGCGTCTTGCCATTTCTAACGGCAATTACTTCATAACAAAGACGTTGTTCGAATTGACCATTATCCGTGTAAATATTTTTCACTTCTTCTACTTGTACATCTTCATCGAAGAAAGTTTTCCAATCAATCGGTTTTGCAGTTTGCGGTTTAATCTTTTCTTCTTGAATATATTCCATCGCATTGGCACCGAGTAATTCGCCAGTGTCTTTTGCAATTTTTAATTGGACGCCATCCGCATAAATTAACGCTTTGTCACTTGGGTTAACACGGGCAAATGTAACATGCCATGCCAAATGGTTTTCTCTGGATTCTACAAATGCAACATCTTTCATCCCAAGTCTCTTTAAATGCTCTTGAGCTTTTTTCGTCACGTCTTCTTGTGAAAGTTTTGCCTCACCGACAGGTCGCTCGACTAAGTAGGACAGTAAATGCCCACCTTTTTCGGTTAAATCAACGTATCCAAGACGAATACCTTGATGGAACTGGATATGATAAAACGGATACGGAGCAGTATCACTACTTTTTGTTACTGTAAACGTAGCATCTTTAATTAATGGGAATAAATATTTCACTTTTTCTAATGCTTCTTTTTCTGTTATCACTGAATCTTGCAGTGCTTTTAGCTCAATTTTTTTCTGCCAATCCGATTCACTTAATGTCAGAGGGAAGTCTTTTTCGCCATAATCCTTTAATGTATTTTTCACATTATCAAACGAGGTATTTGGATTTTTGTTGTCTACTTGTTTCAACCAAACATCCATTTTGCCATCCTGTTTATAATAATCGACCGTGGCAGTCGTCCATTCATCGGATAGTGCTTGTAAATTTGTAGAGACTTGCGGCATTTTTTCCCGCCATGCCTCATAATCGCCTGTTTTGGCCGTTTTCCTTGCCTCATCTCCAAGCTTCCCTAAGTAACCAAGCCACTCGCTCGAAAGCTCTTGTCCAATCGGAATATTAGATATGGATGATCGGACTTCAGAACTCAGACGCCAAACAGAATCCAACTCACTATGGATTGCTTGTTCATCCTGAAATAATAAGGACTGCGAAACAGCTCTTTGTAAGTACGATAATTTTTCTGAGGCATCGGTTAATTTTTCTGTGTACTGCGCATGCACGGTACGTTGTAGACTTTGCTTATCAGCGTGCAAATTAATGCTGTACGCACCTAAGCCAATGACTGCCGCAGTTAAGATAACGAGCATTGTTCTCATTGTGTTTTCCTCCTATCTATGAACAGAAAATATGCTCACCAATCTGTTTTATTTGAGGTCGTGACCAAATCCACTTACTTGTTGCTGTTTTCGGATTAAAATAATAAAGCGCATTTTCCGACGGATCCCAACCGTTCATAGCATCGATAACCGCTTCTTTTGCACGTTGATTCGGTTCAAGCCAAATCTGACCATCAGCAACAGCTGTAAACGCCAAAGGTTGGAAAATTATACCTGAAATTGTATTTGGGAATTCTGGACTCTCGAGTCGGTTTAAAATAACAGCTGCTACCGCTACTTGTCCTTCATACGGTTCTCCCCTCGCTTCTCCATACACTGCATTCGCTAAAAGCTGTAATTCACGTTCCGTATATTTTGGAGGTATTTGCGTATCGGTACCATTATTATTGCTACTACCGCTATTTTTACCACTTGCTGTATTACCTCCGCCAGAATTATTTTTTTTCACTTGCTGATCAAGTGGCTTCCCACCGTAATAGGTAAATTGATTGCCTGCTTTTAGCTGTGCCTTTACCCATTTTTCATCATAATCTGAATGACCTGCTAACGCTTTTTTCGTCTTTGCACCGGCTACACCATCTACTGGTAATCCATATTTCTCTTGGAAATTACGTAAAGCCCAGTATGTGTTGTAGCCGAACTTGCCATCAATTTTACTTGTGTAAAACCCTAAGTATTGTAGCCTAGCCTGTAATTCAATGACATCATCTCCGTAAGCTCCACGAGTAATCTGTTGTTCGCTAAACGCAATGGCATCATTTTGCGGAATGGAAACTATACTAACCGCAAACATCAAGCAAAAAAGTATGCTTAATAAACGCACTATCATCACTCCTTTTTTAAATAGCTTGAAGCAATCCACGTATTTTATACTAAAAAAAATATAAAAGCGCAGAAATCTATTTCAATTTCTACGCTTTTATATTTTTTTATGCATATGCAGATGTTGGACAAGATGATAATGCGCAAGCTTTACTTTACGTAGGCCAAACCACCATAAAAAAAGCATAAACGGTATCATTAAATATACCCAGTGTCCTTTAAATGATAATATTGTATTGTATAAAATGTGTAATACTACCGGTGCACAAAGCGCCATAGCAATCATTTCTTTTGTTTTTGCAAACTTCAAGAACTTGGCACGTCCATAGTAATAACCCATTACCACACCGAAGAGCGCATGGCTCGACACAGGTAATAATGCGCGCATAAATGCAGTATCAAGGCCGAAAGATAGTAAATATAAAACATTCTCAATCGTCGCAAAACCAAGAGACACACTTGCACCATATAAAATGCCATCATAGGGATCATCGAATTCCACATGATTGTAAATCGCTATTAATAGAACGAACCATTTAAAAAATTCTTCAACGACACTGGAAAAAAGAACATCTTGTAAATAAACATATCGAAAAACCCCTTCCTCTGTCAGCACATACTGTAGAAACAGAATCGGGAACGTTAAAAATGCACCATATAAAAACGTTTGAAGTAAAGTTTTTCTTGGCTCCGTTGCCATTTGATTGCGCAAATAAAAGTAACTGAAAAGCGCTAGACCGGGAGCAATGGCAGCTGATAAAAGAATGATCATGATGCCGGCCCCTTTCAACCATCAATTTTGCCTTGGCTTATTGTGTTCGGATTATTGGATTGTGCTAACCTACGTGAAGGACGACATGATGTCGGTCTTTTCGGTAAAGCCACAGTTCGTGGCGCTTTTACCAATGTAGGTCAGTTGGCCGTTTCGCATGGATGCGATGAATTTAGGCTAGCTTCCTTCATTCCTATCAAAATCCGTGACATTTGCCGGAGGCTATATCTTCCTTCAGTGTTCTGTGGCACACTGCGCATTCGCCACAAAATACATCTACTACGTGAAGATAGACTGTAATTATTATACCATGTAATGACAAAAAAGATTTTAAAAAGGAGATTTTATTTTATGAGAAAAACAATTTTACTAATTCATACTGGCGGGACAATTTCCATGGCTATGAGTGCTGAAGGAGCCGTCATGCCAAACAAAGAAAATCCGCTTATGAAAGAGAGTAATAAGCTCGATGCCCTTGCATCCATTATAGAAATGGAGGCCTTTAACCTCCCGTCACCACATATTACGCCAAACGAAATGCTTAGTTTACGTAACTTAATTATGGAAAAAGTTTCAGCTGCCCAAATCGATGGCGTAGTCATTACACATGGTACAGATACCTTAGAAGAAACGGCCTACTTTTTAGAGTTAACGACGAATTTGCATATCCCTATCGTATTAACAGGTGCCATGCGTTCGTCCAACGAAATAGGCGCAGATGGAATCTACAATTTAGTTGAAGCTGTACGTGTCGCAGTGGATGACGAAGCGTGTGATAAAGGTGTGTTAGTTGTCATGAATGACGAAGTACACCTTGCAGTCAATACAACGAAAACGAGTACAAGTTCAGTCAATACGTTCCAATCACCACAATATGGACCGATTGGCCTCATTACTAAAACACGCATTTTGTTTCATCATGCCCCCATTCGTCGTCATTATGTAGACGTCCATTCGTTATCAAAACGAGTAGCCATGCTAAAAGTATATGCTGGGATGGAAGTTGATTTACTTGATGTTGTGCTGGCCTGTCAATATGACGGTGTCGTTTTAGAAGGACTCGGTCAAGGCAATGTTCCACCAGCAGTTGTCAAAGGCATTGAAAGTCTACTAGAACGCGGTATACCAGTCGTACTCGTATCCCGTTGCTTTAACGGCATTGCAGAAGGTGTCTATGGCTACGTTGGTGGCGGCAAGATGTTAGAAGACTTAGGTGCACTTTTTGCAACAGGGATAAACGGGCAAAAGGCAAGATTAAAATTATTAATCGGTCTAAATACAGTAGGAGCACCACTAAACCTAAAGGAATTTTTCCTTTAAATACAATGTATTCAACATTTACGACAGCTTATGCAACTACGATTTGCTCATAAAAGCGTAAAATTTCATGCAATTTTACGATCGCTTCCTCATAATCGGGCTGAATAACCGAAAGCTGGATTAAATTTCGTTGACGCAAATATTTACTATCACCATGAACAAACAAGCCATTCAATTTTAAATCAGTTGTTAAGTATGCTAGAGCCCCTGGGCAACGCAACGTCATAATCATTGGATAATGTGACGTTGCTAACTGATTGTGCATAAACGGTAGCTGCAGCAATCGGTCAAAGCGTTGCTGTAGTTGCCCGTAACGCGCTGGATAAGCTTGTAATGCCGATTCGACATTCCCAACAAGAACGGCTGGTAATGTAAATGGAACAGTGCCTAGCTGATAATTGGCTAAATCTACATAAGCCGGTAAAGTCGAAGAAGGCTTCGCAAGTTCCTCGGAAAAAACAAACGCTAATCCACTAAGGGCCCCAATCGCTTTACCACTCACGGCTGTTGCCAGATAACATTGTTCTAACGAAAACGGCATCGCGCCAAAGGAACTAATACAATCTACGCATAACTTTACGTCATAACGCTTTGTCAACTGAATGAGTACCTCTAAATCATTACATGTTCCTGTAGAAGTTTCCCCATGCACAGCGACTAACCATTGATAGGCATTTGTTTGTAAATAAGATTCTACGTGATGTTTTTCAAACTTCATTCCCCAATCTTGCTCAATGACATCAAAATCCAATGACCAGCGTTGCGCTTGCTTGCGAAGGCGCTCCCCAAATTCACCATTCGTTAAAATGAGCCCTCGCCCCAGCTGCTGTTCCTTTAATTGTCCGAGCATGACTTCATTTGCCAACGTACCTGTACCTACGAATGTGGCAACAAATTTGGCCGCTGATAATTGCAGCAGCCTGTTTGTCATGCGCTCATACAACGCTTCAAAGGTCTGCGAACGATGGGATAGCTCCGAATACAACATCATTCCTTGCTGCTTCACTGGCCCAGGATAAAATGTATAACTCGCCTTTGCCAGTCTGTGCTGTAAAGACGCTTCAAATTGTTGTCTTGTTAATACCATTGGTAAAAACATTGCAGCCTCCGATCCAACTGCTGGTGCAAATTGTGTGAAACCCATTTGCTTATATAACTTCTCCTCACGAGTCGTACCGGAAATAACGGCAGCGGAATAGCCTTTTTCATAGGCAAAGGCATTCAAAGCTTGTGTTAATTTCAGAAGAACTCGTCCTGTACGATACTGCTTTTTTATGGCAAGCAAGCGAATTTCACATAGCTTACTACAAATATCTTGTGGTAAATATTGCTCCACCTCGCCTATTTTCTCATCAATAGAAAATGGACGTTGATCTCGAAAGGCCAGCATACCGATTAGCTCTATTTCTTTATAAACTACTAAATACGTATTTTCATGATGAAAACGATCAATCTTTCTTCGGTTTGCATTCGGCTCATGTTGGGGAATTTCCTCAACAAAAGTTTCATAATTCAACTGCGCAATAGCATCAAACTCCGCTTCTGTTTGCGCTACTTTACACCAATACATACACTCACTTCCCTCGTTCCAAAGACTCTTTTATATTCGATGAATGCTTAATGAGCATACAGATTATAGCAATTATCAACGGTATGTATACTAGCAAATTGCCTGTCAATACAATTGCTCCTACGTATAAAATGAAGCCACCTATCATACCGAGCGTCAGACTTCTTGTTACAGCAAGCACCATAGCAGTCCCGACAATCATCATTACAAATAAATTGGGGGATAATGCAAGTCCAACACCAATAAAAGTGGCCACCCCTTTGCCGCCATTCAATCTCAGCCAAACCGGATATAAATGGCCGACAATTACAAGGCCCGCCCCCACTACAACTACCCACTCTTCAAAGTGCCATAAACGTCCCAACACAACGACAAGGACACCTTTTACTAAATCACCAAGTAACGTCAATAGAAATGCTGTCTTACCAATTACACTCCCAGCGTTACGAGCACCTAAGTTTTTGCTTCTTTCTTCCTGTAAATTTACACCATATCCTTTTCCAACGAAATAAGCAGTCATAAAGTTTCCAATCCCGTAGCTTAAAAGCCAATATAGCCCAATCATTCTTTCCCCCCCTTGTCGATAGGTGTTTGCTTGCTGGTTTTATCCGACGTTTTGCTGGTTTTATCCGTCACTTCTCTGACTTTATCCGTCACTTTACGCATGTTATCCGTCTAAGCTATCAATAAAGTTAAAGAAAGCTGTATAGGCAGTTCATGCCTATACAGCTTCATGTTATTATTTTCTTTGGGCGATTGCCTTAGCGATGCAATCACCATGGAAACGGCCATTTTCAATGAAGATTTCATTGGCATTATTCCCCGCTGCAATGACACCAGCTATGAACAATCCCTCAATATTCGTCTCCATTGTTTCAGGTTGACAGAACGGACGACCTGACTCCTCGTCAATGGTTACACCCATCGCTCTAATAAAAGAATGATCTGGATGATAACCTGTCATGGCAAAAACAAAATCGTTTTTTAAGATTTCTTCATGACCGTTGACTTCTACTACAACCTCATGGTCACGAATTTCTTTGACATTTGTATTAAAACGCATTGAGACCTCTCCGTTACGCACAATTCCTTCAAACTCTGGTAGTACCCAAGGTTTAATGCTAGGTGAGTACTCCCTACCTCTGTAAACCACTGTTACACGAGCTCCAGCCTTGTTCAACTCTAACGCGGCGTCTATTGCTGAGTTTTTACCGCCTATAACAAGGACATCTGTATCGAAAAATTCATGTCCCTCTTTAAAGTAATGGAACACTTTCGGTAATTCCTCACCCGGAATATCCAAAAAGTTTGGATGATCATAGTAACCTGTTGCAATCACGACATAAGGTGTCTTATACACATCTTTATCTGTCGTTACTGTAAACTCCTCACCATTTCTCACAACACTTCCGACTGCTTCAAAACGGTTCACTTGAATATTTTTCAAACGCACCACTTCTCGGTAATAAACAAGCGCTTGATTTCGTTTTGGTTTCCGTCCCTCAATAATGAACGGCACGTCACCAATGGCTAAACGTTCACTCGTACTAAAAAAAGTTTGATGCGTTGGATAATTGTAAATCGCATTTACGATGTTTCCTTTTTCAATCACAATCGGCTGTAAACCAATATTTTGCAAAGATATTGCTGCTGCTAAGCCACAAGGGCCTCCTCCAACAATAATTGCATCTACTTGTTGCATTGTTTGACACTCCTATCAAAATTGCACCAGCGTATTTTTCGCTGACGCTTCAGTTGCCCGCATAGCACATTCCTATTTGCGATACATCTGCTGTTAGTGGGTAATTCTATAAATCGACGATTATCTACATTATACGCCTTCCACACCTTTTTAGCTGTTTATTTACCCGAAATTTCAATGTCAATTATATGACATTGTGGTTTTGCGCCAAGGCGAAATGGTAGTAATGTTGTCCCATAGCCGTTACTCACAAGTGTCATCACACCATCACGCTCGCGATAAGACCCATTTGGATGCACACCATACGGACCAAGTCTAATTTGACCACCATGTAAATGACCACCCATCATTAAATCTGCTCTATATTTTGCACGTACACGGGCAAAGACACCAGGGTTATGCGAAATAAAGACCACTAAATCCTTCTCATCAACTTTTTCAAATGCTGCATCAAAGCTATATTTTTTTGTAGATGTATCTTCAATGGCACTTAACCAAAAACGATTTTCCTGGGGAAGTAGGATAGCATCATTGGCTAAAATGGTCACGCCATGTTGTTGTAAAATATTACGGAGTTGTTGCTCACCAACTTCTCTGTCATTATTCCCCCAAACAAAATAGGTAGGTCCTAGCGGTGTCAATAAATCGAGGTTCTCATGGATACGTGAAATAGGTGTACGGCTATCTGCAAAATCCCCACCGATTACGACTGCATCAAATGGGCCATTTAACTGTTCAATCATTTGACGGTTAATTTTTCGTAAATGCGTATCAGATATAAAAAATAATCGAATATTTTCTTGTTTACCCTTCAACACTAGTTGATGATGTAAAACATTGTTTTCATACGCAACCTTCCACATATAGAGCAGGAAGGCGATGACTACTAAAAGAAATACACCGATATAAATCATCTCTTACTCCTCCTAACGAAAGCAAAAAGACGATTCGTTTTATGAAGAATCGCCTTTTCACTAAATCAAACGTCCGCCTTAGCCTTACTTGGTGTTGACGTTTGTCCATTATTTTATACTAGAAAAACATCATTGCCAATGAATGACACTTGTTTTCCTTATGGTAGTTTAATAACCTGGCCAACTATGACTGTGTCGGAAGTCATGCCGTTTGCTGCACGGATTTTTGCAAGCGTTGCTTCACTACCATTTCCGTAGTGATTCAATGCAATACGATATAGATTTTCATTTGCTTTGACTGTGTGTGTACTTGCTTTTGCCGCAGCTTCTTCTGCTTTACGTGTTTGCTCGGCCTTCTTCGCTGCTTCCGCTTTTCTTGCCGCCTCAGCCTGTTGCTGTGCTAATTTAGCCTCTTCTGCTTTTTTAGCTTCTTCTGCTTTTTTCGCATCTTCAGTAGCCTTTTGTTGAGAAGCTAGCTTCTCAGCGTCTTTCTTTGCTTGCTCTTTTGCTTCTTCATTTGCTTTATTATCTTTTTCTTCTTTATCCTTTGAATCTGATGCCGCAGAAGCTTTTGCTTCATCTCCCGACTTGTCAATCTCAACAATAGAATCCATGGAATCTTTTTCGGCTTCCTCAATCGTTTTACCAGGTTCATAGAATTTCACCAAATAGATTAATATCGTTAATGGGATTAGTATAAAAATTACTAAAAGAATGGTCATTAACGGCGTTTTACGTTTCGTATTTTTTGGCTTCTTGTTAGTGCTTCCATTTTTGGTCATTCTTGAAACTCTGGATAGATTTTGCTGCTCTTGTTGTTCTTCTTCAAATGATTGACGATGTTCTTCGATTTTATCACGATAGTCTTCTTTACTCATTCGTCCGTACCCCCAACCTTACTACGCTTTCTATCATTCTATTATGACGAATTTTGCGAAAAAAGTAAATGACCGTCAATTATAGTCTAAAAGCCCATTAAGAGTTGTTTTAATCGACTTTCCCAAGATATCATTTCTACTTTTTTCTTTTCCTTTAAGCGTTCTTTATTGATTTCATCATAATGGATTCCACAATTTTCACAACAGTTTTCAGGCTTTTCCTGCAATTTTTGCCCAAAATACCCGACTAACTGTGCACGAATACAGTCTTTTGTCTGAGTAATTTTTAACATTTCATCAACTGCTTGATATTTTTCTAGTACCAATTGATTTAGACGTGCTTTCACTTGCTCCACAGACTCCTGCTGTAACCAGTATGCGAGTACCCGAAAGGCCGTCTCACTCAGCTCTCCATTTTTTAGCATTTGCGATGGTTGCACATGCTGCATAACAAGCTCTTGGTAACGATCTACATGACTGGATGACGGTAAATCGCCTGTCACGACAAATTTAGCAAGCTCTTCGTCCCCATCACAATACAGTAGAATCGCAAGTGCAGGCTCACCATCACGTCCTGCTCGCCCAATCTCTTGCATATAATTGGCGACATTCGCTGGCATTGTTTCATGGATTACCTGACGAATATCTGACTTATTGATTCCCATGCCAAAAGCATTGGTAGCCACAATCCAGTCCAGCTCTCCGTCAATAAACTGCTGCTGAATAAACTGACGATCCTCTGCCCCATAGCCGGCATGATAAGCAGCCACACGTATCCCCGCCTGTGTAAATGCTTCACTATATTGTTCCGCACGCTTTCGCGAAGACATGTATAAAATACCCGGTCCCGCTGTTTCTTTAATATGCTGCAGTATCCACTTTGCTTTATCTGCACGATCTGCAAATACGACACGCCCCAAAGAAATACTAGGTCGATCCACACTATACATAAATTCAAATGGTGCATTTAGCGATAAAGTTGTTTGAATATCATTGACAACTTTTTGCGTGGCAGTTGCCGACAATGCTAGCACTGGCGGACGTTTTTCTTGTAAAAACCATTCACCAATCCGTAAGTAATCTGGACGAAAATCAAAACCCCATTGCGAAATACAGTGTGCTTCATCGACCACAATTAGGCTTAATTCCATTGTTGCCAGTTTATCTTGAACCTGTTGTTGCAGTAGCATTTCTGGCGACGTAAAAATAAAACGATATTGCTCTAAAAAATGCAGTGCATAACGTTTTTCGTCGAGTGATAAAAATGAATTTAAGGCAACTACTCTTTTTTCCCCCATACGTTTTAATTGCTCCACCTGATCTTGCATTAATGATAATAATGGCGACACAATTAAAACCGGCTTCTGCAACATATATCCTGGTAACTGATAGCAAAGTGATTTACCCATCCCTGTTGGTAACAATGCAATCCCATCTTTTCCAGCAAGGATTGCTTCAATTACTTCCTTTTGTCCAGGGCGAAAAGTTGTATAGCCAAAATATTTCGCTAATGTTTGTTCTAGTTCCATTTATACTTCTCCCTTCGCAAGGACAAGTCTGAGTTGGAAGTAGCTCATCCCTTCAACCACTTCGTGCAATGCCTTTAGTTTTTTTGTTTGATATTGCTTGGATGCCTGCCAAACTTTTTCCGCTTCCTCATATGAGACGAAAGGGCCAATGGAAAAGTTCGGTTCATTCATAGCTATTTCAACTAAATGATCCTCTATCGTACTTTGTTTTAAATTGCGCAACTGGACAATTTGCTCAATCGAATAGCCTTGCTCATATAAATGAGCAGTTTGTTGCGTGGAATCGGTCAGCAACGCTTTAATTCGTAACCCATCTGCTATTTGACCAAGCAGCACATAACGATTGGTCTTGTGTACTTCATTCAATAGTGTATGTAGCAATTCAATAAATGCTAATTGACTATCTAAAACGGTTTCCTTGCGATCACTTGCAAGTTGCTGCCACGTCCAGCCTGGTAAGCCATCACCGCTTAAACGATAGAGAACTAGCTGTTTGTTTCGATCAGATAAAGGCAACACAGCCAGTACCTGTTGACATTCCTCGAATAGCTGTTGTTGCAAATGCCCAGACCGATAGTTATGATTGATCAAGAAAGCACGTACCCACACCTGTACCTGTGGATCTTTGCTAATAGGAGAAAATGAGTGTATATCAGCTCGTTGATACGATAAACTTTGTACAATCAGTGCTAGTCGAGCAACAAACATATGCTCATTGCCTCGGTAATGCCAACCATCAAACAAAAAAGTTGTTGTCTGCTCTGCACGCTGTAAACCTAGCTTTTTCATGGAATAGTGACCAGATTCCTGCATATTTAACCAACTATATTGCAAAAACGTGGAAACGGCCTCATCGAATGTTGCTCGAGGTAACTTTGGAAGTAATCCAAAATAGTTATGTAGCTGAAAGAGTCCAACGTCTTGAATCGTCTGGCCAGAACGTTTCCCTCTTAACACATGATAGGCTGCTGAAACGGTTCGTTCGTTATTGAGCTTCTGAAAAATTTGCAATAAAATTTGATGAAACATTGCAGCAAATTCCTCCAATTTAATAGTATTATGTTGAAATGTAAGATAAACATCTTTAAAATGAGTATGAAGCTTTGTAGGAACATTGTAAAAGGAGAGAAAGAAATGGCTAAATACACAATTGTTGATAAAGATACATGCATCGCTTGTGGCGCATGCGGAGCCGCAGCACCTGACATTTATGATTATGATGATGAAGGTATTGCCTTCGTCATTTTAGATGATAACATGGGAACTGCTGAAGTTCCAGAAGATCTACTAGAAGACATGCAAGACGCTTTCGAAGGCTGCCCAACTGATTCTATCAAGGTAGCCGATGAAACATTTGATGGCGATTCGCTAAAATTCGAATAGTTTTATTCAGCTCCTGTACCAAAAGGCATCCTTAATCGGGTGCCTTTTTATTGTAACTATAACCGTGCTCCTTGGTTCTATGCCATATCCACGCAACTCCTATTGTATAAAGTTCATCTCAAACGATTTGAGGTGAATTTTTTTGTTGAAATCTCCAATCGACAATGACTCATTGCGGCTTCGTTTTAACCATTCACCCTATCGCTTATCGTTTCTACTTGAATACTATGGCATTCTGCAAACGTCTGGATAAATTACTGTGTGAACTACCAGTAATATAAAGTTAGACACTCTTTTCAGATTGTTATTGCAACCATAATTTATGTATGATAAGATTTTAGTAGTTGGTACTAATAACAGATATTATTTTGCAAAGGGGTTCTTATAGATGATGGATAATTTATTACAGCTAAAAGATAAAAATATCGTCGTAATGGGCGTAGCGAATGATCGTAGTATTGCTTGGGGAATCGCGAAACGTCTATTTGATGTTGGCGCTAATGTTATCTTCACGTATCGTCAAGAACGTTCATTAAAAAAATTACAAAAACAACTTGAAAATTTTGGTCAACCTGAAGCCTTTATTGTTCAATGTGATGTCAACAGTGACGAAAGCACAAAGGCAGCCTTCGATGAAATCGGCGCTAAAGTTGGCGTTATCCACGGAATTGTACACTCTGTAGCATTTGCTAATGCAGAAGATTTACACAACCGCTTTTTAGAGACAACTCGTGATGGCTATGCATTTGCGCAAGATACAAGTGCTTACTCACTTATCTCAACAGCAAAAGCCGCTCATCCATACATGACCGAAGGCGGTTCAATTGTAACAATGAGTTATCTCGGTGCTGAACGAGTACTTGATGGCTATAACGTTATGGGTGTCGCTAAAGCTGCATTGGAAGCTTCCATGCGCTACCTAGCTGCTGATATTGGTCAAGACAATATTCGTGTCAATGCCATTTCTGCAGGAGCGATTCGCACACTTGCAGCAAAAGGTGTGCCTTCATTCAACACGATTTTACACAAAATCGAAGAAACAGCACCATTAAAACGAAATGTTCAGCAAGACGAAGTGGCAGATATGACAATTGTGATGCTATCTCACCTATCACGTGGTGTTACTGGCGAAACAATCTACATCGACGCAGGCTATAATATTATGGGTTAAACACAAGAAAGCATGTCAGATCATCCTTGGTCTGACATGCTTCTTTTCGTTATAACATTCATTTAACTTTAACCCTTAAAGCATAATCAAAACATCGCTAATACACTTTATCCCAGTAAGAATACACCTACAACAAGTAACAGGATATAAATCATCTTTGTAAATAGTTTTTGATTAAGCTTCTTAAATAGGATTTGTCCTAAAACTAGACCACAAAGGACAAGAGGTAGTGCATACAAGCTATTCATCCAAACCGTTTTACTTGTACCTTCAATCGATAATTGGAACAGTAAGCTTATCAGGTAGATAAAAATAAAGTAGGCTATTGAAGTGGATTTTAATTTAAACACTAATGACCTGTAACCAAACGTTGTTTAGCTATGATTGTCTTTAATAAAAACGATAGCAAACAAGCTACGGCTAAAAAGACCGTAATCATTGCTATGACACCTATCCAACCGTAGTGCATCCAGAATATTCCTCCTGCCGTGCCCCCTACACTAGAGCCAAAATAATAGAAAAATAAATACAGAGAAGACGCCTGTGCTTTATCATGAGTGGCACGTTTGCTAACCCAGCCACTGGCAATTGAGTGTGCAGCGAAAAAGCCAAAAGTAAATACTGTAATACCGATAATTTTCAAACTGAGCAGACCATTTAATGTCACAAGTACGCCTGCAAACATAATCGCAATCGCCAATAGTAACATTTTTTGTCGACCATATTTATCTGCTAAACTACCAAACCAAGCTGAACTAAAAGTACCGACCAAATAAATAACAAAAATCCAACCAACAATTGTGGCACTTAAATTATACGGCGGTGCCATCAATTTAAAACCAATATAGTTATAAAGTGTGACAAAGCTCCCCATTAATACAAAACCAATGCCAAAAAGACAAAGCATCGATGGATCTTTTACATGTTGAATAAGCGATGTCGTCAATGCTTTAAATTGCAATGGGCGTGGCGAAAAATGCGTAGAATTCGGTAACATCCATACGAATAGCACACTAATAATAAGGCTAATAATGCCAAGCACAATCATCCCCACTTGCCAGTTATAAAGGTCGGTTAAAGTACCAATAATGACACGGCCACTAAGCCCCCCTACTGAGTTGCCACTTATATAGAGACCCATAGCAACACCGAGGCTCTGGGGGTCCATTTCTTCTCCTAAATAGGCCATTGCAATCGCAGGTAATCCTGCAAAAACAACGCCCTGTATAACGCGCAAAACTAGTATCGTTTCAAAGTTAGGAGAAAAAGCTAGTGCTAGCGTCAGTACAGATGCTGCAAAAATAGAAATCGTCATTAATGACTTTCTCCCCCAGGCCTCCGATAAGGAGCCTACAATGATCATACTAATCGACAGCGCAAATGTCGTCACCGATAAAGAAAGACTTGCAACTGCTGGCGATACATGAAATTCCTCTGCAAATGTCGGTAACAATGGCTGCGATACGTATAAGTTTGCAAAGGTAATAAATCCCGCTAAAAATAGGGCCCAATTTGCTTTGTTAAATGCTTTTGTTCCCTTTTGTATATAATCCATTTCCTTCTCTCCCTATTAACAACCCATTTCTATCTATTATTCTAATACAACATTCTTCAAAAAACACTGTAAGTTGTCAAAAAATAGACAAATATATCTTCTTTCTTCTATTATTCTTAATGATTTTATTTGACATTTTTTAAGTAGGTTCATACAGATCGCAAAATCTGACCAAATAAATATAGATAAAACCGTTTATTTCCACTTCGGGCGAGTGCTTTCCCGCGGGCTGGGCTGGGCCGAGCCGCTACGCTCAGTCTAGGGTCTCGACTGTCCCGCAGGAATCATCGCCCTCCGTTCCAATCAACTAAATTCAGATGTAACACATGCTAAAATAAATTGTTGAGTTGATGAACCATGATGACAAAGAATCAAGAAACATGAACAACTAGAAAAGTGCAGCTTAATAAAGAGAAGCTACTTGAAAAGTATGTCCAATTCGGTAGTAAAACTTGAGCAAAAGGCATAGAGGAATTCACTCTCGATGCCTTTTATCGTCAATCTGAACTGTGACTACAACTGTCACAGTTTTTTCAGTAAAAATAATAGACCAACTATTTTGGCTTGGAAAATTTTGTGTTAGACTGGAAATGATACCTCTAGAAATCACTGTATATACAAGTTGGATGACTAGACTATTTTCTTCACCAAAATTGGAGGCGTTTTTATGAGTATTATTGAAGCTTTAGCACTTTCAGCACCTTACATCCATCTTGCTTTAAAAGAAGAAGCCATCGTGGCTGTCGTTGAAAAAGAAAGTGAAACCGTTGTAAAATATTTAGCTGGCAAACGTGTTGACTCAGGTTATCATGATGGGCAAAAAGTAAATGCAAATGATCAAAACGTTTTTATTGCCTTTCGCGGACAAAATGCCGATGTCATTATCCCAGAAGACGTATATGGCATTGCCATCAATGCATTTTCATTTCCAATTCGAGAAAATGGCAAAGTCATCGGTGCTCTTGCTTTCGGTCTTCCAATTGATAGTGAGCTCAAGCTCGAAAACTATATGAATACAATGGATAACATTGTAAATAGCTTGCAAGATAAAGTACATACCATTGCCTCACATTCTGAAGAACTAGCTGCAACAAGTGAGGAAATAAACAAACAGGCGCAACATGCCCTTAAAGATTCCGAAAAAACAAATGATGTGACAAATTTAATAAAAAGCATTTCTCGCCAAACAAATTTATTAGGCTTAAATGCATCCATAGAAGCTGCTCGTGCGGGACAACATGGCGCTGGTTTTAATATCGTGGCACAAGAGGTTAGAAAACTGTCATTTGAAACATCTAGTGCCACTGAAAATATTGAAACATCCCTTCGTAACATTAATTCAAATCTCGAAAATTTAAGACAAAATATGGGACAAATCAACGATGCAACGAATGAACAAGCACAGCTTGTACAAGATTTTAGTGAAATTATCGAAGAGCTAACCATTTTAAGTCAAGATATGAAGAGCTTTATGCATAATGCCCTAAAATAATATGAAATTTCAATCAGTGGGTTTTTCTTTATCACCCCACTGATTGCTAGTTGAACCAATCGGGCGTTTACGGTCAGTTGTTCGACTTACTTACCGTTAATACGGGATAAAAAGAAACTTCATTCAGTGGGGCTTTCTTCATCACCTCACTGATTGCTAGTTGAACCAATCGGGCTTTAACGGTCAGTTGTTCGACTTTCTTACCGTTAAAGCGGGAAAACCATAAGAATTGGAGTGAATGGCATGCAAATTACCATTGATCAAGAATTAGCTTTACGAACTGTTGCTGTAGAAGACGCACAAGCAGTTTTTAACCTAACTGATACATCGAGAGAATATTTACGTGAGTGGTTGCCTTGGCTTGATTTCACAAAAGAGGTAGCCGATTCCAAGGCTTATATTGAAAGCTGTATCGCAGGCTACGAAGCAAAAAGTAGCCTTTCGCTAGTTATTATTTTTCGCAATCAAATCGTTGGCATTGCAGGCTTTAATAGTATCAATTCTTCGAATAAAATTGCCACAATCGGTTATTGGCTTAGTAAAGACGCACAAGGACATGGCATTATGACAAAAACAGTAAAAACTTTAATGCACTATGCATTTGAAGAACTACAGCTTAATAAAGTAGAAATTCGTGCCGCTGCAGGTAATGTAAAAAGTCGTGCTATACCTGAGCGACTAAACTTTACAACAGAAGGAACGATTCGCGCCGCTGAATGGCTGTACGATCACTATGTTGACCACGTGGTTTATGGCATGCTCGCAAAGGAATGGAAGAAATTATTATAATGGTAGCTAGCACCGATAGACTGACCGTTTTCGCCGGTTAAGCGGCCTATATCGCTGCTTTTATATGCATATCGCCGCTAACCATACTACATCGCCATTTAACCTGTTTATTAATACGCTTGTGCACTTAGAAGTTGCAGGCGTACCCTAAAAAAAGCTACCTGACACCGAAGTATCAGGTAGCTTTTTGCGTTATTGTTCAACAGGTTCTTTTATTTCTTCTGTAATCTTAGGCGCTTGTTGTTGCCCTAGACCGACTGCAATTTGCTCAAGCTCGGGACGTAGTGTATGCTTGCCGGCATAGCTTTCAATCAATTCCTTGACGTCAATCCCCGAAGTTTCTTTCAATGATTCCTGAAGTGTTGACATTAAGTTCGTTGCATAAGACGTCACCTTATTGGCACCGCCTCCACCTTCGCCACCGCCAGTATCGACAACTGTAATTTTGTCTATGTTGCCTAGTGGACTTGCCAGTTCTTTCGCATATTCTGGCATCATGCGCACAACCATGTCGAGTACAGCTGCTTGGCCGTAGTATTCAAAGGCTTCGGCAATTTTACGTTTCGCCTCGGCTTCAGCAAGACCACGCAGACGAATAATATCTGCCTCTGTTTCCCCTTGTGCACGTTCAGCATCTGCTTTGGCAACACCGTCTAATCGAATTTTCTCTGCTTCCGCTTTTGCTAACGACTCAATACGATATTTCTCAGCATCTGCTTGTGCAAGCTCACGACTTTTTTGTGCTGCCGCATTTTGTTCCACTGAATAACGATCAGCATCTGCTTTTTTCTTTACTTCCGAGTCATATTGTTTCTCACGACGTAAAATCTCTTTTTCTTCTAACTCAATTTGTTTTTGACGCTCAATAATACGGATTTGCATTTCTTGCTCCGTTACTTCCTGTTTGGCACGGGCTGTTTCAAGCTCATATGCTTGGTCAGCTCGAGCTTTGGCAATATCCTGCTCACGACGGAATTCAGCTACCTTTAATTGATTTTCTTTTTCCGCTTCCGCAATTTCAGTGGCACGCTCTAATTCTGCTTTCTGCGCCTCTTTTGATGCTTCTGCACGTTTAATGCGTGTTTCCTTTTCCGCATCTGCAGTCGCAATATCCGCATCACGTTTCACCTGTGCGATTCTTGGTTTACCAAGTGAATCTAAATAGCCGTTTTTATCGCGTACATCTTTAATCGTAAATGACACAATCACAAGCCCCATCTTTGCTAGATCCTGAGAGGCTACACGTTGAACTTCCTGTGAGAATTTGTCACGATTTTTGTAAATCTCCTCAACAGTCATTGATCCTAAAATTGAACGCAAATGCCCCTCTAATACCTCACGTGCTTCACCTTCACGCTCTGATTTTTGCTTCCCTAAAAACTGCTCTGCCGCTGTTGCAATTTCCGAAATAGAGCCCCCAATTTTAATAATAGCTGTACCATCTGCCATTACCGGAACCCCTTGCTCCGTATACACTTCCGGCGTTGTCACCTCTAACTTACTTGATAATAAACTTAGTGGCTGTCCTTGCTGGAAAATTGGGAAGACAAAAGTACCGCCTCCACGAATAATTTTTATGCGATTCCCTGACTCATCCTTATGTACATTTTTTGAGCCAAGGTAGCTTCCTGTCACAATCAGTGCTTCGTCAGGACCTGCTGTACGATACTTCGTCACATACATTCCCACAATGGCGATTAATATAAATGCTACAACTCCTACTACTATCAAGATGCCTGTCATATTATCCTCTCCTCTTTAGATAAATTTCTTTTCATAGGCTCTCACAAGGAGAGTACCTTCTTTCACTTCCACAATAAGTACCGTCGTATCATAGTCGATTGTCTCATTGTCAAAACCTACTGCCCGCTTTGAAATCATGCCACTCGCCGTCTCTATCACAACTTCCCCAAAGCCGTCTGTTGGGATGGGTACGATAACCCTCCCTAATTGACCACCAAGCGATTCTTCCGTATAAGCTAACGAGACGTCAGCCGATTTCAGCGGAACAAGAATAAATAAATAAAATAGTACACTTAAAATAATTCCGATGATAATTGCAGCAACGATGTTCCATCCGCTAGAAAATAAGGCTAGTTTCTCTAAAATAAAGCCTGCTGCTGACATCATCGTGATGAATGATAAAATCACACTTGGGTTTAAAATCGGTAGTCCATCGCCAATGCCTTCCACAGCATCTCCAAAAAACATGAACAAAATTGTAGCAAGACCAGCGAATATTAACACCACTAAATAAATCTGTTCAAGTGAGTAGCCAAATAGCGTCAAGTTGTTCACCTCTTTTCATCGTATTACCTACTATACGGCTAAACCTCACGGAAAGTTTCGAATTATTTTACATTTTTCAAAAATAGAAGGGTATGATTATAAAACTTCATATTTTATAATATTTTACCATTTTTATATAGTGACGAAATTTCGATATTTTATCTGTTGATTTTCACTACTCTATGTATGATTACTTTGTTATTTTAGTTGAATATTCGACAACACGTAATTGAACATTATGTCTACCGTATCGTGTTGCAACTCTTTCTGATTCAACAAGAATATCTAATTTGTAACCTTTGATGGCACCACCTGTATCTGCAGAAATGGCTCTAAAAGATTCATAGGGCGTGTTAATTTCTACAATTGTTCCTAATGGGATTACAGTAGGGTCAACCGCAACAATCCTTAAGCCGTTATAGTGAATCGTTTCACGAACATTAATACCAGTTGCTGTTATTCCACTACAGCCTGTGCAATCAGAACCGTAGTAGGAAGCATTAAATTGCATCCACTTTGTTTGATTGGAATTAGGATTCGCCTTAATCTTGTTTTGACTCCCGATTAATTGTTTATTGTCTTTTTTATATGTATCCTTATTTAGTTGCTCTTTTTGTATTCTTTCCTCAAGCTTCAACCGTTGTATTTCTAGTTGTCTTTGTAGCCTTTCTTCCTTTAATTGAAGTGCTTTACTACGGATCTTTGGTACCGCAGCCTCAAACTTACTCTTTACAGAATTTTGAATTACTCCTTTAAAACTATGGCTATTTTTGTTGTCATTGTCATCTTCGTCTAAAAAAATAACAGACATAAAAAATAGTGATACTATGAATATAAAAATCACTTTACCTGCCTTCATAAAACACCTGTAATTCTTCATTATTTCAAGTTAAACATGATTATCATCGACCTAGCTTTATCACATCAACACAATGAGGAATTTAACCTTTTTTAATTAATTTATCTAAAATTATGTATTACCTATAAAATTTTATGTAATGACTCGTGATTAACACTTATAAAAGTCTATTTTTTTTAAAAATGCCTCAACAGATTTTATCGCTTCTATTTCTAAATGCTCCATTTCCTTTGAAATGATTAAATTTATATTCCCCATTTCTTGGTAAGCTAAAGCCATCGCATAACGATCAATTTTACTTCTATTCGAATTACCATCTTTGAAAGCTTTCATGTAATCCTCTACCCTTCGTTACAAATTAAATGGTTGTTTTTTGATAATTTGATTGTCAACCTCTGTCATGAGTTCATTAAGTTTTTGTATTGTTTTTTCTTTCTCTGACTGAAGTTGATTTTCTAGTAGGGCCTGCTCACGTTTATGTTCTAAATCCAAGAAAGTTAATTCTACTTGCTTTGAAATATCCACTAACTTTATTTGAAACTCTTTACTTTTTCTCAAAAATTCTTTCATAGTAGATTCATTTTCAAAAACTTTTCCTTGATTTATAGCTCCGAAAATATAGCCAAAATCTAACACCAATGCCTTTAGTACTTTCTGATCCATAGTTGCTCCAACTTTCATCCTTGTTATTTTGTTGCTAAAATCTTTGATACAATTCAATTCTTTGATACAATTATTATTTTTTAAATTATTTCATCTACATAGTTCTGTGCAGATTTCTTTGAATGGAATTTTGGGGAATAATTAAAATTTATCTTTTGTATGTATTAACAACCACCTACTTTTCTTTGAATCTTTTATTATTTCAACACCAAATTTTATATATATTTCCTTAGAGAATTGCATATATATCTCCATTCACACCTCTCTTTTTTGATTATTTCATGCAAATTATATAGTTATTCTTCACTTCATCCTTTCATTAAGTCTAAAATTCGTTTATCTCCAATCATCCCCTGGACAACTCTCTTAATACCATTAGTTTTTAACAAATTAAAAGTTTCTAACTTAGCTATGTAAATTATTGCAATTGCTTCAGCATCAATATTGCTCACCCTTCCTTTCGATTGTCCTATTATTTCAGATGCAAATTCTTTAACTAAAACTTTTTCCACTTTGTCACCACCTTTAAATAATTTTTAGCACGACATATCATCATTCTTTTCGTGGCTTTAACTTATCCTCTCTAAAATTTTATGTGTTGGATAATTGGTATTTAAATATTCTTTTAGACTTTTTAATGAAGTAATACTATCATCATTAATCGACTTTCTTAATAGCCCATTATATAAATAAATTATATTTTTAAGCTCTACAACACAATAAATATTATCCTGACTGTCATCCAATTGAATTAAACTATCATACTGGATATCGATATCCTGTGCTTTTTGATAGATAAATTTTGTATCATTAAGCTCTTTCATTAATTCTATTTCCTCCTCATTCGATGTATCCATAAGGATTAAACTAGAAACTGAGCTGTCCATACATGTACATTCAAGAATACGGCCTCCCTCATCTCGTAGAATGACATTTGTAATACCACCGTTAAAATCTTTCATTAACTCATCTGAGATATTTCTATCTTTGTAAATAACTAGTTCTAAAATAGCTGTTGTTTGTATAGCATCCACATTAAAACCTCCTAGTATTACACTGTTCCATAATCTTCTAACTTATCCTAGCTATTTTTGATTTGTTCTTATCTTATCACGAACAGACGTTCGTTTTCAAGTTTATTTTTAGAGAATATTTACAATTTCCCCAACTTTAATTTTTGAATATTTCATTATTTGATTTATAAAGTAAAAACTTATTCAGTGGGAGGTTTGCCCCGTTGACTGGTAGTTGAACCATCGGGCTGTTACGGGCTGTTGTTGGACAATCTAGTTTTACTCGTTGTTTTCTTTCCACGTGGGGTGGGTGGTGGCTTACTGACCGTTACTGCGGGATATAGTGAAACTTCTTTCAGTGGGGGTTTTGCCCCATTATTGGTAGTTGAGCCAATCGGGCTGTTGTTCGACAATTTAGTTTTACTCGTTGTTTTCTTTCCACGTGAGGTGAGTGGTGGCTTACTGACCGTTACTGCGGGATATAGTGAAACTTCTTTCAGTGGGGGTTGCCCCATTATTGGTAGTTGAACCAATCGGGCTGTTGTTCGACGATCTAGTTTTATTCGTTGTCTTCTTTTCACTTGAAGGAGTCGTATTACTGAAAGTTACTGCGGGAAAAACAAAAAAAACTGGTATTCACCAGTTCTATAACTCTATATTAAAATCTCCATAATTCATTTTCATAAAATCAAAATCTAATTTATGTTTGAGTATAGAATAACTTACATACTTATTATCTTTGTTCACATAACCTGTATCATATTTATTTGCTACTTTTTCTAATAGCTCTTTATCTAGGATTTTCATTTCATTATCCTTTAACAACTCCCATAAATACCACATCATTCCTGAAGTCTGTATCGTGCTGGCTATTAAATTACTATTGTCAAAGATTGATTTGGCTAAATCCAATGCTCTGTTCCCAAAAGATGCTCTCAGTTGAATATCATTGCTGTTTGAATTTGCTTTCTTAAATATATAGGTATTATCAGAAAAGTATTTTTGACCTTGTTTCGGTGTCAAACTAGTGGATGATATTTTGTCCAATTTTTCAAGTTTCCAATATAGATCCTCGGTTATTTCTATTTTCCTTCTATAGCCTTTATTATTGGTCAACCTTGCAAAGCAACCCCCCTTGTCATTACTCAAATCTTCCATTTTCAAATTTAAAATTTCGCTATAGCCCTCTCCTTTTATCCCCTCAAATAAACATAATAAGAATACCGCATGTCTTTGATCATCAAACAAACGCATGTAAGTAATCAATTGTTCTCTGGTATACCTGACTATGGAAGCTTTATAAATAAATCGGCTACAATATTCAATATCGATTATACTCGGTAACCTTTGTGAACGATTTTCTGTATAACCATTCATAATTGCCCAATCTATATACCTTGAAATAAAACCAATGGAGGCACTTATAGGTTGTGGACTTGGTGATTTTAAACTAAAAAATAATTCTTCCAGTTCCACTTTATTCATATCAAAAATATCTTTATTTTTTTGGTTTTCTATCATAGTTGCTTTATTGAACAGAGATAAATATGTAGTTAAACTATTATCTTTTACATCTAATGATTGTAAATACCATTCTTTTATATCTTTATTGAATACATTATCTTTAAGCATCGTTGTACACCTCGTTATTTAATGAAATCTTCAAATATTTTTTGAAGTCTTTTTCTATTTCGAGCGCTTAACCCACCATACTGTAGAATGCCAAGCTCCTCCCATAAGGAATTATGGATGGAGAAGTCAATGTGATCTAAGTAATTATTCAACATTTCAAATGGAATTTTTTCTTCATGCATCCTTGCAGCTAATTCCATATGACCAATAAACATTCTATTTTTAAACATTAATGAATTTTTATCATTTAAACTATCCTTATAATAAGCAAACAGGTACATCATATATTCGTTAATCACTTTAGCTATCTTACCTACGTCTAAACGATTCTCTATTTTAAAGCTTTTATCGATGGCATTTGATAATTCTGAAAAAGTGACCACTTCACCGTATGAATATTTAACATTCGAACTAGAAGTAATTCTTCCTTTTAACTCCCCATCAACCTTTAATTCAATCACAACTTCATCTGATAATTTGTCTTTTGCTAATTCTTGCAGCCTTGGTTTGGGGATAGGGTTAGCTTTTGCCATATCGACTTGCACTCGTTTACATTGAGCCTCTGTCATATTTGAAAAAATAACGATCATATTGCCTGGTAGATCAGTTTTTTTCATGTAAGCATTATAAATAGAAAAAGTACGATGTGCCCCATCTAAAACATCCAGTGTAGTTCCCTCTAACACAGTGAGGGATTTGTCCTTTTCATCATAAAATAATTCTAAACCTTCATTACCTGTACCTACTTTTGCATTGTATCTTAAAGTAGAAGTGATTAAATCTCCATTTAATGTTTGTTTTTCAATCTCACGTAATGATTTTGGATTTAAATTCATCACTTCGATAATTTCATTTTTTAGTTTTTTCTTTTTTGCTTGCCGCTGTATATTTGGGTTATACATAGAAAGGCCACTCATCCAAAGTTTACCAATAATTACGTTTGGAATCACAACTGCAAACTCATGATGACCTGTTTTTATAACATGTTCAAAAGTATATGGCAGTGTTATAATGTCTTCATATGGAGATTCTCTTTTATAAAATCTTAATTCTTTGATTTCAGAAGGATTTAACCATTCATTTATCCATTCAATATCACTTTCACCAAATTTTACATTAAGTTGTTCACCCAATAATAATAGTTCATGTAAATTTGTTTCTCTTAGGACATCCTCATCATTAATCATTTCTAAAATATTTCCTATATTAATGTTATATCTATTCAGTTGGATCGATATCTCATCTAAGATTAAATCATTTTGAACTAACAATGGGATTTTAGCTTTAATATCTTCTATTAATAATTCTCTGGTTTTACCAATTTTCAAACAATACACTCCCTTGTTTTTCCATTAAAAATATGATTATTTCAATAGTACCATACGTAAAATTAAAATGTAACTATTATAAATGAATTAATCATATAAACAGTTTTATTTTTGAAACGAAATATTCTTTTTAGCAACAAATATTAATTCGTTTATTAAATAGGAAGAAACAATAAAAAATTGTAGATAAAAGGAGTTTAATAAGTGAATTAATTAAAAATATATTGATTTATAAAAAATACCAATTATAATAGGGTTAAGTGTAATCGAATACTTACATACAAGGAGATGACAGTTAATGGCCTTTCAAACAGCTAAAGATTCAAAATATCAACATTTAGTATTATCAGATGAAACGGTAATTAAAGAATTATTGACGTTTAGAGGTTCAATAGATGATACAATGTTAAATGGCAGTCATGGTGTGTGTGCAACAAATACTTTAAAAATGAATACGGATGTAATTAGTTTATTTGCCGATTTAGATGAATTAATGAAAAAGTGTTTAAATGAGGAACAGCTGAAATTACTTGAATACATCGCTAAAGACTATACTAATTATAACATTGGACAGCTTTTAGGGATTCCAGTAAAAACGGTGGGGCGAAGGTTTCATACAATTTGTCTTCAAATAAAACAAGAAAATGATAGACAATGGAGAAAAGTAGTATATACAAAGAAATTGAACTTAAAAACCAAAAGATGTAGTAAATGTAAAGAACGACTACCTGCAACCGACGAGTTTTTCAGTTTAAATAGTAGCAGTAAAGATTTATATCATTCACAGTGTAAGAAATGTAAAAAGTAGCTTCAAAAAATCACTTGGGCGGAAATAGTAGCTTTTTAGATACACTAGTCAACCTAATAAGTAGAAGGAGCAATAATATGAAACTACAATTACCTCACAGAATGGTAGAATTGAAGTTAGACCTCCCAATAGAGGAAAGAGTTCAATATATAAGCTTTATGCTAGAAAATGAAAAAATTGTTTATCAAGGTGAAGAGATAACTTTAGAATTATATTTCAGTATAACCTCACATGCATACAATACGATTATTTTATTAGATATGATAGGTTATTACATTACAAAAGGTTATTTTACTAAAGCCGAATTGTTATTAGAAGAAGAGAATTTAAAATTTATTAAGGAAACTAAAAAACGTAATAACAGACGTAGAGAAATTACAAAATTACTTAGAAATCAAAGTGCACAGCATCAATTGCAAGATAACTATGTTTTATCTCATCATAAACAAAAAGAAATCAAAAAAGGCTCAATCAGACATAACACATTTTCAAATACTTCTTATCTAGAAGCGATTACCTTCGGAATTGAAGAAGTTGAAGAAGATCACGGTTAATAAATGAATTAATTTAAAATACATAATTTAAATGAAATTTTCTAATGTATCTATGTGAAGGCATGGATACATCATGAAGGTTTCATTTACTTCAAAAGAGGTTTATAAAGAGTATACATAAAATGAGAACAGGCTGGGACTTAATTGTAAATTGCTAAATGCCTGCCTCTCAAATCAAAATTATAGTAGGTGATGACCATTGGATGTATAAAAGTGAAACTCAATCAGTAGCCCCCACTGATTGTTAGTTGAAGCAATCGTAATTAAAGATGGATTAATGTAAAAAATATTATAATAACCTCTTTTAAATCATGAAAGCAAAACCTTCAAAAATGCAGCCTTCTTTAGGAAGTGAGGACAAAGGAGAATGAGAATTGTAAATAAATTAGCGCAGTTTTATAAATCATTAAAAGAAGATGAGAAATTACTTCGATTACTGTATTACTTGCCAAAAGATTCATTAGATAATCCCCTGGATGAGTCGAAAATGGACATTTCTCAGTTACCTGAAAAAGACATTATTATGAACAACATATTGGTGATTGGGGATAAAACAAGCGATTTAAAAATGGATACCCATTTTTCTCGCATTTGTTTATATACTGGTCCACGAGCGCCTCAAAAGCATTATCTTAAAAACACAAATCAATTTACTGATAATCCTTATTCTAGCACGCAACAATATTTCTTTGATATCTATACACCGGTCGCTATCAATAATATAGATTTTCGACTCGATTGGCTAGGTGAAATGTTAAATGAAGTCCTTTTTCAAGAGGATATTGAAGAATTTGGAGATTTGAGATTTCACAGTGGTATTCCCCTTTTAAATACACCTGAAGGCTTTATCGGATATCGCTGGATTTATGTTGTTCCTTCCGGTCAAGGACCAAGGAGCTTTAAATCATGAGTATTTCAACAAAAAAAGCATTTGGCAAATCCACTCTCTATAAAGGATTGAATATTTATCCTGTTCGCATGATGGATGCAGATGAATTTTATGATTACGTGCAATGCTTATTATTGCCTAAAAGTGATTTTCAAGAACCAGAAGTAATTAGAATGTCTTATTTCATGTTTTTGCTTGCCCTCTCTCAAAACAAAGATGGCCCTGATTTATTAGCAAAATTAATTGCTTTATATCGTTTGATTTTCAAAACGGAAGACATTCAATTCACAATCAATGAAAAAGGTATGGCATTTATAATTGTCGACGGTATTTCATTGCATGAACGTGATTTCGATAAAATTAAAACTATCATCAGTGAGCAAAACCTCATCGATTTAGACGATGAATTTATCGATCCAGGCACTAAAAAGGCCATTCAAGAAGCACGAGCATTTATGGCAAAAAGAAAAACGAAACAGGCAGATTTAGAACAGCAAATAGTCGCTTATCATTGCAAATCGGGTCTCCCCTACCATGAAATAGAAAATCTAACCCTCTATCAATTTCATAAAGGTTTAATTCGTATGGATTATATGGTCAGCAGTGATGCCATTCTGAATGCACGTTACTCTGGAATGGTTGAATTTAAAAATGATCAAGATCTTCCCCATTGGCTAGGCCATATTGACGAGCCGAAGAAAAATGAGGATGTCATTATGACAAAGTCAGCATTTGACAAACAAATGAAACAGCTAGGACTTGATTCTAGTTCAAATAAAAAACAATAACTTAAAAGGATGGTAATTTATTATGACACAACAAAATCAATTTTTAACTTCAGTAGCAAATGTACGTTTATTTGATCGTTTAACGGATGAATTAATTCTTAACGGTAAAACTTTATTGAATTCATCTATGACACAAGCAATCCAAACACAGGCTATTCATGCAGGTAAAGGCTCGAAAAAAGTATACGAACTTAACTACCAAAAAGAATTAACATTCTCAATTGAAGATGCTGCATTCGATACAGCTTATATTGCCTTACAAAATGGTACAGAAATCAATCACCAATTAGCCGAATTCTATACGGATGAAATCATTTTACTTGATGCGAGTGGTAAAGGAACATTAGCTGACACGCCTATTGGCAAAGTGCATGTAGAACAAGTTAATGGTACATTCTCTCAATACGCTCCTACTGGCAAAGAGATTTCTGTTCCAGCATTAGCTGGTAAAGAAGTCCAAGTTGTCTATGCTGTTCAGGAAATGATGGATACAATTGAAATCTCTGCTGATTCATTCCCGAAAGCCGTACGTATGGAATTAAATGTAGATATTCGCTCTAATAACGGAAAAACAGGCGAAGTAATTATCGAGGTGCCTAACTTTAAACCAAATGGCGCAGTAGAAATTTCTATGACACATGAAGGTGTAGCTTCTTCTTCTCTTGCAGGTAGCTCACTAGCCGACAAAAAAGGAAACTATGCCTACATTAAACTTCGTAATCTTGCAGATGAAAAAGTACAAGTTACAGCATTAGCTTCAAATCCTTCTCGTCTAGTTCTTGATTCTGCTGTCGCAGGAGATGCTCAACGCATCGCAGTACTAGGTATCCGAGGCGCAGGTTACAGTAATGTACTTTTACAAAATAGTGATCTAACTTGGACATCCAAGAACCCAACAATCGCAAGTGTTGATGCAAATGGTGTCATTACTTTAGGTGCCTCTGCCGCTGCCAATGATCAAACAATTATTGAAGTAACTGACGGTACATACCTTGAAACAATCGTTGTTGATGTAATTTAAGCGAATTAATTTAAAATGGGTAGAGAGTCATTCTCTACCCTCTTTAATATAAAGAAGGAGTCTAAAAATGGCTAAACGTGAAACGAAACTAACATTAGCAGATATTCAACAAAATGCGGATGAGCTCAATAAAAAACAAAAATTTCACATTGATAAAGACCAGGGTAAATTCATTTATTACTATCCTAAATTCAGTAAACGTAAAGTAACGATATTAATAAATGACTTAGCAAGTACCATTGACTATGTGCAGCAAAATAACCTAGATTTCTTTAAGAATGACCATGAATTACAACACTATGTCCTCTTTTTAGTGATCAAGCATTTTACTGATTTAAAAACTGAACTTAAAGATAAACCAATTGAAAGTCATTTTGCTACTATGAATAATCTAGTAGAGATTGGTTGGTACGACCTATTCTTAACGGAAATGTTTACGATGCAGGAAATCTCAAAAGTGCTAGAAGAAATTAGTAAACGACTCAATTTAAGTATGCAGTTTTTAGAACTCGAAAAAGAGCTAATCAATAAAATCGAGTCTACTGACAAAGACAAACTAATAAAAGAGCCTTCACTTAGCAATCGTTAAAATTTTGAACTACTCCCCTACCTTTTTAGGTGGGTACTTGAACATTTTAGGATATTCAACCATATTCGAAAAAAATAAAACGATAAACAGATGATTACAGCTACTGTTAAAGTTGCTGTTTTTTTATGTTTATCTATAAATCAGGAGGGAAAATCGATTGAGTATTGGTGGTGGACAAACTAAAAAACCAATGGACTTATTAGTCGCTCTAGGAGTCAATGACGCGGTTTCAAGAAAAAATATACATACATATATAAAGAGATTAAAAAATATAAACGCTCTAACGATAAACTTAGATGTAAAAGGTCACAATACGCAACTATTCCTTGAATACGAAAAACAAATTAATGCACTACAACAACATTTAGACGCGTTAAACCAAAAATTACAGGATGTTGGAACTGGATCATCTCCTACCCTTTCACTATTCGATGAATTCAAACAGCAAGTGACCACTTCAGTAAAATCGATAGACCAGCTAAATGAAGCCATCGGTGATGCAAATCTAAATGTAAAATCATTTTACAAGCGTTTAGCAAGCATTCCTAGCGGCGATTTACAATCACTAGAGCAGCTATTGACACAACTGAAAACTGAAATAGAAACAATCAATTTTAACCAATTTAAACTAAATGGCATTCAAGAAACACAACAAAACCTGCAAGCGCTCGAAGCAAATTTATATAACATTTATGAGTTAAATAAAGCCTACGCAAACAACACCAATTTCGAACAATTAACCTACCAAATTTCAGATTTAAATACTCAAATCAATAATATTCAATTTGGTGAAGGTATACAAATTGCAGGCATCTCTGAAATCCCAAGCCAACTAGAAAGCATTAATCAAGCTATTGTGGAGTTTGGCAAGAATACTAAAGAAGCCTCACAAAGTTCAACGTCTCTTATAGATGACTTAGTGAGCGTGTATGAGGTATCAAAAACAGCAAAGGATGCATATGGAGAGATTACTGGAGCTGGAACAAGTATAGCAGCTATTGGGAAAGGTCTGCTTTCAACGATTGGACCTGGCTTAGCTCTAGCAGGTATCGATTTCGTGCTTGGAAAAATAATTGAAAGCAGTGAGAAAGCAAAACAAAAAACAGCAGAATTAGCGGCTGAACAAATGAATATTTTGGATACTTTTACTTCAAATGCTACAGAAATTAATACATTATCCACTAGATACGCTGAATTAGAAAATGCTATGTCATTAGGAAATACAGATTTGTCTGTACTTGCCGAATATCGTGAAATTTCTAATCAACTTGGAGAAATTTTACCTCATATCGTTACAGGTGAAGACGAATTTGGGAATAAAATCATTGGTTCATCGGAAGCATTAAAGATAAAAATAGGTCTATTGAAAGAACAACAGGCAATTGAAGCACAACTAGCTGGGCAAGTAGCCCAGGAAGATCGTAATGAAGATATTCAAGTACGAAAAAAGACTATTTCCGAACTAGAAAATCGAAAAGTTGAAATAGCTAAAAGCTTACAAGATAATGCACAACGTTCATTTGTTTCGGACGACAATATCAATTTTTTGGAAAATGGAAAATCTGCCCTAAAATCAGTTGAAGATTATGAAAACAAAATAAAAGAATTAAATAATCTTGAGTCTAAAGCGAAAAAAGAAGTTAAAAAAGAAGATAAAAAAGAATATAAAAAAGAATATAAAAAAGATTATAAAAACCCCTTTGAAGATTATTATAAGAATATAAGTATCGCTATTCAACATCATATGGATGAAATTATTGAGATCGATTCTAAACTGGAACAGCAAGTCTTAGGACAAAAATCCGACTATATCTCTAATATAGCTCATATAATAGAACAAAATAAGGCATTAACTGATAGTGTCAAAAATAATGCTGAAGGTTTTGCTGCACAATTAATCGACGTAACAGATGCAAGTGATTTAGATACTTTACAAGAATCGTTAACATCTTTATTTTCAAATGAAAACGCCAATACATTAATAAATGATATGGTGAGTTCTTTCCAAAACATGGAGAATGCTACATCTGACACTTTTGACTCAATGGCTAATGAAACTAAAGATAAAATATCAAACATGACTGCTGAACTGTCAAAGCTAGGATTAAGCGAAGATGAAGTAAGTAGCATAATGAAATCATTAAATCAACAATTCGAAGATACTACTAAAACTCAAAAAGAATTATCCCTTGAAATGAAGGTTCACAATTCAACATATGCTGAAGCAAAAGCAAGAGTTTTTGACTACAAGGGTGAAGTAGAAAAACTTACTACTACGTCCGAAAAACTCGCCAGAGTATCACAAAATAAAGTGAATGAAACTTCTGATTTAGTATTCCAATATGAGATGTTGACTAATCAATTAAAAGGACATACTGAAGAAGAAATTCGCAATCTTAGTCAAAAAGGTAATTTAACGGCTGAAGAACAAAGACTTGTAGATACATTACAAGCTCGTGATTTAATCATGAGTAGTTTGAATACACTCTACCCTTTTCTTTTTGATCAAGACGGTAAAGCAATAAAATTAAGTGAAGAAAAAATAAAAGCCATACAGGCTGAAAACCTAGTAAACGAGACACTAATAAATGCCTATAAATTAGCTCGCGAAGGAAAATTAACTAATGAACAACAAACGACACTCGATTTGGCTTCAGAAGTTCAAAAAAGAATTAAAATCATCGAAGGTGAAATACAGGCAATAATCCTATTACAAAGCGTTAAAATGACAAACAAAGGGTTTCTCGATGGTATTGAAGATGGAAGTATAAAGCCTCAGGCGCATTCTTTTGTGATCCCACCAGAGGCAGAAATAGCTTTAAAAACAACAGAATTGAATAAATGGCGTGAACAGTTAAGCTCAATTACAAATAGTTTAGATAAATCTATTTCATCTACAAAAAATTCTACAAAGACATCAAAGTCTTCCAATAAAACAACCAAAGATTCCATCTATATTACAGACAAATACAAACAAACCCTAGAGGACTTAAATCTTGAGATTGAAAAACAAGTTAAAGTCCAATCTTCCCTACCAAAGCATTCCGAAGCGTATCGAAAATCACTTCAAGCACAAATAGAACTTGAAAAGAGAAAGCTTTCTTTAATTGAGGGTCAAGAAAAATCAATAAAATCTCAAATTGCTGCAAGGAAGATTAATAAAACAGGGACAGTTTCAAATACCTCCTCCGCAACAACATCTGCTCAAAAGTTAAGTGGCTGGTCAGGTAAAATTTCCAGTAATTACGGCAACAGAGTTTTAAATGGTAAAGCAGACAATCATCGTGGGATTGATATCGCTATGCCACAAGGTACGCGATTAGATGCAAATATTAGTGGTAAAGTAATCGCTAGCGGAAAAGCAGGTAAAGATGATAACGACTATCATTCATCTTACGGTAATATCGTCGTTATACAAGATGCTAATAATCTAAAACATATTTACGCCCACCTTGAACAAAGTATTGCTAAAATAGGAACTACTATAGAAGCGGGACAACAAATTGGTACAATTGGCTCAACAGGAAATAGTACAGGTTCCCATCTACATTATGAAATTAATAAAAATAGGAACACACCGATTAATCCTACCGAATACCTGAACAATGCAAAATCAGGAGTTATTAGCTCAAGCAGTACGACTGCTGTAGAAACAACGCAACAAGCAATCGACCAAGCAAAATCCGAGTTGCTCAAAATACAAAGTGACATTCTTAATCAAAAAGAGCTAATTGCTAAAATTGAAAAAGACATTATAGACTCTCAGTTATCTCAATTTGATTGGAAGCGAGGAAATATACAATCTAATTTGGATTATGAGGATTCCAAGCTAAAATTGGTTGATAAAAGTTCGAGTCGATATACGAAAACAATCGATCTACAAACGAAATATTTAGAGCAAAAACAAACCGTAAATAATCAGGAACTCGTCTATTTAGAAGGATTAATTAAAAATGGCTCTCTTTCTGCAATCACGCTAGATGAAATGAAAAGTAGATTATTGGAATTGAAAACCGAAATGTTAGACACCAATAATGCCATTTCACAATTGGCTTTGAACAAACTCGATACGTTTGACTATCAACGCAGCATGCCAGAATCACAGCTAGAATATGAAAATGCTAAAATAAAAGAATTAGATACCAATTCTGCTAGATATGCCAAGACATTGCAACTGATGACCATTTACATGAATCAAAAACAAAAAGTTAATCGAAGCGAGTTACAATATTTACAACAGCAGATTGCAGGTGGCAAGCATTCAGGCGAAGTTTTAGAGCAGCTTAAAGAGCGATATGCACAGCTTACAACTGAAATAAAATTGCTAGATATTGAAATTCGAGAAAAGAATTACGAAATATTGATTAATATTAAGACTCAATATGATGAGAAAAATGATAATATTGAGTTTTCAATCGAGCGAAGTAAAATTATCCAGTCCATGTTTGATGAAGTCTCCGATGAATATATTCGTGAAAGTAAATTCCAAAAAGAACAGCAAAAAAATTTAATAGAAAGTATTAAAAACCAAATAAACACCACCAAAAATAATATATTACAACTCAGTTTGCTTCCTGAGGATTTAAAAAAAGCAGAGGCAGACCTTAAAGCTTTGGATCTTAAAAGGGCTCGTTTAACAGCGGAACTTGCAGCAGACGAAAAGAAAAAACAAGAAGAATTAGCAAATAAATTAATTGATGCCTATAAAGAATACATACAAGAAAAACGGGATGCACATATAAAAAGTATCGATGACGAGATACAGCGGGAAAATGACCGTCACGACACTGTCATGGACAATTATAAAGATGAAATGGATTTATTTAGAAAAAATATCCAAGATAAATTGAAACTAATTGACCAGCAAGAATCCCAGCGTGATTATGATCAGGATATTGCTAAACTTGAAAAAGAGCGCAATGATATCCAAGGACAATACAATTTATTGCTGCTAGATAATTCTCACGAGGCTAAATCTAAACGAAAAAATTTACAAGAGCAACTTGCTCAAATTGACGAGGAAATTTCAGAGAAACGCCATGACCGTGAAATAGAATTACGGAAAGAATCATTAAATGAGCAATTAGAAGCAAAAGAAACTGAAATGAGTCAAAAGGAAGAGCTAGAGAACGAATATCATGAAAAAGAATTAAACTTAATAGATGAGAAAAAGAAATATTGGGAACAGTTCTATACTGATAGACTAAATGATGAACGTAAATTCGAAGAAATTAGAAAGAAAATTCGCGATGGAGAATTCACTTCATTAAAACAGGAATTTGGCGATTTTAAAAATTGGTTAACCGAAAGCATGCCCGATTTAGAGAAAACACTAACTGGAACATTCGATAAAGTTGGAACCTCTATCAGACAAAATATTATTGAGGAATTAGAAAAAGCATTAGATTTAATGAATCAGGTTGAGAAATCATCACAAATAGAAAATGGTGAGTATGGTTCTTCGGATGATATTAGCAATAATAAAAACAAATCTTCACTGATTGAAGGTGATATGCAAGTACTGTTAGGGAAGTTTATGACCGATGTTCTTGCTGAAGAAGAACCAAACTCTGTACGTAAAGCAAGTATTAGAGAAAAGGCTCACAATCTGGCCCAAGAAGGCAGAAAAAATAATTCTGAGATCCCCACAGATATCGATTTTAATAATTACATAAATAAACTATCTGAAGAAGATCTACTTAAATTAAGTAACTATTTTATGGAGCAAGCGAAGCAAGTAGTAATAACTCCCCAACTTCAGGATCTTATCATAGATAAAGCAAATGCCTTAAGAATAGCCGGGACTCAATACAATTTTAATAACTCTGCTTCGGCCTTACAAGGAGGAATGACGAATTTTTCTAGCAATGGTATTGACGGTTTAGGTGGGAAAGCGATGATTGTCCATCCAAATGAATTAATTCATTCCCCTATCGACACAAAAAACTTACTTTCAATGGCGAATATAATGGATAGAGCTAGCGTATTCTTCCGACCAATATTAGATAGAATGCCGCAATTTAGCAATACCTTCCGTACAGTTCAAGCCGCTTCTGCTGCAACATACGGAGACATCAACATCGAATTTAACATCGATAAAATGAATGGCGATATGAATGATCTCAATAAATTTAGCAAAATGATTAACGATGACTTATTACGTAAGAAGGGGATGAGAAATTAGTGTTAGAATCTATTCATTTTATGTATGATAATATCTCATCAAAAGATATGGGCGTTACGATAGGATGGTCTTCAGGTAATTTATTTGAAGAAAATTTTTTACCAACACGGCGAATTATCGAAAAGAAAATCGCTAATAATGAAACACCTTACTTTCAGAGAGTGGAACATGAACCACTCTCTTTTAAATTGTCTTTTTATCTAGATGATTGGGTAAATGAAAGTGATTTAAGAAAAATTGCACGTTGGCTCCTCCAACCCTATTATAAACCACTAGTGTTTGATCATAATCCTAATAGAGTCATGTATGCACTTGTAGAAGGTGATTCAACACTCATACATAATGGGCTCAAACAAGGTTATGTAGAATTAAAGATTCGATGTGACTCACCTTATACCTATTCGCATGAACATATACTAGATAAGATAGAGTTTCGAGAATCGAATAAAAGTTACTTATTAAAGGATGATATCACTACATTTGCGGAAGGAGAATGTCATAATATGAAAATTACTTCAAATGGGTTAACAATTGATGCAATGAATAACACATGGGGCATATTGTATGCCAACACTACGAATTGGGGTGACAATTGCAATGGAAACTACTGATAAACTAGGCTTAAAAATTGTAACAGAGACCACATTTGAGCAGGATGATATCAAGGAAACCATTGTTAACTATGGTGAAAACTTTAGTAAACTTGAAAAATACTTAAAATCGTCTGCTCAATCTATTGAAGAATTACATGATAACACGTTTTATCCGATTGGTTATATTGTATGGAACAAAACACCCGCTATTAGCGGCCATATAGGTTGGGTTGCAACGCGAGAAGGCACCCATGCTAAAACCTGGAAACCTAACAAGAATTATGTCGTAGGAGATTTAATAAAGGCTGTGCCTGATAATGTTGGTTTATATGAGTGTGTTGTGGATGGCAAAAGTTCAACTAGCTCCCCTACCTTCCTTACAGGGTTACATCAAGAGTTTTATGATGTTAATGGTAGTAATTGGCGCAAGGACTATAACTATGAAGTCGGGGATATTGTTTATCCTACTAATGGTAGCAAACAATACTACTACATTTGTGAAACAGCAGGATTATCTTCAGTAAATGAACCCGTATGGTCTTCTATTCAAAATGACACTGCCTCCATTGATGGCTCTGTCGTTTGGCGAAAAGCGAAGACCATTAAATGGAAACGTATTGGAAACAGCTGTGAATTTAGGCCATTTGGTAAAATAGAATAGAGGTGCTTACATGACAAATTGGGGTTCCATTTCAACGGTAAAAGGCTCGTATATCTCCAACATACATTCTATTTCTACTCATGCACAAAAATATTTGACATCGATTGCCGCTACTACCGTAAATGTATATGCTAAGCAAGTCGAATTTTATTATTCAGTATCCTACGATACGCTTAAGTGGACAGCATGGCAGCCAATAAATTTCAATGATACTGGTCTTTTAGATCAATACAGCCTCAAAGGAATGTCCTTTAGATATAAAATCGTCATGAGTGCTACTAAAGAGCATGAAAAACCTTATATCCAAACATTCTCTATTAGTTTTGATCCATGTGCTGTTTTAGAAAACTTAGGTGATTTTACGGTAAAACCTAAAGTATGGATTAGAAAAAAGAACGGCAATGGAAACGTAGAAATAACGAATACTATGACAAATCAAAAGATGCAATTACATAATTTAATTGATAACGAAGAAGTTTTTATTCATTGTCAGAAAGAAGAAATAGTATCAGATCGACAATATTTAGGCGTCTATCGCTATGATGACCACAATGACGAATTTTTGGAACTAACGATTGGGAAAAACTACATTCAAGCAGATGGAGATTTCGATATGCATGTTAGATACCAACATGTATTTATTCAACAATAAATTTCAGCGAAAGGGGGTGATAAAGTGAAATTAGGTGACATTAATTATGATTTAAAAGCTGCACAACCGAGAATTTTCCTCTGTAGACCCGATAAAAAAACAATCGCACTTCTTAGTGAAGCTTATGATATTAGCTATAATACGAAGTTAAATGTATTAAATGAATTATCTTTCAAAATACCGACAGTTATTTTGCAAGATGGTGTTCCCACGGACAATCCGAATATCCAAACGATTAAAAATCGATATTTATTTAAACTGAAGTTCGGTCCTGTAACGGAATACTTCTTATTGAATGAATCCACCAAATCGTATAGCGATGATGAGTATATTCAGTATTCCGCCCTATCGCTGGGTGTACAACTGAGCGACAAAAATATTAGAGATTTTGAAGTAGTCAGTAAAACGCTCGCACAAATTACAAACGAAATATTATCCTCAGCAAATACTAATTGGAAAATTGGTTATGTCGATAGCTTTTTCGAAACCTATCGCAGCTATGAAGTATCCTCAAATAATATTCTAGAAATTATTTATGATTTAGCAAACCTATGGAATGCTCTAATTGTTTGGGACACACTTAAATGTGAAATAAACTACTATAGACCTGATAATATTGGCAACAATAAAGGGTTTTATATCCGTGATGGCAAATATTTAGAAAGCTTTAATTTGTCTACTAACACGATTGATACAATCACTCGATTAAAGGTTTATGGTCAAGATGGACTGACAATACATCGGTTAAACCCCACAGGTCAGGCTTATTTAGAAGATTTTAGATTCTACCTCTACCCCTTTAAACGTGAAAATGGGGTCGTCATTAGCCATTCGGAGTACTTAAGTGATGACTTATGTATTGCATTAGAAAATTATCATGCATTAGTAGAGTCATTAGCAGAAAAATTCACTCACTTAACGAGTTCTATCACTACGCAGAATTCCATTATTCAAACTGAAGAACAGCGTCTTAGCAGTCTACAAACACAAAGAATTATCATAGAAGATGAATTAGATTTATCCAATGCTAACTTTCAATCGAACTCCCCTTCTCACCTGGATATCATTAACCGACTAGAAGCAAAAAGAGCTGAGATTGCCAATCAAGAAGCCTTTATTCGAGACTTAAACTATCAATTAAGCAATTATCAAGATGAGTTAGAACGATTAAGAAGTAAATTACTACGAGAAAATAATTTCTCAAAAGAGCAGTTGGCTGAATTATCCAATTTCGAAATCGATAAAGAATATACAAATGACTCGATTGTCGATGATCAAGATTTGTTAGAAGAAGCACAAGAAATTTTCAAACAATACTTACAACCAAAAATTAAATTAGATATGAATATGATTGATTTTTTAGCAGTCGTGGAATGTCAAAATGATTGGGACAAACTCAATTTAGGTGATATTGTCAGCGTTCGTTATGACAGATTGCAGGTAGATATTAAAGCTAAAATAACGGAAATTACCTATGATTTTGAACGAGAAAGTATTTCAGTTATTATCACCAACGAAATTGATGAAAAAAACACCTGGTTAGAGCAGCTTAGTAAGGCTGGCAATACCTCTACTCTCGTCCAAATGGAAAAATGGAAATGGAATCTTTCCGAAAAAAACAATGGGGCCATTAACGACATCATTAACAATAAATGGGACTCTTTAAAAAATGCCGTAATGGCTGGTTATAATCAGCAAATTGAAATCAATGAGCGCGGCATTACAGTAAAAGATTTAACCGACCCTTTAAGTTGGCTAGTGATACAAAATGGATTTTTAGCTATCACAAACGATAACGGCAACTCATGGAAGCACGCCATTTCGAAGGATGGTATTTTTGGCGAGAGAATTTTCGGTAAAATAATTTCGGGTGTGAATTTAATCATTGAAGACGAATCAGGTGTTTGGCTGACACAAGGCTCACGGACCACTATTTATAATCGTAATGGTGATGAAGTCATGCGGTTAGGGCTTGTATCAGACAATGAAAAAGATAAGGAAGGAAATTTAATTCCTCAAGAAGCTGAATGTTTTGGTCTTGTTTCATGGAATACGATAACAAAAGTAGCGTTGACAACTTGTGAAGGTTTTTCAGTCAGCAAAAAAGACGGCGATGATTGGAAAAAAGTACTATGGGCTAATACAGATGGTACGTTGTATTCTCGAAATATGGTGGCCGAAAATATTAAAATCGTAAATAACCTAGACCAAGTAATTTTAGATGCAGAAAATAATTACTTTGATATTGGCTTATTTGACAAAATTGTGGCAGACGGAAAATTGACTACGCTTGAAAAATTAGAGCTTATTAAAGAATTATATAAAATACATTCAGACTACAAGCTGCTTCTCCAACAAGCGCAAAAGTATATTAGAAGTGAACGAGATAATAAAACAGATGTTGATGGCAAATTTTATACAGATACTCAAACGTTCCGTACTGTCTATTCTATAACTGATAGGTACTCTACAAGTGCTTTAAAAGATGCTTATTTAGCACTCATGAATTATATTTCAAGCTATATTAGGATTCTTAATAATGGCTTTTTAGATGCACAAAATTTAAATATTGATATGACTGACCCACTGACTGAATCCACGAGTCCGATTGAGAATCGTGGTATTTTTGTGCAAAAATTTAAAAATTACTATGATGAAGCTACTCGCCTTCGACAAGCTATTGAAGACTCCTTGTTCTATTCAGGTATTCACATGGGTGCGTATAATAATAATTTAATTATGAATGAGTTTGGTTTTATAGCTGTGCGCAGTGATGGAAAATACCGAGCTTTTCTGAATGCTACTAATGGTCTTGCTCTGCAAAAGTGGGAGAATGATAAATGGGTCAGTAAATTATTTGCTACATTAAATGACGACAAATGGGAAGATGGCACACTGTATGCTGAAGATTTAGTCACAAAAAACTTACGCATTGTAGATGGCAACTTAGGCGACGCCATTATTCTTAATTGGGAACGTGGCATCACTATCTTTGGTAGAAATGGCGAAGAGATAAGGCTAAACGCAAACGAAGCCATTTCAATTTATGTTAACGGCAATAGAAAATTCTACGTTGACACAGATGGTAGGCTTTATGCCAAAGATATTACGACCCATAATTTAAAAATTGTTGACGGTTTTTTAGGAGAGAAAATAACTTTCGACCACAATAAAGGTATTACGATTAACGGCAATAACGGCGAAGAAATACGCTTAAATGCCAATGAAGGCATCGCCATTGATGTTAAAGGTGAAAAGCGCATTTGGATTGGTAAAGATGGCCTTATCTACGCTAAAAAACTTCTTATAATGGGTAATGATAGTGATGAAATGATAAAAGATGTGGATGGAAGTTATATTTCCGATTTAACGGTCAATAAATTAAAGACACTGAATTCCAACCAACCACAAGACTTTATTCATATTAAGGATAATTTCTTTAAAATTAAAACAAATTATGGCGGTTCTGAAAAAGATAAGCTCACGATCACAGTGAAAGAAACTGGAGATGCTGCTTACCCTCACATGACGTGGGGGGCAGGCGGAGATGCGGGCGCAGGAAACAATGTCGGATACCAATACAAAAAAAGTGATGGCTTCTATTTTGACTATGTGGGCACGGATGGCCAAAAACGAGAAATTGCTCTTAAAAATGGCGATGAATCCATTCTAATGAAAACACCTCACTCCATGAACTTCGATGGCAAAAATATTAATTTCAAAGCTTCCAATGCCATTACTTTAGCGGTAGGAGAAAATAAAATTGTCATCAGCACTTCGGGAGTTAAGGTAAATGGGTCTCGAATCGACCTCAATTAAGGAGGAAGTAACATGCCTGAAGTTTCAGTGAAAGGAAATAAAATTCAATATAGCAATGCAACGGGTCATATCAAGGTAAAAAAACCGAATGAATATACTTGTGAAGCAGGTTATATGAACGGTGAGTATTATTCAGGATTTTGGTCAGGTGGCGTGTGTTACGGTGTTCTAACTCCCCCTTCATCCTCTCACTCATACGATTACATTAGTGCAACGATTGAAGGAGAAATAAACGAAGGAAGTTCGACTGTGTTCGTTAATGAAAAAGAAGTAGTATATTCAGGAGCAAAGACGTCAGAAAAAGACACCTACTCAGTTCCGAGTGGTTGGTCTTATGACAGTGGTTCTCATACAGATGCCACTGGTTCTGTTACTGGAGGAAGTTCGACTGTGTTCGTTAATGGCAAGCCACTAGCCAGAAAAAGCGACAAAGTGACTACTCATGGAGGCTCTACACCTACAATAAGTGAAGGTTCCAGCAACGTATTCTCAGGTTGAAAAAAAATGAAGAAAGAAGGTGAGTAATTGTCATTACCTATTAACTATTTAGAATTTAATAATCCTATCCATATCGTTTGGAGAAAAGGTACGCCCAACGATCCTTTTATCGATAGACTTGATATTGCACGAGTAGTAAATCAACGAGTATTCTTATTAGAAATTCCTGACGAGATGTTTAAAGTACGTATTGCAGGCATGTTTGAGATAAACTACGAGGCCTTTATAAAACACAACCTCGATAAAAATGAATTTTATGTTGACTATACGAACGGCTTTGTTTATGTCCATGAGTCAAAAGAAGCGGAGACCCTTTCCATTATATATAAAGGAAGAGGCCTTATCCTCTACCCTTCTACTCGTATCATTCATTATGATGGAACAACTGCCACTGAATCATTGCATGAAATCATTGAAAAAAGTAAAGCGCAAGTACAAGAATTAATAGATCGAACAGACACTTATGAAGAGTACTTAAAACGTCTTGTCATCGCTATTAACAATTCCAATAACGCCACAGACCAAGCTTTAATTGCAACACAGCAAGCAAAGGTTGCTACAGAATTAGTAAAAGACGCGTATGAAACAACCGTTCTAATTTATCAGCCTTTTGTCAATACATATAACGATATTGCGAAAAAGTTCCCTTACCCTGAAGTTGGATGGACTACGCAAGTTTTTGATACAGGCATCCGCTATAGATGGAACGGAAAAGACTGGATTCCTATCGATGCATTGGGGGGCAACATTCCTCTAGCAAGTGAAATTTTAAACGGATTGATGAGCAAAGAGCATTATATAAAACTTAAAGGTATTACTGAATTTGTTAATGAGAAAACAATTGTATTCATCATTCCAAAAGATATCTTAGAAGGCGTTCAAGACCCTCATGTTATCTTTGATTACGAAGGTGAAATTGTAGAAGTAAAAGCCTCTGTCTCATCAAAAGGCGCTCAACCAACTCCCGTTAAAATTCAAAAATCTGCTAATTTTACGGATTGGCTCGATATCACGGATAACCCAGTTGTGATTGGCGAAAACCACTATCTTGATGATAAAGCACACGCTTTAACAGAACGTAAAGTGAAAAAAGGAGATATTTTCAGATTAACTATCCCCTCTTTTTCTGTCGATGCACAAAACTTATCGGTCAATGTAAAAATAGTGTTAAACGACTCTCTAAATCTTCATTGATTCGGAGAGTTTTTTATTATAAAAAATTAATTTAACTAGAAAGAAGGAATTTTATAATGACAAACGAACCAATCGTATCATGGTATGAAGGAACAAACGAACTGACAAGCAAAGTAAACAACACAGTAAACTATGGTACTGTTGACGCAGATTCAGAATCCCCACATAAAACATTCTATATTTGGAATAATAGAGAGGGTAAATCTGATTGTTCAAAAATGGAGGAAGTGACATTTACAACTCGCGACCGAGAAGGTGGTCCAGGGGATTCAGTTGGTAAAGTTGTTGAAGCTGTACGTGATAACTGGTTCCATGTACGAGTTGACACTTTAAATGAAACTAAATTTACGCCTGTAGGTAAAGGTGGGACTGAAAATCCATTAGGTACTAAAGATTTAGGTACAAATGGTACTACAACTAACAAAAACGCTAAAAATGCTTCTGTGTGGTCAAAAAACACGATTTTAGTTTTAGATACTTATGTACAACCTACAGTAGCAAATGGTTTTATCTATAAAGTAGTTAAAGCTGGTACAACAGATATAACAGAACCCTCATGGGTAAAAGTGGAAGGCAATTTAGTACCTGACAATGACATTGAGTATATGGCAATTAAAATTGATAAAACACCTGCTGCTAAGGAAATATTAGGGTTGGCACATGACACATTAGATGATGGAAGCAATGCCGATTTTGCAGGCGGTAACTTTGTAAAAGTTACTGTCTATGCAGATGTACCAATTACAGCAAGCGCAGGTAAAAACCTATTAGTGCAACGTGTTTCTTACCGTTACGTGTAAGATTATAGACATGTAATAAAACAATCTTTTAACAGGGTATGGGGGCTGTCCCCTACCCTCTTTTTATGAAAAAATAACTCAATACAATGAGGTGAACAGTAATGTTATTTTCAAGTTCAGGTAATTTACAAGCAATCGACATCCCTTTTAACTGGAATGCTGATTATGCAAATGGAAAAAATTACGCTGAGTATGACCTACTTACGCATAAAAAAAATGATTTTTATTTAATTCAGAAAAATCAGGTTGTTCGTTTTGGTTTGTTTGGTCAAGGGATGAAATTCTTCTATGAAAACGCAGATGGTTCATTTAACCTTCATGGCCGCAGAATCGACATTGCCTATGAAGATGAAAACGGCGAAGTTTATCATCTTACAACAAACTTTGAAAACAAAGACCTTATCACATATAAAGAAGCGTACACCGATTATAGTAATACGCAAGGAATACAACGCTCGAATATTAAATCAATTAATTTTGGTTACAAAACAGTTTATCAAAAAAATGATGTTCAACTCTTCTTTCAACCTGTAGTATCTCTCCCCTTCAATGCTAGTGCATTTATTGAAGTCAAGCTCACTTCTAATAAGTCCCTGAATGGTCACTTAATCTTTAAGTCGAGTGGAATCGAGGTAGAACGCTTTGAAGCTCCTTTAGATGCAAACATAACCGGGCTAATTAATTGGACTATTAAATAACTTTATAAGAAAGGAAGTATTTCATGAAAAGATTTTGGCTACAGACCCCTGATAAAAACGAGTTTGAAATAAACACTTCTAATAATAAATTATCACTATACGAATCATCGACAGAAACTAGCTACACACTGGCCCCAGGAAAATACACACTAGAAAAACTTGTAAGTATATTAATTAGCGAAGGCATAACCGCTAGAATTGGTGAGCTTAAAGCTGATAAAAAAGCAACATTTATTGTTCTATTTTTAAAAGATTCATTTACTAACGCAAATGGTAACTTAATAACTTTTTTAGGTGGGATAGAATCTATCGACACGGGAGACAGGAAAGACAGTAGTGTAATTTATATTTAATCAATTTATGAATAATTAAGAAAGGAACATGCTCTTATGACTATTGTAGGCGGTAATTTAGAGAAAAAAGAAATAGGCTTACAAATCGGTGTTTCTGGGACTTACGAAAACACAGAGATCGATAAATCAACAGGCTATCTAAGGCTAGCTCAGGTTGATGTTGATGGTAGCGGAAACCCTATTTATGCAGAAGAAGGTTCTTGGACTTCTGATGTTATTGATTTAGGAGATATTTTTCAAGACTTCGAAAAAATATTCACAACTAATACAAACAACGGAGCAAGCTCATTCGCTATATTAACAAGAGTGTCAAACAATGGTAGAGAATGGTCTGATTGGACTGCAATTGCGGAAGATGGAACAATTCAGTCTGACACTAAGCAGTACATTCAAGTCAGAATTGATTTATTTGCAGGGTTTGTTACAGATGTTTTTATCATCTCTAACTCAGACTTTGAAGTCAATGAATTTGTTGAAGAAAAAGAACTCAAGCAAGGACGTTACATTGTTCCTACATTAACATCTAATACTTCTTCGCAAGAAGGTTTTGCTTTTGCTTCAAGTCAATTTAGCACCAACTATCCTGCTTGGAAAGCTTTTGATAAAGTAGATACAAGTGAGGGCTATGTTGCAATTGGTGGAACAAAAACAGGGTTTTTAGGATTTTGTTTCAAAAATAAAATAACAGTAACGAAATATAAAGTGAGAAGCATGGCAGGTTCATACTTAAATTCTATGCCTAAGAATTGGGTTCTACAAGGAAGCAATGATACTACAGATGGTATTAATGGAACATGGGAAGTTTTAGATACTCAAACTAATCAAACTTGGACTACATTAAATACCGATAAAATATATGCATTATCAAACAAAACTAGGTTTCATGCTTACAGAATCAATTTTTCTGACAATAATGGTCATTCATACACAGGAATTGGAGAACTAGATTTCTATGTAGATGGAACAACGTCATTACAACTTAAACGTGAATATCAACATAATATTACACTTGATTCAACTTGGTCTGATACAGGAAGTTTACACAGAAAGAAAATTACTCGTGATGAATGGGTTAGAATTGATAATATTAATGTTAAATAAAAGTTTAAGAAAGGAGACATTGCATGTTTAAAAATTATACAGAGAATTTAATACCTACTATGACATCTCCAACATCTCCAAGTGGAAAATGCTCAGCTTCTAGTCAAGGCAACTCTCCACACTTAGCATTCGATAGAGCAGATACTAGATGGATTACTGCTGTTGACGTTGGAGGGAAAGCTACTCTCAGCTATGAATTTCCATCTACTACAGTAGTAAACAAGTATTCAGTAAAATATTATGCATCATATGTATATCATTGTATCAAAAGTTGGACGTTTGAAGGAAGTATGGATGGCAATAATTGGACAATATTAGATACTAGGAAGAATATATCAGACTGGATTTTAGCTCAAGATAATATCAAAGAGTTTACCTTTACTAATGCAGATGAGTACTTAATGTATCGTTTAAATATTACAGAAACTATATCTGGAAACTTTGTTACAGTAGGAGAACTAGCAATGTTCAAGCACGTGCCAGATAATAGAACAATGATTTATCACGATGGTAATTATAAAATATTAATTCAGGAAAAACCACTGGTTCCAACAGTTGGGACAATAGTTCCAATCATGACTTCCAATACTGCTCCGTCTGGAGAAGCTAAAGCTAGTAGTGTATTTAATACCAGTTATCAGGCTTTTAGAGCTTTCGATGGGAATAATAATGTAGGGTGGATTACACCTGAACAAACTAAAACTGGATGGATTTCATATGAATTCACAGAGCCTAAGAGGGTTGTAGGTATATCTATGATAAGTAGACAGCCTACCAATAGCATGGGTGAAATGCCTCGGTTGTGGCAAGTTCAGGGTTATGATGGCACTAAATGGGTTACGATATATGATAGAACTATTCCTACAGTGTTTGTGCAAAGTGTCAAGCAAAAGTTCTACTTTGATAATGCAAACAGCTATAAAGCATACCGCCTGAATGTTGCAGAAATTAGTGGGGGTTTGTATGTAGCTATTGGTGAGATAGAGTTCTTTGGAGTAGAAAAAGAAGCTACGGAATCAGGATGGAATACAGTGTCTAATACACTTCCAGTACAACAGCAATTCGCAGATGAAGGCATGGACAACTTAGAAATATTGAATCGTAAGACAGTGAAAATTAAACCTTTACCCATGACAGATGTAAGTGATACTATAGAGGGCTATGGCAAGATTTTTAGTGCATCTATAAACTTAAAAAAATATTTTGATATTAAAAGCATTGAGGTGAAATAAATGGATAGTAACACTAAAAAATTATATATGGAAGACTTTTCCCAAACCTTTACAAGTGGCAATAGTGGAGAAGTAGTGTTCGATGGCAATAATAACAATAGATGGAACGCTTCTGGAGTAGATGCACAAGGTAATGTCTATGTTACAGCAGAGTTGAAAATCCCTGCTATACTAAAAAGTTTTGAGATTGGTGGTATAGACTATATATCAGGATTAGCTTCTGGATTGCGAGACTATAAAATATCTGGCTCTCATGATAATGTATCATTCAATGTTATATACACAGGTTCTAAGGCTAATGACAGAAACCCCATAAATATTACAGTTAACAATGATACTATATATAAATATTACAGATTTGACTCTTTGAGTTCTTGGTTCTCTGGAAAGAGATGTTATTTTGGAACCTTAGTATATACGGTGCAAAAACCAGCATATAAGACACTATTTAAAAAGAACAATAGCTATCATTCGCTAGAATTCAATGATATGTGGTATGCAACTAAAATGACATCTAATACATCTCCTGCTCCATTGGTTGTTAGCGCAAGTAGAATTTACAATACTACCTACCCCGCTTGGAAAGCATTCGACAATAACCTCACGACATCTTGGCTCTCACTAGGCAACGCAAATGAATGGCTTGCTATAGACTTAGGAGAAAAGAAACGAATTGATTCTATTAGTATCCAAGGAATATCATCTGCTATTACTAGTTCTTATGCAATTACAGCTAATCCAAAAAATATGAGACTTCAAGGTTCTAATGATAATACTGTTTGGAATGACTTATATGTTGCTACTAACTTATCTTGGACAGTAGAAGAAATAAAAATATTCTCTTTTTCACTTAGAACATATCGGTATGTTAGAATTTTCGTAGAGATTAATAATGGTGCTCCATATATAGGGATTAGCGAAGTTAGAGTAGGATATAGTGGCAATGGTATAGTAGCCTATGAAATACCCTCTCTTTCTAAACAAAACTTCATGAATTACGGTAGTCCGTCATTTTTAAATACGAATCAACCGATGGCAACTAAAAACTATATTCTTCAAGACGCTGTATCAGAGAATGAATCAGGTCTTTGGGAGAAAAAACTAAATAGAAAACCACTCAGCATTGGTTTTAATTAGTGCTGAGTTTTTGCTTGGAAAATAAATTAGGCAAAAGGAATGGTAACTAATGGAAATAATTGGTCAACAACTACTACAACCTGAGAATGGTTGGAGAAGATACGACGACATAGACAGCGCAATTGAATATATAGGAGCTTTCACTCACGAGAATGTTTCTGGTGCGTATAACAGCACCACCTCTTTTAACCCTAAAATATCCACTGCTGGAGAAATCCATTTTTATTTTAAAGGTACTTCATTGAGGATTTTATCACCAAACCATCCTACGATTAGAACTTCACAATTCAGTGTATATATTGATGATGTAGAGTTTAATGGACGATGTAATTTTGGCAATGACTACACTGTATTATCTTTTGAGAAGGTGGATTTAGAAGATAAAATACACAAGGTTGTAATTAAAAATTTCACACTGAACACAGGGATAACATCGACATATGCATCATTTGGACTTGATGCAGTTGATATTAATGACAATGGAGAGTTGAGATTGCCTTATAAGAAGTTAATTACAAAAAACCCAACAACAAATAAACACTATTCTCTGTTAGATAATACTCTAATTCATCTTCCTGACAACACAACTGAAAGCATTATTGAGAATGGGATTGAGCAAGGTAAGTATATTCAATTAGATGTACCCTTCACCAAGATAATCTACGTAAATAATACTCCTTCTCCTAATGGAAAATTATTTACACAGACTATCAATAGAGTAAATTCATTAAATATTAAAGAAGCAAAAGATGATAATTTTAAACCTCTTTATACTTGGTATGAAACTAAGATGACATCTCACAACACTCCTACTCCTTTAATAGCTAGTGCTAGTAGTGAGTTTGATACCACATATACTGCTTGGAAAGCGTTTGATGGAGATTCTACAACAGATAATTATTGGTGTACAACAGCATCTGGAAAATCTAATTGTTGGCTTACATTAGACTTTAATAGCCCACAGACATTTAACGCTGTCAATATTTTTCCTATGACAACTAAAAAAATTACTTATCATCCTAAAGAGTTTAAAATACAGGGTTCCAATGACAATACTGACTTCACAGACTTGGTAGCTGTCAATGAAACGTGGGATACAGAGACAATAAAGACAGTTGATTTTAAAAACACTCAAAAATATAGATATTATAGAATATTTATCATTGAAAATAGTGGAGCTACTTGGACAGGAATAAGAGAGATGAGATTTGGATATAAGAGAGAGGTGAAATAATATGGCAACAATAGAGCAATTAATGGCACAATATGGTTTCGCATGGTTCGGTTTTGATGAAATAAGTGGAAATATTTATGATAAATTAGGTAGGGGATATGTTGGTACTGTTACAGGTGCAACGAGAGCTATGGGTTGGGATGGTAAAGACTCATCGTTAAATTTTAATGGAAGTAGTCAATATGTCGTAACAGACTACACTCCATCTACTTTGGAAGAATTTACAATAAAGATAAAGTTTAAATGTCCAACAAATGGTGGAGGATATTTATTTACAGCAGGGCGTCAATTAGATTCTTCGGCATTAAACATCAATGGTTTTGGAGTAATTATCAATAAAACAGACGGTAATTTAAGAGTCTTATATTGGCTTAACAGTACAAGTGCAATAATTACAAATCAAATTCTAAATTATGATTATAGGGATAATAAATGGCATGAGCTAATATTGACTCAAAAAAGTAATGTGATTCAATTATATATTGATGAAACCTTTATTGGAATATATCGGTCTATTGCAAATATTATCACTCCTAAGAACCCACTGAGACTGGGATACTTAAATGTTAGTGGGTATCAAGAATGGTATTTAGGTCAATTAGATGATTTACAAATCTACAGTAAAGCTCTCACCCCTTCTGACTTCGAACAAAAGCGCTTAGTAGTCAAAACAACAGACAATAAAAACCTTGTTTTATCCCCTACTTCAAATCGTGTAAAAGAGATTCCTAGCACAGTAGAATATAGGATGTTAGCTCAAGGTGGCGTAATAAAAGAGATTGATTCAGCAGTTGATAGACAACCAATTGATTTCACTAAGCCTACAACTGAATATGAGTTTGTGACTAATAACAGAACCCCATTAGGAAAAGGTAGAATGTTTACTATTCCTATTAGTGATGATTTTAAAACAGCAATGATTGAGGACAACTATTAATTTGGTTGTCCTTTTAATATGGAAAAATATTGGAGGTCAATACAATGGCTAATACAAAAGATAATTTAAGTAAATATGGTAAAGCCTTTATCGGTTTTGATGAACCTAGTGGTAATGCTATGGATTCTATTGGTGGTTATACAGGCACTATATATAACACCCCTACTCGTGTAACAGGTTGGAATGGTAAAGGTTATGCTATGAGCTTTAATGGTACTAATCAAACAGCTTCTTTCCCACCTTCTTTCGTACCATTAGGAAAAAAAAGCATACGCTTCAAAATAAAACTAGGAGCATTACCAACAAATTACTCTTGGGTTATGGCGAATGGATATAATGGACAGAACTCATTCAATGTCTTATTGAGAAATAATGGAGCAATAGGATTTAGTGTATCTCAAAATACAGGAACTCTAATTAACTTCGGAGCAACGATACCAAATGATAATAAATGGCATGATATTTTATTTACTTGGACAGGAGATACATCTGTTGATGGGGCAAAGCTCTATATAGATGATATGACAAAGCCTGCTAATAAAAATACATCAACAGGCTTAGAAGTTACAGCAAGCACACGTAATTTTATATTAGGCAACTACCCAGACTTACAAACAGGTCAGTTCTTCAATGGAGAACTAGATTCAATAGAAATCTACGATAGAGTAATCTCCCCTATCACTGATAAATACCTTGTTCAACACAACTCACAATACAAATACCATGATGGCACTTCTTGGCAAACAACAACAAACTCAGAAGAAAACTTCATTAAACATGGTATGAACAATCTAGACCATATCACAGAAGCTCAATGGAAAGAGCTAACAGGGAATAAGTCAGTGATTATGTGGTCTGATTTTGAAGACAAGCAATTTGCTTCTGTAGTGTTAAACAAAGAGGATTTCAAAGCTCAAGACCTCTTAGGTGATACAGCTCAAGCAGTTTATTACACTGATTCAGACACTTCGCTAGTGTCATTTGAAACAGGTGTTGAACCTTATAGTGTCTATGATTACATTGGTGAACTTCCTGAGGTTCTAGTGTACACAGAAACAACAGACGATATTATCGTATCAACAACTACTGAGCCATTTGATATTTATGATGAATTTGGCGACAGTGTTGAGGTTCTTTATTACACAGATGATGAAGCTGTAAATGAAGCTGATTTAATTCTTGAAGCTAATTGGTCGCCTATTGACGAACTTGAAGGTGACTTTGAGGTTGTAACATGGACTGAGGAAGGTTCTGATACTGCTCAGAGGGTTCTTGATATGAAAGCTATACCACAACCTCAGTTCATCAAATTGGTCAATCCTAAACGCTTATATGGCTCTTTAGATGATGTGTTCGTCAATGATATATCTCAATCATATCGTGATGAAGCTCGTTACTTTGTTGGTGGAGAAACACCTGATAAATGGTATGTGTGGGATAAAAAACTAGAAAAGTTTGTTGTCTCTGATGCTTCTACGGAGCAAGCAATATCAGCTAACGGTATGAAACATACAGACTTAAACAACATCGCTGATACTCAGTGGCGTACATGGAAAGAAAAATACTTGAACATTGGTGTGTTCTTGAAAGACAACCCTCGTGATACGATTACTTCAATTGCTGAAAACATTTCTTATGAAGATTATCTTCCTCGACACACTACAACAATTAAAGACACAAGTTTATATATCTTAAACACTACTGCAAAGATTGATATTTCGTTTGATGTTGATGGTAATGTTCTTAAAGGTGTTTTAAGTGATGATGATTTAACTCGTGTTCAATATCGTGTGTTGTTAAACAACGGTCACTTCTACCCTTCTGATGGAAGCTTCACTAAGCTAGGTGACTCACCTCAGAACATTGAGTTAGTAATCGGTAGTAAAGATATTAGAATTGATGATTGGAACACTCTAAAAGTAGAGTTTCAAGATTTCTTTGGAACTACTGATTATTGGTCAACTCAGTTCATAGGAACATATTCAGGTCTTATGTTCAAGGATGTGTATGGTCAATACTTCTCTAGTGAGATTGGTGAGGTTCTACAGTATCTTGACTTCGGTATTATCATTGCAGGTCAAACTACAATTGAACATGAAGTAATACTTAAAAACCAATATGGCTATGATGTTAAGAATGTACATTTATACGCTAACACAGCAAATTTCCCTACAGGAATGACATGTCAATTCAGTACAAGCTCATCTCCATTTACACCACATCCTGATTTAAGACTAAGTGGTGTGTTAAAAAATAACGAAGAAATGCCATTCTTCATTCGACTAAAATCTGAATTAGGTGCAACGCCTGACGCTAACGGTTCATTTGACATAATCGTGAGAGCAGACAAAGCCTAATCACAATACAATGTGATAAGGAAGTGAAATTATGGAGGAAAATAATTTTAATGAAGGAGTTACGGATCCCCTGCTACAACAGAATACGGGTGAAATAGTAATAGCATCCTTACACACTGATTCACCCCCTCACAACAGCTTTAAAGCCAAATATTCTTTAATCGCTGTTGGAAACAATGACGTAATTACAGAAATTATTGCGAGACCTGCTGAAAACGCTGATATTAATACATATATTATCCCTCGGGCCTATGATGAGACTTCAAAAGAGATTTACATAAACATTATGTATCGTGGTAATTCAGAAATTCTAACTGAAATTCAACCGATTGGATACAACAACCTAGAAGCTGAAATAGAAATACCTCCTCATAATCGGATGTCAGCTCTCTACCAAATTCAACAACCGCCCATTATTACAGACATTTTCAACCCTACTCAAGACGCTTTCACGCGTGAAAAAATGGACTATCAAACAATTAACTACGGTGGCTATTCTTCTATGGTAGTTGGTCGTAGTCACGAGGATATTTGGCGTTCATTTGTACAATTTGACTTGTCTTCCATTAATCCATCTTATGTACTTACGGATGCAAATTTAAGATTGTACTACAGTAACAGTATCCCTCAAAATATTACTCTAGAGGTTTTAAATGCTAATAATTCATGGTCTGAATATGGTATTACGCACTTAAATAGACCCACTCCGATTAAGCTAATTACCAATCAATTTACTGTCAACAAACAAGCAGGTTACGTTGAATTTAATGTATTCGATATTGTAAAAAATTGGGTAGCACTTACTCAAATAAATAACGGCTTTATCATTCGTGTGTCTAATGAAATAACGGATGGACAAGTTACATTTAAAACCAGGGAATCCAAACTCCCTCCAGCGTTAGTAGTAGAATACTATGACTCCAGGATATTTAGTTTTGGTAGAAGTCAGCATATTACTGAAATCTTCGTATATAAGCGGCTAAATTCAGATAAAAATACTGAAATAACTGTTGATTCAACATTTGAATCTTCTGATCAACAAACATATCTTTACGTGCACCGATCAGAAGTGCCTTTAGATGAAGATATATGTGTTGAAATCACAGCAAATAAGCCTTATGTGCCTACCGAGCTAATAGTAGCTATTCCGAAAGATAGCGATATTACAACAGAGATTAGTGTTAGAAATCCAAGAGATAGTCGCATTTTGATTGAAATAATCGTCAACAAACCTACTATTCCTATTGAGATATCAGCTTCGAGAAGAAAAGAGGACGAACTTGACACAGAATTAGTTGTTACTAAACCTTGCACACATGTTGAAATTACTATTCCAACTTATAGAGATAGCGATATTAAAACTGAAATTGATATTAACACCATTTATGCAAGTATTGTTGACACTGAGATTATAGTGAGCAAGGAAACTATCCCAATAGAAATTACTCCACGGGTTATTAAAGATAATAACTTATATACTGAAATAGCAGTTTCAAAACCAAAAGTTCACATAGAAATTGAAGTAAAATATCGCAGCGATATTTGGGTTGAAATTGAACCGAATATTAAGAGTGATATACCAATCGAACTCGTTGTATCTAAGCCTACTGTTGAAGCTTTAGTTACTGCTAGAGTAAATGAAGATGCTGATTCGGATGCTGAAATTTTTGTAGCCTACGTAAGTGAAATAAACACTGAAATTATAGCACGTAAAGTAAGTCAAATTAATACTGAGATTACTAGTAAAGCAGTCAGTCAAATCAACACTGATTTATCTGTATCGAAGCCAAAGATCCTTGTTGAAATTACGATTCCGACTTGGGATGATTCTGATATTGTAACAACTATCGAACCCCGTATACTAATGGTTGATAACATTGACACAGTAATTGTGGTAAATGGCGGCGTTACCGGATATGCATTTATTATGTAAACAATATAACAAAAGGAGAAATAGAGATGATTATAAAAAATTACGAAATCGGTGAATTACAAGCTTTTCTTTTTAACCTCATTTTAAAAGGGAAAGAATCACGAATGAGAACTCGCTTTATCAAATTGTTAGAACAGCAATTGAATCAAGTAAATCAAGAAAGACAACAATTAGTTGATGAGTATGCAGAAAAAGATAAAAATGGAGAGATTTTATATACTACAGAAATTGTAGATGGAAAAGAAATTGAGATGCCCCTCTTTAGTGAAGAAGCTGAAAAAGAAGTCCAACAACAAATTTTAACGCTACTACACGAAGATTTTATTATTGAAGAAACCGCAGAAAAAATTGACATGCTGCGTATTTTACAGGAGATTGTGTTAAATTGTGACCTAGAATTCACGGGTAAGAAAGCAACTCTATATGATAGATTCTGTGAAATTTTTGAGGATATTACATTACTTGAAAACTAGGTGAAATGAGCAGTCAGTTCAGGATAGGTGTGGACCTTATCGTCCTCCCTATCCTTTTATTATTTATATAAAGTCGGTGATTAAATTGCAAAATGACAAGCTAGGTGAACGATTAGCTAGTGTTGAAGTGGAAATAAAGAATCAAGATAGCCGTATTTCAAAACTTGAAGGTAATCATGAATTATTATATCGCTTAACAGTCGTGTCGGAACAACAACAGGAGATGAATAAACACCAACAAATACAGTTAAATAGAATGGATAAAACCTTCAATAATATAAATATTAATCTAACTAAATTAAACATGTCCCAAGTTGAACTACAAGATGATGTAAAGGGTATTGGAAAACGAGTGGATAGTATTGAAGAGGATTTAAAATATGAATCCGCTAAAGATAGCCTCTCTATTAGTGACACAATCAAACAATATTTACATTGGTGGATTTTCATTCCGGCAACAGTTGTAGGTGCACTCATACTAAAATGGCTAGGTTTATAAAGAAAGGAATGGATACATATGAAAATTAACTGGAAAGTTCGCATTTGCAACCCACAATTCTGGGTTACCCTAGGATTATCAATTATTACCCCCCTATTTGCCTACTACGGCATCACTGGCGCTGATTTGACTACCTGGGAAAGTGTCTGGACCCTAATTGTCAATGCGCTTGCTAACCCTTACATATTAGCTTTAATGGCAGTCAGTACATATAACGCAATTTTAGATCCGACCACGGCCAATGTTAGTGATTCAAAAAGAGCTCTGGCTTATGTGAAACCGAAACGAGATGATTTTATTGACTATAAACATTAAACAAAATTTAGTATCCTCCACAAAATATAGTATAAAGTGCCCTTATTCTATGGATGCACAATTTATCACCATACATAATACAGCTAATGATGCAGCAGCCTCAAACGAAATTCGGTATATGATTAGTAATCACAATCAGGTATCCTACCATTTTGCTGTGGATGATCAAGAAGTTATCCAAGGATTACCCCTAAATCGCATTGGTTGGCATTGTGGAGATGGTAAAGGCTACGGGAACATGAAATCCATTGGTATTGAGATTTGCTACTCTAAATCAGGTGGTGAACGCTATGCAAGGGCTGAAGAATTAGCTGTTCAACTTACAGCGCAGCTTTTGCATGAACGTGGTTGGAAAATGGATCGAGTGAGAAAGCACCAGGATTGGAATGGAAAATACTGCCCCCATCGTATTCTTGATGAAGGAAGATGGTCTTCATTCTTACATAGAGTACAGAAGGAACTGAATCTACTGACGGGCAACAAGGGAGGCTTTACAGTGTCACAATATGAAGAATTAAAAGCGGAATACCAAACTATACAACAACAATTAGCATTCATTAAAAAGTCGTTAGGATTAGTAGAACGGCCTGTTAGTGATTCTCATGAATCGGCTTGGCAATGGTCTAAAAAGCAAGGCCTACTGAATGGGCTTGATCCACAAAAGCCACTTACTAGAGAGCAATTTGCAACTGTCTTGTATCGACAGATGAATAAAAAATAGAACTTACTTTTCCCTCTCACTGTTCTTTATAGCGAATGGTGTAGAGGGAACTTTTTTTGGCTTCTCCTTCTATTTGAGGAATCACAGACAAATAAATTTTCATCATTTTAAATGTGGCTTTTTATTCTTAACACGAAGAACCATGTTACAATAGAAAGGAACATTTGGCATCAAAGGAGACATTACATGAAGCTTTCAAGCATTTTAAATTTTTGTATTCTTGTATTTTTCACGCTACTATTCGTCAATGATTTTTTTCCTGCAACGACTCTAGCTGAGGTATTATCGAAGAAAGTTATTCTTGTCATATTAATAGTCCTCGTCATTATTCAAATTACGACGGCAAAGGGTACATATAAGAGGCTTTCTAAAAAAGCATATGTGGGTGTAACCCTCTATACTGTCGGTCTTTGGATTGTCTTAACATTACTTGGGGGCGAGTCCCAATTCGGGTTATCTTTTAACAGCCCTATTTTTTATATTATCGTTTTGTTACTTGGTTTCGATTTATTACGCGTCTATCGCCAGTCGAAAAATGAAGAAACGGATAAAAAAGCAAAACAATAATAAAAAGCATGTTGCCGATTGGAGCTCTACACTTGAGCCCAACCGGCAACATGCTTTTATTTTCATTAAGGAGCGACATCGATGGTTCGGTACTAAGATTCTAATGCACCTAATATGACATCGAGTTCACCTACAGCGTGATCTAAACGTTCCTTCGCCTCGACATTTTGCTGCTTTAATTGACTAAATTCTAACAAATTTTTCTCATGCTTCAATTTTATCGAAGACAAACGTTCAATGCGTGACTCTACCTTTTCAATTGTCTGCTCACAAACTGTTGTCCAGAGCTTTTCCGAATGCTGCATTTCATTAGTAGACGGATTGTGCTGACGCATAATGCGCGTATACACTGTTTCAATATGTTCAATCAATTCCGTGTAAAAATGACGCTCCACTCGTGTCGTTTGGAATGTTGGGTGCTCCACCTCTTTTGCATATGGGGTAATTTGGCGTAGTAGTTTCCCAGCATTTTCTCCAAAGCCGTGCGATAAATTCAGTACATTCATCAATTGCAATAGCAGCCGAATTTCTTCAAGGTTAATCAGTTGCGCATCGATATTTTCTTTTAACTTTAACGATTCCATATAGCGTCGATCGAAATGCTCAATTTCACCATTGCGTTGTTCCACTAAATGGGAACTAGCATTTTCTTTCAAACTTTTAATATAGCGGATTGCATGATTTCTTAGCTCATCCAACGAAAGCATGTTGTCATTTTCTTGTTGTGGTTTACCTCGTTGAACATATGCAAATGCATCCAATTTTTTGGGCCATTGTGCTTTAGGGGTTTCTTCTGAGACATTGTAGCGTATATAAATTCCGTGCATTCCATATCCTCCAAGTCCATTTAACAAGTATCTCTAAAGACAATAAATCGAATACAGCTTTTTTTCAAGTAAAAAACTTTCAAAATTTCAAAATCTTTTTTTCAGAGGTAGTCTAGCATGCACCAAATTCAATATATTGAGCAACATTCCAGGTTTTCACGCCTTCCACCATCACGTATTTATGACAACCTCAAAAAAATGCTCTTTTTTGTGCTTTCCATTGTTCCCGGACAGTCTTTTGCCTTTATTCACCTCGTCGTATTTCTTCAATGCTTTTTCCTTCTGTAAATGCGTGTATCGAAGTTATTGTTCCCAATGATTTGAAATTCACCTTTGCATAGACCCTTGCCACAGGCTCACTAACAGGCATAATCCAAAGGTCCTCTATTCCTGCTTTGACAGATTGTTGTTGGATATGCTGCAGCAAATAGCCAATCAATCCACGTCCACGGTAACTTTCAATAGTTGCTACACTCTCCACTCTACCTTGCTTACCTGCTACAAAAACATTGGCCGTGCAACAGGCCTCCCCGTTAACTCTTAATAAATAGTACGTAAAGAGCGGTGAATAATACGTTTTATAGAAAGCCTCTTTTATTAAAGCTGGCTCACCGAATGTGGAAATACTCATTTCTACTGCTAATGCTTCCTGTACATTACTATCCGTTACATGCTCAATATGAATCGCTGGATTTGCGGGGAGCTGAACATATTCCCCATTCCAGCATTGCACGTCATCTGTAAAGGTCTCATATTGAAAGCCATGTGCATATAATTTCTCGATGCATTGTTGATTTACCTCTACATTGTATAGATACATTCTTGGTATAAGACCTTTTGCAACATAAAATTTCTTCAGGTCCGTTAAAAACGAATCTGCGTGCGCAATCTTCTGCCAAATATGCGCATGGTTGGCGTCATAATATGTCGGCATCTCCTGATTATAAAAGTAAACACCTGCTGAACACTTTTCCATCTCACTAAAACTTTTTATATAATCAATGTCTAGCTGCATTATTTGTTCCAGCTTATGCATGTTCAGCTCCCCCTTCTAACCATCTTTCATATAAAGCCTCTAGTTGTCGCTCTAATTTATGACGCTGTTCTTTGGCAAGTTTCGGTTCTGTTAATTTCATTTCTAGCTTCTCGATTTGCTCTTCGATGGGTATTTCTTTTTTACTATGTTGGACTTTCGCTTGTGCTTTTTCGATGATCGGTACGTTCACTGCCGACAGTCGTTTCGTTCGCGCCCACTCATAATCACCCTCATATACCTTGATATTTTCATGTTCAATCCACGCAATTTTAGTAAAGATCTTTTGCAAGAAATAACGGTCATGGGATACACCAATAATCGTACCTTCGAAGGTTTCAAGCGTATCCTCTAACACTTCTCGTGCTTCGATATCTAAGTGGTTGGTCGGTTCATCAAGTACAAGTAAATTGATATCCTCGTGCATTAGCTGTGCTAGACGCAGTCGCATTTTTTCACCGCCACTTAAATCCTTTACTTTTTTGAACACGTCATAGCCGTAAAATAGAAACTGAGCAAGTAGGTGGCGTGCCTCTGCCTCCGAAACAGCTACGTGCTCACGGAAGGCATCGATTAGTCGAACTGCTGGATTGTCATGCTCAAATTGCTGCGATAAATACCCAATTTTCACACTGCTCCCGACCTTACAATTGCCCTTATTTGGCACAATCTCTCCTAATATCATTTTTAATAGTGTTGTTTTACCACTACCATTATCCCCTACAATCGCCAAGCATTCCCCAAAATAAACGGACATATTACTATCCTTCAATAAGGGCTTTTCAAATGCATGGCTTATTTCTTGTATCTGTACCACTTCCTTGCCACTACGTTCAGCCATTGTTAAGGCCAAATTCATTTTCTTTTTTGTCATTGGCTTTTTTACACGTTCTATACGTGCCAGTGCCTTTTCCATACTTTTGGCACGGCGATGCAAGGAGGCATTAGGAGGGTTCGCTTCATTTGCCCACTGTTTTAAACGTTTAATGGTTTCCTGCATTTTTTTGATTTTCTTTTGTTGTTCTTCAAATTCCGCAAATTGCTGTTCAATTTTCGCCTCTTTTTGTGCAACAAAAGCGTCGTAATTTCCCTGATAAGTAAACGCCTCGCCATCTTCAATTTCTATAATTTTCTGCGCTACTTGATTCATAAACTGGCGATCATGCGATACCGCGATAATAATTCCAGCAAAGTTTTGCACATAATTTTCTAGCCATTCAATCGCCTGCATATCTAAGTGATTGGTCGGTTCATCTAATAGTAATATGGAGGGATTGCTTAATAAGATTTGCCCTAACATAACCTTTGTTTTTTCGCCACCACTTAAATTCGCAAAGGGCTGTGTGAGCAATGGCGTAATACCAAGTCCATTTGCAATCATCGCTAATTGTGCGTCAACCTCATAGCCCCCCTGTTGCATATATAACTCCTGAATATAACCATATTGCTGCAATACTTTGTCAGTAACCTCAGCTTGCATCTCCAACTCTAGCTTTGTCATTTTTGCTTTTAAAGCAAAGATATTGGCAAATGCCTTTTCAAGTACCTCTTTTGCTGTGAGTAAAGGATAGCTTGGAATTTGATGTAAATAACCAATTGTCGCATCCTTACTTTTAATAATACGTCCTGCATCTGGTGTATCTGCACCTGCTAACAACTGTAATAATGTCGTTTTTCCACAGCCATTCACACCAACAATTGCCACATGCTCTCCTGTATTGACTTCCAATTGAAGTCCTTCAAATAATACGTTACCACCCATAACTTTTTGTATATGGTCAGCTTTCATTTGCATCGTTTTTTCCTCCATGAAACGTGCGGAAAACATCTCTGTACGACAAAAAAGACTGCTCCATTAACAAGCAGTCTTTTTCCTCATTATTTGTGAAAAAGAATGGTTAATCCGCTACGTTTAGTATTTGATTTTGCTTAAAAATGGACAGACCTATCCCGTTGTTAGCAAAATCGAAAGTAAGTACACGTGCAAAATACATAGCTGTATCAACTTTTACACCTGTTCTCGTAGCGTTTTGATTCATTCCTTTTCACCTCCGTTCATCTAGTTAGATTAATAATACCATATTCCTTAGAATTTGGAAACGGAAAAAATTGCACCAACTTTCATTTTTGAAATATACGAACATTTTTAGTAGTTATATACTAGATGGAAATAGAAATGTTTTCCTTAAATATTTCATTATTCAGTTAAATTAATAGTGCATTGGCAGTAAGAGAAATTGATGCAGTGGCTCAAAAGATGATAGTAAAAATGGGGGCTATCGCCTTGATTGCTGCCATCATTGCGGTGATCGCCGGCATGCTATTTGTGCGTGGCATCGTAAAGCCTTTAAAACGTTTAAACAACCAGCTGGAAACAATATCAGCCGGTCATGGTGATTTAACACAGCAACTAGTCGTCAATACGAAAGATGAAATTGGGGAACTTGCACAGTCTTTCAACGCCATGCTCGATACACTCAGAAATATGATACACCATGTCGATGATACGGCCAATCAAGTATCCGCTTCATCCGCAGAGCTTTCTGCAACTGCGGGATCCACAACGAGAACAACTGAACAATTGACGGCCAATATGCAGGAACTAGCAAGTGGGGCAAGTACTCAAAAACATAGTGCCAACGAAAACGTGGAAGCCATGCAGGACATTGCTGGTGGGATTCAGCTTGTAACAGAGACGAATAGTGACGTATCACCTATGCTTCAGATGCCTTTGATACGGCAAAGCACGGTGAGGCAACTGCTCAAGCGATGCAAACACAAATGCATGCCATGACCGCAGCAGTCCAAGAAAGTGCAAATTCTAGGCAGTCCTTGACACGCACGCAATTAAAATAGGGGAAATCGTCGAAGTCATTCATGCCATAGCGGACCAAACAAACTTACTTGCACTCAATGCTTCTATAGAAGCGGCAAGAGCTGGTGAGCATGGCAAGGGCTTTGCTGTCGTAGCAGATGAAGTTCGTAAAGTAGCTGAACAATCTAAAACATCTGCTGCTCAAATTACTGATACTATCCATACCATGCAACAGCTATCAAAAGAAGCGAGCGAACATATGCAACAAAGTGAAAAGGAAGCCACTTCGAGTGTTGAAGTTGTCGATACAACAAGCATTGCATTAGATGATATTACAACAAAAGTCTCACTTGTCACAAATAAAATTCAAGAGGTTTCCAGCATTGCGGAGGAATTATATGCACGCATTGAGCAAGCGAATGCCTCGACACAAATTATGGCTGAAATTGCAGTCGATGCACGTGAGCAGTCCAAAGAAGTTACACAGATTGCTGGGGCCAACCTCTATACCATGGAGGATATAACAATGCAGCAACACAGCTCACAAAAAATGCAGAAACGCTGCAAAATTTAATTCATCAGTTTAAATACTAACTCCAGTGAACTCGGCATTCGATCAGCGAAAGTAATGGCTCGATCAGCTGTACACGTCGTTCTTTCAGCGGAAGTTACGGTTTTCTCAGCGATAAATACAGTTTTATCAGCGATTCACGCCGTTCTATCAGCGAAAGTTACGGTTTTATCAGCGATTCAGGTCGTTCTTTCAGCGATTCACTGTCAGTCATTTAAATTTAATTCTTCATTAGATTGTTCATCACGCAGGTAATCTGCTCATGAGCAATCTTTTTTGCGTGTAAGTCTACATCGTCGTTAGGATCCATTTCATTCAAGCATGTATACGCAACAAGCCTTCTCAGGTTTTTACTTTTTTCACGAACACCTTCACTAAAGGTACAAGTAAAATGGAGACAATCAGTAACCTGAATAGCTGAAATGCTGTGACTACGGTTACATTTGCGTGAACGGAAGCGGCAATAATCCCCATTTGGTCAAGGCCGCCTGGTACGATACTTAAAAAACCTGTTTGAAAATCAAGTTCGTATAATCTCTTCAAGACAAAAGTTAAACCATAGGCAGTACCGATAAAAATCCCCGCTGAGACAAATGCATAAAACACATGCTTCTTCGACAAATGTAAATCTTCTTTTTTCAATAAAAGCCCAATATAAATACCAATAAATAGTTGCGCAATATGAAGAAGAGACACTGGCATTTTTGGCACATCAAGCCCAACTAAATTCAACCCCATCAATAAAAAAACTGGTCCAAGCATATAGCCTGTCGGAATTCTCATCAATTGTGCTAGCCACCCTGCTAGACCACAAATAACAAGAAAGCCTGCTAGTCCCCATGTCCAGTCGCCATCTACAATCATGGCATTCCCACTAGAGCCTGCCACCATTAATGGCACAAAGCCAACAATCAGCAGCACACGCAAAACCTGATAGAACGTTATAACGGCAATATCCATATCCCCTTGTTCCTCCGCAAAAGCAACAACTTGTGCCATTCCCCCAGGTACGCAGCATGTCAAGGCCGTCGGGAAATCTAAATCTGTACGTCTTGCTACTAAAAAGCTTATAGCAAGAAACAACACGATAAAGATCACATTCAGCACAATCATACTGCCTAAAAACTGCTTAATATCCTGAACCGCTTCTGGCGTAAAAGCAAAGCCAATGGAATAGCCCGCAACGACTAAACCAAAATTGCGAAAATATTTATGCCATTTCAATTGAACTTTTGTAAATAGCTGGACACAAAGCACTGCGGTAATGGTCCCAAGTAACCATGGCATCGGAATATGTAAAAATTGAAATAACAGCGCCCCTATATACCCAATACATAATGTCATAAATATTGGCTTTAAAAATTCATACATACCAAGCACCCCCTTACTTATGAATAATTCAATTATGCAGTGAACGAAGTCAATTTATCACTCCACTACATTTCAAGTCCCTATATGTGTATAAATGAACCTGTTATGAATTAATTACAACCTCTTATTGAAGAATCTATCCTATCCAAAAATTTCTATGCTACATTAATATTATCCTAATTCAGTAGATGGACGCCATCGATAAGAATGTGGGAACAGTTACGTTTAGATGTAATTGATTGTAAGGGGGCCTCCTATGAAAATTCATTTAACGATTAACAGCGTGCTAGAAGAAACAGAGATTCATATTCACGCGAAGGAATACAATGAGCAAATTGAAAAACTAATGAAACAATTGCAAGCAGCTCAAACGACAATGCTTGACGGCTATTTACAGCAGGAAATCCATCTATTAAAAATCACTGACATTTATTCAATTTATGCAGAGGGTGCGAAAGTATTTTTACAGACAGAAGAGCAGGAATTCGAATCCAAGCGCAAATTATATGAACTCGAAACACAGCTGGCTAAGGACTTTGCCCGGGTTAGTAAATCGACTCTCGTAAATATTAATAAAATTGCCTCCATTCAAATGGGCAAAATTGGCGCAACAGAATTACTCCTCGATAATGATGTATCCATTCATGTCAGCCGTAAGTATTTAAAAGAATTAAAGCGCCAATTAGGTATTGGGAGGGATTCATAACATGAGAATTTTAAGCATGATGATTATCGGTCTACTCATTTCACTTAGCTCTTCCTACGTCCTCGTAACGATTAGTATCGTTTCTAATAATGCTGTGGCAACAGGTCCAGAATTGCTAGAGCAAATTATAATCGCCGCCATACTTGGCATTGTCATTGGCCTACTATCCCTCATTTTTGAATTAGAGCGTTTATTATTTACTATTCAGCTAGCTCTTCACTTTAGTGCTGTTACATTTTGCGTTTTCACAGCAGGCTATTTTGGTCGTTGGTTTGAACATTCGGGCATTTTCTATGTGTTTGTATCTGAGGTAATCATTTACTTCATCGTCTGGTGTATTTTATATGTACTTCAAAAAATTGATATTAAAGAAATCAATCATGCAATTCAAAAAAGAAAGGAATAAACGTTATGACCTTTGCGATACAAGTAGATAATTTACGCAAGCAATATGGTGAACACGAGGCAGTAAAGGGCATTTCTTTTACTGTCGAGCAAGGCTCTCTCTTCGCCTTTTTAGGTGCGAATGGTGCCGGAAAATCAACGACCATCGAAATATTATGTACATTATTAAAAAAATCAAGTGGTACCGTTCGTATTAACGGCTCTACACTCGATGAAAATAATTATAATGTCGAAATCCGAAAATCCATCGGTGTCGTCTTCCAGCAAAGCTTACTCGATGAACGATTAACGGTTCGTGAAAATATCATCCACCGTGGTAAAACGTACGGTCTATCAAAAGCTACGCTTGACGCAAATTACCACTTCGTCTCCACCTATTTACATTTAGCTGATATTGAAAAACGAAAATATGGCACATTGTCAGGTGGTCAAAAGAGACGCGCTGACATTGCTCGAGCACTCATACATCGACCACAAATTTTATTTTTAGATGAACCCACAACAGGACTCGACCCACAAACACGTCAATTCGTTTGGCAAGCCATTAAGCAGCTACAGGCTGAAACGAATATGACGGTATTTCTTACAACACATTATATGGAGGAAGCGGCAGTCGCTCATCAAGTCATTGTGTTAAAAGAAGGTCACATTGTGGCTGAGGGCACACCAGATGCACTGAAGACAATATATGCCTACGATCAAATGGCACTTGTTTTTCATGATATTTCTAAAGGCGAAAAATGGCTGCAAGAAAATGACATCATTTACACAGGAAAACAAGGGATCTTCTCCGTGCGAGTGGAATCTACTCTTCATGCACTTACCCTACTTAAAAACATGGAACCTCTGTTGGTTTCATTCGAGGTCATCAAAGGTACAATGGATGATGTCTTCATTCATATAATGGCGGAAGGAGATGTAACCTAATGGAAGCATTAACCAGCTTAGTACTGCGAAACAATAAAGTTTTCAGACGAGATAAAACACAAGTCTTCTTTTCACTGCTTTCCGTTATTATCGTAATCGTTCTATACGCCGTATTCCTTCAAAAAATGCAAGTAGATGCCATTGAGCAAATGGCGGAAGCGACACCTGAAATGGTGACAATGGTCAATGAATGGCTGGTGGCAGGTCTATTATCTATGATTGCTGTCACATCCACACTGGCCACCTTTGGCATTGCTGTAAAAGATACGGAATCGAAGGCAACGGCAGATTTATTAACTGCGCCTATTTCTCGAGCAACAATTCAGTTTAGCTATGTATTGAATGCTTTTGTCATTGGCTGTATCTTCGCTTTCATCGCCCTTATCGGCTGTGAAATTTTCATTGTGGCGACTGGTGGCGAATTACTTAGTATTGGTGGTTTCATGAAAGTAATTGGCATTTTGTTATTATCCGTGTTACTTGCCAGTGTTTTTAATGTTGTTCTCGTACTCTTTGTACACACACAGAACTCCTTTTCCACCCTTACTACAATTGTTGGTACAGCACTCGGCTTTTTATGCGGTGTTTACGTACCTGTTGGCGTGTTACCAGGCTTCGCGCAAAACCTTGTCATGTACTTTCCAATCAGTCATACAACACTATTATTACGGAATGCCTTTATGGAAAACTCGATAACGAAGGTGTTTGAAGGTGTACCAGCTTCACATGTGGAAGCATATAAAGTGAATTACGGTGTTGTTTATGAACTGAATGGACATTTACTTAGTCCGACAACAAGTTTTATCGTTATTTTAGCAACAATAGTCGTGCTAGCGGTCTTATCAGTTATTATGTTTAAAAAGAAAAATAAGTAATACTTTCTAAAATATCATTTTGAAGAATGGCTGATAGAACCGTTGATTCTGAATGCATTCACTATAATATGACACATCGTTTTCAGAAACGATGTGTTTTTTATTGATTTCTCGCAAACAATTTGATAAATTATATATAAATAAACAAACAAAATGAATAAACGTTTGTTTTTAGGGGGTTTTACAATGGATGTAAATCAATTATTTTTGCAAGCTTCAATTGATGATATAAAGCAAGGCTATACGGAAGAAGGATCACACTTCACTTGCTTGCTTTGTGGCGAGACGATAGAAAAAGGGATTATTTATCCGCACGAGGATGTATTATATGAGGCCGGAAAATATATGCAACATCATATAATGGCTACGCATCAATCTGTTTTTCATTACCTCAATGGATTGAATAAAAAAATGACAGGCTTAACGGATCATCAAAGTCATATTTTGCGCCTATTTTATGAAGGTAAGACGGATCAAGAAATCAAAGAAGAGTTGGAGATAGGCAGTGCGACAACTATTCGTCACCATCGCTTTGCATTAAAGGAAAAAGAACGTCAGGCAAAAACATTTCTTGCAATGATGGAGTTATTAAAAGACCAAGATCAAAAAGTCGATTCTTTTGTGCCCATTCACAAAACGGCAACGATGGTGGATGACCGCTATAATATTACACTCACGGAAGAACAACAGTTACTTGAAAAATACTTTCCTAATGGTATTGGCCAAGAGCTTGTCCGCTTCCCAAAACGGGAAAAGCATAAAATTGTAGTACTTCGTGCCATTACAAAACTTTTGGATGAGTCAAAGCAGTATACAGAAAAAGAACTAAATGCGATGATCCACCCCATCTACGAAGACTATGTGCAAGTTCGTCGCTATTTAATCGAATATGGTTTTATGAATCGTACAGATGATGGCAGTGCCTATTGGGTAAAAAAATAAGAGAGTAGGGTTTAATGTGGATCATAAAAAAGAGTTGAAAGAGTACTATAAAGAAATGGAAATTGAAGCAGGTGTTTTCAAGATGACCAACAAACAGAATGGTAAAGTGTTTGTCAGTAGCTTCAATAATTTGAAACGATTAAACGGTTTCCAGTTTATGCTAAAAACTAATACACACAGCAATAAAGCATTACAGGCTGACTACAATACTTTCGGTAAGGACACTTTCGAAATTGACGTAGTTGAGTATTTAAAGAGAAAACAAGAGGGCTATTTCGATGCCAAAAAAGAACTCGAAAAGCTTGAGCAAAAATGGCTCGACGAACTACAGCCCTATGGCGAACGGGGTTATAATTCTCCCAAAAATAAGTAACCTGGAGCGGTTCTAAATGTGTAAAGGCACAAATGGTGGGGATTCTACAAAAGAATTTCGCACTATTCCTACGGATGGCAAACAAGCAGGCTTATGAATCGACCAAGGAAAACCATACTAACTTTTATTGCCTTATAAAGGCAATAAAAGTTAGTAGACTGACGACAAAAGGTATTCGTAATGATTACATTGCGAATACCTTTTGAAATTTTATCACCAATACATCATCTCAATCATTTATAGACCTACACTAGTTAACTGGAGCGCAGGCGGCGACTTCTGCAAAGAATAACATGAGCGAAAAGGCCCCGCAGAAGCGTAGCGACGAGGAGACTGAAGTCATGCCCGTGAAAAGCGTCCGCCGTAGCGGAAATCAACGGGGTTATATAGATACTTCTATCTTAAAAGAAAAAAGTCTGTAGACAAACTGAATTTTTTGAGGGTCTGAGTTAGTTAGCTCGATCCTGCTGCTATAAAATAATGTTGCTATTGTGATGTTATTTGTTGTTGAACTTTTTTCGTCAGCTTGTCGAACACTAAACCATATGAATGATGAATGAGATTTCCAACTACATCCATCGGTATATTGGAATTCATGTAAATAGAGTTCCAATGTGTTTTATTCATGTAATAGCCAGGGATAATATCCTCATATGTTTCTCTTAGTTCCTCAGCACGATTAGGTTCGCATTTTAATGTTAGAACGGGCTTTCCTGTGGCATTTCCGCCTATCATGGCATACAGCTTATCACCAATTTGATAGCGATGTGCCCCCCACTCTTCTTTATAATCATGTGTGGTGCCTGTAAGCTTCATACAATAACTATGTATCATGTCCTTGTCCATTTGATTATCTCCATTTCATAATTGTTAATACAAAAACACACGTTCGGTTATCAACATTATAACCAGTAACGTGTGTTTAATCAATTGCGGTTCGACGTAATTCGAATTTGGAAGTCTTCTTTACGTAAGCGTTTGTATTCCCAATGCCTTCTATAGCTGAAACTTCGCTTGCGTAGCTCATTTGAAGCTGCGATCAAACATACCGATGACTTCGGTCGTTTGTAGAATATTCACAAATGCTTTGTCATCCGTTTCTTTAATCATACTTTTTACTTCGGCTAGCTGGTAGCGTGTAATCACAGTAATTAATACTTTACGCCCCTCGCCTGAGTAGGCTCCTTTGGCATCAATAATCGTTACACCTCGAGGAAGCTTCGTTAAGAGCTGTTGCCTTACTTCTTCCCCTTTACTTGTGATAATCATCAGTGTTAATTTTATATGGCTTGTATGAATTGTGTCTACAACCTTCCCTGTCGCATATATGGATACGAGCGTAAGTAAAGCCGCATCCCAGCTAAAAACAAATCCCGAGATAGCAACAACGACTGCATTCATCCCCGAAAGTAACACACCCAATGGAAAATCTCGTTTGCGACTTAACAACATGGCTACAATATCGAAGCCCCCTGACGAACCCGAAGCACGAAAAATCATGCCAGCGCCAAAGCCCACAATAACTCCACCAAATAAAGAAGCAAGAATTGGCTCTTGTGTTGCTTTATAGATTGGAATAATATATAGGCTTACTGACAATACGACGACTGACAAAATCGTATACCCTATAAAACGTTTCCCCAACTTCATAATACCTATAATTAGCAATGGTAAATTTAATAAAAGATTCAATACCCCTGTATTCAATGGTGTGACAATACCAAGCATAATCGCAATCCCGCTTAGTCCGCCACTCAAAATTTCATGGGGAATTAACAAAAAATTATAAGCAAAGCCTACTAATATGGATGCAAGTGTAATAATGACAATATTGCGCATAAAAAGTCCCCCACTATTCTTAAACGAACAAGTTTTGATACATCTTACCCTTAGGATACCCAACTTCTTCGCCTGAAAAACCCGAATCCTTGCGCACCATCGCAAGCCCATCGGACATTTATTTCTTCTGCTCTTCCTTTATCGGCACTTGCTTTTTCTGTCCCTCTTTTTCAGCTACTTTATAAATACGTTCAAGCATAGGTGGATGGGTATATCGGAACCATTTTACAAGAAGCTGCGGATTGACTTCACTTAAGCCCGATTTTGTTAGCTTTTGGAATGCGGTCACCGCTGACTCCTGATCCCCCATTAACGCAATTGCATACTGATCTGCTCTTGTTTCCTGATATCTCGAAATATAGTTAGAAAGAGGACTCGATGCAAATAATAAAACAGATGTAATGAGTAAAAACAGTGGTAACGACTGTATATCGCTGATTTTATTTATTTTTAATATGTGTCCATAACGTGCAACCAACCAGCTCATACATTTCGATGTCAGCCACAGACCTATCAATGTCATGAGAAGATAGCCTGCGATGCCAAAATAAATATGCTTCTCTACGTAATGCCCCATCTCATGTGCCATGATGAACAAAATTTCATTGTCAGAAAGGCGATTTAAAGTTGTATCCCACAGCACAATTCTTGAATTGCTACCAACCCCGGTCACATAGGCATTTAAAGCATTGGTCTTTTCCGCCATATTGACTTCATAAACATGCTCTGCTGGAATATTAGCTTGTTGCGCAACAGCTAAGATTTTTGTTTCCAGCTCTTTATTTTTCAGCGGATAAAAATCATTGTATAACGGATCAATAACAACTGGTTGGATAAACATCACAAAAATGGTAAATGGGATTGTTAAAAGCCATGCGTACAACCACCATCTCTTAGCACTCTTTCTGATGAGCCAATACAGTACGGACACAATGATAAAGGTCATACCAAAGTTCACCCAAAAATCAATGACACCATCTCGCATCCACGAAGAAAAACCTTGTGTACTAATGCCATAGCTTTTACTTAGATAATACCGATAATATTCAATTGGATATAGTACTACATATAGCACAATCGATAATAAAAACAAATAGGCTGCATTTTGCGCTAGTTTCCATTTTGTTTGTGCCGTCGAAACTTTTTCAAAATAGCGTGATAATCCTATCAGCAATATAACAAGATAAGCAAGCCATTCAAAAGGTGTAGCCACAAAAAATAAGAAATTCCGTATTTTTGAATATTCACCACTTAAGTATAGTTCTCGTTCAGACATAAACATCGCTGGGTCCGCAACTGTTCCTTTTAATGCTTTCGGTATTGTGCCACCACCACCATGAAAAATATACCAATACATACAAAGAACATAAACACCAAATATGAATAGCGCGACAATTCCCATTTTTTTAGCTATGTCATTTCCTCCTTGCTCCATGCTAAGTTCGTCCTATAGTAAGTGTAAGCTAAATTGAAAAAGTTAGAACTATTTTTTCTGTGTTTTTATGCCACCACATACACCATGCCACGTATAAGAGTGCTCTTCTCCGGGGGAAACGGCTTTTTCCGTTTTCTTCACGATCTAAATATAGCTCTTCTTGAAGCTTTTCCTCGTAAGCACGTGTTCCGTTACGTACGATACGCCATATTCGTTTCAATCTCTTTTATTGTTTTAACGCATCGAACGGATCCACATTTATATTGAATAAACGTCATTTTAAATAACACAACAGGGTCAATACTTGGTCGCCCAGTAGCAGCGTAAAGATGTTCTACTAATGGATAAATGAAATTGAGATCAATTGCATCATTGCAAGCAGTTCTTGATTTATCGTCCCATGTTTAACATCCCCTCAAGTATTTTTAAAGCCATACAAGTTGATTGGAGCGAAAGGCGCGACACTCCTGCAGGAACAGCACGTGCGGGAAATCCATTTTTGCGGCGACCTGCCGAAAAAATTAGTTGAGCCGTGCCTGCGGAAAGGGAGCGCCTGGAACGGAAATCAACGGTTTCTTACTATTTATGCTAAAAAGAAAAAACTGTAGGCAAACTCAAATTTCTTTAAGTTTGTCTACAGAGTGAGGAGCTTTTATCATTCATAAAAAATCGTTTTGTTCAGAGCATTTACAGTCACCCCATTGACAAAGCTCTTCTTGCATTATTTGTCCATGACAAAGGCCGTTTTGCCACGCTGATCTGCACTTAAATAGCCAGCTGTTAGTAATTGGTCATGCCATAATTTTTCAATGATAGCTGCTTTGGCAGCATCGCTTTCTTTCGTAGATAGTTCTACTATGATTTCTCCTTGATAGTTCCAAACTTCAATATCTGCTTCATAACCGGCATAGCTTCCTTTATACGTTGTCGCCTTTGCAGGACCGTAAAATATAGTCTGTGATAATGTATTGTTATACCATGCTTCCGAATCCCAAGTTAAAATTTTCTTCGGAACGTTTTCTAAAATTAATTTCTTTGCTGCACTAGTATCCACTGTATCGTAGGAAACTTTAGAGGTTGCCTTTAATGACTCTTTTCGACTTATTGTGAACGTACGATTACCGCCCTTAATATCCAATTCAAATTTATAGTTAGATTCAGAGCCTGTGAAACCATGACTTTCGGTGATGGCAATTGCCTCATTTAGCGGGGTATTTAGCAATCTTTTTTTATACGTAATATCGATTTTATTGCTATCTTTATAAACACGTAAGCGGTTGTTATAGTCTGCACTTCGAAAGTGCTTACTCGGTGTATCGAAGTAGTAAATTTTCACTTCATCTTTTTTAGTGGAACTAAAAGTACTTAAGATGTTAGCTTCATTGAATAGCTCCGATTTAATATTATATTTAATCTCATGACCAGGTTCGATTGCTGCTTTCACCTGTGTGACACCCATCACGCCAATACTTAGTAATACAAGACCAATTAGACTTAGCTTCAGGGCCATTTTCTTAACATGGTTCATCATATATGTCATCCTCATTTCCTATAATTTTTAACAATGTAGTTTCTTTAGTTGTTAACTGACTGTGAAAATAGATGATTTCTTGAGCGTTTATTTTTTTCGATAGCTCTATGATGTCATGATAATCAGGATGTGTTTTGTAAAAAAACTGCTTCGCTCGATCTTGCGCTAAATTTTTTATATTACGGGCTTTCTTACAGTACCCAGTAAACATAACAATTGCTGTTGGAAAATCGGTCAGCAGTTTCGATATTATCGACTCGTCACGCTCTGGGACAAAATAGATGGCGTTCTCACTGACTACCTTAGTCTGCAAGCAATCACTGTTAAATACTTTCAACATTGTGTTATACGTTGAAAACAATAGATTTTCTGGCGCATCGACATAATCTTCAAAAAAGGTCAAGAATGCATTGTCTACACTTAGTTCTCTTACCGTATGCTGAAAAAGATAAGTCGCAATATCCGCGGTTTTTCCTGAAAAAGAAGATGGAAAAATAATCGGGCAACTTGAATTGGCATTGATAAAGTTCGTGATTTGCTGCAACACTTCGACATTCTTGATGCACTTCTCAATATGTCCGCTATCGATAAATGCTAAATCATACCCCCTATCATCCTCTGTCGGGAGAGTGGCCTTTAATAGATAGGAATCCACGACATAATCTCCTGAGAAAAATATCACCTCCTCTAAAAAGCGAATTTTGTACCATACACTGCCAATTACATGACCACTATAGCCCCATTGAAAGGACAGACTATCGCTAATAGTTAACCAGTTACCACTTGACTCTGGCTGAAATATTGTTATATTTTCATACGTTTGTTTGAGTTGATGCGCTGTCATTTTACTCATAAATATCTGTCCGTTGTAGCCCCATTTATCAAGTAACGGGAGTGCACCTACATGGTCAATATGCGCATGAGAGATAAACACAGCATCTAGCTTAGCCACATGGGCATGGGTTAAATCCGGGGGCGTTTTCTCATGATTATTCATCACACCACAATCCAGAAGAATGGCCCGCCCTTCATTTTCGAGATAAAAACAGTTACGACCATACTCCCCAACTCCCCCCAAAATTTCAACATTAAGCACTTGCATGTCCTCCCCGTTTTTGAAGCCAAGCTAATACGAACATAAACATTACTGTCATAGCGACTGTAATAACTGCAACAGCCATCCCTACGCCAACGTTTCCTTGCTCAAATTGGCTGTAGATAAATGTTGCACCCGTCTCAACAGAGGGTGGCAAAATAAGCAATCCTGCTACGAGCTCACGCATTGAAATAATAAAAGTCATCATCATGCCAGCAAGAATTCCCTGCATTAATAATGGAATAAAAATAGAACGATACATGTCCCAACTACTACGTCCGAAAATAGCGGCTGATTGAAAAATCGATTGATCCAACTGCGATAAAGATGATTTTGTATACTGCACAGAATAGGGTAAAAACAGCACACAATACGTCACAACTACCATCGCCTTCGTGTTATAAATAGTCGCTGGCAACCATGGTGCATTCCAAAACATTATTAAACCGACGACAAAGACAATTCCTGGTATGATATTCGGCATGAGACTAAAGAAATCTAACACTTGCTGCTTTTTCCCTTCGCCTTTTTTAATATAGAGTGCAATAAATAATCCAATAATTGCCGTAATGACCGCTGTAAGTATTGAAAAAACAACACTATTTAGAAATGCCGATAAGCCAGCACTTCCACTTGTAAACACTGCCTGATAAGATGCTAGACTGAAATTACCGGCACTCAAACCATCTCCTCGTACTTTTTGCAACGAGGTTACAATAATTGAAAAATACGGAATAGCAATTGAAAACAGCAGCACCATTCCTACAAATAGCCATGAGCCTAGCTTGATATACCACTTATCTTTCATGTCGCGAACAGCAGGGGTTTTGCCAGAAAGCACGCTGTATGTATATTTACGTCCTATGAGATTTTGGAAATACCAGATAACTAGACACACTGATAGTAAAAACAAAGAAAGTGATGTCGCCATACTAATATCTACCGGCCATCTTGAAAGATAAGAGTGGATTTCTGTCGTAAAAACTTGAAAACCTATGCGACTTCCAAAGGTTGCAGGCGTCCCAAACTCTGCTAACGTTTTGATGAAAATTAGCAATATGCCTAGAACATAGCTTGAAACCAGTAAAGGCAAAACAACCTTTGTCCAATTGCGCCAAGAGCTACGTCCAAAAATTAGTGCAGCATCTAAAAATGAACCATTGATCCTTAACAATGTATTTTTCAACATTAAGTATAGAAAAGGAAACAGATGTAGACTCATAATCATGACCATTCCAAATAAGGAGAAAAAGGTATTGGACAGCCATGTTGCACTTGGCATTAATTGCTGTAAAAAGCCATTATTCTGCATAAACAGTATCCATCCCATAGAACCAATATAAGGTGGTGTCATAAAAGGAATAGTTAAAATAATATCTAACCATTCAAATTTATGTAAACTCGTTCTTGTACGAATCAATGCCATTGGCAAGGCTAATATCGTTGTGCCCAAAATTACTAACAAACCTAATAATAAGGAGTTGCCCAGCGTATGCCATAATCTATCATTAGCAAACATTCTATTAATCTGCGAAACATCTAAATGCCCATCATTGACAAATGTATAATAGACAATAGCTATTAATGGCGCGATAGCAAACGTTGCGACAATCGTCAGTAATAAGCCAAAAGTGCGTCTGCCTTCCATTATCATTGTTGCTTCATTCCTTCCTAAGAAAACATGGGTGGAGCTATACCTATTAGCAGTAAGTGAAAAATTCACGCCCCCTGCGGGACAACAAACTGGCAAGATCCCACAGATGTGGTTGCATCGTGCAGACTCGCCATCCCCCGCTTAAAATGAGCGCTTTTTTCTATGAAAATTGTTGAACTTTACATTTGCCTCTTATCGAAAAATATCATTAAATTTAGTTAAAATATCAAGTTGCTTCGCTTCTGCACCTTTCCAGTTCACATTTAACTGTGGAATTTCATCCAATGCTGCACGGTCTTTCACAGGAATTTCGTTATTGCCGGGTAGTAAATAAGCATCTGTGACCAGTTTTTGTCCTTCATCTGACAGTAAGAAATTCACGTAAGCTTTAGCTCCTTCAACATTTTTAGCATCTTTCATAATGCCCACTGCTCGCGGAGATACAACTGTTCCACTCTTCGGATAAACAATTTCTACTGGCTCACCACTAGCTTTGGCTTTGTAGGCCATATAGTCTACACCTGAGATAGTTGCATTTTTATCCCCCGTAATCACAGCATCTAGCGCTTCCTTATTTGCCCCATTCACTTGTAGTCCATTCTTTTTCCATGATTGGATTGTATACCAAGCAGTTTTTTCTGCCTCCACATAGCCGTACAGGAAATCTACCGCAGAACCTGACAAACTTGGATCGGGGATATTAATCTTATCTTGCCATTCCGTTTTTGCTAAGTCTGCCCATTCTGTCGGAGCTTCTTTTGTATTTTTCGTATTGTAAGCAATCCCTAAGGCCGATGCACTATAGCCAAAGTAATAACCGTCTGCATCTGACCAATCGCTATTAATTTTAGTTGCATTTTCAGCTTCTTTATAGCTTTGTAGCTGATTTGATCCCTTTAATCCGTCCATTGATGCAACGGAAGCTAATACAACAACGTCTGCCACAGGATTATTTTTCTCTGCCTCTAAGCGAGATAAAATTTTCCCCGTCGTCCCTTGAAACATTTCTACTTTCATACCTGTTTTCTCTTCAAAGGCTTGCTGAATATTTGTTGCCAAACCATCTGGACCAGCGGAATAGACCGTTAATGTTTGAACTTCTTGCGGCTTTGCTTTCGCCGCATCATTACTGACACTTCCCGCAGATTGATTATTTCCGCAACCTGCCAATGTTAAAGCTAAAAGAACGCCTGCTGTTGCTAGTAAGTTAAAACGTTTCTTCACTGTAAACCCTCCAATTGATAGATTTGTTTTTTATCTACAAAAACTTCAAGTTGCTTGCCCTGTTCAAGTGGCACAGCTTCATAAAAGCTCCATTGCTTGCCTTCTACTTGCGCCTGCACCAAATAACGATCTCCAACAAAAGTACTTTTCACAATCATCGCTTGCTTGGCAATAGTTCCTGGGTGTTGATGCCTCGATACACCTTCTGGTCGCACAATACGGATACCTTTATCCAACCAATTAACTTTCCCAATAAAATCCGCTACATACGGTGTTGCAGGTGCATGATATATTTCTTCAGGTGAACCAACCTGTGCGATTCTACCTGACTCCATCACAATAATTTGATCTGACATTGTCATTGCCTCTGTTTGATCATGGGTCACAAAAATGGCCTGACAATCTAGTTCATGAATAATATGCATAATTTCATCTTGCATTTTTTCTCTTAGCACTGCGTCTAAAGCGGATAATGGTTCATCAAATAAAATTAGCTTTGGATTTGTGGCCAGTGCCCGTGCCAGCGCTACTCGCTGTTGCTGTCCACCTGATAATTCTCCCGGTTTTCGTTTTTCAAACCCCTCCATGTTCACCAATCGCATCACATACGCTACCCGTCCAGGGATTTCTGTCTTTGGCACGATTCCCTTTAAGCCAAATGCAATGTTTTGGAAAATGGTCATATGTGGCCAAAGGGCGAAATCCTGAAAGACCATGGCGATATTGCGCTTATTTGGCTTCACATTTTTGCGCAGCTTAGAAGAATAAATAATCGTGTCATCAAATGTGATTTCACCATTTGTTGGTCTTTCAAGACCTGCTAATATTTTTAATAATGTTGTCTTTCCACAGCCTGATTGTCCCAATATGGTGATGAACTTACTATCTAACTCCACATTAATTGGCCACAGCGCTTGTGACTGGCCATATTTTTTCTCTATATTTGTCATTGAGATTTTCATCGTATCCTCCTCATCTATCTCTACTATAAATTCCAGATATTTAGAAAATATTAACCTACTATTAACATGTCGTTAAAAAAATTCTAATAAACTAAAGCAAATGCAATACTTTATCTAATTTACTTTAGGAGGTTAAAATGAATCATCTAAAATTACAGGCATTTTGCCTACTCGTAGATTTTAAAAAACTAGCTCCTGTCGCTAAAGAGCTAGGGATTACACCCCCCACTGTATCCTTCCATATTCGCTCGATTGAAGAAGAATACAGCGTGCGCTTATTTCGTACGAATGCAGGCGGCTATCGCTTAACGGAAGCAGGTGAAGGGCTCTATCACTATGCACGCCAAATCGTGCAATTACAACATGACATGGATCGCTTCTTTGAAAAGCTTTTGGCCGGACATATTGGCTCCATCCGACTAGGTGCAAGTGGACTACCTGCGCATATTTTTATGCCTGATATTATTCATCAAATTTCCACGGCTTATCCAGACATTCGAATTTCCTTAGAAGTAAAAACAGCACCTGAAATCGAAAACATGGTGGCCCTTCAGGAACTCGATTATGGTTTGATCATGGAAACAAAACAACAACATCCATCCCTCGTCTATGAAACGATTGGCGAAGATTCGCTCGTATTAGCTTTAAGCCCTAATCATGAGCTGGCAACAAAAAAAGACATCTCAAAGTCAGATGTCCTTAAAAACAAAGTATTATTGCACACTTCATCCAGTTCAACTAATCATTTTATCGAAAAATGGATGGATCCTTTCCAGCCATCCTTTTATACGATTGAACTTGATTCTGTCAGTACCATTAAAAAGATGCTTACCTTTGGAAAAACCATTGCTTTTCTATCAGTTGCTCTTCTTGGGGATGAATTAAAATCTGGCCTATTGATGAAGAAAGATTTGCATGACATGACACTGACACGAAAAATTCAGCTCGTCTATCCTAAATCAAGATTAGACAATAAAATCGATGAATTTGTAAAAGAATCAATCTACGATATAGCTAGAAAAATGAATGCCATTCATTCATAATGCCCTCTTTCTACGCTCGTTCCACAAGACTCGCAGGTGCTCAAGCAACTGCGAGATCACTTGCTCGTTAGGATTGCGCGTACATCATACTACTATTGATAGCCTTTGACACATCTTGGTCATTGTAAAAACCACACCCGCCAGCATTCAACAATTTCTCTAAAAAATTTCCCCAGCCTGACATAATTACCTAACTTGCATTAATAACATAGATAGAAGTCTTTTGGATACCAATGGGAAGGAGGTATGACAATTTGCTTTCCGAGTTATTGAATAAGGAAACGATTCAAATTGCTCACAAGGTAGACAGCTGGAAGGATGCGATTCGCTTAGCTTCATCGCCATTATTGCAGCAACAGAAAATAGAACAGCGCTATTTAGAAGCGATGATACAGGCTATTGAAGAACATGGTCCCTATGTAGTGCTAACACCTAAAGTTGCGATTCCCCATGCGCGACCAACTGAAGGGGTCAATGAATTATCAATGAGCTTATTAAGCTTACAAAACCCTGTACATTTCGCACCAGATCAACCCGTTTACTTAATCATTGTCTTAGCGGCAATAGATGATGCGTCTCATTTACAGGCATTAGTCGATTTAACGCAAGTTTTACAGGAACCCACCCAAATCGACAGCATTATCGCTTGCCAGCATCCAGAAAACATTGTTGAAAAAATAAAACACTACGCTACAAAGGAGCAAATATAATGAAGATTTTAGTCGTATGTGGAAATGGATTAGGCAGTAGCTTCATGATGGCATTAACTGTTAAAAAGGCACTGACTGAACTCGGAAAAGAAGCCGAGGTAACACATACAGATTTATCAACCGCAACGGCAGAACAAGCAGATCTGTATATTGGCGCAGGAGATATTATGGATCAATTAGATGATGGCATGAGGAAAATTGTACGTATCGTTAATATGATGAGCATTTCAGAAATTAAATCAAAGCTTGCACCGTTGTTATAAAGTGCAACGTTAATCTGTGGGGTTGTGACTTCAAAAATGACATTGCCTCCATTTATTACATGTTGTAGTAAGTGGCTTGGCATCCGTTAGTAAGGGATTTTAAAAAATATTTGGATAGAATGAGGTGTTGGTATGTTAGATGTTATGATGAATGACATTTTAGGTACACCAGCAATACTAGTCGGCCTTTTCGCCTTTGTCGGCTTACTAATCCAAAAGAAATCCGCTTCAACCGTTCTTTCAGGTACGTTAAAAACAATTATGGGCTTTGTCATCCTTGGTGCTGGAGCAGCCGTGTTAATTGGCTCTTTAACGCATTTTAGTAAAATGTTCGATTTTGCCTTCAATGTGCAAGGGGTTATTCCAAATAACGAAGCCATTGTAGCAGCGGCTCAAACGAATTTTGGTACTGCCACTGCAATGATTATGGTATTCGGTATGATCATGAACCTACTGTTAGCGCGATTTACGCCTTTAAAATATATATTTTTAACTGGGCATCATACATTATTTATGGCGTGTTTAATCGCAGCTTCCCTTTCTGTTGGTGGTATGAGTGGTGCTCCGCTCATTATTGTTGGCTCTATACTATTAGGGATATGTATGGTGGTGTTCCCTGCCATTTTACAACCAACTGTACGTCAAATTACAGGCAGCGATGATTTTGCTGTCGGTCACTTTGGTAGCATTGGCTATTATGTATCGGCTAAAATTGGTAAACTCTTTGGAAATAAAGCAAAATCAACTGAAGCTATTAAAGTACCAAAATCTCTAGGCTTTTTAAGAGATACATCGGTTGCCGTTTCCTTAACAATGAGCATATTTTTCATCATTGTGGCATTGTTTGCTGGTCAATCTTATATTGAAAAAGAATTATCAGGCGGCTCTAACTTCATCGTCTTCGCAATTATTCAAGCCATTACTTTTGCAGCAGGAGTATACATCATTTTAGCAGGTGTACGCATGCTCATTGCAGAAATTATCCCTGCATTTAAAGGGATTGCAGATAAGCTCGTTCCGAATACCAAACCTGCATTAGATTGCCCAACGATTTTTCCATTCGCGCCAAACGCCGTGATTATCGGCTTTTTATTTAGCTTCCTGGCTGGTCTATTGTCTATGTTTGCCCTCCCTCTTATTGGGTTAAAAGTTATTGTGCCTGGTCTCGTACCCCACTTCTTCACTGGTGCAGCTGCGGGGGTCTTCGGGAATGCAACGGGGGGGCGAATCGGCTCCATGGCAGGTGCCTTTGCCAATGGCTTAATAATTAGCTTTATTCCAGCCATCCTGCTGATATTTATGGGGGATATTGGTTATGAAGGAACAACTTTTGGCGATTCAGACTTCGGTGTAGTAGGTATTATCATTATTAATATTCTAAAATTATTTGGAGCGGTGTAAATGAATTGGTTAGGAAACGAAACAAATTTTTTGCATCAAATGTTAATCGTTTAAATAGACAAAGGGGCCTTAGTAGCCCCTTTTTAAAGTGGATTAGATGTGACTTTTAATGCACAGATTAATTATTCTTAATATAGTAACTTTAATTTTAGTTCATATTATCTAGACTTTCGATTTTTTTAGCTTGCTGAAGTTTGCGATGATTACTTTTTCAATGGCTTCGTATTTAGTGATGACGGTTGTTATAAATGTTAATTTTGGCACTGTAAAGTAAATGATGCTTGCACAAGTAATACCAATAACAGCACCTACAAAAACATCTAATGGATAATGCACGCCTACCCAAATACGTGAAACGCCAACTAATATCGCTAACAAAATCCAGCCAATCCATCTTCCTTTTTTAAACAACCAAAATGTCATACAAAATGAAAAAAATAAAATAGTATGATCGCTAGGGAAAGAATTATCAATTGCTTTTTCGATTAATTGATTGGTATTTGCAAGCACAGCAAATGGTTGGTGATTAAAATGCAATAATCCTGCAAACTTCCCTATAATTTCAGCCAAAATGAACGCAATACCTGCGCAAATAAGCATTATTTTATTTTCTTTATTTTTCGTAAACCACAACAGTATAACAAAAATAGCTAAGAAAAAAACTGTATATTCAGCAATGATAATCATTGGTAAATTGATGTATGGAAATTCTTTCCCTAGACTATTAATCATTCTGAATAAATTATTATTTATTTCCGATATATTCAAGATTCTCTCTCCTTTTAAGCTTTATACAGCTATGTTAAGGAAAAAGATACCGATGAACCATCGTTTAGGATGACAATAAAAAGTTTAGTCTAACATTATTGTCACTTTGACTCGAAACTTGCTTATTTCTGCTTGAGGTAGGTGTCCTACTGACCGTTAATGTGGGAAAAAAGAGACCCTCCATTGTCATTCTCAAATGCTTGTTTCCATAATTCACATTCACATGTATCCAATATAGTTAATGCTTTTACAAGCCACTATACACCGAAAATGCATCCGTAATATTAAATTGTTCGGTATGATGGTCACCCTCAGCTCCTACTGTAACGAGGATATATTCTTGCTCATTTATGACAGCTAGACTTGCTAGACATAAGCCAGCTTTTTCTGTATAGCCTGTTTTGCCGCCGATAATCTTTCCTTTAGGTAAGTCACTTGAACTAATATTTTTGAACATGCGATTTGTAAATGTTATGCCTTCTGGATGCAGATTGGTCGGGGATGTAGAGTGCCTTTGTGCTGTGTACACATCACGAAATATGTTGTTTGTTAATGCATATTGTAGAAGTATTGAAATATCTTTAACACTTGTATAATGGTCATGATGATGGAGGCCAGTTGCATTCGTAAAATGCGTGTCTTTCATCCCTAACTGTTGTGCTTTGTCATTCATGAGTTTGACAAATTTTCTCTCTGACCCTGCTACAAAATTTGCTAAACCAATAGATGCTTCTGCTCCAGATGGCAACATCGAACCATAAAGTAAATCCTTAGCGGTTACCTCTTCATTTGCAAGGAAGCCTGCCATTGAAGCATTTTTTTTATATAAATCTGCAAATATACTTTGAGGAAGAAAAACCTTTTCATTTAATTCCGGTATATTTTCAATTGCTACAAGTACAGTCATTATTTTTGTTAAAGAAGCCGGATAAATGACTTCTTCACTATTCTTGTCCAGTAAGATTTTATTTTCATCCAAATTGACTAATACAGCATTTGAACTGTGTAAATCAATATCCAAACTTTCATCACTTTTCGTTGGCATCTCCATCTGAGGCGAGTCCAAAATGTCTTCCATTGGATTCTTCGAATTTTCTTTTACAAATAAAATAAACATTAAAATAATGACTATGCTTAACAAGAGACTAAATATACTCTTTTTCTTTAACATAAAAACAACTCCTTTTCTCATTGTCTCTATTGAAACATAGAAAAAGGAGTCCTTTTTTAATAATCCATTATAGAAATCTTAAGTTTTCTTAAGAATGTGGAATTTGTACTGTAAACACTGTGTTGTCATCGTTACTCGTTGCAGATATACTTCCGCCATGGGCGACAATAATCTCATTGGCAATCGCCAGTCCCAGCCCCGCACCACCTGTCTGTGTAGATCGGGAAGAATCTAAGCGATAAAATTTTTCAAAAATCATCTCTAACTTTTGAGGAGGAATTGCCTTTCCCCTATTTGTAAATGTAATGATTGTTTGGTCTATTACATTTTCCGCACTAATTTCAATGGTACTGTTATCATCACTGTATGCTATGGCATTTTTAAAAATATTATTAAATACCCTTGCTAACTTATTGGCATCAGCAAAAATCTGAATATCCCCTTGAATATTCACAACGGCTTGCTGTCCTTTTGGCGCTAACAAAGGATAAAATTCATCTGCCAATTGCAGTAACATATAGTTTAAATTAATGGCTTCCTTATCTAAAATAATGGACTGCAGGTTAAATCTTGTAATTTCAAAAAATTCATTGATTAATTGCTCAAGTCTATATGATTTATCTAATGTAATCTTTGCATATTTTTCTTTTTGCTCGACAGGCATATCCTTCGCTTCATCCAACAGACTCAAGTACCCAATAATGGATGTCAGAGGTGTTTTGATATCATGCGCTAAATAAACAACAAGATCATTTTTTCGTTGTTCAGCTTCTTGCGCATCCTTTGCCCGTTTTTCTAATTTACTTTTCACAGTATTTAGCTTCTTTTCCATGAATTCAAGCTCTGAAGGGAGTCGTATCTCTTTATCTGATTCATCAGAAAGCATCGTTACACCTGTACTAATCAAAATAAAATAACGGGTAAAACGAGAAAGAGCTACATAAAAAATGACCAGAAGTAAAATAATGAGTCCGATAGCTAACCATAAATGTTTATTCTGCTGAAATAATATTCTGTACGCATTTCGTGCTGCGTAATAGTCTAACTGAAGTACATCCTCACAAAATCTTATAAACCAGTCCGCAAAAGGTGCTTGTAACATACCATCAATTAAAGTGTAGTTGATAATATAACCAATAATCATGGTCAGTACTAATATGAAGATAATTTGTAGAATAATTTTCCTTTTTAACATTCCAAACTCATTTTTCAATTGTATAGCCCACCCCCCACACGGTTTTAATAAATTTTGGTTTTTCAGCAGAATCGTTCATTTTTTCTCGTAAATGTCGAATATGAACCATCACCGTGTTATTACTGTTAAAATATTTTTCTTTCCAAACTTCTTTGAATAATTCTTCTGAGCTAATGACTCTACCTCGATTTGAGCTTAAAAACCAAAGGATAGAAAACTCTGTAGGCGTAAGAGCTAATTGTCTCTCATTTAAGAAAACTTGCCGTGTATTGTGATTCAAGACTAGACCTGCAAAGTCAATAATGTCTTCATTTTGTTTTGTATCCTGATTATACTTAGTAAATCTCCGAATTTGAGCTTTTACACGAGCAATTAATTCTAATGGGCGAAAAGGTTTTGTTATATAATCATCTGCTCCTAACGAAAAACCATTTATCTTATCAATTTCCTCTTCCTTCGCAGTTAGCATGATCACCGGAAAATTAAATTTTTCTCTAATTTTTCGCAAAATAGTAAAACCATCAATACCAGGAATCATGATATCAAGAATGGCAAGATCCAACTTTACTGTGTCAATACAATGAAGGGCTTCTTTTGCTGTATAAAATTTAAAGACGTTGTAATTTTCATTTTTTAAGTAAACCTCTATTAAATCGGCAATTTCCTTCTCATCATCAATTACTAAAATATTTATACTCACTATGTTGTTCTCCTTAAAATAGTTTAAACCAAGAATTCACTCTAATATAAGTAGGTGCTGACCTTATTATTTCTATTCATCTCCCGTGACATATTATCATAAACATCGAAGTATATCACTGCTTTCAATATACTTGTCATTTAATCACTTTCTTCTTATGGCTTGCCGAAAGCAACACCCTGGATTCATCCATTTTTTGTAATTATCCAGTTAAAAAATAAATACCCCCTATCCTCTTTCCACATCCATTAAACCAAATAATTTGAAAATTTTTAAGTTAATACATAAATCTTCATAGTTATTTTGAAATTCTTAAGTACTTCTTAAGATAATCTTGATCCCAACGTTAACAATCAAGATGCCTGCTCCATGTGGAAAAATCAAAACGGCTACAGTGAAGAAGATCCCAACGGATTGGAATTTCAACTTTATATTTGTCATTCTTGTATCTTTGTTTCTTCGTTAACCAGTACAGCAGCTACAATACTTTCATATGGATTCAAAGTTATTACTTCAACTTTAGCTTTATTATTTTCATCTATAAGTCGTTTCAAAATTTAAACCTTTAATTTTATTTGGTATCACTTCAGTGTCCAACAAATGGATTGCAGGTTCTATGAGGCAAAAAAACAATGCTGCAATTTAAAAAATTCAATTGCAGCATTGTTTCTATTTTGGTCCCGCAAGTCGCCCGATAGCTGATTACTTTCCATCAAGTTGCCCTTTGGCGCGCTCAATCATTTTTCGCTTTTGAATCTGTTCTTGTGTGAGTTGTAAAGTTAGCTTTAGCTTCTGTGTCCTCTCAGCTTGTTGAAGTGCAATGATGACTGCTGAAATTAAGCTAACTTCAGAAACTGGTTTCACTAGATAACCCATAACATTATCTTGCTTAGACTTTTCTACAAATTGTTTTTGACTATATGCAGTAATCAACAACACTGGTATATCCAGTTGACGACCAATAACCTCACTTGCTTTTAAACCATTTAGTTTTGGCATGTCTATATCCATTAACACAAGATCTGGTTTTAATTTATAAGCAAGTTCAATCGCTCGATCCCCATCTCCTGCTTCTCCGACTACCTCATAACCGTGATTCCAAAGCATTACTTTCAAGTCCAGTCTGATAATTGGTTCGTCTTCAGCAATCAGTATCCGTTTTTTCATAAAACACCACAACCTTTCTGAACAGAAAAATGATTATAGTATAATTAGTGTCATCAACATTGTTTTGCTTGAATTAATCAGTCCTATTTAACGGCTCGGCATGAATCCCTACCTCATGTTACGCTACTGCCATTATCAAAAAGGAACAGTTTGATTCTTAACTCCTTGATTTATAGTAAATAAATCGAACATAGGGTACATGTTGTCATTACTTACATGTTTAAATTTCTTTGCTGCGCAAAAGAAACGCCTGTACACTTAGCAAGAAGCATTTGTTCAATCAACTCAGATAAATAGGCACCAGCTTCAAGTGGTGTCAGTCCATCTTTATGAATATTTGAAATTACCGTCCGATCGGCTTCAACCGTTTTTTCAGTAGGTCGGTATATCATATATGCACTCAAGCTTTCATCTGTATTTAGACCTGGCCTTTCACCAATCAATGAAATCACTAGGTCACAATCAACAATAGCAGCTACTTGGTCTTGCACCCATACACGTCCTCGCTTAATAAAAAATGGCTTAGCGACGCTGATATTTTTTAATTTTAACCCTTGTATTAAAGCAGGCAATAAATTACCTACATTGGCTTCCACAGCCGAAGAACTCAAGCCATCACAAACAATAATTTGCACATCTTTTCGTTTATCTCCGTTTTCATCAAGAAACTTAACCGATTCATCTGACAGCTTTCGACCAGAATCTAAATCCATTAAGTAAGATTGCATATCACGAGCATTTGTCTCCAGCTTATGCAACCCTATCTCCCGAAGAAAATCATCACTTACACCTCTTGATACAGCATCCTGTGCAGCTGCATGATCAATTAAAAATTGTAAATAGCTTGTTGTCAACATGCGGGTGCCAGTTCGACCAATACCTATACGGGCAGGTGTAATACTTTGTGCTCGCTCAATAGATGCAGCATTATGCGGTTCTACAACGCCATTTATCCGTTTTTCTGGAAAATCTATTATCTCTTCCGTTCTTTGATGGCTATTGGCATTTGGCAAATTCAAGTTTTTCTGTACTTCTTCTACTACTCTTTGAACAATTTCTTGAATATTCATTGTATCCCCCTTCCCTTAATCAAAAATTGATAAGTCTCCCGCACGTTTTGTTAGCTTGCCATTTTCCATCAGGTCCATTTTTTCCAGCCATTTTTCAAATTCTCGAAGTGGTCGGAGTCCTAGAATCTCGCGTAAGCTAGCATCATCGTGATAGCTTGTATCTTGATAATTAAGCATAACATCATCCCCACCTGGTACGCCCATATAAAAATTCGCGCCTGCAACTGCTGTTATTATTCCTGCCACTTCCTGATCATTTTGATCGGCATTCATATGATTTGTGTAAGTGGGCGCAATTCCCATTGGCAAGCCATGCAATTTCCCCATAAACCCATCTTCCAAATCCGCTCTAATTAATTGGCGACCATCATACAGTGTCTCCGGTCCTATAAAGCCGGAAACAGTATTGACCATGAAAGGTTTCCAGTGGCGTGCATAGCCGTAGCTTCTTGATTCAAGCGTTTGCATATCTACACCATAGTCGGCATTTAAAGATACCTCCGAACCTTGGCCTGTTTCAAAATACATAAAGTTCGGGCCTGTTGATGTACCATAACGAGCCATCATCTCATATCCCTCATCAAGAATTTTTTTCGATATACCGAATGCTTCGTTGCCTTTTTGTGTGCCTGCTAAACTTTGAAACATAAGGGCGATAGGTGCCCCCTGTTTTAGTGCTTCCATTTGTGTTGTGATATGGGCCAAAACACAATTTTGCGTTGGGATTTGCCATTTCTCAATAAATTCATGTGAGATTGTCAAAAGACTTTTCACGGATTCAACCGTATCTACATTCGGATTAATACCAATAACCGCATCACCTGCTCCGTAGGATAACCCTTCTTTAATTGAATACAAAATTCCTTCTGGAACATCATTTGGATGATTTGGCTGACAACGAAATGCCAAGCGGCCAGGCTCCCCTATTGTAGTATTACAATGTGCTTGATATTTCATTTTCTGGGATGCAAGAACAAGATCAATGCTTGACATAAGCTTGGCAACAGCTGATATCATTTCACTCGTCAATCCCCTCGAAAGCCTTAATAATTGATACGCACCTGTATCAGATGACAAGATATAATTTCGCAGTTCTCCAACTGTCCAATTTTGAATATCTTTGTAGATCGTGTCGCTAATATCATCATAAATCAAGCGTGTTACTTCATCTAACTCATATGGAATAACCGGATTCTCATAAATCTCTTTCAGCTGCATCTCACTAAGTACTACTTTTGCTGCCATACGCTCTAGGGATGATTGTGCTGCTATACGCGCCATCACGTCCCCAGATTTCATTTCACTTGCTTTTGCAAGTACCTCCCTTACCGACGAAAACGTATAGTGAGTTCCTTTTACAACACAGGACAATTTCATCATTTAACACCCCTTTTTATGTTAAAGATTGCGATTAACGAAAAAAAAAGCGCTTTCACAATTCCCTGAAGAAATTTTCTTCAGGCGTGAAAGGCGCCTTTGCCTCAAATATTATTTTGGTTCATTTTACACTATTCGTAAGGATTTTGTAAAGAGAGCTTCCTCTTTTCGAAAATAAATACCTGTTAGATTAGAGCTCAATCCTTTTCTGCTCATTTCCGCTCGAATTGCTCGCTACGGACAAGACAAAAGCTTCCTCGAAATCTTGTACAACTAAATTTCTTTGGGGTGACTTGCTTTGAATTCTCTACGCTACAATGAATTAGTTTCACTAGTAGCTACTACTAATTTATTTTAACTGATCGTATTAACTAACGTTGATAGCTATTAAATCGGAAAGGTTATCGAAACTTTTGTGCCTTTGTCGGACAGTGGGAATGACAGAACCCCTTGCAACCTCTCTTCCACTAACATATTCACAAGATGTAATCCTAAAGAAGACATATCGCCTGTGGAAAAAGAATCTCCTATCCCACATCCATCGTCCATTACGATAATAGTGGCCATTTGTTTTCGTTGCCTTAAAATTATTTCAATATTCCCGCGATTCAACGCAGGAAAAGCATGTTTTATGCTATTTTGAACCAACTCATTGACAATCAGTGCAACAGCTGTTGCTTTCTCGGGAGAACAGAATACCGATTCTCCTTCAACAGACACAGCAATATCTTGACCTGGAATAATGGATGAAGAGACTAGCAATGTAGAAATTTGTTGTATTAAAAATTTAATATCTGCTTCCTCAATGCCGCGCTGTGCCAAATAATCATGAACCAAAGCCATACTGGATATACGCGATATACTGTCATGAAATACCTCCGTTACTTCCACCGAATGACACCGTTGCATTTGTAATCGCAGTAAACTAGAAATAACTTGCAAATTGTTTTTGACGCGGTGATGGATTTCCTGAACAACAATGGCTTGAAATACACTTTGCTTTTCCTCACTATTGGTCGCATTTATAAGTTGCTCCATATTTTTTTCGTTCTGTACTTCTTGGGAGATATCCCTTTCTTTAATTAACACGGCAATGGTCTCCCCACCCAGGTCTTTTATAGGAATAATGTCTTGTTGCATGATTCCACGCTCCTCCGTTATCCCTCTTGATTTAAAAATTAGTTTGCCAGTTTTTAAACTAAATATTACACCTGGTTCCGTTTCTTCAAATGCTATATGCCCTAACATACTTTTTTTATACAAAGTAGGCGTCGTAGTAGGTTTTGCTTCAGCTACAACTAAAGATGCATTGTCTTTTTTCAACAGACAATTAATAAATATATCTGCTTGAGAAAGGTCAGCTATTATCTGCAGGTTCTGAGCCGCAACTAAAATAATTTCACACTGTTCATTTGATAAACCGGTTAAGTGGTTTAAGTCTAAAATTTCTTTCATGACCTATACGTCCCCTTTTTCTAGTTTTCAAACACTATAGCAAAAACAAAAAGTGTGTTCAATGTAACAAACTAGTAAATCGATTTAACATATCTACATCCTCGGGGCCTTCAGACCATGCTTTTCTTTGCAGAAGTCACCGCCTGCGCTCCAATCAACAAGTATACGGGGGTTATTAAGATGATGGATAGGATGAAGAAATATAAATAATGAACGACAACAATTAGAAGTGCTGACAATGGACCAAATAGTGCCTGAAGACCATTTCGTACGCAAATTGTAAGCTGCTATTGATCTTAATTTTATCTATCCATTAGTAGCATATCAGGTCTCGAAAATACTTAATGTTTACAGTCTCTTTTCTTTTCAACATAGAAGCATCTATATGAGCCCGTTGCTTTCTACTATGGCGGACGCTTTTCGCAGGCATGGCTTCAGTCTCCTCGTCACTTCGCTTCTGCGGGGCCTTCATTCCATGCTATTCTTTGCAGAAGTCGCCGCCTGCGCTCCAATCAACTAGTGTACGTCTATAAATAATTGCGGTGATGGCTAGAATGAACCTGTCTTTGCGGGTGCCAAAGAAGGCATGGTATATGTTGAAAAACCTTACGAGGGATACAAAAATTGTTTCAAAAGGTATTCGCAATGTGATTATTTCGAATACCTTTTGTCATCAATCTGAAATGAGCTTAGACTGATTAACGAAAACCCTCGTTAAATCAATACTCATATCATTCGATAAATCCTATTTTAAAAGTTATTTTTCCGTTTGCGAGTGTAGCTTCAGCAGAATAGCCTAATTGCTCTGCAAGACTTTTAACGGTTGCAAGTCCAAGCCCAGTACCTGAAAAATGCTTGTCACGAGAACTTTCTCCGACATAAAAAGGCAGCCATATTCTAGAAATATCAATAAGAGTTGTAGCATTACTAATTTCAAACACGCCATTTTCTTCAAGGGAAATATCTATATCATCTCCTGAAGTGTATTTTACTGCATTACTAATCATATTCTCTAAAATAAAATGGACTTTTTCCTGCTCTGCCTTCAGTATGAATTCAGTAGCATCCGTTTTAAGTTGAATTATTTTATCCCCTTGTATCGGTTGATAACTATTCACTATCTCTTGTATTAACTCAATTAAATCAAAACTGGTTTTTTTAGAATCGTTTTCTTCCGTTTTAGCAAAATAAAGCATATCTGTAATTATTTTTTCCATTCTATCAACTTGCTTATTAATAACTGTTAGATAAGTCCCATCATCTAAACCGTCTTTTATTCCACTCGAATACACCTTTATCAGGGCAAGAGGCGTTTTAAGCTCATGTGTTAAACCTATCATAAATTGCTTTAAATCAATGTTGCGTTTTGTTAATATCTGTTGCGCTGATTCAAGTGCCTTACTCATTTTATTGATACTTCTCGCAAGTTCCTCGATTTCATCACCTGTTCGAATTTCAGCCTGCTTAAAATCCAACTCCCCAATTTCTTTTGCCACTTTTTTAAGTTCATTTAGCGGACTTGTTAGTTTTCGAGATAGAATGGCTGTAACTACCATAATCACGAATATACTAATGGCTAAAAGAATTAGGTTAAATCGATTAATAAAATAAGCAATGTCAGTAAATTTAGCCATAGAGGACCCAATCATCATTAGCTGGTTACCTTCTTTTGCATAATGCACAATAAAACTAGACTTTTGTTTCCCTTGATCATAAAGCTTGCCCACAATTTTATCTTCAGCCACTTTTTGTAATACTTCATGAGAAACCCAAAATTTATTAAGGGCAATATGTTCTCTTGACAGTTGTTGTTTTAAGTTTTCATTAAGGTCATTTATATTATCATCAAGCGATACTGAAAGTATCGTTACATCAAATTGACGCTCCACCAAGCTTTCATCATCATAATTCTGATAAGCGACCAAAGCATTCGTTACTTTTTGGTTCAATTGATAGAGATAAAATTTTGGTAGAAAAAACTGGCTCACCACAAGAGAAATGCTAAAAGTGATGATTACAACAAGCGTGATATAAATAGTCAATTTTGTTCCAATTTTATGTTTCATTCGCTTGTACTATATCCAACACCTCGATGCGTTTGGATAATATCCTCTCCAATTTTTTCCCGCAGGCGCCGAATATGTGTGTCTACCGTTCGTGGATCACCCATATAATCCATACCCCAGACCAAATCTAGCAGTTGATCTCTAGTTAATATTTGTCTTCTATTTTGACTAAATACACGTAAAAGTTGGAATTCAGTTTTTGTTAAATCTAATTCTTTTCCCTCTCGCCAAACGCGTTGGCTTGAGATATCGAATGAAACATCATTTAGTCGTTGAACGGATTCCATTTGCAGTAATTTTTTCACTCTCATAATTAACACCTGTGGATAAAATGGTTTATTTACATAATCATCTGCACCATCAGATAGAGCAAGGTATTCATCTTCTCCTGTGTCTCTAGCCGTTAGAATTAATACTTTAATTTTTTGTGTCTCCTTCATCTCGCGACAAACTGTAATGCCATCTTTTTCTGGCATCATCCAATCCAAAATGGCCAAATCAATTTTTTCATGATAGAAAATATCAAGGGCCTCTGCTCCATTTGTAGCAGTAAATACCGTAAATCCTTCCCTTTGAAAATAGCTCTGCAAAATCTTTAACATGTCTAGTTCATCATCTGCAATAAGGATATTCATTTTATCTAACTCCTACTTGTCATATTTCCCTAAATTATACTGTTCGATAATAGCAATTAATTTTTCGGGATACAAAGGATCTGTGGAATAGTGGCTTTTTTTCAATGCATAGGCTGCCTCTTGATAATTTGTTGCAGCAAGTACCTCATAATATTGTTGTTCATTCCAACTCGTTCCCTCTAAAATTAATTTACTATGGTCAATTAACGCATTTTTCCAATCTGGATAAGCTCTAAATTCAGCTTCTATTGTATAACTTTTATTATTCTTATATTCAATCGTAGGCATTTTTACAGACTTTCCTTGATACCGTCCTTTTATGCCAAAAAGGTTATTTGCGTTTACAGCCAATTCACTTTTGCCAAAATTCGATTCTAAAATAGCCTGTGCTATCGTTACACTAGGAAATATGCCACCTGTTTGTTGGTTTATTTCCACAGCTATTGGTCCAATGTCATCTATAAAATGGATTTCCTCTCTACTATCTTTTAATAAAAGTCTCATCATACAAAAAACAGATAGTATACCTAACACGACTGCTAGTAGAATTAGTGAAGCTTTTTTAAATTTAATTATTTTCATTGTTGAACCTCGTTTCAAATGATTTAATTTCTTGTATCTTAAAACAAGAATGTTACATTCATTTGACAAAATTTTTTTGGGGATTAGTTTTTTAAATGCTTTATAGAGAATTGAAAGCTACACTGAACAGGCCTCATGTTAAAAAGAAATCTCTGAGTAATAGTAACAAAAAGAAAATATAGTAATACATTGACCCGCCAAATCTTCTTGGTTTTCCCCCCAACTTTCACTTTACCAGGATAACTGTATGTGAAGCCTTTATGTAATTATTAAAAAACTGAATTATAACAAATAAAAAAACCTCTTACATTGTAAAAGGTTTGAACTGCGCCCCAATTGTTAGACACAATCTAACAATTGGAGGTGCAGTTTTTCTATGGTCAAATATACTGCCGAAAATAAATTACAAGCTGTTGAGCGTTACTTAAGTGGAAATGGAAGTTCCCATGATATAGCTAAATCTTTGGGAACTGATAATAAAGCAATCCTTAAATGGGTGAAACAATTCGAACATAATGGGGTAGATGCATTTATTAAACGATGTACAACTT
>NZ_KB933398.1:1712181-1868534 GCF_000392615.1 Lysinibacillus sphaericus OT4b.31 | reverse complement strand
TATCCACTTGAGGTGGGCGTCTTACTGACCGTTAATGCGGGATAAAGTGAAACTCCTATCAGTGGGGGTTTTCTTCATCCCCACTGATTGTTAGTTGAACCAATCGGGCTTTTACGGTCAGTTGATTGACCACCTAGTTGACTCGTTCTCGCTTATCCACTTGAGGTGGGCGTCTTACTGACCGTTAATGCGGGATAAAGTGAAACTCCTATCAGTGAGGATTTTCTTCATCCTCTACTGATTGTTAGTTGAACCAATCGGGCTTTTACGGTCAGTTGATTGACCACCTAGTTGACTCGTTCTCGCTTATCCACTTGAGGTGGGCGTCTTACTGACCGTTAATGCGGGATAAAGTGAAACTCCTATCAGTGGGGGTTTTCTTCATCCCCACTGATTGTTAGTTGAACCAATCGGGCTTTTACGGTCAGTTGATCGATCCCCAAGTTGACTCGTTCTCGCCTATCCACTTGAGGTAGGCGTCTTACTGACCGTTAATGCGGGATAAAAAGAAGGGAGGCTTTTTTTTGCCTTAACATATCTACAATTATAGATATATATATATATATGAATGGAGGATTATATTAAAATGAAAAAAATTAACCCGTTACTTATTAGTATTCTAGCGCTAGGCGTGTTCGGCATTATTACCACAGAAATGGGTATTATAGGTGTACTACCACAAGTTACTGAAAAATTCAATATATCGACTTCACAGGCTGGATTGCTTGTAAGTATATTTTCGTTAGTCGTTGCCATTTCAGGTCCATTCCTGACTTTACTTGCTTCTAGTATTAACCGTAAAGTCATTCTGTTAACTGCTGTTCTTCTTTTTGCGATTTCCAATGTTGTTTATGCCTATACAACTAGGTTCGATGTAATGTTAGTTTTCCGTATCATCCCTGCTATTTTTCATCCTGTCTTTTTTTCAGTTGCCCTTGTAACAGCAGCTAAACTTGTCTCTCCGGAAAAAAGTAGTAAGGCCGTGACGAAAGTTTTTTCTGGTATAACGGTCGGATTTGCGTTTGGGGTACCATTGACTTCTTATCTAGCAGAAAAGATTTCATTAGAAGCAGGTTTTCTGTTTGGTGCTGTTGTTAGTGCAATTGCTTTTATTGGCATACTCGCTTGGCTCCCCTCTTTGCCTGTTACGGAAAAATTATCTTATGGCAAGCAGCTTGGAATATTGCGCAAACCACAATTGTGGCTAAATATCGTGACGGTTATTTTTATCTTTGCAGCAATGTTTTCTGTGTACAGTTATTTTGCTGAATATTTAAGTCAAGTGACGAAAATGAACGGGTCATGGATTAGTATCATGTTGATGGCCTTTGGTACAATCATGATTTTTGGAAACTTTTTATTTGGAAATTTGTTACACAAAAGTATGACAAAGACCGTTATCATGTACCCTCTGCTATTTGCAGTAGTGTACTTATTTACTTATTATCTGGGTTCATATTTCATTCCGATGTTTGTAATCGTATTTATTTGGGGAGCTGTGCATTCTGGGGGGCTGATTGTCAGTCAAGTATGGTTAACAACTGAAGCAAGTGAAGCCCCAGAATTCGGCAATAGCTTGTTTGTGTCATTTTCCAATCTTGGTATTGCCCTTGGAGCCGCAGTCAGTGCTTGGTCTATCTCCCATTTCGGTATACATAATCTAATTTGGGTTGGCATTCTATTTTCACTGCTTGCTTTCTTACTAATCATTTTAAAAATACAAATTTTTAAACCGAATGCACCAGGAGGAAACATACGTTAAACTATCAAGAATCGTTGACGAAAAAGCCCTTCAAAAAATGCCGTCTTTCTAGATAGTAAAAACCGCCTCACTTTCTGTTGGTGACGAGGAGACTGAAGCTATGACTGCGATAGATACTTCTATTGTAAAAGAAGAAAGCCTGTTAACTAACTCATTTTTTGAGTTTGTCTACAGGCTGAAACTGATTAGAAATTCTAGCTAGTTTTTTTCGTTATAATTTCTTTGTTGTCTTCTCAAAATCACATAAATCTATCCATTTTTGAATTGACTGAATGACTTCCTGAAACGCTAAGCCATTGGGTGTCAGTTCATATTCTACTTTTTTTATGGAGGAATCAATGAATTTTTTCTTGATGAGTCCAGCATTTACAAGTTCATTTAAGCGCTCTGTTAACAAGCGATCTGAAATCCCAGGGATAGCAGCGTGAATTTCATGATACCTTTTCGGCCCTCGTAACAACGTATAAATAATCATACCCATCCAACGTTTCCCTATAAATTCAATCGCCTGATGATAGCTACTACAAATATGTGAACAATTCGGTTGCGTCATAAAATAACCTCCCGCCTGTGAATTCTTTTTCCTCTATTGTAACATAAAAATATTTTTTATTTGACGAACTAACTTACTAATGGTAATATTTTAACTATCAACTTACCATTAGTAAGTTTTAAGGAGGAAATTATGTTGACAACTAAAACGGATTCACCATTATATACAATTATGCAAGAAAGAAAATCAGTTCGTGTATATGACCCCACTTTCAAAATCCCACAAGTAGAACTTGAGGAAATCCTAAAAGAAGCTACAAGTGCACCTTCTTCTAGTAATCTGCAAGCTTGGAGATTTCTTGTGATTCAAGACGACGCCACAAAAACTGAGCTTCGTACAATTGCCAACAATCAAGCACAAGTTGAAACTTCATCTGCTGTAATTGCTGTCTTAGGTAATGCCGAAATGTATAATCAAGTTGAACAGATTTATACGCAAAATGTAGAAGAAGGCCATATGGATGAAGCACAAAAGAATTTGATGATTAATAATACACTTCAAACTTACCCATCTGCCCCATTAGAGGTTAGAAAAAACATTGCAACATTTGATGCAGGTCTAATTTCCATGCAACTCATGCTGATTGCAAAAGAAAAAGGCTACGATACAGTGACTATGGGTGGATTTGATAAAGTGAAATTTGCCGAAAGATTCGAATTACCAGCACATATCTTCCCTGTCGTATTAATTGCTATCGGTAAAGCTGCAGCACCAGCGTACGGTTCATCACGTTTGCCATTAGAAGATATTGCTCGCTTTATCTAAACATACAAAGCCCGCAATTTAATTTGCGGGCTTCTGATTGATGACAAAAGGTGTTCCGAATAATTACATGCCGAGTACCTTTTGTCATTTCATCAGAAATATTCGTTACAAATAGCCCCTATTAACGACGGTAGTACGCTACGAGCAACTATTTTCTGCCGTTTTGGACTTTGCCATGTCCAATTAGCTAGCTTCTTCAAATCCAGCAAAAGTAAGCCGTCACACGCATGGACAATTTTCTAATCCCTCCTAAGGTTGTCCAACGTAGCCATGCTTTTCTATCTCATCCCCACATACACATTCAATTGTTTCTTTTTGACATGCATAGATTTGTTTCATGTCACTTCGATGACGTAAATGATCTGTTTCTTCCACATGATGCGCCCTAATAGGAAGTTACACTGAAGCCGTGCCCGCGAAAAGCGTCCGCCGTAGCGGAAAGCAACGGGTTCATATAGATGCTCCTACGTTTAAAAGTTTCGTCATCCTATCCATCACCTCATTCATTTATAGACGTACACGAGTTGATTGGAGTGCAGGCGGCGACTTCTGCGGGATTAGCATGAGCTGAAGACCCCGCAGAGGCGTAGCGACGAGGTGACTGAAGCCGTGCCCGCGAAAAGCGTCCGCCGTAGCGGAAAGCAACGGGTTCAAATAGATGCTCCTATGTTTAAAAGTTTCGTCATCCTATCCATCACCTCATTCATTTAGAGACGACCACTAGTTGATTGGAGTGCAGGCGGCGACTTCTGCGGGATTAGCATGAGCTGAAGACCCCGCAGAGGCGTAGCGACGAGGTGACTGAAGCCGTGCCCGCGAAAAGCGTCCGCCGTAGCGGAAAGCAACGGGTTCAAATAGATACTTTTATTTTAAAAGAAAAAAGCCCGCAATTTAATTTGCGGACTTTTCATATGCATTCTATATGATAAAATAATGTATTTTTCCAAAATTTCTGTCTTATCCTGCTATTTTTTGTTATACTTGAGCAAAAAGGTAGGGATTTAGATGATTTATGATTGTATTATTATCGGTGCTGGTTCCATGGGAATGGCAGCAAGCTATTATTTAGCGAAAGCTGGAAAAAATGTCTTAATGATTGATGCCTTTGATCCTCCCCATGAAGAAGGTAGTCATCATGGTGAAACAAGAATTATTCGTTTTGCATACGGTGAAGGTGCTAGCTATGTACCTTTTGTCAAACGCGCCGGCGAGCTATGGCGTGAACTAGAAACACAAACAAATGAAACATTATTTTTACAAACAGGTGTTATGAATGTTGGTGAAATAACTCATTCCTTTATTCAAAATGTCATAACAAGTGCCCGTCTTTACGATTTACCATTACAACAATATTCAGCTGCTGAAGCAATGGAAAAATGGCCAGGCTTAGCGTTACCGGAAAACTTTGTAGCCTGTTTTGAGCCTACCGCTGGTGTACTTCATGTGGAGGCTTGCATTAACGCCTATAAAAAGTTAGCTCTAGCGGCTGGTGCATCCTATCATCCAAACGAAAAAGTGCAGTCAATTGAAGCCGGTGATATCGTTCATGTACATACAGAAAAATGTGTTTATGAAGCGAAACAGCTGATTGTGACAGCTGGTGCTTGGGCAACAGAGTTACTTCAAACAATGGATATTTCCTTACCCGTTACGCCAACACGAAAAACATTTGCTTGGTATGAAGCTGACGAAACCCTTTATGGTAGTGATGTATTCCCTGCTTACTGTTTCGAATTTGCAGATTGTGCTTATTATGGCTTCCCAAGCATTAACGGTGCTGGTTTAAAGCTTGGCCGACATGATGGCGGTGAGGCGATTAATCCAAACGAATCACTTCGCCCATACGACGAACAGGATACAGAAGATTTACAAAACTTCATCAATCGCTTTATGCCTCAACATGGCGCACTTAAATTCGGAAAAACATGCAAATATTCCATGACACCCGATGAGGATTTCATCATTGATTTTTTACCTGAACATCAAAACATTGTAATTGCCGCAGGTTTTTCAGGACATGGCTTTAAATTTAGTAGTGCGGTTGGTGAAGTATTAGCAGACCTTACAATACACGGAGAAAGCAAACACGACTTATCACTCTTTCAGCTTGAGCGTTTTGCGTAATTAGTAGAAATCTGATATTCACTTAGAAAAAAGTGATTTTTCATAAGAAACAACACGAAAAAAGGATTGGTACAACGAAAAAACGTTGCACCAATCCTTTATACTTTGATGAGCGCTTCAAAATCATGCCAATAATGCAATCGTGGCAATGTCACATGCTCATTGTAGGATTGATTTTTTAGTATCACTTTTGTCTCTACATCTTGAAGGGTTTCAAGCACAGCAGGCTTATCGTCTACATAAACATCTAAAGCGAGATTTTTTATAATAGCGACTTTCTCTGTATCTTGCATACCGCAGAAAAAATGCCCCTCTTTGATTGGGAAGCCTTGTGCTTTCATCCATTCCTGTGATTGCGCACAATACTCTTTAGGGCGTGACGTAATATAATAAATGTCATGGCCCTGCTGATTTAAGGCTTGAAGGGTTTCAAGTGCATGCTCAAAAATTGGGCAATCCGTAAAATAAATTTCTTCTAAAGAACTATTCCACATTGCTGAACCTTGTGAATCAGTTAACCCAAATGGCTCATGGATTTCAACTCTTTGCAATGCTTGAAAGGTTTCTATGGTGATGTTTTTCCCTAGTTTTTTATTGTAAAGTGCGAAAGCATGTGCTCGTAAATCAATGAGTGTATCGTCTATATCAAAACCAAATTTCATGTTTTTTTCTTCCTTTCAAGAGGCCCAATCTACAAAGTTCGATGCAAAAGTTTGTTCTTTTTCAATTTGTGTGGCCAGCACTTTCGCAATGGCTTGCTCTCGCATTTGTTGAAAATCTTGTACGTTAAATTGTGCAATCGTCGCTTTTGTTAGCATCGATGCAAGACAATCTGCATCCTTTAGCGCACTATTTAAACCAAATGCTCCAGTAGGTGTCATCGTGTGGACTGCATCACCTAATAACACAAGTCCGTCTGTTCCCCAGCAGTCACAATGACTACTAAACACATCAAGCAGGACAAAATCATGCCACGATTGAATATGATGCGTCACTGTTTCGGCCAACATAGGAAATGCTTCAGTAAGCTGATTGATAAACGGCGTAAATGCTTGTTTTCTGAGCTGTGGAAAACTACCTTGCTCAATGTTCCAACCAATTTGAATAAAGCCTCCTGTCTGCGTGAAAAGTGACAATTGTTTATCTCCTATTAACGTCATTTTAATGGAGGGCTCCCATCCTTGTGGTGCAGGAATTTTTGCCCAGAGCAAATCAAAGCCGTGTTTGTGCTTCTGCGTGTCAATGTGAGCTTGCTTACGAATTATAGAATAACGCCCATCAGCTCCAATGATAAGCTGACTCACGATTTCAATTGCTTCTCCATCCCTCGTGGCAACAACACCTATAAAACGCCCCGATTGATCAGAAAGAAGCTTTGTCACTTTCGTCTTTAACATGCAAGTGAAGTGTGGAAATTGTTGTGTTTCTTGCAGTATCCCCTTTAGTAAATGTGATTGTGGCACATGAATGCCTAAATGACCAACAGCTGCATCCGGAAAAATCGTTTTAAATGCGCTGCCTTTTGCACAATACTCTACCTTTTTCATACGTAATATACCAAGAGCTTCGACAGCTTTAAAAAGATGATGACTTGTTAAAACTGCCTCGCCCTCTTCGTTTAAATGCTCGCCGCGATATGCCTGCCCAAGAGCTGCGTTTTGTTCTAGTAGTATGACAGAAAGACCCTTTTTCGCTAGTAAATGCGAAAGCAGTGCACCACTTGGTCCAGCCCCTACGATACAAACATCCGCTTGATAATTCACTTTTCCTCACCTTTCTTCGGGTAAGCAATAATACGTAAATCTTGGCCTACTTTGTCAAATGAATCAAATTCCACATCCCATGCCTCATCCATAGATGTCGGGCTATGACCTGCAATTGGCGTTAGTGATAGACCACCACCTAAAACCTTTGGCGCAACGTAAATGACATATTTGTTGATGGCACCACTTTGTAAAAACGAGGCGTTCACAGCACTACCACCCTCGACTAAAATATCTGTAATTCCCAGTAAGTAGAGCTTTTCAAGCATTTCGTCAATAACAAGACCTTCCTGCTCATGACGTACTGGTATGACGGTTACACCTTTATCTTCTAATGTAGTAATTTTTTCTTGCGCCACATCATCGCTACATATTACAATCGTTTTTGCTTCTGCTACATTTAGTACATTGGCCTGCGATGGTATTCGAAGCGTACTATCCATAATAATGCGTACCGGATTTTTGCCGTAACCTTTTTTTAGTCTCGTTGTTAAGGTAGGATTATCAGCTATAACTGTGCCAACACCCACTAAGATTCCATCTACCTCATGACGTATATGATGAACGTCCTCGCGCGCAGCTTCACCTGTTACCCATTTAGAATGGCCAGTATGTGCAGCAATTTTCCCATCTAAAGTCATCGCATATTTTGAAAGGACAAACGGGCGTTTTGTCAGCATATTGTGAATGAAACGTTCGTTTAAACGACGCGATTGGTCTTCTAGTACGCCAACTTCTACTTCAATACCTGCCTCACGTAGTAATTTTATGCCGCGACCTGCTACAGATGGATTTGGATCTTGCATCGCTACTACCACACGACTCACTGCTGATTCTTTCACTAAGTTCGCACACGGAGGCGTTTTACCGTAATGTGAACATGGCTCAAGCGTTACATAAAGTGTAGCTCCTTTTGCGTGTTCACCGGCCATACGAAAAGCATGCACTTCCGCATGTGGCTCACCCGCTTTTCGATGTAAACCAGTTCCCACAATGACGCCATCTTTTACAATAACAGCCCCTACAAGTGGATTCGGATTTGTATTGCCTCTCGCACTCGCTGCTAAATCCAGTGCTAATTGCATATATTTTTCATCTGCCATCATCTTCGCAACCCCCATTTACTTCGTTTCACGCATATGGCCTGATTTTTCTATTTTAGTATTTAAATAAAAGCTATTCGTCTCCGTTAAACCACCCCATAATGGGACATGTCCTTCTGCAGCTAAACCGTGTGACTGTAATGCTGCCAGCTTCTTCGGATTATTTGTAATAAGTGTTACAGGCTTCGAACGAAGTGCAGCTAATACCGAAATAGCCTCTTCATAAGAACGTGTATCATCTGCGAAGCCAAGTGCATGATTTGCTTCAACAGTATCTAATCCTTCCTCTTGTAATAAATAAGCAAGAGATTTTGAGAATAACCCGATACCACGCCCTTCATGATCTGCTAAATAGAAAATAGCGCCGCAACCATGCTGTGCAATCATTTTCATTGATTCATGTAATTGATAACCACAATCACAGCGTTGACTGCCAAAGATATCACCTGTATGGCAAATACTGTGCATTCGGATTAAAGCATCATCTGCATTCGCAAAATCGCCAAAAACAAGAACTGAGGATTGCTGTAAAAATGCTAAATTTGCAGATGCTAGACCATCAATTATTTCTTCTTTTGATAGATTCGCCTCAACTGTTAACCAGTTATACCATTGAAATGTTGCGGAAAATCCACCTTGTTTAATTGGTAATTTTACCGGACCAACTAGACAAATATTTTCTGATTCTGAATGCTTTATGATTGTCATTTTGTCTTTCACTATATCCATAACTTTTGTAGTAATTGTCATTTTTTCTCCAACTTTCTATTGTAAACAGCTAACCAAATTGGCTAACTGAGCGCTTGTATTTACATTACTTACATAACGTAACTTAGTTTATAATAATAACTGAAAACTGTCAAATTAACAGCTTCTATTTCTATGAAAAAAATAGCTATGAACCGTAAACTGTTAGATGACGTTACAATCATATACTAATAGCTTATGGAGATGCTATTTTTTCTGTGCAGGCTAGTCTATAATAAGCTGAGGTTAGTTGTTATGACGAAAGGAAGTTTAGAATGAACTTAGAAAAAAATGTTCAGGTAAAGCAGCCAAAATACCAGCAAATTGCGGTGGATCTTGCCTCAAAAATTGTAGAAAAAAAATATCAAATAGGCGATAAAATATATGCAAGATCTTCGCTTGCAAGTCAGTATAATGTATCGGCTGAAACTGCAAGGAGAGCGATTGCGGTGTTGCAAGATTTGGAAATCGTCGAAGCTTCCAAAGGCAGTGGTGTCTTCATTAAATCATATGAAAAAGCAGCGCGATTTGTACGGCAATTTCATGATGTCCAATCCGTTCACGAGCTACAAAATGAGCTGTTAACGAGTATTCATAAGCAACAAAATGAACTGTTGAATTTACAGGAAAAAACAAAACAACTCATTAGTCGAACTGAACATTTCCGCTCTGTCAATCCTTTTATCCCTTATCAAATTGAAATGACAGCAGAAAGTCCTTGCATTCACCAAACGCTGCAAGAATTGAATTTTTGGCAAAACACATCTGGCACAATTGTCGGTATTCGGCGCGGAAATGAATTATTACTATCACCTGGACCGTATCTTTCATTTGAAGATGGAGATATTATTTACTTTATCGGTAATGACGAAAGTTTAGCTCGTGTGCAGAGCTTTTTATATCCAAATTAAAACCCGCTTAAGCGCTGATATAACAGCGTTTAAGCGGGTTTTTTCTTATTTGTCGATTTGACAAAAGTAACAACCTTTTGTTAACGTTAAGTTGTTACTTGTTCATTTTTGGATGTCATTATCCTCAAATAGTATAAATTTAAACTTCCTACAGGGAGTGTGTTTCTCTTATCTCATGATGTATAGGAAAGAGCGGTAGAATGAAGGTCACGTATACATGTGGTGTCGTTTTATCATACTTATAAGCAGAAGATAACTACCCACTTTACTTCTTAAGGTGAGCGTCTTACTGCTTGTTATTGTGAGATAAATTTACGAAAGGAGTGGTTCTATGGAAAAAATAAAAATAGAACATGTTTCTAAGGTTTTTGGAAAACATATACCTCAAGCATTAGAACTCGTTAAGCAACAGAAGAGCAAGACAGACATTTTAAAAGAAACAGGTGCAACCGTGGGTGTTTATGATGCTAGTTTCACCGTAAATGAAGGTGAAATTTTTGTCATTATGGGTTTATCAGGCAGTGGTAAATCAACACTTATACGACTACTAAATCGTCTTATCGAACCGACAAGCGGAAATATTTTTATCGATGGAGAAAACATTTCTAAAATGGGAAAAGATGCTTTACGAACCGTTCGGCGTAATAAAATGAGCATGGTTTTCCAAAACTTCGGTTTATTTCCTCACCGTACACTACTACAAAATACCGAATACGGTCTTGAAATTAGAGGCATCTCAAAAGAAGAACGTAAAACAAAAGCGGAACAAGCTCTTGCAAACGCCGGCTTACTTGCCTATAAAGACCAGTATCCAAATCAATTATCTGGGGGAATGCAACAGCGTGTTGGTTTAGCCCGCGCACTTGCAAATGATCCTGAAATATTACTAATGGATGAGGCATTTTCTGCTCTGGATCCTCTTATTCGAAAAGAAATGCAAGATGAGCTACTTGATCTTCAACAATCATTGAAAAAGACAATCTTGTTTATCACCCATGACTTGAATGAGGCACTTCGAATTGGTGACCGCATCGCCATTATGAAGGACGGCTCCATTATTCAAATTGGTACGGGTGAAGAAATTCTAACGAATCCGGCAAATGACTATGTCCGAACATTCGTAGAAGATGTCGATCGCTCTAAAGTATTAACTGCTGAAAATGCTATGGTTCGACCTGTATATGTCAATGTCGACCTAGATGGACCTACAGTTGCGCTTAAACGAATGCGCGAAGAGACTGTTAGTATCTTAATGGCAGTAGATAAAAATCGTAAGTTGAAGGGCTTTATTACCGCAGACGATGCACTAGCTGCTGCTAAAAGACATGAACAAACTGTGCATTCCATTGTTCAGTCAGAAATTTTAACAGTACCCCCTGACATGCTTTTACAGGATATATTAGGAATGATTTATAATTCACCTACTCCAATTGCAGTTGTGAAAGATGAACGCTTACTCGGTGTTCTCATCCGAGGCGTAGTCATTGAAGCACTTTCTTCGTTCAATGAGGAGGCCGAAGTACATGAATAATTTTTTAGACAATATACCAACATTACCGCTTGCCCCTTGGGTAGAATCAGCTATGGACTGGTTGACGAGTAATTTTTCTGTATTCTTTAGTGCGATTCAAAAAACCGGAAAACTACTCATGAGTCAGGTCACTGATTTATTAATTGGCATTCCTGCAATTATTCTAATATTACTTGTTGTCATTTTTGCATTTTTTGTCACGGGCAAAAAGTATGGGCTTGCTACATTTTCTTTAATAGGCTTGTTGTTTATTTATAATCAAGGCCTATGGACACATCTTATGGAAACCACTACACTCGTGCTGTTTTCAAGTATCATTTCAATCGTGATAGGTATTCCATTAGGTATCCTAATGTCCAAATCAAGTGTTGCTGAAAACATTATCAAACCGATTCTCGATTTCATGCAAACAATGCCAGGCTTCGTTTATTTAATCCCTGCCGTAGCATTTTTCGGCATTGGTATTGTACCTGGTGTATTTGCATCTGTTATTTTTGCCTTACCACCAACTGTACGTATGACCAATTTAGGGATTCGACAAGTACCGAAAGAATTAGCTGAAGCTGCTGATTCCTACGGTAGTACGTCTAGTCAAAAGCTATTCAAAGTGGAAATTCCCCTTGCCAAATCAACCATTATGGCAGGCATTAACCAAACTGTTATGCTATCACTTTCGATGGTCGTTATTGCCTCAATGATTGGTGCACCTGGCCTAGGCCGTGAAGTATTAACAGCACTGCAACGTACACAGGTTGGGAATGGTTTCGTTGCAGGTCTAGGACTCGTGATTTTCGCGATTATAATCGATCGCTTAACTCAAAGCTTCAATAAAAAGAAAGAATTGTAAGAACGTTCGCGCCTGCATCATCGGCTTGTTTGGGAAGCAGTGGTAAAGATTAAGAACTTTGTCCAAAGGAGATCCAAACGCAATCTGTATATGTTTGGCCGAATGTGAAAATAATGAAAGAAGAAAGGAAGATTCGATGAAACTGAAAACTTTATCTAAATTAGGAATGGCATTAGGACTTGGCTTAATGCTCGCTGCATGTAGTGGGGATGATTCTAGTAAGGACAAGGATTCCAAAGAAGTAAATTTAGCTTACGTTGAATGGGATACAGAAATCGCTTCTACGCATGTCGTTGGTCAGGTTCTTCAGGACTTAGGCTATGATGTTACGTTAACACCACTTGATAACGCTATTATGTGGGAAGCTGTTTCAAAAGGTGAAGCAGACGGCTTGGTTGCTGCTTGGCTACCACATACACATGGTTCTCAATATGAAAAATATAAAGACAATCTAGATGAGCTTGGAGAAAACCTTGCAGGTGCTAAAATCGGTCTAGTAGTACCAAGTTATATGAATGTCAACTCGATTGAGGATTTAAAAAATGAAGCAGACCACACGATTACAGGTATTGAACCAGGTGCTGGAATTACTGCTGCAACTGAAAAAGCGTTAGAGGAATATGATAACCTAGCAGATTGGAATCTATTAACGTCTTCCTCTGGTGCCATGACAACAGCCCTTTCTAAAGCGATAAATAATAAAGAAGAAATTATCGTAACAGGCTGGTCACCACACTGGAAATTTGCCTCATATGACCTGAAATATTTAGAAGATCCAAAAGGTGTCTTTGGCGGAGAAGAAACGATTAACACATTCGTACGTAAAGGTTTGAAAGAAGATAAACCAGATGTCTATAAAGTTCTGGATAACTTCCACTGGACATCAGAAGATTTAGAAAGTATCATGCTAGAAATTATGGATGGCAAAGATCCAAAAGATGCGGCTAAAGACTGGGTTAAAGACAATGCAGACAAAGTTGCTGAATGGACGAAGGATATTGAAAAATAAACAGTAAAAATAGCACTGTCGTTATAAGCTAACGGCAGTGCTATTTTAATGCGATTGTGCACTATTTAAGATATCAATTTTAAAGAGATTGCGGCACCTAAAACTAGAACAATACAGACAACCCGACGCCAATCTTTCGATTCATTGAAAAATAGCATCCCCAACAGTGCGCCACCAGCAGCTCCAATTCCAGTCCATATTGCGTATGCTGTACCCATCTGTAAAGTTTCCATCGCATAAGCTAGCCCAGCAAAGCTAAGCGTGAACGCAACAATCAGTAGCGTTAAATTTTTCATACTCTTGCTGTCATTATACTTACTAATCATATAAACACCCATCATTTCACAAAGCCCTGCGACAACTAATGCAATCCATGCCATTATGCCTTCACCTCTTTATCTTTTGGTTCACCCGTTAATAGCTTTAAGCCTACGACTCCAGCTAGTAAAACGACGATACATAAGATTTTGGCCAACTTCCATGGTTCCCCAAATAGCAAGCTATCTGCACACACCGTCCCAGCTGTTCCCAAACCCACGAACACCGCGTATACCGTCCCAACTGGTAAAGTTTCGCCCGCCTTTATTAATAAATAAAAGCTAATAAAAATAGCAATAGCAGTACCCAGCCATTCCCACACACTTCCAGCATGCTTTAGGCCAATTACCCAACCGACTTCAAAAACTGCTGCTACAATAACACTGAACCATTGTTTGTTCATTTCGTATCTCTCCATTCGTTTGTAATTACAGTTGGCATTGCGTAATAAATATTCGTACCTAGGCCGCGGTGACCTTTAGCCGAGCAGTTTTCCCTTGTACCCGAGTGGTAACGCCTGATACCTGCGCTGCGCTGCACTCCCTTGTACCCGAGCGGGAACGCCTGATACCTGCGCTGCGCTGCACTCCCTTGTACCCGAGCGTTAAACCCCACTACCCAACGCATTTAATAAGTAACCAGAACATAAAACTTTCACCCCTAGCGTTGGCAACATAGCCACATTTTAGCCAAACAAAAAAAGCCCACGGAAACACTGTTAAAAACAGTATCTCCCAGGCTTTTATCCTTCCGTGTCACAAAAAAAAATTTTGTGGTTTTCTCTCGGACCAGGCTAGCATATGCTACGGAACCCTAGAAAACTTTTATATCTGATTGTCATTTTAGTATAGCAAATAACTTAGAAATTTTCCACTGGAACGTAGCCAACTTTGTCGACTAATGTCTGCCCTTCTTCAGAAATAATCCAATCGACAAATCTCGTTACATTTGGATTATCCGTTCCCACTGTCACAGCATAAAATTCCGAAGTTAATGGGTATGTACCATTGCGAATATTTTCCTTTGTGGGAGCAACACCATCAATGGACAGCAATTTTATTTCCTTATTCCCCACCATGTTGGTCGAATAATACCTGAACGTGTAGCCGATTGCATTTTTATAATTGCGATATTTCGAAACTTCATGAATAATATCTCCCATTCCTGACGCCACATCCTCTGTAGGGGCCTCCATAATGGGTGTATCCTCCATTATCTTTTCAAGTGTCGTTTGACTGCCACTATCCGCAGGACGTTGGAATGCGCGAATAGCAATATTATCCCCTCCGACCTCTCGCCAATTTGGAATTTCACCGGCATAAATTCGTTTTACTTGCTCAAGCGTTAGATTATCGACATTATTCTTATGATGCACAAAAAAGACAAATGCCTCGCGTCCAATGGGTACCATATCCAATGTAAGTCCCCTCATCTCTGCTCTTTTTTGCTGTGACTCTGATGGAGCTGCTGCAAAAATCAAGTCAACATCCCCTTCAATTAAATGATGATAGGCCACAGGTGTACGATTTACCATTACTTCACTTTCATAAGGCGGGTAACTTTTTTTCGGATAAGTCGCTTCCACAAAAGCAGCATACAATGGATACATTGCAGTAGCCCCATCTATGCGAGGCACAGGCTCCTCTAATTGTAATGAACCCTGAGACTTCACAACTTTATTTTGCGATACAAAGGGTTCATAGGCAAACACATCGATTTCGGCATCAACTGTTGGAATTTTCATTTTATAATGATATTGAATCGGAGCAATTGAAGCAATGACAAGCGCCACTCCAATTATTCCAGCAAACCATGCCTTACGCTTCTTTGTCGTAAACCATTCAAATATCAGACAAGTAAACAGTAAAAACAGGCTAATTGGTACAACAAGGAGAAGTCCCTTATAATGCATCAAACCATTTAATAATGTGATAAAAGCGACAATTCCTGCGAAAAATAATAAACAGATGAAGACAAATAAGGTTTGCATAATTTTCATGTGCTTTCCTCCTTCATATAAAGGTGTAAATTTACACTCTTTATCTTTACGATAGTTGATTTCACATAGAAAAGCAACCCCATTTTCTGAAGATTATGTTAAAATGTATATAGTACTGTAAGGAGGTATGTACATATGGCAATTGAAAAAGTACGTGAACATTTCGCTCAATGGGATTTACAACATAAAATACAAGAGCTTAGCGAAAGCTCAGCAACTGTTGAAATGGCAGCACAAGCACTCGGATGCGAGCCTGAGCGAATTGCAAAAACGTTATCGTTTGTTGTCAACGACGGAGCAATTCTTATCGTTGCCGCAGGCGATGCTAAAATCGACAACACGAAATACAAGGCACTCTTTGGAACAAAAGCGAAGATGCTGGCAAAAGAAGAGGTCAATGAACGCATAGGACATGATATTGGCGGCGTTTGTCCATTCGGCATAAAAGCAGGCATCGCAGTTTATTTAGATGAATCGCTCAAACGTTTTACCACAGTATTTCCTGCTTGTGGTAGCAGTAACTCCGCTATCGAGCTGACAATTAACGAATTAGAACAATATACACCCTATAAGGAATGGATCGACGTCTGTAAAGATTGGAACGATGAATGAAAAAGAACAACAAGCCTATAGCGACTTGTTGTTTTCTGTACATTAGGAAAAAGGCCACTCGCTTTCCGCTGAGGAAACAGTTAACTTCCTGCTTCGCAACGCTGTGCGGCGGCGTCTAACTGGCTACGATCTGCTACAGAACCTTTTTTCTAGAATTTGAAGGGGTCTCAGTATAATAGAACAATTATGCTTTGAATGTGGTGCGTGCGTAGTAGTTTGCCCGGTAGAGGCAATTTATCATGAAGATGAAGATAAACAGGCTAAATTATTAACAGAAAATCACTTTCGTTAGTAAGAACAGCAATTGTATAACTGCTCTTATAAAAACTACGCTTTTTTCCGTTTAGGTTAACGCATTGATTTCTCCAATATAGCAATTCGTTCAGCAGCCACTTCATTTGAAATGCCGTGAATTTTTATATAGCGATTGCGTAAATGCTTTGTGCATTCTATTGTACAGCCACCTAAATGTTTTGCTTCATTCTCTTGTGAACTCAAAATCTGTTTATTACATTCAGGATTAGCACAATTAATGTAACGTTCACAAGATGTGCCGTCAAAATGGTCCTTACCAACAATAGTTGGGCTTACTTGATTTATCGGAACAACTAGGCGTTCATCAAATACGTAACATTGCCCATTCCAAAGCTGGCCTTTTGCAACTGGATCTTTACCATACGTTACAATGCCGCCATGTAGTTGACCTACATCTTCATAACCTTCACTAATTAGCCAACCAGAAAATTTTTCGCAACGTACACCACCTGTACAGTACGTTAAAATACGTTTCCCTTCTAATAATTCCTTATTGTCTTTAATCCATGTGGGTAATTCACGAAACGTTTCAATCTCTGGGCGAATCGCACCTTCAAAATGACCAACATCAAATTCATATGTGTTTCGAGCATCAATAACAATTGTGTCATCTTGTTGCATTTGCTCATAAAAATCAGCGGGTGCAACATAACGACCTGTCATTTCGAGCGGGTCAATATCATTCTCTAAATTTAAATTCACTAGCTCAGGTTTTGGACGCACATGCATTTTTTTGAAGGCATGACCATCTACTTCATCAATTTTAAAAACAATGCCTTTAAATAATGGTTTATTTTCCATCCATTCTATATAAGCATTTGTTTCTTCAATTGTTCCAGAAACTGTACCGTTGATGCCCTCCGAAGCAACTAAAATACGACCTTTTAAGTTCATATTTTCACATAATTGCAAATGCTCCTCAGCGAAGTCCTCTGGTGATTGAATACTTGTATAATGGTAATACAATAAAACTCGATAGTTCATTTATTTTCCACCTATCATTTATATTTGCAGGATATACCTGATAGCTACTATCATCAATAACTCAGTATGTTAAAAATACTATAGAAACTAGCATAAATAGTTAATCGCAACAATAACCAGATCGCATTTTAGTTTCGATAATGATTAAGTGCTAGTAAGGTTGCTGAATGGTACTCAGCGGGTAAATCGTCCTCGTGAAAAATTGCCTCTACCGGACAAACCACTTCACAAGCACCACAGTCAATACATAAATCAGGGTTAATGACATATTGTGTATCTGTTAAATCAATGCAATTTACGGGACAGGCATCTAAACAGATGGCTGCTTTTTCATCTTTACATAATTCTGTAATAACAAAAGCCATTATAAATCCCCCAATATAGAAAGTTGTTGTTTTATTTCCTCAGGTGATTGTTGCCAGTACTGCTCGTTAAAGCTAGCTAAAAACTGATAAAGTAATCTTTTCGACTTTGCATCGAGATGATTCAAAATAAATTTACCTTTAAGTGCCTTATCTAAATAATTCACTTGCTCTGGCAACGATTTGTAGCCCAGTTTAATGCGACGTTCTTCTTTTGACACGCGCACTTCACTGGCAGTACATCCCGCATAATAAGGGCCATTTTCAGCAATTTGAATAGCGACCCAAACAATCCAATATCGATGATAATCGTCGCTAGCATGGGTTAAATCAGGGGAAAAACGAACTTTTTTTTCGATAATACTGCGCCCATGTAAGGCTTCTAAGTCAATATACACGCATTCGTTTTCACAATCTATAATAAGCGGCGTCACATTATTCAAATCAAGGGTGCCTACTCCGTAACCACCGTCTCCATCACTTGAATCATTGCTTAAAATAGTAAAATGTAATTTTTCCTTCATGTAAAATCACCTCCACGGTTGAAGTTGAGGAAACATATCTTGAAAATCAATAAATACAGGATTTCATGAATTTTAAATACATCAATAGCCTTCAGCTAAAATCAGTCAATAGTCTGACAAAAGGACATAGCTTGTTCATTGCTAAAATCTCATCAAAAAACAGCATCGTACTCACGCTGTACAAGATGCTGCATACAGAATATGATGGATTACTTTTTCGCATATACACCCAACACATTACGTATAGCATTTACAAATTAATGTAATTAAACGTATTAGTAGTAGTTATTAAGCTATACGTAATGGTTGTCTAGGATTGCTCCTTATACTTTTTTAACTAAAAAGTATAAATAAAATATACATTTTATAGTCATTCCCTGTCATCCGACTTAGGTCTGAACTATTATGTAATTATGGTGCGACTACGCTTTCATGGGATTAAGGCGGTGCAACACTCGGGTAAACGGATGTCATAAAATTTAAAATCCCTAACAGCCTGATTACACAAACTGTTAGGGATTTGGAATACTTATTTTGTCGTTATTGTTTTACCATACGTCATAAATCTCCATACCTTCTCTAATGGACCCATTTTAAAGAACTTAAACCAAATGACACTATAGATAATTTGAATTAAGAAAGTTAATATTGCAATGATTACGATGTTATTAGGTGAAACAACTTCAAGTCCCATCAATGATATGATTGCTACACCGATAAAACTCTGAGCCCAATAATTTGTAAATGCCATTTGGCCAACACGACCGATAGGCTGAAGAAGCTTTGCCATTTTCTTATTTTCTAACAATAAAAATAAACTAGTTAAATAAAAATAAGTTGTTGGTATTAGCCCTAACCCTAAAATTAAATGAAGATTTTGGTCATTCCCTTGTGCTGCAAACCAAATCCATATGGAGAAACCAATGAATAATGGGCATGTAACGCGTTGTATCCATTTTATTTGTTTTGAAAATTCACTTACGTGGCTAACCCAACCTGCTTTTGCTACTAAAAAACCTGATAAAAACATAATAAAAATGGCAACTGTATCATTTCCAAATAGACCACTAACATTCAATAATACGCCTGTGTTCGGCATAAAAATCTGCATGAGTATAGCGATAACATGGACAGTAATAATGCTAAACAACCATTTACTTATCGTTGAAACTTTTGCGCCATAAAATGGTATAAGGAAAAAGCCTATCACTGCATATATTGCAAGAATTGACCCCCAAAAAACAAAAACGTGAACGATACCAATAAGTAATAGAGCGAATAAACGTCTTGCAAAACGTAATCGCGGTTTATCACCACGGTTTTCCGCACGAGAAGCGAAAATATAAAATCCCACTCCAAATAAAAATGAAAAAATGGAAAAGAATTTTTTCTCGACGAAGATATCGATTAATCTATCAATAATACCATTAAATCCACTATAATCAGGCATTGGTCCCCCTTCTATTATTACTTGATACGCAGCAATATTTATAAACAATATGCCAAATAACGCTAATCCTCTAATAATATCCAAGGAAACGATTCTTTCTTTTTGTGTAACGGATGGATTCATTGTTTAAAACTCCTTATCTTAAATACTTAATTTCTCTAGGATTATCTTAACTTTCCACCCTTACAGCTGTTTAATTTAAAGCTTACATAAACCTTAAGGATTTGAATTATTTGCATGTATTTTGATTTTTAGGAGAGTAAGTAGGTAAAGGTTTACACTACATTCTATAAAAAATTATTAGAATAACAAATCTGAAACTACTTGTACAATTAATAAGAAAAAGATAATAGGTAAAAGTGTTTGAATCCATTTACCTTTTATATAAGGTAAAATTTTTAATCCAATAAACGATCCAAGGATTGAACCAACAGTTACAGGTATAGCAATTTCCCAATTCATAATGCCTAGAAAGTAGTAAAAGACAAATGCTCCTGAACAACTTGAAAATGAAATAATTCATGTAAACTCAACTGCTTTTATATAGAGATAGTGCTTTTTCAAATAATACGTTATATTCATCAAAGCTGATCCTGGTCCAAAACCCCCATCATACATACTAATGAGAAATGGAATAGTTAAGGATGTCTGCTGTACTTCTGATTCTTTTTCATTAGCTGCTAGAAATTTATTGCTTTTAAGTACAATGAAAAAGGTAAAAATAAGGATGACACAAGCGACAACATTCATTAATTGCTCTGATAAGCGAGTAGCCAAAAATGCGCCCATTACGCCTCCAAAACTGGAAATTATAATAAGTGGCATAACAGTTTGAATTGATATATTTCTTTTTAATATAAATGTTATAACATTTGATAAAGCAGATACACCTGTTGCGAATTTATTGACTGCAACAGTAGTGTGAATAGGAACTCCAACTAACAACATGGCAGGTAATAAAATAAATCCAGCTGCACCAAACATAACACCTATGATTGCGGCAATTACCCCAATAGTAAATAGTTGCAATCCATTTAATGAAATCCATTCACTTAATAAAACGCCCATAAAATCACCTCTACCTTAAAAATACTGATATAATGCATATAAAACAATTTAATATTTTTAGCTAATTCATAAATTTTTTTTATAAAAGAGGTGTTTAATGAACTTACATGCTTTACGAATTTTTACTAATGTAGCTAGACTAGGTAGTATTACGGCAGCTGCAAATGAACTACTCTTAAGTCAACCTGCTGTCACAATTCAAATACGTAATTTAGAAAAAGAATTAAATCTAAAATTAATCAAAAATAAAGGGCGTGGTATACAACTTACAACAGAAGGTCAATATATTTACGAACAAGGCCAACGCTTATTTTATTTAGAAGAACAGATGGCTGAGAAGATAAAAGTATTTATAACAAAAGAAGAAAAAATACAAATTGCCTCATCCTATATTCCGATTAATTATGTTTTGCCTCCGTATATTGCAGAATATAAATTGATGAAACCTAACGTAAATTTTTTTGTTTCATTAGGAAATGTGAAGTATGTAGAAGAAAAAATACTAAATTATCAAGCTGATTTTGGATTTTTGGTTCAAAGCAATCTAGGACACGAAAATTTAAACTTTGAAAAAATCTTAGAAATAGAGTTTTATTTTGTCGTGCATCCATTGCATAAACTGGCGAACCAAACTGTACCGCTGAATACCTTATCAAAAGAAGAAATAATTTATCGAGAACAAGGTAGTGCCACCTTAGATTTACTTGAAGCTATATTTTACACATATGATTGTCCTGTACCTAAAATGGGCTTACAAATGCAAGGCTTACATGAATCGATCAAGGTTGTAGAAGCTGGTTATGGCATAATGCTTGCCCCTTCTATTAGTGTGACAAGTAGCATTGAAAATCAAAAGTTGGCTCGGATTTATGTTGATGGAATAAATATTAAACAAAGCTTATTTATTTGTACGAGAAAAAATGAAACAATTGAACACCCTTTTATACAATATCTAAAAGAAAACTTAGATGTGAAGTGATAATACGTTTATTTAATTTTGATATAAAAATATAAGAGCCTTGCTACATGTTATTGTAGTTAGGCTCTTTAAAGTTGTTTAATTTCAAATGAAGTTAATACATGATTCAATCATTTTCCTCTAATGATAAATGTATTTCTTCCCCCTCTTCTATTCTTTTTTTGATATTAACTGCACCCCAATCACACATTAGATCAATAACGTGGGTTAGACTTTCACCATATTCTGTTAATGAATATTCAACTTTTGGAGGGCTTTGATTGTAAACTTTTCTATGTATAATATGATCTTTTTCTAGTTCCCGTAGCTGTTGAATGAGCATTTTTTGTGTGATTTTTGGAATCATTCTTTTTAATTCACTCGTTCTTTTTCTTTGATCCATCATTAGAATACACAGAATCACAATTTTCCATTTACCACCAATTATGTCCAGCGTTGCTTCTATCGAAAAATTGTATTTTTTCATTTTTTTAATCCTCCAAATCTAAGGCTTTCATAAATTGTTACTTAATAGTAACTAGGTTACTTTAAAGTGGGTACTAAACAACCGTAAAAGTATAGTATACCATCATAATTATTCGAAGCATTCCGCATGCTTTTTAAATTTGAAAGGAGTGTTTTATTCATGAAAACACTTGTCATTGTTAGCCATCCAAATTTATTAAATTCACGAATCAATAAAAAGTGGGTGGAAGAATTAAGTAAATACAATAAGGAAATTACAGTTCATGATATTTACAAAGAATATCCAGACGGGAATATAAATGTTGCAAGAGAACAAGAGTTAGTTGAAGAACATGACTCCATAATTTTTCAGTTCCCTTTACAATGGTTTAGCACGCCTCCTTTGTTAAAGAAATGGCTTGACGATGTACTATCCTATGGTTGGGCTTATGGTTCTACAGGAAAAGCTCTGGTTGAAAGAAAAATCGGCTTAGCTATATCAGCAGGAATAAGAAAGCGTGATTTCCACGAAGAAGGAAAATATAAATTTACATTAGAAGAAATAACAGTACCATTTAAAGCCACAGCACTATATACTGGAGCGACTTTTCTTCCCACTTTTGCTGTTTATGGAGCAGAGAATGAATTGTCTGATCAAGAAGTTGAACAAAGTGCGCCAGATTATGTTCGTCATATTTTTAATCAAGCAAAAGTGTAAAAAACAAGGCCATTTATCTTAGATGAATGTCATCAATAACTGTCACAACTACATTGGTTTATTTCGGATAATCATTCACAAAATCTAGCATCTACTCATTTAAGAACAACTCAGGATGATGTATGAATTTACATATAACAATCTTATCCAACGATTCCTGATTTCGATAGCTTACTAAACTACACGATTGAAGCTAAAAATTTGTTCAAAACTAGCTAGTAAATAAATTGTCATTACTCTAAGCCAAGAAAAATAAAGTTCAGTCAAAATTGGGCAACGGATATTTCCTTGGCAACTTATTGGGCCTGAGTTCGGTATTGTACTGGACTTAGGCGCTTTTTAATTGGACTTACAAATTCATTCCAAATATCAGATTGTTTTCATTCTGTTCGCTTTCTTTAGCAGAAAACCTTTTGCTAAATAGGGATTTTGTCACTACCAAAGGGCATAGACAAATTTTTACATGTAGTTTTGTCACATGCTGCAGTTTTTTAAGCTTTTACTAGTTTTTAATCCCTTTTCAAAAGCCGTAACTACATATTTTATAGTATCGAGAACATTTTAGAAAAGAGGGAAAAAATGATGAACAGACGTAGCAAACTAGGTTTTTGTTATCCTGGCTATAGATACTGCGGACCTGGATGTTCCGGGCCTGGCGAACCAACTAATCCAGTTGATGCATGCTGTAAGTTACATGATGAATGTTATTCACGACATGGTAGAACAAAGTATTGTGATGAATTATTTCAAAAATGTTTATTACCAAAAATCAACCCTCATCACCAAATGGGCCGAGACGCTCGGTTGTTCTACAATATTTTTGCATTACGCAATAAGTTCTTTTAATTTATTTAGGGTGAATCCTGTTTAAGGAAATGTTTATATTGTTTAAAGCTTTATTTTTTGTATAATAAATACAGACGAACTGGAAGGGACTGAATTATGCGCGGATAGCAATATTTTTCATCCAACTCAATAAAAAATTTGGAGGTAAAAGTATTGATAGAACAACTAAGTACTAAAAGATTACTATTAAGAAAAATGGAAGCATCGGACGCACAGGCTTTATTTAAAATTTGGTCTGACCCAGACGTTACGAAATTCATGAATATTTCTAATTTTACACATGAGCAACAAGCAAAAGAGATGATTGAATTACTAAATGAATTAGCATTGGATCATAAAGCAATTCGCTTCACTATTATTGAAACCGCTTCGAATGAAATCATTGGTTCTTGTGGATTTAATTCCATTGACTTTGCAAACGCTAGAGCAGAAATTGGCTATGATATTGCTAAAGCCTATTGGGGGAAAGGTTATGCGCCTGAGGGAATTATGGCATTGATTAATTATGCTTTCACGACTTTAGCATTAAATAGAATTGAAGCGAAAGTAGAGCCAGGAAATGTGAATTCTATAAAAGTTTTAGAAAAGCTCCGTTTCACATTTGAAGGCACTCTCCGACAGTACGAAAAGTCTGACGAGATTTTTCAGGACATCAATAGCTATTCCTTATTAAGAAGTGATTGATTCAGTCATTTTAGATAGTTGCGGTACGTTTAATATATAATAACAGGCTCATCAAAAGTCATTTCACTTTTTGATGAGCCTTAGCTTGTTTAAATACTTTTTTTATTTAATCGGAATCCAAATTTCTGAATATAAATCTGGACTAGATGGATCTTCATCGGTATACACTTCGAGCTCTGCCGAACCTGTAGGCTCATAAGGATTAGATGGGAACCATTCAGAGTAAATTTGCTTCCATGTATTTTGCATAGCAGTTGGCATTGGGCCATGTACTTCAAAAACTACCCATTTTGATGCTGGTACTTCCATTGTTAACAGATCTTCTGGTACATCCCCCGTATGATCAGTCGCAATCCAATAATCCATTAAGCTGTTTTCCTTATAGTTCTTATCTGGTACACAAACACCGAGCACCCCTTTTATTTCCCCATTGTTCAATTTAAATAATGCATCGTCCATACCTTTGTTGTTCATTTCGTCCCAGAACAGCGGAATACCTTGCGTATTCTCCCCATTTTGGCAATTATACGTTCTTTTCACCCCAACAACTTGAAACTTTTCTTTTTCTACAATTTTGTACTTCATTGGTTCTGCTCCCTTCAAGCTCACCTGAATTATCAGGCGGTTGTATGATTGTAATGGTCCTTGCTGTTTTCTTGCTTCGCTAGGTGTTACGTTATGTTGCTTGCGAAACGCTTTTGTAAAAGCCTCAGGAGAGTCATAGCCATATTTGTAGGCGAGATCGATAATTTTGTGTTCTGTATTCAGTAACTCTTGTGCAGCTAAAGTTAATCTTCTACGTCTAATATAATCTGCAATCGACATATCCGTTAAAATAGAAAATATCCGTTGAAAATGAAAGACTGAAGAATTTACCTCTTGTGCGATTTGCTCCATTGTTAAATCATTCAATAAATTTTCTTCCATATAATTAATTGCTTTTTGAATCGACTCTATCCAACTCAATGCCCTCACTCCTTGTTTATAGATTAAAGTATCTGGATTTTATTATCCTGTCATTTTATGCTAACTTTGGACTGGTAAAATTGAAAGAAGTTTCTACTGTTGATCTTGATAAAAATAAAGGTATTTAAGTTAAAACGTTCTCATCTTTCCACTTGGCCGTCTTACTGACCGTTAATGCGGGATAAATTATTAAAGATATTGCAAGGTACTGCTGAAGAAGAAAAGAAATGAGTCGTACCATCTGGTGGTAAAGAAGATCATGTGAATTTTAAGGATTACTGAATTCATGAGATATTTGAAGAAACAGGAGAAGAAGCTACCATTAAAAGAGAGGATTTACAAAAAGAAACTGATGTAGTGAATGTTCGTGGCTTGAAAATCAAAAGAAGAACTAGCCGAGTTAACGTTTTCATTCCCTAAAGATAGAGAATTTTTATTATCAGTATTTAAATAATGAAACAAGCAATGGTATTTGATAAATATTAACTAATCAAAAATTTTCTAAAAATGCTAGTTTTGTTTAATATCCTGTGATAACCTATATTTTACAACAATTACCACATTGAATATTATTAGTGAAAATTCAATGTCAGGTACTAACAAAAGGAGATTTAAAATGTTCTTAAACTTACATATCGAAACTGAAAGGCTCGTGATTCGTCCATATGCCTTAACAGATGTAGACGCATTATATGCCGTCGTTTCTGAGCCAAACTTTTATCAATTCATTCCCGAGGATATCCCTAGTCGAGAAGAAGTACAACGAATAATTCAATGGTCCATTAATTGTAATCAAAAAAACACGCCAACTCACATTCATAAACTTAATCTAGCCATTGTTGAAAAAGAAAGCCAAACCGTAATTGGCTTTTGCGGACTTGGCCCAGATGATGTCAAGCAAACAGAAGTCGAAATTTATTATGGTATTTCGGAGGCATATCGAGGGCGAGGTATTACTTCTGAAGCAACGTATGCTTTAATGGACTATGCTTTTAAAGTCATCGCTTTACCCCGAATAATTGCTGTCGTTCATTCAGAAAACTTGGCATCTATCTGTATCATTGAGAAGCTTGGGATGAGCTATGAATTTACATATAACAATCTCGATCCAACGTTGCATGATTTCGAAGGATTACTAAACTACACGATTGATGCCGAGACATTCCTTTCAAAGCACGGGTAAAGGTTGAATAGTAGTCATTTCGATAGGTTTAGTTCTAGTTGGCTGTCGTCTTTTTGATACTTACCCTTGTTCGTTCTTACCTATCCCATTATGTACCAGTTACGTTTGCAAATGCCTCACCCCTTTTAAACGAAATAGAAAAAGAGACTCCAACAAAACAGGGTTTTTCCCTATCTGTCGTTGCCTCCGGTATTTTCCGTAAAGGTTTATTATTCACCTGTTTGAAAATCTTGTCCGTTCATTAGTACACTGCAACGCCATGTAGGAAAACAAAATCTTATTTATTTTTTTCAGGATCATTTTTAATAAAATAAAAGAATTTAAGCACAACTAGTTCTTACGGATTAAATAATTTCGTAAAATAATCATCTGCAATTGCACGTTCATCTTCCAATACTAATATTGCATTCTGCCTCTCGTCACTCACTTTTAATTATTATAAGATATTCGTTATTTTTCTGTAAGATTTACAAGTTATAGTACGTTTAATTTTACCAACAGAGGAGATAAAAGCAAATGATGACAAAGAGAGTTTTCTTTTATTGATGGTATGCGAGGATTTAGTTTACTTGGGATTTTGCTTGCAAATTTACTTATTTTTCAGTTTGGGATGTACGGTAAGGATGAGCTAAAAAATTTATCAACACTTGATTCAGGGGCCCTGTACTTTGTAAAAGTCTTCATTGAAGGCTCTTCTATGCCCATTTTCTCCATTTTATTTGGCTATTCTCTTATAAAATTAATAGAGTCTATCCGTAAGAAGAAAAATAGGAGTCGATGGTCAATTGTACGTCGTGCAATCGGGCTAATTGCAATCGGTTGGCTCCACTCAAGGTATTTTTGGGAAGGTGATATTTTATCGTATTATGGCATTATAATCTTTTTCTTAATTCCTTTTATTAACCGTAAAGCAAAGACATTATTTATTTGGAGCGGGATATTTTTTGTGTTTTCCACTATAAATTTACTTTTCATTCCTGTGGTGGAGCTATCGAAGAAAGAGCAGCTAAAAATGGATACTTATATTGAAGAGTCCAATGCTGTTTACGCAGATGGGAGTTACTTGGACGTTTATTATTATCGTTTAAATGACATGCCTCCTGGATTCGATGATCCTGTTGATGTAGGTATAATCCAAATATTAGCACCGTTAATGTTTATTTCTCTATTTTTACTCGGCATGGGGCTTGCGAAAAAACGCGCCTTCGAAAATATGGAAATAGAACGAAGATGGTATGCGCTTGGAGCATTGTTTGTTCCACTCGGTCTTATCTGTAAAAGTGTCAGTTTTATAGACAGCATTTTTTCTGGCATGTTACTAATTGGTGGCTCTCTATTATTGTCAATTGGCTACATCTGCTTAGCAGCCCTACTAATCAGTACTCGATTATTACCATTCCTTTTACATGGCTTTGAAAGCGTTGGGAAACTATCGATGACGAATTATTTATTGCAAACCATTATTTGTACATTTGTATTTTACGGATACGGACTTGGTCTATATGGAAAAATAGGTGTATTTTCGGGCATTTTATTCGGCATAACACTCTATAGCTTACAATGCGTGTTTAGCGTTTATTATCTAAAAAGATTTAACCGTGGACCATTTGAAAATGTACTTAGAATATGGACGAATTGGTCCCTAGATGGGCGGATTAAACAAAAGGAGTCCGTTTAAATGAATAATGAAACAGTAAGAGAGCACATGTTTGGGCAATTTTTTTCGCAACATGCTCTTTCAATTTGTTCATTTATCAAGTTATTAATATTGTTCTTATCAAACTGAAAATAAAAATAATTCTTGTGGACAATTTGTGGACAAGAAAATTAAGTCATATGGGCAAATAATAAAGAAGTGCCGGAGCCCTGCATCCCCAACACTCCTTCCTCCCTAATACATCTTCATATATTCATCACGTTCCCAGTCGTGGACGCGTGTGCGGTATTTATTCCATTCAATTTCTTTTGCTGCTGTAAACTTCTCAAAAATATGGTCTCCCAATGCTTCATGTACGATATGATCCATCTCTAGCTCAATTAGTGCATATTCCAGTGAGGACGGCAAGCTATCTATGCCATTCATTTCGCGATCCACACGAGTCATCTTGTAAATATTACGGTCCACTGCGTCCGGTGGTGTTAAGCCTTTCCGAATCCCATCGAGTCCAGAGGCTAAAATTACAGCCATCGCTAAGTACGGGTTTGCTGCTGGATCGACGGAACGTAGCTCAATACGTGTTGAGAGGCCACGTGCTGCGGGTATTCGAATAAGTGGTGAGCGGTTTTGAGCCGACCATGCCACATAGCAAGGTGCCTCATAGCCAGGCACTAAACGCTTATAGGAATTTACTAATGGATTGGTCACTGCTGTGAAGCCATGCACATGCTTCATAATTCCTGCCATAAAGCTGCGAGCTGTTTGGCTTAATTGCAAGTTTGCATTTGCATCGAAGAAAGCATTTTTATCCCCCTCAAAAAGTGAGAGGTTAAAGTGCATACCTGAACCGTTGACGCCGAATAATGGTTTTGGCATGAAAGTTGCGTGTAGACCATGCTGAGCTGCCACCGTTTTCACAACAAGTTTAAAAGTTTGAATGTTGTCACAAGCTTCGATGGCATTTGCGTATTTAAAATCAATTTCGTGCTGTCCAGGTGCAACCTCATGGTGGGATGCTTCAATTTCAAAGCCCATCCCCTCTAATTCTAGGACAATATCACGGCGGCAATTCTCGCCTAAATCGGTCGGTGCTAAATCGAAGTAACCTCCACTATCATTTAACTCAAGTGTTGGATGCCCTTTTTCGTCGAGCTTAAATAAGAAAAACTCTGGCTCCGGCCCTAGATTAAACGAGGTAAAACCTAATTCCTCCATCTCCTTTAGCACACGCTTAAGGTTGGAGCGCGGGTCCCCCTCAAATGGCGTTCCATCCGGTCTTGCAATGTCACAAATGAAGCGCGCCACCTTCCCTTTTTCAGCTGTCCAAGGAAAAATTACGAAAGTATCTAAATCTGGTCGTAAATACATATCTGATTCCTCGATACGCACAAAACCCTCGATTGAGGAGCCATCGAACATGACCTTATTGTCCAACGCCTTCTCTAATTGACTAACGGGTATTTCAACGTTTTTAATTGTTCCCAATATATCAGTAAATTGTAGGCGAATAAATTTCACATTCTCTTCTTTCACCAGGCGGACAATATCTTCTTTTGTATAATGTTTCATTCTTCACCACTCCGATTGTCATTTTTCCTTACATCATATTTATAACTTAATTATAAAATACACTAACCGTTGATTAAAAAGCAATACCTATGTCATGTTTTATTACATAGATTTTTTCGAATAGTATCATCTTTATTTTCGATATATAGATTATTGATATTTTAAAATTAAAACATACTTGCCAGGACTCTTACCTCCTACTCAAATATTGGTAATTTTCCCTTATTTTAAATCACAATCCGCAAGTAGATTATTATAAGAACTTATAAAGTCACTATATATAAGAAATAAGTAGCAGAATATGCAGTTCCCTTCTACTAAAACTAACACTAAAAATTCCATATTTTATATCACAATAGTCTTGTATAATATCTTATTTATTGGTAAATTTATAGCGAATTAGAATTTCGAAATTGCTCGTTCATTTATAGGATTACTAACAAAAAAAGCCGTATATTTTTCATGTGCAGCTAGTACTAACGATACATAAGGCGGTGACAGCAAAGAAGCATGTCAGTATTAATTATCGGAAACGTAAGTAATGATGTATTGCGAATGCAAAAGTATTTTCATCGTTTAGACATCAAAAATATTCATTGCTTTACAACAACAGAAGCGGCAGCAAATTATTTATTAGACGAATTGAAAGAAGAACTCGATTTAATCATCTTGGATACTAAATTAACACTTAAAAATTGCGAGGAAATTTGTCAGCAAATTGAAGAATTACAGCGTTGGATTGATGCCCCCATTCTTCTCTCCACTACATATGAAAAAGCAATTACCATCGACAGGGTCTTCGAGGCAGGCATATTCGATTTCATTTTGAAGCCATTTGATTTCACCCATTTCAAGACAAGAATTCATGTTGCCTTAAAATATCGAGGAGAAGCTAAACTTCGCAAGCAGCAGGAAAGTAGTATACAGAAGGATTTATTTATCGCGAAAAAATTCCAAAAGAATGCACTGTCGCCATCGCTAAATCTCAAACAAATTCAAATAGATGGACTATACGTTACTTCTAATACATTAGGTGGTGACATGTATTATTGGTTTAACATCAACGACGATTTAACAGCTGTACTCCTCTATGATGCGATGGGACATGGAATCGCTGCCTCACTCGTCACTATGTCCATTAAATCGTTACTAAGAGGAATCATACCTAGATTAATCGATCCTGTTGCAGTTATTCACGAACTCAACCATCAAATATATGAATTATTTTCAGATGAGGATATGGACCGTTTTTTAATGACGGCTATTTACATGCTAATTGATACAAAAAACGGCACTCTTCATTATGTCAACGCGGCTCACCCATCTGGTTTTTTATTTGGCAAGTACGGAGAGACTGTGTTCCTGCCAGCTAGTACGCCAATCTTAGGTCTTTTTCCGACTATTCAAGTCAACAAAAAAACGATCCCTTTATCTGGTTGGCATCGTATTATTCTTTATACGGATGGTTTACTTACACTCAACGAAGAGCAATTAGTAGATTTTGATTTTTTTCATTCCTATGCATCTCAAGACAATGCCTATGCCCTACTAAAATTTTCACAAAAATACGATTTATTTGAAAATGACTATAGCGATGATATAACAGTCGTTTCAGTAACGATAACATTACAAGGTAGGTGATTGAAGTTGGAATTCACGCTCAATGTAAAACCTAATATGCAGGCTATCCAATTTGTTGATCAAGTAATGGAAAATTATATGAATGTCTATAATCTTCCTTATCAAAAAGAATTACGATTTGTTGTGCATGAATTAGTGATTAATGCTGTCGAAGCCATGAATATGAACGACGCATATGCCCAAGAAAAAATTCAAGTACACGTTACCCAAACGGACGAAGATATCAAGGTAACAGTCATGGATGAAGCAAAAGGAATCGCTGAGAATGATTGGGAAAAGGTCTTTCAATTTGATTTACACGATCTCACCTCTTCAGATCGGGGACGAGGTTTATTTTTTGTAAAAAATATGGTCGATGCTATTTGGTTTGAAAATGTAACAGAAACAAAATTTTTAGTTGGTATTTCAAAGAAAATTCATGCGTAATGTAAAATAGGAGGAATTCTAATGAAATTGACAATCCGAAAAAAAATGACCTTGCTCACATTCACTTGCATTTTACTTCTCACTTCACTTCTAGCCGGAATTAATTATTATGGCTCGAAAAAAAATCTATTAGAAAGTGCCAATACAAAACTTTTATCAGATGTTCAATTAAGCTATCAATTTTTAGATGCGAAAATACCTGGAGAATGGAAAATTGTCAACAATCAATTATACAAAGGTGATGTCAGCATGGTTGAAAATTTTGAAGTTGCTGATATAGTTGGTGAGCTAACAAACGGAAACGTCGTCTCTATTTTTCAAAACGATACCCGAATTAGTACAAATATTGTGGAATCTGGGGAACGAGCTCTCAATACAAAAGTTTCCGACGAGGTAGCTAGCGTTGTACTCGGGCAAAAAAAGCGTTTTATTGGCTCAGCGAATGTTTTAGGAAGCTTGCATCAAGCAGCCTATGACCCTATTTTAGATAGCAAAGGGGATGTTATTGGTGTATGGGCAACAGCTGTCCCGACTGCACCATATATAACTATTGCTACTAAATCAGCATTAAGTAATGTCGTAATTTCATTAGGAATTGCTATTTTAATTATTGTATGTATTAGCTGGTTTTTACAACGACAGATTATTACACCTATCAATATACTTAGTGCAAATGCCAAAGACCTTGCCAATTTAAATTTAAACGTTAAATTATTAAATCCTAAAGGAAAAGATGAAATTACTGATTTAGCACAATCCTTCAGTGATATGAAAAACCACTTAACCGAAATGATAACAATTGTAGCTGGTAGCGCCAACCAAATAGCAAGCTCTTCTCACTCATTAGCAGAATCATCACATCAAACAAGTGAGGCAGCTAGCCAAATTGCCTTAACTATGAATGAAATAGCAGTTGGTACCACTACACAATCCGATCAAGCCGAGAGAATAGTCAGTATGATGCAAAAAACGATTGATGAAGTAGCTCATAGTTTACAAAAGGCCGAGGAAACTTTAAATAACGCAGTAGATTCTACACATATTGCTCGTAAAGGGGACGAGGCTATCAATGATGCCATCAAACATTTGAGCGCGGTGACACAAACAGTCTCTTATGCTACTGACTCTATTCAAAAGCTCGGAAAGCGCTCAGAAGAAATTGGCGGTATTATCACAGTTATCACAGGCATTGCCGAGCAAACAAATCTCCTTGCCCTCAATGCAGCTATTGAAGCAGCACGAGCAGGCGAGCAAGGGAAAGGCTTTGCAGTGGTAGCATCAGAGGTTCGCCAGTTAGCAGAGCAGTCTGGTTTGGCTTCAGGTCAGATAACGAACTTAATTAATGATATTCAAGCAGAAACATCTGTGACTGTTCGTACAATGGAAAGTAACTTACTTGCCGTAGAGGAGCAAGTGACGATCATTAATAAAGGGGGAAGTGCCTTAAAAGAGATTGTTGAAAAGGTAGTAAAAACCGAAGAAGGCGTTGAGCAAATGAAAGCGGCATTCGTTCTAGTAAACGACAATTCTCTAGGGGTCCAGCAAGCTGTTCAAGATATATCACGAATTATTGAAGATTCAGCAGCTGCTACTGAAGAAATTGCAGCAACATCGGAAGAACAATACGCAACTGTTGCAGAAATCACTCAAAGTTCAGACGAATTAGCTTCAATCGCCAATCAATTACAGAATGAAGTGAATAAATTCAAATTTTAGTCTTAAGAAAAAAACCAAACACGAAAAGAAAGATGGAGGCGCTATAGTATGGCTCAAAAGAAAATTTCAATGGATATTAACACAAAGGCTAATTATATTGTCATTACCTTTACTGGTGATTTGGAATATGGGCTAATCGAGGATATTAAAAAAGATCTTCAGGCTCTAAAATTAGAAACAATGCATGGATACATTATCGATATGCAAAAAGTAACGAATGTTGATAGTACAGGCTTTGGCATGATTGTCAATTTCGCCAAGAAAGTATCGATAAAAGAAAAAAGAATTGCCATCATTGTCGTTGATGACTTTATTCGTAACTTATTTGCTATTTCTCAATGTGACAAAATCTTTCCGATTGCACAAAGCGAGGATGAAGCCAAACAGATCATTAAAGAAGGCTGGTCTGGCGAATTATCGCTAAGTGAGTATTAATCTTTTTCAAACCAAAAATGCAGGGCGTATTCAACTTATTGAGTACGCTCTGCATTTTTAATTTAATATTGCAACAGCATGTTTAACATGACAACCACAATGACAATCGGAACGACAATGAGCATTAGCAAGCGGTATGTCATAAAATACCCTTGTCCCATTTGACTGCCCATCAGTAATTCTTTTTTCACAAATTCCTTATCAACCACATAGGCAATAAAAATCGCAATTAATAAGTTGCCTAATGGCAGCATTAAATTCGATACTAAAAAGTCTGTCGCATCAAAAATTGTTTTTCCAAAAATCGATACATCTGCTAAAAGACTCGAAGATAAAGCTGATGGAATTGCAGCTATAAATACAACCACACCGAGTAACAACGTCAATGAAGTACGTGACATATGCCATTTTTCAATCAATGCCGCAACGATTATTTCATATAAACTAAAGGACGATGTTAGCGTAGCAAATAAAAACAGCAATAAAAATATCGCTAAAAATACTTCACCGAACGGCATTTGACTAAAGGCTGTTGGCAACACCATAAATAATAATCCTGGTCCTGATGCTGGCTCTAAATCGAAGGCAAAAACAACAGGAAAAATCGCGAGTCCGGCAAAAAATGACACGAGCACAGTCAGTATAACAACAGACCCCGCTGAATTGGGTAGGCTCACATCCTTTTTCAAATATGAGCTATACGTCACAAGACATGAAAATCCGACGGCTAAGCCAAAGAATGATTGACCTAAAGCCTCTAGGAGCGCCTTCCCTGTAATATGTGAAAAGTCCGGCCACAAGAAGAATTTAACACCCTCCATCGCCCCATCTAACGTTAACGCACGCACGACAAGTACAATAAACATTACAAATAATAATGGCATCATCCACTTATTTGCTTTTTCAATTCCATTTTGCACACCGAGTGAAATGACCAGTACATTTACCAGCGTAAACAACCCTAAACCGAGCAATGTTATCCAAGGCGTACCAATAATCTTCCCAAATAGCTCACTCGGATTAAGTGTAGGTTCAATAACTGCCCCCGACACACCAAGGCCGCTATAAATAAAAATCCAGCCCCCTACTACACTATAAAAAGTTAATAGCAGAAAACAACCAAGCACACCCATACGGCCAATCCATGCCCAGCCTCGCTTCTTTGGTACCACTTTTTTATACGCCGTTACAGCCTCTGACTGTGTACCACGCCCTAATATATATTCCGATAAAAGCATCGGCAAACCAATTAACAATGTAAATAGCACAAAAATAAGGAAAAATGCACCACCGCCACTTTGACCTGTGACATACGGCAACTTCCAGATTGCACCTAGCCCAATTGCCGCCCCTGCCGATGCTAAAATAAACCCTAACTTACTGGACCACTGTCCGTTCTTTTGACTCATCTCTTCAAACTCCTCAACATTCTAAACTCACACTTATTGTACATGAAATTAAGATTTACGACTAGACAATGTAAAGTCGGTCAGCAAATTATCCATTGTTTTGCACTGTTTTCCGTCTTTTCGAGCATTTTATCTGTTACATTGAGCGCCCTATCCATCACTTTGGACTTTTTATCCGCCACTTTAGCCCTTTTATCCGTCACTTCTCTCCTTTTATCCGTCACTTTTCACTTTCTATCCGCCGCTTCTCCCTTCTATCCGTCACGCCCACATAGCCTATAAAAAAACCTCGAGCATCTACATACTCGAGGTTGAATCTATTATTTTGGTAAATACATTTGACGTTGACGTTCAATCCATTTACGCATTGTTGTAAATAGTAATGCCATAATTGCGGTTAATAAAATACCTTTTACAATGTTAAACGGTAAAATTCCTGCTACAATCATTGTATATAGAGAATCTCCAACGACTGGCTCCATGCCTAAGAAGTAAGTATACATTGGTAAAAATACGGCATAGTTTAGAAGACTCATCCCTACTGCCATTACAATTGTTCCAGCAACTAAACCTCCGACAAGACCTGTAACTGTTTTAAAACGATTAAAGATAAACGTTACTGGCAATATAAATAGAATGCCTGTCGCAAAGTTTGCAAGATGACCAACCGGTACTCCTGTTGGTGTGCCCGAGAAAATCCAATCTAGTACATTTTTAAATAATTCTACTAAAATACCCGCTACCGGTCCCATTGTGATCGCTGCAATAAGCGCAGGCATATCACTGAAATCCACTTCTAGAAACGCTGGAAATGGTGGAATTGGAAAATTAAAAAGCATTAGTAAAAACGAAATACTACTCAGCATACCAATCGTAATAAACGATTGAAGTTTTACATTTTTCTTCATTGTAAAGCTCTCTCCTCTTTGCTGATTCGATCTCGCAAGAAGAAAGGCAACGATGCTATCAATTCCTGTTCACGAAAAAACCCCTATGCATAACTAGCATAAGGGAGAATAGGCAAGGTTAAAAAACGCCATTATTAGCTATTCGTTTGCGCCCTTTGTACAGAATCCCACACTGAAAAAACGCTCGTATATAGCTAAATTCGCAACATCGAATGACGATCGTACCTCCATCTTCTCCCATCCAGACTATAACTGTCGGCCTTGGATTCACACCAAGTCAGCCATGCAAAAAAAGATTTGCACAGGTCGCGGGCTGAAGAATGTTGGAGTAAATCATTCGAGCTACTGTAGTTTTATGCTACAATAGCGATTTACCATTCTATTACCGCCGGTCGGGATTTTCACCCTGCCCCGAAGATGAATCAATATTATTTTATCTTACAGCTTTACTATAATGAATTATTAACAAAAAGTAAATACTTCTGCTTAAAAAATCCGATTAAGTTTGTATGTATTAAGGCAGTGCGTTGTCGATAGGCTAACATCTTGTGTTTTCCCACCCCACCGTTTTCAATATTTTATCCTTTGGCATAAAAAACAGCTACCCATTCTTGGATAGCTGTTCAGTCATTACTGCATATACTGTTTATTTGCTCCGACAGGCATTGGTAAGTACTTTGTTAAATCAAATCCCTCCCAACTATCCTGTACAACATTATCTAAGCGCAATTTTTTATCGAAGCTCGCAGCAGTTAGCATCATCGCCTCAACTAACTGCGTCGCACGAAGTGCATCCAGTGTCGTTAGATCAAGAGGCGCATCAAAAGTTACGACGACACCATCCGCTTCTTCCTTCACCGTGTAAGTCACATTTTCTGGTACTGCTGGCACATAGACATCATCGTTTTTTTGACGCATCCCCGTGAGTGCCTCTGTTACAGTTGAATACGTTTTACGGAAGTCTGGCGCTAAATATTGCGTTCCGTTTGTTTCCGTATATAAATAATAATTATAATGCTCTTTTTGCGTCAATGTCATTGGCTCACTCGATTCACCAGCTTGCGAGAACTCATATGCCGTGCCATCTGCATTTTCAAAAGCAATTTCCTTATAATCAGAATCTGAGAATGTATCCTTCAAAGACCTTAAATATTTACTTACCGATGCAGAAGCGACATCGTAATCATTTTTTTCTGGTAATACATGCACAAGCGTATCACCTTGTTCTTTTAACTCACCCTTGTAAGGATGGTAGTTTTTAAAGCCGTTTGCTTCCTCATCAATTTGTGGTGCGTATTTTTCATACATTTGTAAAGATGTTGGCTTTTCCTTGCCAAAATCAGCGGCAACGCGCTCATTCGGAATAATATACGTCATGGGCACACTCTCCGCTGCTTTTCCACCAGCTAAACCAATACGGAAGACGACAGCATCTGTTAAATCTTCTTCGTAAACGGATGTACGGAGCGACATCATCCGAGTATGTTCGGCAACGATACTGGAATCCATTACATTGTCGTTACTTTCAACATCTTTTGTAGCTTGGTCAGCTTGCAATGTAGAAAAAGCTGCACTATCAGGAGTTGCCTGATTATTAGTCGATTCATTATTGTTAACAAACACGGACCCCGCTATTAAAGTCAGGACAAAAACAGCCGCAACACTCATAAATATAGGCATTTTTCTATTTTTACGTTTTTTAATGGGCAAATCATTGCTCGCAGCTTGTGTAGGTTCATGCTGTTGATTTGGCCCTTGCGTTGTTATTTGAGTCTCAATTGGTTCTTGCACGGCTTCTTGAAGATGGATATTATCCTGCAAGCGTGCATCTGCCAGCAAACGTTTCAACACTTCGTCTTTCGAACGGTGGTCAGAAAGCTTAGGGGCATTGTTCAATACATTGTCAAGTTGGTCATCGTCAAACTGTTTATGAGTCATTGCCGTTTCGCCTCCTGTTCACTAACCGGTTGTAACTGTTGTCTTAAAAACTTAATAGCACGATGCTGGGTCGTTTTTACCTTTGCTTCTGTCCAATCTAATATTTGCGCTGTTTCAGCAATGGATAAGTCTTGAAAGAAGCGCATAATAATGACCATTTTTTGATCGCCCGTACAGTTTTCAAGTGCTGACTCTACCTGCAAAAATTCATCACTGGCCTGTAGCATTTCTTCCGGTGATGGTGTGGTTGAATGTAGCTGTTCCGTTTCCCAGTCAAAAAAATCAAGTGAATGTTTTTGCCGTACTGCCTGCTTTCTAAAATGGTCGATAGCGACGTTTTTTGCAATAGCAAATAGCCATGTTTTCTCACTACTATTCCCTGCAAAATTGTCATATGAGCGCAGCACACGAACGTACACCTCATGCGCTAAATCTTCAGCAAGTGTACGGTTTTTCACTAAATAAATAAGGAACTGGAACACGTCTTGATGGTATACATCGTATAGTCGATGGAACACGGAGTCATTCAAAGCACTCCACCCCCGTTCTTATAGTATTTGTCGTCTAACTTTCACAGAAGTTACACTTCATCTATCTCTATATTGCCATTTTGTTTTTTCACTATAATAAACTATTAGTAGCTGCCATTGCGCACAAATCTATGTGCCGTTTCGATGTTAACCCATTCCACAATGAAAAGTTAATCGAATGGTAAATAAAACGTGAAAGTCGTACCTTCTTTTAATACACTATCAACCATAATAGTTCCTGAATGTGCCTTGACAATATTTCTAGCAATAGCGAGTCCAAGTCCTGTTCCACCTTTAGAACGTGTACGTGCCTTATCTGCCTTATAGAAACGTTCAAAGACATACGGTAAGTCATCCTGAGGAATACCATGTCCTGTATCCTGGACAGAAATCTTGGCAAAGGTTGGCTCCTTCTCCACTTTCACTGTTACTGAGCCCTCATCCGTATGACGCAGTGCATTATCAACTAAGTTGGTTAACACTTGCTCAATGCGGTCTTCATCTATGCTAATAATGGCATCATCATTAAATTCACTATCAAAAATTAGTTGAACATGCTTTTCCTTTGCGACTTGCGCAAATTTTTGCGTTATACGCTCAAATGTCGAGTTGATGGGTAGCTCATCTTTGTAGAGCGCCATATGTCCAGATTCCATACGCGCAAGGTCCAATAAGTCTGTAACTAGACGTCCCATCCGCTTTGATTCATCGTAAATAATCTTTGTCATTTCATTGCGTTCTTCTTGATCTTGAATAAAATCATCCATTAAGGCTTCAGAGTAGCCCTGAAGCATCGCAATCGGCGTGCGTAACTCATGTGACACATTGGCAATAAAATCTGATCGCAGCTTTTCTAGACGATGCTGCTCTGTCATATCACGAATAACTGCCACCGCCCCACGTATCAATTCCCCACTATAGAGCGGGCTAATCGTAAACGTGTAATAATTCCCATCCATTTCAATTTCCTCTTCAAGCTTATCTTCAAACATCAGTACATGATCGAGCATATGATACAATTCAGGTGGAATAGGCTTTGCACTTTGTGAACCCTTATTGATAAACCATTTTTGCATTAAACGCTCAGCAGGTGGATTGCTCAGTAATATTGTACGATCACGATTAAACGTAATAACGGCATCCGTCATCGAAGTCAGGATATTGGACAATTGTTCATTTTCTTGATTGATGACCTCTAAATTGTGTTTCAACTGGCGGCCCATTTGGTTAAAAGCAACGGCGAGCTGACCAATTTCATCATTTTGTGTGGTAGGCATTTTCGCTTCGAAGTTTCCTTTGGAGATTTCAAAGGCCAATTCACGCATTTTACGCAATGGCGAAGTAATACGTGAAGATAGGAAAAATGCAAAGAATGTCGTTAAGACAAAGGCTATAAATGCCGCTAAAAAGACAATTTTCGTCGTCTCTTTCGATGTTTTATGTAGTGCATCCGGACTTTGATAAATAAAGACTGCACCGTGTACTTCATTTTCCACATTTAGAGGGAAGCCGAGCACGACATACGACTCCATTTTATCTTTGTCTGTTGAGGATGGCATCATCATTTCCTTAATGACAGGTTCATCTGATTGAAAAATTTCATGGAAAGTTTTGTTGGCTAATATCGTATCTTGAATTTCTTTTTTGTTGACGCCCTCTTGCATAGCAAATGATACTTCGACATGATTGATTGCAATGAGTGCATTCGTGCTATCTGGTAAAATATCTGTTAATAATTCCGAAGTCGTTTCAGCTGTTTCATTATCATCCACTATACTCGCGACTGTTGCAGCAGTTTGACGAAGTGAAATCTCTGCTTGCTGCATATGATAGTTTTGAAGAAATTCAAGCATTAAAACCGTGAAAACAAATAATACAAATGAAACGAGAAGCAATATGGTTACCCATAGCTTCCCGACAACACTATTCCATATTCTATTCATTGACAACCTCAAATTTGTAACCAACGCCCCAAACTGTGACAATCATTTTCGCAGCGTTTTCTGATACACGATTGAGCTTTTCACGTAAACGTTTTACATGTGTATCAACTGTACGTAGGTCCCCAAAGAAATCATAATGCCAAACTTCTTTAAGTAATTGTTCACGGTCAAATACTTTGTCTGGAGATTTTGCTAGGAAATACAGTAGTTCATACTCTTTTGGTGTTAAATTTACTTCGATGCCCTCTGCCGTTACACGGTGAGCATCATGATCGATCATTAAGTGTTGGAATACAACTAAATCTTTTGAAGTAGATGCACTCGTCGTCGGTGAGAATGCTTGTGAGCGGCGTAAAATTGCCTTCACACGTAGAACAACCTCACGAGGACTAAATGGTTTTACAATATAATCATCTGCACCAAGCTCGAAACCTTGCACTCGATTCGCTTCCTCGCCCTTGGCAGTTAATAAGATAATTGGGGTTGCAGCACGCTCTCGGATTTCTGCACACACTTCAAGCCCGTCTTTTTCAGGCATCATAATATCAAGTAAAATACAGTGATACTCTTTCTCTAAAGATTTCTCGATCGCTTCTTCACCATTCTCTGCTTCGTCAACTTGGTATCCTTCACGCTCTAAATACATTTTTAATAAGCGGCGAATACGATCCTCGTCGTCTACTACTAATACTGAAATATTTTCTGACACTGTCACGATCCCTCTCTTCCAATCTTTCTCTACCCTCTATTGTACATGGTACTTTACGTCTTGAAAAGAAAAGAAAGCCCTTTCGCTGCGGCGAAAAGGCTTTTCGTTTCCCGTTTACGCGTAGGAGTGTAAACCTGCAAGAATTAGGTTAACAGCAATGAGGTTAAATAGAATAATACCGAAACCAATTAATGCTAACCAGGCAGATCTTTCACCTTCCCAGCCTTTTGATAGGCGTAGGTGTAGGAATGCTGCATAGAATAGCCATGTAATAAGCGCCCACACTTCTTTTGGGTCCCAACCCCAGAAGCGACTCCACGCAATTTGCGCCCAAATCATCGCAAAGATTAATGCACCTAACGTGAAGACTGGGAAACCAATTAATACCGAGCGGTAACCGATTTCATCTAGTAGTTGTAAGTTTACTCGTTTGACAAGCGGTTGGAATATTGCACTAATTCGACGACGTGCAATTAAGCGAATCAATAAGTATAGAATTAAACCTACTAACAATGACCAAACAACCGTTGTTAATTTTTTTGCATTGATAATGCCATGCATTTCCACTAATGGCGACATACCGTGTTCTTCTACCGCCTTAAATTCATTCATGCCAAAAATTGGCGGCATATTGTAGGTAATTTGACGATCCTTACCTTCTTTATCTACATAAGTGTACGTTGATTCATAATCCATAGCACTAAATATCGTTGTGACAAGCACAAAGCCAACAACAACGATGATGCCAAACATGACCGCTTCAAGCCAGAAGCGTTGCTTTGAAGGTTTTTTCACATCAACCACTTTTAATAAATATATAAGCCCTGCCACCGCACTGATTGCTAGTATCGATTGTCCTAAAGCGGCAGTAATTACGTGAATTGTTAACCAGTGACTTTGCAATGACGGTACTAGTGGACTAACTTCATTCGGGAACATCGCTGCGTAAGCAATGATTAACAATGCTACAGGTAATGCCACCAAACCAAGAGCCGTCATACGATAAATAAAGTATATTAAAATGAATGCTGCCACGATGAACATTCCGAAGGCAGTCGTAAATTCAAACATATTACTTACAGGCGCATGCCCTGTATGAATCCAACGTGTAATAAAATAGCTAAGCTGTGCAAGGAATCCAAGTATTGTTACGACTATCGCGAGCTTGCCCCATTTATCAGTGTTATTGCCTGTCGCATTCGATTGTTTAATCGCACCACCGAACAGTAATGTTGCCACTAGATAGGCTATAAATGCAACAAATAATAGATTTCCACTTAAGTCAATCAAACTCATAAGGTGTTGTCACCTTCCTTTTCATTAATGCCACTATCTGTGGACTGTTCGCCTTCTTCTGTCTTCTCTAACTGATCTATATATTGCGGTAGACCAGCAAAGGCAGTCACGGCATCTAAATCTTTTTTCATGCTAAACATATTTTTGTTTACATGCGCAGCCATTACCACACGACCATCAGGTTCTACTTGTAGCCATAGACGTCGGTGATTCCAATAAGACCCAATAGCTACACCAATCATGAAAATAATTCCACCAACAAATAAAATAGGAATTGTGCGGTCTTTACGAACTGTAAATCCAGACATATCACGTGTTTCCACACTTACAAATTTCATTTTGTATTGGTTTTCACCAAGTGGCTCAATTGTATTTTTTATCTCAACAAAGCTTGTTTCGCCCTCTGGTGTTTCTGGTGTCGTCATATCAAATAAAAATGCCGGATTATTTGGAACGGACGTTGCCGTTTGTGGTACACCATCTTCAAACCCAGAGAAGTCTGGTGTGTAGAGAAGTAGTTTTACAGATACACCATTTCCTAAATCATACTCTTTTTTAGGATTGGTTAAATCAATTTCTACAGTACCAAATGATTGCTCAGTTGCTTTATTTATTAATTGAAAATTCATTTGCTTCAATTCGTTGAGACGATAGTCCATTTGGTAGACAGCAAACCCTTCTTCTTTTAATGGGTGATTGACACGAATCGAATAATCTCTTACTTTTTCAAGATTTTCTGTATCGCCAGCAATCGCGTTTTCATGTTGTTTGTATAATGTAATATCTGTTTGGAAGTTTTTCGCAACAACATTCACGCCTTGCTTAAGCTGTTCACCTTGTGGTGTATTATCATGTGTTTCTAAAATAAAATCACGATTTTCAATAAAATAACCGTCCATGCCAGTAACTGCACGTGTTTCACCTTCACGAACCCATATCGATTCATCGACATAGAAACCAGGGACTAAACGTAGCATAACCCCGCCTAAAAAGAGAATTAGGCCGACATGGTTTATGTACGGACCGTAACGAGAAAAACGACCTTTTTCTGCAAGAAGTGCACTGCCATCTCGTCGAACATTATATTTCATCTCGGTCATTTTCTTTTCAACCTTATCAAGCGTGTCTGCTGCGCTTGCTGTTACTTGTCCCTCTGCAACAATACGCTGACGCTTCATGAAACTTTCATGGCGTTTGACACGTTGATTTTTTAATGACTTATAAAGTGGTAATCCACGGTCTAGACTGGCAATAATAATGGATACGCCAAGCATCCCAACCAAAATTTGGAACCACCAAGAGCTATATAAATCAGAAAGCCCTAATGCATAATAAACTTTACCGAATATTCCATATACGTCTTCGTAATAAGCCTCTTTGTTCACGTCCGAGGCATTTACGTAAAACTCTTGCGGTAGTAATGTTCCGATTGAAGCAGCAATCAATGTGATAATAATTAACGATATCCCAACTTTTACACTTGAGAAGAAATTCCAAATCTTATCAACAATCGATTTGTTGTAAGTTTTAGAGCGAATAGCGGTACCATCATATCGCATGTCGACCACTTTATTTTGCTTTTCTTCTTCAGTTAAAGGACGACCACATTTTTCACATAGCTTCGTGCCGTATGGGTTACTATGACCACAAGCACAAGTGATATTTTCCATCGTCATTTACTCCTTATTCTGGCTTTACTAATTCCATGTAAGAAGCGATATTCGCCTCCGACATTTCACCTGTAATAATTTTTGCTACCTTACCTTCTGGATCAATCATAATGGTAGCTGGTAAATTTCCGACGTTATACGCAGTCATAACGCTCTTCGTTTTGTCGATAACTACTGGAAATGATAATTCATATTTATCAACAAAGCTTTGCACTTCGAAATCTGTTTGTGCAATGTTCACAGCTAACGTTTGTACACCTTGATCTTTATAGATTTGGTATTGGTTGTCCATTGCAGGCATTTCCTTTTCACAAGGCTTACACCACGTTCCCCAGAAGTTCAAAAATACCCCCTGTCCTCTATAATCAGACAGTTTATGTTTTTCACCGTTTAAATCTACTAACGTGAAGTCTGGTGCTTCAGAGCCAACTGCTACTAACTCTACTTTCTCCTTTGTTGCCGTTCCGTATACTGTGTAACCAATCGCTAGCGCTAAAATTACTAAAATAACTGTTCGTGTTACGAGACGTTTCTTCTTTTTCTCCAAGTTAATAACCTCCCTCTTAATTACCCCTCGGAGTAATTTCCGCCGACGCTCTTGCTTTCACACTGAAAAACACGCGTCCACATTATAAATTACGTACCTACCGATTCGCTTTCGGTCTTAAAGAATTACTGCTGCCACTATTTTTAGCAAAAAAAATATCTGTGACAGCTGCGAGGATTTAATTTTATTCAGCATTGATGCTGGACGAAATTAAATAAGGTGTACTATTCTCACCTATTATAGCAAAATGATACAAATTAGCTTAGCTATTTATTATGAATGATTTATGAACGTTTTCACCACAAAGAAAGTGAAAAACACACTATACGTATAGCGGTATGTTCACTTTCTTCATCAAATGTTCATTTAGCCGAGCTGTCCAGTTTCAGCTAACACACGTAGTTGCTTCACTTCATGCTTGGACAATTCACGGTATTCTCCTGGTGTTAGGGCATAAAGATCTAAAAAGGCAAAGCGCTCACGTTTCAGCTTGACAACAGGTGTACCGATTGCCTCGAACATGCGACGTACTTGGCGGTTACGCCCTTCATGAATAGTAATTTCACAAATTGCCTTACCCGCTTGCTCGTCAAAAGATGTCATACTCACTTTCGCTGGCGCTGTTTTGCCATCCTCTAACTGAATACCACGCTGTAGCTTTTTTAAGCCTTCGATTGTTGGCACACCTTTGACACGTGCAATGTACGTTTTGTCAATTTTAAACTTAGGATGTGTCAACATATAGGAAAATTCACCATCATTTGTCAATAGCAATAACCCAGATGTATCATAATCAAGACGTCCTACTGGAAAAATACGTTGCGGAATATGCTTAAATAAATCTGTGACAGTTTTGCGTCCTTTATCGTCCGTCACAGCTGAAATCGTACCGCGTGGTTTATAGAGTAAATAATATACTTTATCCTCTTTTTCAAGTTTTACGCCTTCAACCTCAATTGTATCTGAGTTAGCCACCTTTGTGCCAAGCTCACGTACCACAACACCGTTGACCTTTACTTTACCTTCTACTATCAATTGCTCCGCTTTACGCCTTGATGCAACACCTGCATAAGCAATGACCTTTTGTAATCTTTCCATTGTTTCACCTCTAGTTTAAATTCACCTTGGCATCCGCCAAAAACCTTCACTTTCATTCATATAAAGCATAAGGTTATTTTTCCCGTTAATCTGTGAAAATTATGTCATACTTTTGTTCATTATTAAAGGAAAACTAATTATACACAAGTAATACGAGTATTCGAAATAGTTTATCATTTACTGGTTTCTCTCTAATTTGTAGTTGACGTTGATCTATATTCCCCTTGTTTTTCCATTTATATCGAAAGATGCTTTAACACATTGCTGTCGTAAATAGGCTAATTTTTATTGTGAAAAGCACCGTTAAAAAATGAATGGCCTGCGAAATAGCATTCACTGCAAAAAAGCCACCACTATGGTAACTGTTCAAGATTATTCATTTTGGAGCAAATTTATTTTCAATGAGGGTGCCATTACGTTTGAGAGGAATTAAAAAAACAGCGCATCGCTTTTAACGATCCGCTGATTCTACAATTACAGGAGTTGCATAAATACGTTCTTCGCCGATAAAAATGGAAAGTACAGCTTCCTTGCGTTTTCTAGAAACCTGTAGCACTTGCCTTACTGCCGCTTTTTCCTCTTTGTTTAACTGCAAACGAATCGGTTGCTCTAAACGAATGGCCAGTTTATCGTTCACATTATATTTGCCCTTCTTCACAACCGTCTCCATGTTGTAATTTTGCCACACTGAATTGGCTAAACCTCGGTGTATATTCCAGTCATCCGATTCATTTAATGTGACAACGATACAGGTTTGCCCGTCCTTTTGAAAGGCGGTTGCGAGTGTGCGTCCTGCTACCTTTGTAAAGCCAGTCTTTCCTGCAAAGGCAGAACCTGTTGCAGATTTCAATGAACTGACAGGCTGCTCTGCCTCGTCATCTATTTCAGTTGCAACCCCTGAACCTTCTCGTAGTAACCGATGTTTATTTTCCCACAACATGCCATTTACTGTATTTGCTCGATATAAGACCGTTGAAGCAATCTTTTCAAAGGTTTTATTTTGAAGTGCAACCCGTAACATTTCAGCCGTATCCCTCGCAGATGATAAATGCTGGTCATGATGTAAACCAGACGGATTCATAAAAACTGTATTCGTGAGACCGGCAATCAGAGCTCGTTCGTTCATTAAACGTACAAATCCTTCAACAGATCCACCTACGTGCTCGGCTAATGCAGTTGCCGCATCATTGCCTGAACGTAACATTAAACCATGTAACAGTGTTTCTACAGTAACTGTTTCACCTGCCTGCAAGTAAATGGATGATCCCTCAGCCATCGCAGCGTTCGGTGATATTACCACCTCATCTTGAAGGTCACTATTTTCAATAGCGACAAGTGCCGTCCAAATTTTTGTTAAGCTTGCGATCGGCAGTCGTGCATCACTATTTACACCTTTTAAAACACGACCAGTATCACCATCCAAGACGACATGTCCGCTACCACCTCTTGCCACACCGGTTGCCGGAAACATCAAAAACCCCACTAACAACATCAACACCATAAGACGTACTAACCGAAGCAACGAGCCACTCCTTATTAAATGATTTGAAATTATTGGTTCTTATTTTCAGTTTAAATCAAAGCACATCTACCTGAGGTCCTATAGAATTTCGTATGAAAGTAAAAGAACTTACACTCACTTTGGGTGCTCAACACAAAAGATCATTTCCTCATAACAACCATTTTTGTGGTCAACGCTTGTAGAAGATAACGGAGCACTATGCCTTTTTTCTAACGTTACTTTACGCCACTAAATGTTTCTTGGAATTTCGTCATAAATAAATCGGTTTCTTGCTCTGTTTCACCTTGTTCCTCCTCAGGTAAAGGAGGCATTTCTTCAATACTATTTAAACCAAAGTAGTTTAAGAACTCTTTTGTTGTGCCATATAAAATGGCACGTCCTGTTCCTTCTGAACGGCCTACCTCTTTGACAAGCCCTCTTGAGGCCAGTGTTTGCAATGGTCGCTCACATTTCACGCCGCGTAAATCCTCAATAGCAACGCGTGGGATTGGTTGCTTATATGCCACAATAGCCAATACCTCAAGTGAGGCCTGGGATAATGATTGCGCTGTTGGATTCTCTACTAATCTTTGAATTGTATCAGCTAGCTCATGCTTTGTCGTTAACTGATACACCCCTGCAATTTCTTTTATGGTAATGCCTCTAGCCGAATCTTCGTCGTATGTTGTACGCAGTGATTCCATTGTTTGTGCAACAAATTCTTCTGCCTCACTCAATAGTTGCGCTAATTGCTTTATAGTTAAGCCATCATCTCCAACGACAAATAATAAAGCTTCTATTCTACTTTGTAGTATCATTGTTTTCTTCATCATCCCATTCCTCCTTCTGTAATGTGACCATTAGTTCTTCAAAATTACCGTCCTGCTGTACGATGACCACTTGGCGTTTCATCAGCTCTAGTAAGGATAAAAACGTCAAAATAAGCGTTGGCTTATCTTCATAGGGGAAAAGCTCGAAAAATGACGCACGTCCACCTGTCGAACGTAATGAATGAACAACAGAACGCATTTGATCCCTCACTGAACGCTCTTGCCTAGCAACAGTCGTCTTTAGTGGCTTTTTTAATTTTTTTCTGCGCATCAGCTTTTGAAAAGCCCCGAGCATATCATAAATATTGACGTTCAAATCAAATAACGCCATTTGCTCATCTGAAGCTAATCCAGATAAGTCTGCTGGTGGTCGCGTAAACACCTGTGCCCGATCGGACTCAAGCTCTTGCAAGTTACTTGCCGCCTCTTTGTATTTCTTATATTCTATTAATCGTTGTACAAGTTCTTCACGAGGGTCGGGTCCGTCAACTTCTAAATCGGCATCCTCTAGCTCTCCTTCATGAATCGGTAATAACATACGGCTTTTAATGGCCAACAGCGTTGCGGCCATCACTAAGTACTCACTCGCCTCATTTAACTCTAGTACCTGCATAGCATGTATATGGTCGATATATTGTTGTGTAATTTCAGCCATTGGAATATCATAGATATCAATTTCCAATCTGTGAATTAAATGCAATAATAAATCAAGAGGCCCTGAAAAGGCTTCTAATTTTACTTCATAAGACATTGTTTACCACCCTGACATTCTTTCAATTACGCCTCCATTTAGTTGTCGTCCTTGCGGAGCAAAAACAACTACGACATCAGTTGGAAGCTTCAATTTTATGCAATACGTGCCTAAAAACCAACTGCATAAAGTTAAGTTCACGTTTTAGTATAGTGGAAAGGAGTTCAAAATGCATCCACAGCATCATACTTTATTTATCGATTACTGTGCCTATTTCAATGGCAATGGTGATTATTTCGAATGCCACGAAGTGTTAGAGGAGTATTGGAAAGACATTGCTCCAGGTGATAAAAACCATCCACTTGTTGGTTATGTACAGCTCGCAACTGGTCTCTATCATTGGCGACGTGGCAACTTTACTGGCGCAGTTCGAATCCTGCAAAAATCATTGCATAATCTTCAGGACAATGTTGGTCATATTTTTGTTACTGAAATTGACTATGAAAAGCTTCTCACACTACTAAAGGAAACAATCGCTACTATTCAAAAGGGCAAGTCCTTTCAAGCTTTTCAACTACCGATCAGCCCAACATTGCAAGAACTAACCGTTGTACGTATACAACTTTTACCGTCAAATAATCACGACTATCTTCTTCATAAACATATGCTACGTGATCGCTCACATATTCTTGCTGAGCGACAAGAAAGTAAACAAAGAAAAAGCAGACGTTAATGCTCGTCTGCTCAGACTGTAGACAAACTCAATTTTTTGAGTAGTTTGTCTACATTTTTTTGTTTTCAAATACAAGTATCTATATGAAGCAGTTGCTTTCCGCTACGGCGGACGCTTTTCGCGGGCAACGGCTTCAGTCTCCTCGTCGCTACGCTCCTGCGGGGCCTTCAGCGCATGCGATTCCCGCAGAAGTCGCCGCCTGCGCTCCAACTACAAGTGACCCTCTATAAATGATTGAGATGATGGATAGGAGGACGAACAACTGCTATTGATTTTACTTTTTTATATCCATTAGTAGCATCTCAGATCTCGAAAATACCTAATGTTTACAGTCTTTTTTCTTTTAAAATAGAAGTGTCTTTATGAAGCTGTTGCTTTCCGCTACGGCGGACGCTTTTCGCGGGCACGGCTTCAGTCTCCTCGTCGCTTCGCTCCTGCGTGGCCTTCAACGTATGCGATTCAATCAACTAGTGTACGTCTATCGGTAAAAATTATGAACGTCGCTTTCAAGACTCAGCTAGATTTTCTATCGCATCTTAAAAGAAATTGCTGATTAAGGATTATTGAGCGCTGACCATGTCTTTATTGATTCGACACATGTGAAAGCGCGTGCGAACAAGCGTCAATTTGAAAAGAAAATCGTGCGTAAGGAAACGCGTACATATGAGGCAAAACGTCAAGAAGAGCTGAATCAAGACCGAGTGGACCATGGAAAGAAACTTTTTTCACCAGAGCCGATTGAAAAAGAAGAAATGAAAGAAATTAAGGTGAGTACGTTGGACAACCTTTCGAGGGATTTACAAAATTGTCCATTCAGGCGATGCTTACTTTAGCTGCCATGAGTTGGAAGAAGTTAGCTAATTGGACATGCTTGCTGTAGCATACTACTCTTGTTAATAGGGGTTATTTGTAACGAATATTTCTGATAAAAATTTCAAAAGGTATTCGGAATGTGATCATTCCCGAATACCTTTTGTCGTCAATCTGAGCAGACGTTAACACTCGTCTGCTTTTTCATCATTACATTGTATACATTTTTGAACAAATTCACGTGTTTCATCAGTTGCGCGCACATTTGCGTATTGGCCAAGTTCTGCCACTTCTTGTAGCATTTCCTTCGCTACGCCCTCTCCTCTGTAAGAAGGGATTACGGAAACATGTTGAACTGTTGCTGTATCATTGTCTGTTACAAGACCAACGATCCCCACATATTCTTCATTTTTTTTCCATAAATATAACACCCAATTATCATTATTTTCATAAGATTGGATTGTCTCAGTGAGCTTTTTTATGTCTTTTTCGTTAGGCATAAACGAGAGTAGCCCCATCGCTATTTTCTCGAAAGCTTTTTTATATCGAATTAACATATTTGTCTATTCCCTCTTTTTCTAGCTGTACATAATCTTTGACTATCCTACACGATTTGTACTTTTACCGCAAGTCAATTTCTGTCTTACGAACCAGGTCCGAGAATACCTTTTGAAGCTAACACCCAATAAACAACGCCCCACAACAAAATAAAAGTTGAAATGGACGCAAGTAATACCCATTTATTTTTTCTCAAATTCTACTCACCCTTTTTTAACGTTAGCGGGAGGTCGTTTTGTACAATATCTTCATAACTTTCACGTTTAATCGCTAATTGGTGCTTGCCATTTTCAGCAAATACCACCGCTGGACGTGGAACACGATTGTAGTTACTCGCCATTGAGTATCCATACGCGCCTGTACAGAAGATTGCTAGTACATCGCCAGAAGCTGCATCTTGAAGTTTTGCATCGATGATTAATTTATCGCCTGATTCACATAGCTTCCCAGCAACTGTGTACGTCTCACTTTTCGGTTCATGTGCTTTACTGGCAATAACTGCCTCGTACTTTGCATCATATAGCGCTGGACGAATATTGTCACTCATCCCGCCATCGACCGCAATATACTTGCGCACATCTGGTACTGTTTTTTGTGAACCGATTGTATAAAGTGATGTCCCTGCGTCGCCAACAAGTGAACGACCTGGCTCAATCCAAATTTCAGGCATAGTTAGACCAAGTACAGTTGCTTTGTTTTTTACAACTGTAATCATATCCTCTACATATACTTGTGGCTCAAGCGGTGCATCTTCCTCTGTGTAACGAATACCAAAGCCCCCACCTAAGTTTAACACAGTACAAGTAAAATCGTGAGCCTTGTGCCAATCAGAAATTTTATTGATTAATTTTTCACCTGCTAAGCCAAAGCCAGCTGTATCGAAAATTTGAGAGCCAATATGGCAGTGCAAGCCCAGAAGCTCTAAGTATTCATGATTAAATGTTTGCTGGAATGCTTCATCTGCCTGACCATTATTTAAGTCAAAGCCAAATTTAGAATCCGCCTGTCCTGTCGTAATGAAATCATGAGTATGTGCCTCAACACCTGGTGTAACACGCAATAAAATGCGCATTTTTTGCTGACGGCGCTCTGAAATTTCTTTTAAAAGCTGGATTTCGTAGAAGTTATCCACGACGATACAACCAATTTTCGAGTTAAAAGCTAGCTCTAATTCTTCAATGCTTTTATTATTACCATGGAAATGAATGCGCTCAGCTGGGAATCCAGCTTTTAACGCTGTAAATAATTCTCCACCTGAGACAACATCCAATGATAGATTTTCCTCTGCCGCTAATTGATACACAGCCACACATGCAAATGCTTTTGAAGCATAAGCTACTTCTGCTTTTACACCTAGTTTTTTAAACGTATCTATAAAGCAGCGGGCACGTTTACGAATAAGCGCCGTATCGTACACAAATAATGGTGTACCGTATTCTTTCGCAAGCTCTAGTGTGTCTACCTGTCCGATTGTTAAATGACCATCTTCAGAAATCGCTTGTGTTCCATATAAATGCATGTGCATCTCTCCCTTTTCACATCGTTCCATCCTGTGATCAATGCGGTCCGGCGTCATTGCGTCTAAATTATGAATTATGCTAGCACAATTTATAATATATGCTGAGACTTTGCCTTCGCACGCAAAAACATCTATTGAATAAAGATAATTTTTGCAAAAATCACAAAATACTATATGAGAACTTTATCATATGAAAAAAACGAGTGCAACGGCTCCTATGACCTTTTTCGCTGTTTGGAAGCGACGATATAAGGTCTTAGTGCATCGGCTGTCATTGGGAAACGGACAAGGACACGAAGCATCGCATTTGGGAAGAACGGGATAAGTGGCCATAAATATGGCGCTTGTAATGGACGCAGTGAACATAAATACGTAAATAAAATAAAAAATCCAATAAATAGACCATCTGCACCCCAAATACCTGTCATAATTAACAACACTAACCGCAAAAGCTTGATAGAAATACTTAACTCATAGGACGGAATAATAAACGTAAGAATGGCCGATACAGCCGTATATAACACAACTTCTGATGAAAATAGGCCAACATCAATCGCAATTTGACCAATAGCTACACCCGCAACTAAACCCATCGCAGTGGATAAAGGAGACGGGGTGTGAATGGCGGCCATCCTCAAATATTCAATCCCAATATCTGCAATAAGCACTTGCAGTAAAATCGGCACATGAGATTTTTCTTCAGCACCTAAAAATGAAAGTGATTCAGGTAATAATGATTCATTTGTTACAAATAAATACCACAAAGGCAATAATAGTAAACCCATTATCGTACCGAAATAGCGCATAAATCGGATAAATGTCCCTACAGCAGGTGCCTGCCTGTACTCCTCAGCATGCTGTAGTAAATGAAAAACCGTTGTCGGGACTAAAATAACAGATGGTGAGGTATCCACCAAAATAGCAACATGCCCTTCAAGTAAATGCGCTGCTGCAATGTCAGGACGTTCTGTATAACGTACGAATGGAACTGGGTGGAACTTTTGCTTAAATAGCCACTCTTCTAGTGATTTATCAGCCATTGTGAGGCCATCATGATTAATTTGTCCGAGACGCTGTCGTAACTTTTCGAGTATTTCATCATTCGCAATATCCTTCATAAACGCCAGTGCGACATCCGTTTGGCCGATTTTGGATATTTTATGTAGCTCGAAACGTAAATTACTATTGCGAATTCGCCGACGAATTAAAGCCGTATTTTGTGAAATCCCTTCAATAAAGCCATCCCTTGAACCACGGATAACCTTTTCATTATCAGGTTCTTCTGGTGAACGCCCTGGATAATTTCGAAGTTCTGCAACATAACAGAAACCACTTTTCGTTATAAATGTTACTTGCCCACTTAAAATGGCCAACAAATAGGCTTTGCGCTCTGTTTCCTCAGAACGGCCATGAAAATTGAAGTAGGCTTCAAAATATTCCTTCTCATCTTCTATGTCTACCTCTTCATCAGGCAACATACTTGAAAGTAATTGCGTTAACGCTTCTCCATCCACCAGTCCACTTATATAGGCACAAAGGACCGGCAAATCTTTGACAAATAAATGTTTGATGCCTACGTCAAATGATTCGCCGTCTCCAAATTGCTCTTTAAGAAAATCTTCGGCTTCTTCTAAGCTGCTAAATAGTTTATTTGTCATGCTGTCACCATTTTCTTAGATGTCTTTTTTAACTACGTACTCCTCGACTGTGGCACTTGTGGCCATCCAGCTCTTTAATTGTGCCAGTATCTTTTTCTCTAAACGTGATACTTGCACTTGCGAAATACCTAGCCGATTTGCAATTTCTGTTTGCGTGCAATCAGAAAAATAACGTAAATAAATAATGGATTGCTCTCTTGGATCAAGTCGTGTGAGCACTTCTTTTAACGGTATATAGTCAAACGGCTGCTCGGATTTTTCATCCTTCATTTGGTCCATTAAGGTGATGGAATCCCCTTCACTCTCATACAATTGCTCATGTAAGGAAGCGGGATCCCTTAGGGCATCAGAAGCTGTCACAATTTCTTCAGCCGTGACACCTAGTACCTGTGCTAATTCCTGAATAGTCGGCGGATGTTCATTGTTCTTGATAAACTCATCGGTTGCATGGCGAATTTTAAAGTTGAGCTCCCGTATGGAACGGCTAACCTTCACCATGCCATCATCCCTTAGAAAACGCTGAATTTCTCCGATAATCATCGGTACCGCATATGTTGAAAACTTCACATCATACGTTAAATCGAATTTATCTACCGACTTCATGAGCCCAATGCAGCCAATTTGAAATAAATCCTCGAGCTCTACGCCCCTTGTTGTAAAGCGTTGGACGATGGACCACACAAGCCTCGTATTCCCTTCAATCATTCGTTTACGAGCCTCATGATCGCCCTGCTGTGAAAGCGCAATTAATTCACGCATTTCTTCCTGTGACAATAGCTTATCGGACGACTGTTCTAGTGGCTTCATGTTCGCATCCTCACATGACCGCTGTACGAACCGAGTAAAATTTCTTCGTAAACGTTACAGTTGTACCTTCTTGCCACTTAGACATAACTGTCAACTGATCAGAAAAACTATCCATAATTGTAAAGCCCATACCCGAACGCTCCATCGCGCTTTTCGTTGTAAACAACGGTTCCATCGCACGACTCACATCCTCTATACCCATTCCGTTATCCATAACAGACACGGTTACAATATCGTCCTCACGTTTTGCATGAACTGTAACAACACCCTTACCATCCTCTTCATAACCATGAATAATGGCATTAGAAACAGCCTCCGAGACAACCGTTTTAAATTCCGATAGCTCATCAATCGTTGGATCTAATTGTGCGATAAAGCCTGTCACAGCAACACGTGCCAAGCCTTCATTCTCACTAATTGCTAAAAAAGTTAATGTCATTTCGTTATCCATTTACAATCCCCCTTACTCGCTCAATCGCCTCTTCTTCGGTTGCATCCATCATCCACGGACCTAAGCCTGAAAACTGGAATACTTTTCGCATTGTCGGCGATGGATTCAATAAAATCGTTCGTCCTGCGACAGCCTCTAACTCACGCATTCGCCCCAGCACTAAGCCGACTCCCGAACTATCCATAAAGGACAGTCCTTCTAAGTTCCAAATGATAGTCGATACCGCACCTTGAAAAATCGCTGATGAAATTTTTGCTCGAATTTGTTCTACTGCATGATGATCGAGCTCCCCATATAAACGTATAACTACTGTCTCTCTTGTTACCATTTCAAATTGAAAATGCATGAACATCGCCTCCTCCTCGTGCAATTCTCCGTTCTATGCTGTGAATCCTTGCAACTGACAGAACTAGTGCAAAGTCTTCCGAAATAGTGTCAAATCGACATACTTATGGCTTTTTAGGTTATGTGCAGTATGGGATAAATGAATTTTTTTTAAACGTAGGTCACACATTTTGCGTGCACACTGGTCTTGAGGTTTGTTTTCATTGCGTTCAAGGATTGATATTAATGAAGGAAAGAAGACTTTTAAAGAACTGTGAAATACCTGTAGAGGGAGACTGTTTACCCGCGAAATTAGGGTAAATTCCCGCGAAGAGTGCCTTTTACCCGCGAACTCGCGGAGCAAAAGCGAATACCGTCAAATCACAAAAAAAGAGAACCCTTCTAAGTTAAGAAGAGTTCTCGTTCAATATTAGTTATGCAATTGAATAGGCTTTCTGTACTTTATTGATTGTTTCTTCATCAATTTCACGATTTGAATATAAATAAGCAAGGGTTTCGCCTGACTTCACAGCATCGCCTTTTTTTGCCACAAGTTGAATGCCTGCATCATAATCGAGTGTAGATTCCTTCGTTAAACGCCCTGCGCCTAGTGCAACACTTGCCTCACCGATTAATAAAGCATTAATCGTTTCTACAACGCCGTTAGTAGTGGCTTTCACAGCCACCTTATTGGCTGTGTCATTTTGAATGATATCTGCTAAATCACCGCCCTGCGCCACGATAAATTCCTCAAATTTTGCCACAGCAGAGCCATCCTCTAACACGCGCTTGACAGCAGCAGTTGCCGCCGCTTCATCCTCTCCAGCTGCCACTTGATACATGAGAGAAGAAATAATGATGCATTCCTCAAGTAAATCTGTGTGTGTTTCGCCCATGCGACCACTAAGCAATGAATGTGCCTCCACTACTTCAAGCTTATTACCAATCATTTTCCCTAACGGATTATCCATATCACTAATGTGCGCGACTACTTTACGCCCTAGCTTTTCGCCAATTGCTGTCATCGCATCTGCTAATTTCTTCGCTTCTTCTTCCGTCTTCATAAACGCACCTGAGCCACATTTCACATCTAGCACGATACCATCTGCACCACTTGCAATTTTTTTGCTCATAATCGATGCGGCTATTAAAGGAATTGAATCGACAGTACCAGTCACATCTCGTAATGCATAGAGTTTTTTGTCGGCAGGTACAAGATTACCTGTTTGACCTGCAACCGCAATTTTATGTTTATTGACATTATCGATAAACTCCTGTGACGAAAGCTCCGTTTTAAAGCCTCGAATAGCTTCTAATTTATCGATTGTACCGCCAGTAATACCTAAGCCTTTGCCACTAAACTTCGCTACAGGAATACCTAGTGAAGCAATAATTGGTGTCACGATAAGCGTTACTTTATCACCCACACCGCCTGTGGAGTGCTTATCAATTTTAAAGCCGTCAATGGATGTTAGATCGATCACATCACCTGAGTCAATCATGGCCTTTGTTAAATAAAATGTTTCTTCATCCGTCATGCCAATTAAACGAATGGCCATTAGTAGGGAACTCGCTTGATAATCAGGAATAGAACCTGTTGTGTAGCCTTCTACAAAGTAGTTTATTTCAGCTTGCGTAAGCTCTTCGCCTTGCTTTTTCTTTTCAAACAGCTGCGTCATATTCATACGAAAATCCCCCTTATTTCAGATCATTTAAGAAACTTTTACCAAATGGTGGTGCTTCGACACCAAAGTTTTCAGCGACAGTTGCGGCAATATCTGCGAAAGTATCACGTAAAGCAAGCTCATTGCCGCCTTTAAAACGAGGTGAATAAACAATTAGGGGAACAAATTCACGTGTATGGTCTGTCCCAGGGAATGTTGGATCATTGCCATGGTCTGCCGTAATTATTAGTAAATCGTCCTCTGTCATTGCCTGTACAATTTCTGGGAGACGTGCGTCAAATTCTTGTAAAGCGTTGCCATAGCCAAGTGGATCACGACGATGCCCGAAATTTGCATCAAAGTCTACTAAATTTAAGAAGCTTATACCGTGAAAATCACGACGTGCAACCTCTGCAAATTTATCCATACCATCATTATTATTTTTTGTACGTATTGCATCTGTTACACCCTCACCATTGAAAATATCAGAAATTTTTCCGATGGCAATAACGTCTAGATTGGCATCCTGCAATGCATTCATCGTTGTACGACCGAATGGTTTTAATGCATAATCATGACGATTTGACGTGCGTGTAAAGTTTCCAGGTGTACCAACAAACGGACGAGCAATGACACGTCCAACTAAATACTCTGGTTGCAACGTTAATTCACGTGCGATTTCACAAATCTTATATATTTCCTCAAGTGGAATTATTTCTTCGTGTGCAGCAATTTGTAGTACAGGGTCAGCAGATGTATAAACAATCAATGCTCCTGTTTCCATATGCTCCTGTCCAAAATCCTCAATAACCTGTGTACCACTTGCAGGTTTATTGCACAGTACTTTACGGCCAGTACGCTTTTCTAGCTCCGCAATAAGCTCTGCAGGGAAGCCATCCGGATACACTTTAAATGGTTTATCAATATTCAACCCCATGATTTCCCAGTGTCCAGTCATTGTATCTTTACCAACTGAGGCTTCCTGCATTTTTCCGAAGTACGCTTTCGGGGCATTGCTTGCTTGCATTCCTTGTAGTGGCTCAATATTTGCTAAACCGAATGATTCCATGTTCGGCATTGTAAGCCCATTCATTTTTTCAGCGATATGCCCCAATGTATGGGAGCCCACATCTCCAAAGTTTGCAGCGTCTGGTGCTTCACCAATACCGACTGAGTCCATCACCACGACGTGGATTTTTTTAAATGTATTATTCATCATATATTGCCTCCTAATCTCACGACTCTATTTTACCAAAAACCAGTGAAAAATAAAGGTCAGACATCCGACTAAGGTAAAAATAATTACGCGCGTGGATGGAATTGCTTATATACCTCGGATAGTCGTGTTTTGCTAATATGTGTATAAATTTGTGTTGTAGATATATCAGCGTGTCCCAACATTTCCTGAACCGCCCGTAAATCCGCCCCATTTTCCACTAAATGTGTTGCAAAAGAGTGTCGCAATGTATGCGGTGTTAACTCATGTTGGATGCCTGCCTTTAGAGCATGCTCCTTCATTAATTTCCAACAACCCTGCCTTGTTAAACGTTTCCCTCTTTGATTAATAAAAAATGCATCTGTTTTTGGGTATTTCCCTTGCAATTGACCTCGTGCGCCGTCCAAATAAGCACTTAATGCTGTCAGGGCACTTTTGCCGAGCGGTATAATACGTTCCTTACCTCCCTTGCCAAACACACGGACAAACCCCATTGTTAGGTGGATATCGGCTAAATCAAGCGCAATTAGTTCGCTAATACGCATCCCTGAGCCGTATAATAGCTCAAGCATAGCTACATCGCGAACACCCTGAGGCTTACTACGATTCGGTGCTGTCAGTAAGGATTCGATTTCTTCGATAGAAAGGATATTCGGTAGCTTTTGTTCAATAGTTGGCATTTCTAAATGCACAGTTGGGTCTTTTTCCGTACGTTTTTCACGTAGAAGAAATTGATGGAAACTACGAATGGAGGAAATATGGCGCGCTACAGTACGACTCGTCTTACCTTGCATGCGTAGCTGCTCTAAATGGCGTAATATAGTTGTTCGTTCCACTTTACCGAAATCAGACATTCCTTCAGCTTCCTGTAAGAATCGCACATAATTCTCTAAATCTCGGCGATAGGATGCTAATGTATTAATAGATAATTGCCGCTCAACTTGGATAAAATGGATATAATCCTCTATTGCATAGTGAAATTCATTCATCACAACGCCCCCTTACTGTCAATTATTCTCTATTTTAGCACGCATACTAAGAAAAGTGCTAAAAACGCCTTCCATGTGTTGTCACGCTAATACTCCCAACTATGCGCGTTGCTGTTGATGATTCGTTCTTTATCAAAAAACTTGCCTCCTCTACCATTCGAGAAGACAGACAGTATATTCGACTCAATTTTTAACAAAACAAAAAAACTGTCTGATTTAATCCATTCCTAGATTTCATCAGACAGCTTCTCGTTATTGTTCTTCATCATTTCCGTCGATTTTATCATGACAGCGCCAGCAGATACCGTGGAAAGTTAGTCTGTGGTCCTTTATGATAAAGTTCCAACGCTTTTCAACAACGGCTTCCACATCTTCAAGTAAGTCTTCTTGGATTTCATCAACAGCACCACATTCAATACAAACAAGATGATGATGGAAATGCGCAGCTCCCTCTTGACGTAAATCATAGCGTGATACGCCATCGCCAAAGTTGATTTTGTCGACAATTTTGAGCTCTGTTAGTAACTCTAACGTTCTATAGACAGTAGCTAAACCAATTTCAGGCGCTTTATCTTTTACTAAAAGATAAACATCTTCCGCACTTAAATGGTCCTCTTCATGCTCAAGCAATACAGCAACTGTTGCTTCTCGCTGCGGCGTCAGCTTGTAACTAGCACTATGCAACTGTTTTTTTATACGATCAATTCGGCTTTCCATGTGACGCCCCCCTAAACTCTTTCCATTATACCAAAGGAGTAAATCCTATTACAAGATAGTGATTAGTTTTCAAATATGTCATTTCATATTTTTACCTGTGGCAACACTTTTACAAATTTATTAATCATTTTAATACATACGATATTACAATAAACTCAGCAACTATTATGATGAAAAAAGCAATAAAATTCAACAAAATTGTCCGCCCATTCATCTTTTTCCCGATTTTTCGCTTCGACCAAGCGGGAACAAGTAAATTGCAAAGGACTAGCAACAATATACAATAGATGAGTTGAAATGGGAACCACCAAATCGTATAAAGCCAAAATGCTTCTAGTTTTTGGAGTAAAAATACCGAGCTAAAGCCAAAAAAAGTTGCGCGCATAGCGACCGTGACGCGCACTAAAACTTTCAGCACGCTATGTGTTGCAAGCAATAGCACAATGACAACGGAAGCAGCAACAGGCAATACTAACCGAAAAATGGACTGCCTGTCCCCATCTGCTAAACGTGGTTCTATAAACAAAATAAAAGGCTCTGCATTCGCCCCACCAATAATATGAAAGCAGATGACGCCACAAACGAAGCTCACTGCAACAATCGATGCGTGATAAAATATAGAAACCGTACGAGACATAAGCATGCTCCTTTTCTATCAAGGTTTGTACAGCTTATGCTCGTCCGCTTCTATTATGCTAAAGTTTGTTTGACTTATTGTAGCGCAAGCCAAAGTACTGCAAACGCAGTCTTGGCGTCGTATATACGCTCATCAGCGACCATCGCTTGTGCCTCTTCCAACGAAACTTCTAGTAATTCGACAAACTCATCTTCATCTAAATCTGCTTTGTTTTCAATGTTGTATAAATCCTTCGCTACAAAAAGATGAATGACCTCGTCCGCAAAGCCTGGTGACGTTGCAAAAGTTTGTAAAAACGTAAATTCCTTTGCACCATAACCCGTTTCTTCTTCTAATTCTCGACGTGCTGTAACAATCGGCTCCTCACCTGGTTCAAGCTTCCCCGCTGGAATTTCGATAATTGAACGTTCAAGTGCTTTACGATATTGCTCAACCATCACAAGCTTGCCTTCATGCGTAATGGCAATGACCGCTACTGCACCTGGATGCTTGATAATTTCCCGTTTAGCCATGTTACCATTCGGTAATATAACATCATCTACCTGTAGTTTCACAATTTTCCCGTCAAAAATAGCGGTTGACTGTGTCGTTTTTTCTTCAAACTTTTTCATCTGCTCCAACCTCGCTTGTTCTTCAGATACGTTCATTGTACCATTACAAGGAGAAGATTCGAAGGAGGTTATTGACATGAAAAAAAGACAACTCGGCTCGAGTGATTTGTTCATATCAGAAATTAGCTTAGGGGGTATGTCTCTTTCGACAGATAAGGAGCAAGCAGCTGGCATTGTCGACATGGCGCTAGACGCTGGTATCAACTATTTCGATACAGCTGATTTATATGATTTGGGCGTCAACGAGGAAATCATCGGAGAAACTTTAGGAAAACGCCGACAGGATATTATTTTAGCGACAAAGGTCGGCAATCGCTGGACAGAAGGAGTGAAAGGTTGGCACTGGGATGCCTCTCCTTCGTATATAAAAAAAGCACTACATGCAAGCTTACAACGGCTAGGTACAGATTATATTGATGTCTATCAGCTACACGGAGGTACGATAGAGGATGAATGGGCTGGCATTATCAGTACATTTGAAGACTTAAAAAAGGATGGGCTAATTCGACAATACGGCATTTCTTCCATTCGACCAAATGTATTGAAGCGGTTTTTACCAACAAGTTCAGCGAAAAGTGTCATGATGCAATATAGTGCGCTCGACCGTCGTCCAGAAGAGTGGCTAGATTTTATCGCAAGCAATGGCGCTTCTGTCGTTACACGAGGTACCGTTGCAAAAGGTTTATTGACAAATACTCGGGAAAAACGTTTGCAGGGTGACAATGGCTATAACTCCTACACGACAGATGAGTTATCGACAACATTAACAGGTTTAGCAAGACATTATGACGATTTACATGCGCTCGCATTAGCTTTTAATCTGAAAGAATCGGCTATCGCCTCAACCGTGGTTGGTGCCAGCTCACAGGAGCAACTTGCACAAACACTTGCAGCCTATGAAAAATCTATAGGTATATTGAATTTTGAAATAGCCAATGAACTGACAAAAGCCGAACAATATCAAGATCACCGATGAAAAAATGGCTTATCTTACTTACATTTTTAGTCATACTTATCATATCCTCCAGCATGACGTACGAACAACAGTCTATCGTTCCTGAATTAGAGGAAATTTTGGCCAATAAGCCTTTTGAGCAACAATTGTCTCGACTACATATCCCCTATTGGGACACTGTTGTTTCTATCGAAGAGCGTGGCTACTTTAAATTTGTAGAGTTTTTAATCCGCAAGCTTACACATTTTGTTGGGTTTGGCTGTATAGCACTTGGACTCTATTTCGCATGGGGGAAACGTCGACATGCTGCGGGTGTTGCTATCCTTGGCACAATGCTTATAGCTTTGTTGGATGAATTTCGCCAAAGCTTTACACCCGGTCGCTTGATGAGCGCTCAAGATGTATTAGTCGACACAGCTGGCGCGATTGTTTTTGTTGGAATGGTCGTGCTAGTGGGAAAAATTCGCAAGGCATTTATGGGGATACGCCGTCGATAAGTTGCTCAACTCGCAATGTATCATAGATAGTGTGAAGCACTGCTCACTTTTAATAATAAAGTCTTAAAATATAAATAGTATACTAGAAGTACAGTTCAATACTCCTAGTATACTATTTTTTTGATATCAAACTAAAAATCCGAGTAGACTCCTATGTTTTATGGGGCGAAAGCGAAAAGTCTATATCGTAAGTTAATTGTTTGAAAGAATTTTTCTGACTGGCCCATTTGCTCTTATTCTTAAATTCTTTTTAAAGATTCATTGTTTTAGTAGGTGCGATTCTAATTGCGACCAAAATTGTAATGTTATCCATCATGTCGGCAACATATTTCAAAAAAATCTCCAAAAATATAATTCTTCCGTTTCTTTAAATAATTCTGCTCCGGCTTTTTCTAACACCTTGTGGGAGGCTATATTGTCTTTTTCAGTATCCGCAATGACATAGGTGACATCCGGCTGACTTAATAACCAACTTTTCATCGTATCAATCGTTTCTGTCATATAGCCGTTTCCCTGATATGATGGATAGGTATAGTAACCAATTATGACTTCCCCCTTGTCATTTGGAAGCCCTTTAATCATGATACCGCCAACAGAACTGTTATTATCTTTCGACACGATTAACCAATTCGTGTGCCATATATAATTGTGCTCATCTGCCAATAATTTCGAAAGTCTGTATTTCAAAGCATGTCTAGTTTCATCATCAAGAAGTACCTCTTCATTACTTAATGATAACTCTACTGCCAGTTCCTTGTGATGATCCATTAGTAATTTCAGATTGTTAGCGTTTAATGGGATTAATCTTAGTCTTTTTGTGCTTAATTCAATCATTTTTGCTCTCCTATCATAATTTAAATGTCTGTAACAAAGACTAAAAACTATTCTATAAAGAGTTATATGTTATTGGCAGTTCTCCTAGTAATTTTTTCTTACATACAGGAGGTAGGAAACACCTTGTAAATCTCCTATTAGAAGTCAATTCATTTTATCATCCGCAAGTTTACCTGTAAATATTTTCGAAAAATAGATGCTACTTACACCCTATTATCTACTTAATAATGAATAAATATAAGTGTCATGAGCTTTCCCATTTTGATACATATAGTCCCTCAATATGCCCTCTTGTTGAAAGCCAATTTTCGTTAATAATTTGTTCGATGCCTCATTTTCAATAAATACAACAGCACCAACGCGCGTCAAATCTAGTTCTTTAAAACCATACGATAAAACGCTTATTATTGCTTCCGTAGTATAACCATTTCTCCAGTAATCTGGATGTATTTCATAACCAATTTCGGCACGTTTATGTTTAGGTAGCCATGAATTAAAGCCGATTGTACCAATGATTCCAGTACTGCCCTTTATTTCTATCCCCCAACGAATGCCTCTTTTTTCCATATAGATTTTCGAGAAGAATTCAACGAACTGTTCTGCTTGTTCCACACTTTCCAATGTATCTTGCCCATAAAATTGGGTGACATCATTGTTGGAGAAACAATTAAAAATCCCCTGTGCATCTTCTTTTTTAATTTCCCTTAATAGTAGTCTTTCTGTTTCTAATGTAGGAAACATTTCATCTCTCCTTATGTAATTTATAAGAGTTTATTATTTCACTAGTTAAGGATACTGATTCTACAAATAAATCCAAAAACCTTTATTACTGAACAATCATTTTAATTGCAAAGCTTTATATACTGTTCGCGTCATGATCAAATGCTACGCCATTGAGCATAAAACCATCTATAGTGCACACATTACTACTAGGAGGTGAAAATCCATGCATAAAAATAACAAAAAGACGATGAGCGAAAAAAAGCACAACCCTTCTGAAATTTTCAAATACAACAATACTAGTAATGACAGTAAGCCTGACAATACCCCAAATGAAGAATTCTCTGCTGAATGGGATGCAAAAGTAAAAAATAAAATTGATCTATCTAGTCAGGACACACCACCACAATCCAACAAAAGAAAATAGTATTCAAAAATGATAAGGGCTCGACTTAGATTGTAGATAAACTCTTAGCAAAAACGAGTTTATCTACAGTCATATTTCTTTCGTCTAGAAAAAGCCACTCACTTTCCACCGATGAACCGTCTAGTCTTCTCCTTCACCACGCTCTGTACGGGGTCTAACTCGCTCATTGTTCCACAAGAAGTTTCGCAGTTTTTTCCCTCGCTATATTGAATTTTTAAAAAATGCCAAAAATTTAAATAAATTGCATCTTCCTTTAGGGTGGTGAGGTATTTTGCAAAGATTAACATTGTATTGTTGCTCTTATCTTTTTTTATGCCACTTCCCAATACTTACGCTGAAACGGAAAATCTGAAGCAGGTACAGATTATTGTCATACATTAGAACTAGCTTTAATAAACAGTCTTCGTTCAACAATTGATGAAGCCACTGGTGAACTATATAAAACCTCTCAGATTTACCACAATGGGCAGCTTGGGATACAAAAATAATAAAAATTAAACAATTATATGGTATTGGCGGGGCATATGAAGTCACATTAGAAATAAATACTTATTTTGGACCACACAATAGTTTTGGAGTCGATCAAGTAACCATTGAAATGAAATCATTTTAAGCATATTAAGGACACGTTTCACACTTTAAGCGAAATAAAAAAACAGTGAACCCCACATGTGGATTCACTGCGTTCATTAGAATTTCGAGCCTTTATCACCGTAGTCGTTTAGTAATTCCTCAAACGATTTATTTTTTTCACGTTGCTTGCGCTCAAAGGCTTGCTTAGCTTGGCGTTCTTCCTCTGCTGCCTGCTCTTTCGCTGTTAGATCTTGCTTAGCAGCTTTTAACTTGGCAAGCACGTCACCACCTAACTGATCGGCTAATGTAACTGCCTGCTGCTTTGGTAAACCTGCTGTTAAGCTATCGTCTACTCGCTGTTGCTGTTTTCGTTTTTTTCCCATTTTATTCACCTTCTATATATCTATTACACCTTAGCGTAATTCCGTCCAGATTAGCTTTAGTAAGCGTCTGTGACATCTGCTAGAGGTTTTTTCATTTAATTTAGTGACGTATGAACGACTACTAAATTAAATGACGATTACGGGCGTTGTACAACTGTTGCTACGCCCTGCCCACCACCGATACATAGTGTAGCGAGACCCATTTTAGCATCGCGTTTTGCCATCTCATGTAGTAGCGTAACTAAAATGCGTGCACCACTCGCACCAATCGGGTGACCAAGAGCAATTGCTCCCCCGTTCACATTTAGTTTATCATGATTGAAGCCTAATTCGCGATCAACAGCAATTGATTGTGCCGCAAACGCTTCATTTGCTTCGATTAAATCGACATCTGTTAATGATACATTAGCTTTTGCCAATGCTTTTTTCACCGCAGTTACAGGGCCTGTGCCCATTATCGATGGGTCCACACCTGAACTTGCATTCGCTGTAATTTGTGCCAGTGGTTCAATACCAAGCTCTGCCGCTTTTTGTTTCGACATGACAACAACTGCTGCAGCACCATCATTTATGCCAGAAGCATTTGCTGCTGTCACGGAGCCGTCCTTTTTAAAAGCTGGACGTATTTTCGATAATGCTTCGGCTGTAACGCCTGCACGCGGGAATTCATCTTTATCAAAAATAATAGGTTCTCCCTTGCGTTGAGGAATTTCAACAGCTACGATTTCATCATTGAATTTCCCTGCCGCTATCGCCGCTGCTGCACGTTGCTGCGAGCGCGCAGCAAAAGTGTCTTGCTCGTCGCGTGAAATCTCATAAGCGTCACATAAATTTTCTGCTGTGATACCCATGTGATAGTCATTGAATGCACACCATAAGCCATCATGGATCATTGTATCAACCACTTTCTGATCACCCATACGGAAACCCTCGCGTGCGTTTTTTAAGACATAGGGTGCTTGGCTCATATTTTCGAAGCCACCTGCCACGATGATATCGGCATCACCTGCTAAAATTGCCTGTGCTGCTAAATGGACAGCCTTCAATCCCGAGCCACAAACTTTATTGATTGTTAATGCAGACACTTCATGTGGTAGGCCTGCTGCAATTGCTGCTTGACGTGCTGGATTTTGTCCAAGCCCAGCCGATAAAACATTCCCCATAATGACTTCGTCGACTTGCTCACCTGCTACGCCAGCACGTGCTAATGCCTCTTTAATAACGATGCTACCAAGAGTTGTTGCCGGCACATCCTTTAATGTTCCCTGGAATGAACCAATTGCAGTACGCACGGCACTTACAATTACTACCTCGTTTGTCATAACCATTCTCCCCTTTTCCCCGTTCAAAAATCAACACTGCATGCATATGCTACTAGCAGATATGTATATTTTAACAAATATTTTGACGATTTTCGATAACAGAAATAATCGCACTTTTTTAAAAGTTATTGTAAAATGTTGTCGTGTTTTAAACAATCTTTGTTGGGAACATTACAAGTAAGAAAATGCTTTCGCAGCTAAGAGCAACCTACCTTGTTCGTGTGGCGCGAATGTCTAGACAACAAATGAAATAGGACGTGGAGGTGTTGAAGATGAAAAAGAAAATGCTGTTATTTTCAGGTATTACAACGACGCTTGCCGCTGCAGCAACAGGTCTGTTCGGTTTTGCGCTTTCCAATAAATTAATGTACATTCAGCAAAAAGACCCAGAATTTATTCGTGAACGTGAAACATCTGCCAAACGTTTCGACGAGGTTTGGTACAATCAAAATTTCAAATGCGAATTAAATATCGATTCTCCCAATGGCTATTCCATTCGAGGAATTATGTTTCAGCCACTGCAAACAAATAATACCATCATCATCAGCCATGGTGTAACGGAAAATAAAATTAACTCCGTCAAATATGCACGCCTTTTTGAAAGGCTTGGCTATAATTCCGTTATTTTTGACCACCGTAGACATGGGGAGTCAGGTGGTAAAACTACGAGCTATGGCTACTATGAAAAAAATGACCTTGATGCGGTTGTCAAAACCGTTAAAGCGATGATTGGGGAAAATGCCATTCTGGGTATTCATGGCGAATCAATGGGTGCTGCCACAATGTTACTGTATGCAGGAAGCGTAGAGGATGGAGCTGATTTTTACATTTCTGACTGTGCATTTTCAGATTTTTCGATGCTGCTTAAACAAATTGCCAAAACGGAATTTAAGTATGGCTCAATCATTCCAATTGGATTTGCGGATTTTTTTGTACGCCTTCGTGATGGCTATTCGTTTAAAAGCATTACGCCTGCTGAAGCTGTAACTCATATTGAAAAACCGGTGCTCTTTATCCATAGTATCCCCGATACATTTATCCCAGCTGCCATGTCACTGGACTTATACAATAAAAAAATGGGTCCAAAAAAATTAAAACTTTTCGATGCGGGGGCACATGCGCAGTCCTTTAATGAAAATATGGTTGAATATGAGGAATTGATACATGAATTTTTAGAAAGTTTTATCTACCAAAAAATTAATCATGAGTCTTCGTCTTCAAATGTCATTCCATTTCATTTTTAAGGGATGCTTTCTTAGATTACAATGTAAATTCGATTTACATGCAGCAAGGAGCTGTCTCAGAATTGTTAGAGACAGCTCCTCTTATTGTTTTTATTCGGCAAAAACGATATGCCATTCATCGCGTTTTGCTAAAAATTCTTGTGCTAGTGCTTGTGCACCTTCAAGACTATGGCTTGCTGCCCAGCCACACTGTACTTCATTACAAGCAGGTACCGCTGTTGCTTTTGTAACATCCGTAAATGTTTTTTCTAAAATATTTAACAAATCCTCATAATCATTGTGATTTATTAATGAAACGTAGAAGCCTGTTTGACATCCCATTGGACTAAAATCAACGATATTATCTGAGTAATTTCGGATAATGTCCGCCGATAAATGCTCTAAGGAATGTAAAGCCGGCATGTTCATATGTTCCTTGTTTGGCTGTTTGAAGCGAATATCGTATTTGTATACTTCATCGCCATTTTTTCCTGCTTTTACTCCCGCTAAACGAACATACGGTGCCTGTACTTTCGTATGATCTAAATCAAAGCTCTCTACATTTGTTTTTTCTTTTTGCAAAACGAACAACTCCTTTTTTTATATTATTTCTATTATAACGAGTTTTCCGATAGAATTATATGATTTTTATGAATTATACAAAAAATAACTACAGAACTTAACTAAATTCATAAAAAAAAGCAACCAGCCCGGCTTGGACTTGTTGCTCCTTAAAAATCCCCATTTATTTTTGGACTTTATTCATTTGTGCCATCATTTGACGTACTTGTTTTTCAGACGGAGTACGACCCATTTGCGCCATCATCATACGAATCATTTGTTCGTTAATCGGTGGGTTTTCTTTTAAATATTTCATCATAGCTTGACGAGCGAAATAGAAACCAAGCGCTGCCCCTGCTGCTAAAGCGATAATTACGATAATAATCCAAATCCAAGTTGCCATCTTGCCAACCTCCTCCACTAACAATATACCGAGAAAAAACTCTCCACGCTCCATTATACACAAATTAGTAGCGTGTTACTATATATTGTCGTGAAATTTCCTAGTGCATTGTGTACTTCATCGGCTTCAACCAACCGCACTCATTCTCTTGTTTATTAAAAGCAATAAAGCGCTCACTCATTTTTGCCAGCATTTGAAATAGATCCAAATCTAACATACGTGATCCCTCACAATAGACGCAGATTTTACGTTCCACTAAATAAATAGCCATTTTCCCTTTTATCGGGTGTTCTAAAAATAAGGCATTGCGGGTTTTCTCTAAATGTGCATACTTTGAATCTAGCTGCGCCTCTAGCATGGCAGCAATTTCATCGAAGTGAATTGTTTCACATATATATGCGAGTTCCTTCAAGGATTTCTCATTGGCATCTTCACAGCCCTGCATCATTTCTAATAACTTACGTTCTCTACCGAAAATAAACGTTAAATGCTCTTCTTTTATTTTATATATGGAATAGGTTCTCACCAGAAATCCCCCTTCGCTCAGTTTCTTTATCGTAAGTATAGCCTATTCAAAGTCGTTAATTTGTCAAAAGAAGGAGGCATTCATCTTCTATTTTTGTCGAAAACCTTCTAGTTTCGGCTTCTTAGAATTCACTCAGCCTCTAGACCTAGAAGAAAATCCATTTCCAGTCCGTTTTGGGAGAGCTTTCAAACAGGTAGTATAAAGGTACAAACGAAAGGAGCTAATCCATATGAAAAAATTTCTTTTACTAACTGGCGGCATTATCGCAGCATGTGTCGCACTAGCCTTAATCGGACCACTTGCAGGTCTATTATTTTCAGGCGTACTGGTAGCACTTGGTATGCACTTCTACATCGCAAGCAAATCGACATTCGCTAAAATTATTTGGGCGACGGTTGGGCTTATCGGTGTTCTCTCAGCAGTATCCAACATTCCAGCAATGATTGGTCTAGCAGCTATTGCCACTATCTATGTCATCTATAAAAAATGGAATGGCGAAGATGTTAAAATTCCAACAGTTGAGGCAAAAGAGGAAGACCCATTCACTAACTTCGAAAAAGAATGGTCAAATTTAACGAAATAAAAGGAGCGAATTAACATGAACTTATTCCAACGTTTTAGATACACAATTGAGGCAGACTTACATCAAGTATTTGATAAGAAGGAACAAAAAAATCCAATTGCGATGTTAAACCAATACATTCGTGAGGCGGAGAAACAAACAGAACAAACAGGCAAATTATTAGAGCGTCAGGGTCAGCTAAAAGAAAAGCTAGAAGTGGAATTCAAGGAAAATGCAGAATTACTAGCAAAACGTGAAACTCAGCTTCAATTAGCAAATACAAGTGGCGAGCAGGATTTAATTGAATTCGCTACAGATGAAGTAGCAGCATACACAGCTCGCAAAAACACATTACAATCGAGCATTGAAGCAAGCACACGCGAATACTTTGAGCTTGAGCGTAAATTCGAAACAATGAAGCACAAAATTAAAGATATGAAGGTTCGTCAGTTACAACTGATGGGCAAAGAAAATGTGACAAGAGCACATCATCAAATGGATGGTATGCTTGCCAAAAACAATAAAGCCAATTTCGAGGATTTGGAATCATACATCGATAAGCTGGCATTCCAAATTGATAAAGATCATGAAGTGACTACTTTTGAAGCACGCCTTGCAGCATTAGAAAAAAATGCGACAGATGCTAGTTCACCACTACTAATCGAAAACAAATAACATGTTATAATGGAAAGAAATGCGCCACATTTAGCGGCGCATTCTTTCACGTTTTGTATTAGAGGGATGTTATTTCCCTCTCTCATACTATTAAGTAGAAAGAAGGGTGACCCTCTTGCAAAATTTCACAACAAATAAACTCACATTTTGGGTACTGTGCTTCTTTTTACTCGTTTTTGTGGAGCTCACAATTTTTAATAACGGCGGTGCTTTTTGTTTATTGATTGGGGCTGTACTTCTTTATTTAAGCTTTTCAAAAAATGTACGATTTTTCAAATGGACAGGAATTTTCTTTATTGCGATCGCACTCTTTACGATGTGGAGTTTGCGCCTATTTATCGTCTTACTGCTCTTATACATGCTGTATCATTATTTGCAAAAAGAAAACGAACCTAAAGTCGTAACATTAGAATTTGAAAAGCTTCCCGCAAGTAAAAATGATATATTTGGCACAATGCCTGCACCTGTAGAAGCCTATAAATGGCAGGATGTACAAATCCAACGACTTGCAGGTGATATTACAATAGACACGACACAAACGATTTTACCAGCTGGCACGAATCTAATTACAATTCGACAAGGTATCGGCAAAGTACAAGTTTATGTCCCATATGAAATTCCCTTCTGTTTACATTATACGACGTTGTTTGGTGAGTTAACTTGCTTGCATGCTGGTCCGCAGCGGCTCCTTAATGAAAGTGTAGTTTTCTCTGACGGAAACCCTGAGGATGCAAAACGTACACTCGTTATTCATGTGGCTACATGGCTTGGGGATTTGGAGGTGTTGCGAAAATGATTGCCTTTCTTTCAAGAGTTTTTACCTTGTTCTTTATTTTAATAGGTGCTGCATTCGGTCTCCTGTTTGCAGTGTGGGGCGAACCAAACGAGAAAGTTTGGCAACCTTTATGGCAACAAAATTACGATAATATTCCGTTAGGCGGCGTAATTTTACTTAGTCTTTTTGCACTTAGTCTACTGATAGCGAGCTGGATTAGTTTGACGGCAAGGGCAAGAGAAGCGCAAGCGACCCGATTTGTGAAGGAATTAGTTGAACCTGATTTTATGCTACCAAAAAAACAGGCACTGCCAAAACCACTGAAAAAAGCACTCGTGCAAACAAGCGAGCTAATCGATACACAGCGGAAAAGCCTACAGCGTCTTTCCAATGAACGTGCTGAAGCCAATGATAAAATTATCCAAGAGCGTATTATCGCTGAACGTCAACGTCTTGCCCGCGAGCTCCACGACTCAGTATCCCAGCAATTATTCGCTGCTTCGATGTTGCTTTCGGCTTTAACGGAAAGCGATGAAAATGCTAAAAGTCTAAAGCAGGTCGAAAAAGTCGTGCAGCAGGCTCAGCTTGAAATGCGTGCCTTACTGCTACACTTACGACCTGTTGCTCTGCATAATAAAACCCTCGCACAGGGCTTAGAGGAACTAATTATAGAGCTACAGCAAAAAGTATATTTCCATATTGAGTATGATCTAGAGGAAATGGCTTTAACTAAAGCAGAAGAAGATCATTTATTCCGCATTGCGCAGGAAGCTCTATCAAATACATTGCGCCATTCTAAAGCCACTGAGGTTGAATTACTACTCGTTGCTCGAGATGATTTAGCCATCTTACGTATTCAGGATAATGGTCTCGGCTTTGATGTTGAAGCGGATAAATCAACTTCTTATGGCTTACAAAATATCGCTGAGCGTGCGGTTGAAATTGGCTGTACGTACAAAATTGTTTCTGTACCTGGAGAAGGTACAATAGTGGAGGTTAAAGTCCCACTGCACAAGGAGGTTGTTGAAGTTGATTCAAGTATTAATAGTGGATGACCACGAAATGGTACGAATTGGTGTGTCTGCTTATCTCTCAGCACAGCCTGATATTACCGTTGTTGGTGAAGCTGAAAATGGTGTGGAGGCTGTTGAACGAGCGCTCGCCCTACGCCCTGACATTATTCTAATGGACAATGTCATGCCTATTATGACAGGTGCAGAGGCGACTGTTAAAATTCTAGAGGCATGGCCTGAGGCGAAAATTATGATGGTGACAAGCTTTTTAGATGATGACAAAGTCTATCCGGCACTAGAGGCTGGTGCCATTAGTTATATTTTGAAAACCTCAAACGCCAAGCAAATAGCCGACGCGATTCGAAAAACAATCGGTGGTGAAACCGTTTTGGAACCAGAAGTAACTTCCAAAATGATGCACCGTATGCGTTACGGTACGAGTAAACCACTCTATGAGCAGCTAACGGACCGTGAAATGGAAGTATTGCTGTTAATGGCACAAGGCAAAGCTAACCAGGAGATTGCTGATGACCTATACATTGCTTTAAAAACTGTAAAAACACATGTCAGCAATATACTCGCTAAACTGGATGTCCAGGACCGCACACAAGCCGTTGTCTATGCCTTCCAAAATGGTTTGGCGAAGTAGATTTTTTTCGATTTCACAAAGCTTTCAGCGTAGTATGTGATGTTATCAGCGATTTTTGGACTTCTATCAGCGGTTTTGGGATCTCTATCAGCGATTTTTGGACTTCTATCAGCGGTTTTTGGACTTCTATCAGCGGTTTTTGGACTTCTATCAGCGGTTTTCGGATTTCTATCAGCGGTTTTCGGATTTCTATCAGCGATTTTGGATTTCTATCAGCATTTCCATTTATCTGCATTTTCCCAAACAACGCAGTTTCACCCTTCGACTACTAGAAACTAAAAAAAGATCCATGAATGCCATGGATCTTTTAAACGTCCTAAATAAAACTAAGTAAATATTTTTTTAGTTCAAGCTTATGCAAATCCATTTCAAAAATATCCAGATTTTGTAAGGCACATTGCACTGACTTTGTTATGCCTATTTTAGGATCAGATAACGTATCGTCTAAATCAAATAAAACAACGCTATACTTTTTCATAAGTTAATAGAGTTACGAAAATCCATAATTGTCTTACCGAATAGATTGATAGACGGTTGAGCCAAACTCGTGAATATCTTTGAGGTAGTCAAATCCTTGTGGTGAACCAAAGCCATTAAAACCTCTAACAGCTACAATATTCTCTGTTGGAATCACCAATAACGCCACACTCGTATAACCAAGTAATTGAAAACTTCCTTCAGGCAATATTGGACTTAACTCTGTAACCCCCTCTATCACTTGAGGCTGAATAAACCAAAAAAAACCGTTAGTAGGCGAGTACTTTGGTTTAACATTTGGAGATTGAATTGACGTTGATAACTGTATTATCTCTTTAGGTATCATTTGCTTTCCGTTTACTTGTCCCTTATCAAGATGGACTTGCCCCCATTTAGCTAACTCCTTTAACGAGCTATACATATTCATTTTACTGCCGTCACAGACATCACTTTCATACCAAAATGGACTGTCATGATGTATCACTTCTATGTGCTTATCGAATTTATTACCGAACCAATTTGTTTCAGTAAAAGACAACGTCTGAAACACGTGTTCATCCACAATTTCAGCAATCGTTTTTCCAGTAGTTTTAAAAATAATTTTAGCAAGTAACTCCACATTAACATCTCGATATGCCCAATTATACCCTGCTTTGAATTCCTTCATTATTCTTTCCTTTTGCCAACGTAAACCATGCGTATGTGTTAGTAAATGTCTTATTGTTACACTTTCAAAGACTTCTTGATCCCCCAAATAATCACTTAGTTTATCATCTATTGAATGAATGAAGTTGTGATAAATTGCATACGCAACAGCAAACCCAACATAAGTTTTACGAACAGAAGCTAGATGGAAAAGGGTATGTGGCCCTACCTTTTTCGCCCCATCTTGTTGTCCTTGCACACCAAAGTATTCTTCTAGTACAGTGTGACCACGTTTATTAATAATAACTCCGCCACCCGTACAATCTAATGCTGAAAAAGTTTTCTTTACTTGTGTAAGTATTTGTGTAGTCATTTACATACTCCCTTTACGAACATAAAAGAATTATTTTAGATGCTGATTTGGTAAATAGTCTGATGTTTATCAGAGGATAGCGTTCGAGTTCTTTTAAAAATTATCTAATATAGATTTTACTATATATCCGCACTAGCATTGTACATAATTTGGAAATAAACATTTTCATTTTAGCTGAGCATAGTATCGAACTCCGAAACCTTTAGTTTCCAAAATCGTTGTTATTTGTTAACTGGAGGGGATTACTTGGACACTCGTTTTACGTACGATAACTTCGTTAATGATAAATCATTTACTTTGCTTGAGCCAATTTTTGAAGTCATTGTTCTATTCTCGGTCTTCATGCTCATTATTGTCATGATTAAAAAAGTGCCGATTTGGATTTCTGTACTCTTTGCGAGCTTCACTGTCATTATTTCTGGGCTATTACTTTTCTTTAGTGGCATTATTGTCGATGAGCTGGGTCTTGGTGGGAATTCGAAGGACTTCTTTTGTTTTATTGCAACGGTCATTTTACAAAGTGCAACAGTCTTGATGAGCTTGTATAAATCTTCAAAAAACGTAAAAATACCGCAGCGCTCGGTTGGGAATTAACCCATCCTGAGCAGTGCGGTATTTTAAATTCATGCTAGAAATTACAGCGCTTTAACTTTAGCTACAACATTTTCTACTGTAAAGCCGTATTTCTCCATCACTAACTCACCTGGTGCAGATGCGCCGAACTTGTCGATTGCAAGCACATCACCCTCAAAGCCAGTGTATTTGTGCCAGCCAAATGAGGCACCCATTTCAATAGCAAGACGTTTAGTTACTGCTTTTGGCAGGACTGATTCTTTGTAAGCTGCGTCTTGTTTTTCAAAGCGATCCATAGATGGCATTGAAACAACTGCTACATCCACACCTTGAGCTTTTAATGCTTTTTGTGCTTCAATTGCAAGTGATACTTCTGAACCTGATGCAATTAAAATGGCATCTGCGACTTCTTTAGAAGCTGGCGATACTGTGTAAGCACCTTTTGTCACACCCTCACGCACTGTATCGATAGAGGCGTTAAGCACTGGTAAGTTTTGACGAGATAATACTAACACAGTGGGTGTTTTTTCAGATGCTACTGCAAGCTCCCAAGCAACAGCCGATTCGTTCGCATCAGCTGGACGAACTACAGATAGATTTGGCATTGCACGTAATGATGCTAAATGTTCGACTGGTTCATGTGTTGGGCCATCTTCACCTACAGCAATAGAATCATGTGTAAATACATATGTTACAGGAAGACCCATTAACGCCGAAAGTCGTACAGCTGGACGAACATAATCAGAGAATACGAAGAACGTACCTCCAAAGACATTGACACCACCGTGTAGCGCCATACCGTTCATAGCTGCGCCCATTGCGAATTCACGGACACCAAACCAAATATTACGGCCTGCATAGTTTTCTGCTGAGAAGTCGCCAGCACCCTTCATAGTCGTTTTATTCGAACCAGCAAGGTCCGCTGAACCACCGAAGAATGAAGGTGTTTTCTTGGCAATTGCATTGATTGCATCACCTGAAGAAGAACGAGTTGCGACAGATTTGCCTACTTCATATACAGGTAATTCTGATGCGAAATCTTCTGGTAATTGACCATTCATGGCATTTTCGAATTGTGTCGCTAACTCAGGGAATTCAGCTTTATACGCTTCGAATTTTTCGTTCCAAGCAGCTTCAGGTTGAGCGCCTTGCTCTACAGCCGCTGCATTAAATGTGTCATATACTTCAGCAGGAATTTTGAATGGCTCGTGTGCCCACTCATATGCTGCCTTCGTTAACACAGCTTCATCCGTTCCAAGTGGTGCACCGTGTGAATCTGATTTACCAGATTTATTTGGTGAACCAAAACCGATAACTGTTTTTACTTCAATAAGTGTTGGCTTGCCCGTTGATTTTTTTGCTTCCTCAATAGCTTTGTTAATCTCTGTTACATCTGTACCATCTGCTACTTTTAAGTAGTTCCAGCCATATGATTCAAAGCGTTTTTGAACGTTTTCTGAGAATGATTTCTCTAAATCACCATCTAATGAAATATCATTTGAATCGTATAGCACGATTAATTTTTCAAGCTGTAAGTGACCAGCTAAAGAAATAGATTCAGCTGCAACACCTTCCATTAAATCGCCGTCGCCGCAAAGTGCGAATGTATAGTGATCGACGATATCATGACCTGGCTTGTTGTAAGTAGCCGCTAAATGGCGCTCTGCCATTGCCATACCAACTGTCATGGCAATACCTTGACCTAGAGGACCTGTTGTTGCCTCTACCCCAACTGTATGGCCGTATTCTGGATGTCCTGGTGTTAATGAATCCCATTGACGGAAATTTTGAATTTCTTCCATTGGTAAGCCGTAGCCACCAAGGTGAAGTAGGCTGTATAAAAGCATCGAGCCATGACCTGCAGAAAGTACGAAACGATCGCGGTTATACCATTTTGGGTTTGCTGGATTGTGGCGAAGTTGTTTTGTCCAAAGCGTATAAGCCATTGGAGCAGCCCCCATCGGTAATCCTGGGTGACCTGAATTTGCTTTTTCAATCGCGTCGATTGACAATGTTCGGATAGCATTAATGGCTAATTGATCCGTATGTTGAGTCATAATATTGTGACATCCTTTCTCGTCCTATATATTGTTCTTCTACAGTTTAGTCAACATTGCTTTAGAAAACAATGGTTTTGTTATACTATTTGAGATTTATGACATACTTAATAGAATTGTGTCACATTAATTTAAAAATTTATTTTTTTTCGCTTGTTTTACCTTCTCAGGCGTTACATCGTTGCCCTCTGCATCAACAATTTTTACGTTTTCAATTGTGTCACGCATAGATGATCTAAACGTATCCAAATATTCTTTACGCAGAGCTGTACGTTCTTTTGCTTCTTCTTCAGTAAGGTTACCTGTTTTAGCTTTTGCTGATAATTCATTAATTCGATTGATTTTTTCTTTTGATAACATAATTCCACACCTTTCAGTACCTATCTTAATGAATACGGTACGGAAAGTATAGCATGATTTGCTTCAAAATGCAGTTATATCAACCTTTTAAGCGATACTTTATTCATTAAGGTAATGCAAGACTATGCATTTAAAAGCATGTTTTTTTGGGCTAATCTAATTAAGGCGAGCATGTGAATATATTGTGGCGCATTGCTTCAATATTTTTTATTGGAGTTTTTAATAAACAGACGTTTTTCAGCATGCAAAAGCGAGCAAGTGCCATTATTGGCACTGCTCGCTGCTTTTATTCATTTTAATAATATAATTAACCATTTTGATTTTGGTTATTACACTTACTTAGTATGTAATCCATACATTGAATCGTTTCATCAATCCGTTGTTTTTTTGAGTTACAGTAACGCATGTTTGAACCTTCTCGTATATTGATTGCTTCTTTAATAATAGTGTGCCATCTTTCAGGTAAATGTTTTACAGCATATTTACTTGCATCCACTTTTGAAACAATATCATGTTCTTGTAGTGTATAAAGTTGCCTTAACATCCCTGTAATTGACCACTCTACTTCTAAATCAACTATTTTATTTGGTAACAGAAATGATATAGTTTTATATTTTCTAATTGTTTTCAATCTTTCTGCCCAATAAGTATTCATATTTTCTAATACATAGTCAACAAGAATACTTTCATCTACATTGAAGTTGTATGTGTCTAGAGCTGGGCCTAAAATTGGTATTCCCTTGTTTTTTAGAATCCACCAAGTAATCGGATTAATCCCATCATTACTCCATTTAATTTTACCTTCATTTACGTATAAACAATTTTTTACCTCATACTGGCTTTTACCAACATCCTCAACTAGTAAATAACATCCATCCATCCCTGTATCCTTATATTTTTGATTTAATATTTTATGGAGATTAGATATTACTTTGACATCTAATTCTGTTAAAGATTTGTTTATAACTGCAATAAAATCAATATCACTAGAACCTTCAATATAAGCGTTAAGAGCAATTGAACCGTGTAAATACAACCCTTCTAGTGTATTAGGAATTTGTCTATTAAATCGTGTTATATAGTCATTTAGTATATTTTGAACCACTATAGGCACTCTTGCATTCATAAAAATTCTCCTTTCACCCCAGAATCAATACTTATATTACCAAATTATTATAATAGAAATTCAATTCCACTACAAAATTAGAAAATATTGAAAAGGCCACTCATAAAGTGTGTTTTTCCAGAACGCATATACAAACGAACGTACTGATTATAAGGCAAAGTTACTCACACATTTTTGAGCGCTTTTGATAAATAAATCTATTTACCTCATTTTGTAGCGAACTTCCCTGTTGTTAACAAGTTCACTTTTTAAATCCATTCAACATCCTTTCACTTCATTCACTTCTAAATAGGTTGGTTTCCTATTTTCATCTAACAATTCAATGTGAAACTCTTGAATCTACGTTCGTATGTAAATATGTAATAAGGATTTCCTTTACCATAATTATCAATTACAATTTCGTTCACTAATCTTAACCAAAAGCATAATAAAAAGCCTCACCTGGTTAAATGAGACTTAAGAAATTACGCTTTAAAAATGCGAATTTTTTTCAATTCTAGTTTAAAGCAGCAATCAAAATGCTCTTTTTCACCCAAAAATTTGAGCAGCAATAGCAAATAGCATCTTGTTTCTAGGTGGCATTTCTATAGAATTAATTATCATAACAGGTGGATTACTAGCTTCCTTAAATCCACTTTGCTCCAACAATGCTATAAATTCGTCGTTATGTGCTGGCACATCAATTCGCAATTTCCCTTGATGGTTCAAGGCCAGATTATTGAGAATTAAGGCTGCGGTTTGGGCGTCTGGGGCTACAATTGGGCCTAATATTAAATTAACAGGCCCTAAAATTGAAATACCGAATCCAATAATATTTGCATGATGATCTTTAACGACTAAACATTGTTTGGCTTGCTTCACTCTATTTTGAAGAAAATTTCTTCTTTTATCCCCAAACGCTGCCTCATCTAATGCTACAAGTTCATTAAAATCACTCTTATTAAAATTTTCAAAATTCATATCCTTGGTAGTTAATCTACTTTTAACTATATAATTTTCAGCAAGATATTTTTTAATATAATCTACCGTTTTAAAACCCATTTTTTCATATAAGGGTGCGCCTTCTTTCGTGGCAATGAGCATAGTAGCAAAATCTCCAGCAACACTGTCTAAACATTTTTGTGTAGCATCTTTGCCTAACCCTAATCCCCGGTGCTCTTTATGAACTATCACCATGCCAATAGAAGCTAAATATGTATCATATTTGATGATCGCTGCACTTGAAACGATTGTACCTTCTGCATCTTTGTGGCCAAATATTTTACCAGACGACAGTACCGTGCGAATTTCAAATTCATCATAATCCCACTCAACTGAGGCTGACAATTCAATTAACCCCAAAATATCATCTCGATTAAATTCTACTAGCTCTAAGTTATTTTTATTGTATGTAACCATCCTTTGCTCCCTCCTAAGTGCCCGTGAATAGTAGCATTTCTACTTATCATTGCTTGTAGATTTCAATAATGCTAAAAAGAACGTTTGTTCCAATTCTAACTACACACTTTGGAATTTACAAGTAATAATACAAGAAAATTCTGTACTTTCACAACACTTACCAATAAAATGTAAATAATGTAATGTTTTAATTATGAGTATAACAAGCATGCTCATTTTGAAATTAATTTGGGAGGTATGGTAAATGTTTATTAAATCACAAAGAATACTAATACGGGAATTTGAACCTCATGATTGGCAAGCTGTCTATGAGTACACTTCAGATATGAATGTTATGAAATATATTCCCGAAGGTGTTTTCAGTGAGGAAGATGCAAAAAACTTTGTCAGTAAGAACATGGATGATGCGAAAAATTTTCCAGTAGTTTTGATAGATGAAAACATCCTGATAGGTCATATGGTTTTTCATCCATATTTTGGTGAACATACTTATGAAATTGGTTGGGTGTTTAACCCCAAATATTACAATAAAGGCTATGCCTCTGAAGCAGCACATGCGCTATTGAACTATGGGTTTAAGGACATGCAACTACATAGAATTATAGCTACCTGCCAGCCTCAGAATATTCCATCATACAAAGTGATGGAGAAAATCGGCATGCGCAAGGAAGGTTATTTCAAACAGTGCATACCACACGGAGATGACTGGTGGGATGAATATTATTATGCAGTTTTAGCGGAAGAGTGGAAATGAAACCGAAAAAAAGATTAGTGGTGCAAATTATTTGCCCGCTAATCTTTCTTGATGTTCTTGATATCGTCGATGCACAGTTGCTTTGCTAACATCGAAACCGAGCCCTCTCAGTGATGTGGCAATCTCCTCAAAGGTGAAGCCTCGATTACGAAGCAGCACAATTTCTTCTACAGGCACTTCTTTGCGTTCCTGACCATTTGGATTGCCGCGAGAGGATAGATTTTTTTCTGGACGATAGCCATTTTCTACTGCACGACGCATGCCTCGGCGAATCTTCGCATTATGAACTTTACGCTGGTACTCCTCTACAATCGCTAAAATTTCCAGGAGCATTGTGTCCATTTCATTCAGCTGAACGGGCCCCGCATCACGCATGGAATAAACGTCTGTTTCTGTTTTTTGCAATAAATGCAGCACCGCCATTCGAGCATTGCCACGTCCTAAGCGTGTTTCGTCTTGTACAAATAATGCTTGTATCTCTTGTTCTTTTATGAAATCTAGCATTTCAAGCAGTCCCTCTCGCTCGACATCGTAACCGCTATGTTTATCTATAAAAACATCTTTTACTTCATAGCCTTGTTGATGAGCATAGTGTACTAATTCTTCCGCTTGTCGCTCAAGAGAGGAGCTTTGCGTCTCTTTTTCTGTACTCACTCGGCAATAGACGACAGCCGATTGGTTTTTATTCATCATTTTTCATTTCTCGCAATTTCAATTGAATTTGTGTGCCTGGTGTTCTCCCCTGTTACCGGTATGACTAATGATTTTCCTGCTACGATATTGACGTTTTTTAATTCATTTTCTACTTTCACAATCTTTATCCAGTCATCTGTTCCCATTTTACCACGGTATTGTTCTGCTAACGACCATAAGCTATCGCCATGCTCTATATGAATTTCTGTGTATGTAATATCCCCAGGATCGGTTATAAAAAGGTATCCTGCAAATAGTAAACAAGCGCCGATTAGTATTGAAATATGTGTATTTTTCTTCATCCAGTTCATCATCATAACCCCTTTTTAGAATGTTTGTTCGGAATGTATGTTCTGATTTTAAGACGAACGAACGTTTTTGTCAAACACTTTTCGAACCTATGTTTGCATAAGTGTTCGCATTCTGCTATACTGTCTAGTAAGAATAACAAAAGATAAAAAGAGGTGAGCAATCATGAAAAAAGTTTCTAAAAGACAAGAGGACATATTAGCATTTATCAAAGAAGAAGTGCGCGCAAAAGGTTATCCACCATCTGTACGAGAAATTGGTGAAGCAGTTGGACTTGCTTCTAGCTCAACAGTTCATGGACATTTAGCTCGTTTAGAGCAAAAAGGCTTCATCCGTCGAGATCCAACAAAACCACGTGCTATTGAAATTTTAGAGCCCGAGGATTCCATTCAAAAGCAAAGCGTTATTCATGTTCCACTTGTAGGGAAAGTAACAGCTGGATCACCCATTACAGCAATCGAAAATATCGATGAATATTTCCCGTTACCAGATACTTATGGCACAAGCGAAGATCAGCTATTCATGTTAGAAATCATGGGTGAATCGATGATAGAAGCAGGTATTTTTGACGGAGATTTAGTGATCGTCAAACAAAAGGCTACAGCCGATAATGGTGACATTGTCGTGGCCATGACCGAAGAGGACGAAGCTACTGTTAAACGTTTCTTCAAGGAAAAAACACATTTCCGACTACAACCAGAAAATGCAACAATGGAGCCAATTATTGTTGACCAAGTGACGATTTTAGGACAAGTTGTTGGCTTATACCGCCGCGTGCATTAATGCGCTCACAATATTGCTCCAGCAAAAAAGAGAAGCATGCTACTATGCTTCTCTTTTGTATTTCAAACTCGCTTTGGTGAAAGCTGTAAATAGCTTCTTCGCCGTTTCTTCTCCTACGACTGCCTGTTCTTCCGGATGCCATTGCACCGCGAGACAAAATGGTAATGCTTCATGTACAACGGCTTCGACGATACCGTCACTTGATTTTGCTACTACAGTTAATTTTTCCGCTAACACATTAATCGCCTGGTGATGCATTGAATTCACTGCAATCCTGTCTTCTTCAACAATGGTTTTTAATAAACTCTCTGGAACGACATTGACATAGTGTGTGGCAACACCTCGAGCTGCTTGCTGCGAATGCTTTAACAGCTTACTACTGTGATATTCACTATCAATATCCTGATAAAGCGTGCCACCAAGAGCAATATTGAGCATTTGAATACCACGACAAATCCCAAATATCGGCATTTGTCTAATTAAAGCTGCATGAATAAGAGCGAGTTCTAGCGAATCTCTTTCTGGTTGAATCTGTCCTAGACCTAGTGACGGCTCTTGGCCAAAGTGAAATGGATGCACGTCATATCCACCCGATAATAATAATCCATCTGTCAACGATAAAACCTGCGCCACATCCGCCTCCACCCCAAGTGGGATAATAAGTGGAATGCCACCCGCTTCGATAATACTTTTACCATACGCTACATTTAACCTTGACGATAAATCATCCTCCGCAAATGCCGTTATACCAATAATAGGTTTCACACAATCGCCTCCCCTATCTAAAAGGTTTATCGTCTACCATAATCCTACATACCAATCGATCATGACGTCTCCAAAGAAATATACAAGTACCGCTGCAAGTGCTATCGACGGGCCAAACGGTATAGGTGTTTTTCTGCCCTGTTGACGCAGTCGGAGCACCACGAAGCCAACTACCATTCCAATAGTCGCAGCTAAAAATAATGTCAGCAGTGTCTCCAACGAACCAAGTACAAGACCAATTAAAAAGAATAATTTAATATCGCCTCCACCCATGCCACCACGTGACAGCACCGCAATCAGATATAATATGCCAAAACCAACTACAGCACCTACAATGCTATCCCACCACGGTGTCAGTGGTGACACCACACGCCCAATAATTAGCAACGGCAGAAAGAATACCAGCACTTTGTTAGGTATAAGCATATACGTAATATCAGAAACTACCAGTATCACTAATAATGCCGTAAATAAAATGGCTACAACAAATTCTACGCTAAAACCTAGTCGCCAATACGCAACGGCAAATAAAAATCCCGTTATAAGCTCCATTAACGGATAAATCCACGAAATTTTTTGCCCGCAACTCTGACATTTGCCACCTAGATATACATATGACAGCACCGGCACTAAATCCAGTGCTTTTAGTTGTCTCTTGCAGTTCGTACAGTGTGAAGGTGGACTTACAATCGACTCTTCCACAGGAACACGTAGACCCACAACATTAAAAAACGAACCAAGAACGAGCCCAAAGATAAAAACTGTCACTGTATAAGCCATTTCCATTTTTATTGCCTCCTAAACCAATAGGCGCTCATACATTTGAAGTATGTGCGCCTATGTTTTATTGTTGTCCATCATAATAGAACGTCGTCACTTGTACGGTTGCCTGGAGGGTTAAATCTGCATCCTTCTCTAGCTGAGCCTGTTCCCCTGGTAAGGTAAAGCTCATTGTATCTATTTTCATAACACGTTCCAGCTTTTCAATTTCCTTTAAAAAGCTTTCAAGTGCATGAAAATCCAAAGCAGCAACCTCTAAACTAAATGTAACTAGCTTTAGCTCATTAGGCAAGGTTTCCTTTACTATGGATGACACTGGTAAATTTTCATTCGTTTCAGTCTGCTCTCCGTCTACCTCTGCTTCCGCTTTTTCAAGCATATTGGGCTCTGTGACCTCAGACTGTGCCACGGCCGTATCATAATTATTAAAGTTCAATGATTCTACTCGTGTGCCTGTCACTTCTTCCACTTCAGCCATATCTAAAATAATTTTTTCAATGGCCCTTGTTTCAGGTACTTTTTGGCGCATCGTTAAAATATTTGTAGCAAGTTCTCCTTGCGCTTCATCTAGCTTCGTAAGTTGCCCTTCGATACCAGCAATTTGCTGTTGAAGTTGCTCCACACTGCTTCTTTTTGACTCCACCTCATCTAGTTTTGGCAACAGCAAATAGTAATAGAGTGCAAATAATAGTGCTACCGTTAAAGCCACGAGTAACAGGATGGATGAATTTTTGCTACTTGTTAGCTTATTCATGAGCGTCGACCTCCAGCTAAGTACATAAAATCAATTGCCGCTGTAATTGTCACCGCGTAACGAGGAACTTCTTTAAACATTTGCTCGGGTGTTAGCTCTTTTTGCTCACCAAGTTGAATGTTAAAGTTTGAAATCGAACGTATTTGTGTATCTTTGAAATAATTACTAGCTAGCAGTCGTTCGACATATGTAGAAATATCCGTCATTGATTCAAAATCTACTATGATATTGATTGAATCCGCACCAAAAGCATAACTACGTAAAAAGGAATGGGCCGGCAATAAATTACGCGTTTCATCTATCAGTGGTGTCACAGGATAAGAAACACTTTGCACATATTGTACTGACTGCTCCAACGAACCCTGACTGACACTTTGTCGCATATCTAGCTCTTGCTGTAATTGATTGTTTTGTGTAGTTAACACTTGTTCTTCAGTTGTTAAAGCCTTTAAGTCACTTTTAGCAGTAAAAAATATAAATAGGAAATAGGCGAGTATGATGCCCACAGCTACAATCACTATGCTATACAAAAGCTTTGGGGATGACGTCTTTTTTTCTAGTTGTGGTAAGAGGTTAATGTCTGGAACCATTAATTTACCTCCTTTAAGGCCAAGCCCAGCAACGTTGCGAATTCCCTCTTAAAATCCGGGAAAAGTTGTTCCACCATTGCTTGATTTACTACCGTTAACGGTATCCCTAAATTAGACTCCAATAAATGACCAATTGTTTTTAGTAGTGGATTATCGCCGAGGACGATCATTTCATCCACTGATTTTTCACCTTTATGTAAAGAAAATTTAAAAAAATTCATCATACGGTCGATTTCTAGCACCTGATCCATCACGACCATTCGGTAATCATCGCTCTCTCCGCTATTAATAAATTGATAGCTAAAATCATCCTCTTTTTTCCCTTGCCATTGTGTTAAATCTGTCTCAATCGATTGATAACGCAAAAACTCGACCTGCCCCTGAGAGAAAATACTAATGGACAATTCATTGATAGACCAATCCGCAATTAAATATGTTTTATCAATCGATAAAAGTGACAAGTGCTCTAGTAATCGAATATTGCACAACGCACGAATATCAGCAGCTTCTGGCTCTAATGAAACATCTAGAAACATACCGACCATTTTATCTATCTCCTCTGATGGAGCCGCAAATAACATGGCCTTCCCATCGTCTGGCTCAGGATCATACACATCAATTAACGGGGCTTGGAATGGTAAATGAATGGAATGCCCAAGCTCCATTTCTGCGTAGCCCCTCAGCTCATGAAACTTAACATCCTTCGCATGATCAAAGCTCTTTAAAAGTACCGTAGTGTCAGGCACAAACATACGCACTGCTTGTTTTTTTCCGGTCCACTTCACAACCTGCTCTTTAATAATTTCAAATAATTCTAGCTCTTCTACAATTGTCGCATTTTCCACAATGCCAGGAGCTAAAGGATACTCATAGCCCTGCCACTGACTAGGCTCCGGTCCTTTCGCCACTATCGCACGCAGCACATAATCCTTCAACTCTATCGAAACATGCGATTTTCGCTTTCTCTTAAACATGTGAAAAGACCTCCTTTTTCTATCCAGCTATATGACTTCAACAATTAGTCATCCATTTCCCAGCCAGAAACGCCAAAATATCGCATTTCTGAATGGGTTGGGAGGACTGATTAAGATCCAGTTGACCAAGTAAATTTCCCACCAGGTTTACCATCTTCAATCTTCAATTCTTTCAATGTGGTTTTAGTAATAGTATATCCTTTGTTATTTGATTCCCCTGTTGCCGCAATAGTAATTACACCGTTACTCTTTTCAACTGTAAATGTCTTAATTGTTCCTAAATCTGCAATATAAGATTTGTAAATTTCGTCTGATCCACTACCATCTTTAGTTAAATTATCAAATGTAGTAGCACTTGGATTCTCAGTAAAATAAATATTTGCTGAATTAAGGATATTGGCAGCATCTGCTTTAGCAGCTTTTACTCGGCTACTATCAATAATGTTACCAATAGCTGGAATTGCAATTGCTGATATAATCGCTAGAATGACAATAACTGCTAGAAGCTCAATAAGTGTTAAACCTTTTTCATTTTTCACGTGTTTCTTGTTTATTAATTTTTTGAACATGTTAGGTTCCTCCTTGAAATTTTGTTATATGAAGTGTATTTACACAAACTTCCTTTAATTTTTATATGTGAATAGCTTTTATATTAATAGCAAGTTAAGGGACTCTGATAACGCCAAACGAAACACAACTAATGGACAATCGAACCCTACATATTCTCATAAAGCTGGAACATCGGTAAGAATATCGCTGCAACTATCACACCAACTACTAAGGCGAGCACAACAATCATCAGCGGTTCAATCAAAGACTTCAGTGTATCAACAGCACGATCAACCTCGTCCTCGTAAAAATCTGCCACTTTTTCAAGCATGTAGTCCAGCGAGCCTGTTCGTTCGCCGATTGACGTCATTTGTGTGACGAGCGGTGGAAATAGCCAACTTTTCTCTAATGGTTCCGATAAAGTGCCACCCTTTTCTAAATTATCGCGTGCCTCTAGCACCACCTTGCCGATAACGGGGTTCCCCGCCACTTTTTCGACAATCGTCAGTGCCTGTAAAATGGGGACAGAGCTACTAAATAGTGTTGCTAGTGTTCTCGTCATACGTGCAATCACATCTTTTTGCAAGAGCTGACCGAAGATAGGCATACGCAAAAGCATGACATTGACTGTATAATGAAAATTTTTGTTATTTTTATAGAAAAAGTTAAAACCGACGACTACAATAAGTAATGCCAAAATAACGATATACCAAAATTTAATGAGCCAGTCACTGATGCCCACGACAATAACCGTAATCAGGGGCATCTCTAAATCCATATCTTTAAAGGCATCCATAAAGGTTGGCACAATAAAGACCATTAAAAACATACCCACGACTAACGTCAGGACTGATAATACCGCTGGATAAGTCATGGCAGACTGGATTTTCTTCTTAATGTTATACTGCTTTTCAAGTGTGCCTGCTAAACGCTCTAGCGTGTCATCGATGTTGCCGGTCGCCTCACCTGCTCGCATCATATTGATGAATAACACAGGAAACACTTTTGGATGCTTGGCAGAAGCATCTGAAAACGACGTACCACTTCGAATATCTTCCTCTACTTGCATCAATGCTCGCTTTAACGGTTTACTCCTTGTTTGTTCACCTAAAATATGAGTGGCTTCAACTACCGATACGCCTGCACGAATTAACGTGGCGTATTGCCGGCAGTAAATCACAAAATCCTGATGTTTGACCTTTGTACCAAAGGCGATATCCTTGTGCAAAATACTATTGGATTCTTGTAAATCACGTGCATTGATGCCCTGTGCACGTAGTTTTTCAATCGCTACTTTTTTGTTGGGTGCATCAATGATGCCCTTTTTTTGTGCGCCCGTTTTCGTGCGGCCACTATAGCGAAATACCGTCAACTATAATCACCAGCGTTCATAAATGGTCTTGCATCCTCTAATGAAATTTTCCCAGTAGCGATTAAATGTTGCATTGATGATTCCAATGTGTGCATGCCCAATGCCTTACTTGTTTGCATTACACTTGGAATTTGGTGAATTTTCTCATTGCGAATCAAGTTTGCAATCGAAGGTGCTTGTACTAAAATTTCAGTTGCCGCTATACGTCCCTTTACATCTTTGCGTACAAATAGCCGCTGTGAAATGATACCTTGCAGTACATTAGCCAGTTGCACACGGATTTGACTTTGTTGATGTGGTGGAAACACATCAATAATGCGGTCGATGGTTGTGGGTGCACTGCTAGTATGCAGCGTCGCCATGACTAAGTGACCTGTTTCAGCAGCAGTAATTGCAGTTGAAATTGTTTCATAGTCACGCATCTCGCCGACTAAAATAATATCGGGGTCCTGCCGTAAAGAAGCTCGTAAACCATTGGCAAAGCTCATTGTATCTACACCAACTTCCCGTTGGTTAATGACTGATTTTTTATGCGCATGTAAATACTCAATCGGGTCCTCTAACGTGATAATGTGCTTGGCACGCGTTTCATTTATGTAATCAATCATCGCTGCTAACGTCGTGGATTTTCCTGAACCCGTTGGCCCTGTCACTAAAATAAGTCCTTGCGGTTTTTCTGCTAGACGATACAGTACTTCAGGCATATTGAGTGATTCAATGGACGGGATTTTCGCCTCGATTAAACGTGCCGCAATCGTTACTTCATTGCGTTGATGGTAGGCATTGACACGGAATCGGCATTTTCCAGGCAAGGAAAAGTTAAAGTCCGTCTCGCCTTTATCCTCAAATTCCTGTAATTTATGTTTTGGTAAAATAACCTTCACCATTTCCTGTAAATCTTCGGTTTCTAGTGGCGTTTCTCCATATTGCGCCAGCTTGCCATGGATACGATAAACAGGGGGAATGCCTTTTGTTAAATGTAAGTCAGATGCCTTTTCCTCAAATGAGCGGGTTAATAGCTCTACAATTGAATATGCTGTCATTCATGTCACATCCTAGTCTGCGCTTGCTACGCGTAATATTTCTGATGTGGTCGTTTGGCCAGCTACGACCTTTAATAGCCCATCCACTAAAAGCGTATGATAGCCTTTTTGCTTCATGTAGTCCCGTAAAACACTATCTCCCATACGACTTAAAATCATGTCTTTTACTGTCCGATCAACAGGTAAAATTTCATGAATTGCCATACGTCCTCGGAAACCTGTCTGATTGCAAGCTGGACAGCCACGGCCTTTCTTGCCATGTGTTACCCCTTCGATTCCATTTTCCTCAAGTATTTCGAGTTCACGTGAAGTAAATGCATACGTTTCCACACAATCTCGACATACCTTTCGTACTAACCGTTGCGCCATAATTCCTACAAGCGAAGAGGACAGAAGAAATGGTTCAATCCCCATATCATGTAATCGTGAAATGGATTCCACTGCGCTATTTGTATGCAAAGTGCTTAACACTAAATGGCCTGTTAGTGAAGCACGGATGGAGATTTGTGCTGTTTCAAGATCACGTATTTCACCGACCATGACGATATCTGGATCCTGACGTAAAATGGAGCGTAAACCAGCAGCAAATGTTAAACCTACCTCTTCTTTAACCTGTATCTGATTAATGCCATCTAACTGATACTCAACTGGGTCCTCTACCGTAATAATATTGACGCCCTCTTGATTTAAATAACTCAGTGCAGCGTATAAAGTGGAGGATTTCCCCGACCCAGTCGGACCTGTAATCAGCATAATGCCGTTTGGATGAGCAATCATTTTTCGGAAAAGTGCTTCATTACTTTTACTAAAACCTAATTTGTCAATGTCATTTGCCGCATTCGTTAAATCTAAAATACGCATGACGACTTTTTCACCGTAAACAGTGGGTAGCGTAGATAGTCGTATATCGACTGGTCTGAAATTCACATTGGTTTTAATACGACCATCCTGTGGAATACGATTTTCAGTAATATTTAAATTGCCCATAATCTTAATACGTGCTAGTACAACATTTTGCATGTGCTTTGGCAATGAACGCTCAGTACGTAGCACCCCATCCACCCGATAGCGGACACGCAGTTCCGTTTCCTGTGGGTCAAAATGGATATCACTTGCACGCTGCGCCACACCATTCGCAATAATTTGGTTCACTAAACGGACAATCGGCGAAGCTTCGTTCTCAATTTCTTCCTGCGTTTCTGTTCCTGAAGCGCCTAAGTCCTGTAGCGCCGCTTCCATTGATTCCTGCAAATCATAGTATTTCGTAATCGTACGATACAAATCGTCCTTGGCCGCAATACTCGTCTCTATTTGACAGCCAGTGGTCATGCGCACTTCTTCAATCGCAAAATAATCCATCGGGTCTGCCATAGCAATAAATAGTTTATTTTTTTCCTTACGAATAGGCATAATATTCGTTCGCTTCGCTAGCTCAACAGGAATTAACTGTAGCAACTCTGGGCTAATCGAAAATTGGTTTAAGCTAATATGCGGAATGCCCAGCTGAAATTCTAGTACTTCAATGAGCTGCTGTTCCGTTAAGAAATTTTCTTTAATAAGAAAATCACCGAGTTTTTCCTCTTTCGTTTTCGTCGTTAACGCATAGTTCAGCTGCTCTGCTGTAATGACACCCGATTCTACAAGTAAATCCCCTAAACGTTTACGTCCCGCCTTTACAGCCATTTGCTTACCTCCCTTTTATCACGGACTCGTTTGCACAAAATTTCCACCCTTATCGTAATAACCATAAACAATTTCTGGACCGTCTACTTGCGTATCATGATTTGTCTTTGCCGAGCTTTCTGTATCGGACAAACCATTACCGTCTAAATCGATTTGTAAATCTGGATCTGCAGCGATATTTTGTGTCGGTGTAGTCACTGGAACTGGTTCCTTGGTAGATCGTGTAACAATCCGATTTTCAGGCGCATAATAATCTTTACTTACAAGCTGTTCATCCGTTGTACCATTCTCTACAACGGAACGGTAAACCTCAATTCGAAATCCCTCTTGACCTTCTTGCTCCACCCGCTCTTGGCCTACTTTTAAGTCATCCGAATAACGATAAACAATACGAGGTTTAACAATTTTATCTTTGCTAACACGTACGGTAATTTCTTTGTCCTTTGTCGGAGCAAACATTTCTATTTTTAGTTGATTGCCTTCAAGTGTTGTTTTCAATTTACTAGTATGTTTAGAACGGTTTATAAATTGCAAATCCTTGTTTAACGCAACATTGACATCGGCCTCAATACCCTCTTGCAAATAACTAGGCAATACCTGTTGTGAATGACGTTCAATTATTTCATAGTCCGTTTGAAGCACAACACTATAAAGCGTTGACGCTAGGAAGTTTAGAGCAGCTCCATTTACTGCACCTGTTTGTTCCCCTAACAAAGACAGAAAAGACACTGGTTTATCTGGTACTAAAACCACTTCTTCGATAGAGGCAATAATTTCACGTATCCCACGCACATCCGTAGGTATTTCAGCTACTTGAAAGCCAAGTCTTTCCTCTGCTTGCATCAATGTATCGTTGACGACCGCTTCGATCTCATGATTGCGCAAATAACTTGCCTGCGACGTAATCGTCTGAAGTGTTTTTTCTGATTCCCAAATGTCTACTGACTCGATTTGATGAATAATTGTCTCATTTATTGTGACGGGAATTGGGACATGCACTACTTTATCTTTCTGCCAAAACGCATACCATGGTTTTTTTGTCAGCAATTCATATTGTGAGATTGCTGCTGAAATATCAAAAGAAAGTTGATTGGTGTCTATCATTGTAAAAGTATTTCCGCCACTTACTACGACAGCTGTCGATTGCCATTGTGTAATTGCTGTCTGTAAGGTCGATTCTAATGTAGAAGCTTTTAAGCCCTCGATTTCAATACCACCAATCGAGGATCCCTTGCTATCTTCCTTGGCGAAAACCGTGCCATTTAACACAAAATTCGGCAGACAAACCGCTACTATTAGCATTGCACCTATCAACAAGCATGCTATTTGTATGTATCGTTTCATAGCCTGCCTCCAATCTAGTTTTTTATCAAATTTACTGCATTGTATTTAATTAATACTAAATACTCATCTTTTTTAAAGGATACTACAAAATAATGGTTATGACACTACTATAAACCTATTTATCAATATTATTTTTAAAATCAACCGAAAAAATTCGAAAAATAGACTACTTTACAACTGAATAAATGATATATTATCGATATACACTCCTTTTTTACTAGTCTATAAGAATTACACTTTTTCACTATCAATATATTAAAAATCAATCGATATTGAAAAACCATTACTAACGCAATCAGTTAATCGGGAGAATTTATGTCAACTCAATACATATGGAAAGGCTGATGTATTTGAAAAATATATTAAAAAATGAAAATGGCTTTTCTCTACTTGAAGTGGTCGCTTCACTTATATTAATCACAATTATCTTGCTTTCATTTTTCGGACTTTTTGTTCAGTCAAATAAAACTTCTAAAACCTCTAGTACGATTGTCGATTCCACTTATTTAGCACAAAATGAAATGGAGAACGTTTACAGAGAAATAAAAGGAAGCACAGAAGAACAGCTAGCTACAAAATTAAATTACATAAGTACAGGCTCACAGCAAACCTCTCTTTGCTATAACCCATCTGAAAATGACTATTCTACTGTGTGGTTTTTTGAAAAACAGCAAAACAATGTGCTCTACAAACTAACTATAAAACGTCGTTGTCAATTTGAATTATTAGATAACATTATTATCGAAGTATACGAAGATGAAGTGCTAAAAAGTAAGATGGAAAATATTTATAGTCGGAAGTGAGTTTAGAACAATGAAGATACTGAAGAATAATCGTGGCTTAACACTTGTTGAATTACTTGCTGTTATTGTGATTTTAGGCATCGTGTCTACTTTACTGATGAACATCCTTGTTTCTAGTTCCGAAACCAATAAAAAACAGCTTGCCAATAATCAACAACTCACGGAATTGTCCTACGTTTTAAAAATAATTACGAAGGATATGAGGAGAACAACAACTTTTGATACGACAGATTCAACCTTTAAAAATAATGACAATACAACACAGTACACTTATTTATTTGATATGGAAGCAAACACAGTTACCCGTAATGGAGAAATTATCGCTATAAACATTGATACATTTTCAATAATTCCTGTTACGAATTCAAAATCTATTAAATTTAATATTGAAAGTACTAATGGACACAAAATTACGACACAACTATCATTTAGGAGTGGTGATTGATGAACAAATGGCAAAAATTCCGCTTAAATGAAGATGGTTTTTCCTTCTTATTAGTTTTTTTAGCGATTATATTAGTTACCATATTAGGTTTAGGACTTCTTATAATATCTTCAAATTCATTAAAAACCTCTACACACGAACGAGAAAATCAATCAATCTTTTATATCGCAGAAGCAGGTATTAATTACGAAAAAGCAAAATTATACGAAAAGGCAAATGATGCCTATCAATTAGCTAAAAAAGATTACAATAGCTTACCTGTCAATCAAAAAACAACAAGCAAATTTACGGCATTATATGAATCGCACATCCTAGCGCTTATGGAACCGCTTATACAAGCTGAACCTACGATAATTGATACTTTTGAAACACAATTAGGCAAACAACCAATCGCTGAAATTACTATAGATCAAGATCCCGATAACCATTTGCGTTTTTCCATTACATCAACTGGTTATTTTTCTGATACCCCCTCTCAAAATAGAGAAGTTATTCAAACAATTGATTTTGTATTAAAGGCTGAAACTACTAACAATAATACAGGCGATGGGAACGGGAATATCAACACAATTACGCCTGAATTCACAGTACAAACACAAGGAAACATAACTTTAACTGGAAGTGCGACGATTAAGGGGAATGTTGCGACAGATACTGGCATCATTTCAATAGATGGAGGTTCTTCAATTACAGGTACTGTTGGCGCATCTAGCGATAACTTTATATATCCTAGTTGGATGGGAAATCTAAAAGATAAGCTGACACAAAGCAGTAACTATCCAGGGGCAAGTATCCTTCCCTCGTTTCCTGACGACAAGATGCAACAATTATCAACGTTACCTGTACCTGCCAATCAAGAGGTTGTCAAAGATCCCTACAATAAAATTCAAATCATAAATAATGGGGATTTTTTAGCAGATAACTGGATGACCAATAACTTTATATTACATTTAACTGATGATACACATTTTAAACAATTTAAAGTCGATCAAAACAATACTTTGACCATCAACGTGGGCAATACAGATAAAAATCTCTATATTGAAGATTTAAGTATTTTACAAGGTCATGTGAATATTATTGGCTCAGGAAGACTAAACATCTTTGTAAATAATAAATTTAATTTAAAGGGCTCCTTAAATAAGAATGGAAACGCCAATCAAGTTAACCTCTTTTACAATGGTTCTTCTGCCATTACAATTGGAGGCGAAACTCAAACGGCAGCTTCCCTTTACTCTAAACAAGCAGACCTTACGTTCACAGGTGGTATAGGTATAACCGGCAATATTTATACTGGTTCAGATAATGTGACATTTAACGGTGGTACGAATGCCAATGGTCAATATATTATTGCACCCAATGCAACTGTGACATTAGAAGGTGGGGCACACATCAAGGGAGCTATTCTTGCAGATAATTTAATAGCTAATGGTGGTACATCTGTAACATTTACCGAAAGTACTGTTACGCCTCCTTCATCAGGTTATCCAGAGTTTGGAGACCCAATATCATTAATTAAAGAAAATGAATTGTTAGAAAAATAATGGTAACACAATTTAATCGAAAAGAGATTCCCATCTACTAGCGGAATCTCTTTTCTGCTATTTCCGTAACAGTCGCCCCGACAACAGCATCCCTATGCCACCAATCGCTATAAACAATACGGCTCTTATCAGTAAATCTAGTGCGGACAAATCAAAGAATATGAGTTTGACAAAAGCAATTGCTAATACTGTAAAACCAGTAAGTCGCAGTATTCGTAAATGATGTACAGTGCTGAGCCAAAGTGACGTGCTGGCTGTGAGGAATAGTGTAATTGTCGATAACGCAATACCCAGCTTCCAATCGAGCAGATTGTTGTAACTTAGCTGATAAACAAAGCCCCAAGCCCCTAGCATGATGAGCACAACGCCAGTACTCACAATTACATCTAAAAATTTCTCCATGTGCTCTTGATATATTTGATAGATACGGCCCTTCATCAGCAAATCAACAACCATTGCCACAATGACGGCAATATAAATGAGCCTTGTCGCTATATTTAGCCATTCAACACCTTGCATATTGTATGGAACGATTGTAAGCATTAGTGTAAAGAAAAGGAAAAATGCCCCAAGTACGGGTGTTAATGCGCGTCCCTTGTATTTTACTGGCACTAAAAGTAATACGGTAAATACTATGGCAAGGAGTAAACATGTTAGATGTGGAATATTGTTAACACCTGCAAAATAGGCTGTATCAAGCTTGCTGATATATGCAAGGAAGTAGCCTGTCGTGATAACAGCTAGAAAGTCGAGTGCATACATATCCTTCATAAGTTTTTCAAATGCAGTCAGTGTCTTCTTTGGACGCAGCCCATACAGATAAATGATTAGCAGATAGATCCCCGGCATCAACAAGCTTATATGCGCTATGCTAAAAAATGGCGTCGGTTCATGAACGGTATAGCTTAGCAATAGCACAATAGTAAATAATAGCGAACTGACGACCTTCATCATACTGGCACGGAGTCGTAAGCTGACCATGACACCTGCAAAGGCCATGAACGGAAGAAGCAACTCATCCACTTTCTCTGGCATATTCATAACAAGTAGCGCATTACATAAAGTGATAAACGCGAGCGTTATGGCACTATCAAATGCCTCCTGCCATTTTTGCTTATAGCCATAACTCGCTACAGTTACAAACAAGCTGAATAATACAAGAAATAGTACTTCATTATAAACAACTGAACTAACAATTAAATTCATGAGTAATAAACTAAATGTCCCGAGGCTAAATTGTAATCCAACATGGATATGTTTCCATGTAGATTCAGGATTGTATAACTTGCACCAACTCATGAAATAGATTGCGAGTATAATGAGCATACCTAGCGCAAAAACAATTTGATTGTCACTGTTCATAAACGCTACAATGCTAACAGCTAGCACAGAGAAAAAGGTCGCTACATACAAAGCAACTTTCTGTTTATGCTGTAAAATGACGACTTGCAACACTGTAAACAGAACGATAACAAAGATGAAGATAATGATCGGGCTAAAATCCATATATTCTAACAAATAAGGCAGTAATAGTGACGTAAAGGCAACAAATGATGTCAGTACCTCATTTTTCTTTAAATAACTGATGGTTATACCGTAGCCGATGAATACAAAGGCAATGATAAGTGCTAATGTTAAACCCAGTACTTCGTATAAAATAGCACCAGCCGCTGTAGTTAAAATTCCAATAATAAATGCTCCACCGTATAAGGAAATCATGATTGCTGATGATCCGAGTTTTTTATTCTCCATTACATAAGCGATAACCACTAAGCAAATGGATAACATATAGGCGAGGATGATTTTTACCTCGTTCGACAAGTAGCCGTAATCACTCACGAGTTTTAGCCCCCACAGTACGCCCAACACTAAAATAACCATAAATACTTTCGGGAGCGCCCACACAATACGTTCCTCTAAAGAACGCTGGGGTTGCGCATTTTTTTCTTGAACTGGCATTGGTTTAGCTTTTTGTGTTGGTGCAGTTGTTAGTGTTGATGCAGTTTGCTTTACAATGGATTTTTCAGCACTTAGCGTACTTGTCTTTTCAAGGGACTGTAACCGCTTCAATGTATCCATCTCTTGCCGCAAATCCACAACCTCTTTTTCTAGTTTGGCGATTCGCTGCTCCAATTCTAGCGACATTCAATCATCCTCCCTGCTGTTTCAATTTTCTTACATTATAACACATACACCTTTATTGTAAAATTACACTTTTGGTTCCATTTAATTATTTTCATACTCTTTAGTCACTACCTCGGTTTTCGATACATGAGTGCACGTTCACTATCCCGGGTACCTTGTGTAGTAGGATCAACAATAACACCCATTAAAACGAAAATCGATAACCCTGTATTAATGATGGATGTTAACTGTTCGCTCATCACACCTGTTAATTCATAGCCAAAAAGAGCTGCCACTTGCTGTGCAAGTAATAGCAGTAAAGACAACAACGCCAATAAAAATGGTTTATGCATTAACCTTATTTTCCAGTTAATTCTCATAAATGCTCACCTCCCCCCTCCCTCACCACAGTATATGCCGGGTGTCACATAGTACATATGCAAAAATGGAGCTTCACGGTGATTTTACAAGCGTCAGTACAACCCTATTCGACTATATTTATAGCGAGCGGCGGTTTTCATGGTTTTATCAGCGGTTTTCTCTGTTTTACCAGCGATTTTCACTGGCCTAGCAGCGATTTTCACACTTTTAGAGAATAATTTATGAAAGAATCGTGGAGGAAACAATCTATGAACTATCAAGTAAATGATAAACTTCTAAAAATTCTGAGGCTACTGATACTGACTATTTCTATCTCTCTCATTTAGAATCAGCTGAGGAAATGATACAAGCTGTCGAAGAATACATTTATTTTTACAGCTATCCACGTTTTCAAACATAACTCAGCCACCTGGCTCCGATTGAATATCGACACCAGATGGCTGCATAGTTCTTTTTAAAGATCTTTAGGTATAGGTTTGAAGCTTTTTCAAACGATAACTGTTACATTACCTACAAGAGTTGACTCGAATGAATACGTAGTCGTCCAAACAGTACCTACAACTGAAAATGTTCTATTTGTATCATTAAAAAAGTTATATAAAACGCCAAATTAATAACAGCCCTTGGACAACCTAACCGTAATAAACACTTTCACATGTTCCCGCTACTGGTTCATAATAACAATGATTTCTAAATTGACCAGCAAAAGGTTGATCGTACCACGTTGGAGGGCATGGAGCATATGGATTAAAATACCACAGAGCATATTTCCCTGGGTGTTCTCTCCAATAATCCAAATTCTGTTTTGCTAATCTTTTTTCAGTAGATCTCGCTCTTTGATAAAATAAATTACCCTTTTGAACAGCTTCAAAAGAGTAATTTCCTCCTTGTACCTGAAAAATGACTTGTTCAACGGTTCTTACATCTTGAAAGTCTAAACAATCTGCTACAACACGATTAACAATTACATTTCCAACATATAACATTCCTTGTTTTCCTTCACCTTCAGCTTCTGCTCTCATCATCCTTGCCATTAAGTCAATATCTGCTTCTCGGTATTTTACTCTTGGCATTTTTTCACCTCAAAAATATAATATGAAAAAAAGCGAATAAGAATGAAAGTTATTCCATATTTAAAGAAAACTAAGAGCAGTATTTCTGTAATAACTGAAAGGAAATCTAGAGTTTGTGAATAATGTACTTAAGCTAACGGAGGCTTTACTTCAATAAGGAGTAGAGCCTTTTTTCTTCTTAGAACGGAGCAGGTTTCTACAATAAGCATAGATGGATTTTGTCAATTCTAACATGCCATGAAATAATAAAAAGGACTCATAATTAAGAAAACCCCATATAAGACACTGATAAGAGTATTTTTATAGCTATTGTTTTTTAATACTTTTTTCATTTACTTTATCGTTTAATCTATCGTATTCAAAGGGCAACTAACAGTTTACACCCTTGCAACTATGTGGTTCTTTAGTTTTTTAGTGCAAATAAATATACTAAGAATAGGAGTTGATCATATGTATTTTTCTACCAAAATAAAAGAAGAACGCCAAAAGCATAATATGTCACAACAACAGCTTGGAGAAAAACTTAATATTAGTAGACAATCTATTTCCAAATGGGAACGTGGAGAAAGTTACCCTAGTATTGAATTGCTAATTAAGATAAGTGACATTTTTGATATTACTCTTGACGAATTAGTAAAGGAGGATAATTCTTTGAAAGAGCAAATCATAAAAGATAGCCAAAAATTAGCCTATCCAAGGTGGAAATTGTTTTTTGATATTCTTCTAATAATTGGATTTTTTATCATACTTGCTAAGATATTCATTGTAATAGGCAATAAGTTATTTGATTTAAATATTGTGTTCTTACAAGATTCTCTGCTATTTCAAATTGGACCGTTTTTTATGTCTATCATTGGAGCGATTGGCAGCGAATCTCTAGCCAAAAAATACAAATAATCATTTTGGATTTAGATTTATACACTTATTATATAGGAAAGTCCCCTCAAACTATCTGAAGGGACTTTTTTTCAGTATATATCTTCTTAACAAAACTACTCCGTTAGCTCAATAAGCGATTGCTCTAGTTGAACAAGCGCCCCCGTTAGCCATTCATATCGCGTAAAATCAACGCGACACCACAGAAAATAAAAGATTTTTACGTTCTTTCATGGGAGTTTAAGTGCAATACTTCACAAACTCAGTCGATTTTGCATACATAATTCCGTTCATTCATTACAAGAATGCTGCTCCATTTATTCCATAGCAAAATAAGCTTTCTAAATGGCAGCTAATCTTCTGCTATTGCAAGCGTTACTCTATTTAGTTAGAAGTTATTTATTGGAAAGGTCGTCAACCGCTTGAATAGCTAGTTCCAACGCTTTAATTCTTCTTTCTAAAAGCGTTCTTTGGGGACTACCAGCCTTTGACTTAGCATAAATATTCTCAATTGATGGAAATAATCCAGTAAGGACATTACGTGCTTCTGCTAAATCTTCCTGGGTGTAATAATGGGGTCTTTGATTCCAAACGTTTTCTAGCATTGCTAAGCCGATGCAAACAGCTTTGAGTCGTTTCTTTACTAAAGTAGTATTTACGCCTTTCTGAGTCATCTGGGACAAGGCATTTTCAAGTTTATTGATTGTCGATTGTAAAGATTTTATTGATTCCAATTTATCTACATTTGATACGTTTTCCATAATAGTCCTGTCCTTTCTTCGTTTCTGAATTATTTTGCTTGATATTTGATAAAATCGTTAAAAACCTGATTTCATTCGCAATATTTTAACATAAATAACTAACTCTCTATGAGAGGAATTCTCAACAATCTGGCCCATTGTTGATCACAAGTTAAATAACACTCTTCTACTAAGCTGCTCCGTTAGCCCAAGAAGCGATTGCTCTAATTGAACAATCGCCCCCGTTAATTTAATTAAGTAATTCAATTTATAATGGAACATTAAGTGAGATTTTTTATAAAAACAAATAGCACCCTGTCCATTTCACATGAATAAGGTACCTTTAAAATTTGATTATAATTTTCTATCTGTACGTCGATACTTACCTTCAGTATTTTTAATTTTCTAGCCTAAGCATGTTTTTCTAAACCTGAAGAACGTTGAAATTACATCTATCACTTTTATTAGCTACACCTATACACAGAAAAAGAATAGGACACTCATATATCCTATTCCTTTGCTATATTATTCATTTGGAAATTTCGGTAGATAAATCATCGCCTTAAATAAATCGCCATCTACTTGCACTAAGAACTTTCCATGCTGGAGGTGTATAAGGCTTTCAGCAATCGACAACCCTAATCCACTACCTTGACTTGTTCGAGATTCATCTCCGCGTTTAAAGCGTTCCATTAGCTCATCGACTGAAATATTTAATTCATATGCTGAAATGTTTTTAAATGTCACGAGTATTTCATTGCCTAAATCTTCAACATTAATATATACCCTTGATGCAGGCTGTGCGTATTTAAAAATATTCGAGAATAGGTTTTCGACGGAGCGCCATAGGAGTTTACCATCAGCCTGAACATACACCTTTTCTGTTGGGTAGGCTAACTTAAAATCTAATGCCGACGCTTCAATTTTTTCACCCATTTCTCCTATCCCTTGCGTTAGTAATGATACGATATCAATCCGTTCTAACTGAACAGGCATACTGCCACTTGACGCTTTCGCTGCTTCAAATAAATCATCTGTTAAAAACTTGAGTCTTTTCGATTTTTGATCTAACACGTCTATATATTCAGCAATTAGTTCAGGGTCGTTTTCTATTTTTAATAAATCGACATACGTAATGATTGACGTTAAAGGCGTTCTGATATCATGCGAAACATTCGTAATGAGCTCTGTTTTTAAACGCTCGCTCTTGATCTCACTATCCACCGACTCTTTTAACCCATCAGTAATACTGTTAATGTTCGCTGCAAGTTGGCTAAACTCGCCTTTTCCGTCTACTTCAATTCGATGATGAAGATCGCCATTCTTAATTTGCTCTACGCCCTCTTTAATGCGGTTAAACGACTTCACCTTTTTCATCGCAAACCAGGCAGCTAGACCTATGGTAATCGGGAACACGAAAAACGTTGCCGCAACTACGATTGGATAGCCAATGACAAGCAGTACGGTTTTCACACCTACACTGCCATTATCAAATACATTTTTCACCGCAAGACAAACCTTCTTGAGAATTTGATAGATGAGTGTATGCTGAAGCAATGATCTATTTTTGATATGCTTTACGAGCGATAAAATCATCAATAAGACAATGATAATAATAGGTACTGTGAGAAGCATGTACATTTCTTGCAACACTTCAACAATCATTGATATCCACAGCGCTGTTAAACTAACGACTATCACAATATTGAGATCATTATATAGTTTGTCAATGGCATGGAAATGAACTTCTTTATCTTTAAATGACGTTCTTCCAATAACAATGATTAAATAAACAAAAGATACAATAAACCCTGCTAGAAATACAATGAATTCATTAAGAAAATTTTTGGCAATCGCTTTGTTATTTTCCCATTCCTTCATTTTTTGTTCTAAGTAAGGTTTTTTAAACGCTACATAAAAGACGTCTGTTTGTGGATTCAACTCTTCAACATGGTGTGTAAAGTAATCCAAGTATCTGCTTTCTTTCACTTCATTTGGATAAAGCGTTTGTTGAAAATCCTCAAATAGCATATATGCACCAAATGATTCAAATTGCTCTTTCGTATTTAGTTCACTATTGGAGAATACATGTTCACCGTCACTCGCATAAAACACGATGCCTTCATATGCTTCTAGTGTGCTGCGTAACCGATGAAATTCTCTTACTTGTTCTCTCATGATTTCGTCTTTTTCACTATTTATTTCATCTGCATATTGTTCTTGATAGATGCGCTTATTTTCCTCTCTACTCAAATTCGGATTATAATTGTATGAATAACGGAAAATATCGTCTTCTGTTAATGTCTTGCCGCTTAAAATATGTTCTTCACTTTTGTAATTGCCGATTAATTGCGCCAAGGAGGAAATAAGGCTGTAACTTTCATCAGCGAATGCGCGGCTTTCAAAATAATTATCTTGATTTATACTACTTAGATGAACCTCATTCAATTCCATGTTGAAAATTGCCTTCGCTGTACCTGTTAAACAAACGACGGCAATCACAAACACAACTACTTTCGTAATGAGTGCATGACTAATATTTCTCAACTTTATACCCAACTCCCCATACAACTTTTAAATATTTCGGCTCTTTCGGATTAATTTCAATTTTTTCTCGAATCTTTCGAACATGAACCGAAACCGTATTTTCTGGATTAATGGCCTTTTCATTCCAGACCTTTTCATAAATCTCTTCAATTGTGAATACTCTCCCAGCATTTGCTGTGAGAAGCTTTAAAATTTTATACTGCACTGGTGTCAAATGAACCTCTTGTTTATCAATGGTAATGACTTTCTTTTCATCATCAATCATGAGCCCGCCCGTTTGCAATACATTGTTACTCACCTCAAGACTCCCAAATGTCGTATACCTTCTTAGCTGCGATTTCACTCGGGCCACAAGTTCTAATGGATTAAACGGCTTGGCCATATAATCATCTGCGCCGATATTTAATCCGAGTATTTTGTCATAATCCTCCGACTTAGCAGAAAGCATAATTAGCGGAATCATATGATCTTGCCGAATCTTCATCGTCGCCGTAATTCCATCCATTTTTGGCATCATAATATCCATAATAATGAGGTGAATCACGTGATCTCGAATAAGATCGATTGCTTCCATACCATTGTAAGCTTTGAATACTTGATATCCCTCATTTTCTAAATAAATGCTAATCGCCCTTACAATTTCTTTATCATCATCACAAATCAAAATGTTCAACTACATTCCTCCTTACTAAAGAAATGCGCCCGTTTGTGGAAGATTGTAATTGAAGAAAAGCACTGTTAGTTTGAGTACATTATTTTACAAACTGTTCCTCTTCCACTTCTTTTATAGACTTTGCAATAACTTCACATTTTTTTATAGCCCAAATGTAATGGTTGGAAGTGTTTGCTGCAAAATAGCTATATAAATTACTTGTTTTTGTCCATTTATAATGTTTTTTTGTCATGATTTGTTCATTGGTATGTGATTTAATTAATTCCATCACTCGTTCATGACTTAGCTTCAATTTTTTTATAGCTTGATTTAATGTTACATCTTGATAGTTTTCCCAAATTCGCATATTGAGTAGCCCTATAGTAAGCCATTTATAACCAGGTGCTGGTATAAATGGGATATCTCCATTCATTCCTTCTCTATACCATCTCTCCAGCATTGCATGCCATTCATACAGGTGCATTAATACATCGCGAAAACTCTTATCCCTTTCTTGAGTTTCAATGGAAATACCCCTTTTTCTACTAGGTACTGATTCAATTATTTCAAGTAATGAATTAAAGTTTTTGTCACTATTCAGTAATAAAATTTCTTTTTCATTTCTAGTCACCTTGGTAGTCCCTCCCTTTTGTTATATATTAACAGAGAATATTGTTGATTTAAGCTGATTTTGTTTTTTTTATTAATGCTGTTAGTTCAATTTACCTTATTCCAGATAATGGCCCGATTATGGAATAACTCGATTATTAACAATAACCAATACTTTTATTGTTCAGAGGTTCTACCCACTATAAAAATACCCCTTTAGATCACCAGATCCAAAGGGGAAAAGTATTTTCTCTTTTTAAAATCAAGCATAAAGTTTCCTAAAATAAAATAAAGCATAAAGCTTCCAAACGGAAATTTTATGCTTTACGTCACAACTTTTTGAAACTATTTTGTTTCCAATGTATGGAGACGTCGGGTCTTGAAACGGAAAATATAAAAAGTGCTGAATTACCAGTGTTTTCAATGGTTTTTCAGCACCTGTTTTAAATCCTGACCCACAATTTGACCCAAAATGAGAAAAAATATAAATTTTTGCTTACGGAGATATAAGAACAATTGGATGTATTCTTGATATATAATTCCGCTTTATTTAAACTAATAATTAATTTTAAATCCTCAATTAGTCTATTGGTAAACGAGCTAAAAATATGCTTCAACAGCTTATTCAAAAAGACAATAAAGGAGGTACCATCTATTATTTTTGCTCACTTCAACTTTAAAAAACAAAAGCAGATGGTATATTAGAAATGCATTATAAAAATTCTAAAGTCTCTGCTTTTTACGTTTCAATCAATATTAAGTTTGCTGTTTCTTAGCTTTGACATTAAGTAAAAACAGTAAGACCTATAATATATTTATTTGCGAGTTATGCCGCGGTATTGCTTCATTAATATGGTGAGTGCGCATAAGGGACAAACAAATTAAGTAGTTGTGGGTTCACCTATAAATCTCTACTACACCCGAACCTCAGGTTTTGCTACAATTTTATTATCCAAATTTTCATAGTATCTTTTTAGCCATGTACTTATACCTTGTAAACCGGGGTATATCATTCTCTCATTTATGTTAGCTTGATCCAGTTTATCACGTATCTCAAGTTTTAAATGGGCAGGAATAATTATCTTTTGGTATATATCTGTATGATTTTTTAATAGATCATCTAATTTTTTGTTTGAATTTGATATTACTGTAAACATTGCATACTGATTAATAATTCTTTCATCAATTGAAGGTGGTTCCAAACATATTACAAAGTCCTCTCCTTCCTTTGAATTATCAAACTCCAATAAGGTATTTGCTTGAGTAATATCGTTCAACATATCTACTGTAAATACGTAAGATTCTTCTGATTTTAATTTTTCGTTGTATGGTTTAGGTAAAAGTTCATGAACTTTAGGAATATTCAGACACCAGATAGCTCCATTTTCTTTAAATTTATCAGTATTTGATGTAGCAAAGTGCAAAGCAACATATGGTGAAAATGACCAATCTAACAAGCGTGTGGGTAATCCATAATGTTGTGCAACAGCTAATAACTCCCATATATTTTGATCATCTTTTAAAATTGATTTTGCATATTTTTTAAAGTTTCTTAACAGATGCTTTTCTGCAGTGGTATTATTCAGCCTCATTAAGCTTGTTTCTAGTTTGTATTCAGCACTGTCTACTCCTCGATAGGCATATGATGATCTAAATCGATAAAGTTCATTCTCTGGTTCAAAATTAAAAAGCAACTTTTGTACATCTTCCCATGTTTCAACTATAATCTCTGTATTATTAAGCATCATTAGTCCTTCTTCCATATTTCGATAGTAATACTATAATTTCTTATAATTTTTATTCTACTTAAATCTGTATATTATCTTTTGTTCCATACAAAACCAATCTCTACCTCATTTTTCATTTTTACATAACCTTCTTTAATGGAGAAAAATATATGTAAATATTACTTTAATTAACGAGGGATAGGTACCAAAATACCATTAATAATTTCTAGATGATGCATGATACTTAAACGTTTAACTACTCCAAGACTAGTAGATGTACCTGTTTCATCATAGTTTAATAACGTTGCTAAACCAGATGTATTTAATCGCTGATCGTCTTTATCGTTATACCACGTAACTACTTTTACTAATGCTTCTGAGAACTTACCTCTTGGGTCTGTTCTATCTTCATTAGAATCAGAAATAAAATGTCGTATCCTTAAATTGTTTTGGTTATCTAAATAGACAATATGAATAGCTACTGCCAAAGCTCCAAATCCGCCATCTATATAGTCCGATCCAACTACTGAATAATCAGAAAAACCTATAAACCCTTGTTGCTGATAAAAGAGATGTTCAGATGAAAAAGGCTCATCTATATCTGCATAATCTACATTTCGATCTCTCTTAACAAATGGATCCGTTAATAGTACTGCATTTTGATTAGCGAAACGAACTCTAAACTCAGTAGAACTTGGAATAAAATTATATCTTGGTATTACTTCATTATATAGCGTATCATAAACACTTAAATTAGATATATCTCTATGAATAATCGCTACTTGCTCTAAACTAATTCCAAATGCTTCTGTAATCGCTTCTAAATCTTCAACTGAGTTTCCATATAAATAGTAACCTATTGTAATTGAAGGACTACGTAGCAACTCCCTTATCCTAATAACATACTCCTCATCTTCATTTAAATCATCAATGAAAGCACCTACAATAGGATTGACTATTACTACTAATTCTCTTTGAAATTCAATAAACTTTTCAATTGTACTAATTAATGTAGATGAGTATTTGATAGGTTCGACTACAGGTACAATTTCTTCAGATATAACTCCTTGTTGAACTAAATCACGAATTGCAATCAATTCGTTCTGCTTACCGCGTAAAAATGGAAAGTACACACTATTTCCCTCCTAGAATATTTTCCAAGAGCCGTTCATAATTCTTTCTATTTAAATTCGCTTGATAAACCAACCACCTTAACTCAAACGGCACTCTTTTTATATATTCTACATCCACCCCCTTTTTCCTTCTATTTAATTGTTTAAAAACTATAATTTGACATTTTTTTATATCTAATAACTTAAATTTTTTCATATACTCTTTGAATTTATGAACTTCCTTTAGATTAGGAATTTTCTTAAATTCTTGTTCGATTAAATACTCATATTCATCTTTTCTCAACAATTTAAATAAAGCTTCGTGACTTAATCGTGAATTATCTTCTTCTGGTAATTTGCGAATACTTATCGTATTCGTCTTGGTTAATACGCAAATACCTACCTTATAATCCTTAAGCAACTTATATGCAGGATAGTATTTATCTTCAGAAACTAAAATATATACTGTTGAACAAACTTTATAATAATCTTCTACTTGATAAATTAATTTGTCTAGAGTATCTAATTCCGTTTTTATTTCAAAAATAAAAGCATCATTATTATTAACAAGTAAAAAATCTGCTCGTGACCTATTTATTATTACCTCCCCAGTTGCATAAGATGTTCTAGGACTATATTTTCCTATAACAAATTTATTAAATAAGGTATTTTTATAATAATATTCATTTCTATAGTTTTTATTTAGATAAATATAAAGATCTTCCCAATCGTTCTTTACTGTTGCTTTTGAAGAAATTATCTCATCTATTGTTTTTCTAGAAAAATATTTATTAGCTAATGACTTTTGTATGTCATTGGTATTTTCCATCCTTGCACCTCTTTTATAAGTACTCATCTACTGTCATACCATTAACATCTAAATAATGTTTCGTGATTGTCTCCAAACTCTTATGTCCACTTTGTTTGGCAATTGTAGCAACATCAGCACCAGCTTCATGCATAGCTGTTACTTGGGTTTTTCTTAGTGTGTACGGCGCAAAACCAAGCCACTTGTGAATTGTTTTACGATACGCAGTATCACTAATACATGAGCTATAGTAATTACCATGCTTATCTACTTTCCCTACAAAATAATCTTCCCCTGTTAAACCATATTTTTTTATGTACGCTCCTACCGTATTAACACACTCTAATGTCAGTCGCTTTACTTGCCCTTCACTTTGCTTCTGCATATATACGTTCACAGATCGTCCAATTAAATCAATGTTTTTCACCTTTAGTCTAATCATTTCACTCGGTCTACAAGCTGTAATTAAATTCAATAAAGAAATTGCTTTGGCTCTTGTATCAAGTTGATTGATTTGCTTTATTACTTCTTCTTTTGGTAGAGCTGATTGCCCTCGTATTCTTTTTTGTTCACTACGTTCATGATTATTATAAATACTTCTTAACTGTTTGATACGTTTTCGCTGCTCTTCTGTTTGCAACAGACCAAATGAATTTTCTAAATGATATTTGATTGCCGCGCTTCTTCTATTAAATGTAGTCAACTTCAGTCCACTCTGGATTGTTTTATATAAATATACTTCAAGTGATTCAAAAGTTATGAAATGACCATTATTAAAACAATGTTCTTCAAAACGTTTAAAATCACCAGCATATACTTTAAGCCTTTTATTAACCTGAGCTTTAATCGTATCTTCCACTGGTTTATCTGCAAACACAACATCAATATTCACTATTTCGTCCAATATTTCATAACACCCCTTAGATTTTTTAGATATTTTAAATGTATCATCATCAAGTTATGAAAAGCAATATTTTCATAATTTTAAACTATTGCTAAAGGCCCACTCAGTATATTATAAGAGTTTCAAATTTCTTGGGTTTGGTATTTCAAAAAATTAGATGACAATAAAAATTCAATTTTATCGGTTATTTTTGCGGCTCCACTCTAATAAACAATCAAATCAGAATTTTTCCACCAAATATTATCGTACATCTATTCGAATAATATCAACCAACTGTTATCATATTAAAAAATACTTCTTTTTCATTTATTTATATATCTCAACAATTTATACGGTCTCTTGGACTCAAAAATCACTTGAATTTTTATCTTTTTATTTTTAAAACTAACAAAAACTCAATTTTTATTGAATGTCCCTCAAAAATCTCCTCATGCTCACTTTTGAGCTGATTTCCATATACAGAACAATCCTATTTTTTTAGTTTGTATTTTAATCCCATCAATCTTTGTAATATAGAGCAAAAAAGAACGCTGATTTTTGCTCTATCTGAACCAACACAGCGTTTTATATAGAGGAAGAAATCCTATATCAGATTGTGCTGTTGCCTAATTCTGATTTGGTCTGGATCACAAAGCTGTTGCTCGATACCAGTTATTCTAAAAACCTTATCTCAAAATTAGCTTGGGGATAAATTTTATATGGTGATAGTACACCTAAAAATATAAGAAGCTAACACTCTATGGGCAAGAGTGAAGGAAATATCGCCAAGTGCATTAGCGACTACTTTTAAAAGTAGGTCACTTGTTACATTTAGTCATTGGATTTTGTCTGTGGACATTGACCTCACTTCTCATTTTTTTAAAGTGAAGCTTACTTTAGAGTAAGCATAAGTGAGCTGCACCCGCTAAATTAGCGTTAAGCATGATTGCTTAAAGTTGTGCAAATGTATTACTTAACACTTTTAATATCGTTATGAAATTGTATAAGACCATATAGACAGTATGTATTATGAGAAAAGAACGCTTGCTATTGCAGGCTTTTTCTATATCTCACTATATAAATTTCATAAAGATAAGCTAATTTCACATATGGGTGGAGTCTGCCCTTTTTTATACAGCTATGAAGGAAGGAATGTTTGTTATCGGAAATCGAGGATGGATTAAAACAGAAAGAGAGATTCGCATTGCCATATCTACTAATGAAGATGTGTGCAATAAAGGAGCCTATTTAAATTTGATGTTGCAATTAAATAAAATTGCTAGACATGCAAAAGGTGTTAGTGTGAATAAAACACTACCTCAATACTACAATCATATGGACTTATTTTTCCGCTTCGTAGCGGACAACTATAATTTAAAAACTCTTGCTAACATTCAAAATAAGCATCTCGTAGATTATGTAAGTGAACGACAAAGCGAGGGCAAATCCGCTTCTACAATTAAAAATGATTTAGCTGCTATCAGATATTTTCATGATCAAATCCCTAACCCTCGTTATCAGCTAAGTAGCAATCAAATTTTAAGCGAAAATTATAATGAATTCCATTTAGAAAGAAGGCGCTTTGGCGGAGTTGATCGTCGTCCTACCGAACTGGAATATCAAGCCTTAGTAACATTGGCACAACAATCTAATTCTTCTTCCCTAGCACTTATTATTATGCTGTGTCGTGAACAGGGCTTACGTGTACATGAAGCGGTTAGACTAAGCCGTGTGGATGCTGAAAAAGCATTACTTGAAGGCTTTCTAACTGTTAAAGGAAAAGGTGGATTAATACGACAAATTCCCTTACAAACACAATCCTTTAGCGTTTTACAAGATGCAATGCAACAGGTCAATCGCGGAGAGAAACTTTTTGTTTTGCGAGATCAGAAAGCGCATCAAGTAATTCAACGTGTGCAAGATTTTATTAGGAATAATCGCCAAAAAGTATTAGATCCACTCAACACTCGGCCAAAGGGTGTTGAAATTACAATGCATAGTTTTAGACATGCCTATGCAAAAGAACAATATGAATTATTTATTGAAAAAGGTTATACAGAAGGAGATGCACGATTAGCAGTCTCTAAATTAATTGGTCACAACCGTGAGGATGTTACTCGAATTTATTTAGCTGAATAAAATTTGTAATTACTCTAGTAATATCATTTTTTTGCAGATATAATGTTTTAAAATATCAAAGGATGTGGTTAAAATACGAAATGAACATGAAGAAAATGAACAAATTGTAGAACTAGAAAAAAAAATTAATTCGTTGGAACGCTTATTAAAAATTGAAACATATCGATTAAAAGAAGCAATTGGAGCATGGAGACGTAAAATTGAAGGAAGAGGGTTACGTAAAGACTCTATTAGAGAAGGCTTCAATGCTGAAAGAGGAACACATTATAAAGTATTTGTCTTAGATTTACCCGGGGATTTAGAGATTGAGTTTGTGTTAGATATTATTAAAAATGAAATGTTAGAAGACTTATATCCCTTTACTTTTCGCAAGGTTGATTATTCGCGCCGCTATAAAGGTTGGTTAATGGAGGTAGAAAGAACTTTAAATAAAGAAATGCAACTAGAAACAGATTTTTTAATGAAATACTATAGTCAAAACTAAAAACTCATTTTCCATATAATCAAAACAGAATAATACAAAACACAAAGAAAGGAGATTATTCCATCTCTTTATGTTTTGTATTATTTAGTCATTAATAAGGTACCATCTTTAAACCCCATCAAAATGTCACTCTCTAATAATTCTGACCCCATATTTATTCTAAGTAGATTTTAAATTCAATATAAAAGTATTTATAAATTCTCTATTTCTTTCAGTAAACTCCATTTTCTTAGTAGTTTCTCTCTCAATTTCTTTATATAGTAGAAAGAGTTCTTTTTCTAAATTACTTTTACGTTCTTGTTCAACAATAATTTCATTTTTTAAATCTTGGATTTGTTTACTTAAATTTGATGTACATTCACAATCTCTTACATCCAATGGACTGATATTTAATAACCTTTTAAATAAGCCATTCTTTGTTTGCTTTATAAAATCTTTATGCTCATGAATTTTCGAACAATAGTCATTTTTTAACAACAAAATATTAAAATCACTTTCAAGATAAAGTAACTTTCTCAAACATATATTTATCTCGTCGTTTATCCCAAAAGCTTTCTTACGCAATATATATAAGGACTGCTCTATTCTAAAAATTTCTTCTTGATTTTCATTCCAAGACAATATTACTTTTTCAACTATCCTCATTTTCTTATTTAATACTATGACTTCTTGATTGGTTTGCATATTCCCTTTTTCAAACTTAAAAAGGAAGCCAATATATCGATCTAGTCTTTTTATTGCATTCTTTATTAATTTAATTTCTTTTTGATAACTATCAACGCTTTCATGTAACAATTGCTTAACATTATTCAAATTTTTACCTTGCCTCTTTAAAAACTACTGCACTAAATACAATTTATAAATACTTATATAATTAAACTTATAGTTTCTCCCCTCTCTTACATTCTCAAGATACTCAAATTTACAAAGGTTTGTAACATAATAACGGAAACTACTAACATTCATATTAAGCATTGTAGAGACTTCTAATGAAGTATAAAGCCTTTTAGCATTTAAAGTTTTAATAAACTCAGGAAAAAGCACCTCTTCCTTATAACCATACTTTTTTAGTGCAATATAGATTTTATCTTCTAAAAATAAGGATTTAAATTTCTCAATTTCTATGTTGTCATTATTCAATTACGTCACCTCTTGTATACAAGGATTTCCAAATTGAATTTACAAGTTATAAAAAAAGCAGTTTTTTAGAAGATTTTACTTACCAAAAAACTGCACAATTAAATACTATTTAAAAGGTTATATTTGTTATAGTCCCTTTTCCACGAATATATAATTCACTATTCTTAGCTTCTTTAATAGCTTTATTTACTATTGATTCATATTGTTTAGTAGGTACATCCTCATATTCTAAATTTATCCCCACGTAAGGAACACGATAGCCTTTTGCTTCTACTAACGTACCTAGTTCTTTAAACAATTCAGACGTAATATCTTCATGTGCTAAATTTCGTGTAGCCGCTTCATCCCCTAAACTCTCTACAATTTTGTATACATCCATCGTGAGTTGACCTTTAAAAAGTGCTTTCATCGTTTATCGATCCCCCTGATATTTTTTCTCTGAGTACAATCCCATCTAAAAAGCCTTGCTTGTATATATCTTGAAATAATAAGTGCTGATAATTAAGAATTGATATTTGTATCGACTCAGAAATCTCTTTAACTTCTATTTCACTTATACCTGAAAGAGTTTTGGATAATTTCTGTTTAATATCTTTAACCATTTCATTTTGGTGATTCCTAAAACCTTTATTATGATAAAGCACATCAATCCTTTCATCTACGGCAGCTATTTTTAAGACATGTTGGACAAATCGTTGGATACCTTTTTTGGCAAATATATTTCCTTTGCCATCACGATTTCTATTCCTGTCTATATTTTTTATAGTACGATGAGCGCAAAAATATTAAATAGAACCATGCCCTATTTTTTAAAACTAGGCTTAAGTCGTATGCAGTATATGTGTAATGTTGGCCTCTTTTTCATCGTTTGCAGCATCTCAGGAGCCCTTATTATAGCTTGTACACATAAATTGATTACTTTCTTCTATAACTTGCTAGATGTTAAAGATATTATCATTATCCATCCAATTTTATTGTTTGATGGTTCCCCTTCCTTTTTACAAACAATCGTTTTAGACTCAATGTTATTACTATTTTTCCTCATCTCTGGACTTTTATTGAATGTGGTCTTTTACCGTTTAGGCACACTAGGTGGCTATAGTTTTATTGGACTGCTTGCATTGATTCCGATTGTCATGGTGATTTTCGAATGGTACATCCCACTATATAACCTGCTATCAGAGGCTTCAGTTTATGTCCTATTAAGTAGTTTACTAGGTTTTAGTATTTTGCTCTATGCAGGTATTACATGCGCTATGCATAAGGCTTCGGCGATTCCGGCCTAAATCTAAAATAATAAAAACAGCCTATGGCCTGAATCCTTTGAGAATTAAAGCCATAACATATACAAATACCAAAATTAGCTTCGAAAGGACTCGACGTAATGACTAAAAAGATTGTCTTTAAGCTCATAGGTCTGGAGTTATTATTAATATTTTTCTATATTTTAAATGGTGCGTATGTATCCATTCAGCAACCTTCTAGTCCGTTATTACAGTTTGTCGTGCTCATACCATTGGCGCTAGGACTCCTAATATATATAGCAACGAAAAAAAAGTGGCGTAATTATTTCTTTACCCATATCAGCAAAGATAATATTTTCATATATAGTCCACTTATGCTCGTTTTATGTATTATTTTCATCGGTACGAAGGGATTAAATTTCGATTCATTAAGCAACTTACTATTAATGTTTATCATGCAAATGTTTGTCGTTGCATTTATTGAAGAAACGGTTTTTAGAGGGATAATGCTTCGAATATTGTTAGCTAAAGGTACTACTGCCGCTGTTTGGATTTCAAGCATTCTTTTTGGGGTAACACATTCCTTACAGTTAATTGGCGGTCAATCGGTTGAGGATACCATTGTACAAATTATCTATGCCTTACTTGTAGGTCTTGTTCTTTCTTTATTAATACTAGACGGTCAGTCGATTATTATGACGATGCTATTTCATGGCTTCAATAATTTTTTCAACTTCATGGGCAATGAAGAAAGTTCGATGTACACAGCATATGTTATTATTTTGGTACTGGTTGTATATATGTTGTTCCTATGGAAACGAGTAAAGAAAAAATTAGCTGTCCAATAACAAAGTAGGAGGAAAAAGGACTCGGCGTTACTATTCATGAAACCAAAACAGCAATTGTTTACATTAGTAAGATGCAAACAATTGCTGTTTTGATTAGAAGAGTATATGTGCAACTAATGCTGCAATTGGTAATGAAATAATCGTACGTAATAAAAATATAACAACTAAATCAAAAAATTTCAGTGGAATTTTTGTACCTAAAATAAGCCCACCTACTTCGGACATATAGATTAACTGTGAAACAGAAACAACAGCAATTACAAAGCGTGTCGTTTCAGCTTCAATACCTGCACCCAAAATGGAAGGCAGGAACATATCGGCAAAGCCAACAACCATTGTTTGTGCTGCCTCAGACGCTTCTGGTAAGCCGAGCACTTTTAAAATAGGTTCGAATGGCATTCCTAACACTGTAAAGATATTAGTGAATTCAGCAAGCATTAAAGCAGTCGTACCAAATGCCATAACAATTGGTGCTACGCCAATCCATAAATCCAAGACATTTCTAAACCCATCTTTTAAAAATTGGCGAGGATCACGATTTGCATGTGCGACTGTTAAAGCATTTTCCAAACCATGTGTCACTGAATTATAACCTGCAGGTAACTGTTCTCGTGATAAATCTACTGGGGTACCATCAATATAAGTGTCTTCCTTGTTGGCAAGCGGATAAATTCGAGGCATTATGATAGCCAGCACAATCCCACAAAGTACAACTGTTAAATAATAGGGGATAAAATAGCGCTCCAAGTGAACTGTTTCTAACACGACGATACAGAAAGTAATGGACACAACAGAGAAGCTTGTAGCAATAATAGCAGACTCTTTTTTCGTGTAGTTCCCCATCTCATATTGTTTACTCGTCATTAAAACACCAATTGTCCCATCACCAACCCACGAAGTAAGAGCGTCAACGGATGAGCGTCCAGGGCTTTTAAAAAGTGGACGCATGATTCTCACCATCATTGTTCCGAAAAACTCAAGCAAGCCGAAATTAGTTAAAAATGGTAATAACAATCCTGCAAATAAGAAAATTGTAAATAAAAATGTTACTAAACCACCATTAGGATCCATTAATAATCCACCAGTATTTTCATTGATAATAGCAGCTGGTCCGAACTTAAATACAACCATTGATGCAAAGGCTAAACCGATAAGACGTATGATTGTCCAAAACCAATTTACATAAAATAATGTATCTAAAATACTAGGTTCCTTGGTATTTTTCCGAGGAATAAATTTAGCAATAAGTGAGCCAATAGCCGAAATAGCAAACATCAATAAAGTAAAATAGCTAATGATCGGTGCCACAATACCTGCTAGTAAATTTGCTAAAATAGCAATCGGTACTTTCCACCCTGCATCTGTTAAGACTGGTGTCATGAATAACAGGACACCAATAAGAGATGGAATAATGAAATAAAAGTAGGTAGAAGTAGGATATTTTTTCATATTTTTTTAACCTCATTTCTCTATTTTTAATTGAAGTTCTATACATGCTTGCTAGTTATGTAGTATTAAACCGCTAAGATATGTATATCATTTTTCATCTGAATGAATATGGGCAAATAAAAAACATTCCTCTAAAAAGTAATCAAGGAATGCCAAGCGCTACTTTTTTTATCATTTAACATTCGCATTCATAATTTCTCTACATTAGTGCCGACTTCAACTTGATGCTCTATGCAATGCATCAAGCCCTTCAATATTGTTAGAATCTTGTCATCCATTGAGAGGATTTATATAGTGTAAAGTGCTTATTTAGATTTGTAACATAAATTTTTGTGTTAAAAGTAATTAACTATTTGTCACACAAGAAAATTTTTCAAACACTTAACCCCCCCATATATTCTTCTTATTTCAAAATTTCCTCGTATCATACCCCGAGATGGATAACGCTCAGTGTGCACTAATGGAGATACTGTTTTCGCTCATAATATCACAAGTTATAAAGACATTGAAGTATTCGAAGTAATCTAAAACAATACTCTATTTATTCATAATTTTATAACGTTTCTGTATTATCAAACTATTATAATTCCTACAATGCTTTTGGTTCAACCTAGCAAAAAAGTGAATTTTTATGCAATTGAAATAATTGCAGCCATTTCACTATAAGGTCATTTGTCAATACCCACCTTGCCTCGTGTTATGGTCTTCCTCTCATATTAACCGCGCCCTTTAAGAATGAAAAATATTAAACTTCTTAGCAAGTCACATTGTCTATTGACATAATAAAACATCCTCCCAACTCACAAAAGGAAGCCTCCTGAAGGTTTTTTTAGTTTGTATACCTCCTTCCTTTTTCTAATGGGTAGGGCACATCACGTATCACTCCTATTGTTATTGCCTAGGAGATTTAACCAGCGCTTAATAGGCATACAAATAGACCATTTAGTCATACATCTCATATGTTAATTATGAACGACAACTTATCAAAACAGGAGGTTTTAACATGTTTAATCGCAATCGCCGTCATGGTAAAGGTCCACATTGCTGTCCGCCACAAACAATGCCTACACAATTTGATCCACCACAATTTTTACCAGCTGAACAATATGTTCGCACTAACTTTATCCATACTGTCGTACCACACGTTCAACCAGCACATATCACAACTGTTAACAAACATATCTTCGATCATCAATACTATTTCCCTTGTACAGAATCCGTAGTAAATGAATGCTGTGAAAATCATACACTCTGTGAAATGCCACCTAACCCTTGTCATATGCAACACCACCACCATATGCCACATCATCATAAACGTATGCGCTATTAATAAAGAAAGCGATGGGCTTATTTTGCTCATCGCTTTTGTACTATTGTAGAAATCGCATGATCTAGCGATATGGCCTATCAAATCTTATACCATAAGAAAACCGAGCACCTCTAATTGGCACTCGGTAAAATTTTTTAGTACATTTTTAAATATTGGTCGCGTTCCCATTGGTGTACTGTTGTGCGGTTTCTGTACCTATTTAATAAGAAGAAACTCTACACATCGTAAATGTTGATTTAACAGTATTTCTTCGACTTTACCCCATTTAAAAGCATTTAGTTTTATTTGTTCTTGTGGACATTTTGTGGGCAAAAAATAATGAGTCTTGTGGACTAAAAATTTAAAAGTTGAAATGTATACATTTGCATATTTCTGCACTGTCCCTCAACTTATTCCTCCATTTTGCTACTAAAGGCATAAGCCAATTCGTTTAGCCAGTGTTTCCCACCATAAACGATAAATGTATCTCATTTTCTTCTCTATAAACTTCGTGAACTGATACATTTTCTGTTCTCGGGCTATTTGATATACGTATTGCTTTCAAGTTCATCTTTAATGACCTCAGTAGGAATTACAAGGTGAATAACAAAAAAAGACCAGGTACTCACTTAAAAATTAGCGCCTGGTTATTTGTTTTTGTCATTTATTTTGGTGACTTAATAGTAATTTTTCCACCTGCGTTTTCAGGGCTTGATTAGCATACGTCAACACTAGGTCTTCACCAGCTGTGGCAACGGTCAAATCACTAAAGTATTCACACTTCTTTTCCCACTTCACGACTCTAATTTTATCTTTGGCCAACAATCTCTTAGCGTTGTAACATTCTTGCGATATGTCGTCTAAAAGCTTATCAAGTATCGGTAAATAGACTTTGCTCATTTTAAGGTTTTCTATCACCTTGTAGTCACGCTGTAATGATTGAACGGCCATATCATAAACCACAAATTTATGAAGTAGTCGCCTTTGCTCGAAACTTATCATACCACCGAACGCTCCTTGTTGATGATTGGAACAACTGCCAACACACTATCTATCATAAATGTACGCTTGGCTTGCCTTGTAAAACAATATGCCTGAAACGAATTACCAACAATTTTAATAATCTTGATACGCCTTTTTGACACTTTGCCATCTTTGGCCATGTACATCATACTCAAGAATTGGTTACGCTGCATTGCTATAATCAGTTGTTCTTTCATCATTCCCCACTCCTCGATACAGAACATTTGTTTGTATTATTTTAGAACAAACGTTTGCGTTTTAGCAAGTTAAAAATAATGGAAATATAAAAAGGACCAGGTACTCAAAAGGTCCATGTGTAAAGTGATAATAAAGTTATTTAATTTTGATAGGAAAATATAAGAGCCTTGCTACATTTGATTGTAATAAGGCTCTTAAAAGTTGTTTATTTTTATACATTTAAATGTGTTTGTACGAAAAAAATCAATAATAAAGTTGTTTAATTCTTGTTCAACTAAAGCACCCCGCTAGTTTAAGATCCGATCTCTTTTAACATTGGTGGTAAATTAAATAGCCTTTTCCCATAAAGTTATTAATATCGAGAGGGGAAATTACACAACATTCCTCTCAATTATTACCATGAATTTTTATTTAGCTGCCATTTCCCTGAAATGGCAGCTAGCATCAACCATGGCTCTATTACCATATTTATTAGAATATGGGCTACGATTGGTGCAAAGGTGCTCCTTCCAGTATAAATATAGAGCATCGCAAGTAGACAACCTAAGATTGTCGTTGAAAGAATTGCTGGAAGCGCAATTTTCATCTCTCCTCGCAATAACACCCATGCGCCATGAGCAATTCCAAACGCAATTCCTGAGATTAATACTTGTGAAAGATTTGAAAATCCAATAGATAATACATACTCCATGAGCAAATGTCTAAATACGACTTCTTCTACTATTCCACTTACAATAGCAACCCATATACCAATCAATTTAAGCCAAGAAAATGTGAACAAATTGCTTTTTACTAAAGGTATTGCAAACATTGTATAGGAAATATACCCGATTACGATGAATGCAGTGAAAAACCACATAGGTAAGTTCAGGTACATTTCCGGTGAATAGCCCAATCCATTCTCAATAAACTTTTTAGGATTAGTTACATACCAAAAAATAACACTTAATGAAAGCATACTTGATATGCTTGCTAATATCCATCCTGCCTTTCTTCGCTCTTTTAGCGTTGTGATCTCGTTCATATTAACTGCCCCCTTGTATTAAATTAATGTTTCTAAGGCCTAATATAACGACATCAAAGTTTAGCAACAATACGTTACATGTAACATGTCTTTATTGAAAGGTGAAATGCTTTTTATGGATGACAACCTGCATTATTCGATTTGTAATTTATGGTATATTTTATAGAGAGGTGATGGAGTTGAAGATAGACATAAAAATTGATTCACAAATTGATGAACCCTACATAACAATCTGCGTTTCTAAATTAACGCCAACTATACAGGCTGCAATCTCACTCTTACAACAAGAAGAACAACAAATTTTAACAGGGGCCGCTAACAATAAAGTACATATTATCGAGCCTAATTCTGTTATTGCTATTAGGACGGAAGGCAAAGATTTAGTACTATATAGCGACGATGGTAATCGTGTACTTATGAATAAACCTTTGTACGAGTTAGAGCAGCAACTAGGGGAAGGTTTTATTCGGATTTCTAAATCTGCCATCATTAATCCTAGAAAAATCAGAAATATTGAAGCTTCCTTTAATGGCACAATGGAAATCGAGCTTACTTTAGGAATAAAAGAAGTCATTTCACGCAATTATAAAAAATCATTTAAAGAGCGCTTGGGGGTATAAATACATGAACTTTTTCAAGAATTTATGGTTCGGAATAAGTATGGGCTGTACAGTTTTTGTTTTTGTAAATCTTATTGGATATTGGTTGAAAGGGGATTTGTTTTTAGAAGCTGTTATATCTAATTTTCCACAACAAGTTTTCGGATCAGTTACTGTTGGCATTGCCTGTATACTACCTTCATACATCTATAGAACAGAACGTTTAACATTTTTACAACAAAGTGCTTGTCATTTTTTTATCGCTATAGGGACCTTTATAGCTGTCGCCTTTTCTTTAAAATGGCTTCCAACATTTTCGATAAAACTAACGATTCTATTGTTGCTATTTAATGTATTAATTTTTGCACTAGTTTGGCTGTTATTTTATTTTTATAGTCAATCGGAAGTGAAAAAAATGAAGCAGAAAATCATTGTACATACAGACAGTAGTAATATTCAATAGATTTCTTTGATAGAAATTAATTATTTAAAGAGGCTAGTCAACAAAATAAGCCTCTTTTGTATTTAAACCTTCCTTTTCAGATATTTTCATTTTGTTTTCAAACGACTTAAATTAAACAGCCTCCATCTTTATCCCCTACTAATTGTTCTTCATTTACAACTATAACTGTATGAGCCGAAGATTATTCAACTAAACTGCACAGTTAGTTCAATAAAAATTAAACAACTTTATTGTAAATTAAACAACTTTATTATCTCTTAACACCATGGTCACTTCTTATATTGTGTTTTCTATTTAATCTTGTTTAAGGCATGACCCATTTCATTTAGCCAGTGTTTCCCACCATACACAACAAATGTTGTATTATTTTCTTCTCTATCAAAAATATGAACTCTTTGTGTAATAAGAAGATTTAAACCGAGTTCAGTTCGATCTACTCTGCCTAAACTTAATTCCCAACATAAATTAGGATTTATATTAAGAGCATGGGCACAAAAAATTATTCGTTGATTTGTTAATAATAGCCGACCACCATCAGAACGAGTTGCACTGTAATACATGTTTGCAAAACCTGAGCGTAAAGGGAATTCATTTTCATTCATTTCAATTTCATGGAAGAAGATTTTTTTATATGTAGGGTTGAAAACGTCTAAATCATAAGTGATTTGCTTTGCTTGTGATGTAATAATATAACTACCACAGTATTCACAAATATTTTCCTTTGGATTGAATGCTGCAGCACAGTTGGGACAATTTAAAGCTTTGACCATCACTTCATCGCTCCTAATAGTGTTTTTAAACGGTATACTTTGAATTACTAAATATACCAATAATTCAAAAGAAAAAAAGCCCAGGTTCAAATTTAGGCATTTCATAATTCTTTAACTGTAATTTTATTAATATTTTTCAGCTTTATTAGTTTAAAGAATGCTTCTCTAATCATTTGTTTTGTCATTTTCGAACGTCTATTGCCATAAGTATTTGTCATAAATGAACTCATTTAAGACACTATTGATATTAGTGTTGAGATAATAACACATCGAAATGAATTGATTGTTGTCTTCCGATTTTGAATTAATATAATAAATCAGCATCAATAACTCAACGTAGTGTTGAAATAAAAGGAGTATAAAAATTATGAAAAAATTTTTAAAAATTTTCAAATGGATGGTAATTATAATGACAGCAAGCATATTATTGATTATTGCCGTTAACCATTTTAATCCAGCCCCATTTTTAAAAGTTACAGGAAGTTTTCTAGGTGCTGAATACAGTTATGATGAGAGTGTTGAACAAACAGAAGAGGTATTAAGTGATAATACAAAAGTATATAGAAATGTTATCTATGCAAGTAATTATCCTAATAATTATTTAGATATTTTTGTACCAGAAGGAAATACAACAACTACAAGACCAGTACTTTTTAATATACATGGTGGCGGATTTGCATGGGGTGATAAAGTAGATGATGAAGAATTTGTTCAACACTTTGTTGATGAAGGATACATTGTAGTCTCAATGAATTATGCTTTATCTCCTGATAATTTATATCCTGTTCCAATTATTCAAGCAACAGAAGCCCTAGGTTATGTTGCTGAAAATGCAGAACAATATGGTATCGATAAAAATAACTTTGTGGTTTCTGGTGGTTCAGCTGGTGGACAATTAGCAGGCCAATTAACTATTATTCAAACTAATAATGAATATGCAGAAAAATATGGATTTAAGGTAACAAAGGATATAACACTAAAAGGAGTTATTTTAAATTGTGCCTTATTAGATATAACTCGTGTCGATAATACAGGTTTCACATTTACAAACTGGCTTTTCAACGGTATGGTTAGAGCTTATTTTGGTTCAAATGAATTTGAAAGTCAATCCGAGGTAGCTGAAGCCAATGTTATTGAAAATGCAAATGTGGATTTTCCAAGTACTTATTTAACTGACGGAACAGTTGCAACCTTCACTGATCAAGCATTAGATTTCAAAGAAAAATTATCATCTTTAGGAATAGATGTAACAATATATATTACTCCTGAAGAATCGAATCAAGCACATGGTTATAATGGTAATTTTTCAACAGAGGAAGCACAATACAATATAGCTCAAGAGTTAAACTTTATGAAGAAAGTTACTCAGTAATAAAATAAATAACAACCATACAGATTTAGGGGGAACTTCTAGTGCTGTCCAATTATCTACCATTTGATGGGGAATAATATTGTTTATCCAATGACTAAACAAAATAAAATTTCATCATGAAATACCAATGGAAACCATCATGACATATACATAGACTATCACTCACATTATAAGATTCCCTCTTTAGCCATCTTTCTGAAAAGTGATGGCTCTTTTATAAAAAATCATGTGAGCATGTAACGCCTAAATGGGATATAAAATCGATTTCAGTAAGATTAGGGCATGAATCCATTGTTACCACGATGAATACTTATGCACATATATCGCATAATATTGCAAAGCAATCAATAGACAGTTTTGATGAATATATGGAGCGTCAGAAATAAAAAATATATTTTGTGGACAATTTGTGGGCAAATAAAATGTGGCTTGTGGGCATAAAAATAAAGAAGCGTTGGAGCCTTACAGCCCCAACGCTTTTAATTAATACATTTTTAAATATTGATCGCGTTCCCATTGGTGTACTGTTGTGCGGTACATGTCGAACTCGATTTCTTTTGCTTCTTTGAAGTTTGCATAAATATGCTCACCTAGCGCTTCTTGAGCAATTTTGTCTTTAGCAAGTAATGCTAAAGCATCGTCAAGTGCTGGTGGTAGATTTTCAATACCGTTTGCCTTACGCTCTTCTTCACTCATTACATAGATATTACGGTTAATCGCAGCTGGTGGCGTTAATTGTTTGCGAATGCCTTCAAGGCCCGCTTCTAAAATAACAGCCATTGCTAAATATGGGTTTGCTGCTGGGTCCACTGAACGTACCTCTACTCGAGTTGATAGACCACGTGCAGATGGAATACGGATAAGTGGTGAACGGTTTTGTGCTGACCATGCTACATAACATGGCGCTTCATAACCAGGTACAAGTCGTTTATAAGAGTTAACTGTTGGGTTTGTTACTGCTGTGAAACCTTGAACATGGCCAAGAACTCCTGCCATGAATTGCATAGCAGTTTCAGAAAGACCTAGTTCTGTCGATTCATCGAAGAATGCATTTTCTTTCCCTTTAAATAAAGATACGTTGAAATGCATACCAGAGCCTGCTTCACCAAATAATGGTTTTGGCATGAATGTAGCGTGTAGGCCATGTTTGCGTGCAATTGTTTTAACAACTAATTTGAATGTTTGGATGTTGTCACAAGCAGTAATTGCATCAGCATATTTAAAGTCAATTTCGTGTTGGCCAGGTGCTACCTCATGGTGAGACGCTTCGATTTCAAAGCCCATTTCCTCAAGCTCTAATACGATGTCACGACGGCAGTTTTCACCTAAATCAGTTGGTGCTAAGTCGAAGTAACCACCGTGGTCATTCACTTCTAATGTCGGTTCGCCTTTTGCATCTAACTTGAATAAGAAGAATTCAGGCTCAGGTCCTAAGTTGAAGCTTGTGAAGCCCATGTCTTCCATTTTTTTCAGGATACGTTTTAAGTTGTTACGTGGGTCACCAGCAAATGGTTCGCCTTTTGCAGTGTACACGTCACAGATGAAACGTGCTACTTTCCCTTTTTCAGAAGTCCAAGGGAACACTACGAAAGAATCTAAATCAGGGTGTAAATACATATCTGATTCTTCGATACGTACGAAGCCTTCAATGGATGAGCCATCGAACATCATTTTGTTTTCTAGTGCTTTGTCTAGTTGGCTTACAGGAATTTCAACGTTTTTGATTGTGCCAAGAATATCCGTAAATTGCAAACGAATAAAGCTTACATTTTTTTCCTCGATTAGACGCTTAATGTCCTCTTTTGTGTATTTACCCACAGTTTTCCACACTCCTATAAATTGTCTAGCTTATATTATTACTCTACCCTATTAATGAAACAACAAACTGTCCGCTTAAAAAATGGACCCCTGCTCAATTTTAATAGAATCGAGATAAATCCCCACGTCTGATGGATGATTTTTGCATGCGCTGTGCTTGGCGCATTTCTTCACGCATAATACGACGTAATTCTGTGTCGCTTAAGTTTGGTTCTTCTGTTGCAACAGAATCAAGCTTTTTAGCAAATAATTTTTTTATCTTCGCCATATTCATGCCCTGCTCCAAGTAATCTTTAATTTCTAGCAGTATGTCGACATCATTTAATGAAAACATACGACGATTGCCTTCTGTTCGGTGTGGCTCTATTAAATGGTGTTCTTCATAGTAACGAATTTGGCGTGCCGAAAGCTCGGTCAATTGCATCACGATACTCATGGATAATAACGGCATAGTTCGTCTAATTTCACGACTCATTTAAGTCCCCTCCAATACCCGCTAATCATATAACGAAAAATTTTCACTGTCAATAAAGATGTAAGGTTTTCTAACATGGTTTTTCAGATTTTTTTAAACGTGCTGAAAAATTGTAAAAAATGGTACCTAATTGACTAGTTGTGTCCCTATTTTGAGATGGATTGCACTGCGCTACAAATGGCAAATTTCACATGCTCGTACGTTAATCCACCCTGAATAAACGCTGTATAAGGTGGACGAATTGGACCATCCGCAGTTAGCTCAATACTCGAACCTTGAATAAATGTTCCCGCCGCCATAATGACATCATCCTCATACCCAGGCATATACGCTGGTTCTGGAGCGTAATGCGCATTAATTGGGGAATTCGCTTGAATCTCTCGACAAAAAGCAATCATTTGCTGCGCAGTTTGGAAAGATACCGATTGAATTAAATCTGTACGTACAGCATCATAACTAGGTGATGTCGTCATGCCCGCCTCTTCCAGCATTCCTGCTGTAAAAATTGCCCCTTTTAATGCTTGAGAAACTACGTGAGGGGCAAGGAAAAAGCCTTGATAGAAATCACCTAACGTATTCAATGTTGCACCGGCTTCAGCGCCAATACCCGGTGATGTCATACGATAAGCGCATTTTTCTACTAAATCGGCACGACCAGCAATATAACCACCGATTTTGGCTAAGCCACCACCTGGATTTTTAATAAGCGAGCCTGCCATTAGATCCGCACCGACCTCTGTCGGCTCTTGTGCCTCGACAAATTCACCATAGCAATTATCCACAAATATAACCACATCTGGTGCAAGTTGACGCACCTTAGCACACATTTCTGCAATTTGTGAAATCGTAAACGATGGACGTGTTGCATAACCCTTGGAACGCTGAATAGCAATCATTTTTGTGTGCGGTGTAATGGCTGTTGCCACACCTTCCCAATCAATCGTTTGGTTGTCGATTAAATCTACATGGCGATAGCCTATTTTATAATCCTTCAGTGATCCTGTATCCTTCTCGCCACCATCAACAATGGATTGCAATGTATCATATGGTTGACCCGAAATATACAGCAACTCATCACCAGGACGTAATACACCGAATAAACTAAGCGTAATGGCATGCGTACCTGAAATAATTTGCGGGCGCACAATGGCCGCTTCTGCACCAAACACCTCTGCATAAACGCGTTCAAGATTGTCACGACCTTCATCGTCATAACCATAACCGTTAGATGGGTGCAGATGATAATCGCTTACCTGATGCTTTCTGAATGCCGCAAGCACCTTTTGTTGATTGAAAAATGCCATTTCCTCAACCATCGCATGATACGGACGCACCTTTTCCTCTATTTTTGCCGCGAAAGCTAGCGTTTGTTGTGTTAAATTGCTTGTAAAAGTCATTGTCTTCGTCTCCGTTTCACATTTGTCCTCCGTAAACAATCCATAACTCGTTCAACGCTCATTGAAAAGTAAAAAAATAAGTTAGATGAACGATGTACCGACCGTCAACACTAAATCAGTTTAACTAGTAATCAGCAGGAAGAATCCTCCGCTCATTGGAGTACCGCTTAATCTCAGTCCTATCTTAACAATTTGTAAGCCTACCTGCAAAACTTGCCTATTGTTTCTAAAGGCAAGATGCGCTAAGCTAATGTGCGAACTTGTTTCATAAAAAGTGTTTAACTACTGAATTTGGCTGCAAAATTCATAGATTCTGTAGCATTTGACAGGAGTCTTTACCTTTATTGCTAAAGTTTATTATATGTTAGAAGGGGTGAAAGGGATGGCTTGGGAGGTTTTTAGTATCATTGGGACAATTGCCTTCGCTATTTCCGGGGCAATAATTGCGATGGAGGAAGAATACGATTTATTCGGCGTCTATATACTTGGTATTGTTACAGCATTTGGTGGGGGTGCCATTCGAAATTTACTTATTGGCTTGCCTGTGACAACACTGTGGGGACAGGATATGATGTTTCAAATTGCCTTAGCGGCGATTACAATATTTTTCATATTTCCGCACCATCTTATTCAGCATTGGCATCGCTGGGGCAACTTCACAGATGCCATCGGCTTGTCGGCATTTGCGATTCAAGGCGCACTATATGCTGTCAAACTCGACATGCCCATTAGTGCAGTCATCGTTGCCGCTGTGTTAACCGGTTCAGGTGGTGGGATTGTTCGTGATATGTTAGCTAGACGTAAGCCACTCGTACTTCGCGATGAAATCTACGGGGTATGGGCAGCACTTGCGGGACTTATTATTGGACTCGAATTATTATCGGGGGATATCTTTTTATATGTATTATTTGGTGTGATTACCGTTTTACGTATTCTTTCTTATATGAAGAAATGGCGCTTGCCTTTGCGGAAGTTGAATCGGGCATAGTCAAGCTTCTTTCTCATTAAATAACAACAAGCCCAAAAAGTTGTGACTATTATTTGGGCTTGTTTTCCTATACTTTCTTAAAAACACAACGTATAACATAAGCTCTATGCTTGTTGAAAATGGGACTACTCTTACAAGCACTTGCTGTATCTCTTTCTTTTGAAAAACTAAAATTACTTTTCTAACAGCATCATAGATTCCTCTAATGTAGCCATGTTTTTCATCATGGAGCAAGCTGCATCCAAAATAGGTAACGCCAATGCTGCACCTGAGCCTTCTCCCAAGCGCATATTCATATGTAGCATCGGTTCAACTCCAAGCAATTCGGCTGCAATTTTTGCCCCTGGTTCTTCGGAGGTATGAGAAGGGATGATATAGTCTTTTACTTTTGGTTCAAGTTCGTAGGCAATCAGGGCAGCAATAGTAGAAATAAAGCCATCAATGACCACAGGTATACGATTTGCAGCGGCTGCAAGGACGACGCCAGCCATTGCGCCTATTTCTAAACCACCAACTTTTGCAAGAATATCAATAACATCATTGCGATTTGGTTTGTTTAAGGCGATGGCATTTTGAATGACCGCTATTTTATGCTCAATCCCACCTGCTCCAACGCCTGCACCGAAACCTGTCACTTCAAGCGGATTACACGCATGCAGAACCGATAAGATTGCAGCACTCGGTGTTGTATTACCAATTCCCATTTCACCTGTCCCGAGTAGATTTGCTCCACTTCTTATTTCCCCCGTAGCTACTTCAATTCCTACTTCAATAGATTGAATGGCTTGTTCCCTTGTCATGGCAGGGCCTTTTGCCATATTATCCGTCCCATATTTAATTTTTTTCATGATGACACCCGCATCAAGTGGGATATCTTCTTTTACGCCAACGTCTACTGTGACAATTTTTGCATTTGTAATTTTTGCGATAGCACAAACACCTGTTAAGCCTTTAGGAAAATTTAATGTTTGAAAGACCGTCACATTTTGTGGGTTTGACGTCACCCCCTCATCACAAACGCCGTGATCTGCCGCACAGACAATAATGGCTTTATTATCAATCTGTGGCAATAAATTTCCCGTAATACCTGATAGCTGCACAGCAAGAGACTCCAGTTTACCTAAGCTCCCAGGTGGCTTGCTAAGGGCATCTATTCGTTCTCTCGCTGTCCACATCATCTTGTTGTCAACATGTTGAATGTTTTGAATCGTTTGTTGTAATAATTGCATGAAAATTTCCCCTTTCCTGTTTGCCCTATTACTAAGTGGAATAACAAGCAGGTTTACATTTATATCCCCTTGCTTGAATAAAGAAAAAAACAAAAAGCCTGTAGTTTATTCATAACAAATAAACTACAGACTTTTCCATCGTCTATATAATAATCCGAAGTCAATTAGGCAGGTCTCCTGGCTCAAGTTCAACATTTCATAGAACCTTCCCAGACCATGCTAGTGGTATTCTCTATGAAACTCCCTTTTACAGTGGTGGGACCGCTAAAGTTTTTCACTTTATTCCCTATTCTCCCGCAATGGGCACCTAATACTTGTATGCAACTACTTTAAATCTACGACAAAGTAGTTTTTGTGTCAATTATTTAAATGTTTGCTAGATGAATCAATGTCATCATTCACTTTCATATCAATAAAGGCGAATATTATGAAAGAAAATAAAGTAATTGTTCCTATCACATAGGTATATTCCGCTACAGGCGGACACTTTCCGCGGGCAAGCACCGAGCCGCTTCCTTCGTTACGCTCAGTCTAGGGTCTCGGTTTGCTTGCTTTTTCCCGCTGGAGTCGCCGCCTTACGCTCCTACCAAAATGTTCGTGTTTCTTTTTATGAAAACTATTTACGAAATTAATTCAAATGATAGTCATAAAAAATTTAGTCAATTGAACGAACGTGAGAACGTATCCGACATAAGTAAAATTGATACAATCAAGAATTCAAATAATGAAGTGGACCCCATCGTGATGTTACTTTTTACTTTATAAAATGGACTATGAATCCACTGTTGGGTATCTGCTTAGTAGTGCGTGTGGCGCTCTTTTGGGATGAATGGTGCTACTACACATTTTTTAGCGTGATACATCCTACTTTACTTTTATTACCTTCTCAGGGGAGGTCGAACATAAGATTAGTATCTCTAAAAATTGAAGAAAATAATACTTTAGATTTCCACCGACTAATTTGTATAAGATAAACACAAAACCCTCGCTTAAACGAGGGTTCCAATCAACACTTATTTAAATTCTAACTCACCATCATAAGCGAGCATGCCACCCTCAAGGTTTGTTACGTTAAAGCCTCGATCTTCTAGAAATGCGCAGGCATTTGCAGATCGTGCGCCAGCTTTACAAACCAAGATATAGGGCTTTGATGCATCTAATTCATTTAGACGATCTGGAATTGTGCCAAGTGCGATATGCTGTGCGCCTGGGATCATACCTTGTGCGACTTCATCTTCTTCGCGAACATCGATAATGTATAAATCTTCGTTTGCATCCAGTAATTCTAATATTTCTGTTGTTTCCATTGTTTTCATGTGTATAATCCTCCAATATGTCAAACTTGTTATATTATAGCGTGAACAAAAAAAAACAGCTAGTGTCACACACTAACTGTTCAAATACCCTTATTCCTCTGTCTCTGAAAAATCTACTTGCTTTGCTGGAACGAATGTAGAAATCGCGTGCTTGTAAATAAGATGCTGTTTGTTGTCAGCATCCACTAATAACACAGTAAAATTATCATAGGATTTCACAGTTCCTTTTAACTGGAACCCATTTAAAAGAAACACAGTTACAAAAACACTGTTTTTACGTAGATGGTTTAAGAACGTATCTTGCAAATTAATTGATTTCATGAAATGCGCCTCCCCTGATCTCTTTCTACCTCTTCATTCCTATAGTAGCATGTTCTACCAATTTAGCAATTAGTAATTTTTAGAAATTATTAGATGTTCCAATCTTGTTCTACAAATTGCACATCCATTTTATTGCGGAAATAGGTTAGCTGTCTTTTGGCATAACGTCGTGAGTTTTGCTTTAGACTCTCAATAGACTCTTCAAGTGTGCATTTACCATCTAAATAATCATATAACTCCTTGTAGCCGATCGCCTGTATCGATTGTACACCTCGAATATTTTGTTGCCATAAGCCCTTTACTTCTGCTAAAAGGCCCTTTGCCATCATTACATCGACACGAAGGTTAATGCGATCGTAGAGCTCTTCGCGCGACATATTTTGGCCAAGTCCTAAAATCACATGCTGATAAAGCGGAATTTCCCCACGATTTTGTGCTTCTGCCGCCTTCGAGACGCCGCTAAGCTCAATCATCTCTAGTGCTCGAATGACACGGCGAGTATTATTTGGATGGATTGTCTCTGCGGTTGTTGGGTCAAGTGCAGTAAGTTTTGCATGCATTGCCTCTGGGCCTAAGCTTGCAAGCTCTGCATAATAAGCTTCACGTGCCACCTCATCTACCTGCTCCTCTGTAAATTGAAAATCATAGAGCACTGCTTGCACATATAATCCCGAGCCCCCTACTAAAATCGGTAGCTTTCCTCGCTCTTGAATATCAGCAATTTTAGTGCGCACTAATTTCTGATAATCCGCAACTGAGAAGGATTCTGTAGGCTCTTTAAAGCTAAGTAAATGATGGGGCACCCCCTCCATCTCTTCCTCAGTAATTTTCGCCGTACCAATATCTAAACCCTTATAAATTTGCATGGAATCGCCGTTAATGATTTCGCCATTATACTTTTTTGCCATGTCAATACTTAGTGCCGTTTTGCCAGAAGCCGTTGGACCGACAATCGCAACGACCTCTGCCTGCTGTAATTTATCTTGTATCATATTTTTTCAACCACCGTAATAAAACTTGATAGACCGCTTCTTTATTGTCCTCGTTTAAAATCTCATGTCGCTTATCTTCAAATAAGTAGACCGTCACATCCTGTACACCCGCAGCTGCAAATTGCTCCGCCACCGCGTACACACCTTGTCCATGATCACCGACTGGATCCTTGCTACCACTGATCAATAAAATCGGTAAGTTTTTCTTTGTTCTTTCAATTTCTTTTTTTCGATTCAGCATCATAAAACCAGCCGTTAAATCAACAAAAAATTGATTTGTCGGTATAAAGCCACAATAGGGATCATCGATATATTTTTGTACTTCATGCTCTACCGAACATAACCAATCATTTGCTGTTTTCGGATTAGGAAACTGTTTATTAAAGCTCCCAAAGCTCAGCTTGTTTAACAGTGGACTCTCTGTCCCCTTGCCTTGTTGCATTGCTAATGTCTGCGCAAAGAAATGGCCTGCCATATGCAATGCTGTGACACTACCAGTGCCACATAGTATGACTTTATCGACATTCTCGCTATACAATTGAATATACCTTCTTGTTATAAAGGACCCCATACTATGACCAAACAATATTAACGGCACATCAGCAAACTGAGCATGCATTGTATTGACAATTTCATGTACATCCTCTACAACACGCTCAAAGCCATTGCGCTCTGCAAAAAAGCCTAGCTTGCCGTTATATGCTGCTGTTTCTCCATGTCCACGGTGATCATGCATCGTTACCGCATAACCTGCAATACATAGCGCTTCTGCAAACTTCACATAACGACCGCTATGCTCCGCCATACCGTGCAAAATATGAATATGACCAATACATGAACTTGTTGGTGTCAGTGTTCTTGTAAAGACAGAATGCCCATCCGACATTTGAATATAGCGTTCCATATTCTAAAGCCCTCCCTCAGCAAAATTTGTCGCATCTAGGATGGCCTGTTCTAGCTGAGCAACATATGTGTGTTTTTGTGCCTCTGTATAATGAAAACGTTGTTGCATCACTTGAATAACTTGTTGCTTATAGCGTTTAACTGCATCGATATCAAAATATAGTAAGCCCGTACGGCGAATAAAGAAATCATTTGGCGTATAAACCATCTCCTCCTTCATGCCATATAGTAACATCGCGTGAAGAGCCAGCGGCATTGTGCTCCCTTGCTCATGCAAATATTTTACCTGTTCAAATAAGGCATCAACATTCGTACCGTATTTTTTCACAAGTTGTTTTGCTTCATCATAATTCAAACCGTACTGCACGCCCTCTCTTGCTTTATAGGCTGTATAGTCTGGAAAATTAATGGCATTAATGCCCTTTGCTCCAGAAAGTGAAAGTTCACGTGTAATACATGAACTAGCATGCTTAAATTTATGCATTTTGACAATTTTATCGACGGCAGTTTCAGCCATTTGACGATAGCCTGTTAACTTGCCACCTGCAATTGTCATCAAGCCACTTGGCGCTGTCCAAATTTCATCTTTACGTGAAATTTCTGAAGGATCCTTGCCTTTTTCGAAAATAAGCGGACGTACACCTGCCCACGACGATTCTACTGTCTCACGTGCAATATTGGCTGTTGGAAATATAGTTTTTGCAGCGGCTATTAAATAATCAACGTCTGCTTGCGTCGCCACAGGATGTGCCGGATCACCTACGTATACTGTATCGGTTGTTCCAATATAGGTCTTACCATCACGCGGTATCGCAAATGCCATACGACCATCTGGAATATCAAAATACACAGCTTGTTGCAACGGAAAATGCTTTTGGTCAAGGACAATATGTACACCTTTAGTCAGGCGTAATTGTTTCTTGTCTGTCGCTTTATCCTTTTGGCGAACCTCGTCCACCCATGGCCCTGCTGCGTTGACAATTTGTGCAGCATGTACTTCCACTGTTTCTCCCGTAAGATGATTCTTAACTTTTGCTCCAACTAGCTTTTTCTTGTTATATAAAAACTCTGTCATCTCAGCATAATTTAAACAAAGTGCCCCATATTCTACCGCTTTTTTCAACACTTCAATTGTGAGACGGGCATCATCTGTGCGATATTCCACATAATAGCCTCCTCCCACAAGCTCTTCACTTTTCAAAAGAGGCTCGAGTGCTGTAGTTTCTCGTGCGCTCAGCATCATACGTCGTTCATGCTTTTTCACGCCTGCTAGTCGATCATATACTTTTAACGCCAATGATGTTGTAAATGGCCCAAGCGAGCCCTTCTTATATAAAGGAAGTAGCATTTTTTCAGGCATCGTGACATGAACAGCATTGTCATAGACAATTTCACGTTCACGTCCAACCTCTGCTACAACACCTACGTCTAACTGCTTTAAATAACGAAGGCCTCCATGTATAAGTTTTGTCGAACGACTTGACGTACCAGCCGCAAAATCCTGCATCTCAATCAGTGCGACTGACAATCCTCTTGAGGCAGCATCAAGCGCGATTCCCGCTCCTGTAATGCCTCCTCCAATCACTAATAAGTCAAAGCTATACTGCTCTAAATAATGCATGATTTTAGGTCGATGCTCAAATGAAAACATACTGTTCTCCCCCATTATCTATGATTTAAAATTACGTGTAGCTTCTACTGCTTTTTGCCAACCAGCATATAAAGCCTGCCCTTGCTCCGCATTCATCTTCGGTTGATAGTTTTTTCCATTCATCCATAATGTAGATAATGTCTCTTTACTTGGCCAAAAATTAGTGGCAAGTCCTGCAAGATAGGCTGCACCAAGCGCTGTTGACTCATTAAGTTTTGCCAGCTCTACCTTTAGCTGCAAAATATCACTTTGGAACTGCATTAACAGACTGTTACGAACTGCCCCTCCATCAACTCGGAGCACTTCAATCGGTGTCCCATTAGCCTCTTCCATCGCATCCAGTACATCCTTTGTTTGATAGGCCAGAGATTCAAGTGTTGCCCGGATAAAATGTTCTTTCGATGTACCACGCGTTAAACCAAAAATCGCCCCGCGTGCATCCGTATCCCAATACGGTGTTCCTAAGCCAACAAACGCAGGTACGATATATACACCATCCGTATCCTCTACCTTTTTGGCATACTTTTCAGAATCCGCCGCAGTACGAATCATCCGAAGGCCATCTCGTAACCATTGGATTGCTGAGCCAGTTACAAAAACACTACCCTCTAATGCATATGTCACCTTGCCATCTATACCCCATGCAATCGTTGTGAGTAAGCCGTTTTCAGAATGGACTGCCTGTTCTCCCGTATTTAATAGCATAAAACAGCCTGTACCATACGTATTTTTAGCCATTCCTTTGTCAAAGCAAGTTTGCCCAAAAAGTGCTGCTTGTTGATCACCTGCTATACCAGCAATCGGTATTTTCTCGCCAAAAAAGATACTTGGAGCAGTCGTCGTATAGATTTCTGATGAATTCTTCACTTCTGGCAACATCGTCATTGGAATTTTTAACAGTTCACAAAGCTCTTCGTCCCATTTTAGCTCATGAATATTGTAAAGTAGCGTACGTGCAGCATTCGAATAATCCGTAATGTGTGCCTGTCCCTTTGATAATCGCCAAACAATCCACGAATCAATCGTGCCAAATAATAAATCGCCGTTTTCTGCCTTGGCACGTGCGCCATCCACATTATCCAAAATCCACTTAATTTTCGTAGCAGAAAAATAGGCATCCAGACGAAGACCTGTTTTTTGTTGGAAGGTATCCTCTAGTCCTTGCTGCTTTAGATCATGGACTATGTCCTGTGTTTGGCGCGATTGCCATACAATCGCGTTGTATACTGGCTGTCCCGTATGTTTATCCCAAACCACGGTTGTTTCCCGTTGATTTGTAATACCAATCGCGTGAACTTCGCTTGCTTCATGACCACTTTCTGTTAAAACGGCCGCAATAACAGCTAGGACAGAGCTCCAAATTTCAATAGCATTGTGTTCCACCCAACCGGCTTTCGGAAAATACTGCTGAAATTCCTTTTGCGCCACATGGGCAATCTCACCCTTATTATTGAATAAAATTGCCCGTGAACTCGTTGTTCCTTGGTCAATCGCTAAAATGAATTCCCCCATCCATTCTCCTCCTTTTCACATGTAGGCATACGCGCAATTCACTCTTTGCCCTTAGACCCCTTAGGCTTACAGCGTGCCTCTGTTTTAGCATGGTGAATTCGTCGTAGTCATAGTAACGAAAAACTACTCCATAAAGAGCGGTAGTATTTCGTGGCACTTTTACGTGAGTGATCGTGTAAATTACATTACGCGTTTAAACATTTTCTCTACTTCGTAAGTTGTAAAATGAATGAGTACTGGACGTCCATGCGGGCAAGTAAAGGGATTGTCCGCTTTGCGTAAATCACGAAGTAATACATCCATCTGTTCCTTCGTCAAAAAATGATTCGCCTTAATCGATTTTTTACAGCTCATCATAATGGCCGCTGCTTCACGCAATTTTTTCACATCTGCCTTTTTCGTCGTCAGTACCTGCTCGATTAAGTCTTCAATAAGCTCTTGCTCCTCGCCCTTTGGAAACCAGCTTGGATGCTCTCGCACAACAAAAGATGACTGTCCAAACTCCTCTAAAAATACACCGACTGCTTCAAGTTCCAATCTATTTTCACGTAAAATTAACGCCTCATCCGCTGCATAATGGAAGGTTAGCGGTAACAATAATGCTTGCCGTTCGTTAGGATTCACTTGTCCAACCTTGTCACGGAAAAATTCATATTTTATGCGCTCCTGTGCAGCATGCTGGTCGATTAAATAAAAACCGTCCTCCATTTGCGCCACGATATACGTACCATGAATTTGCCCGACTACCTCGAGGGCTGGAAATGGTTCTTTTATTGACTCGTGCTCAGGTATTTCATCTAGCTCCTCCAAGACACTTTCAACAGGAGTCGTTGCAGTCGGAGTCGGCAATGTTGGTTGCCAACTTAGCTCAACAGCAGTCGCCTCTGTTTTTTCAACAGGTAGCACACTCGATTCCTGTACCGTTTGCACATCATACAGCTTTTCGACAATGGCATTCATTTTTTCCACATCGAGCTTTGGTGCAGGCTTCCATATATTCAGTTGCTCTGTTGCAGTAATAGCAACTTTTTCCTTCTTCTCCATTTGTGGCACACGGATCACGCCTCGAATCGTCTCACGAATCGTTTCCTCGATTAGTTTCAGTAGTTCCGGCTCTTTACTCAAACGTATTTGATGCTTTGCTGGATGCACATTCACATCCGTTAAATACGGATCTCCTTCAATATAGAGCGCTACAATTGGGAAACGCTCGATTGGTAAATACGTATGGTACGCATCCACAATTGCTTTTTGTACCAAATAATGCTTTACCCAGCGGCCGTTCACAAACAGCGACATATAATTTTTTGAAGCACGCGTCACCTCAGGTAATGATACATATCCAGATACCTTATAATCATGCGACTCCCCTTGAAATGGCACCATTTTTTTGGCATTATGGACACCATATATCGCAGCTAATACCTGCTGCACATCTCCTCGACCATTCGTCTGTAACAGTTGCTGACCATTATGTAGCAATCGAAAAGCAATTTGTGGATTTCCTAGCGCTAAACGGTTCATTAAGTCAATCGTATGACCAAGCTCGGTTTGAATTGTTTTCATATATTTTAAACGAACAGGTGTATTAAAAAATAGCTGTGCTACGGTGATATCTGTGCCCTTACGTAACGGTCCAGGCTTTTGCGTAGTAACATGCCCACCTTCTAACTCTACATATGTACCCGATTCGCCATTGGATGTAATGAGCGTCATTTTTGATACCGATGCAATGGAAGCTAATGCTTCACCGCGAAAACCTAATGTACGGATGCGGAATAAATCATGCTCCTGGTGGATTTTACTTGTGGCGTGGCGTGAAAAGGAGATGAGGGCATCATCCTCGTCCATGCCCATGCCATTATCAATAACCTGAATTGAAGTGAGCCCGGCTTCTAGTAAAAAAACATCAATGGACGTACTTCCTGCATCAATGGCATTTTCAACAAGCTCTTTTACAACAGATGCTGGCCTTTCGACCACTTCTCCTGCCGCAATTTTATTGGACAGCCATTCGTCCATTATTTGTATTTTACCCATAGCGCATCACTCCCTTATTTTTTTACGTTGACCAATTGCTGCTGTAATTCATATAAAATATTCATCGCCTGCATTGGCGAAGTGCCAAGAATATTAACCTTCTCTAAGCTTTTTAAAACCTCTGCTTCAGCTGGTGAAATAGGCTCTTCTGCCGTAAATAGCGACATTTGTACTGGCTGTTCTGCAACCACTTGTGGCGTCGTTAGCTCTTTGCCTGCCTCGAAATTTTCGAGCAATACACGCGCTCTCGCTAAAATTTCCTCTGGCAATTGCGCAAGCTGTGCCACGTGAATTCCGTATGATTTATCGGCAGCTCCTTTTTTCACCTTATGTAAAAAGACCACCGTGCCATTTTTTTCAGTGGCAGATACGTGAACATTTTGCAGACGTGGAAGCTCATTTTCAAGTGCCGTTAACTCATGATAGTGTGTTGAAAATAGTGTGTTTGCTCCGATTTTATCGTGAATATACTCCATCATCGATTGGGCAAGACTCATGCCATCATAGGTAGAAGTTCCACGACCGATTTCATCAAACAGCATGAGGCTATTTTTAGTCGCATGCATAATAGCGTGCTGTGATTCCAACATTTCTACCATAAATGTTGATTGCCCCGCTGCTAAATCGTCTGCTGCGCCAATACGTGTGAAAATTTGGTCTGTGATTGGCAGTCTAGCCTTTTCTGCTGGCACATAGCAACCCATTTGGGCCATAACGACGATGAGAGCCACCTGACGCATATACGTACTTTTCCCGGACATATTCGGTCCTGTAATCAGCATCATATTGTGATTTTCCTCAAGCACACAATCATTTGGTACATACATTTGCTTGTTTAGCATTTTTTCAACAACGGGATGACGTCCTTCAAGGATTTCAAGCGAACGCCCTGCATGAAATTCTGGCTTCGTAAAGCGATATTTCTCTGACACACTGGCAAAGCTAAGCAGGACATCTAACTCACTAATACTTGCCGCTAAAGCCTGTACACGTGGAATAAACGCCTTTAATTCTTCGCGAATTTCCACGAATAAATTATATTCTAGCGTCAAACTTTCTTCTTCGGCATTTAATATGAGTGCTTCTTTTTCTTTCAGTTCTTGCGTAATATAGCGTTCAGCATTAGCCAAAGTTTGCTTTCGTTCATAGCGCGTTAAATCTGCTAAGTGAATATTGGATTTAGTAATTTCAATATAGTAACCAAAAATACGGTTATAGCCTATTTTTAAATTTTTAATACCCGTTTTTACACGTTCTTCTTGTTCTAACTGTGCAATCCAGTCCTTGCCGTTTCGAGATGCATAGCGTAGTTCATCTAAACGATCATTGTAACCATCGCGAATCACATCGCCTTCTTTAATGGTAATTGGTGGATTATCAGTAATAGCATGTGCCAGTAATGCCTCGACATCTGCACATATATCGAGCGCGGAACCTAAAACCTGCAAAGTTTCTGTACTTGATTCCAATAGCTGTTGCACAATCATAGGTACTTGACGCAGTGAATCACGGAGCTGTGCTAAATCACGCCCGCCCACATTACCAAATGCCACACGACCCGCCAAACGTTCTAAATCATATACTTGTTTAAGAGAAGTTTGTAATGCTGTTCTTACAAAATATTCTTCTAATAAATCAGTGACAATTATAAGTCTCGACTCAATGGCAGAACGCGTAGCAAGCGGTTGATGTATCCATTGTTTTAACTTACGCCCGCCCATTGCTGTAACCGTGTCATCTAACAACCAAAGCAATGTCCCCTTTTGGTCGCCACCACGGATCGATTGAATCAGCTCCAAATTACGTTTTGAGCTGGAATCAATACGTAAATAATTTTTCATTTCATTGAATGTGAACGTTTGAATATGCGATAACGAGCGCATTTGTGTTTTGTCAATATAAGTCAATAGACGAAGGCAAGCCACTTGTAACTTTTCTGGTACTGCTTCTACATAGTTCACAACCTTGTCCAACGCCATTTCATCTACTTCCACAGACAACACAATTCCTAAATTCACTGCATGCTCTGCCAATAAAAGTTGGACACTCTCTGTTACAACAAGCTCACGAATGCCATATGCCTGCATTTGCATTAATAATGCTTTACCATCGCCTTCAATAGAGGATGCAGTTGCTTCACCCGTAGATAAGTCTAAATAGGCATAGCCAAAGGTAGTGGCATCTAACTGCTCAGCCGCACCAATAAAATGATTCGATTTACCATCAAGCGCCTTACCTTCCATAATTGTTCCTGGTGTTATAAGCTGTACAACTTCTCGCTTGACTACGCCCTTTGCTTGTTTCGGATCTTCCGTTTGCTCACAAACAGCGACCTTATAACCCTTTTGCACTAATGTTTCAATATAGTTTTTTGCCGAGTGATGAGGCACACCGCACATTGGAATACGGTCCTTCGCGCCTGCATCTCGACTTGTTAATGTGATTTCTAAAATTTGTGAGGCATTAACTGCGTCCTCAAAAAACATCTCGTAAAAGTCACCTAATCTAAAAAACAAAAAGGCGTCCTTGTAATCTTCTTTTACCTGCAAATATTGTTGCATCATTGGTGTGTATGTTGTCATTTCATCTTTTCCCTCGCTCTTACCATATATCAAATTTGCCTTGGCGTATTTGTACCTGCCGCTATGGCTTTCGGAACAGATTAACAATGCGTCTCGATTTTGAATTGTGCTTAAATCTGCATGATACAAATCAGTTAGCCTGTGTCACCTAATTGTCACGATTGTAGGCTAACAACCTAAAACAATACCATTCAAAATCTACCGCCGTCACAGCGCTAACTACGTTTTCACGCTCAAAATATCTGTGCCATCCACCGTAGGCTATATCTTTGTTCAGCTAGTGCATGCACACGCACTGAACAACAAGATTTTTCCGCAATCATTCCCTATTATTAGTAGGAGATGTCTTTTGTTGAATGAAGATAGTTTTATTATAACAAAAGATACATGCGAAACGCTTATTTCACCTTTGTAAAGATGCTAGCATTTCGCATGTATCAAAAAAACTTCTTGTTGTGTTTTATCTTGGACGCTCGTCAGGAAACGATGAAGACTCTAATACATACCTACCTTCGTCGCTAGAGCTAGAGCTAGACGATGAACTAGAACTGGAGCTAGATGAAGATGAGGATGAACTTTCATCATTTAAACTCCATTCTTCTTCGAAATCTAGAGGGTGTACACTAATACAAATTGTCATTTCACCCATTACGTCTACGACAATTTCTCGTTCTACTACTATTTCAAATTTCGTTCCACATGGAGAAATTACCGCTTCCATGCAATTTGGTTCTTGGATTACACGCACACGTACATCATCGCTAACACTAACTTCACCATCTCTGAAATGTAGTCTTACTTTGTCTTTATAGTGAACCGTTTCTGAAAACACAGCTGTTTTCGAATGGTTACTATACGCATACCAAACATTGACATCAAATTTCCCTGATACTTCTACAAATTTACCGACTTTTTTTGCTGAGCAAGTATGATTGATTACCCAGCAACCAAGAATACTCGTCGGTTTATTTGTTGGACATAATGTAACACGATCTTCCGTTCTCTTCTTCCCCTTGGCAACTACTGCTTTCGTCACGATTTGTCGTAAACGTTTCAGCGCAATTCCTCCTTCGACTCTTTTCACTCCATCATATGCAGGTAGCGCCCATTGGGTGAACATATTTCATAGAATCCAGTCGAATCACTTTATATCTTTTTCAGATTGCGGGCATCGTTGCCAAATCACACTAAAAAATTCTTAAACTCTTAGCGTATGTATTCGCTCAGTCCGAGCAACATCTCCTAAGCTCTAAAATCCTCAATACCATGCAAAAAAATAGCCCGAATGCAGTCATTCGAGCCATTACTTTTATTATTTATGAACAGCTTCCAGGTTGTGAATTCGCTACGTATGAACCTGTTTCACCACGTAGTAAATCACCACCTGTTGAACGGATAATTTCATTAGTGACATTGTTAGCAATTGTGTTCGACACTAATTGTAACAAATCATTGACATCAACTTGTGAATCTTTAAATTGTTGGACAACCGGGATTGCATTAATTTCTTCTTCGATTTTCGCGATTTTGTCTTCAATCATTTTCAGCGCTTTTTCTTTGCCTAAGTGTTGGAAGTTTACAGCTTGTTTTTGCAAGCTCTTTAAACTAGCAATACGTTCACGTACAAGTTGATTTTCGTTGATTTGTGCTTCTGCCTTTTTGAAAAACTCAACTTCTGGCGTATTGGCAATCATGTGTGCAATTTCATGTGATTTCTTAATTAAATCTTCTTTTGTGTACATTACTTCAGTCATTTACGCTTCCACCTTTTCGTTTTTTACTACTTCCACAAATTCACCACGTAATGAATATGAAGTAGCTTCGATTATTTTTACTGACACTAACTGACCAATAAGTTCTGCTGGTGCTTTAAAATTCACGAGGCGATTTTTACGTGTGTAGCCTGCAAGGACATCTTCACGACGTTTACTTGTCCCCTCAACTAGCACCTCTACAATCTCGCCTTCCAAACCTGCTAATGCTTTTCTAGAATACTCTTGTACAACTGCATTTAAACGATGAAGACGTTGTTTTTTCACATCTTCTGGTACATTATCAATCATTTTCGCTGCTGGTGTACCCTCACGTGGAGAATAAATATACGTAAACGCCATATCAAAGCCGACTTCACGATATAGAGCAAGTGTCTCTTCGAATTGCTCTTCTGTTTCGTTTGGATAACCAACAATAATATCCGTTGTTAATGTAACCCCTGGGATAGCCGCTTTTATTCTATCCACTAAGCCAAGGAAATGTTCTCGTGTATATTTGCGAGCCATTATTTTTAACACTTCATTCGAACCTGACTGCACGGGCAAATGAATATGTTCAACGAGGTTACCACCCTTTGCTAGTACCTCAATTAAATGATCATCAAAGTCGCGTGGATGACTCGTTGTAAAACGAATACGTGGGATATCGATTTTTCGTAATTCGTCCATTAAATCACCGAGTCGGTACTCCATGTCCTCAAAATCTTTTCCGTAAGCATTAACATTTTGTCCAAGCAACATGATTTCTTTATAGCCCGCAGCCGCTAGTTCCCGCACTTCGCCAATAATTTCTTCCGGACGGCGACTACGTTCCTTACCACGCGTATACGGTACGATACAATACGTACAAAACTTATCGCAGCCGTACATGATATTGACCCAAGCCTTAATGGAACCAAGACGTTTTTTGGGCAGGTTTTCAATAACGTCGCCCTCTTTTGACCAAACTTCAATGACCAATTCCTTCGACATATAGGCTTCTTTTAAAATATTGGGCAAACGGTGAATATTATGTGTACCAAACACCATATCGACGTGAGGGTAAGTTTTTAATATTTTGTTTACAACGGATTCTTCCTGTGACATACAGCCACAAACACCGATAAGCATTTCTGGATTTTTACGTTTATATTTTAACAGGAAGCCAAGTTCGCCAAAAACTTTGTTCTCCGCATTTTCACGAATTGCACAAGTATTCAGTAACACAACATCTGCTTCCTCAATTATCTCTGTTGATGTGTAGCCAAGTTGCATAAATATCCCGGCCATCACTTCAGTATCATGCTCGTTCATTTGGCAGCCATATGTACGGATATAAAACGTACGCCCCTCGCCCATGCCTGCAAACTCTTCGGCAATATTAAAATCCTTATGGTACTTAATTTCTTCTTTCCCACGTTTTTTAGCATCTTTTAATGAAGGTGCTGTAAAGACCTTCTCAAAATATTGACTATAATCCTTTTCAGGCTTGTCTTCTTTTTTCGGTTGATTGACTTGTTGACTGGCTAATCGTTGTTCCTCATTCATTGCAATCAGGTAACTCCTTTCAAACGAAATCCGTGCATTCGAATTCCCATTTTATTATTATACTGAATGATTACTACTTCCTACAAGGTTTGCGTACTAAATGTCGTGGTTTCGACTTAAATACACTTTCTTTCGGTTTAGTGGTTCTGCCGGTCGGTTTGATGATTCTATCCGTCACTCCAGCGATTTTATCCGTCTTTCTCCGTTAACGAAAAAAAGTCACCGAAGATATGTATCGACGGTGACCCTTTCATGAAATTATAGCTCTATATAGTTCTTTTTTCGCTCATTAAAACCTAGTATGGAGTCAACGTCAAGGCTCTTTAGCACATCCGTATTCGCAAATGTATACTTTCCTACATCATCAGGGAAATGCGCATCTGAGGAAACTGTAAACTCTACGCCCTGTTCAACTAACACTTGTAAGAAATGAGACCCCGGGCACATTTCCTTCACGGGGTAGCGATAATATAGCCCTGCATTAATTTCCGTAGCTGTTCGTGTTGTGACCAGCGCATCAGCAATTCGCACATACCATGCATGTAGAAAAGCCTCATCTTTAATGTGATAGTTAAAGACCTTAAAATTATCCAAATGCGCCACAAAATCAAACATCCTCGAGTGTATCATTTTCTCTACCGTAGAAAAAAATTGTGCATACTTTTCCTGCAATGCCTCTGTATCCATGTTCTCGAATATATACTGCGTTTGCGGGTTATCAAAGCCCCAGCCATCCACAAAATGCACAGAACCAATTACATAATCCCATGGATAATCTTGTAGCAAAGTCGCTAACTCTTCTTCGCCACCTACAAAATAATCCGCCTCTATGCCAAGTTTTAAAGCAATACCTTGTCGCCGCCATCTTTCCTTTGCATTTGTAATGGCTGATACAAAATTATCCATCTGTTCTGTCATAACACTATCTAACCAGTAACGTTGCAATTCACCGACTTCCGTATTTTCATCCAACTGCATATAGCGTTCAAAGTAAGCACGCGTCTCCTGAAATCGATACAAATGGTCGACAATGCCCACTTCTCGTAATCCTAGTCGCTTTGCCTGCTGCAAATATAAATCGAGCCATTCTTCATTATAACATCCCTTTTGCAATCGTTGTGCTAAGGCCTGTATTTGCCTCTCTATAAGCCCTTTCGACCCCTTCGCAGTAAGGTCAGCTTCATCAAAAAATGCCATGGCCTGAGAGGTACGTTCTAACCAACGGAATGAATAGGGTCCTTCCTCTAAATGCACATGATAATCAATTGTCATCAGCTTTTCCCTCCATTACCTATCGTCCACATTTCTTCGTATGCTTGCCATCCTTCTGGGCATGCCACATCACAAATTATTTCTGTGCACTCGGCCAAGTGACAAATTTGATAAAACGATTTGCCATTGATTTTTGTAGAATCGCTTAATAAAATGGCCGTTTTGCTATTTTCAAGCATCTTTTGAGAAATGAGCGATTCATCCAAATCATAATCATAGACAATGCCACCTTTCATGCCACCACATGATAAAAATGCTTTGTCAAAATTCATATTGCCCAACCATTCCAATGTCATGGCACCTGCAACAGAGGATTGTCTTGGATTAGTCGTCCCACCAAGCAAAATCACTTTGCCCGTCATTCGTCTCTCTTCAATGGCAAGATTAAATTGCGCAGCAGCAGCTATGGAATTTGTGACGACGGTAATATCATCAATCCCCATTAAATAATCAGCTATATGTACAGTCGTTGTTCCTGTATCAACAGCAATCGTATCCCCATGACATATACGCCTCGCAGCTAGACGAGCAATGTTACACTTCGCCTCTTTTTGCATTTGCAGCTTACGTAAAAACGCCGGTTCTGTTCTGACGTTTGTATATTGCACTGCTCCTCCATGCACTCGCGTTAATAAATGCTGTTCCTCTAGCTCATCCAAATCCCGACGAATGGTTTCTGGCGCAACTTGAAGTGCCTCAGCAATGTTTACGACAATTATTTTCCCATCTACTTCTAGTTGCTTCAAAATAAAATCGAATCGTTCAATTTTTGCATATGTCATGATAAAGCAATCACATCTTCCTTTGCCACATAGCACTCATATTTTTTGCCCACTTCAAACAGTTTTCCTCGTTGATGTAATTGCTCCATCGTAAACATACATTCCCCCTCAAAGGTTGTACGAATGACATTGCCAGTCATTAATGAATGCTTCGCTACGCCCGATAGACCCACGTCCCCTTCCATTGCTTGTGCATGAATGGCCTCTGGACGAATAGCAAACTTTAAACCATCTCCTGGCAAGGTGCAGCCAATTATTTTCTCAAGCACTTGACGTGTAAAGACATTATAATGCCCGATAAAATTAGCAATAAATTCACTTTCCGGTTTTGTATAAATGGCAGTAGGTGTTCCACTTTGCGCAATTTGCCCATTACTCATGACAAATATTTTGTCAGAAACAGCCATTGCTTCTTCTTGGTCATGTGTCACTAAAATCATTGTCATATCAAGTTTTCGTTGTATTGCTCGTAAATCTTCTTGCAATTTTTTACGAATTTGTGCATCCAGTGCGCTAAGTGGCTCATCTAAAAGCAGTACCTTGGGACGCACAATTAAAGCTCGTGCCAAAGCAACTCGTTGCTGCTGTCCGCCAGACAATTCCTTTGGATAGGCATTCGTTTTTTCCGTTAAATGCACAATAGCAAGCATCTCTTGCACACGTTGTTCAATGTCAGCGTTATTGACTTTCTGCATATGCAAGCCGAACGCTATATTCTCCTTGACGGTCATATTCGGAAAGAGCGCGTAGGATTGAAAAACCATCCCAACTTGACGGTCTTTCGGCTGAATTCCAAGCATATCTTTTCCTTCTATTTGAATACAACCTGCAGATGCATCTGTTAAACCCGCAACAATGCGTAAAATCGTACTTTTTCCACAGCCACTTGGCCCTAAAAGCGTAATAAATTCCCCTTTTTCAATCCTCATATCAATATTCGATAAAACTGTTGAATGGCCATACTTTTTATGAAGTCCTTCTATGACAATATAGCTCATATATTTGCAGCACCTTTCGATCGTTTTGTTAACAGTGCGATAACAAACGTTAATAAGCACATTAGAACGAGATAAATAAAGACAACAGCACTGGCAATGTGTCCACTTGCACTTAGTTTTTTCATCAAATAAATTTGCACAGTTTCAAAGCGTGAACCTACGACTAAATTAATGAGAACAAATTCACCAAACAGCACTGAAAATGATAATAATGCACCCGCAAATAACCCTGGATAGACAGTCGGTAAAAGTATTTTCATAAATGCCTGCATTTTAGAGGCGCCAAGTAATTGCGCTGCATCTAAAAGTTGCCTTGCGTCTACATTACGCAAACTATTGCGTGTACCTTGATAAATATATGGCAGAATACCGATAACATAGGCACCTAGCACCACTAAGATCATCGGTACACCTACTGTGGAATACACGCGAATTAATCCTACTGCTAAAATAACACCTGGGAAGGAATACACCATGACAACTGCCACTTGAATCCATTTTTCATACTTTGGAAAATACAAAACAATGACAAATATTGCAGGGACAATCACTAACATAGCTACTACGACCGCTCCCCCTGATAATAAAACAGAGCGTCCGAACGCTTGGATAAATTCTGCATCTTGAAATAATGTCCCCAGCCACTTAAATGTCAGCCCCTCTGGAAAAATTGTTTTATTCCATTTAGAAGAAAAGGCATAAAGTGTCGTCGCAACAATCGGCAATACTAAATACAAAACGAAAAGGAGGAAAAAGAAATCAGCAAAGCCTCTCTTTTTCATTATAATTTCCCCCTTGTCTTTTTGATGCTCCACTCACTTAATAACATCGCTATTACCATCGTTACTGCTAGTAATACCGCAATTGCACTTGCTAATTCTGGCTGAGCAAATATATCTCCCTTAATGAGCGCACCGATACGTATTGCGACTAAATTGTAATTACTGCTAGTTAGTGCATAGGCCGATGCATAGGCGCCCATCGCATTGGCAAACAATACACTAAATGTTCCAACAATACCTGGTAGCATGACAGGGATGCCAATTTTTAACCAAAATTGCCATGTAGAGGCACCAAGAAGTGCAGCAGCTTCCTTCCATTGTTGTTGTATCCCATCATAAATTGGATACAACAACATCAATGCTAATGGCAATTGAAAATAAATATAAATGAGTAATAAGCCACTCCAGCTATAGAGAGAAAATGACGATAATGCACCAATGTCCCATTTTTCAAAAAGCAAAGTAAATAAGCCACTATTCCCTAGCAAGACAATGAAAGCAAAGGCTAACGGAATGCCTGAAAAATTTGACGTTAAGTTAGTCAAAATTAGAATTTTCTCTCGAGCTGGCTCCGAAAAGCGCATGATGGCATAGACCGCAAACAATGTTACAATCAGTGCAATCACGGCGGAGATTGCTGACAAAGTAATACTATTCTTAAATCCTTGTAGCATATAGTCATTTGTTAGGACAGATTGATAGTGTTCAAGCGTAAAGCCTTCACTAGTACTAAAGCTCGAGATTACCATATACAGTAGTGGCACTAAAAAGAATAACAGCACGAGCAATAGGAAAGGGACAAGCCCGGCAAATGATTGCCTTTTAGAGATCATAACGACCACTTCTTTCTGTTCGTAAAGTAGAAATAGAGGGCATTCATTAGACCTCTTTTAATGACTGCACGCCCTCTAATAAGAGGGGAACCATCTCCTCCGACGGTTCAATATTCAATAAATAACAGCACAGTGGCGCGATTTGCAACTGCGAAACAATTCCATTTTTTATACCAGCTTTGACATGATTAGAAATGACAAACATTGGTACATGACGATCCTCAGTAGTTGTACCACCATGATTACCATCACTTGTCATCCCATGATCGGCTGTTACAATAATCTCATAGCCTTGTGCCAAACATTTCGGAATAAACAAAGATAACAATGCATCAACTGCCAACACACGATTTCGATACTGTGGTGAATGTGCCGTAAATTTATGCCCATCATCATCTACATTCATCGGATGAATATATAAGAAATCTGGTTGCTTGTGATCCATTAACCATGCTGCATCCGCAAAAAGATGGCTATCTGGGTAATGATCCTCAAAGTAGAACAAGCCATTGTCAATTGGAAGCTGCGTATCAAACTGCAATCTATCCTCCATATGCAAAAATGGTGCACGATTATATAATTCACTTACCCAATAATAAGCAGCAGCAGCTGTAGTTAAACCGTTTGACTGAGCCAAATGAAATAAGCTATTTTGCGTGGATAAACGCACCGTCATATTGCTTGTTACACCGTGTACGATTGGCGGTGTACCCGTTAAAATGGTTTCGTATAATGGTCGCGATAAGGATGGTACCTCCGAACAAACCTCATATCTTGCAGCAATTTTGCGTTCTATTAAATGTTGCATGAACCCCATATGTGAACAGGCCGTATCAAATCGCAGTGCATCTATGACAATAAGGACCACTTTATTATTTTGCATAAATTAAAACCTGCTCTTGATAGATTTGTGGAATTTGCTTCGTTGTTTCTTCCCATTGCTTTTGATCTTTTACTGGCTGTGCGTTTTTATACATTTCAGCTGGCAGTAATAAGGCCTTCACATCTTGAGATAATTCAACATTGTCGCGAATTGGGCGTGCATAACCCTTCGCTAAGTTTTCCTGTCCTGCGTCCGATAAAATGTAGTCGCGTGTTAACATAGCAGCATGTGGGTTTTTCGCATACTTATTAATAACGGTTGCGTAGCCTGATGTCACTGAACCTTCTGATGGCACAACAACATTAAAACGCTCCTCATCAATTTGGTGACGATACCCCAGCGCATTAAAGTCCCATAGAATGGCTACATCAATTTCACCTTTTTCTAAATTGGCTATAGACGGATCTCCTTGTAAACGCCCCTGTTTTGCTAAATCCGCAAAGAAGTCAATACCAGGTTGAATATTCGACTCATCTCCACCGAAAGCCATTGCTGCTGCCAAAATGGCAAATTGCGCTTGATTTGCTGTTAAGGCATCACCAATACTGACCGTATAATCTCCATTTTTAATGTCCGTCCAAGATGTTGGCGCGTTTTTCACATTATTTGTATCTGTTAAAAATGAAATTGTTCCTGTATAGCCAACAATCCAATGTCCTTCATCATCTTTTGCCCACTCGGGAATATCATCCCAATAAGATGTTTTATACGGTAATGTTAAGCCCTTATCCTTCGCAATTGGTCCAAAAGCAATTCCTACGTCGCCAATATCAGCTGTGGCATCTTCTTTTTCTGCTTCAAACTTAGCTAGCTCTTCTGCACTCGACATATCAGTATCCTTGTGCTTCAGACTATATTCTGTTCCTAGCTCTTGCCATGTCTCTACCCAGTTCGCCCACGTATCAGGCATTCCGACAGAGTTTACAGTACCTTCTTTTTGCGCTTTTTCAGTAATTTCATCAAGCGTCAAATCACTTTTTACATCATTCGAGCTAGATGTACTATCAGAACAAGCAGCCAACATTGAAATAGCTAATACACCGATTAGACTTTTCTTCCACAACTTTTGAATTGCCATAACATGGACCCTCCATTTGTTTATGTTTATTTTTATTTGCTTACAACAGCAATCTTATAAAACAAACATTAAGCAAGTATGGAGCGCTTAAAAATATTCGGTAAAAATTATTGAGGAATTATAAACTCTATGAAGAGTATTTGATAATTAGGGGAATTGTAAAGGTGATGTTTAATTTTGATAGGAGGATTAAGTGGAATCTAGTTTTGTATGCGCACGTTGTACCATTTTTTTCAGACGTGCACATACCCTAGATTATTCAGACAAGCCAAGGAAATCTGCATATGTATGCGGTTCATTTTCCTTTAAAATGGATAAAAATGTAAAAGCTAACTGGACAACCGACCACCACTTCATATTGTAGTCCATTTCAAAACGAGCAGGCTCAAACGTAAAAACATCCTGAAAAATCTCAAGCGGCTCGATTTCCTCATCCTTTAAAATGGATAGAAAGCCTAGAAACAATGTATGATCCTTCATTTCGAGTACTTTTCTATCTACCAATGCATCAATATTTTCAGGCTGATGAAGCTTACAATGGCATGCAACGTAATACTCTAAATCCTGCGCACGCTGCCTTTCTTCACGTTCCTTTTTCTTTGCAATAAAATCAATGACGTTATCCACGTACATCGCCTCTTTTTTTCTTTTATTGTATCATTTTTTACTATTATTGCCCTGCTATTCCCTCTTTTAACTATACAAGAAAAAAGATGATTTCAACTATGTAGCGAAATCATCTCATTACCACTCACTTCTCTATTACGAACTGGAATAGTTAGCGTTACCTGTCCGCCACCAGATGAATTATCATTATTAATTAGTAAAGTCCCTCCGTGGTTCTGTACAATCGACAGAGCTATGTAAAGTCCCATTCCATGATGATTTCCCGAATTTCGACTTGAATCTCCCCGATAAAATTGTTTTGTCGCCTCTTTGACATCTCTTGTGGAGAAGCCATCGCCATTATCTGTAACGATAAATTGAACATCTTCAGAGGTTCCTCGAACAGATAAAGTAACTTTCCCACTGAAAGGGGTATACTCCACCGCATTGACAATGACATTTAAAATAGCCCGATAGAAGGAATCTTTATGAACAGTAATACACTCTGGAATTTTTTCTTTATGAATATACACCTGAAGACTTTTCTCACAAGAAAGAGCCTTCATTTGATTTTCCACTTCTGCAAGAAATGTCTCCGTTTTAATGGATGTTTTTTCATGGACGATATTTTTCTCCATTTTAGATAAATCCATCAGTTCTTTTGTGAATTTTTCAATGACAAGGGTATTTTTCAAAATATAGTCATTATATGCTCGTTGCGTAGCATCCTGTGGCGTGTCCTGTAACAACTCTGCATTCCCGCGAATAATCGTTAATGGCGTTTTGATGTCATGAGCAAGCGCAGAAATCTGTTCTCTACGAGATTGTTCTAACTCCCATTGCTGCTTTAATGAAATTTGCAGCGCATCCTTCATGTGCCCAAATGAAGAAGCTATTTCATCGATTTCGCGTATTCCGGACGGAGCAATGGTGAAATCTAAATTCTGATGTTGAATTTTTTTAATGGCATCCTGTAAACCCATCATTTTTTTCTTTAAACGTCTGCCAAAGTGGACAGCAAGCACCGTCGCTTGCGCAAAAATCCCTAACAAAAATAGGAGGAACATTAATAGTTGTGGGTTTGGTAAATACGCTCTTAACATGGCGGAACGATATTGTGGTACTAAATAATAGCGCAATATACAAACCTCATTTTCACGCTGTATAAACGTGTAAAATTGGGAACCACCTTGGTTTTCTCCCTTTTGCATTAAATCCCAGGCATAGATAGCTTCCTTTGTTGAAAGATTACCTGACATAAATGTACCCTGTTTAGAATAGACAGCATAATCTACAAGATCAGGTATATGATCAGCAGTTACTGTATCACTTGAAGCAATGCGATCTTTAGTTAAAGAAATCTGCGTTTCGGCATAATTTGCTGGCAAAATAATGTTTGTAGAAAAGGCAAATAGAAATAAACCAAGCAGTATAGCCACTAATAATATTGTACCGATACTGAGAAAAAGGAGATATCGAAGAAAAAATGTATGAAGGCGTGTTCCTTTACTTGGCTTTATAGTCTCCATTTATAGCCGATTCCCCAAACCGTCTCAATCACATCAATGTCAAAGGCATGAAGCTTTGCGCGAATATTTTTTATATGCTCCGTAATAGCCATGCTGTCACTTTTGCCGTCGAAACCAAAAATAGTTTCGTAGATTTTTTCCTTCGTGAAAACTTGCCCTCGGTTACGAGCTAGAAACTCGCAAATCTCATATTCGCTTTTTGTTAGGGCTACCTTCTCTTCACTTACATATAACTCTTTGCCTGATAAATTGAAGTGAACCTCATCCGTATATAGAATGCTACGCCTGCCTCTTTTTTCACGTCTCAAATGGGCATGCACTCTTGCACGTAGCTCTCCGATACCAAAAGGTTTTACAAGATAGTCATCTGCTCCAAGTCCCAGACCATACATCAGGTCTTCCTCTAACGTTTTAGCTGTTAGAAATAGGATAGGGCAATCTACAGCAGGACGAATTTGCCTACACAAGGTGAAACCATCTATATCCGGCATCATCACATCTAGTAAAATTAAATCAAAATTACCAAGATCCATTTTACATACTGCTGTTGCATCAGATACAACCGTCACAAGGTGATTATCTTTTAATAATGCGTTTTTTATTAACACTAAGATATCTGCTTCATCATCTACTGCTAACACGTTTGCCATCCATCTTACCTCAACATTCTGTCTTTTTTCTAGCCCTCAGACTTTCTTCCTTCCCAACGCCAAAACCATAAACATGCCAACAAAAATGCTAGCAATGTTCCACTAATACATGTAATCATACCAACTTGTAATTCTGTTTGCACGACTGATAGCTCAACCCCCGACTCGTATAGTGTCCAGAGGGAAATAAAATGACCACCCCAACCATAAGGAATAAATGACCAAATGCCATCACCTAGACCTGTCAGCAGTAAAGCGACCAAAAGTGCTTCCACAATCCCTAAGCCAATAGAGGCACCTTTGCCAAAACGAAGGCTCACAAAAAGATGTAAAATATATAAAAATATAGTACTTCCAAATAAAATACATGCGCCTATGACATAAAACTGAACATCAAATCGGTCTTCATGTAAGATTTTAATAAAGCCAAAACTAAAAACTAAAATAGCGAAGAGTATTGCACCAAAACTGAATAATAGTAAGTGCAACAATTTGCTTACAAATGCCAATATTTTTATGCTAGTCGCAGTGAACATGAGCTGAAAATGGCCTGCTGCTGCTTCCTGTTCTGAAGACATTGCACAAACTAAGCCAATAATAATAGGAAAACCACACGCCAGTCCTTGATAATAAGCTGCTACCTTCCCATCGAAATCCCATGGAGAATAGGAGTAGTATGCTAAAAACAACCCTGAAATGATGATAGGGACAAGTAGATGCATGACAAAAAATGGCGTCCTTTTTGTTTTAAGAAACTCCGCCCTCAGTAATCGAAAAAATAACATGTTGTTACTTCGCCTCCCTTCGTTTAAACCAACTTGCAGTAAGGAAGGTCAAACCTACAAACCACACGAAAGCAATTATTACACCTGGTACGATAACGCTCTTGCTTAATAGTTCACTGCCCTCCTGTACAGGAAGTCCATTAGGTAAAATATGAAGTGTTGGACATAATAACCGGGCTGTAATTGCATAAGGGAAGGTAAACCAAAGCCCTCCATCTGCTAAAGCGGCGACTCCAACAATATTGCCAACTACATTTAATAAAATAGCAATATATGTGCCAAATTTCGCTGAGAGGAACAGACATAAGGGAATTTGCCATAAAAACGTCACAAAAATTAAAAAGCTTCCTGTTAGACTGTTTCCAATTGAAATACTATGGTCAAAAAGCATCATCCCTCCCGCCGTAATACCTATCAAGAACACAACCGTAATTAGGAATAGCCATGCGCTACACGCAAGAATTTTGCCTAGCCAAATCGTTTTCATATCAATTGGCAGCGCGAGAATACTATGATATTTCAATTTTGAATCTTTTTCCACTGTCAATGCACAACATATCGTCAGTGCCCCCGGCAGGAGCATTGTATACCACCAATTATAAGCGCCTGTTTCAAAAAAATTTCCTCCCATTAAAACTGCACTAAGAAGCAGCGTAACAATGGGGGTAAGCCAAACTAATTTTGGAATAAAAGTACGTCTCCATTTTAATCTTTCCGCTTTCATAACATGAGGTAACATATTATTGTCCCACCTTTCTGTTCGCGGCGACTACCTGCATAAATAATGATTCTAATTCTTGCCCTTGTGGTGCAGTCCCTTGATACCCTAATACCCCACCAGCAATAATGCCGATTTCATCAACAACCTGCTCTACCTCTGACAGGATATGGCTCGACAAAATTACGGTGATGCCCTGTCCAGGAAAAGAACGAATCAATTTCCGTAGTTCTTGAATTCCTATTGGGTCAAGACCATTTGTTGGCTCATCAAGGATTAGAAGTTTTGGATAATTTAGCAACGCAATGGCAATCCCTAAACGCTGTTTCATCCCTAATGAAAACTGCCCAGCACGTTTTTTGCCTGTATTGGTTAAGTCCACTATCTTAAGAACTTCATCTATCCGGTTGTGTGGCAATCCAAGGGCAATTGTTCGGACCTTGAGATTTTCTCTTGCAGTTAAGTTGTCATACAGTGGTGGTGTTTCAATTAACACACCAATATCTGTTAAGTCTGTGCGTCGCCAATCATGTCCATTAAATAATATTCTTCCTGAATTTGGACGTAGCATGCCTGTAATCATTTTTAACGTTGTTGATTTGCCCGCTCCATTTGGTCCTAACAATCCATAAACAGTGTTTCGTGGAATGGTCAAAGATAGATTTTCTACTATCTTCTGCCCTTTAAAGCTTTTACTAAGATTGTCTGTTTGTAAAATAATATCATTCATATTGAGTCATCATCCTTTCCATGACTATAGTGTAAAAAATGATTATAAGGATTTTATAAGGATTTAATTTATATATATGAACTGGATATATTATCAGGACTGGAGGTGATTTTCGTTCCGGCTCGGCACTTTCAGGGGGACATCTGATAAGTCAGCTTGGGGCAACAGGTGTTTATGTGCGAAAGCGAAGCGACAGGATGTTGGTCACGAAGGCGTTATCACAGGGCGTGATGCTTTTAGCCTTCGTTCCTCTAATGGGTCTCGCTACCAGGGTCTCATCTAAGACGTTGATTCTCCAGAAGTCGCTCAGCCTCCAATTCAATCAAAAAGCATACTCCATAAAAAGAACGTGCACTTTGAAAAAGAATTGGATGCCTATATTCATTACTATAATCACAAACGTATGAAGACAAAATCGAGTAGGAGGGAGTGATTAACTCCCGACCTCTCACACCACCGTACGTACGGTTCCGTATACGGCGGTTCAATTAAGATGAATAACGCAAAGTTTCGTAACGAACTT
>NZ_KB933398.1:1419390-1712081 GCF_000392615.1 Lysinibacillus sphaericus OT4b.31 | reverse complement strand
TTATTCATTCAAGGTGGAATGCCAAGGGCTATTCTCTCTTAGTTGTTCAGCCCTTCCGATTAGTTCTAGACCCAATCGTACTATGACCTCTGCTGACTTCTGATGGTTCAGCTACTTGTCACCAAGTAGGTTATGAAGGGTACTTCACGTTTCCATCAGACCTCCCCGGGTAAGCGTATGCACTTTCACACCATCTATCCGCCTCATTTACTCGATATGACCTTCGACAGAAAGGACTTTGTTTTGTAATGCAAACTCATCCAATCATACCTAGCCTTATATGAGATTCGTGTTCCTCGGACCGGTGTTTTGCCTCCAGCTTCCTTCAGATTCCGCGTCGCCACGGACACCCTTGCTCTTGGCTAACCTCTACTTCTGTCTTCGGAGTTCGGGACTTGCACCCTATAGTTCATACGCATGCCGGGCGCACATTAAAAGATCTAAGTCCGGTACAATACCAGACTCAGATCTTAGAAGCTGCTTAAATTATTTGTCTAACTTTTTTGGGTCAGATCAACTTGATTCTCACAAGTTTTCCTACAGTTCAATTCAATTTTTTTACTATTAAGGCATTTAAATCATCTTTTAGTTACATAAATTCATTGACTAATGCATTAAATTGATTTTCGCTCATTTTGATATCAATATCTGTAAGCGGTAATTCAGAGTAGCCTGGAACTTTCTCTTGATAAGAAGTCGTTTTTGTATCTTGATAGATAATACCTGTAACGAGCCCCTCATTTTCCATTACTGTACGCATTGCCATGCCGCGATCTGAATTGTCATAACCTTCAATATCTGCAAGCTTTGTTAAGTTCTCTTTGAACCAATCATACGTATTCACTTTGTTGTATGTTACACAAGGTGAGAACACGTTGATGAATGAGAAACCTTTATGATTAATACCCGCTTCGATTAGAGCTGTCAATTCTTTAATATCTGTAGAGAATCCTTGTGCCACAAATGTTGCACCACTTGTTAAAGCTACCTCTAATGGTTTTAATGAAGGCTCAATGGCACCACCTGGCGTTGATTTTGTGATAAATCCAGCAGCCGAGCGTGGTGAAGTTTGCCCTTTTGTTAAACCGTAAATTTGGTTATCCATGACTACATATGTGATGTCAATATTACGACGGATAGCATGAATTGTATGCCCCATCCCGATCGCGAAGCCGTCTCCGTCACCACCTGATGCGATAACATTTAAATCACGATTTGCCATTTTTAAGCCTTGTGCAATCGGTAGTGCTCGACCATGAATCCCATGGAAACCATATGAATTAATATAACCTGAAATACGACCTGAGCAGCCAATCCCAGAAATCACAGCAAGCTCGTTTGGCTCGATGCCCACGTTGGCAGCTGCGCGCTGGATTGCAGCTTGTACTGAGAAGTCACCACAGCCTGGGCACCAGTTTGGTTTTACTGTATTACGAAAATCCTTAAATGTTGCCATTAGCGAGTCAGCTCCTTCACTTTATTTTCTAATTCACCTGGCAAGAACGGCGTACCGTCATATTTTGTGATTGTCTCAATCTTATCGTGGCCGCCAATATTCATTTTCATGATATTCGCTAATTGACCTGTGTAGTTATTTTCGACAACGATAACTTTTTTCGCTTTTGCCACAAGAGGTGTCATATCCGCAGAAGGGAATGGATGAATTAAGCGAATATGTGCATGGTTTACGTTCATGCCTTGAGCGTTTAAACGTTCTTGTACTTCTTCAAGAGCTCCACGCGTAGAGTTAAAACCAACCAGTAGTATATCTGCTTCCTCGTGTGGTGTATTTTTGTAAACAGGTGTATCAAAATTCAGTGCTGCAAGCTTTCGGAAACGTTTATCCATTTGTGCACGACGATTGCCCGTTGCTTCAGATGGCTTACCCGTTTCATCATGCTCTACACCCGTTACATGGTGAATACCATTTAACTGACCAGGTAAAACACGCGGTGATATACCGTCTTCTGTATTTTCAAAACGTTTAAAGTAGGCTTTATCCGCTGCTTCTTCAAGATCTTCCGTTACAATTTTACCGCGACGAATTTCAATTTTTTTGTAATCAAATGGTTCAACAGTTTGTTTACCAAGCGATAACTGTAAGTCTGTTATTAAAATAACTGGTAATTGCAATTCCTCTGCAATATTGAATGCTTGAATTGTGTCAAAGAACGCTTCTTCCATTGTAGAAGGTGCAATGACCACTTTCGGAATCTCACCGTGTGTACCATAAAGCATGGCCATTAAATCCGATTGTTCTTGCTTTGTCGGTAGACCTGTTGATGGGCCACCACGTTGTGTATCGATTACAACAAGTGGTTGCTCTGTCATACCTGACAACCCAATTGCTTCCATCATCAACGAAAGACCAGGACCTGCTGATGCAGTGAATGAACGAACACCACCGAAGTTTGACCCGATGGCCATTGTTGCTGCTGCAATTTCATCCTCCGTTTGAATAACTGCACCACCAAATTTCGGTAATTTTTTAATTAGGTATTCCATAATTTCAGAAGCTGGTGTAATTGGGTATGCAGCCATAAAGCGTGTCCCAGCTGCAAGTGCACCTAGTGCTACTGCATCATTCCCAATCATAAACATACGGCGTTTACCATCAGCAGGAGCTAATGCCCACTCGCCAACGCGCTCACCTATAAGCTCATTCATCATTTCATGGCCGCGTGCAATAGCTTCCATGTTTTTCTGCACCACTTCTTCACCTTTTTTACCAAAAATATCATCCACAACATTTTGGAAGACAGCATCTTCTAAGTTAAGAAGTGAAGCTGTGGCTCCGATTGCTACCATGTTTTTCATTAAAGTTGTGCCTAACGCTGCTGCCACTTCTGTGAATGGTACAGCAAATAACGGTGCCTTTGAATCTTCAGGTTTTACTGGTTCAAATTTGGCATCAGCTAAAATAACACCATTTTCTGTTAACTCTTTATAATTGACGTCGATTGTTTCTTGGTCGAACGCCACTAAAATATCTAAATCATCCGCAATTGAACGTACTTCTGTTGGACGAACTGTAATTTTATTATTCGTATGGCCACCTTTAATTCGAGAAGAGAAGTGACGATAACCGTATAGGAAGTAACCTAAACGATTCATTGCCATTGAGAAAATCTCGCCTGTACTCTCAATCCCTTCACCCTGTTGCCCACCGACTTTCCATGAAAGCTGATGTAACATGTCAACAACTCCTTAAATCCAATGTATACTATTATTTTTTCCTTCATAAGTTTAACACGAAGACACGGTCTACACTATTGTTATTCAATGATTTAGCCGAAATTCAGACCTTTGACCGAAAATCCGTTCAAAAAATTGCAATTTTCAGATTAATCGCGTATTAAAAATAACTTACTGGCATGCAATCCAGTACCAAATCCTCGTTTGTTACTAGTGGTATGTATATGAACTGAGCTTTCCTTGTGCTATCACATTGGGCTTGCGTGCTATTTTAGGTGACCTGTGCGTTCCTCTCACTTACCCGAACGGTTCTACTGCCGACCTGAGCGCTTCTCTCGCTTACCGAGCGCTCCTCCAACTGACCGGAGCATTACGATTCAATAGGTTAACAGCCCCAGCACATATTGGATTTGCACTATAACAAAAAATGCCTTGCACCAATTCATCGGTGCAAGACATTTTTTTTGGTTTTTATCGGGAACTACCAAGGCTCGTCTCACACCTAACGTGAGAGCAAGGACGCGATAGTACCTGATCGGTTAAAGTCAACAGGAAGTTGATTACTTAGGCTCTGTATTTATTGCTGTTGCTTCGTCGCCGCACAAATAAATTGCCACAAGATGTAGCGTTCTTCGCCTAAATTCCTAAATAATCGGTGGGGATAAAGAATCCCCCACCGATTAAAGGTTCACTTTATTATCGAACACGTTTTTCTACTAGCAATTTTAAAGCTGTACGTTCCTCACCAGCAATTAAAATATCGGCAAACGCCGGTGCGCATATTAAATCTGTGCCACTTGGCGCTACAAATCCGCGTGCAATGGCCACTGCTTTCACGGCTTGGTTAAGTGCACCCGCCCCAACTGCCTGCATTTCTGCTTGCCCTTTTTCTCTGATTACCGCGACTAATGCACCTGCAACTGAATTTGGATTAGAGCGTGACGATACTTTTAATGAATCCACAATTATTCCTCCCCGTTTCGCGAATAGTGTTTACGCTCAACAACTCATGTCCCCCTTTTCGGTTCTCAAGTTATTGTCCGTAGGTCATTTTATGCTCGTGAAAACGAAAATAGACTATTTTCAAAACCGATATATTGCAAACCGTTCAAATACATGGAACTTTATCATGCAGATACCTACAATTCATAGTATATAAAAGTGCGTTCTCACTTGCTTTCGCCAAGCTTTAATCTAAGGATTATTGCTTGTTCACACAAAAAAAACTACTGTGTTTTTCATGACACAGTAGTTGTTCACATTATCCTTGGAACGGATAGTCTTCATTTATATAAATTCTTTCGCAGTGCACAGCTTTTCCTGTTTTGTCATCCATTTCAACGAAAAAGCCACTTAACACGTCGCGCCCTTTTTTTGGCACTTCAAAGCGGGATGGCATATTTGTCTGGAATTTGTAAATAACACTTTCCTTCGTCATCCCTAAAATTTCATCATACGGTCCTGTCATTCCAACATCGGTAATATAGGCTGTCCCCTTCGGATAAATGCGCGCATCTGCAGTCTGTACATGTGTATGTGTCCCTACGACCGCTGACGCCTTGCCATCTAAATGCCAACCAAGTGCAATTTTTTCACTTGTCGCTTCTGCATGGAAATCCACAAATACGAGCGGTGACGTTTTACGCGCTTCTTCAATCAATTCATCCGCCATTGCAAATGGATCCTCATGCGGAGGCAAGAACACCCGACCATGCAAATTAATAACCGATAATGTGACACCATTTTTTGAAATTTGCACCATTCCTTTACCAGGTGCCTCACTCGAAAAATTGGCTGGACGAATTAAGTAATCCGCATCATCAATAAAATCAAAAATATCTTTGTTGTCCCAAGTATGATTGCCCATCGTAATGACATCCACACCCATTTGTAAAAGGTCCGTATAAATATTACGGGTAATACCACGACCTGCTGCTGCGTTTTCACCATTGGCAATGACAACGTCTGGGCTAAATTTTTTCTTTAAACGTGGCAAATATTTTTCCACTGCATCACGACCAATTGAGCCGACAATATCTCCAATAAATAGCACTTTCATTTTGCAAAACCACTCTTTCTATAAATAACACTATTTAGTTTACCATTTTTTCTTCGCCCATCGCAAAATAAAAAGCAAACCATGCCTAGTCTACACTATATACAATCTGACGATATTTATCGTTGTGCCGATGTTTACCAAACGACAATCTCACGGTGACATCATGAGCGATGGCTGAGTAGTTGTTTTGCTTTAGTAGCACTCGTTTTTACATCGTGATGTATTTGCCCTACTAAGTAAGCCCCGAATTTCCATTTGTTCAAGATATATGTCACACCAATGGAGCAACTCGTACTAATAAAAAATGAAATGCCCACAACAGAAAAAATGCTTAATTTTTCTACATAGGGGGATAAAAAGCCTTTTACCAATATATTAAATAATGGATGTAACAAATAAATGCCAAAGGAATAGCGACTAATAAAAATCATAAATCTTGGCATTCTCTGCAATTTACTCGCAATAAAAAATAACAGGAAAGCGACACTCAATGTATACAGTATGACATCTATTCTCTTTGAGTGAATTTCAGTGATAAAGCCCCAAAATTGGATAGCTAGTAAACTACTGAGTGTAAAAAGGAATCCAACGAAAAGTTGATAACGAAAACGATGTAACCATGATAGGAAAATTTCATAATTTCTGCCGCAATAGTAGGCTGTTACAAAATAAGCTATCCATGCAGGAAAGGGCATCCTATTTAAAACGCTCCACTCCAGTTCTGCATATGGCAAATAGGAAAAATACTCGTACAAATCCAAAAAATTAAAAAAAGCTAAGTAACCAAAATTTATAAGAAATGCTGTTAGAATCACTTTATAGGCGGGGTATTTTGATACAATATATTTTACAAATAAGGGATGTAAAAAATAAAATTGAAAAATGATAACGATAAAATAGCCGTGAAAATCACCTTCGAACAAATTTAGAAATACTTTTTTTTCGAATTCACCACTATTTGTTCCAATCGAATGAAGAGCTGCATCTAGAATACCTATAAATAGAAAAGGGATAAAAATATACTTAATACGTTTGTCATAAAATTTTTTGGGCAATTGATTCGGATAAGAATATGCAATCACGAACTCGGAGATAAAAATAAAGAGTGGTGTGCCGAACATTAATGCCAATTGGATAGACGTCAGTACAAATAATAATGGACTTTCCTCCATGTCATACATATCTAATGCTAAAGTGACTCCGTGCATTAACACAATTCCCAAACAGGCAACGCATCTTAGTAAAAATATTTCTTTAACTACTGGTTTCATTTTTCCCACCTGCCATTTCTAAGCAATCGATCTTGCAAGTCAATTATGCTTTTAGCTTATCGGTCATACGTAAACACATAGGAAAAACTTTTTAGTCGTTGGAAATTGTGCGCTTTACATGCAGCAAAATATCACGCATCATTTTAGGTTCAAGTAAAAAATTCCCTAAAAGAACAATGGTAATTGTCCATAAAGAAACACATGTAGCTGCTACTAACCAAGAACCTGCACCTGTAATATGGAGTTCAATAAATATAAACGGAGAGGCTGCGATGCATGCTAAAATCGTATTGCGGGAAATTTTTTTGACTGTAACCAGCGCTGAATGTTTCAATATTGCATTTGACGTATACAAAATTAAATCACAAGTACGATAGACATATGAACAGAGCGCCCCTATCAATACCCCCTCAACACCCAAAAACTGTACAAAAATAATGGACGTCACAAGGTTAATGACCGCTTCAATAATGGCACGGTTTTTTGTCTCTTTAAAATGGCCAGCTGAGTTTACTAACGTATTGGAAGGAATACGAATCGTATTGGCAACACCTACAATAACAAATAGTGTCGCTAACCACGGTCGTATATAATTAACATCTTCAATACCCACTGTATAAATCGTCATAAACGGTAAAATTAAAATGGCTGTACATGTATAACAGAAAGCGACGACTGCATAAAAAATGTACTCAAAATATTGAAAATGTTTTTGCAGATCGCCCCTATCCTCTTTTACAAGAATGTCACCAAATGCTGCTAACATCGCCCCCGAAAAAGCTGAAACAAATAAAGTGACGGCATTAAACACCATATTGTACACCGTAAATACACTAACCTCTTTAAGGCCCAGAAAAATTGTTATCAAAATAAACGGTGTATTAAAGACAACTAATGAAGCGATTTGATGAATTAAAGCATCCCATTTCGCTTTAATGGCAAGTGTATGAGGTTTTACCCTTATATTAAAATATGAATATTTTTTTTGGACATAGCTTCTTAAAAAAAGAATATCTAGTAATAACAGGACACTTGAACTAGCAACAACAACAACGATGGAAAAGCCAAGGACTATAAGCGTCAATGATAATATCGTACTGGCAATTAGCAAGATGGTTTGGATACGAAAAATAACGTAACTTTTTTGATCCGCCGTCAGTAACACTAAATATTTCCCTATATAAAAATACTCCCACATGGTACTGATCCCTAGAATAAGTACCATGTAAAAGGCTGTACGCGGATTCACCTCATCGCCTACCACTAAAGGATAGAAGATAGCTAAAATTACGACTAACACAGTAAAGAAATAACCTGAACGTCTATAAAAATGATTGGTAGCAGCGAGTATACCATTTATTTTGTCTTTGTCGCTCAAAGACAAAGGCTGATAAAGTGCTGCAATAGACGCATTGCCTACACCTGCTTCTACAATCTTTAAATAACTTAAAAATTGCTTTATGGAGGAAATAAGTCCATTTGAAGCGGAGCCATACGTCGTCATAAATAATCGAGGTAAAATGAAATTAATGGCTGCCGAAACAATTTGAAGCATTATATTTGACATTAAATTCAATATCACTTTTTTCGTTCTCATGTTGGCAAACACCTTATCCTTCAGGAACAGTAGGATCGAAACTTTCTACTCCGGCTCAACCAAATCAAACCATAGAGTAAAAGAATCTGTTGTTTCCTTAATAACCAAATATAAACCTTTGATTTGAACGGTATTTTATTCATGTGCACCGCCTGTAACGCCTTCTTCATTTCCGCATGAGCTAACATTTTATCGATAAAGATTTTTTTCTCACGCAAGCTCTTTTGATTGTGGCGACTACATTCATTATTAACGGCGGCAATTACTAAATACGTAAAATAATATTGTAATTGTTCAGCAAAATTAGGAACCAAATGTTCCGCATCTCGTTTTAAATCATTCAATTGTTTCCACAAAATCATTATTTTTTCAAAGAATTTCTCATCATACCTCGCTGTCATAGAAGAAGGAATTTGACGATAATGGTAGAGATACTTATTTTCTAATATGAATAGATTGTTCGCCTCGAGCAAGCATGGATACGTACAAGCAACATCTTCTCCCAAACGGATTCTATCATCCACATCAAATTGACATTTTTCTATAAGCACTCTTTTAAATAATTTATTGGAGACTGAAGGAAATAATCCAAATTGATAATATTCGCCTGAAAACAGCATAATTGGATATACCTCTTGTTTCATCCTATCCTTCCCATACAGTCCCGGCGCGACAATTTGCGTTCGTTTCACTTCTTGCTCTGGATAATTTTCAACAATATCACAAATGACGATGTCTACATCAAATTTACGTGCGGCGTCACATAATGATTTGTACATATCAACTTCAATCCAATCATCACTATCCACAAAACCAATATATTGCCCACTTGCGACACTTAGCCCCGCTTTTCGCGCACTGACAAGACCCCCATTATTTTTATGGATGACGATAACCCTTGCGTCCAGCTCCGCGTATTCCTCACACATTACGGAGCAATTATCCGTTGAACCATCATTTACCAAGATTAACTCGAAATCTACGAATTCCTGGTTCAATATACTCTCAATACATTCGCGTAAATAAGGCTCCACATTATAGATAGGCACAACAACACTTAGAAATGGCATCGCCTCATCTCCCATTCATGCAAAGTTCCTGACTTTTACTCATGGTTAATGCAAACATGAGTAATAAAATATGATAAGGAAAATAATCCATTACAAAGGAATCAAGTCCAATATTCGCAATTAACATGATATAAAGGGGTAAGGCGTTGACTGAAAGTACTTGAAAGCTCGTATTATCTTTTATACCAACATTATTTTTTAGCACTTTATATAAACTAAAAATGTAAAGTAAAGCGAGTACTACGCCCAATAAACCTAAATAATAGGGTGTCGATAAGTACATCGTATGGGCCATTTTCACTTTCGAAAAAGTTGTCCCAAAGCCCGCTCCAAAAACAAATATTTTTGTGTTTTGCAAAATTTCACTTGCAAACATCCCCCAACTACTCACGCGTCCAGTAGTAATGGCATCAGTAGATATGCCTGCTCCAAAAAATCGAATCCAATAAATTTCGAATAACCTTTCGTAAAAAAAAATGAGTGATGTCCCACAAATCACCAATATGAAAGAAGAAAACTTTATAGCCGTTTTAACATTATTTTTAATGAACACAATAAACGTCAGCAAAATTAATACGATTAATGTGATAATAAACATTTTAGAATAAGTCAGTACGCCAAATGCCGCTAAGATAATGATAAGAACAATCGACTTTTTCTCCTTTTTGCCATTGTGATTAAACAGTACTAATAAACAAGACATGGCTATTAATATTTGCAAACTAAAATAATTAGGGTCTAAATCTAAGCCAGTAAATCTAGTACTTATTGTACTCAGCGTCCTTACCGTATTCACAACCGTCATAGATTGAATAAAATTATCAATTGTTGGAATAGAAAAGCTTATTAAACGAACTGTTGCAGCTGCAAGTAAGCCTAATACATAGATATACGTATATCTTCGGAAGTAATCTTTATGGTTAATGGCCTGAATAGCAAAAAAGATTACACTATAATTCAACACAAAGCCCAATACTTCAATCAGATTACCGCCACTTAAAAGTGTTACACCAACAGCATAAAATACAAATAGCAAATAGGTTAACATGAGTCTTGTTGACATAGCTTCGTTTTGCAAAATAATCGTCAAGATACTTAAAACTATATAGAAAAAACTGAGGACGACAAAAAGTGAATAGCTCGTTAAATCAAACTTAATGACATACACCCATGAAATAAAAAATAATAGATAGTCAATTCTATGCTGTTGCTTATCCCACAGCATTGCCGTAGAAGTTATAAGAAAAAAAATCCAAAGAAATAAATTGCTACCTGTATACATTTTTAACACAACAAATATACTGGAAATAATACAGATGAGAATACTGAAATACTTATTTTTCAATATCATTTTGCATCAAACTCCAATACTAGTTGCTCGTGTGCTTTTCGATTTGTATATGGTTTTTCTTCGATAAACTTTTTCATTCTTTGAAGCCTGTCTGCATTTTCGATGACACCGGCAATGACCGGATAAAGATTTTCCAATTTCCCCCCCGTAATAAAGCCATTTTGGCCATCACTAATTAGTTCCCTCGCAGCGGCAAAATTGGTGGTAATAACTGGCGTTTCTAATATCAACGCTTCCCCTACCACCATTGGATAACCCTCATATGCCGAGGTTAGAATGAGCACATCACTTTGTTTTATATAAGGATATGGATTGTGTAATTCTCCTACAAATTCAACTACATCAGCTACACCTAATTCAAAGGCCAATCTTTTATTGTGCAGTAAATCTGGCCCATCACCTACAATTCTCCAGCGAAAATTACTAATTGACGCGTCCTTTAATAACTGACATAGCTGTGGAATAAAATCGAATCTTTTCGTGGCATTGTCAATCCTCCCGATAGATAATAAATCCATCGTGCCTTTTTCAAATGGTGTTTCGTGCAATGCCATTTCTTTTATGTCTTCGATTGGGAAAAAATTATAGACCACTTGAATTTTGTCTTTATATTGCGGCAGAAAGTGCATTAAATTTTGCTTACATGCTACAGAAACACAAAACAATCGATCAAAATTTTTATAGGTTTTGACACATGCATCATAGTTAAAGTTGGCCTTAAGAGGATCCGTATGTATCCACGCGAACTTCCTATTTGCCCTTACAAATTTATCTACAAATAGATTAGTACCCTGGTTAAAATAATTGTGTGGCACGTCATTAAAATAAGAAATGGCAATATCATAAAGCCTTTCTTTGCGATGTGTTTTTAAGATTATTGCATAAAAATTGTTAGACCCAATTAATCGAACGGCAATCATACATAACATACGTAGCGTTAGATGCCACACATTTTGCCTCTTTTTCACTTCGGCAAAAGGAGTAGCGATTAGTTGTAACAGTAAATTTCCTGTACATACATTAACATTAGGGGGAATGTCCTTCATTAATTCACCTTCACTAAATGTAAATACATCTATTTCATATTGCTTATAGAGACTAACTTCTTTGAGTGTGTTAATTAAAGCCTTCTGAATACCGCCCATCTGAAAATTTTGTGCAACAAATAATATCTTCATAGAGTCCCCCTAGCAATCCAATATTATTGTAAATTTTCATATAGTTTACAAGTAAATCTGTCATAAGTTGCTGTATAGATCCGTTAACCTCTTTTCCATTTGGCACCAACTATACTGTTTTTCATATAGTACTTTCATTTTATGCGCAATTACTGGCCACTCTGTTTTACGCATTACCAAGCTGTCTATGGCTTTTTGTAAACTCTCTCTATTAAAATCAATTAACTCTCCAAGATCGTTGTCAGCTACCACTTCAGACATTCCTGTATTTTTTGCCATTATCAAGGGCTTACCGAGCATTAATGCCTCATAAAACTTATTGGGCGCTGCATAATAATGATTCGAAAGCTCCGGATCATAGATAGCTGTCATGATGTCGCAACTATTTTCTAACGCTAATGTCTGTTCATAGGGTAACTTACCGTAAAATAGTATGTTATCGCACTCTTTTGAAATCTGCGCTAGTTCATCAGCCAATTCTCCAAACCCGCCAATATGTAATTCGTAGTTCAAGTTATTCTTAACTACATCCACTAATTCCTTAATAAGTCTCTCTCTAGCCAATATGCCCACATAAACTATTTTCACTTTGTGGGGATTTAACTTTAAGTCATCTTTTAGATTTACATAAAGTGGGGTATTATAAATAACTTCTACTTTTTTGGGCGATGATTTAGCAATCTGTTCTTTCCGTTTCTCTGTACAAATGATTACTGCGTCCACATTGTTCATTAGCACAATATCTATTTTCTCAACAATTTTTCCAATACTCTCAGGCCCATTAAATGGTGCTGTAATCGAATCGAAAACATCATAGATTACTTTTTTATGAAGTATTTTTCCACAAATCGTCCCTACTAGTGCCGTATCAAAGTCACAAGCATGGATAATGTCATAGGTATTTTTATTTCGAAGAAGCCATTGAATTAGTTTTATTTGAAATTTCAACAATGGAAAGAAATTTTTTTTAAAACCTCCACCATACGTAGCCGGCAACCCAAATCTTGTTATTTTAATGGCATGTCTACGTTCCAATAATTGCTCTTTCGCCTTATACTTATCGTCTCTATCCCACGCTAAAATTTGTACAGGCCAATTATTTTTCACAAGGCTGTCCGCTTCCTTTTCAACCCTTGGATCTGGAGCAACAGGATTACTTCTCATTAAAACCACTCGCACATTGACTATCCCCTTACATATTTAATGCCTGCTATAACATTTTCGCCTTTATTTGTTTTTTTGACGTCCATACACAGGACGTTTTTTTGTTCTTTCAAAAAAACTTCCATCTTTTTTTTGTGAAAGTATCTTCCGGCTCATAACATAGTAAAGGCTGGTTGTTTAGTATTCTTGTGTTATTTTCAAGAAAACAATCTACTGCATCTAATTCTTTTTGTTTTTCTAGAAAGCGGAGTCCCTTTTCAAATAATAAGGGACGTGTTTTTAAGTTATGCACATCCGAACCATAAGTATGAACAAGGTTCGAACGCACTAATGTTATGGAAAGCTTTTGAATGGTCTTTCCAAACATACCAGCTAAACTTCCTGCTGTTATTTGTGCGAGTGCTCCCTCGCGTATCAGCTGCTCTAAATGACCTGGATTTTCGGCAATAACTCTATTTCTCTCGGGATGTGCAATGATGGGGGTGATGTCTGCTGTTAGTAAGCCGTAAATGATTTCTTTTGTATACTTGGGTATGAAATTAGATGGAAGCTCTAACAGTAAATAGTTTGAATGTGCTAATGTATGTAGTTGCTTTTTTTCACAAAGCGCTAGAACATCCCCTGACAAACGTACCTCGTGTCCTGGGTATAGTGTTAATGGTAAAGTACGCCTATCAATTTCCTTTTGTAATCGCTTAATTTGTTCATTCACTACCTCAAAAGGAACATGATAGAGCGGATGTAAAGCATGTGAGGTTGAAATCATTCCTGAAATTCCTTGTGCAACAGCTTGGTCAAATATGCTGAGTGTCTCTTCCAAGCTTTCGGGCCCATCATCGACATTAAATAAAATATGACTATGCACATCAATCACTGCGTTTCACTTCCTTATCTCCATCCTATAGCTATCTATAATATTCTTCATAGTATTGACTCCGCGGTAATTTATAGTTATTTAATACGACACCTAAAATATTTGCTTGTGAGGATTCAAGGCTAGCCTTTGCCTTGATAACACTAGTATTTTCCACAGCACCACTATTAACAATCAACAGTGTGCCATCACATTTATTGGATAAGATTTGTGCATCAGTCACTGATAAAATCGGTGGTGCATCGAAAATAATGATATCAAATTCCTTCTTTAATTCTTCCATCAAGCTATCCAGTTTTTTAGAAGCAAGTAACTCAGCTGGGTTCGGTGGGATTGGTCCGCTCGTCAAGACAAAAAGATTAGGAATATCTGTACTATTGACGACTTCTATCACACTCAATTGCCTTGTGAGTAAATTGGACAGACCTTTTGCATTTTGCAATAAAAACGTATAATGCATTGTTGGCTTACGTAAATCTGCATCCACAATGACTATCCTTTTCCCTTCTTGTGCAAACACTACCCCTAAATTAGCTACATTTGTTGACTTTCCTTCACCTGGTGTGGCAGAGGTCACTAAAATTGTTTTTATATCTTTATCTGGCATCGAAAAAGTAATATTTGTACGGACTGTCCGAAATTGTTCGGAGACAATGGAATGACTATTTGCAACTGTTACAAGCTTCCGGGCCATTTTTACACGCTTTTTTCTTTGCGCCTTTTTTTGTTGAAACATCGCTACTCCCTCCTCATTTTATGGGTTCCAACCCTAGCACTTCTGTTGACATCACTAATTTGACTAATTAGGCCAATAATCGGTAATCCGATCGTGTCTTCAACATCTTGTTCCGTCTTTATTGTCGTATCGAGGCTTGCTACTAAGATTGTGAAACTAGCACTCAAGGTAAAAGCAATAAATGAGGCTGCCACAATATAGAGGGTTTGGTTCGGTGCTACTGGCTCAGGCTCTTCATCCGATTTTGCTACTGACAAAATATTTACATTATCAACAGTCATTAAGATTTGAATTTCCTCTTGAAATACGTCTGCTATCATATTAGCAATGTCGACAGCTAGGTCCGCTTGCTTATCTTCGACGTTAATATTCACGACTTGTGAGTTATTTGCGCTAGTTACAGTAATTTGTTCCATTAATATTTCTGGCGTCATATCCAAATTCAAATTATTAATGACTTTAGATAAGATAGCTGGACTTTTAATGATGATATTATACGTATTAATTAATCGTAAATCTGTCTCAACCTGTTGTACCCCTATATATGGTTGCTCCGTGTTTTTTTGATTTACTAAAAGCTGGGTTTCTGCTTCATAAATAGGCTGTAAAATAAAATAACTAATAAAGGCTGTCACTAGAGCTACGAATAGTGTAAAACTTATTATAAAAAGCACATGTCTTCGTACTATTGTCAATACATCTTGTAATGTGATTGTATCTTTCAACGTCCTTCACCCCTTATCAAAACATATGCTTGTTATTATAGGTCTCACTACTGAACTGTTGAATTATCAAAAGCATCATTCAAAAATTTTATGTGGCTGGCTCAATACGATTTTATTTACCAATATATTGTTGCTCACTTTTATTTATTCAAAGAAAAGAACACGTGGATCTAGCATGGCCATAAAGTTTGATTAAAAATCCCTCGCAAACCCCTATTTGCCGACACAAAAAAAGAATCCATTGTAAAAAATGTTGATTATTATGGATTCTTATCAGGCAGATTTAAGTTTAGTTTTTATGAAAAAGTTAAATCATTTTTAGCTGCTAAACTAAGCAATCGTCCAAATCACTATTGCAGTAGTGATTTCCAGATACTCCATTTTATCTGTCGAATGCTGCAATTTCTTTGAGATGAACTTTTCTTTCATCAACCTTAGAATTTCACGTTTTTTGTATCGGAATGCATTAATATCCTATCTATAAGGTTCAATCGTGATAAAATCTAACAAATAGAGCTATGAAATCTCATATATGAAATAGCTAATAGCATGCATCAAGTAAAAGTCATAAATATAAAGGGGAAAGATATGAATGGCAGAATTAAAGGATTGGAAAAATAATGCTCACGGACATAAATTTATTGCTTCTTTTAGCGGAGGCAAGGATAGTGTCTTAGCGCTATATAAAGCACAGCAGGTTGGAGAAGCGATTGGCCTAATCGTTATGATGGAGGAAGAAGGGAAACGTTCCAGATCTCATGGAATGCCTCCAGAACTCATACGTGCCCAAGCTAAATCTATAGATTTGCCTGTCTATACTGCAGCTGCAAGCTGGACAGATTATGAAAAAATATTTATGCGCCTTTTAGAAAAAGCTAAAATCCAAGGAGCAGAAGTGTTAGTAACAGGAGACTTAGATATGCCTGCTCATGGCTGTTGGCATGAAAAGGTTACAAAGAATGCCGGATTAAAGCTTGGGATGCCTTTATGGGAAATGAACCATCGTGAAACTGTCGAAGAGTTCATAAACCTAGGGTTTGTAACGCTCATTGTAACGGTTAATTTATCATTAGGCATGCGAGAGGACGATTTAGGACGAACGTTAACTCATGAATACGTGAAGGAGCTTGAAGCTCGTGGTATTGACCCCTGTGGAGAAGGTGGAGAGTTCCATACGACAGTAATAGATGGTCCCATTTTTAAACAACCTATTGCAGTTCGTAAATGCGAGATTATTAAAACCGGAGAATACGCTTTTTTACCCTTGGAACTAGATTAGCGGGCGGGCATGACAGTTTCCACCCAGCATTACAGGATCTCGCCTCTGAATTTTCAGGTTATGACTGTTTGGAGTTTTTAGGCTTTACGCTTTACAACTAAAAGTTTTTCTTACATTGAATGATGTTTGAGCCCATATCAACCTAAACGGTCCTATGTTAAAAAAGCATTTTGATCAACATTACTATCTAATTTACAATAGACTTTTCACAGTTTAATTGATAGTTTCTGTCATCTATGATGTACTGTTTAATCACAAAGAGGCTTCCCTGACCTAAGTCAAGGGAAGCCTCTTAATTATTTATTATTTCGCATACTCCACAGCACGTGTTTCACGAATAACTGTTACTTTAATATGTCCTGGGTAGTCAAGCTCGTCTTCAATTCGCTTACGAATATCGCGGGCTAGACGATGTGAAGCTAAATCGTCAATTTTTTCAGGTTGTACGATAATACGAATTTCACGACCTGCTTGAATAGCATATGATTTTTCAACACCATCATAGCTTTCTGAAATCTCTTCTAATTTTTCAAGTCTTCGGATATAGTTTTCAAGTGTCTCACTACGAGCACCAGGACGCGCTGCTGATAATGCGTCAGCTGCAGCCACTAATACCGCAATAACAGAAGTTGCTTCTGTATCACCATGGTGAGAAGCGATACTGTTAATAACGACCGGATGTTCTTTGTATTTCTTGGCAAGCTCTACACCGATTTCGACGTGGCTACCTTCCACTTCATGGTCAATTGCCTTACCAATATCATGTAATAAGCCTGCACGACGAGCCAATGCTACATCTTCACCAAGTTCAGCTGCAAGTAAACCAGCTAAATGTGCAACTTCTACTGAGTGTTTTAGCACGTTTTGACCATAGCTTGTACGATACTTCATGCGCCCTAAAATCTTCATTAAGTCTGGATGTAGATTATGAATGCCAATTTCAAATGTCGTTTGTTCCCCTGTTTCGCGAATTTGTTCATCCACTTCACGGCGAGACTTTTCAACCATTTCCTCGATACGCGCAGGGTGAATACGTCCATCTTGTACAAGTTTTTCAAGTGCAAGTCGAGCTGTTTCACGACGTATTGGATCAAAGCCCGATAATATAACCGCTTCTGGTGTATCATCGATGATTAAGTCAATACCTGTTAACGTTTCTAGCGTACGGATATTTCTGCCCTCACGACCGATAATACGACCTTTCATCTCATCATTTGGCAAAGTCACGACAGAGACTGTTGTTTCTGCTACGTGGTCAGCTGCAAAACGCTGCAGTGCCAGTGATAAAATCTCACGTGCTTTTTTATCAGATTCTTCTTTTGCACGTGTTTCAGATTCTTTCGTCATCACAGCAATATCAGTTGCGAGCTCTTTTTCTACCTCACCTAAGATGATAGCCTTCGCCTCATCTCTTGTTAATGCAGAAATACGCTCTAACTCTGTTTTTTGTGTGGCGACGAGCTCGTCCACTTTGCTTTCCATCTGTTCAATATGCTGTTGTCTTTCGGCAAGAGCTTGTTCCTTACGCTCTAAGCCAGCTTCTCTCTTATTCAGAGCATCATCCTTGCGATCAAGATTCTCTTCTCTTTGCAATAAACGGTTCTCTTGTTTTTGAAGTTCTAAACGACGATCACGAATGTCATTTTCGGCTTCAGTGCGAAATTTGTGAGTTTCATCTTTGGCTTCAAGTAGTGCTTCTTTCTTTAATGCCTCCGCTTCTCGTTTTCCTTCTTCAACGATTGTTTCAGCAACATGTTTAGCACCAGTGATTTTTGAGTCATTCACTTTTTTCATGTAGATATAGCTAACAGCGGCACCAACGATGAGTCCAAGCAAAGCGGAGATGATAGTAATTCCATCCATATGAACACCTCCTCTTGCTATTTGGGTAATACAGTTTCAAGTCGGCGCATACATCCATTTCGCCTTGGCGTAATTGCGTCCGGATTTTGAATTGTGCTCAGGTCTGCACGATGCAGATCAGTTAGCCGTTTTCGCAGGATACGAAGATTTTAGGCTAACATCCTTATATTCATTCCTTTCAAAATCCATGACATCCGCCAGAGGCTTTGGGCCAACATAATGTTGGTCACTCAGTCGTTGCCACAGAACGTGGCGTTCTTAGACTGAGTTCCTCTATTTCAGTAGGTGTTTAAACCCACTAAAAGGAACCACCACCGCATTCATCTCACCACCTTCATAGGTGGGAGTCTTTCACTGAATGAAGATAAAATGTACTGCCTATTTCAAAGTCATAATTCAGAAATTATACATATTTAATTGTATATCTAGCTTTTAGCTCTGTCAAGGATAGACGGTCACCTGTTCGCCTCGAACAAGAAAAAAGTAAGTGATATCCATCAGGACAAATTATTACCTAATACTTTCGTGCTAGTTATAAACACAAGCATTGTTTAATATTTTTACATATCCAGTCCAAAGGCTTCACTTCTTAATTGCTCAATTGAGTGAGAGAACAGTGTACCATTTCATGCTACCCATCAAAGCGCTTTTTCAATGCAAACTTCAACACGAATAAAAAGAAAATATCGCAAATTTCCACAAAAAATGACATGCTCTCTAGCCATTAAAGCAAAAAAATACATCGTTCTCACTCATTAGAGCGAGAACGATGTATTTTTTATTTCTCTTCTTCAAGAAGAAGCATTAACTCTTCATCCATTTCCTCATTTTCATCATGTGCTGCAATTGTATATGAGGATGCAGCAATACCGTAGGAAGCACGGATTTTATTAGCAATATCATCTAGAACGGCAGGATTTTCTTTCAAGTATTGTTTTGCATTTTCACGGCCTTGTCCTAAACGCTCATCACCGTATGCATACCAAGAGCCGCTTTTTTGCACGATATCTAGCTCAACACCTAAATCGACTGTTTCGCCCTCTTTTGAAATTCCTTCACCGTACATAATATCAACTTCTGCTGTACGGAATGGTGGTGCTACTTTGTTTTTGACAATTTTAATTTTCGTACGGTTACCCATAATGTCATTGCCTTGTTTAATGGCTTCTGCACGACGTACTTCTAAACGAACTGAGCTATAGAACTTAAGCGCACGACCGCCAGGTGTTGTTTCTGGGTTCCCAAACATGACACCGATTTTTTCACGAATTTGGTTAATGAAGATGGCAATCGTTTTTGATTTATTGATAGCACCAGAAAGTTTACGTAACGCCTGAGACATTAAACGCGCTTGTAAACCAACGTGTGAATCACCCATATCTCCTTCTATTTCCGCTTTTGGAACTAATGCGGCTACTGAGTCAATAACGATGATCTCGATAGCGCCACTGCGTACTAATGCTTCTGCAATTTCCAGCGCTTGTTCTCCTGTATCTGGTTGTGATAATAATAACTCGTCAATGTTAACACCTAATTTTTGTGCGTAGATTGGATCTAAAGCATGTTCCGCATCGATAAAGGCAGCTTGCCCACCCGATGCTTGTACTTCTGCAATTGCATGTAGGGCTACTGTTGTTTTACCTGATGATTCTGGGCCATACACTTCGATGATACGTCCACGAGGATAACCACCAACACCTAATGCTGCATCAAGTGCTAGCGAACCACTTGAAGATGTTGCAATTTCTAAATCTGTTTTTTCGCCAAGCTTCATGATAGAACCTTTCCCAAAATTCTTTTCAATTTGCTTTAACGCCTGTTCTAAGGCAGCTTTACGATCACTCATTGTTTTTCCTCCTTCGAAACTGTTCACTGTTTTATCTATCTCTACTATACTTGTTTTTGAGAAAACACGCAAGAAAAAAGCGAACATTTATTCGATTTTTCTCCAAAATAAAAATTTGGGTATATTTTCTCCACCCAAATTTCTATTTTAACTTCAATTTAGTAACGTTTCATAAAGCCTCGTTCTTCTAATAATTGCATTAAGTAATGGCATGTAAACTTCACCGCACGCAAACGATTTGTATTGCGCATACCCGATAAATGCAGTAAATACGTTATCGGTTCTTCGTCACCTATAGCAATCCCAATCCAAACCGTTCCTACTGGTTGGTGGTCATGTGCGGTAGGGCCAGCAGCACCAGTAAGACCTATTCCAATAGTAGTGCCGAACTTTTCACGTACAGTACTAGCCATTGCTGCAGCACATTCGCTACTAACAATACCGTATGTATCTAATAATTCCTGTGAGATACCAAGTTGCTTGACCTTCGCTTCTTCTGTATACGTGACAATGCCACCAATAAGCGCAGTACCTACACCTGGTATTTCAGCCAGCTCTGACTGAAATAAACCTGCCGTTAAGCTTTCAGCCGCAGAAATGGTTAAGTTATTGTCTAACAGCATCTCCACCGTCTTAGAGGCAAGGGAATCATCATCAATTCCATATTGATAGTCTCCAACTATTGCCTGGATTTCAGCCACTTTCGCTGCAATAAGCTGGCGGGCTTCATCCTCTGTTTCTGCCTTTGCTGTCACACGCAATGTGACTTCACCGTCAGAAGCGAGCGGTGCAACAGTTGGATTTGTCTGTGTATCTAGAATATCTTGCACATTTACCTCGAGCTCAGCTTCCCCGATGCCATAAAAGCGCATCACATGAGACACAATTACGCCACCGTCATTGAGCATTGCACCAAGTTTGGGTTTTGCTTCAAATTGGAACATTGGCTCAAGCTCTTTTGGAGGACCAGGAAGTAACATGTACGTACGTTCATTCTTCGTCAGAATCATACCAGGTGCCATACCATGATGGTTTGCCAGCACTTCACTACCAGCTAATACAAGCGCCTGTTTACGATTATTTTCCGTCATTGGTCGTCCTCGTTTGGCAAAAAACTGTTCGATATAGGACAGGGCTACTTCATCAAAAGTTAAATCGATACCTAGATGACGTGCAATGGTTTCCTTTGTTAAATCATCCTTTGTAGGACCAAGGCCACCTGAGAAAATAATTAAATCAGCACGCGATTCTGCTACCGCTATTGCCTGTTGCAATCTTTTTGAATTGTCTCCAACAACAGTATGGTAAAATACGTTAATCCCTAGCTCAGACAACTGACTTGAGATGAACTTCGCATTTGTATTTGTAATCTGTCCAAGCAATAACTCTGAGCCAACTGCAAGAATTTCAGCATTCATGATTCACAAGACCTTTCTTATTTAGACTCCAGCAGTACACGACGATTTAGATAGAAATAATCCCATCCTGACCAAAGTGTAAAGAACAATGCAATATATAACATAATTGTATCGAACGGGATACCGATAAGTGTAAAGATGGTATTGTGTAGAAGTGCAGCAGCAATAGCGACAATTTGCGCCCAAGTTTTAATTTTACCAAGTTGGTTCGCCGCTACGACCTCTCCTCCACCAGCCAAAATTAAGCGTAGACCAGTTACGGCAAACTCACGGCTTATAATTATTATGATCAACCAAGCCGATGCCATGTCAAGCTCTACCATTAATATAAATGCGGCTGATACAAGTAATTTGTCCGCTAGTGGGTCTAAAAATTTCCCAAACGTTGTCACAAGATTGTACTTACGCGCGTAAAAACCATCTACCCAATCGGTCGTTGAAGCAAAGATAAAAATAAGCGCTCCTACAAAATGATGGACTGGCATCTCTGCACCAAATAACGTCATTGTTCCCCAACCAAAATCAAACATCATAACAATAACAAAAAATGGAATAAGTAAAATTCGCGAGATGGTAATTTTATTTGGAATGTTCATTTTTCTAACACCTTTCATGAAGAAAGAAAGTAGTCATCACAAGACGACTACTGTTCTTTATTGAAATTGATGACGATGTTTTGCGTTACGATTTGCTGAGCATACGTTAAAAGCTCGTCATTAATATAAATCTTAGCTTGTGTCGAATTACCAAGACGGATACGGGCATAATTTTGCGCCGTTGCGTCAAATTCTACTACTTCGCCTGCGTTATACACGCGTGTATCCGATAGCAATTCTTGTTGCTGTTGGTTACGAATACCGATAAATGTAGGACCTGCTACCTCAATGCGTATTTTAAATGCCTCTGAACCTGTCAATGTATAAGAAGTTGTCGCACCATCTGCTTCTATTGTACCCGTTGAAATGGTTTGCTTATCTTCTTCAACTTTATTTTCTTCAGGTGTTTCTTCTTTTGAATCACCTTTTAAATCATCCTTATTGGCATTCTCTTGTTCTTTTTTGTCTTGTTCCTCTTTATCTTTTTCACTATCAATCGGTTTAACTTTTGTATCGTACTCCATCTCTGGTGACGTATCGTCAATAACAGGTGTCCCGGCATTATTTTTAGATTGCCATAATACCCAAATTGCAACAATAATAACGATAATAAATAAACCGACAATTATTTTGGGCATTGCTTCCATCATTTTATTAGATGGAACTTTCCTTCTGCTTGGACTTTGTGTCATCGATTGGCTTACTTGTTCGTTTTGCGTTCCTGGTAATTCACTCTTATAAGTTTCTAAAATATCCTCTGCATTTAAACCAACAGCCTCGGCATACTGCTTAATAAAAGCACGCACATAAAATGAACCAGGCATAATCGAATAATTGCCCTCTTCAATACCTACTAAATAACGCTTTTGAATTTTCGTTATCTCTTGTAAATCGTCTAAGCTGTAGCCTTTAGACAGTCTCGCCTCTTTCAGTCGAGTCCCTAATTCTGCCACTCATAACACCTACTTTAATATCAAATTAAAAATTAAATCCTCCAAATGAATCGGATTCGGACATCATATGATTTTTTTCCATTATTTCATAAGTAATTTCTTCATCTGGGTGGTGACGTAGTTCAATGATATAATCAAAATCCTCAATCTTATATTCTGAATGCTGAACAAACATATCTGGATGCTCTACGACCTTGACGGATGACATATTCATCATCTCACGTACTAGTTGCAAATGTCGCTCATCTGTCGAACGACGTGTTACAATGCCGTCTAATATAAAAATATTATTGTCACTGAATTCATCGCCAGCTAGCTTATTACGAACGGTTTGCTTGATCATTGTAGAAGATAAAAAAATCCATTTTTTATTGGCGCATACACTTGCCGCGACAATAGACTCAGTCTTACCAACACGAGGCATGCCACGTATTCCAATGAGTTTATGACCATCTTTCTTAAATAACTCTGCCATAAAGTCCACTAAAATACCAAGTTCATCTCGCACGAAGCGGAAGGTATTTTTTTCATCTGCATCTCGAGGAATATAATGACCGTGCCTAATGGCTAAGCGATCACGGAGTTTAGGTTGTCGAAATTTGGTAACGTGGATATGTTCCATTGTCGAAACAATTGTACGAAAACGCTCAATCGCCTCATCATTGTCTGTATGTACTAGCATACCACGACGGTCCTCATCGACACCATTTATTGAAATAATATTGACACGAAGCATCCCTAAAAGTGAAGCAATATCTCCTAATAATCCAGGGCGATTCACCTGAATCTCATATTCAAAGTACCAATCGCTCAAACTCACTCGTTCCCTTCCTATTAGTTAACGTAAAAAATCTTTTATAAGTTCCATCATAGCTGATTTTTTATGTAATGGAAAGTTCGAATACATGGAATTACAGCGTTATTTAAAAAAACTTACTATTTTTTTTCAGCTTACTCCAAATAGGCTTACATACGTTCCCTTTTCCTGATGGATATTACTTTTTGATATAGAAAAAAGAGGAGATAAACTCTCCTCTTTCTTATTGCACAGTTTTATTTTGAACAAGTTTTACGACACAATTCGCCAATGCCTGTTTCTCATCCTCAGAGGCAACGCCCCATAAATCCGACAGCACTCGCTCTTGCTCGTTTTTAGGATCGACATTTGTCGCCAAATAATCGCCGATTTGCATAGCTGCTTGTTGAATCATTTTTTTCGGCATACCACTTGATTCAGCCTGCATTACGTTTTGTCCTAAAAAAGATGTCCATTTTTGCCAGTTTTCTAAAATGGTCATAAGATCCTCCTCCTTTACACAGGTAGTATGTGCAAAAAAAAATCTTATATGTACCAGCCACCATTTAATCTTATTATTTGTCCTGTTACATAATCAGCCTTTCCTGAAAGATAGAAGCGAACCATTTCAGCTACATCAGTTGTTTTACCGACAGTACCAAGTGGAATTTCCTCTAAAATAGTAGTTAGCTCCTCATCATTTAAATGACTGTTCATAGTAGTCTGGATAAAACCAGGAGCAATAGCATTCACACGAATATGCGACAATGCCGCTTCTTTCGCATAGGACTTCACAAAAGCATGTTGTGCACCTTTTACCGTCGCATAAAGTGTTTCACCAGCTGATCCTGCCTCGCCCCAGATGGAGCCAATAAAGAGCACATAACTACTAGCATGAGCACGTAACTTTGAGGATAATAACGCTGTTAAATGTATTGGATTTTGCACATGGACACGCCATAATGCGTCCATATCCTCCACTGTAGTATCTTCCAACAGTGCATAATGAGCTTGACCACTCGCAAAAACGATCGCCTGCACAGTGAAAATTTGTGAGGCAATCGTTTTTGCTGCTGTTATTTTTGAAAAATCCCCCTGCACAAGCATGAATTCCTGTGTAGGGAAATTTTCAGAAAGAGCATTAAATAAAGTTTGAGCTGCTTCCTTATTATTCGAATAATGCACATAGAGTGACCAACCGTCCTCTGCCAGGCTCTGACAGATGGCACGGCCAATCTCTCCTGAAGCACCTAATACAAGCGCAAATTTCTTCACTGTTCGCCCTTCTCTGTTGGTAGAACTTGGAATACTGTTTGTTGCGATTCACCTTGAATCGTTACAAATGCGGTAGTTAAATCTGCAATCGTTAATTCTTCTAGTACTGGTACAACATCAAATAAATTCATGTCGTTGAACGAGTAACGTGTGAATTGATTGGCAATAAACTCTATAGAGTTCAGTGCACGTAAGAAGAAACCGATTTTTTTTCTTTTAATGCGTTCTAAATCGGTACTTGCAAATTGAGCATTCCCCTCATATTTCGCTAACTCTGCTTTAATAGCCTGCTCTAATGCAGCTGGTTCTGTTGTATCAGACCCAATCATGGCAAAGCCAAAGCCATTTTCTAATGTAAAGTCAAATGCATACGATTCATCAATTAGCCCTTCATCATAAACACGCTCATAAAATTTAGATGTACGTCCAAAGATAAGCTCTAAAGCAATTTGTACTGCAAGCTCATGCTTTAACATGTCACGGCCAGAAAGCCCCGTCTCTTTTGCCTTTAAGCCAATATATAACTTAGGTTTTTGAACATCCATATGCAATGTACGTTCTTTTATGGCAACATCTGTCGGTTCTTCGTCAAAGAATCGTTGTATTGGCATTGGTTCAGGGAATTCTTTTTTGCCTTGATTTTCTCGAATGAATGCCATCATCTCCTCTGGGTCTACAGCTCCGATGGCAAATAACAACATGTTTGAAGGATGGTAAAAAGTATGATAGCACGTGTATAAATGGTCTGCCGTAATACCATCAATCGATTCGATTGTACCTGCAATGTCAATTTTCACAGGATGATTGTGATACATATTTTCAATTGTGCCGAAATACAATCGCCAATCTGGTTGATCATCATACATCGTGATTTCCTGACCAATAATACCCTTTTCCTTATTGACCGTCGCTTCAGTAAAGTAGGGCTCTTGCACAAAATTTAATAATGTTTCAGTGCTTTTATAAATATGGTCTGTTGATGAAAATAAATAAGCTGTTCGTGTAAAGGATGTAAAGGCATTTGCAGAAGCGCCATACTCACTAAATTTTTGGAATACGTCACCGTCTTCTTTTTCAAACATTTTGTGCTCTAAAAAGTGTGCGATGCCATCTGGCACAGAAATGCTTTCCGTTTCACCTATTGGCATAAATGTACGGTCAACAGAACCGTATTTTGTCGTGAATGTCACGAATGTTTTTGAGAAGCCCTTTTTTGGTAAAATATAAACATCTAATCCATTTTCTAACTTTTCATAGTAAAGTGTTTCATCTAATTGTTTAAATTCAATTGTTTTCATTGTGCGGCTTGCTCCTTTCCACATAAGAAATAGACCGCTTCTAGCTGCACTTGTTTTGCCATTTCGACAACATCTTGCTTCGTAACAGCCTTCCATTTATTTGCCCAGGTTTCAAAAGAAAATTCCTCGGGTAAATCCTTGTATTGGTCGTAAATTTCTATTTGTCCACGTGCAGAATCTAGGGATTCCTTTAGCTGGTTTGTCAGCATCGCCTTTGTTTGCTCCAGCTCTAAATCAGAAATATCACATGCCTGCATGACAGCAAGTTGCTCTTTAATAAGTGAAAAGGCTTTTTCTTCATTTTTAGCTTCAATGCCCGACACAACAAATAGCAAGCCATAATGCGATGCGTATGAACTAGATGCATAGTAAGCTAAACTTTCTTTTTCACGAACATTCATAAATAATTTGGCATGTGGATAACCACCGAATACGCCATTAAAAATTTGCATTTTGGCAAAGTCTGCATCGCCAAATTTTACGGGTGTACTGAAACCAATATGCAATTTCCCTTGTTTCATGTCATGCTGCTCACGCACATAATCATTTTGTGGATGTTTTTGCGGCAATATAGCAGGAATTTCAACAGGTGTACGATCCTGAAATGGTAGGGCATGTTTCAGCTTCGCTACCATTTCGTCTTCATTAATATCGCCGGCTACATAGATGTCAATTTTATCGTTTGCTAGCATGGATTGGTAAGCTGCGAATAAAGATGCCGGCGTGATGCGCTCGATATCTTCTACCGTACCATTGGCAGAAATTGAAGCAGGCTCATTCGGACGTAAAATTTGTTGTAAACGTAGTTGTGCAAAACGAGATTTGTCATCAAAGATGGATTCAATTCGCTGGATGACCATTTTCTTTTCGCGTGCCACAATGGATTCTTTAAATAGAGCGTTTTCTAAATTCGGCTCAAAAATTGCTGTGTGCAGTAATCCGAGCACTTCATTTAAAACACTCGTATTAGCCAAATATTGATCATTCACGGCTTCTACATTCATCAACACGGTATGCTCATTCCCACGCTTAGACGTGTCAAAATACAACACTGTCCCGTATAAGTCGTCTAAAGAGCTGCGAAATGCAGCTGTAGTTGTATATTTTGCATTACTGTGTTGCAATACATTTGTTAACACCGTGCGTTCTGACGCACTTTCGGCCGTTAAAGGTCTTCTCCATTTAATTGAAAAATTTACGGTTTTAAATTGGGTCGTTTGTCGGATATGCAAATTGACACCTTTTGCAAAAGGTATTGTTTTAAACATATGAAACCCTCCTATCTTTCTTAATATAACAATGTACTACAAATACTATACATGTCTATTGTCTATAATTGCAAAAAGAATCCAAAGTATGTATATGAAAAGTGTAAAAAATAATTGCTGAGTAGAAAATATATAAGGAAAAAAGACTGAGCTTTTATCGCCCAGTCTTATACCTTTTAACGTTTACCTTTAATGTAAGGCTGTCCACTCGCTTTTGGTGCATTTGCTTTTCCGATAAATCCTGCTAACGCAAAAATCGTTAACAAGTACGGTAAAATTTGCAAGTATACAGCTGGAATCTCCTGCACATAAGGAATTTGGTTCCCTGCAATACTTAATGTTTGCGCTAAACCAAAGAATAACGCTGCGCCTAGTGCACCGATTGGATGCCATTTCCCGAAAATCATTGCGGCAATGGCCATAAAGCCTTGACCAGCAATTGTTGCATGTGAGAAATCATGGGTAATTGTTTGCGCGTATACTGCACCACCAAGACCACCAAGTGCTCCTGAGATAACAACAGCGATATAGCGCATTTTATTAACGTTTACTCCCATCGTATCTGCTGCCATTGGGTGCTCACCGACAGCACGAAGACGTAAACCGAATGGTGTTTTATAAATGATTAACCACGCGCCGATTGCGACAACAAATGCTAAAATCGACGTACTATAAACATCATGGAACAATAGTCGACCAAAGAATGGAATATCTTCTAAATAAGGTATACCAAAACGACGGATTGGTTGGTCAATCATGTCTGTTTGTCCTTTATCATAGATCATTTTCACCAAGAAAACTGTTACCGCTAAACCTAGTAAGTTTATAGCTACCCCTGATACCGTTTGATCGGCACGGAAAGAAATCGAAGCAACGGCATGAAATAAGGAGAAAATTCCTCCTACGATTACAGCTGCAAGCATTGCAACCCAAATCGTAGCTGAACCAAATGTTGATGCAAATTCTAAATTGACAAAAATACCAACAAATGCACCGACAATCATTAAACCTTCTAGTCCAATGTTGACAACACCAGAACGTTCAGAGAATACACCACCGATCGCAGTAAAAATTAAAGGTGTTGCATAAAGAATTGCAGAAGGGATGATGAAATATAACATTTCTAAAAAGCTCATGTTATTGTCCCTCCTTTTTCTTACTCAACTTTTGTAAACCTACTCGAATAATATAGCCAGATGCAACAAAGAAGATAATCAAGGCAATAATAATCGATACGATTTCCTCTGGGATACCCGCAGCGTTTGGCATATTGAGTGCCCCATATTTAAGCGAGCCGAATAATGAAGCCCCAAATACAACCCCTAGTGGCGTGTTGGCACCAAGTAAGGCAACCGCAATCCCGTCAAAACCGATACCTGTAAAGCCTGGTTTAATCGATGCATTTTGGAATGTACCTAGTGCTTCCATTGCTCCACCAAGACCAGCAAACATACCTGAAATTGTCATGGCTAGAATTATATTTTTGTTTACACTCATCCCAGCATAATCTGCAGCATGCTTGTTAAAGCCCACAGCTTTGAGCTCATATCCACGTGTTGTTTTTTCTAGAATGAACCACATAACAATTACCATAAGAAGTGCAACAATGATCCCATAGTGAAGACTTGAATTGTCTGTAAGCTCTCTTAAAAACGGAGAACGTAAAGAAGCTGTTTCATGGATACGTTCTGTTTTAAAGCTACCATCCGACAAGTTTTTAATAACAGCGTTGGCAATATAAAGTGCTGTGTAGTTTAACATAATTGTCGCGATTACTTCATGGACTTTAAATTTCGCTTTTAAGAAACCTGCAATAAAGGCCCAAAATGCACCTGCAGCTGCTGCGGCAAGTAACGCTAAAGGTAAGTGAATGATTTTAGGTAGCTCAAATGCATAGCCTACCCAGGCTGCAGCAAGCCAACCTAAAATGAGCTGCCCCTCAACCCCGATATTGAACAAACCTGTACGGAAGGCAAATGCTACTGCAAGACCTGCCAATAAATACGGTGTAATTTGACGGATTGTGTTCCCGATTGAATATGAATCTCCAAAAATACCTGTCCAAAGAGCGATATAACCTTGTACTGGGTCATAGCCGCTGACTACCATCACGATAGCCCCTACAATTAAACCGATAATGATAGAGATGATAGGAACGAGTATATTAATGACACGATTTGACATTAGTCGTTCCCCTCCTTACTCATGCTTTTTTTACTACTTTGCCCTGCCATTAATAGGCCAAGTTCTTGCTCTGTTGTTTCTTTTGGATTGAGCTCGTCCACAATTTGACCGTCGTAGATAACTGCAATACGGTCTGAAACATTCATAACTTCATCTAATTCAAAGGAAATTAACAGAACTGCTTTCCCTTTATCACGTTGCTCAATTAGACGAGAGTGAATAAATTCAATTGCCCCAACGTCAAGACCACGTGTTGGTAATGCGGCAATCAGTAAATCTGGGTTACGGTCAATTTCACGACCGATAATTGCTTTTTGTTGGTTACCACCTGAAAGAGCACGAGCTGGTGTCATTTCACCATTACCTGTTCGTACATCATATTCGTCTATAATCTGGCGTGCTTTTTCAGACACCTTTTTATAATCCATTACAAAGCCTTTGGCAATTGGCGATTGATAATACGTTTGTAGTGCAATATTATGACCAATTGGGAAATCTAGTACTAAACCGTGTTTATGTCGGTCTTGCGGGATATGTCCAACGCCCTCTTCGGTAATTTTTCGAGGTTTCATATTTGTCATATCTTTGCCATTCAGTTTAACAGTCCCGTTTTTCACTTTACGTAAGCCGGTAATTGCCTCAATTAACTCTGATTGACCGTTACCATCGATACCTGCGATACCTACAATTTCACCTTTACGAACCTTTAAGTTCAAACCTTTTACTTTGTCGATATTTCGGTAGTCTGTTACGACTAAATTGTCAATCGTTAGTACTTCCTCCGTAGGATGCGCTTCCGTTTTTTCCGTTTTGAACTCGACTTGGCGACCGACCATTAACTCTGCTAATTGATTTGGGTTTGTTTCAGCCGTAACAACTGTACCAACCCCTTCACCTTTACGGATAATCGTCACACGGTCAGAAACTTCCATTATTTCTTTTAGCTTATGCGTAATTAAAATAATCGATTTTCCCTCTGCGATTAAGCGACGCATAATTTGAATAAGTTCCGTAATTTCTTGCGGCGTTAATGATGCCGTAGGTTCATCGAAAATTAAAATTTCCGCACCGCGATATAATGTTTTTAAAATTTCAACACGTTGTTGCATGCCAACTGTGATGTCCTCGATTTTAGCATTTGGATCTACATCAAGGCCATATTTCTCAGAAAGCGCTTGCACTTTCTTCGCAGCATCTTTAATATTGACAATCCCCATTTTTGTAGGTTCAGTACCTAAAATAATGTTTTCTGTTACTGTAAAATTTTCCACCAACATAAAGTGTTGATGCACCATGCCAATCCCTAAATCATTGGCAACATTCGGATTTGTAATTTTAACAGCATTCCCACGAACACGAATTTCGCCTCCCTCTGGTTGATACAAACCAAAAAGGACGTTCATTAAAGTCGATTTCCCGGCACCATTTTCACCTAGTAACGCGTGGATTTCGCCTTTTTCAAGTTGGAGGGTGATATTATTATTCGCTACGAAATCACCAAATTCTTTACGGATTCCAAGCATCTCAATCACGTATTCCAATATAGTCACTCCCTTATTAGGCACTTTTGTTAAAATCAAATTCGCCTTGGTGTATTTGAGTCCAAATTTTGAATTGCGATTAGACTAACTTCCTTTTGTCACCTCTTCAAAACCTATGACATCCACCAAAGGCTTATCTTCGTTCAGCGGGGTTTTCAATACCCAAAGAACAAAAAATCCACTCGCATGCATCTCTCACCTAGGTAGGCGCCTTCTATAACTGACGCTACACTTTCGGTACATAAAATATCTGCTGAATGAAGATAAATTAATACAGGAAAGGTCATCGTTAGAAACCTTTCTTCTATTAACTTGGTACCATCATTATCTTAAGCTTACGATAATCTCATATATAAATTCTACCCCTATATGAGAAACCATGTCGAAATATAAATATATCCATATAGAATATTAAAAATAGTCGAAATATAACGATAGATTGAAAAATCATCATAAGGGCCTTCAAAAAGCCCTTATGATGATTAAGAGATGAATTATTTTTCCACTTTTTCTGGAACTACGATTTCACCGCTAGCAATTTTTTCTTTATATTCGTCAATAACTTTTTGTACATCTTCTGTAATAGCACCACGGGAGTCAGCAAGTTTTACGCCATCTTCAGCTAAACCGTAAACAAGTGTTTCTCCACCTGGGAAGTCACCATTTTTCGCTTTATTTGCAATATCTACTACTGCTGTGTTAACACCTTTTAACATAGAAGTCAAAGTTACGTTTGTTTTGTCGTCTACTTTACCTTCTTCGTATTGGTCAGCATCTACACCGATTACCCATACATCTGCTTTAGGGTCTTTTGCTTTACGCTCTTTTGCCTCAGAGAATACACCGTTACCTGTTGCACCAGCAGCGTGGAAAATAACATCTACACCTGAAGAGTACATGCTGTTGGCAGTAATTTTACCAAGGTCAGCTTTATCGAATGCACCAGTGTATTTTACTTGGATTTCGATATCTGGGTTTACAGCTTTAGCCCCTTCAACGAAACCAGCGTGGAAGCGATTAATAACTGGAATATCTACGCCACCTACGAAGCCGATTTTACCTGACTTAGACGTTTTCGCTGCTGCAACACCTGCTAAGAACGCACCCTCTTGCTCTTTGAAAAGAACGTTAACTATGTTGTCGGCTTTTACTTCAGCATCAATCAAAGCAAAGTGATTGTCTGGATTTTCAGCAGCAATCGCTTCAATTGAATCCATCATCATGAAACCAATACCGAATACTAAATTAAAGTCACGACGTAATAATTTGTTTAAGTTTGTTTCATAGTCTGCATCTGATTGTGATTGTAAATAGTCGAAACCACCATCACCTTTTGATAGGTTGTGCTCTTTACCGTAAGCTTGAACACCTTCCCATGCAGATTGGTTGAATGATTTGTCATCAACGCCACCTACGTCAGTAACCATTGCAATTGAGAACGCTTCTTCTGTGTTTGTATCGCCTGTTGAAGCATTGTCATTTTCTTTGCCTTTGTCTTCTTTCGTACCACATGCACCTAGAATTGCACTAGCAGCTAATACTGAAGATAATACTAAACCAAATTTACGTTTTTTCATTGTGTTAACCCCCCAAAGGTATTGTAATTAGCAGGAAAATATAGAAATGTTCTACACCCGTTTTCTTACTACGTGGAAGCTGAATTTATCAGCTCGGAAATAATTTTTTGAATACAACACTACTTGATCATGGTCATCGTAATGCAGCTGCTTCAATACTAAAAGTGCTGTTTCACGACCGCAATTTAAAATCGGTGATGCTTGTTCATGATACCCAACTGGATCAATGTAAGTCACAGCGTAGGCAACGTGAATTTTACCCGATTGTTCAAGTGCAGAAAAAAGTGAAACTTCTTTTTTGTCTACAAAGTCAGTAGGCAGGAAGCTAGCTGGTAGTTTATCTATACAATAAACTACTGGTTCACCATCCGCTGTTCTGACACGTTCAATCGTGAGTATTTTATCTTCGCCATCACATTGGAAGCGTTTTAAATCTTCCTCAGAAGGTACGGTTTCAGTTGCTTTTAAAAAACGCGATCCTGGTTCCATCCCTGCCGTTTCGATCATAGAAGAAATACTGGATAAATGCTCGATGCCAGATGTAAACAACGGCTTAGGATTAACAAATGTACCAACCCCATGTCGACGCACAATCACATTTTCCTCTTCCAACAGTCGAAGCGCTTCTCTAAGTGTTGCTCGACTGACTCCTAGTGATTTCGATAATTCAAACTCTGAAGGCAATTTTTCATTTTCTTTGAAAACGCCGGTCTCAATATCAGATTTTAAACGATCAATTACTTGAAGATAGAGATGACGATGATCTGCTTTAATAGTCACATATATCACCACCAAAATCAGAGATCAGACATCTGATGTACAACATTCCTACTAATCGTTCATAAATATAACATTTTTGTAGAATGAAATAAACTGTTTTGAGAAAAATCTGTAATAGAATTCGCCCTTTCTCCTCATTTATCGCAAACAACTAGACAAAAATGTATATATCACCCAAAATCCAGTCTTACCAAAAGTGTTAATTATCGTACTGATGAATGAGTACCTGACGAGGTTTACTTCCCTCTGAAGGCCCGACAATACCACGTTGTTCCATCTGATCAACGATTCGAGCGGCACGAGAATAGCCAATGCGGAAACGACGTTGCAGCATTGAGACCGAAGCCGTTTGCATTCCAACAACTAATTGTACAGCCTCATCAAAAAGTTCATCCGTTTCTTCTAAAACGGTTTCCTCTTCTGTTGGAATCATCTCTTCTTGATATTGTGCTTTTTGCTGTTCTATAACAAATTCTACGACTTCTTCTACCTCTTGATCTGATAAGAATGCACCTTGTACACGTTTCGGCTTAGAAGCACCTGCTGGTAAAAATAGCATGTCCCCTCGACCAAGTAATCGCTCTGCCCCCCCCATATCTAAAATGGTTCTAGAATCAATCGCTGATGATACCGCAAAGGCTATGCGAGAAGGAATATTAGCCTTAATAACCCCAGTCAATACGTCGACACTCGGTCTTTGTGTCGCAAGTATTAAATGGATACCTGCTGCTCGAGCCATTTGAGCTAAACGTGTAATAGAATCCTCTACATCACTGGATGCAACCATCATTAAATCCGCTAACTCATCCACAATCACCACAATATATGGTAATTTAGGGTGCTTCTCAGCAGTTTGTTCATTTACTTTTTGTACATGACCGTTATATCCCTCTATATTACGAGTGCCCGTATGAGAAAATAAATCATAGCGACGTTCCATTTCTGATACCACTTTTTTTAGTGCCTGCGATGCCTTACGCGCATCTGTCACAACAGGTGCTAATAAATGCGGAATCCCGTTATAGACATTTAACTCCACCATTTTCGGATCAATCATCATCAGCTTTACCTCATGTGGTTTTGTTCGCATTAGTATGGATACGACAATGCCATTTATACACACACTTTTTCCACTACCAGTTGAACCAGCAACTAGTAAATGTGGCATTTTATTTAGCTCGGCTAACACAGCTTGTCCCGTAATATCACGACCAAACGCCACTTGAAGTAATGCATCTGGTTTTGCGCCATCTTTTGACTCCAGCACTTCCCTCAGTGTAACAATCGCTACCTCACTATTTGGCACTTCAATGCCAATGGCTGATTTCCCAGGAATCGGTGCTTCCATACGAATATCTTTGGCTGCCAATGCTAACGCGAGGTCATCTTGTAAGTTAACAATTTTACTTACCTTAACTCCAATATCGGGTAAAATTTCATATTTCGTCACAGCTGGCCCTAGATGAACTTGTGTCACTTTTGCTTTTACGCCAAAGCTCTGCAATGTTTGCTCAAGCTTTTTCGCATTTGCTTGAATCACTGAATATTCACCACTTTGGTCATGCTGTGGTGGCATTTTTAATAGATTAAACGATGGAAGCTGATAATCTGCATTTTCAATCGCAGCGGTGTCCTCAATATGAACATCATCTAGCAACTCTCCTTCTTCTATGTCCACATTCTGAGGAGCCACAGACGTCTCCTGTCGTTCATGTGAAACATTTTGAGTAAAGGCTGAGATAATCGGCTCATGGGAAACTTCCTCTTCTACTTGTACTGTTTGACTATAATCCTCAGCTGCAATCTCATCCATGCTCTCTGCTCTTGAGCGACGATTCGTTTGTTTTTTCTTTGGAGCATTTTTCTTTTTATCTTGCTGTTTTTTTTGCCATTTTCCAAAAAGAGCAGGCATTTTTTCCGCTAAATATGGAACAAGTGCTTTTCCAGTCACTAGAATCAATCCGATAAAGAAAATGACCCATGCGACAACCTTCGCACCTGTTGCCTCAAACAGCACATGAAGTCCACTAAACAGCAATGCACCAACCATACCACCGCCAAGTGAATTACTACGATGTACCACGCCATCAGTATCAATTAATATTCGCCAAGACTCTCGTAATACGGAGTCTGATAATAAACCACCTGATTTGGATAATTGCTCAAATAGAATACTATGACTAAAAATTGTTAAACTCATAATAATAAGTAGCATGCCGAAAATCAGTCGGTCCTTCATGCTTACTTTTTTACGGCCAATCATTAGTATTAAAGCAATAAATACAAGCATAAACGGTACAGCAAAATGTAAATTACCTATAAAAAACATTGCAATTGTTTGGAGTATACGCCCGATCATGCCATATTCAAAAATCATAATGACCGCAAGTGCAATTAGGACGAGCCCTAAAATTTCAAACATAAGCGGGTGCATTTCTTTATTATCTGCTGATGATTTCCCTTTAGTTACTTTTGTCTTTTTTCTTCTAGTCATTTTTTCACCTTCTTTTGCAATCCATTTTATATATGTAGCGAATGATATCATGTAGAACTCCTTTGTTTCAAAAAAAAGGATTTTCCACCGTTACGTCGGCTAGAAAATCCTTTTTCATTCGCTACTTATCCTCAGCATTCGCTATGCGTTTTCATGTCATAGGCCAACATGATGCTGGTGACTTAGGCATGACCACAAAAGTAGCATCTTAGCATCGATTCATAAATATATCGAGGGAAGGGTGAACAATACCCTTCAGTGTAGTTTTACTTTGTTTTAATACTCCATAATGATTGGGATAATCATTGGGCGGCGCTTTGTTTTTTGGAATAAATAAGTATTTAATGTATCACGAATTTCTTGTTTAATATTTGTCCATTCAAACGTTTCTTTACCAACGTATTTTTCTATCACATTCTTAGCAATTTCAGATGCTTCTACCATCAATGCTTCTGATTCACGAACATAAACGAAACCTCGCGATAATATTTCTGGACCTGACGCGATTTTCTTTTGTGCACGGTTTAATGTTACCACGACAATGAAAATACCATCTTGTGATAATAATTTACGGTCACGAAGGACTATATTACCAACATCGCCTACCCCAATACCGTCAATTAAGACATTACCTGCTTGTACACGGCCGCTCATTCGCATTTTACCGTTTTTGTATTCGACAATATCCCCTTTATCAGCGATGAAAATTTGTGACTTTTGCATACCTAGTTGTTGTGCAAGCTTAGAGTGTGCAATAAGCATACGATATTCACCTTGTACAGGGATAAAATATTTCGGTTGCATCAAGTTAAGCATTAATTTTAAATCTTCTTGGCTACCATGACCTGAAACATGCACATTTTTACTAGATGTCAGAATTTCAGCTCCCGCTTTTGCAATCGAGTTCATCGTATTCGCCATTTGTACTTCCATACCAGGAGACGGCGTGAACGTAATCAGCACTGTGTCATCCTTTTTAATCTTAATGTCTCTGTGATGCTTACGGACAATCTTTTCTAGGGCGTCTAGTGGCTCGCCTCTATTGCCAGTTGCAATAATAATAATTTCATCATCTTGATATTTTTGCATATCAGAGATTGGGATAATTGTGTCTTCTTCGAGTGTTAAATAACCTAACTGCACACCTAAATCAACAGCTTTTTCTAAAGGCTTACCAACAATCGCCACTTTACGGAACGATTTTTGAGCTTGCGCGAATACTTGTTGAATACGAATAAAGTTTGATGCATACACAGCGACTAAAATACGTCCTGGTGCTGAATGGAATGTTTTTGATAATTGTTCTTCAATCACAATTTCAGATGTCGTATAACCTGGTCGTTCCGCTTCACACGATTCCGAAAGCAATATAAATACGCCTTCTTCCCCTAATTGAGCCATTTTTGCCAAATCTGGCTTGAACTTACCAGTTGCAGATTGATCGAATTTAAACTCTCCAGTATGAACGATTGCTCCTTCAGATGTATGGAACACTACCCCTAATGAATCGGGAATACTATGTGTTGTATGGAAGAATGTCACATACGTTGAGTTGAAATTCATACGGCTACGATTTGTTACTTCAAAGAACTTCACCTGATGTGGTGCAGGTAACTCCTTCAAATGTTCCTTCGCGAGTGCAATTGTTAGTTTAGACCCGTACACAGGGGCTTTCACTTTTTGTAAGATGTAAGCAATTGAGCCAATTGCATCCTCATGTCCGTGCGTTAAGAAAATTCCCTTCACACGCTCTTTGTTTTCTTCTAAATACGTAATATCAGGAATGACGATATCAATGCCCAGCATTTCGTCTTCTGGGAACATTAAACCACTATCAACTACAAATAGCTCTTCGTCAATTTCTACTACGTACATTGCTTTTCCAATTTCGCCCACGCCACCCAGTGGAATGATGCGAATTAATTCATTTTTCTTTTTTGTCAATTTGTTTCCTCCTAAAAGATATCCCGAACAGCAACCACTTAATTTTCATTATACGGTTTGCAAAGCTTTTGCACAAATTAAAAATACATGTTTCATGTTAGAAACATGTATTTTATGTCTACTAAAATTAAATTGAGGCAAGAGTTACCCATCGATTATAGGGACTAAGGAGGTAAAGACTAGATTGGATGAGGAAGTTAGTTGTATTGCCTTAGTGGTATTCGGGGCTGACTCTGTGTTTTGCTATCTTAGGAGCAGTGTAGGGGGGAACTGTCGAGGTGCGTGGTTACCCGAACGGTTCTTCTCTTCAACTGAGCGAGGTATGTAGGTTACATGCAAATGGAACTCTGAATCATTCAAATCTCCGCTCAAAAAAAGGCGTTGCTGATTTTCATCAGCGACGCCACACGGTTATCTAAAACGCTTTGCTTTTTCATGATACGTTTCCCAAATTTGGTCAAAGTTCGCTTTTTCTTCATCTGTCATCTCCACCATAGGTAGACGAACATTCAATGTGTCAAAGCCTAATTTTGTCATCGCATATTTAACAGGCGATGGATTCGGCTGTGCAAACAAAGCACGTACTAGTGGTAATAATGCTCGATGAATTTGGGCAGCTAGCTGATGATTTCCTTCTTTAAAAGCTTTAATCATTAACTGCATATCATTTCCGACAACGTGAGATGCCACTGAAATAATGCCGGCCCCACCAATTGCAAGTAATGGCAATGTTAAACCATCATCTCCGCTATACACAAGGAAATCATCTGTAGCGTCAACGTTCTCAATAATATCGCCCATTTGGTCTAAATTTCCGCTCGCTTCTTTAATCCATGCGATATTCGGAATTTTACTTAATGCAACAGAAGTTTCATAGGCCACATTAATGCCTGTGCGACCTGGTACATTATAGAGCATCACTGGCAGCTTCGTTTCCTTGGCAATCGTTTCAAAGTGCGCAAAAATACCTCGTTGGTTTGGTTTATTATAATACGGTGCTACTAGCATAATGCCATCCGCACCGTTTTCTTCAGCTTTGTGTGTCATTGCAATAGAATATGCCGTTTCGTTATCCCCTGTACCTGCAATAACTGGTACACGACCGGCAACTTTTTCTACTGTAAATCGTACAACTTCAATTTTTTCTTCTGTGGTCATCGTTGGGTTTTCAGAGGTTGTGCCACAAGCAACAATACAATCAGTACCATTTCCTATTAAATGATTAATAATACGTTCTAGTTCTGGATAATTAATCGTGCCATCTTCCTTAAACGGCGTAATCATCGCCGTTCCAATTCGACCTATATTCATCCTTACACCCCTCTTATAGTAAGTTATCCTCAAGCATTGCTTCTGCAATTTGTATCGAGTTTAATGCAGCGCCTTTTAATAGATTATCTGATACGATCCATAGGTGGAATCCTTTTTCATTGTCTAAGTCTTGACGGATACGTCCTACAAAAGTAGCGTCTTCCCCTTCTGCATAAATTGGCATTGGGTAAGTTTGTGTTGCGATATCATCTTGTAATTCAATACCTGGTGCATTCCGTAATACTTCAAAAATTTCTTGAACCGTTGCCTCTTTTTCTACTTCAATATAAACAGATTCAGAGTGTCCCGAAACGACTGGCACACGTACGCAAGTTGCAGCTACTTTTAGCTCTGGTGCATGCATGATTTTCTTCGTTTCATTAATCATTTTCATTTCTTCGTATGTAAAGCCATTGTCTGTAAATTTATCGATTTGTGGAATGACATTACGAGCAATTGGGAAATGACGTTTATCGCTACCAGATGGTAAAATATTTGCTTCTACTTCCTTACCTGCATCCCAGTTTGCGCTTTGTGCTTTTAATTCTTGAATCGCAGTAATACCTGCACCTGAAACTGCTTGATATGTCGATACTAATACCTTCGTTAAGCCAAATGCTGCACGAATTGGTTCAAGGGCCGCCACCATTTGAATTGTAGAGCAATTTGGATTTGCAATAATTCCTTTATGCTTAGCAAGATCGCCGCGATTTACCTCAGGTACAACTAGTGGTACCTCTGGATCCATACGGAAATGGCTCGTATTATCAATGACCACCGCACCTCGTTTTGCCGCTTCTGGCGCAAGCACCGCTGATACCGAACCACCCGCTGAGAATAAAGCGACATTGACGTCTTCGAAAGCTTCTGGTGTCGCTTCTTCAATTGTATATGTCTTACCATTAAATTCGATTGGTTTTCCTGCTGAACGTGCAGAAGCTAAAAACTTAATGTCACCAATAGGAAAATTTCGTGTTATTAGCTGCTCCATCATTTTAGACCCTACTGCTCCTGTTGCACCTACAACCGCAACTGTTAACTGCTTTGTCATCTGTCATCTCTCCTTGAATACAAGTTCCATAATGTGTGCTATTGTATCACAAAATTACTGAAAATTGTGTGTAATCAATGATTTATTTGAAATATTGTATCAACAGCGGTTGTAATTGCATTTTCTGCGTAATTGCTGCATAAACGGTATCTACCATTTTATCAAAATCAGCAATCAATGAGTTCGGTTTTCCATGTGGTGAATCCTGACCGAATGGAATAAAATATATATTTTTAGCATTGAGCAGTTTCATAATATTCATGCCATTTAAGCCGAGAGCATCATTGGTAGAGATGCCCAGGATGACAGGTGAGCCATTGCGTAAGGTTGCCTTTGCTGCCATTAACACTGGGCTGTCTGTGGCTGCGTTGGCAAATTTACTAATACTATTGCCTGTCATCGGTGCTATAACCATAGCATCCAGTGGATTTGATGGTCCAAATGGTTCCGCCTCTTTAATAGAAGTAATGACTTGTTGTCCTGTTAAAGCCTCGATTTTTTCAATCCACTCCTCACCTGTGCCGAAGCGTGTAGCTGCATGTAATACAGAGTGGGTAATAATCGGAATAACCGTCGCTCCTACATCGATAAAATTTTGAATTTTTGGCACAACATCTTCATACGTACAATGTGAAGCCGTTATACCTAATCCAATTCGTTTCCCCGTTAGCAATTTTCTTCCTCCTCTATTGCCTTGCACAATATTTCTGCGGCATCATGTGCAAAGTATTTCCCAGGTAATGATGGCAATAGTACATACGTTTGTAACTGATTAGCATCTATATCTAAACAGCCTGGTTCCGAAGCTAAATCATATAGTACTGCAGGTACATGATCTTGGAATGTTTCCGTAATCCACTTGGCCGGAATTGTATTAATAAATATGCTGTCATGGACTGACCATTTTCGATCATCTAAATTTGTCGCTTTGTAACCATAGGCCTTTGCTTCACTTACTTGCACAACCGACCTTGCTACAATGTGCACGTTAGCACCCATCTTAACGAGTAAAGACGCGAGCATTTTGGCTATGCGTCCGAAACCCGCGATAGTAAAGTTTTGTCCGTAAATACATTTTTGCTCTAAACCGTAAAACGTAGCGATAAATCCCTCTGCTGTTAAACGAGCATTTTGCCATATAAAAGACTCTTGCTGTAAATAGCAATTCGTTTCATTTTTTTCAAGCAAGTGCTTCCAATGCATCGTCAGTCGCCCCGTATAAAACTTAACTTGAGATATACCGTATAATTGTTCAACCTCAATCTTTAATGGAAGAATGGGTAGAATAATTTTATTGGGCTGGAACTCTAAAACCAGTTTATTTAACTCCTCATTCCAGACGGTTGTTCTTTTATAAAATACTGTACGTGATGGACTCCTCAACATTGTCGCTAATTCCTTTAATCTCGAGTCTTCTCCGATCACGAGCCATTTTTCGTTTTCCAAAAGCTCACCTCACTGTAAAAATTCTGACTGTACCGTCGTTGTTTTGTTAAATAAAATTCGATCTTCGCCAATTAGTATAATTTCATGCCATGGGATCATTTCACTAACTTTTACTTTCTTTTTTTGGAATGGCATCTTATCTTTAATAATCTCAAAACCATGGATTTTTCCTGTTTGTACATCTAATAGGCATTCTGTGTGTGCCAGTATGCCAAAATGTACCCCACCTTCAACCTGAATTAACTCTTTATCCACCATTTCTGATAGTAGCATGCCTCATCTCCCTCCTTGAGCCGTTATCCCAATATATGCCGAGTTTCTGCAATTCGTGCCCATCATTAAGAGTCTTCTAGGTTGCATCTTTCGCCCAGTCTGTATATAGTGTATATATACAGTTAAATATTTCGGCGTATGTCTTATGTGTCAAAAGTACAATGGCAACCATAAATACACCTGCGTCATTAAATCTGTGAGGTGAAAAAAGTGCATATTCATTTAAGTAACGCCAGCGATAAGCCAATTTACGAGCAAATCACGATGCAATTAAAAGAAGCAATCTTGGCCAATAAATTACAGGCCGGTGATGCATTACCTTCTATTCGTATGCTTGCGAAGGAGTTAAAAATTAGCGTGATGACAACGAAACGGGCCTATGCTGATTTAGAGCGAGATGGTTTTATAGAAACCGTCGCAGGCAAAGGGAGCTTTGTTACGGAGCGCAATCAAGATTTTCTTCGTGAGGAATTACTACGTCAGGTTGAAGAACATTTGCAAAAGGCCGTTAAAACAGCAAAAACAGCAGGGCTTACAAAAGAGGAAGTACAAGAGCTTCTAACATTAACTTTAGAGGAGGACAACTAAATGAATGCCATTGAAATTCATGATTTACATAAAAGCTTTGTTGGCTTTTCACTAAAAGATGTGAGTTTTTCTGTACCCCAAGGAACAGTCATGGGATTTGTTGGAGAGAATGGTGCGGGCAAGTCAACAACGATTAAATGCATGTTAAATCTCCTTAAAAAAGAATATGGCGAAATTTTGCTATTTGGCAAGGATGCTGTCGAACATGAAATTGCGATAAAAAACGACATCGGTGTCGTTTTTGACGATTTACATGTACCCGAGACGCTAAATGCGACGCAACTCGACAAATTTATGAAGAGAGTATTTAAAACGTGGGATTCGCCCTATTATTATGAGCGGCTAACGCAATTTAAAGTGCCTGAGCGAAAAAGGATTAAAGAGTTATCCCGAGGAATGAGGATGAAGCTGTCAATTGCACTAGCCTTGTCACATCATCCAAAATTATTGATTTTAGATGAACCAACAAGTGGGCTCGATCCCATTATTCGTGAAGAAATTCTCGACTTGTTTTTAGATTTTATGCAGGATGAAACACATAGTATTTTATTTTCTTCACACATTACGAGCGATTTAGAAAAGATTGCGGATTATATTACATGTATCCATAATGGTGAAATTTTATTTAGTGAAAGTAAGGATGTAATGCTTTATGAATACGGCATTTTTAAAGGGAATAATGAGGAAGTAAGTGAATTACCTGAACATGCTGTTATCGGGAAGCGCAACGGTGCTTTTGGTGTTGAGGTACTTGTCCGTAAAAACGAAGTAAGTACGGCATTTAGTCTTGAAAAGCCGACTATTGAGGAAATTATGCTATTTTATGTGAAAGGTAGTGTTGTGTGATGACTGCACTGCTAGTGAAAGATTTAATGACTTTCCAGCGTCAATTGAAATCTCAGGCTATTTTTCTCATTGCCATTTTAATCATGTCTGTTTTCATGCAACAGGGTGCAATACTTTTTTCATTTATTGTCTTTATCGTAACCATTCAAGCTATAACTGCTCTCACATACGATGAGCTATGCAACTGGGATAAATATGCGAATACGCTTCCTATTTCAAAAGGCGAAATAGTGCTCAGCAAATATATACTAAGTATCATTTTGATGATCATTGGACTTGTGATTGCGTTACCTTTTGTCATACTTATTAATCGCTATACAACTAACATTTCGACAACCGATTTTTTTCTGATTTTCAGCCTAATTGTGACAGTTGCTTTTTGTATGCTGGCAACGTTATTACCAATTTATATTAAATTCGGCTCAATCAAAGGAAGAATGGTTGTTATTGCATTATGCTTCATACCAGGCTTTTTACTAGGTCTATTAGAAGGATATGTGACCAATTTTTTCGTGATACTATCCAAACTGAAAGATTATAGCTACCTTGCACCTTTTGTTGGGCTTTTTATCTTATGGCTATCTTATCTTATTTCAACTGGTATTTATAAACGTAAAGATTTTTAGGAGGCGATGCGGATGAAAGCATTATTTTGGTATAGAATTTCGATGCAAAAATTCTCAATAGTTAGCATATTAATTATTTGTATTATTATTAATTTCATCAGTATACAGTATTTCGATAGTTTTTCTATGCTGTTTTTCATCGTTATATTTTCACTTAATATTGTCAATAGTTTTTATGAGCAGGACAAGAACGCCAACTGGGAACTATTTGTAAATAGCTTACCACTAGCAAAAAAAACACAGTTAAAAACTGATTTTCTATTTTGCTATTGTCAAATTTTACTTCTTTTTATTATCACTGCACCTTTTTATTTTATGCATATTACTATATACAGTAATTTTTCTGAGCAGTTCGCTTTGTACTTCGCAAATATTAGTTGTGTGATTTTACTTATCTGTATACAATTTTACATACTACACGTTCAAGATACGAAGAGTATGAAAAATTTAAGGCTGTTTACGGCTGTTTTCCTTATTTTTCTAATCAACTATCCTATCCATTATTATCTATCGTTAGTGGCGGGAAATTTATTAGTGATCCTTGTTCCGACCATTATCAGCACTATGATTAGCATTTTTGTCTTTCGAAAATGTCTCGCTTTATTGGCAGCAAAGGAGATTTTTTGATAGAAACGACTACTTTACTATTTTTATTTGCAATAATGGTGTAAATTGTTATGCTCAATAATAGCGATTTATTGAAACACCTACATCTGTTGCTGTATACAATCTCAATAATCGTTGCAGAAAAACTACAAAAAAAATCAAAAGGTTTCGGGAATGATAGGCATTCCCGAAACCTTTTGTCTTCACATCTGTAGGTTAACTGGTAAAAATGAAAGCGTCAAAAGTTTACTTATCAACGACTACATGTTTTAACGTATCGTTGACTAAATCGATATCAAATGCTTTACCAAAACCTACAACATAACGGCCTTCTATTGGTGTTAGCTCAAATAGTGAAAAATCAAGCGTACGTAACAGCTTCATCATTGGTGCGCTATGTACCCCATCGAATTTAGCAAACACTTCCTCATACCCTTCATTACCTAAATGCTTAGACGTACATTGCCAGCGCGCGCGCTCAGCAGCAAAGCTATTAGACGTCACAGCTTCATCTGCAACACATAATACATCGACAAATTGTGCCTGCTCGAGTAGCTGGAAATGCTCTGCGATACGACTAATATAAATATAAAACTTGCCGTTTATACGTACAAAAGGTGTCGTGCTACTAAATGGCTTTCCTTCACCGTTAACTAGACTTAACACACAACTTTTTTTTCCTTGAATAAACACTTCATAATCTTGTTTAATTTTTTCAATATCTATTGTCTTTTTCATGATAAAGCCTCCTAACATTTAATAGTACTTTTTAATTGAATACGTGGGGCTGAATCCCATTCAACATGTTGAATTTCTGCCTCCATTTTATAAATGGTCTGAATCATTTGTTCTGTCATGACATAATCTGGCGTCCCAATTTGTGCACGATAGCCATCTTTTACAACAACGATACTGTCACTATAACTAGAAGCCTGATTCAAATCATGGAGTACCATGACAACGGTCATTCCCATATCACGGTTCAACTCACGTACTAGCTCGAGCACCTCATGCTGATGCGCAATATCTAAATAGGTTGTCGGCTCATCTAGTAATAATATTTGTGGTCTTTGTGCCAGTGCCATTGCAATCCAAGCACGCTGTGATTCTCCGCCAGATAGTGCAGCAATCGATTGATCTTTGTAATGAGTGAGCTGTGTTTTTTCTAGGGCCCAATCGACAATCGCATAGTCTTCATCATCCAAACGTTCAAACCATTTTTTATGAGGATACCGTCCGTAACATACTAAATTACGTACTGTTATATCGGCTGGGGCTTGGTTGCGCTGACTCAATACACACATTTTCTTTGCAATTTCCTTTGATGACAATTGGCGCATATTTTCTCCGTCAAACGTAATAGTTCCCGCTTGATAAGGTAACATACGCGACACTGCCTTTAAAATCGTAGACTTTCCTGAGCCATTTGGACCGATGATGGACAATACCTCTCCCTTTTTGACATCAAATGAAAAATCATGGACAACTTCTTTGTGCTCATAGCAAACGGAAAGCTGCTCAATTTTTAACATTAAAACGCCCTCTTTCGCATTAAGTATAAAAAGTATGGACCACCGATAACCGCCATTAATATACCCGCTGGAATATCCAATGGCGCAAATAAAGTCCGACCACCCGTATCAGCCAGCAGTAATACAATAGCCCCCATTGCCATACTCATTGGCAACATATATTTATAGTCCGAGCCGACAAGTAATCGTGCCATATGCGGAACGATTAAACCGACAAACCCAATCATGCCAATCGCTGCCACAGAAATGGCTGCTAAAAAAACAGCTAAGATAGATAACAGTATTCGAATACGCGTGACATTTTCACCTAAGTTCACAGCGACTTGATCGCCCAAACGAATAATGTTAGCCTTGCGGATTGCAAAAATCGATAAAATCCAACCGATAATGGCGTACATATAAATCATTTGCAATGATGCATAACCTTTTGCTGCTAAGCTACCATTCAGCCATTGCACCGCTGAAGGTAAACGGTCGCTATATATAATGGAAAGGAAACCTATTACCCCACCGCATAAAGCGTTGACTGCAACCCCTGATAAGATAATCGTTATTGGCGTGATGCCAGTCCGTCGCCAAGCAAGTGCGTAGACAATTGTAGCGGCTAGTAATCCGCCGACAAATGCTGCTAGCGGGATTAAATGTGTGTACTCAGGATTGGCTAACATAATGAGTAGAACAAATGCTGCAGCTCCACTCGTTACACCAGTAAGTCCGGGATCTGCAAGTGGATTGCCCATCACTGCTTGTAGCAAAGCACCTGAGATAGCAATATTGGCGCCAATAATAAGTGCCAATAAAACACGGGGCAGACGAATATCCCAAATAATCGTTGTATAGACCCCTTCTTCACGTCCATTAAAAATGGTCTTTAAAATATCTGGAACGGCAATATGCACACTGCCTAGTCCTATTGCTACTATCGCAGCTATCAGTGTGAGCGCAAAAGTTATAATAACAATTGTGCGACTTCTTGTTGTACGAATCATGTGAAGCACCTCACGCTATTCAAGGAAATAATCAGCAATTGTTGTTAACGCTGTATCGACATTTGTAATAGATGTTACACCAAATATACTATAATCTAGTATATGAATTTTATCGTTTTTATAGGCTGATAATTGTGTCCAAGCACTATTTTTAGCCACTTCTTGTTTGAACTTATCTTCATTTGCTCCGTGATCCCCTGACGCCAATACAAAAATCATATCTGGATCAGCGACAACAATATCTTCCAAGTTAATTGCTGAGTATGTGGATTCCGTTTTTAAGACTGACTTAGCAATATTATTTGCACCTAGTTGTTCTACTAAACTTCCTAAATACGATTTATCGTTCATAACCATGAAGTCATCCGATGTTCCAATCACCAACATAACTGACGGCAGTTCTTTGCCTTGCGCAAGCTTCGCTAATTCTTGTTCCTTTTCTACAATATTTTGTAGTACTTCATTCATTTTTTCTTCTTTGCCAAAGTACGTGCCTAATACTTTAAAGCTTAGTTTTAAATCTTCAAACGAATCTGTCGGTAAATAAGCCGCTTGTAAATTCATTCCTTGTAACGTTTTATCCAGTGAATCTTGTAATGAGGATGCACCAAGAATCAAATCTGTTTGTAAACTTGAAATGACCTCTAAATCAGGTGCCATCGGTGAGCCGATACGTGTAATCGCATCAAAATCTGCTGGAATCGGATTTGTAGATGTCGGAACTCCTACAGGTTTAATATCCAACAAATGCAGCATTTCTGTTAAAGGAACAGACGTCGTTGCAATTTTATCTGGAACCGTAACTGGAAAAGCAGCTAGTAATTCTTGGAATTTTCCTTCATCAATACCATCTGCCAATACATCGCTTTCTGTAGCTGCCGTATCTTGTTCCTGCACCTCCACTTCAACGGAATCTTCACTCTTAACTTTTTCCTGTTGTTCTGCACATCCAATTAGTGCTAATGATAACGTTATCAAACCTAGACAAGCAAACTTCTTCATTTATAAATATCCTCCCAATAGATGATAATGATTTTCAATATCATTTATGCTAACAAAGTTTATTGAGAATATCAATAGTTAATTGAGAAAGTCTTTTTCTATGAAAGGAAAAAAAGAATCATTCACCTTTAGCTTAGTGAATGATTCTGCATTATTTATAAATCAGGGCCGATTATTGAAATGGCTGGTTCTGATTTTAATATTTTGGCTATTAAACGATCTACCGATGCCATTGATACAGCATCAATAGAAGCTAAAACTTCATCTACCGAACGATGTCTTCGATGCACAAGTTCACTTGTCCCGTTGCGGTTCATACGTGCGCCTGTTCCTTCTAGACCTAAGACAAAACTACCTTTTAGCTGTTCTTTTGCATTATCGAGTTCTTCCTCTGTGACACCACCTGCTACGATATCAAGCATTGTTGCATCGATTGTATGTTGTAGCTGGGGTAATTGCTGACGGCTTGTACTACCGTATATCGTAAATGCACCAACGTCTGCATAACAGGATTGATAAGAGAATATTGTATAGGCTAAGCCGCGCTCTTCACGCACCTCTTGAAACAGGCGAGAGCTCATATTGCCACCAATAATATTATTAAGTGCAATAAAGCTATACATGTCTGGGTCTTTTACACCAATAGCTGGATAAGACAGTGCTAAATGCGCCTGCTCCGTGTCACGTGCTTTCACAACTTCGCCTGCATGAAACTGAGGTTTTGTAAGAATTGGCGCTACGGCAAGTGGTGATGCCTGATAATGCCCAAACAAGTTCTCAATAGTTGCCAAAAGTTCTGCTGAAATGTTTCCAGCAATTGAAATAACGACAGATTGCGGTCCATAATGTTTTGCCATATAGTTGCGAATCATGTCAGCTGTAAACGTTTGTAATGTTGCTGCAGTGCCTAAAATTGGGCGACCGAGCGCATCGTTTGGATACATGACTTCCCATAGCTTTTCATGGACATCGTCATCAGGAGCATCTTCACTCATTAAAATTTCTTCTAGTACCACTTGACGTTCCTTCTCTAATTCTTCTTTGGCAAACGTCGAGTTAAAGAACATATCTGCTAATATTGTCATCGCAAGCGCTGCATGATGGTCTAATACTTTTGCATAATAGCACGTATTTTCCTTGGATGTGAAGGCATTTAACTCTCCACCGATACGATCAAATTCTTCGGCAATTTGACGTGCCGAACGCGTCTTTGTCCCTTTAAATAACATATGCTCAATAAAATGTGTAATACCGTTTTCCTCTGGTAACTCGTATCGTGAGCCAGCATCCACAAAAATGCCAAGTGCCACAGAGCGCACATGGTCAATTTGCTCCGATACAATACGAACACCGTTGTGACATGTATGTACTTGAACCAAACAATCTCCCCCATTAGCAATATTATATATGTTAGTCTGTTATTATATCTCAAAAAAGAGATTGGGACAAAACAACTCACTTCAAAAATGAAAAGCCTCGAAAATTTTACGATTAGTAAAATCTTCGAGGCTTTGTTTTTTAGTCTACTTCGTAGCCGTTGTTATCCGCTACGGCGGACGCTTTCCACGGGCACGACTCCAGCCTTCTCCCTCGCTTCGCTCAGTCCGGGTGCTTCCGCTCGTGCGTGCTGTTCCCACTGGAGTCGCCGCCTTCGCTCCGAACAACTAATGAAACACTTCTATTTCAATTAAATCTATTCATAATTTTAGGCATAAAAAAAGGACATCTTCTGATAAAATTTAAGTACCCCTACAAAAATTAACATAGAAAGAACTTATGTTTAAAGATTATAACATGAATCAACTCATTTTACCGCTAGATTTAGAAGTGAAATTACAAGAAAAACGATACCGCCTTTTCTATCCACCATTTAGTCAAAGTAATCCGATTTAAGCTTTCGTTCCTTTCATCCATCACGCAGGTTGTCCATTGCGTAAGTTTTGTACAAAAGCACAAGAAGGCACGAATCGAAAGCTCATGGTTCAATGAGAAATGGGAAGAGCAAAAAGAATATGTAAGAGCGAAGCTTTCAGAAGAAGAAACGGCTATGATTTACCGTCAACGCAAAGTTGACGTGGTGCCAGTTTTCGGATTCTTGAAAGCTAATTTAGGTTTCACACGATTTTCTGTCCGTGGAAAATCGAAAGCTGAGAACGAAATCGGCCTCGCACTAATGGCCGTGAATAGAAGAAAATATGCGGTACGAGGATAATCCTCCACTACATCTAGTCAAAAACAAACGCAAAAATCGAGATTGCATCATGCAATCTCGATTTTTTACGTGAACTGAAACTATTTATGTCCCAGCCTCTTTCACTTTATTATTTATCTTGTTCAGCGCGTTCTTTTTCCTCTTGTACAACCACTTTACGAGATAGGTTCACACGACCTTGCTTGTCGATTTCAATCACTTTTACAAGTAATTGATCGCCAAGTTTTAGTACGTCCTCAACTTGTTTTGTGCGTTCTTCTTGAATCTCTGAGATGTGTAGTAAGCCATCTTTACCAGCGAAGATTTCACAGAATGCACCGAATTTTTCAATACGTTTTACTGTCGATAAGTAGTACTCGCCCACTTTTGCTTCACGTACGATGTCTTCAATAATTTGTTTTGCACGTGCATTCATGTCTTCATCTGCAGAAGAGATGTAAATTGTACCATCTTGCTCTGTATCAATTTTCACGCCAGTTTCTTCAATAATTTTATTAATTTGTTTACCACCAGGTCCGATTACATCACGGATTTTATCAGGATTGATTTTCACAATGACAATTTTTGGCGCATAAGCAGATAATTTTGCACGTGGCTCTGCAAGTGTTGCAAGCATTGATTCTAGAATATGCATACGACCAATTTTAGCTTGTGTTAACGCTTCTTCTAAAATATTACGTGATAAACCGTCAATTTTAATATCCATTTGAAGGGCAGTTACACCTTTTGCAGTACCCGCTACTTTAAAGTCCATGTCTCCAAGATGATCTTCCATCCCTTGAATGTCTGTTAGGATTGAATAATGCTCACCTTTTTTAATAAGACCCATTGCGATACCAGCAACTGGTGCTTTTAATGGCACACCTGCATCCATCATTGCTAAAGTGGAAGCACAGATAGAAGCTTGAGATGTTGAACCGTTTGATTCCAGTACCTCAGATACACAACGAATTGTGTATGGGAATGCATTTTCATCTGGTAAAACTGCTAATAATGCACGTTCACCTAAAGCACCGTGACCAATTTCACGACGACCTGGTCCACGAATTGGGCCAGTTTCCCCTACTGAGAATTGAGGGAAATTGTAGTGATGCATGAAGCGTTTAGATTCTTCTATACCTAAGCCATCGATAATTTGTACGTCGCCAAGCGCGCCTAATGTACAAATTGAAAGGGCTTGTGTTTGTCCACGTGTGAATAGTGCCGAACCATGTGTACGTTGTAGTAAACCAGTTTCAGAAGAAAGTGCACGAATTTCGTCTAATTTACGACCGTCTGGACGAATTTTATCTTCAGTAATTTGACGACGTACTTCGTCTTTCACCATTTTATCTAAAATTGTGTGTACTTGTTTCATCGTTATATCATCAGCTTCTTGTTCTTCATAAGAAGCAACAATGCGTTCTTTTACAGTTCGAATCGCTTCTTCACGTGCATGTTTTTCAACTGTTTGAATTGCATCATGCATTTCTGTTTCACATGCAGCTTTAATATCAGCTTGAATCGCTTCGTCGATTTCGAATAAAGTAATTTCTTTTTTCTCTTTACCAACCTCAGCTACAATTTGCTCTTGGAAAGCGATAATTTTTTTAATTTCATCATGACCAAACATAATTGCCTCAAGCATAATTTCTTCAGGCACTTCTAGAGCGCCTGCTTCAACCATGTTGATAGCGTCCTTGTTACCTGCCACTGTTAAGTGTACAGTTGAATATTTCGATTGTTCGACAGTTGGGTTCACAACGAATTCACCGTCGATATAACCAACTTGAACGCCTGCGATTGGTCCGTCAAACGGAATATCCGAAATCGCTAAAGCTAAAGATGAACCGATCATTGCAGCCATTTCTGCCGTACAATCTGAATCATTTGACATAACCATAGAAATAACTTGTACTTCATTACGGAAACCATCTGGGAACATTGGACGAATTGGACGGTCGATTAAACGGCTCGTTAAAATTGCATTCTCAGAAGGACGGCCTTCACGTTTGATAAAGCCACCAGGGATTTTACCCGCTGCATATAAACGTTCCTCATAATTTACTGTTAATGGGAAGAAATCAAGTGGTTTTGGTGATTTTGACATTGTTGCTGTTGCTAGTACAGAAGTATCTCCATAACGCACTAATGCAGCTCCATTTGCTTGTTTAGCTAACTGTCCAACTTCAATAATTAGTGGACGGCCAGCCCATTCGTAGGAATAGACTTTCTTTTCGTTCATTCAATGAACCCCTCTCTATTATAAAAACACTTACTCGTCTGTATGTACTAATAGTAAGTGTACCAAAAATGCTTGTTCTATGCTAAATATTTCATTAAATAATCATACATTTAAATTTAGTTATTGCCAATTTATTTAGGATTTATTTCTTTTTGGTTTAAGTGGCTTTATTTTAAGGTGTATAAAGTTTTAAAACATAAAGAAAAAGCGGGAATAATCCCGCTTTTCGATTGTCAATTAGCGACGTAAGCCTAAACGATTGATTAGTTCACGGTAACGTTGAACGTCAGTTTCACGAAGATATTTAAGTAAGTGACGACGACGACCTACCATTTTAAGAAGACCACGTTCTGAGTGGAAATCTTTTTTGTGTGTACGTAAGTGCGTGTTTAAAGCGTTGATTTCCGCTGTTAAAACTGCAACTTGTACTTCTGGAGAACCAGTATCACTTTCGTGTGTACGGTACTCAGCGATAATTTCGTTTTTACGTTCTTGTGTAATAGCCATTTTATTGACCTCCTAAATAATTGTTAATCCCCACTAGCACAGTAAACGTTGGAGTCATCGATATACCGAGCTAAGGTTAAGCACTTTATGCACTTATGAATGTTACCATAAAACAATAGACCAGGCAAGCATTAACGCAGAGCCTCAAAATATTGAATTGTTTCCTGTTTGTCTTTTTCGATCTGTATTTTCAATGATTCTATTCCATCGAATTTTCGCTCGCTACGAATTCGTTTATACCAAGTGACATGTACTTCTTCACCGTAAATATTTTTTTCGAAGTTTAAAATATGTACCTCGATAGATAGTTGCTTGTCATTTGGGTCTTTGAACGTTGGTTTATAGCCTACGTTGCAAACACCATCATACCATTTATTTTGGACAAGGAGACGTACAGCATATACACCACTTGCTGGAATAAATGCGCCCTCTAATGCTTGGACATTCGCAGTAGGAAAGCCAATCGTGCGTCCGCGCTTATCACCATGAACAACCATTCCCGTTACTTCGAAAGGTCGTCCTAATAGCGTACGTGCTGCCTCCATATCGCCCTCTTGCAATAACTTGCGAATACGAGTGGAGCTAATTTTTTCTAGCTCATCTGCCTTCTTGTCAACAACTGTCACGCCATAATCCCCATCACTTAATGCACGCATATCTTCCATAGTGCCTTTGCCAAATGCACCAAATGAAAAATCAAAGCCAGCAGTCACATGCTGAATATTCAATGAACGGATAAAAGTATCCACAAAATCAGCTGGAGACAGCTTTGCAAAATCCGACGTAAAATGCACTACAAATACTTTATCAACACCTTGTTCTTCAAATAATTGTAATTTTTGTTGTAGTAATGTAATGTAAAATACCTTTTCATTACGTCCACCTAGCACCAAGGAAGGATGTGGATCAAATGTCATAACGGCAGTTGGAATTTGTCGCTTGTTCCCTTCATTCTTTGCTGCTTCAATAACTGCCTGATGTCCAATATGCACGCCATCAAAGAAACCAATGGCCAAAGAATACGGTTGCATACTTTCTCGTTGCTGTAATTGATGTGGGTATTTTAAATGAATGACCTCCATACAAAAAATCCTCCTACTCTATCGTCGGGAACATTTTATGTGGCTTCATAAACCCTTCCTTTGTCGGATGAGCTTGATATACCGCAAATGCTTTCCCATTAATCCCAAACACAATTTTATCATGTATCTTTAATAATGCATCTGCTGGAAGCACTTGTCCATTGAAAATTTCTTTTTCAATGGCAGGCGATATCTCAATATATGGGTAATCTGATAGTGCATGCTCAACAGGTAAGATACAAGTATTGACTTGTTCTGCTTCCATTAGCTCTGCTACTTGTGCCAATGTAAAACAATTGTCTTGTTTAAATGTGCCTGACGCTGTACGAACGAGTTCTTTCATATGGGCTGGATACCCAAGTGCCTCGCCAATTTGAACCGATAAAGTGCGTATATATGTGCCCTTGCTACAGGCTATACGGACAGGGAAAGTTATTTCTTGTCCTTCGTAAAAATCCGCATTATCTAGTAGCTCTAAGGCATGAATTGTCACCTGACGGGTTGGTCTCTCGACAGTTTCTCCCTTACGTGCATATTCATATAAGCGCTTACCATTCACTTTAACAGCCGAAAACATCGGTGGTGTTTGATTAATAACCCCTGTTAAGGAAGCTAATACTTCGAGCAGTTTAGCACGTGTAAACGACTTATTTGTGTTATCTTCCTCAACTGTTTCCCCTTCTGCATCCTCTGTTGTTGTTGTCCGTCCAATCGAAATAACCGCTTCATATGTCTTGCCCGCATCTGTTAAATATTCTGCAATACGAGTTGCCTGGCCAATGCAAATAGGTAGGACACCCTCCACACCAGGATCCAGAGTGCCTGTATGGCCAACCTTTTTTGTACGTAATATCTTTCGTAATTTAAATACGCAATCATGGCTCGTCATGCCACGTTCCTTCCAAAGCGGTAAAATACCGTTCATATAAATCCCCCAAATTCAAATTTACCTTCGTGTATTTGTACTAACATACAGAAAAAAGCCTGCCTGCATGGACATGCATGTGGCAGACTTTTTTATTTTCTATTCTTGTAGGCCTTAGCTCGTTCCCTTAGCGGTCGTAAAGCATCGGGTGAAAGTGTAAGTATCCCTCTCACTTTGGGCTCTTCAACGCTTGTCGGGGATAGTAGAGCGCGTAAGCACATTGGTTATTCTTTGTGTAAATCACGTAGTAATGAATCAATTCGGTTCCCATATTCAATCGATGAATCAAACTCAAAGATTAACTCAGGTGTTCGACGTAAACGGATACGTGAACCGATTTCTGAACGAATGAAACCAGAAGCTTTTACTAATGCTTTTAGTGTTTCCTCTCGTTCGCGTTCATTGCCTAGAGAAGTGATATAAATTGTTGCTTGTTGTAAATCACCTGTTACGTCAACGCCTGTAACAGTTACGAAGCCAACACGTGGATCTTTAACTTTACGGCCAATAATCTCACCAAGTTCTTTTTTCATTTGCTCAGCAACACGATTTGAGCGTAGAGACATAGTTCGTCACCTCAATTTCGATGTCCAGATTGTTACACTACTTGCTTGGGTTCTACTCTTGCTAACACGTCCTCAACGGTGAAACATATAGAGGAGTAGCAAGATTGAATGATCCAAGCACATGTTATACACGGATAGAGACATAGCTGCTAACAGTACTATGTCTCTCGCGTACAAATAAGCGCAAAAACCCTTCCCTACTTATAAATAGTCTCGCCACACATTTAGCTGCTCCCAAGACGGATTTGACTGCAAATAATGGAGTGCATGATTGATTTCACGCTCAGCTGCATCTTTCGAAGAAGAAACAGCAACAAGCGCTAATTTTGTTCGCTGCCATACATTTTGATGGTCAATTTCCGCAATGGACACATTAAATTTCTGCTTTGTGCGGGTAATCATACGCTGTAAGACAGCGCGTTTTTCCTTTAACGAATGGGCAGTTTGAATGATGAATTCAACCTCTGCATAGACAATCATTATGAACGTTTAATTTCTTCCATAATGTAAGCTTCAATAATGTCGCCTTCTTTAATATCATTGAAGTTTGTAATTGTAATACCACATTCGTAACCTCTTGCCACTTCTTTTACTTCATCTTTGAAGCGTTTTAATGTATCTAGTTCACCTTCGAAAATCACGACGTTGTCACGGATGACGCGTACGCCAGAATCGCGAGTTACTTTACCTTCTGTTATATAAGAACCGGCAATTGTACCAACTTTTGATACTTTAATCGTTTGACGAACTTCCGCCTGACCAATAATTTTTTCTTCAAATTCTGGATCAAGCATACCTTTCATCGCTTGCTCGATTTCTTCGATTACTTTGTAGATAACGCGGTGTAAACGAATGTCTACGCCTTCTTCTTCAGCTGCACGTTTTGCATTGACATCAGGACGTACGTTGAAGCCAATAACAATGGCATTTGATGCTGCCGCAAGAGAAATATCTGATTCTGTAATTGCCCCAGCACCAGTATGAATAATTTTCACGTTAACGCCTTCGACATCAATTTTCATAAGTGATGCAGCCATTGCTTCTACTGTACCCTGTACGTCAGCTTTAACGATTAAGTTAAGTTCTTTCATTTCGCCTTGGCTCATTTGTTCAAACAAGTTATCCAGCGTGACACGTTGCTTTTCAGAACGTTGTGCTTGAATCGCTGTCATTGCACGTGTTTCCCCAACTTGGCGTGCTGTTTTTTCGTCTTCGAATACAACGAAGCGGTCACCAGCTTGTGGCACATCGCTTAAACCTGTAATTTCTACTGGTGTTGATGGACCAGCCTCTTTGACACGACGGCCTTTATCATTGACCATTGCACGTACACGACCATATGCATGGCCAACTACGATTGGATCTCCAACTTTTAATGTGCCATCTTGTACTAAAAGCGTCGCTACTGAACCACGGCCTTTATCAAGCTGTGCTTCGATCACTGTACCAAGTGCTAAACGGTCAGGATTTGCTTTTAACTCGCCAACCTCAGCTACAAGTAATACCATTTCTAATAATGTATCGATACCTTCACCTTTTAATGCTGAGATTGGTACGAAAATTGTTTCGCCACCCCAAGCTTCAGGTACTAAACCATGTTCTGTTAATTCTTGCATAACGCGGTCAGGGTTTGCTGAAGGTTTATCCATCTTATTAACCGCTACAATAATTGGCACTTCTGCCGCTTTTGCATGGTTGATGGCTTCAACGGTTTGAGGCATTACACCATCATCCGCAGCTACCACTAAAATTGTTAAGTCCGTTACTTTCGCACCACGTGCACGCATCGTTGTGAAAGCAGCATGTCCAGGTGTATCTAGGAATGTAATTTTCTTATCGCCTTCAGTTACTTGGTAAGCACCGATATGTTGCGTAATACCACCCGCTTCTACAGCTGTAACTTTTGTATGACGGATAGAATCTAGTAACGTTGTTTTACCATGGTCAACGTGACCCATAATTGTTACTACAGGAGGACGTTCTGATAATTCTGCTTCATTTACTTCCTCTGTTTGTTCGAAGTGCGTTTCTAAATCCGTAATATCTATACGAATTTCTTCTTCTACTTCTACACCATAGTCTGTACAAATTAACTCGATTGCATCCTTATCTAATTCTTGGTTAATTGTCGCCATTACACCAAGCATGAATAATTTTTTAATGATTTCAGATGGCTCACGGTGCAGCTTTTTAGCTAATTCTGCGACAGAAAGAGATTCAACAAATGTAATTTTTTCTGGTAATTCTTTTTGTTTCACTGGTAATGTAGGCTGATGCGTTTTTGGATGACGGCGTTTACCGCCGTGAATTCCTGGTTTTGGACGTTGGTTGTAGCCGCCGCCTCTTCGGTTATTATTATTGTTGTTGTTATTATTATTTTGTGTCATATTTCGATTTTGATTACCTTTAGTATTCTTAGATTTTTCGTTAGACGAATTTTGGTTTTGGTACGATTGTTGAGATTGTTGCTGAGTGTTCGTTCTTGGTTTAGAGGTAACAGATTGCTGCTTTTGTCCCTCTTGTTTTTTCACCGATTGTTGTGGTCTTTGTTGCCCATTAGATTGTGATCGTTGTGATGCATTTTGAGTAGGTTGTTGCGCTTGTTTTTTCTCAGTTGCTGGTTTAAATGATTGGTTTAACTTTGTCACTGTGTCGTTTTCCAACATAGACATATGATTGGTTACACTCACATTTAATTTATTTAGCGCTTCAATAACCTCTTTACTCGACTTATTCACTTGTTTCGCATATTCATGAACTCTGATTTTGGTCATCTGCTCACCCCCGATTATTTTTCGTTGAGTAGACTAGACAATTTGCTTGCAAAACCTTTATCGGTAATAGCTAGAGCCACTCGGGCTTCTTTACCTGTAGCATGTCCTAGATCATAACGATCGCCAACTACATGATACTCAACGTTGTAATACGTGCATTTATCTTGAATTTTTTTGCTAGAGTTTTTAGAAGCATCGTTTGCAAGCAGTACTATCTTAGCATTACCATTGCGGACTTCCTTTACTACTAACTCTTCTCCTGAAATGACTTTACGGGCTCTTGCCGCGATGCCAAGCAAATTAAACACTGCTTGATTTGTCATAGTATTGACTCCCTACGAATAATCGTTAGTAGTTCTTCGTAGACTTCTTCAGGAATTTTTACATCAAGTTGGTGCCCTAAAACATTTTTCTTGCGTGCGATGTCAATCGCTTGTTCTGACTTTGAAACATAGGCGCCACGTCCAGGCTTTTTCCCCGAGACATCAACGCTTACTTCGCCCTCTTTCGAACGAACAACCCGAATCATTTCTTTTTTTGGTAGCATTTCTCCAGTGGCTACACATTTTCGAAGAGGCACTTTTTTATTAACCACCATAAGAATCACCTTTCCTCTCTGAAGCTTCGTAAGAGGTGGACTAACCATAATATAACTAAAACTAACTGCTTCAGCGTAGTTTCGGATTTGGCATCGTCATGCCAAATCCAAGACATGTGCCGGTGACTATGACTTTATGCAGTCGACGCTAGGCGTCCACAGCATGAAGTCAGTTGACTAGTCACACGGGCTTTCTTACTTATTCTTCGTCGTCTTGATATAAGTCAACTGCTACATCTTCGTAGTCGCTTTCCACATCTTCCGCAGGTACAAAAGTGCTTGTTGCAGATGGGTAAATACCTAACTCACGTGCATCTGTTTCACTTTTAATATCAATTTTCCAACCAGTTAGTTTCGCAGCTAATCGAGCATTTTGACCGCGTTTACCGATTGCTAAAGACAATTGATAGTCTGGCACGACAACAGTTGTTGACTTTTCTTCTTCATTCACTTGCACATCTAATACTTTTGAAGGACTAAGAGCATTTGCTACAAATACAACAGGATCTTCTGACCATTCAACAATATCAATTTTCTCACCGTTTAATTCATTGACAATTGTTTGTACACGCGCACCTTTGGCACCAACACAAGAACCAACCGGATCGACTTCCTCATTATGAGCAAAGACAGAGATTTTAGAACGATCGCCAGCCTCACGTGCAATGGATTTGATTTCGACAATACCCTCATAAATTTCAGGTACTTCCATTTCAAATAAACGACGTAGTAAGCCAGGGTGTGTACGCGATACAATGACTTGTGGTCCACGCGTCGTACGTTCAACTTTCGTAATGTATACTTTAATACGATCATGTGGATGATACGTTTCACCTTGAATTTGTTCGTTTTGTGGTAACGCTGCTTCGACTTTACCTAGCCCAACATAAATATTACGCGCATCTAGACGTTCAACAACACCTGTGACAATATCATCCTCACGATCCACATACTGCTCATAAATTAAGCCTCGCTCTGCCTCACGTACACGTTGTGTAACAACCTGTTTCGCTGTTTGTGCTGCGATTCGGCCAAAATTACGAGGCGTTACTTCTTGCTCTACGATATCCTCTAATTGATATGCTGGATTAATGGCCTTTGCATCTTCTAATGAAATTTGTAAGCGATCGTCATCTACTTCTTCCACAACATCTTTTCGTGAAAATACACGAATTGAGCCCTTATCTAAATTTAAATCTACTCGGACATTTTGAGCTTGGTTAAAGTTGCGTTTGTATGCTGTTACTAATGCCGCCTCAATCGCTTCGATTAACACATCTCTTGAAATTCCTTTTTGTTCTTCTAGCGCAGTTAGCGCATCTAACAAATCACTACTCATTTTGTTTTCACTCCTAAATATGCATTATGCTGTGAAATCGATGGCAAGTCGTGCCAAAGCGATTTTTTCCTGTTCAATTGTTACTGTAATTTTTCGCGTTTTAATACGTACTTCCATCACTATTATATGATTATCGTATGACGTTAAGTAGCCTTGGAATTCCTTCATGTCCTTGATGGGCTCATAGGTTTTTACATAAATAAATTTACCAATCGCTTTTTCAAAATCAGCATCTTTTTTCAATGGACGTTCTGCACCTGGTGAAGATACTTCTAAATAATAGTTTTGTGTAATCGGATCTTTTTCATCCAACAGTAAACTAAGTCGTTCACTAACTTGAGCACATTGGTCAATGTCAATTCCACCCTCAGGTGTATCCACATAAACACGTAAAAACCAGTTACGTCCTTCTTTTACGAACTCGACATCCACTAACTCAAGATTTAACTCTTCAACAATTGGCATGGCAAGTTCTTCAATAACAGATGGTACTTTGCTCATTGTTTCCTCCTGCATTTATCAATTTCTGGCGTAATAAAACAGAAATTCCACCATTTGCTTTGGTGAAATTTGACGGTCTTACCTGCTGTTAGTCAAAAAATTTGTTTTGCTACGATATAACAACAGAAAAGAGCGGGAAGGACCCACTCTTTTGCTGGAAAACTATCAACAAATTATTACCATAAGGATAGCACAATTCACATTACATTGCAAATTTCCTTATTTAGGACAATAAAGTATCGTTAAAATAATGACAGTTGGTTCGCGTCTGGCATCCCTTCCAAACACCCTAATTGATCCATATACTCAATAAGTGTTTTTGACACTCGACCGCGTTGCTGTAAATCTTCCTTCGATAAAAACTCTCCATCTTCACGAGCAGCTACAATTGTTTTTGCAACGTTCGTACCAAGACCAGGAATCGCATCAAAAGGTGGAATCAAGGCATTACCATCAATTATGAACTCACTAGCTTGGGAACGATACAAGTCAACCTTTTTGAAACTCATACCACGTTCACACATTTCAAGCGCAAGTTCCATGACCGTTAGTAAGTTTTTCTCTTTAGTTGAAGCATCTAAGCCCTTCATATTGATTTCATCAATTTTCGCACGAATCATTTGTGACCCCTGTGTCATCGAAATTAAATCAAAATCATCTGCTCGCACTGTGAAGTACGCTGCATAATAGAGAATCGGGAAATGAACCTTAAACCAAGCTATCCGTACCGCCATTAAGACATAAGCGGCGGCATGGGCCTTCGGGAACATGTATTTAATTTTTTTACATGATTCGATATACCAGCCTGGCACTTTATTTGCGAGCATCTCGGCTTCAAATTCCCCCGATAACCCTTTCCCTTTACGAACGGATTCCATAATTTTAAAGGCCAACGATGGTTCAAGCCCTTGATAGATTAAATAGACCATAATGTCATCACGACAGCCTATTACTTCTTTCAGTACACAAGTGCCATTTTGAATGAGCTCTTGTGCGTTACCCAGCCAAACGTCCGTTCCATGAGAGAGTCCTGATATTTGCACAAGCTCTGAGAACGTAGATGGTTTTGTGTCCTCTAGCATTTGACGCACGAAACGTGTACCAAACTCTGGAATTCCAAGTGTTCCTGTCTTACAACCAATTTGTTTCTCAGTAACACCCAAGGATTCAGGCGAACTAAAAATTTTCATCACGACCGGATCATCTGTTGGAATGGTTTTTGGGTCAATACCCGATAAATCCTGCAACATCCGAATAACGGTCGGATCATCGTGCCCGAGTATATCGAGCTTTAAAATATTATCGTGAATGGAGTGGAAATCAAAGTGTGTTGTACGCCACTCTGAATCTTGTGCATCTGCTGGAAACTGCACTGGTGAGAAATCATAAATATCCATATAATCTGGTACTACGATGATACCACCTGGGTGTTGCCCTGTCGTACGTTTTACTCCTGTACAGCCTTGAACTAAACGATCTACCTCAGCACCACGAAAGTGTAGATTATGATCGTTTGCATAGCCTTTTACGTAGCCATAAGCTGTCTTCTCCGCAACTGTACCGATTGTCCCTGCACGGAATACATAATCTTCTCCAAACAATACCTTTGTATAGTTATGTGCTTGCGGTTGATATTCCCCTGAGAAGTTCAAATCAATATCAGGGACTTTATCTCCTTTGAAGCCTAGGAAAGTTTCGAATGGAATATCTTGACCGTCCTTTTTATACGCTGTGCCACATTCCGTACAGTCCTTATTTGGCAAATCATAGCCTGAGCTAACCGAACCATCATCAAAAAACTCCACATGCTTACAATTTGGACAAATATAATGAGGTGGCAGTGGATTTACTTCGGTAATTTCCATAAAAGTAGCGACAAGGGAAGAACCAACCGAACCACGAGACCCTACTAAATAGCCATCTGCTAATGACTTTTTCACAAGCTTCGCGGAAATTAAATAGATAACACCAAAACCATGTCCCAATATCGACTTTAATTCCTTGTCAATACGAGCCTTGACGATTTCTGGTAACTCGTCACCGTAAATGCGATGGGCCATCTCATACGTTAAATTTGTTACTTCATCATCAGAGCCTTCAATTTTCGGTGTATAGAGGTCATCCTTAATCGGTTTTACATCCCCAATCATATCCGCTATTTTTTGGGAATTTGTCACAACAATTTCTTTCGCAATATCTGGCCCTAAAAAATCAAATTCATGGAGCATCTCATCCGTCGTTCTAAAATGAACCTCCGGTAACTTCGATCTATTTAAAATATTGGCGCCCCCTTGGGAACCAATCAATATTTGTCTAAACATTGCATCTGTTGGATCTAAGTAATGAACATTGCCAGTTGCAACAACTGGCTTATCAAGCTTTTTCCCAAGCTTTACAAGCTTACGTATAATATCCTCGATCGTCCATTCATCCCGCACTACATTACGTTCGATTAATGGTGCATAGACAGCTTTCGGTTGCACTTCAATATAATCATAAAATCTCGCTATTTGTTCCGCTTCTTCTGGTGATTTATTCATCATCGTTTCAAACAATTCACCATTACTGCAGCCTGAGCCGACTAATAGCCCCTCTCTATACTGTTCAAGCGTTGCGCGTGTTACACGGGGTACACGGTAAAAGGTTTTTGTATGGGCATGTGTCACGATTTTAAACAGATTTTTCAAGCCATCATTATTGACTGCTAAAATTGTACAGTGCATTGGTCGTGCTTTTTTATAGGCATCACCACCACCGACATGCTTGTTGAAATCATCATGATATTTAATACCCAGTTCATCCGCTTCTTTTAACAGATGCAATAGTAAATAGCCTGTTGCCTCTGTATCATAAATAGCACGGTGATGCTGGGTTAATTCAATCCCAAATTTCTTACAAAGTGTGTTTAAGCGATGATTCTTCATTGTTGGGTATAGTAAACGTGCAAGCTCTAGCGTATCAATTACTGGATGAACAGTATCTTCTAGACCATATTTTTTATATCCGGTATATAAAAAGCCCATATCGAAGGAAGCATTATGTGCCACAACGATAGCGTCCTCTATAAATGCATGGAATTCATGGATGACTTGCTCGACTTCTGGGGCATTGCGTACCATGTCATCTGTAATGCCTGTCAGTTCAATGGTCGTTGCTGAAAGGGCATGATGCGGATTGGCAAAACTTTCGTACTTGTCAATCACATGGCCACCTTTAATTTTTACAGCTGCAAGCTCAATGATCGTATCGTATGCTGTAGAAAGGCCCGTTGTTTCCACGTCAAAGACAACAAAGGTTGTATCTTCTAATGCTCGATGCTCAGAGGCGTAAGCAATGGGTACACCATCATCTACTAAATTTGCTTCCAAACCGTAAATGACCTTAATGCCATGTTTTTTCCCCGCTCCATAAGCATCAGGGAAAGATTGTACAATAGCATGATCAGTTATGGCAATCGCCGGATGTCCCCACTTCGCCGCCTGTGCCACAAGTCTCTCTACGGGTGTCACTGCATCCATTTGACTCATCGGAGTATGCAAATGTAACTCCACACGTTTTTCGCCTTCTGGTGCTTTGTCCTGACGCGTTTCTTTTTTCACTTCATTAATATCATTTGCCATGACGATTAAATCACGAATAAACGTATCGGTTTGCACCGAGCCACGTACTTTTACCCACATTCCTTTTTTCAAATGTTGCATGAGTTCTGCATCATCATTATCACGTGAGAACATTTTCACAATGATGGAATCTGTATAGTCGGTAATTTTAATTTGTAACAATGAACGGCCGCTTTTTAGTTCTTTAATTTCTGTATCAAACACAAAGCCTTCTACGATGACACGGCGTTCTTCCTCAACAATGCGCTTAATTTCCATGATTTCATCGTCTTTAATATGCATACCAAGTTGGAACGGTCGATCCCCCAGTGCCGCCAAGGCTGGATTATCTTTCTTGTCCTGCTCACGTTTTTGGAAGTCTTGCACGGCTTGTTGCGCCATTGCTGCTTCTTCTAACCGCTTCTGCTCTATAAAGGCTTCTTGTGCTGCACGCATTTCTTCAGTGGCATCTTGTAGCATGAAATCCATCGCTATCGGCGGGAAGCCAAATTGACTATAGCTCGCTGATAATTTCTCCGCATACTTCGTTTTTAGCATCATGAATTCCATTTCTTGCATGCATGATAAGGTAATCTTTTGACCGTTCCATGTAGGAATTTGCGATACAAGACAATTTTTCAATGTCGGCGCCATATCATCGATTTGTTCCACAACCGTTAACCAATATGCTTGAATTAGTTCCTCTGTTACATTTTTTTCTACGGTTTCAAAGGTAGTATTGATTTGGGCAATAGCAGCAAATTTTTCAGCTAAATGTGTGTGAAAAAGCTGATATAACGGAAACGGCAGAATATCACGTAATTTAATCGTAAAATGCCACAGCCTATTTTTTTTATGCACGGTTAAACGTGATAACTCACCTTCTTCAAAAAAGGACATATACACATCATCAGTTAACTCTAATTGCTGCAAAAGCATTTGGAATTTCATTCTTGCCTCTTGTTGCTGTTCCAATCGGTTGACACCTACTTTCTACTTTAATGAAAAGAAAGAGGCAGTATGAAGAGCCTCTTGTTCTATATTCTATTTAGCGCATAATACTAAAAATTGATGCAAAAAAATTCGCTCCTTTTCCACGGGCGATCCGCAAGGCTCACAGATGTCATAGCATCTGTAAAGTCTTGAATGGCTCGCTTTCCCGCAGGATTGTCGCGAATTTTTTACTTGTCCTATCTCATTTAAAAAGATTGCTTCGCTTTGGAGCATCTACATCCTTTTAGAGATAACACGTTCAAAAGGATATTAGTTCTTGCGGAAAAATTCGTTTAAGCGATCAATGACCTCTTCTTTTTGCCATTCAAACGTTTCGCCTGTTTGACGGAATTTCACTTCGACAACACCTTCAGATGCCTTTTTACCAACTGTTACTCGAACAGGTAGACCAATCAAATCTGCATCCGCAAATTTAACGCCCGCGCGTTCAGCACGATCATCTAAAAGTACATCATAGCGGTATGATTTCAATAGGCCGTATAACTCATCTGCTAACGTAACCTGTGCCTCATCCTTTGTATTAACAGGCACGACATGGATATCATATGGCGTTAATTGTATTGGCCATGTAAATCCTTTGTCATCTTGGAAATGTTCGGCTACAGCTGCTAAAATACGTGAAACGCCGATGCCGTAGCAACCCATAATAAATGGCTGTGCCTTCCCTTGCTCGTCTAGGAATGTGCCATTCATTTTTGCAGAGTATGTTGTACCCAATTTGAAAATATGACCTACCTCGATACCTTCTGCAAATTTAATCGTACCTTGTCCATCTGGAGATGGATCTCCCTCTTGGATAAAACGAATATCTAAATATTCATTCACCGCGAAATCACGCTCTGGGTTAACATTTACTAAGTGGAAACCGTCTTCATTCGCACCAGCTACACCGTTACGAATGGATTTAATAGCCTGATCGGCTACCACTTTCACGTCAACTGGTAATTTAACTGGACCAATTGAGCCTATACCACAGCCAAGTAGTTCACGAATAGCTACTTCGCTCGCAAGTTCAACCGTTCCTGCATTTAATGCATTTTTCAATTTAATGTCATTAATTTCGTGATCACCACGAGCAAGAACAACAACTAATTCACCGTCAACATCAAATACTAATGATTTAATAACATTTGAAGCTTCAACATTTAAGAAAGCTGATACTTCTTCTATTGTTTTTTGATCTGGTGTTGCCACTTTTTCAAGGTCTTTTAATGCTTGTGCAGATGTTTGATAGTCAACAATTACTTCAGCCATCTCAATGTTCGCTGCATAGTCAGAACTATCCGAATAGGCAATAGTATCTTCCCCGATTTCAGAAAGACACATGAATTCATGCGTTCCTTTACCACCAATTGAACCTGCATCAGCAATAACTGCACGGTAGTTTAAGCCCAGACGTGAGAAGATATTTGAATAAGCACGATACATATCTTCATATGTTTCATCTAAGCTTTCACGAGATGCGTGGAAAGAATAAGCATCTTTCATAATAAATTCACGACCACGTAACAAACCGAAGCGAGGACGTTTTTCATCACGGAATTTTGTTTGAATTTGATAAAGTGTTAATGGTAATTTTTTATATGATTTAATTTCATCACGTACTAAAGTTGTAATCACTTCTTCATGCGTTGGTCCTAATGCAAAATCACGATCATGACGGTCTTTTAAACGCATTAATTCTGGTCCGTATTTTTCCCAACGACCAGATTCCTGCCAAAGCTCTGCAGATTGTAAGGCTGGCATTAATAATTCGATAGAATTGATAGCTTCCATCTCTTCACGAATAATATTTTCTATTTTTGTTAAGACACGTTTTGCAAGCGGTAAATACGAGTATACCCCACTTGTATTTTGACGAATAAACCCTGCACGTAGTAATTGCTTGTGTGATTTAACATCTGCATCAGCAGGTACTTCACGTAGCGTTGGGATAAATGTTTTACTTTGCTTCATTCAGTGTTCCACCTTTTTATCAATTTGCCTCGGCGTGTGTCTAGATTTAACATTGTATAAACGCAATACACTCTTTTATCTATGGCATCACCAGGGGCTTAACTTTAATCAGTAGGGGTTCGTATCCTACTGAAGTTAACTTCACTTCGCATTCTTCCCACTTCTAGTAGCGTGGGGAAAATGTTGAAGGAAGTTAAATAGATAAGTTTCCTTCTCTAGCATAATCAAATTTAGCTTTGAACGCAATGTTTCCAAAATAATTGCGCTCAAAGCTAATATTTACAGTCAATTTTACCTTGGCTGTCTTTGTATCTTTAGATATTTGACGCCAAGCTTAATGTAAATGAAGTTACCATTTGAATGGTCACTCCATCTACATTAAAAGAAAAATCGTTGGATATCGTTCCATGTAACTACGACCATTAAAATCATCAATAATACAATGCCAACAAAATGAACGATGCCTTCTTTTTGGCGATCGATTGGCTTGCCTCGAAGCGCCTCGAAACCAAAAAATAGCAAACGGCCACCATCTAGTGCTGGTAGAGGTAGTAAGTTCATAATACCAAGGTTGATACTTAACATTGCGGCCCAATTCATTAAGTTAACGAAACCATACTGCGCTACTTGCTCTGTCGCTTTATATATACCAACTGGACCTGAAAGAGCATCTATCGTAAATTGTCCAGTAATAAGCATGCCCAGAAGCTCAAAAATCTTCATCGTCATATTGTACGTTTGTTGTGCACCGAATACGACTGCCTTTAGCGGATTATATTCGCGTGGGCTCTCATAACGAACACCAATTTGACCATATTTCTCGCCATCTTGTTTGACTTCTTTTACCATCATATTCAAGTTTACTAACTGGCCACTACGCTCAACAGTTACATCAATTGTTTGACCTGGTCGATCCTGGACAATCGCAGCTAAATCCTGCCACTTTTCAACTACTTGTCCGTCGATGGATGTTACCCTATCCCCTGCAAGCATACCTGCCTGTGCAGCTGGATCATTTTCTACTACTTCTGTAATAATCGGCTCATTTGTAGGTACACCGTTAAATAAACCAATTAGCAAATAGATGAAAAATGCTAAAATAAAGTTAAACAAAGGCCCTGCAAAAATCGTCATAGCACGTTGACCAACCGTTTTTGCGTTAAACTGGCGATCATATGGTGCTATTAAAGTTTCTCTGCCATTTTCAACGAGTACACAATCTCGAGAGACATTATAACGAACTAGTTTTTCTTCTTCATCATAACCTTCAATAAATAACTCTTGTTCTAAATCTGCACGCTCAACTTCTAAAAATAATAAGTCTGGTAATTGCCTATTATTTTGATTGAAGATTATCTTTTTAACAATGTTATCTTCATTGACAATGAGCCCTACACGGTAGCCTGGCTGTAATTCCGAGCCGTCCATATCCTCGCCTGCCATACGAACGTAACCACCAATCGGCAATAAACGTATAGTATAGATTGTCTCACCATGTGTCTTGCCATAAATTTTTGGACCCATACCAATCGCGAATTCCCGAACCATAATTCCTGCGCGTTTCGCAAATAGGAAGTGCCCAAGTTCATGGAAGAACACAAGGGATCCAAATATAAAAATAAATGCAATGGCTGTTTGCATAATACCCCACCTTTAATAGCGAATAGTTAACGTCATCTTACTCTCGTTCGTTATTTTACCATGTCTAATACTATTTTTCTTGTCTCACTGTCCACATGTAAAATTGTTTGCAAATCTGGCACTGAAATATTGTGATGTGCATGCATCACACGCTCAATTGTGTCATCAATTTCAAGGAATGTTATTTTCCCTTGTAAAAATGCCGCAACTGCCGCTTCATTCGCTGCATTCATCGCTGTTAAAATGGTACCACCTGTACGACCTGCCTCATAGGCAAGTCGCAATGCAGGGTAGCGATCAAAGTCCATGTCTTTAAAATGCAACTGACCCATCTGCGCTAAATTAAGTCGTTGACCATTATGTAGCGGCATACGATCTGGATAGCTTAATGCATATTGAATGGGTACACGCATATCCGGTGTACCCAACTGTGCAATAACACTAGTATCATGATACTCAACTAGGGAGTGAATAATACTTTCTCTATGCAAAAGTACATCAATTTTATCATAAGGCATATCAAACAACACATGTGCTTCTATGACTTCTAGCCCTTTATTCATCATTGTTGCTGAATCTATGGTAATTTTCGCGCCCATTGACCAATTCGGGTGATTTAGTGCATCAGCTACCGTTACATGTTTTAGTTCATCACGTGTTTTGTCACGGAAGCTACCTCCCGACGCTGTAATAATTAAGCGTTCAATATTTTTTCGATTCTCACCGTTCATTGATTGGAAAATAGCCGAATGCTCACTATCGACCGGTAAAATTGGTGCATTGTACTTCTTCGCCTCAGCCATCACTAAGTGCCCTGCTGTTACAAGCGTTTCCTTGTTAGCGATGGCGATCGTTTTACCCATACGAATTGCGGCAAGCGTCGATTCTAATCCAACACTACCAAGCACTGCATTGACTAGTACTGTTGAATCAGGGTGTGTAGCAACTTCCACAAGTCCTTTTTCACCAAATGTAAAGTGCACATGTGGATAGTCTTTTGCGAGCGTAAGTGCATCTTGTTCTAGTTGAACAGATACAAGCTCAGGTTGCAACGCTTCAATCATCTCACGTGTTTTCTCTATATTTTTTCCTGAAGAGAAAGCTACAAGATGAAATGCATCACGTTGTTCTTTTAAAATATCGTAGGTTTGCCAACCGATAGAGCCAGTGGCACCCAATAAACTAATTTTTTTCACGACAAAACGTCCCCTTTTTCTATCTAAGCAAATAAAGAAAAACTACAACCGGTTTTCGCCTACCACTTATAGAGGAGGTGAAATCTTTAGCATTAAGATCACGGTTTTCTAGTTACCGATAAGATATAAAAAATGTAGTAAAGGCACGACGAATAACAGACTATCAAAGCGGTCTAAAATGCCGCCATGCCCAGGTAAAATAGTTCCTGAATCTTTCACGTTAAAATGACGCTTTATTGCAGATTCCACTAGATCGCCCATTTGACCAATAATGGAAGCGAAAATTGTGATGAAAATCAACGACACATAACTATCTACGATTGGATAAATCGCTTGCATGCCAACAGCGAAGATGACGGCAATAACAATCCCGCCGACAAAGCCTTCCACTGTTTTCTTTGGTGATATTTCTGGCCAAAGCTTATTTTTGCCGAATTTTCTTCCGACAAAATAGGCGCCTGAGTCTGTCGTCCAAACAACAAGCAAACAATAAACAACATACTGTAGTCCAGAATTACGTGTCTCAATTAAATAATGGAAACCTAGACCAACATAAAATGCACCTAATAAGATAAAGCCTACTTCATCAAATGTAATTTTATTTTTCACAAGTACTACATAAATAAGCAATAACATCATCAATCCGTAAACAACCATTAAAACGGATGAATAACCCATCGCATGCACTACCTCGCTTGCCCAGTCCTTAGGTATAACAAGCATAATAAGTGTTAGTAGGCCCATAAAGCCTGGTACTGAAAAAATTGAAATACCTTTCATCTTTAGTATTTCATAAAATCCGACAACAGCCATTGCTAGCACAAGTAGTGTAAATGGTACCTTCCCATAAATTACAAATGGAATGAATAGTGCTGCAGCAATTATTGCTGTGATGATTCGTTGTTTCAAGTTGTTTCTTCTCCCTTCAACCCACCGTAACGGCGATTACGTTTCTGATAGTTTTCCACCGCTTCGAGTAGGTTTTCCTCACTAAAATCTGGCCACAATGTATCTGTAAACCAAAATTCCGTATAGGCGAGTTGCCATAACATAAAGTTACTTAATCGTACTTCACCACTTGTACGAATTAATAAGTCTGGCTCTGGTAAATGGGCTGTCATTAAATGAGACGACATACATTCCTCATTAATGTCTTGCATCGTTAATTGACCGTCCTGCACTTTTTGAAGCATCATTTTCATAGCGCTGACCATTTCTGAACGACTCCCATAATTCAAGGCAAAATTTAAAATTAGTCCCGTATTATGCTTTGTCTCTTCCATCGCTTCAAACAGTGCTTTTTGCGTATGTGCTGGTAGTAGAGACGGATCACCAATCATTTCAACACGTACATTGCGTTCCATCATTTCCGGTAAAAAAGATCCTAAAAATTCTACAGGTAGACGCATGAGGAAATCGACCTCTGGTTTTGGTCGTTTCCAGTTCTCTGTAGAAAACGCATAGACCGTTAATACTTGAATACCAAGATCTGACGCAAATCTCGTTACTTTTCGTACCGTCTTCATACCTTCATGGTGCCCAGCAACACGTGGCATTGCACGCTTCTTTGCCCAACGTCCATTTCCGTCCATAATAATCGCTACATGGGCAGGAATTGGCTCGCTTTTAGAAAGGGCAACTCGTTCCTCCAATGATAGTGTATTAATATTTACTTGTTTACCTAATAGCTTCTTAAACATGCTAACTCCCCCACTACAACTAATCGGACGTATACTCACCTATCATAACAAACAAAAGTGCTTTTTGTCTTTTTTTTCCCTCTAAATTGACTATGTATGAACTAGCTGATTTTAGAACAAAAACACCTCATCAATTATATTTTGACTAAGATTTTGAATTGCACTTAGGCCGACTCCCTGTCAGACATTTCGCTAAAACCACTAAAAGCGGCGTTTTCACCAATATCGTACGTTACCCATCATCACGTGAATACGCGGACTTGAGGTTAACTTCCTATGTGTTTCTTACTTCAAAATCTACATCTATCCGAGGCTTAAACATTATTCAGTACGCATCCGTACGCCAACTGGCAAAAATTAAAAATTAATTCTCACCAAAAAGATGGTAAACTACGACTGAAATAAGTTAAAAAGAGAAAAGACGTCCTGTTATGTATAGGACGCCTTCATCTCATCAAAAAGTTCCATCAAAGAGTGTAAAGCGTCTGCTTACACCTCTAAAATTTCTTTTTCTTTTTCTTTCGTTACTTGATCTACTTTTACGATGTAATCATCCGTTAATTTTTGAATATCTTCACCGTAGCCACGTAGGTCATCTTCTGTGATTTCGCCAGCTTTTTCAAGTTTTTTCAAATCGTCATTCGCGTCACGACGTACGTTACGGACAGCAATTTTTGCATCCTCTGCTTCTTTCTTCACTTGCTTCACTAGGTCTTTACGGCGTTCTTCCGTTAAAGCAGGAATCATTAGACGAATGATTGTCCCATCATTTGTTGGTGTAATACCAATATCAGATTTCATGATCGCTTTTTCAATCTCACCTAAAACTGATTTATCGTAAGGTGTGATTACTAATAGGCGGGCTTCTGGCACAGATACACCTGCAAGTTGATTAATAGGTGTTGGCGCTCCATAGTAATCGACAGTAATACGATCTAGTAGTGATGCATTTGCACGCCCTGCACGAATTGATGCTAATTCACGCGAAAAAGCAGCGATTGTTTTGTTCATTTTATCTTTAGCTTGTTCTAAAACTTGTTTAGCCATTATATATTCCTCCTAACAACTGTTCCAATTTTCTCGCCTTGCACGGCACGTTTAATGTTACCTGGTTCCGTTATTGAGAAGACAATTAACGGAATATCGTTATCCATACATAAAGTAGAAGCTGTTGAGTCCATGACTTGTAAACCTTGTTGAATAACGTCTAAGTATGTGAGTGTATCATATTTAACGGCAGTTGAGTCTACCTTTGGATCTGCTGAATAGACACCATCTACATTATTTTTTGCCATTAAAATCGCATCTGCGTCAATTTCCGCTGCTCGTAAAGCTGCAGTTGTATCTGTAGAGAAGAACGGGTTACCCGTACCGGCAGCAAAAATAACTACACGTTTTTTCTCTAAATGACGAACTGCTTTACGACGAATATAGGGCTCTGCTACTTGTGTCATCACGATAGAAGATTGCACACGTGTTTCAATGCCTAATTTTTCAAGTGCATCTTGTAATGCTAATGAGTTCATAACCGTCGCTAACATACCCATATAGTCAGCTGCTGCACGATCCATTCCCATTTCACTACCGATTTTTCCACGCCATATGTTACCGCCACCTACAACAACAGCAACTTCTACATCAAGATCTACTACTTCTTTTACTTCTTCTGCAACAGATTTGATAATTTTTGGTGATAAACCGAAGCCAGCTTCTCCCGCTAACGCTTCACCACTTAATTTAATGACTACTCGTTTATATTGTGGCACACTCATTGTAAACCTCCGTCAGACATTTATTTAAAACATTTCTATTCCTTTTCCATTATAGTATAACTAACAATAATTACTAGTTATGAATAAGAAGAATAGAAAATTCTATAGTTTTCTTTCTCTTTTCGGAAAAATAGGGAACACGTTATGTTGTGTTCCCCATTTTTTTGTCTAGAAAAATCTAGATATTATTTGGTTAGGATCAAATGTAAGCCGGTCCATCAATGAACTCGTTTTACAAAAAATTAGTTACCATTAACTTGGTTCATTACTTCTTCAGCAAAGTTATCTTCACGTTTCTCGATACCTTCACCTACAGCGTAACGTACGAAGCCTGTTACATTACCACCAGTTGAAGCAACGAAGTCACGTACTTTTTGGTCAGAGTTTTTAACGAATGATTGGTCAAGTAAGCAAACGTCTTCGAAGTATTTACCAAGACGACCTTCAACCATTTTCGCTACGATGTTTTCTGGTTTACCTTCGTTAAGAGCTTGTTCAGTTAACACTTTACGCTCACGTTCAACTTCTTCAGCAGAAACTTCTTCACGAGAAACGTAAGTTGGGTTAATAGCTGCAATATGCATAGCAACGTCTTTAGCAGCTGAAGCATCAGTAGAACCTTCTAAAGCTACTAATACACCAATACGGCCGCCCATGTGTAGGTAAGAACCAAATGCATCTGCATCTGTTTTAGTTTTAATTTCGTAACGACGAAGTGTAATTTTTTCTCCGATTGTTGCAACAGCAGTTGAAATTTGGTCAGCGATTTTTACGCCTTCAGCATTTGCAAGTTCTAATGCAGCTTCAACTGATGCTGGTTTAGCAGCAAGTAATTGCTCAGCTAAAGAAGAAACTAGTACTTGGAACTTATCGTTTTTCGCAACGAAGTCTGTTTCAGCGTTTACTTCAAGAATAATTGCTTCGTTACCTTGTTCTAAAATATAAGTTGTGCCTTCTGCAGCGATACGATCAGCTTTTTTAGCAGCTGAAGAAAGACCTTTTTCACGCAGGAAATCGATTGCAGCATCTAAGTCGCCTTCAGTTTGTACTAACGCTTTTTTACAGTCCATCATACCAGCGCCAGTTTTTTCACGTAATTCTTTTACTAATTGTGCAGTAATGTTTGCCATTTAGTGTTTCCTCCTCGAATTGGTAGAGATTATAGTGATAAGGTTCTAAAAAAGGTGATAAGGGGGTCTGAGCCACTTATCACCTTTTTGTAAACGTGAATTACTCAGCAGCAGCTTCTACAGCTGGAGCTTCTTCTTCACCTTGTTTTGACTCGATTAAAGCGTCAGCCATTTTAGCAGTTAAAAGTTTAACAGCGCGAATAGCATCATCATTAGCAGGGATTACGTAGTCGATTTCATCTGGATCACAGTTTGTATCAACAATACCTACTAGTGGAATGTTTAGTTTACGAGCTTCAGCAACAGCGATACGCTCTTTACGTGGGTCAACCACGAACATAACATCCGGAAGATTGTGCATATCACGGATACCGCCTAAGAATTTTACTAGACGTTCGTGTTCTTTTTTAAGTTGGATTACTTCTTTTTTAGGAAGAACTTCGAAAGTTCCTTCTTCTTCCATTTTTTCGATAGCTTTCATACGTGCAACACGTTTTTGAATTGTACCGAAGTTAGTAAGAGTACCACCTAACCAACGTTGGTTGATGTAGTAGTTGCCTGAACGTTCAGCTTCGTCTTTGATCGCTTCTTGTGCTTGTTTTTTCGTACCAACGAAAAGAACTTTACCACCGTCTTGACCAACTTGACGCATGAAGTCATAAGCTTCCTCTAATTTTTTAACCGTTTTTTGTAAGTCGATGATGTAGATCCCGTTACGTTCAACGAAGATATATTTCTTCATTTTTGGGTTCCAACGACGAGTTTGGTGACCGAAATGTACACCAGCTTCAAGTAATTGTTTCATAGAAATTACTGACATGTGAATTTCCTCCTAGAATGTTTGGTTTTTTTCCTCCGCATTTATCACCTGCAACAAGCTACCCTAATCTTAGAGCACCACTTACTACATCAAAATGCGTGTGTAATAATAACACCATTTGCTACTATATCACAGTTTATTTGCATTAGCAACTATTCTAGCTATGAAATTTCAATAAAAGCTCGATTTCTGTCTTACCTTTTTGAAGCTGTTTAGCTATTTCCTCAGCTGTTTTTCCTTGTTTCGCTAGTTGCACGACTTGCTGTTCCAAGGTTACTGGCTGTGGCTCTTCTTTTAGCGTAACATCCTTTGCTTGAGAAACAGTTTGTACGGTCACTCCCGCCTGCTTTTGACGAGAATAAGCATTGGCTACGATATTTTTAGAAACAAAAACACGCGGTTCACTATCGATACTAGTAGGCGGTAATAGAGCTTCATCAACCTCCGTCTGACCAGGTTTGTGATCTTGCTCTTTTGGCTGAACAATTTCCTCATCTTGTTGTACCGTATGTGTTTTCACTTCAGGTTTAGGTACGACCTGCAACGCTTGAATCAAGCGATTATTTTCATCCTTCATGTCTACTAAATAGAGACTAATGGTATCATCCATTTCTCGCATTAAACGTTCTTGTTTATGTTCTAAGTCCTTGAATTTTGCAAGTTTCGTATTCAGTATAATTATGTAGAAAAACGAAAGTAGCTGTAAAACAAATAGAACAGCTATTAGTATGGTTGTCATAGTAAACTCCTATCCACTAAAGTCTACGAAGTTCCCTTTAAACGGGTGCTGTGCCTGTTTTTCTGGATTTTCGTTACTATTCTTTTTCTTTTTACGAGTACCTTTAATATACTCTCCTCCCGCTTCTTCCTCTTCACTAATCTCTACCATACCCTCTGAAGTATTGACCACTTTCTGCTTACGCTCTAATTCTTTTTTTAGCGCCTCATTTGCATGTGCTTGCTGAGCCAAGGTTTGTTGTTGTGCCTGATCTGCCATTTTACCCGCTTCAAATGTTTTCGGAATAGCTATTTGTAACTCGACACCTTTTAAACTCATATGACTCCCTCCTTCAAAGTTATGTGTTTATTCGTTTTACTTACACATTTAACATCTCATTCGACAGCAGTTTTCGTAGCTTTAACAATGCCTTCGAATGTATCTGTGAAATACGAGATGTTGACAATTCCAACATTTCACCAATCTCTGTCAATGTCAATTCCTCAGTATAAAATAAACTAAGCACAAGCTGTTCTTTGTCATTTAGCTTTTGTATATTTAAGGCTAAGTCGCCAAGCAATTCTGATTTAATAACAACCTGCTCTGGGGTCTTCGTTGTATCATCACGGATGATAAACGCTTTTCCTTCTGCTTCTTCCTGATCTTGTTGTTCATTAATAGATAATACATTTGAAAAGAAATGCTCTTGGACGGTTTGGTACACTTCCTCTACCGGTAATTCCATCTGTTCTGCAAGCTCCTCGGGTGTTACATGACGCATATACTTTTGTTCTAACTGTTCGATCTGAGCATCCAATTTTTTTGCCTTTTCTCGTGCAGAACGAGGCAACCAATCTTCCTTACGTAAGCCATCAATAATCGCCCCTCTTACTCTAAAAGAAGCATATGTATCAAATTTCAAGTCTCGATTAATATCAAATTTATTTAAAGCATCAAAAAGACCTAACATGCCTAAGCTCGTTAAATCATCTCGAGAAACGCTCTTCGGTAAACCTGCACCAATTCGCTGTACATGGTAAGACACAAGAGATATATATTTTTTTATAAGTAAATCACCCGCATCAGGATCACGCTCATTAATCCAGCGAGTCCACAGCTTTTTTTCTTCGTTCAGATTTGGTTGTGTCATGAAATCCACCTCTCTTTTAAGAAAAGCGCATTCGAGCCCTTTCACATGTGAAAGCTACCTCCGAGCTCGAAGCGAAAGTATATGTTCTACCCAATTTTGCACGAGCAATTGAAGCGACCCCAAGCGTGCAACGTGAATGCGTAGACATTGCTAAACCGATTGCCGTTCTTTCCTATATTATAGCAAGATTCGCTATAATTTCATATGTTTCTCTAACACTATTATATGATTCTTCCTATTCCCTCTTTTGACAAAAGAAAAACTGCAAACAATTGTTAGTTAGTATCTAACATTGGTTACAGTTCGAAGTTGCCTGGTTTTTTATGCATTTACTTGTTTTTCATCTTCACGACTCATCATCGTACGTACAACCTGTGCAATGTCTTCTGAGTTTTCATCTTGAAACTCCACAGTTGAGTTCGTATTCTGCGCTTGCTGATTCTCGTCATCGTCTTCATCTAACTCAGTCTTTTCAAACTCATCGTCTGTTAGCTCTTGGGTTGCACCTGGTGTATATAAAATATAGGTGATTAGCAATCGTACAAGGTACATAACGAAAAAGACAATTAGCGCAGCTACAAATGAGCCGATGATAATACGTAATGGCGTTAAAGGCTTTTGAAATGTCATAAAGAAATAAATAGAAAAGGCAATTAATGCTCCCCATAGGTTGTAAAAAATAGAACCAAACATTATATTTCGCTCACTCCTTGGTTAACCGTTCGGATATGTAATGTCGACGTCGCAGGATTAAATTCAATTGTTCTACCGCTATTACCACCAGTATCTTCAGCAATTAAAGGAATTCCTTGACGCTTCAATTCACTCTTTACAGCCTCTACATTACGTGGACCGATGCGCATTGAATCCTTGTCCGAAGAGAATTGAAACATCTGCGCACCACCCGCGATTTTCGCCTTTAGCTTGAACTTTTGAACACCTTCTAGTTTCAATAAATCAATCATGCCCAAAATGCCTGTATCAGCAAATTTCGCCACATTAATCGACTCTGATCTAGCAAGGCTTGAATCTGGTAGCATCACATGTATTAAACCAGCAATTTTTTTTGACTCATCGTATAAAATAACACCCACACAAGAACCAAGACCTGAAGTTCTTATCGTATTTGGTAGTTTTGCTACATCCATTTGTGCAATTCCAACTTTTATTACTTGTCCACTACTATTTAACATTGTCTATGATACTCCTAATGCCTTAAAAATAGCATCAAATGAATCAGGATCTGGTAGTAAGAAGAAATGTCCTCTTACCGTTTCATGATCCTCAACCCCGTCTTCATAAATGGATGTATTTATTACGATAACATTATCACTGACATGTGATAATTCAATTAAGCCAATACTGATGATAGCACCAAACATGTCGACACTAAGCCCTGGAACAGTTGGATATATTTTTAAATTTGTAAAATCTGACAATGCTGATAAATATGAACCCGATAAAATATTACCCATTTCCTGCATGGCTGATAACCCTAATTCTGAAACAGGAGGTTTTTTAAAGTCGAACGATTCATCATATATTAGCCGTCGGATAAAACGGTTAGCCTGCTCAATAGGAAGGATAAAGAACATACTTCCTTCAGCATCACCCTCGATGCGTAAAAAGATCCCAACAACGACATTTTCAGACCCTCCAGCGAGTTCCATCATGTCATTAAACGATACCATTTCAACTTTCGGTACACGCATGTCGATTTTTTTACCAAGTAAATTGGAAAGTGCTGTCGCAGCATGCGCAGCACCAATATTTCCAATTTCCTTTAATACATCTAAATGTAGTGATGTAATCTTTTGATTAAATGTCATCATCGATCCCTACTTTAGTGGATTTAATACTTTCTCTAAATGCAATAAAATTAATAATCGCTTGTCTATTTTTGCCACACCTGAAATAAACTCTTCTTCAAGTGAGCCAACTACTTCTGGCTGTGGTTCAATTGCACTTGCTGGAATATCTAAAACATCATTCGCCGAGTCTACTACAAACCCTACTTCCATATCCTCTAATGAAATAATGATAATTCGAGTTGTTTCTTCATGTTCAGAGATTGGTAATTCAAAACGTTCACGTAAATCCACAATTGGTGTTACAACACCACGTAGGTTAATAACACCTTTCACATAATTTGCCGTTTTAGGCACGCGCGTAATATGCATTAACTTCTCTATTCCTTGAACGTGTGATACAGGAATTGCATATTCCTTATCTGCCAATTGGAAGACGATCACCTTAATACTTTCTTGTTCAACTGCGTTTGTCATCGTTAACACCTCTCTTATTCATTCACCTTATTTAATAAGTGCGTTGCAATCCACAATTAAGGCCACTTTACCATTACCTAAAATTGTTGCACCAGAAATTGCAAAGATATTTGTTAAGTAATTTCCTAATGATTTCAGTACAATTTCTTGTTGGCCAATGAATGAATCTACAACTAAACCAGCAAGTTTCTCACCTTTACGAACAATGACTACTGAATGGAATTCATCATCTTGTAGCTCTTTACGAGGTACCTCAAAGATTTCCTCTAAAAATACAAGTGGTACAACTTTGCCGCGGAAGTCGATTACTTTTTGGTTATGCGCATTCATAATATCTGATGAACGGATAATAGATGTTTCAATAATCGATGATAACGGAATTGCATAAATCTCTTTTTCGATTTCCACTAGCATTACTGAGATAATTGATAATGTTAGAGGTAATTGAATAGAGAAAATAGAGCCCACATCCTGTGTAGATTCAATCGAAATATTTCCGCCTAATGATTCAATGGTAGTTTTAACAACATCTAAACCAACACCACGACCTGATACATCAGAAATGACATCGGCTGTCGAGAAGCCCGAAGCTAAAATTAGTTCATTGATTTGTTTATCAGACATTGAGAAGGATTGTTCTTGTGTGACAATCCCTTTTGAAATCGCTTTTGCTAGTACTTTATCGCGATTAATGCCTGCTCCATCATCCTCTATCTCGATGAAGACGTAGTTACCACTATGATAAGCACGTAATACAACTGTTCCTTCCTCTGGCTTGCCCTTAGCACGACGCGCTGTTGGATTTTCAATGCCATGATCGACTGAGTTACGGATTAAGTGAACGAGTGGATCCCCGATTTCATCGATTACTGTACGATCCAGTTCAGTTTCAGCACCAATAATTTCAAGATTAATTTTTTTGTTTAAGTCACGCGATAGCTGACGAATCATTTTTGGGAAACGATTGAATACTGTTTCAACAGGAACCATTCGCATCGTCAAAATAATAGTTTGTAAATCACCCATTACACGGCTCATACGCTCAACCGTTTCATTTAGCTCACCATGATTTACTTCAGTCGCAATTGATTGTAGTCGTCCACGATCAATGACAAGTTCCTCAAATAAGTTCATTAATATATCTAGACGTTCGATATTAACACGAATTGTTTTATTGCCAACAGGGGCATGACTTTTTTCAGCTTTAACAGGAGTAGCTGTTTTTGCAGGTACAGGTGTAGGTGTAGGTGTAGGTGTCGGCGTTGGTGTTGCTACCTCTTCTAACGTTGCTGTCGCTGCTACTTCTTTGTGAGCTTCATACTCTTTTTCACTGAATTTATCTTGATTGATAGCTGTGACGATTACTTCTTCAACCTCAGAAACCTTCATTAACTTTTTCTGCATATCTTCAGCAGGTTCTTTTGTTACGAAGGCCACATAAAATTGTTGATCAAACTGTTCGTCTTCAAGCTTCTCTACTGTTGGCGAAGATTTAATGACATCTCCGTCTTTTTCTAAAATCTCAAACACCATAAACACTCGTGCTGCCTTTAATAGACAATCTTCACGAAGGCGTATCGAAATTTCAAAAGCATTAAAACCTTGTTCAGCAGATTGACTAATAACCGTTTGTTCAAAACCGTCATATTCTAATACGCTTGCTACAGCTGGCGTTTCAACTGTTGTTGCAACAACTTCTGGAGTCGCTTCCTCTCCTGATTCGATGCGCTTTAATTGTGCTACGGTAGAAGAAACATCTCGTTTTCCATCTCCACCGTTTGCAATATCCATCACCATTTCCTCTAAATGGTCTACAGATTCAAAAACAACATCTAGAATTTCCGGTGATACATGAATTTTTTCATTTCGAATGGCATCTAAGACATTTTCCATTTTATGCGTTAAATCTGCTAAATCTTCGAAGCCCATTGTCGCTGACATACCTTTTAATGTATGGGCAGAGCGGAAAATTTCACCAACGATGGCCAAATCATCTGGTTTTTTTTCTAATTCTAATAAATGTTCACTACAAGCTTGTAAATGCTCTTTACTTTCTTCGATAAACATCTCTAAATATTGATTGACTTCCATAAGAGGACACCCCTTTTAAGGCAAATATTTCATAATTATTTGTGCAATATCATCCACATCAGCAACTTCATCGACAAGCTGCGTTTCCACCGCAGCTTTCGGCATACCATACACTATGCAAGTATCAGCTGACTCTGAGATAGCAATCACATTCCCAGTACTTTTTAATGCTTTTAATCCTTTAGAGCCATCATGGCCCATACCCGTCATAATGACTGCTACTTTATCAAAATCTTTAATTTGACTCACATCTTCGAACATCACATCTACAGATGGACGGTGTCCGGATCGTGGTGGTTCATCATTATCAAGGACGACACCAAAAGAGGTACCTACTTTTCTTAATTTTAGATGATACCCACCAGGTGCGATATACGCCACTCCATTTTGTAAAATATCGCCTTGCTCTGCTTCCTTTACAGTAATCTCACTTAATTGATCGAGGCGGGAAGCCAGTGATTTTGTAAAACCAGCCGGCATATGTTGGACAATTAAAATAGGTGCTTGTATCGTTTTAGGAATTTTTGTAATCACTTCCTGTAGAGCGCGTGGTCCACCTGTAGATGTACCAATAAGCACAATTTTCTTACTTGTTCTACTCCACTCTATTTGTGGCTTTTTTACTTCGGGTACTACTGAAGATACATTGACTGAATGAGCCACTTTTCGGTCATTTACTAATTCTTTTTTTATGATACTCGCTGTTAACGTTAATCCTTGTTGTTTTTTGCTACCAGAAGGCTTCTTCAGCTTGGAAATAGGTACCAATGATGCTTGTTCAACCTTGTGGACAAGTTCCGTTTGGATTTTATGTAAATCGAGAGAAATTGTTCCGCTAGGCTTTGCGACAAAATCAACTGCTCCGTATTCAATGGCCGTTAATGCATTTTCTGCCCCTCGTTGGGTTGTACTTGAAAGCATGACCACAGGTACAGGACAAATGGCCATAATTTCATTTAAAGCCTCAAGTCCATTCATTTCAGGCATTTCAATGTCCATTGTCACGACAGTTGGTTTTAATGTTTGAATCTTTTTAATCGCATCTTTACCATTTCGTGCTGTTCCAACTACTTCAACCTTCGAATTTCCAACAAAAAAGTCACTAATTAGCTTTCGCATAAAAGCAGAATCATCTACGACTAATAACTTGCTTTTATGTAAAAAGTCCAATTAATCACGCCCTTTCGTAAAAATACTTCTAAGTTTAGATAAGAATTTACTCCCTGACTGTTCATGCCCATGCACTTCCTCCACACGGTGTTCCATAAAACGAGCCGCTATCAGTTGAAGTGTCTTTGAAATGGTGGCATCCGGGTACGCAATTGAAAATGGCACTTGCTCGCGTACAGCTTTACGCACAACAGTATCCTCAGGTAATGAGCCTAACACAGTGACCTCTTTGTCCAAAAAACGTTTCATGGTAAGTTTTAAACGTTCATTTGTTTCCATCCCCTCTTCTTTAGAAAAAGCACGATTACAAAGAATATACATTTGCTTATCCGCATCTCTTCCATGAATATATTTCATCATCGAATAGGCATCGGTAATAGAGGTTGGTTCGGCTGTTGAGATAACAATAATTTCATCTATTGATGTTAGTAAATCGAGTGACCAGTTTGTTGCACCTGCGCCCATATCAAATAAAATATAGTCGAAGTTTTTTTGTAGTTGTTCAAAAGCATGAATCAATTGTTCAAACATTACATCTGACCATTCCAGTACACCTGACATACCTGATCCCCCGGAAATATACCGTAAACCGTAAGGACCTTCGAACATTACCTCATCTAGTACCTTATTTCCTTCTAAGTAATCTTTTAAACTATAAGAAACATTTTTTCCAATTAGTATATTGATATTGCCCATGCCAATATCCATATCTACGATTACAACTCTTTTTCCTTTACTAGCTAATGTAGTTGCAAAATTCATGGAAAAGTTACTTTTACCAACTCCACCTTTTCCGCTTACAACAGCGATAGCTCTACCTAATTCGCCTTGCTGTCTTAGCATTTTCAAGCGCAATGTTTCTGCTTGGTCTCTCATTTTTCTTCACCTTGGAAAAACAAATTAAGAACTTCTTCTAATTCTGCTTCTTCAATATCTTCTGGTACTTCTTGACCATTCGTATAGTAAGCAAGTCCTTTATTATATTTAATCATTAAATTAATCATTGTGCCAATAGAATTTGTTTCATCAATCTTTGTAAAGATTATCTTTTCAATTGGTAACTGCTTAAACTGGTCAATAATATTTGTCATATCTTTTTCTTTTGCTGTCATAGCAAGCACTAAAAAGGATTCAGCTTGATCGTCAAACTTAATAAGGCGCTGTAAATCATCTACATACTTTACTTCTTTATAATTCCGACCAGCTGTATCGATAAAAACTAAATCCAGATGGGACAATCGTTGGATAGCCTGTTCAAAATCCGTTGCATTATAGGCAATTTCAACAGGCGCCTGTAAAAGACCTGCATACGTTTTTAACTGCTCAATTGCAGCTATTCTGTAAGTATCCGTTGTAATAAAGCCTATTTTTTTCTTTTTTTCTAAAACTGCCCTTGCTGCCATTTTAGCAATGGTTGTTGTCTTTCCTACTCCTGTTGGGCCTAAGACATTAATATACTTTCTGTCATACGATAATCCGCCTATGGGAAGGCCTTCAAATTTTTTGCGCAATAAATTTTTCGTGATCAGCTTGCATTGTGAGAAATTGATTTCGGATGTTTCTTTGAAATGCATAAAAAGCTCATCACCGATCGTTGAGATGAGCTCCTCATTTAACTCTTGCTGTCTTAAGTATTCAATGAAGGGTAAGAGTTCATCGGGATATTGAGCTTGGGTCGTCTTCTGATGCATCGATTGCATTAACGATTTTAAATCTGCAATTTCCTTTCTCAATTCTTCTGGAATGCCTGTATCCTCTTGCAAGGTTGTTTCATGCTTTGGCTGTGCTAAGTGAACCTTTGCTTGCACAGCATTTGTAATGTCATGTAAATTTGCGTTTTCTTTACTAGATGGAACGACAGGTGTGACAGCAGTTTTTGGAGCCACATTGCTTGGCTCCATTGCGTCAATACCTGCTAAAACTTCAAAACTCTTCTTTTTTACTAGTCCAAAAAACTTCTTTGTCACCACTACTTTTGAATTCAAAATGACGGCGTCTTCGCCTAAATCAGCACGTACAAGTTTCATCGCTTCTGGTATGGAAGATGCGTAATATTTTTTCATTTTCACTGAACATTCACCACTCCAACACTTTGAATTTCAACCGTAGCATCAAGTTCGTTATAAGATAGAACTGGAATCTGCGGGAAATAACGTTCCGTCAGCTGTCGTAAATACAAACGCACTGCTGGCGAACATAATATAATAGCTGATTGTTCCATAAAGGAGACACGTTCTACCTCAGCTGCTATGGACTCTAACACAATCTGAGAATCTTGTGGATCCATCGCTAAATAATTCCCATGATCCGTTTGCTGAATACTATCAGCAATCATTTTTTCTACTTTTCCTGAAACCGTAATGACTTTCAATGACGAGCTGTCCCCTACATATTGCGATGTAATTTGGCGCGCTAATGACTGACGTACGTACTCAGTTAATATATCGGTATCACTCGTTAATTTTGCATAGTCTGCTAGTGTTTCGAAAATAATTGGCAAGTTACGCACAGATACATTTTCTCGTAGTAGTTTGCCCAGTACCTTTTGGATTTCTCCTGTCGATAGCGGAGCAGGTGTTAATTCTTCGACTAAAATTGGATGTGTTTCGCGTAAATGATCGATTAATTGCTTCGCTTCTTGGCGTCCTAATAATTCATGTGCATTTGCGCGAATCATTTCTGTTAAGTGTGTTGACACAACGCTCGGTGGATCCACAACGGTATAACCAAACATTTCTGCATCCTCTTTTACTTGCTCTGTAATCCATTTTGCTGGTAGACCAAATGACGGCTCAACTGTATCGATACCTTCAATTGAATCATCGTCTCCTGGACTCATGGCTAAATAGTGATCAAGTAACAGTTCGCCTCTGGCCATTTCATTTCCTTTAATTTTAATGCGGTATTCATTTGGCTGTAACTGAATATTATCGCGAATACGAACAACTGGAATGACAATGCCTAGTTCTAACGCTAGCTGACGGCGAATCATAATGACACGGTCTAATAAGTCTCCACCTTGAGCAGCATCCACTAAAGGAATTAAGCCATATCCAAATTCAAATTCAATTGGGTCCACATTTAATAAATTCACAACATTTTCAGGGCTCTTCATGCCGTCTGTTGCCACTTCTTCCTCAATTTCAAGTAATTCTTCTTCATCCTCAGGCTTCTTACGTTCCATCATGTACGCACCCGCAATTAACGCAATACCAATAGGTAGCGTGATCCAGTCAGGAATTGGTGTGAATAAGCCCAGTAGGATAATTGTACCTCCGGCAACATAGAGTAGCTTTGCTTGAGCAAATAGCTGGCCCATAATATCTTCGCCCAAACTACCTTTTGAAGATGCACGTGTTACAACAATCCCTGTTGCTGTTGAGATGAGTAATGCTGGGATTTGTGAAACGATTCCATCTCCTACTGTCAGCTTGGAGAAATGAGTTGCAGCTTCCGCAAACGGTAAGCCCATTTGCACCACTCCAATGACAATACCAAATAATAAGTTGATAATAACCATGACCATAGAGGCAATGGCATCCCCTTTTACGAATTTCGTGGCACCATCCATTGCCCCATAGAAATCCGCTTCACCAGCTACTTTATCGCGACGTTCACGTGCCTCACGCTCTGAAATAACCCCTGCGTTTAAGTCTGCGTCAATACTCATTTGTTTACCTGGCATCGCATCGAGTGTGAAACGTGCTGCTACCTCTGCTACACGTTCTGCCCCTTTTGTAATAACGATAAACTGAATTAGCACAAGAATTAAGAATACAACAAGACCAACAAGAACATTCCCGCCGACTACGAAATCCCCGAAGGTTTCAACTACTGAACCAGCATCCCCGTTTGCTAAAATAGCACGCGTTGTGGATACACTTAATCCAAGTCGGAACAAGGTTAACAGTAAAATAACTGATGGGAAGATAGAAAAGTCTAACGCTTCCTTCATACTCATTGCTGTTAAAAGCACTATTAATCCTAAAGTAATATTAATGACGATTAAGAAACTTAACATCCATGGAGGAAGAGGGATGATGAGCATCGCTACGATTAAAATAACCGCACCTAAAACCCCTATATCGCGAACCTTCATTTGTGTCCCTCCTACATAAAAGCTTTAAATTTTTCGCTTAATACGATAAACATAAGCGAGTACTTCTGCTACTGCTTTGAAAAATTCATCTGGTACTTGATCGCCAATTTCTACCTGATCATACATCGCACGCGCTAATGGTCTATTTTCAACCATTACGACATCATGTTCTTTCGCAATCAGTTTAATTTTTTGAGCAACAAAGTCTGTACCCTTTGCGACTACTCGCGGGGCATCCATACTTTCTTCATCATATTTAAGAGCAATCGCATAGTGAGTTGGGTTTGTAATGACCACATCTGCGCTTGGTACCTCTGACATCATCCGACGCATCGCCATTTCGCGCTGACGTTGTTTGATTTTCGATTTAATAAGCGGGTCACCCTCACTATTTTTATATTCATCTTTAATGTCTTGTTTGGACATTTTAAGATTTTTTTCATAATCATGTTTTTGATACATCCAGTCCAATAAGGATACACAAAGTAAGACAAGCGAAGCTGCAATTCCCATAATACCGGTAAGTTTCCCAACTGTAATAAGGGTCATCCACGGGCTTTTAAAGGATAAGGCTAAAACTTCAGGTAGATTTGTCCAAATAATAATTGTTGTAACCCCACCGATAAAGGAGATTTTTAATACTGATTTTAAAAGTTCAACAATCGCTTTAACAGAAAATATTTTTTTCAACCCTTTGATTGGGTCCATTTTTTTTAAATCGAATTTCATCGGCTCTAATGTGAATAAGAAGCCGAATTGTAAAAAGTTACCCGCCAATGCACCGACAAATGCAATAGCCATTATTGGTACGATAATAAAAGCCATTTCCGTTAATGTTTCTGTGAATAAGCGCATGACACTGTCAATGGTTAGTGTTTCTACACGTATGTTATGAATGAATGTTTGTCTAAAGAAAGCTAAAATATCGTCTCTTAGTGAGCCTGCAAAAAAGAAGAGAAAGATAAATACCATGAGCATAACAATAGCACTTGATATATCCTGACTCTTGACGACTTGACCTTTTTTACGTGCATCTTGCCGTTTTTTAGGGGTCGCCTTTTCTGTTTTCTCACCTGCAAAAAACTGTAAGTCTAAATCCAGTAGTAGCAACATTTTATCCACCACCTAAAATTGCCATTAAATCACGCATAGCGTAGATCATAATTGTAATAAGCTTTTGAATGACTTGTATCATAACGCCCATCATTGTAAATAGCACTAAAAAGCTGACACTGATTTTAATTGGGAAACCTACAACGAAAATGTTCAATTGTGGGACAGTTTTTGCTGTTATCCCTAGCGCCAAATCGACTAAAAACAATGTTGCTATAACCGGCGCAGCCATTTGGAAAGCAATAGCAAAGACGGCGGTAAATGTTGTCATGATAAACTGGATATAATCTTCATTTGCAAAATTAGGGAATCCTTGATCCATCGGTAAGAATTGATAACTATAGTAAATTCCATCTAGAATCATATGATGTCCATCAATCGCTATTAGTAATAGTAAAGCTAGCGTATTGAAAAATTGACCAATTAATGGACTCTGTGCTCCTGTCTGCGGATCAATAATATTAGCAATGGCAAACCCCATTTGGAAATCGATAAAGCTTCCGGCGATTTGAATCGCCGACATGACGATGTAGCCTATTAGACCAAGTAATAGCCCAATTAGTGCTTCCTTCATCACTAAAAGTATGTAATCACCATTAAAAAGAAATGGCTCTACGTCGATTGTATAATACATCATCCAAGCTAAAACGAATGCGAGAGTTATTCGCACCTGCTGTGGAATTGTTCTGTACGAAAAAAAAGGTACAGTGACAAAAAAAGCTGTTACACGTACAAGTACTAATAAGAAAACCGTTATTTGAGGGATTAATTCATTCATATACTCACCCTATGTAACGCGTTAAATTCTCAAAAATATCTCTCGCATAGCTTGTTACTTGTGATAACATCCATGGCCCAAAGAATACAATAGCCACTAATACAGCGACGATTTTTGGAACGAATGCTAATGTTTGCTCTTGAATCGAAGTTGTTGCTTGAAAAATACTCACCGCTAAACCAGAGATTAAAGCAACTAATAATAGCGGTCCGCATGTTAGAAGGATAATCATAATGGCACGCTCTGCAATTGAAATGACCATTTCACCTGTCATACTGTATCATCCCCTAAAAACTTTGTAGTAAGGATTTCATTACGAGATACCAGCCATCGACAAGTACAAATAATAAAATCTTAAACGGCAATGAAATCATAACCGGTGGTAACATCATCATCCCCATCGACATTAACGTACTTGCCACAATCATATCGATAACAAGGAATGGAATAAAAATCATAAAACCAATTTGAAATGCTGTTTTTATTTCGCTCAGGGCGAAGGCAGGAACGAGCATTGTTAATGGAATTTCTTCCACAGATGCTGGTTTTTCTGCTTGATTGTACTTTAAAAATAAATCTAGATCCTTTTGCCTTGTATGCTTACTCATAAATTCCTTAAAAGGTACACTTGCACGATCATATGCTTCCTCTAACCCTATTTCCTCATCAAATAATGGCTGTAATGCTTCCTTATTAACTTCTTGGAATGTTGGAGCCATGATGAAGAATGTTAAAAACAATGCAAGACCGACAATGACCTGGTTAGGAGGCATTTGCTGGGTCGCTAATGCTGTACGTACAAACGACAACACAATTACGATTCTCGCAAACGATGTCATCAATATTAAAATACTTGGGGCAAGTGATAATACTGTTAATAATAATAGTAGTTTAACAGAGGTGGAAACATTGGTCGGATCACTACCAGAAAGGATGTCGACTACATCATTCATTTATCATCATTCTCCTTTTGTTTCCATTTCTCCAGTTCTTCACTACGCTCCTGTTTGATTTCAGATATCTTTTTTTCAAATAGTTCACCAAACGTATCCTGATTTTGCTGTGTTGTTGAACCTTGCGTATTTTTTTTCTTAAACTTAGAAAATAATTCAGTGATATAAGGTGATGTTGCTGCATATTCTTGTCGTTCATTATAGAGTGCTAGTAGTGCCTCAACTTCCTGAGGGTCTGTAATTTCACGTAACAGTTGTACATCCTCACCAACACCAACTAAATATAGTGATTTTCCAACTTGTAGAAGTTGCACAGATTTTTGTGCACCTAACGATAAACCGCCTAAGTTTTGTACCATTTGATTCCGTTGAAAGGTTAGATTTCTTTTATTTAAGAACTTCATTAACCCATAAAATAAAGCTACAACAAAAATAAGCGCCAAAACCATTTTTATGTATTCCCATGCAGACACGTCCCCAGCTGCTGAGACAACTGTATCTTCTTTAGCAGCTGGGTCTGAGTCATCTTTACATTCTTCTGGATTTTTCATGCAATACTCAATACTGTTCGTATCGGTGTTAGCATAAACAGAAGTTGATGTTGGGTACAAAAACAGGAAGGGTACAAGAAATGCAAAAATCATCGTTATACGAAATGATTTTAACATTTGCATGCAATCATCCTAGTGCTTTTTGAATCGCTTCAATTACACGATCCGCTTGGAAAGGCTTAACGATAAAGTCTTTCGCACCAGCTTGAATTGCATCGATTACCATTGCTTGTTGTCCCATTGCAGAACACATGATTACAGTAGCACTTGGATCTGTCCCCTTAATGGCTTTAAGAGCTGCAATACCATCCATTTCAGGCATCGTAATGTCCATTGTTACTAAATCCGGTTTTAACTCGTTGTATTTTTCAACAGCCTGTAAACCATCAGCAGCTTCCCCTACAACTTCAAATCCATTTTTCGATAAAATATCCTTGATCATCATGCGCATGAATGCAGCATCGTCTACAATCAAAATTCTTTTAGACATGGTTAACTCCTCCAATTGAAACTATCTTAAATTATTTAAACGCTCTGCTTGACTTAAAACATCTGTAATGCGAACACCGAAGTTTTCATCAATAACAACTACTTCGCCCTTAGCGATTAAACGGCTATTTACTAGTATATCGACTGGTTCCCCAGCTAATTTATCTAGTTCAATAATCGATCCACTTGCAAGTTCTAAAATCTCTTTAACAGAACGTTTCGTACGTCCTAACTCTACAGTAACTTGCAATGGAATATCAAGTAGCATATTTAAATTTCTAGCTTCAGATTGCGAGATTACATTTGGATCAAAGCTAGCAAACTGTGCTTGTTGAACATTGACAGGTTGTGCCGGTCTTGCAGACATTTGAATCGGTTGTTCTTGCTGCATTGGTTGTTGTACAGGTTGTTGATACATTGGTTGCTGCACAGGCGCTTCAGGTTGTTGATATACCGGCTGTTGCTGTAGCGGCGCTTGTTGAACAGGTGGCGGTGCTACAGGTGGCGCTTCGGGTGCAATTGTTGCAGCCACAGGTTCTTCAATCGCCTCCGTTTCACCTAATAATGACTTAACAATGTTTTGGCTAAATCTCAGTGGTAATAATTGCATTAGATTCGAATCAATTAAATTACCAATTCGCAGTCGGAATGATACTTTCACAAGTAAATCATCTTCCGGAATATTATCTCGACCTTCATTTTGAGAAATATTCATTAAATCTATAGTTGGTGGTGAAATATCCACCTTTTTGTTAAATACTGTCGACATTGATGTTGCAGCTGAACCCATCATTTGGTTCATTGCTTCTTGTACTGCACTTAGCTGAATTTCGCCTAAGTCAGGTTTTGGATTTAAGCCATCCCCACCTAACATTAAATCTGCAATAATAGCTGCATCTGATTGTTTAATAACAAGTAAATTCATGCCTGTTAAACCAATCGTGTACTCCACTTGTACAGCTACATACGGATGAGGAAACTCCTCTTCTAATTTATTGCGATTTATCATTGAGATACTTGGGGTAGTAATATCTACTTTTTGACCTAATAACGCTGAAAGTGCCGTAGCAGAGCTACCAAAAGATATATTTCCTACTTCACCTAGTGCATCTTGAGCAAACGAGTCTAGGTAATCCTCTACTCGTATTTCATTCATTTCATCATGTTCAGAAGCTTCGGTGTCGCTGTTTTTATCTTCCAACGTTTCGCCCCTTAATAACGCTTCAATTTCTTCTTGGGAGAGCATTTCATCACTCATCTTCGTCTCCTCCTTTCAAAGGGTCGATAATCTGGATTGCTAATTTTTTACCTTGTTTACCGGGTTGTACTGTGAATTTAGGTAGTGTTCCTACTTTAAGCATTAGTGGATCTTCAATTTTTTGCTCTAATTGAATCACATCACCAATTTGCATCATTAGGAAATCCTCAATAGTAATATCTGTAATACCTAACTCTACAGAAAGTGGTAACTGTGCTTGTTTCACACGTGTTTCAAGCATTTTAGTTTGCTCTGGAGACATCTCTTTTGTATTCGTCTGCATCCAGTAGCGTACCGAAAGATTTGGTACAATTGGTTCCAAAACAACATGCGGTATACAAATATTAATCATACCGCTTGTCTCACCGATAATCGTATTTAATGAAATAACGACGACCGTTTCATTGGGTGAAATCATTTGTAAAAATTGAGGATTTACTTCAAGTTCTACTAAAATCGGGTCGATTTCAGCGACATTTTCCCATGCCTCGCGTAAATTATCGAATGAGCGTTCAAAAAGGTTTGTCATAATTTTAGTTTCTATTTCCGTTAGGTTATCAACATTACTATGACTCGCCCCACTACCGCCCATTAGACGATCTAGCATTGAATAAGCAATATTAGGATTTATTTCCATCAATATATTACCATCAAGTGGTGGTACTTCAAACACATTAATGAGTGTCATATTCGGAATCGAACGTACAAACTCTTCAAATGGTATTTGGTCTACTGATGCTACTGTAATCTGCACATAGCTTCTTAGCTGTGCAGAAAAGAAAGTAGTCAATAGTCGTGCAAAGTTTTCGTGTATTCGGGTCAAACTTCGGATCTGATCTTTTGAGAAACGTAGCGCTCGTTTAAAGTCATATACTTTAACCTTGCGCCCCTCGTCTTCTTTTTTAATATCATCCGCTGACATTTCACCGGTCGATATTGCGGAAAGAAGCGCATCTATCTCAGATTGGGATAACACATCTCCTGCCATTTGCCCACCTCCATTTCAAGCAGTTTCTGTTTTTTTAAGTGGTGATGAAGGAGGTAATATACACTTGTTGAATTTCTCCCTCTTGCATCAGTTCATTTAATTTTGTTTTTATTGCCTTTTGGAACAATTGCTTACCTTGTTTACCTTCCAAATTTTCTAACGTCATTTCAGAAAGTTCCTCAATAATGATGTTATTTGTTTGGTATTGACGTTTTGTTAATTCAGCTGCAGCATCCTTACTTGTTGTTTGAATTTTTAACGTCATACGAACAACTCGTTTATCGGCAAGATTTGTCGTAATTTCTGGCACATCCACCAGCGTTTCTACTACCTCATCAATCGTTGGCTCAAGTGACGCTGCGGGCTTATTGAATTGAGTAAGTAAAACAAACGCGATAACCCCAATAAGTATGATGGTCACTAATACAATAATGAGCATCGTTAACATTTTATTATTCTTCATCTTCTTCACCTCGTAGATGCGGGTTTGATAGTATTTGTATATTTTTATAAAAGGCTTTTACCTTTTGTCGCACCTCGTCTTCACTCTGTAAAACAATGAGTTTTGTTCCTGTCGTCAAAGTAATGGTCGTATCTGGAAAAGATTCGACTGTTTCTATGTATAAAGCATTTAATGTGAATGCTTTGCCATTTAGACGTGATAGTTCAATCATTGAAATAGGGCCGGGTCTAGCAAGAGAGCCGGCCCGACCCTCCCTCATATTGATTTTATGTTTCTTTAGTGCAGAACGCCGTTTACACCTAACAAGCACGTCCTGTGGCAGTTGCAACACTAGTATTATTAACACTAGAGTACTAATGTAAAAATATTTTTCTTGATTTCACCTGTGGGGTTAAAATGACCTCAAAGGTTTGGCATTCAGAGCTAAATCTAATTTAATCAATTACTTGAAACTATCGTTTTAAGTTAACAAGTTCTTGAAGAATTTCATCTGAAGTTGTGATAATACGCGTATTCGCTTGGAACCCACGTTGTGCAACAATCATCTCTGTAAACTCCTCAGAAAGGTCTACGTTAGACATCTCTAAAGCGCCGGGATTAACAGAACCGATACCTGCCTGAGTTGCAATTTGTACAACAGGGTCGCCAGAGTTAGCAGTTGTTTGGAAGTAGTTACTGCCTACTTTTTCAAGACCTTCCGCATTCGGGAATTTCGCCATAATAATTTGTCCCGCATATTGGCGTTTACCATTAACATCTACATAATTGATTGTTCCATCTTGTCCAATACTCATAGATTGTGCCGTCGTTGGAATTTTGATTGGGCGTACACCGTCTAAATCAATCGCACCGTCTACATATAAATTCTCCGTATTGTCAGCTAAACCATTTGCCTCTTTATCTTCATCAGCTGTACTTACACCATCTGGATTTACCTCTGTAATGAGATCAGCTGGATCAATTGCATGTCCTACAAGATATTTACCTTCTGTATTTACAATGTAGCCATTTTCATCCATGTAAAAATTCCCTGCACGTGTATAAACGGTATTAGAAAATCCTTCTTCATCAATAACACCGTCTACAGGTGCTGCATTTGCATCAGCAACCATGAAGAAACCTTCACCTTGAATAGCAAGGTCGAGGACACGTCCAGTATTTTGACGAGACCCAGTGCCGTGCACCGTATCAATTGCTGCCATAGTCGTTCCTAAACCTACTTGCATAGCATTTGTACCCCCACGTGTACCAGTAGGCCCTGAAGCTCCTGCTTGTGTTTGAGACATAAGGTCTTTAAAAATTACACGACCCTTTTTAAAGCCATGTGTATTAACGTTTGCGATGTTATTACCAATAACGTCAAGCTTCGTTTGGAAGTTTTTTAAACCTGAAATACCTGAATACATAGAACGTAACATAATTGTCGTTCTCCCTTCTTTTATCAAATAGCCTCGAGATTTTTAATGAAAATTGTGTGCTTCAATCAGTCAGCTACACATAAGGCTCCCTTACATCAGAAGGTCCAGCCTTAAAGCACAATAGTGCCATCAATATTTGTAAACAGTTGTTGTTTTGCTTCCGTGCGATCCATTGCTGTAATGACAGTGGCGTTTTTAGCACTGACAATTAAAGCTGCTTGGTCCATCAAGACTAATGGTTGTTTGACACCTTTTGAGTGTGCCTCAAATACTTTGTCAGATACAACCTGCCATTCTTGTTCAGTAATCGTAATATTACGCTCGACTATGCGTTCATGCGCATGCTTACTTACTTTAAGCTCTTGTTGCTGGGTAGCCTCCTGTAAATGTGCACTAAATGATTGCTGTAATCTAACGGGCGTAGGTTGCGTTTGACGAATAGTTGGATGCAATGGTACACGATGAATTGAAAACTTATCCATCTTTATTGCCACCTCTATTCGCTTATTACTGTGAATTCTTTTCCTGTTAGTTTTTTGTCATTGTCTAAAACATAGTAAATAATACCATCTTTACTTGTCACAGAGACAATCCGTCCTTGTAGCGCTTGTTCGCCATCATTATAAGTAACATTTTTACCAATCAGCTGACTTGCTTGTACAAGTGGTGATTCGGTGGATGAGTTGTTACCATCTGTGCTTGTTTCAGCATTATTTAAAATTGCTGAGATGTTACCAGGGTTTATCTCCTTGCCATCCTCTAAAACAAACACTGCTTCACCATCAACAAACTTTAAGGATTGTATAACGCCCGTACCTTCTTTTACAATTGGCTTACTATTCTCATCTAGTTCTTCGGTAATTTCATGCCATTTCACTTCTTTTCCAACAAATGTTGTATAGTTCATGAGCTGTGTTTGTTGTTGTGAAAGCAGTAAGGATTCAATTGCCTTGGTCATATTTTGCATTTGCTCAAGAGAAGAGAACTGCGCCATTTGAGCAATAAACTCACGATCATCCATAGGGTTCGTTGGATCTTGATGCTGTAACTGGGTAATTAATAATTGTAAAAATGCATCTTTACCAAGCTCACTATTTCCTGTTTGCCTTGTAGGTGGAGTATAGCTTGAGTAGTAAAGGTCATTTGAAATTTTCTTTTCTTCTGCCATGCTTACACCTCCTCATTTACTAGGTAATCACTAAAGGACTTGCTATCATCGTCATCGTCATTTTTTTGCTCTTGTTCTTCTTCTTGCTGTTGCTTAAAGAAGTTATTAAAGAAGCTTTGATCACGTTGTTGACGATCTGCATCCTGCAATGACTGCGCAATATCAAGCCTGTCGACTTGAATGTTCTGCTGGACAAAGGCTTGCTTTAATTGATGTGATTGGCTATCAAGTAGTTCACGTCCATGCGCAGTAGAAGCAAGAAGACGTGCTGTTAAAACACCATCATTTTGTACAAGTTCGATACGAATTGTCCCTAGGTTTTCTGGATATAATTTCAATGTTAAGCGCGTAATACCTTGTGCATTAGAGATTTGAGCTTTGTTGATAATAGCTTGCATCTCTTTTAGTAATGCCTCAGACTGTGCTGGTTTTGCTGCTGGTAAAGTGACTTGGTATGTGTCTGCCTTTGTTTGTACTGTATTTGATGTGACCATCTCGTTAGCACTTGTATCGGTCTGTTTCGTTACCTGCACTTGCTGGACAACTTGTTGGAAGCCCTGTAACGGCAGTGTTACCGTTGTTTTTGTTGTTACTTGCAGTGCAGTTTGAATTGTTTCAATCTGTGTTTGCATCGTTGTTAAAAAGTTTTTGCTATTTGCTAGCAAGTTTTCTTGCGCTACCGTTAAATCGGTTTTCTGTCCAACTAATTCAGCTAGCTTTAACACCTGTAATAACTGCGTTACTTCTTTTGGTGTTACTTCTTCTTCACCTTGTAAAGCAGATACTATCTGTGTTTGAAGCAACGGTGCTTGAGCATCTACTAATGCCAGTAGCTCCCAAACATCACTTGCTTGCTGTTCTTCACCTAATAGCTGTTGCACCAATTTTTGCAATTGCTCTGCATCAATATTCAATGCAGCCATTAAATCATCCAGATTTAACATTTCATCAATAGCAACTGCTTTGCCATCTTCTCCCACTTGAAGCATTAACAAGCCATCATCGTGTGGAATATCCAATAGATTTAGTAGTTCCTCGATTGATTCTGCATCCAATACAGCCGCTAACTCAGCAAGACCTGCCTCCTCTTTCGTGCCCGAAGATTGAGTCGTTTGATTTGCTTGGTTTGTAGAGGACATTACTTGTCCAAAGACAGATCCAAAAGTTGATAAATGATCTTTGGCCTTTACTTCATTTGTCTTAATATCAGTACTACTCGTTGCTACATTTTTTGGTGTAGCTACTTTAGAAGACATCATTTGCATCATTGCAATATTCATGTTTTCACCCCCTTTCAGTCCTTATTGTTTCGACATCATTTCTGTATATTTAGCAGCATCTTGTGGATCCATCTTTTCTAGGATGGCTGCTAATTTATCTGGTTTTAAATTAGATAGAATACGTAGTGCCTCTGCATCGCTCATTTTAATGAGGACTGGTGCCGCTGCTTTAGCAGACATTTTATCAAAGGTTGTTAAAATATCATTAAAATCTCGTTTAACGTCGTCTTGTTCTCTTTTTAATTTTTCAATTTCAAAGAGTAATTGTTCTTTCTCCGTCAATAGCTGTTCTTTTTCAGTCGTTGATGTATCCAATTTCTTTTGCAGCTGTGAAATTTCAGCTGCTTTTTCTTGAATTTCAGCTTGTAAGCCGACTACCTTTGAATCGTTACTAACAACCGCTTCTTTTGCTTGTTGTTCTTCTGATTCAACAAAAGGTAAGCTTCCTAGTGCTTTTTTGCTTAAATCAAAAACATTCGTATTCATCAGCGTAGCTACAATAAGTAAAACAGCTACAACGAACATAATTGGTAGCAATACCCACATGAAAAACTTTTGAAAACCACCTGATTTCCGTGTTGGTTGCTGGTCCTCTAATTCTTTTACAATTCTATTGTTTTTTGCCATGAAATCACCTGATTTCTTTCTTGTAGTACGTAAGTGATGAAATTTCATCTAAAAAAATGCTTTCAATACGATCTTGTTCTTGCTGATACAATTTAAAATCCTTTTCGCGCATTTTTTCAAATTTACGTACTTCCAAGTTTTTTTCTAATAATTTTTCTTCATGCCAGTTCATTTTTGCACGTGCCTGGACAACCTTTTGCTGCACATCTGCTATTGTTTTTTCAAGGCTGTCAATAAAGCGTGCATAATGATGAATCTCCTCTATCGATGAACCTATAGCTAAACGTTGCTGCTGAAATTCTAATAAATCTTCTTTCTTTTTTAGCAAACCATAGAGCTTCGTTGCAATTTCTTCAAAAGAACGTACAGATTCTTTATAGGCGATTTCGGTTTCATTCTTTTCTTGCTCACGAATAGTTAACACTTTGTCAAAACGATATATATAACTGACCATCTATTTGCCACCGCCGTTTGATAATGTAATTAACTCATTCATGCTCTCTTCAAGGGTCACCTTATCTAAATATCCCTGCTTTAAATAAGCGGTTATAAGCGGTTCATAATAAATCGCTTCATCAATTTCTTGAGATGTTCCACGCTTATAAGCACCGATATTGATTAGGTCCTCTGACTTGTCATATGTATAATAGAGCTCTCGTAAACGTTCCGCTGCTTTTTTATGTTCAGGCTCTGCTACATGATTCATCAAACGACTAACGCTTTTCAATACATTAATGGCCGGATACTGTCCTTTGTTTGCAAGATTTCGATCTAGCACAATATGTCCATCTAAAATCCCTCGCACTGTATCAGCAATGGGCTCATTCATATCATCCCCGTCTACTAAAACTGTGTAAAAGGCCGTAATAGACCCCTTCTCATTTGTACCTGTACGCTCTAATAGCTTAGGTAGAATTGCAAATACAGATGGCGTATAACCTTTTTGAGCAGGTGGTTCACCAGTAGCAAGCCCAATTTCTCGCTGTGCCATTGCTACACGTGTCACAGAGTCCATCATTAACATGACATTTAAGCCACGATTTCTAAAATACTCTGCAATAGCTGTTGCTGTAAAAGCACCCTTTATCCGCATGAGTGCCGGCTGATCGGAGGTAGCTGCTACAACTATTGAACGACTCAAGCCTTCCTGTCCTAAATCCCGTTCAATAAATTCACGAACCTCACGACCACGCTCTCCAACCAAAGCAATTACGTTCAAATCAGCCTGCGTATTACGGGCAATCATACCAAGTAAGGTACTTTTTCCGACTCCTGAACCGGCAAAAATCCCTACACGTTGTCCATTCCCTACTGTTAGCATGCCGTCAATTGCTTTTACACCGACTTCAAGCCTTTCATCAATTGGTGGACGTGTAAGTGGATTCGGAGGGTCCTGCTCTGTCGGCACTGTCATAAGTCCTTTTGGCAATAATGTGCCATCAATAGGATTTCCCATAGAATCAAGGACTTTACCAATGAGCTCTGGCCCCACCCTTATTTCAAGTGGCGCGCCTGTACCTTCAACTAAGCAACCAATCGAAATTTCTCGCAACGAGGTAAATGGCATAAGAACTACTATTTCATCTTTAAAACCAACGACTTCTGCCAAAATTATTTGATGGCCATTTTTTGATGTTTCAACGTGTATTTTACATACATCACCGATGGAACTATCCGGACCTTGCGACTCAATCATCAAGCCGACAACTCTCGTCACTCTACCAAACTTTTTAAAAGTAGGTATATTAGGAATTTGTTCGATTAATTGAGCCGTTTTCATCTAGATCATTCCTTACTTTCTAATATTTCATGCAGTTTTAATCTTAATTCGTTTAGTTGCTCGTCGATGCTTACGACGATACGGCCATGATTCGTTTCGATAAAACAATCTGTTTCGTTATCTAAATCTTCATTTACAAAAATCATAAATGGTACATCCGCCGGGAACATTTCAGCTAATTCATCACGATTTGCAGTAATTAACCCGTAATAGGTTGGCGAAACGTAGATTTTTATTTCTTTCATTTCTCTCGCTTCTTTTAGCCCTCTTCTGACGATTGATGCAAACAATTCATCGTCTCGTTCTAATGAAGCACCTATTATTCGCTCTGCCGCTGTCAATCCAAGTTCTAAAATGATGGCCTCTTGATCTTGAATATATTTCCGAGCATTTTCCCTAGCTTGGACAATAACTTCGTTGGCTGTTTGTAGAGATTGTGTCATTGCCTCATTAGCTCTGTTTGTGCCATCCTCATATCCTTGACCATAGCCTTCATCATAAGCTTCTTGTACGCGATTAGGTCGTTCTTCTTTCCAACTTTGTTTCATGTGCTCAATCTCTTGGAGGTATGATTGTTTTTCTTCTTCAAAAGCTGCACGTTCGTTCTGAAGAGTGAATCTTGCTTCTGCAAGCAATCGATCACGTTCTTCAAGCATGTCTTCCATCGTAATTCGAGTGTGAGCTATTTCATCTGTCTCAATCTCAGGTATTTCAAACATGTCACGAATTTGTATCTCTTTCACATTTTCGCCATTGGACTGTGTGTAAACAGAACGGATGATTCTAGACAATGACGTCATCTCCTCCACCACGTGCAATAATAATCTCACCAGCATCCTCTAAGCGACGGATTACAGCTACAATTCTTGATTGTGCTTCCTCTACGTCACGTAAACGTACAGGTCCCATAATCTCCATTTCTTCTTTAAACGTATCAGCCATTCGTTGTGACATATTGCGGAAAATTATATCTTTTACTTCTTCACTTGACACTTTCATTGAAAGCAGTAAATCTTCATTTTCACAATCCCGAATAACACGCTGAATTGAGCGGTTGTCGAGCGTCACGATATCTTCGAATACAAACATGCGTTTTTTGATTTCTTCAGCAAGTTCAGGATCTTGAATTTCGAGTGCATCAAGAATGGTTTTTTCTGTTTGTCTATCCACGCCATTTAATACTTCAACGACAGCATCGATGCCACCTGTTTCTGTGTAATCCTGCGTAACAGTAGATGATAATTTACGTTCTAATACAGACTCAATTTCACTAATTACTTCTGGTGAAGTTGACTCCATCATTGCTATACGTTTGGCGATATCTGCCTGCACCTCTTGCGGAAGTGAAGATAAAATAACACCTGCTTGCCCTGCTTCTAAATAAGACAGAATAAGGGCAATTGTTTGCGGATGCTCATTTTGAATAAAGTTAAAAATTTGCGATGGGTCAGCTCTACGTGCAAAGTCGAAAGGTCGCACTTGTAAAGAGGATGTTAAACGATTAATAATCGTTTGGGCTTGTTCCATGCCAAGTGCTTTCTCAAGTACTGTTTTCGCGTAACCAATACCACCTTGTGTAATATAATCTTGCGCAAGGGCAATATTATGGAATTCTTCTATTATTTCTTCTTTCACGTTCGCTTCTACTTTTTTAACACTTGAAATTTCTAACGTTAAACGTTCAATTTCTTCTTCAGTTAAATGTTTATAGACAGAAGCTGAAACCTCAGGCCCTAGTGAAATTAACAAGAGTGCGGCCTTTTGTTTTCCGGTTAATTCCTTATCTTTCTTGGACACAGCCGAACCTCCTAGTTAGTCTTCCGCAATCCAACTACGCAGTAACTTCGCAAAATCGTCTGGCTTCTCTTTTGCCATTTTTTCAAGTTGCTTACGACGCATTGTAGCTTCCGTTTCAATTTCTTCATTAATATCATCGATCATTAGTTCTTCTTGTTCTTCTAGGATACTAAGTTCTTCTTCTTCCTTCGCACGTTTACGAGAACGAATGATGAAGAATGCTAGTAATAGGATGACAGCTAGTAAAATGCCTCCAATAACCCAAACCCACCATGGGATAACTGGAGTTTCACTACCCACATCTGTTGCTTTACCATTTAAGGATTGTACTGAAACAGCCACTTTTTCATCAATTTGCTCTTGAGTAAGTTCAGCCGCTACATCCTTGGAAATTGTTGTACGAACAATAGTGCTTAAAATTTTCTCGATATCTTCTAGCACCCCATCTGGTAGTGACGCTGCGTCTGCTGCTGTCGGCGGCTCAACAATTACTTGTATGCCGATATCTTGAATTTTATAAGGTGCCTCTTGAATATCTTTTCGGATACGGTTGACATCATTATTAATAGTTTCTTCCGTACGTTCGTAATCTCCATCACCCGTTGCACCTTCATTATAAGTTGTGAAGTTATCTGTTGTTGTTTCAGCTTCAGGTGTACCCGTTGCTGCTGCACCTGAACCAGAATAGGACTCAGTAATACGTTGTGCGCTTATAGCAATGCCATCCATATTTTCTTCATCAACAGGCGTCACTAAATTTTCTTCACGGTTTTCTTTTTTAAAGTCAATATCTGTTGTAACAGAAGCAATTACTTTATCTTGCCCCATTAATGTACCCAGCATATTTTGCACTTGACGTTGCAAGTCACGTTCGACCATTTTTTTCATCTGTAATTGACCTTCAGCTGTAGTTGTTGATGAAGCATCAGCTGTTGCAGCATTTAAATCAAAGTACTCAGAGAATTGATTGGAAATAACGATATTGTCTGTGCTTAAATTCGGTATACTTTTTGATACTAAGTTGTACATTGTGGCAATTTGTTGTTCTGTAAATTTATAGCCAGGATCTGTATTTAAAACAATAGAAGCACTTGCCTCTTCTTTTACATCTGTTACGAATACACCCTCTTCAGGTAGAGTAATCATAACTTTTGCATCTTTCACACCTTCTAGATTATTAATCAGTTTGCCAATCTCAGTTTCAGTTGCTGCTTTTTTCAATAAGTTAAACTCGTTATCTGTCATCCCAAAGCCAGAGCTGTTTGCAAATGAATAATCAATCGTACCTGTTTGAGGATACCCTTCAGATGCTAATTGCACTAATAGAGCATCCGCTTGTTGCTCAGGTACTAGTATGGAAGTTCCCCCTGGTGCTATTTCATATTTCACACCTTGGGTATCCAATGCCTCTTTCACTTGTCCAATTTCTCTCGTCGACAAATCTTTATAGAGTGGAACATATGTAGTTTTTGTAGCGAAAAATGTAATAATAGCTGCAAGTGCTATAACACCTAGTACTGAACCAATCATTAAACCTTTTTGTTTTTTACTCCGACTAGTCCAAAATTGGCTGGTGTCGTTTTTAATTTTCGTCAATCGTTCATTCATTATGAATCCTCCGGTTATAGTGAATAACCTAGCAATTAATAATTCGCGATAACAGTGGTATCCCATAGTTCAAAATTCTAGCTATACAGGCATAAAATATCTGACTATGGGAAACTTGTCTTTATTTAATGGTGCATCTCATCACCTGTTCAATAAAGTTAGACACTCATTCGCATTATTTCTTGGTAAGCTTCAATCACCTTATTGCGAACTTCTAATGTTGCATTTAATGTAACGCTCGCCTTTTGTGATGCAATCATCACTTCGTGCAACTCTACATCTCCACCAGTTATTAGCTTTTTAGTAAAATTATCAGAAGTAATCTGCTGATCATTTACTTTTGAAATAGCTTCTTTTAACGAATTTGCAAAGCTCTGCTGTGCTTCATAAGGTGTCGTATTCAATTTATTTGTTTCGTTTACAACCTGAGTAGGTGTCATTAGTGAAACGGACGAAATTGTCATTATGTATCATCCTTTCTTAGCATTGTATTATTTACCAATCTCTAAAGCTTTTGTAAGCATAGATTTATTGGCATTGAAAACTGTTATGTTGGCCTCGTAAGAACGAGTGGCAGACATTAAATCCACCATTTCTTTTAATGGATCCACATTCGGCATATTGACATAGCCATCTGCATTGGCATCTGGATGTGTCGGATCATACACCAATTTGAACGGTGTTTCTCTATCTTCTTTAATTTGCGTAACCTTCACGCCATTCCCAACACCACTTTTTGCATTTTTACCAAGTGCAACATTAAAGTATTTTGAAAATTGGTTTTCTTGAGCAGTAAGAGTGACAGACTTACGTCGATAAGGCTCCCATTCACCATTTACCTGTCTTGCACGTGTTGTATCAGTATTTGCCATATTAGAAGAGATGACATCCATTCGTAATCGTTGCGCCGTTAAAGCAGAGGCAGTGGTATTCATCCCATGAAAGATAGACATTTATTACTTACCTCCTTTAATAACTGTATTTAATGAATTTAACTTACCGTTTACACGATCAATCAAGGCATTATAATAGATTTGATTTTCTGCTAATTTCGCTTGTTCAGCATCCATATCTACACCATTTCCGTTATTTCGATAGCGTAAGCCATCCATGTTACTTACACCAGGCGTAGATTGTCTAATTGAGAAATCATAATGTCTATTATCCGTACGATATGCCGAAATAGAGATTTCCTTCTCTGTTTCCAACATATCCTTAAAACTTACATTTTTCGCCTTATAATTCGGCGTATCGACATTCGCAATGTTATTTGCGATTGTTTTATGATTCAAAGTGGCATAGGAAAGTCCATTTTCCAGGCTACTAATAGTTCCTCCAAATAAATTCAAAACCATTCACCTCTTTTATTTCTTCTATTCCTTGTTAATTTATCCAGTAATACAATTGTAATTAAGATGCTACGTAGTGTCTATTGTCTTTTGTCACTTTTTAATAGTATATCCGCCCTATTTTTTATTCCGACGACCCAGGACAAAACTATCTTAACCCTTTACAGGACTAGTTTTCACGCATTTTCTATCTTTTTCTAGTTATTTAACACCATTTCGACAGTGCTTACTATATTAGTATTGAAAAATTCCCTATTTTTAACTTCACCAATTTCGACACATTTTCTCCAAATAAATGTCAATAGTGAAATAGCAACTAATTTCACCACTTTAAAAATCCCGAATGAAATAACAACCAATTTTACCACTTTTGTTGTACATTGACACGCAAAAAAAAAGGCCCCCTCAAAAAACTTTGAGAGAGCCTATCAGTTAATCATTTTATTTCATTTTAATTTCAGCTAGCGCGTTTAAGAATTTATCGTTTAATACTTTAATGTAAGTACCCTTCATGCCAAGAGAACGAGATTCGATTACACCCGCAGATTCTAGTTTACGTAATGCGTTTACGATAACTGAACGTGTAATGCCCACTCGGTCTGCAATTTTTGAAGCAACTAGTAAACCTTCATTACCATCAAGTTCCTCAAAAATATGTTCGATTGCTTCTAATTCACTGTATGAAAGGGAGTTAATGGCCATTTGCACAACAGCTTTGCTTCGAGCTTCTTCTTCGATTTCCTCAGATTTTTCACGTAAAATTTCCATACCCACTACTGTTGCACCATACTCAGCAAGAATTAAATCATCATCCTCGAATTGAGCAGATAAACGAGCAAGAATTAAAGTACCTAAACGTTCACCACCACCAACAATCGGTACAATTGTTGTTAATGCATTTTGGAATAATTCTTTGTTTTCAACCGGGAATGCAGTATGTTCATCGTTAATACCTAAATTCGATGACGTCTCAGAGATAGTAAATAAGCTATGTGTATATTCTTCTGGAAATTGGCGTTGTTCGAACATTTTTTTCATACGTTCATTTTCGATTTGTTGGTGGATTGATATACCTAAAAGTTTCCCTTTGCGGCTTACAATATAAACATTACTATCAATAATATCACCTAATGTGTCTGCCATTTCCTTAAAGTTTACTGGCTTACCAGCAGATGCCTGTAGCATCGAGTTAATTTTACGTGTTTTTTCTAATAAATTCATTATATGTTCCTCCTATAAATAATCCGAAGAGTATTTACTTAATATTCTAAAGGTTTTCACAACTGAATAATACTATTCAGCCTTATCTTACAATATAAACTGTGACAAATCTTTGTTTTTTACTATGCCCGCCAGTTTTTGGTCCACATATGCTGCTGTAATCGCAATATTAGCCGGAGCAATCTCTGACGCCTCAAATGATAATTCTTCAAGCAATCGTTCTAAAATAGTGTGTAATCGACGCGCTCCGATATTATCGGTTTCTTGATTAACTTCAGTTGCGATTTCTGCAATACGATTAATGGCATCATCTGCAAAGTTTATATCTACGCCTTCTGTTTCTAACAACGCTTTATATTGCAATATAAGTGATTGATCTGGTTCTTGCAAAATACGCACAAAATCTTGTTTTGTTAACTTTTCTAGTTCGACACGAATAGGGAATCGCCCTTGTAATTCCGGAATTAAATCGGAAGGCTTAGACATATGGAAAGCGCCAGCCGCAATGAACAGCATATAGTCCGTTTTGACAGCACCATATTTAGTCGTTACTGTAGAACCTTCTACGATTGGCAGAATATCACGCTGTACGCCTTCTCGTGAAACACTCGCAGAAGAATTATTTTCTTTACTTGCAATTTTATCTATTTCATCGATAAAAATAATGCCCGATTGTTCTGCTCTAGACACAGCTTCTTGCGCTACTTCGTCTGCGTCTATCAGCTTATTTGCTTCTTCAATTGTTAAAACACGTCGAGCATCCTTTACTTGTAAACGGCGTTTCTTCTGTTTTTTCGGCATTAAGCTGGATAGCATATCTTGCATACCGCTATTTGCTGACATATCCATTCCCGTCCCCTGTAATGCATCAAAAATAGAAGGGTTTTGCTCTGTTACTTCAACAGTAATCCACTCATTTTCTAATTTACCGTTACGTAAATCAATAGCGATTTGTGCACGTTTTGAACGCACTTCAGTTTCCTCAGAAGATGTATCTTCTTGTGACTGTTGTTCTTTGCCACCAAATAACATTTCAAATGGATTTTGCATAGCTTGCTTTTTACGTAAGGAAGGAACAAGCAGTTTAACAATTGCCTCATTCGCTAATTCCTCAGCTTGTTCTTGTACGGATTCCATCATTTCTTCCTTCACAAGACGATGGGAAGCTTCTACAACATCACGTACCATGGACTCTACGTCACGTCCAACGTAGCCTACTTCTGTGAATTTCGTTGCTTCAACCTTAACAAACGGAGCATTCGTCAACTTTGCAATTCTTCTGGCAATTTCTGTTTTCCCAACACCTGTAGGTCCAATCATCAAAATATTTTTCGGAATGACCTCATCCTTCATGTCATCAGATAAGAGAGAACGACGATAACGATTACGCAACGCAATTGCGACTGCTCGTTTCGCTTCATTTTGTCCAACGATATAACGATCCAAATGCTCAGTAATCTGTCTTGGCGTTAAGGTGTGTTGTGTCATTAGTTAAGCGCCTCCACGATAATATTATGGTTTGTAAATACACATATTTCAGCCGCTGTTTCTAATGCGGCCTCTGCAATTTCTCGGGCAGACATTGTTTCTCCCGCATACTTTTTAAGGGCACGACCTGCTGATAATGCATAATTGCCACCTGAACCAATTGCCAAAATACCATCATCTGGTTCAATGACTTCTCCTGTACCCGAAACAAGTAATAACGTAGTTTTATCCATCACAAGTAACATTGCCTCTAATTGACGCAACATTTTATCACCACGCCATTGCTTCGCAACTTCTACAGCCGCGCGTTGTAAATTACCATTGTATTCATTTAATTTGGCTTCAAACATTTCAAAAAGTGTAAAAGCATCGGCTACCGAGCCTGCAAAACCAGCAAGCACCTGCCCATTAAACAGACGTCTGACCTTCCTTGCTGTACCTTTCATCACAACTGCATTACCAAGCGTCACTTGACCGTCTCCAGCCATAGCACACCCGCCATTATGATGAACTGCAAATATCGTTGTCGCATGAATTTGTCCCATTTGCCTTCCTCCTTAGCCTCTATTATGCCCGTGGATGAGCATTCATATATGTTTGACGAAGATGCTCATTTGTTACATGTGTGTAAACTTGTGTAGAAGATAAATGTGAGTGCCCCAGCAACTCCTGTACCGTACGTAAATCTGCGCCATTATTCAGTAAATGCGTTGCAAATGTATGGCGAAGCATATGCGGGTATATTTTTGTATGAAGTGAGGCCTTATCAATCATTTCGTTTAAAATATGACGTACCCCTCGTGGTGTAAGTTCCCCACCGCGCATGTTGACAAACACTTGCTGATGAACTGTTTTTTTCATCAAGCGCGGACGAGCCTGCTCGATGTAATCTCGCAAAGCTACACTCGCAAATTGACCAAACGGAATAATGCGCTCTTTTCGTCCTTTACCCATTACCCGAACAATAGAATAATGAAAATCTATATCTTCAATCATAATGGATGTAAGCTCACTCACACGAATGCCAGTTGCATATAACAACTCTAAAATAGCCATGTTTCGCAACGATTTCAAATCTTCTCCTACATTTGCATCAAAAAGTTGCATCAATTCTTCTTCGTAGAAAAAACTTGGTAAACGTGATTCTTTTTTCGGATGATAAAGTGAACGAAATGCGGCATCATCGTACCCGTACTGTCTATTTAGGAAGCGAAAAAAGGAGCGAATTGAAGAAATTTTTCTTGACACAGAAGATCTTGCTTTTTTTTCATCGTACAACTTCGTAACATAAAGACGTGCATGTATATACTCAACACTCGATAAATCTTTAACGTCCTCTGCCTGTAAAAACGTTAAAAATTCTAGGAGGTCTGATTCATATTCTCGCACCGTATGAACAGAGAAGTTTTTTTCTACTTGGATGTAAAGCATGAACTGTTCAAGTGCTTCTTGGGACGAAACTATCATAAAAGATTCACCACCAACGAATTATTCGTAACCTTCTTACATTACTAACATCAACAAATTTAAAGGACAAAACATTGTCATCCCTCATGTTTGCTAACCGATTTAGTAATCTTTAAAAAACATACATATTGACACTATACCTATCTTCGTAATATAGCAAGTGAAAAAGGTTGTATTTTGAGAAAATCTCAATACAAAATAATAAAATGCGTGTAACTAAGCATTTTGTCTACAAAAAAAGAAAAAGCCTCTAAAAGTATATCAACTTTTAGAGGCTTTTAGCAATTAAATTGTTTGCGAATTCACAAAATTTTGAATCGTTGTCAAAGCACGTGTCGCATGCATTTCAGCACGCTCAGGTTTTGAACGACGACCTGGTGGTAATTCAGGGAAAATGCCAAAGTTGACATTCATCGGTTGGAAATTCTTGGACTGCGCTTCTGTTATATAACGCGCCATGCTTCCCATCGCTGTTTCAAATGGGAAAATAAGCGGTTCTTGTCCTAAAGCTAAACGTGCCGCATTAATCCCGGCAATTAGCCCACTTCCAGCTGACTCTACATATCCTTCTACACCGGTCATTTGACCAGCGAAGAAAATGTTTTTATGCTCGCGTAGCTGATACGTTTTTTCCAATACTTTTGGCGAGTTAATAAACGTATTTCGGTGCATTACACCATAACGGACAATTTCAACATTTTCTAAACCAGGAATTAATTGTAGTACTTCTTTTTGTGGTCCCCATTTTAAATGTGTTTGGAAGCCCACGATATTATAAAGTGTACCCGCCGCATCATCTTGACGTAATTGTACAACAGCATATGGACGTTTATCCGTTTTCGGATCTTCTAGTCCTACTGGCTTCATCGGGCCAAAAAGCATTGTTTTTTCGCCACGTGCTGCCATGACTTCAATAGGCATACACCCTTCAAAGTAAATCTCTTTTTCAAACTCTTTTAATGGCACTACTTCTGCATCGATTAACGCTTGACGGAAACGGTCAAATTCCTCTTTGGTCATTGGGCAGTTTAAATACGCCGCTTCGCCTTTATCATAACGAGATTTCAAATAAACCTTATCCATATCAATGCTATCTTTTTCAATAATAGGCGCCGCTGCATCATAGAAATACAGGTAATCAAGACCTGTTAAACCTTGAATTTTTTCAGCTAATGCTTTAGAAGTTAGTGGCCCGGTTGCAATAACAGTAATACCTTCCGGGATATTTGTCACTTCTTCGTGAATAACCTCCACTAGAGGATGATTTTTGACCGCTTCTGTGACATAGCCTGCAAATTCGTGACGATCAACTGCAAGGGCTCCACCTGCTGGTACCGAACACGCATCAGCCGCTTTTAAAATTACGGAATCTAACATACGCATTTCTTCTTTAATAACACCTACAGCATTTGTTAATGTATTTGCACGTAATGAATTTGAGCATACAAGCTCTGCAAATTTATCAGTATGGTGAGCCGGTGTCTGCTTTACTGGGCGCATTTCATAAAGTCGAACTTTTACGCCGCGTTTAGCAATTTGCCATGCTGCCTCACTTCCCGCAAGACCAGCACCTATAACATTTACTACTTGTTCAGTCATGTTCTTACCATCTTTCTATCATTGAGTAGGTGTTTCTTCGTAATCACATTTCGTGCACTGAATTTGCACACCTTTTTTCAGTTTTTTCTCTACTAATAATGCACTACATTTCGGACATGGTCTACTTATTGGCTTGTCCCATGATACAAACTCGCACTCAGGATACTGGTTGCAGCCATAGAATAAACGCTTTGTTTTACTTTTACGCTCTACAATTTCGCCCGTTTCACAAGATGGACATTTTACACCAATAGGTTTCATGATGGCTTTTGTATTGCGACAATCTGGGAAGTTTGAGCAGGCCATGAATTTCCCATATCTGCCCAATTTATAGACCATTGGCGAACCACATTTTTCACAATCTTCACCAGCAGGTTCATCTTTAATCACGACTTTTTCCATCTCAGCATCTGCATGCTTCACATGAACCTCGAAATCTTTATAAAATTCATCAATTACATCTACCCATTGACGGCTGCCTTCCTCTACATCATCTAGATCCTGTTCCATTTTCGCAGTAAATTCGATATTTATAATATCTGGGAAAAATTCTAGTACGAGTTGGTGTACGATTTCACCCAACTCTGTTGGCATGAATCGCTTTGTATCTAACACGACATAGCCACGGCGCTGTAATGTATCGAGGGTCGGTGCATATGTGGACGGGCGCCCTATACCTATCTCTTCCATTGTTTTTACAAGGCGCGCCTCTGAATAACGTGGTGGTGGCTGTGTAAAATGTTGCTTCGGTTCGATTTCAAGAGATTTTACTTGATCACCAATTTCCATTTCAGGTAGAAGTTTTGTTGTTTCTTCCGTTTGGTCATCAGTACCTTCTATATATAGTTTCATAAAGCCGGCAAATTTTACTTGTGAGCCATTTGCACGGAACAATACGTCACCATTTTGAAGGTCAACAGCAACTGTATCTAGTACAGCTGGTGCCATTTGACTTGCGATAAAGCGCTCCCAAATCAAACGGTATAAGCGTAATTGGTCACGGCTAAGTACAGCTTTTAGTTCTTCTGGTGTGCGCATTGTACTTGTCGGACGGATTGCCTCATGGGCGTCTTGAGCATTTGACGCTTTTTTGGCCTGCTTGATCTCTGTTGCGATAAATTCTTTTCCATACTTTGATTCGATATATGAGATTGCTTCTGTTTTGGCTGTTTCAGAAATACGTGTCGAATCCGTACGCATATACGTAATCAAACCGACTGTTCCTTCTTTTTTACCGATATCAATACCTTCATACAATTGTTGTGCAAGCATCATGGTTTTCTTCGCACGGAAGTTTAACTTACGAGCCGCCTCTTGTTGTAAAGAAGATGTCGTGAAAGCAGGTGCTGCATTTCTTTTACGTTCTTTTTTCGTTACATTCACCACGTTAAATGCGGTACCTTTTACGCTTTTTAATATGGACTTTACTTGCGCTTCATTTGTTAATTTTATTTTGTCTTTGCCATCTCCATAGTAAAGGGCATCAAAAGTTTTCTTTCCCTTTTCAAAGGAACCTTCAATTGTCCAGTACTCTTCTGGCTGAAAGTTTTTAATTTCATTTTCACGATCAATAATCATGCGCAGTGCTACAGATTGTACACGTCCTGCTGATAAACCTTTTTTTACTTTCTTCCAAAGAATCGGACTAATGTTATACCCTACTAATCGGTCTAACATACGTCTAGCTTGCTGGGCATCCACTAAATCCATGTTAATGGAACGAGGGTTCTTAAAAGATTCAAGAATTGCATCTTTTGTAATTTCATTGAAGACGACACGGCAATCCGAATGAATATCAATATTTAACGCAGTCGCAAGGTGCCAAGCAATTGCTTCTCCCTCGCGGTCTGGATCGGCTGCTAGATATATTTTCTTAACTTTTTTAGCCGCAGACTTTAGTTCCTGTAAAACAGGACCTTTACCGCGAATTGTAATATATTTTGGTTCGTAGTTATTTTCAGTATCAATGCCCATTTGGCTACGTGGTAGGTCTCGAACATGCCCGACCGACGCTTTTACTTTGTATTTTTTTCCTAAATAACGCTCAATTGTTTTTGCTTTTGCTGGTGATTCTACAATCACTAAATAATCCGCCATCTATGTCTCCCCCTTAGCGAGGTCTAATGCTAATTTTTTTATGTTACCTGTTGCAAAATGTATAACAGATTTTAAGATAATGCAACTTTTTTTCAATTTTTGCTAGAAAAGAGCGCTAGTGTTTCAACGATTTGATAGCCGTTACACACAGGAATAGCTCCTTCTAAAATTAACTTATTTGTCCCTTTTGACTGCTCAGCATCAATCGGCCCCGGCACAACAAAAACATCCTTTCCTTGCTCTAATGCGCATTCAGTTGTAATAAGGGTGCCACTTCTCAGTGCCGCTTCTGTCACTACTAATGCTTGCGACAGACCACTAATTATGCGATTGCGCATGGGAAAGTGCCATTTTTCCGGTTTTATATAAGGTGGATATTCTGTGACAAGTAATTGACACTCTGCCATTTTTTTAGCAAGAGCTTGGTTTTCTTTTGGATAAACATGATGAAAACCATGTCCCAGCACAGCAATTGTTTTTCCACCCACCTTAATTGTTGCCTCATGAGCCATTGTATCTGCTCCACGTGCAAGCCCACTCACGACCGTGTATTCGTGTTCAACAAGCGGCGGGACAATTAAGTCCATTGCAGTCTTTGTATAGGCTGTAGCCTTTCTAGAGCCTATAATAGCTACCTGTTTATTACTTGCTAACAGTGAATATTGACCTTTCACATACAATACAGTAGGTGGACTTGGTATTTCAAATAATTGCGCTGGATAATAAGGGTGATGAAAGGGTATGGGGAAAATATTAGCCTGTGCATAGGCTTCTTCAAACGACAAGCTAATTATGCGCTGAAAACTTTGAGACATTCGCTGCGCTTTTGACAATGGCATTTGTAATGCTTTCGCAATCTCAGTCGGATGCGCTTCTTCAAAATAACTTAATACATCCACCGGGGACAATAACTGTTGAAGTTTTTGGAGTGGTAATGGATATATATAATGCAAAGCTAGCAGTCTCTGTAGATCTACTGAAAAAACCATTTAAAAGCCTCCTTTTTTAATAGAAGAAATTAAATGACCGCATTTTTCATTTCACCACAATAAAAGTAGAAAAGTGTATTTGCGTCCGCTCGCATACACGCCTGCGAAAAAAGTTACGACCTAGGCAGCGCAAATACCTAGACAGAGAAAAAGATGTAGCCACAATGTGCTACATCTTCCATTTTAATGGGTTTTACACTTTTCGTATAGCCCTTTTTCTTTAATTACTTTAATAAGTGTTTCACCAATCACTGATGGCGTTTCCGCAACTTCAATGCCTGCTGCATTCATTGCCTTAATTTTTTCAGCTGCTGTTCCTTTACCACCAGAAATAATGGCACCTGCGTGGCCCATTCGTTTTCCTGGAGGAGCTGTTTGACCACCGATAAAGCCAACGACAGGTTTTGTCATATTTGCTTTGATCCATTCAGCTGCTTCTTCTTCAGCTGTACCACCAATTTCTCCAATCATGACAACTGCGTATGTCTCTGGGTCATTGTTGAATGCTTCAAGTGCATCGATAAAGTTTGTCCCATTAACTGGGTCTCCTCCAATTCCAACGGCTGTTGTTTGACCAATACCAGCTTGTGTTAATTGGTGAACTGCCTCATATGTTAATGTACCAGAACGAGAAACAACCCCTACATGACCTTTAGTATGAATATATCCTGGCATAATACCAATCTTACATTCATCAGCTGTAATAACACCTGGACAGTTTGGACCTACTAGGCGTGTTTTTTTGCCTTCCATATAGCGTTTAACTTTTACCATATCAAGGACAGGAATATGCTCTGTAATACAAATTGTTAATTCTAGTTCAGCGTCCACAGCTTCTAAAATCGCATCCGCTGCAAATGGTGCAGGTACGTAAATAACCGATGCTGTTGCGCCTGTTGCCGCTACAGCTTCTGTCACTGTATTAAATACAGGAACACCCTCTATTTCAAGACCACCCTTACCAGGTGTTACGCCTGCTACGATTTTTGTACCGTAGTCAAGCATTTGCTTTGTATGGAATAGCGCTGTTTCGCCTGTAATCCCTTGTACAATTACCTTTGTATCTTTGTTAATAAATACAGCCATTGTTCTCCCTGCCTTCCTTAGCCTACTAGTTCCACAATTTTTTGTGCACCGTCAGCCATTGAATCCGCTGCTACGATGTTTAAACCAGATGCGTTTAAAATTTCTTTTCCAAGCTCTACATTCGTACCTTCTAAACGAACTACTAACGGTACAGCTAAACCAATTTCTTTTGCTGCTGTTACGACACCTTCAGCAATAATGTTACATTTCATAATACCACCGAAAATGTTGACAAAAATTCCTTTTACATGTGAATCAGAAAGGATTATTTTGAATGCTTCTGTTACTTTTTCAGCTGTTGCGCCGCCCCCTACATCAAGGAAGTTAGCGGGACTTCCGCCGTAGTAGCTGATTGTATCCATTGTCGCCATAGCAAGACCAGCACCATTTACCATACAGCCGATGTTGCCATCCAACGAAATATAGCTTAGGTCATATTTTGAAGCCTCGATTTCTTTTGCATCTTCCTCATCAAAATCGCGTAATTCGACAATATCTTTATGACGGTACAATGCATTCGCATCGAAGTTGAATTTAGCATCTAATGCTATAACATCCCCTTGTCCAGTTACAACAAGTGGATTAATTTCTACAATTGAAGCATCCTTGTCGATAAATGCTTGATATAAGCCTAACATTAACTTAACAGCTTTCCCTACAAGGTTTGCTGGAATATTCATATTAAACGCCATGCGACGTGCTTGGAAGCTTGTTAAGCCAATTACTGGATCAACAACCTCTTTGAAGATTTTTTCTGGGTGTGCTTCCGCTACTTCTTCAATATCCATGCCGCCCTCTTCAGAACCCATCACCGTTACACGAGATGTAGCGCGGTCTAATACTAGACTTAGATAATACTCTTTTTGAATATCAGAACCCTCTTCAATGTACAAGCGTTTTACTTCTTTGCCTTCTGGACCTGTTTGATGTGTCACTAAAACTTTCCCTAATAATTCCTTTGCGTAAGTACGCACTTCATCAAGGTTCTTAGCGATTTTTACACCACCTGCTTTACCGCGTCCACCCGCATGAATTTGCGCCTTGACTACAGTAACGTTTGAGCCAAGTTCCTTCGCTACCTTCACTGCTTCATCAGGGGAAAAAGCTACTTTTCCGTTGGGTACAGCTACACCATATTTTCTCAGAAGTTCTTTCCCTTGATATTCATGGATATTCATAATACATCCTCCCATCAAACATTTACAAAATTGTTTTACTAACATACCTATTCTAACTAAAGATTCTGATAAAGTCTACACTTTGTCCTTTGTTCGGATATTATTGTTTATTATGACGTTTTTCTCTGTTTTGTGTACTAAAACAGAGAATTCTAAAAATCAGAATACTTTATTTTTTCTATTATTTTGTCCATGTTGTTGGTCTAAACGATAAATAAATGCAAATACTTCGGCCACAGCTTGATATAATTCTTCAGGTATCGACTCATTTAAATCTAATTGTCCAAGTAATTGCACAAGGTTGGGATCCTCATAAATCGGTACATCATGCTCATTTGCACGTGCTAATATGTTTTCCGCAACTTTCCCTTTTCCTTTTGCCACTACCGTCGGGCTATCAAACCTACCCTTCTGATAAGTAAGGGCAATTGCTTCTTTTCGAATAATTTTTTCATCACTCATATGCGGAAATCCACCCCGCTATGTCCCTCCTGCTGTTCTACTACAGTGAGTATTTTTTCAGGTTTAAGTTTAGCTTTTTCAAATTGTTTAATAAAAACACCTGATAGCTGATATTCTTTTTCTGCTAATCCTGCTTTTAACGCCGCTTTTAGTGGCTCTGCAAGCGGGGAGATATCAACATTTTCATTGAATACCGTCACAGAAACGACACGATTTTGAACTTGCATATCAATAACTGTCTCTTGCATTGATGCCATTTGTAGGTAGAATAAAATGCGCGCATAATTGGCATCAATTTTACCATCATCCTTCATACGTCCGTTCCACTGTAGGGTTGCATCCATCTTTTTCCCAAAAAATTCAAGTGGAACTTGCATAACTAGTTGATGCTGATGTCCACTTTCACCGGATGCAAGTTGCATACCATTCATACGTGTCATTAACATTTCTGCCGCTTCCCTCAGTTGAGGAGTAACCTGCGCCTCCTGCAACAATGTATGAAGCTGCGGCTTTAATTGATGAGCAATCGACTGTAAATCAGCAGACTTATTAGCAAGCGCTGCCTCATAGCTAATTCCCAGACTTTTTAAGACCGTTTTAAGTGCATGTTCCATCGCTTTACTATCCATTGAACTTTGTACATGAGCATCTGCTTGTGTAAGTATTTGCTGAATCATTGGTTGTGGGGATTCAATTCCAACCTTCACTAGATTACGCATCAATGCTTCGTTTTGGGTAGGCGTGACTAATTCACGGTTTACTAGGGACAATAATTGATCTTTTGATGATAAACCATTTGAATCTTGAGTAAATAAGCGTTCTGGTGTATTTTGGGCAAATGCCTTAATGAGATGTTCTTGCATTTGTTTTGCAAAAACTTCAAGTGCTTGCTTACTTGGCGGCAATTGACTAAATCTGTCGATTATTTGATGTAGTTGTTGCTTTTGTTCATTCGTTAATAAGTTTTGGCCTGTCGTCCATGTTTTTAGCTGTTCAATGAGCTGTGCTGTATTTTCAGGCTTTGCTGTTAAAATTGCTTGAATAGCCTGCCCTGCCTGATGCATTGTAGTTGGTTGTGTCTTTGAATTGTTTGCCATTAGCGTAGACCAATTTTGTAATGTCGCTTGCTGTGGTAGCACGCCAGCATCTTTCAAAACATGCAAAGCTTGTAAGCGCTCACTCATTGAGCCAGCATCATTACTCACTATTTGTATAGATTTTGCAAGCATTAAGCTGCCAGTTTCCACTTCAAACGGCTTGGCAATTGCTTGTACTTGTTGCATTAAATTTTGCTTTAGGTTTTCCGCTAACATTGTATCCTTAGCTAACAACTGTGCAAAGGCATCCATTGTAGCCGACATTCCCGCTGTTTTTTGCCCGCTGACAAGTGCTTGAAATATGTCATTGGTCATGGGCATTTTAAGCTCGACCATTTTTTGCAAAGCTAGTAATGCGTCTGCCTTCGATATGCCTTCTGGCAATGCTTTTAGCCACATCTCTGCTTGTATAAGTTGTTCCTTAGAAATCGGTATTTGTGCCTTCATAAAATGCGCTAACACTTGCTGCATTTCAGTTGTTTTAGGTAAATTCATCGATTCAAGTAACTGATTCATCTGTTGTGTCGGAGAGGTTGTTTGTGCCATGGGACCTGTGACAACCTTCAGCTCTGTTTGAGAGCTTGTACCTGTCACTTGAAAGAAATGAGCATCACCAGCTTTAAGAGGTACTTCAAGTTTTGCAATTAGTTTCTGGTTGCCCACTTGTATCTCTGCCATTTGATCTGGGAATAGTTGTTTAATGGTGCCATGAAACACTTGCCCTTGCTTTAATGCTAGGGGCTGGTTAGCTGGCGTTAATGCAGTTTGTTGCATTTGTATCGGATTAAATGATGTGGCTGTCATATTGATACTCCTTTCTTACATTGATTTTATGGGTTCAAACGACTTGCGATGATGTATCGTCGGTCCGTATGTTACAAGCGCTTCTAGATGTTGCTTCGTTCCATATCCTGCATGTTGCGCAAAGCCGTACATAGGAAATTCCTTGTCCAATAGTTCCATATACTCATCTCGTGCAGTTTTCGCTAAAATGGAGGCTGCTGCAATTGCTAGGCTTTTTGCATCTCCTTTAATAATGGCATCTTGTGGAATAGCAATCGGTAATGTCATCGCATCAACAAGTACATAATTTGGCTTTACAGACAACGTTTCCACACTCGTCTTCATGGATTGTTTTGTAGCTTCATAAATATTTAAAGCATCAATTTTTTCCGTTGATTGAAAATGAATAGAGTAACTGATAGCATGCTTTTTCACAAGTGCTGCAAAGGCATTGCGTTTATCCTTCGATAACTGTTTTGAATCATTTAAACCAACAAGTTCTTCACAGTCTTTTGGCAAAATAACGGCTGCTGTTACAACTGGCCCTGCTAGCGGCCCACGCCCTGCCTCATCAACACCAGCAATCAAAGCATCTGCCTCGCCATAACTTTGATCGAAGTCTATTTTTGCTTGATGTGCCAGTAATAGCTGTTGTTTTTTGTGCTGACACTTTTTCCAACTTAGCCAAGCCTTTTGCACACCTGCACGTTCATCGGTTGCAATCTCAGTCATCCATTCGTGCCAGTCCTCGGCCGTTTTCAATGCTGTAGTAATCTCTTTAATAGTTTTCATATGTTACTCCCTTTTATCACTCTATATCATTTATCGGCAACATGTGCCATTCCTAAAAGAAAAACTGTCACGCTCACAATTTATTGTGTGAGTATGACAGTTTTTTGCAAGTATTATTGCTGCTCTGCTTCCTTGTCAAGCTGTTCGTTAACAAAGTCAAATGTTAGTTTTCCTAGTTGTAAGCCACGAATATCACGCACGATAAGTTGTGCTACTTGGTCATAATCGATTTCGCCCCCTGTGCTAAAAACACGGCGTAGCTTACCAATATGATCGAAAGTTTCAACTAAATCTTCATGAATAAATTGAAAGCCATATCGCTCTTCCATACGTGTTGGATAATGATCCGATAAGAAGCGCAGACCATATACGGCCAAATCCTCCATATTTGTAATGGTATCTTTTATAGCCCCTGTTAACGCCAACTTATAACCTACTTCTTGATCTTCAAATTTTGGCCATAGAATACCTGGCGTATCAAGCAATTCAAGCTCTTTACCGACTTTTATCCATTGCTGTGCTTTTGTCACACCGGGCGTGTTACCCGTTTTCGCAATGTTTTTTTTGGCTAAGCGATTAATAAGTGTTGATTTGCCAACGTTTGGAATACCTACAATCATTGCACGAATGGCTCTTGGCTTCATACCACGGGCTTTCATGCGGTCAAATTTTTCTTTTAAAATTTCTTGGGCTGCTTTTGTTACAAGCTGTAAACCTTTACCTTCAAGGGAGTTGATGGCCACTGCTTTGTGTCCACGTTTCGCAAAGTACTCCACCCATTTGCGCGTTTCCTGTTCATCCGCCATATCTGACTTATTTAATATTAGCAGACGCGGTTTTTGGTTAATTACTTCATCAATCATTGGATTACGTGAAGATAATGGTAAACGTGCATCGATTAATTCAAATATTATATCTACTAGTTTTAATTTTTCTGTTACTTCACGTCGGGCCTTTGCCATATGCCCAGGGAACCATTGTATGGTCATTGCAATACCTCCTAATAAAAAAGCGCATTCCCGCCTTTTCGCACGCGACAAGCATTGGAGAGCCCGAAGCAAAACTTTGGAGTCAAAGTGATCTCAGCGTGCAGCGAGAATGCGAGACATTGTTAAGAAACTAATTCTTCTTTATACGTTAAGAAAAAGGGAGTGTTAGCCTCTCCCTTTCATACACTATTTTACAATTTTAATATCGTTAAATGGCCAGAAAATAAGGCTTGTATTGCCAATAATTTCTTTCTGTTCGACGATGCCAATATGCCGGCTATCCTTACTATAACGACGGTTATCGCCCATAACAAAAACATAGCCTTCTGGAATTACATCAAGCGAAACATCGATGTCCTTTAACGTAAAATCTTCTGTTAACGTACCTTCTGTAATTTCTGCTTTATAAGCATCTAAATATGGCTCGTCTATAGCTTCACCATTAATATATAATTGATCATCTTTATATTCCAATGTGTCGCCCGGTAACCCAATTACACGTTTAATGTAATTTTTTTGCTCCGGTGCATGGAACACAACGATATCAAAGCGTTTAGGTTCGCCAATTTTGTAACCGATTTTGTTGACAATCATACGGTCGCCATCTTCAAGGGTTGGCATCATGGACTCACCATCTACTGCAATTGGTGTAAATAAAAAATAACGAATAACTGCTGCAATCGCAAATGCAATTAAAAGCGCCTTTGTCCATTCCCATAATTCATTCTTTTCTTTCACTTGTTTTTCCATCGAGAATTGCCCCCTTGTCTATCTTCATTTTAGATGATAGCTATTTAAGATGACAAGCAAAAAGAAAAGGGGCTTGCTACACAAGCCCCTCACTTTTAAGTCATAATTATCGAATTTCTTTAATACGAGCAGCTTTACCACGTAAGTTACGTAGGTAGTAAAGTTTAGCACGACGTACTTTACCACGACGTACAACTTCTAAGTTAGCGATTTTTGGTGTGTGTACAGGGAATGTACGTTCAACACCTACACCGTAAGAAATTTTACGAACTGTGAAAGTTTCGCTAATACCGCCACCACGACGTTTGATAACTACACCTTCGTATACTTGGATACGTTCACGAGTACCCTCTACTACTTTCACGTGTACCTTAACAGTATCACCAGGACGGAAAGTTGGTAGATCAGTGCGAAGCTGAGCTTTTGTAATTTCTGTAATAATGTTTGACATTGTTTTCTCTCCTTAGACAGATGCTCTTGCACGCAATCTATGCCACAGCGGAACATCGTAATTCAGTACTTCACATAGAAGTACAAAATAGATGTTATCACAAATACTCCATGCAAGCAAGCATCATTATTGTTCATTTTTTAGTTTTTCGAGATACGCTTTCTGCTTGTCCGATAATGGATACTGTTCGAATAAATCTGGGCGACGCTCAAATGTTCTTTTTAATGACTGTTCCTCACGCCATTGTTCAATTTTTGCATGATTACCTGACAGTAAAACATCAGGCACTTTCATGCCACGAAATTCTGCTGGGCGTGTATAATGCGGATGCTCAAGTAGTCCCGTCGAGAATGAATCTTGTATATGTGAATCCTCTTGTCCTAAGACGCCAGGTAAAAGGCGGACAACACTATCAATAACTGTCATGGCACCTAACTCTCCACCAGTTAATACAAAATCTCCAATTGAGATTTCATCTGTCACAAGATGCTGACGTATACGTTCATCATAGCCTTCATAATGTCCGCATAAAAAAACTAATTCTTCTTCTTGAGCTAGCTCTTCTGCCTTTTTTTGTGTAAAGCGTTCACCCTGTGGGCACATCAAAATGATACGTGGCTTTTTTCCCGCTGTTATTGCCTCTACAGCGCTAAACATCGGTTCTGGCTTTAACACCATCCCCGCGCCACCACCATATGGATAATCGTCCACCTGATTGTGCTTATTGCCTGAATATACACGGATATCTGTTACTTCTAACTGTACAGCACCTTTTTCCTGTGCCTTTTTTAAAATCGAGGCACCAAACACACCTGTAAACATATCTGGAAATAGGCTTAATACATGAACATTCATCATAGCAAGCCTTCCATCACGTGTATAACGATTTTCTTTTCTTTCACATCAATATCTTTTACGATGTCTTCGATGTATGGAATGTAATGCTCTTTTTTAGCATCTTTTACAACCCATACATCGTTTGCGCCTGTTTGGAGAATATCCTTCACTTCTCCAATCATTTCACCTTCTTCAGATACAACCGCACAGCCAATAATTTCATGGAAGAAATATTCATTTTCTTTTAATAAATCATCTGCCATTTGATCTTTGGTAACTTTTAGCATACCTTCTTTAAAAGGCTCTACCAAGTTGATGTTGTTCATGCCTTCAAATGTTAGCAAGATAAAATTTTTATGGCGGCGTACTGATTGAATTGTTACCCACGTTGGCTTTTTATCGTCTTTTTTGAACGCCGCAAGTTTATTACCCACTACAAAGCGTTCCTCTTCAAAATCTGATGTCGATAATATACGTACCTCACCGCGAATACCGTGCGTATTGACGATACGGCCTACATTAAACCATTCCATCCAATTTCACCTCTATGCAATCTTTTTGCTATCCGTACTATATAAAAAAGGAAGGAACCAGCAAGCTCCCTCCTCCTTTGTTCAGATTTTCACACAACACGCTCAAAGTCACTTTGAGTCCTTTCAACACATAGAAGCACGGTTGTCAGGATTCTCCAAGCTTGAGGCCGACACGATGCCGGACATTGGGATAATACCACATTGGATGCGGAGCTACTATCCCTCGTGTAAACGAGCGTGAAAATCTTTTCTATTCAATCCAATATATCGACGTAAGTCTTTTTTTGATGGTGACTACCTGCCGCTGAATAAACAATTGTACGAATCGCTTTAGCAACCCGCCCCTGTTTGCCTATGACTTTCCCTCGATCCTCTGGATGAACAAAAAGTTTATAAACAATTCGATTTGCATTTTCGTCCGTCTCAATACGGACTTCTTCTGGATAATCGACTAACGGTAAAACGATTGCTTCAATCAGCTGCTTCAAAGACGTCTCCCCCGATTATTTACTGAATTTTTGGTTATGGAATTTCTCCATGATACCTTGTTCTGAGAACAGGTTACGCACTGTATCTGATGGTTTTGCACCGTCAGTTAACCATTTAAGAGCTTTCTCTTCATCAATGTTTACAGTAGCTGGTTGAGTTAGTGGGTTGTAAGTACCAACTGTTTCGATTTGACGACCGTCACGTGGTGAACGAGCATCTGCAACTACGATACGATAGAAAGGAGATTTTTTAGCTCCCATACGTTTTAAGCGAATTTTAACTGCCATTTTAATAGCACCTCCGAATAAGTTTCACACAAGATAGTATATTATCAATGTTTGTGATGTTTGTAAAGTGTTTTTTCTTAACACCTAAAAAATATTACTTAAATAATGAATCAAAGCCTGGTAATTTCATTTTTTTCTTACCTTTACCTGTTGCCATACCAGTCATTTGCTTCATCATTTTTTTCATTTCATCGAACTGTTTCAACAGACGATTGACCTCTTGAATCGACGTACCAGACCCTTGAGCAATTCGTTTTTTACGACTACCATTAATGATTTCTGGATTCGTTTTTTCAGCAGGCGTCATCGAGTAAATAATTGCTTCAACGTGACCCATTTGCTTATCATCAACTTTAACATTATCTAAGCCTTTGATTTTGTTTGCGCCTGGTAACATTTTTAAAATTTCATCCAGTGGGCCCATTTTCTTCACTTGTTGCAACTGCTCAACAAAATCATCTAAAGTGAAGCTTTGTGTTTTGAACTTTTCCTCTAGTTCTTTTGCTTTTGCTTCATCAACATTTGCTTGCGCTTTTTCAATAAGTGATAAAACATCACCCATACCTAAAATACGAGACGCCATACGCTCTGGGTGGAACGGCTCAAGTGCATCCATCTTTTCACCCATACCGACGAACTTAATCGGTTTCTGTGTCACTGAACGAATTGATAATGCCGCACCACCACGTGTATCCCCATCAAGCTTCGTTAAAACAACGCCTGTTATGCCAACAGCCTCATTAAAGCTTTCCGCAACATTTACTGCATCTTGACCTGTCATAGCATCCACAACAAGGAACACTTCGTCTGGTTCTTTTAACGCACGAATATCTTTTAATTCTTGCATTAAATCTTCATCGATATGCAAACGACCTGCTGTATCAATAATAACAACATCATGATGCTCTTCTTTTGCCAGTTCTATTGCTTGACGAGCGATTTCTACAGGAGATACATCAGTGCCTAATGCAAATACAGGAAGCGATAATTGCTTACCTAATGTTTGTAATTGTTGCACCGCCGCAGGACGATAAACGTCAGCCGCAACTAATAATGGTTTACGATTGTATTTCTTACGTAACACATTCGCTAATTTTCCAGAAGTCGTCGTTTTACCTGCACCTTGTAGGCCGACCATCATAATAACAGTTGGTGGCTTGGTATTAAATTTAATCGGGCTTTGTTCGCCACCCATTAGTTGCGTTAATTCGTCTTGAACAATCTTAATAACCTGTTGACCCGGAGTTAAGCTTTGCATAACGTCCACGCCGACAGCACGTTCACTTACTTTTTTAACAAATTCTTTTACTACTTTTAAGTTAACGTCCGCCTCGATTAAAGCAAATCGGACTTCACGCATCATTTCTTTGACGTCTTGCTCCGATACTTTCCCTTTACCTTTAATCTTTTGGATCGTCCCTTGGAGTCGTTCCGCTAATCCTTCAAAAGCCACTGCTTTCGCCTCCTAATCCCATTCTTTCAATTGTTCAATAAGCGTTAACTGTTGCTCAGCTGTCATACTTTTTTCCGTAATCCCTGCTGTTAGCTGCGCTAGCATTTGTGTGCGTTGCTTAAATTTTTCAAGTAAACATAGTTTTTCTTCATATTCTTCAAGCATCGCTTCTGTTCGACGAATATTATCATAAACAGCTTGGCGTGAAACTCCATATGATTCAGCGATTTCTCCAAGCGAGTGATCGTCTAAATAATAAAGTTCCATATAACTTCTTTGCTTATCTGTTAATAATGCTTGATAAAAGTCGAAGAGAAAGTTCATGCGTGTTGTTTTTTCAAGTAGCATCGAATATTTCTCCCCCTGTTGTTAGTCATTTGTATCATAACGAAAAGCGCCCATCTGTGTCAAGGTAATCTCCTTGTCTAAAAGCCCTATATAGCCGATACCAGGCGTTTTCCACCTTTAGCTAGTATTTCCCTTTTAAACAATGTGATTCGCCTTTTCACAGACGAGCGTATCATCAATCCATTACGTCGCCGCATAATTCGTTTGGATGGCAAGTACAGCACAACAAACTGACCATTGTGCTACTTTCTCTGAGCAAGCATTTTACCACTGTCGCTTCGCTATAAACATTAATCCTCGTTATTTTGTAATTCCTTATCTAAACCATCAGCAAATAATCCATATACATAGCGTTCTGCATCAAATGGCTGTAAATCATCCATCTTTTCACCCAGACCAACAAATTTCACCGGAATGTGTAATTTATTACGAATGGCTAGTACAATACCACCTTTAGCCGTACCATCAAGTTTGGTTAAAACAATACCTGTCACATTTGTTGCTTCTTTAAACGTTTGCGCCTGAACAAGAGCATTTTGACCAGTTGTCGCATCTAGCGCTAGTAATACTTCATGCGGTGCATTTGGTACTTCACGTGAAATTACGCGATGTACTTTTTCAAGTTCATTCATTAAATTCACTTTATTTTGCAAACGACCTGCTGTATCACAAATTAACACGTCAGCATTACGATTTTTCGCCGCGCGAATTGCATCATACATCACTGCCGCAGGATCCGATCCCTCAGATTGTTTAATAACTTCACAACCAACGCGGTCTCCCCAGACTTGTAATTGATCAATTGCGCCAGCACGGAAAGTGTCTCCCGCAGCTAATACGACGTTCTTACCTTGTGTTTTTAAGCGATGGGCAAGTTTACCAATCGTTGTCGTTTTCCCTACGCCGTTCACGCCGACAAATAAAATAACGGTTAGTTCACCCTTAGGCTGTATGTTGAGGTCAATTAAATCTTCTTCGCCTTGCTCATAGATTTCCACAAGCTTTTCGGAAATAATTGCTTGAATGCCATTTGTATCTTTAATATTTTTTCGTTGCACTTCATAGCGTAATTTATCCATCAGTTCCATCACAGTTTCGAAGCCGACATCCGCTTGCAATAATAGATCTTCTAATTCCTCAAAGAAATCTTCATCCACTTTTCTGTAACGGGCAACTAAATCATTCACTTTTGAAGTAAATGAATTACGCGTTTTTTCAAGACCAGCCTTAAATTTTTGAGTAATGGACCAGGCTGATGGTTTTTTCTCTATATCGGTATCTTCGACAGGTTGCTCCTCTACAAGAGCAATTTCCTGCACTTCTTCTTCATTTAGCTCTTCAACTACAGCCGGTGTCTCCACTATGAGAGGTTGCTCACTTACTGGTACGTCCTCTACCTTCGCTTCAACGACTCCTTCTACAGTCGTTTCTAATTGAGCAGGTTCTGTTAGGTCAACTTGCTGCTGTGCGGTAGACTCTTCTTCGTTGACATCCACTACTTTTTCTTCTTCTTCAGATGGATTGCCCATCAACTTATCTTTTAATCGTTTAAAAAAACTCATGCTTGTTCGCTCCTTTGCTCCGCAAGTACGGGTTCATCTTCTAATTTTACTGAAACAAGTTTTGATACGCCCGATTCCTGCATTGTAATACCATACAGTACATCAGCCCCTTCCATTGTACCTTTACGATGAGTAATAACAATGAATTGTGTATCAAGGCTAAATTTCTTCAAGTATTCGCTATATCGAACAACATTGGCCTCATCTAATGCTGCCTCTACTTCATCTAGAATACAGAATGGCACTGGGCGGATATTTAAAATCGAGAACAATAAAGCAATTGCCGTCAGTGCTCGCTCACCACCAGAAAGAAGGCTTAAATTTTGTAATTTCTTTCCAGGTGGTTGTGCAACAATTTCAATACCGGTTTCAAGCATATTGTCTGGCTCAAGTAACGCTAAATCCGCCTGACCTCCACCAAATAGTTCACGGAATACTAGTTTGAATTGCTCCCGAATCGCATAAAATGTATCACTAAAGCGTAGGGTCATTTCCTCATCCATTTCCTTTATAGCTTCATGTAAAGTTTCCTGTGCCGCCAGTAAATCCTCACGTTGCTCAGTTAAAAATGAATGACGTTCTAGTACACGATCATATTCCTCAATAGAACTTAAGTTAACAGGACCTAGTTCTTCAATTGATTTTTTCAACAGCTTAACGCGACGACGCATATGCTCTTCATCTTCAATCGTAAGAGCTTCATGCATCGCTTCTTCAAACGTTAGCTGATAATTTTCTTCGAGCTGTTCATTGAAATTATTCATTTCAAATTCTACGCGATTACGCTTTAATTCATTCGCACGTATTGCTTCAAGGTAGCCTTTATGTATACGTTGCATTTCCTTCAGCTGTGCTTCCAATGATGTAAGTTCTTGTTGTTGCGCAGTTTTTTCTTCTTTTTTCTGTGAAATCGTAATCTGTAACGATTCACGTCTCGATTTCCAAGAAGCAACCTGCTCATCCACTTCTTCATCACTTAGTAGTTTTGTCGATTCATCCGATTGAAGCCAGATTATTTCCTGAGAAATATTGTCGACTTTTTGACGAGCTTTGTTTAATTGTATAGCAAGCTCTGCGGTCGCTATTTGTACTTGTGACATTTGCTCCTGTATCACCGCTAATTGCGAGCGTTTCTCTGCCGATTGTTCGCGAAGAACATCTTTTTCTGTTTCGCTTTGTAACTTCACCTTACCTAGCTGTTCAACAGTTTCATTAATCGCTAATAGTTCAGTTGCAAGAGTTGCTAACCGTGCTGTTGCGACTTCTTTTTGTGCAAGTAGTCCTTCTTCTCGTGTTTTAACATCCTGTGTTTCATTCGATGCAAAAGAAACTCGTGCAGATAAGCTTTTTTCAACAACCTCTAATTCTCGAATACGACTCGCCTGTTGCATTTCCTCTTTACGCAATTGCTCGCCATCTAGTTTCAGTTTCTCAACAGTTTCACGCAATGTCGCAAGGCTCTCTTTTTCAACTGCCACAGCCTGTTCAGCACTATAAATTGACGTTTCTAATGCTTCTAACTTTGCAATTAAGCCATCTAATTCCGCTTTTCTAGTAAAGAGCGAAGATTGTTGCTTCGCTGCACCACCTGTTAACGAACCGCCCGCATTGACAATATCGCCTTCTAGAGTTACTACACGATATCGAAAACCACATAAACGGCCAATTTGGCTAGCTCCTTCTAAATTCGCTGCGACTATTACATTACCTAGCAGGTTTTCGACAATTGAACGATTCTCTTCATCAAATGTAACGAGTGCATCCGCCATTTGTACAAAAGCCGGGTGCTCAGTAGCGAGCTGTATAGCGGACAGATTGATTTTACGTGACTTCATCACGGTTTTCGGTAAGAATGTCGCACGACCAGCTCTTTTTTGTTTTAACCAATGAATGGCCTGCTGTGCATGATGCTCATTCGTTGTCACAATATGCTGGGAGGCAGCACCTAATGCCGTTTCAATAGCCTGTGAATACTTACTATTGACCTGTACTAATTCAGCAACTGCACCTTCAATTCCTTGCAACTCACCCTTATCACGCGCTAACAATACTTCTTTTACCCCGTGAAAGAATCCTGAGAAATCAGATTCTAGCTCGGCTAGCGTATCTTTTCTAGCTTTCAATTGTTGCTGATGTTGGTACGCTTTATAAAGCATTTCTTGTTTGTCGTTAAAGGATGTATTTACTTGCTTTAGCTGTATCTGCAGTGTTTCGAACTTCTCTAACTTATGCTGTAACTCGTTCGTGGTAGCAGTATGCGCTACAGTAAGCGTTTCTTTTTCGCCTACAATCTGTGCAAGCTCCAGACCAAACTCATCGGTTTGGTCTGTCATACGTGCAGCCATTGCTTTTTGTTGAGCTAATTGTTGGTCAATATTTTTCAATTCATTTTTTACAGTTGCTTCTTCGTTTAACGAATCGATATAACGATTTTTTTGCTCTTCAATTTCTTGCTCTATTTCTGTGACAGAACGATTTAACGATTGCTCTAATTGCTTAATGATGTGCTTCAGCGCTGATACTTCTTGCTGTTTTTCAGTAAATAGCTCTTTCTTATCAAGTTCTTGAACAGTCAGCGTCTCCACTTCACCCTTCGCTTCCTGTAAAGATGTATTTAACTGTAATAGCTGGTTAGAAGTGTTTTGACGCTTTTCTGCCATCAAGGCTTTACGACCATCCCAACGCTCCACTTCCATTGTCGCATCAACAAGATCGGATTGACAGGCGTCTAATAAGTCATCTAGTTCTTTCAAATGCTTACGAATCTCAGTTGACTTTGTCTCTAGAGCCAAAATATTCTTCGCTTGCGATTGTTCTGTTTCAGATAGTTGTGTAAATTCTTCCTTCAGAGCATGCAAAGATTGTGCACAACTTTTTAAATCGTGCACAAGAATCGCAATATCAAAATCCTTTAACTCTGTTGACATTTGCACATAGTCTTTTGCGCTAGAAGCCTGAATAGCTAAAGGTTCTAGCCGACCATCTAACTCATGCAAAATATCTAATACGCGGTATAAGTTTTCATCTGTTTCTACAAGCTTATGCTCCGCTTTTTTCTTGCGTAATTTATACTTTAATACGCCTGCCGCCTCTTCAAAAATTGATCGGCGGTCATCAGGTCTGCTATTTAATATTTCATCGACACGGCCTTGTGAAATAATCGAAAAAGCTTCTTTACCAAGACCCGAGTCCATAAACAAGTCCGTAATATCCTTCAGGCGACACTGCTGGTTATTTAGTAAATATTCACTATCACCTGAACGGTATACGCGTCTTGTTACACTTACTTCTGTATATGGAAAAGCGATTTGCTCATCAGTATTATCTAAAATCAACGTTACCTCTGCAAAGTTCAGTGGCTTTCGAGAGTCACTCCCAGCAAAAATAACATCTTCCATTTTTGCTCCACGTAACGACTTTGCCGATTGCTCTCCGAGTACCCAACGAATAGCATCGGTCACATTACTTTTTCCGCTGCCATTTGGTCCGACAACAGCAGTAACACCTGGTACAAAATCAATACCAATGCGCTCCGCAAAAGATTTAAAGCCAATCACTTCCAGTCGTTTTAGGAACATATTAAGCCTCCTCTTTAGCAGACTGCGCACGCATAGCATGCATAGCACATTGTGCAGCTTGCTGCTCGGCTTCTTTTTTTGATTTTCCTCGACCAATACCAAGCTCTTGTCCATTTAGTAACACGCTCGATACAAATGTACGATTATGGGCAGGACCCTTCTCATCGATAATTTCGTAATGTAGAAGGCCATTATTCGTTTGTTGCACCATTTCTTGTAACTGACTCTTGAAATCCATCACATGCGAAAAAGCACCGATTTCTACCTTTGGGAACACGACTCGTTCTAAAAATGTCACGACCGTTTGTAAGTCCTGATCTAGATATAGGGCACCTACAAATGATTCAAATACATCTGCAAGTAGCGCTGGACGTTCCCGACCACCTGTTAATTCCTCACCTTTTCCAAGTAACACAAAGCGACCAAAGCCTAATTCATTTGCAAAAATAACAAGTGACGGCTCACAAACAATTGACGCACGCAGTTTCGTTAATTCGCCTTCGCTCATATGTGGGTATTTCTCAAAGAGGTATTTAGAAACAGATAGTTCAAGTACAGCGTCACCTAAAAATTCTAGACGCTCATTATCCGTAAACAATTTACGGCGATGCTCATTCACATAAGATGAATGTGTGAATGCTTGATACAATAAATTTTTATTTAAAAATGTGATATTCAATTCATGCTGTAACAGCTCGAATTGATTGCGTACTTTCTCAGGAAGTACGCCTGATTTCTGCATAATTCCTTTTCTTTTCATAGCCATTGAACAATCTGCCTTCCTAATAGTTTCTACCGTATTAGTGTACCTTTTTCAAGGCGTTTATGCAAAAGTATTTCCACCAAAATGCAATGTTTTGGAAATTTTTTCACAAATTGATTTAGAAAATGAAAAAAGGCACGTTCTGCGTTCGATAAACGAACCATTACGTACCCTTTCAAATACACCTTGCCGTATTGGCAAACAGATTTTGAACTGTGCTTGCAATTCAAAATCTGCGACATCTGCCAAAGGCTTTAACTTTATTCAGCTAACGTTGACTGCTTATTGATTAAACTGAATATGCATTCATTTCTGCACCCATCAAGGTGAACGACTGCTGCTGAATAAAGTTAAAACAAAATTAGCTTATTTTACTTTCGATGTATGAAATTGCAGTACCAACCGTTGAGATTTTTTCAGCATCTTCATCAGAAATTTCCATATCGAATTCATCTTCAAGCTCCATAACAAGCTCAACTACGTCTAATGAGTCAGCACCTAAATCATCACGGAAAGAAGCTTCAAGTGTTACTTCGCTTTCTTCTACACCTAAACGGTCCACGATTACTTTTGTTACTCGTTCTAATACAGTAGTCAAATCTTTCACCTCCCCTCACATGATTATACAAAAAATCAATTTCTATGCCCATTACATATTATTACATCACCATGCCGCCGTCTATATGTAACGTCTGACCAGTCATATAGTTAGCATCGTCTGAAGCTAGAAAAACAACTGCTTTAGCAATATCTTCTGGCTGACCAAGCTTCGCTAACGGAATTTGTGTAAGCATGCCTTGTTTTAATTCTTCTGGTAGCTGATCTGTCATTTCTGTTTCAATAAAGCCTGGTGCAATAGCATTAACTAAAATATTACGAGACGCCAATTCCTTAGCAGTTGTTTTTGTCAAACCAATAACACCTGCTTTGGCAGCAACATAATTGGCCTGCCCAGCATTGCCTGCCACACCAACTATCGACGAAATATTAATAATACGTCCTGTCCGTTGCTTCATCATTTGACGCGTTACCGCTTTTGTACAAAGGAAAACACCCTTTAGATTCGTGTCTAAAACATCATCCCATTCGTCTTCTTTCATACGCATCAATAAATTATCACGTGTAATACCCGCATTATTGACTAAAATATCAAGTGAGCCAAATGTTTTGACTGCCGCATCCATTAACGCCGTAACTTCTTCAGATTTTGAGACGCTTGCTTGTACTGCAATCGCCTCACCACCATTCGCTTGAATTAAAGTAACAACTTCCTCAGCTTTTACCTGCGAGCCACTATAATTGACTACAATTTTAGCTCCCTCTTCAGCAAGCTTCAACGCAATCGCACGTCCTATCCCTCGTGAAGCACCCGTTACAACCGCTACCTTACCATTTAATTTATGCATTGATAGTCCACTCCTTTGACGCTTCTAATAGTGCTTCTAATGATGCTTCATCATACACACAATACGTTGCCACAGATCGATCTATTTTCTTCACTAAGCCACTTAAAACTTTGCCCGGTCCACATTCGATAAATACCTCAACGCCCTTAGCAATCATTTCACGAACAGAAGCTTCCCACTGTACAGCACTGTATACTTGTTCCACTAATTCATGTTGAATCGCAGAAACATCCTGTAATTCATTCGCCATAACGTTGCCTATTACCGGGATTTGTGGCGCGGATAAAGCAATATCATCTAATGTTACACGTAATTTTTCAGAAGATGGTCGCATTAATTCTGAATGGAATGGACCACTTACTACTAATGGAATCGCACGTTTTGCACCCGCTTCTTTTGCTGCTACAGATGCTTTTTCAACGCCTTCCTTTGTACCAGAAATGACAATTTGACCTGGACAGTTAACATTGGCTACCTGGACAGCATCTCCCGTAGCTGTTACCTGTTCAGTTACATCATGTAATGCATTCAATTCCATTCCAAGAATAGCCGCCATTGCACCTTGCCCTGCCGGTACTGCTTCGTTCATATATAAACCGCGTTTGTGTACAACAGATATGGCATCATCGAAAGACAGCACACCTGCAATAACTAATGCACTATATTCGCCAAGGGAATGACCAGCTGCGAAATCAGGCGTAACGCCAGCTGCACGCAATTTCTCTGCTACCATTACACCTGTCGTTAATAGCGCCGGCTGTGCATTGTATGTCAACGTCAATTCCTCTGCTGGTCCCTCTAACATTAACTTTGATAGTGCAAATCCTAAAGCCTTGTCTGCATTTTCATAAAATGCTTTGCTCTCTGCCGCGTTTTCTACAAATTCTTGCCCCATCCCAACTGCTTGTGAGCCTTGGCCAGGAAAAATAAATGCAATTTTCGTCATTTGTCATGAATCCCCTTTGTTAGTCAATTTCTATGCGACGCACTGTGTCAGTAATCGTTGGTATGACTGTATGCTCTACCATCGTATTAGCTTGGCGAATCGCACTAAAGATTGCTTTGCCATTTGATGAGCCATGAGCCTTAATAACAGGTGCTTGCAGGCCAAATAACCCTGCTCCACCATACTCTGTGTAATCCATTTTATTTTTTAAGTCACGTAAATTATTTTTCATAAGTGCCGCTGAAATTTTTGTTTTTGTAGAAGACATAAACGCCTCTTTCAACATCGTAAATAACGCGCCAGCTGTTCCTTCAATCGATTTCAACACCATATTACCCGTAAAACCGTCTGTCACAACAACATCCGCAACCCCTTCAAGTAAATCACGCGCTTCTACGTTACCGATAAAGTTCAATTCGGCTTCTTTTAGTAATTCGAAAGCCGCCTTCGTTAAATCATTGCCTTTTTTATCTTCTGTACCGATATTTAAAAGTCCAATACGTGGCTTTTGAAGTCCCCCAACCTTTTTAGCGTAAATATCGCCCATTATTGCATATTGCAATAAATGTTCAGGTCGTGCATCCGCATTCGCCCCTAAATCAAGCATTAAAAATCCTTTGCCATCAAGTGTTGGTAATGTCGTTGCTAAAGCTGGACGTGCGATTCCTTCAATACGACCAACTTTAAATAAACCACCTGCCATTAATGCACCCGTATTGCCAGCCGATAGACATGCATCAGCCTTACCTTCCTCCACTGCATCCATCATTCGCGCCATTGATGAGTCCTTTTTACGTCGAACAGCACGTGCCGGATCGTCAGTACCTTCTACCACTTCTTCACAATGAACAATCGTTAGTCGATCATGCATTTTTAAAAATGGCTCAAGCTTCTCTTGCTGTCCATATAATTGAATTTCCAAATTTGGAATTTGATTTAATGCCAATAAAGCACCTTCCACAACTGATTTTGGTGCGTTGTCGCCACCCATTCCATCAAGCGCTAATTTCATGATTGTTCACCTTTACCTTTCGTGCGGTACATATCAAATTCGCCAACAAAGACTGTTTCACCGTTAACAGTAGATAGTACCTCCACTTTCGTACGATGATGTCCATCATCTCTTCCGATAACGACAGCCTTCGTAATAACACGATCTCCGGCTTTCACAGGTTTCACAAATGTAATATTGGAGTGCACTGTTAAGGCCAGTTCATCATCAATAACCGCTACCGCTAATGAGTTTGCCTGTGCAAATAAATGATGTCCGCGCGCGATGCCATTGCGCTGAAAAACATGTTCTTCTTTTACGTCAAAAATAGATAATGCACGACTATCTAATTCAATATCAATAATTTCACCGATTACTTCATCAATCGGCAAAGATTTCACTTCATTTTCATAGGTTTTCGAAGCCACATCTTTAATTCGTTCACGCAATTCAGGAATTGCTAATTCCATACGATCTAAACGAATCGTTTGGACACTTACCTGAAACTCTGATGCTAGCTGTTCATCTGTGACGAATGGATTTTCCGCAATCGTTTCAGATAGTAATCGCTGTCGCTCTTTTTTCGTTCGTCTCAACGTCATTCGCCACCTTTTTAGTTGTTATTAGCACTTGGTACTAATATCAGTATATAGAGTATAAAAAAAGAATGCAAGACCTGTTTTCAAAAACAGTGCTTGCATCCCTCTTAATCAAAGCGTTCACCTAGTAAGACACCTGACGTTTCTAACATTTGGCGCAAATATTTATAAGCCTCATCATGCCAAAACGCATCACTTTCAATCATGTCAGTTGCATCTTTCCGTGCAGTTTCAAGCGTTCTATAGTCATGCACTAAATCTGCCACTTTAAAATCAGGCAAGCCACTTTGTTTGCGCCCAAAGAAGTCACCCGGTCCCCGTAGCTCCAAATCTTTTTCAGCTAGTCGAAAGCCATCATTTGTTTCTGTCATCGACTGCATTCGCTCTTTACCTTCATCTGATTTTGGATCGGCAATAAGTACACAATACGACTGATGTTCGCCACGACCAACACGGCCACGTAGCTGATGCAATTGCGCTAAGCCGAAACGCTCAGCGTCGTAAACAACCATAAACGTTGCATTCGGTACGTTGACACCAACTTCTACGACCGTAGTAGAGACAAGCACTTGAATGTCACCTTCACTAAATGCACGCATTACCTCATCTTTTTCATCCGCCGGCAAACGACCGTGCATCAACCCCACTTTATGGCGTCCATTAAAATGCACTGCAAGCTGCTCATATATATCAACCGCATTTTGCACGTCAAGCTTGTCTGACTCTTCAATAAGCGGACAAATGGCATACGCTTGTCTCCCTGCTGCCAGCTCCAACTCTAATTTAGATAAGACAGAACTAAGTTGTTCCTTTTTCATCCAATGTGTTTCAATTTGCTTACGCCCCGCTGGCATTTCATCAATCATCGACACATCCATTTCACCAAATGCCGTAATGGCAAGTGTTCGCGGTATTGGCGTTGCTGTCATAAAGAGCACATCAGGATTTTCACCTTTATCACGTAATATCCTACGTTGCTCAACCCCAAAACGATGCTGTTCATCGGTTATCACAAAGCCTAGATTTCGAAAAATCACATCTGGCTGAATAAGTGCGTGCGTACCGATGACAATATCTATTTCGCCTTTTTCCAGCGCTTCCAAAAGCAAGCGGCGCGCTTTCGTTTTTGTCGAGCCTGATAACAAAGCTATACGTATACCAAATGGCTCGAACCACGCGATTAAATTTTCCGCATGTTGTTCAGCTAAAATTTCAGTTGGTGCCATTAACGCCCCTTGAAAGCCTGCAGTGACAGCTGCATATAAACATATAGCCGCAACAACTGTCTTTCCTGAGCCAACATCTCCTTGAAGCAAGCGGTTCATACGATGTGGTTCTTTTAAATCTTTGCAAATCTCATTAACGACCCGTTTTTGCGCCCCTGTTAATTCATACGGTAATGAATCAATAAATTCACGCACCTTTTGCAAATCAAATTGCACCACCGTACCATGCTCACTATCTTTTCGTATTTTGCGTAATGCTTGGATACGTAGCTGAAAGTTTAATAATTCCTCGTAAGCAAAGCGTCTTCTTGCCTGCTTTGCATGTTGTGCATCCACCGGAAAATGAATACCCTCAAGCCCGTCCCGCATTGATACAAGCTTATACGATGCTTGTAAATGTTCTGGTATCGCATCTGGTAATTCTACGGCAAAGTCATCAAGTACCTGTCGCATATATTTACGAAAACGTTTTTGCGGTATCAAACCTTTAAGGCTATACACGGGTTCAAAATCTACTTGATCGGTTTTTGGACCAAAAGTTACAGTCGTTCCATTAATAACTTGTCTTCCTCGATCCCATTTCCCAGTTACGGTAATCATAGAACCTGGTACAAGCTTTTGTTTTAAATAGTTTTGGTTAAAAAATACAACTTTCACTAAATGACGTCCTGCTAGCACAGTCACTTGCAAACGGGATTTATTTCGTCCTAAGAACAGCACAGTCGGCTCACGTTCCACTTTACATTCAACAGTGACCCGCTCATTATGTGGCGTCTGTGCTAGATCTTTTAAACGAAAATCCTCGTGTCGATGTGGAAATGTCCACAATAAATCGGATAGTGTCTCGATGCCTAATGCTTCTAGATGCGCTGCTGTTTCTTTCCCGACTCCCTTTAAATCAGAGACGGGACTGATTAATTCAGTCACCTTGCACGACAGCTCCTCCGAATATCTTCGCCGCGAGTGCCTTCCCTGTTGGTGTTGCTGCTAGACCACCACGCGCCGTTTCTTTTAAATTCGGACTCATCGACAAGCCGATACGATACATTGCTCCTATTACTTCATCACAAGGGATGCGACTCGTTACACCTGCAAGTGCCATATCTGCAGCCACCAGTGAGTTTGCAGCTCCCATCGCATTACGCTTCACACAGGGTACTTCTACCAATCCTGCTACTGGATCACATACGAGCCCTAGCATATTTTTGAGTGTAATAGCGAAACCTTCTGCACATTGCTGCGGTGTACCACCTGCCATCTCCACAATAGCTGCAGAAGCCATACCTGCGGCTGAACCAACCTCTGCCTGACAGCCACCTTCAGCACCTGAAATAGAAGCATTATTGGCTACAACGAAACCAAAAGCACCCGATGTAAACAAATAACGAATCATTTGTTCACGTGTTGGATTTAGCTTATTTTTCACTGCAAATAATGTACCTGGTACAACACCCGCTGAGCCAGCTGTCGGTGTTGCACAAATTGTACCCATCGCCGCGTTGACTTCATTTGTTGCAACCGCTTTACTAACGGCATCTAACAATAAATCCCCCGATAGTGAATTCCCTTGTGCAATATAATTTTGTAGCAGTACGGCATCTCCACCTGTTAAACCTGTCACAGACTGTACGCCATTTAAACCACGCTCAACTGCTTCTTCCATAACTGTTAAATTACGGTCCATTTGCTGCATGATCTCTTCGCGTGTCCGTCCACTTATTAACATTTCTTGCTCTATCATCAGTTCTGAAATTAATTTACCTTCTTGTTCTGCACGCGCAACAAGCTCGCGTACATTGTGAAACAATACGTCCATATTGTCACGCCTCCTTAGTTATTAATTTTCGACACTTTCGTAATATATGGAATTAACGAAATCTGCTGTAATATTTTTTCTTCAATGTTTTGATCAACCTCAATCACCATAAGAGCCGTTAAACCACGTTCAATACGTGAAACCTCCATATGACCGATATTCACATCATGCATAGCCAAGCAGTTTGCAACATTGGCAATACAGCCAGCACGATCATCATGCACAACAAGGATAGCTGGCATTCCACCAGTTAAACGTAGTTTGAAGCCATTAACCTCACTTACCTCTATTTTACCACCGCCGATAGAAATTCCAACTACCGACATCTCCCCCTCATCATCTCCAAGGACAAGACGGGCCGTATTGGGATGTTCTGTATTGGCCGTTTCTGGAATGAACTCAAACTCTAATCCTGCTTTTTCAGCGTCCGCAAACGCTGTTTTAATACGCTCATCAAATGTATCATAATTTAATAAGCCTCCAATTAATGCTACATCTGTCCCATGCCCTTTATACGTTTCAGCAAAAGAACCGTATAAATGAATCTTCACCCATTTCGGCTGTCTTCCAAACAAATCTCGTGCAACTCTTCCGATACGCGCTGCACCTGCCGTATGAGAGGAAGAAGGCCCAATCATCACTGGTCCAATAATATCAAATACCGATGTAAACTTCATACAAGCACCCCTCTATTCTATTCATATAATAATATTTATTTTTACTTATATCATGCTTGATAGTTACTATAAAAGTAAAGCACTACTTTATCAACTTTCAGAAAATTAACACTACTATAACTTCTTCTTTGTACATGGTCGACTATTTATGTCTTTCTCTCTAATACAGTCATTTCTAAATACCACTGAACCAATATTTGTAAACACTTTGTCCTCTAGATAAATACATTCAGTTACCTCTTTCTTGCTATTCCAGTGATATTCTTATATTCAATATCCCTTAGCCATAAACAAAAGCAGTACACGACTTGTGCACTGCTTCGCTTGATTCATCTCAAGGTTACTGTTAATTATTCTACAGAAATAATATACGGATATAATCCTTGTTTACCATTAAATAGCTCAACTTCTATATCTGGATAATTTTCTTCGATAAATTTCACTAATGTCGCTGCGTTCTCTTCTGTCGTATCCTCACCATAAATAATCGTTACGATTTCAGCATCTTCATCAACTAAATCAGTGATAACTTTCTCCGCAGCATCTTTTAAAGCGGGTGTTGATAACACAATTTTCCCTTCCGCAAGTGCCATGAAATCATCTTTATGAATTTCAACGCCATCAATTGACGTATCACGAACAGCATAAGTTACTTGACCTGTTTTCACGTTTGCTAAAGCATCTGTCATTGTTGTTTGGTTCACTTCTACAGTCGCTTCCGGATTAAATGATAAAATCGCAGCCATTCCTTGAGGAATAGTTTTTGTCGGTACAACCGCCGCTTCAATATCAAGAAGCTCAACAGCTTGTTCCGCTGCCATCACGATATTTTTGTTGTTTGGTAATATCAACACTTTTTCTGCACCAATTTCTTGGACAGCTTTTACAATATCCTCAGTTGAAGGGTTCATTGTTTGTCCGCCTTCAATGACATAAGAAGCCCCGATTGAACGAAGTAATTCAGCAATGCCCTCTCCCATAGCAATCGTCACGATGGCATATGGATGTTTTTCAACTTTTTTTGTTGAAACAGGTGCTTTATGGTCTTCACCAACAATTGCTGAATGTTGTTCACGCATATTATCGACTTTAATTTTAATGAGACTACCATATTTTTGACCCATAGCTAAAACAGCCCCTGGTTGTTCAGAGTGAATATGGACTTTGGCAATTTCCTCATCTGATATGACAAGTAATGAATCACCTAGTGGATTCAATTCATTACGGAATTGTTCCTCACTAAACGGTTCTTTATCTTCTTCAAAACGCACCATAATTTCCGTACAATAGCCGAACTCAATATCTACTGTGTTCATGAAGTCTTGCGCTCTGTGATGTTCTGCATTGATTAAATCATCCAACGTAGCATCGTTCTTCTTAGGTAGTGGCTCGCCTTTCAAGGAAGCTAAGAAACCTTCGTAAACAAATAGTAATCCTTGCCCGCCACTATCTACAACGCCAACTTCTTTAAGTACTGGAAGTAGGTCAGGAGTACGTTCCAGTGAAGCCTTAGCTTCCGCAGTGAAAGCCTCCATCACAGCGATGATATCGTTTTCAGTATCCGCTACTTCGACACCCTTTTTCGCAGCTTCGCGCGCAACAGTCAAAATCGTACCTTCAACTGGCTTCATAACCGCTTTATATGCTGTATCCACGCCTGCTTGGAAGGCACCTGCAAAGCCCTTAGCATCGATTGTAGCTTGTTTTTCAATAAATTTACCAAAGCCACGGAAAAGCTGCGATAAAATAACCCCAGAATTCCCACGAGCACCCATAAGTAAGCCTTTTGATAAAGCTTGTGCCGTTTTCCCAATATGTTCTGATGCTTGAAGTTCTGTTTCTTTTGCCCCAGATGTCATCGATAAGTTCATGTTTGTTCCTGTATCACCATCTGGTACTGGGAATACATTTAATGAATCTACATAATTTGCATTTTGGAATAGATGATGCGCTCCCATTTGCACCATCTCTGCAAATTTTAATCCGTCTAATGACTGCATTCGATTTAGTTCCTCCTCTTACACATTCGCTACACGAACGCCCTGCACAAAGATATTGACAGATTTTACGCTCATACCTAATGTTTTATCCACTGTATATTTCACTTTCGATTGTACTTGATAAGCAACTTCCGAAATCTTCGTTCCGTAACTAACAATAATGTACATATCAATATGTAAATCTTCGTCTTGTTGTCGAACAACAACACCTTTAGTAAAGTTCTCTTTACGTAAAATATCAGTTAGACCATCACGAATTTGATGTTTAGATGCCATGCCAACGATACCGTAGCATTCTATAGCAGCGCCACCAGCAATTTGTGCAAGTACATCCGTTGAAATATCAATTTGGCCGAATTCGTTATTTAATTCAATTGACATAGAAATGCCCCCTTGGCTCTTTTTGACTAAATTATATTGTACCACTTTGGATATACATTAAGCAACCTAGGAAGCCCTGAAAGCGCATCGCATCAACGTTCTAAGCTTTTATTAGGCAAAATTATACAGGCCAACATACTTCTTCTTCGAAAACTACTGTTTTTACATGAAAATGATTTCGGTTGTATTGCTTCACAGTATACAGCGCTTAATCAGCTAGAGCACAACAGGTTTGAATATGTTGTAAATTAAAAACTTTGGCATGACACATCCATATGCTGACGGTCATCAGCAATCGGTGAATGTTCATGACGAATTTTCAGGTTACGTACTTCTTGTAAAATTTCCTCACAAACATGTACTGTAAAATGTTGTGCATGTTGACTGACGATGACAAATTCTTCTCCTCCCCATCGTGCCGCAAATGCATTATACTTTAAGGAAATTTCACCCAAAAGACCAGTGACTCTAATCAACGCTTCATCCCCATGTAAATGACCGTAATAATCATTAAAATTTTTAAAAAAATCAATATCAATAATCATAAATATTAGCGTCTTCAATTTATTAAGTGTTGCACCATATGTTCCAATTTGTCATTAAAAGCCCGACGATATGGTAAGTTTGTTAAGGAATCACGAAGTGCTTGTTCTGTTAGTTCACTATTTTTTTCCGCTAACAATTTTGATAGTTGCTTTGATTTTGTTATTTCTTCCTCCAACAAAATATGCTCCTTTGTAAACTGCTTTTGCATTTTATAAATACGATGTTGAATAACTAAACCTATCGGTACAATTAGAGACATTGGTAGTATCACTTTAATACTCTCTCCTGTCATCCCTACATTCAAAAAAGCGCTATTAAAATAGTTGGAACCGTTATTAAAACCGCCAAAATCATTTTACGCAATGATAACGCAAATACGCTACACAGAATTTTAAAAAAGACTTCATAAAGTGCTGCATGATTAAAGTAATAAACATCCATTACCGTAATACCAGTTATCAATAAAATTGTTATATATATATAGCTTAACAATACATATTCATATTTATGTATATTCAGTGAATTAACATGTATTCTTTTTTCTTTGACAAATAGTAAGACCGCTAAATTTATATAAAACATTACTGTGTGAATGGCGATATAGGACGGTTCCATCACTCTTTCCTTTATTGAGAAAAAGACCTCTCCAAAATGAATAAATGTTACGATAGCCGATATATACATCAATGTCCAAGCTACTGTTCGCATTCGTTTTAAATTCAGTTGGATCATTTCTTTTCGTAAAGATAGAGCTAGATTTTCCGTAATATCCGCTCCTAGGATATAGATTTGAAGAAGCAGTTACAATAGGCACAAGGGCTTCATTGAAACCAATTTACAAGAGCAGCTTCATATTGCTCGGGAAGTGAATGCACTTATGCATGCCAGGTTGTCTCGTGTGGGAACTTGATACCTGAGCGATTTTGTCTTTGACCCGAGCGTTTCAGACCTTGACCCGAGCAAAAAAGGGTGCTTTAATGACCGTGCCGTCTTTTCAAATATATTGTGCTTTATTTATCGTTCGAAAAATGAATACCACAAGCTTTCGTAACATTTTTTAAAAATCCCTAGATATTTTCTTTTTCTACTTCCAATTACTTAATACCTTACAATAAATTACCCATTAATTGTAATGAAATGCGTTATTCAAATTATGAATATAAGTATATTAAAAAAGCTGGTACATTTAGCATCAGCTCCAGTGTCGACAAAAGGTCTCGGGAATGCTGGACAGTCCCGAGACCTTTTGATTTTTTTGTGGTTTTTCGAAGCTGAAAAAGCTTCGGAAGAAACGAGCCAGCTAGACCCCGCACGAAGCGGAGCGAAAGAGGAGAGTAGCTGGTTCGTCCGCGGAAAGCGAGTGGTTTTTTCCTGACCTGATTATTCCTATATTCTATTGTAAGAGAAAAAAGACTGTAGGCATACTCGATTTTTTGCCGAGTTTGTCTACAGCCAGAAGGTGTTACCTTTAGTACCAGTCGTCTTTCAATATAAGAACTATTAAAATAGGCTCTTTATAAGTGTGTCAATCATGACAGGCATTTCCTTAAATGCACTGTCAACATGTAATCGCTCTGTTTTCTGATGTGCATCTTTTCCAAAAGGACCGACATTCAAAACAGGACCCTTTAATGCTGCCATTGCTTCAAATGGGATGCTATACGTATCTCCCCAAACAGGTGTGTTACGCTCAAATGCTAGCCAACCATTAGCATCATCTGCATAGTTAACATAACTCAAATCACAAATACCATTAAAATAATGAATCTGATCTATTTCAATATGAAACGTTTTTGCTGTTTCTTTCATCAATTCGATTGATTTAATAACAAGAGCATTATCAGATGAGTTGATAGCAGGATAGTAGGGTGGTGCATATAACAGCACTGTTGCAGGTGTTAGTTCTTGGCATCGAATCATGAGCTGATCTACAATGCGGATGGATTTCTCACGATCATCCCAAGAATTATTTTCTAGAACTTTTTGTTTTATGCATTGCACTTCTTCGGCACCTATTTTATTTATCGCATGTGCTAAGAGTGTCTCGTAACAAAGAACTTTCACTTCACCAACACCCTTAACCCGCTCGCGCTCACAAATTTCTTTGTAATGCATATTACAAGCGGCCATCGCTTCCTTTGCTACATGTTCAAATATCTCCATCACCTCGGACGCTGTACGTTTCATTAAAAAAACATTGTAAAGAGCAGCCGCTCGATATGGTGTTTGTGTGGAATATTCCATTTTCAGATCCTTTAATTGTAAAGATACTGGCAACGGCGTACTTTCACCAAGGTCCGTTTCACGGAAAATAGGGTTCCACTCCATATACTGTGTCATATATGAAGCAATGTAATTCGCCGTCATTCCTTTTAAAGGTTCGCCTACATGCGTCTCTTTTCCATAGAATAAAGCGGCTGGCATAATTTTACCAATTGTCCCTGAATAGATATACTCATTTATATCTGATGGACCTTGTGAAAAAGAAGGTTCACTATTTAAAAATAATTTGTAGGTTAAGCCATGCTGCTCACGTAACCTTACAAGTTCAACAACTGCTGCGCGCATACCAGCAGAGTTCACTTCCTCATCAGGTACAGCTGTTAATACCAGATTAATTGGCCACTGCTCAATGCTTGCTTTTTCAAGTAGTTGCATATGCAGAGCAAGCCCCATTTTCATATCCATCGTCCCACGACCAAATAAATAATTCCCTGACTCCAGATCGATTCTTGCCGCTTCGGGTAAGTCTTTCTTGTATTTGGGTTCCATTAGTTTTTTTGTCAACTCTTCAGGATAAAAAGCGAATGGCTCCAGTTCACCATACTCTTCCGTATGAACAGTATCAAAGTGACTGATGAGTACAACTGTTTCTGTTGCAGTCGGATGTTTGTACAAGGCTGTTACAGCATTTCTTCCCAAACCTGCATCATGTAACTCAATATGGTGTGGATTTTCACAAAAATAAGTAAGCGTTCGCAACATCGTTTTTAATTTGTGGGCAAACTCATTTTCTCCTTGTGTTAATGTTCTACTTTCCCAACTCACAATTTCACATAATAACGCTCGAAGTTTTTCAGGTGTATTCCATACGTAGTTGTTCATAATATTTCTCCTTTATCCAATGCAAATACTCTTCTTAGTGCTGAGCCATTTTAATGTAAATCAAGTGGTTCCTCATTGATGTCAATGTCAGAAGGAGCTGTATTCGTTTTACTCAATTTCATTTTATAGAAAAGCATACAAGCTATAAAAAATCCAATGCCGTAGAACAAACCAATTCGTTGTGTTGGATCAAATGCTAAAAACACAAGAATTAGTACACAAAAGCTAATACAAAACAAAGGAATCAATGGATAAAAAGGTGTTTTAAATTTCAAATCATCCACCTTTCCTCCAGCTTTCACATAGCGATGGCGGAACATCAATTGCGATGTCGCAATACCCATCCATGAAATCGTAACCGCAATTCCTGCAATCGACATGAGTAAAACAAATACTGCATCTGCTTCCATGACACTCGTTAATAGCGATAACAGGGAGAAAAGCATTGTGAAAATAAGTGCATTTAATGGCACTTTATTTTTAGTGAGACGCCCAAATAATTTTGGAGCCATTCCCTCTTTTGACATTGACCACAGTAGACGTGTAGAAGCATAAAGACACGAGTTACCAACTGATAAAATCGCTGTCAAAATGACAAAATTCATAATGCCTGCTGCATAAGGAACACCTGCTATTTTCATCAATGTTACGAAAGGACTTTCAAGCAGTCCAAGTTCAGATGCTGGAAAAATTGCAGATAGTACAATAATGGAGGCGATATAGAATACGATAATTCTAAAAATGATTGTACGTATTGCCCTTGGTATATTCTTTTCTGGATTTTCAGTTTCCCCAGCCGCAATTCCTACCAGCTCTGAGCCTTGATATGAGAAAATAACATTCATCATGGTCACAAATATAATTACGATACCCGCTGGAAATAACCCTGTTGGTGCTAAGTTAGTTAAATGAGGTGTCGGACGATCTGCCAATGGTATCAAGCCAAATATAGCTGCTGCACCAATAACGATAAAAGCGATAACTGCAACCACTTTGATACTCGCAAACCAAAACTCTGCTTCTGCAAAACCTTTAGTAGTTAGGGCATTTAATAAAAATAACAGCACCATGAAAACAGCGCACCATATCCAAATAGGGATATCAGGAAACCAATGTTGCATCAATATCCCCGCTGCGGTAAATTCCACTCCCGCTGTGGCAGCAGATCCAACAAAATACATCCAGCCTAAAGAAAAACCAGCCGCTGGATTTATAAAACGTGTTGCATATGTTTGGAAGGAACCGGTTACTGGCATATAAACAGCCAGTTCTCCAAGACAATTCATTACCATGTATAATATGAAACCACCAAACAAATACCCAATTAAAGCCCCACCAGGACCTGCTTGATTGATTGTATAACCAACATTTAAAAATAATCCTGTTCCAATAACTCCGCCTAGTGATAGCATCAATAAATGGCGACTTTTCATAGAACGATTCAATAAATTATTTTGTTGTTCCCCTTTACTCAACGTCCATCCCCGCTTTCATATTCCTCACTATCAAAATATCAAATATTCTGATATCTAAAATTATAAGCACCCAATCAATTTTCCCCTACAAATTGATTGGGTTTTAGTTTTTCTAGTACTGTAGTAAATTAAAAACGTAATGATAAGCAGCTTAATCCGCCATCGTGTTTTCTGAACTCAGACATGTCAAGTTCAATTGTTTTATAGCCTAATTCATTCAGCTTACGATTCGTATTTGGATAGCCAGCTGGAAGAATAACATAATCGTTCACTTGAATACAGTTTGCTGAATACTCATCTTCTTTAGGAATCACAATTTTTTCATACGATTCGAATGCTGGATGATCGACAAACTCGCCAGCAAGCACCATACGATTTTCACCAACGTAGGCGATACCTGTTTTTAAATGGAAGAATTCTTTTAAAGGAAGAATCGTTGCTTCATAGCCTTCTTTTTCAACGATTTCCTTGAATTGACGTGCTCCTTCTTCATTGGTACGTTCTGAAATACCTACATAAAATTTCTTTTCTGCTTGCAATACGTCTCCACCATCGAGTGTACCCGGCGCTTCGATATAGTACAATTTGTTATAAAACTTTTTCACTGCGGGTTCTATCTCCTCAATTTCTCGATTGCGAGCATCCGCACCTGGTTTAGAAATAATAGCGAATTCAGACGTTAATACCGCTGTATCCTCTACAAAAGTAGAATCAGGGAATGCTTCATTGGCTGGAAGTTGCGTTACAGCTACCCCACATTTTTGTAAAGCTTTTATATATTTTTCATGCTGTTCAAATAATTTCTCTAAGAATGGTTTTCCAAGATCACTAGTTGTTAAACCGTTGATATAACTATTTCCTGGTGTTTTTACAATGACATTTTTAAACATAATATATAGTCTCCTTTTTCATCCTCTAATTACTGGACAAGTTAGACAAGTTGGTCCACCTGTTCCTTTAACCGAAATTTCTTCAGCCTTATATTCATAAACTGTAGCGCCTGCATCTAATAATTGTTGTTTTGTGTAAGGGTTTCCATTTGGAATGACGCAAACTCTTGGAGCAAGTGCTAACACATTACAGCCTAAATTGTCATATTCCTCTTTGGGTACTTCAATGAGTTGAATTCCTTTATTAATGATAAGCTGACGGAAAAATACTGGCATTAACCTTGAATGTACGACAGCCAAATCCTTGTCCACCATACTGATAAAGGACATCAAATGTAAACATTCGGCTTCACCTAAATCATGTGGAAGCTGCACTACAATAAATTCATCAACAAAATCAGCCGTAATTTCTTTTAATTGACGGATAGCTTCTTCATTCGTGCGATAGCCACGTCCTACAACAAGTGTCCGGTCATCAAGCCAGACAATATCCCCACCATCCGAAACTGCTTCTCCTGTTAATTCTCCGACAACTGGGATACCCTGTTCTTCTAAGAAGGCTTTATAAACAGTCGCTTCTGATTGTCTTAATTGTTTACCAGATTTCAAAATGATGGCACCATGTGGTGTGAATTTTACAGGATCATGTGCGTATAGCGAGTCCAACCCTACATCATTTGAAACTGGTAAATAATCAATTTTTTCAACATATTTTTCGAGAATTGCAATGAACTCTGCATATTCACTTAAAGCCTCGTTAAAATTAGGCTCTGATATGTAGTTGAATGTTTTCCATTCACCACTAAGATACTCTTGGCTTTTAAAAGCCTCTTTTGGATGTTTTACAATAACGCGTTTTAAAGGTGCATACATTGAAGAACAATAATGCATTCCCTTCACCCCTTTTCCGTATAGTGGAAAACGTTTCCGTTTAGAGGAAAGTTTATATGAAAAATATATGCGTTTTATGTTATACTGTCAATATATTTAGAAAAATTTTTATATTCTATTATTTTAGGAGAATATTATATAAAGAAGCTCCACTATTATGTAACTAGACGTGGCTAGAGAATAAAAATAAAATAGAAGTAGAGGAGGTGGTACAACATATGCAATTATTAGAACGGGCAATGACCATTGCTAAGGTTTTAGCTTCTGAAACAACTGAAAACAGTCTGTCCATATCTGAGCTTGCAACTAAAGTCGATTTACCTCTTAGTACATTACATAGAATTTTAAAAGCAATGATTCAACAGGGCATGATTGAACAAGACGAACAAACTAAACACTATCGTCTCGGTACAATATGGATGGAATTTGGTTTACAAGTATATGATACGATGGACTATATCAGCAAAATAAGACCAGAATTAGAACGTTTAGCACGAGAGGTAGAACAGAGCGTTTATTTAAGTAAGCCCGCGGGGACAGATACAATTATTATCGAAAGAATTGACAGCGCAGCCAATCCAATTCGAATTTATGACCAACTTGGTATTCGAATACCTATGCATATTGGTGCAGCAAACAAAGCCATTTTGGCCTCTATGCCTACTTCACAAGCAAGTGAAATTATTAGCCAGCTAGTTCCTAATGACGATATTGCTGACTTTAATACACAGCTAGAACAAATAAGGAAACAAGGATTTTCAATAAGTCATGGAGAGCGAACAGCAGGAACGTCCTCTGTCGCAGTGGCAGTTTTGAATGGATTCGGAGAAGTAGTAGGCGCTGTAAGCATTGGCTTTGTTAGCTTCAACGTGACCGATGAACATATACAATTCCTTACTGAACATCTACTGGAAACAGGAAAGAGAGTGTCGATGAAACTAGGTTACCGTGCGAGGTAAACCATGTTAAAGATCAGCTTAGCGGGCTATGTGGATTCCTATATATACGTCTATACAAAACCTGTAAGAATCTTTACTCATGCAATTTAGCTAATTTTTCACTGCCTCTAAAAGTTCAATCTCGCTTAAATCGGAATCGATGCAGTTTGATGACAAAAGGTTTCGGGAATGCGAGCAATTCCCGAAACCTTTAATTTTTTCTGTAGTTTTACATTCAAAACGACTCCACGGATAGAGCGACTCTTTTTCATTTTGAACATAATCCCCCATGGTTGGGCATGTCATTTTTGAATAGCTTGAGTTGATTTATAAAGCCAGTGTCGCTTTAAGCATTACTTTGTGTGACTAGCTATTACTATGCTTTTCCTTCACATTGACTAAAACCCGTTCAATCGTTTTATTGCGACAGGCATAAAATATTCGCAGCAGCACCATTGTCATTAATTAGGATGTGTAATCTTCTTTCAATATGCTGTATATTTCTAAATCTACTATCCCCTTACCGGACCATACAGAAGCTTGTCTTAATAATCCTTCTTTCAAAAAACCATTTTTCAACAGCACCTTTTTGGAAACTTCATTTGCAGGTATGACTTCAGCTTGAATTCTGTTTATCCCCACCTCTTCGAACAAAAAATTGACTACTATCCGAACAGCTTCAGTGGCCATTCCCTTTCCCCAATGATCCTCAGCTAAAAAGTAATCAATTGTCACCATATTCACCTTATGATTGAAATCCATACACTCTATTATTCCTACCAGTGTATTATTCTGACCCCTTTGAAATATTCCCCACTTCACTCTACTTTTTTCTAATAATCTCTCTCGAAATGGCCAATCATTTTGCTGACCGTTTGGATGTTATGTTTAGCAGTAATTCCGCAATATTGAAATACATAATCATTATCGTAAATTGCATAAAGGTCCTGTAAATGTATTTCTTCGATTTTTTTTAATACTAGCTGATCTGATTGTAAAACTGGATAATTTGCAAAGACTTTTTGTGAATCCATTTTTTCGTCTCCTTTACTATTCCGTAACGCCTCACCTACTATAAAAGAAAATTCACCGTTATTTTGAAAGTAACTTGAAATACCGTATGACATATTCGGCGCGATTTTCTTGGGGTGCTAATAAAATTTATTTCTTCCAAAACTTATATAAAATTTTGGAATTTCTTCGAAGCACTTATCATTATTTAAAATTTGTCGTATATTGCCCAATAATAAGCGTGTTTTTAGGTACACTATTTCGGGTCTGTTCATACTACTATCTCCCTTAATGTTCATTTTGTAATCTAGAATTTCCAAAATGTTTTTTGTTGTTTCTCTCAGTAATCTTGCCGCAACAGCAAGTCTCCTGTTTCTAATGTATTGTTGCACAGTAAATGCTGTAATTGCTTGAAAAAGACGCTGAAAGTGAAAGGCTGAAAAATAACCTTTTGCTGAAATTTCAGTTATGTCTAATTGTTCTTGTAGGTTCTTATCGATGAAGTCAATTAATTTTTGTATTCGCTCAAAGTAATCCATTTCTCAACACCACTCCTAATTTCTATTCTATAGACTACTCGAAAAACGCTAAGTCTTAGTTATTACCCTACACCGAAGCGTACTTTAACGGAAAGTACTCTTACTGCAAAACGAGTAACATCTTTATATCCCTTGTACATATGTAAATAGCTATTTAGACGAGATGGTTTTCCTACTCTCATTTTTTATCTGCTCGCATCGGGGTTAGATTGTCTTACCACACTTTTAGAATAATATATTTACATTCTAGCTAGAAAATTGCCTGTAAAGGTTTTTTTCTTGAAAGGTTATGTGAAAACTGTTGCACTGTGCGCCTTCGTATGGTAAATTATTATGGTATGTGAAATACCGAACTGAAATAATAATCTTTCAGCATCAACTGTAAGGAGGGAATACAACATGCCAAAACAATGTGTAATCACTGGACGTAAAGCTCGTACTGGTAACAACCGTTCCCACGCTATGAACGCTAACAAACGTACTTGGGGCGCTAACCTTCAAAAAGTTCGTATCCTAGTAGACGGTAAACCAAAACGTGTATGGGTTTCTGCTCGTGCATTAAAATCAGGTAAAATTGAGCGCGTATAATCGTTGCTTATAAAAAATCGATTTCGCATTAGATGCAAATCGATTTTTTTCTTTCTTCTTTTTCTTGGCAAACTACCAATCGTTTATATAGCTTAAAACAGTAAAAATCCGACTAGTATTAGTCGGATTTTTTGACTTTCTTGTCTTTTTTAAAAAGGTTGATGCACGTACGCGTGATGCTACTCACAAATTTCGGTAGTTGGAACGTATATACTTTCAGAGCCATCTCCCCCTCGCACTAATCTATGCTTCTTATCATTAAACATATGCCTCGTGAGAAAGATATAGACCCTGAAGCGCCTATTATTTCATTACTTGTAAAACGAGATGTACCGAGTGAAATTTGTTCATTCGTTGTTTCGTATTTAACATGTCTTAATGTCACATTCTCAATTGGCTTCTCATGTGCGAAAAAAGACAAATAACGATACTGCTGATCTGCCAGAATTGTGTGCGTGCCTGGCACCAAGAACTGCAACAGATTGGCATGATTGATAATTTTCAGTATGACATGAGGATGTTGTATTTGCATACGATAAATTGAACGTACGGCTGCCTCATAATGATCGAGACGTCCACCCGTAACGCCTGTTAACACAATATCTGTCGGACTAAAGGTAAGGGCCTTTAACAGAGCTAAATCAGTATCTGTTTCATTTTTTTCCTCATGGAAGCGCTGTGTATCATTTGTATGCTCCATGACCTGTTTAAATTCCACTTGTGATAATGAATCAAAATCCCCAACAATGGCATGTGGGGTAATTCCTTGCTCAATTAAATACAGCGCACCTCGGTCTGCCCCAATAAATAATACATCTTTACGTTCTTTATACGGTTCGAAGGAACAAAGCTCCCCCATTGGACCGCCAGCACAAACGACAACAGTAGTCATCTTTTCATCGCAGCTTCACCTGCAGCTAATATTTCCTGCAATGCGGCTGTACGATCTTCTTTACTATAAATGGCCGAACCTGCTACAAAAATTGTTGCACCTGCTTTTGCACAAGGGACAATGGTTTCCGCATTAATGCCCCCATCTATTTCAATAGCAATGTTTAGGTTTCGCTCTTTAATAATATGAGCTAATGCTTCTACTTTAGGCACAACAGAGTGGATAAATTTTTGACCACCAAAACCAGGATTTACTGTCATAAATAACACCATATCAATATCCTCTAAGATGTGTTGAATAGATTCAATTGGTGTATGAGGATTTAACACCACACCAGGCTTTACACCACATGAACGGATTAATTGAATTGTACGGTGTAGATGGCGACAAGCTTCTACGTGCACCGTAATATAATCTGCCCCAGCTTTTGCAAACTGTTCAATATATTGATCTGGATTTTCAATCATTAAATGCACATCGAGTGGTAAATCTGTTAAAGGACGAATTGCATCTAACACGATGGAACCAAATGAAATATTCGGCACAAAATGACCGTCCATAACGTCAATATGAATGAGCTTTGCACCTGCTTGTTCTACTTCCTTTACTTCTTCTCCTAATTTAGCAAAATTCGCTGCTAAAATTGATGGTGCTATTTGTATCATCCTTAATACCTCGGCTTTCGATCCATAATTTCTTGCATAAATTGTTCATAATGTTTGTAGCGATAGTCACGGATTTCTCCCGCTTCTACTGCCGTCTTAACCGCACATTTCGGTTCTTTCAAATGGAGACAGCCTCTAAATTTACAGTCGTCTGCCATTCGAGCCATTTCCGGGAAACATGCACCTAACTCTTCTTTATCAATGTCATCAAAATCAAAGGAACTAAAACCAGGTGTATCCGCTAATAAACCGTCACACACCTCTATTAGCTCAACATGACGCGTTGTATGCTTCCCACGTCCTAAGCTTTGCGAAATAATGCCTGTTTTTAAATTCAACTCTGGAATCAATGTATTGAGTAGAGTAGATTTCCCCACACCCGATTGCCCTGCTAATACAGATGTTTTTCCCTTTAAAATAGGCTGTAAACGTGCCACTAATTCCTCCTCATCTTTGTAAGTTTGTAGCACTGTATAACCCATACGTTCGTAATCTTCTATATATCCCTGTAATTCCGCACGATCTTTTTCTGCTAGCAAATCCATCTTTGTTAGACAAATAATCGGATGCACATGGAAAGACTCTAGAACTACTAGAAAACGATCCAACAATATTGTATTAAAATTCGGTTCTTTTACAGAAAACACTAAAATTCCTTGGTCAATATTTGCAATAGGTGGGCGAACAAGCTCATTTTGTCGATCCATAATTTTTTGAATTGTACCATCCGAGCCTGCTGTCTCTAACGAGTACTCTACCATATCACCAACGAGTGGGGATTCCCCACGGTTTCGAAACACCCCTCGCCCGCGACATTGAATAAGTTGTTTTCCATCGAATACATAATAATAACCACTTAATGCTTTACGAATTTGGCCTTGCGCCATCCAATTCCCCCTTAGTTGACATCATCATAGCTAAATTTTTCTTCAGCAATGATTGCGGAATCACGAAGAATTTTATACGCTGCTTCTTCGCCTTCCTCAATCACAAGCTGTATCTTGTATTCCCTGTCACTGTTAATAAAAAATTCCTCCAAAGGCTTTGCCATTGAATGATTTTTATCTTGTATTTCGATTCTTATTAACTGCTCCATACCTTCTTCTGTTGGCTCATATGGAATTAACATTGTTTTCACAAAAGTCTTCACAGGCTTCTCTTCAGGCCCTTTACTTAACACAACGGCAATTGTATCACCTTCTACAAGGTTGGTACCTGCTGCTGGTTTTTGTGAAATAACAAGTCCTTTTGCTATTGTCGGTGAATAATCCTCACGCTCTACTCGCCACTTCAAGCCTTCAGAATTTACATAGTTATCTAAATCTGTTTTCGAATATCCTACTACATTTCGAACAGAAATTGGTTTTTTACCCTGACTCACGGTAAAAACAACATTTGTTTCTTTTGGTACAATTTCTGTATTTGGCGCAGGATCCTGGTCTATAATACTGCCTGCTTCTTCAGATGAATGCACATAATTTACTCGCACATCACCCATAAATTTGTCTTTTAACACAGATTGAACTTGATCAATTTTTTGACCTATATAATTATCCATTGGTGACTTTTCCACACCTAAACTAACGATTAAATCAACTTCAGTATCTTTCACGCGCAGTGTGCCCTCTGCAGGATCTGTTTCAATTACTTTGTCTTTTTCGATATCTTCTGAGTGACGTTTCTGTTGCTCACCAACAATGAAGCCTTGCTTTTCTAATTCCTTTTTCGCTTCTTCAACGGTCATATTCGCCACATCAGGTACAGCTATTTTTTTCGGACTAAATAAATCTGTAGCGAATAAAGCGAATAGGAATATCACAACTACTGTCAATAAAAGTCCGCCCACAATAATCGGCCACTTTTTCTTTGACTTTGGCTTTACAGGCTTTGTTTTTTCAACTGGCTTTTTTGCTACTGGTATCGTTTGAGTGATGGGCTCCATCGCCCTTGTTTTTGTTAAATCCTCGTCTTTCCGAATAAATTGTTCTTTTATAATCGGAATAGCCTTTGTAATATCATTATCGATAGGTGCCATAAACTTTGGCTCATTGACTCTTGTTGGGGTCAAAACTGTCTCTAAGTCTTCCTGCATTTCTTCTACAGTTGCATACCGATGTGATGCATCTTTGGCAGTAGCCTTCAATACAACATTTTCTAAACTTTGTGGAATTGTAGCATCAAAAGCGCGGACTGATGGTGTTTCTGTTTGCAAATGCTTAAGGGCAATGGAAACAGCTGATTCTCCTGAAAATGGCAATTCCCCAGTTAATAATTCATATAAAACAATTCCAAGTGCATAAATGTCTGATTTGTTCGTTGCTGTGCCACCACGTGCCTGTTCTGGGGATAGATAATGTACGGTTCCAAGCACAGAATTTGTTTGTGTAAATGACGTTGCACTTAGTGTCATCGCTATTCCAAAATCCGTTATTTTTACATTACCTTCAGCATCCATTAAGATGTTTTGTGGCTTAATATCACGATGAATAATGTGATTTTCATGGGCATTGGCAATGGCAGACGTCAGTTCCTTCATAATATGCACACATCTAGCTGGAGAAATCGGTGCAAATTCTTGTATGTACTGCTTTAAAGTCTTCCCTTGAACATACTCCATAACTATATAATGCAGATCTCCATCATCACCCACATCATAAATACTAACAATATTCGGATGTGTAAGACTTGTAACTGAAAGCGCCTCACGCTGAAAACGTCGATGTAATTCATCCTCATTGGTAAAATCATAGCGTAACACCTTAATCGCTACATCACGATTTAAAATCATATCATGAGCCAAATACACATTGGACATGCCTCCGCCACCAATGAGTTCTAAAATTTTATAGCGATCACTAATTCGTTTTCCTACAAGCATACTTACACCTCCTCATCTTGCCTTGTGAGTAATACGAGGGAGATATTGTCTTCCCCTCCGCTAGCATTTGCTAGTTCCACAAGCTTTCGTCCTTTTTCTACCATTGAATGTGGATAAGTAATAATAGATGCCATTTCATACACTGACAGTTTATTACTTAAACCATCAGAGCAAACGAGTAAATACGATTCTGGTGCTAAATCTACTTCATAAAAGTCTGGCTCAATAGTTTCCTCTGTTCCAACAGCTTTCAAAATGAAATTTTTCTTCGGATGCGTCTTCGCTTCCTCTTCACTTATTTCACCATTTTCTACCAAAACATTAACATATGAGTGATCTCTTGTTATTTGTTGTGCACCATCATCAAAGAAATAATACACGCGACTATCACCAACATGTGCAATGAAGCAGTGATGACCTTCAATTAACACGGCAATAAACGTTGTACCCATTCCTTTACAGTCTTCGTGTGATAAAGAATAGTCATAGACATTTGTATTTAACAGTTTAACTGTCTGTAATAACCATTCTCTTTTTGTTGTTGTTGATGCAAAATGATGTGACTCTGCCTGTAAAAAAACGGTTTCCATCTGTTTCATTGCCATATCACTCGCTACATCGCCAGCATTATGACCACCCATGCCATCCGCTACAAGTGCTAGTGCTAGCCCATCTGGACGTTTAAAAAATGCAGCACGGTCTTCATTAATTGATCGTTTTAAACCAATATCACTTTCGACTGTGTATTTCATCACTGGTCACCTCGTCTCTTCAGATCTCTCTTGCGCACGTAATTGGCCACACGCAGCTGCTATATCAGAACCTTGCTCTCGGCGGATCGTTACGTTAATACCATTCTTCTTCAATGTTTTTTCAAAAGCAAAAATTTGACTACGGGACGTACGAACATAATCACGTTCTGGTACATAGTTTACAGGAATTAGGTTCACATGGCATTTAATTCCTTTTATTAGTGTGGATAATTCTTCGGCAATTTCAACTGAGTCATTTTCACCAGACATTAAACCATACTCAAAACTAACACGGCGACCTGTTTTCTTTGTATAGTAGCGAACAGCTTCCATTAATTCTTCCAATTTATAAGCACGTGCTATCGGCATCAACTTTTGACGTGCTTCTTGGTTTGGTGCGTGAAGCGATACAGCAAAGTTAATTTGTAATTGCTCATCCGCAAATTGATAAATTTTCGGCACGATACCTGATGTCGATACTGTAATGTGGCGAGCACCGATATTTAAGCTTTTTTCATGGTTAATGACTTTTAAGAAGTTCATCATCGCATCATAATTATCGAATGGTTCACCGATACCCATAATGACGATATGACTTACACGTTCACCGACTTCATCTAACGTTTGTTGTACTTTAACGACCTGCTCAACAATTTCACCTGCTAATAAATGACGCTTTAGTCCACCTAACGTAGACGCACAGAACGTACAACCAATACGACAACCTACCTGCGTTGTCACACAAACTGAATTGCCATATTCATGACGCATTAATACCGTTTCAATTGAATAGCCATCTTGTAATTGAAATAAAAACTTAATGGTACCATCTTTTGATTCTTGCTGAATAATTGTTGACAATGTAGTTAAGGAAAAACTTGCCTCTAGCTTTTCACGTAATCCTTTTGATAGGTTAGACATTTCTTCAAAAGTTTTAACACGTTTATTGTATAACCAATCGAAAATTTGTGCTCCACGGAATGGTTTTTCTCCATTGTCCTTAAGCCATTCTTCTAGCTGCATCAATTGTAAGGAATAGACCGATTCTTTTAAATTTGGCTTTTCTTTTTTCGGGCGTCGAACAGGCTTATCTTCTGCTTCTTCAACTAAGTCGCTAATACGCTCATTAAATTTCTCTTGATCCAGCATTACTGGGATTCTCCTTTTTTACGAAAGGCGGCGACGAAGAAACCGTCACTGCCAAAGTCTTGCGGGAAGACTTGAAGCATGCCATTAGCCTGCTTTTCCGCTAATTTTGTTGGTAAAGATTCTAGTTGTATAGCTTCCATTTCTGGGTGCTCTCTCAAAAAGGCATGTACTGTGCCTTCGTTTTCTTGTTTGTCGACGGTGCATGTACTGTATACAAGTTTCCCGTCTTGCTTTAATACTTTTGTCGCTGCATCCAAAAGCGCTAATTGGATTTTTTGCAGATTTTCTAAATCTTCTTCACGCTTCGTATATTTAATATCTGGCTTGCGGCGCATAACACCTAAACCACTGCAAGGTGCATCGACTAAAACCGCGTCAAATGATGCCAGTTGTAAAAAATCTGGTGCTTTACGCCCGTCAATCGGTGCAGTCTCTACAATATCGAGGCCTAGACGTTCTGTATTATGGTCAATTAAATCTAATTTATGTGGATGAAGGTCAGTTGCTAAAATGGACCCTTCATTATTCATCTTTTCGGCTAAATGTGACGTTTTTCCACCAGGTGCTGCACACATATCTAAAATGCGCATGCCTGCCGTTGGGTTTAACACATTCGCTGGTATCATTGAGCTTTCATCTTGGATTGTGATAAGTCCGTCTTTAAATGTTTGCGTACGGGCAGGCTGACCATTTGTCACATGTAAGCATTCTGGCATCATGTCGCTTTGCTTTGCAGTTAAACCTTCCGCTTCTAAGCTTACAATTGCTTGGTCGATCGTCGCTTTTGTCCTATTCACACGAACCGTTTGAACAGGAGGCACATTATTTTCATGTAGCATTTCTGTAGCTACTTCCATACCGTAATTCTCGACAAAACGCTCTACTAGCCAATGTGGATGACTTGTTTCGATTGCAAGACGCTCAATCGGGTCTTTAATTTCAGCTGTAGAGCGGACACCTTGACGTAATATAGAACGTAAAATACCGTTGACCGTAGAAGCGATTCCTTGGTGTCCACGGCGTTTTGCAATTTCTACCGCTTCATTGACTGCTGCGTGTGGTGGAATACGTGTTAAATAATGCATTTGGTATAAAGATAAGCGTAATAGCCATCGTACCCAATGATCTACTTTACCTCGAATAAATGGCTCTAAATAGAAGTCGAGCGTCATTTTATATTGAAGCGTCCCATACGTTAGTTCTGTTAAGAGTGCACGGTCCTTTGTTTCAATTTTATGTCGTTTAATCGTTTCATGTAAAAGTAAATTACTATATGCTTGGTTTTTATCAACTGCTAATAGAATAGAAAGTGCTGCATCCCGCACATTGCCATCCCAAATAACTACACTTTTTTTACTCATTCAAACTGGTCCCCGATCTGTAATTTTGAACCGGTACCACGCAAATATTCCTCAGCAGTCATGCGTTTTTTACCAGCTGGTTGTACATCATAAAGTGCAAGAGTTGTTCCGTCTCCAGCCGCAACTTCAAAATGGTCCTTTGCAATAGCTACGACCGTACCAGGTGTAGTATCATGCTTTGTTTTACCTACCTGTGCCCACCAAATTTTATAGTTACCTTCTTCAAATGTTGTATAAGCAACTGGCCACGGGTGAAGACCTCGTACTTGATTGTATAAAGTCGTTGCATCCTTTGTCCAATCAATACGCTCTTGTTCGCGCGAGATATTTCTTGCAAATGTTACCTGCGCCTCGTCTTGTACAGTACGAGTATTTGAACCATTTATAATAGAAGGAAGCGTATCTTTTAATAAATCACTTCCCACAATGCTGAGCTTGTCAAAAAATCCACCTGTATGGTCATCCTCTTCAATTGGAATGGCCTTTTGTGAAATTATATCACCTGCATCAAGTTTTTCTACCATATACATAATTGTGACACCTGTTTCTTTTTCACCATCGATAATAGCTTGGTGGATTGGTGCACCCCCACGGTATTTCGGCAAAAGAGAAGCATGGACGTTGATACAACCTAATGATGGCGCCTCTAGCAAACTCTTCGGCAAAATTTGTCCAAACGCTGCCGTTACAACTAAATCTGGTTGTAAATCGAGTATTTGCTGTAATTCTTCTGAGTCGCGTAGTTTTTCAGGTTGAATAACAGGTAAGCCTAACTCTACTGCTGTAACTTTCACTGGGGTTGGCGTTAGAACACGTTTACGCCCAACTGGACGGTCTGGTTGTGTGACGACTGCCTTAATATCGTAGCCCTCATCGTGTAGCATACGTAATATTGGTGCGGAGAAATCGGGCGTCCCCATAAATACTATTGACGTCATTTTATTCCTCCTCTTCAGCATACATAGCTTCTAGTTCTTCCTCTGTCACAACGCGTTTGATTTTCGATTCAAAAAGCACGCCATCTAGATGGTCGATTTCATGTAAAATTGCACGTGCATCGAAACCACCAGCTTCTAACTCATAAACACGACCCTCTCGGTCACATGCTTCAATTTTTACATAGTCTGGACGTTCTACTTCACCATAAAGTCCAGGGAAGCTTAAGCAACCCTCAATATCTACTTCGGCACCGTCTGTCTTAATAACCGATGGGTTAATCATTTCTAATATATCACGTTCCTCACCAAGCTCTACAATTGCCACGCGTAACGCTACATCAATTTGTGGTGCGGCAATCCCAACACCATCATATTCCACCATTGTGTCATATAAATCATCTAATAATGTAATAATATCTTCGTTAATTTCATTTACTTCCGCACATGGTGTTGATAATACTTTTGCTGGATGCTCTACAACTTTTTTAATCGCCATTTTCGTTCCTCATTTCTGCTATTTAAAGCTCTCTTTAGCCATTTCTATATGGTAGACGGGTCTAAATCTACCGTCATTAATATACCTTGTTTAATCCATTCAGCACGATACATTGCAAGCAAGCGTTGCAGTACCGGAATCAGATTTGGTTCAATTTTATATTTTATCAAACATTGATAGCGATATCTATTTTGGAGACGACTAATGCTTGCAGTCGTTGGACCAATAATCGCTATTTGATTTGACAAATTCCCACGAAGCCAATCACTTGCTCGTCCTGCATACTCTGCAGCCATCAAAACATCTTCGTGTGATACTTGTACTAGTGCTACAAAATAATACGGTGGATAGCCTGAACGGCGACGTAAGAACATTTCTCGTTCATAAAACGGTTCATAATCTTGTGTTTTTGCAAGTTCAATCGCATAGTGCTCTGGCGTATACGTCTGAATAATAACTTCGCCAGGCTTTTTATGACGTCCAGCTCTTCCACTTACTTGTGTTAATAGCTGGAATGTACGTTCAGCTGCACGATAATCTGGTAAATGTAGTGATGTATCGGCACTTAGTACACCAACAAGCGTAATATTAGGAAAATCAAGTCCTTTGGCAATCATTTGCGTGCCAAGCAATATATCCGCTTGTCCTTCCCCAAATGCTTGCAAAATCTCTTCATGTGCACCTTTATGCTTTGTTGTATCGACATCCATCCGTAATACTCTCGCCTCTGGAAAAAGCTTATATATTTCTTCCTCTACTTTTTGTGTCCCTGTACCAAAATAACGAATGTGTTCACTTTGACATTGTGGACATATTTGTGGCACGTGCTCTTCATAGCCACAATAGTGACATTTTAGTTTTTCCGTTGTGCGATGATAGGTCAGTGAAATATCACAGTTTGGACACTGCACAACCGTCCCGCAATCACGACAAAGTACAAACGACGAGTAACCACGTCGATTTAGAAACAGCACCATCTGCTCTTTTCGCTCTAGTCTCACACGTATTCCTTCTACAAGCTGTTCAGAAAACATTGAACGATTCCCTTTTTGAAGTTCCTCTCGCATATCTGCTACATAGACAGTGGGTAACGCCTGGCTCATCGCACGTTGTTTCAACGTTAAAAGTGTATACACACCTTTTTTGGCACGTGCAAAAGATTCAAGTGCGGGCGTTGCACTACCTAAAATAACAGGACACTTGTAATAGTTACTTCGCCAAATTGCTACGTCCCTTGCATGATAACGAGGCGAATCTTCTTGCTTGTAAGTCGATTCATGCTCCTCATCTAAAATAATGAGTCCTATATTAGTAAAGGGTGCAAAAATAGCTGAACGAGCGCCAACGACTACTCTCACTTTACCTTGCTGAATTTTACGCCACTCATCGTATTTCTCGCCAACAGATAATCCGCTATGCATCACCGCAACCATTTCACCGAAGCGACTACGAAAACGCTCTGTCATTTGTGGAGTTAAAGAAATTTCAGGCACTAGCATAATTGCTTCTTTACCTTCGTCTAATACTTTTTGTATTCCTTGCAAATATACCTCTGTTTTTCCACTTCCGGTTATTCCGTGTAGTAGAAAGGTAGTTGCAGTAGGTTCCTCAACCGACTTTTTGATTGCCTTTAATGCGCTATCTTGTTCCTCAGTAAGCCTTAAGGAATGAGTACGTGCGACATTTTTTGTGAAAGGGTCTCGGTATACTTCTTCTTGGATAAAACAAGCTACGCCCTTTTCAATCACTGCCTGCAATACAGCTGAAGATACACCAGTTTCTTCATAAATTTGCTGTGGCTTAAGTACCTCACCTAGATGTTCGCGCATCCAATCTATCAGCAAACGTTGCTTTGCCGCTCTTGCAGCTTCCTGCATTGCTACATCCAGTTTATGCACGTCATCCGTAATTTTCACCATACGGACTTCTTTGACATTTCCTTGCTGCTTAACGACGTTTTCGACTGTCACAAGACGCTCTTCAATAAGTTGCTTTAATAGCGGTAATAATCCAACCTTTTCAAACTCCTTGAAATTGGCCTGTCGACGTTTACCGAAAATCGCTCGTGCTTCTTCAGGTATTATCGCTTGATCGTCTTGCCAGTTAACAATTTTTTCGTATTTCGCACGAAGCGCTGATGGTAGCATTACTTGCAAAGCATCAATCTCATAACATATAGTTTCGTTTTTCAGCCATTTTGCTAAAGAAAGCATTTCTTTTGTTAATACAGGCTCTATATCTAAAATATGAGCAATCGGCTTCAACTTATTTACAGGAACATCTGTGTCGTTTTTCAACCCCACTACAAAACCTAAAACATTTCTAGGTCCAAACGGTACCTTCACACGACTACCCTCTTCAATAACATTCGCCCATTCCATAGGGATCGCATAATCAAATGGTCTATCAACATGATAAGTTGGAACATCGACTATGACCTCAGCAACAGAAACGTTCATTTGGCTACACCTTGTAATACATATGTCCACAAAGACTTTGCAAATTGCGCTGCATTGGTCACTTTCACTATCTGTCCGTTCACTTCAGCTGTGTCACTAAAATCAATCCACTCTGGTGATATGACATTCAGCATCGGTTCACCAACAACCTTTTGTCCAAAGGTTACCGCGCTTGTCCCTTCAATAGATAATTTAGGCGTACCATCCATAGTAGGGATGTTAGCCGCATGAATGAATAAAGCATGTGGATATTGCTTTTTGTATTGCTCTAACTTTTCGATTAGATCATACACAGTTACCCCGTTCTCACCTACAAGGACAATATTTGCCCCAAGTGTTCTTGCCTCTTCAACTAATGCCTGTCCAATTTTACCGTTCGCTTTTGTACTAATCATATGTTGGTCGTCCATTGGAACGGAGACTGCACCCGCAGTGACAATCACCGTTTTACCCGCAAGAGGCTTGGAATTAAAAGAAAAAAAATCTTTGACAATCGCAGTTATTTTTTCTGGTTCCTCTAAACGTCCTTTACCGACATAACCGCATGCTAAAAAGCCTTCCGATGGTTCAATAAATTGATAGCCATCTGCGACAAGTTGTGCCAAATTCCGTTTAACAGCAGGGTGATCGTACATATGCACATTCATCGCCGGTGCAATCCATACAGGAGCAGTTGTTGCCAGTAAGGTCGTTGTGACCATATCGTCCGCAATGCCATTTGCTAATTTACCAATGACATTTGCTGTTGCAGGTGCTACTAAAATTAAATCTGCCCAATCAGCTAAATCGATGTGGGCAATCACATGGGAGTCCTTTTCATCAAATGTATCGAAAAAGACATCATTTTTGGACATGACCTGAAAACTCAATGGATTCACAAACTGTCGTGCCGACGCTGTCATCATCACCTTCACATTTGCACCCGCCTGAGATAGCTTGCTAACCAGTGCCACAGCTTTATAGACAGCAATCCCACCTGAAACACAAAGTAAAATGTTTTTATTCATATACGATGTCGTCCTTTCAAACGATAAGCTCCCAAAGGAGGATTCCTCGGGAGCTCTCGGCGTTCTGTATAAGTAAAAATTTAATCAGAGGACGATACAGAAGTTGCAATTTAGCTTCGTAACTATACAGTGCTACATCTCCTCTTGGTTAAACCATTGAACCGCAGTTAGATTTCGTCTTCGTACACAGCTGACTCGTCTTGTGATACTTTCGTAAGTACACCTGCAGCTACTTCTTCAAGTGCTTTTCCTACATATTTATATGACACATATCTGTGTAAACGCTCTGTGCCATCTTCCTCTTGCATTTGGCGAGCGCGTTTTGAAGCTAGGCTCACTAAAGAATACTTTGAATCAATTTCTTTTTTTAAGGCATCTACTGATGGGTATAACATAGGTTTATTCTCCTCTCAACATTGACAAATATCTTTTTTCGACACGCTCTCTACGACAATGTTCTGCTTTAATAATAGCATTAATGCGGTCACAGGCATTTGTTACTTCATCATTTTCAACAACATAATCATATAAACTCATCATTTCAAGTTCTTCGCTTGCGGTTGCAATTCGTTTCGCAATAACCTCTGCTGTTTCAGTCCCACGACCTACTAAACGATCTTTTAATTCCGTTAAACTTGGTGGTGCTAAAAAAATAAATAAGGCATCCGGTGCTTTTTCACGAATTTGTGCAGCACCTTGCACTTCAATTTCTAAAAACACATCGCGCCCTGCATCAAGTGTTTCATTTACATAGGTTAACGGTGTGCCATAGTAGTTACCTACAAATTCAGCATGCTCTAATAAGCCGCCTTGATCAATTAACGCTTCAAATTCAACACGTGTCTTGAAAAAATAGTCTACACCATCTACTTCACCTTCGCGAGGATTTCGGGTTGTCATCGAGATGGAATACTCATAATTCGTATTCGGCTGAGAAAATAATTCTTTTCGCACTGTCCCTTTACCTACACCAGATGGGCCAGACAGAACAATTAATAATCCACGTTCTTTTATCATTTATTCTCTATATCTCCCTTAATTTATAACAGATGCAAGCATTCTATTCGATATTTTGAACTTGCTCACGCATCTTTTCTAAGATTGTTTTTGCCTGAACAACCGCTACAGATGCTTCTGTAGATTGGTTTTTTGAACCAATCGTATTAATCTCGCGGTGTATTTCCTGCATTAAAAAGTCTAACTTTCGTCCAACGGAAATCGTTTCTAGTAACGTTTCTTCCAGCTGTCCAAAGTGGCTATCTAATCGGTCTAATTCTTCGCTAATGTCCACTCGTTCTGCAAATATCGCTACTTCTGCAAGCAAACGATCTTCTAATAATGCGCCATTCGCTACTTCCACAATTCGTTCCAGTAAACGCGTACGATATTTTTCAACAGCTAGAGGGGCGTATAAACGTATCTGGTTTACCTGTTCCATTAACTGTTCTTTATATTGTAATACGACTTCTTGCAACTCTTGCCCTTCGCGCTCGCGCATTTGTATCAGCTGATTAATGGCTTTAGTAATGACCTCTTCAACAGCACTAAGTAAATCCTCTGGTGTTAGCTGCGGTTTTTCCTGTACTAATGCTTGCTCAAGCGATAAAAGCTCTTGCATCGTCCATTTCTCTTCAAGTGGTACTTTACTTGCTAATTGTTCTTTTGCCTTACGATACGCTTCAATTAATGACCAATTAATTTCAATAGATTGCTCGACGTCTTCCAAGTCCTTCACATACACCATCACGTCAATTTTGCCGCGTGACAATGCTTGTGCAATCAATTTCTTTGCAAAAATTTCTGCTTCAAGCCATTCTTTTGGAAATTTTGCATGGATTTCTAAAAAACGATGGTTAACCGAGCGCATTTCTACGGTTAATTGGAAGTCTCTTGTTGTTGTGACACCTCTGCCAAAACCAGTCATACTACGCACCAAGGTTCGTCACACCTTTCTTTGCATACTGGGATTATTATAACATAAGCTCTGCCATTTATGACGTCTCACCGTAAAAAATTAGGTAGAGCAAAAGGTAATTCTACCACAATTGAAGCTATAATTTAATATTCACCTAAAAAATGCTATGATAAACATACGAAAAGAGCATTAGTGTCCGATTATTCTGGACCCTTAGCCTTTTACGCTGGAAAGATATGAACACGATAGTTACTTGCGAACACGTTAGGCAAGCTAATCAGGTCACAAATCAGCTTATTCTAGGGGGCAAACAACTTTTGCAGTACCATGCGCCAATAACAAAATAACAAAAGAAATACAATGATGCCTTGCATCGTTGGAAAGAGGAATTCATATGGCATTTGATGGCTTATTTACTTATTCAATGACAGCCGACCTTCAGCAATTAGTGACGGGTCGCATAACTAAAATACATCAACCGAACGCTCAAGAGGTTGTTCTACAAATCCGTGCGAATGGAGGAAATCATAAATTACTGTTTTCTATTCATCCATCCTATGCACGTATCCATCTTACAGAGCAGACGATAGGCAACCCTGCGGAACCTCCTATGTTTTGCATGCTTCTACGTAAGCATCTTGAAGGCGGTTTTATTTCTTCTATTAAACAGCATGATTTTGATCGCATTATTATAGTAGAAATTCAAAGTAAAAATGAAATTGGGGATCCTATAGTACGTGAACTACATGCAGAAATTATGGGTCGTCATAGTAATCTGCTATTAATTGATAAGGAACAGAAGAAAATTATCGATAGCTTAAAACATTTATCTCCTTCAGTGAATAGTTTCCGAACGATATTACCTGGACAGCCTTATATTGCACCACCTGCACAAGACAAATGGCATCCTTTAACAGTAACGGACGAACAATTAACCATTTTTTTTGCTGAACAGATAACTGCAAAGGATGTAGTTTCACAATTTGTAGGTTTCTCTCCGCTACATGCTGAGGAATTATTATTCCGTATAACAAAATCACCAAATGTAGTCGCATGCTTCAAGGAGTTTATGGCAGCATTTAATGATGGTGGGACTGAACCAATGTATGTACTAGCGAATACTAAAACATATTTCTCCCCTATCGCTTTAACTCATTTGCAAGGCGAAGCAACAGTTTATCCGAATGTACACGAGCTATTGGACCGTGTATTCTTTGCACGTGCAGAGCGTGATCGCGTAAAGCAACAAGCTGGCGATTTAGAACGTTGGTTGCAAAATGAAATTGATAAATTAACTTTAAAAACGAAGAAATTAAATAAGGACTTTGACCGTGCCTCAAAACTAGATCAATTCCAATTGTACGGTGAACTACTAATGGCCAATATATATGCCTTTGAAAAAGGCGTAAAGGAAGTAACTGTCACAAACTATTACAGTGAAACTGCCGACCAAATTACCATACCCGTAAGTGAGCGTAAAACGCCTATAGAAAATGCACAAGGCTATTACACCAAATATACGAAGGCAAAAAATGCACTGATTATGGTCAAAGAACAGTTGGAGAAAACAAAGGAAGAAATTACGTATTTTGAAATGCTCGCACAGCAAGTCCAACAAGCTTCACCAGGGGATATTGAGGAAATACGTGAGGAATTAGCTGAACAAGGTTATTTAAAATTGCGTCACGCAAAGAAAAAGAAGAAACAATCGAAGCCTGAGCCCGAACGATTTATATCGTCTACAGGTGTGCAAATATCTGTTGGAAAAAACAATAAGCAAAATGATATGCTGACATTTAAAATTGCAAAACGTACAGATATTTGGCTGCATACAAAAGATATACCTGGCTCTCATGTCGTCATACATGCCAGCGACCCAGATGACACCACTTTACGAGAAGCTGCAACACTAGCAGCCTACTTTTCAAAAGCTCGAGACTCCTCATCTGTGCCTGTAGATTTCACAGAAATACGACAAGTAAAAAAACCAAATGGTTCAAAACCTGGTTTTGTTATTTATTTTGAACAGAAAACACTATTCATAGATCCAGACGAAGCTGTCATTTTACAGTTAAAAAAACAGTCTTAAAGTGGTTGAATACGGTGCATTTTGCATCGTATTTTTCTTTTTGACTAACTCCTGTGTAATCAGCACTATACAACGATAAGAAAAAGAGATTTTCTTATCGATTTTTCAGTCGTTGTTCCCTATTGCCATTACGCGTAAAAAAACTTGTGAACAATCTGCACTGTTTATGACAACCGTTATTGACTTCACCTCATCGCAAAGCTAAATTTTAAGTATAATATAAATTCTAAACAGCAATTTAGAAAGGGCGTTACACTATGTCTGTAGGCAAAAAATTAAGCTTTGGTTTTTTCTCCATTATACTCACTTTATTTATTTCTTTACTTATTATGTTTTTTCTATTTTCCAATATAGAAAAAAAAGTAGAAAACGCATTAGATAACCGCGTTGCCTTGGTGGAGCTAGGCGATAATATTCAATTTGAGCTAGCCATGCAGGGCCTTTTCATTCGTGCAATGTTTATTGAGGATACAGTCAACAATAAAGAGAACTTTGAAAATTACTCAAGTATGCTGGATAAACATGTTGCTGAGATGATGGAAAAATCTGATTCTGCTCAAATGGATGCATTTGCAAAAGATCTAAATACATACAATGATGCCTTTAACGAAGCGGCTGATCAAGCCATTAATCTACATGATGATGGTAAATTAGATGAAGCTTTACAGATTGTGAATGGCGGTGCTCAACTAGCAAACAAAGGACTATTAGAAGTTTCAGATAAAATTGTGGAATACCAAAAAAATCAATTAACTAAGGTATCCGAAGAATCTAAGAAGGCAGTAAAAAATTCTCAAATAATTTCTGTTGTCGCACTTGTAATCGGTGTGGTGCTTGGAGTTTTTCTTGTCTTTTATGTGCAACGTACGATTTCTCGTCCTTTAAAAACCGTTGTGGCCGCTGCCAACAATATTGCAAATGGTGAATTATATCAACAAGATATTTCTTTTCAATCAAAAGATGAAATTGGTCAACTTTCTGTAGCTTTTAATACTATGAAAGGTAATTTACGTAGCCTATTAACAAATATACAGGGTAATTCAGAGCATTTAACAGCTTCTGCAGAAGAATTAACTGCTTCTACAGAAGAAATTGCTGCTACAACAGATGAGGTGACTGTACGTATTAATGAAACAGCCGAAACTGCGAACTCTGCTACATCAGCAGCCAATGAATGTGCACATGCAATGGATGAAACAGCAACTGGTGTACAACGTATCGCTGAGGCAACCCAGCAACTTCACTCTAGTGCAGTTGAAACATCAGAAGTAGCGAATATTGGTAACTCAGCAATCGAAGAAGCACAGCAACAAATGAATGTAATTTATGATTCTACGCAAATTATTAATAATCTCGTTCAAAAACTGAGCAAGCAATCCGTAGAAATAAGTAATATAACAGAAGTGATTACTGCAATTACTGACCAGACAAATTTACTGGCACTAAATGCTGCAATTGAAGCTGCTCGTGCGGGAGAGCATGGTAAAGGCTTTGCTGTCGTAGCTGACGAAGTGCGTAAATTAGCTGAAGAATCGAAGCAATCGGCTAATCAAATTGTTGCTTTAACTCAAGATATTCAACATGATACGCAAAATGTAGAAAACGCAGTAATAGAAGGTCTCCAATCTGTAACAGATGGGGTGAAGATTATCGGCAATGCTGGCCAAGCCTTTGATTCAATCGTCACGGCGATTGGTACAATGACAGATCAGATAGAAGATATTTCGGCTACGTCCGAAGAAATTTCCGCAAGTGCCGAACAAGTTGCTGCGTCTGTAGCTGAAATTGCACATGGAGCTTCTACAAGTGCAACCCATACACAAATTGTTGCTGACGCCATAAAGGAACAAGCCGATACCCTGCAACAAGTGAACTTAGTTGCTACAGATTTAAGTGAAAAGTCTTTAGATTTACAAAGTCAAATAAATCAATTTAAACTGTAACGAAACAAACTCACTAACAAGTTAGAAAAAAGCCACTCGCTTTCCTTGGAGGAACCGGCTAATCTCCTCCTCTATACGTTTTGTACGTGTCCAGGTACATTGTGCTTCTCCTGGTGTCTCACAGCTTTTTCCTCTCTCTACGGAATCATGAAGTGTTGTGTGATTTCAAGCTACTCAAAAACGAGATGAGGGCATACAAGCAGTAGACGGCATTTTAAATAAAAATCATAGTAAATTCACAAGGTTTCAGGAATACTAACATTCTTGAAACCTTCTGACTGTAGACAAACTCAAAAAATTGAGTTTGTTTTTTTCTTTTCAAAAATAGAAGTATTGATATGAGCCCGTTGATTTCCGCTACGGCGGATGCTTTTCCTAGGCATGGCTTCAGTCTCCTAGTCGCTACGCTCCTGCGGGGCCTTCAGTTCATGCTATTCCCGCAAAAGCCGCCGCCTGCGCTCCAAACAACTAGTGTACGGTTATTAAGATGATTGAGAGGATGAGGAAATATAAATAATGAACTACATCAATTAGAAATGCTGACAATTGATCAAATAATGCCTGTAGACCATTTAGTACGCAAATTGGAATCGAAAAATCATTGAACGCCATAGTTAGCGCATCATGTGGAAGAAGCCGATCATTTATGTCATCAATGACATGAAACAAATCTATGCACGTCAAAAAGGAACGATTAAAATGCGCAGCGTTTATAAAATGAAAGACTAAGCTCTAGCCCTCAAATTATTTCAAAAAAACATTGTCCATTATTTCTCATCACTAAAGATAGTATTTTTCCTTAAAAATAGCATGTTTTTGCTAATATTTTCTATTAATCTCTTTTTTTTATTTTTCTTAGAAGTATAATCCCAGATAAATACAATACAAGTTTCTTATATATCATTAATAGATAATTTTATTCATGTTTTTCGATAGGATATTACAAGAAATTCCGTTATAAAAAAACTAAAAAACTTAGTTTTACATAGATTTTCTACAAAACTATATAAATTTCTCAAGGTAATACAACCGTGACTTTTGATTCATTTTTTATAGAGTGATAATATTATCGAAAAAATAGGAATTTTCCGTATAGTAAGTCAATTTTTCGTTTTTATTTTATTTTTGATATTTGAAGTTAGAATTTATCAAATTTTCATCATTTAATCACTTTCGTTCATTAAAGTGATAAATCGAAAAAAATTATTATTCTCCCCGATGTCAGATAATACTATATAAATTTGAATCTTTTTTATTTTGTACACAATGACTTTTTTGGTATATTAAATAGGAGCTTCACAAAAGGCTTAAAAATTGTATAAGGGGGATTCACATGAATAAGAACAAAAAGTTTTTATTACTAACAGTCATTGCAGTATTTTCTCTAGTACTTGCTGCATGCGGCTTCGGTGGAGATTCGTCAGATAGTTCAAAAGACGATAACAAAGGTTCTGGTTCAACAGAAACTGCTTCTAAAGAGCTGAAATTAGTTGTAGCTTCTGAGCCACCATCTTTACATCCGCAACTTGCAACAGATTCTACTTCTAGTGCTGTATTAATTAACGTATTTGAAGGTCTAACTCGTTTAGACGCTGATGGCAAACCAACTCCAGCAATTGCTGAAAAATGGGACGTTAGTCCAGATGGTTTAACTTACACATTTAAATTACGTGATGCAAAATGGACAAACGGAGATCCAGTAGTAGCTGGCGACTTCGCTTATGCATGGAAATGGGCTTTAAATCCAGAAAACTTATCTGAATATGCTTCTGTATTTTACCCAATCAAAGGCGCTGAAGCTTACAATTTAGGTGAAGGTTCTGCTGATGATGTAGCGATTAAAGCTGAGGACGACAAAACTTTAGTTGTAACTCTAGCAAACCCTACTGCTTATTTCGTAGAATTAACTGCGTTCAAAACTTACCTACCTCTTAACCAAAAAGTTGTTGAAGGTAATGACGAGTGGTACACAGATGCTGGTGAAAACTATGTAACTAATGGTCCATTCACATTAGACACTTGGAAACACAATGATTCATTAGTTCTGAAGAAAAACGCTGATTACTGGGATGCTGCAAATGTAGCATTAGAAACAGTCAACATCGGTATGGTTGAAAACGAATCAACTGCTGTTACTATGTTTAAAAAAGGTGAAATCGATTATTTAGGTTCTCCTTACCAAACTGTAGCTCTTGATGCTATTGATGGTTTCAAAGCTGATAAATCTTTACAAATTTCTGACTATGCTGCGATTTACTGGTATAAGTTCAATACAACAGACAAAATCACTGGAAACGCTAACATTCGTAAAGCGTTAACTTTAGCAATCGATCGTCAAGGTTTAATTGACAACATTACTAAAGGTGAACAAAAACCTGCATTAGGTATGGTTCCTTCTGCTATCTCAGGCTTTGAAGAAGATCGTGGTTACTACAAAGATAACGATATGGAAGGTGCAAAAGCTGCACTTGAAGCTGGTATGAAAGAACTTGGTATTACAGATCCAAGTCAAATTAAAATCAATGTTTCATTCAATACATCTGAAGCACATGCTGCTATCGCTCAATACATCCAAGAAGGATGGAGCAAAAACCTTGGTATTACTGTAGGTCTTGATAACTCAGAATGGCAAGTTTATTTAGAAAAACTTAATGTTTTAGACTACCAAGTTGGTCGTATGGGCTGGATTGCAGACTACAACGATGCATACACATTCTTAGAAATGTATGACACTGCTGCAAACGGTAACAATGACACAGGTTGGGAAAATGCTGAATACAAAGATTTATTGAAAAAATCTGTCGCTGAAATTGACCCTGCTAAACGTCTTGAGTATTTAAAACAAGCAGAAGCAATCGCTATGACTGAATTACCAATTGCACCAATTTATTACTACACAAACCTTTATGTGAAGAATGATAAGGTACAAAACATGGCTCCTGACCGTATTGGGAATATCCAACTTAAATCAGTTGACATTAAATAATTCAGATTTTTAAATTAAGTTTTATTTTGTAAAGCTCTACAGCGAAGAGCTGCCCCGTAGTCAACTTCGACTAGCGGGTCAGCTCTTTTTAAAATACGAAGGCATATATTTGTCTGAAAATTGACAAATAGAAGGAGGAGTTTCATGTGATTAAATATATTTTGAAAAGGCTGATGTATATACTTCTCGCGCTTTTCGTCATCGTAACGGTAACGTTTTTCTTAATGCGCCTTGCTCCTGGTAGTCCATTTGCAAGTGAACGTAATTTCCCTCCTCAAATTGAGGAAAAGTTAAACGAAACGTATGGATTAAATAACCCTTGGTATATTCAATATAAAGATTATTTAATCGATACGGCCACTTTCAATTTCGGTGAGTCTATGAAGTATAAAGCGCGTTCTACAAATGATATGATTTCTGAGAGCTTCCCGGTTTCTTTAACCTTAGGGATTGAAGCTATGCTACTGGCAGTTGGATTCGGTGTATTAATAGGCGTAGTTTCCGCGCTTTATCATAATAAGTTCCCGGATTATTTGGCAACGTCCTTTGCGGTGCTCGGCATTTCTGTACCATCATTTATTTTGGCTGGGTTAATGCAGTATTTCCTAGCATACAAACTAAATTTATTCCCCACAAGTGGATGGGATGGCTTTATATATAGTATATTACCTGCTTTAGCCATTGCATTCACTCATATGGGCTTTATTGCTAAATTAACTCGCTCAAGTATGCTTGAACAAAACAATAGTGATTATGTAAAAATGGCACGTGCCAAAGGTCTTGGTAAATGGACGGTTGTCTTCCGTCATACTTTACGTAACGCACTTTTACCTGTCGTTACTTATTTAGGTCCATTAACTGCTGGTGTTGTAACGGGTAGTTTCATTGTGGAACAAATTTTTGCAATCCCTGGACTTGGTAAGCACTTCGTTCAAAGTATTACAAACCGTGATTACACAGTTATCATGGGAACGACTGTTTTCTATTCAATCATCCTTTTATTTGCGGTTCTCATCGTAGATATTTTATACAGTGTAATCGATCCGCGAATTAAGTTGAAGGGAGCGAAAAAATAATGACGCAACAACCAATTGACAAAGATATGTTTAAAATTGTCGGTGGAAATCATGAGGCAACAGAAAGATTAGCCGATAAATCCGTTTCCTTCTGGAAAGAAGTTTTTATCCGTTTTTCACATAATAAAATGGCGATTTTTGGCTTAATCGCGTTAATTATTATTATTTTGATGGCGATTTTTGCACCAATGTTATCTCAATACAAATACAGTGATCAACTTGGTGTTTATAATGCCCCACCATCTGCTCAATTCTGGTTCGGAACAGATGATTTAGGCCGTGATATTTTCGTTCGTATTTGGGCAGGTGCTCGTATTTCCCTATTCATCGGGATTACTGCTGCAGTTATTGACTTAATCATTGGTGTTCTTTGGGGAAGTATTTCAGGTTTGGCTGGCGGTCGTGTTGATAATATTATGATGCGTATTGCTGACGTATTAACTGCTGTTCCTTACCTACTAGTTGTAATCGTTTTACTAGTTGTATTACAACCAGGGTTAGTTCCAATGATTATTGCCCTTTCGATTACAGGTTGGATTAACATGGCCCGTATCGTCCGTGGTGAGGTATTATCGATTAAAAACCAAGAATACGTACTTGCTGCCCGTACATTAGGAGCAAGCACAGGTCACTTGATCTTAAAACATTTAATTCCAAACGCACTAGGTGCTATTTTAGTAACAATGACATTAACAATTCCATCTGCTATTTTCACAGAATCATTCCTAAGTTACCTTGGTCTCGGGGTTCCTGCTCCGAATGCATCTTGGGGAACAATGGCATCAGAAGGAAATAAAGCGATTGCTAATGCTCCATGGCGTTTAATTTTCCCAGCAGTGTTTATCTCACTGACAATTTTTGCATTTAACGCAGTCGGTGATGGCTTACGTGATGCACTAGATCCTAAACTACGTAAATAAGGAGGTGGCTAAAATGAGTAAAAAAATATTAGAAGTAAAAGATTTGAAAGTAAATTTTAAAACCTACGCAGGTATTGTACATGCCGTACGTGGTGTGAGCTTTGATTTAAGTGAAGGCGAAACATTAGCAATCGTTGGAGAGTCTGGTTCTGGTAAAAGTGTTACGAGTAACGCTTTAATGAAACTAATCCCACAGCCACCTGGTATTTATGATTCAGGACAAATTTTGTTCAATGGCCGTGATTTAATTCCGTTAAGCGATAAAGAAATGTCCAAAGTACGCGGAAATGAAATTGCTATGATTTTCCAAGATCCAATGACGAGTTTGAATCCGACAATGAAGGTCGGACGTCAAATAACTGAAGTAATCTTACAACACAAAAAAGTTTCTAAAGACGAAGCTAAAAAACGTGCAATCGAACTCTTAACTCAGGTAGGTATCCCCTTCCCTGAAAAACGTTTTAACCAGTACCCACATGAATTCTCAGGTGGTATGCGACAACGTGTTGTTATCGCCATTGCACTGGCGGCAGATCCAAAGCTACTCATTGCCGATGAACCAACAACAGCACTGGATGTAACAATTCAAGCACAAATTTTAGAATTAATGAAAGAAATTCAAAAAAATTCTAAAACATCTATCATCTTCATTACACATGATTTAGGTGTAGTTGCCAATGTTGCTGACCGTGTTGCAGTTATGTATGCTGGTCAAATCGTAGAATATGGTACTGTAAACGATATTTTCTATAACCCGAAGCATCCTTATACTTGGGGACTTCTTGGCTCAATGCCAGACTTGGATAATAATGCAGATGAGCTATTACGTACGATTCCTGGTTCACCACCAGACTTAATTCACCCGCCAAAAGGAGATGCTTTTGCGGCTCGTAATGAATTTGCTATGGCCATTGATTATGAACAAGAGCCTCCTATGTTCCAAGTGAGTGAAACACATTTTGCAAAGACTTGGTTATTGCATCCTGATGCACCAAAAATTCCACTTCCAGATGCTGTTGCTAAACGTATCGAGGGCTTTTTAGCAAAGGAGGAACAATTCAATGACTAAATCAGGTGCAAAGAAAATACTTGAAATTAAAAACTTAAAGCAACACTTTGGATCTCCAAGCAACCCTATTAAAGCAGTTGATGGCATCAGTTTCGATGTATACGAAGGCGAAACACTTGGACTTGTTGGTGAATCTGGTTGCGGTAAATCGACGACTGGGCGCTCTATTATTCGTCTATATGATATTACAGATGGCGAAATTATTTTCGACGGTGAAAACGTTCATGGTAAAAAATCTAAAAATGATTTAAAGAATTTCAATCGTCAAATGCAAATGATTTTCCAAGATCCGTATGCGTCATTAAATCCTCGTATGACAGCCGGTGAAATCATTAGTGAAGCTTTTGATATCCATGGACTTTACAAAAATAAAGTGGAACGTCGTGAAAAAATTACTCAGCTACTTGAAGCTGTTGGTTTAAACAAAGAGCACGCTAACCGTTATGCTCACGAATTCTCAGGTGGTCAGCGTCAACGAATCGGCATCGCGCGTGCTCTAAGCTTAGATCCTAAGTTTATCATTGCCGACGAACCAATCTCAGCGCTTGACGTATCCATTCAAGCACAAGTTGTTAACTTATTAAAACAACTACAAAAAGAACGCGGCTTAACCTATCTTTTCATTGCCCATGACTTATCCATGGTAAAATACATCAGTGATCGTATCGCTGTTATGTACCGCGGTCAAATCATGGAAATCGGTAAAGCAGATGATATTTATAATCGTCCTGTGCATCCGTATACAAAATCGTTACTATCAGCGATTCCACTTCCAGACCCACTGTCTGAAAAACGTCGCCAACGTATTCCATATCAGCATACAGAAGTTGATGACAGTGCAACGTATCAAGAAGTTGGCGGACAACATTACGTTTATGGCACAGCCGATCTTGTGAAAACTTGGGTTAATGAAAGATAATATCATGTGTACAGTCCATCCATTGGAGTTCCAGTGGGTGGATTTTTTAGTATTTCACATCAAATCCTCTATAACGAAATCTATTTCTATATCATTCATATCGATTATGAAGATATGTTTATTTAACATTGTGGCTGTCGTTCGCTATCTGCTCTTACTAGCTATATAATTTCTAATACATAAACGTTTTTAGCTTGCAATTGATGATTTAAGAAAACAGTCTTTCTCATATCAAGAAAGACTGTTTCTTCGATATCAATTATTTTAATGGAGCATCTGCTGTTAACTCGATATTTTGCAGCTCTGTTTCATTTGCATAATCAACATTGTAGTTTTTCACACGTTTGTTTACTGGAATGATTTCCGTACGGAAGAATGTTGGGAATACCATTGCCTGTTCAGCCATATAATTTTGCCATTTACTAAATGCTTCTGCACGATATTCTGGCTTCATTGCTTTGTCAGAATCAATATCTTTTAACATTTCTGTTAATTCAGGCGAAACAAAACGGCTAAAGTTAAATTCTGCACCTTCACTATATAACCCTGCTGGAGATGGGTTTGTTCCAGTTCCCCATGCCGCCATATACATATCGATTTCAGGATCATCAGCCTGTACTTTATCGTAGAAACTATTAAATTCAATTAATCTACCTGTCGTTAATTGAACATCTAAACCAACATCTTTCCAGTTTTGACGATAGTACTCTACAATTGCTTCATCCGTATCTGAACCCGCCATACTCGCAAGACGGATTGTAAACTTTTTGCCATCTTTATCTTCACGGATACCATCACCATCTGCATCTTTGTATCCTGCTTTATCTAGTAATTGTTTCGCTTTTTCAGCATCATAGTTATAGCCTTTTAAAGTTTCATCATAGTATGATGCAAATACTGGTGGAATCAATGAATTTGCTCGTACTCGTAGACCTTGATAGAATTTCTCTGTAACCGATTCAATATCCATCGCATAAGCCATTGCTTGACGTAAATTAATATCATTCATTTTTGATTTCTCATCAAAAATATTTATACGATTTGCCTTATCATATTTTCCCAATTTAAATCCAACATAAGAGTATGCTAATTCAGGTCGACCTAAAATCGCTACATTAGAAAGATTTTTCAAACCATCATATTGATTTGTTGGGAACGATGTCGCGATATCATATTTTCCAGTTTTTAAAGCTTCACCGATTGATGTTGAAGGTACAACTTCAATAACTACTTTATCAATCTTTGGCTTACCTTTGAAATAATGTTCATTTGCGACAAGTTGTACGGATTCACCATTAACAATTTTATCAATTTTGAACGCACCTAGTGTTACAGGGTTTTTACGTACTGCATCTGAAGAAATTAACTCTTTCACAGGAATAGACTCTAGCTGATGCTTTGGTTCTGCATAGCCCCACAAACCATCACCAAGCGAATAGATTGCTGGAGATACTTTCTTGAACGTAATTTCAATCGATTTTTCATCTAATTTTTTAATACCTGAAATAGTGTCTGCTTTGCCATCGTGATATTCTTCTACACCAACAATATTTTTAAAATCATCATCATATCGTACACCCTCATAATCTGGATGACCAATAATTTCATATGGATAAATTAAGTCATCAGTAGTTAACGGCTTACCATCGGACCACTTAACGTCTTCTTGAATTGTTATTTTTGCTTTATTATTTTCGGCATCAACTTCTAGTTTTGCAATGCCTGTATCTTTCACTAAAAAGTCGCCATCAAGCTCATAAAGAACATTTGAAGCATATTTCATAATTTCCGAATCATATTTATCCTCATATAATTCCCAGTTAAAAATTCCTTGGAAAGGTGAATCTGTTACAAGAGCTACCTGTAACGTTCCTCCTGTAATAGCACTCCCTTCATTTGTTATCTCCATCGGTATTGTGCTTGTATCCACCTTGTCATCTTCTGTTTGAGCTGGTTTATCTTTGTTGCCCTCGTCCGTTTGTGATGCATTTTTTTCAGCACCATTGCAAGCTGTTAATACAAGCATCACTGCAAAAATAACGGACAGCATTAACCATTTCTTTTTCATAGTAATTCCTCCCTTTTATCCTAATCTTTGTTTTGCGTCAGCTGCACGGCGAAGTGCTTGACCGACGTAATTTATACCAAGCATCAATATTAAAATCAATAGAGATGCGGGTAACCATACCCACCATTTTTCTGATAATACTAACGGATTTCTTGCATAGTTTACCAATGTTCCTAAACTTGGCGTTGAAGGGGGTAACCCGAACCCTAAAAAAGAAAGCCCTGTTTCAATACCAACGTTCCCTGCAAAGCTAAGGGTCAGATCTACAATCAAAATAGAGCTTAAATTAGGCAAAATCCCTTTAAACATAATAGAAAAATCACTTGTTCCCATCGTTTTTGATGCACTGACATAATCACGCCGCCCTTCTGATAGTGCCTTACTCCGTACTAAGCGTGCAGTGCCCATCCATTGAAATATAGTAATAATCAAAATCAACTCAATAACTCCATATTTAGGAATAATTGTGACCACTACAATGATGATCATCAATGTTGGTAATGTCATACAGAAATCAATAATACGCATAAATAGATTATCAATAAAACCTCCATAATATCCCATGATAATACCAAGCGCTATCCCCGCAATACCAGCAATTACCGTAATGGAAATAGCAATTAAAATGGAATTCTTTGCCCCAATAATTAACTGTCCAAACATATCACGTCCTGCTTCGTCTGCCCCTAGTATATATCCATTTACACCCGGTTCAGTGTAACGCTCTAACAGTTTGATTTTCAAAACCTCTTCTTGATTGAGAATCATTGCTGCAATTAGAAGGGCTATTATAAGAAGGGTTATTCCTATAAAAGATACCATTGCTAGTTTATCTTTTTTAAACTCTCGTAAAACGACTTGAATTCCCGTTGGAGGAGAGCTTTCAAATTTGACTGCCTCTTTGTTTTGTTGTTCCATTTGAATTCACCTCTCCTTAAACATTATTTTAGTAGTTAGTCTATGCGGATACGTGGATCAACAATGCTCATAATAATATCAGACAGTAGACTACCTAATAATGTTAAGAAGCCAAAAAGCATAACTAGCGCAGTAATAACGCTATAATCTCGACTCATTACTGAGCTGACAAACAAATTACCCATTCCTGGGAAACCAAAAATGGTTTCAATGAAGATGGCCCCGCCCAACAATCCAGTAATTGTAAATCCTAAAAATGCTGCAATGGGTAGCAACGAGTTACGGAAAATATGTCGAGTGTATACTTTACGCATAGGAATTCCTTTGCTACGCGCTGTTTTCACATAATCCTGAGTTTTTGAATCGATAATTTCGGAACGTAAATATTGAATAATGCTTGTTGTACCTAAGATAGCATACGTTATGGCCGGTAATAGCAAGTGATATATCTTATTCCAATAATATGCCGCCGTGCCTGGATCAAGTCCTACATCGACGGTCCCGCTGGTTGGGAACCACATGAGTCGATAACCAAAAATAAATAAGAAAATAAGTGATAAAACGAATGTCGGAATGGCATAGCTGATAAAACTGTAAAGTATAATGGATTTATCTAAAAATGATTCTTGGTAGCGTCCAGCCAGCATCCCTAGTGGAATCGCAATCAAATATACAAGGATAGCACTGAGTAGAGATAGCCAAAAAGTATTTAAGCCACGTTCACCAATCAGTGTGGACACCGCAATTTTATATGTATAGCTCTGTCCAAAATCTCCTTGTAGCGCATTCGTGATCCAATGGTAGTATTGAATATACCAGGGGTCATAGAAACCAGCTTGTATACGTAATTCCTCAATTCTTGAAGGATCTGTCTCAGGTGTAATAAGACCTGTAAATGGATCTCCTGGCATTTGCTTCGCCAAAATAAAAATAAAGAGACTTAACACAAACATTTGTGGAATCATCATCAACACACGTCTTAAAATTGTTTTCCACATACTATACGCCCTCCTGTTCAATCTCAGACATTGCTACTCTATGTGTATCTGAGATAGATTTTAAGGGGTATACTTTCCCATGCTCATCATAATATTTATGTTGCTCCTCATGATACTTCGCTTCGACATCTTGGCGTTGTATTTTTCGCTCCATACGTGTCTCAGGTTCAATATTCGGAATAGCTGACAATAAGCGATTTGTATAAATATGCTGTGGGTTCACATAAATATCATTTCTAGTACCTGTTTCGACAAAGCGTCCCTTATACATAATAGATATGTGATCACACATATGTTTAACAACGCCTAAATCATGCGAAATGAATAAATAACTAAGTCCAAATTCACTTTGAATATCTTTCATAAAATTAAGTACCTGTGCTTGCACTGACAGATCAAGTGCTGATACAGGCTCATCAGCTATAATCAATTTGGGATTACATGCAACAGCACGTGCAATACCAAGACGTTGCTTTTGACCTCCGGAAAATTCATGAGGATATTTTAAAAGTACGTCCTCTGACATACCAACAATCGCTAATAGTTCTTTAATCCGCTTGCGCTCCTCCTGATCGCTGAGCTTCATAAAGTTTCGAATTGGCTCTGCTAAAATATCGAGTACCCGCTTTCTAGGATTCATGCTTGAATGCGAATCTTGGAAAATCATTTGGATATCTCGGTTATATGCTGAATTACGTTTCCGGCGCTGGTTCGTTACGTTGTCCCCTTCATAGATGATTTGACCCGATGTTACTTTTTCTAAACCAATAATTGCCTTACCAGTTGTAGACTTACCAGAGCCCGATTCACCCACTAATCCATATGTTTTTCCTTTTTCAAATTCCATCGTAACACCATCAACTGCATACACTTTATCGGTAATTGTATTAAAAAAACCCCCACGTATTGGATAATGTACGTTCAAATCTTTAATTTGCATAAAACTCATACAGTCCCGCCTCCTTCTTCACCTTCGAAATGAAAGTGTTTCCAGCAGGTACATCTAACAAAATGTCCTGGTGCAATTTCATGTAATTGTGGTTTTTTTTCATGTAAAGATTCATTAATCCATGGTATACGAGCTGAAAATCGACACCCTTCACGAGGCAAATTCATGAGCGATGGTACCATACCATGAATAACCTCTAGCTTCTCATTTTCATCATGTGTTTGCGGTATAGAATTTAATAGCGAACGCGTATAAGGATGTTTAGCATTTCTAAATAACTCTTGGACAGGTGCTTCTTCAATTACTTGTCCTGCATACATCACAGCTACTCGGTCTGCTACTTCTGCTACCACACCCAAATCATGGGTAATTAAAATAATACCTGCTTCAGTTTCGGACTGTAACGATTTTAATAAGTCTAATATTTGAGCTTGTATCGTCACGTCTAGAGCTGTCGTCGGTTCATCTGCAATAATAATCGACGGCTTGCCGGATAATGCAATAGCAATCATGACACGCTGTCGCATCCCGCCGGACAATTGATGCGGAAATTGTCTTGCTACTCGATTCGGATTAGAAATGCCCACTTGATTTAGAAGCTCTAATACACGCTCTTCACGTTGTTGTTTTGTTAGCTTTGTGTGATAGAGAAGGCCTTCAGCAATTTGTTCACCAATACGCATTAATGGGTTTAAAGCCGAGAGTGGATCTTGGAAAATGAATCCGATATCATTACCACGTAAACTATTAAACTGTTCTTCACTTAATTGTGTTAAATTTTGATTATTGTATAGAATTTCCCCCGAAACTTTTGTATTGATTTCATTGTGCAAACCTACAATAGTCGTTGCTAATGTACTTTTACCACATCCAGATTCACCAACAATTGCTAAAACCTCATTTTTTCGAAGCGACAGCGAGACTTCTTCTACAGCAGCGTGATATTCGTCTTTAATACGAAAACTCGTAGTTAAATTTCTAATTGTTAATAAGTCCTTCGCTGTATTCAAACAACCTCTCCTCCTATTTCAATATTCTGAAAAATACTGATAGATAGTGTTAATACTTATTCTAGAATTACATTTGCACAAAAACATTTTTAACACCTTTTAAACATTTGTTAACAAATCAATAGGCTTTTGCTACTTTTAATGTAAAAGCAACCATTTAATTACTGAAAGAATTATCTGACAATTAATTGTAGTATTATTTTATCTAGAAATAATGCGTTAAATCAAGTATATTTTTTAAATTATTACAATGAAAAATAAAAACCTACCATACATCTATTCCCAAAAAAAATAATAACTTTACATTGATATGCTGTTAATTATTAATTTTTATTTTTACTTCATTGCTAAAAAGTCATGATTTTATTATTTCGAAATAATAAAATCACTAATATTTACAGCACAACTAAGTACCAACAATCTTTATTCATCAATGTTTTCTGTGTTTACCAATAAAAAAACTAATATTTCTATATTTTCCAACAGTTTATTTTATAAACAATTGCTATCAATATATAATTTACTCTATTAATGTGTTAATAACCCAAATCATATTTTTCCACACTAAAAAAATACTTATTTACTTATTAATCTTACATACTTCTCCCATCATTTATTTTATGCATTTGCACAATTTTTATTCCAAAAATTTCTAGAAAAATGATAAATGGTTAAATAAATATAGATTATCGCATTAACTACGAGGCGTTCATAATGAAATTTCTCTAATTTTTATAGAAATTACAGCATTGAAAATTAAAATCTCTACACTACTTATAATTTGTATAATTCACTTTCATATCAATAAAGGGAAATATTATTAAAGTAATTGTTCCTATCCATAGGTAAATTTCGCTTCAGGCGGACGCTTTGCGTGGGCAAGACCGAGCCGCTTCGGGGCAACAGGTGTTTTATGTGCGAAAGCGAAGCGTCAGCAACAGGGTGTTGGTCACGAAGTCGTTGTCACAGGACGTGACGCTTTTAGCCTTCGTTCCCATAAAACTCAGTCCAGAGTCTCGGTTCACTTCCCGCTGGAGTCGCTGCCTTACGCTCCTACCAAAAATGGTTCGTGTTTCTTTATAGAAAAACGATATATGAAAATGAATTCATCTAGAAAAGTATTAACATGCAATTCCAAAATAAGGGCACAATCATTTTGATTAATAAGCTCTCCCTGAAGTAGAATCGAAATATACCCAATAAAGGAAGTGAAAAATATGGTCAATATTATAGATACTTGGTTTACTGTAAAAGAAATTGACAAAAATACATTTGCAATTAGTGAATATGGGCATTGGGAAAAAGTCCATTCATTTTTGTTAATTGGAGAAGAGAAGTCAGTTTTAATTGATACTGGATTAGGCATTGATAATATAAAAAGAATTAGCAATCAATTAACAACATTGCCTATAATCGTCTTGACGACGCATGTTCATTGGGATCATATTGGTAGTCATGGAGAATTTGAAAATATTTATGTGCACCAAGAAGAAGTGGATTGGCTGAGAAATGGCATAAAAAAATTATCTATTGAACAGATAAGAAAAGATATAAGTCGTGATATTACACTACCAACTCCCGAAACATTTAACCCGGAAACATATCAACCATTTCAAGGAAACCCCACGGGTATCTTACAGGATGGGGATATTATTGATATTGGAGACAGAAAATTAACTATCTTTCATACTCCCGGACACTCACCAGGACATATTTCTATTTTGGATAGAAAAAATGGCTATTTATTTACAGGTGATTTACTTTACGATAAAACACCTGTTTATGCTTTTTTTCCGACAACTAATCCGGTTGACTTAGTTAATTCATTAGAAAAGATATCAAATATGCCAAACATAACACGGGTATTTGGCTCACATAATACATTGGGACTTGATCCTGCTATTTTAATAGAAGTAAAAAATGCAGTTGAAACATTAAGAAAAAATGGCCTTGATAAATTTGGGACAGGAATTCATAAATTTAAAGGATTTAGTGTACAGTTTTAATGAAATTTTTTTAATGTGTTGACGCGGGGACAATTAGTTACTAACTATAAAAGCGTGGTACGAAAATAACTGTTTTCGTACCACGCTTTATTAAGTAATTTTTACAAACTCATCTACTTTAATTTTTCAAATGTGACTGAAACTATTCCCATCCCAGACTATCTTTAGCAGATGTTTTAATGTTTTAAATCTTTAATAGAGAATCAGCTTTACAGTTCCCCTGCTTTCAGTTTTGCGTGCCAATCTTTTAGGAATGGGATGTCCTGTTCTTTAATAGCGCCTGATTCGTTCGCAGCTTCAATTAAATAATCAAAGTTTGTAAGAGATACATATTGAATGCCAGCTTCATCGAATGCTTGTTCAGCGCGTGGTAGATTGTAAGTGTATACGCAAACAACGCCTAGTACTTCACAGCCAGCTGCGCGTAAAGCTTCCACTGCTGTGATGGATGAACCGCCTGTCGAAACAATGTCTTCTACGACAACGACTTTTTGACCTGCTGCGTATTTACCTTCGATTTGGTTGCCACGACCATGCTCTTTTGCTTTTGAGCGCACGTAGACCATTGGTAAATCTAAAATATCACTTACCCAAGCGGCATGTGGAATTCCTGCTGTTGCTGTACCAGCTACGATTTCTGTTGCACCAAAGTGTTCTTTAATAACAGATGCTAGGCCATGTGCTAACTGTTTGCGAATGGCAGGATCAGAGATTGTCAAACGTGTATCACAGTAAATCGGTGATTTAATGCCTGATGCCCATGTGAATAACTCTGTTGGATTTAATTCGACTGCGCCTACCTTTAACATCGCGTGTGCAATTTCGTTTTGTAATGTCATATTGATGCCTCCCATAATTCGCTTACGATTTTATATGCTGCTACTGGATCTTGTGCCCCTGTTACAGCACGCCCCACAACAATTAATGAAGATCCATCTTGTTTTGCGCCATCTGGTGTGGCAATGCGTTTTTGATCATGTGCGTCGCCACCTGCTAAACGAATACCAGGTGTAACACGTAAGAAATTCTCACCACAAGCTGCGGCAATCGCTTTTGCTTCATGTACCGAGCAGACAACGCCATTTAATCCAGCTTGTTTCGTTAAACTTGCATAATGTAATACGGATTCCTGTAAAGATAAAGCAATTTTTTGCTCTGCCTGCATTTGCTCCTCTGTTGTTGATGTAAGCTGTGTCACTGCAATTAATGCCGCACGTTCACGACCTGCTGGCGTACCTGCTTCTAGACCTTCAAGTGCGGCTTCCATCATAGGACGACCCCCTGCTGCATGGACATTCACTAAATCTACCCCCAGTTTCGCTAAGCCCTTCATCGCAGAGCCAACTGTGTTTGGAATATCATGTAGCTTTAAATCAAGGAAAATATCGTGTCCTAAATCCTTCACTTTCCGTACAATATCTGGACCTTCCTGCATATATAACTCCATGCCAATTTTCACGAAAAGAGGTTCATTAAAATGTTGTAAAAACTTGAAAACTTCCGTTTCTCTCGGGAAATCAAGTGCAAGTATTGGTTTTGTATGCATTAACGATGGCTCCTTCCGATAAGTTCTGAAATATGCTCTACACCCAAAGTATCAAGCATTGCTGGTAACTCCTCAATAATGTTCGGACACACGAAATGGTCAACAAAGTTTGCAGTACCCACTGCGACTGCTGAGGCCCCTGCTGACATAAAATCAATAACATCCTGTGCTTCTGTCACGCCACCCATCCCAATGATTGGAATATTGACGGCTTTATATACTTCATAAACCATGCGAATGGCAACGGGCTTTACTGCCGGGCCCGATAAACCACCCGTACCATTTGCAATCACAGGTTTCCCTGTTCGTTCATGTAGTCTCATACCAATTAACGTATTAATCATTGTAATACCATCTGCACCGCCAGCTTCAACAGCTTTCGCAATATCTACAATATTTGTTACGTTCGGTGATAACTTGACGTAGATAGGTACTTCAGAAACAGCCTTCACCGCAGCTACAAGTTCACGTGCTGTCTGCGGATCTGTACCGAATTGAATACCACCACATTTCACGTTTGGGCATGAAATATTAAGTTCAAGCGCTTTTACATTGGGAGCAGCTGAAATTCGGCGTGCTACTTCCACATAATCTGCTGTTTCAGTACCGGCTACATTCGCAATGATTGGTACATCATAGCCCTCTAAAAATTTCAATTCCTCATTCATTACTTTTTCAATACCAGGATTTTGTAAGCCAATTGCATTGAGCATTCCTGCTGCTGTTTCCGCCACACGAGGTGTAGGGTTGCCTGGCCGTGTTTCCACTGTTGTTGCTTTAATCATAATAGCGCCTAGTTTTGATAAATCATAAAGTTGCGCATATTCACGCCCAAAGCCGAAGCAACCCGATGCTGGCATAATTGGATTTTTCAACTCTAAGCCTGGTAAATGGATATTTAAACGACTCATAATGCCACCGTACCTTTCGGGAATACTGGACCGTCAGAGCATACTTTGACATAGTCTTTTTCAATTTGATCTGTTGTTTTACATACGCATGCGAAGCAAGCACCAATACCGCAGCCCATGCGCTCTTCAAATGATAGGTAACCCTCTTTTTCTGGGTAGAATCCTTCTAATGCTTTTAACATAGGAAGAGGACCGCAAGAATAAAACACATCAAATTCAGGTGCACGTGACGCTAATACGTTTGTAACAAAACCTTTTGTGCCTTTAGAGCCATCAACTGTCACATAGTGTGTTTCCCCAAGTGCATTGAATTCCGTCTCATAGAAACATACATCCTCCGTTTGGAAGCCTAACACATGGATTGTTTTGACACCGCGGGCATTTAATTGTTTTGACAGCTCATGTAATGGCGGTACACCAATACCTCCGCCAACTAAAAGTGCTGTACCCCCTTCTTTCACTGCATCTACAGGGAAACCATTACCGATAGGGCCAAGTACATTCACTAACTGTCCTTCACGATTTGTCGCTAAAACTTTTGTGCCGCGACCTTCCGCACGATAAATCATTGTAAATTCGTTGCTGACTTTGTCTACATTCGCAATACTAATTGGTCGACGTAAAAGCGGCTCCAATGAATCAGACACCTTTACATGGACAAACTGGCCAGGAGTCATTTCCTGCACCAGTTCCCCATGAAGTGTCAATTCGAAAATGTTTGTCGCAATTTGCTTTTGTGAGACGACCGTCATTTTCTCTTGACGTATCATATTAGTGTACGACCTCCGCTTTAGGCATTTGTTCTGCTGTGAATGTCATCGATTCGATAACACGTAGCATAGCTTCTGCTGTATCCAGTGAAGTTAAGCATGGTACGCCGTTTTCTACAGACTCACGACGGATACGGAAGCCATCACGTGCCGGCTGCTTACCTTTTGTTAATGTGTTTACAACTAATTGTGCTTCACCATTTTGGATTAAATCTAGTAATGTTTGTCCTTTCGCACCAATTTTGCCAACTACATCCGTACGCACGCCTGCCGCTTCAAAGCTTTGTGCTGTACCTTCTGTCGCCACAATGCGGTAGCCTACTGTTGAGAAACGTTTTGCCAGTGCGATAGCTTCATCTTTGTCTTTATCGGACACTGTGAATAATACTGTGCCTTCTGTACGAATTTCCATACCAGCTGCAACTAATCCTTTATAAAGAGCTTTTTCTAGTGTTGCATCTTTCCCCATTACTTCCCCGGTAGATTTCATTTCAGGGCCTAATGTGATGTCCACTCTACGTAATTTTGCGAATGAGAATACTGGCACTTTCACAAACACACCTTTTTGCTCAGCCGCTAAGCCTGTTGGATAGCCTTGTTCCACAATTGATTTACCAAGAATCGCTTTCGTTGCGATATTGGCCATCGGGATATTTGTAATTTTACTTAAGAATGGTACTGTACGAGATGAGCGTGGGTTCACCTCAATTACGAACACTTCACCTTGTGAAATTACATACTGAATATTCATTAAACCAATGATGCCAAGACCTTTAGCTAGACGAGTTGTATAATCCACTAATGTATCTTTTTGTACCTGTGTTAATTTTTGTGGTGGATAGACTGAAATCGAGTCACCAGAGTGAACCCCAGCACGTTCGATATGCTCCATAATACCAGGAATCAACACATTTTCACCGTCACAAATTGCATCAACTTCGATCTCATTCCCCGTTAAATAACGGTCTACAAGCACTGGGTGATCTGGAGATGCTTCTACTGCATTTTCCATATAGTGTTGTAGTTCTTCTTCGTTATAAACGATTTCCATCGCGCGTCCACCAAGTACATAAGAAGGACGAACGAGTACTGGGAAGCCAATGTCCTTCCCAATGACAAGTGCTTCTTCAGCAGAAGTAGCTGTTTTACCAAGCGGCTGTGGAATGCCGATTTCATGTAATGCTTGCTCAAATTTATCACGATTTTCCGCACGATCGATATCTTCTAGCGTTGTACCTAGAATTTTCACGCCGTTTTCCTCTAACTTATCAGCAAGGTTAATAGCTGTTTGACCACCGAACTGAACTACAACTCCAATTGGTTGCTCCAGATCAATGATGTGCATAACGTCTTCGATCGTTAATGGTTCGAAGTATAATTTATCAGAAATGGAGAAGTCCGTTGAAACTGTTTCTGGGTTGGAATTGATAATGATAGCCTCGTAACCAGCTTCTTGAATTGCCCATACAGAGTGGACTGTTGCGTAGTCGAACTCTACCCCTTGACCAATTCGGATTGGACCTGAACCTAGTACGATAACTGATGGTTTATCCGATTTGATTGATTCGTTTTCGTCTTCATATGTGCCATAGAAGTATGGCGTTTCCGACTCGAATTCTGCTGCACATGTATCAACCATTTTATAGACAGGGATAATGCCATGTTCTTTACGATATGCATACACTTCTTCAGGTGTCGTTTTCCAAAGCTCAGCGACTTTTTTATCAGCAAAGCCAAGACGTTTTGCTGTGCGTAATACCTCTTTATCGTTTTTATGGTCAGCAAGTGTTTGTTCCATATCAACGATGTTCTTAAATTTATTTAAGAAGAATAAATCAATGGCAGACCATTCATGAATTTGCTCAATTGTCACACCGCGACGAAGTGCTTCTCCGATGAAGAATAGACGCTCATCCCCAGCTTTACGGATACGTTTTTCAATCCAAGAATCCGAGTTGTCTTCTGCGTGTTTTAGCTCTAAATGTACTTGGCCTGTTTCAAGCGAACGAACTGCTTTCAGCATCGCTTCCTCAAATGTACGCCCTAGTGCCATTACTTCACCAGTTGCCTTCATTTGTGTACCAAGATTACGTTTTGCTGATTCAAATTTATCGAATGGCCAGCGTGGAATTTTCGCCACGATGTAATCAAGTGCTGGCTCAAAACAAGCATAAGTCGAACCTGTTACTGGATTTTTAATTTCATCTAGTGTAAGTCCTACAGCGATTTTTGCCGCAAGTTTGGCAATTGGGTAACCAGTTGCTTTGGACGCTAATGCTGAAGAGCGGGATACACGTGGGTTTACTTCGATTACATAGTAATTGAAGCTATATGGATCAAGAGCTAACTGTACGTTACAACCACCTTCGATTTTCAATGCACGAATAATATCTAGTGAAATATTACGTAGCATTTGGTTTTCACGATCTGATAATGTTTGTGTTGGTGCCACGACGATCGAGTCACCAGTATGAATACCCACCGGGTCAACGTTTTCCATGTTACATACGACGATTGCGTTATCCGCTGCATCGCGCATTACTTCATATTCAATTTCTTTATAGCCAGCGATTGATTTTTCCAGTAAACATTGTGTTACCGGAGAGTATTTTAAACCCGATGTTACGATTTCCTCTAAGTCTTGGTCATTGTAACAAATACCGCCACCTGTACCGCCAAGTGTGAATGCAGGGCGCACGATAACTGGGTAGCCTATGCGGGCAACTAACGCATGCGCTTCTTCCATGTTGTGGATAATGTCTGATTCAGGTACTGGAGCACCTAGCTCATACATTAGGTTACGGAATAAATCACGGTCTTCTGCTTTATGAATGGCATCTAATTTTGTACCTAAAATTTCGATGTTCAATTCGTTTAAAATACCTGATTCGTCTAACTCGATCGCCATGTTTAGACCTGTTTGGCCACCAAGCGTTGGCAGGATTGCATCTGGACGTTCTTTACGTAAAATACGTGATACGAATTCAAGTGTAATTGGCTCGATGTATACTCTGTCTGCAATTTCTGTATCTGTCATGATTGTCGCAGGATTTGAGTTTATTAAAATAACACGGTAGCCTTCTTCTTTTAATGACAGACAAGCTTGTGTTCCTGCGTAGTCAAATTCTGCTGCTTGTCCGATTACGATTGGGCCTGACCCGATTACTAAAATAGTTTCTATATCTGTACGTTTAGGCATGTTGTTTCCCCTTCCCTGCTTCTACTTCCATCATTTCGATAAATTCATCAAATAAGTGATTTGAATCTTCTGGACCTGGTGATGCTTCTGGGTGATATTGCACTGTGAAGATTGGGTATTTTTTATGTCGAACTCCTTCACAAGTACCGTCATTTAATGCGATATGTGTTAATTCTAAATCTGTGTCTTTTAAAGAATCGATATCGACTGCATAGCCGTGATTTTGCGATGTTAAATCTGTACGACCTGTACGTAAATCTTTTACTGGATGGTTACCTCCGCGGTGACCGAATGGTAATTTGAATGACTTCGCACCACTTGCTAATGAGAAGATTTGGTGACCTAGGCAAATACCGAACATTGGCACTTTTCCGATTAAATTGCGCACTGTTTCGATGCCTTCTTCAACATCCTCTGGGTTACCAGGGCCGTTTGACAGCATAATACCATCTGGATGCCATGCTAAAATTTCTTCTGCCGGTGTATTGTAAGGTACTACAAGTACGTCACAGTCACGTTTATTTAACTCGCGTAAAATACCGTGCTTCATACCATAGTCGATTAACACCACTCGCTTACCACGACCTGGTGATGGATACGCAGCTTTTGGTGTTACTTCACGAACATGATGAGTAATCGCTGGTGTAGCTTGAAGTTGTGCCACGATTTCCTCAACATTTACTTCCTCATCCGCTGCTGTCAAAATGGCTTTTACTGAACCTTTGTTACGAATAATACGTGTTAATTTACGTGTATCAATGCCTTCAATCCCTGGGATATCCTTTGATGTTAAGTACTCATCTACAGTTAAATCACATCGGAAGTTTGAAGGAGTTTTCGCTAACTCACGCACAACAAATCCACGAATTGCTGGTGTGATAGATTCGAAATCATCGCGGTTAATACCGTAGTTACCGATTAATGGGTATGTTAACGTTACGATTTGTCCGTAGAACGAAGGATCTGATATTGTTTCTTGATACCCCGTCATGCCTGTTGTAAATACGACCTCACCTTGTGAAGCTCGTTCACTACCGAACGCTGTACCTGTGAATACTGTGCCATCTTCTAAAATAAGTAAACGTTTTTTCATTACTCTACCTCCTGGTATACGATATTACCTTCAAAAATTGTTACAACTGGCCAACCCTTAGCAGCCCATCCGTTAAATGGTGTATTACGACCTTTTGATACAAAACCTTCTGCATCAATTGTTTGTTCTTTCGTTAAATCTATTAAAATCATGTCTGCAGAAGCACCAACTTCCAATGTTCCGTATGGTAAGTCAAAAATTTGTGCTGCCTTGACAGACATCCAATCAATCAATTGCTTTAATGTCCATTTACCTGTTTCTACAAATTGTGTATAGAGCAGTGGGAAAGCCGTTTCAAAGCCGACAATACCAAATGGTGCGCCAACCATGCCGCAGCATTTTTCTTCTACTGTATGTGGTGCATGGTCTGTTGCGATACAGTCAATCGTGCCGTCTAATAAGGCTGCATGTAGGGAGTCTTTGTCATTTGCTCCGCGTAATGGTGGGTTCATTTTCCAGTTCGCATCATCTGATGGAATATCCATTTCTTCAAGTAATAAGTGATGCGGGCAAACCTCTGCAGTTACAAGGATACCTGCTGCTTTTGCGTCACGTACTGCACGCACAGATTCCTTTGTTGAAACATGACAAACGTGATAGCGTGCGCCTGCTGCTTCTGCAAGAAGAACGTCACGGGCAATTTGTACAGACTCACAAATGGATGGAATCCCTGGTAAACCAAGCTCAACATTGCGTTTACCTTCATGCATAACACCGTCGTAAATTAGTGAGTTATCTTCACAGTGTGCCACTACAACCACATCGTGCTTTGCAGCATCCTTCATTTGTTCATACATTGTCGAAGCCAGTTGGATGCCAACACCGTCATCAGAAAATGCTACAGCACCTTGAATTTTTAACTCCTCAATGCTGGTACGAACTTCACCGGAAATATCCTTTGTTAAGGAACCATAGGGTAATACACGAATTACTGCGCTTTCCTTAATTAAGCCGTTAATCAGTTGCATATTTTCTACTGAATCGGGTACGGGTTTCGTATTCGGCATGGCACAGATTGTTGTGAAACCACCCTTCGCTGCTGAAGCCGAGCCTGTTGCTATTGTTTCTTTATGTTCAAATCCTGGCTCACGTAAATGCGTGTGTACATCGACAAAGCCCGGCGCCACAACTAATCCATTCCCTTCGATGATTTCAGCACCTTCTACATTTACATGTTGTCCAATTGCAGTAATTTTTCCATCGGTCATGGCGATATTTACTGTATTTAACTCGCCCTGTTCGTTTAACATTTGTACATTTTGAAGTAACTTTGCCATGTTATTCTCTCCCCTTTAAAATTGTTTCTACAATTGCCATACGTGTGAATACACCGTTGCGCACTTGATCAAAAATTCGTGAACGCTCGCACTCTACTAGCTCCGACGCAATTTCTACATCACGATTTACCGGTGCTGGATGCATAATAATTGCTCTATCCTTCATTTGTTTTTCACGTTCTATCGTTAAACCATACTTTTCATGATACTCTTCTTTTGAAAAACTTTTGTTAACCTTATGGCGTTCATGTTGTACACGAAGTAACATAATAACATCGCTTATTTCGATTAAATCATCCCAAGAGTGATGTGCTTCAAAGCCACCTGTCCATTCTTCTGGACAAAGGAAGTGAACATTTGCCCCTAAACGCTGTAATGCCGTAGCATTGGATTTAGCTACGCGGCTATGCGATATATCGCCAGCAATCGTAATATTCAACCCCTCAAAAGAACCAAACTCTTTTTTAATTGTGTAAAGGTCAAGTAGTGATTGTGAAGGATGTTGACCAGCACCATCCCCTGCGTTAACGACTGCAACATTAATGCCTTCAAGCAGTTCATTGTAGTACTCATCTTCTTTTGCTCGAATGACCACTGCATCTATACCAATCATTTCCAATGTCTTTACTGTATCATACATTGTCTCTCCCTTTGTCACACTGGAAAAGCTAGCATCAAACGGGATAATTGTACAACCTACTTTGCGCTCTGCCATTTCAAAGCTCGTTTTTGTACGTGTACTTGGTTCAAAAAATAAGTTTGCTACGTTGTAAGCGCGAGATAACGATGATGCTTCTCCATTTTCAAAAGCCTGCGCACGATTTAGGACGCTGTTAATTTCTTCAGTTGTTAAATGTTCCATCGATAATAAGTTCTTCATCATGTACCTCCATTGTTATGTGTCATGAACGCCTATGTATGACGTTCTTCATTATTCAACTTGCTGAATAAATATCAAATTCCCCTTGGTATATTTGCTGCTGTCTCTAAGCTTTCGCGTAAAAAACAACTGCGGCAACCGTCGGAGGTTTTAATTTACAACAAGCAAATAAATTAAAAGCCCCGCTGATGTCATCAACGAGGCATAAGGAGGCGTGACAAGTTAAAGTTAGAACGCATTCAAACTTTTATCTTGTCCACATCTTCCCCTTTTTTGCCTCTCTGGACAATTCATTAAAAGGTACTACATATTTAGTTAATCATAGTCTGCAACTTCTTTATCGCGTCCCGGTAATGCTAGGTTTAGAATTACACCGATAATGGCCGCTAATGCCATGCCTTCAATGGCAAATGAATTAGTAAATTTAAGCGCTGCACCGCCTATTCCTACTACTAGGATAACAGATGCAATCACCATGTTACGATTGTTTCCAAAGTCTACATTGTTTTCAACAAGCATACGTAAACCACTAGATGCGATAATACCAAACAATAAGATTGAAATACCACCAAGAACTGCTGTCGGTATTGTCGAAATTAGGGCCATTGCTTGTCCAAAGAATGATACGACTACCGCAATGACTGCTGCTCCCATGATAACATACACGGAGTAGACACGTGTGATTGCTAACACACCGATATTCTCACCGTATGTCGTTTTTGGCGGTCCGCCGATAAAGGAACTCACTAATGTCCCTAAACCATCTCCTAAAATCGAGCGATGAAGGCCGGGGTTTTTTACATAATTTCGGTTTACTACTTTCCCCAACACTAATTGGTGACCGATATGTTCTGAAATCGTCACGATCACAATTGGTACCATTGCAAGTAAAATTTTTGCTGTAATATTGAATTCATAGTCCACTCCTGGAATTATGAAGTCCGGTAAGGCAAAAAATGTTGCTTCTTTTACTGGTGTGAAATCAACAATTCCGATGATGACTGAATAAATATACCCCACAATGAGACCCATCAGAATCGGCATCGCACTTAAAATATTTTTGAAGTATACTGTAAAAATAATTGCTGCAAATAATGTGACAAGCGCTGCTGAAAAATGTAATGTACTGTATTGAGATACTATTTCAACAACTCCAGTTGTTTCATTTAACTGTTCTACATTTATGTTCATCGCCATGTTTACTGCTGTACCTGATAGTCCTAACCCAATGACGATAATAACTGGTGCTACTACGATTGGTGGCAGTAAGCGCATTAACCATTTATAACCTGTTTTCCATATTAATAAAGATACTATACCGTACACTAAGCCGACCGCCATTGCACCTATCATTGCATTTCCTGGGCTTACACTTGCACCGTCTTCAGTTAAGCCATTGGAAGCAATTAAAATCGGTGAAATAAAGGCGAATGATGAACCTAAGTATGCTGGTACTTTAAACTGAGTAACTAATAAGAAAATAAGTGTGGCAATCCCACTTGTCAAAAGGGCAATTGCTGGGCTAAGTCCTACAAGTTGTGGTACCAAAATGGTTGACCCGAACATGGCAAACATATGTTGAAAACTTAATGTCACCAATTGTATTGGGGTTGGTTTCTCATTAATATCTAATACTGCCTTTGACATATAGTTTCCTCACTTTATTGTTAATCTTCTTTATAAATTGTGACGCAATCTTCTCCATCTACTTCTTGTAAATGTACAACGATACGTTCAGTACCTGAAGTTGGCACATTTTTTCCTACATAGTCTGCTCGAATCGGTAACTCTCGGTGTCCTCTATCGATGAACACTGCTAATTGAATTTGTGCAGGTCGTCCTAAATCCATTACTGCATCTAATGCAGCGCGTACTGTACGTCCTGTATATAAGACATCATCGACTAAAATGATTTTTTGATTCACTACTTCGTAAGCAATATCAACTTGTTCAACATGTGCCTGCTCATTTTCGTGCTTAGTCGATAAATCATCTCGGTATAAGGTAATGTCTAGCTCCCCTGTACGAATCGCTTTACCTTCAATTTTTTCAATGCGCTCTGCTAATCGTCTTGCTAGAAAAGCACCGCGCGTTTTAATGCCAACTAAAATACATTCATCAATACCTTTATTTCGTTCAATAATTTCATGTGCTATGCGTGTTAATGCTCTTGTCATAGATTGGCCATCTAATAACTCATTTTTTGTCACTATAATTCCTCCCCTCTTCTAGTTATTGTTGGTCATGTGTCACTAAACGAAACTACCATCGTTAGAAATTCACTTCAATCCTGTCGATCATACGTTGAGCAAATCGGCGTTTCGCATCCGTTGTACGGAATAAAAAAACCTCTCGAGGCGAAAAGCCTGAGAGGGTTATATACGTGTTCAAATAGCATGTTGAAAAATTTGCAGCACAAATTTTTTGCAACACTATCACATGTACCTTCTCAGCCTCTCTGGACTGCCATTAAAGGTGAATATTTAGTTAAGTTGTTCATTCACTGTCGTTAGTATAGACCTTCTTTAAATATTCGTCAATGGTTATTTCTTAACTCATCTAATAATTGGACATAATCAGCAGGAATAGGTGCTTCAAACTCCAAATATTCACCTGACGAAGGATGATCAAATCCTAATATACCCGCATGTAATACTTGTCCACCAAAATCCAAGGTCTTTTTCGGTCCATATTTTGGATCTCCAGCAAGGGGGAATCCTATATATTTCATATGCACGCGAATTTGATGTGTTCGTCCTGTCTCTAAGCGACATTCTACAAGCGTGTAATCGCCAAATCGTTCAGTTACTTGGAAATGTGTCACCGCATGCTTGCCATTATCAACAACAGCTTGTTTCTGTCTATCTTTTTGGTCACGTCCGATTGGTGCTTCAATCGTCCCTTTATCATGTGCGATATGCCCATGTACAAGGGCCGTATATTTACGAGTTACCGTTTTTTTCACAAGCTGGTCAACTAATGATACATGGGCCGTGTCATTTTTTGCAACCATTAGTAAGCCCGATGTATCCTTATCGATTCGGTGTACAATGCCTGGACGCATTACACCATTAATGCCTGATAAGTCTTTACAATGATACATTAAGCCGTTTACGAGTGTCCCTGTCAAATGACCTGGCGCCGGATGAACTACCATCCCCTTTGGCTTGTTGACAACGAGTACATCCGCATCTTCATAGACGATATCAAGGTCTAAGTTTTCAGCTATTACATCTAATGGCTCTGCCTCTGGTACAGTTATTTCGACAATGTCGCCTACTTTTACCTTATATTTCGCTTTTACTGTCTCACCATTCACTTTGACAATACCTTCTGTAACCCAATTGCCAATTTGTGTACGTGACCATTCTGTTTGCACAGTTGAAAGCGCCTTATCAATACGCTCTCCTTGTTGCTGTTCTTCGATTGTATATGTTACTTGCGTCATTGTTTCACCTGTTTCTTTTCTTTTTTATCTTCGATGATTAAACCAATCATTAGGACAACTACAGCAACTGTTAATGCCGCATCTGCAATATTAAAGATAGGGAAATCATAATTCATCACTGGAATTAACACATCAACAAAATCGACCACTTCGCCTCTAAATAAACGGTCGATAAAGTTACCTATAGCTCCACCCAGTAATAGCATTAAGCCCACTTGGAAAATCGGTTTTCCCTTAGCTTCTTTATGATAAAAGTAAATGATGGCAATAATAACGCCCACTGTCACAATCGTAAACAACCACATTTGTCCTTCTAACATTCCCCATGCGGCCCCTCTATTTCGATGAGATAAAATACCAAACCAAGGGTCCCATACAGAAATACGCTCACCATATTCCATATTTTTCACAATTAGCCATTTTGTCCATTGATCTAAAAGGATCACAAAAGCGGCCAATCCATAATATTTATACACAGCCATTCCTCCGTTCGCTCAACATCTTACCTATTCTACCATAAGAGCCTATAGAGGAATAACTAATATACCATGAAAATATTGCTGAAAAACTAATAGGGTCTAGGTCAGTAGCGCTCAGGTAAGTCTCAAGTTCTGCTCAGGTGAGAATCAGGACCGTTCGGGTAGTCTCAAGCACCGCTCAGGTCTAGGTCAGCTACAGCTCGGGCTTGTAGCCTGCTGTTTCAGGAAAGCCTCTGTTGGCGCACTGCCTCTGCTAAATAATATAGTTGCGAAATATAGGAGGTAATATCGTTAGCATTGTAAAATTTATCCTGCGAGAAGGCATACAGTTCATTAATTTCTTCAATGGAGATCTGTGTCGCTTCCATAATTGCCATAATTTGCAGTTGGAAAGCAGTTACTTCCGACATCGTTTGATTCGTTGCCTGCTGAATGGCTGTCATATTGCTAAATAGCGCTTGTTCTGATTGTTCGATCTTTTCAAAAAAGGCCATTGTATTGTTTGCCATATTCTGTGTTTCACTAACAATTTGCGCTTCCTGCACCATTGTTGTGGACAGTAGCTCCATTCGACCCACGATATCCGTTACCTTTGTACGAATGTGCACCAATGCACCTTTACTTTGCTCAGCCAATTTACGAACCTCTTGCGCTACAACCGCAAAGCCTTTACCATGCTCCCCTGCACGTGCAGCTTCAATCGATGCATTTAGTGCAAGGAGGTTCGTTTGATCAGCGATATCACTAATCATTTTCGTAAATGCCATAATATTATTTGTTTCTATTTGAACATCTTTCATTGATTGCTCTAAACGATTGAACACGTCCATTACTTTTTCCATTTGTCCAAAAAGCTTCGTCATATTGTTATTGCCTTCTGCCACTAAACGAATGTTTTCCTTGCCCTGTTCCTCTACAACATTTGTGATTTCATGGACATGCTCTGTCTCGCGAACCATTCGCTCTGCACCTTCATGGGAATCATGTAATGCTTGCTGTTGTATTGCAAGTGATTTTTTGATGCCTGTTATCTGTTCGATAAATATACTATCAGCTTTTGCATTTTTTTCGTTCGCCGTACCCAGTAATCCAATTAAATCAAACATACCGTTTAAAATCATATCACGCTCTTCTTTCGTTAAACCATTTATTTCCATTATAAGCGCTTCTTCACGATGTTCGTCTTGAGGACGTATGAAAAGTTGTTTTAGCATCTTTTTTCTCCTGTCATCATTTGCCAAACCCTATCAATAATAAGGTTTGGTTGATTAATGATTTATTTAACTGTTCACCGTAGCTAGAAAATCCCGCTAGGTTTGGTAGTTGGCTTAATTCTTTATTAAGTGCTGGAAATAACCGTTGCTCTTGAAACTGTAATTTTCGCAAAATACAATTACATGCTAGGACACCCTCTAGTCGATTAAATTGCCTAGTAAATGTAGCTAATGTCGTTTGTAATGTTTCAACTGGATCCCTAGGTTCTAACAGTTCCACGACAGCATCTTGGTACACTTGACAATAAAATGCAATAGCTCCATTGGCCTCCACTCGAAATGGAGAGGCAATTAACAATTCTTCATTAAAGCAACGTCCAAGTGGATTTTTCATAAAATAACGAGGCAATTGTTGTTCACTCACACCTAATGCTTTTGCGTAAGAACTTGCCGCTGTTTCATCATTAATTTCATAGACGATACGTTTTTCTGGATCAGCCTTTGTAATTTTCAATTCGATACCTGTACTTTTAAAAATATTCTCTTTTTGGATATAAAAATCGAGGTATGGTTTGATAAAAACAACGACTCCTCCTTTATCAGTTAGTTGACCGTTCAAGCTGACAATTGTTTTGTCAAATTTTTCATCATCTCCTGCTGTACCACCAAAAATCGGAAAACCATCATGATGAAAGATAGAATTGACAATAGATAGCATTTTTTCTTCTCCTGCAACTAGGCCCGTTGGAAAAATAAAAGCCAGACCCTCTTTGTCAATTTGTGGACTCTCTAGAGGAATGCCTAATTTTTTTGCACTTTGCAACAATTTATTACGATCAAAAATTGGATACTTTTCAATATTGGTCATCAGCACGGCTTGTACTTGTCCGAAATCCTTTCCGTAACTTTGTGCACTCAAGCTATGCTCTGAAAATCCTTGGGGACCAATTTCACCAGTCGTTGTTACACCCACTACTTCACTATTCGGATACTTTTCGTTAAAATAGCATGTTAATTGTTCAAAGGTATGGACTGTGCTCGTAAAAAACAAAACAAGTGAAGGCTCAATATGTAATTTTGCACTAACTTCTCTAAATGCCTGTGCAGTATTTCTTGTCGTAGATAAAGCTGAAAGTATATCTGACATAGGACATGTCTCCTCCTAGCATAATTTGTAAATATTATAGCACGAAATGATACTACTATAATAAACAAAAAGCTATTTCTATCACTTGATCAGCAATAGAAATAGCTAGCAGAGCTCTTATACCGTTTCAGATTCTTTTGAGTGTACACGCTTCATGAAATCATTTACGTCAGCAGGCACTTTTCTATCTAATAAGGACACGATAATAACAGATAGGAAACCAACAGGTACTGTCACGATACCAGGAATTTTAAATTGTAAAAAACTTGGTAGCGTTCCTGGAAGGAAAATCATCCACATCGACACAGCAAGTCCGATTATTAAGCCTGCTATTGCTCCTTTTTCTGTCATACCTCTCCACCAAATCCCTAAAATAAAAATTGGTGTAAATGTACTCGCAGCAACTGTAAACGCTAAAGCGACTAAATGACCAATCGATGCATCTTTCACGAGTAAACCAAGCGCACCGTAAAGAACACCTAAAATCACGATGGCCACTTTTCCTGCAATAACTCGTTGTTTTTGAGTAATATCCTTTTTCATGAAAGTGGCATATAAATCATGTGCCAATGCACCAGAACTTGTGATAAATAACCCCGATAAATTCGAGAAAATGGCTGCGAACGCCCCTGCTATAACAAGGCCAAGTAACCAATCTCCTCCGAGTGCAAGCGCAGTCGTTGGAATAACCATATTGTTCCCGCCAAGCACTAAATCACGCATTACCTCTTCACTTGCAGTACCAGAAATGAAAATTGCACGACCAACAACACCTAAGTATACGGCTAGTAAGAAGAATGCACTTGCAATACCAATTGCCATTAATGCTGATTTACGTGCCGCCTTCGCACTAGGGTTTGTATAAAAGCGCAATAAAATATGTGGAAGACCAATAGTACCTAACGCTAATCCAATAGTCATACTAATTGTTTGCCAGAAGGTCGGGAAATAAAAGCCTGTCCCAGTCCATGCCGCACCGTCAAAATTAACATCACTTCCATCTAAGGCATATGGTGACGTACCTGTAATAGGACCACTGAAAGAATGAATAGCTGCTAAAATTTTATCGTAATGTAAACCTCCGTACATTGCAGCGATCAACATGACTATAAATGCACCTAGACGAATCCAAAGCTCCAATGCTTGGTTAATAGTTGTTCCTTTCATACCGCCTATCCCTACATAGAAAATCATAACAACACATGTAAAAATGATACCGAATTCATAGGAAGTACCAAAGAACATACTTAGAATTTGAGCTGCGCCTAAAAGCTGAGGTGCTGCATAGAATCCTGAAATAGCTAATACGACTAAAACTGCCGCTAGCCGTGCTCTTCGGCTATGAAAACGGTAAGCTAAAAAGTCTGCTACTGTAAATGCACCAAAACGTCTTAATGGTCCTGCAACAAATATAGCTAAAAGCGTTAAACCAATTGAGAAACAAAATGCATAATATGCACCATCATAGCCTAGTTGAAAAGTTAAACCAGCGATCCCGAGGAATGTAGCTGCACTTAAATAATCTCCTCCAATTGCTGAGCCATTGGTAAACCACCCGAAGCTTCGTCCCCCAACGAAGAAATCAGACGCAGTTGTATTTCTTTTTGTTAAATACGTAATGTAGACAATTGTCCCCATTAGCGCAATTGTTAACAGCATTTTCGGTTCTAGTAAGGCTTCAATCATTCAACATACCCCCTTTTAGTCAAACTATTTATTTGTCGTTTCGTACTTCTTTAAGCGTTTTTCATACAATGTCGTATGCACATAGGCAATTACGAAGGCCATTGCCATCATAACGACCGTTGTTACAAACCAAGTGACTGTCATACCGCCCCATATTTTCTTAAAAGCGAATTCAGGAACAAACCAGTTCATAACCGGAATACTAAAAATAAAAATAAAATACAACACGGTTAAACCAAAACCCGTTTTAAACTCATCTTTCATAATTTTATTTGTTGTTGGATCTAATGGTGGTAAATCTTTTACATCGATCGTTCCTGCTTCAACATAATCGTAATCATGACTCCCTGCCATCTTACTAACCCCCTCTTTGTTTACGCAAATAATTATCTGAAATTTCAAATTATTATTTACTACAACTATTCTATTCTATTTAGAAAATAATATAGTTACAAAATATTGCTGTATTAGTACAAAAAAGTACTATATTAAGTTAAAATATTTCTATTATTCCTTTTTCATTTTTTGCAATTAGAAGGGAGCTATTGATCATTTTAAACGTTGTGTGGTACGTTGAGAATTTAGTTGAAAAACAGCACATGATCGGTTGGTTAGAGGAATTTTTGCCGAATACGTTTGTTGTTTGTGAAGAACCAGCTACTAACGAAGTGGCAATTTTCGTCTATGAAATTAACCGCTTATTTGATTGGGTAAAGGTCAATCGTTTAAGGAGAAACTATCCTAATAGTATTATTGTCCCAATTGTTGCAGTACACTTAACCTATTCGACTGGCATCGCAATTGAATTAAATTTACAAGCACTTCTCATAAAACCATTGCAGAAGCAAAAATTTTTACGAACCGTAAAAAAACTTTATACATCCTCTAAAGAGAAGCAGGCACATACACTTACGATGCTTGAACTATCACAGCAAATTTCGCTAGACCATACGTCTCCTTTTAGAGAAGCATTTTTGAGACGTCTTATTCGTGGTGAAATCGATAATGAACAAGAGATTATACAAGCTGCTGCATTTTTATCAACCGACTGTATACCAAACCTTGTCTTTTTAATTCAAGGATACATGGATGTTAATGACCACAGCCAAGTAACTGATGATGCAAGTTCGGTGATTTCTAATGTGTTTCGGCAATATTTTGCTGATAAGGCTCCTCTGTCTTTTTTAAATTTTGAACGTTACTTATTACTATTAATGCGTATTCCCAATGACTATACTTCTTTTAAACATTGGGCTGAGGGCGTGCATTGTTTGCATGAGGTTATCGAGGTTTTGAAAAAAGACTATAGTATTCATCTTTTTATGGGGGTCGGTGGGGTATTTCGGCAATCACTACAAGTCAAGGAGTCCTATAGTCAAGCAAGAAAGGCTCGAAGAAAACCACCCGTTGATAATATTCATATCCGTTTTTATGAGGATTTAACGAAGCATGAACAGCTTCAAAAAGCCATCCAATATATAGAGGAGCATTATGATGAACAGATTGTCATAAGTGATGTTGCTAAATACATTAACTTTAGTTCCACCCATTTTAGCAGATTGTTTAAAAAAGAAACGGGCCGCAATTTCGTAGATTACGTAGCTTTTACACGTATTATTAAAACACTCCCCTTTTTACGAAAATACGATTATACCGTTGAAAAGATTTCCGCAAGCTCTGGTTTTAATACGCCTAATTATTACAGCCTTACTTTTAAAAAATACGTTGGACTTTCACCAACCGACTACCGCAATACAAAGGAAATTTTATTTAAATAAAAAATGAGCAGCCGATTTTAACATCGCGCTGCTCATTTCTAAATTCATCCAAGTGAATAATTCTAACTCTTTAAGATCGAATGCATCTCATCTCTTTAAGGATGGTCGTATTTACTTTAGCTTTTTATACGTAATACTTTTCCACTACTTCTGCACAGCGTGCGCAAACCGTTGGATGCGCTTCGTTCGTACCTACTGTTTGCGAAATTGACCAACAACGCTCACATTTCTCACCTGTTGCTTTTTCAACAACGATGGATGCATGCTCAAGAGCTAATGCTTCAGCAGGCGCTGCTTCAAATGGTGCTACTTCAAAGTCAGATACGATTGATAGTTGTGCAAAATCAATATTTGCATCTTTCAATAATGTTAAAACATGTTCTTTTGCATAAACTGTTACTTTTGCTTCTAGAGATTTACCGATTGTTTTGGCATTTCGTGCTTCCTCTAATGCTTTTAGAATATCATCACGTACATCGATAATTGATACCCATTTCATGCGCAAGCTTTCGAAGTTTTCTTGCTCATCAACCTCTGGTAAATCTGTTAATTGAACAGATACTTCATCTACTAAGCCTTGCTCGTGTAAGTAAGACCAAACCTCATCTGTTGTATGTGGAATAATTGGTGTCATTACTTTTACTAATGTCATTAATGTGTCGTAAATGACTGATTGCATTGCACGACGATCTTTATTGTCATGCCCTTCAATGTACACAACATCTTTTGCGATGTCTAAGTAGAATGAAGATAATTCAACAGCGACAAAGTTATTGATTGTATGGTAGACAGCTGCAAAATCATAGCGATCATAAGCAGCACGCACAGTTTTTAAGACGTCTTGCAAGCGCATGTATACATATTGGTCCATTTCACGTAAATCAGCATATGCTACGCGGTCAGTCTCTGGTTTGAAATCGGCAATATTTCCGTGTAAGAAACGGAATGTATTACGAATTTTGCGGTATACTTCAGAAACTTGCTTTAACATATCCATTGAAATACGTACATCGGCCGTGTAATCAACAGATGCTACCCATAAACGTAAAATATCTGCACCATATTGATCCATTACCTTTTGCGGAATAATGACATTGCCGAGTGACTTACTCATTTTACGCCCTTCACCATCAAGCACGAAACCATGCGTTAGTAAACCTTTATAAGGTGCGTAGCCATTAATTGCTACTGATGTAATTAATGATGAGTTAAACCAACCACGGTGTTGGTCTGAACCTTCTAAATACAAATCAGCAGGATATTTCATTCCACGTTCAACTAGCACACTTTGGTGAGAAGAACCTGAGTCAAACCATACGTCCATAATATCGTTTTCTTTTGTGAACTCACCGTTCGGGCTTCCTGGATGTGTAAAGCCTTCTGGTAGTAATTCTTTTGCCGACTTTTGGAACCAAATATTTGAGCCATGCTCACGGAACAATGCTGAAATACGTGAAATTGTTTCTGGTGTAATAATTGGTTCACCATTTTCTGCATAAAAAATTGGAATTGGCACACCCCATGCACGTTGACGAGAAATAACCCAGTCCCCACGGTCACGAATCATGTTATAAAGACGTGTTTCGCCCCAAGTTGGTGTAAATGTTGTTGATTTAACAGCTGCCAGTAACTCATCGCGGAAAGCATCAATTGACGCAAACCATTGTGGTGTCGCACGGTAAATAACTGGTTTTTTTGTACGCCAATCGTGTGGATAAGAGTGCGTAAAGAAGTCTAATTTTTCTAATGCGCCGACTTCTGCTAATCGCTCTGTCACCATTTTATTCGCATCATTATAGAAGACACCTTCAAAGCCTGGAGCTTCTTCTGTATAACATCCACGATTATCAACAGGACTAAGGATTGGTAAGCCATATAATTTACCAATATTATAGTCGTCTTCCCCGTGTCCAGTAGCTGTATGAACACAACCAGTACCAGCTTCAGCTGTTACATGCTCACCAACCATGACAAGTGACTCGCGATCATAGAATGGATGTTGTGCGACAAGGCGGTCTAGCGCTTCTCCTTTTACTTCCTGTAGAACTTCATAAGTTGCCCACTCAAGCTCTTTTGCGATTGTTTCCAATAATTCTTTGGCAATGATGAATTTTTTATCTGCTACTGCTACAACTACATAGATAAATTCTGGGTTTAAAGAAATTCCTAAGTTCGCTGGAATTGTCCAAGGTGTCGTTGTCCAGATGATAAATTTCGCATCTGTTGGTACAACACCTTTTGCATCTTTAATGGCAAAGCTTACATAAATAGATGCTGATTTTACATCTTTATATTCGATTTCTGCTTCTGCTAGTGCTGATTCAGAAGAGGGTGACCAATATACTGGCTTTAAGCCTTTGTAAATATAGCCTTTTTCCGCCATCTTACCGAATACTTCAATTTGACGAGCTTCAAAAGTTGGCTTTAATGTGATATAAGGATTTTCCCAGTCACCACGAACACCTAAACGACGGAATTGTACACGTTGGTTGTCGATTTGTTCATAAGCATATTCTTCACATAATTTACGGAAATCTGCAACCGACATTTCTTTACGCTTTACACCTTTGTTTGTTAACGCTTGCTCGATAGGTAAACCATGTGTATCCCAACCAGGAATGTAGTTAACATGGTAGCCAGTCATAGAACGATGGCGTGTAATCATATCCTTTAGCACTTTATTTAAAGCATGGCCGATATGAATATCACCGTTTGCATAAGGAGGGCCATCATGCAACACATACTCTGGGCGATCTTTCGTACGCTCCATTTGCAGTTTATTGATGTCCATTTCATTCCATTTGTCTTGCATCTTCGGTTCATTGGCCGGCAAGTTTCCGCGCATTGGGAAATTCGTTTTCGGCATTAATAAGGTTTCTTTATACTCAACCATTTGTAATTCCTCCTCTTTTTTTGCAAACAAACAAAAAAGCCCCTCAATCCCTAAAAAGGGACGAGAAGCTTGACTCGCGGTACCACCCTAGTTGCAGTACATAAAAGTACTACCTCTTGAAAGCACGTTAACGTCGTGCGCTCCGAAATAACTTACTAAACGTTCAGTTATTCAGCTCAGGAGTGATGTTCTTTGTTATTTGAATGTTTGGGCTCCCACTATCCCCAAATCGCTTCACTACGCCTAACAAATACTGTCTCCATCTTCGCCTGTATGCATATCTGTTCTAAATAATTACTATTACCATAGTATATGAAAATCCATCATTAACGTCAAGTTAAACAAATAGTAAGTAGATGTTGGTCAACTCTACAGACCGTTATAAACACTCAATGAGGTCGATTTCTTAAACTTCGTCTGATTCCTGCGCTTCTTCAACAGATGATTGAATTTCCGTTAAATCTATATCATATTGTAACAAATGATCCCAATCATCAGCATTTAGTAAATCAAGCTGGGCTTCTACAAGCATTTTAAAACGATTTCTGAAAACCTTTGATTGTTTTTTCAACTCATCAATTTCAATCGTGACTTTACGTGCTTTTGTTAAAGCCTCATTAATAATGCGATCGGCATTTTTCTCTGCCTCTTTCACAATTAGCTTTGCTTCTTTTTGTGAATTTCTTCGCACTTCATCAGCGGCCTCTTGAGCCACAACAATTGATTTTTGTAATGTTTCTTCTAATGAGCTGAAATATCTCGCTTGTTCTACAGCCATTTCTAGCTGCTTGTCGACTTCCTTTTTTTCACGCAATAAAATCTCATAATCTTTAATAATCTGATCCAAAAATTCATTTACTTCATCTTCTGCATAACCTCTAAAAGATTTTGTAAACTCCTTATTATGTATATCAATAGGTGATAATGGCATACAATCCTTCTCTCCTTTACATGTACATTCGTTCTTCCTATTATACAATTGTTCCAACAACTTAGCAGTAAAAATTAATGAAATTTACTTGATTTTTAGCTTTTTTGGGCCAATCGACCGATTTGCAAGCGAATTTTATCTTTTTTTGTACGACCTTCTGTCATAACAATTTTCACACGACCGCTTCCTCTTACGGACAAAATATCGCCTTCTTGTAATTCGAAAGCAACAGCCTCTCGCTCAGTCCAATTTACCCTTACTTTCTTACCAGTAATAAGTGCTTGTGCCCTTTGGCGCGAAACCTTTAACACACTTGCAATAATAACATCTAGACGCATTGAAGAAACCGTATGGGATTCTTCCACCCATTCATCGTCATTTTCAATGAGGGACTCGGTCTCTTTAATCGATTCCACATGCACTTTGACTTTGCCAATGCCAGTTAAATGGAGTCGGACATAATCTGCAACCTCATCAGCGACAACAAATTGAAGCTGTTGCTCATTGACGCGAATATCACCAAATTTAGCGCGATCTAAACCTAAAGACAATAATGCACCTAAAACATCTGGATGACGTAATTGTATAAACTTAGCAGGATAATGTATGGTAAACACGCTTAGTTGGAAATCCTCCAATTGCGGTTCGAAATACGATGGAAAGATTAGCATACGCTGACGTTCAGCCTCATGAAAAAGGCCCGCACTCATCGTTTTTAGGGCTGCTTCATCCTGCCCAATAATGGATGTCACAATGAATCGTTGCCTTGGATCTAAAAAATCAGTCAGTTTTGGAGCATAACGATCCTCTACCTCACGTTGCCAACTCACTACCTGTTCGATAAAAGGCTGCTCGTCCTTCCTAAAATGTTGAATTAAATGCTCCATATACCCACCTCTTCTAACTTTCTTCCATAGATGCCATACCTAGTATTTCCCTATTAAACAAAAAATCCTCACCAACTGTGAGGATTTCCAGCTAAAACATTAAGTATATTTTTTGAATCACAATAAAAAGCCCATTTTGAATAAAATTCAATAGGAAAATTGCCACAATAGGAGAAATATCAATCATACCGATTGGAGGAATGAACTTTCTGAAAATCCCCAAATACGGCTCACATACTTTTTCAAGCATCCGACCAATTGCTGAGTTTTGTGCAGCGGGTATCCAAGACATTAAAATATATGCAACTAGCATAAAAGAGTACACTTTAAATGCTATAGACACATAATACATAATTATATAAAAAGTCATATAAACTACAATCCTCGCTTTTAATTATCGTCTAAAATAAAATTTGAAATTTCGCCAGATACTTCTACATTATCTGGTGTACATAGGAATATATCTTTACCGATGCGTTGTATATCACCGCCAAGTGCATAAACCGTGCCACTTAAAAAATCGATAATTCGTACACCCTGCTCACGATCTATACGTTGTAGATTGACAATTGTAGCACGTTTGTTTTTTAAGTTTTCCGCAATATCCTGGGCCTCTGCATAAACTCTCGGTTCTACTAATACCACTTTTGCTCCTTTAGAATTCATAGCTGCCTGTAAACTGACAATATTATTAGCAGACGCGCTTTGTGGTACAATTTCATGAATCGGTGCCTTACGTTCTTTTATGACCTTTTTAGAGTTGGCTGCATGAATCGGCTGTTGTTGCACGGGTTGTTGCTGTTGAATAGGAGCTTGCGTGATTTCTTCTTCTAATTCTTCTTCAAGATAAAAGAAGTTTTTGATTTTATTTTTCATGCTCATCCTGTTCCCCTCTTTCATTTCCAACAAGAGCCGTTCCGACTCGAACGAATGTAGCTCCTTCCTCTACCGCTATTTCAAAGTCATTAGACATGCCCATTGATAACTCGGTACAAGGTGCGTGTGCGAATCCTCGCTCGGCTATTTGCTGTTGACATTGTTTTAATTGCTTAAAAACAGAGCGAATCATTGTTTCGTCCTCTGTATTTGGTGCCATTGTCATCAAACCAACAACTTGAATTTTCGTAAAGTTTTGTAAAGATTCGATAAAAGTTATAGTCTCTTCGGCTGTTAAACCATGCTTAGATTCTTCACCTGATACATTAACTTGTACAAAGCATTTTACAGGCTTGTTTGCTCTTTTTTCAATTTCTTCAGCTAAGCTCAATCGATCCAATGAATGTAAGTAATCAATATCATTAATGATTTGTTTCACTTTACGTGTTTGAAGTGAACCAATATAATGCCAATGTACATCAGCTTGAATCGCTTCAATTTTAAGTTTTAAACCTTCAGGGCGATTTTCTCCTACATGCATTAGCCCCGCTTCAATCGCTTCTTGCGTTCTTGCTACAGAAACCTCTTTAGTCACCGCTATAATTTGAACATTATCGTGTTCACGATTTGCACTTTTTTGTGCTGCTTGTATTTGTTCAGTAATTTTGTATAAATTTGTTAAGATTTTCGTCACTTTTTTCCCAACTTTGCAACATTAGTTTCTTTTATTGTAACAAGCAACGCTTTATTTATCAATAAATAGCCTGACCTATTAGTAAAGTACATTTGTGCTGTTCGTACGCAACTGAGGTAAAAATAGTCGCAGATTGGCTATTTATATGAACTAGCAGCACAAACATTCGTTTTATGATAGTGCCTTCACAAGGATGACATCCTTTCCCACAACAAGCACATCTTTCATATAAACTTTTCTAACTGAATCTTCTCCCCTAAAAAACCCAAGATACTTACGAGGCTCTGCTATCATAAAAGCAGTTACATAGCCTGTTTCCTTTGAAACCTCTGCATCTACAACAAACCCTAAAAAACGTCCATTACCTGCTTCTATAACTTCTTTTTGCTGTAAATTTGAGAAACGCATCTGTACCCCTCCTAAATCAATTGAACCATCAATAAATGTACCCGTTGCTATCACTTTGACTGTCGCTCAGTAAGCGTTTTTCTAACTAAATGAAGATAAAATGCGCACCGAAATCTCGGGTGCGCATTGTCTACTTACTTATAATCTTTCTGCATCGTTTCTATTGCATTTTTTTCTAGACGTGAAATTTGCGCTTGAGAAATCCCCAGTTCCTTTGCAATTTCAGTTTGTGTCTCACCAAAATAAAAACGCTTTGCTACAATCATTTGCTGACGTTCATCTAACTTTTGCAAGCTTTCTTTCACCGACACGTAGGCAACCCATTGATCTTCCGATACATCATCATCACGTAATTGGTCCATCATATAAACAGCGTCTCCACCGTCTGAATAAATTGGCTCTTGTAATGAAACTGGGTCTTGAATGGCATCTAAAGCAAATAAAACATCTTCCTTTTTCATGTCAATCATTTCAGCAATTTCTTCAATCGTTGGTTCTCGCAAATTATCGGTTATCCATTGCTCTTTTGCCTGCATCGCCTTGTACGCAATATCTCTTAGTGAGCGAGAAACACGTAGTGCATGATGATCACGCAGATGGCGACGAATTTCTCCAATGATCATTGGTACAGCATATGTTGAAAATCGTACATTATGCTTTAAATCAAAATGATCAATGGCTTTCATGAGGCCAATACAGCCTACCTGAAATAAATCATCTGCCTGTTCACCCCTATAGGCAAATCGCCCGACAATACTGAGCACTAACCTTAAATTGCACATTACAAGCTCTTCACGAATCTCTGTTTCTCCTGCTTGTAAACGGATGAAGAGTTCCTTCATTTCCTCGTGCTTTAAAATTGGCAAAGTCGATGTATCTAAGCCGCAAAGATCTACTTTTGTTCGCATATTCGATTCCTCCGGATGTTATTCTCTGACTAAACCGTTACATCAGTTTGTCCGACAGAATCAAGAATATGCAGAAAAATTTCGACCAATTTTAGGTAGGATAAATTTCCCTAACTATGATATTGGCTGATTCAAATTTTCCCGTAAATCTTGAATAATTTTCTTCTCTAGACGGGAAATATATGATTGCGAGATACCTAAATGATCAGCTACTTCTTTTTGCGTCATTTCAATTTTTCCGTTTAAGCCAAAACGACATTCCATAATATATCTTTCACGCGCACCTAGTAAATTTATGGCATGGAACATATGTTGTCGCTCGATTTTCTTTTCCACATTATCTAAAATTATATGTTCCTCTGTTCCTAAAATATCTGACAAAAGTAATTCATTTCCATCTGCATCTGAATTTAATGGCTCATCTAGTGAAACCTCACCCTTCATGCGACTTGTCTTACGTAAATGCATCAAGATTTCATTTTCAATACAACGTGATGCGTACGTTGCAAGCTTAATATTTTTATCGGTATTGAACGTTTCAATCGCCTTAATCAAACCAATTGATCCAATACTTATTAAATCCTCAATTGGTGTACCCGTATTATCAAAACGTCTAGCAATATATACTACAAGACGTAAATTACGTTCAATAAGTGTGTCTCTTGCTCGTAAATCTCCGTTCATAAAGGATGCAATGACTGTGACTTCTTCTTCTCGACTTAGTGGCACTGGCAATGAATCATTTCCCCCTATATAGTACGTTTCACGACTCCGAAACTTACCCCATAATTTTTTCAAGCTAGCAAGTAGCCTAAGAAGCAATAGTTCTCCCCCTCTATGAGTTATTTGAAAGCGCTGAAAAATGTAAAATTGCTGCTGTGCTATGTGGAAAATTTTTAGCTTTTTTCGTTAAAACGATATATTCATTTGCTTTCACTTGTGACGGTTCTCCTTTTATAAGCCACTCATCAAAGCGAAAACCTAATACAACTGCTTGTTGTTGCACTGTATTTACATGAATAAATCGAATTAGTCGTTGATAATCTGCTGAAAACATTGATACATCGTACGGATCAGTTTCTTGCCATTCAGATAATCCTTTTCGTATCGCTACTGGTAAATGTGGTCGTAAAGCGGTATAAGAAACAAAATGGACAGGTTTTCCTGATAAAGGCTCGATGCATTGATTTCCTGTATCAACAAATGCCGACAGTGGTATCATTACATCGAAAATCCTTAATGTTGTATCAAAAACAAACTGACCACTTATACGCTCCAACTTCACAAACCCCCATTGTTTATAAAAAACAGCGAGATAGCCAATTGCTAACAATAAACAAATGACAATCAAATGAATGACAGATAGATTCTTTAAATACGGTTGTAACGCAGTTAAAAGTCCGCCAATAACAATTGTTGCTACCAATACAATTGGTCCTTGCTTCTGAAAACTTCGAATCTTGAATTGAAATGCAATACCAATTAGTACGATAAAACTTAGCAATATTGTCATCAGCATTTGACCACCGATTACAGCTATCAAACTACTACAAATAGAACTCACTAATAATCTCGTATTCTTTACATGAACCCGTGTTACTTTTGCCGTAAACGTGAGTATCGCTAGATTATAAAGCGTATTAATGAGCACCAGCCATTCTCCATACATAACAGCCGCCTCCTACTTACAAAGTTAGCACGCCACAGTCACAAATATTGTCAAACAATCGCATCAATTCGTTAAAATGTTTTGACAAAATACATGCTTTCCTTACACATTTGAACATAATAAAGAAAATCATTTTCTTTCAAGTCCGGAACCACAAAGTTCAAATCATCCATAACATCTGTCAAAAGAAGTAAGCGAAAGCGTAGAACCGATGGTACAAAACCAGCCCTATAAATATAAAAAGCTCGTATTTTACCGAAGTAAAATACGAGCTTTCAAGAAGATAAATACTTGTCTTTTATCCACGATTTTTACGATTACGTAAAAATGCAGGTACTTCAAGCATATCATCCTGTGCATAATTCTGCTGGTTTTGACGTGGTTGTTCTTGCTGAACATGAACCTCTTGACGTTGCTCACGAATTGGCGCTTGTTGTTGAGGAGCAGCTTGTCTATTGGCATTTAATGTTGGACGTGCAACCCCACGATGTTGTTGTAAAGCTTCTTCAGAGAAACCAGTCGCTATGACTGTTACGATAATTTCATCTTTTAAATTCTCGTTAATAACAGAACCGAAAATCATATTTACTTCTTCGTCAGACGCGGAAGCTACGATATCGGCTGCTTCTTGTACTTCAAATAAGCTAAGGTTTGAGCCGCCAGTAATATTCATAAGAACACCTTTAGCGCCGTCAATTGATGATTCAAGTAAAGGACTTGAAATCGCTTTTTTCGCTGCTTCTGCAGCACGGTTTTCACCTGTTGCTATACCGATTCCCATTAATGCAGAACCTTTATTAGACATTATTGTTTTTACGTCTGCAAAGTCTAAGTTAATAAGACCCGGGGTTGCGATTAAATCTGATATACCTTGTACACCTTGACGTAAAACATTATCCGCTTCGCGGAAGGCTTCTAACATTGGCGTAGATTTATCGACAATTTGTAATAGCTTGTCGTTTGGAATCACGATTAATGTATCTACCGCTTCCTTCATGCCGCCAATACCACCGATTGCTTGTGTTTGACGTTTGCGACCTTCAAATGTGAAAGGTCTTGTTACTACACCGACTGTGAGTGCTCCTAGATCACGCGCAATTTGTGCGATCACTGGCGCAGCACCAGTACCTGTGCCACCACCCATTCCAGCCGTTACGAATACCATATCCGCACCGCGTAGAACTTCTTCTAACTGTTCACGGCTTTCTTCAGCAGCCTTTTTCCCTACCTCGGGATTTGCACCAGCCCCTAAACCACGTGTAAGCTTTGTACCAATTTGTAACTTTATTTCAGCCTTCGATAAATTCAAAGCCTGTGCATCTGTATTTACTGCGATAAAGTCAACACCCTGTACACCATGTTCTATCATTCGGTTGACAGCGTTGTTACCGCCGCCACCGACACCAATGACCTTTATAACTGCAAGTTGATCAACACTTGTATCAAATTCTAACATACTTTTTTTCCTCCCACGGTAACTCGACTCTGTATCATTCATTACGCATTCAAGTTAATCAAAAAATTTATCAAATAATTTTTTTGCTCTCCCGATTACGCTTCCCTTAGACTCTGATGGTGCAGCATATTCTTGCTTCTTAGGTGTCGCTGATTGAGATCCTACAACCGCATATTCAATAGGTTGCGTATTCGTACTTTTTCCGTAAAAATCATCTTCTAAATAGGCGTAACGAATTAGTCCAACTGCCGTCGTAAATGAAGGCTCTCTAACGCCAATATAATCAGGTATATATATTCTAACACGCGTTTGCAGTATCTGGCGCGCCAGTTGCGCAATACCATCAAGCTTTGCAACACCACCAGTTAAAACAACACCACCTGGTAAATCTCGAACGCCTAGACGTGCTAACTCATCAATCACTAACTCAAATAACTCTTCTAAACGAGCACCAATAATTTCTGAAATAAAGCGCTGGCTATACTGATCTCTTGAATCTGTACCCACAATCGGCACCTCAAAGAGTTCATCATCTGATGCATCGTCGTAAAAGGCATGTCCAAATTGATGTTTGATTTGTTCTGCTTGCTCTGTCGGTGTTTTTAAGACAATTGAAATGTCTTTTGTAATGTGATCACCACCAATTGGTATCACACCCGTATGAGTTAACAAACCTTCTTCAAATACTGCTATAGTTGTTGAACCGCCTCCCAATTCTATGAAGGCAGTACCTTGATTTTTTTCATCTTCCGTTAAAGCAAAATAACCGGCTGCCAATGGTTGCAGATAAATCTCTCTAATACTTAAGCCTGCTCTCTCCACACAACGAAGTACATTGTGTAAAAGTGTTTTAGAGGTTGTAATCATCGTTGCATCCATTTCGAGACGAATTCCAATCATACCGCGTGGATCTTTGATTTCGTCTAAATTATCCACAATAAATTGTTTTGGAATGATGTTTACTAATTCACGCTCAGGAGGTATTGACATGACTTGTGCAGATTCTACCACTCTGTCTAAATCATCATCTGTAATTTCTCTATTTTCACTATTTACAGCGACAACACCTTTAACTAGCTGTAACATCGTCTGGTTTGCTGGAACGCCTAAAACGACTTCATCGATTTGATAACCGGTCATTCGTTCTGCTTGTTCCACTGCCTTTCGAATAGATTGAACTGTTGCATCAATATCAACAATCGCGCCTTTTCGAACGCCATTCGATTTTACATTTCCGACCCCAATTACGTGTAATTGTCCGTCGCTCATTTCACCTATTAATACTTTGATAGAGGATGACCCAATATCAAGTGATATATATAATTCTTGTTGGTTCAATTCGCTGCACCTCCTTGAAAAATGCTCTTAATTTCATTCTATTGTAAATCTAGCATAATGTCTAAGCAAATCGAGTATTTTGGGCAATTTTTCTCTCATTCTATGGAAGTTTTGTTCTTCTTGTGACGTTTTTCATCTAATCGAGTTAGTAATATACGCCTAATTATTGCAATATTTTGGAACAAACGTACGCCAAAAGCAAAAATGGCTGCTAAATACAAGTCCACACCTAAATTCACACCTAAGAAGGCAAGCCCTGCTGCCAGAACTATATTAAAAAAGAAACCTGATACAAATACTTTATCATCATAGACTTGCTGTAATTGGGCACGTATACCGCCAAATAATGTATCTAACGCTGCCAAAACTGCTATTGAAAGATAATTTTCATAAATAGAGGGTATCTGGATATTTGTTAACAAGCCCAAGGCAAGTCCAAATGCCAAACCTAAAAATGGTAGCCACATAAATTAATCTCCTTTTTTGCCCTCTGTTAAATAATCGTTTGTCAATGAATGATCGAATGCCGGGATTGTTAAATATTCAATTGGCTCCTCTATTACTAAATTAAAATTATCTAAATAAAAGGAGTCGATAAATGTGGAAGCTTGAATTGAGTTATACATTTTCTGCGCTTCCTTAAAAGAAGTTGTCCCAACATAAATCTCGAATGGTGGTGAGGTTAGTGGAACACTATTCACCGTAGTTTTTCCATTTATGTCTCGAATGGCTGTTGTATGTACAATGCGGTTACCATCTATGGCAACACTTGTAGCATCGTATTTAAACAAGGCATTCAATAATTGAGTAAGTAAATCAGGAGAGATTTCTTCGAGGTCATAGCCCATTGCTACTAATTCCGGCGCTGGTTTGACGCGAAGTATCACACCTGGTCCTGTGACTTCTGTTAGTCCTGCTTGTTGTTTTAAACTATCCAAAGTTTCATTTAAAATAGATTGTAAATTTGCTTTTTCAGATTGCTCATAGCGACCCACTACATCATTAAGTGAGCGAATATCTGCTAATAATGTGGAATGCCTTTTTTTCTCTTCTGCTAATTCTTCTCGTATGGCCCAAATATCTCGTGTATCTCGCTCAGCTGGTTTTTGAATGGTATTGTACTGTACCGCTATCATCAAACCGATAATAAATAGCACGATCGTTATTCGGGTGTACATATTTTTTTTCAAAATAGCCCCTCCTAGACGTATCGTAATTAACACCTCGGCGTCATCGCCTCCAAACTTGTGCAAGGAGCTGTCACAGCGACGGAAGGCTTGTCCTAAATCAGGATATAGTTAACTTTCTATTTTTACATTTGGCATTGTTAGTTTTTGATTTTCTTCTAGTGACACAATAATATTGTCCTTTAACAGCTGATCTACTACGCCACCACTTAAGTTTAAGGAGGCACTGAGTGTTGCTGAGTCTCCTACTGCCTCAATAACAAAAGGCGCTGGGTGCTGCTTACCATCAATCGTAATAACAGGTCCATTACAGCGAATATAAGAATTTGCTATAATGCGCTGTCCGTTAATAGCTATTGCCTGTGCACCAGAGATTTTCAGTTCATTTAGCAGCTTAAACACATGACTTTCATGCACGATATAATCATTAGGATTGACAGACTTAGGATCATAATCACCATCTTGAAGGGTAATACGTATTCCTTTCCCTTCTGAATCTAAATCTCCTAGTAATAAACGTAAATCTTCTGCTTGTTCAACAAGCTGCTTATAATTTTTTTCACTAGATGCGAATTCTTTTTCATATTTGCGTATTTTCTCTTGTAAAGCACTTGCCTCTTCTGTAAGCTCTTTATTGCGTTCTTGCTGTTCAATTAACTCCTCACGATACGAATCTTCTTGCTCATAAAGTTGTGAATTAATGGCACTGGATTCCCGATTATCCCTTGCCTGGTTGTAGGAATAGCCGATGATAAAGCCTGTTGTCACGCAAACGATGAGCAGCTCAAATTGTTTTCTTGAAAAGAAGTTTCCTTTGCTATTCGTTTTCTTGTTGTTCATCTTCTGTCACTTCCTGGTTGGCCGTTTCTCCATCTGGATTTTCCATGTCTATACTTACTTGGTTGTACTCATCATTAAAAGAACGATAATACGAGCCGACCTCTAAATCGATAATACCTTTTTCTAAATTTGCAATTTGCGCTACGATTGAAGGGTAATGGTTTAGCTTTTCAGCTAATGTCTGAATAACTGCGCGTACCTCATAGCCATCATTCATATAAAGCTTGACAGCATTTGGATTCGTCTCATTACCATTCGTATTTACTTGAGAAATTAAGGCTAAAACTTCTGGTTTTAAGCGTGCTAACTGCTCTACAAGCTTGTTAATAGTTTTTTCTCCAGTTATGCCTATAAAGACAGGTGCATCAATCGGAATGCTGTCTTCAGCCTGCTCAAAACGCTTACCATTCTCAAGTAATGGATAATAGGTACCATCACCAGCTAAGTACGCAACTTTTTTCCATTCCTTTATATCAATCGTTACGCCTCGTAGCCAATTACGCTTAACATGCGCCTCTTGTACCCATTTATCCTTCCGTAAAGCCTCTTCTACATCTCCTACTTTAAAGCTCCACATCGACTTCCCAGGCGCAAGGTTACTAGTCTGTAAGTAATATTGCTCTTCTGCTAGTTGTGCACCATTAACCGTGATTTTTTTGATATCACTGTAAGGAGATTGAAAATAAAGGAGTACTGCTAGTACTAAAAAGAAAAGTAATATCAGCACTATAAATTTGCGATTCGTACGCTTTTTTCGTCGCTTTTTAAGCGTAGGTATGCGATCTTCTATATCAATTACTTTCTCCAAAAAAGTACTCCTCCTTTATATTTATTTCGCTAATTGATAAATAATACCTATTATTAACCACATTGTTACTAAAGATGTCCCGCCGTAGCTAATAAAGGGTAATGTGACACCCGTTACAGGGACCAAACCAATCACTACTGCTATATTTAAAAATGCTTGCACAGTTAACATCGTCACAAGTCCAATAATTGCATAATAGGACGTTCTGTTCTTAGCCTGTACAGCAAATTTATAGCCTGCATATATTGTCAAGATAAATAAGGCTAAAATAACGAGCCCACCAAGTAAGCCAACTTCTTCTAAAATAATCGCATAAATAAAGTCATTTTGCGGCTCAGGTAAATATAAAAATTTTTGTCTACTCTGGCCAAAACCATGTCCAAAAATACCTGCTGGCCCAATCGCCATTAATGATTGCACCGCCTGAAAGCCACTGCCTAAAGGATCTACCCAGGGGTCAATAAATGCTTCAATGCGCTTTAACCTGTATGGTGCCGTGACTATTAAAATAGCTAATCCGGCAATACCCGCTACCATAAACATCGCATATAGCTTCAGTGGGTACCCAGCTACAAAAAATAATAAGAACACGGAAACAACAAGTATAAATACCGAACCAAAATCCGGTTGCAGCATAATAAGTACAACAGGTAATAACAAGATTAATCCATGCCGCCAATTAACAATCGGCGTACCTGTTTTATGTTGCGCTAATATATGACTCATGTATACAAGGACTGTAATTTTCGTCAACTCTGCAGGTTGTATCGTTAATGGGCCTAAACCAATCCAACTTTGAGAACCGTTTCTTACCAGTCCAATACCAGGAATAAGAACAAGGACCAGTAAAACCAATGAAAATATATAGGCCATTTTCCAAAAGGACTGCTCCCGCAGAATATTTAAACGAATGGTAATTAGAAACACTACAATGCCTACGACAAAGTATATACTTTGCTTCATATAAAACGGCATTTTTCCACTATAATGAATGGCACTCCAATAAGTGCCTGCAGAATAGACGAAAATAATGCCGATTACTGATAGCATCAATGTTGTGACAAGCAATAAATAGCTTTCTTTCCCTCTCAGTAATGCCATCCTTCCAAGTCAAGTATATTCTAAAATAGTTACAGGCTCATTACAGCTTCATTACAGCATCAATAAAAACGTCACCTCGTATTTCAAAGCTGTCATATTGATCCCAACTTGCACAAGCTGGTGATAGTAGAATCACATCACCCTCTGCAGACATCGGTGCTGCGTAATGCACCGCATCCTCTACGTTCTGAGCAATAACAGTGTGTTGCACACCACATGATTTCGCAAATTCTACAAAGCGTAAGCCTGTTTCACCAAATGCAACGACACCTTTCACATGGTTCATGCAAGGGCGTAACTCTTCAAATGAATGACCACGGTCTAAGCCACCTGCTAGTAAAATGACAGGTGCCTGAAATGCATCCAAGGCACTTTTCGTTGCTAAGCAGTTTGTTGCTTTGGAGTCATTGTAAATCTTCCGGCCGTTCCATTCACGGACATATTGCGTACGGTGACGCACGCCACCAAAGTTCGCTAAAACTTCTTTCATTTTCTCTTTTTCACAGCCAACTAATAGACAAGCTGCTATGGCTGCTAAAATATTTTCTAAGTTGTGCTTACCAGGAAGAGCGATATTCGCTCGTTCCATATACGGCTCGCCTTGCCAATAGATTGTTGTATCATCTGCACTAATACCTTCATGTGCATACCCTCTTGAAGTAAATGGCACTTTCTTTGCATTTGATTTTGTAGCATAGCCAACTACAATTGGTTGATCGGCATTATAGATGAAATAATCGCTTTCATCCTGATTACGTGTTACCCCAAACTTTGCCTCTGCATAATTATCAAAAGTGCCATGATAATCAAGATGTGCATCGTAAAGATTTGTTAAAATAGCAATTTTCGGCTTGTATGTTTTCGTTCCCATCAGTTGGAAAGAAGAAAGTTCAGTGACAATCACATTATCTTTCTCCGCTTCCCTTGCTACTCCACATGCGACTGTCCCAATATTCCCTGCAATTAACGGTTTTTTTGCACCATTCTCTAGCATTTCAAAAATCAATGTCGTTGTTGTCGTTTTACCATTCGATCCGGTAATACCAATAAACGGTGCATCACTAATTAAGTACGCCAACTCTATTTCTGTCCATACAGGAATATCACGGCTTAGTGCGTCTGCGACAATTTTATTGCTATAAGGAATTCCTGGATTTTTCACGACCAGTTCAAAACCTTCATCGAGTAAATCTTCTGGATGGCGTCCACAAATAACCGTAATGCCTTTTTGCAATAAGCCTTGTGCGTCTGGGCTTTCATCAAACGGCTTCGAATCATTAACCGTCACAAAGGCTCCAAGCTCATGTAAAATCTCAGCTGCTGCTACGCCACTTTTTGCTAGACCTAGAACAAGAATTTTTTTATGTTGTAAATCTGTATAGTTTTTCATAAGAACGCCTCCGATAAAACTGCAATCAATGCCACTGCTAAAGCAGTTGACCAAAAAACAAGTACTACCTTCCATTCCGACCAACCAGATAATTCAAAATGATGGTGAATAGGACTCATTTTAAAAATACGTTTTTTGCGAAGTTTAAAGCTCCCCACCTGTAAAATAACAGATAATGTTTCAATCACAAATACTAATCCAACTAATACGAGTAAAAACTCTTCCTTTACTAAAACAGAAACCATTGCAAGAGCTCCGCCAAGCGCTAATGAACCCGTATCTCCCATAAACACTTTCGCTGGATTTGCGTTAAACAGTAAAAATCCAAGTAGGGCACCCGTCACTGCAAATGTGAATAAGGCAACGTCTGCTTGATTCTGGAATAAAGCAATAACGCCAAATGCAGCAAATGCAATAGATGCTGTTCCTGCCACAAGTCCGTCTAGTCCATCCGTTAAGTTTACTGCATTTGAAAATCCGACTAACCAGAAAATTAAAAAGGCTACATAGAAAATACCAAGATCAATTGTCCAGTCTGTAAATGGAATAGCCAGTGTTGTGTCAAAAGAACCAACATGCAATAAGAAATAAGCAAGGATGGCAATAACAATTTGACCTATTAGTTTTTGAATCGAGGTTAATCCTAAATTACGTTTAAAAATCACCTTTAAACCATCGTCTAGGAAGCCTATCAATCCAAACCCCACTAATACGAGTAAGAGGACCACCGTTTGAGTCGTGAATAAATCTAAAAAGCTACCAATCCCCATAGTTGTGAGAATAATGGCCATTAAGAAGATAAGGCCCCCCATTGTCGGTGTCCCAGCCTTTTTCATATGGGATTTTGGCCCTTCTTCACGAATACTTTGCCCAAACTTCAGTCGACGAAGAAGCGGAATACTAATTGGTGCCAGGATAACTGTTACTATAAAAGCAATAGCTAAAATGGTAAGCGTTGTTGCGAGTTTCATTGAAAAATCTCCTTTAAATCTCGTTTCCCTTTCTTCATTAAGAAAAAAGTACAAACTTTCATATATTTATTACTACCCTTCATAATAATAGTGGTTCTTTCCCTTTTTTTAAAGGTAAAGTTACATTAGTTCTCTAAATATAAATGTATGGTGCCATCTTGTTCGATAACACTATCCACTTCAGGTAATTGACTACCAATTTTAGCCCCTTCCCCGTGCCATTTAATACGAAATGGGTAATGTTGCTTGGCAATATCATCCTTTGTCTGACCTATAAAACTTGGTACCTTTACAGTAATTGGGTCACCCCATCGATAATCTTTTTCAAGCTGTTCCTTCGATTTTTCAATACCCACAAAAGGTGCAACATCCTCAATAATTTGACCAACAATTGGTGCTGCCACAACACCACCGAATTGCGTCGTTTTCTTCGGGTTATCTACTGCTACATAGACAACAATTTGTGGATTATCCGCTGGTGCAAAGCCTATGAAAGATACGATATATTCGCCATCCTTATAACGACCATTTTCTACTTTTTGTGCTGTACCCGTTTTGCCTCCAATGCGAAGGCCATCTCGATAAGCCTGGCGCCCTGAACCCTTGGCAACAACAGACTCTAGCGCACCACGTACCTTTGCCGATGTTTCTTCACGAATAACCTGTCTTTTCACGATTGGTTCGGTTTCTTTTATAACTTCCCCAGTAGTCGGATTAAAAACCTTTTTCACAACATATGGCGTATAAAGCTTGCCCCCATTCACTGCAGCGGCAACTGCTTGCACCTGTTGGATTGGTGTTACGGCTACTCCTTGCCCGAATGAAGTCGTTGCCTGCTCTACTGGACCAAATGCTTCTTTTGAAAATAATATGCCTGATGCTTCCCCAGCAATATTCGAACCCGTTTTTTCACCAAAGCCAAAATCTTTAACATATTGAAGTAGTTTTTCATTACCGATACGCTGGCCTAATTCAATAAAACCTGGGTTACAAGAGTTTTCTACCACTTCAAGAAAAGTTTCATGTCCATGACCTTCACGTTTCCAACAGCGCAGCCTAGCTCCCGCAACCATGGTATAACCAGGATCGTAAAAAGTATCACGTTCTAAATCCACTACATTTTCCTCTAGTGCCGCACTGAGTGTTATAATTTTGAACGTAGAACCTGGTTCATAAGTCATCCAAACTGGTAAATTCTGATTATAGATAGCTGGTTCAACTAATTGGTACTGTGCTGGATGAAAGGTTGGATACGAGGATAATGCTAATATTTCTCCTGTGTTGGGATCCATCGCAATAGCCATTGCTTGGTCAGCTTCATAGCGTTCCATTGCCTGTGACAATTCTCGTTCAACCACCTGTTGTACATCCACATCAATCGTTAGTTCGATCGTGGCACCGTCTTCTCCAGACTTCCATGCGCTCGCTACATTAGGTAAGTTATTACCTCTAGCATCTGTAAAAAGCCGTATAGCAGAGGAATTTGCCTGTAAGAACTTATCGTATTCATATTCAATACCTGCTAGCCCTTGCGCATCATAGCCTGTAAAACCAATAAAACGTGACAATAACGTACCATAAGGATAGTCCCTTGAATAATCTACACCACTATATAATCCTTCAATTTGCATACCTTGTAATGTAACGGCTTTCTCATAAGAAATATTTTTGCCTTCAGGTGCCAATTTTACTAAGTATACTTTTTTATTCATTTTTTCCAATAGTTTTTGTTCATCTACTTCAAGCACTTGGGCTATTTTTGCTGCGGCACCTTCAATATCATTACTTTGAGAAGGCATAAAATATAAAGTAGGTGCTAACTTATTCGTCACAATACTTTTACCGTCTCGGTCCGTAATATGTCCCCGCTCATTCGCAAATGGAATTTCACGATCCCAGTTTTCTTCTGCTTTTTTTGTCAGTTCCTTTTGATCGAACACCTGCAAAAACAACAGTCGGATGATAATTGCTACTGCCATCAACATAAACAATACATATAAAATACGTAAACGCTTTTTTGAATGGATTGAAATCCACTTCATTCGACATCACACCTTGTTTTTTACAACGTATGAAATAAAGTGGACTTCTATTCAGTATCTATTCATCCTCTATTTGTTCAACTTCTCCTTCGGATGACGCTTCTACGTCTTTCACAAAGCTTTCAGCAGGTGTTTTCAGTTTCACGACAATCGGTGCACTATCTGAAATCACTGTACCTGCCGATACACTTTGACTAGCAGCAAAGCCCTCTCCGACAACCTCAATTTGTAGACCTGACATTGATTTGAACACAAGTACATTTCGCAACGACCAATTCGTAAAGTTTGGCAATGTAGTATCACCTGCTGTTTTTAAGAATACAGTGCTACCGTTTACAAGTTTTTGTTTACCCTTTGGATATTGCTCGATAATTTTACCACCAGCGCCTACAATTACCGGTTGCAAGCCGTCATTCGCTAGCTCCACCTGAACTGCTTTTGTGTCTTTCCCAGTATAATCTTGAATATTTACATGATTAACATGCTGAACATCCTGAGGATTAATGTTTAAATGTTTTAAACTGTTTTGCATAACTGGCTTAAATATTTTTGAGACTGGTACAGAACCAAGCTCACCCTTAAGCTTAGGTTTTGTTACCGATACATACATAATAAGCTGTGGATCATCTACTGGTGCCATGCCTAAAAATGAATACAGGAACTCATTTGCCCCCCATGAATATTCACCATTGGCCTTAGGAATTTGGGCAGTACCCGTTTTCCCTGCGACTTGATATTCATCGAGCACAAAATCCTTTGCTGTCCCGTATTTTGACGTTAATGTAGAAGCGAGTATTTCACGTACTTGCTTCGCTGTGCCGGCTGAAACTGGTTGTCCCTTTTCAACTGGCTCATGATTTTGGATCGTTTTCCCTGTTGATGAGTCAACAATACGATCAATGACGTAGGGCTGCATCATCGTTCCGTCATTCGCAATCGCTGTCATTGCTTGAATAAGTTGAATAGGCGTTACCGTTGAACCTTGACCATAAGTTGTTGTAACACGTTGTATTGGATACTGAGATAATATAGTTCCTGTTGCTTCATTCGGTAAATCAATACCTGTTTTTTTACCAAAACCAAATCTGTCTAGGTACTCTATAAACACATCGTCACCAATAACTTTTAATAAGTGTGCCATTGCAGTATTGGATGAGCGTTGGAAGCCCTCTAAATAAGTAATTTTGCCCCATCCGTATTTATTGTGATCTCGAATCGTACGATCAAGCAATGTATATTGACCTGACATATATTCTGCATTTGGTGGCCATGTGTCAGTATCAATAGCCGAAGCTAGTGTGAACGTTTTCATCGTCGAACCTGGCTCAATCGTTTCTTCAATAACCTCATTCAGCCATTTCATATTTTTACCGTCACGTGTATCAGGATTAAATGTAGGTCGCTGAGACATCGCCAAGATTTTCCCTGTTTTGGACTCTGCAATAACAGCTGTCATTGATTCAGGATTATATTCCTGTTCAACTTGAGTCATCGCTTCCTCTAAAAAACTTTGAATTGTTTTATCAATCGTTAAAAAGATGTCGTCACCATCTTTTGCTGGTGTCACCATCTTCTCACTGGTAGGCAATAAATAACTAAAAGCATCTGTTTGGTACTTCACTTTGCCGTTTTCCCCAGTTAGCTCTTTGTCATACGTATATTCAAGTCCCATTTTGCCTTTAGTTGTTACTGAGCCGTCTTCTTTATCCTCTTTTATTGCAAAACCGATTAAATGTGAGGCAAAAACACCGTTTGGATAATAGCGTTTTAAATCACTGACAAATAAAATTCCAGGTAATTTTTCATCTTTAAGTTTGCTCATGACTTCATGGTTAATACCACGTCCTGCACTACCAAACTCAACTTGGTAAGGCTTTTCGCCATCAGGCTTCAATTTTGTCAGCTGTTTGTATATTGCCTGTTCATCCATCGGAATGTACTCTGCTAAAACTTTAGCAGTCTTTTCCGCATCAACGACATGACGAGGTTTCTCAGGATTCGGAGACGCACTCTCATTTACAACTGCTATTAAACGATAGCTCAGCGTATCTTCGGCAATCGTTTGTCCATTTCTATCGTAAATTTTCCCGCGACTCGCAGTAATCGCACTCTCTTTTCCATATTTAGCTGCTGCCTTTGCCGCAAGTGCTTGTCCCTCTGCTTCCCCCGTCGCTTGTAATGTAACCATTCTAGTGAATAATAGGAAAAAGAGCCCTCCATAAAAAATCAATAATAGAAAGGCTCCCCATTGGAATCGAAATTTCTTTTTTTTCATTTTCCCGGCACTACCTTTACATTTTTCTCATTTTGAGTTAAACCGAGTTCTTGTGCTTTTTTCCATATGTTTTCATATGTAGAAAGTTCACTTACACGCACTGTTAAGTCAACATTCTGTCTCGCAATTTCATCTGCCTCTGCTTCTATTTTTTGAATGTCCATGCTTGTTGTTTGTATAGCTGCTTGATTATTTAATACTAGTACGGCTAGTACAGCAACAATGCTAACTAGGACGATTAGCATTGTCTTTTCAAACTTCTGTTTCGTTTTTTTACGACGTATGATAGTGGGTTGTGGACTAGGTGGTGTTATCGGTTGTTGCACATGTTGCTGCTGGTGCTGCCTTACACGAACTGCTGCCATTTACTCACGCCCTTTGTCGTTAATTTTCTCCACCACTCTAAGTTTCGCTGAACGCGCACGGTTGTTTACTTCTAATTCTTCATCAGAAGGGACAATCGGTTTTCTCGTTACAAGCTTTAAGATTGGCTTCATGTCTTCTGGAATTACAGGTAAATTCGGTGGTAATTCCGGTAATGATGACGCTTCCTTAAAAATAGTCTTGCATAGGCGGTCCTCCAATGAATGGAACGTAATGACACTGATGCGTCCACCTACGTTAATCATATCTATCGCATCGACTAGTGAGTCCTCTGCTGCGCCTAGCTCATCATTGACAGCAATTCGAATTGCTTGAAATATACGCTTTGCAGGATGTCCACCTTTACGGCGAGCCGCTGCTGGAATACCCTCTTTAATAAGTTCTACAAGCTGTCCTGTTGTTTCAATCGATGCCGTTTTACGTGCCTCTTCGATTTTACGAGCAACTTGTTTTGAAAACTTTTCTTCTCCATAGCGGAAGAAGATACGAACTAAATCTTCGTATGCCCATTCATTGACAACATGAAATGCTGAAAGCGTTGCCGTTTGATCCATGCGCATATCGAGCGGTGCATCATGATGATAACTAAAACCGCGCTCTGGCGTATCTAATTGTGGAGAAGAGACGCCAAGATCATATAAAATACCATCTACTTCTTCAATACCAAGTGCTAGTAATTCTTCTTTTAAATAACGGAAATTCGAATGTACAAATGTAACACGCTCTAAATAGGGCGCTAATCGAACTTTCGCATTGTCAATAGCGATCGTATCTTGATCAAAGCAAATGAGACGACCTTTATCTGATAATTGTTGTACTAAATATTCACTGTGCCCTGCTCCGCCAAGCGTACAGTCCACATATACACCATCAGGATCGAGGTTCAACCCATCAACAGTTTCTTTTAATAACACGGTTGTATGATCGAACATACCACTCGCTCCCCTCAGGCCTTAACTTCTTTCAATTAACGTATAAACGTTCCAATACAAAAATTAAAAATCAAAGCCAATCATATTTTCTGCAATTTCATTAAAAGATTGTTCAGACTCATTAAAGTAAGTTTCCCAAGCATCTTTTGCCCATATCTCAATTCGATTCGAAACGCCTAACACAACACATTCTTTCACTAAGTGTGCATGCTGTACGAGGGTTGAAGGAATATTAATACGTCCTTGCTTGTCTATCTCAACTTCTGTCGCACCGGAAAAGAAGAATCTTGCAAATGCACGGGTATCCTTCTTCGTCATCGGTAAACCTTTTAATTTTTCTTCGAGTTTTCGCCATTCATCCATAGGATAGCCAAACAAACAATTATCAAGACCGCGTGTTACAACAAACGTTTCACCTAAGGCTTCACGAAATTTTGCGGGCACGATTAATCGTCCTTTCGCATCAACAGAGTGTTGATATTCTCCCATGAACATGCTATTCACCCCACTTTATTAAATAATGTACCACATCCCCCCACTTTCCTCCACTTTTTTTAAAAAAAACTTGACATTTTTACCTCCAATGTGAAATTAGACCTTTAGCAAATAATTCATTTTGTGATAAATGACATAAATAAAGAGCTACCCGTAGGAGGGTAGCTCTTTATTTTACCTTTTGTTCGATAAATTCCGTCAAATTTTTATAGACAGGACCTCAATATATAAACAAAAAGACCTATTCACATGTTTATAGATATAACAAATAGTGATGATTTCCAATGCTATATGTTTTTCCTAGCATTTCATCAATCAACCTAGGTCCAAACTCATTCATATATTGATATGGATTATAACATCGTTCTTGAAATCCTTCATTTGGATACAACTCATTTTGTAGCTTCATAAATTTACGGATTGTCGTCTCATGTTTACTAAGCACCGTTTGCTCAATTTTTTGTTGCATGTAGTCAAATTGTTTTAAATGATTTTCCTTATTTTTCATAAGAATTTTTTCAAGTGAAATTTGTTGCTCAGTTAAGTATGCTTCAAAGGCCTCATATTGTTCTAATAGCAGTTGTTGCATTGCTTGAATTTGACGTTTTGCTTCATCATCTTGCACCTCAGCAATAAAATGTTCCTTCAACTGCAACGCTTTACCTTCCCACACATTTTCAACAGACAAACTATTTTCACGTAATAGTTGTTCTACTTGACGTGTGATAATCGTAATATTGAGTCGTGGTGCAAAAATAGGCATTTGTAAGCCCAACACCGAAAAGGCATCCTTTAACGTTGCCCAATAAGCAAGTTCCCCAGGTCCACCTACGAATGCCAATACTGGTAAAGCCATTTCCTGCATTAATGGACGCGTCACTACATTATTACTTAATTGCTCAGGATGATCTTTTGCAATTGCCAATAACTCCTCACGAGATAGCTTAATATTCGCTGCAAAATTAACGAATTGCTGTTGACGCCTTTCTAATAAATGGCGTTCCCCATCTTTCACATAAAACAGATTAGCCGCTTCATTTGTTGCCAATATTGGCTTATCATATCCAACACGTTCAAACTCAGCTTCCTTCTCCGTTACTAATCTTGCAATTTCCTCACTATGATTTATGATTTGTGCAAAGTACTCGCTTTCGTATTGTCGGAAGTTCACGTCAGCTGCATCAATTATTAGTAAACCTTCTTCTTTAAACAACTGATTCATTAATCGAGCAAAGAAGTCCGTAAATGTTTCACTTTTGTTAAGTGCATCTACCAGCTGTTTAATGAGTCCCTCTGTGTATACTGTTTCACCGAAATCTTTCATAATAGTATTGATTAATTGCATCATAGATTCTTTGTTTAGGCTTGTAGTAGATGCCATCGTTTTACGTCTTGAACGCTCACTATAGGCGCGCTTTTTGAGCTCCACACCTTGCATTGTATACGTGTGGTTAATTTCTTCTAAATCATGATCTTCACCAGCTATCCAAAAAACAGGTACGACCGCTCTTTGAAGCTTTTCACTTTGCTCTTTCGCTAATGTTATGACTGAAATTGCCTTATGAACTGAGTAAAGAGGACCTGTTAAGACACCCGCTTGTTGCCCACCGACAACCGCGACAGCTCCTTGCTCTAATTGCTGTAAATGTTCTTGCGCTTTTTCTGATAAACCAAGTGGCTCCATAAATTGACGAATAATTGCTGTTAATTTTTGCGGATCGCGCACTTGTTGTTCTAAATATTTTACTCGCCGTTTAAACGATACATCACTATATTCGTACTCAAAGAACGTATGAATGGCAGTATTCGGTGACCAATAATCTGCTAGCACACGATTTTTAACGGGTACTTGGATTGACTCCAGTTTCATTTAACATAAACTCCTCTACTCACTAAATCATCAATTTCCTTATAAACTTTTTAATGCTTTTTATTTTAACGCTTATGGCTTCAACATGAAAAGAAAATGCTTATACAGATTGTAAATATTCTATAACAGATTGAATCAAACCTACTAGGCAAATAAGAAAATACGCTGAACTTAGCACTAAAAATAAAAAGCGCCAAATTTTGCGTAATAGCGGTTTCACTTCCAGTTCCTTTTTTGTACGCCATTCAATATATGTAAAAACCATCGCTAGCATTATTGCTAGCATCACAAGCAGAGCACCAATATTTACTCCCCAAAGCACACCAATCGCCAGTGGTACTGAGAAAAACAGCCAAAATGTGGTAACATCCGATGCTGCACCAAAAGCATGTGTACCTCGAATATTAACCTTTCGACTAATTAAATAGACAACGATAAATAGCAGTAAGGGACAAAAAATAATGATACTAATAATTATATGTAAAAAATCTTTCACTACCGTTCACCACTCTCTTCTATTGCTAACATTTGGTTATACAACGTACGCAGAGTAGGTAAAATATGGCCATTTGTTAACGCTTTTTGCAAGATGGGGCCAACAATCGTGTCAATTTCGCTTTTTTTCCCAAGTTTACGATCTGCCAGCATAGACGACGTGTTCGCTGCGGTTTTTTCACATAAGGCAGTCACTGCTGAAAAAGGTATGGTATATTGTAAATTCACAAAAGCTTGCGTTAGCTCCTGATAGATTGTTTGCATTAATATAAAAGCATGCTTATTCGTTAAAAGCTCTCCATTCTTCATTAGTAAAATAGCTGTTAACGGATTAATGATGCAGTTAAATACAGCTTTCTCAAATAACATCTGCTCAGGATTTTGGACAAACTCAACCGGAAACAAAGGATTTTCCATTTGCGAGAGCTTTTTAAAGACAGAATTATGCCCACGCGCAACCGCAATTTTACAGGTACCAACACCTCTATGTTGAACGGTTGTATCATTTATTACCTGAGCACCAAAAGCAACAGAGCAAAAAGCAATATTTTGTTGTGGTAAGCGCAGCGCCTCATCGAAATGCGCTAAGCCATTTTGCATAAATAATAACGGTACTTCACTTGGTAAAGCAGCTATTTGACCATAGAGATTCTGTAGTTGACCATATTTAACTGCCACTACAATCAAATCCCGCTGCGGCAACGTAGCTAACTCTGTCGTTGCAATAACTTGATGTGCCGTTGTTGTTCCATCAATATTCAGTCTCGTTAGATGCTCAATATTTAGTTGGCTCGCTTGCTCCCGTCGCCGTACAGCTAACGTTACGTGCATAGCAGCCTCAGCTAAATAGCTTGCCGTTAGCTGACCGACTGCCCCCGCACCAATAACCACTACATTCATAACGCTCCTCCATCTTCTACATGTATATAAGGGATTATCTAAAAAGGACAGAACAAACCCTGTGAACTACCCTTTCTTTAAAGGAACAAGAACTCCGTGTTCATCAATTTACTATTGCCATATTAAACGCCCTATAACCGCGGCTTTCTTTACGCTTAGAAGGAGGTGCCTCAGAAACATCTCTGAGACACCTCCTTTGCAGGTGCTTCTATTATACAGGATTGGCAGGTTGTTTACGATACGAAATGGCTAATTGCTTCAACCAATGTTGGCTATATACAGTATGAGTATATCTATTTTATCCATTTTTCAAAAACATCTTTCGCTCACTCAAGGTTACAAAATCCATTACCGCTAAAATAAAAAATAAATAAATTCTACTTAACATTTTTGCATTTAAAATATTTAATCTTTCATCAGAGAGTAACCTTGCTGTAACCATTTCACTAGCTTTTCATGCTCATTCTGCAATTCACGGTGCTTAATTTCCAGAGTTTGATAGGCCTCTGTTAATTCATCAAAACTTGTCAAAGCCAATTTTAAATGACTTCGCATAGATTGTTGTGGTTGATTTCTTACAGCTAAAAGTGACTGACTATATTGGCCACGCAACGTTTTATTCCATCTGAAACCACATGCTTGTTTTGTACGACCTAGTTCATGAGCCGCCATTTCAAAAGCCTCTAACTGTGTTTTGCCATTCTGCACATTATGCAACACAATTTCCGCTAATCTTTCATCATCTTCCTTTGTCCATTGGTCTTTTCTTTTTTTCAGTTCCATAATCTATCACCCTCACATTTTTTACTACTATATGCTTTAGCAGGCAAAATAGAATCACAGGATACAAAAAGACAGTGATTATGTTTTTTAATAATCACCGCCATTAAACACTACTTATTATTCTTTTTTGTCAGGAAATTATTAACCGCTTCATGATGTGCCTCGCTTTCCCAAAGTTTCGCACATGTGCGTACTTCTTCCATCACACGCTCATACATATTTCGTTCACGCCACTTACGAAGCTCTATTTCCTTATATGCCTTGTGCACAGAAGGATGAATTTTTCGCATATGCTCGATAAAATCATTCAGCGCATCCTCTTTTGCCTCTTCGAAAACACACATCGCCCAGCCAATCTCGTATAGTAATTCCGCAGGATATGGCTTCGCATCCACTAGCATCTTCATCGCACGGTCATGGCGCAAACCTCGTTCAAATAAATATGTACCGCCACCCCAACCACTTGTAATCGCTAATGTTCCTTGAATAAAACCACACTTCGCATGACTTGCTACTAGGCGGAAATCACAAGCAGTAGCAATCTCGCAACCACCACCAACAGCTGTCCCATTAATTAACGCAATCGTCGGTACCGGTAACGTTGCAAGATCATATAATATTTTCCCCATCTTACTTAACATCCCAAATGCCTCATCCTCTGTTTCAAGTGAATGAAACTCCGATAAATCACCACCAGAGCAGAAAGATTTCTCTCCTGCGCCTGTTACAACTAAAAAACGAACATCATCATGATGATGAATATATGTAATTACTTTCTGAAGACCATCCATGACCTCATCATTTACGGCATTACGTTTTTCTTCCCGATTTATCGTAAATGTCATGATACCCTCTTTGTTATCAATTGTATATGCCATTACCGTTCCCCCTTTGCCTCGTTGGATAGATTGTATCACAAAATTATTATAGCACTATATATCTTTTTATTATTAACTAAAAATTCCGTCTTTTTTAACAAATAAAAAGGCTAGTAAAGAGCCATGGTCTCTCTACTAGCCTTTTAAGTGAGCAAACACTGAATTATTTGCTTACTACTTCTTTACCTTTGTATTGTCCGCAAGCTTTGCAAACACGGTGTGATAATTTTGCTTCGCCACAGTTTGGGCAAGCTACCATACCAGGTACAGATAGTTTGAAATGCGTACGACGCTTTCTTTTTGCAGTTTTAGAAGTTCTTCTAAATGGTACAGCCATTGATGGCACCTCCTTACAGATCGTCTATTCGTCTGTTTGATCAAAATACTTAGCTAAATCAGCTAGTCTTGGATCCACTTTTGGTACGTCAGTTTTTTTGTGTAGTTCAACGTCTTCATCCGTTGCGTAAGACCAGTCTTTACCACCTTGCATTTGTCCTTCGGTATCCTCTTTGAATACTTGCATTGGCACCTCAAGAAGTACTAGCTCCTCAAGAACTGGCTTCATGTCGATTACTTCACCAACAATGTAGTGAATGTCTCCGTCATCTTCCCCTCTTTTTTCATCATCAATCCAGCTGAATACTTCAACTGTCTTAACTTCGATAGGAAACTCAACATCTTCCCACGTGCGTGCACATGGAAGTGTTAACGTTGCCGCCACAGTCAACTGACATGTCATTTGCGATGCACCGAAGGTACATAGCCCTTTTACATGAACGGGCGAAATTGCTCGAATATCCTGGTTTCGCTCCATCACCTCGTCCAACTGCACATAGGCATCAATTGGCATTCCGTCTTGGCGGTATTTAGATAATTGATGAATTGACCATTTCATTCGTTTAATCACCTCGAGACAACACTGTTGATTATATAATGTGTAAAAATAGATGTCAAGATAATTTCTTGTCACCACCCTAAAACCCACCTATAATTATATATAATTATAGTATATTTGTACTCGTCCGCATGCGCGTCGTCAAAATAGTGCCCATGCGTGGCCAAAAATAAAGGGGGTTTTACGTTATGCAAGCAGTCGGCATTGTTGTTGAATATAATCCGTTTCACAATGGGCATGCTTACCATTTGGAACAGGCGAAACAAATAGCACAAGCAGATATCGCCATCGCTGTAATGAGCGGATCATTTTTACAGCGCGGTGAACCAGCCATGGTCGATAAATGGACACGCACAAAAATGGCCCTCGCAAGCGGTGTCGATATTGTTATTGAGCTACCTTATGTCTATAGTACCGCACCAGCAACTGATTTCGCAAAGGGAGCGATATCTTTATTATCCGCAATTTGCTGCGATTCTTTTGCTTTTGGTAGCGAGGATGGCTCTATTCAACCCTTTTTGAATACGTATCAATTGATAGATGACCATCGTAACGAATATAACGCCCTTATCAAAGAGCGCCTACAAACAGGTGTTAGCTATCCCAAAAGTCTACATTACGCCTATGAACAGCTTTCTCAAAAATTCCCTGCCACATACATTAATTTAGGACAACCGAACAATATTCTCGGCTTTCACTATATTGAAGCTGCGAACACGCTTGGCAGTGACATTCAACCACTAACGATACCGCGCATTGCAGCAGGGTATCACGATGCATTACAGGAGGGGGCATCCATTGGAAGTGCTACAGGTATTCGCAAAGCACTTGCTACGACAGGCACTCTGCAAAGTGTGCAAGATGCCCTTCCTAAAGCGACCTATGAATATTTACATGACTGGCATAGTCATTTCAATCAGTTTGCTAGCTGGGAGAATTTTTGGCCATTGCTGCAATTTACTATTATGCGGCACACGCCTAGCGAATTAACACGCTATGCCGAAGTAACAGAAGGCATCGAGTACGCACTTATTAAAGCCGCTAAAACCAGTGATTCTTTCGCAAGCTTTATGGAGAAAATAAAATCCAAACGCTATACTTGGACACGTCTTCAACGCATGCTCACTCATATTTACACTTCTTTTACGAAGGAGCAACTAAGAAGCTTTACAAGCCCCTCTGCCATTCGATTACTTGGTATGAATTCACAAGGTCAAGCGTACTTAGGACAGCGTAAAAAAGATTTCACATTGCCACTTATAAGCCGTGTGGCTGCTACGAAAGACAGCATGCTAGCCGTCGATATCCATGCTGCAGAAATATATAATTTAAGTATAGAATACGGGGCACAACAGCTAAAGCTTCCAAAAGACTATCAAACTCCGCCCATTCGTTTTTAATTTGGCATTGGGAGGCTTTAAGTGCCAACCTATGCTATGGGGCACAAAACGGCATTTCTGATCGTCGACATATTCTTAAAAAATTCCGTAATTTGCCTAAGGTCACTGCGGACGGTCCCTTTGTTCGAGCAGGGCCGAGCCGCTTCTCCCGCAACTCCGTTCCAATCAACTAATAACGACCTAGATAGATCCCGCACGAAGCGTAGTGAAGGAGGAGCCTAGCTGGTACGTCCGTGGAAAGGAGGCGCTTTGTCCGGACATGATTATGATTACTTTACTGTAAAAGAAAAGAGACCGTAGACAAACTCGAAATTATTCGAGTTTGTCTACGGTCTACAATGCCGCACAAGGCGGCATTTTTTATTTTGGTTGTAATTGCTTTAAATAGGCAATTGCATCATCTACGGTTTTAACAGGTACAATTTTCATTTTTGTACCGATATCTTTAGCTGTCTTCACTGCAGTAGCATAATTAGATTCTAATTCAGGATACTTTGCTTTCATCTCTGCTGGAATTTCATCATCTGGCGCAAAGAATATCTCCATACCGTCACGATCCGCTGCAATGACTTTGTAGTCAATACCACCAATTCTTCCAACTGATCCATCTACCAACATTTCCCCAGTTCCAGCAATCGCATAGCCTTTTGTTATATCTTCATCCAAAAGCTGATTTAAAATTTCAAGGGTGAACATTAAGCCTGCAGAAGGGCCGCCGATATCCTCCGTTTTCATCGTTACTTTTGGGCTTGTTTCAATTGATTTACTCTCTGCATACGTAATACCTAAGCCAGCCCGTCTTTCTTCTGCTCTAGGGATTTCCTTTAAGGTAATCGTTTCTTGTTGTTCTTTTTTATCACGAATAAACTGAATCGTGACTTGCTCACCTAGTTGCTTGTCTTTCAAAAGATCAACAAGCATTTGTTGATTACTAATTTTTTGACCATCTACCTGGATAATTTCATCACCAGCTTTTAATAGACCATCTGAAGCTCCACCATCCAGTACGTTTAATACAAACACACCTTTGAAATGGATTTTTGCCTCTAGCCCAGCTCTTTGGAAGGCTACATATTTTGCATTAAATTGTGAATCTGTCATTAATTTAAGTTGCCGAATATTGTATTCCTCATCATCCTCTAATGGATTTCTTACCTGGTTAATATCCATTATCTTTTGGTATTTTTGAGTTTTGGCCCATAAATACGTAAATGGTGTTGCTTGCTGCATAGCCACTGTCATTAAACTCATTGTTCCTACATCATCCGTATCACCATCTGATACAGTTACAAAGTTACTAATATCGTATGCACTACCAGGCTTCATAATATATGCGTCTAGTCGGTATAACATTAAAAAACAAATCACGACTAAAAACACTGCATAAATACTTATCTTTTTCTTCATTCGGACGAACTCCTCCTAAGACGCACGCAAAACCATCTGTTCATGTTTTTGCCTTTCTGACATATATTGATTTTAGCATTTGCCTATGTGAATGACAAAAAGTTGAAACGAGATGATAATATGTTTGCGACAATTCAAATAGCGCTCTGCATACTTCTTATTCTATTACTCTTGTTATTCCCACAAACTGCTCATACTGGCACTGATTTAGGAGTAAACCTTTTTATGGAGGCGCTATTTCCGTATTTACTACCTTATCTTATTTTAACGCAATGGTTACTCCGTTTAACCGCTCCTATGCGTACGAAAACGAAAAGGGCTTCTTTATACGTACAAGCCTATCTTATTAGCGCACTCGGCGGTTATCCTACAGGTGCAACAACCATTGTTTATTTAAAAAATAGCGGACAACTACACCCTAAAGAAGCAAATTTTTTATTGGCTGTTTGTCATGCACCAAGTCCGCTTTTTGTACTTGGCTTTGTGAGTCTTGATTTATTACACAGTAATACGTTCGGATGGCTGTTTTTATGTTTACTACATAGTTTTAATATTTGTTGCTTAGTAGTCGGTTATTTTTTATTTCGAAAAACCGACCCACCTACCATTTCTTTACACAATTCAACTTTGTATGCAGCCCCATTTTCAGAAAGCATTAAAGAAACAGCACCAACTATTCTTTTAGTTGGAACAACCATTATTTTTTTCACCACTATTCAAACCATCGTGCAACAAGGATTAGACAAAATGCTACCTAATCTCCCTCAGTCAGCAGAATTATCGATAGCCGCAATTCTCGAAGTAACAAATGGACTGAAAATGACGGTTACAGCCTTACCAAGCTTTACGTATTTACCATTACTAGTTGTAATATTATTGACGATGCAAAGTATTAGTATCCATTTACAAATTTTCGTTATTGCCAAATCTGCCAAACTTTCCGTTCGTCCATATATTAAATTCCGCCTTCTTAGCATAATCATTGTGCCAACTATTTATGCTGTATTCTTCATGAAATAAACAGTCTATCGGTAATTTTTTCTTGGCAATGACTACTGTTAAAATATTGTTCATGTTGGGTGCATATAAAGAAGAGGATGTCTCCTTATTAAGACATCCTCTTCTCATTAGTTGGCAAAGCCGTATTTTTCTTTTAAAGCCTGTTCTACGCAAACAGGAACAAGTTCACGAACATTGCCGCCATACTTCGCTACCTCTTTTACAATGCTAGAACTTAAAAATGAATATTGGTTTTTTGTCATGATGAAAAATGTTTCAATCGTTTCATCAAGAAAACGGTTCATTGAAGTAATTTGCATTTCGTATTCAAAATCTGAAACTGCCCGTAAGCCTCGGACAATAGCTTTTGCATTCTTTTCTTTTGCATAATTGATAAGAAGACCAGAAGAACATTCAATACGAACATTAGGCAATGTTTTAGTAACCTCAGCCATTAAAGCCATGCGTTCTTCTACTGAAAATAATGGCTGTTTCGATGAATTGTTTAAAACAGCAACATAGACCACATCGAATACATCTGCTGCACGTTTAATAATATCTAAGTGCCCAAATGTCACAGGATCAAAACTTCCAGGAACTACAGCAATTTTCTCTGACAACTTACTCTCCCTCTTCCCCTGCACAACGATAAACTGAAATAATCGTTCCGCCATATGTTTCTTGTCTCTGTAATATAAAAGCTCCAAAGCTATGTGGTAATATTACTTCTTTCGCATGTTCACATAAAATAATGCCATCACGTTGTACTTTATCATTGTCTACAAGCACTTGCACTAAATCGTAGTACTCTTTGTGATGATAGGGCGGATCTAGAAATACTAGCTTAAACGAGATTTCACGTTTTAAGAGCGCTTTCACAGCACGTTTAGCATCGATACGAAAAAGCTCAGAGCACTCCTCATAACGACATTTTTTTATGTTTTCTTGTAAAACTTGAAATGCCTTCGCATCCTTTTCAATAAAAACCGCTTCCTGGGCCCCTCGGCTTAACGACTCAATACCAAGTCCTCCACTCCCAGCAAATAAATCGAGTGCAATACCTCCATCAAAAAAAGGACCAATAATATTAAAGATTGATTCCTTTACTTTGTCTGTTGTTGGTCTCGTCGTATTACCTGTAATCGCCTTTAATGGCATCCCTTTGCGTTCTCCTGCTACTACTCTCATAAGATGCGTGTCACCATACTTTCTTTTACTTATAGAAAGCATTTTTGCAGCGAAAGGACACCTCCGCTGCAAAAAATTATTCTTGTTCTTGTGTTAATACTTGGATACGATCATCACTTTTTTGTAATTCTACAAGGAATAAACGTTGTAACCAAGCTTCTTCTACATAATAACGATTCGCAATTTTAATGATTGGTTCTGAAATTGTGGAATATCTACGTTGATTGAATACGTAGAATCCTGGATCTTTCGGGAATCGGAATGTACGATTGTCATTATTTACGTAATACCCATTTTCCCCCTCACCAGCAGTATAGCCAAGGTGTGGTAGCAGTGTATCAGCTGTATATAAAGTTTGACCCTCATAGAAAATAACCTGAACATCTTGTTTGATTGTGTCATCTACATATACACTACGATCATCTTCAAACAATAACGGATACGTACCATTTTCTTGCGCAGCATTTAACTTAAAATAAGAAGTTTTGGCGTCTAACACGTCCGATAAAAGCTCGTCCATTGTCGTAGGAGAAATTGATTCCTCTCCGAGAGTGTCCAAAGCTTTTTGCCATGCCGACTCTTGGTTAGCTGTCATAAACTCTTTTAAGGTTTTAACTATTTCCTTTGTCTTATCCGAGCCAATAGTTTCTTTCACTAGGTAGGATGCCACAACTTCTTGCAACCATGCTGGTGAATCTTCAAACGTAAATTGTGATTTAATTTGTGAAAGTACAACTTCCTGCTCTACTGCTTGTGCAGTTAGCGTTGGTAAAAATAAAAGTCGATCATCGTGCCCCGCTACTGGACTGGTTTCTTGAATAATGGATATATGTTCATTATTTAAAAATTTCAGTGTTTCCAGAGACTTTAAGAAATCTTTCGAAATAGCCTGCTGTGCATAAATTGATAAAACTGGCGTCTGTTCTTGCACCTTAAGATTTCCAGCCTGCCAATAAATATCACGAACTGTGCCATTACCACTAAACATTGTGTAGTTAACGAGTGATAATTGCTGTTGTCCTACTAATGGTAAACCTGTTATCCATTGACCGACCGTTTTGCTATCTGTTGAAATATGCATAACAGTATAAGATGCGTCACCGTTTGTTAATGTTGCCAAAACGTTTTGTAGCAGCATTTTATCTTTTAAGCCGCCCTCGATAGGAATTATGTACGAAACAGACTGTGATTTAGTATCGCCTTTTGCAAAATAGGATACTTCTTGTGATAAACGATTACAGCTTTTCTCGTTTTCGATAAAACAACTTGGATCTATCGCATTTTTGGGCCACTTTATTTTCACTTTTTGATTTGGCAAGTTTTTAAAATGCTGTCTGATATCTAGACTGTTTTCACGATAGACAAATTCAATTTCCTGTGAGTAATGGAATTCTCCATTTCCCGTTTCTAAATCTGATGAATACGCTTGATACTGGAAAAATATTGTTCCTGTAATAATTAGTGCAAGAATGGAAAAAAAACTCATTGCAAATTTCATGTGCTTGACCTCCCGCAGCATGATACTATGTGTATTGGAAAGGATGTGCAAGTTTAAATGCCACAACAATTTATAGAATTAGGTGAAGGCTATGGTGATGTATATGAGCTACTTGAAATGATTAAAACCAATCAAGAGCGCTTCCATCAAGCCTTTATACTAACATCCACAAAAGAAGAAAAAAAGGTTGCCTCTTTAGCTGTCGCTTTAAAACCAGTAGGTGAAAGTAAATTCATGCCGATTTATATTTGTCGTGAAGGCATTCCTTTTAATGAGGAAAAGCCTTCAAAGCGTCAAATCATGTTCGAAGAATGTATTGAACAACTAGGTCGTAAAGCGGTTGTTGTAGAAATAAAGCACTCATCTATATTTTCGGAGCCAAAACTATTTTATCAATACTTAATTGGAATAATGAGACTACATCACTATATCCCAGCATTAAACTAAGCTTAAAGACCCGCTTTATAGTCATATTCCTTCGCTTTATCTGGTTTAGCATTTTCGAACTCAGTTTTAACGAATGGACGGTAAGATTCCACAACGTCTTTCACAAAAGGAAGGCGTTGTAGTTTTGTTGTCATCATTTCAATGTCCTCTCGATCGCAATAAAGCACTACATATTTTTGCTTACGAGAAATATAATGAACATGACCATATTTTCGAAGTGACTTTGCATGTTTTAATTGATGGACGTAAACGATCAGCCCTTGTCGTTCGTTCATATAGTTTTCCCTCATTTCTTACATAAAAGAATACCATAGACCGGAAAATGATAGCAACAGAGTTTAGCTGACAGAACGCTCGTTTTTCCGTTATAATGGAAAAGCATAGCGCGTTTATCGACAGATTCCATTTACTTATGCTAGATAAAAGTGCTTTAAAAGCACTTAAGTTTAGCCATTTAATTACGTCTCATCATCGTTACATCTCGATTTTAAAATGTTTTAAACAAGCGCGTTGAACAGGTCAGTTAAACCTTATTCTTATGAATGGGTTGTGTTTTAAGCTAACAAAATTTTTATCCTTCATAATTTGAGACAACCGCAGGAGCTTATGACAAACTGGATTTTGCTTCACAGGCGTCCGTTATCGCACAGGTAAATTGTCTTAGAGCGAAGTACTTTTGTCATAGTTCCGCAGATTCAAACGGTGTTTGTACATCAATTAAATCAAGATAAAAAATAGTGAATTCACCAGTACCTTTTTTATTAATTTGATTGTCAAGGAGGACGAATATGGGTAAAAAAACAAACATAGCACTTGCAATCGCTGCAGCTAGTGCAGCAGCTTGGGCAGGTAGTAAAGCTATATCTAAACCTCAGCAACGTGAAGAAAAACAAGCATTACAATATGATCGTCCGATTATTATTGCGCACCGCGGCGGAGCCCATTTAGCACCTGAGCATACAGTGCTTGCTTTTGAAAAATCCGCACAACTTGGTGTAGACGGCTTTGAAATAGACATTCGTTTAACAAAAGACGAGGAAATTATCGTCTTTCATGATGCTACGGTCGAACGTACGACTGATGGTTACGGTCTAGTGGCAGACATGACATTAGCAGAAATCAACGCATTGAATCACGGCTATCATTTCGAAGATTTACAGGGGGGAAACCCTTACCGAGATGTAAAAACAGATGTTGTCACACTGCGCGAACTACTAGAAAGCTACCCAAATATGTTGGTAAATATTGATATTAAAGATGCTCCTGATACGTATGAGGGTAGTTTAATGCCGTCCAAGCTTTGGCGTTTAATTGAAGAGCTGGGCGCAGAAAATCGTGTGATTGTCACAAGCCTTTACGGGGAACAGATAGACCGTTTTAATTTGTATGCACAAAACCAAGTTGCATTAGGTGCTGGTGAATCAGATGTACGAAAAGCATTCACTGCGTTTTCTAGCCAATTCGGCCATTTATATCATCCAAAAGTAGATGTTTTTCAACTCCCTCCGAAATCAGGAGTTGTCACGCTAGATTCACCGAAATTTATTCAGTTTTTAAACAATTTAAACATTCCTGTACACTATTGGACAATCAATGATGAAACGACTATGAATAAATTAATTCACAACGGTGCAAAAGGTATCATTACTGATCGACCTGATATAGCTGTGGAGCTATTAAAGACACAAGAATAATCGTATGAAGAATTCAAATCTGTTACAAGAGGTAAGAGCTCTTTATAAATGCCCTTACCTCTTGTTTTAGTCTTTAACATAAGACTTAAAATCTCTACCAATATAATTTGCAGGAACAGGAGGTAAAGCTATTTCTCTTGCCCAGACAGAAAGCTGCCCAATATGATGAATTTCATGAACAATAACATGATGTAATATGTCGTTTTTTGTATATTCATTTTCATCCCAAGCGACTGTTACAACCCCATCATTAAATTCCTTATTGGACTTTAAAAATTCAATTATTTCGTTCCGCAATTTTGTTGAGAGCATTTCAATCTTTTCAAGCGTTCTGTAATCTTTAAAACTAAATATTCTGTCTTCTTTGTGTTGAATACCACGAATCCAGCTATACTCAACATCTATAATATGAAATAACGTATATAAAATACTTCCTGCTCCACCAGTACGGCGCTTTAATAATTCATCGATACACAGCTGATGACACCACTGAAACCATTCATCTCTTACTTGCCAGTTATACACAAAAAAATTTAGCATTAAGTCATCCCCACCCTATACTTTTTTAAGCAACGACTTTATTGTAAATAATGTAATACGGCATCTGTCACATCTTGTAATGTCGCTGTGCCGCCCAAATCAGCAGTTTTTATACCTTGTGATAAGGTGTCTTCAATCGCATTTAGCACTCTTTTACCTAGCTCTTGATAGCCTAAAAAATCAAGCATCATTTTACCTGTCCATATTTGGCCCAGTGGATTAGCGATACCTTGTCCTGCAATATCAGGGGCAGAGCCATGTACGGGCTCAAACATTGATGGATATAGCCGTTCAATATTTAAGTTTGCCGCTGGCGCAATGCCGATACTGCCCATAATAGCGCCACCTAAATCGGTTAAAATATCACCGAATAAATTCGATGCGACGATGACATCAAAGTTTTCTGGCTTCATCACTAGAAATGCAGCTAATGCATCAATATGATTTGATACTTGTCCAATATCCTCATAATCTCTACCCACTTCAGCAAAAACTTCATCCCAAAAAGGCATACTGTATGTTAATCCATTTGATTTTGTAGCACTCGTGACATGCTGACGTCGGGATTTTGCCATATCAAAAGCATATCGTATTGCACGTTCTGTACCCTTTCTTGTGAAAATAGCATTTTGAATCGCCACTTCATCCTGTCCACTATGAATACGCCCACCACTCTCAGCATATTCTCCTTCTGAGTTTTCACGAACAACAACAAAATCAAAACCATTAGGATTGCGCAATGGTGAAGGTAATCCTTGTATTAATTTTGCTGGACGTACATTAATCGATTGCTTCATTTCACGGCGAATCTTAATCAGTAGCCCCCATAGTGAAATGTGATCAGGCACCATCTCAGGCATACCAACAGCACCTAAAAAAATCTGGTCGTAGCCTTTTAATATTTCAATTCCATCATCAGGCATCATTTTCCCTGTCTCTAAATAATAATCGCACCCCCATGTGAAAGTAGTCCATTCAAATCGAAAATCCCCATCTAATTGTGCAGCCTTATCAAGTACTTTCATCGCCGCTGGGACAACCTCTTTTCCAATACCATCTCCAGGTATAACGGCAATTCGATATGTCTTCATCTACAGTACCCCCTATTTCTTACCTTCCTTACACAATTACTATACAATTTTTCGCATAAAAAAAATAGAAGAAGCGTCGTTTGGACACTTCCTCTATTTTAGGCGGAGCAGGAGCAAGAGCCCCCAGAGCCACAGCCACTTCCACATGAAGAATTGGATGCAAAGAAAGGGTTACTTACAGGAACTTTTACCGCTTCTGATACTGTTTTCCCAATTAGCAAGCTAATTTCATCAAGTAAATCTTGAAAATCGTTTTCAGCTATCTTTAATGCTGCAACTTTTTCATTTAAATCAAGTTCGCGCTTTTGCTGACGAATCGATTTCATTATTGTATGATAGTCCGGATGATATTTTCCGAAACGTTGTACATCTTCGTATTGCTCCTTCATGCGGCCAAAAGCGTGAATAGCTCCCACTAAATGAGCATCGCTATATACAGCCTTATACGCCTCTTCCAGCGTATTTGCAGGTTCAGAGGACAGAATCATCTCACAAAGCGCATCGGCCTCATCCAAAATGATTGCCCATTCAGAGGTCATCATCATTTTTAATTCCCCCAATCTCTTACCCATCATAACAGATTTTATGGTAATTTTACATTATTGATATTTCAATTATAAAGGAGTTTTTAATCTTGTTACCTTCATCTAAAGAACAAATAGAAGATTTACTAGCAGATATTTTACAAAAAAGTACTATGGAGGATGAGGAAGTTTTACTACATTTGCTAAGCGGACTTCGCCAAAAGCAACAAGGAATCCATCGCCGTTACATTAACGCTACCTTGCACATGGTGGGCAAATTCGAGCCTGAGGTCAGTGAGGTCCGTATTCCAATTACACCGGTTATTCATAATACAATTAAAGTACCACATGGAGGAATCATTGCAACCGTTGCTGACGCAGCAATGGGAGGACTAGCTTCACGTTCTGTAGCAGAGGGTTTTAATGTTGTAACGACTAATATCAACATTTCTTATATTGCAACAACTACAAATAAAGAACTAATTGCACGCGGACGTTTTGTACATAAGGGACGACAAACACTCGTGATGGCATGTGATATCGAGGATGAAACAGGCCGCCAACTCGCTACTGCCACAGCTTCTTTCTTCGTCATTCAACGTCGCCAATCATAAGATTGGTAAAATAATCTTGAATACATTGTTGATCAGAAAAAGGGAACTTAAGATTCTTTATTTGTTGCGTCTGTTCATGCCCTTTTCCAGCAACAAGGACAATATCTCCTTTTTGTGCCTTTGCCAAGGCCTGATGAATTGCAACCCTGCGATCTAAAAAAATTTCATAATACTGTTGTTCAGAAAAACCCGCAATAATACTTTCATTAATTAAGATAGGATCCTCATCGCGGGGATTATCAGTCGTTAAAAAAATTATATCAGCATATTTACTGGCCACCGCGCCCATCGCAAAGCGTTTTGCCTTGTCTCGATTGCCGCCGCAGCTAAAAACAAGGAGTAGCGTCTTCTTGCTATCAAAAGTTTGTAAAACAGCCTGTAGTGCCTCTGCTGTATGGGCATAATCTACGTAGACATCAATACCAAGAGGATTGTCAATTTTTTCGAGTCTCCCTTCAGGTAATTTTAATGCCCACATATGCTCAGCTATCTCTTCAATTGAATAACCAAGACGCCAAACAGCCATTAATGCGGCCACTGAATTTTGCAAATGGTACTTACCAACAAAAGGGATAGCTACTATATGCTCGCTCTTTGATGTTTGCAAACAAAGTACTGTTTTTCCCCGTGTCTCACTCACAATTTGAATATGTAAATCATTGTGATTATCAAAGCCAAATGAACACGATTTTTTCTTATCGTATATACCGACTGAGCGGCAAAAATTGTCGTCTCCATTCAACACAAGTTTCTTTGACAAGTCTGCCAATCTTTTTTTCGCTCGTTTATATGCCTCTAATCCCCCATGATCCTCTAGGTGATCCTCTGACAAGTTCAAAAATACACCACAATCAATATCACAATGATCAAGTCTATGTTGTTGTAAACCCATCGAAGAGGCTTCTAAAACAACATGTGTCACTCCTTGACGCACACATTGTTTTAATATTGGCTGTAGCTCTTTTGCCTGTAATGTTGTCAACTGCTCATACGATGTTTGTTGCCTTTGCCCATTAATGAAGAAACCAACTGTTCCAATAACGGCTACATCGTTATGTAACGCTTTTAATAATTGACTAACAAAATGGCTCACTGTCGTTTTACCATTTGTTCCTGTAATCGCAACAACGGTTAAAGCCTCTGCAGGAAAGGCCGCAAGTTTTGCACTAGCAAATGATAAAAACAATGCGGTATTTGGTACCCATACGAAAGGAATATTTTGATCAGTGACGGGTAATGAAATACTTTCCTCAGATACAATGGCAGCAGCACCTCTGGCTAATGCTTCTTTTACAAACCGGCTCCCGGATGTTTTCTTGCCTTTGCGCACAACAAAAATATCCCCAGGTTTCACCGCCTGTGCGTAATCCTCAACACCAGTAATAGTTGTTCGAATCGATCCACCTGTCACACTGCACGGCCAGTCTTTTAACAACTCAGCTAATTGCATTGTCTCATTCCTCCTTTCAGTTCTCTATCATATGACGGTGTTTGTAACGTTGTGACGAAAAAAGTCGATGGCTTAACAGTCACTTACTACACACTATTTGCACCAGTCAGAGCAGCAACGCTAAGTGTTTAAATTTTCCCACATAAGAAGACGACATAAAAAAAGAGGTTATCTTATATGCAAGACAACCTCTTTTTAGAATAAATAGTAAGAAACCGTTGATTTCCGTTCCAGGCGCTCCCTTTCCGCAGGCATGGCTCCAACAAATTTTTGCAGCGGGTTGCCACAAAAATGGATTTTCCGCACGTGCTGTTCCTGTAGTGGTTTCGCACCTTCCACTCCAATCAACTTGTATCGCGTACTGATTCTGTTCTTAAACATGATGACGAAAAATCAATGAGCGTGAAAAGCTGAAATCCTGACAATTGAACAGCTTTTTTTCCACACCTTAAAAGAGATTATGAACCGTGGTGTATTATCAGAAGACCATGTATTCGTTGATTCCGCTCATGTGAAAGCGGGTGCCAATAAATGCAAGTATGACAAGAAGGACAGAAACACCTGCTTACGAGGAAAAGCTTCAAGAAGAGCTGAATTTAGCTCGTGAAGAAATCGGAAATAGAGTCGATTCATACATAAAATTCAGGGGAAATTTGAACTCAACTACCTTCAAAAACGACAAAAGGTATTATGAAGTGCTTCTCTCAATACCTATTTGTCTTTGACTATATTTCTAATCAGTAAATGTTGGGTGTCAGCCAACTCGAAATTGTTCGAGTTTATCTACAGTCTGAGAGGCTGTCTTATACGTAAAACAACCAATTTTTCATTATTGAATTGTTTGATCTGAAGTTTCGTCTGCATTATCTTCTGGTTCTTCGCTATCCTCTAGCTCACTGTCCATACTGTGCTCAGTCGGTTCGATAAAAATTTGTGTATAGTAATTTAAAAAAACGCCCGATCCGACAAGCGAATATTTATCGTTTAAGATTACTTTACGATGTTCAGGAGAATTGAGCCAACCATGCATCGCCTCAATGGCGTCGAAATAAGCAGTTGCTAGATTTTCATTCGCTTCATTATAGGCAATTTCATATGCCTCTAACCGCTTCTTCAAATCACCATTTGTTGGTGATTCATGTGAGAGAAAATTTTGCACCTTCATATCTTCACTATGCTTTCTCGCTACTTCATCTAATGCATCATCCATTTCTACTGGTGCTAAATCATGATGAACTCTTGTTACATTTATTAAATCATCTAGCTGGGCTGCACTTGCCAAGTTAATATCTTGCTGTAAAAACGAGGATGGTGGAGTTGGTATGACTAGCTCACCTTGGTAAATCATTTCATACGGTTGATGTAGTACGAGCGTCTCGCTATCTGTAAAGCGTACACCTTGTAATTCACCTGTTTCTCCATCTATATAGAGCTGTGCAAAAAGCCCATCAAACTTCACAAGCAATCGTGTCTGCATATCTTCCTCACTCATCGAGAAAACGAAAATATTTTCACCAACATTGGCAGCCACTTCATAATCAATAATTGTCATTCGATAAATTTCATCACGCTTCTGACCAATTTTAAATGGTGCTGCATCTAGTTTATCACCTGCTATGTATACTTGTGTCACAATATTATTTTGCACACCAACCATAAAAAATGAGGAAACGCTTGTCTTATAAACCCACCATTCATAACCATATGATGATGGCTCTTTTCTTGCTGGTTCACCATGTTGTTCCAATACTACTCGTGTTTCCTGTCCGATAAGTGTTGACATACCACTTTTCGGACGGGCCATTGCCCCCATCTCTGGCTGCTTCAGCTCTGTCTTTGGAATAACATTAGACTTAGCATTTGGGCCTTCTAGTGGTTCATTTTCCCGTGCAGTATTAAAGAACATAAAGCCGATAAACGCAATTGCTGCACATACAATTAAAATGCGAAATAAAGCTTTCATACTTGACCCCTTTCCATCACCATTATTGTAATTTATTATATCAATTGTAATCGTGTTGACACAATGTTGTCATTGCAACAATGTCGAATATGCTCTATTATAAAAATGAGCGTATACTTTGTACGAAAAGCTAAAGGAGGATTATTAGATGTATTTTGAAAATACTAACCTTGAAAATTTAACAGCTGACCAAGAACTAATTGAAAGCGTTATGAATAAGAACGGTCTTGAATGTGACGGTGGCTGGGATTATGAACGTATGACTTTTGATCGTCGTTTCGATACTCGTGAAGGTCGTTACTACCTACGCGTATTCGCATATGCTAAATCTGGTGATGTTGGAGCACACGATGCAGTTCTAACTTTAATGAAGCCAGCACTTGGTAAATATTACTATCCACATGGTGTAGAGTATGGGGAAGATGAAATTTTCCCAGCGCACCTTGTTAAAAAATGTGATGAGATCTTAAAAAAAGTAAGATTAGATCTTGAAGCTTATGAAGTTCGCGTCTAATGTAATAATAGAATATACAAAACATTTAGCACGTATGTCGGCAAATAGTAGCAATCAGCAAACTATGTTTTTAATGACAGCATAGTAGATGGTATACTAACTTTAGGTTGGCCTTGCGTGTAATGCCTATAAGCTTTGAAAAGACTGGTGGTCCAGTCTTTTTTATTTTGAGTAAAATAATTTTTTCTCCTCATACTAACGATATCTTTCAAATGATGTAGGTGAAGTTAATGATACAATTTTTCAAAAGGCCCTTTTTTCGCCATCCAATAATCATCATTGCTATCGGAATTATTATACTGTGGTTCATATCCTTATCTTTACCAGTCCTACTTGCCTACGTTACGGCACTACTGTTAGAACCTGTCATTATCCGTATCAGCAAACGTTTTCGAAAAAAGAGAAAAATTGTCGTTTCCATTTTCTTTTTGTTGTTTTTTTTCTTAACACTTATCTTATGTATTCTTGCTGCATTTATTAGTTGGAAACAATTTTCATCTTTTTTACTCCATATACCAGACTACCTCAACCAATTGTCTGCACTTTGGATTCAAATTCAATCAAAGCTAGCCAATTACACATATCATTTGCCTTTAGAACTTGTTACACAAATTCAACTCTTCATCACACGTTCACTAGCATCCATTGAAAAATTTGCTTTTTCTTTAACAAACTTGAATGTTTGGTCATCGTTAATTACACATCTATCTTCACGTTTGTTTGATATATTCGTTTATTGGATAGTTCTCTATATGCTACTGTTAGAATTACCATCTATTAATCAAAAAATATTAGCCCCCATTCCTTTTCATCATCACCAAAAAATACTATTTATTGGCCAGCGGGTCAAGGTTGCTTTATTTGGATTTGTGAAGGCTCAATTCCTTGTCGGTATTTGTATTTTTACAATAGCTTTAGCAGCCTTTTTTTTATTAAAAACGCCTTTTCCTTTAATTTTAGCACTGTTACTTGTGTTATTAGATGTCATTCCATTTCTAGACTCATTTATATTACTAATACCATGGGCCATTTACAAAGCACTAACAGGACAATATGTATTTGCCGTCTCCTTACTTGTTCTTACAATCGTACTTTTTTTAGTGCGTCGAATGATTGAACCAAAAATTATTGGCGATAAGATTGGGCTATCTTCCCTTTCCACGTTTGTCGCAATGTTTATCGGTTTTAAAGTTTTTGGGTTTCTCGGCATTTTAATCGGACCTTTACTCGTTGTCGTTGTCCTTTCTCTTTTTAACCAAAACGATATAAAAAATCTCCCTCCTTCTCAAGAGTAAGGAGGGAGATTTATATGTTAAAACCCTAAAATTGCTTTAATAACTGACGTTGTTTCACCTGGTTCAAACAGGATATACAATAACATGTACACCATTACACCTGTAATGGCTACGAAGAACCAAATAATACTTGTAATAGGTCCGATTCGACGGTGAAGCTTAATCTTTGTTTTCAAACCTGAAATAATACTTACAATACCGAATACTGCTCCCACTGTCGCAAGAGTAATATGGAATATTAAAAAGAATGTGTAATACGGTTTTAAATCCTCACCGCCACCAAACGCAGTATTTCCAATAAAGATTGTACGTGAAGCATAAATGATAAAGAAAATAAGTGCAGCAGCACCAGCAGCTAACATTACTTTTTTATGTGCCTCTACCTTCCCCTTCATGATTAAGCCCCAACCAATTGCTACTAATACAGCACTAATGACGATAAATGACGTACTAATAGTAGGCAACATTTGTATTTCCATGCACAAAACTCCTTATACAATGTAAATTTCTCTTTTATAGCTGATGTTGATGTTCGCTTTCCCATTTCTGTTGGTGCGCCTTTAAGGCATCTGCAGTAATTTTATCGGGATCTTTTTGTTCTGAGCGATACCATTTTGTAAAAATAGAAGCGATTAAAACACCAAAGATAAGCTCTTGCAGTATTTTCATAAGTACGCCGCCAAGTTGTTGATCCGCAACAGGTTTCATATCTGTAAATAGCTCTGGTCCCGATAAAGACAAGCCAGATAATGTAGAAGCCGGTACACAAAGCTCCATTGCTTTTAACCAAGCATCACCATTTGTATACGTTTCATACATCGCATTGGGAGCAAAAATAATTAAAGCACATGCAGGTGTAATTAATACTGCGTTTGCAATAATGTAAGCTAACTTATACAAAGGCTTCATTTGAGAACTTTCTGGCATTTGTTGAATTATTGGCCAGTACATTAAACCCGAAGAAATAAATAATACAAAAGTGTATGTACTATGTAAAGTCTCATTTAATTTAATGTAGTCTAAGACTGAAGGCAAATGATAAAAAGAAAATAGACCGATAAATACAATTGTCGCAACGACCGGTAAAGTTAAAACTCTAAATAAAGGTTTTACAACTGGTGCCTCAATAACTACCTTCCATACCCACCAAGGAATTCCTTTAATAATGAAGATCGGCACAAGTAATAGTAATATAGCCATTTGCACCATATGCATTGTAAACATAATATGTGCCATTAAATCGATTGGAGATCCTTTAATAATATAGATCGTTACCATTGCCAATAAGAAGTATATTGCCTCTCCTTTTTTCAACGGCTCACTTACTTTAAAATCTTTGCGCCATTTCGTTGTTACTAAGAAATAGATAATAGTTATGAAAACGAGAACCCCTATTAAATACGGGCTCCATAAAGCTTGGAAACCAAATATACTAAGTGGCATACAGTACGCACTCCTTTAAACTTCAGTACTCCTATTATAAAACGCATACAGTTGAACTGCAATGAACGAAAGGTGAACAATTTTCTATTGCGTAGTCTTCTCTAGTATCCAACGAAAAAAGCACGTCTCTACTAAAAGTAGAGAACGTGCATTTCTGGTTTACCACCAAATGATTGTTAAGAATGCTAAGAAGAACGTAAATGCGATTAACATCCCCACCCACATGAAGAAGCCAATTACTCCACCGTAGTGAGTTTTTTTGTCTTCTAAGTGCATGAAAGCGTAAAGTTGAAGAACAACTTGAACACCAGCAAGCAATAAAACGAACGGGAATATTAAGTATTTAGAAAAATCAGCTGCAACAACTGCGAATGCGATGAATGTTAAGAAAATCATGATCGCAAAGTTGATTACTTGTTTACGCATATGAACGGCATTATGATGACGATCATATTCGTATTGCGCTTGAGACTTAGCAACTACAGGTGTATCGTGTGATGACATATTATCCGATCACTCCCATCAAGTATACTACTGTAAAGATAAATACCCAAACCACGTCGATAAAGTGCCAGTATAAAGCAGCCACGAAGAATTTAGGCGCATTGTACAGGTTAAGACCACGTTTAGCGTTACGAATAAGTAATGTTGTAATCCAAACTAATCCTAACGTTACGTGGAAACCGTGTGTACCTACTAGCGAATAGAACGCAGTGGCGAATGCAGATTGGTTAAAAGTGAAACCAAGATGCACATAGTGATAAAACTCATAAATTTCAAGGGCCAAGAAGCCAAGGCCTAGAAGTAAAGTGATAGCTAACCAAGTTTGCATACCTTTATAGTTAAAGTTACGCATATGGTAAATTGCATAAACAGATGTAAGTGATGATGTTAATAGTAACATCGTCATTGCAAAAGCTAACGGTAATTCAAATAAATCTTGTGTTGTGAACTCCATGCCAGCTGGCCCTTTGTTCTTAAGTGCTAAGTAAGTAGCAAATAAACTTGCGAAAAGTACAACTTCACATGCAAGGAAAATCCAGAAACCAACGACTTTGTTTTTACCTTCTAGCGTTGCTTGTTCAGGATGATCTGGCCAAGTATGAGGAGTAAATTTAGTATTGAAATCCATTATTTATTTCCTCCTTTGCCATAAAGTTGTTCTTCAATTTTGATAATATCTTCTTTGTGTAAGTGGAAGCCGTGATCGTCTTTAACAGAACGGACAATCATTGCACCAAATGTAATTGCAAGACCAATGATTAATACATAGATTGACCATGGCTTATCAGCATCTGGATTATAAAGTGCACCGAATGCTGCGATAAACATACCTAAAGAAATAACGAATGGAATTGCAGAGTTGTTTGGCATATGAATATCGCCAAGTGGCTCAGCATATGTCATACCCTCTTTGTTACCTTCTTGTTTTTCAATCCAATAAGGATCTAATCCACGCACAAGTGGCGTTTGACGGAAGTTATAGAATGGAATTGGCTGTGGAATAGCCCACTCTAATGTACGTCCATCGCCCCATGGATCGCGACCTGCTGGTTTACCTTTGATAGACATTAAGCAGTTGATTACCATTAAGATAACCCCTACACCCATCATCAATGCACCGATTGTAGAAATATAGTTGAACTGATCCCAACCTTGACCTTCCATGTAAGTGAATACGCGACGTGGCATACCCATTAAACCTAAGAAATGTTGAAGGAAGAACGTTAAATGGAAACCGATAAAGAATACCCAGAAAGTAATTTTACCAAGCGTTTCGTTTAACATACGGTTGAAGAAAATTGGCCAGTAGAAGTGCGCTGAACCAAATAAAGCTAATACGATACCACCTACGATTACGTAGTGGAAGTGAGCAACGATAAAGTAAGAATCGTGTAATTGATAGTCAAGAGGAGCAGCTGCTTGCATTACCCCTGTAACACCACCCGCAACGAATGACGGGATGAAACCAAGTGCATAAAGCATTGGTGTCGTAACTTTAATAGATCCGCCCCAAATAGTTAAGATCCAGTTGAATACTTTCATACCTGTTGGAACGGCAATTGCCATTGTAGCAACAGCGAAGATTGCGTTTGCTGTTGGCCCAAGACCAACTGTAAACATGTGATGGGCCCAAACCATGAAGCCTAAGAAACCAATTAAGATTGTTGCGAATACCATTGAAGAGTATCCGAATAAACGTTTACGAGAAAATGCTGGAATAATCTCAGAGAATAAACCAAATGCTGGTAATACTAAGATATAAACCTCTGGGTGTCCGAAGATCCAGAATAAGTGTTCCCAAATAATTGTGTTACCACCCATTGTATGGTCAAAGAAGTTACCACCGAACATACGGTCAAATAACATCATTAATAAACCAATTGTAAGTGGAGGGAAGGCGAATAGGATTAATGCACTTGAAACTAGTGCTGTCCATGTGAATAAAGGCATACGCATGAACGTCATACCTGGAGCACGCATTGTAATAATCGTAACGATGAAGTTAAGACCAGAAATTAATGTACCTGCCCCTGAAATTTGTAAACCAAGTACATAGAAGTCAATACCATGTCCTGGAGAATATAAAGATAATGATGCATAAGATGTCCAGCCCGCATCAGGAGCGCCACCCATGAAGAATGACAGGTGCAGGAAAATAGCACCTAGGAAGAATAACCAGAACCCTAAAGAGTTAAGGAATGGGAATGCAACGTCACGTGCACCAATTTGTAATGGTACAAGCATGTTCATAAATGCGAATAATAATGGAGTCGCAGCTAGGAATAACATTGTCGTTCCGTGCATTGTTAATAATTCATTGAAAAAACCAGCTGAAACGAAATCGTTATTCGGTTTCATTAATTGAATACGCATTAATAACGCTTCAAAGCCAGCGATAGCGAAGAACAAAGTACCTGCTAATAAATACATTACTGCTAACTTTTTATGGTCAACAGTTGTAATGTAGTCCCAGATAGCTGCTCCAAAGCCCTTTTTCTGTGTGTATGAGCTCACAACTCTTACCTCCCTCAAAGTTTGTTACAAAAAACTTAAAATTATTTCTCTACTGATAAGCCCATGATATAAGTTGCAAGAGCTTGAATTTCTTCGTCAGATAAGTCGCCATAGATTGGTGCAGTACCATCAGGTTTCATCATTAAGTTACCTGGTTTGTATTGTTCAGGATCCTTAATCCATGCTTGTAAGTTCTCTTCAGTGTGCTCTAAGAAACCAGCAACACGGTTACGGTCACCAAATGTCGTTAAGTTAGGACCTACTCCACCTGTTCCGCCTACTCCCGATACAGCATGACAAGCTAAACAGCTGTTAGCAAATGTTGCTTCACCAAGATCTGTAGATGCTTTGTCAGCAGTTTGTCCTTCTGTAGCTTTCATTGAAGCCACCCAAGCATCAAACGCTTCTGGGCTTAATGATTTTACTTTAAAGTCCATTAATGCATGTGAAGGACCACATAACTCAGCACATTTACCATAAAATACGCCGTCTTTAAGGTCTTTCGATTCTTTATCGAATACGAGGTAGAATTTATTTAAGTTTTCTACGTTTGTATCCATCTTACCGCCTACAGCAGGAATCCAGAATGAGTGCTTAACATCGGCAGCTTTTAAGTTAAAGTAAACTTTTTGGCCTGTTGGTACAACTAATTCTTGTGCAGTTACGATACCTTGGTTAGGGTATTCGAACTCCCACCAATATAATTTTGCAGTTACATTTACTGTAAGAGCAGTTTTATTACCGTTTTCGTCTACCTCATCCATTGCAGCAACATCTGCAAATTTATAAGTAGCCGTAACAACTGGTACAGCAATAATTAATAATAAGATTATTGGAATAACTGTCCAAATCACTTCAAGAGTGTGACTTCCTTCTACTTGTTTAGGAATTACGTTTTCTCCGACTTTAGCACGACGGAACTTAACGAATGCAAGTAAATAGATAACTGATACTACTACTATTACTAGCGTCATAATCCCCGTAGTTAACAGTAATAAATTCAATTGCTCTTTACCTACTTCACCAGATGGTTTCAGTGCAGAAATATATTCTTCACCACATCCCGAAAGGAAGACCATCATCACTGCTAGAAGTGAAAAAAGACGCCATTTTTTAAGCCCTTTCATCATAGCTTAATTAAACCCCTCTTTCTTTGTTGTATTTTCATGTGTACCTAGGACATTGGTTCTGTCTATATGAATTCTTTAGGGAAAAGAAAGAATTCCTAAAATTAGCTAAATACCGCAAATATTATGATGGATACAAATAGAATGGTCATATGATTCAACGAATAAATAAACATTTTATTTGCCCATTTAATATCATCTTTTGTGGTAAAGCCCTTAAGAGCTAGTATTACCCAACCCAAGTTCAATGCAGTCGCAAGTATTAAGAAGCCATTTCCTAGCTCAGGTAAAAGGAACGGTAACGGAAATAATAAAAGAATCCAGAAAATCATTGAGTACTTTGTTCGTTTAAATCCTTTTACAACTGGTAGCATGGGAATATTAGCCGCACGGTATTCTTCTGTACGTTTCATAGCAAGTGCATAAAAATGCGGTGGTTGCCATGCAAACATGATAAGGAATAAAGCAAGTGCTCCTGAACCAAGTGCTGGTTCAACTGCTGCGAAACCGATTATTGGTGGAATCGCACCAGAAATACTGCCTACAACCGTGTTACTAACATGCTTCCTTTTTGACCACATTGAGTACAGAACGACATAAGCAAATATCCCTAATAGTCCCCACATGCCGGCCGCTAATGATGCCGCAAATAACAAAATTTCACCTACAATTAAAAACGAGAGGGCAATGGTCAATACAAAATTAGGTTTGAATCTACCCGTTACTGTCGGTCTTGCCTTCGTTCGTTTCATGATCGGGTCAATATCTTGATCGATGAAATTATTCATCGCACCAGAACCACCGATAATTAATGCCGCACCCAGCATGGTGCAAAATATGACATCAAGCTCTTGCAAGAAGTGTCTACCAGTAAACTGAAATGCCAGCCACATCCCTGTAAACGTTGTAACAAGATTCGAGTTAACGATTCCAATTTTAATCAGTGCTAAGAAATCTTTTACAACAGATGTTGTTTCTGGTTCAGTATTTCTAGTAGCCGTCAGTGTACGACCGTTTGACATGTTACCTCTCCTTTCATTTTTGTAAGCATATTCCGCTAACACTAACTATAGCGAAATTTGCGATTGATTTCTAGACGTTTAGTGAAATTTAGATGAAGTTGTAAAAATTAGTTTAGTCTAGAAATATAATTAAAAACAACATATCTATAGTAAAACATTTTCTAAATTGAATTGTGAAGGTTAAAGCACGAAATTATGAACAATTTGTGAAATGGAATCGACATCTATTACTCCCGTCTCTTTACAAGTTGTTTTTTAAACGTATTTTAGATATTATCTAGTAGCAGAAACATTACGTTCATGTAATGTTGATAGATAAAGTAGGTGACTCATTTTATGCAACACAACAGGTATATGAAGTGGTTTGCTGTTGCTGCTACTGTAGGGATGCTCCTTATTTTACTTGGAGGCGCACTCGTTACAAAAACAGATAGTGGCTTAGGCTGTGGCCGAAACTGGCCCGATTGCAATGGTTCTCTAATTCCAAAAGAAATAACACCAGAAGTATTAATTGAATTCTCGCATCGTCTTGTTACAGGAGTCGTTTCACTTTCAATTCTTGCCTTAACAATCTGGACGTGGCGTAAACTCGGTCATGTTCGAGAAGTAAAATTTTTAGGTATCCTAGCAATGTTCTTCTTAATCGCACAGGCCCTCATCGGTGCAGCTCAAGTACTTTGGGGACAAGGTGATTTCATCCTTGCTCTGCATTTTGGGATTTCACTTATTTCCTTTGCAGCGGTTCTCCTTCTTTCTATGATTGTATTTGAAGTAGATCGAAAATTTGATGCTGATAACGTATTTATTGGCAAAAAGTTACGTTGGCATACGATTGCTGTCACAATTTATTCTTATTTAGTCGTTTATACGGGGGCACTGGTACGCCATACAGATTCGAGTCTGATATGTCCTGATTGGCCATTTTGTTACAACGAAACACCATTTGCACTGCCAAACAACATGTACGAATGGGTGCAAATGGGACACCGCCTTGCAGTACTCATTATTTTCATTTGGGTTACATACATAACATGGCACGCTATAAAAGAATACAAAAATCAACGCGTTATTTACTATGGTTGGATAATTGCCTTCATTATTGTTATTCTACAAGTTTTAGCTGGTATGTTAGTAGTCCTTACTAGATTAAATCTAACAGTTGCTTTATTGCATTCATTGTTCATTTCATTATTATTCGGTCTGCTTTGCTATATGATTATGCTAGTAGCACGTAGTAATTATAATGAGAAAAAGAAATAATTATAAAAAAAGATTCGACACAAAAGGTATTCGGAATAATCATATTCCGAATACCTTTTGAAATTTTATCAGAAATATTTAAAAGTGGCACCTTGGATTTCTTTAATCGTCTGACGCATAGAACGAATACTAAATACATATTGAATAAACGTCATTTTAAGAACAATAGGTTCAATACTTGATTGCCTATCATTACGTACATGAGTCGATTGGAGCGCAGGCGGCGACTTCTGCGGGAATAGCATGAGCTAAAGGCCCCGCAGGAGCGTAGCGACGAGGAGACTGAAGCCTTGCCCGCGAAAAACGACCGCCGTAACGGAAATCAACGGCTTCATGTAGACCCTTCTATTTTTTAAAAAAACTCGACACAAAACGTGTCGAATCTTTTTTCATTATTAAGCTTAGATTTGCCTTTTCATTACTTCCGAGCCAAGTGCACCTACAATCAAAATGACAAATGATATAAGTGCAAAATCAGTAAACAATGTAGTAAATGGTATGTCAAAAAATCGACAAATTGCTGTAATAATACGCCCCGCTAATAATATTAAGCCAATAATTAGCATCCAGTTAAATAAACCTTTAAGCATGTATCGCTCCCTCTACTTTCATTGCTGTTCTAATAATTTCAATTACTTCTTCACTGTACTGCTTTGCATCTATCGCTAGCGTCCCCCCAATTGACATATATTCACCTATTGCACCTTGAATCATTTTCGCAATCACATCAACAGAACTAATTTTAAAATCTCCTTGTATTTTACCAGCCTCTAACACGCTACACAACGCTGCTAGCAATGGATCATCTCCATCATCTGGTAGCTTATAATACGGCACGCCATTTTGTGCGTGCATTAAATACAATTTCTAGCAAGGCCACATTGTGCTTAGGATGCGTTGCTTGATAAGCAATACTCGCTTCGATAAAACGAGCTAGTTGTGTAATCGGCTCATTAGATTCGAAAGTTTTCGTTAAAATATATGTTGCAGATTGTTCAAGTAGCGCTTGCAAAGTTCCGTCAATCAAGTCTTGTCGATCTGCGAAGTGATAGGAGATAAGGGCTGTACTAATAGATGCGCGCTTTGCAATTTGTGCTAAGCTTGCCTTCACATAACCAATATCATCTAATGTCATAATTGTCGCTTCAATAAGTTGCTGTTTTCTTGCCTCTTGAATAAAAGACTTTTTATCATTTAGCATAAATTCACCTTTTTTTGATTGTCTAATTATTTTTTTGATTACTTAATCAATTTTTATAAAATTCATGAAAAAATAGCAAGAAAAAAGGTTATTAGTACGCATAATTGCCGTCTAATAACCTTTTTCTTTATTAATTATTCAATTTCTATTAATAGATCACCTGTTGAAATAGCGTCACCCGCAGTAGCGTATACCTCTTTGACAATCCCATCCTTCGGTGCTTGCACCGTCGTCTCCATTTTCATGGCTTCGGTAATCAGCAGGTGGTCGCCACGTTTTACTGGGCTGCCTTTTGATACAACCACTTTCAGCACCGTCCCTGGCATCGTCGCCCCTATTTGGTTCGGATTGCTTAGGTCTGCTTTTAACGCGATACTGCCGTCTACTTCAACGGTCATATCTTGAATCACTAGCTCACGCGATTGTCCGTTTAGCTCGAAATACATGACCCGCGTCCCATCATGCTGTGGTTCACCAATCGATACGAGTTTCACAATGAGTGTCTTGCCTTTTTCTATTTCTACTTCAATTTCTTCGCCTAGTTTTAAGCCATATAAAAACGTCGGCGTGTCTAATACCGAAATATTGCCGAAAGACGCAACTGTTTTTACATACTCCTCAAATACTTTCGGGTAGAGAGCATAAGCGAGAATATCTTGCTTTGTAACCGGTCGATGTAATTTATCCTCCAGTACTGCACCTAATTGTTCAAAGTTTATAGGCTCTAATAGCTCACCAGGGCGCACTGTAATCGCTTCACGGTCCTTTAAGATAACTTGTTGTAGCACTTGTGGGAAACCGCCATGCGGCTGTCCTAAATAGCCTTGGAAGAACTCAATAACGGAATCCGGGAAATCAATGTGTTGGCCCTTTGTCAGGACATTGTGTTCATCCAAATCATTTTGCACCATGAATAATGCCATATCGCCGACTACTTTGGACGACGGTGTGACCTTCACGATGTCGCCAAATAACAGGTTCACACGGGAATACATGCGCTTTACTTCATCCCAGCGGTCGCCGAGTCCTACTGCTTTCGCCTGTTGCTGTAAGTTACTATACTGACCGCCCGGCATCTCATGCACATAAATTTCAGAATGTGGACTAATCATGCCACTTTCGAAATCTTTATAGCATTTACGCACATCTTCCCAGTAGTACGATAGCTTTTCCAGCGACTCGATATCGGCTCGAATCTCACGTTTTCCACCCTTCATGGCATAGTACAACGAGTTGGCACTTGGTTGTGATGTCAAACCAGCCATAGACCCAAGGGCTGTATCGATAATATCCACCCCAGCTTCAATCGCTTTTGCGTATAAATAGATACCATTGCCACTTGTATCATGTGTATGCAGATGTATAGGTAGGTTTATCGCCTCTTTTAGCTCCGAAATTAAGCGATAGGTAGCTTCTGGCTTCAATAAACCGGCCATATCTTTAATCGCTAAAATATGTGCACCGGCTGCCTCCAGCTCCTTCGCCATGTCTTTGTAGTATTGCACCGAGTATTTCGCACGGGCATCGTCGAAAATATCCCCAGTGTAGCAGATTGAGGCTTCGGCAATTTTGCCTGATGCACGCGCTGCATCAATAGCCACTTCCATGCCTTTCACCCAGTTCAAGCTATCGAAAATACGGAACACATCAATGCCTGAAGCGGCCGATTCTGCAATAAACTCACGGATTAAATTGTCTGGATAGTTCGTGTAGCCAACCGCATTTGCCCCACGCAATAACATTTGGAATAACACATTCGGTACTTGTGCTCGTAGTTTGGCTAAGCGCTCCCACGGATCTTCTTTTAAAAAACGATATGCCACGTCAAACGTAGCCCCACCCCACATTTCAAGGGAGAAGAAATTATGCATCATGCGCGCTGTTTCATCCGCAATTTGGAACATATCCTGCGAACGCACACGTGTCGCCAGTAAGGATTGATGCGCATCACGGAACGTTGTATCGGTTAACAGCACATCGTCCTGCTCAAGAATCCATTTCACAAGCCCATCTGCACCTTGCGTCTCTAAAATTTGTTTCGTGCCAGATAAAGGCTGTCCATGCAAGTCTACTAATGGTTTAATAGGTTGTGTGAAAATAGGTTTAGCCTTCTTTTCCACCCCTGGGAAACCATTTAATGTAACATTTCCAATATAGCTTAATAATTTCGTCCCGCGGTCTTGACGCACAGGGAAGTTAAATAATTCAGGCGTTGTATCAATAAAACTTGTATCAAACGCACCTGAGATAAATTTTTCATGTGTCACCACATTATTTAAAAACGGAATATTCGTTTTCACACCACGAATACGGAATTCCTTTAAATTGCGGTCCATCTTCGCAGCGGCTTCTTTAAACGTCATGCCGGATGTTGAAATTTTCACAAGTAAGGAATCGTAATACGGAGTGACAACAGCCCCTTGGAAGCCATTGCCGGCATCTAATCGTACGCCAAAGCCACCACTTGAACGATATACCATCAGCTTTCCTGTATCCGGCATAAAGTCATTCGCAGGATCTTCTGTCGTAACACGGGCTTGAATCGCATAACCAAACAACGGTATAGCTGCCTGCTCAGGCATATGAATTTCCTCGCTATGTAAGCCATAGCCCGCTGCTACCTTGATTTGCGCATGCACAATGTCAATGCCTGTAATCATTTCTGTAATGGTATGCTCAACTTGAATACGAGGATTGACCTCGATGAAGTAAAAATCTTCTCCCGCGACTAAAAATTCGACTGTCCCTGCATTTATGTACGAGACATTTTTCATCAGTTTCACAGCCGCATCGCAAATTCGGTTTCTTAAATTTTCTGAAATGGAATGCGATGGAGCGATTTCAACTACTTTTTGATGGCGACGCTGGATGGAACAATCTCGTTCATATAAATGCACGATATTGCCTTCCTTGTCTCCGATTATTTGCACTTCAATATGTTTAGGTTGTAAAATACATTTTTCTACATATACTTCGTCAGAACCAAAGGCTGCTTTAGCTTCTGATTTGGCACGTTCATACGCTGACGTTGCCTCGTCCTTCGTATGGACAACACGCATGCCACGTCCACCGCCACCTAAGGACGCTTTAATCATTAGTGGATACCCATATTGCTCACCAAATGCGAGAACTTCATCGACAGAAGCCACTGGACCATCTGTCCCAGGAATCACAGGAATATCTGCACGCACAGCCTGTTCACGCGCCTTCACTTTATCGCCAAACATATCGAGGTGCTGGGAAGTTGGCCCGATAAAGAGAATACCTTCTTCTTCACAGCGACGTGCAAAGTCTACGTTTTCAGATAAAAAGCCATAACCTGGATGAATCGCATCAACGTCTGCATCTTTGGCAATCGTAATGATGCCTTCGATATCTAAATAAGCATCGATTGGTTTCTTGCCAGCACCGACTAAATATGCCTCGTCCGCTTTATAGCGATGGAATGCCCCGCTATCTTCACGCGAATAAATAGCCACAGTGCTAATATTCAGCTCCGTACAAGCACGGAAAATACGAATTGCAATTTCTCCCCTGTTTGCTACAAGAATTTTCTTGATTGATTCCATTGGTATCCCCCTTATGATTGTGCATTTTTTCTTTCTACCTTTTCAAACATGGAAACATTCACCAATATCCCCATAGCTAAAGATAGCAAAATTATAGATGTCCCGCCATAACTAATAAAAGGTAGCGTTACACCGGTTAACGGGATTATCCCTGTTACACCCCCAAGATTAATAAACGTCTGCCATGCAATCCAGCTCGCTATCCCCGCCGCAATCATGCGTGCTAGCGGATCTTTCGTACGCAATGCAATGGAAAATCCTTTATATACAATAAACCCTAAACCACCTAAAACGATAAGTACCCCCCAAATACCGAGTTCTTCCATAATAATCGCCATAATAAAATCGGTCTGTGGTTCAGGTAAATAACCTAATTTTTGAATCGATTGACCGAGACCTCTACCTTCTAAACCGCCTCCACCAATAGCATAGTAGCTATTCACAACCTGATGTCCTACACCATCTTCATAATCGAACGGATTTATATAGGATTGAATACGTCCTTTACGATTTCCTGTTAACAGCTCCCCTTTAAATAGCCAGAGCATCCCCAAAATGGCTGTACCAAATGCCCCTAACACACCGAAAAATTTCCAGAACGTTTTAAAAGGAATACCACTCGCCGCCACAACAGAAATAGCAATACCACAAAGAATAATGACTGCCCCTAAATCGGTTTCAAAGGCTACGCCTGCTACAACAAGTATCCAAAGAAATATTGGATAAAAAATTTCCGTAGGTTGTAATTTTTCTAACGTATACTTTTGCCCCTTTCGATAGAAAGCAGCGGCAAAATATAAAATTATAAATAGTTTTGCATATTCAGAAGGCTGAAAATTCCCTAGTCCTGGCACGGAAATCCAACTCTTAGAACCTACTTCCTCTGCACCATTACCAGCTACTTTTACCCAAGTAAATAGCACAACTAACACAATCGTAAGTAGCAGCATTATATTTTTATTGGCGTAATGCTTATAGGGGAAAAATGCTGCCACCAAAAACCCAAGAAATGCTACAGTTAAATTTATCACTTGTTTTTGATAAAAATAATCAGGTGCTTCTCCTCTTTGTACAATTGCCACCATTAGACTTGAACTATAAATCATCACTAAGCCAAATAAACTTAACAATAAGAACGTAAAAAATAATGGATAATCAAAATTTTGTGCATACCGTTTTAAATATTGTTTCATTGTGAAAACCTCGTTCTAGAAAAAAAACTCAAATCGCAAGGAGCGTTTGAGTTTTTTCTTTTTATTTGTCTGTATACGCGTCATGTAGTACAGAAAGTTCTTTCTCGAGTGAATCGAGAATTTCTTTGCCTTTTTCGCGTTCAATGAGTCCAAGCTTCACAGCAAAGTCAATTTCACGTGAAAGGCCGAACATTTGTGTATCTAATACTTCTTCATATAAAGGACATTGTGGCATTGTTAAATGATCCATTTGTACTCGAATGAGGCGAGCAATTTTATCAGCATCAGCAACTAAAAGCTCCAAAGCCTTCTCTTGAAAAGAAGTTTGTGATTTCGTATCCATGAGGACGCCCCCATTATCTGATATTTCTTCGATTCTATCTTAATAAAGTTTATCTTTTAGTCGTTAAAAATGCAAGTGTCTTCGTAGTAAAAAGACAAATCGAATTATATTTCTTTATTATCTCCTGTCTTTAGCGTTATACTATTTCATGGATATACAAGATTTGAGGAGGATTTCTAATATGGAAACAATTATTCCTATCAAGGGTGCAGTTTCATATCAACTAACATTAGATCCAACTGTTTGGATTTTCGATGACCGTAAACTAGACTTAAACACATACTTCCACACAAAAGAAGATGAGGAAGATGCAGATACAAAATATATGCGTGAAGTTGGTGCTCACTGGTCTCGTGAGATTATGGAAGGTGCTACTTTCCCACCAACGTTAAAATCAGAGCGAAAATTCGACCGTAAAGGAATGGAAACTGGTACTTTCGGAATCGAATTAAGCCACTTCTTAAAAAATGCTGAAGTACAGCCAGAAGCGACAAAAATCATCATTGAATGTCAAGATGGCAAAGAGCATCCTTTTACGCTCGAACAGGCAAATACGCTTATTTTTAAATATAGCCAAGATGGTAAGCCATTAAGCGAAGATGGACCTGTTCATGTGTTGTTCGGAGACGGTTCAAATGTAGACAATCCTATTAAAAAAGTGTTAGCCATTCGTGCAGAATAGGGAGGGTATGCTATGCGCGTAAAATGTGTCATTTGCGATACTATTAACCAATTAGATGATGATTTACCGTTAGCAAAAAAATTACGCAATCGGCCGATTCACACGTATATGTGCGACACCTGCCATGATCGTATTAAGCAAAATACAGTGACACGAATCGAAACGGGCAACTTCCGTTTCTATCGTACGTCTCCACATATGGATAAAGAATTTTAATGTCTATTAGCAATACCGAAGGAGATGTCTCAAAAATTATTTGAGACATCTCCTTTGTTGATTAACCATTATTTTTTATAATCGTCCTTTCAATCAATTCGACAACTTGATACATAATTGTCGCAAAAAAAGCGATAATGAGCAGCGACATTAGCACAAGATTAAAGTTAAATACTTGGAAGCCATAAATGATTAAATAGCCAAGTCCTTTCGACGCCACTAGAAACTCACCTACAATCACTCCGACCCATGATAATCCAACATTGACCTTCAATGTTGAAATAATAGTTGGAAATGATGCTGGCAAAATAACCTCTTTAAATGTTTGCCATCTAGTTGCTCCGAATGTTTGCAAAACTTTGCTATAATTCGGGTCAACTCCCTTAAAGGCAGTATATACGACAATCGTTGTAATAATAATCGATATCAGTGCACCCATGGCAATAATTGAAATATATCCTGGACCGAGCGCGACAATCAGAATTGGCCCGAGTGCCACTTTTGGCATCGCGTTTAAAATTACTAAATAAGGATCAAGTACCTTGGATAGCATTGGTGACCACCAGAGTAACGTTGCAATTAAAGTACCCAGTAAAGTACCCGCAATAAATCCAATAATCGTCTCCATAAGGGTCACACTGACATGTAATGTTAACGAACCATCACTCACTTTTTCTATAAATGTGTGCCATACACGTGTTGGTGAACTAAAAATTAAGCGATCAATCCACTCAAGTCTCGAAAATAACTCCCATCCGCCGAAAAAGAGTAATAAGATGATGAGCTGATATAAGCGAACGAAACGTTTTTCCTTCTTAAGCAATTGCTGATATTGTTTAAATAACGTGTTATCCAAGGCTCTCCAGCTCCTTCCAAATCGTTTGGAATACTTCTGAATATGCCGGATGTTGTCTTACATCAAAAGGTGATAATGCCTGTAACTCCTCCGGTATTTCAAACTCTTTATGCAAAGTACCTGGGTTTGCTGACAAGAGAAATACACGTTCACTCATTGCAATAGCTTCTCCAATATCATGCGTTACAAGGATTGCCGTTTTATGATAGGCCTTTAATGTTTCCACGACTAAATCCTCAAGCTTTAATTTTGATTGATAATCAAGCGCAGAAAATGGTTCATCCAACAATAAGATTTTAGGATTAACTGCTAGTGTTCTTGCCAAGGCTACTCGTTGACGCATTCCTCCCGATAATTCTCTCGGATAATAACCTCCAACATGCGGCAATCCAATCTCTTGCAACAGTGCATTCGCTGTTACCTTATGCGATTTTTTATCACGTTCCATTATTTTCAAACCAATTGTGACATTCTCTTCTATAGTTTTCCACGGAAATAAATAATCTTGTTGGAGCATATAGCCAATGAGTGACTGATTATGGGGTGAAATTTCTTCTTTGTCAATGAATACCTTCCCTTCCGTGGAGGGAAATAATCCAGCTATTATTGACAATAGGGTCGTTTTTCCACAGCCACTTGGCCCGATAAAAGAGACAAACTCTCCTTCTCGTATGGTTAAGCTAATATCACGTAAAACTTCCTTTGCTTGTGTATTTGAAAAATAGCTATGGTGAATATGTTCGAGCTCTAAAAATCCCATTACTCCGCAGCCTTTTTAGCAAACGTCGTATTAACAAGCTCTTCATAATCGACACGTTGAGGAAGTTCACCTGCTTCCTCCATGATCGTTTGTAGGTTAGCCCATTCTTCTTCATCTAAAATTGGATCAGTTGCATATGAGCCTTGCGATTTATAGCGCTCAACAACCGTCTCAATTAAAGCTACATCAACATTTTCAAAATAGGGCTGAATAATTTTCGCTACTTCTGCCGCACTTTTCTCTTGCACAAAATCTTGCGCCCGTTTTAACGCGTTTGTAAAGCTTTGGACTGTTTTGGCATCATTGTCTAAATAACTGTTTTTCGCCATAAAAGAGGTATATGGTAAATGGCCTGATTCAGTGCCAAATGAAGCGACAATATAGCCTTTCCCTTCTTTTTCAAATACGCTAGCAGTTGGTTCAAATAACTGAACAAAATCTCCAGTTCCAGAGGCAAATGCTGTAGAAATATTAGCAAAATCAATGTTTTGAATAAGTGTTAAATCTTTTGTTGGGTCAATACCATGTTTTCTCAATACAAACTCGCCAGCCATTTGTGGCATTCCACCTTTACGCTGTCCTAGGAATGTAGATCCTTTTAAATCCTCCCATGAAAAATTCTCCATCTTTTCACGCGCAACTAAAAATGTGCCATCTGTTTGTGTTAATTGTGCAAAGTTTTGAATCGGATCATTTGAGCCTTGCGCTGTAACATATATAGATGTTTCCGAGCCAACTAAGGCAATATCAATGCCATCAGACAGTAACGCTGTCATGGTCTTATCGCCACCTGCTATAGTTTGAAGTTCAACCGAAAGCCCTTCATCTTCGAAAAAACCTTTTTCAAGTGCTACGTATTGCGGTGCATAGAAAATCGAGCGTGTTACTTCTCCAACTTTGACTTTTTCGAGCTCAGCTTTATTACACGCCGCCAATGACAGGAGCAACAAAGCAATACCACTAACTAAAAAACCTTTTTTAAGCCACCGCATTCCATTTCCTCCTTGATTGATGAATTAACCTATCGACATTAACTTATTCACACTAGAAGATTTCGGTGCCAACCATTTTAGGTTAGAAATATACAACTCTAGCAAAAAAGGGTCGAGTTGATGTTCTCTCTAGTTATTAATATTTTCTTCTATACAAAAAAACAGCCTTAGCAAATAAATGCTAAGACTGTTTCATTCCACAAAAACTAAATTAAAGTTTCACGGTATAGGAGCCAAGCTACCATCATTGATTGGCAGCTTGTTGCTCTTCTCTTTTTTCACGCCACATACGTGTTTTGTACACAATCAAAATTAACGCCGCTACGATGAGACCTTCAATCATAGGTAGGAATAACGCGAAAAATGTCAACATAATACATCCTACAAATAAGAACGCATAAATGACAATATTTTGAGATAGCTTTAACTTCTTTGCAAAGCCTAATTTATAGACAATTGCGGAAAGTACAAATACCAGAAGAAATACAACATAGCCTGCAATTTCATAGCTCGGTAAATTTTCATATAAAAATCTTGTTATACCGGCCATTCTCTCATAAACCCTTGTTGTTTCCTCTGCATTTGTTGATGCAGCAACTTGAATAACATTGAGTTCACCCAATAAAGCGGACTTTATATCCAAGACTCCTCTTCCTTTCATGTCAGCGGAAAATTATTGATCTGCGTTACGTAATTTTTTCGCTGCTTTCTCACGTTCGTTTTTATCTAGAATTTGTTTACGAAGGCGAATAGATTCTGGTGTGATTTCTAAGTACTCGTCATCACCCAAGTATTCAAGTGCTTCTTCTAGAGATAAGATACGTGGTTTTTTAATAACATTCGTTTGGTCTTTGTTGGCCGAACGGATGTTTGTTTTTTGTTTCATTTTTGTGATGTTTACAGTGATATCAGCATCACGAGTATTTTCACCAACAATCATACCTTCGTAAATATCTGTACCTGGCTCTAAGAATAGTGTACCACGGTCTTCAATTTGCATCATACCATAAGTTGTTGATTTACCAGTTTCCATTGAAACTAATACACCTTGGTGACGGCCACCGATTTTACCTGGTAATAACGGTTGGTAGCAATCGAATGTATGGTTGATAATACCAAAACCTTTTGTCATCGACATGAATTCAGTTGTATAACCGATTAATCCACGAGCTGGTACTAAGAACGTTAAACGAACTTGGCCACTGCCGTTGTTCACCATATCAAGCATTTCACCTTTACGTGTACCAATTGATTCTATAATTGAACCAACATTTTCTTCCGGAACATCGATTTGAACGCGTTCAAATGGTTCACATTTTACGCCGTCGATTTCACGCACGATTACTTGTGGTTTAGACACTTGTAATTCGAAGCCTTCACGACGCATATTTTCGATTAGGATAGATAAGTGAAGTTCCCCACGGCCTGAAACTGTCCAAGCATCTGGAGAATCAGTGTCTTCAACACGTAAAGAAACGTCCGTTTGCAATTGAGCACGTAAACGCTCTTCAACTTTACGAGAAGTAACCCATTTCCCTTCACGGCCTGCGAATGGAGAATTGTTTACTAAGAAAGTCATTTGTAACGTTGGCTCATCAATACGTAAAGGCGTAAGCGCTTCTTGATGTTCAACAGGACAAACTGTTTCACCTACGTTGATGTCTTCCATACCTGAAACGGCGATTAAATCACCAGCTTTTGCTGTCTCTACTTCTTCACGTTTTAAGCCGAAGAAACCAAAGATTTTCGTTACACGGAAGTTTTTCACTGTACCGTCTAATTTCATCAGTGCAACTTGTTGACCTACAGAAATTGTTCCACGGAATACGCGACCAATACCGATACGTCCAACGAAGTCATTATAGTCAAGTAAAGCTACTTGGAATTGTAATGGGTCTTCCGAGTTATCAATTGGTGCTGGAATAGATTCGATAACTTTTTCGAATAGACATTTCATATTTTCTTCTTGTTTAGATGGATCAGCGTCTAATGAAGCTGTACCATTTACACCTGAAGCATAAACGACTGGGAAGTCTAATTGGTCTTCATCTGCACCTAACTCGATGAATAATTCAAGCACTTCATCTACTACCTCTAGTGGGCGAGCTGAATCTTTGTCTACTTTGTTAACAACAACGATTGGTGTTAAACGTTGTTCTAATGCTTTTTTCAGTACGAAACGTGTTTGAGGCATACAACCTTCATACGCATCGACAACTAGTAAAACGCCGTCTACCATTTTTAAAATGCGTTCTACCTCACCACCGAAGTCAGCGTGTCCAGGCGTATCAAGGATGTTGATACGAGTTCCTTCATAATTTACTGCTGTATTTTTAGCTAAAATCGTAATACCGCGTTCGCGTTCAATATCATTAGAGTCCATTGCACGTTCTTCAACACGTTCGTTTGAACGGAATGTACCTGATTGTTTTAATAATTGGTCGACTAAAGTAGTTTTACCATGGTCAACGTGGGCGATAATTGCGATATTGCGAAGATCTTGACGTAAGTTTGTCATTATTCCACTCCATATTCTTTTTTCATATGTTTAACTGTGATATTATAGCACAAGAAGGACGTGAATGTCCTTATTAGAATTTCTATCATTCTAAAAAAATATTTTTGACTCAAAAAATTTATAATAAAATAGGAGGCTTGGCTATGAATCGTGCAAAATTCGTAATGGCTATTTACGCATTAGCGGCTATACTCGCAATGTGTGCTATCGGGTATTCTGTGGCAGCTGGTAGTGGATTTGGCATTTTAGCAGGCATTGTGGCTACTTGTGTCATTTTCATGACAGCCTTTAAAATGAAACGTAAACTACGTGAACAAGGTTTACTTTAATGTAAAAACAAATGTGCCAATGAAGACTTACATTTGTTATCTAAAATATGTTAGTTATGCTATCTGGAAAAGGTATTCGGAATGTTATTATTCCGAATACCTTTTGACATTTTATCAGAAATATTCGTTACAAATAGCCCCTATTAACGAGAGTAGTACGCTACGAGCAACTATTCACTGCCATTATTGGACTTTGTCATGTCCAATAAGCTAGCTTCTTAATAAGGTAAGCATCGCCTACATGAACATTTTTTAATCCCTCATAAGGTTGTCCAACGCATACCATGCTTTTCTCGCAAATACTCGTTCAATCATTTCTTTTCGACGTGCATAGATTTGTTTCATGTCATTTTGATGACGTAAATGATTGGCTTCTTCCACTTGAAGCGCCCCAATAAGACTTTCAATAATTTACTGATGTCAGCATTTCTAATTAATCTCGTTCATTATTACTATTGTTCGTCATCCTGTCCATCGCCTCCATCATTTATAGACGTACACGAGTTGATTGGAGCGCAGGCGGCGACTTCTGCGGGAATAGCATGAGCAAAAGGCCCCGCAGGAGCGTAGTGGAAATCAACGAATTCATATAGTACTTCTATTTTAAAAGAAAAAAGACTATAGATTTTTTGAGTTTTCTACAGTCTGAAAGGAGCTGTCCACATAGTGGACAGCTCCTTTCTTAGCGATAAGGCACGATATATTTTTCTAATAACTCTTTGTGGATAGACGGATTAGCTATAATAAAAGTATCTTGATGTAGGAAATCAAAACCTTCGCCATGTAAATTCGTTGCAATGGCCCCAACTTCGTTAGCAATAATTGTACCAGCACCGATATCCCAAGGAGACAAACGCATGGATACATAGGCGTCTAGCTTACCACTAACAACAAAAGCGATTTCCATTGCTGCCGAGCCATAGGAACGTGTACCACGAACTTTTCTTATCAAGTCAATAACTTTTTCATGATGGATATGTCGATTTGGCGCAACCCAACTTGCATTAATACCAATCACGGACTCTTCAATTGTAACTGACTGCAATTTACGTAGTGGAGAATCATTGTACCAAGCTCCCTCGCCAGCAATTGCATAGAATAGGTCTTCACGCATAACATCGAATATGTAACCAAGCTTACCAATACCATCAATAAATATCCCTATTGATATCATAAAGTGACGGTGTTGCTTGACAAAATTCATAGTGCCATCAATTGGATCAATAATCCAAACAATACCATCTAACGATTCGACTTTTTCACCCATTCCCTCTTCTCCTAAGATTTTATGGGTCGGGTCGAACGCTTTAATTTTTTCTATGAAAAACAATTCTGTTTCACGGTCAATATTTGTAACAAGATCATTTGCATTAGATTTTGTTTCGATAACTAAATTGTACGAAAATGCATTTCTAATGCGTTTACCCGCTTCAAAAATAATACTTTTCGCAAATTCATCGATTCGTTGTAAACTCATAATAACCCACCCTTCGAATATAAGAAAAGCGCATTCACGCTCATCCGCATAACCGTTATATCGTTACATCATCATTGCTACTGTCTTGTCTTACACGCGAAAAATTGAGCCATGCCTTCATTGATAGGTCTCAATGCCGATCATAAAGATCTATATTGTCTCTTACGTTTACCATACAACTTGTACGACTTACAGCCAAAGTGTAGGTAAGTACATCAAGTTTTAACCAAGGGAATAGACAACGTTTAATGTAAACATGTGACATCAATTAGCGCTAAACAGTAACTTCTCTAAAATAGAAGTCTTACGTAATACATTTTCTATTATGATATATTGTCTATTTTACTCTTTATAAAGACAAAAATCACCTGCTGTCGGAATATTCAGCAAGTGATTTTTAAATGGGTATAATTTTTTTTTTACGCATAGGCGTGCAAACTTTCAAGCTCCATCTGGATTTCAATCAGGCGTTTTTTACTTTTTTCAATTTCTAGCTCATTTTTTTCATTCATTGCAGAGAATAAAGAGGCTAGTTCATAATCTAATTCTAATTGTAAAATGCGTTCATATTGCTTTTCAATATCAACTTTTCGTATAATTTTTACGATCTGTTTCATAAAAATCACGTCCTTTTTTTATTTTGTTACAAAACCTTATCAGATTTCGTTAAAGTACTTGTTATAAGATTTTTTCCCATTTTCTTAATAAAATAAACCTTATAATCGACAGGAGTTATCAAAAATGCCGAAACTAAAATGGACTAATAAAGATTTCAATGTTTTTCAAATAAATGGTTTAGAACAAAGGATGGATGCTTTAAATACTTGTGTACGACCAAAATTCAATGAACTTGGGGAAGATTTTTCCACTTTCTTTTCTGGCCAGCTCGGAGAAGAATTTTTCCCTCATGTTGCTAAACATGCTCGACGAACAGTCAATCCGCCAAAAGATAGTTGGGTTGCCTTCGCTCCATACAAAAGAGGTTATAAAGCATTGCCTCACTTTCAGATTGGTCTTTGGAGCTCACATTTATTCATCGTATTAGCCATTATTTATGAAGCACCGCAAAAAAATGTGATGGCACAACGACTGCTAGCAAAAAAATCATTGTTACAACAGCTTCCGAACGATTTTATTATTTCTGGTGACCATATGTCCCCATTGGCTTTTTCCATGCAAGATGCAAAAGAAGAGAAACTGGAGGAATTACTTATTCGACTACGTGATGTTAAAAAAGGCGAGTTTTTAGTCGGCCGACATATTCCACGTGAAGAAGCCGTTAAATTGTCTTCCAGTGAATTTCATAAATTAGCAGAAGAAACTTTCAATAGCTTACTGCCGGTCTACAACATCATTGTAGGAAAATAATTTTTTTGACGCATACTATAAAAAACAGAAACAATTATCTATATTTTTCTTTGTTTAATGTCACAATTAATATATGGATACAAAAAACACCATCATCTCGAATGATGGTAGAACCTTAGCGAGGTTGAATTACCCCCTCCTACATACGGTATTGTATGTGGTTAGAAGCTCAAAGTTAAAAGGTGCTTTTAGCAAGCTACATGGCTTAAAAACCTACAAATCAATCAGCGTATTAGAGGATTGAACATAACCATTACAGGTGGTAAGACATGAGAACTTATGTGACATTATTAGTTCTTCATTTTCTAATTACGACTGCGATGCGTTCATCTGAGGCAAGCTTTCACCATGTCAATATTGATGTATTTTATGCAACAGGTTGATATTTAACACTGATTATTACTTGTTAATGCATACCAAATAAGTCACTTACAAAGCCAACTTCCGTAAGAAGAATAGCTGCATGGGTGGCAAGAAAAAAGTGTGGACGTGAGTATTTCTCACATCCACACTTTTTTAACGTCGTTGCTTCGGTAAAACCTTTATGACTGTACCATCTGCTGTCTCTTTTGTTTGCTTTATGACTGGATAACTCACATAGCCACTAGCATCTTCAAATTCACGAAAAATTGTTTTTTCCTCTGCCTGCGAAGGTACAATCTCTTTAAAGCGACGATATTTCGCCATCATCACTTCGCGTTTAATGCCCTTTTCGTAGGCCTGCTCGATGCCTTCAAAAAATTTAATAACATCAACAATTTCTTCAGTCGACCAATCAATTGAAAACGGATAAGAATATTCCATTTGGACATTACCACCTTTACGTTACTGTCCCCATTTTACCCGGATACTTTCCGCTTCTGCAACCATTCGTGTTATAAGCGCATCTACTGTTGGAATATCGTGAATCATACCAGTAACTTGCCCTGCCCAACCAATGCCAGCATCCTTGTCACCATCATAGATAAAGCGTTTATTCGCCTTACCGCTGATATAATCTTTCAATGCTTCATAAGTAGGTGTTGTTCGTTCAATTTCTAAAATTTTCTCTGTAAATTCACTACGTAACGCTCGAGCTGGTGCACCAATGGAGCGTTTAATAACAGTTGTATCTGCTTCAGAGCTTGCTAGTAGTGCCTCTTTATAAGCTGCTGATGCATCAATACATTCTTTTGTTGCGATAAACCGTGTACCCATTTCTATTCCCTCAGCACCAAGTGAATGTGCAGCCATCCAGCCACGCCCATCACCAATACCACCAGAGGCAATGACAGGAATTTTTACGCTATCCACAACTTGTGGTACGAGCACCATCGTACCGATATCATCTCGTCCAAGATGACCACCACCTTCTTGTCCTACAACCATAACTGCATCAGCGCCAAGCTCTTCAGCCTTTTGAGCTTGTCTACGTGCTGCAACAAGTACTAGTTTCTTGATATCTGTTCCTGCAAGTAAATCAAATATTGGTGCAGGATTGCCACCCGTCATGGTCACAACAGGTACCTTTTCCTCGACTGCAACACGTACCATATCCTCATAGCCAGTACCATGCATGCCAATCGCAAAATTCACACCAAATGGCTTATCAGTTAATGTTCGTACCTTATGAATTTCTGCACGTAATAAGTCAGCGTCATGCAAACTCATGGCAGTTATTTGTCCAAGTCCTCCAGCATTCGACACTGCCGCTGCTAAATCAGCATAGGCTAAATAAGCTAATCCCCCCTGAATAATTGGGTATTTAACTTTCAAAAGTTTTGTGACACGTGTATCCCAATTCATCAAATCTCCCCTTTCATACGCTACTATCTTCTCGAAATCATCAAAAAATCCCTTTATTTTTTTATTAAAGTCTATTTTTTCATGTCGTTAGGTGCTATAATTCATTTGTTTTCTTAGATATTATAAAAGTGAGGTGGTACCTGCGTTGTCACAATTAGAGACTCCATTGTTCGACGTATTATTAAAACATCGGAACAGACATCCAATTCAGTTCCATATTCCAGGCCATAAGAAAGGGCACGGAATGGATCCAGCTTTCCGAGAATTCGTCGGCGACAACGTTTTATCAATCGATTTAATTAATATTGCTCCACTAGACGATTTACATTCACCAAAGGGTGCGATCAAAGAAGCACAAGTACTTGCTGCAGAAGCCTTTGGTGCTGATCATACATTCTTTTCCGTTCAAGGTACTAGTGGCGCCATTATGACGATGATTTTGACCGTCGTCGGTCCAGGTGATAAGATTCTAGTACCACGGAATGTTCATAAATCCATAATGTCAGCGATTGTTTTCGCTGGTGCTATTCCAATTTTTATTCATCCTGAGGTGGATAGCGAGTATGGTATTTCTCACGGTATTTCGGCAGAGGCTGTAGAAAAAGCATTAAATGCTTACCCAGATGCAAAGGCTGTTCTTGTTATTAACCCAACATACTATGGCTTCTCAGCAGATTTAAAACGTATTGTTGAAATTGTCCATAGTCGTAATATTCCAGTTGTTGTTGATGAGGCACATGGTGTTCACATTAAATTTCATGATGAACTACCTTATTCCGCTATGGAAGCAGGTGCTGATATGGCTGCGACAAGCGTACATAAGCTTGGTGGCTCCATGACTCAAACATCGATTTTAAATGTGCGTGAAGGTCTTGTCTCTGCAAAACGTGTACAAGCTGTATTTTCGATGCTAACAACAACTTCGACATCTTATCCATTACTTGCATCACTGGATACAGCACGTCGTCAGCTAGCCATTCACGGCTATGATCTAATTGGCGATGCGATTCGTTTAGCAAAAGATGCTCGTAAACGCATTAACCAAATTCCACATTTAAAATGTGCAGGGAAAGAAAAATTACATTCATCTGCAACATTTGATATGGATCCATTAAAACTGTTAATTAGTGTAAAAGATTTAGGTATATCAGGTCACCAAGCTGAAGAATGGCTTCGTCATAACGCGAATATTGAAGTAGAATTATCCGACTTATACAATATTTTATGTCTTGTGACACTTGCTGATACGAAAAAGGAAATTAACCTCCTGATGAATGCATTAAGTCGTATGTCTAAAGCTTTTGATTCAGAAGCGGCTATTACTGAAGCAGTCGTAAATGTGCCAGAAATTCCAGCGCTTGCAATGTCACCTCGTGATGCCTTTTATGCAGATACAGAAGTTGTGCCACTCGCCGAAGCAGATAACTGTATTTGTGCTGAATTCATAATGGTATATCCTCCTGGTATTCCAATTTTTATTCCCGGGGAAATAATAACTGAGGAAAATATTCGTTACATTCAAATGAATGTCGAAGCTGGTTTACCAGTTCAAGGTCCAGAAGATTCTACTTTAAAAACGATTCGCGTTATTAAAGAACGCAGAGCTATCATTTAAACACGAATAAGCTGTCTCAACTAATTTGAGACAGCTTATTTTTAATTTCAACTACTATACAAAAGACTATTCCCTTCTAGTCATTTTTACTTTTCAATAAGTAGCTAAGAACAGAAAAATTTCATACCTAATACTAGGAAAATAAGCCACCAATAATTCCATAAAAAATCCCCAACTGATTTCTGATTAGAGTTATTATGGCTATTCTTTTGATATTTTTCTTCTCCCTTAATAAACTTATCTAATGAAATTTCATACAAATCGCTAAGTCTTATAAGGTTCTCAATGTCTGGATAACCTTTACCTAATTCCCATTTGGAAACGGATTGTCTCGATATATTTAAAAATTCCGCAACATCATCTTGTGTATAGTGATGTTTGCTCTCTCAATTGTTTTAAACGATCCTCTAAATTCATTGTACGTACCCTCCATACTTTATAATATTAAATAAATCATAAAATTACTTCGCATTTTTCACTAGAAGTTATTGCTTGCCCCTAAAATTTGAGTAGCGTACAAAAAATAACATACTGCAATTTTCTAAATATAGTGCTGAGCAAATCATTAGAATCTATTGAACACTTTACCTACAATAAAGATGAAGGAGTGATTGCATGAATGCCTGGGATAAACGATTTCAAACATTAGAATATGTATACGGTGAACAACCAAATAACTTCATAAAAAATTATGTAGATTACCTGAAAAACTATCCAAACGTAGCTGCTTATGCAGAGGGGGAAGGACGTAATGCCGTCTTTTTAGCGAACGAAGGACATACTGTTACTGCTTTTGATTATGCACAAAGTGGTTTACAGAAAACTGAACAACTTGCGAAAAGACATGACGTTATCGTGGAAACTAAGCTTACTGACTTACTGCAAGATGAATTACCAGTGGAATTCTTCGATGCAGCCATCATGGTCTTTGGTCATTTTCGGGTAGAACATCAGCATGAAGTTATTAAACGCATTATAGATTCTGTGAAACCTGGCGGACTAATAATGATGGAATTATATTCCACACATCAACTGCCCTACGCATCAGGTGGCCCACAACAGCTTGAATATTTGTATGATCCAATCGATGTACTTACTTGGTGTCAATCACATAAAATTTTACACTTTTTCACAGGTGAACAAGTAAGAAATGAAGGTATTTTGCATACAGGGCTTGCGCATACCATTCAATTTATTATTGAAAAAAGTTAAAAAAAGGCTGTATACAGATTTTCTTCTGTATATAGCCTTTTTATATAAATAAATAGACAAAGAGCGGGCACAGAAATGCGCCTATGATCGCCGTTAAGCCCATCGACAAGGATCCGACCGATAATTCCTGCTCTCCATAATCTTTCAATTTGACAAGTCCTACGCCGTGTGAGGCACTTCCTACCGAAACACCTCGACTGACAGCTGATTCAATTTTGCCATATTTAATAACAAATGGTCCGATAATGGCTCCTACAAACCCTGCTATCATTACAAACACAGCTGTTAGTGGAGGAATACCCCCTATCGTCTCACTAACTTGCATGCCGACAGGTGTTGTCAATGATTTAGGTAAGGCCGTTAACAACCAATTTTCACTAACCCCAATCCATTTTAACAACACAAAAACTGTTACTAAACCTGTTACCATTGCAATGACAATTCCCGACAAAATCGAAATTTTGTACTTCATGATAATGGCACGCTGATTGTATAGCGGGTAAGCAAGGGCTACAACAGCAGGTCCTAACATTTTTTGAAGCCACTCTCCACCCTCCATATAAGTAGGATATGGAATTTCAAAAACAAGTAAAATGACTATACTAAGTAATGTTGTAGTTACTAATGGAATCATTAAAGGATACGGGAAACGTTGATAAAGTTTTGTCAATAAAAAGAATAAAGTAATTGTGCCCGCTACGACAATTATTTCAGTCAACGGTTAATTCCCCCTCTCCTTCTTCTACAATTGCTTCTTTTTTTGCAGCCTCTTTTCTCTCAATAAGTTGACTAAGTAACCCAGTAATATAAATAGAAACTAATGTACTAGCAATAACAGCTAAAATAATTAGTAGACCAGTCTTTGACCAAAGTTCAGGATAGTCAATCACCCCTACTGTTGCAGGGATAAAAAATAATGTTAATATACCAATTAAAAAACCTGCACCATCTTGAATGTATTCAACTTTAATGATTTTAAAATGGAGTGAAAGTGCTAATAGTAGTAACCCAATTACACTCCCTGGAAGAGGCAAATGCAATAAAGTCACAATGCCAACACCCATGTAATAAAAAATATTTAGTATCCCAATCTGGACAATAATTCGAACAACCCTCATTAACACCGCAACAAAATTCTCGTTCAACATTTACTACTTTTCACCCCCTCACGTTCATTCTACATGTGCAGAAATTTTCTGTCTATTATAATTTTAGAAAAATAATAGAAAAAAACCTACATTAGAAACAATATTTAAACAAGCTATCATCTACAAACATACGTCTCTTTTTAGTGATTTCTCTATACAAAAATAATGAAATGCTCTACAACTCTATTAATTAAGTATCCCTTCACACCCTTTTTTATAGTTTTTTTGAACAACCATAGATTATATAACATAATAGCTGTTAATATAGATTTATTATTTTTAATTTTCTTAATATTGAAGGAAGTGGGATGATCACTTATTATAAAACCATTAAAATTACAAACACGATTTGCCTACTATAGTAGTTTTTTTATTCTAATCATTGTAGTCTTTGCTGGCTTACTATTTTATTTAACAATTTCTGATGCACTGCAAACACAATTGGGAAAACGGGCACTCTATTTGGCAGAAACAACTGCTAATCGTGGGGATGTTTTAGCTGCATTTAAAACAGACAATCCAACGGAGGTACTTCAAAAAATCAGCACCGATATTATGAATACAACAGATGCTGCATACGTAGTTATTGGCAATGAAAATGGCATTCGATACTCTCATCCCATTACTGAACGAATTGGCAAACCTATGGTTGGTGACGACAATGCACGTGCATTATTAGATGGGGAATCCTATATATCCATTGCTAATGGCTCTTTGGGTGAATCAATTCGAGGTAAAGCCCCTGTGTTCGACACGGATGGGACAATTCTCGGTGTCGTTTCAATTGGCTACTTAACAAGTGAGCTGGACAACTTATATTTGCAATATCTCGACAACATTTTTTATATTATGATGCTTGCCTTAATCATTGGTATTGTCGGTTCCATTTTTTTATCTCGCAGTATCAAAAAACAAATGTTCAACCTCGAACCTAATGAAATTGCCAATCTTTTCACAGAAAAAAATGCACTGATTGAATCTGTACGAGAAGCCATTATTACTGTTAATCACAAAGGTGAAATTACAACGCTGAACAATGCTGCAGCTAAAATCTTACATTTATCTGATAAAGATTCTGTAATCGGAGAAAATATTGAATATCATGTTCCAAATACTCACCTACTTGAAGTTCTTACTTATGGTAAAAAACAACACGATAAACCAATGATTATTAATGGTAATGAAATAATTGTGAACCGCGTGCCCATAAAGATGAACGGGAAAATTGTTGGTGCTGTTGCTAGTTTTCGATTGCAGTCAGAAATTGACCAGCTGGCGATTGAATTATCTCAAGTTAAGCAATATACCGAAGCATTACGTGCACAAACGCATGAATTCAACAATATTCTTTATACGATTTCAGGGCTAATTCAATTGAATGCCTCAGATGAAGCATTATCTATTATTCATAAAGAAGTACAAGGGCATTCTTCATTAACTCAGTTCATCACAAATCGTGTCAAAGACCCATTTTTAAATGGACTTATCATAGGGTTCTTTAATCGGGCACGCGAATTAAAAGTCAAACTTATTTTCGATGAAGACAGTTATTTAGAAACGTTGCCGGATAACATCGAAAAAAGTCTCATTATCTCCATAATGGGTAATTTGTTGACAAATGCTTTTGAAGAAGTTGAGAAAAATAAGGATCGCCCACCAATTGTTAGACTTTTTGTTTTTGACAATGGTCAAGAAATAATAATAGAGGTTGAAGATTCAGGTAACGGCTTAGCACAAGAAAAGCTAGAAGTACTCTTTTCAGAAAATATTTCCACAAAAGATACGAAATTTAGAGGATATGGTTTACGTAAAGTTATTTCAAGTGTTCATGAATTAAACGGCACACTGGCTCTTGAAGAAGGAGATTTAAGTGGTGCATTATTCATTGCATCTATTAGCAAAGGGGGAAATGTAGGAGATGCAAGATATTGAGGTATTGATTATTGAGGATGATGTACGTGTTGCTGACGTGCATCGTCGTTTTTTAGAAAAAATTGAAGGATTTCATGTAATTGCCTGTGCACATACCGGTGAAGAAGCACTAGACTGGCTCATGTCTTTTTCACCGCACCTTATTTTATTGGATGTTTACTTACCTGATATTCTTGGCATTGATTTGATTGATAAAATTCAAGCAATTCGGCCATTTACCAACATTATTTTGATTACAGCGGCAACAGAAGCACATATTGTGCAAGAAGCTTATCGAAAAAATGTCACGGACTATATTTTAAAACCTTTTACTTTCGAGCAATTAAAAGAAAGTGTCGAAAAATACCGCATGAAACACTTTATTCTACAAAATGATGAAAAATTCACGCAGGAAAAAATTCAACAGCTCTGGCCAAAAGCACCATCCAATGAAAAAATAGAATTATCATTATTACCAAAGGGGATCGATCCAACAACAATGAATCATGTCATTAATCATTTAACTACCATTGAGGATGGTACTACTGCAGAGGGATTAGGAAAAAATATCGGGGTCAGCCGTTCTACAGCTCGGCGTTATTTAGAGTTTCTCGTTACACAAAAACAAGCACATACTGAGCTTATTTATGGTACTGTTGGACGACCTGAGCGTAGATACTTCATTACTCATAAACATTATGAACAAAATGAAACAAATTAACATTATTATCATAATATTGTCATTGGATAAATTTACGGTAAATTTATGGTAGCGCTTGCAATTGCAGCGCTACCATTTTTCTTTACAAGGGGGATATCTTATGTGGAAAACATTGACGAAATTTGCGGCAGCAACACTTTTATTAGCTGGCTTGGCAGGCTGCACTTCAACAGATTCTTCTAGTGCTGGGGACGCGGGAGAAACGAAAGCAAGCAATTATCCGGAAAATAATATCACAATTGTTGCTCCTTCTGGCGCTGGCGGTGGCTGGGATTTAACAGCGCGAGCAATTTCTAAAACGATGAATGATACAAAACTTATTGAAAAACCAATACAGGTGGAAAACAAACCTGGTGGTGGTGGCGCCGTATTTATGGCTACTTTTGCGACTAAAGAAGCTAAAAATGATTACATGCTAATGGTAAAATCACCACCTATTTTGATTAATAATGAAAAAGCTGAAGGAAACAGTAAATTTGGTTATAAGGATACAACACCTTTAGCACAATTAACGCGTGATTATGGTGCCATTGTGGTTAAAAATGATTCGGCTTATCAAACGCTCGATGACGTGATAAATGCCTTAAAAACGACTCCTCAAGATGTAACACTAGCTGGTGGTTCTGCACCAGGATCTATGGATCATCTGATAGGTATTATTCCAGCATTCAAATCAGGAATCGATTTAAAAACAGTGAAATACGTTTCTTATGATGGGGGTGGTGAAGCTGTTGCTGCACTCTTAGGTGGTAATGCCGATGTGATTGCAACAGATGCCTCGACCATAGCATCCTATGTAAAATCAGGTGATGTTCGCGTACTAGCTGTCAGTTCTTCAGAGCGATTAGAAGGTGAATTAGCTGAGGTGCCAACTTTTAAAGAAGCAGGTATTGATGAAGAATTTACAATTTGGCGCGGCATTTTTGGACCAAAAAATATGTCTGAAGATGCTGTAACATATTGGTCTGAAAAATTGCAAGCAATGGTTGAAACAGATGAATGGAAATCTGAAGTAGAACGCAATGGCTGGCAAAGTGAGTACCGCAACGCAGAGGAATTCACTAAATATTTAGATGAGCAAAACGAGACAATTGTTGAGCTATTAACAGCTCTAGGTATGCAAAAATGAAGAAAGAAAAGCGACTCTTTTCGTCGCTTTTCTTGATAGGAGGTGCAAAACGGTTGAGCCAAACTTTCGATAAAATCTCGAGTATTGTATTTTTCATCATTGGTATTTTATTTGTCGTACAAGCAACTCAAATTTCAGATAGCGCATACGGTTCTACAGTGGGACCGAAAACATTTCCATTAGGCTTGGGAATAATTCTAGTGTTACTTAGCTTACGGCTCTTTTATGAAACATGGAGACAAGCTGTGAAGGCAAGATTAGCTAAAGGTCCAAAATCGCCTTCGAATCCATTTCCCATTGAAATAAAAAAGTTCTTCATCCTATTTGTTAGCGCGATAGCCTATGTATTTTTCCTTGAAATAGTAGGTTACGTGATTACGACTTTTATCTTTTTATTAATCGGCTTCCAAACAATGGAACGAGGAAAAATAGTAGTTTCTGTTATTATTTCAGCCACTTTCTCCGTTGGTATCTATTATTTATTTTCAGTTATTCTAGGTGGCTCTTTGCCTAGTTTGCCTACTTTTTAGTGTGAAGGAGTGAACACATGTCAACAGTGCAATTTTTAGCTGACGGCTTCGCAGTTGCTTTTCAATGGCAAAATCTATTATTTGCTTTTGTCGGCGTTATTATCGGAACTGCAGTTGGGGTGCTTCCTGGAATTGGTCCAATGAGTGGGGTTGCTTTGCTCATACCAGTTACTGCAACACTTACATCAGGATTACCAACTGAAGCTGCTGCTGCAAGTTCTATCATTTTACTTGCAGGCGTATATTACGGGGCTATGTACGGTGGCTCAACAACTTCTATTCTGTTAAATACGCCTGGTGAATCATCATCTGTTGTTACAACACTCGATGGTTATCAAATGGCGAAACAAGGTCGTGCTGGTAGTGCTCTTGCTATTGCTGCAATTGGATCGTTTTGTGCAGGCATCATAGCATTACTTGGTCTTGTACTATTAGCCAAACCATTATCCAGTGTGGCATTAAAATTCGGTCCTGCTGAATATTTTTCATTAATGCTCCTAGGTCTTGCCGCAGTGAGTGGACTTGCTGGGCGTTCGATTACGAAAGCGTTAATCATGACGGTGCTTGGTTTAATGCTTGGTACAGTCGGAATTGATGCAGTATCAGGTATCGAACGTTTTACTTTTGGTCAACCAATGTTGTTTTCTGGAATTGAATTTTTGACAATTGCCGTCGGTTTATTTGCCCTAGGTGAAGTATTCAAAACGATACTTGAAAAAGACGGTGATGATGGTCAAATTGCAAAGATTACGCGCATTTTACCAACAAAACAAGATTTAAAAGATAGTGCAGTGCCGATTGCACGCGGCTCATTTTTAGGGTTTTTCATCGGTGTCTTACCTGGTGCAGGGGCAACACTTGCTTCTTTCTTTTCTTATATTACCGAGAAAAAATTCAGTAAGACACCAGAGAAATTCGGCAAAGGGCATATCGCTGGTGTAGCTGGACCTGAATCAGCTAACAATGCAGCATCGGGTGGTGCAATGATTCCACTTCTAACTTTAGGTATTCCAGGTTCTGGTACTACCGCTATTTTAATGGGTGCACTCATTATGTACAATATTCAGCCAGGTCCGTTATTATTTGATGAGCATCCTGAGGTTGCTTGGGGTTTAATTGCAAGTATGTTTATTGGTAACTTAATGTTATTAGTTTTAAATATGCCGCTTGTACGTATTTTTGCAAAAATAATTGAAACGCCTAAAAAATATTTATTACCAATCATTATCGCTATATCGTTTTTCGGTGTTTATGCCGTGCAATATACAACATTTGATTTATATTTATTACTTGCTTGTGGACTACTTGGTTATCTATTTGCTAAAAACGACTACCCAGTAGCGCCTCTAGTACTTGCTCTTGTCTTGGGACCTATGATCGAAAATAATATGCGTCGAGCTTTAACTATCTCTAATGGGGATTTTTCAATTTTCATGACAAAACCTTTATCATTACTATTTTTAGTTGTTGCAGTGTCTTGGTTGCTCATACCGCTACTTATGAAAATGCGTGGTAAAAATGTCATTATTAATGAAGAAGAATAAAAAGAGTGGAGAGAACTTATTTCTCTTCACTCTTTATGTATTTATAGTGCGTGACCTGAACCACCATCGATATTAACAGACGTTCCCGTCACATAGCTTGCGGCATCTGATACTAAGAAAGTAATAACATTTGCTGCTTCCTGCGTGTCACCAACACGCCCTAGAGGAATAGATTGGCCAACCTTTTGAGAATATTCTCCCCATGATAACTCCGATGCTTCTTTTTTCCATTGATTTTCAATTTGATCACTGCGAATTAACCCAATACAAACCGAGTTTACACGGATATTATCTTTTCCTAAATCTTTGCTCATCGCCTTCGTTAGAGCAAGCCCTGCTGCACGACTGACAGTAGTCGGAAGCGAACTTGCTGGTGGCGTTTTTGCCATGACAGCTGTTACATTAACAATGGCTCCCCCACCAACCTTACGCATATGAGGCACAGCAAATTTCGAACAATTAATAGCTCCAAACACTTTTAAATCTAAATCTGCCTGCCATACTTCACTACTAACCGATTCAAAAGGATTGGCTGATGCTGTGCCGGCGTTATTAATGACAATATCAATACGCCCATAATGCGCTACTGTTCGCTCGATAAGCTTCTTACAATCTTTTTCTTTCGTAATATCAGTCGGTACGAATAAAACGTCCTTGCCCGTTTCGTTTTTAATGCAACCAGCTGCTACTTGTAGCTGTTTTTCACCACGTGCACACAACACAACTTGAGCGCCTTCTTTGACAAGCTGCATGGCAGTATAATATCCGATGCCTTTACTTGAACCTGTAATAATTGCCACCTTGCCCTTTAAGCCTAATTCCATCTCATCATCACCTCTGTATTATTAGAATATTCTTTCTATATTAACTGTATCAAAATTACAAGGAATATACAAAAAAACGACTATAAAGCAAACATGCTTTATAGTCGTTTCAAATGTTTCAACTTATTTTTTAGCTAAAATATGGATTGGGTTGCCTAGTAAAACTTCAGCAGTTTCCATTGTGATTTCACCTAGTGTTGGGTGAGCATGAATAGTTAGAGAAATATCTTCAGCAGTCATGCCGCCTTCAATAGCTAAGCCCATTTCAGCGATCATATCTGATGCACCAGCACCAACAATTTGAGCACCAATTAATAAGCCGTCTTCTTTACGAGCTACTAGCTTCACGAAACCTTCTGCTTGGTTCAATGCAAGAGCACGACCATTTGCTGCGAATGGGAATTTCGCTGCAGTATACTCGATACCTTCTGCTTTAGCTTGATCTTCATTGTAACCAACAGTCGCCATTTCTGGATCTGTGAAGCATACAGCAGGAACAGCTAAATAATCCACGATTGATTTTTCGCCAGCGATTGCTTCAGCAGCAATTTTACCTTCATAAGAAGCTTTATGCGCAAGCTGAGGACCCGCTACGATATCACCGATTGCATAGATGTTCGGAATATTTGTACGACATTGTTTGTCGACATTAATAAGACCGCGTTCACCGAATTCAATACCGATTTCAGCAAGACCCATTTCATCTGTATTTGGACGACGACCAACAGTAACTAATACGTAATCAGCTTCAACTTTTTTCTCTTCTCCGCCAACTTCATATGTTACTACTACGCCGTTTTCTGTTTCTTCAACGCCTTTTGCAGATGCGTTTACTTCCATTTCAACGCCTTTCTTTTTAAGGCCTTTTTTCACGATTTGTGTCATTTGTTTTTCGAAGCCAGCTAAAATATCTTTGCCGCCTTCAATAATTGTTACTTGTGAACCAAGGTTAGCATAAGCTGAGCCTAGCTCTGTACCAATATATCCTCCACCGATAACGACTAATTTACCAGGTACTTCTTGTAAAGAAAGTGCGCCTGAAGAGTTTAGTACACGATCAGTAAATTTAAATGTTGGAATTTCAACTGGACGAGAACCTGTTGCTAAAATCACATTGTTAAATGTGTAAGTTTGAGCAGATTCACCATTGATGATACGCACTGAATGAGCGTCTACAAAATAAGCTTCACCTTGTACAATTTCAACTTTATTGCCTTTAAGTAAGCCTTCAACACCGCCAGTTAATTTTTTAACAACGCTGTCTTTAAATGCTTGTGCTTTTGAGAAGTCTAATTTCACGTCAGAAGCGACGATACCCATGTCATCTGAATGCTTAGCTTGTTCAAAACGGTGACCTACTGAAATTAATGCTTTTGATGGGATACAACCTACGTTTAAGCACACACCACCAATTACATCCTTTTCAACGATTGTTACTTTTTGGCCAGTTTGTGCTGCACGAATTGCTGCTACATATCCTCCAGGACCTGAACCAATGACAAGAGTATCTGTTTCGATTGGGAAATCTCCTACTACCATTTTTGTTACGCCTCCATTAATAATAATTCTGGCTCACTTAACAAACGCTTTAAGTGATTTAAAGCATTTTGCGCAGTGGCTCCATCGATCATACGATGATCAAAGCTCAATGATAATGCTAACACAGGTGCAGCTACAATTTCACCATTTTTTATTACAGGTTTCTCTGAAATTCGACCAATTCCTAAAATTGCAACTTCAGGATGATTAATAACTGGTGTGAACCATTGTCCTCCTGCCGAACCGATATTCGTGATAGACATTGATGCACCTTTCATTTCATGTGGAGCAAGCTTGCTATCACGGGCTTTTGTTGCTAGTTCATTTATTTCATTTGATACCGCAAATACCGATTTGCGATCTGCATGTTTAATGACCGGAACAAGTAAGCCTTTTTCTGTATCTGCCGCAATACCAATATTGTAGTAATGCTTTTGAATAATTTCTTGTGTTGCATCATCTAATGAGCGGTTAAATTCTGGGAACTCGCGCAAAGTAGAAATAAGCGCTTTTACAACGTATGGTAAGTACGTTAATTTCACACCTTTTTCAGCAGCGATATCTTTGAATTTTTTACGATGTGCTACAAGTGCCGTCACATCGACTTCATCCATAAGTGTAACATGAGGAGCTGTTTGTTTCGAGTGTACCATTGCTTTTGCAATCGCTTTTCGAATACCAGACATTTTTTCACGTGTCTCAGGGAAATCACCTTCAAGAACCACTGGTGCCGCTGAAGTTGGCTCTTGTTGAGCAATTACTTCTTCCGCTGCAATTGGTGCTTCTTCAGCCTGTGCTACGCCACCACCATTTAAGAAATTCTCGATATCTCCTTTTAGAATACGGCCATTTTTGCCTGTACCTGCAACTTCACGAATATTTACATCATTATCACGTGCAAATTTTCGTACTGAAGGCATCGCAATAATACGCTTAGTACTATCAGTAGCTTCTTCTTTTACAGAAGCCGCTTCTTTTACTGGCGTTTCTTCTTTAGCAGGTGCTTTCGCTACATCCTGACCAGCTTCAGCAGTTGCCTGTACTTGAGCCTCAGTTTTCGCTTCTGCATGGTCGTCACCTTTTAATTTTAAGTCTTCGTAACCAGGAGCATCAAAACGAATTAATACATCGCCCACAACAGCTACTGTACCTTCTCCTACTAATACTTCCTCTACTTTACCTTCAACTGGTGATGGAATCTCTACGACTGCTTTATCATTTTGTACTTCACAAAGAATATCGTCTTCTTTCACTGTATCCCCAGCTTTAACGAACCATTTAACGATTTCTCCTTCGTGAATACCCTCGCCAATATCTGGTAATCTGAATTCAAATGCCATGTGTACCCATCCTTTCTCTTTGCTCTTCATCAAATTTGCAGGTTACATTAGAATGTTAAAACTTTTTTCGCTGTTTCCATTACATCTTTATAGTTCGGTAACCAAACACCTTCTGCTTGTGGGAATGGGTACACAGTATCTGGTGCTGCTACACGAAGTACAGGTGCTTCTAAGCTTAAAATTGCACGCTCTGTAATTTCAGCTACAACATTCGCAGCAATACCTGCTTGTTTTTGCGCTTCTTGAACAACAATTGCACGACCTGTTTTTTCAACTGAAGCAATGATTGTTTCAATATCAATTGGCTGAATTGTACGTAAGTCAATAACTTCGACAGAGTGACCTTCTTTTTCTAGTTCTTCTGCTGCCTTCAAGCTTTCATGTACCATGAGGCCATATGCAACGATTGTTAAATCTTTACCTTCACGTTTTACATCCGCTTTTCCTAGTGGAATTGTGTATGCTTCCTCCGGTACCTCTTCACGGAACGAACGATATAATTTTAAATGCTCTAAGAAAATAACTGGATTATCATTACGAATAGATGAAATGAGTAAGCCTTTTGCATCGTATGGTGTTGATGGTACAACAACAGTTAATCCTGGTTGCGCTGTCATTAAGCTCTCTAAGCTATCTGAGTGCATTTCTGGCGTATGTACGCCACCACCAAATGGTGAACGGATTGTTACAGGTGCGTTGTATACACCACCACTACGGTAGCTCATACGTGCTAATTGACCACTAATTGAATCCATTACTTCATAAACGAATCCAAAAAATTGAATTTCAGGAACTGGTCGGAAACCTTCTAGAGAAAGACCAATCGCTAGGCCACCAATACCAGACTCTGCTAATGGTGTATCGAATACTCGGTCAACACCGAATTCTTTTTGTAGGCCTTCAGTTGCGCGGAATACCCCACCGTTGACACCCACATCTTCTCCGAATACAAGAACGTTTTCATCGTTCTTTAATTCTGTGCGAAGTGCATCTGTAATTGCTTGAATCATCGTCATTTGTGCCATAGGTTATTTCGACTCCTTCTCTTTGTAGATTTCATACTGTTCTTTTAAATTCGATGGCATTTCGCCTTTATACATGTTTTCCATTAACTCTGTTACTTTTTGTTTTGGAGCAGCATCAGCTTTTTTAATAGCTTCTTTAATCTCTTCTTTTGCACGCTCTATGACAGCCTCTTCTTTTTTCTCATCCCACAGACCTTTAGCTTCTAGGTATTTACGGAAACGTACAAGCGGGTCCTTTTGTGCCCATTCGCTATCTGTATCTGATGTACGGTAACGTGTTGGATCATCCCCTGCCATTGTATGTGGACCATAGCGGTAACACATTGTTTCAATAAATGTTGGGCCTTCACCATTGACTGCGCGCTCACGTGCATCACGTGTAGCTACATATACTGCAAGAGCATCCATGCCATCTACTAAAATACTTGGCACACCAGCCGCTACACCTTTCTGTGCAATCGTTTTTGCTGCAGTTTGTAATTCACGAGGTGTAGAAATTGCGTATTGGTTGTTTTGTACAATGAAAATTGCTGGAGATTTAAATGCGCCAGCGAAGTTAATGCCTTCATAGAAATCACCTTGTGATGATCCACCATCACCTGTATATGTTACAGCAACGGCTTTTTTACCGCGTTTTTTAAGACCAAGCGCTACCCCAGCAGCTTGAATATATTGTGCACCAATAATGATTTGTGGTGCTAAAACGTTTACACCTTCAGGAACCTGATTCCCTGCAAAGTGTCCACGTGAGAATAAAAATGCTTTTTCTAAAGGTAAACCATGCCAAACAATTTGTGGTACATCACGGTAACCTGGTAAAATCCAGTCTTCTTTTTCTAAGGCAAAATGAGAAGCAAGTTGTGACGCTTCTTGACCAGCAGTCGGTGCGTAGAAGCCTAATCGCCCTTGACGGTTAAGTGAGATAGAGCGTTGGTCTAAAATACGTGTATATACCATACGCGTCATTAACTCTACTAGCTCCTCGTCTGCTAATTTTGGATCCGCCTCTTCATTAACAATTTCGCCTTCTTCATTCAGAATTTGGAACATTTCAAACTTGTCTTCGATTTCAGTTAGCGTTTGTTTTGGATCAAAAATATTATTGTTTTTGTTACCCATTTGTCACATCTCCCTTTCAACTGTATTAAAATAAATCACTTTTTAACTAGTACAACTTATCCTTAGGACTCAGTATACTGAATAAAATATCGTCGGTCAATCATATATTCCAGCTATAAACGAAGATTTCCCTTAAAATAAAGAGTTGTCCGCTCTGTCCTATACTGTATCATTTGCAATCAATAGCTGTATTACAACAACTTTTTGTAAGCGCACTAATATAACGTTTCCCTAGATAATTATCACTAGTAGAATACCCTAGTTCATGACAATCTAATAGCAACAAAAATAATTTTAAGTTTAATTAGATGAATGAATTTCATAAATAGTTATTCTATAAAGAAACACGTATATTTAGGAGTGTAAGGCGGCGACTCTAGCGGGAAAAGCAAGCGAACCGAGATACTGGACTGAGCTTTTATGGGAACGAAGGCTAAAA
>NZ_KB933398.1:1395828-1419290 GCF_000392615.1 Lysinibacillus sphaericus OT4b.31 | reverse complement strand
ATCCTTTTGAGTTAATTTGTTTCTATTGGCCTTCCAGCGATAATACGATGAACGGGCTACACCTAAATGACGGCAAATTTCACCAATCGGCATAATTTCTTTTAGCTCCTCTACTAGCGCAACTACAACTTTTGGGACCACTTCCACTCCAACTCTGCGTACTTTTTTAAAACTTCAATTTGTTGCTTTAAATAACGATTCTCTGCTTGTAACTTAGCGGTTTCACTTTCATATTCAGGTCCTTTGCCAAAGGTATATTGTTTTCCTACAGGTTGTTCAAGACGATGTAATTCACCATTCCTGTACCATTTCATCCATGTTTTTAACTGAGAATGGTTACGAATATTTAGCTCCTCTAGTACTTGTTTTACAGGAATCCCTGCTAATCTCATTTCAATTGCTTTCATTTTCACTTCTACTGGATAACTAACTCTTGTCCTCATAGAAAAACACCTCCACGTTGATTTGATAAGGTACAATACCCGTTTTTCAACGAAAGGTGTTTTTATTTGTCTCAATTTTTTAGGTCAGTGCGGTAGACACTACGCAACCTGGGAAGACTTTTTCATTCTCATGTTAATTTATGACTGTACTAACCCTTTTTCTAAGCGTTCATTAATTTTTTCTATCAATGCCGGGAAGTTCCTGCATCGTTTGGATGGTATAATGTGCGCCCGTTTCGTCAAAAATGTGCTTTGTTTTTTCAATGACGCGCTGTTGCTCCTCATTAGATAAAGCCATAAACTCCTGTTCAGACAAACCCATTTCCGAGCTTCCGATAATGACACCTACAGACCACACACCTGCATTTAGTGCTTCAAGTATATCTGAAGTGGGATCACCAACCTCCATAGTATATGAACTCGTTGATTTCCTTTACGGCGGACGCTTTTCGCAGGCACGGCTTCAGTCTCCTCGTCGCTACGCTCCTGCGGGGCCTTCAACTCATGCTATTCCCGCAGAAGTCGCCGCCTACGCTCCAATCAACTAGTGGTCGTCTCTAAATGAATGAGGTGATGGATAGGAGGACGACAAATAAAAATAATGAACGACATCAATTAGATATGCTGACAATTGACCACATCGTGCCTGAGAGTGGCTACTATGTAAAAAATGAACGGACAAAGCAGTTTGCGTAGTCGTTTCTTGTAGCCGCTGATTGTTTTGGTTTTGTCTTAGGGGCAATTGTCACACCCAGAAATGTTCATGATAGTCGTATGTTTCAACCACTTGTCGAGTAGGTCATGGAAAAAGTGAAGAAGCCGATCATTTAAATTATTTTTAACAGTCGCATCATTTTTGCAAGGCCATCTTCATCCACATGCTCGGCAATATGTGTTGCCACAGCCTTTGCTTTTTCATGACCATTCCCCATTGCTATACTCGTACCGACAGCCTGTAGCATCTCTATATCATTTATGCCATCTCCAAAAGCGATGGCATCATCTAATGTTAGCCCCATCTTCGTGAGTAACTTGGCAATTCCAGCAGCTTTTGATCCACCTTTTGGCAAAATATCACAAGAATATTGATGCCAGCGTACAAATTGTACATTGGGGAATGTCTCACAATACAAAGGTTCATCTTTTTCTTCCATAAAAATGAGTGTTTGATATACGTTGTGCTGCATATAATAAGATGAGTCTAATGCTGGATACGGATATTTTAATGTATGTAAGCTCTCCGCTACCATGTCATTATTCCCAACTGATGCAATCATCTGCTTGTCATCTAAAAAAACAACAGGTTCATTGCGTGCTTCACCAAAGGCAATAATATTCGCAAGCTCTTCTTTCTCAATACCATTTGCATAGACAACCTCACCTTGATAGACAACATACTGTCCGTTAAAAGTCACATATGTATGAATATCAAGTTCTTCTAGCAAAGATTGAATCATAAATGGTGCACGTCCAGTCGCAATGGCAATCTCATATCCTTTACGACGCGCTTCCAATAACGCTTCTTTCGCAGAAGCCGGCAATAATTTTTCACTGTTGTAAAGCGTACCATCTACGTCAAAAAATAATATTTTTTTCATTATATAATTCCTTTCCTTATGTATCATGCAAAGGTTAACTACTTTACACAAGCAACGTTTTTAATTATAATGATCCTAAGGAGTGATGTGCCATGCTGAAGAAACTAAAGCAAAAATTGTTGAAGCAACTTCGCGGCCTACTCGGAAAAAAATCAATTGCCTAACATTTGCCCTTCATTATTTGAAGGGCTTTTCTTTATTTTAAAGTAGCTGCGTGATAATATAAAGGAAATGCATTAATTTGGCTATGCGCAACCACTGTCTCATTGCTTTTCATGAATAGTGCAAGATTGAAGTTCTGAGGTACAAGAAAGTCAAACGCCCATTTCTTTATTAGTATACTAGAAATTTGCGGTTTTTTCTTGTAGTACGTGTGTGGTAATAGACAAAGGTGCAATAATAATGTACGCAATCAAAGGAGAGCAAACTATGATTTACAAAGTTTATTATCAAGAAAATGCAAATGAGATTCCAGTTCGCGAAAACACTAAAAGTCTTTACCTTGAAGCTGCTTCAGAACGTGAAGTACGTCAAAAGTTACAAGACCGACATTACAACATTGAGTTCGTTCAACTGCTTGAAGGTAATTATTTAGCCTATGAACAAGCTAGTCCGAACTTCATCTTGGAGGAAATTTAACAAACATGAAGTTTGTTAAAAATGACCAAGCAGCTGTTTTCGCGCTCGGCGGACTGGGCGAAATCGGCAAAAACACTTACGGCGTTCAATTTCAAGATGAAATGATCTTGATTGATGCTGGTATTAAATTCCCTGAAGACGATCTACTCGGCATTGACTATGTTATTCCAGATTATACCTATTTAGTGCGTAACGTCGATAAGATTAAAGGGTTATTTATTACGCATGGACACGAAGATCACATTGGTGGTATTCCGTACTTACTACGTCAGGTAAATGTTCCTGTTTACGGTGGTAAGCTTGCACTTGGCTTATTACGCAACAAACTTGAAGAACACGGCTTACTACGTACTACAAAACTGATTGAAATTAAAGAAGAAGATGTTATTAAATTCCGAAAAACATCGGTTAGCTTCTTTAGAACAACGCATAGTATTCCAGATGCATATGGTATTGTCGTAAAAACACCACCTGGCAACATCGTGCATACAGGTGACTTTAAATTCGACTTTACGCCAGTAGGTGAGCCTGCCAACTTAACAAAAATGGCTGAAATTGGGCGTGATGGTGTACTTTGCTTACTATCTGATAGTACAAATGCTGAAAAACCTAACTTCACAATGTCTGAACGTACAGTTGGGAAAAGTATCGACGAAATCTTCCGTAAGGTTGATAGCCGTATAATTTTCGCAACATTTGCATCCAACATTCACCGTTTACAACAAGCGACTGATGCTGCAATAAAATACGGAAGAAAAATCGCTGTCTTTGGTCGTTCTATGGATAATGCCATTACAATTGGTCGTGAATTAGGCTATATTAATGCGCCTAAGGACACATTTATCGATGCCCAAAGCATTAATCGCCTACCGGCAAATGAAGTCATGATTTTATGTACAGGCTCTCAGGGGGAACCAATGGCTGCCCTCTCTCGTATTGCTAATGGTACGCATCGTCAAATTCAGATTCAACCAGGCGATACAGTGATATTCTCATCTTCTCCAGTGCCAGGTAATACGGTAAGTGTCAATAGAATCATTAATTTACTTTTCCGTGCTGGTGCTGAAGTTATTCATGGTGCACTAAATAATATTCATACATCTGGACACGGTTCTCAAGAAGAACAAAAACTGATGTTACGTTTAATGAAACCTAAGTTCTTTATGCCGATACACGGTGAATTCCGTATGTTAAAAATGCATACACATTTAGCTGAAAACTGTGATGTACCGCTTGAAAATACATTCGTTATGGAAAACGGTGATGTCCTCGCGCTAAGTGCTAACGAAGCACATGTAGCTGGTCGCATCCCTTCTGGCGATGTTTATATTGACGGCAATGGTATTGGAGATATCGGCAATATCGTGCTACGCGATCGACGAATTCTTTCAGAAGAAGGCTTAGTAATTGTTGTTGTAAGTGTTGATATGGAACATCAAAAAATCGTTTCTGGTCCTGATATTATTTCACGAGGTTTTGTTTACATGCGTGAATCAGGTACGATGATTAATGAAGCGCAAAAAATGCTAAATCGCCATCTTAATGAATCGATTCAAGGTAAAACGCCACAATGGACTGAGCTGAAAAATGATATTACAGACGTTTTAGGACCTTATCTATTCGAAAAAACAAAGCGTCGACCAATGATTTTACCAATCATTATGGAAGTGTAATCTATTGTGCTAATAAGCTACGCAAAATAAACGTAGCCTCTGCCTGTAGACAAACTCGGACAATTTCGAGTTTGTCTACAGGCTTTTTTCTTATTTCTGAATACAACCTGTGTATACACGCTGTCCGCTGGCAGTAGCGCTTAACGACATGACAATCTACGATAACAATCACTAGCGATAGCATACTGACATTGTTCACTGTGATGTTGCAAGTCACATTTTAGGAAAAAATTTTGTTTCTTTCGTGAATTTCGGAACCTCTTTTGTTATTTAACGTATATAGTAACACCACATCAAAGCTAAACATTTTTATGTTAAATGTATCCCCATTCCTAAAAAGCTGTGAATACTTCAAATTAATTGTCCATACAAAAAAAAGAATTGTCCACCATGTCCTGTGAACAACTCTATCCCATGTTTAAAACTTAAAATATTTATTTATTACATAAGCAACCCATTGACAATCTTGCCTTAACCGGATATTTTCAATCAACCCTTTAATTATTGGTGTGCTGTATGTTGTCTGCTCTACTTGTTCTTTTAATAGCTCAAGTGATTCACGTTCAAGAGATTCTTCTAACATTTCTATACTCTGTTCAATTAAATGCAACAATGACTCCTTTGTAATGAACTCCTGATCACAAGGTTTAGATACCAACTGAATGAGCTCTTCTGTAATAAAAGGGATTGTTGTATGACGCGCTATAATATCCGTCTTTTCCGCTAAGGATCTAGCTAATTGGTCCAAGTCTAGCGGAAGATTAGAGAAAAGAAAAAGTTGTGCATAGCTTTTCATGAACCCTTTTATACAATACATCACATCATATTTATTTTTTTGTAGTGCTTCACCATATAGTTGTTCAAGCATGTAGACAATTGACTTTGACATATCCAATTCGTAAGCATTCACTTTATGAAATAATTCTTTCTTTTTAACAAATACTTTTTCATTAAAAAAAACGCGAGCAGATGCAGAATGCTTTTTGAACGCTTGAAAAATACTTTTATAGAATTCAACTAGTAAAATATCTTTACTGAGCGAACTTCTGACTACTTGGTCAACATCGGTAATAAACTGCTGTAAAAAGTAGTCCACCATCGAGAAAACAAGTTCATCTTTTGTTTTGAAGGACAAATAAAATGCACCTTTTGAAATCCCACAACGTTCCGTTATTTGCTGAACAGATGTAGCTTCAAAGCCTTGTTCAGAAAATAGCTCCAATGCCTTCTCCATAATAAGTTGCTTTTTTAACATATTTTTAATTCTCTCCTAGCGTATTTCATTGACAAATGACCGAGTAGTCATTATTATAAATAATTGAATCTAGTAAGTCAATAAAGGGTAGGTGTGAAAGTGAAAGGTTTAGTTAATTTCGTATTAAAAAACAAACTCGCAGTATGGTTATTAACAATTATCATCACTGTCTCAGGTATTTATTCAGGCACACGTATGAAAATGGAGTCCATTCCTGATATTTCGATTCCATACTTAATTGTTATGGGCGTTTATCCTGGTGCAACTCCGGAACAAGTCATGAACGACCTGTCCATACCATTTGAAAAATCCATTGAAAGTTTAGAAGATGTAAAGGCAGTTTACTCAACCTCCTCATCAAACGTTGCACAAGTACAAGTTGAGTATGACTACGGCATCGATATGGATGAGAAAAAACGTCAGTTAGAATCGGCTTTAGATAATGTGACACTACCTGAAGGTGCACAAGAGCCTACTATTATGGCCATTAGTATGAACATGATGCCAGTTATCGCTTTATCAGCAAGTAGCTCTGATGAAGATATCGTTGAACTTACATCAACCGTAGAAGATATTCTACTTCCTAAAATCGAAAAAATTGATGGTGTTGCTTCAGCAACCATTACAGGACAGCACATTGAGCAAGTATCATTTAAATACGATGAAGAAAAAATGGCTGCACTTGGCCTTACAGAGGATTCTGTAAAGCAAATGATTCAAGCAAGTGACATGGCATTATCACTTGGTTTATATGAGTTTACTGTTGGTGAACAGGCCGTTTCTGTAGATGGTAAAGTCAAATCAGTAGAAGAATTAAAAGAGTTATTAATCCCTGTAACACCTTCAGCTACACAACCTTCCCCATTCGTTCGTTTAGGTGATATTGCCACGATTGAAGTCGAAGGTAAAGTACAATCTGTTTCACGTACAAACGGTAAAGATGCCATCGCGATTCAAATCGTAAAAGGTCAAGATGCCAATACCGTAACAGTTGTAAATGCAGTAAAAGATCTTATTAAAGATGAAGAAAAAGCGATTGATGGTTTAAACATTGACATCTCACTGGACCAAGGTGCTCCGATTGAAGATTCAGTGTTCACAATGATCGAAAAAGCGGTGTTCGGTGGTGCCATTGCCGTACTGATCATTTTACTATTCTTACGTGATTTCAAATCAACCATCATTTCTATTATCTCTATCCCAGTTTCTGTGTTTATGGCATTACTATTACTGAACTGGATGGATATTACGTTAAATATTATGACACTCGGTGCAATTACAGTTGCCATTGGTCGTGTAATCGATGACTCCATCGTTGTTGTAGAAAATATTTATCGACGCATCCATTTAAAGCAAGAAAAAATGACTGGTCGCGCACTTATTCGTGAAGCGACAATTGAAATGTTCAAACCAATCCTTTCTTCTACATTAGTAACAGTTGCAGTATTTGCTCCCCTTATTTTTGTAGGTGGTATGGTTGGTGAATTATTTATGCCGTTCGCTTTAACAATGTCATTTGCTTTAGGGGCATCATTATTAGTTGCAATTACAATCGTACCAGCGCTATCTCATTTCCTATTCCGTAAGAAATTATACGGTGAGAAAAAAGAAAGCCAGCATCAAGAGGTAGGTAAACTAGCTACTTGGTATAGAGGTATATTAGAAAAAGCTTTAAATCATAAATTCATTACTTCGGCTATTGCGGTTGTAATGCTTGTTGGTTCTCTTGCTTTAACGCCATTAATCGGCTTTAGCTTTATGGGTTCTCAGGAAGAAAAGGTTATGTATTTAACGTATACTCCTGCTACGGGTGAGCTTATGGATAAGACAGAAGCCAATGTTGCCGCAGTAGAAAAAGAATTAATGAAACGTAAAGATATTGATATCTTACAGGTGTCCATTACTGATGCTACAAACGCAGATCCAGCTACAATGATGATGGGTGGCGGTGCTGGCGGTGCCTTAATGTACCTAATCTTCGATCCAGATATGAAAGATTTCCCTGGTGCACGTGAAGACGTTGAAGATTATATATTTAACATCGGTCAGTCCGGTGAATGGAAAACACAAAACTTCTCATCTATGTCTATGTCTTCAAACGAAGTCAGCTACACATTATATAGTGAAAATCTAGATAATCTTCGTGAAGCAGTAAAACAAGTAGAAGGCGCACTAAAAGATGTGGACGGTTTAGAAGATATTAAATCTGATAACGAAGATCCATATATAGAGCACGTATTAAAAGTAGATCAGAAAAATGTCTTACAATATGGTTTAACAACTGCACAAATTGTAATGGCTTTAAATACTACGTCGTCGCAAGAAGTTTTAACAACGGTTGAGCACGATGGTCAAGACATTAATGTAATCGTGCAACGCGAAGCAAAAGCAGCAGCATTATCATTGGATGATGTCTTAGCAACTGAAATTAAAACTGCTTTAGGTACAACAATGACAATCGGTGAATTAGTGGAAGTAGAAGAGGGTACTACACTAAATTCATTATCTCGTTCGAAAGGTGAATACTTTGCAACGGTTTCAGGTACCATTATCGGCGATGATATTTCAAAAGCATCATCTGCAGCTGATAAAAAAATCGATGAATTAGACTTACCTAAAGGTGTAACAACTGGCGTTGCTGGTGTCGCTGCTGATATGGCAGAAACATTTACACAACTTGGTATCGCTATGCTAGCAGCAATCGCTATTGTGTACTTCATTCTTGTTGTAACATTTGGTGAAGGTTTAGCACCGTTTGCCATCCTATTCTCATTACCATTCGCTGTCATTGGTGCATTTGTTGGTCTATATGTGACAGGTCAAACGATTTCCGTGTCAGTTATGATGGGGCTATTAATGTTAATTGGTATCGTCGTAACTAATGCCATTGTCCTTGTAGACCGTATCATTCACATGGAACGTGACGGACTACAAATGCGTGAAGCAATTTTAGAAGCGGGTGCAACTCGTTTACGCCCAATCTTAATGACTGCCATTGCTACAATCGGCGCAATGCTACCAATGGCATTCGGTAGCGGCGGGAGTGGTCTGATTTCCAAAGACCTTGCCATCACTGTAATCGGCGGTTTATTATCTTCAACATTACTAACATTAGTAGTTGTACCAATCGTATATGAACTGCTATCAAAAATGTTAAAGAAAAATCGTAAAGATATTGAAGAAAATTAATCATTAAAATCTAGATGATGAACATGTAAATGAGGTCATTCCGTTAATGGAACGACCTCATTTTTACTTATCATCAAATCGCCAACCAAACAATTTCTCCAATATAAGAAAAACCACAACCAACTTCCTCGTATTATTGGACAAATTTAGAACCTGCGTAAAATCTACCATCTATATAATCCTCAATGGTGTCCAATACATGCTGGAACATGCTTTTATTTTTATTTGCCAACAATAACAGACCATGCTACTATTAACATAACTTTTAAGAAATGGAGGTTTCCCTAGATGCCAGGTAGATTTCGATTCCATAATTTGAACCGTTAATTGAATACGTTCAAAGCTTTGCCTGCTGTGCAGAGTAAATGGGATTGGTATTGGTCTGCCTATTTTAGGAAAATCTTCGTTTTACGTTTATGTAAAAAGAGGGCTAGTCGCCCTCTTTTTGTTGTCTCTAAATTTAAAATGGCTATTTATACAATCAGTGGGGTTTTCTTCATCTCCCACTGATTGGTAATTAATGCGGGAAAATTAATCTGGCTATTTTTGATTGAACGACATGGAGAGGAAAGGTTCAATGAAATGATTTCAGGTATAATTTTTTTATTTGAGTGCCGATTATTTAGAAGTTATCTAATATTTTTTCCCAAAATATAATGAGCCTCTTTCAAGACTTTAGACCTCCCTCTTATTCTCAGCACAGGCAGATACCCTGTGTTTTTTTATTTAACTGAAAGGAATGATTTTTGAATGACGCAAACAAATGCAATGGAAAATTGGAGAAGGAATATTATCCTTTTCTTAGGTAGCCAAACCATCTCCCTTTTTGGTTCCTCACTCGTACAATATGCCATCACGTGGTACATCACGTTAAGCACACAATCAGGTGTCATGATGACAATCTCTATTATTTGCGGTTTCTTACCTACATTCTTCCTATCACCGATTGCTGGTGTTTGGGCCGATCGTTATAATCGCAAATGGTTAATAATTCTGGCTGATGGCATGATTGCCCTCTCCACACTTATTTTAGCAATTTTATTTTTACTGGGCCATGACTCACTTTGGTTGCTATTTGCCATATCTGCCATTCGCGCAATAGGTGCTGGCATTCAAACACCTGCAGTCGGTGCAATTCTTCCACAAATTGTTCCTGAAGATAAACTAATGAAAGTAAATGGTACAAACGGCAGTATTCAGGCTTTTGTGATGATTATCTCTCCAATGGCTAGTGGCGCATTATTGACACAAGCTTCGTTGGAATCGATTTTCTTTATCGATGTCATTACAGCCGCAATTGCAATTAGTACACTACTGGTATTTTTGCATGTTCCTATACATGCCAAAGCCGCTCAAAAGCAAACTACAGGCTATTTTACTGATATGAAACAAGGATTTACGTACATTAAAGAACATAATTTCTTGAAAAGGTTTTTTATCTTTTTTGCATTCTTTATGATACTAGCTGCACCTGCCGCGTTCTTAACTCCATTACAGGTGACACGAAGCTTCGGTAATGATGTTTGGCGCCTAACAGCTATCGAAATTACATTTGCCTTGGGTATGTTAATTGGTGGGATATTGATGGCTTCATGGGGTGGCTTTAAAAACAAAGTGCATACTATGACACTTGCGACATTATTATTTGGTGCCTGTACTGTTGTACTTGGTATTATGCCAGTCTTTTCATTGTACCTTGCCTTCATGGCGATTACAGGGATATCCATGCCTGTATTCAATATCCCTGCCACAGTTTTACTGCAAGAGAAGGTGGAAGGGGATTATTTAGGCAGAGTTTTTGGTGTGCTTGGTATGATTTCAGCATCCATGATGCCATTAGGAATGCTGATTTTTGGACCTATCGCTGATGTAATTGCTATTGAATGGTTGCTTATAGGAACGGGTGCCCTATTATTTATCCTAGGATTTTTCTTACTTGGTAGTAAGGCATTACTAGCAGCTGGCGCACCTTCTACAAAACATACAAACGACTAAAAAGGGATTCACTTTTTATGGTCATTTACCTAATCTAGCATGTTTAAACTCTATTAAATGAGTGAATGATATAGGTAAGAGGTGAGAAAAAATGGATGAGAAGAAACAAGCCAATACACGCCGTACTAACAATCCAGATGTATTAGATACAGATAAAGAAAGTATTTTCGACAAGCATGAAGATATGAAAACGGTGGATCCGATACCTGTTGAAGAATTAAATGACAAGGTTAAGGATGAGAAAAATAAAACAAAAACAAAAAATACATCTGCAACAGATAAGCGTTATTAAATCGCGAATAAAAGATTGCCCCAGAAAGTCTGTACCTACAGAGCTCGATGGGGCAATTTCTCAATGCAAAAAATACATATTTTGTTATAATGGCATTACTTTTAGTTTACAGTAGCTTTGACATATAATATTCATCCACATAGCTACCATTGACACATAAGGAATGTCGCTTTGTCCCTTCTATCTCAAAGCCCATTTTTTTATATAATGCAACACCTACCGTATTATCCACCATAACTGTAAGTTCCAGACGATGTATGCCTTTGTCTTTTGCCCAGTCATCTAATTTGCTAAATAATGCTGTACCTATTCCTCTACCTCTAAAATCACTGTGGATACCAATTACAATATAAGCTCGATGGGCTATTCTAGAAGGAGTATCTCCTTGAACAATTAAATAACCAACAATTTTATGTTCTATTTCAGCAATGAATAATGCCGAATGGAACTTATTACAAATTTTATCAATGAATATTGCAAATTGTTTGGGTTCTAGCTTGCGTTCACCAGGACCGAATAACATGAAATTAGACTCTTCCGCATTTCTCATCACAGCAATTATTCCTTCAGCATCTTCTCGTCTCGCTTCTCTAATTAGCATAATTAAGTCTCCTTTCGTACTGAGTGCTCTATTTGCTGTCGGAGTTGCTGCTATCAAGTGACTACTAACCAAGATGATAGACCGATAAGTTTAACACTATCATAACTATAATAGACACTAGAAAAAATGACTCCAGCGCATACCGAAGTCTTTAATTACCACCTAAATGGCACATCCATTTTATTTTTAGGGAGCAGTTCAAGCTTTTTTGTTTTAGATATAATAACGATGAATAGGACGTCCGACACTTCCATACTGAATATCAACCTTTAGCAGATTCTGCTTTTCTAAAAAGTCTAGATAGCGCCGAGCTGTAACACGCGCTGTACCAATATAGGTTGATACTTCCTCCGCCGATACCGCCTCTTTGCTTCCCTGAATATACGCAAGTACTTTATCTAGCGTAGCACGGTTAAAGCCCTTCGGTAACTCATCAATCTCTATTGTCTGATTCACTTGTGGGGCGGATGTTCGCTCAGGGATACGCTGTTGCATCAGATGATCGACATCATGTTGCGTTAAATCTTGCATGCTTGTTATTTTCACTTTATACGCTTGATAATTTTTTAACGTTTGCTCAATGCGTTCAAATGTAAAGGGCTTCATTATATAATCATAGACACCTAAATGCAAAATTCGTTGTACTGTTGACATATCATTTGCTGCCGTCACAGCGATGACGTCGACTGCAAGATGCTCCTCACGAATTTTCCCTAATGTTATGATACCATCCTGCTCGGGCATAAAAATATCCATAAAAACAAGCTCAGGTTTTAATTCTTTAATTTTGTCAATTCCTTCAATACCGTTGCCTGCATAGCCAACTAGCGAAAATCCTTCGATTTGTTCGATGAATTGCCTATTCACTTCTCGTACCATCGGATCGTCTTCTATCAGTAACACGTGAATTATATCCATCTATTTTCCTCCTAACTCAAATAAAATTAAAAAACTTGTCCCTTTCATATACTCGCTCTTCACTTCAATTTCTCCGTTGCCCTTATTCACAATTTCATAAATTAAATGTAAGCCAATACCACGATTTTCACTTGCTTTTGTTGAAAATCCATTTTCAAACATACGAGTTTGTACATCTTCCGTCATACCAATACCATTATCTGATACAGCAATCGCTAACATACCGTCATGCTCATCAACAGAAATAGATACATATTTATCGTCTTTAGATAGAATATTTAATGCTTCAAAGGCATTTTCGATTAAATTGCCAAACAACACAACAAAATCATGATGGTCTAAAAGAGGTGGAAAGCTTTTAAAATGGCTTTTGCGATCAATTTCTACTTGAATACCTAATTCTTTGCCGTAACTGATTTTACTCAACAATAGCCCTGAAATGTTTTCATTATGAAAACGTTCATTAAAAAATTTCGTTAAAGAGGCCTCGTTTTCAGTTGCAGTTGTTACGTATTCTAGTGCCTGCTTCGTATGGCCTAACTGCAATAACCCAGCAATGGTATGGAGTTTATTTTTATGTTCATGTGTTTGTACACGAAGTGCCTGTACAAATGCTTTTACCCCTGTTACTTCTTCAGCGAGTTTTTTCACTGCTGTTAAATCCTTAAACATTGCCACCGCACCAACTAACTCACCATTTACTATAATTGGTACGCGATTGCTCAAAATACTATGATGGTTAATGTATAGCTCTTGGTTATAAACAGGCGATGCTGTTTCTACAATTTCAGGGAGACGAGTATCAGGCAAAACATCGTATATCTTTTTGCCAATACAAACCTCCGTTTTTTTAGCTACCCCTAAAATAGCAGCAGCTTTTTCGTTAAAAATTGTAATATTCATTTCCTTATCAACTGCAATAATACCCTCATGCATAGCATTAAAGGTTTCTGTTCGCTCTACATACATCTTCGCAATCTCATGAGGTTCAAGTCCAAACATTTGTTTTTTTATGTGTCGTCCGAGTGTATATGCGCCCCAAATACTAAAAACAAGTGATAGTAAAACGGTAATAAGGATTTCACGCTCATAATTTTGTAGCATTTTTATGAATGTGGGCAATGGATAACCGACAACGACAATACCCACCTGTTCTTTGGCGTCATCTACTACAGGTACAAAAGCACGAATCATCACACCAGCTTCACCACGTGCCTTTGAAACATAAAAATGCTCACTGAATGCTGCATTGAGATCCCATGATTCACTGCGCATACCTAACTCCTTACTCACTGGATGCGAAAGCTTAACCCGATCCATGTTCATCACAACAATGTACTCTGCCTTATTAATAACACGAATGCCATCTACAATTGCATTGACATTTTTCGCTGCTTCTGAAATATTGTCATTTTTCAAGTGCATACTTAGCTCTGGCATATTTGATACCGTTCGCGCAACGAGCATTGCACGCTGTCCAAAATCCTTTTCTTGCTCGGCTAGTAAATTACCAAGTACAAAAATGCCGCCAAGTAAAAAGGAGAACACAATGATTAAAAATGTCACTAACAGTATTTTGCCGTTCACGGGCATTTTCATCATTTGGCTATTCATTCCTTTCGTTTTGCAACTACACAATGATACAAACGGTCGTTCTATGCTTTTAAGATTATCGTCAAAAAATTCTTTTGACAACACTTTTACGCCTCACAATCAGTAGCTTCTTATGAACTTTATGAACAATATTACAAAATTTTAATATAAAACTAACTCTATTGAGTACTAAATATTTTTGTATTATAACAATACAAAAGTACTTCAAGCGTACCATAACAGTTTAAACAGTTGAAAATACTAGGTTTCTAGTATGTTGTTGATTAATGTACTTAATGAACGTTATGTTTCTTATTTTCTAAATCTCATTTTTCAAAAAGTATTCGATATGATGTTGTTAGTGAAAACGATAACAAAGAGAAAATTTAGAAATGAGGTAGCATAAAATGAAATTACTGAAAAATTTGACTGTTCAAGTTATTGTCGCTATTATTTTAGGGATTATTGTTGGCGCCATTTTCCCTGAATTTGGCGCAAGTCTTAAAATCTTGGCAGACTTATTCATCAAGCTTATTAAAATGTTAATCGCACCAATTATATTCTTAACAGTTGTTATTGGCATTGGTAGCATGGGCGATATGAAAAAGGTCGGAAAAATCGGCGGAAAGGCATTACTTTATTTCGAAATCGTGTCGACGATTGCTTTAGCAATTGGTATTGCGGTTGCATTAATTGTTAGCCCTGGTACTGGTTTAGATACATCAGGCGCTGCCGATGCTGATATTTCAAAATATACAACAGCAGCAGCAGAATCTGAACAAGGCTTAGGTGCTTTCATTTATAGCATCATTCCTGAAAACGTAGTAGGAGCATTAGCAACTGGACAACTTCTACCAGTATTATTCTCAGCAATCTTGTTTGGTTTAGCAGCCGCATCAATTGGAGCACCTGCTAAACCTGTCATTACATTTTTTGAACAAGTGGCAGAAATTTTCTTCAAAATCGTAAGTATGGTTATGAAAATATCACCAATCGGTGCATTTGGCGCGATGGCCTATACAATTGGTAATTTCGGTTTAAAATCATTAGGAAACTTAGGTTTATTAATGGCAGCGGTATATATTACAATGTTCTTATTTGTCGTATTAATTTTGGGATCAATTGCGAAATTTTTTGGCTTTAACATTTTTAAATTTATTGCCTACATTAAAGATGAGATTTTCTTAGTAATCGGTACATCTTCATCTGAATCGGCTTTACCGTCTATGATGCGTAAATTAGAGAATTTCGGTTGTTCAAAGCAAGTTGTTGGTTTAGTTGTACCTACAGGATACTCCTTCAACCTAGATGGAACTTCAATTTACCTTTCTATGGCAGCATTATTTATTGCACAAGCCTATGGAATGGACTTGACTTGGATTCAAATCATTACACTACTTGGGATTTTAATGATTACATCTAAAGGAGCAGCTGGTGTGACTGGCTCTGGCTTTATCACATTAGCAGCGACACTAGCAGCCTTTCCAATGATTCCAGTTGAAGGAATTGCACTATTAATTGGGGTCGACCGTTTCATGTCAGAGGCACGTGCCGTAACAAATTTAATTGGTAACGGGGTCGCTTGCGTTGTCGTATCAAAGTCTGAAAAAGAATTTGACCTAGACATGCAAGAACGTGCATTACAAGGTAAAGCAACGATTGTATCCTAATAGGAAAGGGTAGTGAAAACAGCATTATGCTGTTTCACTACCCTTTTTATTTTCCATAGTATTCAAGTGGATGAATGCTTTTTTTACCTCTTACTTATAACGGGGTTCCTAACACAAAGCCCCCACCTTCTTTTTAATCTCTCATCGCTTTTTTCACAAAACGATTTATATCGACATCTGCACCTATTAGAAGCATGATGTCTCCTAACAAAATTTTATCGCTCGCTTGTGGTGAAACAATAATATCTGTACCACGTTTAATACCAACTATGTTAATGCCATACTTTGCACGAATATCAAGGTCCATAATGGAGTAGCCTGCAATGGCATCATTTGCTTTTAACTCCATTATGGAATGCTCATCGGATAACTCCAAATAATCGAGCACTGTATTTGATAACATGTTATTGGCAATACGAATACCCATGTCGCGCTCAGGGTGGACGACAAAGTCAGCGCCAATTTTACGCAGTACTTTTTCATGATAGTCATTTTGAGCTTTCACTGTAATTTGTTCTACACCTAGCTCTTTTAAAATAATGGTCGTCAAGATACTTGCTTGAATATCCTCGCCAATGGCCACGATGACATGCTCAAAATTACGAATGCCTAATGAATTTAGTACGGATTCATCTGTTGAATCCGCAATGACTGCTTGAGTGGCAATCGCAGCGAATTCATCCACACGCTCTGAGGAGTTGTCAATCGCCATTACTTGTGCACCCTGACTCATTAATTCACGAACAATGCTACCACCGAAACGTCCCAGTCCAATGACAGCAAACTCTTTTTTCATCATTAAAAATCCCTCCGAAAACTACAATTACTTTTAGTTTAACTTATTCTTTGTCATATGTATCGTCAAAACAGGAGACTATTCGTCACTCTAAGTATACTAGCTATTATTTTCGATAATCTTGTTAGGTCATTACTTTTAAATAAAGAATTGGCCAAACATTTATCGTGCGTATGGACGGCTAAATTCCATCAATCGTATAACGTGTCATTTTTTCTTTTAAAAAAAGACGAGGATTTAAAATATCCCCGCCTTCATAAATATTATACTTAAGCGTTACGCATTTCATCTAGCACACGATTTACACGTTTTTCTAGCATTTTCATACCGCTTCCACCAGCCTGCATATGACGAAGCTGACCGTCTTTATCGAAAACGAAATACGCTGGTACGTATTGGTTTTGGAATGCATCTGTTAGCTTCATTTCGCTATCTACAAAGATTGGTTGCACGATGTCATGTTCAGCAGCTACGGCTTTAATTATCTCTAAATCTGTATCTGCTTCAGACCGTGGCATATGCACAGCAACAACATTTAGTTCATCTTTGTACTGATCACGGAAATTGTTCACGTCTGGCATAGCTTCTTTACATAAATGACAGCTTACGGACCAAAAGTGAATTAATGTTGGTTTTTCGCCTACTAAATCTGCTTTTGTCACTTCACCATTTAACCAAGTTGTTGCGCCTGCAAGTTCAGGCATTTGTTCTCGAAGTTTCATCAAAAATCCTCCCCTATTGTATCCATTACGGTCTCGGCGTAATTGCGTCCGAATTTTTATCGAACTTGCTCGATACATTCTAAAAAATACACGACATCCGCCGGAGGCTTAACTTTATTCACTAGGGATTCATTAGATTCCCTCTGTACAGTAGAAACCCTCGATGCTTCCAAAGAGATGGGCTCTCTGCTAAATAAAGAATAAATATCCCCACAAACTATGTCGTGGGGACGTACTATTCATTTTAAGATTAAAGAGTTGCTTGACCTGGACGCCAGTTTGCTGGGCAAAGACCACCAGTTTGTAAAGCTTGAAGTACACGTAAAGTTTCATCTACGTCACGACCGATGTTATTATCGAATACTGTTTGGTATTTTAGTTCGCCAGCTGGGTCGATGATAAATAAACCACGTAATGCGATACCTTCTTCTTCAATTAACACACCATATTCTTTTGAAATTGTGTGGTTTGTATCCGCTGCTAAAGGGTATTTTAAATCGCCAAGGCCATTTTGAGTGCGGTCAGTGTTAATCCAAGCTAAATGCGTATGGATTGTATCCGTAGATACACCGATTATTTCTGCGTCTAAGTCTTCGAACTCATCATAACGATCGCTCATTGCCGTAATTTCTGTTGGACATACGAAAGTGAAGTCCATTGGATAGAAGAAAAGTACAGTCCATTTGTCTTGTGCTTTAATTTCTTCTAAAGATACTTTACCAAAAGTTTTGTCTGGAAGTACTGCTTCCATTGTGAAGTTTGGTGCTTGTTTGCCTACCATACGTTCTGCCATTGTTATATCCCTCCGAATAAATATGTAGTTAGATATTCCATTCGCACTTGCGAACTCGTCTTCTACGATAGCAAAGAAATCGTAGTTTTTCAACGAAGTACACTTCGCCATGCTCCTGGTTGCCAGTATGTTGACAAATATTTGTCAAATACCCAAACTTATTCATTCCTACATCTTATTTATTCGCTACTTTTCACAATTTTATTCTAGAATATACAAAAATTTAAGACATCATTCTCGGGCATCTTTTTCGTGAAAATTATCCTATTTTTTCATCAAAAACGATTGCAAATTCTTTATTATTATGTATAATAGTAATGTTTTTAGTAAACTAAAAGTTTCGTTAAAGTAAACTTCATTTTCTGAAAGTTTATGATTGCTAAACTTCTTCTAGGAGGGAAAAGATGCAAATTGGAGGAAAAATTAAAGCGCTTCGTTTGAAAAAAGGTCTCACCCAAGAAGAACTTGGAGAACGTACAGATTTAAGTAAAGGCTATATTTCACAATTGGAGCGTGATTTAAATTCACCTTCCATTGAAACACTATTTTCATTATTAGAAGTTTTAGGATCAACTCCTAAGGAATTTTTTGATGATGAAGCACCCGAACAAAAGGTCGTATATACCGAAGAAGATCAATCTATTTATACAGACGAAGAAAAAAAATATGAAATTCAATGGCTTATTCCAACATCAAATGAAAAAGAAATGGAGCCTATTTTCCTGACACTAGATGCTGGCGGTGAATTCAAACATTTCGAGCCGTCGTTATCAGAAACATTTATTTATATTGTCAAAGGGCGTATACGTCTTGTTTTGGGGAAAGAACAATATATAGCTAGTGAAGGCAATGCGCTCTACTTTGACGCAGCTGATCATCATCAAATTTTTAACGCGCATGACGATGAAACGAAAATTTTACTCGTCGCAACGGATTCATACTTATAGCTTAAGGAGGCGCATCAATGACAACGAATTCAATTATCCGCTTTGAAAATGTTTCTAAATCTTATAATGACGGCACTGTCGTCTTAAAAAATATTAACCTGGAGCTTGAAAAAGGAAAGTTCTATACATTACTTGGTCCATCTGGTTGTGGCAAAACAACGATTTTGCGTATTATTGCAGGATTTACTGAACCAACAACAGGTGATGTGTTTTTCCACGATAAAAAAATCAATGCAGTACCAGCAAACGAACGCCAAGTGAATACAGTATTTCAAGATTATGCATTGTTCCCACATTTGAATGTTTTTGAAAATGTCGCATTTGGTCTACGTATTAAAAAATTAGCTGAAAATGAAATCAAAGAACGTGTCACAGAAGCCCTAAAGTTCGTCAACTTAGCGGGCTATGGTAACCGTGAAATCTCTGAGATGTCTGGTGGTCAACGCCAACGTGTCGCAATTGCCCGTGCCATTGTAAATGATCCAGAGGTTATTTTACTCGACGAGCCACTGTCTGCCTTAGATTTAAAACTACGTACGGAAATGCAGTATGAGTTACGTGAATTACAGCAACGCCTTGGTAAGACTTTTGTCTTCGTCACGCACGACCAAGAAGAAGCTTTAGCAATGAGTGATGAAATTTTTGTTCTCAGTGAAGGCCAAATTCAACAATCTGGTACACCTGTAGACATTTATGATGAGCCAATTAACCGCTTTGTTGCTGACTTTATCGGAGAATCAAACATCGTACCTGGTGTAATGATCGCTGACTTTAAAGTTGAATTTGCTGGTAAGATTTTCGAATGTGTTGACCAGGGGATGAAATCAAATGAAAAAATCGATATTGTCATCCGTCCTGAAGATTTGGAAATGACAACAGTCGATAAAGGGAAACTAATCGTTAAAGTAGATACACAATTATTCCGTGGGGTACATTATGAGTTATCTACTTACGATAAGGACGGCAATGAGTGGCTTGTGCATTCTCTGAAAAAAGCTGAAGTAGGGACAGAAATCGGTTTAGACTTTGATCCAGAAGCAATCCATGTTATGCGCTTAAATGAGACAGAGGAAGAATTTGATAAACGCTTAGAAGCCTATGGAGACGACGAAGATGCAAACTAAGACATCAAAATCTGCGTTATTTCCATATGTCTTATGGATTGCATTATTTGTTATCGCGCCGATTGCCCTCGTTGTGTACTATTCCCTACTAGATATTCATGGCAATTTTACGTTCGATAACTATAAAGCGTTCTTTTCGTCTGTTTATTTAAAAATGACTCTTAGTTCATTCTGGTATGCGTTTTTAATTACGTTCTTTACATTATTAATTTCCTATCCGACAGCTTATTTTTTAACGAAAACAAAGCATAAACAACTTTGGCTATTACTTATTATTATTCCTTCTTGGATTAATCTTTTATTAAAAACATACGCATTTATCGGGATTTTTGGTTTATACGGCCCAATTAATGCAGTTATTGAAGTTTTTGGTTTTGACCCAAAACAGATGCTTTTCACAGATCTTAGCTTTGTCTTCGTATCTGTTTATATTTTCATTCCTTTTATGATTTTACCGATTTTCAATTCATTGGACCGCTTAAATCCAACGTTGATTTACGCAGCACGTGATTTAGGAGCTTCTGCTTTTACAACTTTCCGTCGTGTTGTGCTACCACTAACGTTAGATGGTGTTAAATCAGGTATACAGGTTGTTTTTATCCCTGCATTATCCCTTTTCATGATTACACGCTTAATCGCAGGTAACCGAGTGATTACACTTGGTACAGCGATTGAACAGCAATTCCTTGTAACACAAAATTGGGGGATGGGTTCAACAATTGCGGTATTCTTAATTTTATTCATGGTCATCATTATGTTAATTACAGGGCAAAAAGATAAAGGAGGTCGCGTACGATGACAAAACTATCTACATCAGCAAAGATCTATTTAACAATGGTTTTTATCGTCTTATATGCGCCTATTCTTTACTTGGTCTTTTACTCGTTTAATAGTGGCGGCTCAATGAATAACTTCGAATCCTTTACATTAGAGCATTACAAAGCGGTCTTTGAGGATTCCAGACTACTTGTTATTTTAATTAATACAGTAATTGTAGCTTTGCTTTCTGCCCTAATCTCTACAATTATCGGTACATTAGGTGCAATTGGGATCGTCACAGTAAAAGATTCAAAAATGCGTAATACATTACTTTCGTTAAATAATGTGTTGATCGTAAGCCCAGATGTTATTATCGGTGCAAGCTTTTTAATATTATTCACAATGGTTGGCATTAAATTAGGCTTCGCTTCTGTATTATTGGCACATGTAGCGTTTAGTGTACCGATCGTTGTTTTAATGGTCCTACCAAAACTATTAGAGATGAATAAATCATTAATCGATGCCGCATTAGATCTTGGTGCAACGAAAAAAGATATCATGATGCGCGTTATTTTACCTTATATTAAACCTGGTATTTTTGCGGGATTCTTTCTCGCTTTAACGTATTCACTGGACGACTTTGCGGTGACATTTTTCGTGACAGGTAACGGCTTTAGTACATTATCTGTGGAAATTTATTCGATGGCACGTGCGGGTATCTCCTTAACAGTAAACGCCATTTCAGGGTTAGTATTTTTCGTCACTGTGCTCGTCGTTGTTGGCTATTATTTCATGACAAGCCGTGCTAGTAAAAGAACGGAGGGACAACAATGAAGCAATTAATTCAAGCGACTATCGCAATACTTGTCGTTTCCGCCCTGTTAATGTACGCTGCTGATGCCATGAGTGCTGGTGGTGGAAAAAGTGGCAAAAATACATTGACCATTTTTAACTGGGGAGAATATATTGACCCTGATTTGTTGAAACAATTTGAAAAAGAAACAGGCATCCATGTCATTTATGAAACCTTCGACTCAAATGAAGCCATGATGACGAAAATCCAGCAAGGTGGTACTGCTTACGATATTGCAGTACCTTCTGAATACATGATTGAAAAAATGAAAGAAGAAGATTTACTTATTCCTTTAGATAAAACGAAAATCCCTAATATTACAAATATTGACCCTTATTTTTTAGATTTACCATTTGATGATGACAATAAATATTCTGTTCCGTACTTTTGGGGAACAGTCGGCATCGTCTATAATCCAAGTCTTGTCGGCGATTTAGACTTCTCTTCTTGGGAAGATTTGTGGGATCCTTCATTAAAGCGTAAAGTCTTTTTAGTAGACGGTGCACGCGAAGTAATTGGCATGGGCTTGAACAGCCTTGGCTATTCTCTAAACTCTTTAAATGATAAGGAACTGCGTCAGGCTACAGATAAACTAATAACTCTTGCACCAAATGTCAAAGCAATTATTGGCGATGAAATTACGCCACTAATGATTAATAATGAAGCGACTGTTGCCCTTACTTGGTCTGGTCAAGCAGCAGATATGATGTTCGAAAATGAGGCGTTAGACTTTGCTGTACCGGATGAAGGCTCTAACTTATGGTTTGATAATATGGTCATTCCAAAAACTTCAAAAAATATTGATGGTGCACATGCCTTTATTAACTTTATGTTGGATGCTGACTCTTCAGCTGCAAATGCCGATTATGTAGGTTATTCTACGCCTAATATTGCGGCGATGGACTTAATGGATGAAGAAGTGGTTACTGATGAACGCTACTACCCTTCAGAAGAACAACGGGACACTTTAGAAGTATATAAAAACCTAGGTCCTGATTACTTAGGAAAATACAATGAGCTGTTTTTAGAATTTAAGATGAGTATTCGATAGACGACAAAAGGTATTCGGAATGATCACATTCCGAATACCTTTTTAAATTTTATCAGAAATAGTAGTGACAAATGGCCCCTATTAACGAGAGTCGTACTCTTCTGCCAATTTTGGACTTTGCTATATCCATTTAGCTACCTTCTTCAAATACATAGCAACAATAATCAGTATCGCCTGCATGGACAATTTTTATGACGTAAATGATCGACTTCTTCCACATACGCCCAAATAGGACGTTCAATGATTTCCCACGATGCTTACTCGTCGTACATGGAGCCAATAACGGACAACTTGCGCATTGAAGTGGATTGGATTTATACTTCCTTCTTTCGATGTCCTTGAATAGGATACACTAGTTAATTGGAGCGCAGGCGGCGACTTCTGGGAATCGTATGAGCGAGAAGGCCCCGCAGGAGCCAGCGACGAGGAGACTTACGCCATCATATCTGTCAACTTTAGATTTCCAACCATTCATTTGTTTATTTTTTCAAGAAGAATGGTGTGTTTTATTTCTTTTGGAAAAGGGTACTAGTATTTTTAGGAATGCCAAA
>NZ_KB933398.1:1190642-1395728 GCF_000392615.1 Lysinibacillus sphaericus OT4b.31 | reverse complement strand
GCTGTAGTTGTTGTTCGAGTAAAAATTCTTGAATAAGTCGTTGTAAAAAAGCAGTCGCTTCAGGCGTGAATTTTTTATCCACAGCGGCACGACTAATCAAAATATCTTGTTCCATTAGTAATTTTGTACAGAGGTCTTGGATCGTACAATTGACTAAATTCCCGTGAACATGAAAAAGTAATGAAAGAAAATCACTCGCTGTTACGAGACGCTTTCTTTTGATAAAACCCGTTTCCTTTGCGATTTCATCGACGCGCTCAGGGCGAATGCATTCAAATAACTTTTGGAGTAACTGTATATTTTTCGGTGTCTTCATAAAAATGACTCCTTCCAAAAAAGATTTGTATTTATCCATACCATCTTTTTCGAAAGAGTACACATTTTTGTTAAGTTGACAGCTATGGACTTACGCCATGCCCGCGAAAAGCGTCCGCCGGAGTGGAAATCAACGGGCTCGTATAGATACTTCTATATTAAAAGAAAAAAGACTGTAAAGTGATGAAAAAAATGTTTCCATCACCTTTTTTGCTTAAAAATTGTAGCATGCAAACCTAAAGAAATTACTGTTATTTAAGGATTCTTAAAAAATCTTATCTAGGTAACCAGGATGAAGATTTTTGTAAAACATCTGACTTGTCAGAAGTATTGATAGCCTCTTGAATAAGGTTTAACTCTGAAGCCGAAAGATCCCCAACCATTTCCACTTTTTCGAAGTCTATTTCTTTATTAGCTCCTGAAAGCATTGCATGAACTATTTTCATCATCATAGTATTCCCTTCCTTTCAATTTCTTTACAATTATAATACTATAAAAGAAGCAGGTAATAACCGCAATTATATTAGAGATAACCGCAAATTTTTTATTCTGGGAAGGATTAAAAATTATGAATGACAAAAGAAAAATACTAGTTTTACAGTTTATATTTTTAATAGCTCATCTTTTTTTAATCTTAACCATGCTTACACCCTATATAGGCATAGAAATACAATCTAACAACAATGATAATGTTGTCATTTCCAATGTATATGCTAATGATGGTTGGGCGCGTTATACAAATCTTACAGCCGGAGACATCATCTTAGCAGTAGATGATAAAGAAATTACCTCTATAAAAAATTATAAATACAATAATTGTTTTGTTCATGGTTCCTCAATAAAAGTTATAAGAAATAATGAAATTAAAAACATCCAAGCACCACCTAACTCACTTAATGATACTTTTCAGGAAATTATTATTCCTAGCATATTTTCCTTAACTGTATTTATACTTACTTTATTTATTTTTCAACAAAATAGTAAAGTTGCTTTTTATTTAACAGGATTTCTTCTATCAGTATCTCTTAGTTTTTTTGCCTCTACAGAATCTGGACGAGGGGATATTGTTTCAAGTATTTTAATATGTGTTTTTTTCCCACTTGGTTCCCTTTTCCTTACACTTTTCATTCATATGTTGTTATTGGAAAAAGGCATAACTAAAAATAAATGGCTAACTTTTTATAAAACCAATAGTGTCATTTGTCTGTTCGTTATTTTTCTAAAATTAATGACTCTTACTTTCAACAATTTTCTCGATGTTATCAGTACTATACTAATTTTAAGCTATTTTTGCCTCAATATTTGTTTTTCAATAATGCTCTTACTTTATTTTTATCTAGCCACTAAAGGCTCTCATCATGAAGTCTTTTTAAAATGGTTAATATTAATTCATGTATGTGCCTTTATCCCATTTATTTTTTTACACGCTGTACCATATATTTTTAATCTTCCCTATCTGCAAGATGATGTAGCAGCTTTTACGTTATTTATTATTCCTATAGGTTATTCTTATATAGTCTTAACTAACCGTTTAATAGACATAAATTTCATATTAAAACAGATTCCATATTATACATTCTTAACATTTATCCCCACTTTACTTTTAACTATTTTAGTAATAAGCGAGAGATTTTACACAGAAAATATCGTTCTGTATTTTATGATTTTATTTTTGGCCATCCTTATTATTAATATTGTTACATTATTTTCAAAAGAAAAAATAGATTTTCATTTAAAAGATAGTTTCATATATAATCATTCCTATTTGTCAAAAAATTTAAATGAATTTGCTCAAAAATTACCTTCTGTTATGAACGAAAACGATTTAGAAAATTTACTACTTAATCAAATTACAGAAATATTAGAGCCACAAATTCTTCTATTAATAAGGTTAAATAATGAAACACTAGAATTTCAAAGCATTGATTATAATAACAATAATTCAGAGAATAAGCTTACTGATTTCATCAAGAAAAAGCTAAAAAACAATACTACTGATACTTTAATTGGCAACCCGAATTATCTAGGAATTGAACTATATCAAACTGAACACTTTGTCACCTATTTATGGATAAGTCAAAAAAGAAATAATACCACTTTTAATATGCACGAAAAAATGTGGCTAATTAATATTGTCAAGTATGTAAGATTGGTCCATGAAAATTTAAATATAGTAAAAAATATTATAAAAACAATAGAACAAAGAGATACTACTAATCATCAATCATCTCATACTCTTTCTAGATTTTTATTACAGTTAGGTGAACAAGAACGAATAAGACTGGCGTCTGATTTACACGATTCAGCTTTGCAAGATCAAACAATTTGGTATCAAAAACTAGATAAGGTAATACAAAATTCAAGTACCTTGCAAGAAGAAGAATTAGCCACATTAATTAAAGTAAAAAACGGTTTATTGGATGTTATCAAACAGCTTAGGGAAACTTGCAGTGAGCTTCGCCCCAATTTTATGATGAATACAGACTTTACAGCTTCGTTAGAAGAATTCTGTAAAAAAAAGCAAATGAAAGTGAGTTATATTTTGAAGTACGAATTCTATGATATTTCCAATTACTCCAATAATCATAATTTAACTATTTCTATTTATCGGGTGCTTCAAGAACTACTAAACAATGCGGAAAAACATTCTAAAGCCGCTGTTGTTTCAGTGGAGATGTGGGAGGATAAAGATTATATATTTTTAGACTATAAGGACAATGGTGTGGGCATGAACAATTCTATAGAAAAATATACTGAAAACCACGTTGGCCTTATTGGCATAAAAGAAAGAATTCATATCTTAAATGGTGAAATTGAATTTATTTCTCAAGTCAATAAGGGATTACAAATTCTAATAACAATTCCGAGGTGATAACAATGACTCAAATATTAATTGTAGATGACCACCCAATGGTTGGTCTCGGTACAAAAAATATACTAGAAGAAGTAACAAATTTTGATATTACTTATTTGTTAGATAGTCAACAGGTTATACAAGCCATTAAAAAAAAATCTTTTGATATTTACTTACTAGACATTAATATGCCTAACTGTTCGGGAATTGAATTATCAAAAAAAATCTTAAAAACGCATGCTGATGCTAAAATCATTTTCTATACAGGATTTGACTACTCCTTTCAATTTAATACGTTAATCGAACTAGGTATTTATGGAATCATAAGTAAATCTGCCTCATATCAGGTTTTAGTTTTGAATATACAGGCTGTGTTAAACGGCTATGTATTAGTACCGAGAGAAATGCTGATACGGTCGTCACCTTCAAACTTTTCACAAGGTTTATTAACTGCTGATCATCGTCAAGTGTTTTCGCAAAAAGAGCTAGATATATTAGAGAGTTTAGCAAAAGGTTCCAGCAATAAAGATATTGCAGATGAACTTTTTATGAGTATTCGTGCAGTTGAATATAATCTAACAAAAATATATAAAAAGTTGTGTGTCACCTCTCGTTCCGAAGCAGTTGCAAAAGTATTAAACAAAAGTCAAATATAATTTTTATTACTGTAGTCACGCGTTTTTGTACAAGGAGGAATTTTTTAATGGAGACACGCTACAACATTCAATTACGTGAAGAATTAATACTAATAGCAAATCAGCTAATTGAGACATCTTTTACAGATCACTACTTGCAAAATCTTGCCCAAAGTTATGTAAGTTTTAAATTTCATCAAAGTATTAATTTTGCCCTACTAACCGAACTTCATTATTCCATCTTTAGAGAGCAGCAAACTTTTAAGGAAAAAAGAGAGCTTCAAGTAGTTATGGAGCTCATTATTTTAGCAGCAGACATTTTAGATGATATTCAAGACAAAGATGCAGCTATTTATCCTTGGTCTGAGGTCAATTTTGATGAAAATTTAAATATAATTATTGGTTTCTTACTATCTGCGTTCAATCAAATTACTTTATTAGATTGTTGTTTCGAGGTTAGAAATTTCATGAGCCAGCAAATTCATAGCCTATTGTTGCAATCCATTAATGGACAGCAAAAGGATATTTACAATCGAATCACTACTGAAACAGAATATTTAGAAATGGCTAGCTTGAAATCAGGTTCACTTATGCAATTGGCCTGTGTATTAGGAGCGGGTAATGTCTCAGAAAAAACATTGGATATAATTAAAACATATTCTAACTATCTAGGTATCATTGCTCAAATCCGCAATGATGTGCACGATTTGTTAACAGATTACCATATAAGTGATTTACATATAAAAAAAATAACTTTACCAGTCCTTTACTATCTTTGCATAGATGACGACGATTTTCGCCCTATAAAAAATTACTATAATAGTAAGCAAAACTTTACTCATTTAGCAGATTCAGAAAAAGTCCATTTTATGAAAATCATACGTCATGGTGGAGCTATTCAATATTGTAATGTAATCGAAAAAATTTACCACCGTAAATTTATAAATAGCATTGAAGGTTTACCTATCTCGAACATAGCACGCGAAAAGCTAATAAATCTAAAATTTTAGCATCATGTCATATAGTGTAGAAATAGGAGTCTACATGCATTCAACTTAGCAAGTAGACTCATTTTTTTCCTTAAATAAAGACGACTCACTGATCTCTCAATATATCCAATCTTCGATTAATTTTTTTTCTTTTTCTATTAAACATTAAGCGCTTTAGCTTATTTCCTGTATTGTTATACTTCAAAAATAGTTCATCCGGGTTATTAAAAATTCCTAAATCATCTGTTATAGAAAAGCTTTGAACAAATACACTTTCACCAGTCCAACATAGATTTATATTATCCTTATCTTTAACAGCAATTCCATACCCTATAAAACCATCATTAAAACTACAAAGTCTATTTTTTACTTGTTCCAAATAAGAATCATCTATAATTACACCTTCAAGGGCAATCCATTGATCATTTACATGCACCTCTGTCCATGCGTGGACAATTTTATTGGGCGCTAATAGGTACGTGATACCAGTTAATGCACCCTTTTGCATCTTTTTATCAATAAAGAAACCATGAATTCTACAAGGAACGCCAACAGCTCTTAGTAAAGCCATTAACAGTGTACTTTTTGTATTACATTGCCCATAGCCATCTTGCAACACTTCCGAAGCAGGTATATCATCTCCTCGGTTATACCCGAACTTAATTTCATTTCTGACAAAATCATAAATCTGCCTGATTCTATCTTCATAATCTAAGTTGCCCCAGCCCTGTTGTTTTACTAGTTGCTGAAACATTTCATCATTAAAATTTAACATTGCTGTCGGTTCCAAATATTTTTCCATCTTTTCTCACCCTTTTCAGTTATCCTCCACAACAATCTTTTAACTTTTTCTATATATTTACTATTATAACAATTGTTTTCTATCAAAAGTATGGTATCTTACTACTCAAAATTTTCCTTATTTTTTGCTCACTTTGAATTATGTATGAAAGTTAATCGAAATATTGCGAATAAAATAATGACTATCTACATATCGAAAATCAATTTTAATCGGTAGGGATTTACTTCTCCCTACCGAAAACTTAAAGAATTTCTTCTACTTGTTTCTTCCTTAAAAAAATTAATGATAAACTAAAGATACAAGTTAAAAGTAATCCACACCAAAATGCTTTCGTCATCGCCTCCGCAATATAACCTTGTGCGTCACTCTGTATAGTATTTTGAATATGATTAACTTCCTTCTCTATATTTGCTATTTCTACATTTACCGTCGCAGTTACTTTCTTTTCTATGTCTGGAGTAGCATTAACTTCTACTGCTTGAGGCATTTGTTTTAACGTTTCCTCCAATTTCTTTGCAACAAATTGATTTTGCATTTCCTGAGGAATTACAAAATTCTCTACTTTTCTTTCCCCTTCAAATAACGTATCTTTTTTTCCTTGCAGATTCTCAATCGCAATGGTTTTTACAGCATCAGGCATATTGCTATTTTCAAAGCGTGCCACCCCGTCTGCAACAACATCATTCGCATATTGATTTAGAAAACTTAGTGTAATGGATACAAATAAAGATACACCAAGAGCTCCTCCAAGATTTCGTGCAGTGGCAAAAATACCTGACCCTAAAGACACATGCTTTTCTGAAACAGAAACCGTACAAACAGTTACACTTGTAACCATGATGATCCCTAACCCCGTACCTAGTAAAGACATCATGGTAATGAGCATAGAAAATTCTGTATCAGGTGTTAATTTCAATAAGAACACAAAACCTATAACTGTAAATACATAGCCAAAAAGCATTGGAATCTGATAACCAATTTTATCAATTAATCTTCCAACAATTGGTGCAACTACTAACATTACTGCTGATAATGGTGTAATTAAAAACGAAGCGTGTAATGTAGTAAACTCCTTCACCTGAGTAAGATAAATTGGCAATAAAATTAACGTTCCCATTAACAAAATGCCACCTAAAAAGTTCGAAAGAATTCCACCTAAATAGTGTTTATTTTTAAATATTGTAAAATCAACTAAAGGTAAATTTGTCCGTTTCTCTATAAAGATAAATAATAGAGTGGCAATTAAACTAATAGTGAAATATATATAGATGGTTGTAGAAGTCCAGCCTAGTTTTTCACCCTGTAATATGGCAAATGTTAAAAAATAAAGCGCAATACTAACGACGATCACGCCTAGTACATCTAATTTAAATGGTGATTTAACGTCTCTACTTCCTTTAAAAGCTACTAAGATGAAAGGGAAAGCTATCATGATAACTGGCACATTTATATAAAAAATCCAACGCCAATTTATAAATTCAGTTACAACTCCCCCAAGACTTGGGCCAATAGCTACTGCAAGCGCACCAACTGCTCCCCAAATGCCCATTGCCAGCCCTAATTTTTCAGGTGGCACAGCAGTTCTTACGAGCATCATACTAGTAGGTATAATCATAGCTCCTCCAATTCCCTGTAAGACACGAGCAGCTATTAAAACTTCTACCGTAGGTGCCATGCCGCACAAAAGGGAGCTAATCGCAAATACAATAACTCCAACTAAAAAAATTCTAATCCTTCCAAAAAAGTCTGCTATTTTCCCTAAAGTAATTAACAATATCGCTAGTGTCAGTACAAAGGAATTGATTATCCAGGAAGCTAAATTCAAATTAATGTGATAATCATTCATTATATTAGGGAGAGAAATATTGACCACCGTACTATCTAAAAATACTAAAAACAAACCTAAACTAACCGCTAGTACTTGCTTCATACCTCCATATTTAGGCTCAGTTTGATTTGGCATTTTCAACCCTCTTTCATCCATTACATGGAATATTGAATCAACTACAGCTGCGTAGGCACATCCAATACAATTTTTCCGATTAATTCTTTTAACACATCTGGCGTCGGTCCCATGACTGTTCCCGCCATACTATCGCGAATGTATCTCTCTATTGGTGTATTGGCTGAATAAGCATGGCCTCCACAAACTTTTAAACCTATTTCTGCCACTCTTAGTGCTGTTTGACAAGCCATTACTTTAACCTCTAATGTACTAACCATATCTACTTCCTTGTTTTCCATCCGTTGCACAAAGGCATTTAAAGCTGTTTCCGCTTGATCACATAGTACTTTCATTTCCCCTACCATTTGTTGAATACTTTGGAAGTCAGAGAGATTCGTATTAATATGTGTATAAAAGCGTTTCTTCACATAGGTTACTGATTCGTTATAAATCGCCTTAGCAATCCCAATATTTACTGCTGAAATACCAATCTGTCCCATTGGAAGCAATGCTTCACGCGTAATTTTAAAGCCTTCTCCTTCTTCTCCAATAAGCATCTCTGGATTTAAATACGCATCTATATTTAACGGTGCACTTTGATTACCTCTCAGTCCCATGCCTTCCCATGTGCCACCTACTTCAATTCCATCATAATTACTCGAAACTGCGAAAAAGTTACTTTGCATAGAATTTTTAGCAAATGTTGCTTTGGAGTTTATGACATACAAATCTGCCTCTCCTGCGCTTGTCACCATAATTTTATTAGTTTTTAAGCGAAGGCCGTTGTCAGTGCTACGTACCTGGCTTACAGGTAAAAAGAAATAGCAGCCTGAACCCGCTTCACTCAGTGCAATCGTTGTAAGACAATGACCTTGTGCAATTTTACTTAAAATATTTTTTATATAATCACTATCTTTTCCATATAATAAAATAGAAACTGCCGACATATGTTGCACATAGATAAGTGCCGTGGAAGCACAAGCTTGAGCTAACCTGATAACTGTTTCTTTATATAAAGATAGAGGAGCTTCTAATCCGCCCAATTGCTGTGGAATTATTAAGCCTAATAAGCCATTTCGTCCAATCTCGTTAATATTTTCTCTCGGGAAAGCTCTCTCTTTATCAATATGAGCCGCGTTTGGTGCAACGAAATCAACTATAATATCATCCAATTTTGTTAAAATATCTTGCGTTAAACTCTTTTCCTGAATGTTACTCATTTTATTGCCTCCTCTTTAAGAAGTATTGGTGAAAATCTTGCATCGTCGCACAATGAATCCACTTCAAACGGTATGCTTTCGTTGTGCCGCTTAATATCCTGGACAACGATATTTCCATAAATAATTAAATTACCCATTTTTTCTCTATTTTCTTTGGAAATCTTTACTGTTACATCCTCAAATCTATTCCACCGTTCTCTCGGCTCAATCGTAATGCCGTTATTACATAAATGCTGGCAATTTCCTAATGGCTCGTTATAGAGTCTGAGTGTATGGCAGGACCTCGAAGTGGATACCATTGGGTAATGCAAAAAACCATTAACTTTTATCCCTTCATCTCTTAGCAGGTTCACTGAATTTTTCATGTAAGCATTTAGATCTGCATCTATTTCTGCCACACCATGTTCTTTTAGTAGCTTTATCATTGCAGGATTTGCAATATTCAATTGTAAGTAATTCTCTTTAATTGTCTGATCTTCGTACTGTAAAATATCTTCATACCATGGGCAGTTCCCATAACTAAAAGCTAATTGTCTGCCTACCGATAAGGACACTGTTGACGGCAGTTGCTGTTGTGCTAAAAAACGCATTGTTCCCCAATCATTGATGATTAAATTTATTTCATAATGAAAAAAACGCTGCATCCTCGTAAAAAATTCATTCATAGCTGTTTCGAATAAAATAGGCATTTCGATTTTGACTCGTTTATCTCGTTCCAATAAATAAAGGATATGTTGCTCTTCAATGCCATTCATTTTATAGTGGCACCCTGAATGTCCTAAAGAAACAACTTGATAGTTCCCTAAAATTTCTTCGGTTACTTCATATAAATATTCGTGGTGAATCCGTAGTTCTTTTAATGGCGTTTTCAAATAAGCACCACCTAAATGTATGTTTTTGTAATAGCAGTTGATTTGTAACTACATCGGCATTTTTCACAAAAGCGTGGCACCCATTTCATAATCCACATTAACTGCTCCTGCTCCATTACTTTCATTTTTTGTTCTATAGAGAATCCAGAAACGCCCATTTCTTTCCATTCATTAAACATATTGACCACCATAGCTAATGTAACAGGATTAGGCGCCTCCCTTCCGATAAATTTGATAGCAGTCACACCAGACGAGACTAAATCTTCTAAATTACACAAGCTACAATCCGTTGCGCTATCTAAAATATGATGCTGATTTATTTGATTGTTCAATGGGGACAGTATTCGATATAGTGTTCTAACGCCTTCTCCCATTTCATTATTATTTGGACTTTCCCATAAGCGACAATAATTAGCTATGCTACCTGTTCCAAAATTGCCTGTAATCATTAGTTCTACATCTAAATTTCGCAGTGACTGAATTTCTTCTAATGTCATGGACTGTGAAATCGTTATACGTCTTACACCTAATTCTGTTAAAATTTCTGCCCCATATTTATTGACTGGCGCTAATTGCGAACCCGAAATCATTTGAATATTCTTCTCTACATTCTTTAGAAGATTTAGAGATTGCATAGAAGAAATTGTAATAGCATCTACACCTTTCTCAAGGGCTCTATAAACATGGCTTTGAAAACTTGTCTCTAAGCTGTTTGGAATGAAAGGGGTATTTGCCATAAATATGACTTTAATTTGATGAGCTTTAGCCATAGCCATAATGTCGTCTAAATCATCCCAATCCGAAAAGTGGGCAGGGTAGTCAGCTACTGTCTGAAACTTATTATCAAAAGACATCTGCTGAAAAAGTGGATTAGAGACGCCAAAATAGATTTCATTTGCACCCGCCTCTATCATTTCTTCCATCATAAATTTTGAGCGCACAGGTGCCACCATTTTTAAATTATCCATTTTATTCTTCCTTTCTATCCTACAGGGAGAATGCTCCTTAGACGGGTGACAGCTTCTGTCAGACTGTCAACAAGATAATCAATATCTTTATAGTCTGTATAAAGGCCAAAACTAATACGAATAGAAGATTTAATTCTTTCTTCAGATAGTCCGAGCGCAAGCAATACATGGGAGAGTTCAGCCTTTTCTGCACTACAGGCAGAACCAATAGACACCGCAATTCCATATAATTGACTTAAAAGAACCGACAGGGCTTCTGCTCTAATATTCGTAAAGGATATATTAAAGGTATTTTGTAAGATATCACCTTCAATTTCCGGACTATTCATCTCAATTTGTTCAATGGCATTTTTTATTTTATCTAAGAAATAGTTTCTTAAAGCAAATGTATTGTGTTTATGTTGCAATAAGTCTTCCCTCGCTAAAGCACAAGCTTTACCAAATCCAATGATACCCAATAGATTTTCAGTACCTCCTCGTTGGCCGTTTTCTTGCCCACCACCATGAAGTAGCTGAACCAACTGGTTGGTCCCATTTTTTAAGTACAATGCGCCCGCACCCTTAGGACCATATATTTTATGAGCCGCTAGCGATAGCGCATCCACTTCTAAATCTTGAACATTTATAGGGATTTTCCCAAGCGCTTGTACAGCATCTACATGAAAGAAAATATCCTTATTTATTTGCTTAACACATTTCGCCATCTCTTTAATTGGTTGAATGGTACCAATTTCATTATTCGCGTACATGATCGAAATTAATGCAGTATGTTCATTGATAGCATTCTCTAAATCTTCTAAAGCGATAAATCCATTAGCATCTACAGGTAAATAGGTAATTTCTGCACCAAGTGAAGCTAAATAATGACACAGCTCTAAGGTCGCCGAATGTTCGATTTTAGAGGTGATGATATGAAATGGTCGCTTATCACAGGCAAAGAAAAATCCTTTTAAAGCAGTATTGATTGACTCTGTACCGCCAGAAGTAAATAAAATTTCTGAGCAATCTGCGTTAATTAATGCAGCTACTTGTGAACGCCCCTCCTCTATTTTTTCTTTCGCTAATTGACCAAAAGAATGTGTGCTTGAGGGATTACCAAATATCAATAAATTATCTATCAAAATTGAAGCCACTTCCTCACGAAGAGGGGTAGTGGCATTATAGTCAAAATACTTCCCTAACATAAAAAACCTCCTATGCTTCACTAAGTATTTGCTCAAATAAATCATGTAGAATATTTAAACAATGCATTTGTGGAGGTTCTAGATCTCCAAGCATACGATCAATTTCATGCGTTAACAGTTGACCTATTTCAGCTATGGATTTACCGATAATATAATCTGCAAAAATATCAGCCGTTGCCAACGACGTAGCACATCCGTATGCCTTATATTTTGCATCTACTACCTTTCCATCCATTACTTTAATTTTCATAAAAATCGTATCTCCACAAACAGAATTACCAATTTTCAATTCTCTATTTGCATCAATCATATCTCCTGAATGTCTAGGTTTGCTGAAATAATCAACAATGATAGAATTGTACATATTAGATTCCTCTCTTATACTTCTGTCATTTGATTTTTTTCTTCAGCCGCATCCATATGCTTCTCTAAATTAATAGCACAACAGCCAATTTCTGCTCCTGCTACTCTTGATAGATAAACAACTTTTTGGCCGTTTCTTCCACATTCGCATGTATTTTCTTTCTTTAAATACACTAGATCCTCTGTTTGAATAAATCCTGGATATGAAAGTGAAGTAGGATCAAATATGGCTAAGACCCCTCTTTTTCCTTGCGGTACTTCTTCAGCTAAATTTTTTGGATTTCTTAAAGAAAAGTGAACCCAAGGCGGCACATGCTTCGATTGTTTCTCGCACTCAATGGCTAAAATATTTGATTCAACTAATCCATACATATCTCTAACATTTTCTTCTGGGATACCTAAGTATTCAGCACATTCTTTATTGTATTGTTCACGAGGAATTTCCATACCGGAGAATCTTTTCCAACCTCCTAAATTAATAATCATCGTCTTATTATCTAGTTTTAAATGAATATTATTTGTTTTTAGGTAATTTACTAATTTATAAATTAAAAATGGCGGTCCAATAATGTGACGCGTATGAATATTTTGCCATTTTTCTAATGTTTCAATTGCCTCCTTAGGTTTAAACGACGCTCTTTTAACAAGACATCTCGTTGCATCAAATAAACCTGACAGCATATTTAACACCTTGACCATGCCCATTTCTGGCATTTCTTCTGGGGATGGGAATAAGAAGAGACCAGCTCCTCTAGAAAAGGCAAACATTTCTCTATACATCGCATATATACTAAAGACACAATTGTTTAATGTTTCAGCATCTCTTCTAGATATACTTGGTATGCCACTTGTTCCAGTACTACGCATTTCAAATTCAATATTTTCTAAAGAGGTTGACAAAAGTAAATGTGAGTCAGGCCTTTTAAAGCTTGTCACCGGAATTAATGGTATTTTTTGTATATCATCTAAAGTCTGAACATCGGCAGGCGTAACTCCACTATCTTCACAAAGCATTCGATAAAACTTATTGTTTTCGTAATGATGTTGAAAATTTTGAGCAATTAAATATCCTTTTAGTTCATTGACCTTTGCTTCATCCCAATGAAATAATTGTTGCGTTGCCCCAATTGCTGTTGTTACAGGATTAAATCCTAATTCCTTTAAATTTTCCATAGCTGTTTGAATCGATACCATAATACATGTCCTCCTCTTTTATTATCTTTAATAGAAGCCATAAAGCCTTCTTAAGGTTGACTCTTAGCAAAAGCCAACTACGATAATTTACTATTATTACAAAAATTGTAATAATCATCGACATAAAAAGATTAACATATCTATCAACGTTGTAACCCCTAATCCAATACCAATAAAAAAGTAAATCCCGCATTCTTTTGCGGGATTTACTCATAGAACTACAGTAGAAAAAGTAGCATAATGTATTATTTTCTCAATATACTTCAAATTTCATTTGGCGAGCTTCTCATACTTTAATCTAATAGCCAAGCCTCATTTCTTTATGATAGACTGTAGTATATTTGATTAGAAAAAAAGGGGGGCTATGGATGACCCAGCAGAAGTCGAATAAGGCGGCTTTGTATATTTTAATGTTTAATATGTTTATCGCAATGGGGAGTATTGGAATTATTATTCCTGTTATGCCTGAGTATTTAAAAATATTTGGGGCTGCAGGACAAGTTCTTGGCATGCTTATCGCAACGTTCGCCTTGGCACAATTTGTATTTTCTCCAATTGCTGGGAACCTATCCGATCAGTATGGACGAAAAAATTTAATTATTTTTGGCCTCATAGTAACTGGTCTTGCACAGATTTCATTTGGGCTTTCAACGGATGTTTGGATGCTCTTCCTCGCGCGTTTCTTTGGAGGTTTAGGTTCTGCCTTCATTGCACCTCCAATTATGGCTTTTGTAGCGGATGTTACAACATATGAGGAACGAGGCAAGGGAATGGGTATGTTAGGGGCAGCTATGTCTCTTGGCTTTATGATTGGTCCTGGTATAGGTGGCTTTTTATCGAAGGTTAGTCTGCACTTCCCATTCTATACAGCTGGATCTGCAGCTATATTAGCAGCTATTCTATCATTCTTTCTTTTACCTTCTACAAAACCAAGCACATCACAAAAGGCACAAAAGCAAGACAATCTTGCGAAGCAAATGGTACGCTCTGTCCAAATGCCTTACTTTGTAATGCTCATCATTATGCTTGTATTCTCGTTCGGAATCGCTAATTTCCAAACGACATTATCATTATTTGTCACAAACAAATTTAACTACACACCTACTGATATTGCCATTTTATTGGTTGTTGGTGGTGCTTTTGGTGTTGTTGTACAAATGTTTATTATTACACCTCTTTTTAATCGTTATGGTGAAATGAAAGTTGTGTTAGTCAATTTATTTATTGCAGCCGTTTCTATTTACTTAATTTTATTTGTATCTGGCTTTGCACTTATATTAGTTGTAGCAACGATTTTCTCAACAGCGACGACATTGATTCGACCAGCTGTCAACACGCTCATTTCTAAACTTGCTGAAAACGAACAAGGTTTTGCCGCTGGTCTTAATAATGCATATATGAGTTTGGGTAATATGATTGGTCCTGCTTTAGCAGGTATATTATTCGATTGGAATATGAACAGTCCTTATATTTTTGGGGCTATTATTTTAATGGCCTGCTTCTTCCTTGCCCTCATCTGGACATTGAAAAAAGCTCCACATCTTATGCAACCTGATTCTAAATAGTGTGGAAGTTTATTGACTACTTTTAGTAGTATGTTACATTATTAGGTGGCCAGCGCTTGTGCAAAGTGACTTTAAGCGTGCGACGTGTATGGCTAGTCCTAGATGGGAAAACATATATTTCAAAAAATTTAATCGTTTCAAAACCACTAGGGGTGTCTTTCTATGACTGAGACGTGTATATATACACGGACCCTTTGAACCTGATCTAGTTCGCACTAGCGTAGGGAAGTGGCGACACTTGCTTTTTAACTATGTAAATGCAAGGCCGCTTCCTTTCGTTATGAGGAAGCGGCTTTTTTGTGGCATTTTCAACAGATGCCGCTTGAAGTGATGTCCTGTGGGTTATCAGCGATTTTTTGCGTTCTTTCAGCGTTTCTTGGTGTTCTATCAGCGATTCTTTACATGCTATCAGCGATTTCTCGTAATCTATCTACGTTATATCAGGTTCTATTTGTGGTTAGAGCTATTTACCAAAAAGGAGTGTAAAATATGCCAATTCGAAAATTAACCATCATGGCATTATTAGTTGCCATTGCTGTAGCAGGCTCTGCTTTTGTGTCGATTCCAACAGGAATTGCACGTGCCTATCCTGTACAACATGCCATTAATGTTATAGGAGCCATTTTACTAGGCCCCCTACCTACCGTTATCATTGCCTTTGTCACAGCCCTTATTCGGATTTTTACAGGAACAGGTTCTCTATTAGCTATTCCAGGTAGTATCATCGGGGCATTGTGTGCAGCTCTTGCCTATAAATATAGTAATAAGGTGTGGCTCGCAGGTGTTGGTGAAATGTTTGGCACAGGTCTTCTTGCTTCTCTCGTAGCAGTACCTTACGCACATCTTTTAATGGGTTCATCTGTTACAGCATTGTTTTTCATGCCTGCTTTTTTAACATCAAGTGTTATTGGGGCAGTCCTAGGAATTGTCGTTGCCAGCAATCTACGCAAAACGGTACTTGTCAAAAGCTTTAACATGACACTTTATTAGGAAGAATTTTATCGATTTCTTTAAACAAAAAAATACAGTGCAAAATAATCATACCTTTTGCACTGCATTTCAATATAGAACATTAAATTTTATTGGCGTTTCTTCATACCTTTTAACAGCTGCGCTACGTTTGTATCTTCTACCTGCGCTTGTGCATCCTCCACACTTGGCACTTTCCGTTTCGTTTTTGATAAGAAGTTCCAGCCAAAACGTCGGATTGTAATATCTATGAAGAATAGGAACATCCCTGCTAGTAGCAGCCAGGTTGCAATATTTTGGCGCTCTGCCCCTTGTTGTGTGAAATCGCGGAACACTTCCTGCGGTTCCTCTAACACATTGCCACCAGTTTGCTTTGTAAGTTCTTCCACTAGTTTTTCATTTACTGGACGTAATTCATACTCGGCACTATACGGTACACTTAATCCAGCCTGATAAATCGCCTGCTCTTCATCGGCTATTCGGAAGAAAATAAGTCCTGGTTCTGCCTGTACAATCGCACGAACTTGCGAAGCAGATAACGTTTCGAGTTGCATCTCTAGCTCTTCACCTGCTTCATTGACAGCGACAATATCTAAAAACGCAGCTTCATTTGTTGGATCTGTAATAACAAAGGAGCCATCTGTATCCAGACGTACATCATATGCAACATCATTATAGCTTGGTAACATTTGCGAAATCATCGTTTGCCAAAATGTACCCCAATCCTGCCATCTTGCCCAGTCTCCTGTCCATTTTCCTGTAGAGTCTGATGTGAAAGCGAACGTTTTTCCAAGACCATATTGCCACTGTGCAATAACTGGGTCTTCTTTCTCGCTTTCTGCAATAACAGAAGCACCCTGCTTCGCTGTTGTGCCAATATATGCATTCATTTGTGGCACACCATTTGCAAATAATGCATTCCAGCCCGATGCATTATAAATTGTTGGGTAGAAAGGATTGTCTTCAATATACGTACGTGAAATCATTGCTGTCTCACGTGATAATATTGAAGGTATCATCTGTTCATCAATAACGTCATAGAAACGTCCGCTACCCATTTCGCTTAAAGATTGAAGTAAATTGCCATCTGCATCTTGTCCAATCGCAACTGTAGATAGTGTAACCCCATTGTCTTTCCCAGTTGCAATTAAATCCTCATAATTCCCTGGTTGTGACTGTCCGTCAGTTAATAAAATAATATGCTTACGTTGCAGTTTCTGATCGGCCAAATTTTCATATGCCTTTGCAAGCGAGTTATATATTTCCGTACCCCCACCAGGAGTCACTGATAAAATCGTATCGACTGCTTCTTCTTTATTGCCAAGCGGTCCGGTTTCGATAATTTCCCAAGGACGATCATCAAAGGCAATAAAGCCAAGCGTATCCTCGTCACGAAGCATCTCAACTGAACGTGCTGCCGCTTCCTTAGCAAGTTCTAACTTTGTACCCTGCATACTTCCCGAACGGTCGAGCACGATAACAAGACCTAAAGACGGCAATTGTTCCTTGCCTTTAATCTCCATTTCCACAGGTAACAATGTTTCGATTGGTGTTTTAAAATAGCCACCCAAGCCGAAGCTATTTTCACCGCCGACCATCGTAAAGCCGACACCGAAATTTTTCACTGCTTGCTCAATAACGCCCATCTTTGCCTCACCAACTAAATGACCTGGAACATTATCAAAAATTATCGCATTATATTGTAAATAACTTGATAGCTCATTTGGCAAACTGCTTGCATCTACCACATCATAGGAAATTGACTTCGTCCCCAATGCCCCAGCAATAGGTGATGCTGTGTCATAACCGTTCACTATCAGTAAGTGAGGCTCACTTTGTACCATCGTGACACTCGTTAATTTATTATTTTCAAATATGGCATCTTGGTCTACTTGAACAAGTGCCTCGTATTTGACTAATCCTTCTGCTGTTGCCGTATGCTTATACGTAAATACATTCGATCCTTCTGCAAGTGCCACTGCCTCTCGATGAATGAGGGCATCATTTTCGTACAGCAATAATTCGCCTTGACCTGCTGCTGTTGCATTCACTTCAGTGACAAGTTGCTGTTGTTCTCCTACATAAGCAACCTGGGGTGTCACAAAGCTTTTTAGCGATACATCATTAGCAACAGCCTGACTAAATGGCACAACATCTACACTAATATTGGAGCCTTTTAATTTGGTAGCGAACGCCAATGCATCACCTTGTGTTTCATTGGCGTCTGTTAATAAGACCAGCCTTGTAGCTTTTTTCGGATTGACAATACCAGTAGCTAGTTGAAGACTTTGCTCAATATTTGTTTGATCCGTGTCTTTCATAGCTGTAAATTTAGGTACTTCCTTCAATGAATTAGATAAAATCGTTTCTGTTTGTAATGTCGAAGAATAAGAATAAATCCCTGCAAGTTGTTCATCCTTCTTCGACTGTAAACTTTCCTCTATAAAACTAACCATTTCTAATTCTGTACCCTTCATGGACGCAGAGCGATCGACTAAATACAGTACCTGTTCTTCTTTAATTGGTAATAAAATATATGGTGCTGCGAGAGCAAAGACTAAACAACATATTGCTACCATACGAATACCAAGTACAATGAGATGGCTGTTTTTCAGACGTTGACGTGCGCGCCAATATGTCCATACAAAATACGCAAACAATGGCAGTAATAACAATAAGGCTAATGGCGTATCAATTCGTAAATCCACGACGTCGTTGCACCTCCCACTCTGTCACAAGTAATACTAAGATAATGAGTATGAGCCAAGGTACAAATGAAGTCTTTGATACTTCTTCCTTGCCATTTTCTTGTAATTCTCCAAGCGTATAACTTGTGCCTTTTTCTATGACACGTTCTTGTGCTTGGAGTTGCACGATGAGGCGTTTTTCCTCACTATTTGCGCGTGCTGTGTAAACACCTGGTTTCATGGGTGCTGTTAATAACCCATTGGTGATTGTTGATAAAAACTCATCATCCTGTGAATAAACACTCCACTCTCCTTGCGCTAAAGCAACTGAACGCTGCTCATTTGGTGTGAAAATCCCAAGTGAACCAATTGCTTCAGATAATTGTTGTTGGGCACTCCATAAGAATAGCGGGAATGATGGGTGTAATGGCCAATCTGTATCAGCAATATCGGCCAGTACAATAATATCTCCTTGTGGTGAGCGTTGAATAAATGGTTTATCTCCAACAGTGGCAATTGTTTTATAGCCATCAAACGCAGGATAAATGGCACTTACATAAATATCATTTAAGTCACTGAATGCAAATAAAGCGTCATTCGTTGCTTTCACCACACCACTCATGTCAATTTTTTCAATATCATCTCGCCCAAATAATACAATCGGCTTGTTCATATCTTCCAGGAGTGCTGTTTGATTTGTCACCACGGTCGCATCTTGATTCTCTACCAGCTGTAAGGACGGAACAATTTTCACGCTGCTATTTATTGTTTGGAATCCCTTTTGAATAAGCTGATGCATACTTTGATCGACTACTACTTTAGAAGTGGCTGTTTGTAACAATACTGACTGCGTATTATCAATCGCATAATCATCCTGTCCATCAATGATAGCCGTCATCGAATCCGCTAATGGTAAATCTTTAAATGTTTTAGTTACAGCTTCGTTTGCTGGCAATGTTATCTTCTCCGTTATAACGTCCTCATCCTCAGCATTTTGTAGCGTAAGTGTCAGATTGTGTTCCTTGTCCGTATCATTTTGCAACTGTACAAGTGCCATTGTTGCCTTCCCGTCTGTTGTAGCAGCAAATTTTGTGATGGCTATATTCGTTAAATCCTTCGCAGACCCCTGTACAATCCATTTCACCGAATCTTTTTCCATTGGTAATTGCTTCTTGTCGAGTGTATCTGTAAAGACATAAATTGATGTCGGTGTGTCACCGACAAAAGCTTGCGCCACATCAAGTGCTTTATTCATTTGTGCGGTTTCATATGTCACTTGCAAATCCTGGACGGCTTTCTCAATATCTTTGGGATTTGTTTCTTGCTGTAAAACAGCCTGTGGCGTATTGCCAGTCGTAATAAGTGTTACTGGTCTTCCATCAAGTTGATTCACTAACGACAACATTTCCTTTTTATGTGCATCAAATGTTGATTGCTCTTTTCCAGCTAACATCGTCGCGGACGTATCAACGATGAATATTGTTTGTGCACCAGCAATCGTTGACTTTTTAAAATATGGATTCATCAACGCGAGTACAAGTAACAGCAGTGCTAACAATTGCAAATAGAGCAATGCATTTTTCTGTAAATGCTTTAAGTATGGGGATACACGTGTCTCCTGCATAATTTCCGACCAAAAGAGTGTTGAGGACACGGTTTGATCGGTATATTTTTTTCGAAAGAAATAATATAGTAGGACAATGACCGGGATGATGGCCGTCCAGCTAAAAAGTATTTGACTAAAGCCCAATACAGCTCACCTCACCTAATCCAATGTGCTTTTAATAATTGTTGAAAAACGGCATGTTGAAGTCCATCTTCCACCTTGAGTTGTAATTTTCGTACGCCGAAGCGTCGACAAATGGCCTCAAGCTCTTCTTCGTGTAAACGTCTTCTTGCCTCATACGTATCAAGTACCTTTGATGACATCGTCACATTGACATCACTGCCCGTTTCACGGTCAAGTAAACGAACATCACCACTATAATTGGGGGATAGTTCTTCCTGCGTGATGATTTGTAGAATGCGTACATCCCCTGCAAAACGTGGCAATCTTTTCAACAGCTGTTCCCATTCTTCGATTGGTTCTAGACCGTCTGTCACGATAAATAGCACCGTACTATCTTTAGGCATTGCTTTTAACGCTCCCTGTGCAAAGCTACTTGTATAGGTCGCTTCTTCAAGATCGGTCACTACTTGTAAAAAGGCACGGCGATACATGGCACCTTTACGACGAAACGGTGGCTTGATATCATGTTGTACAAACGAAAATGATAATCGATCATCACGGCCAAGCACCATTAAGCCAAGTGACGCTACAATTTGTCGAGCAAAAGTCCATTTTGCTTGCTCATTCATTGATTTTGTGGCGTCTAATAAAATGTGCACACGCATCTCTTGTTCATCTAAGAAACGTTTAATGAAATATTTATTGGTTCTTGCAAAGACGTTCCAATCCACCTGTCTTACGTCATCACCTAAGTGATATTCACGAAAATCTGAGAAATCGAGCGATGCCCCGAAACGTTGCGAACGGTGCGAGCCCTTATGTTGTCCACGCAATTTGGAGGCCGTCGCCACTTGGAAGCGACTAATTTTCGCTAACCAATCTTCGGGCAATAATATTTTCTGAGTCATCGACTAATGCCTTGCTGTACTTTTTCTAAAATAATGTCAATCACATCATCTGCTGTTTTACCTGAAGCCTCCCCTTCATAGTTCAGCAGCATACGATGACGCAGTACAGGCTTCGCTACGGATTTAATATCCGCGACTGATACATGGAAGCGTCCATTCATCAGTGCTCTTGCTTTTGCAAGCCTTATTAAACTTTGTAAGCCACGAGGACCACTACCATACATGGCATATTGCTTCACCTCATCTATCGCACCCTCTCGTTCAGGATGTGTTGCCACAACAAGGTCCGCTGCAAATTCAAGCATTTCATCTGCTACAAGTACTTCCTTCACCATTTGTTGTGCCAGCAGGAGTCCTTCTGTGTCCATTATTTTTTGCAGGCTGATTTCCTGCGCCACAGTTGTTCGCTTCATAATCTCCATAAGTTCACTTTTCTCTGGATATGGAACGAGGATTTTGCAAAGGAAACGGTCCATTTGTGCCTCTGGTAATGGATATGTTCCCTCCATTTCAATTGGGTTTTGAGTAGCTAGGACGAAGAATGGTTTAGCCATTTTTTTCGTATCCCCTAAAATTGTTACGGTCTTTTCACCCATTGCCTCAAGCAGGGCACTTTGTGTTTTCGGAGTTGCTCGGTTAATTTCATCTGCTAATACCATTTGACTAAAAATTGGCCCCGCTTGGAAAGTAAACTGCTGCTTGCCATCTGCTGTTCGCTCAATCATACTCGTCCCTGTAATATCCGCAGGCATTAAATCTGGCGTAAATTGAATACGTGAGAAGGATAAATCAAGCACCTCTGAAATTGTGCGAATCAGCATTGTTTTCCCTAATCCTGGTAATCCCTCTAGCAGTGCATGACCGTCTGCAAGAACTGCGTATAATGTATAATCAATCGTTTCCTCTTGACCAACTATAAAACGATGGATTTCTTCTTTTACTTGTTGTAAATTTTTACTCATCTCAACATACTGTTGTTCTGTAAATGCCATTTCTCTTCCTCCTACTGCGACTCAATTGACGTGAAATAAGATTGCACGACATTTTGTAAATCTTTTGGTAATTGCAAACGCTCTGAGCTTTCTAAAAAACTGTCTTTATAAGCGCCTATAGCTTCATCATATGGTCGAATCGATCCCTTTGTAATAGGGCCATTTCCTTGTTGTTCTGAAACATGCGAGCCGTCTCCTAATGCTCCACCATCTACAGATGTTTCACTAGAGCCTCCAATTCTATTTGGTGTCGTTAATAAATCACGACTGCCTTGGCCTGATCCTGCACCTTTCCCACCTGACCCAGAACCCTGGCCAGAGCCAGAACCTGATCCAGAACCATTTCCTTGACCCTGACCCTGACCTTGACCCTGTCCATTGCCTTGACCATTACCTTGTCCTTGTTGATTGCTTTGTTGAGAGCCTTGCGCCTGACCATTCCCGCTTGCCTGTTGCGAGCCATTTTTGGCATTATTTTGTCCTGCTTGACCTTGTTGACTGCTTGGTTGTGAATTGCCCGATTGATTTTGATTGGCATTACTACTGTTTTGTTGATTGTTGTTTGCGCTATTAGCACTTGCAATAGCATTTTGTAATGAATTACTTGCAGGCTTACCCAGCTTGCTCATTGCTGTTTGAGTAGCATTCGCATTTTGCGTTAGGTTCTGCTGCATTTGAGCAAGCTCTTTTAACTGTTCGACTTCTTCCTTCGATAAGCCTTGACCTTCAGCAGCACCTTCTTTACTTGCTGTTTGCTTATCCTTCAATTGCTGTTCCTTTAACGCAAGTTCTTTCTGCTTTTTCACGACTTCACGTAATGCCTCTTCAGCTGTATCTGCCTCTTTTAATGTGTTTTGTAATTCTTTTAACTGCTCTTTCACTTCTTTTGTTTCTGCCTTTTTTTCTAACTTAGCAACTTCTTTTTTTATGTCCTCAATGACTGCCTTTTCTTTTTCTACCTCAATGGCTTCAATTTGCGTAGTAGCCGGGAACATATAGAGCACCGCTAACATGATACTTGTTGCAAATAGTCCAATGAATGCCTTTGGTCGAAACAGCGCTTTCTTTCTTGCTTTAAATTCCGAGAACGCTTTTTCTGCCTTTTGGACTGCTTTTGCAAGTAGTGATTGAACCAATGGATCTTCGTCTTCTTTAAATGACAAAGCTGTAACAAGTTCATTATGTGAAAAATATTGATCGAGTGTGTGTAATGCCTCTTTCTCTCTCACGCGCTTCCACCACACAAAGACGATTGTTGCAACTATCCCAACTATAAAAACAGCTAATGCGCTTTGACGGTAATATGTCCAGACAAATAACCTTGAAACAAGGATGAGTGAAGCACTCGAGAGCAATGCCAAAAACAAGCCGTACTGTGCGATAGGAATACTTCTTTCGAATGTTAAACTCATTTTTGCACGCTGAAGATATTTTTGTAATTGCTTACGACGCTCCATAAGGTTTCCTCCTCATCGATTGCTTTTCATGTTGGCACGTAATTTTTTAATGGCAATTGTTAAACTAAGTACAATAATGACTATATAAACTAGTAAATAAATAATCCACACTGGTAAATCAACACCTGAAAGTTCTGCTAAAGCATCCCCCATTTCTGGTGAAATAAGTGTCAGCATTAATGCTCCTGGGTTTATAGATGCCCAGAAGTAAGTCATATAGGAAGTACCCGTCCCTATGGCATTCCCCATTTGATGGAAAGCCATTGTTAAAAAGAAGAAAAACGCTGTGATTCCACCTAAAAAGATAATCGAGCCGTACGTAGCAATCATGGCAACTATTGTTTTCTTCGTAATTGTTGAGAACATTACCCCGATACTACCAATCGCAATAACCGTTACTAAATAAAATAAAAATATAGAAACTAATTGGGAAGGTGATACCCCACCAAATAAAAATACTAAACTATACAAAGGTAGCCCTGCGATTAGCATTAATACTAAAAATGCCACCGAAGAAAATAATTTCCCAATCACAATTTGTGTGGAACTTTGTGTTGTTGTTAGTAAAATATTTAAAGTTTGCTTTTCGCGTTCACTACTAATAGCACCCGCTGTTAAACTTGGAGTGATAAATAGAACCAACGCCATTTGTAAAATCGTTAACACAGCAAACATCATAAAACTCGTATCGGGTCTAAAGAAGCCCTTTCCTGTAAATTCAGTCGTCAGTAGTAAAAAACCTGCGATAAAAATACAAATAACCGCTAAATAAAACATTAAGCCTGAAAAGCTTTTAAAAGAACGAAAGCGTAACTTCAATTCTTTTACGAGTACCGGATTATAAAATCGCTCCATCAATGATTGTCCGCTCCCTTCGTAATCGCCATAAAGACATCTTCTAAATCCTTTTCTTCTTCACTTAGTGCATAAATTGGTAAGTCTTTCAGTATTGCTTTTTTGAGAAGTGTTACTTGTTCCGCATCTGTTCCTCGGTAATTAAAGGCTATCTCTAAGCGATTGTCCATAACATCAATGGATGAAATAAGTGGATCTTCTTCTAAAAATGCACGTACCTCGTTTAAACGCTCTACTACTTTTATAACAATGCGCTTTTCCCCTTGCAATTGCGCTTGAATCGTTGCAACATTGCCATGGGCAATTAGTTTTCCATTATCTATAACACCAATTTCATCACACATTTCCGCCAGTTCAGGCAATATATGTGAGGAGATTAGAATGGTTTTCCCCATGGATTTTAAATTTCTTAAAATATCACGCATCTCTACGCGCGCACGCGGGTCAAGTCCAGAAGCTGGCTCATCCAAAATCAATACTTTCGGATCGTGGATTAAGGCGCGAGCAAGACATAACCGTTGCTTCATGCCTCGTGATAGTAAATCTACATAATCAAAACGCTTATTTGTTAAATTTACAAGCTCTAACAGCTGTGGAATTAACACTTTCCGTTCCGTCGCACCAATGCCATAACTAGCACCATAAAAATCTAAATATTCATCTACTTTTAGCTGATCATAAACACCAAAGAAATCTGGCATATAGCCGATTTGCTTGCGTACTTCCTTTGGTTCCTTGATGACGCTTTTGCCGTTGATAAGGGCATCGCCAGAAGTCGGAGATAGTAATGTTGCTAAAATCGAAAATGTTGTCGATTTACCAGCACCATTGGCTCCAACAAAGCCGAACACAACCCCCTCCTCAAGTGATAGGTTTAAATGGTCTAACGCTGTAAAGGAGCCATATCTTTTGGTTAAATCACGAATTTCAATCATTCCTTCGCCACTCCTTTCAGCTCTATATCTGGTAATTTTGTCTGTTCGCCAGTTTGATCTGGTCCAAATTTAATTTGTACAAGTAGTTCATCATTTTCATTTAAGTATTGGGTAATATTTTCTGTAAATGCTTGCTTTGTATCTACTAGTGGCTCAAAGATGCTCGTTTCATTATTCCAAATGGAAAGCTGCATGCGCTTCACGTCCTTATTTGAAATAACAAGTTCATTTAATGATTGAACGGATGCCATAAAATTATCTGGCAAAGCCATCGTGACTTCAAATAAACCATCTGATAGATACCAGTTATTTAGTTGCTCGTCTATTTTTTCATAATAGGCATTCGCTGATTGCGGACTCACTGTATAAGTAAAGTTGGTACGTTTCATGGTAAATGGACCTGACAGATTTACTTTTCCTTCAAATGGCTGGATGAAATAAGAGATAGGTGACATGTTAGCACTTGTTTCAAGCTCTACGCCAACAATTGCTTGCTCTGCCCAAGCCGTAATTACAGGTTGCTTGTCACTTTCTGCAAGCGGTAGTGCGAACGTTTTCATGCGCTCGATACGTAGTGGGTCTACATCTTCTTTCTTCGTTGGGTAATTATAATTGTAACTATTAAACGAAGACGGCTTTTGCAGGACCGTTGACTTCAGTTCTTTGTCTACCTTTAGTGTTCCGTTCGGCTCTATATCACCAAGCTTTACTTCCTTAATACCCGAGATTAACGTTACATCTTTCAACTTGAACGGGAAATTATTCTTAATGGACCCGGAAAGTTTTTCATTTTTTAACGTAATATCGATATCCATCTTACCGATGTTTTTTGCAGCTGTTTTTCCTGCAAATGATTGAACAGACCAATAACTTAAATTGCGTAATGTTAATGTTGAACCATTAGCATGTTCCTTAATATACGATGTTTCATGTAAATCGCCCATTGTTCCAGTAAAATTATTATTTCTACGTAATGCCAGTGCAGTTGTATCTTTATCTGCCTCTACAACAAAATCACCGCTACGATTTGTTAAAATCGATTCTACATAGTAGCCGTTTACACTACTATCCTCATTTACTTTATAAAAAGCTGATTGCTGTGCTTGTGGCTGAACAATACGATCTTTAGCGCCGAAAATAAAGAGCGCAATAGATAATGCAACTGAAATGGCCGGTATTAACCACCATGCATGTTCACGCTTATCCATCTTTTTCAAGACAAAATACAAAATAGGTCCGATAATTAAAATATAGAGAACGATGACGATTAACATGTAGCTGACGGACACTTCGAATGATGGGAATAGTTCATTTATGGTACGTAGCTCATAAGAAATCTGATCCATTGTTGATTGACCTTGCATCATACCTTGTTGAGACAAACTTTGAATATTTAACATGTTTGCAGTTAATGCTAAGTATCCATCCATTGAAGCTAAAGGCTCATCCCCTAACGAAAACGTTGTTTGCACAATTTCCCCACTACCTAGCTTTTTCTTTGCAGCTAGCGTTGTATCATTATCTTTTAAAACAGGAACGCTTCCTTCATTATCCGTTGCTGTATAGACGGAAATATCCTTAGTAAAAATACCTCCACCAGATAATTTTGTTAAACTATTTGCTGAAATCGTCTGCATTTGTTGTGATAAAGTAAGCGGTAAATAATCTTTAAAAATGCCCGCTGTTGTATTTACTTGATCAGAAGCACCAAGAAGTAAAGTACCTCCATCCTGTACCCATTTCAGTAGAGCTTCTTGTTGATTTTGAGATAAATCCACAATGGAAATTTCATCGACGGCAATAATATTTGCCATCGCGTAGCCCTGTGCATCCTCTGGCAAAGTAAAATCTTTTATTTGATTCAAATTAAAAACTTCCACATTACTTGATGGAATAAATTGCGATAAGCGCAAATAAGCAGATAAGCGATCGCTTTTCTCCGTTAACGTATAGACAAATATTGCTGATGGATCTAAAAAGTTTGCTTGTAAACGTTTTGTTCCTTTATAGGCAACTTTTTTCCCTTTTTCAATGCTCCCCTCATAAAAGGCAAACAAATCCGCATCTGAATAACTATAGTCTGCTAGTCCATCCAAATATAACTCAACAGTTTTTTCTTCACCTGCTGCTATATCTAGAGGCAGTACAAGTGCCGATGCAGCCTCATAGGAACTTGAGGCATTAATTGCCATGTCCCCCGAAAAATCTGCACCATTATTTTTTATTGTTACTTGTAATGGCACTACAGATTGATATTTTGCTTTTCCTACCATTCCAGCTTTCGCCTGCACTTCTAAAGTCGGTGCGGCGCTCGCCTGTGAAACAGGAAGCATAAAGCTCATAACAAACATTAATAGTAGAATAAGTGCCGTGATCTTCGTTTTTTTCAAAAGCTCAACCCCTTTTTTACTTAACATATAGATGATTACATAATTATACGATTTAAATTGTATTTTGTTCCATTTCTTATGATATCTTCATGAATATTCATAAACTCTTAAGATTTAGATAGGTAGACAAAAAAGGGCAATCCCAAATGTGATGCATAAATCACCTTGGGACTACCCCTCTTTTTTTTGTTCAACTATGTCCTATTTTGTATAATCAAACAGGCAACGCGCATGATCTTGTACGACTTCTACAAAAGCCTGTACTTGACGTAACTCAAAAGAAGATTCATAGCCTATTAACCATGTATCTCGCGTTAAACCAAATTCTTTTTCATTGTTAGTCAGCGCAATTTTATTGATACCATCATGCTCATTTAATGTGATGGAAGGGAGAATGGCATAACCGATTCCATTCAATGCCATTTGCTTACAAGTCTCAATCTGATCAACCAAGATTTGTCGTCTCGGATTCGATGCAAAATGTCGTTGCCACCATTGTTGAATTTCCTGATAATAATTCGAATCACTTTTAAATTGGATGAATGGGCGATCTGTCGTTAGCACATCTTCAATGGTTTTCAATTCTTGATCTACTAAGTAAAGAGTATCACGGAAAAGGTGAATCTTTTCCCCCTTCCAGTCGACCTGTCCACGTACAATACCAATATGCGCCTCTCCCTCATACAAGGCCTTGACAATTTCTGAGCTCCAACCAGTCATAAGCGAGATTTTTGCTTCAGGATATTTCGATACAAAATCCTTTAATATTTTCGGAAGCCAATTTTGTCCGACAATTGAAGCGCAAGCAATTTTAAGTGTACCGTTGACTTTTGTTGTTAAAGATTGAATCGTTTCAAAAATTTCTTCTTTTTTAGCAAGCATCTCGATCGCATAAGCGATAACTAGCTCACCAGCCGGTGTCGCTGTTAGTCCCTTCTGTGAACGAATAAAAAGCTGTGCACCCCATTCTTTTTCAATCGATTGCAACCGTTGTGAGAGCGCTGGCTGCGATAAAAACAACCGCTCAGCTGCTTTCCGCATATTACGTTCCTCAGCTAATATTTTCAATATTTCTGCTTCCGTTGCCATCAATTACCTAGACCTCCATTACAGGCAAAGGGGGCCTCATGATTTACATCTGAGTCCCCTCTTAAACTACTTTTCTGTTTGATAAATATATTTTTTTAACTGCTTTAATATAACACGTCTCGTTAAAATCCCTGCGAACGTACCTTCTTCGTCCACTGCACATAAAAAGGCATGATTAATGACTAAATCTAATGCACGTTGAAATGTATCCGTCAGTTTGATAACAGCTATATTTTTATCCATTATCGAATCAACTTTTATATCAGGTAATTTTTCATATTCAATATGATCGAGCCCTAAAATCGCCTCTGTAATCATTTTCATACTGAGTAACCCTTGAAGTCGATATTTCAAATCTAATACAGGTATTGACGAATATCCTGTACGTGTCAGTACCAGGAGTGCATGTTCGGCACTATTCCCAATCTGTACATGTGCAACCTTTTCGGATGAAATAACAAATTCACTAATTGGCATTGCTAATAAGTCTTTGCTGTTAGTTGAAATCATGAACTTCTTCTCCTTTTCTGTCCTTGCTTTGCAGAACAGGATGCTTCCCTTTTATCATATCATAATTTTTCCGTATATGACCACGACAAGGTCGAGAAGAGTTTTTCAAGAACAATGAATGATTTTAGCATTTTGATCAAAACTAAGTATCAAATCTGCTCACGCAAATTTGATACTTAGTTTTAACTATACTTTTAATACCCTGCCTGACTCCAGTAGTAAAAGATAACAATGCCTAAAAAAAGTAAGAAGATAGCATACACCCAAACAATTGGATTCAGCATTGTTGCATATTCTTCCACAGTTTCAGAAATTGGCGTATCTTTTTCTGAATTTCGTTCCGATGTCATTTTGGCAATTCGTAAAGTGGAAACGAAAGAAATGACAGCAATGATGGTAATCGCAATAAGAGCTGGTATTAACCACATACCCATAAGGCAAGACTCCTTTCTTTACCCTTAGTATGCGTCAATCCAGCTCTTCATTATGCAAAAAAATTATTGATTAAAATGGGTATTGATTTAGCCATTGTCCACCATCAAGTGTGACACATTCACCATTCATATAGCGTGACTTATCGGACATCATAAATGTAGCTAAATCGGCCACTTCCTCAGGTGTCCCAATTCTTCCTAATGGTACTGAATCAATTGTACGAGCAGCTGCCGCTTCTGATTCCCATAATTTATCCGCTCCGCCTGTGCGTTCAATTGGACCCGGAGCGATTGCATTTACACGAATTCCATATTGTTTGCCCCATTCGACCGCTAACGTTCTTGTTACTGATAATACACCTGCTTTCGCTGCTGCTGAATGAATCACACCAGCGCCTGCATTCCAAGCATAAGTTGCAACCATATTAAGCATCGAACCTTTTATATTGTTTTTGATCCAATACTTTCCTACGGCTGATGAACAGTAAAATGTACCATTTAACACGATATCTACTACAGCTTTCCAACCGTTAGGCGTTAAATCCTCTGCGCGGACAATAAAATTGCCAGCTGCATTATTCACAAGTCCATCAATTTGCCCAAATTTTTCAACGGCAAATGCGATCATTGCTTCCGCATGTTCGGGCACTCGGACATCCATTTGAAATGTTTCAATTGTTGCGCCTGATTCTAAGATAAATTCTTTGGCCTCTTTCAAACGCTCTTCATTACGACCTGTAATAATCACATTTGCCCCTTCTGTAACGAATTGCTTCGCCATATAAAGCCCCATCCCACTTGAGCCACCAGTAATAAGTATTGTTTTGCCTTGCAACATACTAATTCCCCCTTTATAAAATGAATAGCCATTCATTCATAAATTCTACTATATTTTCTCGAAAATGTCATATAAATTCTACAAAAAGAAGCTTCAATCAGTTGGCATCATACTGACCGCTATTGCAGGATAAAGTAAAACTTCCTTCTCTACAAACAACGCAATCAAAAAAAGCGAGCTATTCAACGAATAACACAATTCTATGCACGTCGAAAAGAAACGATTGATCGTGTATTTGCAGCTGCGTAAGATATGTGTTGGACAAACTTACGACGGATTAAAAAATTGTCCTTGCAGGCGATGTTTATTTTTGCTGCCATGAATTTGAAGAAGCAGCTAATTAGACATGGCTACGTCCAAAAATGGAAAAAGAAGTTGCTCGTAGCGTACTAACCTCGTTAATAGGGGCTATTTGTAACGAATATTTCTGATAAATTTTCAAAAGGTATTCGGGGCATTACGAATACCTTTTGTCACTATATGAAAAGATAATATCTTTTCATATAGTACGTTCAATGATTTTCAGATGTAAGCATCTCTAATTGATTTTGCTTCTTGCTTCAATTATTTATATTTTTCGTCATTCTATCCATCACCTCAATCATCTATAAACGTACAAGAGTTGATTGGAGCGCAGGCGGCGACTTCTGCGGGAATAGCATGAGCGAAAAGGCCCCACAGGAGCATAGCGACGAGGAAACTGAAGCCATTGCCCGCGGAAAGCAACGGGTTCATATAGATACTTCTATATTGAAAAGAAAAAAGACAGTAACCAAAATCAATTTTTTGAGTTTGTCTACTGTCTGAAAGATATTATCTTTTTCATTATCTTTCTAAAATTCAAAATGATAAGCCATTTTATACAGCTCTATTAACTCATCATGTGTTGGCTCTTTCGGATTATTACCTGGGCTACCGCTGGCAATTGCATCAGCAGCCATTTTTGGAATTGCCGCATAATAGGCATCTTTGTCAATGCCCCATTGCTGTAAATTACCAATGTTCATGATCTTACACATTTCCTTTATTGAAACAATCGCTAAATCGGCAAGTTCATCTTGCGTTAACCAAGTCCCATCTTTATTAAAAAAATTACCAAGGTCTGCTAATCGATCAACACATGCATCTTTTGAATATTCTAATACTACTGGCAGTAACATCGCATTAGAAATTCCATGCGGTACATGAAATAGTGCCCCGACAGGACGAGACATACCGTGAACTAAGGCTACAGAGGCATTGGAGAATGAGAGACCTGCTTGCATTGAACCAAGTGACATGGCCTCACGGGCATCAATATCGTCTCCATGTTCATAAACTTTCAGTATGTTATTGACAATTAACTCCATCGCAGATAATGCAAGTACATCAGAGTATGGATGTGATAAGCGTGATAAATAGCTCTCGATTGCATGACTCAATGCATCAATGCCGGTTGCCGCAGTTATTGCTGGCGGCGAAGTAATTGTTAACATGGGATCAACAATTGCAATAGTTGGCATAAACGCAGGTTGCTTAATCATCATTTTGATGTCATTTTTCGTGTTTGTAATGACAGTTGCATCTGTTGCTTCCGATCCTGTACCAGCAGTTGTCGGTATCGCGATGTGTGGAATCGGTGTATGGTCAGCAACCTTTTTCATTTTCATATAATTCCCTATATAGCCACCATTTGTCGCGACCACCGCAATGGCTTTCGCTGTGTCAATGCAGCTGCCTCCGCCTAGTGAAATGATGACATCACAGTTCTCTGCTTGCAAAATATTAAGCCCTTCTGTTACAAACGAATCAATTGGCTCAGTTGTTACCCCTAAATACGAAACTACATGCAATCCTTGGGTTGTTAAGAGTGTGTTGCATTGATTGACAAAACCTAAACTATTCATAATCGGATCACTGATAATCAATGCTCTCGTCCCTAATTTTTTTGCATAAACCCCTACTTCTTCAAAAGAATCTCGACCATAAATCATCGTCCCCGGAGAATTTACTGTGAAAATTGTTTTCGTTTGAATCATAACGTCTCCCCCTTACCTATTGTGCTGTATATCCGCCATCCAATACAATCGCCTGACCCGTTAAACCTTTTGCCACATCACTCGCTAAATAGAGCGCAAGTCCCGTAATTTCTGAAACATCTAGCAAGCGTTTTTGTGGAACAAGTGGGTAAAGAACTTGCTCAAGTACTTCCTCAACCTCGATACCATCCCGTGGGGTGCCAGTAAAGGCATTGCACTCGTTTGACCACCCGATACTAAATCAGCCATAACTAAAGTACCACCAATTTATAAAAACCGAAGCATAACAAGCCTTTGTAAAAAAAGCTGTACTCATTTATCAAGAGTTACAGCTCCTTTCTTAGTTAATCGTTATTACTTGGGAATGCAAATGTTGATGCAGGGGACGCATTACTTGTCATCCAGCGTTCTGAAACGGTTTTCGTTTTTGTAAAGAAACGTGCTTGATCTGGCCCAAACATATGACCTTCGCCAAAACGAGACCCTTTGAATCCTGCAAAGTTGTGATAACCGACTGGAATCGGAATAGGAACATTCACACCAACCATTCCGACATCAATTTCAGTTGTGAATTTACGAGCAGCAAAACCATCGTTCGTAAAAATTGTGACACCATTTCCAAGTTCATGCTGATTGATTAGTTCAATCGCTTCATCTAATGAATCAACACGTACAACATTACGAACTGGACCAAACACTTCTTGTTCATAAATCTCCATACCTGGTTTCACGTTATCTAGTAATGTTGGACCTACAAAGAAACCTTTTGATTCTTTGACAATTTCTAAGTCACGACCATCACATACGACAGTCGCACCTTCTGACTCTCCGCGATCGATTGCTGCTAAAATGGCATCTTTAGATTGCTGTGAAATCACTGGACCAAAATCACTATCAGCCTCCGTATATGAACCCACTTTTAATGCAGAAATTTTCTCCTTTAAAATAGCAACAAGACGATTTGCAGTGTCTTGCCCTACAGGCATAATTGTAGAAATTGCCATACAACGTTGGGATGCTGCACCGTAAGCCGCACCAATAAATGCATTCCCTACTTGCTCAAGATCTGCATCCGGCATTACGACCATATTGTTTTTACCGCCACCAAGCGCAGTAACACGTTTACCGTATTTTGCCCCTGTTTCATAGATATACTGTGCAACCGGTGTCGATCCTACAAATGAAATTGCTTGTACTGTAGGGTTTGCTAGAATTTCATTTACAGCATCCTTATCACCATTGACAACTGTCCAAATGCCATCTGGTAAGCCGGCCTTTTTCCATAATTCACTGACATACAATGAAGTCATTGGTACACGTTCAGATGCTTTTAATACAACCGCATTCCCGACAGCAATGGCCATACTTGTTTGGGCTAATGGCACCATTATCGGGAAGTTAAATGGTGAAATTGCTGCTACAACCCCTAGTGGATATTTAGCTGAATAGGCGTTTATTTGACCACCAACGTTGACAGAATACTCGCCTTTTACTAAATGAGGTGCGCCAATTGCTAAATCTACAGATTCAAGTCCTCTTGTAATCTCACCTGTCGCATCCTCTACTGTTTTACCACTTTCTCTACAAATAATTTGTAATAATTCATCTATATTCTCAGTGACCAAATTACGGAATTTCAATACGATTTCTGCACGTTTAGATACTGATGTATCTCGCCATTTTGGAAATGCTGTTTGTGCCTTCGCAATGGCCTCACGAGTCTCTTCTTCCGTTGCTAGCGGAACTTTTCCGATAACCTCGCCTGTTGTTGGATTGTATACCGAACCATATCGCCCACTTTTTCCCTCGATCATTTCGCCACCAATGAAATGCGTTAATGTTTTAACTTCTTGTGCTGTTGTCATCGTATTGTCCTCCTTTAAATTTGTTTGATTTTGCATCTTTCTTTTAAACTTAAATAAGCATCTGACATATCATTTTTTTCATAGCCTTGTGCTGATATATAGCTGGATAGATTCACTAATTGGCATGATGGATTTGTGTTGAATTTATAGCCATCGATAATCTCATATAACCTAAGCCGACAATTCCTATACTCTCCTTCGTTTGACTCCCTCGTGTCTTAAAAAACCACAAATTAAGCTGGATGATACACTAGCCAACTTTATTTTTTTGTCGTAACATTAAGAACGAAACAATTTGAACGACCATGGTCATTGACTGCGGTCAATTAAATCATAATCAATGTCAATCTATCACGTCAATTAAAATTTGTTATTTTCTGAAAAATTGTTATATAAATTATTATAGTATATTTTGGGGGAGGAAAAGGAGTATGTATTCATTAACTACTCGCCAGAAAAGGGCGTTAGAAACCCGAGACAAGTTACTAAAAACATCCTTAAATTTATTTAATAAATATGGCTACGAACATGTATCTGTTGAACAAATTACCAAAGCTTGTCATGTATCAAAAGGGACGTTCTATACACACTTCCCTTCTAAATACGATGTTATTTTAGAAAAATTTAAAGAGCTCGATAGTTTTTACAGCACCGTAGAGAAAAGTATTGATCGTAGCTTGCCTGCAACCGAGAAAATACTTTTGCTTTACAAAGAGCAAATGCTGTATTTAACAAACATTGTTGGAAAGGATTTATTGCGGACTGTTTATACTGCTGCAATGACCAACCAAGTAGAAAAAGAACATTATTTAATTAGCCCTCACCGTAAAATTTTCCAGATCCTTAATACTTATATTGAGGAGGGAATTGAACTTGGTGAGTTTCGTCAAGATTTACAAGCGACACACATGCAAAAGATTATACAACGTTGCATGCGAGCGAATGTCTATGATTGGTTAATTCATAATGAAGATTTTGATTTAGTTACTGAAATGGCACACTTTACAGCAGTTGTATTAAATGGAATGACAATGGAGGCTTCTTCATCGTCATACGAAGTGAATTAACATAAAAAAACAGTAGCATTCACCTAAAATGTGTGGTGAAGTGCGACTGTTTTTATTTACTGTTTTTAACTGACAAAATATTTTTTTACTATAGATTCAACGGGCAATGGCTTGTTATATAAATAGCCCTGTCCTTTTTGACAATGATGACGTTTTAAAAAGGCAACTTGTGAAGGTTCTTCAATGCCCTCTGCAATCACCTCAAGTCCTAAATTATGAGACATTGAAATAATAGCCTTAATTATCGCTTCGTTTTTATCATCTTTTTCAATGTCGGCAATAAACGATTGATCTATTTTAATAATATCAATTGGATAACGTTTTAAATAACTAAGTGATGAATAACCTGTGCCAAAATCATCCACTGAAACAAAAACGCCTAACTGCTTCAATTCCGTTAAAATGGAAAACGTTTCATGGACATTTGTCATTGAGCTTTCCGTAATTTCTACTTCTATTAATTCCGGTGAGACATTATACTTCTTCAAAGCTGCTTTAATTTTCCGTGCAAAGTTTTCTTTTCTAAATTGCTTAGGTGAAATATTAATAGCAATACGCACAGGTCGATAGCCTTTCATATGCCACTCTTTTTGATAGCGACATACCTCATCAATAATCCAATCACCTATCTCTATTATTAAGCCAGATGCTTCTGCAATAGGAATAAACTGTGCAGGTGAAACAAAGCCAAATTTACGATTATTCCACCGTAATAACGCTTCGAAGCTATTTATACTATTATTATTTAAATCCATTTGAGGCTGTAAATGAATGCTCAACTCATTAAATTCAATAGCTCGGCGTAAATGCGCCTCCATCAATGCCTCATTAGGGAAAACTGTTGTCATATCTTCTCGATAATAACGGAAATGTGAACGTCCATGCTCTTTAACTGAAAATAGTGCTTGATCTGCTTTTCTGACAAGTGTTTCTAGATCTTTTCCATCCGCTGGGCTAAGTGAAATACCAATGGATACGCTAATAAAGTATTCCTGACCATCAATCATGAATGGTTGTTTTAACACCTCTAAAATTGAATTCGCAATATGCTCAATTTTGTTAATTGATGCATCTTTTAAGATGAAAATAAATTCATCACTATTATAGCGATAAAGTGAGCACTTTGAGTGGCAAAGCTCACTCAGTCTTTGGCTAAACTTGCGCATAAGCTCATCGCCTTTCCCTTCACCAAGGGATTCATTGAATTTTTTAAAACGATCTATGTCCACTAAAATAAGGGCGACCTGCCTATTGCCATTCTTCTTGTCGTTCAAATGATGTAGCCAGTGTTCCTTAAACGCCTTACGATTCCAAATACCAGTTAATTCATCCATTAGTGCAAGGTAATAAAAAGCCTCTTGTTCATTCATAAACGAATCTGCATCTTTTACAAATAGATGCACGCCTACTATTTCACCTTGATAATATGTTGGATGCGTACGTAAATAAAATGGTTCGTTACTCAACAATTGACCATGGAATAAGCATTTTGGCATGCTATATGCAGAACCCTTGATAGTTTTTGAAAATAACAATTTAAATTCGTTTAAATACTTGCTTTCTAATAATGAAAAAATATCTAATCCGACCAGGCAGTTTTCTTTTGGCAAGAGGGAGGTAGCAGCAATATTTTGATGAATAATACGCCCTTGTAAATCTGTCGTTAACACAGGACTTACATGCTGTTCAACAAATTGCAGATACCGCTTCGTGTCGTTCTGTTCTTCACGTAGTATTATAGCGACAATTTCGTCGTCTATTCGTTGCACACTAACTGCAAATGTTTTTAATTGGCGCCCCGTATAGAGTTCCACCGTTCGAACAACATTAAGCTCCTGTTGTAAAATAGTCAATATTTGCTGCCAGCCTTGCTCTGTAAAAAAACAGTTCGCTTTGATGGCTTTTGCATCCTGTAGCTCAATAAAAGACGGTAGTTTATCATTATAATCGACGATATCATATGCTTCTGTATTCACTTTACTTAAGCATACTACTGCATCAAATGGATTGAGCTGTGTCACTTGATGATAGCTGGCAAATTGCGCTACATTCACTTTATTTTTTTTCATTATATCCCTCACTAAGTAGCGTGTTTGCTCTATTCAATATCCAAAAAATGTAAATTATTCTTCGTCTAGCGTCGGCTTGAGTGCATCCTTTAAAAAAATCTCCTGACTATTAATGGGGTCCTCACTACGATCAAACTCTTTATAATGATATTTTCCATTCGAGTCTTGGATACGTGCTTTGGCTGTATCCTCTAATTGTTTGTTCATAATGTCAATAATACGGGCTTTTGCTTCACTTGCATATACAGGGAATAAAATTTCAACACGCTTAATCATATTACGTGTCATCATATCCGCTGAAGATAGATAAACTTTGTTGTCCCCATTGTGGTGGAACCAATAAATACGTGAGTGCTCAAGGAAGCGCCCAACAATACTTGTTACGGTTATATTATCACTAATTCCTGGAATGCCAGGTCGAATACAGCAAATGCCTCGAATAATGAGCTCTACCTTCACCCCCGCAATCGATGCCTCATATAACTTCATCATTAGATCCTTATCCGTTAATGAATTCATTTTTGCACGGATAAAACCATTTCCGTATTTCTTATGGCAAGCAATCTCCTCATCCATTAATCGAATAAATTCATCTCGAATATCAAATGGTGCCACAACTAAATGGTTGAAAATCGGCTTTTCAGTATATCCACTTAAATAGTTAAAGAAATTGGTCGCATCAATACCAAATTCCTTATCTGAAGTAATGATGCCCATATCTGTATAAATTTTTGCAGTTGCATCATTATAATTTCCTGTACCGAGATGCACAAAGCGTTCTATTTTACCGTTACGACGGCTGACAACAAGTGTTATTTTGGAGTGCGTCTTTAAATTGTTCATACCATAAATGACTAAGCACCCAGCTTGTTCAAGTTGCTTCGCCCAATGTACATTATTTTCTTCATCGAAACGTGCCTTTAGTTCTACTAAAACAGTCACCTGCTTACCATTTTCCGCTGCTAGCTTTAATGCCTGAATAATTGGGGAATTTCCACTAACACGGTACAAAGTTTGTTTTATCGCTAATACGTTTGGATTGACGGCTGCCTCCGCGATAAAATCGACAATCGGTGCAAATGACTCGTATGGATGATGGAAGAAAATATCCTGCTGCAATGCTTTTTCAAAAATATTTTCATCTGATTGTAAATCCAATGGTGGTTGTGGGATAAAACTTTCGTACTCTAAATGCTCACGCCCTACAGCAATCCCTTTTACAAACGAGAACATAAAAGTTAAATCTAAAGGCCCATCAATATGGAAAACATCCGTTCCTTCAATTTCAAACTCCTCTAGTAAGTAAGCAAGTACTTCTTCATTCATTTCACCTACGCGCACCTCTAGGCGACTGCCCACACCCCATTTGCGTTTCTTCAACTCTTTTTCTATTTCCACCAATAGGTCACGTGCACCTTCTTCGTGAATCGTTAAATCTGCATTACGCGTTAAACGGAAAGCCTGTGCAGACTTCACACTATAGCCGTAGAATAGTTTGTCAATATGCGCTACAATGACATCCTCAAGTAACACAACAACCGTTTCTCCCTCCAATGAAGGTACTTTAATATAACGATCCAAGACAGATGGTACTTGCACAATCGCTACTCTTTCACGATTTTCAGAATCCGATTCATCTTGCTCTAATAATACGAGTAAATTTAATGTCTTACCTAATAGTGTAGGAAAAGGACGATACGCATCAACCGCTACTGGCGTTAGAACAGGGAAGATTGTTTCAGCAAACATTTCATTGATGAACGCCTTTTGCGTACTTGTTAAGTCCTTCATGTCTGCTATATGTACATTATGTTGTGGTAATAAATCATAAATTAGGTGTCGATATACTTCCGTTTGTCTTCTTACTAACGCTTGCGTGCGCTCGGCTATCTTTGCTAATTGTTCCTTTGGCATTAAACCTGATTTATTTTCAGGCTTATGAAAACCAGCACGGACCTGATCTTGAAGACCTGCTACACGCACCATGAAAAATTCATCTAAATTTGAACTAAATATCGCCAAAAATTTCAAGCGTTCTAGCAGAGGATTGTTTACATCCTCCGCTTCTTCTAAAACACGCTCATTGAAAGCAAGCCAACTCAATTCTCGGTTATTATAATATTGAGGCTTTGCAATTTCCTCCAGTAATCGGTTATGTGTTTCTGAATGTTCTTCTTCGTGTAAGCGATCGTTCGTTACTTCAGTTGTCATTATTTTTCCACCCTTCTTCAATAAAGTTAACTTTGATAGGTATCTTTAATGTGCGCTCTAGATGCTTTTTATGTCGATTCGCTTGATATTTTTCAGCGGCTGCATTATTTTTCACATAAACGTCGAGTTGTGCAAAACCGTCACCTTTATGCATCTCAATTGCATGGACAATATTGCGTTTTGACACATTTAATGAATAGACAAACTTTAAAAGTGCACCAAGATCACGTATTTTTCGATATTCTTCACGACTCATCCATTCTGTAAATGGCGTAGCGAATCGCTGATAATAATCTTTATTTTTATACGAAGCTAAAAGTGCTAATTTTACACGTTCTTTGTGATTCAAACCATCGATAGACTGATTGGCAATTAAATAAAAAGTATGTTGGCTAGCAGAGCTTAATTCTATATATTCGCCAATATTAAAGACCTTGGCGGCTTTTCTGAATAATTGCAAGTCCATAGCGTCAAATTGCAAATAACTTAAATGACAACATTCACGGTACAATTGATCTGCTAAATGCATTAAATAATCAACTTCTGCCCCGGTGCGTCCATACTGTCTTGCTAGCCTTCTTGCGTTTCCCTCAAATACATTGTATTTATCAAAAGCACTTTCATCAGTTTGTAAAATACGGTGAATAATAAGTCCTTCACGTAGACCTTTTTTCGTTAACTGGAACACATCACTGCCTACAACTTCCATTAGTACACGGAATACTTCTAATGCCGGCACAATAATATCCGCACGATCAGTGGATAGTCCATCTAACTGTTTCAATTCAGTAAAGCTTAAATTCCCTAAAAACAAACTTAGCTTATCTAAATCCTGCTTTGGTATTTCATAGCCGTGCACACTAGCGATAGGATATTCACACTGTTGTTGATGAATTTGGGCGATGTTTCGCGCACTACCACCAATTGCAATTACCGGTAATCCAACCTGTTGAATCCAAGGAAGCGATGTGAACTGCTCCTTCACAAACGCAATGAGCTCTTTTTTTTCACTGCTGTTTAATATGTCACCTTTAACGAAACGCTGCTTTAGAGATACTGTACCGAATGGAAAACTGTAGGTTTTTTTTAGCTGCTTATTTTCGAAAAGTGTTATTTCCGTACTACCACCACCAATATCAATGGTCACTGCAGATTGCGTTCCTATGGAATGTACTACAGCAACATAGCCGTAGTAAGCCTCTTCTTCCTCGGACAACAACTCAATTTGAATGCCTGTCCGCTCCTGCATTAAAGTAATAATTTTCTCTCTATTCGTAGCCTGGCGAATTGCCGCAGTGGCAGCAGCCTTTACATCGACAACTTCAAAATCATCGAGCATCGCTTTAAAGGTTAACAAAGTTTCTGTAAGGACCTGAATGCCCTCGTCAGACATTTCACCTGACGGCTGCAAATATGTACGCAAACGAGCAACCGTTTTAATATTGCCAAGCTCTCGAAGTCCCTCTTCTTTATCATATTGATAAAGGACTAATCGAATGGTATTCGAGCCAATATCAATAATAGCCATTTTCAAACCATCCAAATAATACACTTCCTTTACGCCGTAAAATCATCCTATTCTTATTAGCATGTGTTAGCAATACCATGATTTATACAAAAAAGTCGGAACCTAAAAGGTATCCGACTTTCTTTTGTTTATTAATATACTTTCAGGATACCCATTATTAAAATTGTGAAGTATCTTTTCTTCAACTCTATACGATGAGTTGATCTACGCGTAAAATAAGCTCTGCAATTTCTGGTTTACTAATTTGGTCCTCTGCCCCAACCTGGTCACCTTTATGACGGAGGTCATCTGTAATTAAACTTGAGAAGATGATAACAGGCAGCTTTTGCAAGTCTGGGTGCTCTTTAATTTTACGTGTTAAATGATGGCCATCCATTTGTGGCATTTCAATATCTGTTACAACTAATTGAATATGCTCCGTAACATCATTTCCACTTTTCGTAAGTGATTCTAAGTAATCATAAGCATCACGGCCATTTTCGAAAAACTCGACATTCACATAGCCTGCTTCATTCATCGTATCGAATAATAATTTACGTAATAAAGGTGAATCCTCAGCGATTAAAATACGCTTTTCTGAGCGATCGCGTTTACCAAGTTTTTTCACAGATTCGACACTAATACCAGAATCAGGATTGATATCCACCATAATTTTTTCAAAATCAAGTAATAGAATCATTTGTTCATTTTGCTTAATGACACCGATTACCTGTGAAGTCCCACCCTGATACATATCTGATGGTTTTTCAATTTGATCCCATGAAATACGATGAATTTGCGTTACGTTATCTACATGGAATACAACGCGTTGTTTATTAAACTCCGCAACAATATATTTTTGTTGCGGATTACGTACTGCATTTTGAATGCCCAACACTCGCAGCATATCAACAACCGGTAATACCTCACCTCGTAATTGAATAATTCCTTCTACATGCGGGTGCGCGTGTGGAATAAATGTTACTTGAATTGGTTGAATAATTTCTTTCACTTTAATAACATTAATACCGAATTTATTGTTAGCTACTTCAAATTCAACGATCTCTAGCTCATTTGTGCCACTTTCTAATAAGATGCCTTTATGTTCCAAAGCAACCCCGCTCCTTTCTGTTCAACTTCTATTAATAATTCAATTGTATCATAGGCGATACATTTCTCCTACTTGCTATTTCCATTATTATCATTAACTTTTAAATGAACCAGTAGACCAATTACCGTCATCACAATTAATGTGGATAATGCAACGCGGCTTGCTAAGGTACCATAGTCCCTCATCCATAATGTGATCGTTCCATAGATAGCTGGTCCTATTATTGAAGATACTTTACCCGAAAAAGCAAATAATCCGAAAAATTGGCCACGCTTGTCATTAGGTGATAGCTCTATAATATACGTTCTAGAAGTTACCCACATGGAGCCTAACGATATACCAAACAAGCTGCCAGCAATCCAAAACATCCATTGTTCCGTAGCAAATACGGCAAAGAATAAAGCAATAATCATGATGAGGGCTACCATAGTAATTGCTCGTTTGGCTCCTATCGCTTTTGTAATGTAGCCAAATACGAGTGAGCCAATAATTGTAGAGACCGTAGACACTAAATAGAGAATAATAAATTGACCGGAAGTAAAGCCAACGATTGTTGTAGCATAAACAGCCATCATTGCAATAGTTGTAGCAATAGCATCATTTATAAAGAAATAAGCAATCATAAAAGTAAAAATTGCTTTATATTGTTTCATATCCTTAAAAGTTTGGATAATTTCCTTATAGCCATCGATAAACTTAATTGTTTTACGTCGCGCTTTTGGAATTGGCGTATCTTTATTAATAAAAAATAATGGCAATGAAAATAATAAATACAAAATCGCCGTTGGAATAAAAGCACGATGGAAATCACTGCTGCCAACATATAAATAAATGAGTAACCCAAAAATTGTACCTAAATAACCTATCGCCACTCCATAGCCAGAAATAAGTGGCATTTCAGCTTTTGAACCTAAGTCACCCATCATGGAATCATAGAATACGAGACTTGAATTAAAAAAGAATTTCGCAATTACGAAACTGGCAACTACTAAAAATAAACTAAGTGGTACGCCTGAAAAATTTGTTGTCCAATCTGAATTCGCAAAAATACCCATCATAAAGGTAAAGAAAATAGAAATAGATGCAAACCATACGATAAATCTTTTTTTATAACCGGTATTATCAATCCATACCCCAAATAATGGTGAAAACACCACAAGGAAAAAACTTGCTAAGGCATTTGCATAAGAAATGAATGTACTGGCCACTTGCTGCATCACTTCATTCGTCCCTAACACTTCATCCATGTAGAATGGGAAAAAAATTGTATTTATATTAGAAGAAAATATTGTATTAGCAAAATCATAAAATGCCCAAGACAGTATTGGCAGTGATAAATAAAGTGCTAGCTGACTGCGATGCTGTGCTTCTCCTGCTGGCCTCTGCTTCATTAAACCCCTCCTTTTCTTTTCTTATAATATTAAATTAATTCCATGCTGTATTAAAAAATACCTTTTGTTTAAATAAAATTAATATTATTTACAATATATATTGTGAACTGAAAGACAGATATAACATCACATCTGACCAGCATGGTTATGCAAAGGACTGGTGCGGATTTCACATTTAAGAACGCCTTTTAACATTTATACAATATAGGAGCTACCTAAAAAGCGCTTCAAACAATAGCAAACTAAAAACTTTAAGCCTATTGTTTTTAACTTTGGAACAGCCTCCCCAAAAATACATTTAAATATTTCATGATAATGAATGTACTCATTAAAAAAGATATCCAAGCCCCCTCGCTCGGATATCCATTGCACTAATCTTCTGAATCCACCCACATAGCAGACCATTGTTCAATAGCTTTAAGAACTGGCGCGAGTGCATATCCTTTTTCTGTAAGCCCATACTCAATCACTACGGGGGTTGATGGAATAACTGTACGTATTACGATATGCTCGATCTCTAATTCTTTTAATCGCTCCGTTAACACACGACTGCTAATATTCAAGTTATTTTTAATGCTTGAGAATCGTTGAGGACCTTCTAATAATTGATAAATAAGCAACGTGTTCCAACGATGATTTAATATTTTCAGTGCCTTTTCAAATCGTGGACAAATTTTTTTTTGCTCCAATTTAGCTGCCTCCAATATATTTTTACCTATTTAAGAGTATATCATTTTTGCCATGGTCAGTTACAAAAATAAAATTTAGTTACTTGACAAAAGTTGTTTTTAAAAATAAACTAAGTTACGAAATGTAAGTAAAAGAATAAGAGGAGTTGTTACACTATGCAAAATATCGGATCAACTATTTTACGTGTCGTACTGGGTATCATTTTTGCAGTTCATGGTTTTCAAAAGTTTCAAGGAGGTATCGGATTCACAGCTGATTATTTTGATGTGATTGGTATACCTGGTTTCATGGCTTATATTGTTGCCATTATAGAACTAGTCGGAGGAGCAGCAATTATTTTAGGTTTAGGTACAAGAATTTTTGGCGCTTTACTGACAGTGACAATGATTGTTGCCATTTTTACTGCAAAACTTAGCGTGGGCTTTATCGGTGCAGACGGCTTAGCTGGTTATGAATTAGATTTAGCTTTAGGTGCAATGGCCTTATACTTTGCGCTTGCTGGGGCATCAAGTTATTCTTTAGACGCAAAACTTTTTGAAAAAGAGTAATGCATTCGCAACTCGCTATTTTCTGTGTGGTAGTGAGTAGCAGCTTATTATAGATGAAAACCCGAAGTATCCATCTTTCTTAAAAAGATGATTACTTCGGGTTTTCTAATTTTAGATTTCAATTTTTAAAGCGTACTCAATAATACATTATTTCTCTATGGTGACATTACACAAATTACTTTCATACAAATATTTATCGATAAGCCTTAATTAGCGTCTGTGTACCGTTGTCACCATAACCTGCTTCAATTAACTTTTCGTACATGTCATACGCAAGAGCTAAACCTGGTAACACAATACCCATGTTCTTTGCTTCATCTAAAGCAATTTTCATATCCTTCAAAAAATGCTTAATGTAAAAGCCTGGAGCATAATCTTCCTTAATCATACGTGGCGCCAGATTGCTTAAAGACCATGAACCGGCAGCTCCTGAAGAAATCGACTCTAATACTGTTGGCAAATCAAGTCCAGCCTTTAAACCGTAAGCTAATGCCTCACACACACCAATCATACCAGAAGAAATAACGATTTGATTGCACATTTTTGCATGCTGTCCGGCACCTGCTTCACCTTGATAAACAATATTTGCTCCAAAATGACTCATAACGGATAAGACATTATTGAATGTAGCCTGATTTCCTCCAACCATAATCGACAATGTACCATTCTGAGCACCTACATCTCCACCAGAAACGGGTGCATCTAATGCCTCGACTTTCATCGTCTGTGCATGTGCATATATTTTTTTTGCAAGAGTCGGCTCTGAGGTTGTCATATCAATGACGATATTACCAGCCTCGGCTGTTTGGAATAGACCATTGTCACCAAAGTAAACTTCTTCAACATCTGCCGGGTAACCAACCATTGTAAGTGCAATATCCTTATCTTTAAATGCCTCGGCAGGTGAACTTGCCCAACTTGCGCCTAATACCAAAAGTGGCTGTGCTTTTTCTTTCGTCCGTGTATAAACTGAAACTTCATGACCATTTTGTAATAGATGCTTGATGATGCTAGCCCCCATAACACCAGCACCAATAAATGCAATACGTTCTTTTCCCATATGTAACTACTCCTTTGTTATAAAAGCTATTCGACAAATTCCCGGATCCGATACAATTCATATTACTTGTCGCTCTGAGAAACAATGATTAGCCTTTTATATGTGTTTCCAGTGTAGTTGAATTAGTGCAATAATTCAAACTCTTCATATGTCTTGTACTAAAATTTCCGCGTATTGCATATATACCGAATAAGCAAAAAAAAAGAGAGCAGGTGATGGGTTATCACTGCTCTAAAGGGGGAAATGAGAATGTTGCTGTGTTCAATTATAATTATTCCCCAATAACTGCTTTTTAAACATCTTTTTTAAAAGTTTTTACTCTGAATACTGAAACAAATCATCATGATCTTCATTTTCTTCAAATGCTGTCTGTCTATAGTAAGTATTCATTAACTGATCTAATCTGCGACTCAGTTGAATGGTTTTTGCATTTTGTAACCCGTTTTCTACACCGGAGCGAATCATCATCTCACGAGTTTGTTCCATTTGTTTCAAGAGTAGATTGACCATTCATACAACCCTCCAACATACAAATAATCATACCATTATTATACATTTATATTTCATTTCTTACAGCATTAACTTCCGACAATGTTCGACAAATTAACTTCTAGGTATTTCCAAATAAGTATAGATTACGCGCCCATTTTGTTGTGCATATCCTCTATAATGTTTAAAGAAAGGATGATTTACTAGTACTTCTCGAAATTCATAAAACTCGTCCTTATCAATTTCGATACTGTTTATTTCCCCATTTTGTAATTGCTTAAGCATAAGTTCATATTTATCCATTTTTACTATTCCCTTCTTATTTCTTATTTTGTGTAATATATTATGAATTATTCAAAAAAAGCTTTACGTTTCCCTTTTTTTCATGCAAACTGTATATTATTAGTCGATGAAGGAGCTGACTGTCTGTGAAAATAGCTGAAGTTGGAAATATTATCGAGTTTAAAAATGGTTTACAAGGTATTGTTGAAAAAGTAAATGAAAATTCGGTGATCGTTGATTTAACATATATGGAGAATTTTGATTCCCTGGAAATTGAAGAGAAAACGGTCATCAACCATAAACGCTACAAAATTTTAAATGCAAGTGAAGCCTAATAGTCTGAATAGTCCCTTTTTGTCTTAATAGATGATAAGGGACTTTTTTTTTGATAATATTAAAGTATGGAGGTCGGATTATGCTTACAAATTCGAAACAAACAATAATACTTCTCCTTTCTTTATTATTCGTTTATGGCATGCTTGCCTTTACATTTGCTAACCCGGCTGTGTTTTGGTACTTATATGCATTCACCTTGCTCGTATGCATTGCCATCGCTATTCTTGCCGGTAAAATTGAAGATCAGATACCTACTTGGCAATTTTTACTTTTTGGTATTGGATACGGCACAATCACATACGGCATAATACGTTTTGGTTATTGGCTCGCACCATATATTAATGACCAGTTAGTCAAATCCGTACAAAAGTTTTTAACGGTTTATGGTCCACAAAATATTTGGCATTACATTTTACTTGTATTCATTGTAGCCATTGGTGAAGAATTATTTTGGCGTGGTTATGTACAACAACAGATGAAACGCTTTATGCGCCCTAGCTTTGCTGTACTTGTAACAGCATTTTTATGCGCCATTTCCATCGCATTAAGTGGCTTTATGCTTGGGATGGTTGCTTCACTTGTCACAAGTCTAATTTGGGGCTTCTTATATGAATGGCGTAAAAGTATGCCGCTAGTGATTGTCGCTCATGTCGTTTTTGTACTATTATTGTTTTTGGTGTTACCTTTAACATCATAACAAAAAATTTAGGAAACATTTTATCTTTTACCAACGTTTAATATAGAAAAGGAGGGCTTTTCATGCAAAAAAATTTTTTTTCAATGATTGCATTATTACTAACAGCCGTTTTATTTGTGGGGTGTAATACGACAGATAAAACTGAGGAATCAGATGCTGAACAAAATGAACCAGCGAACACAGCGTCAGAACAAAAACCTACTGACAGTGGAACTGCAGACAAAGAGCAAGAAACGCCTACAACAGATGAATCAAAGACAAATGCAGAGGCTAAACCAGAACAAGAAATTAAGTACGTACAAAATGGTGAAGATAAATCAGCAACTGCAACTGAGTCAAATAGCGTTGATCAAGGCTATAAATTACAACAGCTACCAGGATTCACACTTTCACAAGAAGAACCAGGTAGAGATATGTTAGTATCAAACGAAGATGATGAAGTATTTATGCGTATTGAAACAACTACTGCTTCTGAAACAAGCTATGACGCTGTGAAAACATCTATGCAAGATCACATGAATGCAGTCGGCGAAACAGTAGCATTAACTACTGAAGAACTAGCCGCTTTCAAAGATGTTAATAACATTGACGGTTATGTTGTAGACTTTGATACAGAAAAAGTAATCGGTATTGTTTTTGAGAAAGATGGTCTTATTTCAAAAATTACAATTCATGATAATGATCAACAAGATTTAACAGCTGCAATGCTTGCAATGGCAGCTACTATCTCTAAAAAATAATATGCAGTCTTTGTAGGGTCTTAGAAGTCTTTCTAAGGCCTCTTTTTTTTACCTAGTATAAATTATCGAATTGAGCTGTTTCGCGCATTTTGAGCCCTTCTATCGGGTTAAGAGTGGATCCGACTAAATATGCCTAACGACAAATTCATTATCCATGCCATAGGGTGCTTTGCGCATACTAAAAAGAGCTGCCTCAAAAGTCTATTTGAGACAACTCTTTTTAATAAGACAAATCTTTAATCGACAAGCCTAATTTTTTTAATAATATAATGGCCTCATCTTTCTCTTCCACTGTAAGTGCACTCATCAATTTATGCAGATGCTGTTCATGCTCTGGGAACAATTCGCCCATAAACGCTTCTCCCTCAGGCGTAATTTCTGCATAGGTAACTCTGCGATCTGATGGACAAGAAACACGCAATAAAAAACCTCTTTTTTCTAGCTTATCAATTACATACGTAATAGAACCACTGGCAAGTAGTATTTTATTTCCTATTTGCTGTAGGGGTTGTCGACCTTTATGATACAGAAGCTCTAAAACCGCAAATTCTGTTGGATTTAATCCATTCGCTTGAAAAAAGTGATTGGTTGTTTCATTAATTGCTTTATGCGCACGTGATAAGACAATATATAATTTTAAAGATTGCTTTATATCTTCTGACTTCATAGCCTATTCCTCTCAATTCGCTCTTTATATGCCATTATAGCGACTTTAGAAAAGCATTGTCAAAAGCATTCATGAATTTGTATCTTGTTATTGCCTATACGAACATTATTACTTTCCTATGTTACTAAATAAGCAGAATCTTTCGTTGAAACATCTAACGAGTCAATCTGATTGAATGTGTAAAGTGGAAATTGCATATGGAAGCATGTCCCCTTCTGAATTTCACTATTCACACCAATTACACCTTCATGCTCTTCAATCACTTTTTTCACGAAAGCAAGGCCCAGTCCTGTCCCTGTTGATTTTGTCGTGTAAAAAGGTTGAAATAGATTTTGAATCGTATTATTATCCATTCCACTGCCTTCGTCTTTAACCATCAATTCAACTAGTGCACAGTCTATAACATTCATTTCTACTGTGATCGTACCACCGTTATGCATAGATTCCATGGCATTTTTAATAAGATTCATAAATACTTGCTTTAATCGATTTTCATTGCCACCAATATACACTTGAGTCGATGAAGAAATATATTGAATCATTATTTTCTTCATAAGCGCATCAGGTAACATGAACTCGATAACTTGTTTTACAATATGATTTAACTCGATTAACTCCACTTTCATACTAGTCGGCTTGGACAATACTAAAAGCTCAGATAGAATTTGTTCCATCCGCTGTAGCTCACTATCAATTACCGATAAGTACATGCTTGATTCTTCATCTGCATTCAGCTTTAGTAGTTCTGTAAAGCCTTTTAAAGAAGTTAATGGATTACGAATTTCATGGGCTATACTTGCAGCCATTTGACCAACAACATTTAAAGCTTGTTGATGTTCAATTTTATGCTGTAATTGTTTCTTTTCAGTTTCATCATTAATAACTGTGACAATAATATTGTTGTATTCATCAAAAATGCTTGAAATTTCATAGTAGCATGTACTACTCACTTGTGTTTCGTCAACAACATGGATATTGGCATGCTTATCACCCATGAGCTGAGAAAGATAAGTTGTAATTTGTCCTTTTTTCATTGAAAATGAATCAAATATATGTTGATGAGCCTTATGCAGAAGCTGAGTCTTTTCTATTTTTAAATACATTTCAGCATACTTATTTAGCCCAAGAATAATACCGCTAGCATCACTTACAATAACAGCATACGGTAAATGATCATAAGCATTGAAAGATTGTGACTTCTCCTGCTCTTGACTAACATACAATTCATGGGCCATATCATAATTTAATGTAGCAATTTGTGCGACGATTTCTTCAGTATTTGGATCATAAAAACATTTAAAAGACATCATTTCAAAATCATTTCCAGCCGTTCGAATATTAAATATTTCTTCTGATCTTAAGTCACTTTGTAATTGGTTGACGAATTTTGCCCATTTTAAATTAGATGGCTCGTCCATTGATAAATAGCCAATATACGTTAGATTAAGGTTAAAAAGTTTAATAGCAGCCTCATTCACATTTAAAATTTTTCCTGCTTTATTAAGAATAAGTGTTGGTGACGAAGTACTTTTCATAAGATTTCCAAAACATTGATTCATATCATTTTGCTTCAACTTTCTCACCGAACCTTTCACAAGAGTAAAAAACCTCTAATTCCAAATTTGAGCCTTTACTATACTTTATGACTGCGCAATTCTATTATTACAAAATTTAGTAAATTTAAGTATTTAAAATTATTTCACGAACTGTTCACAAAATAAATAGGTAAAAAGGATTATATTGTTTGTCAGCTATTTGACTGTTACAATTAGAAGTTGAAAAGGAGATAAGTGCATGAATACTATTTTAACTACATTGAACGCAAAATATATCCACACAAATTTAGCCTTGCGTTATTTAAAAGGTGCTGCTTTACCAGAATTTAATCCAATAATTGCAGAATATACAATTAAAGACCCTGCTTTTAATATTGTATCAGATTTGTTTCAAAAAAAACCTGATATTGTAGGATTTAGTTGCTATATTTGGAATATTGAAGAAACAATCCACGTAATCAAAATGTTAAAAACAGTCTGTCCTGATGTTAAAATTTTGCTAGGTGGCCCCGAAGTTTCTTATGATTCCCATCACTGGTTACGTCGTATTGAAGAAGTCGATTTCATTGTGATGGGTGAAGGAGAAACTTCATTTAAACAATTACTACGTCACTTAAATGGAGAAATTGCTTTAGAAGATGTGCCAGGTATATGTTATTTAGAAGATGGCAAGGTACGAATTCACGCACAGGCACCGAAAATAGATTTACGTGAAATACCAAGTCCATTCCGTTTCGACGAGGATCTTCCGCATCTTAGCAAACGAATTCAATACATTGAGACAAGTCGTGGTTGTCCTTTTAGCTGTCAATTTTGTTTATCTTCTATTGAAGTAGGTGTACGCTACTTTAACCGTGAAAAAATAAAAGAAGATATTCGATTCCTAATGAACAACGGTGCTCGTACCATTAAATTTGTAGACCGCACCTTCAATATTAGCCGTAGCTATGCGATGGAAATGTTCCAATTTTTAATAGATGAGCATCAGCCAGGCGTTGTATTCCAATTTGAAATTACTGCAGATATTATGCGTCCTGAAGTCATCCAATTTTTAAATGACAACGCACCTGTAGGTTTGTTCCGCTTCGAGATTGGTGTACAGTCAACAAACGATTTAACGAATACGCTCGTGCAACGTCGTCAAAACTTTGAAAAGCTAAAACGCACCGTAACGATGGTCAAAGAAGGAGGTAAAATAGATCAGCATTTAGATTTAATCGCTGGTCTACCTGAAGAAGATTATGCAAGCTTCCGCCAAACCTTTAATGATGTTTTTGCTATGCGACCTGAGGAGTTACAGCTTGGTTTCTTGAAATTATTACGCGGTACTGGACTTCGTTTAGAGGCTGAAAAGTTTGGCTACACATATGTGGATTTATCACCCTATGAAATTTTCTCAAATAATGTATTAACCTTCGATGATATTGTTCGTATTAAGCATGCAGAGGATGTGCTAGAGAAATATTGGAACGCTCACCGCATGGATCATACGATTGAATACTTAGTGACAACAGTCTTTGAAACGCCTTTTGATTTCTTCCAAAACTTTGGGACGTATTGGGAAACAAAGGGATGGTCACGCATTGGACATCAACTTGAGGATCTATTCCAACGTTTACTTGAGTTTTTAGACACAGTTGAAAATGCTGATTTACAAATTATTCAAAGCTTAATGCAGCTTGATTATTTAAAGGCACAACAATTCCAACCACGAAAATTATGGTGGAAGGAGCGACCATCAGAGGAACAACAAAAAGCCATTTATAATGCGTTACGGGAAAATCCTGAAATTGCAGGTGATGAGTTTGCCAACTTCAAACTTTCCGAAAAAGAATTGTTCAAACATACACTTGTTATCCCGCATTACTTAGATTACCATGATTTTACAAAAGGCAAAATAATACAAAAACATGGATACTTATTAACCTACTTCCGTCATGGTCAAGCTCCATACTTTGCAACAATCCATTCACTTTAATAAGAAACGCTATTCCCATAATAAATAAAAGGAATAGCGTTTTTTTTATATGTTATTCATATATTATTCATAAACTTTACAATTCTTTAAAGCGAACATAGCTAAATATTGGTTCTAAAATTAAACCCTATCGTATTAAAAATACCTTAGTAGAGGTTTCTCAACTCTACTAAAAAAGCTTAGTGCAAAATCCTTAACGCGATAAGGTGTATATCCTGTAAATAATACCCATTAAAAGAAACCACAATCGGGAATTGTGCCACAAATTATTTTAAATTTTTAGACAATTATTTGTCAAAATTAATCATCGGGGTGGTTACGCCATTATTTCTACTGCTGATTTTTTAATATACCCCTGCCACTTTCAGGTAAAAAATGAACCATAAAATGCATTTTGACCGATTAAATACAGTGAGTTATTCCCCCACTGAATTTAATCTACTTCCTAAAAGAAACAGAAAAATCATTGCAATCATTTACTTAATAATGACTATTGTTTTAGCGAGGGATTCTTTTGTATTTTTTGCGTATTTCAGTAATGAAATTAATTTGTTATTTTTTTGTAAAAGATTTAATAGCTTTCGTTAAGTTTACTATAGGGTGTAAATAAGGGGGCTTCAACAATTCGGTAATGACAACATTCGACAACTTAATTGTTTTTCTAAACTATTATAATAGAAGAAAGTCACTCACCATTTATCGAATGAGCGACTTTTTATGCTCTGTATAACTTGTTCTCTTAAACCAACTTTCGGTGGTCTATTTAGTTAATAACTCATGCGATACTTTCTTCTGGAAGATTATCAAAACTAAACACTTTAAACGATGTTATTCTTAGCATTCCTGTTTTAGCCTTTTCGAGATACTGAACTTTACAAGTTAAACTTGGCTCCAACCAAATCATATTGCGGTCTAGCTTTGTAATAATTTGTTTAGCTATTTGTCTAGAAGCTTCCTTTTCTTCAGGTTTAAACCCAAACTCCACATTAGCAAGTGGCTTATATTGATCGTTACTTAATTGTTTGCCCACCAACATTGTAAAAGGTTTTTCTTTATAATCCAAAATAACAACATCAGTAATTTTAAAGTATTTATATTTAACCAATTATGTGATCGGTGATTTAATCGATAAATTGAATCGCTTCGTTTGCCTATGATTTCCTCCATGTTTCGTTCGTTCTTTTGTCAACTGAGAGATGTCATTACCATGTATGGAAACCGTAACAAGTAAGTTATTTGAAGGTTAATAAAGATGATAAGCGTTTTTTTCGATTAACGAATTAGTTTCCACGTATAAGATGACATTTTGTCATTAAAATTATAAGTTGTTAAATTAAATAATTGTGCTGAATTAGTTGTATTTGTTAACGTCACACTTTTTCCTGTAAAATTACTATGCTCATATATAGTTATTTCTGTATAAGATTTTAATAAAATGGATGATACTTGATCATTCCATTTAGAATGTGGAAGATTAGTAAAATCGATTCCCTCTCCATCTATATGCTCAAATAAATGTGGCTCATCCGTTGGTGGATATCGAAAATTAGCACGTATAATCTCTTCATACAGTTTCGGATCCCATCTATCACCTATATAGTCCATAATGATCCACCCAGCTTTTGTATCAAGATTCTTTAAATGATCTAATCTCACCTTAGCCGCAGAAATGCTGTTCAAGTAGGACGCATAATAATATGGACTACTCCAAGCCGTACCACCAGAAGACAAACTCGTAAAATTTATATGAATGTGATTTGGGTTATCCTTATTCAATACTGTCTCTTTTAGCATACTATCAATTGCTGCTTTCTTCTCCTCATAGTTCACATTATATTTATCTTGTACCGTTATTTTCACATTACCATTTGTCGTAGAAGTAAATGTTGCATTATCTTTCCACCCAAAATTTTTAAATCCACCAGTCATCGTACTACCGGAATATCTTCTTAAGAGTACAATTTTCCCACGAGAATCCCCTAAAGTTATATTCCCTTCTGTCTTCAAGAAAATGGAATCCCCAAAATACATATTTTCAAAGGTTTTAGCAAATGACTCTTTCGCTCCTGGCATGGATTCATACTCTTCTTTTAGAGACATTATAATTGTTTCACTCGGATGACTTTTTAAAAACTCTTTAGCTTCATTAATAAATTGTTGGAGGGTTACATAAAGATAAATAGGTCCATGATGTAGAACAATTGTATTATCATCAGTTACACGTCCTCTGATGTCAAAGAATCTAACACCGTGATCCATTTGATAGCGAAAGTCATTTTCTTGAGTTTTTGCCCATACTGATTTTATAGGGTCTTCCAGTCTGAAAGTGCCACTATCATGAGTTCCTGGGATAGAAATTTCCGCTAATGTGTTAGAATTAGGTATTTCTCTCATCCATTCTGATAAATTTATATTATCTCGTTCAGAAGCTGCAAGAGAAGTTTGATGGGCACCGACCGAAGAAAAAAGCACTGTAAACAAAACACACATACTTGCTATTACGTTCTTACTTTTTAATATCACCATAATTACTATCTCCTTCACGTTTTATTCACAAAAACTACCATTCATCTACTTTTAGATGAAGTGAATATGTCAAATCACAACAAAAGCATTTATATTGTGGCCTTGTTTGATACTCATAACAACCGACATAATTGATACAATCTTTTTAATAGTTGCCCATGAAGGAGCTACATAATTAAGAAGAAACTTGTTCTTTTATAATGCTTAAACTAACTCTTAGTCTAGTGACTTAGTAAAAAATCGGAATCCCCATAATCTGCACAGTCATTTAAAATATATAAAATAAGTGAAGAATATTATTATGTACAACTTGAATAGGAGATACAGATGCCATTATTATTAGATTTTAATTGTTTTAAATAATTTATGAGAAACATAGTAGCTGTTTTCAAAAATACTATAATTACTCACCTTCACATATATTACATTTTTAACACCTCCATAAACTTATAGTTTTAGGAAATATCCTGGTAGGATATTTTTGTGTTTTCCCATAAGATAAATTTTAGATAAAGACACATTATTTAGCAAATTATACTTTAAATAAGTAATTCTATTCACAAATTATATATTTTAACTATTATTTTAGATTTTAAAATATTATAATTTGAACAAAATATGTGGAAAGCAGCAGATTAACGATTGAATTATGTTATATTTTTATCTATAATTCACAAAAAAAAAGTTCAAAAAATTGTTCGTCAATCTTCTGTGATACCTCGAGTATTTTTTGTACTCGAGGTATTTTTTGTTATTTCCCCCACCTACGCAATTTACTAATCTGTTCAAGCTCTTTTCCAATGCTTCTTAACTGCCTATATGTCTTGCAGCCTCTGCATTTTTTAGTTGGATCATAAGCTTTTCGTTTCTGGCAGCCCTTGCAAACAAAGGAGAAGATGTGCGGTTATGCTAATTAATCTTTTTTGCTCGCTGTTGTTTAACTTCCTTGCATACATCCTCTAAGCACCCCATTCTATTGTTACCTCTGCTCACGGATTATCTGAATAAAACTTACGAGCAATCAACGCTGTTACTTGGCTATCGTCATGCCGAATTACCTTACTCAGACCGTCTTTAATGCCTTTTACTAGATTGTCTATGCCTTCTTGGCTTAGTTGTAGGTCGTAACGCGCCATTTCCAGCTTGCTGATGTTCTTTTTGCTGAATGATTTAGGTATCTTGCGATAAACATTATTGCTCAATCTTATTTCTGCCGTAAAAAGTTCATCTGGTCCTACTTGTGAGGCTACTAATCTCACGAATGATTTATAGTCTTTTGATTCTTTCGGATTATTTATTAACGAATTGTTATTTGAAAACGGTTATGCAAAAAACACACTGTAGACGGGATTTACGGTGAAATATAGCAATAATTAACAGCGCTGTAGAACCTGATAAATTGGAGAAAAATTTATTAAGAGGTATACAAATTTCAAAAGAAGAGGAAGTATTTTTAAACAAACATGGGGTTAAACAGTTATTAACTGCAATTAAAAATGAAGATGAAGATATTTTCAAACGTGGAATGGTAATAACTTTGCCTCATCAAGGATTACGTAGTGGCGAGTTATTAGGTTTATTTTGGTCAGATATTGATTTTGAAAACAAAACCCTTACAGTTAATCGGCAACGTACTTCAAAAGGTTTAGGTCCGCCAAAATCAAAATCTAGTTATCGGACGATGACTATAGAGGGACTTAATTAATGGATTAAATTGGAAATAAGAAAATGAAATAATTAAAAACTTAGAAGCTGGAGTAGATATTAAAACTGTAAGTACAAGATTGGGCCATAAAAATATAGACATTACGGTTAACACTTACTTGCACCTTACACCTGAACACGAAAGAAATTCTTAAAAAATTCGAAGTTTACCTTAAAAACTAACCTTTAAGGGGCAAAAAGGGGGCAATTCAAGAATACACCCCCCGCAAAAACCTTTTATACCGATGATTTAGGCTTCTTACCCAATAATGACTCTTTCCTTTGGATAGTGGTAGCTTGATTTTTTTGCTCTTCCACCACCACCGAGTGTATAAAGGAAAGATATTAAACCGACTCGACCAATAAACATTAAAATAATAATAATAAATTTACCGATTACCGATAAATCTGAAGTAATTCCTAAGGACATCCCACATGTTCCGAACGCCGATGTAATTTCAAAGATAATTTGAATGAGTGTCGCGTGCGGCTCCGTAATCAGTAAAATAATTGTAGCAGTTAATACCATGAAGCAGGCCAATAAAATAACAACAAACGAGCGAAAAACATCAATTAGATGGATTTCACGTCCAAATACTTGAATATCTTCTCTCCCTCTTGCAAACGTGATTAAGAATAAAATAGCGATAGCAAAAGTCGTTGTCCGTATCCCACCTCCAACTGAGCTTGGAGAAGAACCAATAAACATTAAAAAGCTCATAAATATATCAGTGGCTTCACTAAAGGTTGTTACATCATACGTGGTAAGCCCTGCCGAACGAGTCGAAACAGAATGATACATTGCTGAAAAAATAGCCTCATGCCAAGGCATTCCCTTAAAGGAGTGGAATGACTCAAGCAGTAAAATAACAAGTGCACCTACAACAAATAAAATCGCATATGTCGAGGTCGTAATTTTGGTAAATAAACTGAATCGGAAGTTTGCATGTCTATTGAGTAAAAACGTTTTCACTTCAATCAACACCGGGAATCCGATTGCTCCACAAACAATCAGCACCATCGTTACCAGCTGCACAAAGTAGTCATTATGAAATGGCTGCAAACTCATCCCCGTAATATCAAAGCCACCGTTCGTAGTAGCAGAAATAGAGGCAAAGACACCGTGAATAAGTGCCTCCTCAAATGTATCGAAATAATTCGTAAAGTGTGCCGTTAAGATAATAGCTCCTACTAATTCAATACCAATTAAGATTTTCAATATTTCCCGAATAAGCTGGACAACACCTGATAGATTGTACTGATTATGGTCAATCATAATCAGTTGACGCTCACGCATACCAATTTTTTTTCCAACGAGCAACCAAACAAATGTACCGAGTGACATTATGCCAATCGCACCTAGCTGCAAAATGACAAGCACCATGACTAGACCGAATGTTGTGTAGGTCGCTGATATATTAACAGTCGTCAGTCCTGTCACGCTAACAGCACTCACAGCTGTAAATAAACTATCTAATAGTGAGACCTCCACACCCTCTTTATGCACACCGGGGAGTCTTAATAACAGGAAGGAAATCGCTATTGCTATAAAATAATAAGAAACAAGTACCTGAAACGGTGTCACGAGTTTATTCGATGATTTTTTCCACGGCACTTCACCAACCCCTTCCACCTCTTGATGCCAAACTTGATATTAGTATAGAAAAAATAGGAATAAAAAGAAAGGGGCTGTCCCAAAGTACTTTAAACAATAATGCCCGTCTTCCTATATAGTTAAAATCCGCTTCACTTTCGCCACATAGAACATTTGCTGCTGTCGCTCCGTTGACCCTCCGCTTTCGTCGTTAAACGATTCACAGGAGTCTACGCGGATTTTACCTTGTATCAAAAAATAACATAATAGGATACCTCTAAGCTTATTGTTTTTAATTTTGGGACAACCTCGAAAAATTATTTAGTTCGTTTTTTTATTTCGCACTCCAATTAAGTATCCGCCTAATGCTATTGCTATTAAAACAATCCAGAAGGTTAATTCCCATGCAGTTGAGTGTGGGAATTCTGCAGGTAAAATGCCCACATTTTTATGTGCTAATGTTAATACAACAAGCTTCACTCCTACCCAGCCGACGATTAAAAATGCTGCCGTTTCAAGTGAAGGATAGTCATTTAAGACTTTAACAAACCATTGTGCTGCAAAACGCATCATAATGACCCCAATAAAGCCTCCAAGTAACATGACACTAAATTGCCCGCCATTGATGCCTCCTATATCAAAATCACCTAGATGCGGCAATGTCACTGCAATAGCAACTGCAGCTAGCATTGAATCAATTGCAAAAGCTATATCTGCTAATTCTACTTTAACAACAGTCATCCAAAAGCCAGAGCCCTTTTTTTTAGGTTTTCCCTCATATTCTTGCTCAGGCTCATCTTTGTGCTTTTTCAAGTCATAAATATTTTTTGCGGACATGAATAGTAAATAGGCTGCCCCAATTGCTTGGATTTGCCAATAATTCACTAATACTGTAATAACAAACAGAGCAGCGAATCGGAAAATTAATGCCCCAAATAGTCCGTAAAATAATGCTTTTTTTTGTTGTTCATGTGGTAAGTGTTTAACCATTACAGCCATCACAACTGCATTGTCTGCTGCTAATAATCCTTCTAATACTACTAGTACAATGAGTACCCAGCCATATTGTAATAATATTGCTTCCATTCAATGCGCCTCCTTAAAGCTTTATCTACCCCAAATAATTTACAATCACTACACGCGCAAAAGAAAAGGAGGCTACCTGATATGCCAAATGGGATAAGTGAAACTCCAATTCGTGGGAGGTCTTCCCCCACGGATTGGTAGTTGAACCAATCGGACTTTTACGGTCAGTTGTCGACCACCTCGTTCATCCATTGTACTATTCACTATGCCCACCGCACAGAAGGAGGTGTCTCAAATGACTTTGAGACACCTCCCTTGCTAAGCAAATTATAACTGTTACTTCGCTTTTAGTGCATAAATCTCCACTATTGTGGGTTTTATATCTTCACTTAAGTCATATGCTCTCACACCCGATGGTTTTCACCGTTTTTGACGGATGTGAAACCAGATACATCGCTCGCATCTGCTAGCTACTCCCCTTTGACAAATGTCAAAGGAATTTTCTTCTGTAATGTTATTATAGCACTATCATTTATTACTGACAAAAATATCTATGCCTTATTTAATCTGTATTTGATAGCTTTCATCTTCTTTATGCGCTACATAAAAATTAACCATCATTGGCATAGTCTGTATAAAGTCAGGACATGTTATACCACCTTTTTGTAAAATAGCAACCGCTTCTGTTGTATCAAACATCGCATTCCATGTTAAATAATCTAAGGTTTCTTGCTCAACCCCTAATTTTTTTCGAATGAATGGGACTTGCAACGATTTTTTTGCAAAAATCAGCGGTAAGCGCCCCTTTGGGTAGTGATTGGTCAATAGTTTTACCATTGTTCGATATACTTCCTGTACAGGATGAGGAGTAGGGTCTGTCAAATGCAGTGTTTTCCCTTCGGCACTTTTTTCATCCATTATAAATATAGAGGCCTTTAAAATATAATCTATCGGTACGACATTTATCGTTGAATTTGAATCTCCGATATACGGAATGAATGGCAAACATTTTAATTTATCAACCATATTTAAAAAGAAATACGGCCCATCAAATTTGATTGTTTTTCCTGTTTCAGAATGCCCTCGTACAATACCAGGACGAATAATTGTTAGAGGAACCTCCGACTTTAAATCTTCCACACGATGTTCAGCCTCATACTTTGTTTCCTCATAATAATTTTTAAATGCACGTGGACGAATAAGCTCATTCTCACGTAAAACACCTTCACGCAAGCCAGCCACATACGCTGTACTAAAGTACATATAACGCTTTAAATTCGGTAGCATGCGCACAAAATCATTGACCATTGCAGTTCCATGCACATTCACCTTCCAAGCTATATCGCGGGGCACTGCTAAATCATAAATTGCCGCTAAATGCCACATCACTTCAATTTGAGGTAAAATTTCCTGTACTTGTTGATTTTCTAGACCTATATTGGGGAGCGTTATATCCCCTTCTACAATCCGAATTGAGCAATTCGGAAACTCCGCTAGTATGTTATTTTTTTCTATTTCTGCTTTTAGTAATTCACCTACTAGGACAATCGTAATGACTTCCTGTGTTTTATTTTTCCGAAATAATTCACGAATTAACTGACTTGAGATAAACCCTGGAAAACCTGTAAAAAAATGAACACCCATCTCCCATTTCCCCCATATCTCTACTGCATTTTTCTTGTTTCTTTATCGAGTAAGCTATAAACAATCGGCACAATGTATAATGTCAGCAAGGTGGATGTCACGAGGCCACCAATAACGGCGATTCCCATTGGCTGATTCAGCTCTGCTCCTTCACCAATGCCAAATGCAAGTGGAAGTAATCCTAGAATAGTTGTAAGTGCAGTCATTAAAATTGGGCGAAGGCGATCTTGTGTAGCAAGTAAAATTGCCTCATAAGGGGCCATCCCTTGTTCCTTTTGCTGATTGATATAGTCTACAAGCACAATTCCGTTATTCACTACAATACCAACAAGGACTAAGATACCTATAACAGAAGTCACACCGATTAGCGTGTTTGTAGCAAACATCGCAATCGCAACACCAATAATCATCAAAGGTACAGTGAACATGATGACGAACGGATATTTAAACGATTCAAATTGCGCAGCCATAACGATATAGACAAGCACCACAGCAAGTGCAACAGCTAAGAGCATATCATCGATGGCACTATCATAAAGCTCTCGATCACCACTAAAGACAATTTGAGTTTCAGAAGGTAAGCTCGCTTTGTCAAGAGCTACATCAACTTTGTCTGAAATGCTTCCTAGTGATTCCTTCGTTTCATAGTCAACAAAAAATGCAACGGCAGCCGCTTGATCGGAACGGCGGATTGATATTGGCCCTTCCTGTACCGCAACAGATGCAATATCCTCTAGTTTGACAAATAGCCCAGCAGGTGAACGCAGTTGCATTGCCTTTAAAGATTCGATACTGCCATTAAAAGCCTGTCCAAAGCCTGTAAAGATTGATAATACGGCTCCATCTTCTGCAATCATTTGCGACGTAAATTGACCTTTTGTCATTTGATTAACTGTTTGGGCAATTTGTGCTGGTAAAAAGCCGTAATCCTTTGCCTTTTCACGGTCCACTTCGATTTGAATTTCTTGTACCGTATTATCTAAATCAGTCATAACATTTGTGACCGGCTCAATTTTCAAGAGCTCCTTCTGTACTTTTTCAACTGCCTCATGAAGACGTTGCTCATTCGAATCCGTTAACCTGAACGTTAATGTATTCGGTGATGAACCTGAAGTCGTTGAAACATTAAAGGTGATGTCCACCTGTTCTCCAAGTTCATTTTTAAGATCATGTTCAACCTCTTCAACAAATTCAAAAATTGATCGTTTTCGATTTGCTAGTGGCACCAGTTTCACATACATTTCTGCTTGGTTGGCACTTGTCTGTCCTCGAGATTGTGATTGTTGCGTCCCCCCAATTAAGCTAACGTATACATCAACATCTTGCTCTTCTTTCAATCGATGCTCGATTTTAGCAACAACCTTTTCTGTTTCTGATACAGCAGCACCTTTTTCAAGATTCACATTGACCGATGCAAATCCTTCATCCGTTGCTGGTAAAAACTCGGTACCAATTTTCATTAAGCCGAACAGCGCAATGGCAAAAAGAAGAATTGTCGTCATTAGCACAAGTATTCGGTGATGCAATACCCATACAACCGATGCCTTGTAACGCTGATAAAATGATGATTCTTTACGAAGCTCATTGATATTTTTGATTTTCATTTTTAAAAGACGACTTGCCAACATCGGCACGACCGTTAGTGCAACCGTCAATGAGGCAATTAAGCTAAAGGAAATCGTAAGAGCAAATTCCGTAAAAATTTGCCCAATTAAGCCTTCTATAAACATTACTGGAATGAAGACAGCTATTGTCGTCAGTGTTGATGCAGTTATCGCTAAAGCAACTTCCTTCGTGCCTTGTTTAGCTGCTTCTACTGACTCTTTGCCAAGACCTAAATGGCGTTCAATATTTTCGATTACGACGATGGCATTATCAACCAACATCCCAATACCGAGAGCTAATGCTCCTAACGTCATAATATTAAGTGAGAAATCGGCAAAAAACATTAAAACAAATGTCACAATAACCGAATATGGAATAGCAATACCAATAATAATCGGACTTTTCACACCACGTAAAAAGACAAACAAAACAAGCATTGCAAATAAGCCACCCACGAGGAGAGAAGTACTAATATTGCCAATTGCTGCATCCACATAATTACCTTGGTCTACTAATACATCAGCCACTACATCACTATATTGCTCTGTGGCAAGTAGATCAGCTAATGCCTGCTGAAAGGCTTTAGATACTTCAGCAGTATTAGCTCCCGATTCTTGTAGAACCGACATCAATACAGCTGGATGGTTATTAGCGCGTGTTTCTGTTATGGATTTTTGCTCCGTCCGTTCAACGGTAGCGACATCTCCTACTGTTAATGATTGACCGTCTATTGGATTCACCGAAACGATTAAATCAGCAATCATTTCCGGTGATGTTAATGTACTAATAATTCGTGTCGTCAGCATCTTTCCATCAACTGTTGACACCGGTTCTCCTGGAAGTGAAATATTATTCATTTGAATGATTTGGATAATATCGGACTGTGTTAAACCCTTGTCTTTCAGCTTCGTTTCATCCAATGTAACTTGGACTTCCTCTACTAGCTTTCCAGAGACGTTTACACTGGCAACACCTTCTGTACGGCGCAGCTCTTTTTCCAAAGCATCCGCTAAAAGCCGCACGTCTACTTTGTCATTTTCAGCACGCAAAGATAGCTGGATTATTGGAAATTGCGATGGGTCAAATTTTAAGAAGCTTGGTTTCTCTGCATCATTTGGTAGTGGAGTCATATCAATACGTTGCAAAATATCTAGCTGAACATCCTCTATATTTGTTGACCAATTAAACTCTAGAACAATTAAATTCGATCCTTCCTGTGAAGTGGACTGAATTTTTTTTATACCTGGTAAGGTAGCCAACGTTGTTTCTAATGGCTTGGTTATTTTCTCGTTCACCTCTGTTGGACTTGCGCCAGGATAAGTTGTGACGACGACACCAATAGGTGGATTCAACTCAGGAATTAAGGTTATCGGTATTTTTAGTAATGATACGCCACCTAAAATAATAACGAGCAACATCGTAACGATAGTGAAAACGGGCCTTTTAATTGAAAAATTACTTATATTCATGCTGTATAAACTCCTTTTTCTTCTCTTCCTTCTTATGATTGCCGAAAAGGAGAATCTTTTATAAAGGGTAATTTAAATTAACGGAGGTATTCTTTATTCTCTCCCTCTCAATTAAATAGCTAACAAAATTAAGTAGTGTCTCACATGCCACAAGGTGTGAAGCCAGCATTTAATATGTATCATTTAGGAAACACTTCCAGGTAATTAAATTTTTACTTTTCCCTTCATTCTTTTTGAATGACAGTCGTTTTTTTCCTAATACTGTATATATTCTACACATATCTCCTTTTTTCCTTGTAAAAAAACACGAATCGCTTAAATGTCGATTCGTGTTGTTATTTTACAATAGACTATACAATTTAATGTGCTCGTTTTTATCAGCGAACCAGCGCATAGCAAATTCATTTTCAAATAAGAATACATAATTGTCAAAGCGATCTTTTACAAGCATAGAACGACCTGATGACATTGATTCTTTGACTTCTTCCTCGTTTTCAATCCAGCGTGCAATTTTTGAACCAATCGGCTCCATTTTTACTTCAACATTATATTCATTTTTCATGCGGTGCTCAAATACCTCAAATTGTAATTGACCGACTGCACCAAGAATAACTTCTTCTGTATGCAACGTTTTATAGTATTGAATAGCACCTTCTTGCACTAATTGTAGAATACCTTTATGGAATTGCTTAGATTTCATGACATTTTTCGCCGTCACACGGACAAATAACTCTGGTGTGAACTGTGGTAATTTTTCAAATTGGAATGTTTTCTTACCGCCTACAACAGTGTCACCAATTTGATAAGTACCTGTATCATACAAACCAATGATATCTCCTGCTACTGCTTCGTCAACTGTTTCACGGTCATCCGCTAAGAATTGTGTAGACTGTGTCACTTTGAACGATTTACCTGTACGCGACAAAGTCATATTCATACCACGTTCAAACTTACCAGATACGATACGAACGAAGGCGATGCGATCACGGTGTGCAGGATTCATATTGGCTTGAATTTTGAAAATGAAGCCCGAAAAATCCTCATACTCCACCGGATCAATAAATTGTTCATCCTCAGTGATACGAGGTTGTGGTGTTGGAGCAAACTGTAAATACGTTTCAAGGAATGTTTGTACACCGAAGTTCGTTAAGGCTGAACCGAAGAATACAGGTGTTAATTCTCCACGTCGAATTTTTTCTTCCGAGTATTCATTCCCCGCTTCATTAAGTAGCATGATATCGTCCATTGCTTGAGAGTAATAGGAAGTGACTTTCATCGGGTGATCTACAGCTAGAGCGCCTTTGTCATCGATTGGTAGGAATCGTTCTCCCTCTTCTGTACGGAACTGCTCGATGCGCTTATTATAACGATCATATATACCGAGGAACTCTTTCCCCATACCAATCGGCCAGTTCATAGGGTAAGCATGAATGCCAAGTACTTCTTCAAGCTCTTCAATCAACTCAAGTGGCTCTTTACCTTGACGGTCCAATTTATTGATAAAGGTAAAAATCGGAATACCACGCATTTTACAAACTTTAAATAGTTTTAATGTTTGGGCCTCTATCCCTTTTGCTGCATCGACAACCATGACAGCACTGTCCACTGCCATTAAAGTACGATACGTATCCTCTGAGAAATCTTGGTGCCCTGGTGTGTCCAAAATATTCACTCGTGAACCGCTATAGTCGAATTGCATGACTGAAGATGTTACCGAAATCCCACGTTGCTTTTCGATTTCCATCCAGTCAGATGTTGCAAATTTTCCTGATTTTTTACCTTTTACCGTCCCAGCGTCTCGAATCGCACCGCCAAATAATAAAAGTTTTTCTGTAATCGTCGTTTTCCCAGCATCCGGGTGACTAATGATGGCGAACGTTCGTCTTGCTAATATATCTTTTTCTAAATTTGAAGTCATCTCGTCATTCTCCTTTTTTCATACTTACTAATAATAAAAGAAGACTTGCCTTTCGTACAACCTTTTTACATGAATTCCCCAAAAAAGAAAACCTCTTAGTCACTAACTAAAAGGTTTCTCAAAAAATTCAAAGGCGTTAACAAAATAATAGAAGTCCTCTACCCACTCAATCTGAACTAAATAAAATTAGACAAATTTCAAACGTCCTGCCTCTACAGCGATTTCAGCATCGCTATGTGGAAATTTTGTGTTTTCAATAATTTGATAATCTTCATGACCTTTACCAGCAAAGATAATCATATCCCCTGGTTCAGCTACTGCAATTGCATGACGGACTGCTTCAGCACGATCACCGATACATGCGTAATTCTTATGTAGCATTCCTTTTGCAAGATCCCCAGTAATGCTATCGTAATCCTCAAAGCGAGGGTCATCAGTCGTTAAAATAACATAATCTGCTGCAGATGCTTTCTCTGCCATTGCTGGACGTTTTGACTTATCTCGATTACCTCCTGTACCAACCAAGAAAATCAACTTCCCTTTTTTATAAGGCTCAGCCGCTGCAATCGCTTTTTCGATCGCATCAGGTGTATGGGCGTAATCGACAAAAATTTGTACTGGTAAATCTGAACAAACTTTTTCCATTCGTCCTTTAACGGGCGGTAGTTGTTCAATTTGCTCAATAATTGTATCCATTGAGTAGCCGCGACCATAAAAAGCGATCATTGCTGCAAGTACATTGTAAATATTGAACTCTCCAAGTAATTGCATTTTGACAGGGAATGTACCTTCAGGCATAACCACGTCAAAAGAAGTCATATAGTCATGATACTGACAGTTAATGGCATGAAAATCGGCTGTTTCATTTTTCAAACCATATGTCCATACGGGAAAAGGTGTCATCGCTGCATAGCGCTCAGACCAAGCATCATCAGCATTCAACACCACATATTTATTCTTTTCTAAATCTTGTCCAAGTTGAGAAAATAATAAGCCTTTTGCGTGGCCATATTCCTCCATCGTACCGTGGAAATCAAGATGATCATGTGTAAGATTCGTAAAAATAGCTACGTCATAATCGACACCAGCTAAACGCCCAAGTGCTAAACCATGCGAAGAGACTTCCATTGTCATTAAACGACAGCCCTCCATTTTTGCACGGAAAATCATTTGTTGCGTCGATAATGCATCGCTCGTAGTATTTGCAGATTCATATAAAATGCCATTCAAATTAAAGCCAATGGTTCCAGATAAGGCAGACTTCTCGCCTATACCATGCATGATATTTTGAATTATACCCGTTACTGATGTTTTACCGTTTGTTCCTGTTACACCAATCATTGTTATATCCTTGGATGGATAATCAAAAAACTTAGCCGCTAGTAAGCCAACTGCGCGTTCCGTATCTTTAACAATAACTTGTGCAATGGAATTCGCTAATGGTAATTCACGTTCTGTTAACACAATCGTAGCGCCACCCTCTACAGCCTTCTCTGCATAGTCATGACCGTCTACTGTGTAGCCTTTAATGCAAACAAACATACTATTGGGTTGCACACTACGAGAATCAATCACAATATCACTGACTTGGTCTGGTAGCTCTCCGATAATTTTTTTCAAAGGTAATGCACTTAACAATTCCTCTGCATACATTTCATAGTCCTCCAATCAATCTCAACACTCAATTCATCACCTGATGTTTTTTCGACAAAAAATGACAAACTGAATACCCCCACATTCTAATGAATTTATTTTACTACTTATTCACCTAGAAATGAAATGCTTCACGATACGTTTTTTTGATGAAAACGCTACCATTTTAATAATATAATGAATTTTGCCTTTCTTATCAAAAATCGCCATTTATCGACAACGCCAAATCATCTATAATAGTGGCTATTCTCAACATGAATTGATAAATATCATCAAAAATGACAATGAAATGAGGAGAAATTTTTATTTCCTGTAGAAAAAATGAAGAAATCTTAATTGTGGATTCAATCAAAAACAATCGTATTAGGATGCTTTAACCGTTAATAAGACATATTTATGAACCTTTTACTGAGGGTAGCATCATGGTGAGTTTACCATTGAAAGTAAGATAAAATACTGGGCAACATTGAAAATTTAACAAATGGAGGTGTCTCAGGACATTAACCTGACACCCCCAATTCACATTATTTCATAATGGTACGGACAAGCTTAACCTTTTGTTTATAGGGGGGAAAAAGAACATTCGTTTCGAGCTTCGATGATTTTTTTAAGATTGATTTTGGGTGTGTAAAATTTTCAAAACTCGCCTTACCGTGATAGGCTTTTACTCCTGAAGGACCAACGCCACCAAAAGGCAAATGGAGATTTCCAACATGTGTAATCGTATCGTTTATACAGCCGCCACCAAATGGCAGCTCCTCAAGAAAATATTGGATGGCTTTCTCATGCTCAGAGAAAAAATAAGCCGCTAATGGCTTCGGTAATTGACGAATTTGATGAATAGCAAGACCTAAATCATCATACATCATCACGGGTAAAATCGGTCCAAATAGTTCATCCTGCATCGAAGGGCTTGACCACTTTACCTGTTCAATAATCGTTGGTTCAATATATAAATCATCGCGATCTGACCTACCACCATACGTAATCACATCACGCTCTTCCGCTAAAATCTGATGCAAGCGATCGAATTGTCTAATACTGACAATACGCCCATAATCAGGGCTTTTAAGAGCATTTTTCCCATAGTAAGATCGAATCGTAGCTTTTAACAATTTCATAAATCGTTCATAGACATCTTTATGAACGAGCACATAATCCGGTGCTACACATGTTTGACCCGTATTTGTAAATTTTCCCCATGCTAATCTTTTCGCAGCTACTTCTAAATTCGCTGTTTGATCCACTATCGCTGGACTTTTTCCACCAAGTTCAAGTGCTATAGGCGTTAAACGCTCAGCAGCTGCTCTTGCAACTACTTTCCCAACTGCTACGCTTCCTGTAAAAAAAATATAATCAAATGAGGCATGAATAAGTGCAGTCACTTCTTCCTTTTCGCCTTCCACAACACGAATATATGAGGACTCAAATGTTTCTTCTATTATTTTTTTAATTATTGCTGCGGTATGCACTGATGTTTCAGATGGCTTTACTATGGCTGTATTTCCACCAATAATTGCGCCAATTAGTGGCTCCATCACGAGTTGAAATGGATAATTATAAGGTCCAATAATTAATGTCGCACCATATGGCTCTCGAACAATAAAGCTTTTCCCCATTTGATATTGGATTGGGGTTTTGACAGCTTCTGGCTTCATCCATTCTTCCACATGCTTCACCAGATAAGAAATGCTATCGAGAACAATGCCAACCTCTGTTGCATATGCCTCAAATTCACTTTTTCGTAAATCTAAATATAATGCGTTTAATACATCTTTTTCATATTTTAAAATGGTCTTTTTTAATTTCATTAATTGATTTTTTCGAAACTTCACTTCTTTCGTCGCGCGAGAGAAGTAAAATATGCGTTGCTCTGCAATCATATTTTCAACATCTTGCGTCGTAAAATTCATAAAAAACACCCCTTTTTTTTATAATGGCATACATAGTTTTGTTTTTTTGAAACAAACTATCATTGTCTATACGATACAACATCGAGGTCCAAAAATCCTCTTTCTGAAGTTGGTGGTGGTGGAGTAAAGATTTAAAATTGAAGTTGTGTAGGGTATGTTTTACTTTTTGGATGTCGGGAAATATACAATTACATATGAAAGAATTGAAACGGGGGCGTAGATATGACAACAACAACAGGAACTTGGTGGGAATCCATTTTTTCAGGACCATTAGCGCATGGTATTTGCGAAGAGAAAATATTGTTATTGCAAGATGAAGCTTTCCTATACCTTTCTTCAACTACCGTGGACAAGGACACTTTACTGGACGAAACTGAAGCAAATTAATATGTAGCGCATCATGGGATATTGCCTCCTATGATGCGCTATTATTTTTATTTAATAAGCTTTATCCCGCAAATCAGTGGGGAATGGAGAAAACCCCCTCTAATTGAAGTTTCACTTTATTATGTGATTCCTCGCGAATGCCCCGTCTAGCTGTTCTTTTGTCGTTAATCATCAAGACGCCTGTTTATGCTATAGTTGGATAGAGCCTTTTTAATTTACAGATACAATCGGCTGTAATTTGTTTAATTCGACATCTAGCCGTTTAATAGCTTCTTCCTCCATCGCAAACCCACCATCTTCTAATCGAATAATTTGCTTGTCAACAATAAATACCGAATGGGCAATATCTGTAGCACCTAATACGGCTAACACCGGCTTAAGGGCATATTCTAACGCAAGCAAATGTCCGATTGAGCCACCCACCGCTATTGGTAATACCGATTTACCTTCCAACGCTTTTTGAGGTAATAAATCCAAATAGGTTTTTAAAATGCCCGTGTAAGAGGCTTTATAAATCGGTGTTAAGATCACGACAATATCCGCTTCCTCAACTTGGTTATTTTCCGCAATAATAGCCTCACTGGCAAAATTGGCCTTGATTAAATCTGCTGTCGGTAATTCGTGCACATAATTGGCATGAACCGCAGTTCCTTGTTTTTTGAAAAAGAGCTCTACTTTTTCATGCACTGCCGTAACACGTGAATCTCTTGTATTACTGCCATTAATAATCACTACTTTTGTCATCTTCGCCACTCCCTATATGACTGTATTTGTACTCGTTATTTTTTCTAATTACTTGCCTAACTCCTAAAACGACTTGAATTAGAGATATTTTGAACGTCGTCCTTAAAACATTTGTAATGATTTTTCATATTGATGTAATGTTGCGCCTAAATAATTTGCAACAGCTAACATACCGTATTGATTGGCTGCCTTTTCGGCATCGGCATTATAATTTGTATTTGTATTCACGTCATACGTAAAAACATGGCCATCCTCATCAATAATTGATTCAATGCCTGCCACACGTACTTTATTTCGAGTCAAAAACGCTTCATAGCGCTCAATTAGCTCATTCGGGAAATCATTCACAATATGGAACTTTGGTTTTTGCTTAACAGAATCTCCTATCGGGCAATAGGTATCACCTATTTGACAAGTTTCAGCTGGGCAAAGCTCAAAGCCCTCTGATGTATCAACACGTACAGCATATAAAAATTTACCACCGACAAATTCACAGCGTGTAATGTAGGACTCAGGTGCCTTGATATATTGCTGTACTAGAGTAATGCCATCTACAGGCGCTTCAAACGAAGAGCTATGTGCATAAGCTTTGAGTGCTTCTACTGAGTGAAATAATTGTACGCCAAGCCCCTTGCCTGCTCGATTATGCTTTGTAATGAACGATGCTGTCCCAATTTTTTCAGCCGCTTCTACTAGCTGATTTTTACCGACTGTTGCAATCGATTTTGGTGTTTGAATTCCTGCAGCTTCAAGCGCTGTATACTGATTAACCTTACTAATTTCTAATTGTAACGCCAGACTACCATTAATAACGGTGCGACCATGGAATTCTAGCCAAGTAAGCACAGCTGCTGTGAATTCAGGTGAGAACGCATGCCCCCGAGTATGAGCAGAGGCACTCATCCGACTGTAGAATATTCCTTCTGGCGGCTCTGCCGATAACTCCAGTACGCCTTCCGCTAGATGCCAAGTTTCAAAAGGGAGGTTTTGCTCCTTTAAACGCTTAATCAAATGTATTGTCCAATCATCATATTCATGAAGTATATAGATTTTTGCCGTCATGTTGTCGCTCCTCACTGTAAAATGGGCTCTTTTGGTTTTAACTAAAGGCATTACATCCCTTGCAAAACGTTCCATTTCCGCTAACTGTGGTGAAAATTGTAGTAATAATAAGTTTACGCCTACAGCCTCGTAAGCTAAAATCCGCTCAGCAACTTGCTGTGGTGTCCCAACTAAATTTGGACGTAAGCCTCGGTTGGATACTGAATAATCCTTCAATGTAATTTCTTGTTCAAGCTTTGATTTACTTAAAGCCTACATAGCCTGCTGCATCCTGTACATTTGTAATACGAGTTAGCTCAGCCTGTGCTTCTTCTTCTGTATCACGAACGATGAAAACCTTTAATATCATTTAAATATAGCTCCGCAATTAAAGTGACATCAAAACCGAGCTTTTCACCTGTTTGAATAACCTGTTTGGCATAATCAAATGTTGCTGGCATATTTTCATCTTCTACATTCCGTAACCATCCACCGAAAATTGGCAGCCAAAATCCTAATTTCATTGTTGTTCTTTCCTCCTATACCAAAAAAAGAGGCTCCTATTTTCACAGTTGACTATCCTCTGTGTAAAATAGAAGCCTCTAGTTGTCTAGACAGCTTGTTTTTTATTCAAAAACCAAGTATTCTTATAAATTTAATTTAACACAATACCCTATAAAGTCAATAGGTTTTCAGAAATTTTCAAATGATACTGGCGAAATATAACATCACATAATAAAGTGTGAAGTGAAACTTCAAGGAGTGGGGTTTTCTTCATCCCCATTCCTTGTTAGTTGAACCAATCGGGCTTTTACGGACAGTTGCTCGTCCGCCTAGGCTCGTTCTTTCTTTCAACTTTAGGTGGGAGGCTTACTGACCGGTAACGCGGGATAAAGTGAAACTTCAAGGAGTGGGTTTTCTTCATCCCCACTCCTTGTTAGTTGAACCAATCGGGCTTTTACGGTCAGTTGCTCGTCCGCCTAGGCTCGTTCTTTCTTTCAACTTTAGGTGGGCGGCTTACTGACCGTTAACGCGGGATAAAGTGAAACTTCAAGGAGTGGGTTTTCTTCATCCCCACTCCTTGTAATTGAACCAATCTGGCTTTTACGGTCAGTTGTTCGTCCACTTCCTTCACTCGTGCTCATCTTTCCACTTGAAGCATAAAATCAAAAAAGGCTGTCCCAAAAGTCATTCACTACTGACTTTTAAGACAACCTCCTGTTATTTATTGATGAATTGCTTTTTTAAATATAGCCTTCGCTGCATCACCGATATGCTCAGATACTGTTGGGTGTGGGAAAATCATCTCAGCTAAGTTTTGTGCTGTCCCTCCTGCATTTTTTGTAGCTAAAATTGCATTGAGCATTTCTGTTGCACCATCTGCAACTACACATGCGCCTAGAATGTCTCCACCCTCTTTTGTTGCCACTAGCTTTACAAAACCTTCAGTATTACCTTCCATCAACGCTTTTGCATTTGTGCGAATTGGCAATTTTGTTACAGTATATGCACCGTCAACTTGCTCCTCTAACAAACCAAATGTAGCAATCTCAGGATGTGTATAGACACAGCGAGGGATTAGTGCTTGGTCAATCAATGCAGGTGTTTTTCCTAAAATATGCTCAATGACATGAATGCCTTCCGCACTTGCAGCGTGTGCTAGCTGGTAACCACCAACTAAGTCACCAATGGCGTAAATATGTGGCTGACTTGTCTCAAGGTGCTCGTTCACAGCAATTAAATGCCCATCAAAATCAAGTCCTAATTGCTGTGCAATTTCTGTATTTGGACGACGCCCCGTTGCAAATAATAAATTTTCGTATGTATAAATTCCTTTAGATGTATGAACTTCATTGCCATAGAAGTGCTCAAATCGGAAATCTGTCACTAGCTCAATACCTAGCTTTTTCATCTTTTCGCGAATAATAGGTCGTGCATCTGATTCTTCCGTTTGTAAAATATCTTCGCTATGATTGAGCATTGTTACTTTCGTTCCAAGTGGTGCGAGGCTAAATGCCATCTCAACCGCAATTACACCACCGCCGATAATGGTTAACTGCTCTGGTAACTCTTTCATATCAAAAAAAGTATCTGTTGTATAGTATGTAGACGTTTCTAAGCCTTTAAACGGTGGTACAAATGGCTTACTGCCTGTTGCTACAATAATATCTTTCGCTACAAACGTATCTACTCCAACAGTTAACGTTAAATCCTTCGCAACAGTTGCCTCGCCTCGATAAAATGTTATATGATTGCTTTCAATAAAATGCTCAATATTCACTAATAGCTCATCAATGACAATATCTTTCCGTTGCATCAAGCGCGGAAAGTTCACATTCACTGTATTCGTCTCAATGCCCCACGCATTGCCACGTTTAATTTCTTGTACAAGCTTGCTATGCTCTAATAAAATTTTGGACGGAATACAGCCAACATTATAGCAAGCACCTCCTACTTTACCACGTTCTACTAAAGCGACCTTCATGCCACTTTTAGCTGCATGGATGGCTGACACATATCCCCCTGGACCTGCGCCAATAATTGCTATATCAAACTTTTCCACTACATTCACCTCTTCACCCACCTTAACATTTCCAAAATTTGAATGCAATGGGACACCATTTATCCAAGCAAACACCGATGATTATTTTCCAAAAGGGCGTTATATCATCACTTGTAATGCAAATTTCGATTCAGAACATTAGCAATAGGCGCAAGAAAGGTCTCTCATCCTCCTTAAAAAGAAAAATAAGAGACCTTTCACTTTCTAGGTTATCGATTAAAATTAATCCAAAAAACCTCTTTACTTCCGTCCTGCTTTGTAATAATTGTCTTAACGGAATAGCCACCTGCTTCGTAATCTGTTACGTTCTCTTCTGTGGACATGACCCGTGACTTGTTACTCGCCGTGACAAGATAACTGCCAAAATTACGCTGAAGTTGACGTTCACCCTTAATCATTTTATAGAGCTCAAATCGAGTTTCTTTTGCCTGAAGTGTCCCATTTTTCATATCACTTTTCAGCCACGCTTTAAGTGCTACTTTGTTCGATGTTACTTGTGCTTCAACCTGTATATCTCGATTATTATAATGCTGCTCTGCTTGTTTCTGATATTTTTCTAAAATCTTTTTTAAGTCGTGTGCGCTTACACGATTACTCGAATCAATTCTTTTAATATGCACCGTGCCATCACCGAACTTATTAAAACCGCCCTGTGTTGAATAGTCGATCAGATAGCCAGCTTCCTTTACAGCTTTCTCTGCAATTCGATCATACACACCATATGGATAGGCAAAGGAAGTAGGTGCCTTCCCTGTATGTTTTTCTATTAATTGATGTGCTTTTGTCACATCCTCAAGAATGTAACGTTGACGTTCCTCATTTGTAAGCGCCTTTCCATCTTTCGTTACATTTAGTATCATTGCCTCGTGCTTTGGCGCATCTTTGTTGCCACGCCAATGTAAATCATATGTATGATTACCTATTTGAATAATTTGCGAGTCTGACATTTCCTTTATTTGTTGCCAGTTCAACATGGGTACACCTTTTCTTAAGCCCGCTTCCACATCGTTGACAATAACGAATAATGTTGCTTGCATGCCCATTTCCTTTAAAATAGGGTAAGCAATCTTATAAACACTTTCATATCCATCGTCAATCGTTAGAAATACCGATTTCTCAGGAATACGACCGTGCCCCTGTAAATAAGCAATTAACTGCTCTTCAGTAATAGTTGTATAGCCACTATCCTTTAGCATCTTTAATTGCTCACGAAATAGCTTCGCTGTAATATTAATGTTGGCAACTTCTTTGTAATCTCCAAACGAATGATAGTTAATGACCGTAACACCTTTAGCATTACTAGACTCATAAAAATTCGTCGACTTGGCAGCCAAAGCCTGGTCTGAAATGGCTACAAAAAAGATGAGCGTCGCCATATAAAAAAATAATTTCCTAACATATTGCATTATATTGGTCCCTTTCTCAAAATATAGTCCATCTAAGTATATACGAAATGGGTAGAGACTCATAGGGAAGATTTACTATTATACTGTTTTGCTTAGATCGTTAAAATGATAAAAGGGACTGTTCAGTGTCGAATAGTCCCTTTTATCCTATTTCTGATAGCTTAATAACATTATCTAAATTTATGATAGGATCGCGATAGAATCATTCTTTTTAGTCATCACTCTTTGTAAGTTAAGAAATGATAACGCCATAATGAGTTAATAGATATTTCTCTGCCAAAAACGTTGCTGTGCAATAGCTGCTACAAATTTTTTAGCGAATTCAGTGTTGCCAGTTGCCATGACAATGCCCGGTCCTACATTAGCATTAGACATATTAAAAAATGTCATACCCGATGCGGCAATACCAATCGGTTTATAATGACGATATGCTTCATTGATATAATTCACAATATGTGTATTAAATTTTGCCTGATTGTCCGCTCTTACGCCTACAACATATAACGAGTCAAATAACACCGCATCCGTTGTGATAAATGTTTCGCTTGCCATTAACTGAACGCCGTTACTACCTGTAACTACACCCAGCCTGTCAGAGATTATGCTATATCGAACACCCTGCCTAGTTAAATATTTCAGCACCTCTCCCACTTCATTAGCATCAAATCCATCACCAATTAGTACACCAACTTTCAGTGTTTGCGGTAATTTTATTGTATTTGCCTGACTAAGTGCAGGTGATGAAGCTGAGACTTTCGATTGTTCGCCAGTTGGTCGATTGACACCAATATTATCAGCTACAGTCGTCGCCATCGCTTTATCGACGTGGACGAACATATCCACAACCTGTTGCCGAACTGATTTACTTTTCACTTTGCCTACCTCGAAGCTAAAGGCATCAATAATATGCTGCTTTTCAGGGGGTGACATACTATTCCAAAATAGCCTTGCTTGTGAGAAGTGGTCATCAAAGGACTTACTGCGGGCTCGTGTAATACGTCCCTCAACCTTCTCTTCATAATGGACAAAGCCACCCTCTTTCTCGGTAGATGTTGAAGGCGTATTATCTGCCAGTGAATTTTTATGATAACTCACTTTCCCTAGATTAATGGTTTGTCGGCTAAAGCCATTGCGCTGATTGTTATGAATTGGGCAAATCGGTCTGTTTATCGGGATTTCTGCAAAGTTTGGACCGCCTAGACGAATGAGCTGTGTATCTATATAAGAAAATAACCGTCCCTGTAAAAGGGGATCGTTCGTAAAGTCAATGCCTGGCACAACATTCCCTGGGTGGAAGGCTACTTGTTCTGTTTCTGCAAAAACATTGTCCACATTGCGATTCAATGTCATTTTGCCAATTTTTTTAACAGGCACCAACTCTTCTGGCCAAAGCTTTGTTGCATCTAAAATATCAAAATCAAACTTAAATTCTTCTTCTTTCTCAATCATCTGTACACCAAGTTCATATTCTGGATAATCACCAATTTCAATGGATTCCCATAAATCACGTCGTTGAAAATCAGCATCTTTGCCCCCAATGATTTGTGCTTCATCCCAAACGAGTGAATGCACACCTAACACTGGTTTCCAATGGAATTTCACAAATCTTGACTTCCCTCTGTCATTCACGAAACGGAAAGTATGAACGCCAAAGCCCTCCATCATACGAAAACTTCTAGGAATCGTTCGATCGGACATATGCCACATAATCATATGGGCTATTTCTTGATTGTTCGCAACAAAATCCCAAAATGTATCATGAGCGGAGGCTGCTTGCGGCATTTCATTGTGTGGCTCGGGTTTTACTGCATGAATCAAATCAGGAAACTTAATGGCGTCCTGGATAAAAAACACAGGTATATTATTGCCGACTAAATCATAATTTCCCTCTTCTGTGTAAAATTTCGTTGCAAACCCTCGAACATCTCTAGCGGTATCCATAGAACCTAAGCTGCCAACCACAGTAGAGAATCTTACAAATACGGGTGTTTTCTTACTTGGGTCTTGCAAAAAGTTTGCTCTGGTATACTCTTTCATGGACTCATACAGTTCAAATTCTCCATGTGCCGCAAAGCCCCTTGCATGCACAACTCGTTCTGGTATGCGCTCATGATCGAAATGTGTCATTTTCTCCCGAAAGTGAAAATCCTCCATGATCGTTGGGCCACGTACACCGGCCTTTAATGAATCTTCATCATTTGAAACTTTAATTCCTTGATTGGTGTTCATCTTTTTTCCATCATTATTGATACGAAACTGCTCTAGCTGCTTATCCTTTGCATTACCATCTACATCTTTGCCCTGATTTGACCAAGATCTATCCACGCAATCCCCTTTCGTACCAGTACTAATTACGCTCTATACACACTATATGATTCTCTAGAATAAACATGCTTCAAAAGCATTGCTGAAAGAATGACACAATCATTTCAATTTTTCATACAAACTTGGCGCTAGGAGAAGACCGTCAAAAAATGGTGGTATCGACATAGAAGTCCGCCAAAAAGTCGTGTAAACAGGAAATAAAACCTTGATTGGCAAAAGAAGTGATCTCAAAAAGTTAGATTTTGTCTAACAATCGGGGTTCGCTTCAAATTAGCCTATCAAGGTTATTTTCATCACTATTCAGCTATCTTTTAAATCCAACTAATATTATTTAAATGTTTGAGCAGCTGCTACAGCTTTTTTCCAGCCTGCATAAATTTCTTCACGATGTGAGTCATCCATATTAGGTGTGAATTGACGATCCAAATTCCAATACTCACTAATTTCATCCGTTGATTTCCAGAAGCCAACTGCTAAACCTGCTAAATAAGCAGCACCTAAAGCTGTTGTTTCGTTAATGACCGGACGATCAACAGGAACATTTAATAAATCTGATTGGAATTGCATTAAGAAATCGTTTGCAACAGCACCACCATCTACACGTAATTTCGCAAGTGGAATATTTGCATCTGCTTCCATTGCACCGAGTACGTCTTTTGTTTGATAAGCTAACGATTCTAGCGTTGCACGTACAAAATGTTCTTTAGATGTACCGCGAGTTAAACCGAAGACAGCGCCTCGTACATCAGAATCCCAATAAGGTGTCCCTAGACCAACGAATGCAGGAACTACATAAACGCCATCAGTCGAATCCACTCGTGCAGCATATTGCTCGGATTCAGAAGCGGAGCGGAACATTCGTAAGCCATCGCGTAACCATTGAATAGCAGAACCAGCTACGAAAATGCTTCCTTCTAAAGCATAAGTCACCTTGCCATTTAAGCCCCAAGCAAGCGTAGTTAATAAGCCATTTTCTGATTTTACTGCCTTTTCACCTGTGTTCATCAACATAAAACAGCCCGTACCATACGTGTTTTTAACCATGCCTTCTTCAAAGCAAGCCTGACCGAATAGAGCAGCTTGTTGATCACCCGCAGCTCCTGCAATCGGAACAGCAGAGCCGAAGAACAGCGCTTCCTCCGTATAACCATATAATTCTGAAGAAGGGCGAACCTCTGGAAGCATAGATGCAGGGACGCCTAAAATGTTTAATAATTCTTCATCCCATTTTAAATCATAAATGTTATACATTAATGTACGAGAAGCATTTGAATAATCCGTTACATGTACTTTACCACCTGTCAACTTCCATATTAACCACGTATCAATTGTACCGAATAATAAATCTCCTGCTTCTGCTTTTTCACGAGCACCTTCAACATTGTCTAAAATCCATTTTACTTTTGTACCTGAGAAGTATGCGTCGATTAATAAACCTGTCTTATCACGGAATAAGTCATTGTAACCGCTTTCTTTCAATTCTTCACAAATTGCGTTCGTTTGGCGTGATTGCCATACAATCGCATTATAAATTGGTTTACCTGTATTTTTATCCCAAACAACTGTTGTCTCACGTTGGTTTGTAATACCGATCCCAGCAATTTGATTTGAATCAATATTTTTTTCAGAAAGTACTGTAGCGATACAAGAAAGAATGGAAGACCAAATTTCTTCTGCATGATGTTCAACCCATCCAGATTGTGGGAAATATTGTTGGAATTCTTGTTGTGCAATATGGAGAATGCTTCCTTTTTCATTAAACAAAATAGCGCGTGAGCTTGTTGTACCTTGGTCTAAGGCTAAAATATATTTTTTTTCTGACATCGGACAAACCTCCAAATAATTTTTTATTACTCTTCACTTCGAATATTTTTCACTGTCATTTGGGCACTGATAAAAATAATAGAAACGATAATAGCTAATAGCCAAAATGCGATACTATTTTTCCCCTCAAAAATTTGTTGAAAAAATAGAGCACCAAATGTACCACCTATAATTGGACCAACAACAGGAACCCATGCATAGGACCATCCTGAGTCACGTTTACCTGGGATTGGTAAGAAAAAATGAGCAATACGTGGACCTAAGTCACGTGCAGGGTTAATTGCATAACCAGTAGGTCCTCCTAATGCCATACCGATGACTACAATTAGCATACCAACTAGAAATGGATTTAAGCCATCAGTAATTGTATTTGTGCCTAATGCTAGAATACCTAAAACAAGTATAAATGTACCAATCATTTCTGAAATTAAATTTGATAATGGATGTTTAATGGCAGGCATTGTAGAAAATACAGCCAATTTTGCTTCCGGATCTTTCGTACCTTTCCAATGTGGTAAATACATAAAATAAACGAGCACCGCACCTAAAAATGCACCAATCAATTGTGCAGCAATGTAAGCAGGCACGTCTGCCCATTGGAAATTACCAATTGTAGCAAGTGCGATTGTTAAAGCAGGGTTTAAATGAGCACCACTAATACCACCAACAGCATATGCAGCCATGGCCACAGCTAGACCCCAAGCGAATGTAATCACTACCCATCCACCGCCAAAACCTTTCGATTTGTGCAGTGATACACCAGCAACAACGCCGCCACCGAATAAAATAAGAATCATCGTGCCGACAAGTTCAGCTGTAAATGTAGACATACAACAAGCCCCCTTTGTTATAGTGCACCTAGTAAAAAAATAAACCCACACTTAAACAAACTGCACGCTGAAATGCAGATGAATAAATGTGGGTTCCTTTTCCTAACCACGCGCTTATGAACTTACGTACATTGTAGAGAAAATAACATACATAGTCAACCTATTTTTTGAAATTTTCCCACAAATTTTTATTTGATGTCGTAATAGCTACTGCTCCAGCTTGTAACGCTTCATCCATGCTTTCAACAGTGCGGACTAGTCCTCCTGTAATAACAGGGATTTTTGTACGCTGGTGTACTTCTGAAATCATTGAAGGAATAATACCCGGTAACAATTCAATAAAATCTGGCTTCGCTGATTCAATCATTGTAAAACTTTTTTCAAGCGCGATCGTATCAATTAAAAAGACACGCTGAATAGCGATAATCCCACGAGATTTTGCTTTTATTAACATATTGGATCGAGTGGAAATAATACCGGCTGGACGAATATCATTACATAAAAAATCAGCTGCAAAATTATCCGTTTTTAAACCATGAATTAAATCTGCATGAATAATTAATTTTTTTCCGTTACGATCTGCCTCTCGCTTTATCGAAATAAGCAAACTAATATGCACTTCTAATAGAACAATGTATTCGAATCGACTATTTAATACTTCATCAAATTGCTTTACTGTACGTGCAGCGGGAATAATATGTTGATTATTAAAATTCATTTGGTTACCCCTTTAGTTAAAAAGTTGGGCTGTCTTAAAAGCCCTTCATATGAAATCAGGCATATTTGTATATGGTAAAAATCCGCTTTGCTTTCCGCGGGCAAGGTAGGAGCCGTAAATACATTTCACTGGAGTCTTCTACGCGGGTTTTCACCTTTATATATACTTACTTTTAGGACAGCTCCTCATTTTTATTATAATGCAGTTGTAGCTCTTGTTATTTCTATATTTATATCTTTTTCATATTGCGTGCGTTGCTCAGTAGACCAATGTAATTGTTTTGACATTTCATCTAATACTGCTTCTTTATACTGTTTCACAAGGGCGATATTAAAGAACATATATGCTGTACGACGAATCATAAAGTCATTTGGAAGAACAACCATTTCATGATGAATACCATACTGCAACTGAGCATATAGCCCTTGTGGTAAAACAGGATGCTGTTGTTTAGCGTATTCAAAAACAGTGTCCACATTAGAACCGTAATGATGGGCTAAATATTTTGCCTCATCTTCTGATAATCCGATATCAACGCCCATTTTTGTTCGTTTAGATACGAAGTCATGTAAGTTTTTCGAGCCACCAATATCTCCACCAGAAATATGAATATGTTTTGTATGACATGGTTTAGATGTAATGCCAAATTGTTGCTCTAAATCTTGCGCAATCTTATTTAAGACTGTTTCAGCCATTTTACGATAACCTGTTAATTTACCACCAGCAATTGTCACAAGACCTGATGGAGATTCCCATACTTCATCCTTACGAGAAATTTCAGATGGATTTTTACCTTCCTCATGAATTAATGGACGAACACCTGCCCAGCTGGATTCGATATCTTCATCAGTGACATTAACTTTTGGAAACATGAAATGAATTGCCTTCATAATATAATCACGATCTTCTTGATGGATATTCATTTCACGTGCATCGCCTTGATAAAATGTATCTGTCGTTCCAACATATGTTTTCCCATCTCGAGGAATCGCAAACACCATGCGACCATCAGGCGTATCAAAATAGACAGCTTGGTGTAATGGGAATTTGGATTCATCAAAAACGATGTGCACACCTTTTGATAAAATTAAATGTTTACCATTTTCTTTCCCTTCGATATCACGAACATCGTCTACCCATGGACCAGCGGCATTAACAACTTTTTTAGCACGAATATTAAATGTGTTTTGGACAATCAAATCTTGTGCTACGATTCCATTAATTTTCTTTTGGTCATTGTATAAAAAGCCTTCTGCCTTTGTATAGTTAATGAGTGTAGCGCCTTTTTCGATGGCAGCTTTGGCAACTTCGACTGTCAGACGTGCATCATCTGTACGATATTCTACATATACACCACCGCCACGTAAATCCTCAGCTTTGACTAAAGGTTCTTTTTCAATTGTTTTTGCGGCATTTAACATATAGCGACGCTCAGAACGTTTAACACCTGCTAAAAAATCATATACTCGTAAGCCAATATTCGTTGAAAATTTGCCGAATGTGCCTCCTTTATGGAATGGAAGTAGCATCCAAACAGGAGTTGTTACATGAGGTCCATTTTCATAAACGATTGCACGCTCTTTTCCTAACTCTGCAACCTCTTTTATTTCAAATTGTTTTAAATAACGAAGCCCACCATGTACTAATTTTGTCGAGCGACTAGAAGTACCAGCGGCGAAGTCTTGCATTTCAACTAACGCTACAGATAATCCGCGGGCAATTGCATCAAACGCAATACCACAACCTGTAATACCACCACCGATAACCAATAAATCGTATTCTTTACTTTGTAATTCTTCAATTGTTTGTTGACGTTGTATTGCTGAAGCTGTGCTCATAATGAATTTCCTCCTTATTTGGACCGAAAAAAAGAGACCATTAAAATCACATGTACAAATGTACATATGTTTTTAATGGTCTCTCAATCGCTCAAACCTTTTATTAACTTAACTTCATTGTAATGTGTTTAGAAAGAAAAGGCAAGCTAGCTAATCGCAAAGAATAACGAATACAAAATACACTTTTCTATCAGTTATAGGTTCAAGACGTGTCATATGTACAATTCAATTGTCATGGCTTTCTGATATTATTTATTCCCAAATACTAAAAATTTATTTAAAATAAATTATTTATCCACATTTGTTAATGGATTCTGAGGATTATTTAGAGGTGGAAGATAAGTTGTTAATCGACAGGATGAGCAATACGAAATACTGACCTGGAAAAGACCCACATCCAATTTTCAGCAAAAACCCAGGTTCTCCCTTCAGCAGATTCATCACCGAAAGTTAGGAAGACATTTGTTAAAACTTCCTTGTTTGAAGTTGATAATAGTACGTATTTTTCTTTATTTTTGCGACTTTATTATATTCAGTTTAAAATTACAACTTAATTTTAATAAAAAAAAGCAAGCTTGCCGTCTATGGACAGAAAACTTGCTGTACTTTTTTAGAATATGTATTGGATCATTTCATGTATGTTGCAATAAGGATTGTCACGACTTTCTGTTTTTCGAAGCGCCATCATATCTGTACAATTCTTTATAGCAACCTCATGACGTAGCGCTATCGGAGCAATGATTGTCTCGTCAGCTTTATGACGGAAATAGCGAGCCACACCAAGATGTAGTTCCATTTTATCATTTAATACAGCACGCGGATATTTTGCTTTCACATCGACTTCTTCAAAGTGTAGCAGGAGCCACAGTTCAAAAGCTTCGTTTGTATAGGCGATATGAATATTTTTTTCCGCACAGAAAACATTGACTTCCTCTAACTGTTTTTCTGTTAAATCATCCTTATCAAAAACAATCCATACTTCGTCAAAATATTGGTAGCTTGAATCTCGAAAAGCATGCTGTGCAAGCTTGATGGCGGAGCGCTTAACATTTTTAATTTTGACACTCACCATTTTTGAGCGCTTTAGAATACGCATTTGTTCAAAATAAATACGCTCCGTTTCACCCTCACAATAAATTAAGATTGTTTTACGCAGTGTTCGATTTCCTTGTTGACGTACTCTCACTGCTCAGATACCTCCAATTCACTTAAATATTGATTTGATAAGTATTCATTTATAACGGGTGTTGCGCCAAATTCTCCCTTTAAATAACGCTTTGCGTACGAGATATCCCCTCGTTTTTTCTGCAAATCAGCAAAATCGAATAAGGAATACAATTCAGATTCATTTTTAAAACTTTTATTGATAAACCAAATTTGATCGGAGCGTAGTGGTTGGTCCAATAAATCGATTTCATGACTCGTCACAACAAATTGATTGCATTTATTGCGCTTGCTGTTCATAATAGCCATTAAAAATTCGCAAATCGACACATGAAAAGCCGTATCAAATTCATCTATAAAAATTGTCTTCCCTTTATTGTATGCATCGACTATGACACATGCCAAATGAAGCATACGTACAGTCCCTTTTGAATCCATGGTCCAGTTAATTATTTCTGTGCCCAATGGTGTACCTGCTTCATCAAACGATAAATAATGTAAATCAATATCCACTTCTTGAATAATTTCTGGCGTATCAAATTCATAACCAATTGTATTCTTTTCTCTGCGCTCAACACGTCTCGCTGTCACATCTTGAATAGAAAAGTCTGCAATTTTTAGTAGCTTTATGACCTCTCCCTTAAATGGCTCCTCCTCCAGCTTACGAATGAGCGGATGACTCGATAAACGATGTGCTTCATCTAAAAATAAGATTTTATGTAAAAACCAATCAAAAATTTTCGTTGCATCGGTATCATTAAATACATTTAGCACCGATAAAAAGGCAGTATTATTGCGTGTATATTTTGTCAGCTCAAGTGACGTACTTTGTGCAGTTTCATACGAGTATTCCGTGCCATCCCACGTTCTTACAAATAGCTCCTCTTTTTTCATTTTCGATGTTTTTATAAGACGCTCAAACAATACCTGCTCTGCGTTATATTGTACTTCATAATCATAAAGAGAATCGTCTAGTAATAACGAAATCATAAATTCTGTGGGTGTCCCTTGATATCCACCTAGCTTAAAAGGCTGATATGGCAAACGAAGCTGTTTAACATTATTTAAATTTTCAAAGTTAAACAACAACGAACGTAAAACTTTAATAGCTGCGAATAGATTCGATTTTCCACTACCGTTTGGTCCAAATATAAAAGCACTTTTCACCAGACGTAATGACTCGATTTTCATCGTATGTGTATCCTTCAATTTTCGAATTCGACTACCTGCTATCATTGAGAATAATGTCTCATCTTTATAGCTTAAACAATTTTTCACTCTAAAATCTACTAGCATGAAATAGCCTCCGTTCAATCAATTCCCCAACATTCCATTAACATTAATTATACAATATACCAAAGATATTTTACGTAACGTAATTATTCATACAATGCGTATGCATAGCATCACTAGATAAATAACTTTAACTACCAAAGTATGGCCCTTTAGTTAAAGTTATTAACGCTCAAATAGATTTATTACTTTACAAATGTTTTGTACGTTTACATGATAAGTCTGATAAAAAATAGCTTACATTATTTTGTTTGAAGACAAGATTTATAGGGTATTATTAAAATGAATAATTTTTTAATTATAGAAACTCGAGGTGTTTTTCGATGAAAGCCTGGACAAAAAGTATTGAAATAAATGCCCCAATCGAACATGTCTGGAAATTTCTTGACGGTTCTTTAGCTGAAATGCAAAAGATTATGCCTCAAGTAGTTGAAAACAAGCCTGTTAAAATAACAGAAGAAGTGGTTGGTAGTGTATATCGCCAAAAATATAAAGAAGGTAAGCGCATAGAAGAATATGATGTAGAAACTTTAGAATATACAAATACACCTGATAACAAAAAGATGAAAATAGGTTTTACACTTGCAAATATGTTTGAAATCACGGCTTTTTATGAATTAGATAAAATAAATGAAAAAGAAACTTCTTTTACATATACTGTAACTAATCGCCCGTTAAAATGGTTTGTAAAATTATTTTTATTATTTGCTACGGACAAGGTAGTAGTAGAATTTATAGAACGTGTAAAAAAAGTTGCAGAAACCGAAATTAGTAGCGAATAAATAGCAACCCAAAAAGCTTCCACTCCTAAGGAGTAGATACTTCAGACTGAAGACGAACTCAAAACATTGAGTTTGTCTTCAGTCTTTTTTTTAAAATAGAAGTCTCTATATAAATCCGTTGATTTCCGCTACGGCCGACGCTTTTCGCGGGCATGGCTTCAGTCTCCTCGTCGCTACGCTCCTGTGGGGTCTTCAGCCCATGCTATTCCCGCAGAAGTCGCCGCCTGCGCTCCAATCAACTAGTGTACGTCTATAAATGATTGAGGTGAAGGTGATGGATAGGATGACGAAAAACTGCTATTGGTTTTAATTTTATCTATCCATTAGTTACTCGTAGCGTACTACTGTCATGAATAGTGGCTATTTGGTATTACTAATTCTGATAAAATATCAAAAGGTATTCGGCATGTGATCATTCCGAATACCTTTTGTCGTCAAGCTGAAGCATCTCCCCTTAACTGGTAGATACTTTCTGTATCGAATAAATAGCTTCCACTAGTAGCTCAGCAGAACTGTGAAAATTCTATTCAATACTGTTAAATTTCAACTATTTTTTCATTCTGTAATGCCTGTAATGTTCGTTCAATGCCTTCAGCAAAGGAAATCTTCGGTCTCCATCCAATTGCTTTCGCCAGTTTTTCATTATTTAAAAAAGAGTGCTCTATATCACCATCTCTTGCAGGCGCATATTGAATTTCTAAAGGATGATTCAAATGCTGTAATAATAAAATAACCTGATGAATCGACCATGCTTCATTTGTTGATACGTTATATGTGCCATTGAGCCCAACCTTTACACCCGCATAAATGGCATCTGCAATATCATCAACGTAAATGAAATCTCGAGACTGTTCACCATTACCATAGATGGTAAAAGGCTTGCCTTCTATACTGCTTTTTAACATACTTGGGATGACAGCCGCTTCTCCCTGCATGGATTGGCTAGGACCAAATACATTGGCAAAACGATAAATTAGTGTAGGTAAATGATAATCACGCTGCCACTTTTCACAATACGTTTCACCGATGCTTTTGTTTAAACCATACATAGAGACAGGTTCGCTTATATCGCTTTCATCAAGTGGAGGATAGTGACTATCACCATACACAGCAGCAGACGAGGCAAAAACAAAATGCTTTACCTTATATTTTGACGACAAAAAGAGCATCTGGCTAAGCCCTACTATGTTCGTTAAAATATCCTTCACAGGCTCTTGCATTGATCTTTGGACACTCGTTTGTGCTGCACAGTGAATCACGACATCAAATGCCACTTCCTTAAAGAAATGCTCACAAACCTCATCTTCCACATTTAATAGATAAGATTTGTGCTCAAAGTTTATATTTCTTAAATGCCCGGTACTTAAATTATCAATAATATAAATATTCGCACCTTCCTCAAAGAAACGCCTTGCCACAGCACTGCCAATAAAGCCATAACCACCTGTCACTAATACATTCATCCCATCGCCCCCAAAAACAATATGATGTTTTATATGCATAACTCACTAAAAATATGCAAACAACTTATTTTTTGGATTATTCTTACAAAATATAAACTTTATCATTTACAAAAAAACTGTGCACGAGAATATAGTTCCCGAGCACAGCTACGTCTGCAAAGTTAAGCAGGATTTACTTCAAGTTCTACTGTGATTTTAATGTCTTTCCCAACGAGTACCCCACCTGTTTCTAAGGCTGCGTTCCAAGTTAAACCAAACTCTTCACGATTGATTGTCGTTTCTGCCTCGAAACCATAAACCTCTTGGCCCCATGGATTTGTACCTTTACCATTAAACTCTGTATCGAATGTTACCGATTTTGTTACATCTTTAATCGTTAAATCACCTGTAAGGTTATACGTATCATCGGATTTTTTAGTAATGCTAGTCGATTTAAACGTAATGTTTGGATATTTTTCTGCATCAAAGAAATCTTCTGCTTTTAAGTGATTGTCACGGTCTTCGCTACGCGTGTTGATGCTTGTCGCATCAATACTAAAGCTAATATTTGCAGTAGTTAAATCTGCAAGATCCGCTGCTTCGATATGTGCTGAGTAAGTATCAAATACACCTTTTACTTTTGAGACCATCATGTGTTTTACTTGAAAGTTAATTGCTGAGTGTCCTAAATCAATGTTCCATTTTGCCATTTGTGAATTCCTCCAATGAATTGTTTTTATCTCGATTTCGAGATATATGTTAAAATATGAAGTAACTACTTTTTTTATGTTACCCTTTACTAAAAAGGTTAAACATTTGCAGTTACTTTAGATGTATTTCTATGATGACTTATTATAGTTACCAAAAGTAATTGATTACTTTATGTAACTTACTATATATTAATAAATACATTACGTCAAGTAATTATTTTTACACAAAGAATTTGATTTCCTTTCCCCTTATTCTTTCGTTAGTTTGTCCTGATTGTTCATGATAATTATAAAAGGAGTTATCTCAAAAAAATTTATTTGAGACAACTCCTTATCACTTAAAGCAAAAAAGAATATTTTTCAGACTTACGAGCATTATCTCTTTACTAGCTTTCCTTGAACAACAAAGCGATGATCGTCGCTCATTACGGAATCTTTACACGTAGATAGTGTAAGGATTTTATCATCTGGTCCAATTTCTATATTCATATCAATTGTAGAACGCGCTTGGACCTGCTCTATAAATTGGAAAAAGCTCTCATTGCTCTTAAATTCTGTTTCAATGTAATAAAAATCAATTGTTGTTTCATATGCTGCAAAAACTTCAATATCATATCCTTCATAAAGCGTATCCAAATAAATCGTACGATGTGCGTCGGCATAATCTTGGTTTAAATAATTTTTCAGACTGCCAAACATTGTACCATTCTTCATAGCATGCCCATACAAAATAGTATTACGGCTCATATCGAGTGCATCATTACGATAATCCATAAAGACACTTCCCGCACGACTTTCACGATTTTTAAAATTATGATTCAAATAAAAATCATTATTGTCTGCTTGCAAAATTGGATTATTAAGTTTCGTATTATCCACAGAAATCCAACCAACAATGCCATCATTTACAGCTAATAATTCATTAAATTGTGGGCGTACCGTGTATTTCATTAAATCTTCTGTCGAAGTTAACGAAACAACAGCTTGTTTTTCAATGGTCTCCAAAGTTTCTTCATAAATACTTTGTACTTCCTTAAGTGATTTCGACGTCTCGTAATACGTATAAACATACTTCGCAAGTGCAAAGCCCGAATATAAAAATATGGCTAAATATAAAAATGTTAATAGCTTAGATATCTTTTTTTTCATCATTCCACCAACTTAAATCCCCAGAGGTACCATATAAAGCCCCAGTTGTTCATCCTCATTGAAGATGGCTTCGACTCCATATACCTCTTTTATGACTTCTTTAGTAATAACGTCACGCGGCACTCCTTCAGCCACAATATGACCAGCGTTCATCAGAATAATATGGTCACTATAGCGAATCGCTTGGTTAATATCATGAAGTACCATAACAATCGTTATGCCATACTTTTCGTTTAATGTTTTGACAAGCTCCAATAGCTCAATTTGATAATAAATATCTAAGTACGTCGTTGGTTCATCTAAACACAAAATTTCAGATTGCTGTGCTAACGCCATCGCAATCCATACACGTTGACGTTCTCCTCCCGAGAGCGCATCTAAATCATTGTCACGCTTCTCCAGTAAATTTGTACAAGCAAGTGCCCAGTCAATTACCTTCGCATCTTCCTCCTGATTGCGCTTTAACATCGAGTTGTGTGGTAGACGTCCAAAGCTCACTAACTTTTCAATGGTTAAATCCTTGGGTACATCATTTTGCTGGTAGACAATCGCCAACTTTTTTGCAAACTCTTTTGACTTATAATGCACTACATCTTTATTTTCTAATGATACATGGCCTGATTTTGGCAAGTTATTGCGGGACATTACACTTAACAAAGTAGACTTCCCACAACCATTTGGGCCGATAATTGTTGTTATTTTGCCCTTTTGAATGGCCGTCGTCACACCGTCTAAATGATTTCGGCGATTATCATGAGATACGATAATATCTTGTATTTTCATGTTTCGTCACTCTTTTCGTAGTAGGAATATTAAGAATGGTCCACCGATAATTGCCATAATGGTGGAGGCAGGAATTTCAAGTGGTGCAACAATAGTACGACCAATCGTATCTGCCACTAAAATTAATAATGCTCCTGCTAATGCGGTAAATGGGATAAGCACCTTATGATCGTAACCTACTAAACGCCGGGCAATATGTGGCACTAACAAGCCGACAAACGAAATAACGCCTGCCACGACAACTGAAACAGCTGATAATAGTACGGCAACGGCTGCTATAAGTAATCGAGCGCGTGCAACGTTGAAGCCTAAACTTTTTGCTGTTTTATCCTGTAGGACAAGAAGATTACACCAACTATATAACGCCAAGGCACCAACCAATCCCACTGTACCGTAAGTGACAATTGTCGAGACATCTTTCCAAGTGCGCATGGTTAAATTCGAACCGATGACACTAGAAGCTGATGTATTTAGTGAGCCACCTAAGCTTATAAACGCCTCCGTTAAACCAGTAAACATTGCATTAATAGCAATCCCCACTAAAATCAATTTCAGTGGACTCAAGCCTGACTTCCATGACAAGGCAAAAACAAGTGCACAGGCCATGGCCCCACCCATAAACGCTAAAACAGGCGTCAAAAAAAATAATGCCGGGAAAAATGAAATAATGAATAACTGGACGAATGCTGCACCAGAAGATATGCCAATAACGCCAGCATCTGCTAATGGATTACGCATTACCGATTGCAAAAGCACACCTGCAACCGAAAGAGCCGCCCCGGCAAATAGCGCAACAATAATGCGAGGGAAGCGCAAATCACGAATTGCCTCCATTTGGCTATTATCTGTTTCAAATAATGCTCCTATAAAAGCAAAAAAGCCCATTTTAATGCTACCAGTTGTCGCCGCATATACCACTGTGACAAGCAACAACACTATTACAATAGAAAAACTTACTATTTTTTTTGTCATATCGATTTCCCTTTTTCTTGTCAAACTCACGCTTAACTTTAAATATAAGAAAAGCGCTCTATACAAGGCTTAGCTTGTGATACGAGCGGCAATTTCTAGTTGCTGTTAACGATAGAAGATCTCCACCAGCTGTCCTAAAGCTTGTGGCACCTGTAATGAAGCTGTTGTTCCGAATAATTCTTCCTCCAAATCATATACTTTGTCATTTTTCACTGCGTCAAAATGCTTCCATATATCATTTGTTTTAAATTCTTCGTCAAACATTTTTACAACCTCGTCGGGCATACCATGAGAAAGGCGTAAAATAATATCTGGATTACTATTATGCAGGTATTCTGTATTTGAAGATAAATACTCTGCATCCTGTCCTTCCATAACATTAATCCCCCCCGCACGTTTCACAAGGTCTCCAGCATAAGAATTTTCAGTTGCTACTAAATAACTTCCAGGAATACCAAGTAAAATTAATACACGAGGGCCCTCATTGTTGGCCGCAACACTTTGCACAGCTTCAATATTTTTTTGTAAGTCTGTGACTAATTCTTCAGCTTGAGCTGAACGGTCATAGCGTTCGCCTAATGATTTAATCTCACTAAGCATCGCATCTACACTTTGAAAATTTAAAAAGTTTACGGGAATCTTTAATTGTTTGAATTTATCTTGTAAATCGTATTCTAACGTTGAAACTGATAATACATCTGTTGGATTCAAAGATTTTACAATTTCCATATCAGGTTCCATTGCATTGCCGATAGTCGGTAAACCATCAAAGCGTGAAGCTAATACTTTTTCAGTTTCTGGCACAGCAATCGCGTCCAACTCTAGCTTATCTAAAATGTCCGCAACGACAACTGTACCTGCAATAATACGATTTTCGCTTTGTGTAGTTGTTTTTATTTTTTCAGCAGTTTCCTTTGTTTTGTCTTGGTCATCTCCACCACTACAACCAGTAATTAAGAATAATGTCATGAGTGCCATGAAGAGCATGAGCGCTTTCCACTTTTTTTGCATATTGTCATCTCCTACTTATTTCTGTTCAGTTGCTTCTTTTTTAGAATTTTTGATGCGGCGAACAAGTAACCACCCTGATAAAATACAAATAATGATGAGCAAGGCCATTTTCACCTTATCTAATTGAACAAGTTGCTGGGTTGTATTTCTGTCCATCACTACCGTTTTAGTAGCTGATTCCTTTTTGACTTCAGCTTCATTTGGTTCATCTTCAGCATCTCCTGCAGTATTTGCATCAAGTGTCCGGTCAAAAGCTAACAGTTCTTCCTTTGGTACAGTAGGGGTAGGTTGAACTGATGATGGCGCTAGTAGGGGTGGTTTTGTCACAGACTCATCTGTCAATTTACCCGGTGTACTCTTAACTTTCTCTTTAACAATGACTGGGGGCTTCACTATGTCTATCTGTTCTGAAGATTCCGCTTGTGGTTTGTTTAAAAATTTATCGACCTGTAGTTGGTCAAATTTTAGATTTACGAAATATTGATGATGATAGTCAAGCTCCGCAATATCAACCTTTACCCACATTCTTAGTGGCTGCTCTAAATCCTCAATTTCAAATTCAATAATTCGCATATTGTCTATAAGAGAGATAAGCTTCGGTGCCACTTGCTCCCCTTGTCGCTCTACCGTTAAACCTGTTATCCAAGCCGATTTTTCTATCGACATCTGCGCAAAGATTTTCCCTTCTTTTTCTATCATCTTTGCCACTGGCTTTACATATGTATTCATAATTGAGCTCTCTTTTTTGCCATCCACAAGAAGGACATAGTTCATTGTCCATTCTTTTTCAGCTATGTCATTTGGTAAGTTTTGTTCTACCTCATTAACTAATATGGACTCTTCACTTTGTATCTCTATTGGTTTAATAGACGCTACTTTTACTAGAAGCTCTTGGGTAAAAGGACGGTTATCTTCTCCAAATGGAAGGGCCATTAAACCCTTTACAAAAATCGGTTGCGTTAAATCTATGCCATCAAACTGAACTAAATTTTCAGTACTCTCTAATTTGAAAGGAAGCGTTCTTTCGCTTTGTTCAATATGTAAATTCGTCAGGCTATTGTTATTTTCTATCGACAAAGCTAAAGTATAGTGTCCATTCTCGACAATAAGTGTTGCTTCTTTACTGAAAAAACGACTTTGTTCCACTCCATCAATGGATGGAAAACTTAGTTCAACTTGATAAGATCCATTTTCTATGGCCTTTTCTTCGGCTTGTACATGCATCCAAACAAATTGAGGGAGAAAAGCTAAAAAAACAGCACTGAACGCAAACAAAAGAAAGTTTTTTCTATTTATTTTCATCAAGGAAATTCCCCCATTTTTCTTTAGAAGCAATAGTAACTTCCTTCCTCACTGTGTGAGAAAGGAAGTTGCTATTTTAATGCTTATTCTGATTCCTCAAATTCATAGAAGAAATGTAAAGAATTATTTAGTATTTTCGCCATTTGTCCACGCGTTAATGGTTTGTTTGCATTGATGTAAGTTTTACCATCTTTTGCAACAGAACCAGTCATAATGCCTTCTTTGTTTAGTAATGAGAATGCTTCTTTCGCTTCATCATTAGCAATTGTTGATGCGTCAGCATAAGGCAATGAAATGTCAACTTTTAATTCGCCTTCAATAGCTTGAATTGCGCGGTAGATCATTAAAGCGCCTTGTTGACGTGTTAATGTTCCATTTGGATTGAATTTATCACGTGTTTCAACAATGCCATATTCAGCAAGGGCATTAATTGCATTTTCTGCTTCAATACCTTTAATATCTTGGAAGCCAGCAACTTCAGTAGCTTCTAGTTCTAAAGTACGTGCAATCATTAATGCAAATTGCGCACGAGTTAAACTATTGTTCGGATTAAATTTATCTTGCGCTACGATAATGTCATAAGCAAGTAAATTTAAGATTGCATCTTTGTTTTCATTGTTGTCGATATCTTTGAATGGATTATCAACAGTCGTTTCTTCTGTTACAGGTTGGTCAAAATTTACGTCAAATTTAAATTGAACTTTGTGAACTGAATCATATTTCACACCAGCTTCATTTACAATAATATGAATTTCTGCCGTTGTAAGTGCTTTAATGTCTTTTACTTCAAACAAGTAAAGGCGCTCATCTGTACCTGTTTCTTCCTCGTCTAATTCAGCGTCCTGACCATCAACTTTAAATGATTGAACATATTGACCTTTAGGGAAAAACATACCTACAACATATGTGCCGTCTGCTTTAGCTACTGCTACTGTAGAGTCAATGTAATCTTTCATTTTTGACTCTTCTTTAGTGCCGTCTTTATAAACAGTTACTTTTCCTTCATATACTTCTACGTCTGCATCTGTCACTTCTGTTTTATCAGTAGTTTCAGTTGCTTCTTTATCTGTTACCACTTCAGTTGTTTCTTCTTTCTTTTCTTCTACCACTTCAGTAGTTGTTGTTTCTTTATTTTCAACTGCTTTCAAATCAAAGTCATACCATGTATCCATTTTACCTTTAGGTGTATCTGCAACTACATGAATTTTTGCTGATAGTACTTCACCAGCTACAACTGGAAAACTGTATGTAATTGTGCCATCTGCATTTTTCACTTCTGTAGCATCTGCATACTTATCGCCTTGTTTTGTTTGTATGCCTGCAATCATCGGTGCAGATTTCGCTGTTACTGTTAATTTCGCCTCGAATTTCCCATTTTTCTCAACCATTGTACCTTGCGTTACAAGATGAGAGCTAATAGCAGGTTGTGCTTCTGTTGTACCAGGTTTAAAAATTTGGAAATTTACTGTAGTATCAGCTTTCTCTGATTTAGTTGTTTCTGCCTTCACTTCAGTGTTCACTGTTGTTACATCAGCTGCTTGTGCAGATGCAAAAGATGGTACTGAAAGTGATGCAGCTAGTAGTGAAGCTAGTACGATTTTTGTTGCGCGTGATTGACGTTTTTTAGCCATTATAAATCCTCCGATTTTGTTTGTAGTTTATTTCTATAAAGTAAAAATGCTGATCCTAGTAAAGCGACGATGAATAAATAAGGTGTAGCATCGCTTGTCTGAGGATTAGACACTTGACTTTCGGTTGTAGTCGGCGTTGGTGATTTAGTATCGTGTGCTTGCGTTACAGTCGAACTTCCTGTTGACGCTGCATCGAATACTAATGAAACGCTATATTCATGGTGATAATTAATATCATCGATATCAATTTTCATAGATGTAACTACCGGTTTTGTTAAATCTTTTACTGTAAATTGTACAACACGAGTGTCAGCTGATTTATCTTCGCTTACAACAGAAGCACCACCAGGTGGTTGGAATTTAGTAATCCATGCACTATTTTTCAAGGTAATTTGTACAGTGGCTGTCCCATTTTTCACAGTTACCTTTGCAGGCTTTACGAAATAATCATTCGCAATGGACGCAGAGCTACTTTCTGGTTTATTCACCTGATATTTTACAGAATGTGTGCCATCAGCTAGTTGAGCAGATGCTTGAGGTAAAGCTAAATTAAATACAAACATACTGACTAGCATGACCAACATCATTATCTTCTTCATGAGTTGCATGCCTCCTCTATTAATAATGGAAAATTTTTATCTATTTTCCATCAATCATTATAATTGAAATAAATTATATTCACAACGTTATTCATGAAAGCAATTTCACTTAAACGAAAATCATTCTCAATTACAATTGTTATTTCCAAGAATAATCGTTGATACCAGTGTCTGTCAACTACTAAACCAAAATCGACCTTAATATGTCAAAATTTCCTCTAATCAAAAAAGGCGCACTACAAAAAGTCTCTGCATGCGCTCTTTTTATGTAAATACCTTTAACGAAGAAGCTATGTACAAAATCACTTCTTAACCTGATTTTGTGGAGTTGAATCCACAATGTACATGTACGGTATTACAGTTAAAGTTATCTCAAAGTAACATCTTCTTTATTTTAATAAATCTATTAACAAGACGAAAACAAAGCTATTTAGCAAATATCTCAAAAATACCAATCATAATTAATAGCCATCCAGAAATTGCTGTCGAATACTTTCCTATGAATGTTTTTGTTAGTAAAGATCCACAATGACTACCAATTGCGACTGATAAAAATGAGAAAGTACCAATAGATATAACTGTCCATATAGCTGAAATGCCATTCGCTCCAATTGCAATTCCCCCCGCTAAACAATTGGCTGATAAGACGAATCCGAGTGTAATGGCTTCCCTAAATGTAATAACATAATTTTTATCATCATCAAACAATTCAGAACTACTCATTATCCCCTTTTTAGAAAAGCGATTGGACAATAACGTCCATATCCCAATTACACATAACAAAAGACTTCCCAAAAGATTTGCCGTATGTGCTGAGATATACTCAATTACTGTGCTTCCTGCTGTTACTGCAACGTATGTGACAATCATTGACATAACGGCAATAACTGCGTTTGATAGGACTGGAATTTTCATCTTTTTTACACCATAAGCAAGACCAATTCCTAAATTATCTAGATTAGCAGCAATACCTATAAAAATGATGGTGATCCAATGCATTTGCAACCTCCTCAAAACTGATTAACCATGTTTCAGTATAATATGAGTAAAAAAATATTTTGTTCAATGATGGCTCTTCATCTGACTCAACATTGGGTGGAGTGGAGGACGCGACGCCAGCGGAACAGTCGAGACCTTGACTGGAAGTGACGAGGAAAGTGGTTCAGCCCCGCTCACGGAAAACGTGGTTTATCCATCTAATTTATTGTCCGCAAAAAAGCCTATTACCTTTTTGCAGACAAGGTAATAGGCTTTGGAATACGAATGACAGATACATGTGCTTTCCTATGATTTTTCCAAATTATTAAGATTTATCAATTACTTTTATGAAAGCATCTACTAAGGATGGTTCAAAGTGAATGCCCTTTTGTTCGTTCAAATATGTCAAAGCTTCTTCTTTAGACCAAGATTCCTTATAAGATCTTTTACTAACTAAAGCATCATATACATCTACTATGGCTATTATTCTCGCTTCTAATGGAATAGCTTCTCCCTTAAGTCCTTCAGGATATCCAGTACCATCCCATTTCTCATGATGATATTTAATAATGTTACTCGCTATTTCCATATTCTCAAAAAGATTATAATTCATTACATCAGATATTTTATGTAGCACTTCAATCCCGATAAGTGGATGCATTTCTATTATTTTGCGCTCATAGAATGTAAGTGGCCCAGGTTTATAAAGTACTGATTCGGGAATACCTGATTTTCCAATATCATGCAATATACTATAATAAATAATTTTATCAATATACTCAACTGGCAAGCTGTTCTTTCGCTCTTCATTAAGGGCTAACACCAGTTTCTCTGTTAATTTTTGTACTCTTAAAAGATGTTCTACAATACCTATGTCACGTATTTCACTTGATATTGCTAACACTTTAAATAAATCTTTTTGTTCCTCCTTTGAATAGGTTAGCTCATCTGGAATTTTTCTTTTAATCATATGCGCCCTCATCCTTCGTTTAATTCGTAAGCATTGTTATTGCGTTTTCGTGTTTTTTTCATTTAAGATGTTGTTAAATTTGAATAACATTCATTTTGCTGCACTCGCTTTAAAGGTTCATTAAGTATCATCAAAGGCCACATATCTTCGTACCAACCTAATACTTTTTTTAACTATCCCTAATTGGTTACTTCTCTCTTCTCTCATATATATAAATTGAAGCGTTTTCAATAGAAAATCTATTAATCAGTTATTATTAATCAATATGAGGGAATTCAAATGCATGCTATTATATTTCACTTATTAAAGTTATTAAAAGTTTATTTGATACCTGGTTTTTTTTGAAATAAATTTCCTGTAGTCTTTTTCCTAACCTTTCATAATCACTTTTCTTGGGAACAGAATTCCATACAAATATTCCTTGTGTATCTTTATTAATATTCATATATAAACGATCTGTAATAATTAACTCTGCCTCTTCATCTTTTGGGCACAACTCAACATGTACAAAAACTCGCTTAATTTGATCGAATAAATATGGAATGTCATTTAACATGGAAACAACTTCAATTTTAATGGCATCTCTATTCATAACATCAATGGATTGTTTTAATAATTTGTGATACCTTCCTATCAAAGTATCCTGCCGTTTAAAAATAATGGAGAATTCTTCATTTTCCAAAAGACGTTCATAAAACTGATTCATAATTTCTATTTGATCAGTTTCATGCATTTCAAACCTCTTCTTATAAAGGTCTTCTTTAAACAAGTAGAGCGGTCCAGAAAAAATCATCATATAATAATGGAGATGAAGTAAATTCACAAATAACACGCAATATTCTTCTACATTTAAGACAATAGAAAAATGATCCATAAATGTTTCTATCCAATACAAAGTTGCTTGCACAAACAATTCCTGATTATGGTGCTGAGCAAAGTTCATCATAAGACTTACTGCTTTATCTTTTTTATCATAATGTTTTAAACAACTGATAAAATTAAATGAAAACATCAATTCTAATTCAATCTCTTCAGCAGATAAATTTGTTAGTTCTTTAAATATTAGCCTGACTGCTTTTGAATAATTGTCATAATGATAATGATGTTTTGTAAAAGTAGTGTACATTGGATCATTGTCAATTAAGAAACCTAATTTAGCTCGTGTTAAACAAATGGCGAGCCAATATATTACCGATTCTGGAAGTTCTAAATTCACTACCTTCAGTACTTTTAAAATGTCCTCTCGGGTAATTCGTGTAAATGGCCATACTTCTCCCCAACACGAATTCCAATAAAACAAATAGTAAAAATAGCGAAATTGTTTTTCATTCCCCTCAAGCGTCACCATCTGTTGGGATGTATACTTTAACTGAAATTGTATAAGTAGAGGTTTAATTTTATTTATACGTCGATACATAGAGGCCATACTTGTAAAGTGCTTTAATGAGAAAGAAGTAATATCATCAAATGTATTATGAAAAATCTCATCACAAGCTTTATATGTTAATGAATTTTGCAAATAATGTCGCTCTACTGTTTTAATAGAAAAATGATCTTTGTAATCCAATAAATAATACTTTGATGTTTTTGCCTTTATGCAAGCAGAATCTGTTATTATTTGTAAGTCTAAAGAAATCTCCGATAGTATTTTCAAAATGGTTCTTTCCGACAACTGCATATCTTGAGCTAATTCAAAACTTGAAAAATATCGTTTTTCATTAAAAATATGGTGTAGGACTTGTACTTTTTGTAAAGTAGAACGATCTAAAAAATTATACATAGTTTCACCCCAAAGTCTTCAACTAACATTTCTGTCAGCGTAATGCTAACTATTTACATATAGTTTCCAATAAGCGAGTTTATACAACTTATATATAGAATTATGCCGTAATTTCACAGTTCTAATCCCACAAAGCGTTGAAACTAATAACATCATCAAAGTTAATATCAGGAACATAGATCTATTAGGTTAATTCTATTAATGTATAAACTTTAGAACTTTTCTACGAACATATACACCTATAAAACAGGTATATAGTCATTATTTCTGAGTATTCAAATTGTAACGACTATTTCCTAATAATCAAAATCACTATTTGTTTTTATTAAAACATAATTTGAAAATTAACTTTCCTTGATATCTCTTATTACAAGCTAATTTTCAATCGTTTGTTACTTTTTCCCTACGAAACTAATTTATCTGAAAATTCCACTTAAAACATAATAAATACTTATAGTTTTTATATGTTTTAAGTGCACTCCCTAAGTTCATTTCAATAAATACAAAAGGTGGAAAGAATTTGGGCAATTGAGGTCTCATTTCGAAAACTGTACAACGAATATGAAAAGTTATGGAATGTGGTGGTTAAGCGAGAAGTGAAGGATTGTCTATTTTATATAATCATTGTCCTAAATAGAGCAATAAAAAAAGATACTGTCTGCAAAATACAGACAGCAACTTCTTGGGCTTGCCTAATTTAAAGTGTCCTTTAAAAGGAGACCGTTTAAATCAATGAAAAGTATAGAGTAATCTTTCGCAAATAGTTTAATCAATTTAATTTAATACTTCCGGGTGAAATTCATCTTTTTGGAAGTAATTATCATGTGACCAGATATTTAATTTTGCCTCTTGTGCGTCTTGTTGGATTTCACGGAAATCGAATCATCCCATTTGCAAAACCAAGGCTTTTCATAATGGCAATCCCTTGAACTTCCTTCGAAATTAAGAGTCTGACAAATAGATTTGTAATAAAAAAGGTAACTAGACTCACAACAACTATAATTACCCCAATGATCATCTTTAGCTACATCAATACCCACTACTGGGTTCATTTTTTCTCCTCTTACAGCGCATTCACCAGTAACCCCTATACCTCCAATTAGTATTATAGCTTCGCTTGTTATACGAGATCTAAGTCCCAACCAGCCTCAAACATATTTCTACAAGTAGGGGGGGATTTTCTCTTCCGTAATTTGATTTTTCCCATTGTACTTAAAGTCTGTTACGAACCCTCTTGCATTTGTTATCTTTTTCAAATTACCGTTGCCATCATATTCGTAAGAAGTTTGTTGCTGTTTTGGATCGACAACAGTTTCAAGTTCATTCTTTAAATTTTAGGAATACTTTGTTTCATTGCGTTCTCCATTTATAGATGCTGTAATATTTCCAGACAAATCTTGTACAAAAGTAGTGGTGTTGTTATGTGCATCTGTATGGTTAATTATTTTTTTGGCATCCTTATAATTTGTTTCGTAAACTTCTTTAATGCCATCGGATGTTTCCATCACCCCACACGAGCTCGCGGCTGGCATTCAGGGTGCGGATGATAGTGAACTCCGGTTCCGATTTGGTCATGTTCATTGTACCCCTCCTTCGTGGTCATAATATTTTAAGTGGTTGTCCTTTTTTAACTAACTGTCTCATTTTTATCTTCATGATAATATATTGAATACAAATCATTTAATGTAACTTTACCAAATGCAAAATCCACCACATTTCTCTCAACTAAAAAAGATGTAAGCGTACTTAATAAACTTGCCTCAGAACTTGGTAAATGAATTAGTGACATTCCGTTTGTAAGTGTTTGAAGTTTTATATTTGGAAATAGCTCGCGGAGTTGTTTTTTAGTATTATCCTCCATGTTTTTTACTCGAATAGTTTTAATATGCGCTTGACTAAAACCTTCTATTACTTGATTGGTATCAACTAGCTTTCCTTTATTAAATAAGAAAATTCGGTCTGCATATTTCTCTAAATTATCAAGTAAATGGGAAGCAATAATAATAATCTTACCTTCCGCCTTTTTCTTTAATAATATTTTCGAAATAATTTCTACATTATTTGGATCAAGTCCGTTCATTACTTCGTCCATCATCATAATTTCCGTATTTGTGACAATTTGCATTGCAAAGCATAGACGTTGGCGCATACCAAGTGAATACGTGCCGGTTTTTTTATTCACATAATGCCCCATATTTAATGCTTCGATTGTTTCATCAATCAGTTTTAAATCGGATTGCCACATTGTTGCAAACATTTTTAAATGCTCGCGCCCACTTAAGTGATTATACAAGTCATTTTGGTCTGGCATCATCGACACGAATTTATGAATTTTTACTTCATTTGATTTATTCGAGTAACTTAGACCATCCTTAAATACTACCTTTCCTTTCATAGGTTTCACATAATTCATTAACACATTCATAAATGTGGATTTTCCCGTTCCATTTGGTGCAACAAGCCCGATCATTTGACCTTGCTCAAATGTCATTGAAATATCATTTAACACTTTATTTCCCCCAAATTGCACGGTAATATTTTGAAGCTCAATCACCTTTACCCCTCCTATTTAATTAGCTTATATCGCCTATTCAATGAAATAAGTATCATTAAAAAAATGACAACCCCTGCTAGTCCAAGTAACAGCTGGAATCCTAAAATAAAATCTAAATGATCGTTCATATAATAAAAATTTCGCCTTTTTGAAATAATTTGACCTACTTGAATGTAAGATGTCGGATAGTATTGAACGTCCCAAAAATAGCCGACGTAACGGGTGGAATAAAAATTCTCGCCAAAAATAAGGAGCAAGCCAACAACGAAATTTACCATCTCACTGCGGAATATAATACTGCATAATAGCACAACGTTGATAATGACGATAAACCAGGTAAAAAGCAAAATTATGGATTGTTCTAAAAACGTACCTAATATCATCATTTCAAATTTACCTTTCACACGCCAATCGAGATGAGCTGCATACACAGGAGATGGTAAATTGAAATTCCCAAAACCGGATTGTAAGCCTATAATACAGATGCCAACTATAAGCGGAACAAATAATACCACGCTACCTAGTAGTGCAACTAACATTTTCACAAGTAGCTTTTTCCAATCACTAATTGGAAATCCCTTTAAAATAGATTGATGACGTTGATCTTTTTTAACAATATCAATTGATAAAAGAAGTACACAGACAATTAAAATAATTGGAAGTACTCCCTTTAATAAGCGTTCGAACGTTTGAAGAGCTGTACGTTGTTCAAAAATTTCCAATGATAACTCATAATCTGCTTTCGAATAAGTATCATAACGGACAGCCTGCTCTAAATAGGCGTAGAAGGCATCATCTTCTGCATACTTGTTATTTTTTATAAAATACTTTGAGTTATATGAAAATGCCTCATTTCTATATGTAATCGAATTCGTAAAGTAGTACCAGTCGCGAGTTAAATCTGCATATTTTTTAAAACTTCCCTCATCTAATGCATCTAATCTTTTTTTATCTATAGGGTTTATTTCCTTAAATATTTCAATAGCATAAATAACGGAAGGATGAACATCATTTAAATCTTGTCCCTCCATATGATCTAAAAATTCCTGACGTGTTAAATAGCGCGCCTCAATTTCTTCATAATCAACACTTTCAATCGGATTGTAAGTTGGCGCTATTTTAAATACATAAAAAAAGGTTGCAAAAGCAAGCAAAATATATATTGCTAAGTTTTTTTTATTCGTAAAAAACTGCTTGAATTCAAATTTAAAATAATTCCACATGCTTATAATACCTCCCCTATGCCCTACTGATTTTTCCTGTTGTGAAAAATGTTTTAATAACGAATAACATTAAAATAATACTTATACATATGATGATTAAGCCTAAACTCATAGTAATATCAACAGGCTTCGCTAAATCTACCGGTAAGCCTCGTAAAATATCATTGAAGTTCATGAAATTAAAAGGGTTATAGGGGATTAAACTAATAAGAGATGGAAAAATCATCGGTAAAAAGAATAGAATAAAGTGTACAAATAATGTTAAATACATATTTTTTAATAACACATTTAAAATAATCGACAACAGCATTACAAAAATTGAAATTACCATCATATAACCAACGCTCATAGCAATATATTGAATCGTAGATATTAATGTGGCATTTCCTACATATATCCCTACAGGCTCTAATGGGTTTCCAAGTCCATTTATGATCCACAATGGAATTGCACAAATAAAAATGAGCAAAATGCTTGTAACTATGGATAAAAAAGCAATAATGCATTTAGATAAAATATAGTGATCAAATCGGACAGGAAAGCCCTGAATTATACTAGAATGCTCAAAGTCATCAAGTAAAATAGAACTTGTATGGAAGCTAATAAATATGTACCAGCCTGCTCCAACGTGTACAAAGAAAAATAATAAAAACGGCATGTACTGAAATAAATCGGATATTGTATCCTTTCCCTCATCAATCATCCTCTTAAAATAAAGATAGTCCATAGAATTTTGCAATTTAGAAGGTAATAATCCTGCAACATTTTCATATCCTTCTAATTCGAATGCCTCTTGTCTTAATTGTGCGAGTTGAAGTGAAGTCTCATAATACATAGATTGTTTGTCCATCGTTAATGCAGCTATTTGTAAAGCAATATTGCTTTTTTGTTTAACTAAATTTTTATATAAGTCGCTTCCGTCTCCTGTTTCTAAAGCATCTTTAACTTGAAACTTTGAAAGTATAGCTTGTGCTGAATAATAATCACCCTTTTTCTCGACAATTTGATTACCAACGGCTTGTGCATTTATATAAAACATAAAGCCAAAAACGATAATAACAACAGCGACTAGTGCGACTAAGTTTTTCCGATTCGCTCGCTCAATAACTAGACCTACTTTTAAAGCTCTTAGCACCTTCATCCTCCTCACTTTTCAATCAAAGCATTTACAGTACTATAATAAGATATTATGAATATTTTTACAATTCTTACATTTCAAAGATTTCAATATAAAGTTTGTATATTTCGAAGGAAAAGATATTCATTTGGAGTGGTTTCAATTAACTTCTTTTTGAAAGCAATAATCGCTGTCGCTGTTGATACATAGCACATGTAATTTTTCTATGATGGTTTTCAGGATGCCTTCTGGCTATCCTTCGTATGGTTATCCTCCATTTAGGAATCCATCGTTTGGCTATCCACCATTCGGATACCCTAACAGATTCCCTAGGTACTAAAGCACCCACAACCTTTTTGCTATTTTTCTGGCTCTAAATTTATCCTTCTTTATCGTAAGTGTTCCTTGTAAGTTGGAGACATTGGCATATAAGTATTTCAGCCTGCTACCGTTTCTTTTGTTTCAACATCATAAATTGCATATCTACCTCTAAATTCTTTTTCAGTGCCTTTAAAGGAGTAAAAGAAATAAACTGTCTATCAGGACTAACAGTCTGATGGTAGTTAATATCTATATCAGGGTAAGGACGAAGAATATTTCCATCAGAAGTTATATAATTTAATCCTTCTATCTCATTAAACAATAACTTTTTTCTAATATTTACAGATGCTTCAGGCATTTCTTTAAAAAGAACAGTATCAAAATGTCTTTCACAAGAAGTACCCTTCGAAGTAGGGTTCCCATCTGAAGGTATAAATTATTGTAAGAGACAGTGATTATAATTTCTGTATAGACGCCAATTGGTTGGATGCCCAGTGACAAAATATCCCCAAGAGAATATCCAATAGCTGCAACCCGTTGGTAGGGCGTATATTCGCGCTCTGATTCAGAAAGAATTTGGGAGGTGGGAGACTTTGACTGAATGAAGATAAAAAAATTATTTGATTATTGTTGACAACCAAGTTGATAATGATTATCATTATCATATAAAGATTATTCCTCCTCTACAAAACAGTGTAGAGAGGATGAACTTTAGCTACTTTTCTCCAGAAGTTTGCTAATTCATGATTACGCGCCTAAAACCCCCCTCATTTTTTAGGAACGTGAAAATTTCAGACGACTCATTCTAAAATAGGATGAGTTGTCTTTTTGTATGTTTCCGGAGCATTTAAAAATAGCACATAGAATGACCTGTTATGAAGATATAGTTTGTTATATATCGCTTTTTTTCCTAAATATCATTGTATAGTAACTATGTAGTATACCAACACTGAGGCCTGCCAAAACAATAGGTTTTGGGAATGCAATACCTTTCTTATTACAATCCCGTCTGTCACTTTATGAGTTATTTTGCACTATAAGTAAATATAAAAAGAGCCCAATTATAGCTTTAGAATAAAGATTGATCAAATTAATACTAATAGCCTTGATAAACATGCAAAAAGAAAGAGCGTGTTTTGAAAAAAGATTAATCAAATCACGCTCTTAATATATTTTATTGAATCATTCTTTTATAAAAAAGTTTGATCATTTCTATGATATTTCCTCCATTAAAGCGCCCGATTGTTGAATAAGGTACCGATTTGTTCAGCTACAGCAATTAGTTGAACAACTCCGAGAAAGAGACATACACTTTGTTATTTTAAACTTAGGAATTGATACCAGAACACCAACTAGTAAATTTTTCTTAACGGTAATGGCAGCAGACTTTAGTGAACTAGATAGTGAAATGATTAAAGAGAAGCAACATTCAGGAATTAAATTGGGCAAGCAAAATGGTAATATCGAGGAAGAGTTAAAAAAATACAGATTTTAAGCATAAGAATCATGCTATTGAATTACGTAATACTCCGATAAAACTGTAAAGGAGATATGTACAATTACAGGAATCAGTCAGGCGGCATTTTATCGTAGGCTAAAGGAAATGGAAAAAGATAATGTATAACAATTTTAATGTGTTTAATTATTTTGCAACCGATTTACTTCCTCATTCGACTTTATTGTGTAACGGAGAGGAGAACCAAAATGGATATAGCAAAATTAGTAAAAAAAGCAAAAAAGGGTGATGATGAATCATTTGAACAACTGATAGGTTCTGTTCGACAAAAGCTGTACCGAACAGCCTATGCGTACGTTAGAAATGAACAAGATGCTCTTGATGTCTATCAAGAAACTATTTATACTGCCTATATTTCAATAAAGACATTAAAAAAGCCTGAAAGTTTTTCGAGTTGGATTACAAAAATTCTAGTTTTTAAATCGATTGATTTTATTCGGAAAGAATCCCACCATTTTACTACAGATAATGAGGAAATCTTTACTGAATTAATCGCTTCTGAAAATGTTGATTTTATTATGCATTCGATGGATTTATCAGAAGCCTTTAAATTCTTAAATCCTACTGTTAAGACCATTATTTTGTTGAGGTATTATCATGATCTGTCTATTAAGGAAATTGCCACCATAATGAATTATCCGGAAGGAACCGTGAAATCACACTTAAATAGAGCGAAAAAAGAGCTAAGACCCATTTTAAAGGAGGGCTATCTTTATGAATAAAGACAAATTCAATCAATCTATCAACAACATAAATGTACCTATTGAAAAGCTAATGGCAAGGGAGAAGACGGCTATCTTTCAAGCCAAGAAAAAAAGAAAAGTAAGAACCTCAAAACGGTCACTCTTGGTTGCGTGTGGGTTATGTATTACTTTGCTCGGTTCTGGATTTGTTTCAACAGGCATGGCAGAAGCATTATCAAATATCCCCCTAATCGGTCCAATTTATAAGGACTTTAGAGACATTGCCTCAGATAAAATTGAACACGATCAACTTACGACAGTAATTGATAAACAAGATAGTAAAAATGGCTTAACAATGACTGTAAAAGAAGCAGCTTATGATGGCAGCCGGTTAATCGTAACATTAGTTTACACAGGAGAAAAAGAACTTTCGATGAAAGAAGAAATTGTCGGCTTTAATTATATAACAATTAATGGACAACCAGTTAAACCAGCGATTGGTTCAACAGGGCAAGATGACATAAACTCGAAAACAATAATTGAACATCATCAATTTACTTTTTCTAATTATAATGAATATGGAGATAAAATTGAGATTGCGGTCCATGGAGAAGATTTATTTGGCTATGAGGGCAAGTTGAAGGTGGCTTTCCCACTTGAAAAAATAAAAGGTGATGTATTTGAGTTTTATCCAGAAGTTACAACTGAAACGGTTGATGAAGTTTATACATTAACGGCCGACAAAGTAACATTTTCACCTCTATCAACTAGAATAGACCTAACGATTGATTACCCTACTGAAATGGATGAAAACGATAGTTGGCCATGGTTTGATTTCTCTGTAGTCGATGATAATGGTCATGTATATGATAAACTGAAACTACAAGCAGGCATGGCTGGGAACTATGGTCATCATATGGTACTGACTTTGCCTCCAATGGATACGATACCAAAATCATTAACACTCAAGCCAAGTCATACAAATAGTGAAGGTTTTAGTGAAGAAATAAAGGAACTAGAATTGGTCGTTCCTTTAAATAAAAGTAAATAAGGACCTAAGCCGGATTCCAAAGCCATTGGAATTCGGCTATTTCACATTAAATTTTCTTAACGTTGTAAATCCCCTGACGGGACCCCTAAAAAAGCCTTTAAATATGATCTTAGATTATTCCACAATCTGGCCCTTTAACGAAAACGAGCGCTGATTCTTAATACAGAATCGGGCCCGATTGTAACTCTTCACAATTACTTGATATTATATAGGTGAATAGAAAGTTAAATTAAAATTTAGTTTAGTAGTTGTAAAAGTAGGTTATTTATATTATTCTCTTATAATTTTTCGAAAAGGAGAGTTTATGAAAAAGATTATTGTTTTTGTATTAACGATATTAATATTATTCTCAGGATTCGTAACACAAAGTTATGCGTTGTCAGATTCGAAATCTGCGGCAATACAAGCGTTGCTAGATGATGCCTCTCGTATATCAGGTGTGCCGGGAATGTCAATCTCAATACTTGCAGATGATGAAGTGTTCTACTTTTCTTCAGGGTATGCAGATCGTGAAAAGGGGTTGTCTGCAAGTGAAAATACACTCTATGAGTTAGCCTCGGTCAGTAAAGCTTTTACCGGTATGGGTATTATGCTGTTGGAAGAGCAAGGGCTGCTCTCAATGACTGACCCTGTCCAAAAATATTTACCTTGGTTTACGTTAAAGTATCAAGGGAAACCTGTTGATATGCAAAGCCTTACACTAAATAACTTTCTTCATCATACCAGTGGTCTAACAAATATTAGGCATACTCAAAATATTCCACAAGGCAATACACCGAATATGTTGCAAAAGACTGTGGAAATGCTCGTAGATGCTGAATTGGCGTTCCCTCCCGGTGAACAGTATAACTATGGAACTGTTAATTATGACGTATTGGGTTTGGTTATTGAGATTGTGTCGCGACAAAGCTATGAAGACTTTATGAGGGAACAGGTATTTCAGCCGTTAGGTCTTCACCAGACGTATGTTTATAAAGAAGATGCTCAAGCCACTGGACAGTTGGCACAGGGCTACCGTTCTTCCTTTTTTATGACAACTCCATTTAAAGCTCCGGATTATGCTGGGAATAAACCCGCAGGCTACATCATTTCTAATACAAAAGATATGGCGCGTTGGATGGGCATACAGATGGGTATTGTGCAGGACATACCCGAAATATTCCACACGGTTATCGAAAAATCACATAGGGGTGATATGTCTGTTTCCGCTGTCAACGATATGTATTATGCGGCAGGTTGGTCGGTAAACGCCGAACAAACGATTATAGAACACACTGGGGGCAATCCAAATTTCAGAACCGAAGTAGCCATACTGCTAAATGAACGAACAGCCGTCTGCTTGCTGAGCAACGGTGCAAATACCAATATAAATCTGGTACTAAAAGTTAAAGATATATTAGACGGCAATCTAACTCAGTCATATGAAATAAGCGGCACACAGCTTTTGGATATCATTTTGTCGTCTATCACAATTATTCTTTGCCTATTGGCCGTTCTGCTATTTCTCTTAGGATTACGCAGAAGGAAAACGAATGAGCGGCAGCCAATGACAAAAAAGAGAATAATCGTAACAGTTATTTTCCTGATCGCTACAATTGCCCTGGGTATACTGTGCTGTGCTTTCGATTGGTCAACGATACTTATTTGGCAAACATATAGTGTTCTTACAGCTTTGATTTCGTCAGCATTATTAACAGCAAGCATTACATGGTTTGTATACACTCACCGATAAAATACCTCGCTCCCAAGATAAACATAATTTTAAGTAATTAAATTTCAATTTATCAGTATGCTTAATTTGAAAAACATAAGGCACTTCGGTGTCTTTTTTAATATCATCGACAATTTTCCCAATCAAACCTAATTACTATTGCTTCCACTAACCTGCTCCGTTCGTGGAATAAGGATTTTTAAACAACTTTATTATTTTTTAAATGACTCTATTGTAAATTAAACAACAATATTATTTTTGCACAAGCGTCGTTAGGTAACATTTCTTAAAAGACTGTTACTCAACAATATGGCCCTATTGCTGAAAAAGGCACAATTCATCTTCAAGAATTGCGCCCGATTGCGGTATAGTTAAGCAATATTTTCACCAAAACTTTAAGTAATGAACAAGCGTGTTAATTCCTACAAACTTTACAGCCATAATTGCAATTATAACTATAATACTTAATACAACCCCAGTAGCCTTTTTACCGGAATTAGCCATGTTATCACCCTTCCTTAAATCATATTTCTTCGTAAAACGATAAATTTACTGGCTCGTCCAGCAGTTCACCATGCACCTCTAAATTAGTTGTTGGAATACTTTCATTCACTTCTTCAAAAGTGAATTGATCTGCCCATACAGTTCCTTGTCCAGACAGAATGATACCAAACGAAATAACAGTACTTTGGGTTGGAACATCTAAAATAATAGAATAATGGTTCCAGTTTGTTGTTCCTTTAATGGGGCGATTACTCATATTATCAAATTGAAGAACATCTTCCATTGTGTCGTCTACTCGCATCCACATTCCAGCGTACGTATCTACCTCTTCCGTACGGATGAAACAAGAGAGTCTAATGCGCTTTCCAACAAACTGATTAGCCTTAAATGTTTGCATCATGGTAGCGAATTCAGTTGAATCTAACACTGTTTTGGATTTTAAATAACCTGATGCTTTCCCCTGATGAACAACTTCATGGTCAATTCCCATTTCGTAATTAAATGGATTTGATCCACTTAAAAACCAACCTTTCACCTTTGTATCCATATTTGTTTCCTCCTTAATTTTATTCACGTCTGACATCATTCTGCGATATTTGCCAGGTGGTAGCTTATAAATCTCTTTAAATGCTCTTGTAAATGATTCTTGTGATTCAAACTGATAATATAAAGCGATATCAAGAATGCGTTCACTTGTGTAAAGCAAGGCGGAAGAAGCATTAGCCAATCTTCTTAACCGAATATATTCAGTTACCGTCATGCCAACCGTGGATTGGAATATTCGATGAAAGTGATACTTTGAAAAATTTGATTGTGCTGCAATATTTTCCAAAGTAAGTGGTTCATGTAGGTTTTCTTCCACATACAAAATAATTTTCTTAATTATAATTTCATGGTTATACAACGAAGGCACATCCTTTAAATATGATATCAAGGTTCTTCATTCGTTTTTTGATATATCTTGCGAAGTAATCGCTGCATCCTAAAAATCATTAAAAAGAGGTTGATGTAATATCAACCTCTTTTTATATCTGCTGTAGGTTTAAAATAAAGTTTGATCAAAAACACCTCTTAAACCCACATCTTACGTTAAATTAATAGAACCCGTTTTGAAAAAAGATTGATCAAAACGGATTCTTCCTCTGTGAAGTATTGTTTAATTTTTATAAAAAAGTTTGGTCATTTTCTGTGATCTAATCTTCAACAAATTCCTATCCCTTTTCCTCTCTTAAAATGCAGGTATCGATTTAGTAGCCTTCTAAAATTTTGAAAAAGATGATTTATGAAATTGATTCAGTTAATTTTAAACATAATAAAAAAGCACTCTCTCAAGAATGCTTTATAAGTCAGGATATATTGTTGTATTGTAAAACTTTATATCTTCCTCAAAATATTGCTGATACCTGTTGAAATAAACTTTCTTTAATCAGCTTGATTTTTACGATGAACCTCAGTAAGATCTTTTATATAAATTAATGAATAGTCATCTCTAATATCCACTTCAAAAAAGTAATGATTTTTAGTTACTATATCTTTAACTTCTATTGCAAACAACCCCATTCCTCTTAGGTAATTGCTTTCTTCAGATTTTAAATCTTCTCTACCAATGCCATAGTTAGTTTCAATATAGTTTTCCACATAGTTGTATACGATAGCGTTTCGAGATTTAGAATTAAAATAATTGTAATTAACAAAAATAACTACTATACAAAATAATAGATTAAAGATAATTATTTTTTTTTTCATTTTCCTCTCCTTCCGCCATATCAAGTATCAAGACTATATTTATTAATAATTACAATTTTTCAAACTATAAAAATTCGATTTTAGTGTCTTTACCTACCAATTTAACAATAAAGAAAATTTATAATAATACAATTAATTATTAATTGAAAAACTCACCATCGATATAATTGCAGAGTTAACGTTATAGTTTATATCACGTATAGTACTATTAGGAGCTACGTTTGAACTCTTAACATTGTACCTGTGGAAGCGTAGATATATCCAAGTCCAGGTGTCCAGTGATAATCATATGCATAATCTGCATTAGGTTCAAAAAGAGTATTTGAAAGTTATTCTAATCAAACTCTATTCCAAGGCTATAACAATTCCTTAAGAAAAAAGCCCCTAAAAGGCGGCTGGTCATTACAACTGTTAAATAATAACTAAAATTACAATTTTAAAAGACAAAGAAAGGTGTTAGAATAATATGAATAATAAAATTGGGAGGTGAAGAAAATTATGGACAATAAATATAAATTATTAGGACTTTTATGTATTATAATTCCTATATTATCTGCAATATATATTCTGTTAAATAGCAATATTTTAATACCAAAAGGTTATGATCTGGCAATTGATGGATATGTAATATCCAGAAATTTAATGGTTATTTTTTTACTATATTCACTTTCAAAATTAGGATACTTCTTCTCTACAAAATTGAAACAAGACTAACTATATTAGCTAGTCTTGTTTCAATTAATTGTTACTTAGCACTTATTAATTTATACTCTCCATGTTGGGGAACCTTAACAGTATAGCTATTACTTTTTAATACTTTTCCAGTTACTAAATCATAATACTCTCTAGTACCCGTTTCTACTTTATAATATACTCTATATCCCATATAAACGGTTGTATTAGGGTCAGCATTCAATGTATATCCTATTGAGCTAGTGATAGATTTTGATGTTGATATACCTAGTCCATCTATTGCTCCAGATACATCTGTTCCAAAAGTGACACTTTTGGTTGCTGTAATAGAACCGCCTCCTTTGCCTGTCGTTATATTATCAGAAGCTCTTTTATAACCCGACCATTCATTGTATGTTTTAACATTTACCTTTCGATATCGGAAATCATTAATAAAATAAGGTGTAACCTCTTCTGAATCAACTATTTCTTCTGAATTAACTACCTCTTCTGAATCAATTACTTCTTCTGAATCAACTACTTCTTCTGCTGCTACTGCTGTTTTCGAATCAATTGTAAAAGCAGCAGTAACTACAGATAATAATAGCAAAAATAGCAAAATTAACTTTTTTAACATAATATCACCTCCTATGTAAATTATTGGTACATTTTTATAATACCATATTATAGAGTTGTTTTTTAGAAATATTTTTAAAATTTTTACAAATAATGTGTAGCTTTGATAAGCTTAAAAATAAAATTTGATCAGAATTACCTTGCAAACCCGCATTTTAAGTAAAATAAAAAGAACCCGTTTTGAAAAAAGATTGATCAAAATGAATTCTTCTCTTATGAATTAGTATACATTTTTTATAAAAAAGTTTGATCTTTTTCCAGCTATGTTGTTCAACAATTGCGCCCTTTAATGGAGGAACATGCCAGAGGGTGTCAAACAAAGAACTAAGGCTTATGTAAGACTCGTTGGCCTTCCCCATTTAATTAAATACGATTCAAGCTTAGCAAAGTCAGTTTTACCGTAAATTAATTTGCTGTTTTTAATTGGTTCAATCTCTATTGTCTGGTAATCAATGATGTTCAAACCCTCACCGGAATTTTTGTAAATCTGGAATACTTGCCTCTTCTTTTGTACGTTGTGGGTGGCACTTCCATTTTACCAAAGGATGGTTTCTTTTTGTTTTTCTTGACATAAAAAGGGGCAATCCCTCAGCCAATTTTCCATGACTTTTGGGACAGCCCCTCTAATCCTTTAACTGATAGAAAACCTGTTCAATTTTGCCTCAGTAGCAAGCATGACAATGTTAAGCGCATTCCCTCGGCTATCTTGTCCCCTTCTGAAATAGAGACTGCGTAAAAAATTCTTGCTGTTCACGCGAGCAATCACCTGACTGCGACTTCTCGGCAAATGGCAGCATTGCGCTAAGCCGCTAATCCAATCAGCGATTTCTTGATGTAGAAGTAACTCTTTTTCAATCATCGTATCCACGATGTTGACCAACCGCTCATCATCCTCATCGCTAAAAACGTGTCTACCATTATGAAGCATGCCAGAAATAGCGACAAGAACCTCACGCAGCATTGCGACGCTGCTCTCCTCGCACTGCACCAGCTCGACAAAAACATCTGCACCGTGAGACGCGCTGTGAGCCCAGCCTCCTACTGAAAGGTAACCTCGCAGATCCTTCTCCTCTTTATAATAACGGAGCATTGCATGCATCAATTGCTCAATTTCAGCTTGATTGAAAAATGGATTCTGTCTGTGGCGTTGCACAATCAAAGCGATAGGCAAGGCAGAGAACGTCCTTGTAAAAACTGACTGATCATCCTCGTTGCCAATATTATAGAACAAATGGTTCTCATCAGTCAGAACAGTTAAGAGGCTACGCAACTCCTCTTCACTGAACCTATTCTCTTCCTTAATCCACATATAAAACATCGGATATATCAGGTTATCCCGTAATTCTGGCTGAGGATCACCAATATATTGAAGTAACAAAGGTAATAAATCTTGATGCTGCTCACCTTCGCGTAACTGATACTCATCCTTCTCAATTCTTTGCAAATCCAGCATCAATTTGGTCCTTGTATCGCTCATTTTCCCATCCCTCTCATCATTCGTTCACTCGCCTCGCCTTGATTCTCTTCGTAAATTGTGTTTAATAATTCTTTAGTCACGTATATTCCTTCGTCCACTGATAGTCCCCTGCTGAGCAGAAGGTTTTCAAAGCATACAATAAAACACTCTATAAAATTCTGAAACTTGAATTTTGTAGAGTGCTTCGTTGTGATTATTTCATGACACGGTACATAAATGCCACGAATTGTACACGTGTCACTGCCTGATTTGGTCTGAAATTACCATTGTAACCCAATGCAATGCCGTTATATGCTAGTGCGGCAATATAGTCATAGCTCCAATGTGTTGTTGGAACGTCCTGGAATGTGCTTGTCCCAGCTGGTGGGATACCAAATGCGAGTACAAGTATTTCCGCCATTTGTCCACGTGTTAGCGATTCATCTGGACTGAATGCCCCGTTTGAACCGTTTACAATAGCTGCCTATTGTAAACTTGTAATTGCCTCATAAGTATGGATGACTCGTTGATACATCACTAAATGATACGTCCTTTCGTTTAAGTGTTAGCTCAAAAGTCCGTGCGATCATGACTGCATTATGCTTACGTTTAATTGGTTCATTCGGTCGAAACGTGCAGTCTGGATAGCCTGTGATAATACCACGAGCTGCGATGTCTTCAATCATGTCCTTAGCCCAGTTTTCGTGGAGATATCGTTGAATGTAATATTAGGCTTTGGATCTACAGGTTTTTCTGGTTGCTCTGGCCCTTCAGGTGTTGGCTCTATTGGTACTGGTAAGGATTTCCATCTTTTAGAACAAAAGCAGTTTTACTTTCCACACCTGTAGCAGATATAGACTTTATACCATATGTGTATACTTTACTATTATTTGCAATAGTATCTACATAAACAGTATTACCTTGTGTGTTATAAACCACGTCTACTATATTTTTAACGTCTTCATATGATCCTTCTTTTGTTCCATCAAATCGGTATATTACATATTTCCTTGGTTGAGTACTATTTTTATCTGTAATAGTAAGCTTCATGCCGAAAGACTCTTTACTCAATTTAACATCAGTTGGACATAAAGGTATTGCAGAGCCTTTCCAATAAATTGTAGGTGTTAAAGCTTTATAATTGTATAGTTGCTGATTTAAATAAGAAGCATATCCAAGAGCGTTATTGTTAATACTTCTTAGAGAAAAATGCATTTGTCCTTGAGCATTTTTATTTGCTCTGTTGGCGATTACTTGGCTGATAAGTTCCGTCTTATTATTCCATGCAGTATCAGAATCATTTCCAACTTTATAATCGGCCATGCCAATATATAGATTAACAGGATGGACTTTTGCGTACGTTTGAACTTCTCTTCCCCACCAATCTAATAAAACAGAGTAACTTGCTGCTTTATGATTTCTGGACCAATAGATTTGAGGAGCAATATAATCGATACTTCCATCTTTAATCCACTGTCTTGTATCAGCATAAATATCATCGTAGTTACTCATTCCATTCGTGTTACTACCAGTAGAATCTTGCCCTTTGTTTCGCCAAATTCCAAACGGAGATATTCCATATTGAACATGAGGTTTAATTGCATTAATGCTTGCATAAACCTTTTTTACTAATTGATTAACATTATTTCTGCGCCAGTCTTCAATATTATTGAAAGAGCCACCATACTTTTTAAAAGTTTGTTGATCTTGAAAAGTCTCTCCTTTTATTTTATAAGGATAGAAGTAATCATCCATATGTACAGCGTCGATATCATAGTTGCTTACTAATTCTTCTATGGTTGATAATAAGTAATTTTGAACTTCCGGCAAACCAGGATCTAAATAGTATTGTTTACCGTATTTCACTACCCAATTAGAATTTTTACGGGCTACATTATCGGCAGCAAGATTAGACAAAGATTGCGAAGGCATAGTGACCCTATATGGGTTTACCCAAGCATGAAGTTCTAATCCTCGCTTATGTGCTTCGTCCAGCATTATTTGCAATGGATCAAAACCCGGATTGGTCCCTTGTGTATTGCCTGTTATATACGATGACCATGGAGCAAGCTTAGACGGGTACAGTGCATCATTTAATGGCTTAACTTGAAAAATAACTGTATTAAAGTTATCAGCTTTTAATTTGTCTAAGGTACTTTGAACCCATTGAGTATATTGGGTTTTACTCATACCTGCCTTCATATCAATATTAGATACTGTTGCAATCCAGGCTGCACGCATTTCATTTTGAGGTAGTGAATTAGCTGTAGCCTTTTGATTTGTAAAAACAGGGATAAGTAAAAGTAAAACCAAAAAAGTTACTAAGCACTTTCCAAAAAAATTTTTAAACATAAATAATGAAATCTCTCCTTTTTTAAATAATTATTTTTTATAATAATTTTTCAACAACTAATTCTCAGCTATTAAAACCTAGCTGTTACTATAACCTAAGTAAATACCATATCAGCCGATTCTATAAAAGTAGGAACTGATTTATCCTTCCAAAAAGTGTCTTACAGTAATTAGGTCTGTAGCGTTTTGTCGGCAGGACCCTCTATTGGTAATTTCAATGGTTTGCGAAGCTCGTTGGAAAATTTTATTCTTGTTTCTTCGCTCACTATATAATACCACAAATCCCCAATTATTCTCCCTTCACCGTTAATTTCCTTTGTTTAATATTCTTGACGCCAATTTTATGAGAGCGTTGAATAGCAATCATTTGATCATTTGTTAAGTTCGTTTGAATATTTTTTTCTAGTGTAGCTTTAGAATAATGATTGATTAAAATATTTTCTTCAACGTTTATTTATTAGCAAATGCAAAAACTCCATTTTGAAAAAAGATTGATCAAATTGGAGTTAATTTTTCTAACTAAGTATGAGATTTTTATAAAAAAGTTTGATCAATTAAATGAGCCTTATTAAACTAAAGCTCCCTGTTTGTTTAAGTACATTTATTCACAAACTTAATTCTAAAAAAAGCTTAGGAGTACTTAAGCGTAATTACCACTTATCATTATTCTTATGAATTTTTCTATAAACGTAATCTGCATTTTTAATTCCTATCCAATTACTAATAAAATTAATACTCACAATAAAAATTCCAAATAAAACAAACGCCATACTGTAATGACCTAAGAAAATTAAAACAAAAGCAGCAACCAATATTAATATCATTAAAACTATTACCGTGACTTGTAATTTTCCCTTCTTCTTATCATTCATATGTTCAACCTCCTATCAATTCGCCAATATTTTTCCGTATCTTTTAATATGTTTTCAATGGTTTATTTTACCATATTCTAATATTTACAATACAATCCAGTATAAACCTTCTTAAACTAACCTCCCTCTATAAACATTGATGTATCAACGGTTTCCACCACTCCGTGGTGAAGAAAAAATAATTTTCCACTTCATTTATAAACAGTGTTTTGAATTTAGAATGCATAAAGGAGTCCTCCTTGTTTGATGATGGGTCAATGGTCGTTGACACTCATGCATCATACTAGAGGGCTCCTTTTCTTTCAAGACCTCGAACATCCTTCAAACAGGAATGCTGCGCCGTTAGTTTAAGTACAATTCTTCACAAGATAAACATCAGTTTTAACATAAATGTCCAATAAAAAAATCATCTCAAAGAATAACTAAAGAGATGATTTTTATCAAACTTTATTACAAATTATCAATCTTTATTATAAACGATCAATCTTTTTTACAAAGCTACAATCCGTCATTTGGCCTTGAAATGCCCTTTAATGGAATAACTTTATTATCACTTAATAGGTTCTTAATCCACAAGAAAAACCGAAATCCCTTCTTTATAGAGATAGGAGATAGGAGATAGGAAATTGGAATTATTTTATTGTTTTGCTGGGAGAAATCCACCATCCTCTGCCTCTTCTTCAGTGCAGAACATTTCTTCAGCTATTGTATTGTCATAATCACGTTGACCAGGCATATGATAAATTTTATTTCCTTTTGAATTGATATTACCTTTAATTACACAACTGTTATTATTAGTAATAGATTTATCATTTTCTGTTTTCTTATCATCTTTATTTTTTTCTGTAGTAACATAATAAGCATCCTTGTCGTAGCCACGATTCGTTACATAGTCTTCAACTGACCAAATACCAATAGCTGACTGTTGTGCAGTTTTTTGAATCGATTTAAACCAATCTACGTGCTTCGTATTTGGAGCATATATATAAGCAACACGTGCTAATCCATTTTTCAATAACTGCTCTTGAACACTTATACCCCCTTTGGTATAAATATAGGCAAGTAGTCTTTTATATTTATCACGATACGAAACGTCAAATTCTAAATATACTGTATCTTGACCAGCTAATAGTTGCTTAGTAAATTCTTTAGCTTCTGGTCCGTACGGTTGCTCTCCTAATGTCTCATGATTAGTTTCAGGGCTATCAACAAGTAAAAAACGAACTTTTTCAGAGCTGCCGTTATATTTTATTCTTATTGTATCACCGTCAATTACACTTTCTAGCTCATATTCTTCAAACTTACTTACATCGTGTTTCTCAGCATTTTCTATCGTTGATGATATAAGACCTTCTATATCTTCATTCTCAATAATATTCGTACTAGTTTCTTCTGTGCATGCACTCAGAACCAATGTAGAAATGAATAAAGCAAAAATAATTTTCTTCAAAAGTAAACCCTACTTTCTAATTTATATCCCTTTATAAAACTAAAAATCCTCAGTTAAATTAAAACTGAAGATCTTAAATTTATTTGAATATCAAATATAATACAAAAGCTAAAATAATTGTTCCACTTGTAATTAGCGTCTTAATATCTTTGTCACTCATTTTCCGTACCTCTCTTCTAGCATTCATTAATATCTTATTTAAGTCTATTATCAATATATTAATATCACAATGAATTTGATTTATTTTCTACTAAGAATTTTCAATAATAATTTAATTATTACCTTACACATAAAAAAATCTTCAGTCCAAAAACCGAAGATCATAATACCTTTATCATTAAGCAATATTTATACATCACAGCTTGATATATCATTATTTTATATCAGCTAAATATGTACACTTTTATACAAACATAGTTAATCAAGATATGACATTAATCTATAATTAACTAAATTTTATTGTGTACACCTATATTTTGAAGACCTACATGAAATTACAGTAATATCAACACTTTGCGATCTTAATGTGTACAAAATTTTACTGTACAGTTTTATAGTGATAACCCGTCATAAGCTTTTATATACTCTACACTCTACATTAAAGCGATCATCTCCGGTCTTTTCTTCAACCGCTTCAATTGTAATAATGCCTTGTTGCTCAGAAGTAGCAGTATCCTTATCTTCGCTGGTGTTCTGCCAAAAATCATATACAAAGCAACAGCCACAATGATTGTACCACTCGTTATTAACGTTTTTATGTCTTGAGTAGTTCCCTCACAACTATTCGCCATTATCACACTTTAACAAGTGGCCTCTATATTGCATGCTTAAACTGAAGTTCACAGCTGAGCACTGTAAAAGTCTGATACGTTCAACTGAACAACTGCGTGGATAGTAAAAGCCCCCGCTGATTGAAAAAAGTTTCACGTTGTTTCTATTGTAAAATATCAAGCTATTACATTCAAGTTATGTAGATGTTACTGCAACCCAATGATTAGGTAAAACTTCAACGAGTTCACTATTTTCTACATCATATTGGACTTGTAGTTCCTCATTTTCTGAAACAGCATATTTTCGTTTTTCTATTGCTGGGTCTGGAACTGGAATCGCTTGCAACAATGCGCGAGTATATGGATGTTGCGGATTCGTGTATAGCTCTTCACTTTCAGCAAGCTCAACAATTTTCCCACCGTACATGACAGCCACACGATCGCTTATATGCTTAACCATAGATAAATCATGCGCAATGAATAAGTAAGTCAGACCCAGACGCTGCTGTAAATCCTTTAATAAATCGACAATTTGCTTTTGAATCGAAACATCTAGCGCAGATAGTGGTTCATCACAAACGATAAAATTCGGTTCAACAGCCAATGCTCTTGCAATACCAATACGTTGGCGTTGACCACCAGAAAACTCATGTGGATAACGCATTGCATGTTCTTTGTTTAAGCCCACAAGTTCAAGTAAATGTTCAACGCGCTGTTGGCGTTCTTCATTTGTTTTCACAAGTTTATGAATATCTAATGCCTCTCCAACAATATCTACTATTTTTTTTCGAGGATTTAAAGAAGAATACGGGTCTTGGAAAATAATCTGCATATGGCGACGCATTGCTTTCAATTGCTTTGCTGTTAGCCTCGTAATTGGTACTCCCTGATACAAAACCTCACCATTTGTAGGCTGATGTAGCTGCAAAATCGTACGTCCCGTAGTCGATTTACCTGAACCTGATTCTCCTACAAGCCCTAACGTTTCACCTGGGTAAATATGAAATGATAAATCATTAACCGCCTTTACTGTTTGACCACGTCCCAATTCAAATTCCTTTGAAAGATGCTCTACTGCAATTAATGGTTTCGTTGCATCTATGCCTGCCAATAAATTTGATAATGGCTTAGGCTGTTTCTTCTCATGTAATTTTGGTAAAGCATTCAGTAGTTTTTTTGTATAGGGATGCTGAGCATTCGTAAAAATTTCTTCGGTAGTACCTTGCTCAACAATCTCGCCTTCTTTCATAACAATGATTCGATCACACATACCTGCAACAACACCTAAATCATGCGTAATTAAAATAATTGATGTACCCATTTTATTTTGCATGTCACGCATTAATTTTAATATTTGCGCTTGGATTGTCACATCAAGTGCGGTTGTGGGTTCATCTGCAATCAGCAAAGATGGATTACATGCTAAGGCCATTGCAATCATAACCCGTTGACGCATACCACCTGAAAATTCATGAGGGTATTGTTTATAACGTTGTTCTGCATCTCGAATCCCTACAAGCTTTAATAATTCAATCGTTTGCTTGTAAGCATCTGTTTTTGAAAGTGATTGGTGCTTTCTTAAACTTTCTGCTACTTGTTCGCCTACTCGGATAGTAGGATTTGTAGATGTCATCGGGTCTTGAAAAATCATACTTATATCTTGCCCACGTATTGCTTCCATCTGCTTTTCGTTTAAGGCAGTAAGCTCTTGTTGTTGAAACACAATCTCTCCTGATTTTAGAAATGAAGGTGGTGAAGGAAGTAAGCGCATAATTGAACGAGCCGTTACACTTTTTCCGCTTCCTGACTCTCCTACTATTCCGAGGGTTTCACCTTTATTTACATGAAAGCTAACACCTTTTACTGCTTCAAATTCTGTCTCCCCAGTAATAAAGGACACACGAAGATTGTTGATTTCTAAAAGCTTTTCACTCATTCAATCCATCCTTTTTTAAATTTTATGATTGACTTAATACCAAGTATAATCCATACTTTACAATACTGATAGGAATTATACAATATAATACTTGTTATGTCATTTACGTTTGGAGGAAATGCATGGTTATGTCAAAAAGTCATTCATCAACAAAGGAACATGTATTCTTTTTTACGGTTTATCAAAAATTATTGCATCATCGACACTACACGTTGCTACTTTTTCTTTTTAGTGTCTTGATCCATCCATTTACATATTTCTTTTATCGAAAAAGCAAAAATTCACACATATACAAGCAACGATTTGAGCAACAATGTCAGTTTTATAAAGTAAATGGATCTTATGGACAGTGGCAGTCTGCATTTGCAGAACAAGAACAGGCCAAGGCTCGCTTTTTCAATGATCCTATATCTGAACAACAGGTACAAACAGTAGCTACTTCTTTAGCAGATGCAAAGCTTAACCGAATTGTAGAGAAAGATTTAGCCAATGAAGGCCTCTATGATTCATCCTATTTACAGTTTTTGGGGCAGCAGCTGAAAAAACAAAAATTTGTAGCAATCACGTTTATACCAGCAGTGTTATTTTATGTATTACTACTATTGTTTGCGAATCCATTTCTACAATTTATTATTGAACGGATATTACAAAGCTTCATCGTTATCGTTGGTGTTGCAACACTCGTTTTTACGATTTTATATTTGTCGCCGTTTGATCCAGCAAGAAACTTACTCGGCGTCGAGGCAACTCCCGATCAAGTTGCTAACTTTAATCGTATTTATGGCTTAGATCAACCCTATTTATCACAATTATGGCATGCGCTTTCTGGTCTATTCACATTTGATTTGGGCACATCATTTGCTGGCAAAGAAGATATTACACATAGCATTGCCAATAAATTCCCTGTCACACTTGAAATTGCTCTATTCTCACTGCTAATGGCCATTGCCATTGCGATTCCTGTTGGCATTATTTCAGCAGTCCGCCCAAATTCATACTTAGATTACACATTCATGTTTATTGCCCTAATTGGCTTATCGATCCCAAGTTTTTGGCAAGGCTTACTATTCATCTTAACTTTCGCGTTAAAACTACAATGGTTACCAGCCACGTATAATCCACAAAATTGGTTATCACTATTGATGCCTGTCGTTGTCTTGGGTACTTCAATAACGGCATCTATTGCCCGGATGACAAGATCAAGTATGCTCGAAGTTATTCATGAAGATTATATTATTACTGCTAAAGCAAAGGGTTTAAATGAATATAAAGTTATTACAAAGCACGCAATACGTAATGCCATGATTCCTATTATCACGGTGATTGGACTTCTCTTTGGAGGAATGTTAGGAGGCGCTTCTGTTACGGAGAAGGTTTTCAATATTAGTGGAATTGGTAGCTATATTGTTGATAAACAATTCATACCTGATATTCCAGCTATCCTCGGTGGCGTTGTCTATATTGCCATTACCATTTCGATTGTCAATTTGTTGATCGATATTCTGTATGCCTTTTTCGATCCACGTATTCGCTCGAAAATGAAGAAGTCTTAAAGGGGGATCACCTGTGAAAACTATCATACATGTCAAACTACTTTTGAAAATTACACAGGAATATGTCAATGCACATTTTACCTTTGTCTTTTCCTTACTATTTTCTTTATTATTTCTAGCTTACAGCTACAATTTTTCTAGTCAAAGTTGGCGACCAATCATATTACTTTTGTTCTTTGTTTATTTACTAACGACAGTTTATGTTGGCTTCCTCACATTACGAATAAAGAGTGATTTAGCAAAGCATGGTGACATACAACAAAGAACGCGCTTACTTGGTTATCCATTGCTACTGACTATTGCTTCAGGCAATATTTTCTCAGTCTCCTTCGCTTTTATGCTCGTGTCAAAAACAAAGACAGCTGAATATACTTTTGCAGCCTATGCATTTATTACCCAGCTGTTTATTATTGGTATTTCAGCTTTGAATTTATTTAAATCCTATGTTACCGATACATTTGTCGTCGCAATGGGGTTATTTTTACTACTTGCTATTTTTTATATCTTGATGTTATTCCTTTGTACAAAATTCGTTACAGCAACGGAAACCCCTAAATGGATGATGGTGCCTGGTATCTTGCTTCTCATTGCCACTGTTACAGGTAATTTATTTGCAACTTTGTTAGGATTTAGCCTCATTCAAAAGACTAGAAAAGCAAATCCATCAGCCATTGTAAAATGGCAAAAAATGTGGCAAAAAATTATACGTAATACAATGGCGATATTCGGATTATTTTTCATCATCCTTATTTTTTCACTATCTGTGACAAGTTCTTGGACGTTCGATTACGACTTTGCAACTAAAAATAACTATGGTGCATTGTTACAAAAACCATCATTACAGTATCCCCTTGGGACTGATAATTACGGGCGTGACTTATTTTCTCGCATCGTTTTTGGTGCTCAAATTTCGTTAATTGTCGGATTTTTCTCAACAATCATTCCAGCATTAGTTGGTGGCGCTCTCGGTGCAGTTTCCGGATATTATGGGAGATCAACAGATAACATCATCATGCGCAGTCTGGATATTTTATATGCGATCCCTGGCATACTACTAGCCATTGCCATTATTGCCGCTTTTGGTGCAAATACCATTAATTTAATCATTGCACTCAGCGTTGGGGCTATCCCTACATATGCACGTACTATGCGGGCAAATGTGATGCAGCTTTCGAATTATGAATTCGTTGAATCCGCTAGGGCTCTTGGGGCTTCTGATGCAGCGGTTATCTTTAAACATATTGTTCCGAACTCTTTAGCACCGATGATTGTCAAAGCCACATTAACAATTGGTGGTGCAGTGATTTCTACAAGTAGCTTAAGTTTTTTAGGGCTCGGTATTGAGCCGCACATTCCTGAATGGGGTAACATTTTGAAAGTTGGTAGTACGTACCTGGAAACACATTCCTATGTTGCTATTTTCCCAGGTCTTTGTATTATGCTGCTCGTCCTGTCCTTTAACTTCTTAGGTGATGGTTTACGAGATGCTTTAGATCCAAAAACAAATTAAAAAAATCGGAGGTTCTTAATATGAAGAAATTACTGTTATTTTTAGTCATTGCAGTTTTAGCATTAGCAGGCTGTGTACAAACAAAGACAGAAGTAGAGGGTGGTAAAAACTCTAAAGATGACGGAAACTCGACAATTGAATTATTAGGTATGGCTGCAGCAGAAGAAGATATGAATATCGTACGTGATCAACTAGTAAAAAACGGCTTTGATGTTAAGCTAAATATTCAACCGGATTATGGATCGTTTTCAGCACAAAAAGAAGCTGGCAACTATGATATTGCACTTTCTAGCTGGACGACAGTGACTGGAAATCCTGATTATGCTGTACGGGGTTTATTCAAAACTGGCGGTGACTATAGTGTCGTAGCTGATTCAACTTTAGATGCTTTAATTGATGAAGCAAGTACTTTAACGGGCGATGAAGCAGTAACCAAATATAAAGAACTTGAAGAACGATTGGTATTCGATCAAGCGCATATTGCACCGCTATACATTTCCAATAAATATCAAGGGATATATTCTGACTTAGTCAATCCAAAATCTGTACTTTTACCGAAATCACGTGCCCAAGTATGGGAGAACATTGAATTTAATGATGCCTCATTAAATTCAACAGAAACTTTAATTTTACATCAAACACTTGATTCATTAACATCTCTTGATCCAATCAAAGGCAATGATGGTTCTATTAATACACTTAATACAAACATGTATGTTCGACTTGTCAACTTAACGGATACGGATGAAGTTGTTTCAGATGGCTCTTTATCCTATAACCATGCCATTGCTGAAGGAAATCAAGAATACTACTTTATGTTACGTGATGATATTCATTTTGCAGCCATCAAGGACGGGGCTGCTGTGGATACTGGTGAATTAGTTTCGGCTGAGGATGTAGTATTCTCATTAAATCGCGCAAAAGATTCAAAATCAGTACCAGACCATCGTACTTATAGCATTCATGAAAACATTGAGACTGTTGAGGCTGTAACAGACTTAACAGAACTACAAAATAAAAAAGTGGCAGGCTCAGACAAATCGATTTTAGATGCATTATCTCAAAATTTACCTGCTACTGTAGCTCAATTAGCTAAGGATAAAGGTGCCGTGAATAATGCAACTGGTGCTTACCAAGTGGTGAAAATTACAACACCAACACCATTCCCGCAAGTATTAAACTACTTAGCACATCAATCTGGTGGTATCGTGTCTGAAAAACAAGTAACAAGTATTAACACATATGATGTAGCAAACTATAATCCAAATAAAGATATTGCATACGGTGATCAAGCAACAATTACTGAAGGTTCTGCAACATACAATAACCAACTATTTGCTAGTGGCCCATACATTCTTGTTCAAAAGAATGATTATGAAGCACAATTCCTAAAAAACCCTGCCTATCGCGTAGGTAGTGAGTATGAACCAAAGATTGCTAAAGTCAACGTTCGATTTATTGCAGATAATGATAGTGCTGTATCAGCCTTACGTAACGGTGAGATCCACGTATTACAAGCAGTACCAGAAACGAAGCTTGATATCGTAAAATCTGATGCCAAACTAACATTAAACACGGCAGATAGTAACGCTGTCACATACTTACAAATGAACACATCTGGTCGTGCATTATCTAAATCAGCTGATTTACGTAAAGCCATTCTTTATTCGATTAATCAAGATGAGTTCATCAGTTACTACCAAGGCAATAAAAAGCCTGCTGTTTCAACCGTTTCTCCACTCGTAAACACAGGATTAAAACTTGAAGCCGACAGTGAAAAAGTAAAAGAATTTTTAAACGCATATAACGATACAAAATAAAAAAAAGAGCCATCCCAAGTTAATTGGGAGGCTCTTTTTTAATATAGAAGAAACTCTTGTTATTTACATCTTTGTGCAACGTTCATCTGTTTTTGAGAGTTCTTTTGAAAAGACTAAATTTCATTATGGGGTTTTGGTTTTGGTCCGAGCTCTTCAGGCTCAATATCCGCAAATGTTTCGCCTTCTTCTTCCAAGTCACGCATGCGGTGTGCAATGCGTGAAGCTGCTGAAGCCGCAATACTTGCAACTAAATCATCTAAAAATGTATTCACATGCTGCCCAGGTTCCGTGTCGAGCTTTTTAATAATGCCAATTTTTTGTTTGTCTAAGTGACCGAAAGTTGTTACAGCTATGCTACCATATGTAAAAACAGATCCAAGGGCAATTGTTTCATCAACTCCGAATAAACCTTCATCAGATTCAATAATTTGTTGTAGTGGCGATGACAATAACTTTTTCTCTGCAAGTTCATCTAATTCTATTCCTACTAAGACCGCATGTTGGACTTCACGTTTACGCAGCACACGCTCAACAGAATGAACACAATGCTCTAATGTCAAGCCATCATTATAAGATTTTTGCATTTCATAAACAATTTTAGCAATGTCCTCAAGCGTCACACCCCGACGAACTAGCGCACCTAAAGCTGCTTTCGCTACTTCTTCGGAATGCACGCGAATACTTTTATCATGCATATTCTTACCCTCATTTCCATTTTTATTGCTAGTACAAGGCTAGCCCAATCTATTATACCTTTACTTACGTAATATGATACAATTTTGTTACAAACTACATGAAGGAGTGTCATCGTTGGATAAGGGAACAGTTCAGGATTTAAAGTTTTATAGTGAAGCATTACGTGAGGAATTACAGCTTTATATTTATGTCCCTGCAAATTATTCTCCGCTATATAAATATAATATATTAATTGCATCAGACGGCAAAGATTACTTTCAACTTGGAGGGATTACAAAACTAGCTGATGAACTTATTGATGACTATGAAATCGAAAATTTAATTATTGTATTCGTTCCATACAAAGATATAAAAGATCGACGTCACAAATATTTGCCAAGCGGTGAACAGCATGAAGCTTATCTGCGTTTTTTAGCTCATGAGCTTGTGCCCTATTTAGATGAAGAATATGCAACCTACCAAATGGGGATGAGCCGCGCTGTAATCGGTGACTCGATGGCTGCAACCGCTTCTTTAATGGCAGCTCTAAAATACCCAAGCATTTTTGGAAAAGTCATTTTACAATCACCACTTGTCGATGAAGATGTACTGAAAGCTGTTGAAAATTTCAAAGATCCAGGAGCGATTTCCATTTATCATATCATTGGTAAAAAAGAAGATAAAGTCATCACAACAGATAAAACAGTCAAGGATTTTTTAACTCCGAATCGCCAATTGCATAATCTAATGATAAGTAAAGGCTTTTCTACATTTTATGACGAGTTTGATGGCAATCATACATGGAAATATTGGAAACCCGACCTTCGTCGAGCATTAATTGAAAATTTCAATTAATATTAGGCGATTCAAATTACGAAATACGAAATTTCTGTTATACTTAGATAGAAAAATTGTTTATTTTAGGGAGGTAATGGACTATGAAGTACGGAATTGTGGCATTTCCATCAAAAAAATTACAAGACTTAGCGAATATGTATCGCAAGCGTTACGATCCGCATTATGCAAAAATTACACCGCATATGACATTAAAGGACAGCTTTGATGCAACGGAAGAGGATATTCAATCCATCGTTAAGCAATTAGATGAAATCGCTGCGAAATATGCACCTTTAAACATTTATGCATCACGCATAAGTTCGTTTTTCCCAACAACCAATGCAATTTATTTCCGCATTGAACCAACAGAACAATTAGTAACATTCCATAATGTTCTAGAAGAAAAAATATCTTTTGGCGATACTAAACATGTCTTCGTACCGCATATTACGATTGCACAAAAAATGACTGACTCTGAGCACGATGACATCTTTGGCCAATTACGTATGATAGGTGTCGACGAGAAAGACACGATTGATCGCTTTCATTTATTATACCAATTGGAGGACGGCTCCTGGACAACTTACGAAACATTCCGACTGACTGGAGCTGAATGACCTTTGTATACTGTTAAGATTGTTGATACACAGAAAGAACATGATGATGCATTCACTGTCCGCAAAAAAGTATTTGTAGAGGAACAAGGTGTGCCTCTTCATCTAGAATGTGATGCTGAGGATGCAACTGCGACGCATTTCATTATGTATGAAAATCATGAGCCTGTCGGCGCTGCACGTCTTCGTGGTGTAGAAAATGACACAGCAAAAATTGAACGTGTATGTATTCTACAAACACAGCGTGGCAAAAAACTAGGTGCGCTAATCATGCAAGAAATGGAGAAGCACGCCATCTCTATAAATAAGAAGAAATTGAAACTTCATGCACAAAGCTATGCTATTCCTTTTTATGAAAAGCTTGGTTACACAGTAACGTCTCCAGAATTTATGGATGCTGGTATTCCTCATCGTGCTATGGAAAAAAGTATTTAATCGAATATGCCTAGACATATTTGCGTTCGGATTTTGAATTATGTAACACAATTCATCCCTGTTAAAATCCACGACATCTGTCATAGGCTTTAGTTCATCATGATGTTGTACTCACAAATGGCCTTCTTAGAAAGAACCATCTATAGATGGTTCTCAGAATGAAGATGAATAGGTGTTACGAAAATGCTAATGCATGGTCGTAACACCTTTTTATGTGACTGCTTAAATGCTTTAATTTTCGATTATTGTTTGAATAAGCACTTAAGCAAGCCAGCTCCATACTTAACGGGATGTTTCCCTGTGATGGACATGCCATGTTATTTCATCATTCTAGTAATCTTATCCAAATCTAGTGAAGAGCCATCTTGAATAATAGATTGCACTAATTTATCTTCGAGTTCTTGTGTGATTTGTCTATTGGACACTTTTGCTACACGGCGTACGACTTTTCTAACTTGTTTTTCATTTGTAAAATCTGCATGTTGAATTGCATTTGCTAATGCGAAGATTTCATCCATCGATACACCTGTTTTTTGTTCAATAGAATTAAAAAACGAGCGATGCATGTTCCCCCTCCTATCAATTCCACCTCAACGTAATTATCAAAAATGCATTCTTTGCTATCGCGCACGACACATTTTTGACAACTGTTGGAGGCTTTAACCAATTTCAGCTTGTTTTAGTGACTCGCTGAAAAAGCTAAAGCCTAAAAATCATATCAACACTTAGAAAATGATCATGTAAACTAAGTTAATAACTAACGAAAGTAGCGCCGACAATAATTAGAAGAATGAAAAGGACAACAATCAGCACAAACGTTGAGCCATAGCCATAATTGTTACTGCCTCCGCAATAATTATTGTTCCAGCTATTTGCACCTGCAACATTATTTCCATACGGTTGTGCGCACCAGCCTTGGTATCCCATAAAAGCACCCCTCCCTTCTACAACCTATAATATGTATAGTTGTAAATAAGAGAGGGGTATTCGTCTAGTCAACATTTCCTTTTGGTTTAAAAATTAATGCGCCAATGAATCCAAAGACAATTGCTGCACTTATACCTGAACTTGTCACTTCAAACATCCCTGTTAATACACCAACAAGACCATGCTTTTCGGCTTCAGCCAATGCACCGTGCGTTAAGGAGTTACCAAATGATGTGATTGGCACGGTTGCACCTGCACCTGCAAAATGAATGAGAGGCTCATACAAACCCATCCCATCCAAAATTGCACCTGCGACGACTAACGTACTTAACGTATGTGCTGGCGTTAAATTGCCAACATCCATTAATAATTGTCCGATGACACAAATAATGCCGCCAACGATAAAAGCAAATACAAATGTCATAACCATAGATTTTGCCTCATTTCATTGTAATTTCAATTGCATGTGCTGTACATGGAATTGTCTCTCCCTGTTGATAAGAAAGTGGAGACAATAATGCACCTGTTGCCACAAGAAGCACTCGTTTATAGCTTCCCGCTCGCAACTGTTGAATTATATAACTAAAAAAAACAGCTGCTGAACAGCCTGCTCCACTTGCTCCTGATTGGAATGCCTCATCTTGTCCATAAAATTCTGCTCCAGCATCGCGTAGAAGTGTTAATTCTTCTTTTTTCACGCCATTTTCTACTAGCATCCCTTTCAGAAGCTTTAATCCGAGCTGACCTAAATCACCCGTTAAAATTAAGTCATAGTGATGAAATTTTTGATTACGTTGCTCTAAATGGGATTGAATTGTTTGAAAGGCAGCCGGTGCCATCGCTGCACCCATATGGAACGGATCATCCATTCCATAATCAATGACCTTACCAATCGTTGCTGCTTCAATACATGGGCATTCTTCTCGATGTTTACCAACCAGTGCGAAACCAGCAGCTGTTACAGTCCATTGCGCAGTCTGAGGCTTCTGTGCCCCGTAATTGACGGGATATCGAAACTGTCGCTCAATGGCATTATGTTGACTGGATGCTCCAGCAATCGATAAGTTAGATGCACCTAACTCAGTTAAAAGACTTGCAACGATTACGGATGAAACAGAAGTGGCACATGCGGAGAATAATCCAATAAATGAGATGGCTAGTTCTCTTGCAGCAAAATTGGTAGGCGTCATTTGATTGACTAAATCGCCCCCCAAAAAGAAATCAATTTCTAAGTTTTTCACGCCTGACTTTTTCATCAAAATTTCGCAAGCTTCTTGAATCATCTTTCGATGGCCTTGTTCATTTGTGTCCATTTGCCAGCGCTCATCATCGTAAATGGTATCAAAATACTGACTGAAAATACTACGATTTTCCAAAGGCCCTGCTACCACACCACCTGCTAATAAAGACGGTTTCGATTGAAAGACAATTACCATGACACCACCCCTAACGTCACAAGAATGTATTTAATGAGCGCAACGAAAAATGCTGAAACAACACCGAATAATACTACAGATCCCGCTAATTTGAAGAGATTTCCACCTACACCCAGTACCAGTCCCTCAGATTTATGTTCAATTGCCGCTGAGATAACAGCGTTACCAAATCCGGTAACAGGTACTGCCGATCCTGCTCCTCCAAATTGACCAATTTTTTTGTATATGCCAAAGCCCGTTAAAATCATTGCAAAAAATACCATTGTTGAAACCGTTGGGTTACCTGCTGTTGCTTCTGTAAAATCAAAGAAAATAATATAAAAAAGAGAAACAGCTTGTCCGATTGTACAAATAATGCCTCCTACAAAAAATGCCTTTGCAATATTTTTGAAGTAAGTTGGCTTTGGTGTTACACTTTGTTCTAACTGTTGATATTGCTCTTTTTCCATTATGTCTCCTCCTGTGCTAGCTTTTTCAGTTCTGTGATTTTATCGCTTAGCTTATTATCTTCAAGTTGGTCTTTATTTATTTTATTGGCTTCATAAAAAATTTTGTAATCAGCCGAGACAAATACTTCATCGTTTGGATATTTTTTATCAAATTTCTTTTGTAACTTCTTTTCTAATTTGGCTTTTTTCCACTTATCCCACGGTTTAAATTGCACGGCAACAAGCATTTTACCGTCATATTGTATAACCGTTGTTCTTTCAATAAATTTTTCCTCTTTTAAAACCGCCTCAACTTCTTCTTCATTTTTAGGCGAACCATAAACAATAAATTTTTCTTTATCTGTGCAACCACTAAGTAGTGCCATACAGACCACTATCGGTAGCATCATCCCTAATAACCTCAAGTATTTACCCTCCTTTTCATTACAGTTTCACCACACATAAAAAAAACTATTCATTCGAAGATATATACAAAAGCCCGAGTCCATATTACAAAAGTACATATTGTAGGAGTAGTAACAAGGAAAGGAGGTGACAATATGGGTTGTGGTAAACCAACAAATCCTATTAGCCCTATCCATTCAGCAGGTTGCGTTTGTGACGTAGTACGCGCAATTTTAGATATTCAAAATCAAGCGGTACAAGATGAGTGTTCACCATGTACATCAAACTGTTTCTTAGAGCCACTTGGTGGCATCGTTAGTCCTGCACGTTCAGCAGCAGATACTCGTGTATTTATGTTAATTACAAAAGACGGTACTCCATTCAAAGCTTTCTTTAGCTCACCTTCAGCAGATCCATGTATATGTACATCTGTATTTTTCCGTGTAGAAGATATGTTTGATGAGTGCTGCGCTACTTTACGCGTTTTAGAACCTTTATGCACATTCGATTCTAGCGAAAGCACTGTAGACTTATTAAGTCGTGACGGCTGTTGCGTTAATATGAAGAAAATTTGTAAAGTAGACGATTGGAATTCTACTGACAGCTGTATTACGGTAGATTTATCTTGTTTCTGCGCAGTACAATGTATTGCTGATGTTGACTTAGGGATTTGTAATTAATTCTTTCCTCCTTTGACACACTACACATAAAAAAAAGTGTACAGCATCCTCTGCTGTACACTTTTTTATAAAGTTGGCAAGTTTTTTCCGCGCCATAATATTTCTTGAATATCCTCAAAAAGTATAATCTCTTGTGTTTTTAACTCTACAGAACTAAGCATCAATGAATCAATCTGTAAATCAGATGCAGTTCCACTAAGTTTTCTACCATCTTTTAAAGTTATTAATAACGGTTGATATACCTTTTGTCGAAATGGTTTTTCTAAAAATTGGAGTTGTTTAAGTACGTATTCATCGATTTGTACGTCTTTCTGAATCTCTTTTTCTAGCATGTCGGGCTCATCGCCATATTGGTCCCTAATATACACTGACGTACTTTCATCCAACTCATCCTCTAAATCAAGTTCATGCAGCATTTTGGAAATATTTAAAAAATAAGTTGGTGATTTAATAAACAAACGTGGCTCTCGATCCACCATTTTCACTTCCCTTTTTTCCATACAATATGCAAAAAGAAAGGAATAGGTTCTTAGCCTATCTGACTTAAAAACATTGTTGCTAATCCTAAGTAAATTAAAATACTCGTAATATCATTCAATGTTGTAATAAATGGACCAGATGCAACAGCTGGATCAATTTTCATGCGATGCATCAGTAATGGAATAAATGATCCTGCAAGGGTTGCCACTAAAATCGAACCGCAAATTGCTGCACCTACAAGCATGCCAAGAATAAGCTCATGCTTCCAAAAATAAACAACACCGATAACTATCAATCCACAAACAATGCCTGTCATGAGGCCAGTGCCAGCCTCACGAATTAGCAACTTCAACTTGCTATGTTCTTCGACGTCCCCTGTCGCAATCCCTCTAATAGCTACGGCTAATGCCTGTGTACCACTATTCCCTGAAGTACCTGAAATAAGAGGGATAAATACAGCAAGTAACGCTACCTTATCTAATGTATCTTCAAATTGCCCCATTAAATTTGCAGTCAGCATTCCTAAAAACAACAAAATGACAAGCCATGGTAACCGTTTTTTTGCTGCTTGCCAAGAGCTCGTATCAAATTTATCCATATCAGAGATACCAGCTAATTTAGAATAGTCCTCTGACGCTTCCTCATCGATGACGTCGATAATATCATCAACCGTAATAATCCCCTGTAGCTCGCCCTTATTATCAATAACTGGTGTAGCTAGGAAATTATAATCCTTCATGATTTGCGCAACCGCTTCTTGGTCATCGCCAACATGCACCATGACAACACGTTCATTCATAATGGAACGAATTAGTGTGTCCTCATTAGCAATAATTAAATCACGCAGTGAAATGACGCCTGTGAGGCGATGCGCTTCATCTACAACAAAGATATAATAAATTGTTTCAGCATTCGGTGCCTCTTTACGTAAAATAGCCATTGCTGAACGTACTGTTGAATTTTCCGGTATAGCTACATATTCAGTCGTCATGATAGAACCGGCCGTATATTCATCATAGCTTAATAGCTCATTAATCTCTTCAGCCGTTTCTTCATCCATCATGCCTAAATAGCTTTCACGTTGTTTAGTATCTAGCTCATTTAAAACGTCCGCCGCATCATCTGCATACATATGCGAGAGCATTTCTGCCCCATAGGCCGGATCCATTTCTGCTAGATATGCTTTATATTCATCATCATCTATTTCAATTGCCTCAAAAATATCAGCCATTTCCGTCGGAGACAAGAACGAATAGATGATTTTCCTTATATCAGGTTCCACCTTTTCATAAAACGTTGCCTGATCATATGGATGAAGCTCTAAAAACTCATCACGGAATGCTTCAATATCATGCCCCTCGAGCATTTTTCGTAAATGTGCTTCGTCAAATTGCACATCATCCTTTTCATTTCTTTCCTCTATCATGCTTGTCCCCTCCTTCCGAGCATTAAATTCATTTGTACGTACAATGACGTAAATCTACCTTTTATATAATAGTAGGTATTGTACTATTTCTGCAAACTCTTTTTTTCTTTGACCTAAACTTTCTACTCTACTATACCCTACAATTGCTCTATTTTCTGTAAATATGCTGTTAAGAACGGGACATCGTACAAAAAAATGATAAGGAGATGCCCGTTTTTGCGAACATCTCCCTAATTATTTCACTTTATCCAGTAGCCATCTCTTCATCTATAAATTAGTCTAACTGTTATCAATTAACTGTTGCATATCTCCATTTAAAGAACTCGTAAAGTGCAAAATCTCTCTGGTTAAAGGATGCTGCATACACAATGAAACACAATGTAATGCCTGACGATCTATCCATTGTCGTGTTCCGCCGTATAATTCGTCTCCCACAAGTGGATGACCAAGATAAGCCATATGCACACGAATTTGATGTGTCCGCCCTGTATGAAGCTTTAATCGAATGTGTGTCATCGGCTCCTCTTCAATGTGGAAACGCCGTTTTACTGACACGTCTGTGTGGGCAAACTGGCCATCTTTTCGCACCTCACGCTCAATAATACTCGTATCTTTACGTCCAATCGGCGCAATAATGGACTGCCAATCCTCCATTACATGTCCATGTACAATAGCTTCGTATTCGCGCGACACTTGCCCAACTCGCTGTGCAAGTCCTGTTAAGTGATGGATATGTGCATGTTTGGCAATGCATAGTAAGCCTGACGTATCACGATCAAGCCTTGTGACAATATGAACTGTCGAGGCTAGACCTAGGTGCTCAAAATAGCCACATACATTATTTGCGATACTTTTTGTCGGATGCTCACGTGACGGAATGGTACTTTGATGTGCTGGCTTATCGAGCACTAAGATTGTTTCATCTTCGTAGACAATTATAAGCTCACCATATTCAACGACAAGTCCCTCACTTTTTTCTTCTGGTGGAAATTTTACTTCAACACAATCGCCCATTTGCAGAGGGTGGCGCACATTACGTTCGACGCCATTTACTGTTAGTAAGCCACCTTCAAACTTAATGGCTGTTAATGCGCGTTTGGAAATGTGCCATCCACTTAATGCCTCTCGTAAAAGCTGGCCATCTTTCTGTGCTGTAAAACTTAATGTATACCGTGTATCCATGTTATTCGTTAGCCACAAATGATTCATGTACTCGCTCCCAAAATGGGAATGGTCGGAAACGTGCAAAACGCACTCTTTCATTTGCTACATTAAATGCAATTGACTTCACATCACCTTGAGTGACTTGCAGATGGTCTACTGTCATATTAAAGTTTTGTTCATTAACTGGACGTAATATACAGTGATGATGTGCTGGTAAAATAAGTGGTGAACCAACTGTACGGAACACCCGGTTATTAATGGATGCAATTTCAGTAATTTGCAGTGCTGCTAATGTCGGGTGAATAATAGCTCCTCCGAGGGCTTTGTTATAGGCTGTACTACCAGAAGGCGTTGAGACACAAAGACCGTCACCACGGAAACGTTCAAACTGATTGCCATTTAACTCCACATCCATAACAAGCGTCACATCTGGTGATTTCACCGTTGCCTCATTTAACGCCAAATACGTATTTGATTCTGTATTATGATGTTCTACTTTTACTTCCAATAATGGATACTCAACGACATTAAAGTCTTTTTTGGCGATGGATAATACCAACTTTTCCAATTCAGATGGCTTCCAGTCAGCATAAAAGCCTAAATGCCCTGTATGGATACCCACAAAGGCAACTTGATCTAATAAGTGGGAATATCGATGGAAAGCGTGCAATAGCGTACCATCTCCTCCAATAGATACAACAATTTCAGGCATTTCTTCATCATACGTTAATCCAAAATCCTGCAAATATGTTTTTGCTAACTCCATTAATTCGTTCGACTGCGCATCTCTACGTGATTGAATGGAAAATTTCATTGCGCGTCACGCTCCTTCTCCGATAGTAAATTAGGATTCGATGCTTCTTTGTATTCACTAAAGTAAGCCTGTGCTTCTTGGATTTCACTACGAATTGATGACATTTCTTCATCTAATCGGAAAGCTGCCTCCGCTGCACTCTGTAGGCGATTTTTGATTTCTTCTGGGAACATGCCTTTATATTTATAGTTTAAAGAATGCTCAATTGATGCCCAGAAATTCATGGCTAGTGTACGTATTTGAATTTCTGCTAGTACAACCTTTTTTCCCTGTATGGTCTCAACTGGATATTCTACAATCATATGGTGTGAGCGATAACCACTTGGTTTGCTATGCGTAATATAGTCGCGTTCTTCCACTACACGCATATCTTTACGCTGTCGTATCAGCTCAGTCACTGTCGAGATATCGTCTACAAATTGACACATAATACGAACACCTGCAATATCACCAAGTTCATCGCCTAGTTGCTTTGAAGGTTCAAAGGCTAGTCCTTTTTCTAACGTTTTATCATATATACTTGCTAGCGGTTTTACACGTCCTGTTACAAATTCAATTGGTGAGTTTGCATTTACAATACCAAATTGAGAACGCATACCTTTTAATTTTATTTTTAACTCGTCTACTGCTTGTTTATAAGGACTTAAAAAGATCTCCCATTGTCCCATCGCTAAAACCTCCCGACACACGGCATTGAACACGAACACCGTCTGTTCGTTTTGTCTTTTTAGTCAGCGAGAACTGCCTTGAAGTGTTGTTCCACTGCTTGAACAAATTCTGCTCCATAATTGTAATTTCCCTCAATATTATACACGAGCATTTCCAATTCCTCGTAGAAGTTTACAAGTTCCATCACTTCTTCTCCTACTTGTAACATTGGATTTTGCCTTGCTTGTAAAATATGTACAAGATTCTCCCAACTACTTGTAGGGAAACGCAAGTAATGATAGTCCTCTCCTGCATCAAGTAAATAGATAAAAGCAAAATCATCCGAATCTGCGATTAATTGTGCTGCAGGCTTTAACTGTAAATTTAATTCATTGTCGTTTAAACTAAAATGAAGTTGTTGATTTTCAAAATAAAATAATTCTATCGTATAAATTTTACGCACTTGATGGTCCCCTTTTCGTCTTACTCTTCCTCTTATTTTAGCATATGGGGTAAATAGTTGCAGTGTGTAATTGTGAAAACCATTAACAAACTTCTCTATAAAAAAAGCGTATTTCCACGTGGTAGTATTCGATTATATTGAACAAAAGGATGCGCGAAACAGTTCCTTCTTAATCCTAAAAAATAAACAGGTAAGGTGAAAACAATGTCACAACAACTTGAAATTGAATTTAAAAATCTCTTAACAAAACAACAATATGAGCAATTATTGAAAGATTTCCAGATTAGAGACAATGCAATTCATCGTCAAACAAATCATTATTTCGACACACCGCTTCATGCGATTAGAAATTTAAAGAGCGGGCTCCGTATTCGACAAATCGACAATTATTATGAATGTACCCTAAAAGAAAAATCAGCAGAACATGAACACCTTGAAACAACTGATGTATTGACTGCAGAGCAGGCAAAGAAAATGCTTGATGGTAAAGGCTTTTTTGCTCCAGAAGTAGCAAAAAGACTAGCCGTATATAATGTCCATTTAGATGCATTAGAAGTATTTGGTTCCCTCACTACGGACCGTGTCGAAATTCCTTACAAAGACGGGCTTCTTGTATTTGATCATTCTTTCTATTTGCAGTGTGACGATTATGAGGTAGAATATGAATCAAATGATGTAATAAAAGGAAATGCAATCTTCGACGTATTTCTACAACAATATGGTATAAAAAAACAAGTTACAGATAAAAAAATTGCACGCTTTATGAAAGCATTGCAAGCACATAAAAAACAATCATGATTGCTTAACTGCCGAAAGAAGGAGTGACCAACTACTTGGATATCCAATCACTAAAGACTTTACTCGAAATTCAAGCACTACAATCACTAGGTTCTACTGAAAGTTCATCATCGAACGCTCTAACAGACAATAATTCTATCTTTTCTGATATGATTGGCGAATTGCTCGGCGATGCCACAACAGCTAGTAGTGCAAAAATGTCTAGTTTACTCGGTATGAGTTCATCTTCAAACACATCAGATATTATGAGTCAGCTTGGTAATTTAGCTAACGCACCTGGCAATACGTCAAATATGGCTATCCAATCGTTACTATATAAAGGCTCAAATTCAGTCTATGTACCTGCATCTGTTTATACAGCATTAGCAAACACACAATCTAGCACAAAGTTAGATAGCTACGTTTCTGATGATGTTATTGGCTCGACAGCTTATGCAAACTCACTGGCAGGAGCAAGTAGATACGCTTCAATCATTGAAAAGGCCGCAGCTACGTATAATGTACCTGATAAACTAATCGCTGCTGTAATCAAACAAGAATCTAATTTTAATGCTAGTGTCGTAAGCCATGCAGGAGCACAGGGCTTAATGCAATTAATGCCAAAAACAGCTCAGTATTTAGGTGTCACAAATGCCTTTGACCCTGAACAAAATATCATGGCAGGAGCCAAATATTTACGTCAAATGCTCGATAAATTCGATAATGATCCATCTCTAGCTTTAGCAGCATACAATGCGGGGGCTTCCCGTGTGACAAAATATGGTGGCATTCCTCCTTTTAAAGAAACGCAGAACTATGTCAAAAAAGTGATGAATTACTTCACAGCTTAATCGCAGTATCCCTATATTTTCAGTCTTTCTCAGCAAATTTCACCCTTGATGGTGAAATTTGTGCTTTTCTAGCGAAAAACTAATCGAGAGCTCTTTGTTTGTGTAAACGAAAAGACGTTGATAGAATGAAGGTAGTCACAAGAAATTCACATTTTTCTGGTGAACAAATTCAAAATCTATAAAAAAGACAATTTGTCCTGCCAACAAATTGATTCGTACTTTACGATATACTTCATATAAAGAATTAAAGGAGCATTTACCCATGAGTCGAAAATACACTGTTCCTTATGAGGAGCTGGGAGCTGAAAAACTTTCAGAACTCATCCATGCGTTCTATAAAAGAGTCGCTCAGCATCCTGATCTTATTCCAATCTTTCCAGAAGATTTAACTGAGACAGCCCGCAAGCAAATTCAATTTCAAACACAGTATTTAGGTGGACCAAATCTTTTTACAGAAGAACATGGACATCCAATGATGCGTGCACGTCATATGAATTTTGCCATTACACCTGATCGTGCACAAGCTTGGCTCGAATGTATGGCCGAAGCAATGGATGAAGTTGGTTTGGAAGGAAAGTTCCGTGAAACTTATTATCAGCGTTTAGTGTTAACAGCTCATCACATGATTAATACACCTAATGACGATGAGGGGGAATTATTACGTGAATAATATTCAAATGCTACAAGAGCCTACTCACGCGATTTCTACTGCCATTAAGCCAATTGAATTGTATATTTTCGTAGATCCACTTTGTCCTGAAGCTTTCAGTATGCAAGCGATTATTCGCAAATTACAGCTTGAGTATAATCATTATTTCACATGGCGTTTTGTACTAAGCACAGAGCTTTCTTCTCTGAATTGTCTGAGCAAGCGTACGAAAGGCTGTGGATCTGGGATTGAACTCGACATCAACCATCCTGTTTTACCTTCTATTGCCATCAAAGCAGCAGAGTTACAGGGTAAACGTGCAGGCGCACGATATTTGTCCAAATTACAAGAATATGTATTACTGAAACATGAAGATGTAAATTCCTATGCAACTCTCTTAAAAATTGCAGAGGATGTACAATTAGATATGAATGAATTTACTGTAGATTTCGGTTCAAAGGAAGCTGCTCGTGCCTTCCAATGCGATTTATATATTAAACGCGAAATGGAAGTAGATGAAGTACCAAGTATCGTTTTTTTCAATGAGTGTATTGAAGATGAGGGACTAAAAGTTAGTGGTAGCTACTCTTATGAAGTTTACGAGCATATATTACAAGAAATGATGGATGAACAACTTATCCGTCAACCATTACCAACATTTGAAGAATTATTTCTGAAGTACCATACATTATCAACCAATGAGATAGCCTTCATCTATTCATTAACAGAACAATCTGCAGAACGTGAATTAAAAAAACGCATGCTGCAACAAAAAATTGAACGTATTCAAACAGACCACGCTACTTTATGGCGTACTAAATAATGCAATTATACTATTTTTCAAAGGATAGGGACTCAAACACTAGTGATGAGTCCCTATCCTTTTTATATTTAACTTAAGCTAAATTAGTCATAAAAAAATTAGAGGAAGCGCTGTAAATTTCTAAAAGTGCTTACTGAATTCTCACAAAACAATCCTTTATAATCACCCTAACATCATCATGAAAAAATAAAAGAGACGCCACTATCCTCGACAGATAGAGACGCCTCTTTTTCACAAAGGGGATGGGAGAAATGTTCACGTTCAAACAAAGGGGTGTATGTTTGTTTTGTGATTTATTTCACAAGAATCACTTTATCATGGAATAATAAAATTAGCAATGAAACGTGCTCTAGATTCACAAATTTGTCAAATAGAAAGCGATTACAGTACAGTATTTTTTCAAGATGGATACTTTTATCCATTTAGAAATCTAAGAAAAACATTAATCTTTAAAAATATTCATGGCCATATTTTCAACACCGCATAGAAAATGGCTGTAGTAAACTTACTACAGCCACACAAATTAATTATTTAACAATAATTTTTCTAATTCATTTAAACGCTCTTCAAATACTTTACAAGCATCATCAATTGGTTTTGCTACATTCATGTCAACACCTGCTGCTTTTAATACTTCGATTGGGAAGTCTGAGCAGCCTGCTTTTAGGAAGTTATTAATATAACGTTCTACAGCTGGTGTACCTTCTTCTAAAATTTGCTTACTTAATGCAGTTGCAGCTGATTTTCCAGTTGCATATTGGTATACATAATAGTTGTAGTAGAAGTGTGGAATACGTGCCCATTCTAAGCCAATTTCTTTGTCTACCACCATATCCTCGCCAAAGTATTGTTTATTTAAATTATAATAAACTTCCGTTAAACGTTCTGATGTTAAGGACTCTCCATTTTGATCCATTTGATGGATTAAATGCTCAAACTCTGCAAACATTGTTTGTCGGAAAACTGTACTGCGGAAGCCATCAAGCCAATGGTTTAATAAATAAATCCTTTGTTGAGGATCTTCAATTGTTTTCAGTAGATAATCATTTAATAGCTCTTCGTTACATGTGGACGCCACTTCCGCCACGAAAATAGAATAGTCTCCATAGACAAACGGCTGATTATTTCGCGAGTAATAGCTGTGAACACTATGGCCAAACTCATGCGCTAATGTAAATAAATTATCTACATTATCCTGCCAGTTCATTAAAATATAAGGGTTAGTACCATATGCACCTGAAGAATAGGCACCACTACGTTTCCCTTTGTTTTCTTTCACATCTACCCAGCGATTATCCAAACCACTTTGGACAATGCCCTGATATTCCTCACCAAGTGGTGCTAAAGCCTTCACTAAAATGTCCTTCGCTTCGTCATATGGCATTTTCATGTCGACTTCTTTCACAAGTGGTGTGAATAAGTCCCACATATGCAATTCTTCTACGCCTAACAACTTTTTGCGTAAGGCAATGTAACGCTGCATAACTGGTAAATGCTTGTGAATTGTCTCTACTAATTGATCGTATACATTTTCGGGAATAAAGTTATTTGACATTGCCGCATGACGGGCAGAATCATAATTACGAATACGTGCACTTACATTATGTTTTTTCACATTGCCTGTTAATGTAGACGCAAATGTATTTTTAAAATGACCATATGTCTCGTACATTGCTTTAAATGCCGCTTCCCGTACAGTGCGGTCTTTACTTTCTAAGAACTTAATATAGTTACCATGTGTAAGCTGAACCTCTTCCCCATCTTCATTTTTCACTTTTGGGAAGACCATATCCGCATTGTTCAACATACTAAATGTATTCGATGCTGTACCTGTTACCTCTGACATTTGGGCAAGAAGTGCTTCCTGCTCAGCAGGTAACACATGCGGACGTGCCATGGTAATCTCTTTTAAAGATTGCTTATATAATTGTAATTCCTTTTTTTCCGCTAAGTAACTTTCAATTGTTTCTTCACTTAATGACAAAATTTCCGGCGTTAAAAACGATAGGGCAGCTGAAATATTTGTTGCTAACGTTTGGATACGGCTATTCATATCTTGATAAAAGCTATTTGTTGTATCTTGGTCGTAACGCATATGAGCATATGTGTAGAGCTTCATAGTGCGCTGGTAAATTTGATCGTAATACGTTAGGACTGCTAATAAGGCGTCTGCACCATTTTTTAAAGTACCTGCATAACTTGGTGCCTGTTTTGCAAATGCTGCGACTTCTTTTAATTCCTCTTCCCACTGTGCATCTGTTGCAAAAATGTCCTCCAAGCGCCAAGTTAACTCTACTGGTATTTCATTTCTCATTAAAAGCTGATTGCTGTTACTAGCCATATGCCAGCCCCCTCTATATGTTAGTTTTTCCTGTACTCTCATATTTTCTCAGTATATTGTGGCAATTGCAAATAAAGTGACCCTATTATTGGTAGAGTAATTTATGTTAAATTGAACCAACTAATTACTTACATAATATTGGCTTCTAAACCTAAACATTGTGCTCCCATTTCGTTATACTGTGACAACTTCAATCAGTGGGGATTTTCTTCTTCCCCACTGATTATTAGTTGAACCAATCGGGCTTTTACGGTCAGTTGTTCGCCCTCCTATTTTCACCTTGCATCTTGATGGATGACTACTGACCGTTTATGTGGGGTACAATGACAACCTTACTCCTCATTAAAATTGAAAAAATGTACATAAACTTGCTCTGTGATATTTGGAAAACTATCTTTGTTTTGCATCCACCTTTCGAACACCTTACAATAATTTTTTACAGCTTGAACGGCGTCACTTGTCACCTCCAAATCAAGCTGATGAAGAAAAAGTTGAATATCTGCATTGCATAATGCTTGAGGATGCAGTTGGCATTGCCTACAAAAATGATGTAAAATCGTCTGCCATTCGAGTGAAAAAATTGGAATTGCTTCTGCATTTTTAACAGGTATACCAACATAAACAGGCATTGCCTCGAGTGAATAGCGTAGCTCATAACAACTTCGGAGAAAAGTATCCTGCACGCCTTTTTTACTACGTAGTAATCTTTGATATACATACTGCGCACAAATCTTTTTATAGAGCTGCCAGTAACGATAAAATGCTTCTTTTGTTACTGGCTTCGGAACATAAAACGGAAATTGCTGTTTTTCAATAGGTAGGTACTGTAGTTTCGCTATAAAAGTATGCCCTTGAACATAAAGAAGATTCGTCCAATAGTTAAACCTCGTTGTATGCGCATCATATGTCAATAAATAGGGCAAACCCTTATAAGGATAGGTGATAGCTTGTTGTATGATAGGAGGAATAGTAATTTTGAGTGTGTCCTGTGAGGTAAGGTTTTTCTTTGGTGTTTGAAAAAGCCACAGTGCTTTGATATGGATACTTTCATAACCTGCTGTGCGCAACTGCCATTTTTCAAGAGAAAGTGCGCTACATTGGAACTCAATTGCTATTTGATGATGCTCTTTCGTTACAAGTATATCTGGTCGTTGAGATAGCCTCTTTATAAATGGCTCCAACTCTACTGTATGACCAAGTTTCTTCAGCCATTCGAACAATTGAACCTTACCTTGTAAATGAAGCATAGATTCACCTTCTGCAAATAGCTGTTCACAAACCTGATTCGCTATGTGTGCGAAATGTGGGATATTGACAGTACCAATTTTCAACTGGACAGGTTGCTGACATTGTGGGCAAAAAAAATTTGAGTTTCGGCGAAATAATTGTAATGCTTCTCTTGTATGTTGATATGAGATAAAAGGCTTACCATGCTCTGTGTGGGCAATTAGCATAAAATCGTCTCCTTTTTATCCCATTATAAAATGTCATCTCGCTCGCTACAAAAAAAAAATCGGCTTTTTTGCCAAATTCGATTTTTGCATTGCTAATCGTCATGCGCTCTACATGCAAGCCAGATACGCACCCTGAAAACAAGCCATACAAAAAAGCCTCTGGATATTCTCAGAGGCTTGAATCATTTAGCTAAAATACTTGCGAATAGTTTCAAAGCAATCGTACTCCATAATCATATCGCCGTATTCTTCGAGGCGATGAATTGTGAAATTTGATGGGCTTAGAAATTCTTTAATGACCGCATTTTTGTCATGGCGATTTAAATCGTCATCTGCATTCGTGAAGTCTACAACTAGATAATACCAATCTTCATATTTGAATAATGAGGAATCCACTAGTTCATCTGTCATGCGTTTTGCAACAGGGATTAACTCATCAATATCTTTAAATTTATAAACATAAATATCTGTATCCATAAATAATTCTGACTCGTCAATGTCACCGAATTGAGTTAGTTGACTGAGAAGATCGTCTCCAACTTCATCAAATGGGGCAAACATTTCTTTGTGTTCATCAAAATGCGAATGACCATCTAATGTTTCACCGTCTTTTAATATGTGTGCACGTGTGACAATGATTTCCAAGCCAACTTCAGACGCATTGATGTGAATCCAAATCGGACCTTCTACATCAAAATAATCCTCTGTATTTACTTCATCAATCATATCCCAAAAAAGTTGTTCACCCTTTGCTCGGTTGTACCAGATTTCTTCACGACTATAGCCGCGATCCTCTATATCATTGTACGTTATAAAGAGCTTGAGTGTATTTTCATTTACACGTTCGATGTCCACTAGACTTCATCTCCCTTCACTGTCATTTGTCGAAAAACAGTATTATTTCATTAGTATGCTTTGATTCATTGTTTTTAACCTTCATACTCCCTTGTTTTTCAACCTTTGACCACACCACAATTAAAGCGTCGAGCAACTGAGATCTTTGTATTTACAGTTCACAGTTGTCTCTAATTCTATTGTATGCTGTTCTTTCATAAAATGAAAAGGATATACACCGTTTCACAAAAGATATTTGAATTATTGAAATTGTAGTAAACTATTTGGCTAAAATCAAGTTTAACATACTTTTACGGAAATATATGACTTTTTCCTATTAAATATTATATCCTGTACAGGAGGTTTTTACATAAGTAAAGCACAAAAAAATAGATGTCACAACATGCTTTTTGCATTTGCAACACCTAATACATTATATGCACAATAGGGAGATATTAGTTCACCATACGCTGTGCTTCTTGTAATTGATAAGCACGAACTTTACGTGGTAAGAATCGACGAATTTCATCTTCGTTGTATCCCACTTGTAAACGTTTTTCATCTAAGATTATTGGACGTCGTAATAATCCAGGATATTCTTGAATTAACTCATATAAGCGCTGTAATGGTAAGCTTTCTACATCAACATTTAGTTTTTGGAAAATTTTAGAACGAGTTGAAATAATTTCATCTGTCCCATCCTCTGTCATGCGTAAAATTTCTTTTATTTCACTAATGCTTAACGGCTCAGAAAAAATATTTCGCTCTGTATACGGGATTTCGTGTTCCTCCAACCATGCTTTCGCTTTTCGGCAAGACGTACAACTAGGTGATGTAAATAAAGTTACTATCATACTGACACATCCTTTCTGATTGTAATCGTTATCTATAAAACAGTTTGTTAAATTAGAATTAATGTAATGTAAATCTACATCTCCATTATACAGCACTCTGCTGTATTTGAATATAGTTCCAATGAAAAAAAGAACAACCATATTACAAAATATTCTGTCTATTTATATGGCTTTAAATAGGCTATTTATATGAAATGTATACCGTGAACTACTAATAATATTCCCACTTATCAGCGTTTTTAAACATTCATTTATTACAACTACTTGTTCTCGGTTGTTCTCAGTTAAAAAACATAAACGAGAATAATGTCAATTTCACGTGTACAATTGGGACGTATACTTAGTAATAAAGGTTGCTTCTTTAACAAAAAAACACAGCATAACCAGCATAAAGTTTTTTTCAAAAAAAAAACACCGCTAAAAGTCTGATTTTTATATGCTTGCAATTAGTTAACTCTTTATAATATAATTTTTGCAATAATTAAAAACGCTGACGAAGAGTAGTACAAATGCATTGTGCACGTTTAGAGAGTCTGTGGTTGCTGCAAACAGATCGTGTACGCGTTTGGAATGGACTTCCGAGTTAGTTTTGCGAACGTTCAAGTACGTGTACAATTGACTACTAGCAAAGCTCGTCCCTTCACGTTACGAAGTCGAGTGGCCTTTTTGGCAAGCTGGGTGGTACCGCGGATACTAACATCATTCGTCCCTTCATTAGAAAGAACTAATGAGGACGCATGATGTTTTTTTATGTTCTTTAGTATTCGTTCGGGCACTCTACTAGGTAGTACGATGGCTATCCGTCCATGATCAAAAAATCTTGATTGTACCCGGGCTAAATTTATTTGCTAACTCGAAGGAGGAAATTTATTTTGACAACTATTTTTTCAGGCGTACAGCCAACAGGAATTGTTACATTAGGGAACTATCTTGGAGCATTCAAGCAATTCCCTGCATTACAAGATGAAGGAAATGCAATTTATTGTATCGTTGACCAGCATGCCATCACGGTCGCACAAGACCCTAAAGAGTTGCGTAAAAACATTCGTAACTTAGCTGCTATGTATATAGCAACTGGTATCGACCCACAGAAATCCACTTTATTCATCCAATCAGAAGTGTCTGCTCATGCACAAGCAGGCTGGATTTTACAATGTGTTGCATCTATTGGGGAATTAGAGCGTATGACTCAGTTCAAAGATAAATCACATGGAAAAGAAACTGTTTCAGCAGCTCTTTTAACATATCCACCGTTAATGGCCGCAGATATTTTATTATACAATACTAATATCGTCCCTGTAGGCGATGATCAAAAGCAACATATTGAACTTACACGAGATCTTGCAGAACGTTTTAATAAACGTTACGGTGAAGTACTTACTATTCCTGAAATTCAATTACCAAAAGCAGGTGCTCGTATTAAATCATTACAAGAACCTACGAAAAAAATGAGTAAATCTGATCCAAATACAAAAGCAACCATCAAGCTATTAGATTCTGCAAAAGATATTGAGAAAAAAATTAAATCTGCCGTAACTGACTCTGATGGTATTGTGGCATTTGATGTTGCAAATAAACCTGGTGTTTCAAATTTACTGACGATCGAATCAGCAATTTCAGGTGTATCTATCGACGATTTAGTAAAAAAATACGAAGGTATTGGCTACGGTGGCTTCAAACAAGGTGTGGCCACAGCAGTTATCGACCATCTGACACCAATACAAGAGAAGTTCTACAATCTCGTAGAATCAGCTGAATTGGACATCATTTTAGATGAAGGTGCAGAGAAAGCAAATAACATTGCCAGTGCTACATTAAAACGTATGGAAGAAGCAATGGGCTTAGGCCGCACGCGTCGCTAAGAGGTTTGTCTATGTCTATGTTCTGCGAATATTGTAAAAAGCCAATACACACGCTTATTTTAGAAGGAGACTTTGGTGCTGATCCTCTATGGTGTGGTCAGTGTCTGGCAAATTTGGAATTAGAAAACCTTCCTTTAAATGATGCTTTGCTAGCTGAGTTGACCTCATGGATGTGCAACTTTGGTGAATGGATCGATCTTGAAATAGATTCATTCGTCGAAGGTAAGGAACATTTAGCCAAAGTCCATGATGACCAAGGTACAATCTTGGCCCAACAGGTAGCATCTGCACTCGGAATTAGCGTGACATTCTCTCCTTATCTTTCAGACTAGGATGTTCGCTCAAAACCAAAGTCAAGTACAACACCGCATAAAACAATGCAGGCCCCAATCGCCAAGTAAAACTCTGTGGTATGGACCATGAATTTAAAAACAACAGACCAAGAATAACCGAGAGTACGATAATTCAAGTACAAAATCAAATTTCCTATTGAAAGTATCATTAAGCCATAGCTCATTAAAAATAAAAAGAGACGGAACAAGTAGATGGCATCCTTTCTATTTCTTCTTATTTATCATCTATTCAAAAAAATAATAAAAAATACATGAGCCTGTAGACAAACCTGAAGAATTTCTAGTTTGCTACAGGTTTTTTTTAATAATAGGATGAGTGAGCGTGTTGTTTTTCATAAGCACATGTCTTCCACAAGGAAGTGGTGAATCTCTTCCCTCAATAGGCAAGATGGTTCGTCCATGGAAAGCAAGTGGCTTTTTGCGGACTTGATGATGCTTCCTTTATATTGTAAAAAAGCCTGCAACCAAACTCTTTTACCCGAGTTTGTTTACAAGCTGACGTTTTATTTATTCATCATATTTTTTTAATAATAGGCTAGCATTGTGACCGCCAAATCCAAGAGAGTTACTCATTGCATACTCTATATTTGCCGCTCGCGCTTCATTTGGCACATAATCTAAATCACATTCAGGATCTGGATCTGTTAAATTGATTGTTGGTGGTAGGATTCCCTCTTGTAACGCAAGTGCTGTGAAAATCGCTTCAACACCACCAGCTGCGCCTAATAAGTGACCTGTCATTGATTTTGTAGAACTCATCGCTAGTTTGTAAGCATGATCGCCAAAGGCTGATTTTACAGCCTGCGTTTCAAATAAATCATTGTATGGTGTACTTGTTCCGTGCGCATTAATATAGCTCACTTGTGAAGGTTCTACACCCCCATCAGCTAATGCTTGCTTCATCGCACGTGCTGCACCCTCGCCTTCTGGGGCTGGGGCTGTAATATGGTGGGCATCACCAGTTGATCCGTATCCAAGTACTTCGGCATAAATTTTTGCACCTCGAGCTTTTGCATGCTCATACTCTTCTAAAATAACAATCCCCGCACCTTCACCAATAATAAAGCCATCGCGATTTTTATCAAATGGACGTGAAGCTGTTGTTGGGTCTGTATTTAAAGACAAGGCTGTATTTGCACAGAAGCCTGCAACTGCCATTGTTACGATTGGAGACTCTGCACCACCCGAAATCATTACATCTGCATCGCCTCGTTCAATTACTTTAAATGCATCACCAATTGAATTTGTTCCAGAAGCACAAGCCGTTACAGAACAAGAATTAATGCCCTTTGCGCCGAAATGAATCGATACTTGACCTGATGCCATATCTGGAATCATCATCGGAATAAAGAATGGACTTACACGTCTTGCTCCACGATCTTGGAACGTTAAAAATTGTTGTTCATACGTTTCCATACCGCCAATACCAGAGCCAATCCACACGCCTGCGCGCGGTGCTAATTCTTCGTCAATTGTAAGCTGTGCGTCTTCCATCGCCATGATAGAGGCTGCTAATGCATAATGTGTAAAGCGATCCATTTTACGGGCTTCTTTACGTTCAATATACTTTTCAATATCAAAATCTTTTACTTCAGCGGCAATTTTAGCAGCGAATAGATCTTTATTTAAACGTGTTAACTCGCCCACACCAGATTTCCCAGCTTTAATGTTTGCCCATGTTTCTTCGATGCTATTCCCTAGTGGTGTAACTGCGCCAATTCCTGTAATTACTACTCGTCGTTTACTCATTGTCTTACTCCCCTCAAGCATTTATCGTTATTATTTTCCCCATCTCATTGCAACGGCACCCCAAGTTAAGCCACCGCCAAAACCAATAAGTACTAGTAAGTCACCATCTTTTATTTTACCTGCTTCAAGCTCTTCTACCAATGATATGCCAATAGATGCCGCCGATGTATTACCATATTTGTGAATCGTTTTCGACATTTTTTCAATTGGTAAATCGAGACGTTCACGTGCAGACTCCATAATTCGAATATTCGCTTGATGTGGTACTAAAAAGTCCACATCTTCTTTTGTTAAACCTGCTTTATCTAACACATTCAAAGCAGATTCGCCCATTTGGCGTACTGCAAATTTAAAGACTTCACGACCATTCATGGCAATCGTCTGTTGCTGTGTTAAATAAAGATTTTTACCACCTGTGCCGTCAGCTCCAAGCTCAAAAGATAAGATACCTCTACCTTCTGAAACTGGGCCAATAATGGCAGCACTTGCACCGTCTCCAAATAACACAGCCGTATTACGATCTTCCCAATCAAGTACTTTTGACAGCTTTTCAACACCTACTACTAAGACATATTTATAAGCATTTGATTCTACAAATTGCTTGGCTGTCACTAAACTATATATAAATCCTGCACAAGCCGCTGCCTGATCCATCGCCGCTGCATTTACTGCACCAATTTGCTCCTGAACCATACATGCTACACTTGGAAAATTTTGATCTTGTGTTACAGTTGCTACAAGTATTAGTCCTATTTCCTCAGGCATAATACCTGCTTTCGCAATAGCATCTTTAGCAGCAGCTACTGCCAAATCCGAAGTTTCCTGATTCTCAGCAGCAAAATGGCGTTCTTCAATTCCTGTACGAGTTCGAATCCATTCATCTGACGTGTCCATAATTTTTTCTAAGTCAAAATTCGTAACGACTTTTTCTGGAACGTATCTGCCTATCCCTATAATACCTGCGTTCATATAGCTACCCCTCTGCTTTCTTACTATCAATTATTAGTAACTGGTCATAATTATAACTCATAATGAAGGAAGGGTGCAAGATGAATTAAAATTAATGCCTTAAAACTAGTGTTATCAAGTGCCTAGTCGTTATGCTTTTTTCTTTAACAAGGCAATGCTAAAAAGAAGCATATTTTGGGAGCTTATGGCTGAAATTATAAATCAAAAATCCGATAACAGCTATTAATGTAAAAAGATAGCTGAGTATAAACAAGGCTATGGAAAACGGCGGCTTTGCCCGCGGAAAGCGATGCGGATTTTTTAACTCACTATTCTACGATTCAATCTTATAGCGCTTTTTCGCTAAGTCTTTGAATCTTTCCGTTTCTTGAAAAGCTGCTTGCTCTTCAAATGGTCAACGTAAAACAACTTTTGATTTTAATAAAGATGCCGGTATGTTTATCTGTCTAGCTGGACATATGGTGAAACGATAAAATTAGTTGATTGGAGTACAGGCGGCGACTCCTTGGTGGATTAGTGATCTGACCCCAGGAAAGCGTCCGCTGTAACGGAAATCAACGGCATCGAAGAAAAAGCCATGGCAGAAACGATTAATCGTTTCCGCCATGGCTAAAATTTATTTTATGCACTTTTTCAGTGTCCTCGTAATACTACATGGTGATAAGTGTCACATTGTTGTGACAAAATCGCCATGATTCTTTAAACTCTCTAATATTAAGTCCTCCGCTTCAAAACATAGAGAAATCAAGCGTTTCAATGGGAGATCAAGCACGGCTAAAAACCCACTTGGGTCAACCTATCATCGGTGGAGAAAGTACACCAACGATTAAAGTTCACTTTATCATAAAAGGTTCTTTTTTTTTCGTCTTATGGTATGATATGATAATGTATATGTAGTAAAACTTATGCTTTTAAAAAGTTCGGTTGAGGTGAAATTTAATGCAATATATCGTTACATTCGTATGGTCATTCCTACTAGTTTCAATGTTGAACTATGTAGTAAGTTCTGTACTTGGTGTACCATTTGATTTCCAAACAGGTGCTATCATTTCAGTTGTGTTCTCAGTACTAATTTTCGTAATTGGTGCAATCATTCCAAACGAGCCAACGCCAGAAGCTGCAGACCATCACTAATCAAATCCTAAAAAAACCTGTCTCGCCTCAAGCGAAACAGGTTTTTTTCTATTATTTTTCCACGATACAGTGGCCATCAAGCATTTTTACACGCAATGCTTCGCCTGGTAAAACTTCACCACGTAATAATTCCTTCGCAACAGCTGTTTCAATGTATCGTTGCACGAAACGTTTTAATGGACGCGCACCAAATTGTGCATCTGCACCTTGCTCCACAACCCAATCAATAACGTCTTTTTCTACTTCCAAAGTTATGTCCTGTTCTGCTACACGTTTGACAAGCTGTTCAACGTATTTCCAAGCAATGGCTGTGAAATGCTCATCTGATAAAGCATGGAAAAGGATAATATCATCCATACGATTCAATAGCTCTGGTTTAAAATGCTGACGTAGTGCAGACATCACTAAATCTTCAACCGCTACATCATCTTTTTTTGCTTCCATTAAGTAACTAGAACCAATATTAGATGTCATAATCACAACTGTATTTGTAAAGTTGACCATTCGACCTTGACTATCCGTAATGCGACCATCATCTAAAATTTGCAGTAAAATATTGGCTACATCGGGATGAGCCTTCTCAATTTCATCCAGTAATACAACTGAATACGGATTACGGCGAACAGCTTCTGTTAATTGTCCCCCTTCTTCATAGCCAATATAGCCTGGAGGTGCACCAACAAGACGTGACACGCTATGCTTCTCCATATATTCACTCATATCAATACGGATAAAATGATCTTCAGAATCAAATAACTGTGCAGCTAGTGCCTTTGCTAGCTCCGTTTTACCAACACCAGTTGGTCCTAAAAATAAGAAGCTACCAATCGGACGATGTGGATCTTTAATACCTGCACGAGCACGCCATACCGCTTCTGTTACAAGCTGAACAGCTGTGTCCTGCCCCACTACCCGTTCATGTAGCGTATCTTTTAAACGCAGTAATTTTTCTCGTTCCCCTTCAACTAATTTTGTAACGGGAATACCTGTCCACCGAGACACGATCGAAGCTATTTCATCTGCAGTTACTTCCTCGCGTAAAATACGGACCTCTAATCCATCTTCTAACTGTTTTTCCATATCTTGAATTTCTTTTTCAAGTGTAGGGATTTTTCCGTGACGTAATTCTGCTGCTTTATTCAAATCATATTTACTTTCAGCTTCATCTAAATCACGACGGTATTTGTCGAGTATTTCACGTTTTTTCTGAATACCATGAAGTGCATCTTTTTCAGCTTCCCACTGCTTACGCATCCCCTCAGAGGATTCTTTTAGTTTGGATAATTCGTCTCGTAATTGCTCAAGACGTTTTTTACTTGCCTCATCTTTTTCTTTACGTAGTGCTTGCTCTTCAATTTCAAGTTGCATAATACGACGTGTCACTGCATCTAATTCCTGTGGCATCGAATCAATTTCCGTACGAATCATTGCACAGGCCTCATCTATTAAATCAATCGCTTTATCAGGTAGAAAGCGCTCTGTAATATAGCGATTGGAAAGCTCTGCTGCCGCCACAATGGCACGGTCATGAATACGTACAGCATGATGTAACTCAAAGCGTTCTTTTAAACCGCGTAAAATGGATACCGTGTCTTCTATAGATGGTTCACGCACTAGCACCTGTTGGAAACGACGTTCTAAAGCTGGGTCTTTTTCAATATACATACGGTATTCGTCTAATGTTGTAGCACCGATACAATGTAACTCACCACGAGCCAGCATCGGCTTCAACATATTTCCTGCATCCATTGCACCATCTGTTTTCCCTGCACCAACAATCGTATGAATTTCATCGATAAATAAAATGATACGCCCTTGTGATTCTTTGACTTCTTTCAATACACCTTTTAATCGTTCTTCAAATTGTCCACGATAACTAGCTCCTGCTATTAACGCACTCATATCAAGCTCATACAAGACGCATTCTTTTAACCCCTCTGGTACATCACCTTTCACAATACGTTGAGCAAGCCCTTCTACAATCGCTGTTTTACCAACACCTGGTTCACCAATTAATACCGGATTATTTTTTGTTTTTCGCGTTAAAATACGAATAACATTACGAATTTCTTCGTCACGGCCAATAACTGGATCCATCTTGCCGTTTTTTACTTCTTCAATTAAATTACGTCCAAATTGTTCTAATGGTTTTTTATTATCCATTTGTTGAAATTGCATCATTAGCACTCCTTTTCAATTATGTTTGGCGTAATCATATTCACCATTCTATTTTACCGAAAATGTTTGACCTTTTTTGACTAACTTAATTTTACAACAAACGACAAGCTCAAGCAAAAAATTAGCACTAAAAATTTTCCCCTTACATAGAGAAGATTACGTTATAATAATGATATGTTTCGTTGTTTTAGTATATCGGAATGATTAATCTACCATTCTTTTGTAATACAGTCACTTATTACAAAAAGAAAGAGATGTGTGTGAGTTATGGTATTAATGGATGATTATCAAGAGAAAATTCATGCTCTTTTTAAAAAACACGGAGTTTTTATAAAAGTGAATAAAGAAAGTAAAATTTTTTTAGAAGGCGAACGCGCAAAAGAAATATATTATATTAACACTGGTGCCATTTCGATTAGTCAGGAAACTGAAAGTGGAAAAGAATTAACAATACGAATTTGTGGTCCTAATAGTATTATTGGGGAGGGGTCATTATTTTGTAACCTTACGTATCACTCCATGACTGCAAAAGTATTAGAGCCATCTACGTTATACGTCCTTAGCCGTAAATCGTTGGAGCAATTATTAATGGAACAACCTAATTTAATGGTTGAATATTTAAAATGGCTACAAACTGAAAATTTAAAGCATCAAAGTCGTTTGCGTGATTTAGTATTAAACGGTAAGAAGGGTGCTTTATTTTCAACGTTAATTCGTTTATCTAATACCTATGGAAACATATTAGAAAACGGTACGATTTTGATCGACTTTCCATTAACAAATTCAGAAATTGCTAATCTGTGTGCAACAAGTAGAGAAATGATAAATCGTATGCTAAATGATTTAAAAAAGCATAATATTTTATCCTTTGAAAAAGGATATATTACGATTCATGATTTACAATTTCTCAAAGATGAAATCGCCTGTGAAAATTGTCCATTACAAATTTGCCGAATCGATTAATCCGTTATACAACAAATTCCCACATGCAGGGTGCAGTGGGAATTTGTTTTTGCGTACTCTATTTAGTACCAAAACTAGCTACAAATACATTGAGCTAAAGTCTTATTAACGTACGCCTAATGCCAATTTTGCGTATCGGGACATCTTGTCTTTCGACCAAGGTGGATTCCACACAATGTTAACATTAGTACTTTTTACTTCTGGTAGTTCGTTTAATGCTGTATTTACTTGGTCAACAATAACAGGGCCAAGTGGACATCCCATTGATGTCAGCGTCATTGTGACTGTTGCTAAGCCCTCTTCATCTAATTCAACATCATATACTAATCCTAAGTTGACAATATCAATACCCAGCTCAGGGTCAATTACATTTTCTAATGCACTTAACATACTGTCTTTCATATCTTGATCCATCTGTATTTCTCCTTCCATCACAGTGTTAACTTCATCATAGCAGATGCTACTTATTATGCCAAATGCTGCGCAAGCCATTCAGTCGCTGCTAGCATACCATCACGAGTTACAGCATGACCGGCTTGATTGTCAACGAAGAAATTCAACTCTTCTGGTTTCGTTTCATAATACGCACGTAATTTTAAATAGAAAGTATAGGTATCTTTAAATGGCACAGTTTTATCTTTTTTACCATGCCAGAAAAATACCGGGCGTTGTGCAAATTTTTCTGGTGTTAAGCTTATATCATACTTCGCTAATTGCTCATTCGTTTTTCGTACTTCTTCTTCTGACATCGGCCAATTTAAGCCACTTTCAGCAAACTGTTGTAATTGATATGCGCCTAATTCTATATAGCAAGGTGCGCCCATGCATATCGCCGCTGTTTGTATCCAATCATAAAGCTTTAAGCATCCCGCTGTGACAATTCCCCCCATCGAAGTACCAGCCACACCAATCTTATCATTCACTAATAGTTGTTTATTCTTTAACTCATTATATAATTGCTCTACTTCATGAATAGAATTTAAGACAATATCCCAAAAGTGTGAATTCATTTGCATCTCTGTTAAGCCTTCACTTCGATCACCATGTAATTTTGCGTCTGGTAATAGGACACGCACCCCTTTATTGACTAGCTGATATGCATAATGTAAATTATGTTCTTTTGCACTCATAAAGCCGTGCAAGAAAATCACGACTGGGGTTTCTTCATTCATATCGTCTGTATGTATATGTAATAAAGGAATATTTCCCCACACTTCTCTCTCTGTATACATTTTTGTCACTCCCAACTTTTGTCTCTTCTTTTTATGTTAGCAAACTTTTTTCTACATGACAAAATTTTGACGAGAAGGTGACAAAGCGATACTATTCAAACATATAGGAAAGGGGCAACATGCTATGAAACCGCATTTGATTGTTTTAGATTTAGATGGGACGTTATTAACGGACCAACAACAAATTTCAGCGAAAACTAAAAAAACATTATTGCAGGCAAAAGAACAAGGACATCAGGTGATGATTGCCACAGGTCGTCCTTATCGTGCAAGCGATATTTATTACCATGAGCTCGGTCTGACAACTCCCATTGTTAATTTTAATGGTGCTTACGTTCACCATCCAAAAAATATGGCTTGGCAAGCAATGCATACACCGATTGATTTAAGCGTTGTGCGTGATGTCGTTGATTCAGTGAATAGTTATGAATATGAAAATATTATTGCTGAGGTGATCGATGACATTTATGTCCATACACCGGATGACCGAATTTTAAATATTTTTAACATGGGCAATCCTAAGATTACACTCGGTGATTTATCGACGCATTTGCAGGATAATCCAACAAGTCTACTTATCCAAGCAAATGAAGTCAATTCAATGATTATCCGTGATCATTTACAAGCAGTTCATGCAGAGGTTATTGAGCATCGTCGTTGGGGCGCACCACTACACATTATTGAGATTGTCCGACGTGGCTTAAATAAAGCAGTAGGACTCTCACATGTTGCGAAAGATTTAGGTATCCCACGTGAGCGAATTATAGCCTTTGGCGATGAAGATAACGATTTGGAAATGATTGATTTTGCAGGCATTGGTGTCGCAATGGGCAACGGCATTCCGTCCTTAAAAAACATTGCCAATGAAATTACTACGACCAATAACGAAGATGGTATCGCTAAAATACTCATTGAACGCTTGAAATTATCATAGTTACGTAGTAAGCTCGATTGACTTTCCATTTTTTACGGTTTAAATTTGGATGAAGACAGTTTATTTAGGGGGACAAGATAATGAAAATTTTTACTGATAGTGGATGTGATTTACCGAAGTCTTACTATGAAGAGAATGATGTCGTGCTACTGCCATTACGCGTGCATTTAAACAACAGCGAATATGATGATGTCATTGCCATTGATTGTAAGGAAATTTACGATGCTATTCGACAAGGTGCCCACCCAAAAACGTCACAAGTGTCACCAGAACTCTTCCTTAAACACTTTGAAAAATTAGCACAAAGCGACGAGGAAGGCGTTTATATCGCTTTTTCATCGGAATTATCAGGTACATACAGTACTGCCTTGATGATTCGCAATCAAGTACTTGAACAATATCCATCGCTAAAGCTAACAATCATTGATTCTAAATGTGCTTCCTTAGGTCACGGATTAGTGGTTGAAGAAGCGGTTCAACTTCGTAAAACTGGTGCCACATTGGAGGAACTGGAAACAAAATTAACTTCACTTGCTTCACAGATGGAGCATCTTTTTACAGTAGAGGATTTAGACTACCTTGCAAAGGGTGGCCGTGTATCTAAGGCCAGTGCATTTCTTGGTGGACTCCTTAGTATTAAGCCAATATTAAATGTTGAGGACGGTAAACTTGTACCAATTGAAAAATCACGTGGACGTAAAAAGGCCATTACACGTATGTTAGATTTGATGCAACAACGTGGTGGTAATTTTTCCGACAAAATTGTCGGCATTAGCCATAGTGATGACCTAGTCTTTGCCAACGAAGTAAAAGCAGCCATCCAGGACAAGTTCGCACCAAAAGCAGTTCAAATTACAATGATTGGTTCAGCCATTGGCTCCCATGTAGGGCCAGGCACAATTGCTATTTTCTTTTCAAATAAAAGCTACCAAGCTTAATGTAAAAATCCCTCCACGCTCGCCAAATTGGCCGTACTGGAGGGATTTTCATTGGTTAATTTGTAACGTCTTGTTCCTGGCGACGTTTTTTACCTCGTTTAATAATAACAACTACAAATCCTATAAATATTAGCCACACTAATCCAAGTGCCACCATATAGGGAATATTTAAGCCTTTATCTTCTTTAACTTGATAGATCTCTACCATTTCTCGGTCTAAAATAACTGGATACACGTCTTTGTCATTAATACGAACTTTTTCTTGATGCAATATACCATTGAGCATTTTACCCTCACCAAGCTGAGCCGGTGTAAAATCAACGCGTTGTGTTTTACCAGTATTGTTTATCATGATGACCCATTGTTCTTCATCAGATGTTCTTGTAAATACAAGTAGACCATTTTCATTTGTAATGACCTCAAAATCGCCATTACGTAATGCCGCAGATTTATTTCTTAAGGATTGTACATTTTTTACGTAATCAATTAATTCTTCATCCGTTTTAAAATTATAAAATTGATGAGTATCGGGTTTCGCTTCCCCGTTCATTGCAATTTCTGAGCCATACTGTACAACTGGTATTCCTGGCAACATAAATAGAGCACCCAACGCCATTTTTAGTCGAGTTGGTGGGAACATATTTTCAGACGCAGAGTCAAATGTAAAACGATGTGTTTGAAGTGAATCAATCATAATTTGCGTCGGTTTGTCGCTTGAAAAAGGTTCCATTAGCTTGGAAGAATCCATATCAACATTTTTAAAAATATTACGGTAAATATCTGCTGTTACAGGTGAGAAGTTCGCATCAAAATTCGCATCACTTTCTTCATTTGCAATCACATATAATGAATCTTTCGTGCCTTTTAACGCATCAATTAGCGCATTGATAAATGCTGTATCAGCATCAGCAATATTTGTTAAACGAATACCACCAATATTATATGTAGAGGCGAATTCTGTTGCCGCCTCAATCAGGGCGTTTTGTACATCTTTGTTTGTTAAATCCCATTGTACTTGACCATTATTTGTAGAGGCGATCCAGTCCTGTTTTACTGCGTCCTTTGCCCACTCATGGTTTGGGCTTACATTGTTTAGAGGAAAATCAACCATGATCGACATATTATTCGCTTTATAGGCCTCAATAGCACTTTGGAATTCTTCTGCTGTCCCAAAATGCTCTTCTATTGTCGTATAGCTTGTTGGCATCGAGCCATCATACACGTCTGTAGAGAAAATTGTCCCAATGGAGACGATTGTATACCCCATCTCTCCGATAAATTTTAGTTTATCTTGGAGCCCAGTAAAGTCACCACCAGCAAATTTCGAAGGGTCTTGCGTATTTGTATCAAAATCGTTAGTGCCCGAGCCATTAAAGAAACGGTCAACGAGTAAATCATAGATGCTTTCTTGTGCAATCGTTCTTGTTTGTACTTCATCTGCATGTGCTACTGGTAATGCTCCAAACAATGAAGTCGCCAGTAAAAGCGAAGCAGCTGTCGCACTTATCCACTTCTTAAATTTCACTTTTATTCCCTCTCTTTCAAACCAATCCATCGTCATTTTACCAAATAAAACAGTACCGTCGCTATCATTTCAAAATATTTTCCCGAATTGCAAAATGAATTACGGCAAAAAGGTGTCAACTTTAGTATTCTTCGCGGTCTAACGTGAGCAGTCATAAGCGACAACTAACACTAACTACGCTCTATTTGATGCTCATTTCAGCTCCACATTGGCCCGCCGGAGCGGTTGTTAGTTGTAGCTGAGCGTTACCGCGGTTGAACCGAGCGATTGTCTCTTTTTACCTGAGCGTTTCTTCGGTTAACCTGAGCTTTCTTCACTCGCCCTCAGGCAATCTGCCACCTAAATTGGGCGATACGTACCTGCCTTTTAAACAATTAAAAAGCCGTGAAGCGAAAACTTCACGACCTTTACGAGCAATTACGCAAGGAAATTAATGTTCATTGGTAGTTTGAATCCTAAGAACAGCGTGATGAATAAAAACACTGCGAATAAGATCCAGAACATGCCTGTTGGTTGGTTTTTCTTTTGGCGAACTAATACCATTTCCATCATACCGATGACTAAAATACCAGCGATAAATTTGAAGCCGTATAGCATACCTTGACCATAGCCCATTGTATGGATGAATAATGCCCCGCCAGAAATAATAATTAGAATGTAAAATAATCGTAATGCCATATGTAAGCCTTTTGATTGCTTGCCGCTAAGTGCTGCAATGAAAAAGATTACGAGACCCACTACCCATGTCGTAATGTGTAGATGTGTTGTATTTGTTAAAAAATCCATTTGTGTCCCCACCTCATTCTTTTTCTATCAAACTCTATCCTATCATGAGGTGGAAATGGTTTCAAATATTACAATTGCGTTCACCAAATATACTAAAAAATCCGCGGAGCATCGACTCACGCGGATTTGAATAATTATTCGAAATGGTTCACTAATGTTCCAATTCCTTGGATAGATACCTTGACAGTATCGCCCGTTTTTAAAAATTGTGGCGGGTTCATGCCTTTACCAACACCCGCTGGCGTACCTGTTAAAATAACATCTCCTGGCTCTAATGTTACGTGTTGAGATAGGATGGATACTAATGTTTCTACTGAGAACATCATATCTTTAGTCGTACCGTTTTGACGTACTTCATCATTCACTTTTGTTACGACAGTTAAGTCTTGTGGGTTTGGAATTTCATCTTTTGTGACAAGATATGGTCCAAGTGGGCAAGTTCCATCCAAGCTTTTGCCTAAGAAATATTGCTTATGTTTATCTTGCAGATCACGTGCTGTAATGTCGTTGGCGATTGTGTAGCCAAACACGTAATCGTATGCTAAGTTTTTAGGAATATTTTTACCTCGTTTACCAATCACGACTGCAAGCTCCCCTTCGTAGTCCATTTTAGATGAAAGGTCTGCATGAATCGCTATCGTTTGGCCGTCAGCAGCGATAGCAGTTGGTGATTTTGTAAATACCATTAACTCTGTTGGAGCTGCTTCTGCGCCCATTTCTTTTGCATGCTCATTATAGTTTTTACCAATACACATAATATTTTTGGGTGTACGAGGAATTGGCGATAACCATTCAATCACCGTAAATTCACGTTTAAAGCTATCCGCGCGCTCTGATTTTTCAGCTGCTTCTACTAATTTACGAATCTGTTCAACAAAATCAAAGCCTAAAGCAATACCATCGACGATTGAATTTGAAAAAGAAGGGAGAACTTGAAGTTCATTTTGAATAGCGAGTACATCCCATACTGCTTCTTCTTTTTTTACTTTCGGTCCAAAACTTACATGTCCACCTAATTTGAATGATAAAATTTTCATGATTTAAGAGCTCCTTCTTTTTTCTACATGATACAACAATATGATCTAAATTACCTTAATTTTGCGATAACATTTTTTCACTGCATAAAAATCGTAACTAATTGGTGTCCCCCGGCTTCACTTTATACGTTATTTTACGCCAAATTGCTTCTAACGGACCCTGCTTCCATTTTGATAGCCAGATTTCAGCTAAAACCATTTGAACAACAATTATGCCGATTGCGATTAACACACCTGTTGCGACACTGACCTTGCCATACCAACCAAATCCAAATTGATAAAATAAACATGTCCCAATAATGGATTGTAATATGTACATAGTTAACGACATGCGACCAATTTTGGCAAATGGACTAAGCAACTTTGGTACAAGCGGAATCATGCAAAGTAATACAATCAATCCAATATAACCAACCGACAAAATCGGCCCACCCATATACACTTTTATATAGTCCAGTAAATACGTACGAGTGTGGAGAATAGGCATGCTCTTCACAAAAATACCAATGGCCAGTCCTGCTATCGCTAATGCCAGCCAGAGCCATTTTAGCTCCTTTGCACGCTCTACTAAATGCCATTTAGAAGCAGCCGCTCCAATAAGCATATACGGTAAAATGGTAAATAATGAGGCAATCCACATGCCAACCCCAGCCTGTACGGATAGGTCTGATAGTCGTTGCATAAAAGCATCTAACCAATTACCTGCACCATAAGCAGTTATCGCTTTTTCAACCGCAGTAATATTTAAATACGTATCGATTTTCGTATTAAAGTTTATATAGCCTACTATAAACAACATAAAAACATGCATGAAACCGTTAATAATTATTCCGATAGACAATAACCACATGGGATGCAGACGAAGTAATAACAATAAAAAGACGCCACAAAATGCATATGTCATTAATATATCGCCCCACCAAATCAGTACAGCATGCACAAGACCGAACATAAATAATACAACTAATCGTCGTAAGCTCGTACCATAAAAGTTTTGCTCACGGCTTTGTGCTTTCTGCCATTGCATGGCTAGACCATAGCCAAACAGCATAGCAAACAATGGGTAAATGCTACTCTGAACGTAAATATCTAGATTTTGTTGCCAAACCATATCAGAAGGTGTCGTAAACCACGACCCCAAATCAATGTGTGGCATTGGCAAATAAAAGGCATACATATTTACGAGCAAAATACCTAGTAAGCTAAACCCACGTAAAATATCTAATGTTGCGATACGTTCTTGCAACATTGTTGGTTTTAAATCCACAAAATTGCCTCCTCTTTCAAACACACTTCCCTTAATATTACGCTATAGTGAAAAAACAGCCCATTACTTTTTTATAATGGACTGTTTTTATCTTGGGAAGGTTGCCTTATACGTGTAATGCTTTTTCAATGTCGAATAAGTACAACACTTTGTCGCCCACTTTTATATGCAAAATAGATTCAATCGCTTCACTATAAACGCGTAATTGTACACCATAGCGCCCTACTAGTTCCTTCGATAATGCTGGTTCCTCCGCAAAATGGGATTGAATACGGTCGGTCTTATAATCAAGCAAAACCCATTCACCGTTTGCATCCTCGAACAAGCAATCGATAATCCCTTGGACGATTTGCGCATCACCGTCCTCATCCACGCGACTAATTGTGAACGGCAATTCCCTACGAAGTTGCTTCGCATTTTTAAAACGTTGTCCAATGTCTGTTGTAAAGAACTTCAAAATTTTCACAGATGGGACGACCTTACCCTCAGCCTCTGTTAAGAGCTGTCTTGCCACTAAATCAGCAACAAAGCTTTCGACCTCCTGCAAATTCGTAAAACCGTACTGTGGTACATGTTGCATGACTGCGTGGACAGCTGTGCCAATTTCTGCGCCAGTCATCTGTTTTTCCTGTAAAAAGGTTGGTCTCGGTGCAAGCGCAGATTGTTGCTTATTTGGTACTGTAAAAAAGTACTCAGGCTCTGCTTGACGCTGTAAATTTTCTAAGCGTTTAATGTCACTAACGGATGTTTTCGAGTGTTTTTTTGTAGAACTTTGGAAAGGGTACTGTGCCTGGAAGCGAGTGGCAATTTCTGTGAGCAATGCTGTATCCTCTGATGTTGTTATCATGTGTTGTGCTCCATCTTCGAGAGCGAATGTCTCATACATATAACAACTTGTTTCGATAGCTCGTACCCACCAATGTGATGCATCCTCTCGCTCTTTATACATCGTTGTAGAAAGTGGGCCAAAATCTGCATGTCTTGCCACTGCAGGTCCTAACCAGTCAAAATAACTATTTGCACGAGCACGTAAATATTCCTGCAAAGGTTCATCTACTGGCAAAGTTTGTGCGTCCTGCCACTTGTCGAGCGTTTTCTCCCAATTTTTTACGGAGCCAACTAAAATCAGTCGTTCCTTCGCACGTGTCATGGCTACATACAGCACACGCATTTCCTCAGCGCGCATTTCAAGCTCTTTTTTCTCCTTCATCGCTAAAAACGGTAGCGAGGTATAAGTAATACGATCTTCTGGATCAATCGCTTTAACAGCAAGTCCAAAATCTTGGTCAAATAAATATGGATTGTGGAAATCCATTTTATTAAATGGACGGCCCATACCAGCGGCAAAAACGACCGGGAACTCAAGTCCTTTGGATGAGTGAATTGTCACAAGGCGCACGACGTCATCCTTTTCACCAATAGATTTAGCTGTCCCTAAATCATCGCCGCGTGTGCGCATGCGGTCAATAAAACGCAAGAAGCGGAATAGTCCTCGAAATGCCGTTTTCTCATACATTAATGCACGGTCATGTAAGACACGTAAATTCGCTTGACGCTGCTTGCCATTAGGCATGGCCCCAACCATTTCATAATAATGCGTATCCAAGTAAATCTTCCAAATTAAATCTGACAGCGAACCACGACGTGCTAAATCACGCCAATTTTCAAATGCCAGCATAAAACGTTGCAGCTTTTCAAACGTGGTTGATTGCACGCCATGACCTTCACTGCGAATGAACTGTCTCAAAGCGTCATAAAAAGGCGCTTTGGACTCTGCCAAACGAATTTTCGCTAGCTCATTTTCCGTTAAGCCAACGAATGGTGCACGTAATACGGAGGCTAAAGGAATATCTTGATAGGGGTTATCTACTATCTTCAATGTATTGAGTATAATCATAACCTCAAGCGCATCGAAGTAGCCCTTTGATGATTCTGCATAGAGGGGAATGCCTGCAAGTTTAAATTCCTCCACTAAATCCGTCGACCAGGTCATTGAGCGCATTAATATAACAATATCACTATATTTTAACGGACGTTCTGACTTCGTTTTTGTGTCGTATACAGTTGTGCCGTCTTCCATCATTTGCTTTATGCGTTCAATTATAAAGCGCGCCTCATACTGCGATTTCTTTAGTTCTTCTAGTTCAGATGCTTCGCTGACTAGGTCCTCTACTTCGTCGTCGATTTCCTCTTCTAGCGGTGGATGTAACACAACCAACTCAACCGGGACTTCCTTTTCATCATATGGTGCTGCAGGCTTTAACGAGGCATTTTCATCATAATGTATTTCTCCAACACGTATTCCCATAATTTGTGCAAAAACAAAGTTTGTTGCGTTCAGCACTTCCTTGCGACTACGAAAATTAGCATTTAAATCAATGCGCATACCTGTCCCATCAGGTTGCTCAATAAACTCACCATATTTCCTCATAAAGAGTTTTGGCTCTGCTAGGCGGAAGCGGTAAATACTTTGCTTAACGTCACCCACCATAAAAAGATTGCCGTCTAACTCATCGCCGGTTTTCACTAGTTGTAAAATTGTTTCTTGTAACATATTGGTATCTTGATATTCATCGACTAGCACTTCTTTAAAACGTTTTTTTAAATCTAATGCAACAGGAGATGGCTGTAGTGTTCCATCTACATTTTCTGCTAGTATTTGTAATGCAAAATGCTCTAAGTCAGAAAAATCAATAATTCCCCGTTCTAACTTTGCCATACGGAATTGCTCACTAAACACTTTTGTCAACTCAACCAATGTGGCAATGGTAGGTGCCATGAGACAAATTTCTTCAAGCAACCGTGCAGGTGTACGCACAAAGTATGTTTCTTTAAGTTTATTTATAATTTTTTTGGCTGCATCACGCTTTTTCTTGGCAAGTTCTTGTAAATCCACATCGACTAAAGCATCCTTCGCCACTCGCTTTAATGTCGACCACTTGACGGTCGAAAAGTAATCAAATAATTCCTGCCACGTTCCTTCACGACTTATGCGAATTCCCTCTTGAATCATCGCAAAATCAATTTCTGCGGTTTCAGCATACGGTGCAGGTCCTTCTGGCTGCAACGTAATCGCACGCATTTCAGAAAGTAAGACAAAAGCTTCCTCTAGGCTATGTTTCACAGTTAGTTTTACATAAATGGATAACTCTAAATCGTCAATCGTGACATCACCTGCTAGCTCATATGCCTGTGGTAGACTGCTTAGCCATTTTTGTGGCTCGGCATGAACACGAGATGTATCATAAAGCTTGCTCATCAGTGTTTCAATAGCCTGATCATCACGATCTGATGTAAAACTATCAACAAGGCGATAGATTGCTTGGACTTGTGCTTCGTCTTCAACATCGTATGCAGCTTCTAACACATCTGCCAAGATATCATCTCGAAGTAATGCTATCTCTGCCTCATTCGCAATACGGAAGCCCGGATCAATATCTAACATGTACGCATATTGTTTCACAATGGCTAAACAAAAAGAATGGAGCGTCGAAATTTGTGCCTTATTGACCAAGCTTAACTGTCGTCGCAAATGTTGTGACGTCGGATTTTCTGTTATCGCCTTTTCTAATGCCTCACCCATACGATGACGCATTTCAGCAGCGGAAGCATTTGTAAACGTCACGACGAGCAGTTCATCAACATTGATAGGATTGTCGTTCGCTACCACTTTTTCAATCATGCGATTAATCAGTACCGCTGTTTTGCCAGAACCAGCTGCCGCTGACACAAGTGTATCCTGTCCACTTGCATAAATCGCATTCCATTGAGCGTCTGTCCAAGTGACATTCTCTGGCTTCACTGGTATTTGATGCACCATCTTAATTCAACTCCTTACGAATTTTCTCTACGACCTCTATCGGCTTTGCCTGAGGTAACTGACGATAACTTTGCTTACCATCAGACGTGTCAAATTGACAGACAGATGCAAATTGACAATAATCACATGCCGTTTTTGATTTTAATTTATACGGACTAATCGCCGTGTCACCAGCTAAAATGCCATTTCCTGCCTCTTGATGCTTACGACGCACAAAATGCTGGATATTTTTCATGTCATTCACAGGCACAATACGCGATTGAGATTCTGACGGGGTACCGTCTTTTTTCATATAGACTGGGATAATTTGTGAATGTCCACTAGCTTCTTCAAGCTGTTCGTCCATTGATAAAATCGCTTGTGGATTTTCTGTTAAAAGGCCCTTCATTTTGTATTGCTTTAAACGATCTTCCTCAATTTCACTATGGCTCAAATCCTTATCGAGCTTTAACATCGGATTGTGGACGTGGACATATAATACGCCCGCTGGTTCAGCATCTCCTGGTAGCCAGTATGAGGCATTTTCCATCGCTACATCTAGATATGTCAATACTTGCAATGACAACCCATGATACACCTCGTTTAAATCTAAATCCCGACTGGACGACTTATAATCGACAATCCGTAAATAGGAGCGATCATCAAATGATGCACTATCTACCCTATCAATACGTCCCCGCATAAACATTTTCTTTCCACCTGCTAAATCAATTTCAAGCGCGGGTAACTGTTCATGTTGCCCTGGCCCAAATGATGCTTCAATGGCAATCGGTTTAAAATGGGAGACATTGGCATGCTGGGTAAGTGCGGTCATTGTGCGTTCCACAATACGAATAAGCTTGCGCTGAATGTAACGGTAACGCGCACTGGACAATAAGATTTGATGTGAAAATACTGGTACAATTTGTTCAACAGCCTGTCTAGCTAACTGCTGAATTTGCTGTCTTGTTAAACGAATCCATGACAGCTGTTGACGATGTGTCTCCTCTGTTATCCATTTTAATGCCTCGTGGAATAAATCGCCCATTGCAAATGTTTCTAATCGATACTCAGCACGTTCCTCTAAACGCAAGCCGTACGTTGTGAAATGTGAAAATGGACAGCGAAAATATTTCTCCACTCGCGACACACTCGATGTTAATCGTTTGCCGTATAGCTCTTGGGTGATATACGTTTCTAATGGCTCTGCTTCATTCTTATGTGAGATTGGTTGCATAACTCGCTCTAATATTAATGACCAGTACGGATCCTGCTCATAAAATTTCTGTAAAGCTAGCCATTCTGGTTCAAGTTCACGACTATGTTCAGCTTGACGTAGTTGGACCATTAAATGGGCTAATGCCGTTCGAGGATGACGTAAATAAGGCAGCACATTGTCATCTAATAATTCTATTGGATCTATGACGACACGTTGGACCCTTACATCACTTAATAGACCTGCTGTTTTGTCATTGCCGATAATTTTTTTGATATACAACGATGATAATAATGCCTTGCCTTCTTCATCTGCCGTTGGATAAGTCATATATAGCTTGTCCGAAGGTGTTGTCAACGCGCGATATAATAGGAAATTCTCCTGCAATAAACGGTTTTTTGAAGTTGGTGCAAGTTCATAGCCAATCTGAGTGAACCATTCTCGTTCAGTATCGGACAGTAAGCCTTCATAATCCAATCTTGTTGGGTAAATGCCATCATTCATGCCGACAACAAAAGCAATCTTAACGTCTGATAATCGTGCTAAATCGACTGTTGCCACCATCACCTCATCAAGTGTAGGGGGTATACGCGAAAATTCTAAAGTATCAAAGCCTTCATCTAAAATCTTTGCTGCTTCTTCGACAGACATTTCCTGCTCGCCGAACATGTAAACAAACTGATCCAACACTACAACCCATTCATTCCAAGCTTGATTATGCTCACTTGCAGCAAGTGCATCTCCTCTGTCTAGTTCTTTGTCCTTCATAGACTGGAGCTTGTCATATACTTGGACATCTTCAATCAGCTCAAATAATGCCGTTGCAACCTCTCTTCCTGTTTTCGCTAGTATTAGCTTGTCTTGAAAAATTTTTAATGGTTGTCGTATATCATCACGAATTGCCTCGATTTCTGCCTGCATCGCACGCTCTTCGTCGGTTTGTATGCGCGAATGGAATTCAAGACCTCGATATTTTTTATAAAACCAGCGAGATTCTTCAAACCAGCGTTCGCCGTAAATCCCCTGTGCCAAACAGTAATTCTCTAAACGATCCGCACGTTCACGCCACACACTTCGCTCAGCATATAACGGGAAAAATAAATCTGTTTTCACACTTCGAAAAATAGGTTCGTATTTCCAATTAGATGTGACAACCTCTAAAGCTGAACGACTAAATTCAATCAAAGGATGATGCAGCATTGTCTTTTTGGTATTCGTAAATATCGGAATATCATATTGCTGGAAAATTGCTGAAATCAATGGATCATATACATCGGCCTGTCGATAAAGCAGAACAATGTCCTTGTAACGGTAGCCTTCCTGCCTTGTCAATTTTGTTATTTCCCGGGCAATGGCATGGACTTCAGTACGACGATTTGAAGCCTCTAAGACCATTACATCTCCATGTGTTTTTTTCGTATGTGGTACCATATCTGTAAATCCTGCTTCCACGTGACGCAAATCTTCGGAGTGGAAACGATGCGTTTTAATAAAATGCAATGGTGCTTCGACCTCAATCCCTTCCTCTTGTGCAATGTCAAGTAGGCGTTGATTTGTTGTCGCTGCTTCATTAAATAGTGCCTGCTCATCTTTCGCTTCCTCAATATGGTCAAAGGGTAGCACAACTGTTACGTGCTTTGTCACCTTGAGCAGTTCCTTCACAAGCTCTAACTCTCTTACCGTAAATGCTGTAAAGCCATCTATATAAATCGTTGCTTGATTCATTGTCTCTGAATGTTTCAGTTGTTCCGTTAAAATTGGATAATACCCTTCACTATCGACATAAGTCGTGCCAAGTCGATCCTCTAAAGCCTGTAATACAATTTGCAGGTCATTGGTTTTTGCCTGTAATGTATTCGGTGCGTCAATGGCCTTTAAAGACGTAGCCACTTCAGACAACACTGTACTATTCACACTATAGCGGCTAAATTCACGTAGTAATGTTTCAATTTCCTCCGTAAAGCCCCGCTTCCCTGCAGCTTGTCGAAATAACGAGAATTCATTTTTTTGCTCCTCTAGTAGTTTGCGAATGAGCATCCGATAGCCGTAGCCGTTTACCTCTTTACGAGCAATACCACCTGTTTCCTGTAGTACGAGCCATGCCAAACGTTTAAAGGTCATAACTTGCGCCCGAATTAACCCCTGTAAGCCATGCTTATTCGTGAGCTCATACTCCGTTGTATAAGACATTTGGTCAGGTACAATAATAAAAATCGGATACCCTAACGGATCTGTAGTTAACTGCTCAACAATCTCCTTATGAATAAACGCTGATTTTCCTGTACCAGCACGCCCTGAAACAATACGCAATGTCATTCACTTTTCCCCCTGCTTTATGATAAAAATTAACGATGTCTTGGTTTTTATATAGCTGTCGCTTCAATGTTCATGACACCGATTTAAGGCTATATTATTAAAATTAAAAAAGTCCCTTCTACCATTTTACATGATACAAGGGCCTAGATGTGTATATTCAACTGGCATGGTTATCATTTTTCGGCAATTTTCGCATTTGCTTCAAATCTCTTTCCACACGAGCATTCAATCGCTTCTCAATCAGCTTTCCAATCCACCATAGCACAATAATCGCAACTCCAGCAATTATTAATCGTACAGGACTTGTCAATAACGATTTCAAATCATAGCCAAGCACACTCATTCCTAAAATCATGACGAATTTACCTGCTAACAGCACTACTAAGTAAAACTTTTTATGAATGTGAGATAATCCGGCTACTATATTGACAATAACAGAAGGTGTAAAAGGAAAACACAGCAATACAAACAACGGGCTAATCCCATTCATATCTACCCATTGAATCAGTTTTTCTACCTTTTTACTGCCCGTTACAAAACGGAGCTTTGGATGCTTACCAAAATGACGGACGAGCAAAAAAACTACATACGAGCCGGCCACTGAGCCAAGCCACGACATTAAAAAACCTAACCATAAGCCAAACGCACTTGCATTTGCTACAACAAACACGACCAATGGTAAAAATGGTAAGAATGCCTCTATAAAGGGCAATAACAAACCAATCAGCGGACCAAATGTTCGATATTCGGCTGCAACATGCTCAATATTTTCTACAGTAAACCATTCATTCAATATAGACACCTCTATTTGTATTGCAAAATTAAATGTAAAATTGTCAGTTCTTCCGACGTATTTTTATATTCGTGTAGTTGATGCCCCGAGAATACCAGTGTATCCCCTTCTACTAATTGTTCATGCATTTCTCCAGCAGAAATAATAGCTTGTCCTTGGATAACTGTTACTGTTTCCTCTACCCCTTCTGTGTGCGCTTCACTCCTACTGCAAGCTCCTGGTTCCATTTCAATCTTGTAGAACTCCCAGCCTCGCTCTGGGTCGTAAGGAATAATGGAGTACACGCGATAGCGTCCTTCATCCTCATCGACATGTGGCGCATCTTTACTACTAAATTTCATAAAATGGGCAGTCGGAGGTTGCAATAGTGAAGAAAATGAAATTCGTAAGCCCGCAGCTATTTTCCAAATAGTTGATACAGTTGGGTTGGATTCACCTTTTTCAATTTGGGCAAGTTGCGCCTTACTAACCCCCGTTGCTTTGGCAACATCGTCTAGGCTCAAACTTCTTTGTTGCCGTATTTTTTTTAGTTGAAAAGCTAAATTTCGACTCATTTGTTCCAACTTAACTCACCATTTCCTATTGTTTATTTTATAAGACATATGTATACTTTAATAGACATATCAGAACTATCAAATTATTTCACCATTCCATTATTAGTATACATGGAATTTTTTTCGAAAGGATGATCTATTTATGACAAGTACGACAGAACTTCACGATAAACCCACAATCTCAACAGACAACAGCTTTTTCCAAGGTGTCAAGGACTGTGTTCCTACCTTACTCGGCTATATTAGTATAGGACTTGCTTTCGGTGTTGTAGGTTCCGCTTCAGGCTTGTCTGTACTTGAAATCGCACTATTAACAATACTCGTTTATGCTGGTTCTGCACAATTTATTTTTTGTGCCTTGCTGTTAACAAGTAGTCCTGCCTCTGCCATCATTGTAACCATATTTGTCGTAAATTTACGCCATTTATTAATGAGTTTAACTTTAGCGCCCCATTTTACACGTTATTCTATGTTACGAAATGTTGGATTTGGTACTTTATTAACTGATGAAACATTTGGTGTGGCTGTCACAAAACAAATGCAAAACGGCAAGTTATATGGAAAATGGATGGATGGCTTAAATATAACCGCCTATTTATTTTGGATTTTGTCCTGTGTAACGGGTGCCTTTTTAGGGCAATGGGTAGCAAATCCTGAAAAATGGGGCCTAGACTTTGCATTGATTGGCATGTTTGTCGCTTTACTTGTTCTACAGCTTAGTAGTGTCAACAAAACGAAGATTATGCACTACTTGATGTTAATTGGATATATGGCTGTTTGTATGTATGGCTTATCCTATATAGTACCTTCTCACGTTGCTGTGCTTCTAGCAACAATCATTGTAGCAACAATTGGGGTGGTGACAGATAAATGACAACAACAGCTTCAATGGTGTGGCTTATTATCGGTTGTGCGCTAGTAACCTGGCTGCCACGTATTATTCCATTTATGTTCGTACGCAGTGTGAAGTTGCCTGAGGTTGTATTAAAATGGCTTAGCTTCATTCCTGTTTGTATTTTAAGTGCCCTTGTCTTCGAAAATTTGCTAGACACTGAAAGCAAAAGTTTCGTTACACTCGATTGGCCTGTATTTATTACATTTGTGCCAACACTTATTATTGCACTTGTCACAAAAAGTTTGTCCATTACGGTTGTTGTAGGGGTTGTTATTATGGCAGCGGTAAGATTCTTCATGTAAAAAGGTACTTGGCAGATTTTTGTCTGCTAAGTACCTTATTTTGGCTCATCACCATACCGTGGGGTTGATTCCGTCCGGCTGGGCGCTTTCCTGTGGGCGTCCGATGAGCCGCTTAGGGCAATAGGATGTTGGTCACGAAGGCGTTATCACAGGACGTGATGCTTTTAGCCTTCGTTCCTCTACGTGGCTCGCTCCAGGGTCTCATCTGTGACTGATCCCCAAGGAGTCGCCCAGCCTCCACTCCAATCAACTAATATAAAGTGAAACTTCAATCAGTCGGGGTTTTACGGTCAGTTTATCCACCACCTAGTTAATGCGGTATAAATGACATACGTTTTAACAAATGTCATCCCCAACTTTTGGTGATGAGCCTATTTTTTTTGCATGCGACTTGCGAGCCAAAAACCTACTGTTAACGAAAAAGCATCTACTACGAAAATAATTGGTGGCGAAGTATAACCTGCATAAACCGATGCGGCAATGAGAGCAATTGCTAATAAAAGGGCCACGTAGCGATTATACGTAATTCGTGTAAACAATAACACTAATAATGCAGGTACAAATAATGCCAACATCATTTTTCCAAAAACATCGATCATACATCCCTCTGCTCCGCTAACAATAATCCAATACGATAATGATCATTGCTGTAAATTACATGCTGTGTTAGTCGGATTTCATTGTTACGATCAAGTACCTCTAATCGACAATGAGCAGCATTTAATTGTAAAGCCTCATATAATTCGCTTTCTGTGTAGATTGGGTGGCCATTTACTTTCCGAATACATTCCCCTGCAAGTAAACCCATTTTCTCTGCTGGTGAATGCGGTAAAACTGCCGCAATAACTGCCCCTTTAGAACTCGGTGCAACCGCATAAATTTCCGTCTTGTCCTGCATCGCATAGTATATTGCAATAATAAGACGAATGATTACGCCTACTGCAAGCGTTATAAAGCCTATGAGTGGCTCGATGAATGATGCAAGTCCTCCTATTAATATCAGTTGCCCTAATAATAATACGGAACGGCCAATTTTCGGTAATTGTAAAACGGGCAATTCTTTTCTTGAAAGCTTAGCAAATCCGATTACTACAGGAAATAGGATAAATGCAAAAGACCTTTCTCCCAATGTGAATTGTGGCCAGTATGGAAAGACTGACGAAATCATATCTCCAGGCATTATAAAGAATATTGGTAGTACCCAAATGTTTCTCGTGCGATACACAATAGCCTGCATACCGCGCTTCGTTTTTTCAACACGTGGTGTAGTCACCATTGTTGAAGTTCGACGAATCAGCATACCTTCAGCAATCACACACAATCCAGTTATAATAGTGATTGTTACAATCGCGCCTTCAAATAAATCTGTACCTACTAACGAAACTTTCCACCATGAAAACGACCAATTATAATGATACATAGCCCATGTTGCTAGTGTTGCGAACCCCATTGTATAAATTGGTGACAGTGAATTAATGAAAAACAGCAAGAGCGCCAGTGTAGAGAATGCAACCAACACAAGTAAAAATGTTTTTGGTACGGTCAAACCCACCCCAACACTTATAATTGAAATGATTAGTGCATAAGGCCATCCACGTTTCCATTGCCCTATTAACTCTGTCCAGCCCCAAATAATACGTCTATTAAAAAATTTACGCTCCTGCTTCACGCGACTATATCCTAATAAAATAGCGAATAAAATTGCTATATATAGTACTGGGTTCAGTAAAAAGCGGCCAATCGCTGTTACAAATTCTATTAAAATACTACTCGCCATACAGACACCCGCCATTTCTATCTCGATTACTATGAATTCATTGTATCAAAGGACCACTCTCTTGCGTAGTACAAACTAGTAGAAAGCTTTGTATTCCCGTCATATTTACTAGATGTATAGTGGCTATTGTTCAATGTTATGCAATAAAAAGCTTGTTGCCATCTGGAATTGTAAATCATTTGTGCGATCCTCTTTATAGTTTTTTAACGTTTCATTCAGGCTATTGAAAAAGGCTGTATCCATATAAACATCGTCGTCTGATTTCGGTAACTTCTTCTGCTTACGGTAAAGCTTTACCGCTTCGTCTGTTGCTTCATCTAAATAACCGTCTAGACGAACAATCTGATAACCTAGCTTTTGTAAGGCTTTTTGTGTATAAGCAATTTCTTCACTCATATCCCCTACTTTAAATTGCCCTGTTAATGGATGCAATTGCAGTGCAAATAATTCATTTTGTTCTATGACTAAACCAGCTTCAATGCCTTGCCCATGAATCCATTCACGTTTGGGTGTCAGCCATTTATTCGTTGATAATTTAAGTTCGCCCCCATTTGAAAGAGCCCAAGATTCCTGTACTGTACCTTTACCAAAACTTTTCACCCCGACAATTGAAGCACGATCCCAGCTTTTTAAGGCTCCGCTTAGTACCTCACTTGCTGATGCACTTCCCTGATTTTGTAAAATAACAATCGGTATTGTATTCATCGTCTGCAAATATTTTTCGTCAAAGCTTTTCGATTCTGTCTTTAATGGTTCCATAGCACCTTCAGCATTTTGCATATACGCAAACACCTTACCATTTTCTAACACCGTACTTAGTAGCGCTGCCACGCTATGTAAATAACCCCCCGGATTATCACGTACATCAACAACAAGCCCCTCTATATCTTTGCGTAGTAATTTACTCGTTTCTGCAACCCATTCATTGGCCGTTTTCTCACCAAATAGCGAGATTTCTACATAGCCAATCGCAGTATCTTCTACCATCACTACTTCACTTGCTACAGTTTTATTGGAAATTGCCGCTCGCTCCATGGTCATTTTAATATGCTTATCTTCACTTGGACGATAGACCACTATGGTAAGCTTTGTACCTTTTTCACCTTGAATTAATTGCATTAATTCACTCATCGTCTTACCATCTACTCGTACGCCATCAACTTGTACAATTTCATCGAGAGAACGCATTCCTGCTTTTTCTGCAGGGGACGAACGAACAGGGGACACCACTATAAATTTCCCTTTGTTTTCCGATAGTTCAATTCCAATGCCGACCCTTTCCTCAGCTAGCATTTGTCGATGTTGCTCGGCCTCATCCTTCGAATAATAGGTGCTATAAGGGTCTTTTATCGCATCTGCCATGCCACGCAGAGCCCCCTCTACTAATGCATCCTTTTTTGTACTATACACGGATTGTTCCTCAATTAAATGCATTGCTTCATTAATCGATTCGACCTCTGTAACTTGCTCCTTTTTCTCCGCACCATTAAACCAGTCAAAGTAAAATCCACTACCTACCAATAAACTACTGATAAGTACGCCGACACCTGCCGTAATTTTGCGCAAACCTTCCCTCCTCCGTCTCTTTACTGTATGAATGTTTTTTTTCAAACATACAAAATAAAGCTGCCTCAAAATCATTTGTGGCAACTTTTATTTTCTTGAGCGATAGTAAAACGGCTTCGAAAGACTAGATAATAATGACATCAAACGTTATTGTTCCGGCGGTCTTTTTAAACTAAAAGATGTCCCAAAAGATATTATCCTTTTGAGACATCCTCTATAGTTTATTAGTCTAGTGCTTCTACATAGTTCGTTAGCATATCCATATCCATTGGTCCTTGAATGGTACGCTGTATATATCCATTTGAGTCAATAAAATAGGTTGTAGGAATTGTTATAACTTGATAATCAATGCCAGCATCATTGTCCTTATCAAGTAAGATTGGAAATGTTAATTCATAACTATCCCTGAACGTAGTGATTGTATCAATTTTAGCATCTTCGGTAACATCTCGTTCCGCCGATGTTAAATTAACAGCCAAAATTTCTACATTTTCCTTTTTGGCATATTGGTCATAATAATTTTGCATATGTGGCATTTCTGCCTTACAAGGCGGACACCATGTAGCCCAGAAATTAAGCACCACTTTTTTTCCACGCAGGTCGCTTAAAGTGACCTCTTCCCCATCTAAATTGGTTAATGTGAAATCAGGTGGTGTGTCCCCTTTTTTTAATCCAATTTCTCGTTGCTCTGTTTCTTTTCCTAGTGAAGCCGCATCAATTTCACGGTCTTTATCAATTTGCTGTTTGACGTATGTACCAATCATCGCGACCACTAACAACACGACAATAAGCAACCCAATGTTTTTTTTCATTTTTTTCCCCCTATTCGTTGAATTCCTAGGCCTAACATCAGTAATAGGACGCTCACGCCAACAGCTGGTTGCCATAATCCTTGTGGCTGAATCGTAGCAACAAGTAGATACCCAGCTGTGTAAATGATTAAGGCACTTTGAAGGGCTGTTATTTTCCATAGTATGAAAAGCGTTAGTATACTTAGCACTATTAACGTAATAACTTCACTATTAAATGAATTATCATTTAATATTACCACGAACCATTGATAAATAGATTGCGTTAAGATAACTGCCCAAATGCTCGCCATTACTCCTTCTGCATCAAATTGTAACTTTTGTCGCTTCCACAAAAGCTGAACCAATACAGTAATAACACCTAAATAAATGCCAAATGTTCCTCCATTAAAATAAAGAAGTGTTAATGGTTGTGCAAGTACTGCTTTAAAATCCGTCACAATTAGGCTGAATTTCCAGACGAGAATAAAAGTAAAGATTGCGTCTGCATATACCCCCGACCATCGCTTTGAGAATTGCATACGTAAAACAAGCCATACAACGAAAAATGCGGCCAATAAAGCGATAGCCGTTGCTGGTAATGTTAGTGTACGAATCGAAAACCACTCTGTATTGACCACCCTACAAACCCTCCATGACAAATAGATAGTTTTAGCATAGCATACAATCTTTTTTCAACACTATAATTTCACAGTGTGTTCAAAAAACCTTCTAAAACAATCAAATCCAGCTTATTTTTTGAGCAAAGCATTTGATAAATACCCTACCACGTATATACCCCTGTATCATATCATAGCGTCTATTGCCTTATGTATGTTATCGCTTAAATATTGCTTTTTATCGAATAAATTTCACCATTTATCGAGAACTTTTTATAATTTATCGAGCAACCATTCCGATAACTCAGAAATTGAGTTTGAAGTATCTAAATGAAGTCGTTGATTTCCACTACGGCGGACGCTTTTCGCGGGCATGACTTCAGTCTCCTCGTCGCTAAGCTCCTGCGGTGCCTTCAACTCATGCGATTCCCGCAGAAGTCGCCGCCTGCGCTCCAATCAACTAGTGTACGTTAATAAATGATGGAGGTGATAGATATGACAACGGAAAATATAAATAATAAACGAGAATTAATTAGACATGCTGACATTGGAAAATCATTGAACGTCCTATTTGGGCGCATCATGTGGAAGAAGCAGATCATTTCGTCATCAAAGTGACATGAAACAAATTCTATGCACGTCGAGAAGAACGATTGAACGTGTATTGCCTGCCATAAATTTGAAGAAGCTAGCTAAGTATTGTAGCGTACTACTACTCTCGTTAATAGGGGCTATTTGTAACGAATATTTCTGATAAAATTTCAAAAGGTATTCGGAATGTGTTCATTTCCGAATACCTTTTGTCGTCAGTCTAAAGCTAACATTCTAATGTGTAGCTTTCGTTATTGTTATAAAGGAATATATTTCAGTGGATTTACACTACCAACTGCTTGTCCCTGCCAAGAACCAATATGCACCTCAAAGTGTAAGTGAGGACCGGTTGAACGACCAGTACTTCCCATCGCTGCAATTTGCTGCCCTTGTGTCACTTCTGTTCCAACACTCACGTTGAACGAATTTAAATGTGCATATACGGTTGTATAAATTTGACCGTTGATAGAATGCGTAAGAATTACGACATTACCATACGAGCTAAGCGGTGCTGCATATGATACGACACCGTCAGCAGCTGCCCAAATCGGTGTGCCTGTTTTGTTAGCAAGGTCCACTCCATAGTGGAATTCTGGACCAGCACCAATATTGCGCCAACCGTATGGGGATGTTAAACGGCCATTTGTTGGTTTAATCCATGTACCATTAGATTGTGGTGCATTGACTGTGGAAGAGCCAGAAGAGCCACCTGAATTTGCTGCTGCTGCTGCTGCTGCGGCTGCTGCCGCTTTACGTTTTGCTTCTTGTTGGCGTGCCACTTCTGCTAAACGATTTTGTTCTGCAATGATTTGCTGTTGTAATTCTGCACTGATATCAAGCGCCTCAGAATATTCTTTTTCAAGTAATACTTTTTCAGATTTTAGCTTTTCTTGTTCTTTTTCTAATTGATCGACTAAAGTATTTTTCTGTGCTTTTTGTCCATCTAATGATGATTTTAGACGCTCAAGCTCTGCTTTGTTGTCTTCAAGCTTTTGTCGCTTGTTTTCCAAAGCTTGCTTTTGTTCTTCTAATGTTTCTTTATCTGCTTTTTGGTCACGTATGATTTGACGATCTGCTTCAAGCAATGCATTGACAGCTGAGAAGCGGTCGATGAAATCGACAAAGCTATTGGAACCAAGTAAAACATCTATATAGCTGACCGAACCACCCGCTTGAATCGCGCGCGCACGATCCTGTAATAATACATCGCGCTCTTCAATTTTACGCATTAGCTCGTTGATAGATTCTTCTAATGCTTTAATCTCTGCGTTTGTCGTTTGAATATCCGCTAATACATTTTTTATATTACTATTTGTTTTGTCGATTTCAGCGTTTAACGATTGAATTTGATCTAATAATTTTTGTTGTTTTTCTTCATTCACACTAATAGCACTTGTCTTATTACTGATTGAAGAATTTAATTCATTTTTCTTTGTTTCGACTTGTTTTTTCTCATCTTTTAAATCCGATAAACTAGTTGCATACGCTGATGGAGTTTGGATAAAAAGGAATAGTGCAGTCACTGCTGCAAATGTTTTTATAGAGTTTTTTGCCATACTTTTCACCGATCGAACTCCCCTTCGACTATTAATATCTATATTTCACTTAAGGCGTAATGTAGTTGTGGTTGACGATTCAATGAACTAAAAAATACGACTTACATTTTGAGTCAAGTTAAATTTTTAAAAACTTACGAACTGACATGAAACTTCCCCAAATACCGATCAGCACACCAATAAGTAACAGTAGACCGCTTACCTGGTACACTAGTGGTGAGAAATCGAGTAATTGAACGAGCTCCCCTTTTAAACGTGGTGCAATAATTTTATATACATTGTGGTAAAGGGTTGCGACAACCGCAATTGGAATAATAGACCCTAAAATTCCAAGCCACATACCTTCTAATAAAAATGGAATTCGTACAAATGAATTCGTTGCCCCAACAAGTTTCATAATTTCAATTTCATCACGACGTGCAATAATTGTTATTCGAATGGTATTGGAAATTAGGAAAATGGCTGTAAATAATAACCCTAAAATTAACACCAGTCCTACATTACGACTAATATTTAGGAAGTTGAAAAGTTTTTCTACTTTACCTTCACCATACATTACGTCATATGTATAGTCATATTTGTCAATTGCCTTTGCAACGGTTGCTGTTTGCTGTGGATCTGTTGCCTTGACATAAATTACATTGCGTAATGGGTTACTTTGCTCAAATAACTTGAAGTCATCGCCAAAATCTTTTACTAATTTCGTTAACTCATTTTCCTTTGTCGAATACGTCATCTCCTCGACATCGGGCAGTTTTTCAATTTTTGTCTGTAGCTCTTTTTCAGCAGCTTCATCTGCTGTTTCATCGATTAAAACTTTGATTTCAACATCATTTTCTAAATCTGAGGCTACTTTGTTTAAGTTCATCATAATCAGTGCAAATACGCCTACAAGTATCAAAGTAACGGTTACTGCACTGACTGAAGCAATTGTCATCCAACTATTACGACCAAGTGATTTTATACTTTCTCGAAAGTGACGTTTTATCGTATTAAATTTCATAGCCGTAATCACCTCCGTGTTCATCACGGACAATCATTCCGCCTTCAATCGCAATTACCCGGCGGCGAATCGTATTCACAATCTCGCGGTTATGGGTCGCCATCACGATCGTTGTACCCCGTGCATTAATTTCTTCAAATAAATTCATAATCTCCCAAGATGTCTCTGGATCTAGGTTCCCAGTTGGTTCATCTGCAATTACCACTTTCGGTACATTAACAATGGAACGCGCAATGGAAACACGTTGCTGTTCCCCACCTGAAAGTTCATTCGGGAACATTCTCGCCTTATGTTTCAGTCCTACCAGCTCAAGTACTTCCATAACACGACGACGAATCTCTGCTGGTTCCTCTTCAATTACCTCTAAAGCAAATGCCACATTTTCATAGACATTTAGACGAGGAAGTAATTTGAAATCCTGGAAAACAACACCAAGTTGTCGGCGCAGGAAAGGTACTTTTTTATTTTTCAATGTTCCTAAGTCGATGCCGTTTACAGTAATTTCGCCTGAAGTTGCTTTTTCCTCACGATACATCAATTTGATAAATGTCGATTTACCTGCACCACTGGGCCCCACAACATAGACAAATTCACCTTGCTTTATGTTAACCGAAAGGCCATTTGTCGCAACGACACCATTCGGGTACTTCTTTGTCACATTTTTCATTTCTATCATATTTAAACCACCTAAACCTCTTACACATGTAAGATGTATTTCTTTTTCTATTATAGCACTCAATCTATGTTTTTTTATTACAGTTTCATTTCATTCCTTGGAAGTTGCTTCTATTTAAATATTATATTGTCAAAGATTATACTAGTGTATTATAAAATGACAGCAAAAATAAACAGGGATCGCTTCAAAAGTATGTAAGTCGATCCCTGTTTTATGTATATGCAACGTAGGCAATACCAACGTCAAAAAGCATTCAAGCTATGTTATTTCATTGTCTCATACTGTAGACAAACTCAAAAAATTGATTTTGTCACAGTATTTTTTCTTTTCAAATAGAAGTATCTATATGAACCCGTTGATTCCCGCTACGGCTGACGCTTTTCGGGCACGGCTTCAGTCTCCTCGTCGCTACGCTCCTGCGGGGCCTTCACCTCATGCTATTCCCGCAGAAGTCGCCGCCTGCGCTCCAATCAACTAGTGTATCCTATTTAACGTCAACGAAAGAAGGTAGAAGAAGACAGTATAAATCCAATCCACCTCAATGCGCAAGTTGTCCGTTATTGGCTCCATGTACAACGAGTAACATCATCGGAAAATCATTGACGTCCTATTTGGGCGCATCATCGGGAAGAAGCCGATCATTTATGTCATAAGTCCAAAAATGGCGGAAAACAGTTGCTCATAGCGTACTACTGTCGTTTATAGGGCTATTTGTCACTACTATTTCTGATGAAATTTCAAAAGGTATTCAGAATGTGATTATTCCGAATACCTTTTGTCGTCAATCTCAAGCTATGTTATTTCGTAGCCTGAATGCTTTATCTTTTTATAATTCTTGCTCGTCTGTAGTTGTATAACGTACCAAAACTGCACCCGTTTTAGATTCGCCTTCGATAAATAAACGGTTTGCATTGTCTACTTCTTTGTCGAAGCGTACTACTTTTGATAAAAACTGATCCTGGGATTCCATTTTTGAAACATCTTGAATACCAACATCTACTTTACCAAAATTCGTCACAATTTTACCGCTTAATGACATCGTGCGAGGCACATATAATTCAACAGCTCCAGCAACAGTTTGTGCTTTGATTTTTGATGAATTACTTGAGCAAGTCGTCACTACAACATGTCCATTTACGGACTTTGCTTCTACTTCATCCAATGCACCATCTAAATAGACGCGACCATTTAAAGTTTCAGCTTCTAAATCTTTACCGCGCACATCTGTTAATTCGATTGAACCGTTTGAGGAATCAACCTCTGCTTTTGTAAAACTTAGCTTAGAACCTTTAATGACACCATTTAAAGTCTTTACTTTCAATTGCTCTAGTTCCGTATCTTGCAAAGTTACACTACCGTTCATCAAACGCACAGACAATTTTTCTAACTTTTCCTTAGGCATAAGTACTTTCACATTTACCTGTACAAGTTTTAATTGACTTAAAATTCGTAGTGAATCTACATCTTCTTTCACGACAAATTGCTCTAGGAAATGAGCGCGTGTTTCTTCTTCGCTCTCATTAATAAGAGGTGCCTTCACTTTACAAATAACTTGGAATTTATCTCCTTCACCAGGCTCTAATGAAAAATTGCCATTTGGTAATTCGACGATGACATTTTGTACATTGGCAGCTTCAAACTCTTCGGTATGTGTAAATTCAAACTTATCACCAAATGGAGAGGACACATCAAATTCCTTCACCTTTTTTACCGCCGTATTCATCATGTCCATAAAGAGTGAACCGATTTGGGATAAATCTTTACGAAAATCTTGCATTTCATCTTGGAAATATTTCGTGAAATCTGTATCCTTCTTTTGCTCCTCTTTTGGCGCTTCATTAAATATAGACTCTTTTTCTGTAGAAGATTGTTGTTCTTTGTTCAACACATCATTCATAACATTTTGAGTGGACTTGCTAGGTTGCTCTAATGCTTCTAATAATGTAATCGCCTCTTGCGCTGAAATAATCCCTTTTTCCACAAGTTCTAAAATTCGTTGACGTTCATTGTGCATAAATCTTAAAGCCTCCCTCAGTTCGTTATACTATTTATACGTCTCATTTTATGAAAGGTTTCATCTCAATAATGAAAAAAGTATGGCTTTAAAATGTAAAAAAAATTCACCTATCTTCCACGGGGTTCCACAAGCCTCAAAGATACTAAATATCTGTGCAGGCTTATGGTTCTCTATGCCGTGTAAATGTCGTGAATTTTTTTGTAAATATTCTATTTCATCAGCGCATATAAGCGCCAGCTAGCACCGTATCGAACATTTTATTTGGATGCTTGTGCTAAAACTGTGTCCATCCGCATACGATCACGCACTAAAATTGGCTTTAAATATTTCCCTGTATAGGAGCCCTTTACTTCTACTACTTCTTCTGGTGTACCTGTAGCGACGATTGTCCCACCTTTGTCGCCACCTTCTGGCCCTAAATCGATAATGAAATCGGCTGTTTTAATAACATCCAAATTGTGTTCAATGACCAGCACCGAGTCACCATTTTCTACAAGTCGTTGCAAGACAATTAGTAAACGTGCAATATCGTCGGCATGTAAACCTGTTGTCGGCTCATCTAAAATATAGAATGATTTACCAGTGGAACGACGATGTAGCTCTGAAGCTAGCTTCACACGTTGTGCCTCACCACCAGATAATGTCGTCGCAGGTTGGCCTAGTTTCATATAACCTAACCCAACATCCACAATCGTCTGTAATTTGCGCTGGATTTTTGGAATATTTTCAAAGAACACGACCGCATTTTCAATTGTCATATCTAAAATATCCGCAATACTTTTATCTTTATATTTCACTTCAAGCGTTTCTCGGTTATAGCGCTTACCATGACAGATCTCACACGGTACATATACATCTGGCAAGAAATGCATTTCGATTTTAATAATACCGTCTCCACGACAAGCCTCACAGCGACCACCTTTCACGTTAAAGCTAAAACGACCTTTTTTATAGCCGCGTACTTTGGCCTCATTCGTTGTCGCAAAAACATCTCGAATATCATCGAATACGCCTGTATAAGTGGCAGGGTTTGAACGTGGTGTCCGACCAATTGGGGACTGGTCAATATCGATAACTTTTTCTAGTTCCTCCATACCCGCTACTTCTTTATGTTCACCTGGCTTTATCTTTGAACGGTTAAGCTTTTGAGCCAACGATTTATATAAAATTTCATTAATAAGTGTTGATTTACCAGAGCCTGAAACACCTGTCACTGCGACAAATAGACCTAATGGTATATCTACTTTAACATTTTGTAGATTATTTTCTTTTGCTCCCTTAATAGAAAGCTTACGACCATCTGGTTTACGACGCTCAATTGGTAGTGGAATAAACTTTTTCCCACTTAAATATTGTCCCGTTAACGACTTAGGATTGTCCATTACTTCCTGTGGTGTTCCTGCTGCAACAATTTCACCACCATGGACACCAGCACCAGGTCCTACATCAATCAGATAATCCGCAGCCAACATTGTATCTTCATCATGCTCAACAACAATTAATGTATTGCCAATATCTCGCATATTTTGTAGCGTACTAATAAGACGGTCATTGTCTCGTTGATGTAAACCGATCGACGGCTCATCCAAAATATAAAGTACACCCGTTAACCGAGAACCAATTTGCGTCGCTAAGCGAATTCGTTGTGCTTCCCCACCAGAAAGTGTTCCAGCCGCACGACTAAGCGTTAAATAATCTAAACCGACATTGACTAAGAAACCAAGACGTTCTTCTATTTCACGCAAGACAAGTCGAGCAATTTGCATATCTTTTTCAGATAAATCCAGCTCTTTGAAAAAAGTATCTGCATCCTGAATTGAATACGTTGTTACTTCCCCAATATGCTTGTCAGCAATTTTCACAGCTAAAGTCTCCGGTTTTAAGCGATAGCCTTTACAAGATGGACAGTTTTGTTGTGCCATATATTTTTCCATTTGCTCACGTACATAATCGGAAGTTGTCTCTTTAAATCGACGCTCTACATTATGCACAACACCTTCAAACTCAATCATTTGGTCACGTACATTGCCAAACTCATTTTCATAGTGGAAATGAACTTTATCCTTACCCGAGCCAAATAAAATCTTATCCATCTTCTCTTTCGGCAGATCTTTCACTGGCACATCCATCGCAATATCATAATGGTCACATACTGCCTTTAATAACTGTGGATAGTATTGTGAGCTTGTCGGTTCCCAAGGTGCAATCGCATGTTCTAATAATGAACGATCCCAATCTGGCACAATTAGTTCAAGGTCTACCTCTTGGGTTGTACCTAAACCATCACAACTCGTACATGCCCCAAATGGACTGTTAAATGAAAACATACGCGGTTCAAGCTCACCAATCGAGAAACCACATAATGGGCAGGCGTGATGCTCACTAAATAGTAATTCTTCATGCTCCATCACATCAACTAGCACACGTCCTTCTGCTAACCGAAGTGCCGTCTCGAGCGAATCACTAAGTCGTGCGGCAATACCTTCTTTTACAACGACACGGTCCACGACAACTTCAATTGAATGCTTTTTGTTTTTATCAAGATCGATTGCATCATCTAAATCACGTAATTCACCATCAATACGTACTCGTACAAAGCCTTGCTTCTTCAAATCTTCTAGCAGCTTTACATGCGTTCCCTTGCGCCCTGAAACCATTGGCGCAAGTAACTGCATTTTCGTACGTTCTGGATACACTAGTAGTCGATCGACCATTTGCTCAATTGTTTGGGATGTAATTTCAATGCCGTGATTCGGACAAATTGGTTTGCCTACACGCGCATAAAGTAAGCGCAAATAATCATATATTTCCGTTACTGTGCCAACAGTTGAACGAGGATTTCGACTCGTCGTTTTTTGATCAATTGATATGGCAGGTGAAAGTCCTTCAATCGCATCCACATCTGGTTTGTCCATCTGCCCAAGGAACTGGCGAGCATAAGCAGACAATGATTCGACATAACGACGCTGTCCCTCTGCATAAATCGTGTCAAAGGCTAACGAAGATTTTCCTGAGCCCGATAAACCCGTTAACACAACTAATTGATCACGTGGAATCGTGACGTTAATATTTTTCAAATTATGTGCACGTGCGCCCTGCACGACGATTTCTGTATTTTTCACAAGTCCGATCACCCTTCTGTCTTCAATTCAAAAATAGTATCTCGCAGTTCAGCTGCACGTTCGAAATCAAGTGCTTTGGCTGCTTCCTTCATTTCTATTTCAAGTGTAGCAAGTAATTTCTCTTTCTCTACCTTCGTCAACTTCTTACCTTTTGTTGCCTTTGTCACATATGATTCTTCTTCTTCTGCTACCTGTGTCGCACGGATTATGTCAGGAATTTTCTTGACAATCGTCTTCGGTGTAATACCATGTTCCTCGTTGTACGCCATTTGTAGTGTTCGACGACGCTTCGTTTCACCAATGGCCTTTTTCATAGAATCTGTCATGTTATCGGCGTACATAATAACATGTCCATTGGCATTACGAGCCGCACGCCCAATTGTTTGAATCAATGAGCGTTCTGAACGTAAAAATCCTTCCTTATCTGCATCTAAAATTGCCACAAGTGATACTTCAGGAATATCCAGACCTTCACGTAACAGATTAATGCCGATAAGTACATCATATGTGCCCTTCCGTAGCTCACGGATAATTTCTATACGTTCAAGCGTCTTAATCTCTGAATGTAAGTATTCCACTTTTAAGCCCATTTCCTTCAGATAAGCTGATAAATCTTCCGACATTTTTTTCGTTAATGTTGTCACAAGTACACGCTCATTACGGGTAATGCGCTCTTGAATTTCATCGATTAAATTATCAATTTGTCCTTCTATCGGACGTACCTCAATCAATGGATCTAACAGACCCGTCGGACGAATAATTTGCTCAGCCATCACTGGTGTATGTTCAATTTCATATGGACCAGGCGTTGCTGAAACAAAAATCGCTTGCTTTACTTTTGCATCAAATTCTTCAAAACGAAGTGGTCTGTTATCCAGTGCAGACGGCAAACGGAAGCCATGCTCTACAAGTACACCCTTGCGCGCTTGGTCGCCATTATACATACCTCGTACTTGTGGTAGTGTTACATGGCTTTCATCTACTACAAGTAAAAAATCCTCTGGAAAGTAGTCCATTAAAGTGTAAGGTGTTGCCCCAGCTTCACGTAATGTTAAATGACGGGAATAGTTTTCGATACCTGAGCAAAAGCCCATTTCCTTCATCATTTCTAAATCATAGCGTGTTCGCTGCTCTAAGCGTTGTGCCTCTAGTAGCTTATCCTCTGCTCGTAATAGAGTAAGTCGTTCTTCTAGTTCTTTTTCAATATTTTCAATGGCTTTAATCATTTTCTCTTCACGTGTAACGAAGTGGGACGCAGGGAAAATAGCTACATGATCACGGTCCGCTAAAATTTCACCAGTCAACGCATTGACCTCACGAATACGGTCAATCTCATCACCGAAAAATTCAACTCGTATACAATGTTCATCGCGCGATGCTGGGAAAATTTCTACAACATCACCACGGACACGGAAAGTCCCACGTGTAAAGCTCACATCATTACGCTCATACTGCACATCAACAAGTTTTCGTAGCAACTGATTGCGCTCAATTTCCATGCCGGTACGAATTGACACGACCATTTCTCGATATTCTTGAGGAGAACCTAATCCGTAAATGCAGGACACGGATGCAATAATAATGACATCATCACGCTCAAAAAGTGCAGATGTCGCAGAGTGACGTAATTTATCGATTTCATCATTTATGCTGGAATCTTTCTCGATGTACGTATCTGTTTGCGGTACATAGGCCTCTGGCTGAAAGTAATCATAATAACTGACAAAATATTCAACTGCATTATTTGGGAAAAACTCTTTAAATTCACTATATAATTGACCAGCAAGCGTTTTATTATGGGCCATAATAAGCGTCGGTTTCTTCACCTGCTGAATCACATTAGAAATCGTAAACGTTTTACCTGTCCCTGTTGCACCAAGCAATGTTTGATGACGTTTACCTGCGTGTACGCCCTCCACTAATTCTACGATTGCCTGTGGCTGATCCCCACTAGGCTGATATGGCGCTTGTAAATCAAATTCTTGCACACATGTCCCCGTCCTTTCCTTCCAATTTGTACATTTATTTTAGCATAGCAGTATGAAAATATCGAACATTTAACGAACGAATGTTTGTTTTTTTATTTTAGAATTCTTCTCTTTCGTATTATCTTTCTATCATTGACGTTTTCGATGGAAATTACTCCCTGAATTCATCATGGTAGCCGTGGTGTGGGTTGGAATACCCGCGGTGATTGATGGAATACCCGCGAATGCTGCTTGTTTACCCGCGTAATGGAGGGAATATACCCGGATTCTCAAATACCCGCGGTTTGATTTCATATCCAATTAGCATACTCGCAATAAGCACTGCAAAAACCGCGAACATTATTTTATTACCCGTAATTTAAGCAAATTAGCTCCCGATAGCAAAATGACTTCAAGTTAATAATAAAAAATCCGCCCTCCAATTATTGGAGAGCGGGTTCGTATCATATTATTCACTTACTACTTGGTGCAGTGCTTCTAGTTCAGTTGCGTATAGATGAAATGCTACTTCATCTTTTTCGTCGAGTGCTCTATCTATCAGAACCATGAGCTTCTCCTCACGATGCATACGCTGGATACGATTTAAAAATAAATCTAAATAAATCTCGTTCAATAATTTCTCTGCCTCATCAACTTTTTTTGAGTGACCAACGGCTTTTAGAAAATCTGTATACGAATAATATTTATCCAACGATCTCACCTCGATCCTTTTCTAAATTATAAGAAAATTGAAACTAAAATGCAATGCTTAAGAAATGAAAATCAGTTTAATTTGGTAAATCCCTAGTGATTATTAACGTATTTCTTCTAAGAAATTGCCTGTTTTATCTATGATTTTTGCTCGTTATCTATATTTCCTGAATGTTATTTTGTGTTATAAACTACAGCTAATAAATAGGAAAAGGGGGCACTACATATATGTCAAGAAACTATGTTAATGGTTATTTAATGTCATTCAATACGTATTTGTTACAGCCGATTCAACATGAGTCCAAAATTTTCACAAGAGTGATTGATAAGCATAACGAACTTATTGTCACACGCAAGCCGATGCATGTATTGCGAAAATCTTGCCTATCACTAGGTACAACCTATGAGGCAGCAAAGTATTCTGCCAAACGTTTTTTTGGCAATCAACATAAACTACCGATTGTCGTCGCCTATGATTATGGCTTTCCTTGTATTTTTCTACCAACCTATTCGCCAAATTCTATACACAATACATGGATAGGACTCCATGCTATTTCAAATATTATACCTAGTAAAATCGGTTGTATCGTCATACTGAAAAATGACATAAGCATTGAATTTCCCATTAAATATGCTTCCATTAGCAAACAATTTGTCAATGCCTCTATGCTCTATAAACATTATATGGATGAACGTAAGCAGCTTAGCCATGATGCCCCGTACCATCCACCATTTTAACAATGATAGGGCGTCAGCCACTTGAAGTGTAACAGACGTTAATGTCATCCATAACCAATCCATAAAAAATACCTCAGGAGCACAGTGCTTCTGAGGTATTTTCATTATCCAATTCTTGAACGTAAGTATGCATTAATGAATGGATCTAAATCACCATCCATCACCGCGCCTACATTACCTGTTTCTTCACTTGTACGATGATCCTTCACCATAGAATAGGGATGGAATACATATGAACGAATTTGCGAGCCCCAGCCAATTTCCTTTTGCTCACCACGAATTTCATCCAGTTGTGCTTGCTGCTTATCAATTTCTAATTGATATAGCTTTCCTTTTAACATCGTCATTGCCTTTTCACGGTTTTTAATCTGTGAACGCTCTGCCTGACATTGCACGACTGTACCAGTAGGAATATGCGTAATACGAACGGCTGAATCCGTCGTATTAATATGCTGACCACCAGCACCTGTTGCACGGTACGTATCAATTTTTAAATCCTCTGTACGAATATCAACTTCAATATTATCATCAAATTCTGGCATTACATCACATGATACGAATGATGTATGACGACGACCTGAAGAATCGAACGGTGAAATACGTACTAAACGGTGCACACCCTTTTCAGACTGTAAGTAACCATACGCATTGTGCCCCTTAATCGATAATGTCACGGATTTAATCCCTGCTTCATCACCTGGCAAATAATCGACTGTTTCGACCTTAAAGCCACGTTTTTCAGCCCAACGATTATACATACGCAGCAGCATAGAACCCCAATCCTGTGATTCCGTTCCACCAGCACCCGGATGAAGCTCTAAAATCGCATTATTTTGATCATATGGACCGCTCAGTAATAGTTGCAACTCGAAATCTGCCATCTTTTGTTGGAATTCCACAAGCTCTTTGCCTAGCTCCTCTTGTAATTCCTCATCCGGTTCTTCGCGCAATAATTCTAATGTCATATCTAAGTTTTCATGTGTGTCTACTAATTCTTTATATTCATTTACGATCGCTTTTAAGCCGTTTCCTTCATTAATGACCACTTGTGCCCCTTGCTGATCATCCCAAAAGCCTGGCTCTAGCATCATTTCATCTAATTCCTGAATACGTGCCTCTTTGTTTTCTAAGTCAAAGAGACCCCCTAAAGTCCGCCAATTTTTTGGCTGTATTGTCTAATGCGTTACGTACATCTGCTAATTCTATCATCGTTAAATCCTCCGAACATTTTTTATGGATTTCTACACGCAAATCCGTATCTTTCTATTATAGCGTTTTTATTTCGGAAAACATACTTTTTTCAGCACAACACCATTTTAAACAACAGAAGAAACACATACTATTTCACAAGTTCTGTGATAGTATGTGTCAAAAAATCCTTCTAATTTTCATCTTTCTTTGCTTCTTCTTCTAGCAAGGGGCGATTCCTCATTCGTTGAAATACTTTAACACGGTCATGTTTGACAAGTAAATGCTTCGTTCGTTTCTCTAATTTATATTTCAATAAAAAAGCTCTTTGAATTCGATATTCAAATGACTTTGCACTTACATCAACAATCATTTCCTTACCATTCATAAAAATCACTTTTGTCTGCTTTTTATCAACTGCTGTAAAATCATCTATTTGATGTACGGCAAACCAAATACAATCTGGATGTAAGGGCGACTTACTTGGAAACCATAATATATTAAAACGTTCATGCACAACAATTGGATTCTTATTGAGCTTACCTAGAATCATTTTTGATCCATCAAAAGCCCCTCGTAAACTTGATCCATAATATCGTAGATTAAAGTCCATTAATTGCGTTGGCGTTAATTTTGATACATATTGATAATCCCGTTCAATTACACGCGTACACAAATTTCCAAAGGAATCATACTCAGGCATATACAGCATTGTTTCACGACTCATGATATCTTCACTATTATAATGCAATGCTAAACCTCCTTAAATCTTCACTTTATATTTTCAATAAAAAAGGAATATACTGAATATATTGGTATACTCCAATGTATCTCCTCGAGTAAGTCTGGCAGGACATCATTACTCGAGGTTTTCTAATTTTCTACACATGAATCACCCCTTTTCTACAAAAAAGTACTTTCATATATGTTAAATACTTTTGATATATCAATTTGACTAGTCAATTCCACTGATAAAAAGTTAGTTCGAATGTAATAATCAATACAAATTAATTGAACTAAATACCTATTGTTACAGTTATTGTATACGGATGACACCGAATTGTCTATCAATTCTGACTTTTTTCTCCTTTTTTTACCTAAAAGCGGGTAATTTGTTTAATCAAATTAGGAAACGAAAAAAGACCATTTCAACGTCATGTTGAAATGATCTTTTCTGGAGATATTACTTATTGACCTGCACCATGGCAATTTTTAAACTTCTTACCACTACCACATGGACATAAATCGTTACGACCGATATCTTCAGCCTTGCGCACAGGTTGCTTTTTCGGTGCCGGCGAGCCATCTTCTTTCGGATTAACAGCCTGACCTTTTGCAACCTCTTCACGTTCTAGGTTACTACGAATTTCTGCTTTCATCGCATATTTTGCTACATCTTCACGAATTGAAGCGACCATATCCTCAAACATAGCAAAGCCTTCTTGTTGATATTCGCGTAGTGGATCATTTTGGCCGTATGCACGTAAATGAATACCTTGACGTAGCTGATCCATCGCGTCAATATGATCAATCCACTTCGTATCAATTGAACGCAATAAAATAACCTTTTCAAACTCGCGCATACGTTCTGGTGTAAGCTCCGCTTCTTTTTCATCATAGCGAATATGCACAGCGTCCGAGATAAATGCAATAATTTCTTCGGTAGATTTACCTTGTAAATCCGCAGCTTTTAAATTACCTTCTTCTAATAGGTTTGCAGCTACGAAATCCTCAATTGCTTTTAAGTTCCAGTCCTTTTGCTCACCTTGCGTATACAGTCCCACGATATTGTCGATTGTTTCTTGAATCATCGACTCTACAAGCACACGCATATTTTCTGTTTCTAAGACATCATAACGCTCTTTATAAATAATCTCACGTTGCTGACGTAAAACATCATCATATTGTAATAAACGTTTACGTGCATCGAAGTTATTTCCTTCAACACGTTTTTGTGCAGATTCAACAGCCTTTGAAACAACTTTTGATTGCAGTGGCTGAGAATCGTCCATACCTAACTTCATCATCATTGACTTCATGTTATCAGAGCCAAAACGACGCATTAAATCATCTTCAAGTGACAAGTAGAATTGGGTAACCCCTGGATTCCCTTGACGACCAGAACGTCCACGTAACTGATTATCGATACGGCGAGATTCATGACGCTCTGTACCGATTACCGCTAATCCACCGATTTCCATTACGCCTTCACCTGGTTTAATATCTGTACCACGACCAGCCATATTCGTCGCAATGGTTACCGCACCTTGTTCACCGGCATTTGCAATAATTTCTGCCTCGCGCTCATGGTTTTTCGCATTTAATACGTTATGTGGAATTTTATGTTTATTTAATAAGTTGGAAATAATTTCTGATGTTTCAATCGCAACAGTACCAACAAGAACTGGTTGTCCAGCTTTATGGCGCTCTGCAATATCCGCAGCTACGGCTTTATATTTCCCTTCCATTGAAGCGAAAATTAAATCCGCACGGTCATCACGTGCAATTGGTTTATTCGTTGGAATCGCGATAACACTCATATTGTAAATATTACGGAATTCCTCTTCCTCTGTTTTTGCTGTACCAGTCATACCTGCAAGCTTTTGATACATACGGAAGTAGTTTTGGAACGTAATTGTCGCCATTGTCATCGATTCGTTTTGAATCTCAACGCCCTCTTTGGCCTCAATTGCCTGGTGCAGACCGTCAGAATAACGTCGACCTTTCATTAAACGACCTGTAAAGCCGTCAACGATGACGATTTCGCCCTCTTGAACCACATAGTCAACATCATTATGCATGCTGACATGTGCCTTTAACGATTGGTTAATGGCATGATTTAAACGCACATGAGTTAAATCGAACAGATTGTCGATGCCGAATGCCTTTTCAGCTTTTTCCACACCTGCATCCGTTAACGTAACACCCTTTGTGGACTCTTCATATGTGTAATCTGTATCTGCACTTAACATACGTACGAATGCATTAGACTGCTTGTACAATTGTGCTGATTTACCAGCCTGACCCGAAATAATTAATGGCGTTCGTGCTTCATCGATTAAAATGGAGTCCACCTCATCGATGACAGCATAATGCAGTGGACGCTGTACACGTTCTTCTTTGTAAAGCACCATATTATCACGTAAATAGTCGAAGCCTAGCTCATTGTTCGTGCTATACGTAATATCTGCCTCATAAGCCGCACGCTTCTCTTCTTTCGATAAGCTGTTCAAGTTTAAACCAACTGAAAGCCCTAAGAAGTTATACAGTTCGCCCATTTCCGCAGCATCACGACTTGCTAAATATTCATTGACTGTTACAACATGCACACCCTTACCAGTAAGCGCATTGAGGTAAACGGCCATCGTAGCTGTCAATGTTTTACCTTCACCGGTTTTCATCTCCGAAATATTACCCTCATCCAGTGAAGCCGCACCCATAATTTGCACGCGGAATGGATACATGCCTAGAACACGTTTCGATGCTTCACGACTAACAGCAAACGCTTCGGCTCGAATCGACTCTAAATTTTCGCCATCCGTGTAACGTTGTTTAAACTCTTCTGTTTTCGCTTGTAGTTGATCATCTGAAAGCTGTTCCATTTGAGAAGCGAACCCCTCTACTTGGTCAGCGATTTTTTCTAATTTTTTTAACTCACGTTTATTGAAATCAAATAATTTATTTAATAGGTTTGCCATGAATTTTTTCACTTCCTATATAGTCTCAACTTTCATTTTACCATTGTCTAACATCTTCATGCAAACAGTCTCTCTATTGCGTGCCAAAAGCACAAAAAAAAAGACTCTCGCACTTGCGAGAGCCTTACATATATTATGTTGTTTCAATCAAGCCATATTTACCATCTCTACGTTTGTAGACGATATTTGTGCCGTTTGATTCGGCATCCGTAAAGATATAGAAATCATGCCCTAGCATATTCATCTGTAAAACCGCTTCTTCTTGATCCATCGGTTTTAAATCGAATTGTTTTGTACGAACAATTGAGTATTCGTCTTCATCTGTTGTTGTATCTATTGTAGCCTGAGATGTAGCAAAATAAATACCTGCTCCTTCACGCTCACGGAATTTACGGTTTACCTTCGTTTTATGTTTACGAATTTGACGTTCTAATTTATCAACAATTAAGTCAATCGCTGCGTACATGTCATTATGACGCTCTTCTGCACGTAGCGTTAAATTTTTCATTGGAATTGTCACTTCCACTTTTGTTTGCTTGTCATTATATACCTTTAAATTTACGTTGGCGTTGGCATTAACGTCTTCGTTAAAATAACGCTCAACTTTCTCAACTTTGTTCTCAACATACTCTCGAATAGCTGGAGTTACCTCAATATTTTCACCGCGAATGTTAAAGTTTAACATGCAAACTCCTCCTTTATAACTGCTATACTTTATATTTCTACACAAGTGTGTGAAATTCCTCTAAAAAAATTCCTTTTTTCACAATAAATTTTAAGAATCGATTTTCTTCATTTTTGCCTCAGCTGCTTCTTTTTTACGGCGAGACTTCAACTCTTCGACAATAAAGTCTTCAAGCGTTCCTTGATTATTGAAATACACACCATAGTACTTACCGCTGGCAAACGGACGACTCCAAATGATCTCACCATAAGCTCGTATTTCTCTTGTATCAAGAATAAAACGTAAATCAAGAGGTGGCGGGTTCACCCCTAAATCCACTTCAGTGTACATCTTTAAACCTCTTGGACTCACATCGAGCAAGTCCGCCATCGCAGTTTGTGAATTATTGACTCTGCCGTCTTCATATATCGCAAAAGTCATTTTAACAGGCTCCTCGAATTTAAACCGAAAGCCTTCTTGCCGCTTAAATACCATTTTCCCACTCCAATACTTTTCCAAACATTTATTTAGCTTGATTATGACACGAATGCCCGATTTACATCCAGAGGGAATAAGTAACATATTTTACCGTTTTATGAACTAAATTATGACTATTTGGGCTTATGCCTCTGTCTATCATTGAAAGGCTTTAGAAATTATAGCGCTTTTTTATGAATATGTTCTAAGTTCAGACCTTTCTTCATATAACAAAAGAGACCATCAATTAATGATGGTCTCTATTTTTCTTAAATTTGTCCGCTATTGCCATTTCCGAATTGTTGTTGTCGATTAATGCGGATAACTTCTTTCCAAGTATCGCGGAATTCCGTCACCAAACCTTCAACTTCTTCAATAGTAGCTACATCATTTTGAATATTGGCCTCTACTAAACGGCGATTCATATATTCATAGAGGGCAAACATATTCTTTGACACCTCTATATCCATATTGAGTGTTGCCATAAGCTCGCTAATGATGGCTTGGGCCTTTAGTAGATTTGTATTTTTTTCTTGGACATCTTTTTCTTGTATTGCATGTTTTGCTTTGTGCAAAAACTTTAAACATCCATTATAAAGCATTAACGTAAGCTCACCAGGTGACGCAGTAGTGACACTGTTTTGCTTGTACGCGTTTTGGGCTGTTAAATTTGCTGCCAATAAAGGACAACTCCTTTTAAAGGTTACTTATTTACTATTTTAAACCATTTATCGAAGAAAAGCTAATAGGTATTTGTTAATTCTTTTTGTCATAATACATTCCGTCCATTGTACGTACATTGCCATATGGATTAAAGTATTGTTCTTCACTTTTTTTCGTTTTTTGTAGGTTTGCCATATCCTGCTTTACAGCGTCCATGACAACAGCCAATCGTTGTTTAATACCATTATCTAATTCGAGCAACGTTCGATGAATGCGGTTCTGCTCATCGAAATGAAAGCCTTCCTGAACCAATTTTTCAATAATTTTGCCACGCTTGTCCAACATATTGTTGATATTATCGATATACTCATCACGATCTTCACCTATTGGGATGTCACCTAAAAATTTGAATAAATTAGCTGATACCTGCAATAATTGATCTATTAGTTGCATAACATTCTCCTACTTTGCTAATTACTAGCCTTGTCCGCCAAATTGAGATAAATAGCCTGATTGGGAATTTGCTTTATTAATCGCTTGTTCCATAGCTGTGAATTGCTTCCAATAACGTTCTTCTACACGTACTAAACGAGTTTGTAATCTCTCTATACGCGTATCTAAATCAACCATACTTTTCCCAATATTGTATTGGCCGTCGTTCGTCATTGTTGCACGTCCGGCTTTTTTCTGAATTTTTAATTCAAAACTCTTAATCGAATCTCTTAATCGATCTACAATCCCTCTTGTGTCAACCGTTTTAGATTGTCCTGTATTAGGATCTGTAACAGTATCGTTCGCATTACCTTTTTGTATAAAGATATTCGATACTTGGTCTGAATCCTTTTTTAAAGCAGCACTAAGTTTACTTTCATCAATAACTAACTTACCACCGTCAGTATAGTCCTTAGATGTTGTAATACCAATTTCAGCTAATGAATCTATCATGCTATCGCTTAAACCGCCTACTGAACCCACAAAATTCGCACGCATTGTAGATATGCCTTCTCGTACAAGTGAGTCATTTCTTAAAAGACCGCTCTTAGCCTTCTCTTCCCACATCTTAATCTCACTTTCTGACATACCTTCTTTTTGCTCAGTTGTCAGCGGTAAATAGCTCTTATATTTTGTCTCTTTTAAAGAACCATTCAAGTCTGTTATAAGAGCGTTATAAGTTGTTACAAACTCTTTGATTTTCGTCATCATCGCATCAGTATCGTTAGTAGAGGTAACAGTTACACCATCTGTTGCAGCATCTAAATCCGCATTGAAGGTACCAGTTAAATTTATTGTGTAACCTTCAATATTCACAGTATTTGATTGACTTTCCATTATTAAATCATTCACTTTATACTTAGCGTTTGATCCTAACCCTGATAAGTCAACTTTAGTTTCACCTGTTGGCCCTACTGTACCCGTTGTATTAAAACCAAGCTGTTTGAATAATTCAAGGCCTGATTCATCATGAGTTTCGATGTTATTCTCATCGACTGTTTTAACCGTACTTAATTGAATATCAGCAGTAGCCCCATCTTTATTTGTCCCGGTATTATTCGCAGAAATAGACATTTTGCCATTTGAGAACATTGCTGTCACACCAGCACCGGAACTATTAATTTTCTTCATAAGGGAATCTATTGTATCCGTTGCTTTATACTCAACAATCGTATCTTTCATCTTTCCATCTGCTTGAACTGCACTTAATTTGAATTTACCATCAGTTAAAAGACCTAAGTGTTGCAGAGAAATGCTACCTGTAGGTGTTACAGAAGGACCACCGTGTGTAGCAATTTCTACTTGATTAAACCCTTTAGAGCCCCCCCCCATTGTTTGATGGATACCAAGCTTAGCCAAATCTCCACGATTTCCATCATCAAATTGTATCGGCTTACCATCTTTCGAATTCATACTAAACTTTCCTGTTTTTTCATTAAACGAAGCCGCTATACCTTGAGCATTTAAATCCGTTACTAACTTTCCAATAGTCTGACTTGGATCATTTGCATCATAATCTACAGTTTTCTCTTCCCCATTCACTGTAAATTTAATAGTACCCGTTCCAGAAAAACCTAAATCACTTAGTTTAGTTGAATTTCTTGCTGGTACTTCTAGAGTGTTGTCATTAGGGTCTGTTGCTTTTAATACTGAAGATGTATATGATGTCCCAAAACCTAACTGATCTCTTAAAAAGGCTGCACTGTTTGCATCATCTACTTCTACCTTTTTTTCTCCAATAGAACCTAGAGAGAACTTTCCTGTTTTCTCATCATAACTTGCCTTATCGAAACCTGCATTTACTAATTGATCTACAAGATCTGACACTTTAGTAGATCCATTAATCTCAATATTATGGCTGGTTCCATCAACCGTAATGTTAAAATTCCCTTGTGACATACCTATATTCGCTAGTACATCTGTGTCTGTTGCATTACGGTAAGTAGTTTGTTCCGCTGTCTTCGCACCCGATTTAGCAGCTGAGGCCAAAGAGTTCACACCTTGTATATTTAATGAACCAGATGCATTAGTACCCGCCGTAATCGATACTTTATCGGTATTTGAGCCAGTTATAGTTGAGGACTTTTTGACGAAGTTACTTGAAAGCCTAAAGTTATCGAATAAGTACTGATCAAATGCTTTAATTTTTGTATTCACGCCACGATATGCATCACGTTGCCATTCATATATAGTCTTCTTTTGTTGCATTTTGTATAATGGTGCGCGCTCCGCAGACATCAATTTTGCTACAATACTATCGATATCCATACCTGAGGCTAAACCGCCAATTCTATTTACCATCTCTTTTTCCTCCAATTATCCTTAAATTTTTTCATCTACTATCATGCCGAGCAATTTTTGCATTTCATAAAATGCATCTAACAATTTTTTCGGTGGAATTTCTTTTACAACTTCTTCTGTATCACGATTCACGATTGTTACATAATAACGCTCCAATCCTTCATGATACTTAAATTTCGAAGAACTATGATTTATTTCAAGGAAATCATTCACTGCTTGAACAGCTTGTTGTAGCTTTTCTTTTGAAATTTCCTTCTCTTCACCAACAATAGTTTCCTTTTCTACTACTGGTTGCGAAACAGGTTCAGATGTAGCCTTGATTTTTATACTATCCTGGCCACTTACTACATTCTTATTTTTTTTAGCGGTGATTGCATCCATTGATTGGCCTTGCGCTTCGATACGCATTCTACTCAACCTCCTTATCATTTCTTTTACTTATACTTATTATCGGAAGTATTTTGTATTGTTTCACGTTTTTAATTAAACTAAAATGTGTTGGTTGGTTACATGCTAATTTTTTTAAACTTTTTTCATCAGACCTCTATTATTTATATAGCAAAAAAAACTCGAATTCAGTCGATATATCCGAGTTCAAGGCCTCTATTTATTCGTTTAATTCATCAACTTTATTTACTATATAATCTTTCTCTCACTTATATACTTCAATCCAAAACATGGTTTTCTAATTAATTTTATCAATTATTTTATCTTCAATTGTTCTATACTCTAACATGATTAAATCATCAGATTGCAAACTTTTTGACAGCACATTAAGCAAGATTGCTTCTGTTCCTTATTTATAGAATGAAAGAAAAATCTACTATATAATAAGATTCTTTGCATTTTTTTGCATCAACTGAAACATCATCAATAAACTTCTGCAATCTAAGTTCATCAGCAATATCTATGTTTATAAATTCAATATTACTAATGTTTTTACATTTTCATTGTATTAATCGCCTCTACCAATCTATCAATTCCATATACCTGAATTCCATTCTTTGCAAAAGAACGAGTATCTCTTCCAGATCCACATCCAATATCAAGAATTACACTGTCTTTCTTAATTATATTTTTTACAAAAGAACAAAATGTAGATTCTTCATCTATTGATACCTTTCTGTAAAATTCATTCTAGTAATCAATATTATTTTTTTCACTAATCAATAAATGAAACAGTTAAGTCTTTCTCTACATTCTTCTTAGTTTCAAGAATAAATGTAAAGTCATTTTCCGTAATTATTCCCCTATATGGTTGATCTGGATGAATAATTCGCGTAAAAGCAAAATCTCTAGATATTGTGTCTCCCAATGTCTTAGGTAAACTTCCCATCTATATCCTTTAGAATTTCATGATTTGAATACTTCAAACTAGTTGGTAATATATCAACTGTTTCTATTATTTCATCAGAATGAATATCAGGTATATATTTCCATTTCATCATAAATGGCACTTTAATTCTGCTATCATTGTGAAGTGTTCCTTCTTTATCTAAGGACGTTTGACCATAATGTAAGCCCGAATTATAAAAAAAATAGGCGCACCTTCTCGGTACGCATCACGATTAGCCGTATATCATTGATTTTTTATCAGATATACGGCTATTTTATTTTCCACATGCAGCTTGGATGTTTTTTGACCAAGGCATGTACTGATTTAAAATTTCTAGGTTTCGTTGGATATCCAGATTCGGTAGATCCGTCATTAACTTCATCAGGTATTGATAGAAGTCCACACCATTTGCTTTGGCTATTTCTGCGATGCTCAAGCAGATGGCGCTTGCTTTTGCACCTGCTTCACTGACAGAGAAAAGCCAATTTTTTCTCCCTATGACGTTGGGATGAATGGCATTTTCAGCTAGATTATTATCGATTTCAATACGTCCATCATTCAAGAATGCTTTCAGACCATTCACTCGATTAAGTGTATATTCCGCAGCCTTTGCAAGCGCATTTTTTCCGTAGAACGGCGATTTTTCAACCCAATCCAGAAACTTTTCAACGATTGGTTTCGAATGCTTTTTACGTTGTTTTCGACGTTTCCCTAGAGACATGTGCTTAAACTTACGTTCAAGTCGATATAAATCATCGCAATATTTTACGCCGATTTGCCCGTTTTTACTATCCGCCTTCAACCAATAACGACGAACATGTGCCCAACAATTGGCGAGGTTACACCTTCTAGTTTGCCGTAAGCAGAATAACCATCACAAACAATTGTGCCAGTATAACCTTTCGTAAAATCTTCAAGGACAGACCGAGCTCGTGATAACGAACTCTGAAATAGAATAATCACGGGACCTTGGCTCGGCACACTTCGGTAAACCCAATTGTAGGCATTCGATTGACCGGACTTTCCATACGAACGCTTAATAATTTGTGCATATGTTTCATCGACATGTAAAACTGATTTCGCCATCATGATTGATTTCATTTGTTCGTAAACAGGTAATAACCAATCCCCCGCTGCGCGAATGACCCAGTTTGAAAGGTTTTTTTCATTCGTATGTAAGCCATGACGTTCCCATTCCTTTACCTGACGATAAAGAGGTAAGTATTGGACAAATTTATCATAGATAAGTTTTGCCAGAACACTTGGGCCTGCAATACTACGTTGAATGGCAGGTTGTAGTGCTTTCCCACGTTTAATCTGCGCTTTTTGGGATGAATCGCTTTTGCAGCTTTTACATTCGTAAGCATGTTCAACGTGTTGAACTTTCATCATCATTGCGGGAATGAATTTCGCTTCTTCACGTGCGATAGTTGAGCCAATTTCAATCATTTGTCTGTGGCAACAGTCGCACTTCGTACTTTCTGGATGATGGTGAATCGTTTCTATTTCTAGGCCATCACGAAGTGAATCATGGCGTTTTTTCTTATGTATTTTACGTACAACCGTATAGGAAATTATGTGAGTGCTTTGTTCTTCTGTGTGCTCAGAATCACTAAAAGACTGATTATCATCAAATAATGATCCTTGTCCGTCTGGTGCAGTGTATTTTGATTTCTCGGTTTTCGATCCGTATAAAAGTTTTGTTAAATAGGGTACTTGTTCAGTTAGCGCTTCAATCTGTTTAGATAAGTCTTTGTTTTGTTGCTTCATATAATCAAGCTGCTCTTCAAGGAGTTTAATTAATTTCTCGGTGTTAAAAGAAGCGTTCACCAAAACATTCACCACTTTCCGTTCGTATAAGATTCTCATATTATACCATTTAAGAAAGTGAATTTAGAATAAACCTTTTGGTGTTTTTTGAATTGCCTTTGGCTGCTGTAGCGATAAACCTTCTAGAAGCCAGCGAAGTTCTTGTTGCGAAAGGTTCCGTACTTCATTTTCATCTTTCGGCCATTGGAGTTTTCCACCATCTAAGCGTTTATAGAGTAGGCGAACCCATCCCCATCAAAATACAAACATTTGTATCGATCTTTACTCAGGCCGCAAAACAGGAAAATCGAATCGCTATAGGGATCAAGTTCGAAAGAATCTTGAATCAGTGTAGCTAAGCCATCAATGCCTTTTCGCATATCCGTCTTTCCACAAACGATGTAGATATTTTTCACGTTAGTAAAATCGTGTTTCAAAAAAGTTTCAACTCCCTCATCACACTTTGGATGATGTGCTCATCTACGCCATTACAGAAGGAAATTTCCACCGTTGCTGTTTTAATCGTACATGTATTAATCCGGGGATCTTCTGTTGAGTTGACTACTGAGGAATTTTTAAGTTCGGGATGTAATGTGACCGGGATAATCGTTAATTTTTGCTGTGGCATATGAAAGGCACCTCCTTTAATTGATACCTTTATAGTGGTATGCTCCCCATTAAGTAGACAGATTAAAAAATAAAATCTGTTTATCAAATGGGGAGATTTTTTTATGAGAACGTGTAGTTTTTCAAAAGAAGAAAAATTAGAGATTTTAAAATT
>NZ_KB933398.1:1182852-1190542 GCF_000392615.1 Lysinibacillus sphaericus OT4b.31 | reverse complement strand
GGTACTCTTGCCTACCCGAGCGGTACTCTTGCCTACCCGAGCGGTACTCTTGCCTACCCGAGCGGTACTCTTGCCTACCCGAGCGGTACTCTTGCCTACCCGAGCGGTACTCTTGCCTACCCGAGCGGTACTCTTAGTTACCCGAGCGTTACACCCTCTACCCTAAACACGAAAAAAGCAATCCTACACTATGTGCAGGATTGCTTTTTTCGTGTTTATTTATTAAATATCCGCACAAAATTTAACAGCGGTTTGTAGTTTTTACCTGCTAATCCTATCACTTCAACAAAAATTTCAATGGCTGTTAAAATAACAGCGATGAGTAAAATAGCACCCCATAATTTTGCCATCGAGAAGATGATAGCTGCTAACCCGAACATCATGGCAATGCCATAAATAATGAGAACTGTTTGACGATGCGTAAAACCCATGTCCAATAATCGATGATGTAAATGGGATTTATCTGGATCTGACCATTTTTTCTTCATACGTACACGACGTACAATCGCAAAGAATGTATCAGAAATCGGAACACCTAGCATAATAACTGGGATAATTAACGAAATAAATGTGACGTTTTTAAAACCTAGTAATGCTAATACCGATATCATAAAACCAAGGAATAATGCGCCCGTATCGCCCATAAAAATTTTTGCTGGATGGAAATTATAAAATAGGAATCCAATTGTTGCTGCTGCTAAAATTGCCGCAATCGCTAATACAAACATATTGTTCATAATAATGGCCATACCAGCTAATGTAATAAGGGCAATTGATGAAACACCTGCAGCTAGACCATCTAGACCATCAATTAAATTAATGGCGTTGGTGATACCTACAATCCAAAGAATCGTTAAAGGAATACTTAGAAAGCCAAAATCCAATTCGCCAATAAATGGTAGGTTAATATAGTCAATTTGAATACCACCAACAAAGATGACAATCAGTGCAGCAATCAGTTGACCAAGCATTTTCGCCTTTGCCGATATTTCACGCATATCATCAACAACACCTGTAGCTACGATAATGGCAGCTCCGATAATAATTGCAATTAAACCATATTCACTAATATTCAACCTAGGTAGTACGTTTATTAAAAACGGATATAGCATAGCCACTCCAATTAAAAACGCAAGGAAAATTGCCAATCCGCCAAGTCTCGGCATAATTTTTGCATGTACTTTTCGATAGTTCGGCGCGTCAACGGCACCTATTCTGAACGCTAAACGTTTAACTAGTGGAGTTAACAAAATGGAAGCAACGAACGCTGCTATTAAAGACACGTAAAGCATGTCTCTCCTCCTCAAAAAAATAATCTACATTTTAAACCATTTTGATTATAGCACGAACAAGCAATGAAATATACTTTTTCTATTTATTTTCCACCATTTCACAAATGACATATTTCCCTATTATTATGTGCGTATGCTTTATGTCAAATGTAGTCACCATTCGTAAAATTTGATAGAATAATGAAGTGTCTAGCATTTAGACAACTTTAAAGGAGCGTAAATTCATGTTCTCAATTTTTAAACGTACTAACGAGCAAACAAGTGCTCGTCAATTAAAACGTTACTATAAAATAGTAGCGCAGATTAATAATCTTGAAGAAACTTATGTCAACAAGTCAGATGATGAGTTAAAAGAAATGACTTTTATTTTCAAAGATCGTTTAGAACAAGGTGAACCAATTACATCAATCATCCCAGACGCATTTGCTGTCGTACGCGAAGCCTCAAAACGTGTATTAGGTATGCGTCATTTTGATGTGCAACTCATTGGTGGTCTTGTACTAACTGAAGGAAATATTGCCGAAATGCCTACAGGTGAAGGGAAAACGCTTGTCGCTTCACTTCCATCTTATGTACGTGCATTAGAAGGCAAAGGTGTTCACGTTATTACGGTAAATGATTATCTTGCCAAGCGTGACTTCGAGCTTGTTGGACAAATACACCGTTTCCTTGGCTTAACGGTTGGCTTAAACGTGCCAATGATGGAGCCAGAGGCAAAAAAACAAGCCTACAACGCTGATATTACATATGGAGTCGGTACAGAATTTGGTTTCGACTACTTGCGTGATAACATGGCACATAGCCTGGCAGATAAAGTTCAACGTGCCTACCACTTTGCTATTATTGATGAAGTTGATAGTGTACTAATCGATGAAGCAAAGACACCACTAATTATTGCTGGTAAAATGCCTGCGAACGATGAACTACACCGCATTGCATCCATGCTAGCTAAACGCTTCAAAGAAGAAGAAGACTATGATTTTGACGATGAAACAAAAGCTACATCTTTAACAGATAAAGGTATTGAAAAGGTTGAAGCTGCCTTCAATGTTGATAATTTGTATGACCTTGAACACCAAACACTTTACCACTATGTTATCCAAGCTGTTCGTGCTCACGTTATGTTCAAGTGCGACGTTGACTATATCGTTAAAGATGACAAAATCGAACTTGTCGATATGTTCACAGGTCGTATTCTAGAAGGACGTTCACTTTCTGATGGTTTACACCAAGCGATTGAAGCTAAAGAAGGTGTCACAATTACAGAAGAAAACAAAGCACAGGCGCAAATTACGATTCAAAACTATTTCCGCATGTATCCGAGGCTTTCTGGGATGACGGGTACAGCGAAAACACAGGAAAAGGAAATTCGAGAAGTATACGGTATGGAAGTTATTCAAATTCCAACAAACCGTACACGCCAACGTGTCGATCAGCCTGACATGGTTTTCAAAACACAAGAAGCGAAATATAAACATGTTGCTGCAGAGGCTAAACGCCGACATGAAAAAGGTCAACCTATTTTAATCGGTACAACATCTATTCTGCAATCAGAGACTGTAGCTGATTATTTGAAAAAAGAAGGTTTAAAATTCCAATTATTAAACGCAAAAACGGTTGAACAAGAGGTCGAGCTTATATCTGAGGCCGGGCAAAAAGGCCGTATTACAGTTGCAACAAATATGGCTGGCCGTGGTACAGATATCGTACTAGGTGAAGACGTACATGCACTTGGTGGGCTTTATGTCATCGGTACTGAAAAGCATGAAAGCCGCCGAGTTGATAATCAGCTTCGTGGTCGTTCAGGTCGTCAAGGTGACATTGGTGAAAGCCGTTTTATTCTCTCTATTGAAGATGATATGTTCCGCCGTTACGCAAAAGAAGACGTTGAAAAGTTCTCTGCAAAAATGATTACTGATGAAAAAGACGTAATTCAAAACAAAGATGTACAAGAACTTATCGACCGCACACAACGCATTGTGGAAGGCTCACAATACGGCATGCGTGAATACAACTTAAAATTAGATGATGTCATCAACGATCAACGTACAGTAATTTACGGTCTACGTGACAAAATTTTAGCTGGTGAAGACTTAATGGGCGAATTAAAAAAAATGCTGAACGAAACGGTGGACTTTGCTGTACGCGACGCTGCGCCTGAAGAACTCCCTTCTGTAGAATGGGGTTATGACCAAATGGAAAGTTCACTTAATTCCTTATTCACCACGCCGGTTACTATCGATCGTGAAGTTGGCAAAGTAAAACAGATTTTAGCAGATGTACAGCCTTCGGTAGAGGAACTGCTTAACCAGATGGAGAAGTTTACTGAAAATACCCAAGTAATGGCAGTTATTCCGCAAGTAATGCTCAGCTATATTGATAGTGGCTGGGTGAAACATTTGGAAGCGATGGCGCATCTAAAAGAAGGAATCGGCTTACGTCATTATCAACAAGAAGACCCTATGCGCATTTACCAACGTGAGGGACTCGAATTATTCGGGAAGAATTTCCAAGAATTACGCCGTTCTATTATTATAGAAATTACAGGCTTCATGAAAATGATCGAAGCTGAACAGGGGGAACAACAATAATGGGCTTATTTTCATTCTTTAAAAAATCAGACAAAGTCGTCCAAGAAAACACAATTGACTCAAAAGACTTATTAGGAAATGCTTCTTCTAAGAAGAGCGATAATCGTGATGTCGTAACAAAATTATCGTTCCATCCTGAATGGGATGTTCCACAAGAGCAAAAATACATTTTCAATTTCCTTGCTAATGAGCTAGAACCATTAAAACCAAATCAATTATCGCTTTCTTCTATTAGTATTGAAGAAGACCTTCGATCTGGAAAATGGCTCGTTCGTGCATTCTTCCGCTCGTCTTTACCGGAAGCAATTGAGCTTGGTGAAATTGAATTATTCATTATGGATAAAAATGATGAGCTTGTCGCATCAAAAAAATTCGATTTTAAAGCACTGGGGACAATTCCAGGTGAAAGTGCTCGTCCCTGGGTATTTGAATTTGAAAAATCTACAATAAAAGTAGATGAAGTACCTGAAGATGGCTGGAAAATTGCATTTAACCTTGTATCCTTACGTGGTCATCAGTTAGAGCTAGATGAATCATGGGAAAAACAATTACCAGCAGCACAAAAAGAAGAGCTTGCGAAAATCGTCAAAACATTACCAGCGTTAGGCGAAACAGAAGTTAACTTTACAGGACTTCAAGCAAAACTTGCTGAGAACGGTAACCTAAATGTTTCAATCTTTATTCGTAACGGTCATAGCAAGGCCATTAACTTAGAACAATTACCATTAGAAATCATTGATGCAAATGGTAAACAAGTGGCAAAAGGCTCATTTAATATGGACCCTATTCTAACAGTTCAACCGAATTCAACGAAGCCTTGGACCTTCATTTTCCCTGCTGATCTTGTTGAAGCAGATGGTGCTGACCTTACTCGCTGGACAGCACGTGTAACACAATAATTATTTACTCCCCCTTTCGTCTCACTTAAGGGGGAGTTTTTTATGCCTGTTGCAAATTGTATGGTTCTATCAAGGAAAATCACCTTTCTATCAGCGGTTTTCCAACTGCTATCAGCGAATCCGAATAACAGCATCTAATATCCCAATATAAAAAGCGATCTCAACATTTAGCTGAGATCGCCTTGTAATTATTTCACTATATCAAATCGCTTATAAGCTACTAATCTACTTGACCAGTAAGAATAGGTAACATCAGAAATTTCAACACCTTCAGTACCTGCATGAACAAACTTATTATTACCAAGATAGATACCCATATGAGAGATGCCTTCTTTATAAGTATTTTCAAAAAATACTAAGTCTCCAGCTACTGGATTCTTCACATGAGTGGTACTACTAGAATAGTAGCCTTCACTACTATTTCTTCCAATCTTTAAACCACCCTGGTTAAAAGCATAGAAAATAAATCCACTGCAATCTAGACCATCTGGTGTGTTGCCTCCATATAGATAGGGTGTCCCAACTAGCTTATTAGCTACCTCTACAGTTTTCTTATAAATGGCTTGTCCATTAGCCGTAGGATCTTTTGTCGTTTCTGTTGATGATGTACCCGCACCTGAAGTCACATTATTATGTATTGGATCCTCATCGGGGATGACAGCTACTGGAGAAATTTTTAACACTTGTCCAATATAAATCGTATCTTTCTCTAGTCCATTCCAAATTTTAATGTCATTTAATGCCACATTATATTGTTTAGCAATTTTTGATAGCGTATCACCCTTACTTACGGTATGAGTAGCGATAGTTGGTTGTGCAGGTGTTGATGGTTTCGAAGGCTTAACCGTTTCACCATTCGTCTGTTTAGTAATCTCTAGTTTTTGTGCAACATAAATCGTATCTTGCGAGAGATTATTCCATTTTTTAATATCTTGAATAGTTACTTGATGGTTTTGGGCGATTTTGGATAATGTATCCCCTTTTTGTACTGTATATGTCGCCGCTTCTGCCGTTTGTATTGCGAAAAATGAAGTCGCAATAGTACTTAAAGCAAGAATTCTCCATTTTTTTGACTTTTGCATATCAAATTGCCTCCGTTCATGCTAGAATATTTCCTTGTGTGTCTATCATACTAAAAATTTGTGTATTCAGAAATCGGAAATACTGACTATTTTTCAAACAAATTATCAATCTTATAAAATACTACAGAATCCGACTACTTTACAACGATTAACTCGTTGCATGATTATCAATCATATGATAACATACACTTCTGTATTTAAAATTTTTAGAAAGTTTAATCTTTTCACTAATAAAGGAGTTTTTAATTTTTATGAAATTCATCAAAGAGAATCTAGCTGTAGGATTACTACTTTTTGCCTTATTCCTAGGAGCAGGAAATATTATCTTTCCACCATTATTAGGTCAACAAGCAGGAGAACATATAACAGTGGCAATGATTGGTTTCTTAATAACTGGTGTAGGTTTGCCATTACTTGCTATCGTCGCTGTTGCCAAAGCAGGAGGCGATTTACAACTACTTGCTAATCGTGTTAACCCAGTTTTTGGTATCATTTTCACTTCGATTGTTTATCTAGCAATTGGGCCATTTTTCGCAGTACCACGTACAGGCTCTGTGTCCTATGAAATCGGCATTGCACCGTTTCTTTCAGAAGCAGCAGCAGATCACTGGGCTCCACTATTCATTACTTCTGTTTTATTTTTTGCTTTAATACTTTATTTAGCCATAAACCCTTCTAAACTTGTAGATCGCGTGGGAAAAATATTAACCCCTGCACTACTGATTGTTATTTTATTACTAGCTGTTAAAAGCTTTGTAACGCCAATGGGCGAATCTAGTTTAGCCGTTGGAAAATATACAACTTCACCTTTTACTGAAGGCTTTATTCAAGGCTACTTAACGATGGATGTACTTAGTGCGCTTGTTTTTGGAATCGTTATTTTACAGGCATTACGTGGCATGGGTATGTCTGATACTAAAAAACAAGTCAAAACGACGATTTTTGCAGGAATTGTTGCAGCAATTGGTTTAGCATTTGTATATATATCACTTGGCTATATCGGAAACACAAGTGTTGATGCCATTGGTGTATCAGATAATGGTGGTATCATCATTGCTAAGTCGGCTGACGTACTTTTTGGTAATCTAGGAAGTGTTATTTTATCAATTACCATTTTACTAGCTTGCATCTCGACTGCTGTCGGTTTGCTTACTGCCAATGCACAGTTTTTCAATAAACTATTCCCTAAAATTTCATATAAAACATTTTTAATAGTTTTCACGATTTTCAGTTTAGCTATCACAAACGTTGGCTTATCTACGATTATTAATACATCTCTTCCTGTACTTTTAATTATCTACCCATTGGCAATGGTATTGATGGTATTATCGCTTGTAGATAGCTTCTTTAAAGGTGGACAAATTGTTTACATTTTAGCATTAATCCCAACATTCATGGTTAGTCTTTACGATGGCTTAAAACTAATGAATTTAAAAATAGTTCCTTATGAAAATTTCTTAAAAGCGTTACCATTATATGAACAGAGTCTCGGTTGGCTTGTACCTGCAATAGTGGGCGCAATCATTGGCTTTATCATTCATATTAGTTTCAAGAAAAAATAATTGCTTAAAAGACACATCTATCGATTTACAGACGTGTCTCGAGCTGTAGACAGACTCAGAAAATTGAGTTTGTCTACAGCTTTTTTCTTTTAAATAGAAGTATCTATATGAACCGTTGATTTCCGCTACGGTGGACGCTTTTCGCGGGCACGGCTTCAGTCCATATCTGTCAACTTTAGATTTCCAACCATTCATTTGTTTAATTTTTCAAGAAGAATGGTGTGTTTTATTTCTTTTGAAAAAGGGTACTAGTATTTTTAGGAA
>NZ_KB933398.1:628390-1182752 GCF_000392615.1 Lysinibacillus sphaericus OT4b.31 | reverse complement strand
GAGCTGTAACTGTTGTTGTTCGAGTAAAAATTCTTGAATAATTCGTTGTAAAAAAGCAGTCGCTTCAGGCGTGAATTTTTTATCCACAGCGGCACGACTAATCAAAATATCTTGTTCCATTAGTAATTTTGTACAGAGGTCTTGGATTGTACAATTGACTAAATTCCCGTGAACATGAAAAAGTAATGAAAGAAAATCACTCGCTGTTACGAGACGTTTTCTTTTGATAAAACCCGTTTCCTTTGCGATTTCATCGACGCGCTCAGGGCGAATGCATTCAAATAACTTTTGGAGTAACTGTATATTTTTCGGTGTCTTCATAAAAATGACTCCTTCCAAAAAAGATTTGTATTTATCCATACCATCTTTTTCGAAAGAGTACACATTTTTGTTAAGTTGACAGCTATGACGGCTTCAGTCTCCTCGTCACTACGCTCCTGCGGGGCCTTTTGCTCATGCTTTTCCCGCAGAAGTCGCCGCCTGCGCTCCAAGCAACTAGTCGTCGTCTATAAATGATTGAGGTGATGGCTAGGATGACGAACGAACAATAGTAATAATGAACGAGATTACTTAGAAATGCTGACATCGGAAAACCATTGGACGTCCTATTTGGGCGCATCATGTGGAAGAAGTCGATCATTTACGTCATCAAAGTGACATGAAACAAATCTAGGCACGTCGAAAAGAAATCGATTGAACTTGTATTTGAAAGAAAAGCCTTTTGTTAATAGGGGCTATTTATAACGAATATTTCTGATAAAATTTCACAAGGTATTCGGCATGTGATCATTCTGAATACCTTATGTCGTCAATTTGAGACACGTCTATCAATTACAGACGTGTCTTTTTCTTAGTCGCAGATATATGGAAATTCATGTATAATAAAGGGAATTAGAAATGAGGTGTCTTATGAAAAAAGCATTGTGGTCTTTGGTGTTCATTTTTAGCTTTTTTATCTTTCCATTAGCTAATGCTTCTGCGGCAAACAATGAACAGCTTGTAGCAGAAATAAAGGAAATTATTGCAGAAAACTATGTAGGTACGATGAATGGGAATATACAAAACGCGAAAACAATCCCTGAAATCATCGATATGCTAGATCCATATTCAACATATTTTACAAAGCAGGAATTTGAAGATTTCATGAATAGCATCAACCTATCCACGATTGGTATTGGTGTTGTCATCGAAGAACATGAAGATGGTATTCATATTTTGCAGGTAATTGAAGATGGCGGCGCTTCTGCTGCTGGTGTTGTAGCTGGTGATATTATAATTTCTATCAACAATCAATCTATTATTGGACGTTCAACACAGGAAGTCTCTTCACTGCTTATCGGTAACGAAGGCTCACAAGTAAACATGACACTCTTACATGAGGACGGCAATACTTCAACAAAAACTATCACACGTAAAAAGTTTACATTACCCAATGTAGAATCTGCGTTACTATTTGGCGATGTCGGCTATATCGTTATGGCATCATTTTCAGAAGACGGTGCGACATTAGTGAAGGATGCCCTCATCCAATTAAAACAACGTGGCGCTACTTCCTTTATATTAGATTTACAAAACAATGGCGGCGGGTATGTTACGACTGCTGAACAACTTACGGGTTTATTTCCAAAAGCAAGAATTTCCTATTTATTACAGGAAGCTCACGCATCTTATGAAGTACGTGCCTCTCATCAAAACATGAAATTCCCAGCAGATACACGGATTCTTGTTAATCGTTATAGCGCAAGTGCATCTGAAATGCTTGCCGCTTCTTTACAAGATCAACAATCAGCTATTTTATATGGTGAAACAACGTATGGCAAAGGCGCCATGCAAGGTTTTTATGAATTGCAAGATGGTAGCTATTTGAAACTCACTGTCGGCAAATTTACAGGCCCAGCTGGCAATGTAATAAATGAGATTGGCGTTAAACCCGACATTCAAACAAACACTTCACCTATTTTCCAGGCGCATTATGATGCCATTAAAGCACAATATACAGACTACAAAGAGTTAACTAGTTTAAAAAATGTCCCGACGACTAAAACATTTACAGTTAAATTCTCACAAGCCTTCTCAACCCCCATTCCTGAAGGCAGTGTACAACTTGTCACTTTAGGCGGAAATGAAATTCCCATTACCACAAAAGCTGATAAAGAAAATTCCTTAGTTGTTACACCAACTAAACCTTTAATTAAAGGGCAAGAGTATATGCTTGTTGTGCACCCAACTGTTCAAAAACCATCAGGTAACAAGCTTCAAAATGGAATTTATCTTCACATAGCTGTGGAAAGCTAAAAAATCCCTTTCTCCTTTAACTTTAAAGGAGAAGGGATTTTTTTAAATCAATTTCATAATTCACTTTCATATCAATACCGAATATTATTATCAAAAATAAAGTAATTATTCGTATCACATAGTTATATACCGTTATAGGCAAACGCTTTACGCGGGCAAGCACCGAGTCGTTTCTTTCACTGAGCTCAGTCCAAGGTCTCGACTGTCCAGCTGAGTCGCCACCTTACGCTTTCGTGTTTCTTTATAACAAAACTATTTATGAAATTAATTCAGATAGTAAAGGATTGTCAATTATCAAGTTGAAATTGACCTTGTATTATATCGTACTTATCTTTTCTTATAAAATATAACTGTACTAAATCTTTTGCTAGCTCACAGGGCTTGCTTTTTTGTTCTAGCAAATTTGTTAAGATTAGACGTTCAAATGAGCCTACTAAGCTATCTGCCAATGTTTTTAAATCTACTTCAATTAATTGAAAAAGACGTTCGCAATCATGACGGACTATAAGATGAATAAATTGCTGTGTAAGTTGCGATTTAATGACACAGGATTGTTCAGATTCAAAAAGGCCAATTTTTGTTAACCTTGGATTTTCAATAATGTACACGAATAACAAACATAATTTTTGCTCAAGCATTTTAATAAAGCTTTCTATTCCCCGTTCACCTGCCTCTGAATGTTCACTCATAATCTCATGAAAGCCTCGCTGAAATCTCTTATTCAGATCATTATAAAGTGATTGTTTGCTTTTAAAATACAAATAAAATGTAGGCTGTGTTAAATTAGCTGCTTTTACAATATCGCTAATTTTTGTATCATGATAGCCTTTTTCAGAAAATAGCTCCACAGCTTTATCAAGCAATAGTTGTTTACTTCGTTCACCATTAGAATTAATCTTTCTACCCCTTGCCATATTTCCCACCTTATTTCAGTCTTTAGTAGAAATATTCATGATGCACCCGATTCATTATCTCTGTCGCTTCGCTCTCGATAGGGCATGCACCAAATCATATTGAATTCGCCATTTGCGTTTAAAACAGCCATTATTCAACACTAGTTTCATAAAATTTATTATAATACAACCCCTATTTTTTTACTATAAATTATTATTCATATGACAATTTTTTTATAAGGATTCACACAACGTATAGCATTAAAAAACTTTTCCAATGAACACTAATGGTTTTGACGTAATATTGATAAAAAAATGGGTATCATAGAATTTTTTCTATGATACCCACTTTACTTACTGCTGTTTTAAAAATTTTCTTTTTAACTTATCGCTAAATTCCTTTACTTCCTTTACGCCGAATAACAAGTAGGAGCCTACAAGTACTCCACTAAAAATAACAAGTCCTACAATGAAAGTTACCCACTTATAGTCAAACACTAAATAATGACTTGAAAAATACATTACAATTGTGATAATAATCATTGGTGGCATCGCTCTAAAAAATTGTAGCTCTTTGCTAAAAATACCCATTTTCAAATCATATTTAGGTCCAGCATAGGCAATTAGCATAATAAAGTTTGTCACTGCACTCACTAATGTACCCCAAGCAATTGCCTCAGCACCGTGATTATCCACAAGCAGCATAATAACGGCAATATTCACACCAAATACATTGATTAAGCTGAAGATAACGGGTGCCATTGAGTCACCCTTTGCATAGTAAAAACGCGTAATATACGTATTTGCGGCTAAGAAATACATGGATAATACGAAAATAGCAAGCACTGGTGCTGTAATGGCAGTCGATTTTGCACCAAAATTACCATATTGGAAAATTACTTGTATAAGGTTCTCTGAATAGAAATAAGAATAAATTGTTACTGGTATAAGTAACAATAATAGATAATGTAGCCCTTTAGAGTAAAGGCTCTTAATAGAAGCATGGTCATTATTCGCTTCTTTTAGGCTCAAAATCGGATAAATTACCGTTGTTACAGCTGTAATTAAAATAGCTTGCGGGAACTGCATAAGCTTCGAGGCGAAGTTAACAGAAGCAACGGCCCCTTCAGACAACATTCCAGCAAAAACACGCTGTAGCAAAGCGTAAAGTTGAATAGTGGCTCCGCCAAGCATGATCGGTAAAACCATAACCCATAATTGCCTCGAGGAAACATTTCGTTCAAAGGAAAAACCAACCTTATACGACCCTAATTTGCGATAGCCGATAATTAAAAAGTACACCATTATTGCCGCACTTACCAACGCACTAATACCGTATCCAATTGGTCCAATATAATCAGAACTAGATAATCCAACGGCAATCACTAAGAAAATTGCGTTGTAAATTAAAATGGCAAAACTGGATAAATGAAATTTCTCGTTCACATTCAGTAATCCACTATACCAGGAGGATAATACAAGTAATATAGATGATGGCATCATCCAATAATACAGATTTTTTGCTAAATCTAAATCACTCTGACTAAACCCCTTCTCGATTTTATCTTGATTAAATATTTCCATAATCGGATTAGTAAGAGCTAACATGATAATGGTCATAATTGAAACAGTTACCAAGACAATAGTAAATGACTGTTTAACAAATAATGCTCTGTCTGTTGTTTCCCGATTATAAATAGAAATGACAGCTGTGGTAAAAGCACCACCTACCACTAGATATAAAAAGTTAGGAATGGTGTAAGCTGTGAAGATACTATCAGTAATATGGGTACTACCGTATTGAAACCCGATAATCATTTCACGTAAAAATCCAAACACACGAGCCACAACATTAATAATCGCAACGGCTCCAATTATTTTCAAAAAATTATTCATAAGTCATCCCTACCTTCAATGGCTGACTTATAAATCGCTATACAGCGAGCTGTTATATTTTTTTCATCGTGAATGGCTAATACATTATCAACCGCATCACGATTCATATATTGTTCTTTTGGCGTGTTCACGGCACGCAGCATCTCCTCGGACAAGTCCATAGCGTTTTCAGGCTCTATTAAATGCCCTGCGCCTTCTCCAAGCAGCGATACTAGTCCACCTACCCTAGAAGCAATCACAGGTGTATCTGTTGCTAATGCCTCTAAAGCCACTAATCCAAAACCTTCTAAATGAGATGGTAATATAAAGACATCACTTGCTTGGAACCACTTCACTAGTTCTTGTTGTTTTAGTGGATCTATAAATTTGACGTCTTCACTGACTAATGGTTGCAAAGAATGGAAAAAGCCTTGATCTCTTCTAGAACCTACAATAATGAGCTCGATTGGACGGCTCACTTTTGTTTTTAACATTTGGAACGCCTGTAAAAGCTCTTCTACACCTTTTTGCTTAATGACATTCCCGACAAATAGGAATATAAATGGTTCCACCGCTAATTGTAGTTCCTGTCGTACTATTGCTTGGTTACCCTTTATGAATACTTCACGATTGACACCCATGCTAACAACAGAAATTTTGTCGGGTGCAATGTTAAAGTCTTGTTCAATTTGTTGTGCTAATACAGGACCTACCGCGATAACATGATTGCTTTCACGTAAGATGCTGGCTGTCCAATTGCGGATTCTAGTATTTTTCTTCGCCATGCGCTCAATGTCACCGCCATGAGCTGTAACAATGTACGGTATTCCAAACATTTTCTTTAATAGTAGCGACAGCATACCAGACGGAAAAACATAGTGTGCATGAGTGACATCGATTGACTTTCGATTTTTCAAGCCCTTCCACAGCGTAGAAATGCCCCATTTAGCATATTTCGTAATGGTGTTTTTCTTGCCTGTTGCAGGGTTTGAATTAACTGCTATATCAACGTCTAGTCCAGCTTTTTCAAGTGCTGTGACTTGGTTTTTCACAAAAATACCGAATGATAAATGATTAGATGTTGGATACATATTACTAATGACGAGTATTTTTTTCATAGACGTGTCACTGCCTTTTTCATTAATTCCTGACCATTCATGGCCTCTTTATGAATATGTGTAGCAATTTGTTTCGTCTCAGCAATTGATTGCTCCCAATTGCTACTTAGTTTGCCTACTAATGTGGCTAGAGCTTTCTCATCATCCGCTATATCCTGCATCTGAACACAACGATCTGAAGCGCCTACAAAAGACATAAAATCCTGTACTTTTGTATGATAAGATATTGCAATAATCGGTGTTTCCGCATTCGTTGCCAAAATAAGCGAGTGTAGACGTGTCCCAATGACAATATCCTGCTCTCCAGAAACTTCGAGTAGTCGCTCCGGTACCAAATTTTCTTCAATAATTTCTGTATGCGCATGTTGTAGCATTTTTTTCTGTATATCTTTCGTCACAGTGACATCCTGTGGAAATTTCGTAGCAAAAAATGTAATACGAACATTGTGCTCAGAGATGACATAATCTAAATTTTTCGCCATGCTTGTCACGTACGCATTGTATTTTTTAAGATTTCCCTCTGGCCAGTAGTTCGCATTATAAAATGGCACTGCAGACACGCCTATTTTCAATGGTTTTTCGGCGTAATTATCGCGAACCCCTTTTAATGTAAATGCTGGATCACCAATAATTTCTATTGGCTTTTTTACGCCAATACTTTGTAAAAGCTCTTTTGACTGAGGATCACGTACAGAGATACTAGCTGCATATCGACACATCGCGCGAATACTAATTTTTCCAGAAATAGTATCAAGTGGTCCAGCGCCACATCCGTAAATAATGTAGGGAATATTACTTTGTTTGGCCATCATTGCATACGCTCCATACAGGTGAGCCTCACGTTTATAAAAATCCATTAAAATACCACCACCACCAATAATGAGGAGGTCAAATGTTGAAACATATTGTTTATTGTTTTTATAAGTATGGATAAACGTTTTAACTAAATTGCTCTTTCTGTAATACAATGGATAGCTATGTACCCCATAACGCGCGGATGTTTGTTGTGTGTTATTACTAAAAACGGTAATGTCATCACTGGTTACCGAAAATGTTTGTTTTACTTGTTGAAGAATGCCGTATAATATTGATTCATCACCATTATTATCATTGCCGTAATTCCCCACAATGCCTATTTTCATTAAAAAACATCCTTTTACTTTTTAATACTGAGATTATACCACAATTGTACATTTTCTTTCTTTTTAAAAATAGTAAAAAAAGGGGGAGTCCCGAAAGTCATCGAAACTCCCACTTTCTACCCGAAACCACAATAGCATAGCGGCGAAAAAAAGTGCTAAAAATTATCAATTTTATAAAGGATTATCTTACTAACTAATCCCTGTGAAACTATCAATTATTGATGTATTGCTCTATAAAGGAATAGGCCAAAGTGTGCTCGACTAATTGCATCATTTGGCTTATAAATATTCCCATCATAGCCTGTTGTAATTTTGTTCGCTGCTAGTTGCTGGATATAAGAGTAGGCCCAATGATTTTTTGGTACATCTTTAAATGCAATGCTACTTGTCCCTTTTAAGTCATAAGCCAACGCTACAATTTTCGCCATTTGTGCACGCGTCAATGTCGCATTCGGGTCGAAGGTATTATTTTCTCGACCACTCATAATGCCGGCTTCCACAACAGCTGCAATTTGTTTATAGTACATATGGTTAGCTGGAATATCTTTAAAGCTTGGATTTTTCACATTAGTTGTATTTAAGCCTAAGGCACGACTAATGATGACCGCTGCATGAGCACGTGTTAACTTGTCATTTGGTCTAAATGTACCATCCGCTTGTCCAGTAATGATATTATTAGCCGTTAAATACTCAATTTCTTTATAATACACATAATTATTTGGAATGTCCTTAAACAATGCTGCCTTTGCTACAGATACTGTAGCAGATTTACTTTCCGTTCCTAACGTAGCAATTACTTTACCGGTAGTACCTGCATTTTGTGCTGTAAATTTTCCGTCCTTAGTAATTGTACCGATGTTGCCTTCCACTGACCATTTCACTTGAGATGGATCATAAACTATAGCCTTGCCACTCTCATCCTTTGCATCTACTGTAAAGTTAACAGTTTCTCCAGCGCTCACAGTTTTAGAGCTTGGTGCAATGGTCATTGTTGTTGGTGCATCTACTACTTTGACTGGGAATGATTGCACAGCTGAGCCGTCATAGCCGATATAAATTCTTTCCTCGCCAGCTTTTGTTGCCGTGTATTTTAAGCCATTAATCTTTAAAGTTTCATTTTGTGACGCTAGTGATAAGTGGCCATCTAATGGTAGCGTCGTATAATTATCATCTAGTACATATTGGACAGCTACGCTAGACGAAGCCCCCACTAAAAGCGTTGCATTATTTGTGCTGTTTGAGAATTTTATATGTGTTGCTTTGCCTGTTGGTGCCGTACTGACAGCTTGTAATGTTGCAGACACCAGACGTTGTGTATTACCTGAATTAGATGGGAGGTTCGCTAAAACGACATTATTGCTACCGTGATTTCGAATACCCATTGTTGTTGAACCACCACCGTCTAAGTTAATGGCTCTATCGACACCAAGTGCAACTAAATAATTTGCAAGTTGAACCATATTCATCCCTTTACTATGGCTTTGACGACCATCAACTGTAATGAAATGTACAGTTTCTCCATTATTGCTTGTCGCTACAACAGTACGAGGTGCAACTTCTTTTGCACGAGAGCTTGATGTACTCATCATAATATACGGCTTACCATCTTTTACTAAGTATGGACCACTCGCCAATATAAATTGCGCATTTTGCCAAAGTTGATCGATTGAGAAGTTGACACTCATTTCATCGCCAACGGCTACTTGGCTTAGTTTACTATGCCATTCGCCACCTTGTAAGGATACGACAAAGCCAGTTGATGGAATAGTTAATTTTTCTTTCGATCCGTAAGCTTTAATTTGTGTTACTTTACCTGTTAATGTTTGACCGAATGTATTTTCAGTAATCGGTGAACCTGTATCTACAACAATTTCAAAACCGTATTCATTGGTATTTGTTGTTTTACTATAAAACTGTGGTGTGTAAATAATCGCTTCATAAATATTACGATCACGATTTAAGCCAGACATTTCGTAATTTGTTCCTTTATGTGAAAGTGTCACATCAAAATCAAAATAATCAATAGCGCCGCGACCATCTGAAGTCATCCCAAAAGCTGTTGGCACATTCATGTATTGGTCCGAGCCATTTGACACTGCACCACCATTTAAAATAACATTATTTTTAGCTAATAAAAATAATGGGTAGCCCTCTGACATATTATAAAAACTTGCATTAATAGCACCAACTACACGATTTCCCTCGCGTGAATGACGATTGGCATTCGCTACAGTCGATTCTTTTCCATTGACTGCTGCGGGCATGCCTAATTGTACTTCCGTCTCTTGATCTCCTACATTAATCGATAGGTGGTTAATAGAATTTGTATAGGTATTGCTGTATGTATATTGGTTATACTGCACACCTTTTGAAAGCTTATAATCCTTCTTTATTGTTTGAAATGCATAAGCATTTAATGGACTAACAACCATTGACATCATGACAACTAAAATCAGTAAATTTTTTGCTATTCTTTTCATTTTTTGCGCTCCTCAATAATGTAGAGCCCTCACCTTCCCTTCGTATGTTTTACTTCTATAACATTAGCAAAAATATGCCAAAATAGCTATGGAACATTTAAGCTATTTTCCAGTTTTATATAATAGCCATGAAAACTATTTAATTTGTCGCATTTTACGATATTTCTAACATTTGCCCCTTATCTCTACTCTCTATCTTTGTTAAAATGGTGTTGAAGTTTAGGAGGGTAAAATATGAAAAAACTATCAATTATTGCATTTCTTTTAACATTAGTAGCCTCGCTCTTTTGGCAACCCCAAATGGCATCTGCTGATGAACTTTCAGGGCATGCCCATGAAAATGGTCTTCGTTATTTAATTTCGAAAAGCGCTATCGTGCAAGATGCAAACGGAAGCTATCGACCAAACGACAATGTTACACGTAGCGAATTTGCTTCTTATTTATCAAAAGTACTAAAGCTAGAAGCGAACGACGGAAAAGTGTTTACGGATGTCCCAGATACAAATATGTATTTGACAGATATTCAGCTTGCTGCGACAGCTGGAATTATCACAGGATACGCTGATGGTACTTTTAAACCTGATGCCGCTATTTCAAGACAGCATATGGCGATTATGTTGGAAAGAGCAATAGATTATTTAAAAATCCCTAAAGGTACTTCGTCTATTACTTTTAAGGATAATGCATCCATTATTAAGGACTACCGACCAGCCGTGGCAGTTGGTGCTCATTTAGGAATTATTAACGGTTCTAATGGCTACTTTATGCCAGAAAAAAATGCCACAATCGGACAAGCTGCGACGTTCATTCAACGCTTAATGCTTCTTCCTGGTGATGCAGCTCCCGACACATCTACGTACGCTATTAAAGAGATTGCAAATGGTACTCTTGTTGGTAATCAAGGCTTCCCTAGCTTTGATGCAGCTGATAAAGCACTAACAAAAAATACACAGGTAATCGTTCAAAAAGATAAAATTGTTAAAATGACTTCAGGCTATGTTGTCACAAATAAATATGTAGCGCTGAATTCTGAAACAATTAAAGACCAAATTGCAGTTGCAGGAAATACAGAAATGGAATATATCAGTAGTGACGCAACGCAAGTAAAAGTACGATTAGCTGGTCAAGTTGGCTATTTGAAACAGGCTGATGTTACACTAATCCCATTTTCATTAAGTAAAGGACGCTCTTACTATTCAAACGAAAATGGCGAAATCAAACACACATTATTTGATTACAATACAAATAAATATTCTTCAAGCTACGTGTACGGCAAAGCACCTGCCTTCATGAAGCAAGGTGAACAATACTTTAGCTGGAACGGTATTAATTTTACAAATGGCAATGGTTCCTCTAAGGGTGAAGCCTATAACTATTATCAGTTTTTACCAGCACGCGCAACAACGCAATATACGGCTGAAGAACTAGATGCCTATATTATGAATAAACTAGCTGAAATGGAAAGTACGGGGATTACCCTTTACAAAGATGCAACAACGAAAAGTAAACTGATTGGCTTAGGCCAAACATTAAAAGAAGTTGAAGCGAATTCTAAAATAAATGCGATGCTTATTTTAGCACTTGCCCAACATGAAAGTGCTTATGGTATGAGTGAGCATGCACAAAAATTAAATAACCTCTTTGGTTTATATGTTTATGACACTACCCCTCTTAACAAAGAGTTTGAAAGTGTTGCTGTTAATATAAACGAACTGGTTGAGCAGTTCCTACAACCAAACTACATTACACCAGGCGGTTCACCTGGCAGAAACTACGCTAATGGTGCGGTAGTTGGTTCAAAAGCACTCGGTTTTAACGTAAAATACGCTTCAGATCCATATTGGGGCGCTAAAATCGCCGGACACTACTACCGTGCAGAAAAAGCTTTAGGCTTTAAGGATGCCAACAATCCTTATACAATCGGTCTAACAACTTCAAATGGCTTAAATGTTCGTACAGACGCATCGACTAGCAATAGCCCACTGTTCACGTATGCACGAAGTGGCATGCCTGTCATTGTAACGAACGCCGGCACAAATGGCTGGTATGAAGTACTTTCTGATAAACTTCATTCAGGTACAGCTTATATTAGCAAAGAGTATATACAAGTTATTAATACAGTAAAATAAAAGGAAGCCGTCTCTATATTTGAGACGGCTTTTTTTTCAAATAGAAATATCTATATAAACCCGTTGATTTCCGCTTCGGCGGACGCTTTTCGCGGGCACGGCTTCAGTCTCCTCGTCGCTACACTCCACTAGATGAAAGGTCAAAGCAGTTATTTGCTTACACATTTTCACTTTTATCCCCATCAATTTCTGATTTATCGACTAACTTTTTAATTTTATCGATTACTTTTTTTAATTTATCGACCAAATTTCTTCATTTATCGAAAAAGGACCATCCTATTTAGGACAGTCCTTTCCGGTGTTAATATTGAACTTTTCTTTTATCCGTTTTAATAATTGCAGAGGCAATTATGACAAAACCAAGCATTAATATAAAGATCAAATCAAGTAAACCTGTGTGCATTGATACTGTAAATAATGTAATCACAAACGCATAGGCTACCGAGTGGAAGCTACGAATACCACCTTGCTTCACTTTATTATAGATTAGAGAAATTAATACACCGTATAATAAGAAGCCAATCGCTACAAGCGCATAGCCACCATCTAGGAACAGTTGCCCAATAAATGTAGGCGTCGTTGTTCTCGTTGGGCGTGTGATATATTTACCTTCTTCTACACTTAAAGAGTTAACAACCTCAGTGACCTTCATACGCGGTGAAATTTGCTCACCAGGTAAAATGGTATTGAAGATTCCGCCATGAATCTCTCCATTTAGGTAACCTTCCTCTTGTGTATACTCTATAATTTTACTTAAAACAATATGTCCCGTAACACTTTCACCATTCAATGAACGCATCCATTTAGGTGTTAAATTTACCTTTTGCTCTACTGTCAAAAGTTTTTCTTTATCTGTTTCAGATAGCTCAACATCTGGTTGATCGCGATTATTGAATTCCTTTGTTGTATCCTCTGTCATAACGCGCAGGAACCCAAACATTGAAAACGCTACACCTATAACTAATAACGCTGTTAGGAACCAAGTTAATTTCACACGTTTCACAACATAGTGGAAAATAATAATACCTGTAAATAGCATAATGATTAATGGTGTACGATAACCCATTAATAAGAATAAAAACATGACAACAGCAAAAATCGAGCCATATACTAATGCTTTTTTCCATGTCATATGCTTTTCTAAAATCATTTTGTACGATAATAACAATAGAATCCCATACCATAGCAATTGGCTAAAGAAGTTTAGTTTTGGATCAAGATTACGGCGATTGGATTCATCCGAAATCCCTAAACCTCCACCAAAAATCATCATTAAATAGGAAGCTAAGCCGATTAATGTTAACAACACAACAAAGTGAATCACATATTTACCTAAGAATGATAATCCGAATGACGGGATTGTCCATTGTAATTTATCAATAATATACACGCCGATATAGTAACACACAAGCGCTACTAGCACAGCTGGTAAAATTGATACGCGCACATTAAATAAATCAAATCGATGAAAATCGAACAGACTTGTGAAGAAATAAAGCACTAATATAAAAGGTAAAAAGAAATACGGTGAAAACGTATCAATCTTGTTAACCTTTGTAAAAACTTGTTTCAGTTTATTCATACATGTAATACATCTAATATATCTAATTAGATGTTATTGCCCTCCTCTATCATGAATCAATAGTCACTAAACACTATTATATTCTTTAGTTTTCCCTACAAAACAAAGGTTATTATATCATAAAAATAGATAGACTTATAGAAAGGATTTAATTGAATTTACATAAAAAAACTCAATAATTTCTTTTTTACCTAAATATACACGAATCCCCCATTATTTAGTTGTAATATGTATAGTAGTCATACAAATTTTTAAAAAACAATACTAAACAAGGATGTCGATTTTTGAAAAAATTATTTGTTTCACTATTTGTAACCGGCGCTTTCTTGCTTGTAACCATCTTCTCGTCTTCACAAGCACTAACAGCAACACAGAAAATCGGTGTCGTTTTCTCGGAAAGCAGCGAGAAATATGCCAATACGACACACCCTGGTGGTACATATGAAGGACAAGCTGTATCTCCTAAGGTCGACTATAGCTCAACATACAACAAAGAGCTAAAGGCATTTTTCCTCTATCAACAGCAGGGCTTCAATGTAGAAAAAATTTATGAAAAGGACTTAAACAACTTAGAGGCTTTAAGTCAGTACGACGCAATCGTCTTTGCATATACAGTGATGATGAACCATCAACAACGCGAAAATGTCAAAATGTACGTACGGAATGGTGGTGGGGCGATATTCGCCTTCCAAACAGCTCGTAACGAGTCAACAAAATTTCCAAAAGCTGGCCAAATGGATTTATCCCCTTTAATCTATGATGTCGATTCCTGGGTAATGGAGTGGGATAACCTAACGGAAGTATTCAATGCGCGCTTTATTGACGATATTGTGCTAGGGAACTCTACTGTAAGCAATACAAATACAGTACACCCTATCATTCAAAACGCGACAAAAGAGCTTGGCAAAAGCAAACTTAATCTGACAAAATCAGACCAGGAGTGGGTTGAAATCATCAAGCCCTGGCAAGGTAGCACAGCAACACCTATTTTATATTTTTCAAATTACGATTACACGAGTAAGCCACAAACAATGAAGAAAAATGAATTTGGTGCTGCTCACGCCATTGAATATGGTAAAGGTCGCGTCGTTCAAATAGGTTTTAAAATCTTTGATTATATTAGTGTTGATGCAAAAGCAGATTGGCAGGACAACGAAAATGGAGTTGCCTACACGACAACGCGTGGTGACAATGACGCAAAAGTATTTATGAAGCACGCTTTAAACTGGACTACTGAAGATCATAAAGGCAATACACCTCGCCACTATAAACTTTCACTGTATTCTGGTGGTGTGCAAAGCTATGTAGCTCCATCTGGTCGATTTGTTTTCTATTCCACAGTAACCGTGAAAAACAACGGAAATGTGCCATCTCGTGGGACATTAAAAGTGGAAATTATAGATACAAACGGTCATGTTGTCGGTCAGGGACATGAACGTTATATCCCAGGTCTAGCGGCCGATGCTACAACGGATAATGCTGACCGAAAAGATATTAGTACCCACTCTGAAAAATATCAAATATTTATGCCTGGTAATTTAGCTGCTGGTACGTATACGATTCGTACATCTTTTATTGAAGGCCGTGATGATCGTAAAAATGTTGACGAAAAGTTCGCAACGATTGCAGAAATTAAAACGCTCACACGCACAAAAGGTTCCAAGAAGGCAACAATTGCTGCAGTTCCAATGTTCCAAGATGTAGCAACTTCAAATAGTGGCTACTATGATATTAAAAATTTACACGCCCTTGGCATTATTAAGGGCAGTAATGGGAAATTCAATCCACAAGGGACAATAACACGCATGCAAGCCACTGAAATGGTCTTACGTGCCCTAGGCATTACCGCTTCAAGTTCAACTTCAATGAATGCTAGTGACATGAAATCTAGTGATTACGGTTACGCAGTATTAGCAACGGGTTTACGCTACGGGATTATCTCCTTAGAAAATGGAAAAATGAACGCCCATCAGCCATTGTCCCGCGCTGATATGGCACGTGCTCTTGTCAATGGCTTTAAGCTACAAGGCATTGCTAACAATACCTTTTCAGACGTTCCTACTAAGCCATGCTTATTATAAAGATATCCAAGCCCTATATGCATTGGGTATAACAACAGGTTATGCAGATAACACATTTAAGCCTAGCGGTATTGTTACACGTCAAAATATTTCACCGTAGTTGGCATCCGTAAGATCAACGCGATCTTGTCGTGATGAATACGTATCACTTGTACTTGTCATCAATACTTTTGCACCTGCCGCCTCAAGCTTTTGAGAAGCCAAGTTGTGCAGCACGTTCTACATAACCGGAAAGTTCTGTGAATTCCTTTTCATTGATAGTACTAATCAAAAAAAGCTACATAGTTCACATTGAACCATGTAGCTCTTGTTATTTATTGTTTTGCGTAATATTGAGAAATACCTTTATAGATTGATTCTGCAAATAACTCAACATATTGATCGTCCGTCATTTTGCCACGATCTTCACTATTTGTTAGGAAGCCTAGCTCGACTAAAATCGCTGGAATTAATGTGTTACGAATAACATAGTATTGTTGCTCTTTTACACCACGATTTTTCATATTTAAGTTTGTCACAATTTGATTGTTTACAAAAGTCGCTAAATCAATATCTTCCTGATACATATCTCCTGTTGAAATAGCATAATATGTTTCAGTGCCTTGTGCTGAAGTGCTTGATGCTGAGTTGACATGGATACTTACAAAGATTTCACCGAAGTTTGCATTCGTAAAATCAACGCGATCTTGTAATGATGGATACGTATCGCCTGTACGTGTCATCTTTACTTGTGCACCTGCCGCTTCAAGTTTTTGCTTTACAAGTGTAGTCACTTTTAATGTAATGGATTTTTCTGAAGTTGAACCCACTACAGCACCTGGATCCTTACCACCATGTCCAGGGTCAAGGATGATAATACGGTTTTTCAACGGACTACCTTGATTTAATAGCTTTAAGTAGGATTTGTGCACATAACCTGTTTGACCTTCATAAGTAATTTGTGCCCAGTAGCCACTTAAGCTGTTCACATGCACGTATTCACCCTTGTTTAGTTTGCCTAGTACCGTAGAAGTAGAGTTTGCTTCTTTACGTACGTTTAAACTACCAACAGTTGCACGCCCTAGTAAATCACCTGATACAGGTGGAGTTGGCGGATTTGGATCTGGATTTGGATCTGGCTTAGGTTGTTCCACTTCAACGTCCTCTGTACTGTTTGCTACAATATATCCTGGCAAACCATTTACTACAGTTAAATAGTAGCCATTAACCGTCTTATAGACAGGTAACTTCACTTTACTATTAACGGTTGAAATAATTTTTGAGGAAGAAGTCGCTTTCACATACACATTAATACCTTGTGTAGTTGTTACTTGTTTTTGGATATTACCTAATGCATTACCGTCCGCATCTAAAAACTGTGCGTACGTTTTATAAATATATGCGTAAGCACCTTTATACGTTACTTTTAACCAGTCTCCTTCAACAGCATAGACTGATAGTTTACCGCCTTTATTGACAGTGCCTACCACATTGGTACTAGAAGTAGAATCTTTTGATTTACGAATATTTAAACCATCTGTCGTTACTTGAACTAAGCCAATAACCTGTTTTGTATCTGGGACAGCATCACCCTTAACAGGTAGCTCTAAACGATATTTTTCACTTTTTGCACGTGCTACGAATAAGGCAAATTGCGCACGTGTTACTTGGCTATTCGGATTATAATTCTGTCCGCTTCCTTTTGTAATACCATTATAGTAAATCGTATTAATATATTGAACGTAAGGATGCGTAATACCAACGTCCACAAATGGAGAATCTATATTGTCATAGGCACTAGCATCAAGCTTAAATGCTTTTGTTAGAACATAACTCATTTCATCGCGTGTTAAAGGTTTGTTCGGTAAAAATTGACCTTTTGTATTTGTTGCGAAGAAACCTAATTGAACCGCACGTTCTACGTAGCCGGAAAGCTCAGTACCTACTGCTACATCTGAAAAGTTTGACTTGCTCACAACTAATGGTTTGTTCCCTGAGGCAACTACAACCATTTTTGCTACTTGTCCACGTGTAACATTATTATATGGTTTATATAACGTTTTCCCGTTTTCCGTATAGCCTTTAATAACACCTAAACTAACTAAATAATTGATCTCTTCATAAGCTTCATGCTTTGGGGAAATATCATCAAAACCGCCACTTGCATTTGCACTATGTATAGTAAACATAGAAGCTGAAATGAATAAGACGCATAATATAAGACTGATTTTTTTGAGGTACAATGTCTTATTTCCTCCCTTCCTGTTCTCGTGTTTCATTTTAACAAAAATACACAGCCAAAACTATCATACGAATGTAACTTTTCTACTGTTTTTTACATATCCCCTCCCTTTTCTATAAAGTGGAATTAATCGTTGTAGTGACTTTCACCACTTACAAACGATGAAAAGTTGACCCAATCAGATGGGACAACTATTTCATAAAAAGAAGAGAGCCTGCAAGTGCAAACTCTCATCCATTTATACATTATTTAAAAGAACTTCCTTGCAATACTTCAAAATAAACGTAGCCCTTGTTTAATTTGAAGTGGAAATATATTATTTCTTTAATTGTTTTGCGCGTTCAATAAATGTTTCAAGCTGAGAAATTTTTAACATTTCATTATAACCGAAGTTGCCGTTATCTTTACCAGCAGTGATTCCATTTGTTGCAATAATTGAAATATACTCAGTCGCCCAGTAGTTTTCAGGAACATCTGCAAATGTTACAACTTCACCTTGATGCTCAAGACCAAAAGCTAGTACTAATACTTTTGCAATTTGTGCGCGTGTCATTGGTGAAGATGGGTTAAACTTCCCATTGTCATCTCCTTCAAAGATACCTAACTTCGCTACAGCAGCAATCGCACCAGCATGCGCATATGTTGGTTTTACATCTGTGAATTTTGTGTTTTTATCAGATGTATCTAAGTTTAAAGCTTGAGCAAGTTGCACAGCTACTTCAGCACGTGAAGCATACACTGTAAAATCAATTGCTGCGTCCTTTACTTCAGCTGTCGCTACTTTTGTTACTTCTGCTTGTTGCTCCGTATCAAATGTTGCAACGCGTTTTGCGCCAATGTATCGAGAAGACCAATAATATGGATCGTCTACACTTGAATAACTAACACCTTTGCCTGTTTGAGAGTGAATCATTTTACCGTCACCTATGTATATAGCTACATGTGAGATACCACTACCACTCGTGTTAAAGAAAAGTAAATCTCCTACTTGAAGATCGCTTTTTGCTACCGCAGTGCCTTGCTGATATTGTGAGCCTGACGTACGGTTAAGTTTAATACCTAAATCTGAAAAGACTTTAGAAGTAAAGCCTGAGCAATCTAGTCCGCTTGTAGTTGTACCTCCATATGAATATGGAATACCTAAATATTTAGTCGCTGTATCAGTGACTTCAGATGCAGTCGCTGCCTCAGCGTTGTCTATTGGAGTTGCTGAAAATATCATAAAAGATGCAAAAATCGGTAATAACCATTTCTTATTCATACTTTTGTTATACCCCTCTCGAAGAACTTTTTTGCCTATACATAGACTATCACAAATGTTAGTATTTTAATTTTTCAATTGTGTAACGGTTTTAAAAACAGAAAAAAGTGCTGATATACCAACGTTTCGAGGTTTATCAGCACTAATAATTGGGTATTAAATTATGGTTATTTCGGTCTTTTGTAACATTCCTGTAATATTAGAGATGGTTTGTTACAGGAAATTCCGCTTCTATGTAATTTGATTCAGTTGGCATAACAGTAACTAAATCAAGTTATTAACTTATTGGCTAGAAAATAATTGCACCCAATAGTAATTTCCTTTGCTATCTTCTGCAATGGCTACACCCGTGTTTGTATAATGTTCGCGTAGTATGTTTTCACGGTGCGTTGGAGAAGCCATCCATGCTTTCACAGCCGCTTGAGGAGTTGGAATATTTCTGCCAATATTTTCTCCTAAGCTTGTATATGGATAATCGAATAATGTCGCTAAATCCCATGGTGCGCCGTAGTAAGGGGATTCATGCTCAAAATAATGTCGATTCACCATATCCTGTGCCTTGATAACAGCAACTTGTGTTAAAGCTGCATCATAGCTAAGTGGTTGCAGTTTTTGCTTCTGTCTTTCTATATTAATTAAACGAATAACTTCATTAGACATCGTCGATGAAAAATTAACAGTCGGGATATATGTCTTTGATAAATAATCATAGGCAACTTCAAAATTTTCCACCTTATTTGTAAAAGTAAGGCTTCGCTCAATCAAAGTAGCAAATTGCGCTCGTGTAATCATGTGGTTTGGTGCAAAATGCTGTGCGTTTACCCCTTGAATAACGCCAACATCAGCTAATGATTCAATATAGTCCTTGGCCCAATGTGCTTCGTTAACATCACTAAATTTGCTTTTGTTGGTTGAATCAACCTCGATATTATAGGCAAGTGTTAACATTTTAGCAATATGCATGCGCTTTAAGGGAGAATCAGGATTGAAGTAATCGCCATTTTGTAAAATACCCAATTCAACTAATGCACAAATCTCCTTGTAATACTGGTGATTGGCAGGTACATCTTCAAAATTAGGTAAAAAAGAACTATCCATCTTGAGCTGCATAGACCGTGCAATCGCAGCAGCTGCCTCAGCCCTTGTAATTGTCTGTTCAGGCTTAAAAGACCCATCCTGATAGGTTGTCATATATTGCTTACCTAACATATGTTGAATCGAGTTACTTGCCCAATGTGTTGCTGGGACATCCTTTGCGACCTCAGCCGCCAACGCTACCTCTGATGTCTTCAACAGAGATTCAGCATATGGTGTAGCCTGCAAAACAAGTGATAATACGACAATACTTGATACTTTTTTGAACATCGCTACCTCCCCTTTATGTACTAAATTTTTTTCTGTATGTATGAATAGTGGATTGAGATTCACAGGTTAATCGACAAGCTAAAAACATCAAATTTCCAAAATCTCTGTGATGGTCCATACCCGTCTAGACCATATATAAACATACCATTATTACCGATTTTTTCCTATAATAATTTTAAAAAACACTCTAACAGGTAATTTATTACCACAGAGTGTTTTTTTATCTTACTATTCTACACTAACAATATATAAATTCTGGTCGTTTTTTTGTAAGGCGCGATAAAGGAATAAAGCCATTTGTCCACGTCGAACATCTGTATAAGGTGAAAACGTTGTCGAACTGGTCCCTTCGGTAATACCATAATTCAATAACGTTTGAATGTAACGATTGGTTTCAACATTTTCCGTAAAATCTGCAAAAGGCGCCGACAAAGTTGTTGCCTGCTGTAAATCAAAACCCAGCGTTAGAATCTTCGCCATTTGACTACGCTTCATATCATTATTCGGATTATAATTTGTAGCTTTTTGGATAATGCCATGTGCGGCAAGGGCTGCGATATGTCCATAATACTTATGAGAAGTTGGTACATCTTTAAAGCCAGGATCTGTTACATTTTTCGTATCTAATTTTAGCGCTTCTGCTAAAAAATAGGCAGCTTCTCCACGTGTCAAATTTTGATAAGGGCTAAACGTAGTAGAAGTCGTACCAAAGACAATTCCCTGTCTATACAATTCACTAACCGCGTTGTAAAGCTCAGTCTCGCTACCGTTGTTTTTAATATCTGTAAATGGCATTGTAGCCGCTTCAGTAGGTAACACTGCAACACAGGGTGCCACCACTGCAGCTGTTGAGAGTGCCCACGCTAGACGCGATTGCTTTTTTCTCATTTTCCCTCGCCTCTTCCTATTTAAATACTAATATCGTAGTGAAATACGCAGATTAGTAGAAAAAAATGAAAAGAGGAGCTAACCCTCTTTTCATTCATTAGTCTAATCCTAATGCTCTTAAATGATCCTGCAAAATACGGTAATTATACACTAAATCCTGTTGTTCAAGTGTAAGTGCACTATATAGTTTTTGTGCAGCCGTTACTTTCTTTTCAAATGATTTAGCATCTGGATCTAGTTCGGCAATCGCATTGACAACTTTTAAAACAGCTGCTACATCTTTTTCTGCTTTCTTCAAAGCGTCATAGTTGAGAACTTGTCCTCTTACTTTCGAATCCAATGCCTTATATGCTGCTACAGCATTGGCTACATCTTGTATATATGTGCTTGATGTTGGAGATAGGCCCGCTATTAACTCCACAACTTTTTTTACTTCACTCATGCTTTTCTCTGCCTCTAGCAGGATAGAATAATTAGACACCCTCTGCTTATCTGTTGTACTTAAGCTATCGTAGTCTCTACGCACTGACTCAACCATCCCAAAGTACATTTTGTCACTTGGCTTTAGTGCAGCAATGCTCTTATAAACCTTAATCACATTATCTAATGATAGGAGTAGTTGCTCATTATAGACATATCTACGTTGAGTTGCAGAAAGCTTCTCATATGAATTTAAAATCTTTTGATATTGACTGTCCATATTTTTAGATGTCATGAGCTTATCAATCTCTTGCACAATGCTAATAACAGGCTTTATAATTTTTTCTTGCTCTTGTAACGTTTTATAATTTTCGACAGCAGATTGCTGATCTTTTGGTAGTGCATTATAGGCCGCACGAATCTCTTCAATGCGTTTTACATATTGATGAGGCTCAACTGAAGGCAGTTCATCAATCATTCGTTGAACATTGCCAGCACCTAAAATACTTGTTTCAGCAGCTTGTAATAAGTGATAGTTTGTAACATATTGTTGCATGTCCTTGCTTAACGCATCATATAGTGCACGTGCTTGCGTCGTATCTGTATGGAAGGTTTTACTAGACGCTCTTAACTTACCAATCAGCTCCATAACTTTGGCAGTTGGTTCATAGCTTTGTAACGTTGCGATATTATGAACGTAATTCTTTTGGTCCTTTGTTAACTTATCGTATGCTTTACGCGCAGCATTTACCTTACTGACAAAGCTACTTGAACCTGGTTCTAAACCATCAATTTGCACCATGACATTTAAAATAGGCTTCACTTGTTTTTCTCTGTCCGTTAATGTCTTTATATTAGCTACAAGCTTTTTTTGCCCTGATGATAGTTTATCGTAAGCTACTCGAGCATTCATAAGCTTTGTTAAATAGTCTGCATCCTCCGGTAATGCTGCATCTATCATTGTGATCACTGTATGTGCAGATGATAGCTCAGTTTCCGCTGTTACAAGCTTTTCATAGTTAATGACAGCCTGTTGCTTCTCTGGAGGCAAAGCATCATAATTTGTGCGCGCTGATTTTAAATCATTTAAGAATGTCTTACTTGTAGGTTTCAATGTTTCAATTAAACCAATTAAAGTGGCAACATCTTCGACTGTTGTTAACTGTGCATAGTTCGTCACACGTTTTTGAGATGCTGGATCTAATGCATTGTAAGCTTTACGTGCTGCTAAAACCTTTTTTGTATAGTCTTTATTCGTTGGATTCAATGCTGCAATTAAATTAATCACTTTCACAACATTGGCATTGTTTTTCTCGTATGTCGATAATGTTTTGTATTGCGTCACTAACTTTTTCGGATTTTTGTCCATCGTTTTATATTCTGCAGTGAGTGCAGCTACCTTCGCTACAAATGTAGTATCAGGCTCGTTTGCTAATGCAAGTACACGATCATCAAATCCCTTTGCTGTTGCAATATAGCCTTTCGCTGTTTCAAGGTCTCGAGAATTTGTTACTAGTTTTTTGGCTTCGTCAGATAAACTCGCGAAGACTTGTGTCAATGTTTCGACTGTCTCTTTATACGTTTTCTGCGAAGTGTTTAAGGCCATAATTTGTGCCACTACGTTCATTGCTTCCACTTGGTCTTTCAAGTTTTTGTAGTTTTTCACATATTCACGCTTCGTACCATCGAGCTTTAAGTAAGCCGTGTTCGCAGCTTTCGCTTTTTTTGTATAATCCTTTGCTGCTGGATCTAGCTTCTCGACAAGAGCAATGACATTTAACACTGCTTTATGTGACTTTTCCCAACTCGTTAACTCTGATAAATTATTAACGATTTTCTTCACACTTGCCGCATCAATTTTCTTACCTTCTGGAGCTACAGGTGTATTGTATGCCGTACGGGCTTGCTCAATTTGTGTAAGTTTATCTGTAGCTGTGGCAATTCCAGTAATAAGCCCCTCAATCACCTCTGCTGCAGCAATATTTTCTTCAGCCAAGTCCAAATCTGCGATATTTTTCACAAAATCCTTTTTATCTGGAACTAGATTATTAAGTGCTACTGTTGCATCCTTCACTGCTTTACGATAAGCAGCATCACTTGAAATACGCAGTGCTGAAATTTGCTTGGAAACATTTGCAACATCTTGATATAGCTTAAATGCATCGTAATTTGTTACTAAACGTTTTGAGTCTGCATCTAATTTGTTATAAGCTGTTTCAATTGTTGCTACAGCACCAACGAAGCTTGTTGCAGAAGTAAAGTCTTCTGGTTTTTTTGTAGTTAGCTGCGTAATACTAGCAACTACCTGGTCAGCTGACGACAAGTTAGCTATCGAATCCGTGTATTTTTTATAGGGCGTCACCGCTGCATTATTTGGATTATGGGCTGTGATAATTTTCTTTTGGTCAGTCGTAAGTGTGCTAAAGCTAGTCGTTACTTTAGCAGCCGCTTCCGCAATCTGAGTAGAGGATGATGCCGAGTTTTCTAACACCATGATAAAATCCTCTAAATTTTTAATTGTTACACTTGCTGTCGTAACATCTTCATTCATTTTTACAAGCTTCGCAATATCTGTACCGTTCTTTTTAAAATAATTATTCCGTTCAGCTTCCTTATGGCCATATTGAAGGGCTGTACCGCGTATAGATGGCACGATGCCATTTGCATTCGGTGAAGCAAGAGCTGTATTAACAGCATTCTCGAAAGTTCCTTGGACATGTAAATAGGTGCCTGCATCAGGGCTTGTCTCTGAACCTAAAAAAGCAACGTAATCCTTATGAACATTTGTCACTTCCTCCACAAACGTTTTACTTGTATAAGATAATGCATTAATACGTGTACCTATTGCCTTTAATTTGTCTAATTGCGTTCGTTGACTTTCAATATAAGTATACTTTGCTGTAATAAATTTAATTTCGTCAGCATTGAAACCTGTCGTACTTAAAACCGCGACATCTCCTTTTGCGATGATCATGTCATTGGTACTTGATGTTTCAGATAGTTTGCCGAATTGAGCAATTGTTTTTTCTCTCGTGTCAGTTGATGCTACCACATTAACATAGGCAACTTGCTCTCCTTGTGTTGCATGGGGTTGCGTAGCAACTTCTTGAGCGTTGGCAAGCGCTGCCGGTGCTAGTAATAGACTTGTTAATACGCCCACTTTTAATGGTTTTTTCAAAATGTCCACCCTTTCTTATTTTCGTTATATATAGAAATATAGATATGTATCATTTATTTGAATGTACTTACTTTAGTATCGGTGCTATTTACTTGATTTCAAGCTATTCTCTTAAACTTACTCACAACCTTTACTAACTTACAGTTAATTGCTATTTTTAGATGGAATAGGCTTTTTATAGGAAGTTATCGTTAGGATACTATATAATTGTTTTATGTGCATGTATCCCAATCTTTTGATGTTGAAAACACTCAAGAAAGCCGAACGTGCAAGTAGAAGTAGTAACCTCTTAAGCGCCTCATTAAAGATGCACTTTATGGAGGGAATTACTTTAAAAAATCAGCAATTATACTATATTATTTTCCAGTAACTAGGTGTATACTACATCTTTAATATGCAATTTAGAAAGGGAGCTATATATGTTTTATCACTATAAGTTTTGGCATAGCTTAACGCATCCCGTTAACTTTACACAAGCAGTCGGGGGAGGCGAAATACGAGGATATAAAAAACGATCATTAACCGTTTTTGTGCTCTTTATCCTTCTATTTGCCGTAAGAGAGTTTTGGGGCATGGGTACAGAAAGCTTAACCACTTTATTTGCCATGAATAATCAGGATGAATATTACACAGCTCGACTTCTATCAATGGTAGGTGCTGTTGCCTGGGGAATCCTGTATTATTGCTTCCAATATTACGGCGTTACATACATGTTATATCTATTAACTGATATCCCTTACAAATGGATTCAAAAAGTACAACTTCATGTAATGGTATTTTTACTTATTGAAAAGGCAATTTTATTTGCTGTGTTCTACGGAGTTGGATACTCTACAACATTCTCATTCTTTTCACTTGCACCAATTGCTCAACAATTCATGGATACAGATGTTGTATTGTTTGTCATCAATCAGTTGACGGTCGTAACTGTTCTAACGATTATTGTACAATTCACATTTCTTTCTAAATGGGAAGAAGAGTCAGATCGTAAAGCATTATTAGCGAAAATTATCGTGATACAAGTGATAATGGCGGTATTTGTTGGCATGATTAGCGTTTTACCATTACAGGAATGGATTACAAGGGGGTTAGGATGATGCGTTTTATTAAATCCAGACCTTGGACAAGCTTGAGTATCATTGTGATAGCGCTGTTAATTGGCGTAAATGCGTATTTTGTTTTCAAGGCTGATAGCAAGGTCGCACGTTCGTACTTTATCGGTGAATTTCAAAGGGCTACGACTGGCGACCGTGTAGAAACAGTCAAAAAGGATGCTATAGTAGCCCCAGCAGAAACCTATACAATTTCTGCAGAAGCAAAAAGTCTATCCGCAGTAAACGTAAAACGCGGACAGGAAATACACGCAACGGATGTACTGGCTACATATAAGACAGAGGAAGTTGATGAAGAATTAACGAAGCTCGAGGCTGAGCGCTCTGCTTATGAAACGGAACTAAGCGATTTAGAATCGGCATTAGCTCAAATAGAATCAGATTTCGGTGGGGCTTCTGATCCAAAAAGCTCTATCAATACCGATCAGCTGAGTGATAAATTGAATGTCAATGTCAAATTAGAATTGGCTCAACAAAATTCTCCATCAACAGCTGTTGCCATTTTAAATCGTCATATTGCTGAGGCAACTCGTCAAGTAGCGCTAATGGATGCTCAAATTGCCCAAATTCAGGCACGCCAAGGTGTTATTAGCCCTGTTGACGGTGTTATTTCCAAAATAACAGAAGATGCCGGAACAGTGACTTTTGAAATTTACTCTTCAGAAAAAGCCATGTTCGCTTATTTATCAGAGGATGAGTGGCAACAGGTCATGGCTGGACAAACTGTTAATTTTGACTTACAACATTTTAAGGATAAACTTTCAGGTCTTGTACTTGCAAAACAAATGATTGCCACAAACAATGAAACTACATGGGCCAATGAACTAGCTAAATCTGTAAAGCTACCAAAGCCTTCAAGCTATGAAGTAACACTACAGCCGGATGATATTCTAGCTGACATTCCCTTCTCAACTGTCGGCAAAGCTTCTATTATTGTAAATGAAGCATTGGATGCATATAAGGTGAAATCCGCTTGGGTAAGAACGCCAAAAAATGGTGTACACCGTGTTTATATTCTCGATGAAGACGGCAAAATTCGTCTTGAGGACATTGATGTTGCATTTAAGACGGCAAACTCTACTATCTTTACTGGCTACATGGATGAAGGGACACCAATCATAACAAATGAAAAGCGCAATATATTAGCGCGTTCCTTCCGTACAATGCCTTTAGAAAAAATTGAGTGGCAACATTTCAAAGAAATTGGCTGGAAAGACTATGTAAAATACATCGTCTTCTAAAATATAAAAACCTCCCCGTGTTTGTGGGGAGGTTTTTATATTTTAGACAAACTCAAAAAATTGAGTTTGTTACCAGTCTTTTTTCTTTTTGAATACATTGTAAGAAACCGTTGATTTCCGTTCCAGGCGCTCCCTTTCCGCAGGCACGGCTCCAACTAATTTTTGCGGCGAAGTCGCCGCAAAAATGGATTTTCCGCACGTGCAGTTCCTGCAGGAGTGTCGCGCCTTCCACTCCAATCAACATCGCCTACTGATAGCCTATTCTGCTTCTAACTTACTAATAATACTTGAGGGATAATAAACATGAGGACGAAAAATAAAATCAATGCACGTGAACAACTTGAAATGCACCTTCAAAAACGCCAAAAGGTATTCGGATAGATTACATTGCAAATACCTTTTGTAATTAGACGTACACTAGTTGATTGGCGCGCAGTCGGCGACTTCTGCGGGAAAAGCATGAACTGAAGGCCCCGCAGGAGCGGAGTGACGAGGAGACTGAAGCCATGCCCGCGAAAAGCGTCCGCCGGAGTGGAAATCAACGGGTTCATATAGATACTTCTATTGTTATCGGATTCTATCAGCATTTTCCTATTAATTATCTGAATGATCCATTCATTTCCTTCTCTGTAGACAGCTCATAGTACATCGACGTTACACCACTTAACTCGTAGATCATGCCGTGCATGTATAGCTTTTCCCCTTTTGCTCCAATTAGACGAATAGCAAAGATGGCATCTCCTTTGCCTGCTCTGTTGACGGTTACACCATCTGGTGAAGAAGTAACATCAATGATTTTATGATCATGTACAGCACCTGTATATTGCTCAATTTTATAATCAGTCACAGCAAAGCCCACTTCACTTGTTGGAATGAACACACTACTTTTTTCAACTGCATGCGATGTATATAAATCATAACCGTCTGTTTCGGCATGAATGCCTACACGGACTGATTTCCCCGCATCATCAGAGAATGTAGCAATATAATCACCCGCCTGCATTAACTTCAGCGCATAACTTGCCCCTTTTGGAATACTTCCTTCATCCCAACCGTCAAATTCAAAAGGCTGATAGGCGTAAACTTTATCACTTACTGCGTGACCTGCCGCAGTTGTTAACTTAATATGCTTTGGATTAAAGCCTAAATCTGCTTCAAAAAACAGCGATGTGCTCGGTGCTATTTCATCTGTTTGCTGGCAAGTCATTTGCAACTGCCCATCTACTTTTGTAATCACAATCTTATATTTTTGAGATTCGACTACTTCATAGTTTCCTTCGTCATCGATTGTATAGCCTGTCAGTACAAAGTAACCAGAACCCTCACTTAACGCCTCAAATTTCACACCATCATTCATAGAATAAATACGGAAAAATTCCTGCTCCTGATCTTCCGTCCAATTATTGTAAGAGAACGCCTCGAGATAATCGGCTCCAAAGTCTTGTGTTTTAAATTCTTGGAAGACACGACTAGCCTGCATTGCCTCAATGCGATTTATAAATAAAGCCAGCTGAGAACGCTTTACGGTTTCTTTTAAACCAAATGTCGTCTCTGTGACACCCTTGGTAATATGATTGTCATATAAAGGACCTACTGCATAGTAAGCCTCCGAATATTTAATCACGTCAGTGAAGGGTAATGTGGTTTCGTATGCGTAATTATTTAATTGATAAGCTTTTGTTAGCATATTTGCCAACTGCTCACGTGTAATAGGTTGATTGACACCAAAGCTACCATCCGCAAAGCCTGATGTAATTCCTTCATTATATAAGGCTGCAACTGCCCCGTAATATTCATCATTTGGTGTCAAATCGGTGAATTTAGGATCTTCCACTTTTTTTGTATCTAAGTTCAATAAACCTGCAAAGATTTTTGCTGCTTGTCCTCGTGTCACATCTGCGAATGGCTTAAATGTGCCATCTGCATAGCCATTGATAATACCACGTTCAGCTAAATCCTTCACTGCAGTACCATATTCCTTTGAAAAATCAACATCACTAAAGCTAGCTGCCGCCTGTGCAGTTGGCACTACTACAATGGCACTCGTCGCTAGCGCTGCAATTAATGCACCCTGAAACAGTGTATGTTTCTTCACCTTCTCAACCCCTCAACCCTTTTTATCCATCATACTATAATAATACGCAAACAGTACCAAAAGATTCAGGATTTTCCAGTGGAAATATAATTTTTCACATTCATACTCGCACAACAAAAAACAGTGGAGAGTTCGATTACATCGAACTTTCCACTGCCTAAATAGTTTATAAAGTCATATTTAAATCAGAGATTAAAAGTCAACTTTTGCTGTAACTTTTACAGGTGTTGCACTTTGACCACCGATGTTTACACGAGCATTAAATACATCGTTTGCTTTACCTTTTGCAGATGCAGCAGTTGTACCGTTTGCGCTGAACACAACATCACCAGAAACTTTAGATAATGTTAATGTTGTTGTAGCTGTTGCAACGTCGTTGAATTTCGCTTGACCTTTAACAACTCCAGCAGCATCAGCTTCTGCAACTGTTGCCATTACACCGTATTGGTCAGTTACAACTACATCAGCTAATTGGAAGAATGCATCAAGATTGAAGTCAGTAGCTACATTGTAAGAATTTGTAGTTACAAAGTTAACAGTTTCGCCAGCAATGTAAGCAGCAGCTTTATTGTTTTCAACAACTGCTACTTTTTCTACTGCAGGAGCAACGTTAGAGAAAGTTACGTCTTTAACGATTTCTTCACCAGTAGCATTGATTGTGATTGTTACTTTTGCAGTTGCAGTTTTTGCATCTTTATCGAAGTCAACATTTGCTGCATCAGCTGTAGTAATATCACCATCTGCAACGTTTGAAAGAACTGTAGATTTAACAGTGTAATCAGAACCTGCTTTAAGCGTAACCTCTCCGCCGTTACCTGTTACTGCTTTAACAACGATGTCTTTGCCATAACCGGCTGGGATTGCATAGCCAGCAGTATTATCACCAGTTACATAGATAGGTTTGATATCTTCTACTTTGTAAGAAGCAAATGAGCTATCTTTCACAACTGAGAATTGTTTAGAATAAGAGCTTGCTTCTACAGCAGTGTTGTCAGCTGTTTTTACAAGTTTGAACGTAACATTTGCAGCTGTTTTTGTTGCTCCAGCTTTGTAAGTTACAGTGATTTTGTTCGTAACAGCATCTTTGATTTCACCAGTTACAGTAAATGGTGCATCAGCATCTGTGAATGGTTGGATTGTGTAACCAGCTGTACCAAGTTTCGCAAGAAGTTCGTCAGCAGAGATTACTTGACCGAATTGGTCTTCCACTACGATGTCTTTTGCTGTAATGTCCACTTTAGCATCAGCTAATTCACGGATAGATGTGCTAATTTTGCTATCTAAACCAGTGATTACTTTTGGTGTAGTTGCTGCTTTAGGGATAACTGTTTGTGTAGCAACTTTACCAGTTGAAGAAGTCACAACAACTGTTACTGGTGTGTTTTCTACTACGCTACCAGCAGCTACTTTAGCAAAAAGTTCGCCGTCTTTTTCGAATAATGTACCACCAGTAATCGTAATACCTTTAGAACCATTTAATGCAACAGTTTCTTTAATTGCATTACCTTGTTTATCTAATACAGATAATGGGAATAAGATATCCGCTCCAGCAGTAACAACTTTTGTTGGTGCTCCTAATGTAACTGAATCAGCACGTACACCTTCAGCAACTTTTACTGCAGCTTGTGCATTTTTACCTGTTGCTTTAGCGATCACAATTACGTTTGTGTCACCAGAAGCTACAATGCTAGCAACAGGAAGAACGATTACTTCTTTACCGTCGATTGTTTGTTTTTCAAACGTACCAAATGTTGTAACAGCTTGGTTTGTGTTAGTCACAAGAACTTCAGCGTTAGCTCCATTTAAACGGTTTAAATCAGTAATTTCTTTACCGTATTGATCTTTCGCAGTAACTGGAAGATAGAATTTATCTTTTGCTAAGTTAGTATCTTCAGTTAACGTTTTGCCATCTTTGTTGTAAAGCGTACCAATAGTTGCTTCAGAAACAACTGTTTTAGCTGAAACTGTTACTGTTTTTGTAGTAGTAGTTGCAGTTGAACCGTGAATAACTGTAAGGACAACTTTGTCGCCTTCTTTAAGACCAGCCGCTTTTGTAATCGTGATTGAACCATCTGCATTGGCTACTGCTGAATCAGCACCTGCTGCTGAAAGAGTTAAAGAAGAAGAATTTAATTTAGTGATATCTTCACCGTATTGGTTTGTAACTTGGTAACCAACTGTTGCAGATGTAGTACCAGTTGATGGTGCTACTTCTCCAAGGATTTCGATACCAGCTACTTTTTCGTCTTCTGTTTTCACAGAACCAGTTACTGCTTGATCTGAAAGACCAGTTACGCTAACTGTAAATTCACCTTTAGTGATTTTGCTTGTTAATTCGATTGTTGCAACTGTTTTATCTTCGTTCCAAGTAATAGTAGAGAAGTTCGATTTAAAGCCATCTTTTTTAAGTTCAAATTTAGCTTTTTCAGTTTCAACAGCTTTATTGAATGTTACAGATAAAGTTTTTGCATTGACTGCATCAACAGATTTTACTTTTAACTCAGTTACCTCATATGTAACCACAGCTGAGTAAGATTTACCATCGATAACGAAGTCTACTTTTGTCTCTTCATTTTCTTTAAGAGCAGTTTCTAATGTTACCGTATGTTTTGAATCATCAGATAAAGTTACTTCTAATGTTTTTGCATCTACAACTTTTACTGCTTTCACAGATAAAGTTTCTTCAGCAAGGTTTGTAATTGTACGGTTTAAGAATGATGCAAATTGACCACGTGTTAAAGAATTTTTAGGATTGAACGCTTTAACGTTTGTAAGTCCTGCATACTCTAACGCGATGATTGCTTCACGGTTTTCTTCAGCTGTAGCATTATCTAAGTCAGTAATTGTAGATTTGAAATCTGATTCTTTGTAATCTGCTACTAAATCTACGTTGTAAACAGTTTTAATGGCACGTACTAAAACAACTGCCATTTGTTCACGAGACATGTTATTAGTATGCATTAATTTGTTGTTAGAACCTTTGAAAACGCCTGCGTCTTTAACAAGTGCTGCATATTGTAATAACTCTTTGTCTGGTGCTGTTGTTGGTAAGTCAGTGAAACGAGCTTCTGTTGCAAAATCTGTAGGAATTTCGTAGTTTTCAGATACTAACCATTTCCCTAAGAATTTTGTTACGTTACCACGTGTAACAACCGCGTTAGGTTTGAACGTACCGTCTGGGTAGCCACCTACGATTTTAGCGTCTGCTAACGCTAAAATTGCATCCTTATGGTCATTATCTTCAATATCAGAAAAGCTTGCTGCGCTTGCTACTGGTACGATTGCTGATGCTACTAGGGCCGCTGATGCTGCGCCGACAACCCATTTACTATATTTTTGTTTCATGTGCAAATACCTCCTAGATAAATTAGCCACTTCTGTGACTACGACTCTATTATAAGTCCAGTAGAACGCACATTTCAAAGTGCAATATATGGAATGAAAGATGTGGTAAATCTAGATTTTTAAAGGGTTTATAACCTCATTTTGGATTTAAAATATGTGCATCTGCACAATACAGTCTCGTTATTTTTCCAATAAACAATACCTATTTCACATATATTACAATGAAATATCCTCCTATATGACCAATAAAGATTTTTCCTCTTGTTCGAAAAAAAATTCACTGGACAATCATTTAGTGAACAAATAGTGAATTTACGTTACAATAAGATAGGTAATTTATTCATGAATTACCTTTAGAGAGTAGCTTAGTATTCCTGAAATTAGCAATCTAGCTAGTAGAAATCATGTACTATTAGCAATTTTTAGAGTTCAATCAGTGATTTTTACGATGCTATCAGCGATTGTCGGGGTTCTATCAGCGATTTTGTCGATGCTATCGGCGATTGTTGGGGTTCTATCAGCGATTTTGATGATGCTATCAGCGATTGTCGGGGTTCTATCAGCGATTTTGTCGATGCTATCGGCGATTATTGGGGTGCTATCAGCGATTTTGATGATGCTATCAGCGATTGTTGGGGTTCTATCAGCGATTTTCACGATGCTATCAGCGATTGTTGGAATTCTATCAGCGATTTGTCGATGCTATCGGCGATTGTCACTGTTCTATCAACGATTTACACAATGCTATCAGCGATTACGACGGCTCTCAACATACTTGCTAACCACAATAACAACAACTTGTTTTTTTAATTTAATAGGGATGGGATTTGAAGGAATGGTTTTTAGTAGCCTTATTTTTTTATATGTCTTTTTGCCATTAGTGCTCGTTGTGTACTTCATCTCTCCGAAGATGCTACGTAACACGATTTTACTGTTGGCCAGCTTGTTCTTTTATGCATGGGGCGAACCGAAATACGTACTGTTAATGATGCTTTCGATTCTCCTCAACTATGTACTCGGGATTGTCATAGAAAATACGGTGTCACAGTCCAAACGAAAAACACTACTTTGGTTAGTCATCGTAAGTAACTTAGCAATCTTGGGCTATTACAAATATGCTGGCTTTTTTGTCGACATCCTTAATAATTACTTGGAGCAACCAATTGAATGGCAAGCGGTACCGCTACCAATCGGTATTTCATTTTACACGTTCCAGGCACTGAGCTATGTTATCGATGTCTATCGTAAGGATGTAAAAGCACAACGCAATTTCTTAGACTTATCACTGTTTATTACATTATTTCCACAACTTGTGGCCGGGCCTATCGTTCGATATCAAACGGTAGCCGAGCAGATTAAAAAACGTCTTTCCACAGCAGAAGATTGGATGATTGGTTCCCGTCGCTTCGTACAAGGTTTAGCAAAAAAGGTACTGATTGCTAATCCAATGGGTGAAGTAGCTGATCATGTCTTTAGCTTATCGGGTGGCGATTTAACAACAGGAACTGCGTGGATAGGGATTTTAGCGTACTCCCTGCAAATCTATTTTGACTTCTCAGGCTATAGTGATATGGCCATTGGTTTAGCACGCATTTTTGGCTTTAAGTTTGAAGAAAACTTCAACTATCCATATATCGCACAATCCGTGACAGACTTCTGGCGTCGCTGGCATATTTCACTAAGTAGTTGGTTTAGAGATTATGTCTATTTCCCACTGGGGGGTAGTCGCGTTAGTCACGAATGGAAGCTTTATCGAAACTTGCTTATCGTTTGGACGTTAACGGGCTTTTGGCACGGAGCAAGCTGGACCTTTATGGCATGGGGCTTTTATTACGGCATATTAATCTGCCTGGAAAAATGGGTGCTGTTAAAATGGTTGGAACGAATTCCACGCTTAGTGCGACATCTATACATACTCATTATCGTTATGATTGGTTGGGTATTCTTTAGAGCGAATGACTTTACATATGCTTTCACATTTATCAAAACGATGTTTGGGCTATCGGATGTACCGCTTTATAATTATGAAACCATTTTACTAGCAAAAGATTATGCTATTTACTTTATTGTGGCCATTATTTTTGCGATGCCAATTTATCAACTTTACCAACATTGGAGTGAACAAAAGGCTACCACTTCCCTTTCCTTTGACTGGGGATTACGCCTTACGCAAACGATTTACTATGGCGCGCTGTTACTATTTATCACAATGTTTTTAGTGAACGCAACCCATAATCCATTCATTTACTTTAGATTCTAGGTGGGACATCATGCGAAAAATTCAGACGTACCTTTTACCAATTACCTTTTTCTGCATCATTTTCGGTGGCTTCGTCGTGCATGTGTTAACGGTGGATCGTCCACAATCAGAAATGGAGAACCGTCCGTTAGAATCAGCAAACATTTCTCCGAGCCCACAGGAAATCTTTTCAGGGAAATGGTCAAAACAGGTTGAATCCTATATATCCGATCAATTCCCCGCACGTGATACTTGGATGCGCGATTACGTCTTCTTCCAACGTGCTATGGGCAAAACATATTTAAACGATAAGTATGCAGTCGATGATGACAGTGGCTGGATTATTTCCAAGCCAGCCGCAGCAAAATCTGAAGAAGAGCTTGTCTCCTTCGCTACAGATTTACAGCAGTTAAGCGAAGGTCTTGCTGAAAAAAACATACCGTTCACGTTTTATTCACTACCTGCTAAGGCGACCTACTCACGCGAGCCAAGCCCGAGCTATATGCCCGACGATGCAGGTATCGCCAACAATACAAAATTACATGAGCTTGTCACAGCTGCTGGCGTAGATAATGTCCGTCTCTATGATGAAATGAAGGAAGACTTTTCTGCTGAACGAAATTTCTTTAAAACGGATCATCACTGGACAATGCGCGGTGCATACTCAGGTTACGAGGCACTATTAAAAACAATAAGTGAACGACTTGGTGAAACCATCAAGCCAATTCCATTCGATGAAGCCAATACATTTTGCTTACCTAATCAGTTCGCAGGCTCGTGGAATAAAATTCTGTACATGACTGTCGATAACAATGAACAGATTTGCTACAATGAGCCCGATTCATTTGCGACACAGTTCACAATTTACGACGGGACAATGGAAGAAGGCATCACTGCTCCATACGAAGCTGTCTATGGTCGTGCCAAGAAAATGAGCCCTGATGCGTTAGTGAATTATGCTGATGCCTATAGTCGGGACTTTGCCGAACTCACGATCGTAAACGAAAACTATGATAGTGACAAGCATCTCGTGGTCATCAAGGATTCTTACTTTAACACCATCCAATTTCATGTAGCGAGTCACTTTAAAACGGTAACGATCTTAGACTTACGTTATTTAGAAAAAGATGTGATTTCTTATTTACAAAGCATGCAGCCAGACTATGTCATACTTGCCTACAATGATCGAAATCTAAAATTGATGCCGGAGTGATTGGTATTGTGAGTGGAAGTCGCCCTTCTATCAGCGGTTATGTCAGTTTTATCAGCGATAACTGCACTTCTATCAGCGATTTTGACTGTTTTATCAGCGATAACTGCATCTCTAGCGGCGATTTTCATCCATACAAAAAAGCAGTGATTTCTATTAACCTAGAAATCACTGCTTTTTCATTTTTATGAGACAAGCTTCCTTATTTTTCCGACGATCCATTGACTAAATGGTAGTAGAGAAATCAACTTCGTCAGCACGATGCAAACGACTAACGTCCACAGCATTAACAGTGGTACGCGGACAAGTGTACTACCAAAATGCGCTACAAACCATCCTGTCGATAAGCGTAGAACTTCCCAATGCATGAGATAAATCATAAATGCATATTGACTAATGATGCGAACGACCATCGTCTGCGGTTCCGACTGCCCCCAAGCAATAACAACTAGCACAATACTCACTACTAGTGGTACCAAATCGAGTCGTCTCGAATGCACCTCCGTGTATCCGAGTAGCAAACGCATGTACAAAAATACAGCAGATAACAATACCAACACAATTGTCGCACCACGATACTTCTTTGCCAACTCCGCAATTTGCGAATAATATATCCCTATTGCATAGGCCACTGCAAAATAGCCAAGCCAACCTGTAAACAATAAACGAAGCACCATGGCATTGTCTTCAAAAATTGGGTATGGCAACAAAATAACCGTATGATGAATAAGCGTAATCAGCACACATAATGGTAAAAACCATGCGCTCGACCACTTAAAACGCTTCAACAGCGCAAACACCACATACAGCTGCATAATCACAACCACAAACCAGCCAACAAATTCCCCATAAACCACATTGTTCACATACTTTTCCCACAACAAGCCCTTGCGATAAATCGACTCCACAAGGTACGCATCTATAAACGCCCACACTAAAAAAGGCACAAAAATATACTGAATTCTACTCGACCAAAAGTTAGTCGGTATTTGCTCACGATAACGGTTCGCCAATATTAAAATCGACAACACAATAAACGTTGGCGTTGCATAGCACAGCGCAATACGTAAAAACAAATAAAACGTCTGCTCCGGTTCTGCACCAACTTCCATAATAACCCACGAAGACGTGTGCAATAGTAAAATGGATAAACACGCCACTACACGTAGGTAATCCCACTCTTTAATCACGACAACATTCTCCTAGTACTTTTTTCTCTCTAGTAAGCATGTCATATTTTGTCGATGAATGCAATGGCGATACTTGTAATCTACTTTTCAGTGCTATAATGAAAATGATTAAAATTAAAGAGAAATATTTTAAAAATAGATACCCTAAGGAGAAAGGAGTGTTAAAATTAATGGAGAAGGTATTAAATGAACTAAAGCAAATTAATCAACGTCTTGATTCAATCGAAAATCGTCTTGAATCGCTAGAAACAGAACAACAAAAAATCAAACAAGCTGTTTTAGAAACAAATGAAAAAGTAAACCGACTAGAAGCCATTCAAGAAAGCCAACACCGCATTATCGAATTACTATCAGCTCGCTCCATTCAACATGAGGCAGAATTGAAAAGGATACAATAAAAACTGGATTCCCACTTCAAGATAAATAGTGAAGTGGGCTTTATATTTTAATTGCTCTTATCCATACTTTAATAGGAATAAAAACATATTTTTCGATGTTTTACATCCTTATATTTACAATGGTGGAATAGTATGAGCCACAATTCCTTTCTTATATTCATACTTTTTTAAAGTAGTATCTGTCTTCTGAAATAGTGGATGTTGTGGCATACCGTACCTGTTTACATTAAGATTATATAAATCTCTACCAGTATCATCTAAATATTTTAAAACTGGATAATGCGCATTAAACCAAACACCTTTTTCACCCCACGCAGCCACAATGATTTCAGCATCATTTATGGCTCTTTTAACGTACTCAATATTTTCAGGATGAGTTCGATCTTCCTCTTGTAGTAAATCTTCTGCATCTTTAGCTCGCAAAGAAAATAAATTAACAACACCAATAGAACCAAAAGAATTATTCCTAGCAATCTTAATACATTTATCCAATGTTCGATCACATACTTCCATATCCGCTAAGCTTGGATTTAACATGATAAAAAGGCACAAAGGTAATTCTCTTTCCCACTTGCAACGTAAAAATAATCGATGTTTTTTCGTTTTATCAAATATTATTTCAATTTCTTCATTGGATTTCCATTACCTCATCATTATGAAGGTTAGATGAGAATATATTAATAGATTTATAGGAGGTTTTTATAAATGTTAAACAAATGGTCACTCTTCTTACTAATATGTCTATTATCAGCATGTTCTAGTAATGAAGCAGCACCTACAAAAAAAGAAGAAGCTACAGAAAAGCAACCCGCCCAAACAACTCTCCCTCAATCACTAGAGGAATGGCAGAGCATAGTAAATAAGAGTGAGTGGTACAAGCAAATGAAAGATGAGTTTCCTGTAACAGCTGAGCAATTCGTTGATTTTGATGGCGATCAAATTCCTGAATATATACTAGGCCACAGCAGTCAAACTCAATACGGTTACGTTGTAGGAAAATACAATACATCAGATGAGATATGGGAGTATTGGAGTGAACTGCAATACGAATACCCTATTTATAACGAGGTTGCATTTCATGGCATACTAAAAGGACAAAATGGAAAAGAAATACTCATTGCCAGTGACTTTCAACCAGGAGCCAAAACCATTTCACATGAAATGAACCTAATCAAGGCATCTGATGATAATTCACGTGTCATATTAGGCTTCAAAGAATATGTAGAGCAACGGGAAGATATAACCATCAATCCTACTACAAATTCCTTCCATTTAGCAGGAACAGAGTTAAATCAAACCTATATCTTAAAAAACGATCATCTATTAGTAAACAATGAAAAAATAGTGCTCGAAACAGGTCTACCAATAATACATAATGAAGCATTTATGCAAGCTTTAAACAATAGTTTCACAAAGACAGGTATTTCCTTTATGGATACACTTGGAGAAGGGAGAGAGAAAGACAAAACTATAGCCAAAGAAGAATTTTTTGAAGGTGTTTTTTGCAACACTTATGAAGATTACTCAATTTGCACTGAATTTTACAATCAAAACTTAGACGAAGTACCAATTACTCATGTTCTTTTATTTAATTTTAAGCAAGTATCTGCAAAAGATATTTCCAAGGCTATTAAACAAGAAATAAAAATAGAAACTCATGATTACACAGATACCATTGACAAAATACTATATAACACATCATTTACAGTCGATAATGTACTATTCCATGCCAATTTCGATGGACCTACCGAAGAAGCCTTGCTACAAAAATTAAGTATTCAAAATCCAAAAGCAGCAGCAGAATATTAAACTACTTGCGTACTCTTATTCTTTAAGAGTATGTTTTTTTGAGGTTTATGAATAGCACCTGTTAATAAGGAATTTATCTTTATGTTAACTTTAAAGTTACTTCGTAAAATTTTATATCGTTCATCGCTTACAAAAACAATCCATAACATAGCTTTTGAGAATGGCAAGTTCATCTTATCGTAGATTGTATTAATGGAAAGTTTTTCTCCTATCAAATAGAAATCTTGTAAGCAATATTTTGGGATCACAATCTTTCGAATCTAAATAATGATTAAACAACTTTACATTGTTGACGTAACTTTCAATCGTGGTAATAGCTTTCCCCTCCTCAGTTAACCATTGATAACCATGATTGAAACTTTATTATTTTTTCCGTTTTCATACTCTGTATCCTTTTTTATGTCTAGCAAATCAAAAAAAAGTAACCTGCATCATTTTACGTTACTTCATCCGATTATTCATTTTTCAATATCTTTCCCAATCTCTCCTGCAAGTGTTGTAAAAATGGTAACTAGTGCAGCTAAAATAACTTTCTCCCACATAAATAAACTTCCCTCCTTTCAAGGTTATATTATTTTTTAAACTCACTAACGACAGTTTTATAATAATGTTATCAGTTTTTAGGCACACAAAAATAGCACATGCTATGTTTCGCATGCACTTCTATTTTTCTATGCTATTGGCATCTAATAATGTCGTCAGTTTTTCATTAGAAATGTCGTGAGTTCAATTCAGTAACTCATCTAATCACATTCTTTAGCGATAACTATTTTTTCTAAATAAGCAATGTAATGACGGATAATACTCCGAAGTTTTACATTCATCTTGTATTCGATTGACCAAGTAAAGCATTTCATCGACTTCTATCGTTACTTCTTCCACAATCTCAAATGGTTCTAGTGGTGTACATAGAAATTCACCTTAATAGCCGATGACATTCTTTTCTCTGTGGTACGTATTACTATTCACTTGTATTTTTACATACCTTCTAATGTAGATCTTCTCTGTCTCCAAAAACATTGGAAATCACTTCACCATTGACTAACCAAACTTCATATCGTGGTAATCTGATCTCATCACGGGACACAGATATATAAAGATAGTAAATTACCTTCTGCATCTGTAAAATCTACGGACGATGTTATAATCGGTTTTGTTAACGGTGCTATTATTGTTATAGGAATTAACCTTTCATCGATTTCTTCTTTTTCAAAAAGAAGTGACTCGTAACCGACTTGATCAATTGAAATTGTTCTAGCAATTAGCTTTTTAATGCCTTTAATAAAACGTTGTAATTCCTCCATCATCTTATTCCTCCTGTACCACATGTGCGCTATTCTTTTAATAAACGAAAACGTAAACAGAATTAAATTGTCAATCAGGTCTACAACAACAATTACACCTGCCTCCATCAATGGTTTCGGCACAGCAATACTCTCTAAAAATGATTCATAATAATAATCTTCTCCTCCTAATTAGAAACAACTTCAATTCCTTTAACAAAGAAATTGAAGTTGTTTCATTCTATATCAAGATAATAATATATCTTTAACTTTTTATTTATTACCTTTTATGTCTGCATGGATTCGCCAATATTAAAATCGATTACCACGCAATAATATCACGAGTTCATTCTATATATCACTTTTCAGTTGAATTTTTTTGATAGATAGACAGGTCGAATGGAATCTAAATAGAAAAAGCCCTGCAGGAGATTTCTCTCCCACAGGACCATTTCATAATCTATCTAATATTTTTCAATTGAAATTAGTTAGAAAGAACATTAGAAATTGTCACAGCGTTGCCACCAGCATCTTTAAGGCTAGCTCCACCGAATTCGATAGCTGTTAAAGCTTTTCCTACTACAACTGATGCATGATATGCATGTGTTACAGTAATAACCTTTTTATCAGTGCTAACTGAAGCTACTGAACCAGCAATTGTTGCTCCGTCAACAGTTAAGTTTAAAGCATTTCCAGTAGCTAAAGTTACAGCTTCAGAGAACGTTAATGTTAAAGTTCCATCGACAGCAGTAATTGGTGCTACATAACCACCTGTTGTGCTTTCAGAACCAGCAATCACTGTAGTACCTCCTGCTGCTGCAGTTGCTGTTACTACTTTATCAGCAGTAGGTAATGCATCAATCGCGTTTACTACATCAGCTTGTGTTGCTGTTGCTTTAATTGTAACTGTTACTTTATTATCAGTTGAATTATAAGCAGCCTCAGCCTCAGCTGTTGGAGTACCCACTACAAGTTCAACTTCAATTCCATCACCATTACCAGGTGCAGCTGCAGTTGCAGTAAATGTAACACCTGAAACTGTAGCTTTACCTAAATCACCTACAGTACCTACTGCTGGTTTACCTTGTACTGCTGCAGTAGTAACTTTCGCTGTATTTAATACAGTTGCTGATACTGACGCATTAATAGTATAAGTTGCTTTTGTTTTACCATCTTTTGCAGTTACTTCTACTGTCCAAATAGTACCATCAGCATTTTTTGTTGCTGCTGATGCTTTTGCACCAGAGTTATTAGTAGTTATTACTACATCTTCAGCTTTTATAGCAGCTAAATCTGTACCAACTGGGAACACTACATTATAAGTAGTACCTGAACCAGTTGCTGCAACATTTTTCACTTTAATTGAAGATACTGAAGTATCTACTGCTCCAGCTTCAACTGTATTAGTTGGAGGTGTTGTACCAGCAGCAAGTGATTTAAGATAGAATGTAATTTCGTTATCTTTAACCTCATAAGTAATTTCTACAGCTGTAGAAGCATCTTTTAATGCTTTTTCGAAGTTTGCAAGTGATACTGGACGGTTATCTGTATCACGATAGATGAATGTTTTACCATCTACATCAGCATATTTAACTGGATCTTTACCAGTAATAGTGAATGTTTTCTTATCTGTATTGAATGATTCAATGATACCTTTTTCTAAATTACCAACTTCTTTTGTACCTGTGAATGATACTTTTGTTTCAGAAGTTGTATTAATTGTAAATGGTTTTAATTCAGTTGTACCATTTAAATCTTTAACAATTGCATTAGCTGTTACTTTAACTGCTGCTGATTTTTCAGGATTTGTTGGTTTAACTTTAATTGCTGGTGTAGCTGAATTAGCAACTGTTACAGTATAATCACGGTTTGGTGCTACTTCTTTTGTTACACCATCAGCTGTTACTTCTACAACATTATCACCAGTATTTGATACTGTGTATGTTGCAGAAATCGTATCATAACCATTTGTATCTCCAATTGCAATTTTCTTACCAGATTGGTTTGTTAATTGGAATTGGAATGTAGCTGCTTCATCACCTTTGAATTTATCTTGGTCATCGCCATTAGCATCAACAGATACTAATTTACCACCTGTTAATTTCGCTTGTTCGAAGTAAGAAATTTGTCCAATAGTAGTTGGTTCACCTTCATCAAGTTGACCATCTTTAGCAGATGAATTATTAATATCAATCCATGCTACCGGTGTTGCATAGTCATCTACATTTCCAGCTGGGCTACCAATTACGAATGATGCTTCACCTTTATCGTTAGTTTTTACAGTGATTTTATCTTCTGTATTACCATTGTCTGCAGTTGAACCGTAGAAAGCAACTTGTTTACCATCAGCATTTAATTTAACGAATTTAGCTTTAGTATTTGTGCTAATTACTCGGTCTAAATTTTCGTTGAATGCGACATTTACGACTTCGTTTTTAGCAACTTTACCGTCTTTATTTTTAACTAATACTTTGTATTTTCGACCGTTTTCGTAACCAAATGCTGCGTTTTCGCCACCATCACGAGTTAACTCGATTGAATATTCAGCTTGTAATGCGCCGAATTTAACCTTTGGAGCTGCTACTTGTAATAAGTCAGCTTCATAGTAAGATGCATAATCTTTACCATGTGCTTTATCATCATTTAAAGCGAATACTACTGGTGTTACTTCAGTATTTGCTCCTGATACTGTGAATGTAGCTTCACCTTTTGAATCAGTTGTAATAACAGCAGTCTTTGGAGCTGTATTGTTTGTTAATTGTTTTGCTGCTACACCGTTTACTGTAGCGTTTTTAGCTTCATTTGGAGCAACATTGATGTTTTCAAGGAATGAAACGTTTAATTCTTTATTCGCTACCACTTTACCAGTTTCTGGGTGTTTGTAAGTAACTTTATAAGTTTTGTTAGAATTGTTGTTGATTGTAGAACCAGTAGTTACTTCTTCAACTTTAAGGATTGAATCAACACCCCAGAATACGAAACCAGTTGAGAATTTAGAACGGTCACCAGTAGCGTATACAGTTAATGTGTCAGTTGTTGCAGCATAACGAGTATAAGTGTGAGTTGCTACACCATTTTCGTCAGTAAGTGCTTCAACAGTAACTGGAGCTTTAATGCCGTCAGCTGAACCTGGTACGAATAATGTTACTGGAATACCTGCTTTAGAAGCGCCTTCAGCAACAGTTACTTGTGCTTTAACAGTTATTTGTTGACCAAGTTTACCTTGAACTGATTTTTCTACGATATCAACTTTAGTTGGGATTACAGCTACGATACCTTTAAATGTACCGATTTTGTCTTCGCCAAGAGATACAGTGTACTCTTTGTCAGCTGTTTGAGCAGCAGTTGTTAAAACAACAACTTTTTTGTTTGTTTGTTTAACAGCAGCGTTTTTAACTTCAAGATCAGAGATTAAGAAGTTAAGAGCTTGTACGTTGTCCACTTCTGTATCGAATGTTACTTCAACAGTTGTGTTGTTAATAGCTTTAACAGTTGAAACGCCTGCTTCAGGTTCCATTACATTGTTGATTGTACGGTGTAAGAATGAAGCGAATTGACCACGAGTAATGCTGTTAGCTGGGTTGAATTTAGATACGTTAGTGATACCAGCGTATTCTAAAGCAACGATTGCATTGCGTTGTTCAGCAGCGAAAGCAGCTTCAAGGTCAGTGATTTCTGTTACGAAACCAGCTTTTTTGTAGTCAGCTACTAAATCTACGCCGCTAACTTCTTTAATCGCACGTACTAAAACAACTGCCATTTGTTGACGTTGCATAGTTTGAGAAGCGTTTAAGTTACCGTTTGAACCAGCGAATACGCCTGCATCTTTAGCAAGTGCAGCATATTTAACTAATTCTGCTTCAGCTGTTACTGGTAGATCAGTAAAGCGTTGTTTAGTTTCCCAGTCAGCTGGAATTTCTTGGCCTTGAGCTTCTAACCAACGACCTAATAATTTTACCACTTGACCGCGGTTAATAGATTGGTTTGGTTTGAATGTGCCATCAGCATATCCATTGATGATACCTGCTTCAACTAGTGCGTTGATTGCTACCTCGTGGTCGTTACCTGCTACATCTGAGAATCCTGCTGCAGAAGCCACTGGTACGATAGCAGAAGCTACTAAAGTAGCTGTTGCAGCCGTAGCTACGAATTTTTTGTATTTCTTTGGTTGGTTAGCCATAGAAAAATTTCCTCCTCTAAGTTCAAAAATTATGTTTATACCACATAGATATGCAGTAAATAAACAACTACACATAAAAGTATAGTTGTATCCCTAAAAGTTGTCAATCATATTTTGGGAAAGTTTCTAATTCGTTTCCGGAAAAAATAGGACGTCTAACTCTCTTTTACCATTGTCGACTATCTAAGGTTATTTTTCAAGTAAAATCACGTAATTTTTCCAACAAAATCTTTCTTTCTATGGATAAATGTACATATTTCATAGATTTATGCTGGGTTTGTCGCAATAGTACTGGTAAGAGCTGAACAAATAGAAGTGTTGGTAGATTGTTTCATCCATGATTCGAAATGACCATAAGTTTCTATATTTTAAAAGCAACAAAACGAAAAAAGCTCAAGCATATAATATGCTTGAGCTTTTTTCGCTTGGGCTACCAACCGTTGTTTCCTTGCAGGGAATTCTATTATTTCATAGAGGAAATTCCTATACACCTACAGTCTAACACTTTCAATTTAAAACGACAATACCATTTTTTAAAAATTACTGCCGTTTCTTTCTAGCCACTTCCAGTAAAAATAATGGAAGTGCCACTTGACGCTTGATACGCTTAGGTTCTTTTAATAATCGATAAAACCATTCAAGACCGAATTTCTGGAAAATTTCTGGTGCTCGCTTCACTGTGCCTGCAAGCACATCAAATGAACCACCCACACCTTGATAAATCGTTGGGTGCAATTGATCACGATTCGCATTAATCCAGTTTTCTTGTTTTGGACTGCCCATTGCTACAAAAAGTAAATCAGGCTGTGCTTCGTTAATGCGGTCGATTACCTTCTGCTCGTCTTTTTCATAGCCGTCCTGTATGCCGACTATTTTAATAGAAGGAAATAATGATTCGAGTTTTGCCTTTGCCGCATCTGCTACACCTGGCTTGCCCCCATAAAGGAAAATAGGCTTACCACGTTTTGCCGCTTCTTCGCAAAGTTTCATCATCATATCCACACCCGTCACGCGTTCACGAATTTGCCCTTTTTGAATTTTAGATGCAAGAATAACACCAATACCATCTGGAATTTGAAATTCCGCTTCATTCAATAGCTTCTTTAAAGCAGGGTCTTCTTTAGCTTTGATAATTTTTTCAGGATTGATGGCAACAACGAGCGCCTTTTGTTTTTTCTCAATGCGCTCAAATGCCATATCCATTAATTCATCGTAGCCCTCCGTATTGACGTTTATGCCAAGTACTGTTTCTTTCATCGGTTTTTCGCATCCCCAAGTAAATGGAACTCAAAGCTCGCTTCTTGCCAATTTTCACGGTTTAAGCAGTTTTTCGTATCGAAGACGATTTTTGTTTTTGCTGTCACGTCTGCGGCGTTTAGTGCTTTGAATTCATTGTGATCCGTTAGTACAACAATGATGTCAGCATCTTTTGTTGCTTCCTCTAAGCTTTGTGTTTGTGTAACATGTTTGTTTTCTTTAATGTGTGGATCATAAGAAATCACATCTAAGCCTAGATTTTGTAGTTCATCAATCACAATTGTTGATGGACTTTCTCGCATATCATCAACATTTCCTTTGAAGGCTAGTCCAAGTACTGCTACTTTGCCACCTGCAATTTTGTTTTGATTTAAGATTGCCTGTGTTTTTTGTGCTGTATAGCTTGGCATACTGTCATTTGTATTACGAGACAGGTGAATCATTTGTGCTTGCTCGCCACCAAGCTCCACAAGGAACCATGGGTCAACTGCGATACAGTGACCGCCAACACCAGGACCAGGGAAATGCACATTTACGCGTGGGTGATAGTTCGCGAACTTAATCGCTTCCCAAATATTTACGTCCAGTTTCTCTGCCATTTTCGCTAACTCGTTCGCAAAGGCAATATTAACATCACGGTATGTGTTTTCCATAACCTTTACTAATTCTGCCGTTGTTGCATCTGTCAGGTGAATTGTGCCATTCACAAATGTTTGGTAAAGCTCTTTTGTCATTTGTGATGACTTTTCATCGATCCCACCAACGATACGGTCGTTGTTCACTAATTCTTCAAAAATACGACCTGGAATTACACGTTCTGGTGAATGTGCTACAAATAAATCAACACCGAATTCAAGGTTTGCTTTAATCAGCTCTGGCAACATCACATGCTCCACTGTTTTCGGTGGTACTGTCGATTCAAGAATTACAAGATTTCCTTTTTTCACAAAAGGTACAATGGATGCAGTTGCTTGACGCACATACTCTAAATTAGCTGTATTGTCAGCATTGATTGGTGAAGGAACAGCTACGATGAACACGTCTGCTTCCTGCGGTGTTGTTGACGCTGTTAGGAACCCTTCATCTACTGCTTTGTTCAGACGCTCCTGCAAGCCGTTCTCTTCTATATGAAGTTTTTTCTCTTGTATACTTTTTACTGCTGCTGGGTTTACGTCCACCCCATGTACTTTTATGCCGTGGTTGGCGAACATTACAGCCGTTGGTAAACCGATATAGCCAAGTCCAACGACACAAATTGATTTAGTCATTCTCTATTCTTCCTTCCGTTTCAAAAACGAGTAGTCATTAAATTTATATATGTTGTGTAAATGCAATCGCATTTTTGTTCTGCATTATAGTATACATCTTTCAAGGGAAAGTGTGAATCAATTTGTCATTTTGAAGCGTTTTCTGTGCTCTATTTACTTTGGTTGGGGTGTAGGCTGGTTGTATTTGAGTTTTATCAGCGATTTTTGCGGGATTATCAGCGATTTTGGGTCTTCTATCAGCGATTTCCGATTCGCTATCAGCGGTTTTATTTCTTCTATCAGCGATTTCGGTTTTTCTTCAGCTTTTTCCATTTAGAAGCGACAAGTTGTATTTTGTGTTTTTACCAGTGCCACTACGGGTTAGAAACAATCTTTGCAATAAGCGTTTTGTAACATGTGGACTACCAACATTCAAAAAGTCGCGACATTCCCTGTTCGTCATCGTATCGCCCACAAGCATATAAAAATCCTTAAGCGCCGACACATGTGCCTCTTTACATCGACGTTCACACTTCTGACAAAACCATGTTGCTTTTAATTTCAGCATGCCAAACTGACCGCAACTTTCACAATAAACACCCCTTTGCAAAACAGACGGTTCAATATGATAGTATCGGCAAAGTGGAAACGGATTCTTTTGCTGCTGCAACTGTGACAAAATGATGTGCGATACATCGTTTATAGCAAAATCCAATTTCCTTGCTAATAGCTTATGGATATAAATCGGCAACTCTTTCCCCATGACGATTGGCAATCCGCTTCCCTCTCGATGAACATCTACATTATTGAAAGGAAAAACTATTGCGCCATATAAAGGCATAGTAATGCGATGAGCATCTAAGAAATGCTGCATTGCCTGTATATATTGCTCAAGTTGAATTTCAGGATGTGTAAAGGTACGAACTTCTCCTGTTTTCCGTGGTACGGATGAGCTGACGAGGGTCACTTTTAAAATGTACAGTTCCTCGAATATTTTTTATTTCTAAAATAATGATTCCGCTTGGTGTAATAATCAAAATATCGATTTGCATCGGAAGGATAGTGGGAAGCATAACATTGTGGAATATGTGACAATCGCTGAGTGGTTGTAATTTTTGAAGCTCGTTCATAATGTATTGCTCACCAAAATCACCCGCTTCCTTATTTTTTAGATCCTTTTGTAATTTTTGCTACTGTGGATGTGTTGACGGTAGACGAGCTACGAGTGCTTGCAGTCCAAGTGTGCGTGGTGAAGGCATAAACGGTTTAACAATCAAAGCCATCGCTCCTTTTCTACAAACTATAACAAGAATAAGAGTGGAAAAATACTAGTTGCTTCAAATTAAAAATTTGTCGCTTTTTCTAAGGGTAAGTGGGTAAAATTCGCGAATTATTCGGCGATGTTTGCACTTTTACAGGCGTTTGCTCAGGGTCTGCTTATCAAAAAAAAGGAATCTCCATTAGTATCTGGGATTCCTTATCTTTCCGCTATCTAACAATTTTAAGATTGATTGAGCCTGTTGCATATGCAGGGCCAATACATATTGACCGGCTTGTAATAAAATTTGTGATTTTACCATATTCATCATTTCTTTCGCAATATCTGCATCACGAATACGGGACTCGGCTGCCGTTAAATTTTCAGCAGTGTTCATGTTTGCGTTATAGGCATGCTCAAGACGGTTTTGATAGGCACCCAGGCGCGAACGCTCATTGGATACTCGCTTTAAAGATTCGTCCAACGTAGAAATGGCTTTATCCGCGTCTTCTCTTGTAGCAATAGAGGTTGTGTCATCAAGATCAAGCGCCCCTGCGCCCATATCATTGATGTGCAATTCAATACTTTGCCCAGCATTGGCACCGGCCTGAATTTTAATGCCGTTCGTTGCGTAGTCACCATTTAGTAGTGTTTTTGTATTAAACTCGGTATCTTTTGAGAGACGTTGAATTTCTTTTTTTAATTCCTGAAACTCCAAATCCAGTTGCTGACGATCGCTATCTGTCATTGTGTCATTGGCGGACTGGACTGCTAGCTCACGCATCCGCTGAATCATGGCATGCGTTTCATTCAGTGCGCCCTCTGCTGTTTGAACAAGTGAAATTCCATCCTGAATATTTTTCGACGCCATGTTCAAACCACGAATTTGCGCACGCATTTTTTCGGAAATTGCGAGTCCCGCTGGATCATCCGCTGCACTATTTATGCGATAACCTGAGGAAATTCGCAACATTGACTTGCTCATTGCATTGTAATGCCGGTTCATATTGTTTAGAATCGACATCCCCGTAGCTGACCATTTGCCAAGCATTGCTTATCCACCTCCATATATTGTATTTTTATTAATATCGGTCTAGGGTAATTTCTGTTAAGCGTGCAATTCGTATTTTTTAACAACATTATCCATATTCTAGCGGCGACATTTACAATTTTTCAACTACTATTTATGACAAGTTAAATTTAAAAGCACCCCTCCTTTTCAATGAAAGTGGGTGCTCATTTGTTGTGCCATGTATTCAAGATTCGAAACCTCCGAGTTGATTGCTCTTTTGGTGAAGTAGTTCAAAAAAGAGCCCCTCATTGTAATCTAACAGTGCCTTGTCGATTAAATAATCATAGTTTTTTTGCTCGATTTCGATTATAAGTTGATTTATCTCACCCACTGTCACCGAAGAAACAAGCGGTATTTGCGGTTTCGGTGTAGCGCTTTCAAGAATGGGTGCTAGATGTTCATGGACATTTGTAATGAGTAATAATTGATAAAGTGGTAAACGAATGAAACGATTTCCCTTTTGGAAAACGAATACCTCAGATAAATTTTCGATTTGTTGTGTATGCAAGTTGATAATCATTTCTTTTCCTTCGATGGGTATGAAATGGAAAATCTCATTCTCTTTTAATATAGAGAAATATTGATAAGCAAATACGAGACGCAATTTATCTCCAGTAATTTTTGTGTAAAATGGCTTCATGTATTGAACTTGCATCATCCTTCATCCCCCCCTGAGTTATCTGATTATTCAGATTTTAACACAAATAAATCCTCTTGTTAACTATCTTTACTCCAATTTTTTTCTTTATAATCATTCAGCTTATCATGTCCCCGTTTTAATCGTATAATGGGAGGACAGTCTTTTTTACCTGATAAACAGTGACATGCAAAAAACATTTAAAATAACACAGTTATTATTGAGAGGAGTGGAGTTATGGCTTTATCTATTTCGCAACTAGCTAAGGAACATCAGCAATTTGTACTTGCAAAAGTAAAGGAGGCTGAGCAGGACTTACATCCTTCCTCAACCGAAGATGAGGAGCTTGTGCGTCGTGCAGTTTTTTCAGTACGTAATAAATCTATTGCATTTGAACGTTTTAATAGCGCAAGTTCTATATTATATGCAAGTGTACAGGATGTCAGACCCGCTTCTGTAGAAATTGATTTTGCACACGAAACATTATTTTGTAATTGCCCACAGCTAAAATGGTGTCGCCATCAGCTTGGTGCATTGCTTGCACTCTATCAGTACTTTGATTCGGTACAAAATTGGTCTAGTGCATGGCGAGCGCAAAAATCCGTGCAGTTAAAAACATTAGCCGATGAACGTAGTCCTGAAAGCTGGGGATTAATGGCTAACGAAGTGATGAAGCGTTTACTGCCAACTGGTCGTGTACTGGAAGGCTATGGTCTATCTGCTATTCGCTCTGATGCACTAGAGCGTCTTCGTAAACATATGCCCTTTGAACGTGAATGGCAGCCACTTTATAAACTTTTTATGGAACTGACAATCATTAATACAATATGGCGCCATTTAAATGAAACACCCGGGCATTCCCTTGATTCACCCTATATGAAATACTTTATTGATCAAAGTATTCAATCTTTTGAAAGTACACTGACGGAACTTAATGGACGCTCACGCCTTTTTGCAACCGATCCTTTTTACAATGCACTTCAACAAATTGTACGAGATTTTTTATTAGAACGTCGTGAACTCTTTGCCAGTCGACTACAAATCTACATGCTTCTATGGGCAGTACTTTTTTATGAGAAGCCTCGACGTGAGCAAGAACTAGCATTGCTAAATGAACTTGAAAATCCATCATCTGAGATTTCATTGCAATCATTGAAGCTATTGTTTTACGTCCTATTACAAAAAGAACAATTATTAGAAGAAAGTATTGCACATATAAATATCGAGCATATGAACGACTTATTTGAGCTTGCTACCTTTGCTAAGCGAGCAGGAGAGCCACAAGCCCAGACATCCATCTTGCGCGCGATGCTACCATTTGCAGAAGCCTTTTTACAGGAAACTGTACCCGTAGTACAGCGTGCTCAATATGTTCGACAGTTCCAATTATTATATGAAGACATACAACTGACTGACGAAGAAGAAACCTCCCTATATAGTGCTTTTGGTGTTTACGGGCTTCAGCCATTTTCGTTCTTCCTTATAAAAAAAGAACGCTATCGTGAATGGGCAGCCTTGCATCAATTAAATCTCTCTTCCCTTTCTTATTTAGAAATGTGTGGATTAAAAGATGTGCTACAGGTAGCTCCTGCGACTGTATTGCCTTTGTATCATGTCTATGCAATGGCAGAGATTACCCAAAAATCACGCATGAATTATAAACAGGCGGTTCGTATATGGAAAAGTATGCGAAATGCAGCAAAACGAGCCGGAAAAACTGGTTATTTTGAAACATACATGCAAACAATACGTACAGAGTTTAAACGACTACGTGCATTACAGGAAGAGATTGAGAAAGGAAACTTAGTATGATGACTTTAAATGCTACCTCTCCGTTTACGAAAAAAATACAGCTCCGTATTGAGACAGCTCAGGAAGGTTACTTTGCGTTACAGGGCTTTACTGCTGGTGGTGTAGCAATGGATGCAAGTTCACTTGTTTCTTCTTTGTTTTTTAATTATGAAACTAATGTCTATGGTTTACTGGCCAATCATTCAGACTTTTCCATCGAAGTTTCTACTGCAGAGCTACTTGATATTTTTTCTTCTCGCTATCAGCATCCATTTATACAATGGCATGGGATAAATGAAGAGAGTAGCTCCTTATTAGAAACCGTGTCGACACTACAAGTGTACTGGCAAGACCCAACACTTTGGAAGCATGCCAGTATTGCTGATGATTTTTCATCGTTAGCATTTCCAATTGACGGTATTGATACGAACTTACTTGAGACTGCAGTACAACAAAAGCTTATAAATGCAGGGTTGTTGCTATCCGATTTACCAAAACTATTACCATTTTTCATGCGTGGTGGCTGGCCTTTAGAACAGGATCGTCAGGCTGGCACTGTCAGGGTGTCACTACGTTTAAGTGAGCCTGAAGAAGACTCGGACGTATGGTTGTTAGAAACTGTCCTTAGCACAGCAACGACAAAAAATTATTGGACACCCGCTATCCGCAAGCAAACACTACCAATCGTAGATGCCTTACCGACAAAGTGGCAGGAATTTGCAAATGATATTGTGCAGCAACAAACACAAATCGTGGAACTTCTGTCCATTGACGATATACGAAGCGATATTTTTATTCATGAGACGCTTGAGGATTTAGAAGTTCGCTCATTTTTACGTGAAGATTTGGCTAGAATACAAGCACTTGGCTTTGAAGTCGTGCTACCAGCTTGGCTAAAGGATTTAAAACAATCGAAGATGCGTGTTCGTGTAAGTACGGGGAATGCATCCACTAAAAAAGTTGCTGGATTAGATGATATATTAACATTTAAATGGCAGTTTTCTATGAACGGTGAGTCGATTTCACCTGAGCAATTTAAAAAACTTGTAGATGAAAAACGTGAATTCATACGTATTGGTACAGAATGGTTTCGTGTAGATGCAAACTGGATGCAGGAAATGCGCGAATTAATGCAACAAGCGGAAGATGAAAGCTGGACTGTTCGCGAGTTACTATTCCGTGAATTACCAGAGGATTTATCGCTTCCGCTAGAAGAAGAGGACGCTGATGATGTACTACGGGATGACCCTCTCTTTGCATTTGAATTGCAGCAATCTCTAAAATCCTATATGGAGCAGTTACAAGAGAAAAAAGGATTACCATCTGTTCCACTACCTACTTCACTTCAAGCTGAGTTGCGCCCTTATCAGCAGGAAGGCTTTGAATGGCTCATTTTTATGCGTGAACAAGGCTTCGGCGCTTGTCTAGCTGACGATATGGGTCTTGGTAAAACCGTTCAGCTTATTTCATACCTATTGCATGTTAATGAAACCATGGATTCACCTAAGCCCTCTATTATCATTTGTCCGACGTCGGTACTCGGCAACTGGCAAAAGGAACTAGCTCGTTTCGCTCCTTCCTTAATCGTGCATACGCATTATCAAGCAAATCGAGCGAAGGAAGAAACTTTTGTACAACTTGTAGAGCGAGAGAAACCACATGTTATCTTATCTACCTATGGTACTGTGTCGCAGGATGCGGAGTTTTTACAGGAAATTGACTGGACTACCGTTGTACTGGATGAGGCACAGAATATTAAAAATATGCAAACATTACAATCTCGTTCAATTCGTAAATTACAAGGGAAACACCATATTGCCTTGACAGGTACACCTGTTGAAAACCGCTTATCAGAGCTTTGGGCTATTTTTGATTTTATTCATAAAGGTTATTTAGGTAGCTTCGGTCGCTTTAATGAGGAATTTATTTTACCAATTGAACGCGATGAATCAGAATCACATAAACAAAAGCTTCGTGCGAAAATACAACCATTTTTACTACGTCGAACAAAACGCGATCCTAGTTTACAGCTTAATTTACCAGATAAACAGGAATCCAATGCTTATTGCCCATTAACTACTGAGCAAGCATCTCTTTATGAAGGTTACATTTTAGAGACCCTTGATCAGCTAGAGCAATTAACAGGCTTTCAGAAAAAAGGGCGTGTTTTAAAAATGCTCAGTAAATTGAAGCAATTATGTAATCATCCTGCCCTCTATTTAAAGGAACCTTTCGAGGATGCCACAACAATGCTAACTCGTTCTACCAAATTAGAACGTATTGTACAAATGGCGGCGGAAATCGTGGACAATGGTGAGCAGTGCCTCATTTTCACACAGTATATTGGTATGGGACAATTGCTACAGCATTGCTTTAGTGAATTGCATAATGTCGATGCTCCGTTTTTAACTGGTGCTATGCCAAAGCAACAACGTGACCGATTGGTGGAGGCTTTTCAGGCAGGAGAATTCCCTATTTTCATCCTTTCCTTAAAGGCAGGAGGCACAGGACTAAATTTAACAGCTGCCAACCATGTGTTGCATGCCGATCGCTGGTGGAATCCTGCGGTTGAAAATCAAGCCACAGACCGAGCTTATCGTATTGGGCAAACACAATTTGTGCAAGTGCATAAGTTTGTCACAATCGGTACTATTGAAGAGAAAATTGATAAAATGCTGGCGCAGAAATCTGCATTATCGGAAGAACTCATTCAATCAAGCCAATGGTTAACGGAACTTGCAGATCATGAACTTCGTGATTTGATGACACTTGACTATAATATTCCAACGTAATATACGCGCCAAGAACATAATGTTTTTGGCGCGCTTTTAGTTTGCCAATTTCAGTGAACAATGTTGTTACTACTTTCCTACTTACTTCAACTTCATATTTAGTTGTGTGAAATGCTCATTGTTGTGCGGTCTACAACAATGATTAAGTCATTTAAGGTAATACATCCACCCTTTCAATTAAATGATTACGGTGCAAGTGCTATCAGGAGAATGGCGGATCAGATAATTTTCAAACTTGCTCCGTATGTATAACGTAATTTGTTATACTACCGGTAATTGTACTTCTTCCTGTGGCAACACAAAATCTTTGAAGCTATTCTGCTCAGTGATTGACTGTGGTGGTCCAATTGCCCCCGCACTATCTCGGGGCTTAAGCTTATAAAATCGGACATCTTCTACGACTACTTCTGTAATGTAAATCTTTGAACTTTCTTCATTCACGAATGACCTTGACTGGATACGGCCATTTGCACCAATTAAGGAACCTTTTCCGCAATATTTAACGATACGCTCTGCCAGTTTTCCCCATACTGTGCAAAGAATAAAGTCAGCCTCCACTTCCCCACGACTGTTTCTGTAATTGCGGCTAATGGCAAGAGAAAAATGTGTTTGCACTCGATTGCCAGATAATTGTCGTAATATAGGATCCTTTGTTAATCTTCCAACTAGTCCGACCTGATTCATCAATTCACCTCCTTTGCTTTTAATTGCTCTCATCATACAAGAGCACTTCTAAAATTGGCAAAAGTCGAGTTTTGTAATTTATGCTGATTTTTAAGCATAAATTGGCTATATTGATATGTTTATTTTTCATTGTTAGAATGTTTTGCCAAAATGAAGCTTATGTACGTAATAAATAGCCCTGTTTTTTAAAATTTTAAATTTTGCATATTTATCACTTTACTAATTAAGTATGCAAAAGCCAGTGATACACCATGCCTAATTGATTATGTTATACTAAAAGGAATGACCGACTTAGGAGGATACATAATGAAAACATTTAAAATGCTTTCCTTTGATCTTGTTACCAAAGATGGCATACAACCTTTTCCTTTAGTCGATGGCATTATTATTAACCAGGAAAACAGCCATCAATCTTGGATTCTTGAACTGTTTATGGACCGACAATTCCGCTCGGTATTTGATGAATTATTAGCGAATGATGCCGTTTTCAATGTCCGTGCAGTTATTTCATCTCCCGATAATGAACCTGCCCCTTTCCGCGTTGCCGTACATGCCGTACATGAAATTGGCGAACAGATCTCCATACTTTTAAAAGGGACATTAAAGATAAAACGTTCAAAATATGCTGAGCAACTGCTTGCAGAACTTCTTGCAGAGGGCGTTTCATCAGAAGAGTTACTGGACCGCTTCGCGCATGGTATGAAAGAACGGCCAAAACTGAAAAATGACTAATTCACCTCTAGAACGATGCGTAGTTTTACGTATCGTTTTTTTATATTGGACAAGCGAGAACAATCAGGGAAAATGTGATGTAAAAAATATAGGAGGGAACGCATTTGAAATTTGATGTACGAGAAAAACCATTAAAATTGTTGTGGCTAGAGGCTATACAGAGAAGATTAAAGAAGGGAGATGCTCGCATTAGCTATTATGCCGAGCAATTTAGAAGATTGGATGCAGGATTTGCTGGTGAAAAAAGAGTAGACCGTGAATGGGATGAAATAATATGTCCAAATACTTTTTTTATATTGCATAATTTACTACTGACTAATGGAGCAAACCATACACATCAACTCGATACCCTCTTTATATGTAATCGTTTTATGTTAATTATTGAAATAAAAAACATTAACGGGCGTCTAGACTTTAATGGAAATACACATCAATGTACACGGACAAAGCCTGATGGAACAGTTGAGGGCTTTCCCAATGCAATCAATCAAATTCACCGTCATATTCAATTCCTAAAAGTTTTTTCTCAAAACCATTCTCTTCCCATTGAAGGTGCAATTATCTTGTCTAACCCATCTGCTATTATCGCGACACACCCAAATTCGGTTCCAATTTTTCATGTGTCAGGACTTCAAAGTCATCTTCAGCTACTTTTTAATAAATATCCAAAATCCTTATTAACGAATGAACAGTTATCCCGTTTTGTACAGCGATTTCGTGATCACCACCAACCACAAGTATTACCTCCCTTTATTGCTTCTTCAAGATTCCGCCATGGTGTCCTTTGTCCAAAATGCCAGTATAAATACCAAATGCATTATCATCGCGGCTTTTGGAAATGTTCAATTTGCAACTATGCAAGTGCAGAAATTTTTGCCGAAGCTTTGCAAGATTATCGCTTACTAGTAAGACAAACAATTACCAACAGTCAATTGCGTGCATTTTTTGGTATTCAATCGAGTGACTCAGCTAATCGCTTATTGAAAAAATTCCAATTTTCCTATACAGGAACTTTTAAAAATCGAGTCTACCTGCTACCTGACAATTTACAGGAATATATGAAACCATTTTTTGAGTAATTTAAATGAATTTGTGCACACTTCGCAGATTTGCTTGCTGCTTTCGCGGGTATTTGCCTCGCTTTCGCAGGTATTTCCTCCACCTCCGCGGGTAATCGCTTCACTTTCACGCGTACTCCCTTCGCTTTCGCAGGAATACCCGCACCTTCCTCACTTCTCCATACAGAAAAAAGTGATTCCGTATAATGGGAATCACTCTTTTTGTATTTATCGGTTATCTAAGTTGTCACGGTCTTTGATGTCTTTATTGTCTTCAATAATATCTTCATTATTGACGCCATTTGTACCGTTCATGTTGTTGTTATTACGATCGACACCATTCGCATTAGGGGCGTTGTCAACACCATTTGTGCCGTTCATATCAGCATTGGTTCCTGGTGCTGTAGCATCTGGAATTACATTATTATCATTAACTGTACCACGATCACCGTTAACATCACGATCATAGACGTCATCATTCCTGTCTGGGTCTATTGCATCTTCGACATCATTGACGCCTTCACGAATGTCGTTCCTTGTATCCTCCATGGGAGTCTCGTCAGCTGCATTGTTTCCCCAGTTACAACCTCCAAGGAATACTGTAGCAAGAATCATGGTGAAAAATGACATTTTCCACATAAAAAAACCTCCTTTCTCCGTTAGGTACTATGTCATCAAATACATCTTGTGCATTTGTGATCCTACATAGATTGCCCGGGAAAGAAGGTTACTATCCGATTTTATTACAAACTATTTTTGTTTTTCTTTTAATAACTGTTCGATATATGCTGCCTCAGCTTTACAGTCATAAGTATAGTTTGTATCTAGCCCTTTTTGTAATGCCTCGATTGTTTCGACCTGTTTAGCTGTTGGTTCTTCATTTAAAATTTTGGCAATTACCTCATCGATTTTTTGAGCCATTTCTTCATGGAATTCAGTACTCATCAAAACATCTGATGGGATTTTTTCGATCCAAGCGGCATTTTGCTGAAAATAAGACTGCCAGCTAGCAATGAAGTCTTCCATAGAAAAGCGCTCTTCATCCCAACCAATACTTGCCAAGTATGATTCGAAAGATGTTGAAATCGAACGCGTAATGCTAATTTTAACACCTGAAGACAATTCCTTATACATCTATATAATCCTCCTACGTTTTAAAAAACCTCAAATTACATGTATTTCAATTCACAATCGCTTATTCGCCATCGCGCTCTCAGAACATAAATCATTTATAAAACCAAAAAAATATTCAACTACATTATTTTATAACTTTTAGCCTATAATTGCAAATTAAGGCTGTTTTGGCTGTTCCGGTCCAATTGCAAATAAAATATCTGCCTCACATACTAGCTCACCATCGACAGTAGCAATACCGTGTCCTTTGCCCATAGCACCGCGTAGCTTTACGAATTCTACCTCTAATCGAAGCTGATCTCCCGGCACTACTTGACGCTTAAAGCGACAATTGTCTACACCTGTTAAAAAAGCTAGACGTCCTTTAAATTGCTCTGCATTTAATAATGCTACCCCACCCACTTGTGCTAATGCTTCTACAATTAATACGCCTGGCATTACTGGATAACCTGGAAAATGGCCATTAAAGAAGTCTTCGTTAATGGAAACATTTTTTAAGCCTACTGCACGCTTACCTTCTTCTAATTCCACAATACGATCGACAAATAGAAAAGGATAACGATGTGGTAAAATTGCTTGAATTTGTTCTGCTGTTAACATTTCTTTTCCCCCTTAGAATATGTATTTATGTAAAACGCAAAGGATGGTAAAGAATATTATTATTCTTTACCATTCATTATGTCAAATATATGCTGCCATGTCTCTGTTTTAAAAACATCCAGTGCTTTACCTTCGCCTATTACACTGTAGCCAACCATTGTTCCTAGAATAGCTGCAACTACGATTAACACGATAACAAGTACAACACGTAACCAAATCGGAATCAGTCGTATTTGCACCCATCGAACCTCTCGTTGCTCTCCATTTGAGCGTCGTTCCTTCTCTTCTGGTGGCGTTTCGGTTTCTTTTGTCGGCACAGAACGGCGACGTGAATCGTTTGTCATAGCTTGTACTCCTTCATTTCTAACTAGACATTTATAAGAGCGTTAACCTATCGAATACCATTAATCAGTCCCAGCATTTGGTCTGCTAAGGTTACGGCTCTTGCATTGAATTGATAAGAACGCTGTGTTTGGATTAAATCTGTCATCTCTTTTGATAAGTTGACATTCGACATTTCAAGCGTACCACCTTGCATGCCTATTTGCTGACGATTTGCCCCTTGTAATTCCGTTAATACTTCAGCTTGATTATACCCTAATTCGGCTAAGTTATTCGGTAAACCTATATATGTGCCAGAAATATGCTCCATTAGCTGTGGCTTTTGCAGTTCTGTAACGGCTATATCTGTACGAATAATATTGCCATTCGCATCAGTTGCCTCTAAAACGCCTCCATTGCTTATACCAAAGCTTTTCACATTATCCGGTAATGTAATCGCTTGCCCTGATGCATCTGCAAGTGGATAGCCATCTGCATTTACAACCATAGCCGTTCCATTATTCAATGGTGATAAATAAAAGTCACCTTGACGAGTATACACTGTTTTTGATCCATTTTCACCATCTGGCATCAAAATATTAAAATATTGCTTTGGTTTTGTAAAAGCAAAATCAAGGTCACGATTTGTTGTTTGTAATGAGCCCTGTTTATGATTCGTTTGAATTTGGCCGAGCATTGCCCCAGCGCCATAGCGAATACCAACAGGCGTTTGACGCTCAGCGCGGTCTTGCTTATCATTATTGAATTGTTGATAGAGCAATTCATTAAAAGTAGATTCCTGTGTTTTATAGCCATGTGTATTACTGTTAGCAATATTATTACTAATCGTATCTAATTTATTTTGCAATTGCCCCATTGTATTAGTTGCGGTAATCATCGTACGTAACAATTGACAACGCCTCCTGTTTGCTTATTATATTTTGCCAATTTCATTGACAGCCTTTTCCATACTGCGATCATAAGCTTGTAACACTTTTTGATTTGCTTCAAACGCGCGGTATGCTGTCATTAAGTCTGTCATGGTACGACTAGAATCAACGTTCGAACCCTCAAGGAAATTTTGACTTAGTGTAAAGGATACACCATTCGCACCATAAGCAGTCGGTAAATTTTCTCCATTTTGTGTACGAATTAAGCCGTTATCTTGTTTTTGTAGCATGTTCGGATTTGCAGCAAAAGATACACCTACTCGTGCTACCTGTTGATTATCTACATAAATTGTACCGTCTTGGTCTAAGCGAAAATCATCATTTTGTAGCTGGATGCGCTGACCTGCTTCAGATAGCACATACAGCCCTTGTGGATTTACTAAATAGCCTTGACCATCTAAAGTAAAGTTCCCGTTACGCGTATACGCTTCTCCACCTTCTGGATGAGCTAAACGGAAGAAAATCGAGCCTGTAACACCATCTTCATTTTGCGGTAAGTACCCATCGATTAAGGCCATATCTGTCGGTAAATCTGTGCTATAAATTTGACCTTGTATGTAATTTGGCAATGTTTCCTGCATGTAAATCCCTGTGTTCAATGCACCAACTTGGCTCATATATTGCGAACCAGCTTGCTGATTAGCAGGTGCATTCGTTTTACCTACGCTTGACATAAGCATGTCCGGAAACGAACGAATTGTTGATTGGTCTGCCTTAAATCCAGGAGTACTGGCATTTGATAAGTTATTAGTTAATAATTCTGTACGTCTTTGTTGTGTAATCATCCCTGTTGCTACAGTATAAAACCCTTTAAACAAAGGAATCACCTCATTCTATTATTATAGGGAAGCAGGTACTCGATCGATATTTTCAAGCATAATGCCTGTACCAATTGCAACACAATCCATCGGGTGTTCTGCAATGAAAACAGGTACTTTTAACTCTTCAATTAATAGCTGGTCCATGCCGTGTAACAAAGCACCACCGCCAGTAATAATAACGCCACGATCAATAATATCAGCGGATAACTCTGGTGGTGTTTTTTCTAGTACATTTTTCGCCGATTGAACAATCATCGCCACCGATTCATGTAAGGCACGTTCAATTTCTTCCGAGTGGATAGCAATTGTACGCGGTAAGCCTGTTACCATGTCACGACCACGAATATCCATTGAGTCACTACGACCACCTTTAAATACTGTACCAATCGTCATTTTAATTGCCTCTGCTGTACGTTCACCAATCAGCAACTTATATTCTTTTTTAATGTACTGCAAAATATCGTTATCAAAAACATCTCCAGCAACCTTGATAGATTCACTCGTTACAATATCCCCCATTGAAAGGACAGCGATATCTGTTGTCCCACCACCAATATCAACGACCATATTACCGCTTGGTTGGAAGATATCCATACCTGCACCTATTGCTGCTACTTTAGGTTCTTCTTCTAAATATACTTTTTTACCGCCCGATTTTTCAGCAGCTTCACGAATAGCCTTTTGTTCAACACTAGTAATATTTGTTGGACAGCAGATTAGTATACGTGGCTTCGTTAAAAAGCCCTTTAAATTTAATTTATTGATAAAATGTCTAAGCATTGCTTCTGTAACATCAAAATCTGCAATTACTCCATCTCGTAATGGACGAATTGCAGTTATATTGCCCGGCGTGCGCCCTACCATTTGTCGAGCTTCTTCCCCTACCGCTAATACCTTATTTGTTTTTCTATCAATCGCCACCACAGAAGGTTCGTTCAGGACAATTCCCTTCCCTTTTACGTGGATTAATACGTTCGCAGTTCCTAAGTCAATGCCAATATCTTTCGAAAACATTCTATAATTTCTCCTTCCCGCCAGTTCCAACTACATAACGTTCATTTTTATCTGTTTATCTAGAATATTTTATCACACCCTATTGGTAATTTCACCTAAATTTAGTGAATATGTATGTTTTCCTTCAATTATATAAGTTGACGTAATCAGGTACAAAAAAAGAACGAATCATTCTTGACTCGCTCTTTCTTTCCACTTGTTTTTCGTTGCCTCTCCTCCACGAATATGACGTACGGCCTTATGGTAGGCGAGTATTTCTTTCACTTGCTCAGCTAATCCTTCATGAATTGTAGGTAATCGCTCTGTTAAATCTTTGTGCACCGTACTTTTTGAATAACCTGTCATTTTCGCGAGGACACGCACAGTTTCACGCGTCTCAATCAATAATTCACCGAGGCGAATGCAGCGCTTCCGAATGTGCTCGTGCACGTTCTTCGTCCTTTCCACACAATTTCACAAAATGGCTTTGGCATCAGATGCACGTCTGCGCATTTCTTCACCTTATGTGAGGACAAAGCTATTCAGAACACGATTTGCACTTTCTGTTAATATGCTGATTTTTTTATTAATATCTTGTCACTCAAGCATTTAAATGTGGCTCATGAAACAGCTGTCGCAAAGTTGAGATTGTTTTAGGCTTCTTTCTCCAACTGACATATTTTTGGATAAATTATGTACTCGCGCCAAAAAAGCCACTGTTCGTGGCTTTTTTTAGATCAGCGCTTATCGCGTACGGATGTTTTGTCAGTGCGAAAGCGCTATGACAGCAACGAACGGGCGCGAATGTAGTTTTTAAAACGCTAATAATTTCTTTGGATTAATAAATTTTCCGTTTTCTAGTACTTCAAAATGCATGTGAACGCCAGCTGCTTGATTCCACTCATTGTCAGTTGCTTTTCCTAGTACCTGACCTTGTGTCACCTCATCGCCTTCCTTCACTGCAATGTCCTTCACAGAGCTATATTGTGTCTGCTTACCATTCGAATGCTCTAGTACAATCTTATTGCCTGTGAACGCATCTAGTTTTACCTCTAGTACTTTACCACTCAAAGCAGCAACTACCTCAAACTCTTCTCCATTCATAGAAAGCGAAATACCAGATGAAGTAGTGAATGTTTGATTGAATACCATTAAGGCATTCTCACGTGATTCTTCATTGGCCTCTAGCTCATAAAATTCCTGTGAAACTTGTACTTTACTAAGATTCGTTTCCTTGAATGGGTACTTCATTGTTTCTGTACGTGCATTGGTTTCAACTACTGGACCTGGTTCCACTTGCGCTAAATCTGGTAACGGAGCCTCTTCTACTTTTGATACAAGACTATTGTAACCAAATAAAATACCTGCTAGCATTAGAGCGCCACCCGCATACACTGCTGGCCAAAACCAAGGTTTCTTCTGTAACTGTTCTTTTTGAGAAGTTTTACTATTTTTATCCTCTCTCATTTTCATCACCTCTAGTTGCAGTGTGAACAACTAGAAGTTATTTTAAACATGCATCTATTTTTTTTATCTCAATTTGTTGATAATAGTAGTGTAAAATTTCTGCAGCAGTCTTTCCATCGCTCGCCATTGCCTCTGCACCATACTGGCTCATCCCTACGCCGTGCCCATATCCTTGTGTTGTCACGCCTACCTTGCCCGTATTCTTATCAAAAGATATAGTAAAGTCACTAGATGGCAACTGCAAAAGCGTTCGTACTTCGCGCCCTGTCCATACGTTATTGCCTAATTGCAATCGTTCAACACGCCCTGAATCGTTGTAGAACAGCTGTAATCGACTAAAATCAGTTGCTTGCCATTTAATTGGCCATAAAGCATTCCATTCAGCTAATGTCCATTCTTCCATTGCAGTAAACTTTGGAGATGATTGATCGGACATACTTGCAACACTTTGCAAGTACGGAATGTCATTGCCGCTGTAGCCATAAGCACTTTCCGTTTTACCATTACTTGTAGAGTGAAACATTGCCGTGATTAATTCATTATTATATAGAAGAACTTGTCCTTTCGTTTCTGTAATCGCCTCGACAATTTTCTTTTCATTTCCCGGGAAATTGCTAGTCCAATTGGCTTTTCTTTGATCTTTATCATAGAAAACTTGTCTAGCAACCGTTGGAGCAATTGCTTTTTTGCCGTAATTTGTCGTTTTCAATGCATATGTCCTTGCCGCAATAGCTTGTGCTTTTAAAGCCTCTTTTTTAAATGAAACAGGCATCTCTGCTGCTACAACACCTGTTATATACGTTTCTAAAGGGATTTTTTCCTTTTGTCCCTCCACTTCTATGAGAATTTCACAGGCCTGCTCCGTCTTTTGCGGAGAACTATCTTCCAATGTCATTCTTCTTTCACTAAATGCCACTGGAAGCATGTATAATGCACCAATTAAACAAATAACCCCTATACTCATCATCCATTTTTTCATAAGGAATAATATGCTAGACTTCATCTAATTATGTGAACGAGGACATGGAATTTCCATAATACAGCCTAACTTACTGAAATTCTTTCAGTCCATTATTGAACATTTTTCTACTCAGCAACAACAAAAAACCCTTTACTCCCACATACTAGTAAAGGGTTTCTCATGCTATTTAATTGGCTGGAATATGCATAGTTGATTTTTCATTTGACACTACTTCCATTGTTGCGACACGCTCAATATCTGCGCCAAGTGCCGCTAGCTTATCGTGGAAATCTACGTAACCACGGTCTAAGTGATGAAGTTTTGTAACACGCGTAACTCCCTCTGATACAAGACCTGCTAAAATTAGTGCAGCCGCTGCTCGTAAATCTGTAGCCATCACTTCAGCCCCCTGAAGATTTACAGGCCCTTCGATAAACACAGAACGTCCTTCAATTTTAGCACCAGCATTCATGCGACGGAACTCTTCAACATGCATGAAACGATTTTCAAACACCGTTTCCGTTATAATACTCGTACCTTGTGCTGTTAACATTAATGCCATCATTTGTGATTGCATGTCTGTTGGGAAGCCCGGATGTGGCATAGTTTTAATATCTACTGCTTTTAAGACGTTAGGTACCCTTACGCGTATCCCCTCATCTAGCTCTGTAATTTCTACACCCATTTCACGCATTTTTGCAATTAATGCTGTCATATGCTCAGGCACAGCGTTTTCAATAGTCACGTCACCCTTAGTAATTGCAGCTGCTACCATAAATGTTCCGGCCTCAATACGGTCAGGAATAATATGGTGTTCCGTTCCATATAATGTGTCAACACCTTCAATACGAATCGTATTCGTACCTGCACCGATGACACGGCCACCCATACTATTTATGAAGTTTGCAAGATCTACAATTTCAGGTTCTTTTGCAGCATTTTCAATCACTGTCGTACCGATTGCTAAAGATGCAGCAGTCATAATATTTTCTGTAGCGCCAACACTAGGGAAGTCCAAATACACATTTGCACCCTTTAAACGGCCATCAGTCTTCGCTTCTACATAACCGTGCCCAAATGAAATTTTTGCCCCCATTGCTTCAAAACCTTTTAAATGTAATTCAATTGGACGAGAACCAATTGCACAACCTCCTGGTAAAGCAACACGTGCAAAACCATTTCGAGCAAGTAAAGAACCCATGACTAAAATTGATGCGCGCATTTTACTTACATATTCAAACTGAGCTTCGCTAGATAGTTCTTTCGTTGTGTCGATATATACAATATTTTCTTCAGGTATATATGTAACATCTGCATTTAGGCTTTTTAATACTTCGTTAATTGTATAGACATCTGCTAAGTTAGGGACTTCTTTAATTACATTTTCTCCTTTAGAAGCAAGTAAAGCTGCTGCTAGGATTGGTAACACTGCATTTTTTGCGCCCTCTACACGAACTTTTCCCTGTAGCTTTTGGCCGCCAGTCACTATAATTTTCTCCACCCTACGTCCCTCCGAATTCAATCTCTTAACCTATCGAATATTTATTTTAAAAAAAGATGTATAATGTCATAATCAGTAAACAAACAACTCTATAGTACAACTTTTCACACGTTCGTTCAAGCATCAAAATCACTATTTTAAGGCATTTGTTGATATTTTTCTATTTATTTATTGTACGCATTATTTTTTTTTTTGTGAATGACCAATAATACGGTACAACTGCCCTCAATTATTAATACATACCCATAGTTTTGTGTACAAAAAACAACATTTGCATGAAATTATTGAAACATGCTTGTACATATTTCAAAGGACCTCATAAATCATCTTATGGAACCCTTTGAAATATGTACGTATAAAATTACCCTACATAAATATAGTTAGGCACTTATATATAATAGAATTAAAACAAGTATGGCAGTTTTCCAGACCAGCTTGAAATTTGTAAAAAGAAATTAGATACGGCCGTGCCAATTGCAATGCTCAACAATATATAAATTAACTGTATTTGAAATACTTTATTTTTCTTAAACAGCTTCTCTAACAAGAAGGCCTGCAAAGCGTAAAATGTAATAGCAATAAAAAATAGATGAGATACAATACCCATTAAAGCTTCTTGTCCTACTGCTTCATAAATTTCCACGTTGATTCCCTCCATTTAAAAAACGGGCAGAAATTAAATCTGCCCGTTAAAAATTGAATTAGATATTACCCTCATGAACGTTGATACGATTCAACGCACGTTTTAATGCTAGGTCAGCACGTTTGAAATCAATGTTATCTTGTTTACCTTGAATACGTCCTTCAGCACGTTTAACGGCTTCTTTAGCACGTTGAACATCGATACTTTCAGCTACTTCAGCAGAAGGAGCTAAAATTGAAATCTTTTCTGGACGAACTTCAATGAAACCACCGCTTACCGCTACAAGCTCAGTTGAACCATTTTCTTTTTTAAGCTTCACTGCACCAATTGCAAGTGGAGCTACCATTGGAATATGGCCTGCTAGTACACCAATTTCGCCTGAAGTCGTTTTCGCGATTACCATTGAAACTTCAGAATCGTATACTGGGCCGTCGGGAGTGACAATATTGACTGTAACTGTCTTCATATTTTTTCCTCCTCGTCCCTAGTATTAAACCTCTACGCCCATGCTCTTCGCTTTTTCAACTACTTCTTCAATTGAACCAACTAAACGGAAAGCATCTTCTGGTAAGTGATCGTATTTACCTTCAAGGATTTCCTTGAAAGAACGAACAGTGTCTTTAACAGGTACGTAAGAACCTTTTTGACCAGTGAATTGTTCCGCAACGTGGAAGTTTTGAGATAAGAAGAATTGAATACGACGAGCACGTTCTACTGTTTGTTTATCTTCATCAGATAACTCATCCATACCTAAGATTGCAATGATATCTTGCAATTCACGGTAACGTTGGATTGTACGTTGTACACCAGTAGCCACAGCATAGTGCTCAGCGCCTACGATTTCAGGTGATAATGCACGAGAAGTCGAAGCTAATGGGTCAACCGCAGGGTAGATACCCATTTCAGATAATTTACGCTCAAGGTTAGTAGTTGCATCTAAGTGGGCGAAAGTTGTAGCTGGAGCCGGGTCAGTATAGTCATCGGCTGGTACATAGATCGCTTGAATAGAAGTTACAGATCCTTTGTTAGTAGATGTGATACGTTCTTGTAGTTTACCCATTTCAGTTGCAAGTGTTGGTTGGTAACCTACCGCTGAAGGCATACGACCTAATAGGGCAGAAACCTCAGAACCTGCTTGTGTGAAACGGAAGATATTGTCGATGAATAAAAGTACGTCAGCACCTTGCTCATCACGGAAGTATTCTGCCATTGTAAGACCAGTTAAAGCTACACGCATACGTGCACCTGGTGGTTCATTCATTTGACCAAATACCATCGCTGTTTGCTTGATAACGCCTGAATCGCTCATCTCGAAGAATAAGTCGTTCCCTTCACGAGTACGCTCACCTACACCAGCGAATACAGAGATACCTGAGTGCTCTTGTGCGATATTATTGATTAATTCTTGGATTAATACTGTTTTACCTACACCGGCACCACCGAAGAGACCGATTTTACCACCTTTGATGTATGGTGCTAATAAGTCTACTACTTTGATACCTGTTTCAAGAATTTCAACTGTCGTTGAAAGTTCATCGAAAGATGGTGCTTCGCGGTGAATTGAATCACGACGAGCGTCAGCTGGAATCTCTTCACCTAAGTCGATTACTTCTCCTAGTACGTTAAATACACGACCAAGTGTAACTTCACCAACTGGTACTGAGATAGCTTTTCCTGAGTCTGTTACTTCTGCTCCACGTTGTAAGCCATCAGTAGATGACATTGCAATTGTACGAACAGAATCATCACCTAAATGAAGTGCAACTTCTAATGCAAGAATTGTTGCTTCTTCATTAGGACGTTCAATCTTAACTGTTAATGAGTTATAGATTGCTGGTAAATGGCCGTTTTCGAATTTTACGTCAACAACCGGACCCATTACTTGAATAACATGTCCTTTATTCATTACTGTGTACCCTCCTATCGTATTCTTATACGACATTGGTGAGCCGAGCCTATTCTAAGGCTGCAGCTCCACCAACGATTTCTGTAATTTCTTGTGTAATTGCTGCTTGACGTGCACGGTTATATTGCAACGAAAGATCTGCAATAAGATCAGATGCATTATCAGTTGCATTTTTCATAGCAGTCATACGAGAAGCATGTTCACTTGCTTTCCCATCTAATAATGCGCCATAAACTAAGCTTTCCGCGTATTGTGGAAGTAGTACTTCTAGAATTGCTTCACCAGATGGTTCGAATTCATAAGAAGCTTTACTGTTTACAGGTGCAATATCTGTTAATGGAAGAAGTTTTTTCTCTGTCACTTCGTTAGCAATTGCGCTGACAAAGTGATTGTAGTACATATAAAGTTCATCATACGTACCGTCAATGAACATACCAACAGCATTACGAGCGATTTCTTTAATATCAGCGAATGTTGGTTGGTCAGGAAGAGCAACCACACTGCTGATGACATTATGATCACGTTTCACAAAGTAATCACGAACAACACGACCTACCGCTAAAATCACGTATTCGTCTTTTGAATTATGACGCTCGTTGATTGTACGTTGTACATGACGTAGGATACTTGAGTTGTAAGCACCTGCTAGACCACGGTCAGAACCAATGACTAAGTAAGCTGTTTTCTTGACAGGACGTGCAGTTAACATTGGATGTCCACTGTCTTTTGTACCTGATGCAATCGCGCCTACTACGTCCTGGATTTTTTCCATGTAAGGAACGTAAGCTTTAGCATTTTGCTCCGCACGACGTAACTTTGAAGAAGAAACCATCTGCATCGCTTTCGTAATTTGTTTCGTACTCTTTGTAGAATTAATACGACCTTTTATTTCGCGTAAGTTTACCACTGGTATTTCACCACCTTTTGTTTTTTAATCAAGTGACTATCTCGAGCTTATTCAGATTTAGCGAAAGTTTTTTTGAATGCAGTTAATGCTGCTTCATACTCAGCGTCTGATGCAAGTTCTTTTGTAGTACGAACATGATCTAAAACGTTAGTGTGGTTTGAATCTAACCAGCTTAAGAATTCGCCTTCGAAACGAACGATATCTTGTACTGGGATATCATCTAAATGACCTTTAGTTAATGCATAAAGGATAGCAACTTGCTTTTCAACTTTAAGTGGTTTGTTTAGGTCTTGTTTAAGCACTTCAACCGTACGTTTACCACGCTCAAGTTTAGCCAGTGTGATTTTATCTAAATCAGAACCGAATTGAGCAAATGATTCAAGTTCACGGAATGCAGCTAAGTCAAGACGTAGTGTACCCGCAACTTTTTTCATCGCTTTAATTTGAGCAGATCCACCTACACGTGATACAGAGAGACCGGCGTTAATCGCAGGACGTACACCTGAGTTGAATAAGTCAGATTGTAAGAATATTTGACCATCAGTAATTGAGATTACGTTAGTTGGGATGTATGCAGAGATATCCCCAGCTTGTGTCTCTACGAATGGAAGAGCTGTGATAGAACCACAGTTGTAAGTTTCATTTAACTTCGCAGCACGTTCAAGTAAGCGGCTGTGTAAGTAGAATACGTCACCAGGGTATGCTTCACGACCTGGAGGACGGCGTAGAAGAAGTGAAAGTTCACGGTAAGCTGATGCTTGTTTAGAAAGATCATCATACACGATTAATACGTGCTTACCTTGTAACATGAATTCTTCTGCCATAGAAACACCAGCAAATGGTGCTAAGTATAGTAATGGAGCTGGTTGAGATGCAGCAGCAGTAACAACGATTGTGTAATCTAATGCACCGTGCTTACGTAACGTTTCAACTACACCACGTACAGTTGATTCTTTTTGACCGATGGCAACATAGATACAAATCATATTTTCACCATTTTGGTTTAAGATTGTATCGATTGCTACAGATGTTTTACCTACTTGGCGGTCACCAATGATTAACTCACGTTGTCCACGACCGATTGGTACTAAAGCGTCAATCGCTTTGATACCAGTTTGTAATGGTTCATGTACTGATTTACGAGCCATTACACCGAAAGCTGGGCTTTCGATTGGACGAGATTTTGTAGTGTTGATAGGACCTTGACCATCCACTGGTTGACCAAGTGGGTTTACAACACGGCCAATTAGTTCTTCACCAACTGGTACTTCCATAATACGACCTGTACGACGAACTTCATCGCCTTCTTTGATGTCTGTGTATGGACCTAAGATAACGATACCAACGTTACCTTCTTCTAGGTTTTGAGCCATACCCATAACACCGTTAGAGAACTCTAAAAGCTCCCCAGCCATGGCGTTGTCGAGGCCATGAGCAAGAGCGATACCGTCACCAATACGGATAACTGTACCAACTTCGCTTACTTTAAGTTCAGATTCATAATTCTCAATCTGTTGTTTAATCAGACTGCTGATTTCTTCAGCCTTGATGCCCATGTATGTCACCTCTCACATTTCTAAATTATTAACCGATTAATTCACGTTTTAGACGCTCAAGCTTGTTCACTACTGAGCTATCATAAATATGGTTACCGATTTGAACACGAATACCACCCAATAATGCTGGATCTATTTCGTTTGTAATGTTTAATGATTGTTTTCCAACAAGTTTTGCAAACGTTGCAGAAATTTTAGCGCTTTCTTCACCAGAAAGTTCACGAGTAGAGAATACAGTTGCGTCTGCAGAACCTTGTGCTTGTGCAGCAAGTTCAGCATATGCGTCTGCAATTAGTTTCACTTCGTTTACACGTTTTTTCTCAACAAGAAGTTGAATTGTGTGTACAAACTCAGGTGTTGCAGCTGCAAAGATTTCAGCTACCATTTGTTTCTTACGTTCGATAGAGAACTTAGGTGCGCTTAACAGCGTTAAGAAATCCGGAGATTCTTTGATAACTTTTGTAAGCTCACTTAAATCTGTTCCAACTTCTGCAAGAATGTTTTTTTGCTGCGCTAACTCAAAAAGCGCTTGAGCATAACGTTTTGCTACAGTTGAATTACTCATTGAGCTTCCCCTGCCTTCGCAATCGTCTCTTCTATTAGAGCACGGTTGTCTGCCTCAGAAATCTCTTTGCTAAGGACTTTAGATGCTGCAAGTACAGATAATGAAACGACTTCATCACGTACAGCTGCAATAGCTTTTTCTTTTTCAGACTCGATTTCACGTAAAGCCGATTCTTTTAAGCGGTTAGCTTCGTTGCGAGCTACAGTAAGAATTTCTTCTTTTTGCATTTCGCCTTGCTTCTTAGCACCCTCAACAATCGATTGTGCTTCCGTGCGAGCTTCTTTAAGAAGGCTCTTTTGTTCTTCTAAAAATTTGTGAGAATCTTTGCGCGCCTTTTCAGCTGCTTCGATTTCACTAGCTACTAATTCTTCACGTTGTTGCATGATGCCCATAAGTGGACCCCAAGCGAACTTTTTAAGTAGAAGCATTAATACTATGAAAATCCCTAATGTAGCAATGATGTCACCACCGTTAAAACCAGTGCCTGCACCAAGTACAAGATTATCTAAAAACACGATTGTTTCACTCCCTTCAAGAGCTTTGACTTCAACATAATAATTTGTTTCGAAAACTTACCTATTTTAAAAAGCTATATTTGCACATAGCTTTAATCTGTTCCAAAATGAAGGGCGAAGTTTCATCTGGAGAATCCTGCTTCGCCACTACTAAAATTCAGTATACAACTGAATTATTTGTTCATTACGATGAATGCTACTACTACTGCGATGATCGGAAGGGCTTCAACTAATGCTACCCCGATGAACATTGTAGTTTGAAGAACGCCACGTGCTTCTGGTTGGCGAGCGATACCTTCTACTGTTTTTGATACGATAAGACCGTTACCGATACCTGCACCAAGTGCACCTAAACCGATTGCGATTGCTGCTGCTAATAAACCCATTTGAAAATTTCCTCCTTGGAATTGTATGTTTTTTTGTTTTAAGCATAATAATTATGCTTTATATTAATGGTCATCGCTCACTTTATGAGCCATGTAAACCATTGTTAACATTGTGAAGATAAAGGCTTGGATTAAGCCGATGAAAATAGAGAAACCTTGCCATGCCATCATTGGTACGATTGCACCAACTGCACCGATAAAGCCAGATGTTGCTAGACCAGCGATTAACGCAAGTAAAATTTCACCTGCATAAATGTTACCGTAAAGACGCAGACCTAATGTTAAAGTGTTTGCAAACTCTTCAATGATTTTAAGTGGGAACATGAATGACATCGGTTTGAAGAATGTACCAACATAATGGCCTGTCCCCTTCATTTTGATACCATAGTATTGAGTTAATACTAAAATCATTGCTGCAAGTGTCATAGTAACAGTTGGGTCAGCTGTTGGTGATTTCCACCAAAGTGTGTGTCCATAAGCGATAGAGAATGGCAGACCTATTAAGTTAGATACTGCGATAAACATAATAAGTGTGATACCTAAAATATGGAAACGCCCACCAGTTTTCCAGTCCATGTTGCTTTTAATGATATTCTTTACGAAATCCATAATCCATTCCATAAAGTTTTGCATACCAGTTGGTTTCAACTTTAAGCTTCTAGTTGCAAAAAAAGCAATAAAGAATACGATTGTTGCGGCAACTAGTAACATCATAACTGTTGATAAGTTAAAAGTTAAGAAACTGACTGGTGTCCATAACGGAGCTTCATGATTCATTGTTATTTTTCACCTCTCTTTCTAATAAAGCACATTAGTGGTTCCTTACATGAGATACAATTCTCTCGACAAAGAGAAAAACGTACGGAATCATTAGCCCTATGACCGTGCTAATTAAGTGAAAATAGTTTGGCAACGAAATGGCTATAGCGACTGCCGCCACACCTGATCCGAAGCGAAGCGCTGAACCAAGCGAGCCTATTTTCTTCCCTTCACTAATGGAACGATCAAACTTCTCCATACGGCGAACTAAAATCCAAAAATTATACGTACCAAAAAATGCACCTATTGCGATGCCCGCAAAAACAGTTTGATAGGACGTTAAGCCCCAGCCTAATGCGCAAAGTGCGAGCAAAAAAAATAACGCTCTCTTCTGCACAGCAAAAATGTGATGCAAATCTAGCATTGGTTTGTAGTCTCCTGAATCATTTTTTCGAGTAAAGAAAACGTTTGCTGACCACTTTGTGAAATCAGAAAAGAGCAGTGAAAAACACTACTCACAGCGGAATAGTAATGGGAGCGTTATCATGAAATTACAGGTGTAAATTCCTAATAATGCCTTACACCCCTTACTTACTCGGTGTTAAACCGAAACGCACAAAACGTTGCAAATCGACAGTGATTGTTTTAACTGTCAATTTAGTAGAAACTTGATATAACAAGTGTTTCAACGTCTAATAACGAATAGAAACCCTTATCATTCTTACCCTTTGTAAGCATACAATAGGTGATATTTGAAGTCAATTAGTAAAGGAGAAAAACTTCACAGCCACTATACTCTTGTCAAATTGTTGACAAATTTGTGTATGAAACATCGTAGAAAGTGAAATATATTTCACAATTATGCATAAAAAAGCTAATTTACGACATAAATATGCTCGCAAATTAGCTTCACAGTTAAAATAGGTACAATTGACTTATTTTCTTATCTTTAAAATAGTAGATTATTTGCTTTTATGCAAAAATTCTAAGAGAGCTTTTACTATACGTTCTGATGCATGTCCATCTCCATAAGGATTTGATGCTTTTGCCATAGCTTCATATGCAGCAGTATCCTCTAATAATTGTTTTGCTAGTGAATAAATAGTTTCTTCTTCGGTTCCTGCTAGCTTTAGAGTCCCTGCCGCTATACCTTCAGGGCGCTCCGTCGTATCTCGTAGGACTAGCACTGGCTTACCTAGTGACGGCGCTTCCTCTTGAACGCCACCGGAATCAGTTAGAATCATGTACGAGTTTGCCGCAAAGTTATGGAAGTCAAAAACTTCTAACGGTTCAATTAAATGTACACGCTCATTATCTCCTAAAATTTCATTCGCAATTTCTCGAACAGCTGGGTTCATATGCACTGGGTAAACAACCTGTACATCCTCATGTTCTGATAAAATTCGAGTAATCGCTCGGAACATATGACGCATTGGTTCACCTAAATTTTCACGTCTATGCGCTGTTAATAGAATCATGCGGTCATTGCCTATTTTATCTAATACAGGATGCGTATAATGCGCACTAACTGTTGTTGCTAGTGCATCTATTGCTGTGTTACCTGTCACAAAAATAGTATCTTGATTTTTGTTTTCATCCAAAAGATTTTTCTTCGATACTTCCGTTGGTGCGAAGTGAAGATCAGCCATAACGCCCGTTAGCTGACGATTCATCTCTTCTGGGTAAGGTGAATATTTGTTCCATGTACGAAGACCCGCTTCCACATGACCGATTGAAATTTGGTTATAAAACGCGGCTAAGCTGGCAATAAAAGTTGTTGCTGTATCACCATGTACTAAAACAATATCAGGCTTGGCTTCCTTCATGACTTTGTCCAAACCTTGTAAAGCGTTAGTCGTCACATCAATTAACGTTTGACGATCCTTCATAATATTTAAATCATAGTCTGGTGTAATTTTAAATGTTTCCAATACTTGATCGAGCATTTGGCGATGTTGTGCAGTCACTGTCACAATCGATTCCACTTGCTCGGGATGTTTTTGTAATTCCAGTACCAGTGGAGCCATTTTAATCGCCTCTGGTCTCGTACCGAATATCGTCATCACTTTCCATTTTTTCGTCAAAACGATTTGCACCGTCCTTTGTTATATTATACATCTCCAAATTTGAACGGAAGTGTATTGTCTAGACATATATGAAACGTCCTTCAAAATAGAAGGACGCTTTTAAGTGTTTTAAAGTTGCTTTACAAGTCAAACATAGCTAGTCGTTTGAGCAAATTACTTTTTATTTTGTACCGAATAGACGGTCACCAGCATCACCTAAGCCAGGAACTATATAGCCGTGATCATCTAACTTTTCATCAAGTGCTGCAATGTAGATGTCTACATCTGGATGCTCTTCTTGAATTACTTTCACACCCTCTGGCGCAGCAATTAAGCACATGAATTTAATGCTTTTCGCACCGCGTTTTTTCAGTGAGTTGATGGCCTCCACTGCTGAACCACCTGTTGCAAGCATAGGGTCTACAATAATGAAATCACGTTCTTCTACATCTGCTGGAAGTTTTGCATAGTACTCTACAGGTTTTAAAGTTTCTGGGTCACGATACAGACCAATATGACCAACTTTTGCTGCTGGAATTAGCTTTAATACGCCGTCGACCATGCCGATTCCTGCACGTAAAATCGGAACGATAGCAAGTTTCTTACCAGAAAGTACTTTTGTTTTTGCAATTGTTACCGGTGTCTCAATTTCAATCTCTTCTATTGGCATATCACGTGTAATTTCAAATGCCATTAATGTTGCAACCTCGTCTACTAGCTCACGGAATTCTTTCGTTCCTGTTTTCTTATCACGAATATAAGTTAACTTATGTTGGATTAGTGGATGATCAAATACGTATACTTTGCTCACAGGGGTTCTCTCCTAACGGTTCGGATTTCATTTTTATCCCGTACTAACGGGTGCTAAAACACCACCTCAAAATGAAGCCTAAGCAAGATGTTTCAGTGGGGATCAAGCATTCGTAAGTACCCGATTTATTCAACTAATAATCGAGGGTATACCCCATCGGTTAAAGTTTCATTTTATCTCAACTAGTATAACAGAAAAAAGGAGGCGTCTCAAAATTAAATTCAAGACGCCCCCATTTCTAGAATGTTTACTACATGTATGAGCAATTTATACATCTAGGATGGTATCAAGTTGTTCAATCGACATCGGTTTATAATAGAAGTAACCTTGTCCTACTGTACAACCGAGTGCTCGTAATATTTCAACTTGTTCCTCGTTTTCTATCCCTTCAGCTACTGATGTCATGCCTAAATTTAAAGCAAGCTGAATAATCGAACGGACAATAGCGAGGGTAGCTGCATCATTAATATCGTTAATAAAGCTTCGGTCAATTTTTAATTCAGTAAATGGCAGTCTTTGCAGATAGCTCAGCGAAGAGAAACCCGTTCCAAAGTCATCCACTGATGTTTTATAGCCATAACTCTTTAATTCTTGAATAATTGCTAGTGCTGTTTGGAAATCCACTAAACCAATATTTTCAGTTACTTCTAATATGATATAACTTGGATCAATATTGTATTGTCGGACTAACTTCAATAAATCCTTCACAAAGTGAGGGTGGTAAAAATGATCCGGTGAAATATTAACTGCAACCTTCACCAACTTTTTCCCCAAACGCTGTCGATCCTCTAGCCATGCAAGAACCTGTTCTAAAATTTGCGTATCAATTTCTCGTACCTTTCCCGCATTCTCTGCAACTGGAATAAATGTAGCTGGTGATACAATGCCAAGCGTCGGTGAAATCCAACGAGCGAGTGCTTCAATACTTTGAATTTCCCCTGTCCGTAAGTCTACCTTTGGTTGTAGATTGACAGAGATTTCTTTGCTCTTGAGCGCATGCGATAAATGATTTAAAACTAGCATTTGTTGCTCTAATTCTTCATTTCGTTCCTTCGTAAATACTTCCATATGGGTACCCGGTTTATTGGCCGCATAGGATAAAGCGTTATCTGCAAAGCGAATCGCATCAGCTATTTTAATATCCTTATCGAATGTAGCAATCCCTGTTTTTAACGTAATGTAGATTTGCTTACTTCTTATAATAAACGGCTGTCGTATTAATTCTTTGATACGTCTATCATAATTTGTCAAATCTTCATAGGGAGTCATACAGGAAATAATCAGACTAGAGCTCGTAAATCGCGCAATATATTCATTATGGTCATTATTATTATCATTGAGTCGTTTTGCAATTTGTCTTAATAGCTCGTCCCCTGCTTCGCGACCATATAATTCTACAACTTGATGAAATTCACTTGGCTTCAATACTTTGATAAAACCATGTTGTCCCTGCTCTTTCTCTTTTTCAATCCTATTTACAAAGCTATGGCGGTTCGGCAAACCTGTCGTAATATCCATATAGGCTAAATCCCATATTCTTTTCTGCGTTTTTGCATACGTATGTGCCAACGCAACAAGTGATGCTATTTTTGGAAACATATTAACAAAGAAATCATGATGACTAGGATACTGATTATGGAATATTGCAAACAACCCTATTACTCGCTGTTGTTGATTGCGAATTGGAATGAACCAAGCGGATTGCTTATCGAATGAATAGGCAAACTTTTTATGTTCTTGCGGAATATCAATCACTTCTAAATCTTCAGCTAAGATAAATGACTCTTTCTGCATGGCTCTTCGGTAATATTCATACCATTCAATTACCTCAGAAAGTTTTTCACCTTTACAATTTTCCGTGAAAACGCGTAACTGATTTGCTTCCGTTTTTATAAGTATCATGCTATTCACATATGGCTTGAAAAATTCATTTATGGCCCTACAGACAATATCCATTTTTTTATCAAAGGGATCGTCCTTTTCAATTGCTTCATACATCGCTGACTCAAGACGATTTAAAAAATTCGCTGTATGATAATACGTAACATCCTTCACAAGTAATAACACAAATAATGTTTCACCCTCATTATTTTGAAAAGGAAGGGCCTGTATTTCGGACCAAAAAGGTGGCTTTTCAAAGCAATTATGATGAAGCTTTGCTTGCACCATTGCTCCGTTATGTACTTTTGTCTTAATCATTTCAATCGTTGTCATCTGCACTTCATTAGGAAGCATTGAAAAATAATCTTTGTCTCGTAGTTGTGAACTTGTAGAATTCGTAAGCTTACAAAAAGAATCATTACATTCTAGTATGCTATGACTATTTTTCGCATCCAGTATCACGTAGCTCTCTTTAGAGTTATCTCCTAATTTACGAACAGTAGTTAATAAGCTATTATTTTGTATGTCCATCGATTTAGCAATCATCCAACCCCTCCCGTCTTTAACACATCTCATTTATATTGTACATAAAAAATTCAATATTTTGTCACTTTTATGAAAAAATCTTCTCTATTAGGACATTATCTGTCCTTAACCCACTATAATATATCCTTTCTTATTTATATTATGTAAAAAAAGTCAAAAATAAGATTATTTTACTTAAATAATAGAAAAAAATATACTTCTTACAGTTTTCACCTGCTTTTCAAAAAAAAAAGACTGTACCCAAAGTGAAATAATACACTTTAGGAACAGCCTGTTATTGATAGTTATAATTATACGTATAATGGATGTCTGTCAGTTAATGCTATTACGCGAACTTTAGCTTCAGCTTTCACTGCTTCATCTTCTGGGTTTTTAAGTACTGCAGCGATGATGGCACCTACTTCTTTCATGTCTTCTTCTTTAAAGCCACGAGAAGTAACGGCAGGTGTACCGATACGAATACCAGAAGTAACGAATGGAGATTCTGTATCGTAAGGAATCGTATTTTTGTTCGTTGTGATACCTACTTCATCTAGCGCGTGCTCTGCTACTTTACCAGTTAAGCCAAGAGATTTCACATTAAGAAGTAATAAGTGGTTATCTGTGCCGTTAGAAACGATTTCAACGCCTTCTGCAATTAACACTTCTGCTAAAGCTTTTGCATTTGCTTTAATCTGTTTTGCGTAATCCTTGAATTCTGGTTGTAAAATTTCGCCGAATGCTACAGCTTTTGCAGCGATTACGTGCATTAATGGGCCACCTTGGATACCTGGGAAAACAGATTTGTTTAGTTTTTGTTCCCATTCTTTCGAAGCAAGAATTAAACCACCACGTGGGCCACGTAATGTTTTATGTGTTGTAGACGTAACAAAATCAGCATATGGAACTGGTGACTGGTGCTCACCCGCAGCTACAAGACCTGCAATGTGCGCCATATCTACCATGAAATATGCGCCAACTTCATCAGCAATTTCACGGAATTTTGAGAAGTCAATTTCACGTGGATACGCCGATGCACCTGCAACGATTAGTTTTGGTTTATGTTCTAACGCTTTTTGACGTACATCTTCATAGTCGATAACCTGTGTATCTTTGGTTACGCCGTATTCTACGAAGTTATAAAGAATACCTGAGAAGTTTACTGGTGAACCATGTGTTAAGTGACCACCATGAGACAGGTTCATTCCAAGGACTGTATCACCTGGTTGTAAAATTGTATGGTAAACGGCCATGTTTGCTTGTGCGCCAGAGTGTGGTTGTACGTTTGCATATTCTGCACCGAAAATTTCTTTTACACGGTCACGTGCGATATCTTCTACTACGTCTACGTGTTCACAGCCACCATAGTAACGTTTACCAGGATAGCCTTCAGCATATTTATTTGTCAGAACTGAACCTTGTGCTTCCATAACTGCTTCAGATACAAAGTTTTCTGATGCGATTAACTCGATATTCTCTTGTTGACGTTTTTTTTCTGCTAAAATCCCATCTAATACTGCTTTGTCTTGTACTGCTAAATTTTCGTATGCCATGTTTGAAAAAGCCTCCTAAGATTTAATGTACTTCTATAAAGAGTGTCTTACTTATATACAGCACGTTCGCCGCCAATTCGCTTCGGACGTGTTGTTGCAATTGTGACAACAGCTTCCCCCACTGTACGGACAGATGTACGAACAGGGACAGCTACATGCTTTAAATGCATGCCAATTAGTGTTTGCCCAATGTCGATGCCTGCATTCCCAATCACTGTCTCTACGACAACAGGCTCTACAAATTGTGTATACGCATAGGCTGACATCGATCCACCTGCTGTACGGATAGGTACAACAGCTACAGGTTCATAGCCAAATTGCTCTGCTATTGCTGCTTCCATAGTAATAGCGCGATTAATATGCTCACAGCCTTGGAACGCTAAATGCAACTGGTGTTTCTTTGCAAATGTCAGTAATGGCTCAAAAATAGCCTCTGCCGTTTCAAGTGCGCCTGCTGTGCCAATTTTCTGACCAATCACTTCAGACGTAGAGCAGCCTACGACAAAAATAGTATTTGGTCGTAAAGTTACCTGCTCTTCGAATTCACTGAGTAACTGAGTCAGTTGCGTTTGTATTTGCTGTACAACCACTAAGCTCAGCCCCTTATTTAGATATCTAGTCATTTACGCCACAAGCACGAAGTCGCACTGACCATTTTCAGTCAGCGATTATCACATGTTAACGGGCATAAATGCTCTTTCTCACTGTTCTAATTCAGCAATTTTTTCTACGCGACGTGTATGACGACCGCCTTCAAAATCTGTTTCTAGCCAAGCTTTTGCGATTTCGCGTGCAAGGCCAGGACCAATAACACGTTCACCCATCGCTAAAATATTCGAATCATTATGGCAACGCGTTGCCTTTGCGCTAAATACATCATGTACTAAAGCACAACGAATTCCTTTTATTTTGTTTGCTGCAATGGACATGCCAATCCCTGTGCCACAAATTAAAATACCTTTATCAAATTCCCCGTTAGCAACACCCTCAGAAACTGGCTTTGCATAATCAGGATAGTCTACTGAATCCGCAGATTGCGGACCAAAATCTTCGTAGCTAATATTTAGTTCATCTAACAGTTGCATAATCTCTCGACGTAAGTTATTGCCTCCGTGATCAGAAGAAATTGCTATTCTCACTGGGTTCCCTCATTTCGAATTATAGTCAACACTAGTTTACCACTTCTCTCTCAATAATAACACGATTTTTCTTGCATTTTTATGCTGATTTTTCCTAAAAGACGAACATTTCTTGTATGCAAACAGAAAAACGTTCATTTTTAAGTGGATTTAAATGTGGATAATGTGAATATCCTGTTAATAAATTCGGTTTATGGTCTTTTGTTGTAATATTCCATCTTCTGAAGTTTTTCTACATTTTCTATTACCATGGACATACTATTTCAATATTTTTTACAAAAGACTATAAAATACTGCGTGAACTTCGTAACGACAGCAAAAAACATCGAATTCACTAGTTAATCTAATGAATTCGATGCTGAGCTATGCCTGTCTATCAAATTGTTGGATCATTTTATGAAGCTCTTCGGATTGCTTTTTCAACCCCTGTGCAAGTTGCTCAACCTGTTCCATAGCATAAGCTTGTTCCTCTGCTGCGCTGTAAACTTCCTGAGCACCTGCGGATGTTTCTTGAGCGATTGCCGCTACTTCCTGCGATTGTCTAGCAGTCGTTTCAATATTGTGCATTTGTTGTTCGATTAATGAAGAAATCTCCACAATTGACGTTGCCATCTCGTGTACACTTGAGGACATCCCCTCAACAGCGGTCGTTGTTTCAGAGACGCGAGCAGCCTCTTTTGTTGCAAAGGTTACCTGTTGGTTCATTTGTTTTACGACAACTTCAACATTTTGTTGCATTGTTTGAATCAATGACGTTATTCCCTGCACAGCTTTTGCGCTTTCATCAGCCAACCCACGAACCTCTTCAGCGACAACTGCAAAGCCTTTCCCATGCTCCCCAGCACGCGCTGCTTCAATGGAGGCATTTAACGCTAGTAAATTTGTTTGAGAAGCAATGTCGCCAACTAAGCTAATAATACGTTCCACTTGCACTGCATTATCTTCTAGCGCACGAATGCTTACTAATGCCTCATTATTACCGGCTGCAATTTGTTGAATACTATTGACCAATGTTTCAATCGCATTTGTTGTTGTCGTTAAATTATGTAGAATCTCTTTTGTTTGCGTTGCTGACTGTACTGCTCTGCTATTCACTTCAGTCGCAAGTGCTCGGACATCTTCAATTGCCTCAGCTGTGTCTTGTACCGCCGTAGCTGATGCCTCTGCTCCAGAGGAAATATGCTTCACTGTAGATGCAATTCCTTCCGCTTTTTTTGTGGCAATCCCAGCTTCGTCGGATAGCTGGATAATCGATTGGTTCGTTTGTTGGAAGTTTTGATCGATACTTTCCACCATTTGTCGTAAATTTAACACCATCTGTTGGAAAGCCTCTGCCACTGAGTGAATCTCGTCATTCGTTTTTGGCATTTTTACATCCTGTCCAATTTTTCCTTGTGCTACGCGAGAAGCCGAATATTCAAGTTGTTGTAATGGTTTGATTAAGATAACACTGAATATTGCTGCTAGGATTCCTGACCAAGTAATCCCTAATATATAAGTAAATACTTCAAACAGTCTACGATTGATTTCTGGGAAGAAGGTAGGTTGTACAAATTCAATGAATATAAAACTGATACTATATGTGATTAGGGCAAGAATGCTGACAAATAATACTAGTTTAAGTCGTAAACCAAACTGTTTTTTCATAGCGCTCCTCAATTCTTTTCAAGTTTTTTTACTAAAAAATCTACCAATTCCTTTAACTCTGTGAATGTTTCCTCATAGATTGCTTTACTGCCACCATAGGGATCTACAACATTTTCTAAACTATTTACACTCGTAAATTCTTTAAGTGTAAAGATCTTTCCTTCTGCATAAGGAAAATTAGCAATGATTGTATCTCTATGAACTGTTGTCATTGTTAAAATTAAATCTGCCCAGTCCATTTCAGTTCCTGATAATTGTGTTGCTAAATGCTGATGGGGCATATTCGCTTCATCTAATATTTGTTGCGCATGTGCTGACATTTCAGCATTAGGCATAGCATAAATACCTGCTGAACGAACCTCAACATCATTAATTTGTTTATGCTTTAAAATTGCCTCTGCCATTGGACTGCGACAAGTATTGCCTGTACATACAAATAGTATATTCACACTTATCACCCTCCCACTAGTTAATTTATTGCTGGATAGCTAGAATGCTCATCATAATAAAAATAACGCCCGCAATAATTTGAATATTCTTTCCAAAAAACACCTGACTCCTCCGTGCAATGACTAAAGCCCCATAAGAACAAATAAGAGCACTCATTCCTGCACTAATGATAAAGATCGTTTTCTCTAAATTGAGCATACCAAAAGATACACTTACTGAAAAGGTGTCTAGGCTAGCCGTCACAGCTAAAAGGACCGGCGAAATCGTTATTTTTTCATTTTTATGTGAGGATAATAGTAAATGCAGGCCAATACAAAACAATAAAATACTTGAAATCCATTGCCCCCATTCCAACAAGAAACGTACTAAATAATTTCCTAATTCAAATCCTAACAACGGGAAAAGCATATGCAATGCAGCCGTCCACACAGACAATAATAATCGATATCTGATATTTGGTATCAATACATATAAACCAATTACATCAACAGACGTTAAAACACCTGCAAGAATTCCCTGCAAGAACGCACTCCCTCGCTACCTAATATTTTATCATTTTATGCTAGAAAATACAGTATTATCATTAGTTTTTCTCATACATTTATAAAATCTATTAGTAACGAAAAAACCCACCTATTTTATTATTGTAAAATAGATGAGTTTATTATTTTATGTTGTATACCATTTTCCACCAGCAGCTTTTTCAAGTCTATTCATAATGGCTGCACCAACACCTTCAGTAGATGTTGTCGTTGCTAATATCACTGTGGCTTGGGTTTTGTCACAAGCACGTAAAGCGTGGTACAACGCCGCACCCATTTCTTCTTTAATAGCAGCTTCACCAGTCGAGAAATAATAATCTGCTTTGCTATCCACAAAACTTGCTGGCGCTAGTAACGCAACTTTATGCCCTTGTGATTGAAGGTGCTGCATGGCCTGTTCCACTTTCTTATTATCACACTGAATTAAATATACAGGTGCATTTGGAGCATAATGAGTATATTTCATGCCTGGAGCTTTCGGTGTAGACTCCATCTTTTGTTCTATTGTTGTCGGCTGAATAACCGGACCAATTGCTTCCTCAAGCATTTCCTTTGTAATACCACCAGGACGTAAAATGACTGGTGGCTCATGCGTAACATCAAGAACAGTTGATTCGAGACCAATACCTGTAGAACCTCCGTCTAAGATATAAGGTATACAGCCCTGTAAATCGTCATTCACATGAATCGCTTCAGTTGGACTTGGCTTTCCACTACGGTTTGCACTTGGCGCAGCGAGTGGTTTTTTAATATGTTGGAGCAATGCTAATGCAACGGGATGATTTGGCATGCGAATGCCAACTGTGTTCAATCCTGCAGTCACGCTTTTCGCCAGTACATTTGGCTTTACTGGCATAACAAGTGTAAGAGGACCCGGCCAAAATAAATCCATGCATTTTATTGCAACTTCTGTAATATCTTCTATATAAAGCTCAACTTCTTCTTTTGTACCAATGTGGACAATGAGTGGGTTATCTGAAGGGCGACCTTTTGCCTCAAATATTTTTTTTACTGCACAATCATTTGTAGCAACAGCGCCCAAACCATAAACCGTTTCAGTGGGAAATGCTACAACCTCACCTGCATTTAAGATATCCACAGCCTGTGCATAATTTGACTGACTATTCACATTACTGTCCACAATCTTACAAACGGTTTTCATCACGAATACCTTCTTTCAATTGTTCGTATTTACTGATTTATCCACATTTTGTTTATAACTTACTAATAATTGTGTATAAGTTGTCTGAATTTGTGCACAATTTATTCGAATAAGCCTTTAATCCATTCCCAAATAAAGAATGTTGTCTGTTCCTGTTCTTCTTCCACTACATCCTCTTTTTCGGGTTCACAAATGGATGGAAATATGCTACACCACCAGTTATCGCCACGTGCATCACCTATTTTCACGACGATGGAATGGTACACATTCTGTGGATAAAACATAGCATCTTGTCTCTTTGGTGGAAATAAGTTATCCCCAAGTACAACCTGTGTACGCACTTGTGGATAATTTTCTTTTAATTCTTCTTCGATCTGCTGTTTTAATGTTACAAATTGCTCGCTATCCACAGTATTAGTAGCGGCTGCTTGCTTAAAATAAGGTTTCAACTCTTTGACAAGTTGTTCTTTTGCTAATTGATCACTAGCTGTATTACTATTAGCAATCACTCTTATACGAAAATCGTTTTCTTGCTCACTATTCGTAGTTTCCTGTGCAGCACCTATTAATGATGGAATATATAAAATACATAGTTCTAAAACTATCGCTATTAATACTAGTCTCCCAAGAGCTAGTAAGATATTTTGTTTAGGTAATCTAATAATCTTGTATTCGTTTAACATAAAAATCCCTCCTTGCTCAACATTGTTGTCAAGAAGGAGATTCTTTATACATGAATTTCACAAAAAATCATTCTAGGTTTTCCATTAATATCTTTTTCCACAGTCACAGTAGCCTGTGGAAAACTATCCTTAAAAAACTTCGCCACTTGTTCCCCTTGTGTATAACCAATTTCAAGTCCAATCAGGGATGGCTTATTCATAAGTGCTGGTAATTGCTCAGCCAATTTACGGTACAATATCAGCCCATCTTCTTCAGCAAAGAGTGCACTATGCGGTTCATGCTCCAACACTACAGTAGACATTTCCTGTGCTTCGTCAAATGCTATATATGGAGGATTCGATAACACAATATCAAATTTCTCCTCTGCAAGTGGTGCCGTTAAATCTCCAAGTCTAAAATCAACATCTGCCGCTAGCAAGCGTGCATTTTTTTTTGCTGTTGATAGTGCTTCCTCCGATAAATCTGTTGCTACTACTACTAGCTCCGGACATTCTAGCTTCATAGTAATAGCTATTGCACCACTACCAGTACCGATATCCGCGAGTTTCAACGCTTTATCGTGAAATAATTTACCAATACGATTGACAGTGCCAAGTACTAACTCTTCTGTTTCAGGTCTAGGAATAAGCACCGATTCATCCACTAAAAACGTACGGCCATAAAATTCTTCACTACCGACACAATATTGCACAGGACGCCCATTGGCATGCTCCTCAATTAGTGCTACAAACTGTTCACTTTGTTCAGCACTTATCATATCCTGCAACTGTAGCATGACACCTGCATATGTAGTGCCTAATATGTGCTGCATGACAATGCGTGCTGCCGTCTCTTCACGACCGTTATCCACTAAAAAAGAAGAAGCCCAATCAAGGGCCTCCTTCACATGTTTATAGATCATCGTTTAAGCGCTCAAGCTTTGATGCCTGCTCTTCTAAAATAAGTGCATCAATGATTTCGTCCAATCTACCCTCGACGATTTGATCAAGCTTTTGAATCGTTAAACCAATGCGGTGGTCTGTCACGCGGTTTTGTGGATAATTGTATGTGCGTATACGCTCGGAGCGGTCTCCAGAACCAACTGCTGATTTACGTGTTGCATCGATTTCTTTTTGTGCTTCTTGCAAATACATATCAGCTACACGTGCACGAAGAATTTTCATTGCTTTTTCACGGTTTTTAATTTGAGAACGTTCATCCTGCATCGATACGACAACACCTGTTGGTAAATGCGTCATACGAACAGCTGACATCGTCGTATTTACTGACTGCCCACCCGCACCAGAAGATGCAAATGTATCAACACGGATATCTTTTTCATGAATTTCAACGTCTACTTCTTCTACCTCAGGTAAGCACGCAACTGTCGCTGTTGACGTATGAATACGACCTTGTGATTCAGTTGCTGGCACACGTTGTACGCGGTGTGCACCATTTTCAAATTTGAATTTTGAATACGCACCTTGTCCGTTAATCATAAAAATAACTTCTTTATAGCCACCCATTGGGTTTGGCGTCGCTTCCATAATGTCGATTTTCCAGCCCTGTGTCTCTGCATAACGAGAATACATGCGGAATAAATCCCCTGCGAAAATATTGGCCTCGTCACCACCAGCTGCTCCTCGAATTTCCATAATAACGTTTTTGTTGTCATTTGGATCTTTCGGGATTAATAACACACGCAAGCGTTCTTCTAGTTCCTCTTGCTGCTCTTTTAATGCATTGAACTCTTCTTTTACCATCTCGTGCATGTCAGGATCTTTTTCGCTGTCTAACATTTCACGTGCATCTGCTAATTGCTCTTTTACCTCTTTATATTCACGATAAGCATCTACTGTTTCCTGAATATCCGACTGTTCTTTGGAATATTCACGTAATTTTTTACTGTCATTGACGATATCGGGGTCACTTAAAAGCTCATTCAGTCTTTCATAGCGATCCTCTACGGCTTGCAGTCGATCAAACATGGATTTCACCTCTATATAGTTATTTAACTTTATTTAGCAGTAGTCTTCCAACTCTGGTGACATGAATACTGCATTTCAAACTCTATTTAGTGGACAGCCAATCGTTACCTGAATTCAGGAGACTCTGACTATATGTCCACGTCTTGTGACATGACTGAAGTGACTAACACCCTCATATGGGCTTAAGCACTGTCATAATTAGGAGACAACTACAGCCTAACATGTTCATTAATTCCACTACTTAGTATAAGGAAAATTTCACATGGATGCTACTTTTTCTTATACGGCTAAAGCGTTAACTCCTGTTAAGTCGCTGCAACAAATAAATATGAATTTAGCCCGCTACGCTTTGCGATAGGCAACTGTTACTATAGGGACGCGACGTACAAAAGAATTGGCATTTTAGCACTTTCTTTATAGTGGTGGATGCGCGTGACATTTGCGACATACAGGAAAGTAGGAATCATTACCGCCAATTTGAATTTGGTCCCCTGTATAGACAGGATATCCATTTTCATCAACCCGTAAATTCATTGTCGCTTTTTTATGACAGAACCAACAAATTGTTTTCATTTCTTCAATTTTATCTGCATATGTAAGCATATACTGACTGCCTTCAAAAAGCTCATTTTGAAAATCATTTTTTAAGCCAAAGCCCATTACTGGAATACCAAGCATGTCCACAATATTCGCTAATTGCAGCACGTGTGCTTTTTTTAAAAATTGTACTTCATCGACGAGTACACAGTAAGGCTTCACGTCATTATTTTCCACAAGTTCGTAAATATTTGTATCTTCGTATACAGGGATGGCTTGTTGTCGCAAACCCACTCGACTTGAGACATATCCAACCTCATCTCGCGTATCAAGCCCTGATGTAAATATCATCACTGGCTTTTGTTGTTCCTCATAGTTATGCGCAACTTTTAATATTTCGATTGATTTACCACTATTCATCGCGCCATGCTTAAAGTATAACTGTGCCATTTTGTCTTCTCCCTTTCCTCTATCCGTCATGGATTGTCACTTTTTCAGTAGAGTTATCCCATGATGGTGAGCGGCTATGCTTCATTGACCTACATCGGTAAAATGCAACGTCCTTTGACATTATTAAAAAGACCGACATAGTGTCGTCTCTCATAGATGCCTAAGCACGCTTCAAAATCCGAACGCCAAATGTTTTGTGTGAAAGCGAAGCGTCAGCACTAATTACGCCGATACGTAATTGACCAAGCTGACCGTACACAATCACTATATACTGAAAAAAATACCTGCCAAGCACATGCTTGGCAGGTATTAAACTAACATTAGTTTTTAAGACCGTATTTTTTGTTGAAACGATCCACGCGACCATCAGCAGACGCGAATTTTTGACGGCCAGTGTAGAATGGGTGACAGTCGTTGCAGAACTCGACAACGATGTTTTCTTTCACTGAACCAGTTTTGAAAGTGTTACCACAAGAGCAAGTTACTGTTGCTTCTTTGTAGTCTGGATGAATTCCTTGTTTCATATTCGTTTTCTCCTCTCGCCCTGAACCATCTGGAACAGAGTATTATCGAACTGTACCTTACATAGCCCGAATATGTCGGCTACATATGTACACGTTACATACTTTAGAATTATAACATAAATAATTTATTTTTATCAAGAAAGAAAATTGCTAAGTTTTAATCTCAATCTAGTACTTACCCGCGAACTTCGCGATAATCATGATCTTCTAAACCAATTTTTTTATTACGGTCCTTGAAACGAATATTATGCGACGAAACATACGCTACTTTCGGTGCATCCGGCTCTAGATAAAGTTTTGCACTATTTAATGCTAATACACCATCAGTAAATGCTCCAGCTATTAATCTAACTTTACTAGGATGATCTATAAAGTCGCCCGCTCCGTATAGGCCTTCTATATTCGTTTCACGCTTTTCGTTTACAATGGCAACTCCGTCCTGTATGTTTATTCCCCATTTTTCTAGTGCTCCATAATCACATTTTAATCCATGATTAACAATAACTGCATCGATTTTAATACGTTCCGTTTCGCCCGTTTCTTTATGCTGTACCGAGACGTATTTGATTAAATCTTCATCACCATGTAACTGGACCACTTCATATGGTGTTCTTACATTTACTGTAGATTCACGCATTCTTAGAACATTCTTTTCATGACCACCAAATTCATCACGACGATGGACAATTGTTACACTCGCTGCTATTTGCTCTAGCTCGTTTGCCCAATCAACAGCTGAATTGCCACCACCAGAAATGAGAACATGTTTGTTACGGAAAACCTCTAACTCCTGTACAGTATAATGTAAATTCGTTACTTCATAACGATCTGCGCCTTCAATCTCTAATTTTTGCATAGCAAGAACGCCATAACCAACTGCTAGAATGACTGTCTTTGAATAATGTTTTTCTCCTGTCGATGACGTCAAGATAAATGTACCATCCGCTTGCTTTTCTAAGTTTTCAACCTTTTGGTTCAACACAATTGTTGGATCAAATGTTTTGGCCTGTTGCACTAATTGCTCGATTAATTGTCCACCTAATATAGGCGTTACACCACCTACATCCCAAATCATTTTTTCGGGATAGATTAACATTCGGCCACCTAATTGTGAGCTATATTCAATAATTTTTGTTTTCAGATCACGCATGCCACTATAAAAAGCAGTATAAAGCCCCGCTGGCCCACCGCCGACAATTGTTACATCATACAGTTCTTCTGACATACTAAATACCTCATTTCATTTATGTTATTTATTAGCAGATTTTTGTGCTTACCTCCGCTTCTTATTTTTCACTTGTTTTCTTTTCGATCAACATATTTGCCACTTCTTCTACTTGTGCAAGAACAGCAATCGGATCATATGGCCAAAATCTATCTGGAGCTAAATAGAAGACATTGTTATTTTTCATCGCATCTATCGATAACCATAAAGAATCTTTTTTGTTTAACTCGGCACCTTTTGATTCATCTAGGAAAATATAGTCTCCTGCATACTCAGGTAACACTTCATATGACACTTGTTTATACGTTTCACCTGCATCAATTAATTCCTTTTGAATTCGTTCTGGTGCTTGCAATTGCAATTTTTTATAAATTGCTTGCCCACCACGATAAATACCGTCACCGTATAAGTAAAAGTCTTTGCCGAATGCTCCAAAAATAGAAACTGTTTCGTTTTCATCCATAACAGATGCTAATCTCTCTTTATGCTCATTTACTTTTTCTTCAAACATTTTTAACCAAGCTTCTCCCTCAGCTTGTTTTCCAAAAATCTCAGCAAGCCCCGCCACTTCTTCTTCAACCGAGCGATATGTTTCGTATGGAATCACAATCGTTGGAGCAATTTTCGAAAATTTTTCGTAATCTTCTGGTTCACCAGATGCTGTTAGTATTAAATCTGGTTTCAACGCTAAAATTGCTTCAACACTATTTTCTCCTATACTTGCAATGCCCCCTATCTGATTTTGAATATGGACATTTTCTAAGTCTCGTTGTGTTGCACCAACTGGCTTAACTCCTAGTAACAATGATGTTGGTAAATACGCATCTACAACTAGACGCTCAACTTTAGTAGGGATTTCAATTTCTCCGTTCATGGTTTGTACCTTTTTTGTTGTAGCTGCGATTTCTTCTTTAGCATTGCTATCTCCATTGCTTTCCTTAGTAGTGTTATCTTTGCTGCCACAACCTACAAGCATAAGTGCAAATATAAGTAGAAATCCTAGGAAAAATATATTTCGTTTTTTCATTTTCAACTTCCCCTTCGTATGATAATAATATTCATTCTCAATGAAAAATTGCTAAAAAATACTGCTTCCTTATTCCTTTATACGTGCCAACAAATATAAGAAGTATGGTGCTCCTAGGACAGCAACTACGATACCTGCTGGAATTTCAGAGGGTTCTAAAATCGAACGACCAATTGTATCAGCTAATAAGACGAGTAATCCCCCCACTAATGCTGATACTGGCAGTAAGAATTGATGTTTAGCCCCAACAAGCTGACGTGCCAAATGGGGTGCAATTAAACCAACGAAGCCAATACCGCCACTTACTGAAACGCTTGCACCAGCTAAACCAACTGATGCCGCTAATAGCCAACGTCTTTCCTTTTCAATGGAAGCACCTAAACCAACGGCCGTTAAATCCCCTAAATTCAAGATATTTAATACCCGTGATTTAGCATAAACGAATGGGAATAATATCAATATCCACGGCAGCAAAGATAAAACGAATTTCCAATTCGAACCCCAAATACTACCCGCTAACCAAGTAGCAACAAATTGATAATTTTCAGGTGTCAAACGAAGCGTCAACACAATCATTGCTGAACTTATACCTGCTGCTACAGCAATTCCTGTTAATAACAGGCGCATTGGAGTAATCCCTTCATGACGTTTATAGGAAAGTGTATATATAACTATGGCTGTCAATCCTGCCCCTATAAAAGCTAACACAGGAAGTAAGTATACTGGAGCCGCTGTTGTTGCTGGAAAGAAGGAGATAAACAACATTACCGCTAAACCAGCACCTGCATTTATCCCTAAAATACCAGGATCAGCTAATGCATTTTTCGAAATACCTTGTAAAATGGCGCCTGAAATAGCTAAACCCATCCCAACCAATACAGCGATAATAATACGTGGAAGTCTAAATTCATATAAAATTAGTTGCTGCTGTGCATCCCCCTGACCAAATAGAGTACGTATGACCTCCATTGGTGTCAGTTTAATAACACCTGTATTCATACTAATCACAAACGTAATAACAATTAACACTGCTAATATGCTTAAAATGAAGATATTTTTCTTTCTAGCCTTTTGTTGACTGGCTGTTAAAAAACTATTATTACTCACAATTCTTTTCCTCCTTTACGCGCTAGGTATAGGAAGAATGGAACACCGATAAAGGCAATAATTGCTCCAATCGGTGCTTCGTAAGGAGGATTTATGGTGCGAGCAGTAAGATCCGCTAACACAACAAGTAAAGCTCCATACACTAACGAACAAGAAATAATCCAACGGTAATCATGACCTACTATGTATCTCGTTAAATGTGGAATAATTAATCCAACAAAGCCAACTGCTCCTACTACAGATACAGCTGCTCCTGCTAAAATTAGCACTACAATCATACCCCAAACTTTAATAACGCCTGTGCGCTGTCCTAGCCCAATTGCAATTTCCTCACCTAGGCTAAGGAGCGTAATGGAACGTGACAATATAAGCGCACCAATCATAGCGACAAGTATCCAAGGTGACAATATCTGAAGGTGATACCATTTCGTCCCAGACACACCACCGGCATACCAAAATGCTAAATCTTGTCCAATACGATAATAGAGTGCAATACCTTCTCCCAATGCGCCTAGAAGCGCACTAACAGCTGCCCCCGCAAGTACTAATCGCATAGGAGTTAGACCACCTTTTGCCAACGAACCTATACCATAAACGATGGCTACACCTAACCCTGCTCCAACAAATGACCATAAAATTAAAAACATGTATGGTAAACCAGGGAAAAAAGCAAAACAAACTGCAAGCATAAATGCCGCTCCCGAGTTTAAACCTAATAAACCTGAGTCTGCTAACGGGTTACGTGTCATTCCTTGCATAATAGCGCCTGCCACCGCAAAGCATCCACCTACCAACGCTGCACCAAGTACACGTGGTAATCGAATTTCTCGTATAATTTGATGTGCCGTTAAATCTGGTGAAAAATGAAAAACGGCTGTCCAAACAGTGCCTAATGAAATATCAGCCGCTCCAAATGAAATGGACAAACCAATAGCAAATACTAATCCAATAAGACCTATAATTAGTGCCACGACAGCACGTACTGGATGAGAACGTCTTTGTAGCTCTTCTAATTTTCCGAGCCCTTCTACTGCTTCTGCTGACGTAGTCATGCTTTTCCTCCTTTATATCTATCCGATTAAAAATTCATCCCACATTTGACGGGCTATAAAACTACCACCACAGCATTTGAGTGAAATCAACATTTTTGAAGAGCGTTTCACTTCCTGTAAAAGCTCGATTTGTTAAGGTCAACCTGGTATGACGGTCTTAGCTTAGTTGCTCTTTCTTCTTAAGAGAATTAAGAGCTCTCCAATGGTGGGAAATTTACTTTAACTACTCAGCATTACTTATTTTTTTCATATAATTGGTAAGATAAGCAAATTGGATTATTGCTATACGGACAAAGGGCCATCGTCGCATCAATATTAAATACTTCTTGTAAGTTTTCCTTTGTCATTACTTCATCTGGTTTACCACTTACTTTCAATTGCCCGCTTCTCATCGCAATCATAAATTGAGAAAAACGAGAGGCATGATTTAAATCGTGCAATACCATAACAATCGTGCGGCCCTCTTCTTCATTTAACTTTTGCAATAATAAAAGAATATCTAGCTGATGCGCTAAATCCAAATAGGTTGTTGGTTCATCCAGTATAAGAATATCTGTACCTTGAGCTAACGCCATAGCAATCCATACTCGTTGACGCTGACCGCCCGATAATGCCTCAATTGGACGATCACTAAATTCCCTTAGTCCTGTGACATCAATAGCCCAATGAATATATTCAAAATCCTCCTTACGCAACGTACCAAAGCCTGTTTGATGTGGAAATCGACCGTAGGATACTAATTCAAAAACTGTCAATCCACCTGGAGCTGTTGCTGTTTGTGGCAGAATTGCCATTCTCTTAGCAACCTCTTTTGTTTTCAACTGATGAATTGCTTTTCCATCCAAGTATACAGCACCATCTTGTGTTCTAAGTACACGTGCCACAGCCTTTAATAATGTAGATTTCCCACATCCATTGGGACCGATAATTGTAGAAATTTGCCCTTTTGGAATCGCTACACTTAAATCTTCCACAATTAATGTAGATGAGTAGCCTATGGCAACATGTTCTATTTCAAGGACTGACATATTAAACTTCCTTTCCCTTTTAGGAATAAATTTATTGTTAGATAAAGGTGTAGAAATGATAAAGCAAAACTACCATTTCTACACTATGATTGAACGCTCTTTATAAGTATAATTTAAATTTGCAAACCAAATTGCGCTGTATAAAGGCCATAATAAGCATTTTGGATATTCATTAATTCATCATGTGTGCCTTCCTCAATAATGCCTTTTTTTGACACAACAACGATGCGATCAGCGTCTTTAATGGTTGCTAAACGGTGAGCAATAACTAATGTAGTACGTCCAATGGATAGTTCATTTAATGCCTGTTGGATTGCCTTCTCTGTTTCTGTATCTAATGCAGAGGTTGCCTCATCCAAAATTAATATTCTTGGGTTTTTCAGGAAAATACGTGCTATGGACAATCGTTGTTTTTGCCCTCCTGATAGCTTGACTCCACGTTCACCAATTAAGGTATCCATGCCCTCTGGCAAGGCATTAATAACTTCCTCTAACTGTGCACGCTTTGCAGCATGCCAAATATCCTCTTCACTGGCGTCTAAATCACCGTAAGCAATATTTTCTCGAATTGTGCCATCAAATAAGAACACATCTTGCTGTACAATCCCGATATGTGCACGAAGAGATTGTAACTTGAAATCTCGTATATCGATTCCGTCAATCTTAATAGCCCCTTCACTTACCTCGTAAAAACGTGGTAACAGACTACAGATGGTTGATTTACCTGCCCCTGAAGGTCCAACAAGTGCAACCGTTTCACCCGGACGAACATTAAGATTAATATTATTTAAGGCGCGTTCATTATCTGTGTAACCAAAAGATACATTGCTAAATGCGATGTCTCCTTCTATGACTTCAATACTCTTCGCCTCTGGGCGATCAGCAATTTCTGGTGCTGTTTCAAGGAAATCAATATAACGTTTAAAACCAGCCATCCCTCTTGGGTAAGTCTCTATAAACATATTAATTTTGTTAATAGGTCCTAAAAGAATACCTGATAATAGGATGAAAGCGATAAACTCACCATTGGTTAGCTGCCCTTGTAAAACAAAGTACGCACCTACAAAAAGTGTGAATAATGATAAAATTTTTGTTAAAATACCTGAAATTGCTTCATTCCACGCCATTACTTTATAAGAAAATAGTTTGGTCGTTCTGAATCGATTATTATTGACCTTGAAGCGTTTAATTTCATGTTCCTCATTGGTAAATGCTTGTACAACTCGAATACCACTTACATTGTTTTCTACACGTGCGTTAAAATCGGCGATATCTCCAAACATTTGACGGAACGCTTTTGACATAAGCTTGCCAAAAAATATCGTAAGCAAAAGAATGATTGGTACCAGAATAAATATAAGCAGTGTGAAGGTTGGATCAATGTAAAACATCACGCCGAAAGAGCCAATAATCGTCATGGCAGCAATAAACATATCCTCTGGACCATGATGTGCAAGCTCACCAATATCCATTAGATCATTTGTTAAGCGTGAGACAAGATGCCCTGTTTTGTTATTATCGAAATAACGAAAAGAAAGTTTTTGCACATGACTGAACGATTCCCTACGCATATCTGTTTCAATATTAATCCCTAACATATGTCCCCAATAAGAAACTATAAAATCTAAAATCGAATTGAATATGTATAACAAGAGCAACAGCAAACTCGCCATTACAATCCACTTTAGTTCACCATCAGGAAGGATGTCGTCAATCACCTTATTTAATACCAATGGAAAAGCTAACTCGATGAGGGCTGCCAAAATAGCACAAGAAAAATCTAGTATAAATAATCCCTTATATGGCCTGTAATAAGAAAAAAAACGTTGTAATAACATTGGTGAGACCTCCCATTTCTTTAATACTATTTCTGTATTTTTACTATAGATTTATTACACCAATAATTGATAATGATTATCATTATTGATTAAAATATACAATACTTCCAATTAAGATTGCAATCTTTTTGACTAACACTGAAAACCTCTTACCTATTTAATAATCTAGTAAATGAGCTACCCGACTATATATCAGGTAGCTCATCCCACACAATATTTGTTTATTGCTTTGAAATCGCTTTTCTACAATTTAGTCAGCCATGCTTGTCAATCGATTGCAGTTAATAATCAAACTGATTAAAGAATATTTAATTTCGTTATCACATTATGTAGTCACTACTATATCCGCTTTATAAACTGTTGTTCACAGTTATAATTAGCTATTTAGTTTTTTGTGACTCTGTAAATTCTACAATTTTATTGGCCATATCCTCTGCTTGATATAAACCCGATAGCGGATCAGAAGCAAAATAATGCTCTGGTGATAAATCAATTATTTTATTATTTTTTACAATATCTAAATTGGTCCAAGTTGATGGAAGTTCTCCACCCTTATTAAAGAAATTTATGAGAAATACATAATCACCAACGTAGTCACCTACTACTTCATAGGAGATATCATAGCGCCCACCACCAGATTCTTTCGTATCAAAGAGTTCTTGTACTTTCTCTTGTGGCTTCATGTTCAGTATTTGGTATAATGCTCGACCGCCTGACACGCTATTATTCGCTACGATTGTTGCATTTTTTTCAAATAGATCAAAAATAGTAAAAGTAGCCCCTTCTGGTATGGCAGCATTGATTCTGTTCTGTGCATCAGCTATACGCTTATCGAAATCTTTTACAAATGCAGTTGCCTCTGCTTGTCTGCCAAGATATTCACCCATTGCCTTGATTTCGTCAGTTGCCGTTTTATGGACTGTTTCAGAGAACACGATAGTTGGTGCTATTTTTTCATATTTCTCTACATCTTCTTTATTCCACGTAATAATTAAATCCGGTTTTAATTCTAAAATTTTCTCCAAAGATGTATTTCCGTCTGTTCCAATATTATTAATTTCTCCATCTTTATAATATGGTTTTAAAAACGCAGCAAAATCTAAATTAGCTGTGACGGCTCCTACTGGCACAATATCTAATGCTAGAATCTGACCAAGATACCAATCTGTTACTATTCGTTTTGCCTTTACTGGAATTTCCACTTCTCGCCCACTATCATCTGTTATCATTCGAGTTGTAGCTTCTTCAGTCTTAGGTGTCTCTTCTTTGTTGTCCGCTTGATGAGCTGTATCTTCACCACATGCTGCAAGTAATACCAACAGACTCAACAAAAAAGGCATCTTTATATGTTTCATCATGAAATCATTTTCCCTACTCTCAAATCGTATTGCTTGCGCGAGCTGATTCTCATTGTATTGAAAATGATTCTCATTTGTAATAGCAAATTCGGCCATACCAGATGTATATTTCCGCCTAAAAATACTTGGCGCCATATTTGTTTCCTTTTTAAAGGCTCTGCTAAAATAATATTCATCTTCATAACCAAGCGATATTGCTATTTCTCTGATACCATAATGATTTGACAATAGGTAATGCTTCGCTTTTTCAATTCGAAGTTGCTGTAAATAGATTTGTGGGCCAATACCAAAACGATTCTTGAAAGTACGTAGAAGATGTCTTGTACTGATTTTGAGCGAATCTGCAAGTGTCTGTATAGATATTGGTTCATGAACATGTTGTTCTAAATAGAGACGTGCCGCTTCTACTTTATCCATTTCATGTGGCTTACCCAGCCCCTCATTCAGCTCTTGAAAAATACGATAGATGAGTTCATAAAAAGATGCCTTGACTGATAGATGTTCCTGGATAACGCTTGTCTTCCATTTATCGTACATGTCTTGCAGTAACATATGTATACCCAGAGCATTAGCGGGTACACAGGTAAAATCCGTTTGAAAAGGTTGATACTGCATGTGTAAATGTTGTAAAAAAGAATCTGCATAAATAACATCACCTTTATAGTGAATCATGTAGTAGCTAATACTTTCCTTTACTTTTATATGTAGTGATTGCGATTTTCCAATATGGAAAATACTAAAGTGTTGTACTTGATAAGGCTGATCGCCAATTAAAACTTCTGCCTCGCCCTCTGTGATGACAAGTAGCGTGCTATGATTTACTCGCCTATCTATTCGTAAATCAGTTTTATCTACATAATCAAACTGTTTCAGCTTGATATAAGTGTTCTCCCAAAGCAGCATATACGCCTCATAGTTCATATCTTTCTCCTTTTGAAATGAAATAGTTCTATGTCAATTATATTGATAACGATTATCAATTTCAATTGATCTTTCAAAACAAAAAAAATCACCACTAACTAATTCTAGTCAATGGTGATTTTTTATAGTTATAGTAAACCTTTACCTTTTGTTGCTTTCTTCATATCTTCATTTAGCTTCTCGAAAAATTCTTCGTTTGATTTTGTTGTGCGTAACTTCTTCAAGAAACGCTCTGAAAAATCTTGTGCATCTGAAAATGTTTTTCGAATTGCCCATAGTTTTTCTAGTTGTTCAGGTGCAAGAAGCAGCTCTTCCTTACGTGTACCTGAACGACGAATATCAAGCGCAGGGAAAATACGACGCTCTGCTAATTGGCGATCTAGGTGAAGTTCTAGATTCCCTGTTCCTTTAAATTCTTCATAGATGACTTCGTCCATTCGTGAGCCAGTGTCGACTAAAGCCGTAGCTAAAATTGTTAAGCTACCACCTTCTTCTATATTACGGGCAGAACCGAAGAAACGTTTAGGTCTATGAAAAGCAGCAGGGTCAATACCACCTGATAGTGTACGACCACTTGGTGGAATAACTAAGTTATAAGCACGTGCTAAACGGGTAATGGAATCCATTAATATAATTACGTCACGTTTATGCTCGACTAAACGACGTGCACGCTCTAAAACGATCTCTGCAACCTTCACGTGATTTTCTGGTACCTCATCGAAAGTAGAACTAACTACATCTGCATTCACAGACCGTTCAATATCCGTTACTTCCTCAGGACGTTCATCAATAAGTAATACAATTAACTCTGCTTCCGGATAATTCGTAGTAATTGCATTCGCTATTTCTTTTAATAATGATGTTTTCCCTGCTTTTGGAGGCGCTACAATTAAACCACGTTGGCCAAAACCTACAGGTGCCACTAAATCCATAATACGAGTCGATAAATTTTGCTGCGTTGTTTCAAGCTTGATTTGTCGATCAGGATATAACGGCGTTAATGCCGGGAAATGCACACGTTCTTTTGCAACTTCAGGGTCTTCACCATTTACAGCGTCTACTTGTAGCAGACCGTAGTAGCGTTCATTTTCTTTAGGTGGACGTACTTTACCAGATACCTTGTCCCCATTACGGAGGTCAAAGCGTCGAATTTGAGAAGCAGAAATATAAATATCCTCTTTACTTGGCGAGTAGTTAATTGGGCGAAGGAAGCCAAAGCCCTCCTGCGAAACAATTTCAAGTACTCCCTCCATGAAAAAATAACCCTCTTGTTCGGAACGCGTTTTCAAAATAGCAAATATTAATTCTTTTTTTGTTAGCTTGCTATAATATGAAATTTTATATTGGCGTGCGAGGGCGTAAAGCTCTTTTAACGTCATGTTTTCTAATTGAGCGATTGTCAATGCAGACATATGCACAACTCCAGTCTTTTTCAAAATATATTGCTTTTGTGGGGTTATCATTGAAGTTTTTACGAAAGGCTCTGTTAAAACGGTTGATATCTGTACCTGTAATACGCTCTATTTCCTAGGGGGTAGTGGCTAAGCCGCATCTCCGCTTTGCACTACATATAAAGGTCTTAGCTTCACTGCTAATCCCTTAAGAGTAGAGCTACAGCTACTCTCCAATCAACCATACAAAACATTGGAGTATAACATTGCCTTATAAACTATGGGATGGTTTAAATTAAGAAGAAGGTACCTAGCACAAAAAGATGCGCTAGGTATATTTTAGAAGAAATTATTATTAATAGCTAGGTTTTTTCTCAAGAGCGTGACGACCTTCTACAAAACGGACAGTACCTGATTTCGCTCGCATAACTACTGAATGTGTTAATGCGTAGGCACCTTTATACTGAACTCCTTTTAATAGCTCGCAATCTGTTACAGCGGTTGCTGCGAAAATTGCATCGTCCCCTTTTACTAGGTCATCTAAGTAAAGAACTTTTTCAACATCTACGCCCATTTTTTTGCAACGCTCTAGCTGTTCCTCATCTTCTGGCACTAGTTTCGCTTGGAAGTCTCCACCTAGGCATTTTAATGCAACAGCAGAAATTACACCTTCTGGTGCACCGCCCATTCCGAACATAATATCAATGCCTGTTTCATCGAAAGCGGTGTTAATGGCTGCCCCAACATCGCCATCTTGGATAAATTTAATTCGAGCTCCAGCCTCACGAATTTCATCTACAATTGCTTGATGGCGTGGACGGTCTAATAGAGTAGCTACCACGTCTGAAATATCTTTATTTTTTGCTTTTGCTACTTGTAATAAGTTATAAGTAACTGAAGCATTAATATCAACTTTCCCTGCCGCTTCTGGTCCTACTGCAATTTTCTCCATATACATATCAGGTGCATTTAATAGATTACCTTTATCTGCAATAGCTAGTACCGTCATTGCACCATTTGTACCTTTAGCCACAATATTCGTACCTTCTAAAGGGTCAACTGCAATATCTACTTGAGGACCACCATTACGAAGGCCAAGCTCTTCTCCAATATAAAGCATTGGCGCTTCGTCCATTTCACCTTCACCAATTACTACTGTAGCATGCATTGGAATTGTATCGAACATTGAGCGCATTGCTGTCGTTGCTGCATCATCTGCCTCAATTTTCAAACCGCGACCCATCCATTTCCCGGATGCGATTGCTGCTGCCTCTGTTACTCGTACTACTTCCATCGATAAACTACGTTCCATTGTTGTTTTTCCTCCCGTTAACGGCATATTTCATTCGCCGAAACATTCAAATTACCTCTATTGTAACATAATTGGCTCAAAACTTTTACCACACATTATTCCTTTAGCTCAGCTACACCGACCATTATTGTCTCACGTCGAATATCTGCGCCTAAATCACGTAATTTTTCAATAAGTGAGCTATAGCCTCGTTCAATGTGATAGATATCGTGAATTTCAGTTTCACCTTCAGCTAATAATCCAGCTAATACTAAAGCTGCACCAGCGCGAAGGTCTGTCGCTGTCACATTTGAGCCATGTAATTTATTTGGGCCAGAGATAATCGCTGTATTTCCTTCGACACGTGCATTTGCATTCATACGACGAAGTTCATCTATATGCTTAAAACGGGCTGTATATATTGTGTCTGTTACCTTTGAGGAACCGAGTGCCTGGGACATCAACACAGAAAGTGGCTGCTGAATATCCGTAGGGAATCCAGGATACACTAACGTTTTGACATCAACTGCTTGCAATGTAGTAAGGTCCGTTTTCGGAACAAAAATACTTTCCTCACCAATTTCAATTTTCACACCCATTTCACGAAGCTTTGCTGTAATTGCCTCTAAATGTAGTGGAATGACGTTATCTATGGTAATGCCATCGCCAACTGCAGCCGCCATAATCATAAAGGTTGCTGCTTCAATTCGATCAGGGATAATCGTATGCTCTGTGCCGTGTAGCTCCTCAACACCGTCAATACGTATTACACTCGTACCTGCCCCTTTAATATTGGCTCCCATGTTGGTAAGAAGTGTTGCAACATCGATAATTTCAGGCTCTTTCGCCGCATTTTCAATAACTGTACGCCCTTTTGCACGTACAGCGGCCAACATAATGTTAATTGTTGCTCCAACACTGGCAACGTCTAAATAAATTTTTGCGCCAATTAATTCATCCGCACGTAAATAGATTGCTCCATGCTCATTTGTAATTTTAGCTCCAAGTGCCTCAAAACCTTTTATATGCTGATCAATTGGACGCGGTCCTAGGAAACAGCCTCCCGGTAAACCAATCACAGCTTTTTTAAAACGACCAAGCATTGCCCCCATTAGATAATAGGAAGCACGGAGTTTTTTCACGTTACCATTCGGCAATGGAAGTGCAATCATATCAGACGGATCAATAGTCATTTTACCGTCCTCAAAAGACACTTCTCCGCCAATTTCTTCTAATAGCGCCTTCAAAGTCCAAGCATCTGAAATTTCTGGTATCCCTCCAATAGTCACTGGAGAGTTCGCCAAAATTGATGCTGGAATTAAGGCGACTGCACTATTTTTTGCACCACTAACTTTAATTGTACCTCTTAGACGATTTTCGCCTGTAATTTTGTATACATCCATTTTGCGTTCTCCCTCATGATTGGAAAGTAATTTTTGCGTCTGGCTCACTTTATAATCTTATTATTCGCCTTTTCTCTTATTCCAATCCGCTAAAAATCCTTCAATTCCTTTTTCCGTTAATGGATGATGGAAAAGCTGCTTTAATACTTTATATGGAGTTGTTGAAATATGCGCACCTGCGAGTGCTGCTGCCGTTACGTGTTGCGGGTGACGAATAGAAGCTGCGATAATTTGCGTGTCGATATTATGGATTGTGAAAATATCTGCGATAGTTTCAATAAGCTCTACACCATTTAGTCCAATATCATCTAAACGACCGATAAATGGTGATACATATGTAGCACCTGCACGAGCGGCCATTAACGCTTGGTTTGCACTGAAAATTAATGTTACATTGGTTTTGATGCCTTTGTTCGCAAAGAAACGACATGCTTCTAAGCCAGCTGGTGTCATAGGTAATTTAACAGTAATATTTGGTGCTATGGCAGCCAGTTCCAGTCCTTCTTTAATCATACCTTCAGCATCCAGTGCAATGACTTCCCCACTTACTGATCCATCTACTAGCTCTGCAATCTCACGTAGTCGATCGTGGAATGATACGTTTTCTTCTTTAGCAACTAATGAAGGGTTTGTTGTAACGCCCGATAAAATACCCCATGCATGTGCTTCTTTAATCTCGTCAAAGTTAGCTGTATCAATAAAAAATTTCATATAATTTCCTCCCAAACCCTATTTTCTTAAATTATTAAATATCTGTTAAAAAGTTGTTATTTCAAAAACAAGAGAAGGTCGACTACAAGCATCAACACTTCTCTTATTATGTGTATTCATCTATGCTTTTGTACCATATTAGATGCAAAAATTATGCTTTTTGTGAACTGCCGAATTCGCGAATTTTACCAGTAACGGTTGCTTTAATCGCCTCACGTGCTGGTGCTAAGAATTTACGAGGATCGTAAACAACCTTATCATTGTCAAGGATTTCACGGATAACTTTTGTAGCAGCGATTTGATTTTCAGTATTGACGTTTATTTTTGCTGTACCTAATGAAATCGAGCGTTGAATATCTTTTGTTGGGATACCTGTACCACCATGTAATACTAACGGAAGATCTGCTAATTTAGAGATTTCTTCCATTTCTTTAAAACCTAGGTTAGGTTCACCTTTGTAAGGACCATGCACAGAACCAAGTGCCGGAGCTAAGCAGTCAATATCTGTTAACTCAACCATTTTACGGCATTCTTCAGGATCAGCATACATGATACCACCGATTACACCATCTTCGTCGCCACCAACTGTTCCAAGTTCCGCTTCGACAGATACTCTTTTAGCGTGAGCGTATTCAACCACTTTTGAAGTGATGTCGATGTTTTCTTCAAATGAGTGATGTGAAGCATCAATCATAACAGAAGTGAAACCTGCATCAATCGCTTCTTTACATTTATCAAAACTTGAGCCGTGATCAAGATGAATAGCTACTGGAACAGTTATACCGTATGATTCCATTAAGCCTTGTACCATTTGAACTACGGCGATAAAGCCGCCCATATATTTACCCGCACCTTCAGATACGCCTAGGATTACCGGTGATTTCTCTTCTTCTGCTGCTTGTAAAATTGCTTGCGTCCATTCAAGGTTGTTGATGTTGAATTGACCAACTGCATAACCTTCTGCCTTCGCCTTAATTAACATCTCTTTCATAGATACCAATGCCATAGTAAAAATCCTCCTTATAGGACTATTCTTTATACATAAATGTGCTATTCAATCATAGCAAAAATAGAGAACGCTGAAAAGTATTTTCAGCGTTCTCTATTTTCTGCGCAAAAGCGAAGTGACAACGTAGCGACAGCGCCCATGTTTTCTGGACCGAAAGCGAAGTGCACACGAAGCAGCAGGTACAAAATGAAAAGTATTTTCAGCGTTCTCTATTTTCTGCGCGAAAGCGAAGTGACAACGTAGCGACAGCGCCCATGTTTTCTGGACCGAAAGCGAAGTGCACACGAAGCAGCAGGTGCAATTTTTTTCAACAAGAAAGTGAAGTGATATTCGCAGCGGTAACATCGAAGTTCTATGTCTATGCTATTTAACAGCAGTGAAAAACAGGCAATGTTTATCACTGCCTGTTGGTTTGACCTTTTAATGTTTTATTGACCTCATCACGTACTTCAAAAATATCAAAAGGTTTTGTAAAGTAACGAATAGCCCCTAATTCCAGAGCTTCCTGAACAACGTCTAGTTCACCATAAGCAGTCATCATAAAGACCGGGGTTTGTGGCCATTTCTCTTTTAAATGCTTTAATATTTCAATGCCATCCATTCCAGGGATCTTCATGTCTAGTAATACACAATCTATTTCTTCTTCTTCTGCATAACGTAGTGCTTCCACACCATTCGCTGCTAAATATGTAATGTAACCTTCCTTCTTTAACACTTCATTTAAAAGCAAACGAATGCCTTGCTGATCATCGACAATTAGTAATCGTTTCACATTTCATTCCGCCCTTTTTGAATTATTATGCTTGTACAAAAGCATCCTATAATATGTATAATTCTCCTTTAAAATCTTAATACCTTCTAGTATTATAAATTATCTGCTATTGCTTTTGCTTTATACTTATTTCAAACATATAATATTGAATGAGGTGGAACCATGTCAAAAATTCTAACGACTCAACTAAGTGGACTTCTTCAAAGAATAACACAAAGCGAAGAAGAAGCTATCGAAGAAACAGCAAGATTACTTGCACAAGCAGGTATCGGGGTAGGCCATGTTTATTTTGCTTGCTTTGGTGAAATGCAAGTTGTCGAATTAAATGCACGCCAAGGTGTGGAACAATTTTCTAAGCTGTTACCATGGACTGATAATACTGTAGTGAGTGAAGTTGATCGTGTGTGTATCTTTACGCGTAGTGCACAGGATCGGGATGCCTTAGCATTAGCACAAAAATTAAATAATAGTTTTATTCCATTTGCAGCAGTAGCTAGTGAAGTAGCTAATTCTGATAATCCGTTAGCGGATTTAGCGTATACATATATCTCTACCCGTATGCGTGGTGGCTTACTACCTAACGACTTGGGTGAACGCATTGTTGTTCCACATGCAATTGCCGCTCTTTTTATCTATGAGGCTGTAAAGATCGCATATGATGAAATGCTCGGACTCAATGAAGAAGAACTATAAGTGCTTAGTTCGAGGGTGATGAATACTTGCAAATTAAGTTTACTGCCCACTATGGTAGGACAAATCACACTAAAGCTCTAAACGTGAAAAGCTCCCTTCACATGGGAGTTTCAGACTGGAAACAAACTCAAAAAATTGAGTTTGTTTCCAGTCTTTTTTCTTTTAAATATTTTTTAATCCCTCGTAAGACTGTCCAACACATACCATGCTCTTCTTTCGTATCTACAAATACACGTACAATCGTTTCATTTCGACGCATAGATTTGTTTCATGTCACTTTGATAATGTAAATGATCGGCTTCTTCCACATGAAGCGCCCAAATAGGACGTTCAAAGATTTTTCGATAATCCTTACTTGTCGTACATGGAGTCAATAACGGACAACTTGCGCATCGAAGTGGATTGGATTTATACTGTCTTCTATCTTCTTTCGTTGTCATTGAATAGGTTACTCTAGTTGATTGGGGCACAGGCGGTGACTTCTGAAAAAATAGCATGAGCGAAAAGGCCCCACAGGAGCATAGCGTCGAGGAGACTGTATTATGCCCCGAAAAGCGTCCGACGTAGCGGAAATCAACGGGTTCATATAGAGACTTCTGTTATTTTATACTGTACTTCGTTTTGATAAAGAAAAGAGTTGACTCAAAAATTATTTGAGTCAACTCCTTGTGGTTTTTATTTAAATGTTGCACCGATAAAATCACGGAATAATGGTTGTGGTCTGTTTGGACGCGATACTAATTCTGGATGGAATTGACAAGCTACAAAGAAATTGTTCTCTGGTAATTCGATAATTTCCACTAGTTTGCCATCTGGGCTTGCACCTGAGAATACTAGACCTGCTGCTTCCATCGCTTCACGGTATTCATTGTTAAATTCATAGCGGTGACGGTGGCGTTCATACACAAGTTCTTTTCCATAGGCAGTGCTTGCCTTTGAACCAGCTTGTAATTTACATGGATACAAGCCTAAACGTAATGTACCACCAAGGTCTACGTTATCGTTTTGATCCGGTAAGAAGTCAATTATCGGATACTGTGTTGCTGCATCAAGCTCTGTAGAATGCGCACCTTGTAAACCAAGTACGTTACGTGCAAATTCTACTGTTGCTAGTTGCATCCCTAAGCAAATCCCTAAGAATGGAACATTATTTTCACGTGCATATTGCGTTGCTAAAATTTTACCTTCTACCCCGCGATCACCAAAGCCACCTGGTACTAATATAGCATCTGCTTCTTTTAATAGTGTCGCTACATTATCAGCTTCTACATGTTCTGCATTGATCCAATCAATATCGATATCTGAATTAAATGCATAGCCTGCATGCTTTAATGCTTCTACAACAGAAATGTAAGCATCTTGTAGTTCTACATACTTACCTACTAATGCGATTTTTCTTCTGTTTGGTAAGCTTTTCACTTTCGCTACAAGATCACGCCATTCTTCCATATCCGCTTCTGGCGCTTCAATTCCAAAATGATCAAGCACGATATCATCGATGTCTTGCGCATGAAGATTTAAAGGAACTTCATATAAATGTTCCGCATCACGAGATTCAATTATTTCATGTGGCTGTACGTCACAGAATAATGCTAATTTTTCTTTCATGTCTTGTGGTACTTCTTGCTCTGTACGCACAACAATAATATTTGGTTGGATTCCTAAAGAGCGCAATTCTTTTACAGAGTGCTGAGTTGGCTTAGTTTTCAATTCACCAGCTGCTTTAATGTAAGGAATAAGCGTACAGTGAACATACATGACATTGTTATGTCCTAGATTCGTTTTCATTTGACGAATTGCTTCAAGGAATGGTAGAGACTCAATATCACCTACTGTACCGCCTACTTCTGTAATAACAACATCAGCATTTGTTTCGCGGCCTGCACGTTGAATGCGTTCTTTGATTTCATTCGTAATATGAGGAATTACTTGTACTGTTCCACCATTGTAATCACCACGACGTTCTTTTTGTAAAACAGATTGATAGACACGACCTGAAGTTACTGTTGAATGTTTCCCCAAATTAATGTCGATGAAACGTTCATAGTGACCTAAGTCTAAGTCAGCTTCAGCACCATCATCTGTTACAAATACCTCGCCGTGTTGATAAGGACTCATCGTACCTGGATCAATATTGATATATGGGTCGAATTTTTGTATTGTTACTTCCAACCCACGGTTTTTAAGTAAACGTCCTAAAGATGCTGCAACAATTCCTTTACCAAGCGAAGACACTACCCCACCTGTTACAAAAATATACTTAGTCATGAAAAAATTCCTCCTTATATTGTTCTAGAAATTGCTAATAAGAAAAGTGCATTCACGCCCTTTTGTACCTAACTCTATAGTACAGGGAAAGATGTGCCGCTGATGCTTCACTTTTTGGAGGGCTTGATGCGACCTCTAACGATTAGCGTGAATGCCTTAACATCGATTAAATAATTTATATTTGCTTATACCTTAAAATAAGAAAAGCCGAGAATGCCTACATAAAAATATAATGTAGTCGATTCGAAGCTGTAATCGTTTCTATCTCTTTTTATACTTTCCTTTATCCAAACTCACCTGGGGTCAATAACCATCAAAATTAAATTCAAAAGGCTTTCACCAGGGAATTAAGCTCTATTCAGTTACCGATTATTATACATAATAAATAGTTAACAACAATTATATTCATCTATTGCCTATATTCATCAAAGAAATAACTGAAAAAGGTAAAAACAAAAAAACGCTCCTCCTGCATAGGTTTGCAGGGGGAGCGTATTGCATACACGGTCTTTCTCCTCTTTTAAGGAGCCCAAGTAAAAGATTAAACGGAACCGTGAAAGAAGTCAAGATTTTTTACTACTTGTACAAAAGTAAGAAAATTCAAAGAGAAAATTACGAATTACGCTTCTTCCTCTTCCTCTTCATCTACTTCGTCTTCGTCGATGAAGTCTTCGTCGATTTCTTCATCGATTTCTTCGATTTCTTCTTCATCCTCAAATTCAATTTCTTCTTTTTCTTCATCGATTTCTTCTTCAACAAATTCTTCATAATCTTCATCGAAGTCGATGTCTTCTTCATCTAAATCTTCTTCAATGTCATCGTCTTCATCAAGAGTAGCCTTTGATTTTTTCTTATGAGTTTTAACAGATGGAGCTGTTTCTTCTTCAATTTGTTCGACCTTAAACCATTCACGTAAACCCCAACCTGATTCTTGGTTGTATAAGAAGCGACCATCCACATTCATATCAGTGTAAAATTGTAGCAAGCGTGATTTAATATCAGCATCACTAAAGCCAGTAAGCTCTTTAATAATTGTTAGCAGGTCATTAAATGACACTGAGGCACGCTTTTCAGTTAAAATTGCATAAGTTAAGTTAATTAACGATTCTTCTGCTAATTGTTCTTTTGTCATTTCACGAAAATTCAATTCGCGCACGTCCTTTCCCTCATCACATACGGATGTATTAAAAATTAAATGGTGCTCTATCTTCATTCATCAGAAAACGCTCACCTCTATAGGCGGTGAGGTGAATGCAAGTTTTTTCCTACCATTAGCTAAATGTAGATAAAGCCTCCGGCGGATGTCACAGATTTTGAAAGGAGTCTATGTTGGCCTAACTTCGTCGCATTTTGCGCAAATGGCTAACTGACCTGCATCGCGTAGGCCTAAGTACAATTCAAAATCCGGACGCAATTACGCCAAGGCGAAATTGATTTTCCGAGCGCACCTAAAAAAGGCCGCACAAAAGTAACTTTCTATATCATAAGCATAATACCCATTATATACAAAGTTTTAGTCTCTTTGCTAGCTTCAATTACTGTTTTTTATATCACGTATTATTTTAAAACCAAAGTAAAACAAATAAACAGACAATAATAGTAAAGGAATAGCGCCAATTTGCTTATTATACAGGAAAATGACTCCTAACACTAAAGCTAAAATGATAATGTAGTGAATAACTGATTTCATCCTCTACTGCGCCCCCTTTGTCATTCTATTATAGCGAAAATGAAAAGAAGTGCCTAATCGAAAGACTAGACACTTAAAACTACAGCAGCATTCCGCATAAAATAGAATAATTTGTAAATAGAAAGCGATTATCGCACGCTTACTTTCTACATATTACGACGGAACTGTCCGCCTACTTCATATAATGCTTTTGTAATTTGTCCTAAGCTTGCTACTTGTACAGTTTCCATTAGTTCTTCAAAAATATTACCGTTGTTCACAGCAACTTCTTGTAAACGAGCAATAGCCGCCTCTGCGTCTCCTGTATGCTGCTGCCAGAAGGCTTGTAGGTTTCGTATTTGTGTTTCTTTTTCTTCCGTTGAAGCACGCGCAATTTCCATATTGTCAATGGCGTCATCTGCCGGTGGGTTTGGATTTAAGTATGTGTTTACGCCGATAATTGGTAATTCACCCGAATGTTTTAGCATTTCATAGTGCATGGATTCTTCTTGAATCTTACCACGTTGATATTGCGTTTCCATTGCACCTAACACACCACCACGATCATTAATACGATCAAATTCTTCTAACACAGATTCTTCTACCAAATCAGTTAATTCTTCAACGATAAATGCACCTTGTAATGGGTTTTCATTCTTCGCTAATCCATGCTCTTTGGTAATGATCATTTGAATTGCCATTGCACGACGTACTGATTCTTCTGTTGGTGTTGTAATCGCTTCATCGTAAGCATTTGTATGGAGTGAATTACAGTTATCTTGTAGTGCCATTAATGCTTGCAATGTAGTACGAATATCATTAAAGTCAATCTCCTGTGCATGCAAGCTTCGACCAGATGTTTGAACATGGTATTTCAGCTTTTGCGCACGCTCGTTAGCACCATATTTATCACGCATAACGACTGCCCAAATACGACGAGCAACACGGCCAATCACTGTATATTCTGGATCTAGCCCATTGGAGAAAAAGAACGATAGATTTGGCGCAAAATCATCAATATTCATACCACGGCTTAAATAGTATTCAACATACGTAAAGCCATTTGCTAGTGTAAATGCTAGCTGTGAGATTGGATTCGCTCCAGCTTCTGCAATGTGATAGCCCGAGATAGATACTGAGTAATAATTACGCACTTTTTGGTCGATAAAGTATTGCTGGATATCCCCCATCATGCGCAGTGCAAATTCAGTTGAGAAAATACAAGTATTTTGCCCTTGGTCTTCTTTTAAAATATCTGCCTGCACTGTCCCTCGTACGACCTGCAATGTTTTTTCACGTGTCTCCGTGAACTCTTCAACTGTTAATGTACGATTTAATGCTTCCTCACGCAGCCTCACCTGCTGATCAATTGCTGTATTCATAAACATTGCTAAAATAATTGGGGCAGGTCCATTAATTGTCATCGATACTGAAGTTGATGGCGCGCAAAGGTCAAAGCCTGCATAGAGCTTCTTCATATCTTCTAACGTACAAATTGACACACCTGACTCTCCGACCTTACCGTAAATATCCGGACGATAATCAGGATCCTCACCGTATAATGTTACGGAGTCAAAGGCCGTGGATAAACGTTTTGCGTCATCGTCTTTCGATAAATAGTGAAAGCGTTTATTTGTCCGTTCCGGTGTGCCCTCTCCAGCAAATTGTCGTTTCGGATCTTCACCTTCACGTTTAAATTGGAACACTCCTGCAGTATACGGGAATTCACCTGGTACATTTTCTCCATAGACCCAGCGTAAAATTTCACCGTAATCAACGAACTTCGGTATAACGACCTTTGGTATTTTTGTACCAGAAAGACTTGTTGTCGTTAAAATCGTCCGAATTTCTTTATCACGAACTTTGGTTACAAATACATCACCAGCATACGCTTCTTTTAAAGTCTGCCAATTTTCTAGAATACGCTTGGATTCAGCTGATAATTCATCACGGACACCTTCCGCTAAAGACGTAAGTGATGCAACTAGTGCGTCATCTGGCGCCTTTTCCTTGACTGTAGCAATGGCACCCTCAAGTTGGAATAAACGACGTGCAAATGCTACCTGTTGCTCTGTTTTTTTATGATAGCCTCGCACTGTATCAGTAATTTCACGTAAATAATAACGACGATCGTTTGGAATAATGACATCCTGCTTTTGCGTTTTCGCAAATTGTTCATAACTTGTTTCCCAATTGCTACCTGTTTTATTATTAATAATGTTCACTAATACTGCAAATAAAGTATTTGTTCCTTTATCATTAAACTGACTGGCAATTGTACCATATACAGGCATGCTATCAATTGGTTCTTCCCAAAGCTCACGAGATCGTTGAAGCTGTTTTTGCACTTGACGTAACGCATCTTCTGAGCCTTTACGTTCAAATTTATTGATAGCAATTACATCCGCAAAATCAATCATGTCAATCTTTTCAAGCTGTGTTGGTGCCCCAAACTCACTTGTCATAACATACATGGATAGATCCGTGTACTTTGTAATTTCCGCATCACCCTGACCAATCCCACTCGTTTCCACGATGATTAAATCATAACCTGCAACACGTACAACATCTAAGACATCACCAATGGAAGCGGTCAATTCTGTACGTGAGCCTCGTGTCGCCAAGCTTCGCATATACACACGATTATTGAAAATGGCATTCATACGAATACGGTCTCCAAGTAATGCCCCACCTGTTTTTTGCTTTGTCGGATCAACGGAAAGAATAGCCACACGTTTATCTGGGAATTCCTTCAGGAAGCGGCGAATAAGCTCATCCGTTAATGAAGATTTCCCTGCACCACCCGTTCCTGTAATCCCTAAAATTGGCGTCCCTTTCGAACGTTTGCGCGCTTCTACTAACATAGCTTTCGTTTCGGCATCATCGTTCGATTCTGCCGCAGTAATTAAATTTGCCAGCAATTCTGGTGTTTCTGTTGTTAAGATTTCTAGCTTTTCATCGTAGTCTCCTGTCGCCGTTGAGAAATCTGTCCCTTTAATTTGCTCGTTGATCATCCCTTGTAGACCAAGCACTCGCCCATCTTCTGGCGAGAAAATGCCAGAAATACCATATGAATGTAGCTCTTTAATTTCACGTGGTAAAATAACACCACCACCGCCACCATAAATTTTAATATGAGGCGCTCCTTTTTCACGCAGTAAATCATACATATATTTAAAGTATTCCATATGGCCGCCTTGATATGAGGATACAGCAATGCCTTGTGCATCCTCTTGAATAGCCGCATTCACGACTTCTTCAACAGAGCGGTTATGTCCTAAGTGAATTACTTCCACACCACTAGATTGCAAAATACGTCGCATAATATTGACTGAAGCATCATGCCCATCAAAAAGACTGGATGCTGTTACAAAACGCACGTGATTTTTTGGACGGTATACTTCTACCTTTGCCATATATGAAACCCCCACTTTCTCCCCTTAGTAAATCTCTTTCTTAACGTATGAACCGCATTATAAGCTAGCGGCGAAGTTGAGTTTTGTGGCAAACACTCACCTCTTTATACGAAACATATAAACGAACCATCATACTGCCTCAAATAAAAATCGGTAATTGCAATATCCATCTATGCAATTACCGATTACCCCTTAAACTGATTAGAACCCCTTAATGCCTGATATGAATAATGTTGTCTGCATATCAATATACTCATCAAGTGTATGTTGACGATGGAGCGCCCATTTACGAAACGCCCAACTTTGGCCTTGAACGACTAAGTTATTCGCAGCCAAATGAATTTGCTTGTCAGTCATTGAAATTTCACCTGTCTCTACACAGCGTTTTAATAGTCGCTCAAAAGTGGCAACCATTTCGAATTCCTTACTGAATACATAGCGCTGCGCTTCCCTCGACAAGGATTTCGTTTCTTGATACATAATCGTCAATTCATCGACCATACTATCAATTTGCAAGAAATACTCACGAATCATTTCTCTTAATTCTTCGATAGTACCTGCCTTAATTTCGAAACTTGCTAGTCGCTCCATTGCGTGATGATAAATACTGTCACATACAAGGTATAGTACATCTTCTTTCGTACGAATATATTCATATAATGTACCGATACTAAAGCCCGCAGCTTTCGCAATTTCTCTCGTCGTGGCACGATGAAAACCTTTTTCTTTAAATAATTTAATAGCACCTTGAATCATTTGCTCTCGGCGAATAGCGATCAGATTTTCATCTTTCACAGTTGACTGTACTTGGGGCCTTTTACTTTTTTCTGTCATAAATTACTTTGTCAACATACGCGAAATCACCAGACGTTGGATCTCCTGCGTACCTTCGTAAATTTGTGTAATTTTCGCATCACGCATGAAACGTTCTACCGGATAATCTTTTGTATAACCGTAGCCACCGAAAACCTGCACTGCCTCAGTCGTTACACTCATTGCTGTGTCACCAGCCATTAATTTCGCCATTGCAGAAGCCTTACCATATGGTAGACTATTTGACTCTAACCAAGCAGCTTGGTATGTAAGAAGTCTTGATGCTTCAATTTGTGTAGCCATATCCGCTAATTTAAAAGACACACCTTGATTTGCAGTAATTGGCTTGCCAAATTGCACACGCTCTTTTGCATATTCTACAGCTGCATCTAACGCACCTTGAGCAATTCCTACAGCTTGAGCCGCAATACCGTTACGTCCCCCATCCAGTGTAGTCATCGCAATTTTAAAGCCTTCCCCCTCTGCACCAAGCAAATTTTCTTTTGGTACACGGCAGTTGTCAAAAATAATTTCAGTCGTTGGCGATGAACGAATTCCTAGCTTTTTCTCTTTTTTACCAACTGAGAAGCCCTCAAAACCTGCTTCAACAATAAAAGCAGATGTGCTGTTTTTCGCTTCTGGGTCTGTTACAGCAAATACAATATAGGTATCTGCTACACCACCATTCGTGATGAAAATCTTCGAACCATTTAAAATATAATCATCGCCGTCACGTTTGGCATATGTTTTCATACCGCCTGCATCTGAACCTGAAGCTGGCTCTGTTAAGCCATATGCACCAATATGTTTACCTTCTGCCATAGGACGAAGATACTTTTGTTTCTGTTCTTCCGTTCCGAATTTGTATAATGGCCATCCTGCAAGTGAAGTATGTGCCGATAATGTTACCCCTGTTGAAGCACATACACGTGATAGTTCTTCTACAGCAATTACATAGGCAAGATAATCAAAGCCTGCACCACCATACTCTTCTGGCCAAGGAATACCTGTTAATCCTAGTTCAGCCATTTTTTCGAAAATTGTACGGTCAAAAGCTTCATTTTCGTCGCGCTCCGCTGCAGTTGGTGCTACTTCGTTAATAGCAAAGTCTCGAATCATTTCACGTAATTGTTCGTGTTCTTCTGTTAATTGAAAGTTCATGGTCCATTTCCCCTTTTATATGAATGAATTTCACGTTGACGTCATTTGATTTCGTAGATACACCAATCTCTTCACTTATTGAGATGGAGACTTTTATTGCATCAAATTAACTGTTTACTAATAACCAACTTTTGGATTTCACTTGTACCCTCATAGATTTCTGTCACTTTGGCATCACGGAAATATCGCTCTACTGGATAATCCTCTGTGTAGCCATAACCACCGAAAATTTGTACAGCTTCAATCGCAGTTTGCACCGCTGTACGAGAAGCGAAAAGTTTAGCCATCGAGGCTTCCGCTCCGCACGGTAAGCCTTTGGCCCGTAAATCTGCCGCACGATAGACAAGCAATTTTGCCGCTTCAACCGCAGTCGCCATGTCTGCTAGCTTGAAGCCAACTCCTTGCTGTGCTGAAATTGGTTTACCAAATTGGACACGTTCTTTCGCATAAGCTGTTGCTGCTTCAAGTGCTGCTTCAGCAATACCTAAGGCTTGAGCTGCAATGCCAATTCGACCCACATCTAAATTTGCCATCGCAATTTTAAAGCCTTCTCCTTCTTCCCCAAGAAGATTTGTAGCTGGTATGCGACAGTTATCGAATGTCAGTTGTACTGTGCGTGAGCCATGTAAGCCCATTTTGTGCTCATCCTTACCTATCACTAAGCCCGGCGTTCCTTTTTCGACAATAAACGCTGAAATTCCTCGCGTCTTGTCGGCTTGATTGGTAGATGCAAAAACGATATAGACATCTGCCTCACCACCGTTTGTAATAAACACCTTTGATCCGTTAATAACATACTCATCACCATCACGCACCGCTTTTGATTGCAATGAACCTGCATCTGAACCTGCGCTTGGCTCTGTTAAACAAAATGCGCCTAAATATTCTCCCGAAGCTAGTTTTGGGACATAACGTTGCTTTTGTTCATCATTACCAAAATAAATTATAGGGTTTGTACCAACTGAGGTATGCACCGATAAAATAACACCCATCACTGCACTAACCTTAGATAATTCATTAATGGCTAGTATGTAAGATGTAAAATCCATCGCAGAGCCACCTAGTTCTTCTGGTGTTGTAATGCCCATTAAACCAAGCTCACCCATTTGCACAAGTAGCTCTCGTGGAAACTCCCCTGCCTCCATACGATCTACCCACGGTGCAATCTTTTCTTGCGCGAAATCTCGCACCATATCACGCATCATGATCTGTTCATCTGTAAATTGTAAATGCATCTATAATGTCACCCCTCTATGTTGTCACGTAGCATTACATTTTTGTTGAATAATCCCATCCCCATAGGATTATTCGTAAACGTAAAAGCCTCTTCCTGATTTCTTGCCCAGCCATCCTGCTGCCACATATTTACGTAACAATGGACAAGGTCTGTATTTACTATCCCCTAAGCCCTCATGTAAAATCTCCATGATTGACAAGCATGTATCCAGACCGATAAAGTCCGCTAATGTTAGTGGCCCCATTGGATGATTCATCCCAAGCTTCATGACATCATCAATAGCTTCTTTCGATGCAACACCTTCATACAATGCATAGATTGCCTCATTAATCATTGGGAGTAAAATACGATTCGAAATAAAGCCTGGGAAGTCATTTACTTCCACTGGTATTTTTGCTAATTTCACTGTCATATCTTCAACAGCTTTGTAAACCTCATCAGTTGTTGCTAAACCTCTGATGATTTCAACAAGCTTCATAACAGGTACTGGATTCATAAAGTGCATACCAATGACTTGCTCTGGACGGTTAGTTACTGCTGCAATTTCGGTAATTGGTAGAGATGATGTATTCGTTGCTAAAATAGCATGTGCGGGTGCAATAGTATCTAATTGGCGGAAGATGGATTGCTTCACTTCCATGTTTTCCACAGCCGCCTCGATAATAATATCTACATCACTCGCATCCTGTAAATCTAGTGACATAGTAATACGACCTAGAATTGCTGTTTTCTCATCTTCTGTTTTACGATCTTTTTCCACATCACGCGCTAAATTTTTTGTAATTACCGCTAATCCACGCTCAAAAAATTCTTGCTTCATGTCATTTAGTTTGACTTCATAGCCAGCTTGAGCACAAACCTGTGCAATCCCTGAACCCATTTGACCAGCGCCAATGACCATAACCTTTTGAATTCCCATCATTCATGTCCCCCTGTAGTTGGTACCTCAATCATGATTGCATCGCCTTGCCCTCCCCCAGAGCAAATGGCAGCAATACCAATTCCGCCACCTCGGCGTTGTAATTCATGTGCGAGTGTTAAAATAATGCGTGCTCCGGAAGCTCCGATTGGATGTCCTAGTGCCACTGCTCCACCGTTGACATTGACCTTCTCTGCATCAAGTTCCGCAAGCAGAGTGCTGACAAGAGCTACAGCAGCGAAGGCTTCATTAATTTCGATTAGATCAATGTCAGCTATTGTTTTCCCCGTCTTTTTAAGAAGTTTATTGATAACAAGTCCTGGTGTTTGCGGGAAGTTTTCAGGCTCCATCGCGAGTTCCTCATGGCCGATGATAATGGCAAGTGGCTCTCTGCCTTCACGTACTGCACGCTCCTCACTCATTACTACAAGTGCACATGCTCCATCATTTACTCCAGGTGCGTTACCCGCTGTAATCGTGCCGTCCTTATCAAAGGCCGGCTTTAACTTAGCAAGCGCTTCCATCGATGTTCCAGCTCTTGGTGCCTCGTCTATACTCACTAGAAGCGGATCACCCTTACGCTGTGGTATTTCTACTGGTACAATTTCCTGTGCAAAGTAGCCTTTTTCTATTGCCCCTAGTGCACGTTCATGGCTGCGTACGGACCAAGTATCCTGTTCCTCGCGACTTAACGAAAACGTAGTCGCTGTCGTATTGCCATAGCTTCCCATATGCGGTCTTGCCTGATTAAAGGCACATGTTAAACCATCATATAGCATGCCGTCTATCATGGTGGAATCGCCCATGCGTAAACCTGTGCGACCCTTCATTAAATAGTACGGTGCATTTGACATAGACTCCATACCGCCAGCGATAATGACTTCTTCGTCCCCTAACCGAATTAGCTGATCTGCTAACGTTACTGCGCGCATCCCTGACGCACAAACTTTATTAATCGTTTCTGTTTTCACCGAAGTTGGTAAACCTGCTTTTAGTGCAGCCTGTCTTGATGGTATTTGTCCCTGACCACCTTGTAGGACTGTGCCTAAAATTACTTCATCCACTTCATTTGGCATAATACTCGCCTTCTCTAGTGCCCCTTTAACTGCAATTGCTCCCAGATCACTTGCGTTGAGTGATGATAGTGCTCCTCCAAATTTACCAAATGCCGTTCTTGCTCCTGCTAAAATTACCGCTCTATTCAAGTAAAACACCCCTTTTGTTTTACGTTCTCGATGAAGGTATCGATTAGTGTCTTTTCCCAAACCCCGTTGTTGACTGAACGCTCGCTCGATTCTTCTCGATGAAAAATGGGAGTCCTTAACTAACTCCCATTTCCATTAATCTTATTCTACAAAACAATTAATTGTTGTGCAATTTATATTTTTCAGATAACCAAAATATTTCTGCAATAATCAGCTATTTTCTTAGCAAGTAGTTATTTCTCGTCAATTTCCATAGTATCCACTGAAGCGACTACCTCTTCTAACATCTCTTCTGATACTCCTTCAGTTGGCGCTTCAACAACTTTCACTTTCTCACCGAATACAGAACGCTCCAATAACTCTGCTACATCGAACGTACTAATTGTATCTTCAACTTCTTTTGCCTTTGTTCCATCCTCTAGCATTGTTAAACAGTACGGACAGCCAGAAGAAATCACCGATGCATTTGTTGCTAAAGCTTGCTCTGTTCTTGCTACATTAATACGATTTCCAACATGCTCTTCCATCCACATTAAACCGCCACCTGCACCACAGCACATTGCCGTTTCGCGATTACGTTCCATTTCCACAAGCTTAACGCCTGGAATACCTCGAAGAATCTCGCGTGGTGCATCATACACATCATTATAGCGACCTAAGTAACAAGAATCATGGAAGACAATTGTCTCATCGACTTCATAATTCATGGCTAGACGATTTTCTTCTATCAATTGATTTAGTAGCTCTGTATGGTGATAGACTTCACCTTTCCAGCCGAAATCTTGGTATTCATTTTTGAAGATATTGTATGCATGCGGGTCAATCGTAACAATTTTCTTCACATCATTTTTCTCGAACTCATCGATATTGGCTGTCGCTAACTCTTGGAATAAAAACTCATTCCCTAGACGACGTGGTGTATCTCCTGAGTTTTTCTCTTTATTTCCTAATATCGCAAACTTCACTCCAGCCTCATTTAATAGACGGCAGAAGGCTAAAGCAATTTTTTGTGAACGGTTATCAAATGCACCCATAGACCCTACCCACAATAGATACTCCATGTCCTCGCCCGATTTTTTCAGTTCTTTCACCGTCGGGATATTGATAGTTGAATCAAGGTCACGCCAATTTTCTTTTTCTTTACGGTTTAGCCCCCAAGGATTACCTTGACGTTCGATGTTTGTCATCGCGCGCTGTGCATCTGGATTTACTTTTCCTTCAGTCATCGTTAGATAACGACGAAGGTCAATAATTTTATCGACATGCTCGTTCATTACTGGACATTGGTCTTCACAGTTACGGCAAGTTGTACATGCCCAAATCTCTTCTTCAGTAATTACTTCACCTATTAAAGAAGGACTATAAATGTCTTCCATGATTGCGCCCTCAGCACCAGCAGCCATTGCTAGCTGATTCCCCTTTGTATTAGCAAAGAATTGATATGGCACCCACGGTTTTTGCTTTGTGACAACCGCCCCTGTAAATGTTAAATGATCACGAAGCTTGACGATTAAGTCCATTGGTGACAGCATCTTTCCTGTTCCTGTTGCCGGACACATATTTGTACAACGACCACATTCTACACAAGAATATAAATCGAGCATCTGCTTTTGCGTAAAGTCTTGAATACGTCCAACACCTATGGCTGGAATATCATCTTCACTGTCCGCATTTTCACCCGCTTCTTCAAGTGCCTCGAAGTCAATTGGTGTTAACGTTCCCGTACGATCTAAACGGTTCATATACACATTAATTGGACTCACAATTAAGTGGAAGTGCTTCGATTGTGGTACATAAATTAAGAATGTTAATAGGATTAATAAATGTGCCCACCACATGACATAGAAAACACCTGCTGCTACAGATGCTGGTAAAAAGCCAAAGATAGCTGCGATTGCTGATGCTACAGGTTCCGTATAAGTTAAGCCTTCGCCATGCCAGATTAAGCCCATACCATTTGCAAATAATGTTGATACCATTAAACCACCAATGAAGATTAATACTAAACCATTTTTCCAACCGCGTTTTAGACGCACTAGCTTTTCAACGTAGCGACGATAAAACGCCCACACTACCGCTACCAAAATCATTAACACTACTAACTCCTGGAAGAATGTAAATACACCATAGAAAATCCCTAGTGGTAAATGGGAATTTGGTGCTAATCCCTTCCAAATTAAATCAACAGCACCTAACTGTACCATCAAGAAACCATAAAAGAACATGACGTGAATTAAACCACTTTTCGGATCTTTTAATAGCTTATTTTGACCAAATACATTGACCATTAAATAACGAATACGTTCTTGAACACTTTCATCAAACTCAACCTTTTTCCCCAGTTGTACAAACTTGTAGCGTGTTTTTAACAGATAGAAAAATAATCCTACTGCATAAAGCACAACCACGACTGTTAAGACAATGTTTGCAATTAGTAATGGATTCATGGTTGGTCCCCCCCTTAGCTTGTCGTAATTTCTCTCTTTGTGTTAAATTTGCTAGTTCATGCGTAAATGTACGCTATTTTGTTACTATATTCATATTCTAATAAATGAGTGAGCATTCAGTCAACACAAATCAAAAATATTTCTGATAATTTTATATTCTTACACTTCACAAGAAAAAAAGCCACCCTGAAATTTTCAAGGTGGCCCTGTAGCAAATATATAGAGTAGCGAAAGCACTCAGGCAAGCCTACGTACAAGTCAAAATTCTGAATCAATTATGCCTAGATGTAGGTGATTCGCTATTTTTTAAATACTTTTCCACTTCGAATATACTCAATGTCTGCTACGTTTAAGCGTGCATTGACAACACGTGCAGCCGCAAATAAATAATCAGATAAGCGATTTAAATATTTTTGTACAATTGTTGGTACATCCTGGATTTCTTTCATCAGCGTTACCATTTGACGCTCTGCTCGGCGTGCAACTGTACGCGCAATGTGTAGTGTTGCTGCTGCTGGTGCTCCACCTGGCAAAATAAAGCGTTCTAGTGGCGGCGCTTCATCAGATAATGCATCAATACGCCCCTCCAATACTACAATCGGTTCTTCTGCAAGTTTATAATGACGTTCCTTCATGACATTTGCAAGATCACCACCTGCATCGAAAAGTTCTTGCTGAATCGTTTCTAAATCCACTAAAATGTCTTTGAATAATTCACGATCTAATTCACTTACTGCCTTACCGATAAATGAATTTAGTTCATCAATTGCACCATATGTTTCTACACGTAAGCTATCTTTATCGACACGTCCACCGATCAGACTTGTTTTACCTGTATCGCCTGTTTTTGTGTAAAGTTTCATTCAACTCAGCTCCTATACTTCATATTATAATTTTGAATTGCCTGCACCGTCGTCTCAAAAACACCTTTACCTATAATCTTGCCTACCTTTGTAATCGGACCACCATAAGACATTTCCTCACCATTTTGTGTTGCGGCAATCAGTAAGCTATCTGTCGCGGTGCCGGTCGCAACTGTATTCGAGCGCTCATCACGAATATTTTCTGACTGTAATGCTTTTGTTTTCGCCTCATTGGCAGTCATCATCGCTTGGAAAAATGCCTCTTCCGATAAACACCCATTAATCACAACCCACGTGTTAATAGTACCAATATATGGTTCATCTTGTCTTTCATGCGTACGTGACACATCCACAGCATTGCCAACACCTGCAGTGACGACGACAAATACACTACCGAAGGAAGCCTTATATTCACGAAGTGCGACGAGCTCTGTTGAAACAGCTGTTAGCATTACCACCGTACTTGTCGACGAAAAGTGTTCTCTTTGTAAAAATTCAGCGACCTCCTGCTTCACATCATGAATGTCATAATTACCCTGAACGGAACGATTTAACAGGCAGTCATACCACCCAATACCCGGATTATGTACTGCTGAGGACACTGTTTTTAAAGGAATATTTGATTTTAATTGAATATAAGCTGTTGTTACCTTGAAATCTTCTTTTACGATAACAGCTCGTTGCTGATGCTCGCTCGCTGCTGGCATCATCGTAATTTGGGGTTTCGGAATTTCAGGATGTGCGTAAGTCGTGACTCTCGCTTGATATACTTCTTCGATTTTTGAGGCAATCAATACTTCATGTGGCGCACCAAATGCACGCATACGCCCACTCTCCATGAGCAATAATTCATCACAATAAAGCGAGGCTAAATTCATGTCATGCAATACCATAATAACCGTTAAACCACATTCAAGTGCTTCTTTTCGTACCATATCTAAAATTTGTCGTTGATGGGCGATATCTAAATGATTCGTCGGCTCATCCAGCAGTAAAATTTCCGCTGTTTGTGCTAAAGCCTGTGCTACAAATACACGTTGTTGCTCACCACCCGATAAAATTTCCATCGGGGTATGTTCGTAACGTGTGACACCTGTTTGCTCCATCGCGTATTGAACAGCTTGCTCATCTACCACTGACCAGCTCGAAAAGAATCCTGTTTGATGGGGATAACGTCCAAGTGACACTGCCTCACGCACTGTATTTGAAAATGCATTGGCATGTAGCTGTGGTAGTACTGCCATCTTCTTCGCCAATGCTCGGGCGTTATATGAATTCATATCTTTTCCGTCTATTTGAATAGTGCCTGAAGTTGCTGGTAAGATGCCACTGATTACCTTCAGCAACGTCGATTTGCCACTACCATTTGGTCCTAAAATGCCGAGTATCTTCCCCTTTTCAACTGTAAAGCTTACATCTTTGACAATCGGTACGCTTTCATAGCCACCTGATAAATGTTCAACAATAATCATACGCGTACCCCCTTGCTTCTTCGTTGCTTATAGAAAATATACGAAAAAACAGGTGCGCCAATAAACGCAGTAATAACACCAATTGGCAACTCACGTGGCACGATAATCGTACGTGACACTAAATCACAAATAATAAGCAATGTAGCTCCATTTAAAAAAGATAATGGCAATAGATGACGGTGATCTGAACCCCAAATCATCCGTGTCATATGCGGTACCACTAAACCAACAAACCCAATTGTTCCAGAAACCGCAACCGCTGCTCCCGTCAGCATAGAGCCGCCAGCTAAAATCAAATATTTACTACGTTTCACATTAACCCCTAAATGCTTCGCGCGCTCTTCTCCATACAAAAGAACATTTAACTCTCTTCTTTGCGTCCAAAGCATCGTCGAGCCAATCACAACAAACGGTGCAATCATTTGCACATATGGCCATCCACGCATGGATACCGAACCAAGTAGCCAGCCGATAATTTGTCGTAACTCCTCACCAGTTAAAGCAATCATTAACGAAATAAGAGAACCTAAAAACGAACTAAAAATAACGCCCGTTAAAATGAGTGTTTCCATTTTTAGTGACCGGTCAACTAACCTAGCAAAGCTCATAACAGCTACCATTGTTAACACCGCACCAATCATACTAAAAGTTGGCAATGTGTATAGGCCAACAACTGGAATAGAAATACCAAAAAACAACGTCATAACTGCCCCTACAGACGCTCCAGACGAAACACCCAATGTATATGGATCTGCTAGAGGATTTTTCAATAAACCTTGAAATGCTGCCCCTGCAATCGCAAGGGACGCCCCTACAAGTCCTGCCAACATGACACGTGGCATGCGAATTTTCCACAAAATATTGGCAGCTGTTTCATTTGCCGCCTTATTCCACAATACTTCTAGTGGAATGTGAACCGAGCCTATCGATACACCACACCAAATGCTAATGATTAGAAGCGTAATCGCTGTGACATAGGCAAAAATTATTCTACTCACTCGAAAGCCTCTGGGTAGATGGCTTTAGCTAATTCTTCAAGACCATCAGCTAAACGTGGACCCTGACGACTTGTCATATTTTCATCTACTTGCACAATCGCATTATTTTTCACGGCAGTAATTGTATCAAATCCAGCACGTTGGGGAATTTTCGTTAAAATATCTGGTACATAATTATATGTCACCACAATGACATCTGGATTTTTTGCAATGATTTGTTCAGCATCAATTTTGTACCAGTCACTCGTATCAGCCGCTATATTTTCTGCATGGATCATGTCTAGCATTTCCTGCATAAATGTATTCTTACCAGGTGTATAAATTTCTGGTTCATCAGATGTCTCTACAAAGACTTTCTTTGACTCCACGTCCTTCAATTTCGCTTGCACTTCTTCAGTTTTTGTTTTCATATTTGCTATCATTTTTTCAGCTTCTGATGATTTCCCAGTTGCACGCCCTAATTGCTCAATTGTGGTATATGTCTCATTAAAGTTATCTGCGTTTGCTACAACATATACCTTGACATCAGCTGCTTCTAGTTGCTCTATTGCACCTTTTAGAGACGCAATCCCTGACTCATGCGCAAAAACGATATCTGGTGAAAGTGCAATAATTTGTTCAATATTAAACTCCGTACTGCCTACTTTCTCTTTGTCAGCCGCCTCTGCTGGAAAATCATCATAATCATTGACACCAACAATTTCATCATTTAAACCAAGTCCAAATAAAATTTCCGTATTACTTGGTATCAGCGATATAATTCTCTCTGGTGGTGCTTCTAGTGTAATATCATTACCAGTAACATCTGTCATCGTAAGCGGGAATGTTGCTTCTTCTACTTGCGGGGTTGCCTGTTGCTCTGATGCAGGATTGTCGTTTTTCGTGTCCTTGCTATTACATGCCGCAAGTAAGCCCATTGCTAGAAATGCTGACAATCCTATTTTCCAATACTTTTTCACTGTAAATCCTCCCTAATTAACCTGTCTGTGCGCATATTTTATCGCTCTGTTTTTTTGATTTATCGATAAACTTTTGCATTTTATCGCCCCACTTTGAGAATTTATCGCCCACAATCTTTAATTTATCGAAACAACCTTATAAAACTGAAAACACCCCTCATCACAAAAGATGAGGGGCGTGTTTGCACATAAATACATACGCAAAATTCCACCACCCTATCCTCGTAGGCTGTATCGTGTTGCTCTATAAAGGCAGGTCTCCTGGCTCGTGTGCTATTCGTTTTTTCATGCCTTCCCGAAAGATGTTCAGTGGCGTAGATTGAAAAAACTCACACTTACAGTGGCGGGACCGCGTCGGAATTACACCGATTTCCCTTTTCACTTTACTTAGTAAAGAACCTTTATAATATTCAGTTGTTTTCATTATACATGAAAATAGAATGATATAACGATAAACCTTACACAGATAAAGCCGTCTCAATGACTTTGAGACGGCTCACTATAGCTAGATGATTTCCGCAAAATACTGCACAGTTTTCATAGGGGCACCGATTTCACGCAATGCCCATGTGTCCTCTAAATAGATGTCTGCGAGCATTTCATATTTGCCACCAAATTTTTCTGCCCATTCTACTGCTACGACGCTTTCATATAAATGTGCCATTTTCTCTACCACTTTTTTTGCCTCAAATGTTTTCATTGCTGTATCTAAGTGGCTGAAGGTTTGTAATGTCACTACTAACTTTTCAAGTTGCTCAGCTACAATTTGAAGCAATGGACTAGCAGTTAACTTCGCCAATCGCTCTTGCATGGCTTGAACAAACAATTCATGTGCCTGAAACTTATCCACTAAGCGAATAAGCTCTAATGCTAAAATATTGGCTGTCCCTTCCCACACTGTGAGTACTTGCGCATCTCTCAGTAAACGAGGCGTTACAAAATCTTCAATATAGCCATTTCCACCATGTAGTTCAATCGCTTCACTTGCATAATGCACGGCTTGCTCAGCTGTTTCTTTTTTCATGATTGCGATGTTCAAACGATTCATAATGATGTCCTGCTCATTGCCCTGACCACTTGTTACCTTATCGTACAATTGAATGACATCAAAGACAGTTGCAACCTCTACATGTAACTTTGCTGCAAATTTCCCTAATGTATCTTTAATCATAGGATATTGTGTTAACGGCTGCCCGAATGCATGGCGATTTGTTACATAATGCTTCGCTTCTAAATACCCTCGGCGCATAATACCAATCGAGGCAACAGCATTGCAAATTCTAGACAAATTAAGCGCTTCCAACATATAATAAATCCCTTTATTTGGCTCACCAACGACATATGCAAGTGCCCCATCGAACTCAACTTCCCCTGATGGTACCGCCTTGACACCTAGCTTATCCTTCAAACGTCGAATCCGAAGATTATTGATGGAACCATCCTCTTGATGCCAAGGTACGGCAAAGAGCGTTAAACCTTTGGATCCTTTTGGTGCATCCTCCATACGTGCTAATACCATTGCAACGCCACACATCCCTGCATTCGATGCAAAGTATTTCTCACCGTATAATCGATATTCATTCCCATCCAGTACTGCATTGACAACGTTTGCTCCAACATCAGAGCCCCCCTGTCGCTCAGTTAAAAATGTGGCTCCCTCATAAAGCGGCGTATTACCTGTCGCGCAAACATGTGGTAAAAAACGTGACTTCACTTCATCGCTCGCATAATGGTCGAGTAAATACGCTGTAGCCATCGTTAAAGTTACTGGACAATAGAAACCGGGCTCTGCATGAGACAGTAAATAACCCTGCGCAAAGCTATACACATAATTACCTTTCCTACCTAGTTGTGGAATCTCCTTATGCACATACCCTACTATACCTGTGTTATACGTTTCTTCGATTGTTCTTTTATAGCCGTCATTAACCCATATTTCTGATACTTCGTCACCATATGCGTTATATCTTTGTAGTCGAGGTTCGCCTGCTCTGTCGGTATGCTTTGCTCTTACATCAATTTCACCAGCACAAAGCTCACCAAAATCTGTTAGTTCACGCTTTGCAAACTCTAAGAACTCTTCATCTAGCATCATCTCTAATACCTTTTGCAACGTATCATTTTCTGTGAAAAAATTTGAAGTCTTAGTCTCTTCCTGTTGTAAAACCTTCATCATTATCTCACCTCTTGTCCCTTCAAAGATTGCTTTAATATCTTACCTGATGCATTTCGTGGGAGTGCTTCCACACGTTCGAAAAGACGTGGAATTTTATATTTTGCTAGATGTTCTTCCAAATAAGCAATGAGTGTTTCCTCATTAATTTCTACCTTCGAGGCATAAATCGCCTTTGCAGTTTCGCCCCACTGCGGATGGGGAACACCGATAACAGCAACCTCAAAGATACCTTCGTAGCTTAAGCAACAATCCTCAATTTCTTTCGGGTAGATATTCACACCACCGGATATGATAACGTCCTTCTTGCGATCAACTACCCAAATATAGCCATCCTCATCAAAACGAGCTAAATCTCCTGTTTTCAGCCAGCCGTCTATGAATGTAGCCTGTGTGGCCACTTCATCCTTGTAATAACCCATCATATTTCCCTCACCCAATAATACAATTTCGCCTACTTCCCCAACAGCCACATCCTCGCCTTTGTCGTTAATAATGCGTAATTCTGTACCGAGTGGCGCACGCTGACCAATACTCCCTGCCTTCAACACATGTTCCTTTCCGAACAATAATGAACCACTTGGCCCAGCCTCTGTTAAGCCGTAAACACAAGTTAAATTATCTGTTCGGAATGCTTTTTCTATGAAACTTACTTCTTGTTGAGATAGCGGAGCACCCCCATAAACCCACCACTTCATCGAAGATAAATCGGCTGATTTCAATCTTGGTAGTTGTGCTGTTAATAAATAGGCCACTGGCGCTCCAAAAAAGTGCGTCGCTTTTTCCTGTTCAATCGCATCGATAAATAAATCTGGCGTAAAAATTGGTGTCAGAACATTTGTTGACCCTACAAGCACACCAGCCATTAAAAATAAGTGTAGTGGCGCTGAATGGGTTAATGGCATCATCAGTAGTATGCGGCTTTCCGGCTTTACTTCCATTTCCACAGCAATCATTTGCGCTACTGTTAAAATATTTCGGTAGCTAAAGAGCACGCCTTTAGGTTTACCTGTTGTACCGGAAGTATATAAAATTGTCGATGCATCGTCTTCATTGAGCTGGCAATCAATGGTTTGTTTACTTGCATTTTGGATAAGTGCTTCATAGTTCAACCAGCCAGCCATTACTTGACCTGTTTTAATTTTAATAGGAATCCGTGTCATGTTTTCGACGGATGTAAAAATTGCGTCATGGACAATTATCGCCTTTGCTTCCGCATGTTGCGCGACATATTCGACCTCAGGCAAGGTAAATTTCGCATTGACAGGTACAACAATTGCTCCAATACGTTGAATGGCAAAATAACTGACGACAAACTCTACTACATTCGGCATGAAAATTATTACTTTATCGCCTTGTCTTACGCCTTGTTGCAATAAAACATGACCAAGTTGTGTCGCTTGCTCATCTAATTCACGATATGTCACTCTTCGTCCGTGACAAATAACCGCTTCATTTTTTGCATACTTTCGGGCATTCCGTGCTAACAAAGTCGAACTATTCATCGTGCATCTCTCCCTTTAGAGTAGTTAATTTTTCATTAAACATGCCATGCAATTGCTGTAATTCCCTTTTCATTTGCTGAAGCTCAGCTATTTTATCATCAATCTCTTGCATTTTTTGTTCTCCATATACGACTGTTCGTTGTAATTGCTGAATACCTGTCCGGTCAAAATCAAAAAGCAACACCATCTCCTTTATTTCTTCCAATGAAAAGCCATAACGCTTTCCACGGAAAATGAGCTTTAGTTTTGCCATTTCCTTTTTTGAAAAGGTTCGCTGATTGGTATTGGAACGATCCGGATTTAGCAATCCAAGCTCTTCATAATAACGAATGGTGCGTGTTGAAACGTGAAACTCCTTTGCCACCTCTTGTATCGTCTTCACATCCAATCCCCCCTTCACAATTACCCTCAGTATATCATTGACGTTAACGTAAACTTCAACAACATTTTTGTAATATTTAGAAAAAACATTACTTTAAGCAGACGAATAAGTCATTTCGGATATTCCGGCCGTTCTATCCATCACTTTCACTGTTTTATCCGTCACTTCCGCAACTTTATCCGTATCGACCATCCACTTATATGCAAAAAGCCCCCGACACACTAATGTGCCGAGGGCTAAAAATTATAGTTACATTTTTTCTGGCGCTGATACACCAATTAGACGTAGAGCATTTGCAATTGTCGTACGCACTGCTGTTATAAGCGCTAAACGAGCTTCTGTTAGTTGTTTATTTGAAGCATCTAGTACTTTTTCAGCATTATAGAAACTGTGGAACGCTGCTGCTGTTTCTTGAATATAGTTTGCGACGCGGTGTGGGGTACGGTGCTTAGCCGCATCAGCCACTACTTTCGGGAAGTCACCCACTTTTTTCAATAAATCAATTTCTTTTTCAGCAGTTAACAAGTTAAGATTGTCTGTTGAAGCAGCAAAGCCTTGTTCACTTGCAGAACGTAAAATGGAAGAAATACGTGCATGTGCGTATTGCGCATAGTACACTGGATTTTCGTTAGATTGTGATACAGCAAGGTCAAGGTCAAAGTCCATATGAGAATCCCCTGCAGTTTTCACGAAGAAGTAACGCACTGCATCCAAACCGACTTCTTCTACAAGCTCACGCATTGTCACTGCATTCCCTGTACGTTTTGACATTTTGAATTTCTCACCGTTTTTGTAAAGCTGAACCATTTGAATAACTTCTACTTCCAGTGTATCGCGATCATAGCCTAGTGCTTGAATAGCCGCTTTCATACGTGGAATATACCCATGATGGTCTGCTCCCCAAATGTTAATTAGCTTATCGAAACCACGCACAATCTTATCTTCATGGTATGCGATATCAGGTGTCAGGTATGTGAAAGAACCATCGTTTTTAATCAATACTCGATCTTTGTCATCGCCAAATGTTGTCGAACGGAACCAAGTAGCACCCTCTTCTTCAAAAACATGACCATTTCCTTTTAATTTATCTAACGCTACTTCAATTTTGCCGTTTTCATATAATGAAGTTTCAGAATACCATACGTCAAAGTTTACACGGAAATTCGCAAGGTCCGTTTTTAATTTGTCTAACTCTAATGCTAAACCGTGTTGACGGAAGAAAGCAAAACGTTGTTCATCAGGATTTGCTAAAATCGTGTCGCCATGCTCCTTCGCCAGTTTACCAGCGATGTCAATGATATCTTGACCGTGGTAGCCATCCTCTGGCATGTCAGCATCCATACCTAAAGCTTGTTTATAACGTGCTTCTAATGAGTAAGCTAAGTTATTAATTTGATTCCCGGCATCATTAATGTAATATTCACGAGATACCGCGTAGCCTGCCATATCTAGTACATTACATAATGAATCCCCAACAGATGCACCACGCGCATGACCTAAGTGAAGATCACCCGTCGGATTTGCTGATACGAATTCTACTTGAACTTTCTCGCCTGCACCAGCATTCGAACGACCATAGTTAGCCCCTTGCTCTAGTACCGCCGTTACGACACCTGCTAAGAAATCTTTACGAATAGTAATGTTCATGAAACCAGGACCTGCAATTTCTATTTTCTCGATATCCGTCCCTGCTATTTCAAGGTTTTCCAAAATCGCTTCTGCAATTGCACGAGGTGGTTTTTTTGCTAGTTTTGTTAATTGCATCGCGATGTTTGTTGCATAGTCACCGTTTGCCTTATCCTTTGGTGTTTCAAGGTGAATATTTAATTCTGTGCCAGCTTCGACTAAGCCTGCTTTTTCTACAGCCTGTGCAATCGCCGCTTTAATGGCTTGTTGTACTTGTTCTACTGCGTTCATCATTTTACCTCCGTAAATGTAATGTCTAATGTATAATTGCCGACGGATTGCCCACCCATTAATAAGTCGTACTGCACATAGAAATCTCCGCTTACTGCTTGTCTTGTAAACGCCATGTTTTTCGTTCTAGTCATGAGTGGCATCGAACCGAATTCACTTTCATAATGTCCTATTTGTTGTTCAACAGTATTGAGTGGTAAGCGCATTTTTACTGCTCCAGCACGCATAATAAGTGCCCGTTCCTTACCTAGCTTCATCGTCGTGCGGATTGTTTTCTCTTCCTGCACTTCTTCATATTTCAAATACAGACTATCTGCTTTTTCAAATAATTGCCCATTCAACCACATTTCAAATGTTTCGGACTCACCATCAATCGGACGAATCGTAGAAATGAGCTTAATGTTCACCTGCGATTTTGCTTCGTTCACCATCATGGACGCTCCCTTTTATTCTTTTTACTATAACCTTTTTATTATAGGATGAATGCCACCTTTTTTTCAAGATAGAAGTAAGGGATGTTTCATTGTTTGGCAGAAAAAGATAAAAGTTTTGTCATGCGCAATAAACATAGAAGCTACTTCATATGTGCATTTTTGCATTATGTGATTTCCAGCACACGCCTTCCCTTTATTAACTTTGGACTGATCACTGATTTGTTACGTAGTTATCCACTAAAGTTATTGACAGGTATTCCCTTAAAGAATACAGTTAAACTATTAATTCAGAACATTCAATCTACTAATGAGGCGAGGGTTGCTATATGTTAACACTTGAAAAGATTCAAGCTGCCCAAATAAAAATTGCACCTTATATTTTTGAAACACCAGTTGTACGTTTGTATGGACTCGACGATATTTTAGGTTGTAACGTTTATGTAAAAGCAGAGAATATGCAAAAAACTAATTCATTCAAAATACGTGGTGCCCTCCATAAAATGCTTTCGATGCCAATTGAACAATTACGACAAGGTGTCGTTGCCGCTTCCTCCGGTAACCACGGTAAAGGTGTTGCTTACGCAGCAAAGTTATTAAATATTCAAGCTACAATTGTTTTACCAGATACAGCACCAATCATTAAAGTTGAAGGTATACGTGCACTTGGAGCAGATGTTGTGCAATGTAAGCTTACCGAAAGACATGCAATAACAGAAAAACTAAGTTTGGAACATGGATACGCTGTCATTCACCCATATGATGACTATGATATTATGGCGGGACAAGGAACGTTAGGGTTAGAAATCTTAGCACAGTTGCCTCATGTCAATACGATCGTTGTTCCAATTGGTGGTGGTGGACTAATTAGTGGCATTTTAACAGCTATAAAGTCTTTAGCACCACACATCAAAGTTATCGGGGTTGAACCTGCTGGCGTTTCACGCTACGCAAAGAGCTTAAAGGCCGGCGAAAGGTTACTTTTAGAAGAACAAAAATCGTTGGCAGATGCTCTCTTACCTTTACAACCTGGTGAGCGAAATTTCCCCATTGTTCAAAAACTTGTTGATAGCGTTGTTAGTGTAGATGAAGATTTTATATATAAAGGAATGAAAACCTTGCTATTAGAAGGAAAGTTTATGGCAGAACCATCCTCCTCCATAGGTATTGGGGCTGCTCTTCAGGGTATTTTGCCAATTGCCAAAAAAGACAATATTTGCTTCCTTATTACAGGTGGCAATGTCGGCTTAAATCAATTACAGACGTTGTAGGAGGTAGTTAAATGAAGCTCATATTTTTAGATAAAGAACCTACAGGGCATTATACGCCAGGAACCATTAGTAACGGTCATTTATATATTTCTGGTCAAACTTCAGCGGATCCAGTTACTGGCAAGCCTGCTACAGATGGTATTCAAGCTGAAACGATATTGGCTCTTCAAAAAATGGAGGCTGTGCTAAAGAGGCTGTAGCAGAACTATAAATATAAATAAAAGGGTGTTCCATTTTACTAAATATGGAATACCCTTTTATATTATCTGTTTGCGACTATTGCTTCGCTTTCGTCGCTGAATTTTATAGTCATTACTGCTACTTTATTTCACCCAACCTAAAATGGAGTGGATGCACGTTACAACACAAATAGATATCTAAACACTGATATATCAACGTTTACAGAATTATTCACATTTATCTATTCTGCAAAATACTGCATTAAAACTCTTTAGAATGGGGCTAATTGGGGCTGAATTTGGGGCTAATTATTAACGCTTTGGTGGGCATGTTTGTATGAATGACATATCTAGATTGGGGCTAATTGCTTCAATCTTTTTTGTTGGTCAATTATACGAATAACTTACTTACATAAATAAAGCACTGTTTGGCACAGTGCATTGCTTAGATCTTGTTGAATATTACAAATTTACGTTATGAAAGTTGATGACATTATACTCTTAAAGAAATACCAATAAAAAAGGCTTCTTTTAATATTCTCTCAATATAAGCTTCATTTATATATTCTTCTCGATCATTATCATACACTACAAAAATCCCATCGTCATTAGTGCTGATTTCTGCAAAAAATTTTCTTTCTTTTTGTTCACCATTTGATGAAAACTTAACTCTATAGAATGTAATAACATCAGATGCGTAATTAACATCTAAAGCTCTATCATAAGCTTTATATCTGATTTGATCATTATCTGCAATAATATCAGTTAGTTCTTCTATTGGTTGAGCAAAATCTTTAAATTGTGCTTCTACCAATTCCTTCACTACTTCTACTGATTTCATATTATCTTCTTGTGCTCTACGTAATAACTCTGCTTGAACACTACTTCTCCAACCTTTATCAATATTCATAAAACTATCTCCTACCTTTCACTTACTTAATTCGACAAAAGGAAAGGATTTCCTGCAACTTTAGACATAAAAAATAACGCTAGCTTACGCTGCATATTCTTCCTAATCCACAATAAAAAAACACCTGCCGTAGCAAGTGCTCAGTTATTACAATCCCCATTGTTCTTTAAATTTAGTTAAGATTTTCATTTTGCTACCATCATCACCTGACACATCTGGATGAAACTTTTTAGATGCCATTCTATAGATTTCATGTAGCAACTTCTTTTCGTCCTCGCTGTAGTTACTAGATGCAACAGTTGAGTAACTACTCCCACTGTTATTATTAAACTGTTCTTCAAATCGTTTATAACTTTCTTGTTTACTTTGATTTATATATTCGTCACGCGCTTTTTTATCCACTTTTAGTTTCTCTAGGTATTCTGGATTGCGTAACTCTCCAAAAACATCGTAGCAGTAATTATATGTATTGGCTCCGTACTCCGATTCAAATTGCGCTTTGTGTGTAGCATATAAGGTCGTGATTTCATCATATTTTTGTCTAGTCTTGTATTCTTCTGACTGCTGGAACTCTGCTTCTATTTGTTCAACTAATGGATCTATTTTAGTACCAATGATTTCATGAAAAGTATCTTCATCTATTTCCATATCAGCAAGCTTTTTTTTCAAAGTTTTACTTACGATAGAATCACCATACCAGGACTCAGCTAGATCATAATAATCCACAGTACATATAGCCCACTGTTTCTTTTTAACCTTACCTTCTTCTCTATAGCTATGATGAATACTAATTTTATAAGCATCCCTAATCGGTCTTTCAAAACGTTCATCACTATAGGTATATGAGTAGTGAATTTGTGGTTTGTCATCCCCTACTCTCCAGTTATTAACTTGTACTTTTAATTCTTTATGAGCACCATATTCGTTTGGTTTCTTCTTCTGTATTTTTTGAATGACACAAAACACTCATATCATCCTTTCTTGTATGTAGGTACTAGATACATTAACTTGGTAACTACATTATAATCTATGAATATTTTCGATAAAAGAAGTACCTACTGTTTCACAGGCACTTCTACCTCGATTAATTTATCGTAGTTACTAAATGAAGTGAAAGAGTAACTACAATCATTTTTTGGTACATTTTAAATAAACTCAAACGCTTTGTATTTCTGCTTCACCAGTAGTAACCTTACTCGTTTGCTCTGTGCCTTCGATTACTGTGTCATACAATTCTTGTGCATGAATGTTAATGGTATTGATTTCTTCTGACATTTCTTTGAATAACGGAAAGAATGCCATATCAATTAAACGTAATGTATCTTTTATTTCATTGATTGCACAATACGCCATTCCTCGGTCTTTGTCCCAACCTTTATGAACAATCTCATCAATTCTATCCATTAAATGTGCTACTGCCTGTTGTACAACCTCTAATTGAATCATCTGTGCAGATAAACTATAAAAATTGTTGCTATTTTCTAGTACCACTTTTTCTAATATGTGTTGTGTTTGTTGTTGCATGTCATCATTTCCCCTCTATATATGTTTTATTTGTTTGATACTGCATTTAAAAGTAATTGTTTATTGTGGTCAGACATGACGCACCATTCTTTAGCTGTCACTTTCATGTGCTCACACTTCCTTTCAATGGAACGCCTTTAAATGCCATTTGCAAACGCTGGCGCATAATAGTTACTTCCACATCAGTTAATAACTTGTGGTATTTCATAATGCGTGTTAAACGATGTGTATGCTTGTGAGCGTCTTTCACCTGGTCAAGCTGCATCATTTTATTGTGGATGTACTCATTGCGTTGCTGGATAGTTTTCGATTGTTCTACTTGCGATTCATCTACTGAATTATTCTTAATCCACTGCTCGTCTACCCACACTTTCGCACCGCATTTGCAGCACTCATAAAGATACTCGTTTGTAAATTCTTTTGTGTTGCTGTCCACAATGATTGTGATCTCTTCTACCTCGCCAGCAAATTTAGCGAGTGTTTTATCAAAAGACTGTGGATGACACTCTGGACAAATCTCGTTAATGTATTTTGTTGCTTGTTTACGCATGGTTCATCTCCCCCTTTCCTTTGTTACAGCATGTCGGCTATTTCTTGTCCATTCACCGACTAACCTTTGATGGTCTTTCGAAACACTATATAAACTTAAAGTTCAACTTCATGAACTTACAATACAACTTAATGAATATTAAGTCAACTATTTATGAATAAAAAGTTTAACTTTATGAACTTTTAGTTTATAATGTATATAGAAAGGGGATTATGTCATGTCATTTGATTACAAACCGTTTTTTAAGACACTTATCGATAAAGAAGTAACAAGAGAACAAATAAAAAAGGACCTTCAATTGTCTCCAGCAACAATGGCTAAGCTGGCAAAAGGAGAAAATATCTCCATGAGTGTGGTAGACAAATTATGCGATTACTTAAAGTGCGAGGTAGAGGATATAATCTCTCATGTAAAATCGAATAAAGAATAAACGAAAAACACTCTCGGCTGATCATGCAGCTGAAAGTGTTTTTCTTTTGGCCAATATAAAAAGCAACCACATTTCTGCAGCTGCTAAATTATATATATATTAATTATTAAGAGCATGTTTTAAAAGATTAAAAGAATAAATGATTAAGATTCAGAATTTATAGGGTCATACTTACTCCTACAATGGATTTCAGCATTTCAACGGTAGGACACTGCGGTGGGACTTTACTAGCAAATTAACTATTATTGCCATCCATCATGGAGTGGTCATTTATTTAAAAGTTAAATGGATTTTATTATAAATATAATTGAAAAATTTTCAATATCCTCAATAAGTTACTTTAAACCTCTTAATAACCCTTCTAATTATCGTATTATTCCATATTTTCGCAAAAAAAATAATATTCTTGGTGTTTAATATTTGTTCCTAGTGAGAATAAATTTACTTAATATACAAAATTACACACCTAAAAATGAATTGCCAATACAACTTTGGTAACATATACTAATTATTGCAAAAAAAATGCAGAAAACATAAATTATAGGTGGTTTTGTATATGGTTCGAAGTATTCCCGGTTCTAAACAAATTAGTACATATGTCACAAACAGTTCTAAACTAACAAAAGGCTTAAGTAAAATGGCCGCAAAAAAAATATCAAACTCAAGCACTAGTAATTCATCTAAAGGTAGTAAACACATTCCTAAACGAGTTATAACTGAATCAAAAAAATCTGCACTAGAAGATGCTGTAAGGTCACACGTTACTAACATAAAATCTAATTCAAGTTCTAACAATTCAACTACCATTAGATCTGATACTGGTTATCAAATTTTTTATAATGTTGATTCATCTAGTATTGGTAGTACAACACTTAACAATCTCTATTCTACTAATAGCATGGACGGCGTGAGAATAGCATCGTTAGATACCGTTGAAATTTCGGGTGACTCAAGACAACTATTTGCGGCTAAATCTTCCAATAATAAATATTTGGATATTGCAGGAACTGTTTTTGATATTGTAACTGATTTTATTCCCGGGGTCGGTACTGCAAAAGACATTTATAATGTCTATAAGACAATAGTAGACCCTAAATCAAAGGTTGCAGATATAGCATTGGCTTTAGTTGACTTAGTTCCTGGACCAAGTGTCAGCAAGTTGAAAAAATTTGCGGATGTAATTATAGACAAATATAGTTTAAATAAATCTACTGCAAAAAAATTAACGGATGCTTTAGTTAAAACATCTGCTGCAAAAATCCGAAAAATAGATATAGATGATACGAGAAAACTTGTTAACGCATCTGAGGGTAAAGGTCTCTCTGGACACACAAAAACAACGCATCTAGAAATTACAGATGAAGCATTACAAAATCGATCTAAAACCAAAGCCAAAAAAGGTGCTAGTAAATTTTCAAGTAATAAAGTAATGAATGAATTTATTAATACTGTTTTAGTAAAAGATGCTGATAAGATTGCTTCTTGGTTAAAAAGTAATACTACACGTGACTATGCTTCCGGTACCCACAAATCAAATAGCCCTTTAGGGTATGGATTTAAATATAATAATAAAAAGAATTCATATGAGAGATCTGACAAACTTAATACAGGTTTAGTAGTATTAGAGAAAAATGCTAGTAATGAATATGGCTTTATCGTGAAAACAGCATATCCATTGGTTAAATAAACAAAATATTGAAGTTTTGTTTATTGTTTATTAACATAGTTTTTATACATTTTAAAGGAGTTGAAAGAATGATATCAAATAGAGAAATAATGTTTTATGATTTACCCAAAGAAGAACTAGAGAAAAAAATAAGAATTTCATTTAATGATATTACTTGCTTTTATAACAGAGATATGGCTATTGAAATTGTCAATGAAATATTGAATATGCATAGTGAAGAAATTGCTCAATGGTTATGGGAAGACTCCAGTGATTCCCGTAGACGCATTAGATTAGACTCTAGCCATCAATATCCGATTGGCTATGGCATTTCACAACGCACAAAACAAAAGTATACAGATCTAACAAAAAGTTATATTATTTTGGAGAAATCAGGAATTTCCGAAGAAGGATTTTACATTATCTTCACGGCGCCGTTAATAGAATACAATGAATAAGGGAGTTATCTGAATGGAAAACCTTGATGAAACTAAGTATTTTTTACAAGCTCATTTTTACCCACTGATTGAATGGGAACAACTTGAAGATGCGGTTATTGATCATAGGAAACTATCTAGAAAAGAACGCTTAAAATTCAAAGAAGAAATCCTATATCTTAAACAACTGTTGGCTAAAAAACAATATGATAAAATACAAGATATTATTAATGTCAATGACTTAGAATATACCCAAGTATGTGATGTTAAAGAAATACAAAGACTAGTGAATGAAGTTTTACCTATTATCGAGAAATATGAATATAAAGAAGACATTTCTTATGTTCCTTTGAAAGCTCTAAATTATATTTTTGATACAATTATTATTCCAACGAAAACATTTTTATCTTTTGATTTTATTGCTATCGATATTCAAAGAGAAGGGGATACATTTATTCAACATTTCAAGCAGGATTTGCAATATATTGAAAAGGCCTTTAAAGAGAGTGATGAAACAAAGATTGGAAAAATACTGCAAATTTCGAATAAAAAAGGTGTTTCTATTTTTGAATCTGAATATAGAGATTCTTTTATTCAAGAAGTTATGGAGAAATTATCATAACTATTCAAGTATGAAGCTAGCCGTTAATTTTGGCTGCTGACCTCTCCCACTACCGTACTTACGGTTCCGTATACGGCGGTTCAATCTCTGGATTAAAATAATTATGTACTTAATCAAAAATTCCCATCAAAATGCAATGTATAAATAAAATTTATACAGGAGTAAGGCAACATGGATTCATTTTTAATAAATGATAAATTATGTAATGTTAACATCGTTCCTTATGAAGATAAATGCGGACTAAGAGACGACGGAACTTATTTGATTTGTTATAGAGGGTGGAATGTCGATTTCCACTACGATGAAAAAGAAATACTATACGCTTCTATATCTGAAGAAGAATCCCATATAATTAGATTTGGAAGCTTTCCATTTCCTACTTTCGGTAAAGATATAGAAATAGTAAAAGAATACTTACAGGAAAAACACGGAATAAAAGATTTTCGATATTATGACCCAGACAGTGATGAAGGTTATAAAAATTTTTAATCATGAATTAGAAAATGACCAAGACGGCAATTAAGCTATCTTGGTCATCTTTTTACTTATTATGTCATTGTTGAATCGTAATGTACAAACCAATCAAACGATCCGTAGTCATAATACCATTCTGTAAATTCTTCAAATGTGATTTCTGAATGATCCCATCCCCGAAGTAAGTGTTTTAAAATGTACTATATTATTCTCCTGTTGAAAGTGTATATAGAAGAGCAGCTTTATTGTCGCGTGCTTTACCAAATGCAAATTGTTTCGCTACATAAAGGTTGCAATCTTCTAAAGCAAGTGTTTGATCAAATTTTTTAACATTTATTCCGCCACCAATGAATGCATCGTTACGACCTTCCACAAAGAATAATAGCTCCCCATCATTCATGAACTCTGATTCCAGCACTTTCACATCAAACGGAATGGCTTGTACATATTTACCGTCCTGTGTTAGTACTGTGCAACGCGTTTCGATTTCGATAGCGTCCACTGGATTTGCGATAACGTACACTTTACCTTTAACTTTTACTTTTTTACCGTTTTCCTTCACTGCTAGCTGTTTAATCACGCTGCTAAGCTCATTAACGATTGTCGTTGAATTTGCAAGCGTTAACGTACCTGTGGATGTTTTATCCGAGTAACCCGTACCAGGAGCATTACCACCACTTAAATCTTTTATTAAACCGATTGGTTCATCTACTTCAGGACCAGCACCACGTAAGAAGCCTTGCTCTAAAGCTAGATTGAACGTTTCAACGATTTGAGTTCGAACAAAAGCCTCTACCCATACAGGACCATAAGATTCAATGTCCTTTGGCACCACAACGAATGCTGTTAATTTTCCTTGTGTCAGGTCTTCTTGAATAGAACATCCAATTGACCTTTAATTTCACCAAACACTTTACCCCACACAGCTGTTCCGGTCGTGTCTGATTGAATGATTTTTGTTTTAATTCCTGTTGTACGAATTCCTAGAGCATTTAATAAAGGATGGTCTGTTGTTAGATCCTCAAAAATACGGTCAATTGTTGTTTCAGGTAATAATACTTCATCTTTTGTTCCAACGTCCGTTGTAAGTGTATTGAAGAATTTGCGTTCCGCCGAATTTAAAATATTACTTGCTGGAGTTTCCCCGTATACCTGTGAACGACTCACTTCATCTTTGATAACGCTTTGTAAGTCATTTACTAAAGCATTTTGCATTTCACTCCACGCTTGTTCTTGTGATTCAAATGATTTTTCTTCTTTGATTGCATTCACATACTGTGAACGTTTTTCGTTATAATTCGCCATTGGTTCAGCTTTCCTGTTAAATTTAATTACCATTAGTAAATCCCCCTATAAAATAATTTTTGTAATTGTTATTGAATAATCTTCATTTTCTTTGAGCTGTCCGCCTAACTTTTTAAATAGTTCGGCTTCAGCTCTATAGATTTCATTAATTTTGCGTCGGAAGAAGTCATGGACAATTTTTAGTCGCTCGTCTTCCGTTTCGTGCTCACAGTTGTAATGGAATGTGTATTCCATCGTTAATGGTTTGATGCGGTTAAAACGCTCGTGTTTTTCTTGAATACGCGCCATAGTTCGACCATCGAAATTCAAAAATTTCTTCTGATTAAATGTAGGTGCTTCATAAGCATCGAACAACGGTTGCGTTTCTTCTTTTAACGCTTTGCACTCTGCTACATATTTGATTTTTGGTGTACGCTGCTCATACATGGCAATGCGTTTTTGATACGAATTTAGTCGTTCCATACTTACTTAGACACCTCCATTTCTTTTAAAAGATTGATAATCGATTGAACCTGTTCACCAGCTGTTACTCGAACTAAATTCGATTTCGTTACTTGGAATAATGGGAATGGCATTAATTCCATTTGTTGTTTTTTAGGTAAATAATTTCGTAATAAAACCACGTCCAAACGTTGCTTTTCTAACATTTTCAGTTCGTTTGCAATTGTTTGTAATTCTTCCACATCTTTTAGTACTACCTTATTTAATCGAGCCATCGAAGCGTCGTACTGCTTAACAACTGCCTTCATTTCCTCGTTAAACTGCTGTACAACCGTTTCTGCTTCTTCAACTGTAAACTTTTCTATTCTGCTCATATAACCTGGTGTAGCAATTAAGTTTTCTGCTTGCTGGATAGACCATTTTAAATCCAAAATATCTTGGTGGATTGATTCAAAGTCCCAACGATCTTTCGCGTTTTTCAATGACGATTCCGCTATTTTTAAACGATCTCTATTAATTTCTAAATCACGCACAAATTTGCTACGGTCGTTTTGAGATTGGATTTTCGTTAGTGCTTGTATGCTTTTACTGAACTTATGCTGCATGTTTTCACCTCCTCTCAAGGGAATAGCGCTTAAAACGCTCTATTTGCTTTGTACTGTATTTTCACATCGAGATGGAGGAAATTTACCCCTCCCCCCTATACGCGCGTAAATAGCAATAAAAATTTGGAGAGTTAAGGCCCTCCCCGGTCCCTGGATGAAAAAATATTTTCAAACCTTATGACCCGGGGGGCATCACAGAGTCACATCTTAATCACCCCTTTCAAAAATAAAAAGCCCACAACTTACACATCGCTGTGTAGTCATGGACTTCTAGAGTCTCTCAAGTTTGATATTTGTTTTTGTTTTACACTTCACGCATTGGATCCTGATGTCGCAATCATTGTTCACCAGTTTGAAATTACCTTCTGCTTCACCTAACATTTTATTACACTTAGGACATCTAATTTCTTTCATTATTTGGTCCACTCCTTATAGGTTGTCTAATCCGTTCATCAGCTGCTTATAAATATTTTGCCTTTTACGTTCATCTTCTTCATGTTGCTCTTCAGCATCTACCTCCACATGGTATAAAGGAAATTCATTATCCTTCTCTGCTTCTGCATCTTTATAGACTTGCTCTAGTAGTTTTAAATTGCGCTGAATTGTAGTGCGTAATAGCTCGTAGTCCACCTTCTGATTATGTTCAAAATAACTTTTGAGTGTTGTTTGGTCTTGGTCATTCAATTGATTGCATATCTTTTTGAAGCGCTCGTATTGAAGCCGTATGCGTTGTATGCGCTTTGCATATGCTTTCTTCTCATCGATAATCATAAGCGCGAGCGTTTCTGTTTTACTTGAAAGCGAGTAATCATTATCGTACATCGGCACACCGTAACTAAATTCGTACAGCTCGGCCATGTGTGCTGCTTGTTTCTTTTGTAGGTAGTTAGCTAATTTCTGCGCTTGGCCATCCATCCACAATGAATACATTACTCTTCTGATACGATGTTCTAACTCAGTGAAGAAGTTCTCATTATTTTCTCCTATCTCGTATGGTGTACCAGCTGTAACGATTGCTAACTGTTCGCCAAATTCTTCTGAAATAGTGGTACTGTTCATGCGGTACACCATCCTTTCAACTATACCCAATAAATACTTTCGGCTGTTTTTTCAATCAACCATTTACGTTTCTTTAACACTTTGCTTCTGGACATATACAGACAATCCGCGATAATTAACCAGTCTTCACTCATGCCACTACGGTTCCAATACCGCATATCGACGATAGTTTTTAAATCTTCGTCTAGCTCACTGTAGATTTGCTCAATGGCTTTCGTGATAGTTGTATATCTTTGTATAAAAGCATCTTCAGCGGGATTTTCACCTGATTGTGATAGTTCCAATTCACGATGTTGCACACGTTTTTTATTTTCTTTAAAGTTTGTCCAATAGCTTTCTAGTACTTCTATTTCAAATTTTTCTAATCTCATGTGCTGTTTCCCCTCCACAATTGAATGCTGTGATTTAAAAAATTGCCATGATTTTTCAAATGACTGTAAACATAAGTAACTCGCATTTTGTGAAAGTAAATAACTGTACAATTCGTCATATGAATTGCTATCTGGGAACTTCGGATCTTCATTGTTGTCTCTTGCTAAATCCCCGATTGGCGAATCTTCGTTAATATATTGTAGGATCCATTTTTTAAATGTCATTGGCTTAACTCCTTTTTCACTTTGTCGCAACACGTTGCGTTTTTGTTGCGGAAATGTTGCGGAAGAAAATCAGTATTATCAAGGGTTTACCTATTATTTATTATTTGTTGCTTAAAAAATATAAAAATAATAAGGGTGTATGTTCTATTGCTATATAACGCTACTCTTCACACACCCTATGAATAGACAAATTTCTTTCCGCAACACGCAACAAGTTTATCCCGAAATACCGAAAAACCTTATTTATCAAGGGTTTGCGAGTTTAAAAAATGTTTCTTTTTGTTGCGATTCTTGTTGCGCTTTTAATTTGAATCCCTTTTTGACTTTAGAAACACCGTTAATAGTAACCCGTTTATCTTTCCATTCCATATTTAAGCGAGTTGAAACTAATTCTTTGAATCTACTATTTGTCAACGGTGTAAGCATGTTATCTTTACACCAAACTTGATAATCTTTGATAACATTTTCTCCAGTGTTTTCTTCAAAATAACTAATACTAAAATTCGCGAAATAATCTAACCACGGATCGTTTTGTTCAACAAAGGCATCTAGTATTTCTTGACACTTCTCATTTGGTGTTAATTTATCTGGATTATTGTTGTTTAGCAATTTAAACAAAGTATCTATTGCCAATTTCAACACATATTCTCTAGCAGATTGTGATGAAATTTCCCTTTGCGTTTCTATGTCTGATAAACAATCTGCATCTTTTGAAAAATTATGATTGAAAGGTAAAATCCACAATCTTCGATTTATCGCGTTCCCTTGCTCGGCAAACCTAGGAAGATGATTAGAAGCGACTATCATAGTAGTCGTAATTCGTACAGTTGTGGAGTCCTTACCTTTTCTTTCAATTTGTACTAATCCGCCAGTAATTATTGTTTTGAGATCTCCACTATCTTCTATTTGAAAATCAGGATTATCATCAACGATATTACTCAGTTTTCCGTAGATAGCAGCACTCGAAAAATTGTTAGTTGATAACTTATGCGGACTTATAGCGGAGATGTTACCACCTTCAGAATCGAATGTTTGATAAATCATATTGATTAAAGAACTTTTCCCATTGCTAGCAGATTTCCCATACAAATACCAAAGCTTCGGCACTAAAATACCTGGATAGAGAATGCAAGCAAACATTTCTTTTATATTTTCAATACTTGGTAAATGATTCTCGGTCACTTTAGTTAAAGTGTTTTCTATAAATTCGTTATAAGCTGCTGGATTATAATTTGTGGCTACTTTTTGAAGCACAAAATATTTTGGTGTGAATGGTTCTAATGTTTTTTCTTTGAAATTAATTAATCCATTGCCTACTACAATATAATCCGAATTTACTTCCTTCACTATTGAACAAGTTTCTTCTATATAACGTAGAACTTCATTGATTTGATTGTTTTTCAGCGTTTCATCATAATGCCTAATTACGCCTTTTATCGCTCGTCCGCTTGGATCAGGCTCATATATGCCACGTTTTTTATGGTAATAATAAAGATCTCCATGAATATTTGGATAACGAACGATTGAATATTCCCCTATTACTTTTTTTCCTAATAAATGATGTAAAAAGGTTGTAGTATTATTAGCATTTTTCGAAAACCATTCAAATTGTTTCTGGGGTTTTTCTTCTAAAGTAAAAGTATTTTCACATTCTTCTATTGCTTTATTTAATAATTCGATACCATAAGTAACTCCGTTTCGTGGACGGTCATATTTTTCTCGCATCAAGCTAGATTTACGAAAAATAGAATCGCACATTTGAAAATCACAGTTGCACCAAAAAACCAAATCATTTGCGAACGCCATATCTGCTTCTGATTGAGAACTATATGATTGTTCCCAACCCCCAAACATAAATTTCATAAAGCGCTCGCTTTTCTTACTAGCTAATGCGTGTTTAATAATTTCACCTTCTGGAAGTGTTGCCTTACCTGTCTGTCCTTTATTTATTTGTGGATTAGCGGGCTTTTCACGTTTGAGCACCTTATCAAGAAAAGAGTCTAATTGTGGACCACCTTTATTAATAGGTAAATTGTTGAGTGCTTGTCCTGTGATTGTTATATATCTTTTTTGATCATAAATTTCATAACCAGACTTAGCATCTTTATTTTTATGCTTTGTCTTGTCATGTTTATATTCCACCCACACATGAATTCCTTTACCTGATGGAGAAATTTCTGCATATGACATTGATGTTATTTCACTTGCTAATGCATCTAAATTGTCAGTGTTCTCTAATCCATCTATATCAATACAAGCGTATTTATCTGCATCTGAGAGCACAAATCCAATGCCATCATATTGACCACCTTTGTAGTCACCTTCGTTATACACTTGCATGATGGTTTGAAAATCTCCCCAGGTTGCTAAATCTGTAGAATCTGCCGGAGAACCATTTGATTGAAAAGGAAGCTTATCGAAATTTTGAGTTTCCTTATTGAGTACTGCCTTCCACAGAACAAATTGTCTACGCTGTTTTAATTCCTGTGGTATGTACTCCTCTTCAACCAGTAATATTTGTTCTTTCTCTTTTATTGCCACTTTTTCACCGCCTTGTTGCTATGACATCGTTGTTTATTCCTGTACACGCTCACCAAAAGCATTTTATTTTTTTTACCATTCTGTACGTAAAATTTCCGTAATTGCCTCTATTGTTGGTTTATAAAAGTACCAACGTTTTCTGTTTTTCTTAACTTCATGTAAATTAATGCGTGGATCACGTAAGAATTCTTCCTCTATAAAACGCTCACTCATTGATAGCTTTTTAGCTAGGCCTTTTACATCGACTAATAACAATGCTTCATCTGCGATTTCATTTGCACGCTTTTCTAGTTGGTCACGATATAATCTTTCATCAATAACCAATTCAAGGTTTGCCGGAATCATCTAACCTCTCCTTCCTGAATAATAATAACGCAAATTGCGTAACTAATTTGAATTATACACCACTTAACGCAATTTGCAATATTTTTATATACTTTTTTTTGCAAATTGCGTTAAATAAATATATACTCTTATTAATGAAAGGAGTGCAATTTAATGAATATAGGGGAATTTATACGTAAAAAAAGGAAGGAAAAGAAACTTACTTTAAAACAATTAGCCGACGAAATCGGATTATCCCAAACATATTTATCACAAATTGAATTGGGCGATAGAAAAGCTTCCCCAGAAATTATTAAAAAGCTAGCAAAGGTTTTTAATCTTCCACATTTATATTTAATGGAAAAAGCCGGATACACCGGAAAAACTGACAGAATGGAAAATTTAAGAGCTCAATTACTCTCTTTACAAGAGGAAAAAATGAAACACAACATACACTCTGCGCAAATTGCTGTTGGGTTAACTAGAAGTGATTTAAGCGAGGAAGATAGAAAGTATGGGGAAAAAATTTCTGATAATACTAATTTAGCAATTCAGAGATTAAATGAAGCAATTAAAGAAACCCAAAATTATATCGGAGCTTTAGAAGCGTTGGAAAATGGTCTTGATTTAAGTAGGGAACTAAATAAAAATTTCGGTGGTTTTGGTAATCTTGAAGAAATACCAATAGAAGAAATTAAAAGCACGCTAGAAAAAAGCGGGTATCCTGTAAAGGTATCGAATCAATCACAAACAGATCTCGAAACTTTTTTTAATTCGGCTCAAGAGATTACAATTAATGGTAAAATATTAACCGATGAAGAAAAGCAAAAGGCGTTACAAATTTTGAAATTAACTTTCGATAAATAATTTATATTTCATCCCTACACACATGCTCACCAAAAGCGATGAAGGGAATGTAATTAAATTGGAATTAGTTAAATCAACAAAAGAAAAAGAAGTCTATTCTTATCTCAATAACAAAGGTGAAAAATTGTGGATGTTCCGCCACAAGTATTACGATGGCTTAACAGGTAAACGGAAAGAGAAGAAAAAAAGTGGCTTTAAAACAGAAAAAGCAGCAATAAAAGCCTTATTCGAAGTGAAGGCTCAAACGCTGCGTGGTGAAACAAAGTATATTGAAAATGATAACTTAACTGTTGGCCAATGGCTAGATATTTGGTACGAAACCAACCATAAAAAGTGGAAGCCTGCTACTGTAATCCAACGCGAATCATTCATTCGCCTTCAATTAAAACCGCTTATAGGATCGGTGAAATTAAAGAAACTAGATAAAGTTATCTATCAAAAATACTTTTTGAATAAGTTAGAAGGCAAATACAAGCCCTCCACAATACGTTCATTTCATGTGATTATGAGAACAGCAATCAACGCTGCTATTGAAGAAGAAATTCTAATACGGAATAAACTTACCGGAGCTGCTTTACCCACTAAAAGAGAAGGTATAAGTGAGGATAACTATTTATCACCTGATCAACTAAGTCTATTTTTAAACTTTGTGGAAGAAAATGAGGATATTACACATTCCACACTTTTTCATTTACTCGCTTATACAGGTATGCGTAAAGGTGAAGCGCTAGGGCTTCAGTGGAAGAACATTGATTTTAAAAATCGTTCAATCGAAATTATTAGGCATCGCGGAACACACGGTGTGGGCTCCACAAAGACCAAAAATAGCGAGCGAACGATAAAAGTTGAGAAATAGTTATTGCACAATTAGAAGCTTATAAAAAGGCTCTGAAACCGATTTTATTCAAATATGGTCAAAAGCTTGAATCGTTTACATTTATATTTTTATCAATCGGTTCCTGTAAGCCACTAGCACCAACAGGGGTAAACGCTAACTTTAACCGTATGATCTCTCTTGCTGGATTATTAAAAACAACTGTTCACGGTTTACGGCATACACATGCCACAATACTCTTAAACAATGGTATACCAGTAAAAGCTATTGCCGAACGTTTAGGGAATACTCCTGAAATGGTCCACACTGTTTATGGTCATATTCTAAAGGAGCTCGAAGATAAGACTGTAAATGTCTTTAGCGAGACGTTACTACAAAGTGGGGCTAAAAGTGGGGCTAGCTCTTAGCACTCCCCCACTTCAACCCTTGTTATTACTGACTTTCTACTTCGCTATCTATTTCACCCAACCTAGAATCATTTCTCTCAACAATTTCGAGGCTGTGTTCGCTGTCATTTCAGACGAATCATAGATTGGGGCAACTTCAACTAGGTCAAATCCTACTACATTCACACCACTTGCTGCAATGGCATGTATCGACGCTAGTAATTCTTTTGATGTAATACCGCCACAATCCACTGTCCCCGTACCTGGTGCATGCGCTGGATCTAGCACATCTATATCAATTGTAACGTATACATTACGGCCTGCTAGTGTTGGTAATACTTCTTTTAATGGCTCTAGCACTTCAAACTTCGAAATGTGCATTCCGTTTACTTTTGCCCAATCAAATTCTTCCTTCATGCCTGAACGAATACCAAATGAATACACATTTTTTGGCCCGATATGCTCTGCAATTTTGCGTATCGGTGTCGAGTGAGAAAGTGGTTCTCCCTCATATTCAACACGTAAATCTGTATGCGCATCAAAGTGAATGATCGCTAAATCTTGGTATTTTGCAGAAACGGCCTTCATCACCGGCCATGACACTAAATGCTCGCCACCCATGCCGACAGGAATTTTGCCATCTTCTAATAATTTCACTATGAATTTTTCAATTTCATCTAGTGAACGTTGTGCATTCCCAAATGGTAGTGGAATATCTCCTGCATCAAAATACTTGACTTCATCTAATTCCCGGTCTAAATATGGACTGTATTCTTCCAGACCAATGGATACTTCACGAATACGTTGTGGGCCAAAGCGAGAGCCCGGGCGATAACTAACTGTCCAATCCATCGGCATGCCATAAATAACCGCCTGCGCATCCTCATACGTCGGATGACTTTTTATAAAAACATTTCCAGAATAAGCTTCATCAAATCTCATTTCTAGCCCTCCATTAATATCTGAACTTAACTTTTTGAAATTCACTACTATCGTAACTTCACTTATGGACTTACAGGTTTGTAATGAAACCTCAATACCCGCATCCTCGTATACTTTATTGGAACGACTAGCAAAATTCGAGTAAAATCTACAAAGTGTGATACTTTTGTCGAATGCTATCATTTCAAACAGTACAAAAAAAGTATAGATGTTTTTGAATAAAGTGCAATAGTTTTTGCTTATAATTTCGATTAAATAAGAATGTTCAGACACATACTAAAGCTAAGTTGTGAGAAAACGAGGTGAAGTCAGATGAAAAGAAAAAGTTATCAACGTAAGCAAAAGCGTGTGAAACGTACACGCAAAGCATTTACACTTTTTGTCGCCTTTGCATCTGCAATTGTAGTAGCATTCATAGCGTTACGCGTCTATGTGCAAGTGGCTGGTGCACCGCCATTAACCGTACCAAAAGCTTCAATATTTTTAGACGAAAACGACAACCAGATTGGGGATCACTTTAAAAATGAGCGTCGCTATTGGGTCGATCTTGATGAGATGTCACCCTATTTAGTAAAAGCAGCCGTTGCCGTTGAAGATAAAGATTTTTATAAGCATAACGGCTTTGACTTTTCCCGTATTGCTGGCGCGATTTTAGTTGATATTAAAGCAGGTAGTAAAGTACAGGGTGCAAGTACAATCACCCAACAGTACGCTCGAAATCTGTATTTATCCCATGAGAAGTCATGGACACGGAAAGCAAATGAGGCAATATATGCTTATAGATTAGAAGTTTTTTATGACAAGGATGAAATTTTAGAGGGCTATTTAAACACAGTGTACTATGGACATGGCATGTATGGTGTAGAAGCAGCTAGTAGGTATTACTACGGGAAGTCTGCTAGTGATTTGACGCTAGCTGAAGCCTCTATGTTAGCAGGTGTCCCCAAAGGACCAAGTATTTACTCGCCCATCGCCAATCTTGAAAAGGCGACCAATCGTCAACATGTTATTTTAAAACTTATGGCCGATCAAGGTGCCATTACCCAAGCCGAAAAGACACGTGCTGAAGATGAACAACTGGTCTTAAAAAATGAAATGTGGGTAGCTTCTAAGTCCATCGCGCCCTATTTCTTAGACGTTGCTTGGCAAGAAGCTAGTGAAATCCTGAAAACAAAAAATCTAGACATCAGTGAAGGTGGCTGGACCATTCAAACAACGCTCAACCAAGGACACCAAAAGGCAGCTGAAGAAGCAGTTGCTAGTAATATGCCTGCTAACGACTTACAAGCCGCATTCGTCAGTATGGAATCTAAAACAGGTGCTGTCACAGCGCTCGTCGGTGGTCGGGATTATGCAACAAGTTCCTTTAACCGGGTCACACAAGCAAAAAGGCAGCCAGGCTCAACTATTAAACCAATTTTGTATGCCGCTGCTTTAGAAAATGGCTATACACCACTGACTTTCTTAGATGTTGGACAAACAACTTTCACCTATGATAATGGCCGTGCAACCTACGCACCTAAAAACGTGAACGGTGAATTTGCAGAGCATGATATGACGATGGCACAAGCCATAGCGATTTCCGATAACATCTATGCGGTCAAGACACTAGAAGATATCGGATTCAAAAACTTCCATGATATGGCAAACCGTTTTAGTGTGAGTATTGGTGCTAAAGACAATTTATCGCTTGCTCTTGGGACCGTTGAAACAACGTTATATGAGATGGCTAATGCTTATAATATTCTAGCGTCTCAAGGTCAAAAAACGTTACCGACAACCATTATTTCCATTAAAAATGCTAATGGTGATATTATCTACGAAAATAAAGAAGTCGACAAAAAAGCAGAGACAGTAATTTCCAAAGAAGATGCCTATGTTCTAACTGAAATGATGACAGGTATTTTCGATCCAGTGTTTAGTGATTATTCGCCTGCTACAGGGATTGCGATCCGCTCTCGTATGACACATACGTATGCTGCAAAGTCAGGTTCTACCAATAGTGATCAGTGGCTAATCGGCTATACCCCGAATTTAACAGCTGGCGTTTGGAACGGCTATGATCAGGGCAAAAACCTATCTGCAAAAGAAGACATGGCTGCTACAAAGCAAATATGGATAGACTTCATGGAAAATGTCAACAAAGGCACTAAAAATGTAGATTTCTCAAAACCAAAGGATGTTAAAGGTGTCGTAATCGATATTGAAACAGGTAAACTGGCAACAGATGCCTGTCCAAAACAACGTCTCGTTTATCTCAATACTCAAGATGTTCCGACAGAAAAGTGTACGAACTTCGATATTCTCGATAGCAATACATGGGGAGAGTTTTGGAATATGCTACCGTTCTCCATTTTTAAAGGACAAGGATAAAAATGCAAGGCACAAGGAACTTTTTATGGGTAAGACACGTTATAATTAGTGAACGCTCTCGACAAAAATTATAAATAAAAAAAAGCTTTCTCTTCCCCGGAGACGTGTCCGTGGGAACAGAAAGCTTTTCTTGTTTTATGGTCAGCGGAAAGGATGAGAATCATGGGGCATTCGGCTTGGGTTGTTCAAATGCCGCATAGCGCTCATCTCAATTCGCGAGACCAAGTGTCCTAGCTTACTAAAATGTAAGCTCTGCATCAAGTGTACTTTTTTTCACAACCACTTTCAACCTTATATCGAAAGCGATCGTAAAATGTCACAGATTGTTCAATCATTGCAGGTTGTTTATACAAATAAGTCTTGACGTAATTGCTCCTCACTACGTGTCCAAAGCTCTGGATTGAGCTCTTCAAGGAAAGAAGCAAGTATTTTTTTAGAAGGCGCATCCATATGTTCTACCAGTATATGACGCTTCATTGACTTATCCATTTTGTTAACGTGATCAGCTAAAATTTTATATCCACGACGTTTTTCTCGATTTACCACCATTTCACAGGCTGTCACTCCCGCATAGTAAGGTCCATCCTGTTTATGATCAATTGTCACCCATACTAACCAGTATGGCTTTCCACCCTCAGAATCGGCACGATCAGTCGTAAATTTAATACCTCGTTCTACATCACTACGTGCATGCATAGCACCAATTTCAACCGATGCTCTACCCTCTTCTATGTCAATAATGACTGGTGACACGTTTTCCAGTGAAAGCGAGCCGACACCAAAGCCTTTATGGCCATCCGTTGGGTCATTTTTTATAATAGTAAAACCCATTTTTGGTTTTGGTTTTTCTTCATTTGCCATACTTTAATTTCCTCCATTCTGCTATTATAAAGGAAAGCATATTCGCGCACTTTCCTGACGTCGCCACGCCATCCGAGGTATATCGGAAACCTTGATTAAAGCGACTTTTACTTGTCACGCGAATGCCTAAACACTAAGTAAGAAGTTTATATTTCCTTATAAACTAACTATACAACATAATTCCATAAAGGAGGCAATATTATGCCATACGTAACAGTGAAAATGATTGAAGGTCGTACAGACGAACAAAAACGCGCCCTAGTAAAGGAAGTAACAGAAGCCGTTTCTCGCACAGTCAACGCACCTGCTGAAACCGTGACAGTTTTCATCGAAGAAATGTCTAAAAACCATATTGGCGTTGCAGGCGTTCGCTTTAGCGATAAATAATAAGTGATACGGGTAGAGCAACTTAACGCGCTTTCCTTTTTTAAAATCCACTGAAGACTGTCAGCGCAAAGTTAGGTTCTATCAGCGAAGTTATACTCTTATTGGCGCTTTCCTTAGACCTATCAGCGGTGTTTGCTCTTCATTACATAAAACACACTTGGAGGTGACCATTTTAATGAAGAAACTTAAACTGACACTCCTGATTTGTATGCTAATCATCGGCCTTCTACTGATATTTATTAATCCTATACAAAATGCTATTATTGCTCATTTGAGCGAACAATTAACTACAACTGATTACAGCACTGAAGATATTGAAGAAAACAAAAATGCAACTGCAGATTTTGAATTTGAAGCGGTGCAATCTCTTTCCATTGGTGAGGTTTTAAAGGCTCAAACGAAGTTAGATAAAATGCCTGTCATTGGTAGTATTGCTGTACCAAGTGTTGGAATGCAACTGCCTATCGTCAAAGGTGTTGGTAATGTCTCACTTGCTGTTGGCGCAGGAACTATGAAGCCTAATCAAAAGCTCGGAAAAGGGAACTATGCATTAGCAGGCCATTACTTTGAAGAAAAGGATATTTTATTCAGCCCATTGTACAATGCTAAAGTCGGCGATACGATTTATTTATCAGATTTAACGAATGTTTATGAATATAAATTAACTACAAAGGAAATCATCTCAGCTACAGATGTTTTCGTTATTGATGATATTCCTGATAAAACTATTTTGACTCTCATTACATGTGCTGATAATGGTACAAAACGACTTGCAGTTCAAGCCGACTATATAGAGCAATATCCTTTCGACGAAGCATCGTCAAAACTATCAGAGTCGTTCTAATGACAATAATCTAACAATACCTATAGAAAAAACCCCAAGACTGTAAAATCTTGGGGTTTCTTATGCAGAATTATTTCATTCCAGCAGTGCGACGACGCAAGAAGAACACTGCACCTAAAACGAGAAGTAAACCAATTAGTGTTAGGACTTTTTGATCTGCTCCATCTGTTTGTGGAAGCTTGCCTTTCGTATTTAATTGCGCTTCCAATTGTTTAGCAGCCGCTTTGATCTTGTCAATATCAAGAGACTGTGCTACTACTGCCTGTTCCTCTTTAGGTAAATTATTAAATTTATTGAGGAAATCCTTATACTCATCTAACGTGTCTTTAGTTGCCGTAGAAGGATTATATGGCGGTAAGTTTTTCCCTTGGTCAATGACATCTTGTACAGATGGTTTAGACGTTTCTGGTTTTCCAGGTGTCACTGGCTTTTCTGGGTCAACTGGTTTCTCCGATTCCGGTGTTGGCTTTTCTGGATCTACTGGTTGCTCCGGATCTGGTGTTGGCTTACTTGGATCTACTGGCTTCTCCGGATCTGGTGTTGGTTTGCTTGGATCTACTGGCTTTTCTGGGTCTGGCGTCCAACCACCACCTGTTGATGTAGGTTTTACTAGTGCTGAACATGTATCTTTTACTGTAAACGAGCCAATTAAACGACTTCCCTCATATACATAGTACGTACCTTGTTTAATGGCTTTGTTTGGTAAGACAATTGTTCCTGCTACACTAGTTGTTAGAATTTCATTGTTGTCTGCATCTTTAATACTGTTACTAGCTGCGTCTTTTATTGTTATCTTTGCATTCGCAAGTGGTGTTCCAAATTCAGTTTGCACTGTTAATGTAAATGATGGACATGTAGGTGCTGCTACTACTTCTGCCTCACAATTTACTGAATACTGAACTGTTATTTGGCCAATGAATAATTCACCTTGATATACATTGTACTCACCAGATGGAATATCTGTAGAAGGAATATTAATTTGACCTAATTCATTTGTCGTTTTGTTTGTAGCAATAGTTGCGCCCGTTTTATCTTTTATTGTTATATTGTTAACGTTAGCGCGTACATTACCATTTTCATGTTTCACCGTTAATGTAAATTGTGGACATGCTGGCACTGGTTGGACTGTTGCTTCACAATCTGTAGTTACTGTAAACTCTCCAACTTCTTTTGCCCCATCATAGACCACATATTTTCCTGGTTCCAGATTAGTAATTTTCACTTTTCCCTCTTTATCAGTAGGGTTGATAGTTTGTGTAATATTAGTATTCGTATCTACATTTTTAATTGTAACAGTCACACCTTCACGTGGTTTACCATCTACATCATTCACAGTTAATGTAAATACAGGGCATGTAGGTGCTTGTTTTACTTCTGTTTCACAACCATTTTTATAACTAACTACTACTTCGCTAAGGAATTGTTTGCCTTCATAAAGATCGTACTTTCCTGATGGAATATTTGGTAGAACTTTAAATTTTCCGTTCTCGTCAGTTGTTGTTGAGATAATCTCATTTCCTGCCTTATCCTTTAATGTCACTGCTACATTTACACGTAGATTATCATCCTTGTCTTTTAATGTAATTGTGAATTGTGTGCATGAATTAGTAGGCTGTAATTCAGCATGGCATTCATTTTTACCGTATTTCACAGTCACATTTCCAAGTTCTTCAGTACCATCAAATACTTTATATGAACCTGCTTTAACTGCCTTAGAACCTTCACGTGGGATAATTACTTTCCCCTCGCTAATTGTTGTACCTGTAAATTTCACATTGCCCTTATCATCTTGTAATGTGATTTCTTTATTAACAACAAGCTCACCATCAATATCTTTGATAGTTAGTGTAAAGTTTGGACACATCTCTCCAGAATTAACAACTTTAACATTTTCTACTTCAGTTCCTTTATCTGGTACTAAAATGGTGTCAGTAGTTGCATCTAATTTAAATAATTGATCGTCCATTTTCGAATAACCATCAGGTGCCGCAACCTCTCTCACATAGTATGTGCCGTAATTAATGGAATTGAATTCAAAGTAACCATCAACACCAGAAGTAGCTTTAGCAATAACATATACATTACTTCCAACTTTTTTGGTTAATTCAAACTCTACGCCAGCAAGTGCATGTTTTTCACCTGTTGATGGATTAAAACCTATTTTTTTAAATTTTGCGTTTCCTTTTGTTAATTGGAAGTCGGTATCTGAGCTACTGAAACTGAAAGTATTCTGTTCACCTGATCCTGTTTCTTGGTTTTTACTTGTAGCATCATTAAACGTTATTTTCGCACTATTGCTAAACGCTTGACCATTTTGACCTAATCCGATTGTTTTGTACTGGACTTGGTAGCCTTTTTTCGTTAGGTCACCAAAGTTAAGTGAAAAGCCACCAGTCACTTTATCGTAATCTACTGTTACACCAAACTCGGATGGGTTTTTCCAAGTCGAAGATGCCCCTTCAGAGATACCTGTTGCATTCACAACATAAGGTCGAATCTGAATAGAATCTGGAATAAGCATTAAATTACCAGATGGTGTATCTGTTAAGACAACATTTTTTAAAGTAGAATGTGATTTATTTACATCTATTTTCCAAGTAATTGTTTGATTACTATTATTACCTGACGATGTGATATTCTTCGATAATAAATCATTCGCTACATCGACCTTAACTGATGCTGTTAGTTCATAAGTTTTCGTCTCGCCCAATGTTTTAAATTTAGCTGTATTGGTATAAGTGTCACCTTTTTCATTAGCATTATTCGATTCAATGCCTACAATATGATTGGAATCCTTTGTTTTATACTCTATAAGGTACACATTATTATTTGTTGCTGCATCTAAACCTTTGAATCTTAGCGTGTAACCCTTTTTATCTTGTGCCACCGTTAAGTCATACTTACTAGAGTCTAATATGTCTCCTCTAGTCCCAGCATTATCATCACCTGTTGTAAGCGTATAATGATAGACAGTAAATGACGTATCGTTGATTTCATGCCCATCACCTAGCACATCGGTTAATAGCGCTCCATTAATATCTTTCTTATTAATGTTCACTTTAACTTCCCAAGTGAATTCTTGATCTAAATAGTTGAATTCCCCTGACTTGCTACCATTATTTTGAGTTGTAGTGGCTGGTGTATAATCAGCTTCTTTAGTGATTTCATATGTCTCGTCACTAGTCCACTTAGCTGTAGCTGTATTACCGTATCCACCATCTACAACAGAGCCGTCATCTGCAATAGCAAATGATGTTTTATAGGTAATTGTCGCTGTTTGACCTTTTGCAATAGTACCATCTGTTAAAGTGAACCCTTTGCTTAAGTCATGTTCATCGATAAGCGCAATAGTGTGCCCCGTCATATTGTTTATAGTAATATCATGGACTCCACCAACAAGTGTATGCTTACCTTTTTTATTAGCTGTTTCAAACGTATCGGCGATTTTCAATCCGTTAATAGCTTTATTATCGGCTTTTACTGTAATCGTCCAAGTAATTTCTTTTGTGTCAAAGTTTATGGAACGTGATTTTCTTAAAATGTTTTCTGTCATTGTGTGAGGAGCTGTTTTTGTAATCGTTCCATTTGTCACTGTGTTCGTTAGCGATTCCCCAGTCCCTGTGTAGAAATCTTTAGTATAGTAAGCATCATACTTGATTTTATAGGCTTCTGTTACTGAGTCATCAAATTTTAGCTCGAAGCCATCTGAAATCTTATTGACGGAGTAATTACTAAATTCAATAGGTGTTCCTATTTCATTGCCATATTCATCTACCTGCACTTTGTAAACTAAAATAGTATCTGTATCAATTTTATGTGCACCTGGCAGTGTGTCTACAATAACAGGATTGTCTATCTTCACTTCATTATAGTTGTATTTAATTTCCCATGAAGATTTGTAGTTATCCCCTGATACTAGACTTTTCTTAAGTGCATCACCGTATTTGATCTTCTGTGTGGCAACATCCGAAGTTTCTGAATCACTACCATTATTTAATGTAACAGTATTATTAAAAGATTTTTCTCCCTCTGGATTAGTCTCAATTACTTTTGTTTGATAGTTCACTTTATATGCATATTTACCATTTAATGAAATATCAGCGAAGTTAGCATTTTCTAGGTAAGTAGGATTTGCTGTATCCTCTTTATATCCATTTAAACCTATTTCGTATTGAGTCACTTGAACAGAGCCTAGTATAACTTCATGCATAGCGCTATTGCTAACACTCGTATTATCTGTTAGAGTAGCACCATTTAAGTCCTTGCCAGCTCGGTTAACCCAAACTTCCCAATCGATGATTCTTTCACCGTTTACTGATTTAACACCTTTACTTTCTTTTGAAATCTTCTGATTGCTTGTTGATGGAAGGAATGTAATTGTAACGGTTTCCTCTCCACCTTTACCATCAGGAATGACTACTTCTTGCTCTAAGCTATCATCATATAGATTAAAGCCTGATTCAAATGTGGCAATAAGCTTTACATCACTACCTATTAAGTTTGGATCAGTAATGGTTTCATCTAATTTAACAGTTACTGTTTGACCAACTGTTGTGTAAGAAAACGCCGGATTATTTGGACCTGCCGACTTAAATCCTTGGAAGTTTTTTTGGTAGTCTATAATAGACGCTGGTAAATCAAACGTAAAATAATCTCCCGCTGCATGCGTATTCTCTAAGTTTGCTGTAAATGTAAATGTAATTGTTGCTGTTTGACCCTGTTGGAGTTCTTTGTCATAAGATGGCGCTGTGACCATTTCTCCATTAATTAGCATTTCAAAATCTACTGCAGATACTGGTATTTCCTGTGGTACACCAGCATTTAATATCGCTGGCACATCTGGAGGATTTGGTAAAATTGCATCTTTAGCCGCACCCTCTGTTGTTGGGTCGTTCTCTTCTGTTACAGTGTCCTCTCCCTCAGTTGTTGCTTCACCATTACCATTTGTCTCAGAATCAATTGAAGTTGAACCATCCGGCTGTCCTGGTGTTTGTTCACCTGTAACCTCTTCCTCTACTGTCCCTTCACTAGTACTAGTGCCTCCAGTGGTAGGTGTAGGTGCCCCACTTTCTGGTGTCGCTGTTTCTTCAGGTACCAGATCAGTTGTTGCTGGAGGATTTAGTTCTTCCGCAAACACTGAAATTGGTGATAGCACCGTTTGGAATACGAGCAACATTGTGATGATTGCTAAATTTATTTTCTTCATGTTTCTCTCCTTTTTAAGTTCAGAGAGTTACCTGTAGGTGTTTGTTGACGACATGCATCCTTTCTAAATCTAGGAAAGGTATGCTACAAACATTAGGTTTGTCCCTCTTCCCTCCAAATAACTTGTCGTCATGGCGAATACATCAAAAACAATACTACACGCGGTAGACTATCATGGTGACTTCTTATTGTGTATGTACACAATTGCATGTATCCAAAATAACTGGTGTGACGCCTTTTATAATTGACCTCACCCCCTTTTAGATTTTAGATACATTATAGTAAACAGTACTGAACAAATTCTAAACAATTCCATAATTTTCGTTAACAAATCCCTATAGTAATTTGTAATTCTTCCGGTTGACGTGTTTTTATACATTACAAAAAGCACTAATCCAGTCCTCACTCCGAGTAGGTTTAGTGCTTTTTTATCATTAATATATGACTATGAGTAATTTATCGTCTTCTATCTAATATTCATTCTTTATTAAAAAAATTTTTTTTGTCATCACAAATATTTCATCGACCTTGTAAGAGTGTCAATATTTGTTTCTTCACAATCGAATTTGTACTACTATCCTCTAAGAAATCTAGTGGAAAGTATACTTTATGATCGCGTTTCATACGCCCAGAAATAGAATCCACAATTATGGATTCACGTGAGAGTTCACGTAACTCGCCATTTTTCATTTCTAGAAAAATGGGGACACGTACTTCTTCCTCTCCTGGTCGATAAAAATCATAAGGCAAGTCGGCGGTAGTATCATGCACAAGATAGTAGTCGGGATTTAAGTCAGCTTGCTTAAATAACTCTTGTAGCTTTTGGTATTTGTCCAATTCAACGCCGGGATCTAAATCGATGTATTGAAATAACTTGCGATTTACAAAACGACGACTTAAGTCACTTAAAATAGCATCTTCCTCTTGCATCCATAATTGAAAATAAGTAAAAAGGATACTTTCATCTAGTGCTAAATAGTCCTCCAACGTAATCGTGTTACGGAAAAAAGCCAAAAAGTGTGTAGGTTCGTGCTTAAACTTGTAGCCTACCATACTTAATTGTTTAGCTCTTTTTAAAATATTATTTAATATAACCTCCGCGCTACGTGATACAGGATGGAAATAAATTTGTAAGTACATTTGATAGCGACTCATAATGTAATCCTCTACCGCATGCATGCCGGTCGCTTTTATCACTACCTGATTTTTGCGAGGGCGCATTACCCGTAAAATACGCTCCATATCGAAATGGCCATAGCTCACACCTGTAAAATAGGCGTCTCGTTGTAGGTAATCCATACGGTCGGCATCTATTTGACTAGAAATTAAACTTACGACTTGCTTATTTGGATAAGTTTTTTCAATTACTTGTGAAACTTTTTCTGGGAAGTCTAGTGCAACTTTTTTCAGCACGGCATTGACTTCTGTATCACCAAGTAATATTTGCCTTGTAAAGAATTCATGATCAAGCTCAAAGACATTTTCAAAAGCATGTGAGAAAGGACCGTGCCCTAAATCATGTAAAAGGGCTGCACAAAGTACAAGCAATCGTTCGCTTTCATCCCATTCTGGGCGACCTGTAAAAATATCATCAACAATGCGGCGCACAATTTCATAAACACCCAGTGAGTGACTGAAACGGCTATGCTCTGCTCCATGGAATACTAAAAACGTTGTACCGAGCTGGCGAATTCTGCGCAATCGTTGGAATTCTCTTGTACCCACTAAATCCCAAATTACTTGGTCTCGTACGTGTACATAACGATGAACTGGATCCTTGAATACTTTCTCTTCTTGCAATTTTGCGTTTGCATAATGTGTCATTTGTACAGCACCTCCCATTTCGTATTTCTTCTATTATATGCAATACTTGTAGGACTAGCATATACATTACTCTGTAATTATAGCGACTATCAACCTAATTCAACGTATTATTGACTTATTTTAGGTTTCTATCGACCTAATAGCTAGGCGTATTCATCACCGCTACATCCATATGCGGCGCAAATACCTGGACTTTATTAATATTTACCATTATACAAAAAACTACCTTCAACAATGTGAAGATAGCTTCTTATTACTTACTTTTCAATTTCACTAAAACTTTTTCCATTAGCTCTTCTTCAGTGAGTGCAGCTACAGGGCGACTATTTACAAAGGTAAATGTTTTTTTACGACCTGGGCCACAATAAGAATGACAGCCAATTTCGATGGTTGCATCAGGATCGATTTCCTTTAATTTTGGAATTAAGGTTTTTAAGTTAACGGCCTGACATTCATCGCAAACTTTAAATTCGTTTGCCATTTTGTCAACAACCCTTTCTATATAGTATTTTTTCAAAAATAAACGATTCTAATGTACGTATGACCTTCACATATTTAAGTATGTAGCATACGCACAAACCTACATCGGGTATTGTATCGCATTTTTCACCTTGTATTCAAGCATAATTCCTCCCACATAGATGAATAAAAGGTTAAAAGATTGGTCATGCTAGAGATAAATAAGTAGTACCAAATTAAGGTGGGAGGTTTTAAAATGAGTAAAATAAGACAAGATGCTTGGTTAGAAGAAAATGATGAATTGTTAGCAGAGGCGGTAATTCGTCATGTTACAGAAGGAAGTACACAGTTAAATGCCTTTGAAGAAGCTGGTGATGCACTGAACCGTACTGCTGCTGCATGTGGTTTCCGTTGGAATGCTGTTGTTCGTAAGACTTATGAGGAACAATTAGCAGATGCAAAAAAAGAAAGAAAAGAGAGAATGCGAGTGTTAGGCGCTCCTGCAAGACGTCGTTCCTCTAATATTTTTGCAGTAAGTGGTAGTGATACAGAAAGCAAGTCCATTCCTTTATCAGCACTATCTCTTGATATTGTTATAGCGTACTTGCTACGTTTACAACATTCTGGTGAAATAGGTAATGAGTCTTCGAAATGGAGACAACTTGTACACGTAACATCTGAGAAAAATAAAAAACTAGAGAAGACCATTACACAGTTAGAAGAAGAAAACAGATCCATTCGTAGAGATTATGAGCAATTTGTGCAAATTATGAACCGAGCTAGACGACTCGTAACACTAGATGAAGAGGAAGAATACATTGCTCCTGTTTTCAAAATGGAGAAAAACGGAAATCTCGTTACGAGTAGTCCGTATCAAAACGAAAATGGCGATGTGCTTAGTTAGCAACATCGCCTTTTTTTATGGAGACATGCTAGTTACCCATTTACTTTGGTTCTAGCATTTTTGCATTTCGTTGTAAAACACGTTGTAAATAAAATGAATATAACGCTAATTCTTCATCGTGAAAGGGTGCCATATGAACTTCATGGGCTAAACCGTGAAGTACTTGTTGTAAACGAATAACAACAGTGTCAACGGTTAATGATGCATCCACTAGTTCGCTTAATGAGGCCATAACTGTGGGCACAATTTGGGGATACGTAAATTTTGTTTCCTCGCCCTGTAAGCTTTCCTCATAAAAATCGCGAATAAGGGCCGCTCGTTTTGCACCGCTCCCTTCAATACATAAATAAATTTGCACGGCAACACCTTGCCGTAAACGTCTCTGCGAAATACCGGCAAATTTTCTCCCTTGCATACTTAAATCATAGGAACCTGGACAATAGGACCCCACAATTTCATAGGCTTCAATTTTATCGGCTACTTCGGGGAATAATGCTTTCACAAGCGCAACCATGACATCGTAGCCAGCATCAATGCTCAGCGCTTCTGTTTGTTCTGATAAAACAATTGAAATATTAAGGACACCTGCATCAAGAACAACTGCTAGACCACCAGAATTACGAACAATCGGATGATAGCCCCGCGCTTCGAGCAATGTCATGCCTTGTTGCACATATGGTAAACGATGATCTTGAATACCAAGTACAACTGCAGCGTCATGTACCCATGTACGTATAGTTGGTGGAGATACAAGTTGTCCCACCAGTTGACATAAAGTATCATCTGTTGCAAAAGATTCAAGTGGCGAGTTATTTTTCATGCTGATGGATTGATCGTAGAAACGCCAAATCGGTTGTTGTAAAATACTGTTCATTTTGTAGTGCTCCTCTATTTACATCTCTTCTCTTTAGCATACATTATCTATTGAAGGTGTCAAATTAGTGAAATCGCTATCATGAACTTAGGGATTTGGAGCAAACTGTGATAAACTAAATGTGAATGATTTTCATTTATGAAGGAGTGTTTGAATAATGAATGAAGCAGCAATTACTTTAGATGGTTGGTACGCTTTACACGATTTCCGCTCAATTGACTGGGCTTCATGGAAACTAGTTTCTACTGAAGAACGTCAAGCAGCAGTTGAAGAATTTATTGCTTATTTAGACAAATTGAATGATGCAGATGTTGCTAAAACAGGTGCTCATGCATTTTACGCAATTGTAGGTCAAAAAGCTGACTTTATGATTATGACATTACGTGAAACAATGGATGAGCTACAAGAGATTGAAGCTGAATTTAACAAATTAGCAATTGCTGATTTTACAATTCCTACATATTCTTATGTATCTGTTGTGGAGCTTTCAAACTACTTAGCTGGGGAGTCAAATGAAGACCCATACCAAAATCCACATGTACGTGCACGACTATATCCTGAACTTCCACGTTCTAAATATGTCTGCTTCTACCCAATGGACAAGCGTCGCCAGGGCGATGATAATTGGTATATGCTTTCAATGGACGATCGCAAATCGTTAATGCGTTCTCACGGTATGATTGGCCGAGGCTATGCTGGTAAAGTAAAACAAATCATCACTGGTTCTGTTGGCTTCGACGATCACGAATGGGGCGTAACATTATTCGCAGACGACGTATTACAATTTAAAAAATTAGTATATGAAATGCGCTTTGACGAAGTTTCTGCTCGCTATGGCGAATTTGGTGCATTCTTCGTTGGTAACTTACTTGATAACGAAAAATTAGTGAAATTCTTAACTGTATAATTAGAAAAGTGCTTGTCGAAAAGAATGTCACGTCTTTACGCTTCTGCTAGTCTCTTGCAGCAAAAGAACATTTTGCTGTGAGCGTTAACCATGCATCAAGCGTACTGCACGACAATCGCTAAATGAAAGTGCGAGTCCATATAAGTGGGCTCGCATTTTTTAGGTTTAGGCTCCGTTTTCCTCACCGTTCTCCGATTCTAAGATTAAAATAATTGTATGGATAAAAAATCCCGTAAGTACCATTAGAATAATTAAATACCAACTATACGGTTGATGGTAGTACTCTGCTATTCCAATGGCTATGAATGCACTTACGAAAATTGCTACAAACATACCAATAATACGCATTGTAACACTCCTTCATGAAAGCAATGATAAATCCCACATTAGTATGTCACAATACATTTTCAATATACTTACAAAATATTGATATTTCCAAATCTTCATCACAAATAACAAAAAACAAAAAAGAGCCATCCCTCTACGATGGCACTTTTTCGCTTTCTTTTTCCTTGGGTACACAAAGGGGATTGTCTCATAAATAAGACATTCATTCCTTACACGGTATGTCATGAACTTTCATTCTTTACTTTCAAAATTAAAATAATCGTATGAATGAAAAAGCCCACGACAATGATTAGAATGAATAGATACCAATGGAGTGGCTGGCCGTAAAAACCGCCGAGCAAAAAAGCCAGCACAGCACTTATTAAAATACCAACCCATATACCAATCCCCATCTCTCTGTCACCTCACATGTATTCAATACACATGCAAACTATCTCCGGTTTCCCCAAACATCTTCTTACTCTATATTTACCCCTATATCAAAAAAATCGCTTACTGTGGACATCCCTACCCTGTATTACAGACCACTCGTTATTACTAATATATGCTTAATATTTTCAAAAGGTGAATTTCTTTCTCATCAAAATCAAACATGTCTACAATACCTTCATGCATATACTGTCTGCGAGGAGGTATGAAAATCGCTGTTATAAAGACGAATGATGCACAGACAGCTCTGCTCGCAAGGCTAATGCGTGCCGAAGCAGAAGGTGACGGAGATTTAGGTATGCTCATGGTCGGCAATGTTGGCGTCAATCGTGTCCGAGCAGATTGTCTTGATTTTGGTGATATTCGAACGCTTGAGCAAATGGTTTTTCAGCGTCCTGGAGGCTTTGAGGCAACAACAAAGGGCTATTTTTATCAACGTGCACGGTCACAAGATCTCAAATTAGCGAAAAGAGTTATTCAAGGTGAAAGATTTCATCCATCTACCCGCTCTCTTTGGTTTTTCATGCCACCGGGTGACTGCCCTGCGCAATGGTACGGTCAATGGAACACAGGTCGTTTTAAATCGCATTGCTTTTTCTCACCAACTGAAAGTGATTGTCCACAAATTTAATTGAAAGAAGGTTGTTACTTATGATGCCTTACTATTGGACACCGACACCTCAGCAACAAATGACACCTCCAGCAGTGACGCTTCCAAGCGGACGGCCACCCGGACGTGAAGAATCGTATATCGAAAACATTTTACGATTGAATCGCGGTAAGCCTGGAACTTTCCACTTTTCTTTTGAGCATGCTGTAGAACAAGGAAAGAACACGAAAACAGTACGAGGTGTGGTAGAAGCTGCTGGACGGGATCATGTGATATTACGTGAGCTGAAATCCAATCACCGGTTCTTATTCCCAATGATTTATTTTGACTTTGCCGAATATGATGAGGAAATGTCTTATTTTAACCAAAATCCATAACAAAAAAATAAGCTGTCCATAAAATTGGACAGCTCATTTTTTAATGATGATTTTGTAAATATTGCAATGTTGCTTTTCCTAATGTTTTTGCCGCAATTAACATTGCACGTTCGTCAAAATCAAAACGTGCATGATGATGTGGATAGGCTGTATCCCACTCAGGCTTTTTTGCACCTGTGAAGAAAAATGTACCTGGTACTTTTTCGAGATAATATGCAAAGTCTTCACCTATCATGAATGGTGGACATGTAATGACATTTTCAACCCCCGGTACATCAACTGCAAGCTGTGCAACAAATGCTGTTTCTTTTACATGGTTATAGACAGGTGGATAACCTCTAGTATAACGATATTCATAGCTTGCACCAAAGGCAAGGCAAGTCGCCTTTAATACAGTCTCCAACTCCTGTTCCATTTGCGTACGTACCTGCTCCTCAAATGTACGAACTGTCCCCGTCAATGCAACTCGTTCTGCAATGACATTGAACGGGTTAATCGCTTCAAAATGACCAATTGTTAAAACTGCAGATTTTAATGGATCAATACGGCGAGAGACAAGTTGCTGAGCATTGATGACAAACTGTGAAGCAAGCACAACAGCATCAATTGAATGATGTGGCTCCGCACCATGACCACCTTTTCCTTGAATAAGGATTTCCGCCTTATCGGCAGCGGCCATAATAGCACCATCGCGCACCAATATATCACCGAGCGGTGTTGGCGCCCATAAATGTGTACCAAAAATCACGTCTACTCCGTCTAAACAACCATCTTCAATCATCGGTTTGGCCCCACCCGGTGCAATTTCCTCCGCGTACTGATGAATAAACACCACATTACCGGCAAGCTCACCCTTCATGGCATTTAACGCCTTTGCGAGCCCAAGCAAAGTAGCTGTATGTCCATCATGTCCACATGCATGCATTTTACCAGCTATCTTTGACTTATAAGGAACTTCATTTTCCTCCTGAATCGCCAATGCATCAAAATCCGCACGTAGCGCCACCGTTTTTCCTGGTTTCGCACCATACAATGTAGCAACAACGCCACGTTCTCCCACCTGCTCGCGTACCTCATGCCCTAATGCTTTATGAAAAGCAGCAATATATGCTGGTGTTTCCACTTCTTCAAAAGATAACTCAGGATACTCATGTAAATGACGACGGATTGCTACTATTTCTTCATAGTTTTCATCGAGTAATGTAAATAATCTTTCCATATAGCATCTCCCCATTTTCTTATTGTCGAATTTTTCTGGTAATCATAGTGTACCTCATAAATCCTTACAAAAACAATAGGAATTGAATTTAATATGTATCTAGTATAGAGAGGAGAGTGATTGGCTAATTTTTTGATATTGATACACCCGTGCGGTTCTACCGGTTACCCAAGTAATGACCAATAAAAGCAAAATACTCCCTTACATTTTTATGTGAGGGAGTGATTGAAATTGTTATCTTGCTTGTTTAAGGACTGTTAGTATAATAAGTACCCATCCTGTTAAAAATAGCACCCCACCAATTGGTGTAATAGCACCTAACACTTTTATGCCGCTTAATGCTAACACATATAGGCTGCCGGAAAAGAAGACTATACCTAAGTTAAAGAAGATACCAGCTACATTTAATTGTTTTACTTCACCTAGTAATTTTGTGCTCATTAATAGACCAATCACAAGTAAGCCTGTCGCATGAAACATTTGGTATTGTACTGCCGTTTCCCAAATACCTTGGCCATAATCGTCTAATCTTTCTTTTAATGCATGTGCACCGAATGCACCAAATGCTACTGCTAAAAAGCCGTGAAGTGCGCCTGTGACAATAAATCTTTTCATGTCGTTTACCCTGCCTTTTATTTACTCGATAGTCTCATATTTGAGTTTCCTTAACACTTTAAGTAAAACCCAATTGTTCATTATCTTGGCTTAAAAATCAAAAATCGAATCGCCGTTTGCACCGTCATCCTCTTCAATCTTCGCTGTGTATATGCTCGATGGTGTAGACCCCGTAGCTAACATTTGTGGCAAATGTTTTGTTGGTGCCTTTGGAGCTTCTGCAGGAAGATCTAACACTACATCACATAACGCACGAATAGCCGTTAGTGTCTCACGTATTTGTTGTTCACTTGCTGCATTTTTTGCATCGGCTAATTGTTTTTCAAGTTGCTGTAGTACGGCTTGATAAGAAATCATTGCGCTCTCCCACTTTCTTCTTTTGGCACAAATTTTAAGCAGTTCATTCCAGAGGATTGTTTGACAACAACGGATGGTATTTGTTTTGTCTTAAAGCCGTATGCCACACAGGCTCGTGGTGTTTGCGGGTCCCATGTTACTTTAAAATATTGACATTTGAAACAATTCACCTGCATCGTTGTCCCTCTCTTTCTTCTATATTAACTGTACCATGATTTTTAATGTGTATAAAGTAAACGATTTGTGCCAATCTACACTAAACACCAGTCGATTGGTTTCTCCCCCCACGCTACTAGTTGTTCATTTACCCTGGAATAGGGCTTACTCCCAAAAAAACCACGGTATGCACTTAGTGGACTCGGATGTGGTGCTTCTAAGATGATATGGGGAGTTGAATAATTACAAATTAATTGTTTTTTTCGCTGCGCTGGTTTACCCCATAGCACAAAAATAATTGGCTTTTGTCTTGATGCTAGTTTTTCAATCACTGCATCTGTAAATTGCTCCCATCCTTGCTCCTTATGGGAATTCGCCTGACCTGCCCGTACTGTTAAAACTGTATTCAAGAGCATAACACCCTGTTGTGCCCATTTTGTTAACGTGCCATCCTGTGGAATGGGACAACCCATATCGTCCTGTAATTCTTGTAACATATTACGTAAACTTGGTGGATGTGAAATACCTGGCTTCACAGAAAAACTTAAACCATGTGCTTGGTTGGGACCATGATAAGGATCTTGTCCTAAAATCACGACCTTCACATCACGATAAGCTGTGGTATAAAACGCATTCATAACATCGTTCAACGGTGGATATATTGTTTGGGTTGAATTTTCGAATGCTACAAATTGACGGAGTGCTTGATAATATGGTTTTTCTAATTCATCAGCAAGTATTGTTTGCCAATCATTCGGGAAAACTTGTTTCATTGCAAATAAAAGCCCCTTTCTTTATATTACAACCGTACAAAAAAATAATGCCTAATTCAAGTTTAAGATAAAGCTGACCTTATAAAAATATTGATTTCTGACTATTTTTATAGAATCAGAATCAGACTATACTAGACGGTAACTTTAAACTTTTATTATAAAGGAGATCTTTCACATGGCTCTAAAAAAAACATTAACAATTGCAGGTTCAGATACATCAGGCGGCGCAGGTATGCAAGCCGATCTTAAAACATTCCAAGAACATGGCACATACGGTATGGTTGCACTAACAGTAGTCGTAACAATGGAGCCAAACGGTTGGACACACAATGTTACACCACTACCAACAGAGCTCTTACAAAAACAAATTGATACAGCACTATCGACAGGCATTGATGCTGTGAAAACAGGGATGCTTTCAACAGAAGAAATCATTCGTATTGCTGGCGACGCTATTGCAAAGTCTGGCACTTCAAACGTTGTCATTGACCCAGTTATGGTATGTAAAGGAGATGATGAGGTGTTAAACCCTGGTAACACAGATGCCATGATTCAACATCTATTACCACTTGCTGCTGTCACAACACCAAATCTTTTCGAAGCTGGTCAATTAGCTGGTACTGGTACACCAAAAACAATCGAGGACATGAAAGTAGCTGCTCGTAAAATTAACGAACTAGGTGCTAAAGCTGTCGTGATAAAAGGTGGTAAAGCATTAGCGACTGAAAAAGCTACAGACTTATTCTTCGATGGCACTACATTCTACTTGTTGGAATCGGAAAAAGTAGCTTCCACTTTTAATCACGGAGCAGGTTGTACGTTTGCTGCTTCTGTTACAGCGAACCTAGCAAACGGTCTATCTGTAAAAGAAGCTGTTATTGAAGCTAAAGAATTCGTATCAGCTGCAATTGCTCATGGTTGGGCGTTAAATGACTATGTTGGTCCAGTTATGCATGGTGCAAAATCACGCTTCGGCGCACCAGAAGTAACAGTAACTGAAATCTGATTCATAAGCGCACATATTTTTAAACTATAATGGCTAACTCATCAATATAACAAAACAAAAAGGCATCTGATTAGTGAATCTTAATACTAATCAGATGCCTTTTTACATGTAGTTCTCCATCAGTTCGAGCCGATAATCCCATGGATCGTTCATTGAAATAAAACGAGCCATGGCCTTACTTTCTTTTTTACGCTCAGTTCGTGCCTTTGCCCGTTCAGACGCAGTTTCATGTAATTTCGTCTCTTCAACAGTTTCAGGTATAACGCGCGGAACTGCTGCTGGTCGATTATTTTCATCTAATGCCACAAAGGTTAATAAAGCAGTTGCAGCCACTTTACGTTCTCCAGTTTTTAAATTTTCCGAAATAACCTTTACAAAGACCTCCATTGAAGAAGTTCCAGTCCATGTAACATAAGATTCGAAATACACTGAGTCTGTCGGGCGAATCGGATGCAAAAAATCCACAGAATCCGTCGAAGCTGTGACGCAATCTTTACGACTATGCTTTGCAGCAGAGATTGAGGCTACTTGGTCAATATCACTCATTAAACGCCCACCAAAAAGCGTATTATGATTGTTAACATCATTCGGAAAAACTCGGCTTGTCCGCATCACTCTTGATTCCTTACAATATTTAAACTCTTTATTCACAACATTTCCTCCTCAAAATTATCTTTTTGTCTTTTTATAATCCTATATTTTTCTAGGAAAATCAATTTTATTTACTGAAAATTAAGAATTTTATGCACAGAGAAAAAACTTGGACAAGATACCTTAGTGCATTACATACCATATATTAGCTGTATATGGGAGGGAGAAATATGAAAAAACGTAAACTTGAAGATACAACCGAAGAATCAAGATTGCTTTTTGATGAATTAACCGCCTCTAAAGTGGAAGTAATCGCTTCAATTGTTTTAACGCTCGGTTATTCGCTATCAACCCTCGCCACAATATTAGCCTTACAGGAGGAAGAAGAAGCAGCACAATTAAAATCGTCTAATTCACTTGATCAACATCAGCAATTTAAACAGATGTGTAAACAATTACAGTCTGTTAATGATCGTTTAGATTCAATTGAACAAAAACTCCATCGGTTTTAGAAGATACATACCCATTATCTATAAAAAACCACGATTCTCCGTCATAAAAGAGAATCGTGGTTTCCTTTGCTATATTAAAATAGTTTCTTAACTTCTTCATACTCATCTGCTGTGAACACTTTTGATTTCGTGATAAAATGCATTTCTTCTACACTATCTAAAGAAAAACTTGCACCTCTACCTACCATCGCATCAATAATCAATTGCGTATGTTTGAAATACTCATATTGTGCCCTGTGAATGTAGAAAGGAACGTCACCTATTGTACCAAGATAGATATCGTTGTCTCCAAGCTTAAAATCTCCTTCTACATAACACATCGGTACAGAGCCTTCACAGCAGCCGCCAGATTGATAAAACATGATAGCGCCATGTCTACTCTTAATAAGCTCAATTAATTTTAAAGCCTCTTTAGTGGCAATCACTTGTTCTACCATGTACTTATCCATCCTTTAAACTCAGAAGAAACCTTGCGCCTCTTCTTTATAGTTAACTAGTATACATTTGGTTTGTTGATAGTGATCAAGCATCATCGCATGATTTTCACGGCCGATACCTGAAAGTTTGAAACCGCCAAATGCAGCACCAGCTGGATATTGGTGATACGTATTAGTCCATACACGACCAGCTTGGATAGCGCGACCAGCGCGGTATGCTGTGTCACCAGAACGTGACCAAACACCAGCACCTAAACCGTATTCTGTATCATTTGCGATTTCCATTGCTTCATCAAAATCTTTAAATGTCGTTACACCAAGTACTGGACCAAAAATTTCTTCTTGGAAAATGCGCATTTTATTATGACCTTTGAATACTGTTGGTTTAATGTAGTTACCACCAGCAAGGTCACCGTCAAGAACATTTTCTTCCCCACCGATTAAACATTCAGCTCCTTCTTCTTTACCTAGTTGTAAATAAGAAAGGATTTTTTGTTTTTGTTGCTCTGACGCTTGAGCGCCCATCATCACTTCTGTATCCAGAGGGTTACCGATTTTAATAGCTTTTACGCGTTCTAAAGCACGTTCGATGAATTGATCGTAAATGGATTCGTGAATAAGAGCACGAGAAGGACAAGTACAAATTTCGCCTGAGTTTAAAGCGAACATAACGAAGCCTTCAATTGCTTTATTTAAATATTCATCATCAGCAGCCATCACATCTTCAAAAAATACGTTTGGTGATTTACCACCAAGTTCTAATGTTACTGGAATAATGTTTTCAGTTGCGTATTGCATAATTTGACGACCAACAGCAGTAGAACCAGTGAAGGCAATTTTAGCGATACGCTTATTTGTTGCAAGTGGTTTACCCACTTCAACACCGAAACCGTTCACGATATTTAGTACACCTTTTGGTAAAACATCTTGGATTGTTTCGATTAAAACTAATAATGAAACTGGTGTTTGCTCAGCGGGTTTCATGACGATACAGTTACCTGCCGCAAGTGCTGGCGCGATTTTCCAAGCTGCCATTAATATTGGGAAATTCCAAGGAATGATTTGACCAACTACACCTAGTGGCTCTTGGAAGTGATAAGCGACTGTGTCGTTATCTAATTGAGTTGTATGTCCTTCTTGCGCACGGATGGCACCTGCGAAATAACGGAAGTGGTCAGCTGCAAGAGGAATATCAGCATTTAATGTTTCACGCACGGCTTTACCGTTGTCCCAAGTTTCTGCGACAGCAATCATTTCTAAGTTCTCTTCAATGCGATCAGCAATTTTATTTAAAATAGCTGCACGTTCTGTTGCAGAAGTTTTCCCCCATGCATCTTTCGCCGCATGTGCCGCATCAAGTGCTAACTCAATATCTTCAACAGTTGAACGAGCTGCTTTTGTGAATACTTGACCTGTTACAGGTGTTTTATTCTCGAAATATTGACCTTTTACAGGAGCGACCCATTCGCCACCGATAAAGTTATCATATTTCTCTTTGAAATTTACAACTGCTCCTGGAGTATTAGGATTTGCATAAATCATAGTTTAAATCTCCCAACATTATAAATTATGAAACCGCATACAATATAAATCGAAGCGACAAGCGACTCGATTTATATGAATCAACTTTCATGTGTCCTATATTGCTACATTAATATAATTAATTCAAGTATTTGAACTTAAAAAAACTAACTTTATTGAATTACATAATTATCTTAATATATAGAAACCACAGATTCATCCAGAGAAGAAATTATCATTTGATGGATAATAGGGCATTCAATTTCCCTTTGTGACCTTTTTTAACTATACTTAAAAGGGAAACGATCGTGAAAGGAGTGTTAAGATGCAGGAAATACAGGTAGAGACGTTGCAGGAATTATTGAATTCTTTCGCCAATAAAGACGTTTACATTCATCTTGAGACGACAAACGGTTCTTATGCAGCACACTATGACGAAAATTTTTTTAATGCTGGTGCTTTTATTCGCAATGCAAAAATCAATTATGAACTAGCGAAAGTGGTGGATGATTCACCGCATCGTGTTGGTTTAAAAATGGTCCATGGATGGGTTTACGCCCAAGGCATCACACATTATGAATTAGATGATTTAGGCCGTTTGTTAATGGCTGGACTAGACTACTCTGGCAAATTGGCGATTGCACTTGAAATTAGCGAAACGCCATTTACTTATTAAGGGGGACGACTATTTGAATTTACAACCACAGCGTCATATTTTAATTGTTTACCCTCACCCTGATGATGAGGCTTTCTCAGTTGCTGGAACAATAGCTTATTATACAAAGAAAATGAATACGCCTGTTACATATGCCTGTTTAACACTAGGTGAGATGGGTCGTAATTTAGGTAATCCACCATTTGCAACGCGTGAATCATTGCCAGAAATTCGTCGCAAGGAGCTTGTAGCTGCTGCAGAGGCGATGGGTATTCAAGACTTGCGCATGCTTGGCCTCCGAGACAAAACAATCGAGTTTGAAGATGACGAAAAAATGGTGAAACTTGTTGAGGGCTTGATTGAAGAATTAATGCCATCACTTATTTTCACTTTCCTCCCTGGCTTTGCGGTACATCCAGATCACGAAGCAACTGCACGTGCTGTAGTGGAAGCCGTTCGTCGCATGCCAACAGCAGCGCGTCCACAAATTTTAGGCTGTGCCTTTGCCAATGATACAATCGAAAAAAATGGTGAACCACATATTCAATTAGATATAAGTGAAATGAAGATGGATAAATTAAAAGCGTTACAAGCTCATGCCTCTCAAACAGGTTGGATGATGCAAGAAACAGAAAAACGCATTGATGACGGCGAGCCAATGAGCGAAAGCTGGCTCAATGTTGAAAGGTTCTATATTATTAACCCCGATCAATATGTAAAATAAAAAACGGTTTTGTCCTCTTTAGTAAATGAGGACAGAACCGCTTTTCAATTAAGCCACTTTTAATTTATTGACCACATGCACAATCATTGTCATCACGAACGCGATGAGCAATACGACAAAAAACATATAATGCGGAATGTGCACGCCAAATACGGTAACGAGCATTTTGAGTGCAATAATACCAATAATGATAAATGCCGTTGACTCTAGTTCAGGTATTTTTTCAATGATGATTAAAAATGCACCTGCAATTGTGCGCATCATTAAAATGCCTAGCATTCCTCCAACTAATAATACCCACACTTGATCGGATATCGCGAAGGCAGCAAAAATAGAATCGATTGAAAATGCAATATCCATGAGTTCTACAGAAATAACAGTCGCCCAGAAAACGCCAAACAACCGAACCATTATCCCCGACTTTTTTACTTCCTTTAAACTATCCTCTTCCCCTATTTTTAAGAAATGGGCAATACAAATCCAACCTAAATACATTGCTCCTAACACTTTGATATACCAAAACTCTACAAGATAAACGCCTATTCCAATAAATAAGAAACGGAAAAAATATGCTCCTAGCATTCCATACATTAATGCTCTTTTCCGTTGCTTATTTGGTAAATGTTTAACAAGTACCGCTAGTACGAGCGCATTATCAGCTGATAGCAATCCCTCAATTATCACTAGTGATGATATTAATCCCCACGACACAGGATCAGCTAAAACTTCCCGCCACATCTCCCAATCGAAAAATTGCATATATGTAGATAGAATTCCATGAATGATTTCCAATACCTTACCCCCTACTTGCGCTAAGCTAGTCTAATATATGCTTAGCGTTCTTCTTTATGATCGTTAGGTATTTTCTGCGCAACTTGCATCGTAATGATAGTTCAATAAAACTCGATAAACAATCAATTATTCTCGAACACAATAAATTATTCTACAATACACGTTTATTGAATTTACTGTGTCCTCAAAATAGACACCGAAAATTTAGAATTTACTAAAAATTAATAACAAAAACCTGATAAAATATGCTATCATAAATGAATGTTTTATACGTAAAACGGAGGATGAATGCCATGGAAGTTGCTGAAACTAAAACTGTGCAAGTTGAGAATATCTTAATTGCACATCATTTCTTAAAAGATGTAGTTGTGCATACGCCACTACAAAAAAACGATTATTTATCAGAGAAGTATGGTGCTAGTATTTATTTTAAGCGCGAGGATTTGCAGCATGTACGCTCATTTAAACTTCGCGGTGCCTACTATAAAATCAAAAAAATTGAAGAAGAGGCACGTATTGCGGGAGTCGTCTGTGCAAGCGCAGGTAATCATGCACAAGGTGTTGCTTATGCCTGTGCTCAACTGAAAATACAGGCGAGTATTTTTATGCCTCAAACAACACCAAAACAAAAAATCGACCAAGTGCGTATGTTTGGTCGTGAATACGTAGAAATTATGCTAGCTGGTGATACATTTGATGATTCTGCCGAGAGTGCATTCGCTTACTGTGAGGAGCAAGAAAAAATCTTTATCCACCCATTTGATGATTTTGATGTTATTGCAGGCCAAGGAACTGTTGCCGTTGAAATCATGAATGACATGGAGGAGCCAATCGACTATGTATTCGGTAGCATCGGCGGTGGAGGTTTAATGTCAGGTGTCTCTGCCTATGTGAAAAACCTATCTCCAAATAGTAAAATTATTGGTGTTGAACCTGCTGGTGCAGGTAGTATGAAAGCGGCGTTTGCAGACGGTGGTGCTGTGGCACTTGACTGGATCGACAAATTCGTCGATGGTGCTGCGGTAAAATGTGTCGGCAACCACACATATGATGTTTGTCGCCGTTATTTAGACGACATCGTGTTGGTTCCTGAAGGAAAAGTATGTACAACTATATTAGATTTATATAATAAACATGCCATTATCGCAGAGCCTGCTGGTGCTTTATCAGTAGCTGCACTTGATAACTATAAAGAAGTAATTAAAGGGAAATCAGTCGTTGTCATCATCAGTGGCGGCAACAATGATATCGGTCGTATGCAAGAGATTAAAGAGAAATCTCTAATTCATGAAGGCTTACTATACTACTTCATTGTGAGCTTCCCTCAACGAGCTGGTGCTCTTCGCCAATTTCTAACAAGTGTCCTAGGGCCGAATGATGATATTACCACTTTTGAATATACGAAGAAAAACAACAAGGAAAGTGGACCTGCACTAGTTGGTATTGAACTCGGCAACCGAAACGACTATGAAGGACTACTTGCTCGCATGAAAGAGTTTGGCTTCAATTATAAAGAAGTTAATAATGACCTTCAATTGTTTGGCTTGTTAGTATAAGATTTTTCGTCACACTTGCTTGTATGCGAGTGTGATTTTTTTGTGGATTTCAGCATTTCTTTATTTATGCAACAAACTTCGATTTTATCGATAACTTTTGTTTGTTTATCACCCAACTTTAAAAAAATATCGACATCTATCTTACATGCGACACTACCTGACCGCTCTGATAGCTCTTTGTCGCCTTATCAATAATCTAACACGCTCTCTGGAATAATATATCGTCTATTTTTATTTGCACCCATAACCTCAAACTTTAAGTGTTTTAGTAAATAATAAGCCACCTTTTCTTAAGGGATTCCAAAAAAATCTCTAAATTCACCATTAGAAACTGTATTCCCTACAATTAACAGATAATCATGCAAAGCCGTTAGTATGGAATCTCTATCGTTCCATCGACAAGCCTCGCAGTGCCATTTACCAAAGTGATAGTGCATTACATGCTGAAAGTTGCATTGTGAACATAATACACCTTTTCTTAAGTCATCCATTTCAACATCTGGTACCCATTGCGTTGGCCGGTGCATTGCCAGAACATAGTGTGAACATTGATGAAAACTCTTTTCATCCATACAAATTTGTTGATATCGTTGAAATAATTGCTCTATTTTTTCAGCTAATCCGCTAACGTGAATAATCGGCTTTGACAACAAATTCGATGTCATAATCATATTAGGATTTGCCGACACAATCATATAAACAATTGGGATATTTACATTGATGTCATGAAAAAGTTGCCGCAAAAATCTAGCATGTCGCTTCACTTGGTCAAATGGATTTTTAAAACCATCTACTCTTCCATTAGCAGTTATTCTAATAAATTGATGATTATCTTCCATATATTCGACTTGGCCAACGATATTCTTAATCTCAATAATACATATAAAATATTGACATATAAATAATGTATCCATTTGATGTGAAAAACCTCTGTCATTTATAAGCTCTACATCGTGTAATATAAAATGCTTATGCTTGATATGCATATCAAGCCATTGCTGATCGACTCTTTGCTCACCAACAAACCCTGCTTGTGCTCTATTCAATTGTTCATGAAAATAGATGTATTTGGCATGAGATTTAGATAATCTTCGTTCAATCATCTCTAACATTAATTGCTTAGAAGACTTTGCTCGCTGCTTCAATAACATTCGCTCACCTCCTTCCTTTCTTTTATTATAAGTGAATTATCAGATAATTTTACATAGTTTATCGAAACAAACGTCGCTTTTATCGATAACTTTTGCTTTTTTATCACCCAACTTTTTGAGTTTATCGCCCAACTTCTCAAAATATCGACAAAAACGCCCATACCGAGGTATGGGCGTTGAAATTATCCTAGCAGTGCGCGGTCAGAGTTCATCTTCTCTCCACGTATGCGTTCGAATTCTGCCATTAAATCTGGAATTGTAAGTTCATGCTTGCGGTCCTCACCAACTTCTAAAATAATTTGACCTTTATCCATCATAATGAGGCGATTTCCTAAGTCTAACGCTTGTTGCATGTTGTGCGTTACCATTAACGTCGTTAAGTTATCTTTTTCAACTAGATGTTTTGTAATGCGTGTAATTAGCTCCGCACGTGACGGATCAAGGGCAGCTGTATGTTCATCTAGCAACAAGATTGATGGCTTCGTGAATGTTGCCATTAAAAGAGACAGCGCTTGACGTTCACCACCAGAAAGCAAGCCAACCTTCGCTGATAAGCGATTTTCTAGATTTAAGCCAAGCATGCCTAATGATTCCTTAAAAAATTCACGCCGTTTTTTATCAACGCCAACACGTATGCCCCGGCTTTTATTGCGAGAGTAAGCTAGTGCCAAATTTTCTTCAATAGTCATTGTCGGCGCAGTGCCCGCCATCGGGTCTTGGAATACACGACCAATATAGTGTGAACGTTTATATTCTGGTAACCCTGTTACATTAGTACTGTCAATTCGTACTGTACCGAAGTCGGGTGTTAATGCACCAGAAATCATATTCATCATTGTTGATTTTCCAGCGCCATTACTACCAATGATTGTGACGAAATCACCTGGCTTTAAATGCAGATTGATATCAGCAAGTGCGATTTTTTCATCTGGTGTGCCTTCATTAAAAACTTTGTTAATACCATCCAATTTAAGCAAGACCTTTCCCCCCTTGCTCAGCCGTTTTTACTTGTGCACGTTCTACAGCACGCTTTGCTTTACGTTTTCGCTCTTTGTTTTTATCCACAAACTGCGGCACGATCAGCGCTAAAATAACAATAATTGCTGTAATTAATTTCATATCCCCAGAATCAAGGAAATCTACACGTAATGCTAACGCTAAAATAATACGGTAAATAATAGCACCCGCAATAACAGCCAAAGTCGTACGCATAATTGTTTTTGTTCCAAAAATCGCTTCTCCGATAATAACAGAGGCAAGACCGATAACAATCATCCCTATCCCCATACTGACATCAGAGAACTTTGAATACTGAGCGATTAAAGCTCCAGAAAATGCGACAAGTGCATTGGAAAGACCTAGCCCAAGAATAATAAGTGTATCTGTATTCGCAGAGAAACTACGAATCATACGTTTATTATCACCAGTTGCTCGGATAGCCAGCCCTACTTCTGTTTTTAAGAACCAGTCTGCAATAATTTTAATTAAAATCGTGATGAAAAATACTACAATCAGCGTACTCCATGTTGACGGTACTTGCTGAATGCCCATGCCTTTTAATACGTTATTTAATGCAGCATCGATACCTAAATTACTCCAAAATACTTGGAACTTTGAAAACAATGTTTCTGAGTTCAGTAGTGGAATATTCGGACGACCTATCGTATTTTCTGCAGTTAACCCCATGATACGTAGGTTAATAGAATATAAAGCTATCATCATTAAAATCCCTGCTAAAAGTGGGTTAATCTTTCCTTTTGTGTGAAGAATTCCTGTCATACATCCAGCAATAAATCCAGCAACAATTGCCACTAAAGTCGCTAAGATTGGGTGGTAGCCTAGCAGAATCATCGTCGCTGCTGTAGCCGCCCCTGTTACAAAGCTTCCATCAACCGTTAAATCCGGAAAATCTAACACACGGAATGTTAAATACACACCAAGTGCCATAATTGCATAGATGATTCCTTGCTCTACTGAGCCAAATATTGCTGTAAACATAATCGAATCATCTCCTAAAATTATCGTAAAAAATGAAGATAAAGCGGGGACAAGCCTCCCCCGCTTCACCTAATTATGATGCCACTTTGAGCATTATTTTTCTAAAAGCTCAGCACCCCAAGAATCTTTAATCTCAATACCTAAAGCATCAGCAACTTTTTTGTTTACTAATAATTTTAAGTTTTGTGGATATTGAGCTGGTGTTTCAGCAGGTGTTGCTTCACCTTTTAAAATTTTCACTGCCATTTGGCCAGCTTCATAGCCAATATCAAAGTACTCAAAGCCGTATGCAGCTAAACCGCCACGTGCTACCGAGTCAAGTTCACCCACAATAAGTGGTAATTTGTTTGCTGCTGCTACATCAATCACTGACTCAAGGGCAGATACGACCGTATTATCAGTAATAATATAGAATGCATCTACTTTCCCAATTAGTGATTCCGCCGCTTGTTTGACATCAGCTGAAGTGGCTGCTGAAGCATCTTTTACTGTTAAGCCCTGCTCGCCCATTATCTTTTTCACTTCAGTTACCTGTGCTACTGAGTTTTGCTCACCAGCGTTGTAGACCATACCAACGTTTTTAGCACCTAAATCTTTTAATAAGGCCACCGTTTTGGTAATTGTATCAGGGTGCAAATCGATCGTTCCTGTTACGTTTTTACCTGGTGCTTCCATTGACGCAATTAATTGTGCGCCAACTGCGTCTGTTACGGAAGTAAAGATGACTGGAATATCGCTAGTTGCAGTAGCTGCTGCCTGTGCAGATGGTGTAGAGTTGGCAAAGATTAAGTCGACATTTGCACTTACTAGGTTATTTGCGATTGTTGTGTTTAAGCTGTTATCGCCTTGAGCAATCTGCGAATCATATTCTACCTTTAAGCCCGAATCTTCAATGGCTTTTTTGAAGCCTTCAGTCGCTGCATTTAACGATGGATGCTCAACGATTTGAGTAATCCCGATTTTATATGTTTTTTCATCTGCAGAGCCGCTTTCACTTGCATTGTTCTTCTCGTCACCCTTTGATTCAGTTGAACTTGAACCACCGCCACCACATGCAGCAAGCATTAATACTAACCCAAATAATAGGAACGAAAGCTTTTTCATATTGCGCTTCACAAATAATCCCCCCGACTATTATCTCTATTATCTATCACACTTCACTCAAGCAAAGTGTGAACGTATCGCTATATTATCGTTATTATTGATGTTCGTCAACAACATTATGAATGTTCTGACTTTTATATTTAACGAAATATTTTACTTCTTCATTTAATTTGCCGCTTTAAACCGCTAAAATACGCCATTTTAATGAAAGTAATAATTTTAGCATCCATTCAAATTATTTTATGACAATTTTGCGAAGTAAAATTTTGGACTTTACTTTTTATAAATGACTTTTATTATTTTGACATTTGACTTCCTTGTTAGTTTTATACTAAAATATTTATTTGTGTAAAAGCACCGTGGTTCGTAACCATCCCACGAAAAAAAACTAAGGAGAAATGAATAGATGAAAGTAAAATTTTTAGCAGCAAGTGGTATTATTGCAGCATTGTATATTGCTGTCACTTTGCTTGTTGCACCATTCGGGTTTACAGAAGTGCAATTCCGAGTATCGGAAATGTTTAATCATTTAGTTGCCTTTAATCCACGTTTTGCCGTAGGAATTATTATTGGCGTATTTATCTCAAATATATTTTCACCTCTTGGCATTTACGATTTAGTTTTCGGCGTTGGACATTCGATGATTACGCTAGGTCTGTTCATACTTATATGTAAATTTGTAAAAAATATTTGGGCACGCTTATTCGTCAACACATTGTTATTTACATGCACAATGTTCATAATCGCCTTTGAATTGAACTTAGCCTTAGAATTGCCATTTTTCTGGACATGGCTAACAGTTGCTGTAGGTGAATTTGTTGTACTAGCAGTCGGTGCACCAATCATGTATATACTGAACAAACGTTTAAACTTCAAAGATTGGATATAACTTAATCCAGTAATCTATATAAAGAGACGAGTCTTCTTCAAGATTCGTCTTTTTTTATTGTAGGAATTTATGAAATTAAGTGACACAATTTTTCTTTTCTTGACAGCTAATTGGACATGGCAAAGACAAAAAAGGTAGAAAATAGTTGCTCGTAGCGTACTACCGTCGTTAATAGGGGCTATTTGTACTTGCGCTATATATTCCCTACACTTTCTTTTTCATGGAGATAAATTGTATTTTTTATAAAAAAAGACTCATCCCCAAAACTTGTGGTTGATTTCCGTTCCGACTGAACGCTTTCCTGGGGGCGTCCGATGAGCCGCTGATCCCTAAGGAGACGTCCAGCCGCCACTCCAATCAACTTATCTACTGGGCATAAGTTATAACAAATGTCACCCTCGACTTTTGGTGACGAACAAAAAAAAGACTCTATTGCATCCACATGCAATAGAGTCGTCTTCAATCTTTTATTAGGAAATCGCCTTTTTTTGAAGCTTAATTTTTAATTTCTCCAGCATATCTGCTGTCATTCTTGCTAAATCATACTCCGTCTTAAAACCCCATTCATTTTGGGCAGCTTCAATATTTATAGAGTTTGGCCAACTGTCAGCAATTGCTTGACGCACTGGATCAACCATATAATCCATACGGAAATGTGGCAGATGCTTTTTAATTTCAGCTGCAATTTGAGATGGCTCAAAGCTCATAGCAGTTATATTAAAGGCATTGCGATGAATTAATTTCTTACTATCTGCCTCCATTAAATCTACAATAGCCTGTAATGCATCTGGCATATACATCATATCCATGTACGTGCCCTCTTGAATGTAAGATGTGTACTTACCTTGCGCAATGGCTTCATAGAAAATCTCTACCGCATAGTCTGTTGTACCACCACCTGGAGGGGTCACATAAGAAATCAGCCCTGGGAAGCGCACACCTCTTGTGTCTACCCCAAAACGATCAAAATAATAGTCACATAATAATTCACCAGCTACTTTGTTTACCCCATACATAGTAGTTGGTCGCTGTAATGTATCCTGTGGTGTATTATCCTTTGGCGTTGAAGGACCAAATGCACCAATTGAACTAGGAGTAAAAAATTGTAAGTTTAATTCACGCGATACTTCTAAGGCATTCATTAAACCACCCATGTTTAAATTCCATGCGAACAAAGGATTTTTTTCGGCAGTTGCGGATAATAATGCTGCTAAATGCATCATCGTATCTGCTCCAAAATCTTTAGCTAAATCGTGCATTCTTTGTCCATCCGTCACGTCCAGTACTTCGAACGGACCCTTTGTATGTTCAAGCTTCCGAATATCAGTAGCTAGCACGTTGTCCTCTCCATAAATACCACGAAGTTTTTCAACTAGTTCAGAACCGATTTGACCAAGGGCTCCTGTAACCATAATCTTTTCCATTTCTCCAAACCTCCACCTGTGAACAATTGTACTCTTGTAAAGCACAATATTATACATATAAACATTGATTTAATAACATTTTAACTGATTTTTATTATAAAGTGTTCATAATAAAAACACAATACAAATGTTCATAACTTTTAAAACTTTAACGAAAAAACCCTTATTATTAGTATATGAATTCAAATAAAAAACGTTCAGCAACAAGTTGATAAATACAATTGTTCACTCCAAAAACACAAAAACGTTATTATTGCATAAAAAAGGAAACTTTCTTTATGTTCTATAACGTAAAGAAAGTTCCCTTATATTCTCGATCCATTTATTACCTAACTTTTATTATATTAAAAAACGCTTTACGGCAATTTGTAATACCTTAGATACTTTTCGTAATTCTTTTATATAGTTATGAAATTGTTGCTGTGCTGCTAATTGATCTGTCGTTAGTTTCGCAACATGTTTGGTAGAGGTGGCATTTGTGTCTGAAAGTGAGGTTAACATGACCGCATCCTCATTAACCTTTTTCGTATGATTCGCTATTGCTTGAACCGTAGCTGATACCTCCACTATATAAGGTTTTATAGTATGTACTTTTTCTAAAATATGATCAAAGCTGGTTGCTGTTTGTCCTGTTACATTCACACCTTTTTCAGTCGCTGTTAATACACCCTCCATCATTTGTACAGCATAGTTAGAATCTACGTGAATATTTTGTACAATGGACGTAATCGTTTGCGTTGAATGCACTGTTTGTTCTGCGAGTTTGCGTACCTCGTTAGCAACGATTGCAAAGCCCTTGCCATGCTCTCCCGCTCTAGCAGCTTCAATGGAGGCATTCAGTGCTAGCAGGTTCGTTTGTGCCGTGATTTTCTCTATCACTTCCACCATATGATCAATGGTTGCCGCCCGCTCAACAAGGGTAAAAATGGCTGTATTCGATTTTTCCACTGCATGTTTAATAGCCTGTATTTGTGCTAAATTCGCTTGGACTATTTCCGTTCCGCTTTCTGCATCTCGCGCGGTCTCATGGGCAAAACTCTCCACAAGTTGTACTTTCTCTAAAATGACCTGCACACCATTTAGCACCTCTTCCAGCGAGGCTGTATTGGAGGCTAATTTTAAAGTTGAGGCACTTGTAGCATCAGAAATCGTTTGCACATCCTTTGCAATTTTGAGCGTAGTTGTTGAAGATTGTTCCGACGATACCTGCAACATCTCTGTCATTCCTTCAACCTCTTGTGCACTCTGTGTTACCGTATGAAGTAATTGCTTCACCTCAGTAGCCATCTGATTGTAGGACAACACAACTTCCCCGAGCTCATCATGTGCCACATAGCTTGCATTCGCCGTGAAATCCCCCTGCTCAGCACGTTTTAATAATGACTTTAACTGACGCGTTGGCACATTAACCGCCTTTGTAGCTATAAAACTGATGAAAATTACTAAAAGCACTACGAATAGGCATACGCCGCCTAGTAACCAATAACCAAATTTCATATCTTTTTGGTAGGCTTGCTGCTGTTCCTCTGCTCTCTGCACTAAATAACTTTGTGTTTCTTCTAATAGTGTATGGCTTTCTTGGCTAACTGACAAAAATGTCTGCTCATAAAATTGTTCCCGTTCATCGCTATCCAACTGCTGATAGTTTTCGATCATTTCCACTTGCTGTGCTAGTAATGCTTTATACTTTTTCACTTGGTGATTCATCTTTTTATCGATATCTATATTCTCCAATTGACCTATAGGCTGTTCAATTTTTTTAAAGATTGCAGCCAACTCTTGATTAGTACCATTAGAACTAACTAAAAAATCTAATTGTCTCTGTGCCTCCTCTAAGCCGTTCAACCATCCAATAGGTACAAGCCCCTGCGAATAACTTTCACTCGCATGCCATGACATTTTTCGCAAGTAATCTACACTAAATACTCCTAGAAGCACATTTGATAGTACACAAACAATCATTAGAACCAGTAGTTTATCCTTTACCTTAATGTAACGAAAAAATTGCATCATCTTTGGCTCCTTCTCCAACTCTTACCAATAATCATAGTATGAAGATATAAAGCCAGTGTTATATTTTTGTAAAAATTACTCGAAGAATTTTGCTATCTCCTTCACAAGCAACCTTCCACACATTTCCAGCGTTTTGTATGTATATACACATTTTTACACAGAAGGGGGTGTTTGCACGATGCAACTTAAGAAATTGGATGGGAGTTTAGTTGTTAGTCTATTGTTGCTCGGTGTAATTAGTTGTCTCTTTGTACATTCTGGAAGTGTAGTATTCGAACAATACACAAGTTCTTTCATTATAAAACAAAGTATCTTTTACCTTATCGGTTTTTCAATGATGATTGGTGTTGCTACACTTGATGTTGAACAATTAAAGAAAATCGGTTGGCCATTTTACGGATTAATGGTTTTGTTGACAGTTGGGTTAATTGTGGCACCAGAGAGTATTGCACGTACAGTGAATGAAGCTAAGTCTTGGTATCAGATTCCACTTTTAGGTTCTCTGCAGCCATCAGAATTTTTGAAATTTGCTTTTTTAATAGTTGTCGGTAAGGTCATTGTGGCTCATCAGGAAAAGTATGTACGTCCTTCTTATTTAACAGATTTAGGTCTACTACTTAAAATTGCACTTATTGTTATTCCACCGACACTTGTTGTTTATAAGCAACCAGATACAGGCATGGTTATGTTATATATGGCGATGATTTTACCGATGATTTTCTTTTCTGGCATACAAACAAAATTACTGGTAGCCTTTACGACTATCCCATTGGTCATTGTCAGTACCGTAGTTATTCTTTATGTAAAATTTAATGATTTTTTTACAGAAAAACTACTAGGAAAATTATCTGGACATCAAGTATCTCGTATTTATGGTTGGCTGCAACCTTATGAATATCCCGACTCCTCTTTTCAAGTACGACAAGGATTTTTGGCAATTGGATCAGGTGAAACTACTGGGAAGGGGTACTTAAACAACAATGTCTACGTTCCAGAAAAGCATACGGATTTCATTTTTTCTGCTATTGCTGAGGAATTAGGCTTTGCAGGTGGTGCCTTTGTAATTGCATTGTTATTTTTTGTAATTTATCGTATTGTACTTATCACCGTCCAAGCCAGAGATCCATTTATGACATTAATGGGGGCTGGTATTTCCAGTTTATTAGCATTCCAAATTACACAAAATATTGGTATGACACTCGGACTTTTGCCAGTAACAGGTGTAACACTGCCATTTTTAAGTTATGGAGGTAGCTCTCTTCTATCAAACTTCATGTTAATGGGTATTGTAATGGTTATACATAAATCCTATAACGGTTACATGTTTACATATAAGCAATAGGAGGAAGAAAATGAATAGTACTTTAAAAAAGCGCATTTTATTATTACTACTATTAACTGGAGTAGTTTTGCTTATACTGATACTTCGTCTAGCCTTTCTTATGCTGTAATTACCTGTACATTTCCCCTATTCAAAAGAAAAAGCTGCCCTTAAACCGTTTTTTGGCTTTAAGAGGCAGCTTTCTATGGTGAACCTTCTTTAATTTCATTTCATGACAACGCCACTATATAATCCAGGTCTACGGTCATCATAAACAGGAATTCTACCTCGTACTTCATCGACGATTGAGAAGTCAACATCTATAACAGCCACTTCTTCGTCCTCTGCACCAACCCACAGTACCTCTCCCCACGGCTGAATAATCATGGATTGTCCGTTGAAGTTTTCCACCTTTTTCGCTATACGATTGACCGCAATGACGAAGCATTGATTTTCGATGGCACGTGCTTGTAATAGCGTTTTCCAGTGATCAATGCGTGGCGTTGGCCATTGTGCTGGTACAAATAAGACCTTCGCGCCATCTAATGCATGAGCACGTAACCATTCCGGAAAGCGGATATCATAACAAATTACACCTGCCGCCTCAATATCACCAAGTGCGAAGCGATTCATTTCGTCTCCTGCTTCTAAATATAAATGCTCGTCCATTAAGCGGAATAAATGAGCCTTGTTATATTCTCCGACCTGCACCCCATTGTTATCGAACGTAAACATTGTATTGTAAAACTTATCGCCCTTCTTCGTTGATACTGAACCTCCAACAATATGTACACCTAGCTCTTTCGCTAAATTTTGTAAAAATAATTTTGTACGCTCGCCATCGACGTCCGCAAGCTCTGGTAATTTTTCAAGCGCATAACCTGTATTCCACATCTCTGGTAATACAATCATCTCTGCACCAAGGCTTGCGACCTCACGAATCTTTTCCTCTGCTCGTGCAAAATTTTCTTCTACTTTGCCAAAACCTACGTTTAATTGAATACAACCGATTTTCATTTTTCATTCCCCCTCTAGACAATATGTAAAAAAAGTAATACTATTTGCAACATATCTATAATAATTATTATATTCTGAAAAAGGTGAAAGTACATGGAATTCTCTAAAAAACTACAGCAACTGCCAGCTCAATTTTTCGCGGCACTTGTGCACAAAGTCAACTCGGCCCTTGCAGAAGGACGAGATGTTATTAATCTTGGACAAGGCAATCCCGATCAGCCTACACCTCCACATATTATCGAAGCCTTACAACAAGCAGCTGAAAACCCGCAACATCATAAATACTCTCCATTTCGTGGTATAGCAGAATTGCGTCAAGCTGCAGCTGATTTTTACAAACGTGAATACAATGTCGACATTGATGCTCAAACAGAGGTGGCCATTCTCGGAGGTACAAAAATCGGCCTTGTTGAACTACCACTGGCTGTTTTAAATCCTAGCGACTATATGCTGTTACCTGATCCAGGTTATCCTGATTACTTATCAGGCGTTGTACTAGGTGATGTTAATTTTGATGTCATGCCGCTTTTTGCGGAAAACGACTTCTTGCCTGATTATAATGCTTTGTCAGACGAAGTAAAAGCCCGTGCCAAGTTACTTTACTTAAACTATCCGAATAATCCCACTGGTGGTACAGCGACACTTGAGTTTTTTGAAGAAACAGTTCGTTTTGCAAAAGAGCACAATATTATCGTATCACATGATTTTGCTTATGGCGCAATTGGCTTTGATGGCAATAAGCCTATCAGCTTCCTGCAAGCTGAGGGCGCAAAAGATGTCGGCATTGAAATGTATACGTTATCTAAGACGTTTAATATGGCCGGCTGGCGTATTGGTTTTGCCGTTGGAAACCCCAAAATTATTGAAGCGATTAATGTTATTCAGGATCATCTATTTTGTAGCCAATTCCCTGCCGTTCAACAGGCAGCCGCTATAGCACTTACTTCCTCACAGGATTGTACGATAGAGCTGAGAGCAACCTATGAACGGCGTCGAAACGTTCTCGTTGACGAAGCCCAACGAATTGGCTGGCAGGTAACAGCACCAAAAGGTTCATTCTTTGCATGGCTTCCTGTTCCATTCGGTTATACAAGTGAGCAATTTGCCGATTTGTTACTCGATAAAGCAGATATTGCGGTCGCTGCAGGAAATGGCTTTGGTGACTATGGTGAAGGCTTTGTCCGTGTTGGCTTACTTGTTAGTGAGGAACGCTTACGTGAAGCCATTATGAGAATTGAGAAATTAAAGTTATTTCATTAGACGACGAACTGTCCAATCAACGTGTTTATACTGATTGGACAGTTTTTCTTATTTATTTATTTGTCGAGGACTCTTTAATCCTTCTTCTAGCGGATAAAATTGAACATGTCCTGTCTCTTCATCCAAACGTCTAAAATGCTGTACGCCCTGCACCTCTGCTAAAACAACATCTGCGGTAATAACTGGACTGCCACCTTTAATCAAATGGCCGCCAGACACACACCCCCATTGATCACTCATCGATCCATGAAAATGCGTTTCATAGATGCCGTCACGCTTACAGACAACGCCAGAACCTTGTATAAATTCAAGCGGCCCTTCCTTTTCAATTATTTCACTAAAGCGTACGTTAATTTTAGCTGTTTCATCTGGTACTAAATAAACAAAGCTACTTTTTAGAAAACTACCGATACAGCTAACAATTGTTGCTGATTCAATTCCATTCTCTTCACATACAGCCTCAATTCCCTCAACAATATCTGTCCCCATTAAAATGCGTGCACTAATAACTCTACCAAATGACCCTACTCCATAATTAACCCTTACAGACATAAAAAAACCTCTTTCCCTGAATAATTATATTCACATATCACTGAGGAGACTTCACGCCCAGCACCATCGTCTTCACAGCAATTTCTATCCTCCAAAAACCTCATTGATTATAATTTAATTTTATAAAATATTAAAAATATTCATTGACTTAATATAACCTATAAATTATATTAGTTCTATCGGATTTACAAAAATACTATAAATCTCTTATCAAGAGTAGCTGAGGGACTGGCCCTATGAAGCTCGGCAACCCCCCTTTTAGGGAAGGTGCTAAATCCTGCAAACGATATCCGTTTGAAAGATAAGAGAGGACATCTTTTCATGAGCCTCTCTTAAGTTTGTAAGAGAGTTTTTTTTATTTTCAAAAACCGATAAAACAATTTTGGAGGTAATTTTTCATGAAAAAGAAAAGCAAATTTTTAGTAGGTTTAGCAAGTCTCACATTAGCAGTGGCATTAGTCGGCTGCGGTAGTAAGGAAGACAGCAAAGGTAATGGCGAGGCTATTAATGAAAATAAAATCGTAGTTGGCGTAACATCTGGCCCACACGAACAAATTGCTGAGGTTGCTGCGAAAGTAGCAAAAGAAAATGGCTTAGAGGTTGAACTAAAATCTTTCTCTGATTACGTTTTACCGAATACTGCATTATCACAAGGTGATTTAGATGCCAACAGCTATCAACATGAACCGTTTCTAGATACTTTTAACAAAGACCATGATACAGATTTAGTGCCTGTTGGAAAAACAATTTTAAATCCAATGGGTGTATACTCTGAAAAATATAAATCATTAGATGAAATTCCTGACGGTGCAACATTTGGTTTGCCAAATGATCCGACAAACGGTGCCCGTGCCTTATTTGTTCTGCAAGAAGCAGGCTATATTAAATTAAAAGAAGGCACTGGCCTGACAGCATCCATTCACGATGTGGAAGAAAACAAAAAGAACTTCAAATTCATTGAATTAGAAGCTGCACAAATTCCAAAGCAATTAAGTGAAGTAGATGTAGCGGCTATTAATACGAACTTCGCACTTGAAGCTGGCATTAATCCTAAAGCAGATTCCATTCTTTTAGAATCTACTGACTCTCCATATGTAAACTACATTGTTGTGCGTGCTGAAAACAAAGAAGACCCAACGATTAAAAAATTCATAGATGCTTATCAATCTGACGAAGTACGTAAATTTATTGAGGAAGAATTCGATGGTTCTGTAATTCCAAGCTGGTAATACAACACGACAAAAGTTACCGTCTAAACGGTAACTTTTTCCTTTAGGAAGGAGAAGTAACATATGATTCAACTACAAAATATATCAAAAGAATTCAAAACAAAAACAGGTACTGTCAAAGCAGTCGATGGCATTAATCTTCATGTGAAAAAAGGTGAAATTCATGGGGTTATTGGCTACAGTGGTGCCGGAAAAAGTACACTTATTCGATGCGTGAATTTGTTAGAACGTCCAACAGCAGGCAAAGTCTTCATTAATAACGTAGATATTACAACCCTGTCATTAAATGATCTTCGCCAAACACGCCAAAAGATCGGCATGATTTTCCAACATTTTAATCTCTTAAAAACGGCAACGGTCTATAACAACATTGCCGTACCGTTAAAGCTACTTGGCTATAACGATACGGCAGTGAAAAATCGTGTGGCCAAGTACGCTGAAATTGTTGGTCTGACAGAGAAATTAGATAGCTATCCAAGTCAATTATCAGGTGGTCAAAAACAACGTGTTGCGATTGCTCGTGCACTTGCACAAGAGCCAGAAATTTTACTAAGTGATGAAGCAACAAGTGCACTCGATCCCGAAACAACGGAAGCCATTTTAGAGCTATTGCTAAAAATTAATCGTGAGCTTGGCATTACGATTTTGCTAATTACGCATGAAATGAATGTTATACAAAAAATTTGCGATGATGTATCGGTTCTTGAAGCTGGTAAAGTCGTAGAATTTGGGAACGCTATTGAGCTATTTGCTAGACCCCAACATCCAACGACTCGAAAATTTTTAAATACTATTTCACAACGGAATTTATCCCCTACGTTAATCGAACAGTTAAATGTTTCAGGTAGTGTCATTCGTTTAACTTTTCTAGGCGAAAGTACAGGGAAACCTTTACTAGCCGAAGTAAGCAAAATTTACGATGTACAGCCTAACATTTTAACAGCCAATATTATTGAATTAAAAAATGGCATTGTCGGTAATATTGTCGTTCATTTACATGGTGAAGTACATATCGTACAAAAAGCACTTACGTTTTTTACAGAAAACGGCGTAGCCATTGAGGATTTGGGAGGCGAACTACATGGATAGCATTCAAAACTTTTTTACAAATTGGTCTGACATTATTGGAAAATCTATGATTGAAACCTTCCAAATGGTTGGTATTTCCCTATTCTTCTCGATCTTAATCGGTATTCCTTTAGGGCTTTTAATTGTTTTAACTCGCCCTGGACAATCCTTTGAAAATAAATTTTTGTATCAACTTGTCAATTTACTCATTAATATCGTTCGCTCTGTACCATTTATCATTTTACTGTTCTTCATCTTACCATTTACGAAGATAATCGTTGGGACAACGATTGGCGTAAAGGGTGTCATTGTTCCACTTGTCATTTATACAGCCCCTTATATTGCTCGTTTAATGGAAACAGCGCTATTAGAGGTGGATGCTGGGGTCGTGGAAGCTTATACGGCAATGGGTATTAAACGTCGTCATATAATTTGGCATGTATTACTACGTGAAGCTCGTCCATCCATTATTTTAGGACTAACTATCGCCACTGTTGGCCTTATCGGAGCAACTGCAATGGCGGGAATGGTTGGAGCTGGTGGTCTAGGTGACTTAGCATATCGTTATGGTCACTTACGCTATGAAGTTGATGTGATGTATGCAACTGTCTTTATTTTAATAATTCTTGTCCAAAGTATCCAATCTCTTGGTAACCGCTTTGCTGCAAAACTAAAAAAAGACTAATAGGAGGATTCGCATGACAACTGAAATATATGTAGAGAGAGCTGGCTATATTGCTACATTAGTGTTAAATCGTCCTGATAAACGTAATTCCTTGTCGAAAGCGATGTTCCAAGCCATTGTAGATAACCTAGAAATTTTACGTAAGGATTCTTCTGTAAAAGTATTAATCGTGCGCGGAGTAAATGACATTGCCTTTTGCTCTGGCGCTGATATTAGTGAATTTTTAGATATTCGTTATGCAGCTGAAAATGCGAAAGCCTACAACGATTTAGCTTTGAAAGCCATTGATGCACTTTATAAATTCCCCCAGCCTACAATTGCGATGATCCAAGGCTTAGCAATTGGTGGCGGCTTAGAACTAGCCAATGCTTGTGACTTCAGATTAGCGACGCCAAAAAGTAAGCTTGGTATTACAGCTGCGAATATTGGTATTGTCTATAACCTTGAAAGTACCAAACGACTGATTAATATTGTTGGTGTTGCCAAAGCAAAAGAGATTTTATATACAGCGAATATCTTTACAGCTGATGAAGGTAAAAACATTGGCTTAATAACGGCATTACATGAACCAGCACAAATTGAAGATGCAACATTACAGTTTGCCCATCATTTATTAAGTAAATCATCTGTTGCCAATGCGGGTAGTAAAAAAATTATCCAAGCAATTGTAGATGGCGAGACCGAAGAAAGCGAAGAACTAGCGCAAATAATTCTTGATTCGTTTAGCTCTGATGATTATAACGAAGGCATTCAAGCATTTATAAATAAAAGAAAGCCCATTTTCAATAAATAAGCGAGGTAGTAAAGATGACAAACACAACAAATGGCGATTTACTATTAAAAAATATTAATGCACAAGCCCCCTTCCCTATTTCCTTTGCTGATTTAGAGAAGGCTGTTGCTGATAAAATAGATGCTGGTCCTTATGGCTATGTGCGCTCTGGTGCAGGTGGCGAACAGACATTACGTAATAACCGCGCTGCCTTCGAAAAATATTCTATTATCCCACGCTTTTTAAATAATGTTTCAACCATCGATACGACGATTGAATTATTTGGCAAAATACATCCAACACCGTTGTTATTTGCACCCGTTGGCATGAATAAAATGGCACATGAGGATGGTGAGCTAGCCGTTGTGCGCGCAGCCAATCGTTTAAAAATTCCCTATATTCAAAGTACGGTTTCCAGTTACGCACTTGAAGATGTTGCGCAAGCAGCTCCGAATGCGACGAAATGGTTCCAATTATATTGGTCTACTAATGAAGAAATTGCTTACAGTATGGCTGCTCGCGCAGAGGCTGCTGGCTTTGAAGCCATTGTCTTGACTGTGGATACAGTGATGCTCGGTTGGCGTGAAGAAGATGTACGTAATCAATTCTCGCCTTTAAAGCTTGGCTACGCACGCGGCAATTATGTCAATGATCCTGTTTTTATGGCCTCTTTACCAGATGATTCTTTTGAATCGTATGTGCAAGGTGTGTTACAAAATGTTTTCCATCCTACATTGAATTGGGAACATGTGCGTGAATTAAAGCGCCGTACAAAATTACCCATTTTGCTAAAAGGTATTTTACATCCTGAAGATGCCAAATTGGCAGTAGACAATGGCATAGATGGCATTATCGTTTCCAACCATGGCGGTCGCCAATTAGACGGTGTCATTGGTTCGCTTGATGCACTTCCTGCAATTATTGAGGTGGTGAAAGGACAAGTCCCTGTAATTTTAGATAGTGGTGTTTATCGCGGTATGGATGCGCTCAAAGCACTGGCTTTAGGTGCTGATGCAGTAGCGATTGGACGTCCTTTCGTTTATGGCCTAGCACTTGACGGACAACAAGGCGTCGAAAAAGTTATGACGAATTTATATGATGAATTAAAAGTTTCAATTGCATTAGCGGGCGCTACATCTGTGAAGGATTTACGCAATGTCACTTTAGTGAAAAATAACGGGGTTGATGGCATATGAAACAAGCATTAGCAGGCTTAAAAGTTGTTGATTTATCACAAGTCCTTGCAGGTCCCTATTGCACAATGGTGTTAGCGGATATGGGCGCTGAAGTCATTAAGATTGAAAAATATCCACATGGTGATGACACACGGTCAATGGGTCCCTTCATTAATGAAGAAAGTCATATGTATATGATGGTCAACCGTAATAAAAAAGGGGTTTGTATTAATTTAAAAACGCCTGAAGGATTAGAATTATTCAAAGAACTCATTCAGTCTGTAGATGTTCTTGTAGAAAATTATCGTCCCGGTGTGACAAAAAAACTAGGTATTGATTATGATACATTAAAAGCCATTAATCCTGGGCTCATCTACTGCTCCATTTCTGGCTATGGACAAACAGGGCCTTATAGTCAAAAAGGTGGCTATGACATTATGGCACAGGGACTTAGCGGTTTAATGCACATGACAGGTGAACCTGATGGCAGACCTGTCAAAGTTGGTTTTGCCGTGAATGATATTGCCGCCGCACAAACAGCTCTACAATCTATATTAATGGCCTATATTTATAAGCTTCGAACAGGTGAAGGACAATATGTGGATGTATCACTTGTAGAATCGGGTCTTGCTTGGACAGTCTGGGAAGCTGCTGCTTATTTCGGTGAAGGGCAATTGCCTGAACGTACAGGTACCGCACACCGTGTATCTGCACCCTATCAAGGCTTTAAAACAAAGGATGACTATATTTTAATCGGTGCTGGCAATCAAAAGCTATGGGAAATTTTCGCAAACAACGTAGTAAATCGACCAGATTGGTTAGACAATCCGCAATTTGCCACGAATTACTTACGTGCGCAAAATGTTAAAACATTAGAAGCTGAAATTGAAAGCGAACTCTTCAAACATAGCGCAACACATTGGTTAGAGCTTTTAGATGAACATGGCGTACCTTCTAGCCCTATTTATTCATATCATCAAACTTTGTATGACCCACATCTTTTACAACGTGGTATGGTACTGTCTTATGATCACCCAATCGCAGGTCCAATGCGTACACTCGGCTTTCCTGCAAAATTCTCTAAAACACCAGGTCAGTTGACAAGTGCCGCACCTACATTAGGTCAACATAATGAGGAGATATTACAGACATTAAATATGACAGATGAGCGCATTCAACAGCTAAAATCAGCGAACGCTATCCATTCCTAATGTCGATTTTGAAGTGCTATCCGTCGTGTCGCGGTTCTATCCGTCACTTCGACCAGGTTATCCGTCACTTTCACGATTTTATCCGCCACTTCAAAAAATTATATGAAAACGGGGCTACCTCATAGCTGAGGAGCCCCACTTTTTTATTGAATAACCCCTAATTCACGACCTACTTTTTCGTAAATCGCTAGTGCATCATCTAACATTTCTTTTGTATGGGCCGCTGTTGGCATATTACGAACACGCCCAGTGCCCTTTGGAACTGTTGGGAACACGATTGATTTCGCATAAACGCCTTCTTCAAATAGACGACGCGAAAATTCCTGAGTAAGCTTTTCCTCACCAATTATACATGGCGTAATCGGTGTTTCAGAATCCCCGATATTAAAGCCTAACTTCGCAAGACCCGCTTTTAAGTAATGGCCATTTTCCCATAGCTTATCATGTAGTTCTGTAGAGTCAATCAGCATTTGAACTGCTGCTGTAATTGCAGCTACATCACCTGGTGGTAACGCTGTTGAGAATAGGAATGGACGAGAACGTACTTTCAGCCAGTCAATTAGGTTTTTCTTACCTGCTACATAGCCACCAACGACACCGATTGCTTTTGAAAGCGTGCCGATTTGGAAATCAATTTCTTTTTCTAAGCCGAAATGCTTCACTGTCCCTTTGCCTTTACCAGTTACGCCTGATCCATGAGCATCATCTACATACGTAATCAAATCAAACTCTTTAGCAATTTCAACGATTTCTGGTAGTTTGGCAATATCACCGTCCATCGAGAATACGCCATCTGTAATGACCATCACTTTATTGTATAAACCTGACTCTGTGGCTGCTTTCGCCTTTGCGCGTAAATCCTCCATATCAGAGTGATTGTAAGCAATGATTTTGGCACGTGATAAACGACAACCATCAATAATAGATGCATGGTTTAATTGATCAGAAAGAATGGCATCGTTTTTATCCATAACACCTGAAATGGCCGCCATATTGCAATTGAAACCAGATTGATATGAAATAGCCGCTTCTGTTCCTTTGAATTCAGCTAGCTTTTCCTCTAGTTTCACATGAAGGTCGAGTGTACCATTAATCGTACGTACAGCCCCAGCACCTACACCATATTTATCCGTTGCTGCTTTTGCAATGCGCTTTAATTCTTCATTCGTCGCTAAGCCTAGATAGTTATTTGAGGATAAATTAATAAGATTCTGACCACGCACCTGAATAACTGGTCCGTTTGCACCTTCTACTGCATCGATTTCATTATATAAGCCTTGATCACGTAAGGCTTGTAGGTTTTCATCTAAAAATGCGTTTAATACTTTAGACAAGTGTATCATCCTTTCTAAGATCAATTACGTCTCGACGTAAATATGTCCGAATTTGTGGTATTGTAACCGTAGTTAGGCCTGCACCAAAGCTGACACGGAGTCGGTAATGTCATAGAACATGACGTTTTTACCGATGCAGGTCAGTTAGCCGTTCGACGAAGTAAGGCTAACAGCTTACAGTAACCTTCCAAAATCCGTGATATCCGCCGGAGGTTTGATATACATTCAGTTGGCTTTGACATCCTGTAAAAAAGGCTTATTTATCTCCTTACCTACAGAAATGAGGGCTGTTGAATGAAAATCATCTATTCTAGCTCCTAGTGTAGCATAAGCGCACAATTATAATAAATCACTTTGTTAATCTTTCAAATAAAGGTGCCGTTTTTTCACGCCACATGGCAGTCGATAAACAGCGATCCATTAACTGGCGTATCGTGTTTTCCGCCTCTTCGTAACGTGTTGCATAACCCATCGCATCCTGTAATGCAGCTTTGTACTTCACACGAATTTCTTCAATTTTCATTTCCGCTTCCTCTGAAAGGGCGCAATGCTTAGCCATATCAAAAATCTCATCACCTAGTCTTCCGTCCTGTGGCTCATATACATGTGGCTCTGTACTATCAAAAATACAGAAATTTAATTCTGGAATTATCACCATATCGACTGATCCTGCATCCAAACCACACCACACAATTTGTGCATCTAGCCCTCTTGCGTTTGCTTCGTCTGCTAATCCTTTCATTAGCGAAGATTTCCCTGTGCCAGGCTTGCCTTTAATCATCAACCTTCTAGCCAAATTTTTCGTGATGCTTTCTACTGTATTTTGTGCACCTTGAGGCGTTAATGTACCTAGTAATCGGTGTGTACGTATACCGGTTTTATTGAGAGTTATTGACTGAAAAACAGCTGCTTTTAAATTTTCAACTTGATCATTTAAAGCTTGCCAGTCCATATAGCTTTGTGTCACAACCTCCCAATCGTCATGGAGTTTTTTAGCGATTTCAAGCATTGTAATACACTTTTCACGCCATAACTCCCGGTCCCTCATTGCATTAGCAAGTTTTTCACCAACCCCCTCAAGCTGCTCTTCTTCTAAACAATCGTAAAAGGATAGCACGCGATGCTTCGTGCCGAGTAAAGTTGGCTCAATCCCCCACTCCGATGACCATACATATAGACGATTACAACCTCTAACATAAACAGCCTCTACGGTATCTTCTAATAATGCATGTTTAAACCACTCCACTTCAAACCCCTGCTTCACATAAAAGTAACCAAGTTCTTTCATCAATTCTGATCCTTTAAAAGTCGGCGCACCTTGTAGAACATAAACTAGCTCTGCTTCTTCCATCATTTCTTTATATACATGTTTTCTCCCTTGCCCTGTCAATGCGTGTCCAAAATAGTAGGTTACATTTCCGTTCAGTGTCGTTCCCCCTTTGCCTTATGCACTGCATTATATGAAATATCTCTTTAAAAAATGAAAAAACTACTTTTATCTTCATCGCGATAAAAGTAGCTAATTTTCAATAAAACGGCTTCATGCCGTCCATACTGCCGATGCATTTCATTAAAACCTTTCGGCAATACGGCAATGAATATTGCACAATATAGCCGGACGTTAAGGCAATTAATACTGTACCAACACCGACAGGACCACCAAGTAGCCACCCAAGAATCGTAACAAGTACCTCAATCCCCATACGCGCTGTTTTAATAGTCCCGCCAAATTTTTCAACGAGAATCATCATTAAAGTGTCCCTCGGTCCAGCCCCCATATTTGGCGCGATATACATCCCACAGCCAAAACTTAAAACAAACAATCCCATCACAAAATAAGTTATCTGCAATCCATAGATATCCGTTGACGGCAGTAGCCAATTAAACACATCAATAAAAGAACCAATAAGTAGCATATTTAGCCACGTGCCAATTTTTGGCCATTCTCGTAACACCAACGAAGTCGAAGCAACAATCAGTAACCCCGTTAAAATAGACCATGTCCCAATTGTCAAACCGAAGTTTTGAAACAAGCCGACATGCAAAACATCCCATGGGCTCGTTCCGATAATTTTCCCCTTTATAGACATCGTAATACCAAGCGCCATAATCATCATGCCACCGATAAAGAACGTCCAGCGCCATCCAGTAACTTTTCGCATTTCGTAATCCTACTCTCTATGTATGATATTGCTCTAACTGTATCATATTTTCCAGATTATAAAAGAATACTGTTTGGAACTCCAAAGTATTTGAAATTGTTGCAGTTTCCTGAGTAAAGATTGATTGCACTCCGTGTTTGATTGAGAACTAGGCGAGGAGGCTGACTCTTCCAGAGCAGCTACTTCAGTCATCCGAGCGATAGGTTCCGTTTACTTGGGATCATGAGCAAAGAATGCAACCTAGCGTTTCTTTTCATAAAAAAACTATCCACATTATTATTCGTGGATAGTTGTGATTGGAGCAATCTGTGCCTGTGTCACGGCAATCAAATCATCAAGTTGCACATGTATTTGCATGCCTATTTTACCTGCACTGACAATAATATTTCCTTGCTCACGTGCACATGCATCAATGACTGTCGGGTAAAGTTTTTTCATGCCTACTGGCGAGCACCCACCGCGTACATAGCCTGTGTAGCCAAGTAACTCTTTCACAGCAAGCATTTCGATTTTTTTCTCACCAACAACTTTTGCAGCTGCTTTTAAATCCAATTCTTCCGCAACTGGTATAACAAAAACAAAGAGCTTTTGTGCACTTGCCTTTGCCACTAATGTTTTAAAAACATGTGAAACTGGGTGACCAATTTTTTCAGCTACTGACACCCCGTCCACAAGACCGTCTCCCGTTTCATACTCCATAACATCAAAAGGTATTTTTCGCTGTTCTAATAATCTTACAGCATTTGTTTTAGTATGCTTTGCCTTTGCCACATTTAAAATCCCCCATCTACAGCATTAGGCAGTCATTGAAAACATTGAATCATTCCCAGGTTGATAGCCATTTTTCGCCATTTGAATATGAGTAGCATACTTAGCCGCCGCATTTTTAAATGAGCGTGCCTTGAATGCCTCCTCATAACTCTTACCGAAAATTGTATCTGCAAATGGGTCCAATTTCAATTCATTCGAGAAACGTTCTGGTACCTTTACTTCAATAATCTCTTGTACAAAAACAGGTTCTTCCTCAATCAGCTCATGATTATCACCTTTAAAATCATTTACTTTCGTTTGCATTTGCTGTATTTGAGCGTCTGCAAACGCTGCCAGGCGCAAATCTTGGGATGATGGATTAACCGGTGCTAGTGCAGCACTTCTAACTTTCTCTAAAATCTGTAGCGTTTCATCTGGAGCAATGCCAGCATCGTCAGTTATAGCCACTTCCTCATCTGAACTATTAAGCTTCCCCGCTAGTTCGGTCGATTGTGTGTAAGAAAACGTTTCGGTCTTATCACCGCCCACAGCTTTATATACCTGTTCATGCGCACGTACATTTTTTTCTGTTTGCTGTAAGTCACTAATTAGCGCTCGCTGTTGTGGCGTTACTTCCTTCGCCTCTTCTTTATGTTGCTCATATAAATCTTGGTCTTTACGTCCTAATAAGAGACTTTCAAGCTCCAGCAATATAGGATTTTTCTTTGGTTGGAAATACTGTGCATTTTTTCGATAAGCATCCCCGGCCTCTTTTCGCTGTAATATCTTTTTACGAGTATGGTTATTTGCAATACTTTCTTGTCTAATTAAATTCGATAATTTCATATGGTTCACCTCAACTTTTTATCTTAATATGCAAGTTAAATAGTAGATATGACTAAACATTCTATTACTATACATATACCAGCTGAACAGTTTCCGTACACTAATTATCGGAATTTTCTTAACTAAAATCAAGAGTAAGATACTACTAACATCCTAAAGAAATAAATCAATTTTAAAAAAATAAACCTAAAGACTTATGTTTAACTAAATTATTTTCTAATTTCCTACCTCATCTATTACTTTATTGTTTATTATCATTGATATTTATCATGCTAAACACTTGTAAAATAGTGTTTACTTCCCTCTAAAAAAACAGTCCATTGATAAACGGACTGTCTTAACAATTTAAAGTTAGTTTTTGTTCCTAGGTATAATTAGAAGGCATTTATAGGCAAAGTAGCCAACCCATGCGCCGACTGTATTTAATATTAAATCGTCAATATCGGCAGAGCCAACTGTAAAAATAAACTGCACAGTCTCTACCGCAAGACTGGAGAAAAAGCCTAAAATAATTATTAGCCATGCTTTTCGAAATTTCTTCGACAGTAATGGCAATAAAAAGCCCATCGGTGTAAATATCAATAAATTTCCAAGTAAGTTGATTATTATCAAATCTAAATTAAAGTACTGTGAGTAGTTTATATAACGCAAAATTGTTTCAAAAGGCACAAAATTTGTCGTTACTCGCCAACTACTATAATCAAATAAGCCTAATTCGCCTAAAGAATAGTCGCCATGAAAAAAAACGACAACAACATTCACTAAACGATCAATCACTAATTTATAAAACGCAATAAAGGAGTAGACACTAAAAATCACCCAGCCTATAATCTTTACTTGCATATAGTATGTATCAATCCAAGCTCGATAAGGTAATGGTAGTTTGGCATCACCTTGAACATTCGATATATTATTTTTTGTCATGCCTTCACCACCCACTTTCTCTTATCCATACCATATTTTAATATGTTCGCTCGGCCCATGCAAGGGGGTAAATATAGCAAAAAATGCACCCCAGCGTATATCTGGAGTGCTTTCCTATAGCTTAAGAAAAATAACGGTCATAAAGTGAAACTTCAATTAGGCTTTGCCAGTCAGTTGTTCGACACCTAGTAGCCTCGTTGTCCTCTTTCTTTATGCCTTTATACGGGATTTACACCGTGCTTTCGTTGTGAGAACAGCAAATATTTCGACATATATAATTCTAAACGTGTTTCTAATGCCTTACGTAAATCATTCGGCTCAATGACATCATCAATAATAAGCTCTGACGCTAAACGATATATGTCAATTTCCTCTTGGTATTCTTTACGTTTTTCTGCAATAAAGTTTGCCTGCTCTTCTTTTGGAAGTTCTGCAATTTTATTTGCATAGACGGCATTTACAGCTGCTTCTGGACCCATTACGGCAATTTGTGCGTTTGATAGAGCAATACAGCAATCAGGTTCAAATGCTGGTCCCGCCATCGCATATAACCCCGCCCCATATGCCTTGCGTACAATAACTGTTAGTTTAGGCACAGTTGCTTCGCTCATAGCAAAAATCATTTTCGCACCATGACGAATAATACCAGCCTTTTCTACTTGTGTACCAATCATAAAGCCTGGTACGTCTGCTAAAAAAATTAGTGGAATGTTAAACGCATCGCATAATGAAATAAATTTCGCTGCTTTGTCAGCCGAATCGTGGAACAGTACTCCGCCCTTTACACGAGGTTGGTTAGCTATAATCCCAACAGATTGACCATTAATGCGTCCAAGCCCAGTAATTAATTCTGCAGCAAACAACTTCTTTACTTCACAGAAAGAATCTTCATCAATTAGTCGCTCAATTAACTGATACATATCAAAAGGAGCGTTTTGATTTTTTGGAATTAATTCTTCAATCGACTTGTCAAAAGATGCCGGTGGTTTCGGTTCCGCCACTTTACTGCGCTCTGCATAGTTATTCGGGAAATAGCTCAAATATTTGCGTGCATATGCGATGGCTTCCTGCTCTGATTTTGCCAGTACATCTCCACAACCAGATACAGAACAATGCATCTTAGCACCGCCCATTGTTTCTAAATCTACTTTTTCTCCAATGACCATTTCCGCCATGCGTGGCGAGCCCAAGTACATCGAAGCATTGCCCTCAACCATCACTACAATGTCACAAAATGCCGGAATATAAGCCCCTCCAGCTGCAGAAGGACCGAACAATAGGCAAATTTGCGGTACTTTGCCCGAGAGCTTTACCTGATTATAGAAAATACGCCCTGCCCCGCGACGCCCTGGGAACATTTCTAACTGATCTGTAATGCGCGCACCTGCTGAATCGACTAAATATAATAATGGGCAGTTTAGCTTCTCAGCCGTTTCTTGTATACGAATCATTTTTTCTACAGTTCGTTTCCCCCAAGAGCCTGCTTTAATTGTGGAATCGTTTGCCAAAATACATACTGTGCGACCGTGAATTTTACCAATACCTGTAACTACACCATCTGCTGGTAAATCACCTGCTAAACAGTTAGCATACAAGCCATCCTCTGATTGGAGACCATCATCTAATAATAACTCGAGTCGCTCACGTACGAATAACTTACCTTGTTGTGCATTTTTTTCGTGATATTTCGGCAATCCCCCTGCTAAAATTTGTTCTTTCATTGTATTTGTCGTATTTTCTGTCGATACGTTGCTCATGTCCAATTCCTCCTTTTGCCCAATTCATTACACCTATGCTCACCACAATCGAAATGCGAGACATTAATGAATCAAAGTACATTACTGTCCCAAATATTGTGGCGCTCGCTTTTCCTGGAAAGCAAGCAAGCCTTCCAAACGGTCCTCCGTTGGAATAAGCGCACTATATGCAAGAGATTCAATTTTCAAGCCAGTTGCTAAATCTACTTCAATACCTTGATTAATAGCAATTTTCGCCTGCATAAGAGATAACGGCGCATTTTTCGTCATTTCGAGCGCAAGTTGCTGTGCCTTTTCCTGTAGCTCATGGCCGTCAAATACATACTCTACTATGCCGTAGTCCTTTGCTTCCAATGCGTTTAATCGACGTGCTGTATATATTAATTCCTTCGCTTTTCCGATGCCAATGAGGCGCGGTAAACGTTGTGTGCCTCCTGCTCCCGGGATAATACCTAGTGATGTCTCAGTAAGACCTAATTTTGTGTGTGCGGCTGCCATACGTAAATCACAAGCAAGGGCCAACTCAAGTCCACCACCAAATGCAACACCATTTAACACAGCAATTACTGGTTGTGCCAAAGCTTCTACTTTCGCAACTGTCGCACCAATTAAGTGTACAATTTGTTTTACTTGGCGGTCAGTCATGCCTTTACGCTCTTTTAAATCTGCCCCTGCACAAAATGCCTTTTCTCCTGCGCCTGTTAGCAATACAACACGCACTGCCGGGTCTCCGTTCACTTGATCCAGCATAGTTCCAAGTTCATTCAATAACTGTACGGACATTGCATTTGCTGCTTCAGGTCTTGATAGCGTGATGAGTCCTATGTTACCTGCTAATAATTCAAAACGAACAAGTTGTGTCATAGCACATTAGCACTCCCTTCATTACGGACAATTGCCATTTGTTTAGACGCAACTGATTTCCCTAGCTTTTGTTCAATGAAATATGCCGCTTTTAACAACGAACTCATGTCCACTCCCGTTTTTATATCCATTCCATCTAATAAATACAATACATCCTCTGTGGCAATATTGCCTGATGCCCCTTTTGCGTAAGGACATCCACCAAGTCCACCTAGTGCACTATCAAATTTTGTAATCCCCATTTCTAAGGATTTCATGATATTTACAAGTGCTGTACCACGCGTATCGTGAAAATGCATGGCAAATTTTTGTGCTGGATACCTTTTGAATAGCTCTTCTAAAAGTGACTCTACTTGTGTCGGTACACCAACGCCGATTGTATCGCCTAGCGAAATTTCATCAACGCCCATTTCTAGTAATTTATCTGTTACTCGTAAAACCTTTTCTGGCTGTATGTAGCCTTCATATGGGCATCCGATTACCGTTGAGATGTAACCACGTACGCTTTTATGCTCAGCTTTCGCTGCTGTTACTACTTCCTGTAGTATAGGAAATGTTTCAGCGATTGTTTTATTGATATTATTTTGATTATGGCTTTCACTTGCAGACATAAAGACGTTCACTTCATCAATATCAGCCTGCAATGCACGTTCTAAGCCACGCATATTTGGTACAAGTGCCGCATATGTTATATCTTTTTCTCGCTTGATGGCTTGCAATACCTCTACCGCATCCGCCAATTGAGGAATCCATTTTGGATGGACAAATGACGTTACCTCAATATAATTTAATCCCGTCTGACTAAGTAAATTCACTAGCTGTATTTTATCTGCAGTAGCAATGTGTATTTTTTCATTTTGCAAACCGTCACGGGGACCAACTTCCTTTAACGTTACATGCTTCGGTAGCTGCATACAGAAGCCTCCTTATTCGATTTCTAAAATATCGTCATCTACGTTAATGAAATCTCCCTCATTGGCTACAATTTTTGACACAACGCCGTCTTCTTCTGCAGCAATCGGAATCTCCATTTTCATTGATTCTAAGATTGCTACATCTTGCCCTGCTGTTACTTTCTCGCCTTCTGCTACTACGATCTTCCATACTGTTCCTGCCATACTTGCTTTAACCATTGCCATCATAATCCCTCCAAATAATTGATAGTGAACAGGCTACTCCTAGAATCAACCTGGAATGTTCCCCATCCTCTTGTTTAAACTTTGTATGCATTTGCGCCGCCGTACACAGCGTACGATTCTCCGCTCTGCATATAAATCGTTCTTATTTACCTTTAACGCCATACGGCATGAGGCGCAAATGCTGTAGAGAAGCCCTTCATTCAAGTATCGTTATTTTGTTTCCGTTAGTTGCGGTAAATAATATTCCTCTACGAACTTAGTCGTTGTATTTCCTTGTAAAAACTGCTCATGGGTTACAGTTTTCAAGAGCATCGAAATATTAGTTTGGATGCCTTCTATTTTATACTCTTTAAGTGCTTGAATAAGTCGCTCACACGCAATCATGCGTGTTTCACCCCAGACGACTAATTTACTAATCATTGGATCATAAAACGGCGTCACCATTGAGCCAGTTTCTACTCCGCATTCATGACGAATACCTTCCCCAGTTGGCAACTCAAGTGCTGTAATCTTACCTGGGGATGGGAAGAAAGTCGTTGGATTCTCTGCATAAATTCGTACTTCTATTGCATGCCCCTTTTTTTCAATGCTGTCACGCGTAATGGTTAATGGCTGCTTAGCTGCAACTTTTAATTGTTCCTCTACTAAATCCAACTTCGTGATCTCTTCGGTCACTGGATGTTCAACTTGTAGGCGTGTATTCATCTCTAAAAAATAAAAATTTTGCTCAGCATCTACCAAGTATTCAATCGTACCGGCATTGACATAGCCTATATGTTTGACTGCCTGTATAGAAGCTTCTAACATACGCAGCCGTGTTTCTTCTGAGATGAATGGAGATGGTGCCTCCTCCACTACTTTTTGATTGCGCCTTTGAATAGAGCACTCCCGTTCAAATAACGGCACAACATTACCCGCATGATCAGCGATAATTTGCACTTCCACATGATGGGGATTCGCAATAAATCGTTCCATATACATCGTGCCATCACCAAAAAACGATTGTGCGCGTTTTTGATTACCTTCGAAGGCTTTCGCTAACTCGTCGTCATTTTCCACGAGTTGCATACCGATACCACCGCCACCAGCAGAAGCTTTCAACATAATGGGATATCCTAGACGGGAAGCAATTTCAATAGCTTCAGCACTATCTTGCACTGCTGTTTCTACACCTTCTACAATGGGTACACCTGCCGCTTTCATCGTCTTTCTAGCTTCTAATTTACTGCCCATTGACGCAATAACATCGGCACTCGGTCCAATAAAGACTAGGCCTTCTTCTGTACAGCGTTGAGCAAATTTAGCGTTTTCCGATAATAAGCCATAACCAGGATGGATGGCATCAGCACCACTTTCCCTTGCTACTTCAAGAATACGTTCCATATTTAAATAGCTTTGTGCTACAGGTGGCTTTCCAATACAAAATGCTTGGTCTGCCTCCCTAACATGTAAACTTTCAGCATCCGCTTCTGAATAAACAGCGACAGTCTGAATATTCAGTCGTTTACATGTTCTAATAATACGTCTAGCTATTTCACCACGATTGGCAATTAAAATTTTCTCAAACATTTTTCTGCCCCCTTTTACTTCACCGTTGCAGCAAAGCCCTCACGTAATTTAAATTTTTGTACTTTTCCTGACGCTGTCATTGGATAGTGCTCAATAAAGAATATATACTTTGGAATTTTATGTTTCGAAATTTTATCTCTACAAAAATCTCGAATTTCATCTTCTGTTACCTGTTCACCTTCACGTAAAATTATCCATGCAGCCGCTTCCTCCCCATAAACTGGATCAGGTACGCCTGCCACCTGTACATCAGAAATTTTCGGATGAGTGTAAAGAAATTCCTCAATTTCACGTGGATATAAATTTTCACCACCACGGATAATCATGTCCTTCAAACGACCAGTTACTCGGACATAACCTGCTTCATCCTTCGTTGCCAAATCACCTGTGTGAAGCCAACCTTTCTGATCGATAGCAAGTTTTGTTTCCTCAAGATTTTTGTAGTAGCCCTTCATTACGTGATAGCCTCTAGTACAGAGCTCACCTTGCTCATTTGGAGCTGCTTCCTCATCTGTGCCAGGAACCATGATTTTCACTTCTAGACTTGGTAATGCACGACCAACTGTCTCGACTTTTAAATCGAATGGGTCATCTGCTCTCGTTTGTGTAATAACGGGTGAAGCTTCGGTTTGCCCATAGCAGATTGTCACATCTGTCATCCCCATTTTGTCAATAACAGCTTTCATGACTTCGATTGGACAGTTAGAGCCGGCCATTACACCTGTGCGTAATGATGATAACTCATATGACGAAAAATTCGGTAAATTCAATTCACTGATAAACATCGTCGGTACGCCATGTAACGCTGTACATTTTTCTTTCGCTACTGTTCGTAACACTTCCGTAGGTGAGAACTCCTGTACTGGCACCATCGTCCCCCCGCTTGTTGTAATCGCTAATGTACCAATGACGCAGCCAAAGCAATGGAAAAATGGAACAGGTATACATAAGCGATCTTCGTAGGTTAATCGCATGCATTCAGCAATATTTAATGCATTATTCACTAAGTTATAATGCGTTAACATTACGCCCTTTGGAAATCCAGTTGTCCCTGATGTATATTGAATATTAATGACGTCATCATAATGTAGCGTTTGCTGTCTTTGATGTAATTGTTCTTCTGTCACTTGTTCAGCAGCAGTTAATACATCTGACCAATTGAGCACACCAGGGTATTTCGTATTGCCAATTAAAATAACATTTTTCAATAAAGGTAGTCGCTTCGATTGTAAATTACCTGGTTCACAATGTTCTAGCTCCGGACATAACTCTTGCAGTGTATTGATAAAAGAATGGTCTCGAAAATTTTCAATTAAAATAATCGTTTTTGCATCTGATTGCTTTAATAAATATTCCAATTCATGTGCACGATAATTTGTGTTTACAGTGACAATTGGGGCACCCATTTTTCCTGTACCAAACTGTAGCTGCACCCATTCAGGTACATTTGTTGTCCACACAGCAATATGGTCTCCCTTTTCAATGCCAAGGGACATTAATGCTCTAGCAACTAAGCGACTTTGGTGATTTAGCTCCTCATAAGTCATTCGCAAATCTCTATCTGCATACACAAGTGCTTCACGTTTCGGATACTTTTCAGTTTGTTCATCTAGCAACTGACCAATTGTTTGATACACCAGTTGTGCCATGAAAATCCCCCTTATATGTGCTATTTACTTATTAACAGCCTATTAGACGAGAAATAACAAGTCTTTGAATCTCTGATGTACCTTCACCAATTTCCATTAATTTAATGTCACGCAAATGACGCTCTACGTCATATTCCTTCATATATCCTGAACCACCGTGAATTTGAATTGCTTGATTGCAAGTACGGAAACCCATTTCTGAAGCAAATAATTTTGCCATCGCTGCTTCTTTGCCAAATGGTTTCTTTTGATCCTTTAACCATGCTGCCTTATGTACTAACGTACGAGCAAGCTCTATTTCCATTGCCATGTCAGCTAATTTAAACTGTATTGCTTGTAATTTGGAGATAGGTGCCCCAAATTGTTCGCGTTCTTTTGCGAATTGCAATGCTTTTTCATAGGCTGCCTGCGCGATTCCCACTGATAACGCTGCGATAGAAATTCGTCCCCCATCTAAAGTATTTAAAAATTGGCTAAATCCACGTTTTTCATCACCTAATAGATTAGTCCTTGGTACACGGACGTTTTGTAATACAATCTCACATGTATTTGAGCCACGCACACCCATTTTGTCATAATTACAGTTGATTGTTACACCAGGTGTATTAGTCGGTACGATAATAGACGAGATAATTTTTTTACCATCTTCGCGTTTACCTGTTACTGCAGTCACGATAATTTGACGGGCATGACCTGCATTCGTAATCCAACATTTTTCACCATTAATGACATAATCATCACCATCAACCACCGCTGTTGTGCGTGTGCCTCCAGCATCAGAGCCTGCATTGGGCTCTGTTAAACCAAATGCCCCCAGTGTTTCACCCTTCGCTAAAGGAACAAGCCATTCACGTTTTTGCTCCTCTGTTCCAAAATTATAAATTGGCGAAGCACCTAAGCTAACTGCAGCTGCATAACTTAACCCTGTTCCCCCACACGCGCGACCAATTTCTTCAACAGCAATTGCATAAGATACCGTATCTCCACCTGAACCACCGTATTCTTCAGGAAACGGGATACCCAATAAGCCTAGTTCTGCCATTTTTTCAAAGCTTTCTATTCTCATTGTGGAAGTTTCATCTACTTCACGCGCATAAGGTTTAATTTCTTTTTCTGCAAAATCACGAACCATGTCTCGAATCATCACTTGCTCTTTTGTTAGTTCAAAATTCATTCCAAGTTCCCCCTAGTTTTAAATTCGCCATAGCAGATTTTGTTAAGATTACAATTGCTTAAATCTGTACCGACTAGTCGGTTTGTATTACTAATTAATAAAACCAGTCCCTGTAGCTGGCTTCACCTCTACCATAAATTGAATTGCTTCTTCCATAGCTTGTTCAGTGACGATTGCACGTAATATCATATCCGTAAAGACTTCCGTAATTTCATCCATAGTCAATGGCCCTGTTTGTTTAAACCATTTATATGTCCAGTTAATCATCCCAACAATGGCCATTGTTACAATCGTACACGGCAATTCCGAACGAAAATCATTTGTCGCCTGACCTTCAGCAATAACTTTCTGTAAAATATCCCGATATTGGTCACGTTTTTTATGAATAAGCTCGCTGTACTCTTCTGGTAGCGAACGACTTTCTTCATAAAATACAATTATATGTGCCTGATACACATCAAACACTTGTGACAGCGTATGAACCATTGCACATAAACGTGTAATCGGTGTGTTGTATTGATCGTAAGCTTCCTGTGATTGCTTTATAACATAGGAAATAAACACATCATGAATTTCATACAACAATTCATCCTTTGATTTGAAATTATGATAAAACCCACCTTTTGATGCACCAATATATTCGACAATTCGGTCGACAGTTACACTGTGGTAGCCATCTTGCTGAAACAGTACTACAGAAGCGTCTACAATTCGTTGTTTTAATGTTTTCTTTACCATAGGCATCCATCATCCTCTTTATGACTCTACTCCATCATCCCCTATAATCAGGAAATAACTTTTTACTTATTTTACCTAATTATAAAAATACTATGACACCATTAATATAGCATTCTCAAAAAAAGGTGTCTAGCATTAACAAAGAAATTAAAAGTAATTACGAGAATTTATTTTACTTAATGTAGAAATAATTACATCACTTAAATTCCGTATGATACTTATCTTTATATAATATCTTTCAATAGCTCAATATAATTTCTCTTTTTAGCTATAGAAATTTACTTTGTGTCAATTATTACTCATATACATAATATGTATGAATTCCATTAAGCTTTCATGCACCCATTTTCGCAATAAAAAAAGAGGCTTCTTAAAGTCTATTTTCTTGGGTCTAGCATGTGTTATTGAATTTTTGATACACAGTTTCGATTTAATAGACCTACAACTACTTAGGACACCATTAAATTTTCTAGCCATAAAGAAGGGCACCCATCAACCGTTCGTCTTCCTGTTCAGCAATCGGCAAATCCATCGTAAAAATTGAATAGACCAGTATAATGAGAATAATCTCCTTAAATAAGGTATTACCATTACTATTATATAAATAATATTTTTTACATTTAATTACAATGTTAAAATAGTAAGATTCACCATATAACACTACCGACCATCGGATTTGCCTCTTTCTTGTTCATTTAGGTCAATATGATGTTGGTCACTTAGGCGACGCCATAGGACGTGGCTCTCTTAGTCTACGTTCCTCAATAATCGGCTGATGGTAAACATTCCATCTAGTAAGTTCCGTATTACAGGCGCTTAAGCCCTTTCTACAAACAAGAGATTAAGCGCATTGTGTATTAGTCTCTTTGTGTCACTACATTCAGGTCGTTGAATGAATGCTGCACTAGTGCACTCTGTTACGGCTTGCTATCTCCATGCGAAGTTACATCTGATAACGCACGTAAAATAGCTTTTGTAATAATATCTACACCTGTTACAAGACGTTCTCTATTAAATGTCATGTTTGGATGATGTAATCCTGGTGTAACTCCACAGCCTAGTCCAAGCATCGTAGCTTTGAGCTCTGGTTTTTCATACGTATAAAAATGAAAGTCTTCCCCGCCTGGTGTAACAACTGGTGATGCGCACGCTGTATGCCCAACCACATCAATAATCGCTGCACGCATATGTTCCAATGCCTCATCATGCACTAGTGCAGCGACAATATGAGCAGCTACTTGCAGGTCGATCTTTGCACTATACATTACCTCTACAGATGCCTTTACACGTTCAATACCTTCTGTTAACGCATGCATCACTTCATTCGTTTGTGCTCGCGCATCAATACTAAATGTTGCTTTTCCAGGAATAACATTAGCGGAAGTGCCTCCTGCATTAAATTGTGTCATTTTAGCCGAAGCCGATACATTCGGATCTGTCCAAATTTTTTGTAGCCCTTCTACAATTGCTGCCCCTACCTCAATCGCATTAATGCCAAGTTCAGGCCATGCACCATGTGCCTGTTCTCCGAAAATGGTACCCGTAAAAAGCTTCGCCGCTCCATGATACAGTGCTGGTGCATACGTTCCATCCTGTAATTCTTTAAGTGGACGAACATGAACCCCGAACAAGTAGTCCAAGTCATCAATAATACCTTTTTCGACTAATGCACGAGCACCCTCTGCCTTCTCTTCTGCCGGTTGAAAAAGGATACGCACTGCACCAGGAAGTGCTGGCTCCATGCCCTTTAAAAGTAATGCCGTCCCAATAGCCATCGTCATATGGCCATCGTGTCCACAAGAATGATTTGCCTTAAAAACACCGTCTACTTCTTGCCAAAGCGCGTCTATATCTGTTCGAAAGCCTACCTTTGGCGTTCCTTTACCAATATCAACATAAAGCCCCGTCATGTCGTCGAACATTTGTGGATCCAAATTGGCTTCCTTCAGTAAATTTGCAATGTATTGTGTCGTTTGCTGTTCCTGCCAACTAATTTCTGCATGCGCATGTAAATGTGAAAAAATTTCAGCCATTCTTGGCTGTAAACTTTGTAAAACCTTATTCATTTTATTCAACTCCATCGATTTCATAAAAACGGGCTTTTCAAAAAGTTCTTGCTTTAATTTCAACTAATTTTGCAAACTACTACTGTTGCCTATATGTGCATCGTAACCTCTCGCTGCAATTGTGCATATCCCGATAATCCAATTGCATAGCAAATCGAATAACTGTCGTTTCGCTTACCCCTGCTTGCCCCCAACATTTGTAGCTGAGTGCATACCAACAAACTGCTAATTGTAAAAATAAAGGTTGCTACTTTTTGTTGGCTTTTTGAAATTGTATGAAATATTTCTTGCATGATATGTAATATTGACCTATTATCCACCAAATTGAAGTGCACCCTTTTTTCATTTGATTTTCCGAATCATATACATATTTTTCCACGTTACATAGCCTAGCATAGTGATTTTCACGCTTCAATATTTTTTCTAAAATTTCTGTTTTTAAGTTTTTTTCTAATTGAATATAAGATAGCGCCAACTACGATTACGTAATGACGTAAGAAACGTTCTGGTCAAATGACAGCAATATTTGAAAACTTCCCTACAATTAGATCAATTCAGCTACTAAATAGTCTCCTGGAGAATCAAAATATATTGGAGATAAAATCGCTCGTCATCATAATTCAATAACCTCGTATTTTCTATCTCTATTCAAACAATACGATAGTAATTTTCATGATATGTATAGGAATTTTAGATTCCATTCTAAATCGTGACTTCAGCATAATAATTATTATTATGATTTCGATATGCTATATTAAACACAAGGATTTATGAAAGGATGTTATTTATGGCTAAAAGTGTAGTACTAGCTGAAAAACCCTCAGTAGCTCGCGATATCGCGCGTGTGTTGAATTGCAATAAAAAAGGAAATGGTTATCTTGAAGGAGATAAATACATTGTTACATGGGCTCTAGGTCATCTTGTAACGTTAGCTGATCCAGAAAGCTATGATGTGAAATATAAAACATGGAACTTAGAAGATTTGCCAATGTTACCAGAACGTCTTAAATTGACGGTTATTAAACAATCAGGTAAACAATACAACGCTGCAAAAGCTCAATTAACACGTGGTGATGTAAATGAAATCATCATTGCGACTGATGCTGGGCGTGAAGGTGAGCTTGTGGCACGCTGGATTATCGAAAAAGCGAAGGTAAATAAACCAATTAAGCGACTGTGGATATCATCTGTAACAGATAAAGCGATTAAAGATGGTTTTGCTAATTTAAAGCCTGGTAAAGCATACGAAAATTTATATCATGCAGCAGTAGCACGTTCTGAGGCAGATTGGTATTTGGGGCTGAATGCAACAAGAGCGCTCAGTACAAAATATAATTCTCAATTAAATACAGGACGTGTGCAAACGCCTGTCGTGGCAATTATCGCGAAACGTGAAGATGAAATTAAGCACTTCAAGCCACAAACATATTACGGTATTGAAGCACAAACAGCTGATAAGCTAAAACTAACTTGGCAAGATAAAAACGGTAATAGTCGTAGCTTCGATAAAGAAAAGGTCGATGCAATCGTTAAAAAGCTTGGCAGCAAGGATGCTCTTGTAACTGATATTGATCGTAAACCTAAAAAGATGTTTTCTCCAGGACTTTATGACTTAACAGAGCTACAACGTGATGCGAATAAAATCTTTGGATATTCTGCAAAAGAAACGCTGAACATTATGCAAAAGCTGTATGAGCAGCATAAAGTATTAACGTACCCTCGTACAGATTCACGTTATATCTCATCCGACATCGTTAGTACCCTTCCTGAGCGTTTAAAAGCGTGTGGAATTGGCGAATATCGTTCTTTAACAAACAAAGTCTTAAACAAACAAATAAAGGCTTCTAAATCGTTTGTAGATGATAGTAAGGTATCAGACCACCATGCCATCATTCCAACCGAGGGTTACGTGAATTTCTCTGCGATGACCGATAAGGAGCGAAAAATCTATGACCTTGTTATCAAACGGTTCTTAGCCGTTCTTTTCCCTGCTTTTGAATACGAACAGCTTACATTGAATGCAACAATTGGCGATGAGAAATTTGTTGCGCGTGGCAAAACAATTATCAACGCTGGTTGGAAAGAAGTGTACGAAAATCGATTTGATGATGACGACCAAGGTGAAGATGTTAAAGAACAAATCCTTCCTCGTCTAGAAAAAGGACAAACATTAAAAACAAAACTAATTGCACAAACGTCAGGGCAAACAAAGCCACCTGCACGCTTCAATGAGGCGACCTTACTATCTGCAATGGAAAACCCTGCGAAATACATGGAAACAAGCGATAAACAGCTTGCAGACACGTTAAAATCTACTGGCGGACTTGGTACGGTTGCCACTCGTGCAGATATTATTGAAAAGCTATTTAATTCATTCGTGATTGAAAAGCGTGGTAAAGACATTCATATTACATCAAAAGGTCGTCAGCTGCTTGATTTAGTACCAGAAGAATTAAAGTCCCCTGCTACGACAGCCCAGTGGGAGCAAAAGCTAGAGCAAATCGCGAACGGTAAACTAAAAAAAGAAACCTTTATCAATGAAATGAAAAATCATACAAAAGAAATCGTTTCTACTATCAAATCTAGTGATAAAAAATATAAACATGACAACATCTCAACAAAATCGTGCCCAGATTGCGGTAAACCAATGCTTGAAGTGAATGGCAAAAAAGGCAAAATGCTTGTGTGCCAGGATCGCGAATGTGGTCATCGTAAAAACGTAGCTCGTGTCACAAATGCTCGCTGTCCACAATGTAAGAAAAAGTTAGAACTTCGTGGTGAGGGCGATGGTCAAATTTTCGTATGTAAATGTGGTCATCGTGAAAAGTTATCTGCATTCGAAGCCCGCCGTAAAAAAGAAGGCGGCGGTAAAGTAGACAAACGTGCTGTACAAAACTATATGAAACAGCAGAATAAAGCGGAAGAGCCAATTAATAACGCCTTTGCGGATTTATTAAAAGGACTAAAGTTTGATGAATAGGTGGATTAAATATTAATAAAAAAACATGTAGCCCAGACTGACGATAAAAGGTATTCGGAATGTGATTATTCCGAATACCTTTTGATATTTTATCACAAATAGTAATACCAAATAGCCCCTATTAACGACAGAAGTAAGCTACGAGCAACTATTTTTACTATTGGATTTGGCCATGTCTAATTAGCTGCTTCTTAAAATTCATAGCAGTAAAAGTAAGCATCGCCTGCAAGCCATGCCCGCGAAAAGCGGCCGCCGTAGCGGCAATCAACGGGTTCATACAAACTCTATTTTTTGAATTTGTCTACATCAGTTAGACATGCCAGATTGTAGACAAAAGGTTTCGGGCATGCTGACCATACCCGAAACCTTGTTAATTGGATTGCCCTCTTTAAGTCAAATTACTAAAACTGAACACTTGTAATTACTCTGTTATCCCCATTGCATCTAACATGGTTGTGAATTTTGCCGAAATCTCATTGTATTCACTATCCTGCTCTGAGCTATTAACAATGCCAGCTCCCGCAAATAATGTAATATCCTTATTATTTATTTCAGCACAACGAATGGTAATTACCCATTCCCCGTCACCTTTACTGTCCATATACCCAACTATGCCTGTATAAAAACCTCGGTTAAATGGCTCTGTTTTCTGTATAAAGTCTAAAGATTGTTTTTGTGGCGCTCCACATATTGCAGGTGTGGGGTGTAACAATTGAGCCAAATCCAATGCATCCATCGTATCATTTTTAACTTTGCCTTTGATAACAGTAGATAAATGAATCATTGTATCTGTATAAAGGATTGCTGGCTTGTCATTGAATTCCATATCACTTAAATAAGGGCGTAATGTCTCACACATATAATCCACAACGATTTTATGTTCATGCAAATCCTTTTCTGAGTTAAGCAATTCTTTTTCTAAATCGGTATCTTTTACCTTATTAAACGTTTGTTTGCGTGAACCAGCTAATGGATTAATCGTGACACTATTTCCTTCCTTTTTAACGAGCAACTCTGGACTTGCCCCAATAAGGTTTTGGAAGTCATCCATACCAATTGAAAAAATATAGCCTTGTTTATTTTTATATATTAAGTTTTTTAACCATGAAGAGATTTGCGGCTCAGTTTCTAAATGGAAGTTTAATGTTCTTGCCAGAACTACTTTTTTAAATTGCTTATCATTAATACAATGAATTGCATTTGACACCATGGCGTTAAATTGCTGTCTATCAGGCATAACTTTACTATGTTCTACAGTCAAGGGCTGAGAAGCTATTTGTAAGTCATCTATGAAATCAGACTTATGATAATACGCAAGTTTTTTTGGAACAATAATTGTTGCTTTAGAACGTCCATCAAATGGAATCGCCCCAATAATCATTTGATTGTTATATTGCTTTTGTAAGCCTCTTATTTCTTCTTTGAACTTTGAAGGATCTTTATATTCTATAGTCAATCTTTTTTGTCCCTCTTTACACAACAACAGTTTTTCAGGTGTCTTAAATAAGGTATCCTGGTTTTGAAAATTCTGAAGGATTTCAGAAAGTTTTATTTTTTCCATAGTTTTCAACTCACTTATTTGAAATAGTTATTATCTGCTTCTTCTATTAATAGGTTCTGTCTGATATTCACTACATTTATTTTCATCTGTATATTACTAACGAGAGACAGACGGTATAGATTATCAACGATCATTGAATGACAACATACATCCCCTACCGCTGTTTTAATTTGCTGATTTTTGAGAGAAAAACTTACTTCTGCCAGGTTCATATTTAAGCCCACACCCAGCATTTTGGCATAAGCTTCTTTTAATGTCCAAATGGTATAAAAATAATCTAGCTTTTCTTCTTCTAATGTGAATTTATTGAATTGTGCTATTTCTTGTTCACTCATAAAATAGTCAATACAGTCAAACTCAATTGGCCTTAAACATTCAATATCTATACCAATAAAACTCCCTACTGAAACAGCACCTACAAGATAATGACCCGTGTGTGATATATTAAAATGAAGGTCAGCATAGCCTGGTAATTTTACATACGGCTTTCCATAGGGGCCAAATTCAAATTGAATTTCCTTGCATCCCGTTTCCTTAAAGAGAATATAGCGCTTAAAAAAATCAGAATCATGATTACTGCTATCACTTGTTCTATATAAATAGACATTTATGGATTGAAGTAAGTTTGTCATAATGCGTTGACGTTATGATGAATGATGCTGTCTTCAATTATTTTTAAATACTTGTTACCTAATTCATAAAAGAAAAAGTGACCACCCTGAAATTTTTGAATAGAAAATTCATTATGCGTCATCTCTTGCCACTGTAGTATATCTGTCTCAGTTAAATCCATATCATCCTCTCCGTAATGAGCAATAATCGGCGTGTTCAATTTCTGTCCATTATAGGAAAAAGACTCATGCAAGATATAATCATTTTTTATAGAGGGGATAACAAAATTAATAAATTCTTGATTTTCTAATAATTGTTGTGGCGTACCACCTTGTCGATGTAACTCCTGTATTAAATAATGATCTGCCATCGTTGAATGATATCGATCCTTGCCTTCACAATGAGGTGCTTGGCGACTTACCACGACTAAAAGTTGAAGTTCTATGTCTGTAAAATTTTCAAGATAGTGAGCGACTTCAAATGCCATTGCGGCACCCATGCTATGTCCGAGTAAGACTACTTTTCTATTTTTTGAAATACTTTCAATGGCTTTTGCCATTTTCACACCTAATTCAGTAATGTTTAAAATGGGTTCTTCAATTCTTCGTGTTCCTTTCCCTGGTAGTTCTACACCATAAACATTTACTTGCTTACATTCTGACACCCAACCTTTAAAATTGGAGGCTGATCCACCAGCATGATGAAAGCAAAATAAATTAACTTCACGCAGATTATCACGTGAGAATGGAAACCATACTTTCCTATCCATTACAGCTTCCTCCTTCTATTTTTTCTAGCACAAATAATCGCTGCCCTAGCGGATATAATTTATGTCCTTTATCCGGTTGAATAGACATACATTTGAATCCCACTTCATTAAATATTTCCAACCACTGTGAAGTCGTTAAAAAAGTAGAGGATGTCCCTTTTCTTTTATCATCAGCAGGCTCCATCATAAATACTTGTGAAATTAATATTTGTAACGATTCACCATCTGCTTCTGTTAGTAAGACCATGCCATCATTTTTTAATAACAATTTCAGTCTTAATAAAACCTCTTTTGTATTTTTGACATTATTTAAAACACCCGCTGCTAGAATAATGTTTTGAGAATCATTCTCAATTAATGACATATCTGTCTCGTTTTCTATATCTAATTTCATATAGTCCATCCAGTTAATGTCTTGGAACGTTTTTTTGGCTTCATTGAGAAAATAACTAGAAACATCACTAAACATATAACGTTTTATATTTTTTTGTAGTTGATTGTTAATAATGGCATCTATGACCACTGTAGAGGTGGCACCTGTTCCAGCACCAATTTCTAATAATTGCACCTCGTTTTTCAGAGCAATTCGTGCTTTGACAATATTGGATACTTCGTTATTGAGATAATAAGCGATCATTGTTTCCTTGTATAAGGCTGTTGCTATATCCATCTCACCATCTTGGAATAGTAGTTGTACAGCAGACTGTTTCCCCGTCAATAAATCACCTAGTAGTAGCGCGTGACGATAAAAATAGTCCATGACTTTCTCCGGCATTAATTGCTCTGACCAGCGTGATTTGAGTCCTAGCCAATCACGTTGCACTTCATCAGAAGTCAGGACTGGATAGTTCAATACATAACCTGTATGTACACAAATAAGATAATCATGCTTTGCAAGTGATGTTAACCATCTTTTGAGGACAAATTGAAAGTTCTCGGCTATTTTGATTGAACTGTTAATATCGTCAAATCGATATACTTTACCTTTCGTATTTAACGTATTGTTCTTTTGGAGTTCTAGTAAAATGGTTTTTAAACAAACCTCGTTAAATTTCGCTACAGCTTGTTGAACACTATCCACTGTTAATTGTTCATATCGATAGTCCATAGTCGCTTCTTTACGAAACTGTGTTTTTATCTCCTCGATATTTAAGAATGGTTTTTCCGTTTTCCTATAATCATTGGGATAACCCAATGCACTCGTTATATCACTCCACAGCTGTGCTGTTTGAATAATCTGTTGACCCTCTTTCCTCATCTCTATCGAATTCATGTCCTTCGTTATCAAGTTATATAATCTCTCGACATCTTTTAAAATAGCTGATGGCCAAGTCGTTGTCAGAATCTCTTGATACGTCGAATTGTAATTTGGTTCAAAGCCCTCAAAAACTGGCGTAGTTAGTGAATATGAAGATTGTTGCTTCAACTCTCTAGGAATAAGAGCAATATCAGGTATTTGCATCCTGGGTGTCCAAACGACCGGCCCATTGGTATCAAAAAGAGTTAATTTACCACTATCGAACCCTAATGTTATCTGATGCATTAAATGCATGTAACTATCAGAGACCACTACATCTACTTGATTTTGTGCTCTAATCGTTGTCGGAACACCTTTTATCATTATGGAGAGGATTTGAAACGGCATATTGTCTGAAATAAAATCTTTCACTCCCCAAGGTTGTAAATTTCCAAAGAGCTTTGCTAATATATGGGCTAATGGAAATGAAACTTGGGTTGCCATATCAACATTAAGGTATACAAGATCTTCTTTCTCCATAATTTTTTGAGCAATTCCAATAAATTTTGTTACATAAGGCAAATTTACATATAGATCTCCCACGATAAACTTAACATTATATTGTTTGGCCACACGGTAACATTCTAGTAAATTTTGATAATGGACTGGCTGTTCTAATAAGACATGAATTCCCTTTTTCATGAACTGTATAGCGAGCTCTGTACCAGAGCCCCCCATAATACTAGTAGGTACAACAATGCAAGCAATATCAATATCTTTAGGTACATCCTCTATATCCGTATATAAGTCCGTTTTATAAACGCTAGCACAACTACGCGACCTTTGACTTCCTTGCGCTAAAATACCAGATAATTCAAATAAATTAGATTTCTGTATGGCTTCTAAATAAAATTGGCCAAACCTTGTACCACACACAAGCACACGTAATTTTCGGGTCAATCCCTTATCATCCTTTCACTTGGTTCTACAAAATTAGTAAATATCGAATTCGTTAGTCTTCAGCTTAAAATGGAGCTTTTAGCGAACATGACATTTAGCAGAAACTCATTCTGTCCTTGGTTGGGTGTGCCAAGTAGAACGATCATGCCCGCTACTCCCTTCATAACTACTTCTTTAAAACTGTTTGGCAAAGTACCCTTGTCTTTACTAAAGAGACCCTATGACTTGTGCCTCTTCTCCATCTCGGTCGTTATTCTTTTCTAAAATATTCTCAGACAGCTGCTCAATCGTAGGATGTAAAAATAATTTTTCCAATGATAAAACATAGCCCTGTTCATCAAGTTGATTAATCAAACGAATGGCTTTTAGTGAATCGCCACCTTGTTCAAAGAAATTATCTTTCACACTGCTATATTTCGTATCTAGTATTTCTTCCCAAACCTTAACAACAACCTGTTCCTCTAATGTAACTGCTCGTCTGCCTTGCTCCGCAACATCTGGTTGATAAAGCATTTTATATTGTGTTAGTTGCTTCCGGTCAACCTTACCGTTAGCCGTTATTGGGAAGGTTTCATGAACGAAATAATGATCTGGACACATATACTTAGGAATGGTATTCTTCACTTCTTGTGAAAAATGATTAAGTGCTAAAGATTTAATCTGTGTTGGTCCTTCCAATATCATGATGTGTTCGCCCAACCACTTCATGTTACTTCGGGGCCATTCCAATAGACATGTATAGCCTACTTCGTTCCATAAATTTTGCCACGCTTCCCGATTTAGTAATGGCAATTTCTCTAAACGTCTAAAATCTTTAAGTTGCTGATAACCGTCTTCAAAAAATGCCACAGTGATTAATAATAGTGCATTATTTTTTACATTCTCCGTTAATATGATCAGACCACCAGGCTTTAATAAACGTTTTAAATACGACATAGTGTCCTTTAAATGATGACTTCTATGCAGCGTATTCTCAGCAAGGAGGATATCGAAATCATGAAGCACGAAATCTTGATTATCTGGTGGCATATTGACATCAAAATGTTTGAACTTTATATGTTCTTGAGTTGTGGTTGCCTTTTTTCTATTTATAAAGTCTGTTGATTCATCACAATAAGTGTACTGTCCAAAGCTCTCGAATACCTTAGCAAAACTGTCAGTACCATGTCCGGTTCTTGTACCAAGTTCCATCACATTTAAAGCTCGATTTTGCTCGGACGATAATGTTTTTAATATATTCACGACTAATTCTTCTGTATATTGACTCCATAAATTATACTGACCTAATTGTTCAGGCGTTAAAAATCCCTGTGAATCTAGTAAATAGGCTTTCGCTAATTGCTCCCCTTTTAAGATTGCTAGTCGGGCACATTGAGAAGCAATCAGCTGCTCCTTCAGCTGATAGAAGGTTGTCTCTGTTTCACCGAGATTGAATTCGTTTAACTTAAGACTCATATAGTTCCAAGCGCCATCTTCGCTAAAATTAACAATATAACTAGCACCCTTTTTGTCTACAAAGCCATACTTTACAAGGTAGCCTAGCCAATGCTCCATCAAAGATTCGTAGACATTCACAACGGATTTCATGACATCCTCTTTCATGAATACTTGTCCTTGGGCTTTAAAAATTTGTAAAGCATACAAGTCTGAAAACATAATCCCGACACTCAGCCAGTCAATAGACTCTGAATAATCTATGAGCTCCTTTGTATTAAATGTTGGCACAGTATCCTCTAGCTCATTGTTAATTGTTTCGATGCTTTGGGTGAACTTCGTATTTGTTGTAATGGTTTGAATCAGATCACTATGGATATGTTCATGTAGCTTAAGATGGCCAATGAGCTTATTGTCTTGCATCGTTACAACAGCTTGTTGCACAATAGGGAATTGACATAAGTTAGCTTCTATATCTCCTAACTCTACTCTATGACCGTTTATTTTAATTTGTTGATCTTCACGACCTAAAAATTCAATAGTGCCATCTGGAAGATATCTAGCCAGGTCCCCTGTTTTGTATATACGTTTCCCTGTCACAGGATGGTTTATATAATGTGCTTTCGTTCTTTCAACGTCATGACAATACCCTGTTGATAAGCCTATACCCCCAATATATAAGTCCCCTTTTACCCAGATAGGGCTCTCTTCATAGCTTTTATTCAACACATACAATTGCTGATGTGACAGCGATTTACCATAAGGGATGCTCTTCCAATTGTCTTGCACTACATCTACCATAAAATAGTTAGACCAAATGGAGCATTCCGTTGCTCCACCTAAACTAATAACACTGACTCCTCTAAAAGTTTTTGTTATGTTTTCTGGTAAAGTTAATGGAATCCAATCACCGCTTAATAGTACCCATTTTAAATAATGGCCTTGATTGGTCATCGTATTAGCCGTTTTATGGTAATTCACTAACATTTCCATAAAGGTTGGCACCGTATTCCATATCGTAATGCGATGTTTATGCAATAACTCTATCCAATGTTCTGGATCTTTTAGCTTTTCAACTTCTGGTATGACTACCGCCCCGCCAGCGGACAGTAATCCAAATACATCATAAACAGCTAAGTCAAAAGTGAAATTCGATAAGGCAATACTTCGGTCTGAGGCAGTGACATGAAAACGTCGATTGATATCTTGAATCGTATTCACGACACTACGATGAGTGATTTCAACCCCTTTAGGTTTGCCTGTAGAGCCTGAAGTGAAAATAATATATGCTAAATGATCTGGCTTTACTTTTCTAAGTGGTAATGTTTGTTCTTCTCCCGTAACTATAAGCTCTTCAACCATATAAACGTTAATACCTAAATCACCATATCGACTAGACAAAGACTGCGTTGTGATCATACTGTTGATACGTGCTTGCTGCATGATTTGACGTAATCGTTCAATTGGTGTATCCACATCTACTGGCAAGTAAGCTGCACCTGCTCGCATAATGCCTAGTGCCGCAACAATCTGCTTCCAACCTTTCTCCATCAATACAAGGACAATTTGTGGTTGTGCTCGACTTACTGCATAAGCTATATTTTTTGATAGTACGTCCAATTCTTTATAGGAAACTGTAACAGTTGAATCGATAATGGCTGTATTCGTGCCATTTTCAAGACACTGTTTTTCTATCAGACTAACTAATGTTTCTTCTGAAGACGGTATTATAGCTGCTTGATGAATCGCCGCTCTTTGTTTTGCGTCCGGCAATACGATTAATGAAGATAATTGTTGCCACGCACTAATGCCCTGGCTTAGCTTATCTAATAGCTGAATATAAACATCAAACATTTCGTTAAGCATACCTTTAGGGAATAATTCTTCAATACCGTCCCATGAAAGTATGAGCTCACCATCTTGTTCGAAAACTTGATGATCTAACCAAACCTGAGGTGTTTGAGAAGCTCCATAAGCAATTTTTCCTAAATAACGAATATCTTCTAAATGATCTTTGTTTACACCGATGCCACTTGTAAAGACAATTGGCATGATCGTGTCATTAACATGATTTCTTTCTTTCCTCATCATTCTTTCTACTTCTACACCGCTAACAAGTGTGTGTTCTAGGTCTTGTAATAATTGTTTTTGTGTATCCCGACAACGCATAATAAAGTTGCTGTCATGTCGATGATCCATTTCAATCAATACCAACGATGTAAAGTCACCGACTAATTTATCTACGTCTTCATGTAAAGGTAGTCGATTAAAATGGGTTAAGTTTAGGGTAAAATGCTGATGTCTACTATATCGTCCTAAAACTTCTGCATAGGCTGTCATAATGACGCTTGATGGTGTCAAGTTAAGTTGATGTGCCATTTGCTTTATAACTTTCCATTTATCTTTCGTTAAAACAGCTTGATATCTAGTGAACTTTTGTTCTACGATTTCATTCGGTTGTTTTTCTAATGGTAACTCAGGTGCAGACGGTAACTTTAGAATACGTGTTGCCCAATAGTTCATGTCCTTTTCATACTGAAGGGACTTTTTCAAATCAGCGAGTGCAATCGCATAGTCTCTAAAGCTGATGTTAATTTTCGGTAGTTTCAACATCGGTGTATTGTATAATCGGTACCACTCATCAAACAATAGAAAAATGCTATTTCCATCAAAAACTGTATTATCGAAGCTAACGTGCAATCGTGTCTTCTGGTCTTGACTCAAGCTACCTTCAATTTCAAACAAAGGCCATTTGCTAACATTGAATTGACGATGTGACATGTTATTTCTTGTAGATAGTACACCTTTTTCAAAAGCTACTTTATCTTGATATCTGTAATCATTTATCCTAATTTGATAATCAGGTACTTCCTTTAGTATTTGCTGAGAAAGTCCATTATCTAGAACAACCACTCGCATAACGTCATGACGACGAATTAATTGATTCCATGCAGCATTAACTGCCTCCATGTCTAGTTCGTCACACTCAAGTTCAAAATAACAATGAGCTGACACATCACTTAAGTCATATACACCACTTCTTCCTAACCAATAGGACTGCTGGATGTCCGTTAATGGAAACGGCTCATAAAGATGGCTGGTATTGCTTTGGATGCTAGGTAAATGCGTTAGCTTACTTTCTTCTTTTTCTACAATTTTCAGCTTCGATATATAATTTACGAAATCACTAAACTTAGGATATTTAAAAATGGATTCCAATGAAGTGGGCAAATTTAGTTTTTTCTGTAATTGACTATTAAGTTGTGTGGCAATTAATGAATCACCGCCCAGTTGATAGAAATTATCTTCTAATGAAATCTGATGCTTATCTAATACCACTTTCCAAATGTTAGCTATTCCTTTCTCTACATCATTCATTGGACGTGTAGGCTCGGCCTGCTCATTCACACCTAGATCGACGCTTATTTTTAACAGTTTGCGATTCATTTTACCATTATTTGTAACGGGCATTTTCTGCACCATTGTTACATTTTTGGGTATCATATAGTCTGGTATATGCTCGCTTAAGTAGTCCTCTAGCTTCCTTTGATTTAATTGAATCTTCACAGGCGATGATTGCGCTATGAAAATATGATGCGCATAAAGTTGCGGATGATTAATGACTTTTACGTTCGAATAGCCCGCTTCGCTAAAAACTTTTATCCATTGTTCATCACATAATAACGGTTGGCAAACATCTTTTCTTACATCTTCAAATTGAGTAAAACCGCGTTCTTCAAATCCTGTCGTAATAAGTTGCAAACTATTATTCAACGTGTTTTCTGCAGAAATGATCAAACCATCCACATCTAATAGCTGTTCAATAAACCGCATTGCCTGTGGCAAATTCTTCATACTGTGTAATGCATTGTTGGCAATAATGATGTCATATTTTTGGCGTTGATACCCTTGTAAAATGGGGTCCACGTCGACATCTAAAATAGTAAATTTAATATTGTCAGAAATAATTTTTTCAAATTTGTTTTTAAAGTAAATAGAAGCATCCGTAATGGTATAGTGATAATCAACCTCTGCCAATTGATTGATTATTGCTTCTGTAAATGCACTACTCCTTGCCCCTAACTCCAAAATTCGCAACGGTCGTTTCCAATTCGTTTTAGCCAGGCTAATCATGTTTATTAATGTTGCTATTTCTTGAGTACTTTCCATAGCACCTGGTTCTTCACAGATTACTTCCATTGGTGTTAATGTATCTTCTGAAAATAATAATGCTGTTGGTGCCAATTGTCCTTGAACAATGGCTTGACCACTCTCAATAAAAGACGTGCTGAATTTCTTAATATTTGGGTAATTGATGACAGATGGCATCATGCAATCAGATAAATCACATATATTTTCATATAATAGATTGTCAGTTGTAGATACTAAATGGAATTTATGTAGAAACCTAAACCATTGATTGATAAGCTCTTCATATTTAGTATCGATATTTTGTTGTGCTACTATTTGTTTTAAATAATAAGTATCGCCTTTTTTCATAGGAAACCCTGTTTGTTGTAAGATGAACGTGATCCCATAACAGGTTAGCTGATCCATCTCTTTACTAAATGATTGCATTGCTTCCGTCTGATGAATGTCATTGGCACTAAATCTTTCGGAGACAGATTCTAACGCCTTTCGTACAAGCTTTGGAACATCTGATGAAGTTGAATGGATATCAAAAATATCACCATAACCTTCAGCAGTGATAAAAGCATGAAGGCTGTTACCATTATTTTGTCTAGCTGCCAAGACAACTGCATCTTTAATACTTTTGTTACTTTTCAAGCTTCTTTCTATCTCACCTAATTCAATACGATGTCCATTCACTTTGATTTGTTCATCTTGACGACCTAAAAACGCTAAAATACCGTTGTCTAAGTACTTGCCATAGTCTCCAGTGCGATACCATCTTTCGCCATCGATATTTATAAAATGCTTGTTTGTTTGCTGCTCATTCCCTTTATAGCCTGTTGCAATACTTTTGCCAGCAATCCATAATTCACCTGCTACTTGATTTGGGCAATCTTCGCCTCTTTCGTTGACAACTCGATATTGCTGGTTCGGTAATGGATATCCATACGGAATACTAGAAAGCTCACACGATTCATCAGTTGTTACTCTATAGTAATTGGACCATATCCCCCCTTCAGTAGCTCCACCCATCGCTATCAGTGTGACATTCGGCATTTTCACGTGCATGTGCTTTACTAAATCCGGTTTAATCCAATCACCTGATAGGTAAACGAGTCTAATTGATGAAATAATTTTCTCTTTATTTTCCAATTCTGTGCATAACATTTCAAACAAAATCGGCACAGAATTCCACAATGTTATATTAAATTTTTCAATGTAGGCACCCCACTTATCTGCACTCCGAACCTCATCTTCACTAAGTAAAATGACTTTACCGCCGACAGCAAGTAATCCAAACATATCATATACAGATAAATCAAATTCAGTCGCCGAAACGGCTAACACGCTATCTGAAGAATCAATTTGTTGTAATTGATTTACAGCATGAATTGTATTCCATGCAGCTTCATGGGTCATTTCTACACCTTTTGGCACACCAGTTGAGCCTGAAGTAAAAATGATGTATGCGGTGGATGATGCATCGTAGATGATTTCAGCGCTTTGACAACCTTTTTCTGCATCTGCAAAAGATAAAACCGAAATGCTACCGTTATCGTCCAATTGAGGTTGATCCGTTACAACAACACGTATATCCGCGGCTTGATAAATTTTGTTTCTACGAGACAACGGCTGCTTTAGACCAATTGGAACATATACCGCCCCAGCTGCTAAAATGCCTAAGATAGTAGCTATTTGATTGATGCCTCGTTCCATTACTATCCCAACCGTATCTCCTTTTTTAATACCGTTATTTTTTAAATAATTTGCGATAATGAGTGCCTTTTCTTTTAAAGCACCATAGGTTAATGACCTGTTAGTAGAAGGAGAAATTAATGCTATTACATCAGGAAATCGCTGCGCTTGTTCAAAAAATGGGGCATGCAGACAAGTCGGTTCAATTTCCATTTCCGTTAACACATTTTTTCTTACGTTTAGTTGCTCTAATATTGGAATTAGTAAAGGTGTTGACCAATCCTCAGCATTGGCTACGCGTTCTACCGTCTGTTTGAAGCTTGTAAACATCTCATCCAATACATGAGGTCTAAATACGTCATCTATACTATCCCAAATTAATAGTAAGCCACCACCTTGCTCAAACACTTGGAAATCCAACCAAACTTGAGGCGTTTGTGAAATCATATAGTGGATATCACCAAAAACTTCGACAAACTCTTCATTCAATAAAGGGGAACCGATATTGCATGAAAAAACGACTGGTGCAATTTGTTGTTCACTAACATGCTGCCGCACAAAATCTCTTTGCACATCAACACCCGAATAAGCGGTATATTGCATATCTGTATGAAATTGTGCTTGAATCGTTTGAACGTCCTGTAAAAATGACCTTTGCTCCTTTAAATCGACTTCTAATAACAGCAAAGTTGTAAAGTCAGCTACTACTTCTTCGATATTATATTTATCAGATAGTTGTCGATTGAATAACGGAATATTTATTAAAAAATGATTATTTTCACTCCACTTATTGAGAATTAAACTATAAATAGTTAACAAGGCCATAGCCGGTGTTACACCAGATTTAGCAGAAATACGCTGTAATTTCTTCCATAAATCAGCAGTTAAAAAGAAAGAACGCCGATGAAATTTAGAATTTATTTCTGACTTATTTGAAACAGGTAATAATGGCTTGGTCGGTAATGTCTCTAACCTTTTTGTCCAATAAGCCTTGGCCTTTTGTATTTCTTCTTTATTTTCTTCGTTTTTTTCTGACAAATATGTAGCAAAATTCCATTCAAGAGGCGCATTAGGCTGCATATTTCTATTATATAACGCCACTAAATCTCTTAATATAATTTGATAACTTTGAACATCTGCTACTAACAGATCGATATCGAAAAACAATCGGCCTTTATTTTCAGGTAATAACGTGATTTGTAATTCTGCTACTTGACCTTCTTCAATCTTTAGTAGTCTATGGGATGTTTGATTTCGCATCTCCTGTAAATGGTGTTTAATCTGATGCTCGTCCGCCATTTGGTAATCGTGAATAATTAACGGCCTTACCTGCGATTTTTTCAAGATACATTGTTGCCCATCCACTGTGAAAATTGATCTTAGCATAGGATGATGCTCTTGTAATTTCCTCCAAGAAGCATCTAGTTTAGCTGTATCTATCTGTTGAACATTAATCTCTAAGTACCCATGACAGCCTACATTACCAAGGTACTGACCATCATAACGCCCTACCCAATAAGCATGCTGAACTTCTGTTAATGAGAAAGGTTGATACATGTCCACATTATCTATTTCAACTTTACGATGTATAGTTTCTGCCGCTATTGATTTCTCTATAAATAATCGTTTCCAATCTTTTAAACAGGGATTTTTCACTATTTCCTCAAACGTCAGGCGGGATCCTAGTCTTTTACTTATGTTTATCAGCTTCATCATCTGAATGGACGATAATCCCATATTGAGCAAATTTTCATCTTCTGCCATTATTTCGCCATGATTCAACATATTACATACCGCTTCTTCAAATGCTTGCCATTGTAGATAGCTATCTTCTTGATGCATTTCCTTTCCTCCTACTCTATATAGTCTTCAACTAATTTTTTCTTGTTCGACTTCCCTACATTGATATAGGGTATGGCATCTACATAAACCAACTGATTAGGGAGTTTATAATGTGCAACACCGATTTCTATCAAAAATTTACATAGTTCAGTCAAGGCTAATTCATGACCTTTTTTCACAACAAATGCACATATTCGTTCACCTAGCTCTACATCTGGAACACCGACAACAGAAACATCCTTTATTTCATCATGTTCAAGAATATAGGTTTCAACTTCACTCGGTATTATATTTTCTCCAGCCCGATTAATCTGTTCCTTTACTCGCCCAAGTATTTGAATATTTCCTTCATTTGTTACGCGTGCTTTATCTCCCGTCTTGAAAAAGCCATCTTCTGTAAAGCTCTTTCTATTGATGTCAGGTGAATTATAGTAACCTAGAAACGTATAAGGACCTTTTTGGATAAGCTCACCAGGTTCACCTGGAAGTACCTCATTGCCATCCTCATCAACTATTTTGAATTGATCGCCCTGTGAAATTGGCCGACCTTGACATGAGATAATCGTCTCCATATCATCATTTGGCGAAGTAAAACACGTTATGCCTTCTCCAAGCCCATAACCTTGAATTAACTGACACTGAAATTGTGTCATCAATTGATGTGCTAATTGCCTCTCTAACTTGGCTGCCCCTAATAAAATATAGTCAATGGAAGATATATCTGCTTGTTCTTCCAAAGCTAATGACTCTACCCACAAATTTGCAATAACAGGTACGATAGACGTAAAAGTGACGCGCTCTTTTTCAATCCATTCAAGTACTTCATCAAATGTACTCGTTGAACTTAGTACAACTTTCCCTCCTTTACTTAAAGTCCCCATTACTCCAGGAGAACAAAGAGGATAATCATGAGCAATCGATAACACTGCAAGATACGTACTATCTTCAGTCACATGGCAATGGTCAGCTGCAGCTTTAGCATTGTACAAGTACGCAGTGTGAAGTTTGGGAATTACTTTCGGTATACCTGTAGTGCCGCCTGAAAGTAAAAATAGAGCTACATCCTTATAAGAGGACTGATGTTTCATGAAACGATCATTGTGAGTGCACGACTCAGATTCAATATCCTGTAAAGAAATAAAGTTATCATTGTGTTCATCTGTCAAAATTAGCTTAATACTCTGCTGTTCTTTGGCTACTTTTAAAGCCATTAATGTATAATCATAACCATGAAATGATGATGGAACGATCATTGCTACTGGCTCTGTTAATTTAGCTATATTGCTAATATCTTTTTCTCGATGTGTTGGCAATAGTAAAATTGGCCTCGCGCCCATAATAAATAAAGCAAAACATACCTTCACAAAATACATATTATTCGGTAATTGAACGAGTACATTGTCTCCTTTTTGAATACCCTTAACGCTTAATCCTTGGGCCAAAAAGTTGGCTGATCGATATAATGCCTCATAAGTTAATGATCCATTTTGATCTACTAGTGCTACTTTGCCTTTGTACTCATCTGCCCAATTTTTTAATGCATCCGCTAAAGAAAATGGTTCGAGATAGCCCGTATTTTCATAGTGCTCCACAAACTTCGTAATCATATCTTCTGTCTGTATGCTGTACATTTTTTCTAACCTCCAGTATGACAGTATCTGTATCTAGTAAATGCTTCCTGGCAATATATAAATTTTCTTGCTGGAGTAGTTCTTCAAATTCTCTTTCAGTCCTCTCCTTGCCATTACATAATGCCCAAATATGCATATCGCCTAAAAAAGCGGGAAGTGTTTGTTTGGTCACTTTTTCAGGTAATAATTTTTCAATAATAAACAATACGTTTTTATCCGTCATAACTTCCGCAATGTTCCTTAATATTGCCCGTACATGATCATCATCCCAGTCATGAAGAATCCTAGATAATATATAAGCATCCGATTTTTGTTCAATTGGTAAAAAGAAGTCTCCTTCCTCGAATCGACAACGACTTTCTAAATCATGCGTACGAATTGTTCGCTCAGCTTCTTCTCTTATATAGTCCTTGTCGAGGATGATTCCTTCAGCAAAACGAAAACCTGTTAAAAGTTGGACAATAACATCTCCCGCACCACCTCCTATATCCACTATTTGCTTGATCTCCTCTACATTTCTTGTTTGGAACAATATATCTAAATTCAGGTGCATACTCGATTGACGCATCATTTGATTAAACGTAGTTAGCCTATGGTCGCTGTCTACGTTACTGTCAAAGAAAGCTTCTCCCTCCATTAGTTCAATTGGCGATTTGTTCATTGACAGACCCTCATGAAAAAAACCCCACGCCTTCATGCATATTCTTCCATTAAACAAAATGATTGGCTCCATTGTTTCTTCGCTATTACCCGATAATTTCTTCCCTAAAGAAGTTAATTGATAGCAATCATCCTCTTTATGAACTAAATCCATTGCCATGAGAACCTTCATAAAACGTTCTAATAATGAAGCAGAGAGATGTAGTTCTTTTGCAAGTTGCTGATTCGTCATGCTTTGTGTGAATAATGTATTGAATATTCCTAATTCCACAGAGCTGTAAACGATATACGACTGTGAATAACCTTGTATCATGTTAATGATTTTTATTTTCTCTACATCCACACGAATTCTCCCCTGCCGATAGATCATCCACTAATGGAGATATATCCTGTTCTTAGTAGTTGATTAAATAATTCTTCCATATCCACGATTGATTGAGCAAAGTAGCATCCTTTTTCTTGTGTTAAGTCCATTTCTAGCATTTGCATGGCTACGCAAGCAGCCACGACACCAGAGCAATAATTCCAGTTAGCGTTACTTTGTAACCAACTCGTTCTTTTCTTGCTGTCTACACCCCATGTTACATAGATGATGAATCCTTGACTTTCATCTTGAGTAGTATAGGTTTCAATCAAACGATTAGCAGAAGCTCTCTTTTCCTCATGTGTCTTGAATTGCTGCATTGCCTTAATCATAATGAAATCAGTTAACATTTTCTGCGTAGCGAATGTATTATAAAAATAGGCATTTGTAATATCAAAAACTTCTAAACACCGCATAAATTCTTTGCTGATAATTGGTAAAGCGTATACTTGATTAAACGGTGACGGTAATATGATTTGGCTACCTATTCCTGATGTTAATTTCTTAATATCGCCGTTACAGTAATAGGCCATCCCATGTCCTTCATCCTTTTCCAAGCTAGATACAATGTCATATGCCCCTGCTTCAGAAAAATTACCTTTACCAGCAAAATAACAGCTTACATGATCAATGGATTCCTTGTTTTTTTGTAACAAAAAAGATAGAAACATTTCGGTCAAACCTGGGTAGACACCAGCGGAAATTGCTAGAGAGATGGAACTATCATGCTTCGCAAGAGCCTCTTCTATCGCCTCTTTCATCGTTTTATCGCCAGATACATCAATATAGTGTGTGTTCGTAAACATACAAGCCTTGGCGACTCGATCAAGGACAATGGAAGAAGGACCAACGGCATTAATAACTACATCACAGCTATCACAAAAGGAAATAATGTTAACTTCATCAAAGACATCGACAACTTTATATTGCATGGTTTCCGATTCTTCACCATACTTCCCAATTAGCTTGTCTATCTTTCTGCATCCTAGTAATAATTGATATTGATTGTTTTTTAATAGTGTTTCGACAACTCCTATACCTACTTGTCCTGTTGCACCAACAATTCCTATCGATTTTTTATTCATGGCGATTGATACTCCCCATTAGTTTATTAATTGGTTCTAGTAGCTTTTCAGCAACTTTGCATGCATTCTCGTCATCTTCTATACAGGTTATATGATTTCCTTCGATTGATGTTTCCTCAAAATCCCCAATACATAGTTCTTTCCAAAACTTCAACGTATCCTGTTTATTGGTAAAGATGAAGTCCATATCTTCTTTTGCCACTAAATAACGAATATCACCAAAGTAAGCCATTGGACGTATATTTGAACCTTTAAAACTTTGCAAATAAATGTTGTAGTATCCTTCCAACATTTCATCCGCAATGATCTGACCCGTTTTTTGTTCAATTACTGCTTTATAATCTTTAAATCGTTGCTTTCTACTTAATTGCGATAGTTTCTTTAAGAATCGATAGATTGTTTCGTATTTTGGTTCATTTTTTAATTCCTCAAGATTTGATGCACTTAAACTCTCATTGTTTTGATAAAAAACATACATAATCGCATCCATTAATTCATTATTTGAAGCGCCTTCGTATACATCTTCAACCGTAATATAGAAATTAGTAATAAAAATTAATTCTAATGGAATGGAATCTTCAATTTCATACAAGACGGGAGCACTATCAATTAATGTAAAATCTATGATTTCAACTCCTCTTTCCATTAATCTTCTGGCTATTTCAAGAGCTATAAGCCCACCCATACAATAACCAATCAATTGAACTTGACTTGGTTCCCTATCCATTATTTGCAAGACGTAATCATCCGCTAAACAGTCAATTAATACGGAAGAATCAATAGCTAAATATTTATTAATGTCTTGAACGGAGATACTGACAACTGTACCAACACCTTGTTTCGCTAAATGTTTATTCAAATATTGAAAGGCATTCATCGTCCCTAATCCTGCATGTACGACAATACGTAGAGGATCCCCATACGAAAATGATTCTTCTTTTAATAAGCCTATCGATTGGGAAGAGTTTAGTTCGCCAATTTGCTCTGAACCGTTTGTTTCTCTAGCTGCACTTTGATTTAATTTCTGTGCAATCGATTCAATAATGGGCTCATTTAATAGTTGTCGAAGAATGAAATCAAAAGTTATATCTTGATATTGATTATCATTCTCAATGGTTTTTTTTATTTTTCCTGCTAATTGCGATAATGTTAAGGAATCTGCGCCATAATCGTATAGATTTTTACTTACTTGAATATGTTCTACATTCAGCACTTCTGTTGCAAAATGAATGAGTGTTTGTTGTAATTGATTTTCCATCCCTGTCTGCTTAACGCCTATTTCATCATCTTTTGTACATTCTGCAACCAACTGTTGTACATGATTTTTTATAAACTGACGGTCTAATTTATCATTAGCATTCAGTTTCAGCTCTGCTACAATAAATATTTTTACTGGCACCATATATTGAGGTAATAAATTGGCAAGATAGTCTATTAAATCGTTACTATGGATAATGCTTTGGCTATCGTGGTTCACTAATTTAACTACTGCATAAAGATGTGTATCATCAAGTACGACAACACATGAAGTATCAATTCGTTCATATTTGTTTAATAATGATTCGATTTCTCCTAAATTTACGAGATTCCCTCTTAACTTCACTTGATTATCGAGACGCCCTATAAATTCGATTTCGCCATTATCCATATACCTTACAAAGTCGCCCGTTTTATATATTCTCTCTTGTTTAATATTTGTAATAAATCGCTCTTTCGTTAGTTGAGGATTGTTATAGTATCCTAGCGCAAGACTTTCACCACCAATATATAATTCTCCACGAACCCAATTCGGACAATCTTCATCTTTTTCATCCAAAACATAAAAGCGTTGGTTTGCTAAAGGATATCCATATGGAATTGTCTCTCTAACAAAGTCTTCTTCACAGCATAGGTGATAGTTTGACCAAATACCTGCCTCTGTGGCACCACCTAAGGCAACAATCGAACTTTCTGGGAAAACCGTTGAACAATGTTTCACCATTTTAGGCGGTATCCAATCTCCAGATAATAAAATCGTTTTCATCGTTTTAATATTTATTTGTTCTATTTCGTCCACGCTACTTAGCAGCATTTTCATAAGTGCTGGCACCGTATTCCACAGTGTTATGTTCTTCGTTCTAATACATTCTAACCAGTAACTAGCATCATATAGGTGTTCTTGTTCAGGATAAACAATCGTCCCACCAACACTTAACAAACCAAAGATGTCATAGACAGAGAGGTCAAAATGAAGTTTTGATAATGCCAGGACTCGATCGTTACTCGTCATACAAAATCGTCTGTTGATATCTTGAATCGTATTCATTGCTCCAGCATGGGACATGGCTACACCTTTTGGTTCTCCCGTTGAACCCGACGTAAAAATAATGTATGCCAGCGTATCGGGATCACCTTTATAAACGTCGTATGCTGATGTTGTTTTTACTTCTTCTAATTGACTACATATAATTAATCGCCAATCTAAGCAGTCATACATGGAATTACGCTCGTCAATTAGAATAGCAGTCACTTGACTTTGGTCGATTATTTTTTTTATTCGACTAATCGGCTGTGCTTTGTCAATTGGCACATAAACCGCTCCCAATGATAATATCGCTAACACACTCGTAACCTGGTATACTGGTTTGTCGGAAATGATCGCTACCTTATCGCCTTCTTTTACCTGATGCTTCTGAAGTAAGGTCCCTAATTTAAATACCATGACACGCAAATCTTGATATGAATGATGATGGTTCCCCTCTATCATTGCTATTTTATTCGGTTGCTTCCATGCTTGATCAAAAAATCCTTGGTGTAACAAACGTTTTCGTTCGTTAGTATTTTTAGTGAAATTCACACTCTCTCTTTGTTTTATTTGTTGTTTTGGCAGTGTAACTAATGCCGTTGATTCCCACGCTTTATCATCATGCACCAACCTTTTTAAGGCTGTTTCAAATGACAAAAACATATCTTGTATTAAATTGGCAGGAAAAACGCCTTTTCTTACATCCCAGTTCACTCGCAAGCCATTATCATCATCCATGACTTGGCAATCGATAAATACTTGTGGTGTTTGACTAATACCATATTCATTCATTTTTCCTATTAAACCATGTGAATCAATTAGGTTAATGGCACTCGTGAACACAAATGGCATAAAAGCATGCGTTTGGCCTTTTTGTCTTGTAATTTCCCTCAACACCTCTACTCCCGAAAAACTGCTATGATCTAAATCACGAAACATTTGTTGTTGAATCGTATTCACATTGTTAATAAAGGGTGCTTGTGCATTTCTAAAGTCAGCTTCTGTTAAATTAATGGATGTAAAATCACCAACTATATGGTTAACATCGGGATGAACAGGTAATCTATTCAAAAGTATAAGATTGATGATAAAGTGCTTATTTACGCTCCATTTAGCTAGACATTGACTATATAAGGTGAATAAAACACTTGTAGCGGTTATACCTTTATTGGCGATAGCAAGTTTTAATTTATCCCAATCGTTTTTTTCTAATTGGATAAAATATCGTTCAAAGGATTTTTCATCTTGTGATAATGGCAATTTAGGTAGTGTGGGTGAAGTCGGGAGATCCAATACTCTGTGATACCAATAAGCTTTATCTTCTTTATATTTCTCTTGATAACTCCTTTCTTCTTCCAACTTTACATACTCTTTAAAGGTAAAATCATTGTTCGGTAATGTTGCATTTTCATTAAAATACAGTACTTCGAACTCTTTTATTAGTATCCAAATACTTGCCCAATCAACTATTAAAAAATCAAAAGAAATATGCATTGTTGTCCCATGCATTCTTTTACTCAATGCAATATCAAACAACGGCCAACAATCCGGTGAATATCTTTTACTTCCCAACTGTTGTCTAATGGCATCAAGGCGATTCCAGTCATCGACACCATTAGTTGTCAAGTCTTCATAATATATTTCCAATTTCGGCATTTGTTCCAATTCACCTTGGTATCCATTATGATTAATTGTTGTTCTTAACATCTCATGTCGATCTATTAATGACATCCACACATGTTCAACTTTTTCTTTATCTAGATGGAGGTATTCGAGCTCCATATAAATATGACTAGATACTCCTCCGTATTCGAAACTATCCATACTTCCTAATAAATAAGCAGATTGAATAGGAGTTAAAGGGAATGTATTGTCTTGTCCCTCCTGTTCTAATACATCCATTAGCTCATCTTTATACGTTTTAAGAAATGTCATGATTTCTTCAGATATTTGATGCTTCCCAGCCTTAAAATTCAATTTACCATCGCTAGTCCATAGTTCTATTCCTTGTGCTTTTAATTTGTATATTTCATTTTTAAAGTGCTTCAAAGTTTTGTTCAATACGATCCTCACCTTTTTCTTGTAATATGTATTCTTTGCGCATCAAATTTGCTCCATGCAGTAAATTAGCGTCGATTTTGTCTGATAAACCCTCAATTGTGATGCCGTCTATTTGAAATTTATTAGACTCATTGATAGCTAACATTGCCTTATTTATCAAAATGGTATTCAGTATACCCTTCGTTTCTTTTGTGCAGCTAACGGACACCGAGTGGATGTATTTAGATCCGTTTGAATGCTCAATATGCTTTGGCCTTTGGGGTGTACTATAAGCGGAAACAACAAAAGGCAATTCACTAGGTGATAGAGAGAAAAAAACCGTATGTTACAACCTCTCCTGACGGCTTCTTCCTGCGACCATTCAGTACTTTAGAAGTGCCTATTCCTAAATTATTTATTTTCCTTTTTACTAAATTTAAATTTTCTTGCTTTGCAATGTCTTCCTCATAACCTTCTAAAGCAAAATCAATTAAGCCTTCACGTTGAACCATCCATTTCTGCCAGCGTTCTCGCATCGATTTTCCATAAATGATTCCTAATGGAAAACTTATAGCTGACATAAACCGTTTCATTTCAAATAATTCGAGAAAGGGACCCTGTTCAAACCATATAAACGCATTAAGAGAATTTTTTGGATTCCTTCCCCACTCAACATGAAATCCCGCTTTTTCAAAATCGCTAACAGCCTTTTTAATATTGTTTACTCTACATTGGATATGACTGATTTTTAACAAGTAAATTCCAACCTTCTAAGATATTTTAGAATCCTTTTAAAAATGTTGTTGAGATAATCTTTTGATTGATAATGATTATCATTATCATGTACTTTATTAAATTCTAAAATATTCTAAAATTAAATACAATAGTCATTACTAGTTATTTTTAAAAATTTTATTTTGTCACAAATAACAATTGACAATGATTATCATTATCAATATACTCGACATGAGTATAACCCTAATTATTCCAAAAAAAAAAGAAAATAACCTGTTAAAGTTTATTTCTTCATTTCGAAAGGAGCTATTATTATGGCAAAAAAACGAGCATTACGTACAGAAGATTTTATGACAGTGGGAATTTATACGAGTATTTACTTCACCGTTCTATTTGCTATCTCATTGTTAGGTTACATGCCTATTTTTAATGCAATCTTACCTATTCTGATTGGCGTTTTTGGTGGAGTTCCATTTATTTTGTTTTTGGTAAAATCCGAAAGGTTCGGCATGATTACCTTGAGTGGTATAATATGTGGCTTGATTATGACGTTAATGGGTGGAAGTGGCTTTTATCCTCTTCTTGCTGGGCTGATCTGTGGCTTGATTGCAGACGTTCTTTATATAAATCTTAAATCAAGTTCATTCTCTATGTCTCTATCATATGCTGTGTTTAGTTTATGGACAATTGGCATGTACCTTCCTATTTACATCCATAGAACATCTTATTTTTCTAATATTACTGCTTTATACGGGGCTGATTATGCCCATGCATTAAATAGTTATATTCCTGATTGGACACTTTTTCTATTCATTTTCATGACATTTGTTGCAAGTCTTATAGGAGGTATGATTGGAAATAGACTGTTATCAAAGCATTTTGTGAAATCGGGGATTGTATAAATGAAACTAAGCAAGTCTCAAAAGATACAGATAGACCCAAGAACCAAACTATTGCTGACACTTACTATAAATATCATCACAGTGAGTGTTCCTCAAAGCGGTTGGTTCCTATACATACTGCCCATTCTATGGTTTATTCCATTCATTTTATTGTTCATTTATCAAAAATACAAGATAGCATCTTATTATTTGATGTTGTTGTTGTTTCTTTCTATCTTTCAGTTTACTGTTGCTCCTTATTTACACGGTTTTATTTTCTATCTATCACTAGGAATAATCTCCATTTCCCTACGATTACTTCCTGGTATCATGATGGGCTATTTTCTTGTGTCCACTACATCTATAAGCAAACTCATTGCAGCGATGGAAAAATTACATTTTCCAAAAGGTCTCATTATTTCACTCTCTGTCATGTTTCGCTTTTTCCCTACACTTAGCTATGAATATTTATATATTCAGCAGGCAATGGCATTCCGTGGGCTCACTGGATTCTCTATGCTGTTACATCCTTTCAAGGCAATGGAATATCGCCTTATTCCGCTCATTGTATCAGCCTCAACGATTGGCAATGAGTTAACGATGACATCATTAACACGTGGTTTATCGGCTCCAGTAATTAGAACAAATGTATGTCAGCTTCGTTTTTACCCGCAGGATTTTTTGTTGATCTTCATAAGTATTTTGGTATGGTTAGTATTTATTTGGGAGGTACTTTTATGATTCAACTCGAAAATGTTTCATTTCTATATAACAATCAAACAAAAATGTCCTTACAAAATATTAATTTAACTATTTCACAGGGTGAGGTAGTCGTCCTATGTGGTAAGTCTGGTTGCGGAAAAACAACGATTACAAGATTATTGAATGGACTTATTCCCCACTATATTGAGGGACAACTGGAAGGTTCAGTTAGGTTGGATAATCAGGACATTCAATCTTTGGAGATACACGAAATTTCGCGGCTTACTGGTTCAGTCTTTCAAAATCCTAAAACTCAATTTTATAACATTGATACAGATAGTGAGCTTGTTTTTACAGTGGAAAACTTGGGGTTGCCTGCAGTGGAAATACTAAATAGAAAAGCTTCTATCGTAAAACAGCTTAGGTTACACCCTCTTTTAAAACGGAATTTGTTTCATCTTTCAGGTGGTGAAAAACAAAGGATCGCATGTGCCTCTGTTGCCATTCATGATCCGCCCATTATAATCCTTGATGAACCATCTGCTAATTTGGACCAGGAAGCAACAGCACAACTAGCAGAGATGATTGCTCTTTGGAAAAGTCAGGGTAAAACCATTATTATTTCAGAACATCGGCTTCATTACTTACAAACGCTTGCTGATCGGTTTGTTGTGTTGGAGCAGGGGAAAGTCAGTCATATTTTTACACAAAAAGAGATGCTCAACATCCCTAATGAGGCACTTTATCAGTTAGGCCTTCGAGCGATTCACCTAGAGGAATTAATACCTATGCAAACTTTTCTTGTGGATCAGGGTTCACGTTTTCAAGCTGATACACTCACTTATGTAAAGCATGATTTTCAACTTAGAATAGACGGGTTTGACCTCCCCTCTCCAGCAATAATCGCAATCACTGGCCACAACGGTGCAGGTAAATCAACGTTTGCTAAATCCTTGACAGGTCTCAACAAAAAATCTTCACCTACGTTTCACATAAACAATGTGACGTTTAAGAAAAAGCAGTGCCTTAAAGCAAGTAGTATTGTGATGCAGGATGTACACCATCAATTATTTACAGAAAGCGTTTTATCAGAAATTCTTCTTTCCATGCCAGAACCTAATGAAAACGAAGCACTTAAGCTGCTTTCTCTATTGGATGCCATTCAATTTAAAGATGCGCATCCTATGTCGTTATCTGGTGGTGAAAAGCAACGTGTAGCCATACTTTCAGCTATTGCCGCAGATAAACAACTGATTATTATGGATGAACCGACAAGCGGACTTGACTATCATCATATGAAGCAATTTGCTTACTGCATGAATGTTCTACGCCAGCAAAACAAGCAAGTGTTCATTATTACCCATGATCCTGAGATGATATCGCTTTGTTGTGATGGAACTATTGAATTAGCGCAAGGTACTATAAAAAAATTAACAATATTTAACGAATAAAGGATGTGAAACCTTGGAACATATCGAAAAAAAAGAACATTGGATCAAGTCAATCATTCACTTTGCAGGGAGCTCTAAAGTGCCCCTTACCTTATCCGTGCTGTTAGCCATTATTAGTGTGATTGGTGGCATGGTTCCCTATGTAGCTATATATCAAATAATCACTAATTTAGTTGATGGTACACAGAATATGCAAGACATTATTTTTTGGATTGCGATTGCCATGATTGGTTACTTAGCTCAAACATTATTTCATTCAATATCCAGTTATTTCTCACATCGAGCTGCTTATAATATCCTTGAGGTAATACGTCTGCAGCTAGCTGAAAGATTAATACGCGCACCACTCGGTCATATTCTTAACCAACCAGTTGGAAAGATTAAAAATGTCATCATTGATCGGGTTGAAACATTGGAGTTGCCACTAGCTCATATTATCCCTGAAGGTATTTCAAACCTATTATTGCCAATTGGTGTCTTCATCTATATGCTTACAATTGACTATCGTCTAGCCCTTGCCTCACTTGTGACAGTTCCGATTGCATTTATCGTTTATGCCTTCATGATGAGGAATTTCAACACGCAATATCAACAATATATGGATGCAAGCAATCATGTGAATAGTGTCATTGTGGAATACGTTGAAGGAATTGAGGTAATAAAAACATTTAATCAAACAAATACTTCTTACGAAAAATTCTCCAATTCCATTACAGATTTTAAAAATTATACAATGAAATGGTTCCGTAGCACATGGCCATGGATGACATTAGGTAATGCTATTTTACCATCCACCCTTGTTGGTACACTCCCAATCGGTTTATGGCTTTATCAGCGCGATGCCATTGATCCACCACAATTAATCATTTGTCTTATTTTATCCATGGGGCTTATTTATCCGCTTATGAAGTTTACTGTTTTCATCAATGATTTCAAAGCCATTGAATATGCGATTGATGATACAAAAGCCTATTTAAACCTTGAATCACTTCCTATTGTAGAAGAAACAGCAACATTAATAAATTATGATATTGCACTGAATGCTATTTCATTTAGTTATGATAATCAGCATCATGTAATTCAAAATCTCTCCTTAACTATTCCTGAAAAAAGTTACACAGCACTTGTTGGCCCTTCAGGAAGTGGTAAATCGACCATTGCCAAACTACTTGCACGTTTCTGGGATGTCACAGATGGGACTATTACCATTGGCGGGACAAATATCAAAGAAATTCATCCAAATGACCTATCTAAACACATTAGCTTTGTTGCTCAGGATAACTTTTTATTTAAAACAAGCCTTTTAGAAAATATTCGAATGGGTAATCCACAGGCTAGTGATGAAGAAGTGTTTAGAGCAGCACGATTAGCAAGATGTGATACTTTTATTTCTCGATTAGACAATGGCTATGATTCTGATTCTGGTGAAGCTGGCAACAAGCTGTCTGGTGGTGAAAAACAGCGTATTGCTATAGCCCGTGCCATCTTAAAAGACGCACCTATCATTATTCTTGACGAGGCGACAGCCTTTACTGATCCTGAAAATGAAGCAGAAATTCAAAAAGCCTTTAACGAGCTTGCAAAAGATAAAACACTGATCGTTATTGCCCACAGATTATCAACGATTAGGCAGGCAGATCAAATTGTCGTATTAAAAGACGGAAGTATCCACCAAGTTGGGACCCACGATGACTTGCTCAAAGGTAATGAACTTTATCTAAAATTATGGAAGGCACATATTAGTTCAAAGGAACATGGGCTCCTATCTGAAGCTAATCTTTCTCAGGAGGTCTCGTCAAATGATTAAAATAATGAAGAGAATTATCGATTGGATTGGTCCTTACAAAAAACGATTGTATCTGGGGTTTGTTTTCTCATTTTTTCAGTCTGTATGTATTGCCCTTCCAATCGTTATCACCGCTAATGGTTTGCAATTGATGCTTGATGACTATCATGGAAAAAAAACATTGGACATACACACTATTTGGTTTCTATTACTTCTTTTGATTCTAACAGTTATTGGCCGATTCATCTTTGCCTACTTAAAAGCTCTCTACCAAGAAAGTATTGGCTATGAAATTTCAGCAGACCACCGCATTAAAATGGGCAATACATTGAAGAGAGTTTCTCTTGGATTTTTTCATAAACATCGGGTAGGTGACATTAATAGTGCCGTCACAACAGATCTATCATTTTTTGAAATGATGGGCATTAAAATGATTGATGTTGTTATCAATGGATATATATTGACATTCACTATGATTCTTTTCTTATTATTCTATCAGCCACGAATGGCCTTAGTTGCTATTTGCGGTGTTATCGTCTCTTTCATCTTCCTAAGACTACTTCAACGTCATAGTAGAAATAATGCTAGTTCCCATCAAAAGAGTCAACACCAGCTTGTCAGCTCTACATTAGAGTATTTACGTGGTATGTCAGTGATTAAAAACTTTAATCAAGAAGGAATTGCATCTCGTAACTTACAAGAAGCCTTTCACAACAGCAAACAAATCAATATCATGATTCAAAAAGGATTTGGTGCTTTCAATGTCGGACATCGACTAGCCCTAAAACTTGCGTCCGTTTTTCTTGTATTGATTGCAGCTTACATGGTAATGAATGGCGAAATGGGGCTTGCAGATATGCTACTGATTACTCTTTTTTCATTCGTGATGTTTGATAGTCTTGAACCTATCAGCGATGCCACACATGTCCTTGAAACTATAAACAATACACTTGATAAATTGGAATCACTTGAAAACACGACATTTATTGATGAACAAGGAACAGATACGACTCTTACACAATATAGTATTCAGTTCGATCAAGTTTCCTTTTCTTACGACAAAAGACCTATCATTCAGGATGTATCCTTTACGATTAAAGAAGGAACAACGACAGCGATTGTCGGACCATCAGGTTCAGGTAAAACAACCTTGTGCAATTTGATAGCTCGTTTTTATGATGTCAATAATGGGGCTATATCTATTGATAATATTAACATTAAAACTATGCAGCTAAACAATTTATTATCATCCATTAGTATGGTATTCCAAAAGGTCTATTTGTTCAACGATACCATTTACCATAATATTCTTTTTGGAAATCCATATGCTTCGCAAGATGAAATCATTGAAGCAGCGAAAAAAGCACAATGTCATGACTTTATTATGTCACTTGAAAAAGGCTATGATACGGTTCTCAATGATGGTGGTTCTTCATTATCAGGTGGTGAGAAGCAGCGAATCTCAATTGCACGCGCCATATTAAAAAATGCGCCGATTATTATACTAGATGAAGCGACAGCAAGTCTCGATCCTGAAAATGAAACACTCATCCAAGCTGCACTGGACGAATTAATCCAAGGAAAAACAACCATCATCATCGCTCACCGTTTAGCAACAATAGAAAACGCCGATCAAATTATCGTCTTAGAAGATGGTAAAATCGTCCAAAAAGGGTCACATCACTCACTTATGAAAGAACAAGGTGTGTATCGTCATTTTATCAACATTCGACAAGGCGCCGAAAATTGGAAGCTAACAACATAGATTTATATACGATAAATAGTAATCAATTTAAGCCTAATAACGTTAGTAGTACAAACCTCGATCAAGGTTTTGTGCTACTATTTTTTATTGAAGTGAGGAAAAGTTGAACTATAGAATTCCAGTAGAGTTATATCATTTTATAACTGCAAACAAGCATACCCCCGTCCTGATGTTAGAAGGGATAAAATAAAGTTGTCTTTTAGAAAGCTAAGTTTTATTCCATAATAGCGCCTGATTGTGGAATAAAACTTTTTGTTACTTAATGATGAACCAAGAAAACATTGTTGTACGGAGCTGTCGCTACGTTTTCACAGCTGAGACATCCGCTAGGGGTTGATCTTTGTACAATAGGCGTTTAGACACGCCTAAAAAATAGAGGTAGGTGTTTTCTAGTGAATTAAGTTAACATTGCAAATATGCATAGTGCGTTATGTACTTCTGAATTGTCAAAATCTTCACTCGAATTTGCATACTCCAAAATCCCTAACATATATTGAATTTCCAGAATATTCACTAAACAAAAGGGGGACATGAAAATGCAAGCACGACATTTTAGGCCACGGAATGTGATTGTTATTGCGATTATTGTTAGTTTATCCCTATCAACTGGTCATGCTATTTATACAAACTTCATAGAGGTGCATTCAACTGACACAAATACTGATAAAAAATCTGGCGTCATTGTAAGTAAAATCAGCACGCCTATGACTCTCAGTAATCAGATGAAAGCCTAGAATATGCTTCAAGATGAATATATCAGTGACCTTAACCCGAAAGTAAATAATTTAACAAGCAGGAAATCACATAAATCGTGATATCCTGCTTCTTTAAATATTATCGATAATTGCTATTTTCCCTTGTTCAGTCGACTGTATAAGTATTTTTGATTGTCTAGTATGCGCTTATCATTTGGTTTATACATGCGGGCTGCTTCATTATGCTCATGTGCATTTTCATATAGACCTAAGCGATCATACAGCTTGCTTAACTGCAATTGTGGAACCCATGTTGAATACGCTGGTCTTTGAATCCCTAACGTAGCTGGAGCTTGTTGTAGTGCTTGTGAATACCAATATATTGCTTCTTTGTTTTTTGATTGCTCCATAAAAAAACGACCGAGTCGACAACAAGTTTCTGGTCTAGGTTGATCATACAATAATGCTTGTAAAACGGACTGCGTTGCTTGTTTTGAATCCTGTAAATGCAAATAACAATCTGCTAAATTTAAGCACGCCTGAATATTATCCTCTGCAGAACCCAGCGCTAAGTCTAGAAATGTATGATATTGATTAATTGCTTCTAAAAAACGAAGATGCCTTTTTAATTCATTCGCGTAATGAAACGTTTCACTTGCTGAAAACAAATGCCCTGTTGCCTTTAAGTTCTCATATATTCGCATATTACGATCTGTATCTATTTTTAATGGTAAATGGGTAATTGCAATATCACTATGGTAGAGTTTCCCTGCTACATTTAGAGACTCATGGACAGCACCTTGCCACTGAAAATTTCGCGAGCGTTTTAGGAGACGGTATCTTTTTTCAGAAGTCTCAATTTCTCCGTCTTCATCTAACAGTACGTAATAATCCATTGAGACAGCATCAATAGTAGGTTTAAGTGACTTCTTAAGTTGTACTAGCTTTTGCTGATGTTCTGTTGTAAGAACATCATCTGCATCTAGCCATAAAATATAATCTTTCGTTGCCTTTTGGAAGGAAAAATTCCGTGCTTGGGCAAAATCATCACACCATGTATAATCAAAGATACGAGCGGTATAGTGTCGAACAATTTCTTTTGTACGATCAGTAGAGCCTGTATCAATAATATTGATTTCATCTACTACATGTTGCACTGAGTCTAGGCACCTCTCAATAATACTCTCTTCATCTTTGACAATCATGCATAAACTAATAGTTAGCATCTGTCCCCTCCTTTATCTAAGTAATATATGCTGGTTCTAAAATCATCAGCCTGGATATTTTCCCATTTTGCAAGAGGCGTTTTTCCATTTTATTAACTAAAGTAAAAAACGAACAGAGCTTTACGCTCCATCCGTTCGAATTTTTATAAATATTCTTCTCGCCATTGTATTTGTTCTTTATCAGTTAACTGCTGTTCTAGGATGTTATCCCATTGATTTAACAGTGTATTCCACACCCTGGCATACACAATATCCTGTTCCTTATCATGGAGTATAAATTCAAGACATGGAATATCATTAATTTGTTTGGCTTCAGTATTCACAATGGTCTCTATTATCTTTTGTGAGGTAGTGGATTCTTCATGTTCCTTCTGTAAAGCGGCGATAATCATAGTTTCTTCAAAATGCTCTTGTTGTTCTGACTCGCTATCCACATAGCGATATGGCTCTGGTAACTCATCATATTCCTCTATACTGTCTTCTTCAATAGGGAGAAATGTGTGATGACATGGGCTAAATAAAAGATTCTTTGTTTCAACAGCTAGCTCCTCTTCAAAAATACCCCGCTCCAATTGTTGCTCGCCTTTCGTTGTTAACCTGTAGAAATCTTCTCTATGTTCAATCAGACGTACCCGGGACATCAATGATACGAGGTCCTCAATAAAAAGCGGATCTACAAGTAATAGTTCACTTAATTCCTGTGCATTTTGAAAATCTGCCTGCTGCATGCTCATTAATAGCATTTTCATCAGGACATCCATGGTAGAACGTCGAATTGGCTCATAGGTCACTTCGACGGTGCGAATTGGAATACACCATTCAATTGACTTCACTACTTTCAGATGACGATTTTGTTGTAACTCTCTCATTAAACGTTGTTGTAATTTTGACATCCTATATCACCTGTCCTTCATGATTACGTAAGCCATTGTAGGATTTCACTGTTGTTAGAAGATTGCTATACATTTCACGCGTATCTTGATGTTTTGCACGTTTCGCGAACATATCTGCGCTACCGACTAACATTAACAGCTCACGTGCTCGAGAAAGCGCCACATTTAAACGACGGTAATCCCGTGCAAAGCCGATGTCTCCTCCTTTAGGTGTATTACGCACCATACTAACTAATATGACATCCATTTCCATTCCTTGGAACTTATCGACAGTTCCTGTTCTAAACTGTAGATGTGGTAAATGCAATTCCTGCTGAAGTAGGCGATTAATTTTCTTCACTTGTTCCCCATAGAAGCTGATTACTCCGACACTTTTTTGCGCATCTTGTGGTATACGTCCTGCCTTTTTCGCTTCAATGACAGCGGCATTTATGTCTGTTAAAATGCGGTAGATTGTTTGTAACTCTCCCTCATTGTAACGACTTGTTCCACCTTTAACCTGCTCCTCTAAATAAGGCTTTTCAGTTGGCATATCCACCCATAGTAAATGGTCATCACGACCAATGAATTGCCCTTCTAAACCATGGTCACGCACTACATCCGAATCTTGTAAACCACATTGTAGGCCATTTTCTTCCTTAGCGTAAAACGGTGTAATACTGTGCATGATTTTTTCATGCATACGGTATTGCAATGCAAGCATTTGCTTGTGAGTCGCTGGTAAATTATTGAATAAGCGCTCAAATAAAGATTCACGCAGCAAATTTTTCAACTCTTGTGCCCCATCAAAGTGAGGATTGTCATCTATCATTGATTTTAGTGTTTCCTCTAACGTATCATCGCCAAGCAATGGCGGTAATTGATGATGATCGCCTACTAAAATAATTTTCTTCCCCTTAAGCATTGGTAATAACAACTCTGGCGGTGTCGCCTTTGAGACTTCATCGATAATAACGACATCGAAGGTTGGATAGTTTTCCATAAATTCTTTACTTGCAGAAGCAACGCAGGTTGTTCCGATTACATTGGCATGTCGCACATATAGTTTACGAATTTCATCTAAATCATATTCTGTTGCGTTTTGTAGCTTGTCACGCCACTCCTCTTGCAATTTTTTACGAAGCGGTAGCTGCTTTTCTTTGCGTTGCAGTTCATCTAAGCTTGCTTTAGCCGATACAATTGCTTGTGCTACTTCCTCATATGTACGCTCTGGAGTAGACTGAAGGAGTTGTGTTATTGCTGTTACTTGTTTTTCTTTTTTCAAACCAGCTACATTTATATTCTTTAGGCTTTCTTCAAATTGTATTTGTTGTTGTTCAATCTCTTGTAAGCTTGCTTGCACCGTTTGTAGTGCTGCTTTCTTCGGTACAAGTTGCGTGTTTGCCTGCTCAACCGCTTGAAGCTGTTGGCGCACTGTCTGTAAAAAAAGTTGCGATTCTGATACAAGTATCTTCAACTGTTCTACAGATTCTTCTGGCATAGAGCCACATTGTGTTACTAATGTTTCGGCAAGCTGTTGAAGCTTTTCTTTATGTTCGGTATACGGCTTTAACTGTCGCAATAAACTTTGAACATCAAAGCTTGTAATAGCACATTCTTGATGTAATAAACTACCGATATTTTGACGCAAGGAGGCAAATTCTTGATCTTTATGTTCCTGCTGCTTTCGCAGTGCAACACCCTTCTGCCATACAAAATCCCGACGCATATAGAGCCCAAGTAAATAGCCTTCTATTTGGTCTCCTGGTGGGGTCTGTCCCTCTTGAAAAACTGTATTTAACTGTGCAAACACGCCCGTTAAATTTTGCAATGAAAATGACTGAACAGGCTGCTGCCGACTTTTTGCAAGAGCGCGTTCCTTCTCTTCAGGCGATACTAAAGCTTCCAGTTTTTCAATTGCATTGCGTAGTCGCGTATTAATGATCGCCCATGCCTCTAAATCCTTCGCATCCTCTAAATGCTTTACACGTTCAATTTGCTGTGCTAACACATGTGAAGGTCTGATGTGATAATGCTGCAAAAAGCGATGGATACGTTCATAAGTAGTTAAGGTACTAATAAAATTTGCTGCTTCTTTCATAGTTAGGAGTTGCTTACTTTCTCCCTCATATTTCACTTGAATTTCTTGGAACTGTATTGCCATTCGCGTTATCTGATCTTGTAATTCCTTATATTGAATAGCAGCTTGCCACTGGTCAATCTTTTTAGTAGTTTCTTGCAAATTTAGTTGCACTTGCTCTATTGATGCGTTTTCCATTAAAGTCTGTTCAAGTGACTGCACAACAGGTTCTAATTGCGAGAGCTGTTTGTCATAATGCTCTTTTTGTGCTTCACACGCTTGTTGTTCTGTTTTAACAGCTTTCAATTCTTTTTTTAATGCTTGAATTTCTTGTTGTAAAATCGGTTCATCAATAGCCGCTTGTTCTTTTGCCGCAATTTCTTTTGTAAGTTCTTCAAGCCATGTCTCAAGTTTTTCTAATTCATCATTCGTTTTAATAATACTGTTTTGCAGTTCGAGTTCACGTTCAGTAAACGTTGTAATTTCTTCCTCGATGGCCATGAGCGTTTGTTCACGCCAATGTAGTGCAACGTTTTCCTCGATGAATTTTTTGCCCTCTTCCTCAATACTCTCCGTACGACCATAGCGCAAAATACGAATTTCTTGATTGGAAAGTAGTCTTCCTAATGCATTATCAACCGCTAAATTTGATTGAGAGGCAACAAGTGTTTTTAAGCCGGCCTTCACATTTTGTTGACAGATTTCGGAAATAACCGTTGTTTTTCCTGTCCCAGGTGGCCCTTGTATGACATAGAGATCCTCTACAGATAGAGCTCCTATAACAGCCCGACGTTGATAGTCGTTTAAGTTATTGTGAAAATCTATATCATCCCGTTGCTTAGCTGTCCTTACAGTAGGACGTTTCTCAAATAATATTGTCTCTAAGCTAGGGTTGACTGCCTCCCCTTTTTCGAGCTTAGTAAACCCATTGCGTAAGCGTTTAATTTGGCTCAATGTTGCAAAATTACTAAAGCTAGCCTGCCTCGAACGAAGATTGAGTTGATCTTTTCTCGCCTGTTCTTGTGCGAAAGGTTTTAAGTCAATCTCAACCGTTTGCTTCCCCGCATTAACCTTTAATACTTGCCCGATTTCGCCACGAATGCCTTGAATACTTACACTCAAGCCATCTAACTGCTTCCATTCCTTTGCTTTCACATAAGGGCATACAAGTGTAAGGCGCGTAAAATCTTCATTGTAATAGCTTTGTTTAAATTCAGTATGGATATCATCAATTGTTGCATCACGCTCTTGGATTTTTAAATAGCCTTCCCAGCTTGCAATGCGCTTTTTAACATATTCCGTACGTTCCTCCGCAATTGGTAGTTCTCTTATTTTCTTATGAAGGTCTAACGGAATACCTGCCCCATTATTTAGCTTTGTCACGAATTGCAGGGCAGCTGGTAAACGACGATTTGTATGAACCGGTCCGCGCATATGCACGAATCGGATATTCGTTGCCAGTAAGCCTTCAACCTTTAGTACACAATCCATAATGGCCGTTTTCTCTGCTATTATGCCCTCTAACTTTTCATTTTGCTGGGCATTAAAATAGATCGACAAAAACGTTTCACCTGGTGTTTTCGCCTTTCGTTTTTCAATATAGACCGTAAATGTTTTTTGTAACGCAAAAAAGGCATGCTCATTTGCTGAGCATTCCTCTACCGCTTCCTTCGCCTTATTCGTCAAAATCAGATTACAGCGTTGTTTTTCTAGTAAAGCGATGTCCTGCATGAGCAGCCCTCCCTTCCGATTTCACTAAAGTCTTATTTTATCATATTGTAAAAGGATTCTAGAAAAGAAAAATCCCCTGCACAGTGATTTCCTTCCACTGTACAAGGGATTTTAGTTTTCTTAGATAACTAAGCATCCGTTCCACATGCTCGCTGTTACTTTGCGTCCTATAACTTAGCCGTGATAGGTAAAATCCATCAAACATGCATATGCTACTTTTTAATGTTGATCGATGGTTTCTTTCGGTAAAGTTTTGCTCATTTCACAATATTGTACGAAAACACGTGCCATTTCGCGTAAACGATTATGAACATCTACATCTACAATATTGTTATCCGCATCAAAATGTGATGTGTGTGTGTATACATAGTTTGGTGTTACTAGCGCACGGAAGTAATCTAAAATTGGTTTTAGTTGATTTTCTACTACTAAATGATGCTGGTATGTGCCACCATTTGCTACAATAGATACTGGTTTATAGCGCATTGTTTTAGGATGTAAGAAATCAAATGCATTTTTCAATACACCAGGTATCGAAGCTTGAAAAATCGGCGTTGCAATGATATAAGCATCAGCTTCTTCAAATTTTTGAATCATTTTTTTCATATCATCGTTTAATGGTGAACCATCGACGATTTGATGCTTATATTCACTAAAATGCATAATTTCTAAATTGAAACTAGCATCAAATTCTTTAATATATTGTTCAACTTGCTCTAAAATAGCACCAGTTTTACGACCAAACATCGTGCCATCAACGAGTAAAATTTTCATTATCATTTTGCCTCCACATTCATCTTCTACAATAATATTGTAACAAATGAATAGAAGCACGGGAAGAATTGTAACGATTAAAACCGTAAATTCAGTCTTTAGGCGGAATGAAGTAAACGCTCAATGGTGTAGAATACTTTCACTCCTCATCTCTTCGCTTAAATTTCACTTCTTCATCTACAACAGTTTCCTGTACTTTGAATTTATCTCGGTTGATGATGACATCTCGGCTGACTTTACCTTCTTCCTCCATTGCATTTGGTGATTTGTTTTTTTCCCAATAAAATAAATTCCCACGCGGGGCTCCCATATCTTTAACCTTCGGAAAATCTAACGAAGCCAAGTCCTGCGACGGATAAATCGTTATAGGAAGCTCTTTACCGTACAAAGCAATAACAATCATTGCCTTAGCAACCTGGGACGCTTCTATTGCACGAGATCGTTTAAGGGGCCCTACTAATAGAGGCTTTACAAACTTTAGCGCTTTTTCTCCTACCTTTTCGCCAAAACGAAATTCTGTGCGTTCTCCTACCAATAATGATGGACGAACAATTGATAAGCGCTGTAAGCCAAGTTCCATTAACTCATGCTCAAGCTTGCCCTTTACTCTATTATAGTAAAACAGTGAACTCTCGTTTGCGCCCATCGCTGTAATAACAAGCAGATGCGGTATACCACGCTTTTTCGCCAGCGATGCAATAGCTAAAGGATAGTCAAAATCTACTTTCTCAAATCCTTCACGTGATCCTGCCTTTTTTATCGTTGTTCCTAAACAACAATAAAGCTCATGGGCAAACGCAATATCATTTTCCTCTAATGTATCAAAGTTACGAATTTTCACCTCAAGCTTTGCGTGCTCAAACGCTGGCTTGCGACGTGCAATCACTGTCACTGAAACGTATTCATCATTTTCGCATAACTGTTCTACGAGTGAGGCACCTGTTAGACCTGTAGCCCCTACAACAATTGCTGCACGCATTCCCATTCTTATGTTCCCTCCTTCTACTAATGAAGTTTATGTATTAATTTATCTAATCCTAATTTTTACACATACTTGCCCATTTTTCACCATAATTTAAATAGACAGACGAAAGGATGGGATACATTTGCAAAACGAAACTCAAATACTTAAACCGAATAAAACGATTGTTTTCATTATTGAAAGCTGTATTGATAAAGGGCTCTATCCTTTTGAACGGGTTGCAACACTTGCAAAGCTACTCACACATGAGAAAGTTTTCATATTCGCAAAGACCCCTTCAAATGATGGGATACAAATTTTAATGAATGAAAATCTATCACCTATACTATTCGAACATTTTGACGAATTAGTCAAGCATATGAAGGGATTACAGCCTGATTTAATTGTTCGAGATGGTCGTAATTCTGAAAGCTGGCAAGTACACAATTTACGACCTTTCTGTAAAACAATCATTCATTTTGATGATTTTGGTGAAGGTGGCCAAGCCTGCGACTGCGTATTACTAGCACTCTATCAAGAAGTGAAAGATTATTTACCATCACATTATATTGGCGGGAGCTTCGCCTTTGCGTTACCTGATACATTCCAGCATGCAGAAGATATGCCCGATATTAAAACATCCGAAAATCCACCTCATATCGTTGTTGCATTTGAGGATGGGGACGAGCATAACTTAACTTACCGAACTCTTCGACACTTAACTCAGCTACAAATCCCACTACAAATTACTGTGATGATCGATAACAGCTACCGGCATGCAACCGATGATTTACAAATGATGGTGTTAAGTCGCCGCAATACTGCTATTCTTCGTGATAAAGACGCACTTCTAAAACTTTTACCTAAAGCTGATATCATTATTTGTAACGCCAACTACACACCTTATAAAATTGCCTCTTATGGTGTACCTTGCATCACACTAGCACAAACTGAGGCGGAACTATTACATGCATTTCCTCGTGAACATAACGGCTTCATCCATCTCGGTCTTGGCCGTAAAATGAAACAATCACAAATTCAAAACGCCGTTATGGAATTTTTGTTACATGATGCGAGAAGCGAACGCGCGGTAAAGAAGCAACGTCAGCTTAATCTCGTAAGCAATAATGAGACACTAGAAGCATTACTACTTGATTTTGCATATGACCGTCATAATATCGCTTCAACTTAGTGATTCTTTTTAGGTGGATATGATACAATGTATTAGAATTTTTACAATTTCGCTTTTATAAGCGTTTATCCCGTACTAAAGGGTGCTAAACTCCCCCACTTCACATTGATGAATATGTGGGAAGTTTAAGTAAAGATTCAAGCACCCTTAAGTACCGATTGGTTCAACTAATAAGCGGTGAGGGATGAAAAAAACCCTCACCGCTTTAAAGTTTAACTTTAAACGCGTTTGTCATACAAATAACCATATAAAGGAGCAATGTATCATGCCATCGAAAAGTGATATCGAATATCAAATAAAAGAATTAAAAATGGATTATATGAATTTACAAGGTGACATCGAAAAGCTTGAATCTACAGGTCATAACGATCAAGTAACACAGGCTGAACAACGCCTTGCCAACATGGAAGCAAAACTAGCTGAACTAAATAAACAACTCGCAGCACTTTAAGTAATCTAGATTTCTGGAGGAACATTTATGGCAATATTAACAGTTCAAAACTTAGGTCATTCATTCGGTGACCGCACACTTTTTAAAGACGTATCCTTTCGTTTAGTAGAAGGCGATCATATTGGACTTGTTGGTGCAAATGGTGTTGGTAAATCTACACTAATGAGCATCATAACAGGGCAAACAATCCACGATACAGGAAAAGTTGAATGGCTACCAGGTACACATTACGGCTATTTAGATCAACATACTGTGTTAACAGCTGGCCGTACAATGCGTGATGCCTTGCGTGATGCCTTCCTCCCTCTCTACAAAAAGGAAGAAGAGCTAAATGACATTACTGGTAAAATGGCTGAAGCAACACCTGACGAATTAGAAGTACTATTGGAGCAAATGGCTGAAGTACAAGATGCACTAGATGCCGGTGACTTTTACACATTAGATATGAAAATCGAAGAAGTTGCACGTGGTTTAGGTCTTGATGCGATTGGCTTAGAGCGTGATGTTGCTGCCCTTTCAGGTGGTCAACGTACAAAAGTTTTACTGGCCAAGCTTTTACTTGAAAAGCCAAAAGTATTATTACTCGATGAACCGACTAACTACCTTGACGAAGAACATATTACATGGTTAAAAAACTATTTGAAGAACTATCCGCATGCTTTCTTATTGATTTCACATGATACGGAATTTATGAACGAAACAGTGGATGTAATCTTCCAATTGGAATTTTCTAAGTTAACTCGCTACACTGCAACTTACGAAAAATTTTTAGAACTGGCTGAAATTAACAAACGTCAGCATATTGATGCGTATGAAAAGCAGCAGGAATTCATTAAAAAGCAAGAGGACTTTATAGCAAAAAACAAAGCCCGTTACTCAACAACTGGTCGTGCCAAATCTCGCGCGAAGCAACTTGATCGATTAGAGCGAATTGACCGTCCCGAAACAGCTGTGAAGCCTGAATTCGGCTTTAAAGAGGCTCGTACGCCAAGCCGTTACGTGGTGGAAGCGGAAAATTTAGTCATCGGTTACGATAAAGATAAGCCGTTACTACCTCCTCTGTCATTTATGATTGAGCGCGGTCAAAAAATCGCTTTAGTCGGCATGAACGGTGTTGGTAAATCCACATTACTGAAAACGATGCTTGGCAAAATCAATCCACTTGGTGGTCAGGTTATTCGTGGCGATTATTTAGCCCCTTCTTACTTTGAGCAAGAAGTAAAAGCCGACAAAATAACACCAATTGATGATGTATGGAACGCCTTCCCTTCAATGGAGCAAGCGCAAGTTCGTGCCGCTCTAGCGCGTGCAGGCTTAAAAACTGACCATATTACACGCCCACTCAATTCTTTATCAGGGGGCGAGCAAGCTAAAGTTCGTCTTTGTAAACTGATGATGGAAGAAGCCAACTGGCTATTATTTGACGAACCTACTAACCACTTAGACGTTGATGCGAAAGAAGAACTAAAACGCGCAATGAAAGAATTCAAAGGCACAATCGTACTCGTTAGCCATGAACCTGAATTCTACGAAGGTTTAGTAACAAAAGTTTGGAATGTCCAAGATTGGTTTACTTCTGGACAACAAAGCTAAAACAGATCTCACCGTCACGCAAACATGTGACGGTGTTTTTGTACTTCGAGCGTCTTAGAAGTGGAATGGCCCCTTAGACACCGTCGGTTATTAGCTTACGCTACTTCACTTCGTCTTCCCAAAATTCAATCAATCTACTCATAATTTTCCCCATCTCAGCATATAAACTACTGAAAACTATTAATCTTACATCATTGTAAGTAAATATAACGAAACTTTTCGCTAGTCCAAGCGTATATTCTAGTATAGTTGAAAAAATCTCATATTCTATTGACTTTTTTTCAATTAGCTATTGATTTACATATAGCTTACTAGTAAGATATATGTATAACCTATTTAGCTTACTAATAAGATATCCATTAAATATAATCTAAAAAAGAAAGCGGGGAATGAAGAATGACAGTTACAATTTACTCACAAGCGAGCTGTTCTTCATCCAGAAAAGCATTAAAATGGCTAAAAGATCACAATATCGAGTATAAAGAGAAACGTATTACATCACACCCACTTACTCTTGCAGAATTTAAAGAAATTTTAAGCATGACAGAAGACGGAACTGATGAGATTATTGCAACAAATTCTAATGATTTTAAAAATCTAAACATCGATATCGACCAACTTTCTATTCAAGAATTATATGCAATTATTCAGGCTCACCCTAGAATGTTGCGTAGCCCAATTCTAATTGATGAAAAACGTATTCAAGTTGGGTACAATGAAATGGACATCCGTCGTTTTATTCCACGTAAAGTACGTGCTTACGAATTAACTGCGATGACAAGATTGGCACAAGAAAGTTAAAACAGTTCTGGAGATGACCTATATGGATCAAGAAAAACAAAAAGCCATTTCCTCGTTGTTTGAAGTTGTCTCTTCCATCGAGCGCAGATGGGCAAACGAGTGGAATAATCATAATGTACTCGGCTTTTCAAAAACCCATATTTTAATTTTAGACTATTTATCGCAGGAGGGACCTAAGCGCCCTTCTGCTATTGCAGATCGGTTAAAAGTGACAACAGGTGGCGTTACAGTTTTAACGACTAAACTTATCAATGCAGGCTTTATCGAAAAAACGCAGCACGCAACAGACCGTCGGGCTTCACAGTTAGAAATCACAACCGATGGTGAAGATATTTTAGAAGAATCTCGCCAACAAGTCAGCGAAATCATTAACAATATGTTTGGAATGCTGTCAGCTGAAGAGGTACAAACTTTACGTGATATTTTCGCAAAATGTTTGCTCGAAGTTGATATCAATCGTCATGATTAAAAACTTCATTTGTACACCTTGCACCTATTGTTAGACTACATCTAACTTTTAGAGGTGCTTTTCTTTTTGGTCAGATTTTAAGGGCTGTCGAACTGACAGATAGAACCATCAAACTGATGGATAGAACCGTCAAACTGACGAATAGAACTGCCGAACTGACGGATAGAACTGCCGAACTGACGGATAGACCGTCAAACTGACGAATAGCACTGCCGAACTGACGGATAGACCGTCAAACTGACGGATAGAACCGTCAAACTGACGAATAGAACTGCCGAACTGACGGATAGACCGTCAAACTGACGGATAGCACTGCCGAACTGACGGATAGAACGTCAAACTGACGAATAGAACTGCCGAACTGACGGATAGAACGTCAAACTGAGGGATAGACCTGCCGAACTGACGAATAGAACTGCCGAACTGACGGATAGAACTCTCAAGACACCCTTTTCATCTCAGCGATTTTGGGGCCTCTAGCTCTATTCGATGCTCCACCCTCAATAAATTTCATCAAAAAAGATGCATTGCAAATTAAATCATTTTGCAATACATCTTTTTTTGGATTGGCCGAACGAATACTTCCGTCTGAGTAATTATTTTAGTGTGCGACCAATGCATTCTATTATGCTGGCAGCACAGCCTCCACTATTGATACGTCGGCCATTAGCATTTCTTTTAAACGCGCTTTCGCACGGAATAAACGCGATTTCACTGTCCCAATCGATACCTTCATTATTGTAGAAATTTCAGCAAGTGAATATTGGTCTATGTAGAAATACCACAATGTTTTTTGATAAATCGTATCTAATTGACCCATTTTATCCTGTACTAGTTTTGTGACAATGTCTTTTTCAATTTTTTCTTCAGTAGAAATTTCATTATTAGGAACCAAATCTAAGATTGGAACGTCTAATGTTTCAGGTTGATTCATCATGTACTTACTACGTCGTACTTTTTTACGATAGCGATCTCTAAATGTATTCATTGTAATTGTTGTTAGCCAAGCTTTAATATGTTCTACTTCGGCAACGCTATCCTCATAGCGTACAACTTTTACCCAAACCTCTTGCATTAAATCTTCCGCTTCTACATTATTGCGAGTGAGCTTTAAGCATAGATGATAAATATAACGATTAAATTCCTCATATACGCCTTCTAATTTTTCATTCATTGTGTATTCCTCCGCTTCTTGTTCTTGCTTCTATACACATTCTCGCAAAATAATGTATTACACTCTATCGTATTTGCTTTCAATTTCATTACAATCGTGTAAGCTTAATTGCTTTGACTTGTAATATTCGTAAAAAATGTTTTTCTACTATACTACCCTTCCCTTCTGCCAACAGGGCAAACTACTCATACAACGGTTTCTTCTATTTAAAGCTTTTTGTATAAAAAATGCCTGAACATAATAAACTATAGAGGGCATTGCTGTTTCAATTGGAATCGGTAAATGCATTTGTAGCACCTTGACTTTGTACGAAAAAAACGTGTAAACTAAAGGTGTAATGAGATTCCAACTACTCGGGAAGAATCTCCAAACGGTTTAGCGGCTAGGTGGCTCCTAGTCGCTTTTTATTTTGCCTTAACATGAAAAACACCGCCCTTCATGGCTAGTAAAGGACGGTGAAAAGCCATTTTTTTGTTTAGCTAAAGCATACGAATAATTCGATATAGCGTATCTGCTGCACGAAATAAATCCGTGGCAATTCTAAAGATGGCTAGTCTTTGAATGCGACGCTTTTCCGCATTGGCTTTTGCTCTTTCTACTCGGGAAAGGTTCTCCAAACGGTTCACCCCCTTTCGAGCGCAACCGTGTCACGCTTGGAGGCTTAAAAGTATGCAGACGGACATGCCGACCACGAGAATAATCATATCATGATTATTTGTAAGTACGTTCAATATTTTCAATATTAGCAAACAACCAATCATTTTCCCCTCGTAAAATAGACAATTTCTTTGGATTACTTTCCGAACTCTTAACCAAAAATACAATAGTACTACTATCAATATAATGGCTATTCAATAATCTCTCCCCTTTTGCATCGTTAAAAAATATTCCTTTATAATCAAAAATGATTATCATATAGAACTAATCCCTATTTCTACGATCCATTAAACCATTGCTATAATAGGATTCTCCCTAAGCATTATGCTATACTATTTCTATTATTTTTATGGTGCAAATTAGAACATAAAATAACTGTGAATCCTTATATATCAAGGTTTAAATGCCTTTTCAACAATTACAACAATTTGCAGGATAAAGCATAGTAAAGCATAGTTTTGGGGCTAATTGGGGCTAATGTGGGGCTGAATGAGACTGGATAAAAAAATGGCGAACGTGTGTACAGGAATGGGTAAGTTATTGAATTAAATAATATCCCAATACATTTTAGCTAAACAATAAATATATTTAAATTAAATAAAAAAAGATCGAACCAATAAAAACTGATTCAACCTTTCTTTTATTATGCTTCTTTCGCATCTTCCGACTTCAATATAACTATAATTTCTTCTGCGCTGATTCCATGAAAATCAGCTATTTCTTTAATAACTTCAAGCCCCATATTTTTAGTAAAATCTTGTTTAGTGGTGTCTCTTTTCCAAACTTCATCTTCACTAAAAATTTCATATAATCTAGGTATAATAAAACCATATATAATAATACTAGCTGCAATTTGTTTATCAATTCTTATATTCGGTATTGAACACCCTGGATTAATATAACATTCCGAACGGTCATTTAATATAAAATCTAAAGTATAATTTTGATACTTTAATACAACATGCAATGATCTAAAAGGGTGGAATTTACTAACAAAGGCTTTCGTTACTAACAACGATGGTGTATCAACACTATTCCCTTTAATAGTGTGATTTTCATCTGCAATATTGCCTACAAAACCAGCAATGTCTGATACTTCAAACCTTGGTTCTAAGATTCCATTATCCTTTTCATGTTTATAAAATAACCAATAAAATAAATCTGGATCTATCATATATTCTGTAATTTCTATTTCGCCTGTAGCAGTTTCTTTTAACTTATCACCAAATAGTTTTTTTGATTTATTTATTGAAATTAAGTTTGTGGAGTTTAATATGACATAAATACGCTCCCCTATTTCAAAGAAAACTGTCTGAATAGAATCAGTAATAGTACGTTGAGATTTAGGTAATAAATTATCTTCTTCATCAAACATGTTAACTCTTCTTCTAGAAGTCTCTATGTAAGTTTCCCTTACTAAATAACGAATTCCTATTTCATTAGGCAAAGTGAAATTTTGGATTTCCGTAGGGAAATCATCACTTCTACGCCATAGTGAGAACAATTGCTTTTCTTGATTTGATAACGCCTCTAATACCTGTTCACCAACATGTTTTATAGTACTTGAACAATTTATATTCAAAATATTTTCTTCTACCTGTTCAAGTGTCTTAATCTCTTCAACTATACTCAATATAGTAGTACCTGCCACTAGTTTTTTTCCTCCTTAAGATTAATTTTGAGTTTATTGCTATCTATCTTCACTAAGTATCTATTAATTATTTTAAATACTAATCTCAATATTTTTAAACTATAATAATGCGACCCTATTACATATTCGACCTGTGACTTGGGCGAATTGAAGTTTGTAGGACAAATAATTAGTTCAGGTCTTAAATCGATAGAGTCCTCTTCAATTTCCCCAGATTTTTGAACAACATGAGTCCAATAAATTCTAGTATTATCTTTTATATCTTTATACACAAAATTTTGATCAGTAGGCTTTTCATTAATCCAACCATTACTTATTTCAGTTTGATAATATTTAGGTCTATATTTAATAATAATGTCACTTTTCAAAACATTTAATAAAATATTAGTTAGCTTATTACCTCCACTTATATTTATATGAAAGAAGTAAACAGCTTTTGTTTCCAGCATTGTAGATGTAGAATAATTAATTGCAAGTTTTTTTATCTGATTATTATTTACATTTTTAAAATTAACTTTAATTTCAACAGGCTTAAAAACAATTTCAAAAATTAACCACTCTAAAAAATGTATAGCTAAACTAGCAAACAATACGGCTACAGCAGCTAAAATACCACGTTGTGCAGCTTGAGTATTTATATCAAATTTTTTTAGGACATCAATGAAAAAGCCTTCCTGTTTTACAAAAACAAACCAAAGGGCTAATATATTGGATCCGGCTTGAATTAAAATAGGAAAAATTTTCTTCATCAAATGGCAGTTGGCCCCTTTACTAAAAAATCAATAATCCGTAAACTTTCCCTTTTTAACGTGGATGAATTCTCAATAGTAATTGTTCCATTTGAAAAAATCCCTATTCTCTCTTGACTTTGATTACCTTGATCCAGAAAAACAATAATGCTTTGTATTTTCATACCGGCTTCAACAGCTTCGTGAATAAGCTCTTTTATCCCATTATTATTTTCTTTCCATAATGCTGATTTTAATTCCTTTACAATTTCCTCTTCCTGTAATTGCTCAGCATCATAAAAATTCACATCTTTCACACAAATATTTAATGTTTCCATCCTATTGATTAATTCAATAAATTTAAAATCGGTCATAATATGCTGCTTAATTTTTGCATTTTTCAAGTGTTTACTAATGCCATTTATAAATTCACGGTAATTCTCCGGATCTACCTTTACACCAAAACTCTCTGAAGATTTCCCGAAAATTACTGGTGCACCACCAACAACTTTACTAATATCCTTAAGGTTTTGATTTTTAGAAAATAATTTGTAAATCTGCATTTTCTTCACCTCCACAATTTAAACAGCCTTAAGCATAAAAATTATACTCATCTTTTTAATTTTATGCTACCATTATCACCATTATTTATTCCACATATTCCGATTAATTCCTTTAGAGAATTAATTCCAATGGGATATGTCCAATCAAATAACTAATTCCTTTGTTTCATGCTAATCATCCACTGTTCGTTCTTATATCTATCCCCACCTTTCATTATAAAATTCCCTAAAATACAATAATAATCCAAAATTATTTTGATTTGTAATAACATTTTGATACAAATACTACACCGCCAAAAGCTCGTACCGAATAACCTAAAAGTATGAGAGCAGTTAGTACTAATTTTTCAGGCAAAATAAAACACCCCGAAGGGTGCTAAAATGATTATGCATTTAATATTTCTTCTATTTCATCTTTAGTAAAATAGATATCATGTCTTTCATAACGGATTTCATCAAGCTCTTTTGTCTTTTGTACCATTCGCTCTAACGTTTCCATAGAAGGGCCAAATCCATGAGAATTAAAACTCTCTATTTTCCCCTCTTCAATCCATTCTTTGAATTCATTAAATCTATCTAAATCTTCTACTAAGAATTCGTAGAATGAAAGATACTTACATTCCTGTTCATCGTTTAAGTCAAAACCTTTAAACAACACTTTTCGTTCTTCAATAGAACTTTTAGCTTCAGTACAATTTTGTCTTGAAAAGTATAATTTACTATACATAGCAAGTACATCAAGTACAAATCTGCATTCTTCTTCATTCACTTCATCAGAAAAAGGTTCCGTTGCTAGTCCGTAACCCCAAGAATATCCACGTCTGAATATCTCGCTCATGTTCTCGTATTGTTTTTTCTGATAATCATCATCAGATAGTTTAGCTAACAGGTCGTATTGATTTGATAAAATTAATCTCTCTTTTAATGTAAATGTTTCACCCATTTTTTCACCTCCTTGCCCCAATCATAACCTAGAGGATGAAATATATGTAATAACTTTTTGCTCTCAAAACCACACCAAACTCAGCCCTCTATTTGCATTTCACGCATTCTCCAATTGGCTGTTTGATGCAGTGTTCAAAGCAAAAGAAAAAGTCTTACGTTGAGGTGTAAGGATCCTTAGATTGGCGTATATTAAAGTTGTACGATAATCTATATGTGCACTTCAAAGGGCATGAATCAATTTAAGCTGTAGCGTCTACCAACGCTGCGGCTTTTTCTTTCCCCTCGAATCTTCTTTCAATAACCTTACCAATGATCTTCACCTGATGTTCACGCACTACTTGGATACGTTCACCCAGCAGCATGATTTGATTACCGAAGCGGGTGAAGGGACTAATAAAATGCTCCCCGGTTGCTTCAAATACAGCTAAATCCTTTCCGTTGCTTCGAGGTTGTTCAACTGTTGAAACTAGCACCTCATCACCTTCTAATAACCCTAATAGTTCATTGTCATTTGCTATTTCTAATTTAAATCCATTCATTTTGCTTCCTCCATCCTAGACATTTTATTTTCTCTTAGAATTCCTTTAATATGATTAATCGTATCCAACACGCCATTATCAAATGCTACTTCCTCATAAATTCCACAAAGTTCTTTTTGTGCATGTTGCAAAGCTATCACTTTGCTAATTTCTTCTTCTAATCCGTTATTAACAAGCACCTCTGTTAAAGCGTTATAAGCAGACGCCTTAGCGTCCCATAATTCACCGAATCTAAGGTGTTTTGTTACTGAATACATATTGTTTTCTCCTCCTCTTCCAAGTCTTTTGCTTTTTGTTTTATCAACTCAGTAATTTCGATTAAACCTTTCCCTTTGTAGTCTATATCAAAAAGACTAGCTACATATTTAACCATAAATACCAGAGCACCATCCTCTTCAAACATACAACGTTTATAGGCCTCTAAAGATATAGTAGCTTCACGTTCACTCTTAACTTTTTCTTTCCATTCATGTAGCACAATACCTTCTACTTTGTGTATAAGTTTCAAAGTTAAAATACCTGCTGTGTTATCGCTACAAATCAAAAATCTACCGCTATAAATTTTACTTTTCATCCTCTCACCCAACCTCTGTATTATTTTTCAAAGCAGCTTTTCTAAAGTTAAAATCTATCATTTTCAACATTATGACCAAAAAACTAAGAATCTATTACACTAGATTAAAATTTTTTCTTTTATTTCCTGTCTTTCCCTTTATAAATAACTGCATATAGCCTTTAATCAAAACTTGAGCTATTCGCTGGCTTTCTAAATCCGATAGTCTGACCATATATACATCTGCTTTTGTAATTTGTCGGCTATTTCTAGTCTATTTACCGACTAACCTTAGATTGTCTATTTGATATGCTGTCCTGTTACTAATCACAGTGTACACTTTATAATTTACATTGTAAATAGTTTTGTACACTATTTTATTTACAAAGTACATTTAATGGTTTATTTAAATACTTTTTATGATACAATAACAATATAGAAAGTGGGTGTTCTCATGGAGCTAAAAACAACCGAAAAAATTAAAATTATACTTGGTAGAAAGAATATGAGTGTATCAGATCTGGCTGAAAAACTAGGTCAAACTAGACAAAACCTCCACAATAAAATGAAGCGCGATAATTTCAGTGAATCCGAATTGAAAGAAATAGCTACTGCTTTAGATGTAACATTCGAAAGTCATTTCATATTAGAAAACGGCGATAAAATTTAGTAGCAGCATAACAAAAAGCATCTGCCCAGAGATGTGATCTGACCCAAAAAAGTTAGACATATTTAGTTAAGCAACTTCTAAAACCCCCGTAAAAGTTAGATTGGTGTCTAACTTTTACGGGGCAGATCAGATGAGTAGATGCTTTATTATCAGAAGCGGTATATAACTGTGTTAAATTTCAAAGTTTATTTATCCCAATCTATATTATAAAAGACAATTCTTCCCCAAGCCCATCTTCATTAAAATTAATTTGTATTATTTAAAAGAATTGGCCAATAAAAATTGGAAAACCCGTACCTTGATTTTAAGATTCTAAACTTTTTCAATATACAAATTTTTAAAAGTGTAATCTTTGAGTTTTATTCCTAAATCTGCAAACGGTTCAAATTCATACTCTTCTAATCGCCTAATTTGATAGTCCAATAACGGTTTAATATTAATAAAATCGTTAAATTGACAGTCGCTAATTTCACCATTATAAAATTTTTCAAAGTTAGAATGAATAGTCAAATTAAGATTCTGTGTCTCTACTTTTTTAGGAGAAGTCCTAGTAAAATAACCCCTAAACATTGTATCATCAATTAAATAAATATCTGAATTCAATGAATTCATTCCAACTGATATATTTGTTAAGATAATTTTTTTAATTCGCTTAATATTTGATACTTCTAATTCTGATTGAATTTCATTAAAGTTGTCTTTTCTTAAATAAAAATCCACTATCCTATTAAGTTGATTTATTGTTTTATTTAGATCATCAAGATAATAAGAATATGCTTTATAAGTAGTTGGTATATTCCAATTTTTTATTTCTACTAAATATAATGTATCGCCCATAGAAAAAATCGCATCACATTCATAATCAGTCCCATTTTCATGCTTTTTTTTAGAGATGCATTTAATTCCTTGAGATTTAAGTGTATCTAAAATAACTTTCTCAAAAGTTAATCCTTTATCCCCTAAATTAACTTTATTTTTACTTGCATTTAATAATATAGCCCTTGAAGAATCTGTATTTAAGTTTACAGAAGGTACCGTTAATAACTTGTCTTCAAATTCAATGAAAGGACAATCAAATAAGTCATTAGACTGTTTAGAAAACGTCATAAATTCCATTAATTGTTTCACATATTTGTAAGGGATACCAGCAGCTTCGAACTTTTTTCTCCATTGAGATTTACTTAGTATTATGCAGACTTCATCTAAACGATTACTACTATAGAGTGCATTCTCATTTATAAAGTCTTTAGAAGCTTGCTCTAAAACGGTATAAGCCCTCAATAAAATATTTAGAGGAATGTTATTAATGAAAAAATTCATATCAGGAATGTTAAGATACCTCATTAAAAACTCAGCAGAGGTTTTCTCATTTGATGAATTATAATGATTTGGTGGTAAAGCAGCTTTGTTCTTATAAACATGTCTTGTAATAAAGTCGTAATAAGCATCACTAGTCATTTTAGCTATCCGTTTATCCATAAAAGTCATATGTGATACATTTTTAGCTTGGGCCATAAGATTACCTATAGAACTTATAACATATGTATCTCCAGTTTTTTGTAAAGGAATATCATAATATGTCCATAATTCAGTTATCTTGGATAACAATAAATGATCTGAAGCAAGTTTAAAATGTTGCTTTACTTGTTCTATACTTTCCTTGCTAAAAGAAAAGTAACTGCTATTTATCTTAAACCCTTTATGATTAAAATATTTTAAAATAGCCCCTGTAGATTGAATTATGTTTTCCGATATATTTCCATTTTCTTCTGATAGTTCACTATGTAAACTCCTTAATTTTAATTCTAAAGCTATTAGATATGCTCCAAAATGTTCATTAGCAGGCACGTTTTCCTCAATCGTAGACATATGATTTTGATTAAAATCTTTATAAACGGTGTTTAAAATATTTATTTCTTCAATAAATCGCTTTAATTGTACATTGGAATTTTCTTGTTTATTAATTGCTTCAATTGCTTTTTTAAATATTTCATTCTTATTTGGCCTACCCCCGCCAAATGTATTTATACAAATACCTGATTTTTTTAATAATTCAATCGCTCTGTTTGTTTCATTTTGTTGACAATGATCTTTTATAAGCTTTAATAAATTTTCTCCTTTTATATTTTCTAATTTACGTATCTGCAAATTTCCACACTCCCATTAAAGTTGAATATTTTTTGGTAAAACCTTTTTTCCGAAAAACTCCATGTTAATTTGCCTTGCTTTTGGAGTATAAGTCATATCGAAAGAAATATATTTTTTATCCTTCTGGTCATCTTCGTATTCGAAAATTAAAAAGACTTGTAAGTTGCGCGAAACATGTTCTTTACTGCGACCGCCTATCATCGCCCCTAAAGCTCCAAATAGCACATAACCACCAATAGCACCGCCAATTGAGCTACTTACGCTTTTTTGAATTTCTACCTCTGTTTTATGATGAATATTCGTTAATTTCTCTGCACTAAGTTCATAACGATCTTTACCATTTTCGAATACAATTTTATCGGAACTCGTTGTTACCTTTACAAAAACTCCTTCAGAAATCGGTAAACCATCAACATGAGGTACACCTATAGATAAATCTTTAGTATTCTTATTGAATATCCCCAAAATCATCCCCTCCTAGTATACAAATATACATAATTTACAGAGAATATACCAGATACATACTACCGCTTCCAGTTATTGTAATTTTTAATCCTTTACAACATTGAGAAGCGGCTAGATTGTTTTATTTAAGTTACTTTGGCTATTTGAGCGCAGCAACTCTTTTTGATTTCGTTTTCCCCATAGCTTTCAATACTTCACCTAAATGCTTACCATCATCCACTTCTTCATGCATGTGCTGCACTTCTTCACTAGTTACATCAATGTAACGTTTGTTATCTTGTAATGCTGAAATTTTATCAAGAATTCCCCTTAAATTTTTACCGGACGTATCAATCTCGTGTTCTTTTGCAAGACTGTCCAGCACTATTTGTTCTAATCCATTCCGTTCAAACAAATACTCTCGAAAAGAATAAATTTCACCACGTAAATGAGCTTTATTCAATATCTTTTTTCGTTTCGTATAGATTGCAACACCAGTAAGTTTATGAACAACTTTCATTACCAGCATTTCTCCTATAGTGTTTGCTGTAAACGCGTAAGCTTCAGAAAAATCTATAGCTTTACTCAAAGAAATCGCCTCATTTCTTATCTTCAATTAGGAAATAAACCTTAAAAGGTTAGTTATAGATTATCTGTAGGACCACCTTCTGCTAACATTTCAACTACTTCTTCTACTTTTTCACCAAAGCGATCAATCACACCATCGATGTCCATTTCTTTTTTGATGTGATTTTCATTCTTCATTTCAACAGTGATTTCCGTTGTATAACGATTTATTACTCGAGAATCTGCCATATCACGCAGATATTTCAAGTCCTCGTTTGTAGCCTCCATTGTCTTCGCCATTTTTGCTGTGTTACCAGCGATTTCTCTATCCGCAGCGTTGGCAACTGGTGCATTACCTAAGGTTGATAATATATCAGCCCAAGGGTCTTTTCTTTGTATGTCAGGTCCTTTACTGTCACTATTAAACAAATTGGCTCCCCAGTTGTAACCTGTGTCCCAAGCAGCACCTAGCGATTTTTGTTCCATTTTTGGCGCTTCCCAGTAGTCAGCAGGAGCTTCACCAACCCAATCACCCAGTGCTCCTTTTAGACCTTGTAAGTCACTTGTAATTGATTCTCTATGGTCATAAGCACCCTTTTGTTCCCAACCGAGTTTTGTTGTGAGACCATCTGGTAACATACTAATGAACCAATTCCAAGCTTCGACGGCACGGTTAACACCATCGATAATTGCATTAACAAAATTAGTAGCAAACTTATCCCATCCACTTGTCATGGATATTGCGTAATCTAATACATTGCTGGCTAAGTTGTAAAATAATCTTTTCACTGCATACGTCTTATCTTTAGAAACGTTTGCGAAATACTCCCAGAATGAGGAAAATATGTTCCACCAAAAAGCTACGTTGTTGTAGATATACGTTCCAAGAACCATAAATGCACCAGCAACAATTCCTGTGGCACTTATAGATGTTCCTGCAAAGTGATTAACAACTGCTATAGCTAAATACAATATCCCTACTAGTGCAATTATGCCCAAGATAATCCATGTGATTGGACACGCATATAAAGCGGCATTTAGACCGTATTGAGCAGCGATTTGAGCATAAGTAGCGCCTGTAGCTATTGCCTGTTTTACTGCTAGAATACCCTGTTGTACAGCGAGGATTGTGGTAATTGTTTTTACTGTTGTTAATGCAATCATATAAGCGACTAGCGCAACCGTAGCAGTGCCAACAATAGGTGCAATAAATGACCAATTATCGTAAATGAATCCACCCACCGAAGCGATTGCACTAAGAGCATAACTAGCGAGAGTTGCAACTACCTGCAATGATTGGCTGGCGCTTTCCCTAAATGCAGCGAATCGATCACTATTGAAGATCCCATTTATTTGTTGTAACACATCTTTAAAAGCCCATAACGCTTCATTCTTAAAATGGATCCATATTTGTGACCATGTTAGAGGCATACTATCGAATAATTTGTTTATATCATTCGCTGCAGCAAACATAGATTGCTTCACTATTTCGGCAGTTATTTCACCATCACTAGCCATTTCTCTTAATTGCATTCTACTTATACCCAAGTATTTTTCAATATTTTGTACTATACCTGGAGCTGCCTCTAACACTGCATTCAATTCCTCACCTCGCAGGACACCTGATCCCATTGCTTGATTTAATTGCAATGTTGCCGAAGCGATTCCTTCCGCATTTGTATTAGCATTTGCAAATGATTTATTTAAAAGCTCTGTAAAGGCAACTATCTCTTTAGTACTATTAAAAACTTCACCCGCATTTGCCGCGAGCTTGCCAACCGTATCAGCCACTTGTAAGTATGGAGTGAATGTGCGTTGCGCACTATCAAAAATTGTTCGTTGCAAATCTGCTGTTGTTTGCAACCCGTCATTAATGGAACCAACCCTAGCGTTAGCACTTGTCATTTCATCAGATAACTGAACGACGCCACTAATCGATTGTAACGATAAATAAGCTGCAACAAGAGCTAACACTTTCCCTAATAAACCTTCAGCAGCGTTAGTTCCATCTCTGATATGATTATTAAACCTTTGCTGGACGTTGTCAGCTTCTCGAATTTCATCTTCTATTTGATTAAATGCATCCGCTGCTCTAGCTAACTCTCGACGCGCAATTTCAATACTTGTAGTATCCATCATATTGCCAGAAGCCGCATGCATAGCTTCCATTTGATTTACCATAACTGATACAGCGCTATGCATCGCTCGCATTGGTTGGCTTAAACGGTCTTGTAGTTGTATTGATGTACGTATTGTAGCCATGATATAAACTCTCCTTCTCTTAAATTCGCTCTATTTTTTTATAAGATAATTGCTCATCTACTATCTTCTTCACTTTTTTTGCTAACTTTATAGACCTTACCCTTGTAAATCCTTTCATTTTTGACACACTTTGATTTAGCTGAATAACGCATTCTTGGGCTTTCTTGAAGTTCTTCAACGCATCCATATAACTTCGCTCGTATATATCATATACCTCGTTATATACAGCTCTATTAGAAGCGGTTTCTAGCTCTTTTTTATATGCATCATGAGCAATTCGAAATTGCTTTGCAGCTCCTTGCACAGTATCTAATAAATTTTCTAAAGTTTGTAAAACATGCAATATAGCTTCCTCCTTTTCTCTTTTTTTGATATAAAAAAGGCAACAAACAGAGGTGGTTCTAAACACCACGCTAGTTTGTTGCCCTCGATTTTTTCGATAGACATATATTCATTTTTTTATCTCTAATTATACCTTAAAATACAATAGATTCCTTGTTATTTATACGAGAAACCTTATTATCTTGTACAATGACTTCCACTGTTCCAAATGCTTGTAATAGTTTCATTTTTGCCTTCCCATCTGACACTACTATTACACATGGACCTTCTAATTTTTCAGCTGATACATATAAAGCTCCGTTTACGTCTAATTTTATTGGTTCCATTATGCTACCTCTTTCTTTATAATATTAACAATAATTCATGCCGAAGCATTTACCGCCACTTACAGCCCCCATTGTTCTTTCAGTTTTGTTAAAAACTTCATCTTACTTCCATCATCACCACAAGCATCTGGGTGAAACTTTTTCGATGCCATACGATAGATTTCTTTTAACATTGTTTTTTCATTTTCGTTGTAGTTACTATTTGTTGTTGACGAGTAACTACCACCACCTTTTCCAAAGTGTTCCTCGAATCGTTTCCACTGCTCTTTCTCGCTACGTCTTTTATATTCTTCTTGCGCCTTTTGTGCTTTTTCTGCTGTACCTTTAGCGGCTATCAACTGTTCTAAGTATTCCTTGTTTCTAACTACGCCGTACACATCATAAATACGGTTGTAGGTGTCTTTACCATATAGTTTTTCAAATTCTCTCTTGGTATTTCTATGTGTTGTCAAAATTGCTTGGTGTTCTTTATGGGTTTTATATTCCTCAGTTTCCTCATATTCGACTCTTATGGAATCTTCCAGCAGATTTAACTTATCATAAACCATTCTATAAAACTGACTTTTTTTAATGCCCATTTCTGCTATCTTTGCATCAAGTACAGACTTTATAACCTTATCATCAAAGCAATATTCAACAATTTCATAATAACCCATTGTACAGATTGCCCATTGTTTCTTTTTAACCTTACCATTTTCTCTATATGAATGATGAATACTAATCTTGTAGGCATCCAGTATAGGGCGTTCAAAGCGTTCTTCACTGTAATGGTAAATATATTCCGTTATTTCTTCACCGTTGATTGTATATGTGTCTGTATCTATTAATAATTCTTTAGCGGCACCATACTCATCAAGCTTCTTCTTTTGTATTTTCTGAATTACACAAAACATTGATTAACTCCTTTCTTTGTAGTTACTTTGAAACCTAATGTAGTACCTACAATATTTAAAAGTCGAAATAACAGCGCTAAAATTACGTCTTGTACTAGACCTTTATTCTATAATGGAATATCCAAAACCTTGGTTCACTGCTCATTATTGAGGGATCAGATACCACTACCTAATAACTTACCCTAGCGTTAACCAGTTTGGTTAATGGTCCACCAAAGCCTAATAGCTTGCGACTGATTTATGGAAGCGGTCTTTCACAGCGTATTTAGTAGCATATTTATGTAAAGCCTTTTCAGATAGATCCACACGGCCATACTGCTTTTCCATCGCTCTCCGCTTCCTAATATCCTCATCGAACGAACCATCCCTATCCCAGTAATCCGAAAATAGTTCCTCATCGTCCATTTCCTCTATTTGAGCATCCCATTCAGTAACTGTCATTTCGTATGGTACTTCAATTATTTGATCGCGCTCTATAACAAAACTAATGCACTCTTTCAACGTATTTAACACTTCCGGGTGTGAATGGACAGAATTAACTCTCCAAGCCTCAAATTGAACCTTCTCGTCTTCATAGAGTAGTGTGATAGCTTCGTTTAAAATTTCAGCACGCTTGTTTATATGCTCCGTGCGTTTTTTCTGCTTTTCATCTAATTCCACTAGGTAGATAGCATAGTCCTCTACATCACAAGCCAATTTATATATACATCCGCTGCCATTATCAAAACCTGTTATTGTCGGGGCAATACCCTCATAAGCTTCTTGCCGCTCTGTTTGATATGCTCGTTCGATTTGTTCAATTTCTAGCTGTGCATTCAAATACTGCCAAAATTGGCTCTCTGTAATCATGCTATCACCCCTTTATGCGTTGTTCCCTTGCCTTTATGCGTTCTGCCATACTCCGTTGCCTTTCAGCTTCTAAATGCTCCAAATCATTCTCTTGTGTACTTAGAATCTTGTATAACTTTTTATAAGATATTCCCTCCAGCGCTTGAAGGTTATGGATAGCCCTTTCAGGTTCAACATGAGCATAATCATAGAAAATCCGAGCCGTGTGTTCCCTTGGTACATTCTCAGCTCTATGGGCTAAAATAAGCCCATCCTTAAACCTAAGTTCATCCCAGCAACTCGTCAATATATCTTGTACCTGCCCAATCGTTTGTAAAGCTGCAGATATTTTATAACGCTTCGCCTCACCTTCTGGCATGGCTTCCGCTTCTTTTAACGATTCGTATGCAGCTGGTATTTGCTTTTTGAAAAGACTTTTTAGTTCGTCCAATGTCATTGCCTTTCACCGCCCATCAATGTACATACTTTTCATATACTTTCTCACTAATAGATAAATCGAGTTGAAATTTTTCTTTTGTCATCATCAATTCAACTGCATCATTCAAAATAGGTTCTCTGTCCAGTAGCATCTCAGGGGTCATCTGATTTTTCTTAAGCATTTTCGCATACCCATGACGACTGGATACTGCTTTATTGGCAATCGTATTGGCTTTGATAAAATCCACCTTTGTTGGTTCAAGCAATGATTGATTTAACTTAGCCATCGTTTCTTTTTGATGCTCTTTGTCTAGCATTCTAAAGATTTGAAAACCTTCTAATCCACTAGACTGGCGAAGTGTTTTGATTACTTCAAATAGCCAATCTTCGAATGCTTCTGCTTCTGGTCTTTTTGAACGAGTTATCGCTTTGTATATCCCTTGTTCAGATATTGCTGTAAAGTTCTGATTCATACCTGCCAATTTGACATGTGTAAGAAATTTACTTTTTAAGTGTCTTGTCATAGCAGCTGTACTACTATAGCAAAGAGCATCTGCAATATCTTTAGCTACTCCCCACCACTCACCTTCAATTTCTACGAAACGTATTTCATAGTCGAGCCATTTCTCTTTTTTAATATCCACTATGATTCTCCTCCCTCGTTGTTTTAGCACTCCAACTATTAAGTTCCATGTTTCTCGCCATTCTTTATAAACAGCACGCTCACATTTGCAAACATTTATAGGTAACAACTTGCCAACCAAAGACAACATCTATAAAATTATTTGCCAGCATCCTATAAGCGACATACCTTAGCATTTCTAAGCATCCTTAATAAAGAAAACTGTTAGCAAAAGTTAGCATAGTTGCTTTAGTGTTCCATTTTGGAACGTTGCATCCATCAATAAAAAGGTTGCAACCTTTGCATATAAAAGTATGCATTTTGGATGCACGCTTTTTGTTTAATTCTTGGGGTATTGTTTGTTTTGGAAAAGTATTTGAGTTGCGTTTCGAAACGTTCCAATAAAACGAACGGAACGCTCCGTAACGACTGTTCATTCCCTAGCTAAATCAATGCAGTACTAAGGCAAAACGATTGGAGTACTACAATGGAGTACTCCGTAAAAATGTTAGGTTTTGCAAGGTCCTGAAGCTACAAACACCTCACGTTTCCTTACTGTCCTGTTCCGTTTGGGAAGTGAATTGAGTTCCGTTTTGGAAAGTTGCAACCTTAACATTTCTTAACATGTCTGTTTTAGCTAAAATCATGTTCAATCCAAGGGTTTGTAGCATTTTGTTCCGTTTCGTGTAAAAAACAGCCATCATATTTGACGGTCAGGTTAGATTTCAAAGGGAACGTTGTTTGTTTCGTAACGCTACTATTCAAAACCCAATCATTTGTAGCATTCGAATTTATCCTCAAGTCGTTGTATTTCTTCCAACTTTTCATAATTTCGATGTGCTAGTGAAACAGCCATTTTCAAATATTGTTCCTGGTATTCCATATTGGGAAAGTATTCGATTAATTCAGCGCATCGGCAAACAGCTACATTTCCTATCCAATTTTCTTTTGCCGCTACTCTTCTAACGGTTTGGTAAGGAACGTTAAAAAGTGCTGATATATCTTTTAAACTTGTCTTACTTTTACATGACCTAGCATAATACTCCCTCATCCAATCCCAATCGTATTTAAGATTCAAAATATACCCTCTTTCACCGAAAACGTTTAAAAGCACTTTTTAGACTTTGTACGTTACCCATGAAGTTTTATATTTCAAACGGCTCTTGTAGCTCCCTGTGCGTTCTAAGCTATATCTCCGCCGAATGTTTCCACCACTTCTGCTTTTCGTAATTGTTCGTAGTATTCCCGTTTTGGTCGGGGAGTGCTGTACGCTCTTTGTAGAAATTGATAAGCTTCATGACGTGATCAAGCGCATGTTCTTGATGAATTACTTTAAAATCACTGGCCCATATAACTAGTGCGCGATCTTTTCTGCTACGACGAGCATTAAATAATAACCGTTCTGTAAGCTCTAGTTCGTTAATCCCGCTTCTTACGTTACGGCTAAAATATTGAGATACTTTAGATATGTTATTACGTCCATTCGCCTTTAAAAGTGGTCTTATTACTTCTACAAACTTCGTGTGCAATACTTCAACCTTCGCTCTATCCGTATATATCCGCTCCTTGTTATATAAGTGACCAAAAATTTAACGCTCTGGTGCATGGTGAACCAGACCATTTCGAATATGCGAAATCTGCATAATTCTTTTTAGGTTCTCGGATGATAGGACGGCTGAATTTTCAGCTCTCCTTTTTAGGGTGTCCGATTTGTCCGATACGTGAACGGTACTTTAACCTACGAACAATCCTCGTAGTAACTTTTTTGTCGCCAATAACCCCTATGCGCGCGTAAACGTTAACAAAAGTCAACATATTGCTTCTTTTTTAGGACTCTAAAAACTCCGATAATTGTTTTCTTTTAGGGTAGCTGATATAGCTGATAACTCTTTTTAGGATGTGAGATTTGTTACCTTTGCTATCCCTTTAATGCTGCTCGTACATGGTAGTAAAGATGGTGATATATCCAATCGCCACTTAACTGCCTATCATTCAGGAAGGTTGTAGAGAAGCGGTAGCGTGCCTCAAATGTTTTGATTCGTGCGAGTAATGCTTTCGGATTGTACTGGCTTCTGTAGTTACCATTCACTAAGTCGGAGTAACTACCTTCTACCAAAAGCGTAAAGTGTGATTTTTGCGAGCGAATCAATTCATGCTCAAACCGTTCCTCTTTGATACTACTGGCTAACTCGTCAATACTGTTCTTACGTTCTACTGTTAGTGGAAAATAGGTATCTCTGTATATACCCAGCTCGAAATTTTGTGGAATTATTGCCCCATAGTCGCCTGTATCTAGCTTCATAGCTATGTAGGATATATTATTAATGTTGAAATAGTCTGTAATGTGCTGGTTGATCTGTTCCCTCGTATCGACCAGCACCACCATAGAAGCGAGTAACTTCTTCAATTCGGTGTCAGTGTATTTGAATTTAGTAATCATTCATAGTTCACCTTCATTCCGTTAATATTCGCTAAATTCATAGCCCATACTAAAGCCCTGTAAAAAAGCTCCCTTTTCTGCTTCACTTATATTTCGGACCATTAAAGCTACTAATCTGTCATTGTCTTCATGATTCAAAGGTAAAGCTTTTAAGAAATCACTTAACTCATTAACAGCCTGTTTAAAAGCTTCTGCGCGTTCAATTTCAATTGATGCGTTATCTAAATCAGGAAAATTCACAATGTCACCCACGTTATCCCTCCTTCCTAAAACCCTTCAAAATCGTTTGTGAGCGATTTTCGTTTCGAACTCTCCAATCTAACGGAATTGATATAAAAACACACTTACGGTCTTTCTGTGACTTTTGATAGCTATTTATTCAAAGCATTAGTAAGTTATGCTGTTTGTTCCTGCTTTGCTAGTAAGTGCTCATAAGTATTAATGCCTTGATTCTTCCAATCTGCTAACATAGTCAAAATATGGCTGCTAAGTTTAGGGGGTGGCTCGTCTAATTGAGCTGTTACCTTTATTGCTTCGCTGACTAATTCGTAATTGTGCATCATGAGCCAGCCTTGTATTTCTTTATAAACCTGTTCATCAACGTTATCGAAAGTAAATCGGATTGCCTTCTCGATACTTGCTATCTGTTCTGAACGAGTAAGAGTGCTTGCAGACTGTTTTTCTAATCCAATTAAATCTACTGGAGAAGGAACAGACAGACAGACAACTGTTTTTTCTTTTTTCTTTTCTTCTTTTTCTCTATCTACGCTATTAGTAATACTAGGGGCGTTAAAAGAATCTTTAAGATCTTTGTCGGTCGGTCTTTTTTTCTCATTAATAGCATTATTTTCATGATTAACATTGTTGTCGTTATTAGAATTATTATCATTGTTAACATTATTTAAATTATTAACATTATTGTTTGTGTTCATCTGTTGTTCATCTGATGTTCGTTTGTTGTCCATTTGCTGTTCACTTGTTGTTCTACTGCTGTCCACTTGCTGTTCTACTGCTGTCCACTTGCTGTCCATCTGTTGTTCAATCCATTGATACTCACACCAATTAACTACAGTAACCACGCTGTATTTAGTCGTTTTTTTGATGTTCAACATTTGCAGTTGTTCAAACAATTGCAACCATCGCCACAATGTACTTTCTGAAATAATATGGGTATCTTTCGCACCTTTGTTAAACTCATTTGCAAGCGCTTTTCTACCTGTTATGAACTGCCCAATTTCTAAATTAACAACCTGATTTCCTATTAGTTGATTTCGTTCTTTATGGGAAGCTTTAAGTAAACAATGTATCCATAATTTCAGCATATAGGGATCCGCGTATATCTCATTCTCCCGTAATTTCCTGTGCAAACTAATCCAACCTAGCATCCATTGATACACCTCCTTCCTTTTTTTATAGTGTTAAGGTTGAAAAATCGTTTTCGCTGCACATCTCATGGCTTCGATGATTTTTCTATGTGTAGCTATATAAAGTTCCTTATCATGTAGATAGGATGCAAGCTCGTCTTTATTTCGTGCTAACCAATAACCCGAATGATTTCCACTCTTAATGCTTACTACTGGAACTCCCTTCAAACCAAATCGAATATAAGCTGATGAAAATAACGGCGATCTTTAATCATTAATCGCTCCATAATTTGTGTACCTGTTAAACTCTTTGAATCTTCTAAGCCCTCTAAAATACAATAGACACGTAATTCATCGTTAGTTAGATTTTCATACATGCTCTTGCCCTCCATCCTCCTACACCTATTCTCAAACACACGCCGCCAAGCGGTGTAGTTTCACCATTCACTCATAATTTCAGTTATTACTTCAAAAGCCTGTCGATATGGCCACCATCTTTTGCGGCTTTTTTTCATCTCAATCGCGCGCATACGCATATCACAAACAATTACATCCTCTAACCATCGCTTCGACATACAAGTTAGTTCAGTCATCTTGTCTAGATCAATCAACCACAAAGTATTTCTAATTTCCTCATCAAGCCGCTTCTCTATGTATTGCCGAATGGCTTGTTTATCAAGGTTTACTTCAATGTTTGCTGGAATCATCGAATCTCTCCTCTTTTCGTTATGCTGTTGGTGTTGCTAGCCATTTTTCGATTGTTTCACGGTGAAAAACAATTTTTCCGCGTAGCTTTTTATAAGGTATTTCATTATTGCGGACCATTACATAAATAGTTGCGGTACTTAAATCAAGTACTTTCGCTATTTCCGGAACTGTTAAAACGAGTTTATCCATATATAACACCCCCCAAATATTCATTTTAGGAATATTCCTAAAATGAATATTATAGTATTTTATAAACAGATGCAATATTTTATATTCATTTTGGGAATATTATTGTATATTTAGGTTATAAAGAAGAGGTGAAATAAATGTTCATTGAGGTTAATCTTGGCGAAACAATCAAAGATTCTAGAAAAAAGAAAGGTATGACCATGATTGAACTAGCCGAAAAAGCTGAAATAACGCAAGGATATCTCTCTAAAATCGAAAACAATCTTAAAATCCCAAAAATCGATACCTTGAAGACAATAGGTAGTATCTTAGATATCCCAATTGGGGAGTTATTAATTGGAGCCAAATATATTGATGAATGGTTAGAAATGTTTGAAGAAAATATAAAAAAGCCCCCCTCAATCCCAACATTCGGCGAAGCTATCCGAGTAGCTAGAGAAGATAATTATGATAGCAATGATGAACAATTGACTATTCCATTATCTGTTATATCTAAAAAGATAAATATTCCAGAAACTACACTTGAACAAATAGAAAACGGTGTGGATATTCCACTTACCAATGTTCAACTTATGGAACTTGCTAAGGCTCTTGATGTTACTTTTGCTTATTTATATTTGTTAGCTGGTAAAGGAAACAATCTGTTCGAACAAAATATTTTAAACAATATACTAATTCAGTTAAGACCACTTCAGCATAGTAGTGTAAAAAAATTCTCTTCAATGACTTTTGAAGAATTCTATGAATTGAACAAAAAGTTAAGTAATGGTTCTATACTAGAAGTAGAATATGCTAAAAGCATTTATGATTCATATATCTTTGCTAATGAGATAGATCAACTGATGCAATTACATGCCATGTCGAATCCATGGCGTGATTCCCCTGATATTCAGTATTTATTGAACTTGCCAGACGTTCAAATTAACTACAGAGGGCGAAAGTTATCGCCAACTGACAAACAAAAAATACTGACAAAAATAGAAGAAATGAAAGACAAATTCGAGTACCAAGATTAAATAACACTCACCTATTCCTGTACACACGCCGCCAAACATGAAAGGAATGGAAAAGGTGAAGTTATATAAATCAGCAAAAGAACCTGAAATATATCACTATTTCAATGCAAATAAAGAAAAACTATGGATGTTTCGACATAAGTATTATGATGCTGCTGGAAAGCGGAAAGAGAAGAAGAAAAGTGGGTTTAAAACAGAAAAAGCAGCATTGAAAGCCCTACTAGAAGTGAAGGCTGCAACGCTGCGTGGTGAAAAAAGGTATGTTGAAAATGACCAAATGACTGTTGGTGAATGGCTGGACACTTGGTATGAAATGAATAAAGGTAAGTGGAAAAAAGGGACACAGGTTCAACGAGAAATCATTGTACGTGTACATTTAAGGCCTCTACTCGGCCATTACAAATTACAAAAGTTAGACAAACAAACATATCAAAGAGTGTTTATCAATCAACTTGTTGGTGAATACCAGGCTAGTACAATACGGGCATGGCATACCATTTTTAAAATTGCTGTTAATGCTGCAGTGGAAGAAGAAATACTCAATCGTAACCGCTTCACGAAAGTAACAATTCCATCAGTGAGCAAAAAGAAAAAGGAAGCTGCTAACTTCCTTACTCCTGCTGAATTGGTCACTTTTTTAGATGATGCCAAACAGCATGAAAATATTACCCACTACACTTTTTTCCTTACGATCGCCTATACAGGTATCCGTCGCGGCGAAGCATTAGGATTGCAGTGGAAGAATATCGACTTTCAAAACAACACTATTACTATTGAGCGTACTAGGGATGTTATTGGCGTCCACACACCAAAAACAACGAATAGCTATAGAACTATTCTAGTGGATGAAGCGATTATGAGGCAACTCGAAACTTATTTAAAGTGGTGTAAAAAAGCGTTATTTAAAAATGGCCGTAAGTTGCAAGATGACTTATCAAAAGATGATACGTTTGTGTTTATATTTGAACACGCAGCTGATCCAATTGCTCCGACAAGTCCTACTTATGCATTCAATAAAATTTTGGGTCGGACAGGACTACCAAAAACAACGATACATGGCTTACGTCATACACATTGCACCATCTTGTTAAATCGTGGGCTTAATGTGAAAGTTATTTCAGAAAGGTTAGGAAATACACCAAAGATGATTATGGATGTATACGGTCATGTTCTAAAGGAATTAGAGGTAGAATCTGTTTCGTTGTTCAGCCAAACTTTACAGGCTAGTGGGGCTAAAACTGGGGCTAATCAATTGTAAAAGTCCCTTAATGCATTGCTATAACAGGATTCTCCAGCCACATTATGCTATACTATTTCTAGTATCGAAATAATAGAAAGTGGGATGAAATGATGACACATTTACAGGAATTAGACGCTTATTTTACTGAACATCGCGAGGCTCATTTGAATGAATTAAATGAATTTTTACGTATTCCAAGTATTAGCTCATTATCAGAGCACAAAGGAGATATTCAGGATGCTGCTAAATGGTTAGCAAACGCCTTTGAAAAACTTAACCTTGAAAACATCTCGATTACCCAAACAGCAGGACATCCTGTTGTCTATGCGGATTGGTTACATGCTGAGGACAAACCAACAATTCTCTTCTATGGTCACTATGATGTGCAGCCTGTAGATCCATTACACTTATGGGATAGCGAGCCTTTTAATCCAACGATTCGTGACAATAAATTATTTGCACGTGGCGCAAGCGATGATAAAGGGCAGGTGTTTATGCACTTAAAAATGATTGAGGCACTATTTGCTACAACTGGCACTTTACCCGTAAATGTGAAATTTATTTATGAAGGGGAAGAAGAAATCGGCAGTCCTCACCTCCCTGCTTTCGTAGAAGAACATAAGGAAAAGCTAGCTGCAGATTTGATTTTGATTTCTGATACGGGCCTTTATGGACCTGGTAAGCCTGCTGTGTGCTATGGCTTACGTGGTTTAACAGGTGTACAAATTGATGTTCGCGGGGCAAAAGGCGATTTACACTCTGGTCTTTATGGTGGTGGCGTGCAAAACGCGATTCATGCATTAGCAGAAATTTTAGCATCCTTCCGTGATGAACACGGCACTATTCAGGTAGATGGTTTCTACGACAACGTATTGCCATTATCAGTAGAAGAACGTGATGCTTATCGCGCACTTGGCTTCGATGAAGAGTCAGTGAAGGAAGAAGTCGGTGTGAAAGAGTTATTCGGGGAAGCTGGTTATTCTTACTTAGAGCAAACATGGGCTCGTCCTACTCTAGAGGTTAACGGAGTGTTTGGTGGCTTCTCAGGAGAAGGCATTAAAACTGTATTGCCTGCTGAAGCTGGTGCTAAAATCACATGCCGACTTGTACCAAATCAAGAACCCGATGAAATTGTAGCACTGTTAAAAGCACATATCGCAAAGCATAAACCAACTGGTGTTGAGGTAACGATTGCTGAGTTCGATAAAGGCCGTCCTTTCTTAACGCCATTTGACCATCCGTTTATTCAAGCGGCAGGACGCTCTTACGAAAAAGTTTATAACGTACCCACTGCTTACACACGTGGTGGCGGTTCGATTCCAATCGTGGCATCATTCGATGAAATTTTGGAATTACCTGTTGTGTTAATGGGCTTTGGTCTATCCAGCGAAAACTTCCATGCTCCAAACGAGCATTTCCATTTAGAAAACTTCGATAATGGTTTACGCGTGTTAGGTGACTATTTATATGAAGTAGCTGGATTACAAAAATAAATAAATAAATAAATAAATGCACTTGTTGATTTGGAAGCCCCCTCACCTGAGGGGGCTTTTAGACTGTAGACAAACTTCGGCAAAAAATCGAGTTTGGCTATAGTCTTTCTTATACAATAGAAAGTAACAATAATCAGGTTCGGAACAAGCCACTCGCTTTCCACGGACGAACCAGCTGGCCTCCCCCTTCGATACACTTCGTGCGGGGTCTAGCTGCCTCGTTTTTCCGTAAGAGTTTCGCAGCTTCTTCCTCTATATCAGGAATCAAGGCGTGTTGTGCTAATCGGTCAAAAACTTACAGAACGAACTAGATCTATCGCTAATCCCTCAAGTCAACTGACGTAACGCTCAGGTACAAGCAACAACCGCTCAGATCAACCGACGTAACGCTTGGCTACATGCAACAATCGCTCAGGTCAACTGCAGTAATTCTCAGGTACATACAACATCAACTTGAAATGATGACGATTGATCAAGTGGTTCCACAAGACGTTCACTGTTGATTGGAGCGTAGCGACGAGGAGAGACTGAAGCCATGCCTGCGAAAAGCGTCCGCCATAGCGGAAATCAACGAGTTCATATAGATACTTCTATATTTAAAAGAAAAAAGACAGTAAACAAACTCAGTTTTTTGAGTTTGTCTACTGTCTAAAAGCCCCTCACTGAGGGGCTTTCTTTGTACTATTCACCAAAAATCGTCACAATTTCAGCTGATGTTTTACGTTCTTTCGCTTTTGGAATATCATCAAAATAACCAACTTGTAACATCGCAATAACACGTTCACCTGGTTGCACTTTTAATGCTTCTCGGAATTTCGGATTATCTAAAAAGCCTGGTGTTTTCCAGCAAGAGCCGATACCTTTATCCCACGCAAGCAACTGCATATTTTGAATAAAAGTACTTGCAGCAGCAAAATCTTCTAGACGTTCTTTTTGACGTGCATCCTCCGGTACGATTACAAAAGCATAACCGCCTGGAAGTGTGAATTTCGTCATTTGTTTTGCCAAGTCTTCACTTGAAAGGTCTTGCCATTTCGGAATAGTTAAGTCTCGCAATAAATCATGAAGTGCAGATAACTCCTTACCACACGCTACAACTAAACGCCAAGGTTCACGATTTCCATGATTCGGTGCCCATACAGCATCGTCAATAATTGCTAGTAATTCATCACGGTCTACAGGCTGCCCATTAAATTTTTTAATGGAACGGCGCTCTATAATTGCATCTCTTACAGATAAAAAATGTTCGCTCATTTACTTTATCTCCTTCTAGAACTTTACATCATATATTATTATACGTATTTTCTATCTCTCACATTATCACAAATCGATGAGCTTTAAAACAGCTATCTTGCTAAGCAAAACTATCATCAATATGAATGTAAAAATATGTCATACTCGGTGTATAGGCAGTAGAATCCTCATAAAAGTACGGTCTATTTATGCTATCTGAGGTGTGCGCATTCACGTATGGAATTCCATTCTGGATACTCGTGACGATAACCGAGTGATCGATTCTTCCATTCCCTTGAAAATCATAAAAAATGATGTCCCCAAGCTCTAATTCTTCAGCATTTTGCACACGTTTGCCCTTTAATCCTGTTTTGGAGCCTTCTAGATACCACCTAAGGGAATGGGAGACCGACCAGCTGAAGCTCCAATTGCCCTGCTGAATCCACCAACCCTTATCTCTACTTGGAGCTCCGCGCATTGGCGCTCCCCCAGCAAGTAAACATTGTGAGATATAATTCGTACAATCGACATCAAAATTTGGAAATGCGGAATTACGTCTATTCCACCACAAATTCGCATACTGTACCGCCGCCTGCCTATTATACATTTTTGCCACGTTTCCCCTCCTTACGTACATCATATGTATAGATGGACAAATCTATTAGTTTAGGACCATATTTATCAATGGCGGCTCAAACGTCATTACGTCCGGTATTTGCAATATTATGCTTAGGTATGCACGAGGGTCGACACGATGTCGGTCACTTCGGTAAAGCCATAGAACGTTACGATTTTACCGATTCAAGTCAGTTAGCAGGTGTCGTGAGACTTAGCGATGCTAGGCTAACATCTAAAAATTCTTTTCGAATTCGTGACATCAGGCGAAGCTTTCAGTTAAAAATCGATGTAAGGGCAACATTCGGTGCTATCTTTTCCAATTTTAAGTTATTTTTTGCTACAATAGGGTTGAATGAAGTGTAGATATTTAATATATAAACAGAAGGGATGTTGAATGTGAGGCAGCATGCTGAGAAAGAAATCTTACAACCTACTCTTTTATGCGACAAAAAAGGGAATTTGAATCCTGCTTCCATTGGATTTGCACGAAAACCTCTTATAAATAGCAATTTAAGCGGCCATTTGATGCGCAAAAAGAAATGGAATTATTGGTGTGTATATGGTGATGAGATTTTATTCTCCGCTACTATCAGCCATCTAGATTACGCAGCGGTTTGCTTCGTATATTTCTTTGAGTATGAAACACAGCGCTATTTCGAGAAAACCATGACAATTCCACTTGGTGGCAAGCTAAAAATGCCTACACAAGTACTAGAATCTGTATCCTTCAGCAGTAGTGAAATGACGATTGATATGACCTATATTCACAATGAAACTCATTTGTCCGTTTCTATTCCTAATTTTGACGGAGACAGCTTACGTGCAAACCTTGTCATTCAACATCCCCCAACAGATGAGTCATTGAATGTGGTCATTCCATGGAATCGAAAAACGTTCCAATTTACAGGCAAGCATCATACTCTACCTACGTCGGGAAATGTGACGATTGGCAATCGTCGCTTTATATTTACACCTGAGGAAAATTTTGCAGTGTTGGATTATGGGCGTGGTGTTTGGCCACGCGAGGCCACATGGAATTGGGGTATGGCTTCTCAACGAGTTCGAGGTCGGCGGATTGGGCTGAATTTAGGGGGTAAATGGACAGACGGTACGGGTATGACTGAGAATGCTGTGTTCGTTGATGGAAAAATGACAAAAATTCATGAGGATTTACTATTCCATTATGATCGAAAAGATTTTATGCAACGTTGGAAAGTTAAAACAAAGTTCACCAACCAAGTGTCCTTAACTTTTTCCCCATTCTTTGAACGTGTTGCAGCAACAAATGCTGGACTCGTAAAATCGGAAGTACATCAATTGTTTGGTTATTATGATGGTTCCATTCTACTGGACAATGGTGAAACCCTAGTTATTAAGCAAATGCTTGGTTGTATCGAAGAACACCGTGCAAAATGGTAACAAAGATGGCGTCTCAAAGGGAATTTGAAACGCCATTTTTGTGTATTTTAGCCTTCGCGCAATGCGTCTAGCATTTTTTCGGGGTCATCTGTAAAAATTGCATCTATACCGAGTTGCTGTAACTGCAATGCAATATCGATATCATTGACAGTGTAGGCACGAACAATAGCCCCTTTTTCAAGCGCTAAACCAACAGATTTTCTGAAGGCTGTAGGCAAGCTAACATGTATTGCATTCGTTGGAATTTGGGCTGTGTAAGTTGTAAAATCAATTAAGATTTCAGCAAATAATGCAGCCGTTTCAATATACGGCGCTATTTGTGACACAATTTGAATTGATTCATGGTTAAAGGAAGAAATAATAACACGTTCCGTCATTTGATATGATGCTACTTCCTTTATCACAAGCGGCTCAATACCATCATAAGGAAAAACATCCGTTTTCAGCTCAATATTAATACGATGATGTGTGCCTGCAAATAGCTCTAACACTTCTCCAAGCTTTAGAATACTTTCTCCTCTGCACTCATCAGAAAACCAAGAACCAAAATCAAATGCTCGTAGCTGCTGGAGCGTATAATCTTTTACATAGCCTGTACCATTGGAAGTGCGGTCAATTGTTTCATCATGGATGACGACCACTTCCCCATCCGCAGTTAAATGAACATCTAGCTCGATTCCTGCAATAGGTAATTTCGATGCTGCATAAAAAGCAGCACTTGTATTTTCAGGGTAGTGTGAAGATACACCTCTATGCGCAAATATGTCCAAACGTATCCCCTCCCATTTCTAGTTACTTAACAGTATACCAATAAGCAGGTTATTAATCTTACCCTTGAAAGGTAAAATTTTGTATAGTAATATGAGAACCTATTTCCATTTCGGCCTATTTGTTATTGTGCCTGTGTTATATAAGCCCATTAGTTGTTACCGCATAGCTGTGAGCTAGTTCGGCTTATATCTTAAATTCAATGCTTTCAAATCCATGACGTCCAACAGATGAAATTAACTTTGTAAGTACTTAGGAGGTGCAAAATGACTGCACAACATCCAGATTTTCTAGCTGAACTGGAGCGACTCGCTTACACCAAACACTATATGCAACAAATTTTAAGCGAGTCTCAAAGAGATTTGCAATCCGCACAGGAAAATATTCGTAAATCGATGGCAGATCTTGATTATTTAGATTCGAGTTTGAGCTATTTGAACATCTTAACAAACGCGCGATTCTTTGAAATGGCTCGCGATCAAAAGGAAGGCTTAGAGGCTGTTCAAAAAAAGCCTTATTTCGCCCGTATCCATTTCCAAAAAACAGGAGATCTTGAAGAATTTTTATATATCGGCAAAACATCCTTATTTCATCGTGAAACACACGAACCAATAATTGTTGATTGGCGTTCCCCTGTTGCAAATGTTTATTACGACGGTCGACTTGGGGATATGGAATATGATGTACGCGGAGAAGTTCACAAGGGACATTTATTTGCCAAGCGGCAATATAAAATTGAAAATGGTCAGTTGCTTGATATTCGTGATATCGACTTAACAACAAATGATGAATTACTACAAGAGGCGTTAGGAGGCAAAGCAGATGTTCGGTTAACAGAAATCGTCTCAACTATTCAGAAAGAGCAAAATGAAATTATTCGGGCTCACCTCCGTCAGCCGATTATCGTACAGGGGGCTGCAGGTAGCGGTAAAACAACAATAGCCCTACACCGTATTTCGTACTTTTTGTACACAATGGGTGAGAATTTTAATCCCGAGCAGCTCATGATTTTAGCCCCTAATAAATTATTTATTGATTATATTGGTGATGTTTTACCCGAGCTTGGTGTCGATAAAATTTGTCAAACAACTTTTGCAGACTATGTCCTAGCGGCGACAAAGCTAAAATTAAAACTACGTAATCCAAATGAACAGCTAGAATCACTTGTTTCAGATGGTGACAATCAGCCAACAGCATGGATTTCTGAAATAAAAGGCTCGCTTTATTATCGTGATGTAATGGAACGTTATGTGCAAAAGATTGAGCAAGAAATTGCGGAACAATTTGAAGATGTGTTTATTGAGAAATACCGTATTATGCGAGCTTCTCATTTGAAAAAGTTATTTTTACATGAGTTTTCCTATATGCCAATTGAAAATAGACTTGCACATATAAAAAAGGTGATGGCGAGTCATGTTCGTCAGAAGAAACAGGCTGTCTTAAATATGCTACATGCGAAATACGATGAAGTACTTGGCAAAGCTTTAAATGGCATTCGTGACGATGAAAAACGTCGTCGTATTGTAACAAAGTATATCGATGAACGTGATGAACGAATTCCCGCAATTGAAAAAGAGGCCAAATCAACAGTATCTGCCTACATGCGGCGCTTTTCTAAATATAATGTCAAAACGCTCTATCGTGCCTTTCTAACAAATGCTGAACTATTAGCAAAGCTTGCACCAGAATGGCATTATCTCGAACAACAACAATTTTTACAAGTGCATGCGAAAGAACAGTGGGTGTTGGAAGATTTAGCGGCACTTTATTATTTACAAGCCCGGCTAAAAGGAATCCCTGATAACTGGAAAATGCGTGTTGTCTTCATTGATGAGGTACAGGACTATAGTTTATTCCAGCTTGCTGCTTTAAAAACTGGGCTTGAGACCGACATGTTCACAATGGTGGGCGACTTAGCTCAGGGAATCCATAGCTACCGTTCACTAACTGCCTGGGAGCCTGTACAAAATTTATTTCCACGTGCCAGCTTTCGAACACTTCAAAAAAGCTACCGAACAACGATTGAAATTATGGAAGTTGCTAACGAAATTTTAGCACAAATGGATGAACAACTTCCGCTAGTTGAACCTGTCGTTCGTCATGGACATCCACCAACTTTTTTACAGGCAGATCATTTTAATGCTCAGCAAATCGGGCATATTTTTGATAGCATTCGTGCCAACGGTCATCAGTCAATTGCTTTGATTTGCAAAACTACAGTCGATGCAATCGGAATACAGCAGGCGTTAACTGATTACGGCATTACTTCACAGCTATTAACAGAGGATGAGTCCATTAATCAGCAACTCCTACTCGTGGTACCAAGCCATTTAGCAAAGGGGCTCGAGTTTGATGCTGTGATTGTCGCAGCCTTTAACACGCCCTTTTACGATACAAAAATTGACCGCAAACTTCTGTACGTTGCGTTAACGCGTGCGATGCATGAGCTATATTTAATTGGTCCAACAAAAAAGACGTTTCTTTTAGAAAATTAAAAAGAGTCGCTCTCGTGAACTGCGACTCTTTTTATGATAATGGATAAATGCAAGGTTATTTATGTCGTGGTGGCAGACGATAAAATTTGCCCTTTGATAAATAAGCTTTGACAACCTTCCACCATGATCTAGGGGCTTCCTTTGGAGGAGACTTCTTTTTCGGCAATGCCGGCATGCGCATGATAACGACTCCTTTCATCGGGCTTATTATTACTATATGGGCATAGTACGTATTTATGATAAAAAAGTCATTTATCACTGTATCAATTAATTGTTATATCAGGTGAAGGGCTCAATGCGATGAATTTGATGGTCTTAAGCAAACCGTTTGCTCAAAAACAATTGCATAAAAAAGAGTGAGAAGCCATGCATAAAGCATACTCCTCACTCTTCTTTTATTTTTTCACGTAATAGTCAATTTGCTGCGCTTTCATAAAACCAGCCTTTTCATAAACCGAAAGTGCCTTTCTATTTTCGATTTCCACATCAAGCATTACATGTTTCACGCCAATTTGGCTGGCATAATTTTTCGCGAATAACAATAACGCTGTACCAATACCTTGTCCCCCATACATGGGATGGACGGCCAATGCTGTCACCCATTGAACTTCGTTTTCTTGCGCTGTCGTCACCGTACCAACAACCTTCCCGTCTTTACGGGCTACCCATAAATTACGTTCACTTTTAGATGTATTAAAGTTAATTAGTTCCACTGATTCTTCTGGCAAATCACCAAAAGCCTCACTATAAATTGAAATAAGCTCTGCTTGTTCTCCTGCATATGCAGTTATAATAACCTCATCTTGTAGCACTACCGGCTCCGCTTTAGTTTCTAGTGTTGCCTCTGAAAAACTGTACGTATAACAACAATTTTCAATAAACGTATGACCATAAGGTGAACCATCAATGACTAATGCTAATTGACCTTCTGCGCCCCGCTCTACTAGTCCAGCTTGTAAAACTTCTACTAATGCTGTACCGATTCCCATTCGACGACACGCTGGTAAAACTACTAGCGACCACTCATACGTATATAGACCCATTAAATCAATAGCACTTGCTGCACCAACTAATAAATCTTTGTCATCGTCGTACGCTAGCACCATAAAACCTTTTGATTCAAAAGAGCCTGCTAACGGAATATTCATAATCGTTTCGTATACTCGATAATCATGTAATGTTGCTTCTTCACATAAGGTTTTTAATTCATTCAATGTTTCGCCGTCTAACGGGAAAGACACTGTAATCACTGAAATGTTCATCATTTACTCCGTTCTTTTATCAGACTATTGCCCTATTGTAGCAAGAAAGAAAATAAGCTGGCAACATTAATCTTTGTGTTTACCAGCTTATTTTTACCCTATATAATAGGTGTTAAAACTCCCACTTATAAATAAAGCATAAAACGGTTTAAATGGGAGGTTTAAGTACTCGCAAATATCTGATTAATTCAGCCGCTGATTACATAGCCATCGCCTTAGAAAGTGACGTTTTGACAAATGATTGTAGGGAGAAAGCACACTAAGAACACAATATACAATTGCAACTTCCGCTCACTAGCACAACCTGCGCACCGAAAGCCTTTCCTTATCCTTTAGTCTCACTTTATAAATGATGTGCGGACGATTCAAGCATTTGAGCGTAAATTCCGCCAGTAGCAATTAACTGCTGTTGCGGGCCTGCTTCGACTAGCTCACCCTTTTGCATCACAAGCACTATATCAGCATTGTGCACAGTATTTAATCGATGGGCAATAACAAAGCTTGTACGCCCTTGCATCAACGTATCAAGCGCTTCTTGAATGGCTAGTTCCGTGACCGTATCAATGCTACTCGTTGCCTCATCGAGTAGTAAAATTTTCGGATCTGCAATAAGTGCTCGAGCAATAGATAGCAGTTGCTTTTGTCCTTGAGAGATTTCGCTTCCGTCTGCTGCAAGAAGCGTATCATAGCCATCTTTTAGTTTCATGATGAAATCATGTGCATTTGCACGTTGCGCCGCTTCTTCAATTTCTTCATTACTAGCATCTAAACGACCATAGCGAATATTTTCCCTCACCGTTGCTTCAAATAAAAAAGGGTCCTGTAACACAAAGGCCATTTGCGAACGTAGTGCCTCACGTTCAATTTGTTGCACGTTTATACCATCAAATAGTACCTCGCCCTCTGTTACTTCATAGAATCTAGCAATAAGCTGAAGAATCGTTGTTTTTCCGGCACCAGTTGCACCAACCAATGCAACCGTTTGACCTGGTTCTACTCGAAAACTTATATTCTTTAATGTGTAGGCTGCCTCTGACTGTTCATACTTAAAAGAAACGTTTTGAAAGGCTACGTTCCCTTTTAACAAGTGGTTTTGCGTGTTAGGGAATTCGATTTCCTGCGGTTCATCAAGTAAAGAAAAGACACGTTCAGCACCTGCAATCGCCGAAAGTACTGTATTGAATTGATTGGCTAAATCATTTAAAGGACGTGTAAACTGTCGTGCATACTCCGTGAAAATAACAATTACGCCAATGGTCACGTGACCATAAAGTGCAAGTATCCCACCAATTCCTGCAACAATTGTAAAGCTCATATTATTTAAAAAGTTCATGACCTTGGGGATATAGCCCGAATACGTTTGTGCCCAAAAGCCGGTTCTTTTTAAGCGTAAACTTTTGTCACGAAACTCTGCCTTAACACGTTCCTCCTGTGAAAATGCCTTGACAATACGCTGCCCAGAAATGGTTTCTTCAATCATTCCGTTAAGCGCTCCGATGGCCGCTTGCTGTTCTTTAAATAATGGTGCTGTACGACGTGTAATCCAACGCAGCGCTATAAACATGATTGGAATAATTGTCATTGTTAGTACAGTTAATAAAGGACTCAAACTTAGCATGATGATAAGCGTACCTCCGAGCGTTAAGACACTTGAAATGACTTGGATAAAGGAACTGTTCAATGTCGAACTAACCGCTTCTATATCATTTGTCACACGGCTCATTAATTCCCCATGTTGGCGACGATCAAAAAACGATACCGGGAGACTTTGAAAGTGTGCAAATACAGACGTTCGTAGTCTGTAAATCGTTTGCTGTGCAATACCAATCATCCAATAGTTTTGTAAAAATAATGATACAGCTAACAGCCCATAAATTCCTACTAGCAAGGCGATTGTACTGCCCAGTCCCGTTAGTTCCCCTTGCATCACATAGTTATCAATCATTTTCCCGATTAAGTATGGGCCCAATAATGCCAAAATCGAACTTACCATGACGAGTACAAACACAATGATTAATAATGCACGCTGTTCATCGACGATTTTCCATAAACGACCAAGCGTACTTTTCCAATCGGCTGCACGAGGACCCTTCTTTTTCTTTACGACCTGCTTTAAATCATCCTTCGTCAAAATCGGCTCATAGCCAAAAGGTTTGCGGAAAAATCTCATTATTCCTCCACCTCCTGTTGGGATATTGCAATTTTTTTATATAAAATGGAAGACTGCAAAAGCTCATCATGTGTGCCATATCCGACAACCTCGCCTGCATCTATTAAAAGAATGCGGTCTGCCACTTTAGCCGTACGAATTTTTTGTGTTACGACAAGCATCGTGGCTCTTTCATCGCTCAAAGCCTCCCACAACGCTTGCTCTGTTTTCACATCAAGAGCACTCGTACTATCATCAAGCATTAATAGATGCCCTTTCCTGAGCAATGCCCTTGCAATGGACAAGCGTTGCTTTTGCCCCCCAGATAAATTAACACCCTTCTGCCCAACTCGTGTATCGTACCCATTTGGAAAATCTTCAACAGAGGCATGGATTTGCGCTTGCATAGTTGCTTGAAATACTTCTTCCATTTCAGCCTCTGCATCACCCCAACGAATGTTGTCCACAATGCTACCTGTAAATAATAATGATTGCTGAGGTACATAACCTATGGTCTCACGCAGCTCTTGTAGATCCCATTGTTGTACATCTTTTCCTTCTACTGAAATCTGCCCTGACGACACATCATAAAAACGAGGAATAAGCTGTAGTAAAGTTGATTTACCCGCTCCTGTTGCTCCCATAATCGCTAACTTTTCACCAGGCTTCACTTGAAAGCTTACATTGGACAGCACAGCTTTCTCTGCACCTGGATACGTAAAACTCACGTTTTCAAATACTAACTCACCAAATTTTTCCTTACTAAAAGCTTCTTCAAATGGAGAAGTGACCTCTACTTCATTTTCAACAGCTAGCACTTCTGCCATTCGTTCTGCAGAGGCTTTCGCACGTGCGTAAAAAATAATGATGAAAGCAAACATTGAAAACGAACCTGTCATGCGCATTGCATAATTGACAATGGCTACAATATCTCCGAGTGGCGCTGTACCTGCAGCAACTTGCTTTGTACCAAACCATAGTACTGCAAGTAGGCTCATATTCATGATAAATAATAGCACTGGCATAATGTACTCCATCGTGCGTAGAGCCTTCACCGTATCTATTTTTAAGTGTGATGCCACCTGTTCAAAGCGTGACGCCTCATATGTACCACGTAAATAAGCCTTTACTAAGCGAATGGCTTGTAGATTTTCCTGTAGTACACGATTTAATCGGTCCACACGCTTTTGTACTCGCCCAAAATAAGACACGCCCTTCGCAACCATATAAACTAAAAACACCAAGATTATCGGTGCACCGATTACTAAAAAGAGGGCTAGTTTTGCATTTACGGCAAATGCCATTATTATACTACCAACTACTGCAAGTGGTGCCCGCAGCATAATACGTAGGCTCATAAAAAGTACCGTCTGTACCTGTGTCACATCATTCGTCAATCGCGTAATCAGAGAGGCCGTTGAGAACTTTTGATATGTTGCAAGCGTGAACGATTGAATTTTCTCGAACATTGCGTTTCTTAAGTCAAAGGCAAAGCTTTGTGCAGTATGCGAAGAATAATAGGAATTAACAATCCCCGCTAAAAATGCTATGAAGGATAACATGAGTAATACTGCTCCCCATTGCCATATCATTTCATGATTTTGAGCTCGGACGCCTTCATCTATTATTTTGGCCATAATGAGTGGTTGTACAAGCTCCACAAATAATTCCAACAACATTAAACATAAAGCAAATATTGCAGTCCATTTATAAGGCTTTACATACGAAAAAATTTCTTTCAATTCCCTCACCCCTTGTTTGAGAAAAAACATCACTGAATCTCAATATAGTTCTAAATTCCTTTTTAAATAATATTTTTATGCTTTTTCACCCGCAATAGAAAGCCATGTTACACAAACAAGCATAACAAACACACCCATTAATTGCCAAAATCCTAATGACGTACCAAACATAATTACTGAAATAACCATAGCCGTTAACGGTTCAATACTCGATAAGATACTTGTCTCTACAGCCGTAATATATTTCATGCTACTTAAAAATAGCACAAAAGCCATTGTGCCAAAGACAATGAGCGCAATCATTAAGCCTGTAACCTTCAAATCCATAAAAGTAAGCCACTGATTCGACTGCCAAATTCGACTGATAATTCCTAACGTTAGACCCCCTATTAACATTCCCCAGCCCACAACAAGCAGTACACTCCATTCTTTCATGAGACGTGCTGGATAAAGTGTGTAGAATGCAAAAGTTAAGCCCACTGCTACTCCCCACAACAACGCTTTGTTACTAACTAATAAAGCGTCAAAAGAAGCATTCGTAAGTAATAAGAATAGCCCCCCTAATGTACCAATAATTCCTAATACTTGATATTTAGGTGGCCATTTCTTTAAACTAAGAGAGACATAAGCAACAACAAATATTGGCGCTAAAAACTGAAGTAAGGTAGCTAGCACAGCATTGCTTTCATTTATCGCTGCTACGAAGGCATATTGTACGCCCAACATTCCTGCTACACCAAAGATGATTAGCTGTCTACTCCATATTTTTTGTTGCCATATACAGATGATATTTTTTCCAGTTAACAATAAATAGGCGAGTAATACAATACCCGCAACTGACAAACGAATGGTTAGCATAAAAGAAACTGTTAATGGGGTATGATTGAGTAACCATTCCATTAAAGGTCCTGTTGCACCCCACAACATCGACCCAGAGATTATAAATAGTAATCCTTTTAACCGTTCCACACCAATCCCGCTTCCTATATATGTACTAAAAACTGTTATTTATTTCAAAACTTTTCTTACATTTCATTAGAAAAGTCCTAATTTTTTTCACCATCAAATATTTACAAATATATTCATAATGACTAATTCCCGATAATTCTCTATAATATTAGTATATATTGATTACCCAAGGAGATTGAATAAATCATGAGTCAAATCCATAAATCATTTACGATTGATGAACATTATTTAAATTCACTTCCTTTTCCTGCATTTGTCATAAACCAAGACGGACAAGCTTCTATTTGGGGAAAGAATGCTGAACAGCTATTTGGTTTTTCTGCTACTGATATTAAAGGACATACTACTCCATTCATACATGAAAATCTACTGCGTCAACTTTCATTTGAGACGTTCCAATCCATACTTCAAAGTGAAGACAGTACGTATTTAGATAAGGTTCAAGTGTATACAAGTTCAAATGAAGAAGTTACTACAGCGGTGTTGGCTAAACCGTTTATGGAACAAGGGGAACACCTTGTCTTATTTATGTTTATGTTACCTGAATTAATGATCAATTCTGTATCAAATAGTCGTACTTTTGCAGACTTAAAGCATGGTTTAGACTCCACTTTCATGTCTGTAACACTAGACCAAGACGGATTTATTTTAGAATGTAATGCTGAATTCCTAAAAACAAGTCAATGGACACCAAAACGTGTTATCGGTAAAACGTTTTGGCAACTGTTCCCAGATAACGATGTAAGCGAAAAAATAACAAATACCATCTGGCGCAATTTAAACAATAGTAACACATGGCAAGGTGAGGTCGAAAAAGTTACAAAAACTGGCCAATCATATTGGGTACTGTTAACTGCAATCCCTACTTTTAATTTAGAAACGAATGAACAACAGTTTATTTTAATTGAAAAGGATATTACGAAGTCAAAAACAATTCAGCACCAGCTTGAAAAAATTGCATATATTGACACCGAGACAGGTTTAATGAATGCACATCGTCTTGAAAAAGTCATTTCTAGTATGATTGAAGAAGATAGACACTTTTCATTTGTCTATTTAAGCATCGATAAATTTTACACATTAAAAGAGTTACATGATCAACAAATTAACCAGAGCCTAATTATTGAATTTACAAATCGTATAAAAATGTATTTTCAAGACAGTGCAATGGCGCGTATCAATGAAAATGATTTTGTTGTCATAACACCTTTAAGTGAATGGTTTATTCAAGGCTTTTTATCTTACTTACAGCAGCATCCAATATACAGTAGTAATATTGCTGTGCCTATTTCGATTAGCGGTGGCATTACACGCTTCCCAGAAGATCAAACAACCTTCTCTCAACTAATGAAGGCATCCATCGCTACCATTACATCGGTACGTGAAGCTGGTGGTGATAAAATTGTCTCACTATCTAAAGCAACACATAAAGCTTTAAATCGTAAAGCTTTAATTGAAAAACGTTTACTTCAAGCGCTTGATCAGAAGAACCTTAAGGTCCTTTATCAGCCTCAAATTGATGTTTACACAGGCAAAGTTACAGTTGTAGAAGCACTCGTTCGCTGGGAAGATGAGGTCATGGGGGTTGTTTCACCAGATGAATTGATTCCAATCGCTGAGGAGACAGGGCTCATTAACAATATCGGTTCATTTATGTTAGAAAGAGCTTGTGAACAGGCGTTAATTTGGAAGAAGGCTGGCTTGAATTTAAAAGTGGCCATTAACTCTTCTGTACGTGAATTCCGTGACAAAAACATGGCCAAATCAATACTTGAAATGTTAGCAAAAACAGGTTGTCCTGCAAGCCTTATTCAAATTGAAATTACAGAGAAATTCGCTTTAGAAGCAGAAGCTGCAACCTTTATTACACAGCAAATGCGTAAGCTTGAAAACGAAGGTATTGTTTTCGTATTAGATGATTTTGGTACTGGATATGGTTCATTCCGATATATGCAAATTTTACCGATAGATACATTAAAAATTGATAAGACATTTACAAGTTCATTATTAAAGTCTGAAAAAACACAAAAGCTAATGCATGGCATGGTGCAATTAGGTAAATCCATGGAACTCAAAGTGGTTGCTGAAGGTGTTGAAACCGCTGAACAAGCCGACCTTTTAATCACATACGGCTGTGATGCTATTCAAGGCTATTATATTAGTAAGCCTGTTACACCAGAGGAAATTGAGGCATTGCTTGTAAAATAACAGTATTTCTGGCTGTCCAGCTCATTGGACAGCCTTTTATTTTTATGACATCTTACATCAGTAGGTTTATTTTTTGTATACATTTTTTATTTTCATTTTACTCATATACATTGCACGGAATATAAGCTGCATGAATACCTCTGCAAATACCAGTCCCATAACAATCGCACCAGTTATTAAAAACGCCTTTAGACCATATTGTAAGCCTTGTAAATAATCATCTTCTACAACATTCCGCATCGCATTGTATGCCATGCCCCCTGGCACAAGCGGAATAATACCAGCTACAATAAAAATAATCATTGGCATTTTAAAGCGCCTTGCATACAAGTGTGCCACAATGGCAACGACAAATGATCCAAAGAAAGAAGCATTTACAACATCCATGTCATATTCTGTTAATACATAATAAATCAGCCAGCCAACTACGCCAACAAAACCACAATGAAGCAAAGTTTTTCGAGGTACATTAAAAATAATCGCGATACCTGCTGTTGCAAAAAAACTGACCACTAATTGTACGATTATATCCATAACATCCGCCTCCTAAAATGATAGGATGACGGCTATAGCTGCACCGATTGCAAATGCTGTTAAAAATGCCTCTGCTCCCTTTGCCATCCCTGACATAAAATGACCTGCCATTAAATCCCTCACTGCATTGGTAATTAAAATACCTGGTACAAGTGGCATGACAGAACTAATAATAATTTTGTCTATTGCTGCACCGTATCCAGATTTTACTGCAATAAAAGCAATAAGACCAATGACTAACGAAGCAGTGAATTCTGAGAAAAATTTCACCTTTGTTAAGTGATTCATCCACACCAGCACAAGGAAACCTAACCCCCCTGCTACAAACGCAGCAGGAAAATCCGACCATCCTCCTTTAAACATTATAAGAAAGCACCCACTCGCAAGAGCTGCTGAGAAAACTTGAATATAAATTGGTAAAAAATAATTTGTTTTTTGTATCGACTTTAACTCGTCATAAGCTTCATCTAATGTTATCATGTGAGATGTGAGTCTACGAGATACTGAATTTACCAAGGCGATTTTTTGCAAATCTGTAACTCTACTGGAAATTGAAGTAATTCTCGTCGGCTGTGTCTTACCTAACGAAAAAATGATACCCGTAGGTGTAGCATAACATTGAGCATCTAACATATTTTGTGATTGTGCCATACGCAGCATCGTATCCTCCACACGGTATGTTTCTGCCCCACTTTCAATCATGATACGCCCTGCAAGTAGCAAGCAGTCAATTGTTAATTCATTATCCGCTTCTTGTAATATCATTACAGTTATCTACCTCCTTCAAAAGGTTCCTTGCCAATAGTAAATAGTATCGAACTGCAAATAAAAACTCAACCGTAAATCTTCAACATTTTTTTACATAATTCGTAGATTCGTATAACTTTTCCGATGATTCACACGTCTGATTGTATAGATAAATAATTTAACAGAGGGGAGCGTATCCAACATGATGCAGGAACGCAGAAAACGACGCGGCCCAATGATTGATTTCCTATTAATTGGCCTCATTATTGCATTAACATCCATTATTCTTGTCATTATCCTGTCAAAGGATGACTTTAAGTTTCAAAAAATTAGTGCTTCGAAAGATTCAAACTCAAATTCTTTAAATAGTAATTTATCGACTGAAAGCTCTGCGTTTCCAGGGATACGTATTGTAACAGATGTTTCCAATGATAAACGCACACCTTTTGCCATTCACTATCCACAAACAGAAAATAAGGTTTTTAATGACGCCGTATTACAGTACATAACGGATTCAAAAGAAAACTACTTGTCGGAAATGAAAAAAAACAATACAAAAGATGCAATGGGCGAGCTAAATATTAGCTTTGAGACATTTCCATATCAAGAGCACTATTATTCTTTTGTCCTAACAAAAATGCAGTACCTAGGTGGAGCCAATCACGAGGTTTCTACGAAAACATTTTTCTTTAATAATGAAACAGGTGAACAAATCGATATAAAAACATTGCTGCAGAACGATGAAAATAACTTGTCGACAATTGCTACACATGTCCGCAAAGATTTACAGCAAAATCCACAACTAAAAGTTGAACTTAATAAAGATGATTTACTAACAGCTACGGAGCCAAAATGGGCAAATTTTGAACGTTTTGCTATTGTAAAAGATGCGTTACTCTTTTACTTCGATGAATATGAAATTGCAAACGGTGCAGCTGGTGCTCCAATTGTGAAATTGCCACTTACGCTTATTAATCCCTTGCTAGCATCTGATTTTCAAATTGCTATGGAGACTATGGAACCGACGAAACCTGAAACTCCAGGGGACCCAAATGCTAAGCGTATTGCATTAACATTTGACGATGGTCCACATCCGATTGTAACAGAACAGATTTTAGACATCCTCGATAAATACCATGCCAAAGCCACATTTTTCATGCTTGGTAGTCGAGTACAATACTATCCTGATATAGCCAGAGATGTTCTTGCACGTGGACATGAGATTGGTAACCATACATGGAACCATCCCGTATTAACAAAATTATCATCAGAGCAAGTGTTAAAGGAATATTCTTCAACAGCAGCAGAAATTGAGTTAGCTATCAATCAAGGTGCGACTGTCTTTAGACCTCCTTACGGCGCAACTAATAATGACATAAATGCTCAAATGCCAATTCCGGTAGTACTTTGGAGCATTGACACCATGGACTGGAAGCACAGAAATGCCCAACAGCTACTCCCTTATGTTAAAAATAATTTGCACAATAATGCCATCGTCTTAATGCATGACATCCATCAATCAACAGCGGATGGACTTGATGCTGTACTTGCCTTTTTACAAGAGCAAGGTTATGAATTCGTTACAGTATCTGAAATTCTACCCTATCGTCAATAAGCAATTACAGTGCTTATAGTTAGAGAGTGTACTTTTATCACCATTACTAATCTAATTAAAGAAAATGTCCAATGAACTTAATAAAATTCATTGGACATTTCTTCATTTTATTTGCAGTGTGTCGAGTGATTTGAAGTCCTTCAGCTGATAGCTCTTTACTTCATTACGTGCAACTGTGTAAAGGGTGTCATCGATATATACGACACGTTGTACGAGTTGCTCCCAATTTTCATAAAGATCATCTGTGTCTTTACTTATGATATTGCCTTTTAAAACAATGCCTTTTTCGGCTGTGATTTCATAAATTTGCGCCCCTTGGCCTTTGTATACTATTTCGTCTTCTTTTCCTGCTTCATACAGGACTACTGGGAAACCGAAGTAATTGTACTCGCTATTACGGAATAACGCTTTCGGATTATATTGCACTTCTGAATTAGAACCTTTACCGCCAATTTTCACCGTTGACCGCTCTTTTGGATTTTGGAAATCTGATACATCAAATAAAGACATTTTCATATTCGTTGTCACCGTAAAGTTACGCTTTGAATATTCGTCATAGCGCTCCTCTGTATCGTAGCCAATTCCTATTAGGTGTGTGTCATCCAATGGGTGTAAATAGTTGCTATAACCAGGAATTTTCAGTTCGCCTAGAACAGTTGGTTTCTTTGAATTTTCTACATCAATGACAAAGAGTGGATCAACCTGCTTAAATGTCACGACATATGCCTTCCCCCCCATAAAACGGGCCGAGTATACTTTTTCGCCTGGTGCTAAATCTTTCACTGACCCAAGCTCTTTTAAATTTTTATCTAAAATGAATAAGTGATTACGTGATACATTTTGTTCATCCCTCATATTCCCCTCTGTTGTAACAATGCGGAAATCACCTTTATATTCATCCATAGAATATTGATTTAACGCAATTCCCTTTACTTTAGTCGCACCTACAAAATTCAATGCCGTCCCATCAATATCCCATTTAAAGACTTGTGTATCTACTGGCGTTGGCATCCAAATCATATCCATGACCCTCTTGTCTGCAGTGCCTCCTCGGTTTCCATCATACATTGGTGTTGTTAAATACAGTGCATTTTCCGACATGTATAGCCCGCTACTACCACCTAAATACCCCTTTGTATTTGCTGTTGTTGTGGCACCATTTTTCATATCCACTGCCGTAATCAGGCTATACGTACCATCCATTGTGTTCGGTAATATAGAAATTTTCTCAATTGGTAAACTTTTATACTCTTTACTTACCGAACTATCATAAGTTTTCGGCTTTAAATCCGGTGTCTGCCCTTGTTCCAACAACCAATAATTAGGATGCATATTCCCAATTAAATATAACGTATCATTAGTAATTCGGATATCCTGTAAATGCCCCTCTTGTGCAACCTCACGTATAAACTTAGGATTTTTTGGATTTGTTATATCAAAAAAAGTTGCCGTTGTCATGCTCGTGCCAACTTTTTCAATATACTCATCCCCAATTGCAATTAAAACATTGTCGTACAAGGCAAGCTTTGAAATATACTGTGATTCTTTTAGCTTAACTGTCGTTGCTAATTTTAAGCTATTCGGATTGCTGGCATCCACAACGGAGATACTTTGATCTTTTACCGCATAGATTATGTCATTTTTAACAACGACAATATCGCCTTCTTCTACACCATCCACTTGATTGTTTGTCGTAGAGGAGTTACTTGAATCGGCCACAGAGCTCGCTTTATCCTCGCTACTAGAAAAGTTTTCTGTACTTGATTCTAATGCCACTTCCCCATTACTATTGGCTACAATCGCTTTGAAATATTGTTGCAGCTCTTCCTCAGACTTTACGTTTTCCAATTTCTCAACGACCGTAAATGCAATGACATGCGATGCAGTTTTAAGCTCACTTTGTACAAATGCTTGCTTTTTGACATGTAATTTATAACTTCCTGGCGCTAATTCACTAACGACAAGTGTTTTACTATCTTCTCCCAAAGTAATCGTTGCAGTCACTTTTTGCCCATTATCATCCGTTACATAGACATTTTCATCTGTTATTTTGCCAGCTTTTATTGTTTTAGAGAATGACGCTTTCCAGCTTTGAGTCGCCATAATGGTATTGACCGCCTTTGCCTCAGCTTTAGGAGCCATCATAAAAGTAAAAATCCCCGGTAGTACAGCTAGCACTGAGATGAGCATAATTGCTATCCATCTATTTCTCATGTTTTTCCACTCCTTCATATACTTGTTTATTCATTAGACTGACAAAAGATAGGAAAGTTACATTTTTCTGATAATTTTTTTATAAAAAAAACGAGGGGAATAAATCCCTCTCGTTTACGGTTCAAACGGCCATTTGGGTAACATTTTTGCTAACGCTTTATCATTTCGTCTACCAAGGACATAATCCGCTTGCATAATTGTGTGAATTTCACGAGTACCCTCGTAAATAACCGGTGCTTTAGAGTTACGTAAATAACGCGCAACTGGATAATCATCTGAATAACCGTATGCTCCATGAATCTGAAGTGCATCATCCGCTGCTTTATTTGCAAAATCACAGGCCTGCCATTTCGCAAGAGATGTTTCCCTTGTATTACGGATACCTTTATTTTTCAACTCGCCAACGCGATAAACGAGCAGTCGGCTCATTTGATAGCCTGCCTCCATTTTGGCAATCATCTGCCCGACAAGCTGATGCTCACCAATTGGCTTGCCAAACGTTTCACGCTCGTGACAGTATTTTACGCTTGCTTCGATACATGCCTGAATAAGACCAACAGCACCTGCCGCTACTGTAAAACGACCATTATCCAGTGCTGACATCGCAATTTTGAAACCTTCTCCTTCTTCCCCTAGCCTATTTTCTACTGGAACGCGTAAGTCTTCGAAAAAGAGTTCGCCCGTATTGCCTGCACGAATACCATACTTCCCTTTAATAGCCTTCGAGGTAAAACCTACCATCGAACGTTCAACAATGAAGGCACTAATTCCATGATGCTTTTTGGATTTGTCTGTGTAAGCAAAAACAATAAAATGATCGGCTATATCACATAATGAAATCCAAGTTTTTTGCCCATTCAACACATAATACTCACCGTCGCGTACAGCTGTAGTTGACATTGCCGCTACGTCTGACCCCGCCCCTGGCTCCGTTAGTCCGAATGCACCAATGCGTACTCCCTTTGCCTGCGGAACAAGATATTGCTCCTTTTGCGACTCGGTACCCCATTGCATCAATGTCATGCTATTCAAACCCGTATGCACCGATACAGCTGTTCGAAAAGCGGTATCTCCTCGCTCAAGCTCCTCACAGACAATGGCAAGCGCGTTATAATCCATGCCACTGCCTCCATACTGCTCAGGTACACAAACCCCCATTAGTCCAAGCTCTGCAAGTCTGGACCAAACGCTAGCATCGAAGCTTCCTTCCGCATCCCATTTTGCAATATGTGGCAATATTTCTTCATCCACAAACTGGCGTACTGTTTTTCGGAGTATTTCTTGCTCCGTTGTAAATTCAAAATTCATGGCCATCACCTACCATTTCACAATCATTGCAGATTTATGAGACGTCTCTTTAATAACAACGCCACGTTTTGCCATTTCATTAATATACGTATCACCTGGTACAATCGCTTCTGGTGCAAAAACACCTCGATTCGTAATCGAGCCTTCACCAATCATTTGTGCAACGACAGAAATTGTATTGGCTGTTGCACGTGCCATTGCCGTTTCGTTAATCGTCATATCTTTACGTACAACCATTTCGTACTCATACGTGACCTGCTGTTGTGCTTTCTCACCTGCCACAATCACACGTAACAATACCGCATCAGGTTTTGTTCCAAGCTCTAATTTCTTCTTAAGTGCCTCTCGTACCACAGCTCGCACAGGCACTTCCATACTATCTACCTCAACCTTATTACTAGAATCTAAGAATCCTAAATCTGCTAACAATTTAAATTTCTCAGCGTGCCCCTTATAGCGAATCGTTTTATATTCTAATGTTCGAACATTTGGGAATGTCTTATATAGTGTCGATATGCCACCAGATGTATAAAATGCCTCAAGCACGCCAAAACCATCGAAATAAATTGGCTCGACTCCTGTTAATGATGGCACTTCTTCAAGTCTACCCTTCTGAATCATTTTAGAAGGTTCTGTATAGTGGTCAAATACACCATCTAAAGAAAATACACGTGTATAGTGAAGAGGTGGCTTTGGCTCTGTTGGTATACCACCGACAAATAGCTTAATAGATTCTACTTCATCTAATTTTGACGCACCATAGCCCGCCAATATATTGACCATCCCTGGCGCTACGCCCAAGTCAGGAATAATTGTAACACCCTTCGCTTTTGCTTCTTCATCAAATTCCAAAATCTTTTCTGTCACACCACCGATATGACCACCTAAGTCTACAGAATGAACACCCGCTTCAATCGCTGCTCTCGCTACACGCTCATTGAATGAATAAAATAAGGCATTCACAACGACATTTCCTTTCGCAATAACTGACGTCAATGAGTCATCCGATTCCGCATGAAGCTCAACGACTTCAACTCTATCTGTATGCAACGTGTCCACAAATTCCTGTGCTGTCTTCACGTCAATATCCCCTAAAAATACACGTTCTACATTGTTATTTTTAATTAAATCACGAGCTACCTCTTTCCCCATTAACCCTGCACCTAATACAACAACTTTCATCATGAACATCCCCTTTCAATGATAGGTTACTCTGTATCGATTTGTGCTCTTTGTAATTTCCCACTGTAATCTACATAAATGCTTTTCCATTCCGTATATACATCCAATGCGGCAACACCTGAGTCACGGTGACCATTCCCCGTCCCCTTTGTTCCACCAAATGGCAAATGAATTTCAGCACCTGTTGTGCCTGCATTTACATAAACAATACCTGTGTCTAAATCTCGTTGTGCGCGGAAAATTGTATTAATATTTTGTGAGAAAATAGAGCTAGATAAGCCAAATTTCACACCATTATTTACTTCGATCGCTTCATCTAAACTTGTGACTTCAATTAGAGAAACTACTGGCCCGAAAATTTCTTCCTGCGCAATAATCATATTAGGCTTTACATTGGTAAACAATGTTGGTTCATAGTAAAACCCTTTGTCATAGGGTGCCTCATTTAAGATTCTTCCTCCAGCTAGTAATGTTGCACCTTCTTTTTTACCAATTTGCACATAATGATTTATTTTCTCGAGGGCAGCTTTACTTATAACAGGACCGATTTTCACGCTTTCATCCAAGCCATCTCCAATTGTTAAATGCTGCATTGCCTCTAAAAGAAGTTTTTCTAATTCTTCTCTTACATCCTTATGCACAATCACGCGACTACATGCTGTGCATCTTTGACCTGCCGTACCAAAAGCACTCCATAAAATTCCTTCCGCAGCAAGATGTAAATCCGCATCATCCATAACAATAACCGCATTTTTCCCACCCATCTCCAAAGAGATTTTTTTCAAATGCTTTCCACCAAGCTCTGCTACCTTACTCCCTGTTGTAGTAGATCCGGTAAACGAAATAACTTTTACATCTGGATGTTCAATTAATGCTGTTCCTACAGTTGGTCCTGTACCAAAGACAATATTGGCAACACCAGCTGGCAAGCCTATCTCTTGAAAAATTTTCCCCATTTCATAGGCCATCATCGGTGTTTCATTTGATGGTTTCCAAATAAATGTATTTCCTGCCACTAAAGCAGGAAACGACTTCCATGTAGCAATGGCAACAGGGAAATTCCAAGGTGTTATTAAGCCCACAACACCTATCGGGGCACGTACACTCATGGCAAATTTATTGGCAAGTTCAGACGGCGTTGTCTCCCCAAACAATCGTCGCCCTTCTCCCGCCATATAATAAGCCATATCAATCCCTTCCTGTACCTCGCCCCTTGCCTCCTCAATAACTTTTCCCATTTCTTTTGTTAAAACAGTAGCTAGGTATTCTTTTTTTTCTTTCATCTTTTGACCGACGGCGTACAAATAATCTGCACGTTTTGGTGCTGGCACAAGTGCCCATTCTTTTTGCGCTTGCTTTGCTACAGCTACCGCCTCCTCTACTTCACTTGTCGTTGAGCGAGGAATAGTAGCTAGAAGCTCACCATTTGCAGGGTTCGTCACTGCTATACTTTGTAAATGTGAATGTGCTACCCATTCACCGCCAATATAGTTTTTAATATCCATTAAAAACACCCCCTGAAAGATTTCAATTATGCCTGAGCGGAATTACACCATATTATAGAGGTTGCTTGGGCCTACTAGATGCAGACTAGTTTTAGCTGATATGCATCTGGCTAAACACTGGCAATAAAAAACGTTTACCGCTTTTGTAAAGATAAGATTTTTGTATGAATGCTCAAATCTAGGCAAACTTCAAGTCTGATTCCCCTTCAATATATTGACATCCGCCAGAGGCTTTATCTTTATTCAGCTGTCATTGAGCACCCACAAAAGAAAGAATGTCCTCTACATTCAACGTACAAATCCCTCGAAAATCTTTTGCTGAATGAAAAAAATAATACACATTCTAGTTTTTTATATTCGACATTTTCTAGTTTATTCCCTTTTTTTCTAAAATAATTAATTACACAGTGAAACTATTGTGTCTTATAATCGTATAAAGTAACAACAAAATTACTATTGGAGGAATTGTATAATGAATAACCATGAAATTGACTACAAAATATTTGGTAATGACATGCAATACGTGCAGGTTGAACTAGATCCACAGGAAACGGTAGTTGCAGAAGCAGGAGCTTTAATGATGATGGATCAATCGATTGAGATGGAGACTATTTTTGGCGATGGCTCTAAAGGCAGTGCACAAAGTGGCTTTATGGGGAAATTACTTGGTGCGGGGAAACGTATAATCACAGGTGAAAGCTTATTTATGACAACGTTCACCAACGCCGGTACAGGGAAACGTCATGTGTATTTTGCTTCTCCATATCCTGGTAAAATTATTCCAATGGATTTGAGTCAATTGAATGGAAAAATTATTTGTCAAAAGGATGCTTTTTTAGCAGCCGCTAAGGGCGTTTCAGTCGGTATCGAATTTCAGAAAAAAATCGGTGTAGGTTTCTTCGGCGGTGAAGGTTTCATTATGCAAAAACTTGAAGGCGATGGCATGGCCTTCGTTCATGCTGGTGGGGCTATTCATCAAAAAACCCTACAACCAGGAGAAGTTTTACGTGTCGACACAGGATGTTTAGTCGCTATGACATCTGATGTAGATTACAATATCGAAATGGTAGGGGGCGTAAAAACAGCATTATTTGGTGGGGAAGGCATTTTCTTCGCAACTTTACGTGGTCCTGGTACTGTATGGGTTCAATCATTACCATTTAGCCGTTTGGCAAGCCGTATCTTTGCAGCCGCTCCAATTTCACAAGGCGGCGGTGGCCAATCCTCAGGTGAGGGTGGAATTGGCGGTCTATTTGACATGTTCAATAAATAATAATGCCCATTTTTCTTTTTTTCACTAGCAAATACTTAAACAACCATAAGGTGAAACTTCAATCAGTTAGGATTCTTCATTCCCACTGATTGTTAGTTGAACCAATCGGGCTTTGCCGGTCAGTTGCTCGCTCACCTCTTTCCACTTGAGGTGGGCGGCTTACTGACCGTTTTTCAGTCTATTCTATTGGATACGGCCTTGCCCTGCCCGTATGCAGTAAGTGCGTTGACATTGAGTGTCAGCATCGCTGTTCTTGTTTTCAACGAAGCACTACCAATATGGGGAAGTGCTACAACATTCGGGAGCGTTAATAACGGGTGATCCATCGAAATCGGCTCATGTTCAAAAACATCTAGCCCCGCTGCCCATAGCTTGCCATTCTTCAAGGTATCGTAAAGTGCAGTCTCATCAATAATGCCCCCTCGAGAAGCGTTAATCAGCACCGCGTCTTCCTGCATCATAGCTAATTCCTTCGCGCCAATTAATCCAACTGTATCACTGTTAAATGGTGTCATAATGACAACAAAATCAGATTGTTTTAAGAGATCCTCAAGAGGTGCATATCGAAAACCGTACATTTCCTCTGCCTCATGGCGACGTCTACGATTATGATATAAAACCTTCATGTCGAACCCCTTTGCACGTCTTGCTACTGCCTGACCGATACGTCCCATTCCGATAATCCCTATAGTTGTACCAGACACATCCTTACCAACTAACTGCATTGGGTACCAACTTTGCCATTTGCCATCACGCAAATAACGCTCACTTTCTGGTATTCTTCGGGCTGTTGCAAGCAATAAGCCAAATACTAAATCTGCAGTGGTATTAGTTAAGACACCAGGAGTATTTGTTGCCATGATGCCTCGTTTGCGTAACGCTACCACATCAATATTATTGAAACCTACCGCTAAATTTGTCACAAGTTTCAAATTGGGTGCGTGTGAAAGTAATTCCTTATCAACCTTATCCGCAATCGTTACCCATAATACCTCACAGTCCGCGACAGCTGCTAAAAGTTTGTCTCGCGGGATAACGATTTCTTCATCCTGCCACTGCTCAATCTCATAAAATTCCTCTAACGGCTCGACAATATGCGCCGGAAATTTACGTGTAATAAACAATTTCTTTTTCATGTTCCCAACACCCCTCTGTTCATTTCCCCATGTCGCTTTTAGCGTATCACTAATAAGTCATGTGCTCAAGCAGCCATTTACATTTGACAGTCGCTATTAAAAACAATTGGCTGTTTGATTTTATCTGTCATTTTACCCTTTTTATCCGTCACTTCAACTATCAACAATTTCACCTATAAAAAAGCTATGCACCCTTTCCAATGCATAGCCTTTCATCCAATTAGTTAAAATTCTTTTATTGTTGTATCGAGGCGACTTGAAACTCTCTCCAATTCCTCTGAGGACTCGCCTATGGATTCAATAATATTCGCCAACTCTGTTATTTGGTGTCCCACATTTTGAAAGTTTACTATAGAGCTGTTCACCGAGCCTGATATGGCATTAAATGCTTTTAAGGATTCTACGTTTTGTTCAATACTGCTATTCACAAGCTCCTGAATTTCCTGAATCGCTTGTACTACCTGATTTGTAATACCGTTGGACATCCCGATTAAATCTGCTATTTGTTGCACTGAATCTTTCGTTTGATCTGCTAGCTTCCGTACCTCATCGGCAACAACCGCAAAACCTTTTCCATGTTCTCCTGCACGAGCAGCCTCAATTGCTGAATTTAGTGCAAGTAGGTTTGTTTGTCCTGAAATATTTTTAACCATTTCAACTACAACATTAATTTTTGAGGATGAATGATTTAATTGCTCCACCATCTTCGCCATTTCAATCGTCTTATTATTTATTTTTCCAGTTTGCTCATTTATTACTACTATTTTTGAATAACCTTCAGTAGACACCTGCTGCATTGTATTCGCTTCATCTATACTTTCCTTCAAATATGCATTCACTTGCTTCGTACTAGAAATAAGTTCAGTTACCGCCTCATTGGTTTCATGAGAATGAGTCTCTAACTGCGTTGAAATTTCACCAACAATCCCCTTTACGTGTGCACGTACATTATTACGTTGCTCCTCTAATAACGTATGAGTGTAATTATCGTATTCTTCTAATACAATTTGCTGTTCGAAATTACAAATTTTGCTGATGGCATCACAAAATTTTTCTTCTTCATCTTTTATTAAATGCAGTTCATAGACGATCTTGCGCAATGATTTTTCAAGGTTTTGAAATGCAGCTAAATACCACTTTGGATACAAGTTAATCTTTACATGCATCTTCCCAACACGTCGTCGTTTTTCTAAATAGGCCTCGTCAATTCGCCCTTCAAACATTTCTATAATATGGCGACGCAACGTTTGGCGTAAGCGCTCACTCGAACTGTGCTTTTGAATAATTTCCAGTAAAGCCGGTACACTTTCAACTGCTTCATAAAACGTTGCTACAACCTCTACAGCATTTTGCTCAATATAAGGTTTCAAACTTCTAATTAATTGTAAATCTTGTTCTGTAAGATTGACGAGATTTAACTGCAATAAACGTTCTTGTTCTTGAATAATAACCCCAGTATTTGACACATCACTCATAACAATTGTATTTCGCTTAGGTTTACTTCCAAACTGAAACATCTTTCCACCCCATAAATATTATCTTGTGCATTACATGTCTTTTTTACTAAATACTATTAATAGAATAAAAGTATTATAACCTTATATAAAATTGATTATAATGTATATTTTCTCATATTTACAATGGTAAAGATAATGTATATTTTAAAGAAATCCCATTTTATAGTTCTTTAAAACTACTAACACAATGAAAAACCATCAAAAAAAGTTACAAAATTCAAAAAATACATGAAATATATGGTTAAAAAATTCTATATACAAAAAAGGTCACTCATCCTTGTGACAGATGAGTGACTTTTCGTTTACATAAAAATAATAATACTTAATATAGCAGCCAATACCAAACGGTAAATCGCGAATGGCATCAGTTTCACTTTTGAGATAAGCGCTAAGAAGAACTTAATGGATAGTAAAGCAAATATAAATGAACTAATAAAGCCGACTGCATAAAAACCAAAGTAATCCATTGACAGCGTATCCCAGTTTTTCAGTACCGATACAAGACTTGCCCCTGCCATAATTGGGACCGCCATTATAAATGTGAAATCAGCTGCTACACGGTGACTAATCCCGAAAAGGACCCCACCCGATATTGTTGCACCCGAACGTGAGAAACCTGGCCATAGAGATAAACACTGAACTAAGCCAACTTTGAATGCTAAGCCATATGAAATATCATCTAAAGAATCAACTTTTGGCTTTCTCGGTGCAAACTTATCGGCAACAATCATTAGAATTGCGCCAGCCACTAATGCATAGATGACATGCTCTACTTTAAATAAGTGATCGTCTATAAAATCTTTAAATGCGAAACCTAATACTACTGCTGGTAGCATACCAACAATCACATGCATTAAGTTGAATCGTCCTTTCATCGATCTTGATTGACCATCAATATTGTATAAACCAACTAGACTTAACATGCGCTTCCACATAACGACGATTACCGCTAAAATTGAACCTAGCTGTACGACGATTTTAAATGTGTTAGCAGGATACTTCCCTAAAAATTCTTCTGTTTTTAACCACATATCATCCACAATAATCATATGCCCGGTAGACGATACTGGTGCAAACTCTGTCATTCCCTCAACAAAGCCTAAAATAAGTGCCTTTAATAACTCTATGAAATCCACATTGTCACCTTACCTTTTAACATTATTCAACAATCGTTTTTTGTGGCGCCAGCAATACGCCAGCCACATTACGCAAGGCGTAATTAATTTTTCCAAACACCAACTAATTATAAGATACTCTTTTTCCATATACTATAGCTTTTTAACGAAAAGTTATATCGATTACCCAAAGCTCCGAACGACTGCCTATACGCATCGGTGGACCCCAGAACCCAAATCCCGATGAAACAAGTGTATGCATTTGATCCTTCAACTTATAACCATAATCAAGCTCGAATACACGTGCCGTAATATATTGATTTGGCCACATTTGTCCCTTATGTGTATGACCTGACATATGAAAATCTACGCCTTCTTGAGATGGAGTTACAAGATCATTTGGTGTATGATTCATGACAAACCATGGCAAATTATCACTGTGTCGCAATGCATCTAATTGCTGTCGCTCTTTATTTGTAATATCTTCTTGACCCGTTACTATAAACGCATTTTCAACTCGAATTGTTTCATCTCTTAAAATATTCACACCTGCTTTATCCATCACTTCTACAAATTCCGGAATTTTTTTGCCGTAATATTCATGATTTCCAAGCACACCGTAGACTCCGTAAGTAGCGGTTAGTGATTTCATCGTCTCTGCCATTCCTTCTTTCACAAACCATTTAGGATCATCATCCACAATGTCTCCTGCTAGAAAAACAATATCTGGCTTCGCTTCATTCGATAAATTGACAAAACGTTGTAAGTGCTTTTTATTTGATAGCACACCTAGATGGAAATCCGAAGCAACTACAACACGCATCGCAGATAGTTCACTATCCTTTTTATCCATCGTTATTTCTAAATTACGTACAACTGGAGAATACGCTAAGTAAGAGCCAACTATGCAGAAGAGAACGAATAGAGTCATTACTATACTTCCGATTATTTGTACATTTTTAAACGGGGTTAACCAAAAAACAAAATGCGCTGCCAAGCACAGCAGTAAGCCATATTCGAACACAAACATCCAATAATTCCCTATAATTGAAAACACTCTTATAGATTCATGTATCCGTCCAATAACAATGCTAAAGGCTAGAATATAAAAGCACAACCAATAAAAAACTGGATAGTTGAACCAGTTCATCGCAACAAGCCACTGCTTTACGCTCCACCCTATGCAGAAGTTTAACGCACTATATATACCAACTACGAGTATTCCTATTATTACTTTTGCCATATAAAAGCCCTCTATTTTCATATATTCATAGTTGATTATAGCATTACAATGTAAAATCGTATTTTCTAAAGCTCTTTTATTTTTTCCATACTTTCTGTAACATGATACATGTAAGAGATTATTTACGTATAAACAAGCGAAAAGGGGTGTTATTCGAATGGTAAGATACAAATTTGAATCAACAGAGCATGAGTTATTCCGTAAAACCTTACGTAAGTTTTTAGCAGAAGAGGCTGAAGTACATTATGCACAATGGGAGAAAGATCATCTTGTACCGCTGGAATTTTGGCGGAAGTTTGGAGAAATGGGCTACCTATGCCCACAAGTAGAGGAACAATACGGTGGCCTAGGTTTAGATTTTAGCTTTAGTGTTATTATCCAAGAAGAGCTAGAGCGCATTGGTTCAAGTCTTATTGGTATCGGCCTGCATAATGATATTGTCGTCCCGTATATTGAGGCTTATGGTACAGCAACACAAAAATCTCGCTGGCTACCGAAATGTATCACAGGGGAATACATTACGGCGATTGCCATGACAGAACCAGGTACAGGCTCTGATTTAGCAAATATCCAAACAACAGCAATACGCAACGGTGATCATTATATCGTCAACGGACAAAAAACATTTATCACAAATGGTATTCATACAAATTTAGCCGTTATAGCGGTGAAAACTAATCCATCTGCGGAGAAAAAACATCGCGGTATTAGCCTTCTCGTCATTGAAGAAGGTACACCTGGATTCACCAAGGGACGACAGCTTGAAAAAGTTGGCATGCATGCGCAGGATACGGCCGAACTATATTTTGAAGATTGTCGTGTTCCAGTAGAAAACCTACTTGGTGAAGAAGGAAAAGGATTCACCTATATGATGGAAAAGTTGCAACAAGAACGTTTAGCAGTAGCTATTGCTGCCCAAACAGCTGCCGAGGATATGCTGGCTTTAACAATAGATTATGTAACATCACGTCAGGTCTTCGGGAAAGCCATTAGTGAGTTCCAAAATACACAGTTTAAAATAGCTGAAATGGCGACAAAAATAGAACTTGGCAAAACTTTTTTAGAATCTTTAATAGAAGAACATATCGCTGGCAAAAATGTTGTGACTAAAGTTTCAATGGCAAAATATTGGATTACTGAAAATGCGCGAGAGCTATCTGCCCAGTGTATGCAGTTGCACGGTGGCTACGGCTATATGGATGAATATAAAATTGCAAGACGTTATCGTGATATTCCTGTAATGTCTATTTACGCCGGTACAAATGAAGTGATGAAAATGATTATAGCAAAAAATTTAGGACTATAAGAGCTTTACACTTTCTACGTGAATCCCAACTGTCTTATCATCGTTCATTACAAAAAAACAGCGGCACTATCTGCCGCTGTCCATTTACACTGTTGGTATACGAACGATCACTTTAAATAAATCTCCATCAACATCGATGCTCATACGTGCTCCATGCAAATCCACGATTGATTGTGCAATGGCTAAACCTAGCCCTGAACCTTCCGTATGACGTGAAGCATCTGCTCGCTTAAAGCGCTCAAACAATTCATCTGCATTTTCACTGATTTCATATTTTGCGACGTTCTTTACGGTGAATTCTACATCACCATTAGCTGTACGTTTTAAGGTAACATAGACACGCGTACCTTCTAATGCGTACTTCAATACATTGACGATCAAATTATCAATGAGTCTCCACCATTTTTGTCCGTCTACATAAGCATAAAGTGGTTCGCGCGGCATCGTCATTCGTAAATCTAAACGTGCTTGCGCTAAGTCCTCCTCATGCTCCCCTACTGCCTGCTGCACAAGCTGTGTTAAATCAACACGACTTCGATGAAGCTCAATATTCCCACTCGCCATTTTCGATACTTCAAAGAGATCCTCAATCAGTACTTTTAAACGCTCTGATTTTTTATCGAGAATATGAATATACTGCTTGCGCTCTTCGTCAGTAATATCTGATTTTTTCAGTAGATCGGTATAGGTAATAATGGATGTTAACGGCGTACGTAAATCATGGCTAACATTCGTAATGAGCTCTGTTTTCAAACGTTCACTTTTTGCCTGCTCATGCATCGACGTACGAACACCTTCACGTAAGTGATTAAGATTCTCCGCATGATTGGCAAGTGGTGATTTCCCTTTTATCATGACGTCGCGGTTCAGACGCCCTTCTGCCATGTCCTTCGTGTCTTTCATAATACGGTTTAGATAACCCATTCTCGAAAGAAAAACGACCATTGCTGGTATACCTACAAAAGCACAGACCCCAAATACGAATACCGGGAATCCGCCAGCTACCATCGAAGCGACAAGACTACCACCACCAAAAAAAGCAGCTGCGACCATAACAATGGAATGTAATGCGATGGAACGATTTAAAAACAGATCAGTTAGCGAATCTCCTAATCCCCATAAATAACTGTCTTTCAAGTTATCCCCTAGTTTTTTTGCTGTACTCACTCGATCATACAACCAAATAAGTTGTACGAAAAATGCAATACCTATAATAATTAAAACGAATAGTTTCAATAGAAAATCAATGAAAAAGCGTACATAATTGGACTCGTATGCAAATTCAATCGATTCGAAGGCCATATACGATGAAGACCAATATATACAGCCAGTAATGAACAAAATAGCGACTTGTATATCAATTCGTAGCTTTTCCAGATTATTTTTCTCTTTTAAGCCTTGCACTGCTAGAAGCACTTCTTTACGTCCTTTCCATGTAAAGATTGCTGCTAGTATACTTATTATCCAAATGATAAAAAACATGTATTGATTTCGTTTGAAACGATCATAGCCATCCATCACTGCTGCTGCCTGCGCTGCCTTTTTAGAAATTGTAAGTGTACCTGTGTAATTTACAGTTTCATTGAATATTTCGTAATCAAGATAGACATTGGATGAAGAAAAAATATGATTTAAATTATTACTTATATTCCAAGTACTTAAAGGGTGCTGATACGTATATTTTACTTTGTATGCACTGCTGTCAGAAACATCGCCTGAATCAAATACTTCACCGGTTTCGTTATTTGTTAATTCATATGACCAGTAATGATAGTTTTGTGCGAAACTTTTTGCTTCCTCTTGCGCAGATTTTATATATTTGTCAACAAGCGCTTCCTTGTCTGCTTGAATTTTCTTGCGAACATATTCATCATCTTGGAAATTCGTAGTAATGTCCTTAATTTTTTCATTTCGCTCGCTTTCAAGCTTTTTCTTCAATTCAGTCGCATTGACATCAGCCGCTTCTTGAATGCGATTGTCGTATTGTGCATTAATATTTGCTACCTGGTCACTTAGTGAACCATAGTAATTACGATGTTCTTCAATTTCATTTTGCGTAACTTCTATTTTGCTCTTTAATTCCTCAGCATTTGGTTTATTCAATATCAGCGGCCCTAGCTCTGATTGAAAATTATCTAGCTCATGCTGAAAATCTTCAGATTGAAAATATGACTTCCCTATATACTGATAGCCAATCTTCGAAAATGTAAAGACGCCAAAAACCAGCCAGATTAAACAAACAAGTGTGAGAAGAGACTTCCATTTTTTCATCACTATAACGACTCCCCTCTAAAAAATTCTTTCAAGCAATTGTAGCACTTCAGATGAACGGGCATTTACCATCTGATACGCATACACGCCAAAATAGATAAGGCCAATAACCCCAGCCACAAAACCTGCTATTGTTAGATAATGTTCTAGTTTATTTCTCCATTTTATAGCCAACGCCCCATACCACCTTTAAATAGCGTGGATTTTTCGGATCTGCCTCAATTTTTTCACGTATTTTACGAATGTGTACTGCTACAATATTTTCAGCATTGTAGGCTTCTTCATTCCAAACACGCTCATAAATCTCTCGAATCGAAAAAACACGCCCTGCATTCTTCATTAATAATTCTGTAATTTTATATTCAATTGGTGTTAAACGAACGGGCTCGCCTTCCAAAATTACTTCTTTAGCATCCTCATCTAACACAAGACCGTCAATTTCTACCTTCGCTGTTTCATCATTGTACGTCCCAAGTTGTACATATCGTCGTAGCTGTGATTTCACACGTGCCAAAAGCTCTAATGGATGGAATGGCTTTGTGACATAATCATCGGCTCCAACGGATAAGCCATGAATTTTATCGCCGTCTTCCGCCTTCGCACTAAGCATAATAATTGGAATATTGCGTTCTGCACGGATTTTAAAAGTTGCCGTAATGCCATCCATATTCGGCATCATAATATCCAAAATAATTAAATGAACTTCATTGTTCTCAAGCTGCTCCAGTGCCTCTACACCGTCAGCCGCTTTAATAACATTGTAGCCTTCGTTTTTTAAGTAAATTTCAATACCATCACGAATATCTTGATCGTCATCTGTTACAAGAACCGTTAACTTCGTCATGATATACACCTCGCTCTCAAATAATAGTGTACCTTTCAAATCTTAAAAACCAGCTAGCATAAATATGAAGAAATTCTTAAGCTTTTTCTCATCAATATAGAATCACACTTTTCTTCCCCCCATCGTTAGCACAACAATGCTCCCAAGCAACATCGCTACCCCAAACCAGGACGACACACTTAAGTATTCACCAATAAGGAATACACCCAGCATCGCTGCAGTTAAAGGCTCCGCTAAGGACAATGTCACCGCCGAAGAGGAACTAATCCTCTGAAGACCACTTAAAAATAATAAATAGGCTACACTTGTACACATGACGCCCATAAAGAGCATTGTCCATAAGTTATGTACTTCCATTAGCCAGCTAAAACCGCCATTCATCGAAAACAGGCCTAACAATAATGCACAGAGTGAAAATGTCATTGCCACTGCAGGCAATGCCTCTTCTTGCGCCATTAGCTTTTTACTAAAATTTGTATACAACGCAAAGGATGCTCCCGCACAAAGAGCTAGCACAATACCGCCCAGATGAACTGCTTCACCACCACTATTATTGAGTAATAAAACACAACCGAAAATCGCCATTAATGTTGCCATACCCCACACCTTGTTTGGGTGCATTTTCCAAAGCAACCATTCAAACACACCTGAAAATACAGGAGCGCTGCCAATTGTTGCAACTGTTCCAATAGCTACTCCTGTTAAACGAATTGACGAGAAGAAGAGTCCTTGGAACAATGCGATACTTACAGCCGCTAAAATGGTCCATTTCCAAGACCATTTACGTAAGGATATTTTACGGAGCATTACTGCTACAACTAATAATAATCCGCCTCCAATGCTTGAACGAATCGTCGCTACAGCAATCGGTGAAACGCCATTATCTAAAAATGTTTGTACAGTTCCTGTCATCCCCCATAAAATTGCGGCTAGAAGAACAAAAAATGGATATCGTATCATTTGGCTCCTCCAATCTATACCATTAACAATAACTATACAGATTTATCCAAAAATAGACAATTCCTATTTTCCCTCTTGTCTCTTCTACGTTATTAGGCTTTCTGCTAAAGAAAAGTTATAATAATAACAACAAAAGGAGCGAGCGATTATGTACAAAACAATTGAAGAAACAGCTATTGAGCTTGGTATGCCAGAACACCAAGTACAACGTCTTGTATACGAGGGACGTATCCGCTCTGTCTATGATGGCAAGCAAGTACTTATTAACAGCGGTCAATTCAGCACTTACTTTGAACAATTAGAGCGTATTAAAGAGGAAATTGAAATTTGGCGTAATACACCCATTCCCGAAGATATCGATATCAAAGATGAAGACTAAAAATACCAGGCACCCAAACAATTCAGAATTGTTTGGGTGCCTGGCACTATATCGTTACGACAAAACCTGCTCGTTTACCTATAATCTCAGCGTAATCCTCGACCATAACACTTGCAGTTGGATACATACCTGCACCAGGACCGACCAGCGTTAATGTACCGATGTAATTTGTATCCAATGCTACCGCATTATTAACGTCGTCAACTGGGTAAAGTGGATGTTCTTTATCTACTAATTGCGGGCCAACCTTTGCTACCACACTACCATCAACGAGCTTTTCAACCTCTGCCACATGGCGATAACGTAAGCCTTTTTCATATGCTTCTTTTACTTGCTGTGCCGAAATACTATCTATACCAATGACTTCAACATTAGCCCAATCTGGTTGCTCACCAAATGCTAAAGCACTTAAAATCATTAGTTTTTTGAAGGCATCTTGACCAGATACGTCATTATATGGATCTGCCTCTGCATATCCTAATTTTTGTGCTTCTATTAGAGCAGTATCGAAAGACCAGCCCTCTGCTCGCATTTTCGTTAAAATATAGTTACATGTACCATTTAAAATTCCTTGGATACGATTTACATCATTCACAAGCAAAATATTTTTCATCGTTTTAATAACAGGTACACCACCAGCTGTTGTTGCCTCGAAGCCAACAAAGACACCATTTGCTTTAGCAAGTTCTTGCAGCTCTAAACCACGCTTCGCAAACATCACTTTATTTGCAGTAATCACATGACATTTATGTTCAACAGCACGCTTCAAATAGCCAAAAGCCGGTTCTTCATTGACGATTGCTTCAAAAACAACCTGCATACCTGACTCTGCTAAAACTTCATCCATACTTGTTGTCATCAAATGTGCTGTACCGGGTACGCGTTCACGGCTAGCATCTGTAACTAAAATTTTCGCTACTTCTAACTCTATACCTAATTTATTTTTAAGCTCTACTCGCTTTTCATTTAAAATATGATAAATACCTTGACCTACTGTTCCAAATCCTAATATTGCTGCCTTTATAGTTGCCATTCCTGTTATTCCCTCCAACGTACACTTCCGCGGTTTTAATGAAGTTAAAAATCTGTGCCTCACACAAATTCAAATAATTCAAAATTCAACTTAAAGAAAATTGTAACGTAAATAAATACTTTACACAAGAAAAATCTTTCTAGGATGGACATTTGTTTTCCCTAGACGTGCAAAAGAAATCGGTTTCATTCCCTTTATTATACGTTTTTTCAGTTATTCTATAATTATTGAACAAAAATCGACGATTGCTTTATAAAAAAATTACGTCTTTCTTCTATTATATATATGTATGTAAAGACGTAATATAGAATTGTTCTTTTGTAAGATAGTAACAAATATTTTTCCCTTTACACACGTACAAAGTTTAGAACTAACAGAGATGTCTTTTTCCTCATCAAAAATAAATACATGTAGCGTAACAATCACTTCTGTTTCGATTTAATTAGCCTAATTTGCAAAAAAAGCTCATTCCCTATAGCAGTAGAGAATGAGCCGATTTTATATAAGGGAGAATTAGCTTACTTTTGTTAACAACAAATATCGGTAATGAGCTAAAGCTACTTGCACAAGAATCTCTTCTTCTTGTGTAAAGTTTGGTATTGGATATGTACGCTCAACTAATTGAAATGTACCATATCTTAAGTAATACTCTGTTGCTGGTAGTGAAATATGATTTGTACCATACGCTTGATAGCTCTCGAAAACCTCTCGCACCGCATAGCTTCCTTCTTTCGTGTGCACCGTTTCCTTAAAAGCAGTATGGCCAAAAGTTTGATGCCATTTTTTTTCGACGATCGACAGTAAGCTTTGAATAGAGATGTTGTTGACAAACTCATGACACTCATTTAACTCGTAAATAAAATAAGACGCGACGTTTTGTGCACTATAAACATTTCCCATTTCAAACACTCCTTTTTCGATCCGTTTTTTTAGGAAAGAGTATAGTAGCTGGCTATGCTACTACACTCTTATCCCGCTATATATTCAAAAGTGGGGAGCACTTATGAAAACAATGTTAATCGTAATAAATTTCATCGACCACATCAACTATCTGTTAATAGGATGTGTACTATTTTTACAGAGCCTTTGATTCTAAAAGCCCTATCAATGAACATCTATCGAATGAGATAAGATGTGATTGTATATATATTCACTGTCGTTCTTGGTTGGTAGCCCTCGAACCTTTAACTTAATCCCTAGTATATAGCATGACTTTAACGATGTCAATAATACTTATAAAATTACTAGGTATTACTTGTTTGAAATTTCAGATTAGTTACCGAATGAGGTGCACGCTTTATGTAGTAACGTTTACGCATTGCCAAATGAGGCTTTTCACATGAGAAAATACGTAAACGTTACAACACGCAAGCATCAATATCTGAATCATATTTTGTAAAGAATTATGCTTCTACCTCTTGTTGAGCTGCAGTTACTTGTGCAATAGCTTGTTCTAAATCAGCAATAATATCCTCTATTGCTTCCAAGCCAATAGATAAGCGAATAAGCGACTCAGATACCCCAGTCTGGATTAATTCTTCAGCAGATAACTGTTGGTGTGTAGTAGATGCTGGATGAATAATTAATGATTTTGCATCCCCTACGTTCGCTACGTGTGAGAATAATTTGACACTATCAATTAGTTTGCGCCCTGCTTCACGTCCACCTTTAATGCCAAATGTAAGCACGGAACCGAAGCCATTTTTCAAGTATTTCTTCGCTAAATCATGGGTAGCGAAATCTTCTAAACCATTGTAATTTACATACTCCACGGATGGGTGGTTACGTAAATATTCAGCTACAGCTAATGCATTTTCGTTGTGTTTAGGAATACGCAAATGAAGCGTTTCTAAACCTTGTAAAAAGTTAAATGCAGCATCAGCGCTTAAGGTTGGTCCGAAGTCGCGCAGTAATTGCACGCGCAGTTTTGTGGCAAATGCAGCCGCTGCTGTATCGATACCGTAACGTATACCATGGTAGGAGGCATCTGGCTCTGTAAAGCCAGGGAATCTTCCTTGTGTCCAGTCAAACTTCCCTGCATCTACAACAACTCCACCTAAAGTTGTGCCGTGACCACCAATCCACTTTGTTGCTGAGTGGACGACAATATCTGCACCAAAATCAATTGGTGTAGAGCCATACGGAGAAGCAAATGTGCTATCGATAATGAGAGGTAAGCCATTTTCATGTGCGATGTTAGCAACTGTTTCAACATCTAATACTTTTAAGCTTGGGTTGCCGTATCCTTCAGCAAATATGGCTTTTGTTTTTTCGTTAATAGCTGAACGGAAATTTTCTGGGTTTGTTTCATCTACAAAAATAGTTTTAATACCGTAGTTTGGTAATGTATTTGCTAGTAAGTTATATGTGCCTCCGTATAAAGAACTTGCTGCAACGATTTCATCGCCTGCACCCGCAACATTTAAAATCGAAAATGCGATAGCCGCTGCACCAGATGAAAATGCTACTGCTGCTGTCCCACCTTCTAATAAAGCAATGCGTTTTTCAAAAACGTCGACAGTTGGGTTTGTAATACGTGTATAAATATTGCCCGCTTCTTCTAGAGCGAAAAGACGTTGCGCATGAGCAGTGTCTTTAAATACGAAAGCTGTTGAACGGTACACTGGGACTGTACGAGAGCCTGTGACTGGGTCTGGCTCTTGGCCTCCGTGTAGTAGTAATGTCTCTGGTTTAAAATTAGTCATTTTTGTTCCTCCTAAAATGGTTATTTTTTTACGATGGTACCGGAGATGAGGAGGATTTTCTGTAGAAAACAAAAACCCTCTTCAGTTAAGAAGAGGGTTGCGGTTGCAAGTTTTCCTCCCCTTATCTGCCAGATCCAAGTAAGAATCTGTAGGAATTAGCACCTTAGCAAGTAGGTTACTCACTGGTTGCCGGGCATCATAGGGCCTATCCCTCCGCCGCTCTTGATAAGAGTATGTGATTCAATTTCCATCGTTGTTACACAGTATAAACATAGAGTTTTTTTCTGTCAACACTAAAATTTCATTTTTTCTGAAACTTCTGTCTGTTCCTTTGCGTAATATGAACACATACACTACATTAAAATATATTTTTTGAGAGGAGTATTTTTATGGTAAAAGCCTTGATAATTTTTCTTATTGTTGGCTATCTCATTGGCTGTCTTCACGGCTCAAAAGTAGCGCAATTTTTATCGGGGGTAGATTTAAAAAAAGCTGGGCATGGCAATGCAGGTGCCTCCAACGCAACACTTTCGCTCGGTTGGAAATACGGTTTATTAGTAGCGCTTATCGATATTGGTAAAGGCGTTGCCGCCATTATTGGGGTGCATCTATATTTAGCTGACGCTTCGCATTTAACTGACGTACAAATTTGGCTCTTAACCTATACAATTGCAGCGGGTGTTATATTAGGTCATAATTTCCCATTCCATATGGGCTTCAACGGGGGAAAAGGGACTGCTTCGATTATAGGGATTTTACTTGCCGTCGACTGGAAAATTGGGCTATTTGCACTCATACTATTTGTCATTTTATCATTTGCTACTAACTATTTAATCGTTGGAGTACTAGAATTTTATATTGTATTTTGTACAGCGACTTATTTATGGATTCCAGGAATAGGGCCAACAATAATTGCACTTGTACTCTTTGGCATAGCACTTGTCTTACATATTGAAAATATTAAACGACTGATACAAGGTACCGAACCTAAAGTAACCGCTGCCTTTAATAAAAAATAACCCTATCACATTGGGTATTATTGTATTTTTTGTGACCGTCTATTTTCTCGTTATCACGTATTACCGCTACAAACAGAGCGTTTTTTACATTCATTTACTTTTTACAATAAATAGACAAAATTACTTTCTTAAAAAATACATTTAACTAACCGATGTTATGAGAAACTAAGGTCATATTTATCTTTAGAAAGGATGTATTAGTATGTCTACTCTCGAAAAAGCAGCACCTAAACGCAATTTAAAGCCATTTTGGATAGGCCTAGCATTTGCCGCACTAATTATTATTACCTTTTTACCAAATAGTGGCGACTTACCCGTGGCAGGTCAACGTGCTTTAGCGATTTTAGCTTTCGCAGTCATCCTTTGGGTAACTGAAGCCGTATCGTATCCTGTCAGTTCCGCCATGATAATTGCGCTTGTGACAGTGATGCTGGGACTGGCCCCTTCAATGGAAGATCCCACAATAGATTTAGGTACTTCCAATGCATTAAAAATGGCATTAAGCGGATTTAGTAACTCTGCGGTTGCACTAGTAGCCGCCGCTCTGTTCTTAGCCGCAGCCATGCAAATCACTAATTTACACAAACGGCTTGCTTTATGGATTTTATCGCTAGTTGGAACAAAAACGAAGGCAATTGTATTCGGTGCTATTTTAGTATCGATCGTACTTGCATTCTTCGTACCCTCTGCTACAGCACGTGCTGGTGCAGTCGTACCAATACTGCTTGGCATGGTAGCAGCATTTGGCTTACCACGAGATAGTCGCCTGGCCGCTTTACTCGTTATTACATCTGTCCAAGCAGTTTCCATTTGGAATATCGGCATTAAAACAGCCGCAGCCCAAAATATGGTTGCCTTGAACTTTATCAAAGAACAGTTCGGTGTAGATATTTCTTGGGGTGCTTGGTTACTTTACGCAGCACCATTCTCCATCATTATGTCGGTGGCTCTATTCTTCATTATGATTACTTTAATTAAACCTGAGACAAGCAATATTGCAGGCGGTAAAGATGTAATTAAAAAACAACTTGCAGATTTGGGTCCATTAAAGGCACCTGAGATTCGGTTAATCATAACATCGATAGTACTTTTATTTTTCTGGGCAACAGAAGACAAACTTCACCCATTCGATACTACAACGGTCACAATTATTGCAATTGCGATCCTGTTAATGCCAAAAATCGGCGTTTATACATGGAAAGAAGTTGAGCCGCATATTCCTTGGGGGACAATAATCGTCTTCGCAGTAGGAATTATGTTGGGGACAGTGCTGCTGAATACAAAAGGTGCAACATGGTTATCAGATACTGTATTCGGTTCACTAGGTCTTGATTCTATGCCAATTTTAGCAACAATCGCGATTGTTACGCTTTTCAATATCCTTATTCATCTCGGCTTTGCAAGTGCTACAAGTCTAGCTTCCGCATTGATTCCTGTATTTATTGTGTTAGCTTCAACGTTAACTGCAAATGTCGATCAAGTCGGTTTCGTGTTAGTCCAACAATTTGTGATTAGCTTTGGTTTCTTATTACCGATTAGCGCACCCCAAAACATGCTTGCCTACGGTACAGGTGCCTTTACAACGAAAGATTTCTTAAAATCAGGCATTCCATTAACAATTATTGGGTACCTCTTGGTACTTTTATTCACAGCGACCTACTGGAAATGGATTGGCTTATTATAATCAAAAGAAAAGCCTTGAGAGACAATTTTGTCTTCCTCAAGGCTTATTTCATTTCTTTTTTATTTTGCAAAGGATGGATCTTTCATTGTGCCGTTCTTCGCCAAATTCACGTGCCAAGATAATGCTTTTTCTAAATCATGTGGTGTTTGGTGACCACCTGTTGCTTCATTTGCTGCATTAAAGTACGCCCATAATTGTTCACGATATTCAGGGTGTGCACAATGATCAATAATGCGACCAACGCGCTCTTTTGGTGCTAGACCACGTAAATCTGCTACACCTTGTTCTGTGACGATAACATCTACATCGTGCTCCGTATGATCCACATGCGACACCATTGGCACGATACTTGAAATTTTACCGCCCTTAGCGTACGACTTCGTTACAAAAATACCTAGACGTGCATTCCGTGCAAAATCACCTGAACCGCCAATACCATTCATCATTTTTGTACCAGATACATGTGTAGAATTTACATTACCGTAAATATCCAATTCTAGTGCCGTGTTAACAGATATTAAGCCGAGTCGACGAATAATTTCAGGTTGATTTGAAATTTCCTGCGGCCGTAATACTAATTTGTCAGCATATTTTTCAAAATTACCATATACACGGTTTCCTACTTCTTCAGACAGGGTAATAGAAGTAGCAGATGCAAAACTTACTTTACCTGCATCAATTAAATTAAATACTGCATCCTGTAGTACTTCCGAATATACTTCTAAGTTTTCAAATTCTGAATCTTTGAATCCTAATAATACAGCATTTGCTATTGAACCGACTCCTGATTGTAATGGACGTAAGCTCGTCGTTAAACGACCTGCTTTAATTTCCTCGCGGAGGAAATTCAGTAGATGGTTAGCCATAATATCTGTTTCTTCATCGGCCGGGACAATTGTTGATGGTGCATCTAGGATGTCTGAAATCACAATACCTTTTACTTTATCTAAATCTAGTGGAATACCAATAGTACCAAGGCGATCCGATGCATTTTGCAGAGGAATTGGTGCACGCTTACCTTGAGGACCTGGCACGTAAATATCGTGGATACCTTCTAATGCATCAAGTTGCGCTACGTTTAACTCAATGATTACTTGGTCAGCCTCTTGTACAAAAATTGGAGAGTTACCAACTGAAGTTGTCGGAATGAGTAAGCCATCTTCTGTAATAGCAGCCGCTTCGATAATGGCAAAATCGATTGGTCCAATGATGCCTTGGCGTACGAGTTCAGCATTGTGTGACAAATGTGCGTCAACATACGCGATGTCACCACTGTTAATTTTGTTACGAATACCAGAATCTGCTTGGTAAGGTCCTCGTTTGCGAATAGCGCCGGCTTCTGCTAGGTATTGGTCAACTTCTGGTCCAAGTGATGCACCTGTGTATACATCTACCTTGAAGCTCTCTGTTTTAGCTTTCTCTACAAGTGCAAGCGGTACCACTTTTACGTCACCAGCACGTGTAAATCCACTCATACCAAGTACCATGCCATCCTTAATCCAAGAGGCTGCTTGTTGTGCTGTTACAACTTTACTTCGTAGCTGTTCATTACGAAGTTTTTTCGCTAACTTTTCTTCCATTCTTTATTCCTCCCATTCGTATTTACTCCAACTAGATTATTTACCCCATTTTTTTGGATTACCCCACCAATTTAACAAGGAATAAACAAAATAATCAGTCGCATACATAATTTTACACTATTCAGAATTTTTAAGCTATATCTAACAAATTATTTTACTTTGCGAGATACTTTAGTCAAAATACAAATTATTTAAAAATATTTTCAACTAGATATTAACCAATTGTTTATATGGAAATTATTCGATTTTACCAGAAAAGCGTGATATGCTTTTGATATATATACAAGGGAAAAAGGAGAAATTATGATGGTTAAACAATTATTACGTAATCATTCTTCCGTTCGCATTTACGACGGGAATCCTATATCAAAAGAAATTGTTGAAGATTTAATTGCCACAGCTCAAATGGCTGCAACATCTCATTTTGTACAAGCATATAGTGTTGTTTGGGTAACAGATGAGGAGAAAAGGGAAAAATTAGGTTTACTATCTGGGAATCCACGCCAATACGAAACATCCGGCGGTGCCTTTGTCTTTTGCGTAGATTTTAAACGACTACAAATGGCTGGTAAATTAGAAGGTGTTGATATTGTGGCCGATACAGCAGAGAACGTACTGGTTGGAGTAGCGGATGTATCATTATTTGCGCAAAATTTCGTAATTGCAGCTGAATCGATGGGATATGGTATTTGTTATATTGGTGGTGTGCGTAATAAGCCGGAGGAAATTAGCGATCTATTTAATCTACCAGATTTCGTATTCCCACTGTTTGGCTTAACGATTGGTGTTCCTGTTCGCCGCAATGAAGTAAAACCTCGTTTACCAGTAGCAGCAGTACTGCATGAAAATGAATATAATTCACAGAAATATGAAGAACTCTTACCAGCTTATAACGAGTCACTGGCAGCGTACTATACTAGTCGATCTTCAAATAGAAAAATCGACAATTGGACAAAACAGATGGCTGATTTTTTAATTGAACAGCGTCGTCCTTTCATTAATGATTTCCTTGCAAAGAAAGGTTTTAATTGGAAATAACTTCATGTAGGTAAGGTTACTATTGTATGATACTAGCCTTACCTTTTTTCTATTATAAAAAAAGCACTGTCATCAGTAGTACATTGGTCTTGATAGATATGTTTAATTATGGTACAGATTAAACGAAAAGACTCTTTCCTTTTCCAACAATTCCATTAATATAAGTAGAGGAGCTCTATATCGAAAGGAGTTTTGTTCAAATGTCCTATGTCAATAAAGATCTTGCTCGTACCTTAGAACAACAGCATAAGAGAAGTGTAAAAGGTTTATTTTTAAAAATTCAAGACTTAAATAATGAGTATACGCTATTAAGAAAACGACTTGAACATCATATTGACGTGTCTATTTATAAAGATGCCGTTGATTACGTCAATCAATTCGTTTCACATACGTCTATTCTAAATTTAAAATTCATTACGAATACTCAAAATCTTGAAGTCGTTGTATTACATGCCCTGTTATTAGAGTATATTTTACAAAAAGAAGCAGCTCCTTCTTTTGAATACGAAAATCAATTGCTACAAGACTGTATTCAACAAACTTTAGCACTAAATGATCATGCCTCAACACTTTTTACGAACCATAAAGAAAAAATGCTTCATTACATTGATGCTCAAACTGTATAAAAAAGACGATCATTGCAACTAACTTCATTGCGCTGATCGTCTTTTTAATTATTGTAGCCCTTTAATGATGAGTGTGCGAACAGGTAAAAATTGCTCGCCTGTATCCCCATAGGTCAGGATTACTTCATCACCTACTTGTAAATAAATCGCAAGTGGTTCAGTTTCTGCACTCACTAAATAGTTTTCACCGTTATCCAATAAAAACGATACTATAGTAAAGTCACCTAGACGTTCTTTGTAAACACGCAGCACTTTTCCGCTTGCATCTTTCTCCTCGGCTTTTGAACTGCCTTCGACCGTGCTTCCTCCACGGCTAAGTGCTGTTTTATATAATTTTAACGCTTCTTTTGGCGTCGTTGCAAAGGCTGAAACTTCAGGGTTGGCTGCCGATACGATGAAATAGTTTTGTAGGAATCCATTTGCATCAAGTACTGCAGTTAGCCAGCTTGCTTCACCGTAGAAGTTATACAATACTGGCATTTCACCTGTCCATTTTTTCTCAATAAATTTCTTTTCAATAATTTGTAGTGCCCCTTGAGAATCCATATATGACGCATCTTGGTTACCTGTGTAATAAGTTGCCTCACCCGTTCTTGCGTTCGTTAAAGAGTAACCTAGCATCGAATCCACGCCCTCTTTTGGACTTGTAAAATCAGTAAAGTAATACATGTCGCCTGCTTCATCGAAAATTGGGCTGACATTCGACTCAGTCCCTTCATCTGAAGGTAACTTCACATCTTTTTTCCCGAACATACTATTCCAATAACCGTGTACATATTTCCCGAAATAACTATTTTGTAGACTTACTGTTTCAGGTGACACCGCCCCATCTATAAATTCTGGGATGTCTGCTAGCTTCACAATCTCAGATTTCCCTGATAATGCATCGACCAACACAATTCCTTGCACATCAAAACCATTACGCGCTGAAATGAATTCTCCATAAGAGCGAATATAGTATGGCTTACCATCATCATCAACCTCAAGCTGTACATCCCCATAAAAAATTAAGAACGGATGTTGCAAACGCATATGACGTTCTAAATTACTATTTAGATAAGCCGAAGGAATATATTTCATTTCCTGTGCAACAAATTTTGGATTATCTGTTGAATCAGTAGCACTCATTGTAAAGTAACCTGGTGTCGTATCGCCATTCATCCATTTAAAGAAACCTGAAAATTCAACTGGCGCAATATAAACATACTCACCGTTTACCTTTTGAATTTGTAAACGTCCCAATTCATAATAACTTGTATTTGGTACTTGCCCAAACGCCTTTTTCATTTTATTACGGACAAACTTTGGCGGTACACTTGCTGGTGTTTGCGTCTCATCGAAAGGTTTAATTTCAACTTCTTCCTTCATTTCTGCTGATTTAAATTTATCATTTGCATTCCATAAAGGCGCTGATAGCACATAGGCTGCTACAACTAGACTTGCTAAAAATAAAAAGCCCTTAACTTTCCTTTCGATGCCACTCGCTAACAGCGCACCACCTAATGTAAGTAAAGTAATTGCTGGCCAAAAGACAAGCCAGTTCACATCAATTTTCGTAACATATAGCGTAATACCAGTTGCTATAAATCCTAGAATGAAGGCTCCGATGAAAAAGTATCCTATAACCTTTTTCGACTGCCCTTCTTCTCGCTTTTTTGTTATAAGCGGTGTTAATAAAACACTCGCAATTAGTGCAATGACTGCAGAAGCTAACAATAGCTTGGTCATTCTATTCACCCTCTCTTCACTTACTGTCTTACTTATTTACGATTACATAACGCAAAAGTTTCAATCATAAAAATATTATAGAAACAAAGGAATTCTAACACAAAAAGAGAATTTCTAGTGATAGGAGGTGAAAAAATGGCTAAAAAGATATTAATTACTTGTATTTCAGTGCTCGGTCTTTATTATATTTTTTTCTTTTCCCACATTGCGGAGAGTTTGAAACTCATATTTAAGGTCATACCTATAATTTTAATTATTATTTTGGCTGCTACACAAAAAGTACCGCACATAAAAAAATATCAGATCCTCATCATTACTGGGCTTATTTTTTGTATGATTGGTGACTATACATTACGTTGGTTTTTATTTGGATTAACTAGTTTTTTAATTGGTCATATTTTTTATATTTTTGCGTTTGCAGGAACAAACGAACGAAAAGTACCAATTTGGGCTAGAATTTTCCTCCTTGTATACGGTGGGAGTATGGCGGTGTGGATTGCTGGTACAGTCTTTAAATCAGGCGAAGTAGTGCTTAGCATTGCTGTTCTTGCCTATATTTCTGTTATTTTAATGATGGGTTGGACATCCATTCGCACTGGCTCAACTTTTGCAACGATTGGTGCCTTGCTTTTTATTGCATCAGATTCCTATTTAGCTATTAATAAATTTGTAATACCTTTACCATTTTCACACGAAGTTATTATGCTTACATATTATAGTGCGCAACTACTAATTGCACTGAGTATTCTTCAATATTCCGAAATCCGAAGTAAAGTGATACAATAAGGTGCCTGGCACTCAAACAATTCTGAATTGTTTGAGTGCCAGGCACCTACTCAACATATACCTTTAGGAGGCCATAGCAATGAAAGAACAAGTAATTGAACGTTTAATTCGCTATACAAAAATTGATACACAATCAGACTTTACAAGTGAAACTACGCCTTCCACACAAAAGCAGTTTGACTTATTACATGTGCTTAAAGATGAGCTTGCTACAATCGGTTTAACAGACATTACATTAGACGATAATGGTTATTTATTTGCAACGTTGGAAGCTAATACGGATAAAGATGTTCCAACAATCGGCTTCTTAGCCCATGTGGATACCGCAACTGATTTTACGGGCACAAATGTTAACCCTCAGCGTATCGACAATTATGATGGTGGTGACATTCGTTTAAATGAAAATCTAGTCATGTCTCCAGTTGATTTCCCTGAACTAAAAAATTACGTTGGGCAAACACTAATCACAACAGATGGCACAACTCTGTTGGGCGCTGATGATAAAGCGGGTATTGCTGAGATTATGACGGCAATGGAATACTTAGTGAATAATCCAACGATTAAACACGGGAAATTACGTGTGGCCTTCACTCCTGATGAGGAAATTGGCCGCGGACCACACAAATTTGATGTGGCCGCTTTTGGTGCTGACTATGCTTATACGATGGATGGTGGACCACTTGGCGAGCTTCAATATGAAAGCTTTAATGCAGCAGGTGTAAAGGTTATAACAAAAGGAACGAGTGTACATCCAGGTTCAGCAAAAAATAAAATGGTTAATTCCATCACAATGGCAATCGCCTTCCAAAACGAAATGCCTCTTGATGCAGTACCTGAGAAAACAGAAGGTTACGAAGGATTCATTCACTTAATGAACTTCAAAGGATCTATTGAACATACGGAGCTTTCATACATCGTACGTGATCATGACCGCCAAAAATTTGAAACGAAAAAACAATTAATGCTGGATGTGGCTAGCAAAATTCAAGCGCAGTATGGTGAAGATGCGTTAAGCATTTCTATTGAAGATCAATACTATAACATGGGTGAAAAAATTGAGCCTGTAAAAGAAATAGTTGACATCGCACGTACTGCAATGGAAAAATTAGATATTGAACCAAATACACTTCCGATTCGTGGGGGTACTGATGGTTCACAACTTTCTTATATGGGCTTACCTACGCCGAATATTTTTGCAGGTGGCGAAAATATGCACGGTAAGTTCGAATATGTATCCGGAGAGACGATGGAAAAAGCTTCACAAGTCATTCTTGAAATTGTACAGCTCTTTGAACAGCAAGGTAAATAAAAAACTATCCTTTTCTATTGGTTGAAACAATATGACCAAAATATTTGTCCACTACGGAGGAAGGTTTCCCCTTTCTTCGTAATTTTTTTTACTTTAATAACTGAATTTTCAAATTACATAAAGAGTTAGAGTGTTTAACTCAAATCGAGGTGATATTGTTATGAAAGAAATTGCATTAGGCATTTTAGCTTCACTTTTTTTTGCCGTAACGTTTATTTTGAATCACGCAATGGAAATGCAGGGAGGTAGTTGGCTATGGAGCGCATCTTTACGGTACTTCTTCATGTTGCCATTTTTACTTGCTATCGTCTTCTATCGAAAGGGCTTTTCACAGCTTTCAGGTGAAATGAAATCACAGCCTATAGCATGGCTTCTTTGGAGCTTTATTGGCTTTGTGTTATTCTATGCACCACTCACATTTGCAGCCGCATTCGGACCAGGCTGGCTCGTTTCTGGTACATGGCAGTTTACGATTGTTGCAGGCGTATTGCTCGCTCCCCTTTTCGTTTCTGTAATCGCAGACAAAACTGTACGCCAAAAAATACCGCTCGTATCATTACTTATTTCATGTGTTATTCTAGTCGGTATTTTATTGATTCAAGTGCCACAAGCGCAGTCGGTTCCTCTAAAAAGTTTGCTGCTCGGCATTTTGCCAGTCGTTGTAGCAGCATTCGCTTATCCACTAGGCAATCGTAAAATGATGGACGTTTGTGGTGGTCGCATCGATACGTTTCAACGCGTACTTGGCATGACGATTGCATCGATGCCTGCATGGATTGTAATGGCGATTTATGCAATAGTAACTGTTGGACTCCCATCAAAAGCCCAAGTTCTACAATGCTTATTTGTCGGTATTAGTTCAGGTGTCATCGCAACCATTCTATTTTTCATTGCAACCGACCGTGTACGAGATCATCAAGGCAAACTAGCCGCTGTTGAAGCTACACAATCAACAGAAATTATTTTCGTTATTATTGGAGAAGTTCTACTATTGGGTATTGCCTTCCCAGACCCAATTGCAATTGCCGGACTTGGCGTCATCATTATCGGCATGCTATTGCATAGTTATTATACGATGCTTCTCGGTAAAAAGAATGCTACCGAGCAATCGTTATCTTCATAGATTAAGGTCTGTCTAATAAGTCCCTAAAATCAAACAGGTGTGGAAAAACATTTCGTTTTTCCACACCTGTTTTTCTGTTATTAAGATTTTCACTCTTCCATCAAAAAATGAAGGATTTATTATTCATAAGACGTTAATTTGTTGCCATAATCATCACTGATGAAACCATAGCCCGGTGCAAAAAGTTCATTAAGGGACGTTTCCACAACATTGTTAAACGTCCCTGCTGGTGTTGTAATCGTGTAATGAATGGCACGAACAAACCCTTCTTGTTTCCGTCCATGTCCCGTTCTAGTCACTTTTGAGCCCTCTGTAACTGGCTTTTCAAATGCATATTTGTTCCCATCCATTTCGTAATTAAAGTTTATTTCTGTTTCATAGTAGTCAATGAACTTTAAGGCTGGCGCTTCAAAGCGATTATTAGTCGTTTTCTTATAAACAATGTTTGGAGTAGCATAATTCTGATATACTAGCTGCTGAAGCGTATCATTTGGCAAGAAAGACGTTGTTATAATCGGTGATTCGTTCGGTCTTATAGTAGCTAGAACTTTTTTCGGTACACTATATACTTCCCCATCTATCTCAATCCAAGCTGTCTTATCATTTTCTGTCAATAATATTCCTTCATCAAAACGTTTTAGCTCTTTTTGATTTCCTTTCCCTTCAACATTCACACCATATCGAATATAACGTTTCCCTAAGTTTTTCACAGGCTCGATTAATGTTACAGGGATATAGCCCTCTTTCACCCAAAGGTATCCATTTATTTCAAGTCCTAATGATTGGAGAGCAGTTCCTTTTGAACGCTCCACCCCACTTGCTCCATTCATTGGAGCGCCTAACACCTGTGCATCAGTTGTTAACATATAGAGTCCCTTATCTCTTTTCGTTGTTTCGACAATGCGAATATTCGCGCCATCAATATAGTCCTCAATAGAACTACCGTCCCAATCATAATAAGAGTAATATAGGTTTTCACCAATAGAAATCTTATTATAAAAGGCTCCATCTACATATTCAGTTGGGTAATGTGCTCCATAGCTATGGCCCTGACGACTGCTGTTGATATAGCCGGGATTATCATAAAAGGAAGCACGGATATTCAGAGGTACTTTCTTAAAAACAACTAAATCCGTTGCTTGTACACGATAACCCGAGCTCATCCAATAAAATGTTTTATTATCATACTTTTCTATATTATAAACTCGGAAATAGTTGTTGTGCTTGACTGTCATCGAGCTATACGTACCGTTTGCATTCTTCTTATACACTTTTACATCTTTTGTAAAGGTCATTTTTCCCGTTTGCCCCTTGACAATTTGTGCCCCGTCCCACTGTACCTCCGCTTTAGATGAAGATGGGTTTGCTAAAAAGGCGACAACAACGAGGAATATGATAAAATATTTCTTCATTTATCCCTCCACTTATTTCTAATTAAATTTCATTTATTATACTATACCAAGCCTGTTACTGATTAACTAATTCCCCTATCTATAGACAATCAAAAAAAGAGCGACTTATCCATATAGGCATAAGTCGCTCTGAGATTTTCACGTTCCCAAAAAATGAGGGGGGTTTTAGGAGCGTTATCATGAACTAGCAAACTTCTGGAGAAAAGTAGCTAAAGTCCATCCTCTCTACACTCGTTTTGTAGAAGAGGAATAATCTTTATACGATAATGATAATCATTATCAATTAAAAAGTCAACAACTATCTAATATTTTTTTTAGAATTTTTTTCAAATGACTACAATGCCTTTTTAAGTGAGCGTCGATACTTCCATTGCTTCAGTTGAAAATGTAAAAAAAACCGAAACAAAAACCTGCAATTGCAACTGATGAGGCAATAGCTACCACTGCTGTAAATGTATATCCTACTATTTGCCAATGAAAAAAGAAACCTAGAAACCCACCTGCTAAACAGAAGCTTGCAATACTAGAATTGAATTTTTGTTGCTGTGCATCCTCTGGTATATAAGCGGATGGAGCCTTTTTCAAAAATTGCTTTCCAAGTCTGATAATTGGATTGAAATTGCATAAAACACCAAGGAAATTTGCTACTAAAGGAATTGCTAATAGCCAAACAACCCCTGTTGTCCAAGTCAGTATGATACTCAAAATAATTATCCACTGATTAAGTCGGACAAGCGGCCTTGGAATCACATGCGACTGAATCATCCGAAAACCTACCTTTCATATATGTTTAATACACTTTACTACACTCCATACTATTTGTGAAGCAATAATGAATAACTTATAATAAGAATAAATGACTAACAATTACGTATCAGCATGATTGCATTCGGAGGTTATAATTTTGTTCAGCAAGCTTCCGATTGCCAATATAAATAAACCTCATATAGAAGATGGCTTTTATAGCATAAAGTGAAAAGAAAAGGTGATGACAATGCCAGCTTTAACAATGGATCAAGTAAGACAACTCAATTCCTATAGCATTTATACAACAGAACCAAAACGAGCATTATTTACATTGGCTGATATACATAAAGACTTTTACCATCCTGATTTTTTAAATTTAATGATGGGTATTACAGATGCCGCGACTGAAACTGCTGCCATTTCCCACTTCTCTCGCCGTTATGGTATGTTTTTCGCCATGCAGCTTTACATGCTTGCAGCCTATGATGAGGTTTGGGATGGTAAACCGATTGAAATCCGTTTTGATGCAACAAAAGAATTCAATAGTTTTACCGTCGCAATGTTCGTCAATCCAACTGATTGGCGTTATGTGGACGAGGATGAACGTCAGATGGTCATTGAGAAAATTTTGTACGATGGGCATATTATTGTTCAACAGCTACGTAAAGTAACTTCCATTTCTCCGCTTACAATTTGGGAGAATTTCTTCGGGTATCTACTGTGGCATTATCATATATTATTATCTAATCCTGGCCTCGCCGATCAGGCAATGGAGGATATTGAAATATTGGAGAATCCCAAAACATGGGCTCGCTTCTCACAAAAATCATGGTGGGTTGAATATACCGGTGGCCAAAGCCCGACTAATTTGGTAAATGTACCTGTACGTAAATCTTGTTGCTTTTCAAAGGACGTTCCTGGCTTAATGGCTTGTGGTTTTTGCCCATTAAAGAAATAACAAAAAACCTTACCTCTCACTTTCGTAAAAGATAAGGCTTTTTTAGTTAGTCTTAGCACCCACATATGAATGTGGCACTTTTCGATTTAAGAATCAATAGCTCATCGCTATTTTTCATATACAACAAACCAATCATGTTGTTCTTCATAAATGGATGTTCCTAAATAGCCCTGCTTCAATAGCATTTGCTGTCCCTCTGTATCACCCATCGATACAGTCTTTTTTTCTGTGAAAGCGGGCTGTTCATGTTGTAAATCTTTATAAAAGATATATCGTAATTTATCAACATACTTAATCTTTAATCCCTTTATAACTAGTCCTTGCGAAAATTTATCTTTTAAACTCGCTATATTATAAGGCTTCACTGTCGAACAAACATAGTTATAACTTGTTAAATCGATATGATTCATCACAACTTTTGCTAACGTTTTTTGTAAACCAAAACCTTGATATTTTGGGGAAACATTCGATATTTCCTGATACAATACTCGATGAAATTGTGCCTCAGCAATTTCGCAATCATAGCCTAGATGTTCGTCATCAATAGGGGGATTTAATAGCGCTCTAAAGGCAATCAATTCGTCTGCCACGTATGCTCCTATCATCAAACCGTTCCCGTTTAAAATATACTCAAATTCCTCAGTACTAAGAGGCTGTAATATACTTCGATCATGTAATGATTCATAGACCTCTTGTTGTAATCTCTCAATCACTTGTAAATTCTCTATTCGTAATTGTGTAACGAAAAACGGCGTTTCACCGAGCAGTCCTTCATACATCTTGTCCATCTCGCCGCCTCCTTAGGCTGTTACAATTGTTGAGAATTCACTTAATTCTTTAATTACCTCATCGTCTACATCTACACCTAAACCAGGTTTTTCTGTTAAACAGATGAATGGTACATCATAGTGTAAATTACCAACGTCCTTAGAGAATTTAAGAGGACCTGTTAATTCAACACTTGTCATTATTTTTTTTGAAAAAGCTACATGGAAACCTGCTGCCGAGCCAACAGACGACTCAACCATTGATCCTATTTGACATTCCATACCTGCCATTTCGGCCATTACTGCTAGTTTCATAGCTGGATAAATGCCTCCACATTTCATTAACTTGATATTTACTTTATCTGCTGCACGCTTAGCAATAATTTCACGCATTTCGCGTACGCCTCGAAGTCCTTCATCAATCATTAAAGTAGTAGTCGATTTTGCCTTGATTTCTACCATTCCGTCAATATCTTCACTGTCTACAGGTTGTTCTAACCAATCTAGGTTTAAATCCTTTAATGCATGTAAGCCTTGTAGCGTTGTAGAGGCATTCCCCCACCCTTGATTTACATCTACACGGATAGCAATGTTTTCTCCCACACGTTCACGTACAGCTTTTATGCGGGCAACATCACGTGTTACTTCAGTACCCACTTTCATTTTAAAAGATTCATAGCCCATTTCAACACGCTTAGCTGCCTCATCAGCCATATCCTCAGGTGTACCAATACTTAGTACATGCGTAATAGGGAATTTCTCATGATAGCGACCACCTAAAAGTTGATAGACTGGCACTTGTAATGCTTTACCAGCAATATCAAAGCAAGCAATGTCAATAGCCGCTTTTGCTGCTGGTACACCTTTAATCATTTGGTCCATCTTATCATGAATTTTTTCGAATGCCATTGGGTTTTCACCAATAATAGCAGGTACTAGTTGGTGCTTGAGTACAGCATAAGTGCTTTCCCATGATTCCCCCGTAACATGTTCATCCGGTACCGCTTCACCATACCCTACAATGCCAGTATCAGTCGTCATTTTTAAAATGATGGAGGGCATTGTATCATATGTAGCATAACTAATGATGAATGGATCAATTAGTGGTAAATGAATTGCAAAAATTTCTACTTGTTGAATTTTCATTTCATATCAAACTCCTGTATAATTTATAGTTGTCGTTAATACGTCGTTAATTGCTTAAAAATATAAAAAAGGAATGATGTTTATGTCTACAAAAATTGCAGTACTATGCTCTAAAGCGTTTAAAAAGCGTATACTTAGTATCGCACAAAACATAGAGGATGTTCAATTAGAATTTTATCTTTACGATCAGCCTTCTGATGCGCCAACGCTATTGAAGCAAATTAAACCTTGCGATGCACTTTTGTTGGGAGGAACGCTACCATATCTACATGCTCAATCATTACTTGAAACATTGCCAATCCCTTGGAATTATATAAAACAAGATGAAACTGCTATTTCTACAACATTATTATCACTTATAGCCAATCACGCAATCTCTCTTGAAAGAGTAGCCATTGATGTTATGAATCCAAAATTTGTAGATAACGTTCTCTCTGATATAGAATATAGCGGGAAAAATCCTTACGTCTACCCTATTTCACTTGCAGAAGCACCGCATGATATTTTGCAGAAACATCTAACACTTTGGCAAGCAAAGAGCATTGATTTCGTTATAACAAGTATTCATAGTGTGTTCGATGAATTACAGGCTTTGAATATCCCAGCAATGCGTATGTTGGATGCATCAAGCTCCATTATTCAATGCATAGAAGAAACAAAATCACAATCTTTACTTACAAAATCCGAATCAGTCAAAGCTGCTGTCGGACTATTAGACATGCAGGAAGATAACGATTTCCACGCATCTATTTTAAATCATATAACGGCTGCTACACATTCAACCTATAAGCAAATTTCGCCTAATTATTTTGAACTTTATACAACTGCTGGACATTTACAAAATGCGTTCGAAAAGGAAAATTTACAAAAGCTGCTACAGCAAATAGAAAAACCATTTAAGCTTGCATTTGGCTACGGTCATTCGATTTTTGAAGCAGCTCAAAATGCAAAATACGCTCTAAAATTCACCAAGCCCTTTGAAATTTATATACTAGATGAACATAAAAATCTAGTAGGTCCTCTTCCAAATGGTGAAGCCAAAATTTCCTTAAAAACAAATGATCCTTACATTTTGCAAATGGCAAAGCAAACAAATTTAAGTCCAGTCAATCTTTCTAAAATCATAAATTTCAGCCGAGAAAGACAGTCTGCTCAATTTACATCTTCTAATCTATCTGAATATCTACAAGTCTCTCGCCGAACAACTGAACGCATTATAAAAAAATTAGTTGACCAAGGCTACGCGAAAGTAGTTGGAGAAGAGATGCCCCACCAACAAGGTCGTCCTCGCACAATCTATGAGTTGAATTTCGGAACTTATTAAAAACTTTAAATATTAAGACAAGGGGCTCTTTAGCAAGCCCCTTTGTCTATTACAACCATCTTTTGCAAACCTAGAAATAGATAAATCATTTTTCTATAAAGAAACACGAACATTTTTAGTAGGAGCGTAAGGCGGCGACTCCTACGGGAAAGCAAGCGAACCGAGACCCTGGACTGAGTGTAACGAAGGAAGCGGCTTGGTGCTTGCCCACGGAAAGCGTCCGCCTGTAGCGAATATACCTATGTGATAGGAATAATTAGTTAATTTTCTGCTGCCACCATATTATTCACATCATTTTCTTGTGTGTCTTTCTTGTGTTGCTCAGCTGCTTCAATTTCTTCAGGGGTCATCTTAACAATCGCAAATCCTACATACCCATAAATAATGGAAATAATCGGAACTACAAAATTAATAATAGCATATGGTGCATATTCCATTGCCCCTACTCCTAATGTTGCAAGTATAAATACTCCACATGTATTCCACGGGAAGAATACCGATGTTAGCGTCCCACCATCTTCTAATGCACGAGATAAATTTTTGGAATGCAAGCCACGTTTTTGATAAACATCACTAAACATTCGCGAAGGAACAACAATCGAAATATATTGCTCAGAACAAGTAGCGTTCGTCGTGATACATGCAGCAATCGTTGAAGCAATAAGGCTACCTGTAGATTTCGCAAATTTTATAACAACATCCATAAGCGCCTTCAACATGCCTGAATATTCCAACACCCCACCAAATGTCATGGCAACAATTGTCATTGAAACCGTATACATCATAGAATCTAAGCCACCACGATTAAATAGTTCGTCCACCATATCATTACCTGTGGATATTACAAATCCTTCTTGCAATGCATGAACGGCCATTGTAGGTGTTCCGCCCTGTACAAAGATTTGTAGCAAGAAGCCTGATACTATCCCAATAACTAATGCTGGAATTGCTGGCACCTTTTTCGCAACCATTACAATAACACCAATAGGAACTAGCAATAACCATGGTGAAATAACAAAACTTTTTTCCATCACGTCAAGTGTTGTCATAATTTTTTCAGAGTTCATCGACACATCTGCGAAGCTTCTGCCCATAAACCCGAAAGCAAGAAGCGCAATGATTAATGCTGGTATCGTTGTATAAAGCATATGTTTTATATGATCAAACAAGTCTGTATTCGTTAGACCTGCCGCTAAATTTGTTGTGTCAGATAATGGGGACATCTTATCACCAAAATATGAGCCAGAAATAACTGCTCCTGCAATCATAGCTGCAGGGATTCCCATACTTAAACCAATACCCATACCGGCAACACCGATAGTGGCCATCGTTGACCAAGAGCTACCAATTGCTAGTGAGACAATTGCACATAACAGCATTATCGTTACTAAAAACCATGCTGGTGAAATTAATTTTAAGCCATAAAAGATCATTGTGGCAACAACTCCGCCACCGATCCATGCTCCGATTGTCAAACCTACTAATATGATGATGACAATGGCAGGCAATGCTAAGCGAATCCCTTTATACATCATTTCTTCGATTTCTATCCATTTGAAACCATGTTTTTTGGCAACAATTGCTGCTACAGTTGTTCCCACAATCAGTGGTACATGTGGACTTTGCTCTAATACAACTACTGTTAGAAGCATTGTAAAAATCATTATAGCAAAAGTCAAAAGTGCCCATCCTGCACTAATATCCTTTTTCATCATCATCCCATCCCCTTTTTTTGCACCAATAACCCACTTAAAAATTTAAAGACGCAAATATTTTTTTACGATTTTTAGCTTAATATTCAAAAAATATAAAGTCAACGCAAAAAATTTATGCTTCTCTAGCAATTATGACTGTTAAAGCGAAAAAAAACGTTTCCAAATAGCTTTTACAAGCAATTCAAAACGTCGTATATTTATGCATTTCGTATAAAAATAGCTGTATCAAAAGTAATAATATACTTTTAATACAGCCTCTTTCTAACAAATATTTTTCAATCTGGCTTTTTCTCTAACACACAAGCTAGCACTTTCGACGCATCGATTAATGCACTGCGTTCAAAAGTCATTTTAGGGTGATGTAATCCCGGAACTAAATTGGCACCTATACCAATCATTGCCGCTTTTAACTCTGGCTTTTTCACTGTATAAAAGTGAAAATCATCACTACCCGGTGTTGTAATTTCTTCAGCTAGATGTTGAGCACCCAGTGTTTCAATAATAGCATTTTTCGCCAAACGGGCAGCAACTGGTGAAACTTCTGCCCCTGGTGTAAAGTCAATCCATTTCCAATTCATCTCAATTTCATACTGTTGCTGTATTGATTTCAGACCAAATTCAATACGGCTACGAAGTAACTCAAGTTGATTATTTCGTTGAGCACGAATATCCATGGCAAAACTAGCAGACCCAGGAATGATATTTGTACTCCCCCCATCCGCAACAATCTTCGTTAATTTTGCAGAGTGCGGCTCAAATGGTGATAAATGAATACTATTTAACATTTGTTGGATAGCCATAATGACATCAATGGCATTTTTTCCTTGATGAGGTCTTGCCCCATGTGCATCAGTACCACGAATCGTTCCATCCAAGAAATACGCTGCTCCATGATGGATGGCAGGTGACACTTTTCCTAGCGGAAGCTCTTCTACGGGTCTTAAATGAACACCATACAAATGCGACACACCATCAACTGCTCCGCGGTCAAAGGCTGCACATGCACCATTCCCGACCTCTTCTGCTGGTTGGAAAATAAAGCGAATACGATGCTGTAATGGAAGATCTTTAAGTAGTAGTAAAGCTCCTAGTACCATCGTAATATTCGCATCATGACCACATGAATGATTAGCCTGCCATTTACCATCAACTTCTTGCCATAACGCATCAATATCTGCCCGTACCGCAACAATTTCATCACCTGTACCGATTTCAGCAAGTAGCCCTGGCACATCACCTAATAAACGATACGTTACCTTTAATTCATCCAGAATAGACGCAATTTTTTTGGTTGTTTCAAACTCCTTCCAGCTTACCTCCGGATTACTATGAAAATGTTCAAACCATTGATACATTGTATCTGCTAGCGTTGCCGCACTTATCATAACTACACCTCTATATAACTTTTTTCTTCACATTATACATGATAGCTTTTCATAAAAGTAAATATGATATAAGTACCTTATCCATTCAATAAATCACCATTTCATGCTGCATAGCTCGATAAGAAAAGTGATCAATTACCTAAAAACCCACTCATTTTATGCTATAAAATATTTTATGTAGTTAAATTAGAAAAATGTGACCTTACCATAACATTAAAGGCTGTGTTAAAAGGTTTTTCACTTTTATCACAGCCCAAAATGTCTTTTATAAACTTGTAAAAAACCCCTCTGGATATTCTTCATGATGTACGAGTGTTATATGCTCCTCATTTTTTTCATCGTTTGTTTGAAATACAGGCTCTTGATCCATTAAGTAAGTTTCAAATTTTGAGTTTAATACCTTTGTCATGTTTTCACCTCCATTATTAATTGAATTTTCTGATAAAAGAATTATACAATAGTTTTTTATAAAAAATCAACAATTAATGCATTATATGCATAATAAATATAAATTCAATCTCTTTTTTAGATCATATAACAAAGACGTCTCAGATATGCCTCTGAGACGCCCTATTTGTGCTTATTATGCCGTTACGCTCTTTGATACCTCATCACCATTTCCACCAAATTTATGCTGTGTAAGATATTGAATAACTACCAGAACAATAAAGATAGCTAAGCCAGTCCAATCAGAGAATTTCTCTGGATAAATGAGTAATAAACCAGCTGCAATGGCAATAATACGTTCAATCCATAGCATTTTCCGATACCAGAAACCTATTACCCCTGCACCGATAGCCACCATACCCGTAACAGCTGTAAAGACTACCCATAAAATTTGCGGAATTGTTGTATCGATCATCAGTAACGCAGGTGAAAACACGATCATATAAGGTATGATAAAAGCTGCAATCGCAAGCTTTGCAGAATTGACACCCGTTTTAATAGGGTCTCCTCCCGAAATACCAGATGCAGCAAAGGCCGCAAGTGCTACAGGAGGCGTTATATCTGCGATAATACCAAAATAAAATACAAAGAAGTGCGCTGACAATAGGACAACAACTGGCACCAATTCCTGTGGTGTGTTCGGTGATAACAACGCCACAATGGCTGGTGCTGCTATTGTTGATGTAATAACATAGTTTGCCGTTGTCGGTGCACCCATTCCAAGGATAAGTGAAGCAATCATAACGAATACAAGTGTTAAAATAATACTACCACCAGCTAAAGCTACTAAGCTATTGGCTAAACTTAATCCTAAGCCCGTTTTTACAACTACACCTACGATAATACCCGCACAGGCTGTAGCAGCTACTACACCAAGTGCTGTACGCGCTCCTTCAACTAATGCATCAATAATATCTTTAGGTTTTAAACGTGTATCCTTGTTGAACATCGCCACCCCAATCGAAATAATAATTCCGTATAGCGCAGCGTGCATTACAGGCGTACCCGTTAACATTAAAATGATAATTGCAACTATCGGTAATAATAGGTAAATTTTCTTAAACACTTCTTTACGGTCTGGCATTTGGTCATCACGTAAACCAAGTAAGCCAACACGTTTTGCCTCAAAGTGTGTCATAATCCAAATTCCCGTAAAGTATAACAACGCAGGGATTGCTGCTGCTTTTGCAATATCCCAGTAAGTAATTCCACGACCAATGAATTCTACCATTAAGAACGCTGCAGCACCCATAATAGGCGGCATAAGCTGTCCACCTGTGGACGCTGCTGCCTCAACAGCACCAGCAAACTCTTTTCGATAGCCTAGTTTTTTCATCATCGGTATTGTGTACGAACCCGAAGTTACTACGTTCGCGACAGAGCTTCCAGAAATCATTCCCTGTAGGGCACTTGAGAATACAGCAACTTTGGCTGGACCACCAATTAATTTGCCTGCAAATGCTACTGCTAAATCGTTGAAGTATTGCCCAACACCAGTTTTCACAAGAAAGGCCCCAAATAATAAGAACACAAAAATGAATGTCGCGGATACACTAATTGGTGTACCTAAAATACCGTCTGTCGTAAAGTACATAAGGTTGACAATACTTTCTATATCCTGTCCTCGATGCGCCATAAACGCTGGGAAGTATGGTCCAAAATAAGCATAAATCAGGAAACCTATTGCAATTATCGTGATTGGTAAACCCACTGCCCGTCGAGCCGCCTCAAGAACCAGTACCACAGCTATTAAGCCGACGAAAAAATCTAACTGTGTAATAGTACCATTACGATTTACAAGCTCTGCATAATTCAATGTCCAATAAGAGCCTACTACTACGGATAATAATGCTAAAATATAATCAAACCACGCAATATTATGCTTCGGTGCCTTTCTTCGAGCTGGGAATAACAAGAAAATCAGTGCTAAACCAAAACCTAAGTGCACAGTACGTTGAATTGGTGCTGTAAATTGTCCGAAGATCGCAGTGTACAATTGAAACAATGAAAATGCTAACAATCCAAAGAAAATTACATGCTTCATGATCCCAGTTATTGTACGTACATTCGATTCGATATCATATTTTTCAAGTATGGCTTGTTGCTCTTCAGCAGAAATTTGTTCAAATTCTTCTACTTTTACTTCTTTGTTCGGTTCATGTTGTTTCGTCATTTCATCCTAACTCCTTTCCATTGGTCATAAAGTGATAGTTGTTTCACTTCAAATAAATAGGATTTTCCCCTTTGTAAATCTTTTTTTAAATCATATTCATAATCTTCGTAATCCAATACTAAATCTAAATCTAAATCCCCGATGTAAATCGTGAAATTTTCTATTATTTCATTGTCAAATTGCAAATAATATTTGCCATCGCGTTGTGTTAATGTTTGATTTTTCTCTGCGTAGCCTGGCATACCAATCGCTAAATCCTCATATTCCATTCCAAGCATCTGTATACGATTTTTTTCGACGCATTTGTAATGTTCAAGCACATCTGATTTATGAATTGAATGTGTATATCTAATACGAAATGTATCATCCTTAACAATTGGTATGTAGAACATCATTGGATGGTCTGTGCGTGTTTCAGTGAATGCGAATACCTTTTGAAGAGGAAGAAAAATCATTGTGATAACGCCTATACATAATAGTGTTATTACTATAAACAGTTTCCTCTTTCGCATTACATCCGTTCCCCCACTTTAAAAGCCATTCGCTTTTTAATCATTGCCTCTCAACATAAGAAAAAGAGGCTCGAAGCTTTACGCGATCCGAGCCCCTTTGTATGTTTAAAGAAAGTATAGTTTTCTTATCCATGGTTAGGTATTTACATTCATCTACTTGACCAAAATGTGGTGTTGCGTAGGGCCATTGCAAATACACTTACTATGTTCAATTAATTATTTTTTCTCATCAAAGTATTTTTGAGCACCAGGGTGAACATCAATACTGATACCATCTAACCCAGTTTCAGCTTTGATAAGACGGCCTTTGTCATGAGAAATTTTATCGGTATTGTCGTAGATTGCTTTTGTCATCGAGTAAACGACATCTTCTGGCAAATCTTTGTTCACAGCTAGCATCGCAAGAACAGAAACCGTTTCAACATCGCTTCCGATGCCATAAGTACCAGATGCTACTGTATCTTTAGCATAGTATGGATATTTCGCAATTAACTCATCTGCTTTACCAGCATCTACACCAATAATATTCACCTTCGTTGTTGCATTTAACGCCTCAACAGCACCTGTTGGCGTGCCCGCTGTAATGAAGGCTGCATCAATTTGACCTGATTGGAGACCATCAGTTGACTCACCAAAATCTAAGTTTTGTGCTTTAATGTCATCCATTGTTAAACCATGGATTTCAAGTAATTGCTCAGCATTTGCGTAAGTACCAGAACCCGGAGCACCTACAGAAACTTTTTTACCTTTTAAATCTGCGTACGTTTTGATACCAGAAGCTTCCGTCGTTACTAACTGAACCGTTTCTGGATAAAGTGCACCTAAGGCTGAGATAGTATCGATTTTTTTGCCATCAAACATTAACTTACCTTCTGTTGCGTAATAAGCGATATCTGTTTGGACAAACGCGATTTCACCTTTCCCATCTTGTAAAGCAGTCATATTAGCAGCAGATGCTTGAGAAACCTCAGCTGTTGTTTTAATGCCAGTGTCAGTTGTTATCAGATCAGCAAATGTACCACCAAGTGCATAATAAGTTCCTTGTGTACCACCTGTTAATAAACTCAAAAACTTAATGTCGGATTTTGGTTTATCAGTTGTGGCCGTATCACCATTTGTATTTTCTTTCCCTGTATCGTTTGATTTTGACCCACCATCAGATCCACATGCAGCTAAAATCAAAAGCGCAAATGCACTCAATAGCATCAATAATCTGAATTGCTTTTTCTTCATATTAACCTTCCCCCTTATGGTTATAATTAAGAATCTATTTAAAATTACCAAATTTAGTATAATATTGTCAATCTATTTATAGTAAATTCTGACTTTTATAATTATACTATACCACCAAAAAAACTTTATAACGCCTTTTATCAAATTCTACAAAATTCAATATTTACCTGAGATAATACACTAATCTCTTCACAATGAAATAAAATAAAGTTTCATAAGTGTATTAAAAATGTATATCGAAAAACTAAATTTTCCCTTTTTATTATTTTTATGGTATAAAATAAGTCCGATTATTAGTTTTTTAGTCAATTTTTCTGTCATTAAAAATAGCTGTACCAAAAAGGAGTGGCCCCTTTTGATACAGCTTCTTTACTTAATTATTATTGGATTACACCACAAGCAATTCTTGCCCCTGAATTGCCAGCAGGATCTGTCTTATAGTCGTCCGCCGCTTCATGAATAACAAGCGCACTGCCGTCTTCATCAAACAATGAATTTTCCATATTCTTTTGTAAAGTTATGCCTTCAGCTATAAATGTTAAATCCACAGTACCGTCTTCCCCTATTTCAAGATTTGGTAAGTCACCTAAATGATAGCCTTTCGGATTCAGTTTTCCATGCTCTTTTTTCGTTGGATTAAAATGCCCACCAGCTGATTCAAACGTCGGTGGTTCACATTTCCCTACTGTATGAATATGAATACCGTGCGTTCCTGACGGTAACCCCGTTAATGCTAACGTCATCATGACACCATTGTCCTCTTCTTGAAAATATGCATTCCCATAGCTTTCATTATTTGAACCGATGACTTTTGCGGTTGCCGTTAATGGGGAGTTAGAATTAGAGTTGGGATTGGATTGTGAATTGGCATTTACCGCTACTTCTTTCTCACTCTTATCAAAAAAATTACAGCCACCTACAAATACTGTTAACGACATGATTAATATAGTTATTTTTTTCATATAAATACCTCCTCTATTTCTGATGGTACCCATCTCAACACATAGTTATGCAATTTAAATGCGTGATTTTCTCGCGCATACGAAGCAAAAGCCTCATTTTTTCTTGCCAGAAAGGTCTCAGAATGCTAAGGATTCTGGAACCTTTTGATTTTTTCTGTCCAGAGGGAGGTTCTTTCTGTTACCTGAGCGCTTCTTTCCGTTACCCGAGCAATTCCCTTCACTATCCGAGCAGTCCGCTTCACTACCTAGTGGAAATCAATAAGTCGTATTCATCCATATTTCTTGTAAAAGTAAAAAGACTGTAGACAAACTCTCGAACATATTCGAGTTTGTCTACAGTCTGAGGTATCTCATATCGATTAGGAGATACCTCGCTTTACAATCTTTAATCTAAAATTTTTACAGTAACTGTTCGGACACCCCAATTTCGAGCTTGTCCATCTGAAGGAATGAAGACATCAATTTTATTGCCTTTGATTGCTCCACCAGTATCAGCTGCGATTGCTTCTCCATACCCTTCTACCCAGACCTTAGTTCCAAGAGGAATAACACGTGGGTCGACAGCGATTACTTTTAATCCAGGGTTAGATCGTATGTCGGTGCCATTTGCTGTAATGCCTGAGCATCCTTCACAATAAGCTGTATAAGCAGTCGCGCGCATTGTATAAGTTTGCCCTGACGCATTTGCTGGTGCGCTCTTTGCTGTAGTGGTTGAGGTTGCAGCAGAAGTCGCAGCAGGTTTCTTATATGTGCTCACGGCAGTTTTGGGCTTTGCCGCTGAGGCTTTGATGGCTAATAATTCGCCTGCGTAAATCCCATCTGATGAAAGATTATTCCACTCTTTTAATTCTTCCACTGTTACATCGTAGACAAGTGCAAGGGTAAATAATGTGTCGCCATATTCAATAAGATGGTTATCTTTTGTAGATTCTTCTTCTTTCTCGACCTTCTCTTCATTCAAATAATCCTGATCCGGATAGATCCAAATCGAATCAATTTCGTTTAGCTGTTGCAACTCAGCTATACTCAAATTGTACTCCCGTGAGATTCCCCACAATGCGTCGCCCGTTTTCACACTATTTACTCCCTCTGCAGACGAGGGACTTGCAAACATACTTACGCCAAGTGTCAAGGCTACAGCTAAAGCTATTGCTTGTTTCTTCATATTAAGTAATACCTCCATTTTTTATATTTCCTGCAATCTCCTACTAGCACATTAGCGTTAGGCTCATATATGCAAGCAGCTATTTAAATTGCAACTAAACAATACAGGACAATGGACCTGATATTACAAGTTATTACTATAAAAACGGAAAAATATACAATATCAATCATATTTTTAGCAATTCAAGCAATTTTATGGAAAAAATTCTTCAAAAAACATCCCCTAATACCATCATGATAAAGTTGGAAATTCGGTGTTTTTAACCGATAATAGGAAAAAGGAGGAATGTGAATAGATTAACGTAATGTGAGGTAACAGGTTATGAAGAGCTATAACAAATTTCACAAAAAAGTGGACGGCATAATGCACTTAAATTAACTACATCAGTTACTGTCGATTTATTAATAGCGATGACTCAACCACAAGCTGCTGCACATCCTTACTAAGCAGTAATTAGTAAAGTTTCAAGTTAAAAATTTGAATTTTAAGCACTATTGATTAAAAATTAATGAGGTAACATGCATATTATTTGAAAGTTGGTGTCCGTCTGTGATTAGAGTAATAATAATGGACGATGAACCATTAGCTCTTATTAACATGGAAAAAAGGTTAAAAGAATTTGATTCAATTGAAATCGTTAAATCCTTTACAACCTTAAACGATTTGCTTAACGAGGGACCAACATTGGATATTCAAGTAGCATTTTTAGATGTTGAAATGCCTGGTATGAACGGCTTAGAAATTGCTCAATTATTAAAACAGTGGCATAAGAATATCTATATCATTTTTGTTACAGCGTATCGTGATTATGCTGTTCAAGCATTTGAGATTCAATCCCTCGACTATTTATTAAAACCCATTTCCAAATCTAGATTAGAGACAACAATAAACAGAATACAAGAACTCTTCCAGCACGAAAAAACATTGCTTCCCGCACAAAAAAATACTGAGCCATCTCTTCAAATACAATGCTTTGGAGGGTTTAATGTCTCCTTTAATAATAAAATTGTTCACTGGCGCACTGCGAAGACAAAGGAATTGTTTGCCTTTCTTTTTTCAAATCTTTATAGTCATATACCTCGAGATACCATTATCGATGCGCTATGGGCGGAGACAGAATATAAAAAGGCTAGAGTACAATTGCATACAACCATTTCCTATTTACGTACCACTCTTTCCGCTTTAGGTTATGTAAATGTGCTCCATTATACAAATGGGTGTTACACTTTGCAGTTAGAAAATTTTCAATGCGATGCGCTTGACTTAGAGCAATTATTGAAACAAAAGGAAGTGACAGGGGCGCTTGATATAGAATTAGCGGAGAAGTTTATTCAAAATCATCATCATGGTGATTATATGGCGACATTAGATTATCCTTGGATTAACAATAAAACGAATTTCTTTAACAACCTATTTACAATCTTACTGAGTTTTTTAGTCGAACATTATACAGCTACATATGCCGTAAAAAAACGAGAACTAACCTTACTACTATCTTTAGATTTTAGTCCTTATTCAGATAAAATCATACAACAGCTTCTTCAGCATTATATAGAAGTAGATAATCGCGCAAATGCTATACGAATATACAATACATTTAGAAGTAACTTGAAGACAGACCTAGGCATTCTACCAAACCAAGATACTGTCGAATTATTCAATAATATTTCCGAAGAATAAATAACATGAAGTAGCTGTCGTTTAAATAGTTGTGATTCAAAGACAGCTACTGCTAATGTTTGTCGCTTTGCAATTAAATCGTTGTATCAGAAAATTCCTTAACTGCACAAATACAATTCCTTCCTGACTGCTTCGCCTCATATAAAGCTTGATCCGCAATGGCAATCATTTGTTTAGGCGTTTTTACTGTTGGTGTAAATGCAGTAATTCCCGCTGACAGAGTAACCGGATGCCCCAAAGAATTCTCTGCCAAAGCTTGTTTAACACGTAAATTCTCAGCTATCTCTACAGCTTCTTCTATTGAAGTGGATGGTAAAATAATCATAAACTCTTCTCCACCGTAGCGAAAACAAATTCCATGTTTATTTACACTTTCCTGCATATTGTTTGCAAAAGCTTTTAATACTTCATCACCAACCGTATGGCCATATGTATCGTTTACACTTTTAAAGTCATCTAAATCTATTAAAACAATTGTATGCGGTACTTTATTTGTAAATAGTTCACTTAATACTTGATCCATACTCCTGCGATTTGGAATTCCTGTTAATGAATCCAGCTTTAATTGATTACTTAACTCCGCTATATGATTTCTAGAATCTGATAACGTATTTAGCACAGCATTTTTTAAGTGATGCGCTTCCAAATACCAGTCATCGATTTCCTCTAAACGTTGCATGTCCCCTCCCCCCTCTATACCAGTTACAAGACCTTTTAGAGGACGGACAATCTTTATGGCAAACCATAGTATGAATGCAAATACGATTAATAAAGATAGGAACACAGTGAATATTATCTTTTTAAAAAAGACATTAAATGAAACGACTTTATCTTCGAGTAAACGATTAGCCGCTTGTTCAAACAGTGCCTCCGATTCGATACTTTTAAGAGAGTCTTGCATTGCCTCTTGTCCATAATCTTTTGTGATTTTAGAAATTTCCTTTCTATACCCCTCTTGCATATCACGATTATTTTCTATAAGAATTTCGTTAAAACTTCGATAGCTGCTCCAAATACTTATACTAGTTGTAGCGAGTACGCTAAACATCATAATACTAACGATTAAAAACGATACTTTGAATTTTGACACAATAGATCAATTCTCCCATGAGATGATTTTTTTGTGAAACCCTATTTACTTGTTTCAACTTAAATTTTATTTATATATTTAATACAACATCATACGGCAAACTTCTTAAAAAAAACTTAACAAGTGATAGATTAGCCTCTTTCTATAAAATATTAATAAATCAAAAAGAACTACAGCCTCCCATTAAATCAGCAAATAGTATTAGTAAAGTATTTTTTAAGAAAATTCTTATTTTCTTTTCTTATCATTCATGGCATGGTAAAAGTAACACTACTAAATTGATGTTTATTTTCTTATCTAGGAGGCATATATGTTAGCGATTAAAGAAACAACAAAACGACACCTACTCATTATTGTTTTGATATTTATTGCCCTTTCTTCCCTCCGTATACTTTGGCTAGCATATTTTTTTCCTTCTAATGATCAACCTTCTGCTCAAGAGGGCATTTTCGATATGCGAGATCAATTTTTATCGGACAACAAAGTTTTCTATTTAAATGGCGAGTGGCTTTATTATCCTGGATTATTAGTAGACACAACCAATGACAGCCATAGCAAAACTACTATCCCGTTAGATCAAGCCACTTTAACTATTCCACCGCGAGATAGTGAAGCAGTGACACAGAAATTTGGTACATACCGTTTAAAAATCTTACTAGACAAGAATGATTCTTCAGATAATCGATTTGCAATCCGTGTGCCCGCAATTTCAACAGCCTCGGCACTATATGTCAACGGCAGACTACTAGGAAAATCTGGTGAAGTCGCCACAAACCTTAACAGTCATAAAGGACAAGCTGCACCTTATACTGTCTACTTTACGGAAAAGGAATCTGAAATTGAACTACTCTTACAGGTGTCCAATTTCGATACACCAGCAGATGCTGTTATTAACAAAAGAATTTCCTTCACTTCTGCATCTGCCATGACACATTACCAAACCATCACAGAGCTATCTCTTACTACCATCTCGGTGATAATCATTATGTATGCCCTCTTTAGCATTCTTGTTTTTCTATTTATTTACCGTAAAAAGAAAGTATTACTGTTCACAATCGGCTTCCTTTTGCCATTAGCCGATGAGTTAATAACTTATGATCGTTCCATTCTTGATTGGTTACATCTCGATTATGTATGGTCTTTAAAATTGTCTAATATCGTTTACCTAGGGGCTTCCTTTTTCTTTGTACAATTTATGCGTATGCTACTTGTTAAATATCATCAAGCTATGCGCTTCCGATGGTTCTCTATTTTATATGCTCTAGGAACACTGTTAATCATTTTGTTACCTATTCATTGGTTGCACGCTGCCAATCTTCTATTCTTTATTCTTTATATTGTTTCCTTTTTATATGTTGTAGTGCTTGCTTTAAGGGAGTACGTTGAAGACCAAAAAACTTCCGCCTTTATTGCGTTTACAGCTCTTGGTACAACCAACGGAATTATATGGGGACTCATAAAATCAACCTACGTTTTAGATATTCCCTTTTATCCGTTCGATTATTTATTTATAGTTCTTGGGTTTACGGGGTATTGGTTTAAACGTTTTTATGAGAATACGCAGCAAATTAATAAGCTGATAGTTGATTTACAAAATAATAATGAATTAAAGGATGAATTTTTAACTAGTAACGCACAAAAACTGTGGAATCCGATGAATAAAATGATTACTCTCGGACAATCAATTTATGATAATCCACACAACAACCTTATTAGTGAAGATAAACAAAATTTGAAATATGTAATTGATATTGGCAGGAGCATGTCCTTTACCCTAAATGATATCCTTGATTTTACTCGGTTAAACGAAGGTAATTTATATCTCCATAAAAAAAGTGTCAGTATCCAAGGGGCTGTTTCCGGGGTTTTTGATATGCTTCGGTTTATTGCCGAAGGAAAACAAATACAGATGACTTCGACTATTTCTAGATCGTTCCCTCATGTAATAGCTGATGAAAAACGTCTGATTCAAATTCTTTTTAATCTTTTACATAATGCTATTAAATATACTGGCGCTGGATTTATAGAAATTAGCGCTTGCATAGAGAAAGATATGGCTGTAATTCATATTAGTGATTCTGGTTTAGGGATGGATGATGATATTCAAAATCGTCTATTCTCTCCTTATGAACAAGGAAATGTAGCTGATGAGGGTATCGGTATCGGCTTATTCGTTTGTAAGCAACTAATCGATATGCATGGTGGTACATTGCAAATTCAATCGATCCCGAATACTGGTTCAGATGTTATTTTCACCTTACCTCTTGCTGATGAAAGTACGGTTGTGGACGAGGCTTTGTTTATTAAAGAAGAAGAGGATTCAATGTCATCTGGACATGCGAAACAACTAGAAAAATCATGTGCATTACCTCATTTTAAAATTTTAATGGTCGATGATGATCCCGTAAATTTGAGGATAATGCGAAGTCTATTTGTATCTTCAGAATACGATATCACTACTGTCACTAGCAGTAAAAAAGCATTGGAAGCTCTACAGCAACATAATTGGGATTTGATTATTATCGATGCAATGCTACCTTATATATCAGGCTATGCCTTGATTGAAATGATCCGCGAGCATTATACGGTACTGGAATTACCGATATTATTATTAACAGCACGTCATTATCCTGAAGATGTTTATACAGGCTTTGCTCACGGGGCCAATGATTATGTTACTAAACCCATCAATTCATTGGAATTAAAAGTACGTGCAAGAGCTTTAATTGATTTAAAATATAGCATTAGTCAACATCTGCATTTAGAAACAGCGTGGCTTCAAGCCCAAATACAGCCCCACTTTTTGTTTAATACACTGAATACGATTGCATCACTTAGTACCATTGACACAGACCGCATGATTGACTTAATGCACCACTTCGGTGAATATTTGCGTGCAAGTTTCGATGTCAGGAACCTTCAGCGGGTTGTTCCACTTCAGTATGAACTAGAGCTTGTCCGCTCTTATCTTTATATTAATCAGCAGCGCTTTGAAGGCCTTTTAAAAATTGAATGGGACATTGACGAACATATTAACATCGAGATTCCCCCTATCTCCTTGCAAACATTAGTAGAAAACGCTATCCGCCACGGTGTATTAAAACAAGAAGGAGGAGGAACTGTTTGTATTTGTATTAAAGACTTTCCGGATTATGTAGCCATTAGTGTGATAGATAATGGCGTTGGTATTGATCCTAGTACATTAGCCCAATTGCAATCTGGTAGCAATCTAACAAGTACCGGTGTAGGACTTAGTAATACTGACCTACGTCTCAAAAGGATCTATGGGCAAAGATTGATTATTAATAGTAGCCCAAATGAAGGAACAGATATAACTTTCCATATTCCTAAAAATAAATTAAAGTCGAAAGCTTATTAATTTTTCAGCGCTTTTTAACTTCTTACTGCAACTTAATGAGCTGTTATCTTCTCAAATGGGTTGATAATGGCTCTTTATAATCATTCCAAGTTAAAATACTTAATATAAAACGAAAATAAATCTTTAATGGATTACAAAAAATTAGGGTACATTATTTATAAAAGTACGTAAATAAAGAAAGGTCGATGGATGTGTACAAAATATACATAATAGAAGACGATGCAAATATTTCAAAGCTGATTGTAGGACATTTATCAAAATATCAATTTGAATGCTATACTGTCCAACAATTTAACCACATAGTTGAAGAATTCCAAGAAATTCAACCTCACCTTGTTGTCATGGATATCAACCTACCAACCTATGACGGTTACTTTTGGTCGCGAAAAATCCGACAACTATCAAAATGTCCCATTATTATTGTATCTGCGCGCGTAAATGATATTGATCAAGTGTATGGTATTGAAAATGGTGCTGATGATTTTATTACAAAGCCATTTTCTCTAGATGTATTGATGGCCAAAGTGAATGGCCTCATTCGCCGTACATATGGTGAGTATGCTACCTCAGATACAAATACGCTAAAGATTACGAATACTACATTAAACCCTGATACAGTTCGACTGCAAACAGCGGAACATGAAAGCTTATTAACGTTAAAAGAGATGCAGCTTAGCAAATTACTTTTTGAAGCTTATCCCAATGTTGTTCCCCGTCAAAAACTATTAAGTGCCATTTGGGATGACGTAGCCTTTGTTGAAGAAAATACTTTATCCGTTAATATTGGTCGACTTCGTAAAAAATTTGAATCTATACAATCTCATTTAGAAATAAAAACGATACGTGGCCTTGGCTACCAACTGGTGGAGGCACATGAATGAGACTCTTCTTTCAAGACCACGCCAGTGTCATCTTTCTATATGGCATAAGCTTTATATTGTTACCTTGGTTATTTCAATCACTGGATGATTTATCGACGCATTACTATTATTTTATATTTCTCGTTTGTTTCTTTTTTATCCTTTGGCTTATAGGGCGTTATTATCGACGAAGAAAATTTTATGCACATTTACAAAATGCCACGTTCACTAAAAATGAGCTACATCTGTATGAACCACAAGCATTGATAGAAAAAGCCTATAGCCAAAAACTAAGACAAATGCAGTACCTTTATTTGTCACAGCAGCAACTATTAGAGGAACAAGCGCGAGAAAAGCAACTGGTATTATCACACTTCGCCCATCAAATGAAAACGCCATTATCTGTCATTCAACTAACGATTCAATCCAGAACATATGAAGCAACTGAGCAGTCCGATTACTGGCAAACAATTCATAATGAATGCGATAAACTAACTTTTACGCTGAACCAGCTACTAACTTATGAGCGTACATCCAACCTAGTAGCTGATTTAAAAATAGAGCCTATTGTAATAAAAGGACTTGTTCAAGAGGTCGTCAATGATTTAAAAGATTATTTTATCGCTAAAGAAGTATTTCCGAAATTATCTATTGCTGACAGTGAGGTCATTTATTCGGATCGGAAATGGTTAAAGATAGTTCTGTATCAGATCGTCAATAACTCGATTAAATATAGTGAATCCGAGACCTCAATACAAATAATTTACGGTAATGCTACCTTACAAATTATAAACAGTGGAAATACCATTTTAGATAGTGAAATTACACGTGTCTTTGACCTTTTCTATACTGGGATAAAAGGAAGAACAAGTGGTGAAGCGTCAGGCATTGGCTTGTATCTAGTTAAAAAGATTTTGGCCACATTAGAGCATCCCTTTACGCTACAATCACACAACCAAGTAACCACGTTTTCTATTGATTTTTCAAATAGCACGCAGAAATAACCCTTTAAAATGACAACTTTGTCATGTTCACGTCATAGAGCGAAATAGGTAAAAATCCGCTCCTTCTTTATACTTAAATTATTCAATAGATGTAAGGGAGTTGTTCGGACATGAGAAAACCAATATTGCAAGTGACTAATCTACACAAAGAATATATCGGAGAAATTACGTACAAGGCGTTAAATGGGATAAATTTTAATCTTAGTGATCATGAATTTGTAGCAGTGATGGGCCCATCAGGTAGTGGCAAAACAACATTTTTAAATAGTGTATCAACAATTGATCGACCAACGGCAGGAGAAATTTTTATTAATAACAGAAACCCCTTTGCATTAGATGACGATGAACTCGCAAAATTTCGTCGCTCAGAATTAGGTTTTGTATTTCAGGATTTTAATCTAGTCCACACTTTAACTGTAAAAGAAAATATTTTACTGCCACTAACATTAGATAGCCTTCCCGCACCCAAAATGCAGCAACGATTAACACAGGTAACACAATTTTTAGGTATTGAGGATCTTCTAACAAAACGTATCTATGAGATTTCAGGTGGACAAAAGCAGCGTGTTGCAATTGCACGTGCTGTCATTCACGAGCCTAGTTTATTATTAGCAGATGAACCAACCGGCAACCTCGATTCGAAGGCGGTTAACGATGTAATGAGTTTATTTAGTTCGATCAATACCAACTTAAAAACGGCAATTTTAATGGTGACGCATGATCCTTATGTCGCAAGTTTCGCTAACCGAATTATTTTTATGAAAGATGGTAAATTATATAACGAAATTCATCGAGGGAATAATCGCAAACAATTTTATCAAGAGATTATGGATACATTGGCGTTCTTAGGTGGTGGCCATCATGAGCTTTAATCATATCGTGTTACAAAATATCTTACGTGACAAATGGACCTATGTATCTTATTTCCTCAGCAGTATGTTCTCAATACTCATTTTTTTCTTATTCACAGTGATTGTGTTTCATCCAAGCCTAAAAAGCCTAGACCCTGACTCAACACTTGGTATTTCATTATTATTAGCAAGCATGCTAGTATACTTATTCTCGTTTATCTATATTGCCTATTCTATAATGGCTTTTTTAAAGAAGAAAACAAAGACTTTAGGAATTTTTATGATTACGGGTGCTTCCATGAAGCAAATCCGTACTTTAATATTTCGCGAGAATATTCTAATTGGTGTCGTTGCGATTATTGCAGCAATTATTTTCGGTCTTGTTATCACGCCACTTTTCTTAATGGGTACGAAGGTGGTGTTAAAAGCTGAGACTTTCGGTATGTACGTACCTTTTAAAGCAACAGCATTGACAGTTTGTTTATTTCTAATATTATTTATAGTTATTTCAAAAATAGTAACAAGATTTATTAATAAAGAAGCTTCCATTCAGTTATTAAAAAGTGATTCGGTGATTGAAAATCCAATCAAATCCCATTTACTATTACTCATCATCAGTGTCATTATTTCTACTACACTGATCTTTTTATTAAAGATAGATCATGGAATCATAAGAAGCCTTGGATTATTATATTACACACTATTTTTTATAAGTATTTTATTATCGATGTACCTGCTTATCTCACAGGGTATGCGTTTTCTGTTAAAAGTTTTTGAGAAATCCCCCGCCTATATTCGCAAAACAAATATGTTACTGGCATCTAATTTGAATGCAAAAATGACATCACATGCGAATATGCTTTTTTTAATCACGATTTTATTGAGTGGCGTATTTTTAAGTACAAGCATTTTATTTAGCTCATACTACAATGTTGCAAAGGACAGTGAAGCGAATTATCCATACAGTTTTCAATACATCGCTGACCCTAAAGCTGATGACAGCATGGTACAAGCTGATATTGCCTATTTAGAAAAACAATTGGGCGCAGTTGATTCAAAAAAATATGCTATAGAATTTAAATCAGATGAAGCATCTCGTATTGGCTACATGTCAGCATCTGATTATAATTTGTTACAAAAACTAGAGATTGATCTAGACAAAAATGAATTTATTGCTGTTGCAGGAAATCGAGGTATAGCGCCAATAACGAATATAGCAGATGAAAATCTAAATCATTTAAACCTGGCATATACTAATGAACAAAACTTATTAACAACAGGATTCCAATATACGTATTTGATTGTATCTGACACTATTTATAGTAGTGTGGACTATCCTGTCTACAAAACCTATTTGTTTGAGCTAGAACATTGGACACACCATATAGACCTAGCCCATAAAATTACTAAAAGTCTTCCAACAATCATAGACAAACGGTATGTAGCATCAAAAATCACCTTGTATGATTCGGAAATGTTTGTTAAAAGTGTGATGTTCTTCATCGGCTTTATGTTAAGTTTAATATTCTTAAGTGCCGCCATGAGTATACTTTACTTCTATCTACAAACGACACTCATTCAAGAAAAAGATAAATATACAGGGATACGTAAGCTCGGTTTATCGAAAAAAGAATTATCGACTGTTGTCTCAAAAGAGCTAGCAATTCTCATATTTGTGCCATTTTCAATAGCAATTGTCATATTGTTAACGACTCTATTTACAATGCGAACAGTGGTTTCAACGGCATTTTTACAAGTTTCAATGGTTAGTTCTCTATGCTTCTTTGCTCTTTTCTTAGCTAGCTACTTCTTTATTCGCAAAAGTTATATCAAACGTTTACTTGCTTAACATGGAAAACTGTAAAAAAAAATTCCGCACACTCGCGCAGACGATGTGCATTGCTCTGACAGATGCTAAAGCAACCTCGAAGTCTTACTTGGTTCGTCGTCCCCAGGCGTGTGTCGGAATTTTTTTTTATGTAAGAAATACTGTTATTACCTTTACCAAAGTATTGGCTTTGCAACCATTAGCCACAGCATAATAAGCAATAAGGCAATATACATCCATGCTTTGCGATGTAACTTTGATGCAAACTGTTGCTGATTGTAGGCTGGGGTATTGAATGTTCTAATAGTAGGTTTGAATGCTCGTGCCAAAAAGACAATTGAGCCAAGCATCACAAGAAATGTAAGGACTACCCATGAAGTTGTCCACGGATAACCGCCACGCCACATTAATAAAATGCCAGATGCGACTAGCACATGTCCAGCGTGTTTGACAATAGTAACAGCAGCTTGAAACGTCTCAATATACGGTGGCATTTCGGCATGCTGTGCTTTACGCATTCTTTTAACAATTGCTAAAACAACAAACAATGGCCCAATCGAAAGTATGGCACTTAAAATATGTATATAGAGAAGAAGTGAATATATCGATACCATGGTGCATACTCCCCCTTTTATGACTCATCTTAATTATAGCATCCGATATTACACGTTCTAAAAATATTTGTGAATCCTTTGTAGTGAATCTTTGTTAAATTGTTTGAAATGAGCGCAAAAAAGAAGCACCAACAAAAAGGTAGTTTACCTGTCTGTTAGTGCCTCCCGTATAATTGATTATTTTATCAAAATCAATAACAATTTTTCGTATTAAAATCGATAATCATAATTGATTAGTTAAATTCATATTCTTTTTGTTTGTACCATTTAGCCTGAATATTAAATAGTTCTGTGTATTCGCCATTTAAGAGTATCAATTCATCATGAGTTCCTTGTTCAACAAGTTCGCCGTCTTTCATTACTAGAATTACGTCCGCGTTTATACAACTTCCCAAACGATGTGTAACGAAAATTGAAGTTTTCCCTATTGAGATATCTAAAAATTCTTCAATAACCTTTGCTTCACTAACGGGATCTAAAGCTGCAGTTGGTTCATCCAGTATAATAATCGGACTATCTTTAAACAACGCCCTACCTAGTGCGATTTTTTGCCATTCTCCTCCAGAGAGTTCTCTTCCATGTAAAGTGGCACCGACATTATCTGTTATTCCTAAATCATATTTTCTTAATAAATCGGATGTGCCAGTTCTTTGAGTAACTTGGTAAAATTTATCCTTAATATCTTCGTTTAGTTCATTATTTAACGTAATATTCTCCAATAATGACATCTCATACTTTAAAAAATCTTGAAAAACAGTACTGAAATACCTCTCTCTATCTTCATTACAAATAGTTTCTCCATTTAAAAGAACTTTACCATTTTTAGTAGTATATAAGCCTGTTAAACATTTTACCAATGTACTTTTACCGGAACCATTTCTACCGACGATGGCCACTTTCTTCCCAGGAGTTATTTCAAATGAGATATTTTTTAAAATAAGATGTTCATGATTAGGATAAGAGAAAGATATATTATTTACGCTAAGACTTTTAAACTCAATATTAAAGTTTTCATTTTCTATATTTGATTTCTCAATAGGGACATCTTTTATGAACTCATAATAATCATTAAGAGTAAGAGATTCCCTATAAATTCTTCCCATTGATGATGCAAGTTGAGCGCTAATACCTAATGAGCTGGAAAGCATTTGAGATAACGCCACAAATTTAGCGATTGTAATTTTCTTTGTTAAAACATAGAACGCTAGTAAACTTAAAAAGAGAAGATTTAAAGAAAATTGTAAATAGCTTACATATAACAGTTTCCTATTATTTTTTTTCTCTAAACTATATTTTTCGTTGCCAACTATCCAATATAGTTCCTTCCACTTTCTTATGAAGTATGATTCATGTTTAAATATACGGAATTCCTTAGCTACCTCTTTAGATTTGAATAATTCCTCTAAATATTCAATTTTTCTATTTTTTAATATTTGACTTAAAAATTGTTCATAATCTGATTTTGATGTATAGAAATTGATACCCATTAAAAGTATGATTATAAAAAATAGTAAAAGTGCAATAGACCAGTGAATAAAATAAAGGCTAACAACAAATCCTGTGAAAGTTATACATGATTGGATACAGCCAAGTACCTGCTGTAAATATGTACATGATGTCCCTCCAACATCTAATGTAGCTCTTTGCAATGAATTATAGTAATTTAAATCATCATAGTAAATTAACGGGATACTTGCACACATCGTGAAAATTTCGTTATTAAAAAAATACTCCATTTTTTGTTTTAATCTGAATTCTATAATTTTACTTAAATAAATCATGTATTCCATTAAAACAAAATATCCAAACTGTATTAAAATGAACAGAAATGGTGTACTAGTAATAGATGAATTCTCTAGATCATTAATCAAAGAACTAACTGTTCTTTCAGTCAAAAATATATATATTAAAGGTGAGACCCCTTTTAATACAACTATAAATAAGGTACTTAAAAGGTATATTGGAGAAACCTTATAAATAGTTGAAATTGTCTTCATTGTTATAAAAGTTATTAACTTACAATTGTATTTTATCTTCTTTAACATACCTTCCCTCCTCATTAGAAATTTCTAAACAAAAAAATCTTCTCCAAATAATTTAGAGAAGATTTTTAAAAAACTAGCAACAACCCTTGTACTCATCAGCAGGACAAGTTGTACCATTTGTATAATGGTAAATAACACCTTGCCATCTAAGTTGCTTAGATCCACCACATGAACCTGAACAGAATGCGTAACCAACTGATTCTGTCCAAGATATTAAACTTTTATCACAAGCCATAATTTCCACCTCCTTTAAAGATTTTGATGTATAAATAGTTTATTGTTTGTCTATATATAGCGGATATCTGCAAATTTCTTCATTATTTGCATAAATGATATATTTATAATTTCCACTAATAAGAGCAGTAAATCGTATTTGTACCATCCCGTCAATTCCTGGAACCATTTCTTTAATTCTAAAATTTTTTAACTCAGGTAACATAGCTTCATATACTATTTCATCCAAAGGGTCTAGAACCTTTACACTACAGACATATGAATTTAATTCAAGCTCTTCATTAAAAAGGTATTTAAAGTAAACATTTGTTATAGCTGCTGTTGGAAATATAGGAACTGACATTCTATTTAATACATTAAAAATCGTATGTTGTTTACCTATTGGATCAAATTCAATATTTTCGGCCACTAATATCTGACAGTTTATACCCATGCTTTCTTTCCCTTCCAGTTTTTATTATTCACGTCTAGAGCCTCCATACACTCGAACGTGTTTAATAAATTTGAATGTTTTGATAGGCTATTATTTATAGGATCAAAAATTACTAACTCATACTTATGTTCGAACAAAAATTCTTTTGTTTGATTTAAATTATGATTTTTCCATTTCTCTATTTTTGTTTTATATAACCAAGTAGGAGCATTTAAAAACACATGCAACTTCACTTCAGTAGAACTCAGAAAATCATCCATTCTCTTGAAATCTGGAGACTCATAATTAATAAATACAAGTTTAAACTCATTTGAGTCATCTATTTTCAAATTATTTTTCAATAGGAAGTTTTTAAGTATTTTTATATCATTTGAGTAGATTTTTTTATTGATATAATAAACACCTATTAAACTCGACAATAGAAATAATATTAGTGATAATATTAAGAAAATTATGAAATTATCTATCATATGTAGTTTGCCTTCAACTTTTTAATTTGTAAAACTAAATCATAAAAAATAATTACTATAACGATAAGTAAAAATAAAGTGACTTCCAATTTAAAGTCCAACTGATAATTTGGTAAGAGAAACTGAATTAATAAGAGCCCCAATAAAATGCAATTTCTAAATAAGGGATATTTATTCATAAACTCCATGTCTCCAAAACAACTGCAACTACTACCTTTTATATCTTTCTCTTTTTTTCTCTTATTTAATAGAATTAAACAAAAGAATATTAATAAGAGCCCACAGAAAACAATCTTTATGGAACCAAATAAATTAAAAGCAAAACATATAGCTATCAATAATTCTGTGATTAGAAGAAAAAAACTAGAGATATTAATAAGCTGGCGATTTTTTATAATTTTGTAAGAATAAATTTCGCATTTTGTATTAGGAAATGACTTTGCCTTCATATAAAATGACGCAATGAATGTACTAGAAATCAGCAAACTTATAATTATAGAGAAGTAATTCAATATCAATTACCTACTTTCTTCTACAAAACTAATAACCTCTCCGATTTCATCAATCTCTTTGATTTTTTGGATGATTCCATTAGCATCAATGAGTATCAGACTTGGTGTCGTAGCTACTAAATCATGAAATGAATCATAATTAAGTGACATCACCGGGAATGAAAATTCAAATTCTTTAATTATTTCTTCATTATCTAATTCTGAACCGTCTGTTATTAACACAAAATCCTGATTAAATCCACTTAAGCCAGGTAATAGATCAATACAAATTTTACAATATAGAGATGCAAAGCAAACAACAGTCTTTCTAGATAGTTCATAGTTCTTCAGAGATAGCGGAAAAACATAACCTATCTTTAATATGTCCATTTCTTCGCGTATATCTCTATGATTCATGAACATTTGTTTTAAACTCTTAATACTCATAATTACACCTCTTTTTCAGATACTATGCTCAATAATAATTTTTCTATCTGGTCAAAGGTCTTCCCATGATGACCTATTTGAGTAAACAATATTTGCCCTACACTGTTTAATAAAAAAATACTAGGTGTAGCAGAAACATTAAAAACTTTTTCCATGTCTCTATGCTTCATTTGATAAACAGTAGTTTTATTACTATAATACTCCTTCAAAAACTCTACATTTTCTGTAGGGCTATCAAATAAAACGATGGTGTTTGCATTAGGACGTTTATCAATAAAATCTTTAAGTGCTTCAATAACTGGTAAACATCCACTACATGCCGTACTAAAAAAGAAAACTAGTAAATAATCATCTATGTATTCATATAGTTTCACATCACTAATAGAATCAACAGTACCATTATTTAGAAAATCACCTATTTGCAACGGCTCTAAACGTTTTAGAAAACGTAAATTATTATCAATCATAATTCACCTCTGAATCCGACTTGTTGTTACCAATTATAACAATAAAAACCAATAAATTACATTTTTTTGAAAAAGTATATTTCAACATTATTTTTACGTTTAAACACATATTTGCGTAACGCTTTTTTCATATTATAACCATATATTACATAATATTACATAATATTGCAACATATTTTTTCTTTTATTTCTTTTATTATCTAATTAAGTTTAACAAAACCATGTAAATATTTTCAATAACTTTTTACTATTTATTCCATAGTTGGTCTTATCTTTGAAACTACTTCTTAAATGTATGAAATCTAGCTTTTTAATTATGTCTCTTACTGTTCTTTTATTTTTTTCCTACGCCTACACGTATTCACTTGCTCTCGCTTACCTCAAACACTTTGCCATGCTGGCACTAGATCGAATCATTCCTTAGGTCACCACCTCTTTAAATATTAAAAGGGGCACCAACAAAACAGGTGACTTACCTGTCTGTTAGTGCCCGCGTTTTTCCGTAAGTCGCTGAATGCTAAAGCTAAAATACAGAATGTTTTTCATCACCATATTTTAATTGCTTCATTTGGTACACCTACAGCATTTAATTTTTCGTGATTAGCTACATTATTTTCAACAAGAAGCATCTTCTCCACCGTTTTGTTAGATTACCTCCATTGAACAAAAACTTCAAAATGCCATAAAATATAAAAAACACGACCATGTCTTTATCAATATAAGAACACTTGAATGTATAGGTAGGAATCTTGTAAACCACATTTTATACACTGCATACAATAATAAGGCAATATCTAAAAGAATAACTCCTCATGGATTAAGGCACTCATACGCGACGATCTTATGTGCAAAGGTGTACCAGGGACAGTAGTGTAAAAATCTTAGTGATAAACATAATACTGTATTAGATTACTACGCCCACCCATTGAAAGATAAGGAAAAAGAGGTAGCAAGACTTATTACTAAAATAATCGTTTAAAATATTCAGGGTTTGGGGCACTTTTTCGGGAACCAATTCTAAAAATTGCCCTCAATCCCTTTGTAAATGTTTAACCCTAGACATAATGAAACATATTATAGTAACATGCACTTATAAAACAATAAGGAGTGATTATTATAGGAATTCATCAATTTTTTACAAGTCTGAATGATCTAGAGCGCATTATCCGTTGCCCTGGTCGCTTCAAATTTGAGGAACATAATGTGGCAGCTCATTCGTGGAAGGTTTCTCAATATGCCATGTTTTTTGCTACACTAGAGGAGATGAATGGTGCGACTGTAAATTGGAAATCATTATATGAAAAAACCATCAATCATGATTTTGCTGAAGTATTTATCGGTGATATTAAGACACCCGTAAAACATGCAAGCCCCGAGCTTAAGCAAATGCTCGCTCATGTTGAAGATAAGATGATGGAAAAGTTTATTATCAATGAGATTCCCAAAGAGTTTCAGGCTATCTTTTTTGAGCGCATGAAGGAAGGTAAGGATGAAACACTAGAAGGACGTTTGCTCGAATTTGCCGACAAATTAGATCAATTTTACGAAGCCTTTGCTGAATTAAAACGCGGTAACACGGATTTAGAGTTTGTTCATATGTATCAAATGGCTCTCTCAAAACTTTTAGCTATTCCTCTGAAAGCAACAGTTCAATATTTTCGAACTGAGATATTAAAGGATGCGGTGAAAGAGAAAACACATATTGATATTCAAGCATTAACAAATGAAGTTTTAGACGACACAATCAAATAATGTGCATGTACGAGTTTTCCGAATGAAGTGACCGACGGAAGGCTTTTTTTATTTCCTAAAAAAAGTCGTATAATAGAAGTGATCGATTGGAGGGAAGCGTTTGTCACAGGAATGTTCAATTGTAGAAGATTTATTGCCTTTATATATAAAACAAGCACTACAAGCAGATACTGTAAAATTCATTGAGCAACATATAGCTTCGTGCGCACATTGTCAGCTGTATACCTATTCACAGCCATTACCTAAACCCACCATCCCTTTTAAACAGACATTATCCTTTTTCCATGTGGTATTCATTGTACTTTCCTTTATGTTCGCTTTGAATTCATCCCTTCTTGGAAATCAACTGGGCTTTGTTGTGTCCTATGCGCTGTTTGGTTGTCTTACTTATCTGTTTTATAAAAATAGTTGGATCGTTTTTGCCATTAGCTTTATCCCTGTCTTTGTATGGGCCATCATTGATAATGTAATGAATCCGCTCTATATTGGTAAAACTTCATTATCCGATATTGGTACATTGTTACTGGGCGCAACCTTTATTGCTATTTTACATACGATTTTTGCCCTACTCGGTTCTGCGATTGCGATCATTTTGCGCAAATTTTTTAGATAAAAAGCAACTTAACTAAAAAGCTACTAGTCATGAAAATAGTTCTCCTCTGATCCGCAAGCGAACGGTAAAACGGCTATTTCAGATTTATTTATACTAATCAGGTCCGGATAAAGCCATTCGCTACACGTGGACGAACCACTAGCCTCCTCCTTCACTATGCTTCGTGTGGGGGGCTAGCCCAGCTCGTTTTGCCGCAGGTGTCTATATATACCCCTAGAAGTCTTTTGCATTTAAGTTAAAAACTTACAGAACGAACACATTTTACTTGAAATGATTATGAGAGCGCTTCTGGAACATAATGTGCAAATAAGCTCGCTCCTTGGACATGCGACATACAGAAACAGCATAAAAAGCGAGTACACTGATTTTATCAGCGTACTCGCTTTTTGACATGAAAAACCACAGAAAAAATCAAAAGGCTTCGGGAATACTTTTCCTGAAACCTCTTGTCATCCATCTGAAAGAGTCACTTTCTCGACTCTTTGCTAGCTGTTGTTATAATTTTTTCACGAATTCTGATTTTAATTTCATGGCACCGAAGCCATCAATTTTGCAATCGATATTGTGATCTCCTTCAACAAGACGAATGCTCTTTACCTTTGTACCAATTTTTAATGTCGAAGAACTACCTTTTACCTTTAAGTCCTTTATGACTGTTACTGAATCGCCATCTGCTAACAGATTGCCATTTGCATCCTTCACAATCAATGTATCTGTCTCTGACTCCTGCTCTGTTAAAGTAGTACTCCACTCATGCGCGCATTCCGGGCACACAAAGTTTGATCCATCCTCATACGTATATTGTGACTTACATTTCGGACAATTTGGATAAGCTGCCATTTCCGCTTCCTCCCTTTACTTTTTGCTAGGTAAATCCTATATATGCTCCTATCTTTACATACTTAGTGCTATTACGCAAAGGTTGTTCGTATTTTCTGTTCGTATTTGTGAAAAATATATGAAGCAAGTCAAGTAATCACTACATTATATATTAAAAATTTCCATGATTTCTAATGCTCGCCCATTGACTTTTTTTCAAAAACCATCTTACTTGCAAGTTCGTTTATCATGCCGTATTATATCCTTAAAGGCTGCATTGTTCGTACAATATTAAGTTTTAACCTTTAAGCTGTAAAAGGGAGTTTTATTATTGAAGTTGAAATGACGGGCCTCACACCACGGTGAATGAGGATAAGCAGGAAAACTTCTGCGAACACCCACTTTGAGGAGTGGTGGTTTAAAACTTTCTATAATAACTACGGCATACGCGGCTTTTACTCTAAATATGTTATATCAGCATCTTAGCCAAATTGGTTAAGATGCTTTTTTCATCCTAAATAGTCGATCGGGTTAATTTTCTTTGCAATTTTGAAAAAGTCACATAAGCCGATCTTAGTTGAACAAGTATTAAATGTCGAAGGGCTAAAAGTATTTGAAGGATACACATTTATCCATTAACTTTGTAGGTAACTTCACCAATGTAACACACATAAAAACGCCCTTTCTATTCTTCAACTAAACGGCACCGTTAACCATCCATGAAGCGCATAACGCATTTAAGTCATAAAAAACTGCCCCCCAATAAATGTGTCTAACAATTAGGGGGGCAGTTCAAACGATATAGCAACAACAACTGCTTCTTTTTTAAATTAAATAACCATACCAACAATTGTAGCTGTTAAGATACTAACAAGTGTGGCTCCATACAACAACTTTAAGCCGAAACGAGCAACTACATTCCCTTGCTTTTCATTCAAACCTTTTACTGCTCCGGCAATAATACCGATAGATGAAAAGTTTGCAAAGGATACAAGAAAGACTGAAATAATACCCAGTGTATGTGCACTCATAGACTTAGCTGCTTCTCCAAGGCTTATCATTGCAACAAATTCATTCGTTACTAATTTTGTTGCCATAATTCCTCCAGCAGTAATAGCATCTGCCCAGGGTACACCCATCAAGAAAGCAATTGGTGCAAAGATATAACCTAAAATGTCTTGGAAAGATATACCGAAGATCATATCAAATAGTGAATTGATTAAATCCATTAATGCTACGAAACCGATAAGCATAGCGCCAACAATGATGGCTACTTTAAATCCATCCATGATATATTCTCCAAGCATTTGAAAGAAAGATTGCTTATGCTCGTCTTCAATCTTTAAAATATCTTCGCTTTCTTCTACTTTATAAGGATTAATGATCGAAACAATAATAAATCCGCCAAACAAGTTTAACACAATCGCTGTTACAACATATTTTGGTTCAATCATAGTCATATATGCTCCAACAACTGACATCGAAACGGTCGACATTGCTGATGCGCATAATGTATACATTCGCTGTGGACTAATCTTATCTAATTGTTTTTTTACAGTAATGAATACTTCAGATTGACCTACCATTGCAGAAGCAACAGCATTATAGGATTCCAATTTCCCCATACCGTTTACTTTACTTAAAAGTAAACCTATCCATTTCATGATGAAAGGAAGAATTTTAAAATGCTGCAAGATCCCTATCAATACAGATATAAAAACAATTGGTAATAATACATTTAGGAAGAAGGAATACTCTCCTTCATTCGCTAAACCACCAAAAACAAAGGATATGCCCGTACTTGCGTAAGATAATAAATGATCAAATACTTTTGTAAATCCTTTGATTAGAACATAACCAAACTTTGTATTTAGCAGTAATGCTGCAAATAGGAATTGGATGATTAACATAATAATTATGTTTTTATATTTTATTTCTTTTTTGTTTTTACTCATTAACAGCGCTAAACCAAAAACAAGTAGCAATCCACAAAAGGATATTAAGTATCTCATAAGTTCCTCCATAAATAATTTTTGGACGTTCGAACCCAAGACTATAAAGCCATTCTTCCGCTCATTATGTTCCTATATCGAAACTTCAAGAACAGCCAAAGATCTTAACTAGATAATAATCAGTCAGACGTCAGACAATCAATTTACTATAACAGTTTTTTTACTAGCGATTCAATAGTAATCGAAAAAAAATATGCCACAAGGCATACGAGTACGACAAATACAGTATCTAAACAACTTTGTGGAAAAATATATCCTAATTGATGATTTCTTTTATTGAATTAACGATTGGGATTACAGTCAAAAACTCCTCGATTCATTTACTAACCTAAAACAAGGTGCTATTACAGGACCTTTAGTATCACATTTTCATTTCTTTATAGTGGATATCATAAAAATAGCCAACTAAATCACTTCTCGATATTCCCTGTTTCTTTGCTTTATCTGCAATAGGAAGTCTTTTTTAATATTTTTCCTTCATACTCATCAAGACTTATTCCCCCAAAAATAGATATTGCATTATAATCGAATTTGACATGGTAAACTACAGTTCCTTTATTGTGTGAGATTTTTGATATATTATGTCTTTCATTTTTAAGACAACTAAAATAAGCTTATGACCTTAAAAAAACCACCACTCTAAAATTGAGGAGTGGTGGTTTAAAAATTTCAATAATAACTCGGCATAGCGGCTTTTAAGTTTAATTTTATAGTCACAAAGCTTTTAACGACTCATCCTTCTTTTTGGAGGGTGAGTTTTTATTGTCAAAATTGGTGGTAACATTCACAATAAGACAGATGTTTGAATGGTATTTAGACAGTCCCTTTATAATTTATAAATGCTTGTAACGTGACATCAATTAATTCCCCACTCTTTTTTGCTTCCCTACTTTGCGTTCTTCTCCTAATCTTCTTAAAAAGATTTTCTCTTTCTACCAAATACTAAGTTTATTTATTTACAAATTTGTACATCCTCTTAATAGTTTAAAAAACTTATGGAGGAGGACATGAAAGTGAATGCTTTAGAGAATACTAGCACCTCCCAACAGAATGCTCAAAAGACACCACTAAACACATCACTGTCAAAAAATATAACTACGTTAAAAGAAGCTTTTGGCAGTAGTGATGACATTATTATTCGCGAGACTTTAATTGGTAAATTAAAGAAACGGTCCATTGCAATTATTCACACTGATGGTTTAGCGAATAGTACGGTCATTTCAGACTTTATCGTAGAGCCACTTTTATCTGACTTAAAGGAGACTCCTGAAACGACAATTATTGAGTTAAATCAATATTTAAAGGATTACTGTTTAACGGTGGGTCATGTTAAAGATATAGTAGATTTTGCCTCATTGTATAGCGCTGTCTTAAATGGAGATACCATCCTATTGTTGAATGGATTAGCAAAAGGCATTGCCACCAGCACAAAAAGTTCTAAAGATAGAGCAATAACGGAACCTGCAACAGAATCGGTTATTAGAGGACCAAGAGAGTCATTCACAGAGACTTTGCGTACCAATACGGCTTTAATCCGACGTAAGATAAAAAGCCCAAACCTTTGGGTAAAGTCCATAATCATTGGCGAAGTGTCACAAACAGATGTAACAGTAATGTATATCAATGGTATAGCAAACGAGAAAATGGTTCAGGAAGTATTTGATCGATTAAATTTGATTGATATTGATGGCATCTTAGAAAGTGGCTACATCGAGCAGATGATTCAAGACACTGGATTTTCTTTATTTCCTACAGTTTATAATTCAGAACGTCCTGATGTCATTGCGGGAGAATTATTAGAGGGTAAAATCGCCATTTTAGTAGATGGCACTCCTTTCGTTTTAATTGTACCTGCATTATTTACTTCTTTTTTGCAATCTGCAGAGGATTACTACCAAAATGCTATTGTCAGTTCATTTGTTCGCATCATTAGGTTTTTAGGGATAAGTCTTGCTTTAGTTGCACCATCTCTCTATATTTCACTCACTACTTTCCATCAAGAGATGATACCAACACCTTTACTCATCAATATTTATTCACAGCGAGAAGGTGTACCCTTCCCAGCGTTTGTGGAGGCACTGATTATGGAAATTGCATTTGAAGTGTTGAGAGAAGCAGGACTACGAATGCCGAGAATGATTGGCCCCGCCATCTCAATTGTAGGTACCTTAATAGTTGGGCAAGCAGCCGTCGAAGCAGGGATTGTTTCAGCAGCAATGGTCATCATTGTAGCCTTAACAGCCATTTGTAGTTTTCTTTTTCCGGCATATGGATTATCTAATTCAATACGTATTTTGCGATTTCCACTAATGATTTTAGCCGCTATGTTTGGGTTATTTGGTGTATTTATAGGAATGATGTTTCTTATCTTACATTTATGTAGTTTACGCTCCTTTGGCGTCCCTTATATGAGTCCTTTCGCGCCGTTAATTCCAGAGGATCAAAAAGATGCGCTCCTTTTATTTCCGCGTGGATCTTTATTAACTCGTCCACGATTAATCAGTCAAATAAATAATGTAAGAGGACATAAGCATTTAAAAAACAAAAAAAGACATGCCCATTAACTGTTAAAAAGAGGGATCCGAATGAAAAAAGCAATAACCATTATTTTACTCATCTTTTTGATGCAAATTTTAAGTGGTTGCTGGAGTAAACGTGAATTAAACGAACTTGCTCTTGTTGTTGCACTTGGTATAGATCTAATAGATGACGAATATGCCATATCTGTTCAAGTAGTAGACCCTAGTGAAATTTCTTCAAAACAACCCTCCAGTGGTCGTGCACCAGTCGTCACCTACCACGCTACAGGAAAAACGGTATTTGAAGCAATCAGAAAAATTTTAACATTATCTCCGAGGAAGTTATATTTTGCCCACCTTCAAATGGTCGTCATTGGAGAAGAGTTAGCACAGAGTGGCATAAGTGATATCATCGATTTTCTAGCGAGAGACCAAGAGATTAGAAATGATTTTACTTTTATCGTAACGCAAGAAGCAACAGCTAAAGATGTGTTAAATGTATTAACACCTATCGAAAAAATTCCTGCAAGTAGAATGTTAAATTCCCTTCGAATTTCTCAAGATGCATGGGGATCTACATTAGCTGTTGACATTGAGGCTTTGCTTACAAAGTTTAGTGGCAAGGACCAGTATACTGTTTTATCAGCAATTGAAGTTCAAGGAGATCCAAAATTAGGGATTGACCAGACTAATGTAGAAAGAATTGAAACACCAGTAAAATTAAAGTTTACAGGGCTTGCCATATTCAAACAGGACAAACTATTAGGCTACTTAACTGAATATGAAAGTAAAAGCTTTAATTATTTAAATGATAAGATCAAATCTACAATTGAGATTATCTCCTGTCCATCAGACGGACAATTAACAACAGAAATAACTCAATCGAAAACAACAGTTAAAGGACATATAGAAGATGGTAAACCTAAAATAAAGGTTCACATCGATGTTGTTCAAAATGTTGCAGAAGTTAAATGTGATATTGATTTAACCGAAATCGATACCATTGACTTTATTAATAAAAAAACTGAAGAATCAATTGAAAACGATCTCCATCACGTTCTTAACACTCTTCAAAAAAAATACCAAGCAGACGTACTTGACTTTGGTGAAGCTATACATCGTGCTGATGCAAAAAGATGGGACAACATAAAAAACGACTGGCAGACAATATATCCCGACTTAGAGGTAGATGTTAAGGTCAATGTCAATACACAAGGTTTAGGAACTATGCAAAATGCAAAATTAAAGGAGTAATATGAAATGCTTATCATTATAGGAATATTAATCATTTCAGCGTTTATTATCTATGTTGAACTACCAAGTTTGAAAAAAGGTGGTGCTAAAACAATTTGGGCATTTTCAATTTTGCTAATTATGGGGCTAACTCTAAATATCGCCATTATTTTAAATGCCACAATTATCAGCCCCCTGGATGTCATTATTTATATTTTTCAACCAATTAGTGATTTTTTAAAAACAACATTGTTGAAATAAAAATATCTAAAAAGAGGATAATATTATGGAAAAACAATTGATAAGTGCACGCCAATTCACGATAATTGTCATTCTCTTTACTGTAGGGACAGGCATATTAATTATTCCCGCAAGCATAGCACTAGAAGTGAAACAAGATGCTTGGATAGTTGCCATAATAAGTACAATATTAAGCCTAATCATCATAAAGTTTTTTATAACTTTAGGGAAAAAAATGTCTACCTTGTCTTTTGTAGAGGCTACTGAAAAAATATTAGGGAGTTTTATAGGTAAATTTGTATCTATTGGATTTGTCATCTTAACATTGCTATCGTCAGGAGAATTACTATACTTTATCGGTAATTTTCTACAGACGGAAGTAATGCCAGAGACCCCTCCAGTTGTATTTGCAATATTGTTTAACTTTATTATCCTTTTTGCATCCTATTTAGGTTTAGAAGTTTTTGCGCGTACATTAGAAATACTATTTCCTATTTTTTTGTTTATATTTGTTGTCTTTGTGCTATTTGTCTCTCCGCAAATTGACATTAGACATATACAACCAGTTCTAGAAGTCTCAACACAACCATTTATTTATAGCGTTTTACATTTTATGGGTCTCTTTTCTTTTCCATTAGTAGTTCTATTAATGATTTTTCCATCTGCTATCAATGTGCATAAATCCGGTCAAAAAGGATTATATATTGGCACGTTAATAGGAGGATTCATTTTAACTATCTTTATAGCATTATCTATCCTTGTATTGGGCGTAACAAATACTTCACTAAGAATATTCCCTAGCTACACCCTAGCTCAAAGAATTTCAATTGGTAATTTCCTGCAACGCATTGAAATTATTATGGCTTTTATGTGGATGGTCACAATATTTGTAAGAGCATTTATGTATTTTTACGCATCATTACAAGGTTTAGGACAAATACTTAATATTAAAGATCATCGGCCGTTAATCCTGCCACTTGGTTTTATTACAGTTGCACTTTCTCAAATTGTCCATCCGAATATAGTGCATTCAGATAAGTACAATAAAGAAACTTGGCCATTATATATATCAATATTCGCAATTTTATTACCGCTGTTACTACTTGTCGTGGCCAAATTACGTAAAATCAACAGCCCAGAAGATGCAAATCAAACGAAAAAGAATCAGTTGAAAGATGACCAAATGATAAACTAACAAAACTTTTATTGTTATTCTTTGCTTAAGCGAGGTAAACAATATTTCGATTCTTACCTTTATGTTGGACTATCATGAAAATATTTTTTCCATACTATGTAATGTTTTGTAATAAGGAATTATAGCTCTCTCCTTGTATAATTCCTACGCATTTTGAACATATATGGAGTAACAAGGGAGGTAATTAAAATGAAAAAACTATTTTACATCGTGATGTTATTCACACTATTATTATCAGCTTGTGGAAAAGATACCCAACCAAAAGAAGTAGCGGTCGATAAAGACACATCCGTAAATGATATTGTGGGCGCTATCGTAAAAAATAAATACAATGTAAAAGAAGAAGACAAAGGTATCGTAACTATTTCGATACAAGATACAGATGTACGTGAAGGTTTAAAAAGTCAGATGTTGAAGGATTCCACAAAAATATTCGCAGAAATTTCGAAACTAAAAAGTGTAAAAACGCCGTCCATTGTCTGGTCTGCCCCATTAGCAGAGCCTAATGGAAAAGAAGAAATGACCGAGGTCTTAAGTATTTATTTTAATGAAGAGGATTTTAAAGAAGTTAATTGGGCTAACTATAACCAACTGAATATAGAATCAATTGCTACTCAGTATAAAGAACATGATGCCCTAGAAGATTAATTATACGTATTTATTTTTCCATACACTCTGCCGTTGTTTAATCTTGTAATTGTTCTTCTTTGTAAAATACCCATCTTAGTATAATTTACAAAGATGGGTATTTTACTTTGGTCCTAAGTAAACAACGTATTAGTTTACATATGCATGTATTGCTTCAGCTAATAGCGTACGCTTTATTTTATAATGGGTTGCTTGCCAAATACCTTTCCCATTCAGCAAGATTAAAAATTGCGGTGATTCATGCTTTACGCCAAGCTCTTTTTCAATGCTGTTCGATACGTCTCTTTCCATCTGGACAATAACTAAGTATTTTAGCAAATTTGTGTTTAGTGCTTTGAATTCATTTAATGCTGAAATGCTACTAATACAAGTCATGCTGAATTTTAGTAAAAGTATAGGCTGATCTTTCGACTGCTTTACTATTTTTCCCCACTCTTCGCCTGTTTTAATGCGCTGCACAATGTGAACCTCCATTGTATACTATACAGGGTATTCGAGATGAACATTAAAAAAAAGCACGAGACCTCTCAATAATATTTTTGAGAGAGCCCCATGCTTATAAAGATTTTTTATATCCCTGCTGTATTCATCAACACAAGACGCCAACCATCTGGGTCTTCAATTGTCATGCCCTTTTCTGCCCAATAGGGATTTTCTGGTTCAACTTCAGGATACCCCATGTGCGCCAAGCGCTTGGCAATACGCTGAATAATTTCAAGCTTTGGAATATAAAGTACCAGAAGGTTGTCTTTTGATGGTGCTGGGCATGGGCTACCTTCAATATGCTCCGTAAACTCCAAATGATAGCTGGTGTTTGGAAGGCCAATCATCAAACCATTATAACCTCGATGTCCGGTGAAAGAGCCTACCTTTTCTAATCCTAGCCCTTCGCAATAGAATTTTTCAATTTCATTTAATTTATCAGTGGGTCTTGCAACACGCACCTGCGCTACCTGTAGTTCCTTTGTCCATTGTTGTTTCATATTTATCTCCTTTTCGAACATTATATAATTGAAAAACAGGAATGGAGAACAGTCAATGGTCTGAATAGAGTATTGTTTTGACCTCGCTGTTCTACACTGTAATACCCGTGAAACTATTGAAATGAATCATTAACCTCAGAAGTGTTAGCATAAAATTTATTTTTAGAGCGTTGAATATTACAAATAAATAATTTAGTTGCTACTAGTAACATTATCATTGAGCCTGAAACGACAACAGCTCGAATAGACAACACTTCGGACGCAACACCAAAAATAGCAGTGACAATAATGATTAGAACAGCTTCCACTAGACCATAAATACCCCCTATTCTGCCCATAACATTCACAGGGATATTATTTTGATAAAAAGTATAAAAACCTGTATTTGCAAAGGCCGTAGCAAATGACAAAATAAAGCACCCCATCGATGCTAGTATAAATGTATATGATAATGAGAAAATTATATAACCACAAGCAGTTATTAACGAACCCATTCCAATAAGCCAAGAAGTAGGTATTTTTTCAACAATAATCGTATTTGTTAATGAACCAATTAATACCCCTCCACCAGCAATGCTCACTAAAATTCCATATTGACCTTCAGATAAAGAAAGCACCTGAGTGGCAAATGCCGCTTCTAAAGAATCCGTAGCTGTCATCATGACAATCATGGCACTAAATAAAAAGTAAATAGTCATGATATACGAATATTTCCCACTAAATCTTAGAACAAGTTTCCAATCTTCTTTTAATAATTTAATAGATAATTTATTTTCTGCTTTCTCAACAAGTTGTTTAGACGCTTCAACATTCGGCATTGCGAGCGTGAATAAAGCCGATAGAAATAAAGCGATGGCATTCATATAAATAGCCATATTAGGTGTACCTATTGTAAATATCAAGCCAGCTATTGCTGGTCCTGTCACAAACGCACCTGAATCCAATAAACTGCGCAAAGCGTTAAATTGTTTTCTTTGTTCGATTGGTATTAACTTCGTAATATAGGTCATAGATGTTGGATGATAGATAGAACTGAAAATAGTGATTAAAAAAACCATACCATATATAAAAACTAAAGAAGAAGCAAAAGGCAATACTGCAATGAATAAAGCCTGCAACATATTCAGTACTATCATGAGATATTTCTTATTTAAACGATCAATTACACTACCTGACCAAATATTCGTACAAACTGTCGATAAAGCCCTAATAATATATAAGCCAGAAACAGCAAGAGCTGATTCCGTGATGTTCAAAACAATGAGATTTAAGGCTATAAAATAGATCCAACTTCCCACACTTGACACACCAATACTAAATAGTAAAATAATTGGGTACCGCCAAGTTTTTAATAATAATTTGATATTCAATTCCATTCCTCCTAGCTATTCATCAAATAATATTTCATTTAAACAAAAAAAATCTCATCCCCAAGACGTTAACGTCTTGGGGACGAGATTTTTAATCGCGGTACCACCCCTGTTTGTTAATATGTCACCATATTAACCTTATCAGGTACAACAAACTATACCCTAGCTCTATAACAGGAGCTCCTGTCACACTATCCCCCTATTTGGGTTCCAATGTGCTGCTCAGAGGCTTGGTTCAATAAAATTTGTCTTACTCCCTTTCAGCTACCGGAGTTCTCTGTAAAGAATTAATTTTATTTACTCTTCTCTTCATAGCATATGTAACATTATTAAACTTTTTGTGAAACAAATTTCAATATAATTCTAAATAATATATATGATAACATTATCTCTTGTCAATACTTGGAACTATGGAAATTTGCTCTCATAGCACATGAATGATGACCTGACCTTTTCGTTATGGTTTTGCTGTTGCATATAAAAAACCAGATCACTTTGAATAGTGAACTGGCTTTAATAAATTACTCTATCAGTGCGACTGTAAATGACGCCGAGGTCTTCTCCTTCACTTCCTCCAGAGTTACACCTTCCGTTAGTTCAATAAGTTCCATGCCTTCAGCTGTAAAATCAAAAACCGCTAAGTCTGTTATTAATCTATGAACAACACCTTTTCCTGTCAAAGGTAGCTCACATTCCTTTTTGATCTTCGACTCGCCGTTTTTATTGACATGCTCCATAACGACAATTACTCTTTTTGCTCCAACGACAAGATCCATGGCACCACCCATGCCCTTCACCATTTTCCCAGGGATCATCCAGTTGGCAAGATCACCTGTTTCAGATACTTCCATGCCACCTAAAATAGCAAGATCTATATGACCACCACGAATCATGGCAAAAGATTCAGCGCTGTCAAAAAAGGATGCACCCGGCACAACTGTAACCGTTTCCTTCCCTGCATTGATCAAATCAGCATCTACCGCCCCCTCTTCCGGGTAGGGACCAATGCCTAATAGACCATTTTCGGATTGTAAAAGTACGTCATAATCTGCCGGGATTGCATTTGCCACAAGCGTTGGGATACCAATACCTAGATTGACATTCATGCCATTTTGTATTTCTTGTACAGCTCTGTCTACAATTCTTTGTCTTGTATCGCCCATCATGCTTCCCCCTTTTTCACCGTTAGACGCTCAATACGTTTTTCATAATTTTCACCTAATAACACACGTTGTACAAAAACGCCTGGTGTATGAATATGATCCGGATCCAGTTCACCAACTTCAACAATCTCTTCTACTTCCGCAATAGTAATTTTCCCTGCCATTGCCGCTAATGGATTAAAATTACGTGATGTTTTACGATAAACGAGATTGCCTAGCTTGTCTGCTTTCCATGCCTTCACAAGTGCAAAGTCACCGACAATACCCTTTTCTAATATATAATCCTTGCCATCAAAAACTTTTACTTCTTTGCCTTCAGCAATTGGCGTTCCAACCCCTGTAGCCGTGTAAAAACCAGGAATACCTGCTCCTCCAGCACGTATACGCTCTGCCAATGTTCCTTGCGGCGTTAATTCAACTTCAAGCTCTCCACTTAAAAATTGCTGCTCAAAGATTTTATTTTCTCCTACATAGGATGCAATCATTTTTTTTATTTGTTTATTGGCTAATAATAACCCTAATCCCCAATCATCTATCCCACAGTTATTACTAACAACAGTTAAATCCTTTGTGCCCTTATGCTCTAATGCCGAAATTGCCTTTTCAGGAATGCCACATAAGCCAAATCCCCCTACAACTACTGTGTCTCCATCTTTAATATCAGCAATGACTTCCTCGAACGAATTCCACACTTTCCCGATCCCCATATCGAAACCCCCTAAAATTGCTCGTTTATTAAGAAAAATTCTACATCATTATCATTTTATAAGTAAAGGAATTAATTTGAATACTATTTATTCCAAAAGGGCATAAATCTATTTTTCTTACTCTTCTTGCGAACTAATGGTCTTTAACAATTGCTTTAGCGCATAGGATTGATATGTATTTTTCTTCGTAATGACACCTAAACGCCAAGGCATATCAAAATTAAGCAATGGAATAATTTTCACATTTCGATTCGTTTGCTTAGCTGCAATCGAATAAGGTAAAAGTGTTACGCCTAAATTTGATGATACAAGTTCCACAATTAAATCCCATTGAGAGCTCTTGTAACCAATTAATGGATTAAAACCAGCACTTTTACATGATTTAATGACATAATCATGTAAGGTAAATTCTTCTGTTAAAGTAATGAATGATTCATTCTTTAAGTCTTGCAGTAAAATATGATCTTGTGTTGCTAATGGATGTTGCTCATTAATGAAAACAAAAAACTGATCCTCCACAAATGATTGCACCGTGAATTTCCTTTCATCTGTTGGTAGAACGACAATCCCCATATCAACCTCGCCGTTCTCCACTAAAGTGCCAATCATTTTGGCCCCTCGTTCCACTAGCTCTAAGTGAACTTCTGGATACCGTTTATGAAATTTCCGGGCAATCTCAGGGAAAAATAAAGTGCCAATTAAAGGTGGAATTCCTAATTTAATAGAACCTGTTTTAATGTTCAGTAAATCATCCAGTAGTATATGTAAATCATGAACAGATCGCATAATTTTCTGCCCTTGTTTATAAGCGATGTTTCCTGCATCGGTTAAATCCACATTACGAGTTGATCGGTTTAATAATTCCACATGCAGTGTGTCTTCTAATTTTTTAATACTCTTGCTCAAAGATGGCTGTGATACGAAAGATTCACTTGCCGCCTTGGTAAAACTTCCATGCTCAACAACAGCCATAAATGCTTTTAAATCTCTTAACTCCATATAAAAGCCCCTCATTTATTCTATTTTGTTATAAAAAATTCTTAAAAAGTCTCATTTAGTAATAAATTCGATGCAAATTTTTTTAAACCTTCTTCTAATAGTTAACTACGATAAATACAATAGCGATAAGGTTTTCAATATCTAAAACAATATTTAACTATGGTATTTCTGTAAACACAATTCACAATAATAATTCTATTTAAAGCTTTATTTATCGTTATTTGCGCCAATTTTCTCTTTATTTACACAATTCCCTATGTAATATTATGAATATGGGATGGTAGAAAAAGAAAGGGGATTTTTTAAGTGAAAACGTTAACTAAATTTTCGAATACTATTATGGAAAAGTATTTGCCTGATCCATACATATTTGTCACTATACTCACGGTGCTAGTTTTATTATTAGGCGTTACATTAACAGACTCTTCCCCACTTGATATGGTCACATACTGGGGAGATGGTTTTTGGGGACTGTTGGCCTTTACAATGCAAATGGTGATTGTACTTGCTGCGGGACATATTTTAGCTAATAGCCCCGTATTTAAAAAAGGCTTATCATCGATTGCTAGTAAAATAAAAACGCCAAGTATGGCTATTATTATTGTTACATTTGTCTCTCTAATCGCTTGCTGGATTAACTGGGGATTCGGTCTAGTTATCGGTGCACTCTTCGCAAAAGAAATAGCACGTCATGTAAAAAAAGTAGATTACCGTTTACTCATTGCTAGTGCCTATTCAGGATTTGTTATATGGCATGGCGGTTTAGCAGGCTCAGTGCCTCTTTCCATTGCAACAGATGGGCACACTTTTGCGGATATTATGGGCGTTGTACCAACAAAAGTTACATTGTTTTCATCATATAACTTATTTATTGTCATTATCATTATTTTAACTTTACCATTCTTTAATCGTTGGATGATGCCAAAGGAAGAAGATGTTGTAGAAGTCGACCCTTCTTTATTAACGGTAGAGAAAGTTGAACTTCCTCCAGCTGAAAAGAATTTTGCAAGTCGTTCTGAGCGCAGTTACATTTTAACTATTTTAATTGGCGCTATTGGTCTTATTTATTTAACACATCATTTTTTAACAAAGGGTTTTGTCTTAGATTTAAATGTCGTTAATACTATTTTCATTGTGCTAGGTATTATTTTTCATGGTACGCCACAACGTTTTCTTGCCGCTGCACAAGATGCCATCAAAACGACGACCGGAATCGTTTTCCAATTCCCGTTTTATGCAGGTATCATGGGGATGATGACTGCTTCTGGTTTAGCAGCTGTATTCTCCGGATGGTTTGTGAACATTTCAAACGAGCATACTTTCTATTTATTCACATTTTTCTCTGCAGGACTTGTCAATTTCTTTGTGCCATCGGGCGGCGGTCAGTGGGCTGTTCAAGCTCCGATTATGTTAGATGCTGCAACTAAATTAGGTGCCGATTATGCTAAAACTGCAATGGCAATTGCTTGGGGCGATGCTTGGACAAATATGATTCAACCATTTTGGGCTTTGCCAGCACTTGCCATTGCAGGTTTAAAAGCAAAGGATATCATGGGATTCTGTCTATTCATCCTTATCTATACCGGCGTTATCATTAGCATCGGTTTCCTTTTCTTCTAAAGTACTATATGACGATAAAAGGGATTCGGAATGTAATCATTCCGAATCCCTTTTGAAATTTTTCAGAAATATTAATTACAAATGGCCTCTATTGACGAGAGTAGTACTCTAAAGGGTGAATGTCTTCTTCACATAATGGATAGATAACAATAAAATCAAGCGCAGCTTCCAATTTGCGTACTAAATGTTCTTCAGGCATCATTTGATCAACTGTCAGCATTTCTAATCGATGTAATTCATTATTACTATTTTTCGTCACCTATCCATCACCTCAATCATTTATAGACGTTCACTAGTTGATTGGAGCGCAGGTGGCGGCTTCTGCGGGAAAAGCATGAGCTGAAGGCCTTACAGGAGAGAAGCGACGAGGAGACTGAAGCCATGCCCACAAAAAGCGTCCGCCATAGCGGAAATCAACGGTTTCATATAGAGGCTTCTATTTTTAAAAGAAAAAATACTGTAAACAATAAGTTCATTATTCTATTTTTCGTCATCTTACCCATCATCTCAATCATCGATAGACGACCACGAGTTGATTGGAGCGTATGCGGCGACTCCCGCGGAAAGCGTCCGCCGTAGCGGAAATCAACGGGTCCATATAGAGTCTTCTATTTTTAAAAGAGCAAACACTGTAAATAAACTCCATTTTTTTGAATTTGTCGTCAGTCTGAAAGCCCATGATTAATGGGCTTTTTCTAATGCAAGCTTAATGCCAAATCCAATTAAAATTGTACCTGTCAGTCCCTCAATAACAGTCTTCGTTGTCGGCTTTTTCATAAATGCACTGATTTTATCCAACAAGTATACATAAAACACAAACCAAAGGACTGTTATAGCAGTATAAATGAGTCCCATGATTAGAAATGGCAGAAACGTGGCGCTTGTGGCATCTACGAATTGTGGTAAAAACGTTAAGAAAAATACTGCAACTTTAGGATTCGTTATATTCGTCAAAAATCCTTGTTTGAAACAAGATTGATGTGCGTATTTATGATCGATTTGCTTCTCATCATGTAACACAGGAGGCTGCGAGCGTATTGTTTTCAATGTCCATAATGTTTTCACACCCAAATAACATAAATATACCGCACCTACGTATTTTAAAACTGCAAATACATATGCTGACTTTACAATAATTGCAGAAAGGCCTATAACCGCAGCACACGTATGAATCAGTAGGCCACAGCATGAGCCGAGTATCGTTTGTATACCTCCCTTTCTACTCACAGTAAGCGTATTTTTTGTCGCAATAGCTGTATCTGGACCTGGTAAAATTACCAGCAAAACACACATCAATAAAAAAACTGAAACGTTTACCATTTTAGCCCTCCCTTAATTTCTGAAAATTTTAAAAATATTTTACCATATGAACAGCAATGCAGAAAGCAACAATTTCCAAGAAACTTCTCACGACTCATTATTATTGACATATAACCATAAGGTGTTATATATTCATAACACCTTATGGTTATATTTCAGAAGAGGAGACTTCAGCATGACTAATCAATTACAAAATATCGTCAAAACAATTACACTCAACGCACCTATTGATAAGGTGTGGGAATCGGTTACTACTGCCGAAAAACTTGGTACTTGGTTTATGCCAAATAATTTTCAAGCTATTGTAGGACATGAATTTACGTTACAATCCCCTTTTGGACCTTCTCCATGTAAGGTTGAACAAGTGGATGCACCACATTTTGTGCGTTTCGCTTGGGATACGGATGGATGGTTTGTAACATTTGAACTTGAACAAATTGGAGAACAAACAACATTTACCTTAACACATGGTGGTTGGAAAGAGGCATCTCATACTATTCCGAAAGCCCAAATGTCAGCAGAAGCTGTTCGAGAGAAAATGGTCGGTGGCTGGACAATGATTATCGGTCAAAGATTAAAAGAGGTTGTTGAAACAAAATGACACAACTTGCTGAAAAGTATGATGTTTTCCAAGCAATTGCTGATCCAACGAGACGTCATGTTCTACAGCTTCTTGCAGCAAGTGACAAGCCAATCACTCTCATTTCTGAGCATTTTGCCATTAGCCGTACTGCTGTCGTCAAGCATTTAAAAATATTAGAGCAGGCTGAACTAGTATCTGCCCAAAAGAAGGGTAGAGAAAAGATTTATTCATTACATGTAGAGCGCTTAAAAGAGATTGAAGACTGGTTACAGTATTTTGATTTGTTCTGGGATAATAAACTGGCTCAGTTACAACACTTTATCGAAAAAGAGTAAATAAAGATAGAATAGAGATACAAGATAATAAAAGAGCTGTCCGCGCTTTCGGACAGCTCTTCATTTATCTCATATAAAATAATCCACCATTAATAATTTCGACTTTAATTTTTGCATCGTATTGTTCTTCCAAGGCCTTCTTTTCGATCTCATAGCATTCTGGCTTTTGCTCTACATCTTCATAAAAATAATCTAAAACGCGCTGATCACGTTGCCACCTTTTTTTCGCTTGCACTGCCCAATCATGGTTATCTTGTTGGATTATCGCTTCGATTGCCGCGTCTAATCTTTGAAGCGCACGGATGGGCTTAATAATATATTGCACATGAAAAACATTCTCTGACTGAATAGCATCCAATTCCATTTTACTCAATGCCTCATGAAAGTCCTCTAAAATCATGCCTGTCATTAAGTTCATGCCAAATGAATATAACATTTCTTTTGTTCGATCGCAGCAATAGGAGACTTTATAATTCACACCAAGCCAAGGGGTAAGCATAATCTGTTCACTCGCTGCGTCAACTTTTTCAAACATTTGAACAAAATTGCCAAGCTCTCTCGTTGCTTGAAACAATTGATTAAGTCTTGGTGAACCAAAATTCACTATTTCTCCGCGAACGTTACCGGTTAGCGCCGTATGATCTGTAATAAATGTTACTTGTGCAGGATTTGGTTCACCATTCGTAGCTTCTAAGTATTGCCAATAGAAGGGGCGATTCATAATTCTTTTATCCATATCAATGGTTAATTGTACTGTGAGATAATCGTCGTCTCCCCCTAAAATATTGCAATCATTTTCCATGAAAAATTGTCTTAAATAACTGTGAACTTGCTGTGGAAACATGGCACTCCCCCCTCACATGTCAAACGGATTTTTTGAAATTTGTTAAGATAGCATCTAAGTCTCCGACTACCTTCTCAAATACATCGATTTTCGTATGGAGCAATGCCAAAATATCTTTTTCAATTGTGTCTTCTATTGCCAAATTATAAATATGCACATCGTGTTCTTGACCTAATCGGTGTACACGCCCAATACGTTGCTCAAGCTTCATGGGATTCCAAGGCAAATCGTAGTTAATGACATGGTGGCAGAATTGCAGGTTAATACCCTCCCCGCCTGCTTCAGTCGCAATAAGCACCTGCGCTTTTTCCTTAAAAAGATGCTTCATATAATCTCGCTTATTTTTATTGAACTTGCCATTAAAAAGAACGCTCGTAATGCCTTTTGAATGTAAGTACCACTGCAAGTAGATTTGGGTTGCTCGATACTCCGTAAAAATAATGACTTTATCATCTGCCTGCTCAATAATTTCTAGTGTTTTTTCAGCTTTGGAATTCACTTCTAAAGCCATTAATTTGGCAAGCATCCCTTCAATCTCTTTGGTTTCCTTACTATCTTCGAGCATTTTTGATAAAGTTAAAGCCGTTGCTTCTTTGCTACTGCACATTTCCTTTTGCAAGGTAATTAATGAGAATGAGCCTGTAGAAAGCGTTCCAAGTAAATCATAAATTTCCTTTTCCTCAGTAGTAAATTGGATGGGGATAATTTGAACGCGACGTTTTGTCCACTCGATGCCCGTGTCTTCTCTTCTATTTCTAACCATCACCTGATTAACTAATTCTTTCAAATAATCGTCATGCTCTAAATCATGCTTGCTAGCTGAAAATGCCGATTGGAATGTTTCATAATTTCCGAGATGACCTGGTTTGAGTAAAGAGATTAAATAATATAATTCAAATACATCGTTTTGAATGGGTGTGGCGGTTAATAATAAACAAAATTTTTTCTTTAAGCCTTGTACAAATTCGTAAATTAGCGTTTTATGGTTTTTCAGTTTATGGGCCTCATCAATAATAATCATGTCATAATCCTGTGCATAAATTAGCTCTTTATGTGGGCTTTTTTTTGCTGTATCCATGCTCATTATCACAATATCATAACGATCAATTGGGCAATTTTTTTTATAAGCTATTGCTGGAATATGAAATTTTTGATTCAATTCTTCTATCCATTGATTAATAAGAGAAGCTGGTGCTAAAATCAACGCTCTTTTTACAAGCCTACGAATAAGGTATTCCTTTAAGATTAAACCCGCTTCAATTGTTTTACCAAGCCCCACTTCATCAGCAAGTATCGCTTTCCCATTCATGCGTTCAATAACAGTTTCGGCCGCTTCTAGCTGATGGGTGAGCGGCGTTAAATTGGGTAAATGTTTCGTCGCTTGTAAACCTGTGAATTCGGGAATTAAATTCATTTTTACAATATCATAGCTCATCTTGTACAATGTCCAACTATCCCATTTTTCAAGATTATCTAATCTATTTATAAAGCCTTCTTCCCATTCGGACGACCTTTCTATTATCATGATCATCACCTCATGCATTTATTTCTAAGTTAGGTTGTCCAAAAAAGTAAAAGCTATGTTCGATTTTGCTCTTGTAAAAATATACATATTTTAAGTGACATTTAGATGATTTCTTGCCGTTCAAATAATTCAATTTTTGAAGTAATTTTGAGGTATTGTTCTTTATTCTATTCGATTAATATTTTCTATGAGCTTTATTAATGCCATGGTTTTTTCGAATGAATCTGGAGGAATTTTAGTTTCAAAAATGATGAGGATTTGTTGTAATAACGAGGCATAATATGGTTTAGAAGCTCTCCACAGCTCTAGGTTATATACTTTTCCTTGAGCATGCAAAGTCGCTCCGAATTTATCGCATTCGTGAACAAGCTCACTTGTTCAAAATTTTAGCGACGTTATTAAAGAATTAAACACACTAAATGTTGAGATAAAAACTTTTGTGACCTTCTCTTCATAATAATCATTTAAAAAGGGACTTTTAAAAGTCCCTTTCAGACTGTAGATAAACTAGCAAAATTGAATCAATAAGCAGTAATAATAATCGGTTCCGGAAAAGTCACTCGCTATAGGGAATCAAAGAGGATTGTCCAATGTTACTGAAAGAACTTATAAATCTAGAATTGAATAAGAGTATATTTCACATTGAATTTACAGGTTATTTCACATAGGCTACCGCTCTTACTGGAGACGCCGTTGAATTTTTCAATTTAAGCGGCAGTGCCATAAAAGTAAAACGGTCATTTAAAGGCAACTGTTCAAGATTGACTAGGTTTTCTACTATATAGATAGGAACACTCAGCAGCTTTAAATGCACTTCACGTTTCATATTGTCATGAACATCTATATTCGCTAAATCAAGACCAATACATTTTACTTGCTTCTCACATAACCAATCACCTGCACACATAGCAAAAGCATGCTCTGCAAAAAAGTCCCCTTGTCCCCACTGTGCAGTGCGTGTTCTTACTAACACAATATCATCTTGCTGTACAGTAATCCCTTGTCTTTGCTCAGCCTGTGAAAGCATCTCTGCTGTAACAGGTTCAAACGGATCTTTGAAAGAGGATACATCCAGTAAGACAGCATCCCCATAAGTTTTTGTTAAATCCATTTCAGCCGTAGATTCCCCACCTCTGATAAAGTGAAGAGGTGCATCAATATGTGTCCCACTATGATCAGACATACGTAAAAAACGAGATTCAAATCCTTCACATGGCGCTACGTATCGAAGACCGGAATTGTCAAAAGTAGATTCTTCTTGTATAGCGATCGGTGGATGTGATGTATAGGAAACTAAGCCATCATAAATTTCTAGTGTTAAATCAATAATTTTCATTTATACTTCCTCCTTAAAATGAATCACAACTTTTCCATTTAATTTGTTTAGCGCACTTTCAAAACCATGAAGACTATCTTTAAATGGAACCGTATGGGCGACTAACTTATGAAATGGATATTTTGAATCCGCTGCCATTTGTAAAACCGCTTCATAATTTGCTTGTGTAATGCCATAACTGCCTTTAATCATTATTTCACCACGTACAATTTGATCCATTGGCACAGAAAACTCAGCAGAATTGATGCCGACTAATACAAGCTGACCACCACGTTTAAGTAAACGAATGGCTTCTTTCGGAATAGCTGGATGACCCGAGCAGTCAATAATTGCATCATAGCCTGAAAACTTATCGTGAATTAGTTCCTCCGTAGTAACAAACGTTGCTTGTACACCGACCTCTTTTGCTAACTGCAAACGACTTTGATCTTGTGGCACTCCTAGCATATGTGTTTGTTCATTACCCGCTCCCACTAATATAGCTGCTACCCCTAACCCTATTGGTCCAGGTCCAATTACTAAAATGGACTTTTTCTTGTAATCAGCTACTTTTAAAACTGCGGTATAACTAACTGCTAAGGCTTCTGAAATAGCTGCCACTTCATCACACACAGCGTCGTCAATTACAATAATATTATTAACATCTGCTACCATATACTGTGCCATTCCGCCAGCCTCACGAAATCCATATCGAAGAGCTTCAGTTGGTGTTTTTATCAATTTATAGTCATTGAAATCACAGCAATTCGTATCGCCACGTTGACAATAATCACATACACCACAGCTTTTATACGGGTTAATGACCACTCTCTTATTTAAAAGTGCTTTATTGTCAGCCGCTCCCATAGCTATTACAGTTCCCGTTACTTCGTGGCCGAGCACAAGTGGGTAAGTGACCCAGTCATAGCCACCATGCCCGTCATACATATGCAAATCGCTCCCACAAATACCAACAGCACTTACCTTTAGTAAACATTCATTACGATCTAACTCCGGGACAGTATAGGTTTTAAACTGAACATCCTTTTTCTTTGTTGAACACTTTACTAATGCTTGATATTCCATCACCATATCTACTCCTATTCTGATTTCATAATTGCCGCCATCATATAAAAATCACCTCTACTGAACCAATTTAATAATATCTATTAGTGTCTTTTCTTTTTGTGCTAAATATTGTTTCTTATCGATGGATGACCAATCGTAAAAGCCTTGATCGGATTTCATCCCATATTGTTTTGCATCTATTTTTGCATGATGTATTGCAAGTGGCTTCGTGCCATTTTCTAAAGTTGGGTATACATAATCGACAATGGCATAATGCGTATCTAAACCATTTATATCCCGTTGCTCAAGTGGTCCTGTATTGGCTAACCGTACGCCTAGGCTCATTTTAGCAATAAAGTCTAACTCTTCAGCCGTTACAATTCCTTTTTCAACCAAAGACATCGCTTCTCTAGCAAGTGCACTTTGTAATCTGTTTGCTACAAAGCCCTCAATCTCCCTTTTCAACAAGATAGGCTTTTTACAAATACTCTGTAGAAATTGCATGGTAGCATTTGCCCGTTCCTGTGATGTATAAGTGCTAGGAACCACTTCTATTAAAGGGGTAATATGTGCGGGCGAAAAGAAATGCGTTCCGATTAAGCGTTCTTTATGCATCATTTTTACTGCAATATCGCTAATTAGATAACTCGAAGTATTGGTACAAAACGTAACTTCTTTTCCAAAAAATGAATCCAGTTGTTCAAATAAAGCTTGTTTTACTTGTAAATTTTCAACAATAGCTTCAAAAACAAATGTTAAACCGTCAATTTGTTCCAGTTGCTGTAAAAAAGTGATTTGTTGTAAATCCGATTGCTGCTTCAATTGCTGTAATCTTTCTATATTAGGCTCATATAAATAGACATTCACGTTATATTGGATAAAATATTTTGCTATAGCCGAGCCCATAAAGCCCCCGCCTATTATTAGAACTTTTTGCATTGTTACGTCTCCTTCTTTAAGTTTTACCTTGCTCATCATTCCAAATTGCTTGTATGCCTACCGCATAAATACATAGCGCTTTAACTTCATCTAAAACAGCGGCATTCGCACCAAGTGAAACGGCATTTGCTTTATGAATCAGAATGCCTTTTTCATAGGCTTCACAAACATTAATGGCGTACAATAATAATTCCTTCAATAACCTAGACACTGCGCCATTTCGTAAAGAAGTCGTACGGAGATTGCTATATTTTAATAAAGTATCTGGTGCGTAATCTACTAAATATTGAATCCATTTTGGTAGGACATCAAATTCTTCTTGATAGTAATCAATACATTCCTGCTGTGAGGAAAATGTAGCTATCTCTTTCCTCTCTTCAACAACCACAACGTTTCCTTGAAGCTGGATTGCATAGGTAATTGCTTCTATCCCCGATAACCAAGTGGGAATACCTCTAGAGATAATAGCTGATGCAATCAGTTCAGCAATTTCAAGGACGCCATTACCTGTTTCAACTGCCCGCTCTACGAAATACAGCATTTGTCTTTCCTCACGGCGTGCTGCAAATAAACCTACAAGTATCAGTGTTTTGTCCCTTTTTGTTAATGTACCTTCCGTTAGGAGTGCTTGATACATCGTTGACATTCATATTCCCCCCTTTATAAAAAAGACTGACTGAGCATATCATTTAAATTTTTGATGTAAAAAATCCGCTCTCTTTCTGCGGACGAACCGCAAGCCTTACAGGTGCTAGCATCTGCGGAGGCTCGCTTTTCCACAAAAGTTTAGCGAATTTTTTGCTGAATTCCTATAATACTATTACTCTTTAATTTGGAGCATCTACCGTTTTAATACAGTCCTCTCGGCTACAGTAAATATGACCAAGCTAACATTGCCACAATGTAAATAATACCTACAAAGAACATAATCATAACCAGGAACCCCATGATATCTTTTAACTTCAAGCGAGAAAGTGCTAGCGCTGGTAGAATCCAGAATGGTTGTACTAAATCGTTCCAGGCATTTCCTAACATAACGGACATTGATGTTTCCGATAAAGATGCGCCTAACTCTTTTGCTGCATCAATCATGAATGGCCCTTGTACTGCCCAGTGTCCTCCAGCTGAAGGTGCAAAGAAATTAATAAAGAATGAACTAATTAATCCCCAAAACGGCAAAGTATGCTCGTTGGATAAGTCAACGAATACTTTCGCAATGGTGTCCACTAAACCCGAAGCAGCCATGATTGCCATAATACCCGCGTAGAATGGAAATTGCAGCACAATCCCTGAAATTGTTTTAATCCCATCTGCTAAATGCTCAGCATAACGTGCAGGCGTCCCTAGTAAAATAATTCCTAAGAATAAAATGATAAAGTTTAAAATATTTAAGTTTAATGAATTACCGTTTGTGAAATATATAACAATATAAATCAGCCCTAGTGCACCAATTGTGTACGCTAAAATGCGACTATTATTCAATTTATTTGCTATCGTATTATCGACTAATAGATTTAATTTTACTTTTGGTTGATCTGCATACAATGCTGGATCAATCTCCACCACGTTTTTCGGATCTTTTGGATGCAACATCGCATTAAATAAAGGCAATGTAATTAACAGCACGACCGTTGTAATAATCATAGGTAAGCTAAAAATTGTTTCTGATAATGTAACTAAGCCCATTGCATCTTCCAAGAAGTGACCTGGAGTTGAAATTAAAATAGGGATAGAAGCCGATAAACCTAGTCCATAGAAGGTAAATCCAGAATAAGCTGCTGCAATAATCAACGGGTAATGGACCCCTTTAACTTTTAAAGCTAATTTTTTTGCAATAATCCCACCAATAACTAAACCAAATCCCCAGTTTAAGTAACTACCAATACCCCCAACAAGCGTTGCAACGATAATTGCCATTTTGGGTGTATGCACCATACTTGCAATTTTGTTTAGCAATTTATCTGTTATGGGTGCTGTAGCTAGTACATATCCCATTGCAAGAATAACAGCCATTTGCGTAGTAAATGCTAATAAATCCCAAAATCCCCCACCCCAAGCAGTTGTTAAATCCAAAAAGCCAATATCTTCAATTACTAATGCCAAAACAAACGTTAGTAATGTAAGTCCAATTGCAAATACAAATGGATCTGGTAAATACTTCTTCATTATATCTGTGAAAAAATTTGTCAACTTTTCCATACTAATTCCCCCTTGATGTGTTGAACTAATTAATTTTTGGAAGTACCTCTTTATTGCGTAAAACATGATAGAATTAACTTACAATCTATACATGTTGGAGGTCATTTCCTTGCAAAAATTAACTAGTATTTTAGTGACCGCTTATGCAAAAGCACCCCAGGGCACGTCCATGTACGAGATGTACAAGCATGCCGGTATTGTGTTAGAAATTGATAAAGAAACCCATAAAATTATTGATGCAGAATTTACTTTCATTACTAATCTTGCACAAGACTTCTTTAAACGTATGTTGATTGGCTTTGATATTACAGCCAATATTGATGAATTAATTGCTCGTGTAGATGAGCACTATTATGCCCCATCAAGTGGTTCAGTCGTGGTTGCTCTAAAATCTGCTCAAAAAAGATACCTAGAAAAAATCCAAAAAGATAATTAAATTCTTCACCGAGTCAAATGTACTCGGTGTTATTTTATACTTGGCAGTTTTCAACGATCGTTGTCACACCAAGTCCCCCTGCAATGCATAATGTAACTAAACCGTAACGTTTACCTGTGCGTTCAAGCTCGTAAATAAGCTTCGTCATTAAAATAGCACCTGTTGCCCCAATGGGATGCCCCATAGCAATTGCGCCACCATTTGGATTCACACGATTTATATCTAAATCAAGTTCATTGATTACTGCGATTGATTGTGCAGCAAAAGCTTCATTTAGCTCAATGATATCGATGTCTTGAATCGATAAATTTGCCTGCTTTAATGCTTTTAATGTAGCTGGAACTGGGCCAATTCCCATAATAGATGGATCTACACCTGCCGCTGCTTGAGCAAGTATTTTTACCTTGGGCTTATAACCTAGTTCTAGAGCTTTTTCTTTCGACATTATTAATAATGCAGCTGCACCGTCATTACGCCCACTACTATTGCCTGCTGTTACTGATCCACCTTTACGAAATACAGGCTTTAACGTACTCAACTTCTCTTGACTCGTTAAAAATGGGTGCTCATCTTTTTCAAAAATTTCTACTGATTTTCGTTTTTTCACTTCGTAAGGTACAATTTGTTTGTCAAAATAGCCTTCTTGTATTGCCTGTGCTGTACGTTCTTGACTACGATGTGCGAATGCATCTTGTTCTTCACGAGAAATCGAATATTTTTCTGCTAAATTTTCTGCTGTTTCACCCATCGTTGAAATACCATAAACTTCAAACGGTTGGGAGCCTGGTTGACTTTCTGTATTCGGATCTAAGATAGCAGCATTACCAACACCATAACCATAACGAGCATTTCTTAAGTAATACGGTGCTGTACTCATAGATTCTGTTCCCCCTGCAATAATAATATCGCTGTAGCCAAGAGCAATTTGCTGTGCCGCATTATTAATGGATTGTAGGCCAGAACCACATTGGCGATGTACAGTATAACCTGGAACGGTAATTGGTAATTCAGCACGTAAAGAGGCAAGCCGCGCAACATTGGATTGATCGGCACTTTGTTTTGCTTGTCCCAAAATCACTTCCTCAATTAGAGAGGGGTCTAGCTGTGTCCGATTTAAGAGTTCACGAATAACTATTGAACCTAGAATATCTGCTGTCTCATTGATTAATGAACCACCTAACTTACCTATAGCTGTCCGAATGCCTTCTACAATAACTACTTCTTTCATGCTACTTCCCTCCTATTTCAGTGCATTGACAAAACTTGCTTCGGTGCTTGCCTCTACTTGTTGTAATGTAACTTCAGGCATTAATTCAACCAAATGTAACTGTCCATCTACATAGTTAAAAACCGCCATTTCAGTAATAATCGTATTAACGCTACGTGTTGACGTAATTGGATAAGTGCAATTCTTTAAAATCTTACTTTTCCCATCTTTTGATATATGTGTCATCGTGACAATCACCTTTTGTGCTCCGATTAGTAAATCCATCGCACCACCAACACCAATAATATTTTTCCCTGGTACTGCCCAGTTGGCGATGCGTGCTTGCTCATCTACCTGTAGTACGCCTAAAATGGCTACATCCACATGCCCCCCTCGAATCATGCCAAATGACTCTGCACTATTAAAAAAGGATGATCCAATCGCTTCTCCAACTGGCATTTTTCCGGCATTCACTACATTCGGATCAATATCCTCCTCATCCACACCTACTACACCGAGCATGCCATTCTCTGTATGAAAGTGAACATTGTCATTTTCTACATACTTTGCAACAAGTGTAGGAATACCAATCCCTAAATTAATAATTTGTCCATCTGCAACTTCCTTAGCAGCTCTTTTTGCTATTAGCTCCTGAATAGGATTAGCCATGTTCCACGACACCTTCCTTCGTTAAAATCTTTTGCGCTACAACCATTCGATCAATGAATAAATGCGGGGTAATGATTTCATCACTGCTTAGTTCGCCCGCTTCTACAATTTCATCTACCTCAACAACGACTGTCTTTGCCGCAGTTGCCATAATCGGATTAAAATTCCGAGCGGTTTTGTAATACACTAAATTCCCAAGCCTGTCTGCCTTATGTGCACGAATAATTGCAACATCCGCCTTTAACGCTTCCTCAAATACATATTCTTCACCATTGATTACTTTTGTTTCTTTGCCTATCGCCAAATCTGTTCCAACTGACGTTTTCGTATAATAACCACCAATTCCTGCACCACCAGCTCGAATCGATTCAGCTAATGTACCTTGGGGTAATAAATCAATTTCTAGTTCTCCACGTTGGAATGCCTCGCCAACATCTCGATTCCCAGTAAAGTAAGAGCCAATTGCTTTTTTTACTTTCTTTTGCTCTAGCAATTTACCAAGGCCCTTTCCTTTTTCTCCTAAATTATTGCTAATAATTGTTAAATTATTCACATCTAATTCCACTAGTGCATCGATTAAAGTGAGCGGACCACCTACTAAACCAAATCCACCAACCATTATCGTTTGGCCACTTTCTACACAAGATAAAGCCTGTTCTACGGATTCATAAATTTTCATTGTATTCACTCCATTACTTTCGGATAAGCGCATCACTAATTTCAAACCAAGAAGGAATGCCAGCTGTTAATAGGCAAATATAGCCTAGCTCTGCCAATTCTGCTTCTTCTACACCTATTTCACGTGATTGTTTCGCCCAATAATCTGTTTCCGCATTTTTCAATACGGTTGTGTAAATTCCTGTCATTAAAATATATTTCATTTGTGTTGATACAACATTGCTATCAAGTAATACATGTTTTAAAGCGTTTTCATCTTTTGCAATAAAGAAACTCATTAATTTCTCAAAATATGTCTTACTGTTATCTTTCGAAGCAAACGTACTGTAGTAGCGCACAATATCAATTGCTGAGGCTTCATGTGAAATTTTGTCAGCACTCGTATTCGTTAGCTCTAAAGCATAGTCAAATGACTGCAAGCCGATTTGTAATGCTTTTTCCCCACCATAATTAAATGCTACAAGTAAGTACTCGATTAATTCTTCGAGTGTGGCACCACCATCAATAGCGCCTTTCGTGTGGTACACCATGCTACGTGCATAATGTCTTGCAGCATTCATCCCGACTAACAAAATGTCCTTTTCCTTCACAGATAGAACACCTGGTGCCATCGCTGCTCCACGCAGTGCTGTATAGTGGTCTAACATTGCTGGATTATAGTCGTGCATTTTTTGCACCCATCCAGGTACAACATCATAAACTTTTTTGAAATACGCTAGTCCTGTTGCCATCTAATAACTCCCCTTTTTGGAAAATTTGAATAAAAAAAGGCCACACTTCCCCAAAAGACGGCATTTACCGTATGTTCAGAAAAGTGTAGCCAACAGTCAAGCAGGGAAAGTAGAAAAAGGTCTTTTTTCTAAAGCTGCTCGATAGGCATTTAAGTTTTGTTATTTAATTATTCGCATAAAATTTAAAAAACTGCAACTCTTTTTTTAGATACTCTCTAAAAAGCGCAATATTACTGGGTTAACATCTTTTCTTTCTTCAAAAACCAAAGTGTAATGATTGCTATTTGATGTGAATTTCCAAATATTTTTTGCATATTTGAGCGTTTCTATATAAGATTCAGCTAAAAATAATGCGGGCATTGCTCCAATACCACCAGTCGAATGAATTAAAAGTATTGGACATTCCACATTTTCAAAAACTGCTACAGGCTTGTAGTCATAAAAACTTTGGAAATCTAAACGAATTAATTCTTCATCAGACTTATTTTCCCAATGTCCATCTTGTACTGCAATCTCATAACGCCCAACACTTGCTAAATGATCTGTCCATTCAACGCCTAGACGACCATAAATTGCTTTTATTTCCTCGACATATGCGTCTGCTGAGTCATACGGCTTGCTAATTCGACCTAGTGAGGGCTCAACAATTTGGCGTTGATGATCTGTGCAAGTTGCTGCTCCATCAAGTAAAATGACCCCTTTTACATTTTTTCGTTTACTAGCAACATTCGCCATGATAAATGCCCCCATTGAGTAACCCATTAATATCGGTCTATCAATGTCTAACGCATCAAGCAAAGCTAATATATCTTGTGTATGTAACTCAATACTTGTATCCGCAGGTGCCGGTGCACTATTACCACGCCCTTTTAAGTCAACCGAAATAAAACGATAGTCGCCTTTTAACAGTTCAGCATAATAATGCATTTGCATATGATTGCCAGTTAAACCATGTACAGCAATAATTGTACCTTTCTCACCTGGATAATCTGCAAAATGTAGTGCGCCACCATTCACATTAATCGATTGGTATTTCATTTCCATCATCCTCCTCGTAAAATATAAAGCTATTTTTACATTGTTATTTCAAAAAAGTCAAAAAATTTTTCCCCGAAGTAATTTATTTTAAATAAATCCAGATAAATATTATTATATTTCCCTACACAATTATATTATTTCGATATAACTAAAATTACAACTAGTTTCCAATTAACTATCTTACTAATCCACGGAAAATAATTGCCACATGTATTACTTCAACGATTACATAAATTAAATTTCCCCAATTCTATTTTATTAAAAGCTATTTATCCACATATAAAACAACCAACACATTCAAATCCATAAATTTACTTTTAATGGATGAAATATACGATGCTATTACTTTTTGTTACACTATTTGAAAAAGCAAAAAAGGAGTCTCCATGAATAGAAAAAATAGAAAAATATTTATTTTACACGAAATTTATGGCGTGAATGACTTTATCCAAGAACAGGCTGTTGCATTTATCGATGAGCATACTGAAGTAGAATGTGTCCATCTTTACTCAGATGAAAAATGTTTCTCCTATGCGCAGGAAAAAGAAGCTTACCTGTATTTCACAAATGAAATTGGCTTCGACACTCCAGTAGAGAAGCTGGTTAAACAACTAAGAGTCGCCATCCAACAATATGACAAAGTAATTGTAATTGGCTTTAGTGTAGGCGCAACTATTGCTTGGCAACTTTCTACACTGCCGCTGCATCGCGTTGTTTGTGTCTATGGCTCGCGAATTCGTCAATATCTTGACCTACAGCCAAGCTGCCCTACACTCATTGTTTTACCAAGTCTTGAAAAAAGTTTCAATGTTCAAGACATGAAAAACGCACTAAACCACATACATTTTGTACAAACTATTCAATTCGCTGGTGAGCATGGATTTATGTATTGTCATAACGTAACATTTCATCGCGAGAGTGCTATTCAGGCACACATGTCTATAAAAAATTTTTTATAAATCTATTATCTGGTGGAGGCTATCACTTTGAATCAACAGCAACTTTTAGAAATCGATCCTTACACTGAATCAGGAAATGTCATCTATCCAAGCTTTCAACTTCCTTTACATACAGGAGCGATTATCGGTATTTATACGGATGTAACGAAAATTAATACTTTGATGCACTGGTTTACAAAACAAGGAGATACATATACACATGTACGTGAGAGTGCATTATATGAACGACTTACTGTAAGCGAATATATACTTTTTTCTATGAAGCTTTTTACAGCGCCTCTGCACAATAAAGAGGAGGCATTAAAGCTGTTTTCTTTATCTGACCAAAAAAACAATAAGGTTCATAAGCTTCAAAATGGGGAAAAACAACGTTTGAAATTGTTACATACATATCTCAGTGCAGCACCCATTCAAATTATCGAGGAGCCCTTTCAAAACTTAGATGAATTTTCAAAGCAAAATGTACTTCAGCTTTTGATGGCCCTTCAAAAACAAGACAAGACAATTGTTTTACTGTCAAACAACTTGGAGGATTTAATTATTTCGTGTAACGAAATATATAGATTGGATGCGTTAGGTTTACATGCACTTGATGTGAAAGAGGATGAAATTGAAATAATTTCCACCCCTATTGAAAATGCACCCATAAGGCTTGATAAAATCCCAACAAAGAAAAATGACAAAATCATTTTGTTTAATCCCCCTGAAATTGATTACATTGAAAGTGTGGAAGGTATTGTTTACGTTTATGTTGCGGGCGAAGCCTATCCTTGCACATTATCGCTCAATGATTTAGAACAGAAATTGACACCATTCGGCTTTTTTAGAAGCCATCGATCTTATATCGTTAATTTACAAAAAGTACGTGAAATCATTACTTGGACTCGCAATAGCTACAGCCTAGCTTTAAACAGTAACGAAAAAACGATTGTACCTTTGTCGAAAAATAAGCTAGCAGATTTAAAGGATATCCTCGGAATATAGTAGATTTCCCAGGAAATAAACGACTCCTGTCACATAGCTATTTCTCCACTGATGGGCATTTTTCTGCCTTTCACCTGTGATTTAATGTCTTGTTCAGCATTATCCATTAAAGTGAAGACATCAACAACACACAGGAGGTTTGAACATGGAGACAGTGATTGATGTTCAGCATTTGAAAAAATCATTTAATAAGGAAGTAGCATTACAGGATGTTTCATTCTCTATTCAAAAAGGAGAAATTTTTGGATTCCTTGGACCAAGCGGCTCCGGTAAAACGACAACCATTAAAATTTTGACAGCACAAACTGAAAGTAGCGCAGGAAATGTTTCTTTATTTGGTCGCCCTGCTAATGCAATGAAACAAAGTCATAACAGAAAACGGTTTGGTATTTTAACAGATAACAGTGGACTTTATACGAGACTTTCAATTGAAGAAAATTTATTACTCTATAGTAATTTATATCAACTTTCTAGTTCGGCCGTAAAAGAAGCATTAGATTTTGTCAATTTGTATCCTGAGCGAAAAAAGAAAATCAGTCAGCTATCTAAGGGGATGATTCAGCGTGTTACACTTGCCCGTGCGATTATGCATAAACCAGAATTATTATTTTTAGATGAACCAACTTCTGCACTAGATCCTGTAAATACACAACATATTTATAATGGGTTACGCAAGTTAAATGAAATGGGCACTACAATCTTTTTAACAACACATGATATGAGTGAAGCCGAGATACTTTGTGATCGTGTAGCCTTTTTACATCAAGGAAAAATTCGTGCTATCGGTTCTCCAAAGCAATTAAAAAAAGAATTCGGGGATGATTCCATTACAGTAGAATTGCAAAATGGAGAGAGTACAACGATTCAAAAAGGAGCACAAGATGCACAGAAACTGTATTCTTGGATGAAATCAGAAGAAGTTGTGCGCATTTTTACAAACGAGCCAACATTAGGTGATATTTTTATGCAAATAACAGGGAGTGATTTAGTATGAACATTTCAATGACACGTATTCAAGCCATTTTTATGAAGGATTACAAGGAGTTTTCACGTAATTATGCAGTATCGACGATGGTATTACTACCACTTATTTTAGCCTTTCTTTACAAGAAAATAGGAGTAAACGATATAAGTTCCTACTTTTTACCAATAAATTTGACATTTGCTGTTGTAACGGCTTATGTACAATGTTGCTTAATCGCTGAAGAAAAGGAGAAGAATACGCTCAGAAGTTTGATGCTATCTCCTGCCTCGCTTGCAGATATTTTAATAGGAAAAAGCTTATTTGTCTTTATTGTTTCTCTTATTGTTGTAACCATGACTATTTTTCTTATCGGCTATAATCCTGCTAGCGTTGTCATTTTAGCCATTGCACTAGTGCTTTCTACAATTTTTTATATTGCTTTAGGAACACTATGTGGATTATTTGCAAAAACAATTATGGAAGCATCCATTATCGTGCTACCTGTCATGTTTATTTTCTCATTCGGACCGATTGCTTTAGCGTTTTCCACTACTTATCCAATCTTAAAAGTTGCCGAGTGGCTACCAAGTTCTCAACTGGTCATTCTAGGAGAAGCTTTGGAAAGTAACTACACAACAATGGGTGTGCTAATTCCATTGGCTACAATCGTCATATGGTCACTATTAACTTGGGTTGTCACAGGATTTATCTATAAAAAAAGAATGGTCGATTAATGACCATTCAGATTGACAAAAGGTATTCGGAATAAATACATGCCGAATACCTTTTGTCATTTTAACAGAAATAGGAGTTACAAATAGCCCCTATTAACGACAGTAGTACGCTACGAGCAACTATTTCCTGCCATTTTTGAACTTTGCCATGTCCAATTAGCTAGCTTCTTCAAATTCAAGGCAGCAAATACAAGTTCAATTTTCCATGAGTCCACCCGGTCTTGATTCAGCTCTTCTTGACGTTTTGCCTCATATACACGCGTTTCCTTGCACACGATTTTCTTTTAAATTTATGCCGTTTCGCACGCGCTTTCACATGTATCGAATCAATAAAGACATGGTCAGCGCTCCATAATCCTTGATCCGCAATTTCTTTAAAATGCGATAGAAAATCTGTTCAAATATAACTGAGTCTTGAAAACGACATTCTATTTACCGATAGACGTACACTAGTTGATTGGAGTGCAGGCGGCGACTTCTGCGGGAATAGCATGAGCGAAAAGCGTCCGCCGTAGCGCAAATCAACGGGTTTATATAGATACTTCTTTTTCTATTAATATAGTAACTGTTGTTCAAGTTTCTCAATTTCTTCTAGTGTATCGGCGTACCAAACACCAACAAATCTTGATTGTACTGGCTCGGCAAAATAATCTCCATCATAAAAGGATAACGGAAATAGAACGCCCTGATTTACGAAGTTCTCTATTTTTTGAAAGAATGCTCCATTTTCTTTAATGTCTTTTGCTGCATAAGAGGTGAATTTATTGATTGGCTTCCCAAGTGCCTCATGGAACATCAGCATGGAAGTAGAGCCATTTTGGCGGAAATTCAAATCAATCGCCTGCACATCCCCAGCCTCTGTTACTATCAAATCAAAGCCCGCTACGCCCACAAAGCCCTCTGCAACACCTTGTTCCATAATATGTCGGCCTACTTCAATTACTTTTTCTGGTACTTCATCCACAATGACATTTCCTTCATAAATACCATTGTCATCTGTCATTTGTTGAGAAGCCCCTAAATATTGAATACCTAACTCCCCTGAATAAGCAAACTGACAGCTAAAATTGTCCTTTGCCTGCAATAGCTCTTCAATAATAATACTGTCAGTACCTGTCATACGAAATTGCCGTAAACCCTCTGTTAGCTCATCTTTATTTTGGCAAATGATGACCCCATACCCACCAGAGGTTGGAGAATCATCTCCAGGCTTCAACACAACAGGAGGCTGCCAATTTTTGATCGCATCTGAAAGTTTGTAAAGTTCTACATTTAAACGACTTGGCACAAATTTACTATCAATTAAATGATCAATGTAGGCCTTTGTATTTAACTTATTAAATTTTTCAGCGTCCATCCAATAACAATCGCGAGTCATGTGCTCTATCTCATGTAAATATTGACAGACAATCGTCTTCCCTTCATCACACCAAGTTTGGATATGGGCTAAGTATTCTTCTTGTGTTTCATAAGTATATGGTTGCTCCACCCAAGGTAAACCTGCCAAATCATGAAGCTTCTGTGCTTTATCACTCTGTGTTGCTCGATGGACTAACACTGGTATATCCGCAATGGCCACTTCCCTTGAAGTCAATGCATCTAGTTTATGTGCATCATCCATCATCCATGGATTATCACTATACGGTGTACGTGGCGTATAAACAGCGTTCTCACCATAAATTTGTCGTAATGTTAATTTAGGTTCCATATAGATTACTCCCTTTCAAGTCATAAATAGTTTTCAAGTAATCTACCCCTAAACCACAGTACTCACACTTTAATGGGAGAAACCTAGCTTAATCGATTAGAAATTATCCATTTTAATCCATATATTTAGTTGTTTAAACTAGTATTTACTTAATTAATTCTCCCAAATGTCTTTTCACTTCGGGCCATTCTTCTAAAGTGATGCTATACATCACTGTATGACGAGCTGTACCATCCTTGCGAATCATATGGTTGCGCAGAACACCTTCTTTTGTCGCTCCAATACGTTCAATCGCCCGTTGAGAACGTAAATTTTCTAGGTCTGTCTTTATTTGTACACGTTGTAAATCGAGCACTTCGAAGCAATATTGTAATAATAAGTACTTGCAGTTTGTATTGACAGCTGTGCGCCAAAAAGTAGGTGTAATCCATGTATTCCCTATTTCGAGACGTTTGTGCTTGTCGTCAATATCCATAAAGCGCGTTGAGCCTACAATTTTTCCCGAGCGTTTTTCCACAATAGCAAATGGAAATTCTTTTTTCTTCATCTTCTCCGTTAAAGCTTTGTCCACAAAGTTATGCACATCACTCTCCTGTTCAATCGTTGTGGACAAATACGACCAAATCTCTGGAAAACTCCCAGCAGCTAATACCCCTGAAACATCTTCTTTTGTTATGGGTTTTAATAATACAATGGCATTTTCCAATGCTGTAAATTGCATCTCTTTCACTCCTTTTTCAATTATTTAACTTCAATTTTGATATGATGAATATAACCAATTTAACAAAACAACACCATACCAGGAGGTTTAATAGCATGGAACTTTCTATATCATTCTTTGGAAATTCCCCAAAATATGTACAAATATATGAGCAAATTAAACAAGCAATTCTCATGAAAAAGCTATCTCCACACGAACAATTACCTTCAAAACGTATGCTAGCCAATACACTCAATGTCAGTATCCATACCATTAAAGAAGCATATGAGCAGTTGCTTGCAGAAGGGTATATTTATAGTAAAGAGCGCTCAGGTTACTTTATTGCTTCCTTCGAGTTTGAGTGGCTACAACTACCGAAAAAAGAAAAGCCCGCTCCCCTAAAAACAACTATAAATACTATTAAATTTGATTTTCACAATGGACATGTAGACAAACAGGCTTTTCCATTTTCGACATGGCATAAATTAATGAAAAAACACTTCCATGCAAATAATTTATCAATCAGTCCTTGGCAAGGCGAAGATATATTACGAGAGAAAATTGCCCAGTATGTTGGACGTTCAAGGGGCGTTATTTGTGAAGCATCGCAAGTGTTTGTGTATAGTGGTACACAAACACAGCTACAGGCCCTTTGTCATTTTTTTGGTCAACAATCGCATGTTGGCTTAGAGGAGCCTGGTTTTAAAAGAGTACGTGCCACTTTGCATCAATGTGGTTTACCGATTCATGCTATTCCTGTTGATAACTCAGGTATCACGGTACCGAAAGAAGTAGTCCACATGTTATACACAACGCCGGCTCACCAGTTTCCACTTGGTATGGTGATGTCGATTGAAAGGCGGACAGACCTCTTACAGTGGGCGACATCAAATGAGGCATTTATCATTGAAGATGATTATGATTCGGAATATCGCTACAAGGGGCTTCCTATTCCCTCTCTTGCGAAACTGGATCAACTACAGCGAGTCATATATTTTGGCACATTTTCAAGAATTCTCATTCCATCCCTGCGCATTAGTTATATGATTTTACCGAAGTCACTTGCCGAGGCATTCACTATTTTCAACCAAGAACAAAGGTCTACTGTCTCTAAAATAGATCAGCTCATACTCGCTGATTTCATTGAACAAGGATTATTCGAAAAGCACCTTGCTAAAATGCGCACCATTTATCGCAAAAAACAACAGGCATTATTAACTGCCATTAGCACCTATTTCTCCAAAGAGTTTAAAGTAATCGGGGAAAAATCTGGTTTACATATTATTATAGAATTACCAAAGAGGCTCTCTGAATATGAAGGGCTTCAACGTGCTCAGTCAGCTGGAATTAACGTATATCCTTGTTCTACTTCCTTTCAGCACTCTTCTGAAAATGCCATGATTATTATTGGCTATGGTGGTTTAAGCATACAGCAAATTGAAGAAGGGATTGCTTTGCTCGCTAAAGCATGGCAATAATTCACACGCATTTGTTGCGAGTAAAAACTCCACGGACTTTTAAAATTGCCATAAATGCTAGAAAACGAAACCTTTTATATTATTTATCGTATTCTATTTAAAGTGAGCTTTAAACAATGGGAAATGTAGGATAAATGCACAGATAAGGGGAATCGGCGAATTGGAGAAGAAAGAAGAATTAGAAATTCAGTTACAAACCATTCAAGCATGGGAGAAAGATCAAAAGGGGTTATGGTTTTGGGAGAAACTAGGGCGTATACCGTTTAAAATATTAGATAAAATGACACCGGCTTTCATTCAAAATAAAATAGCTGTATTGGTCGATGAATTAGGAAACTATATTCAATCTGGTGGAAAGTATTTAATTAACGAGCACTCAATGCTTCAAAAAATACGCAATGCCTCTTCCTATAAAGATATTTTTACCATTTCGGATGTTGGTAAAATGCCTTTAGAAGACATGATTACCCTGAGTGACAAGCTTCAAAATGACCGGGTCAAGCTTGCAACAGTACAAGGTGCCTCTACTGGCATTGGTGGCATCTTTACGATGGCTATTGATATTCCTATGATCTTAGGCATGTCACTAAAAACACTGCAAGAGATCGCACTTATTCATGGCTATGATCCGAATGAAAAAATGGAGCGTATTTTCATTGTAAAGTGTTTACAATTTTCTTCTGCCGATATTGTTGGAAAGGAAGCTATATTAGAAGAACTTTCTTCTATGCATAAAGATAGTAATGCATCTGAAAATATGATTTCGCAGCTGCAAGGTTGGCAGGAAGTATTTTTTACCTATCGTGACCAAATGGGTTGGAAAAAGCTATTTCAAATGATTCCAATTGCTGGCATCATCTTTGGTGCATATGCTAATAAAGGAATGATTCAAGATGTTGCTGAAGCAGGTACTATGCTCTATCGAAAAAGACGAATCTGTGAAAAATTAACTGAACTTGAAAATCTTTAAAACAATTTGAACAATTTGCATCGTTAACTGAACATGAATAGTAGTTAGCTGAACCAGAAATAAGTGTAATAGCGTGATCTATCAATTATTAAAATACTATCGAGGAGTGATATTATGGCAACAATGTCTACCTTATCTGAAGCTACCCGATTTTTTAATGAACAATTTCCCGAAGGCAGTTCTTATAATTCAAGATACTCTCAAGTTTCTGCAATACGTTCTGGTTCCAATGGTCAAGATGCAAATTTACGCTTTCAAAGATTGGGTAACCAGCTACAGTTCTTAGCAAGTTTATATGATAAATTAACAGCTTCGTCCTCCCTTAAAGAAAGTGTTAAAACGGCAATTCTTGCTACATTAACTGCGATGGAGGATTTAAAGAACAGTGCTGGTCAATCACTCCTTCTTAGCAATGCTAACTTAGGCGGTTCTCCCTCTGGTGGCATTGTCTTAGCAGGTTTAGTCATAACTCGTACAGGTGTTTATCATGATTTAGATACAGCAAATAGAAATCGAATAGCCTTAGCCACAGATTCTTTAGCAAATCAAATTACCTCTTGGATGGATAGTTCTTCAAACCCAAGCTACAACGCTTTAGAGGATACGGTTAGTTGTTGGAGAAATCAAAGATTTGCTAACTTTGCTGTGAATGGCCCTATTCTTCACGTAGGGGGTCTAGGCTTATACTTAGATCTTTTAGCGAATTATAGTTCAGCTTCTTCATTCCCAAAATATCAAACACTTTATAATTACGGCGCTTACGTCATGGATAAATGGGCAACTTTAGACTCTTCTGGAACGCAAGCTTCACTTGCTATTGGTGGTTTACTTTCAATAAATTCTGGTCGCAAGTTCTTCCCTTCATCAGGATATAATGCGTATGTAGGAATGGGGTTAGCTTGGCTTGCCCATGGTGTTGCATATACAGGCAACCTTGGTACTATTCCTGATTCTCGCTTACTGTGTGATTCAAAAAAAATAAACAATTTTTATAGAAATGTTTTTCATTCTCAAGCTAACATGAAAGCTTATGAAATCAGTGAACCAGCAGATTTTACTGGTGGAAAATTAACTGAAGATACGATTCTTGCAGTTGTTGAACTAGGTTATACTAGAACTGAGATAGATCAGTTACTTGCTGGTCATATTGATAGTTCGACGGGCTATCTTTATACACTTTCTTGGAACGGTGACTCCGCTTTTTTAGTAGCACTGGACAAGGCTGTTCGAACTGCTGGGGAAACGGTGTTTTTAGAAACTGAAGCGACTGATGGCTCATCAGTCATTATTGCCTATTCTCGCGTAGGAGAGGCTGCAGCACATAGAGCTATGGCTGGATTTGCCGGTATGCTACAACGAGGTATCCCAACAGTAACTGATGGGAAGTAATGTAATACAGACAGATAGGATGACTCCGGCACTAACCGTGGTCATCTTATCCCCTCTTAAAGATTAATTAACATTCTTTTATTAAACGGACTATTTTTTGCATACAACACGTTGCACAGCATATTTTCTCATTATTAAAAGATGAAAATTTCCCAGTACCTATTGCTAAGGTTTTTGTTAATTCCATGACCCTCTGTATAATCATTGACTCAGGCACTAAAATTATCATACATCCTGTGGGATTTTAAAGACTACCTGCTCATTTGCTACCACATATTCTGCATATGCGCCGTTTTTCGGAAAGGCAATCACACACTCTCCATTTTTAAATAAACTACTATTATCAAAAACTTACTCTATCTCACCAGCAACATCTAAATCAAGAATCATTGGGAAATTTGCCTTGGCTTTATTCCCTGTGCGATTTTTAATATCCGCAAAATTAACACTCGTATACGTTGTACGAATTAACACTTCCCCTGCCGAAATAGTAGGTTTTGGACATTCAACATACTTAAAACAGACGTTGGCCCAAATTCATTAATAGTCATAGCCTTCATAATCCCACTCCTCCCTGTTATAGTTAAATTATAAAATAAAAAGGGATACATTTACATTTTAATATATGGGGGAAGTTCGAATGAATAGAAAGCCTAGAAAAGAAAAATATAATGGCCTAACTTACAACTTTTTTGAATTAAATAATGATAAAATCTGCTTCATGTTTTCTGGCACTGGTTACACATATGAAAAACCTCTTCTATACTATTCCACAGCATTAATGCTTGAGCTTGGCTATGATGTCGTGCAAATCTGTTATTCTTTTGGACAGCAACAATTGGAACAAGAGCCAAAAGCCATTTCAGAGATGGTGTATAGTGCAACAAATCCTATTGTGACTTTCGTTTTAAACAACAAACCTTATCAAGAAGCAGTGTACATAGGGAAATCACTCGGGACTTTACCAATCGTAGATTTTTATATGCAACAGGATACATCATGGTCTTCTCGATATGTACTATTTACACCACTTCTTGCACTCAACCATATCGTACAAAATTTGCAAGATAAACATGCCTTTTTGGCAATTGGTACAGCAGATCCACATTTCTCAAAAGAAAAATTGGACCAGCTCAACTCCCACCATCTTGCAATTGTAGAAAACGCCAACCATTCTCTAGAATTAGTAAACAATACACTAACATCCATGACGCTTTGTCAGACGCTGTTAAAAGAATTACAAATATTTATGCAAAAATGATACAGCTCAGCAACAGTAATGTACGAAAGTAAAGATCTGTGCCGCTCACTTATCTGTTGAAAATTTTTACTTAAAGAACTTTACTTTATCAACATCTATCTAATCAAGTGATTTAATCAAGATATTTCACTAGCTATTCCCCACAGATTTGTTTATTTCTTAGTTACTAATGCATCTATCAAGTAGTCACCTTACAAGATTAGCTGTATATTAGATGTATACATAGTCATTGTACGAAGGAGGTATTTTTTTGGTATCATCGAAGGATGTTGCAAAATATGCAGGTGTGTCACAAACAACCGTTTCGCGTGTGTTGAACACCCCTGAGTTGGTGAAAAAACCAACGCTCGATAAAGTAATGAACGCCATACAAGAATTGAATTACATTCCAAATGCACATGCGCGTTCACTTGTTCAAAATAAAACAGGTACCATTGTCCTTCTTTCTGGTCCGTTGCACAATCCTTTTTTCGTCGATACAACTACTGCAATCGTAAATTATGCGAATGAAATGGGCTACCGTGTTAATGTACAGTTTGTTAACGATAAAAAACTTTCTGAAGCTTATGCTACAGCAATTGAACATAAAGTAGACGGTATAATTTTGTCCTGTATTTTAATTGAAGATCCCTTTTTTGAGCAATTGAAACGAATGAATATTCCATTTATCACCTATAATCGCAAGCATAAAAACAATGAACATTTTGTTGAAATTGACAATTTTGAAGCAGGCTATTTAGCAGCGCAACATGTCATTAATCTAGGTCATAAACGGATTGCCTGGGTAGGTGGACCATTAACGGTTAGTACTTTTAATAATCGTTATCTTGGCTTCTTGCAAGCAATGCGAGATGCTTCTATAGACATTGCAGAGGCCTATATCTTTAATACAGACACCTCAAAATTGGATATTTCTCGTGCTTTTCAAACTTTAATGGCGCATCAACATCCCCCTACTGCCATATGTACTGGTGCTGATTCGCTCGCACTAAATTTATTAGACGATGCTATGCAGAACAATTTTGTAGTTCCTAAAGACCTGAGTATTATTGGAATAGATAACGTGGACTTAAGCCAACACGGAGCTATTCAACTAACGACAGTTGGTAGTATTTCAGAGCAAAATCTAGGTTTTATGGCAATAGAAAAATTAATTGAAATGATTGAAAATAAAAAAAATAGTTGCGTAAAAATTACGGAATCTGTTAAAGTGTTTGATAGAAGCACTACTCGGAAAATATAAAACAAACTTTCAATAAAGTTTGTTTTATATTTTATTACCAAATGAATACGTAACCATATCATTTTTTTATTACGTTAAATGGTTACGCATACATATATTTATACATTAATTGGTAGGTCATCCTTTTTTTATTCAAAAATGGTTACGTATTCATTGTAATTGTAAAGGGGCATGTTTCGTTTTATAGTTTTCTTATAATAAAGGGGTTATTTTTCACATTGAGGAGGAGAAATGTTTATGAAATGGAAAAATCGTAAGTACGGCGAAGAATCGCCTTATATTCCAGCGGGTCCTTTTAAAATCCGCTTGCCTTTTATTCACTATCGTTTTGAATGGCCAGATTATGTACAAGGGTTGTTAATGTGTGCTGTTGATTTGTCTGCAATTCCATTATTAACGACTTTACTCGGCATGCCATTCGAAGTAGCTTTAGCGATTATTGTATTAAATGGTTTGTTTTACTTAACGCATCACTTATTAGGGGATCCAGCAGTACCAGGCTGGATTACACCGGCAATTCCGCTTATTACATTGTATTGTCAGCAATTCCCTGAAGGTCCTGAACGTGTTCATGCGCTCATAGCCTTTCAGATGACACTCGGTTTGTTATCCATTTTCCTAGGTGCTACTGGCTTAGCCCAACGCGTCGTACGCCTAATCCCACCAGCAATGAAATCCGGCATTATTCTTGGTGCTGGACTTGCAGCTGTTATTTCGGTCTTCCAAGTTGGTGGACGATTTGAGACATTCCCATGGACAATCTCTATTGCAATCGGCATTGGATTTTACTTATTATTCTCAAAACATTTCTCCATTTTCCATAAACGAAACGCATTATGGGCAACTATTGCCAAGCTAGGAATTTTCCCAGTTATTCTTATTGCCGTTATCATTGCCCCCCTGTTCAGAGAGGCACCTTGGCCGTCTATTCAATTCGGGTTTTCAGCGCCAGATTTTATAACGCTTTGGAATGACTACACCGTATTTGGTTTAGGCTTACCACCATTCATGATGTTTATTACAGGCCTACCTACTGTATTAGCAACATATATCGTACTATTTGGTGATGTCTTACAAAATAAGGTATTGGTAGAAGATGGGTCAGCAGTTCGACCAGATGAAAAGCTTGAGTATAGCCCAAGTCGAGCACATTTAATCTTTGGTATACGTAATTCATTTATGAGTGTTTTAGGTCCTGACGTAACAATGTGTGGACCTACTTGGTCAGCTATGCAAGTTGTTATGATTGAGCGCTACAAAAAGGGGCGTAAGGCAATGGACTCTTTCTTCGGTGGAATCGGCTCCTTCCGATGGGGGACAAATACAGGTTTACTACTATTACCGATTGTCAGTCTGGTTGAACCAATTTTAGGTGTCGCACTAGCACTAACACTCTTAATTCAAGGTTATGTCAGTGTAAAAGTTGGAATTTTAGAGGCAAGAAGCCAAACAGATTTAGGGATTGCGGGTATTATTGCAGCTGTACTTTGTATTAAAGGCGCAGCATGGGCATTCGCAGTTGGTATTATTTTATGTTTATTGATTTATGGCAAAGACTTCTTTAAAGGTGAAGTCGACAAGACATTTACGAAAGACCAGTTGACTCAAGACGAAGCTTAATGATGGAAGGATGATTAGATGAAAAAGCAATATTATGTGAATGGTGAATGGAAAACTGCAAATCATTTTGCAGAGCTGCACTCCCCTTACTCTAAAGAGGTTATTGCCGAAATCTCTCAAGCTACACGTGAAGATGTTGAAGATGCAATTCAGTGTGCCTATCATGCAAATTCGGCAATGGCTGCATTAACAGCTTACGAGCGCGCAGCTATACTTGAACATATCACACAGCTCTTTATTGAACATCGTGTGAAGGCTGCTGAAATAATCGCCCTTGAAGCAGCGAAGCCTTTGCAATATGCATTAGGCGAAATCGATCGCACAATTGAAACCTATAAATTTGCAGCTGAAGAAGCGAAACGTCTTACTGGTGAAATGATTCCAATGGATGCAGCAAAAGGTGGTGCTGGGCGATTTGCCTATACGATTGAACAGCCTTTAGGTGTTATTGGTGCTATCACGCCATTTAATTTCCCGCAAAATTTAGTGGCACATAAAGTAGGCCCTGCTATTGCAGCGGGTAACACGATTGTCTTAAAGCCCGCTTCTCAAACGCCACTTTCTGCGCTATTTTTGGCAGAGCTAATTGATCAAACTGCCCTACCGAAAGGGGCTTTCAATGTCTTAACAGGTAGTGGTAAAACTGTCGGAGACGCACTTGTAGATAGTGACAAAGTTAAAATGATTACATTCACAGGTAGTCCTGCAGTTGGTATTGGCATTCGTGAAAAAGCAGGCCTAAAGAAGGTTGCCCTAGAATTAGGCTCCAATGCAGGTCTTATTATAGATCGCAATGTAGACTTAGATGAAATCGTGCCTAAGTGCGTTATGGGGGCTTTTTCAAATCAAGGTCAAGTATGTATTTCATTGCAGCGCGTATATGTATTAGACGAATTATTCGAGGCGTTTACTGAAAAATTCACAGCTGCAACAAAACAATTAAAGATTGGTAATCCTCTTGAAGACTCAACAGATATTTCTGCAATGATTCATCCTGATGAGCAAGATCGTGCTATGAACTGGGTGCAAGAGGCAACCCAAGCTGGAGCAGAACTTCTAACTGGTGGCACTGTTGAAAATGGTGTATTTTTACCAACCATTTTAACGAATGTAGCCTCTACATTAAAAGTTTCATGCCAAGAGGTTTTCGCACCTATCATCATCATCAATCGTGTTTCTTCTATTGAAGAGGCTATATCAGCTATTAATGATTCGAGCTATGGCTTACAGGCGGGCATTTTCACAAAGGATATTCAAACAGCCTTTACTGCTTCCAAGCAGCTTGAAGTGGGCGGTGTTATCATTAATGACATTCCCACATACCGTGTCGATCAAATGCCATATGGCGGTGTTAAGGAAAGTGGTACAGGTAAGGAAGGTTTAAAATACGCAATTCATGAAATGACAGAAACAAAATTGGTCGTTTGGAATCAGCAATAAGGAGTGGCTATTATGTCTGAAAAAATTACATTTGCCCCTATTAGCTATACAGGCTGGGGTTCATTATCTCATCTATTAGATGAAGTAAAACGTTTTAAAGCAAGTAAAATATTAGTAGTAACCGATCCTTTTCTTAAGGATATAGGTCTGACAAATCAGGTGACAGAGCCGTTAGAGGCTGAAGGTTACCCCATCGAAATTTATACAGAAGTTGTTCCTGAACCACCATTAGCAATTGGGGAAAAATTAGTTGCTCATACACGTGACAATGCTTTTGATTTAGTCATTGGAGTGGGCGGTGGTAGTGCACTGGATTTAGCAAAATTAGCTGGTGTACTTGCATCACATGAAGGCGATGTCGCGGATTATTTAAATTTAACAGGTACAAAACAAATCACGGAAAAAGGAATTCCTACGATATTAATTCCCACAACTTCAGGAACAGGCTCAGAAATTACGAATATCTCTGTGCTTTCTCTTGAAACAACAAAGGATGTGGTGACGCATGACAACTTATTAGCTGATGTTGCCATTGTCGATCCTGCCCTGACTATTTCTCTACCACCGAAAGTAACTGCCGCAACTGGCGTTGATGCTTTAACACATGCAGTAGAATCTTATATTTCTAAAAATGCTAGCCCTGTTTCAGATGCTTTGGCATTACAAGCTATTCGCCTAATTAGTAATTCGATTCGAACAGCTGTTGCGAATGGCCAAGATAAACAAGCACGAACTGATATGAGCTACGGTAGTTATCTTGCAGGGATTGCCTTCTTTAACGCCGGTGTAGCTGGGGTCCATGCACTTGCTTACCCTCTTGGTGGTCAATTTCACATAGCACACGGTGATTCCAATGCAGTATTACTTCCTTATGTAATGGGTTATATTCGCCAAAGTTGTGAAAAACGAATGAAAGACATTTATGATGCAATGGGCTTTAGTTCAGTAAATATTTCTCAGGAAGAAGCATCCTATAAATGTGTAGCAGAATTAAAACGTTTAGTTGAAGATGTGGGTATCCCTTCTTCCTTAAAAGGCTTTAACATCCCAGAAGATGCTTTACAAAGTCTAACAAATGATGGAATTGAACAACGTCGTATTTTAGCACGAAGTCCAATGCCTTTATTAAAAGAGGATATTTATACGATTTACAAAGCTGCTTTCGACGGCATAATTGTAGAACCTTCGAAATAGGTGACAAATAAAGGGGCCGTTTAATAAGTCCTTCTACAATGTGAAAATATAATAAGAATCTGCTCGTGTTCTGCGCGTAAGCAGCAAGTCTCCTCGACGTTCAGCGTCTATAAGGATTCTTGCCTTGCTTACTTATCGCGGAAATCCGGCAGATTCTTTTTTATGGGTCAACTGCCGTAACGCTCCGCTACAACTTCGCTCTTTAAGTGGCATGAAGACTAAAGTCGTCACGTCCTGTGGCAACGCCTTCGAGACCAACACCTGTTGCTGTCGCTTCGCACATAAAACACCTGTTGCCCTGATGTGGCTCACGCCTTGCCCGCGAAAAGCGTCCACCGTAGCGGAAATCAACGGGTTCATAAAAAAAAAAGACTTTAGACAAACTCAAAAAATTGAGTTTGTCTAAAGTCTGAAACGCTCCCCCCATATTGGTGAGAGCGTTTTTTAAGACTCAATCTTAGTATGCTAAGCCAAATAAAGCTTTGATATGTGTAAGATAGCGAATGTTAGACGCTTCTTTCATTAGTGTAGCAGGAAGTCCTTTAAGTTGCGTATTGTTAGCACCCACTGTTGCTACAGCATCTTTGCGACCTAAGCTTGCAAGTGTACCAGAGTTAACTGCTGAGAATGGCTTCAACTCTTGGTTTTTGTATTGTGCGAATAAGTTGTAACCAGCGCATTCACCCATTTGCCATGCAACTTGTGCAGTTGGCGCGTAAAGTGGACGTCCACCGTCAGCTGGCAATGCAACAGATGCGTCACCGATTACGAATACATCAGCATGTGATGTAGATTGTAAGAAATCGTTAATAGTTGCTTTACCGCGGTCAGCAGCAAGACCTGATTCACCTACTAGTGGAAGTGGAGCTACTCCTCCAGTCCATACAAGTGTGTTTGCAACGAGTGGCTCGCGATCTTTAAGTGAGATTACATTACCGTCAACGCCAGTAACTGGTGTACCTGTAATGAATTCAACACCACGTTTTGTTAAGCTTTCAGTAGCGCGCTCAATAAGCACATCTGGAAGTACTGGTAAGATTTTCGGACCAGCCTCAACAAGTTTGATTTTAAGGTCAGCAAAGTTAACGCCGTGTTTTGCTGCAATTTTAGGGAAGTTGTCCACGATTTCGCCAACAAGCTCGACACCTGTTAAACCGCCACCACCGATAACGATTGTTGCATCCGCTTCATCTTTAGACTGTGCGTATGCTTTAATGCGGTCTTCGATATGTTTGTTAATTTTGTTTGCATCGTTTACTGATTTAAGAACCATCGAGTTTTCTTCTAATCCTGGAATACCGAAGAAACCTGTTTGACTACCTAGTGATACTACTAAAGTATCATAAGGTAATGTGTAACCAGTGTCTAAGTCTACTTTTTTAGTGTCTACGTTGAATTTTGTTACTTTTGCAATCTCTAGATTAATATCTAAACCTTTGAAGATTTTTTTAAGTGGTAATGCTACAGCACCCTCTGCAATAGTTCCCCCAGCTAAACGGTGAAGCTCTGTGATGATTTGATGTGTTGGAAATTGGTTAACTACTGTAATTTTAGCTTCATCAGCTGATAAATACTTACGTGCAGTTAATGCAGTTAAAACACCAGCGTAACCAGCACCTAAGATGACGATTTCTTTTGACATTATTAATTAATCCTCCGTCCTTACGAATTAAGTGTATCTCTAGTCTTATTTAGATTGACGTTCAGCGTTTACTTGTAAAAAAGCATTTACAAAACGGAAAACACCTTGAACTTGAGGGTCTTTTAGCATTTTTACAAGACCAAATAAACCGATAACTTCTTGGCTTTCAGCAGCACGGTCTTTCGCTTCAATTGCAGTAGCTGCAAGATTTTTAGCTGTATCGACAACTGGACCAGCCATTTCTGTAACAGCACCAACAGTATCATTTTTTAGAACTTCATCTGTTGCAACTGCTTGTGCAAACTCATATGATTTTGTTAGTAACGTCATCATTTCAGTTAACTTTGGTAGTTGCTCAACTAAAGTTGTTAGAGATTCTTGTACCTCAGGCTTTAATAGTTGGTCTAGTACATCTAGTTGTTCTTGACTCACAGTTAATTGTTCAGATTGTGCTTGGTTATTCGTTTCTGACATTTTGAACTCTCCTTTGCCATCACTATTACTATTTTTATATTACTTCCATGTAAAAAAGACCATTAAGCGATCTCTTAACAGTCGTTACAGCGGATATCTTACACATTCACCAGTCACAAGGGCTGGATAGCAGTTACTATCATTAGTTATTACAATGTTAACTTCATTTTGCAAAAAGCACATCACAATTCCATCCTTATCTTGTCTTGGTGACATTATAATCTTCATTATAAAGCTGTTTGTACATTATTTCAATCAGCTAAATCACAATTTCGACAATATTTTCGAGATTCATTGATTTTGTCAACTATTTGTTGTTGATAAAGATATCTTTTTGTCCATTTTGTTAAAAAATACAAATCCATAATTCTCTTTTTTTAGCCGATGCGGTAATAAATATTTTACATGCAATAGTAATATATTTTACTTTTTCCAAAAAAACATTCAACTAGCAAAACTTATGACAACTTTTGAACAGACAGCCAGAAAAAATCAACAATCTCTTTTGCAGCTTCGGTTTCTGTTTGAAATAGTCGCTTACCTTCTCCATCTTTAAAATAGCCAACTGATATGATCGCCATAAAGGTATGTGCAAAAAATTGAGCATCTCCTTTGCGAATTGTCCCCTTGTCCATTTCGCTTTGCATCGCGTACTCAATAGTTTTATACATTTCATTTTCCGAGGCATGAACTTTTTTTAATTGTATTTCTGTTAAATTAATTGTGGCTTCCCGCATAAAGTTTTTCATATCAATATCCAATGTTGCAGATAAATGTATCTCGACTAGTTGCTCTAATCGCTCTTTAAATGATGTAGGCTGCTCTAATATCTGTATAATATGTAGCCGTATTCTTTTCATCATTTCGATTAATGCCGAGGTATATAACTCCCCTTTAGTCGGGTAATAGTAATAAATAGTTGCTTTAGTAATATTACATGCTTTCGCTACATCGTCCATTGAAACATTCTTATAGCCATCTTTTATAAAAAGTCTTGTTGCAGTCTCGAGTACAAGATCTTTAGTTGGTTTAGCATTGTCATCATGGCGAGGCCTTCCTAGAACACGCGGTGATTGTTTCAACAAGTTCGCCCCCTTATAACGTATTATTTTTAGACATAGTATAACATATCAATAATTATCAGTTGATTAATTAACCTTCTGGTATATATAATTAATACCACATACAAGGAATGGAGGTTCATGTCATGCAAAAACACCCCCTCGAGCAATGGGGCGCAATGGTCGCAAGCAAAAAAGGTCGATTGTTAGCAATCACCCTGTGGGTATTACTTGTTGTTGTCCTATCTTTTGCTTGGCCACAAATAAATAGTATCGAAAGTGAATCAGGTAAAAATCTGCCAGAATCAGAAATGTCTGAGCGAGCGGCATCTATCATTGCCGAAGAATTTCCAAATGATGCCGGTACACCCCTGTTACTTGTCTGGCATCGTGAAAATGGTCTAACTACTGATGATTACTCAGCCATTCAAAATGTATACAAAGATCTAAAAACGAATCCTTTAGCGTACCAATCTCTTGTTCCACCTTATGATGAAATGCCACCTCAGGCTTTTTTGGCATCTACATCTGAAAATGGTTCAACAATTGTTACACCTATTTTCTTTGAAAAAGACGTTGCTACTGATTTATTACAAGAAAGCCTAACTAATTTAACAAAAACAATGGAGAAGTATAACGCTCAATTAGATGAAGAGCTAACAAGTGATTCGCTCCATGTACGTTATTCTGGCCCTGTCGGCATTGCAACAGATGCTGTTAGCTTATTCTCGCAGGCTGATGTGAAGCTACTAATCGCAACTGTCATGCTTGTACTAGTGCTATTAATTTTAATTTATCGTTCTCCACTGCTTGCCATTATTCCACTAATCGTTGTAGGTCTTGCCTATGGTGTCATTAGTCCGACACTTGGTTTCTTTGCCGAGCAAGGCTGGATTGAGAAGGATTCACAGGCTGTGTCCATTATGACTGTATTGCTATTTGGTGCCGGAACAGACTATTGTTTATTTTTAATTTCGAAATACCGTGAAATACTGTTTGACTTTGAGGATAAGGCAACTGCAATGAAGATTGCTGTAAAAGAATCTGGCGGTGCCATTATGATGAGTGCTTTAACAGTGGTCATCGGATTAGCCACTCTTAGTTTTGCCCACTATGGTGCATTCCAACGCTTTGCTGTGCCGTTTAGTTTTGGCGTTTTAATAATGGGGATAGCTGCACTAGTTGTACTTCCTGCTATCCTTGTTATTATTGGACGTGTTGCCTTCTTCCCATTCACACCACGTACAGAGGAGTTGGCACGTAATAAGGGCAAAAAACAGCATAAGCCATCTCATAAAGTAAGCCGCAAAATCGGCCATTTCGTCACGCATAAACCTTGGGTCGTTATTGCGGTGACTGTTCTTTTACTAGGCGGTTTAGCAGCATTTGTACCACGTATTCAATATACATTTGATTTACTATCTTCTTTCCCAGAAGATATGCCCTCACGTGAAGGTTTTACTTTAATAGAAGAAAATTTTTCACCGGGTGAACTTGCTCCAGTTCAACTTGTAATTGATACGAAAGGAACAGCTATTAATATCCAACAGTCTCTCACTTCGCTACCTTATATCGATACTGTTGGAGATGTCCAAATTGGAGAGAAAAACGATTCCATTCAATTATACGAACTTTCATTTAATGCAAATCCTTATGCAAAAGAATCATTGGCACATATTCCAGAGCTTAAAGCTGAAGTTATAACTATACTTGAAAACGAAGGTATCAAAAATGCGGATAAGCAAGTATGGATTGGCGGAGAAACAGCAAGTCAATATGATACACAGCAAATTACTAAACGTGATGAATCAGTCATAATGCCTACAATGATTGCATTAATAGCCCTTTTATTATTTATCTACTTACGTTCTGTCACAGCAACAGTGTATTTACTGGCTACAGTCATCATTTCTTATTTCGGTGCACTCGGTGCAGGATGGCTTATTTTGCACCACGTCATGGGAGCAGAAGCGATTTCAGGAGCTATGCCACTGTATGCCTTTGTATTCTTAGTGGCACTCGGTGAAGATTATAATATTTTCATGATTTCAGAGATTTGGAAAAAACGCAAAAATGCAGATCATTTAACGGCGGTAGAAGAAGGCGTAGTTCATACAGGTAGTGTTATTACATCCGCTGGTCTTATTCTAGCAGGTACATTCGCTGTACTCGCAACACTACCGATTCAGGTACTTGTTCAATTTGGCGTTGTAACTGCTATTGGTGTTCTACTGGATACATTTATTGTACGTCCACTGCTTGTTCCAGCCATTACAACTGTTCTTGGAAAATATGCATTTTGGCCAGGACCGTTATTTAAAAAGGATGCCTAAGTCTTCACTTCAAAGGACGTCGTTTCACTAATAATTGTAACCCGTTTTTTGTGACGCTCTTTAGCACACAGAAAACGGGTTATATTTTAAAAAAAACGTTTTTTCACCTACATTTATCAATTTATCGACCAACTTCTTCAAGTTATCGATAACTATGAACGATTTATCCCCCAAATTCACTCATTTACCCATTAAAATTAATGCGCTGTATATCCCCCATCAACAAGAAGGGTTGTCCCATTAACAAAACTTGCTTCATCACTAGCTAAAAACAAGACAGAGCGTGGCGACGAGGAGCCTGAAGCCCTGCCCGCGAAAAGCGTCCGCCGTAGCGCAAATCAACGGGTTCATATAAACTTCTATTTGAAAAGAAAAAAGACAGTAAACAAACTCCATTTTTTGAGTTTGTTTACTGTCTGACCCCGTCCTAAGAACGTGTTATTTTTGATTATAGATTTAAAGTTAAATAAAATTATTAATTTGTTGGTTTTTTCAAATCCATTGTAGCTGCCGCACTTTCAACATTTACGCGTTTTAAGAAGAACGCTAGCACAAGTGCTAATACTGTTACTACAGCCGCGATTAAGAATGAATGTGTAATACCATCTAATAAGGCTGTTTGCATAATCTGATCTTGCATTTGTTGCATTTGCTCAGCTGATGGTACAACACCAGATTGAGCAGCTTTCGCTTGTGCTTCTGCGATTAAGTCTGCCGCCGTTGCTTTCGTACGGTTGTTCATAAATGTAACCAACACTGCACTACCAATCGCTCCTGCTACTTGTTGTAAGGTATTATTGATAGCCGTACCATGTGGATTCATGATTTGCGGTAATTGATTTAACCCATTTGTCATAATTGGCATCATTACCATTGACATACCTAACATACGTATTGAGTACATCGATACGATAAATGTATAGCTAGAATCCATTGTCAATTTAGTTAAACCGAATGTTGCAAGAGTTGTAATTGTTAAACCAATGATCGCTAAAACGCGCGGTCCGAATTTATCAAAAAGCTTACCTGTAATTGGCGACATAATACCCATCACAAGTGCCCCCGGAAGCATCATTAAGCCCGCTTCAAATGGTTCAATTCCACGAATTGATTGTACATAAGCCGGTGTTAAAATCATCCCAGAGAACATCGCCATCGAAACAATCACAGAAATAGCCGAGCTAAGTGCAAACATCGGATATTTGTAAATACGTAATTCAAGTAAAGGCTCTTCCATACGTAATTGTTTAAAAATGAAAATAATTAAAGAAATAAAACCAATCGAAATTGTACCGTACACCCAAGGACTAGACCATCCTTTATCCCCTGCTGTACTAAAACCATAAAGAATACCACCAAATGCAACTGTCGATAATATTACGGAAGGGAAATCTAAATGAACTTCACGTGTCTCCATCACGTTTTCTAATTTCCACACACCGAATAGTAAACTAATAATTGCAAATGGAATAATCATTTGGAATAGCATGCGCCAATCATGATGTTCCACAATCCAACCTGACAATGTTGGGCCAATGGCAGGTGCTGCAATCATAACTAAACCAAAAATCCCCATTGCTGCTCCACGTTTTTCTTTTGGGAAGCTCGTCAGCATTACATTCATTAAAAGGGGTGACATACTTGAAGCCCCTGCTGCTTGCACCATACGACCGGCTAATAGCACGCCAAAGTTCGGCGCAAAGCCAGCCATGATTGTACCAATTGTAAATATTGTCATCGCTGTTATAAATAGATGTCTATTTTTAAAGCGTGTTACGAAAAATGCTGAAGCTGGTACTAGGATACCACTTACAAGCATGTAACCTGTTGCAAGCCATTGTACTTTTGCGTACGTGATACCAAAATCATTCATTATGGTTGGCAACGCAACATTTAACAATGTGTTGTTAAGAAAAGCAACAAAAGCACCCACAAATAAAATAGCAATCATGCCATAAGGGGGCTTTTTCATTGTTAAGTCATTATTCATTTATATCCCTCAATTCTTTCTTGTTGTTTAAGATAAAACTTATTTTATACTCGTAGTCTACTTTTTTCAACAATTTAGATTAAGAAATTTAAAAACATTGATATATAAGCGTTTTCATTATAGAATGATAGTATAATAAATTAAAAAAGGTGAGGTTATGAACAAAAGAAAAAGACAAATACTTACTTCCGCTCGTGAACTTTTTATAGAAAAAGGATTCGTGGATACCTCCATTAACGATATTATTAGTGCAGCTAAAATATCTAAGGGCACATTTTATAATCATTTCGCTTCAAAAAACGAATGCTTAATTGCCATTCTAGATGAGGGGCGTGAGGAAGCAAGCAATCGTCGCCATGAGCTTCTTTACGGCAAAGATCCGACCGATTTGGAAGTATTAACACAGCAAGTTGCCGTGCTCATGTATGTCAATCGCGAGCACAATCTTATTCAAATTTTCGAATCCATTTTTCATTCGCGGGATAATGAACTAAAGAAAATCATTATAAACTATCACTTACAGGAGCTAGAGTGGCTTGCTAATAGACTTGTACAAGTTTTTGGCGAAGAAATTAGTCCGATGAGCTATGAGTGTGCGGTACAAACACTTGGTATGATTAACCTCTCCTTACGTGCAGTTTTAATTTCTGACTACAAATATATTAATCGAGAAGCAATTGTACGTGTTGCATTACGCAATATTAGTGTAATTATACCCGCAATGTTGGAGTCAAAAGATATCATTATAAGTGTTGAGATGATTAATGCTATACAAAATGTCGTGAATTATCGTTCAGTCAGTAAAGAAATGGTACTCGAACAACTACAAGGTTTTACGAAGGGATTATCGAAGGATGAAACGATTGAAGGTTTAGAGTTTGCTACTTTTTTAATGGAAGAATTACAGCAAAAGAAGCCTAAGCTCTTTATTATTGAATCATTACTTACACCTTTCAGAAAAGCATTCGTTGGAACCGAACACGTTGCAGAGGCGCGTGATATCGCCAATAATTTATGGCGTTACGTAAAAATTGAACACCCTTCTGAGCGCTGTAGCAAAAAATAACAAACCGCTAGTGCTTTGAACGGCTAGTGAGAAAAAAGTCAGGGCTGTCCCAAAATAATAGTATGCCTAGGAGTACCTTCGGCATACTATTTTTTCCAATACAAAAAACATGCGAAGATTTCTGCGAATCGTATTTGTGGCGAAAGCGTAAGTGAAACTTCAGCCATAAAGCAAGATAATCGTTATTGTTTAAAGAACTTTTCGAACAGCCCCATGTTTTCTTTTCAAACATTTATGTGTTATAGTCCACACGAAAATTTCACAACAAAAATAGTACCTGTTGCATCTGAATTCACGCGAATTGTCCCATTATGCAAATCAATTAATTGTTTTGTAATCGCTAATCCTAGACCAGTACCCGTTGTATCATCCGTTGTATTTGTTCCTCGATAGTAGCGCTCAAACAAGTTATCTAGTTCCGTTTGTGGAATTCCTGGACCTTGGTCAGCAATTGTCAACATGACGCCTTCTTGCGTATTTTGCGCCTCAACACTTACCTTCGTGCCATTCGGCGTATACTTCTTGGCGTTTGTAATTAAATTATCTAAAATACGCTTTAAAAGAAGTTCATCTGCATCCAGTATGACATCCCCATGAACATGCACACACACCTGTTTGTCTGCAAACTGTAGTAACCACGTATTTAGTGGTAGCGATACCTTATCAAGCTTTATCGCTTTATTTTTCAATTGATACGTATAGGTTAAATCTTGAATGAGTGCATCCATATATGTAGCTTTTTCCTGCATGGTTTGCGCAAACGTACGCATTTCATCATTCGTCCACTCATAATCACCTGAAGCCAACATTGTTGAATAACCGTAAATAGAGCTTAGAGGTGTCTTTAAATCATGTGATAGTCCCGTAATCCATTCTTCACGTAATTGTTCAGATTGCTTAATTTGTCTTTCATTAGAGGCAAGTCGGTCCGATAAATGATTGAGCGATTCATCGACAGGTTGGAATAATTTAAATTTACGCTTCAATTTCCCTGTCTTCTGGTGATGAACTTTCTTATCACTCAATTTCCGGTAATCAAATTGCGCGAGTTGTTCAATCCGTGAAATAACGTATACAAGCGGTCGAACAAATTGGCGTGAAATCCCTATGGATAAGAAAATGACGCCAATTAACAAGATAATATGTCCTCCGAAAAAAATCGCTACAAAAAGAAGCATCGCTTTATTAAAAGGTTCTTCAAAAGGTTTATAGGCTGGATTCGGCATGCGCACAACAAGTGTTGTTCCATCCGCTAGTGTTGCACTTTGAATAAGTTCTTGCTGTTCGAAAATGTCATAATTTTCTTCTAATAATTCAGGTTTATTCAGTTTTTTATAGCTTTCGCCAATAACTTTTACGCGCTTCCATCGATCATTATAAAGCTCTATAGAAGCCTTATTATCATTTAAACGCTGGAGCAAGTCTGCAGGCATGTCCTCATTTTTTTGCCAAACACTATATGTCTCGTCAAAAAGAGGCTGCACAAGTGAAGTAGGTAAAAATAATAAGTAATATTTAGATAGTTCCCATGTATGCATACCTGATCGTTCAAGAGACATAATTTCACTATCAGCAATTCCGCAAAGTTCGCATGTATCGCCTGTATAATCCACTATGTCCATTGATTGATTGATTAAATATAACTGCCCTAGATTCTCCTCAGCACGTTCTACTAAATAGTCCGCAATTCGCACTGATTTCCCATCCTTTATTACTGCGTCATCTACAATTTCATAGGAAGTCATGGTATGAATATTATCACCGACGCGTTTATTGATAAAAAATGCGAAAAATAACAGACTTACAATAAAACCCAAAATAATTAATAAATAAAATACTGTGAAATACGATACAAAGCGCAGTGTTAATCTCCTTGATGGTTTCATCACTGCACATCTCCATTGAGCTTATAGCCAATTCCTCTAACTGTGACAATACAACTTGGCTTACCTGGATCTACTTCTATCTTTTCACGTAGTTTACGAATATGAACCATCACCGTATTATCATCGAATATATAATCTCCCCACACACGTTCATAAATTTGTTCCTTTGATAATACTTGCCCTGTATTTTCACATAGATATTTCAGCAAATGAAATAACCTACCACTAATAATATCCTTTTTACCATCAACTGCGAGCTCCGCTGCATCCATATTAAACACAAAACGATTACAAGTATATATATGTCCCTCCTGCACATCCTCACTTTTCTTCATATAACGTGTAAGATGTACTTTTACCCTCGCCACAAGCTCTAGCGGATTAAATGGTTTCGTAATATAGTCATCTGCACCATTCATAAAGCCTCGCAGTTTATCAGCATCACTACTCTTTGCAGTTAAAAAGAATATTGGTGCATCCGTTTTTTCGCGTATATGCTTTGCCATTTCTAAGCCACTGCCATCCGGCAACATGATATCTAACAGATAAAAATCAAATTTCCCGCTTGCTATTTCCCTCATAGTATCTTGAACAGTGCCACAAAGTGTAATGTTGTCGATTCCTTCTTTGCGCAAAATGATGTCTATCATTTCCGCTATAGCTCGTTCATCTTCTAACACTAAAATTTTCGCATTTTTCATATTATCACCAACTTTTAAGATTACTTTAAGGTAGTCATTATATCCCTATAAGATTTTACTATTACTCTATGTATAAGTTAACCAATTAAGGAGATAAAACGCAAATGACAACAAATCGTGTTACCTTCATTGATAGTATGCGTGGATTGAGTTTGTTTGGGATTTTGATGGCTAATCTGCTTATTTTCCAATTTGGAATGTATGGCAAAGATGAGTTAGAAAATTTATCAACATTAGATAACGGTGCATTATATTTTGTAAAAGTCTTCATTGAGGGCTCATTTATGCCGATTTTCACCATTTTGTTTGGATTTTCTCTTATTAAATTTATTGAATCAGTCCGAAAAAAGAAAAATAAAAGTCGATGGTCCATTCTGCGTCGCTCAATTGGGCTAATTGTCATCGGTTGGCTCCACTCATCGTTTTTATGGGAAGGCGATATTTTATTATCTTATGGCTGTATGACATTATTTTTAATTCCGTTCATTAATCGTAAACCAAAAACATTATTTATATGGTGCGGTGTATTATTTTTACTTACTACAGCTTTAACGTTCGGTCCTACGGAGATAGCAAAAAAAGAACAGAACGAACTTACTACCTATATTGAAAAGGCAGATGCAACTTATGCAAACGGGAGCTACCTAGACATATATGATTTCCGTGCAAATGTTATGCCTCCTGGATTAGACGATCCTTTTTTTATAATCATCATCTTTATTTTTGCACCGTTATTTTATGCACCATTGTTTTTATTTGGTATGGGGCTCGCTAAAATACATGCGTTTGAAAATATGCAAAAAGAACAGAAATGGTACATTTCAGGAGCAATTTTAGTTCCATTAGGACTCGCTTGTAAAGCATTTAGCTTTATAGAAAATAATTTTTCCGGCATGTTACAAATGGGTGGTTCACAGCTATTAGCAGTAGGCTATGTATGCTTAGTAGCATTACTCTTTAATACTCGACCTATACAGCTTCTTTCACCTGCTTTTGAAAGTGTTGGCAAGTTATCGATGACCAATTATTTAATGCAAACAATCATTTGTACGACAATATTTTACGGATATGGCCTCGGTTTATATAGCAAATTAGGCGTATTTGGCGGCATCGTATTTGGGGTTGTACTCTATAGCTTACAATGCATTTTTAGTATTACTTATTTAAAGAAATTTAAACGCGGTCCGTTCGAAACCGTACTGAGGATATGGACGAATTGGTCATGGAGTGGGCAAACGAAACAGAAAGGATGTACTTTAAATGAATCGTGAAACGAAAGAGGATTTCACAGATACATGGTGGTTTTTAGGAATTTGCGCAGCTGTTGGCGTCGTTTTTACTATTTGTGCATTTTAAAAACTTACCCTATCAGAAAACTTCTTGGAAATACGTAACACTACAAATTAGCATTCAGTTCCATAATCCCAGCAAATAAATGGATAAATCTACCAACAATACTGCTTACCAAACGACGATAAGTAGATTCTACCACGCCTACTCAAAATCTACTAAATGTAATGAAATATCTAAAATACATCATAGTCGTTTTCATACATCCCCCTACTGTATACTATTTGTACATAATATACAGCTTAGGGGGCTTTTCATTGCTACAAAGAATTATAATAACAGGCTACAAACCGCACGAGCTCGGTATTTTCAATGACAAACATCCTGGGATTCCTATCATTAAAAAAGCATTGGAAAATCGCCTTCGTCTACTAATTGATGAGGGGTTAGAATGGGTTATTATTAGTGGCCAGCAGGGCGTAGAAACTTGGAGCGCAGAGGTTGCCCTTATGTTAAAGAAAGAATTTCCCGAATTAAAACTTGCTGTGATTACACCATTTTTAGAGCAGGAGAAAAATTGGCAGGATATAAAAAAAGAAAAATATCTGTCCATAGTAAGTCAAGCAGACTTTGTAACGAGTGTCACTAAAAAACCATACGAGGCTCCATGGCAGTTTATTGAAAAGGACAAATTTATCATTCAAAACACAGACGGACTGCTACTTGTCTATGACGAAGAAAACGAAGGCTCGCCAAAATATATGAAGAGGCTAGCTGAAAAATATATGGAAACGAACGGCTACACCCTTTTAATGATTACTGCGTATGACTTACAAGTAATTGCAGAAGAAATTCAACAACAGGATTGGTAAATAAATATTGATATAATTTTCTGACAATTATATACTAAACTAAATAGAGTATGATGGCATGAATCTTGAAAGGAGCTGTTGACATTTGAATAGAAAAGTCGAAATGATTTCTGAGATCTCACCTGTGAATGTCTCACATGATACGTACCGTCGAGAGTGCCAATATACGCGAGGGATTCATATTGAAGAGCAAGAATTCAAAGCCATTTTAGCTACAATGTGCCACGATTCACGCTTGTATTTTGACTTCCATAATCCTCGAAAAGAGATTAAGCAAGGGACATATTTAAATGGACACTCCGGTCTGGCACGCAATATTTATGATTACTATAAAACAACATACGACCTTGAAATTACTGAAATTATGAACGGCAAGGATTTTTATGTGAAAATTATTTAACATGCGAAGGAGACACGATGAAACTTCATCATGTCTCCTTTTTTAAAAATTATCCTCGTAATGTATAGATTGGTTGTGCTTTAACAGGGGCATCAACATATCAGCTTTCGATTAGACACCCTTTTTAAGCGTGAAGCTTTTATTATATCTTCTAATTTCTATCTTTTTTTGAAAGACTTATGATTTATGACGACACACTCATCTAAGAATGCTATTTTAAATTACAAACAAAAATACACGTCATTGACTAATTCGAAGCCCTGAACATGTGTTTCTGTTAATTCTATCTTTTAATTTTTACACTTTGAATGTATTTGTTTTTTCTTGTAGAACTTCAGCCATTTTAGAAAGTGCCGAAGTAGATGCAGTAATCTCCTGCATAGAGGCTAACTGTTCTTCTGTAGCCGCTGAAATATTTTGCGTCCCTTCTGTGGAGCTTTGGGCAATTCCATTAATTTGTGCCATGGATTTGGACATTTGATCGGCTCCTGCAACCATCTGTTGAACGGAAGTAGACACTTCTCGAATTTGAACAGATACCTCGTTAATGGCATATTGAATTTTTTCAAAGGATTCACCTGCAACGTTCACATTGTTAATACCTGTTTTCACTTCATTCGTTGTGAACTGCATGGAATCTACCGCTTTATTCGTTTCTGCTTGAATTCTTGTGATTAGTTCAGAGATTCTTTGTGCCGACGCAGACGATTCTTCGGCTAATTTTCGCACTTCTTCTGAAACGACCGCAAATCCTTTTCCATGTTCGCCTGCTCTTGCTGCTTCAATTGCTGCATTTAACGCCAATAGGTTGGTTTGTGCTGCAATACCTGTAATGACTTCAACAATTTGTCCAATCTCTGCCGAGCGCTCACCTAAACCACTAATTACATCATCTAAACTACCAATAGATATTTGAATAGAGTTCATCTGTTGAACTGCGGTTTTAATAATATCATTTCCATCCACTGAAAGTTGTTCTGCTTGTGTAGCAGCCTCAGAAACGATTGTAGAATTTCCAGCTATTGTTTGGACACCTTGTACCATTTGATTCACAACATCTGATGTTTCTATAATTGTTCTCATTTGATCGTCCGAACCGCTAGCCACCTCTAACGTAACAGATGCAATATGTTCACTTGCCTCACTTGTTTGTTCTGCACTTGCCGAAAGTTCAGCCGAAAATGCCGCCATCTGATCGGAAGATTCTTTCACCTGACCAATTAAATCCCGTAATTGAGCAATCATATGGCTAAATGAAGACGTTAAGACTCCTAGTTCATCCTTAGAATCATAGTCTACATTAAAATTCAATTCCCCAGCTTCTGCTCGTTGAACAGCAAATTTTAATTTTTCAATTGGAGAAATTAGATATTTTCGTACACCCATAAATCCGACGGCAACAAACAGAATTCCTAATACAATTGAAATGATTAAAGAGGTTGTGATTCCTTTGCTTGCTCGGGCTTTACTTTCCATATTCAAAGTACTTGCATGTTCTTGATTTAAATCTGTCAACGCGTTACCTTTTGAAATAATTTGATCTAAAACAGGCTTGGCCTTTGAATTAAAGAGGTTTATTGCCTCGTCATTCTTATTGACAAGACTTAGTTGAAAAACTTGCTCCATGTTTGTTTTAAAACTGGGATATAGCTGAATCAGATCACTTATTAATGCATCCTCTTCCGCTTTCAAATTGGCTGCCTTTAGTATTTGAAGATTGTTTTCATTATCTTTAAAAGCATTCATCACTTCATCATTAATTTGTTTAGTGGTTGCTTCATCTATAAACACAAAAGAACGATACATATCTGAAACAATAATCCGGTTTTTAAGTCGATATTCAGATAAAACAATACTTGGTTCTAGACGGTTTATATACATATTCTCTGTATTTTTCTCCAGAGATTTCATTGTGATATATCCATTCACTTGGATAATACCAACTGTTAGAATGGAAATACACATTAATAGGACTAACTTTTTAAATATGGATAAGTTGCGTAGCATGGTTTATACTCTCCTTTTTGAATTCATGTATATTTCGACATCTTTCGATATTTCTTAACTGAATATCGACAAATTAATTTAATTGAATAAATCAATCTAATTTACTAATAAAATATTTTGAAAACGGTTCTTTAGATACAAATTCAATGTTTTACATAAAAAAGGAGAAGTGAAATTTCACTCCTCGTTATTTTTCATATTTTATAGTTTTCGGCGATTCATCGATTCCTTATAACGTATCGATATTGAAAGGATGTGTTTACATGGACCCTTCGAAGCTTCAACAACGATTCCCCTTATTAAAGCCTTTTAAAGGTATACATACCGAGGGTTACTTATTTAACTTTGATGACCAACTTTTTGAAATACCAAAGCACGCCATTACAAAAGATGAACTTGAGCTTTTACGAATTTTCTCAGGTCCACTTATTATTTCTACCTTGCAAGATACAGCTTGGCATAAGTATTTAACCAATCAAACTGATACTATACCCGCTCCTATTCAGAACCATCGCCTACTGTTTTTACACTTTGAAAAGGTTTTTACTGACGCTAATCTCCTACGTACAACGTTTGAGGCGTTGCTTGGTAAAAAAATATTACTAATGTCTTTAAATGAGCATCTATTTGTAGTTATCGAACAAATTACAGATAACGAGCTGCTAAACTTCACCTACTATATTGATCTCTTAAGCGAAGATTTAGAAGCGAATTTAAAAATTTTCGTATCAGATATACTACCGGATATTAAGATAACCAAAACACGATTTAGCTGGTTTTCATCATTACAATCATCAATCTGGGATCATACTCCAAAGCATGTACTTACACAACAAGAATTACTTATTCCTTATTTAACACTTTTGCTAGACTCACAGGAAAAAGCTATGTTCATTACTTCAATTTTAAAAGACGCTGCTGAACACCAGGAATTATTACAAACTGTCAAGCAAGTCATTACATGCGAAGGGAATATTTCCCTTGCAGCTAAAAAATTATTTATGCATCGCAATACCTTACAAAACCGAATGGATAAGTTTCAGCACCTTACGCACAAAGATATTCGACTATTTGAACATAGGCTTGAGGTGTTTCTTGCTATTTCCCTTTATGATTCCTTGTAAGTCACGTTGCACAGTTTCACGTTAAAAAACTGTGCATGATTGCTCTATCCTGCTACGTATTCTTTTTTTACACTATACGTATCACGACTATAAGGAAGGATGTGGCACATGACGGAATTACGCTTGGAGCATATCTATAAGATTTACGATAAAAATGTGCAAGCTGTAACAGATTTCAATTTGCATATTCACGATAAAGAATTTATTGTTTTTGTCGGTCCCTCAGGGTGTGGGAAAACGACTACACTTCGTATGATTGCAGGCTTAGAAGATATTTCAAAGGGTGAATTGTATATTGATGATGTCCTCATGAACGATGTGGAGTCAAAGGATCGCGGTATTGCCATGGTGTTTCAAAGCTACGCACTCTATCCCCATATGTCGGTTTACGATAATATGGCGTTTAGCTTAAAGCTTAGAAAAGTTGAAAAAAAGGAAATCGACCGACGTGTGATAGAAGCCGCGAAAATTTTAGGCTTAGAAGATTACTTAAAACGCAAACCGAAGGCGTTATCAGGCGGACAAAGACAGCGTGTTGCATTAGGGCGCGCCATTGTCCGTGATGCTAAAGTCTTTTTAATGGATGAACCTCTTTCCAACTTAGACGCGAAATTACGTGTACAAATGCGTGCCGAAATCCAAAAACTACACCAACGTATTCAAACAACAACAATTTATGTCACACATGACCAAACCGAAGCGATGACGATGGCCACACGTCTCGTTGTGATGAAAGACGGGCTCATTCAGCAAATTGGTGCACCAAAAGAAGTATATGACCATCCGAATAATATGTTTGTAGCAGGCTTTATTGGCTCACCCTCCATGAATCTATTTCATGGACAGCTCACTGATAATGAGGTAAAAATAGGCGCTTTCAACTTCCCTATTCCTGAAAGTTATTTACGAACTTTACAAGAAAAAGGCTATTTAGGAAAAGATATTGTTCTCGGTATTCGTCCTGAGGATTTACAACTTACATCTACAACAGCTTCTTATACTTTTGACACAACGGTGGATGTAGCAGAATTGCTAGGTGCAGAGGTATTCATCTACGCTTCATTAGCAGGTCAATCTGTCATTGCCCGTGTAAATTCCGATACAGCATGTCATCCAAATGACAGGGTAACCATGCTGATAAAAGACAACAAAATTCATTTCTTTGACCCTGAAACAGAAGAACGAATTTATTAATCATCTGGGGCTGTCTAAAAACCCTTCAAACAATAATGCCCATCTTCTTATATGGTAAAAATCGGCTTCGTTTTCCGTGGGCGAGACCTGAGCCACAGGAGTCTACGCGGATTTTTACATTTGTATCAAAAGATAGCATAATAGGATACCACTAAGCATATTGTTTTTACTTTTGGGACAGCCTCATTTTTTACGTTTTGCTACCTTCTTATGTAAATCCTCGATTACAGAGCGTGTCGTGTCTAGATAATTGATTGTTTGTTCATATGAGCTAGTAGCCACGCACATAAATAAAATATCAATAACATGTAGTTGTGCAAGTCGTGATGATGTAGCACCGCTTCTAAATGTTGCTTCTACATTTGGCGATGTATATAAACAAATACCTGCCAGGCTAGACACTAGCGAGTTACCATAGCGCGTCAAACTAATGGTTGTCGCTGGTGTTTCATTTGCTACCTCTAAAATTTTTGCCACTTCATGCGTTTCACCTGAAAATGATATCCCCACGACCACATCCCCTGCCTCAGCATTGACAACTGCTGTAGCGCCTAAATGTAGGTCCATCAGCGCCATACTATTTTTATTAATACGCAAAAATTTCTGGCCCGCATCCATTGCCGCAATACCTGATGCACCAACACCAAAAAAGAAAATCCGTTTTGCCTGTGATAGTGCGGTTACCGCTCTTAATAGCTCTTTCTCATCAATTAGGTCTGCAGTTTCCCGTAAAATTTGACTGCTTTGAGTCGTCACCTTCTCTACAATAGATTGTAAGGGTTCATTCGGCTCGATATCACGATCATCTACCTTTTCACGCTGTAAATCCCCTGCAATTCGCAACTTCAGCTCTTGTATACCGCTAACATTTAACGATTTACAGAGACGAATCACGGCTGCTCCGCTTGTTTTACTTGCTTCCCCTAACTCAACAGCAGTCATTTTAATGGCCTTCGTGGGATTTTCTAAAATATAGGTAGCCACCTTGCGTTCTGAAGGAGGAAGCCTTTCCTCCATTTCCGCAAGCATAATTAACCCTGCATTGATTTTCTCCATTTACAATCAACTCCGTTTTTCAATATGTACTTCTAATTAACTATCTTCTCTATTCGCGGGTTTCCAGTTTCTATTTGTGGGTATTACTTTAAACTATTAAGGGGAATGGAGCTGTTTCAAAAACAATTTGAATTAGCTCCATCTACTATAATTACAGTTTTTTCTTTAACCCCATTGCTGCACGTACATGTCCCTCTGATTGTGCCAATAATTGCTCGGCTTGTTCATACGTTGTCTCCATTAAAAGCATAATAATGGCGGGTTTCACTTTATAATCAGTTTGCATTAATACGCATTCAGCCTCTTTATAGGTTACACTCGTTGCATCACTAACAATCTTTTTAGCCCGTTCACGTAATTTAAAATTACTTGCATGAACATCCACCATTAAATTCTTATACACTTTCCCCAGTTTAATCATTGTTGTTGTCGTAATCATATTAAGAATTTGCTTATGGGCAGTTGCTGCCTTCAGTCTTGTTGATCCCGTTAAAATTTCTGGTCCCGTCATTACCTCTATCGCTATATGTGCATAGTCACTAATTATTGATTGTGGATTACTCGTGAGGCTTACCGTTGTTGCACCCATTTGTTGTGCATAAACGAGCGCACCCTTTACAAATGGGGTTCTTCCACTTGCGGCAATACCAATAACAATATCCCGCGCTTGTAAGAATCGATTTTGTAAAGCTTCTTGCCCTAAAGCTTCATTATCCTCTGCACCTTCGACAGCGACTACGACTGCGTCTAAGCCACCTGCTAACACCGCCTGTACGAGCTCCGATGATGTACTGAACGTCGGCGGACACTCGACTGCGTCTAATAAACCTATACGACCACTCGTCCCTGCACCTACGTAAAATAATCGCCCCCCATTTTTTATCGCTTTGATGACTGCTTCAATCGTCCGCTCAACTTCAGGTAACACTTTGGCAATTGCTTGCGGAATCTTCAAATCTTCTTCGTTCATAAGCTGTACGATTTCAGTGATAGACATTAAATCTAAGTTTGTCGTTTTTGGATGACAGCCTTCTGTTGTCAACTTTGTCAATCGATCCATCGAAGTCAGGTCCCTCCTGCCTTATTCTCATTATCTGAATTACACTACATTTCTTTGAAGGGATGTCGATTTCATATTTGAGCATACCCTTGTTCCTTTCTCTAAGTTCACGTAACGATGGAGGTGCTTCACTTAACTGCTCCGGCAGTCAATCCTTCCATAAACTGTTTGGATGCTATGAAAAACAACAGTATCATAGGCAACGACGCAAGTGTTAATCCTGCAAATAGCGAACCCCAATCCGCAGAATGTTCTCCAAATAACGACATCATCCCAACCGGAATCGTACGTTTTGATTTATCGGTAATGAAAATAAGCGGGAAGAAAAAATCATTCCAAGCAGCGATAAAATTAATAATCACTACTGTACCAAGTGCAGGCCTCATTAAAGGTAGCACTACATGCCAAAGTATGCGTAAATTACCAGCCCCATCAATACGCGCCGCCTCTTCTAACTCATACGGCATTGTCCTGAAAAATCCCGTTAAAATTAGCATTGTTAAGGGGATGCCAGTAGCGATATTCATGAAGACAAGTGACCATAATGAATTAATAAGCCCTAAGTCACGCATTAATATAAATAAAGGAACAATACCAAGCTTAATGGGAATCATCATTCCTAACAAAAAGATGAAAAATAATGCATTATTCCATGAAAATTTAAAGCGTGCAATATAGAAGGATGCCAATGAACAGATTACGACAATCAATACAACTGATACGATGCTAACAAAGACGCTATTCATAAAATACGTTGTAAATGGAATTTTTGACAATAACGTACGGTAAGTATCTAAGCTAAAACTGGTCGGTAACCCTAAAGGATTTTTGTATATTTCAACACTTGTCTTAAAAGATGATAACAACATTAATACAATCGGATACAAACTAATAGTCGCCACGGCAAATACCACAATATAATAAAACGGACGCGTCCAGATTGTGCCCTGCTTCATCTACTCCCCCCTACATCTGTACGTCTTTTTTATTGGCAAAACGTAAAAATACCGTAGTACAAATTAAAATGAATAAAAATAAAACTGTAGCTAGTGCTGAACCTAAACCAATCGCTGTTGTACCGGATGCCGTTGAGCTGCCAAATGCTAAACGGTAAAAGAATACAGCCAGTGTATCCGTTGAATAATAGGGTTCACCCATTGACCCCTGCATAGCATAGACAAGCTCAAAAGCTTCGAATGATTGAATAAAGGTTAACACGCCCATAATCGTAATTGAAGGTACCATTAACGGCAGATAGATCTTACGTAATAGTGTAAAGCCCTTTGCTCCATCTAACCTTGCCGCCTCTATTAACTCCCCCGGAATGCTCTGGAACCCAGCTAAGAAAATGAGAACCCCAAAGCCCAAACCAAACCAACAGTTCACTAAAATAATGGCGATTAAGGCTGTATCGGGATCTCCCAGCCACGCTCGTTGTAAGCTCTCCAAACCGATTTTCTCAAAAATAAAATTCAATGTACCAAAATTGGGATTTAAAATTAACTTCCATAAAAATCCTACAACAATGACCGATAATAAGCGTGGTAAAAAAAATGCTGCTTTAAAAAACGCTGCGCCTTTTATTTTTTGATAAATAATAAAAGCAAGAAAAAGAGCGAGACCATTCATGACGACCATTTGTATTACAAAATACATCACATTATGTTTAAAAGCGTTCCAAAACATAGATCCATAAGGCTCTATCGTAAATAATGTCACGAAATTTTGAAAGCCTATAAAATTCCCTCTGGACATGCCTTTCCACTCGAAAAAACTATAGGAAAGAGCCGCTAAAATCGGATATAACACAAACATACCGTATATCACTAATGCTGGTATCGGAAACAAATGTATCGTCCACCTTGCCCAAGTTTTCTTCTTTTTTGAAGGCGTAACTGTCACTGTTTTCAATATCTAACACCCCCCTCTCAAGTCCTAGAAGGTAAAACCCCACCAACTTCTCCTGAAGTACTAGTGGGGCCAAATTTAAAAATAAAAAATTATAATACATTTCTTACTTTATTTAGGCATAATGCCATCAAGGTTATTTAGTAGAAAGTCATTTTCACTTGGTACTCTCTTACGTTCAGGACATACTAATGACGAGTCCCCCCATTAGGCAGTCGTTTTATCAGTACCAGTTAAAGGGTGAGTTGTTGTTGAAGTCTTTTCTATTTTTGGAATGGTGTGAACCAAGTTTTTGCATTGTCCTGCACTTTTTTCGCAACCTCTTCTTGCTTCACTTGACCTAAATACATACCTTGTAATTCAGTTTCAAGCACGGTCTTTGTTGTTGGGTCTCCACCAGTGAAGTTGGTTACCCACATGTATGGCGTTGCTTCGCTCTCCGTTGATTTACTTAAATCATTTAACAATGCGTTGTCAGATGAAATACCAGGGATTGCACTAATCATTGAGAATTCTTTTACGAATAGCTCACCAAATTCTTTTGTTGTTAAAAATGCTAAAAATACTTTAGCAGCCTCTTTATTTTTAGATTTTGCATTAATTGCAAATGAACCATCCACCCATGTAGTCACAGTTTTGTTACCCGCTTTTGATGGCATCGGGAAGTAACCGAAATCTAAATCTGGATTCATTTCTAACACGACAGGAATCTCCCAGCTACCTAAAGGAAACATTGCTGCTTCTTCCAGCGCAAAGAGGGTGCGAATATCATCCATACCTAACCCCTCTGAATTTGCAGGAAAATATTTTTTCAAATCATTCATTACTTGAATGGATTCTATAAAGGCTGGATCAGTAAAATCCTTTTCACCTGCAAGCACCGCCTTGTAAAAATCATTCCCTTCATAGATAGCAGGCCCTACAATACCGTGTAGAAGAGATAATAACCAACTTTCCTTCGTTCCCATTGCAATCGGTGTAATGCCCTTTTCTAGTAATGTATCATTCAATTCAATAAATTCATCCCAAGTTTTTGGTACTTCAAGCCCATTATCTGCAAAAATCTTTTTGTTGTAGAAGAACTGTGTAGAACTCAAATTAATCGGGACGCCATATTGATTGCCATCCGCATCTTTTGAAGCAATTAATGCCTCTTCTGGATAAGTGCTTAAACCCTGCAAATCGTTAATTTTTTCAACGAAGCCCGCCTCAGCTAGCTTTAAACCCGCTGCGTATGGACGTAAGTGGAAAATATCTGGCCCTTCCCCTGCCTGTAATGCTGTATTAAGCACTGTATTGTATTCGGTATTTTTTGTTGGGTTAAAAGAAACTTTAATTTCAGGATGTTTTTCATTGAACAGGGCAATAACTTTTTCGTATTTGGCAACATCCTCTGTCCGCCAACTACCAATTGTTAACGAAACCTCTTCGACTGTATCGTCATCCGTATTTGTAACAGGCACTGTTTCTTTGGCTGATTTTTCACTTGAAGAACAGCCTACTAAGGCCGCTACTAGTAACAAAAAAATCATAAATAACCATCTGTTCGTCTCTTTCATAACCGTCATCCACCTTTCATGTAATTAGTTCTTCAAAAATCTTCGTATGAATTTTTTCTCTAATCTCCATAAAACCAGTGTCTCTCCCATAATGAACAGCGTTTGTTAATAAAATGACGAAGGCTTTTTTCACCGGATCCATCCAGACACTAGTGCCCGTAAAGCCTGTATGACCAAAAGACCCCCTAGTCCACCTCCTACCAAAACAATATGAAGAATCGTTTCCATTCCAAACTTCAAAGCCAAGCCCTCTGTTATCAATTATTTTTGTATATGCTAAAGTCATCCAATCGTTTGGTATGACCGACTGCTGCGTAATACCTAACCAATATTGTGCATATGTCGCTAAATCTTCTGCACATGAAAATAAACCTGCACTGCCGGATACTTCTTGAAGTTGCAGTGCCTTTTCATCATGTACAATCCCCTGTACAAATTTACCTGCATTCATTTCTGTCGAAGCTGCTCGCTTTTGTTGCTCTTTTACTAGTTTATATTGTGTATAATGCATCCCCCACGGCTTACTAATTTCTCTTTCTACGAAATAATCAAGAGATTGGCAGGTAACCCGTTCGATGATTTTCCCTAATAAAATCATCCCTAAATCACTATATAACACTTGCTTGCCCGGATGGCCCTTTATACCGGATGATAATACTTCCTTCATGACATCCCTTTGATGGTGTCTTCTTACTGGCGGAATTAAATCAGCTGCTAATCCTGAGCTATGCTGTAAAAGATGCTGAATTTTTACTGTTGGAAATTTAAACTCTGGCAAAAAATTTTGTACTGTATCTGTGAGCTTTATTTCATTCCTACTAAGTAATAACAAAGTTGCAGGCAATGTCGCCACGACTTTCGTCAACGATGCCAAATCAAACAATGTATTGGTCGTTACATTTTGTATCGTTAAATCTGCAGCATTATAGTTTCCAAAGCTTTGCGTCATCAGTCGCTTGTCTTGTTGTTGTACGATAAGGACGCCACCTGGAATTCTTCTCTCCGCAACTAAACTATTCATGTATGCATGAATCATATTAGCACCTCATGGATTTAATTCGAAATTTTCTGTAAATTAATACTATAAAATAAAATGATAAATAACAACATAAATTTTAAAATATTTTTTCAGAATTTCACGCATAAATCAACGCTCGCTCACAATGTCGTTATGATGACAAGTTAAAAGGGTTACCTTCAAAAGTTGTTTTGCAACGAACTTAAAGATAACCCTCATTTGTTTAACAAATTATTAAATTTATATCTCTAATCTAATTTTCAACATATGACACTGCAAGGCGAATAATTTCTTCCCTTTGGACATTTCCTCTAATTTCAAAAGTAATAATCTGCTCGCTTTTGTTTTTCACTAACATCGTTGCTTTTTCACGATAAATATTCTCCACTAAAAATCCCCCCTTTTTGTATTCATAGAAACTATGCATTGAACACAAAAAAGGTTCAATTTACTTTTTATTGTAATTATATACAAATAAAAAGAGCTACTCTCCAGAAAAAATGGAGAAGTAACTCTTTATGTCTTAAAGATCTGCTACCTGTGCGCTAACAGCTTTATTATTATAAACTTCTGTATCTAACTCTTTTGTAACACGTGCGGTTGCAACACCTGCTGTCATCGAACCACTTACATTAAGTGCAGTTCGCCCCATATCAATTAAAGGCTCCACTGAGATTAGGATTCCCGCAAGTGCTATTGGTAAATCAAGTGCTGATAATACTAGGATGGCTGCGAATGTTGCCCCACCACCGACACCAGCTACACCAAACGAACTGACTGCTACTACTGCAATTACAGTAATGATAAACACAGGATCTAGCGGATTAATGCCGACTGTTGGAGCGATCATAATCGCAAGCATAGCTGGATAAACACCAGCACAGCCATTTTGACCAATCGATAATCCAAACGAACCTGAGAAGTTTGCAATACCTTCTGGTACACCAAGTCGCCCTGTTTGCGTTTTAATATTCATCGGTAACGCACCCGCACTTGAACGAGAAGTGAAGGCGAATAATAATGTTTCCGCTGATTTTTTTAAATACGTAAATGGATTTAAGCCACTTAACGAAATGATTAGTAAATGTACAAGTAACATAATGATTAATGCTACATAAGATGCAATTACAAATTTACCCATATTGTAAATTGCACCGAAATCTGATGTTGCAACTGTACGAGCCATGATAGCTAAAATACCATATGGTGTTAAGCGTAAAACAATTGTTACGACACCCATAATAAGTGCATAGATTGCATCTAGTCCTTTTTTAATCGTAGCGCCTGTTGCTTCATCTTTACGTGCTACACGTAAATAGGCGAAACCTAAGAATGCTGCGAATATAACAACAGCAATCGTCGATGTTGAACGAGCACCAGTTAAATCAAGGAATGGGTTCGCTGGGAACAATTCAATAATTTGTGTTGGTAAATCGGGTGCTGTCATGCCACTTGTTTTTTCTTCCAGATATGCACCACGTTCAGTTTCAGCATCACCGTGCATAATTTGTGTTGCATCAAGATCAAAAATGGTTGCTGATAGAATACCAACGCCCGCTGAAACAGCTGTTGTACCAATTAAAATGGCTAAAATAAGTGCTGCCATTTTCCCAAAGTTTTTGCCAATAGTCATTTTCGTAAAGGCAATTAAAATGGAGATGAATATTAATGGCATCGCGACCATTTGAAGCAATTTTACATAACCGGTACCAATGATGCTGTACCACGGTGTTGTTTCGGCTAAAACTTGCGAATCAATACCGTAAAATAATTGAAGTCCAAGACCGAGTGCGATACCCAAGCCTAGACCTGCAAAAACACGATTTGAAAATTTTACGTGTTTTTTATTCATGACATATAAAATTCCAACGAACACAAGCAATATGGCTACGTTGAGAATGACTTGTAAAGTTGACAATTGAAAGCCCCCTAAGATGTTTTATTATATTGTAAATCGAATTATATACCGACAATACCTATTAATCAAGTATGTTTTATTCAGTTTAATAAATTCCCGCATTGGTAGGCGTTCTTTTCTTTGATTATGCCCTTAAAACGCCATACAATGAATTTACTAATGCTAAACTTTTTTCCAGTGAAGAATTTCATGGGGAAATTACAACATAAAGTAGCTATTATTTCAGATAGTGGTGAAGGTATCGGCAAAGAAATCGCACGTAAATATGCACAAGAAGGTGCAAAAGTTGTCATTGCAGATTTCAATGAAAGTACTTACAAAGGTTGCTGAAATTATCGAAGCTGGTTATGAAGCTTTTGGTGTGAAAGTAACGTAGCTACAGAAAAAGATGTGCAAAAATGATGGTGGATGCAGTTGCTCATTTTGGTCGTATAGATATTTTAGTCAAAAATGCAGGAGTTGGTGACAATATACACGTAGCTACAAATGCGGACGATATGGTCTGGCAATGCATTATGGACAAACGTTACAGGGTTGATGCGTGCTATTCGCCAAGCCTTACCAGTGTTTATGGAAAATGGTGGCGAAATGATTGTCAATACGGCCATCAATCGCTGGTTTAACAGGTGAACGTGCTGCCTAGCCTATAATACTGCTAAACATGCTGTTGTTGGCATGGCAAAAAATATCGCCTCTCACTACAGCCCACAAAATATTCGTTGCTATGCCGTTGCGCCAGGTCACGTAGCAACAGGCCTCACAGCAACGATGACAAGGTAGATCCGTTCGGAATGGAGCAACCTGTGTGGCGTAACCTTAATGCCAAAAGCAGGACAAGATTCAGATATCGCCAATATTGCACTATTCCTGGCTTCTGAGGATTCTGGACTCATCTACGGTGTAGCAATAGCTGCTGATGCTGACTGGAGTGCTTACTAATTCCACGAGATTTTTTATAAAATCAACTCAACTTTTTTATGCTTAGTACAAAACAAGAAACCTACCTCTTTTAATGGATGAGGTAGGCTTCTTGTTCATTGATAAGATAACAGCTTCCTGAGATTTTCTTACATTCTTTTTTTATGCGTGTGACTGCATCTGATAATTGTTCAACGGAATCAAATTGCCGATGTTCATTTGTAATGATTGCAATAGAAAGTGAAGTACAAGTGAAAGGCTCTAGTTTACCTAATCTATTTGGAATTTGTAACTGTACAATATCTTCAAGGTCGTAAAATCCTAAAATTTGCGAATCAAATTCGTCGATTATCCTTTGACAAATCGCCTTCACCTCATAATGTGGTAGAATGGCCACAAAATCATCGCCGCCAATATGCCCTAGAAAATCGTTTACTCCTGCAATATTCTTTTTCAAGATATCCGTCAAATAACACAGAACTTTATCGCCCTTATTAAAACCATAGGTGTCATTATAGGATTTAAAATGATCTAAATCAAAATAAATGAGGCTGTATTGCTGAAAATGCAAAGTCTCTTCTAACTTGTCATCAATTAATTTATTGCCAGGTAAACTACTAAGGGGATTTAAAAAACTTGCTATGGCTACCTGTGTTTCTACCAACTTTAATAATAGTTCTCGAATACTGACAACACCAAAGAAATAATCGTCTTTTGTCACAATCACATCGTCATATAAATCTTCTGCTCGTCGGCGCATCGCTTCTGTACTTACTTCCGTAATAGGTGTAAAACGGTCGACAATTAGTGGATCATCTTTAATAATTAGCTGATTTTGCCGACCCATAAATAAATTATAGCCATAACGTGTCCCAATTTTTTGATAGAAATGTGTGCGTGTAATATGTCCAATTGGTCTACCTTCCTGCACTACCACAACACTACGCAACGACGGATTACTTGTAAAAAGCAAATCTACCTCTTTATTTTTCACATATTCATCAATACAAGGAACGTTCTCTATGACTTCCCCTATTTTCATGGTCACCCACCCTTATTTTCCCCAAATGTATGTCCTTTGCGGGCTTCCCTATCGCGTATCCTTGTGCATAATGGATGCCCATTTGATGTAAATATTCGAGCTCCTCTTGACGTTCAATGCCCTCTGCAATAATTTTTGTTTCAGCTTGTACAGCATACTTCATTAACAATGTGACAAGCTGCTGCTGTTCGCTGTTCTTATCGATAAAATGAATTAGCGAACGATCCAGCTTGATGAATTCTGGCTTTAAATAAATAAGCGTTTTTAAGCTATTGTAGCCAGAGCCCATATCATCCACCGCAATTCGATAGCCCTGTGAACGGTAATTTGATAATACACGTTCAAATTCTACGAAATCTATTACTGCGCTACGCTCCGTCAACTCAAAAACAACCTGTTGCGGTTTTATGCCAAGCTCCTTTAATAATTGAAATGTTTCACCACTATGATACTTTTTATCGAGTAATACATTTGGATGAATATTAAGGAAAATCATAAAATCTTTGTCCATCATATCGCCATGCAATCGTTCCTTGAAACGCTGTAATGAGAAATTACGACAAAAGCATTCAAATAAAAAAACACAGTCTGTTTGTCCAACAAACTCATAAAACTGGTCGACACTGCTAAACAAATCCGAAGTCTCTGGTCGATTTAACGCCTCGAATCCCATCGTTTGCTTTGTTTGTAAATCGACAATAGGTTGAAAATACGTATGTAAATCCTTGTTCTGGATAATCTTTTTCAATGCTTTTAATCGTTTCATATATAAAGCATTATTTTGATGCTGGCCATATAAATACTTTATATAAGAATATAAATTGCTTGTTCTTATGCTTTGTCTCACAACAGACTCCATTCTGGCACCTCTTACATTGGTTATTAATAGCTATTGTACGCTTTCATTGTAAACGTACTGTGAATAGTATGTAAAAAGAGCTAGTGACCATACTGCTAACAAAGCAAGGCATTGCAGTCGCTACAATAAAAATAATCCATCCGCTCCCCTCATACATAGTAAAATTTACATAAAATACATTCTATGACATTCTATTTATTTGATATAATTTGCGGATAGTGTATGCTTGTAATAATAGTATTTTATTACCTTTTATAAGAATATGTGTTTCATCTAGTAAAACATGAATAGTTCATCAATTTTGTTCTTTATAGGGTAAACCTATTTAGATAAAGTGAAATTTCAATCAGTGGGGGTTTCTTCAAACCACTGATTGGTAGTTGAACCAATCGGGCTTTTACGGTCAGTTGATCAACCACCGTCATTTTAGGTGGGCGCCTTACTGACCGTTAAAGCGGGATAAAGTGAAACTTCAATCAGTGGGGGTTTCTTCATCCCCACTGATTGGTAGTTGAACCAATCGGGCTTTTACGGTCAGTTGATCGACCACCTCGTTTACTCGTTCTCATGGTGGACGTCTTACTGACCGTTAAAGCGGGAAAAATTATTATCAAGGGAGGATCATGTTAATGAGTTTGTCTATTCAACAACTATTGGAGAACAAAGGAATTGAAGCAAAATCTGAACACCTTGAGCTACTTAAAACACGATGGGAAGGCATGCAATCACTTCGCAGCAATTTAGAGGGCATTGCTATTGATGACGCGGATATCGCTATTCGCAACATACCTGGAGGTGACCATATTGACAACTGATTTACATTTGAAATCTGTAGAAGAATTGGCACCCTTAATTGAAAATAAAACCCTCTCTCCCGTCGAACTGACGAAGGCAATTTTACATTTTGCTGAGGAAAGCCAGCCAAAGATTAATGCTTACATGGCTTTTTATCACGATGAAGCTTTAGCTAATGCTAAAGAGGCAGAAAAAGAAATTTTAAATGGCCAATATCGAGGCATGTACCATGGCATTCCAATGGCATTAAAAGACAATCTATACTTTAAAGATAAAATAACAACGATGTCCTCGAAAATTCATAAGGATTTTGTGTCACATTATGATGCGACTGTTGTGGAAAAGCTCCGTGATGCGGGTGTCATTTTCACAGGAAAATTGAGTATGCATGAGTATGCTTGGGGTATTACAAATAATAATCCTCATTACGGACCTGTACGGAACCCGTGGGATTTAGATAAAATTCCTGGTGGATCTAGTGGAGGCTCTGGCGCGGCTGTTGCGGCAGGAGCTAGCGTAGCTTCATTAGGTACAGATACAGCAGGTTCGATTCGAATCCCTTCATCCGCATGTGGAATTGTTGGCTTAAAGCCTACTCACGGTCGTGTTAGTAAATACGGCTGTTACCCGCTTGCTTGGAGTTTAGATCACATTGGTCCAATGACAAAGACTGTTAAAGACGCTGCGGGTATGCTCGAGATTATTTCAGGCTTTGATCATCGCGACCCAACATGCGTTGATGTACCGACTGATAATTATGTACAACAGCTTACAGGCAATGTTAAAGATTTAGTCATCGGTGTTAATGAGGATTATTTCTTTAATCGTGTAGATTCAGATGTAGATCGTGCTGTTCGTACAAGCATTCAAAGTTTAGTTGACCAAGGAGCAAGGGTTGAGGTTGTAAAAATCCCATCCTTACAATATGCCGAATGGGCTGAGCTCATTACTTCCCTTTCGGAGGCAGCTGCTATCCATCACTCAGACTTACTGAAGAGACCACAAGATTTCGGGGATGATATCCGTCTTTTATTTGAACTTGGTGAATTACCGTCTGCTGTTGATTATTTACAGGCTCAACAGGTACGTAGACAAATCAAGCAAGAATTCACTCAAATTTTCAATCAGGTTGATGTCATGATTACCCCAACATTGCCTGTTGTAGCTAGTAGTATCGGTGATGATTTTGCCGAACTAAATGGCGAAAAAGTAGATTTAATTGACAATATAATTCGTTTTACTGGCCCAAGTAACTTAACAGGTTTACCGGCTCTCTCTGTTCCTTGTGGTTTCAAAGGGAACTTGCCTGTTGGTCTACAAATCATTGGACCAGCCTTTAAAGAAGGCCGTATCCTGAACGTTGGTTATGCAATTGAACAAACGAACCCCAAGAAAAACAGAAAGCCTAATATATTCGCTAACATTTAAATAGTAGATACTACGTAGCCGTCCATTCGTGGGCGGTTATTTATTTCACTGTAAGGAAAGTTCTAGTAATCCCTACCAATGGTCATCGAGATGAAAAAATTCATTAATTAGAGAATTAAAAATATAACATAGTATTTAAGTGATAATAGATTTTATAATAAGTATATAAACTATTTAACTCAAATCAATTACCAGAAAGGTTGCTAGATCCTCTAATGAACGTAAAAAACTTTTTGCAACTACCTATTACAAAGGATTTTACAGTTATTGCTGGTAGCAATGGATTACATAAACCTGTCCAAAACGTTGAAATTCTAGATTTTGAATTTTCACCTGATATTCAAACTGTTAGAGAAACGATTTTCACACCTAATAGCGTTGTTCTAAGCAGTTTATTATTTGCAAAACAAGAGCCAGAATATTTATTGAATGCGGTTAAAAGTCTGATCCAACTAGAAGCTAGTGCTTTAGCCTATAAACCCGTTATTTATAAAGATTTGCCCGGTGAAGTACTAGCTTTGGCAGAAGAACATCATTTCCCGATATTACGGTTTGGTGGAGATGAATTTTTTGAAAAAATCATTTTAGAAACAATGGCCTATGCAAAAACACAAGATTATACATTCTTTATAGCAACAATTATGAGGCGTCTAATTGACGAAGATGTCTCCGACGAACAAATAAAATCCTTTCTACAACAAATGAATAAAGCTTTTGAAAAGTATGTGTTCGTAGCAAATATTCAAATGAAGCAAACGGCAAATAATCAATGGATGCAACCTTTTTTTAACTTAGAGCCCCTATTGAAATCTGGCATTGTATGTACTTGTAAAAAAAGTATTTTTATCCTAATGACCAATCACTCTCAGCAGCTTCAATTTGAAAAACTACTGAACGAATGGCTTACAATGTATGATATTTCAACAGAGGGTATCACCATAGGTTATAGTGACGTTCACGTAACACAAACAGAACTTCATCTTGCCGTTCGAGAAGCCTTCTTTTCTCGTATGATGGCAGAAATTGAAATGACTCCTACTTGTCATTACAAAAATCTCGCTTCTGATTGTCTGCTTATTGAATTGTATCGTAAGGACACACCCTTTGTTATAAATTATGTAAGCAATTACTTAGGCCCCCTACTAGAAAGTAAGGTAGACCCTGATTTATTGAACACAGCTATAACCTTTGTTATTAAAAAAGGCAACATTAAAGAAGTAGCCGTTGCACACTACTGTCATCCAAACACCATTCGCTATCGCATGACGAAAATACGTCAGTTAATAGCACCATTAGAAAATGATTATGTTTTTTATGAACGCTTATCGACAGCCGTTAAATTGTACTTACTACATAGCAAGGTTGAAGAATGAACGGTAGCTTTGGAATAAGTACAAAAAAACGCCTGAATGTTTAGAATTACAGTCAAATTATTTTCTTTCTTCACATGCTATTCTTATTTAAGTCAGGAGGAAGAAAGATGAAACACTACATAGCTGATGGTATGCTACTTATTACTGCAATTGTTTGGGGAAGTGGATTTGTCATTACTGCCATTGCGTTAGAATATTTAACAGCGTATCAAGTGATGGCAGGAAGATTCTTATTAGCTTCGATTATACTCACGGTTTTATTTGGATACAGATTAAAAAAGGCTACAAAATCAGTTATATGGAAAGGCGTTCTATTAGGCACCATATTGTATATTGCCTTTTCTCTTCAAACAGTTGGTTTACAATATACAACACCCTCTAAAAATGCCTTTTTAACCGCTGTTAACGTCATCATTGTACCTATCATTGCCTATGCAGTTTATAAACGACGTATTGATGGCTATGAAATAATTGGCTCAATTATGGCTGTCGTAGGGATAGGTTGTTTGTCATTACAAGGATCTATGACCATGAATATCGGCGACATTTTATCACTAGCATGCGCAGTTGCCTTTGCTTTTGATATTTTTTGTACAAATCTTTTCGTTCAAAAGGAAGATGCCATTGCACTCACAATTATTCAATTCATAACAGCATCGTTCATAGGAATTTTGGTGGTAATCAGTACAGGTGAAATACCAGCAACACTTGAAAAAGAAGCCATCTATTCAATTGTCTATTTAGCCATTTTTTCAACTACGATTGCTTACCTTTTTCAAAATGTGGCAAATCAATATACCACCGCTACAAAGGCAGCCATTATTCTTTCGACCGAATCATTTTTCGGTATGGTATTATCGGTATTATTTTTACATGAAGTGTTAACCGGTCGTATGATTGTTGGCGCAGCACTCATTTTACTAGCGATTCTAATCGCAGAGATTAAACCCGCCTATCCAAAAAAGCGTATGATAAACAGTTCTCGGTAATAATCAAATGCACTTTTCTACGTCGATGTAAAATAGTTTCAGCTTGCTGAAGCTATTTTTTAGTCCCTAGTGATGATTATTGCTCGTAACAATACTCGTGGTAATCCCAACTACTAGAACAGTAATAATAGAAAGTAATAATGTACTAGAGGACAAAAGGAGCCCCCCAAATACAATAACAATTGAATCGATAAAGAAGATGAGTACGCCAACATTGATGCCTGTTTTATCGCATAGAAACTGAGCTATAAGATCAGTTCCACCAGTGCTTGTCTGAAATCGGAGCATCAAGCCAATACCAAAACCAACAAGAATCCCTCCTAAAATCGCACTATAGACTGCATCGATTTCAATCAGGTTTCGAACAGGCTTTAACAAATCAATGATAAAAGAAGAGCAGATTAATCCGTGCACACTATTATAGAAGTAAGACCTATATTTAAACCAAGCAATGATAAAAATTGGAATACTTAAAATGATAATCATCAAGCCAATTTTTAGTTTATATAAATAGTGTAAAATTAAAGCTAATCCCACAACTCCTCCATCTAAGATTTCATAAGGGGTTAAGAATAAATTGATTCCTAACGATAAAGAAATACTACCGATAATGATGACCAAGCCCTTCTTTAAAAAAAGCATACAACCTCCCTCCGAGCACTGAGCATGTACTATATTATGAAAGAATGGAATTGAACATGTTTTAGACTTTACTACATACAAAAATAACTTTTAATCCAACGAAACTTTCGTCTATAATGGCACGTATAATACTGTAAAATACCAATATTATGAAAAGAGGAATCTTGATGGAGCATGCCCTACTTGAGCAAGTAAAGCACACACGGATATTTTTACGAAAAGAACAACTAGAAACAATATTTGAAGAGTTTGATGTTCAACGTATGGGACTAAATGAGGAACAACGTTTAGAGAAATATCGTAAAATGCGAGAAAGTCCATTTCGTTTTTTCCGAGGAAGTGCCTATTTATTTTATTTTGATGTCACGAAAATGCCGTCCATCTTCCATACAGCCGATGTGAGGCCCACGTGGATTCAAGGTGATATGCATCTGGACAACTTTGGTGCGTTCCAAAATGAAACAGGGGCTATCGTTTTTGATGTCAACGATTTTGATGAGGGCTATGTTGGCTCTTATTTATACGATGTTGTTCGTATGAGCGTTAGTATTGCCCTATATCTCGAGGAGCAAGGCTTACATATTGCGGCTCAAAAAATGTCCATGCATCATTTTCTACAAGGCTATATGGATCAATTAAAACGATTCCAGCGTAAACAAGACGATCCTCTAACACTGACATTTACAAAGGACAACACTAAGGGACCAATCAAAAAGGTCTTAAAAAAGCTTGAGAACCGTCAACGGTCTCATTTTTTACAGGATATAACGAGCATTAACGATGACGGACAGCGTGTTTTCCTCTGGAATGAAGAGGTGCAGCCTGTATCTGAAGATGAACATTCTGCGATTTCTAATGTGCTATCAAACTATGTGATTAAAGATATCGCCATTAAACATGGCTCAGGGACTGCATCCATTGGTTTAAAACGCTATTATATTTTGGTAGATGGTGAGACAGACGCTCTAGGAGTAGAAGATTTAGTGCTTGAAATGAAGGAAGTACGTACGGCGATTCCTGCTTACTTCATGCCGTACAATGAGGCATTCTGGGCAAAGTATGAGCATCAAGGTGCACGTGTTGTCGGTACCCAAAAGGCCATGCATCACCTAGAGGACCCCCATTTAGCTTATGTTACGATCGATGGGCAAGAATATTATATTCGTGAGCGCTCACCTTATAAGAAAAAGGTCAAGCCTAAAAATTACAAAGACCTAGAGGATTATTTTGTCACAACATCGACTATGGGGCGTATCGCAGCAAAAATTCACGCACGGGCTGATATCGATTATTCCGATGTTTTTACCTACCATAGTGAGCATGAAATTTTAAACGCTATCGGTAAAGAGCGCAACGTCTTTATTGAAAGTACTATTTTACAAGCAATGCGCTACAAGGAAATCGTTTATGCAGACTATGAACTGTTCAAAACTTGGGTAGAAGAGAAATTTGAAGATCTAGTAACAGTTTCGGAGTGAATGAAACAAAACAGCTCATTTTAGCATGAACTGGCGTAGCGATGAGGAGACTGAAGCCATGCCGGCGAAAAGCGTCCACCATAGCGGAAAATAACGGATTCATATAGAGTCTTCTATTTGAAAAGAAAAAAGACTGAAAACAAACTGTTCCCGCAGAAGTCGCCGCCTGCACTCCAATCAACTAGTGTACGTCTATCGGTAACAAAGAACGTCGATTTCAAGACTCAGCTATATTTGAACACATTTTCTATCGCATCTTAAATGAAATTACCATCAAGGATTATGGAGCGCTGACCATGTCTTTATTGATTCGATACATGTGAAAGCTAGTGCGAACAAGCAGAAAATAGAAAAGAAAATCGTGCGCAAGAAAACGCGCGCTGAGGCGAAACGTCAAGAAGAGCGGAATCAAGACCGAGTGGATCATGGAAAGAAACCTTTTTCACCAGAGCAGTTTGAAAAGAAGTAATGAAAGAAATTAAGGTGAGTACGACAGACCTGAGAATGGCTACTATGTATATACGTTGCACAACCTTTAGCAAATTCAACCAAAATAACATCAAGACTCTTTCACGATATGATTTTGCTAAGATTTAAATGGAACGGTAATTCGTTATCATGTACATAAATGTCCTGTGAAATTTTTTAACCTCTGTCTACACGACAGAGGTCATTATCTAGTATGAGACTGTTATAAATTATTGTACTTAGCCCGCCCAAATAGGGAAACTTATTTAATTTTGGCTCTAACTCTGTCGAGCAGAAAACCGCCTTTAAATGATTTCGGCTCGTATGAAATAATAAATGCATTCGGTTCAAGTTGTTCTACTAATTGAAACAGCTCTACCTCGCGATTTCGCTTCGTCAAAATTTCATATTTATAACGATTACTGTCTCTGCCCTCTCCAACGTAAATCGTTACTGCAAAACCTTCATTACGTAACAATTTAACTAGGTCTTCGTTTTTATTTTGTGTATTGATTGTCGTATAGACATAGCCAATTGCAAGTTTGCGTTCGATTTTTGCCCCAACAAAAATGCCCAAACCAAAACCAACTGCATAAACAATCATTGCTAAAATACTTTGATCCCCATTAAATACAAGCGAAAGACCAAACACATAGATTAACATTTCTAGCATTCCAAACATCGCTGCAAGTAACGTCACATTTTTAACTAAGAATATTGTGCGTAATGTTAAAAAAGGCACATAGATTAGTTGTAGTAATAAAATCAGCAATATATTCTGCATTTTCAAAACCTTTCATTTTTTTAAAATTACATATTTCCTATCAATAATTAACTAGTAATGAAAAGGTCGCATTTAATAGTAAATACGCCTTAAAAACATATATTTACTTTTAAAATTACTATCAGTTCTACTCTTATATATTTATATTGACTAAATTAATAGGGTTTAAAAGATTATATGCGGATTCTTTGCTTAATAAACCTTTTTTGATAACTATTTCTTGAATTGTAGAATTAGTTTTAGATGCCTCCGCCAACAGCAGTAGCTAGCACCAATTACAATAGTTAAGCAATCTTGTTGTAGATTTAACAATTCCCTCTTTTGCTTTTTATTAAACATCAGGTTTGCTTTGAATTGTTGCCCAAAAGTCATTGAAAGAGCATCCTGTAAACATGTCCGTGATATTTTAATTATTGTTTGAAATTCATTCACTTTCCATTCTAGTGTGTCTTCTAACTCATTTATGATAGCAAGCCATTTTCATAGCACTTGATAACACATCATTTGTGAATGGGCTCCAGAAACTAAAACTCTCATTAAGTGATGCCAGCAATGTTTCAGAATAAACATTGTAGATTATAAAAATGCCACCTCCCTATATCTAAAAAGATAAAAGGAGGTGGCATTTTTTCTTTACCGCTATAATTACCCCTGCATCGGGTCATTTTTATGTTTTGGACCAATCATGTTAAATAAAATGTTCAGGATAATCGCTGTAACAGAACCACATACGATACCGTTTGAAGTTAAAATCGCTACGCCTGGTGGCAGTGATGCAAAGATATCTGGAACAACAGATACACCAACACCAAGACCAACTGCAATCGCGGCAATCATGGCATTTTCCGCTGACTCATTCATAACAGGTACCAACATACCCATACCTTGTGTAATAACCATACCGAACATTGCAAGCATCGCCGCACCAAGTACGGGTATTGGAATGATTGTTGTTAACGCTGCGATTTTTGGTAGGAAGCCAAGTGCTACAAGAAAAGCACCTGTTAGGTAAATGACTTTGCGATCTTTTACGCCTGACATACGCGTAAGTCCTACGTTTTGTGAGAATGTTGTATATGGGAAGGCATTGAAAATACCTCCAATAACAGAAGCAAGACCTTCAGAACGATAACCGCGTGCTAGATCTTTAGAATCTAGTTTTTTATTGCAAATATCGCTAAGTGCAAAATAAACCCCTGATGACTCTACTAAAGAAACCATCGCTACGAGCGTCATTGTAAGGATTGCGGTTGCATCGAATGTTGGCATGCCAAAGTAGAATGGCTGTACCATGTGCAAGACACCTGCATCTGAAACAGGACTAAAGTCAACTTTACCCATGAATATACCTAAGACTGTTCCTGCAACTAATCCGATTAGAATGGAAATGGCACGGACGAAGCCTGTTGAGAAACGATAAACAACTAAAATAATTACTAAAGTAATAAACGCTAAAGCAACATTAGAACCTGATGCGAAATCTGGTGCATCTGGTCCACCCGCCATATTGTTCAATGCAACTGGCAATAATGAGATACCAATAATCGATACAACAGAACCTGTTACCACTGGAGGGAAGAATTTCACTAGCTTACCAAAGAAGCCAGCAATCACTACCACAATTAAACCAGAAGCAATAATCGAACCATAAATATCTGTAATTCCTTGCTCCGGATTTGTACCGATGGCAATAATTGGGCTAACTGCTGTAAACGTACAACCCAGTACTACAGGTAAACCAATACCGATAAACTTACCAGAATAAACTTGTAAAAGTGTTGCGATACCACACATCATAATGTCAATCGCCACTAAATACGTCATTTGTTTAGCATCAAAGCCAAGTGCCCCACCGATAATAAGTGGTACTAAAATGGCACCCGCATACATCGCAAGTAAGTGTTGGACTGCAAGCGTCGTTGCTTTAAAGTTATTCATTACGCGCGAGCCTCCGCAAATGTTACTTTGCCATCCTCTAGAGAATTCACAATTGCTAAAGATTCCACGCGAATTCCTTGTTCACGTAATAATTTTCCGCCGTCTTGGAAGCCCTTTTCAATCACAATACCAACGCCAACAACATTTGCACCTGCTTGAGCTGCGATATCTAGTAATCCTTTCACCGCTTCACCGTTTGCAAGGAAGTCATCAACGATTAAGACATTATCGTCTGTGTTTAAGAAACTACGTGAGACGGAAATATCGTTTGTTTCATTTTTTGTGAAAGAGTGTACTTTGGAAGAATAAAGATTATCTGATAATGTTAAAGATTTACGTTTGCGAGCAAATACAACTGGAGCGCCAATTTCAAGTCCCAGCATTACAGATGGTGCAATACCCGAAGATTCAATCGTTAGCACTTTCGTAATAATTTGGTCAGAGAAGCGATTGGCAAACTCATGTCCAATTTCTTTCATAAGCTGTGGGTCGATTTGATGATTTAAAAACGAATCTACTTTTAATACAGATGAAGAAAGAACTTTACCTTCTTGCATAATTTTGTCATGTAATAACTTCATTTCCTTTAAATCCTTCTTTCTTATAATAATAGAAAAAAACGCTGAATACTTTGGTTCCATTCATCTATGAGTGGAGCAAAGCGTTCAGCGCGAAAACGTCGAAACAATTAGAAAAACGGCTCACCATTTGTATGAGGTTTCCTAAAATATTGCTACCCATAGTCGATTCATTTACGGTAAATCGGTAGAAACTCGCGAGCCCTATTCTCGCTATTATATGAGTGAAATAGTATTAAGCTGTAAGAATGTCCTTATTATAAATAGCCATTTCGTGCATTCAGTATAAATATTTATAATAGGATTATTGTAAATTTTCGGAATTAACTGGTATTCCAGCTGTTTTTGATAGTGAACGTTCGTGTTTCACATCAATGTCCTGATTATATCAGACTATTTTCGACCTTGCTAGTCATTATTTTGATAAATGGAAAGGTACTGTCATAATGACGACATTTCTGTGAAATAACAGTGAGGTGCGAATTAATAGACTCGATTGGTTATGCAGCATATGATGCCAGCCTTTTTTCGGTAAAAATTGCGGAATGACAACCGTAACTTGGTAACCAGTCTTCGCATATTGATGTTCCACCTTGTCGATAAACTTTTTCAATGGTTGCGTAATGCTACGATACTGTGAATAGTACGTTACAATCCGCACATCTGGTTGCCAAGCTTTCCATTTCTCTTCAAAAGCTTTTGCGTCTGCTTGATTGAACGCCACATAGAAAGCAATAATTTTTTCGACCTTCAAAGACTGCGCGTAGTGTAATGAATTTTCCACCACTTTTGTAATACCCGCAACAGGTACAATGAAGACATTGCCCTCTACATTTGGTAATGCTACATGATCTAATCGAAGCTGTTCCCCCACTGCATCATAATGTAGCTTAATACGATGAAACAGCCAAATAATGATCGGTAAAAAGATAAATACTGGCCATACTTGGGTTAATTTTGTCACGAAAAACATCATTGCAACAATAAAAGAAATGGCTGCACCAATTGTATTTACGGTAAATCTCGCAATCCAGCCACTTGACTTTTCGCGCCACCATTTTCGCATCATACCCGTCTGTGCTAATGTAAATGGGATAAAAACACCCACTGCATAAAGTGGAATTAAATGCTCTGTCGCCCCATCAAACAAAATAATTAACACAATTGCTGCGACACCAAGCATCAAAATCCCATTCGAATAGCCAAGTCGATCCCCACGAATTTGGAATATTCTTGGGATAAAACCGTCCTTCGATAAATTTACAGCAAGTAACGGAAAAGCTGAATAACCCGTGTTGGCAGCAAGCACTAATATCATTGCTGTTGTTCCTTGCACAATATAGTAAAATACATTGCGCTCAACACTCGCCTCTGCAATTTGTGACACGACTGTTGCCTGTGCATTTGGTGCCACTCCATAGAAGTAGGCAAGACTCACGATGCCAATGAACAGCACCGCTAAAATACCTCCCATTGCTAGTAACGTTTTCGCTGCATTTTTCGGAGCAGGATTTTTAAAGTTCGGTATGGCATTAGAGATTGCTTCTACACCTGTCAAAGCCGAACTGCCTGAGGCAAATGCCTTTAATAATAGAAACAAGCTAATCCCCGCAACTGGTGTACCTACTTTTGGATGCAAATCTGCTGGTACTTGCCCGCTTGCCACATTATAAACCCCTATCCCAATTAACATAAGCATTACTGCAACAAATAGATATACAGGGTAAGCTAAAATTGTTGCAGATTCTGTAACACCACGTAAATTTAACAGCGTTAAGCAAATAACAAAGAACACGGCAATGACTACGTTATATGCATGCAAACTTGGGAAGGCCGAAGTAATGGCATCTGTTCCTGCAGATACGCTTACTGCAACGGTTAATATATAATCGACGAGTAGTGAACCCCCCGCTACAAGTCCTGCATTGACACCTAAATTTTCCCGAGAAACTACATATGCTCCACCACCGTGTGGATAGGCAAAAATAACCTGACGATATGATAAAATGAGTGCCACAAGCAGTACTACCACCCCGGCCGCAATCGGTAAAGAATACCAAAAAGCCACAGTACTTACTGTCATAAGCACTAGTAAAATTTGCTCTGGTCCATACGCTACTGATGACAATGCATCAGAAGATAAAATGGCAAGCGCCTTTGTTTTACTAAGCTTTTGCTCCCCGAGTGCATCGGATTTCAAAGGTTTACCGATCACATAACGTTTGAATGAAGATCCCATACTAAACACCTTCTAGTTTCATAGAGTGTGTTTCTCATTTCTAAATCAATATTCGCTTAGACTTTTTTTGGTACATGATAGCTGAATGAAGATAAAAAACGCCTACAAGTCATCACTAAATACGACTTGTAGACGTTTTTTTGTCTGCAAGCTTCAATTTTTCTGCTCTTAACGCTTACGAGGTTAGCTGTCGGATTCGGACCATGAGTAGCCCTACGTCTTTAATAATAAAGAGATTCACCCCAAGGATTGCCTATACAATCCGTCAAAATTGGTTCCCCCGCGTTCAGTGCTTCAGCGATTTAGAAATTTGAAACTTTTATAATGATGTCATATTACGCTTGTAAATTTAAAAAGTAAAGGAGAAAAGTGTAGGAAGTATAAATTTTTCTTTATATGATTTTTCAGTGGCATTAGTCTATCAAGAATCCTAGACGACTCAATAAGTAAAAAGCTATCTTAAAAGTATACGCTCACTTTTAAGATAGCTTTCCACACTAGTCTTCTATATCTTGTTCAAAACTGACAATTTCACCTGTTAATGCATTGATATCAATTTCGGATTCGAGTTGTCCATCTTTGATGTCGATTTCATAAACACCATCATCAAGTTTAATTTTTGTCACTGTACCTTTTGCTTTTGTTAACGCTTTTTCAATAGCCTGCTCTTTTGTAATTTTTATGGCTGAAGATGTAACATCCATGTCATCTACTATGTCATCGTCAAAATCATCATAATCTAATCGTTCTTTTTTTTGTTTCAACAGCTTCCCTGTGATGGCATCGAATTTCAAGTCATATTCTTCTGTTTCTGTGCGAACCTCTACGTCATATATAGAACGGTAGTGATTATCTTCGAATTCGATGTCAAACACCGTACCATTAACGACAGCCAGAGCTTTTTTCTCAATTTCTTGCATTGACAATACCTTTTTTTCTTGTGCATTACCTGTTAATAATGTTGTTGAACCAATGACAGCACCTACACCTAGTGTAGCGACTAATGCTGGAATAACGATGATTTTTTTCATGTCCATCTCTCCTTTGTTTTATCTATAATCAGCTTAACAAAGCAAGATGATAGGATAATAAGAGCAAGATTAGAATTTCATGAGAAAAATCTCTGCAAACTTTTCCGACCTAGTTAATTATCTTTGTCCCAAGTAACGGACATGACTTTACCAGAAACGCCATGTATTTGAAAAACAGCCTCATCCTTGTCAGTCTCAATCTCCACTAAATAATAGCCGCCATCTTTTGTTTCCTCAAAATCAACTGAATCGACCTCACCATTTAATTGCTGTAAGGCAATTTGAATGGCCTGCTGCTCAGAAATCACACTTGTTCCGTTTTCACGCTCTGTCACCGGTTGCACATCTGTCTCTGACAGCACTTCTCCAGTATAAGCATCAAGCGTAAGCTTCTTCTCTATTTCCTCTTTTTTAACTTGTACCGTATAGATTGAATCGGTTAATGTAACACTTTCTACCTTGCCAGGGCTATGAGCTAAAGCTCGTTGTCGAATTTGTTCTTCATTTAGTAAATTACTCGCAGTATCCTTAACTGTTAAATTTGCTACTTGCTGGGTATGCTGATTCAACTCCACAGCATAGGTAGCGCCATTTCGTAAGAATACGATCTTATAGTTGTCTCCCTTTTTCTTCACTTGTTCAACATGTCCACTATAGAGTTCCTCGATACGCATGACTGCCCCTGCTTCACTTAGCGGTTCTACATGAAAGAAACGATTCTGTAAAAACCAGAGTAAGAAGCTGCTCAATAAGGTTATTACGAAAATTGGAATCACCCATTTTTTCATCGTTGTTCCTCCTTTGGTACACGCAGTGTAAAGCACGAACCTTCACCTTCTACACTATCGACCTCAATTGTAATGTTTAGCTGCTGTGCAAGCTCCTGTGCAATAGCTAGCCCTAATCCTGTTCCACCAGTTTTCCGATTGCGATCCTCACCTACTCGATAAAACCTTTCAAACAAATGTGGAATATGTGCTTGTGGAATACCAACACCAAAATCCTGAATGGTAATAAGGACATGGCTAGAGATTTCTGTTGCACGTAACTGCACTTCACTTTCGCTGTATTTGCGAGCATTATCAAGCAAAATGAAAAGGAGTTGCTTAAGCATCTTTTCATCACTATACACATATTTTGGCAGCACTGTATCTACATGAAATGAGCGATGGTAAGCTTGTTGCATTTGTGAGGCAACTTTTTTCAGTAACTCATCAAGCTCCAGTTGTACCCATTGCACATCGAGATGCTCTTTGTTTTTCGCTAGATCTAATAATTGCAGTACCATTTCATGCATACGTGTAGATTCATTTACAATGGCTTGAAGCGATTCTTGTGTTACTTCTTTGTTATCAAAGCCTCTGCGTAAAAGTAATTTCGCATAGCTTTCAATAACCGTAATGGGTGTTTTCAGCTCATGGGAAGCATTTGACACAAATTGCTGCTGTTTTTGATAATGCTGTTCAAGCTTTTCCATCATGCCATTAAATGTATGGCTAATTTCAGTAAGCTCATCGCTATTTTTATTGGCAATTTCAATTTTTTCATATTGCCCTGTAGCAGCGCTCTTTTTCATTGTTTGACTTAAACGTTCAAGCGGCTGTAAGATTAATTGACCTAACGCTAAGCTTGCCAAAAGTAAAGGAATCACAGCCACAATGGTCACTACGACTAAAATAATTTTTAGCAGTCCCATCATTTTTGCTACTTCTTCCATTGACTGCATTAGCTCCACCTGCACCACCGTACCGTCAGCCCAAATTACAGGCATATCAAACGTAATGTAAGGTACGTCTGGCATATTAAGTTCCGTTTGTACCTTCATCTTCAATTGCTCGCCGTCGTATATATAAACCGCTCCGTCAGTTGGCATATATGCTCGTAAAACCTGTTGCAAATTTGTGTTTTGATCTAGTTGACTGAGTGTCATACTCAGCTCATCTGCACGCTGCTGGAGTTGTTTTTCTTCCGTATTATAAGCAAACTTTTCATATAAAAAATAAATGCCACTATTCGTCGCCACTAATATAACCAACATTAATAAAGTTGTTAGTAGATGGATTTTTGTTTTAAGTCTCATGCTTGTGCTCCTTCAACACATAGCCAACACCGCGGATTGTATGGATAATTGGTGTATCATCAGCAACTTCAAGTTTTTGACGTACATAGCGAATATAGACATCCACAACGTTCGTATCGCCATAATAATCGTAGCCCCATACCGCCTCTAAAATCTGTTCGCGTGTTAGTACTTGTTTCGGATGTTTCAGTAAGTATAAAAGCAGGTCATACTCACGTGGTGTTAGTTGCACATTTTTATCGTAATAAACAACGTCTCTTGTTTGTTCGTCAATAGATAAATGCCCGTACATTTGTGATGCTTGTTGACCTTTAGATCTCTGTGAAAATCTTAATGCTGTTCGAACGCGGGCGAGTAACTCTTCGATGTCAAAAGGTTTTGTTATATAATCATTTGCCCCTAAATCCAACCCCTTTACTTTATCCTCAACGTCACTTTTAGCGGTAAGCAGTATGACAGGTGTTTGTAACTCTGTTGCACGAATACGCTTTAACACATCAATCCCGCTCATCTCCGGTAACATAATATCGAGAAGAATCAAGTCCCATTGTTGTTCACGATACTTTAGCAAGCCGTCCGTTCCCGTATGAGCCATCTCTGCCTGATAGCCTTCAAATTGAAGCTCTAATTGTAATACTCGAGCAATACTTTCTTCATCTTCTATAATTAAAATTCGATTTGTCATGTGGTGTCATTCCTCACCGTTTTTCTTTTCATCGTAAACTACATAGGGTGTCAAAGTCTAATTAGAAAATGATGAGAAAAGTTACATCATGGCTTAATGAAAAACAGGTATGCGTTTTTTGCCATTTTATATTTTTTTAAGAAATGAGCAAACAACTTCACATTTTTCACTTCTAGCTATAGAATAGTAGTATATTATTTTTCCTACAGGAAACTTTATTTCTTTTGGGATACTTTTTGAAATGAGGGAACATTATGGTTTATAAACGCAGTATAAAGCCGACAGCAGAAGCAGTTTTAGATGGCGACATCAAAGGCTGGCGACGCATTCTTCCCTTCCTTGGTCCAGCATTCATCGCAGCTGTTGCTTATATAGATCCTGGCAACTTTGCAACAAATATTACGGCTGGCTCACAGTACGGCTATTTACTTCTGTGGGTCATCGCATTTTCAAATTTAATGGCTGTACTTATTCAATCTTTATCAGCAAAATTGGGTATAGCAACAGGAAAGAATCTACCGGAAGTCGCACGTGAAAACTTTTCTAAAAAAACATCAATCTTTTTATGGATACAAGCTGAATTAGTCATAATCGCAACGGATCTTGCAGAATTTATTGGGGCAGCACTTGGCCTTTACTTATTGTTTAACATTCCGATGCTACCTGCCGCACTTATTACAGCTGTCGGTTCATTCGCTATTCTAGAATTACAACGTAGAGGTTTTAGAGCATTTGAAGCAGGCATTTCTGGCATGGTGTTAATTGTTGTGTTGGCATTTGCGTTCCAAACATTTTTGGCGCAACCGAATTGGAGCGATGTAGCAATAGGCATTTTCACACCACAATTTGAAGGTGTTGATTCACTATTACTTGCAACAGGGATTTTAGGAGCAACCGTTATGCCACACGCGATTTATTTACATTCTTCATTAACGCAAAGCCGCATTGTTGGGCGAAATGAAGGAGAAAAACGACGAATTTTCCGGTTTGAGTTTATCGATATTGTCATAGCAATGATTATTGCTGGTGCCATTAATATGAGTATGCTAATCATTGCAGCAGCGGTGTTCCATACACAGGGTGTAGTGGTAGAGGATCTAGATATAGCCTATAACGGATTACGGGATGCACTTGGTCCGATGGCAGCAGTTTCCTTTGGTCTTGGACTTCTCATTGCAGGACTTGCAAGTTCTTCTGTTGGTACATTAGCTGGAGATGTTGTTATGCAAGGATTTATTCGAAGAAAAATTCCATTGTACCTACGCCGAGCAATTACTATGATTCCCCCACTTGCCATTATTGCATCTGGCGTCAATGCAACCTACGCACTTGTGCTAAGTCAAGTTATTCTATCATTCGGTATTGCTTTTGCTCTTGTGCCCCTTGTAATGTTCACAAGTAAGCGTGACATTATGGGCAGCCTTGTCAATCATCGCGTAACCACAGGACTTGGATGGATTGTTGTAGTAATAGTTGTTGCGTTAAATATATATCTATTATGGGAAACTATATTTGCTTAAAAAATGCCAGGCGCTCTAACAATTCAACATTGTTAAAGTGCCTGGCATTATCTTGTATCTGAAACATCAATATTCAGAATTGTTCGCAAATTGTTTGCGTGCCAGGCACCCTTAAACATCCACTCTTTCAATATTCCGAATGGATATGTAGGCAACACCTATCCCAATGATCGCCAATGTTATTGGGATAACTATAATATCATTTAAAGAAAAATTACCTGTATTAGAAGATACGACCATGACAATTAACAAGGAAGAAAGTATTGTCGCTGGAATCGAATATTTTTTCATGCCAAAGTACAAAGGAATAAGTGACATGCCTGTCGCTGCAACAGCGTTCATAAGCATCGAAGGGAGTTGTTGCATAACTACAGAATTCGTTAATGTATCTGGAATTAAATGATAGGTTGCACTAATGAAACAAAATATTGCCGTAATAAACACATTCGAAATAACAATGGTACTGAACGTAAAAATGATAACAATTGCAAGCTTTGCGGCAATTAAATTTTTTCTTTTAATGGGATACATAAATGCTGTAGTAATTGTTCGATTTTTATATTCTCCAATAATTAGCTTGGCAATTAATGTACCAGCAAAGACAATAAATACCCCTCTTACAAAAGAGTCAATGACCGTTAGTGCTGTCTGGTAGTTTTCGATGGCAGTATCTTCTTCTATTTTCGAGATAAACAAGATCAGAAACATAAAGCCTAATATGGTGAAATTTGCAATAATAGCACCTTTTACATAGGAGCCTAACTGATATTTTTTCATTTCTAAACGCATTAAATTAAGCACTTACTACACCCCCATTAATTAATTTTAAGAAATAATCCTCTAATGAGCTTGTTTTCTTGCTGATTCCTTCAATATCTATATCATGTTCGATCAATGTTTTTGAAATGTCCTTTTGTGAAATGGAATTTTCATAAATGCGAATGCAGTTCTCTGCAACTAGTTTAAAGTTGGTTATGTTTAATTTATTCTCTAAAATAAATGCAGCTTTTTTCCCATCATTCACAATCACTTCAATATAATCTGTTTGACTACGATTGATAGTTTCCATTGATACCTCTGTTATTAGTCTCCCGTTATTAATAACACCAATCGTGTCAGCCAACAGTTCGATTTCTCCTAAAATATGACTAGAAATAATAATTGTTATGCCATATTCTTTACATAGCATAACGAATAACTCACGGAGCTCTTTGATCCCAATGGGATCAAGTCCGTTTATTGGCTCATCTAGGATAAGTAATTCTGGTTTTGTAATAATTGCTCGTGCAATGCCCAATCGCTGTTTCATGCCAAGTGAAAAGTCTTTTACACGCTTGCTATCCGTTTTGGTTAGCTTTACTAAATCTAGTACATGACTAATTTCATTTTTGTCGTAATACCCCATATATTCGCAATGTAGTTCTAGGGTTTCTCTGGCAGTTAACTTCTCATAGAAAATTGGGTATTCAATAATGGTCCCCATTCTTTTTAGTACTTCGTAGGATTGATCCGTTAATTTTTCGCCGAAGATTTCGATATCCCCACTTGTTGGCTTTGTAAGGTTTGTTAGCATTTTCATTACAGTCGTTTTCCCTGCACCATTGGGACCCAAAAAACCATATATCTCCCCTTTCTTCACATGCATATTGACGTCAGAAGCAACTTCTTTTCCTTCATATACTTTTGTAAGTTGGTTTGTTTTCACAATATAAGTCATCTTTACCTCTCCCTAATATGTGTCTTTCTTTATTATAAAAAGTAAAGCTCTCTATTTTATTACTTGATTCTTACTTATTTCTTAAATGAAGTAAAAAGCCTGTAGAGCATTATCAGCTCCACAAGCAGATTCGTTTAATACATCATTCTTTTTAGAGAAACAGTAAAAACCGTTTTCTCATAGGGGATACTGGAAAGGTGAATGGAGCCATTCATTATTTCTACAAGTCTTTTCGTTATCGTTAAGCCAAGCCCACTTCCTTGGAATGATTTATTTCTTGAATCTTCTAGCGTATACATTCTTTCAAAAACATTATCTACATGGTATTCATCGATACCTTTCCCACGATCCCATACATCAACATATATAGCGACGTCGTCATGTCTAACCACTAGGCCAATTACATTCCCTTCTGCGCCATATGCAAGTGCATTGGACAGTAAATTGTTCAAAATTCTATCCAGTGCTTCTTCATTGCCGAGTGCAAAAACAGGTGTTTCTGGTATTGCAATGTCTATTTTGAGTCCCATAGACGTTACTATATCGTAAAATGACAGGATGTTTTTTCTACAGATTTCACTCACATTTATCTTAGTTATTGGATAATCTGTGTCTCCTGCTTCAATTTTAGCAAGATCGAAGAATGTATGGATAATGCTCAATACTTCCAGTGTTTTAGCATGAACCCCTGAGAGCAATCGTTGTCGCTCTTCACCGCTTATAGGCTTGTCTAGTTGTAGCATCTCGATATATCCAAGGACAACAGTTAGCGGCGTTTTGAGATCGTGTGAAATATTAGCCAGCATCTTTTTCATAGAACCTTCCATTTTCCGATGTGTAGCCAATATTCTTTGATTATGATCCAGTAATGTATTCATAGCATTGAGTAATTGCTTTGTTTCATGATTAGCTGTCGAAACTAGAATTTTTTCATTTGTTTGTTCAGTCATTATGGATTGCAGCTTTTTACGCATGTAATGAATAGTTGTATTTTGATTTTTCTTGTCTTTCACCTGAAAACAAGTAATTCCGATGAGTAATACAATAATAATAGATAGTAACATAACCATACGATCAACCTTCTAACTTATAGCCAATTCCCCATAATGTTTTAATGTATTGGGGATTGGATGGATCATCTTCAATTTTTTCTCGTAGTCTCCTTATATGGACATTGATAATATTTTCATCACCATAGTATTCGTCATTCCAAATCAGTTGATAGATTTGCTGCTTTGTAAATACTCGATTACAATTAGTCGCAAACAGTTTTAAGATGCCAAACTCTTTTGAGGTAAGCTTGACTTTTTGCTGATTTTTTTCTACAGAAAAATTGATAATATCAATTGTTAAATCACCAATTATTAATACATCTTGCTGTTCTTCTATATGATGCGCATACTTTGTCGCTCTTCTTATGGCAGCTTTTACCCTAGCTGAAAACTCCAACATTGAAAAAGGTTTTGCAATATAATCATCGGCTCCTAAGCCTAATCCGAGTGCTTTATCGACATCACTATCTTTTGCGGACATGATAATAATTGGAAGTGCTTCTTTTTGACGAATAATCTTTAAAACTTCTAATCCATCCAGTTTTGGTATCATAATATCCAAAATAACTAAATCAAACGAAGTACTTACGCATTGTTGTACAGCCTCTTCACCATTTAAGACAGAAGTAACGAGATATCCCTCCATCAATAAAAAATTTTCCACCATTTCTCGAATGGCTTCATCGTCTTCTACTAGTAATATATGTTTTTGCATAATATGCACCTCTTCTTAAGAGAAACTTTTCATCATTAAAAATACCTTTTGATTATAATAACTTTCCATATCTATAATACCTTACCATAAAAAAGAAATTCGCAATATTTTTATATAAAATCAAAAAAGCTATCCCGTTCGTCATATTACAATGACTTACAGGATAGCCCTTTAGCTACGTTCTATTTTTCCACTTTCAAATCACAGTCCTTAAGCGGAATCATTTTCGTTTTATTTTTCACTTTAAAGCCAATCCATAATGCTAAAAACAGTGGGATTCCAATGTATGAAACAAATACACCATTCCAGTCAATGGTTTCACCTGTAAAGGCCGTGTAGTTTTGACCAACTACAACAATCATACAAACCGTAAATGCAAAGATTGGTCCAAATGGATATAGCTTTGCTTTATAAGGTAGTAATTTCGAATCTAAGCCTTGAGCCTCGAAAGCTCTACGGAAACGGTAGTGGCTAAAGGCAATACCGAGCCATGCAATGAAGCCTGACATACCTGAGGCATTTAGAAGCCATATATAGACAACCCCGTCACCAAAAAATGATGCTAGAAATGCAAGACTGCCTACTGCTAATGTCGCCATTAAAGCATAAATTGGAATCCCACGGCGACTTAACTTCATAAAGAATTTTGGTGCATGGCCATCCACGGCTAATTGCCATAGCATACGCGATGACGCATATAGCCCTGAGTTCCCCGCCGAAAGCATAGCTGTTAAAATAATCGCATTCATCAGGGAAGCCGCAAAGGCAATTCCTAATCGATCAAATACTAGCGTAAATGGAGATACCGCAATATCTTCAGATAGTAAACGTGCATCTGTAAACGGAATGAGCATACCAATTGCTGCAATCGCTAAAATATAGAATAAAATAATACGCCAGAAAACAGATTTCACTGCTTTTGGAATATTTTTTCCTGGGTCATCTGTTTCCCCAGCTGTAATGCCTAGAAGCTCTGTCCCTTGGAACGAGAATCCTGCTGCTAAGAAGATACCAAATGTAGCAAGGAATCCACCATGGAATGGCCCATCACTAATGAAGAAATTCGTGAAGCCTACGGGTGCTTGCCCTCCCAAAATACCAAATATCATCAGAATACTGATAATAATGAAGATAATAACGGTTGCCACCTTGATCATGGCAAACCAATATTCACTTTCACCGTAGCTTTTTACCGATAAAAGATTAAATGATAGTACGATGGCAATAAACAATACTGTCCAAAGTGCTGACGAGCTATCTGGGAACCAGTATTTCATAATTAGTGAGACAGCTGCAATTTCCGCTGCAATCGTAATAGCCCAGTTATACCAGTAATTCCAACCAAGTGCAAAACCAAGTGCTGGATCTACAAATTTACTTGCATACGTACTAAACGAACCCGATGAAGGCATATAGGCAGCCATTTCCCCTAAGCTCGTCATTAAAAAATACACCATAATGCCAATTAAGGCATAAGCAAGCAATGCGCCACCAGGACCCGCCTGTGCAATGGCACCACCACTAGCTAAAAATAGCCCAGTACCAATTGTGCCGCCTAACGAAATCATTGTTATATGACGACTTTTTAGTTCTTTTTTCAACTTCGGCGGTTTATGCCCAAGCTGATTAACTTTTATTTCACTCACGTTAAAGCTTCCTTCCTTTTATAAGAGGTCCTCATATTCACCTCGACGTAATTGTACCCATTGTTTTTACGCTTCATAACCATTGCGTTTAGGTACAGTAAATTAATGCGTACATATCAGTTAGCGGAGATACTATTTTTAAGTAAGTAGGTAATAAAATACCTACCGAATAGAAATAAAAAACGCCATCACATGAACGTTGTGATGGCTAAGTTAATCCCCAGTTCTTTCAAATGATAGCGCAACACGTCATTCCAACGTGACAGTTCTGTTCCTTTCGGAAACAGCCCCAGCATGAGGTTTTCAAGTCCCCTCACACTTCGGCGGTATTTCCTTTCAGCTAACATCTTTAATGCTTGTCATTTCCATTAGCGTACTTATAAATACCGCGACCTCTACCTCAATACAAACATGAGGCATGTAATTATTAAATTTATGATGTTATTCAGTCTATCATACGACCTTTGACATTTCAATAACAATAGTAATGTTCAATATTTTGTGAATTTTCTACCATTTTTAATAGTATGGTAAAGTGGTATAGTTGTTCGAATTATTAATGTTTTAATTCAAGGGGGATTTATTTTGACAACTAATGAACATTCTACTTATCCTAGCAAAAAAATTAGCTGGAAGGGAAAAACTCTGTTACTTGTCATCGGTGTTATTTTTATAGCTTCTACATTACGGATGCCACTAACTGTCGTTGGTCCCATTATTTCTTTCATTCGTGAAAGTCTTGGCATTTCCAACGTACTCGCTGGCTTTTTGACAACAATTCCATTACTAGCTTTTGCGATAGTATCACCGTTTGCACCAGTTGTTGCACGCAAATTAGGCATTGAATTGACATTGTTTTTATCCACGATCTTATTAGCATGTGGCATTGTCACACGCTCCCTTGGTACAACTACATTACTCGTTCTCGGAACGGTACTAATTGGCGTTGCCATTTCTTTTGGTAATGTGCTTATTCCAGGCTTACTGAAATTGAAATTTCCTTATCATGTTGGTTTACTAATGGCTTTCTTCACAGTGTCGATGAATCTTTCAGCAGGTGTAGGTGCGGGTATTAGCTATCCAGTAGCCCATTCGTCCCTTGGTTGGCAAGGCGCTCTCGGGGTAGCTCTTATTCTAGTTGTCTTAACAATTTTGGTTTGGATTCCACAATTGCAAGCAAATAAACCTGAACCTACTGTCGCATCTATGAAAACGCGTATACCTTTATGGAAATCACCTGTAGCTTGGGCTGTTACGGGCGCAATGGGGTTACAATCACTCATATTTTATACGACAGCGGCATGGATTCCTGAAATTTATATTGCCCAAGGTCTCGCTGCCGACCGTGCTGGCTGGATGTTTTCAACCATGCAGTTTTCACAAATACCTATGGCTCTAGTTGTGCCTATTATTGCAAGCAAGATGAAATCCCAACGTCCACTTGTCGTCATTTTTACAGTATTTTATTTAATCGGCTTTACTGGTTTGGTAATGGAGTGGACAAGTTTTGCAGTTCTCTGGATGGTACTTATTGGATTAGCTGGGGGCGCTTCATTTGCGTTAGCGATGATGTTCTTCACACTGCGTACACGCACTGCATATGAGGCGGCTGATTTATCAGGTTTTGCACAATCTATTGGCTATTTACTTGCAGCAGTTGGACCCATCCTATTTGGTTATTTGCATGATTTATTAGGGGGCTGGAACATCGCTGGCTGGCTCTTCGTCGTGGTGGTAACGCTACTGTTCTTCTGCTCTATGAGAGCTTCTAAAGATGAATATGTAAATTAATTGATCTAACTGATCTGACTCAAAAAATTGAGTTTGTTTACAGTCTTTTTCTTTGAAAATAGAAAGTTCTATATGAAACTGTTGATTTCCGTTACGGCGGGCGCTTTTCGCGGGCATGGCTTCAGTCTCCTCGTCGCTTGCAAGACTCAGCTATATTTGAACAGATTTTCTATCGCCTCTTAGAAGCAATTGCGAATCAAGGATTATTGAGCGCTGACCTTGTCTTTATTGATATGTGATCATTCTGAATACCTTTTGTCTTCAATCTAAGGCAGCTCATATGATGAGCTGCCTCTTCTTTTTAGTATGGGGGCTTTTGATAAAAATAGTTTGGCGTATTGTAAACATTGACATAAGGCTGGTGAAAAATATGCGTTGCTGCGGGCGATAGTGGCGGAATCAGCCATGTCCAGTTACCTGTTAGCTCTCGTCCTGCCTTCTCTTCCGCCTCCTCAAACAGCTTAAACTGTTGCGCAGCCGTATGATGATCGACAATGCTTACGCCGTCTTCTTTAAAGGAATGAAGCACGGCAATATTTAGCTCAACTAACGCACGATCTCGCCAAAGTGATGCCTGCTTTGTCGTATCCAGCTCAATAATTTCTGCTATCGCTGGTAACATGTTGTAGCGGTCATGATCAGCTAAGTTGCGCGCACCTATTTCTGTTCCCATATACCATCCATTAAATGGAGCTGCTTGAAAATCAATTCCCGCCATTTGAAAGCGCATGCTCGAAATAATCGGTACTGCATACCATTTTATATCAAGCTCTTGGACCTTTGGATATTGTGGATGACGAATTGGCACCTCTAATATATGTTCCTCTGGGATGGTAAATACTTGTGGTGCACGCTTATCTACCTGCACAATAATAGGTAGTACATCATACGCGGTTCCCTCACTTTGCCAGCCTAGTGATTTGCATATATTCGTAAAGTGGATAGAATGGGGATCACCGATAATTCCTTCCTCCGTTTCATAACCTGCATAACGAATTAACTGGTGATTCCAAATACGCACACGTTCTGATGCAAACACTGTAATCGTCGGGCGAATTTTTCCGTCATTTGTTGCATATTGAATATGTGCAAGTAATGTTTTGAAAATAGATTGCTCATCTAAAATGTCACGTGCATCTACAACATGTAGTGATTGCCAAAACAAACGACCAATACATTTATTGCTATTGCGCCAAGCTACTCGTGCTCCGAAGATTAATTCTTCTGTCGTGGGATTATATTCTCCCGCAGATTCAACCTGTTGTAATCTATTTGCTAACCATGTTTCAGGCTCATTTTGTTCTGACTGATAAAGTGCTAAAAACCGTTGTACCTCTTGTAAATTCATGTCGATTTCCTCCATCTACCCTCATATTAGAGCAATGGCACTAGATTCACCATGAAAAAATCCACTCGTAAACATACATTTTGCATATATGAAATACTTTGTTCAAATTTAAGTTTTTGACTGGAAGTCTTCATAAAAAAAACATGTAGCAACAATGTGCTACATGCAAGATGACCCGTACGGGATTCGAACCCGTGTTACCGCCGTGAAAGGGCGGTGTCTTAACCACTTGACCAACGGGCCATGGCTCCGAAGGCAGGACTCGAACCTGCGACAACCTGATTAACAGTCAGGTGCTACTACCAACTGAGCTACTTCGGAATAATGGTGGGCCTAAATGGACTCGACTTGCATGTATTAGGCACGCCGCCAGCGTTCGTCCTGAGCCAGGATCAAACTCTCCATAAAAGAAATTTGATAAGCTCAAATTGTTTTGCTGGCATCAATTTTGATGTCCAAAATTTTGTTTTGTTCACGTACCGAAGTTCGCTACTAAAAACTTTATGATTACGTTTTGCTTGTTCAGTTTTCAAGGTTCATGTTTTGCTTGTTTTAGCGTGTCACCTTGGCGACTCATATAATACTACACGCTAAATAGATAAAGGTCAACACTTTTTCAATATTTTTTTTACATGTTGGAAAACTTCCTATATAAATGATTCTATATTTCTTTGTACTCTAGAGTCTTTTTGATGATCATTTCATTCTTTTTTCCACTTTTAAGAATAGGAGTTTAACATACACTTTAATATAAAAATAACTCAAAATATACTGGTATTTTTTATATTAGCAACCATGTCCATGCAGAATATTTTCATAACCTTCTTTTTTATCGAGAAAAAAACCCGGTATAGGCACCGAGTTTTTTAAAATGGAAAGAAAAATGGCACTGCTAGCATCATGACGACAAACATTACGACCTGTAGTGGTAATCCAACCTTCACAAAGTCCATAAACTTATAACCCCCCGCAGTCATAACAAGTGCATTTGTCGGCGAGGCAATTGGCGTGGCAAATGCCATACTTGCTGCCACCGCTACGCCAATCATAAACGTTGTTGGATTTGCATCCATGGCAATCGCTGCGTTCATGGCAATTGGCGCAAACAGGACAGCAGTTGCCGTATTACTAATAAATTGCCCGAAAATTACCGTCAAAATATAAATTCCAATAAGTACCCCATAAGGGCCGTAGCTACCGAGTACATCGATAATTCCATTCGATAAAATTACCATACCGCCAGTTTTTTCTAGCGCTGTTGCCATCGGAAGCATCGCTGCAACAAGGACAATGCTTTCAAAATTCATATTGTTATATGCATCCTCCATATTGCGCAAACAGCCTGTTAAAATCATTAGTACTGCACCAATCATCACGGAAATAACAGCAGGGAAAACTTCAAAAGCCATTAGTACAATCATTAAAAGCATAATAGCACCCGCAATTCCCGCCTTACCTGTGGCTGCGGCAACACTTGCATGCTCTTTTGGCTGACCAACTACTACGACGTCCTGCGTTTCCCTTGCGAGTAGCACGATTTCATCCCATGCACCCTGCACGAGAATGGCATCACCGAATTTCAACTTATGTGAAACCATATCCTGTAGCTTATAGCCACCTCTACGATTAATGCCAATAATATTGAGATTGTATTTTTCACGGAAGCCCAATGAGCTGACTGTCTCATTCGTGAAGCTAGAATTTGGCGTTAGTAGTACCTCTGCAATGCCGAGGTGCTTCGATACCAATTCATCAGCTTCTCCCTCAACTAACTCTTGCATTTCTAAGCCATAATCCATAGCCAAACGACGAATATCTTGTTCCTCACCTTGCACATAGAGCTCATCCGTCGCATGTATAACGCTTGTTGGACCAGCCATTTCCTGATAAGTCATTGGCAATAGATTTATACCTTCTTGCGATTTACGATGAATTTTCATCATACAGAGCGCATATTTCGCAGGTAGCTTCAATTCTGCTAGTGACATACCAATAATTGCAGAATCCTCAGGCACATATATTTTAAACAAACGATTGTTCAAATCATATTGCTTAATAATTTTCTTTGGCGAGAGTTTGTAGCCAGCATTTGTTTGGGTACGATTTTGTTCATTGGGCAATAATACATTTCGTACAAGCACCAAATAGATAATACCGACAATCATCCCAACAATGCCAATCGGTGTCACTTCGAAAAAGCCCAGTTTATTATAGCCACGATCCACCAAAAGCTGACTAACAATTAAATTCGGCGGCGAAGCAATTAATGTCATTAGCCCAGATAGGCTTGCTACATAAGAAAGAGGTAACAAAAATTTAGAAGGACTTTCCTTCATACTAATTGCGATACTAACAACAATCGGCATCATTAAAGCTACTGTACCCGTATTACTCATAAAAGCGCCGACAGAGCCAACAATCACAAGTAGTAACACAAATAACTTCAGCTCACTATCGCCTGACCATTTCAGCAATAGCTGCCCTGCCATCCCTGCAAGTCCCGTACGCAATATCCCAGCACCCACGACAAAAAGCCCTGCAATCATTAGTACAACAGAGTTCGAAAAACCAGCTAACGCCTCCGCTGGTGTTAAAATATCCGTAATAATAAATGCAAGGAGCGACACTATCGCAACCAGATCAGCTCGTACACGATTCGTCATAAATGCAAATATCGTTGCTCCTAAAATGATAAATGTTAATGTAAGTTGCAAATCTTATAATTTCCTTTCCATAATGATGACAGTTCTATTCTATACGAAAAAGAGCACAAATAAGTCTATTTCACCCTATTTGCGCTTTTTTATAAATATAAATGTATAAATCTAGACACAATTACCAGAAAACGTTGCCGTTTTATCTGTAGGTTAAACCCCATTATCATTATGGCCATCAAGACAAACGTTCTCTAGATACCAGGCAAACAGTAGCTAGGTAAAATTTTACAGATTATTTATATAAGAATGCCATCCTTGACGACAATTCGCCCATTTTTGATGACTGTATGAGTGTGATTCATGCCGTAAAAATATTGTAGCTGCTTATAATTAGCGACATCGAGCATGATAACATCTGCTTGCTTTCCTACTTCAAGTGAACCAATCTGATTGCCTCGATTAAGAGCATACGCAGCGTTAATAGTCGTCGCTGTTAATACTTCCTCTAGCGTCATGCCCATGTACATACAAGCTAGATTCATAATAAACGGCAGACTCATCGTCGGGGACGAGCCAGGATTAAAATCGGTTGAAATGGCAACAGGTACCCCTTCATCGATCATCAGACGCCCTCTTGCAAAAGGAGCGCGCAAGAAAAATGCGGTTCCAGGGAGCAATACAGCAATCGTACCTGTTGCTGCCATTTTTCGAATCCCTTCATCTGAAGCAACCAATAAATGCTCTGCCGAGATTGCCCCCACTTCAGCGGCTAACTCCGCTCCTTTATATGGTTCAATTTCATCGGCGTGGATTTTCGGTGTTAGTTCTAACGCTTTTCCTGCCTCTAAAATACGGCGGGATTGCTCTGGTGTAAATACACCTTTTTCACAGAATACATCATTGAACTCTGCAAGCCCTAGTTCGGCCACTTTCGGTAGCATCTCATCTACGAGTATGTCGACAAATTCGTCTTCACGACCTTTATAATCACGCGGTACTGCATGAGCCCCCATAAATGTACTCACTATATCTATAGCATGTGTAGCTTGTAGCTTTTTGGCTACCTCTAACTGCTTTCTTTCATTTTCCCAATCCAAGCCATAGCCCGATTTTGCCTCAACTGTTGTGATACCGTGTTTTAGAAATACATCTAAATGGCGCAGCGTCTTTCCATACAATTCATCAAAGCTAGCTTCTCTTGTGTGCTTTGTCGTTGCATGAATCCCACCACCTGCATTCATGATGTCCATATAAGTGGAGCCATTTAAGCGCATATTAAACTCCTGCTCACGCGTACCTCCATGTACTAAATGCGTATGGCAATCGACGAGGCCAGGCATAACGACCTTCCCCGATGCATCGATAACCTCTGCCGCTTTGAGTAAATCAGGGTGGTCTGCTTCCAACTGCGCGAAGGTACCAATTGCAACGATACGATCATTTTCTATCAAAACACTGCCATGCGGGACTATTGCAACATCTCGCATTTGTTCTTTTATGCGAGGACCTTGTGCTACACATTTTAAGGTAATGACTTCATTGGCATTTTTTATTAAAATCGTCACTTCGCATCATCCCTTTGCTTTAGCATAGGCATATGCACACCTTTTTCCTTCGCTGTATTGATGGCGATTTCATAACCAGCATCTGCGTGACGCACAACCCCTAACCCCGGGTCTGCTATTAATACCCGAGCAATCTTATCTGAAGCAAGCTGAGAGCCATCCGCTACTAATACTTGACCAGCGTGCTGCGAGAATCCCATTCCTACGCCACCACCATGATGGACACTTACCCAGCTTGCGCCACTTGCCGTATTAACAAGTGCATTTAAAATAGGCCAGTCAGATACTGCGTCCGAGCCGTCTTTCATGCCCTCTGTTTCACGATTTGGAGAGGCAACAGAGCCAGAATCTAAATGATCTCGCCCAAAGACAATCGGTGCTGATAACTCCCCGCTAGCAACCATTTCATTGACCTTCAGTGCGAATCGATGACGATCACCATAGCCTAACCAGCAAATACGTGCCGGTAACCCTTGCCATTTCACCATTTTTTGTGCCATATCAATCCAATTCACTAAAGCTTTATCATGTGCAAACATCTCTTTTGCTAGAGCATCTGTTTTATAAATATCCTGTGGATCACCGGAAAGTGCCGCCCAACGGAAAGGCCCTTTTCCTTCACAGAATAATGGACGGATATACGCTGGCACAAAGCCAGGGAAATCAAATGCATTGGCCACACCCATTTCTTTTGCATATGCTCGAATATTATTACCATAATCAAATACTTCTGCACCCGCCTGTTGAAATTCAAGCATTGTACGAACATGCTCTGCCATCGTTTCTTTTGCTCTTTGCTCGTAGGTTTTTACATCCTTTTTACGCAAATCAAGCGCTTCCTCAAATGTCATCCCGTTTGGAACATAGCCATTTATCGGATCATGTGCAGATGTTTGGTCTGTTACAAAGTCAGGAATAATAGCACGATCAAGTAGCTCACGATTTACATCTGCACAGTTGCCAACGAGTCCAATTGATGCAGGCTCCTTTTTTTCACGTAGTGCATCCACTAATTGAATGGCTTCCTCTACCGTTTCAACGATATAATCACAGTAGCCTTCTTTTATTTTGCGTTCGATTCGCGCTCGATCTACTTCGACTACTAAAATCACGGCACCAGCCATTTTGCCAGCTAAAGGCTGAGCGCCACTCATGCCTCCCATTCCCCCAGTTAAAATAAATTTACCGCGCAAATCTGCTGTACCAAATACTTTTTTGCCTGCTTCCACAAAGGACAGATACGTTCCTTGTAAGATACCTTGTGCACCGATATAAATCCAGCTACCTGCCGTCATTTGACCGTACATCATTAAATCGCGGTCCTCTAGTTCATAAAAATGCTCCCAGTTTGACCAAGCTGGCACTAGATTTGAGTTTGCAATGAGAATCCGCGGTGCATTTGCATGCGTACGAAATACAGCAACCGGCTTTCCGGATTGAATGAGTAAAGTTTCATCATTCTCTAATTTTGTCAACGAAGCAATAATTTGCTCATAACTTTCCCAATTGCGAGCTGCTTTCCCGATACCACCATAGACAATTAGCTCATCTGGATTTTCCGCTACTTCAGGATCCAAATTATTCATCAGCATACGCATAGCTGCTTCCTGTGTCCATCCTTTACATGTAAGCGTTGTTCCTCTTGGTGCACGAATATTTGTTTTTGTCTCCATATTGCCATCCCCTTTGCTTTTATTTCGACATTGCCACTAACTCATCGCTCGTCAATAAATAGTTCGCTAACGCTTCAATTTCATCTCCAATCGGTTGATCGGTTGTAAGCGGCGGACAAATTGCACGCACCTTTTGCAAAAATTGACTTGTAGCTGGGGCTAACTGTTGCTCCGCCCTATCTAAATGAATAGCTTGTGATGCGCAAATCATTTCTATCGCAATGACACGAGCAGCATTGTGTACGATTTGACGTACTTGACGAGCAGATGTTGTCCCCATACTGACATGATCTTCCTGATTACCCGATGTAGGAATCGAATCTACACTTGAAGGGTGTGCCAATACTTTGTTTTCCGACACGATTGAAGCTGCTGTATATTGCGCAATCATTAGCCCACATTCAATCCCGGGATTTGTTGCTAAAAATGGCGGTAAACCTTCGTTAAGTTGTGGATTGACCATACGTTCCGTGCGTCGTTCGGAAATATTGGCCCATTCACATACACCAATTTTTAAAAAGTCCATCGCTAAGGCAATTGGCTGTCCGTGGAAATGTCCACCAGATAATACTTCTCCGTTTTCTAAAACAATAGGATTATCTGTCGTTGCATTCATCTCAGTTTGCACACGTTCCTCTGCATAGAAAAATGACTGCCATGATGCGCCATGCACTTGCGGAATACAACGAAGTGAATAGGCATCTTGCATCCGGATTTCACCCTGTTTTGTCACTCGTTTACTCCCATCAAGCCACGAGCGGATTCGCCCACCAACAAGCTCTAATTCCGAGTGTGGTCTTACAGCTAATAGAGCTGGATCAAAGGCTGAAGTAATACCTTTTAATGCTTCAAGCGACAGACTTGCGGCCATATCTGCGGCAAGCCCAATGCGCTCTGCCTCATTCAATGTTAAGACACCAATACCTGTCATTGCCTGTGTACCGTTAACTAGCGCTAGCCCCTCTTTTGCTTGTAGTCGTACAGGCGTCAATCCTGCATGCTGTAATGCCATACCACCACTTACAATCTCACCTTCAAACTCCGCCTTCCCTTCTCCTACAAGCACTAAAGCCAAATGTGAAAGCGGTGCTAAATCACCACTTGCCCCAACAGACCCTTGTGACGGTACTATCGGATGCACGCCTTTATTGATGCAATCCAGTAATAGCTGTACTGTCTCTAGTCGAATTCCAGAAAATCCACGTGCTAATGCATTAGCACGTAATATCATCATGGCGCGGACAACTTCTGTCGGAAACGGTACGCCAACACCAGTGGCATCTGATCGTAGTAAATTCAACTGTAATAGCTCATTATCCGCCTCATCAATACGAATATGACTTAGTTTTCCAAATCCTGTGTTCACACCATAAATGGCTTGCCCTTCCGCTAAACGCTTTTCAATGCGCTCCCTACTTAATTGAATGCGCTGTTCACTTTCAGTGGATAACACAACAGTGACATGCCCCTTCACGATTTCCTCTACTTGCTGTCTTGTTAATGTATTGCCATCAAGCTCAATGATAGACATCATTTAATATCCCCCTTGTTCTATATCTTGGGTAAATTATCTATATCGATAGAAATTCCTCTACTTATATTGTACAAACTCCTTTTTTCAGAAAATAGAGAATTTTAAAAGAGAAAACAGGAATTATTAATGATTTTTATGTTATTTTTAATAATATAATATTACTTTTTTACGAAACTAGATTATTTTAAGGTGGGTTAATTGTTATGCGAATTTTATTGATTGATAGAGACCCTACAGAATTATCAGGTATTCGGTGGTTTTTACAAACTTACTTCCCTGGAGATATTATAGTTGAAATGTGTACGGCTATTTCTGAAGCAACTGAGAGCATTCAACAGTTTGAACCTGAGGTAATTTTACTGAATATCGATTTAATTCCTAATAACCGTTTAACGAAGCTTTATCAGCTATTACAAAAACACTCTGGCACTATTTTTGCAATAACGACAGAACCATTATTTAAAAATGCCATGAAAGCAATTGATTTGCAGGTTGCACACCTTTTTGTAAAACCCATTGATTTAGAAATTTTAAAGCAAAAACTTGCTACAATTTCGATTCATACGGCGAAGGTAAAGAAAGCCTATACCCAAGATACAGACGAAACATTTTACTATAGATTATTTTTAGATAGCGAGACCAGCTCTTTAGATACAGATATGCACTTCACGATGATTGAGCCTGAGCATCCTGAAACATTAAATAAACTGTACAATTGGATTCAGCAAACGCCAATTTACCATCATATGAAAATATATCCATTAGCAGAAAGTATTGTCTGTCTATTTCAAATACAAGATATTAAAACCGTTGAAAAAGATGTGCGCACATTGATGAAGGAGTGGAGACTCACCAATAATAGTTCTCTTAATATCGGGATTTACGACTACACACCTGCAACATTAAAAAATATGTACACTTTAACCAAGCGTGCACTTCATCAAAGTTTTTACGAAGGATTCGGCCATATTTTTTATGCGACCAGACAGTTAGAAACGCAACCATTTGATCCGTTATTAACACCAGAAGAGCAACAATTACTTATTAAAAGTTTAGAAGACGGAAATCTTGAAGAAATCAAAGCCTTTTTATATCGATTATCTAATGAAGGGATTTATTACGAACAGGATGATTTACGAATTCATTTGACAAGTGTTTTGGCTCAAATTCGACGCTTTATGCTGAAATATAAATTGCACGAGAAGGCTGTTATCGAACAAAACTATCGTCAGCTTTTTCATTTAATTATTGAACATCCCATACTTTATACAATACTTAATGGCATTATTTCTTTTACACAAACATTGATTGCCTTAGCTCGTCAGGCTCGCATGGAGAAAAAAGCAGACTATGTAGAACTGGCACTAGAAATTATCGAGCAACAGTTTCAGGATAGTTCATTGTCCTTGCCCTTCGTTGCCTATAAATTAGGGATTAGCCCCAATTATTTGAGCACGATTTTCTCAAAGAAGCAAGGCTTACCATTTAAACGCTCTTTACAGCAAATGCGCATTCAAAATGCTACAAAAATGCTTGTCGAAACAGATTTTGCGATTAGTGAAATCGCACTTCTAAATGGCTTCGATGACCCAAATTACTTCATCAAAATATTCAAACAACAAATAGGTACTACACCTAATCGTTATCGTAAAACTTGAAAAATACAGCCACTTAAATTTAGTATATTTTCAATTAGCACACTCTATTTTCAACACGCGTATAGTAGAAACTAGATAGAAACCTTCACTTCTATCTACTTTAAAGTCATTCTATTATTTACATGCCTTACTACAGAAAGTGCCAGCTAACAGGATTACCGTCATTTAAGTAAATCTTTTTAAATTTATGTCATTCATCAAAAGTGATGCATAATCTTATTAGATTATGCATATATTAATAGTTTATATCTTAATATAAAAATTCTTTAACAATAATTATTATAATCTACTAGCAATTCTATTTTAGATTTGTTATAGTTATAAATGAAGAGTTTGACTTACAATTTTTCCAGGAGGTAAACTATTATGACAAACGTAAATGATCGTAGCCGTCGCTTTACAACAGCAGGTGGTGCCCCAGTAGTAAGTAACCATGACTCTATGTCTGCAGGACCACGAGGACCTCTTTTACTTCAAGATGTATGGTTAGTCGAAAAATTAGCAAACTTCAACCGTGAAGTTATCCCTGAACGTCGGATGCATGCAAAAGGTTCTGGTGCATTTGGTACTTTCACTGTAACGCATGATATTACGCAATATACAAAAGCAAAAATCTTCTCTGACATTGGCAAGAAAACAGAAATGTTCGCTCGTTTCTCTACAGTAGCCGGCGAACGTGGTGCAGCTGATGCAGAACGTGATATCCGTGGATTTGCACTTAAATTCTATACTGAAGAAGGTAACTGGGATTTAGTCGGTAATAATACACCTGTATTCTTCTTCCGTGATCCACTACACTTTACAGATTTAAACCATGTAGTAAAACGTGATCCACGTACAAATATGAAAAACGCAAATTCAAACTGGGATTTCTGGACTTCATTACCAGAAGCCCTTCACCAAGTTACAATTGTTATGTCCGATCGTGGTATTCCGAACGGCTTCCGCCATATGCATGGTTTCGGTTCTCACACTTACAGCTTTATCAATGCTCAAAATGAGCGTGTATGGGTGAAATTCCACTTCCGTACAGAACAAGGTATTAAGAATTTAACGGGAACTGAGGCTAATGAGGTAATCGGTAACGACCGTGAATCTTCACAACGTGACCTTTATGGAGCAATTGAAAAAGGCGATTTCCCGAAATGGAAAATGTACATTCAAGTAATGACAGAAGAACAAGCTCGTGCATTACCATACAATCCATTTGACTTAACAAAAGTTTGGTACAAAGGCGACTTCCCACTAATTCCAGTTGGTGAATTCGAGTTAAACAAAAATCCAGACAACTACTTTGCAGAAGTAGAGCAAGCGGCATTTGCACCTTCTAACATTATTCCTGGCGTTAGCTTCTCTCCAGATAAAATGCTACAAGGTCGTATCTTTGCATACGCTGATGCACAACGTTACCGTTTAGGCGTAAATCACTATATGCTACCTGTAAACGCACCAAAATGTCCATTCCGTACTTTCCATCGTGATGGCGCTATGCGTTTTGATGGCAACCTTGGTTCAACAATGAGCTACGAGCCAAATAGCTATGGTGAGTGGGAACACAACTTAGACCATAAAGAGCCTGAATTACGTATCGATGGCAATGCTGGCATTCATGACTTCCGTGAAGATGACAGCAACTATTTCGAGCAGCCAGGTAAATTATTCCGCCTAATGACTGCGGAAGAACAACAACGTTTATTTGAAAATACAGCTAATGATATGGCGTCTGTTGAAGAATTCATTAAACGCCGCCACATCTTACACTGCTATTTAGCTGATCCAGCATACGGTGAAGGTGTTGCAACTGCAATGGGTCTTTCATTAGAGGGTATGGACCTGTCAAATCCATATGTAAAACAAGCAACTAACGTTTAATTATCCAGTTTTATTGATATCCAAATCCAACTTTTACCCCATGCGACTTCGCATGGGGCTTTTTTTATTTCATATAAACGTAGAAAGGTATTGAAACCAGATGAAATGCCATTTTGTAAACCACTATCATTATGTGAATATAATCAAAATACAGGGGTTGTCCCAAATGTAACAACAGTATGCTTAGAGTTATCCTATCGTGCTATTTTTCACCATACATGAAAATTGGCAGTATATTTTTCGAAGGACTTTTAGAAAGCCCTTGTCCTCTTGCTGTCTTAGTGTATAGGTAGCATAAATAGCGTTTCTTTTATCTAATCCTTGTTATTGATAAATTTGACTGCCGGCCTTTTTAAACTCCTCTGCCTTTTCCTGCATGCCCTGATGAATGGCTTCTGTCGTATTTAAATCTTTTTCTTTTGCATAGTTACGAATATCCTGAGAAATTCTCATACTACAAAACTTAGGACCACACATCGAGCAGAAATGTGCTGTTTTTGCCCCCTCTGCTGGCAATGTTTCATCGTGGTATTCCACTGCTCGTTCAGGATCTAAAGATAAATTGAATTGATCTCGCCAACGGAACTCGAAACGTGCTTTTGATAGGGCATCATCCCGTACTTGCGCCCCTGGATGACCTTTTGCTAAATCAGCTGCATGTGCTGCAATTTTGTACGTAATGACCCCTACACGAACATCCTCACGATTTGGCAAACCTAGATGTTCTTTTGGTGTGACATAGCAAAGCATCGCCGTTCCGAACCAACCAATCATCGCTGCGCCAATAGCAGATGTAATATGATCATAGCCTGGTGCAATATCTGTCGTAAGTGGACCTAATGTATAAAAAGGTGCTTCCTTACATACTTCTAATTGTTTGTCCATATTTTCCTTAATCAGATGCATCGGCACGTGACCTGGCCCCTCAACCATGACTTGTACATCATGTTTCCAAGCAATCTGCGTCAGCTCCCCAAGTGTTTCAAGCTCTGCAAACTGCGCCTCATCATTGGCATCTGCAATAGAACCTGGACGTAAGCCATCCCCTAAAGAAAAAGCCACATCGTACGTCTTCATAATTTCGCAAATTTCTTCAAAATGACTATATAAGAAACTTTCTTCATGATGAAATAAACACCACTGCGCCATAATGGAACCACCACGCGAAACAATACCCGTGACACGATTGGCTGTTAAAGGCACATAACGCAGTAAGACCCCTGCATGTATTGTGAAATAATCAACCCCCTGCTCTGCCTGCTCGATTAATGTATCGCGGTACACTTCCCACGTTAAATCCTCAGCAACACCATTTACCTTCTCTAGTGCTTGATAAATTGGCACAGTTCCCACAGGTACCGCAGCATTACGAATAATCCATTCACGTGTCGTATGAATATGCTTCCCTGTAGATAAATCCATAATATTATCTGCACCCCAACGTGTTGCCCATGTCATTTTTTCTACTTCCTCAGCGATGGATGAAGATACAGCCGAATTACCGATATTTGCATTAATCTTCACATGAAAGTTACGGCCAATAATCATTGGCTCTGCCTCTGGATGATTAATGTTGGACGGCATAATTGCACGACCAGCAGCAATTTCAGCACGAACAAATTCAGGATCTAAATTTTCGCGAATTGCTACAAACTCCATTTCGGGTGTAATCATGCCCTTTCTTGCGTAATGAAGCTGCGTCACATTACGTCCTTTTTTTGCTCGCAGAGGTTTTCGATCAAGTCCAAGAAAGACATTTTCTTTCATACGAGGATCAGCTACATTGCGGAAGCCATTATCCTCTGGCTTTATCTTACGACCCTCGTATTCTTCTACATCCCCACGTTCCCTTATCCAACCGCTTCTTAAAGCAGGCAAACCTTTTGTAATGTCTACTTTGTAAGTAGGGTCTGTATACAGGCCACTTGTATCATAAACACGCACTGGTGCATTTTCTTCTTCTCCAAAGTTTCCAGTCGTTGGACTTAACTGAATTTCACGCATTGGCACTAAAATATCTGGCCGTGAGCCTTCTACATACACCTTTTTGCTTCCATCAAAACTGGACATAATCGTAATGTTTTTTTCGCTAACTGTTGTCATAAACTACTTCGCTCCCTTTTACATATTGTTATGAAAGGACCATCTAGCTCACCCCAACAACTTGCTACATAAGAAAAGCCGAATCCAAAAAATATTGGATCCGGCTGTGAATGTAAGGGTTTCATTTATCACAAAGTGCAAGTACTGTGATAATCATTAACTTTCCCACGCTGGTATGAGCCAGATCAGGTCCAAAGGGTCAAGAAACCTCAATGCGTTTCCCTCTCAGCCTGACTCATCAGACTCCCCTAGTTAAAGCTATTCAATTTGATGTTAGTGTAGCAGATATTGCTAATAGATGGAAGCCATATGTTAAAACCATGATGACAATATTTGAAGTTCAATTTGTAATGGCCGATATTTCTACAGCAAGTAAAATTACGTAAAAAGTAATTCTGCAACGTAAATAACTATGGTCACTGTGATACAACTAACTATGGTTGAAAATAACACTGTTTGTGCAGCAGTTGCCGATTCAACATCGTATTCTAAAGCAAGGCTTGAGCTATTGCGTGATGTTGGAAAAGCACTAGCTATAAAGAGTGACTGAGCCACAACATCGTCTAGGCCAAGCGCAAAAATAATGACAAGCGCCACAGCTGGGCCAATAATCAATCGTGTAAAGCAACTGACAAAAACAGTTTTATTAAACATCGACTTGATTTCAAGCTGGGATAGTTGCGCGCCAAGCGTAATGAGTGCAACAGCGATAAAACCATCTGCTACATGGTCGATTGGAATTCGAATAAACTGCGGAATACTGATGTCGAAGTAATTCATTGTTACACCTATAATAAGCGCATGAATAATAGGCATTTTCAGAAAATCTTTCAGGATAGCCATCCCGGATTTTGTCGAGGAAATAAGATTATACAAACCATATGTATAAGTCGTCATATTTTGAAAAATAACGAGGATGACTTGAATAGCCACGCCAATAGGTTGGGCCGCGAATATCATTTGGGCCACCGGTATCCCGTAGTTACCTGAGTTAATGAGCACAACACTATTTTTAAATACCGCAGTCTCTGTTTTCGCTAAACCTAGCCCCTTTGCTAAAAAATGACTGAGCGCCATTTGACTCCCAATAAAAAGTACGATAAATAGCGCCACCTGCCCTAGTACCGCTGGCTCCACACTCGTTTCATATAAATTTACAAAAACCGCAGCAGGCATAAAGCAATAGGTAATAAGATGGGATAATGCCTTTAAATTAAATCTAAATTTCTTCTGCAACATGGCCCCAAGTACAAGCAGCACCAAGATAGGGGCAACAATCTGAAAAAAAATCATGCCAAGATACATATGTAGTAGTCCCCCTTCCATCTCTTTCTATAGTAGAACTATCCGCCTGCCTGGTCAATGTGCCTCAACTAACCTGAAAAGAGCATTTTTAATGGATTGCTCACAATAATTTTTCATTCTAAAAAAATCTGCTAGACTTCAACACGGAAAGTAAGTTTAGGCAAGCCCCTGTCAAAGAGGCTTGCTACTTACCCGCAGAAAGCAACAGATTTTTGTTTTTCATGCTATATTCTGATTGAAGAAAGAATTTAAACCACCTTGAGCAAAATCCTTTATTAGGCAAGTTTAAAACGTTGAACAACCTCTTGTAATTCTTGCGAAATTTTATTCATATTACTTATTGAATCTGCAACCTTTTCTAACTCTGCCTGCTGATCAATTGTTGAAGCACTTACTTCTTCTGCAGAAGCAGCTGTCTCCTCTGAAATAGCTGAAATGCTTTGAATAGCCATTATTGCTTGGTTTTTGTGCTCTAGCATACTGGAAAGTTTAGCAAGTAACTCGTTAATTGCATTTGCAATAGAACTAGACAACTCACTATTGTCCTTAAAGACTACCTCCGTACTTTGTACTGATTCATTTTGTGCTTGCATTAAACTAGCATTAGATGCTATTACGAGTACTGTTTGTTTAGAGTTTTCTAATATACTATCTACGGTTGTCTTAATTACATCCGTTTCATTTTTCGACTGTTCTGCTAGTTTTCTAACCTCTTCGGCTACCACTGCAAAACCTTTCCCATGTTCTCCTGCTCGAGCGGCTTCAATACTCGCATTAAGTGCAAGCAGATTGGTTTGCTCCGCTATCCCCTGAATGGATGCAATGACTTGATTGATATTTGCAATGTTAGAAGTTAATGTTTCAATTTGCTGTTGTACTCGTCCATTCATGTCATTTGTTTCCGCATTACGTTCACGCAAACTATCAACTTCTCTCATACCTTTTTCAGTTGTCGTTTGCGTTTTGCTAGAAAGCTCTTCCATTTGAGTGGATAACTGTGTAATCGTATCAATCTGATCAGAAAGATCCATCATTCGATAATTGGTTTCTTCCGTGTCTTCCGATTGCTTTGAAGCACCTTGAGCAATTTCATTTATCGCAACTGTAACTTCCTGACTAGAAGCTACAATCTCATTAAATGCTTCATGAACATGATTTGATGATTGGTTGAGCAACGTTGTAGAATGCAACACCGTATGTATAGCATCATTCGTTTTGTCTAACATATGATTATAAGCTACTGCAACTGCGCCTATTTCATCTGCTTTAATATATTTTTCATCCACTTTTTTCGTTAAATCTCCATCCGCTGCAGTTTCTATCGATGCACGTAAAAGCTTTAATGGCTTCAATTGTTTATAGATAAACCATGCACTTACAGCTGCCATTAAAATAACAATGATAATTGCCGCTACGATAGTGAATACAAGAACCTGATTATAGGTTTCAAGAATCTTAGATTTTGGTACAACTAATTGAACCGTCCAGGTTTCGTCAATTTCGTCCAATACCATAGGTGCAAAAGCATTATACGACTTTTCTCCTAATTGCTTCGAATCCACATACATACTGTCTGGTTTACCATTTTCCATGGAACTATTAACACTTGCCCAGTCGATTACATCTTGCATATGTGTACCATCTAATTTTTCATTAATACTATTTACCGTTAATATGCCGCTAGCAGTAATAATACCTGCATACCCACCATCCGGCTTAATAGAATCAGCCAGTCCCTTTAAAAAATCAATGGATAAATCAGCTGTTAACACCCCAAAGAATGTACCCGAGGAATTAACTAACGGGACAGATATCGTTGTCATCGAGATTGTTTCGCCATTCACCTTATAATCATAAGGCTCTGTAAGTATAGCTCGCTCCTCTTCTTTAGGGACCCAATACCATTGTGCACTACTTTTTTCTTCAAGTCCTTCTATAGCAGTAGTTGCTATTTTATTGCCGTTTTTTGACATATAGGGTATGAAACGTTCCTTTGTATCAATTAAAGTAACATCAATAGTCGGCTCTACTTGCGCAGATTCCTTTTCTAAAATAGCTCCTACTCCAATCAAATCATCGTTCTTTACTAGATTGGTTTCCAAAATATCCATTAAGCCTTCAGCTGAAAGTCCGCCATTATTGTGCATTGTTTCCACTATGCGTTTAGTTGTTTGTAATGTATCATTAGCTTTCTTAAAGCGTTCGCTCATCTTCGCAGCAGAAAATTGAGCATTTTGAAGTGTTGCATCTTCTGCATCATCCACACCTTGATTATATAAGATGAAACTTGTTACTACTGTATAAGTAATAAACAGCACTAAAAATAATCCTATGATTAAAGAAGATAATTTTAAAGCAATACTTTGGGATTTTTTCATTACAAACACCTCCATTTTTTATAAATAATCATAATGTATGGATATTCATATCACAACAAAAGATTTAACAACTTAACATAGAAAAATTAAGTTTATCTCAGAAATTCTGCTACATTTTAAATCATTACAATCTAAACAAGACAAAAAAGGCGTGTCTCAGCCCAAAATATCAGCTTCAGACAACGCTCTTTTCTTTTCCCAACTAGTAAACCAGTTCTTAATCCTGGCGTTCGGTTCTAGAGCTAATTGCTCCTCCAACATTTTCTTTAGTAATAAATATTGTTCCTCGACAGCAACTGTATTATTTAATGCATCATACAGCCTTATAAGTGTAAAGTAACTTTCCTCTCCATCTGGCTGAATGTATCCAGCAGTTTGAAGGTTCTATCCTTGGATTTGAGGATGCTATCCAGCAGTTTTGCTATTCTATCCGTCAGTTCGACCATTCTATCCGTTTCTCCAGCAATAGAAAACAGCAGGCTAAGGAAAAAATCAAAAAGTCCATAGCCTGCTGTTTGTTATACACTTCCATTCTATCCGTCTCTCCCATTCCCATAAGGACCGAAGATACACATTCATATAAAAAAATCACGACCTATCTACCTATTCATCCAAAAAATGCATAAAAATATCCTAAGCTATGATAAAATTAGTAATTATAGAAATAGGAGGTTTTCACGTATATGAAACACAAAAGAAGCCTTGCCTTATTTGCTTTAGTAGCAGTTCCTTCGCTCATTCTTACTACACCTACTACGTCAGCATCTGCTGCTGATATCTCGGCAAATTCAAAGACAGCATACATATACAATTATAGTTACAATTACTATTATTACTACAACTCTAATGTTTCGAACGTTATACAGCTCATTAATAACATTAATGATACCGTTTCATCATTTCAACCAACATTAGAGGCGGCTAATAAAGCCTACAATGCATTAACAGAAACAGAGAAGCAATACGTAACGAATTATGGCACACTGTCAAATCACCAGCAAACAAGGGTAGCCTATCGTCGACTGGCGACACAAATCGAAGAAAAGTTAGCTTCTGTCGAATCGACATCCATTAATTACTATCAAAACGTTATTGAAACGAGAGATTGGTATAACACATTGAATGCCGCACAAAAGTCCTTTGTTAGCGCAGATACACAAAAAATACTGACATCTTCTATCGCGCCCAATACATCCGTTGATAAAGTTGTTAATAAGATCCAATTGTTGAATTCATCTCGCATTAGCTTCCATAAAGATGTCGCTGAAGCAAGAGCTGAATACAATGCATTACGTAGATTTTCAAATGTTTCTTTCCCTAGCGGTACTGAAAAACTATTACTAGATGCTGAACAACTTGTCTTGAAAGATAAAGCTGCTGCCAAGGAAGTGGAAAATGCAATTGCTGCATTATCGCCAAAAACATCCACAACTCAGGATGTACAAGCTGTCAAAACAGCCTTTGAGGCGTTAACACCTGTTCAACAACAACTTGTTCCGAATGTAGGGATATTAGTAGATTATGTTAATGGAAAATATAAGCTCCCGTCTAAGGGTAATTCGATAAAAACGCCTATTTTATCAGACACAGCAGCAGTACCGGGGAAAAACACGGTGATGTCCAAAAGCAGAAATACCTATAAAGCAAAGATCAATGTTGCTGACTCTGAAATCAGCTCAGAGCGCTTTATTTTAACAACAAAAGCAAACATGACTGTCATCATTCCACCACTAGGTACTCTTGTCAATGAAGATTCTGGTGTAATGGATATCCAGCTCATAAGAAATTTAAATCGTATTACCTTCCAAGCAACTTTGAATAAAAAACCTGTAGAATTCGTGGCTGATATAGAAGTGATCATCGAAAATTTACCAAAGGATGCTTCAATCGTTCGTATCAATGAATTCGGCAATCAAGAACCGACTTCTTACACAGTCAATGACAATCAACACATTATTCAAACGAAAACATCTGGTACATTCCAAATAATTAGAAATTAACAAACCCGTAAAGAGCCAATACTACAAACAAATATTTATAGAGCAATTACATTGAGGAGAGCATATGCATGCTCTCCTCTCTTTTTACATCAACTTATTTTTCCTTTTTGTGTTCCACCAATAGTGCTGCCACTTCTTCTATCTGTCCTAAAATTGAAATTGGGTCAGAAAACCAGAAGCTCCATCCATCTATTTCAAAAATCTGATCTTTTTGTACAGCATCAAGACAGCTTTATCTACTGCAACAAAAATATAGTCACCTAACGTATGTCAAACACTCGAATATAAATTTTAATATTTTTCTAATGGCTGTTTGATTTTATCCGTCACTTTACCCTTTCTATCCGTCACTTTGAAGATTTTATCCGTCATTTCGCCCTTTTTATCCGTCAGTTCAAACTATAATTCCAAATGAAAAAGAAGCACCATCTGCTATAAAGCTAACGATAGTGCTTCTTTTTCAAATAACCTTCTTAATTCTTTTGTAAACAGAGAATCCGCTTTTTAATTTTTTTGATTTGTAAGCCACGTTGTTAATTCCTCAACCTGAGCTAATACAGCAGTCGGATCGTAGTACCAAGAACGCTCTTCCGGCCAAACATAAAGACGATCGTTCTTTACAGCAGGCAAGGTTCCCCATAGTGGATCCGCTTTGAAATCTTCAACCGTTCGACTGTCTGAAGTCATAATAATATAATCACCAGCATAGTTTGCCAACACTTCTTCTGAAAGTTCGGCCCATTGTTTCTCCATAATTTCATTTGCTATATTTGCAGGGGGCTTGCGTCCAAGTGCTTGATAAATAGGCTGTCCACCACGACCGAAATTATCACCATATACATAAGTCTCCTTATCAGTGTATTCCATGATAGAGAAGCTTAACCCTTCATCAAGAACTGCATCAACCTTTGCTTTAGCATCTGCAATCTTTTGATCGTAATGATCTAACCATGCTTCAGCTTCTTTTTCTTTTCCAAGTAATTGACCGAAATAAGTCAGTTCTTCATGAGCATTTTTTAGTTCACCATATGGAACAACAACTGTAGGCGCTATTTTACTTAACGCCTCATAGTTATCTCCATTCCCAGTTATGATTAAATCTGGGCCAAGCGCCAGAATACTTTCAGTAGATGGCGCTCCGTAATCACCTATGTCAGAAATCCCAGTTAGCGCATCTTTGAAATAATAATTTTTAAGCGTTAATCCAGGCGCTCCTACTGGAACTATGTCTAATGCGATTAGACTACCTATGTATTCCACGGCTACAATGCGCTTTGGGTGAATAGGGATTGTAACCTCTCCATTTACTGTTGTAATCGTTTTTGTCACGGCAGTTTCTTCTGTTTCTTCACTTGCTTTAGGTTTCGCCGTATTATTTGTTTCTCCGCATGCCGTTAACATTAATAACAAGCAAAGAAATAACGGAACGATGAACTTCCTATATTGAGATTGTTGTAAGCGCAATTTAAACCCTCCATATCTAACTATTGATAACGATTCTCATTTGTTATTGTAAATGGGTGAGTAAATATTGTCTATGCACTGAAATGATCTATAACCTTTCATTATTATGATGTTAACACCTTCATTAATTCACGTAGCTGCGCTTTCGTGGATAACGGATCATATCCATAAAATATATTTGGTTGGTCAATCACATATACTCGCTTCTGCTTGACAGCCTCCATCTTAAGCCAAGACTCTGATTGAAACAGATGACTCACACGCTTCTGGCCCGCTTTATTCGATGGAAGTGCAGTGATAAAAATATGATCTGCGGGGTAATCAGCAATAGCTTCAATATCTTTCTCGAAATACCCATTTTTTTCTATATTTTGATTGAACATAGAGAGAGGTCGGTGAAACCCCATATCTTCATACAAGATTTGGCTTCCTCTCCCATAGCTACTATTAATACAGTAAGCAGCGTCTGCACCGATTTCCCACACAATGGCTGTCCCCCTTATACCTAGTCCATAATCGAGTTGCTCGTTACAAATTGAAACCAATTTATCATATTGGCTAAACCAAGCATCCACTTGTTCCTGTTTATCTACAATATCCGCAATAAGGCGAAACTGCTCTCGCCAACTTATATGCATAAAAGGAATTTCAAGTACAGGAGCCACTGAAAGTAAAGACTTATTGTCCTTCGCTGTATTATAGTTAATTATTAAATCAGGTTGAGTAGCAGCTATGTTTTTATAAGTGGACATCCTATTTTGTTCATGATTATTCAGCTTATATACCGAACTCACTTGCTTCATATCTTCTAACCACTCAGAATACACGCCCAATTCAGGGGTAATGCCAAGAGCTAGCAGACACGCTGTATGGTTCGTGTTGAGCGAAACCACACGCTTCTGCTTGTTATAATAAGCAGTTGGAGAAATCCCTACCAACTGCTTAAATTTGCGGCTTAAATATGTACCTTCTTTGTAGCCAACCTCCTGTGCAAGATTATCTAGTTTTGGCATGTTATATAGCAACTTCTGCTGAGATTCACGAATCCGCAACAAAGTTAGATGTGCACTAAATGTATGACCTGTATGTTTACGAAAGGCACGTGAAAAATGCTCTGGGCTTACTTGTGCTAGCTCAGCCATTTGTTCACGTGTTATATCTTCATAAAAATGCGTATCCATATAACTGAGAATTTGTTCTATCCATGATTCGCTATGTTGAATTCTATCTTCCAGTTCGTTATAAAGCACTTCAAGTAGCTCTAAAAATAATTTTTGAAAATGATAAGGGTTACTGTTCATAGGTTGCTTCGATATTATTTCTAACTCTGAAGTCATATGTATTATCTTGTATGAACAGTTTAAAAGTGGTTTTGAATGTTTCAATATGCTCACTTCAGCTTGGTCATTCGCTACACAGCGGTATTGGATTAACATGCCTTGAAGTCCAGCAGGTGACTGAGCAGTTATATTGAGTTCTTTTGCATTATGCCAAAGCACTGTACTTCCTCGTGACAGCTTATATCGCTCTCCATTTAGAGTAAGTAATCCTTCTCCATCATAAATAACAAAAACACATGGCAACGAGGCGATTTCTTCGGGTCTATTAAGGACTTCTTCTAACCTAATTATTTGAATCGGGAGATACATTGTTTGCGATAAAAGGGCTCCAGCTATTGAAATCTTATTTTCCATCTAAGCCCTCTAAAATCCTTTGATCCCTAACAAGTTTGCTAGGATTGATGCCATATTTATCTTTGAAAGTTTGTGCAAAATAGCTAGGATTAGAGTAACCTACTTCATTAGAGACTTCATTCACATTCATCTTGCCTCCTTGTAATAAGAGAAATGCTTTCTCCAATCGTTTTTCTCGTAAATAGCCAAACACCGTTGCACCATACATCTCCTTGAAGCCCTTTTTTAATTTATAATCGTTTAAAGCAATTAAACGTGATAATTCGATTAACGTTGGTGGCTCCGTCATACATTCAATAATAATTGCTCTTGCTTGTCGGATTTTTTCTACATCACTTTTTGAGAATTCCGATGGCTTGGGGTTATTATTAAATAGAAAAGTTTGAAAGGACAACGCTAATAGCTGTAATGCACTAGATTCTAACGCCAATTTCGTCATATGCCTATCTTTCACTGCATCCAATATCCTCTTTACAATAATAGATGCCGATGGGTCCGTTTTTTCTTGAAATATTCGATACGATTTCTCACCAAGGACATGAGCAAATTCTATTGAATTATCTCTTCTCCCACTCACTTCTTGCATAAAATAGTTGAAAGTTGGAACTGGGATTCCAATGCCTATCATCTGATAAGCTTCATTTTTATGAAATAAAAAGTTTGCTCCCGCCTGCTCTATAAACTGAAGAGAACATGTTCCTGAAGCAATTTCATGGTCAGACCCTGAAATATTAATTCCTCTAGCCCCCTGCATGCAAAAGCTAAGTTCAACCATAGGCTGCATCGTAGTCACATGCATTTGATGATCTCGATAAAAAGAATAATCGGAAATGACCACTTCTAAATCTGAACGTGGGATTAAACGATGTATTGCGCCTTCTCTAATACTTGATTGGAATGTCATGTATTCTGTTGGTGCTTCTAGTTTCTTTGATACTTCCAGTGCATTAAAAAAATGGCTGAAGTTCTGATGAAAGCTAGTTGTCAAAGTATCCGGCACCATCCTTCACGCTCCTTATTGAGAATGATTTTCATTATCTATAAGAAGTATAGCAAATCAAGAATCCTTTTGCTATTAATTCCAGAATTAAGAACAAGGCAGGCAAAAAATAATAATTAGATTGCCGTTAGTACTCTTCTCCCGATTTAAGCACCATCGTAAGGAGTACACATAACAAGAAAATAAAAGCACCAAAGCCATAAGCAGTCACATAACCTCCAGCATATTCAATCAACCACCCTGCAAGTCCAGGACCAATCATTTGACCAACTGCATAAAAGATAGAGATAAAACCAATTGCTGATGCCACATACTTGGGTGACACTTGTTGGCTTGCCTTCATTTGAATCAGCACAAGAACACCGCCAAGCGAAGAACCCCATATAACAGCAGAAACTATAAAACCTATACTATTCGCTAATATAATAGGGAGAAGGTCCCCAATGATTGACAAAAATAACGCTGCGCTTAACGCCTTTTTTACGCCTATTTTATCTGCGATTATGCCCCATAATGGCGCTCCAGCAATCGAGACAATGCCTGCAACAGCATAGATAGAACCCGCCACTGTATTAGATATTCCTACGTCCCTCATAAAGCTTGTTTGATACAGATTTGGAATGAGATAAACAAGACCAACAGCAAAATATAACCCTGCAATGAAGTACAGCTCCCTAGTGCGCCAAACTGTTGTTTTTTCCTGAAAATTATCTTTTTCGGTTGTTACATGAGGTGCTTTTAAAACAAATGTTGCAAGTAACACCACTAACATTGTTATGACTGCAAATACTAGCCATGGGCCTCGCCAACCAAGCTGTGGCAATTGCTGTAACATGAACGGCACAAGTAACCCAGATAATAACATCCCAATACCTGCCCCACTCATCAACAGCCCCATCACTGTCCCTCTCTTCTTTGGGAACAGACCAACCGCTATTGATAGAAGAGGTGTATAAACAAGTGCACTACCAGCGCCGACTAACAACAAAGTTATAGCCGCCCACCAAAAATTTGGTACGAAGACAAGGCCACATAAACCTACAACCACAAGCCCGCCTCCTATTAGCAGTACACTTTTCGCACCTAAACGCAACGTCAAAAAACCAGACATGCCTACTGTCAGCAAATAACCTAAAAATAACATTGTTCCTAAGAATCCTGACTGTGCTGTAGACAATGCCAGCCCTTCCTGCATAAAAGGTAATATAATTCCATAGGCCATTCTGGCAAAACCAGTTGTTGTAACGATTAAGAGTATTCCTATCAGAACGAACACCCAAAAGTTTTGCTTGTCTGTCTTTAAATGACTATCCATTCTAACTCCCTCCTACCACTCTTTCTACAAATAACGATAATTACTACTAAAAACATTGTTATCGTAACCCTTTACAAGGTAGCTCTCTACCAATAGACGGATAACTATAGTGGTTTTACGGATTTTAAAAATTAAAGTAATCTACTTAGCAGCAAAAAAATCTCCCCTGCCGGTAGTAGACATTGAGAGATTATGCAAAGACTTTTTCTATTTGTAAGTTAATATGAATTTAATTTTATAAATAGTTTTTCTATAAAGAAGCACGAATATTTTTGGAGCGGAAGGCGGCGACGCCAGCGGGAAAAGCAAGCGAACCGAGATCCTGGACTGCGCTTTTATGGGAACGAAGGCTAAAAGCGTCACGTCCTGTGACAACGCCTTCGTGACCAACATCCTGTTGCCCCGAAAAGGCTCGGTGCTTGCCCATAGAAAGCGTCTGCCTGTAGCGGTAGATAGCTTTGTGATAGGAACAATTACGCCTTTATTGATATGAAAGTGCATTATGAAATTGATTCACTATAAATAAACGTATTATTTTTCCCTTTCCAGTAAACTATCCACAATAAATTCAAGCTGTTTATCTAAGGAAATAGGGTCACTGAAAAAAGAATCATATTCATCCATGATGTATACACGTTTATTTTTTATAGCCGGAAGATCCCTCCATAAAATGCTGGACGTTGTTTTTTCAAAATCGGCGTTATCTTCAACAAATATATAATCTCCAGCAAACTCTGGGAGTTTTTCTAAAGAAAAAGAAACCCATCCACTCTTTAAATCGATTGCTTCTTGTTGAATTAGATTAGGCGCTTTTAATCCAAACTCTCCATACATGATTTCTCCGCCTCTTCCAAATTTATCACCATATGCATATATTTCTTTTTCGCCCACACCGAGAATTGCTATTGTTTTATTACCTACCTTCTCTTGAATAAGTGGTTTGTATTCAGCAATTTTTCTATCCCAATTAGCAATCCATTCTTCTGCAACGTCTTCTTTCCCAAATATTTTTCCAAATTCAAGGAATTGTTCTTTGAAATCCTTTTCTTTAGGCTTAATGGCAATGGTTGGGGCAATTTTTTGTAGGTTTTCAATATTTTCAGAGGACGTTTTTGTAATGATTAAATCTGGCTTCAATTCTAGAATTTTTTCTAGTGATTCATCATCTCCAATATTCTCGACACCATCCACCAATCCATCAAAATATCGATTTCTTAAGCCAAATTGAGACATTCCAACAGGTTTTATGCCAAGTGCTAGTAGGTAACCAGCGTAACTTTCTGCTGTTATAACAATCCTTTGTGGATTTTCTGGGATTTCAACTTCACCATTACCAGTAATTATAGTTTTAATTTTCGGTTGAACTTCTCGTGACTGCGTAATTGATGTATTAGTGCTTCCGTTTGTTGAACTATTATCTATTGCTCCCCCACCACACGCACTCAATAACAACGTAAAGCATAAAAATAAAGATGCTAACATGGGGGTTTTAGTAGGTTTCACCATTAGTAAATCTCCTTTTTTAGTATATTGATAATGATTATCACCAATATACCGTTGAGATTGTTGTGCAACAATGGATAATTCCATGACGTTATATGGATAATCTTGTGCTGTTCTCTGACTTAAAGCTATTTTTCTGTATTTTGCAGGTGAAACATCCTTATATTTTTTAAAAAGGCGGCTAAAGTAATACGAGTCTTTATATCCTACACTTTCAGCAATCTCACGGATTGTCGCATCGGTTTCTATTAACATCATTTCTGCCTTTTCAATCCTTGTAAGAATTAAATACTCAATCGGGCTATATCCTGTCTTTTTTTTAAATAAAGAAGATAAATGAGGCACACTGTAATTCAAATCTTCTGCAAGGGATTCTAACATGATGGACTCAGCATAATGCTCTTGAATATAGACAATGACTTGGTCGGCAAGCTCTGGTTGCTTCACCTCAACACCCTGAACGTGGAGCTGTTCCAAAACACTATACGTAAATTGATGGAATAGTGCCTTCACATGGAATCGACCAATCGGCTCTGGTTGTTGCCATCTTTGATTCATCAATTTTACTTGATAAAAAAGGGAACTAGGAAAATTCGGCAAAAAACTGAATTGCACTTGAAACGGATTGCTCTTTTCCAGCTTCTCTATGATGGACTTTGCACATGGTAGTGGAATTGTAGCTCGATAAAATATCATATAAAACTCAAATTCTGCTTCTGTTAAGGTTAGGCTCAGTTGAATCCCTTTGCCACTATGTATCACTTGAAATTGTTTAAAAAGATATTCGATGTTATTCAGTTTCACAGCAGCACTGCCTCTTGTTGCAAAAAGAAACACACTAGCAGGCAACTTATATGCATGCAAAGATTCATCTTTATTCATTTTCTTATGACGTACATCCAACACTTTAATAGAAGCCTGATTCCACAGAAAAATATGATGATTAATGTCCATTGCAGTCACTCATTTCTTTTGTTTACAATTACTAACACCAACTATTATAAATGATAATGATAATTGTTATCAATTAAGTATATGATTTTTCTATTTTAGGCGGAAAGTCCATTGTTAATGTTGTTCGTCTACCTTTTATTAAACGTTTTGTATAAAAATCAATAAGACTACTTCATTTTCTCCATTGTTTAAATGAATAGGGTACATTATTCTAGCTTATATCGATAATGATAATCATTATCTATTACATATTTTTTATTACGGAGGAACTCACATGAAAAAGCTAAATCGATATATGCTCATTTGTAGCGTACTATTCATATTTGGGGTATTGCTAACTGCTTGCAGCTCAAAGAACGATGCAACAGATAAGGAAGAAACCTCAGTGGAAGAAGCGAAGGTACGTGTTTATAAAGACACTGTAGGCCATGAGGTTGAAATTCCTGTTTCACCGGAAAGAGTGGTTTATCATGGCGAAGGATATGGTGATTTACTTGCTTTAGATGTAAAAACTGTTGGTGCCGGCTTCTCATGGATTACGAATTATGCATGGGCAGATCGTGTCCAAAATGTAGAGGATGTAGGCTTCCCTATTAATGTGGAAAAAACATTAGCTTTAAAGCCTGACCTTATTATTATTGCAACTACTGATGAAAAAACGTACACACAGCTTTCTAAAATTGCTCCAACTATAGTGATTGATACATTCGCTCCTTTAGAAAAACGTTTATCCGTGCTTGGCGATATATTTGGAAAGAAACAGCAAGCAACAGAATGGTTAAACAACTATAATGCAAAAGCTGAAAAAATGTGGAAATCACTTGTTGATGACGGCACTCTCCAACCCAATGAAACAGCTTCAGTCTTGACTTATTATCCTGGAGATCGTTTATTTGTCATGGCTCGTGCTGGACTATCACAAGTACTTTACGAATCGAACGGTGGCTTTAAACCAGGTAAAAATATTCAACAAATTCTTGATGAAGAGAAAGGCTTTGTTGAAATTTCTACAGAACTTCTCCCTGAGTATGCAGGAGATCGAATCTTCATACTTACTCCAGTAGATGATGAAGCGAAACAGTCGACTAATGATATGATGGAAAGTCAAATATGGAAAAACTTACCCGCTGTAAAAAATGGTCATGTATACACGATTGATATTCAAAAAAGTGATAGTGATGCTTCTTCAAGAGATTGGTTACTAGAAGAAATCCCTACTATGTTAAAAAAATAAAAAATTTGTAAAGAGGCATTTCACCTATAGTTGAAATGCCTCTTTATATTTTATACAATACTATTAATTGATAATCATTTTCATTTGCAAAAGGAGTGTGACAAAGTTGGAAAATAAGAAGTCGCTTTCTTGTGAAACAGCATTGCTTTTTCATCTATCCGACATTGACTATATTACTCGCTCCACACAACGGAGCTGCCAACAAATATTGGTTAAGCAGCATACGTTCATTATTTTTATTACTGGCAGTGGAACGCTAACTATTGATGATACTCCTTACGTTGTTGCACAGGGCAAAATTTTTCTCCTTCCGCCTGATTCCGTCATGGATTTTTCAGATATAGAGAAATATAATTATAGTTTTTATAAGATGTCATTTACGACCATACAATTACAACAACAAATACCTACTACATACAAAGAAAGTTTATTTTCTGATCAGATTGAGTATACAATCTACCCTTACGCTCGCTTAATTCGACTGGCGGAGGAGCTTTACAAAACGCAGCTACATCAAAATCCAATCAAACAACAAAGTCTTTTATACGAATTACTGAGTGTTTTGTTTGAGTATCAGCTTCAAAAAAATCAGACATTCGATGCTTCAAGAGCTGTTGAGCAAACAATTGACTATCTACATAAGCACTACCAAGAGCCACTAACTGTTAAACAATTAGCAAGTTTAGCTCACGTTGCTCAATGGCAGTACAGTACAATCTTTCAAACATTAACAGGTAAAAAACCGCTTGATTATTTAACTGAATTACGATTAGAGCATGCACAAGTACTGCTTCAACAAACCAATGAACCGTTAAAGGATATTGCGCAGCTAGTGGGCTTTAATGATGAATATTATTTTAATCGACGCTTTAAGCAAATTATTGGTATGCCCCCAAAGCAGTTTGCTCGTAAGCAAAAGCAAAAGGTTGTTGTAAAGGACTGGACCGGTCATGAAGTTGAAATCCCTTCGTCTCCTAGCCGAGTTATTTATCATGGTGAGACATTTGGAGATATGCTCATTTTTGATATACAACCGATTGGCGGAGATAAAAACGCTATTAATAAATCGTTCTATAAAAATCGGGTCCCACTTGTTCAAGATGTAAACTTTCCAATCGATTTCGAAAAATCTTCTGAACTAAATCCAGATTTAATTATCTTTACGAATGCTGACGAACAGCAGTATCGAGTATTATCAGAAATTGCCCCTACCGTTACACATAATTCATGGGGAACACTTGAAGAGCGTATCTCCCTATTAGGTCAATGGCTTGGCAAGAAATCAGAGGCCGAAGATTGGCTGATTCGTTTTAAGAAAAAGGAAGATATGATGTGGCAGCAGCTGCAAATCACTCTTGAACCTGATGAAACGGCCTCTGTTTTTATTTTCGACAGAGGGAAACGCCTTTTTGTGATGGGATGCACGGGTCTATCAACTGCTCTTTATCATCCATACGGTTTTCAACCAAACGAATTAATTAAAAATTTAATTCAATCAGGCGAGGGCTATGAAGAAATACCATTAGATTTACTAGCTGCATACGCAGGTGATCGAATCTTTATGCTACTGACAGACAATTTAGAATCAAGACTAGCTACAGAGGCGCTCATAAACAGCTCCCTATGGAAAAGCCTGCCTGCAGTTAAGAAAGGTAATTTCTATTTAGTAGACGCGAGGAAATGGAATTATAGCGATGCCTATACAAGGGAAAAGCTACTTGGGGCATTGCCTCGATTGATTGGAACTTAAAAATTACTCAATTAATTTCGGTGATTATACAATATTTTACTGTTTTTAGATTTTTGGCTGAGAGGTTGATTCACATTGAATAAGAAAAAAACTCATAGTACTAAAAGCTGTGACAATGCTCGTATGTCACTAAACGATGTTCGAAATTATATGGCAAACCATTTTGATCAGCCATTATCTATTGATTATCTAGCATTGATAACCGGATTGAGCCCAAACTATTTTGGCGAAGCGTTTAAGAAAGCTTATGGACAAAGTGCTACTGATTATTTAACAGAACTCCGTATCGGACAAGCGAAACAGTTGCTTCGTGATACGGATTTTTTGTTACGAGACATTGCACAAAAAGTCGGCTATAACGACGAGTTTTATTTCAGTCGAAAATTTAAGAAAGAAGTAGGTGTTTCCCCATCCTTTTATAGTAAGGCTTCCCGAAAGCAAATTTCTACCTTTTCCGTGTCAGCCACCGGTAACTTACTAGCACTTGGAGTTATACCAGTGGCAGCACCACTCAATGCTAAATGGAGTCCCTATTACTACTACTATTACCACTCTGAAATTAGCATTCACCTAAATATTTTTGATGCTGAATCGGAGGATAACTTTAAAAAGCTCTTGTCTGCGAAACCTGATATTGTTATTGTTCATGAAAAAACTTCTATAGATATGGTCAATTGGCTTGAAACGGCGGGTATCCAGATAATCAGTATAGGTAATGGAGATTGGAAAACACAGCTTAGAGAAATAGCTTTGGAAGTAAAGAAACAAAGCCAATGTGAAAACTTGATTCAATCTTACGAACAAAAAGCATTGCAAGCAAAAAAGGAGATTAAACAACATGTTGGAGAAGATATTTTTGTTGTTCTAAGATTATCCGGAGATAAATTATTTTTATATAGCAATAACGGCATCCGAGATGTTATTTCTCAGGATTTACAGCTTACTATCATCGACGTACAGAAGGAACCCTGTAATGAGCAAATTTCGATTGATCAGCTACTAGAGTTGAATCCTGAACGTTTACTAATACTCCTTTGCCCAGACACCGATACTCGGCTTTATTGGCTTTCGCTACAGCATCTTATTCACTGGAAAAAACTGAAGGCAGTAAAAAATGGTCATATTTATCTCATACCGTCTAATCCTTGGTTCGAGTATTCAGCCATTGCCATTAATCGGATGCTAGACGAAATGCTGTTGATGCTAACCGGAAAAAATCCAAATCCCTTCCCTGTTCCCGTCCATGGAGTCTTATCTGACACTGAATTATAATTCTATATGAGAATCATTATCAGTGAAGGGAGTTTAATTATTTATGAAGCAAATTTTAAGCAATAAATATAAGGCTATTTTTAGAGGTGTCTGTACTCTAGCAACCCTGTTACTTGCAATCGTATTCCTTACTGCCTGCAACTCTAAAACGGTTGCTAAGGAAGATACCGCCAACTCAACGGAAGCATCACTAGATACCGATGCCGAAGAAAAAGATGTTTATCCAATGACTGTTACAGACGAGCTTGAGAACGAGATAACACTCACAACAAAACCAACAAAAATCTTCGCCCCAGTGATGGAGGATTCCTTGCTTGCTATTGGAATTAAGCCAATTGTACAATGGTCGAACGGTGTTAAACCGCAACTCTATTTACAAGATCAGCTAAGTGATGTACCAGAGATTAGCTTTGCTAGCGGTCCCCCTTCGGCAGAAGCAGTTATGTCTTACAAGCCAGATCTTATTCTATTACACAACTCTCATTATGCTGACAGCGGTGTCTATGAAAAATATGCAAAAATTGCTCCAACTTATGTGTTCAAAAACGCACCTAGTGATTTATACAATTCTATTAAAGTTTTGGGCCAACTAGTAAATGAACCAGAAAGAGCTGAACAAGCTCTACAGCGTTATCAAGAAAAGGTCCATGCTGCGAGGACAAAGCTTACTTCTGTTATGGAAGGAAAAAAAGTAGCGTTAATTCGATTTAATGCAAAAGGTATGTTTTTTATGAGTGATGACTATTTTGGAGGCTATGTTCTCACGAATGAATTAGGATTTGAACAAAGTAACTTAGTAAAGAATGGGGCCTTTGAAGTATCGTTAGAAATATTGCCTGAATTGGACGCAGATTATATTTTCCTCATTAACGACGGTAATCTAGGTGATGACTTTTTAAAAGAATTAAAGGAAAGTAGTATTTGGCAAAGTACAGCTGCAGTCAAAAACGGTCAAGTTTACGAAGCTTCAGGTGATCACTGGCTTAACGGAGGTGTTCACGCCCATGGGAAAGTATTAGAAGAAGTAGTGGGGTTCCTAGCGCAATGAGTAAATTGACAAAAGTACCTTATATGCCAGAGAGATATTTTGAATACCATATGACGTCTAGTAGACAACTTGACTACAGAATTTTGATTGCGTCTCCATTGGACGAGCCCCCTCCAAATGGCTATGCGGTTATTTATGCCTTAGACGGAGATGCCCTTTTTCAAACGCTTGCAGAAGCAGTCAAACTACAGACACGAAAACCAAAGGGCTTTGATCCGATTCTAGTCATAGGTATCGGCTATCCATCACGGGAACCCTTTGATATGGAACGACGATGCTGTGATTTCACAATGCCGGTAAGTGAAGCCAGTCTACCATCTCGTCCAATAGGCAAACCATGGCCTACTAGTGGAAAAGCTGAGGACTTTCTGAACTTTATTGAACAGGAATTGAAGCCTGCAATTGCCAAAGAATGGCCGATTAATGCTGGTAAGCAAGCTATTGTTGGTCATTCACTAGGTGGGCTTTTCACATTGCATACACTGTTCGCAAGACCTCACTTATTTACCCACTATGTAGCCGGTAGCCCATCTGTTTGGTGGGGAGACAATGAGATACTAAAAGAATTAGACATGTTTAAGGAAACATGGAAAAGTGAGTATCCACTCAATCTGCTGTTAACGATCGGTGCGGAAGAGCTACCAGATATGCTAGATGGAGCAGACCAGGTTTTTGAGCGAATGAAGGGGCAGGCAGACGACAACATTCACACGTACTATGTGAAATTTGCTGAAGAAGAGCATGTTAGTGTGCTCCCTGCCATGCTTAGTAGGCTTCCTGGATTTTTAAATTCCTAATGACAGGACAAAACCCAAGTGGCGTTACCGCCACCCGGGTTTTTTTATGCATCAAAATGTTGGAAATAGCGTATGACTAACGCTATTTCACTAACATATTCGGAAATTCCTCCAACAACATTTTACTCGTTGTCATATCATCACAATTCCATTTATCCTCAATAAAATATATTTTATTGTTTTTTACGGCAGGCAAAGAGTTCCACAAAGGCTTTTGTTGTAATTCTTCAAAAGCTTTTTGCGCCTCTTTATCCGCAGAAAGTAATACAAATAAATAATCACCAACAAGCGTATCATGCATGGATTCTTCAGAAATTTGAATATACGGCCCGCTATTCGGCTGTAACGCTTGTACCTTTTCATCCATAGCAAAACCTTCAGGTTGATACAGTAAATCAGCTACCCCTCCTGTTTTCATGACATACATATTTTTATTCCAAAAATATTGAAGTACCACAGCAGTTTCGCCTTCAGCCACTGTACCATCTGTACGAAGCTTCTGCCACATAGCTTCTGCATCTTCTTCATACTTCTTCAGTTGTTGCTCTCCTTCTGCATTTTTACCAACAATATCAGCAATAATAGGGAAACGTTCTTTTACTGGGAGCATACCATCGAAAACAACAGTTGGTGCGATTTTAGAGGCTTCTTCAACTTCCTTATCCATAATGTATGACAGCATAATTATATCTGGCTTTAACGACAGCACCTTCTCCAAATTGGTTGGGAAGCCAATATCAGTTGCACTAATTTTCCCCTTATTTTCTAATACACCACTATCGATAAAACGGCGGTCCACCCCAACTGGCTCTATGCCTAATGCAAGTAAATCACCAATGACATTGCCCTGAAGCACAATTCTTTCCGGCTTTGTTGGAATTTCCACTTCAGTTCCTCGACTATCTTTATAAACTCTTGCAGAAGATCCAGTCGCCTGCTTTTCTAAAACAGTTTGATTTTGTCCTGTCGTTTCATTATTTAAATTTGCAGTGCCTCCTGAACAAGCACTTAGCAATAATGTCATGCAAAGCAGCGCCATTGCTGAGAATGATGCTTTTGAACCTCTATGCATATGTAAATCTTCCTCTCTATTATATTGATAATGATTATCACTATTAATATATCGCCAAATATGACGCCAAACAATGGACGTTCCAATGGCATTTTGAGGACTATCTACTTCTTTCAGCCGGCTTACTTCACGTTTTCTAAAGCGTAAAGGCGAAACCCCTTTATACTTTTTAAAAAGACGACCAAAATAATAAGGATCTTTATAGCCAATACTTAAGGCAATTTCCTTTAATGTTGCATCTGACTCTACCAATAATTTTGCTGCTATATCAAGTCGAGTTCTGATTAAATAATCAATTACACTGTATCCTGTTTTCTTTTTGAACAATGAAGATACATGAGGAACACTGTAATTCAAGCTTGCCGAAATAGACTCCAGTGTAATCGATTGCACATAATGTTCTTGTATATACATGACTACTTGCGCTACAAGATCAGGCTCTATGATGTCGATTTCTTGTCTATGGAGCTGCCGTAATGTACTGTGAATAAATTGATAAAACAATGCTTTAACACAGAAACGATCCAAGGCATCTGCCCGCTTCCATTCCTGCTCCATTAACTTAACCCTATGAAAAATAGAAATTGGATAGCTTGGTACAAAACTGTACTGTAAATGAAATGGATTACTCTTTTCCAGCAGACGCAATATCTCTTGATGACTAGAACTTGGAATCGATGCTTTATAGAAAATTAAATAATATTCCAGTTCATTCTCTGTAAGAATTATATCTAAAATAGTCCCTTTTCCACTATGTATGACCTGAAACTGTTGAATGATATATTCAATATTATCAAGCTGAACTTGTGCTTGACCACGCGAGATAAAAATAAAACCATTAGAGGGCATTTTGTAATTGCGTAAATCCCATCTCAATATCTTACGGCGTACATCTAACACTTTTATTGAGGCATTATCCCAAAGTAAAATATGGTCTTTTCCATCCATTATAATAAATCCCCCCTTTCCATCATTATAATTGATAATTATTATCAATTATACTTAAAGTATGTAGAAGGACGTAGGTTGATTCTAATAAAATTAATGAAGTCAAATTACAAGTTGAGCGTCTTTTTATATTTATGTGAGTATTATAAAATATAGCAAAAACACTAGCTTTCAAATATAGCTAGTGTTTCGCTTTTTAGACTTATTGAGTTCTTGGTTTAATCAATACGTAGTTTGGAGCTGTTGGAGCTGTTGACTCTTTAGCATAAACAATGTTGCCATACTTATCTTTTGTAAATAAGTATATACGTTGGTCTTTTTGGAAAATATTTGTTGAATTTGGATCACTTCCTGTTTGAATAGCAGGGAACGTTTTAGCAGAACTTGCATCATTAGGTGCTTTTATTATTCCTTTACCATAAGAAACAATTGCTCCACCAGGAATATATGTGAAATTATTACTATCTGCTCTTGTTATTACTTCTTGAACATCATTTAATGTTAATTCATATCCATCTGAAAGTACAGCATAGTAATAATGTTGATCCCATGTAATATCAGCATTTAAGTTTGCTACGACTTGAACTTCCTTCGAAATATTTACATTACTTGGGAACTGAGCATCTGGTAATAATGTTGCCGAAGTAATTGTATTTACTTTCGTTGGATATTTGTACTCTGCTGTAGTCTTGCTGAATGTCCAGCCTCCCTTATCTTTAACCGTTGCATTTACGGTTAAGTCGAAGCTTTGAGTTATTTCATCGGCAAATTTGATAATCATCTTCCGTGGTTCCCAATCTTTTTTAGCTGCAGTATCTTCCCACTCCCACGATGTATATGATGGTGAAATAGCTGTAGTTTTCCCATTCTCAACTAATTTGAAATCTGTACTTGTTAAATTAATAGCCTCTGAGAATGTTACTTCAAATGTTTTACCATCGATGCGTTTATAAATTGGGTCTTCTACTTTTGGTGGTGTCCCATCCGAGAAGAACGTATATTTCATAATACCTTTGCCATCACCACTAGGGGTTAGACTTATTGGTTTGGTTTGTTTTTCATCAAATGTGTAAACTTTCGATTCTGTACCCACCTGCAGCATTGTTGCGTTATTATATCGGTCTTTTACAGCAACATAAAGCTCGTAATTTTGGTGTTGTGATAGAGAAAAGTTAATTTCATTTGTATCTTTTCGCATAGTGCTAGCCTTTCCACTAGCGATTACTTCTTCAGCATTTGTAGGAACGGGTATTGTTGTATCGTCAGATTTTCTTAAGATATAGTGATACGTTCCCTCTTCATCTGAAAGGAATTTAAAAGTAGCTTTCGTGTCATCCTCCGCTATTTTTATAGAAGTATTTTCTATTTTCGGTGATGTTCGGTCATCAATAACATGTTTTGTTTGAATGTCAGATACGTTCCCTGAACGATCGCGTAACACCATATAAATTGAATAGCTCTTAAATGGATCTAAAGGGGGTGTTGTATTTGGTAATGGGATTGGTTTCTTTTGTTTTCCTAATTGCGCTGGTTGATTGCCCCCACTACCAACAATAGCCACATCTGCAGTAGCTACTTTAAATGTTGTTGCATTTGTTTGAACAGCTTCAATTAGACGCAGGCGATCATCACGTGTTAGCTCTAAGCCTGACTCCATAATTAAATAATGATATGTACCTGCTTTTGTAGCATTAAACTCTACAATTGTTTGATCTTTTTCCGCATTAATGGCAGGTTCACCGATAATTGTTAAATATGGCCACTCGCCATCTTTATGAATATATTCAGCTGTATTTCTTGGAACATTTGTTGGCAGTACATTATTAATGTTTTCAAATTCATTGTCTGCTAAATCTTTAACATTTGGCGAAATTGTTACTACTAAGTTATCCCCATTCACAAAGCCTGTTAGTGAGGGGATTGTGAAAGTTAATCTCTTTTGAGATTTATTATAAATTACTTTTTCAGGACGAATTGGTTTTTGTAAACCTGCATTAATAATACCTGTTCCTGAAAGCTCATAGTTCTCCACATTTTCAGCAGAAACAGGATCTAGTTCTTCATTTACTGTTACATAAAATTCATTTTTAATGTCATCAAGTAAATATAATTCTCCACCTACGACATATGGTGGAATGTTATCTAAAGCACCTGTCTTGAATTCTTTTATAGCCTCTTTTGGAATCGGATCTACCGAGTTATTACCAGAATTGTCCTTCATTACTACATAAAGTTGATAATCTGTTTCAGCCTCTAAGCCTGTTAGAATTTCTGTAATTGCTAGTTCACCTGCAACTGCCTTACCTTTTCCTGATGGGTTGGCAATGATATCTGCGGTTGTCGGATCTGCTGCGGTTGTTTTCTTACGTACATAGTAATAGTAGTCTCCAGGCTCACTTGCGACGAATTTCATTTCAGCCCGTTTACCACCATGAAGAGGTAACACGGTTAAGCTACTCACTTTCGGTGGTGATGCATCCTTCATTTGGAATGCTTGCGATACAATGTCGGAAGCATTTTTCGCACCGTCGACTACCATCACGTAGATGACATATTCTTTTTTCTCGCCTAAATTAGATACTTTAATGCTATTCGTGCCATTCACTGCTGCACCTGTTCCACTCGCCACATTCTCAACAGAATGTCGGTTCACCATTTCTCGTTTCGTTGGTGTTTCAGCGTCTTTTTCACGGACAATATAGTAGTACGTACCGACTTCGTTGGAGTGGAAGTCTGCTTGAATTTCACTGCCGTTCAGTACCTTGACACCTGAGATGCTAATAATTGGTTTCGTTTTATCTGACGGTTTTTGATTGTCTATATCGTCCTTATCAATCGGTTTGCCGTCTGGGTCTGTAATACTCCCTACGTTATCTTTGTCTTCTAGGAAGTCATCAAATATATTATTCGGTGATTCGCCCTTCGGAATAATAACTTTGTCAATATACGTATAGTCGCCAATATCAACCCAACCATAGGCATTATCAACGTATAACGTACCTACTCGACCATCTATGTACAGCTCTAAATCCGTAAAGCTATTGTAATTGATCCAGTCGATATTACCATTACCGTATATTGTCAGCTTTGTTTCTGTATCGAGGTTGAGCGTGCCAATATTTCCTTGAATTTCAAATTCACGAACATTCCCGATAATATCTACACGTGGTAATTTCGTATTCGTTTCGATTTTCGTACCACTTTGAGACACGACAAGGCGTGACACCGAGCTATTGTAAAATTCGATGTGCTTTTCAACATTTTTCATCGTCACTTTATCTTTTGACCAGTTGACAAATGGCTTGTCTTTATCAGGGTTCTGATCTGTCCAATTTTGAAGATCTGTTGATGGATTACTATTTGTCGAATTATCCTCTTCTGGTTTTTCAGGGTTAGACCAGTTGATAAATGAGACATTATTGCTTGCCACACGACCAATGGATAATGGCTTATAGCTTGAAACATCTAAATGTAAAGGTGGGCGTACTGTTTCGTTAACAAGCATTGTACCAGTCAATGTTACATTAGAAAATTCAATATAGTTGCCATTAACAACGATTGTCGCACCAAAGGATCCGTTTTCTCCATCTAGCTCTAAGAATCTGGAACTGGTTCCGCTCGCATTTAACGTTAACTTGGATACAGAGTACAGCGTTTTACCTGAGAGGTCCCCCTCAATAAGGGCACCCTTTAGCACGTCTGCATTATACTCGTTAAAAATATGAGAAAGACTTTCTGGCACTGTGTATGGTTCAGCATTTATGTAGATAATGTCGTCTTCAACACCTGTAACTTTGTACGATGTTGCATTACTCTTTTTGTCTTGAGAACGAACAATGAAAGACGCAATTTGTCCTCGAGTTACCGCATTAAATGGAGAGAATGTGACAGGCGTTGTCCCTTCAGTAACCTGTAAATCTACTAAAGTTTGAATATAGGCTGCGTTACTCGTTTGACTATTCACATCTTGGAAACTGTGATTGTAATTAGAAGCCACTTCAAATTTAAAGCCCAGCACTAAAATTTTCGCTAATTGCCCACGCGTTATAACTTCATTTGGCATGAATGTTCCGTTTGAATAGCCAGACATAATTCCTGCATTTTGAAGAGCAGCAACATACTTATAGTATTCGTTACTTTTTGGAACATCTTTAAAGTAAGGGTCTTCGACGTTTCTTACATCTAATTTTAAAACCGTCGCCAGCATTTTAGCAGCTTGGCCTCGCGTTACATTTTGGTTTGGACGAAAAGTTTTGTCTGCAAACCCACTAATGGCGCCCTGAGAGTATAATTTTAAAATATTTTCATAATGGCTAGAATACTGATTAATATCTATAAAGGGTGAAGTAGCAGCTGCTACCTTTTGCGGTGGGGGTATCACAACCGCAATTCCACTTGTAGCAAAAACTGTCGCAATAAGCGCCTTATTTACTTTTTGGATTTTTGTTTTATCCATCTCACTCTTCCTTTCGATTAAAGATTGATGCGTGCAATATTATTTTCATCATACCCTTTATATCGACAGGTTGATAGCGTACCTTCATAGATAATTCTAAAATAATGAGAGGAAAAGCATTGATATTATCCTTAGTGTAAGTAGGTTTTCTCCCACACTGCACTCGAGGAATAAAGCTGTCGATTATAGCCAACAAAAAAAACAGTTTGGACACTGTACGTCACAGCAATCCAAACCGCCTACTAACCAACCACTTATCATTTCCCATATTTCAATTTATTCAATCTGAAGTAAAAAATATAATTTAACCTATATTAAACCGGAAAGAGCTGTCTTGAAATTACTTTTATGTATTATAAAAAGCCAAGAAGCATCGGTGCTCTCTTGGCCTTTACGATATATAGGCATACATCTAGTCGTCCTTGTGTTGTCATAAGGGAAAGGGGGATAACCTTACGTCTTGCCAAGTCGATCGAGAGATGTGTCCCGAGTTTACGTATTATTTGAGCGAAGTTTTTGAGTCATATGGCGAATGACTAAAAATAGCTTGCCCAAATGTCCGTCGCATTAATCATGTACCCCAATAATTACAGATGTAAGCCTGTTTATCTTCATTATTTTATATTTTTTCTTGGTGTACTACTAAGACTCGATTTCGTCCAGTTTGTTTTGCGAGATACAGTGCACTATCTGCAGCCTCGATAAGCCTTTCTGTTGTATTGGCCATTTGTGGATACACGGCAATCCCTGCTGATAACGTCACTGGACGACCACATGGACTAATGGAATTAGCTAAAGTTTCACGTAGTTGCTCAGCAACTTGTACCGCTTCTTCAGATGTTGTATTTGGCAATAGCATAATAAATTCTTCACCACCGTAGCGACAGCAAATATCTCCCTCTCGTGCTACGGCCTTCATATTGTTGGCTAAATATTGGAGTACCTTATCCCCCACAGCATGGCCATACGTATCATTGACACTCTTAAAATAATCCAAGTCCAACAAAATAATTGCATGTGGTAATTTTTCTTCCCGCCATTTTGCTAACACGGTATCCATTGTCCGGCGATTCGTGACACCTGTTAAAGGATCAGTCGTGGATTGATCCTTAAAATACGACACTTGTCCCTGTAAAAACGACAAGCTTCGGACAAGCGCACTTTTCAAATAATAGGCTTCAAAATACCAACTGCGAACGGATTTTAACCCTTCTACATTTTTCTTATCCAAGCTCTCCTCTGTTAAGGTCGCTAATTGCTGCAATGGATGTGCAATACGTGCGGCTGCCCAAAGTACAATAATAATAGATACCAACATAAGAGGTAACGCTTTTATTCCTACATCCTGTACACGATCGAATGACGGTTCTAATGCAACATTTAATGGTCGCTGTGAGACGACACCCCACCCTGCTAACGGAACTGTACTATAGCCTGCAAGCATCTTAACGCCTTTTGTATTTACAATTAACCGTGACCCGCTCTTTCCAGCAACAACCGCCTGAACAACTTTATTTTCTATCGCGATATCATTAATGCGACTAGGGTCCTGATGATAAATAACACGACCATCCGCATCCACTACATACACATATGAACCATCATGATAAAAATGCTCCCCAAGGAGGGAATAAAAGACGTTTTGCTCCTTCAAAAAAATTGTCCCAGCTACCATCCCTAAGTATTCATCCGTCTCTGAAAAAATCGGATACGAAATAAAAATGATGAGTCGTCCTGTTAGTCCCTCATAAGGCTTGGACACAAGGGGAATCTTCTTAGATAATGCTTCTTTAGCCCCTACAGAGGTTAACACTTCCCCCTTCACTTCTACAGAGGGAGGAGAAACTGATAACACAAGACCGTCTGCATTGGTTACAAGCACCGAATTGAACATATTATTTTGCATTTTCAGTCGTTCGGTTACTTCATTTAACGCAGTTTCGTCATTCATTTTAGACACGATGGTTCCGGCACTATATCCTAAAATCTGAAATGACTCTTCTAAATAAGAACTAGCAGTTGTCGCTAACTTTTGCGCATATACACGGTTCGTTTCTAGAGAATTTTCCTTTATGGAATCGACATTCATTCGATAGCCGCTCCAAATGCTACCTATACTAGTGAAGAAGAATGCAGCCATCGCCACACCCATAATCAAATGCTTCAATTTTATTTGTCTTGATTTCATTTCTATTCTTTACCCCTATTTATAGTATTTCTTTTCATCGCGACTATCTCTTCACGATAAAAACCAAATATTTTCTCTATTCATCTATTAAAGCACAAAATATTCCCAATTAAGCATACTACCTTGTTTTTTTCAGAAGGGAATATGTCAAAATCGTGTTTTTTCTCAGATAACTCTATAACCAAAGTCATATAGTAGGAGAAATACCAAAATCTTTATATCGTATAACAGGTAGAAATGTAGTAATTTTATATCTATAAAGCTACTCTATTTTCGATACTTTTTTGATATGATTTGTAATTTTACACAAGAGGGTTTGATTTAAATGTTACGTAGAACTGCTCCATTGCTTTTCAGCTTCAGCATGGCTTTTTTGGGGAACGCTTCTCTGATTCAAAAGAAAGCGTCGTCTACAAAATTGGCAGGAAACAAAATTCCGCCTTTTAAGCCTCTACCGCTTGCGTGCTACCAAAGTGAATATGATATGGTGTGGAATCGTTTTTATGATGATGACGCTCAATTTTATCTTGTTGGCACACAACATGATAAAAAGGTTGGTGGCTATGAAACACGCATTGGGTATAACATTTTTGGGATTCAGATTGGTGCTAATCGCACCGCTGTAGAAAAGAAATACGGCTTGCCTCTCACAGCAATTCACCGACATAACACGAGTTATTTGCTTAATTATAATGATCAAGCAGGCAACCTTACCCATGGGACTTATCTAATTAATCAAAACTATGTCACGTTTTTCTATGATTTGCATAAAAACGGTATTGTTCGTTCCGTTACGTGGGTATCCACTACAACTGAAATGTCCAAGCCTGGTTATTATAATTCCCCTTCAGAAGCACTGCGCACAGGACTGGAAGAATTGATGTTTACACTCATTAACCACAATCGTGTAACAGAAGGATTACAGCCCCTTATCTATGAAAAAAATTATAATCATATTGCTCGTCAGCATAGTAGTAATATGATTACACATAATTTCTTTAGTCATGAGGATCACCTAGGAAATCATTCCAATGATCGCCTAGTGGCTGGTGGGGTAAACTTCTATTGGTATGGAGAGAATATTGCTTACGGTCAGTTTAATAGCATCTTTGCCCATGAAGCGTTGATGAATTCAGCAGGACATCGGAGAAATATTTTAAGAAAAGAATTTACACACGTTTTTGTTGGGGTTTCTTTTAAGGATAATGGAGCTCCGTATTACACCATTAATTTCTATTCCGAGTAAAGGTACTATTATCGATTTTTCATAAGCCTATTGTTGTCGTTCATTATTTATGTTTATCCATCACCTCAATCATTTATAGACGTCCACTAGTTGATATGGAGCGCAGGCGGCGACTTCTGCGGGATTAGCATGAGCTGAAGACCCCGCAGAAGCGTAGCGACGAGGAGACTGAAGCCGTGCCAGCGAAAAGCGCCCGCCGTAGCGGAAATCAACGGGTTCATATAAATTACAATTTGCGTACTAAATGATCTTCCGGCACCATTTGGTCAACTGTCAGCACTTCTAATTGATGTCGTTCATTATTTATATTTCTTCACCCTATCCATCACCTCAATCATTTATAGACGTCCACTAGTTGATTGGAGCGCAGGCGGCGACTTCTGCGGGATTAGCATGAGCTGAAGGCCCCGCAGAAGCGTAGCGACGAGGAGACTGAAGCCGTGCCTGCGAAATGCGCCCGCCGTAGCGGAAATTAACGGGTTCATATTTAATAAGACAAACTCTATTTCGAGACTGAATATTCAAATAACGGCTATTTATTGTCTGAATTTTGCCAGAAAATCTATATTCTAAATTTTTTTACTTTTATTGTTATGCTGACATATAATTTTCTGACAAATTATTTTATAATGAAATTTAACATAGTCAATCTAATTATATTTCTGTTATAATACTGATAAATTTATAATATTCTGTATTAATACAGAATGTAGTAAAACACGCTTTTCACAATATGGGGATAATGAGAAAAGCGCTACAAAATGTTTGGACTTTTGTAGCCTACACAAAAAGGGGTTGGGAGATTTGGGTATTTTAAAGGGGTTAAAAATTCTCGATTTTTCTGCATTACTACCAGGACCAATGGCAACAATGATATTTGCTGACCTTGGCGCTGAGGTCATTCACGTTGAATCTTCTAAGCGCGTAGATTTAACACGTATTATGCCTCCATACGATGAAGACCATGAGGCGTATATTCACCAACATTTGAACCGTTCCAAAAAGTCGCTTACTTTGAATTTAAAATCACCAGAGGCTGTAGAAATCGTAAAGTCTCTTGTACAAGAGTACGACGTAATTATTGAAGGATTCCGCCCTGGGGTGATGGAACGTCTTGGCATCGGCTATGAGGCGTTAAAAGAAGTGAATCCTAAGCTAATTTATTGTGCTATTACAGGCTATGGTCAGACTGGCCCATATAGCAATCGGCCAGGACATGATAACAACTATCTATCACTTGCAGGCGTTCTCGATTACTCTCGTCATAAAGACAAAAAGCCTGTCTCAATGGGCGTTCAGCTGGCAGATATTGCAGGTGGTACGATGCACGCAGCAATCGGGGTACTTGCAGCTGCCTTACACCGTGAAAAAACAGGAGAAGGGCAGTATGTCGACATTAGTATGACTGATGCTGTTTTTTCACTTAATGCTATGTATGGTTCGGCTTATATAGGTGGAGATCGTGTGCCACAGCCTGAGCAAGAAATTTTAAACGGCGGCAGCTATTACGATTTCTACAAAACAAAGGATGGTCGCTTTTTCTCAGTAGGAAGCCTAGAGCCGCAATTCCGTAAACTACTTTGCGAGGCACTTGATATTCCTGAGTTGATTGATAACACTTTTAATGATTCGTACTATACACAAATACGTTTTAAAGAGGCAGTGCACGATGCATTTTTATCAAAAACCTATGAAGAATGGCTTGAAGTTTTTAACGAAAATTTCGAAGGTTGTGTAGAACCCGTGTTAACCTTTCCAGAGGCATGTAAGCATCCACAGCTACAAGCTCGTGATATGATTGTTGATATTCCAAAGAAAGACGGCACGACACAAAAACAAATTGCTTCTGCTTTTAAATTTGATGGTTACAAGCCTGTGTATAAACATGTTGGTGCTAAACTTGGCGAACATAATGAAGAACTTCTGTTAGCACTAGGCTACAGTGCTGAGAAAATTGCTGCTCTACAAGAAAACGGTGTTTTAGAATAAAAAGAGAGTGTCTAATGACGTCTTTATATGACGCATTAGGCACTCTTTTTTGTAACATTATACATAAGCACTGATAAACATTCGTAACTTCCCAAAATGATCATCATTGAGTAAATATTTTTTATATACTTCCATCAATTTTTCAAATAGCTCATACTGTTCAGTCACAAATAAAACCTTCAAAATATTCAACATGTGTAAAGATGCGCTCTGAGCTACCAAATAATAAGGTGCATCTGGCTTACGGTAATTTTGACGCCATTCTTCGACAGATAGACCAATATGTTGCAACGAATTGTTAACTTGTAGGGCAATATCTTGCTGAACTGATGCCTCAATTGCGATAAATTGCTCATTACTAAAGTTTTGTTGCACTAAAGCTGCATGTATTTTTTTATTGGATGCCAACACATTTTCTTTAATAAGCGTTAGCCCTTCTTGATAACGTGCCATTTTCACATAATTATCAAGTAATACAGCGTACAAATTTTCTAGATAATTTAGTGCATAATTTTTTATAATAGCCGGTGGTGTTGGCTTTCGATTAGGCAGTAAATCCTTATATTCTAGCATAATTTCTATTGCGTAATTATTCAGTCGTTCATCCTCTAATAAGTACTCTCCATAATGAATAACCATCTCATAATTCTGCTCCTCATGCCCCATATGCAATAAAATGTACGCAATCAGTACTTTCTCTTTTTCCGTTAATGCATACATTGAATAGCGCCAATCTCCTTCAAAAGAAGTAATCAATGCCTTCACACTTTGATAATCCCCTGACGACAAACGATAGTGAGTCACAATTTGATAAAGACGCAGTTGTTTTTTTGCCAAACAACTTGCATTATGTTTATCCACATAAGTTATGCACTTATCCAGATTTTTTCTGTAATTATGCACAAAGTTATTCACATGTGCATAAGTTATTTGCGCCGAATGTTCGAAATGGCGCATCATTTCGTGGATAAATGTGAATTGTTCTAATGGTCTGTGGATAAGCAGTGAATAAACTTTTTTTGTAAAAAGCCAGTGCCAAAATAAAGCTTCTTCTTTATATATCATATGCACAAAATATTCATCTTTAAATTTATATAAAAATATTGTTTGTAAGTCATCTACAGGCAACGTTACCTGCCAACGCTTTCCGAAAATAAGCCAGATTAACCGCTCTAAGTCCATTGTATGCTGTGCGAAAAGTTGCTCAAAAAATGTTTCTTTCCCTTTTTGCGTATAAAAAAAAGTATTGAGTCGATCATGTACAAATTTTTCATCAAAGCCATGCTTTTCAAAAAAAAGTTGCAGATCTGCAGATACTCGTCCCCAGTATTTTCGGGCTGTCGAAAAAGCAATATTCATTGCCGCTTCCTCATTAACCAAAAATAAGTTTGGCGACAGTGTAGTGCCTAGTATTTTTGGATCCGTTTGTGTGTTGATTTCTGCCCATTTTGAAAGTAATTTTTCTGCACCCTTTTCGCCACTTTCACTATATGTTATGAATAACTGCTCATCACAATCCAACAGCATACAACCGGAGCCCCCCATCAAATTCTCCCAACAAAGATCTTCCCCTGTCATGTAAAAATACGTTCCTATAAATCTTGAACACTCTTTCTCCAATATAACAAATCCTATCCAACATATGCTAAAAAATATTTGATATGCCAAACAAAAGTGCACAAGCATTTGTTCAAAATCAATAAAATAACATAAAAAAACCATCTAAAAGCATGCGTATGCACCCTTAGATGGCTTGTTACATTCTTGGCCCCATTGAAAAAAAGGCAAATGAGCCCATTGGACAGTCGCTCATAAGTTGGTAGCCCAATCGCATCGTCACAAATAGCTCATCGCCTATGTACATGTATAACTTCAAAAAAGTTATACATCCCCAATTGAAAACGAGAACAACACATTCTCCTAGCAGTAGACGTACAGCATAAAAAATAGTTACAAAAAAAGTGTCTCAGCTGAGACACTTTTTTCTGCACCGAAAACGAAGTGGCAGGCGCAAAATTTTTTACTACACCAAAACCGCACTTCCCTCTTAAAAATTTCACCAAAACATTGGATATTTTCGAGTGTCTCGTAAATTATTTATCAGCAATCCAAAAATCACAATAATTAGGGCGCCGATTAGTACAGGCATGACTAAATAGCTCCAGCCGTAGCCTCCTAAAATAATTATAATCGGGTTTGCTCCAGCTGGGGGATGTATTACCCCTGAAAATGCCATACAAAAGATTGTTAACCCCACCCCCAAGCTAATGGAGATAATACCTGAGCCTAACAAAGAATACATAGACAACCCAATAACCGCCGATATAAAATGACCTCCAATAATATTTCGTGGTTGCGATAGAGGAGCATTCCATACAACAAATACAAGAACACAGCTGCCTCCAAGCGACGCCATTAACCATGGTGCTCCTGTGTAGTTTGTTAAACAAAGCAATACAAAAATACATATTAGTCCACCAAACGCGCCTGTTGCAGCATCAGCAAAATTTGTTCTTGAGGGAGCATGCCCCCCTCCATTCATTTTGGATATGTATGTTTTTATTCGATGATCTTTTTCTTCTTTTTCCTGCAAACGTACGAAATCTGCCATTACCCGCCATCCTTTATTTACAATAATTCTGTCGAACATAGTCTTTTTTTAATCTTTTCTGAGCATTTCCTATTATATCAGCTAATAAATAGAATTCAATTTCCATTTGTCATATTTTAGACAAAATTAAACTATACGAGCAACTCTATCAATTACCCGAGAGATATCTTACAGTGCTTATATTTTTTATCCATGTTCAACATGCAAAAGGTGTTCGCAATGATTACATGCCGAATACCTTTTGCAATATTAGTTACAAATAGCCCCTATTAACGACAGTAGTACGCTACAAGCAACAGTTTTCTTCCATTTTTGGACTTTGCCATGTCCAATTAGCTAGCCTCTTCAAATTCATAGCAGCAAAAGTAAGCATCGCATGCATGGACAATTTTAATCCCTCTTAAGGCTGTCCAACGCAATTACATAGTAGCGACTCTCGGTCTATCGTACTCACCTTGATTTCTTGCATTTCTTCTTTTTCAAACTGCTCTGGTGAAAAAAGGTTTCTTTCCTTCGTCTACTCGATCTTGATTCCGCTCTTCTTGGCGTTTTGCCTCATACGGACGATTTTCTTTTCAAATTTACGCTTGTTCGCATGCACTTTCATATGTGTCAAATCAATAAAGACTTGGTCAGAGCTCCATAATCTTTGATCCGCAATTTCTTTTAAGATGAGATAGAAATCTGTTCAAATATAGCTGAGTCTTGAAAGTAACATTCATAATTTTTACCGATAGACGCACACTAGTTGATTGGAGCGCAGGCGGCGACTTCTGCGGGAATAGCATGAGCTGAAGACCTCGCAGGAGCGGAGCGATGAGGAGTCTGCGAAAAGCGTCCGCCGTAGCGCAAAGCAACGGGTTCATATAGATTCTACACTTCTACTTTCAAAGAAAAAAGCCTACCACTAAAGGCAGGCTTTGTATTAATCATATTGTTTTTTCACTGGTTTAAAAATTCGCGCTTTCTTCAGCACCGTTTTCGGCACTTGGAAGGTTGCCGTTACTACGCCAGGATGACGACCGATTTCAATAGATCCTGTAATCGTCGCACGATTCATGACCTCCGGCTCGCTCATCTCGAATAACCGTGCAGCCCGGCTAATTGCATTATCTGTTGCCTCATTTAATGTTGTTCCTGATCCTACAACTGCTACAGGGAAAGCTTCCTCCACCTGTTTGACACCGAATTCCTCTGCTAGTTCACGGGCTCGTCGCTTTTCTTCTTTTGTAAAAGGCTTCGCTGTGTATGGCAAATCTTCTTCGTTCGGTAAGATAATTGGACCTTCTAATGTCACTTTCTTCAAAACATTCACCTGAAGCTGAACAATGCCTGCTACATCTGTTGTATGCCCAGCAATTTCTCCATCACCCTGCATCGCATGCATATCACCAATATACACACCGCCACCAGGTACCTTTACAGGACAAATAATTGTCGCTCCCTCGCGTACGCGGCTAATATCCATATGCCCATCTGTTCGATGTGTATCTAGTTCAGCCTGTGTAAATGCATATTCATGCGGCGCACCAATTAAGAACGTCCCAAAATCGCCAGCATTATGTGAGTCCGGCATCGCCTTCGAAGGTGTTGTTCCAAGCTGCCCTAAAAACGGACGCATTCTTGCCATAACACCTACTAAATCACTTGGCGCCAAAGCTACCACTGGATTTTGCACAGAATTTTCAGGTGTCCGCATATAGTTTTTAGCATCGAGTGCAATACGACGAGCGCCTTCTCGACCAACTGTCACACCGATATTGCCCTTTTGATCTAGTGCCATTGTATAACCATTGGTCATTTTAAATGGTGCGGTTTCTGTATCACAGGTTGAACAACGAATTGCCTGTGGACCAACACCTCTTACTACAGTACTTGGGTGGAGCTTACCACAACCTGGACATTTTACTGACACGAAAGGATCGCCAATAAAACGATCGATGATTGCCTCATCATGCCCCGAAGCCGTTGCAAGAGACGTTACCTGAATTGATTTAATTGTAATCACGATGGCATCGCCCACCTCAGCACCTTCTACAAAAACAGGCTTCGTTACTTCGTGTCCTCCACGAATCGTAGGGGTCAGCATTGGTCCCCAACATCCTGGGGTTGTATTTGCAATGATTGTACCCCCATTCTTTACTGGGCCAAGCATTTTTTGTTGCGGATCTAAAATACCGTCGATGAACTCATTGACAAATAATGTTTCGACAGCTTGCACTTGCTGTACCATATCCTCATTTTCCGATTGTTTCATTTTCTCATGTACTTGCAATTCGGTTATCATGATTAACCACTCTCCAATTCCAAAAATTTTTATATGTAGTCATTTACTCCCTGAATAAGGGTAAAAGAGAGCTCTCTACTTAAACGAGCAGAGAGCTATAATCATTATTTATTAATGTACAAATCAAAAATATGTGAGAAGTCTTCCTTAACATACTTTTCTTTATGGTCTATCATCCATTTACTTGCGAAGCTTGTAATTTCTTTGAATGACGAAGCTGGTGATATATTATCATTACCAATGCGTCCCATTGATGCTGAGGCAATAGTAAGGCTCTGCTCAGCTACACTAAACTTGTATGCATCTTGCTTTTGCTCGTAACTAATGGCATGTAACGCCTTATACAAATCCTTAATTTCGTCAATAAAACGCTTATGAATGTCAATTGAAAGTGTATTATTGCCGATTGTAAACTTAATTTCGACATCGAGATCAATAGTTCCTGCTGTTTCGAGTAAAACCTCACTAATTTTAAACATTGAATAGTCATAGCGACGCAATAAGCGCTTTTTACTCATCGCATTTTCACCATCTACATGGATGAGGGCACGGTTTGTAAAGCAATATTCATCTGCTTTTGTCTTAATTAAAAAATAGATTTTCTCGTCAATTTCATGCAGAATAAAATCATCTGCATCTGTTTTGTCAAAATCTTCATGAGATACGACTACCCCAATATCTGAAAGCCCTAGTGCTTCTGCTGCTATTTTTTTGAACATCGTCATTCCTCCTGGATTGTTATTACTATTACTACGCTTGGGCTCCCTGGAAAGTTTCATATAAATAAAGGTCTTTGTGTACGTTTATACACAAATGACCTAAAATTAGATTATTGTAAATGGATTGTCACAGGGTCCATTTTTTTTCCCTCCAAACCTTTTCCTGAGCCTAAAGAGAAGTAGATTTCCGGCACAATTGTAATGGATGTTGCTGCAGGGTCGATCGCTTGTACAGTGCCACTCGACTTCGTATAAATACCATAATCAGAGCTTTGACTACCATTTGAATCGACTATATAAATGTTGCCTAGATTATCACGTATTTCTTCAAATTGAATATCAATATACGGCCATTTCTTTACTATCTCTGGCTCAACATTATGCTCGTAATGAATGACTGTCGACAAATCATTTTTTGCAAGTGCTGTAAATCGAGCTGTAACACCATGATTTGTAACGGTTTCATTTACTAGCTGTAAGTCCTCTACAAGTTTTGGCACTTTAAATTGGAAAGCCCAGTCCCCCTTCACTTCTGTTACATCTCCTTTTTTACTCCTATCAGTAAAAACTTGAGGCCTCCACAGTATTTCAATTTCATCCGGCACTTCCTTATCAAAATGTGGTGTTATTTTTTCGAGTCCAACATAATTCGTATCACTCACCTTTTGAATAGTGCCGTGAGCGCCAATACCTTTCGAATTTTTTATATCTAATCCATGCATGCTAAAACGTGGATTTGGCCCTAAATCAATCTCTGTTTCAAGCGCATAGGAAATCGTAACTGACGTCCCATCATACACAGCACTTTCAATCATCATTGATATGCCGTTACTCGTTTGCACTTGTCCAATTTCCGTCGCGTAGTTCTCAAAATTCTCAAACATTGTATGGTTATTATCAAAGTAGCTAACGATATTTTTCATAAATGGAATTTGCGTGGCAAGTGTTGGAAAAGTAAAATTTATAGTTGTCACAGCACTCACACCTATAATTGCCGCTGCCGCTAAATTGCGCAACCATTTCGCTGTACGCTTTTTCGTGTTATTGTTTAAAATAATTTGTTTTAGCTGCACCTTCTGCGTTGGAGATAATTCCATCGGTTCAATTGAGTCCACGTCTAGATCTAACCAATCTTTATGGTTTTTCGTCGTCATGTTAACGCCTCCTTAAGCTGAACTGTCTTCGCTAACTTTTTCTTCCCACGGTAAAGTCGATTTTCAACAGCTGCCTTCGATAAATGCAAGGCCTCTGCAATCTCCATAGTGGATAAGTGTAAATAGTATTTCATCATAAAAATATCTCGATCGATACTTTCTAAATGACTAATTGCCAACAGTAATTCGTTTCTTTGCTCTTTTTTCACAAGTTCCTCTTGCACGTCTCCTAAATCTGGTTTTTGAGCAAGTTCCTTGTCATTATGCTCACGTGCTTGCTGTTTTTCCAGCTTGCGAAATACGTCAATGGCTTTATATTTTGTCAGCATTCCCATCCATTTTTTGAAATCGATCGGCTCCCCTTTAAAGTGCTGTGCATTTTGCCAAACTGCTAAAAACACATCATTCACACAGTCCTCGACAGCATCTTTACTAATGTCAGCCAACACTTTAAAGGCAATAGCGTGCACAAAACCTGAATAATGTTCAATAACGTATTCAAGGGCATCTTCCTTTTGATTTTGTAAACGACGAATAAAATTTTTAGCATTACACTTCATATCCTCGCCTCCTTTATTTTTGTTCAAATCCTTTTTCACTAACTATATCGAAGCTCACTGGCTAAAACTCTCATTTATTTTTAGTACCCGTGTACATGCCACCACATTTCGTCTTCCTAACAAGTTTCATTTATAATAAAGCTCATAATAAATAAATGTGCTAGCTACTTCCAAAAATTCAAGCTATGCGCTATTCTTTATGTTCTATAGGATATGAACATCAATTATAAAAACGAAAGGGCGTATGAAAGCATGCAGGAACCAATTATTTTAGTCGTGGATGATGAGGCAGATTTAGCAAATCTACTAAAGATGAGTCTCCAAAAAGAGGGCTTCAAGCACATCCATACAGCTGGCTCAATTACCGAAGCCTGGACGAGTTTTCAACAGAATTCCCCAAATATCGTGTTACTCGACGTGATGCTACCAGACGGTGAAGGGTACGATTTATGTCGACGTATTCGAGAAATATCACATGTACCTGTGCTTTTCATGTCTGCTAAAACAGAGGAAATAGATAAAATTTTAGGCCTTGCCATTGGGGGCGATGATTATATTACAAAGCCCTTTAGCCCAAAGGAGGTAGCCTACCGTGTAAAGGCACAGCTACGCAGAGCTGGCTACCAGACACAGGATGCTCCGGCAACTACTACATTGCAAGCCTTACAGGTTGGACCCTTTCTGCTAAATGGTGATGAGACGGAAGTACATAAGGACGGTACTTTACTAGAACTTACCGCTAAAGAAATTGGTTTAATGGCCTGCTTTCTGCACAATCCAAATCGCATTTTAAGCAAGGAAACACTGTTTGAGCGTGTATGGGGGGAGGATTTCTTTGGCTCTGACAACACTGTCATGGTGCACATTCGAAGACTCCGTGAGAAAATTGAAAGCGATGCATCGAAACCTGTTTTCATCACAACCGTCAAAGGACTCGGCTATAAGTTTATTATTCCGAAAGTGGCGCAAACATGAAGTGGCGACTAACAGCTCGCTTTCTATTTTCAGTGATATCCATTGTCATCATCGTTATTTTTGTTAATACTGCCATTCTGATTGGCCTCATTATCTATCAGCAGGCAAGTAAATTTGATAGTACAACTGCAGCTACAGACGAAACCTTTGTCCGTGCATTCCAACAGTATATTGATGAAAGTGGTAATATCGACAAAGAAGGGCTACAACAGTTGCATCAACGAAATGCATGGATACAATTGCTTGATCCAAATGGCCAAGTCATTGCTTCACATTTCGCCCCTGAAAATGCTCTTTCTCATTATGCACCTGTGGATTTAATTCAAGTTTACAAATATAAGGAATACGATATTGACACAACAGTTTATGTAGGAAGTAAAAGTAAAAGCGATATCAACTATTTAATTGGTATTAAAGGTAGCGGCGTTTCAAGGTATGTTGCTCACTTTTCTGGAGAGTCGACTTTACAACTTATCGGAAAATACGGGCTACTTATCGTCTTGGCTGATTTACTTGTGGCGACTCTCGTTGGCTGGCTATTCGGCCGCGCTTTAACTAAGCCTCTCTATGCCATGATTGAACGCATTCAACATTTAAAAAATCACAAGCATATGCCCATTAAAATGCCGAAGGGTGTCTATCAGCCTGTTTTTGAAAATTTAAATGAGGTGTCGAGTGAGCTGGCTGCACATGAGCAGGAGCGCAAACAGTTGGAGATAATGCGGGAGGAATGGATTAGTAATGTCTCACACGATATGAAAACACCACTTGCTTCCATTCGGGGTTATGCCGAGCTATTAAATGATGGGAGATTAACGCCCAACGAGCAGATCGAATACGTACGCATTATAGAAAAACAGTCATTGCATATGCAAGATTTACTCGATGATTTAAACTTAACGATGCGACTAAGACATCAGCAGTTACCGCTCTCTTTGACCGAGGTTAACATAGTTCAGTTTATACGTGAAATCATTATTGATACACTCAATATGCCGCAGTACGAGCTGGCCAAAATCGATTTTGATGCCAGCACTGACATAATCGAGCACAGTATTGACATACACTTTATGCGTCGGGCTATTGTGAATTTTTTACACAATGCATTGCTCCACAATCCGCCAGATGTAACTGTACATGTCCTTGTCGAAGACAATTCAATTATAATTTCTGACGATGGCCATGGTATTTCCGCTGAAGATCTTGCCCATATTTTTGAACGCTACTATCGTGGCACAAATACTGAACAAACACATGGTACTGGGCTAGGTACTGCTATTGCGCGTGATATTATAGAAGCTCATGGAGGATCCGTGACCATTACTTCCGAAGAACAAAAAGGGACAACGGTTAACATTCAATTAAAAGAAACTGTCCAAGATGCAAAAACGCAGTAAAAACATACGTGCCAATGCTTTCACTAACACTTATGCACAGAGCTTGGATGTTGCTGGTGCACTTTACATTCACACAAAAGGTATTCGGAATAATCACATTCCGAATACCTTTTGAAATTTTATCAGAAATATAATAGCCCCTATTAACGACAGTAGTACGCTACGATCAACTATTTTCTACTATCCAATTAGCTAGCTTCTTCAAATTCAAGGTAGCAAATACACGTTCAATTTTCCATGGGTCCACTCGCTCTTGATTCAGCTCTTCTTGACGTTTTGCCTCATATGCACGCGTTTCCTTGCGCACGATTTTCTTTTCAAATTTAAGCTTGTTTGCACCCACTTTCACATGTGTCGAATCAATAAAGACATGGTCAGGACTCATAATCCTTAATCCGTAATTTCTTTTAAGATGCGATAGAAAATCTGTTCAAATATAGCTGAGTTTTGAAAGCGACGTTCATAATTTTCACTGATAGACGTCCACTAGTTGATTGGAGCGCTGGCGGCGACTTCTGCGGGAATAGCATGAGCTGAAGGCCCCGCAGAAGCGTAGCGACGAGGACACTGAAGCCATGCCCGCGAAAAGCGTCTGCCGTAGCAGAAATCAACGGCTTCATATAGATACTTCTATTTGAAAAGAAAAAAGACTGAAGACAAACTCAAAAAACAGAGTTTGTCTTCAGTCTGAAAGGAGGTGTCTCAGTAATTAATTCTGAGACACCTCCTTGCTAGTTTTTATTTTAGTAGTTTTTGCACCTTTGCAGGCATATCTTCAAACTTTACTTCATCATATGACGTTACTTCGTTTTCTTTTTTCACGTAAAGCTTCAAATAGGCATCATGACGTAAATTTTTCTGCGCAGAAAACTTCAGTGTCGTTTCGTCGCCCTTGTCATTAAAAGCTGGAAGCTCGTACCAATACGACTCGAAAATCTCTCCGTTACTCGCCTTATACTCCTCTAATTCACCATCAGAAGTAATATGAACATAATATGTGTCTTTATTTAAACGGTTAAAATCAACTGTCATAAGCACTATTAGACCTGCCACGAACAATATAAACAATGCTCCAATACCAAAGAAAACCTTTTTCATTTTATTTGGCCTCCTGTTTCACAATTTTATAAAATGATCGTACTGTAAAGATATAATATAAACCATAGATTGCTGAATATGCGACCATCCATAGAATAACCGGCTTGGTCATATCCATATTGAATAACTTTGAAAAGGCTATCAGCGCAAATGAACTATGCACGATGCCCACAACGAGTGGAGCTCCAAATATCACGGCAACCTGCCCTGCAACAGTTTTCAATATTTGCTTGCTGTTGACACCAATTTTATTTAAAATTGCATATTTTGCCTGATCTTCTTCCGCTTCAGTTAAAATTTTAAAGTAAATGATGCTTCCAGTAGCTGCTAGGAATACGAGCCCTAAAAAGCTTCCTACAAATAGCAGTGAGCCAACTGTAGCTAAACTGTCTTTATAACTTTGCGGTACGCTTGAAAATCCCTCTTGTTGATCTGTTGGAAGCTGTTCGTAGATTTCATTAGACACGTCCAATTGCTTTAAGTCATTGTCCATGCCCACTACCTGCAACTTAATATTGTCTGCATTTGCTGCTGCAAACTCCTTGTCATTGACCACAAGAACCGTACCAGCTGCAATAAAGTTTAACACACTATCTGTATACATTTCATCGACATGGAAGGAATCTCCGTTTGCCAATTTAAATTTTTCACCTGTAAAATCATGTGAAAAACGTTCATCATAACTAGCATCCAGTAAAATTGTCGAACCATCTGCAATTTGTAACTTGCGGTCTATTCCCTGCAATTGGGCTAAACGATTGTAATCAGATTCCTTCAATAATGTATATTCAAAATACGCAAATTCATTATCAACACGTAAGCTTTTCGCAGTAAGTGATTCATTGTACAGCACATTCTTTTGCGAAAACTCTACAGACTCGCCTTTCCACATGAACGTATTTGGTAACATTTGGCGTACTGATGCTTCTGTATTGTAATACATTCCAAAAACGCCACCACCTGCTGTAATAGTCGTTGCACTCAATATCGCAATGATCGACAGCGATTTTGCATTTGCTCGAATACGATACAATAGTTGCGATACGCCAATTAAATTCAAGCCTTGCCATGACCAAGACGTTGCCTTTTTCAGTGCTGTAAGGACAAATACGCTGACACTATGGAACAGTAAATATGTTCCCGCAATTGTTACCCCAATAACCATAAGCGGCGTACCAAGTACTGTGAATAAACGCCAAATTGGACTCGTGAAAATATCCGAAGCCGCTGTATAATAGCCAAATGCAATGAGCGCCGTCCCAAGTATAGCCGCTACGAATGAAGCACGTGGAATTTTCTCTCCCTGCTTCTCTGCATGGAATAAATCAATCAGCTTAAACTGATAAATAACTCGGTATCCCTGTAATGATGTAAATAAGAACAACAGTGCAAAAATCCCTGCAGTATTAAGCACTGCTTCAGCTGAAAACGTTAAATTCGCTACGACCTCGTAACCCATGAGGCGTACCAAGATTGTAAGTAGAACCTTCGACATAAAGAATCCAATGACAATGCCTAGCACTAGTGATACCAGCCCAATAACTAAATTCTCAAAAAAGAGCATTAGGCCAATTTTTTGTTTACGCACACCTAGTAACGAATAGAGCGCCACCTCTTTTTTCCGCTTCTTCATAAAAAACGAATTCGAATATGCAATAAAAATTACAATAAAGAATAATAGTACAACTGATGATGCACTCATCAACCCTTTAATTTGCTGCGATGATCCTTTTAACGCTGAAATATCATCATTATATTTTAATGTCACAAATGTAAAGTAAATCACGATACTAAATACCATCGAGGCAATATATAAAAAGTAATTTGACAAATTACGCTGTATATTTTTGCGGGCTAAGCTAAATAACGTCATTTACTCCACCCCCGATGCTAGAAAGCACCTGTAAAATCTCTTGGAAAAACTGCTTTCTTGTTTGTGTACCACGATGAATTTCTTTAGAAAGTTGCCCATCCTGGATGAATAAAATACGTTGGCAGAAACTTGCCGCAAATGCATCATGCGTAACCATCATAATGGTTGAGGCCTGCGATTGATTTAAATCACTCAAACTTTCTAATAAATCTGTCGCTGATTTTGAATCCAACGCCCCCGTTGGTTCGTCTGCAAAGATAAGCTTTGGTTCCGTTACTAATGCACGAGATGATGCTGTACGTTGTTTTTGTCCACCGGAAATTTGGTACGGGTATTTATCGAGCAAATCACGAATACCAAACAACTCAGCTATACGATTGACTCTTTCGTTTATTTCCTTCGTTGGTACCTTCGCAATTGCTAGTGGTAGTACTATATTTTCACGCACCGTCAGAGAATCGAGCAAATTATAATCTTGGAAGATAAATCCTAGATTGTCTCGACGAAAATCTGCGAGCTCTGTATCTTTCATGCGTGCTAAATTTACATCACCTATGACAATATCGCCTGTCGTTGGTGTATCAATTGTCGCTAACACATTTAGCAAAGTGGATTTTCCGGCACCCGAAGGCCCCATTACACCAACAAACTCACCTTTTTCTACTTGAAATGTTATATTCGATAGCGCCGTAAATGTATTCGCGCCCTTGCCATATCTTTTCCCTACATTTTGTACTTTTAATAATGGCGTCATATACGCTCACCTCTTCCTTCTGTCTACAGTATACGGCCCCAAACTTACAGCAAAATTGTCGCAAGCTTACATCAACCTTAAATCAAAAACAAGTTATCGCGACGTTTTAGAATTTTATCGCCTAACTTTTGAATTTTATCGACGTACTTTTAAAATTTATCGCCTAACTTTCCGAGGACACTAAAAAAAGACCCACACACAAAATTGTGCATGAATCCTTCAAAACTTATACCCTTATAACGCGCCATGATAACTACAAACGCCCATTCATTCTTGCTGCCTGCTGTAATGGATCCCATACGCCATTGTATGGTGGGGCATATGCTAAATCTAAATCTAGTAAATCAGGTAAGGTCATTTTGTTGTATAACGCTGTCGCAAAGACATCGATACGTTTATCGACTCCTGCTGGTCCCACAATTTGTACACCAAGCAGCTGCTGATCTCGCTTCCGTACAACAATTTTAATATACAGTCGTTGAGCCCCTGGATAATAGCCTGCGATATGACGCGCTGATAATTTATATGCTTCATATTCATAGCCAAGCTTTTTTGCCATACGTTCATTAATACCCGTTGTTCCTACTGATAAATTAAAAAACTTCACAATAGACGTACCGACAATACCACGGAATGGCGCAAATTTCCCAGCCATATTCAAGCCTGCTAGTCGCCCCTGCTTATTCGCGGTTGTTCCAAGTGGTATATAATCTAAGCGTTCCTTAACAATGTTGAAATGCGTCGCGCAATCACCTGCGGCATAAATATTTTCAACAGAAGTTTCTAGATGACGATTGACGATAACTGCACCATTTTTAGCAAGTGCAATTCCTGTCCCCTCTAAAAATTGCGTATTTGGTTTAATACCTGTGGCAACAATCACTAAATCAGTATCCAACGCCTCAGCCTCTGTCACAACACGTTCTACTCGCCCATTGCCCTCAAACGCCTGCACGGTTGTATTTAACAATAGCTCAATGTCCTGCTTTTTTGCTTCATCATGTACATGCTGCGCTAGCTCTTCATCTAGGATTTTTGCAACATGACTGCCGCGTTGAATAAGACGCACCTTTTTGCCACAAGCATGTATGGTTTCTGCCATTTCAAGTCCGATATAGCCCCCACCCATGATTGTCACATGTTCAATATCAGGTGTTAAATCTGACAGTAAATCCTCAAGTTGTGGAATTGTTTTTACGGTGTGTACGCCCGCTAAATCTGCTCCTTTTTTCACAGGCATAGTAGGATTAGCTCCCGTTGCAATAAGCAGCTTATCGTATGCTATCTCGAACGGCTCTCCGGAAGCTTGTGTACCCAAAACAAGCTGTTTATCTACATCAATTTGTTCCACCTCATGCCCAACGCGTGCATCAATGCCATATTTATCACGGAATGTTTCTACATCTCTAGCGATCAGACGTTTTGTCGATGAAATACGCCCATCTACAACATAAGGCAATCCACATTGCCCATATGAGTATATAAATCCACGTTCTAAGGAGGTAATCTCTGCCCCCGGTACATTCCGATAAATCTCCATTGCCGCTGACATTCCAGCCGCATCTCCCCCGATAATTACGTATTTCATGTACAAGACCCCCTTATTTTTTTCTCGTCGCTACTAAGTCTGCATATTCGTCAATATACAATCGGCGTTTTCCTCCACTCACAATAACTCGGACAACGTGTACGGCGATAACTAGCCTTAAAGAGAACGCTGTTATAAAAGTTACTATTGTTAACACAATTTGCAGTACATAAAAAGGAGAATCCATATCTAATTTAATTTGGCTTAGTATATGAATAATCTCAAAAATAGTGAATGTCGCTATAATGGCTACACAACGGCGCCAAGACTGCACGACTATGTCTTTTGTATTGTCGCTGCTTGTCATCATAAAACGCATAACCCTCATACCAATCGTTGCACCTCGTGTGACACTCGGTACAACACCAAAAATCAGTGTATATAAAACTATTTTTACAATAAATTCAAAAATATCACTAGTACTAAATACAGCACCTACTATGAGCCATATAATCTGAGCCATACACACGTCTAGTACAAGAGCTAATAAAATAGATAAGGGCTTAACAATATCTTTTTTCTCTACTTCTGCAGCTTTTGCCTCGACTGCCTCCTGTGTTGGAAACAAAGCCCACACGATTGGCGCTAATAAGAAGCCAAAAAGTGCGCCTACACTATTAAGCATTAAATCATCCACATCAAAAATACGATACGCACAATTAAAGATGCCATAAATACCTGTTACTTGTGTTGTCTCATAAAACAATGTTAACAAAAAGCTGAACATAAATGCACGTTTCCAGTACTTACGATTTCTTAAAAAATATCGCAAGTAAACGCCAAATGGCATCAGCAATAAAAAGTTAAAGAATGCTTGGAAAAATGCCGGCTGTTTAGTTAAATAGAGCCATGTCGCCGGACTTGTCAGCACAATACCACTATCTTTCATAATATCTGCAATGAATTGAAACGGACGTAAATTATAATGGACAGTGTCTGCTGATTGTAGTGAGCAGGTATCACGTGTTTCCGGAAACGGCAACAACACTAAGCATAAGGCCGCTAAAAAATAAAAAATAAATGAAAACATAATGATTGTTTTTGATAGTGACAAGAAATTATATTTGCGATACGTATAAATGAGCCATGGCACAAATAACACAAATGACAATAGTATCGTTATCAACGTTGCCACCAAAATGGAATTTGTATAAATTGACATACATGCACCTCTTTTGTTTAAAAGAGCACACTAAAAATTTTCCAGTGCCCTCCGTTTAACATCCCCGTTTTTTATCAAGCATAACCTACAAAGACAACGTTAATATGTCATCAAACTTAAAAAATTCTTAAATTGAAAAGTTGGTAGACCCCTTCTGCTTCGTATGAGTACAGTAAGTTCACCCATATATATAGATGGCACAATTACTTAGTGGCATGGTATCCCACCAACTTTTGTGAAGAACAAAAAGGCAGGTAGAGAAAAACGATTCGTTTTCCTTACCTGCCTTCCTATTGCATTTAGGCTTTTGTTATTTCTTCCTTACAGAACGTTAAAATCTCTTCTAACTCATCATCCTCAAGTGCGAAGTCTAAATACTCGCCCTTCGCTTTTTCCATGATGAAATAATTTAATATAAATGGCTCACTATCTTTTTCACCAATTAGTACACGAAGCTCGATGCCTGCCTCATGGTATAGCTCATCTTCTTCATCAATTTCAACATCTAAAATGAACTCAAAGCGTTTACCGTCAATAATATTCGTCGGATCTAAAATTTCTTCCATTGAAAATTGTGTAATATTCATTTGTGCTAGCTCCTTTGTCTTTACCTGTTCTTTTATATAATAAATCAATTTCAGCATGGGTCAACTAGAAAACCCGTATACACCTTTAAGCAATTATGCCACAATAAAGTGAAACGCCCAGTAGCAGGCTTTGCTTAGCCCTTGGTGGCTAGTTGGATTAAAAGAGTTTATACAGTAACTTATCAGCCCTCTTTTGCCATAAGCCTTGCCATGAGTAGTTTTTCTGCCCAAAAATGAACACTATATGACTTACATAAAGGAGGCTTTTTACAGTGAAAGAGCTACTATATTATCAAGATGCGATGCTACGTGAATTTGACGCAACAATTGCAGGGACAGGCACTGAGACAGACGGCCGTCAATACGTTGTACTTTCAAATACTGCCTTTTATCCTACAGGTGGTGGGCAACCACATGATACTGGCACCTTAAACAACATTGAGGTCGTTGATGTCGAGAAAATTGACGATGAAATCCGACATTATATAACGTGCGAAGCTTCAGCTTTAACAGGTGTAGTTCATGGCAAATTGAACTGGCACCGACGCTTCGATCATATGCAACAGCACGCTGGTCAACATATTTTAACTGCAGCATTTGTAGAATTATTTGATGCACAAACGGTAAGCTTTCACTTAGGAAGTGAGCAGGTCACAATCGATATTGCCGTCGACGTTTTGACAGATGAGCAGCTTGTTGCGGCCGAAGCGAGAGCAAATGAAATTATTTTAGAAAACCGCCCGATTGAGACGAAATGGATTACAGAGAAAGAACTTGTAGATTACAACTTACGAAAAGAGGTTGCAGTCACAGGTGATATTCGTCTTGTCATCATTCCTGATTATGATTACAACGGTTGTGGCGGTACGCATCCAAGCTCTACAGGGCAAGTCAACGCTATTAAAATTCTTGGCACCGAAAAAATGAAGGGCAATGTGCGTGTCACTTTCGTCTGTGGGCAACGTGTATTGACAGAGTTGGCAATGCGCAAAACTGTACTGGCTGATGTTGCGCGGCAACTGAGCGTTCCTGAAGTTGACGCAGCAAACGCTCTCACGAAACTATTAGTAACACAGAAGGGTACTGAAAAGGCACTCATCGCTGCACGGGAAGAACTGCTTGCCTTCGAAGCGAAAGCATTAGCTGCAAGCAACGCCTATATCATTACGGCCGCCTTTCGTCATCGTACTGTGCAAGAGCTTCAAAAATTAGCCCGATTCATTGTGGCTGAACGTTCAGAAGTAATCGCACTACTTGCTTCCGAAAATGAAGACAAGCTACAATTTGTCGCAGCACGAGGCGCACAAGTGGAAAAAAACATGAAAGACATCGCCACACATGTACTTCCGCTTATTAATGGAAAAGGCGGTGGTAGCGAGCAAATGGTTCAAGGCGGTGGCGAATGCCTCATCGCTACAGAACAGTTGCTCACTGCCATGCAAGAAGCCACTAGTTGAAGAATAAAGAACAGGGTGATTTTCTTTTTCACGGATATTAAGTGATGTTCAATCGGGGACAGGTGCCGAATATTTTGGGCAACGTTGAAAATTATAAAAATAAAGTGAGACTTCAATTAGTGGGGGTTTTCTTCATCCCACACTGATTGTTGTTGAACTGATCGGGCATTTACGATCAGCCATCTAGTTAACTCGTTGTCATCTTTCAACTTGAGGTGGGGTTAATGAAGGATAAATCCCTCGACAACTTGGAACAACGCTTTCTCTGTTTCCTAGAATGACACTCATCAAGACGTATTAGACTCGTTGATCATATTTATGTGATGTGTACCGGTAGCTTAGACTCGAGTGAAAGGGCTTCGGTACACATTTCATTTTTTCTGCTAAATAAAACAAACTGTCATACATAATATTAATGACGTATTCATTAATCTGGAATTTTTAAACCGACAGTCCACGATATTACAGAATAATAAAAACAAATTTAAGCATTTTTATTATTAATTTCATCGATGACATTTAGTATCTTTGTTCTGAATAGATTATCTTCTAAAAAAGCCTTAATAAATTCATTATATTTTTTTTCAATCCAAATAGTCTCTAAAGCGCTCATATCTTCAATAAAAAAAGAAAAAGATATATTCTCAGAATCATTACTTCTAAAACCCGCGGAAGTTAAGACAAATAATGTAGCCCCCCCTTTATACCATAGGCGTTTACCACTCTTTTCATAGTCTGTAAACCCCATCAAATCATCCAATAACTGTTTATCTACTGTAGTTAATTTTTCTGATTTCCCTAATTGATACATTAATTTTGCATAATCAGAACTTGAAGCTGCAGGGAGTTTTTTTGTTAGCTCTCTTTGAACTTTCATTGTAGACATCATATGCAAATTTTCGATGAATCTATTTGCTTCGCCTTTAATAATTTTGTTTAACAGTTCAGTAGCTAATAAATTAAAATGACTAATTGGCATGTCCTTAATAGTTTGAGCAATATTTTTTTTCGGTACTTTCTCCGCTATATAAAGATAACTAGGAATTAAAATTGCTGAATTAATGGGGTAGATTTCTGTTTGTTGTAACAACGAATACTCTTTTATTACTGCATCAATTTTGTCTTTTCCTAATCTGTAATATATAAAGTCAGTACAAGCATTCGAACTATATTTCATCATTCCTTTTGCAATTTCTTTTAATGTAACTTCACTACCTATATGTTCATTTTCTTTCCATAGATTATGAGCGTTTCCATCTGTGTTTTTTAAATAAAGTGAATCAACTTCTTTAACTGGGACTAATTCATCTGGGTTTAAAAATTTATTACGTACGGCATTAATGAATGCAACAGCATATAAAATTTTCACGGTACTTGCTAAAGGTATAATTTTATCTTTGTTGTAGGTAATTATTTCATTATCATTTTGGATTACTGACATTGACCACATTTCAGGGTTCTTTTCCATCAATTTAATAATGTCATCTTTTGTTTTGTTTATGTCCTTCCTTTTCATAAAAAAGCCCAATAGTATAAAACCTATGAATAATAAAAGTACACCTAATAAAACCGCTAATAAAATAGTAAAGTATATGTTCAACAGACTAATCCCCTTTTTTGGTAACTCACATGATAAGTCATCGCATTGATTACAGCAATAATATTTCTTCTATTAGAAGCCACTAAATTATCTATATGTTACCTATTTCAATATACTTAAACGTTACCACAAAAGGAAAAAAAGTCCAAAATAAAATTCTCTTGTTACTACCTGCAAGTATATGCCAGTAACTAATTCTTTATTATTAGCGACACTATGCAAACGTTTAGGTACCTCTTTAATTTCTAATTAGTATTCTCTTCTCATATATTTTTTATCTATCATCTTTTAATTTCAATTATAGATTAAACATTACGTAACATAAAAAATGTTATTTATGTAATCCCCTAAAATAACCGAGGTATTAGCAATTTTCTATCTCCTCGTAATTGTACTTTAAATTGGTTTTCTTCTACTGGATAAAATTAAAACTTTTCCCATGTGAAATTGATTATTATTTACTTTTTTTGCTGATTATAAATGATAGAACATAATCTATATATTCTTGAGGGGAGTATCTATATGAGTACTGACAATCATGTTTCACGTCGTGACTTTTTAAAAACAACAGGTATTGCTGCTGGTACATTAGTCGGTGGTGGATTAATAGGTGGGCTTGTAGGCTATAACATGAACGGCAAAGGGACTTCCACTTTAGATCATGGTAATGGAACTACACATGAAGCTACTGGAACACCTAAAGCTAAAATGTTTTTCATGAACGAACGAGATTTTAGTGTTTTATCGAATGCTACAGAACGCATATTTCCAGAAGATGATTTAGGTCCAGGTGCGATTGGTTTAGACGTACCCTATTTTATTGATCATCAATTAGCCGGACAATATGGCAGTAATTCCAAGGAATATATGCATGGCCCATTCGGTGAAGGTGCACCGACACAGGGCTATCAAAGTCGCTTAACGCGCTCAGAAATCTTTAAGCAAGGTATTCAAAAAATAGAGACCGAAGCACAAAATCGGTTCAAAAAAAGTTTTAACGACTTAGATGGCAAACAAATGGACGAAATTTTAACTGCTTTCCAGAAAGGCGAAGTTCAGATGAGCGGTGTCACATCTGCATTCTTCTTTGCTTTACTACGTGCGGCTACATTAGAGGGCGCTTATGCAGATCCAATGTATGGTGGGAATCGAGATATGGCTGGCTGGCGTATGAAAGGCTTCCCTGGACATCAGATGGCTTTTATTACACAAATTGAAGATACGAAGTTCCAAAAAATTGAGCCTAATCCATTAGGCAACCACTAGGGGGTTTTATAGATGGTGACAACATTACCAAGTGTAGACGTTGTAACAGTCGGTGTAGGGTGGACTGGAGGCATTGTTGCTGCGGAGTGCTCAAAAGCTGGCCTAAAGGTTGTAGGTTTGGAACGTGGGCAAAAACGTGGAACTGAAGATTATTTGAATGTCCACGATGAGTATCGTTATGCAATTCGATATGACCTCATGCAAAACCTTTCCAAGGAGACTATATCATTCCGTAATAACCGTAACATGAGAGCTTTACCAATGCGCCAGCTTGGTTCCTTTTTACTTGGAGAGGGTCTGGGAGGGTCTGGGACGCACTGGAACGGTATGTCTTATCGTTTTTTGCCGTATGATTTTCAGATTAAAACACTGACTGACGAACGCTATGGTCCAAATAAATTAGGACCCGATTATTTACTACAGGATTGGGCATTAACATACGATCAACTAGAGCCCTATTTCGATAAATTTGAAAAAACGGCAGGCATTTCAGGGGAAGATAAGAATCCCTTTGCAGGGAAGCGAGCTAATTCTTTTCCAACACCTCCTATGAAAATGACGCCAATGCTAGAGCAATTTGAAAAAGCAACAAAAAATTTAAAATTATCACCTTATATGGTTCCTTCTGCTAACGTATCAGAAGTCTATAAAAATCCTGATGGTGAAACGATTAACGCCTGTCAATATTGCGGATTCTGTGAACGTTTCGGTTGTGAGTATGGCGCAAAATCTTCAGCAGAAATTACAGTTGTGCCGACTGCTTTAAAAACAGGAAACTTCGACCTACGCTTTAATTCCAATGTTGTTGAAATTTTAAAGCAAGGGAACAAAGTAACCGGTGTCAAATATATCGATACTATATCTGGTGAAGAATTTATTCAACCTGCTAATGTCGTTGTATTAACAAGCTATGTCTTTAATAACGCAAAATTATTAATGATGGCCAACATTGGACAACCATATGATCCAATAACAGGAAAAGGAACATTGGGCCGAAACTATTGTTATCAAATTTTACCGGGTGCTGCTGGATTCTTTGATGAGCAATACAATACATTTATGGGTGCAGGCTCTCTTGGTATGACAGTAGACGACTATAATGGTGACAACTTCGACCATAGTGAATTAGATTTCATACATGGTGGAACTATTGCATTAACACAAACCGGTACTCGTCCTATTGGTTCAAACCCAACTCCTCCCGATACACCAACATGGGGACCAGAGTTTAAGAAGCAATCGATTTATTACTATACGCGTTCATTCGGGATTGGTGCACAAGGTGCTTCTATGCCACATAAAGAAAACTATATGTCCCTGGATACGGTATACAAGGACGCTTATGGTTTGCCATTAATGCAGTTAACTTACAACTTTACTAAACAGGATCGCGCACTTCATAAATTTATCTCAGCACGTGCCGCTGACATTATGAAAGAAATGGGCGCAAAAACAATTGTGCCAAGTGCTGAGATTACAGATTACAATATTGTGCCATATCAAACGACACATAATACAGGGGGAACAGTTATGAGTTCAACGCCAGAAAACGGCGTTGTCAATAACTATCTACAGCATTGGGACGTAGAGAATCTTTTCGCTGTTAGTGCCGGAAACTTCCCACATAATGGCGGCTATAATCCAACAGGTACATTAGGTGCGCTAGCCTATCGTTGTGCAGAAGGAATTATTAACTACAGCAAATCTGGTGGGTCTTTGGTTTAAGCTCGTCTTACACGGTCAATATCTTTTGACATGCCACAATTGTGGTACAAAACGGTGGCCATGTTGAAGATTCAAAGCGTTTTCGTCAAACATTTTTAACATTACATTTAAGAGGAGGCGTGACTTATGGGAGGTCTTGGTGCAATTGGTGTTCCTGGCTTAATTATCATTTTGGTTATAGTATTAATCGTTTTTGGCCCGAAAAAGTTACCTGAAATTGGTGGTGCAGTTGGTAAAACTTTTGCAGAGTTTAAAAAGTCTACAAAAGGCTTAATCGATGACGATGATGAACCAACAAAAAAGGTAGAAAAAAAATCTGACGTTTCGTAGGAGGTGTTCCTATGGATCCATATGAAGAGAGAAAATACTTAAGTCCGCTTGATAAAGAACAAGGCGAGCCTCCCGTATCTGTGGAGGCCTCTATTGAAATTCCAACCATTACAACTGCACAGGAAATCGTTAAGAAGGAGCCCCTCATTCCTGTGGACTCTTTGCTTGAGCATATTACAGAACTACGTAAGCAAATCATCAAAGCACTCGTTGTATTTATATTATTTTTTATTGTCGTGTTTTCGACCATTAATTTTTGGTTTCCATATGTGACCCGTGGACATTCGCTTGTCATTTTAGGTCCACTTGAGGTCGTTAAATTTTATATGACGATTTCCACAACACTGGCACTTGGACTATCCATGCCATTTTTCGTTCACTTTCTTTGGAGTTTTGTTAAACCAGGTTTAAAGGAAGACGAGAGCCGATTTCTTGGGTTGTATGCACCTGTTATGTTTTTGCTTTTCGTTTTAGGTGTTGCGTTCGGCTATTTTGTCGTTAATCCACTCAGCTATTCTTTTTTAGTTAGCATTGGTGCAGCTAACTTCAATGTCATGGTATCGGCGAGCGAATATATGCATTTTTTAATTATGACAACAGTGCCACTTGGTCTATTATTTGAATTGCCTATTGTGGCAATCTTTTTATCATCCATTGGGCTATTAACTGCTGACTCCATGAAAAAAATACGCGGTTGGTCCTATATCGCCATGGGCGTGGGCTCTGCCGTCATTACACCACCCGATTTCATTAGTCAGCTGCTTGTATTAATTCCGATGATTATTTTATATGAAATAAGCATTTACCTTGTCAAACGCTTGGAGCACAAGCAAATAGAGAGTGCTGTTCAATAGGCAAAAGCTCATTGCATTGAGTGTTAAATTCTCAAGTAAAAGAGAAATATCTATATGAACCCGTTGATTTCCGCTTCGGCGGACGCTTTTCGCGGGCATGGCTTCAGTCTCCTCGTCGCTAGGCTCCTGCGGGGCCTTCAGCTCATGCTATTCCCGCAGAAGTCGCCGCCTGCGCTCCCATCAACTCGTGTACGTCTATAAATGATTGAGGTGATGGATAGATGACGAAAAATATCAAGGTGAGTACGACAGACCCTTAGAGTGGCTACTCTGTAAAAGATAACGGGCAAAGCACAAACTCCAAAAATGGTAGAAAACGTCGCTCGTAGCGTACTACTGCCGTTAATAGGGGCTATTTGTAACGAATATTTCTGATAAAATGTCAAAAGGTATTCGGCATGTGATCATTCCGAATACCTTTTGTCGTCATCTGAAAAGAGGTAGTCTCATCCTGAGACTACCTCTTTTCTGTCTTTAATTCCATTACGACAATTTCGGGTAAATTAAATATCCGATATGGCACCGAGCTATTGCCTAATCCTCGACTTACAACCATTTTTGTCTCCTGTCCCTCGTAAATACCGGCTGTATATTTCGGAAGCATGCCCTGCCCTGGTGCAACAAGTCCACCAAGCCCAGGAATACGTATTTGTCCACCGTGCGCATGCCCAGTGAACGCCAAGTCGATACCGCTTGTCACATACACATTAAATACTTCAGGTCGATGAGCCAGTAACAGCTTAAACATATCTTGCGGCACATAAGTTGTCGCAATCTCCAGCATTTCTTCTGTCGATCTACCCATTAGCGGATCCTCAATGCCAACAATCGCTAAGCGCTCCCCGTTGCGCTCTAATACGGTCGATTCATTGGCCATCACATGTACACCTACCGATGATAGCGCCTCATAAATTTCACTAACCTTATTCGTCGCTACTTCATGGTTTCCTAGTACATAATAAACATCCGCCAATTCAATTAGCCCTCGCACTGCTTGCAAACTCTGCTCCAAATCAAAGCGATTGCTATCTATGACATCTCCTGTAATAAAAATGACGTCTGGCTGCGTCGCTTTAACCTTTGCTATCAACCTCTCTTGATTGTCACCAAAGAGGGCATCATGTAAATCTGATACTTGCACAATACGTAGCCCATCAAAGCTTTCTGGTACCTTTTCGGATTCGAATACATGCTCACTTACAACCAGCCAGTGATTGTTTACGTACAAAAAAATGACTATAAAGACAAGAAAAAAACCTAAGTATAATAATTTTTTCAATCGCAATCGCTCACTTCGTGGCTAGTTATTCAGAAAATCTTCTGCATCTACTATTATAAGCAAAAACCAACCCGATTGTAAGTACATACTCCGAAAATCCAATAGGTTGCAGAAAAAGACTATCTGAGGAAGTGACTTTGAAGTTAGTTTTAACATATTTCCCGGGACGGGATGCAATCATTTACACATCATTTGCTTTTTTCTTCCAATTATCGGCAACTTATTCCAGCTTATAGTCCTCGCCTATAGGGCTTCTTGAATCTCAAAGAAAGCCCCGTGACTACTTGGTATGTGTGAAAACTTCATTGTAAGTACTTCTGTTACCGCCTGACGTGCAAATTGTCAATTGAACATTAAGCGCTTGTACACAAAATGTAACTGGATTGAGTTTATCCACTTCTAATCTAAACTTATTTTCCATTTAACAATCTAATTGAAATCGTGAAAATATTTTCCATACTAATTCATTGCGGTTTGAAACATTAACTTTTTGAAATATAAGCTTTAAATGATCCTGTACCGTGTAGTTTGAAATAGCAAGATTGTGGGCAATCTCTTTTGTTGGAATACCTTTAATCACTTCAAATACTACCTCCTTCTCTCTCAAAGTAAGATTATAGGCAGTAATTAAAAAGGCTAACATTTCTTTAGAAGAGGCTTCATTTAAAAATATAGCTAACTGCTTTTCATTGCTACTTGTCATCACAAAGGACGCTCGAATGGCAATATAACCCGTATCTTTGATTGGTACTAGTAACGATGTATTAGCATGCAATTTGTCAGCCAAGAGCTTCGCACAAATCGCTTGTATAGGTTTAGGTATTTGACATTGTGTTAATCGTTCATTTTTTCTTAAAATTGATAGCATTTTTGAAGCCTTGGTATTGATGGAAATAACACTTAATTCCTTATCAAAAATAATAATGCCTTTTTCACCATCTTCATAAAGAATCCGCTCCTCAATAATAAAATGATGATATGCCTTTAATGCCTCCCCCATCACTGAAATCAGCATTGTTACTTGTGCCAGTTCTGCATCTTGAAACAATGGTTGTGTATTATTAGCTTTTTTAAAGAGCGTTAAAAAGCCGTAGCATTGTCCTTGAAACATCAGTGCAGCTCTTATTTCATCACTAAAACCATTTGGTTGAAGTACCTCTATAAAGCGAATACTTTGCGATAAATGATTATTGATAGCGTCACTTAATCTGCCTATTAGCTGTCCACTTTGTACCAAATATTCATAGTTGTTTATATCTGTCGAATCATACTCTAAAGACATTATTTTATGATGAATAGCTTCTACTGAATGCTCTGTTACTGCACCTACTGAAAAAAGCGTATGGCAATCTGTTAATGTACAACAGTATGCATCAAAATTCACATGCTGTTGAAGCACTTCAATCATCGATTGTCTGTACGTAAATGAACTCTGACTTTCCTTTAAACATTGTTTCGATTTTCTACGCCAATACTGTATATCTTTCATCAACTTATCCCTCCTCTCCAATACATCCAAAATTAAATCACTTATAATTCGTTTCAACATTTGGCACTCAACCATTTTCTTGGTACAGGGCCGCCTTGTCACTTACGCTTACCGTAGGAGACAAGGCCCCCCAGATTTATGGGATAGTACATTTTCGATAACAAACTATAATTGAGAATAGTTCTTAATGATATTGTACAAGAGTACACATGAAGAAATACAGTTCGATACACGTGCTGTGAAATAAAAATTTTTAGGAGGTCATTTTATGAAGGAACAATTGCAAAATTGGCATAATCCAACTGTTTACACATATCAACAAACCATTCGCCAAAAAATTATAGGCTACGACCTAATATATGATGTAATGACAAATATGCTTCAAAATCACCCATGTACAGATCGCATGCTCATCGTTGGTGCAGGGGGTGGGCAGGAGCTTTTAACGCTAGGCAGCACATTCCCATCCACTAAATTTATAGCAGTAGATACTTCAAGCTCAATGTTGCAATTAGCCGAACAGCATATTAATCAGTTAAATGTTCCACTCAATGTGGAGTGGTATCCAACAGATTTACTTTCACTAAAGATTGATGAGCCATTCGATATAGCTACCTGTCATTTAGTGTTGCATTTTATTGAAGACTTTGATGAAAAGAAAGCTTTGCTAAAAAAAATCGCAGAAAATTTAAAGGATGGCTCTGTTTTATTCCTATCCTCCATTAATGCTGATTTAACTGCACTTACTTTTAAACAACAGCTAAGCTATTGGCAAAGTTCGATGCGCCAAAATGGCATTTCTCAAGATGATTGGCAACGCTTTGAGCAATCATTTGGCATGACTACCCATCCAATTGATATGGAAACCCTTGTTAACTTATTACAAGAAGTTGGATTTCCGACAGTGATTCCTTACTTTAAATCACATATGATTGATGCTTTAGTTGCTATTAAAGAAGATGCTAAAAGAGGTTTTTAAATGCACAAAGAAAATATTTTAATTGTAGGCGGTTATGGAGAAGTCGGTGGAAAAATTGCGAAATTACTACTTCCAAAATACCAAAATAGAGTATGGATCGCTGGTAGAAGCATAGAAAAAGCTAGACAATTTTGTGCACAGCAAAATAATTTAGCTACGCCTATTCAACTTGATGTTACGAAGGCAATCAATGGTCATCAATTAACCAACATAGCCCTTGTCATCATGTGCTTAGAGCAAGAAAACACTCAATTTGCTGCACTTTGTCTCCAAGAAGGCATTAAGTATATCGATATTTCAGCAAGCTACTCCTTTTTGCAGAAGTTAGAGTTGCTCAATCCTCTAGCTGTTAAACACAACACTACAGCAGTTCTTAGTGTGGGTTTAGCTCCGGGACTGACAAATTTAATGGCCATGCATGTAGCCCAACAATTTTCCTCGCTGGAGAAACTTCATATTTCTATTTTACTTGGCGCAGGAGATTCCCATGGTGCAACTGCCATTCATTGGATTTTAAATCAATTAAATAACAGCTACACCATCGCTCATCAAAATGACAAACAAGAAATAACTAATTTTACCAATAAACGTGTAGTAGACTTTATGGGTATAGGTAATCGTAGCTTGTATCAATTTAATTTTTCTGATCAACATATACTATCTAAACATTTACCCTCTAGTCGTATCATTACTAGGCTGGGATTTGATGTTGAATGGCTCAATCTACTTGTATCCTTAATACAAAAGAGTCGTCTTTCCATAGTATTGAAATGGCAATGGCTGAAGAATATTCTTGCTTCTCTTATTCAAAAGACTAAGATTGGTTCTTCTATATGTGCTCTCAAAATTGAAGCTACCGGCAAAAAACAGCAAGAAGAAATTTCAGTATCGTTAACCTTTGTTGAAAATGATGAATCCTTAGTTACGGCAAAAATAGCGGCATTAGTCGCCCGGAAAATGCTTGAACAAAAGCATCCATCAGGCACATATCATATAGAGGAGCTCTTTAATCTTGAGGTATTAGAAGAACAATTTGATATACCTACTGTGGACATTAAGCATCATTAACAATGAAAAAACGCATTTAGCTGCTCTCATAAGCAAGTCTAAATGCGTTTTATGCCTCTATAGGGAATACCTGAAATAGATTTATAGTACTTTTTCTAAGAAATCTTTTGCACGCTTTGTGGATGGTGCCGAGAAAAACTCTTCAGGTGATGCATCCTCAATCAGTTTACCACCATCCAGGAATAAAATACGATCTGCTACTTCACGTGCAAAGCCCATTTCATGTGTGACGATTAACATCGTCATGCCTGTATCTGCTAGGTTTTTCATAACAGCCAATACCTCTTTTACCATCTCTGGATCAAGTGCTGAAGTTGGCTCGTCAAATAACATTACCTTTGGATCCATTGCAAGTGCTCTAGCGATTGCAACACGTTGTTTTTGACCTCCAGATAGACGACTTGGATATTCGTTCCGCTTTTCAAAAAGGCCAACCTGCGTCAGTAAATCTTCAGCTTTTTTCGTTGCTGTCGCCTTATCTATGCCTTTAACGTTAATTGGCGCGTACGTTAAATTTTCAAGCACCGTTTTATGTGGGAATAGATGAAAATGCTGAAATACCATACCGACTTCTTCGCGCACTTTCATAATGTTTGTCCCTTTACTAGTTAACTCATCACCAGCAATTGTTATTGTCCCACTTGTCGGCTCTTCTAATAGGTTCAAGCAACGAAGAAATGTAGATTTCCCAGAGCCTGAGGGACCGATAATTGCGATAACTTCCTTTTCCTTTACCCCTGTAGAAATGCCTTTTAATACTTCATTTTGTCCATATGATTTGTGTAAATCTTCAATTTTAATCACTTTTTCTCATTCCTTTCTCGATTCGTTTACCAAGGAACGTTAAAACAAGCGTCATAATATAGTAGATTAAACCAGCAACTAATAATGGCTCAAGATAACGATATGTTGCTCCACCAACTATATAGGCACGGCGCATAATATCAAGCGCACTAATAACTGTTACAACTGCTGATTCTTTATTTAATGTTATGAATTCATTCATTAATGAAGGTAAAATATTTTTCAGTGCTTGGGGAATAATAATGTCCTTCATCATTTTTGTGTAAGGTACGCCAAGCGCCATTGCTGCCTCCTGCTGTCCTTTATCGACTGCATTAATGCCAGCACGAATAATTTCAGAGATATATGCAGAAGAGTTTAAACCAAAAGCAATAATTGCGGTTGGTACAGGGTCAATCTGAATGTCTAATAATTGTGGTACTGCATAGTAAATAATCATTAATTGTAGGACAAGCGGTGTCCCACGGAAAATGGACGTATAAATATCGGCAAACCAGCGAAGAGCTGTAATCTTACCAATTTTGCATAGTGCTAATAAAATACCTACTATAAAACCAATGATGGTTGCACCAATAGTAATTTGAAGTGTAACACCTATTCCTTTTAATATGTAAGGAATAGAGGGAATTATAGCTGTAAAATCCAAATTCACAGCGTTCCCTCCTTTCTTTTTATCGATTAAATCTTAAAATTGGATTGAATTTAGTTAACATGAAAAGTACAAGCGATAGCCCTATATAGAGCTATCGCATTTCAATTGTATTATTCAGCTTTTTCTAACCATTTTTCTTCAAGCTCTTGAATTTTGCCTTCATCCGCTAATTCTTTTAAAGCTTGGTTAATTTTATCTTTTAGGTCACTACCTTTTTGAACAGCAATTGCTTTAAAGTCTTCAGGTTGTTCTTCTACTGGAAACGCTGCTAATTTATCATTCGATTTCAGATAACCTTTCGCTACGCCTCCTTCTAGAATTGCTCCATCTAAACGCTTAGACATCATGTCTTGAATAATCTCAGGAATACGCGTACGTCCTTCTACTGCTACATCTACTTTTTTTGCAATGGCGTTTCCTAAATTTTCTTGAATCGAAGCTGTTTGTACACCAATTTTTTTACCAGCTAAATCAGCTTCCTTTTTAATGCCGCTATCCTTTTTCACAACGATCACTTGCTCTGTTTGATTGTATTTATCTGAGAAATCTACAACTTTTTCACGGTCTTCATTTGGTGTCATCCCAGAAATAACAATATCAATTTTACCTGCTTGTAAAGCTGGCACTAGGCTGTTGAAATCCATATCTTGAACTTGCATTTCTACACCAATTTTTTCACCGACTAATTTAATTAAATCAATATCAAAACCAATAATTTCTTCACCTTTTGCAGCATCAACATATTCAAATGGTGCGTAGTCTGCAGATGTACCCACCTTTATTATTTGTTTCTCTTCCGTTCCTGTACCAGCGTTTGAACCTGTATCACTTGCTTTATCATCTTTTGTACCACATGCTGCCAGTACACCAATAACTAGCACAAACATAAGTATGCAAAATTTGTTCTTCATATTCAAAACTCCTTTGTATTTAATGTGTATTAGAATCCAATTTTCCAAAATAGCAAATTGGATATTTATTCACATTGCAGAATAAAAAATCTATCTGCTAATTAAGATATACTCTTTCAAAATAATTTTCAAGCTTAACTTTAAAAATTTTTAAAAAATATTGTAAACTAAATTTTCAAACAAATCAATTTATTTTTATTTTTCCGTTAATGTTGCATTACTCCATTTACAGAAAATTAGCGTTACTATACTATTTTCCTTCTCTTAAACATTTATGCCTGCTTTAAGTGAATTCCAATACTTCCCTTGCTTTGAAATAATTCTAAATTAAAAAAAAACAGACCTCCGAATTGGGAGATCTGTTACTTATTTTTCATCTGAAAACAGTTTGGACTTCAGTTCATCTTCACCAGAGCCCTCTGCTAAAGGTACACGTGAGCGATAGGCAGCACGACATATTAAATGTCCTGCTACAGGAGCCGTAACAAAGACGAACATAATTCCTAAAATTAACCGCACACTCACATAACCATCATGCACCCAAAAGTAAATAAATGTGCCCAATAGACATGTTAAAACAGACAATGTAGAACTTTTTGTTGCAGCATGCGAACGCGTGTAAACATCAGGCAGGCGAATCATCCCAAAAGCACTAATAACACTAACAATCGAGCCAATTAGAATGAGGATGGCTGCTGTCCATTCAATCATTTGATTTACGTTCAACAATCACACCTCTTTCTATATATTTCGTAAAGGCGATTGTTCCTATAAAGGCTAATATGCCCAAGATTAGAATTGCCTCCAAATAAGCCTTCGTTTGTAAGATAATCGAGACAATGGCGATTGACGAAAGTAGGTTGATACCAATCGTATCAAGTGCAATAGCACGGTCTGGCATCGATGGTCCTCGAATAACCCGGTACAGTGACAGCGCAATCGATACACTAAATAAAGCAAGAGCTAATAGTAAAATATTTTCAATCATTAGCGTGTCACCTCCATTATTGCTTGTTCAAACTTCCCTATTGAACGAATGACAGCATCTTTAGATTGTTCAATATCCATAGCATGAATATAGAACAAATCTCCCTCCTCAGAAACCTCCATCACAACTGATCCAGGTGTCAGCGTTAGTAAGAGCGCAAGTGCCGTTACTTCCCAGTCTCCTTTGAGCTCTGTTTTATACGTGAAAATGCCTGGCGTAATATTTAACTTCGGTGTCGTAATTTGTCTTAACACACTGTAGCTCGATAATAAGAGCTCCCAATTAAAGAGCCATAGTAATTTAATAATAGAAACTACGCGACGCAGATAAAACTGCGTACCATAAAAGCGGTGCATCGCATATAAAATACCCATCCCCACGATAAAGCCCATTAGAAATGTTGTAAATTGTGGTGTAATTTCATCCTGTAGCAGTAACCAAAGTGTTGCAATGAATAAGTTCAATATAAATTGCATTGCCATTACTCATTCACCTCGCCTTGCCATGTTGCACCGTCTAACACTGCATCTATATATATCGAAGGCGTATGTAGTGTGTCAGCTGCATCTGTAATATATGGTGATATCCACTCTGCCCCAATGCCTAAAGCTATTGTACAAGCTGCCAGCAATATCACAGGCATCTCTATTCGTTTTGGCAATGGCTTTTCATCCTCTAGACTTATGATTGTTTCGCCAAAGAATGACGCCAAAAAGATACGTAGTAATGAATATAAGACAACTAAGCTTGATAAGAAACCAAGACCTAATAGCACAAAGTTACCGCCTTCAATAGCCCCTTGTCCAATCAATACCTTTCCTAAAAAACCACTTAGTGGTGGAATCCCTGCTAGCGAGCACATTACTATAAAGAACATCCAACCAAATACTGGATAATTCCGAATAAGCCCACTCATTTTATCCAGACTAGTCTCACCAGTTACATATATCATCATGCCAACTGCTAAAAATAACATGGCCTTTGCCACCATATCGTGCATTAAATAGAACGTAACGCCCTGTAAGGCAGATTCTGTACCAATTGCAAGACCTGCTACTATAAAACCAACCCCAATGATAACATTATAGGAAGCAATTGTTCGCACATCTCGACCAGCAAGTGCCCCCATACAGCCAGCAATAATTGTTATTCCTGCCATAACACCGAGGACTGTATGTGTCACCTCTGTATTATTTGTGAATAACAATGTAAAAGTACGTACCAATGCATAAATTCCTACTTTTGTTAAAAGAGCTGCAAATAATGCGGCTATAGCAGTCGGAGGTACACTATATGAACCTGGTAACCAGAAGAATAATAATAGACCTGCCTTCAGGCTAAAGACAATTAAGAAAATAAGTGCAACCGTCGTTATCAATGGATCATTGCCCGCCTCCATAACACGAACCGAAATATGCGCCATATTCAAAGTTCCGACCGTCCCATATAGAAACGCCAATGCTACTAAGAAAATCCACGATGCGACAATGTTAATGAGCACATACTTCAACGCCTCACGTAGCTGGATTTTCTCACCACCTAAAGTTATAAGGGCGTAAGAAGCGAGTAGCATCACTTCGAAACACACGAACAGGTTAAAAATATCGCCAGTTAAAAATGAACCATTCACCCCTGCTATCATTAGTAAGGCAAATGAGTAAAAATACATTTTTTCATAACGCTCACCAATCGTAAAGAATGCATATAACAAGCAAATTGCTGCAACAATATTGGCCACTAAAACCAGTAATACAGCAAATGAGTCAGCAACAAACGAAATCCCAAATGGTGGTAGCCAGCCACTAAAATCAATGCGCATCACACCTTGCACCTGAATCTCCATCAAAAGTACAATACTAATAATCGCGACAAAGATCAGCGTTAATAAGCTGATGATGCGCTGTAATAAAATATTCTTTCGCATAAATACTAATAAAATAGCCGTAATGACTGGCACGATTAATGGTAAAACTATAATATTACTCATCCGGTGTACCTCTCAATTCATCAAAGTTCCCCGAACCATTCGTTTTATAGGCCCGGTAGCCGAGAACGAGCACGAACGCCGTCACTGCAAAGCTAATGACAATCGCTGTTAATATTAATGCCTGTGGAAGTGCATCTGTATAAGGACCTTCTGATTCATCAAGCAGTGGCACATCACCTTTTTTCAGACCACCCATCGTTAAAATGAGTAAATGCGCTGCATGTGATAATACAGCTGTCCCTAAAATGACACGTAATAACTGCTTCGAGAGGATTAAGTAAGTAGCCACAGCTACTAATACACCAACTAAAACTAGTATTAACGACTCCATAGGCTACTCATCCTCACTTATACTTAAAATAATTGTTACAACAACACCAACCACAGTTAAAGCAACCCCTGCTTCAAATATAGTGACTGTCGAAAAACCCATCTGCCCAAAAATCGGCACATCAATATACGTATAGGTCTGCGTTAAAAATGGCACATCGAAGAATAATGAACCGACTGCTGTCCCTGTAGCAAGCAAAACCCCTAGTGCCGCTACTTTTTTAAAATCAAATGGCATCCCTTTGTGCACCGTTTCAATGTCATACGTTAAGTACAGTAGAACAATACCTGAGGCAAGCACAAGGCCACCGATAAAGCCCCCACCTGGTGCATGATGTCCTGCAAAGAATAGATACACACCGAGTGTCAAAATAATGAATACGACAGATTTCGTGACCGTGCGTAAAATAACATCATTGATTTTCATGATCTGTCTCCTCCTTTCGCGGCTTGAGCTTCGTCAGTGTATACACACCTAAGCCTGCAATTAGAAGAACCACAACCTCAAGCATCGTATCAAATGCACGGAAATCCCCTAAAATTGTATTAACGATATTCGAACCGCCTGCTAATTTATAGGCATCATTAAAGTACAAAGACACTGGTTCAAATTTGTCATAATGCACAACTGCTAAGCCCACTAATGTCACTGTTGCCCCAACAAAAATAGATATAATGGCATTCGACCATTTAACTCGCTTGCGCGTGAACTCAGGCATTAAATCAGGCAAATATTTAAAGCATAGAAGAAATAATGCTGTTGTCACAGATTCAACGACTAATTGTGTCAGTGCTAAGTCAGGTGCACGGAATATCACAAAGAAGAACGCTATGGAATACCCAAGCACGCCATTTAACAGCATGGCAGTTACACGGCTTTTAGCGAAAATCATCCATACTGCTGCAAACATCATGACAAATACTAAAATAAGCTCATACGACTCAACTGCTGAATCCTGTACAAAGTTAAAAGTAAATGCTTCCGACCATATAAAGTAGCCCGCAATAAGAGCTACAAAGAAGACATAAATATAAACAAAATAATGCGTTAGATTGCCTGTCATATAACGCTTTGTAATCTTTGTTGAGCTGTTTTCGCCAAAATCAATCATTCGATTGTAATAAGCATTAAATGCATATTTTTGCGAAAATACTCGATATAGAGGTTTCCACTTTTCTAAAGTTTTAAATAATATAATACCGATAATAACTACACCAAGTGTCATTAGCAGCTCTGCATTTATACCGTGCCACGCGTGAATATGTGGCGTTAATTCACTTGTGGTAGGAAATGTAGGATAAATACTTGCCATTGCAGGCGCTAAAATATAATGTCCCAGCACGTTTGGAAAAAAGAAAATACCAACAACAAACAAACATAGTATTATTGGTGAAATCAGCATACCAAGTGGCGCTTCATGCGGCTTCTTGTCTATTTTATCGGGCTGTAACTTTCCGAAAAACGTCCGACCAATTAAAATCATACTGTAGACGAAGGTGAAAATACTTGCCACCCATGCCACAATTGGGAATAATAGCCCCAAATCAGCAATTGAAAAGGCTTGGACATCACGGATGGCTAGAACCGCAGTAAAAAACATCTCTTTACTTAGGAAACCATTAAATGGTGGTAATCCAGCCATGGAAAAGCCACCGATGACCGCAATTGTAAAGGTTACTGGCATCAATGCCATCAAACCACCTAAACGCCGAATATCGCGTGTTCCTACTTCATGATCGACTATGCCGACCATCATGAATAACGCACCCTTAAACGTGGAGTGATTAATGAGATGGAACAACGCCGCAAAACTTGCTTGTGTATATAGAATGGAACTTTCTGCATAACCAAAATAATGTCCGACTGAGCCAAGACCAAATAAACTCATAATTAAACCTAGCTGACTGACCGTTGAATAGGCCAGCAACGCCTTTAAATCTGTTTGACGTACCGCATTGAAAGAGCCCCAGAATAATGTCACAAGGCCAATGCCACTTACTAGCCAGAACCAGACCGCTTCTCCGCCAAACACGGGAGAAAAACGTGCAACGATATATATCCCTGCTTTTACCATTGTCGCAGAATGTAGATACGCACTAACCGGTGTTGGCGCCTCCATTGCATCTGGCAACCAAATATGGAATGGAAATTGTGCAGACTTTGTAAAAGCCCCAATTAAAATAAGCAATAATGCAGGAACAAACAATGTGTGCTCACGTATTACCTCTACGTTAGCTACAATTTCACGAATACTAAACGTTCCTGATGAAACATAAAGCATAAGGAATCCTGCTAGCATGGCAAGCCCACCAAAAACAGTAATGGTCATAGCTTTTCGTGCACCCGCTCGTGAAGCTTTACGATGATGCCAAAACGCAATTAGTAGGAACGACGACACACTCGTTAATTCCCAAAAGGTATACAGCACCATTAAGTTATCTGAAAAGACGACGCCAAGCATTGCGCCCATGAATAGTAGTAAGTAGCAATAAAAATGATGAAGTGATTCTTTCGTTGATAAATAAAAAATAGAATATAAAATGACTAGACTACCTACACCTGTAATCAGCAAACCAAGAATCATACTGAGTCCATCAAGGTACGTTGTGAAATTTATATCAAAAGAGGGAATCCACTCATATGTATGGATAAACGTTTTACCCTCGGCAATTTGAGGAATATACCGTGCGAGTAAAAGAAACAATATGATTGGAACGGATAAAACAAACCAGCCAAGATGTGCTACGCGCCTTAGTCGCCTGTAAAGCAGTGGAATCAGGGCAGCACAAACAAATGGGAAAAGTATCATAATGAGAACTATAACCAAAGGAAGACCTCCTACTAACTGAACTAACATATCAGAATTTCTCTTAAAATTGGATTGGTATCTCGTACTAATGGTTGTAAGACTAAAACTACAAGACGAAGAGTAAACGGACGTTTAAGCATCCGTAAGTACCAGATAATTCAACTGAAAATGATGGGAATGACACAAATCCTTATCAATTAAAGTTTCTATTTATCCTGACACTTGACTATCTATTTAACTCACTGCATAATAATGTGGCATATAGAGGCAATTGGTTTAAATGCACGTAATGCATAAATCAAATAACTGTAGAGCATGGAGATAAGCCTATTTCTTCAAAGGTTTTCCGATATATCGTAAATAATTTTTATACACTAATAAGTATACATTATAAATGTGCATAATGCACTGTAACTGCATCGGTTTTAGCTGTTTTAGGATAATTTTTTCGAAATCGGCAATAGAAACAACAAAATAACAACAGAATAAGAGGTGTGATTTTTTTATGAAACATGTAAAAGGGAGATTAGACGAAAGTATTTTAGTTTGCGTTTACTACGGACTTAATGGTGAGCGCTTAATTCGACGTGGCCATAAAATGGCAACGATGCTCGATTGCCCGCTCTATATTCTTTCAGTCGATTCGCAACCCCTTGATGCATTTGACGTGGAGAAATCCAGTTACATTGATCAATGGAAAGATCTATCAGAAGAGCTTGAGGTTGAAAAATTCATTTTGTTAGATAATGAGAAACGTCCCATACAAAAGGTTATTGCAGAAGTGGCAAAGAATTACAGTATTTCACAAATCATTGTAGGTCAAAGTGCTCAAAGTCGCTGGGAAGAAATTACGAAGGGCTCCTTCCTAAACGTTCTTTTAAAAGAAGTACCTTTTGTAGATTTCCACATCGTTGCAGTACAACGCCCAACTGAAGACGATGCAAATGATACATATGAAAAAGGAGTACGTGCTTACTTAATTAAAGAGAACGATGACTTTAAGGTGGCATTTACATGTCCTAAATATGTTTCAATCGAAGGTATTTTCTTCAAAGAAATTGGCACCGACTTTGACAACGGTATTTTCAAATTCACCTATAATGACAAAATGCATGAAGTTCATATTTCTGAGGGCTTTGTAATTGATAAGGGAAATCTTCCCGCAGAATTTTTATCACCATTACGTCAATAAAAAAACACGCCCTTCTTGATCTGACCCAAAAAAGTTAGACATATTTAGTTAAGCAACTTCTAAAACCTGAGTTCGGTACTCCACCGGGCTTAGGTCTTTTAATTTTGCCTTCATTCGTTTGTG
>NZ_KB933398.1:592026-628290 GCF_000392615.1 Lysinibacillus sphaericus OT4b.31 | reverse complement strand
TACGGGGCAGATCATCTTGTAGAGGGCGTGTTTTTTTATTTTAAATATAGAAGTATCTATATGAACCCGTTGCTTTCCGCTACGGCGGACGCTTTTCCCGGGCATGACTTCAGTCTCCTCTTTGGTAAAAAGAACGCCACCAATAGTAATAACGGCAGTATCGAAACGACCATCATAGTAAAATCTATACCCTTATGATCCATTAGCACGCCAATTACCATGGCACCAATCGCGCCCATACCAAATGCAAAGCCCGTTGTTAAACCTGCCATTGTACCAATTTTTGAAGGCACAAGCTCTTGTGCGTAGACAACCGTTACGGAGAAGCTAATCATAATGAGTGTACCGATAATAACTAAAAAAATCATTGCAGCCCATAACGGCACATAAGGTAACGCTAAACAAAACGGCATTGGCACCACAACTGATAATAGAATTACATTTTTTCTACCAATACGGTCTGATAATGAGCCCCCGAAAAATGTCCCAATAACCCCAAATGCCATAAAGGTGAATATTAAAATTTGACCAAGGCGTAACGTCACATCATAATGATCCATTAAATAAAACACATAAAAGCTCGTAATATTGGTTGTATAAAATGATCGAGCAAAAATAATAGTAAATAATAATGTCAAAGCAATGCCCACCTGTTTTTTTGTAAGTGGTGGTAAAGATGATACTAATATTCGTTTGTTCTTCGATGTCTGTTCTTGCTCGAGTTGCTTCTTATACCATTTGGCTATCTTACTTAATAATATTATTCCGAAAGTTGTTAATACTAATACAAATGCCGCCCCACGTTGTCCAAATATATCTAAAATATAAGCACTTATAAGTGGCGCAAGAGCTTGTCCAGAGTTTCCACCCACTTGATAAATCGATTGTGCTAATCCCCTTTTAGAACCTGCCGCCATAAATGATACACGTGAGCCTTCCGGGTGAAATATCGCAGAACCAAAGCCTAAAAATAATACAGCTATAATGATTACCCAGTATTGTGTTGTAACTGCTAAAATGGCGATGCCTATAAATGAGCTAATCATACCGATTGGTAAAGCGTACGGCATCGGCTTTTTATCACTAACAAAACCGACAATTGGCTGTAAGGCAGATGCAAATATATTTAATACAAATGAAATGAGTCCTATTTGCGTAAAGGTTAAGCCTAAATCACTCTTCAATATTGGAAACATCGCTGGAATAACCGCCTGCATCGTATCATTGATAAGATGGGCAACCCCAATAGCAATCATTATCGGATAGACAGGGTTGCTAAAATTCGCCATTTGTTTGTTCATTACTGTCATCACACTTTCTAATCTTTCTTATTGTTAGTGATTGTCGCATACAATCGTCCTTTTTGCACAAGCTATGCAACGACAGCTGTAAAAGGAGTTGATACATGTATGGAAAGTTTTTTTCATGCTAACTTTTGGGAAATGATTCTTCGTACTACACTTTCATTTTTTGTATTACTTATTTTGGCCCGTATTCTTGGGAAAAAGCAACTTGGTCAATTGACCTTTTTCCATTACATCACAGGGATTACATTCGGATCGATTGCATCAGAGATTGCCTCTCAAGCTGAAACCCCTTTTTTAGATGGTATTATCTCTCTTATCTGGTGGAGTGTTTTAACATATTTCATGACTATCATTACCATTAAATCAAAAAAAGCACGTGTACTCGTTGATGACAAACCAACCATTGTTGTCCAAAATGGGCTTATTTTAGAATCAGGATTGAAAAAAAATCGGCTGCATATGGATGAGCTAACAATGATGCTACGTGAGCAATCCATTTTTTCTGTTCAAGATGTACAATATGCAATGCTTGAAACAAACGGTAAACTTAGCGTTCTACAAAGAACCTCTGAACAACCGGCTACAAAACAAGATGTGAAAGCTGATATTTCACCACCAACTTATTTGCCAACAGAAGTGGTTTCAGATGGCCAACTTATTTACGAAAATTTAGTCGAACTTGAGTTAACTGCAGACTGGCTCACGAAAAAATTAAAAAAACAAAATGTCCAATCCGTGGAAGATGTCTTTTTTGCTCAGGTTCAAACAAATGGCTCATTATATATCAGCCTAAAAGACAAAGCGAGGCAAGCAAGTCCTTAATAGCTTGTCTCGTTTTGTTTAATCTACTTTCATAATATCTAATGGTGTCACGATACCAATTAATTTTTGCTGTGGTTTCCCATGCTCCGTAATCAGTAGTGCCTCAAAACGGCGTCCCCGCTCGACCCCTTGCTTAAAAATTTCCTCTGCCTCATATATCGTTATGTATCGACTCACAAATTTGTAATTCACTCTATTTTTTTCATGCATTAATATGTCGTGCAATGTGGGGACCTGCTTTGGTATTTGATTTCCTCCCATCATCGTCGCTAGCCAATTTGCTATACCCACAGTAGTAATTAGACCTTTAAATTGCTCTTTGTGGTACACCGGAAACTGTGTAAATTTACGATTACGAATAACTTTCAACACATGTTTTAGTGAATCCCTTTCTTGAAAAACATGCACTTTTTTAAGAAACATTTGACCGACAAGTGTCGGCTTTGCAAGCGTAGCATCCATATACTCAATCCGTTCTACCACATCTACATGAGGTTCAGCAATTACATATTCCATGGACGTACGATGATGGACAATCGCATTGCGTAAATCCGCATAGGAACGTAAGTCATCTTCATATTTACGTACTAGAACATCCTTCTTCTTTGCTTGATCTATAAGACGGTAAAAAGGCATGAAATCCTTCGCACCAACGATATCCCGTAACCTGTGATCAATTCGGTTAAATGCTGTGAGAAATCGATCCGAATTTTGTGTAACCAATCCTGTCACCTACCTTCCAATTTAAATGCTTATATTTTCGGAGTTATTTGACAAATTTCGAGTTATAGCTACATTATATTCCTAAGTTATGGATATTCCAAGGAAAGATAGGTAAATGAAACTAATTAACGTCTCCCCCATTGGAGCTCTCAAAACAAATGATTAAGTAATTACTATTTATAGAAAATATGCCACTTTCCGTTAATAGAAAGTGGCATATCAGTTGAGAAAGCGTTTTTCTGTTAAATTTTCGTCAAGGATGCATTCTTCTTCATTGTCAAAACCCCGATACTTATAGAAATTATCGTGATTACCAGTGTAATAGCTAAACTCCACCAGTAATCAGGCATCTCCATCGTGCCTCGAATCAGTTGCACACCATATGTTGGAAGTTTCCATGGTGTTATTGTCCAAAATGCACCAACCAGTGCATCCAAAATTTGCCCGACAAATATAATGATAAATGCACTTGCTGTTGCAACCACTGGTTTAAATGTTGCACTCATCAGAAATGTCACGGCTAATACAAATAATAGCCATACAAAATACGTGCAAATACTTGCCAACAAAGTCCTGACTTCAAATGTCCCATATAATACAGCTATATAATAAACACTTGCCGAAAAACCAGTCACAATGCTAATAAAACCGACTGTACTCATGACAACAAATTTACTCATAAAGTACGCCCCAAATGAAATTGGGCGTACATACATTAAGGTAGCCATCCCATTGGTACGCTCTTTACTAATGGTCCCAACAAATGAAGCCATAAGTACGAGTAAACCAATCAGCTGAAACTGCCCAATTGAAGCCTGCAATAAATCAGCTGGTCCAAATTCAGGCATCATCATTTCAAAACCCTCTGGTAAATTACCGACTGCCGATAAAATATCCATCATGTAGTAGTTCGTCAAAGGATCAGTCATGCCGAGTAGCGCAAAAACAAGTGGGATCCATAAGAACTTCCAGCTACGCCACGCCTCACGAAATTCCTTTTGAAGAAGTACGCTAAACCCATTCATCGTCTTTTCGCCACCTTCATGAAAATTTCTTCAAGCGAGGCTGTTTGACATGCCACTTTGCGTACAGTATAGGTGCATGCACTAAGAAGGTGCAGTAACTGCTGCATACTCGGTTTTTCCTCATGAATCTCTATATATACATAGCACCCCTGTGCCTTGCTTAAAAGTGCTGCTTGACTAGCAAAAAGTTGCGCTTCTTCCTCAGTGCTAAATTCTACTACATAACGAGGCTCATCAAAACGTTGCCGCACCTCACGCAACGTCCCTTGCTCCACAAGCTTTCCATCGCGTAAAAATAATAACTGATCTGTCATTTCTTCAGCATCATTTAAAATATGCGTCGAATATAATATCGTCGTCTCTTGTTGTAAACCTTTCAACAAATCTAATACTTCTCTGCGCCCAACTGGGTCTAACGCAGATACAGGTTCATCTAACAACAGTAATTTAGGCTTATGCACAATTGCCTGGGAAATACCAAGGCGTTGCTTCATACCACCGGAAAACGTCGCAATCTTTTTATTTAAAGCATTATTAAGCCCAACAAACTCCAATGTTTTTCGAGCTTCTACTTTTGCTTTTTTAGTAGGTACACCACTTAGTCTCGCAGCCATTTCTGTAAACTCTAGCGCACTTAACCATGGATGAAATTGCGGATATTGTGGTAAAAAACCAATATTTGCGCGCAAATCTTTACCTAACATTGCTACGCTACCAGCCGTTGGCTTTAACAAACCGGTTAACATAGATAAAGTCGTTGTCTTTCCTGCACCATTGGGTCCAATCAATGCTGTTGAGGTATGTTCCTCTAACGTAAAATTGATGGCATCTACAACTGTTTTTTCTGCAAAGCGCTTTGTCAGTCCTGTCACCTGTAGTAGTGTCGTCATGATTGTTTTCTCCCTACTATAAAGTAAGCAATTGGCCCAAGTAGATTGATAAACAAAATAATGAATACCCATAAAATCTTAGGTCCATTCGTTGTATGAATTTTACGTAAATCGATCAGTGCCACAACCACTAAAATCAATTGAACCACAATCAATGGCGCAATAACCGCCCAAGGCACTTTGGCTAACTCCTCTAACATACGAACCACCTCACTCTTTGTTATAATATAACTATAACAAACTTTGTTCTAATATGCATAGAACAAAAAATGTCATTAAAAATTTAACTTGAGCATCGCATTTCTGTAAGTACAGGAAAAATACATAGCATTCTTAAGTAAGCCAACGCCTAGCCATAATAAAAAAGAAGTATCTATATAAACCCGTTGCTTTCCGCTACGGCGGACGCTTTTCGTGGGCATGGCTTCAGTCAACTAGTGGTCGTCTATTAATGATTGAGGTGATGGATAGGTTGACGAAAAATAGTAATAACGACATCGTTAATAGGGGCTATTTGTTACTAAAAATTACAAAAGGTATTCGCAATGTGATCTTTCCGAATACCTTTAGTCGTTTTTGAAGGAGCATTTCAAGCTGTTCACGCGCATTGATTTGATTTGTCGTCCTCATGTTTATCATCACCTTAAGTATTTTTAGCAGGTTGGAAGCAGAATAGGCTATCTGTAGGCGATACAAGTTGATTGGCGTGGAAGGCGCGACACTCCTGCAGGAACAGCACATGCGGAAAATCCATCTTTTCGGCTACCCGCCTTAAAAATTAGTTGGTGTCATGCCTGCGGAAAGGGAGCACCTGGAACGGAAATCAACGGTTTCTTATTATTTATTCAAAAAGAAAAAGACTGTAGATCAACTCAAATTTCTTTGAGTTTTGTCTACAGTCTGAAAGGAGATGTACCAAAACCAAGGTTTGGTACATCTTCTTTTATTTATATAATTTTGTTAAAGCTTCCGCCATATTTGGTCGAATTGTTACTTGTGGACGGGCATTTTTTACAGCTAGCTGCGCTTCCTCTAAAGTATTCGCCAAGCCTAGCTCCATTAATACAGCAGTCGCTGCTACACCCGCTCGTCCGCCACCACTACCGCAATGGAAGTATACCTTCTGACCGGCTTCATAGGCAGTAACAATTTCTTGCGCTACCTTTTCAATGGAAGCTGCCACTTGTACTTCTTCATCTGCAATCGGAAAATGCTTGTACGTATAGTTTACTTTTACCTGTTCTTCAGCAGATAGGCCATTAACACGAACATCAATAATGACATCTACTGATTCATTTTCAAAGACCGCACCAGCATCTTTTGCGCCACCAAAATACAGCCAATCTTTTACTAACACATCATAGTCTTTCTCCATCATATGCACGCTCCAAACTACTACTTTAGCAAATGCTTTATATCATTATAATATGGAAGAGCTGTTAATGCGCCTGCTTTTGTTGCCGCCAAGGCCCCAAGCTTATTGCCAAAGCTTACACAGCGAACGAGCTCTTCCACAGTTGTTGGTAACCCATTGTAATGGACATCTCGTAATACACCCGCCATAAAGGCATCACCAGCGCCTGTTGTATCTACTGGCACTACCTTTTCTGTCGGTACATGTATAACATCGCCGTTCAATACTGCGTAGGTACCTTCTTCCCCTACTGTTACTAAGATGATGGGTACTAAATAACTGTCTAATTGCTGAATCCCTTCTTCTAAGGTAGTTGTTTCAGTTAAGAAAAACAGCTCATCATCTGTTACTTTCAAAATATCTACATTTTCGAAAAATGACGTGATGGTTTCACGGCAGACTTCCTCACTGCTCCAACGTAATGGACGAATGTTGGCATCCATTGCGATTATCGCGCCTTTATCCTTTGCCATGTCGACGGCAGCACGAGTTGTTTTCAGTGCAGTAGGGTGAAACATCGTGCCTGAACACACAATTAATGCCGAAGCATGTTTAAAAGCAGCTTCATTTAGTTGGTTTGACTCTACTTGTAAATCTGGTGTCTCATCGACGTAGTCCTTGAAGATACGTTCACATGCTTCTGTTAAGTGTACATAAACGCCACTAACTCGCTTCGCTGGGTCAAATACTGCATAGTCTAAGCTAACGCCTTCTTTTACAAGGCCATCTCGGACGAATTGCGAAGCCTCGTCATCCCCTGTTATTGTAATCAGTGCAGAAGGAGCACCGATACGGCTAATGCCAGCAGCAACGTTTACTGTAGCACCACCCATATATTTAGTAAAAGATGAGTTTGTTACATCATCTGCAATATAGTCAATAAAAGCATCTCCGTAAACTAATATAAAATCTTTATCTTCCTTTGTCATTGTTGTCCTCCCGAAAGTCTGTTCATTTTAGATTAACACGAAAGTTGATTTCATATAAAGTTTTAAACTTTCGGAAAAATACTGAAAAGATTCCTTCCATAAAGTAGTGAATATTTCAAAAGTTTGTGACATCCTCTATCTTTGTTATACTTGCCTATAGAAAGGTAGGGATTTTGAAGATGAGTATTTCAATTCGACAAGCGCAACCACAGGATGCCCATGCCGTTGTACCATTAATTATTGATGCTATTGGTGATATCGCCAACCGTTTAACTGGTGAACAAACACCAGAGGCTGTTGAGCAAGCACTTATAGTGCTTTTCAAACGAGAAGATAACCGCCATTCCTATTTAAATACTTTTGTTGCTGTAGAAGATGAACAGGTCTTAGGCATTCTTGTTTATTATAACGGTGAACAAGCCATTGACATGGACGCGAATCTTGTAAAATGGCTTGAAGCAAAAAATGCGCCAAGTATTGTCATCGATAAAGAGGCTCATGAAGATGAATATTATATAGATACAATTTGTGTGGCACCAGAGGCTCGTGGTAAAGGAATCGGCACATTATTATTACAATTCGCTATAGAGCAAACGGAAAAACTAGGCTTTACAAAATTATCATTAAATGTTGAAACACAAAAAGAAGACGCTCGTCGCCTATATGAACGTACAGGTTTTGTTATCACAGAGCCATGGTCTATAATCGACGAACCCTTTCATCATATGGTAAAACAGATTTAGGATGTGACATAAAATAGCATGAAAACAAATTTAATCTATCCTCTATTGATTGTCATTGCATCAAGTAGCTACGGCATTCTATCGACAATAGTCAAAGTAGCAATGTTGCATGGCTTTACGTCAGCAGAGGCGGTATCTAGCCAATATATAATTGGCTTTATGTTAGTGGCGACTATTTTTATTGTCACACAAAGACAGGTACCAAAATTTTCGAAAAAAGGCCTATTTATTATGGTCAGTGCTGGGATGTTTACCGGCATTACAGGTATTGTGTACGGTGAATCACTAAAATATTTACCTGCATCTCTTGCAGTTGTCATGCTCTTCCAATTTACGTGGATTGGTTTATTGTTAGATTGTGCACTTCATAAACGTTGGCCAAGCCGACCTGAAGTGCTTTCCCTCATTGTTTTATTTGCTGGGACAATATTAGCTGCTGGTATATTAGATGTAGATTTAAGCGGCATCGCTATACAAGGCTGGATATTTGGCTTTGCTGCAGCATTTACCTTTGCTTGTTTTATCCAATTTAACTCTCGCCCTGTTGAAGGTGTGACAACCACAGCACGTGTATTGATTGTTTCCTTTGTTGCTCTCATTATGATTAGTATTTTCTTAAGTCCTGAAATCGCGTGGAATGGAAAGTTATTCACGGAAGGCTTATGGAAATATGGACTAGCACTCGGACTTTTCGGTATTATTTTACCGATTTATTTATTTTCTATTGCTGTTCCAAAAGTTGGTGGGGGCCTTGCTTCCATTTTAAGTGCAATTGAATTACCTGTTGCTGTGACAGTTTCCGTAATTGTTTTACATGAGCCACTCACTTTTTTACAGGTAATCGGTATTGTCTTTGTCATTTTAGGTATGATGCTTCCGACATTACTCGCTCAGCTACGTCACAAGAAAAGTACTCTTGAGCCTAAACGTGTATGACAAGCATTGGACATCAGGAAATGATCACCGGATTATACATTAGGCACGATGATCTAAATGAGCTTAAGTGTAAGTGTTTGGCTGAACCCGTTGGCAAGATAAAGTAAAATTAAAAAAACTTCTTAAAAATGGCAATGCCATTTTTAAGAAGTTTTTTTGCATTTCTTTAAATTTCATTGAAAACCATCATTTACTTAGCTTATGATAAATATAATGTTAGAATTTTTTAATTATTCTAACATTAATGTTTATTGTAAGCATTATACTGCTATATGGAAGCTACACACTAAGTAGGAAGGGGAAGATGATGATGAAAAAAATGCGTATTTTCGGTTTTTTACTTGTGTTAATGCTCATGGTTTTAGCTGCTTGTAGTAGTGATGATAACAAGGATGCAACAGACGGCGACAAAGCGTCTGGTTCTGACAAGGCAGAAGAAGAAGCATCTCCATCAGGAAAGCTTGTGATTTATACAGGACGAGATGAAGAGATGGTGCAAGGCGTAATCGATCAGTTTAATGAGAAGTACCCGGAAATTGAAGTGGAGTTTTTAACAATGGGTGCCCAGCAAATCTTAGAGCGTCTGCGTGGCGAAAAAGCAAATCCGCAAGCTGATTTTTGGTGGGGAGGCACACAATCAGCGCTAATTGTCGGTGCAAATGAAGATTTACTACACGCATGGAAGCCAAGTTTCATCGATTCAATAGATGCCAATCATAAAGATTCAGATGGTCGCTGGTTCGGCGAAATGTTATTGCCGGAAGTAATTATGATTAACAGCGATTTACTAACTAAAGAAACTGGTCCACAGGATTGGGATGACTTATTAGATCCAAAATGGCAAGATCAAATCTTAATCCGCGGTGTATTAGCCTCTGGCACAATGCGTACAATCTATTCATCCATGATTGTAAGACAAGGTGCAGACACACCTGAGAAAGGCTATGATTGGTTATTAAAATTAGATGCTAATACCAAAGAATATACACAAGATCCAAATGCACTTTACTTAAAGCTAACACGTCAAGAAGGAAGCATCTCATTATGGAATTTGCAAGATATTTTATTAAAGAAATATACAACTGACTATCCGTTTGATTACATTTATCCACAGAGTGGTGCGCCTATTTTAGTAGATGGTGTTGCTGTCGTAAAAAATGCAAAAAATGTGGAAAATGCTCAACTATTCGTCGAGTTCTTATTTGAAAAAGAAATGGTAACGAAATTAGCCAATGATTACTACCAAATCCCAACTCGCTCAGATATTGATAAGGCAGCAATGCCGGAATGGTATCAGGAGTTAGATTTAAAAACATTTGACATAGATTGGCAACTTATGTCCGATAAAGAAGCTGAGTGGATGGAGCATTGGGATACGAATATTAAAGGCAATGGAAAATAGTAATTATATAGTGGCGTTTTTTGAGCCTCGAGTAATATTTTGCTCGAGGTTTCTGTACACCTAGTTGTCAGTGAGAGAGGAGCATTTCATATGAAAAGTGTCAAAATAGAAGATGTCTCTAAGCAATTTGGTCAAGTGCAAGGCGTAAAGGATTTAAATCTTACGATTAAAGCTGGTGAATTTTTCACATTCCTTGGCCCTAGCGGCTGTGGAAAAACGACAACACTACGTATGATTGCTGGCTTTTATTACCCAACTGAAGGAAAAATTCTTTTCGATGAGCGAGACGTGACGTTACTTCAGCCAAATAAACGCAATATCGGTATGGTGTTTCAAAACTATGCCCTCTTTCCACATATGACCGTAGATGAAAATATTGCTTTTGGTTTACAAGTACGAAAGCTTTCGAAAACGGAGATTAAGCAAAAAGTTGATCGAATTCGAGGGCTTGTACACTTAGAACAATACGGTAAACGGAAAATCAATGAGTTATCTGGCGGTCAGCAGCAACGTGTTGCATTAGCACGAGCACTGGTAATTGAACCAGATATACTTTTACTGGATGAACCTTTGTCCAATTTAGATGCTAAATTACGCGAGGAAACACGTATTGAAATAAAACGGATACAAACAGAACTCGGTGTGACAACCATTTATGTAACGCATGATCAAATGGAAGCGATGTCCATGTCTGATCGTATTATGGTGATGGAAAATGGATACGTTAAGCAAATTGGAACACCACAGGAGATCTATAATCGTCCGCTAAACCGTTTTGTTGCTGATTTTATTGGTGAAACGAATCTAATCGAAGCTACGATAGAAGCCATGAATGGCGATGAAATACAGGCAAAAACTGTGAATGGGCTAGTTTTTACTGGGCGAAAGCAACACAGCTCCCCTACTTTAACGCATATGATTGGAGACAAAGTGTTTATTTCTATTCGTCCTGAATCCGTTAACCTCGGCCCTGGTGAAAACAAACTTATTGGTAAAATTTCATTTGTCGAATTTACTGGTGTAAGTGTGAATTACATTGTCGATTTTATAGACTTTTCACTAAAAGTCATGATTATAAATACGAACGATCAACTCAAGCAAATCGGTGAAGACATCACTTTGCATATTGCGCATGATGCACTGTACTTCTTAGGGGAATAGGAGGGAACCACTATGGAAAAACCACCTGTCGATTCTTATCAAGAAAGTGCATGGGCAAAACTAACCCAATCCAAATGGTTTGTGTATATTTTAATTTCGCCATTATTTTTAGTGCTGTTCGCCTATGTGGTTTATCCTTTCTATCAAACTTTTATGCAAAGCTTTTCTGGCGATGATGTGCTCTCTCATTATAAAAAGTTTTTCAGTCTAGCAAGTCCTGCAAATCTCGAAGCACTGTGGACTAGTTTATATATATCAATCATCAGTGTTATATGCTGTGCAATTGTCGGTGTGACCATGGCCTTTTTGTTGGAACGCTATGATTTTCCAGGTAGACGTTTGCTCGCTATTTTAGTACTAGTGCCCATGGCTCTTCCCCCACTTGTAGGTGTACTTTCTTTTACATTTTTGTACGGGGATAGCGGTATTTTCCCACGTGCACTTCAGCATTTGTTCGGTCTGGAGCAAGTCCCATTTTCGTTGAAAGGCATCTGGGGAGTTATCGTTGTACATACATTCACCATGTACACATACTTCTACTTAACCGCTTCCGCAGCTATTAAAGGATTAGATCCATCTTTAGAGGAAGCAGCTACTAGTTTGGGTGCTGGGCGTATTCGTGTATGGACAAAGGTTATTTTACCTATGTTGACGCCTTCGATTGTGGCCTCTGCGCTACTTGTATTTATGATTTCTATGGCATCCTATACAGCCCCATTAATGTTTGGCGTAGAACGTACGATGACGATGCAAATATACTTATCACGCACAAATGGAAATTTAGAGATGGCAGCTACTCAGTCCATGATTTTATCTTTTGTTTCAATCACATTTTTAATCATTATGCGTTGGTATCAAAACCGTCGCAATTATCAAAACTTGAGCAAGGGTATTAGCGTACATCGTTCTGAAGTGTCTTCAAAAGGGATGAAAATCTTTGCGACTATTGCTTCTTTTGTAGGTACATTAATATTAATTTTGCCTATTTTAGTGCTTATTTTAATTTCTTTTTCGGTCGATGGCGCTTGGAGAACACAAATCTTACCGACTGACTATACAATTGATCATTATCTTGCACTCTTTACGGATGAACGGACATGGCGACCGATTTGGAACTCTATTCAAATGGGTGTAGTTGCAACGCTCGGCAATATTATATTTGGGGTCGCAGCAGCCTATGCTATGGTCCGGTTGCATTTCAAAGGTAAAACGCTGCTAGATATTTTGATTATGATTCCTTGGGCATTACCTGGTACAGTTGTCGCCGTTAATCTAATTGCTGCCTTTAGTACAGAAAATATTTTCGCCTTTAATCAGGTCCTAATCGGCACATTTTGGATTTTACCATTAGCTTACTTTATCAGACATTTACCGCTAGTTTTCAGATCGACCTCAGCTTCTCTTGTGCAATTAGATCAGTCTATCGAAGAGGCATCCAGAAGTCTAGGTGCCACCTGGTTTTATACTTTTAGGCGTATCGTTATACCACTAACGTTTACTGGTATATTGGCAGGAACATTGCTAGCACTTGTCCAAAGCTTAGGCGAATTCGTAGCTTCAATTCTTATTTACAGTACTTCCACTATTCCACTGTCAGTCGCGATATTTCAAAAATTATATGCGTTCAAGTTTGGAACAGCCTGTGCATATGGCGTCTTACAAATTTGCTTAATTTTAATTGTTCTTATTATTTCTGAAAAGTTATCAAAAGGCAGTGCTGGCTCAGCCATTTAACTGCCAATCTATTAGGAGGCAATGGATATGTTTGAAGATTTCCGTAACAAAACGCAGCAAGAGGATGGGATGACTTTCCCTTCTAATATTTATCGTCAAATTGTCTTGCAGCCAGCTTATGACGAAGCAAAGAAAAATTTTTTAACCATTATGCTTCAGATTAATATTGCACATTTAAAAATGTTAGAAGAACAAGGACTCGTAAAAAAAGAAGAAGTTCAACAAATTGGCATTGCACTAAAAAAACTAGATTTGAACTATTATCGTATAGAGGATTATAGCCCAAACTACGAAGATTTATTTTTCCGCATTGAAAATAAATTAATAGAGTTTGCTGGTGATGTTGCTGGGAATCTTCATATTGGTAGAAGCCGTAATGATATGGGTATCGCCATTTATCGCATGACATTACGGAAAAAATTATTAGAGCTTATGCGAGAGCTACTAACATTACGGGATGATTTAGTAGCCGCAGCTGAGGAGCATATCGATACCATAATGATTGGTTATACTCATACGCAGCAGGCACAGCCAACAACCTTCGCTCATTACTTAAAAGCTGTAATCGATCAACTTGGCCGCGACTTTGAACGTATGCAAAATGTCTACAAAACCGTCAATCAAAGCAGTATGGGTGCGGCAGCATTGACAACTACTGGCTTTAATATTAGTCGTGAGCGGATGCGAGACTTATTGGCATTTGACGAAATTATCGAAAATGCTTGGGATGCAGTCGCAGGAGCAGATTATATAGCTGAAGCTGCAAGTATTGTACAGCTCGCTGCTCTCAATCTTGGCCGTACATCTCAAGATTTTTTATTATGGGCGACACAGGAATTCAATGCATTTACACTAGCCAGCCCGTACGTACAAATTAGCTCCATTATGCCTCAAAAACGCAACCCTGTGTCGATTGAGCATACACGTTCCCTGCTATCAGCGGTTGTGGGTGATGCAAGTACGGTATTGCAAATGGTACATAATACACCGTTTGGTGATATCGTAGACACCGAGGATGATATGCAGCCCTATTTATGGCGTGCCATCGATCGTTTAGTCGGCATTTACAAATTATTTGGTTCCCTCGTTGTGACGATGGATGTAAACAAGAAAAAACTACGAAATCGTGCAGAAAATAGCTTTGCCAATGTAACCGAGCTTGCCGATACATTAGTACGCTCTGAAGGGATTTCCTTCCGTCAAGCACACAGCATTGTAAGTAAATGCATCAAAGTATTACTTGCTCATAATGAAGAATCACTTGCCAGCCTTACATGGGGGCTAGCCAATACACAATCCAAACTGGTAACAGGCAAACCTTTAACTATTTCCGAGGAAGATTTCTATCATACTTTAAAACCGGAGTTTTTCGTAGGCGTCCGAACATTGCTAGGAGGTCCCGCCCCCGAGACAATGCGAGCATCACTTGAACTATGCAAGGCTTCTGCTCACAGACTATATGAATGGATTCAACTAAAGGAAGCAACCATTGATCAGGCAGAAAAACAATTAGTCGTGTTTTTGGAGGAATGGAATCAATGAAGGATTGGTTACTAATTATTGATGGCGGAGCAACGAAAACGGCATGTGCAGTTGTGCATGCCGAATCCGGTGAGATTAAATACACGAAAACTGCTGGCGGATCCAACTACCAAGCGATTGGTACAGACTCTGCGACAGAGATTTTACAAGCATTATTAGTATTTGTACATGCATTTTTACAAGAACAAACTAACTCAAAAATTGCTGTAGCCACTTTTGCAATGGCAGGGATTGACTCTTCGAAGGACCAAGCCATAGTTAAAGCCATTGTTCAGCAAGTAATTACCACATCTCAGCTAGACATAGCGACGCTTATTATTGAAAATGATGCAGAAGCAACATTATTAGGTGTCACAGCTGGACAAACTGGTGCCTTGCTTATTGCTGGAACTGGTGCCATTGCATACGCATTCGATGGTAGGCGTATTGAAAGAGCTGGTGGTTGGGGGCATCGTGCTGGTGATGAAGGTAGTGGGTACTGGTTAGGTCAAGAGGTCATACGCACGATTTTCCGTATGGAAGACGGGCGTGGGGAGCCGACAATACTTAAAAGCAAAGTCTATAATTATCTACGTATTCAGGATGTTACGGAGCTTGCTGCATGGCTATTCCGCCCATCTTATACAAATGCTCAACTTGCAAAAATGGGCGCATTTTTAGCCGAAGCCGTTGCGAAAAACGATTCTTGTGCGATTCAAATCTCAATGAGAGCTGCTCATGAATTAGTGCTCCTGGCTTGTGCCGTGTTAAAAAAAATTAACTATCAAGGAGAAGCCATTAATTTTTATTGTAATGGTGGGGCCATTAAGCATAACCCCCTGATTTTAAAGACATTTTCTCAGGACATGACGTCGATGTATCCACAAATTCAGGTGTCCCTATGTCAGCAGCAACCCATTCATTATATTATTGAACGAACTAAAAGGGCATATGACAATAGATAATGTCATATGCCCTTTATCACTTCCGCTTGTACTGGATAAAGTTAAAGTGCCATTTTTTTCAGTTCATCAGTCATGAAGTATAAATAACCACCCTTCACGAATAAATCTTTTGTTTCTTCACGATTCAATACTTGTTCACCACTACCATCAGGGCGAATTTTCGATAAATATGCGCCATGTGAATAATTACTATAGTATAACCATCCATCCGCATAAACAATATATTGAGCTCGTGAGCTTGAAATACGCTTCGATTTACCGGTAGAAATATCGAGCACATACAGTTTATTGTCATCAGAGACATTGCTATAAAATAATTGCTGATCTACCTGTGCTGGAAAATCAATATCATGATAGTAGCTATAAATGGTACTTGTTGCTTTCGGATAATCGGCTGCAATCCACGTATGATCTCGCGCCATTGTACGATCATCTACTAAAAAGTATTGGTATCGTACAGCACCCTTACGATCCGGCACTGGGTCGTTCCAAGTTGTATCGAGGTGATACCATTGGCTATCTAGTTTTACTAAGTTCCAAGCATGTCCTTCCTGACCAACATAGCCGATAATGTACTGTGTTTCAATACCGAGTTTTTGTAGCATTGAATGTGCTAATAACGCATAACCTTGGCAAACACCACCATGCTCAGCTAGCACCGTATATGCACTATGTGGACTTGCCTTCGTACTATCAGTATAAGCCGTGTTCGATACAATATAATCATTGACCGCCTTCACTTTTTCTACATCGGTCTTCGCGCTCTTACTAAGAGAGGCCACTATCTCCTGAACATTCATCTCTACATAAGCTGCTTGCTCAGGAGTCATTAAGTAACTTTGTTCTCCGTAAATCGTGGCTTGTTTTTTCCCGTATTCATAACGAATTGAGTGTTTACTAATATGGCCATACACATAATCATCCCGTTTAATGGCACTGTCATAGGCTTCCTCTACTAGCTGCTCTATACGCTGAGTACTGCCCTTATATTGAATTTCGAAAGTTGGTGAAAAACTACTGTAATAAGCATACATTGCATCTGCCAATTCTTTAGCATTCGTTACAACAAGCTTTGCTTCAGGTTTCAGCGCCGGTGCAGTCGTGGCTACTAACTCAGCTTCATCTTTCCTGTCTTCTATTGGGGTGGCTGTTTCGATAGAGGCATCGTCTGAAAATTGTGCTGTGACATCAACGATTTTGTCCTTTGTGGCTAGAAGCATCGTTTGAATTTCATCGTTATTTGCCCATGTCATGACTTGTTGTACTGTCGCTTTACCAGCCGTATATATAGGATCAATAAAAATAACAATAATCAAAATAATGGCTAGTTTTTTCCACAAAATCCTCACCTCCAACCGTTTCCTACTTACATTATATACAAAAAAAGCACAAAGAACTCACTTGGAAGCTCTTTTGTGCTTAGAAATTATAAATGATATATAGAAATCTTTACTCAGTATCTTGTTATGTCTACCTATTAATTAATCTTCAACTTTTGCTCTTTTGCATTCACCTTGTAAACTAAATTATTATCTCTAATCTCTAAATCTGATATTGATTGCTTCACTAGCACGCCCGCTTTTAAGGTTTTTAAATTTAACTTTGTTAAGTAACCACCATTGCTATAGTCGCTATAATACAGGTTGTCGCCAACACCTGTTATATACAATGCACGCGTATCAATCACCTTTGTCTTCTTACCATTCGTTAAGTCGAGCTTATACAATTTATCATTATCTGCTGTATTACTAAAATACAGCGTGTTATTGATTTGATATGAATAATGTACATTTTGCATATAGTTATATGTTGTGCTCGTTGCTTCAGGATAATCTGAAGCAATCCAAGAATGGTCTTTCTTTAGTTGGGCATCTGTTACTAAGAAATAATCGTACGAAGATGCACCTACCCGGTTTGGTAATGGATCATTCCATGTAGTGTCTAAATGATACCACTTGCCATCAATTTTCACCATATTCCAGGCATGGCCTTGATTGCTGTTGACAAAGCCTACTACATACTCCGTTTCAATACCTGCTTGCGTTAACATTTTATATGCTAGTAACGCATAGCCTTGGCATACCGCTTGTCCTTCCATTAGTAATGCGTAAGCACTATGAGGACTTGCTTTCGTTTTATTGCCATATGCTGCATTCGATACAATGTAATCATTAACAGCCTTTACTTTTTGGAATTGTGTCATAGAAGGCTTTATAATCGTTTTTAATACTTGATCAACCTTCTTTTGTACAGCGGCTTCTTGTGTTTGATTCGTAAAATATTTCACTTTAAGTGTCACGTTACCCTCGGAGTCTGAAGTAATACTGACACCCTCCAAATGACCACTTGCATAGGTTGCCTGTTTCTGCGCTTGTTCTAATGACTGCATGATATGTTTATTGAAGTCAGCCATTGGCCCACTATATGTAACTTTAATTTCCGTAGAAAATTCATTCATTTGTTGTACTACTTCATTGATGAATTTATCCCAAGTAGTTACCTTTGAACTGGACATTACATTGGCAGCACTCTTAAGGGAAGTCTCGACTGTATGGTTTTCTGCATTTTGTGCGTATGCAGCAGTTGGGCTTAACATCAATAATGCTACACTACTTAGTAACCATTTTTTCATAATAAATTCTCCTTCCCGTTTATATATTATTCTCACAATAATTATAAAGGAAAAAGTAACTATAAATCTATCGTCCAAGGTCACTACTGTGACTTTGAACTTTAATTTTATATTTATAAATACAGGTATTTACTATCATTATTTACTGAATTAATACTAAAATACAACTTTTTTTTGCACAAAATAAAAAACCCACCAATTACAGTGAGTTTTCTCCTTTTTCTTAACGATAGATGATTATTACAGCTAAACAAATGCATATTGAAATTTTAACGGCTTTTTACAACTAAATTTACAGCCTCTTGAATCACTTCATTCATTTTTTCCCCGTCACCTTCTGCATTTTGTACACATTCTAGAAGATTCGTACTGACTATTACACCAACTGTACGGTCTACAGCTGAACGTACTGCTGACAATTGCGTAATTACTGCCTTACAATCCTTTTCTTCTTCCATCATTTTCAAAATCCCACGTAGCTGACCTTCCATCCGCTTTACTCGATTTTTCACTTGATCTGAATATTCCACATTCATTACTCCTTTTTTTTTATACTCGCTACGTTCCATTGAGTAATTATCATTGTTATCCTTACCCATTATTTCGAAAATACACCTGTAACGTTACTTTCGCCTTGGTTTTAAATAATTTAAAAACATATTTGTAATAACTGTACTTGCATTCGTGACTTCATCATACTGAATTACTGAGTTTTTCTTTAAGCGTAGCTGACCAATTTCTACTTCGAAAATTGGACATTTTCTTTTAAGTGCGGCTACCAGCATATTCGTATCATACTCAAAGCGATCACCTTTCACTTGCATTAGCCACGGCAACTCTTTTATCGATATGTAACGTAGGCCAGATTGTGTATCCATGAGCTTTCTATGAAAAAGCAATTCAAAAAACAAACTTGTTGCTCGATTACCCCAATAGGAGAGAAACGTACTATCGTACGAATGAAAATTGCGAACTCCTAGCACAATTCCTTCAGAAAATACCTTGGTCATCGTTAAAACTAGTTTCACATCTTGCAATGTATGCTGACCATGTGCACCTAGTGTTATAACACCTTGAAAACAGCCTTTTTGCGCCCAAGCATAAGCAAAGGCTGTTTTTAACGCACCACCTTTTCCTATATTCAATTCGTGTTGCAATACGCGGCAATTATCAATTGTGTTCAATTCTTCAAAAACACCGGCATATTTTTGATCACTGCCATCATTTACAATAATAATTTGTGTGATTTTAGTGGCTAATAGTTGATGTACATAGGTTACAAACGATTGTTGCGGATTATATGCTGGAATAATAGCTGCAATATTTTTCATCACTCAATCCCCCAAATGGCTATAAACTAACCCTTATATCAAATAGTATCATGTAACGAGGACAATTCAACTGATGAATCCATTTGAAAAACATCAATAACTCCACTATTTTCCCGATAAATGAAAAAAGAACTGTTTTTTCATTTATTGAAATAGGAGGTGAGTACTATCGTCATACAATATGAAATTCTACGTGAACAATGTAAAAAATTGCATGCATTGTCCCTCATTAATTTAACTAAAAATTTTCAAGATGCTAGTACGACTGCTGTAACAAAACCGGCTGTTTCCTTGCAAAAGTCACGCCTTGTACTTGAGGAAATTTTATATGAAATGTATAAGTTGAAAATGCATACTGAACCTAAGTCAAAAAGTATTCGAACATTCATGAATAATCGTGGTTTTATAGCAAAAATACACCCACGCCGTATTTATTTGCTCATGGATCTTGTCCGAAAAATGACCATTAATAGTAGCAATGCCCTTGTGGAAGCGAAAGCAGCAAAAATTGTTCTCGACTATGTCAGTGATATTGTAGAATGGTTTATCAATCGTTATGATCGTAGCTTTAAGGCTAATACATCCATACAAAAGAGCTCTAAATTTGAAGATATCATGCCCCCATTCGATATGAATATCCTCCGTCTGGAAGACCAACCGTGGGATGATTACGAACATGCCGCTAATTGGTTTGAATTAGCAGCAAGTGAAGGCAATGCAAGCGCACAATATAATTTGGGCGTCTTATACAATCATGGTCGTGGAGTAAAGAAAGACTATAAAATAGCGAAAATGTGGTATGAAAAAGCGGCGGCTCAGAAGGATGCAAGCGCTCTTTATAGCTTAGGCGTACTCTATCATTTAGGACAAGGTATATTACAAAATTATGCTGAAGCTGCTCGCCTTTATAAAGCAGCGGCCGATTTAGGCAATGCTGATGCACAGTACAATCTCGGTGTCCTTCACAATCAAGGATTGGGTATGCCTATTAATTTTTCCGAAGCGGCTAAGTGGTATATTTTAGCGGCCAACCAAGGCTACACAAGTGCTCAAAACAATCTCGGCTTTCTCTATCATAATGGCACGGGAGTCCCACAAAGCTATGAAGAGGCTATAGCCTGTTTTGAAATGGCAGCATCAGCTGGCGATGCAAGTGCACAGTACAATCTAGGCTATATGTATATAAAGGGACGTGGAATTGCACAAGATTTTCACGAAGCCGCAAGATGGTTCCACTTAGCGGCACTACAAGATCATACTAATGCTGAATTTCATTTGGCCATGCTATACAATGCAGGGCAGGGATTACAACAAGATACTGTCGAAGCGTTAAAATGGTTTAAACTTGCGGCCCATAAAGGACATATTAATGCGCAGTATTGCCTTGGTGTACTATATGAAAAAGAAAAAAATAGCACACGTGCTGAACAATGGTTACAACTCGCTGCCGATCAAGGGCACATTAGTGCCAGTTATGAACTTGGTCACCTTTATGTAAATCAACTTCAACAACCTGAAAATGCTTTACACTACTTTAAAATAGCAGCAGAAAAAGGCTATCCTGAGGCTCAATTTGAACTTGGTTTGTTGTATGCGACAGGTGTGGCTATCACGCGAAACTACATGGAAGCTGTTAAATGGTGGCGTGCTGCTACTGACCAATCACATATAAGCGCTGAATATCAGCTAGGGTTGTTATATGAGCAAGGACTAGGCATCACACAGGATTTAGATGAGGCACGACGTTGTTACCGACTCGCTGCGATACAAGGACACGCAGGAGCACAATATCAACTTGGTAATTTATATGACAAGGGGGTAGGTGTCGAGCAAGACTACACGGAAGCAGCAAAATGGATTGAACAGGCTGCAACCAAAGGTCATGCTAAAGCCCAATACCAGCTGGCTCAAATGCATAGTCATGGACAGGGCGTACCGAAGAATTTTGCAAAGGCTGCTCAGCTGTATCGACTGGCTGCCAATCAGGGTCACCAAAAAGCACAATTTCAGCTTGGTATGCTCTATAGAAAAGGTCAAGGCGTTGCACAGGATTATAGCGAGGCAACACGCTGGCTAAAAAAGTCGCTAGAATTATTACATTAATTAATGCAGGCATAATAGTGCCCAGATTTTCAATTGCGCTGTCACAATTCAAAATCTGGGCTATTTGTAGGTGAATTTTAATTTAACTAAAACTTTTCTATCATCAGTTTTATAAAAGCTTCTGCTGCTTTACTTAAGTATCTATCATTGCGGTAAACGATATCAAGTTCACGTATTGGCGCGTTTTCAATTGGAATAGAAACGATGCCAAGTGAGTGAAAGTTCTCTATGAGCTGGCTCGGTTGGATCGTAGCACCAATATCTTCTTGGACAAGTTGGAATAGAGAGGTGGCAGAGCCAGTTTCCATAACACTATCTATGGTGATTCCTTGTTTAACACACCATGTATCAATTAAATCACGACCACACTTTCCCTGAGGGTACAACACAAGTGGAATGTTGGCCAACTCTGCTGGTGTAATACTTTTCTTTTGAGCAAAGTCGTGTTTTTCATTTACAAATAAGCTATATGTTTCTGTATAGAACGGTGTTTGTCTCAGACGACTGTCTGCATCCATTTTTAAGCTAATGCCAATATCAACATCATTATTTAACACCCTCGACAAACTTTCAATAGTCGGAAACACTTGCACTTTCGTATTGAGGAATTCCTTTCGAAACTCAATTAAGATTTCTGTCAAACGATAGTCAAGATCGGAGGGTAACACAGCAATGCGTAAACGCCCGGTATGCAAATCGTTCAAATCAGCGATTGCTTTTTTGGCATTATCCAGTTGCTGAATTACTTGTAACGCATAGCACTCAAGTAACTCCCCCGCCTCCGTTTTCGCTATCTTTTTTCCCATTCGATCGAATAACGGTACACCTAATTCATCCTCCAGTACACGTATTTGCTGGCTCAAAGTCGGTTGCGAAATCCCTATTTTAAAAGCCGCTTCAGAAAAGTGTAGTTCTTTACAAAGCATGAGAAAATATTGCAGTTGTCTAATTTCCATCTCATATCCCTCCCTTTCTATAGTCTCACGCTATCATAATCATAGAAAAAATAGAATTGAACTATTATAAAATAAATTCTACAATGAATTCAACGTGAAAGAAAGGAGTTTTATAAAGTGCAACTTTAATCAGTGGGGAGGGTTCTCCATTACCTGTTAACCAATGGGGCTTTTACGGTCAGGTGATCGAACACTTCCTTCACTCGGTGCCATCTTTCAACTTGTGGTGGGCACCTTACTGACCGTTTATGCGGGATAAAGCAGTAAAATTAAAGGACAAATCATTCATTCGAAAAGGGGTCTTCAAATATGAAAAATAATTATATTGAAATGATGGAAAAACGACGTTCAATTTACGTCATCGGTAAAAATGTTGAACAGACTGAGGAAGCGTTACTAAATACAATTACAGATGCCATCAAGCATAGCCCAAGTGCTTTCAACTCACAAACTTCAAGAGCAGTCGTTTTATTTAATGAACACCATATGAAATTATGGGCCATTGTCGAAGAGAAATTACGCGCTATTGTACCCGTAGAACGTTTCACAGCAACAGAAGAAAAATTAGCAACTTTTAGCGCTGGATTCGCTTCTATTTTATTCTTCGAGGATCAAGATATCATCAAGCAGTTTCAAGATCAATTTTCTTTATATGCAGATCAATTTCCTATCTGGTCTGAACAAGCAACTGGAATCGCGCAACATTCTGTATGGACTGCTTTAGCTCAAGAAGGACTCGGTGCTTCACTGCAGCACTATAATCCACTCATCGATCAGGCAGTGAAAGATGAATGGAAAATTCCTGATATATGGAAATTAACTGGCCAAATGCCATTTGGAAGTATTGAAGCAGCACCTGGCGAAAAAGAATTTATAGCAGATGCAGGACGCATTATAGTGTTCAACTAATTTCCATAATAACAGAATTGGAGTCTGCCTCTAATGACAACCATTACGAAAGCTTATTTCGCAGCAACCTTATATGCACTAATTGTAGGCTTTTCGTTCATGTTTACAAAACTGAGCCTTAATGTGGCCACTCCGATTGATACGTTGGCTCACCGTTTTACCATTGCTTTCATCATTGCCAGTACATTGATTGGTTTGAAACAAGTTCGCTTAAATTTATCTAAAATGATTGTATGGAGAATTCTTCCGCTAGCTTTGATTTATCCAATTTTATTTTTCATATTTCAAACTTTCGGCCTGGTCTATACATCCTCATCGGAAGCTGGTATCATTCAAGCGACTGTTCCGATTTTCACATTGCTTTTAGCGTCGCTGTTTTTGAAAGAATATACAACCCCTTTGCAAAAAGTATCGGTGCTATTATCGGTTTCTGGTGTCATCTACATTTTCATGATGAATGGAGCAGCTATAAACGCCCAAAACCTGAAAGGAATTATCCTTATTCTTCTTTCAGCTTTAACTGGTGCGTGTAATACCGTTCTTGCACGAAAACTCGTAAAACAGTATTCGTTTTTCACAGTAACCTATGTCATGACATTCTTCGGCTTCATATTTTTCAATGTGACAGCTGTTAGTAATCATGCAATGACAAGAACAATGCCTGAATTCATAGCACCATTTTCAAACCCGACTTTCATCGTTGCCATCATTTCCTTAGGTGCCTTTTCGTCTCTAGCTACGTCATTCTTTTCAAACTATGCACTATCGCATATAGAGGCGGCTAAGATGAGCGTTTTCAATAATTTAGCCACCTTAATTTCAATAATAGCGGGCGTCTTCTTCCTGAATGAAACTATCGAACTGTATCATATTATTGGTACCTTTATCATTCTAGTTGGTGTGACAGGAACGATTTACTGCAAAAAAATAAAAGAGGCCGTATAAGACAATGAAGCGGCGATAAGATGACTTGGGTATGCTGAATATGCTGCCGGAGTCATCTTTTTCACATTCATCACCCTCTTGAATACGCCTCCATTTTTCATCTTTGATATAGGCACTTTTTTAATGTTTAAACTGCCCCCTGTCAACTAGACAGAGGGCAGTTCAGTTTCCACTATTCAGGTATCATTCACTTCCAAATTAACAAGAATGTTTCATTTCTTCTTTTTGATTTATCATAAATGTCACAACAATAAATAATGCAAAGCTAATTAATAAAGTTGTCCCACCAACAATAAAGAAGACCATTGTAAATGTATTGCTAAAATTAAACGGATTAATATTGTAGAACCACATCCCCAAAGTTAAACCAAAGACACCCAAAATTGCACTCCAACCGTGTGCTGCTACTAATTTTTTAGATTTCACTTTGAAAGCACGGTAGAAAATTCCCCAAGCAAACATACTTAACCATCCAACAAGTAAAATGTGTGCATGAATTGGTCGATACTCATAACTACCTGATCCTGACATATGTGAACCTAAGTACGTTCCTAATAATGCAAAAATTGCAGCCAGTCGGATAAGGCGTAAACTCCATTTTTGTTCCATACAATCATTCCTCCTAAGTTTTTTCACTTACTTAGAAGTCTACCGAGTGAATATGAACTTTACATGAACTCCTCATGACAATTTCGGTAGGCGGATTCGAACCTTAGTTCCCGAATTTAGAGTACTCTCCATCTGAACCTCCCCACCGTGCAACTCAGCAATTTGCTTAACAATGGCTAAACCTAGGCCGGTTCCCTGTTTTGTTCTTGATTCATCCGCACGATAAAAACGGTCATATACCTTCTCCAATTGTTCTGCTGTCATACCAATGCCACTATCCTGTATTAAGACTTCGACAAAAGTTGCATGTTCTTGCATATGAATATGGATTTCGCCACTCTCAACATTGTATTTAATGGCATTTGTTAGTAAATTATCCCATACATTTTGTAAAAGCCCCGCATCACCTTCATACATAACAGCATCTAGCTGATACGTTAACTGCACACTTGCCTCCTCTAGCTGCCAACGATATTTACGCACCGTATCCTTCAACTGCTCGTCCACACGATACGGTTCACGCTTTAATAATCTTGTCGATTGGTCCAGGGATGTCAGCAAGAGTAATTGTTTCGTTAATGTCGAAAGTCGTTTCGTTTCCAGCTCGATAATCGTAGCGTATTCTTGTTTTTCCTTTTCTGAAAGCAGTGGATTTTTCAGCAAATCTACGTAGCCTTGAATATTTAATAAAGGTGATTGAAAATCATGAGATACATTGCTAATAAATTCTTTACGAATTCGATCATTTTCCTGTAATTTCTCGGTCATCACATTAAAGCTGTCTGCCAGTTGCCCAATCTCATCCGCACGGTCTATTTCTAGCAGCGTATCAAACTTCTCATGTGCGAGCTGATGCGTTGCCTCTGTTAACTGTGTAATAGGGCGAATTAATGCCTTGGCAAATAGTAGCATGGCTAGCAAGCTTAGGACTGCCATGACAAGAATTAATCCACCTAGAATTGTATGCACCTCCGAGAACAACAGGCGAATATCCGGTCGGATGAACAATGCATATTGCTCATTTTCATACGTAAAAGGCACCCCGATTGTGTTAATTAGTTCATTGGCAAAAAAACCTGTCACAAATGTCTCCTTCGGAAAATCACGCATACCGTGATAAATTCCTCCGTCTAATACCTGTTGAATAACACTAGTTGATAAAGTTTTTTCTCGATATTCACCGCCGTAAAAATGACCTTCCTCGCCGGTTGTGACATAAATTTGATAGCCAATCTCTCCGAGTGTTGTTAAATAATTATCTAAATCTACAGGGTTAGCAGACTGGATATATTCCGCAATATTTGTCGCAATGTCAACATTTTTTGTATCATTTTGTTCCTTGGTCACTTGATGATAGTAAGTGTTTGTTATTAAAAAACCGATACACAAGCTACCAATCATGATAAGTATGGTCGTGACAACAAACTTGCTATATAACGTTTTATTCATGCTATTACCTCTAGCTTATAGCCTACGCCACGTACAGTTGTAATCTCCACATCTGTATCATACCGATGTAATCGCTCACGAACCCGCTTCACATGTGTATTTAACGTTTGTTCGTTTCCTTCATAATCATAGCCCCAAACTTGTTCCATTATCATACTGCGCGTAAATACCTGATTCGGGCGTGACGCTAGCAGTGCTAATAATTCAAATTCCTTTAGAGGCAAAATAAGTGTGTCCTCGCCAATAGCAACCTCAAAGCTTCTGCGATCAATTAACAATTTTCCAACCTGCACCGTCACCTGATTCTTCTTATCGAGTCTACGTAAAATGGCCGCTATGCGAAATAATAGCTCTTTTGGTTCAAATGGTTTGACAACATAGTCATCTGAACCCGCTAAAAACCCACGTTCTTTGTCTTCTAGTTCGCCCTTTGCCGTTAATAACAACACTGGAATATCATAATCCTGACTCAGTGTTTCCGTTAGTGTAAAACCATCCATACCTGGCATCATTACATCAATTACAGCCAAATCAGGCAAGTCGCATTCAAGCAATTGTAACGCCTGTTCACCATTTTCTGCCTGTAATACCTGATAGCCTTCACGTGTTAAATAAATATTGATTAACTGTAAAATATGCACATCATCATCCACAACTAAAATCTTCACTCATTCTTACCTCCATTCAAAAAGGGCCACTACCTAGTGTAATGACCCATTCATTTTATAATGAAATTATAGAAATCAACAGCAATATAACTAATGGTAATACAATGACGATATAGCCCCTTGGGTTCGCCAAATTCATTGTCCAGCCGACACCAAAGCGCTTCTCTACAAAAACAGAGGGATCCTGGGAATTCATATAAACCAGTCCCCCCTTCCAATAACGATCCTCATCAACATCCATCACTTCTGACACTACATTGTCTACATAACTTAACCTCAACTGACGTTTCTTCCATACGTAAACAAGTAGTGAACCTAGCACTAGTGCCAAAAATGCGATAAACACTGGTAATAAAATTTTCCCTTCAGCCATCGAAGGATAGATATTACTTAGTTGTAATACCGTCAACAATGTAGTAAGGGTATAACTTAATAGCACAATGTTCCAGCTCATGTATTTTCGTGTTTTTAACTGATCTTCTAAAGACTCCTCTGGGCGATTAACAGATAATTTTATCGCTGAACGGTTAACAGAATCTGCAATGCCCCACATCATACATTGCAGCATCAGCATAATTAGCGGTAGAGAAATCGCAGTAAAATACGTTTTCTCTTTCCATGTATCTGCCTCTCCAGTAGGGCCCCAATGCACAGCGATATCGTTTGGTATTTGTTCATAATGCAGCACTGTGAATATCATTAAAAATACAGTTACCCCTATAGGAACCGCATAGAATGGCCAAGGGAGCATTTCATCACGACTACGTGCAGTTAAATCCACTGCACGCACTTGCTTTATATTCATTCCCCATTGCTCTTCTTTTTTCAATTTAGTAATCTTCAGGTGATTCAACCAGTATAGCACCATACTCACAGCAAGCATCCCATATAAAATTCCAAGTAGAAGGGCACCTTGTGCGATTTCAGAAGGCGCAAACATCCAATTTACAACGAGCATAATAACTAACAATACTGCTCCAGCAACCCCTACTATTTGGGCATAACGCTTTTTCACAATACCTAATGCTGGATGCTTTACATGTTGTTCAGGTACCGTTACACCGAATACAATTGTCTCTTGTACTATATACGGAATAAACACTTGCAAAGCCAATGTTATGATATACGAAATTGTAAAAACAGCTAGTAGCATCTTGCTACACTCCTTCTGCCGGCATTTGTAAATCCGCAAAGACCTTTTTCATCATAAACTCAATTTGGTCTACGGTGGCGCCTAGCACCATTCCTTCCGCCACAAGAGGCTTCAAGTTTTTTTCAATTTGCTGTAATTGCTCAGGTGTAACCGTACGCTCCTCTGCTGAACGAATAATTGCCCCCGATTTAGCACGAATCGTTAAAATACCTTTCGCCTCTAGCTCATGATAGCTTTTATTGACTGTATGCATATTTACACCCAAGTCGGACGCTAGATTACGTACCGATGGCAATGTATCTCCTGGCTTCATATCTCCTCTAGCAATCCCTTCGATAATTTGTCGTGTTACCTGCTCATAAATTGGCACATCCGACTGTGGCTCTATTTGAATTAACACTCTTATCAGCTCCATCTTTGTTATATAAATAATATAACAAACAACCCGCGTAAATGCATTGGAAAAGACTGTTGATATATATGGTTTTACGACCAAATGAAAGCAATAACACGCCAAGCTAAATGACATCCTTTTGACTTATTGCTCCCCTTAGCGGTATAAAAGTTCATAGAGAATTTTTAATAATCTCTATAAATTTTTGTACAAGTACGCTTTGTTTTTCATCCTTTCTTGTACATATTGCAATTTTATGTTTACTATCTACATTTTGAACATAAACTCTCGCCAATTGACCACTATCTACATACTCACGAACAGCAAGCGATGAAATGAAATTTGCGCCATAGCCAGCCATTACTGAACGAATGGTTTCATTCATTCCATTAAATTGCAAGGATATTTTCGGGGGTTTTACTTGATATGTTTGGCATAACGAAAAAAGGTGTTCTCTCATCGAACTTCCTTCTTCACGCATAATAAATGGTTCTCTAACCATATCAGCTAATGTAATGTCCTGATTGGCATAATGATGGTCTGGTGATACAACAAACCAAAGTTCATCTTCAAATAATTCTTCCCATGTTACTTCCTCTGGTCTTTCTGATACGCCGCCTCCATAAATTGCAATATCAGCTTTATAATACATGAGTTGTTCAAAAGCATCCTTCGTATTAGTAGTCGTAATGATTAAATTAACATCCTCATTTGCACCTTTAAATGTGGCTGCCCATTGAGGAATTAAAAAATTCGCAGGTAAATACGTGGCGACAAGATGGATTGTGCCTGCCTTGGCTAGCCGATAATCCTCAATGAATGATTCAATATGCTCTTCAAGCGCAACAAGATTATATGCTTTTTCAGCTAATGCTTCACCGAATTCAGTTAACACAACGCCTCGCCCGTGTTGCTTAAATAAAGGAATGCCAAGTTCATTTTCAAATTTTTTAATTTGGCTAGAAACAGCCGGTTGGCTAATACATAGCAGTTCAGCTGCTTTTGTAAAACTTCCTGTAATCGCTACCTGATAAAACAATTTTAAGCCATGTAAATTCATGATTTCACCTCTACTCATAACTAAATGTTATGAATGAATAATAATAATATATTTTTATTATGATTCATTCTATCATACACTTTTGTTGCAAGTACAAAACACAATAGAAAAGAGGATACTATGATGTTGAACAACGTTTGGAAAGATGTAGATGAATATTTTATTGATAAACTAATACCTTCTGATAAAACACTAGAGGGAGTATTACAAACAAATAAAGAAGCTGGTATTCCAGAAATAGATGTTTCACCAACACAAGGTAAATTTCTATATCTATTGGCTAAAATTAAGGGAGCTAAAAATATTCTAGAAATAGGCACTCTTGGTGGCTATAGTAGCATATGGTTTGCACGTGCCCTCCCTGAAACAGGTAAAGTATATACGCTTGAAATTGAACCAAAGTATGCAAAAATAGCTAAACAAAATATACAAAATGCAGGTTGCGCAAACAAAGTAGAAGTCCTCGTAGGTAGAGCATTAGATACCTTGCCTACCCTAAAAGATAAAGGCCTATTATTTGATTTAATTTTTATTGATGCTGATAAGCCCAATAATCCTCATTACTTGAAATGGGCATTAGCATTAGCGAATAACGGGGCACTTATAATCGGGGATAATGTCGTTCGAAACGGAGAAGTAATTGACGAAAAAAGTGAAGATGAACGCGTACAAGGTGTACGTCAATTTATGGATTTATTAGAAAAAGAACCTCGTATCGAATCTACAGCCATACAAACAGTTGGTAATAAAGGATATGATGGCTTTGTGATAAGTATTGTTAGATAGCTTACTACGGTAAAATTGCATGATAGCCTAGACATCCACTTTTCTTTTGATGAGTCACAGTAGCGAAAACGTTTAATACCTTTATTAAAAGAAAGCTGTGTCACAATTAATTGGACACAGCTTTCTTTAACTATTTGATAGTTACAGCTAATTCCTCTTTTAAGCGTAAAATAGCAGCTTCTACATCTACTGCTTTACCTACCTCATTTAACGCTTCACCGATTAGCTTAACTGCTTCTTCAAGCATCACTGGCGTAGTATTCCCCATATGCCCGATGCGGAATGCTTTTCCAGCTAAATGTGCTAATGAGCCCGCTACGATCACACCTTTTTCCGCTAACTTTGCACGGAATCTTACATCCTCTACCCCTTCTGGATACAACATGCAACTCAGCGTTGGCGCAGCAACTGCTTCTTCTGCAAGTGCGATCATACCATACATAGATAATGCAGCTCGCACTGCACGGCCATATGCAATATGACGAGCCTCCCGCTTCGTGATACCTTCATCTAAGATAATGTTCATCGCCACATCATACGCATAAATTAAATTTACAGGCGGTGTTGCAAAATATTTACCCGGATCATTCATTACCGCAATCCAATTTGTGATATCACTGTAGTACGCAGGGATTGTACCTAATGCTTCTCGTGCCTTTAAAGCCGATTGATTGAAGGCAATTATTGCTAAACCAGGCGGTACACCGATAGCCTTTTGTGAACCTGTTAACACTACGTCTAATTTGTAATCAGGGTGTCCGTATTCCTTGCTCATATTTTCATCAAGAGCCGCTGTTGCGACCACACCGTCCAGAATTACAAGTGCACCGGTCTTTTTAATGACTGGCACTAATGCATCTAAATCTGATAAGACACCTGTAGATGTATCTGCATGTGTAATCGTCACAGCCTTAAAATTGCCCACTGTTAATTTTTTCTGAATGACTGATACTTCTACTTGTTTCCCCCATTCAGCCTGAATCACCTCAACATTGATACCATATGCAGTTGCTAGTGGCGTAAAACGATCACCAAAGTAACCATGACTTATTACCAGTAGATTTTCGCCTCTACCCACTGTATTGACAATTGCCATCTCCATCGCCAGTGTACCAGAGCCAGCTATTACAAAAACCTCACCGTCTGTCTGTAACAGTTTTTTAGTTTGTTCTAACGCATTTTTATAAATATTTACGAAACGTGGATCGGTATGCCCTCTTGTTTCACTTGCTAATGCATCGTAAATTTCATCAACTACTGGTGTTGGTCCAGGAACTAGTAACATTTCTTTATTACGCATTTCTTTTCCCCCTTGTGTTATACTTGCCCATCCTCTAAATGTATTCTTTCATACACAACATAATCCTTCCAAATATACAAAAAATGCCCTGAGAGCCTCCCATCTAAGCTCACAAGACATCTTTCACCCCTTGTTAAATCTCTTTACTTATAATTTATAAGTAGACCCCTTTTATTGAAACTATGCTCATTTTCTTTCGTAAGGAACGATGTAACAACCTCGGTCGTTACATCAGTGGAAAGTGGACTGCATTCGAGTTCAGCCCACTGTATTAAGGTTGAACATGTTCGTTAGTAGATTCACATCAATTAAGTTAATCTTTCATAGCCTGGAAGTGTCAGGAATTCCACGAATTCATCTTGCTCAATTAAAGATTTAAACAGTTCAGCAGCTTCATCATAGCGACCACTGTTATAAGCCTGCTTCCCAACAGCCTCTGTAATTTTCACAAGCTCCTCTTCCAAGATTTCTAGCACAAATGCTAGTGTAATACCACGACCATCATTTAAAATACCTTTTGGATGACGAATCCATTGCCATACTTGTGTACGGGAAATTTCTGCTGTCGCAGCATCCTCCATCAGGTTATTAATTGGTGCAGCACCGTTACCACGTAACCAAGAAGCAATATACTGAACCCCAACACTACAGTTCATACGAAGACCTTCAATTGTAATTGTACCTTCTGGAACGGATACTAAATCTTCAGCAGTCACGCTTACATCCTCACGTTTTTTATCGATTTGGTTTGGTGTTTTCATAATCGCATCAAACTGCTCCATTGCTGTTGCAACCATGCCTGGATGCGCTACCCACGTGCCATCATGGCCATCTGTTACTTCACGACGTTTATCTTCAGCAACCTTTGCAAATGCTACTGCATTCGCTTCGTCATCACCTTTAACCGGTATTTGCGCTGCCATTCCACCCATCGCAGGTGCGTTGCGTTTGTGACATGTTTGAATACATAAAGAAGTATAAGCCTTCATAAATGGTACCGTCATCGTTACTTGGCCACGATCAGGTAAAATTACATCAGGTTGATTGCGCAGACGTTTGATATAGCTGAAGATATAATCCCATCGCCCACAGTTCAGACCAGCTGAATGTTCACGTAACTCATATAAAATTTCATCCATTTCAAATGCAGCTAAAATGGTTTCGATTAAAACGGTTGCCTTAATCGTACCTTGCGGAATGTCGATATATTGTTGAGCAAAGATGAATACATCATTCCATAAGCGAGCCTCTAAATGACTTTCAAGCTTCGGAAGGTAAAAGTATGGACCTGTACCTTTTGTCAGTGCGTTTTTTGCATTATGGAATAGATATAGACCGAAGTCAAAGAAGCTACCAGATATCGGTTCACCGTCTACTTGCACATTCTTTTCAAGTAAATGAAGTCCACGTGGACGTACTAATAATACGGCTGTTTCTTTGTTTAATTTATACGTTTTACCATTTGACTCTTGTGTAAATTCAATTGTCTTATTAATAGCATCACGCATATTAATTTGACCGCCAATCATGTTTTCCCATGTAGGAGCGGATGCATCTTCAAAGCAAGCCATAAACATTCTTGCACTAGAGTTTAACGCATTGATAACCATTTTACGGTCAACAGGCCCTGTAATTTCTACACGGCGATCCTGTAAATCAGCTGGAAGTGGTGCAATTGTCCAATCTCCCTCACGAATTGCCTTTGTCTCTGATAAGAAGTCGAGTTTTTCACCAGCATCAAGGCGTTTTTGACGTTCTTGGCGAGCCTCTAAAAGTTCATTACGACGAACATCAAATTTTTCATGTAGGGCAAGAACAAACTCAAGGGCTTCCGGTGTCAAAATTTCTTTTGTTTGCTCATTTTGTTCCCCAACAATTTTAAGCTTACCTGTAGTTGCTTGTTCCATTCGTAGTTTCCCCCACCTTTGCGATTTTAAGTGCAGTCCTCCCCCGCTTAGGAGGGGCGGAGGAGACTGAGCTATGATTATGAATTTAGGAACCGATGTACTTAACTATCTTATACGAACTGTTCTGTTTCTGTAGAACCGGCCATTGCAGTTGTAGAAGATGTGCCACCTGAAATAACTTGTGATACGTCATCAAAGTAACCAGTACCCACTTCACGTTGGTGACGAGTAGCTGTATAGCCTTTTGATTCAGAAGCAAATTCAGCTTGTTGAAGCTTAGAATATGCAGCCATACCGTTATCTTTATAGTCATGTGCAAGCTCGAACATAGAGTGGTTTAAAGCATGGAAGCCAGCTAATGTAACGAATTGGAATTTATATCCTAGTTTTCCAAGTTCGCGTTGGTATTCAGCAATTTCTTCTTCTGAAAGATTAGCTTTCCAATTGAAAGAAGGTGAACAGTTGTAAGCAAGCATTTTACCTGGGAACTCAGCATGGATTGCTGTTGCAAATTCACGTGCTTCCTCAAGAGATGGCTTAGAAGTTTCGCACCAGATTAAATCTGCATATGGCGCATAAGCTAAACCGCGTGCAATCGCTTGTTTAATACCTGGTTTTGTACGGAAGAAACCTTCAGGTGTACGTTCGCCAGTGATAAATTCAGCATCACGTGGATCTATATCAGAAGTTACCATATCAGCAGCATCAGCATCCGTACGTGCGATTAAAATCGTATCAACACCCATTACGTCTGTTGCAAGACGTGCAGCAATTAAGTTACGAACAGCGTTTTGTGTCGGTAGTAATACTTTACCGCCTAGATGACCACATTTTTTCTCAGAGGCTAATTGGTCTTCTAAGTGAACACCAGCTGCTCCTGCTTCAATCATCCCTTTTACAAGCTCAAATACATTTAAAGGACCACCAAACCCAGCTTCAGCATCCGCTACGATTGGCGCGAACCAATCGAAATTATCTACGCGACCTTCAGCATGGTCAATTTGATCAGCACGTTGTAACGCTTGGTTAATGCGTTTTACTACTGCTGGTACAGAGTTTGCTGGGTATAATGATTGGTCAGGGTACATTTGACCAGAAAGGTTAGCGTCAGCAGCCACTTGCCAACCTGATAAATAGATTGCTTGTAATCCCGCTTTAACTTGTTGAACCGCTTGATTACCAGTTAAGGCACCCAATGCATTTATGAATGGTTCCTCATGTAAAGAGTTCCAAAGTCGTGCAGCACCTTTAGTTGCTAGAGTTTGTTCAAGTACAACAGAGCCTTGTAATTTAACTACTTCTTCAGCCGTATATGCGCGTTCAATGCCTGCCCAACGTGGGTTTTCTGCCCATTTTTTCTCTAAAGTTTGGATTTTTTCTTGACGTGTTGACATATTAAAATTCCACCTTCCCCTTTGTGTAAAATATACTCTGTTAAAAAACTTTTAAGCATCTGTTCCATAACAGGTTTATTTGTTGTAAATTAATATATAACAGAACATCTGAATTTTCACTATTTTTAGATAAAAGGCCAAATTTTTATGATGAAACCTCATTTTTCAGCGACGAAATTTGGTAAACTGTTTACAAACAAGGGGGTTATTCTCAATGAAGAGTGAGTACAACTTATCAGCAAAAGATATTTCACAACAGTATATTACGATGTTAAAAGACTGGATTCCATCCAATTCTTCCATCGCTATTGCTGTTCAAAATACTTATATCTATTTTCATTCTGGTCATCAAAGTCTTCTTTTGGAGGTAGGACAGCAAGTTCAATCTGGCAGCATTGCAGAGAAGGTATTACACACAAAAATACGAACAGATGCCATCTTAGACAATTCTCTTTTTGATACGCCTTACTACGGGATAGGTTATCCGATTTATATTCAAGATGTTCCAGCAGCACTTGTAGTAGTGCTCCCTTCAACCTTCTCTGTACAAAAATTAGAACCTTATCAATTTTTAACTGGCAAACAGAATGAGGATTGGTACCCTGTTGCAATAGGTAAAATTTCCCACATTGAAAGTCTTCAGAAAAAAACGTGGTTTTATCTAGAGGGAGAACAGTTTAAAACAAGCATCACATTGAAAGATTTACAGATGCGACTACCATCATTCTTTATTCGCATTCATAGATCCTATATTGTTAATATTTATTTTATAAAAAAAATGTCCCGTGATCTTACTTCAAATTTTATTGTCACGTTAACGGATGGATGTGAATTGCCGGTCAGCCAATCTTATATCAATAACCTTCGCAATGCCCTTGAATTTTAAAATATAATATAAAAACAGCTGCCCTATGAACTTTCATTCATTAGAGAGCAGCTGTCATTCGTAATATAATAAAAGCCTGAGAATAAATTCTCAGGCTTTATGTGTGCCTAGCGACGTCCTACTCTCACAGGGGGAAGCCCCCAACTACCATCGGCGCTAAAGAGCTTAACTTCCGTGTTCGGTATGGGAACGGGTGTGACCTCTTTGCCA
>NZ_KB933398.1:315728-591926 GCF_000392615.1 Lysinibacillus sphaericus OT4b.31 | reverse complement strand
TTCGCCCATTGTGGAAGATTCCCTACTGCTGCCTCCCGTAGGAGTCTGGGCCGTGTCTCAGTCCCAGTGTGGCCGATCACCCTCTCAGGTCGGCTACGCATCGTCGCCTTGGTGAGCCGTTACCTCACCAACTAGCTAATGCGCCGCGGGCCCATCCTATAGCGACAGCTAGATGCCGTCTTTCAGTCTTTCACCATGAAGTAAAAGAGATTATTTGGTATTAGCCCCGGTTTCCCGGAGTTATCCCAAACTATAAGGTAGGTTGCCCACGTGTTACTCACCCGTCCGCCGCTAAATCAGAGGAAGCAAGCTTCCTCATCATTCGCTCGACTTGCATGTATTAGGCACGCCGCCAGCGTTCGTCCTGAGCCAGGATCAAACTCTCCATAAAAGAAATTTGATAAGCTCAAATTGTTTTGCTGGCATCATTTTTGATGTCCAAAATTTTGTTTTGTTCACGCACCGAAGTTCGTTACTGAAAACTTTATTGATTACGTTTTGCTTGTTCAGTTTTCAAGGTTCATGTTGTCGTCGATTTATTTCAGCGACTCTATTATCATAACTTGTGTTTAACAAGAAGTCAACAACTATTTCGAAATATTTTTCTTAAGCAATCCTTCTTGTTAAGGACAAGTAATAATATATAACATTTTTTATTGTAAATCAAGCTTTTTTAGAAAAAAACTTTAAAATCTTATTTTCATCAATAATAAATAAGATTATACCTAATATAACAATTAAACCACCAATGATTTGCGTAGCGATTAAATACTCTTGGAAAATAAAAATCGCCAACACCGCCGCACCAATTGGTTCAAATAAGATAGCAATTGAAACAACATTTGTACTAACATATTTAATAGACCAATTAAATAATGTATGGCCTAATAAATTTGGTACAATCGCTAATAAAATAAACCATATCCAATCGATTGTTGAGTAAGGACCGAATGACTCTCCTTTAATAAGTACATATAAAAACAACGTAATGGTACTTACCACATAAACAATCATGGTATATGTCACAAGAGATAGCCGTTTACGTACATCTTGACCAAATAATAAATAAGCCGTAATGAGTGCACAAGCGATAAGTGCAAGCATATCTCCATAAAATGCCGAACCACTTAACTTAAAATCTCCCCAACTAATCAATACACTTCCGACAATGGCAATCACACCAGCAAAAATGGTTTTTACAGTAATCTTTTCTTTAAAGAAAAAATATGTACCAACAAACGCAAATAGTGGCTGTAGCGTCACAAGAACAGTGGAACTTGCAACAGATGTGTAATTAAGTGATTCAAACCACAGAATAAAATGAAATGATAAGAATATACCTGCAATTGAAGAAAACAACCAATCCCGCTTCGATAATTGTTTTAACTCAGCAGTATATTTCCATAAAAATAGCGGCGCCATAATTATCACCGAAAACAACATCCGATAAAAGGCAATGATACCCGCCTCTGCATTTGCTAACTTCACAAAAATAGCAGATAAGGATACAGAAATAACGCCAATAAAAATTGGGATATATGGATGAATTTTTGGTTGCTCCATTGAATTCCACCTCCGCTTCAAATATGCTTATACATCATTAGTTCCGTGATGTACAATACAAAAAAGTAATGTACATATAATAATGACAGCTTGCATATCTCTTAGCAATACGAAATATCGGTGGAGGGTTGAGAATGGATACACTATTGGAAAATATGATTACATATGAAGTTGGCATAAAATTAATTATTGCAGCCACATTAAGTTTAGTAATCGGTATTGAAAGGGAATTAAAAAAGAAGCCTGTTGGATTGAAAACGAGCTTAGTTATTGCGACGTTCAGCTGTCTACTGACAATTATTTCGATTGAGACTGCATACTCAACACCCCCAAGAGCAGATATTAATATCACAATGGATCCGCTTCGTTTAGCAGCACAAGTCGTAAGTGGCATCGGCTTTCTTGGAGCAGGAGTTATTTTAAGACGTGGTAACGATAGCATTTCGGGATTAACGACTGCCGCGATGATTTGGGGAGCTGCTGGAATCGGAATAGCAGTTGGCGCAGGTTTCTATATGGATGCTACATTAGCAGTTATTATCATTGTCTTTGGTATTGAAGTGTTATCGCCATTTCTTATGAAAATCGGACCAAAACGTATTCGAATGAGAGAAATATCATTAAAAATCCAAATTGACGATGATTGCCATGCTGAATCTTTTCTTCAATTTCTAAAGGAAAATAATATTATTATCGAAAACATGCGCATAAAAGATATTCCACTAAGAAATGATACTGTTTTACACGAATTAGATTTACGACTATCGTTAATAATCTCGGATAACTTACTGTCGTTTTATCGTTCATTGCGAGCCTTATCTTATGTAGAAAAAATTGAAATGGAAATTTTAAACTAGTTGGAGGACACTTCTATGGCAGAATTATTGAAACTATTAAAAGATGGTAATAAGCCCTCCCTTATGGCTGCATGTGTCAATGCATTTCTAGGAATCATTAAAGGCGTTGCCTTCTCCTTCACAGGGAATGTTGCCATGTTTGCAGAAATGATGCACTCCCTTGGCGATGCAGCAAACCAATTATTTGTTTATATTGGTTCAGCTCTTTCAAAAAAAGCGCCGACGAAGCAATTCCCTGCAGGATTTGGTCGAATTGTTAATCTGGTTTGTCTATTCGCCGTCATTATAGTAGCGATTCTTTCTTATGAAACTGTAAAAGAAGGCTGGCATCATTTTATGCATCCAGCTGGTGAATCAAAAGGAATGTTCATTGCACTTGGTGTTTTATTTATCGGGATTGTGTTAGAGAGCATAGTCCTTGCAAAAGCAGCTGTCGAAGTGCTGCATGAGGCTGGGCAAGAAAAAGCTGGTTTAGCTACTATTACTAAAGCATTTACTTATTTGAAGCGCGCAAAACCAGCAACAAAATTAGTGTTTATGGAAGATTTAGTAGCCACAGCTGGGAATGTATTAGCATTTGCTGCTATTTTAATTGCACACTTTACAGGGTGGGCAAGAATCGAAGGACTCGTGTCAATGATTATCGGCTGTATGATGTTTTATGTAGTTGGCAAGATATTTCTTGATAATGCCCGTGGCGTTATCGGTGAAACGGATGAGGAAATGCTTAACCATATCGCTCATCTCGTAATGGAGGATCCAAATATTAAAGATATTGTACGTCTAGAGGTTGTTAAAGAAGGTGAGTTTTTGCATGTTGAGTTAGTTGCAGAAGCCGATGCTAATTTATCACTTGCGTACCTAGATGATGTACGCGACCATTTAACAGCAGTTATTTTAAGTCAAAAAGGCGTATCAAAAGTGGCCATTTTATTTGATGAAGATGATGGTTTATTAAACTGGGTACACGTTGCAGACAAGCCCACAAGGCCCACTATTTAACATTAAATCGATTTAGCCAATTGCCCGACTTCAGGCAGTTGGCTATTATTTTATACCAGTAGGTGAAAAAATAAAAAAAGGAAGTACGAAAGGCATTACCTCACCTTTCATTACTTCCTAAACAGGAACCCTATCTACTATCTTGCATTCTGTAAAATCGTACGTACATCTTCTTCCTGTAACTTTTTAAAGTTACCAAAAGGTCCATTATGCATAGCATGTTCAACAATTTGATTGAATTTCGAATCATCAATATCATAATCTGCTAAGCGGTTTGGAGCACCTAAAGATGTCCAAAATGCGGATAGACGGTCGATTCCTTCATAAGCCACTTCCTCTGTTGTTTTACCCTTCTCATCAACACCAAAGACACGTACCCCAATACCAGCAAAACGCTCAGGATTTATCGGTACGCTTAAACGCATCCAATGTGGCTGTAAAATAGCTAAACCGCCCGCATGTGGAATATCATAAATCGCTGATACCGCATGCTCAATATCATGTGATGCCCAATCGCCGCGAGAACCCATCGATAAAAAGCCATTTAAACCAACTGTTCCAGCTAATAGAATCGTTTCGCGTAACGCAACATTATCTAAATCCTTCATTAGTTTTGGAGCTGTAGCAATTACTGTACGCAAGACACCCTCACTCATTTCATCTGTGATTGGCGTATTCGTCGCATTATGGAAGTACTGTTCAAATACATGTGACATCATATCAACGATACCGTAAACTGTATGATTTTTCGGTACCGAAACAGTGTAGGCCGGATTTAAAATTGAAAAACGCGGGAATGCCGCCGGACTACCCCAACTTAACTTTTCTTCGGTTACAGCGTTCGTAATAACAGAGCCAGAATTCATTTCTGAACCTGTTGCAGCTAATGTTAATACTGTTCCTAGTGGTAACGCCTCTTGTGCAATTACCTTTCTCTTGACGATATCCCACGCATCACCATCATATTTTGCACCAGCTACTATTAATTTTGAACAGTCAATAACGGACCCTCCACCAACAGCAAGGACAAGATCAATACCTTCTTTTTTACAAATATCAATGCCAAGACGGGCTGTCTCAACACGAGGGTTCGGCTCAACACCGCTCAATTCAAAAATCGTTTTATCCGCTTGTTGTAATTTCTCTATCACAGCATCGTATACGCCGTTTTTCTTTATGCTGCCTCCGCCATATACAACCAACACCTTATTACCGTATTGCGCTAACTCCTTTGCTAATCTTTCTAGCGCATCTTCACCAAAGTGTAATCTAACAGGATTATAGAATGTAAATGAATTCATGGAAATCGCCCCTTTCTACTTGGATTTTCTCATATTTATAACAGCGAAAGCAAAGATTTAAGCATTATGCTATACATGTATCATGTAATTAGAATAGGCGATGTATATTTTTTCAGGAATAGGCACAGCTAATTCCTCATCCGTCACTTTAGAGGTTCTATCCGTCACTTTGATGAACTTATCCGTCTTTACGGCGATTCTATCCATCACTTTGATGACCTTATCCGTCGTTTCAGCGATTCTATCCGTCACTTTGATGATTTTATCCGTCATTTCGACGAACATATCCGTCACTTCGCAAAAAGAGCCACAAACAGAAAAAAACGAGACATCCCATTAGTTGGGAATGTCTCGTTTATCATTTATCTATTGATTAAACCCATCCACGGAAGCGAGATGCTTCTGCAGTGCGGCGAACACCTACCATGTATGCAGCTAAGCGCATGTTAATGTTGCGTGTTGTCGCTGTTGTATAAACATTATCAAAGGCTTCAACCATTTTTTTGTAAAGGCGTTCTTCTACTTCTTCTTCAGTCCAGTAATAACCTTGGTTATTTTGAACCCATTCAAAGTAAGAAACTGTAACACCACCAGCAGAAGCTAATACGTCTGGTACAAGTAAAATGCCACGATCTGTTAAAATTCTAGTTGCTTCAGCAGTTGTTGGACCATTTGCTGCTTCTACTACGATGTTTGCTTTAATATTATGCGCATTGTCAGCAGTAATTTGGTTTTCGATAGCAGCCGGCACTAAAATATCACAATCAAGTTCTAATAATTCTTTGTTTGAAATTGTGTTTTCAAATAAAGTTGTTACTGTACCGAAACTATCACGACGATCTAATAGGTAATCGATATCTAAACCTTCAGGATCATGGAGTGCACCATAAGCATCAGAAATACCGATTACTTTTGCACCTAAATCATGCATGAATTTTGCAAGGAAGCTACCCGCGTTACCGAAACCTTGAATAACGATACGAGCACCTTTAATGTCAATTCCACGTTTTTTTGCTGCTTCTTCGATAACAATTGTTACACCTTGTGCAGTTGCACGGTCACGACCTTGAGAACCACCAAGTACAAGTGGTTTACCTGTAATGAAACCAGGTGAGTTGAATTCGTCCATACGGCTGTATTCATCCATCATCCAAGCCATGATTTGTGCATTTGTAAATACGTCTGGAGCTGGAATATCTTTTGTAGGTCCTACGATTTGACTCACTGCACGAACATAACCACGGCTTAGGCGTTCGATTTCGCCCATAGACATTTGGCGCGGGTCACAAATAACGCCGCCTTTACCACCGCCATATGGTAAATCAACAATCCCACATTTCAATGTCATCCACATTGAAAGCGCTTTAACTTCTTCCTCAGAAACAGCTGGGTGGAAGCGTACGCCACCTTTAGTCGGTCCTACAGCATCATTATGTTGTGCTCGGTAACCAGTGAATACTTTTGTTGTACCGTCATCCATTTTAACTGGGATGCGGACTTGTAGCATGCGAAGTGGTTCCTTTAATAATTCATACATTGCTTCGTCATAACCAAGTTTATTTAAAGCATCTTGAATGACATCTTGAGTTGATGTGAACAGATTTAAGTTTTCAGACATATTAAATCGCCTCTTTGTTTTTATTAATGATAGTATATCGGCATCATTGTAACACACTTCCGAATTAAAATGTGAACATTTTGTTAAAGTTTAAAAACTTTTTCAATTTGCGCGATTGACCAATCTAAATCTTCTTGTGAAATGACAAGTGGTGGTGCAAAACGAATTACTGTATCATGTGTTTCTTTACATAATAAACCTAATTCTTTTAGCTTTTCACAGTATGGACGTGCTGATTCTGTTAGTTCCATTCCGATAAATAATCCACGACCACGAACTTCTTTAATAACGGGGTTATTAATATTTTGAAGCTTTCCTTTGAAATATTCGCCAAGGTCATGTGAACGCTCTGCTAGTTTCTCATCTAGTAATACTTTAATTGATGCAATAGAGACTGCACAAGCTAAAGGATTTCCACCGAAAGTGGAGCCATGTGAACCTGGGTTGAACACGCCTAAAATGTCACGGTTTGCAGCTACACAAGAAATTGGGAATACACCGCCACCTAAAGCTTTCCCTAAAATGTACATATCTGGTTCAACATCTTCCCAATCACAAGCGAACATTTTACCTGTACGTGCTAAACCAGCTTGAATCTCATCAGCAATAAATAATACATTGTTTTCACGGCATAGTTCACGAGCAGCTTTTAAGAAACCTTCTGAAGGAATGACAATACCAGCTTCCCCTTGAATTGGTTCAATTAAAAATGCTGCTGTATTTGGTGTAATCGCTGCTTTAAGTGCTTCCAAATTACCGTAATCTACAAGCTTTACATTTGGTAGCATCGGTCCGAAACCACGACGATATTCTTCATCAGATGATAATGATACAGCAAGCATTGTACGCCCATGGAAGTTCCCATTACATGCAATTATTTCTGCTTTGCCATCTTCTACACCTTTTACATCGTATGCCCAACGACGAGCCGCTTTAAACGCTGTTTCTACTGCTTCTGCACCCGTATTCATCGGTAATACCATTTGTTTATTTGTTAATTTACCTACAAGCTCATACCACTCACCTAAGTTTTCACTATAGAAAGCACGAGAAGTTAATGTTACTTTGTCAGCTTGCTCTTTTAACGCAGCGATAATTTTCGGATGTCTATGTCCCTGATTTACAGCAGAGTAAGCAGATAGCATATCTAAATATTTGTTACCTTCCGGATCTGTTACCCATGCACCTTCAGCCTCTGCAATAACGATTGGCAGTGGATGATAGTTTGCAGCACCATAATTTTGCGTTTTTTCAATAACTTGTTGTGAATTTGTCATATAGTATTCTCTCCTTATACTTCATGATAATAGTTCTATAAAAGAGAGACAGGCTGAGACTTTTTACAAAGCCCGCCTTTCTCATCAATGATGTCCTATTATGGAAGCTCTCTTTTTATAGCGTTAAAAATTAAAGCATTTCTGAAGTTGTTTTAGCTTGCATATGCAGTTGTAAGTAGTCAGGGCCACCCGCTTTAGAGTCAGTACCAGACATGTTGAAGCCACCAAATGGTTGATAGCCAACGATAGCACCTGTACAACCACGGTTGAAGTATAAGTTACCTACATGGAAATCTTCACGAGCTTTTTCTAAGTTCATACGGTTAGTTGTAATCACCGCTCCAGTTAAGCCATATTCTGTATCGTTTGCAATTGCAATTGCTTCGTCAAAATCTTTCGCTTTCGCAATAGCAACGACAGGTCCGAAAATTTCTTCTCTCATGATTCGTGCTGAAGGATCTACGTCTGCAAACACTGTTGGTTGAACGAAGTAACCAACTGAGTCATCCGCTGTACCACCTGCAACCAGGCGCCCTTCATTTTTACCGATTTCGATATACTCTGTAATTTTATTGAATGCTGCCTGGTCAATAACAGTTGCCATAAAGTTACTGAAGTCTGTTGGGTCACCAATTGTTAATGCATTTGTTAGCTCTTGTACACGATCAACAACAGTGTCATAGACATCTTCTACGATTACTGCACGAGAACATGCTGAACATTTTTGACCTGAGAAGCCGAATGCTGATTTTACAATAGATTGTGCAGCAAGTTCTAAATCTGCTTCTTTATCGACTACGATTGTGTCCTTACCGCCCATTTCAGCGATTACACGTTTAATCCAGATTTGACCATCGTTATGTGTTGCTGCACGTTTGTTAATGCGTAAACCAACATCACGAGAACCTGTGAAGCTGATAAAACGTGTTTTCGGATGATCAACTAAGTAATCACCAACTTCTGCACCAGAACCTGGTACATAGTTCACTGCGCCTGCTGGGAGACCAGCTTGCTCTAATACTTCGATGAATTTATATGCCACTACAGGCGTTGTTGAAGCCGGTTTTAATAATACTGTGTTCCCTGTTACTAGAGCTGCTACTGTTGTACCTGCCATAATTGCAAACGGGAAGTTCCAAGGTGAAATCACAATACCAATTCCTAGAGGAATATAGTCATAACGGTTGTATTCACCTGGACGACTTTCAACAGGTTGGCCGTCTTTAATACGTAACATTTGGCGACCATAGTATTCTAAGAAATCGATTGCTTCTGCTGTATCAGCATCTGCCTCGTTCCAAGGTTTACCAGCTTCTTTTGTTAATAATGCAGAGAATTCATGTTTACGACGACGAATAATCGCTGCTGCTTTGAATAACACATCTGCACGAACTGCTGGATCTACTTTTTTCCATGTTTTAAATGTTTCATCTGCCACTTGCATTGCTTTTTCAGCTAATTCTTGGTTCGCCTTAGATACGCGACCAATCACTTCTGTTTTCTTTGCAGGGTTATAAGAAACAATTTTATCTTCTGTTGTAATACGTTCCCCACCAATAATCAGTGGGTAATCTTGCCCTAAATAACCTTCTACTTTATTTAATGCTTCTAGATAAGCATTGTAGTTTGCCTCTTGAGAAAAATCTGTAAATGGTTCGTGTTTGTATGGAATCATACTAAAATCCTCCCTTTGTGAGATGTAAAAGTTTAGTGTGCAAAAAACATTGACGCAAATTTTCTTTGCGTATAGAATATTCTTACACTTATTATAATGCAAAATTTTGTTGCATATTTCAAGTAAAAAATTTTTGAGGTGCAAATTTTATGAAAAATTCAGAACCTTTACTACCTTTTTATGATTTTATTGCAACGAATGTATCCGTTGGTATCCATGCAATTGACGTGACTGGTAAGACAATTATCTATAATACAAAAATGAAGGAAATTGAGGGATTTCATTTTGATGAATTAGCTGATCGCTCAATTATTGAACTATTTTCTTTTCGTCAACATGAAAGTACTTTAATGCGTGTTTTACAAACTGGGATGAAAGAAATAAATGTAAAGCAAACTTATTGGAATAAAAATGGGCATGAAATTACCACTATTAATGATACATTTCCGCTTTTTGAAAAAAACAAACTAATAGGAGCCATCGAATTTGCACGCGATATTACATCACTCGAAAAATTAGTGTATCAGCCTCTGCGTCGCTATGATGAACCTTTAACATTTGATATGATTACCGCTGTTTCCGAAACGATGAAGCAGGTTATCGCGAATGCAAAAAAAGCTGCCGCCGTCAAATTACCCGTTTTACTGATTGGAGAATCTGGCACTGGAAAGGATTTAGTAGCAGAAGGTATTCACCATGCCGCTTCGCCCGATCCAGAGGCATTTATAACACTATTTAGTCGACGTTCTGCGCAATCGGTTCTTGATAAAGTGAAAGAGCTTTTACGAGATGACAAGGCGTATACATTTTTCTTTGAACGTATTGATTTTTTAAGCCTTGATGTACAAGAACAATTATTAGAATTATTGCAATCCTTTCCACAGTCAAAATACATGTTGATTGGTAGCGTAGGCAGTGATCCAATTGCATTAATTGCACAGAAGAAGCTTTCAAAATCGCTCTATTATTTCTTCGCAACAATGGCTATTACAATTCCCAATTTAACGGATCGAAAAGAAGATATTCTACCGTTTATTGCTGATTATTTTAGCAGACATCGTGAACGATTTGCTTCAAATGTGCAGGATCTTGCACCTGATGTTCAAACATTATTCTTACAATATGATTGGCCTGGAAACTTAAAGGAGCTTGAGTTATTACTGGATGAAATTGTATCGTTTATGACAACTGAGACAACGGTTACCCATGACTTGCTACCGCTTCATTTCCGTTTCAAAGTACAGCAGCATGACACATCAGATCGAGAACCGGAGTTCTTTATGTTTCAGCAGCAAAATGATGTCATGCCGCTCGATGCTTATTTACGTGAAGCCGAATCCTATTATGTGCAAAATGTATTGAATTTATATGAGGGTAATATTACAAAAGCTGCAGGTGCGCTTGGTATGAGTCGACAAAACCTACAATATCGATTACGAAAAATCAAAAAACAATAGCTTAGGTTTAAGAAATGCTGCTCAGTTGAAAGAGTTCAAAAAAAAAAATGAGGATGCCTACATATGGAGGCATCCTCATTTCTTTAATGTCCTGACTGTTCGATCCAGTCTTGTAATTTGTCTTTTAGGGAGTTAAAGCCATTAGCATCTGACTCATCTACGCGGTCCTGCAATGATTTACGTGGTGGTGCATCTTTTTTTCGTAACGTTGTAGGGCGTTCTTGTAAAGCTCGCATTGATAAACTAATTTTCTCGGCCGCTTCATCGATCTCAAGTACCTTTACTTCTACCTCTTGCCCAACCGATAAAAATTCACTCACGTCTTTTACAAAGCCGTACGTAATTTCGGAAATATGCACAAGGCCTTGTGTTTCTTCATCAAGTGCTACAAATGCACCGTACGGTTGAATACCTGTAACTTTTCCGGTCAACACGTCTCCTAATTCATATTTTTTTACCATAACCTTTGCCCACTTTCTATATGTTTGCTACGTATATATCACATTAAATTATAACATATGTAAATAAGTGGGGCAAAAAATCGTCTTATCAATCCATAATCTCTGTGATACGATAATGACCATCCTTATTGTACGTTACTTTTATAATAAACTGTCTGCCATACCTTTCCTGATACCCTTTAGTAACGCGGACCGCCACTATTGGTTGAATACCATCATACTCACCTAACTCACTAAATACATCCAAACTCTTAATTTCTTGTAGTGTACTTGCACCAATTTTTGCATCTTGCATCAATAATGACCTTTGCACTGAATCATTTCCAACGATGCTTGCATATAAATAGAGCGCAACTATATTAATAGGGCGTAGTTGATTAATAATTGCTTCATCATCGTTCTTTGTGTACTGCTCATATATTGCCTTAATTTGTTCTTTTTGTAATCTATCCATGTCAACAATACTAAAATCACTATCATTTAAATAGCCTATTGTTTCTTCACGTCTCTGCAATAGTGTCTTCCAAATCTCAAAAGAAGATAATTGTGCCAATGTTTCAGAGTATCCGTCCCGTTGTAATTCTTTCAAGATTTTTTCAGCACAAACTCTCATTACCTCACCATAGCTACCATCAGCTAACTTTTGTAAAAATTCAATATATTGTTCATTAATTTTACCCTTCTTCGTCATAGCAGGATAATTATCAGTACCTTTTAATAACGCCAGCCAAGTACTTTCGAAGTTTTTTCTTATTAACTTATAATTAGGTGATCCTGCATTCACATTTGCTAGTAATGAGCGCTCCATTATTTTTAAGGATTTCACGGTTTCTTCTCGTGTGTAGCGTAAGTCATCCGCTAATAATAAATTTCCCTTTTGTAAATACTCAAAAAAACCGAAAATATCTGGATGTAATTGATTAATATAGTTTGGTGCAAATTCCCCATCTATTGGATTTGCTTTAAAGTAAAATACCCCTTCTTCATCTATTTGAAGTTCCATAAATTGTTTGTTTGCCGCTTCAATAATTGCTCTTAAATCTGAAGGTAGCTGATCTCTATCTTTTGTCTTCATTAAAACGTGTGCATACGGTTCAAGGAGCTTACTGTAAAAAATCTCAAGTTCTGCAACAGATTTTACGTATAAGCTATAAACTTCATACGATTCGTCAAAAGTTAATTTATTATATTTTTTAATCCTTTCCAACGCCCTCTTTGGTGTCATCAATTCATTGAAAATAACTTCTTCAGTACTCTTTAAATATTCGACATCACTTGAAAGCAAATGCATATTACTTTTTGTATAAAAATCTAAAGTTGAATCTGCATTCTTTATAAAATCAAATGCTGTCAGTTCATCTATAGAAACTTTCAACTCTCTCCTAATTTGCTCTTTTTTACTATTATATTTTTTAGTTATATTTTCAACCCAATCCTCATTTCCAACCTTTTTCGGAGCCGGCTTCTGTGATACTTCACTCTGTACATTTTCTGGCTGTTTTATTACATATGGTGTCGCCAACACACCAACTAAGAGCACACTTGCAATACTCGCTATCAAAACAGCTGGCTTTTGCCATTTCTTTGAGTGCTTCTGTGGTGAGGAAACAATGTGCTGAGGTGGGGGAGCTTTCTCTGCTTCGATTTGCGCGAATACATCTACGGGATCTAATTGGGGTTCTAGGCGATCATACGATTTTTTTAAGAGCGCCATGCGTTTGTCAAATTGTTGCTCATCCATTTTCAACACTCCCTTCCTCTAACAAAACTACTTTAAGTTTTTCTTTTGCACGTAAAATACGAACTTTCACTGTTGACAAGGAAATGCCGAGCACCTCTGCAATTTCCTCGTACTTCAATTCATGAAAGTAAAATAATACGAGAGGATAACGATATTTTTCATCGAGTGCTTGAATGGCATTATGTAATAGCCTGTCTTCCTCAAAATTAAGGACATGCCTTTCTGCTGAAGCACTAGGAATATGTTGCAGTGTGCCTAGCAACGCCTCTTTTGCTAGCTCCCGTTGCTCCTTTCGATAATAATCTCGTGTCGCATTGAGTGTGACTTTATAGAGCCATGTGGTAAAACGATCCTGCTTAAATTGATGCAAAAAGCGATATAACTTTACAAACACCTCCTGTGACACATCTGCTAAATCACTGCTATGTACTCCACATTGAAAGGCGAATTTTTCAACTGTTCGCTGATGTATACGAATTAGTTCGATATAGGCTTCTTTGTCGCCTTGCTGTGCCTGTTCAATTAATTTAGACTCCGGCATTGTTCTCCCCCCTTATTGCTTTGTGTGTATGTAACGAACTTTCCCTCCTAATTGTTACATATTTAAATGAATTTGGATTACTTAGGTAAATGCTAGTAAAAGTTCTGATAGATCGGGCTGGTAGACCATTAGAACTGTCGCATTGTAGCCTGTTACACTGGTTGAACCCTTTATCGCAGGATGCAGGTGAATTTATAGTAAATTTTCTGATATTTGCCTTGTGTTATGAAATTTTTGCGGTAAAATAAAACTTTAGTATAAGGGGGCTTTATTTTCGTGTCATCGAGAGATCAATTTACATCTAAAATTGGATTTATCCTAGCAGCGGCTGGCAGTGCCATCGGGCTAGGGGCAATCTGGAAATTCCCCTATATGGCGGGGACAAATGGTGGAAGTGTATTTATTCTGCTATTCATTTTATGTACGTTCTTTATCGGTTTACCGGTATTAATTGCTGAATTTATGATTGGTCGTCGGGGACAAAAGGATGCCGTGACATCATTCAAAGAGCAAGCACCAGGAAAACCATGGTATTTGATAGGTTGGGGCGGCATGATTATTGCTGGTTTAATCTTATCTTTCTATAGCGTTGTTGGTGGTTGGATTTTAAGTTACTTAGGACGTGCACTAACGTTTCAGCTAAATAGTGGTGGTAATGATACCAATTACGCTGATATGTTTGGCAGCATTATCTCTAGCCCATTCGAAGCGGTGCTTGTGCAAGGTTTATTCTTACTATTAACCATCGCGATTGTTTCTGGGGGCATTAAAGGCGGCATTGAAAAAGCGAGTACATGGATGATGCCACTACTATTCATTTTCTTCATCGTATTAGTTGTCCGATCATTAACACTAGATGGTGCAATGGAAGGCGTTAAATTCATGTTCGTGCCTGACTGGTCTTACTTGAATGCCGAAACATTTTTAAAGGCGCTCGGACAAGCATTCTTCTCGTTAAGTGTCGGTATTGCGGTCATGATTACCTATGCTTCATATCTGCCGAAAACGGAGAAAATTGGTAATTCAGCTATAAATGTAGCCTCTATGAATATCATCATTTCGCTACTTGCAGGACTTGTCATTTTCCCAGCAGTGTTTGCACTTGGTTATACACCTGATCAAGGACCAGGTCTGGTATTCATCATTTTGCCAGCTGTCTTTCAACAATTACCGCTCGGTGGCCTGTTCTTAACTATTTTCTTTATCCTTTTACTATTTGCCACAGTAACTTCATCCATTTCGATGCTGGAGATTGTTGTTGCGATAGCGATTGGAGATAAGCCTGAAAAACGTAAAAAAATTGCCTGGATTGGTGGGGTCATTATTTTCATCTTCGGAATTCCAAGTGCCTTATCATTTGGTCTGTTATCCGATGTGCAAATTTTAGATCGTTCTATCTTCGATTTTGTTGACTTTATTACGAATAGTGTTGGTATGCCAATTGGTGCTTTACTCATTTCCATCTTTGCAGGTTATTACTATACTAAAGATATTTCACGTCGGGAGCTTGCTTCGTCGAGTTTAATGTTTAACATTTGGTATATTTTGATCCGCTATGTAGCACCCATTGCGATATTGATAATTTTCATTCAAGGTATACTTCCATTATTTTAATAAATAAATAAATAATCCTCGCACCGTCATGGGAGCGAGGATTATTATTACAAACAGTTCAGCATAGTTGGACAGTTGCTACAAATTTAAACAGAAACTGCTGTACGCCTACACAATAAAATTAGTATTATTGTCTCCACCAAAATTGCTGGGGACTTTTATATTAAATAATACACTTTGCTTCGAATTTAATAGCAATGAGTTTGTACGAAATGGCTACACAATCTTCGAATGGAATCCATTGTTCAAACGAATGCTCATATGTTTCCTGAATAACCTTTGCTAGTACTGAAGGATCATCAATTCCTTGCAGTGCTGCTACGACATCAGCTGTTTCCGTATCATAATGGTCTGGACCTAAGTGGAATGGATCCCATTCCTCTAGCAGATGCACGGCTGCTTGATTCATTTTAATATTTTCCAAAATACTCACCTATTATCCTTTTATCATACTCGTATGATACCATAGGAAATAAAAAAGAAAAGAGTGATTTGCTTGTCTATTTTCGATAATACTATTATTCGTCGTCATTCTAACTCTGTAAAATGGGACGCAATGGAAAAAGTATATGGGTTAAAAGGTGCTTCAGAAATACTACCAATGTGGGTAGCTGATATGGATTTTGCTCCACCTGCAGCTGTGTCACAGGCACTGCAAGAGCATGCTGAAAACGCTGTCTTTGGCTATAGCTTTATCAGTGAGAAAGCACTACAGTCAATAGTAGACTGGCAGGATACCCGACATGGTTGGCACATTGACAAGGACTCTATTTTATTCAACAACGGTGTTGTTTCTGCTTTGGCAAATGCCATAACAGCATTTACTAAGCTAGAAGATAAGGTGCTTATATCATCACCTGTCTATCCTCCATTCTTTAACATACCTAAAAGTAATGGCCGAGAAGTTGTTTCATGTCCTTTAGTAGAGAAAGACGGTACATTTGTTTTTGATTTTGAGGCCTTTGAACAGGCTCTTGCTCAAAATGTAAAAGCTTATATATTATGTAATCCGCATAATCCAGGGGGCTATGTATGGGATGAAGCTACATTAAAAGAAATTGTTCGATTATGTGCAAAATATGATGTTGTTGTTATTTCTGATGAAATTCACTCAGATTTAATGTTAGAAGGCGCAGTACATACACCTCTTGCCAAGGTTGCAGGAGATGAAATAGATCGTATTATTACATGTATGGCACCAACGAAAACATTTAATTTAGCAGGCATTCAAATTGCCTATATGATTGTAACAGATAAGAAAAAGCGTGCGCAGTTAGAGGCCGTCAACATGGCTAGTGGTCAGGGCTCATTAAATAGCTTTGCACCTATCGCCATGCATGCTGCATATACAGAAGGTTCTGCGTGGTTAGAGGAATTACTCCCTTATATTTCGAACAACATGGCATATGTAATGGCAGAGTTAGAACAATTACCTGGTATTCGTGTTGAGAAACCGCAAGGCACATATTTACTTTGGATTGATTACCGCGAGATGGAAATCGATGAAGAAGTAATGATGCAACGATTACTTGAAATTGGTAAAGTGGCGTTAGAGCCTGGCACAAAGTATGGAGAAGAAGGTCGTGGCTTCCTACGCATGAATGTTGCTTGTTCATTTGAAACTGTTAAAGATGGTGTTACACGCTTTAAGCGCGCATTATTATAATCATCATTTTAAAAGTGGTCGATTTTATTCATGAAGAATTACTTTGGACCCTTTTCAGGATATCTCAGGTACTTGAGATATCCTTTCAGACTGTCTACAAATTCAAAGAAATTTTGAGTTTGTAGACAGTCTTTTTTCTTTATAGTAAGAAACCGTTGATTTCCGTTTCAGGCGCTCCTTTTCCGCAGGCATGGCTCCAACTAATTTTTGCGGCGGATTGCCGCAAAAATTGATTTTCCGCACGTGCTGTTCCTGCAGAAGTGTCGCGCCTTCCACTCCAATCAACTTGTATCACCTACTGTTTCTATTCTGCTCCGAACCTGCTAAAATACTTGAAATAAACATGATGACGAAAAATTAATAAGCGTGAACAGCCTGTACCGAAGGACCATTTATGGCAGTTGATGCTGTTTATAAAACACCTCTGATTACGAATTTCTTATTACGAAATCAAATGCTACCTGTATGCTCATATACTCGCTAAAAAACAAGAGAACTACCTTCAAAAAATGGCTTTCTCCTACCAAATAGAACATACTCTTCCGTTCCTACGGGAAAAGCGGGAAAGTCGAGATCCTGAACTGAGGGAAGCAGCTTGACCCCGCCCGTAGTGGAAATAACGGTCTTATCTATATTTATTGAAAAAGATAAAAAGACTGTAGGCATACCCGATATTTTTTCGAGTTTGTCTACGGGTATCCTTTATTATGTTTAGAAACAAGTTAAAAAGGTAAAAGTTTCTATACAAAAGTGAGGTGTATTAAATGACGTTAGCTCCATTAACGATTGAACGTGCTTATATGACTTTTTTATTCCCCTTTGCTTACCATATGCAATGCAGAGACAAGCTTTGTAAAGAGCTAACAAAAGAAAATTTTTCGTTCTTCACCTTACAAAACAAATCTTTAGAGAATAAATTTTATGGAGAATCCATCTCGATTTCACATGAAGAATTAGCTCAATTTTTTTATCCCTTCATCGAAGACAAACTATTTCCTGATAACGCAAATCGTCAAGATTTTATCCGCTTTTCAAAAGCTTTCCATGCAAAAGGCGAGTTGCACTATAGAGAGGACAGCCTTGCTTATGAAATTGTTAGCATTGATATTACACTTTGCCCATTCGGGAATGGCATCATTACTATTAGAACGACTATGACGGAATCGGCGCAAGACTTTAATGATGTACTAAACTTTATACATTATTTTCGTGTGTTAGAAGCTAAACTCAGAGAAGAAAAAGGCACAAGTCATCATTTTTCATTTGGTCATTTTTCATCAACAGGGGATGTATTATTCAAACATTTTGTTCCCTTCTTACTTCCCTTTGTACCGCATCAGCTAACAGAAACGTATCAAGGATTACCTTTTTTTGAGGATGAACGCATGTATTCCTCTGCGTTTTTACTATGTAAGGAAGAAGAAGAAATTTTAGATGAACATTTGTTTCGATTGGGCCAAGTAGATGGAAAAACTCCTGAAGGGAAGCCCTTTATTTCCAGTACTAATCCTCAATATATTAGCGAGTATGTGAAAGAACATACGCATATGCGTTGGGCACCACACAGCTATATTGTCACTTCAGCCCAGGCACAAATGGCCATATCTAATCTGTCCTTTCAGAAGTCAAAACATAGCATTGAAGAATTTATGGGTACGCATTATTATAATTTGTTTATACATTATTTTTACAAAATGATGCTCCTAAAGGTATCTTTTGAATATAGTGAAATAAGTTGGGGAAAAGATAAGCTTGTTGTCGATGAACTGATTGAATTAATTACGAAGTTTTCTTCACGTTATTATTTTGATGAGGTTATTGTCCGTACAGAGGGGAAAGAAATCTCTCAATCGTTGCGGAAATTTTTCCGTATTAATGAGCATTATATTGAAACAAAATCAACTCTTGATAGCTTATATCGCACATTAGAGGATCGCTCCGATAATAGGAATAATAGATTACTGTTCATATTAACAGTATTTACTGTCGTTTCTGGTATTTACGGTATGAACTTAGTGATAGGGGAATGGGATGGCACTGTAAGCTGGACAAGTATTTTTGGCTATACCGCTTTTGAATGGCTTGCACTTGTGGTAGCACTTAGCGGTATCGGTTTATCACTTGTACTTGTTTGTTATTCTAGTTTTACAATATCGAGAAATTATTTTCGTCGATATAAGCGAAATCATCCATAGAAAAAGTACTCTACATGAGATTGCCATATAGTGTCGACAAAAGGTATTCGGTATTTGATCACTCCGAATACCTTTTGAAATTTTATCAGAAATATTAGTTACAATAACCCATTAAGATGCGATTGAAAAACTATTCAAAGATATCTGAGTCTTGAAAGCGACGTACATACTTGTTCGCCCCACTTTCAGCCGTAACGAAAATCATCAGGTTCATATAGATACTTCTATTCAAAAGAAAAAGGACTGCAAACAAACTCATTTCACTTTCGAGTTTGTCTACAGCCGAGCACGCTACATGGTGTGCTGTTTTTATTAAATATTTTGTTGATTACTAGTATTTTTTTTATCAGCTAAAATACGTTCTTCAATTTCTTTTGATTTGATTTCTTGTTTTTTAGAAATTTTACGGAAAATAATAAACACAGCTGTACATAAAATGAGCATTAATAAAAATTCAAATGCTGCAGGAATGTAGCCTGATTTATCTTCAGGGAAATATAAAAATTGATACATTAATTGTTCCATGTTCTCTACACGTCCTTACAATTATTATTCAAAAACTGTAATTGACTCAATTTTCACATCTTCTAATGGCTTGTCACGGCCGTCTTTTTCTACGTCAGCGATTTTATCAACAATATCCATACCTTCTACAACATGACCGAACACAGTGTGTTTATGGTCTAACCAAGGTGTACCTCCATTTTGAGCATATGCTTCAATAATTTCTTCTGGGAAACCTGCTCCTTGTAATTGGCGTAACATATCACTTGGAAGGTGCTTCATTTGAACGACAAAGAATTGAGAACCATTTGTGTTTGGACCAGCATTCGCCATTGAAAGCGCACCTCGTAGGTTGAATAATTCTTCAGAGAATTCATCTTCAAAAGAGTTACCCCAAATTGATTCACCGCCCATACCTGTACCAGTTGGGTCGCCACCTTGAATCATGAAGTCTTGGATAACACGGTGGAAAACAATGCCGTTATAATAGCCAGATTTGGCATGGCCTAAGAAATTTTCAACTGTTTTAGGTGCTTGTTTTGGGAATAATTTAATCTTGACAGCACCTAAAGTTGTAACCATTTCTACTATTACTTCGCCTGCTTGTACTTCTTTTGTTAATTGTGGAAACATGGGAGTCTCTCCTTTAAAAGTAAAATTTCAGTTTCAACGGAAATGATGACACTTTCATCATTTCTGACCTCATATTAGTCTAACATACTTCCTCGAGGTTTTCTCCACCAAAGTATTGACGATTTTTGCACTTTTAACTTCATTCAGCAAAAATTTTATGTTTTGAAAGCATAATGGAGCAGCTACTGATTCACTACGGATAGACGTTGCATCGTAACTGATTGTGGACATAGAAATAGGTCAGAACGAGTATTTGGAAACCATCCAAATTATGTTATTCTGTTGAAGGACTTAGATTCAGAATGGAGGGACACATGAAAAAGGCTTTTGGGTTTTTTATTATTATTTTATGTCTACCCTTCCTTTGGTGGATTAGCACTAGTATCAGGGTAGAATTGGGTACAGCAAAAGCACATGAGGAACAAATTGAAAATGCTATCCATTTGCCAGAAGTACAAGCGCAACTGCCCGTTATACTTATTGATCGGAATGGACAAACATTTAGTGAAGAATATGTCGAATGGCGACAGCCACTAACTTTACAAGATATTCCGCAAATTGCCCAGGAAATTTTTATAGCCAGTGAGGATGTCGACTTTTATGACCATATTGGCTTTGACCTTAGTGCCATCACACGTGCCATGGTGGTCAATTCTAATTCAAAATCCACTTCTCAGGGAGGTAGTACCATTACACAACAGCTTGTTCGCATGCGTTATTTATCGGAAGAAAAAACGTATGAACGGAAATTGACTGAGCTGTTTTATGCATACGAACTTGAAAAAGAGTTTGATAAAGAAACTATTTTAACAATGTATTTAAATGAATCGTATTTTAGTAACCAGGTTTATGGCATTGGCGCTGCTGCAACGTATTATTTTCAAAAGCCAATACAAGAATTATCTGTTGCCGAAATTGCTTTTATTTCTGCCATTCCAAACAACCCGTCTCTCTATAACCCATTGAAAAACTTTGATCATACGAAAGAAAGACAGGAACGTCTTTTAGATACACTTGCAACTAGAGGTACGATTAGCTCAGCAGATGCAACTGCTTATAAAGCAGAAATAATTACATTGAACGTTAAAAATAAAATTCAAAGCTATCCAATGTATGGCACTTATGTCTTGCAGGAATTACGCTGGCTTGTTGCGGAAAAGGAAGGCTATGCAGATCGTCTTGCTAACACGCAAAATGAAGAAGAAAAGAAACAAATTCGAGACCAGCTAGACAACCGGCTCAAAACTTTATTCCAAAATGGCTTAATGATTCACACTGCGCTTGATCCTAACAAACAAGCGCATGATGAGGAGCTGATGACAGCAGTTTTGGGTACTGGAAAGCTACAGGCAGCCGGTACGGTCATTGATAATGTCTCACGAGAGATCGTCAGTATGTATGCTGGTAAAAACTATGAAAAATATGATTATCATCGTGCCTATCAAGGTATGCGACAACCAGGATCTGCTTTTAAGCCATTAGCCGTATACGCTCCTTTTTTTGAAACAACAACGCACACACCGGATTCCATCGTCAATGGTGGTCGTTATTGTGTTGGTTCATTTTGTCCAAAAAATTACGGTGGCTACCTATATGGAGATGTTCCAATTCGTACAGCATTCCGGCACAGTTATAATACCTCCGCTCTTCGACTATTTAATACAGTCGGTGTTGAAACAGCATTTGATTATCTAGATCGTTTCCACTTCCGCTCTATCGTTGCTGAGGATCGTAATTATGCCGCTTCATTAGGAGGGCTAACGTATGGTGTTACTGCATTAGAACTAGCAGATGCCTATACGAGCTTTATCGATGGCTCTTATGTTCTTGCACATAGCATACGTAAGGTAACAGCAAATGATGGAACAGAGCTATACAGTTGGAATACAGAGCGCGATCAAATATGGTCTCCAAAAACAGTAAAGTATATGCGTGGGCTTTTAGCAGATGTTGTGGCAAATGGCACAGGGCAAGGGGTATATAGCGATAGTGATTATATCGGAGCTAAAACGGGAACAACGAATGATTATCGCGACTATTGGCTCGCTGGTTTAAATAGTAAATACACAGCTGCTGTCTGGCTAGGCTATGACAAACCACAGTCCATGGAGAAGCTAGAATCTTACAAAATTCATCATCAGCTATTTAATGTACTGCTGGAATAAACGTTGATGTTAAGCTTCGCTTTTGCGCGCAAAACGATGTGGAACTGTCCCAAAAAGTAAACAAAGCATGCTAGGAACAGTCCTAGCATGCTTTGTTTTGATATACAAGGAAAAATCCGCGTAGTCTCCTAAGCACAGCACAAAAAATAAAAGGAAGCCGGTTCGTGCCTTGCGTGCGGAAAGCATAGCGGATTTTTAACATATGGAAAGATGGCCTTTATTGTTTGAAAATCTTTATTATGTACTAAAATTTTTCAAAGCAATAAAAATTTAGTAGCTATTGTTTACTTAGCAAATGGTAAGCTGGCCAAAATACCGTTATACAATTTCAAAATCACATAAACTACGAGTGACATTAGTAATGTCCACATCAGAAGCTCAAATACTAATAATCCAATTGTTCCACCCATCGAAATAAAATGACTCATTTTATAGATTAAATAAATAAAATAAATAAATACTGTGATGATAAATATACCTGCTAAAGCATAAATCGATTGAATGGCAAATGCAGAACACATAGCGCCCACAAATAGGATAACGTAACCGCCCCGTGCTTGACTCACCGTTGTGCCTTCGCTATCTTTTGAGAAAAATAACATACCGAGCTCATGAATGGTCTCTCCAATTAATTTTAATGCCGAAAACATCATGAAGAATATCATTGCAAACACAATGAGTAATAAAACACGCAGCTCAAAATCCGATAGAAACTCACGCATGCCAGAATATACTCCGATAGATCGAAATAGGTGCAGCGATTCTCCTACAGCATACATACCGAATGTTAAACTGAATAATAAAATAGTAATTAATGGTAGATAACCATAGATATAAGGATTCCTCATAAAAAAATTTTTTCCTCTTTTTTAGTTGATAACTTCCTATTTATAATATAGCGAAAATTCTCCCACTACCGCAAGCTAAATCCCGATAGTGCATATGCATTACCTTTGAAAGTACGTTATAATTACTATACTTACTTGCATAAAGGAGGATTTTTTTGTTACAAGTACTTTATATTTTCATCCCTATGCTAGCTGCGATATTAGTGCCATTCTTATACAAGAGCATAAAAAACATTCATACTGGCTGGTTCGTTCTTGCAGTACCTGCTACACTCGCGATTATTTATGCCTCTTATATAGCGAAAGTTGCAAAGGGTGAAGTTTTCCAAGCTGAACTTCCTTGGATCCCATCACTTGATATTTCTGTCGTGTCTTATTTAGACGGACTTAGCTTGCTATTCTCTTTACTTATCACTGGGATCGGTTCATTGGTTGTGCTTTATTCGATTTTCTACTTAGATAAACATAAAGAGAAACTACATAATTTTTATGTTTACTTATTATTATTTATGACTGCCATGCTAGGCGTTGTACAATCTGATCATTTAATTACTTTGTACTTCTTCTGGGAATTAACGTCGATATCATCATTCTTACTGATTGGCTATTGGTACACACGCGATGCTTCTCGTTTTGGTGCACTGAAGTCAATGATGATTACAGTTGGCGGCGGATTAATGATGTTAGGCGGATTTATTCTGCTGTATTTAATGGGGGGAACGTATTCAATTCGTGAACTCATTGTGATGGCACCAAATTTAGTAGAGCATCCATTGTTTACATGGTCGTTAGTATTATTACTATTAGGTGCATTTACGAAATCCGCGCAATTCCCATTCTATATTTGGTTACCAGATGCGATGGAAGCGCCGACACCTGTCAGTGCATACCTCCACTCTGCAACAATGGTGAAGGCTGGTATTTACTTAGTGGCCCGTTTCACACCAATTTTCGCCGTTTCAGAGCTTTGGGTATGGCTCGTAACAGCAGTAGGTCTATTCACGTTATTCTGGGGATCGTTCTTTGCCGTGAAACAAACGGATTTAAAAGGGATTCTTGCGTTCTCTACTGTCAGTCAGCTCGGACTTATTATGTCGTTATTGGGTGCAGGCGCAGGCGCATTTCATGTGAATGGTGCAGCAGATTCAGTATTTAGATTTGCAGCCTTTGCAGCCATGTTCCACCTTATTAACCATGCAACATTTAAAGGGAGCTTGTTCATGATCGCGGGTATTATCGATCATGAAACTGGCACGCGTGATATACGTAAACTCGGTGGATTAATGAGTATTATGCCACTCAGTTTTACAGTTGCAGCAATTGGCAGCTTCTCGATGGCAGGATTACCACCATTTAACGGCTTCTTGAGTAAAGAAATGTTTTTAACAGCGATGCTAGCACTTAAAGAATTTGAATTGTACGGCTTTGATACATGGGGAGCTCTTTTCCCAATCGTAGCTTGGATTGCAAGTATTTTTACATTCATCTATAGTTGCTACTTTGTCTTTAGAACATTCACGGGACAATACAAACCACAACAATACGCGAAAATACCACATGAAGCACCCATTGGCATGCTTATTTCACCGATGATTTTAGCAGCGTTTGTTGTCATAATATTCTTCATTCCTAATCTAATTGGTGATACTTTTGTAAAGCCAGCTGTTCAAGCGATTCAGCCGTTTTTATATGATGCTCCGGGGGATATTGATATCCATGTATCAGCTTGGCATGGCTTAACACCCGAATTGTTTATGACAATTGGTATTGTGATTATCGGTGTTTTATTGTTTGTGGCTTTACCAAAATGGCAGGGTCTCTACAAATTATTCCCAAGATCACTGACATTGAATAATGCCTATGACAAAATCATGCAAGGATTGGATGTTGGTTTAAATCGTATCTCACGTCTTTATATGACGGGCTCGATGCGTCACTACTTACTTTATATGTTTAGCGGTATTGTGGCGATTGTGTTAGGTACTTTATTTGTAAAAGATGCCTTTTCAATTTCCTTTGAAGGGGCCGCACCTATTCGTTTGTACGAAATTATTTTAATATTTGTTTTAGTCATTGGTACTGCTACAACGATAGTAGCAAAATCACGTTTGACCGCAATAATCGGTCTCGGTTCAGTTGGCTATACAGTAGCATTATTCTTCGTTATTTTTAATGCCCCTGATTTAGCATTAACTCAGCTTGTCATTGAAACAATTTCCGTCGCCTTATTCCTTATGGCGTTTTATCACCTTCCAAAGCTTGGGAAACGGGAAGAACGTATGCGCTTTCAATTAAACCGTGCGATTATCTCAATCGCGGTTGGCGTTATGGTGACGTTGATCGCATTATCAGCGCATTCGCAAAAATTTATCCCGTCCATCTCAAAATATTACGAGGAAACCGTCTATTCTTTAGCAGGCGGTGGGAATATCGTCAACGTTATTTTAGTAGACTATCGTGGTTTCGATACATTATTTGAAATTACAGTATTAAGTATTGCGGGTATGGCTATTTTAGCAATGATTAAGCTCCGCATGAATAGAAAGGAGAAAGCACATGAAAACAAATGATGTGATTCTTCAATTCACAGCAAAAATTGTGTTCTTCATTATTTTCTTCTTCTCCATTCATATTTTTATGGCTGGGCATTATACACCAGGAGGCGGCTTTGTCGGAGGACTGTTAACATCCAGTGCCATTGTATTATTAGTACTTGCTTTTGATTTAAATACAGTACGTACTGTACTACCGTTTAATTACACGTACTTAACGGCAACTGGTTTATTATTAGCACTTGCAACAGCAGCATTTCCAATGTTTATGGGAAAGCCATTTTTCACTCACTTCTTCGACTATTTCGATTTACCGCTTCTAGGCAAACAGTCATTACACACGGCAATGCTCTTTGATGGCGGCGTTTACTTGGTTGTTGTCGGCGTTACGATGACCATTATTCAAACGATTGGGGAGGATGAATAATGGAAATAATTATGGCGTTTGTCATCGGCTTCTTGTTCATGGCAGCGGTTTATTTAATCTTATCAAAAAGTTTATTGCGCATTATTATTGGTACGGGGCTTCTAAGTCATGGCGCCCATTTGCTTATTTTAACGATGGGTGGCCTTGGAGGAGAGGCACCCCCTGTTTTAACAGAAGGTGCCAAAACGTTTGCTGATCCGTTGCCACAAGCACTAATCTTAACAGCAATTGTTATTAGCTTCGGCGTAACGGCATTCTTCCTTGTGCTGGCATATCGTTCATATCAGGAGCTCGAGACTGATGATATTAGTTTAATGAGAGGAAGTGATGAGGATGAATAACTTCCTTTTACTACCGATTATCATCCCGTTCTTTTTCGGAATGATTTTAATGTTTGGTCAAAAAAATTTAAAATACCAGCGTACATTTGCATTACTCGGTATTGGACTAGCCCTCGTATCAGCGATTTCACTTCTACTAAAAGTAAAAAATGATGGGGTACAAAAAGTTACATTTGGTGATTGGCCTGTTCCATACGGTATTACTATGGTGTCGGATATGGTATCGGCGTTGCTGGTCACAACGACACTTCTGATTACTTTTTTTGTCGTGTGGTATGGCTTCGGCTCAATCACAAAAGAGCGTGAACGCTACTTCTACTATCCTGGTATTATGTTTATTTTAACTGGTGTAAATGGAGCCTTTACGACAGGTGATATTTTTAACTTATTCGTCTTCTTTGAAGTCCTACTAATGTCATCGTACTTACTAATTGTACTGGGTGGCGAAAAGCAACAACTGATGGGCTCTATTAAATATATTTTAATTAATGTCATTTCATCAGCATTATTTGTCATTACAGTAGCCTTCCTCTACTCTGTTGTCGGTACGTTAAATATGGCGGACATCGCGGTGAAAATCGGTGAAATTGACCAACCAGGCATTGTGACAGTGATTGCTGTACTATTTTTAATGGTATTTGGGCTAAAAGCAGCGATTTTTCCACTCTACTTCTGGCTTCCAACATCCTATGCAGCAGCGCCTATTCCAGTGTTAGCTCTATTTGGTGCATTGTTAACGAAGGTTGGGATTTATGCGATTACTCGTACCTATACATTGTTTTTCGTCTATGACTTATCGTATACACATGATTTACTAATGGCATTGGCGATTGCTACTATTATAGCAGGCTGTATTGGTGCCCTTGCTTATTTCGATGTTAAACTCATTATTATTTACAACATTGTTATTGCCGTAGGTGTTATTTTATTCGGTGTCTCTCAAATGAATGAAATTGCCCTTAAAGGGGCGATGTTCTATTTAATTCATGACATGCTGATAAAAGCGGCGCTCTTTATGCTAATTGGCATTGTGATTTACATTACAGGCACATCTGATTTGCGTAAAATGGGTGGGCTTATGAAAAAGTACCCGGCACTAGGCTGGTTCTACTTAATCGCAGCCTTTGGTTTAGCAGGGATTCCCCCACTGAGTGGCTTCATCGGCAAATTATTAATCGTACAAGGGGGCTTTGAAGCTGGAAGTACGTGGAGTAGTATTTTTATTTTAGCTTCTTCCCTACTAGTCCTGCTTTCTGTCATTCGTATTTTCCTTTATGCCTTCTGGGGTGAAGAAAAGGAGACGAAGGGTACAGTTGATAAAAAAGTCTATGCTACGCTATTTACCCCTACTGTGCTATTAGTGCTAATTACAGTGGCATACGGTGTTGGTACTGAATGGCTTACTCCATTTATGGACGATGCCGCTAAACTATTAAATGATCCATCTATTTATATAGATGCTGTAATGAAGGAGGATTAGAGCTATGGCATTTCAAATCATCTTAAACTTTGCTCTTGCCTTCGTTTGGATGTTCCTGTCATCTAATTACACAGCAACCGGCTTTATTGTTGGATTCATACTCGGCATTATATTACTTGTCATCATGCGAAGATTTTTTTCGTCGCGACTATATGTTGTCCGAATATGGGCAATTATTAAGCTCACTGTCCTTTTTCTAAAAGAGTTAATATTAGCAAATATCCAAGTACTACAAGTTGTCTTAAAGCCAAAACTTGATATGCAACCTGCATTCTTTGCTTACCCTACTGTTTTAAGAGAAGACTGGGAAATTACTCTATTATCAAGTCTTATTACATTAACACCGGGGACAGTAGTAGTACATGTGTCGGACGATGCAAAAACCTTGTATGTGCATGCGATTGATATTAGTGATGTCGATGATGCCATTGCAGCCATTCGAGATTCATTTGAAAAAGCGATTTTGGAGGTGAGTAAATCATGATGACGTTTATTATTGCTTCAGTTGTAGTGATTTGCTTATCAATGATCGCAGTGATTTATCGTATGGTTAAGGGGCCTTCCGCATCTGATCGTGTCGTAGCACTGGATTCACTAGGTGTGTCACTTATTTCGTTAATCGGCCTGTTTTCAGTATTGGTCGAAACGAGCTTCTTCCTTGAGATTGTATTATTGATAGCGATTTTATCGTTCATCGGTACAGTTGCTTTCTCTAAATTCATAGAGAAAGGAGATATCATTAAACGTGACAATTCTCGCTAATAGTTTAGTTATCTTGTTCATTTCTGTTGGGGTACTATTTATCGTCGTTACCGCCATCGGTCTTATTCGATTACCTGATTTGTACACACGTGCACATGCAGCTTCTAAAAGTGCAACGCTAGGTGTCATGTGTGTGCTAATTGGTGTCTTCTTTCACTTTTGGCTAATCGAAGATCATTTTAATCCTCGTATTTTATTAGGTATTTTGTTTCTATTCATCACAGGTCCAGTTGGTGGACATATTATGACCCGTTCCTCTTATATTGCAGGTGTCAAGCCTTGGAAAGGAACAGTACGTGACGACCTTGCTGCTGAAATTGACAAAATGAAAAAGGAGCAAGGAATTAAATAAAGCTATTCCATTTATGTATTTCAACATAAAAACGACAAAAGACATCGAGAAGTTCACCCTCGATATCTTTTGTCATTTTTTTATGTTTAGAAAATGGCATTCCCCTACCAACCTTGAACTTATTAAGTGGCTTGCCGTGTCCAAGTAGCAAACTTCTTCAAATTCATGGCAGCAGAAGTAAGTATCGCCTGCATGGCAATTTTTTAAGACCTCTTAAGGTTGTGCATCACATACCATGCTTTTCCTGCAAATCCGCAAAGACACGTTCAATTGTTTCTTTGCGCTTCGCATAGATTTGTTTGATGTCATAAGCATCATAGCATCACCTCAAAAGTTCACTTGCAATCAACACTTTAGATTGAGTTCTAAATGTAGAAGTTGATTGGAACAAAGGAGGTGACTCGTGCCGGAAAAGCGGGAAAGTCGAGATCCTGGACTGAGCAAAGCGAGGGAAGCAGCTCGACTCAGCCCGCGGAAAGCGCCCGCCCCTAGTGGAAATCAACGGTTTTATCTAAATATGTTGTGAAAGAAAAAAGACTATAGGCTACCCGATATTTTTTCGAGTTTGTCTACAGTCTGAAACAATAACACATTGCTCTTAAGCAACGTATTGTCGTTTCAATGATTTAGATATATCCTTTTTTTGTTAAAAACGTGGTTAGCTGCTCTACACATTCCTCAATCGAATGTTGCTCGGTATCTAAAATAACTTCTGGTTGTTCTGGTTCTTCATATGGTGCACTAATGCCAGTAAAATTTGTGATTTCCGCATTGCGGGCTTTTTTATAAAGACCTTTCGGATCACGCTTTTCGCATGTTTCCACGGAGCATTTTACATAAACCTCTAAAAATTCCCCCTCTTCCACCAAATCACGGACAATTTGACGATCTGCTCGGTACGGTGAAATAAAGGCCGTCAAAACTATTTGTCCGCTCTCCACAAAGAGTTTAGAGACTTCTCCGATACGTCGAATATTTTCTTTGCGATGTGCTTCACCAAAGCCTAAATCATTATTTAAACCATGACGCACATTGTCGCCATCTAATACAAAAGCTTGATGGCCTCTTTCAAACAATGTGCGTGCAAAAGCATTCGCAACGGATGATTTCCCTGAAGCAGATAGGCCTGTAAACCATAAAATAAAGCTATGATGTTTATTTCGTGTACGACGCTCTTGTTTTGTAATAGATGACTCATGCCAAACGATATTTGTACTCAATTTAGTACCTCCCTACGCATTCCTCTAATTAGCACCTCTACAACCTCTGCTCGACTAAATGTACTTGGAGGAACCTCGCCATTGCGTAGCATTTCACGTACCTTCGTGCCCGATAATATCACATGACAAGTGCTATCGTGTGGACATGTTTTCGTTGTTGCCATCCCCTCACATTTACTGCAATAAAAGCTGTGTTCGAACTTTAGTGGGACAATTCCTAGTTCAGTCCCTGAGAATTGTTCGAAGATTTTTTGTGCGTCATATGTGCCGTAGTAATCTCCAACACCAGCATGGTCACGTCCGACAATAAAATGCGTGCAACCGTAATTTTTACGTACAAGTGCATGGAAAATAGCTTCTTTCGGGCCTGCATAGCGCATAGCTGCTGGGAATACGCCTAGTTGTACACGGTGCTCTGGGTAATAATTCTTTAATAAGACCTCATAGCTTTCCATGCGAATGGCAGCAGATACATCATCTGATTTTGTTTCACCTACTAATGGATTTAAAAATAAACCATCGATTGTTTCTAACGCAGCCTTTTGAATGTACTCATGCGCACGATGTACAGGATTCCGTGTTTGGAAGCCGACAATTGTTTGCCATCCCTTCTCTGCAAATAGCTGACGTGTTTCAATTGGGTCAAATGAGTAGGCCTGGAATTTTTCCTCTAGTCGTTTTATTAATGTAATCTTACCGCCAATATAAATACTTGGACGCTCATGTAATTTTTTAACTCCAGGATGCTCTAAATCCTTTGTACCATAAACTAGTAACGCTTCTTTGTGTTTATCTGGCTCATAAATATCAGCAACCACAATGACACCATAAGGCTCACCAGCATGTACGAGCTTCACCTCATCCCCCACTTGCAGGCTTGTAGAATTTTCTTTTGTAATGGGTAGCGTAATAGGTATACTCCAAACAATACCAGAGGCTAATCGTGTGTTTTCTATAACAGATTCATAATCTTCCTTTGTAAAAAAACCATCAATTGGACTGTAACCACCAATTGCAATCAGCTCTAGATCACTTAGTGCCATCGCATCAATTTCAATTTCTTTCTTGATGTGTGTAATAGACTTATCTGGATGATAGGCTTGCACTAAAATACCGCCATGTGGTTGTAAACTCATGTAAATTTCCTCCTATATCAATTAAAATACTTAGTTTTATATTAAATTCCTTCACCAGCATCGTATATGGTGCGTTCTTCCTCACGCACTGTACGCATTAAGCTTATTGCACCAAGTGTTCCAACAATTGTGCTTCCCATTAAGACGATGGCATATAAATCTTTCTCCATAAAGAGTTGGACAAGGCTATAAGAAATCACCAATGAAAAGATTGGTGATACAATCCAAATACGAATAATTTTTTTCACAATATGCTTATGGAAAATTTGTTTTCCATTTTTAGCCATAGCCATTCCAATAATAGAGGAGGATGTTACTTGTGTTAATGGGACTGGAAGCCCAAACACGGAGCTTATGCCTACTAGCACTGCACCAGTAGTTGAAATGACAATTCCCTCTGCTTTTTCAAAGCGCACAATTTTTTTCCCGTTTGTTTCGAGAACCCGCTTGCCGAGAAGCATCGCACCTAGGGCTACAAAGGCCCCGCCAAGCCAAATGCCATTTGTTACAGTCATTATGCCAGCGCCAACAATTGGACCAACTGCATTGGCGACATTATTCATGCCTGCTGAAAAGGCTTCGAAAAATCCCGCGAACACTAACAAAACCGTGAGTATGGGGCGGTCTTTTAAATAACCTCTGTTTTTTAATTTATAAAGTAATTTTCCAAAGAAAAGCGCACTGATAAATGCTATGAACGGCACGAGCACCCAAAAAGACATGATGATTAGCAAAGATTTAATGTAGAGCACTTTGTAGGCAATGCCTACACCTACAACGGCACCAACCGTTACTTCACTTGTCGATAACGGAATACCTAAAAGATTAGCAAGAAATAAAGAACTCGTCGCAGCTATTAAAATAATCATAACGATATTTACGGTAATATACTCTTGTGGCATAATGCCTGAACTTATCGTCTTGACTACTTCACCACCACCAAGTACCGCTCCAGCAAAAACACCTACTGCACAAATCAACAGTGCTTGCCAGGCCTTTTTAATGGCACCTGCTCCGTAAGCAACTCCCATCGATGCAGCAGCACCACTTGCTCCAATATTCATAGCAAAAAATAAACCTATGAAAATAGCAATGTATTCTAGCATGGCAACACTCCCTTATCCGTGTAACCCACACTCATTTTTACCAAATCCTTGCCATCTGCCTGAACGTAAATCATCCATATTAAATGCTGGTTGTGTACAATGTTCACAGCCAATGCTTGGATAGCCTTTGTCATGCAATGGGTTGTACGGCAAATTATGCTTTGACACGTAACGCCATACATCCTTCCAGGTCCAATGAATAAGCGGGCAAATTTTAATTGACTTAAATTTTTCATCTCGATTAATGAAGTTGGTGTTCATTCGCGTTGGAGATTGCTCACGACGTAATCCTGAAATCCAAGCCTTTGCACCTGATAGCGCCTCATTTAAAGGTAGCATTTTGCGAATTTCACAACATTTGTTTGGATTTGTCTTCCATAATTCATGACCAAATTGTTGTGCCTGTTCCTCAAGTGTAAGTGCCGATTTTTTTAAAATAATATTGAGCTGTGGATATTTTTCCTTTACTCGATTAATCGTTTCATATGTTTCCTTAAAATGAACATCTGTGTCTAAAAAGACAATTGTTGCGTTTGGTTTTACCTTTGAGATGAGGTCAATTAGGACAATCCCTTCAATGCCAAAGCTGCAGGCATAGACGATTTCCTCACCATATTCTCCATAACTCCAGCGTAAAACTTCAAGTGCTGCCTTATATGTCTCATCCTGTTCAAAGACTATCGTTGGCTCTTGCCAAGTTACATACGTTAACATGTAATCCCCCTCATAAAAATCAATTACGCCACGGCGTAATGATACCAGTCGCCTTGTCTTCATTCCTTTTCGTGCAGAAAAACATATGTACAAATTTAAACTGTACTTTGGCCTACACGATATGGAATATTTCAGTAAAACCACCGAACGACTTACTTAGCCAAAGCTTTTCTTATTACCAGTTAGCAACTGAACGCCTGCTAAATCAACATAAAAAAAGGCGTTCTAACAACAGGCACAAAAATACTACTTGCCTACGTTAAAACGCCTCTAGTTTGACTAGCCAGCTTTTATTGGTGATTGTGTACTGGTCATCTACACCTCATACAACGATCACATTTAATATAATCCAATATATACTATATTTCACCTAGTAGTCAACTAGGTTTTCTAAAAAAAATTAAAGCATTCTAATCCTTTTCGTTCTTATACGATGTACCAACTAATAAGTTTACGAATATTTTATTCATGATAGCTGTCTTTTGCTACATATCACCTCACTTCTTTAACCTTTATGCCCAAATAATTACAAATTAAGAATGTATAATACTTTATGAAATTAAAAACCAATCGAATTATTACTCCAATTAAACAATTAACGATTATTATTGTGCTTGCCAATAATTCATCAATTTTAAATCACTTTTTATTTTTATAATTCCTTGTTGACTAATAGGAAATATATGCTTAATGTATAACTATGATTGAAGACAAACAAAACAAATAAAAAGCTGATCAGAAAATCTGAAGGCCATCTACTCAAACTACTACTGTAACTTTGAGAGATGGTCTTTTGCGTTTTTCGACAAAAAAGGAGAGATACTTTATGAGGAAAAGACAACATATTTTTCAAACGTTCACCCTATTAACTGCGTTAACACTGGCGTTAACAGGGTGCAGTAATAGTCCCTCTGACCAAGATGCAAATGATGCGGGTGCAAAAAAATCTGTTGAATTATTAAATGTTTCCTATGATCCGACACGCGAGCTTTATCAAGAATTCAACAATGATTTTATGGCTAAATGGAAAGATGAAACGGGTCAGGTTGTGACGATACAACAATCGCATGGTGGTTCTGGCAAGCAGGGGCGTGCAGTAATTGATGGACTTGAAGCTGATGTAGTCACACTAGCTCTTGCCTACGATATTGATGAAATTGCACAAACGCGTGAGTTACTAAACACAGAGTGGCAAACAGAATTTGAAAGTAATTCTACACCGTACACTTCGACGATTGTTTTTTTAGTACGTAAAGGGAATCCAAAGGGCATTCAAGATTGGCAAGATCTAACGAAAGACGATGTATCCGTTATAACGCCAAACCCTAAAACATCCGGTGGAGCCCGTTGGAATTACTTAGCCGCTTGGGCTTATGCTGCTAAGCTGTATCACAATGATGAAGCGAAGGTAAAAGAATTTATGACGGCACTCTATAGCAATGTAGAGGTTCTAGATTCTGGTGCACGTGGCTCAACAACTACTTTTGTTGAACGTGAAATTGGCGATGTCTTAATCGCTTGGGAGAACGAGGCCTATTTATCGTTGAATGAGTTAGGTAAAGACGAATTTGAAATCATCACACCATCGTTAAGTATTTTAGCAGAGCCACCTGTTGCAATCGTCGATAAAAATGTAGATAAAAAAGGGACTCGCGAAGTTGCAGAGGCATATTTAAAACATTTGTATAGTGATATTGGGCAAGAAATTGCAGCTAAAAATTACTATCGTCCACGTAATGCTGACATACTTGCCAAATACCAAGATCAATTCCCTACCCTTGAACTCATTTCGATTGAAGACTTTGGCGGGTGGGAAAAAGCACAATCCACACATTTTAAAGATGGTGGAACATTCGATGAAATTTACGTGCCACAATAAGGAGGCTTTTCATGAATAGCCTAACATTAAAAAAGAAGCCAGCCCGTGTAATTCCAGGCTTCCATCTTTCTCTTGGTTATACGATGTTATACGTGAGCTTACTTGTTCTCTTGCCACTAGCAATGATTTTTTTTCATACCATGTCCTTAAGTTGGGCAGAGTTTGTCAGTATCGTGAGCAATCCACGTGCCATTGCCTCCTATAAGCTAAGCTTCGGCACAGCGCTCGCTGCTGGTTTACTCAATGTTTTATTCGGCACAATTATCGCTTGGGTGCTTGTACGCTATCACTTTCCGTTCAAACGCATTATTGACGGACTAGTAGATTTACCATTTGCCTTACCGACCGCTGTTGCGGGGATTGCTTTAACTTCTCTATATGCACCAAATGGCTGGATTGGTCAGTTTTTTGATTTTAAAATTGCCTTTACCCCTCTTGGAATTATTATCGCCCTGACATTTATCGGGTTACCCTTCGTTGTACGTACGGTGCAACCGGTATTGCAAAATATTAGTGCAGAAGTTGAGGAAGCTTCAGCAAGTCTTGGTGCAACACGTCTTCAAACATTTAGCAAAGTTATTTTTCCAGAACTTGTACCTGCAATTTTAACAGGCTTTTCTTTAGCCTTCGCACGTGCATTAGGGGAATATGGATCGGTTGTTTTTATCGCTGGAAATATGCCGATGAAAACCGAAATAACACCATTAATCATTATGACGAAGCTTGAACAATATGATTATGCAGGTGCTACTGCTATTGCTGTCGTAATGCTTGTCACTTCCTTCGTCCTATTATTCACCATTAATCTTATACAATGGCTGGCAAATCGTCGCTTTGTACATTAGGAGGAATTTTAATGGACCATTCTACTTCAATTGAGCAGGTTGCTCCTCAAAAAAATACGGCCGCTGCAAAACCTGCCGCCTTGCAAGAACCACGTTTTATTCAGTACAGTTTGACATTTATTGCACTGGCCTTTTTAGCATTGTTTATCGTGTTACCTCTCGTTTCAATTTTTATTACTGCCTTTCAAAAAGGGGCAGATGTTTATTTTGCTGCCATCACGCATGCAGATGCTTTATCTGCCATCAAGCTGACACTGATAGTCGTAGCAATAGCCGTTCCCTTAAATGCGATTTTTGGTGTAATTGCTGCTTGGGCACTAACAAAATTTAATTTTAAAGGCAAAAATCTTCTGCTGACACTTGTTGATTTACCGTTTGCAGTGTCTCCTGTTATTGCAGGTCTTGTCTTTATTTTATTATTTGGTGCGCAAGGCTTGTTCGGTGATTGGTTATTTGCCAATGACATTAAAATCGTTTTCGCTTTGCCCGGTATTGTACTGGCTACAATTTTTGTGACTTTGCCTTTTGTTGCCCGGGAGCTCATTCCACTTATGCAGGCACAAGGAACATCTGAAGAAGAGGCCTCTATTTCACTCGGTGCAAATGGCTTTAAAACATTTTGGTATGTCACACTGCCAAATATAAAATGGGGTCTGTTTTATGGTCTGATTTTATGTAATGCACGTGCCATTGGTGAATTCGGCGCTGTCTCCGTTGTCTCTGGGCATATTCGTGGTATGACGAATACGATGCCACTCCATATCGAATTTTATACAATGAATATCAATTCTCAGCAGCCTTTGCTGTCGCTTCACTCATGAGTGTGATTGCTATTGTAACGCTCATTATCAAAGATATCGTTGCTTGGAAATCAAAATCAGTTTAATGGAGGGATTACCTGCATGAGCATCCAAATTCAAAATGTTTCAAAAAGATTTGGTTCTTTTCAGGCTTTAAAAGATGTATCCATCGATATCCAATCTGGGGAGCTAATCGCTTTACTCGGTCCTTCTGGCTCTGGCAAAACTTCTCTACTACGTGTTATTGCGGGGCTTGAAACTTCTGATGTCGGTGACATTTTATTTGACGGCCAAACCATTACGAATCGTCATCCAAAGGAGCGTAACGTTGGTTTCGTTTTCCAGCATTACGCACTATTTCGCCATATGACGGTATTTGATAATGTCGCTTATGGACTTAAAGTTCGTCCTCGAAAAACAAGGCCTAGCAAGGAAAAGATTAAGGAAAAAGTAATGGAGCTATTACAACTCGTAAAGCTCGAAAATTTTGCAGGCCGTTATCCAACACAGCTTTCAGGAGGGCAGCGGCAGCGTGTAGCACTTGCCAGAGCACTTGCAGTCGAGCCTAAGGTATTACTCTTAGATGAACCATTCGGTGCACTCGATGCCAAGGTACGTAAGGAATTACGGCGATGGTTACGAAAACTTCATGATGAGTTCCACATTACGAGTATATTTGTGACACATGACCAAGAAGAAGCACTTGATGTTGCAGATCGCATCGTCGTGATGAATAACGGACAAATCGAGCAAATCGGTAGTCCAGATGAAGTATACACCCATCCAAAAAGTCCATTTGTGTATGATTTTTTAGGGAATGTCAATCTTTTCAAAGGGCGTTTACATAACGGTAAACTTACATACGGCGAATTTACTATTGATGTGCCTGACTCACATGCTCATACACAAGAAGATGCAGTAGGCTACGTCCGTCCACACGATATTCAAATTGAACAAACAGCTGTATCAGGTACTGTTCCTGCCACAGTAAGCCATATTCATTTACTCGGTCCAATCGTACAGATTGAGTTACGCCGTGAGGATATGGATGAATACTTAGAGGCAGAGCTTTCAAAGGAACAATTCCATACCCTTCGGCTCAAAGTTGGAGACTCTGTTTTTGTAAAACCAAAACAATTAAAAGTATTTGTCCCTGAGGATTTCTCCATTTAAAAAGAAGGGAATCATTTGTCTCTCGACAGCCCCAGACTGTAGACAAACTCAAAAAATAATTGAGTTTGTTTACAGTTTTTTTCTTTTCAAATAGAAGACTCTATATGAACCCGTTGATTTCCACTACGGCGGACGCTTTTCGCGGGATGGCTTCAGTCTCCTCGTCGCTACGCTTCTGCGGGGCCTTTTCGCTCATGCTATTCCCGCAGAAGTCGCCACCTGCGCTCCAATCAACTAAATGATTGAGGTGATGGATAGGATGACGAAAAATAGTAATCATGAACGACATCCATTAGAAATACTGACAATTGACCAAATGGTGCCTGAAGGCCATTTAGTCGAAAACTTATATTCACCACGTGATCGTCCATGTGTTAATCCCGTGGTTCTATATAAATTAAAAATCACCTCAAAGGAAAACCAAAGAGGTGATTTTTATCAAGCTTTATTATAAATTATTTTATTACTTTAAAATGATTAATCTTTTTGAAAAGATACAGTAGAAACCACTATACAAAAAATCAAATTTTCTGCGTAGTAGCCTTAATTTCCCCCTTAACTATTATGGAATTGTCGGCCGTCAAATACAGCTTCTACATAGCCTAGACGGATAACGAAATCACCAAAATGCTCGCCTTCTAAACGATCTTTAGCATAATGTAAAAGTATAGGACGAAGCTCTGCTAAAATTTCTTCTTCTCCGATATTTTCACGGTAAATTTTGTTTAAGCGATTACCTGTAAAGCTTGCACCTAGATACATATTATATTTTCCAGGTCCTTTACCGATAAAGCCTATTTCGCCCATAGCGGCACGGGAGCACCCATTTGGACAGCCCGACATACGGATGACGATTTCTGTGTCATGGAGGCCTACTTCATCGATAATTGTATCGATTTTCGTAATGAGTGCAGGTAAATAACGTTCTGCCTCCGCCATCGCTAAACCACAAGTAGGTAAAGAAACACAGGCAATCGAATTGCGACGTAGCGCTGAATAGTATGCGCCATCTGTTAGCTTATATTGCTCAATAAGTGCGGCAATTGCTTTCTTCTTCTGTGGTGCTACATTGCCAATCATTAAATTCTGATTTGGCGTTAAACGGAAATCACCTGTATGCACTTTTGCAATTTCGCGTAAGCCCATTAACAATTGATAATCCTCAAAATCTTTAATGCGACCATTTTGAATGAATAATGTGTAATGCCAATTGTCGTCTGCCCCTTTAATCCAACCGAATTCATCACCTGTACGTTCAAAGATAAATGGGCGCGCCTGTTGCATTTCCCAACCAAGACGACGATGTAATTCTGTATTAAACCATTCAAGACCTCGAGCGTCAATTGTGTATTTAAAGCGCGCATTTTTACGCTCCGAACGATTCCCATAGTCCCGTTGAATCGTAATAATTTTCTCAGCAGTTTCAAGTAACTTATCGGGGGTAATAAACCCAATGACACGTGCAAGTTGTGGATATGTTGCATGATCCCCATGCGTCATTCCCATACCTCCGCCGACTGCTACGTTAAAGCCCACTAATTGTTCTTCTTCAACAATTGCGATAAGGCCAATGTCCTGAGAGTAAACATCAACATCATTACTCGGTGGAATAGCAATGCCTATTTTAAATTTACGTGGCAAATATTGCGCCCCATAAATTGGCTCGATTTCATCGTCCTGACTATCGACCACCTTTTCCCCATCTAGCCATAGTTCATGGTAAGCGCGTGTTCTTGGCAATAAATGTTCACTTAGTTTTGCGGACCAGTTGTAAATTTCCTCGTGTAATGCTGATTGATTTGGATTGACATTACACATTACATTTCGATTGACATCCCCACAAGCAGCGAGGGAATCCAATAGTACATCATTGATTTCCTGCATATATTTTTTAACATTCCATTTTAAAATACCGTGCACTTGGAACGCTTGGCGTGTTGTTAATTTTAATGACCCATTACCATATTTTCTAGCCATTTCATCCATTACAAGCCATTGTGCTGATGTTGCTGCTCCACCTGGTGTACGGACACGCACCATAAATTGATAAGCAGGCTCAAGTTTTTGACGTTGACGTTCATTTCGAAGATCACGATCATCTTGTAAGTAACTACCATGGAACTTCATCAGGCGATTATCATCTTCTGGAATTCCAGAACTTAATGGGTCATTCATTGTTTGTTCAAGGGAACCACGCAGATAATTGCTTTCTGTTTTAATACGCTCTACATCACTAGGTGTACCCGATTGAGGTGGCAACACAATTTTTTTTTTCATTCTTATCGCTCCTTAATAAACGTCACGTTGGTAGCGTTTTTGTTGTTTTAATTCTTTTACAAAGGCTTTTGCTTCTTCAGCCGTTTTTTGCCCTTGCTGTTCAATTATGCGATGTAATGTTTGATCAACATCCGTCGCCATTGACTTATCATCGCCGCACACATAAATCACAGCCCCCTGCTCAAGCCACTCATAGAAGACTTCCGCATTTTCTTCGATTTTATGTTGCACATATACTTTTTTATCTGTATCGCGCGAAAAAGCAACATTCATTTTGGTTAATGTCCCTGAAACTAACCAGCGTTGCCAATCTGTTTGATACAGAAAATCCGTTACAAAGTGTTGATCACCAAAGAATAGCCATGCTTTACCCTCTATACCTAGCTCTTCACGCTCCTCTAAAAATGCTCGATATGGGGCAATCCCTGTACCTGCACCAATCATAATAATTGGTGTATCCTCTTGTTCTGGTAATCTAAAATTCTGGTTTTTATGAACATAAATTGGCACTGTATCACCAACTTGAATACGCTCGGTAAAACTGCCTGAGCAAACGCCAAGACGTTCCCGACCATTCTTCTCAAAGCTTACCTTACCAATCGTTAAATGCACCTCATCACTATTTGCCTTTTGGCTACTAGCAATTGAATAAAGACGAGCAGGAATTTTACGTAGAAGGGCAACGAATTGTTGTGCCTCCCACGAAAAAGGTGCGAAATCTCCCGCAATATCTAGTAAATCACGGCCCTTTACATAGTCCTTCCATGCGATGTCATCTTCAAGTAAAGCGACAAAATCCTCATGTGTTGTGTAAGCAGCCATTTTTCGCAATAAAGGTTTCGATAAAACCGTTATCTCTAGCTTTTTCTGTAATGCCTCTTTTAAGGTTAATGACTCTTCAAATACAGTTACCTTTGACTCTGCATTTAATTGAAGTGCTGTTAATAATGCATCTACTAAGGATTCATCATTTTCTGGTTGAATCCCAATACTATCGCCAGGCTCAAAATGAAAATCGGCTCCTTCAATAGCAAGCTCCACATGGTACGTTTCTTTGTTAGAACCACGCCCATTAAGATTTAGATTTTCTAGCACTTCTGCATAAAAAGGATTTTTACGAGAATAAGCAGATTTAGTTCTCTTTGTATCTACTTGGCCTTGCTGTGAACTAATTACTGTTTCTGTACTTCGCAGTAATTCCTGCTGAACAGCTGCGAACCACTGTGCTGCAGGTTCATCATAATCTAAGTCACAGTCTGTACGTGGGGCGATACGTGTTGCCCTTAACTTCTCAAACTGCTCATCGAAATCCTGACCAGTTTTACAGAAAAATTCATAGGAGCTATCCCCTAATGCCAGCACCGAATAATGAAGATGCTCTAAATTCGGTGCTCGCTTACTATGCAAGAAATCATAAAACTGCATTGCCTGATCTGGTGGCTCTCCCTCGCCATGCGTACTAACAACGAGTAATAGATTCGTTATTTTCTTTAAATTATTGGGTTTAAAACTCGCTAAGGAAGCGATGGATACTTCAACATCTTTGTCTTTTAATATCGATGCATATTTTTCAGCTAAACCTTGACTATTTCCTGTTTGTGAACCATATAAAATTGTTACTTCTTTAGTAATGGGAGCTACTGTTTGTGATGATTCCTCAACAATTACCTTTTCGGCTGATTGTGGTGCACTTAAATAACCATTCAGCCAGATTTTCTGTTCTACTGTTAATTTAGGAAGAAGCTCATTTAATAGCTTTACCTGCTCCTCACTAAACGGACTATTTATTACTTGCAGTTTCAACTTTGCCACCTCACGTATTAATTTTAAAAATTATCTAAGACGTATTTTTTCTTTCTTTTCAATTTGTACCACGTAGGAATTTTGTACAATTAATGTAATCGATCCGTTGTTCACTGTATTTAAGAATTGTCGGACATTATCTAATGCTAGATTTACATTTTCCGCTCTTTTATCTACCATTATTAAACACCTTCCCCTTAAATTTTAAAGTTGTAATAATTGATGAATACGTTCCACTAAAACTTTCCTCACATTGTCGTCATAGCCTAAGCTTTCACATAGAATAACGTTCTTTTCCTCATAATCCATCAAACGTTTCACTATGCTCTGACGTAATATACCGGTAAATAATAAATATGGCACAATAAATACACGGTTGTTGTTTTCTTGCTTCTGCTGTAACCACTCTTCAAAGGTCGGACTACTTCCATATAAAAAACACGTATCTACAGTTACATATGCATATTTGTCACGTAACCTTGTCGCAATTTTTGCTAAATCGAGCTTCACTGCTGGATCGCTACTACCACGTCCTATGAGCAAAACGCTTGCATGCTCTATAGGACGTTGAGTATCTAAAACACGTGCATGTAGTGTGTCTATTAATAGTTCGTGTACACCGAGTGGTTCACCGTATGTAAACCGAACAGTAGGATATTGTATTTTCGCTTTTTCTATTTCTATGGGAATATCGTATTTCGCATGCTGGGCGGCTAATAATAAAATCGGCATAATTGCAATGGCCGTTGCTCCACGTTGTATACAGCTCGCTATGCCTTCCGTGATGGTTGGTTCGGCTAGCTCTAAAAAACAAATTTCTTGAATTGGTACATCAACTTCTCGCTGTACCCGCAAAAGAAATGCAACAGCTTGCTCCACACCAGTTTTTACCCGACTACCATGTGCAATATATAATGTTGCCTGCATGAAAGCACTCCCTTACCCAGAAATTTCTTCTAGCAGGGGTTCCGGAATAACATTTTCCCACCATTGAATTTTTTCACGAAGTGCCACTACCTCTCCAACAACAATCACGCTAGGATTTTGAATGTTTTCCTTCTGGACCACATCTACAATATTCGCCAAAGTGCCTGTGACAGTTTTTTGTTGTGCAAAGGTTCCCCAGTGAACAATTGCTACAGGTGTTTTTTCATCGCGACCGTATTTGAGCAATTGCTGGCAGATGTAAGGAAGATTACCAACCCCCATATAAATGGCAATCGTATCAATCCCCTTTGCTAGGCATTCCCATTGAATGGTATCATCTTTTCCTGCTCGCATATGTCCAGTGACCATGGCAAAACTTGAACTTAAGTCACGATGTGTAACAGGAATACCTGCATAAGCTGGAGCAGCAATACCAGAAGTGATACCTGGTACAATTTCAAACGGAATATTATGCTGTGCAAGTACCTCTGCTTCCTCAGCACCTCTTCCGAAAACGAATGGGTCACCGCCCTTTAATCTGGTCACAATAAGGCCTTGTTGCGCGTAGTTTACGAGTGAACGATTAATTTGCTCTTGAATCATGGCATGCTGATTAGGCAACTTGCCACAAAAAATCAATTTGGCATCTTTTTTGGCATATGTTAGTAACTCCTTATTAATGAGTCGGTCATACAAAATGACATCTGCTGTTTCAATGCAACGTAGTCCCTTTACTGTAATAAGGTCAACATCTCCAGGACCTGCTCCTACAATATGAACTTTCACCACGTAATCCCCTCCTTTTTCTTTTCTCTTCGTAGAGATAAAAAAGAGGCTCCTATTATTCACAGGCATAGCCATGCCTGTGAATAATAGGAGCCTCTAGTTTACTAGTCAGCTGCTTTTTAATTCTTAGTAATATAATAAGAATAATAAATAATATAGTATATTCTGTCAACAATTAATTTGTACTTCCAAATTGTTCTTTAAAGTAAAAAAAAAACAGCCACCGATTCAGCACCGATAACTGGTTGGATAATTTTTTTACATCTGTCATATTTGAATGACTATGGTGATGTTTTATGCAATGCTTTTAAAAGATGTTATCACGTGTGTTGATTTACTTTTTATTGCTATTAAAAATCTTAATCTTGGCAGATTTGATTTCAGCTAAGGCTGACTCGCTTTCTGCGGGCACGGCTTCAACTAAGCAAACCCTTACATCCATTATTTTACTTAAAACATACGTCTGTGTTTTTCATTTTAAACAAAGTAATTCCATTGTTTATCTTTAGCTGACAGCACCATTTGCATTACAATAAAATTCAAGTAAAGCAACCAGTTACCGATTCACCATCGATAACTGGTTGGATAATTTTTTTTACGTCTGTCATATTTGAGTTAATATGGTCTTCCATAACGTGGGAATGGGTGACCAGGTCGAAAATATGGTGGACGTGGTGGATATGGTCGATAGTTTGGATAGTACGGATAATACGGATACTGATTAAATTGTGATCCAACTAAACTTCCTAAAAATCCTCCAAAAAACGGTGCACCAAATGGCAATAAGAAGCTACCAAAGCCACCAGGATATCCTCCGAAATTTCGCATATGCTACCTCCCTTTTTACTCTATCTTATGAAAGAGGGAACATAACCCACATGTGTATCGCCTACCTTATTTTTCTTCTCCTAGACGCTGCACAAAGTTAGCCAAAGTACGTACCATAACTCCTGTTCCGCCTTTTGGTCCTAAATCGTGTGTAGCCATCGCATCAGATGTTCCTGCAATGTCTAAATGAATCCATGGTGTATCGCCGACAAACTCGCCAACAAAACCTCCACCGAATATCATATGCCCATCGCGGCCTGGAGAGTTGTTTAAATCAGCAACATCGGATTTACGAATACGTTTTTTATCACTTTCTGTTAATGGTAAACGCCAGACAAATTCATCTGTTTCCTGGGTAGCTTCCATAAAAGCAGCATAAAATTCATCGTTATTCGCTAGTGCACCTGTTTTATCCATACCAAGTGCTGTAATGACACCACCAGTTAATGTTGCTACATCAATCAATGCCGTCGCTCCTTGCTGTTTGGCATAAGTAGTAGCATCTGCAAGTACTAAACGTCCCTCTGCATCTGTATTTAAAATCTCTACCGTTTTACCACTATACATTGTAATGACGTCATCTGGTTTAAACGCTAGACCGGATACCATATTGTCAGTAGAACCAATAACCGCTACTACATTTTTATTAGGACGTAATTCACCAATAATTTTCATAGCACCTAGGACTGCAGCTGCACCACCCATATCACCCTTCATACCAACCATTGAATCTTTTGGTTTCAAAGAATAGCCGCCCGTATCATATGTAACCCCTTTACCAACAAGACCTATTGGATCAGCAAAATCTTCTGTTGCTTTATATTTTAATGTTATTAAACGAGGTTCTTCAATTGAACCTTGATTAACACTTAAAATACCACCCATACCAAGCTCCTCTAATTGAGCTTTATCTAAAATTTCTACTTCAAGATCGTATTCAGCAGCTAGTGTCTCTGCATAATTTGCTAAGTCTGTAGCTGTTAATAAATTTGGTGGTAGATTAATTAAGCTACGTGCTTCATTCACTGCATTTGCATAAATAATACCTACTTCATAGCTTGCAACAACCTCATCTATATCTTCTGCAGCTGTCACAAGATGGACAGCATCTATACGTTGATCTACCTCATTAGAAGTTGTTTTATAATGAGGAATAGAATAGTAACCAAGACCTGTCCCCTCACCAGCTAGAAACGCAACATCTGTCACAGTAATAGCATCAGTCGTGAAGGATTCTAGCCAGATAGAATACTCTTTTACTTTTAAAGTTCGTAGCTCTTTACCTACTAAACCAAATGCCGCACGTAAATCGCCTTCTGTTAAATTTTTGCGCTCGTCTAACCCAACAAATAAAATTCGTTTAAGCTTATTGTGCTCTTTCATAAAGGGCAATTTCGTAATTTTTTTCAGGTCTGTTGATACGTCGCCTGTACTTAACCACGCATTCAATGAATCTCCATAAAATGTTGAAAAGCTTGCCCAATCCTGCATTTGTTCGCGATGTTTTGTGACCCCTACAACCAGTACTTCTGTAGCAATCGTTTCAAATGTTTTTGCTTCTTTTACAATATGCATGTCAATTCCTCCATTTCAATATTCCCATTATACCTAACTTTCAAAAAAGAGCGTAATATTTGGCTATTTCTTTTTTTAGAAAATAATGAATGTTATAATAAAAGTAATTTCAAGCGAAGGTTGTGATGTGTGTGAGTATACTTCAAAATACCCCTTTACTGGTCGCCCTCTTTTGTGTCCTCTTTGCACAATTTGTAAAAATTCCTATTCATTTTTTAATGACAAAACAGATTAAGTGGGGCCTTTTTACATCGACTGGGGGAATGCCTAGTTCACACTCTGCATCCGTCACAGGACTAACAACCTCAATTGCCTACGAAGCTGGTCTAAACTCACCAGTTTTTGCAGTAGCTGCCATGTTTTCATTCATCGTTATGTATGATGCAAGTGGTGTTCGCTATCAAGCCGGACAACATGCAGTAGTATTAAATCAACTCCGCAAAGATTTTGAAACATTGATACGAGATATTAAAGAATGGCCACAAATGGATGGGCAAGAAAAAATGGAAGAGTTAAAAACATTACTTGGTCACAAGCGTAGTGAGGTATTTTTCGGAGCACTGACTGGCATTTTTATCGCCATCATCATCTATCAATTCATACAATAAAGAAAAGGAGTTAACTCAAATTTTTGAGTCAACTCCTTTGTTCTATTCAACGCCTCGACGACATTGTCTCCAGGTTTCCCAATAGACCTGTACTGAAAATCGTTAAAACATACGATAGCCATTTTTGCGTAAAAAAATCATCACAATGCCTGCCACAATTGCACCTGCAAAGCCACCAGTTAAAATTGAAATATCTACAACTTGTAGTGCTTGCAATTTATCTAAAAGGGCTGGAAATGCTGTACCTGGTTTAAAAATATAATCTAAAAAGCTTACATCATCTACAATAAAGACAACAACAATTGGATACACAACCGCCATTAACCATGTCATACGCAGTAACATATTCAGCAAGAACCCGATACCAAAAAACATGACGAAAAATAACACAATTGAAATGATTAACTGTACTAATGAAACTGGACCATCCATCTATGTATAACCTCCGTTTTCCTCTCATTAGTTTACCTGATAAAAAGGATGCTTTCAATGAACAAGTCTTTGATGTCGCTTGTTTGTCATATTTAGCTAAAGAAAAAAATATTCGTTTACAGATTGGTGTTCGATCTTGGTCTACCAGCATTTGCTCCCTTGAAACAAGTTTATCCATTACGCTTAAATGTAGACCTATTACCTTTAATTTCAACAAAAGGCTATCGAAAACTAGTACAATACTAATTTTCAATAGCCTTATTCTATGAATTAAGATGAAGTTGGTGTTAATAAAAATTTGGGCGCTTTCCAAAGCTCTGTCCATTTTTTGATAGCCGTAATAACAATTATTAAACCTAGTACCAACATTATAATCGACAATATACCGTTCAGTACATTGTAACCAGCAGCTGCTGAATTCCAATACACATTCTTAATCATCCAATAGCCTGCTACATTCACTGTGACATATAAATAAGCCAAAGGAATAAAGCATGTTAGCGCGTATATTCGCTTGTCTGCTACTTTTAGTACCATTGTGACACCACATACCAACCCAATCGAAGCCATTAACTGATTCGATACACCAAATAGTACCCAAATGGAACTAATGTCCCCAGAATACAATAAGTAGCCCCACATAAAGCATGCTAGTGCACTCGCGATAATCGTACCTGGAATCCAATCTGTACGCTTTAACGGCTTATAAACATTTCCACCAAAATCTTGAATTAAATAACGTGCTACACGTGTTCCTGCATCAATGGCAGTTAAAATAAAGACCGCTTCAAACATGATGACAAACTGATAGAAAAAGGAGGACATTTCAGCGAACCATGGAATACCTGTGAAAATATCAGTCATTCCTACAGCAAGGGTAACAGCACCACCTGTTCGACCTTCTAAATCCATTCCTATGCTTTGGGCTAATGTTTGTAAATGAACCGTTTCCATACCTAATGTTGCAAAGACAGCTGGTGCTGAATTAATTGCAAAATAATCTGCAGGATGAAGGGCTGTCGCAGCAATTAATGCCATGACGCCTACTAATGATTCCACTAACATTGCACCAAAACCGACAATTCGAATATCTTCCCAACGATTAATCATTTTGGGGGTTGTCCCTGAACCAACAAAGGCATGGAAGCCGGAAATCGCACCACAAGCAATAGTAATGGAAACGAATGGCCACACTGGACCCGCAATGACAGGGCCACCCCCATGAATAAACTCTGTAATTGGTGGGAATTGAATCATTGGATTTACGAAGAACACACCAATGATTAAGGCAATAAATACGCCAATTTTCATAAAGCTACTTAAATAATCACGCGGCGCTAATAATAGCCAAACAGGTAAAGCTGCGGCAAAAAATGCATAAATAGGTAGAATAATAGCTAAAGTATCACGATCAAACGTTAAAAAGTCTCCAAAAGCTGTTCCTTGAATCATTGGGCCCATAAATACACCGATCATGAGCAATATAAAGCCAACAGTAGAAGTGACAAGTAAATTGCCCGTTTTTCGATATGCTATACCAATCAGCATTGCAATGGGTATCGTAATACCTACTGCAAATGTTCCCCAAGGATTACGCTCTAACGCCCCAAGGACAACCATAGATAGCCCGGCCATGGTAATCGTAATAATGAATAGCATGGCAAGTCCTGTACAGAAACCTGCGACGGGACCTAACTCCTCTTTCATTACTTCAGATAACGATTTACCGCCATGGCGCATAGATGCAAATAACACAACGGCATCATGTACCGCACCACCGATTACTGCACCTATTAATAACCAAAGTAAACCAGGCAAATAACCAAATTGTGCTGCTAAAATTGGTCCTACTAACGGGCCAGCAGCAGCAATTGCCGCAAAATGGTGCCCAAATGTTACCCATTTATTCGTCGGAACATAGTCTTTACCATCTTCCAAAGTGTGCGCCGGGGTGGGTGTATCATCTGTAATTTTCAAGACTTTCTTTGTAAAGAATATGCCATACAAACGATAGCTAATCATAAGTACACAAATGGAGCCAATTACAATTGTAATCGCATTCATTCCATCACTCCTTTTACTTTTTTCACATCATAGCAAAAGAGTTAAACAAATATTCGTTAAATTCACTGAAATGTCAGAATTTAAAGTTAAAAGGAGACTTTCATGGGTTGAGATGCACTTATTTTGATAAGTCAAAAATCTTGCGAACGTCCTTCATGTATAGGCGACTCACTGGTATCGAATGCCTATTATGTAAAATCAAATTATATTTAGCGCTACTCCAGGGCTCCAGTTCTACAATATGCTCTAAATTGACGATAAACGCACGATGTACGCGTATAAAACCTTTTAAAGCAAGCTTTTTTTCAAGTGATGCTAAAGATTCTGAAGCAAAATAGCTCCCTTTGTCAGTGACAACAATGGTCTTACTATCTTCAGAAGTACAGTACAAAATTTCTTGTATGTTAATAAGTAAAATTCGATCATTAATAAACACGGTCAGCTTATCAAGCTTGTCCAATTGCAGATTTTTTAACGCTTTCATCGTTTTTGCATGTGTAGCATTTCTTTTCGCCGTTAACCTTTCCACTGCATGCTGAACACGCTCCGCTTCAAAAGGCTTCAACATATAATCAAATGCATTCACTTCAAATGCTTGTAATGCATACTCATCATAAGCCGTTGCAAAGATAATTTCAGGCTTATGTACTGTTTGCACAAGCTTCTTCGCTAAATCCAGACCATTCTCTACGCCCAGTTCGATATCTAAAAAAACACAATCTATTTGTGTAAATTGAGAGTTACTTAATAATTCCTCTATATTATCTGCTTCTCCTCTGACCTCGACTAGCTTTGTTTGCTCTAGTAAATAACGTAACTCAGCTCGTGCTAACGGTTCATCATCTACAATAAATACATTCAACATGTTTCTACTCCCATCTTGTGGCTTTTAAAGGTAGTTGAATTTTAATTTTTGTCCCAACATCTAACGTACTTGAAATTTGAAAATTTGCTTCCTTGCCATAAATTTCATGAATACGCTGATAAATATTCCATAAGGCTGTGCCCGTTCCTTGTTCCGATTGCATAATACTTTTTCCGAGCTGTTTAACTTGCTCTTTCCTCATGCCACAACCATTATCCTCAGTTAGCAGTAATAGTTTATTACCGACTCGTTGTACCTTCACTAAAATTTTGCCTTCCTTGCGATTTTTAAACGCATGATAAATTGCATTTTCGACAAGTGGCTGTAAAGTAAAAGGAGGGATGTGCACATCAAAAAGTGTCTCATCTAGTTGAAATTGCACTTCATAGCGATTAGGAAATCTGGTCTGCTCAATCGACAAATAAGCCTCAATATGGTCGATTTCATTTTTTAACGGGATGAGCATTTGACGAGCTCCTTGTAAATTGCTTCTAAAAAATGTACTAAGTTTTAACAATAATGCTCTTGCCTCATTTGCATCTGTTCGAATTAAGCTTGAAATCGTGTTTAAGCTATTAAAGAAAAAGTGAGGATGTACCTGTGCTTGAAGTGCTTTAATTTCAGCGTCCTTTAATAGTTTGCGTTGCCTTTCAATTTCAGCATATTCAAGCTGTGATGAAAATAGCCGACTTAGCCCCTCTGCTAGCTCCTTCTTTACTCCTGTTAATGAAGCTGCATTCATAAAATAAAGCTTTAAAGTGCCTACCGTTTGATGCTGTACCTTTAATGGTAAAACTATCGCTGCATTTAATGGACAGTCATCGTGTGGACAATGGATTTCTTTTGCAGACGTAGCAGTAATAATACGCCCCTCTACTAAAACCCGTTTCGTAAGTGCCGTCATGATTTGACGATGAATTAAATGGTGATCTTCACCAACTCCGACGTGTGCCAAAATTCCCTTAGTATCCGTAATGGCTACTGCATCGACCTTTATTTCTCTTTTGATTATTTTTGCAACTGTCTGACAGGATTCTTCATTCAACCCTTTGCGAAAATGCTCGATAGTAAGCTGAGCAATGGAAAAGGCTTGGTGTGTTTGTAATGCCTTTGTACGTTCTTCTTCATCAATAACCGTTTTAATAATCATGAAAAATAAAAAGATCCCAAAGGCATTCATCATAATCATTGGCAGCGCAATTAACGACACTAATTGTAATGCCTGTTCAAAGGGCTTCGCTACGGCTAAAATAACGACCATTTGCAAAGTTTCTGCACAAATTCCTATAATGACAGCCTTTTTATAGGCGAAAGTTTGACGAATTTTTAACTGCTGACTTAATCCTCCTGTGATAAATCCCGCTAGGATTGTCGATACACCGCATGCAATGGCAGTAAAACCACCAAGTGTAATGCGATGAATCCCCGCAATTATGCCAACACATACTCCAACAAAGGGACCACCAAATATTCCTGCAATAGCCACACCGATTAGTCTCGTATTTGCAATGGCCTCTTCCGCATTTATATTACTATGTATCATCTGATGAAGTGGATGGATTGTACCTCTTTCAATTTTAATGCCCGTATAGCTACTGATAATACTCAAGGCACTGAAAATGACGACAAGCCATATTTTTTCTGTAAATCCTTGTTCTTGGAATAGCATTTCTCTGAAGAGGCGCCATCTTGACATTAAAAAAGCAAAGACGATGATAAGGCCTACCCGCTCCAACATAAACAAAAACAGATCCATCATAGGTCCCCTCCGCTATTGCATTACTTTTTAAAGAACAATTTATAAGATGAGTAACCAAATACCTCTCCAGGATTAATGCCATCTATCGCATCTAGTTGATGTTGTTCAAATTGATTGGACACCATTTCCTTCAACATCACAGATGTCATTACATCCTGGGCTAGCTCCTTTGGATATAGCCATTTCGCTTCTAGCAATTCATTTTTTTGAATATATAATGCCTGTTGTTCGTCACTCATCCTACAATAAAAAATGGCCATATTATCACTGATTTCCTCGCGAATAACCCCTGTACGGAAACCAATCAATCCAGATACGACACAATCGATACCTGTCTCTTCTTTTATTTCTCGTACAACTGCTTCATCAATTGTTTCACCTGCATTGACAAAACCAGCAGGTAAAGACCAACGTCCTTGTAAACCACTATATGCTTTTTTTACAACGAGCCATTGCCCAAGCGCATTGACAGTGACCCCTGCCACCCCTAGCCAAACTTTCCCTCTATCCATCTTCATACCCTTCACCTCTATGTCCTTATTATAACTTGTCAATTTCTATTGTTAGAAGCATTAATTCAGAATTTTAAGATATTTAATGTTTCACATCCTTCTCCACAGTCAAAAGCCTCTTTCGCAAAAATGCGAGAGAGGCCATTAAATTTTTTCACAGTAGCTTTTAAAGGACCAACTAAACATAGTGCATGTTATGTATGCCTTTTTCTTGCTGGCACTAATTGATAGTTAGGTTACCTTTCAAGAACGTGAACAAACACATATTATGGCTAAGCGATAACGTTTTACACTTCCAAATGCTCAATACTCCAATTAAGATTTAAAATGTTTTTTAAATTCGTCACTTGTTCTTCTCCAATGATATTGACCAGTTGCTGTTCAATTTCTGATTTATAAAGCTCATTTTTCTCAAAGCATACTTCACCAAATTCTGTCATACGAATGACTTTGTGTTTTTTACTATGTTCGGCATTGCTAACCTCTACCAATCCTTTGGCTTCTAAACTTTTTATAAATTTATGAGTGGCTTGTCGAGAAAAATCAACGCCTTTAGTTACATCAGAAATCGTCGGTTGATCCTTATAAATTTTTCCTAAAATATACCATTCTGAATTAGAGATATAGATATTATTATTATTATTCCACTTATCTTCAGCAAGTCGTCGAAGTATTTCGTGACGTTCGCTCAACAAATCAACTACATCTCGATTTTGCAATTCGTCCTCCAACTAATTCACCTTCATTCCATATTTTTCGTAATCACTATACAAAAAAAAATACCATTCGTCAACTAAGTTGACAAAAGTCATTTAATTGCTTACAATTAATTTAGTCAACCAAGTTGACAATAATGTTTGATGGAGGGAATATACATGTACAATGTTGGCGATGTAGTCATTTATTCATCACATGGACTTTGTTCAATTGAAGATATTTGTGAACAAACCTTTAGCGACATTACAAAAACTTACTACGTTTTACAACCACACAATGATTCAAAATTAACTATTCGTACCCCTACTGACAATGCAAAAAAACAGCTTAGAAATATTATTGAAAAAGAAGAAGCTATTCAAATTTTACACTCATTTACGTCTCCTGGCGTGGAATGGATTGAACAAAACACACATCGTATGAGATTTCACGTAGAAATTATTAAAACCGGCGATAGACAAAAGCAAGCAAACCTCTTAAACACTTTGCTTCGTAAAAAGTTTGAATATGAGGCGAACGAAAAAAAATTCCCAAATCAAGAAGAAAAATTACTACAATCTTTACAAGAAGTCATCTTTTCAGAATTCTCCATTGCACTAGATAAACCTTCAGATGAAATTTATGAATATGTATTAACACAGCTTAACTAAGCTTTTTTGACGGTACATAAAGAAGCCACGATTATTTCTCTCCAGAAATTATCGTGGCTTCTTTCATAGTCAATCAATCTTTTAGCGCATGTGTCACATCCATATGAATGAAAACACATTTGGATTGCCGCACTTTATTTTCTCGTTGCTAGAATAATCCACTCCATCAACATTAAGACCCCGATTCTAAAAGAGGAATAATTACGCGTCTAGAACCAACCATTGCTTCAAGAATGCGCCTTTACAATCTTTCAGTCTGTCACAATAATATTCTATATCGCCGCTCAATGATTGTCCGACCTTTTTCGTTAATTCATAAACTTCAGTTCAAAGTTCTCCATAATAACTAAAAGACATATATATTGCCCCTCCTTATATTACCGCACAAAATTCCTAATATATGCCACAAAACTAGTGAAAGATCTTTCTTTCAAACAAAAATAATGCTATAAAACCAAATGAATAAATTAAAGTGACTAACAAAATATGGCTGTACATTTCTACTATAAGATAAAAAAGCCCCTTTCATTTATCATGTTTTGCAACATCACAAATCAAAGAAGCTCATTATTCACACCCCTTGTTAGGCATATATAGGGCTAACAAGGGGTGTGTACATATCAATTTTACCTGTCTTTTATCATCCACTAAATACTTTTCTTAAACATCAATCACAAACCTCAGGCGTACCTTCACGTTTTGCCGCTTTAAAGCTTGTGCCACAGCCACATGATGCAATCGCATTCGGATTATCGATGGTGAAGCCACCGCCCATAAGCGATTGTTTATAGTCAATTTTCGTTCCCGTTAGAATAGGCGCATCTTCACGGGTAACAAGAATAGTTAAACCGTATTGTACATCTTCTAAATCATCATCTTTTTTCTCTTTATCGAAATGCATACCGTACGATAGGCCACTACATCCACCACCATTAACAACCACACGCAAAAAAGAGCCTTGCTCCGCATTATGCTCCATCATTTCATTAATATGAAAGACGGCAGCCTCCGTCACTTCTATTACTTGCTTTAAACTTGTCATCCCTTCACCTTCTTTCTTATTCATTATCATATCAATTTTGACTATTGTATGACAAACATTCAGCTTCAAGTGTATTTTTTGCAATATTGCCGTTTTTTTCACTTAATTAGTTTTTTTTATTCATGTACTTAACAAATGAATTGGTATAATAGTTATAACAATGTTGATGAAAGAGGTATAAATTATGGAGATTTCACCGTTTTACGAAAAAAAAGTCCAATGTCTTAATTGCAAAAAAGAATTTCCAACATTAAAAGTACGCTCTAAATTCATAAAAGTAGATCATACCGAAACAGATTTTCATCCGATTTATGCAGACGGCGTCAATGCCCTTTACTACAATGTATTCGTCTGTGAGCATTGTGGATTCTCGTTTACAGAAGACTTTACTAGATATTTTGCTCCTGGCGTACAAGATGATATACGTGCTCAAATCACTGAAAAATGGGTGCATCATGATTTTAAAGGAGAACGCACCGTATTCCAGGCTATTCAAGCATATAAATTGGCTTTTCTTTGTGGAACGATAAAAAAAGAGAAATTTGTAGCAACAGCAGGTCTTGCATTGCGTCTTGCATGGCTGTATCGTTCGCTGAAGAATGGCGGGCAAGAGCAGCGTTTTATGTTAATTTCCCGGGACCATTATATGGAATCTTATTCTACAGATGATTATAGCTCTACGCAAATGTCAGATATACGAATTATGTATATGATTGCAGAATTATCACGACGTGTTGGTGATTTAGAAAATGCGACACGCTTCTTTTCAAGAGTTATCGAAAAGCAAAGCACTGGTGGAGAAGCAAAAATCATTGATATGGCTAAAGAACAATGGGCCATTATTCGTAAAGAAAAAGAAGAAGCACGTCAAGCATAAACATAAAAAAAGTTCTAGCCATGTTAGTTGGCTAGAACTTTTTAAGACACACGAATTAGAAAACTTGTTCTACTTCAATAATACCTGGTACTTCTTCTAATAATGCGCGTTCGATACCTGCTTTTAGTGTAATCGTAGAACTTGGGCAACTACCACATGCACCTAATAAACGTAATTTTACAATGCCATCTTCTACATCTACTAATTCACAGTCTCCACCGTCTCGTAATAAGAATGGACGTAATTTATCTAATACTTCTTGAACTTGGTCGTTAATTGTTGCTTCTGCCATTTGTCTCGACTCCTTTCCTTATAATGATTATAATGTTAGCAACAGAAAAAATCCAATATTGAATCACGGGGAGAGAAATACTATGGAACACACTAAACCAATTATTGAAATTTTTGGAACAGCTGTCATTTGCGCAAGCTGTGTTAATGCTCCATCTTCAAAGGATACATATGAATGGCTACAAGCTGCTATTGATCGCAAATACCCGAACCAAGCATATGACATTCGCTATGTCGATATAGAAGGTCCAATTGAGAATGAACGTGATCAAGATTATGCTACGCGTATTCAAGAAGATGAATTTTTCTATCCACTTGTACTCATTAATGACGAGGTGGTTGGTGAAGGCTATGTGCAATTAAAACCAGTCTTGACAGCACTTGAAAATTTAGGATTCACGCCAGACGAAACCGTATAAACGAATGAAAGGGATTGTTCGAAGTTAACCTTCGAACAATCCCTTTGTCAATGCTAGTAATTTCGTTCAATTCTTAATCGTTTTGGTATTTATACATCCATAGTAATCCGGATTTCATTAAACGTGCAATACGTCCAGTGACAGTTGTATCTGCTAAATAAGCAAAACCTTGTTTTTTACCAAGAGAACCCATGAAACCTTTTAATTTAATATCTGGCATTTTCTCCGGTAAATGCTCACCTTTCCAACGCATGCGAAGTACTTTGACAATTTGTTCAGCTTGTTCCTCTGCTAATTGTGCACTTGGAGAAAATTCCGAAGAGGCGCAATCTCCTACAACATATACGTGCTCATCATCAAGTACATTAAAGTATTGTGTTACGATTGGACGACCTTGACGATCCTTGTCGACATCCAAATCACGGACAATTTTCACAGGCTGTACGCCAGCAGTCCAAACGACAGCATCAAGTGGGATTTCCTCTTCGTGATTAAAAATTTTACCTGGTTCCACTTTTGTAATATTGGAATTTGCGATAACATCTACATTATGTTTGGTAAACCATTCTTTTACGTATTTACTTAGCTTCTCTGGGAAGTCCTTTAAAATACGCTGGCCACGGTCAAATAATTTTATGTTTAAATCTGCTCGACTTTCACGTAGCTCACTTGCAAGCTCAATACCACTTAAACCTGCACCTACAATACCGACAGTAGAACCTGCAGGTAAGCCACATAGCGCTTGGAATGTAGCACGTGATTTTGCCATTGTTTGAATGCTATATGTGTACTCTTCTGCACCCGGTACATCATGATATTTATCTTCACAGCCTAGTCCAATGACTAAATCATCATATTCAATTCGTTGCCCATCTTCTAGTATAACTACTTTTTCTGTACGATTGATGTCAACGACTTCTCCATATACAGCCGTTAAACGATCATGCTCTGGGAAGCTTACACGAATTTCTTTATCTGTCGAAGTCCCTGCTGCCAATGCATAAAATTCTGTTTTTAAACTATGGAAAGGTGCTCGGTCTACTAGCACGATTTCCGTGTCTAAAGGTAAGTTATTTGGTAATAGACGAAGCATGACACGCATATTGCCATAGCCGCCACCTAAAAGTACTAATTTCCCCATAATAGTCTCCTTTTATATCACTAATTATAATTGTTCACAAAGTATCCACAAACGAGTATAACCGATTGTGAGATGTTTCACAATATAAGAATGCAAATTTGTGAAAGTTTTCACAAAATCAATCGTTGACGAACGTTTCAAAAGCGAGTAGCATTACAATGGCGAGGTGACATTATGAATCCAATGGTTGAATTTTGTGTAAGTAATTTAGCAAATGGCTCTCAAAAAACTTATGAAATACTCGAACGCGATCCAAATATCGACGTTTTGGAATATGGCTGCCTTAGTTATTGTACGAAGTGTTCAGAATCCTTTTACGCCATCGTTAATGGTGATTTAGTAGAGGCAGATTCTCCGGAAGAGCTAACAAAAGCCATTTATCAATTTATCGAAGAAAATCCATTATGGTAATTTTATTTACAAAAATCAATTCTTTTAAACATAGAAAAAGGATGTTTATGTCGACATAAACATCCTTTTTTATATTTTATAGTAATGTCTCAAGACAATAAGTTGGTTGAAGTTCTTTCTCATGGACAATTTTTGTCGGAGTCACACCTGTGTTAACATGGATTGTATCACAGCCGAAGCGTATACCGCACATAATATCCGTGTCATAATTATCGCCAATCATCACCATTTCATCTTTTGTAAAGCCATGTTCTGTGGCAATCACTTCAAGCATAGCAGGTGATGGTTTACCAATGTAAGTTGGCTCAACATCTGCAACTTCCCCTACTAAACGTGCAAATGACCCATTCCCTGGTAAAAAGCCATACTCTGTCGGAAATTTAATGTCTTGATTAGTTGCAATAAATGTAGCGCCGTTTTGTACAGCAATTGTGGCCTTAGCAAGTGCCATATAATCCAGTGTTCGATCAATTCCCATTACAAAGACATCTGACTCAGTGTCTACAAGTTCTATTCCTTCATTATATAACGCCGTTAGGATACCATCCGAACCCATCATCGCTACTTTTTGGCCAGGAAAATTTAGGGCTATATATTTCGCAGTTACCAATGCACTTGAATAGATATGTTGAAGTGGTGCATCTACACCAATAGCACGTAAAGCCTCTTGTAGCTGCTCTCTCGTTTTCGATGAATTATTCGTCACGTAATAAGGCTCGATTCCCGTTTCCTGTAATCTTTGAATAAAAGCAATCGCTGAAGGAATGCCTTCCTTCCCGCGGTACACAGTGCCGTCTAAATCAAAGCAATATGCCTTATAGGTTCTCATTGATGATCCTCTGGTAAAAATGCTGAAACAGGACCTAGCTCATTCGTTACGTAATTATTTACTGCTGTTGAAAACTGTTTTAATGTTGATAAACTGATTGTTAAGACATTCACAACTTCTTCAACATCTACATTTATAAATTCACGAACAAGCATTTTGCGTAAGCCAACAACTGCTTTTAAAGAAGCTTCCATTTCAGTAGTTACGACTTTTTCATCGATTAAAATATCAATAATATCTTCATAGCTACCTGGATCACGCATTATGAAGCCATCAATCATTAAGTTACCAACATCCATCATTGATTCCATCACATTATGGCCGATTCGCTCGATTGCTAACTTTTTAATATCATTTTGTAGCCAGTTATCCTCTGCCTCAAAAATCGCTAATAGTTCATCTAAGTACTGTAAATTTTTTGTGATTTTATTACGATCTACAAAATACACAAGGAAAGCCCCCATTCAAATCATTTAAAGTTGATAGTCATTTCTCTTCTATAGTACCATATCTATAGGACTGGAAGGAGATTAAAAGATGGAACGATTTTTCTTATATGATGATGTAGAAGATACAAAAACACGCTTTGTCAGTTTTGCAGGACAAAAGCTTCGTTACGACTTAGCGATTTTACAATCAGGCCGTTTCTTTGGTAAAGTGCTTGTGATGGACATTCAATTTGGCCGCTTCGCTATACTTGGTCCAGACGATGTGGAAGAGCCTGGCTACCTTGAACACGTATACAATCGCTCAGAAGAAGAAACAGTCGAGCTGCGTGAATATTTACGAGAATTACTTAACTAACACCCTACACATGGGTGTTTTTTTAATGTTTACTGTGCCCAGAGTATAAGCGACAAAATAGACACTGTAAACCCTCTCATTCAATCAGTGGAGGTTCTTGTGGTGGGCGGCTTATTGACCGATATTGAGGGAACATTTCGGCTCTAATATATCCTAATAAACACTACAGCCTTCCCTTATTTCCTACATAAAAAGTACTATGGATTGTTTGATCCATAGTACTTTTTATTATTTATTGATAATGGATGGATTGTCTTTATTGTGAGGCTTATCTTTATTTTCATTATCATGTTGTTTCTTTGCTTGTTTATTTTGTCCAATTACGCCTAAATCATCAACACTAATATCAAAACCATATCCGTATTCTTCACGATCTAATTGTCTTTTTTTTCGTTTCTCATTAGCCAAAATAATCACCTCCACTACATAAATTAACCTTATTCATGTGATTTATACTTGTGAAAAAACAATTATAATCTGGCTAATTATGCAGTTACGTCTTCTATAATCCAATCGACAGCGCTGATTAAGTCCGGGAAAATTGCATCAGCAAGGGGATCACTTTTTCCGAGAAAAACGCCTTTTGTACCTGCTCTTTTTCCTGCAATAATGTCTGTATCAGTATCTCCAACCATATAGGATTTCACTAAATCAATATTGTATTTTTTACCTAAATCAACTATTAATTTGCTATTCGGCTTGCGACAAGAGCAGCCGGCCTTTGGTTTATGCGGGCAATAAGCTACTTCATGTATAATTGCCCCTTGTTTTTTCAATTCATTTATCATATGGACATGTATTTGTTGGAGTTTCGATTCCTTCATAAATCCCAATCCAACACCACCTTGATTGGTCACTACAAATACAAAATCAAAGTACTTATTCAATTTTTTAATTGCTTGTGGAACAGCTGGTAAAAAATATAGATCCTGCGGTTTATTCACAAACTTAACTCGATTCGTTAACACTTCATTTATTACGCCATCACGATCTAAAAAGACAGCTCTTTTCATTTATCTCACACCTTCATGCCAAAATTAGTTTTCACAGTACGTCATTCCTTTTATATTGTTACCAATTTTATAAAACCTACCAATATAAAAAACCTGATGCAAATTTTCACATCAGGTCATGATCATTATTCTGTTATTTGTGGGTCTTCAATAGGCATTGCCACTTCGGTTGCTTCGTCCATTGCCATTTCAGGTTGCTGTATTGATTTACCACATTTACGTAAGACGAAATAAGCACAGCCAAAATTACAATACTCATATAAGTAATCTTGCAGTGTACTGATTTTTGTATCAAAGGTTGATTTTTGATTTTTATCATCAAAAAAGCCTTTTAAACGTAACTGATTATAACCCCAGTCCCCTACAATATAATCATATTTTGCTAAAATATCCGAGTACCGTTCTTTAAATAAGTCCTCTTGAAAAGCCTCTCGGAAATCGTTGATAAGCTCGTATTCATATCCTTCAATAATAATCAAAGTGACACCACCTTTCTTTTCTAACGTTTAACTTTACACATCTGCTTGTAGCTGGCGCTCTTTTGTTGCTGCATTCACTTGCTCATCCGCATGATAACTACTACGTACAAGCGGTCCTGCTTCGCAATGCTTAAAACCCTTTTCCATTGCAATTTTGCGTAATTTACCAAATTCTATTGGAGAATAATATTTTTTTACAGGTAAATGCTTTTTCGTTGGTTGTAAATATTGACCAATTGTCATTATGTCTACGTTATTAGCACGCAAATCATCCATAACCTCTAAAATTTCTTCGTGTGTTTCTCCTAAGCCAATCATTAATGATGACTTCGTTGGAATGTCTGGTTGCATTTCTTTAGCTAAACGAAGAAATTCTAACGAACGCTCATACTTGGCACGCGCGCGTACTCTTGGCGTTAAACGACGGACAGTTTCAATATTATGATTTAAAATATCTGGCTTAGCATCCATTAAAAATTGAAGGTTTTCCTCAATACCGCCTAGGTCAGATGGTAAAACCTCGACAGAAGTGAAAGGGCTTTTGCGACGAATCGCACGTACCGTTTCGGCTAATACCTCTGCACCACCATCTTTTAAATCGTCACGAGCAACCATTGTAATCACAACATGCTTTAAGTTCATGATGGCTACAGAATCTGCCACTCGTTCTGGTTCAGCTAAATCTAGCTCATTCGGTAAACCTGTTTTTACAGCACAGAAACGACAAGCACGTGTGCAAACGGAGCCTAAAATCATCATGGTAGCTGTACGGCGTTCACCCCAGCACTCATGAATATTTGGACAGCGTGCTTCTTCGCAAACTGTGTGTAGATTTTTTTCACGCATGAGCTTTTTTAGCCCTTTATATTCATCGTTCGTGTTTAGTTTGATTTTTAGCCAGTCTGGTTTTCTTAAATGTTCTTCTTTTTCATTGCTTGTAGGTTTACAAGATGTCATACAAATTTCGCCCCTATCAAAATTATATATTGTTAAATATCATCTACCTTCACTGTTGTCAATGTAACATAATATACGAACGGCAACAACTAACATTTACTATTCGAGCGACATTTCTAATCATAAGGTACAGGTACCTCAAGTGATGGCTGTGGTGCCTCGCTGCCATTTGTATAAATATGTGGTACTGGTCCTCTTGTCAAACCCATTGCTACTGGAATATCCTGTGAAACTGAGGTAGATTTACTTGCAAATGGTACAATAATTTGCACGTTAACCTCTATATGAATTCCTACTTCCACATAGGCGCTATTAATGCCAAACTCTTGAATGCTTGATGTAACATTGCTATGCACATTGCCAATTACATGAAAACGAATCGGTATTTTAGGTCCTAAATTTCCGAGCAATGGAATGTTTGCAGCTTGCCCAAGTGGTACAAAAAAAACAATGCCATCACCATCTTGTATCTTATTGATGTCGTATTCGACGTTTTCTAATTCCGGTAAATGCGCTAATTCTCCTTGCTCAGCCTGTTCTAAATACATTTTCACGAGTTCTAATGTTTCTGCACGGACACGATTAATAATTTCTGTATTAAATTTTGTCGTGACCATTTCAGACGAACCAGCTGGTATATCTTCAATAATATCATTGACGTCTAATACATTTGAGGTACGTGAGTTGATAGCTTTACTCACAACATAGGATGCAATTTTATTGGTTTGTACTTCTGCATATTGTAAATAGGTCGGCATAAGACGTTCATTCAAAAAATACAAGAATAGTAATAGACAGACGATACTACTGACAATCAGCACTGTTATACGATTTAACGGCAATCCTTTTTTACTATTTGTTCTTAATCTCATTCTTTTTCGAGGGAAAAACAAAAAAATCTCCTCCTGTTCCATAACGTATGAACAGGAGGAGGAAATTATTCAGCTTTCGCTGGTACTATGTAGTCCGTTTCAATACTTGCAATGGTCATCGTTGGGTAGTCCACTAAATTAATTTCATATGTAGCTGATAGTAATATATCTTGTTCTTCAAAAATACGAATCCAAGGTAATGCGGCATTGAATGGATTTTGTTTGGATACAATGCCTCTTCTTCCATCTGATAATTTTAAAATCACACCATTTGGATAATGGACAACAGCCTTTTTCAGCGCATTAACAATTCGTGCATCATAAATGGTGCCAGAGCCCGCTTCAACAATCGCTAACCCCTGTGATGGAAGCATTTTTTCACGATATACACGATTTGTTGTTACCGCATCAAAAACATCTGCTACCCCTATAATTTTTGCGAATGGATGAATTTCAAAATCGACTAAGCCGCGTGGGTAGCCACTTCCATCGATACGTTCATGATGTTGGAAGGCACAGTGTGCAACAAGTAAAGAAATGGAGTGTAAATTTCGTAACAAATCAAAACCATACCTGGTGTGCATTTTCATGATTTCAAACTCCTCATGTGTCAAGCGACCTGGTTTTGTTAAGACATCTTTCGGTACCATAAGCTTTCCGACATCATGCAGTAAAGCGCCAATACCGATTAAGCGCAGATCCTCTGCAGTATGTCCCAGCTCTTTTGCAATGGCTATTGAATAAAGTGTTACTTGAAAGGAGTGTTGGTATAAGTATTCATCGAATAAATAAGCATCGGTTAAAATTGTTAAAATTTCATCATTACCCGTTACAGCCGCCAATAGTTCATCCACAATAGAAACAATCGCTTTCGATTGCTGATCAAGCACATAAGAGGCACTAACTGCATTTAAACCATCTAAAGATTGGAAAGAATCTTTAATGGTCGAGACGGTTTTATTTCGGACAGCAGGAGGAACGGTCTCCATTACTTCAATTCCTTCAGAAATTTCGTCGTCAATATATAAATAATGCGTATTCAACTGTAGAAGTCTTTGAATAATACGTTCGTTAATGACAACGTCCTTCTTTAAAAGAGGGTGACCCGCTTCATTCCAAATGGTTCTTCCTAATACCATTCCTTCTTTTAATACTTCGATTGAAATTAATCGCATGATTTCTTCCCCAATCTATTCTTAAAGCTTATTTATCTATTGCTTAAAGAACTTTTGCCCATAATCTAACATAATATTTCGTAAAAAATCAGGTAGTATATATTTTTTCTTAGCATATTTAAAGCTTGGATAAAAATAACCAAAGGTAAACATATCAAGTGTTACTAATTTGTATATACGGTCGCTATCTGCAATCTTTCCATTAATGAGTATTTGTCGATCCTCATTCATTGAAAAACCGTAGATTAGCATCTTACCAAAAATAACACCCCTAAAGCCTAAACCTTTTAGTTCAATATAAGGCCATTCTTCGTTTTTGGATTGCTGTAAAATTTCTTTCAGCTCTGAAACGGACAATTCAATAGTACATAAATTAATCGGATGTGGAAAAATTTTATGCAAATCGAGAGCAGTCACAGTTCCTTTTGGTAGACTATCTAGAAAAATACCTGCATTAAACAATGCACCGTCTGCACCACTTTTCTCTAAAATGGCTTGTGCAAATAAATGAGATAATTGCGAATAATGGAACCACTCTTTATTATAAAATTTTTCAGTTCGAAAAACTGGTTTATCTAGTAATTTTTCAGCTTTTTCCTTGAATGAAAACAGTAAATCTTCTTCGTTTTCAACCTCAGGCAAGTCCTTATTATGAATTAAAGTATCCTTTTTTTCAACAATTTTCCTCGTTTTTTTATCATACTCGACTACAAGATAGCCAGTAAATTGCCCAAACTTCCCTCCACCTGTAAGTAGCACATCATTCACAAGTTTGCCATTAGGAAATACATGATGTGTGTGTGACCCAAAAATCACATCGATTTCAGGACATTCTTGTGCTAAAAGCTCATCTTCAGTAATGCCTAAGTGAGACAAACAAACAACGATATCTACTTCTTTGCGAAGTTGAAGGGCTAAGCGGATTAATGTGCTTCGTGCCTCATCCATCTGCCAGTTTAGTTCTTTATAATAGATTTCAAACATTGCCGTCGCTGCAATAACTGCCATCTTTGTGCCATATGCGGTCGTTAATACAACGTAAGGCTTCATCCACGTGGGATTTTCCCCCTGTGTGGCATGGACGTTCGCTACTACGACGTCAAATGTAGCCTCGTCATATAAATGATAAAGCTCTTCATGAGACAGTGTAATACCTTCATTATTACCTATTGTCACAACATCGTAGCCAGCTTCATTTAATAATTTAACATTGCCCTGTCCAATTGTTGCTTCTGTATATATGTTTGAGCGATCTAAATGATCCCCGACATCAAATAAAAAGCTTGTTTCTCCAATAGCTGCAAACTCTGCACGTTTTTCTTTCACATAGTTTTGCATTCGCGGCCAATACTTAAAGTGACTGTGCAAATCATTCGTGTGAAAAATATGAATTTTTTCAAGCATTCAAGCCACCTCTTTTTTTATAATAAACCATCAAGTATTGAGCGAATTCCTAATAATAATAAAATAATTCGAAGGGCTAGCACAAGCGTATCTGATTTAATTCTTTTGTTTAACGCTGCCCCCAGCTTTGCACCGATATATGCACCTGGAATAACAGGTATTGTATAGAGCCATGGGACATGTCCTAAATAAATATGACTCGCTGAACTAACTATCGACGATAAAAACACCATGAACATGGATGTCGCCACTGCCACGTGAGGAGGAAATAAAAATAAAATAATCATAGCTGGTACAATCATGGAGCCTCCACCGATGCCAAATAATCCTGAGGCAAAGCCGATTGCAAACGTGATTGTCACTGCAAACCAAATTGGATAGCCGTATACATATGTTTTACCAGATGCATCTGTAAATTGTTGTTTCGTGCCATTTTCCACAAACCATCGTACTGGCTTCAATTTGTCACGTACAAGTAAAATTGTCGCCAAAATTATCAGAAGAATACCAAAATATAAGTTAAATGATGGCAAATCTAAGCCTTTGTTTACCCATGCGCCCAGTACTGTGCCGGGTATACTTCCTATAAAAAAAACAAAGCCACTTTTATAATCAACTGTTTTGGATTTCATATAACTCAGTGTTGATGCAAGACCTGTAAAAATCATCATCACAACAGATAAGCCAACCACTTTCTGCGGAGTTAACTCTGGAATCATCCCTAGATTTAATCCGATAAATAATGTTGCTGGCACTAATATAATACCTCCACCAAGCCCAACAAGTGAGCCTATCAAGCCTGAAAGTATGGCAATAAAAACTAGTAGCAAAAACTCCATTATATTTCCCCTTCAAAGATATTTAATTGCTTTGGTGCCAAACCAATATCTCTAATGGCTAAAATTTCTTGTAATTCTTTTGCATTTTTTGCAGCATGTTGACCTGAATTGTTGTTAAATAACACAAACAGCTCCTGCACCTGTAATTGTAGGCTTTTAATATATTGCCCTAGTTGTTGTAGTTCTTCCTTATTATAATCGTATAAAAAACGAACTTTGCGCCAATTTTCGGTATTGCCCGTATTACGCCAGCCATGAATATTTCGTCCATGTATGCGTACGAGCGCTTTATTTGCAGTCGCTTCTGGATAAAATGGCACAGAGCCTACTCCAGCCTGGGGTTCATCACAAATTGTATGAATAAATTGATGCTCTCGTAAAAAGTCGATTGTTTGCTGTACTACCTTGTCTGCATACCATGTCTGATTACGAAACTCAATCGCCACCTCAAACTCCTTCAATTGCTGCCTAATATACAATAAATATTGTACATTTTTAGCCTGACAATCAAACCATGGTGGGAATTGAGCTAAAATCATCGCTAACTTACCATGACGTTTAAACTCATTCGCACATGCAATAAATGCATTAAACATATCATTTTTCGATTCAAATGGAATGTCTCCACGTAAATGCCCTGTCATTCCCTGATAGGCCTTTACGACAAAGCCGAAGTGATCCGGTGTATTTTCACACCATTTACGTATATTTTCAACAGATGGAATGGCATAAAACGAAGTATCTACTTCGACAGTTAGAAAATGACCAGTATAATCGAATAATTTTTCCTTTGAGGCAGTCACTCCACTATACAGTGAAGGATGATCGCCCCAGCCTGTTAATCCAACTCGAATCATGTGACTCCCTCCTCTATGTACATTATCATAGCACACACTTTCTAACTTCGAATGACCGTACAACAAAAAATGCGACTAAAGCTGAGTAGCGTTAGTCACATGTATACCCTGAAGTCTTTATATTATTACTATATATAATACATCTTCACATAAACTACAGATTGCAAGGTTATAATGTCTTCATGAGGTGATGTAATGATGAACTATCATATTCTTGTAGTAGAAGACGACCAAGAAATACAAGAATTAATTACACAGTTTTTAATGACACAAAAATACACGATTGAAGTGGCATCAGATGGCTTAGAAGGCATGAAACGCTTTAATGCGCAATCCTTTGATTTAATTCTATTAGATGTGATGATGCCTAACCTTAATGGCTTTGAAGTAGCTAAAATGATTAGAAGTCAGTCAAATGTACCGATTATTATGCTCACTGCATTAGAGGAAGAGCAAGATCAAATGCAAGGCTTTGATGTCGGAATCGATGATTATATAACGAAGCCCTTTTCCTTTCATGTTTTGATTAGGCGAGTCGAGGCTGTCCTGAGAAGAAGTTGCCTTCAAAATACTGGAAATCAATTAAATTTTAATGAAATACGTGTCGATTGTGACGCCTACAAAGTATATGTTAATGATATTGAAATACCATTAACGACAAAGGAGTTTGAAATTCTTCAACTGCTACTTCAAAATAAGCAAAAAGTAATCACAAGAGAAATCATCGTAGAAAAAGTTTGGGGATACGATTATTCTGGTGAAACACGCATGATTGATACGCATATAAAAAATATACGGAAGAAATTAGATGTACCCTGTATTAAAACCGTAAAGGGTATTGGTTATAAAATCGATGAATAATATACTAAAACTCCTGAAGATGAAGAGGATTACCTATAAACTCTTTATCATAACCTCTCTCATCTTGTTAGCTTTTGCTGTCATGATTTATCTAACATTATACTTTTTTCTTCCAACATTTCATGAGCAATATAAAACAAATCAGCTTCAATCAGGCATAGAAGAAATAATTGATAAATCTAAGAATCTTACATTTAGAGATGCTATTCCACTCTTTGATGAATACTCAAAACAAAATAATGCCTTCATCTACCTTCAAAATAAAGAAGGAACAATTGTTTATTCGCCTTCTTTCTTTGTTCAGGAAGGTACTCAATCAAAAGTGATTGCTAAAACGTCTCCAGCAAAGAATCCTGATATTCTTGGTAATTCATTTAATGTTACCATGCCGATTCAATTCCAAGATGGTAATTTAGAGCTTGTTGTGTTTGCAACTTTTCAACCTATTGATGAAGCATCACAGGTCTTAGTACGTTTCCTTCCTTATATAAGTATAATTGTCATTGTAATTGGTCTAGGAAGTGCTTATTTTTATTCCAGGTTCATAACAAAACCACTTATCTATATTAATGAGGGCGCACAAAAGCTGGCAAACTTGGATTTTTCAAAAAAAATCCAACTCCATTCTACGGATGAATTAGGAGAACTATCTAATAGCTTGAATGATATGTCAAAAAATTTACAGCAAACCATGCTCGATTTACAAAAGGCCAATGAGCAATTAAAAAGTGATATCGAAAAAGAGCGAGAAGCCGAAATAAAACGCAGAGAATTTTTTACAACGGTTGCTCATGAACTCAAAACACCGCTCACTGTTATGAAGGGTTACTTAGAAGGGATGATTTATAATATTGGTCCTTATAAAAATCGTGACCAATATTTGGAGAAAAATCATAAAATTATCGAAGAAATGGAGCTACTGGTCCGCGAAATTTTAAGTATGTCAAAACTAGAACAAGATACCTTTAAACTGAAATTGGGAGAAGTAAAACTTTTAGAATTGATTGATACAATGACAAAAGATCTCGGTTTTTTTGCTTCTCAAAAAAATATTACAATTATAAAACAAATTGCTCCTCATCTCTCAGTACGTACAGATTGTGATTTATTAGAAAAAGCCTTAAAAAACATTATTCATAATGCCATTATGTATTCGCCACAAGGAGAGACAGTTTATATAGAGCTAACTGAGCACCCAAATCAAAATACTATCCAAATACAAGTCATCAATACAGGTGTCAAAATTAAAGAAGAGGATATACAACAGATATTCGAACCATTTTATCGAATCGAAAAATCAAGAAACCGCAATACTGGTGGAAGTGGGCTTGGACTCTATATAGTAAGGCAAATTTTTGATTCCCTTTCTATCACCTATTCTTTGAATAATTCCGATCAGGGCATACAATTTACAGTTACTATCCCTTTTTCCATTAAGGAAAGGTTAACGTAAACAATTGACTCTGAATAAGAAGATGATAATCAGGTCCGGATAAAGCAACTCGCTTTCCGCATATGAACTAGCTAGCCTCCTCCTTCACTACGTTTCGTGCGAGGTCTAGCTAGTTCATTCTCCCGCAGGAGTCTCGCAGCTTTTTCCTATCTTCAGATTGTAGACAAACTCAAAAAATAGAGTAGTTTGTTTAAATTCTTATTTCTTTTCAAATAGAAGTATTTATATGAACCCGTTGATTTCTGCTACGGCGGACGCTTTTCGCGGGCACGGCTTCAGTCTCCTCGTCGCTACGCTCCAATCAACTAGTATAATTGCCATGCCCAAGAAGCGAGTTTTTAGTAAGCAGCGTTTAAATAACTATTTTCTGCATAAAAAGCTTATTAATGGTTGGTTTATACTATGATGAAGATTTTATTAAAGATGGTATAGTCACTTTTACATCGCTCTCTTTAGGGTGTATTTTTTTTACTAGATGTCTCGACAGAAATTTATTAAACTAATCTATAAATATTAGTTAGGAGACGCTGCTCCTGACATAGTGCCATCTTGGTTTAGAGCGTCATTTCCCGGTTGTTCTGGTGACATTTCTCTTGGATTTGAAGAGTTCTCATCCCACTGTTCTGGTATCATTTCTTGATTTAGGTCATATTCCCCCCATTGTTCTGGCCTCATCTCTCCTGGACCTGGACTATACTCCCCAAACTGTTCAGGTTTCATTTCTCCTGGATTTTGTATTCTATTATCTTGCTGCATATTTGCTTCGCATGGATTCGATTCTTCACTCCCACTTAAATTCACCAAATTCGTTAACGAACCAATTACTATTCCCATTGACACTAACCCAATGGAAAATGCTAGTTTTCCCCACATTGTTAACTCTCCTTTTTAATTTTCTAGATTATTAAAAGTTGTTTATATCGATTGGTTGGCCGCTAGTATATTTTAAAACCTTTATCAAAACGAGTTTTGATAAAGGTTTTATTATCTATTTCCCCTACAAATTTTTGCAAACTAAATTTCTTTTTTCAAGATACACTACTTTATCTGATTGTTTAGCTACTTCCTGAGAATGCGTGACGACAATGATGCATTTATTTTCTTTATGGGCTAGATCTTTAAATAACTCAACAATTTCCACAGAAGTCTTCTCATCGAGATTCCCAGTGGGTTCATCAGCAATTAATAAATCTACATTGCTAGATAATGCACGAGCAATTGCTACACGCTGTTGTTGACCACCGCTTAATTGTAATACCTTTCGTTTTGCTTCTACTTCCGTTAAGCCAACTTTTCCTAATAACTCTAGCGCTCTTCCCTTTTTATCTTTCACATTAACCCCTGTAATTTCCATTGCCGTGACTACATTTTGAAGAGCAGTCATATACGTAATGAGATTATATGATTGAAAGATTATCGAAACGTATTTATTTCGATAAGTATTTAGTCCAATCTTTCGTATATCTTTTCCTTTGTAGAGCACATGTCCTTCTTTTGGATTATCTAATCCACTTGCTAAGCTAAGGGCTGTTGTTTTTCCTGACCCTGATGGTCCTAAAATGCTATAAAAGCACCCCGCTTCAAACGTAAAATTTACATTCTCTAAAAGCGTGTTTTTCTTATTATTACTTTGATAATAGTATTGTAGATTTCTAAACTGTAAAATAGTATCCATTAGTCTCTCCTATTCATCTTTTAATAAAATTTCTTTTGGATTTAATCGAAGAATCGATAATGCTGGAAGAAGTGTTGATAAAACCACAATTAATAGACCTAATCCCCCTAAATTCAAGACATCTTGGGATGATATACTTACATCTATATTGTCAATAGGATCCACATCTTTGTTTTTATCTTGGCCATTCATCATACCAAACGAGAACCCTAGATTATTTGATTCTTGTTGTTGCTCTTCAGAAGCAATAACTTCTTTCTGTAATAAACTGTCTCCCATTTTTTGAGATACTGTTTCACCTGTAATTATCGAAATGCCAAATGCTAATACAGCTACACATAATACTTCTACTAAAAGTTGTCCAACTAATTTTCTTTTTTTCTCACCAATTGCCAATAAAATCCCGAGTTCTTTCCGTCGCTCTTTTATTGTCAACATAATTATTAAACCTAAAATGATGGATCCACTAATGGAAACTAAGTATACGATCCACTTTGAAGTGGAGGCTATATTCTCAATAGGGCCTACCATTTTTTGATACAACGCATCATGTGCATCTAATTTAAATAAATCAAAATCAATAGTTGTTTTCTTTCCTTCTGCTTTAAAGTCCGCAATACTTTCGGGATCTTTTAAGTAGTAAATTGCTTCGTTAATTGTTGTATCATTGACATTATCATTTTCATTAAATTCTTTCATCGAATCATAATTGGCATACACTCTATTTGATGGATGCATCATTGGTGGTAATGATTCCTCAAAGTTAGTTATGTCAGAATTTTTGTAAATTCCTACAATTTCCAATTCCACTTTCGAAACTTCATCAGTTGATTTGATCTTTAACTTATCACCAACTTGAAGCTCGTTTTGTTCTGCTAACCGTTCTTCAATCAAGACTACTTTCTTATTCTTATCTTCTGGTGTTATTGGGCGTCCCTCAACAATTTTATTTGTTCCCTCTTTAAAATCCTTCAATAAATCAGAACTTCTCACACCTTGAAAGAAAGTATCTGGCATTTTCATGCTGCCATTATTATTGCCCCCTACCGATCCACCTACTGCCTCTCCACCTTTGTCAGCATTAACGGGTGTGTAACCGTCCGCAACAAGCATCTCACTTTTTAGATAATTAAAATCTTCTACGTATGATAATTTAGCTAATTGGTCTGCTTCTTCTGCAGAAAGCTCCGGATGTTTTATTCTCCCACCTGGATTTTCTTCTCGCTGTTTCGCTACATTTTGCATCAGTTTTTCCTCGTCCAACCTAAGACTCACGTCAACTCCTAACTTTTGTCTAGCTAGATCATTTGCAGTCTTTGAGACATTTTGTATGGCAAATCCCGCTAATACTAAATTAGCGACAACTAAAAATACGGCGAATAAAATTAGCGATTTCCCCTTTCTTGCTTTGACACTCAAAACTGCACGTTTGATAAAATTCATTTACATTACCTCCTTGATAACTCTAACTATATAAGAGCAATCTGAAGCTTATATGAAGATAATTCGAAGTTTATCTGGAGATATCAAAGAGTTTATGTGAAGAGCTCTATAGCGCTTCTCTAAATAAATTTCACTTGGAATAACAAAAAACACCCTATAAAGTAAACTTTTATGGTCTACTATATAGGGTGCCTTTACGTTTAAATCATTATTTAGTGTTGTAAATTGTTTTTTTAATATTAATAAAATCTCACAATATCTTCATAAGGTAATGCTGTTTTTTCTCCTGGTTGTTCATTTGGTTCACCAAATGGCATTTGTGCTATTAAGCTCCATTCACCTGGGATATCCCAAGTTTGTTTTACTTCCTCATCAATAATTGGGTTATAGTGCTGTATGGATGCTCCAATGCCTTCAGCAGTTAAAGATAACCATGTAGCGTATTGTAACATTGCACTTCCTTGATGTGACCAATATGGGAATTGCTCTTTATATGATGGTGCGTTTTCTTGCATTTGTTTTATTGTTGCTTGATTTTCAAAGAATAGAATTGTTCCTACTCCATCTTTAAATCCTTGTAGTCTTTCTACAGTAGCAGCAAAGCTTTCTTCTGGAACACGTAAGCTTAGTGTTTCTTTTACAATATTCCAGAACTTATCATGCTCCTTATCCATCACTACAACGACACGTGCACTTTGCATATTAAAAGATGATGGTGCATGTACAGCTGTTTTTAACAGTTCATTGATTCTTTCTTTAGTGATTGTTTCGTTCTTTTTCACTTTACGAATTGAACGACGGTTGATAATTGCTTCTTTTACATTTGATGTAGTTACTGACATTTTAAATTCCTCCAAGTTTTAACTGATTTATTTTTATGATGGGCTGTCTAAACAGTCTTCAAACCTCTTTTTTACCTTTGTATCAAAAAATAATATGATACCTCTAAGCATATTGTTTTTCTTTTGGAACAACCTCTTACTGGTTCATCACTAATAGCTAAGCCACTTACACATTGTCATGATTTTGTTTATTTTGCTAATTGTTTATCGATGATTTGCGCTAATCTTTCTTTACTAGCTAATCCTTGGATCACTTCATCACCAATGATTAGCGTCGGAACAGCCGTAATATTTGCTTCTTCATATGCATGATTTAAAGCCTTTTGATGGACTTCGCGATATTTCCCTGAAAGTAAAGCTTCTTTAAAATAATCGCTCGGGAGACCTACTTCGCTCGCCAAATGTGTTAATACTTCAATGTCCTCAATATTTTGTTCTTCCTGGAAAAACGCAGTAAAGACTCTATGATGAAATTCATTTCCTTTTCCTTGTTCTTTTGCGAATTGATATCCTTCAAAAGCTACATGCGTGTATGGATGCGGGGAAACACGTGGTAAACGCATTTCGATTCCAAGCTTTTTCGCAGTAGGAAGTATAAAAGAATCCCATGACCCTAATTTTTCGGGTTCTTTCCATGGGTCGATTTTCGGAAAAGGGGTAGGACGTAATTCAAATGGCATCCATTCTACTTCAACATCTTTTTCTTTTACAAGCTCATCTAATGGCCCTTTTCCTAAAAAACAAAAGGGACATATAAAATCCGAATAGGCTTTAATTTTTAGTGTCATCTTAAGTCCCTCACTTTCTCTATAGTTGTAACTATTTTGGTTACAACTATTGCAAATAAATATGCATTCTCTAAAATGAATGCATTCACATTACTGTTTGTTATGGATTTCATCTATTAACGATGTCACTACATGTTCCATTGTGATGTTTTTTAAAACTTGTTCCATGGCCTCCTGTGCTTGAACTAGTATTAGTTCTAAAACAGATTGGATATTTGCACCTATAGGACAATTAGGATTCGGTTGATCATGAAAATGAAATAATCTATCTTCTTCTACAACTTCAACAGCACGATACACATCTAACAACGGAATAAGATGTAAATCTTTCAGTAAAAATGCTCCTCCCATTCCACGACGCACTTGCACAAGACCTGCCTTTTTAAGATAGGAGACAATTTTCCTAATCACTACTGGATTTGTATTTACGCTTTCTGCCATGTATTCAGAAGTACACACAGTTGATGGATTGTGTTTTAAAATTGATAAAATATGAACAGCCATTGTAAAACGACTACTAATTTTTATATTTAGCACCTCCTGTTGTAACTATTATAGTTACAACTAATAAAAATGTCAACCACCTAACGATAAAATAATTGTTGACTGATAAGTGACTTCAAACAAAAGATGTGTGATTAGCTTTAGACAAACAGGCCATTTCTAAACCTTTGCAGAGTCGTAAAGCGAAGAATATATTTTAAGAGGTTACCAGGTCAGCTTACAAGACAAAGGCAAATTCTTCATAATGTCAATTTGTTGAATAATCCCCCAAGTTTTATAAAAAAAACCCTTGTCACAAACATTGTTGTGACAAGGGTTTTGTTGTGTTATCCGATTGAACCTTCCATCTCGAACTTGATAAGACGGTTCATTTCTACTGCATATTCCATTGGTAATTCTTTTGTGAATGGCTCGATGAAGCCCATAACGATCATTTCTGTCGCTTCTTCTTCAGAAATACCACGAGACATTAAGTAGAATAATTGTTCTTCTGATACTTTCGAAACTTTCGCTTCATGCTCTAAAGAAACATTATCATTTAAAATTTCGTTGTATGGAATTGTATCTGAAGTAGATTCGTTATCCATGATTAACGTATCACATTCAATGTTCGCACGTGCGCCACTCGCTTTAGGACCGAAACGTACTTGACCCATATATGTTACTTTACCACCTTGTTTTGCAATCGATTTAGATACGATTGTGGAAGACGTATTTGGCGCTAAGTGAATCATTTTCGCTCCAGCATGTTGATGTTGTCCTTTACCTGCTAATGCGATTGATAACGTCATACCACGAGCGCCTTCTCCTTTAAGGATACAAGCTGGGTATTTCATTGTTAATTTAGAACCAATGTTACCGTCGATCCATTCCATTGTACCGTTTGCTTCAACAATTGTACGTTTTGTTACTAGGTTGTAAACGTTGTTCGCCCAGTTTTGAATCGTTGTATAACGGCAGTATGCATCTTTACGTACAACAATTTCTACTACCGCTGAGTGTAAAGAGTTCGTTGTGTAAACAGGTGCTGTACAACCTTCAACATAGTGTACGTGTGCACCTTCGTCTACGATAATTAACGTACGTTCGAATTGCCCCATGTTTTCAGAGTTAATTCGGAAGTAAGCTTGAAGAGGTGTTTCCACTTTTACACCTGGTGGTACATAGATAAATGAACCACCTGACCATACTGCTGAGTTAAGAGCAGAGAACTTATTGTCAGAGTAAGGAATCACTGTACCCCAATATTTTTTGAAGATGTCTTCGTTTTCACGAAGTGCTGAGTCTGTATCTTTAAAGACAATTCCCATATCTTCAAGATCTTGTTTCATGTTGTGGTATACTACCTCAGATTCATATTGAGCTGATACACCTGCAAGATATTTTTGTTCTGCTTCTGGAATGCCTAATTTGTCAAAAGTTGCTTTGATTTCTTCAGGTACTTCATCCCAAGATTTTTGTGTTGCTTCTGATGGTTTTACGTAATACGTAATTTCATCAAAGTCTAAATCGCCGAGTTCGCCACCCCACTGTGGCATTGGTTTTGCATAGAAAGTTTCAAGTGCTTTTAACCGGTATTCAAGCATCCACTCTGGCTCTTGTTTCATATTTGAAATTTCACGGACGATTTCTTCAGTTAAACCACGTTTTGAACGGAAAATTGATACGTCCTTGTCATGGAATCCGTATTTGTAATCGCCAATATCAGGCATTTTTTTAGCCATTATTTCTCCTCCGTTCACGAATTAATGTTCTTTATCTAGTCTAAAGTCGCCATCCCCTAAAGATTGCTTCGATCCCTCAAGTGAAGCTGAAATCCAGTGCTTTAAGGGGATAATGGATGCTTTAGTTCGTTTATTCTTTTACGCCTTTTTCCATTGCTTTCCAAGCCAATGTCGCGCATTTTATACGTGCAGGAAATTGAGAAACACCTTGTAGTGCCTCAACATCCTCTAGGTCGTATTTTTCGCTGTATTCTTCGCCCATCATCATTTTAGAGAAAATGTCAGCTAGCTCTAATGCTTCATCTACTTTTTTCCCTTTGATAATTTGTGTCATCATTGATGCAGAAGACATCGAAATTGAACAGCCTTCACCATCAAACTTCGCATCTTCTACAACGCCATCAGTCACTTTTAGCGTTAAGTGAATACGGTCGCCACAGGTCGGATTGTTCATATCAATCGTTACAGCATCTGTTTCTAAAGATCCCTTATTACGAGGATTTTTATAGTGATCCATAATGACTGAACGGTATAGTTGATCTAAATTATTAAAAGACATCGCCAAAATACTCCTTCGCAGAACGCAACCCTGTAACTAGTCGGTCAATATCTTCCTCTGAGTTATACAGATAGAAACTTGCCCGCGCTGTCGCTACTTGTTGAAGACATTTCATTAGTGGCTGTGCGCAATGGTGTCCTGCACGAACAGCGATACCATTCATGTCTAGAACTGTTGCTACATCATGTGGATGTACATCGTCTAAGTTAAATGTAACAAGGCCACAACGCTTCATTGGATCACGTGGACCAAAAATTTTAAGTCCCTCAATTGTTTCAAGCTGATCCATTGCATAGCCTACCAGTTTATGTTCATGCTGCGCAATCTGATCAAGCCCTATTTCATTTAAGAAATCAATGGCAGCACCTAAACCAATGGCACCTGCAATAATCGGTGTTCCACCTTCAAATTTCCAAGGTAGTTCCTTCCACGTTGAATCATGAAGTCCAACAAAGTCGATCATTTCGCCACCAAATTCAATTGGCTCCATCTTTTCAAGGTGCTCTTTTTTACCATATAGTACACCTATTCCAGTCGGGCCGCACATTTTATGTCCTGAAAATCCTAAGAAATCCACATCTAAATCTTGCACATCAATTTTCATATGTGGTGCTGCTTGTGCACAATCTGCTACCATTACTGCACCATTAGCATGTGCAATTTGAGCAATCTCTTTAATAGGATTAATGGTACCAAGAACATTGGACGCCATTGACACTGAAACAATTTTTGTTTTCGGTGTCATCGTCGCACGTACTTTATCTAGGTTAAGGGTACCATCTGCCTCAAGTTCAATATATTTTAATGTTGCATTTTTTTCTTTCGCAAGTTGCTGCCAAGGAATAATGTTTGAATGGTGCTCCATATGAGTGATGACAATCTCATCGCCTTCTACAATATTGGCACGACCATAACTAGATGCTACAGTATTCAACGCAGTTGTTGTACCGCGAGTGAAAATGATTTCTTCTGTTGTTTTAGCATTAATAAAATTACGAACCTTGTCACGCGCACCTTCATATTTATCTGTTGCACGGTTCCCTAATGTATGCACACCACGGTGAACATTTGAGTTATCAAATTCATAATAATGCTTCATCGCTTCAATTACTTGAATAGGCTTTTGTGAAGTTGCAGCGCTATCCAGGTAAACGAGCTTATGTCCGTTGACTTCCTGATTTAAAATGGGGAAATAGCTTTTAATGTCTTTATTCATCATTAGCGAACTTTCCTTTCGATAACCTCCGTCAGTTGCTTTTGAACGCCCTCAATTGGTAATTGCGTAACAACTGGCGCAAGGAATCCATGGATAACAAGGCGCTCTGCTTCTGTTTTCGAGATACCACGGCTCATTAAATAATATAATTGAAGTGGATCTACTCGGCCAACAGATGCTGCGTGTCCTGCTGTTACATCGTCTTCATCGATTAAAAGAATCGGGTTAGCATCGCCACGTGCTTTTTCAGAAAGCATTAACACGCGTGATTCTTGTTGTGCGTCGGCTTTTGTTGCACCGTGCTCAATATAGCCAATACCGTTAAAGATTGATTGTGCTGCGTCTTTCATCACACCATGTTTTAAGATGTGACCATTTGAATTTTTACCCCAGTGACGAACTTCAGTTGTGAAGTTTAGTTTTTGTTCTCCACGACCAACTACTACTGTTTTTGTATCAGCATGAGAACCATCACCAATCAGGTGTGTAATGTTTTCAGAAATAGTATCTGAATCATTCATTAAACCAAGTGCCCAGTCAATTTTTCCGTCACGTGCTAAACGTCCACGACGATTAACATAAGTAGTATAACCTTTTGCTAGTACATCAACCGCACCGTAAGTTACTTGTGCATTATCTTGAACAACGACTTCTGCAATGATGTTAGCTTGGCCCTTTGCTTCTTCAACTGTTGAAATGTATGTTTCAACATATGTTACAGCAGCATTTGCTTCAGCTACCACTAATACGTGGTTATAAAGTGAAGCATCTGCATTATCATTTAAGAATACCACTTGTAGCGGCTGTTCGATAATTACATTTTTTGGTACGTAGACGAATACGCCTCCATTAACAAGTGCTGCGTGAAGCGCTGTTAATTTATGTTCATCAACTTTTACTGCTTCAGTCATGAAATACTTTTTAAGAAGCTCACCATGTTCACGTACAGCAGTTAACATATCTGTAAAAATAACACCTTTATCAGAAAGTTCCTGTGATGTTTTAATGAATGCTGGTGTGTTATTGCGTTGGATATATAAGTTTTCTTGTGCTTCAAGGTCAATTAAGCCTTTAGCTTCTTCTGGTAGTGCATCAAGTGAAGCAAAACCTTCACTTTCTACTGTGTGCGTTGGGAAGTTCATGAAATCCCATTTTGTAATATTTGTTTTATCTGGTTTTGGCATTTCTAAACCAGCTGCTTTGTCTAGTGCTGCCGCGCGAAACTCTGTAAACCAAGTTGGTTCACCATTAGCTTCAGAGAACGAGCGCACGTCCTGTACAGTTACAGGCAAGTTAATTTCCACTGTCATGCTAGTTCGTCCTCCTTCTTATGCTTCTTGTTCTTCTGTTTCTTCTTCGATACCTAGTTCTCTTTTAATCCAGTCATAGCCTTCTGCTTCTAAGCGTTGAGCTAGCTCTGCTCCACCAGATTTTACAACACGACCTTGCATCATTACGTGTACATGATCAGGCGTAATGTAGTTCAGTAAACGTTGATAGTGTGTAATCATCAAGCATCCAAAGCCTTCGCCACGCATTGCGTTAATGCCTTTAGATACAACTTTCAGTGCATCAATATCAAGACCAGAGTCGATTTCATCTAAAATTGCAAATGCTGGCTTAATCATCATTAACTGAAGAATTTCGTTACGTTTTTTCTCACCGCCTGAGAAACCTTCGTTTAAGTAGCGTTGTGCCATATCTTCATGCATTTCAAGGAATTCCATGTTTTTATCTAATTCGCGGATGAATTTCATCAGTGAAATTTCATCGCCTTCTTCACGACGAGCATTGATAGCTGAGCGTAAGAAGTCTGCATTTGTAACACCAGCAATTTCTGATGGGTACTGCATTGCTAGGAATAATCCAGCTTGTGCACGTTCGTCTACTTCCATTTCAAGTACGTTTTCGCCATCAAGCTCAACTGTACCAGAAGTTACTTCGTATTTAGGGTGACCCATAATAGCAGAAGCTAATGTAGATTTACCCGTACCATTTGGTCCCATGATTGCATGGATTTCATTTGTATTGATTGTAAGGTTTACGCCTTTTAAAATCTCTTTCCCGTCGATTTCAACGTGAAGATCTTTAATTACTAAAGTTGACATTAAAATTACCTCCATAGTGTGTTCATTGAATGGGGAACCATTCCTTAATTATCATCATTCTAATCTTAACTGAAAATCGTTCTCTATGCAAACCATTTCAATCACTTTCCAACTTCTCTAATGACATCTTGCAAAACAAAGACTTTGTAAGCATTTTCAGTTTATTGCTAAAGGATGCTGACAATGAGAATCAACTTACTTCATTTTCAATAAAATATAACTAATTGAGAATGGATTTCATCTAGCAACATAGTGGAAACCTATCAGGAAGCGCTAATTGTAGCGGTTTTGTGACATTTTGCATAAACAACAATATCTATACTATATCCTTTTTCTTTAGAATGGAATCAATTACAGAGAAGAAAAATTATAGAGTACTAGTTCAAGTATTTTTGTCCTCCAACTATTTTGCTAAGAAATTACACTGAGATTCCACACAAAATAACTCCTAGCGTAACTAAAAGCTAAGCAGTTCTAAACATCTATTTAACTTTTATTTAGCTTATCTACATGTTTACAGTTATTTTTAATACTAAATATTATATAATTACAATATAAACAATCGTATTTTTCGATAAATAGAGGTGAGTATCAAGTGGAGTTACGTCAATTACGTTATTTTGTTGAAGTGGCTGAACGTGAGCATATTTCAGAAGCCGCAGAACATCTTCATGTTGCACAATCAGCAATTAGCCGTCAAATTGCCAATTTAGAAGATGAATTAGGTACACCACTTTTTGAACGTGTCGGACGAAATGTAAAATTGACACCGATTGGAAGAACTTTTCTTGAACATACAATTACTGCCTTAAAAGCAATTGATTTTGCTGCCAAGCAGGTAGAAGAATACTTGGATCCAGCAAAAGGTACTATTAAAATTGGTTTTCCAACAAGCTTAGCTAGTTATGTACTACCAACCGTTATTTCGGCCTTTAAGCGTGAATACCCCGACTTACAATTCCAGCTCCGTCAAGGCTCTTATCGTTTCTTAATAGATGCTGTCAAAAACCGTGAGTTAAACTTAGCATTCCTTGGGCCGCTTCCACCAAAAGATGAGACTATTCAATCAACCGTTTTATTTACTGAAAATATTGCGGCACTACTACCAGCAAACCACCCATTAGCTAAAAAAGAAAGTATTCAGCTGGCTGAATTACGCAATGATCTATTTGTGTTATTCCCAGACGGCTATATTTTACATAAAGTCGCAATGGATGCATGCCGTGCAGCTGGCTTTTCACCAAATGTCATTTCACAAGGAGAGGACTTAGATGCACTAAAAGGCCTCGTGGCCGCTGGAATCGGGGTCAGCTTATTACCAGAAAGCTCACTATACGATTCAGCCGCTCGATTTACGGTAAAAGTGCCAATCGAGTCTCCCACAATACCTAGAACTGTGGGAATTATCTCACCAGTTAACCGTGAAATTGCGCCTTCCGAAAAAATATTCTTAGACTTCGTCAAAAACTTCTTTTCACGACTTTCGCAATTCCAATAAAAAAATCGCCGTTTACGGCGATTTTTTTCCCTTCGTCAATTCTAAACCCCATTAAATTTGAATGGCAATGTGTCTTCTTTAAGGTTCCTTTTTCAATTTACTACTTAGAGAATTTGTGGCTTAGCAAAGGATAAGCTTCATTCGTTACGTTCAAGTTGTATGCTAGACACACATAACCAAAACATAAACTGCTGCTGATTTTTGGATTCAGTTTTTTTATTTTGTAAGCTGTAATCCTTCCTTTGTATTTACTGGTAAAATAGAATCTTTACCTAATCCATTAATATATTTCATCATCTGTTCTAAAATTTCTGGCGTTGTTTCATACTCTTCCAATCGATCTTCTTTAATACCGTGCAACATAATAATGACCCAAGATTTCTCAGCAACCGCTTTATCAATCCATTGTTTCACATCTGAAAATTCTGTTGTATTTGTAATAGCATATGATTTTAACCAGTACGGATCATAATTATTAGGTATATTCGTTTCTCTACCTAATACACGAATACCGTCGAAATATTGCATAGCAATTTTCCTTACTTCTTCATTATAATCGGAATAAGGAATCGCAACAGTTGAAACGACACCTTTGCCTAGTAAAGATTCGATTGTATTTATGCTTTCAGCAAATTCATAACGAATATCGTCCACTGATTTTTTTGTTAGAAAAACATGATTTTGTGTATGCGATGCAATTTCTAAACCTAAATCATGTGCAACCCATACTTGAGATGATGTCATATAAATTTCATCATCTGAGTACAATTTATCACCGATAATATTAAAAGTTCCAGGCATATTATATTTCGAATGGAGTGGTAGTGCTTTATCATACCAATCTCGATAGCCATCGTCATAGGATAGTGTTACAAGTGCCTGTCCGTAATAATCAGAAGTATTTAAAGGCGTGATTTTTTTAATATCCTCAATTGCAAAATTGGTAGTAAAAATCAACTTGAAACTATTTTTCAAGCGATTTGATTGATCATTTTCAATATTATTTTGGACATTTAAAGTATATGTCGTATAGTTTTCGTATGATTTTTTAGGCTTCACTTTAACTTTATTTTTATTAATCTCTAATGTAGTCGGAAAATCATTTCCTGCTTCATCTTTAATCGTAATTGAAGAGCTAGTAATCGATGCTTTATTAATTGGATGATTAAATGTAATCGTCCATTCCTTATTTAAATCTGTAATTTCTTGTTGCTCTATAAAAGATACCGCTTTCGTTATAGTTATACCATTTATGCATAAAAGCACAAATGGTGTCGCTAATATAACGATAATCTTTCTCCACTGAATCAATCTTTCTCTCTCCTTTAAACCACTATTCAAATCTCTTAAATGTTTCTTTCATAATGCCATAGGAATTTTTTAACCGTTCTTCAGTTTTAGGCAGATTCCAATTATCCCATGTATAACTATGCAATTGATTAAGTACACCTTTTTCAATCTCTGGCAATGAAGATACAACCTCATGCTTATCATTAACAAACAATGCACCTATATTTATTTTATCTACAAAAACTGATACTTCTCCGTTTTCTTTATAGAAATCCCCTATAAATTCTTTATGACTGGGATCCTTTGATTGAAGAAGTAACCAAGGAATACGTAATTCTATAGTTCCTTTGTCGCTCCAATTATAATCGACAAGAGAATTATAATCCTCTGCCTTCGGATTACCATTTCCCTCTATTAATTTGCCTGTTTCATATGCTGAAAAAGGTACATCTATATCCTGTTCTGGCAAGTATAGCTCTTTATTTAAAGCATAGTAAATCGGACTGAACGTAGTGTTCTTTTTCATAACACTTGAAGATGGAATGTCGATAAGCTTTAATTCATGTCCATATAAATAAGAATAGAAATCATAATAAGGATCGATGACGATACGTGACTCCTTATTCTTATTAAGCTCGACAACAAACTCAATGCCATTTTTGAACGTTACTCCTTTCAAATCTGATTTTGCTGTTTTTCCCTGATTCGGCATAACATCTAATAGAATTTGAGTAGTAGATATTTTATTGAGTACATCTCCTTTTAATTGAAGGTACAAGTATCTTTCATCATAATCAACGCTCATTGAAGGCTTGTTTTTTTGCTGTTTATATAAAAGGGGAGCTTTCCATTCTGATATATCTCCGTCAACCTGTACCTTATGCCGATCAAAGCTTAGTAAACCAAATTGTTGTTCATTTGTTTGTGCATTAGACCAATAAGGGCGTTGGTTTGGATTATCATAGTCCATCGTATTCCAAGTACGTTTAAACCACTCATCTTGCCAAGTAAATACTAATCCGCCAAGTAAATCCTCTGCCATAATATCCTCAAACAGATGGGTTAATATTTCACCTTGCTCCCGCTCTGATACAAATCCCTGAGTCCAGCCATATGGATTATCATGGGTTAAACCACGTGAACCAGGGATTCCAAACTCAGCGATTAATATTGGCATACGATGTGCAGCGTGTAATTCTGCTAAATAGCCTGCATAACTATTTTTTTCTCCACGATGATCCACATACGACAAGTATTTTTGATCATAGTTAAAGAAATCTGGATAGTATGGATACACATGGTACGATGCAAATTGACCTGTTTGTTTCGCTAACCCTTTCGTATAAACGACATTCGGATTAACACTTGCAATATCTTCATCTGTATTCGGCTCAGATGGATGATCTAATAAATCTGTTGTAACCCAGTTTGTAAAGCTCATAGGATGCATCCAGCCATAATTATTTTGTTCATATTGCGTAATATAATCCATTTGTTCTGCAATCCAATATTCAAATGGGGAAGCATTTTTTGTTTGGAAATAAACACCATCATATTGTCCAATAGTAGCATGCTTTTCATTTGTTCCGTTCACCATATGAGGGTACCATTCGATACCAATAACCCAACCGATTATATACTGTGAAACATCCGTATCATAATAACCAGATGCATGTCCTACTACGTGCTCTACATATTTATTACCGTGAATGACATCTACAAGGGTTTTCATTTCTGCTCGGAATTTCTCAAGCGTTGCAGGATCATAAGCATCTAAAGTTTCCTCTAAACCTTCTTCTTCAATCCACACTCCATGTAGCACATATAAAGGATTTTCTGCTTCTTCATTATATCTTTTTAAAGCTCTATAAAAGCCAGGTGGATGTAACGTATAGACTCGGATTGTATTGGCATTCATTTTACCAATCTGTTGGAACCAGCGATAATATTCATCCTCCGTAATGGCCGCCTCTCCAGGGAAATAACCTGGTTTTCCCATCCCCATATTAACGCCTTTGAGGGTGATAGCTTCCCATTGCCCATCTTTTAAAATTTCAAATGTTTGATCATTAATACGTGCATTATAACCTAAATTATTTATTGATGAACCGTCAGATTTCTGCTTAACTTCTTTTTTCTCGAATTCTTCCAAAATAGACTTCATCATCGGTACATATGCTGACCAATAGAAAGCATCATCTGAAAAATTTTGTAAAACTTTATAGACTGATGCTAGCCCTTTCATCTTATAGAAAAATGGCACTTTATTCATATCATTAAAATCGCCTGCAAAATAATATTTTGTAGCATTTTTTTGTTCACCTGAAACAACGGCTGCGAATGAAAGAGGAACATCATGTTCATTTAATAATTTTTCTCCTTCATCAGTTAAACTCCACTCATAATTCGCTAAAACATCTTGCTCATTTTGCGCCGTAACAATATCAAACCAGTAATCATATCGTGTGCTTGATGAAACATTCAAGAACTTTTGTCCTGCTTTAATGAAGTTAAGATAAATACCTTCTTTATCAATATGTTTATTTAATTCTAAAACAAAAACCTCATCTGTAAAGTCATTTACTAATATGAAGCCCCCACCTTCATATTTCCAGTCATCCTTAAATTTATCAACAACCCATTGTGGAATTTCATTATTTTTTCTATAATCTAATTCTTCAAAATAGCGACCAATCCAGCCAGACCAATCTATTTTCAAATAATCTAGCACTTGATTTCGCACTTCAGGAGACGTTGGTGATGCAATAGAGTTAAATTCTGCAATAAATAAACTTTTTTCGGCACTAGTTAAACGTTTCATCATAGCATCCCATTCTTGCGATTCTAATCCACCAACAATTTTCTTTGTGCGTGCCCCCAATCTTTCTTGCTTCGGGTTGAGATCATCTTCATAGACACCGTACGTATCCGCTAAATAAATTACATCATAATCTTTGTAATCCTTTGGCATTTGAGAAGTAGACACACTGTTATTTTGTTCATCTGGAATTGTCCCAAAATAATCCTTGGATTCATCATATTGACCTTCTTTATGTTCGTACTTCAAAAAATTTAATAGCCAAGTTAACCCTAAATGCTCTCGATATGATTCATCCTTCACTGTTTTATCAATGATTGCAACATTCAGTTGTTTATTAGGTGACACAAACCAAAGAGCAATTGGTATCACTATAAGTAATAACACTACTATAATTCCCAAATAAATACGCTTCATATCGATTCTTGCTCCTTGCTTGAAATACCTTTACGATCCATTTTGCCCCACTCTCGTCTTCTTACTAAAAAGTTCAAAAGACCTTCACAACGCCAAATAAGTGTAATAGGACGATACCAAAACATTTCTGTAAAACTTAGTAACATCATACGTATTAAGTCAGCAACCTTGAATGTTTTATTTTTGCTCCATGCTTCAAATAACACAGCCATTATTGAAAATACAACACCATACAGTACAAATGATAAAAGTAGCAAAATGGCTATCTCATAATAGATGTCACCTAAGAAAAAAGCAAAAACAATATAAATATACCCACCAAGTTCGACAATCGGTCCTAAGCCTTCAATGAGCCAAAAATAGGGGAAGGATAATAACCCAATACCTCCATATTTTGGATTAAAAGTCATTGTTTTATGACTCCATAAACTCTCTAATAATCCTTGATGCCACCTTCTTCTTTGTCGCCTTAAAACAGCCATTGTTTCTGGTGCCTCTGTCCAACAAACAGGGTTCTCTACAAATTCAATACGTTTATTTTCTTTCTTTTTACGGATATATTGATGCAGTTTTACTACGAGCTCCATATCTTCACCAATCATACTTTTAGTATAGCCACCTGCTTCTACTACCCATTTTTTTGAAAACAGACTAAATGCACCTGAAATAATTAAAACCAAGTTAAATTTACTTAGCGTAATTCGTCCTATTAAAAAAGCTCTAAAGTATTCAATAATTTGCATAGTAACTAAATAATTTTTAGATAAGTTTGTTTCTAAAATGGAGCCAAGTTGCATATTCATTCCATTGGCAATTTGAACATTTCCTCCTGCCGCAATTACCTCACCATCAGATAAGGCAATGGGTTTCATTAAACGTAATAAAGATGTACTCTCCAGAATTGAATCTCCATCAACAGAACAAAAATAAGGATATCTTGCCACATTAATGCCTACATTCAAAGCATCTGCCTTTCCACCATTCTCTTTCTCTACTAAAAAACAATTTGGGTGAATTTGTGATTGATAGATTTGATTAATAGGACTTGCTGGGATTTCCATCTTTATTACTTTTTCAATTTTTTGCATTTGAAAATGCTCAATAACTATTTCTTGAGTACGATCAGTAGAACCATCATTGACAATGATTATTTCAAATTCTGGATAGTGTAAACTAAGTAGAGAATGAATACTATCCACAATACCTACTTCTTCATTATAAGCAGGTATAATTACAGATACTGGTTTAGAATAGAACGCATCAATATACGTATCATCCATTTCAGTGTGATCAAGCCTATATTCTTTTCGTAGCTTAAAAAAGGCAAAGAAGAACATAAGTCCATACGTTACTATAACCAGTAGCATATAAATTATGATTAACCCACCAAAAAACCACATTAAATAGTCAAGTATAATCATACTGCACGCATCCTTTTTTCTAATACTTCATTAGCCATATCAATTGCATATTGGTCATTTGTTGTTTCAATGAATTTTTTTAATCTCTGATAACCTCTGGGATCTTCAATTATCGTACTTGCTGCTTGTGACCGCACCCACCAATTACTATCTTGTAACAATTTTTCTAAATGCCCGGAAGTATATGTTAAAGGTGCATACTTAAATAATTTTGCGACCATTAATCTTTCTTCCCATATTGACGAATTAACAAATGGAATATACGTCTCTAAATCTCGGATAACCCCAATTCTTTCTAGTCCTCTAAGAGTCCGAATGCGAATTTCAGTATCCTCACTTGCTAATAATTCCTCAAGTCCCTCTATAACTTCCATACTGCCTTTTGCTGCAATTGTATCAATCAAAGCATATTGTGCCGCTTGATGTAAATTTTCCAATTTCCCCATAAATTGTTGGAGCATTTCTACATCTAAATATGAAAATAACTTTTTATATTCACTTTCTGAAAAAGAATAATTACATAGCAATATTTCATGTATAAATTTTTCTTTTTCAAGAATAGAATATATTTTTAATAGCTGAAATACTTCTATAGAATGTTTGTGTTTAATGGATACTTCGCAAGTACTGATAAGCTCTTTTATATGGAAATCAGCAATGCGGTACATTGCATTCATTTTCTTACTCCCGTTTTTGGATTTTAATTCATTTTGGTAATAGTCCTTTAAATACATTTGTGCAAAATTATATATTTTTTGTTGAATAATCGGATTGGAAATATTTCTTAAATACGATAAAAATATGTGTTCTACCGCTAATATTTGATTTTTATTTTTAGGAATTAGCGTAACAGTAAATTGGTCGTCCTCTAGAAAGTACTCCTGCCAAATTATTTTTGTTTTTTGTATATACTTTTCAATCTCATGCTTCTTTCTTTCTTCATACCCTCTTTGATAGATTAAATAAATCATTGCTACACCGCAAAATACTAAGAGAATAGCAATAATATATAATAATAATTGAATAGATAATTCAATCATAATCATAACCTCGCAAATGTTCGTTTTAATTGTGCTTGAAATAAATTTAAATCGAATGGCTTAATTAAATACTCATCAACGCCACTTTCATATGCATAGATCATATCTCCCTGAGACTTTCTATTTGTCATCATATAAATAATAAATTTCTTTTGATTAGCCATTTGCCTTAATGTGTGCAAGACATTGAGGCCATTTTTACGAGGCAAAATATCATTCATAATGACAATATGCGTATGTCCAGATAAATACCAATCTGACTGTAAAAATTCGTGCCCATCTGAAAATATTTTTGTTTCCAATTGAAAGTGATCTACTACCATTTTTTGAACTGTCAATTCTAATACTTCGCTAAAAATAGTATTTTCCTCTAAAATACTTACTTTCACTTTTTTAATTGGTTGTGCCTTAAAGCTCGTCACGATTTCGATTTTCCAAGGTTCTGATAGTTGACTAAAAACTTCAAACTGTTTATCTTTTAAATCTTCAAACATTACTTGATCATTTTTAACCTCTACAATAATTCCCTGAAATGTAAAAGTTGAATCGATTTTTAAAGGGAAGTTCTCATTTATTACGAGTTGAAAAATTCGATTTAAAAATGCTTTTCCCTCCTCCTCACCATTTTGTGGTAACAAAATTCCCCATCGTAAACTTCCCTCTAACCTAAAAAGCATATCGGTATTCCGAACTTCGGATACAAGAAAATGAGCAATTTGTTCTTCTAAATCTTCAATCATATTATTTTGATGGGGGTCGGTTACAGTTGCCTTTAAAAAAATAACTGTCAATTCCATATGTGAACGAATAACATTTGCCTTTAACACATCGAAAATTGGTACAATATAACTTTCATTAGAAATATTTACTTTTTGTGTCGCTTTAATTAAAGTGTCCATCCTATACTCCTCTTACATTTTCTTAATATGATATTTATTTGCACTGTGGAACTATTATGATCAATAGGTGTTTTTCGTCATATTTTCATCAAATTCCCTTCTTTTTAATTCATTCATTACTGTTAAATAAGGAGAATATATTCCACAATAAATTGACGATTTTTAATATAATATCCTCTATAACAAATTTGTATAGGCTCAACAATTTTTCATTCATTCTAAACAATAAATAAAAAACAAACTTAGCTATATTTAAAAAACCTTATTATCAAATGAGTATGACTGCTTCTAGAAATTTCTGTATAGAGGTACAAGTAGTATTCTGTATCTGACGCTCCGCTTTCGCAGCAAAACTACCGAAAGAAGAAAAAATAATTAAACTATCACACTAATACGTACTAGTTATATTTATATATTAATATGTGCTTTTTTGGAGATAAGATAAAGGTAGGATATTGCTTTTTACTTGATGTGGTTATGAGCTTTTTCAACGTTTTACAGTATATCATATTAGTATCCTTTTATAAGAATATAACAGTTCGAACTAAACAAATTCTAAACAAATTCTAAACAAATAAAAAATTAAAAAAATTGCATTAAATAAAAGAAAAAATCTGCTGCATTCCTCAGATAAGACGAGGAAGTTTTGCAGATTCTTTCCTTTTATGACAACGAACAAATGAAGGAAAATGCCCTTTTATTGCTGATTACAAGACAACTTTGTCCCGATTAATTGAATAGCCGTTAAGACTAACTGGCATTTACGGTCGCATTTCCATCCAACTTTCAAGATGGTGGATTGCAATACCTTTAAAGCTCTGTTTTTTTAAAAAATGTTTTTGAACTTTTTTCAATTGTCGATCCATATATGCTTCTCCTTCTTCTGAGAAGCTAACTAAGTCGCCCTCTGCTGACTTCAAAGTTTCAACACCTACAACAACTTTTTTATCCATTCGTTTAGCATATTCAATTTCATTTTTTACGATTTGTATAATGTCCTGTGAATTATCTCGATAAGCCATTATCGTCACACCATCTGAATAGTTAATTAACCATTCTGATAAAATACCTTTACCATATTTAGTCTCATATGAGATTTCGTCATACCAAAAAGGTATATCTAATTCTAGTGTTAATTTTAATGGTCGTGCTTTCTTTTTAGCATGTATAACTAACTGTTGATAAGTTTGAATCGCGATTGTTTGTTTTGTAGACCAAATATTTGTATCATATGGCTCAATATCTAAATGTATTCCTAAAAAACGTTGTGCCTCGGTTGCTTCACGTTGATAAAGCTCAAGCCAATCCATAAGTTGATTTTGATACTCCATGCCATTCTCTGTAATCCAATAAGTTTCCCCAGCAAGTGCGTATATTAGGATGTTTTTCGCTGTAGCCTTTTCAATAAAGTTTTGATAAACGCTTCTTGATATTTCATAATCAATTTGCAAATAAACTTTGTTTATTTGTTTGTTTTCCAAAAATTGTAATGTATCAATTTCGTTATCCACAAGTATCCACGGATTCCAAATCCATGTAGAACGTTCATCTTCTGTAATACTATCTGCCTTTATAGTTGTACTATTCAGTGACATAAATAATATGCATATGATTACCAACTTAAACTTTCGACTATTAATAATTTTACACAGCCCCATTCGTTCAAACTAGTTATACCGTACCGAAAATTTTCAAAAATAGAAATAAACAAAAAGAAGGATATATTTCTTTTTATTATTGTTCCTCATAAAGTAGGAATTTTGTCTTAAAGGAATGTGCAACCTATCTCTATTTTTACAAAAAAAATAGTACAAACCAAAGTTTGTACTATTTAATCATATACTCTTTACTAAAATAAATTACTTAACTGGTACAACTGCGCCCTTCCACTCTTCAATGATGAAGTCTTGGATTTCTTTAGACGTTAATACTTCTAATAATTTTTTAATTCCTGGTTTTGTTTCATCGCCAGCGCGTACTGCGATAATGTTTACATATGGTGACTCTTTATCTTCAAGAGAGATTGCATCTTCCGTTGGGTTTAAACCGTTATCAATTGCGAAGTTGGAGTTGATAAGAACTGCGTCGCCTTCTTCATTTTCAAACATTTGTACCAGCATTTCTGGTGCAGTATTTGCATCGAATTTAAAGTTTTTAGGATTTTCTGCGATGTCTTTGATTTCAGCTGCTGTTTTGTCGATACCCTCTTTTAATTTAATTAAGCCTTTAGCTTCTAATAATGAAAGCATACGCCCGTGGTCTGAAACAGAGTTAGAAAGTAAGATCGTTGCACCTTCTGGCAGGTCCTCAAGAGTCTTATATTTTTTAGAGTAAATTCCGATTGGCTCGATGTGAACACCGCCAGCATTGACGAAATCATAACCATTATCTTTGATTTGTAAATCTAAGTAAGGAATATGTTGGAAATAGTTTGCATCAAGAGTTTTAGATTCTAAATCTTGGTTTGGTAGTACATAATCTGTATACGTTTCAATTTTTAGATCAATACCTTGTTCAGCTAAAATTGATTTTGCTTCTTCTAAGATGACTGCATGTGGTGTATTAGATGCACCTACAGTTAATGTTACATTTTCCTTATCGTCTGCTTTATCTCCAGTTGTTGAACCTGCATCTTCTTTTTTATCGGCACCACAAGCTGCTAGAGCTAGTACAAGGACTGATAAGAATAAACCTGCTAAAAACTTCTTCATTTGTTTACACTCCCTTTTATCTTGTTCAAAAATATGTTAGCGGTATGAAACCGGAATAACCTTAACGTTTGTCTGTTTTGGCTGTTATCATGTCGCCAATCCATTGAATGATAAATACTACTACTAAAATTAAAATCGTTGCCATTAATGTTACGTCTTGACGATTACGTTGGAAACCATCTAAAAAGGCTAAGTTCCCGAGACCACCAGCACCAATAATGCCTGCCATTGCTGTATAGCCGACAAGTGCAACTGCAGTTACTGTAAGGCCCGAAATAAGTGCAGGCAAGGATTCAGGAATTAAAACTTTCCAAATAATTGTAGAAGTTTTTGCCCCCATTGAACGAGCCGCCTCAATGACACCTCTATCAATTTCACGTAAAGCTATTAATACCATTCGTGCATAGAACGGTGCGGCACCTATAATTAGTGCAGGTAAGGCTGCATCTGCCCCACGGATTGTCCCAAGTAAAAATTTCGTGAATGGAATTAATAAGATGATTAACACGATAAACGGAATCGAGCGGAATATATTAACGACCGAGCCTGTTAAAAAGTTAACCAATTTATTAGCCCATAGTTGGTTAGGACTTGTTAGAAATAGGATGATGCCAATTGCTAACCCAAGAATAAAGGTTACAACTGCTGAGATAGAAGTCATATATAGTGTTTCATATGTCGCTTCCCACATTTTTTCCCAGTCGACATTCGGAAAGAGACTAGTTAGCATCTGTAATCACCTCCGTTTGTACTTCTACTGTATTTAAATAACTTAAAGCAGCAGTCACATTGGTCTCTGAACCATCAATTTGTACAATGAGCGTACCGTATGCGCCATTTTTAGTTTGCGAAATGTTACCATGAACAATACTCATGTCAACATCAAACTGCTTCACTAGATGTGAAATAACAGGCTGCTTTGTTTTTTCACCTACAAAGACAAGTTTGACAAGTTGACCAGTAGGATAATTCAGCCTTAGCTGAGCCACGGTTTCCTGTGTTTCCTTCGTATCGGTAATTTGAGATACAAACTTTTTCGTTATAGCCGCTTGCGGTGCTTGGAATACTTGCAATACCTCACCACGTTCAACAATTTCTCCAGCCTCCATCACCGCCACACGATGACAAATTTTACGAATTACATGCATCTCATGTGTGATTAAGACAATTGTTAGGCCTAATCGTTCGTTAATGTCTACAAGCAAATCAAGAATTGCATCTGTTGTCTCTGGATCCAGTGCTGATGTTGCTTCATCACATAACAATACTTCAGGATTATTGGCCAACGCACGTGCGATACCAACGCGTTGTTTTTGTCCACCCGATAGCTGTGATGGATACGCTTTGTCACGGCCCTCTAGACCAACAAGTGCAATCAATTCATTCACGCGTGCCTCTCGTTGTGCTTTAGGTATACCTGCAATTTCTAATGGGAAAGCAATATTTTCCGCAACTGTTCGAGACCAAAGTAAGTTAAAATGTTGAAAAATCATACTTACTTTTTGTCTAGCATTTCGGAGCTTTTGCCCTTTAATAGATGAAAATTCTTCGTTGTTAACCGTCACCGTACCAGATGTCGGCTTTTCTAAACCGTTTAATAACCGAATCATCGTACTTTTACCAGCGCCACTATAGCCGATAATACCAAAGATTTCACCTTTATTAATGGAAAGGTTGACATCTTTGACTGCTGTTAATTCGCCATTCGTGGTTTTGTACTTCTTCGTAATATTTTGAAGCTGTATCATAGCAAATACTCCTTTTCTCATATAGAAAACCCCTTCACTTGCAGACAAGTTGAAGGGGTCACGTACTTTATACGTTGAACCGTTCTCTCATCTTTCAAAGAAAATTTCTTTGGGTGATTTGGCACCTTTTCACATATGTGATGGTTGCCGGGCTTCATCGGGCACTTCCCTCCGCCACTCTTCATAAGAGTTCGATATTTTATTTTCATTTAGAACGTATGCTGAATAAAATTAATATAATTGATACTTTACCACGCTAGCAAAGTTCAGTCAATCGGTTTTTTTAACAATTCGTATAAAAATGGTACGGATTGAAAAGCATATACCTTTTCTGTAACTTTATCGCCATCACTAATAAGTAAGCATGGTACACTTTCAATTTGGTGCTCATAAGCTAAAGGCTCCAAAAAATTCATATTAGCTTTACCAAACTGAATCTGTGGCAACAGTTGCTCAACGATATTTATCATTTTAGATGCGACTGCACACGTCCCACACATAGGTGTATATAAATAAAAGGCAGTTTTTTTACCAGACTGCATAGCAACTTCCCACTGCTCTTTTGACCATTCTTCCATCTTTTCACGCAACCTTACAAAATATATTCATTATGGATTGAGAAATGTGCGCGCAGTAAAATCATTGCTAGCACTTTCCTTGGTGTCGTCTCTACTTCTTTATAGGTTGGCATCGTTCGTAAATGCTCCGCCTCTGGATAATGTCTGTCCATTAGTGCCCGCAGCTTATCACCTGATGGATCAGCATCAAAAAATGTGTATAGCTCACAGCCCTCATAAGGATCCAATAACTCTTCTAATTGATGAACACCGATAGTACCATTTGTACACAGTATTATAACATTTCCACTCAAAATAGGTTCAATTTGAAGCTTATCCGAACGGCCTTCCACGATTAAACATTTCCCCTCGAACATCACGCCACCCCCATTTAGACTTCTACCCTTTATTTCTCATTATATAATAAAAAACGTCGGTGTTTTCCGACGTTTTCAGGTGCTACAAGCTTGTCTTTATTCAGCAATCATTTCTTCGTATTGATCTGCTGTCATAAGTTTTTCAATTTCTGATGCGTCAGCAGGCTCTACAACGATCATCCATGCTTTTTCATATGGTGATTCATTTACGAATTCCGGGCTATCTTCTAAATCAGCATTTACTTCAACCACTTTACCTGAGATAGGCGCGTATAATTCAGAAACAGTTTTTACTGATTCAACACTACCGAATGGATCATCTGTTTTGATTTCATCGCCAACTTGTGGAAGCTCAACGAACACGATATCTCCAAGTTCAGATTGTGCGAAGTGTGAAATACCGATACGTACTTTACCGTCTTCTACTTTTACCCATTCATGTTCTTCAGAGTATCGTAAGTCTTTAGGTGTGCTCATGCAAAAAACCCCTCCATAAATATGTAATATATTCACTATCAGTGTGCCATACTTCTCCCATAAAAACAAGGATAAAGGCGGTTATTTCCAAGCTTGCTCAAAATCTGATTCTTTAAACCCGAGTGTCACTTTTTCTCCATCAGTTACGATAGGTCTTTTAATAAGCATACCATCTGATGCAAGCAGTGTAAGTTGCTCTTCTTCTGGCATTTCAGCTAGTTTATCCTTCAAACCAAGCTCCCGATATTTCATGCCTGAAGTATTAAAAAACTTTTTCAATGGTAACCCACTTACCTGCCAATAGTTCTTTAATTGTTCCTTTGTTGGTGGTTGCTCCACAATGTGTACCTCTTCAAATGAAATACCATTGTCGGTTAACCATTTTTGCGCTTTTTTACATGTCGTACATTTTGGATAATGGATAAATTGAATCGTCATATGTAGGCTCCTCTACAGTCATTTTCTGTAGTATACCATCATACTTGTCGTGAACCAAAATGAAACCATTGTTTCATGTTTTTCCGTCAGTATTTCGATTCTATCCGGCACTTTTTCAGTTTTATCCGTCTAAAGATAAAAAACGAGCTACCGATAATGCGTAGCTCGTTCATAATATTTTTTATACGATGAATTTTTCTGCTTCGATTAGCTTAACTGAAGCTTCACGTTTCTTCGTGATTAAATTATATGGATTGTTGCGCGTTAGCTTACGTAATGCAGACAATGTCATACGTGCAGCATCTCCGTCTGCTGAAGCAAGAATTGTATCTTTCGCTTCTTTCTCAATTTCTGCAAAGGCCTCTTGGCAGAAGATTTGTGTATAAAGAAGTTTTTGATGTGCTTTCTCTTCACCGTCACGTGCAATGGCCTTTTCAGTACGTAATACAGTTGATTCCATTGCAAATAATTGGTTAGCAATATTAGCGATGTTCACAAGTACTTCTTGTTCTTGATCAAGTTTTGCGCCAAAGCGTTGTGCCGCCATACCAGCAGCTAATACGGCAATTTTCTTCGCATTTTTCACAAGGTATTTTTCTTGTGCTAAGGCTTCTGTGCCCACTTCCTCAGGCATTAACATCAGAAGCTCTTGTTGTAAATTTTGTGCAGCCTGCAACAAAGGAAGCTCGCCTTTTAATGCTTTTTTCATGAATGTACCTGGTACAATCATTCGATTAATTTCGTTTGTTCCTTCGAAAATACGGTTAATACGAGAATCACGGTAAATACGCTCTACTTCATACTCTGCCATGAAACCATAGCCACCATGTAATTGCACTGCTTCATCAGCAATGTAGTCCAATGTTTCTGAACCAAAAACTTTAGCAATCGAGCATTCAATTGCATACTCTGCAATCGCATTTGCAATCACTTTTCCTTGCTTTTGCTCTTCAGGGCTTAACTGGCTTAAACGATCCTCAAATAGTCCAACTGTACGATAATTTAATGATTCTGACGCATATAATTGAGACGCCATAGTCGATAATTTTTCTTTTGTTAAATTGAAGTCAGATAATTTCGTTTTGAATTGCTGACGTTGATTTGTATACTGAATGGCAAGCTCTAAGGCGCGTTTTGACCCACCGATTGTTCCCACACCTAATTTATAACGACCGATGTTTAAGATGTTGAATGCGATCACGTGGCCACGACCAACTTCGCCTAATAAGTTCTCAACTGGTACTTCCGCATCTTCAAGTACTAATGTACGAGTCGATGAAGATTTAATGCCCATTTTCTTTTCCTCTGGACCTACAGAAACGCCATTATAAGCACGTTCTACGATAAATGCTGAGAATTTATCGCCATCGATTTTTGCATAGACAACAAATACATCCGCAAAGCCAGCGTTTGTAATCCATTGTTTTTCACCGTTTAATACAAAATGTGTTCCTGCAGCATTTAGTTTTGCAGTCGTTTTCGCACCTAGTGCATCAGACCCTGAACCTGGTTCTGTTAATGCATATGCTGCAATTAATTCACCTGAAGCAAGCTTTGGTAAATACTTTTTCTTCTGTTCTTCGTTTCCGAAAAGTACGATTGGCAATGAACCAATTCCAACGTGCGCACCATGCGTAATGGAGAAACCACCTGCTACTGACATTTTCTCTGCGATTAATGCAGAAGAAACTTTGTCTAGGCCAAGACCTTCGTATTCCTCAGGAACATCTGCGCCTAATAAACCAAGCTCACCAGCGCTTTTTAACAAACGTACTGAATGTTCGAATTCATGATGTTCTAAGTTTTCAACGACAGGTAATACTTCGTTTGCTACATACTCTTCAGTCGTTTTTGCAATCATTTTGTGCTCATCTGTGAAATCTTCAGGTGTAAATACACGATCTAATTCCACGTCTTCAATGATAAATCCGCCGCCTTTAATGATATCCGTTGTTTTTTCTGTCATTTTAAATTCCTCCTATTTTTATGGTGCCTGGCACTCACACAATTTTCACACAATTACAATCTCATATATAGAAAAGCTCGGAGTATTTTGTTCGGAGGCAACCGAAAACGCCAGACCCCGAGCTTAACTAGTAACCTTATACTATTTCAAATACGCCAGCAGCGCCCATACCGCCGCCGATACACATTGTCACGACACCATACTTCTTGCCTTGACGTTTTAGTTCATGAATTAGCTTCAATGTTAAAATTGCACCTGTTGCGCCTAGCGGGTGTCCTAATGCAATTGCTCCACCATTTACATTGACCTTCTCTTGGTCGATACCTAAATGACGTACAACCTGTAATGATTGTGAGGCAAATGCTTCGTTAATTTCCCACAGATCAATATCTTCGATAGAAAGACCTGCAATTTCAAGCGCTTTTGGAACAGCTACGATTGGACCAATCCCCATTACTTCAGGTGGCACACCGCCAACTGCAAAGCCTAAAAACTTCGCCATTGGTGTCATTCCTTGCTTTTCGGCTTCCTCACGATCCATAACTAGCACAGCCGCTGCTCCATCAGAAGTTTGTGAAGCGTTCCCTGCTGTAACACTTCCTTTAACATGGAATGCTGGACGAAGCTTCGCTAAACCTTCGACAGATGTACCAGGACGTACACCTTCATCCTTACTGAATGTAAATTTCTTTACTTGTGGTTTATTATTGTCGTCCACATAATGTTGTTCCACTTCGATAGGCACGATTTCATCATTGAACTTACCTTCTTTAATGGCTTTTTCTGCTAGCTCATGTGAACGTACAGCAAAAGCATCCTGATCTTCACGACTTACATTGTATTGACGTGCCACTTCCTCAGCTGTATGCCCCATCCCCATGTAATATTGTGGTGCAGTTTCAGCTAATGCCGGATTTAAACGAGGTGTATTGCCCACCATTGGTACCATACTCATCGATTCAACGCCACCTGCAAGAATCGCCTTTGAATGGCCAAGCATAATGCGCTCAGCAGCGTAAGCAATTGCTTGTAAACCCGAAGAACAAAATCGGTTAATCGTTAGAGCAGGTGTTGCATCTGGTAATCCCGCAAGCGCCCCGATGCTCCGTGCTACGTTCATTCCTTGTTCTGCTTCTGGCATCGCACAGCCTAATATTAAATCATCTACCGGCCCTTCATAACCCGCTCTTTTTAATGTTTCTTTGACAACGATTGCCCCAAAATCATCTGGTCTAACTGTTGCTAAAGAACCTTTTTTCGCTTTTCCAATAGGAGTTCGTGCTCCTGCTACAATAACGGCTTCACGCATTCTATAAATCCCCCTTTGTGTCCTGTGCAAAATTTAGTCATTAAAGTCTTCATTAGTTGCGAAGTGGCTTTCCTTTTAAAAGCATGTGTTGCATTCTTTGTTGTGACAGTGGTTCAGCTACTAAGCTTAAGAAAGCCTCACGCTCAAGATTTAATAGGTATTGTTCATCAACTAATGTGCCATATGGAACTTTTCCACCCGCGATAACATAAGCTAACTTTTTCGCAATTTTCAAATCATGCTCACTAATAAAGCCTGATTCAAACATACCTTGTGCGCCGATTAGTAGCGTTCCATAACCTGATGCACCTACAACAGGGATTTTTGCTGGCACTGGTGCTTGGTAGCCCGCTTCATATAGTGCTAATGCAGCTTGCTTTGCATCATAAATTTGGTGATCCGGATTGACCGAAATACCATCTGCAAAATCTAGGAAGTTATTAACATGCGCTTCTTCCCCTGATGTAGAGACTTTTGCCATTGCAATTGTTTCAAAGACTTTATTCGCAATATTTTGATAGTCTACTTCAACGCCATTTGGTAAGCCTTTGATGAATTTTTGGTAAAGCGCTTTATTACCTCCACCGCCAGGGATTAATCCTACGCCAACTTCCACTAAGCCCATATAAGTTTCCATCGTTGCTTGGATATGTGCAGCCGGCAAGCAAACCTCTGCGCCTCCACCAAGCGTCATTGCAAATGGTGCCGCAACAACAGGCTTGCGAGAGTACTTGATTTTTTGCATCGCATCTTGGAAAGCTTTTATGACGAAATCGAGTTCAAAAATGTTATCATCCTGTGCTTCTACTAAAATCATACCTAGATTAGCACCCACACAGAAATTTTTGCCTTGGTTACCGATGACTAAGCCTTTATAGTTAGCTTCTACTTCATCAATCGCGAAGTTAATCATTTGAATGATATCTAAGCCAATAGCATTGGATTGAGAATGGAACTCTAGCAATGCAATGCCATCACCTAAATCTATTAAGCTGGCACCTGTATTTGACTTAATAACGCCGTGCTTTTTCTTATAGCGCTTTAGGTTAAATTCTTTTTCATTTACTGGTACTTTCACGTATTCTGTACCATTGTAGTACGCTAGATTACCATCGATTTCAGAGTAGAAAGTATCAAAGCCATTCGCTAACATATCTTTGACGAACGTTGGTACTACACGATTTTCCGCTTCCATTTTTGCCACGGATTCTTTAACGCCGATTGCGTCCCAAATTTCGAATGGACCTTGTTGCCAGCCGAAGCCCCATTTCATGGCATTGTCGATGGCTACAATATCATCAGCAATTTCACCGTGTAGCTGTGCAGAGTAAATTAATGTTGGTGCGAAGATACTCCATAATAATTCCCCTGTACGATCCTTCGCATAGGTCAAAGCCTTGACTTTGTTTGCTAGACCACGTGCCTGTTTTGCTAATTCAATAGCAGGTGTTTGTAATTTTTTTGTTGGACTATACTCCAGCGTATTTGGGTCAATTTCTAATATTTCTTTGCCTTTTTTCACGAAGAAACCTTGCCCTGATTTCGCCCCTAGCCAGCCATTCGTTACCATTTTTTGCAGGAATTCCGGCACTGTAAACACCTGTTGCTCTTCACCTGTTGTTTGGTCATACACATTTTTCGCTACATGAATGAATGTATCTAGACCGACAACATCTAGTGTGCGGAAGGTTGCGGATTTCGGGCGACCAATTAGTGGACCTGTTACAGAATCTACTTCTCCGACTGAATAGCCACCTTTCACCATTTCTTGTAAAGTGACAAGTAAACCATACGTCCCAATGCGGTTAGCAATGAAGTTTGGCGTATCCTTAGCCAGGACAACACCTTTTCCAAGGATGTCTTCACCAAATGCCTTCATAAAATTAATCACTTCAGGTGCTGTCGTATTTGCTGGGATCACTTCAAGTAATTTTAAATAACGTGGCGGATTGAAGAAATGCGTTCCTAGGAAATGCTTTTGGAAATCTTCTGAACGTCCTTCCGCCATTGCATTAATACTAATTCCCGATGTATTCGAGCTAATGATTGTACCTGGTTTACGCACAGCATCAATTTTTTCATATAAGTTCTGCTTGATTGCTAAATTTTCAACGACTACTTCAATAATCCAATCGACGTCCTTTAGCTTTTCTAAATCGTCCTCAAAGTTGCCTACCGATAATAGTGATAAATTTTTCTTAGAAGTAAGTGGTGCCGGCTTTTGCTTCACTAACTTTTGAAGAGCTCCTTGCGCAAAGCGGTTACGCACAGCTGGATGCTCGAGAGTAAGTCCCTTTGCTTCTTCCTCTTTCGTTAGTTCTTTCGGCGCGATATCTAATAATAATGTTGGAATACCAATGTTTGCTAAATGTGCTGCAATTCCAGAACCCATTACACCAGAACCTAGAACAGCTGCCTTTTTAATGTTGTAAGTCACAAGCAATTCCCCCTTATTCTCCCATTGAATGAATAGCCATTCATTTTTTGGCCAAAAAAAATCAAATTTGCCTTGACGCATTTTTTTCAGAAGTTGAATTCGGCTAGCCCAATTCAAGATTTACCGCTTTCGCGCATAAAAATCTGTGAAATACATCTGAGGCTTATCTTCGTTCAGTTGGCGTTTTGACACATGATGAATAAAAAATTAACTAGTATTCACCTTTCACCTATCGTGGTCCAAGTCTTCCGCTGAATGAAGATAAAACTACTTTTTCTGTTTTTAGTGTAGATTATTTTGTTAAATTTAGCAATCTTTTTTCTCTAATTTTTTTCGCAATATACAACTTTTTTCGTTATTTACGAGCGAAAACACGACAATAAGTAGCGTCCCAATAAGCGCAAACAGAAAACTTTCAGGATTAAGAAAAAATGTGTAGAATGTTAAACAAGGAGAGTGAAATACTAATGAAAACAATTACAACTACAGAACAATTTAACGAGCTTATCTCTGGCGAGCAAAAGGTCCTTGTGAAATTTTACGCTGGCTGGTGCCCCGACTGCACACGTATGAATATGTTCATCGACCCAATTATCGAAGAATACAATCAATACGACTGGTACGAGCTTAACCGTGATGAGCTTCCAGATATTGCAGAAAAATATGATGTTATGGGTATTCCAAGCTTATTAATATTCCAAAATGGCGAAAAATTAGCACATTTACATAGTGCAAACGCTAAATCGCCGCAGCAAGTAATCGAGTTTCTATCTGCTCAATAATCATTTTTAGGTTCTACTATCTGCTGCGAGAGCCAAGTAATAAAAAAGTAGCTGCATTTCTTCATTAGAAATGCAGCTATTTTTTGAAAGGAGCTATTTATGCGCTGTCAATTACCTTTACAAGGAAAATCACAATATGATGCATCTATTTCACCAAACTATCGTAATTCTGCCTGTGGGCCAACAACTGTTCATGTCATATTACAATACTTACAGGTAAACAAAAAAACGCCTGCTATCAACGAACTGTACAAAATGCTTGGTGGTACCAAAATTGGTCTCTTTAAATGGCGCTTAATCTATAATCTTCGCAAGATGTTTCCAACATGGGAGATTCGCGACTGTTCAATAAAAGAAGCGATGAAGGAAATCGATGAAGGTCGCTCTGTAGCGATGCGTTTCGACCGTTATTTTAGCTGGCAATGGCGCGATAAAAAATCTGCTTATGCCTATCATTGGGTACCTCTCATTGGCTATGAAATCTACAACGATGAGCTATTATTAATTTTCCATGATAATGGTGGTCCCGATCGTGATAGTACAATACGTACCACCTTTTTTAAAGATAACAAGCACGTTTTACGCTTTGTTAAAATTGCTCCTAACTAAGTGAATATAATGTGCGTGCCTGCTTAGCGATTAAGGTAAAACCTCGCTCTTCTAACGCTTTAAATGTATGTTGCTCGTAACCTGGCACTGCTAAACTCGTAAACTCGGCTTCTATTGGTACATTTGTTTGAATCGTCGCGAGTTCGTGCGATAATCTCAGCATATCAACATTATCTTGAATTTTAGTACGTTGCCCTGGCTTTAGCTCCTCTAAAGAAGCAATAACCTTATCGATCGAACCGTATGTTTGAATAAGCGTCAATGCTTGCTTCGGCCCAATACCTTTTACTCCAGGATAACCATCACTTGTATCACCCATAAAGGCCTTAACCTGTGCAAACTGCATTGGTTCAATACCGTATTCCTCTATAAATCGTGCATGCGTGTACACATCGTACTCCGAGTAACCCTTTTTGGTAAAGGCAATCTTTGTTGAAGGCGTTAACAGTTGCAATAAATCCTTATCACCACTAATGACTGTTATATCAGCAAAGTCTTGCCATTTCGAAATCATTGAACCAATTACATCATCGGCTTCCATACCAGTAACACCAAAGTTTTGCCAACCAATTTGTTCAGATAGGGTCTTCGCCATATCAAATTGCGGCAGCATTTCCTCTGGTGGTGCAGGGCGATTCGCTTTATACCCATCATATAATTCATTACGAAACGTATGTGAACCCATATCCCAGCATACTGCTATATGTGTTGGTTGCATGATCGACTGTGCTGTCAATACATGTCGTGCAAACCCTTGCGCACCATTAGTTGGTGTACCGTCTTCTAGGCGTATAAAATGTCCCATTGCTGCTGAAGCAAAAAATGACCGGAATAATAAAGCCATGCCATCTACAATTAAAAGTTTTGGTTTAGTTGTCATCATTAAAAATCCTTTCTATCCAACATTCCTTTATTATATCAACAATGATTGAACTGTGCTTTAAATGGGAATGAATCATAAAAGATAATATAAGGGGGATTATTAATATGAAAATTCATAGTGGGACTTTATATTGGCCAACGACTACTGACAACGACCTTTCTATTATAAAAAATCCGATTGCACCTTTTTATGAGGTCATTATTATCGGGGGTGGCATAGCTGGTTTTCTAGCTGCACACGCATGCTTAGAAGCAGGTCTAAAAGTTGCCCTGATTGAAAAAGAGGACATTGCAATGGGCAGTACTGCCGCTAACACAGGAATTTTACACTATAGTAATGACATTATGTTGCATGAACTAATTGAGCAAATTGGCGAAAAAAATGCGGTTCGTTTTTATAGCATGTGCTATGAAGCCATTCTAGATATTGAAACGATTGCTCAAACACTACCTGACCAAGCAGATTTTCGACGCCGACAAAGTATTTGCTTTGCTAGTAAAACTCGTGATACGACCAAGTTGTTACGTGAATTTAAAGCGTTGCATACACATGGATTCCCTTGTGAGTATTGGAATGACATTATTATAAAAGAGCGCCTTGGCTTTGAAAAAGATGGCGCCCTTGTTACATTGAATGATGCTGAATTTAATCCTGTAAAGTTCGTTCAGTGTCTTGCAGAGCAATGCCAACAAAAAGGTCTCCATATTTACACAAATATTATGGTCAATGTGTTAGAAGATACAAATGAGGGCACTATTTTGCATACCATTAACGGTCAATTTGCTACACGCAATGTAATCTTCGCTACTGGCTATCAAAATCTACCTTATGGTCAGTTAAAAGGCACGAATTTAAAACGGTCGTATGCTATTGTGACCAATGCTATCGATAATTTTAAACCATGGTATGAACAATCACTCATATGGGAAACGAAGCGTCCTTATTTGTATATGCGCACAACGCCAGACAATCGGATAATAGTCGGAGGTCTTGATGAAGATAAAGCTAAAGTACCAAAATCAGAGGCAAAACTGGAAAAACAATCAAATAAGCTACTTGGATTATTGCATGAGCTATTCCCTCAAGTTGATGTGAAAATAGATTACAGTTATTGTGCAACCTTCGGAGATTCAATAGATTATCTACCATATATAGGTGAACATCCCGATCACCCTCACTACTATTATTTACTTGGACATGGGGGCAACGGTACTGTTTATAGCATGCTTGGCGCAAACATTTTAATGGACTTGCTACAGGGTCTACCTAATGATGATGCAAGGATTGTTACCCTAGCACGTAAAAACGGTATCACATAAAATAGGCAGGCTATGGATTGTACCCATAGCCTGCTCTTCATTTTTTCGAGATGCGATGCCGATGATCAAGTTGAATACCTGTAACCCATTGTAAGAATGCAGTCACACCCGTTTTCACCGTCTCTATGCGTAACTGTCCCTCTTTAGGGTCCGCATAGACAAAATCAATATGACGCACACCTTCATTTTCGCCAATGAGCTTTACAATATCAAATAATTCATAAGCCGTTAATCCCCCCGGTGTCGCAGCAGGTACATCAGGTGCAAACGTGATATCAAGTGCATCCAGATCAACTGATACATAAATACGGTCTACCTCGAACATTAGCTGACGAAGCATTTCATGAATGGTAAGCTGTATACCATCCCGACGCATTTGCTTTAAGGTAATCATATGAATACCTTGTTCACGTGCATAATGAATCATCTCCGGTGAATTGAAAAATCCATGCAAGCCTACATTATAAATATGCTTTCCTTCCACCACACCTGCTGCTATCAGCTGCTGTATAGGAGAATCCATTGCTAGCCCAATTTCCTCTTGATTCCTTGCATCTAAATGTGTATCAATTTGAATAACACCGATCCGTTCCTGCGGGAAGGCATTTTTTATGCCACGTAGGGAACAAGCTGTTATCGTATGATCTCCACCAATAAGGCAGGTAAAGCTTTTCTGATAGGCGATACTTAAGTTTTCTGCTGCAGCCTCAATAGCCGATTCTGAGAGCATCTTATCTGTCGCATGAAAAGCGACGTCACCGATATCAACGACAGCCAGTGCACGTAAATCCACTTGCTCATCTAGATTATAAGATTGAAAGCTTGACCATGCCTTGCGAAAAGCATGTGCATACTGTGCTTTTTGAGATGGCTCATTTGCATATGAGAATAATGCTCCATATACAATGACATCAACATCACTCGGATGTGGATTTTCTTTTTGTTTTATCCATTGATGCATGCCTGAGCCATTTTCTTGCTTCCAAAGCCATTCAGGTTGAATGAACATATTTAACCGACCACCTTTACGCCTTTTTTCCATACTGTTTTCACATGGTTAACACCGAAAATATAATGTAACTTTTGATGATTATGCACATCCCATAGTACAATGTCTGCTTGCTTCCCTACTTCTATCGAGCCAACACGATCCTCAATTTGAAGAGCACAAGCAGCATTATACGTAGCGGCGCATAAGCTTTCTGCTGGTGTCATTTTCATCGTAATACAAGCTAAGTTCATGACAAGTGGCAATGAGATTGTCGGGGATGACCCTGGGTTACAATCTGTAGAAATGGCCACAGGTACACCAGCATCGATAATGTCTCGTGCACGTGCCGGCTTCTCTCCTAAATACAGTGCCGTTGCTGGCAATAAACAAGCGATAACACCTGATTTTGCAAGCTCTTCAATCCCTTCATCTGATACTTTTAATAAATGCTCTGCAGAAATAGCCCCTACCTTTGCTGCGACATACGCACCTTTATTTTCTTCTATTTCATCCGCATGAATTTTTGGAATAAGCCCATATTCCTTGCCAGCTAGTAAAACTTGCTCAGATTGCTCTGGGGTAAAGACTTCGACTTCGCAAAATACATCAATGAATTTTGCAAGATCCTCTTTAACAACTGCTGGGATCATTTCTTCGATGACTAAATGGACGTACTTATCTGGGTTCTCCCTATACTCCTCTGGCACCGCATGTGCTCCCATAAAGGTTGGGACAATATCCATTGGATGCTTTTCATGCAATTTTCGCATTACACGTAATTGCTTTAACTCATTTTCTAGGTCCAGCCCGTAGCCACTTTTGCTTTCGAGTGTCGTGACACCATGCTGTAAAAATAAGTCCAACCTTCTCGCAGTCTGGTTGAAAATATGTTCTTCTGATAGTGTGCGCATTTTTCGTGTTGTTGCATGAATACCACCTCCAGCATTCATAATATCCATATAACTCGCACCTTCTAAACGCATCTCAAATTCATGCTCACGGCTGCCCCCAAAAACAACATGCGTATGAGGATCTATTAATCCTGGTGTAACAATCTTTCCGGTTGCATCTACAATGTCAGCTTCTTCTGCTCGATGTATATATTTTAGAATCATTTCACGTGTCGTACCCAAATCTTGAATCAAGCCATTTTCAATCCATACACTCCCACCCTCAATTATAGCGAGCTCTCGCATTTCTTCCCGTACACGTGGCCCTTTTTTATCGCTGGCCAGTGTCACTAATTGTGAAATATTTTGAATCCAAATTGGCTTCTGAGACATTCCCTTCATCCCTAACTCCCCCTATATACTAAGGCTTATCTTCTATCTTCAATTTCGTCATCCTTCGGCATTTTTCCTCTTATTCTCACAAAATATCCCCAACATTTGACCGTATATAGTGAAACTCAAGCAGTGAGGGGTTCTCATTTCCCACTGCTTGGTAGTTGAACCAATCGGGCTGTTACGGTCAGGTGTTCGTCCACTTCGTTCACTCGTTGTTACCTCTCCACTTGAGGTGGCAGCTTACTGACCGTTACTGCGGGATACAGTGAAACTCAAGCAGTGGGGGTTCTCATTTCCCACTGCTTGGTAGTTGAACGAATCGGGCTGTTACGGTCAGTTGTTCGTCCACTCCGTTCACTCGTTGTTACCTCTCCACTTGAGGTGGCAGCTTACTGACCGTTACTGCGGGATACAAAAAAGCAATAACATTCTGTTTAGAAATGTTATTGCTTACAAAGCAGTGCTACCTCATGCATAGAATAGCTTTGGAAATTATATTTTGTTTGTAGTTCTCGATAATATCGTAAAAGCTCCTCCAGCATAGCTAAATTTTTTTCTGTATGCTTGCCGAAATTATGCGGATGCCACCATAAATGATAAAAAGCTCCTGCCTTTGCAGCGGCAAGCATTCCTTCCTTAATTCGTCTTACCTTTAGTCCTTCTAAAATCCACAGTCGCTTGCAGTATGGTCTTAAAAATGCGCTCGAACGTACATTAACGAATCCTTCGTTCTTCATTTCTTCCAATCGTATTAAATGATTGCCTGTTATATTAACATAGCTGTCTAGCCATTTCATCGCACCCAATAGCCTATTTTTTTTTGTGAACTTTTTAGGGCTGTATAATGCGTGTGCTTCATTTCCTCTATAGCATACAAGTCCCGCTTCCAGACATGCCTCGAAATAACTGCTGTTCACCTGATTGCGAGGGAAAACAATAGATTTCATAGGTGCGATATAATCTGCACTTATCATTGTTGTTGCCTGCAAATCTGCTCGAAAATTATCTTCTGTTTGACCATTCTCCAAGCAATAGTAATGTGAAAACGTATGGGTACCCACTTCCTGATGCGGTGTACAAATGATTGCTTCAATTAAGGATTTGCCAAAATGTAAAGAATCCTCTTGCTCATTTTCGCCTACATTGGCAAGCTGCAAATGCGCTGCAAAGCGTATTTGATCATATTTTACTGGGATTCCTCGCAAATAATGTGCCATTTCATCCTTCGTTTCTGCAAACAATAAACCCACCGTTGCCCACGTTGCATGAATGCCGTATTGCTCAAATAATGTAAGTATTTTAGGCAATGCATGGCGTACTCCATATAAATTTTCATCATATTGTCCATGTTTAAACACATCATGGACACCCCAGTTCAGCTCAAAATCCAAAGAAATAACGAACCCACCACTTTTTACTTTAATTGCTGTTTCCTCCACTTTTGCACGCCCAGTAACAAAGCACTGATTTTCGATTGTGCAATGAAACCAGAATAAACATCTACAACTTGTCCTCCAAAGCTAAGCTTAAATTCTCGAATATTTTTTATATCTGTCAACTCTCCCATATCGTACACCAAACAGCCTTGTTGCTTTAAATGCAATAAATTATGCCATAGCAAGAAGCGGTTAGCATATCGTATAGGTCGCTTTAAATGTGCAGGCATTGATGAAGGGTGACAAGTCGCCACATAATAAGACATGGCTTTATTAGCGTGGACAATATCCAGTCTATAGCATAGTGTTTGTCCACAATTGCTACGTGACTCGGATAATAACAAAGCTCCTTTGTTATTTATCAACGAAATAGACTCCATGTGAGATTTACTCAGTTGCTCAAGTTTTTTCCTTTTGGCAAAATTATTATAAAAGTGTTGAAATGCACGCAAATTCTCCTCTGATGGTTTTTCATATAAAAGCATTTGATAAGCTTCTTGCTGTGCACGGCGGAGCATTTTTTGATTGTTCTTCGACAATGCTGCATACATGGTACGCTCATTATCTGTTAGTCTAATATGAACAGTTTCGCTTTTGGCAAGCTTGCGACTCGGCACAAGTGAATGTGTATGACATACAAGGTTCATTGGCTTTCTAATATTGGCTGGTTTCTCTGCAAAATAAATATGCTGCATTGCGATATTCCATCGCTTACTTCTAATGGATAGAATGAACATCGCCCCCACTCTCTGTGTATTTTTCCACATGTTTTCGCTCATAGCGAGCACATTTGAAATGTTTCATTCGAGAAATTCGTTTATAGCCTAGTTGCTGCAATCGTTTACGCTTTCGCCATTGCCAAATGCTTGCTGTTACCCAAAGTGTGTGTGCTGGTTTTATTTTTTGAAAGAAGGCTGTAATAATATCGATATTTTTATAGACATCATATGTTAAAAAATAGGTCTGCTTAGGCAAAGATTCAACAATGTGCAAAGTGTCTACACGCCAGTTATCCGTGTGCAATGCAAACGCAGGCTTACTCGTCTCCGCAAAAGAATCTTTGTAGATTGTATACCCCTGATAGAACAAGGAAATAATTACTTCCTGATCGAGATGTATGGCCTCTTGAATTGACATTTCCTCAAACAACTGCCCGACAGGTCGAAGTGGTGTTTCACTATCTGTGGGGGGTAATTCAAATAAATCTACTTGCTTAAAACGAAAAAACTTTTCTACGAATCGTTGTCCATATTCTAGCCAATCTTTTCCTTTTCCATACTTTACTAAATAACGCAATTGCCCAAGTGTATTACGTTTCCACTCCACCATCCGTTGGTTACGTTTTAACGTTTCCTTTATTCGTTCCTTTAGTGCAAAACCACTTTTTACAAGCTTTGCACGCCTCGAACCGCTGCTGACAATCAAATGCCTTGTAAAATCTATGCCTGAACGCCAATCAAACTTATAAGGCTCATAGCCAATGCTCATATCAAATTTGCTATAGCCCTCATTAAAGGAGCGCTTTATCATATGTTGATTCACAATACGACCGGCCCCAAATGAATTAAAATTCGGCTCGTGTCCAAGTACATAAGACACATATCGTCCTCGACAGCAAAACCCGTATGTGAAAGCAATCCACTGATTTTCAAACACCAAAGCCTGTATATCTACTTTCAACGCATCACCTGTAAGAAGTGTTAGATGCTCGAAAAACTCCTTTTTCTTTCCTTTCGTGAAACTGCTCGTATCTACCTTTTTGGCCCAACGTCTATCAAACAAGCTGAACATCTGCCACAGCTCATTCGGTTCCGGAATTTTACTACTCAAGGCGCCTAAGTTTCGTAGCTTTCTTTCTCGTCTATCTACCCCATGCATCTTGCGGCGGTTATTAAAATAACTTGAAAAATCTATTTCGTTAAAGGCAAGATACGGTGTTATTACCCGAAAAATACTTGGTTGTATCTGCTTTTCAACGAAATATTGTTCAATTACCTTCGAAGATTCACCACTCTCCAATAATCCATGAAACGAAAAGATGAGATGGCGGTGCTTTTTTATTATTTCCTCAAACACAAAGGTTGCAGTCGGTAATTTCCACTTATTACGCGCTACTATACCTGAATAATTAGCCGTATTTTCACCTGCAAAAGCATACATGACAACCCCCCATTGCTTTCGCACAGTGAATGGGAAAAAAGCGATGATATCGTCTTCTTTTTTAACAGCATATAACTCCACTCGCTCTTTATTTCCGATGAATTTCCACCAATTATAAAACCAAGCATATTCAATAAACGGATTATCATTATGTTCACTCGCTAAAATGTTATCCCAGATTTCCTTATATAATGTAAGCTCATCATCAGTTCTAATACGTATTAATTGCACTTTAATCACCTTTCTTAGCTAACTTTAAGACGGCCTGTTCATAAACATATAATGTTTTCTGGTACATCGGTGAGAATGTAAAATTTCTTAAAAAGCGACGTTCACTTGCATCTCCCATTTTTTGACGTAGTGTTTCATCTGTTAGTAATTGTGTCATTCTTTGTTTAAGCAATTCTTTATCATCACGGTCAATTAAATAACCATTGACGTTATCGGTGACTAGCTCTCTTACGCCCCCTACATTCGTTGCAATGATAGGGAGCCCAGCTCGCATAGCCTCGATAATTGAAATCGGTAGCCCCTCCCAGTCCGACAATAAAACGAATATTTGACTTCTTGCGAGCAGTTCTGTGACTTCTGTTTGATTGCCCAAAAACGCTACACGGTCTGTAAAACCTTTATCTGCAACATATTTTTCAAGTGCCGGACGTCGTGAACCTTCACCGATAAACTGAATCCGCCACGGCACTTCTGTTAGTTCTATCAATGCTTCCAATAGTGCATCTTGCCTTTTTGGCACTTCAAAACGAGCAACCATCATAATCAGCGGATATTCTAGACTGTTTTTACTTTGTGTAACGCACTCGCTTAATTGCTCGATGCCATTATGAATCGTCGTTAATTTATGGGCAGGAGCTATACCTTTTGTAAGAGCTAGCTTACGATCATACTCAGATACTGTAATTATGGTCGTCGTTAACGGTTGCACTGTTTTTTCAAGCTGCCGATACATAAGTTTCTTTTTTGGTGGAACCCCGTCTGTAAAGCTCCAGCTATGGGCAGTAAAAACTGTGGGAATACGTAAAAATTTACCCACTATACGCCCAATGGCACCTGCTTTTGAAGAATGAGCCGCGATTACATCGGGTTTTATAATTTTTAAAGCAGATCTCAATTGCCACAGTGCCTGTATATCTTTCGATAAATGCAGCGCTCGTTGCATAGCAGGTATACTGATAACATTAATTTCTTCATCTTGCAAACGCCACAGCGATTCATCATATAAGCCCGTTACTATCGTTACCTCGTGAGCATCTTGTTTTAATTTTATTGCAAGTGCCTCTACATGCTTTTGCGCGCCTCCTACTTTATCCATGCGCGTTATGAGTTGAACAATTTTCAGTATCCATCACCTCCCCACTTTTTATTAGTAAGCACCTGTTCTCGCTAACACTACGACTAAGGTTTTGACAACGATTTTTAAATCCATCCAAAAGCAAAAATTATCAACATATTGAATGTCATATGATATTTTTTGCCCATGTGAAATAGTTGAGCGTCCGTTAATTTGAGCAAGCCCTGTTAACCCCGGCTTAACTTCTAAACGCCGTGACTGCAATGTATTATAAGCATTTGTTATTGTTGGCACATCTGGCCGTGGTCCGACAATACTCATGTCCCCTTTTAAAACGTTAATGAGCTGTGGAATTTCATCAATGCTTAACTTGCGAAGAATAGCCCCCACCTTTGTAATACGCGCATCTTGGTCAGTTTTAAAATAATAATCATCCGGTATGCCATCAGCACACATCGCAGGCATATTTACAGGGATTGCCTGAATGTTCATCGTTCTTAACTTCCAAATGATAAACCGCTGATGATCAGAGCCTGTGCGAATTTGTTTAAAGAAAATGGGGCGACCTGTGGTAGTTAATAAAATGAGGATTACCGCTAACATAAGAGGAATTGTTATTAAAAGTAAGAGTAGTGCCCCTACAATATCTAAAATTCGCTTCCCATACTGACCGTAAAATGTGATAGTCTCAGTTGCCTGCACGTGCAATACATCATCCTTTGCATTTTTTTAGCACTTAACTTTATATATTCATTTCGCGCACTAATAGAACTGTTTCAAGCAAAGCAAAATCACAGTTATTGTGAAAAAAAAGAAGTTATTTCAGATATGATTCTGAAATAACTCCTTTAAAATTTGCAGGTGAAAATGGATTGTTTTTTTAGTTACTGAGCTTTTGCGTTAACCTTGTACAATTTGAATTTGACATTCAATTTGTACATTGCCTTGTAACGCTTTACTAATCATGCAAGTCTTTTCTGCCTTCTCAGCTAATCGAAATATGCGCTTGTGCTCACGATCAGTTAGGTCATTGACAAGTATAGTGGGCTTATGAACGATTCGCTCGTATGTAAAAACACCATTTGTAACATCTACAAACCCTTCTGCTTGCATCGACAAATCCACCACAGGTACTTTTGAATTTTCTAATAGCGTTGCCAGTGTAATTAAATAACATGTAGCCGCCGCACCAAGTAGCATCTCGTCTGGATTCGTGCCAATTCCGGGTCCATTCATTTCCTGAGGAATAGAAATCTTGGTGTTCAATTGACTCGTAGATAAATCACCTGTACCATTTCTTCCCTCTGACCATGTCAAATTCATACGAAACATATGTTGAACCATCTACATCTCTCCCTTTCAGTCATGTGAATAATAGTATCGCCTTGTATTTATAACAAACTAGAATGGTGTGTTGTGGTGTGTTCCTATGAAAATAGTTAAAGTTTCTATAACAGACTCTCTACCGAAGCGGTTAGAGCTGGGACCCGAGCGATGGGGCGCATTTCCTGAGCGGTTAGAGCTGGGACCCGAGCGGTAGGGCGCATTTCCTGAGCGGTTAGAGCTGGGACCCGAGCGATGGGGCGCATTTCCTGAGCGGTTAGAGCTGGGACCCGAGCGGTAAAGCTCTCTACCTGAGCGGTCACTGTGGCTACCCGAGCGATAGTGCTTCCTACCTGAGCGGTCACTGTGGTTACCCGAGCGGTAACAGCTACCCACCTGAGCAGTCCAACTACCACCCGAGAGGTGACCATTCAATTGGAAGGATAGTAAATGACGTCTATCTGAAGAATACCCGTCCTCTAACCAAAAGAGAGTCGGGCATCCTATTAATCTGTTAAAGCATAATTTTTCGTTGCTTCCCCATGGCGGCTTTTTTTCGTCGCAGTTTGATATTCTGCTAAACGCGCAGTTGTACGCCAGTAGTGATAGACAAGGCGATCGATCCACAGTAATGCTTCTACTTTCGACACCGCGGTTTCTAACTCTACCATGTTGCCAACAGAGTTCTCAAAATAAGCATTGCGTTTATCTCGTCGTTCAGCTGCCATTTCAGCCGATGTTTCCTGTAAAAGCATCGAAATCTCTGGGAGGCGGCTATCCTCATCTATAATGATCAGCACTTCCTCCAGCACTGTCAGCCATTTTTTCGTTAATCTTGGTTGTAATTGAAGTGTATTGGGATGTTGTTCACGAAGTGCCTTTGCCAAACGATACAAATGATCCAATGCATGTAACAGTGAAATATGCTTATAACGGTCTTTCTTAGATGTTGATTGTATGGCATCCATGAACAAACGCGTTTTTTCAATTGCCTCATCAATTTGATTTAACTTAATTTCAGCTTCTGTTGTTATCTTTTGCGTTTGAATGAGCGTCACAATAACTGTTGTTAATTCCCTTGTTATATCCTGGAGTGTATTAAATGAAACTTCCACAGCGACTCCTGGCACCTTTGCTACGCTATCATCAAGATTGCGCGTTAAATAGCTGCCCTTTTCAGGAATTATTTTCTCAATTAATCGTGCAAATGGCCGTGCAAATGGCACAAATATAATTGCACCTACAACACTGAACAGTGTATGGAATACTGCAATACCTAGTGTTGCATCGAAGCTATTATTAATGGTTATTGTCACAAATTCAGTTAGTTTAAACATGAGCGTGGCACCGAGTGTTACAATGATTGCTGTTGCAACGTTAAATAGCACATGCGTCATCGCTGTTCGCTTGGCAGCGGTTGAAGCACCAATTGCTGCAAATAGTGCGGTTGCGGTCGTACCAATATTTTGACCTATGACTAAATATGCCGCTTGTTCAAAGTCAATAGCCCCTGCATATAACGCCGTCAATGTAGCAGCAATTGCTGCACTTGATGCCTGCATAATGACTGTCATGATAAGCCCCAACACGATTAAAATGACTTTACCTCCAATTGTATCCGCCTGAAACGAATCAAATGGAATCATATCCTGTACAGAGGCCATTCCGCCTTGAAGTACATCAATGCCTAAAAATAATAAGCCAAAGCCTGTAAAAAGGCCCCCTGCTGCTTTAACATCACGAGGTGCTAATAATTGCACAAATACACCAAATGCAATGAAAGGCAGTGACATGGTTTGCATATTAATCTTGAAGCCAATTAACGAAATAATCCATCCCGTACTTGTACTCCCAATATTTGCACCTATAATGACCCCAATGGATTGTACAAATGTTAAGAGTCCCGCACTGACAAAGCCGATTGTAATCAACGTTGTCGCAGTAGAGGATTGCACTATCATCGTCATCAATGTGCCTGATAGTACCGAACTAATTGTGCCTCCGGTAAAACGGTTCAACCATTTTTTCAAAGCATCCCCTGCTAGCTCTTTTAAACCGTTAGTAAGCATCGTCATACCGAGTAAGAATAAACCGATGCCCCCTAATACATTAATCAAACTACAAACACTCCTTTTGTAATATTTTACAAATGTCATGAAAAATTAATAAATATTTACAAAAACAAATAATACTTAATATTACCATCTTTATATTTTATAGGATAGCTATGTTTGTTGCCCTTTTATGAAAAAAACAATTGACCTTAATTTATGGTAAAATAGAGAAAATATTTTTTTAGGAGATTTAATGATGATTTTAACAAAGCAAGAAGCATTACAAGCACTCAATAAAAATCAATTTATCGGTTTTACTATTTCAACAGGCAATATAATTATAAAGAAGGTCAATAAAACCGACTATAATATTTTTGTTTATGAAGAAGGTAATGAAAAACCAATGCATTATGTAGGCGCAATCATGAACGTGATGGCCACGATGAGCGACAAAGCTTCAAACAAGGATTTTATAATTGTAGAGGATCTACCTACGCAAAATACCGCTGAAGAAGCTTCTGAAGTAGAAACGGATGAAAAAACAGCAGAGCTTCGTGAAGACAAACGAGTAGTGTCTGGCTTTGAAGGTTTATATGAAATTACTGCGAGCGGTCGTATCATTACAGTTCGTGAAAATCGCCCGTTAGCTAGATGTAATGATGAGTATGGTTTTCATATCGTCCGTTTAACAAAAGACGGTGTAGCATCTAATCATAATGTATTTGAGTTATGGAAACAGGCATACCCTGAGTTAGAACAAACCAATTTCAAAGGTGCATTAAAAGCAAAATATGGCACTGGTTGCAAACTTTCTGACAAGCCAGGCGTTCACTTCTAAACATAAAAAATCCTCATGCCCAAGTAAAAGGCCAGACTGTCTACAACCTCAAAAGATTGAGGTTGTAGACAGTCTGGCCTTTTAAAAATAGAAGTACCTATATGAAACGATTGATTTCCGCTACGGCGGACGCTTTCTTGTCGTATAATGGACATAGGGGTATCTCTCCAGTCTGTTAATGTGTGTGTCGTAACTCTCATTATACAGGATTTGGGGAGGTACCCTATTTTTTTGTCGTTTTAAACTTAGAGCCCAAAGGGCTCAGAGATATGAAATTGATTCATCTACATTTAAATTTTAAACTAACCTGTTTCGTTAGTTTAAGTACATTAATTCACAATATAACCTAAATTTTAACATAATTACCCTAAATTTCCTTAACGATGTTATTCAACAAACGGGCCCTTAAATGAAGAAAGACGCATTCCTCCTTACTAAAGAAATGCGCCCGATTGTGGAAGTTCATTATTTAATTCTCGTTTTAGGATATATACTTTAACTGTTATTACTTTTCCCTTTAATAAAGAATCCAATTAGTGTCAAGATAAAACCAAAAGCTAATATAAATATCTCGTTACCATAAAATCTAATTCCTTCTTCATTTTGAATAAATAATGAGATTATCATTATTGAGATACCTAATAACATTAATTTCGTAGAACGCATTATCTTACTCCTTCTTATGTAGGTATTAATTGGTTGAACACAATGACCCCTATTTTAACATAATTCCCTCAAATTTTTTAAATTCGTTATTCCACAATCTGGCCTTTTCCATGAAGAAAGACGCTTTCCTTATTCAGAAAAGCGCCCGATTGCGGAAAATTAAAGATAAAACAGCATCAGATTATTGGCCAGTAAAAAACATTTGGATTGGCCCTTCCCAATCCGCCTTTTGAATTTCTTTATAATTACCCTTAGTATACTCAGAAATGATTTTCCTCCAGAATTTTTGTGCTGGAACGTTCACTTCCATTTCCGCGATTCTCCATTTTCCAGGAAAAGAATCAAATAAATAAAATGCAGCTTGCCTGCCAACACCATCTTTTCGGTATTTTTTCATAACGAAAAACTCAGCCATCTCAAAATAAGGTTCATAGTTCTCGCCCTCTTGGGTTATTTTACAAACCAAGGCGAATCCAGCATAATTTCCATTCACCTTAATCAAAAAAGGAAAACGTTCTGGTTCTGTCCAATAATGATCAAAATACTCGTATCCGTATAATCCCTGTTCATTTACATCCAAGGGATCAAACTCACTAAAATCATATGTATATAATTCAAGTAAGTGTCTTAATACATTTTTTTGTTCTACTGGTGCTTGTATAATTTGTACATCCATTCATCTCATCCCCCATACAAAATAAACTACTTTTTTTACAATCTGGTCCGTTTGCGGAACAGCTTAAAACAATACACTCCTAAGTATAGCATTTCATTGAGATTCTATTTATATGTTACTGCCATTCAGAAAAATGTTATTCAACAATATGGCCCGATTGTTGAACAACTTTCTCTTGAAATTATAATAGCTTAATTAATAATCATGGATAATTTCACTTTATGGAAGATTAAATATTGTACAGTATTTACAAATTTGCCTTATAATGAAAGTATGCAAATTGAGTTTTTTGCTGTTTGGCTTTTCGTATATTCATTGTATTTATTCTATATGTTGTGATTTTATATGATTTTTCATGAAAAGGAGTAGGCAAAAAGCTAAACTACTTTTTGTTGACAAAAGTGACATTACTAAATTTAGCGTACAAATAGGCTTATTTCTGATACATTTTTTGATTGGGGGTGGGGAATACCATGAATTTCTATAAAATCTTATTTCAAGCAAGCAAGAAAACAACCCCTTTGCATAAGCAATTATCTTTGAATGACACCGCTCTAGTTGGTAAAAATGGATATTCATTTGGGATTCAGTACTCACCTGAATCCTATAATACTTGGTTAATGGACGAAAAGATATTTGAAATATTTGTACATAGCTCGGTAAAACAACTTATAATGACTAATTATAAATTCTTAAATCTCATAAATAGGCAAAATGAATTTAATTTAAACATAGTTGATTGTAAATTGGGAAATAATATTGATATTGATTCCTTTTTGCAAGGAGAAAAAATTGATCCTGAAACATTAAATATTATAATTGACAATCACAAGTTTCAAATTTTACAGGTATACTTCAGATCAAAAGATAAGCACATGATCACTCTAAAATCAAATGGTGTACTAGGAGTAGATAGTGAATTGTCTGAAGGCGAGATTAATGATATTAAGAAATTAATAGACTTTCTTGGTTTTGGTCCGGCGGTGCTTGTATGAAAATTGCAGTTCAATTATTAAAAACATTTGTAATTACATTAATTGTTGCATTCACAGCAACTAGCAATCAAAATCTAATTTACAATATTTTAGATAAGCTAGGATATGAGAATGATGTACTGAAAAAAACTGTACTTAGTGCTGTAATAACATTATTAATTGGGTTACTCTCTATTTTAATATCATATTTATGGTCAGCAATTACTTCGATAATTAAAAAGATGGATGTTACCCTTATTACGATAATTAATGGGAGAAAAAAAGAAACCATCAAATTTACTCCTTCTAATTATGAATACGACTCCCAGGACGTTGAAATAGAAATTACTCTTCAACCTAAGGGTCAGCTATCAAACTTATTAATAAAAAAATTAGGAGTTACACTGGATGTTTATTTTAACCCTGAGTTAATAGATGTTTCCTATTCAGATAGGTGGGATTGTGAAGCGAATCAGGTTTTTAATATTTATGAAAGAAAGATCTCCGTAGATTTGCTGGGGAAAATAGATATTAAAGGGAGAACGTTTAGTGGGAAATCCCATAAATTAAACGAGCGGTTTAAAGTTAAGCCAATACGAGTTAAGAGTGCAGAAACTTATTTGGACTATGTAATTGTATCTACTAAGTTTGGGAAACTTGGAAAAACTCTTTCTGGTTATCTATTATCAGTTAAATATGAACCATTGAAAGTAAACTGTGAGGGGGATGTAGATTGACAAGCTCTAAAATAACCTGTAAATTGTTCAAACTGACAGGGATAAACAGTTTGGACGATGTAAAAATAAATATTTTAAATAGAAGTTTTGCTGAGCCTCTAATGGTTTCAAAACGTGACGGTAAACTAATTAGTAGTTTGCCAGAAGATGAGAAAAACTTTTATTATACTTGGGGAGATATATCTGAACCTAATGAACTCAAATCACAGACGATAGGTGAAAATCAAGAAGAGAAGGAATTATGTGTAGAGTACTTTAGTGCTACTGCAAATATTGAATATCCAAAAAGAAGAAAAAAAGACTCAAATGGGAATATTCTCCCGAAAACGCAAAGAGTAAATTACACTCAAGTAGTAACCTACTTCATGTCGTTTAATAACTCTGTTCACTTAATTATTTGCTCATCAAATGATGCTCACCAAGTGAGGGTAAGACAACTAGTCGGGACAAGTTTCATAGCTAATGCTGATAAAGAATATGAGATACCTTCAGATTTATTTAACTGGCTCTTTTTTCAGTTTATTGAAAACAATGGTTCCCTGGGTGAGGGTCTTAATTTGATGAATATTGGCGGGTTTATCGGGAACACGGCAGATGAGCATAACGTCTTTAAGGGAATTTCTGATCAAACATCGGAACTGATTATAACTAAAGCTTTTATAAGTAACGGTGAAATATTGAGGACAATTACCGCTAGACTTCGAAACGAAGATATAGACATTGTTTTCGCAATTGATTATGAGTCTAATACACAGATTTATGTAAGTCAATCACAAAAATTGAAACTTCTTGATGCTGAGGATAATGATATTTTCTTTATTATCTATTTATACAGTCACTTAATACCTAAGCTAAAATCTTTATATGATAAAGCTTCTGAGCGATTTCTTTCAACAGAAAAAAACCAGTTCTCAGAGAAGATAGGTTTAGAGGTTATAAAGTCTATAATAAGTAAAAATTCACTGAGCTTAGACGATGTCTCAATAATATTTAATAGTCCCTCCGATTTTCGAGATACTGACCAAAAGCTCTCCGTAAATTTATAGAGTAGTCGGGTTATTATGTTACGTCATCACTATGATTAGCATTTATATATTTTTTTAGAATGACAAATCACTTGATTTCCCAGCATGAAACCTAGTAATCTATATTTACTTCTAGATTAGGACTTCAAGGAAATAAGAGCAATTTTTAAAAAATTTTATTCATATCGATTTAAACAACTTTATTTCTAATGAATATGCTATGGGGCATGAGAAGAGCAAATCTCTCGGATTTATGCACAATTAAGCGGGAGACTTAGAAAAGAGTTTTAACAAAAGTACTTTTAATTAAGGACAACGTCTATACGACGCTGTCCTTTTTACTAATGCATCCGTTAAAGAAGACCTCTTTTTTTATAAAAGGCAAATGTCATAAAGAACTACCAAGAATAGAGAAGCTTGTACAGAAATGGATATTGAGCAATACTATTATGGATTTGAAAAAATAAAATAATGTTTAGTCTTTTAAGATAAAAGGAACCATAAAGTTTCCAAACGGAAATTTTATGGTTCCTTTCACACACTAATATCACATGCATGAATTTTTTAAGTATAACCTTGCCTAAAATAAAATTAAGTATATCCTTGCCAAAACGGCAAAAATATACTTAAAATTACACTCATTGAAATCATTTGATTCCGTATTATGGAGACGGCGGGAGTCGAACCCGCGTCCAAAGACTCCAATACTTCAGCTTCTACGCGTGTAGTTTGCCTATTCGCATTTCACGTAGCATTATGCCGACAAACAGGCGTCCTGTACGCTAACCTGGAAATCTCTTGCCGGTGACTCAGGTGGTACCACCGACCGTATCCCACTAAAGTTGGGCCCTACGTTATGCACATGGGCGATGCATAGGCAGAGCGCTTAAGAGCTTACGCTGCGAAAGCTAAGTTTTGTTGTTTGCCAGTTATTATATAACTTCCGTTGATGACGGAGCCGAGACCTCCGACGCGCGACTAAAGCTTGAACCATCCCTGTCGAATCCGTAACGTCCCCTTGATATGGCTTACAATACACATCGTATGTCTTCGTCCATTCACTCACTCGCATCCTCATGTACTGATGTATGCTGTGGTACTTGCTCGTTCATTTCCTTGACTAGTCGTGTCTTGTAACCTTTATAGCTTTCCAAAAAGAAAAGCATTCAAGTAGGCTAGAATTTCTTCTAGTACGGTGGGAGCCAAAAGTACGCTTCCATTAAATCTGGCAATCAGTAATTCATATTATAGAACAAAAAGAGCGACACTTCAAGTGCGCCGCCTTGGATGATTATTTCACTACCTTAAATTTCAGCTTTCTCAATTGTAAAAATAGCTTTCCTATCATGGAGTCTGTGAGATAGCCAAAATAGACATCCACTTCTTGCCCGCCAAAGCCCAGCTTAAATTCTTTGATTTCTTCTTTGTTTGTCAATGCACCGAAATCATAGCGAGCAAAGCCTCTGTTTCGGAACATCATGATATTTTCCCACAGTAAGTAACGATTGGCAAAACGTATTTGCTGCTTTAAATCGGGTCGATCTTTTATCCAGGCAGCCGTACCCGTGTATAGATTCAATGCCATATCGCCATCTACAATGTAAATACGATAGCATAGTGCATCACCTTCATTATTTTGCAACTTTGTATAGACCAATGCACCTTTTTCACGGAGAAGTTTTAAGGTTTGCATATGAAATTTACGCACGCGGTTTGTATCCTTCATTTTTGCAAATGCATTGTAAAATTGCTGAAATTCCTGTAGCTCTAAATCTGTTGGCTGTTCTTTAACAATGATTTGATAAGGCTCCTTTTTTGCACGCCGAAGCATGTAGCGATTCATTTTCGATAAATCAGCTAATAACACGTCCTCCTCTTGCTGCAAGATTATTTGCAATGTCGTATGGCCTTCAAGTTTTTGCTCAGGTCGCTTCGTTTGTGTATAGCAAACTAGTTTTTTATTTTCTTTTATATCGTCACATTGTTCCGCAAAGTAAATATGCTCCATTTCCACAAACATTAATTTCCGCTTAATCGTAAGTATCGTTTCTCCTCCTTAAATCGCTAGCTGCCAGTTCGTTCTTTATTATATTTTCTAACCCTATATTTAGAACTTAAAGTCGGCTATTTCCAAGTTGTGACCGTCAGTTTGAGTTCGCTATCCGTCAGTTACGGCTTTCTATCCATCAATTGTAGCTCTCTATCCGTTAGTTCAACCGTTCTATCCGTCACTTTGGCCACTCTATCCGTCAGTTCAACCTCTCTATCCACCACTCCACACTCCCTCCGCCAATCACATCCCACAAACAAAAAAAGCTCACCACATCGTATGGTGAGCTGTGATTCTCTTAAACTTGATTGTTTGCCTTGAAAACACGTTCCATTTCGCGTTTTGCTTCTTTTTTGCGCATGTCGTTACGCTTGTCGTAGTCTTTTTTCCCTTTACCAACGCCAATTAGGAGCTTGGCATAGCCGTCCTTCAGGTACATTTTCAATGGGACAATTGTGTAGCCGTCCCGCTTTACTGCACCGACTAGCTCACCGATTTGCTTTTTATGCAAGAGTAATTTGCGAGAGCGCAGTGGGTCGTGGTTGAAACGGTTCCCTTGGTCAAACGGGCTGACATGCATGTTGCTAATCCATGCTTCGCCACTACTGATTCTTACGTAGGAATCCTTTAATTGGACTTTGCCGGCACGAATTGATTTAATTTCTGTCCCCGTAAGTACCATGCCTGCTTCAATCGTCTCTTCAATGAAGTAGTCATGCCCTGCCTTTTTGTTTTGTGCTAATACTTTTCCAGCACCTTTTGCCATACGATTCACCCTCTATTCAAAGGTGGAGCAGGATGATACCTGCCCACACAGGATTATAATCACATAAACGAAAGTGCCATAAAGCGCACTTTCGCCTTCTGAATTTTATCTAGCTTCCAGCACCCACCCACGGTGTACATATGCATATAAAGTACAAGTATACTCCAGCACTGCCGAGGTAAATGGATGCTTTTCGCCTTTTGTTATCATCGTTTTGATTTTTTCTTTTTACCTTTTTTAGCAACGCCCTCGTAGAACTTTTGCTTTTGTTTTACGCCTTTTTTAGGACCTGGGCTTGAGCCATCTTTGCGACGACCACGTGGATCGCGATCACTTTCACGTCGCTCTCCAGGTTTCGATGAGTCGCTGCGTTTAGATGAATCGCCGCGTTTGTTTGAGTCTCCACGTTTCGAAGAATCACCTCGCACTGATTTAGTATCATCATCGCGACGTCCTTTGCGGCCATCCTTGTTGTCGTTATAATTTTTACGTGCATGGATAACGGTCGGTGTTGTTTTACGAGTACGTCCATACGACGTTACCATCCCGACGATTTCGAAGTCAATAGATGATTCCTCAATGATAACATTCGCTACACGTACTGTTACTTCATCCCCAATGCGGAATTGACGGTTTGTACGTTCACCGATCATAATCATTTGACGATCATCGAAACGGTAATAATCATCGGTCATATTGCTGATGTGTACGAGTCCTTCAATGGTGTTTGGTAGCTCAATGAACATCCCAAAGTTCGTAATGGAAGAGACAATGCCCTCAAACTCTTCACCAATTTTATCGGACATATATTGTGCTTTCTTCAGTGCATCTGTATCACGTTCTGCATCAACAGCACGACGTTCACGCTCCGAAGTATGGTCAGCAATTTCATCCATTGCCATGCCCCACTGTGCAACCGTCTCTCTTGATGTATCCTTGTTAATTAAATACGTACGGATTAAACGATGTACCACTAAGTCCGGATAACGACGAATCGGTGAAGTGAAATGCGTATAGAAATCCGTTGATAGACCAAAGTGGCCTATGCTTTCAGGATAATATTTCGCCTGTTGCATCGAACGTAGGAGCATTGTTGAAATAACAGGCTCTTCTGGCATACCTTCAATTGCCGTTAAGACATCTTGTAATGCCTTAGGATGCACGGTATTTCCTGTACCTTTAATTAAAATACCGAAGTTCGTGACAAATTCAAAGAAACGTTGTAGTTTTTCTGGCTTTGGATCTTCGTGAATACGGTATAGGAACGGGACATTCATCCAGTGGAAATGTTCGGCAACTGTTTCGTTGGCTGCCAGCATGAAATCTTCTATTAATTTCTCTGCCACAGTACGTTCACGCAACTCGATATCGACTGGCCAACCATCCTCATCGACAATTACCTTAGACTCCTTAAAGTCAAAGTCAATTGCGCCGCGCATTTCACGTTTATGGCGTAATATCTTAGAAAGTTCGGCCATGTTTTTAAACATTGGAACAAGTGGTTCATAACGAGCAATAAGTGCTTCATCTTGCTCCTCTAATATCTTATAGACGTCTGTGTATGTCATGCGTTCCGTTGTTTTAATTACACTTTGGAAAATTTCATGTGAAATTACATTACCATTCGCATCAATAATCATTTCACAGGACAGCGTTAAACGATCTACGTGTGGGTTTAATGAACAAATACCATTCGATAGTCGATGTGGAATCATCGGAATAACGCGGTCAGTTAAATATACACTTGTCGCACGATCATATGCTTCGATATCTAGCACAGAACCTTGTGTTACATAATAGCTAACATCTGCAATATGTACGCCAAGTTTGTAAGTACCGTCCACATTTTTCGTTACTGTTACAGCATCATCTAAGTCTTTTGCATCTGCTCCATCAATTGTGACAATCGTTTCATGACGTAAATCACGACGTCCCATTAAATCAGCTTGTGAAATTTCATCAGGCACTCTTTGTGCAGCCGTAACTACTTCGTCTGGGAATTCTGGTGGAATGTCATGTTTATATAAAATAGACAGGATGTCCACACCTGGATCATTTTTGTGTCCTAAAATTTTTGTAATATAGCCTGTTGCTGATTTTAAGTCTTCTGGCCATGTGGCTATTTCCACAACAACCTTATGTCCATCAACAGCTCCTAATGTATCGCCCTTGGCAATGAAGATATCCATTGGCAGTTTTTTGTCGTCTAAAACGACGAAGCCAAAACCTCGGTTTGCTTGGAATGTGCCAACAAATTTCGTTTGTCCACGTTCAACTACCTTCGTAATTGTTCCTTCACGGCGATCACCGAATGATTCCTTTAACACACGAATAAGTACCGTATCCCCATTTATCGCACCATTTACTTCGTGCGGTGGAATGAACACATCATCCATTCCTTCAATATCAGGTGCAACAAAGCCAAAGCCCTTTGCATGTCCGATAAATTTACCACGCATTAAATTCATACGTTCTGGTAAGCCATAGCGATTTGAACGTGAGCGGACTACTAAACCTTGTCCCTCCATACGCACGAGTGTTTTGACTAGTTCTTTAAATTCTTCAGCATCCTCAAAGCCAAATTCGTCCTCGATTTCACCAACTGTTAATGGCTTATATTCTTCTTCACCGAAAAAATCGACTAAACGACTTTGTAGTGAATCTTTATGTTCTGTCATACATATTCCCTCCTTCTTGTGAAAATCCTAACTCTACATATTAGTCTGCCCAATTTAAGCTTTCTAAAAAACGATAAATATCATCATGTAATTGCTCTTTTTCCTGATCTAATGTAATAACATGCTTTGAGTTTTCATACCACTTGATGTGTTTTTCAAGTGACTCAGTTTGATTATATATAATGTTGGCAGATTCTGTGTCAATTACCTCATCATTTGTAGCTTGAACGACAAAAATTGGCGCATAAATCATATCGATGTCTTTACGTGTCTGCGAGATAAAATTACGTAAGTCTTGCAAAGAAGGCATTCCTTTCTCTGCAATTAAAGAAACTTCAGCATCAATCTGTGCTTCATTTTTTCCTTCGTATTTTTTATAGTCTTTGGCATATTTTAATACACCTTCGAACATGATATCGGTTGTCCGCATTGTCATAGGCGCACACATCGTAATGATGCCCTTAACAGGATTATTCAGGGCAACATTTAAGGCCATTACACCGCCTAGTGAAAGTCCCGCTACGGCAATTTCTCGGTAACCCGCTTCCTGTAATTGTTGGTAGGCCGCTACAACATCCTGCCACCAGTCCGCTGGGCCAGTTGTGATTAGTTCTTCAGGTTCCACACCGTGACCTTTATAATGAGGTGCTAATGTAGTATACCCTTTCTTCTCTAAAAATCGTCCAAGCATACGCACATCTGCAGAGCTCCCCGTAAACCCATGCAGTAATAATACTGCACGCGGTCCTGCTTGAAAGAAAAATGGCTGAGATAGTGATTTGTTCATTGCGTGCTCTCCTTCATCCTAATACATATTATATCTATTATAGCCAGATCAATTACACATTTGCGTAATTGCGTCCGGAGGCTTTGATCAACATGGTGTTTAGCCACTCAGTCGATGTATAAACACTCACTGACAATGAAGGACAATCACAGTCATCTTGTCAGCTATTAAGGTAGAATCTTCTTTAGTATGTAGATAAAAGAAAACGCCCAACCATGCGTGGTTAGGCGATACATCTTCAACTATTAGATTTTTGTAATAGCGATTGCTAAAATAAAAAATAATACTGCTAACACAATTGTTGCACGGTGAAGAATTAAATCCATACCACGTGCTTTTTGTTTGCCAAATAGTTGTTCAGCTCCACCCGAGATGGCACCTGACAAGCCTGCACTTTTACTTGATTGAAGTAATACAACAACAACCAATGCTAATGATACGACAACTAATGATACTAATACTACTGTATGCATCTACTGCACCTCCCGAACTTTGAAACATCACAACACACTACATTATAACAAAAAAAGGGTACGATGACAATCTAAGAACACAAAATCACAATATTTGTCTATCTTTAGTAGATTTCCTATAAAATAGACATTACGGCGCTAACCTTCTAGAATAAAATGGATTAAAATGAAAAAAACAGGAGGGTTATGTATGAAGAACAAAATATCGCTACTACTGTTCAGTTGTCTTGTAAGCTTACTTGTTGCTTGTGCACACGATGTCGATACACTTCAAGAGAAAGTAGAAGTTGAGGATTCACTAGACACTGCGGAAGATGGCGAAGAGCTAAAGCAACCTGAAAGTAAGGCCTTATCCACTAATCTATCAACCAATGATCTTTTTTCTACTACATTGTTTGACGAAGATCCTGCACTGTTGCAATTCATAAAAAAAATAGAACAGCATATTGCAAATTTTGATAAAGACTTTGAAGTAACGTATAGAGGGAAACTAAAGAGCGATGCTTTTGAGCAGCAGCTTAATGATATTACGAGTTTACTTTCTTATGTGAATCCCTATACTGCTGGTTATTTCCTTGACTATCAATGGACATATTGGGAAGAGGATAAAGGATTTTCTGTTGAATTTAAGATAACCTATTTAACAGATGTAGAAAAAGAAGCACATATCGATGCGTATGTTAAAAACTTTGTGAATACATATATTTCAGCTGATATGAACGATTTTGAACGAGCGAAGGCGGTCAATGATTACGTCGTTTTGCTAGCCACTTATACAGAAGAAGGCGTTACAGAAGGACAGACAGTTTATGAGCTTATTCAAGATGGCACTGGCGTTTGTCAAGCTTACGCATTATTAGCATATCGTTTATTTTTAGCTGCTGGTCTTGAAGCAGACTACGTATATGGCTATAGCGACGACGAATTGCATGCCTGGAATTTAGTGAATGTCGATGATGATTGGTACCATGTTGATACAACTTGGAATGACATCGACGCTAATGAACCGTATGCAATTTCCTACGAATATTTTTTATTAAATGATGAAAAACTAAGCACAGATCATCTTTGGCAAACGGAAAACTATCATGCTGCAACAAGCGATGGCTATGCTTTTATGCATAATATGTGGTATGCAGATACAGAAAATAAAGCGATTTATTATAACGACATTCAGGACGGCAAGGTTTATAAGTATGATTTAACAACCAATAGTAATAAGCAAATTACAGATACATCGTGCTACTATTTAGCTGTCCATCATGATGCTATCTATTGTAGTGATTATGATAACGCAGGCTATTTAACAAAAATTCTTACGAGTAATGGACAGGAGGAAGTTTTGCTTGAGCAGGAAGTGCTTAATCTCTACACAGAAAATGATGTACTTTACTATGAAACAATTGACGGTGAGGTTAGTAAAAAAATACTTCCATAATAAACAGATATATTAACTTTAACAAAATTACCATAATCTATTAACAAATCTATCATTTTCTCTTTACATTACTCCTTTACAATTAGTAACGAATTCACCTATAAGGAGGAAAATCATGAAATACTCAAAAAAATGGAGTTCATTGTTTTTAGCAAGCGCTATTACCTTATCGTCGCTTAGCATCACACTACCAGAAGTACAAGCCGCAGAAGTGAAAAAACCAACGAATGTTATTATGCTCGTAATGGATGGTAGCAGTAATAATGCCATCACTCTTTCCCGTTGGTATAAAGGTGAAGCCTTGGCAATGGACGAAATTTTAACGGGTGCTATGCGTACGTACTCCGCTGAATCAGCTATCACAGACTCGGCTCCTGCAGCAACGGCGTTAGCAACTGGACATAAATCCAATGATAAATACGTGGGTGTTTTACCATCTGTCATCAACTCTCCGGGGCTAGAGCAGATTGCGAAAGAAGATGGCTTTAAACCTGTAGCCAATGTTTTAGAAGGAGCGAAACAACAGGGTAAAGCAACTGGATTGATTTCCACTTCAGAGATTCAACATGCAACACCAGCAGGTTTTTCTGCTCATGTTAAAAATAGAAGTCAATACGGCGACATAGCTGAGCAACAGGTTTATCAAAACATTGATGTTGTATTAGGCGGCGGTTTAGAATCGCTCTCACCAGGTACAACGAAGAATGCACGCAAAGATGGCGAAAATTTAGTGAACGTCTTACAAGAGAAGAATTACGCGCTTGTTAAAACACGAGACGAGCTACTAAATAGTCAATCAGCTAAAATTTGGGGCAGCTTTGCACCAAGTGCACTTGCCTATGATTTAGACCGTGAGAAAACGAGAGCCTCTGAGCCAACTCTTGCTGAAATGACAAACAAAGCAATTGATACGCTAAAAAAAGACGAGGACGGATTCTTCCTATTTGTGGAAGGTAGTAAGGTAGACTGGGCAGCACATGCCAACGATACAATCGGCATGATTAGTGATATTTTATCGTTCGATGATGCTGTCAAAGAAGCCATTGACTTCGCTAAAGAAGATAGTAACACGATGGTCATCGCCGTAACAGACCACGGTAATAGCGGTATTACGATGGGAAATGCCAATACAACAAGTACGTATTCAAGCATACCTGTCTCTGCCTATATCGACCCATTGAAAAAAGCAACAATGACAGTTGAAGGTGCGCTCAGTCAATTAAAAGAAGACAAATCAAATCTGGTAGAAGTAGCTGCATTATACGGTTTAGACAATTTAACAGAGGACGAGCTTTCAACGTTAAAATCGGCTAAAGATTTAGGCAGTGAGATGGTAAAAATGCTGGCGAACCGTGCAAACATCGGCTTTACAACTGGTGGTCATACTGGTGAGGATGTATTCTTATACTCATTCGGTCCATCAAAAGTGACTGGTCTTGTAGAAAATACTGATTTAGCCCATGCAATGGCTCAGTTTATGGACTTTGATTTAGCAAAGCTTACGGACAATTTATACAAACCGGCAACGAAAGAATTAACAGCAAAAGGCTTCACAACAAAAATTGACCTGGCTGATACAGAGAACCCAAAATTTATTGCTAAAAAAGGCGATATGACAGTAACTATTCCCGTTAACAAGAATATAGTGATTTATGATCAAGTTTCAACGAATGGTGAAGCAACTTCAAAAACGCAAACTTTTGATACAATTAATGTCTACAATGGCTCAGAATTCTACGTATCAGAAAAAGTATTAAATACGATAAAGTGAAACTACAATCAGTGAACTACTGATTGTTAGTTGAACCAATCGGGCTTTTACGGTCAGTTGTTCGGACCATGATGAGCGGCTTACTGACCGTTAAAGCGGGGTCAAATAAACTTGCATGCGATGTTATCAGTTTTCTCAACTGAGGACATCGCATTCTTTCTTCCTTCAAGTCATTGTCCTTCGTATAGTTTTCGTATAAAATAAGACACACTATTTTTCTGAAATATTCCCTCATTCTCCTTCATATCTATCTACTTCCAAAGAATCTTAATTTAATCTTAAATTAATCTTACTATTTTATGAATTCTCTATTAATTTGCAACATTTTTCTACACATACCGTCAAAACAGTGTTAAAAATAAATATACAAAAATAACTTGAAAAAACATGACGAAATCTAGTATATTTACACAAGTTGTTATTTTTTACATTTTTTCAAAATCGGAGGTGGATAAATGCAATCCATCAAAAATAATGAGTATTGTCGTTTTATAGGTTATACGCTGTTTTATTTCATCGTTTTGGTACTGCTGTTTCTGATTCATGGTTTCCATGATATGAACGCTGGGCCTTTTATATATACGGAATTTTAGAAAAAGGAGATTTTATTATGTTAAGTGTATTAGCCGCTATTCAAAATGTGGCCCTACAAAACCCGAATCATCCTGCTTATCGTACCAGTAATGAATCATTAACGTATGGTGAACTTTGGGATTACTCGGATTGTTTAGCACATCATTTAATGGCTCTAGAATTAAAAAACCAACAGCCTATTATTGTTTACGGGCATATGTCCCCTTTACAAATTGTTGCTTTTTTAGGCGCCGTTAAATCAGGGCATCCTTATGTACCCGTCGATTCCTCCACACCAATGGAGCGCCTTCAGGTCATTATCGAAGCATCTGAAGCTTGCCTGCTACTCACTACGGAGGAATTAAGTACGCCCCTATCAATTCCTGTAATAGCAGTAAGGGATGCTGTAACACGAACAACAACTACTTCAACTCAGCCTGCCACTTGGGTAAAGAATCATGACATTCATTACATCATTTACACGTCAGGCTCTACAGGTAAGCCTAAAGGTGTTCAAATTACAGCAGATAATTTAGCACATTTTGTCGTTTGGATGAATAATCACTTCCCTATTCAGCAATCAGGTGTATTTCTAAATCAAGCTCCCTATTCCTTTGATTTATCTGTGATGGATTTGTATCCTGCACTAGTAGGAGGTCACACGCTTTACGCCATTACCCACGAACAAATAGCTAATCCAAAATCATTATTCGATGATTTAGCGGACTCAGGGATAGGTGTTTGGACTTCCACTCCTTCTTTTGCCAAAATGTGTTTAATGAATAAGGATTGGCATCAGGGATTAATGCCACAATTAAATACATTCCTGTTCTGTGGAGAGGTTTTACCAAAAAAAGTCGTCAAAGAATTAATGTTACGTTTTCCACAAGCATCTATCTTCAATTTATATGGACCGACTGAAACAACGGTTGCAGTTTCATATGTGGAGGTAACAAAAGAACTTCTACAACGATTTGAACAGTTACCAATTGCTCCTATGTCTGAGCCTAATTTATCCTTACACGACAATGGCGAAATCATCATATCTGGGCCAACTGTAAGTGCAGGCTATCTTGGAGCACCCGACTTAACGGCAAAAGCGTTCCCTTCAGTAGAGGGCGCACGGATTTATAAAACAGGTGATATTGGCTATGAAAAGGATGGCTACCTATTCTTTGCTGGGCGTAAGGATTTTCAGGTGAAATTGCATGGCTACCGATTAGAAATTGAAGAGATAGAAAAACAGATTGGCGATCTATCTCCTGTAAATGGATGTGTAGTTGTACCTGTTTTAAAAGGGGATGACATTGTTTCGCTAAGTGCTTATGTTGTTCTCCGTGAACAGCTTTTAGAATCGGCTTTCAAGATGACAAAGCAGCTTAAATCATTATTATCAGAACGATTACCTTCCTATATGATTCCAAAAAAATTCATATACATTGATTCCTTACCCTTAAATACCAATGGTAAAGTTGATCGTAAAGGATTGGCGGTTATGGAGAAAGTATGACGCCTTATGGAAATATAATTTTCTTTATCATAATTAGTATTTTGTTAATGCCTACCATTCTATTAGGGCTAAGAGGGAAATCAGCCAAACGCTATAATATTTTCATTTCCATACTCATTTTAGCCATTATTTTTGGCCATTCTATAAATGGAACTGTTTCGCTCGTACTCTTCACCTTATTTCAGTTAATACTTATTATTACGTACCAAAAGTATCGGTTGCAAAAAAACAGCGGTATTGTATTTGTCATAGCCGTATTACTTTCTATTTTCCCACTGGTACTTGTAAAGGTGCTACCAATACTCGGCCTTCATCATTTGTTTGGCTTTCTTGGTGTTTCCTACATTACCTTTAAATCCGTACAAATGATTTTAGAAACGCGTGATGGCCTGATAAAAGACAAAATTTCTGTGGTGGAACTTACTTACTTCTTATTGTTCTTCCCAACAGTATCATCTGGTCCAATTGATCGCTGGCGACGCTTTTACAAAGACATGCAAACAGTACCTTCTGCTAATGATTATCAAAAGCTACTGTTAAGCGGCATTAATTATATATTTGTAGGTTTTCTATATAAATTTATCTTAGCTTACCTCATTTATAATTATACGCTTATCTATTTACCCAACCATACGTATAATTATTTGACACCTTTTCAAGGGCATATAGCGTATATGTATATGTATAGTTTTTATTTGTTTTTCGATTTTGCAGGTTACAGTGCATTTGCTGTTGGTGTCAGTCGCATTATGGGCATTCAAACACCTATTAACTTTAACCGACCATTTACAAGTCGTAATATTAAAGATTTCTGGAATCGCTGGCATATGAGTCTTTCTTTCTGGTTTAGGGACTATGTATATATGCGGTTTGTACTGTGGATGACGAAAAAAAAATGGATTAAAAACAAGTACGCAATTTCATATATCGGCTTCTTTTTGCTGTTCTTTTTAATGGGTATTTGGCATGGACTCGAATGGCACTATGTCGTGTACGGACTATATCATGCCATGCTAATCATTAGCTTCGATAAATTTGAACGCTGGAACAAAAAACATAAGCGCTGGCCAAAAAATAAATGGACGCATGCTTTAGGCATATTTATCACTTTTAATGCGGTTTGTTTTGGTTTCTATATTTTTTCAGGTCAATTATTTTAAACACTAAAGGAGAATTACTAAAATGGAAAAACAACAAATACTCGAAATGCTCGTAGACTTATGTGAGGATGATGTAGTTTTAGAAAACCCTGACATGGATTTATTTGAAGAAGGACTTCTTGATTCTTTTGGCACAATCAATCTATTAGTAGAAATTGAAAATCGCTTTGATATCTCTGTACCTATCACAGATTTTAATCGTGAGGAATGGAACACGCCAAATCGTATTGCTGCGAAATTAGCTGAAAGACAATGATAAAAAAGGGTTTCTTATCACTTTTAGTAGCATTTGTTCTATTTGCTGCCTTTGTATTCTTTCCTAATTCTTGGATAAAGGCGTGGATTTCAGATGCACATGTAGAGCAGGCAAAGACCAGTATGGCCCCTCTGATGTTTCAAGGCATGTATTTACAGGAACGCATGTTACAAGAGTCTAATTCGATGCCATTATATGGGTCTTCAGAGTTGAATCGTTTCGATCCCTTTCACCCTTATAATTACGTACGTGCGACGGATGCTCCCTATTCTACATTTATGATTGGCCGTGGCGGTATGCAGTCCATTACGCACTTTTTAAATTTTGCTGCCCAAGAGGGAAATTTAAAAGATAAAAAGATTGTCTTTATCATTTCGCCACAATGGTTTACAGCAAAAGGGATGGAAGAGCTTCATTTTTCACCTAACTATTCCATGCTACATGCCTATGATTTAGCTTTTAACAAAGAGATTGATCCAAAGCTTCGAAATGATGCCATGGAGCGTCTGCTACAGTTCGATACGGTAAAGCGGGACCATTTGTTAAGAGCTATGTATCAATTTAAAATGTCTGACGGTAAGGAAAGGCCGATTGTAGGACGTCTTGCAATGATGGCAGGCCGTGTGCAAAAGGCTTTACTGGAGAAAAAGGATTTATACTACTCTCTTTTTCCTAGTACTTCTCATAATTTAAAAAGTAATGACAAGCTTATTACGAATCAAACATTTGAACAGCAACTACAGCATGCGGAAGCATATGGTCAAAAACGTGTATCCAATGAATTAATGATCGAAAATAAGTTTTACAAACGACTGGAAAATTCCAATCTTAAAAAGTTAGAGGGCTTCCGAAAACATGTGGACTATACAGAGTCACCAGAATACCAGGACTTTCAGCTAGTCATCGATGTGCTGAAAGATGCCGGTGCTAAGCCTCTATTTGTGTCTATTCCAGTCAATGGTCGCTGGTACGACTACGCAGAATATCCACAAGATCGTCGTCAGGAATACTATAAAAAAATGGAGCAAGTGTTAACAGCTGCTGATGTTCCTTATGTCGATTTCTCTGACCACGAGTACGATCCATATTTCATTATGGATACCATTCATATTGCGTGGAAAGGCTGGGTATATCTAAATCAGGAACTAGACAAATATTGGGAACAGCCTTAAACAAAAGCAGGGTCAGTCCTAAGTGATGCTATTTATCACTTAGAACTGACCCTTTTGTGTACAATATTTCAATGAATATGTCCCTTATTCTCTAACGCAATACTTCCTATACGTTACTGACCATTCTTCAGCATGTGCTGCAATAGTCTGGTTTTTCAACTGCAATTTTTGAATAATAGTTTGCTTATGCCAATAAAAAAATTGCCTCAAAAGCATTGCTATACTTTTGAGACAACTTATTTTAGTGAACTGCTCGGCATACAAAATGTACCAAGCAATTAAACATCACATATAGTTAATATTATTTTAAATTATAGAAAGAATTTAACCCTAAATACTCTGCTGTTTCACCAAGTTGATCTTCAATGCGAAGAAGTTGGTTGTATTTCGCCACACGGTCTGTACGAGATGGAGCACCTGTTTTAATTTGACCAGCGTTTGTTGCCACTGCAATATCAGCAATTGTAGCATCTTCAGATTCACCTGAACGGTGAGAGATAACAGCTGTATAGCCAGCACGTTTTGCCATTTCAATTGCTTCAAATGTTTCTGTTAATGTACCGATTTGGTTTACCTTAATTAGGATGGCATTCCCTACACTTTGCTCAATACCAGCAGCTAATTTTTTCGTATTCGTTACGAATAGGTCATCACCTACTAATTGTACGCGAGAGCCAATACGATCTGTTAATAACTTATGACCAGCCCAGTCATTTTCGTCTAAGCCGTCTTCGATAGAGATAATTGGATACTTAGCAGTTAACTCATCGTACCAATCAACCATTTCCTCAGAAGTTTTCACAACGCCTTCACCATCTAAGTGGTATTTGCCATCTTCTTTGTTGAATAACTCAGATGAAGCAACATCCATTGCAAGTTTCACTTCTTCACCTGCTTTATAGCCAGCTTTTTCGATTGCTTCAAGAATTACTGTAATTGCTTCCTCGTTTGAACCAAGGTTTGGTGCAAAACCGCCTTCATCACCGACAGCTGTATTGTAGCCTTTGTCTTTTAATACGGCTTTTAAGTTATGGAAAATTTCAGCTCCCATGCGTAGTGCATGACGGAAACTTTCAGCGCCTACAGGCATTACCATGAATTCTTGAATATCTACGTTGTTGTCAGCGTGAGCGCCTCCATTTATGATGTTCATCATAGGGACTGGTAATTGTTTTGAGTTGAAACCGCCAAGATATTGATAAAGAGGTACATCTAAATAATCTGCCGCAGCATGTGCCACTGCCATTGATACGCCTAAAATTGCATTAGCGCCTAGCTTTCCTTTGTTTTCTGTGCCGTCAAGCTCGATTAAAGCTTTGTCGATCACAACTTGGTCAAGAACTGAGAAGTTACCTTCTAATTCTTCTGCAATTATTGTATTTACATTTTCAACTGCTTTTAATACACCTTTGCCTAGGTAACGTGATTTGTCACCGTCGCGTAATTCTACCGCTTCGTATTCACCTGTAGATGCACCAGATGGCACGATTGCACGGCCAAAAGCGCCTGATTCCGTAAATACTTCTACTTCTACTGTTGGGTTCCCACGTGAGTCTAAAACTTCGCGCGCATAAATCTGTGTAATAAATGGCATAATTAATTCTCCTCTTTTTCAATTAATGATTTACCTGTCATTTCAATAGGTTGTGACACCTCTAATAATTCTAACATGGTAGGCGCCAAATCGGCTAAAATACCACCATTTCTTAACATTAAATTTGATTTTGTCACAATCACTGGAACAGGATTTGTTGTATGAGCTGTCATTGGCTGTCCTTCTAAAGTCATAACTTCATCAGAATTACCATGGTCAGCTGTAATAATAGCTGCGCCACCTTTTGCAAGAAGGGCATCTACTACTTTACCTAAACATTCATCTACTACTTCGATTGCTTTAATCGTTGGTTCTAACATCCCACTATGCCCAACCATATCTGGGTTAGCAAAATTCAATAAAATACCGTCGAATTTATCTGCAGCAATCTCTGCAAGTAATGCTTCTGTTACTTCATAAGCACTCATTTCTGGTTTTAAATCGTATGTCGCTACTTTTGGAGAGGCAATTAAAATACGCTCTTCACCAGCGAATTTGTCTTCACGTCCTCCGCTCATAAAGAACGTAACATGGGGATACTTTTCTGTTTCTGCAATACGAAGCTGTGTTTTGCCATTAGAAGCTAATACTTCACCAATCGTATTTTTTAAATTGTCATTGGCATAGGCAACTTGTGCGTTCACTTCATCACTATAATGAGTGAAAGATACGAATTTTAAATTTCTAGGATGTTTTGCCGATAAGGCGAAGCCATCGAAATCATTATTCGTAAACACTTTAGACAGTTGAATCGCTCGGTCAGGACGGAAGTTGAAGAAAATAACAGCGTCATTATCACCAATTGTCGCCACCGCTTCTCCATGCTGTTGAACACTAAAAGGTATAACAAATTCATCGGTTACCTCGCGTTCATATGATTCAGTTACGCCACCTTTAGCACTCTCAGCTGATTGGCCGACTCCATCAACTAATACATTGTAAGTGAGTGCTACACGGTCCCATCGTTTGTCGCGATCCATGGCATAATAACGTCCATGAATGGAGGCAATTTGCCCAATGCCGATTGCAGCCATTTGTTTTTCAGTTTCTTCGATATAGGCCATGGCTGTTGTTGGACCAACATCACGACCATCTAAGAAACCATGAACAAAAACGTCATCTAAACCTTGCTCTTTCGCCAATTTCAATAAGGCAAATAGATGCTCATAATGGCTGTGCACCCCACCATCTGATAGTAAGCCCATGAGATGTAGCTTCGAGTTGTGTGCTTTTGCGTGTGCCGCCGCATCTAAAAAAGCTTGGTTCGTAAAGAAATCACCATCACGAATTGACTTGTTTAGACGTGTTAAACTTTGGTACACAATACGGCCAGCACCGATATTTAAGTGTCCTACTTCAGAATTCCCCATTTGTCCGTCTGGTAACCCTACTGCTTCACCAGCCGCAGTTAATGTTGCATGAGGAAATTGATTCCAATAACGATCAAAATTTGGTTTTTTGGCTTGGGCTACTGCATTGCCAAATGTTTCATCACGGAATGCAAAGCCATCTAAAATAATTAATGCTACTGGCTTTTTAGGCATTTGCTGCCGCCTCCAATAATTTTAAATAGGAATCTGGTTGTAAGCTCGCGCCACCAACTAGTGCACCATCGATATGTTCTTTTGATAATAATTCTTTAATATTGTCTGGTTTCACGCTACCGCCGTATTGAATGCGCACAGCCTCTGCTGTTTCAACATCATAAAGTCCTTTCATAACTGCACGAATTGCTCCACATACTTGGTTGGCATCGTCCGCTGTTGCTGTTTTACCTGTGCCAATCGCCCAAATAGGTTCATAGGCGATGACCATATGCTCTACTTCTTGTGCAGAAAAACCGGCAAGGGCTGCAGTAATTTGACCAGCTACCTTGCGTTCAGTAATACCTGCTTCACGTTCCTCAAGCGTTTCACCACAACATATAATTGGTACAATATTGTGCGCAAGAGCTGCTGCGACTTTCTTATTTATCGCTTCATCTGTTTCATTATAAAATTCACGTCGTTCAGAATGTCCTAAAATCACATAGTCTACTTCAACACTCGCAAGTTGTGCTGGGCTAATTTCCCCGGTAAATGCACCCTCGTTTTCATAATGCATCGTTTGTGCACCGATGGCTAGCTCTGAGTCGCTAGCTACTTGTACAAGTGTTGGCAAGAATAGCGCCGGTGCGCAAATAACAGCATCTACTTTGTCATTTGAAGGGAGTTTGTCCTGTACGGCATCGACAAACTGAATCGCCTCATCAAATGTCTTATACATTTTCCAGTTTCCTGCAATAATTGGTTTACGCATCGTAGGTGTCCCCTATCTTTTATTTATCCCGAACTAACGGGTATTTTAGTTTATTTGAAATCCCCACCGATTAACATGTCACTTATCATTTAACGCGACAATACCAGGAAGCTCTTTACCTTCCATTAATTCTAGTGAAGCACCCCCACCTGTCGAAATGTGATCCATTTTGTTTGCTACTTCAAATTTTTCCACAGCCGCAGCAGAATCACCGCCACCGATCACTGTATAGCCATTTGTTGTTGCCATGGCATGTGCGACAGTTTTTGTGCCATCAGCAAACTTTTCCATTTCAAAGACGCCCATTGGTCCATTCCAGATGATTAATTTAGAATTGTTAATAACCTCAGCGTAGTTTGCAGCTGTTTTTGGTCCAATATCTAGACCCATCCAATCTGATGGAATCGCATTTACATCTACGATCATCGTGTCAGCATCATTTGAAAATTCGTTTGCTACAACTGCATCAATCGGCATATGTAATTGCACGCCTTTTGCTTTCGCTTTTTCAATGAAAGATTTTGCTAACTCAATTTTATCTTCTTCTAATAAGGAATTACCAACATCGTACCCCTGTGCTTTAATAAAAGTAAATGATAGTCCTCCACCGATAATTAAGTGATCTACCTTTTCTAATAAGCTTTCGATCACACCAATTTTATCTTTTACTTTGGCCCCACCAATAATTGCTGTAAATGGACGTTCTGGATTAGATAAGGCTTTACCAAGAACATCTAGTTCCTTTTGCATTAAGAAGCCGGATACAGCAGGTATATGCTTCGCAATTCCTTCTGTTGAAGCGTGTGCGCGGTGTGCTGCTCCAAATGCATCATTGACATAAATATCTGCTACTGTTGCAAATTGTGCTGCAAGTGCAGTATCATTTTTCTCTTCACCAGCATGGAAGCGCACGTTTTCAAGTAGTACGATATCGCCGTCTTGCATGTTGGCAACAGTTGCTTCTACTGCTTCGCCAATTGACTCATCCAATTTTGTCACCGGCTTGCCTATCAACTCAGCTAAGCGAATCCCCACTGCTGTTAAACGCATATCTTCCTTTACTTCACCTTTTGGACGACCTAAATGGGATGCTAAAATTACTTTAGCCCCCTGCTCTACTAAGTACTCAATTGTTGGAATAGCAGCACGAATACGTGTTTCGTCTGTAATAGCACCATCGGCCATTGGAACATTAAAATCAACTCGTACAAAAACGCGCTTCCCTTTTACATCGATATCTTTCATTGTCTTTTTATTTAACATGAAGAAACCCCCTTCAAAGTTTTTTGGCTCGTGTCTGTCATGTGCCTCACCCATCTTGGTCTACACACATTCTACTGATACCTTTATTTGTGATAATTAACTTTTACTAAATAGTAGCAAATGTCTCGTAATATGTCTTTTAAATGCTGCATTAATTTTTTATCTAAAAAAGGGAGTAAGGGTAAACGTCCCCTACTCCCATTACCCTTGTATATTATATCTTTTAGACATTATAAAGGCTATACTTTTTATGCGTAAAAAGCGGTATTATGTCACACTTTTTACTTCAAATTACGAATTATGACACTTATTTATCATTTAAACCTTGTTCTGCAATATATAACGCTAAGTCCATTAATCGAGTAGAGTAACCAATTTCGTTGTCATACCACGCAAGAACCTTCACCATACTATTTTCTAATACCATAGTAGAAAGTCCATCGACAGTTGAAGAACTATGGTTGCCATTGTAGTCAATTGATACTAGCGGTAACTCATTGTAACCTAAAATATCTTTTAGCTCATTTTCAGAAGCTTCTTTTAAAGCCGCGTTGATGGCATCTTTCGTAACCTCTGCTTTAAGTTCTAAGACTAAATCCACACATGAAACATTTGGTGTAGGAACACGCATAGAGAAGCCATCTAATTTACCTTTTAACTGTGGTAATACTTTAGAAACCGCAACGGCTGCTCCTGTTGTTGTTGGAATCATCGATACTGCTCCTGCGCGTGCGCGACGAGGATCAGAGTGCGGGAAGTCTAGAATACGTTGGTCATTTGTGTATGAGTGAATTGTTGTCATCATACCGCGTTCAATGCCAAATTTTTCATCTAGCACTTTTGCTACTGGTGCAAGACAGTTTGTTGTACAAGACGCATTAGAAATTACATCATCAGTTTCTGGATTGTAATCCTGATGGTTTACACCCATTACAAACGTCGGCATATCCCCTTTTGCTGGTGCTGAAAGAATTGCCTTTTTTGCACCTGCTTCAATATGTTTGCTTACTTCTTCCATTGATCGGAATTTACCTGTACACTCAAGCACCACATCAACACCAAGCTCACCCCAAGGTAATTGCGCTGGGTCTTTTTCAGCAAATACTTTAACTTTTTTACCATTCACTACGAAAGAATCGCCATCTGCATATACTTCAGCATCATAGATACCGTGTACAGAATCATATGTTAATAAATGCGCGAGTTGGCCAGCATCTGTTAAGTCATTCACTGCAACGACTTCAAACTCTTCCTGCTTCATTGCTTCACGAAATACTAATCGTCCAATTCGTCCAAATCCATTAATTGCTAATTTTAATACCATTGTCAATTCCTCCAATAATGTTTGTATTTATACTTACAGGTAACGTTCAGCAATTTCTTTTGCTGCCGCTTCATCCGTTATAAAAATAGTCTGCTTTGGCGCTACTTTAAAATAAGAAAGCATCGCGTTCACTTTTTGTTTACCTGCTGCCACCGCAATGACATGCTTACATTGCTCTACTTGTTCAAGCTGAATACCAATCGTACGAATACGATGGACAATTGCTCCTTCGGCATTAAAGTAATAGCCAAACGCTTCACTGACAGCTCCTTTTTCCTCGAGAATCCGTAAATCCTCTGGCGACGAATTACGACGAACTGCCATTTCCTCCGCAGAGCCGATACCATGAATCACGCAGTCTGCCCGATCATAGTAAGCCATCATTTCAATAACCATTGGCTCTTTCAGCATCGCTTGATATGCTTGCTCACTTAAATGCTCTGGTAAAAACAAAGTTCGATGTTGGGCATTCATCTGCATTGCAAATGTCGCGACAAGTGTATTGGCCTGCATTTGCATTTCATGTCCAATTCCCCCACGTGCAGCAACAAATGTTACGTTCTGCTTGGAATCAATTGGTTGTAAAAATTGCGCAAGCGAAGCCACCGATTTGCCACCTGTAACAGCGACAACTTGCTCACCAATAATGTTTGATAAAAATTGGTGTGCTGCCTCTTTACCAAGCAATGTCAATACCGTTTCATCATCATTATAATCGCCTGGTACAACAATCACATGTTGCAATCCAAAACGTTTTTCGAGTAATTTAGCAAGCTGTGTAAGTCCAGACCACTCGTAAACCAATGCTCGTAGCTGCTCAATAACGGCGATGCCATCACTCGTACATACCATACCCAATTTTTGAATATCTAATAACCCTTGCTCACGTAAAATGTCTGTTTCTTTTCGTATTTCACGTTCTGTCATTTTTAGTGATTCTGCAAGTGTTCGTCGTCCAATGGGTTGCATTAGTTGAATTGATTGCAAGATGCGATATCTTGATTGAAGAAGCGGATACATTTCCGGAAGTAGTCTTTGCTGTGCCTCTGGTATGGTTAACATACACATCTACTACCTTTCTATTATAATGGGACGTTTTTTATCCCACTATATAAAATTATGTCCCACTTGTAATTTCATTATATTACTTAAATTAAAAAAGGGCAAGTAAATAATGGTATTCACATTTATTTATTTGACCTAGCAGGCAAAGGTAAAAAACCACAAAAAAACTTTTTTATAGTTTTTTTGTGGTTTCTCATTTTAAAATCGTTTTATTTTATATGTAGAACATGATTAAGCTACACGAAATGGTTTATTCATATGTAACAACCCGTAAATAATGAAAAAGATTCCGCAAGTAAATACATTTAGAACCATATAAAAAATGCCATAGGTTTTATCACCTACCCATCGATAAAATATACGGTATATTAAATAATATACAAAAAATATAAACGGAATTGCTGCTAAAAATCTTATTGCTGGAATAATTCCGACAATAAATAAGCAAATAAAAAGAATTATCATTTTCTTAGCTGAAGCTCTTCGTTCGATATCTGAATTGCCTTTTGCAATAAGTAAAAACATTATATATATGTTGATGATAGGTATAAAACTTAGATATGCAACATCCTCGAAACCATTTGCTTTAGCAGTCCTATAATATATCAAAGACCAAATAACATAAAAAAGTATGAAATAAAGAATTTCAAAAAAATGAATGTTCAAACAATACACTTCCCTGCCCTTTTGTTAAATCCAATCCATACAATAACTTATTTACCAATAGATTTCCATGAATATTTTTACCTAATTAATCGTTATAAAACCAAAAATAGGTATTTTGTAAAAGGATAAAAAAAACTTAGGAGCATCATTGTTTTGAAAACCGTGTACTTCGGTATTAAGAAACAATCCGTTCTCACCCTCTACAAAAAAAATCTCGTAACCTTCAATTGCGGTTACGAGATTTTGTCAATTAATTTGTAAAAGATAATACAGCGTTTTTCTTGAAACTTGCTAAAGCTTTTGTAGCCTCATTTTTGTTTGTGTATTCAAAAATACGAATATCCTTTTTCTCAAATACTGTAATAACCCACATTGTAAAATCTCCCTTCAAATTGTTTTTGTAATATAACAAACACTAAAATGTGATAATTTCATTCGAACTGTCTTATAACAACTTCTTACTGCTTCCTATTGTACTCCGATTTTCTTTAAAAGAAAGCTTTACGTGAAGCTCTTCACAAACTGTTCATATTCAAAACGCTTTCATTGAACAATTTGTGAAAACTAATATTTTATAGGCATAAACAATAAAACACTCGGTTTAAAAGAGCGCTCCTTTTAAACTGAGTGTTTATAATTATTTCATATTTTGCTTCATTAAATGGGCAATTTGCTGTTCGTTTGATTGCTCTACTTCTTCTAAATGCTGAATGACTAAATTTTGTCGGTCTATTGAATGGTTTTGGCTCAATTTCTTTTTACCTTCCATGCGTGAGATGTTTATTTTAAAGCCCTGAACGCCTTTATTTAAATTCGTTATTAACTGTGCATCCACTTCAGATAAGCTATAGGGACTATCCTTGCCTTCATATTTTGAAATCATATTGTTAAAAGAATTGACTAATTCCGCTTCCTTCTCAATAAGCTCTATATCTCCGTAAACATGCACTGCTACATAATTCCATGTAGGGACAGCTTGATTTGTTTCATACCATGATGGAGATATGTAGCAATGAGGACCTTGGAAGACCGCTAAAACATGTTGGTGCTCGATGTTCTTCCATTGCGGATTGCCTTTTGCAAAATGGCCAATCAAACAATTCTGCGTTTCATCGAACAATAAAGGAAGATGTGTGGCGTAAGGCATCCCTTCATAAGTTGAAAACAAAGTTGCAAAACTGTTCACTTGTATCGTGTTTATCATTTCAGATGTATCTTTGATTTTAAATGCCGCTGGTATATACATGAGCAGAGCCCCTTCCATCAAATATTAAGTAGACAATTCGAGCTATACAAGCGCTGCCGCAAGGGTTGCGTAATCCAAATTACCATATTGTAAAATATGACCATCCTTTTCCACTACAGGAATCATGAGCATATATTTTTCATGTATGACTTCGTCTGCCTCAATATCGATTATTTCTATAGCAAACGCGATATCTTCTTGCACAAGCTTCAAAGTACGTAAGCCCACTTCACATAGTTCACAATTAGATCGACTAAAAAATTTTACGTTCATTCTGTCCCACCTCCTAACGCTATTATAAAACGAAATAGTCTGTTCTGTGTGAGCCTGTTACTAGAAAAAAAACTGTGCAAGAAGATTACTTCCTACACAGTCTAGTTATTATTTTTTTAAATGGCTATCTAAGAATTTAAGCATAGCATTATAGAACTCAATGCGATTTTCTTCATTTTGGAAGCCATGCCCTTCATTGTCCTTCAACATGTACTCCACATCAACACCTCTATCACGTAACGCTTTTACGATTTGATCAGACTCTGCCTGATTTACACGTGGGTCATTAGCGCCTTGAGCTACGAATAACGGTGTTTTAATTTTATCTACATGGAAGACCGGTGAAGCAGCTGTTAATAGCTCTTTATCTTTTTCTGGATGTCCTACACGCTCATAGAACATGTTACGCATTGTTTCCCAATATGGTGGAATTGTATCTAACAATGTGAAGATATTTGATACACCTACATAATCAACTGCCGCTGCATATAAATCAGGTGTTTTCGTAATACCTGCTAATGTTGCATAACCACCGAATGATGCACCGTAAATACCGATACGCTCAGGATCTGCAATACCTTGATCAATAGCCCATTGTACGCCATCTGTAATATCGTCTTGAATTTTCAGACCCCACTGCTTATTACCTGCATCTAGGAATTCTTTACCATAACCTGTAGAAGAGCGGAAATTCACTTGTAATACAGCGTAGCCACGGTTTGCAAGTAATTGGACTTCTGGGTTAAAGCCCCACATATCACGTGCCCATGGACCGCCGTGTGGATTGACGATAAGTGGTAGGTTTTTAGCCTCTTTGTTTTTCGGTAATGTTAAATACCCGTTAATCGTTAAGCCATCACGACTCTTATAAGAAACTGGATGCATTTCTGCAAGTTCTTGTGGGTTTAACCAAGGACTTAATGTAGCCAATTCTTTCAGTTCATCTGTTGTTGAATCGTAGTAATAATACTTTCCATAAACAGTGTCACTAGAAACGCTAACAATGAATTTTGTCATTTCCTTATTGTAATCGCTGATGCCTAATTCACTTTCATGCACACCTAATTTATTTTGGATTTTACGGAATAATTTTTCAAAGTCTTCGTCAAAGAATTGATAATGTGGCTTATCTGTTATATATGCACCATATAATAATTTATCTTTTTCAGCACTATATAATACACCAGATACATCCACTTCTGAGTTAGACATAATAACTTCTTCTTTGCCTTCTAAATCATATTTAACGACTTCTACTTTGTCTCTTCCTTTATTAGAAGTTGCGAAAATATGTTTATTGTCTTTAGAGAATGCAAGTGGCGTAACTTGATCTCCTGCTTCCATTTCAATAAATGGCTTGAATTCATCTTTTTCTGAATCACGATAAAGAACAGTGCCGACTACACCATCTGAAGCAACCGCCATACGTACATTGCCATCACGATCCGCTACCCAGCTAGTAATGTTACCTGGGTTCTTAGCAACATGTGTAGTTTCACCAGTCTTAACATTAAGCTTGTACACATCAAAGACTTTTGCATCTTCTTTATTCATCATAATAAGGATTTCGTCTTTAACGCCTTGTAAACCGCTTAATAACCCAACTGTTACATTTGGGTATGGTGTTAAATCCTTTTCCTCATTGCCATTAAATGATGTTGAATAAATGTGGAAGTTTTCATCGCCACCTTTATCCTTTAAATATAGTAAATTATCATCTTTCCAGAAGGATCCAGCGATATTACGATCCGTTGAGCTAGATACACGTACTGGCTCGCTATCATCATTCATTTTTTTCACGAAAACATTTGAACGATTTTCCCATTCAGAGGAATAATTAATGTAATTACCGTCTGGAGAAAGAGAATAGCCAAAGCTTCCCGGATTTTTCATGAAATCTTCTACGGAAACTTCTTTCACGCCTTCATTACTCACACCATTTTTCACATTTTTAGCATTGTTTAAAATCTTGACTGCATCTTGTTTAGAAATCGTTTCACCATTTGAAAGACCGTTAAATAAACCAAGCTTATTGGCTTTTTCTTGATACTCAGCAAGTGTAGCTTCTTTTTCCTCTTTATCTAAAGCTCTTACTAAAATACGTGCTGCTTCATCACGTTTAATATGAAGACTTAAATCTTTTAATTCTTCGCCTTTTACCCACTTATCAGTGATTTGCTGGCGCATTGTCTCTGAACCATGTTGGAATGTTAGAGCTGTTACAGTTAAACCTAGAAAATCCTTAGCAGATAGACTTTCCTCTTTTACTTCTACTTGACTGCTAGTTTCATTGGCAGCGCGTACTTCCTGCATCGAAACAGGGTAGACAGCAGATGTTGTTAAAATGACTGCTAATGATGCTGTTAAAAATCTTTTTTTCAAAATGACTCCTCCTTATATCAGTTCGCGTTATATCGCTTGTCGATATAATAAAATTATAACAACTCCATCATTTTTGTCAATAAATGATAATAATTAAATGAAATTTCCTTTTTAACCAAGAAAAAAAGCGACTTGTCTTTAGACAAGCCACTTAATTACTATAGTTGTTTGTATGTTTTGTTAAAGTAAAAATCCATTCCGCACCTCAGTGTATTTGCTGCTGACTCATTTAAAATTTTCGACTTGCACCGCCACCTGCGGATGAGCCACCTCCAAAACCACCAAAGCCTCCACCACGTGACCCACCACTACCAAAGCCTCCACCGAAACCACCTGGATAACCTCCACGACCTCTTGAACGTGGACCACCACCGCCACCATGAGATGAGAATGTAATAACAATGAGCACTAAAATAATAAGTAATATAAAGACCCATGTAGGCATCGATTCATCCGTTTCCTGTTGAGCTGGGCTAACGCCATCCCAATTATATTCTTGTGCCACTGTTTGGAATAATTCGGCGTAGGTAGCTTGAAAGGCTTTACTGATTTCGCCATCACTTGCATATGGATAAAAAGCTGTATCCAAAATTCGTCCCAATTTGCCGTCTGGCAAAGCACCTTCTAGACCTTGCCCAACACCAATTACGACATCATTATTACCTTCTCCTTGTCCAAATGTCGCTAATATAAGTACACCGTTATTTTTTTCTTCATCGCCAATGCCCCATTGTCTAATCATTTTTGTCGCATACATTTTAGCCTCTTGCCCGTTTAAGGTATCTAGTGTCACAATCATTATTTCAGCTCCTGTGCCTTTGTCTAACTGCTCAGAATAATGATTCAGCTCCTCTTCCACAGGCGTCGATAGCACATTCGCAAAATCATGGATATACGTATTTTTCATCGGTTTTGGCATCGCTGCTTGTGTGATGCCTATATTCACTGTAAAGGCACAAAAAACGATTACTAGTAGCAATGTAAAACGTTTCATTATTGTTTACTCGATTCACTAAAATCTACTGACGGAGCCTGTTCAGCTCCTGCAGCTGCCTTAAAATATTCCTTTTGTTCAAAGCCAAACAACCCCGCAATTAAATTACCTGGGAAGCGCTTAACTATTTTATTAAACCCTTGCACTTCATTATTGTAATCTTCACGTGCTACAGCTAAACGGTTTTCAGTTCCCGCTAATTCATCCATTAGTTGACGGAAATTTGCATCCGCTTTTAAGGTCGGATAATTTTCCACAACGACTAACAATCTACTTAATGCCCCATTCAATGCATCATTTGCCGATGCCTGCTCTTCAGGCGTGTTTGCACTGCCCATCTGCGCACGTGCCTGCGTAATACTTGCAATAACTTCTTGTTCATGATTGGCATAACCCTTTACTGATTCCACTAAATTCGGGATTAAATCGTAGCGACGCTGCAACTGATTTTCGACTTGCGCCCATTTCGAATCAACGTTTTCTTCAGCCGTCACAAGGCTATTGTATTTTGGTATAAATAGTAATGCTAATAGAACAATGACAATCATAATAATTCCTACTGGTCCAAGTAATTTTTTCATTTTTAAACCCTCCTCTACTTTCTTGCCTTACCACTAATGTGTTGCTAAAAAAACAACACTATTCTCTATATATGCAAAAGTATTTACATCGTATGAAATAAGGCTAAGTAGACATACTAAATACTGCAACAACAACAAAATATGACATAGAGGAGGAATTTTTTTTGTCACAATCATTTTATAATGAGTCATCTGACGCATCACTCAACCAACAACAAAGCCTAAATCATGGTGGACACGAAGTAATGGACATGCATGAAACAATTGGTGAAATCATTGCAGGACTAAATCAATGCATTATTTTACGTCCACACGTAAAAGATCAAGAGCTACTAAGCATTTTGGATCGCCAATATAATTTCACCCTAGGTATGTACAACACGATTGTTGAATCCTTTAAAACAGGACACGATCCTTCTGTTCCAACAGGGCGCTATCAAATGGAAACGGGAAATGATTTTAAATATGGCCTAACACCCTCACAACCGAAAAAGCCAATGCAAAATGCAAATGAAATTAATGATGAAACGATTTCTGGCTTCTTACTTGGTGCACAAAAGGGTGCAGCAAAATGTATGACTGCTGCAGCAACAGAAACAACAAACCCTGTTGTTCGACGTGTTGTTGCTGATAGTATTCCCAACTGCATCGAGATGGCATACGAATTATCCATTTACCAAAATAAGCATGGCTACTATCAAGTACCTCAATACACACAACAAGATATGCGTACGATGCTTGATTCCTTTGCTACTACCACAAATCCCCTTCATTAAATACAAAAAAAGTGCAGTCCCCAAGGTGATAAAAAATCACAAGGGACTGCCTTCTTTGTATACATGAAACCACGTAACGTGATGTAAAATTAAAATTTATCGCAACACTTTTCTATTTTATCGCCCATCTTTTCTAATTTATCTGATAAAGTACAAAAAAAACGAACGATCACCGTTCGTTTTTCCTTCTATAAATAATTAAAGAACTTTTCCTAAAAATGCTTTTGTTCGTTCATTTTGTGGATTGCCGAAAAGCGCTTCAGGTGTCCCTTCTTCTACAATAAAACCGCCGTCCATGAATACGACACGATCACCTACTTCGCGTGCAAAGCCCATTTCATGAGTCACTACGATCATTGTCATCCCTTCAGCTGCTAGATTCTTCATAACATCTAACACTTCCTTTACCATTTCTGGGTCAAGAGCTGACGTTGGTTCATCAAATAACATCGCTTTTGGCTTCATTGCTAGTGCACGGGCAATTGCAACACGTTGCTGTTGGCCACCTGAAAGCTGCTCAGGATAGTTGTACGCTTTGCTATCTAAACCCACTTTTTTCAAAAGCTCATGGCCAAGTGCCTCAGCTTCCACACGATTCAGATGACGAATTTGCATAGGAGCCATTGTCACATTATCAAGTACAGTCATATGCGGGAACAGATTAAATTGTTGGAACACCATACCAACTTCCGCACGAATTGCATTTATATTCGTTTTGGGATCATTAATTTTTACATTTTCTACATATATTGCACCATCTGTCACTTCCTCCAGCATATTGATGCAACGTAAGAAAGTACTTTTTCCCGACCCTGATGGCCCAATTACACATACAACCTGCTGCTCTTTTATTTCATAATCAATGCCCTTTAATACCTCTAGCTTCCCAAAATATTTGTGCAAGTTTTCAACTTTAATCATCGTGCTTCCCGCCCTTCTACTTTACGAGGGACATAACTATTACTGAAACGTTTCTCTATATATGCTACAACCTTTGTTACACCATACGTTAAGATTAAATATAACAATGCCGCGACAATATACGGCTCCCAGAAACGGAAACTTGCGCCAGCTACTACTTTACTTGCATATAAAATATCTGGTGCTGCAATAACCGTTACTAAAGATGAGTCTTTTAATAAAGCAATAAATTCATTTCCAAGTGGCGGAATCATCCGTCTGAAAGCTTGTGGTAAAATCACTTTACGCATTGCTTGATTGTGCGTTAAACCAAGAGAACGTGCGGCTTCCATTTGCCCCTTATCAATACTTTGAATGCCTGCACGGAATATTTCTGCATTATAGGCTGCACAGTTTAAAACCAGTGCGGTAATACCTGACACCATATATCCTAATGAATGCCCAAAAATCGTTGGAATCACCGCTAAGTGAATTAGCAAGATTTGTACAAGCATTGGTGTCCCACGGAATAAATCAACATAGAGCTTACATGGCCAGTAAATCCATTTTTTCTTTGATAATTTTCCCAACCCTAACAGTAAACCTAAAATAATCCCTCCGAAATAGCCACTTAACGTTAAAATGATTGTTACACCAATACCACGTATAAACATATCACGGTAGTTCCAGACTATGTCCCAGCGTAAGTCAAAGATGTCCATCTGAACCCCTACTTTCCCTTTCAATTTCTCCTTGATGAATTACCCTAAAAAATCAAATGAGCCACTAGCATAATTAGGCTAGCGGCATCCTCTATTACTTAAAGTCCGTACCTGTAATTTCATTTAATTTACCATTGTCTTTAATTTTTTGCAGACCTTCATTTAATTTATTTAGTAATTCGGTATTCCCCTTTTTCACCATGAAACCATAGTATTCTTTTTCAAATGCATCATCTTTAATTACTTTTAGTTTCGCCTTTGGATTTGCCTCCATGTATTCATATATAACCGCATTATCACCAATTGTTGCATCTACGTTGCCATTTAACATTTCTTGAATGGCAACTGGTTGGCTTTCAAACGCCATAATATTTGTACTTGCATCACCTTGTAATTTTTTCGCAGCCATATGACCAGTTGCATTAATTTGTACCGAAATCTTTTTATCTTTTAATTCAGCTAATGATTTTATGTTCGAATCCTCTTTTACTACGATTAATAACTGAGATTCATAATATGGCTCTGTAAAATCAAATGATTCTTTACGCTCTTCGTTAATGGTAATACCTGATGCACCGATATCTGTTTCACTATTTTTAATTGTCTGGAATACTGGTTCCCAACCGATATTTTGCCATTCTACTTCAAAGTCCATTTCATCAGCGATTGCTTGCAAAACATCTACATCAATCCCCACAATGTTTCCTTTATCATCTACTGATTCAAAGGGTGCAAAGGTAGCCTCTGTCCCTACTTTATAAACCTGTTTCTTGGCTCCATCATTCTCCGAAGTGCCACCATCACTTGAAGATGTATTTTCTTTCGTGCCGCAGCCTGCTAGGACTAGTGTAAACACTGCAACAATCATTAATAACGTCCATATACGTTTTTTCATAGTTGTTCCCCCTAATGTAAGTAAATAATATTCCACACACTTCAATTCTATCAATTCAGAAATGTTAGACTATTAGGTCAATTATAGTAATAATAGAGTCCATATACAATACTATATTGCATAAAAGTAATAGTAATTTCATAATAATAAATATAACATCCATTATTTAGAAAAATAATGCATAACTTAGCGATTAAACAACAGTAAATGTATACTAATACATTGTTGATATAATATTTATCCAAAAATAAGATAATTTTGGGCACAAAAAAAAGAATCCCCCTCAGAAAAGGATTCTTTTTTTGGACTAGCGTGCTAGCCTCACGTTCAGTTATGTTCACTAAATAATTTGGAGTTGTTGCTTTTTTGAAGGTTTGAAAGGAATAAATACGGGAATAATGCCAAATAGGCTGTATTTCCACTATGTTCCTCTCGTTCTCCGCTAAGCAGGCTGCTAAGCTACTTATTAGAGAGTCGAGCTATAAAAATATATCAATTTCTCAGTAAAATGGCGCCCTCGGAGGGAATCGAACCCCCAGTGCAAGAACCGGAATCTTACGTGTTATCCATTACACCACGAGGGCAATTGAACATAAAAAAAAAGTACTCACTCTAGGCTTTACGGTAAAGCATCATGTAGATATAACCCTCATTTTTGAAGCATACCTGCAAAATAGTGTACTGTACTTTAACTTGCGACCTTTCTATTATACAAACGTATTGCTCACAATTCAACTATAGAATGCAAATGTTTTAAATTTTTTTTTGTAGATTTAATTTCTTATTATCAGTGTTAATATTTGACCTTCCCTGACTATAATGTGTATGATAAGGTTACAGCTGAAATTCAATGAGTGATTTCAGTAAGAGTATTCGAATTTAGCTTTTAAAGGAGGATTTAACATGAATTTAATTCCTACAGTTATTGAACAAACAAGCCGTGGTGAGCGTGCATATGACATTTATTCACGACTACTAAAAGACCGTATTATCCTATTAGGAAGTGCGATTGATGACAACGTTGCTAACTCAATTGTTGCGCAGCTGCTATTTTTAGAAGCAGAAGATCCAGAAAAAGATATTTCTCTTTACATTAACTCACCTGGTGGTTCTATCACAGCAGGTATGGCCATCTATGATACAATGCAATTTATCAAGCCGAAAGTACAAACAATTTGTATCGGTATGGCTGCATCAATGGGAGCATTCCTTCTAGCTGCTGGTGAGCCTGGTAAACGCTGTGCATTACCAAATGCAGAAGTAATGATTCACCAACCTCTTGGTGGTGCACAAGGGCAAGCGACTGAAATTGAAATTGCTGCAAAACGTATTTTATTCCTACGTGAAAAATTAAACGGTATTTTATCGGAACGTACTGGCCAGCCTCTTGAAGTCATTTCAAGAGATACTGATCGTGACAACTTCATGACAGCTGAACGTGCCAAAGAATATGGCTTAATCGATCATATCTTTGAACGTAGCGACCGTAAATAATAAAATATCCTCTAATAGAGGATCAGATTGAAGACAACAGGTTTCGGAAATCCCGAAACCTGTTTTTTTGAAGTTAAAGCCAGGGTCTCCTCGAGTCGCCAAGTCAAGACTCCTGCGGTAGAACGAGCCAGCTAGCCCCGCACGAAAGATAGATGTCAGGACTTACTTCCAAAGAAAAAGACTGAAATCAAACTCGATAAAGAAAGTTTGACTTCAGTCTGAAACATCTGGATCATTTTGATTCAGATGTTTTTTTGATTAGGCGCTTTTAACCACAGATTGCATACACGCCATTTTTTAACTTAATCTTCTTTTTCAATAAGTGCCGCTAATGATGTAACCGCTTGCTCCGAATCGCTACCTTCGCTACTTAAGACAACTTTTGTACCTTTTGCTATGGCTAAACTCATGACACCCATAATAGATTTGGCATTTACTTTTTTCTCATCTTTTTCAAGAAAAACATCAGCGCTAAAGCGATTTGCTTCTTGCACAAATAGCGCTGCTTGTCTAGCTTGTAGTCCTAATTTTAACTTTACTTGGACTGTTCTCTCAGTCATTCGCAAAACTCCCCTTCACTACCGTTCATCTTATTAGTTTAATCTTACCTCACTTAATGGTAAAAGAACAATAAGCGATTGCGCATTACTTTCATACCTTTTATATATGAAAGTTAACCGCCTATTTTTTCTCCTCGTCTTAATGCTTCTGCTATTTCATCAATTTTTCGTAGGCGATGATTGACACCAGACTTACTAACAGTGCCACTTGATACCATCTCACCCAGTTCTTTTAATGTGACATCCTGATATTCAACACGTAGGCGTGCAATTTCTCTAAGCTTTTCTGGCAACTGATCTAAACCAATTGAATTTTCAATTAAGCGAATATTTTCTACCTGTCGTAGCGCCGCCCCTATTGTCTTATTCAAATTCGCCGTTTCACAGTTCACAATACGATTGACACTATTCCGCATGTCGCGCAAGATACGAACGTCTTCAAATTTCATCATCGCTTGATGTGCACCAACAATATTAAGAAAATCAGAAATTTTTTCAGCTTCTTTTAAGTATGTGACAAAGCCTTTTTTTCGCTCAATTGTTTTCGCATTTAATTCAAATTCATTCATTAAATCCATAAGTGCCTCACCGTGCTCTTTATACAAAGAATATACTTCTAAGTGATAGGCTGACGTTTCCGGATTGTTTACCGAGCCACCTGCTAAAAAAGCGCCTCGTAAATAAGCTCTTTTTTGACCGCTCTTTTTAATAAGCTCTCTAGAAATCGTATGATTGAATTGAAAATCATCAGAAATAATCGCCAAATCAATTAGTAGCTCACGCGCACCATCTCGCACACGGCAAATATAAACGTTATTTTTTTTCAAACGCATTTTCTTCCTGACAAGAAGCTCAACATTATATGAATATAACTTCTTCATAATCGTATAAAGCCTTCTTGCGATGGCAGCATTTTCAGTTTGCACGTCTAAGCTAAGCTGCTTGTTAGCGAAAGATAATGAACCATTCATTCGAATTAAGGCAGATACTTCCGCTTTCATACAATGATCGTCCGCTTCTACTTGAGTTAACTCTTTTTTTGTTTCAGAAGCAAAAGACATGTCACGCCCCCCTTTCAACCTTTATTTCTATGTATATGTTCATCTTACCATATACAACAAGCATTCTTTATGATTCTATTATAGGTTCACTTCTTTACGTTTATAGATATTGGCATAATCTACAAGCCATTCAGCACAATTAGCAGCATTATGACGAACCGTTCCATCCGGTCGAATTGTGGCAATATCTCGTTTAATAACCTCTAAACCCATACTTTCAAGCTTCGCAACATCAAATGTTACTGGCTCAGCACATTCTTCCTTATAAAGCTCCTTTACAGGATGAGGTAATTTTTCGTCATTCACTAAAATAGAATCGATAAAGGAATCCCCAACATGTTTATAGATAGCTTGAACATGATCGCCTGCTGTATAAGAAATAGTTTCACCTTTTTGTGTCATTAAATTACAAACATATATTTTACGCCCCTTGGCCTTTACAACAGCTTCTCCAATTCCTTTCACAAGCAAATTTGGAATAATACTTGTATATAAGCTGCCTGGACCAATTAAAATATAGTCTGCCCGATTTATAGCACGGATTGCTTCTGGTAACGGTTGCACATTGTCTGGTACTAAAAAAACTCGATTAACGCGACTTTTAGCTAATGGAATTTTAGACTCACCCTCTATAATTGAGCCGTCCTCTAGCTCTGCATGTAATGAAATTTTCTTATTAGCCGCTGGAATCACACGACCATGTACTTTTAATACCTTCCCCATTTCGCTAATTGCATGATTAAAATCTCCAGTTATATCTGTCAAAGCTGTTAACATTAAATTACCTAACGAGTGTCCACTTAAATCCTCTGATGCTGAAAAACGGTATTGAAACATTTGCTCTACAAGTGGCTCTACATCCGATAAAGCAGCAATTACGTTGCGGACATCCCCAGGAGGGGGAATATCATAATCATCCCGTAAACGCCCTGAAGAGCCTCCATCATCTGCTACTGTGACAATAGCAGTGATATCAAACGGATGATGCTTTAAGCCACGGAGCAACGTAGAAAGCCCCGTCCCGCCACCTATAACAACAAGCCTGGTTTGCTTTTTTCCCATTCACTCAATCCTTTCTTCGATTGATGTCACGGTGCGTAATAACAGCATTTTCTTTTTTGGTTAAATATTCACCAAAATATTCTGCTAATGTCACCGATCGATGCTGTCCCCCTGTACAACCAAAAGCAATAACAAGTTGCGATTTCCCCTCTAGTTTATAGAGTGGAATCATAAATTCAAACAAATCAGTTAGTTTTTGAATAAGTATTTGTGTATCCGCTAAAGCAAGTACATAGGAAGAAACTTCTGTTTGTAAACCTGTTTTAGGGCGTAATTCTTCTATATAATAAGGATTTTTTAAAAATCGGACATCGAAAACTAAATCCGCATCGATTGGCATACCGTGCTTAAATCCAAAGGACATAATATTTACAGAAAAAATATTGTCTGCATCACTTGCAAATTCTTTGACAATTTTTTCTCGTAACTGTCTAGGTTTCATGTTCGATGTATCATAAACGAATTTAGCACGACTTTTTACCTCAGACAATAATTCCCGTTCTTGTTTTATGCCGTCTAATGGTAAACCTGTTACAGCTAATGGATGCGCACGTCTCGTTTCTTTATAGCGTCTAACGAGGGTTCCGTCATCCGCATCTAAAAATAAAATGCGCACAACAATACCGCCTTCTTTTAGTATATGGTCAAGTGCGCCTATAAGAGAATCAAAAAAGTCGCCGCCACGCATATCCATGACAGCTGCAATACGTGTAAAATTTTTACCTGAATCTTTAAGCAAGGTTAAAAAAGTTGTAAGTAATGCTGGTGGTAAATTATCAATACAGTAATACCCTAAATCCTCAAAGCTTTGAATAGCTACTGTTTTTCCAGCTCCAGACATTCCTGTAATAATGACCAATTCATGCGTACATTGTTGGCTCTCAACCACCACTGTCATGCAACTCCTTTATTGTTCTAATGATATTTGTATTTTCTCATGAAGTAATTCAAAGTTCGACGTATATTCAAACGTACCATACTGAACACCCGATTGTGAAACAGCAAATTGTAAATTTGTTCGATCACCCTCAGCCATTGGCAGATGCTTCAAATCCTCAACTGGGTGCCATGCAAGCTTACCTTCTCTCGTTTCTTCAAATGGTACACCCTCTATATCTTTCGCAACAAAGGTGTAAAGCATCCATTCGTCAACCATGACGTTATTATCTTTTATGACCATTGTATACACACCCTTTAAATGTGCATTTACTGGTGTTACATTTGTCTCTTCTTGAAACTCACGTACAGCGGCTTCATATATCGACTCACCGCTCTCCATTTTCCCTCCTGGTGCTACATACCAGCCACGTCTTGGCTTTTGAAGTAACAATACTTGGCCGTCTTTTATGGCAATTAAATTCGCAATTCTTTGCATAGACACACCTCTAATCTCTTTTGCATTCTACCTCTTATTATAACAAGACCTGTCAGCGTTTGTCCTGATTTCACATCTATGTGCTTCTTTCACTAGTAAATGCAGTTTGTGCCTTTGCCACTGACTTTATCGTCTTTCATGACAACATTATTGTCTGCTATGACACTAGTGTATGTGCAAAATTTTTTCCCTATTGCTAAAACATCATGGAAATAACAAACAGCGTCAATCTGGTGAAAAAGTACATCCTACATGCCCTTTAGCTGCAAGCATGTAGGGTTCAATAGTCAAATCAAGCATGTGATGCATAGACATCAAAAAAATAGGTTGCCACCACCTAATTTAGGCGGAAACAACCTACTAAACAAAATAAAAGGGGGATTGCTAATTACACTTTGTATAATACACCTTTTATATGTCATTCAAGTTACAGCAATATTAAAACCTTATTAAAAATTGTATTTTTTTCCGGCATTAACCGGAAATGTAATTATGCTTTAATTTTTTCTAGTAATTCTTCCACGTAATGCTGGACGGCTTGTGCTGCAATACTGCCATCACCTGTAGCTGTTACAATTTGTCGAAGTGATTTTTCTCGTACATCACCCGCTGCGAAAATACCTGGTACACTTGTTTCCATATTATCATTTGTCACAATGTAACCTGCATCGTTTAAAATGCCTAGTGCTCCAAAAGGTTTTGTTAGTGGTAGCATCCCAATGTAAATAAATACCCCATCTGCAGCAAATTCCGATTCAGTACCCTCGACAGTTGATTGCAATGTTACGCTTCCTACTTTACCGTCAGCTTCATTAATTTCTTTGACCGTTGCATTCCAAATGAAATCAATTTTGTCGTTCGCAAAAGCACGATCTTGCAGAATTTTTTGTGCACGTAGTTTATCACGACGGTGTACAATTGTTACCTTATCAGCAAAACGTGTTAAGTATACACCCTCTTCAACTGCTGAATCTCCGCCACCTACGACAACAAGATTTTTTTGTTTAAAGAACGCACCATCACATACTGCACAATAACTAACACCACGACCACCAAGCTCTTTTTCACCTGGAACGCCCATTTTTTTATATTCTGCGCCTGTAGAAAGAATAATTGCACGTGTTTTATATTCTTTAGCACCTGATTTAATGGTTTTGTATTCTTCACCGTCGATGATTTCTGTTACATCACCATAAGCATACTCAGCACCAAACTTTTTCGCATGCTCAAACATTTTTGTAGATAGCTCAGGGCCTAAAATTGTATCAAAGCCTGGATAGTTTTCTACTTCTTCGGTATTTGCCATTTGACCGCCTGGAATACCACGTTCAATCATTAACGTCGAAAGATTCGCACGTGATGTATATACTGCAGCAGTCATCCCAGCAGGACCTGCACCAATAATGACAACATCATAAATTTTTTCTTCTGACATAAATACTTCCCCCTAAACTTTTATTGCTTTTTTCTCGTACTCACAGGTGCCACGACTTCACTTAGAATTGCAGGATAAGTCATAAATCAAGCACCTGTAATACCTGAGTGGTTCAACGAATAATCAGCGAGGATGAAGAAAAACCCTACCGATTAAAGCTTCACTTTATAATAATGTTAGTATGTTCATCGTATGTGAAAGTATAAAGTTATTCAACTATGTTGCTCACAGTCTAATTATGACTGTTTGGTAAAAATAGCAAAATGTCATCAATGTATTTCGATAATGTTGATACAGATATTCCATATTGCGCAGCAATGTCCTTTTTCGTCACCTTTAACATGCGAGATGAGCGGAATAAATAATCATTTGCTCCAGCAATCGCCGCTGGGTTCGTAAAGCGATAATTTTGCGTAAGTGCTTGTTCACATAGTACAAACCACATTTGAAACATTGGCGTGACAACAGATGTGAGCTTCCCATACTGCTCTAGTAGAATCTCTGGTACCTTTACTGCACGTAAAAAGCTTGCCTCCACTTTGTTTTTCTCATCAAATTGATGGCCTAGTGCATAGGCCAAAAACAGTTTTTCAAACGCATTATATTGCTCAACATCAATCCATTTTGGGTGAGCTATAATCTCTTGTTTATGCGCTGTACGGCTTAATAAAAATAAGCCAAAGATTCGGTCGCTTGCATAACTACTTTCGAGCTTCTCCACAATAAATTCGCGATCGTGTTCTAATGCATCAAGCTCAAAGATGTTTTCCTGTTGACGCCAAGGCTCAAAGCCCTCTTTTTCTGGATCTTGTTCTAGCAACAGTGCCCAAGCACTTTTTGAAATATCTTCATGCCCCGAAAAATAAGCCGCATGTGATAACCAGAAATAGAATCCCGCATCCCCCAAATAACCACGTTTTTGCATACTACGCAGCCATTTAAAGGCTAATTCATATTGTCCGATAAGCGCTAACGTTGCGCCTAGTTTATAACGATGCTCCCAAGCATATGGCTGAATTTTCACAAGCACCTCTAAAAGTGCCTTTAATTCCTCATCGTTTTTTTCATAGTACGCGATGACAGTTAAATTACATAATGCATGTAAATTCCCCTTATTATCACGCAATACTGTATTCAATAATGCTTTTGCTTGCTCAGCCTCTCCAACATAAAAATAAGCCAATGCTAAATTGTTATAAGCCGACCAAAATTCAGGTCTATCTTCAATTAAAACTTCCAAAATGCTAATAGCTTCAGGGAAATCGCCCTTTTCCATGCAACGTCGTGCCTGTTCTTGACGATATAAATCCTCCCCTGAACCTTCTTGCTCTTCAAAATCATCCTGCTCAAAAGCGACAAAATCCAAAATTTCAGCCGCTTCATCTGCATAGGCACCCTCTGGCTCCATTTGCAAATATTGCTGTGCAAATCGTTTCGCATCCTGAATCATTCCGACGCATCCAGACACCTCAGCCATATAAAAAATTATCTCTGGCTCATCTGGGTCTATTTGATAGGCACGACGAAGTAGATCATACGCTTCCTCAAAACGTTGACCGTCCAGCTCTACAATCGCTAGTTGCATTAAAATCATCGGATCATCTGGGCTTAAATCCACAGCACGTTGTAGATATTTATACGCTTTATTCATTTGCCCACTATTCATCGCTTGAATTGATTTTTTATAATAATAGTCGCCTGTTGGAATGAACGATACGACATTCGTTTGACTTTCTTTTTGACGTTTCTTTTCCAAAATATTTCCTCCGAAACAAGAAATAAGGAACGCATCACACGTTCCTTTTACAGTAACTTTCATTATACCATACTATAAGCGATATGCTGTTATTTCTCCTCGTGACGTTTTTCCAACACATGTAATACGTCAAAAACATTTACTTTCTGTTCTTGTAACAATACTAATAAATGATAGATTAAATCTGCCGCTTCCCATTTAACTTCCTCTGCATCCCGGTTTTTCGCACCGATGACAACTTCTGTAGCTTCTTCACCAACTTTTTTACAAATTTTATCGATGCCTTTATCAAATAAATATGTAGTATACGCACCATCTGGCATTTCTTGTTCACGTTTTTCAATGATTTTCATAAGCTCTGGAATAATACCGACTGAGCCAACTTTCGCATTTTCTTGAAGAATTTCTGTAAAGCAAGAAGTCGTACCGTTATGGCAAGCAGGTCCTGCTGGAAGCACTTCAATGACTAGTGCATCGCCGTCACAATCCGCTTTAATGGATACGACCTTTTGGGTATGACTACTTGTAGCACCTTTATGCCAAAGTTCTTGACGTGAACGTGAGTAGAACCAAGTTTCACCAGATTCAATTGTTTTATCCAAGGATTCTTTGTTCATGTATGCTACGGTTAATACTTCCTTTGTATTGGCGTCTTGAACTACTGCCGTAACAAGACCTATATCGTCAAATTTAATGTTGTCAATCATCTTACTGCCACTCCTTTTTCACGTAAGTACTCTTTTACTTGCGCTACACTCGTTTCTTTATAGTGGAAGATGGATGCCGCAAGTGCTGCATCTGCATCAACGTCTGCTGTTAATACTTCGTAAAAATGTTCGGCATTCCCTGCACCGCCACTAGCAATTACAGGCACTGTCACAGCCTCTCGTACCACTTTTGTTAATGCCAAATCAAAACCAGACTTCTCACCGTCTTGATTCATACTTGTTAATAAAATCTCACCAGCACCTAAACGCACAGCTTCCTTTGCCCACTCAGTTACTTGCCAAGCTGTTTTATTGCGCCCACCATGTGTATAGACCATCCATGTGCCGTCTTCTTCACTATAGCGCGCATCAATTGCTACAACAATACATTGTGCCCCGAAGTAGTCAGAACCTTCTTTGATAAGCTCTGGACGTTCTAAAGCAGAGGTATTGACGGATACTTTATCAGCACCAGCTCGCAAGATTCGTTTCATATCATCTAGTGTACGAATACCACCACCGACCGTAAAGGGAATGGCAAGTGCCACTGCTGTTTGGCGCACCACATCTACCATAGTTTCACGCCCTTCATGGGATGCCGAAATATCAAGGAACACCAGCTCATCCGCCCCTTGCTCATCATAAAACTTTGCAAGCTCTACAGGGTCCCCTGCATCCCTTAATGACACGAACTGAACACCTTTGACAACACGCCCTTCTTTGACATCCAGACATGGAATAATACGCTTTGTTAGCACGTTGCCACCCCTTTTAACCATTGTTCTAATAAGTACACACCAAGTTCTCCCGACTTTTCAGGATGGAACTGCATTCCCGTAATAGCACCATTCGCGACAATGCCTGGTACCTTGATTCCTTGATAATCTGCATAAGCAACAAGCTCATTGGCATCCATGCCCGTTGCATAAAATGAATGGACGAAGTAGACATGCTTCGCCGGCACCTCGTCCTTTAGCCAAGCTGGGCGGTTAGCCATAACTAGTTCATTCCAACCCATGTGTGGCACACGGTATTGTTGCCCCTCGTGCACACCGCTAAAACGTTGAATACTCCCTTTAAAGAAACCTAAGCCTTTCGTTGATGAAACCTCATCACTGTCATCGAATAGTAATTGCATTCCTAAGCAAATGCCAAGCAATGGACGATTTTCTGCTTTCACCTTGTGTAAATAACTAGTTAAATTTGTGTCAGCCAGTCGCTTCATCGCATCAGGAAACGCACCAACTCCTGGTAATAAAAGAGCGTCAGCAGTATCAAGCTCATTTACATCCGCTGTGACATTGACGTCACATCCAAGACGCTTTAGAGCCTGTTCAACACTGAATAAGTTGCCCATCCCATAATCAATCACACCAATTTTCACGTTAACAGCCCCTTTGTTGACGGCACGCCTTTGACACGTGGATCAATCTCTACTGCCGCATCTATCGCACGTGCTAAGGCTTTGAAAATTGCTTCGATAATGTGATGTGTATTATGTCCATATGGTACGATGACATGGACATTCATACGTGCTTCTAGCGTGAATTTCCATAAAAACTCATGCACTAATTCTGTATCAAACGTGCCTACCTTCTCTTTTAGGTCTGGTACGCGGTATTCTAAATGGGGGCGATTTGAACAATCCACCACAACTTGCGCAAGGGCATCATCCATCGGAACAAAAGCACTCCCATAACGTTTAATGCCCTTTTTATCTCCTAACGCCTCACGAATTGCTTGGCCTAAAACAATGCCTAAATCTTCTGTCGTATGATGATCGTCAATATATGTATCACCACTAGCTTGTATAGTGCCGTCAAAAAGACCATGCTTAATAAATAAATCAAGCATATGATCCATAAAGCCAACACCTGTTTTAATGTCTGCTTTTCCTTCGCCGTCTAAATCAATAGCCACAGAAATTTGCGTTTCTTTTGTTTTACGTTCTACCATTGCATAGCGTTTCTTTTCTGTCATCGTGCTACTCCTTTTCCCATCCACGCGATTCTACTGCACGGGCATGGCCCTCTAAGCCTTCCATGCGTGCTAAGCGTGCAATTTTCGGTACATTTTCTGCCCACGTTTTTTCACTATAATAAACGATGCTCGATTTTTTCACGAAATCGTCAACATTTAAACCACTTGCAAAGCGTGCCGTACTATTGGTTGGTAACACATGATTTGTACCAGCAAAATAATCCCCAACCGGCTCCGAGCTATAACGTCCAATGAAAATCCCACCCGCATGACGTACTTGCTGTGCCACAGCTTCTGCATTTTTCGTGACAATTTCTAAATGTTCAGGTGCCAATGAGTTAATAGCATCAACAGCCTCTGCCATCGTTTCTGCAATATAAATCGCACCAAATTTTTCAATGGATGCTCGCGCTACTTCCTCACGCGGTAATAGGGCTAATTGCTTTTCCACTTCAATTGCAACCTTATGTGCAAGCTCTTCAGAAGTTGTGACTAAAATTGCACAGGCCAGTCTATCATGTTCTGCCTGCGATAACAGATCCGCTGCTACTTCATCTGCAAAGGCTGTGTCATCTGCAAGTACTGCAATTTCACTTGGTCCCGCAATCATATCAATTGCTACCTCCCCAAAAACTTCTCGTTTAGCAAGTGCTACAAAAATATTGCCTGGGCCTGTTATTTTATCGACTGCTGCAATCGTTTCTGTGCCGTATGCAAGTGCCGCTATTGCCTGTGCGCCACCTACTTTATATAGTTCCTCTATCCCTAAAATATGCGCAGCTGCAAGCACACCAACTGGTAATTTCCCATCTCGTCCTGCAGGTGATGTAATCACAATACGCTTTACACCTGCAACTTTCGCAGGAATAACATTCATTAACACCGATGATGGATAGGCTGCTGTCCCCCCTGGAACGTAGAGACCGACTGCTTCCAGTGCTGTTATACGCTGTCCAAGCCAAGAGCCATCAGCTAAGTCTAAACGATAGCCTGTGCGCATTTGTTGTTCATGATAGAGGCGAATATTATCCGCTGCTTCCTTCAAATCAGCATATAATTGAGCATCAAGCGCATTGGCACCCGCTACAATGTCTTCTTTTGTGACACGTAACTCATCTGGTACAAAGCCATCCCACTTTTCTGTATAGGTACGTACAGCTGTATCGCCTTGTGCTCGAACATCTGCTAATACCTGCCGCACAACCTGTAACTGTTCTTCATTCCCGCCCTCAAGTGGACGTTTTAAAGAAATTCCTTTTGCTAGTTTGGTAATCTTCATTCACAAAGCCCCCTTTAATTGACGCATTGTTTTAAGCGTTTCACGAGGTCGATTATTCGATCGCCCTTCATGCGATAGCTTACTGGATTGGCGATTAAACGAGATGAAACTTCTGTAATATGTTCATACTCGACTAAGCCATTTTCTTTGAGCGTACGTCCTGTTGATACAATATCGACAATGCGATCAGCTAAACCAATCATTGGCGCCAATTCGATTGAGCCGTTTAATTCAATAATTTCGACTTGCTCCCCAATACCCTTATAATATTTCATCGCAATATTTGGATACTTCGTCGCAATTCTCGGTGCAATTTCGTTCATCGTTGTATGAGGTAAGCCTGCTGAAGCGATATAACATGCACTAATTTTCAAATCAAGCAATTCATGCACCACTCGCTGTTGCTCCAATAATACGTCTTTTCCCGCTATACCAATATCAGCTACACCATGCTCCACATAGACAGGAACATCCATTGGTTTTGCTAAAATAAAACGAATTTTCTCTTCAGGGATTTCAATCATTAATTTACGTGACATCTCTACTTCTTCCGGTAAATTAAAGCCTGCTTCAATAAGCATTTGGTATGCCTCTTCAAAAATACGCCCTTTCGGCATAGCAATTGTTAATTCATTCACCGTCATCTTCCCCCTGTCCAACAACGACTACCTTTGTAAAATGTGCTTGAAAGGCAGCTTTATCGCCTAGACTGCTTGCCAATTGTAAAGTTGTCTTCTTACCAGCCGCTCGTAAGGCTTGTACCTTTTCAAGAGCCGCTTCATAGTGTTCCTCCTCAAACAACACCACAAATGTCTCTTCCTTCTCAACGGTTTGTCCTGCTAACGTTTCTAGCAAACGGTCCACCCGGATACTAAATCCTGTAGCACCTACTTTTGAGCCAAATACTTCAAGTAAACCGTCATATCGACCACCGTTTCCAAGTGGGAAGCCACTGCCAGATGCAAATACCTCAAACAGCATTCCTGTGTAATAATTCATATGGCTTGAAAGTGTAAAATCAAACGCTACATAATCAGCCAAATTCGCTACCTCGAGTAATTTTGCAAGTTGTTGCATATATTCTAGTGCATCATTTTTACGTACATACTTTTCAATATCTTTAATTTCATTAACAGTCATTGCTTCCTCAATAAATTGCAGCAACGCATCAGATTTTGTTTTTGGTAAATCAAATGATTCCACAGCTTCCTCAAAGCCTACATAGTTGCGTTGCACAAGTAATGTGCGTAAAGTATTTTCTTGCTCAATGCTTTCTGTATAGTCCTGTAAAATACAATTTAGTACACCTGCATGTCCAATTGTTACTTTGAAATCTTTTAATCCAAATTGCTTCAATAGCTCCATTGCCGTCACAATGACCTCAACATCTGCAAATACTGAGTTATCACCAATTAGCTCAATACCCATTTGATCAAATTCTGCTGGTCGGCCGCCTTCTGTTTCTTGTGCACGAAAGACACTTGCAAAATAAGCTAAGCGTAGCGGAATCATCTCTTTTAATAATTTTGATGTAGCGACTCGAGCAATTGGTGTGGTCATATCTGGACGAAGTACTAACGTGTTGCCTTGGCTGTCTACTAACTTGAATAGATGTGCATCAGAAATTGCAGATGCTTTACCAACCGTATCAAAATATTCTACCGTCGGCGTTTTTATAAATTCATAGCCCCTTGAGCGTAAAAATTTTCGCCCTGTCTGTCTTACAGCTTCTACTTTTTCGTAAATCTGTGGAAATGTATCACGCATACCAAGTGGCTTTTCAAACATTTTAATCGATGACATTTTGACACTTCCTCACATTTCACTTTAATTCACTAGAGTGATAGAGAATTAGATTACAAAAGCATTCTAACTCATTCGCACTAATCAGTCAATGTAATCCCTTATCAATTACCTAATAATTTAGACACTTATTATTCTGTTAATTATACACCTATTTATTTTAAGTAGAGCTTTATTCAGTGAGTTTTCCGACACGCAAAGCGTTCACGTGTACTTGTTGTTATCGTTATTCCTCTGACTATAGGGAAAAGAAAAACTCACGTTGCGTAGCTACACAACGTGAGTTTTATGTTACTTTTTAGGCGTACTCCATTCTACAACTTCCTTGCGTTTACGCTCTACCATCTGTTCTGCTGTAAATATAATTTGCATAGGATTACCGCCTGCTAGACATCCAGCTGGCACATCCTTATGTACAAGGGTTGCAGCTGAAACAATTGCTCCGTCACCTATCGTAACACCTGGTAATATTGTTGAATTGGCACCAATCATTACTTCATTGCCAATATGAACATCTCCTAAACGATATTCTTCAATTAAATATTCATGTGCCAGTATTGTCGTATTAAAACCAATAACTGAATTATTTCCGACATGTATGCGCTCAGGGAACATTGTATCCGGCATGACCATTAAAGCTAAAGATGTTTTATCACCAATATCCATTTTTAGAAAAGAACGATACAGCCAGTTCTTCATACGTAAAAACGGTGTGATGCGCCCAATTTGAATGACAATAAAGCACTTCATCACCTTCCAAAAGGACACCGTATCATAAATATTCCATAGCGAGTTCGCTCCTTCAACACGGTAACGTTCCGTTTTACGGGCCATCAGCTTACCCCTCTTTCACAATGTCAAATAAATCTGTCATATGTTGCAACATATATTCTGGCTTGAATTGCTGTAAATAATCCGCACCTTTTATCGACCAAGCGACACCAGCACATCTTACACCTGCATTATGTCCCGCCTCCACATCGTGAGAATTATCACCTATCATAATGGCGTCTTCTTTCGATACCCCAAGGCGTTCAAGAGCAAGTAATACGGGCTCAGGATCAGGCTTTACATTCTTTACATCATCCGTACCAATGCGTTCATCAAATAGATGGGATGCACCTAGTACTGAAAGTCCACGGTCAATCATATCATTACGTTTTGATGAGACAATTGCTAATTTAATGCCCATCGACTTTAACTGCTCTAAAGTTGATACTACATCTGGATATTCTGTCACAAGCTCATCATGATGCAGCACATTCCAAGCACGATATTTTGCAATCATTTCATCTTCTTCCCCAGGTGATATGTCACTAATTGTCTGTTTTAATGACGGGCCAATGAAATTTAGGCAATCTTTTGGCGAATATTGCCCAGGAAATCTTTCTTCTAAAATATACATGAATGTTTGTATGATTAAATCATTGGTATTGAGTAGAGTGCCATCAAAATCAAATAGCAATGCCTTTACAACCATGTGTTGCACCCCTTATTTATTCATCTAAATATTTCACAGTAGGTTTTACCTTCCAGCGTCGATAAAGTATCGCACCAAGACCCACTACAATGCCTATAATCGAGACAACTTGAGCCGAACGTAAATCTCCAACTAAATAGAGGCTATCTGTACGTAAGCCTTCGATATAAAAACGACCAATTGAGTACCAAATCAAATAACTAAAGAAAATTTCTCCACGATTTAAATTCACTTTACGCAGTGCTAATAAAATTAATAAACCGATGAAATTCCAGACAGATTCATATAAAAACGTTGGATGTACGTAAGTACCTAATTCTTCGATGTACATTTGATTGATGATCCAATCAGGAAGCATCAGATTTTCTAAAAACCCACGTGTTACCGGGCCACCGAACGCCTCTTGGTTCATAAAATTTCCCCAACGACCGATAATTTGTCCAATTAAAATACTTGGTGCCGCAATATCTGCCACTCGTAAAAAGCTTACTCCTTTTACACGTGTGAATATGTATGCTGTCGCAAACGCACCTAAAAGCGCACCATGAATAGCAATACCGCCATTCCAAATTTCAATAATCTTGCCGGGATTTTGTCCATAGTAGTCCCAACGCATTGATACATAGTAAATACGCGCGCATAGAATTGAAATGGGAACTGCCCACAATAATAGATCAGCTAGAAAATCCTCTGGCAGACCTCGTTTCACAGCCTCTCTTTGCCCTACAAAATACGCTAAAATAATGCCCGAAACTATTAATAAACCATACCAGCGAACGGCTATAGGTCCTAAATGAAAAGCAATCGGGTTTATATCTAATAGTAATAAGTCCATTTTATGCTCCTCTCATTATCTAGCTATCACACATGCAGAAAGCTAATCGTCTAACTCATCTGTAGATGTAATGACTTCATCTAATCGTCTTGAAAACTCCTCCGCTGCATTGACGCCCATTTTTTTCAGCCGGTAATTCATTGCAGCTACTTCAATAATGACGGAAACATTCCGTCCAGGCCTTACTGGAATTGTTAACTTCGTCAGCTCAGTATCAATTATTTTCATTTTTTCTTCTTCTAAACCTAAACGATCATATACCTTTTCTGGATCCCAGATTTCAAGCTCAATTATCAATGTAATACGCTTATAAGGTCGCACCGCACTTGCGCCAAAGAGTGTCATAATATCGATAATGCCAATACCCCTGATTTCAAGTAGATGCTCTAAAAGTGGCGGAGGGCTACCTATTAATAAATTTTCTGATTCTTGACGAATTTCTACGCAATCATCAGCGACTAATCGATGACCTTTTTTCACAAGTTCGAGTGCCGTTTCACTTTTCCCAACACCACTTTTTCCGATAATCAATACACCGATGCCATACACATCGACTAAAACACCATGCGCTGCAGTCATTGGTGCCAAGCGCCCTTCTAAATAATTTGTCAGCCTGCTCGAAAATTTAGTTGTGGTCATATGTGTTTTAAAAACTGGTACGTGCTTTTCATTGGATGCTTGAATAAGTTCCTCAGGCACCTCTAAGTCACGTGAGATAATAATTGCTGGCGTATCCTGAGAGCACAGCAAACGCATACGTTCGAGTTTAACATTTGCTGATAACATTTCGAAAAAGGAAAGTTCCGTTTTGCCAAGCAACTGTACTCGGTTCGCTGGGTAATGGGTAAAATATCCAGCCATCTCCAGTCCCGGTCTTGAAATATCGCTTGTGGCAATCGTTCTTCCGATTCCCTCCTCGCCGCCTAATAGCTCTAACTTAAATTTCTCCATTACGTCCCTTGTTAATACTACGACCAATGTTTGTAGCCTCCATTCAAACGACTTGAATATTGTTTTATTTTAGCATGTCTATGTATAAAAGAAATGATTTTGCACTTGATAATAGGTGAAGCTCTATGGAAATCTCTCTCATATTCTTTCAAATGAGCAATACTATAAACCTCACTAAAGTATATTCCTGTCTAAAACAAAAAACTAGCGGCTCTCCAGCTCCGCTAGTTTTCACTTTAACATTATTTTTGAGACGCTAACCATTTTGCTACAGCTTCGGCATCTTCACCTTTAACAACACCAGGAGGCATGTTACCTTGACCGTTATTAATAATATCTAAAATTTCTTCTTCTGATAAACGAGAGCCTACATCATTTAGAGCTGGTGTATTACCTTGACCTTTTAACTCCCCGCCGTGGCAAGAAATACATGATTTCATTGCGATTGCTTCACCATCTGGAGCAGTTGCACCTTCGTTGTTATTTGTTGCAGTTTTGTCTCCGCCACCACATGCAGCTAAGAAAATTGCAGAACCGAACACTAATGTTAACATTGCTTTCTTCATTAGTACCCCTCCTCATAATAATAGATAAACATCTTACCTCGATAGTATACCAAATTTATGCACGTTTGAAACCTTCTCCTAATACCTCATAAGCATCAGATACGATGACAAACGCTGATGGGTCAACGTTTTTGATGAGTTGTTTCAGCTTTGTGAATTCTGTTTGATAGACAACAACCATCAGTACTGGTCTTGCTTCCCCTGTATATCCACCAATGGCGGGTAATTTTGTTACCCCACGATTAATTTCAGCATAAATGGCATCACGGACTTCATCTTGTTTCGTCGTAATAATATAAACCATTTTAGATTGACTAAAGCCGAGTTGTATAATATCAATCGTTTTTGTTGTCACATACAAACCGATTAGGGCATACAAACCTTTCTCTAAGTCAAAAACAACTGCTGCACTAATAGCGATAACACCATCAATCAACAGTACACTGGTACCAAGCGTTATGCCGGTATATTTTGTAATAATCTGCGCTAGTAAATCAGTGCCACCAGTAGAAGCATTCCCCTTGAAGACAAGTCCTATTCCTAAACCGACAACAATTCCCCCAAAAAGTGCACCTAGTAAAGGATTGTCTGTCCATGGTTCCCAATTATTCGTTAACAATACGACAAATGGTAATGTCACTGTACCGACAAAGGATTTTACGCCAAATTTTTTACCAAGTAACACAACACCAGCTAAAAATAACGGAATATTAAACATATATTGTACAAGTCCTGGATTCCAGCCAAATAAACCATTCAAAATGGTACTGATTCCACTAACTCCTCCAGACGCCACTTGATTTGGTAATAAGAAAACATTAAAGCCTATTGCCACAACTACCGCACCAACAATAACATACACATACTCCAAAATACTTGCTCTTACATCCTGTGTTTGATTCATTTCCCCACGCCCACTTCAACTATCTGAATTTTTCTAAAGACGAGATGATTATAGCAAATAGTTTTCACGTTGAGAACTTCATCTTGATGAAGAGATAGTTAATTCAGCATATTGTCAAGGTATAGTCCATTTATGAGAATTTTAGAGGCATTAACAAAAAAATAAGCTACCTGAAGTAACAGGTAACTTATTTTGTTTGTCCATATTCGTTGTGTTTTAAAATGAGGTTTCTGCCCATTCCAATGATTCATTATATAAAAATTCGATATTTGTCATATCAAGATTAAGTTGAGATGACAATTCTTCTAAGCGATTCCAATCTAATTTACCTAATGCCATACTAAACTCTAAGTATGGTGCCATCTCTGTTTGACCACCTAAAATAGTTTCTGTAATCTCTTCTGAGAAAGGTAATTGCTGTAAAATCATATTCATTGGTCGCTGTAATAAAGTATCAATTAACGAAAACATGCCAATCAGAAAGTATTCCGAGAAATTTTGCTTAAAGGAAAGCTTTGCTAGTTTTTCACATACCTTCGCTCTGAATAGTGATGTTCGCATGATTTCTTTAAAAAGGTCTGAATCCGAATTGACATCAATTTCACGCATAGCCAGTAAATAAATCCATTTACGAAGATTCGCTAAACCGAGCAAGAGTATCGCTTGCTTAATAGAGCGTACTTTCGATTTTTGGCGTCTTTTAGAATTATTAATCATTTGCAATAATTTATACGTTAACGAAATATCACGCTCTATATTTTCAGCCAACAGTTCAATGTTTGGCTCCTCTTCTTTTAATAATGAGATAATATGAAAATACTGAATGGCATTCCCTGGTATATCTGTTGCTTTAATAATTTGGGGTTGCTCAAAGAAATAACCCTGAAATAATTCGTAGCCAGAATGCTTTGCCACTTCAAATTGGTCCCGCGTTTCAACTTTTTCAGCAAGCAGTTTAATATGAGGAAAATTTTCTTTTACCTTATTTTCAATTTGCATTCGTTCGAGTAAAGACGTCAATAAGAAATCAACTTTTATAAAATCAATATGTACGAAAAGTTCGTCATAGATTTGTACGTCATCATCTAAAATAAAATCATCTAAAGCAATTTTAAATCCGTATGATTTCAGTTCAACTACGCGGTTTACTAATTTCGGTGTGAGTGGTACATCCTCTAAAATCTCAATAACAACTTCCGAAGGATTTATAAATTCATTTATTGAACTCATAAGTAAATTCTCTGTAAAATTAACAAAGCAGGGCTTACCTTTCGTTACTTCGTCGATACCTATTGTTAAAAATGAGTTTACTAAAACGTCAACTGTTGCCGCATCGGAATCGACCATTGGAAATGAATTTATATTTTTACTTCGGTATAGCAATTCATATGCAACGACTTGTTCATGAAGATTAAAGATTGGCTGCCTTCCGATAAATACTTCCATTTCGTTGCCCCCCAATTCTCCATTTTCTAGTAATTATTATAGCATCTTTCGTTTCTATTCGCTTATTTTTTCAAAACTATAGTATTTTCTTCTTACAGTGCAATTAGTATATTCCTATATAAATGGAAATTTAACCCTTTTATAATTTCTTTAAATTGTGATGTTAACGTTGAAGTATAGGAAACAGCTACGGCACGACTGTGGAAGAACGTGTCAGTTAGACCCCGCACGAAGCGAGCGAAGGAGAACGCTAGAGGATTTGTCAGCGACAAGGGAGTTACTTTTTCGAACCTGATTATTCTTGCTTTCTATAGTGCAGAAAAAAGACTGTAAACAAACACAAGTTTGTCTACAGTCCGAAATACCTCAGAATCACTCCTGAGGCACCTTTTTATTTTGCACTAAATCTTGATTTAAACGCACCAATTACTGCTGGTATAACAGAAATAATAATAATTAAAATAAGGACTACTGAGAAATTATCTTTAATAATTGGAATATTACCAAAGAAATAACCTAGTAATGTACAGCTGAATACCCATAGTATCGCACCAAAAATATTATAAAATAAAAAATAGCTATAGTGCATTTTACTTGCCCCTGCAACAAAGGGTATAAACGTACGAATGAAAGGCATGAAACGTGCAATGACAATCGTTTTTCCACCATGTGTATTAAAGAATTTCTCTGCAGCTTCCATCCGTTCTTTTTTGATAATACGGCCGAGGAAGCTCTTTGGTGGAATAGATGTCCCCACTTTATGGCCAATATGATAGTTCATGGTATCTCCTAAAATAGCTGCCGCTAAAAATACAGGAATTAATATCCACAAATCAAACGCACCCATTGCCGCTGTTAATGTACCGCTGGCAAATAGTAATGAGTCTCCCGGTAAAAATGGAAAAATCACGACACCAGTTTCCACAAAAACTATGGCAAATAAAATGAGATAACTCCAATTACCAAAATCACGAATGATTTCTTCCAAATGCACATCGATATGCATAATAAAACTAATTAACTCTTGTACGAGTCCTATCATTTTTTGTATGCTCTCTTTCAGTTAAATTTTACTTAAAAACTTTGACGCTCCTATGCATCAAAGGGTTCCAGTCTATATACAGATGTTTAACCTATATTTGTGTTACTACTCCCCTCACTATATGACTTGCTCTTTTAAAGTATGTAGAAGTTTTGCACATGACTGATTTTATCATTACAGCCTTGCGTGCTCAACTAATTTAATAGCCACATTAGTTGTTAATTTTCACTTTATGTCTTTTACGACATAAAAAAAAAAGAGCTGTCTTAAAGCTCTTTGTCAAATTTCTTTCTGGATTATACTATTAATTTTTTGTTGTAAAAAAGTTCACTGTCTTTTCGAGTTGGATTGGCAAGCCCCTCAGTTGCTAATGCAACTGTGAGGTCCTGCTTGACTGGCTGTCCCTCTACTCTATACTTTTTCTTTTAACGAGCGACGTAAAATTTTACCTGTTGTATTTTTCGGTAGTTCTTCCATAATTTCAATTACTTTCGGCACTTTGTATTTCACCATATGTTTTGTGCAATACGTTAAAATATCGTCTGACGTAGTTGCTGCTACTTCCTTAAGAACTACGTATGCATGAACGGCCTCACCAAAATTAGGATCTGGGAAACCGACAACTGCTGCCTCAACTATATTTTTATGTGTAAAAAGCACTTCCTCTACTTCTCTAGGATAAACATTATAGCCACCCACAATAATCATATCCTTTTTTCGATCAACGATATAGAAATAACCTTCTTCGTCAACTTTAGCTAAATCACCTGTGTATAGCCAGCCATCACGAATAGCCATAGCTGTTTCTTCAGGCATTTTGTAATATCCCTTCATCACATTTGGTCCACGAACAACTAGCTCTCCTACTTCGCCAACAGGTACCTCTTGTCCATTGGCATCAACCACTCTATTTTCAACGTTGTTAATGGATGTACCAATTGAACCTGCTTTACGATCACGATCTAAAGGGTTGAAGGCCGTTACGGGTGAAGCTTCCGATAAGCCATAACCTTCTGATACACGTACATTGAATTTCTCTTCGAAATTATGTAATAGTGCAACAGGTAGTGATGCGCCACCTGAAATTGCTAAACGTATTGACGAGAAATCTTCTGGATTGCCCTCAGGTAATTGATACAAGAAATTATACATCGTCGGTACTCCCGCAAAGACAGTTGCTTTATGTTGCTTCGCTAATTCGAATATTTCAGCCGGGCTAAAGCGTGGAACAAGTAATACCGTTGCACCACTAATTAATGGTGCATTTACAACAACTGTTAGTGCAAATACATGGAAAACTGGTAAAGTTGCAATGATACGGTCATTTGCTTGATAGCCTAGATAATCTGCTACATCACGAGCATTTGAGTAAATATTGCCGTGAGTTAACATCGCACCTTTTGGACTGCCCGTTGTACCTGATGTGTATAAAATAATAGCATTTTCATCATTCGCTACTTCTACTGGTTCTAATGAGCCTGAAGCAGTGGCAATTACTTGCGTAAATAAATGTGTTTTAGCTCGAGCTGCATCTGATAAAGAAGCTACCTTTTCCGCAGCATCTGCCGCAGTCTCACAAATAATAAATACCTCGACTTGAGGCAAGGCTTGTACACCCACTTCAACTAATGGAAGTAATGCATCGAGTGCAATGACAGCCTTTACATCACCATTATGCAAAATATATGATATTTCATCTGGCGTGTATATTGGATTCACTGGAATTGCGGTTGCACCTAAACGCAGTGTTGCATATAAAGCCATTAAATAATGTGGCGTATTGCCGAGTAAAAATGCCACATGATCCCCTTTTTGTACCCCTAAATCCTGTAACCCCTGTGCAAAGCGACTAACTGTGTTTTCAAACTCACCATAAGACGTATCTTTCCCCATAAAATGATACGCAACTTTTTCTGGTTGCTCTAACGCTTGCTGACGAACACATGAAACTAAATTCAATTACACCATCCCCTTATCGTATAAAATGAATCGTTATTCATTAATATTATATAAGAAATATATCTAAAAGACAATGAATCTTTTTATTCCATGTCGTAATTTGCGTTAAAAATATCATTTTTCTCTCTTTTAAGCATATTTTTAAGAACGTATATGTGAGATGTATCGCCAACGAATTAAATAAAAATAAATGACTTGTATTAATACAAAAAAACCAAATGCAAAGAAAACTTCCTTAACAATCGAAATATTGGCAATGTCCTTCAATATTCTCTGAACCATAAGAAAAGCAAACGCACTATGCATCATTGCAACACCCCATGGCAAGAAAAATTGGGGAAACAAATGACGATTAACCAGTTTTTTCAGCTCTGTATCTGTTAGACCCATTCGTTTTAACACATCAAATTTTCGCTTTTCTCGTTCAAGAGAAGTATGCAATTTAAAGTACACAAAGCTACCCGCCGCGAGTAAAAATACCGTCGCCACTAACACACCTACCAAAGTAAATAATGAGTAAGTAGCTAGTATATAAGAATAATTTAATCCTGCATTTTCGAAATAGAATGGGCTATGTTTATCCTTCTTAATAAAATATTCGGTCGTCGCTAAATCATCAATGTCCTTGCCAATTTCCTTCGTTTCCATCCATTGGGGAATATAGAACGTAAAGAGATGATAGCTCGGTTGCACAACTTTTTCATCCGCAATAGGCTTAATCAGTCTTATAAAGTCCTCATCGCTAATGACAATAGAATTTACGCTTACAATAGAGCCAGGAAACACAATTTCAGGGTATACACTATCAATGATTAAAGGAATTGAATTCTCTTCTAGTACCGTATGGACCACTTTATTTTTAAGTTTTTTCAAGGAATCCTCCGAATAAGGAATGAAAACTGCTTCACCCGAAGCTAGATTAAGCATCGGATAACTAAATGAAGTGAGCAAAACGTTCATATCTGATTCTCGGAATACTTCGACCTCATTGTGTGTATATGAAGAGGTTTGCTTTATAACTACAAAGCGAGATAAATGATAAGACAGACCCTTGTCCTCCAATTGTAGTCGAAGAGAGTTAATATGCTTACCTTCATACTGATTGTCGACATCTCCCTTATAAATAAGCCCAAGAGGATTTAAACGGTCATACTGTGTCGTATACGAGGACATTGTGGCCAATACCCCAACAGATAAAAACGCCATTGTTGACACCATCGTTACGACAAAGAACATCTTCACATTATCCATCATAACGTGTGTCTGTTCTGCAAGTGACAAAAGGCGATAACGTTGCCAATGGAATTTCCGTTGGCCACGTGCTATATCTAAAAAGAATGGTACTGAGTCACTAAAAAAATAATATGTTCCAAAGGTTGCTGAGAATGGTATTAATAATGTTAAACCAATCATTGATGTGTGCGAAACTATGAATGCCAGTGCATAGGTCGATAAAATTAATGCTATCCCATATAGCGCGCGAACTTTTGAAAAAGTGGCAGTGCTATTTATATAAGCGTCTCCTTTTATTAGATCCCGCAATTTTCTTTCTCGTGAAAAGTACACGCTAATAAAAGAAATGACCACAAAGGCACTTGTGAAGACGCCAATGGTCAGTAAAAACGGCTCCCAAGATACATAGAGCGGTAATTGCTCTAAATGCAAAATTTCTCGTACAATCATGAAAAAAAACTTTGAAAATGAAAAGCCGAAAATAATGCCAACGATTATCGAACCTACACCAATAATCATTGTCTCCAAAAAGATAAGCTTATTCATCTGGCGTTTTTCCATACCTAAGTGCAATAAAATCGCAAACTCTTGTGATCTTGCCTCTAAAAATGCACTCATGGAATAATATAAAAAGAATAACGTAAAGAGGACGAGTATAATTTCTGCACCTATCATCCCAATTAGTGATACTTCTCCTAAGATTCCTCGCTCAATATCTGGATGAAACATGAGCATTGAATAGATAAAAAATACGGCTACTGAAAAAAAGCTTGCCATAAAAAAGGCACCGTAAATACGGCTGTTCCGCACGACATTACGGTAAGCGAATTGTCGAAAGGTCACCTACTTGCCCTCCTCCTAGTAAGCTCAATACATTTAAAATTCGTTGGAAAAACATTTGACGGCGATCATCCTTATAAATTTCGTTGAAAAACTCTCCGTCCTTTATGAATAACACGCGATCACAATAACTTGCTGCAATTGGATCATGCGTCACCATGACAATCGTCGTTTGTCTCTCCTTATTTACCTTGGTTAAAAGTTCAAGTACATCACGTGAAGAGTTAGAATCTAGATTTCCCGTTGGCTCATCTGCTAAAATAAGGCTCGGATTGTGAATAAGTGCACGTCCAATCGCTGTTCTCTGCGCCTGCCCACCTGATATTTCATTCGGTCGTTTTTGCAAGAAGGAAGTTAAGTCAAGTTTTTCTACAATACTTGCAAGCCGCTCCTCCATGACCTCTAATGGTTGCTGATCAAGTGTTAACGGTAACACAATATTCTCTTCCACTGTCAGCATATGCAATAGATTAAAGTCCTGAAAAATAAATCCAAGCTGACGTCGCCTAAAAAAAGCAAGTTCGGTTGCATTCAACTTATGGGGATTCATCCCAGCTAAAATTATCTCTCCACTTGTTGGTTCATCAATCGTAGAGATAATATTTAGTAATGTGGTCTTCCCACTTCCAGATGGCCCCATGACGGCCAAAAACTCACCGCTTTCTACTTCAAAGCTTAATTGATTGAGCGCACGATGAGTTACCTTCCCCTCATACACCTTTGTAACATCTTTTATTTGTAAAATAGGCATACCTTATTCACCTTATTTCTTGATTAATTCCATAGACTCCGGTAATTGCCATTGCAAAACAACTTCAAAGCCGATATGAAAATGCGGCTCCGTTCCTAAACTTGGCTTCTTGTCATCCGCCTCGATAAGACTAAAACAATGCGTTCCAACGACTTTATCCCAGGCTTCAAATTCACCAGCAATGATGTCCCCACAAATTGTGTAGTGGCCACTGTACATCACTTGTTCTCCCTCTACAGGAAAAGCATTCATGCCACTTGGCTTATGTAAATCTAACCCAAGTACATGACAAAAATGCAGCACCTCTTCATCAAGTAAAAGACTCGCCTGACGAAAATTTTCACAATATAGGCAATCACAAACTTCTGTAACTTGCTCATACATAGCTGTTGTTTTTTCAACCTCAATATTTAAAATCCAATCTTCAATACGTACTTCTTTCATTCTTGCTCCCCCTTAATTCGTAAATGTGACTGTAATAACCGTTCCTTTTCCTACCTCGGACTTAATGTCTAACTCATGACCAAGCTTTTCGCATATTTCATTGGCTAAATATAAGCCCATACCTGTCGATTCACCAGTCTTACGTCCGTTTTCACCAGTAAAAAAGGCCTTTGTCACACGAGAAAGATCGGAAGCAGGAATACCAATGCCCTCATCACAGATTGCTAACTGAATGTGTTCATCTTTTTTAATGGCAGAAATCACTATTTTTTTATTCGCTTCAAATGTATATTTCACCGCATTTGTTATGAATTGTCCGATTATAAAACGAAGCCATTTAGAATCGCTTGCTACGATGATGTCATCCTCAATATGAATTTCAGGAAAAACACGTTTCGTAATAAATAAACGTTTATTTTCATTAACAGTTGCAGTCATAATCGTTTTTAACGCTACCTGTTCTACTTGCATATCCTCTTCGAAATTTTCCAATCGGGCATTAACAAGCACCATATCTAACCCCCTGCGCAATCGATCAATTTCTTCTTGCACATTCTTTTTGTCAAGAGGGCGCTCATCTTGCAACAACATCTCAATGACAGAAATCGGTGTTTTCATTTGATGTACCCATTGGTTCATAAACTGATCGTGTCGCTTTTGGCTGGCATACAACGAATGCAGTTCATGTTGATACAGTCGATAGAGCTCACGCATATATTTTTCTGTTTGCCCAGCCTCTGGTGTTTTTGCATTTTTTTGAAGTACATCTTCCATCGTTTTAGGGAGCTGTGATATTTTCATCAAATAGCTTTGGCGCATTAAATAGCGAACAAATAAAAATGAGCACAACAACACCAAGCTAATACTGACTGAGTAAATAGCAGTATCGACATTCCGAAAGCCATCTAGCCAGTACAACACCATGATAAAACCGACTAATAAGAGCTGGAAAATGAAAAATGATGCATAATCTCGCAAAAATAATTTCCAGCTCATTACAGCTCACCAGCACTTAAAATAAAACGGTAGCCCGCACCACGAACTGTTTCTATCGTAGACGAAATCTGATAATCAGCTAACTTTTTACGTACTCGCGTCATATTTACATTCAATGTATTTTCATCTACAAATGCCTGATCATCCCAAAGCTCCTCCAGCAATTGCTCACGCGTCACTACTTTTGGTGCCTGTCCCATGAGAAGCTCTAGAATGATACACTCTTTCTTTTGCAGTGGAATTTCTAAATCATTTTTATGCAGCTCCATACGTTCTAAATGTAATACAAGCTGCCCCTGTTTTATCGTTCGTTCTTCTTGTCTCGCAGCATATTCACCATATGTACGGCGCAAGTGACTTCGGATTTTAGCCAATACAATTTCATAATTGAATGGCTTTGTAATAAAATCATCGCCCCCATTTTCAAGCGCAAAAATTTGGTCCATTTCGCCAGAGCGCGCCGAAATGAAAATGATTGGACATGTTGTATATTGACGCAACTGACGACACCAATAGTAGCCGTCATATGCTGGTAAATTTATATCAAGCAATACCATATGTGGATTAAAAGCTGTAAACTCATCAATGAGCCGATCGAAGTCTTGGATTGTTTCAACTTCGTATTGGTATTTTCTAAGCGTTTCCGCGAGCAATGATGCAATCTTTACATCATCCTCGACAATGAATATCCGATGCTTCTCCATATCTACACTCCTTTCTCTCTATCATATTGTACCAAAAAAAGGTTCGACGACATAATTGCCAACGAACCTTTTTTCTGTAACGACTGTTAAGCGACAGCCAGATATTTCTACTGGGGAGAAAATGTAATCTTGCCTCAAGTTTCTACACTGAAAGATGCTTGCTGTCAGCTGCAAAAGACTTTGCAACGAAAGTCTACAGCATCAGCTAAAATATTTTGGAGGTAAGGGCGTTAGTCAACTCCCCCGGCAGCTTTTCTTAATAGATTAACTGTAAAAACTCTTCTGTTGTGACACCACCGAAGTATTTTGGAATATCAATGTCTGCTAATGCTTCAGCAAGTGCAGTGCGGTCATAGTTTGTCCCAACTAAACGTTGTTCTACATCTTCCATATCACCTACACCGAAGAAATCACCAAAAATATGTGCTTCTTCTATAATGCCGTGATTGACTTCTAAGCGAATATCGATGCCCCCTGTTGGGAAACGATGTGTTTTTTGAATATTAAAGCGTGGAGACTTACCATAATTCCATTGCCATGTTTGATATCGTTCTGCTGAAAGTTTATGGATATTGGACCAATCTTCCTCTGTTAACTCATAATAGCGAATATTCTCTTCACCACCGAAGATGGATTTTAAGATTTCTAATCGGAATTCCTCAACTGTCATCTGTTCTTGTAAAAACTCAGAAATATTTGCTACACGTGAACGAATCGATTTAATGCCCTTTGATTCGATTTTATCTTTTTTAACTTTCAATGCCGAGACCACTGCGTCAATTTCTGTATCAAACATTAATGTACCATGACTAAACATACGGCCTTTTGTAGAAAACTGTGCGTTTCCAGATACTTTGCGTCCTTCCGCTAAAATATCATTACGACCTGATAATTCAGAATTAACACCTAATTTTGCAAGTGCGTCAACAACTGGCTGTGTGAATTTTTTATAATTCATAAAGCTATCGCCATCATCTTTTGTAATAAAGCTAAAATTCAAATTCCCAAGATCATGATACACAGCACCACCACCTGAAAGACGGCGTACCACAATAATGCCATTATCCTCCACATAATCTGTATTAATCTCTTCAATTGTATTTTGATTCTTACCAATAATGATGGAGGGCTGATTTATGTAGAATAACAGCACCGGCTCCTTCTCAATGTCCATTGTTTTTAATAAATACTCCTCAATAGCAAGGTTAATGCGTGGATCATGAATCCCTTTATTGTCAACGAAAATCATATCGCGTTTCCTCCTTCACAAAATATCCATATTTATTTTAACGTAAATTAGGCATTTTGTGTTGACGAAACGCATCTGTTATAATACACTAAGAAATATCAAAACAGTAATAGTACAGATGAACTTAAAGGAGGAGACCACAATGTTAGAAAACGTAGTTGAATTTTTCAAGAATTTACCTGCAAAGCAATGCACAGAATGCGGTGAAAAAATCGATGAACAAAGCGAATGCTACAGCAACACTTGTGAAAAATGTAACTGCCTATAAGCATTTGCCTATTCTGTGATCGTCATATACGTGCCCCACACGTAATAATAATGACACCTCTCATCATATTTTTTGATGAACCCTTAATTAAATCTCTTACACTTACGAAACAGCAGCTGATACGCTCATATCGGCTGCTGTTTTTTAGTTTTGCCTACCCCAGCCTCACTAAGTTGAGATATCTTTCCGCTTACCGGAGAGGTCACCACTAACACCTGAGTGTTAATCACGCTTTTACGAACGGTAATCGGACGTTCCTGAGCGATACTGGACCCCACCTGAATGGTAAGCTCCTCACTTCCCGAGCGCCCCTACACTCCACCTGAGCGGTAAGTACGATTACCCAATACGCCCCGTTACCCCATCCAAGACCCACAGCATCACCCCTCAGCCATAAAAAAAGCACCCACCATAGTTATGGTGAGTGCAAAAACGCTATTATTAATTCTCTTCCGCTACTTTTGAGTAACGTTTTGTGTGTAATAGCATGAAATAACCGAAAGTAATAGCTAAGAAGACAGCCATGTATCCAAATAACATACCATAGTTTTGCCATAAGTAAGACATATCACCAGTGGATATACTTGCTTTAAATGCTTGAACGGAGTAAGTCATTGGTAATAATTTATTGAATATTTGTAATGGCTCTGGAATCAATTCAAGTGGGAATGTACCAGCACTTGTTGTTAATTGTAAAATTAATACAACGATTGCCATGAATCGTCCTGGATCACCGAAAATGGAAACAAGCATTTGAATTAAACCTAGGTAAACAAAGCTTGTTAATAAAGCTGAGAGTACGAAATATCCTAAATTTTGCACTTCAAGACCTAAGCCCCATTTTACTATAGCAACAGTTAATAAAGATTGAATCAAACCAACTACTGCTAATACAGTCACTTTACTTGTAAACCATGATGCGCCGTTTTTCGGACGAATGGCTGGTTCAACAAGTGGGAATACAATTGAAATTAGTAATGCACCAACGAATAAACCAAGTGAGATAAAGTAAGGAGAGAATCCTGTACCATAGTTTGGTACATGGTTCACAGATTCTTTATCAACTTCTACTGGGCTACCGACCATATCATATGTGTCGTCATTAGCGTGTACTTCATTTGCTTTTTCACTTGCTTCGCCTAACTTACTTGATAATGTTGCTGTACCATCTGCAAGTTCAGTTGAGCCTTCTGCTAATGTCGAAGAACCATCTGCTAGCTCGCCAGATTTAGAAGCAAGCGTTGTTGTACCTTTGTTTAATGTTGTTGAGCCAGTTGCTAATTCATTTAAACCAGATGCCAATGTTTTCGATCCAGCTACTGCTGTATTTACACCAGCATTTAGTTCACCTAGTTTATTGGCAAGTGTTGCGTTACCAGCCTGTAAATTTTTTGCACCTTCAACTAATGCATTACTTTTTGCTGATAATGAATTGGCACCTGCTAAGACATCTGCTTGACCTGCAGCAATTTGTGTTGCGCCAGAATTTACTTGGTTTGCGCCGGCCTGTAATTTTTCTGTACCGCTTGCTAATGAATTTAAGCCGTTATGCACACTTGCACTTCCTGCTTGTAGCTCTGCAAGTGTTTGTTTTAATGCCGCAGCTTGCTCTTCTGGCATTGAAGCAATTGCACTTTGTAATTGAGCTGTTAAAGCAGTGAGACCTGCTTCTACTTTTGCAGAGCCAGTTGTTAACTGATTAGCTGCACCGTTTAATGTACCCGCACTCTCAGCAACAGAAGCTGTCCCAGCAATGATTTGTTGTTGTTTTTCATTTAATGTTGTAAGACCCGCTTCTACCTTAGCTACACCTTGTGTATATTGAGATAGGCCTTGTTCAAGATTTGTTGCACCTGTTGCTGCTTGTTGTGCACCTTTTTGTAGCTGCACTGTACCATCTTGTAATTTCACAAGACCAGTTGATAATTCAGTAGCCCCAGTTGCTGCTTGACCAGCACCTTTTGTTATTTTGTCTGTACCATTAGAAAGTTCGATTGTACTTGATGCTAGTTGCTCCAGATAGCCTTTTAAATCTTTGGCACCATTCGCTACTTTTTTCGCACCTTCATCTAACTTAACAGAACCATCAGCTGCTTCTGTAAAGCCATCACCTAATGTTGCAATGGAATCAAATAATTTTTCTGCATATGTAGCAGAAACTTGTGAATTTACTTCTGCACGTACACGATCCATTGCTGTTTCACCAATTTGTGCACCAAGGAAGTTTAAACCTTCATTAGGAATATAATTGATTACTAGTTTAGAAGGTTTGTCGTCTAATAATGTTGTTGCATGATCAGAAAAATTTGTTGGGATTTCAAGGATCATGTAATAGTCACGACCATTTAAACCCTTTTCTGCTTCTTCTTTTGATACTTCAATAAAGTTAAACTGCTCGCTATCGACAAGCTTATCGACTAAGCTATCCCCTAAATCTAACTTAACTCCATCCATTTCCGCACCAGTATCTTCATTAACTATCGCTACTGGTAAATTAGGTAAGCCTGCATATGGATCCCAAAACGCCCATAAAAACATTCCTGCATACATGACAGGGATGAATAATACAGCGATAATCGAAACAAGCATTTTTCTTGTTTTGAGGATTTTCAGCCATTCAGCTTTAATCATGTTTTTTCTCACTCCTATACATTTTGACCGAAAACGTCATTTGGTCAATTTCCTGCAAAAAAAATCTCAAACCTCACAGTTTGCAAAATTTGTAGATTCTTTCTTAAAGAATTAGTCCTCGAAAGATTGTTTCCTTAAAAAGATTCAGTATCTTTTCCTCTGGGATTTTGTCGTCATGTAACTCATGCCAGTCGACAATAAACGCCAAATACGCCTTTAACAACAGATAGCTTACCAATTCGGCATCACAATCTCGTATCTCACCTTTATCAATACGTCTTTGAATTAAAGCTGCTACGTATGATAATATTTCGGATTCGATGCGAATTAATACTTGTTTAACTGCTGGAGTGCGTAACTCCTTCTCTTCCTCTATTAACTTCGCAAATAAAAGATGTTTTTCACGGAACTGAAGCATTTTCATTAAAGCATTATGCGCATTGTCCATAAAGCTTACTGATGAATCCAACACCGCATCCGCTTCTGCCTTCATCTCTTGTACAAGTGACATAGCAATCTCTTGAAATAAAATCTCTTTATTCGCAAAGAATGTATAAATTGTTCCTTTACCGACATTGGCAATTTTCGCTACTTGCTCCATTGTTGTTGCTTTATAGCCAAACAACGTAAAGGATTTTGCAGCGGCTTCAAGAATTTCCTGCCTACGATCCATTTGTGACATCCTTTCCTGTTGGGTTATATACATCTTTTGTACACGGAAATTAAAATGACCAGAAAACCATTTCGGTCATCTGGTCATTATCATATTCCTATTTTAAAAATAATGCAAGCATTTAATGATGATTTTTTTCATTTTTTTCATCTTCACCTTGGTCTGCATCATTCGATGTACTTTTGCCATGTTCCATCATATTTGTATCTGTTTTTTCATCTTCTGGCAATATTTTTGTCATATCAGGTGTACCAGCAGTAATTTGTTGCTTCGGCATATTATGAATGCCATTAGCCGTTGTATGTGCAAACATATAATATACACTGTCATGGTCAAATGTTGTTGTTGCCTTGTAAACTCCATCTTTTTCTAAGGTCCCATCAATCATTTGCCCTTCATCACGCTTACCAGATTCCCAAACTTCAAATTCTACTACTGCATCATCAACATTTTCTCCGCCTTGTACAACATGAGCCGCCAATTCAATTGGTTCATTTATTGCGACTTCTTTAGGCGTTAAAATTTCAACTTCCAACATTTGAGGCATTTCTGGTTCCGGTAAAGCTGCTGGTTCTTTCTTGTCCCCACACCCTACTAGTAATGCCGGTACTGCTATTAATGCAAACAACCATTTCTTCATTTTCTATTCCTCCATTAATGGTATCGTAATGTTGACCTTTGTACCTTTTTCTACTTCACTTTCAATCTCTATTTTTCCATGCAGTTGCTTTAATAACTGTTCGACAATTGACAAGCCAAGTCCACTGCCCCCATCTGCTCGACTCCGTGCTTTGTTCACACGATAAAAACGCTCTGTGACATGAGATAAATCTGCCTGTGGAATGCCAATACCATAGTCCTTGATTGTGATATGAGCAAATTCATTATTTTCAACTGCTGTAATTTCAACCTTCGACTGTTCATGCGAATAATTGATGGCATTTTCAATAATATTTATAAAAATTTGCTTAAGCTTTACTTCATCTGCTTTAACAATCAATGAATCATCCGCTGTAAGTTGTAGAGTAATATCTTTTTTTTGAGCTTGATGAATTAAAATTTGCTGTACTTCCCGTAAAGTTTCCGCAAGGGGAATTGGATATAGAGTAATTTCTTTTTGTTCATTTTCCATTCGTGCAAGCTGAAGAAGTTCATTGGTTAATCGTTCCATCCGGTTTGCTTCACGCACGATAAGCTGAATCGTTTCTTCTTTTTGTGCTTCTGCAATAATTCCTTTTTGCATTGCTTCACTATACCCTTTTACATAGCTAATGGGTGTACGTAATTCATGTGAAACCGTTGCTAAAAAAGTCTTTTGCATCTCATCTTCACGCTGGATCGCTTCTGCCATGTCATTAAAAGTGCTTGATAGTTTGCCAATCTCATCACTTGAATTAACCGGTACCCGTGTTTCATAATTACCGTACGACATCTGTTCGACAGCTGTTTGCAGTTCACTTAATGGACGCATGATATGTCGTAAGCCCTTATAGACAAAGAAGCTAATAACGATTAAAAAGAAAAAGGCGCTGACAAATAGGAGGATGACCTCTTGACTTGCCAGTTCACTAATTTTTGCTAGTGGAAAATAAATATAAATGATGCCCTCTAATCTGTTTTGATCTACTAAGGGTAAGACAACTGAAATAAGTTGGCGATCAAACCTTGGCTCATAACCAATCTTTTGTACATATTCGCCTGCTAATAATTGTTGACGTTCCTCTGCACCAATCAGTGTTTCATAGTCAATATCAAACGGTACACAAGCACTAAGCTCACGTGGATTCCGCACAGCAAAAATATTTAAATTGGAATAATCATTGTAATGTTCTACATCTGCAATAAATTCATCTGTTACCTTGCCACTTGAATACATCGTTTGTAGCTTAGTTCCTACTTCAATCATCGTACTTTCCGTATCTTCCACATAGAGTTGCTCGTACAAAAAGTCTGTTAGCACATACATAAATACAACCGTAATGATTAAAAATGCAAAAATTAATAACCAAATGCGTGTAGAAATCCTTTTCATTCGCCTGGATCAAAACGGTAGCCAACTCCCCAGACGGTTTGAATATGCCCCGCTGCTTCCTTTCCAAGCTTCAAGCGTAACGTTTTAATATGGGTGTCAACAGTCCGTGTTCCACCTACATAGTCAATATCCCAAATACGCTCAAGTAATTGTTCTCGTGAATACGCATTGCCTGGATTTTTCATAAATAAATGCAATAATTCAAATTCCTTTAATGTAAGGGGAATAACTTTACCATTTACCGATACTTTACGTGCAATTTCATCGAGCTTAATTAGCCCAAACATTACATATTTCTGTTGTAAATCTGTAATATTTGTCCCACTTCTTCGCAATACCGCATGTATTCGTGCTACCAACTCGTCATTTGTAAATGGCTTTACAATATAATCATCGCCACCAAGTGTAAGCCCTTTCACCTTATCCTCATTTGCATCGCGTGCCGTAAGGAAAATAACCGGAACATCGGACATCGCACGAATACTCTGACAAACAACAAAGCCATCCTCATGTGGCATCATTACATCAAGTAGTACCAAATCGATTTGTTCGCGCACTATAATATCATAAGCCTCTGTCCCACTCGCAGCTGTAAAGGTCTCAATTTTAGAATTACCCAGCATCATCTCAATCAAATTACGCATATCTTGCTCATCATCAACAATTAATACGGTAGTCACAATTTTTCCTCCCTCACTAACAATTGAAATGCGCCTTTCCCAACATCAACTGTTTTTTGAACTTGACCCTCTTTTATAAAATATAAAGTATGGTCGTCATAACCAGCGACAACAATGTAGTCATTAAACTGATTCACAACAAAAGGGTTTGCGCCAACCTCTTGGTGCCATTCCACATTTCCATGAAAATCGGTTACATATAATTCGTTGTGTCCATGACTAACAACTAATACATTGTCCTCTGTCTTTGTTAACCCGACTGGCATTAAAGGCATCTCAATTACCCCTCTCACTGCACCCGTCGTTAAATCATAGCGCTTCACTGAACTATTTGGCTTACTTCCTTCTCCATGTCCACCAATCCATAGCTCATTTGTTTCTTCAAGAATTGCTATACCATGTGATGATTTTTCAATTGGCCATTCTTGCTTTACCGATAAATCCTCGATTGCTAACACAGAAAGTTTCGTGTCTTTATAGTTGATTACATATAACTGGTCCTTATAGGAAGCCATCGACATCGGATAATTACCCAGCTGCTGTGATGCAAGCTCATTTCCTTCTTCATCAAAGCTTGTCACAGTATTCATTTTGCTATTCGCAATAAAAAATTGGTTAACATTTTTAGCATAATACACACTTGTTGTACCAATATTTACCTTTTTTGAATAGAGCTTTTTCCCGGTCGATAACGTATAGACATCTATTTTGTCTAGTTGATGACCATATAGTAACACACGATCATCTCCGAGTAGTAATGCTCCTGAATAGGCTTTGTCAAATGACCACGTTGCAATCACATTCCCATGTTCATCTATAAAATCTAGCGATGGCTCTTGTATATTTAGTGACGCAATAAAGTTCCGTTCGCGTTCAATTGGTTCAAAGGATTTCTCCGAACATCCCGCTAGCCATGCAATTTGCACTAAAGAAAAAATGAAGAACGCCCATTTTTTCAACGTCATCACCTCTGTCCTATACTATACTTCACAATTGTGAAATCTGCGTGAAACTTGAAAGGTAAATTTATGACAAACATAACCAGCAAATTCTACAAATTTTTATATAGAACAGCATCAAATAAGCACATATCTAAGCAGAAAATCTAAATTCACATATACTACAAAGATTATTGCAAGGAGGAATCACAAAATGGTGACAATAAGTTTATGTATGATTGTAAAAAATGAGGAAGAGGTCATTGGTAGATGCCTTGAATCAGTAAAGGATTTAGTTGATGAAATTAATATAGTAGACACAGGCTCTACCGACAATACAAAGCAAGTTGTTGAACAGTTTACGGATCGTATTTTTGATTTTGAATGGATTCATCATTTTGCTGCTGCTCGAAATTATTCATTTCAGCAAGCTACTAAGGAATTCATTCTTTGGTTAGATGCAGATGATGTTTTTACAGAAGAAGACCAAAAAAAATTCAAAGCACTGAAAGACTCATTTCCCGCTGATAGTGATGCAATCTCTATGAACTATAATTTGAGTTTCGATGATGAAGGCAACGTTAATTCACTTTTAAGAAGATATCGTTTAGTTAAAAGAGATAAACAATTTCAATGGATTGGTGCAGTACATGAATACTTAGAAGTGGGCGGAACATTGCATGACAGTGATGTGGCAGTAAGCCATTTACCCCTCAGCCATGATCACACTCGGAATATTAGTATCTATAAACAACTTGTTCAATCTGGAGAATCCCTGTCGCCACGTGATACTTTCTATTATGCCAACGAATTATTGGACCATGGGCATTATGAAGAGGCAATATTTTATTATGAGCAATTTCTGACATCTAAATTGGGGTGGATTGAAGATAATATTCGCACCTGCTTTAAATTAGCAGATTGTTACTCTAATTTAAATGACAAAGAAAATAACCTGACTTCTATCTTGAGGAGTTTTGAATACGACATCCCGCGACCTGAAGCATGCTGTAGATTGGGCTTTCACTTTATGGAACAAGTAAAAAATTATGAGGCCATTTTTTGGTACGAACAAGCGCTTGTAATCATACAAAAACCGAATGCACCTTTTCAAGATAAATCCTTCACTACTTGGTTACCCCATTTACAACTATGTGTCCTCTATGATCGATTACAACAATACGAACTAGCGAATGCCCACAATGAATTGGCAAGAACGTTCTTACCTAATGACAAGAAAATTTTGTTTAACAAGAACTATTTTGAGCGTATTTTAAAAAAGGAAAGTTAGAAACCTTCTGCCTTCATTATAAATGCGAGTACCAACGTAAATTATGGATAGATGACTGTAGCTTAGCTAAGTCATCTTTTTTTTATTAGGTAGTATCAGAATGTCTGCTTTTTCCGCGTTTATGATGACACTTGATTTCCAAAACTTTTCCGGGCCATCTCTATTTCCCAAAATTTTCAATGATTTAATCAATTCATAAGAGGTTTACTATCAGTGAACCCCATCTCTCATAATCCCCCTTGTTTAAATATCTCAGTACATTTCTTTTAAAATTCTTTCAATAAAATGCCCTATCAATAATTTCCATGGTTCTCTTCGTCTTTCCCTGCTTTTTTGAGAAGTCAGTAAGTAAACACTAGACACATAAAATATATGGAAGTACCAATATCACTATTTGGTAGATATTTAGAGAAACAAGTAGTTAATAATCCCTTCCTTCTATCAACTATATGAATACGATACTTGAGAGAGGAGGTGAAATAATGAAATTCCAAGATTTTAATATAAATAAAATTTGTAACAATTGTCATTCTTATCCTTGTTGTTGTCATAATGGACCAGTTCAAAGATGCCCAGTTTGGCCAGTCAAACCGACTGGAATAACAGGACCCACTGGCAGTACAGGCTCTACTGGGGTGACTGGGGCTACTGGGGCTACTGGGGTGACTGGTGCTACTGGGGCTACTGGGGCTACAGGTCCTACTGGTATTACCGGGGCTACTGGCGTTACAGGCGCTACTGGCGCTACTGGGGCCACTGGGGCCACTGGGGCTACAGGTCCTACTGGTATTACTGGGGCTACTGGCGTTACAGGCTCTACTGGCGCTACTGGTGAAACGGGAACTACAGGTCCTACTGGCGCTACGGGTATTGCTGGGGTTACTGGCACTACTGGTTCTACTGGGGCTACAGGTCCTACTGGTATTACCGGGGCTACTGGCGCTACTGGTTCTACCGGTGCTACTGGTTCTACCGGTGCTACTGGGGCTACAGGTCCTACTGGTATTACTGGTATTACTGGGGCTACTGGCGTTACAGGTTCTACTGGCGTTACAGGTTCTACTGGCGTTACAGGCTCTACTGGGGCTACTGGTGAAACGGGCGCGACAGGTTCTACTGGCGCTACTGGTATTGCTGGAGCCACTGGGGCTACTGGCGTTACTGGCGTTACTGGCGCTACTGGCGCTACTGGTGTAACTGGAACTACAGGTCCTACTGGCGCTACTGGTGTAACTGGAACTACAGGATCTACTGGTGATACTGGCGTTACTGGTGTAACTGGAACTACAGGATCTACTGGCGCTACTGGAGTTACTGGTGCTACTGGTGAAACGGGCGCGACAGGTTCTACTGGCGCTACTGGTATTGCTGGAGCCACTGGTGCTACTGGCGTTACTGGCGCTACTGGCGCTACTGGTGTAACGGGAACTACAGGTCCTACTGGCGCTACGGGTATTGCTGGGGTTACTGGCACTACTGGTTCTACTGGGGCCACTGGTTCTACTGGTTCTACTGGCGCTACTGGTTCTACTGGCGCTACTGGCGCTACTGGCGCTACTGGCGCTACTGGCGCTACTGGCGCTACTGGGGCTACTGGCGCTACTGGTTCTACTGGTTCTACTGGCGCTACTGGCGCTACTGGCGCTACTGGCGCTACAGGTCCTACTGGTATTACCGGGGCTACCGGGGCTACTGGGGCTACTGGGGCTACTGGCGTAACTGGATCAACTGGTACTACCGGGGCCACTGGTCCTGCATTGACTGAAGGCTTCTCAGCCTTTAATAACAGTTTGAATGTTAGCGGCTCTACAACTATTGGCAACTGGAGCGTAGCATCTCCTTATTTCACAACACCTGCCTTTAATCCAACTACTGGTGTATTTACTGTTCCAACAACAGGAAGATACGCATTTGAAGCTACTATCAACTATTCAACAGTTGCTGCATTAAGCATAAGTTTAGGTGGAGGGATAAACCCATCATTTGCTATTCGCAGAAATGCTACTACAAACTTAATAAGTGGATTATTCCCATTATTAAATGTAAATGTCGCGCTCGTGTTAACTTTACGAGCAGTTCTAGGTAACGGTACTGTAACACTGGCAGGTGAAGTCAATTTAACTGCTGGTGATGTCATCGACCTATTTTATGAAGCTAATGGTTTAACTATTGCACTTACACTTGGAGGAGCTAACTCTGGTGGGATAGTGTGGTCTTGTCATCGTATTTCCTAGCAAATTTACAATCATTCAACAAAGGAGAAGAAGGAGGCTTTAACCTCCTTCTTTTCTTGTTCAAAATTAACAACCTAGTGTTAGATGGCTTTAATAAAGAAGATGATTTGGTCATGTTCCCCAACTCTCTTAATGCAATAAAAAAGTACAAACTTCTGCTTCTGAGTGTCTCATTAGCATCAGTTTGCACTACATCCTATTATTGTTTTACATACATTCTTGTGTAAACATTTCAATTAATAATTCAGAAGCAACTTTTTTTCCTTGTTCAACGCATTCAGGAATTGATATCCCTTCAAACGAACTTCCTGACAATTTGACTGTTGGGAAATGTTCGCTCAATTCTCGTTTCACACGTTCAATCTTTGCTTCATGTCCTACAGTATATTGCGGCATTGCATTTTTCCATCGGGAAACTACTGTTGTTACGGGTGTTCCATCGATACCGATTGTTTTTCTTAAATCATGTAAGACAGTCTTTTCAATCTCTGAATCGGAAAGTGCAACAATGGCTTCATCGCCAACACGTCCAATATAACTACGTAACAACACATAATCAGTTGGAGTAGTACTTGGCCATTTTCGATTGCTAAATGTACAGGAAGTTATTGAAAAATCACTATTTCGAGAGACAAAAAATGAAAGAGCATCCAAATCTCCAATCTGCTCTTTTTTAAAAGCCATAGTCACCGTAGCAATTGTTGCAGCCTTCATAGAGTTCAGTTCAGTTAATAGCTGGTGCTTATTAAACATTTTCTCTGTCACATTAAATGGTGTAGCAAGGATCACTCCATCTGCTTTAATTTGAGAGAAATTATTTAAAACAACTTGCACAGTCCCATCTTTACCATGTTCAATTCCCTCTACTTTGACACCTTTTAGAACTGTCCCTGGCAAGAGAGATTCTTCTATTTTTTCAATAAGTGTTTCCAGTCCATTCTCAAATGTTTGGAAAATCCCCTTATCTTTTGCAATGCGATTATTACTTAAAAAATTCGTACCTGCCTTTTTCATTCCGATAAGTAAACTGCGATACTTTTGCTCTAATTCATACAGCTGTGGAAATGTAGAATGCATGCTTAGTTGCTCAATATCACCAGCAAATGTTCCTGCTAGTAAAGGCTCTACTAGATTTTCTACAATCTCTGCTCCAAATCTTCTTCTAAAAAATTCTCCTAAAGGTTGGTCGTCATCCTGTGCAGATTTTGGGAGAACAAAGTCTCCCGCTGCACGAATTTTCCCGCTGAGTGAAAACAACCCTGATGTAATGAATGACGAGATATGTGGCGTTGCTCCAGACATTAGGCTGCTTGGAATAGGATATAATTGACTACCAACAGCTACGTAAGTTGGCCCTGAATTACTTGTGATTATCTGTTGTTCAATGCCTAAATCCTGTGCAAGTACATGAATATGATTTTCACGGTCAAAAAAGGATTCTGGTCCACGTTCAATGATGAAGCCATCTTTTTTTAGTGTTTGTATTTTCCCGCCAAGGCGCAATGACGACTCGACAAGTACGATATCTAAGGGCAATTCTTTTGCGCGCGCTTCCTTTTGCATATAGAACGCAGCTGTTAGGCCTGTAATGCCACCACCTACTACAACTACCTTTCGTCTTTTTTGAGTCACCAACATCATCACTTTCTTTTCGCTTAGCTTAGTTTTTTATGAATGGCGTCTACCATCGCATCTATAAATAATGGATGAGTGTTAGGCATAGCTGGACGGTAGTAGTTTGCTCCAAGCTCATTACATACAACTTTACATTCATAATCATTATCGTATAGAACTTCTAAATGTTCGGTAACGAAGCCAACAGGGGTATAAACAAATGAACGAAAACCTTTTTGCTCAAAAAGATCACGTGTTAAATCTTGCACGTCTGGACCAAACCAAGGCTCGGGCGTTTGTCCAGCTGATTGCCAACCAACCTCAACATTCTCCACACCAGTAGCTTCTTGAATCAGGCGAGCTGTTTCGATTAATTGGTCTTCGTATGGGTCACCCATTTCTTTAATTTTCGTAGGAAGTGAGTGGGCTGATACGATTAAGCATGCTTTTTCACGTTCTTCATTCGACATAGCATCAAACGTTTCATTTACTTTGTCCTTCCAATATTCAATAAATTTAGGCTCGTCATACCATGATTCCACAGATGTAATTGTTAATCGATTATCTGCCGCATCAGTTGCACGACCATTATATGATTTGATAGAGAATGTTGAGAAATGAGGTGCTAACACAATAGAAACCGCTTCTTTAATACCAGCTGCCACCATTTCCTCTATCGCATCTTCAATGAATGGATGGATATGTTTTAAACCAATAAATAGTTTGTATTCTACATCGTCTTGTACCTCGTTTAAACGTGCACATAAAGCTTCCGCCTGAGCTTTCGTAGCTGCAGCTAAAGGTGATAAACCACCGATCGCCACATAGCGACTACGTAAATCTTCTAAGTGCTCATCTGATGGTTTGCGGCCATGTCGAATATGCGTATAATAGGGTTCAATATCTTCTTCTTTGTAGGGTGTACCATATGCCATTACTAATAAGCCTCTAACTTCTTTCATTAACCTTTTCACCTCTAAATAATAGTTAAACTATCTTTTTTGTATGTTATTGAACATATTGTGACGAAAGCAAACAAGTGTTTCTCACGAACGTCTAAAAACTAGAAGACTGCCTAATAAGATTTGTTCGTACTTATTGGGCAGCATTCTTTACTTAATAACGTGCTTGAATTTGTTGTGCACTGTATTCATGAATAAGTGTTGTTAAGCGTTTTAGCACATCTGGATCAACCTCTGGAAACACACCGTGACCTAAGTTGAAAATATGACCTGGAACCTCTAGACCTTGATCGATAATATCTTTCGTCCGTTTTTCAATTACAGACCAGTCAGCAAGTAATAATGATGGGTCTAAGTTTCCTTGTACTGGTTTTGTAATGCCTTTTGCACGCGCTTCTTTAATTGGTAAACGCCAATCTAAACCAACAACATCAATCGGAAGATCATGCCACTCTTTTACTAAATGACTTGCACCGACACCGAATTGAATAAGTGGCACATTTTCTTTTTTTAACTCGCCAAAAATGCGTGTCATGACAGGTTTAATAAACACGCGATAATCTTCGACACTTAAAGCCCCAACCCATGAGTCAAACACTTGAATCGCTTTGGCACCCGCTTCAACTTGAGCTGAAACATCAGCGATAATCATATCTGCTAGTTTGTCCATTAAAGCAAACCATGCTTGTGGTTCTGATACCATAAATGATTTTGTTTTATTATAGTTTTTAGAAGGCCCACCTTCAATCATATAGCTTGCTAGCGTGAAAGGCGCTCCTGCAAAGCAAATGAGTGGTACATTCAGTTGTTCTTCTGTTAGTAATTTTATCGTTTCTAACACAAATGGAGTATGTTCCTTCGCATTGAATTCACCAAGTTTTTCTACATCAGCAACTGTACGTATAGGATTAGAAATAACGGGACCTACGCCTGCTTTGATTTTCACATCAATGCCGATACCAGGTAGTGGTGTAACGATATCTTTATATAAAATAGCTGCGTCTACATTGTAATTATCCACCGGCAATTTTGTAACGTAAGCACACAGCTCTGGTTGATGTGTAATTTCTTCTAAAGAATACTTTTCTTTAATCGCACGATATTCTGGTTGAGAGCGTCCTGCTTGGCGCATATACCAGACCGGTGTATGTTGTGTTCTTTCTCCTCGTGCAGCACGAAGAAGTGTATCGTTAAATGTTGTCATGAATATTTCCTTCCCCTCGATATAATTTAATCCGTAAAATTCTCTTGTTTATTCCATTATTATTGATATCCGTTTTCAATAGTAAACGCTTCCTTTGATATTGTATAGTTTTCCTAGAGAAATGTCATAAAATTGTTCTTTCTGGTGTCTTCTTTTTTGACAAAGCGTTAGAGTTGCACTTAAATGGAGATAATCACGCTATTATGAACATTCATAAGGAGGACAAATTTATGTATATTTATTTAACTTCTGGTACGTCTGAATTTATGGAGCAGGTGAAAAATAAATATCAGAATGAGCCTATGATTCTAATACACGGAGATGGGAACTCGGTGCTCATACATGAAACTGAAGGTAAATCTGTCTTTGCCACACCACGTAAATTTGAAGTTTTAGATACTGTCAATAAATTAGAAGAACGTGGTTTTTTTGTCTTCAATAATATCCCTGTTACTGATGAAGGTCGTCCTGTATTTGAACATCGTTTTTTAAATCGTGCGCGAGCTATCGAGAATGAGCCTGGTTTCGTAGCCTTTCGTTTATTGCGTCCATTAAATGGCGATACCTATATCGTCATGACACAATGGAATGGCCCGCACTCATTTGAAGCATGGAAAAATTCCAAAGCCTATAAAACAGCGCACGCTGAGCGGGAAAAACCAACGGGCGTAGGCCAGCAAAATATTTTCTCTGCCGCTGCCTATGTTGCAACTTATAGCGTTGCTCCAACAGAAGAAGACGAAGCTTAATTTTAAAAAGGAGCATTCACATATGAAACAGAATTTACTTGAAAAAATCGATAATCATTTTGATGAAATGGTGGCTATTCGCCGCCATCTACATATGCATCCAGAACTTAGTTTTCACGAGCAAGAAACGGCAAATTACATTATTCAATTTTATGAAAAGCTCGGTGTCCCGGTTGAACCAAATGTCAGTGGCTTCGGACTCATTGCACGCATTAAAGGGAACAAACCAGGCAAAACAATTGCTTTACGCGCAGATTTTGATGCACTCCCTATTCAAGATGAAAAGGATGTGCCATACAAGTCAAAAGTTCCTGGTGTGATGCATGCTTGTGGTCATGATGGCCATACTGCCACATTATTAATCTTAGGTAAGCTACTTTGGGAAATGCGTGATGAATTAGCTGGTGAGTACGTGCTCATTCATCAGCATGCTGAAGAAGCTGATCCAGGAGGCGCAATCGGCATGGTACAAGCAGGTGCATTAAACGGTGTTGATGCCATTTTTGGTACACATTTATCATCTAATCATCCGACTGGCATGATTGGCTATCGTGTAGGACCTATGATGGCAGCTGTCGATAGTTTTGAAATGAAAATTCAAGGAAAAGGCGGGCATGGTGCTCACCCTCACCAAACGAAGGATGCCATTGTCATCGGTTCTCAGCTGGTTATGAATCTACAACAGCTTGTTGCACGCCGTGTTGCCCCAACTGAATCTGCGGTTCTCACGGTTGGCTCATTTGTTGCATCTAACGCCGACAATATCATCGCTGATACAGCCTATTTAAATGGGACTATCCGTACATTTGATAAGGGTATACGTGAAACAATGGAACGTGAGTTTAAACGTATTGTACAAGGCACAGAAATTGCTCATGACTGTACTATTGCACTAGATTACCGCCGTGGTTATCCGGCAATCGTTAACCATGAAAAGGAAACATTATTTGTAAGGGATGTCGCACAGGATATTTGTAAAGTTGTTGAAATTGAAGCAACAATGGGTGGTGAGGATTTTTCTTATTACTTAGAAGAAAAACCAGGTACATTCTTCTTCACTGGAGCCGAACCTGTTGAGTACGCGCCACATCATCATCCAAAGTTCGATGTCGATGAAAAAGGAATGCTCGTTGCAGCGAAGGTATTATTAACCGCCGCTCTAGAATATCAATCTGTGAAATAAAACAGGTAAAGCTCATTTTCTCCAATCATCTTGGAAAAAATGAGCTTTATTTTTTTAGAGCTAGGACCTGAGTGATAACTTGGGTTACACATGCGGTACTCCGTCCTACCCGAGCGGTAACTCAAGCCTCCAGAGCGTTCCCCTGTCTCAACTGAGTGAAACTATCAACGCTAGTTAAGATTTTGACATCTTCGTAGTCAATTCACTTACAACAAATACGATGATGAATGTCACATAGAACATTGGCTGTGCCACACCACTTAGGCCTACAATAATGGTCTGAGCAATCATCGCAAGGCGTACTACCTGTTTGACTGCTACATTACGTGCGTTCTCTGGCAATGGGTATAGCATGTCCATACGGAATTCTCCGCTTGATAATAAAGCCTGTTTTAACTGAATCGTTGTTGCAAAGCTTAATGCACCAGCAACTATCCACGTAACTATTGGAATATCTACAAAAGCAGCAATAACGGCAGAAATCACCGTTAATCGGAGCCATAAATAAAAATGATCGTCTGTGCGTATAAATGTACGGAACACCAAATACTTTTGGGTATTTCCCTTTGCATAAGGCACAAACTTATAAAGCCAATCCAACCAACCTCGACGTCGAATACTACCACGTAAATGCGGTACGTCCGTAAAGTAGTTAGCAAAGCGGTAGAAGCTCATCATACGATTTTGTTCTAACTTTACAAAATGTTCGTATGGCACAGGCACTCCTGCTGATTTTTTTCGGAACACCACGATATATGCACAACCAATTACAGCGGCAATAAAGGCAAGGATAGGCTTTGTCTGAAGTCCCATATACACGGTTACACCAAATATTACAGCACGTACGAGTCTATCCACCCATATAAATTGTCCACGTTCACTATATCGATAACGGAACTCTCCTTGTACACTGAAATACTTCAGTACGATAATAAGGAAAAATACCGTCCAAATTTCGAATGTCGTTAACTCTGTAACTGCTTTCAACAAAGGTATAGTCACAATATAAACAATCGCAACTATCCATACCTGTGACCAAAATGTCCATGCAAGTGCCTTGGTAAAATACTGCGACATTTTTGATTCTAATGGTAATAAGTATACTTGGTCTGGCTCACGTAATAATGTCGTCGGTCGACTAAATGCTAGTAAAACACCAATTATTAACGCAATTAACGGCTCTGCTGGAAAATCGGTTGCTATAATTTTCAGCCATTCACTATATTGATAGCCCCCTGCCCCAATAAGAAATACAAGTACAATTGCTATATGCCCTGTAAAAATAAATTGCATATATTTTTGCACTTCACCTATATAATGCATGAAGCGAGAGGACCAGACATCACGCAAGTTCTTCATGGTCCCGCTCCTTTGTCATCGCAATATATAGATCATCCAATGTAGCATGTGGCATCCCAAAAGCCTTACGTAAGTCCGCCATCGTTCCTTGTGCCCGCACACGTCCTTCATGCAATAAAATAATTCGGTCACAATGCTTTTCGGCAGTCGATAAAATATGCGTTGACATTAAAATCGAAGCGCCCTCTTTTTTCTTTTCGTCCATCTGATCAAGCAATGATTGAATACCCAGTGGATCTAAACCAACAAACGGCTCGTCAATTATATACAGACTCGGATTGACTAAAAAAGCACACATAATCATAACCTTTTGACGCATACCTTTTGAGAAATGGGATGGAAACCAATTGAGTCGTTTTTCCATACGAAATTCCTTTAACAAAACTTCAGAACGTGCTGCAAGTGAAGCCTCATCTAAACCATAAGCCATCGCTGTTAACTGTAAATGCTCACGTAGCGTTAACTCATCATATAAAACAGGCGTTTCTGGAATATAAGAAAACGCCGTACGATACTTGTCCGTGTCTTCCTTTAACGTCACACCATTTAAACGAATGTCACCTTCTTTTGGCAACATTGTTCCGATAATATGCTTAATGGTTGTACTTTTACCTGCTCCATTTAAACCAATTAACCCAACAAGTTCCCCTTTTTCAATCGTAAATGATAACTCTTTAATAACAGGCTTTCTTGTATAACCACCTGTCACTTGCTGTACGTTTAATACCGACATGCCCTCACTCCTCTTCTTGTTTTTATTTTATCAAAAATTAGCAAATGATTCAGTTATGAGTATGATAGAATAAAATTACATATATAAATAAGGGGGATTTACGAATGAGCGATTGCCTATTTTGCAAAATTATTGACGGATCAATTCCGAGTACTAAAGTTTATGAAGACGACCATGTATATGCCTTCGCAGACATTGCACCTGTAGCAAAAGGTCACACACTATTAATTCCAAAGCAGCACTGCCAAGATCTTTTCGAAATGCCAGAAGATGTAGCACGTAATCTATATGCAGCTGCACCAAAAGTGGCTAATGCCATTAAAGCAGCATTTAATCCAATTGGTATGAATACCATAAACAACAACGGAACTGCTGCTGGACAAACTGTTTTTCACTACCACTTACATTTTATTCCGCGTTACGACGAAAAAGAAGGCTTAGGCTTAAATTGGCAAACACAAAAATATACACTTGAACAATTAGCTGATGTGGCAGAAAGCATTAAAGCCCATCTTTAGTTTTCTTTATCCGTATATGATTACAGATGGACTATTATTAATGCCACCCGCAATTTTTTTGACACTTAGAAAGCCCTTAGAAACGCTCTGAGGGCTTTTTTATATTTAACTAAGGGTTTAAAAAAATGGCTTGTTCAACTAATGGATAATAACAACTAAAGTCTATTCCCAAAATGAACTTCCAAGAGAGAAACTACTGGAAGAAACTTTGATGGTTAGGAACTTGTTTTTTGCGATAATCCTTATTTCGTCGTCATACACTAGTTGATGGGAGCACAGGCGGTGACCTCTGCGGGAATTGCATGAGCGAAAAGGCCCCGCGGAGCATAGCGACGAGGAGACTGAAGCCATACCCTGCCATAGCGGAAATCAACGGGTTCATATAGATACCTCTATTTTAAAAGAAAAGTCTGTTTAACGAACTCAATTTTTTGAGTTTTTCTACAGTCTAAGACGATCATTTTGATGGTCTTTTTTTATGCAGGATTTTATAAGTAATTAGCCCATAAATATGTGATTTAATTATCAGAATAGTATATTGCAAATTAATAATTTTTATCGTACAATCACAAATAAGTTTCGCTAACGGTCAAGAGGACACTTTAGGAAACAAATAGATTAGCATAGTCGAGGAGAGATTAGAAATGAATACAAAGAATTTAGTTTTAATGGCACTTTTAGTTGGTGTCGGTGCTGCACTTTATGTGGTCACACCAGGTATGGTAAACGGCATGAAGCCTGACTTCATGTTAACCATGATGTTTATCGGAATTTTATTGTTCCCTACAGTGAAAGAAACGTTTTTACTTTCTTTAGCTACAGGGGTGCTCTCTGGTTTATTTACAACATTTCCTGCAGGTTTAGTCCCTAACATTATTGATAAAGCAGTAACTGGCTTTGTCTTTTTGGCAGTCCTAATCGTGCTGAAAAAAGTGGTAAGCCATTTTGTAGGTTCAGCTGTTTTAGTTGGTTTAGGAACAATTTTATCGGGTACTGTATTTTTATCGGTTGCCCTTTTCGTGTTCAATGCTAACGTCGGTGCTACATTCGCAATGCTTTTTGTAGGTGTTGTGGTACCAGCCGTCGCATTTAACGTTGTTGCTTTTGTGATTATTTATCCAATCGTTGCGAAGTTAGTGAAACGTTCTAAATTTAACACAGCCATTTCTCAAGCTTAAATAGCAAAAGGGTTAAATGCTCCGCTCTCACTGTCAATGTAACTGTGAAAAGAGCATTTTAGCGTAGTCACTATTTAAAGAAGCTAAGCCGTGATGTAAAATCACTCGGTTAGCTTCTTTTTTCTTTTTGTCTATACGCATTTCATGGTTTAATAGAGGGTAAGATAACAAATATAGAAATGAGGGATTTAACATGAAAGCAAAACCATTTTTAATCGGACTAACAACTGGAATCGTAGGTGGCACCATCGCTGTACTTTTTTCAACACCTCAATCTGGACAACAATTACGGACTACATTACTGTCAAACGCTGATAATACAAAGGACAAGCTTCAAGATATAAAATACCAAGCCGGCAATGTTAAACAATCTGTAAACTCACTAACAAACGAAGCCAAAAATAATATACCTAAAATAATAAATGAATTAAAACAGTCCATCACTAAATTTACTGAAGAAATCGAACCTACTAAGAATAATCTACAACAAGAAATAGAATCGTTACAGAATTCAATTAGCGAAATCGAGAAAAATATTGCACAATTCACTGATAAAAAGAAAAAACCGCAAGAAATAAAGTAGGTCCAAAGTCTATAAATGATGATAAAAATTATTTTTTATTAATAAAAACTATGATTATATTATTACTTTTCAACCACATTTCAATTTTTTAATTTTTCTAACTTTAAACTTTTTTCCTTTATTGCTATAATATTTTTAAAATGCTAAAGAAAGCAGTAGGTGATGGCTTTGTCAGAGGAATTATACACTCAAAAAGAAGCGATGCTTTATAGTCAAAGAATTGCGCAATTATCAAAAGCCTTATGGAAAGCGGTTGAAAAAGATTGGCAGCAGTGGATTAAACCCTACGATTTAAACATTAACGAGCATCATATTTTATGGATCTCGTATCATTTAAAAGGAGCGTCCATATCTGACGTAGCCAAATTTGGAGTGATGCACGTTTCAACAGCATTTAACTTCTCAAAAAAATTGGAAGAGCGCGGATTCCTAAAGTTTTCGAAACGCGATGACGATAAACGTAATACTTACGTTGAACTAACAGAAACTGGTACAGAGCTGATAATCGAGATGAATAGCAATTATCATAATACGTATCACTCTGTTCTCGAGGGTTCGTTAGCACTAAAAGACTTATATGGTCGTTTCCCAGAATTTTTAGATGTTATGGCTGTCATTCGTAATATTTACGGTGAGGACTTCATCGATATTTTCGAGCGTTCATTCCAACACTTCCGTGATACCTTTGATACGATAGAACAACGGCCAACAGTAAAAGGATAAGGTGCACCTTCCATTAGCAAAGTTATGCCTTCGCTGTTTATTCGTTGATTGAACTGATCGTGCTTTTAGTGTTACGCACAAAATCATGCTAAAAGGAGGCATTTCAGAAACAATTCTGAGATACCTCCTTTTTCTTGCATTCTCGCAAAAATCAATTTACATTAAATAGGACCCTTCCTAATACCGGAGTTGATATTCAATGCATTGTTGGAAAATTTTAAATCTAGAACATCATTATGGGACTACACGAATTAGTATGTTGGCTGTGATTGTTTTTTTATCAACTTTTTCAGTATCCTATGTGACACTTAATTTATTTCATGATGAACAATTTACTGATCATTTGTTCTGGCTATTCATTATTGCCGTACTAGCACTTTATCCGATTCATAAATGTCTTCACTTTTTTGCTTTATTTGACTTACGCCAGCATCTCAAATTGCGCGTGCGTGTCCAATTTTATTTTATTCCTGTATTGCACATGCGTATTCGCGAACCTTTATCAAAAAACCGTTATATTTTAGCATTACTAACGCCGTTTATCGTACTAAATTCAATTATTCTGCTAGGTACTTTGCTATTACCTACCTATACGCATTACGGAACCTTACTTTTAGCGTATCATTGTAGTTTATGTTTAATTGATATACTTTACGTGAAATATTTATTAAATTCACCTAAAGATGCCCAAGTTGAAGAAACGCCTAAAGGCTATGAAATTTTAGTTCCACCAACAATTAACTAAATTGCTTGTACTTGTGTTCTATCGGCGTTTTTTGTTATGCTAGTAATACAGAAAGAGGGGAGGAATAGACTTGCTATTAATGATTGTAGTTCTATTCTCGGTATTCTATTTATTTCAAATCAACCGCATGACCTATGCACTTTGCATGCGACGTGAAATTCCCGAAGAAAACCAACCAAAAATATTCCGAACTATCAATATACTCATCACAATTTTACTTGTCTCATTTTATGTTGAAATTTTATTTGCAGTATAATGAAAAAGAAAAGTGCATCCGCGCCCGTCCGCACGCGCGGAGGTGATATCTAATTGGACCAATACTCTATTGGCCACATCCTCATGCGTGCGGCGCGAATGCCTAGACATTGATAAGAAAAGCTAAGGACTTGAAACCCTTAGCTTTTCGCCATTTTATTAATTAATATAGGAACGCTGCACCAACAATAATTAATAAAATAAAGAGCACAACTAATAAAGCAAAGCCTGAGCCGTAGCCACCGCCACCACCGTATCCTCCGTTGCTCATAACTTCACCCCCTTTCTTTTCTATATCCTATGCGCTTCGAATTTTGAAATATAGGCTATACTCAAGGGGGGAACCATTTTGTTTTTAAATCGTTTATGTTATAGTAAAAAATGGACGAAATGAAAGTTAGGAGAGAATATCCATTATGAAAAAGACTGTTTTATCTTTAACATTAGCTGCTTCTATTTTAGCCCTTGGTGCTTGTAGCGGAGCCGATGACAAAGCATTAGTTACTTCTAAAGTAGGCGATATTTCAGTAGCTGACTTTAACGAAAAAGCGAAAAGCTTAACGGGCTCATATGTTCTTCAACAAATGTTGACTGAAAAAGTATTAGCTGACAAATACGAAGTAACAGACAAAGAAATTAAAGAAGCTTATGACGCAACTTCATCTCAATTTGGTGATGGCTTTGCACAAGCACTTGCTGAAAGTGGCTTAACAGAAAGTGGCTTTAAAGATTCATTACGTGTTCAACTTCTTCAAGAAAAAGCATTGAAAGATCAAGCAATTAAAGAAGAAGACGTAAAAAAATATTATGAACAAATGAAAACAGAATTAAATGGTCGTCATATTCTAGTAGCTGATGAGAAAACAGCGAAAGAAGCTATTGAAAAAATTAAAGGCGGCGCTTCGTTTGCTGATGTGGCAAAAGAATACTCAACAGATACTGGTTCAGCAGCAAAAGGTGGCGAATTAGGTTGGTTCTCAGTTGGTACGATGGTAGATGAGTTCAACGATGCTGCTTATGCACTTGAATTAAATACATTAAGTGAGCCAGTTCAATCAAGCTTTGGTTACCACGTTATCGAAATTACGGACAAGCGTGATACGAAGGATATTGGCAAATTCGAAGACGAAGAAGAAAACATTCGTACAACAATGCTTGGTAAGTTGAACCAAACAGGCGAAGCACAAGTAATTCTAAAAGATATCATCGCAAAAATGGCGAAAGATGCTGGCGTCAAAACATCTGATAAAGATTTAAAACAATCACTAGAATTCTTCACAACGACAAGTGAAGATCAAGCAAAAGCTGCTGAAGAAGAAGCTAAAAAAGCTGCTGAAGAAGACAAAGCAGAAGGTAAAGCTGAAGATACTGAAAAAGAATCTAAATAGTGATTAATTTACTATATGAAAAAGGGTTACGCTCATACAGGCGTAACCCTTTTTGTTTACTCAATATTCGGTTTATAAAATGAGCGATTATCAAGTGGGAATAGTCTCTCGGTAAATTCTCCAGGCGCTGTTTTGCCGAGTGCACGCGTGAGCATGTTCATCTTGGCATCAATATTATCGATATAATGCAAGATTTCTGCTTCTTGAATCATTGGTTTTTTAGGGCTACCCCACTCTTCTTTACCATGATGTGATAACACTAGATGTTGCAAGAGCATTACTTCTTCGCCGTCAATCTCAAGCTCATCTGCAATTTTGGCAATTTCATTCACCATAATTGTAATATGACCAAGTAAATTGCCCTCAACAGTGTACATTGTCGCAACAGGACCAGATAATTCAACGACCTTCCCGATATCATGTAAAATAATACCCGCATATAACAAGTCACGATTTAATGTTGGATATAAATCAGCGATTGCCTTTCCTAGTTTTAACATAGATACCATATGATCCAGTAAACCGGATGCATAGTCATGGTGATTCTTCGTTGCAGCAGGGAATACTAAAATAGCATCCTGATGCTTTTTAATAGCTGCACGTGTGATACGTGAGATATTTGGATTCTTAATATCAAAGAAGAATTGCGTTAATTCCTCATAAAGTTGTTCTTTTGGAGTAGCGGAAGAAGGCACTAAATCGTTAATAGCAATTCCCTCCTCTGCTTTTGCAACACGGATTGTCTTAATGCGTAATTGATTTTTGCCGCGATAGTCATGGATTTCTCCTCCTACGCGAACAATAGCCTCTGCATGGTACATTTTTTCATGATCTTCATTTGTATCCCATAGCTTTGCCTCAATGTCTCCACTCTTATCTTGTAGTAACAGTGACATAAATGGCTTTCCTACAGTTGTAACACCTTTTGTCGCCTGTTTAATTAATAAAAATTGATCAACTGATTCTCCTACTTGGAGCGTCGTAATACCTTTCATGTTGACGTCACTCCCCTTTCATTTGCTAGTGCTCCTAGATCGACAATTTGCTCTTTTTGCCAAAACCCGAGCATCGCTTCATGGCAAGTAAAATATAAAATTTGACGTTCATATCCTACTTCTTTCATCAATTGTACCATTTTGTTTGTGCGGTTTCGATCAAAATGGACAAAAGGATCATCCATAATAAATGGGAAAGGCGCAGTTGTTACAAGGGTTTTTGCAAGTGCTAGTCGTAAAGAAATATAGGCTTGTTCCTTCGTGGCTTGCGATAATTCTGCGACATGATAACGCAATCCCGAAACTGCTTGTGCCTCAAAATGACCTTCCTCACTGATTAAGAGCTTGTCATAACGACTACCAGTTAATGTATTAAAAATTTCATTGACCTGCGAAAGTACTTGGGGTAATTTTTCCTCACGAAGTTGAAATAATGTCTCATGAATCGCTGTTGCTAACGCCTTTTTAGTAGTCCACTGCTCGATTAACTGTTGTAGTGCTGTTTTTTCTTGCTCAAATTGTTGCAACAATTGTCCATATTTTTCATCATTGAGTAGAAACTCTTTTTGCATTTGTAGTGTGGCTCGCTCTTCTAAGCAACGATCGATTTCTAACTGGATTGCATTTCGACGTTCTTCTAGCGCTTGCATTTTCTCACTGAGTTGCTCTTCGGTCATAATTGTCTCTTGTTTGATTACTTCAAGTGAGGCTAACTGATTCTGAATTGTTTGTAGCTCCGTATTTAGTTTTTGCTGTTGCTCGTACTGTGCAAAAGTCTCGTAATAAGCGTCCTCCGATTGTACATTTGCAGTACTAAATAACTGAGCGATTTCAGATTCATAGTTTTCCATAAGAGGCTCTACTTCTTGCATGTTGTCTGTCAGGTTAGTGAGCTGCTCTTTGGTGTGCACCATGTCTTGTTGTTCTCTTTGTACAGTAAGATAGAATGCACGCAGATGCATAAAAATTTCCTGCTCACTATAACTTTCCTGTAGTACCTTCTGTATCTGCTCAAATAGCGTTACTTTTTCAGTTTGTATAGACTGAAATAGTTTCGATATACTTTTTTTCTTAGTTTCCAGTTCTTGTACACCACGAATACGCATAAACAGCTCTGGCAATAAAGTTCTAGGCACATTCCCTTCTAAACGATAACGTCCTAAAAAACTTTGCAGCTTTTGAGTACTTTCAGCATTTACCTGCTCTGCCTGCTGAATTTTATGTTCTAGCTGTGCATATTGACGTTCTTTTTCCTGCTGTTGCTCAGTTATCAGCATCCGACGATCCTCGAGTCGTTGCTTTTTCATGCGTAAAACTTGAACAATATTTTCCTCTTGCTCTAATTCCCGTAGTAACTGCTTATTTTGCTCGCTTGTAGTCTCACCAACGGGCCATGCACGTTTTAAAATCACTATAGATAATAGTGACATCACTACCCCGCCAATGATAACTGCCATATTTTTTTGCCAAGCGCCATATAGCACAGCCAACAAACTTATAACTAGAGTAAAGAATATAAATAATGTAGGCTGCTTTTGTTTCGTGCGTTGCGACCTCGCTTGTCGCAATTGTTCAAGTCTTCTCTTTTGTTGAGGCCACTGTGCTAAAATATGTTGTTCCTCAGTCGTTAATGACTCCTGTTCAAGTTGCTTTTTCTGTCGCGCTATACCATCAAGCTCCACATGTATTTGCTCGATCGCATGTAGATGAAATTTCAGCTCTTCTTCAGTTTCTTGCAAAACACTTAACTGCTGCTGAAACTTTTCTTCTTGCTGTAGTGATACGGTTTCCTCAAGAAGGATTTTTTGTGCTACTTTTTCTTGGACACCTAATAAACGAAACTGCGCATCAATATCTTGTTCGATTAAGAAAAGCTCATCGATTAAGTTCTGCTCCTTAACGAGTAACTGATTCCATGTTGCTTCTTGATGCATCAGTCGTGCCATTTCATCAACCATTGTCTCATCTACCGTTAATTGTAGCTTGTTTTGTAAAACCTGATATTGCTCCTTTAGCTGCGCCATTTGTAATGTTTCATGGGTTAGACGGTCCTTTAACTGCTCATAACGTCTTATCCCTTCAGGTGGGAACTGGACTTGTACATAGTTTTTTAAGGTCTGCTGTAGCGACTGTTGTTGATGAATAAGTGGTATTGCCTGCTTCAATATCGTAAGTTGCTGCCAGCTTTGTTGTAGCTCTTTTTGTTGTTTATTCAAATGCGCTAGCTTGTGATCAAGTTGTTGTAATGTGAGTGATTTGTCCTCAAATGTATGAATCGCTGTTTGCTCTTGCTTAACAGTCTTTTCAAGTTGCTTCATATACTCAATTTTTTGGTTAATGAGCGGTAGCTTTCCTGCCTTTTTAAATAGTTCTCCAGCATCCTTGTCTAATTTCTTTTCAAGTGCGGATAACTGATGCATGCCAGTCGTGCCAGATGCAAGTAATAAATGTGTTAACTCTTCTTCAGACATTTTTTCAATGCCTTGAAGTTCATGAATAGAAAAAGAAAAGATTGCCTCAAATGATGCTCTTGTATAGCCATGCAATAGTTTCGCTAAAAGTTCCTCATGGCCCTTAGCACCGTCCTCCATATAAACGGTCACATCACCAGTCGCTTTGCCTTTGACTCGCTCGATTGTGCACTGGCCATACATCGGATGAAGTATCGTTAGCTGACCACCATATTTCGTTGATGTTTTCGGTTCATATTTTCGCTGAGCTTGTTGCTTTGTTGGAAAGCCAAAAAAGATTTGTAATATAAACTGCTGAATCGTCGTTTTCCCAGCTTCATTCATACCATAAAAAATTGTAACACCATCTTGTAAGGTGATAGTGACATTTTCGTGTCTGCCAAAGCCGTATATTTGGATTTTTTGTATTGTTAGCATGTCCTTCACGCCCTTTGAATTTCATCTGCTAATAACGATTGTGCGTTAGACTTTAAATGTTCTACGTCTTGCTCCGTAAGTGGCTCGATAAATCGTGCCCCCCCTGCATGTTGATACAGATCTTTTAAAATATCTTTCCACGCTGAAATGTCCCATTGCTCCATTAAATTTATCACAGATTCAGTAGCTGCAGTTGGTTCATAGGGTGTTGCCGTTCGATGATACATAAGTTTTTGCACCCAACACATCGGCTCATTACCGTCCTCTACCTCTCGAATAGTTTCAAGCCAAGCATCTACCGTGGCATGTTCAAATAAGGCTTCTGCCTGCTCATCTATATTTTTTAAATGCAATTCTACTACAGATGCACCGTATTCTTGACGATTAGCGGCTAGTGCCGCTTCACACTTCTCAAGTAATTCATTTGCATGAAACATCCCTGTACAGTCAACTTCTACTGTGTTATAGACAACTGCAGATGTTGGCACAAACGTCATATCAGCTGAACTTTGTGATAATGTCACATCATAAAAGCCTTTTAATCCTTGCTCGTTACGATGACGACTTTGAATATTTCCTGGATATACGATTGGCGGCTCCTTGTGTAAAAGCTGTCTCTTATGAATATGACCAAGCGCCCAGTAATGATAATTTTTTTCTAGAAGTTGTTCTTTTTTAAATGGAGCATAAACAGCGTGTGTTGTATCACTCGATTCACTGCCATGCAACATACCGATATGAATAGCATGCTGATCATTTGCAATGGGGTAACTTTCAATGATTGATTCCTTTATATGTCGTTCACCATAGCTAAAACCATAAATATTAACCTGTTGACCACGTATTTTCAATTGTACAACACTCGTCTCAGCTGGTAATTCATAAACATTGCTAGGTAAAGCAAAGCGTGTCCATGAGCCATTTAGATGATCGTGATTACCATAGCTTAAAATAACTGGTATGTTGTGCTGAAATAGTACTTCCATTGCCTCTTGGAAACGTCTTTGTGCTTGTAGGCTGCGGTGTTCTCCATCATAAAGATCACCAACAATTAGCAAAAAATCAGGCTTCTCATCGATTGCCTTGTGAATAATTTTTTCGAAAGCTTCGAAAGTACTTGTCCGTATTTTTTTTAGATTTTGCTCTGGTAAACCAAATAAACCCTTAAACGGGCTATCTAAATGTAAATCTGCCATGTGGAAAAAACGAATTGTTGTCATCCAATCACCTCAAGTAATAGATAAATTACGCCTTTGCGCAATTATGTAAGTTCTCATGTTTCATTGTGCCATTAATTAACTCTTATGGAGTAGAACTTGTCCTGATTATTGCCAAAAGCGAATATTTGTTCTATTTTATCATAACTCATGCTAGATGAAAAATGAATTCAATGATATTTCTTCTTACTATCGTAAAAATATTTACACATTTTTTGTAAATTATCAAAATATTCGCTAGTTATACCGTGAAGTTTATAATTCTTCTATGTATAATAGTAGTATCTTCAAGTAAAGGGTGGGGTTTGACTATGGAGAATTACCGTTTTACAGCTTTTGAAAGAACAGGGGAAACATTATTTGATGAAACATGGACATTTGAAAACGATGAAGCCGCAAAAATAAGCGGTCAACAACAAATTGATGAAAAGGGCGTTTCAGAAAAAACACATCGACTCGTAAATGCATCTGGTAAATTAATCTTATTCCATGTTTAAAAGTTGGAATAAACAAAGGCACGTAGCAAACTAATGCTAGTGCCTTTTCATTTTTTCATTTGATCTACATGTAATAGCGTCAGTTCAATGATACAAGTACGCCAAGGGTTAATTGCTCTTTATTTACCTGCAAAAACCGGCATTCTTTTTTCTACAAACGCATGGATGCCTTCAAGGTGATCAACTGTTTTGCGCATTGCTGATTGCCCCTCTGCTTCCATTTCTAAAATACGTTCTAATTGTGGTAGATTTTGCGCATGTAGTATTTTTTTTGTGGTAATCATGGAAACAATCGGAGACGCAAGCATTTTACCAACAAGTTGATCAGCCATTGCAAAAACAGTACCTTCTGGCGCTACATAATCAATTAAGCCAGCATCTTGCGCTTCATTTGCTGATAACACTTTGCCTTCCCAAATCATTTGTTTTGCCTTCACATTGCCGACACGTTCCTTCATAAAGAAGTGACCGCCACCATCAGGAATTAAGCCAATTCCAATAAAATTCATAGCTAGTTTGCTATTTTCGCATGCAACAACGATATCTGCTCCTAACGTCAAGCTAAAGCCTAAGCCGGCTGATGCACCATGAACTGCTGCAATGACAAGCATTGGTAGCTGATAATAAGCCTTTACAATTCGTGTTAAATACGCCATCGCTTCATCAATATCAAGTGGCTTAGTTGGATCTACCATGGCTTTTATATCGCCACCAGCAGAAAAGACTTTACCTTCCCCTCTAATAACTAAAATTTGTATTTCTTGCTCTTGTTGTAGTGCTTCAAAACACTCTGCTAATTCCCGCATCATTACATCATCCATCGCATTCATGGCCTGCGGTCGATTTAACGTTAATGTAGCACGACGCTCTAATTTTTCTAATGTAATTGTTGTAAATTCCATGCTCTACACCCCCAAATATGAATAGTCATTCACTATATACTATTCGTGTTTTTTCTGAAAAATCCTTCTCTCCTACGCAAAACAGCACTTGTTATGCTATATTTAATGACGAATATTGAATTAAAGGTGGTAAATCGTTGTGACTCAAATGGACTATCGTGTATTACTTTTTTATAAATATATTGCTATTGAAGACCCTGAAGCATTTGCAGCAGAGCATTTAGCATTGTGCACGGAAATCGGACTGCTTGGTCGAATTTTAGTTGGTGTAGAAGGTATCAACGGCACTGTTTCTGGCACTGTCGAGCAAACAGAGACCTACATGAATCATATGAAAGCAGATACTCGTTTTAGCGATATTATGTGGAAAATCGATGAAGTACAAGGACATACCTTTAAAAAAATGCATGTCCGCCCTCGCCATGAAATTGTCCACCTCGGTTTAGAAAATGACATTAATCCGTTAGAAATAACAGGGGATTACTTAACGCCAAAGGAATTCATGACACGTATGCAAGAGGACAATACGATTGTCATTGATGCACGTAATGATTATGAATTTGACCTAGGACATTTCCGTGGAGCTGTGCGCCCTGATATCGAGAACTTCCGTGATTTACCTGCTTGGATGGAACAACACAAGGAAGATTTCGCTGGCAAGAAAATATTAACTTATTGTACAGGCGGTATTCGCTGCGAAAAGTTTTCAGGCTGGTTAAAACGCGAAGGATATGGAGAAAGTGTCGGCCAATTACATGGAGGTATTGCAACCTATGCGAAGGATCCTGAGGTAAAAGGACAGCTATGGGATGGTCAAATGTTTGTCTTCGACCGCCGTCGCAGTGTTCCAATCAATCAGGTTGAGCATGTTGTTGTGGGAAAAGATTACTTCACGGGTGAACCGACAGAGCGCTATACAAACTGCGCTAACCCTAATTGCCATAAGTTAATGCTATGCGAAGAAAAACATGAGGCATTTTATATGCGCAGCTGTTCAGACGATTGCCGTCGTGCTGAACATAACTTCTTCGTTGTAGAAAATGAATGGACAACAACGCAAGTCGAGGAACAAATCGCAAAAATTGCACAGGCTCAAGTATCTCCAAAATAACTTTTAAAATGAGTACAGTCTGATGATTAATAAGAAAAAGCATCTCCCGCTATGATCTGACCCAAAAAAGTTAGACATATTTAGTTAAGCAACTTCTAAAACCCCCGTAAAAGTTAGATTGGTGTCTAACTTTTACGGGGCAGATCAGCTAGGAAGATGCTTTTTTGCACTGTACATGACAACATTAGTGACAAGTATTCTATATTAGAATTAGAACGACTTATGCATCCAGTTGAACTTTCAATTACTTCTTCAGAACTGAGTGGGGTTGAGCTTGGCTTACCTGAGAGGGACAATACTTTAGCAGAGCAGTATGGTACACTACCTGAGCGATAACTCGGCTTACCCGAGCGGTAAACCTCTCCACCTGAGCGATAAGATACTGCCTGCTATTTCAGTTCTTATTTATCAGATGTTAAATATCGTCCGACTTGTCGTCCGCTAAATAAACAACCTCCAACAAAAGTGCCTTCTAACGCGCGATAGCCATGCACACCGCCACCACCAAAGCCGCTAACTTCTCCGGCTGCGTATAACCCAGGTACAGGCTTACCATCCATTCCGAGTACAGCACCATCTAGATTTGTCTGTAAACCGCCTAATGTCTTGCGCGTCAGAATATTTAACCTTACTGCAATCAGAGGCCAATTTTTCGTATCTAAAAATTTATGTGGTTTCGCAACACGCACAATTTTATCACCAACATAATTTCTTGCACCTTGAATAGCAGTTAGCTGTAAATCCTTCGTGAACTTATTGTCAATTTCACGGTCTCTGGCTAAAATCTGCTCCTTAATTTTCATAAAATCAAGAAGGTCATTGCCTGCTAGCTTATTCATCCCATCGACTAGCCCTTTTAAATCGTAGGCAATGACAAAATCCTCGCCATGATTTTTAAATGCTTGAATAGATGCAGGAGGACCAGGCAATACACGTTTCAGTACTTCACGAATACTTTTATTTGTTAAATCAGGATTTTGCTCGGAGCCTGATAGAGCAAACTCTTTTTCAATAATTTTTTCTGTCAAAATAAACCACGAATAATCATACCCTGTTTTCTGGATGGCTTCCAACGTACTTAACGTATCAAACCCTGGGAAATTTGGTGCCCCGAAGCGATTACCTGCTGCATCAAACCATAATGAAGAAGGCCCTGGTAATATACGAATACCATGATTCGGCCAAATAGGATCCCAATTTTTTAAGCCCTCTGTATAATGCCACATGCGGTCACGATTGACGATACGTCCACCCGCATGCTCCGTAATTTCTAGCATGCGTCCATCTACATAAGCAGGTACACCGCAAACCATATTTTTCGGAGGTGTGCCGAGACGCTCTGGCCAATTTTTCCGTACTAAATCCATATTTGCTCCAATGCCACCACTCGCTACAATAACTGCAGTTGCTTCATATGAAAATTCTCCAATACCAAGCCTGGAACTCTTCTCTCCTCGCTGTGCAAAACTTTCTGCAAGAATTGTTCCGCTAATGCCCACAATGCCGTCATCTTGTTGTATAAACTCATCTACACGATGCCTTGGCTTAAAGTCTAGATAACCTGCTTTCATCGCCTTTTTCACCTTGTCAACAAATGGCTTCACAATGCCGGGGCCAGTACCCCAAACAATATGAAATCGAGGAACCGAATTGCCATGCCCTCCCGCTAATGACCCACCTCGTTCGGCCCAACCAACAACAGGGAAAAATTTAATGCCCAACGATTTGAGCCATTCATATTTTTCACCAGCAGCAAAATCGACATATGCTCTCGCCCATTTATTGGCCCAGGAATCTTCGTCTTCCAGGCGATCGAAGCCAGCCGTCCCAAGCCAATCCTGCCATGCAAGCTCCTTGCTATCCTTAATGCCAAGTCTTCTTTGCTCGGGTGTATTCACTAAAAATACGCCACCAAATGACCAAAATGCCTGCCCCCCCATAGAGTTTTCAGGTTCCTGATCTACTAACAGTACCTTTTTGTTCGCATCAACTGATTCACAAGCGGCCACTAGTCCCGCTAGTCCTGCACCAACAATTGCTACATCATATTTCATGGTACACCCCCGAAAATCTTACTTTATTTACATACATTCTTCTCTCTGCGTTACTTTCCCACCTATTTACTTTAAAAAAATGACAAAAGTGTGACAAGGTAAAAACGTTCGTATTCCATATCAAAAGAAAGTGAGTTTTATTCAGTTAATCTATTTTATTCCAAATTATTCCCACATTATTTCTGACATTTAAGATTCGATAAACGCCCATGCTAACTGTATTAGTATATTTCGATAGCGCTTTCATTGTCCTCCCTAAAAAGACGAACATTAATTATATTAATGCATAAAATAGTTCGTAATTTGTTAGTTTTCAGACTTTTGAAGTGAAGTTTTTTTATCTTTTTTAGAAATATTGTTGACAAAGGTGAACAATAGGGATTATGATGTTATCAAATTTAATCACACAAAAATATAACGACGGAGACACGCTAGTCGCAAGAGAATCCAAAGAGAGCTGATGGTTGGTGTAAATCAGTGATTTCTACGATATAGTTCCACTCCTGAATAGATAAGCCGAACATCCAAAGTAAGCTTATCCGTCACATGCACGTTACGCATATAGCTAAGACTGCAAGAAAATGCATAACTTTTCGAAGCAGTGATTAAGGGTGGTACCGCGAACCAATGTTTTTTCAGCCTTTCGCCCCTTACGACACAATGAGTGTGTTTGTAAGGCGCGGAAGGCTTTTATATTGTTTTCGAACAAAGAAATGAGATTGTTTGCATGTTGTAAGATGTATCAATTTCACAAATTTTAGATTGTCCTATATAAAAACCATCACTATCAATTTTATTAAAAGGAGCTAATTACAAATGACTACTGCAACAAAAACAATTAATGTATTTATCGCTGATCCACTAAGTGAAGATGGTATTTTCCCTCTTCGCCAAGAAAAAGATTTAGATTTAAATGTTATTATCGATACTGGCCTTGCACCAGAGGAGTTAATCGCAAAAATTGGGGATGTTGACGTATTACTAGTTCGTTCTCAAACAACTGTGACACGTGAAATAATCGAAGCGGCTAAAAATTTAAAATTAATCGGTCGTGCTGGAGTAGGTGTAGATAACATCGATCTTGCTGCTGCAACTGAACATGGGATCATTGTTGTCAATGCTCCAGATGGTAACACGAACTCTGCTGCTGAGCATACAATTGCGATGATGACTTCTCTTGCTCGTCACATTCCGCAAGCATTCAACACACTTAAAAACGGTAAATGGGACCGCAAATCTTATGTTGGGGTTGAGCTTAAAAATAAAACACTAGGTGTTGTCGGCTTCGGTCGTATCGGCGTAGAAGTAGCTTACCGTGCTAAAGGTCAACGTATGAATATCATGGCATATGATCCGTTCTTAACAGATGAACGGGCAAAAGAGCTCGGTGTTATAAAATCTACAGTTGAAGAAATTTGTGCAGCCGCTGATTTCATTACAGTGCACACACCATTACTTCCTGAAACACGTAATCTCATTAATAAAGAGAAATTCGCTATGATGAAAGACGGCGTTCGCATCATTAACTGTGCACGCGGCGGTATCATCAATGAGGATGATTTATACGATGCAATTGCAGAAGGTAAGGTAGCAGGTGCAGCGCTTGACGTATTCGTTTCTGAGCCAGCAACAGATCATAAATTACTTACTTTACCACAGGTCATTGCAACACCTCACTTAGGTGCATCAACAATTGAAGCACAGGAGTCTGTAGCAGTTGACGTATCAAATGACATCATTAAATTCTATAAAACAGGTACTGTTACAAACCCAGTAAACATGCCTTCAATTCCGAAAGAACTACTTGCACAGGTTGAGCCTTTCTTCGAATTAGCAGAAAAACTTGGTTCATTCTTATCTCAAATAACTGCTGAACCAGTTAAAGAAATTAACTTATCATATGCTGGTGAAGTAGCAAACTATGATGTGCGCCCATTAACTTCAAACGCACTAAAAGGGTTACTTTCTAAAAATCATGGTAATCATGTAAATGACGTAAATGCTCGTTACCTATCTGAACGTATCGGCATGAAAATTAACGAACACAAAACAACAACAGCTAAAGGCTTCACGAGCTTAATTACAATTGAAGTAAAAACTGCTAATGAAACACATACAGTTGCAGGTACATTATTAAATGGTCTTGGCGCACGTATTGTCAAAGTAGAAGAGTATGTTGTTGACGTTATCCCACAAGGTCACCTTCTATATATTAAAAACACAGACAAACCAGGTGCAATTGGTCGCGTAGCAACAAAGCTTGCTGAAAAAGACATCAATATTGCAACAATGCAAGTTGGACGTGCACAAGTAGGCGGGACTGCGGTGATGATGCTAACTGTCGATAATGTTGTCACAGATGAAGACTTAGCATTTGTTTCACAACTTGAAAACATCGACGAAGTAAAAGCAATTGACCTATAATTTTATATAATCAATAAAATGGCCCGAGTTTAAGTACTCAGGCCATTTTTTACTATAAAGAACATACCTGCTGTAAACTGTTTCGACAAAATTAAAAAAACAAAAATGTACTGATTCATCGAGGAATCAGTACATTTTTAAATTACAACTTATTCACTAGTTTTAATAAAGCTGTTAAAGAATCAACTTCATAAGTTGGTGTTACAGCCCCGTTTAACACATTATTTTCACGGTTAATCCAAATATTACGCATACCAACACGAGATGAACCTAAAATATCAGTATTTAAGTTATCACCTACCATAATCGCCTCGTCCGCTGAGATACCAGCCTTTTCTAAGACATGTTCGAAGATGGATGCATCTGGTTTACCTTTACCGAAGTCCCCTGAAATAATGATATGGTCGAAGTATGGTGCGATTTCCGGTGTAATTTCTAGCTTTAAGTTTTGTAAGCTTGGCGCTCCATTTGTTAGTAATATGAGTTGGTACTTACCTTTTAGTTCATCTAGAACTGCAAAAGTATCTTCATATAAAAACGGCGATACTTTACGTTCTGCTACAAAACGTTCCCCCAGTTCTGCCCCTAGCTTTGCATCTTCAATACCAAGAGCCGCTAGCCCCTTTGTCCATGCATCTGTACGATAACCCGGCACGATACCTTTCATTTTTTGGAAAGACTCAGTTGTATCATCAAATGTACCCCAAAGGCCTTCGAATGGGTTAATGCCAATTAACACCGTATAATCATATGTTTCATAGCCTTCATAAAGTGCACGTGCTTCTATGCGCACTGCTTCTTCTAAGTCATTTGGATCTACCGTATGTACTGTTGCTGCATATTCGCACGTTTTTTCAAATGCTGTTTTAACAGATTTTTTGTCCCATAATAACGTATCATCTAAATCAAAAATAATTGTATTAATTGACATTGTGTCAGCTCCTAGCTTCTTTTCTACTTGAAGAAAGCATTCCTATCGCTTATTTTAGCATATTTTCAAAATTGTTAGCATAGCATTTTATGCATATTCCTGCTCCTCAAGGGTCTTTACGAACTGTATCTTTCAATGAAAAAATACGAGTAACACAGCGTAGTGTTTTACTCGTAAAATGCTTTAACAACATTGATAATAACATTACAAGTTGATAGGACCTCGTACTTTGCGGGAAAAGTTTATTCAACTATCAGCATGGTTATTTTTTCTGCGTAATCTTTCCATTAAACTTTGAACTTCTTCTTTTTTTTGCTCTGTTTCTTCTTGTAAAATTTCGATATGATAGGTGTCATCGATTTCCTTTATAAGTACACGGTCACCCGCTTGGATTGGTTGATCAATTGCAGCAATCGATATAATAGCCTGTTCTACTTCATCTGGATATTTTAAAAAAATAGCGTAACCATCTTCAATACGGTCCAATGTGTATTTAGTCGAGCTCACTGACAATTTCCCCTTTCGCATTACGTAATTGTGCAGCATCTCCATCGTTTAGCCAAATTTGTCTTGTCGTCCATTTCAAATAATTTTGTCCCTCACGTGCGTCTGACCCACTTGTGACATATATCGTTTTACCAGGCTGCAATGTCACATTTGGAAAGTTAAAAATCTGATTACCCTCTATTGATACAAGCTGCCAATCTTTCAGTACAACTGGTTCTTTACTGTTATTTTGAATAGCAACAATTTCATTTACTAAATCTTTGCTTATCATTTCTACTACACCCTGTGGAGCTGTTGATGTAGTGGCAACTGTTCCCGACCATTCCTTCGCACTTACATCATAGTTTACCCCGTCTGTTGACACGGTAACAGTCCCTGCTTCGGCCGTTGCATAAATTTTACTACCAATCTGTTGTAACCGCTCTACAACCTCATCGTGTGGGTGCCCGTATTTATTGTCTTTCCCATAGCTCAAGACAGTTACTGCTGGATGCACTGCTTGAATAAAATTTTGCGAGCTACTTGTATTAGAGCCATGATGACCAGCCTTTAACACTGTCGCTTTAACATCTTGCGCTAGCATTTCCTTTTCTAAAGCCACTCCGGCATCGCCCGTTAATAAAAATGACACAGCACCATAAGTAAGTTTTAGTACAATGGACGCGTCATTATTATCTGATGCGGTTTCATCTGCGTTTAGCACTTTTACATTTATTTGCTCATCAAATACAATCTCGTCACCTGTTTTTGGCACATCATATGGAATATTTTTTGTATCAATAAGCGTCAGCATTTCTTCAAAGGTTTGTGATGTATGTACTTTCCCTGAATCGTAAAATTGCTTAACGTCGATGGAATTCAACACAGGGATTAATCCACCAATATGGTCAGCATCCGGATGTGTTGCTACCACAATATCAAGCTTTTTCACACCTAGTTCATGTAAATAAGAGACAATCTGTTGACCAGCACCTTTGACACCCCCATCAACAAGCATTGTTTTGCCATTTGGTGATTCTATAAAAATCGAATCCCCTTGACCTACATCAATAAAATGCACACGCATGTTTTGTCCTGCTGTTACTGGTTGTTTTTCCGTTTCCACCGACATCGTACAACCAGCTAGTAAAACAAGGCAAAATAGTCCTAAAATCATTTTTTTCATCAAATTACTTCCTTTCTATTATTCTATTATACAAAAAAGAGAGCTCACCCGAAGGCAGCTCACTTTTCTTATTAAACTCATATCAACCATAAAATCATCGTTACAATAATTGTTACAAGCCCTCGTAGTAATGTTGCGACAGTTTGTGCCTAGTGACTTTCATCCCACTGTACTGTGTAGTAACCCAAATATCTTTTTTGTTTTCAAGCGGATGAAGTGATACGGTTTTTGCATTGCCTGTTGCAAAGTAATATTTTCATCAACTAAAGATTCGACTATTGCGAAGTGCTCAAGCAATGCTAATTTATAGTTTTCATCAATAGCGCCCGACAATAAGACCGACTGCACATCTGTTGCTTTTACCACATTCGCCACCCCTAATGGCGCCTTCCCATGTAATGTTTGCCGATCGGATTTGCCTTCACCTGTTATCACAAATTGTGCGTCTACTAAATGCCTTTTTAACTGTACGGCATCTATCACAATATCAATACCTGCATGAAAAGTACCATGTAAAAAAGCTATTAACGCACCTCCTAAACCCCCAGCTGCACCTGCTCCCTTATAATCATGTAAGCGAATCTGATACTGTTTTTCAACGATATCTGCAAAATGCTTTAAACAACTATCGTAAAAGGCTATTTGTTGTTTATTCACCCCTTTTTGTGGGCCAAAAATTGCTGTTGCCCCATACTCACCGATCAATGGATTATCTACATCGCATGCAATAATAAAATTTGCATCAGCCAAACGTGAATCTAAACGACTTGCATCAATAGACTTTAAATCTAACAATGCAGATACTCCCTCAGCGATTGGTGTACCATCTTCCTTCTTCAATTGCAGACCAAGCACCTTTAACATCCCGATACCGGCATCATTTGTGGCACTACCGCCAATACCGATAATATACTTTCTAAATCCTTCATCAAGAGCAGCCTTTATTAACTGACCTGTTCCATATGTCGTGGCTATTTCTGGATTTTTCTCACTGTCCTGTAACAGCATGATACCGGAGGCCTGTGCCATCTCAATTACGCATGTTTCTTTATCACCAAGCACACCATACTGGGCTTCAATCATCCTGCCCAATGGATCTAACACATTTTCTGTAATATACCGCCCTCCCGTTGAAGCAATAAGAGATGCTAGCGTACCTTCTCCTCCATCGGCTACCGGTAGAATGACTGTTTCAATCGATTGATTAACGTCCTTGATACCTTCTTGCATCGCATTTGCAACGTCAATTGCTGACAAAGTGCCTTTATAGGAATCTGGACTAATAATTACCTTCATTTCATACCTCCACTGTTTACGACTATCCACATTTATCCAAATGTTACAGTCACAAATATTCAAATCTTTGGTATTTTTTAATAAGCTCTTGATATAAACGCTTACAATTTATAGCGCTTTTTCAACAAATTAAGTATGAAGCAAATTAAAACATTACAAGCTTTTTTTGATTGCAATTTTTACATATACAACTCAAGCTTTGTGCTCAACAGTCACATTCATCGCCATACTCTCAGCTATCGACTAAATAAAATTAGAGAGTTTACAGGCTACGATCCGCAATATTTTGATGATGTTGTCATGTTAAAAATGGCCTGTTCCTTACGATTACAATAAAGAGCTATCAAAAAAGTAATAGTCTACTTTCTTATAGCCCTTTATTGTTAAGATTTAAATAAATCATTTAACAGTTCGATTTTTTTTGCTGTTGCTTCTTCAAAAGTCATGATATAGGCTGCAGGGTCCTTAGGATTATGGAACTGCGTAATCTTCCCTGTTTCGGGATGAACAAATTTCGAGGATGCCCCACATCCAACCCCTAAAATCGTCTGTACTTCTTCCATAATAACGATATTATAGATACTTTCCTCTCCCGCTTTACTGTAGCCAACATTTTCTAAATTTCCTAAAATATTTTTTTGTCGATATAAATAGTACGGTACATAATCATTATCTTTCGTCCACACTTGCGCCATATGCATCATTTCTGCAACTGTATCTCGATCTGCTACCTTATATTTAGCTTTATTACGCGTCATTTCTGATGCACGCTTAAATGATAGCGTATGAACAGTTAGCGACTCTGGTTGCATTTTTTCTGATTCATTCAATGAATGCTGGAATTCGTAAGTCCCCTCATTTGGCAAGCCAATAATTAAATCCATATTAATGTTATTCATACCCGATTCACGTGCTAGCCAAAACTTATCAACGGTTTCTTGTACCGTATGATGACGACCAATTGCCTTTAACGTTTCATCCGTATACGACTGAGGATTGACACTGATCCGATCAATGCCCCATTTTTTCAGCACAGCTAATTTTTCTGGTGTGATCGTATCAGGACGCCCTGCTTCAACCGTCACCTCACGAATGGTTTCAGGATGAGGGAAAGATTCATACATCGTTTGATATAGTGCATCCATTTCATGTGCTTCAATAGAAGTTGGTGTCCCACCACCCCAATAAATCGAAGTAATTTTCATATTATTTTCCGTCAACCATTTCCCCATCTCACGCAACTCAATATGTAGTCCGTCTAAAAATGTAGCTACACGACCTTGCTTGCGATTACTGCCAATTGCATAGGCTGGGAATGTACAATAAGCGCATTTTGTCGGGCAAAATGGAATACCGATATAAACGCTAATTTCCTTACCTATGTTATCTAAATCTGGAATTGTCACTAACTGACGAGCCACAATTTCCTTTAGTAGCTCAACCTTTTCCTGTGACAGACGGAAATCTCGTATAAGTACCTCAGCAATTTCTGCATCGTTCATGCCAGCCTTTCGGAATTTATGATACAGTTTTGTTGGTCGCACGCCTGTTAATATTCCCCATTGTTGATGCATACCCGAATACTGTTCTAACACATCTAAAAATACATGTGATAATGCACGCTTCATCCGTATATTTAGCTCACGTCCAACAGCTTCAGTATCGTATTTAATATGATAATCATTCGTATATCGTTTGCCATCTACCTCTAGGACAGCATTCGTATATACAGAAAAATCTGCTTCAACGTGGTATGTAAAAGTAACCGCCATATCAGCTCCATGTGCTTCAACTTTTAGCTTGGAATCCTCAAAAAATAAATTCGCAATATGATTTAAAACTCGAATCCAATCCTCAGGATATTTTTGATCTATGTGAATAATTTTCATCTTTTTCGCTCTCTTCTTTCAATATTCCATTTTTACCGAAATGACCGATAATTGATTGCATCAATAGTTTAACAAATTTTGATAAGCTTACGCAAAGCTACTATGTTAACCACCTATAAAGACTGAATATTCTGAATAAAAATAGACATATTTATTAAGTAATACTATAATTTCTAATAAAGGTGGTGTTGATAATGGTCCTTATGAAAAAACATTATTTTTCTTCCGTTTCAAGCATCACCCACAAAATAGAAGTAACTTTCCATTATTTTGATTTACAACATTGTGATGAAAGAACATTTTTTATAACAGTTATACTAAAATATCAAACTCATCAGGTTCTTTGTGATTTTATATATATTTTAGATCATCCAGATGTTTACGGTGCCATCTCTATCAACGAGCATTATGCAAATGCAAAAAAGTTTTTTGAACAGCATGTCCATCACACGCTACTGTATTCTGATGAATTACTATTAGCTCAAAACTTTATGGATACACATTCCTTCAAAAAAAATTCCGACAATTGTCATTTGTTTTTGCCAAAAAAATAAAAAGCACACTACTAAAATTAATTAGTAATGTGCTTTGCCACATAAAATATTGAGCACTATAAACGGACTTTAAACAATCTAGCTTACTTTCAGATATAATGCTTATTAATTACTTCTCGTAAAAACACCATGGGCAATGATTTAAATTATTTTAAATAAGTCTCTACAAATTCAACAGGTACATATGTTTTTTGAGCCTCTAACAATGCTGGCGCTACCTCTAAAGGAAACAATGCTTTATTATAACCAAACATTTTTTCTCCACGAGTAATTGTGTACGATAAATTACCTTTTGAAATAATTGCGCCTTTCCCTGTTGACTCTACAGTGTAGCCAAGCTTTTCTGCAATCACGCGTAATGGCACCATCTTCGTTCCATCTACTTCATAATAATCAGTCGCTAGTATTTCAGCAATTTCTGCTTGTACATTTGGAATTTCCGTAGTATTTTGTTTCTCATCATCAAGAACTATTACTTTCGAAGGCGTTGTTTGAGCTGGGATACTTTTTGTTGAAGCTGTATAGAACACAACTAAATGTTTCTCTGCTAAGTCTTCCGCTGTTACTTTCTCCCCTTTAATATTTAAAAGCTCAGTATTTTCAGCGATATTTAATTTTAAAATATCGTAAGTATTTGTTAAGTCTTCAAAGAAATAATCGACTTCTACAAATCCTGCTTCCTCTGTTTCAACTATGATAACATCAGGATTGAATTGTGGTGGGTAAATTGCTTTTTGAGGCTTGTTTGCAAATGTGTAAGCCACTACTTTATCACCTTTTTGAAGTTCCACTTTTTTCCCTGTATTATCAAAAACAAGTGTTTCATTTGTTACCTCAAGAATATTCGATTGTTCACCGTCTTTTAACGTGTAGTATGTAATATTTTCACCAACATTTACATGATCAATTGTTCCATTCGTGTTGTTGAAAATATGGACTGGATCAATTTGAATCTGCGGAACTTGCTCTTGTGCTTGTGCCGAATTTCCTTCATTTGCTGAAGCAACTGGTGCTACTGCTACGCTCCCAAATAACAACGCTGTCATAGCTACGGGTACAATTTTTTTCATTTTCATAATAATCTCTCCTCATTTTTAAGTTCATGGAAGTAGTAGCTTTAAAATGGAAAAAGTTACAGCTTGCACAGGAAAATTTATGATAAAAAGGAAAAATACCAATTGCCTAACACATTTGCATTTGTAGGTATATTCACGTAAAAGGAGACGACTCAAATTTTGAGAAGTCCCCCATTACTTTCAAAGTATAATACTCGTGGCAACTTATTCTTTAACTAGCTCCCTCAACCCTGTAATATCAATGCCTTTTAAAGCTTGCGTTGCCAGTCGATCCGCTTCTGAATTATCTTTCCGCGATACTGGCTTGTATTCAGGCTGGATCCCTAGCCCGTTTAACTTTGCATCAATTTTATCTGCCCACTTTGCTAGGTCTTTTTCTAATGCTGGCCATTCTCCACTTAACTGATTGAGAACAACTTGCGAATCGCCTACAAAGCTAATAGGTAGATGATGGACATTTAATAACTCTAACTCCACTAAGCTTAAATAAAGAGCTGCATATTCTGCTTCGTTATTTGATTTGAGTTCAGCGGAAGAGGCATTTCTTCTTAACCTGTATGGCTTACCATTCTGTTCATAATAAATGACACACCCTAACCCTGACTGTTTAGTAGTACGGTCAAATCCCCCATCAAAATAGACCGTAATGTTATGTGGCTCAGTATCAACTTCTTTTAAGTATGCCTTCAGCTCTTTAATCGACCATATTACATCTTGGCGATCTATGAATTGTAGTGACTTAACGCGACCTGTCCGCTCCATATCCTCTGCTAATAATAAGGCTTGTGCTGCTGGCATTTCATCAGAGTGCAAAACTGTCCCCGCACCTTTTGGCGTTTTATAGGTCCATTCAATTGATATATGCATAACATTCCCTCCATTATTTTAGCTAATTATTCGCTCCCAATCATGTGCATTAATGGCAATGAACGATAATTACACGTTAATTTTAAATACGCCAACAATCAGAACTGATCGTTAATGCGGGAAAAAACTATTTTTTTCAATTGTTCTATTTCTGAAGTCGAGACAACAACTACTAAATAAAGTTAAAACGTGCCTCGGTTTACTGAGACACGTTTTGCTACTTACCTGTTATATGTGCAAATATCCGTTTAATTATTCCTAAAAAAGCTATTTAGCCAAATGAGGAGTAGACAATGGCTTCGCTGATAGGAATCGCAATATCGCCGGTTTGACACTCTTTATCGCCGGTTGATCCATCGCTTCCGCCGGACGGTGAGACAACTTAGTTACCTTTATTGAATTCCTTCATACAATGTCTGTATTGGTTTTACTAAAATGCGGTTTACTTCTTCGATCACTTTGCTTAGCTGCATCTCTGCCTCAAGCATAGCGGAGATTTTTTCATTTTGCTGGGCAAGCTGTGCCGCTTTTTGTGCATAGACAAGCTCATCTTCCAGTAAATCCTCACCAGCTAACTGCTTCTTCTGTAATTCAATTTGAATCTTACGGAAGTTTTTGAATACATTTAATGCTTCTTCATCTGCCTTCACGACTTCTACAGCTTCTTTTAAAGTCTCAAATTCGGCTGTCTTACGGAAAGTTCCTTCTAATGCATTAATTTCATTGTAAATATTAATCATCAACATAATCCCCTTTTTAAATAAAATAGACAATTAAACCTTGCACAATCCCAATTAAACCACCAAGTACTGCGCCAAGAACGGTAATCATTTTAAATTCTCGCTTTGAAATACCTAATACAAGCTCTTCCAGTTTAGATACTGGAAATGAATCTACTTGCTCACGAACAACTTCCTGTAAGTTTAAACGCTTTAGCACGTCTTCTAACTTGTCTTCAGCCTGGATAAACGCTTTTTCGATTAATCGTGGAACAACACTTTCTGTCATCCACGTACTACCTTCAGGCCAATAATACGATATTGGATGATTTAATCGCTCCGCTACTGCTAATTGCTCTTTTACATAACTTTGTAAATTCGCTAAAATCGGCTCAAAGTTAATATCCTCAAGAAAGTCCATTGCTGGACGGTCCTTAAGTTTTTCCCATTCCTGCATAAAAATTTTCGTTAATAGGGATGTCGTTCCTGGTGCCTGTATAAACTTTACAAGTTCACGTTGGACTTTGCCTACTAGTGACGAGGAATCACCCAAAAACATATTAATCATGCCACCAAAAGAACCTTTAGATGATAAGAAATCATCAATCATTGCCTTTATTGTCAATTCGCCTTCTGGTGATAAAAAATAATCCTCACCCTTTTCCAAGATATGTCCAACTGCTACTGGAATTTTGGCATCGATTACATTTTGAATGTCCGCTGATAACAGTGTACGAATAGAGCTCGTTGATAATGTATTTTTTACTGATTCAAATTGTCCTGCAACAATTGCCTCTACTTTTTGTTCAATTGTAGCTGGCATGTTAGCAAAGCCAGCTAAATTCAACCAATCTTGAATCGTTTTATCATCAGTAAAAATAGTTTCTTGTACTTTTGATTGGACGAACTGCTCCACTTTGTCTTGAATGTCCTTCGAGAAAAATTTCTTTCTAAAGGTTTCGGGCGTCAATAAATAATTTACAACCGTTAACCCAAGCTGCTTTGCTAATTCATCACGTCTCTTAGGAATAAGACCAGGTGTAAACGGCACGCGCCAATTTTTAATATAGATAGCCTCATGTGGCCGAAAAAGCATTTTTATTGCTAGATGATTCGTGACGCCGCCGATCGCTGCACCAATGACTGCCATAAATAATAATGTCACTAGAAAATTGTCCATTAGTATCCTCATTTCAATCGTATTCACTGTGGCGTATTTTGTCGCCTTCTGCACTTATTATAGCAGAGCAATGAAATTCCACGAAAGAAATACCCCCATAAAATTGAATAGTTGCAAAATAACCACTATCCTTGAATAATGATAAGTAACTACAGATGGAAATGAGGATGTTTATGATACAGCATTTTAGCTTTAAGCCTCTTTTTGAAAACACACAGCTCCCAGGTTGGACTATTTCGTTCTTCTATCAACGAGAACGCTACGTTGCAGAATATTTAAAAGATGGTGAAATACGATGGATTGGACCTATACCACCAAACGAAGACGATGTTAAAAAAATGATTCACGAGCTAATGCTTTACCATGTTTACGATTAACAAAACAACAGTTTTTTACTCTTACATCTCATAAATATGCAGAAATTTCACTACTATTTGGACGCTAATTTTGCAAATATTGCTTATTCATATTGATATTCCTGTATTATTCTTATACATTTAATAAATAAGGATATTCTTAAATGTTTTTTATGCAGGGGGCTATTTCAATGAGTAAAGTCACACTTTCAGATGACTTAAACAGCTATAATTCAAAAGCATTAATACGTGCAAAGGTAAAGGAACTTTTTTCTGAATTTTCCGCTAAAATTTTCGAATTAGCCAATGAGGCCGGTACTATTGATAGTAAAAAATTCGAGACGCTTACAGGCTTTAGTACTAATTTCTATAATGAATATTGTAGCCAATTAAAAGCTTTCTTTGATTCTCCTAGCACGTTAATGGGAAAACGTTCGATAAAAAATATGTATTTTTCATATAACGGAAATAACTATGTATTAACGCAACAAGGGCTTACAGAAAAGGCACCTATCACAATCTCCACGTTTTCAGGGGTTGTTCCTTTCAAAGAGACAACACATGACGTGGAAAAAGCTTGCCTTAAATTACGTTTCCAACAACAATAAAACCGCATGAAAGTAAAGCAGGTTTATTACTTTGAGCGTTTATGCTCTACTTGCGGACAGAAAAAGAGGTTATCTCAGATGAGACAACCTCTTTTTTGTTGCATATTGAAAATAATTCATTTAAAAAAATCCGCAAGTAAAGCTCTCTTGAGATTTTTGACGTGTCGTTTTATATGAGATGCAAATGCTTCTTTCTCTAAACAAACTATCCTTGCTCCATATAAAGTTAGCATATTGTATTTTGATTTTCAATCATTTGTCGTTCAAAATGCTCGTTTTTTCAAAATGAATTGTCCTCTTTAATTCCATCGAAAAAGTGGTTGTCAATATTTGTGTTTTGCTACTAAATAATTTATGATTGAAACATCCAACAATTTTTTAAATCATAGGAGGTGTACACTTTGTTTACTTCCCTCATTTGGGCGGGAGCAAAGGAATTATTTGGACGGAGACATATTGGAAATAACCATAAGGTTGGCGGCATTCGCTCTACTAATTATAATGACAGGATTTTTTGTTGCAACAGAGTTTGCTATCGTTAAAGTAAGAGCTACCCGGATTGATCAATTGCTTGCAGAAGGACATAAAAAAGCGAAAAATGCAAAACGGGTTATTTCAGATTTAGATGAATACTTATCTGCATGTCAGTTAGGTATCACCATCACGGCACTTGGTCTTGGTTGGCTTGGTGAACCTACATTTGAAATCATTTTACATCCAGTGTTTGAATTTTTAAATTTGAACGGTAGTATAACATCTATCCTTTCATTCATACTTGCATTCTCAATTGTCACTTTTATGCATGTAGTTATTGGGGAATTGGCGCCAAAAACTTTAGCCATCCAAAAAGCTGAATTTGTCACATTAAATCTTTCTGGCACATTAATTTTATTCCACAACATTACGTATCCCATCATTAAATTGTTAAACGGCTCAGCACGAGCGTTAACAGGCATGTTCGGGCTTAAGATGATGTCAGAATCAGAAGTAGCACACACTGAAGAAGAGCTACGAATGATTTTGTCTGATAGTTTAAAGGGTGGAGAAATTAATAACTCAGAATATGAATATGTTAACAGTATTTTCGAGTTCTCAGATCGTCTTGCAAAAGAAATTATGGTACCACGTACTGAAATCGTCGGAATTGAAAAAGAGCTGACGATTAAGGAAGTATTTGATTTAATGGGCGTCGAGCAATATACCCGTTATCCAATTATTGATGGCGATAAGGACCATATTATCGGCTTAGTAAACATGAAACACTTATTAACGGCATACATTAAAGATCCTGTAAATGGTGACAAACCTGTGCTTGACTATATGCAGCCGATTATACGTGTTATGGAAACTACGCAAATCAATGAGCTATTACTAAAAATACAGCGAGAACGTATTCATATGGCTATTTTAATGGATGAATATGGCGGAACATCAGGTTTAGTAACGATTGAAGATATTATCGAGGAAATTGTCGGAGATATCCAAGATGAATTCGATGAAGATGAAATCCCCGAAGTACAAGAAATTGCCGAAGATCATTTTATTTTAGATGCAAAAATGCTACTAGAAAACGTCAATGATATGCTAGGTACTGACATAGAAGATGATGATATCGATACAATCGGTGGTTGGTTCATGACGAAACGTTTTGATGCGGTTGAAGGTGATAGCATTGAGATGCAGGGCTATGAATTCACAGCTAAAGAATTAGATGGTCACCATATACTATACTTAGAAGTTCTAAAATTACCTGAACTTGATTTAGCAAATGAAACCGAAGAATTGAAAGACTATAAATAAACATGCTAAAACGACTCCCTTTCATATAAGGGAGTCGTTTTATAATGCCCTAAAGTTTTGCGAGGAGGAAACAAAATGGAGCTCTATACAAATTTACGGCAAGGGGAAAAAGGTGCTTGGTTATCCATCGGTACTTACTTAATACTGAGCTCAACAAAACTGACAATTGGTTATTTAGGCACATCAGAAGCATTAAAAGCAGATGGACTGAACAATACAACGGATATCATCGCATCCATTGCTGTTTTAATCGGCTTACGTATCGCGCAAAGACCACCTGATTCTAATCACCAATATGGCCATTTACGCGCTGAAACCGTTGCATCACTTGTTGCTTCATTTATTATGCTAATTGTCGGCTTACAGGTTCTTTTCAATTCTTTAAAAAGCCTTTGGGAACCTACTGGTTCGACACCATCTTTATTAACTGCCTATGTAGCTATTGGCAGTGCCATTGTTATGTATCTTGTCTATCGCTATAACTTAGCCTTAGCTAAAAAAATTCGTAGTGCCGCTGTAAAAGCTGCCGCTTACGATAACCGCTCAGATGCCCTCGTTAGTATTGGAACAGCCATCGGGATTTTTGGTGCGATTTTCGGCTTTCCGATCATCGATACGCTGACTGCATTAGTGGTTGCCTTTCTTATTATTAAGACTGCCGTAGAAATCTTTTGGGAAGCGGTTCAAAGTCTAACAGATGCCTTTAATATTGACGAAGTTGAAACATTGTCCGTATTAATACGCAATGTAGATGGTGTGATTGAGCTGTTGGATTTCAAAGGACGGGCACATGGCAATATGTACTTTATCGATGTGACGGTCACTGTGAATCCTTATTTAAATGTTTTCGAAAGTCATCGCATTACTGAGGAAATCGAACACACCGTGATGCGCGAAAACCCATTTTGCCAGGTGCTCGTGCACATTGAACCACATATGGAGGTAATTGCTCCAGCAGATGACAACAAGGAACTGTCTAAAAAGTCCTTCAAACAATAACGTCCGCCTTCCTATATGGTAAATATCCGCTTTGCTTTCCGCGAGCAAGGCATGAGCCGCATCAGAGCAACAGGATGTTGGTCACGAAGGCGTTGTCACAGGACGTGACGACTTTAGTCTTCGTTCAACTAAACATTCCCTGTTGGGTCTCATGCTCTTGCTTTTCCTGCTCCTGTCGCTACCGTTTCACTCATGCTTTCGTCGCAAATACGATTCGCAGGAGTCTACGCGGATTTTTACCTTTGCATCAAAAAAATAGCATACTTGGCCATCTCTAAGCATGTTGTTTTTTCTTTTGGGACAGCCCCTTGTTTTATGTTGTTCTTTTTTGAAACAATGTAAATTAGAATGGTCTTTTACTTAATCGCTATATAGATATCGACCTGCGCTTCATTTGGGTTGGCACATCGTTCATCATACTTTTCAAAATCGCCAGTATAAGTTCTTTCTTCCTGTGAATTGCCAAACCAAGCCCAAATATCCTGCCACGCTTTAATGACAACCTCCGTAATTGGCCCTTTTTCCGATGTAAAGACCAGATACTTTGCAGCTGGGATTGACTTTGCTTCCATGCCTTCAGGAATTTCATCAATTGCTGATACTTCCATTCCAAGCGTCAGAGTATAATGGCCATTCACATCACTCTCATAATCAGAATACAAACCGTATGTTACTGCTCGGTTCACTTGATTTGAAATTTGCTGCGCGACATTTTGTTCATAAAATGCCGACCATAGATGAGAGATCTTTGCTTGTGCTGTTATCTCATTAGCATTGCTTGTTCGTGCTGCCACCCCTACCACATTAAAAGCATCTTTCTCAATGACAACAGGTTTGATACTTTCACTCTTTCTCCATCTTTTTAAACTAGGTAAAAAGGAAGCTAACATTTGTCGTGCTTCATCTTCTCCCATACCATCTTCCTTTAAATGGAGCACACATATTTCAATCATTTCTTTAATTGTTAGATTAGGCTGCTTAAATTCACCTTCTCCATAACAATATGTACAATACTCTTGACTCACTTGACCTTCTTTTTCCGTACCTAATAATTTCTCATCCACTAACGGCATTCCACAACTTTGACATTGACTTTGCATGTTTAAATCCACCCTTCGTCTATTTGTCATTACTATAACCAACCAAACCTGACATCTGTATGTCATCTATTAGATTAACTTCTATTGTCTTTATATAATTTCACAATTTCCTGCGCACGTTCTTGCACAATTTCACTGATATGGGGAGGATTAAGAATCTTTATTCGATTACCAAAGCTGAGTAAGAAACCGTATAGCCATTCGTCTTCCGGTAATGATACTTGAACGATCAAATTTTCGATATTTACGTTTTCTGTACCAAACGTCTCTTCCACTAATGTCACAATTTTCGCATCAAATGACAACGTAAGGTCAACTAAGTTTTGGGGCTGATACCAATCTTCATTCCATGGCAATGCCTCTAAATTAACTTCCTTGCGTGTAAAAGACGTCATCTCTTTTTTTAAATCCTTCATTCTTGAAATCTTAAATACACGAAAACTTCTCCTTAATAGACAATAGCCATACACATACCAAACTTTCCCTTTTTGTACTAAAGTATGTGGCTCAATGACTCGGTTTGTTGTCTGTCCATAGCCTGTAGAATAGATAAAACCCACACAATACTCGTTTTTAATTGCTTTTTTAATTTGCGTAATCTGTTCTTTTAATATGACGTTGTGCCCCCATGGACTTAGATCAATGAATATTTGATCAATGGATTGTTTCACTTTGGTATCTGCAACACCGGTTAACTTTTCAAGCACGGCCTCCGCGTGGACATCCTCATAGGAGGTCAGAGCGCTCTTGATAGCAATAGAAAGAGAGGCAAGCTCATCCTTTGTAAACACTTGCTTATCCACTCTGTAACCCTCTATTACACTAATCCCTCCATTCACTCCTTGCTGACTCATAACAGGAACTCCAGCAAGACTAAGCGTTTCTACATCCCGATAAATCGTACGAACTGACACATCAAACAACTCAGCCAATTCTTGTGCCTTCACTTTTTTACGGTTAATTAAAATCATGGTCATCGTTAATAAACGGTCTAGTTTCATTTTGCTCACTCCTTTTAGTACAATGAGAGGTTCATGTTAAAATTTTTTTACTATAACATCTTAATTTTATTTCCTTTTGTTATTAAGTATTATTTAAGTACTTTTTGAGTTTTGTTTAAGTCAAATGTACTATAATTACGCCTGATAAATTATTACAAACAATATGGTTTTTTGCCAATAAAAGAAAAAAATAACTCAAGAATCTCGAATAAGTATTGAATGAGCTATTTTTCTATTTTAATCACGCTGTTTTTCGGTTTCATTAAAATAGTATAAGAACGCTTATACAATTATTTCAATTCTCTTAACACAACATAAAAAAATTCTATTCTCTATATATGAGGAGCCTTTTCAAAAGCAATGAACTAGAGTTTAATGGTCTTCAATTTAATTGTATAAAGGAGATTTTGATGTGATTAGAGCCGTTTTAATTGACAATGAACCTTTAGCTTTACACTATTTTCAAAACAAACTACAAAACTTTCAACAAATCGAGGTAATACAAACCTTTACGAGTGTAAAACTATTCCTAAATAACCTTCCTTCCATGGAATTCGAGGTTATATTTTTAGAGATTAAACTGGATGAACTGAATGGGCTTGAAGTAGCAGATATTATAAAAGCTAATCGCCCACATGTAAGTGTTATATTTATCACTTCTTACCGAGATTTTGCTATACAGGCATATGAAGTTGGTGGTCTTGATTACTTACTAAAACCAATTAGCCATGCGCGATTAGAAAAAACAGTTTTACGTATAGAGCATGAATTTTCTATGCAGCAATTAACACAACAAGCTTGCAATACATTGTTAAACGTTCAATGTTTCAATCAATTTGCTGTGTATAGCAAGAATAGCTTAGTATCTTTCAAAACTGAAAAGACGAAAGAATTATTTTCTTATTTCATCTTGCACCCAAACATGCCTATTCATCGTGATTATTTAATTGAAATTCTTTGGCCTGATTTAGATTATGTACGAGCTAAATCAAACCTACACACTGCGCTATCTTACTTAAGAAAGACTTTAAATAACGTAGGGTATTCAAACTGTATCATCTTTTCCAATAAATATTATGTTTTTGAAAAACCTAATATCTCATGTGATTTATATGAATTCCAACAATACTATAATGATTTTACTAAATTAGAGTTTCCACCAATCTTTTTAATCAATCAATGCCTTACTATCTATAAAAATGGTTTATTAATATTTGATGATTATGGATGGGCAACTACATATAAAGATAAGCTTTATAAATCATACATAGATTTATTAGAAAAAGGTTTTCAGGCTACTGTATTAACTGAAACTGCAACAGCCATTGAATATTTAAACACCCTGTTAGAGTACGATCCGTACAACGAACAAAAGCTTGAATACTACTTGCAAGTTCTAATGAATGCAGGTCATCATAAACAAGCACATAAAATTTTTTTAGCCTATGAGCAAAAATTAAAGGAGGACTTGGCACTTACACCAAGCCCAACTTTAATGGAACTTTCCAACAAATTATTTCAAAATAGATAACTCTTATTTCAACAAAAAACGACGGGCAACTACAAATTTGTAGGAACTCGCCGTTTACTATTTTTTATAGGTATGTTTTATTCATTCATTTCTACCTAACAGCCTAAATGCCACTGCCTTCAGTCAATCCATGCTTTACGGCATATAGAGCAGCCTGTGTACGGTCTTGCACCTGTAACTTCGTGAAAATATTAGAAATATGTGTTTTAACTGTTTTTTCAGTAACGAATAAAGAAGAAGCTATTTCTCGATTACTTTTCCCCTTTGTGAGCTCTGCAAGTACATCCTGCTCTCGAGGCGTTAATGGATTTAGCACATGTAGTGCATTTTCTGATTGTTGTCTATCCATTTCAAGTGTTGATGTTGCTTCAGGATGTAATGTATTCTCGCCTTGCATAATTCTACGAATCGATAAAACCAATTCATCTGGTTCGATATCCTTTAGCTGATAGCCTGCTGCTCCTGCCTCCATGGCTGGCACAACATGGTCTCGGTCAGAAAAACTAGTTAACATTAAAATTTGTATTTGTGGTAACTTAGCTTTAATACGCTTTGTTGCCTGAATACCATCCATTTCCGGCATAACCAAATCCATTAAAATTATATCTGGCTGTATACTTTCAGCTAATGCGATTGCTTCAATACCATTTTTAGCTTCTCCAACAACTTCAATATCTTTTTGCGTTTTTAAAAAAAATAATAATCCGCGACGGACTACATGGTGATCGTCTGCTATTAATACACGAATCATTTTCATTCCCTCCCTTAATATGGCAATCTGATTAACAGCTCCGTTCCTTTGCCAAGTTCACTAACCCAGTCAGCTGTGCCACCAACTGATTTTGCTCGGTCTTTAATCGACTGCAAGCCCATTGATAGCAACCTAGCATTTTTATCAATCACAAAGCCTCGTCCTTCGTCACGAATGACAAGCAAAATATCTGTTGCAGTTACAGTAATGTAAAGTGCCGCCTCTAACACGCCAGCATGTCGACGCACATTATTGAGGGCCTCCTGCGCTACACGAAATAACGTTTCTTCAATACGTGAAGGAAATTGCAACACACCAGAAACCGTTATTTGCAGCTTTAAGCCTAGCATTTCCGCATAGACTTTAATCGCCTCTAATAAACCATTTTCTAAGCCTTTGGGACGAAGCTGCCAAATAAGTGCACGCATTTCTGTTAAAGCATCCTGCGTTAAATGTTGAATCTCCTTAAATGTTTCCTTTACATCACTATCGTTGCTCATTTCAATCCCTGCTCTCGCCGTCAATGTAACTGAAAACAGCAACTGATTGACAGAATCATGTAAGTCACGTGCTAAACGATTTCGCTCCTTCACAAGTGCCATTTCCTGCTCCTGCTTGGTTAGTAAAATTCGTTTAATAGCGGAACCCATTTGAAAGGCAACCGATTCAAGTAAGGCTAGCTCCTCCTCTGAAAAACGTACCGTATCTTTTGATGCTACATTAAGAACCCCAAAGCGCTCCTGCCCCGATTGAAGTGGTACCGTTGCGTGATGGGTGATACCTGCGTGATCACCCACATCTGCCGCTATAGCACTTTCTATACGTTGACACTCGATAATATTAGAAGCCTTTTTTAGTTCTTCATTGCGGTATCGAGATACACACCAACAGCCACCTTTTTTCAAATAATGACAATTTTTAAATTCCAGTGCCTCTGGTAAATTCTCATGGACAACAAGCTCTGACCGCCCCTTAGCATCTATAAAAAAAATCCAACCTGTTTCAAAATTGGTTCCATTTAAAAATTTTACAAGGGCGCCTTTTAGCATCGTAACAATTTCTGTTTCCTCGTTTAATAGTTCAGCGATTTCTTTTAAAATACTGATATTCGAGTGCTCGTTCTCTCTCACAAAAACACCTCTTTTTTTTGGCGTTACTAATTTTAATGATAACATTTCCAAGTCAAAGGCGTCCGTTTCAGCCATTCATACTTTAGACTGAATTTCATTTGTTGGAAATAGATTGCACTATCCTTACTAGATAATTTACTTCTATATTCAGAACATCTATAATCGTACAAGTATAAGGTTACTAATAAGGAGAGTTTTAATATGTCTAAAAAACAAGAAAATGGCTTATTATTCATTTGGATTGTTTCTGTAGTTGCAACATTCGGGTCATTGTACTTTTCAGAAATCCGTCACTATGAGCCTTGTAAAATGTGTTGGATTCAACGTATTTTTATGTATCCAATTGTCATTATGACAACCATTGCTTTTATTCAAAAAAATGCTCGTATTGCTGTAACAACAGCCGTATTTGCCATTATCGGCGGTTGCGTATCACTATATCATTATGGTATTCAAAAACTAAGCTTTTTAGCGGATTCAGCCCCCTCTTGCGGTGCAGTATCTTGTACAGGCCAATACATTAACTGGCTTGGTTTCATCACAATTCCATTTTTAGCGCTAACAGCATTTATTTTAATTGCAGGGGCAAGCTTTTATTTAATGAAAACTGTAAAAGAAGGAAAATAATTAAATTGAGACTATCCCATTTGGGTATAGATGCTCCAAATTGAACTATGCTTTTGTAAATGATAAGTTGTCTACAAAAAAATTCGCGATACTCTTGTGTGACAGCGAACCAAGCGAGACCTGCAGATGCTTTAGACCTGTGTGGTTTGCTGATTGCCCACCAAAAGAGAGCGAATTTTTTTGCATCAAAATTTCATGAGTACGATTTAGGTAGAAAATAGATAAAGGGGCCTTTACACAGCCTTCTTTTCGACGGAGGAAGATAGATGTTTCATTACAAAATAAATGACAATAATTTGACGGTTGAGGAACTACTACGAAATCATTGGAAACTAGGAAAAAAACTAGTCCATGAATTACGGATGGCAAAGGCGGTCACAACAACGGATGGCGAGCCCCTGCAGTGGAAGGAACCATTACAAGCAGGAACAATGATAAAATTCACATTTCCTATCCCTTCTTCTAGCTATAAACCAACACCCGTGTGTGCGATTGATATTGTCTACGAAGACGACCACTGTTTGATTGTCTCTAAACCAAAAGGCATGGCGACACACCCAAATGATGCGCGTGATACACATACGTGCATGAACCATGTTATGGCGCACATAAAGGAGCAAGATGGTGTTTATGCGGAGCATGTTCATCGTCTTGACCAAGGTACACAGGGCTTATTACTTGTTGCCAAGCATCCACTTGCAAAATCGATATTTGACCGAATGATCGAAGAAAAAACAATCATTCGTACGTATGCTGCGGAGGTCCAAGGAAATCTGCGCTCTACTTCTGGCACTATTGCAGAATCTATCGGTAAGGACCGACACCATGCAACGAGACGAGTCGTGTCAAAAACAGGACAACATGCGGTTACTCACTATGAGGTTGTAGCACGCTATAAACATTCTTGTGTTGTTCACCTGATTCTCGAAACAGGACGAACGCATCAAATTCGTGTGCATATGGCACATATCGGTCATCCTATTATCGGTGATACGATGTACGATGCACGCGAAACAGCGAGTGGTGACTATGAACTACACGCCATACAATTAGAATTCGAACATCCATTTTTAAATAAGCGCATCGTAGTAAAGGATGAAAAACAGTAACACTTTTCTCAAACAAGAGCCAGTAATATCTTCAAGCTTTACTGGGAGTCACGATCGCTTCTACACAACAAAATATCTGTCTACGTTACACTTTTATGATGAAGAAGCTATCTCAAATGAAATTGGGATGGCTTTTTTCTTTTCAAATAGAAGTAACTATATGAACTCGTTGCTTTCCGCTATGGCGGACGCTTTTCGCGGGCACGGCTTCAGTCTCCTCGTCGCTACGCTCCTGCGGGGCCTTTTCGCTCATGCTGTTCCCGCAGAAGTCGCCGCCTTCGCTCCAATCAACTCGTGGTCTTAAAGTTGACAATCAAATATTTCTGTGCGAAGAATTTTGGTTAGCGCTGATAGCGTTTGTTTGGTGACTATTAAATAACAACATATCCCCCAAATCAATTCACTTATAATTCTAAAAAAGTATAAATATATGATTTAATAATTAACTCCCTAAATTTTACAGTAAATTTAATATTGATTTTCCATTATTGGTAATGACGATGGATTTTTTTCATGATAGAATAAAGTAAATTGTCAGTCATCTGACATATAATGAGGGAGGAATTCATTGATGAAATGGGTTAAAAGTATTGCAGCAACAACACTCGCTGCGAGTTTACTAGCTACACCAGGTTTTGCTGCAAAAGCTGAAGAAGCAACACCAACAGCTACGAAAGACGGTTTCAATTTAACAATTCTACACTCGAATGATACACACGCACACGTTGAAGCTGCACCACAACGCGCAACAAAGGTAAAAGAGCTACGTGCTGCAAATGCAAACTCTCTTTTATTAGATGCGGGTGACGTATTCTCTGGTACTCTATACTTCAATCAATTCACTGGAGAAGTTGATATGAAGTTAATGAACTTAATGGGCTATGATGCAATGGTATTTGGTAACCATGAGTTCGATTTAGGGTCAAGCCCTGAAGGACATGCTGCACTTGCGAAGTTTGTAAAAGGTGCTGATTTCCCATTGTTAGGAAGTAACTTGGATTTCTCAAAGGATTCCTTATTTGATGGCTTACAATCTCAAACAATTACAAAAGACTTCCAAAACGGTAAAATCTATAATGGTATTATTAAAGAAGTAGATGGTGAAAAAGTAGGTATTTTCGGTTTAACAACAGAAGAAACGCCATCCATTTCCAGTGTTGCCAATGTTCAATTTGCTAACTATATCGATTCTGCGAAAAAAGCAGTAGCAGAGTTTGAAAAGCAAGGTGTCAATAAAATTATTGCACTGACACACTTAGGTTTCGATGATTCAAAAGAATTTGATAATGACCAATTGCTAGCCTCTGCGGTAGAAGGTATCGACGTTATCGTAGGTGGACATACACATACAAAATTAGATAAAGCTGTAAAAGCTGATACGTCATTTAAAAACCCAACGATTATCGTACAAACAGGTCAATATAGCGAGAATTTAGGAGAGCTTGATCTAACTTTCAACGATAACGGCGCAGTTGTTGAATACTTTGGCCAATTACATGCATTAAATGATAAAGAAAATCCTGTAAAAGCTGACGCTGACGCAGCAGCATTATTAGCACCATATAGTGAAAAGATTGCTGCAGTTAAACAACAGTCTACAGGTAATACAGCGGTTTCAGTACTTGACGGAAAGCGTGGTCTATGGGGCGTTCGTGCTGGTGAAACAAACCTAGGTAACATCATCACGGACGGTATGCTTGCTGGTGCACAAAAAATTGACCCAGAAGTACAATTTGCCTTCCAAAATGGTGGCGGTATCCGTGCTAGCATTGACGCTGGGGACATTACTGTAGGTGAAGTCATGACTGTCATGCCATTCGGTAATGCACTAGGTATTGTAAAAATGACTGGTGCTGAAATCTATGAAATTGCTGAACATAGTGTGAAAGACTTCCCGAAAGAATTTGGAGGTTTCTTACACTTCTCTGGCTTACAAGTAGAATTTGACGGTAAGGCAGCAGCTGGTAAACGTGTCATATCTATTAAATTAAACGGTAAAGAACTTGATAAAGCCACTACTTACAAAGGTGCTACAAATACTTTCACTGCTAAAGGTGGCGATGGCTTCGAAACACTTGCAAAAGTATATGCTGACGGCCGTGTAAGTGAGCCAGGTACAATTGACTATGAAATGTTTATCGATCATTTAAATACGCTTAAAAAAGTTGATGCTAAAGTTGAAGGTCGTATTGTAGCAACTATTCCATTTACAGATATTGCAAAAGGGTCTGAAACAGAGGGCTACGTTCGTGATCTTTATTACCGTGATTTAACACAAGGTACATCAGCCACAACATATTCGCCAAACGCTAATTTAACACGTGCACAGGCCGCTTCATTCATCGCACGTGTGTTAAAACTTGAAGCAAAAGGTGAAGCTACATTCTCTGATATTACGAGTTTAGAAGTAGCTACACAAAAAGAGATTACAGCACTCGCAGAAGCTGGCATCGTACAAGGTCAAAATGGCAAATTCAATCCTACTGCCAAAGTAACTCGTTCTCAACTAGCATTAATGTTTGCACGTGCTTATAACTTGCAGCATGATGCGAAAACTGGTTTAACAGCTGATTTCAGCGATATTTCTAAATACAATACAGAAACGCAAAACGCTATTGCACTTATGCAAGAATTACAAATTGCTAGCGGTTCAAATGGCAAATTTATGCCTGGAAACAATGCTACGCGTGCACATATGGCTAAAATGCTCTCTAACTACATTCCTTATGTAAAAGAAGCAAAATAATTCTATACGAAAAACCCGCTTCTCCTACTAGAGAGCGGGTTTTTATCTTTATTCAAAAGTTATGTGACCATAATATGTGCGGAGTAGCATTCGTAACACATGCCTGTGAAAACCTTATCCTGCTGAACCAAAACGTCCATCGGTTGACACGGATTTTGATAATTTAAAAATCAAATTTAAAGTTATCTGGGTCTTGTCCAAAACGTTTGTTGAGATTCAATGAAGCCAGTTGAGTCATTTGAGCTTGCGTTAATTCAAAATCAAAAATCTGTGCATTTTCTTCGATACGACTCGGTGAAACCGATTTTGGAATAATAATCGTGCCATTTTGTAGATGCCAACGAAGGACTACCTGTGCAGCAGTCTTCCCTAAATCTTGACCAATTTCAAGAATTGTTGGATCATCAAGCACACCCCCACGACCAAGCGGTGACCATGCTGTGAGTGCAATATCATGCTTTGTACAATATGTCTTCAAAGTATTTTGTTGAAGATAAGGGTGCACCTCTACTTGATTGACCATTGGCGCAATATTTGCTTTTGCTAATAGTTTTTGTAAATGATGCTCATGGTGATTTGAGACACCTGTTGCACGAATTAATTTTTCATCATAAAGTCGTTCAATAGCTCTGTACGTTTCTTCAAATGTTTGTGGCACTGCCCAATGTGTTAAATATAAATCCAAATACTCCATATTTAACTTTTTCAATGACACTTCAAACGCACGTAACGTCGCATCGTAGCCTTGGTCATTATTCCAAACCTTCGTCGTGACAAAAATATCCTCCCGATTGACACCTGAGTGACGAATCGCTTCGCCTACCTCGACCTCATTGCCATATAATGATGCTGTATCAACCGCACGATAACCAACTTTAAGCGCATGATCGATTGCTTGCAATGTTTCTTCGCGTTCTGTCATTTTATATACACCTAAACCAAGACGCGGCATTTCTACACCGTTTGTTAATACTTTTGTTGATTGTAAATTCAAGAACTTCAGCCCCTTTCTTTTCCTAGTTCCATTATACAAAAAATTGGATTTAAGAAAATGGAGAAGTTCCCTTCTTCGAATATAGGATATATGAGAACCTTCGCTTCGTGGGTATTCTTCCTTGCTCCGCGGATAGTTCACCTTGTACAGTAAATTCCGATATTACGGCACCTTACTGTTTCTTGAATTTTTCTTCAGGTGCATCTACCTGAATTGGGTCTGTAATCCGATCATCCTCCGCAAGCTCTAAACCATCACGCATACGCTCCATTTGCTTGCCTAGCTCCTTCACCTCATCAAAATTACCTGCCATTGTACCATTCTCAATATTTGGAACTTTTTTATCCATTTTCATCACCTCATTTTTTAGTTTTCCCGAAATACTAACGACTGAACCATTTCTGACATATTTTATTGTGCATTGACGTTTTCTTTTCATAGTAGATAAGCTATACTTAGGGGAGATTTCTTTATAAACATGAGGAGGGTTCTTCCATGAGTTTATTATTAATTCTTGGTGTTACAGCTGCTTTCTTAGTTGCTATTTTCACGGCTGGTTACGAAGGCGACTACAAAGCGGACAAATAATACCTCAAGACAATCACTAAGTGTGTTCTACTGCTTAGTGATTTCTTATTTTATTAGAAGTGGCCATTATGGTTACTTCTTTTTTTATGGGGAAAGCTTAGGATGGCCTAGATTGTGACATAATTCCTTAACGACTTGGTATTAGGTGAAAACATAAATGCTTGACTTTAAGTACTATATAAAATAAACTTAGTTACATAAAGTAAGTTTATTATCAAAAATAACTTATAGTTGGAGGCACATTCTTATGCATTTTCATGAAAAACCAAACACATATGTTACAAATGTCGAAATCAAAGTAAGTGATTTACATCGTTCATTAAAATATTATCAAGATATTATTGGTTTTAAAGTTCTAGAAGTAGGGTCACATGAGGCGACTTTATCTGCTGATGGCAAAACTGCACTGCTGACAATTGTACAGCCAGAAACAGTTGAAGAAAAAACGAGTTTAACAACAGGGCTGTATCATTTTGCCTTACTGTTACCAACACGCCGTGATTTAGCAAATATTATTAGTCATTTCCGTAATTCGGGTGTTTATTTTGGTGCATCTGACCACGATGTGAGTGAAGCCCTTTATTTACGAGATCCAGATGAAAACGGTATTGAAGTATATACAGACCATCCTGAAAGTGATTGGACTTGGCAATTCGATCAAGTTCATATGGTGACAGAACCACTTAATATTTCAGCCATATTGGCGGAAGGTACCGGCGAATGGCAAGGACTTCCTGCTGGCACAGTTATGGGACATATACATTTATCGGTTTCCAGTTTAAGTGCAGCAGAGGAATTTTACACAAAAGGCTTAGGATTTGATATCGTAACACGCTATGGTGGTCAGGCATTATTTATCTCAACAGGTCGCTATCATCATCATATTGGTCTAAATACTTGGTATTCTGAGGACGCCCCAAAACTTGGTGAAAATCAGGTCGGCTTAAAAACATACACCCTTCGATTAGATAACGACAAACAACTAGCTAAAATGAAAGAAAACTTACATGCTATGGGGGCAACTATTGTTGATATTGAAGGTGGCTTCCAAACAGAAGATCCTGCTGGCAATGTTGTGCTACTGAAATTTTAATCTATCCGTCACTTTTAGAGTTCTATCCGTCACTTTCGGGATTCTATCCGTCACTTTTAGAGTTCTATCTGTCACTTTCGGGATTCTATCCGTCACTTCCATATTCCCCAAGAAAAAAAGCAGTTCTCCTCATGAGAACTGCTTTTTTAATGTAACCCTGGGTAACCTTGCTGTCTCAAAGCTTCATAAATAACAATCGCGGCTGTATTCGATAAATTCAAGGAGCGAATATGTTCACTTTGAGGAATACGCAGACACATATCGCGACGTTCATATGCAAAATCCTTTGGCAAGCCTGTCGTTTCTTTGCCAAACATAAAGTATATGTCACGTTCCTGATCACTAAAATCATGTGTTGTAAACGGCTCTTCACTATACGTTTCAATTAAATATAGATCACCGTTTTTCGATACTTCAATAAAATCCTCAAGTGAATCATGATACACAACATTGACACTATGCCAGTAATCTAATCCGGCACGTTTAAGCATTTTATCGTCTGTTGAAAAGCCCAGGGGACGAATTAAATGCAGAGAGGTATTCGTCCCAGCACAGGTACGTGCAATATTGCCTGTATTTGCTGGAATCTCTGGTTGATATAAAACGATATGCAGTGGCATAACGGTACACTTCCTTAGCTAAAAAATTGTAAACCTTTATTAATTTCAACGAGTACTTCATCGTCTTGTTCCGTGCCCTTCGCAGCGAGTAATGCTCTTTCTGCCTGTTCCCCGCCAATTTTCCCTAATGCCCATGCCGCTGTTCCTCGGATAACAGGACGTTCATCTTTTTCAAGAAGCGACACTAAATCAGGCACAGCGATTTCTTCTTTAAAATGCGCTAGAGCCAAAATGGCATTGCGTTGAATAGGCTTCTTACCACGCCATGAGCCTGAAACATGTCCAAATTTGTCTTTAAAATCACGGTTAGAAATGGTCAAAAGTGGTACAAGTAACGGCTTTGCGATTTCTGGATTTGGCTTAAACTCTTCGTGAATCCAGTTAATCTTCCCTTTGTTTTTTGGGCACACTGTTTGGCATGTATCACAGCCGTACAAACGATTACCAATATGGCTACGAAATTCATCGGGCAAAGTTCCCTTCGTCTGCGTTAAAAAAGCAATACAACGCTGTGAATCAAGTTGTCCCCCCGCTATTAACGCGCCTGTTGGGCAAACATCTAAGCATAAGCGGCAATCCCCACATTCATCTTCCATCGCTGTATCCGGGGCAAATGGAAGATTTGTAATGATCTCTCCTAAATACACATATGAACCAAACTCCGGCGTAATAATAGAGCAATTTTTCCCGCTCCAACCAATACCCGCACGCTCTGCAACCGCCCTGTCTACAAGTGCGCCTGTATCAACCATTGACTCTATACGCACACCCTCTACTCGTTCTTCGAGCCATGCTGATAATAGTTTCAAACGCTCTCTTAACGCTGTATGATAATCGACACCCCAAGAAGCTCTACAAAAAATACCACGTCTTGAGCCTTTTTTTCCAACAGGTGCATCCTGCATACGTGATGGATACGCTACCGCTATGGCAACTATGCTTTCTGCTCCTGCTAATAGTTGAAATGGCTCAGTACGTTTTTCAATATCGCTTTCTTCAAAGCCTGACTGATAGCCAAGCTCTTGCTGACGACGCAGTCGATTTTTTAATTCTGTAAATGGAGCTGCCGTTGTAAAGCCAATTTTATCAACGCCAATGGACATTGCATACGCCACAAATTCACGTTGTAGGTCATGTATGTTCATTTTATTTCCAACTCCTTACATGTTACAATAATAGAAATAGTTAAAGTAGGTGATGAATTATGAAAGTGTCACTCAATCCAACTCTCAATACACAACATCCTGAACTGAAAATCGGCATTATTCATTATACCAAAATTGTCGTAACACAATCGCCCCAAATGATTAAGGGACGAATGCAATTGTATCAGGAAAATCTATTTTTAGAAATGCAGGAGACTTCTGTTACAGAACGAGCTGGTATCGCAGAATGGCGACAACTATGGAAAAAGCTTGGTGCTGATCCAAACCGCTATCGTCACTCGGCAGAAAGCTTAATGCGTCGTATCAGTAAACAAAATTATTTAACACCATTCCAATCTGGTATTGATTTAAATAATTTCTTCTCCTTGCAATATGAAATTCCAATCGGCCTATATGATATAGCTTTTCTTAAAGGAAATGTTGAAATCGCACTTGGCAACGAAGAAACAGGGTATGAAGGCTTGAACGGCCGCTTTAATTCGCTAAATAATATCCTCTATAGTTGTGACGAGGAAGGTGCATTCGGTTCGCCATTCGTCGATTCAAGACGAACGGCTGTCTCAGAGACAACGATAGATGCTTTACAAATCTTCTACCTCCGTCCATCACTTTGTGAAAGTCAATCCGAAGAGCTTCTTGCCTCTGCAGGAAAAATGTTCAATCAAATTCATGGTGGCGACTATAAAACAACGCTATTAACAAATGCAGCACCATCTACTACACTATAAAGAGGACGTGTTCACATGATAAATCTTGCAGAAGCTGTTAAATTGAAAAGCATTTTAACAAAAAAAACCCAGGAACTTATGGGCGAATTGCACCGTAGTGCCTTTGTAACAGTCGAAAAGGGACAAGCTCCAAAAACGAGCAATCGAGCCATGACTGTTATTGAATCTGAGCTAGCGCAGGTACGTCTCGATGTGCGTACATTAGATCGGCTTGTATATGAAGCCAATATTAAAAACACAGTAGACTTTAAAGATCAACAATTAGCGCTGGTCGAGGCAATTGAACTTGCGACACAGCTTCGAGCTGAAGCAGAGCTTTGCAAGCACTTTAGTACGCATGAAAAAGAAAGTGTACGCATGGGCTATGGTGAAAGCACGATGCTTTATGAAATTGCTATGTACGAACCCGATGAATACCGTGAACGTGCTCTTAAACTCGATAAAGAAGCACATAAACTTTCCAATTTAATTAATGCCAAAAATTATAGCGTAGCACTGAACTTTGACGATTCTCGTTATTTCTAAGCTCCAGTCGGTGAGATGGAGATACAGTTACGGAAGTTAAATGAATGCTATAGTTGGGGCAAGTTTTATCCTTAAAGATTGAAGCTATTTGCTCCAATCTTTTTCATTTGTAGATCTCCAGAAGTATTATTCCCTCTTTTCTTCACACTGCGAGTTTTTAAAACTGTAATTATTCGTTGAAATACAAAAAAAGCATCCGTTTAGAGATGCTTTTTTGTTCTAGTTCGTTAAATCATAATTAATTTCATATGTTCCTAAATCTAAATCAGCAAGAAGAAAAGTTACATTATAATTAGAATCAGTATATGTATGAGTGTCTTTCTCTTCATCTATAGCTTTATCAAATTCCACTTCATTTTTATCTAAATTCAATCCTATTGCATCAATAATTGACATAGCAGCTAATAATCCTTCTTCCCATTCATCTCCCTCTTCACTTACTTCGTTTATTGGGCTTCCTTCTACAGAGATATTATAGCCAACTAATTTTTTATCCTCATTATATTTAGCGACTATTTTATAATGACCCTTATATTTTTTAAAATCTGTTTCCAATAGGATTTGCGACAAAATATTTTCCTCTTTATTTAGTTCACTAGTTATTGGTTCTGGAATCTTCTCTAATTCTATTGGTTCTTCTGTATCCTGTTTATATACATCAACTCTGACATTGTATTTTTTAACAAACTTTTCTATTGTAGCTTTTGATTCAGGATCAACCTCTTCATATTTTACAGGAACAACTTTCTCTTCCTTTACGATCTCTTCTTTTTTTACATTTTCCTCTTTGTTCTTTTCTGTTCCCTCACCAGAACACCCAACTAGCATTATGGCTAGTAATACTAATAAAACTTTCTTCATTACATTATTCCCTCCGAATGCATACCATTAAAAATATACGTTATTTGATCTAGCGAAATACAATTATAATACAAATAGTTTATAAATTAACATTTCACTTACTGCGATTACAATTTTGCCAAATTAAGGGTTACATTTCCACCATTATCTTTCGCCATTTTTCGACACCTTTGGTTATATAAAGAATTCGCATTACGCATAGACTATCTTAGACGGGTATTATGAACGTCTTTCAAAAGCTCGAATTCTGTCGAAGAAAATAATTAAATGTACTTAAAAAGTCGAGTCTCCTCGACTTCTCTTAATGTTTGCAGATTACATAAGAAATTTAGGGCACGGAAATCAAGCAAACAACATTGAATACCTACACAAAAATGTCACTGAAAAATCAAAAGAGAAAGCTGCTCAAAAGTTTGCAGCATACATGAATTGAGGGCAAAATTTTGAGCATTGGATAATTTGGATTGTGGCTAATGGCTGTTTTCCTAAATTGAATAGTTTTACGTGTTCTTTGAAATGGTAATGATTGTAACAATAAAAATGTTGTTAAAATTAATAAAAATTTATTGTAAAACAATAAACTACATGTTAAATTCAAATTGACAATAAATAAGTGAGGTGCTTTTTATGAAACGAGTATCAACACTCTTTTTAAAGTTAGCTGTTATACTTATGGGAATCCCCGTCCTTGCTTTGTGCATATTTTTGGTGCCTGAGATAGCGAGTTTTGCAGCACAATTGTATCCGGATATGGCTTATATAAAATATCTCATTTTCATCAATTTGTATGCAACAGCGATTCCTTTTTACCTTGCTCTGTATCAAGCATTTAGACTTTTAAGCTACATTGACAAGAATATCGCTTTCTCGGATTTATCTGTAAGAGCTTTAAAAAATATAAAATACTGTGCAATCACAATCAGTATCTTGTATGTATTAGGTATGCCACTCTTCTATCTCATGGCGGAGATGGACGATGCGCCAGGTATCATACTAATTGGAATGGTCATGATTTTTGCTTCAATTGTGATTACAGTCTTTGCTGCTGTTCTTCAAAAGCTATTACAAAATGCCATCGAAATAAAATCAGAAAATGATTTAACGGTCTGAGGTGAATAATATGGCAATTATAATCAATATCGATGTGATGCTGGCAAAAAGGAAAATGAGTGTAACAGAACTTTCTGAGAGGATTGGAATAACACTGGCTAACCTTTCTATATTGAAAAATGGCAAGGCAAAAGCAATTAGGCTTTCAACATTAGAAGCAATTTGTAAGGCATTAGAATGCCAACCCGGGGATATTTTAGAGTACAAATTTGAAGAAGATAGTTAAAATACTTGGGAAATACGGATTGATTCAAAGTTGTTTGCAATATAGATGTTTTTGGGCGTCTTTCTCTGCAAGGACTAGAAATTATTGTGCACAGGGGCTTTCGTTAAATTAGCAACAAGCTTTAGTGAAAACAGCCTAAAGTTGGCAACATATATTTAAGTATATTTCTAAATATATGATAGTAGTTATTTTAGCGATATTATGTATTCATTCAGTACTAATAAGTATATAAACACTACATTATGGGGTGCTTCACAACCGAATATTCAATCATTTGACAGAAAGATTAATCTACCATCACAAAAAAAGCTGCAAATATATTGCAGCTTTTAGCTTAACAATTGCTAACAATTATCAGCAACGTAAATGTCGAAAGCGTAAAAAGATGAAAGGCGGCTCTCGCATCGGTCTGTGTATGTCCAATCTGTTCTTTAACAGGTTACTAAGCATCACGTTTTCTTTGAAATACTTAGTGCTCTGAAGAAGTCGATTAATGTGTTGCTGCATAGAAGGCTTTAAACGACGTGCACGTCGTTTCTTTTTGTTAGGGTTGCTACCGCAGTTGTGCCACCGTAATGGCAGACACTTTAATCGTCTGATGTTGCGGTGGTGTTTTTGGTTCAATAAACAACGTTGAGTAATACGCATCCGCAATGGCAATCAAGTAAATTACAAGAAGTAATTGTTTCATTCAATGGTTCAAAAATTCATTTCTCCCTTTTTTCAGTTCTATCATTTCAGATTGTCTAGCTTATAATACGATTGATACGAAAAAAGGTTTCATATTAAAAGGAAAATATGAACACTACCTTTTTTGGTTAGAAGCACCATGAATATTCAGCTCGTCATTTGAATCCATTGCATGAAATATGTTTTCAAGCATGCTGATAATTCAAGGCTTTTCATACCATCTGAAACTGTATACAATAGATTTATGGAGTTGGTGAGACTCCATACCAAGTTGGGTGTGCTGTTTTTCGAAATCCTACATTTAAGTAGATAACTTTAGTAAACCAATGACATGTGACCTGTTACTTTATGACCGATGACCAATTACCAACTATAGGCAAAGGTATAAAAACAATTTGCAATCAGAAGACTAATTCGAAAACACCACCCAATAAACTCTCTTACACCCAGTGTGTAAGAGAGTTTTTTATGTCTAGTTTGCCCCTAGCAAGGACAGAATGTATGTAATCCAAAGAAAAGGGGTAATACAATGACCAAGCAAAATGATTCACATCTTAAAAATGACGAGACATTAACAAATCGCCAAGGCCACCCTATTACCAACAATCAAAATCTACGAACTGTCAGTAATCGCGGACCTGCCACACTTGAGAATTATGATTTTTTGGAGAAAATAAGTCACTTTGACCGAGAACGTATTCCAGAACGTGTTGTACATGCTCGTGGCGCTGGTGCTCATGGCTATTTTGAAACATATGGTGTAGTGGGCAATGATCCTATTTCTAAGTATACAAGGGCTAAAGTTTTTCAAAATAAGGGGAAGCAAACACCAGTTTTTGTTCGCTTTTCAACGGTTATTCATGGAGGACATTCACCTGAAACCCTTCGTGATCCGCGCGGTTTTGCAGTGAAGTTTTATACAGAGGACGGCAACTGGGATTTAGTCGGTAATAATTTAAAAATTTTCTTTATTCGCGATGCTATGAAATTCCCTGATATGATTCATGCTTTCAAGCCTGATCCTATTACAAATATTCAAGATGTTGAACGCTTTTTTGATTTCTGTGCGAGTTCACCGGAATCTTTCCATATGGTGACATTTGTTTACTCACCTTGGGGCATTCCAGCCAATTATCGAATGATGCAGGGCTCTGGCGTTAATACGTATAAATGGGTAAATAATGATGGCAAAGCTGTACTTGTCAAATATCATTGGGAGCCAGTACAAGGCATTAAAAATTTAACACAAAAAGAAGCAGAAGAAATTCAAATGAAGAATTTCAATCATGCAACGCAAGATTTATATGATGCAATTGCACATGGTGATTACCCTGAGTGGGAGTTAAATGTACAAATTATGGAGGATGGGCCACATCCTGAGCTTGATTTTGATCCTCTAGATGATACAAAGCTTTGGCCAAACGACAAATTCCCATGGTACCCCGTCGGTAAAATGGTATTAAATAAAAATCCTGAAGACTATTTTGCAGAGGTTGAGCAGGCAACTTTCGGTACCGGTGTCCTAGTGGATGGTCTCGATTTCTCCGATGATAAAATGTTACAGGGACGAACATTTTCTTATTCTGACACACAGCGTCATCGAGTCGGAGCAAATTATTTACAACTGCCCATTAATGCACCAAAGAAACGGGTAGCAACCAATCAAAATGGTGGTCAAATGCTGTATAAGAGAGATTTAGCACCAGGGCAAAATCCACATATCAACTATGAGCCTTCCATGTTAAATGGCTTAAAGGAAGCATCACAAACAGCTAAAGAATATACACCACTTATTGAAGGCCATCTCGTACGTGAATCGATTAATCGCCAAAATAACACAAAACAAGCTGGTGAAACATATCGTAATTTTGAGCAATGGGAGCGAGACGAACTATTAGAAAATCTAACTCGCGATTTATCGAGTTGCAATATTTCTATCCAACAAGCAATGATTGCCCTTGCACAAGAAGCGGATGAAGAATATGGTCGCTTATTAAAAGACGGCTTGGAAAAGGCACAAAAAGATTCTTCGACTGCACGACCTCTTGGTAATATCGACGGAGAAGATGCGCCTAACGATGCCATTAAAAAAGGGCATAATGCTGAGCCTTATTAAAGAAACAAAGCGTTCTGCACATTAAAACCTGCAGAACGCTTCTTTTATTTAATGTACTCCTGGTAAAATCCTTAAAACTTTTTCCTGTGCGTCTAAAATTGCATCTACCCCTAATGGTATGGCAATATTCGTTATTTCATGTCCAATTTTAAAGCCAGCTACTACAGGAACACCTAAATCAGCAAAGTACTCTTTCATTAACGTTAGAAGTGCCGCTTCATCTGCTCCTGTTTGCGTAAAGGAACCAATCACAACACCTGCTAACTGTTCAAGCTTTCGAGCTTGCTTTAATTGCTGAAGCATTGAATCAATACGAGGAATAGACTCAGTTATATCTTCTATCAATAAAATTTTACCATCTGTATGAACTTCAAACTTCGTGCCTAGCGTACTTACGAGTCGACGTAGGTTTCCTCCTATTATTTGACCGCGTGTAACACCTGACGTAATTGTCGTTAATGGTGAAATCATTTCAGTATATTGTACTTCCATCGGTGTAAAGAGCTGTAAAAACATTCTTTTTGATATATCGTCCATTTTACTTGCAGCCATTAGCATCGGTCCATGGAAGGTTACTAAATCTGCAAATTCATGAATCGCACAATGCAAATATGTAAGATCAGAGAAGCCCCAGAAAATTTTTGGATTTTCTACTAATAGGTCATAATCTATCTTTGCCGCAATACGAGCAGAACCATAGCCGCCCTTTACGCAAAAAATCGCCTTCACTTCAGGATCTTTCACCATCGCATGGAAGTCTGCCAGCCGCTCCTCATCACTTCCAGCTAAATAATCATGCTTGGCATTTATTGTATCCCCTATTTTATAGCGAAGATCCAATTCGTCTAGAAAGGCTAATGCTTCCCCAAGCTTTTCTGGCTCAACAAGGCTAGATAATGCTACAAGTCCAACTGTATCACCTTTGACCAAACGTGGTACTGTATTTTTCACAATAACCCCTCCTATTCTTTCCTCTATTCTAGCATATGTATAACATTGCATCATTGATTATTCATAGTATGAGTGCCTATCACTGATGGTAGTATTCTTACTATTTCATTGGACTTTGACGCAATTGCCATAGGACCTGTGTCATCCTGCATCACTTTTATTCTGTGTACGTAAAAGGCTATAAGTTGTTCTCCATTTAAGCTTACTATCACTGAAAAAAGTCAAAAGAGTTTTTTATCATGAAAATACCACCATTTGCATTATTACTGCTTGCGACACTTTTATGGGGTTTTTGGTGGACTAACCGTTGTAGCAGGTGTTTTATTGACTAGTAAAAAAATGCGTAGACTTCAAATTATATGAAGTCTACGCTTATTTTTCTTATTTTGTACCACCATAAATAACCGTTACATTCGGGTGATTTAATAACTGACTAGCTGGGAATTCTTCCGTCACAACACCACTTTGTAACTTTTCAATTGCCTCTAACTTTTTCTCACCAAATGCAATCAATACAATTGCCTTGGCATTCATAATAGATTGAATACCCATGGTGATGGCTTGTGTCGGTACGTCGGCCGGATCATCAAAATAAATGGCATTTTCAGTTCGTGTAGATGCTGTTAATTCCACAATATGCGTTAATGATGCAAACGGCGTGCCAGGCTCATTAAAGCCAATATGTCCATTGACACCAATACCTAATAGCTGCAAATCAATTCCACCAGCATCTGCTATACGCGCATCATAGGCAACACATTCGGCCGCTAAATCCACTACTTTACCATTTGGCAAATGAATATTTTCCTCGTTAATATCCACATGATTAAATAAATTCTCATGCATAAATGTCCAGTAACTAGCTGGACTAGATTGATCTAGACCTACATATTCATCTAGGTTAAATGTTTTGATATCTTTAAAAGAAAAATCTCCAGCTTGTTGTCGTTTGACTAATTCCTTATACATCCCGACTGGCGAGCCACCAGTAGCAAGTCCTAAAATACTTGCTGGCTTTACTTTCAATTGCTCAGTAAAAATATTTGCTGCCACTGTGCTCATTTCATCATACGAATTTACTTCTATCCATTTCATTGTGCTTATCATCCATATACCTACCTTACAATCATTTTTATTAACTAAAATGGAAAATAATTTACTAATTAGTAGCTAATATATTAATTTTACAAGTTATCTACTTACTTTTCTATTATTTTCTCTAGCAATCTTTATGCGTGTATTCTTTTGGCAATTCGGTTATGTTAAATAGTAAGGAAGTGAGGCGATTTTTATAAATTCACAAATACAGCAGTATTTACAACATATAAAATTTCAAGGATCTTTAGAGCCATCAGTTAAACTTTTAGGGCTCTTGCAAACATGCCATCTCCATACAATTCCATATGAAAATTTAGATGTAACGTTGAAACATAGTATCTCCTTCGCTATCCCCGATCTTTTTCATAAAATTATTGATGATAAACGCGGAGGCAACTGCTTTGAGCTAAATATACTATTCAGCTGGCTACTGCGAGAACTCGGTTTTTCTGTTACAAATCGCTATGCACAATTTTGGCGCAATATCGAAGCCGATACACCTTCTGAAGATGTCCCTATGCATCAGCTACTTATTGTCACTTTTGACGGTGTACAATATATTTCTGACGTTGGTGTAGGTGCACTAGCTCCCTGTAAGCCAGTTCCTTTAATTACAGGTCATCAGCATCGTGAAGGCAATGAGCTTTACAAAATTGAGTGGAGTGAAACATATGGCTGGATGTTTTATGAGCAAACTTCACATAATTGGCGTTTACTCTATTGCTTTACCAATGATGCTAACGATGCGCAATTTGCCCCACGGCTTTCTAAACAAGCTAATAAAATTGCGATGATTCGCACCCCACGTGGCCGACATACAATGCTCAACAATGAATTTCGAATATACGAAGGTCAATCCCTAACAACGTATACAACACATAGCGACAAAGAGTGGTTGCAAGCACTGAAACGTTATTTTCATATTTCACTTTTCTAAATAAGGATGCTGCGGATAAATGCATCCTTATTCGTATTAATTTTTCGTACGCTTTAGTAACTCATAAATAACTTCCTCGCCATGAAGCTCCTTAACTAAGCCGATACCATCAACAAAGTAATAGGTTTTCACTACATCACTATAGACAAATTTTTCTTCTAAAATAGCTACCTTTTTATAGTTAACACCGCCAGCACGGACCGTCCCATCTGTCATTTTCACTGTTATTCGGTTACCACCTACAGGTCCATCATCCTGTTCGTGTACAATCACACCAATTCGTAGAGGTAATCCTATAAATAAATCATAATGCTTGCTAAAGTCTGCAGCAATTGCTTGTCCATAAACAGTTTCATTGCCGTACAGCAGTTCATCGTTAAATGGCTCTTTGTTGGTCATATTGGTAACCGTCCATACGTCGTTTTTATTATCGTTATGGCTATATTGGTAATTTAATGTATACCTAATATCCTTATCAGGCGAATAAAATGCATACGTGTATACATACGCAGGATCCTTTAAGAGACTCACTTTCGAAAGCGTTAATGCACGTGCCATAAATGCTGAAAAATGTGCACGTGTTAGCGATAAATTTGGCTTAAATGAACCGTCTTGATAACCCCTTGTAATATTATTATTCGCAACCGCTAAAATTTCCTTATAACCAATTGTCTTCTCTGTAACATCTGTAAAATGATACGAGTTTGAACCTTTTAGTTTAAATGCCCTTTGTAAAACAATCGCCATTTCCCCTCTAGAAAGAGTACCACCTGGATTAAACTTCTTGGTTGAATCAAAAATCCCAGCATTTTGGGTAGCCGCAATTTCTTTATAATAAGTATGTGTCATTGGTACATCCTGGTATCTTGGGTTCTTTACGTTCGCTGTCTTCAATCCCAGCGCACGAGTTAACATTACAGCAACTTGTGCCTTTGTAACATAATCATTCGGTTTAAACATACCATTAGGATATCCCTTGATAATTCCCTTCTCTACTAAATAATCAATTTCTGTTATTAACACATTGTCCGACGATACGTCTGTAAAGCTTGCAGCTGCATAAACCGGTTGAATTTGTAATATCCAGACAAAAAGCACAGCCACACACAGCATCTTACTAATCTTATTCATGTCATTCCCCCTATTTTTCTTTCATCCTTGTTATCCTATTCACCAAAAACAGTAATTAGATATACTCCCTCAAAATCGCATAAAAATAACTGTCTCTTTTATCATCCTCGATGATTAACTGAAATCCCCCTCATCTATTTGTTTTCATTACCCATTCTCCATTACTTTTACGCCTATAAAAAAACATTTGAATTCACATATTTACTTGTGCTATACAAATAAAAAAACCTCTACTAGATATGTAGAGGCATTCTATCAAAGCATTTACTATTTTTTGATTTCACTAGTTATTTCTTTTGAATTAATCCTAAACCCAGTCCAGTAGGATCAACCAGGTATGCAAGATAAAAATCATCTAATTCCATTTTATCTCGGACTATTATAGCACCATTAGCATTCAAATAGCATCATCCATTGAATCAACTTCAATTTGAATACGTGTTCCATAAGGTTAATCATGTGGTCCCTTACCAATACCCCATTAATGCCATCCTTCTTGTTGTAACTGCCCAATAATCCCAATGAGGCTCAGCAATTTCCCAGTTAAACACTTTAGCATAAAATTCTGCTGCTTTTTTTGGATACTGACTATTTAGTTCGAATCTAATTACTCTTCCATATTTTGTAGCACAAATTTAATAATGCTATAGCTTCTATAGAACACCCTTTCCTAAAGGAAGTATTGCTTAATAAGTTTGAAAATTTATGCATTACTTTCATCATGAATTTGCTACTAGCGCAATCATTAATAACGTCTTGCCACAATTTATAGAAAGAACGTTTGAGCTTGAACCATAAAAATACACGGTAATTTATAGTTTTCCCATCAACCCTTTACGTGACTGTAATTCGATTTTGCAATCACAATCTTCACAGGAAAATTTCCCTTTCATATTTTGTTTGTACAAATTATATTTCTTTGTTCCTTCAACAACTTCAAAAATTTGCTTACAAAAAATGCAGTGAAGTGAGTAACTAATCATAGTACTTCCCCCTTTAATTTGTGCGAAGCCGCTTTAGCGTACAGGACAAAAAATAATGCCACGGACAATAAAATACTAAAAACACCAAAGACAATTGCAGTCATTTGTAGATTGAAGCATTGTGCAAACAGGCCTAACAGTAAAGTAAACAAAATCTGTAAGACACTTTGAAAAATATTAGCGACACTTCCAAAGCGCCCCATCAATTCAGGTGGTACACTTTGCTGATAAAATGTGTCATAACCCGCATTACTAAATGCCATAAAGAAACCTAATGCAACAAAACTTACAACTGCCATCCAACTAGTGGTCGAAGCATAAAATGTAGTATAAAATACCATTGTCATTAGTAGTCCCACTGCAATATATGAGCGAAGCGACCATTTCTTTGCGAAACTTGCTGCCACAATCCCACCTACAATAGATCCTACACCCGCAATACTTACGATTGTTCCATATAAGCCATCAGATAAAGCTAAATCCTTCTTAATGAATGTTGCTTCCTGAGAATCAAGAGCAAATGCAATCATTAGGCTACACTGGAACAGCAAATAGATTTTCAAAAATAGACCATTTTTCCGTATAAAGAATACTACTGCTAAATAATCACTTTTTAGCATGCGCCAAGTAACACGTTGTTGCAAAGTCTCTGCAGTGTCATCTACATCAGGCAATGAATAAATGACAAAAGCACAAACAAAAAATGTGAAACTATTGATCCAAATAGCTATCGTGGTATTAAACAGCATAATCAGCACGCCAGCTAATGCTGGTCCAACTAAGAATGACCCTGAATTAAACGTACCTAACAATGCATTAAAGCGTTGTTTATCCTCCATTGAAACATATTTCGTAATATAATAAGTACTACTCGGTCCAAAAAAACTACTCGCAATATTAGCTAAAAATAACAACGCATAAATTAGCCAAATTGACTCCATAAATGGTAGAAAAAAAACGATACTTCCTCGTACGATGTCACTTAAAATCATTATCTTCCTTTTATTCGTGCGATCAATGATAGAGCCTGCAATAAAGCTCGTTAAAACCCTAGCAATAGGGCCAACTATAAAAATCCCTGCCATTGCAGCTGGTGATGCTGTTAAATGCCAGACAAATAAATTTAGTGCTACAAGGTAAATCCAATTTCCCAAATAAGAAAATCCAAATCCTCCTATTAACAAACCATATTTACGAGCCATGTCCATCCAACGTCCCCCTATAAGGTACTATTCATTATTAATCGACCTTTTCACTGCCAAAAAAGCTCGTTCTTAACATTGACTTGCTGACTTATTGACATATAGTGTTTTATAAAGTTCTGCAAATAATGGTACAAAGAATAAAACTAACGAAAAATATTCTTAAATAACCAAGATTTTTGTAACTACTTCGTTCATTACTTAGACCTTTAACACTATATATTATCAAAATATTCCATCTATTTATTATGTGTGTTTACATGAAAAGACCATCTAAATAATTGAAGTCTCCCACATGAAGGAATGCCGGTTTTAATCATTTATTACAACTTGAATTTATCGGCTTTCGACATATTACCAGGGTAATTCCATTATGTTCCATTGTAAGTTTTTATTCAATATCTTTATCAAATTGTGTCAATTTCATAATTCACTTTCATTTCAATAAAGGCGAATATGATTAAAGAAAATAAATAATTGTTCCTATCAAATAGGTATATTCCGCTACAGGCGGACGCTTTCCACGGGCAAGCACCGAGCCCATTCCATCGGTTCGCTCAGTCTAAAGTCTCGGTTCGCTTGCTTTTCCAGCTGGAGTAGCCTCCTTACGCTCCTACCAAAATGATCTTGTTTCTATATAGAAAAACTATTTATGAAATGAATTCACTTGTATGATTAAAGTAGTCGAGCAATCTTATCAAAATTATTTAAATTAACTCCATATCTAAAAGTTTAAAATAATTTAACTTCCTATTGTTCTTTAAATCAAAAAAACACCCACAAACGCTGTATTTCAACGTCTGTGGGTGTTTTTCATTTTTACTCGAGTGAACTAATTTGTTCAATTGATACCGGTGGTCGGGGTCGAACCGACACTCCAAAGGAACACGATTTTGAGTCGTGAAAAGAGTGCGTTACCTTCACCGTCATGCTAATACGTTAATTTGAACGGACATTGTATCGCCATATGCGTAAACGACCGTTTTCCTATTACTGCTAGTTTACGGTATGCTTATCGGAAAGTAAAGCGATAACAAGTAATTTTACTTACGTCTCTAATAGCTTATTTACTAGCGATTTTACTTCTTCTAATACTCTATCCCGCTCAGTAGTATCGTAAAATATATCCATCGCCTCATCCATCGCCGCTTCAATAGTCAAACCATTATCTTTACGTCGCAAAATATAAAGTAATACCTCAACTTCTTTTCTTGAATAGCGTCTACCTTTCGTCGTCTTGGGAGCAAATGTCGGTATCCGTTCGGACATCATTTCCGCGTAGATTTGTAATGCGCGTTCTTTTAAAGGTATCATATCTAATACTTCTCTTGGTGTTAAATTATGTGTTAGCAATAGTATCTCCTCCTATTCATAATTCGGAGTATACACGCATACAAACCGCATGAGAATAGTCTTTTTACCGCATTTCATGTTATGCTACAATTATAAATCGTTAGTAAAAGATCAACGCAACATTGACGCAAAACAGGCTTTTAATACATATATATATAATAGAAGAAACTCATTTCTCAGACGATACCACTCGCACAACCACCTTATTTTGCGAATGTCGATGCGTCTGACAGCGCAAAAGTCGGCTTGTTTTAAAAATGATGTCTGTAATTCTCGAAGACCAGATGACGCCTCTCAGAATAAGGGGCTTTGGGGTGACGCAGTTTCAACGCAAAAAATGACGATCAAGCACGTTCGCTCAATCGTTGATAATCGCTTGTTCTTTTCGTTTACGTTTCTCACGCGCTAATGTAGCGACTGAAATTCCCGTCCTTGCTTCGACTTCTTTATAACTATTCGATTCCAATAGCTGCATTGCATTGTCTAAGTGTTTCTTATCAAATTTCTTCGGTCTACCTTCTCGGAAGTCCTCTCGCTGCTTAGCAATCGCTTTGCCTTCTTGAGTTCGTTCAATGATTAAATTGCGTTCCATTTCAGCTACAGCTAATAACGTAGTAAGGAAGAAACGTCCCATTGTCGTATTCTCTAATAGTCCTACGTTAAGTACATGAACACGTACACCGCGCTCGAATAACGCCTCGACAACATCGATACCCTCTTTAGTGTTACGGGCTAGTCGGTCTAGTTTCGTTACTACTAACGTATCACCTTCCGTTAACAACGCCATGACTTCATTAAATACCGGTCTATCCGTCTTAGCTCCTGTGAACTTCTCTTTATAGATAATCGTACAGCCTTCCGATTCTAGCGACTGAATTTGTGACTCTAATTCTTGTGCAACGGTTGACACTCGAGCATATCCGTATTTAGCCATTATACCGCCCCTAACTTTTGATAATAAGTTTTGATAACGTTTATAAGGCTATCTTATCGTATCGGCAAAACGTTGTCAATACTGTTAAGTTATGACAATATTGAAGTAAAAAAATAAGCCGAGCCATAATCGACTTACGCTTTTATTAAAGCCCCAATAGTTGAATAAGAGAGAGTCTACATTACCACGCTTCTCGCTTTATTAACTTAAATCAATTATTGTGAATATGTAGTGTTACTGTCTCTTTTCAACAGATAACAAAATTAGTGTTGCGAATGGACCTAATACAAGAGAAAGTAAAAACCAATTTAACCCTGTTCTATTCTTCCCTTGTGCAAGTGCAGCATTTATCAATGCCAATGTACCCCAACCTACGAAATATTGGTTATCCATCATCTGCCCCCTATCTCATTAACCATACTGCATCGTTAGTGTACATTTCTTCATAAAAGATGTCAATACTGTTAAAGTTATGATAATGGAATACATAGCGATTTACACGCTTCTATATGCACCAACCTAGTAATTTGCGCAGATATGAATTGTCAGACTTCTATTTGTTTTCAAGGTAGCGCGTCCGCCAGCACCGTCCACCCGATTATTTCACCTTATTTCGGAATAAAACGGAATCATAACGCTCTTCCAACGCATAAAAAAAGAGCGAAGTCAGCACGTAGCCAACCTCGCATTTATATCACTTTAACGCACTAAAACGTTGATATATTGCCATTTAATATCGATTTTTAATATTCGCTAATCGAGCTGCAACTGCGTCTGGATCTGCATTAGGCGCTTTAATCTCAACTTCCGCCTTATCAACGAGCATACCCATCGTTTGCATGTATAACTTCATCATCGAGGCATTGCCCGCCTCACATTCGTTAATAAGCGCCTGCATAACGCGTGTACGATTATCCGCTAAATACGTATCTGTTACCGCTGTCTTATATTCTAACATCGCGGGCAACTGGCGCCATTTACGTAATGTTCGGTCAGATACGCCAATTTCCTTTGCGATTTCAACGTAAGAACGACGCTTACCTTTCGACAATAGGTCGTTTTCATAAATTAACTCTGCAGCCTTCGCTTGGTCAACCGTCAGTTCCTTTAAAATTTCGTCTAGTTTTCGTGCCATTTAATTAGCTCCTCTCGCTTTTCAGCGTAGTATTTATCATAATTTCCGTCATAGTCGCCTTTATAGACATCTTCGTAAAAAACGGAATAAGGTACTTCCTCGATGGTACTTACGATCATATCCGCAAGGTTAGCGTAGTGCATTCTACTGTCACCATTAGTCGCGATACGTAATAAAACGGCTATGCACGTACATGTAGCCCCTAAGACGATATCATTTGCCTCTCTCGCAACCTTTAGCGCATCTAACCAATCGTTAACACGTTCTAGTTCGCCTAAAGGTACGATTTCCTTTGCTGCTAAAACTAACTCAACGTAGTCTGCTAAGAACGGCTTAATATCTGCTAGATTACGTTTGTATACCTGTTCTGCCCAAACGTCGCTAATCGGCGGAAACGGTATTTTACAATAACCTCGCTCAGAATCTGCCGCATCAATCTCACCTTGTAAACGCTCAATGTCCGCTTTTAATTCTTCCATAGTTGGTGATTGCTTCATTTCGTCACTCCTCATTTCGTTTTATCAGAAAAGGCAAGCACCGTTGTAATTTCGATGCCTGCCTCGTTGTTATTCGTTATGAAGGTCTTTCTACTAAAACTCTATGCTCATGCCGTCACCCCACGTCTCTCTAGTATTTTCGTTACAAGTCCATCTGCAATTCGGTCAATGTCCGCATCCTCACGAACAATGATACTGTCCGCCAATTTAGCGATAGTAATCGCTCCATTAGATGATCCTCCATTACCTTGCGAATATTCCTTATTTTCGCGCGAAGTAAGCACACGCTCCCCTTTGTGAAGCCTTGCCGAATAACCGTCGTAAGGGACAGAATCTAGTCCGCTATAGTGAGATTTCTTACCGCCTTTGTCTCCAGCACCGATTAATCCCCCGACGAAGTTTACCCCTGCGCTAATTCCGTTCGTAATCCAGTCCGGCATCTTTACGGAACTAATAAAGCTTGCGAAATCCTTAACGTGGCCGTATGCCGTCGATATCCAACCGCTTAATGTTTCGAACCATCCTTGCACGGCTGATAACACTTCTGAAAAAGTATCGAACGCGTTTTTAACGCCGGTTAAGATAAACTCAACTAGCGGAGCTAGTACGTTATCCCATAACCATTTAATTACTTCGGAGAGTAGCTCAAATCCTACTGCTAATGCGCTAAGAATAGGCTGTGCAATAGTCCATAAAGTCGAGAATAGTTGTGTGGTGAACGAAATAGATGGGGCAATAACGTTATTAAATACAATTACCGCAATATCTCCGAGAATTTGAAGGAGATTCCAGAATCCACTTAGGTAAGGTTCAATAATCGACCAAGCATTTGATATAATCGAACCTATCGTCGTAAAGGCTTGCGAAAATGCTTCTTTTAGTCGTTCAAAGACAGGTTGTATCTGCGTTATTTTTTCAGAAATGTACGTCTTAAATTCCTCGAATTTCGTTTTAGTGAAGTTCACGAAACTGACAATGTTGTCATAGACGTTTTTGATAAATCCGTCTACTTTTGTTGCCGTTTCAGGCGACATACCTAGCGCTGCTGCTAAATCAGTAGAACCTCCGCCAGTTAAAAGCGTACCTACACCATTAAGTACCTCGCGGACAACGTCAAATGCCGATTTCAACCTATAGCCAAACTTACGTACCTGATTTGCTTGTTCTGTCGAAAATCCAGCGCTCTTTAGTACGTCGATAGCAGCTTTGTGTTGCCCGTTAAAAATGTGAGAGATACTTTGAAATGTTCCTTTAATATTGCCGACAGCTTCTTTTAGTGAGTAACCGAACTTTCTAATCAAATCTACCTGTTTCGGATTTAATCCTGTCGATTCAAGTAAATCTATTGCTGCTCTGTGTTCACCATTAAATATTTTCGAAATTGCGTCAAATGCAGTACCAATACCGTCTATGACTCCTCTAACTAACTTGCTATTGTCGTAAAGTGCTTTAAATCCAACTACTGCAGATGCGATTCCAGCGGCGATTAAAGAGATTGGATTCGCTAGAGCTGCAATGACACCTACGACTGCAAATGCGCCTAGTGCTGCGGCTAACGCTCCAATGGTATATGCAATAGGTTCACGCCATTTCCATACGAATTTTCCGAAAGAGATTGCTTTGTCCACGATACTAGCAAGTTTGGCGTCTAATTTGGCAGCCAATGAATTTAAAGCACTCTCAGAATTGTCAAACATTTTAACGATGCCACCTAATGAAGCACCTAGTTTAGAGTTACCCATATTTCCGATTTGCCGCATGAACTTTCCGACTCGCTCTCCAATTTGTGCCCAATAGCCAAGAGTTGTCTTACCCATTGCGTCTACGGTTTTCTGCGTAATTCCCATACCGTCTAGCATTTTATTAATCTCTGCAATTTGTTGTGGGATAGCCATCTTCTTAATATCATTAAGTTTTTGCCTATCAAGCCCAAAACGCTCAACCATCGACTGAGAATCTCCCTGCCAAAGCTCCTTCAAACTAAAAGCTGCCCCATCTGTACCTTGCGTAGGGTCAAGCACCATAAGTCGCTCGATAATCGACCATGCCTTACCTAAGTCATCAACGTTTTTAGTCATTGAAACAAGCGATTTTGACGAGGCAAGCATGTCCGTACTGTTAAGTAGTGGGCTATCGATCGCCATTTTATCAACCATCTTCATGTACGCATTGGACTTTTTGTCATCATTAAAAATAGCTTTTACTGCAACTTCTGACTGTTGATACCTTGCTGCTGCGCCAATGGTTGCATCAAACGCTTTTGCAGCACCTTGAGCACCTAAATATGCCGAAGCTATCCCGACTAGCGCACTTTGCATTCCACTAAAACTTGCACTAAGCCCGTTAGTCCCCGCACGTAAGCCTGTCATACGAGTAGAAAATCCACTCATACGATTTGACGTTGAAGATACAGCGCTACCAAACCTATTTACTGCTGTTTGAGATCGACTTACCGACTCACCTGCCGCTCTACTTGTCCGATTCATTCGCTCCATCATCTGCGTTAATTGGCGCATACGTGACGATCCCTGGTCCCTCATTCTGAAAACTGCCGTTAGATTAATAGTCATTAGATTCTGTCAACTCTCTTTGCCACTATGTCTGCTAAACGATCGGCTTGTTGGCTGGCTGCAATGTATCGCTTGCGTGCGCTCCTATCACCATTTGCATATTCGATCGCTGCATTCAGCGCCTCTAATCGTTTGCGAGCATGATTAGCTTGTATTCGGCCACTCATTGCTATAGCTGATAGTGGTACTTTTAAATCGGTTGCCTGTTTGACCTTAAATTGCGGCACTTTTCCGTGAAGGCGTTCAACTTCAACTACAAACTTAGCTGCAGCAAGTATCACTTCGTTATCGTCTAGTAATTGCGTTATTTCCTGCTTACGTTTAACTAGTTTCATTTCTGCTTCCCCCTGTTTTTGTGCATAGAAAAAGGCACAACGCTTGTTTAGAAAACGTCATGCCTTGCGTCCTTTTGAGTTATTGAAACGTTATGAATTAAATCGATTAGGTTGTACCATGTACAATAAATACATCTTTTAAATTAGATAACTGTATATTTAATGTTACTCATATCTAACACCTACCACCACACCTATAAGGTTTTCTGTCACATCGATACCGTTATTTGCACCTACTTTTTTCCTGTTATATACAACGTCTAAAGTATTTAAAGTTTTATTTAAATTAGCTTTTAACCAAAACACATCTGAGGTAGCAGTAGATGAGTAAAGGATTTCATAAGATTCTGATACTGCAAATGTTTCTCCTACATTTTGTATATCAATCCGTTGACAAAAATGCTTCCAAGTTGATGACGATGTATTGTTCATTGTCCCAGAAATGATAATTTCATCAAAATCGCTTAGCGTCGCAAATCCTGCAGGCATAGACAAGGTAGCACTTCCAGTAGCCAAGGCGCCTTGAAACAACATGTATTCTTTACAAATTTTTCCATGTGCTGCACTAGCGCTTTTAGCCGCATGGTCCGTAATTTGCCCCTGAATTGGCGCTATTTTATCGTCTACATATTTACGACTTGCAACAATAACGTTCGGATCAATCTTTAATGTGACGCTATCTGCGTTACTAACCTCAATAATTGTTCGTAGCAACAAGTCCATCGTCGAACCATCGCTAGCCACCGGCTTGTACGTATCCGGATAGTTACCGATTGCAATCATGTCGCCAACTTCGTCGTATAACGCTACTTCGCGGAGGGTAAATCCACCAACTGTCGCAGGCAGAATCGCTTCAACGACAATCCAATTCGGATTAGCCGCGTCGACAGCAACGCTTGATACGCCACCTCGCCATTTCTCTTTCTTGAGCGCTGTTTCGTTGCCTGTCGGTGGATAATTCGTTCCATTCGAGTCGCCTACCGCAATATGCGATATTGCCACTTTACTTTGCGTTATTTGTGCGTTAGTAACCTTCGCAAGTCCTATCGGTGTTAATAGTGTGTAAAAGTTCGCCATTTTTATAGCCTCCGATTATTGTTTGTCAGATAAATAAAAAAGAAGCCTGCGAAATTAATCGCAAGCCTCTTGGAAATTGTTACGCTAGATTTTTAATACGACCATGGGCCGACTCTTGTTTGAACTCTAACGTGTATTCACCAATAATCATTCCGGCTTTTCTGTCTCCCTGTTCAGGCAACTCCTTATGGAAGAATCCTCGTTTACCTAACGGTTTAATTTTCGTACGGTTAATATCAATGAAGAAAATTTCATTCGTCTTGACGTTATCGTTCATCACGATTGGGAATCTTCCGAAATCGGTTACTAGATGGTCAACTACTTGGCCACGATTGTTTTCAACTTGTGTGATACGGATTTTATCATTCTGCAAATCGCTGATTACACGCTTTTGATGCGCCGATACGATAAACGCGTGATTACCACCGCCTGCTAAACCTCCTTTTTCAAATACATCTTGCACTAAGTCTCCGAGCATTTTAACTGTCACTGGTGCGCCAGAAGCGTCAATTACATTCGTCTTAATTAACTGACGTAAGCCACCCATGTGTCGCACAATGCCGTTATCTAGCTTGATACCGTTGATTAATGCTTTTTCAAGCTGGAGTGCTACCTCTAACTGTTTCTTCGCCTTTTCGTAATTATAGAGGTCATCTACACCATACTGCTCAACCTCTTGCGCTGAACCTGTTACTTCTACTGATTCCATAAAGATTTGCGTTACGTTATTTTGTGGAGTACGTGCCTTGTATCGTGATTTAGGTGCGTCTGCTCCCTCCGGCGTCATATCGTATTGGAACTCGATTTCGGCATCTTTTACGATCGCTGCCGCTGTGGTGTTCGCATACCCACGCTCAACTGTCAGTTTTTTAGCAGCCGTATCAATCGCAGTAACAAGGACTAATTCCTCGTCAATCTGCGCGACTGAATGAATTACAAACGGTTCAACGCTTGCTACTGTTAATTCCGTTGCTGCTGCAGTTGCTGCGGCTGTTACCTTCATTTTTGTATCAAACATTTTATCTTCGTACCACTGATGAATGGTATTTGTTACTGGATTACTGAAACCAAGTAAGTTGATTAAAGGTGTTTGATTTGGATTAAGTAAAAGTACCTCATCTACTACAGATTCTTTCTTACCTACTAAGTTTGTTGTGTTAATTGCGTTTGTCATTATCGTCGTCCCCCAAATTGTTTAATTTTTTGTTTTAATCCGCTGAATGCTGCAATATCTTCGACTGTGCCCGTGCGTCTGGCTTTTGCCTCTGCTTCTGCGAGTACAATCTGTTGAGCTGTCTTTTCTCCACTACCACCATTTGTTGCCGATCCGATTGGCGCTGGTTTTGGCTTCATTCCCTGCAAGATTCCCAGGAGTTCGTCGAGTGCGTCACCGTCTAGCTTCGCAGCGTCTAGGAACGGTTGTAATTTATCGAAGTCTTTAACGCCAGACTGTTCGACCTTCTGCGCTAATATCTCGGCTTTTTGAGTTGCCTCTTGCTCTGCCAATTGCGCTTTTAACGCTTCATACTCGGCTACCTGCGCTCGTAACTCGTCAATTTCCGTTTGCTCTGTCGGTTGTTCGGCTTCTTGTGCCTCAATTACTTCTTGTTCCGGCTGTACTGTTGTTTCGTCTGTCATAGTTCTTTTCCTCCTTTGTTTAATTGCTAGGGCACTTCGATTTAATTATTTAGTAAATGCAGTTTTTCTCGACTTTTTAGGTGCATTTGTTTTTTGTTTTAACTTTTCAGATTCAATTTTTAAGCATGTATAATCACGCAAATCCCCCCACTTATTTGGCACTACTATCACCCCCTTAAAAAGGCTACACATATGAACATAAATTCGTCATTTCGCTTGATTACAGCATAGATAGGCTAATAGGTAAGGTGTTTGTACCTCCAATCTACTAGCCCGTGTCTAACGAAGGTGTTTCTACGATTTCATGTACACTTTTGTTAACGCGTTTTTCAATGCGCTTTGCTGCTCGGTAGTCTTTTTCAGGAATTCTCCACTGTAAGCCGACAACTCGTCCATTCTTTTGATAGGTTGCTATGACGTACCAATCTCGTGACCTTTTAATGTTGCGGATTTCTCGATAGTGTATCGAGTCGAGGTATAGAGCGAATGTTGCGTCGGTTTGACGCCAAAGTTCTGCTGTCATATGTTAATCTCCTTGTTTTATCTCAATTAAAAAACGCTCGAACGATTCTGTACGAGGGTACATTCGAACGAGCGCTGCTTTAAATTTATTACTTGCGTTTTTTCGTTTGTTTTCAATATCGGATACCGTTGATTGCTTATACCCGAGCGTTTCTGCAAACACCGCTTGGGTCAGCCCATGAAAATGTCGGGTGTGACGTAAATATTCGCTAAAATCCATACTATCGCTCCTTATCATTTATTATTACTTTTAACGCTAGATGCTTAAATAAAATAGCCAGGCTAAACCTGACTCTTCACTTATAGCTGAGTTGGTCGTAGCTAAATCAGAAGTAATTTCCCGTTTCAAAATACTTCGCCTGCATACGTGCTTGGCGTAGTTTTTCCGCGCCATATCGCTCTAATAATTCGGCATCGATTTCCGCGGCGCTACGTTTATAAACTGTTTTTTTGTTTGTTTTGTGTAGTTTTTCCGATAGATTTACCTCAAAAGGCATCGCTTTATCGTATCCATCATAATCAATAATCTGCGCCGACTTCTTTTTACCGCCCATTTGTGCATCTAAGAGCTTACGTCCTACATACTCTTCAAAATTATCTCCGTAGGAATAACCCCCACGCTTACGGTCGTATTCGTACATACGATCTTCATTCGCCCAAAAAGGATACTCTAACCCTTCGGTATAATATAAATTTTTAAAAGTTGGTCTGCGTGGCTTTCCTGCTTTACGCACTTCTCGACGCCATGCTTTTATTACAACATCTTTCTTCGTTTTACATTCCAGTGAGCATGTTAGCGAACTATTATTCTTAGTTGTATCTCGATAGAAAAAACCGCAACAATTGCAACGACGCACTCGCGGATCCTCCACACCTATAAAGTAACCGTCGATTACATCTGCCATAATATCTAGTGCATCATAATATTCCGCTTTTGGTCCGATATACTGCCGAGCTAATTCGATAGCACCTGCGCCGGGTTCTTTTAAATCTGTTACTACTAATACTTCTCCTTTTTTCATCTTGAATGTAACTATTGGCATGATTGCGGCTGTTTCTTGCATTAGATGACCCCCATTTTCGTGGTGTAAAAATTTAACCACACGTTGTATTTTTTGTTTATGCTCTTTTAAATACCATCACTAATATATGAGAGTGATAGATAGCGTTTATTAATGCACTCTTTTAAGCATTAATGAGCGCTAAATGTTTTAAGTCTTTATAGGTAAGTCTTAGTAAGTAAGTCTTTATACGGTACAGAAATTGCACCACAGCAAAGTAAAAATTACACATTGGAAAATATATATTCACAAAAGACCTTGCTTCGCTGCCCTACGTTTAGCCTCAAACTTCTCTTTTCGATCACGGCGCTGTTGAATATCTAACAGACGCGATTGTTCATGCTTAATTCTTTTCTCTAATGCCTCCGGAAATTTGCGCTCAAATGTAGAGCGGTCAGCAATAGGACGTTTAATGAAGTACACATCGTTGCTGTGAGTGGGATTGCGCTCAACTAAAATTAAATCTAATTCCTTTAAAGCCCTAATTGATGAACCAACCGTGGTCCGACTAATACATACTGCATCTGCTATTTGGTCATGCGTCGGCCACGCGTAGCCTTCTTTATGGTTGTGGCGGTGTAATAGGAACAAGTAAACAAGCATCGTTGCCCCTGTAAACTTAGGATGAAACGAATAAATTTCGAATATAGAGTTAGGGACGCCTGTCCAACCTGCATCATACTTAAACGGTAATACCTTTTGGATATCAATTGTTTGCGTTGCTTGTTCCGTCATAAAATCGTCTCCTTTAGCTGATTATTGGTTGAACGCCGACTGCTCGACGGGATTGCCTCTACTGTATAATGCTCGGTAAAAATAAAATCTGTTAACACTTTTCAAGAAAAACTTGCTACTATATATTCGCGAGTAAAATTTAATTTCGTTAACACTATTTGAATAAAAAGTTTGCCACTACTTTGTATACCCGAACGAAAAACCAGTTTCGGACATGTTTCTGATAATTTTCTTCCTACTACTTACTGCCCGGTAAAATTTGAATTTGATATCACTTTTGAAAAATTTCGTTCTACTATATACTGCACACTAAAACGTCCTATTTTGGGACAAGTTTTCGGAAATATTTATTCCTACTGACTTAAACGTTCAATTCTCCTTTGTTTTAGGCGTTCTAGCCTTCGCATGATAAATACGTCTACTTGCGATATAAAGCCGTTCTTAGCCACGTTTATAAAGGCGAAATTAAGGAGATAAACTTCCCTACTATCTATACCCGAACAAAATTCCTTTTTGAGACAAGTTATCAGCAAAAACATTTAAAAATTCCCCTCGATAAATTATCTCTGTTTTACCGTCGATTCAGCCGTTCTAATCCGTTCATGATAAAACACTATTACCTACTATACTTCGGCGCTAATTAGGCAGCCATCTAAAGGTAAAATAATGTGTTCTACTATTACGTCAAGAATGTTATTACAATTGCTGCTATTAAATTAACGAAGCAGATTAGCAAAACAAGACACGAAAGAATCTTTAGCCTTTTGTATATATAGGCACTAACTTGCAGATAATAATAAAAAAGGAGTGATAAATATATGACAGATGTAAACAATGGTTCGTTTGATAATATAGGGAAAACAGGTAATAAAGGGTCAGATAATATTAATTTCGGTAAAATCCTTAGTATCAAAGCCGAACGAAAAGATGATGCCATTGAATTCTTGATATATAATGATTTAGGAGATTGGCATAGAGATACAATTGGTCTAACGGAACCCAGTAAGCGTATAACAAATGTTACAGTCGAATTTGAGTATGAAGGCGTAAAAGTAAAAGCAAAATTAGAAGGCGATGTTATTAATGATATTGAAAAAAGCGAACTTTGCTTAACCGGTAAATTAAAGTTTAAAATTCTAGGTCAAGAAATAGTAATTGATTTAGATAAAGATTGTGATGGGTACTAAAATGAAAGCTAGGAGCGCCAACTCCTAGCTTTCTTTGACCATCGTTGGCGCAATGATCCTTCGTATTCATACGCTAAAGCCAGTTGGCGCTGACTCTAGCATTGTCCGTAATGTTGGCAGCAAAACGGACGACTCGACTCGTTGACGCGAGTATGATTCGGTTTAAGCTAATACTTTCGGTACTTGCGCTAGGATTGCTAGTAATTCGATAGGTTCTGCGGTATCCAATTCAGAGAAAAGTTTAGCAACTTCTTCATCCCATGCGAACAATATTTCATTATCACCGAGATACAAGATTGCATCGTCAGCGTATCCCGGCTGTCTGAATACCTCTAAATGTACTCCGTCCAAAATCTGAGTTCTTTCCACTACGTAACTATACCCTGGCTCAACTTCAACGATTTGCATTTGTGTAAACATAATACAGCCCCCCACTCACTCATTATTTATTCCTTAAATTCATAATAAATGAATAATATGACTAAGTCAACATAAAATATGAATTAAATTCATAAAATATGATATATTATTTCTAACAATACATAAAAGGATGGTATATAAATGAATATCACAAAGAAAATTAAATTACTTCTAGTAGAAAACGAAATGACTGCAACACAATTAGCTAAAAAGATGGATACAACTCAATCTAATTTATCTAAGAAAATGAAGAACGAAAGTTATACTGTTTCAGATCTTGAAAAGATTGCAGAAGTATTGAATTTGGAACTAGTCATTGATTTTAAAATGAAAAAATAACATAAGGAAAAGCGCTCTAGCATCACAGCTAGGCGCTCCTTATTTTAATCACTCTTTAAAGCTTTATATACCTCAAATATACTTTTTGGTTCAGATATTCGTTTAATCACTTTATATTCTTCTTTATCTTCTTTATCTTTAGTTGAAAAAACGGCTATTGAATCTGACAAAAAGTATTCTAATTTCAGTTCTTTTTTCACAGAATACTTTTCTAATAATTCGTCTAAATTATCATCTTCTTCAATAAAGATGTATTCAACAGGTCTAGTATCGGGTTTTATTGAGTATATGAATAAAAAAGATACCCCTATCATTGTTATTAAGTATTCTGTTAGGCTAGTTAATATTATTTTAACATCAGCAAAATACCCATAAGCTAACATTATTAGTGAAAGAAGCAGAAAAGTAAATATTATATAAACTTTGGCTTTAGTATTGATTTCAAAAATCTTCGAAAGTTTCCCTAAAATTTCCCTTACCCAAAGTAACCATCTAAAGTTATCACTTTTTATGTATATATATTCTAATATAGATATTAAATAACTAAGTGTAATTCCAAAAGTAATTACAAGGAAAGCTATACTAAATATCCAAACAAACACGGGAAATATTATCGCTTCATACGCTAATAAGAATGCTAATCCACAATATACAGGAATAATAAGCAGAAATACACTTATAATTTTTTTAAATTTAATCACTGCAAATCTACCTCTTGGTAATAATCTCATATCAAATGAGTCGTAAGATAGTGAAGTAAAAAATGATACGAATAGACCCCGAATACTAACACTACCAAATACGATTGTTAATATCGGGATGAGACTTCCTGTTTTTTCTATTACTTCTTTAATCATTTAATACCCCAACTTCCATCTATAAAAATAATTAATTCCATCTTAACCTATTATACTATAAGAAATATTTCCTATTAAATGAATTATTATGGATTTTTCATTGACATTCAGATATTGGTTAACATCATGAAGCCGAGATAAGGAAAACGGCTTGGCGCTGATTTCGGTTGCCTACGTTAGCGACTCAAAAAAGAATCAACTAACATAGACAGCCGATTCCATGAATCCTCAATTAAGGTATCCGTATTGTATGCCCTTGTTTAATCGTGATCCTTTCGAATCAATACACGTAGTTTCTACTTCTGCCCCCGAAACGTCTTGTAATCCGTCTACACACCCTTTGTATGTATCATAAATGCTTATCCTACTGTTATGAGGAACTCGGCAATAATTACAATGTATCGTGTATTCTGCATGACCGTAACCATTCAGACCTTCCACTCCTGACCGATTATGTGCGTCAACCACATTCAGACACTACGAGAAACAAGGAACTCGCATATTGTGTCCTAGCCGAATTTACTGCGTTGGCTCGGCGTAACCTGACGTGTTTTTTAACGACGCTTAACGGCTTCTCGTCAGTGAGCGTTCCTAAAAAAGACAATAGGAAAGCGGGCCTTTGCATTTTACGATTTTTCGAGGTAAAATGAAGGCATATCATCGCTCATATTCAGTTGTGAGTGAACACTATCGCTGCCAGGCAATTAGTGTAATCGTGTTAAGTTAAGGTCTAGCGCTCCAACGCTAGGCTTTTTCTTTTGTCTAAAGATTATTTAACGGACTAAACTCACGATGTTTGTCGTGAACCTCCGTTGAAAATAGATTTACATAGGTTTTTACCATCTCCATTGTTGAATGGCCGAGTATCTTTTGTAACTCGAATATGCCAGCGCCATTCATAACAGATAGCTTTGCAAACGTATGACGTAGTGTATGAGGTGAGCACCTAACGCCTTTTATGTCCGCTTTATTGCCGTATTGAGCAACGATTTTCTGTAGTGAGTTACGTTTCATCGCAGACCCTTCAAGTGTGACGAATAATGCTTCGGTTTCACATGTACCTCTTATTTGCAAATACCGTCTAAGCTGCTCTTTCATCTTCGCCTGGATAGGTACATAGCGGTGATAGTGATTTTTCGTATTACGAATAAAAACGAGTCCTTCCGATAGCTTTACGTCCTCTACTAAAATACCGCAAGCTTCATTTAGCCGGATTCCAGTTTCGAGTAGCAGCATCATAAACGTATAGTCTCGTTGTCCTGTAAATGTCCGCTTGTCCGTCGCATTTAACAGCGCATGTAACTGCTTAACGGTAAATGTTTCTACGTTGTTCTTACGATCCCGTACGAGGGGAAACTTTGCGAGGTCATTCACCGCTAAGTATTTATTTTCGAGTAACCAATGAAAAAACGCTCTAATAGCACGTAGCTTCGTGTTAATAGTAGTTGTCCGCAATCCTCTATCCTGCATATCCTCAACTAATTCCTCCAGGTGTTTCCGCTGTACGTCATGAATAAAAAGCGAATGATTTTCGTTTACTAGAAACGCGCGAAAATGATTTAGTTCGCGTTTGTAATACGTAATCGTAAATTCTCGTAAACCTCTGCGTTGTGCATCTTTTATGAACACTGCTAACGCTTCATCGAACGTCGTCACCTGCATTGATACCGAACGACTCACGATGTCGAGTTCGCGTCCCACCAAATCGTTATTACGCTTAGACATAGAAAAAGACCGCCTTCCCTAGTGTTTAAGGAAAACGGTCTAATAGAGGACATGCTAACGACTAATTTGTCGCACATTGTACGTCTATAAACGCAAGAAGGCGCCTCATGCTTACGCATGAAACGCCGTCAAACTAACGATCAATTGATACCGGTGGTCGGGGTCGAACCGACACTCCAAAGGAACACGATTTTGAGTCGTGCGCGTCTGCCAATTCCGCCACACCGGCATGATACCTTAGAGATAAAAAAAATCGGATTATCCGATTATAAGTAAAAATAGTATGGAGGCGGCAACCGGATTTGAACCGGTGGTAAAGGTGTTGCAGACCTGTGCCTTACCACTTGGCTATGCCGCCAGAAAAAAATGGAGCGGAAGACGAGGTTCGAACTCGCGACCCCCACCTTGGCAAGGTGGTGTTCTACCACTGAACTACTTCCGCAATAAATGGCTGGGGTACCTGGATTCGAACCAGGGCATGACGGAATCAAAATCCGTTGCCTTACCGCTTGGCTATACCCCAAAAACTAAATGTATAT
>NZ_KB933398.1:166182-315628 GCF_000392615.1 Lysinibacillus sphaericus OT4b.31 | reverse complement strand
GGGCCGTGTCTCAGTCCCAGTGTGGCCGATCACCCTCTCAGGTCGGCTACGCATCGTTGCCTTGGTGAGCCGTTACCTCACCAACTAGCTAATGCGCCGCGGGCCCATCCTATAGCGACAGCCAAAACCGTCTTTCAGTCTTTCACCATGAAGTAAAAGAGATTATTTGGTATTAGCCCCGGTTTCCCGGAGTTATCCCAAACTACAAGGTAGGTTGCCCACGTGTTACTCACCCGTCCGCCGCTAAATCAGAGAAAGCAAGCTTCCTCATCATTCGCTCGACTTGCATGTATTAGGCACGCCGCCAGCGTTCGTCCTGAGCCAGGATCAAACTCTCCATAAAAGAAATTTGATAAGCTCAAATTGTTTTGCTGGCATCAATTTTGATGTCCAAAATTTTGTTTCGTTCACGTACCGAAGTTCGCTACTAAAAACTTTATTGATTACGTTTTGCTTGTTCAGTTTTCAAGGTTCATTTTATGTCGTTTTGCAGCGACTTCTTTATATTAACATTTCACTCAGTTTGTGTCAATCACTTTTTTAAAAAAAGTTTTTTCTGTTTCTCTAAGTGTTATTCGTTTATGTCTTAGCGACAATTAATATAATACAATAGCAATGGATTAATAGTCAATACTTTTTTCAAAAAAAATATCGAGGTATTTTCTATACCTCGATTACTAGCATACTACAGACTTTATTCCATTTCTAGAGATTCTTTATTCACCTTATAATGGCGATGGAATATCATATCGCTTTTTGCAACTACAGGATCAATAACAATATGGCCCTTGTCAACTAAATACTCAACAAACACTTCTAGGTCCACAGAGTAGTTAACAAGTTCGCTATGGTCGTGTAATTCTTGAATTGTCCATGACTCCTTAGATTGCATTACTTCTAATATATGTTGGGCACCATCCTGCGTGCGAGAATGGATTAGAAATTCACTAGCTAAAAATAAAAGCTCTAATCGCTTTTCAATTGGTTCGTTACTCATAACAAGTTCTTCATATAATTTATATATTGCTGGTTCGATTTTTTTCACTTGCGCCCAAACCGTTACTTCTGGATAGAGCCCGCTATCTATAATTGATAAACGCCCTAAATGATGTAATGAGTCTACTACGTGATTGTATGCATCAAGATAGCTTCCCTTATCAAAATATTCTTTTCCTTCGAGGTATCGTCGAATTAGTTTCGAAAATTGAATACCCGTTTTAATTTTACGACCATTAAACGGAAACTCTTGTAACTCAATTTTTAGTTTATGAAGGAATTCATTGCGGTCAAATAATACTTTGCCAAAGAAGATCCAATCGACCACCTTTTTATTTGAGCCTATTAACAACCATTTGCGTAATAATTTCTCTGTAACAGTATGTAAGGCTACCTTATTTCCTTCATATAAGTAGTGTTTTGTAAAAATAGGCCTCTCTGCTTCCTTCACGATAATTAGTAATACCGTATCAAATGTATCGGTAACATTACTTTGCTCCTCACGTTTTTCCACTAAAATGACGCCTAATGTATTCGACTGACTCGCACGTTCTTGGTATATTGGACGCAAAACTTGCTCCATGTTCAGTCCTCCTCTGTTCTTTTTGTGACCTCTTATTTCGTTAAAAATTCGACATACTTCAGAAGTAATCCTTCTTTCCTTATACTCAAAGCTAAAATACTTTGTCCTTATATGTTATAGTAGATTTTAGATTGGGAGGCAAGATGCTATATGAAACCTTACAAAAGTAAAATTAATAAAATCCGTTCATTCGCATTAGCACTTATTTTTATCGGCTTTGTAGTCATGTATGGGGCCATCTTCTTTAAAAATAATCCCGTGCTTGTACTAATCTTTATGACTCTTGGCTTACTTTGTATTATCGGCAGTACAGTCGTTTACGCTTGGATTGGCCTTCTCTCAACACGAGCAGTCCAGGTTCAGTGCCCTAATTGTCAAAAGTATACAAAAGTATTAGGTCGTGTGGATATGTGTATGTATTGCAATGAACCGTTAACATTGGATCCAACACTTGAAGGAAAAGAGTTCGATCAATCTTATAATAAGACAAAAAAGTCCTAGCCCTTATGTTAAGAGCTAGGATTTTTTATTGTACTTTGACAGAAACATCTTTACATGATGGACATGTACCATATATTTCCAAACGGTGAGAGTGGACATCAAAGCCAGTTACTTGTGATGCAAAATGCTCAATTTCATCTAAACCAGGGTAGTGGAAATCGACAATTTTACCACAGCATTCACAAATCATATGATAATGATCGTTCGTTACGAAATCAAAGCGACTTGAAGCATCTCCATAAGTCAGCTCTTTTACTAAACCAACCTCACGGAATACACGTAAGTTATTATAAACAGTCGCCACACTCATATTTGGGAATTTTCCTTCAAGTGCTTTATAAATTTCATCGGCTGTTGGGTGTGCCATTGATTGTATTAAATATTCCAAAATAGCATGACGCTGAGGAGTAATACGTACACCAGTTGTTTTTAACGTGTCAAGTGCATCTTGTAAATGCGTTGTAGACATCGTCATGCACCTCTTCTCATAAGTATTATTAATTTATAATTGTTATAAATAGTGTATCGAATGAAGCTAACATCTGTCAACAATTGCCCATTCTACTTATGAAAAATCACAACTCAATACCCTCTTGACAGATCCATAACATTTTCTAATTTTGTTTCTCCGTTAAGCCATTTTACTAAGCTTGGCTTAAAGATACTCAAACTGCGTTCAACATAACGAGAAGAATGACTTGAAATATGTGGGGATACGATAACATTTGGTAATGTCCATAGGGCACTACTCTCAGCAAGTGGCTCTTGTTCAAATACATCAAGTACTGCATAGCCAATTTCGTCAGCTTGAATGGCGTTGATGAGCACTTTTTCATCCACCAAGTTGCCACGACCGAAATTCATGAAAATCACATTATTCTTCATCACTTTAAAATGTTGCTCTTTCAATAAATGCGTTGTTTCTGTTGTTTTAGGTAACACAGAAATGACAATATCCGCTTTAGGTAAAGCTTCTAATAGCTTATCGAAGCTGACCATTACATTCATATGTGGCGCTTCTTTTCCAGAACGGTTACAACCGATTGTTACCACTCCAAAAGCTTGTAGTAAGCGACCAACTTCTGATCCAATCGCACCTGGTCCTAAAATTAATGCCGTGCTATCACGCAATTCCGTTTGTTTCCCTTTTTTTGACCATTCACTTTTCTTTTGTTGCTCATACATCCACGGTAGTGCACGTTTGATGGCTAGAATATGAGCAAGCATCGATTCCGCCATGGGTGTTTTATGAATCCCACGCACATTTGATACTAAAATTCCTCGGTCTACGATTGCTTGGGCTGGCATTTTTTCTACACCTGCTGAGGCAACAAAAATCCACTTGAGTTTTGCTGCATATTGAATATTCTCTTCGTTTAAATCTTCGCCATATGTAACTAACACATCTGCCGTTTGAAGTTCTTCAATTGATATGCCATTTTCAAAAACGAAATCAACTTGTGGAAACTCTACTAGTAATGGCTCACGTAAATCTGGTCGTGGCTCAAACGTAAAATAAATTCTCATTTCGTTGCCTCCTGCTCTGCTAAAAATGCATACACTTCCTCAATATGGTTTTTCACGCGTACTTTACGCCAAGCCTTCACAAGATTGCCTTCCGTATCTATTAAAAATGTGGAGCGCTCAATCCCCATAAACTCACGTCCATACATTTTCTTCAGTACCCATACACTATAAGCCTCCGCTACTGCATGATCCTCGTCCACTAAAAGTGAGAAAGGCAGTCCATGCTTATCAATGAACTTTGTATGTTTCTTTGTATCATCTGGACTCACTCCTAACACAATTGCATTTAACTGACTAAAATCATCATGTTTGTCCCGGAAGTCACAAGCTTGAGTCGTACAGCCCGGCGTCATATCTTTTGGGTAAAAATACAAAATAACGTTTTGCCCTTTAAAATCTGTTAAATGCACCTTTTCACCTTCTTCATTTAGGAGTGAAAAATCAGGTGCTTTTTTCCCTTCGATTAATGTCATACAATCTCCTCCTCTGCATTTTCTATTTTACTCTAAGTAACAATTCAAGTCATATTCCTTATTTTCTTTGGATTTCTTACACTGATAGGTCTACAATAGATTAAGTATTATCACTTAGGAGGCAATATTATGAATCACTCAAAATCTGAAGCAATACACGCAGAGGCGCTCCAGCATATCGTTGGTGGTGTAAACAGCCCTTCTCGTTCTTATAAAGCAGTTGGTGGCGGTTCCCCTGTCACTATGGCACGTGGTAAAGGTGCTTATTTCTGGGATGTTGACGGTAACCGATATATCGACTATTTAGCAGCATATGGACCAATCGTTACTGGCCACGGTCACCCACATATCGCTAAAGCCATTGCAAATGCAGCTGAAAACGGCACATTATTCGGTACACCTACTGAATATGAAGTAATATTTGCCAAAATGCTAAAAGAAGCGATTCCTTCTATGGATAAAGTACGTTTCAATAACTCCGGAACAGAAGCCGTAATGACAACAATTCGAGTTGCGCGCGCTTATACTGGTCGTACAAAAATTATGAAATTCGCTGGCTGCTATCACGGTCACTTTGATTTAGTATTAGTGGCTGCTGGGTCTGGACCTGCAACACTGGGTACACCTGATTCAGCAGGTGTAACTACTGCTACGGCTGAAGAAGTGATTACTGTACCATTTAACAATCCCGAAGCATTTACGGACGCTATGGATAAATGGGGCGATCAAATTGCTGGTATTTTAATCGAGCCAATCGTTGGGAATTTCGGAATTGTAGAGCCAAATCCAGGCTTCTTAGAATTAGTGCATGCAACAGCAAAAGTAAAAGGTGCTTTAACAATTCACGACGAAGTCATTACTGCCTTCCGTTTCCATTACGGCGGCGCTCAAAATTTACTCGGCTTAACTCCTGATTTGACTGCACTTGGGAAAGTAATAGGTGGTGGCTTACCAATCGGCGCATACGGTGGTCGCAAAGAAATTATGGACACAGTTGCTCCACTTGGTCCTGCCTATCAAGCGGGTACAATGGCAGGTAACCCTGCATCAATGCAAGCAGGTATTGCTTGTCTAGAAGTTTTATCTACGCCAGGTATTTATGATGAAATGGATCGTCTTGGTGCCATTTTAGAAGAAGGTATTTTAACAGCAGCTACAAAGCATGATGTTACAATTACTTTAAATCGTTTAAAAGGTGCACTTACTATCTACTTTACAGATGTGAAAGTAGAAAACTATGACCAAGCAGAAAACTCTGACGGAGAAATTTTCGGACGCTTCTTTAAATTAATGCTGGAGCAAGGCATTAACTTAGCCCCTTCAAAATATGAAGCATGGTTCTTAACAACAGAGCATACAGAGGCAGATATTCAAGAAACGATAAAAGCTGTGGACTATGCATTCTCACAATTATAAATAACTGACAATACGAAGGCGACTTTCCCTAGAAAGTCGCCTTTTTCATTCAGCAAAACACAAATCTATGTATTTTATCTGCACTTCCTTCTATAATGTAAAGAAGCTTAAAAATTTTAGACAGAAAGGACATCCATTTTCTATGAAATTAGGTGCCCGTGTATTTAAAACAGGTGTTGCAATTGTCTTTGCATTGTTTATTGCAGAATTGTTACATTTACCTTCACCAGTATTTGCTGGAATCGCTGCCATTTTTGCGATTCAACCTTCAATTTATCGTTCCTATCAAACCATTGTCGAGCAAGTTCAGGCAAATATAATAGGTGCAACCATTGCTGTTATTTTTGGTTTACTATTTGGTCACCATATTGTGGCTATAGGAATTGCCGTCGTCATTACGATTGGCTTTATGTTGAAATTTAAACTTGAAAAATCTTTGTCATTAGCACTTGTGACAGTAGTAGCGATTATGGAGATTCAAGGCGATGATTTTATAACATTTGGTCTCATTCGCTTTTCAACCATTTTAGTCGGAGTTTTGGCAGCTTTTGTCGTCAATTTATTTTTCTTACCACCTAAATACGAAGTGAAGCTGTTCCGCAAAATCTATTTTTTACAAGATGATATTATTCGCTGGACACGACTCGCCGTTCGTCAGGCTTCCGAACATACATCTACTAAAGCAGCCATAAACAAATTCAGAGACCGTATGTTACGCGTCGATACATTGTATGAGTTTTATAAAGAAGAGCGTAGCTACATTAAAAATAAAAAGTTCGTAAAAGTGAGAAAACTGGTTGTGTATCGCCAAATGATTACAACGTCGAAGAAAAGTTTGGAGCTCCTACACCGTTTGCATAAACATGAAAATGAATTAGCACACCTACCCACACAGTTCCATTTAATGATTCAGGAGCGATTAGATTTTCTACTCACCTACCATGAACAGCTTTTATTAAAGTACACAGGCAAATTAAAACCCGAGCATTCTGAATGGAGCAAACATATCGATTATGTCCAACGAAATGAATTAATGGAGATTTTCATTAAACAAGTCTCATATGCTCATGAAGAAGGAGATACTGAGTTTTCAAGCTATCACCTACTATACATTTTATCCCGCATTTTAGATTACGAGGAAAACTTAGAGCATTTAGACACATTGATTGTGTCATACCAAAGCTACCACGGTCAGGAAATTAATCTAGAAATTGAAGAAGAGTTTATTTAATACTTAGAACGACAAATAGAATGTAATTCTGTTTGTCGTTCTTTCTTCTATGCCTCACATAAAAAGCCGACACCATTTTTGGAAAAGGTGTCAGCTTTTTTTAGCTTTCATTGCCCAACGCCATGAGTTGTTGCTCTGCTTTCAGGCGCTGTGCAGTTTGTTCATCACGCAGCTTACGATAATTAGAAATTCCCGAAACAATTGTATCCCACATTTCTTCAAGTGTCTGTGGCCTTTCAGGTTGCTGTGCCATTACCGTGCTTAGTTGCACCGCGTCACTGTTTACTCCCCCATATTGTTTCATGCGATTTTCAAAAGCTGCTGCCGAATCATTCTGTAGTTTTTGACGTTTTTCATTGACTGCATTCATCATACTCATTTTAAAAACAGGAATCGTTGTTATAAACGCACTATTAATTTGCTCCATTAACTCACTATTCCCATTCCGAATCATTTCAATTTGAGGCGCTGCTAAAATAGCGACCATACGGGATCTATCTAATTCATCTATTTTTTGGGCCAACATATCGGTAATCGTTTGCAAAGTATTTAGCTCCATTTTTGCAATTTGGTTACCTGCCTCACTCTGTTTTTTATACATCGGCATTAATGTCGTTGTCACTTCATCCAATTTCATTTCTGCCGCTACAATATATTTTTCAATTTCAAGATAATAAGTCAAATCTTCACGATATAGTCGTGCAAGCAATCGATTATCGTTTGCTAACGCCTCTTCCATTAGCACAAACTGATAATGAATTTTCTCAATATCTCTACCAAGTAAATTGTACTTCTCAAATAAATCTTCACTTTTTTTCGGCGCACGCTTAAACAACTTGCCGAAAAAACTTTGCTGCTCGATAACTTCCTTTTTATCAAATTTGGCCATTAAAGCTTCAAGTTGCTTCAACAAATCGCCGGATTCATTCACTTTTGATTTTGCCATCATATTTAAAATTTGATCTGAAAAACGTGATAGCTTCGACGAAGGCCCTTTACCGAGTGCCATTAAATCGAGTTGATTCTTTATATTAATACGATTTGCAATTTGCTGCACTTCGACATTCTGACGTAATTGACATTTTGTCACTTCGGCTGTTTCTGGCGTCAATTGTTCAAGTGTAATCGGTACATTAGACATAGCGTGCCTCCTTTCCTAATCATCAAAAAAAGCGATTAAATAGTTTTTTGATCATTTTATCTGGCGCAGGCTTTTGCTGCTTCGGTTCTTCGTATTGTAAATCAAACACCATATGTTCTAGTCGATGCCCATCAAAGGTATCTTCTTGCAAATGTTTTTCTAAATCTAGTTTACCTGTTGGATTGTAAAACACAATATCAACACCAAAGCGATTTAAAAATGCTAATAAAGCAACATCTTCACGGGCTAACGTAGGCTGTTGTGGTGCTTGGTAGAGTACCAGTTTGGGCACTTCCTGTGCATAATCAAAACTTTGCAATAGGCGCAGTATTTCTTTTGGAATCGTCGCCATCTGCTTAAATAAAAATAGCTGTAAATCATATTTCGATTCGTTTGGCAATTGTTTCAGGAGCGGCTGTTCACAAGATGTTTTCATCGTATGTGCAATCGCCTGTTGTAGTTCTGCTGTCAATTCATCATACTGCCACCAGTCGCTTTGCAAAATCCGCTCTGTGGATAATTCTCCATTTACTAGACAGTGCTTATAATGGAAATGGAAATTGGCTCTACTCGCTTTAGCGTATGGAAACTCCTGCACAAATAAGGTTTGCGGACTGGCAAGTAACTGATGCATAAAATGCCAATACTCTTCACGTCTACTTGACACACCACTAATTTTGGCAAAAATAACAGGAATCACAACCTCATTCCCGACAACTTCGAATTTCGGACGTACCATCGCTTTTTCGTTGGCATAAATAAAAATATCATCATAGGTCATTCGTAAAGTTAAAGAACGAGGCATAAAATCTTTAAATTGCCATGGACGATAAACGCCAGATTGTTGGTCGTGCATTAACTGCTCAAAATGTTGACTGGAGCGATAGCCGACAGTTGCCTGACGGTCACGAAGCTTATCGGGGAATGGCTGTAATGTTGTTTGGCTTGCATGGGCGTGTGTAATTGAAAAAAGATTCCCTACATCCACTTCTGCAAATTCATCAACAGCAGTCGGGTGGAAGATTAACACATCACAACCTAGTTCCATTAATAATAACAAGAAATAACGCTGACTAATCGTCGTCTCACCATACCAAACAACCTTTGGAAAATCATCAGTTGGCTTCATAGTTTTCGTCCATTGAATCCAGTGATTCTTTAGCCACTTCACCATATCAATTAAAAAACGACGGAAATCATTCGCAAGTAAACCAAGCGATTGCTGGTCACGAAAGCGCTCCACTACACGAATAGTGGCAAGCTGCAAATGACGATTCAGTGTCCCATCATCATGCTTTGGAATAAGCTGATGGCCATACATCATCGCAATTAGTCGATTAATAGACAAGCCTTTAGGTGTTTGTTGATGTTGCGCTAAAATACTTTGCAACGCCTGAAAATCCTTTTGCTCAATGTGTTTATTTAACTCTTCACTTAAAATATAAACACTTGGATTTTGTGACAATGTATATAATGCGTTAAAATAATCATCTTCTTCTATTGGTACACCTAATACTCGAACGGCAATGCGACTAAACCGTATTTGTTGCTCGGTTACCTCATATAGTGCACGCAATTTAGGTGAATCTTGAAACGCTTGTAGCCAATCATAAGGATCACGTTCCAATACGGACTCTATTGTGATTGTTTGCATACAAAACGTCACCTCCTTACATGGTCTTACACAGTTGGTTGTTTTGCTACTAGTCGTAAAACATCCTCAAGTAAACTTTGCGTAAACGCTTCACCACTATAAGTTGAATATATTGTATTTCCTAACACTTGTGGTTGTTTATCTTTTAAATCACCGTGAGCCGGTGTATAGCCTATATCCGCCATAGCGAGCATACCGTAGTCCATAATGGAATCGCCTGCTGCTACATGCATATCATATGAACAATGTTCTTTTAAATAAGCAATCGCCGCTTCCTTTGTTAGCACTTTCGGCAAAAAGTATAATTTTCTTCCTTGTAAAAGGACATACCAACCAAGCACATCAAACTCCTGAATGATTGCCTGTACTTCATCTTGTCTTAAAATTGTTAAATCTACGTGATACACATAAAAAAGCTCATCCACATAAAATGAACGTTGCAGCCAAGTGTCTGATTTCATCACATCAAAACGTTGCAACATATCAGCATCTGGAATCGAGGAATCTTCGATACGTTTGCGTAAAGTTTTTGTCCATTCTTCATTGGGACAACCATTTTCTAATATTGTACCCCCATTACTCGTAATTGCAAAAGCTGGACATAGCTCTTTTATCAAATGAATGCGTTCATATTGATGAAAGGCGCGAGTCGTTACAGGCACGAATAACGTTTGTTCCTGTACCTGATGCAATAACCTCGTTGTCGCTTCCGTCATTAGGCTCATCACTTCACCTTCTTTACGTTCAGCTTCGACTGATGGTGTTAGTGCTGGAAAATTTGCCATCATACGCTTTGAATAGATAAGGGTACGATCTAAATCCGATGTAAATAGTAGCATGTTTTCTCTCCTCTATACTTCTTTTATTAAGCCACAGCAGGCGTACGACATATTCGGATATTCTACAACAGGTACATTTTTTTCCTTAGCTAATAACAATATGTGCTCAAGTTCGTTCGCATATTTAGGATTAATTAAAATTTTCCAAGGTATACGACGGAGTAATACACGCGTCGTTTCACCAACACCTGGTTTCACGAAATGAATATTTGCAATCCCTAAATCTCGTTGAATCGCCTGCACGGATTGCATCCCTTGCCATGTAACAGGAGACTGTGTTTGTTTACTAATTTGCTGTGCAACTTCATGTTGAACTTGTTGAAAATAAGCACTCACACGGTCGATATACAAGTTCGAAACATCAACATCCTCTAGTTCTTTATAATATTTAGCCCCATGGAAGTCATGTTCGTTCATAAACTGCAAATTCAATACTGTACGACTTACTAACCCAGACACTGTAGAATTTAAACAAGCAGATGGAATTAAAAAGTCTTCACGCGTACCATAAATTGACGTACAGTGCCCTGGATCCGCTAATACAGCTAATGAAGCATCCAGTTGTTCTTCATTGTGTGCATTGAAAAGCTCACACGATTGTTGCAATTCCTTCGTGATGGCACCTTTTCCCGTCCAGCCATCAATAAATTGAATGCGCGCTAGTGGATGCTCTTCAAATATATAATGGATGGCCATTTCATCAAATCCACGACCACGAAGTATCGAAATCGTATAATGTGGCACGTCAACATTGTATCGCATTTTTATATAACGTTTAATCAATATACCAATCGGTGTACCGGCTCTCGCTAAACTAACGAGCACTAAATCCTCTAACCCTTGGCGTGCTACAATTTGTTCCGCCACAATTCCAACAGCTAGCGCAATACGCTGTGCATAGTCATCTAAAGTTTTATAAAAAAGTGCCATATATGCTTCTGATGGCTGATATTCGACTGGTAGCATTTCAGAATAATGTGTGCCCGATTGGATAAGTTGTTCACGTTTTTCGTTGTTTAATTCGAGTGCGACATTACTAATATCACGTAGTAAAAAAACAACATCTTCAGGTGAATAACTCCCCATTTTATCGGGTTGCATGTCTAATCGCATAATTGCTCCTCCAATTCATGCATACAAACCACATAAATTTTTGCGTTACTTACTGTTTGCAGCGCATGTACAACTCGTGCAACAACCTCTTTATTTGCTATACGTTCTACAACTAAAAAAAGTTCCGAGTACGGATGACTTTGTACATTATATAAATAATTTTCAACACCATTATTTTCAGGGCTTTCAAAAGCTATTTTCTCAGTAATTGTATAACCTGTTTCCTGTGCACAATAAATTGGGCTACGAGTTGTCGATTGAACATAAACGTCCTCACCTAAATAACTAGCTAATTGCATCGGTACATACATAAATTCACCCGTTCCAATAACAAGTGCTGGTCCATCTGTTCTCCGTTCTTTTAACTGCCGAGCAATTCCTTTTAGTGTATTCTTTTGTTCCACATGCTGATCAGTTGTCAACATAAATCTTCCTGTTGCTAGCATGTAAGGTGCCTCATTTTCAATTCCGTTTTCCGCAATCGAACGATAACATTTTTGCTCAATAGCTTCCTTTATTGATAGTAGAGTTAGTGGAGCCTCTTGTGTAGTAACTTCTACTTGTTTACTAGATAAATGTGGTTCTCCATCACAGCTAAAGTGTCCGCCCATCATTGTGACGAAATCAATCGTTACATCCCATTGCTTCTCCATGTCGTTAAAGTAAACTTGCTGTTGGGCAGAACGCCAATCTAAAATGGATAATACAGAGTAATGCTTAACATTAGGGAACTTTTGTCGTAGTGTTTCAATTATATTGACAACCGTATTTCCAGTTGTAATCTCATCATCTATTAATACAATACGTTTGGCTTGTAGTAATTTTTCTGGTTGTTCACAATAAACGCGATGACTCGTTGCATGTGAATGCTCTTCTTCAAAAGTCACAAATGCTTCAAGTTCAGGTAGAAATTCACGTGTCGTATGAATATACATCGCTTTTGATCCAAAAGCATTAAATACGGCATGACCAAGTGCTGTCGCCGTTTCCGCAAAACCAATAAATAATGTTTCCTCTAGCAGTTCAAGTGGTTGTGCTTCTACTCGTTGTAATATTTCTTGCACATTTTGCGGTTGCTTGAGTGCTCGTACAACAGTTGGAAGTAACGAAGCTTCCTCACCAACAAGCTTTTGATGATACATCATTGCTAGCAGTGTCCCCGTTAGCATTGGCACTTGCGGTCGTACTGCTAAATGCTTGCCAAGGACGGTACTGACGAATAAAAATTGTCTTTTTTTATTAATACGTGTTGCCATTTTAAACAAATCTGTTATTGCAAAATTATACGGATTATGGGTTAGCGAAATAGCCATTTCATAGTCCTGAAAAATATTCAATCTGCTCTTCCGTTGTGTCATCTAAACTTCCCCCTACTTCAGTATTCAATAAAAGGGACGCGAAATCTACAGATTCGTTGTATACACCATAGACATGCGCTTGGCGTAAAATTTGCTGCGCCCACCTCGTATGAGGCTTCATTTCATTCATTTTATTGGCATAATGACTTTTTATCACACCTTTTTGACCATCATTATGCTCTACAATGCTTAGTGCATCTAGGTATTCTTCGTACGAAACTACGTATAGCGCATGTACGACACGAATATGACTTGGATGAATAATGGTCTTACCTAAAATACCATTTTGTCTATCCATTAACACTTCCTTAATCAAGCCATCTAAATAATCATCGAGTAATGCTTGTCGTGCATGTAGCGCTCCTTTTTCACTAAAAGGAGTCACTCTCAATTCTGGCTTTAATACACGCTGATTACTGAAATATTCCCATACAGGTCCAGATATAACAAAACCGTCTTCCTCACGACCTAACACATTGACAATATCTGCAATGCAATCTCGAATAACCGCTATATCGTAAATCGTTGAATCTACACGACGACGTATACCATATATTCCACAAAAATCCGTTGCACCAATACGAATGTTTAAGACACGTTCTCTGTATTGTTGAAGTACTTCTTTAATCGCAAACAATGAGTCCATACGAGATTCCTTATACAAAATATCACGACTTTCCAAAATTGGCATGCCGAATAACGTAAGCTGATGCTGTTGAATCGTTTGTTCAAGCAATTCAAAATAGCTAGCTCCTTGCACCGCAGAAAATTTAGGAAACACATAGCCAGTTAGGACTGCTTGATGTTTTCCTAAGACAGATGTTAAAAATGCAAATTGTTCAACACTACGTACACGTATAAATATAAGAGGTAAATTTTGTAGCTGAATTTCTTTATTTTCATAAAGAGTATAGAGTGCGCTAATATCTGTTATTAATTTTTCTTCACATTCCGCTAACTCTGCATCTCCCACTGCATCTTCTAAATCAATGACAAAAGAAGTCAGTTCTTTATATTTTTGAGATTGAACCATCTCTAAAATATGAGGCATCGAGGCAGGCATATATAAAGTTGCACCTAATGTATAGGCTAAAATATCTGAGGTATCCAATTTTGTAAATGGTTGAGGCTTCTTATAAAAGATAGCCTCTGCTTCAGTTGCAAAATGTTGCATCTACTTCTCTCCCTCATCAAAAGAATTATCTTTGTGGAAAAAGGCACTGTATTAGCCTGCTTTTTTACAGACCAATACAGTGCCTTTAGTTACGTTACCTTCTTATTCAACTTATGTATACCAAAAGTTAGTAAAAATGCTACGATTCAAATAACCAAGAACACTTCGTATGGTATTCCCCTGGTATCGATACGCATATAGCAGGTAAAGTAACGTACAGATGTTGAATTGTACATATACAATTCAACATCTGTAACATTTACCAATAAACTAAATTATATTTTATTGTAAGCCATATGCGTTAACTAACGCATTAAGACCACCTTGGTAGCCTGAACCAACAGCTGCAAATTTCCACTCGCCATTGTGACGATATAATTCACAGAATACTACTGCTGTTTCAATGCTGAAATCTTCCCCTAAATCATAGCGAAGGACTTCTGAACCTGAGTCTTCATTCGTTAAACGAACATAAGCATTTAAAACTTGTCCGAAGTTTTGATGGCGACCTTCTGCATCGTAGATTGTGACAGTCACTACTATTTTTTCAATTTGAGGAGATACTTGTTTTAAGTTTACAAGAATTTTTTCGTCATCCCCATCGCCATCACCCGTACGGTTATCACCTGTATGCACGACAGATTGGTCTGAACTTGTTAAATTATTGTAGAAAATAAAATCCTGCTCATTGCGGCATTTTCCAGATGCATCTAGTAAAAACACAGAGGCGTCTAGGTCAAAGTCATTTCCGCCATCAAATTGTTTTACATCCCAACCTAAACCAATACCTACATTATTTAAGCCTGGATCCTGCTTCATTAAATCAATACGTTGCCCTTTACTTAATTGAATACCCATTTAGAAAATCTCCCTTCCTTGTATAAGGTGAAGTATTAGTTTACGTTTAATCCATAGTCACTACAAAGTGCAGCTAAACCACCCTGATAACCTGCTCCAACTGCGTTGAATTTCCATTCGCCATTATGACGGTATAACTCACCTACAACAACAGCTGTTTCAATGCTGAAATCTTCCCCTAAATCATATCTGATTACTTCTTCATTTGTTGCCGCATTGACAATACGAATGAAAGCATTAGTTACCATACCAAAGTTTTGGTTACGTGCATCTGCATCATGGATTGTAACAGTGAATGCAAGTCGTTGAACATGTGCCGGAATTTGAGTTAATGCAACCTTTACTATCTCATCATCACCTTCGCCAACGCCAGTTAAGTTATCTCCTGAGTGTTCAACTGAGCCATTACCACCAATAGTATTGTTGTAGAAGATAAAATCATTTTGGTCTGCTACTTTTCCTGTGTCAGCAAGTAAAAACACAGATGAATCTAGGTCAAAATCATTTCCACCATCATATTTATTCGTGTCCCAACCTAAACCTACAATAACATTTGACAAACCTGGATTAGTTTTTGTTAAATCTACTTTTTGACCTTTTTGTAAAGAAATACCCATTTTAAATTCCTCCTATTTTCTTTAGCTTTTATCAATACTTTAAGAACTATTCCGTATCTGTCGCTTAGCTTTTAATAAAGCTTTACTTGCGGTACAAAAAATAGCTGATTGCAGGAAAGATTATTATTGATATCTTCGAGCTACGTCGCCAAGTTTCAAGTCATTCGTACCACTACCAACAGCCGCAAACTTCCACTCTGTGCCGTGGCGATAAATTTCACCACAAACTAACGTCGTTAAGTCCGAATAGTTGTCAGTTAAATTATAACGAATTAGTTCGGCTCCTGTCTTGTCATCATACACACGAATATATGCATTTTGAATCATACCGAAATGTTGATTGCGTCCAGCTGCATCATAAATATTAACGACGAACACCATTTTAGTGTATTGTGCTGGTATTGCCGCTAAATCAATTGTAATAACTTCATCATCACCATCGCCATCACCCGTTAAATTATCGCCTGAATGTCGAATAGAACCACAATTACTTGATAATTTTCCAAAGTAAATAACATCATCGTTTGCTACTAACTTATCATTTTGAAGCATTAGTACCGAGGCATCACAGTCAACATTTTTACCGCTGCCACCGCTACCGCCACTAGAAAATAAGCCACCTAAAAATCCACCACTTTTTGTTTGGCTTACTGGATCCCAGCCCAAACCCACTTTAATTCTATTTAAACCAGCATTACCTTTTGTTAAATCGACACGTTGTCCTTTTTGTAAATTAATTCCCAATGCCAACATCCTCCTATATCTTGAATGTGTCTTCAGCTGAAAAACGTATGTACATTTTTTTATAATTAACCTCATACTCTATACGTTTATAAAAGTAATATCCCATTTTCACTACTTCGATAAAAAGATAAATTCAGCCTATCTCAAGTCTAAAATAACATGACAAAAAATTCAATTAATGGCCCCGAAAAGGTTTAAATCATTTAACATTCTTGAAAATTTTTGTGAAAAATTAGTAGTATACTAGCTAAATTTTCTATTGAAAACAAAAAAACCTTCTTAATATAAGAATTAGAAGGTTTTTTTACACTTTTGTTAACTTTTCATCTTCGGATCGAGCGCATCACGTAATCCATCTCCCATTAAGTTAAAGCCTAGTACCGTTAGCATAATAGCAAGACCAGGGAAAATCATCGTCCACGGTGCATTCAATAAATAGATACGTGCGTCCGCTAGCATTTTTCCCCACTCTGGTGCTGGCGCTTGAGCACCTAACCCAAGAAAACCCAGTGCTGCTGCTTCAATAATAGCCGTTGCAATAGCCAGTGTACCTTGCACAATAACAGGCGTCATGGAATTTGGTAAAATGTGTGAGAACAGAATACGCATATCGCGCATGCCAATTGCTTTCGCAGCGACAATATACTCCTCTTCCTTTACACTTAATACCTTGGAACGAATTAAACGGCCAAAGTTTGGCACATTTATAATTGCTATTGCAATTAAAGCATTTTGTAGTGACGGCCCAAGCACCGCTACTACAGCGATTGCTAGTAAAATACTAGGAAAAGCTAGCATAATATCAAAGATACGTGAAATAATCGTATCGATCCATTTCCCATAATAGCCTGCAATAATTCCAAGTAAACTCCCTACGACAACTGATAGAATTACTGCAAAAAAACCTATCCTCAACGAAATACGTGCGCCATGGATAATACGGGAGAAAATATCACGTCCAAAATCATCTGTCCCAAACCAATGTTCACTTGATGGCGCTAGTAATCTTTTCGTTAAATCCTGCTCATTGATGCCTTGAGGAGCAATCATAGGACCAAATACAGCAAGCACAATAAAAAATATTACAATACCCGCGCCTGCTAGGGAGATTTTACTCTTTTTAAAGCTACGCCAGCCTTCTTTCCAAGGACCTACAGCACGATTTTGTGCTGCTTCTTTTCTTACATCTGCTGTTCCAGCCATAACCGCAGCTCCTCCCTATTTATATTTAATCCGCGGATCGATTACTGTATACAATAAATCTACGATTAAGTTAATCATGATGAAAATAAATGCGACTACTAAAATTCCTGATTGAATGACAGGATAATCTCGGAAACCAATTGCTTCGTAAATATAACGTCCAATACCTGGCCAACTGAAAATCGTTTCGGTTAAAATGGCACCACCTAGGAGTAACCCTGTTTGCAGACCGATAACTGTTAACACGGGAATAATGGCATTTTTCAACGCATGTTTATAGACAACAATGAACATTTTTTGTCCCTTAGCTCTAGCAGTGCGTACATAGTCAGAGCGCATGACTTCAAGCATAGATGAGCGTGTCATGCGAGCGATAATGGCCATTGGAATTGTAGCGAGTGCCAATCCTGGCAATACTAATCGCTTTAATACCTCAATAAATTGATCGAAACGACCTTGAATGAGCGTATCAAGTAAATAAAAATGGGTAATGGCGGTTATAGGGTCACGTACATTTTCTCGCCCAGAAGTCGGAAACCAGTTTAACTTAATGCTAAACGCCCATTGTTCCATCAATCCTAGCCAAAAAACCGGTACAGAGACACCTATTAAGGCTATAACCATTGCCAGATAATCAAACCATGAATTTTGGAACCACGCAGAAACAATTCCTGCATTCACCCCGACAATCACTGCAATGATCATCGCAAATAAGGCGAGCTCCGCTGTAGCCGCTAAATACGGAAAAATCTCCTCAGATACCGGGATCTTCGTACGCAATGACATACCTAAATCCCCCTGCAATATGCCACCCAAATAGCTAAAATATTGTGTATACCATGGCTTATCTAATCCTAAACTTGCGTTTAATGCCTCAACCGCCTCTTTCGTCGCTTGTTGACCTAAAATAACTTGTGCAGGGTTACCAGGAATTGCGCGAATTAACATGAAGACGATAAAAGACATTCCAAGCAAAACTGGGATTAATTGAAATAAACGTCTCCCCATATAGTGAAGCATGTTCTTCACCTCTCTATTATTTTCTGATTATACTTTTGCCACGAAAAGCATCGAAGTCTATACACATACTGTAGAAAGGGTCTGCCTTCACCAAACGGTTTTGACGTTTTGATGATTGGTCTTTCATACAGAAAAACGGGTTGTGACAAACATAGTCACAACCCGTTTCTACAACGATAGACAAAGCCTACTGCTGTAAAAAGCTTGTTATGTCACTATGATTAAGCGACATCCTAAATCCTACTACGTTTATTTTATATCTACTGCGTCTAAACGGTCAGAACCTGTTGGATGCGCAATATAGTTAGAAACTTTTGAGCTTGCAGCTAAAATAGGAATTGAATGTGCAAGCGGAACCCATGGAGCATCTGCAGAAATAATCTCTTGAGCTTGCTTGTAAAGTTCATTACGTTTGTCTTCATCAATTTCACTTTGTGCAGCAACTAATACTTTGTGTAAATCTTGATTGTCATAGAATGTATAGTTGTTAGAGCCAATATTATCTCCATCTAACAATGTGTAAAGGAAATTATCTGCATCCCCGTTATCACCTGTCCAACCAAGTAAAAACGCATCAGCCTCTCCATTTTGAGCTTTTTCTAAATAAGTAGCCCATTCAAATGTAACGATTTTCGATGGAATGCCAACATCCGCCAAATTCTTTTGAATCGCCTCTGCCACTTTTTGACCATCTGGCATGTATGGACGTGGTACAGGCATAGCCCATAGTTCAATTTCCTTACCGTCATAGCCTGCTTCAGCTAATAACGCTTTTGCTTTTTCTGGATCATATTCATAGCCAGTAATAGCTTCGTTATAGCCTGAGATTACTGGAGGCATTGGGTTTTTTGCTGGCTCAGCTAATCCTTCATAGAATGCATCCACTAAAGCTTGCTTATCAATTGCATAGTTGACAGCTTGACGCACTTTCACATTATCAAATGGTGGTCGTGTTACAGTTAATCCAAGATAACCAACATTCATCGATGGGCGTTCAATTAATTGTAAGTTTGCATTTGCTTCGATTGATGCCTTATCAGATGGACTTAAGCCATCAACTACATCAACTTCCTCTGCATTAAGAGCATTTAAACGTGCAGAGTTATCTGGAATTGAGCGATAAATGACTTTATCTAATTTTGGAAGACCATCAAGATAGTAATCTGCGTTTTTCTCGATTGTAATAGAATCATTACGCTTCCATTCCACAAATTTGAATGGCCCAGTACCTACCGGGTCCGTAGATAATCCTTCTTCATTTGCTTCAAATGCTGTTGGAGAAGCAATTGCAAATGGAGACATTGCTAAGTTTTTAAGGAATGGTGCCTGTGGTTGGCTTAACTTGAAAACAACCGTGTTGTCCCCCTCAGCAGTTACTGATTCTATTACTTGCTTGTCACCAACTACAAATTGAGAACTAAAGTAAGGATGTTTATCGCCGCCAGCCTTCCAACGGTCAACATTTTTCACAACTGCTTCTGCATTAAAGTCCGTACCATCATGGAATTTTACACCTTCTTGTAATTGGAACGTGTATGTTAAACCGTCTTCTGATGGCTCCCACGATTTTGCTAACCCTGGCTGAATCGTTACATCTTGCTCACCAAAGTTAACAAGTGTTTCATATATGTTGGCCGTCACTGTGAATGATTCACCATCAGTTACTACAGCTGGGTCTAGCGCGACAGAGTCACCACCACGTCCGTATACTAATGTTTTAGCCCCACCGCTGCTGGCTGAGTCCCCACCTGTTGATGTATCTTTAGTACCAGTATCCTTGTTATCCGAGACACCACATGCAGCTAAGATTGTCGAGAGAACCAGGATCAGCATTACGCTTAATGACCAAAGCTTTTTTTTATTCATTAAATTTCCCCCTAATGTTTTTTATATCATTTAATGTTGCAGCGCATCATAAAGATGACAGGCAACATAATGACCCATTTTTACTTCTTGCATTTTAGGAACAACCCGTGAACAATCCTCCATTTTAAAAGGACACCTTGTATGGAAAGCACAGCCACTTGGTGGATTCGATGCGCTTGGAATGTCTCCAGATATGATGAGCTGTTCGCGTTCAAACGTAGGGTCTGGCACAGGAACAGATGATAACAAGGCTTGAGTATAGGGATGAAGTGGCTCCGCATACAAATTCTCACTAGCTGTCAGCTCTACTAACTTCCCTAGATACATCACCCCCACACGATTACTAATATGACGTACTACCCCTAAATCATGTGAGATAAAAATATAAGTTAGCTTTAATTCTTTTTGCAGTGTCTGCATGAGATTTAAAACTTGGGCTTGAATCGACACATCAAGAGCAGAGACAGGTTCGTCCGCAATAATTAAACGTGGATTCGTCATAAGAGCACGAGCAATACCGATACGTTGTCTTTGCCCTCCGCTAAACTGATGCGGATAGCGTTTAATGTGATACTCATTTAATCCAACGATTTGAAGCAGTTCTAATACTTTTTGCTTTCTTTCCCTCGAATTCCCCATCCCATGAACTATGAGCGGCTCCTCTAAAATTTTGCCGATATTATGACGCGGATTAAGTGATGCGTAAGGATCTTGGAAAATCATTTGAATGTCTCTACGTGCTTTCCGCATTTCATTGTTTGATAATTCTGAAATCATTTTACCTTCGAATTCAATGGCTCCATCTGTCGGCTCAAGTAAACGCATTAATAATCGACCCGTTGTCGATTTACCGCACCCTGATTCGCCCACAATTCCTAATGTTTCCCCTTCAAATACTTCAAAGGAAACATCATCAACTGCTTTTACATTTCCCACTTGGGTGTTAAGAATGCCTTTCCGTATAGGAAAATATTTTTTTAACCCATCAACTTTCAATAACACTTTCGTCATAGTGCACCACCTCCTGTTCATCCAGTAAAAAGCATCTCGATTTATGCTGCCCTGACATTTCGTATAATGGCGGTGTTTCCTGTAGACAACGCTCCATCGCAAATTCGCAACGTGACGCAAAACGACAACCGACCCTAATGACTCCTGGTTTTGGGACACTCCCAGGAATAGAATAGAGGTTGTCCTTTTTATAGCGCATATCTGGCACTGATTTAATGAGCCCTTGCGTGTAGGGATGCTTCGGATTTGTAAAGATATCATGAATAGGTGCTTCTTCTACTATTTGCCCAGCATACATCACAATGACGCGCTCGCATGTTTCTGCTACAACACCTAAATCATGCGTAATTAACAACACAGCTGTATTCAAACGTTTATTCAAATCCTTCATGAGTTGCAGGATTTGAGCCTGAATCGTTACATCCAGAGCTGTTGTAGGCTCATCGGCTATTAATACCTTCGGATCACAAACAAGTGCCATGGCAATCATGACCCGCTGACGCATTCCACCTGATAATTGATGCGGATAATCTTTAAGTAATTCCTCTGCGCGTGGTAATCCTACAAGTTTCATAATTTCAATAGCTCGTGCAAATGCTTGTTTTTTCGACCATTTTGGATTATGAATTAATATTGCCTCTTTTAATTGATCACCAATTGTAAATAAGGGATTTAAAGAGGTCATCGGCTCTTGGAAAATCATTGCCACATCTTTACCTCGAATTTTCTGCATTTGTTTATCTGTAAATGTCGCTAAATTATCGCCATCTAATAGGATTTGTCCACCTGTTATTTTTCCAGGTGGTGATGGAATTAGCCCCATAATCGACAAGGATGTCACGCTTTTGCCACTACCTGATTCCCCTACAATGCCTAATATTTCACCTTCATGAACCGAAAAATCAATATCATCAACGGCAGGAATCTGTCCATCATCTGTGAAAAAGGTTGTCTGTAAACCTCTTATTTCTAACAGCTTTTTCCGCATATTTCACCGCTCCATCCTACCAATATTTTAATAAGATTCTAATTTATAGAATATAATACACTAAAAAACTTTTAATTCCATATTTTCAGATAATTCTAACTAATAATCATCTCTCTTTCAATCATTATTATTCTGCAATTAACAATAAATTTCTACATAATTTGCATTATGTTAATTATCCCTTATTTAAAGGATAGTATTCTCGAAAAATAATATCAATTTGTTATAGTTCGTTGCTTCCAGTAGCTTACGTTGCACATGCGCTACAAATGTCATTAGCAGAAATCTGCGTGGATTTTTACCTTCCCATCAAAAAGTAACAGGCTAGGAGTATTCATATATTATTACTACCTTTTAGAACACACCTATGACTATAATGAATACAAAATATGAAAACTACAGTCAATCTTGATAAAAAAGCTGCCTTAAAAGTGAATTTCACTTTTAAAACAGCTTCCTAATTGTTAATCTAAGTGTTGAACCTGGAATAAATTATAGTATGTGCCTTGCGCTTTCATCAGTTGATCATGTGTGCCATTTTCTGTTAATTGTCCATGATCAATGACCAAGATTTTATCTGCGTGGGTGATTGTAGAAAGTCGATGAGCAATCATAATTGTCGTTCGGTCATGCGCAAGTCGATCAAGCGATTCTTGAATCAGCGCTTCACTTTCTAAATCAAGTGCCGATGTGGCTTCATCTAATATTAAAATCGGTGGATTTTTTAGAAATACGCGGGCAATGGCAACACGTTGTTTTTGCCCACCTGATAATTTCACCCCACGCTCGCCGACTTTTGTGTTATAACCATTTGGCAAGCTCATAATGAAGTCGTGTGCATTGGCAGCTTTTGCTGCAGCAATCACTTCCTCATCCGTCGCCCCTGGTTTCCCCATTAGAATATTTTCTTTTACTGAGTCACTGAATAAAATATTATCTTGAAGGACAATTCCAATTTGGGAGCGTAATGAATGTAATGTTACATCCTGTACATTGCATCCATCCACATAAACTGTTCCCCCCGTCGTATCGTAAAAACGAGGAATTAGGCTAATTATCGTCGATTTCCCTCCACCGCTCATGCCAACAAATGCAACCGTCTCTCCAGGATTGATGGTGAAGTCGATATCATTTAGAATTTGCGAACCATCCACTTCATATTGAAACGACACGTTTTCAAAGCGTACCCCACCTCTTACATCTGATAGATCCAATGCCTTTTCTTTATTTTTCACTTCATAAGGCTCGTCAATCAACTCAAACATTCGGTCCATTGAGGCAATCGATTGGGTCAATGTTGTGGAGGAGCTGACTAATCGGCGAAGTGGTCCATAAAGTCGTTCAATATAGGCAATGAATGCAACCATAGTTCCGACCGATAGTTCCCCATTAATCACCTGGTAACCAGCATAAGCAATAACAAGTAGTGGTGCAACGTCGGTTATAGTATTAACGACTGCAAAGGATTTGGCATTCCATCTTGTTTGGTCCAATGCCTTTTCTAAAAACTCGCCATTTGCCTCATTAAATAATGTTTGTTCATGCTTCTCAAGTGTAAAACTCTTAATAATACTCATTCCAGCAACACGTTCATGTAAATAACTTTGCACGCCAGCAAGAGCCTGTGAACGTTTACGCGTTAATGTACGCAGTTTGCCAAAGAAAAATCGCACACTTAACGCATAAAATGGAAAGGCAAACAGCGCTACGAGAGTAAGTTTAATATCCATTGCAAACATAATAGCAATTGCGATAACAATCGTCGCAAGATCTAACCAAATATTCATCAAACCTGTCATGACGAATGTTTTTGTTTGCTCCACATCGTTAATGACACGTGAAATAACCTCTCCAGCTCTTGTGTTGGCATAATACCTCAAACTTAGTCGCTGTAAATGTGCATAAATTTCCTTGCGAATATCATAAAGTACTTTGTTACTCACGTGCTGTGCAAAGTATTGACGGTAATACTCTATCGGTGGACGAATGATAAAAAACACAATAATCGTGCCACCTAGCCAGTAGAACAGTTCTTTCGTCTTTTCTGTATTCGTTAAATCTTCTGCACCGATAATATCATCTAGCACAATTTTTATGAGTAATGGAATAAATAACGGGATGGCAAATTTCACAATACCAATTAATACCGTTAAAACAATTTCCCATGTATAAGGTTTTACAAAACGCATATATCGCTTCATGCTACCCAATGTTCATCACATCCTTATTAGAAAAACGCATTCATGCCAGCTGACATACACGTAAAGGAAACTAGTGTATCACGACATGATTGACATCTTTTTAGCCTTAGCTGTTGAGGAGCCCTAAGCATTGCGCTTAATGGAAACAGCTCTACTTATAATGTAAATATCTAGGCATGAAAAAGAAAATAGACATTCAACAGTGAATGCCTTTACGTATTATAGCAATATTTCGTATGAAGTACAGTTAAGACAACTTTTATGCGAACTATTTTAAAAATACCTAAAAGATATATGCAAGGATTGGATTTCTATTAGTTTATATGGCCAACTATTATCCTTACATAGATACTCGTGTATACAAGAAACAGGCTGTCCTAAAGGTAATAACAATATTCTTAGAAGTATCGTGTTATGCTACTTTTTGATACAAAGGTGAATTTTATATATCCTGCTACGAAGCAGATTTATGACTAAAGTGTGAGTGTAGCGTAGCGCAGGCAAAAGCGTTTTTGCTACGACAGCGGGAGGTAAACTTGGCGTCAGGTGCAGAGAAGCAAGAGATCCAGCAGGGAGCGCCAAGTGGGACGAAGACTAAAGTCGTCACGCTCTGTGATAATTTATCGCCCGAAAGCGGGACAGAAAAACTGCAGCTACAAAATGGTTTATGTGGTGAAAGCGAAGCGGATTTTTACCAAATAGGAAGACGGCGTTTTTGTTTAAAGGTACAAAAAAACCTATTAGTTAAACTAATAGGCAATACTAACAATCATCTGCTTGCATATCGAGTTGGAACTTATAACGATTCGTCCAAGCATCGATGAAATCAGGTGCAAAGGGTCCCCTTTTTTGTTGAATCCAGCTAATTAATTTATCAACATTGCGCTTTAAAATTTTGTCGATGACATCTGGATAAGACATTTCCTGACGATGTTGCTCATACTCATCTTCATCTAAAAGGGTATACGACATATCAGGAAAAACCTTAATATCTAAATCATAGTCGATGTATTTAATCGCATTATTATCGAAAACAAATGGTGAGCTTAGATTACAATAATAATATACACCGTCTTCACGCAGCATGCAGATGATGTTAAACCAGTGCTCCGCATGGAAATAACAAATAGAAGGCTCTCTCGTTAGCCACGTTCGACCATCGGATTCTGTCACAAGTGTTCGTTCATTCGCACCGATAATGATATTTTTTGTTCCCTTTAAAACCATTGTTTCTTGCCAAACACGGTGGATGCGGCCATTGTGTTTATAACTATGTATTTGTATCGTTTCTCCTTCTACCGGTATTGCCATTTTTGAAGCCCACCTTTTCGTCTATGCTACCTAAATCTAGCAGTCTCTAGTATATTATAGCAATCTGTACGCGAAAGGTGTAGTTGAAAACCATAAATTCCATCGCTTCCTTTTGTTTATGTACAAATTTTTGTAAACTAAAAGCAATTTTCACCATAACAGCTTCTATATTAGAATTTTTTTAACTAACGATATATATAACTGTTGAAGACAAGAACAGTTCACTTAGCTCTTGCGCAATCCAAGCGATTCGCTTCTCTACCTAAGCGGACCCATGCGTTACACCTGCTTCATTAATTTTAAAGGAGCTGTCTTTTCATCTTTTCGATTTTTAGACAGCTCCTTTAGAAGGTAAATGCAATTATGCAGTTACAAAGTGATTATTCGCTTGCATTTTGGTTGTTTTTGTTAGCGTAGTTGCCTGAAGCTTGGGCTTTTTTCTGCTCAGCTTTAGCGTTTTGCTTTTGCACTTCGCTTACGTCTGTTTCATAACCAAATTCTTCACTTTGACGTTGCATGTTTTTATTCGGTTGCATATTTGGGTTGTTTTGATTTTTCTTCATCATTCATTCACCTCCACGCTCATTATTGTGTACCGAGGTGATGAATTTTATGCTCATTAATTTTTATTTTATTTTTTGCCAAATTTTTAACATCGGAACTGGCATTGGTAATAATTCAATTTGCTCGCGTGTCAGCCATTGACCATTCAATACAGGATTACACTTCATATAATAGCTATTAACATGCCATGTTAGGTGGGAAAATACATGCTTAAACGTTAAAATCTCTTGTTGCTCTAGTACTTGCACATTATAGAGCTTCGTAAAAGTCTCAATGGAATCTTCACCTTGTTCAATCATCGGAAACTGCCACATATTAGCAAGTAAGCCCTCTGCAGGACGTTGCTCCATCAAAAAGCGACCACTGGAATCTTCACAAACAAAGACATTATAAAAAATATGCTTCATTTTTGTCTTTTTCGATTTTACAGGAAGATTTCCTGGATCTCCTTCGTTAAAAGCTGTGCAGTAATTTCGTACTGGGCATAATAAACACTTTGGTGATGTTGGTGTACAGATGAGTGCACCCAGTTCCATCAAGCCTTGATTGAAGGAAGATGCATGTGCGGGATCAATTAGTTTCTCAACTGCCGCTTCAAAAATCTTTTTTGTTTTTGGTAAAGCAATATCATCATGAATGTGCAGCACACGACTTAATACGCGCATAACATTGCCATCGACTGCATGTTCAGGCTTATTATAGGCAATACTTAATATAGCACCAGCCGTATAGGGACCAACACCTTTTAGCTTTGATATATCGTGGCGGTTATCAGGTACAATACCACCATAGTTTTCTAAAACCTCACGTACGCCTGCTTGTAAATTACGCGCACGCGAATAATAACCAAGGCCTTCCCAATGCTTCAATAAATACTCTTGTGGTGCTTCCGCCAGTAATTCCAATGTAGGAAAACTCTCCAGAAAACGGTTGTAATAAGGAATAACTGTGTCAACTCGTGTTTGCTGTAGCATAACTTCAGATACCCAAATTTTATAAGGGTCCTTTGTATGCCGCCAAGGTAAATCTCGTTTCTCTTCTTCAAACCATTCGACTAAAGATTGTCGAAATTCTGCTACATATGGATAATTCACAGTGACCTCCCGTGTTTTTTACGATTTAATTTATGATAGAAAGGGTATACAATTAAGTAAAGCTCATTCGTGGATGTTGGCAATTTATCTGCTTATCCAGCATGTGACGCGAATGCCTAGACATCGTTTAGAAACTGTAAAAAGTATTAACATTATTGAAATATACATGTATGCAAATTGTACTCTTTTTTAATGCGTACTAGGAGTGGATATTTATGGATTCAGGCACACATTTCGTTATGGGCATAGCCCTTGGTGGTCTTGCCTTGGTTGATCCTATGGTAGCTAACCATACAATGACCTTTACAGCTGTTATGGCAGGAACCATTATTGGGTCTCAGGCACCTGATGTCGATACCGTATTAAAGCTGCGCAACAACGCTATTTATATTCGACATCATCGGGGCATTACACATTCGTTACCGGCCGTAGTTTTATGGCCAATCTTAATTACAGCGGTTTTAGCTATTATCATTCAAGATGCAAATGTGTTTCATTTGTGGCTTTGGACTTTTTTAGCTGTAGCCTTACACGTCTTTGTGGATATTTTCAATGCTTATGGAACGCAAGCTATCCGACCATTCTCAAGAAAGTGGGTCGCCCTTGGTGTAATTAATACTTTCGATCCTATTATTTTTTCTCTACATTGCCTTGGTATATTACTTTGGGCATTCGGTGTAAATCCCGTTTGGACATTCAGCATCATGTATCTGATTATTGTGGGCTACTATATTTTACGTTTTGCTATACAAAAAGCCGTAAAAAAAGCTGTACACAATACCATTCAAGATGAAGATTATGTCATTGTAGCACCTACAATGCGTTTCTTCCATTGGCGTATTGCTGCAAAATCAAAAACGCACTATTATGTTGGGCGTGCTTATGGGCGAACTGTTAATATTTACGACAAATTTGAGATTAAACCGTTACCTAAAACACCTGCTGTTGAAGCTGCAATGAAAGACCCAAATCTCGCTGCATTTATATCGTTTTCACCATTGTATCGCTGGGAAATTTCCGAGCTTGAAAATGGCTTAACTGAAGTGCGATTAATTGATCTTCGTTACCGCAGTGACAATCGGTATCCTTTCGTTGCTGTTGCTCACTTAGACGATGACAACGAAATTATTACTTCTTATACAGGCTGGATTTTCACCGAGGATAAGCTTCAGAAAAAATTACAAATTGGAGCAAGTAATTAAAACGAAACCCTGACCATTGAGATGGCCAGGGTTTTTTTATTGCATGATGTCATCACTTGCATCAAGTAAATGGGCATATTTAGGATTGCGTCCTGCAAATTCATGGAGCTTATCGCCATAGCTTGTGATTAATTGGCGTACTAAATTTTCAGTGTAATCAGCACCTCGATAGTCATAACCAGCCTTTGCAGAAGTAGATTCGAAATCACTCCATAAAAGCTCGATCCAAACACGCGCTCGACCTGCTGACATTTGTGGATTTTTCGCAAGTAACTCTGCTGTTAGCTTATCTATTTTTTCCTGCATTTACTTACCCACCTTAACTGGTGACAACATGGATACCGGTAGAGCCTCTTGATATTTTTCCCCACCTAAACGATGGCCCCAAGCAAAACGTCCTTTTAAATAATCCACTTGAAAGAAATCGTTATCTGAGCCATCAATACGGTACATTTCCCCAGGTACAATAGTATCCAAATCTACTAAATAGGCTGCTGCCATTAATGCTTTACGCTCGTACACTGCAAATTCATTAATGATGCCAAGCTGCTCTGCCTTACGTGCTTTTTCTTTTAGCATTGCTACTTCTTCACGTAACTCATGCTCCGTCATTGCAGCGTAGTTTTTTTCGTTCATTCCTCATTCTCCTTCTCTTCTATAAAACGGTCTATTACTTCAACAGGAAACCCCTTTTGATAGAGCGCCTGCTTTGTTTTCATTTTCAGTTCATAACCAGTATACTTCGATACATACTTTTTCCAAACTTTTTCGCCTTGCACATCAAGTAACTGCTGCCATTCATCTTCTGCTTGTTCAATCTCCACCTGACCAAGTACCTCATCCACAATATTAAAAGAATAACCTTTTCGCATAAGGAAATTTTGAATTTTAGACTTAATTTGCGTCGGCGTTTTCTTTTTTTCTGAGCGAATAACCTTTTCCGCCAGCTGCGTCGCAAGTTTGACCTGCTCCTGATGGCTATATGTGCCGAGTACCTCATCTTGCAAGTTTTTATCGATTCCTTTTTTAATCAGGTCTTGGCGAATCGCTCGTGGTCCTTTTTTCATGGTGGCCTTTTTTGTGTCTAGTAGTGCTTTGGAGTAGGTCTCATCATTTAAAAAGCCATATGCCTTTAACTTTTGGATGGCTTCTAAAATAACCGCTTCACCAAACTCTAAAGTGAGCAATTTTTTCTTTACTTCATGTTCACTGCGCATTTGATAGGAAAGAAAATTTAGTCCTTTATTAAATGCTTTACGAATTTCATCTTCATAAGCTATTTCTTGAATATCAAATTCTTCAAGTATCTTCCCTTTTGTCAGGCCAAACTGAATAAGAATTGCTTCGTCTACAGGAAAAGCATATTCTTCATTTACGTATATATTATAGCGTTCTGGATTGTTTTTTTGACGCGCAATTTTCGTGATAACACGCATAACGAAACACCCCTTTATCTATCACATTATAACATCTTTTTCTTTTTACTTAGGATTGTGTATAGTGTAGGTACAATAATTGGAAATAGGAGGGTTCTTATGAATATCGCTATTTCGGGTGGTACAGGCTTTGTTGGGCAGTCACTTACAAAGTTATTACAAAATAACGGACATGAAATATTCATTTTAACACGTAGCAACTCGAGATACGAAAACGGCATTCATTATGTACAGTGGCTAAAAGATGGAGCTCGACCAGAATTGGAACTGAGCCATATCGATGCAGTTGTTAACTTAGCAGGCATTTCATTGAATAAAGGACGTTGGACAAAAAAACAAAAGAAGGCCATTTATATGAGCCGTATGGATGCTACGCTAGAAATTGTACGCATAATGGAAGAGCTTAAGCAGAAACCTAAAGTACTCGTTAATGCCAGTGCTGTCGGCATTTACCCAACCTCGACAGTTGCCACTTATTCCGAAAACTTTACCGACTATGCGACAGATTTTTTAGGATGGACTGTACAGGACTGGGAGCGCCATGCCAAACGCGCTGAAAAATTAAATGTCCGTGTAGCACTTGCACGTTTCGGTGTTATTTTAGGACGTGTTAATGGCGCCCTTCCTTCCATGCTGCTGCCCTATAAAATTCATGTTGGAGGCACGATTGGTTCGGGTAAACAATGGCTTTCATGGATACATGTAGAGGATGTTGCACGTGCTATCTATTTTGCTATTACAAATGACAACATTAACGGACCATTTAATGTCACAGCGCCAAACGCAACACGCATGAAGGAATTCGGCAAAACAATTGCTCATGTAATGGGTAGACGTCATTGGTTGCCTGTACCTAGCTTCGCACTGCGTCTTGCTCTTGGTGAGCAAAGTGTACTTGTGCTAAAAGGTCAGCAGGTACTACCTACTCTTTTAGAAAAACAACATTTTGACTTTAAATTTCCTCATTTAAAAGAGGCACTTAAAGATTTGTTATAAAAATTCAATCTGTCATCAATTTCTTATGTTTTCCTTTGTTTGTGTTAAATAGCGGTAGGATAATTTCTTAAAAAATAACGCATCCTAAAGAAAAAGAAAGGATGCGTTTTTATGTGGAGACAACATATAGTAGGTGCGGTAATCGCTACTTTTATTATTGCCGCTGCAATTAGCTACAATCCGTTTTTTGCTTCTGGTTCTGACGAATATCATTGGGGCTTTAAACGAGCGAAAGATGGAGAACAGGCAGAGGCGGGAGCACAGCTTGATAAACTGCTCAATCAATATGGTGCTATCTATAAGGGAAAAGCTGATAAAAAAGTGGCGTATTTAACCTTTGATAATGGCTACGAAAATGGCTTTACAGAAAGTATATTGGATACATTAGAAAAAGAAAAAGTTCCTGCCACTTTCTTTTTAACTGGACATTATTTAGATAGCGCCAGCGATCTTGTAAAACGCATGGTGCAAGACGGACATACAATCGGCAACCATTCCTATGGTCATCCAAATATGGCGAGATTAACGCGAGATGGCATGCGTGCTGAATGGCGAAAGTTTGATGGAAAACTACGGGAATTAACAGGAATTGATCGTACAACATATGCACGTCCTCCTGAAGGAATATTCAATGCCAAATTGTTAGAGGTTGGTAATGCAGAAGGTTATCGTCATATTTTTTGGTCTATTGCTTTTAAGGATTGGTTAAAGGATGAGCGCCGAGGAGCAGATTATGCGTACAATGCGCTGATGGATCAACTTCACCCTGGTGCTGTTATTTTAATGCATACAGTAGCACAAGATAATGCCGAAGCGTTGCCAATGTTTATTGCAGAAGCTAAGAAGCAAGGCTATACGTTTTTATCGCTCGACGATTTAGTATTAGAGTATGAAGATTTCCCTGTCGCTTTGCAATCGTCTACTCCTTAGTTATAATGGGGAGATGACATTCAATCAAATACGTCTTGACGTATTTGCGTCCAGATTTTGAAACAACGATTTTTCCTGTTCAAAATCTGTGACATCCGCCGGAAGCTTAACTTTATTCAGCAGCTCTTTACCGGTAGTGAATTGAATACTGTGTGCATAAATCTCTCTAAGTAAGAGAGATTTTTGCTGAATAAGGTTAAAGGACGTGGAACGCTTGACGCAACAAACAGCAATAGAAGTGGGACAAAAATTCCCATTAACAATAAAAAGACTTGGCATTAACGGTGAAGGTGTTGGCTTTTATAAACGCAATGTCGTTTTCGTAAAAGGCGCTATTCCTGGAGAAGAAATTACTGCCCAAGTCACAAAAACACAACGTAATTTCGCTGAAGCAGAAATATTAACGTTTCGTAATACCTCAAAATATCGTCAGGAAGCACCTTGCCCTGTTTATAATGAGTGTGGCGGCTGTCAGCTTCAGCATATGACTTATGAAAAACAACTAATTGAAAAACGTGATATCGTTATTCAAGCATTAGAGCGCTATGCAAAACCCCTAGTTGGGACTGTTGAAGTTCGCAAAACATTGGGTATGGACAATCCGTGGAACTACCGCAACAAAAGTCAGTTCCAAGTACGAAAAGAAGGCAAACGTGTTTATGCAGGGCTTTTCGCAGAAGGTAGCAACCAATTACTCAATATTAATGATTGTCTAGTACAACACCCCATCACATCGAAAATTACAGTCGCAACACGTAAAGTTTTACAAAAGCTCAATATTACGATCTACGATGGTCGAACGCTAGACGGTTTAGTGCGTACAATCGTTGTGCGTACAGGAATCCGCACTGGTGAAACACAGGTCGTACTTGTGACGACACGTAAGGATATTCCACATTTGGCTGAGCTGATTACACGTATTAAAAAAATTGATCCGAGCATCGTGTCAATTGCACAAAATATAAACCGTGAAAAAACATCATTGATTTTTGGCGATGAAACAATTGTCCTTGATGGCAAAGAAACAATTCATGAGGAGCTTGGCGAATTAGCATTTGACCTATCTGCTCGTGCATTCTTCCAACTAAACCCAATACAAACCGTTCATTTATATGATGAAATCAAAAAAGCAGCGGCATTAACAGGCAAGGAAACTATTGTTGATGCATACTGCGGTGTGGGCACAATCGGTTTATGGCTAGCGGATAAAGCAAAAGAGGTTCGCGGTATGGACGTCATCCCAGAAAGCATTCAAGATGCACGCAAAAATGCGCGCAATCATGGCTTCACACATACAAAATATGCCGTCGGTACAGCAGAAAGTGTCTTAGCAAAATGGCGCAAGGAAGGCTTCACACCTGACGTAATTACAGTAGATCCACCACGCACAGGTCTTGCGCCTGAATTTATTCGTACCGTACTTAAGCTAAAACCACAGCGCTTTGTTTATACATCTTGTAACCCTTCGACTTTGGCAAAGGATTTACAGGAATTATCAAAGCTGTATGATGTCGAATACATTCAACCGGTTGATATGTTTGCACAGACTGCACAGGTGGAATGCATTTGCAACATGGTTCTTAAAGCAGAACATCGAAAATGATATTTAATTTTTTATAATTTTGGCGACTGGATTAAGCGTACTCTACATTTTGTAGACTACGCTTTTTTTCTTTTTATAGCCTCTCCTACAGTTTTTAGATAAACAATTGAATTTAGATGATACCGAGGAATTCAATCGTTCGAGTAGATGATGAAGATTAAAAATCAGAGATAAGTTACACTGATAATGGGTAATGAAGAACAAACAATAGACTTTTACTTCTCCATAGATTATATTAATAATAGGTATTTTTTAGAAGAATCGGAAAAATTTACATGAATTGTTTTTTGAATTTATGGAAATTAGAGAACTAAGAGTATACAGTTTTTAACGATTCTTACTAAAGAGTATTAGTTATCAATAATCAGAGGGAGAGAAGAAAATGAAAATTTCCAGTAAGTTATTATCTATTTTTTGTTCTATAACATTAATATTAACACTGTTTTTTATTAATGTTACAGAATCGTCTGCAAGTGAATTAGATGCCGATGTCAATTCTGGATTAGCAGAAGGTGAAGTAGTTGTTGATTTTACAGATGTGGTTCTTGATGATGAATTAATAGGTACAGAGGTTCCTTTTGAAGAAGAGATTTCTCCATTTGAAATTACTCCATTTGAAAGACAGTTAATGTGGTTTGGTACGTCTTCAACTTATGAAGGTTTAACATATGGCCCATGGAATTATGCTGGAGCTTCTACGGTAAGTGGAGGATCATTGAGTGCATCTCACACTAAAACTGTTGCTCATAAATATTCTGGTACACTTAAGATTCCAGTAAAAAAACTAGAAAGTGTAGTGGGTTTCGATGTTACTTTATCATGGTCGGAATCAGTAAGTTATCGTTCTAAGACTTATGATAGCGGAAATTACCGTTTAGAATATAGACATGTGTACAAAAAGTATAAAGTTACACAAGAACAAAAATATGATAGTCGTGGAAAAACTTATGATACAAAATATGTTTACCCTGAACAATGGGTAGAACGTCAGTATAGAGTAGTTCAATTTTAAAAAGAAAAGAGCAATAAAGTTATGATTAAAAGTATTTATGGTTCTATTTTTCTTATTATCGCGGCTATACTTTATTCGACTAGGTACATATGCGCTTCGATTGGTGTCTCACTTAGTGGTACTTGGTCTACAGAAGAATTTAATGTGTTTCTTGAAAATGTTCCCAATAATTTATTGATACTCAGTATTATTTCTTTATTAATAGGATTTGTATTTATTGTGTGGAGTGTTTTAAATCTAAAAGGTAACGATAATAACTAAATTATTTAGTGATGGAACTGTTTCTGTTCAAGTGGAATGTGTAGCGAAGCTTGTGTTGAAGAATAAGTAATAAAAAAGGGCGTCTCAAAGAAATTTTGAGACGCTCTTTTTGCTTAGTAGTTCTTCTAGTGCCGCGGGTATTCCTTCTTGTTTCGCGGGTATCTTGTGTGCTTTCGCGGGTATTTCACCTTATTCCGCGGGTATCTCATAATCTATTTGATTTCTGCGCAGATTTTCTGTATAATGATTTCTTAGGTGCCAAACCTACGTGGCATGGACGGAACATCCGTGTCACACCGAAAAACGCCATTACAGCACGGATTTGCTGGGCGTTTTTTGTTTTTATGAGCGGGAGATGAGCCCCGCTCTTTTATTTTACATACAAAAGCGACCACGACATTAAACTGTCATTGGTCGCTTGTTTTTATTTTTCCCGAATATGAGTAAAACAAGTGCTACAGTTAACAATAGCAGTGCCACTAGTAAAAGGAAGCTATAATTTTTTACGAATTCTAGATAGATACCGCCTAAAAATGGCCCTGTTAAACTACCAATACTTAAGGCAATTCCACAAAGAAGGTTTCCGGTTGGTAGCAATTCCTTCGGTGTTAAATCAGCCATATATGTAATACCTAGTGAAAACATCGAACCGACAAGTGTCCCCGCGCAGAAAAATGCGATAGCCACTGCCATTTGTGAATGTTCTAAAAAACTTGCAATAGCGAAAAGAATGGCCCCGCCAAATGAGCCTGTCATCAGGACAATCCGCCGTCCGATTTTATCGCCCAGTGCACCAAGTGGCACTTGGGTTAAAATACCACCAAACGTAAAGACCGATAAAATTATCGGAATCATGTCGACTTCAAAACCCTTACGCAATGCATATACAGGGAATAAGGCGTTTAATGAGGATTCTAAAAATCCATAAACAAATGGTCCTAAAAATGCAATCCATCCAAATAAAATCGCGGCTTTATAACGATTCCATCCCCTCGCATTCATGTCACCAGTTAAACGCTCTGGCTTTTCATTGCGTAAGAAGAAAACAAATGACCAGGCAAATAAACACATAATAGATGACACAATGAATGGCATGGCTTCTGAAATTTGTATCAGGCGTACCATCAATGGTCCAACTGCAAAACCCATGCTAAAGGACAAGCCATAAATCGCCATTCCCTTCCCTAAGCTTTTATGGTCCGTTGTGCTAGTAATCCACGTCTGTGTCGCATAGTGTAAGGCATGGTCCCCTACTCCAATGAATAAACGGAGGATAAACCAGAATGTCACACTTTTCCATAAAGGAAAGACGAGGAGTGAGACGAAAACAAGTGCACCTCCAATTAAGATAATTGGCTTGTAGCCCCATTTTCGTAAAGGCTGTTCGATAAACGGTGAAATCAATAAAGTTCCTATGTATAGCCCTGTCGCATTTAAACCATTTAATGCGGAGGATACACCATCTCGCTCAAAAATAATCGAAATAAGTGGTAAAAGCATGCCTTGTGAAAAACCTGAAATCGATACAATTAACACTAAAATAGCAAATCTTTTTCTGCTGTAATCTGAGAAGTACGTCATTTTTTCCTCCAACATCAATTCATCTTCCACATAACAGCATACCAAAAAGCCTTAGCGCTCACCACATGTGATTTTACGCTAAGGCTTAACTAACACTTATCTCCATTCAACTTGTATAAACACGAATTTCGGCTTTTTTTACAACACCGATTACTTGTTTAAACTCCCTCCTTTTCGAGTTAGAGTTCACCGTTTTCTTTGATCAGCTCCTTTACTATTTCTTAATACAACATTAACACAGCACAACAATATTGTAAATATTCAGATTACTAGTTTTTTAAAATAATCACTTAGTCCTAGGTTCTTGCCTAAGCATTGAAATTTAACATAAAATCGGCTACTATGGAATGGATGAAATGAGGTGTATGCATGTCAAAGCCAATCACTGATAAAGAACAACAAGTGACCTATTTAAAAGAACGTCTTGAAATTTTTTTAGAAGTTTTAGATGCCATCGATCCTGAAACAACTGAGTTAGAAGATATCGATCGTTTAATTCAAATGATGGATGATTTAGAAGACAAAATGGAGCAATTCAACGCTCGTGAAAAATAATTGTAAAAAGCAAGCGGGTGTTATTACCCGCTTGCTTTTTAATGGCAGTCCCAATTATAGAGAACACGGCTAAAATCTCTTCGCTTTAGCTCATCCTCTGTTATAAAAAAGTTGCCTACTCCGGCATCTCCCCACATTATGTGGTCTCCCACACTATCCACCTGTAATAATAAAATCTGCGAATCTGTATTTTCTCCGTATGCTCGAGGATCTTCTTGTGTGAAAAATGGATAACCACCGATTTTATGACCAGTGCTATCCAATGTTTCATAAAACTCATCCATTAGATCATCATCCTCTTCTATACACGCAAAAATAGCTGCGTAGTGCGTAGTGCCTCGGAAATCATTTGCAGATAATGCTTCATAACCCGTTTCAAAGGACAACGCCATTTCTTTTTCAACCGGAAAGTACATGTCTTCTTTGTTAGTATCGACAAATGAGAAGTCTTGTATTAATTGTGACGCATCCACCTCAATCTGTTCGTGAAAAATGATACGAAAACCTTGCTGATTTTGGCCATTATCAAAATTCATTCCTAAAACATCATCATGTGCATCGATATAAAATTGCAAAATTCCCTCTGTTGGAAAGTTTGGCACATGCTTCGGCACATATGCAAAATTAATTTGCGCTAATAGTTTTAATGGTTGCCCTTCGGCATTTTTCGGATACGCCATTGTCAGCGGAAAATACGGCTCCCCTTCAAATTTGCTTTCAAATAAGGATGTCTTTCGTTGCTCTGTTACTATATTTATAAATGGTTGTATCGTTTCTTCCATCACTTCTCTAAATCTTTCAAATGCTTCAGGTAATTCAAGTTTCTTTACAGACATACACGTACCCCCTAAAGTAGTTTTACCACCATTTTAGAACAAACGTTCTTTGTTAGCAAGTGTCTTTTTTATGAATGCGTCTTTAATTCCGAGTACAAGTAGAAGTACTCTTTTTTTCATTAGTCTAAAAGAGTATAATGTAGTGTGGAAATAATCAATTTTTTCTATGGGGGGCAATACCAAATGAATCTACAAACTTTGGAGAAAAGTCTTTACAATTTAATTACTGAAACGTCTACGAACTTACCTAAAGACGTGCGTCGCGCTATTAAAAAGGCCAAAGAAGCTGAAAATGCTGGCACACGTGCAGCAATGAGTTTAGACACAATTTCAAATAATATTATTATGGCAGAAGATAACGTATCACCAATCTGTCAAGATACTGGTCTACCAACATTCAAAATTTACACGCCTGTTGGTGTAAACCAATTAGAAATTAAAGAAGCCATTAAAAAAGCTATTAATGACACATCGGCTGACGCTAAATTACGTCCAAATGCTGTTGATTCATTAACTGGCGCAAACAGTGGTAATAATCTTGGTGATGGTCTACCTGTTATGAAGTTCGAACAATGGGAAAAAGACTATATTACGATTAAATTAATTCTTAAAGGTGGCGGCTGTGAAAATAAAAATATCCAGTACAGCTTACCATGTGAGATTGATGGCCTTGGCCGCGCTGGTCGTGACTTAGATGGTATCCGCAAGTGTATCCTTCACTCTGTATATCAAGCACAAGGTCAAGGATGTTCAGCAGGATTCATCGGTGTTGGAATCGGTGGTGACCGTTCTTCTGGATATGATCTTGCAAAAGAACAATTATTCCGTCATGTAGAAGATACAAACCCAAATCCAGATCTTGCAAAACTAGAAGAATATGTAGTAAAAACTTCAAATACATTCGGTATCGGTACAATGGGCTTCGGCGGTGAAGCAACTTTACTTGGCTGTAAAATAGGCGTTATGCACCGTATTCCTGCTTCTTTCTATGTATCTGTAGCATATAACTGTTGGGCATACCGTCGTATGGCAATCGACATCAATCCTGAAACAGGTGAAATCATTAACTGGCACTACCAAGATGGTGAAAAAATCACATTCAAAGAAAATGAAGTTGCTGCAACAGCAGAAGATAATTCAACAGATGTAGTTGAACTAACTGCACCTATTACTGAAGAACAAATTCGTGCATTAAAAGTGGGTGACGTTGTTGCTATCACTGGTCGCATGTATACTGGCCGTGACGCAATCCACCATCACTTAATGAGTCATGATGCACCAGTTGATCTAAATGGACAAGTTATTTATCACTGCGGCCCAGTAATGGCCAAAGACGAAGAGGACAACTGGACAGTTAAGGCTGCTGGTCCAACTACTTCTATTCGTGAGGAGCCATACCAAGGAGACATCATGAAAAAATTTGGTATCCGTGCTGTAATTGGTAAAGGCGGTATGGGACCAAAAACATTAAAAGCTCTTGGCGAACATGGTGGCGTATACTTAAATGCAATCGGTGGCGCTGCACAGTACTATGCAGATTGTATTAAAGGTGTAGATGGCGTTGACTTAATGGAATTTGGTATTCCAGAAGCTATGTGGCATTTAAATGTTGAAGGCTTCACAGCAGTCGTTACAATGGATTCACACGGTAACTCATTACACGCTGATGTAGACAAATCCTCGCTAGAGAAACTAGCCCTTCACGCTGAACGCATTTTCTAATAAGGCTAGCATTCCTTTAGTTATTTTAAGTAATAATTAATTGTAATTTCTGCACAAAATCGAGTAGGAGGGAGTGATTAACTCCCGACCTCTCACACCACCGTACGTACGGTTCCGTATACGGCGGTTCAATTAAGATGAATAACGCAAAGTTTCGTACTATGACCTCTGCTGACTTCTGATGGTTCAGCTACTTGTCACCAAGTAGGTTATGAAGGGTACTTCACGTTTCCATCAGACCTCCCCGGGTAAGCGTATGCACTTTCACACCATCTATCCGCCTCATTTACTCGATATGACCTTCGACAGAAAGGACTTTGTTTTGTAATGCAAACTCATCCAATCATACCTAGCCTTATATGAGATTCGTGTTCCTCGGACCGGTGTTTTGCCTCCAGCTTCCTTCAGATTCCGCGTCGCCACGGACACCCTTGCTCTTGGCTAACCTCTACTTCTGTCTTCGGGGTTCGGGACTTGCACCCTATAGTTCATACGCATGCCGGGCGCACATTTAAAGGCACAGAATATTCCTAGTGAATATTCTGTGCCTTTTTTTCTATTCTGGACAAATTATCGAAAAGATCTTTTGTATGTAAAGCAAAAACCATTAACTTAAAGCGGAGTATCCGCACGTCTGACAAACATGCTGTTTGCCCCAAAGCCAGTCAGCGGACACACCCGGAAAACGCTCAGCCAAAATGGCATCACCCCCGCGCAAAGGTGATCAACTAAATAATTCGATGCCTCATTGACAGCCTTTAACGATACTCATCAACTTCTTACTTTCTTTTTCCAAATTCCTTTGTTATAATAATTCTAAATTACAAAGAAAGAAGTAAAATTTCTTTCTAACTATAAAAAACTGAATTTCTTTGTTTATTAAGGGTTTTGATATTGATTTTCATTATCAGGAGGGATATAAATGGATTACTCTAATCAAGAAAATATTAATCTAATTGAGAAAGCAAAAGAACATGCTGAACTAATTGCCGCTATCGTAGCAGGATTTTTCATTTTACTTGCTTGGCGTTTGGATTCTAGCGATCAAACAACCGCTTCCGTTCTTTTATATATGATTGCATTTTGTGTCGGGGGTTTTGCGAAAGCAAAAGAAGGTGTTGAAGAAACACTTGCAGATAAAAAGTTGAATGTCGAACTACTTATGGTATTAGCCGCAATCGGTTCAGCTGCAATCGGCTACTGGACTGAAGGAGCCATCTTGATTTTTATCTTTGCTGTAAGTGGTGCATTAGAGACATATGCCATGAATAAAAGTCATCGTGAAATTTCAGCACTGATGAATTTACAACCTGAAGAGGCTTGGCTAGTACGTGGTGGCTTTGAGCCAATGAAAGTTGCAGTTGCTACATTAACTATTGGTGACCACCTACTTATTAAACCTGGTGAACGTGTACCAGCAGATGGTGTGATTTTCAAAGGACAGTCTTCTATTGACGAATCAGCTATTAGCGGTGAGCCTCTCCCTGTTGCTAAAGGCGAAGGCGATGAGGTATTCGCAGGAACAGTCAACTTAAACGGTGCGATTACAATGGAAATGACAAAGCCAAATTCTGAAACATTGTTTCAAAAAATTATTAGCCTTGTGCAAAGTGCGCAAAGTGAAAAATCACCTTCTCAACAATTCATCGAGAAATTTGAAGGTACTTATGTAAAGTTCGTATTACTGACGGTTGCTCTTATGATGTTTCTCCCCCACTTTTTACTTGGTTGGGACTGGACAACAACGTTTTACCGAGCAATGGTCTTGTTAGTAGTTGCATCACCTTGTGCGCTTGTCGCATCGATTATGCCAGCCACACTAGCTGCCATTTCAAACGGAGCTAAAAATGGCTTGCTATTTAAAGGCGGTTTACATTTAGAACATTTAAGCGTATTACGTGCATTAGCAGTAGATAAAACAGGTACTTTAACACTAGGGAAACCAGTCGTCACTGATTTCATCGTTCGCGAAGGATTGGATAGAGGTACGACAATGAGCATCCTTGCAAGTATTGAAGCACAGTCGAATCACCCATTAGCACAAGCCATCACTTCCTATGCAAAAGCTGAAGGTTTCACGCAATATGCACAGACAACTATTGAAGACATACCTGGCTGGGGGATAAAGGGCTTTGTCAATGAAACGGAGTATTTAGTGGGGAAACCAGACTTTGTAGGCAGAGAAGAAGCCCATGCATTTGCAGATGGTGCCGCAGCTTTACTTGCCGCAGAAGGAAAAACAGTTATTTTCATTCGTGACAACGAAGGCATCGTTGCACTTACCGCTTTAAAGGATACTGTTCGTAATGAAGCAAAAAAAGCCATTACATTACTAAAAGAGTTAGGTATTAATGTAGTCATGCTCACAGGCGACAATGAAAAAACTGCAAAGGTCATTGCAAAAGAAGCAGGCGTAAATGATTATGTAGCGGAATGTCTTCCTGAAACAAAAGTTACTGAAATGAAAGACCTTCTTCGTCAATATAAATACGTAGGCATGGTTGGAGATGGCATTAATGATGCTCCTGCTTTAGCAACTGCCACTACTGGCATTGCGATGGGAGAAGGTACCGACGTTGCTTTAGAAACTGCAGATGTAGTTTTAATGAAAAATGACTTATCTAAGATTGCCTATGCTGTTCGCCTATCGCGCAAAATGCAACGTATCGTCAAACAAAATATCATGTTCTCTATCGGTATCATTATATTATTAATAGCTTCTAACTTTTTACAGCTTGTTGACTTGCCACTAGGTGTGATTGGTCATGAAGGTAGTACGATTCTTGTTATTTTAAATGGCTTACGTATGCTTAATAAAAATGTATAACAGCAGTGTTTTTCCAACGCTAGTCACGCTACTCCCTATACGTAAAACAGCCTCACATCACAAAATTGTGATAGTGGGGCTGTGTTATTGTCATGATAATTTTTGTAATTTGCGATGCTCATCCGGCTATTTTTGTAATGCTCTTTTTTGCATTGTGGCATTCAATACACCACCAAATATTAAAATCATTCCTGTGAAATACAGCCATAGCATTAAAATAATGACACCGCCTATACTACCGTATGTAGCAGAATAGTTTCCAAAATTACTAATGTAAAAAGAAAAACCATATGTTACTGCCAACCAAGCAAGTGTAGAGAACATTGCCCCTGGCCACACGCCCATTAATTTCAAACGTGGATCTGTATTCGGTACAAACCAGTAAATGCCCATTAAAACAGCAAAAATCAGTAATGGTGGCATGAACAAGCGTATATTATGCCAAAGGGATGCAAATTCTTCTTCTATTCCGACTATCGAAAATAAAAAATGTCCAATTTGTTGTCCAAAAACCGGTAATAGCAGGGCGACACCTAATACGATTACAAACGCTATTGTAAAGACTAGGGATAACCCTCGATCTAAGATGCCTCCCCTGCTTTCCGTATCATAGGCTTTGTTTAAAGCCCTAATCAAGGCATTAATTCCCTTGGAAGCGGACCATATTGTACCGATTACACCAATGGATAACAAACTGCTATTGCGATTTGTTAATACTTCGTTTAATGTATTTTCGATCAATCGATATACTTCATCTGGCACGACATTCACTAAAAAAGAATAAACTTGTGTTGTTTCTAAATTTAGATATGGTAACAGTGTAACTAGGAAAATAAGTAGTGGGAAGAAAGATAGTAAAAAGAAATACGCCAGTTGTGCGGCAAGAGCTGATATTTCCACGCGTTGTATTCGTAGCATCAAATCTTGTACAAAGCCCTTTGGCGTCATGACATCTACAGAATCTTCATTTGGAGAGACAAACGATTTGACTAAACCAAATGCTGTATTCACCGAGACTTTCTTCTTTTCCATACAAATCTCCTCCTTTACTACAACTTATTCTTTATTTGGTGAAGAGAAGGCAGATTTTGTATCACTGATCATACCCTGAATAGTGGAAGGTAATTCTTTAAATTCATCAACTTTTTCTGCTACCATGTTGACGTTGTCGGTTACACTTTCACAGAGCACTTGAGCAGCTAATACTTTTTCCTCTATTAAATCTTGTAATTCGCCACGATTCGCTGCGTAATACGATACTGCTGCAGTCGCCTTTTTCGTAGTAGCTACTGTTTTTTCACGTGTTGTGCGATCAAGCATGCTTAATGCCGCACCCACTGTGGCACCAATAATGATGGATGCTAATAATTTACTTTGTCCCATATTAAAAACCCCCTACTTGTGTACTGTATATTCCCTTATAAATGACAAATAAACAACTTGCTGCCTTTATTCTACCCAATAACAACCTATTTTTAAAGCAATGCTTAAATACAGTGTTGACAATTTTTTTATTCAATGAAATGATATTGGCGAGGACTTTGAAAGGTAGGTTTAACTAAATGGATTTATCAATACCATCAAAAGAAAATGTTATTTATATGGTCGATCAAATGAAAGATAAACTTCGCATGGTAAATGTCGATGCGATGAAATCAGAGAATTTCGATGAAGCAAATTATGAAGATCTAGTCTATCTCTACGAAATGGTTATGAAGCGCGACACATTTAGCCCGAGTGAAATGCAAGCTATCGTTGCAGAATTAGGCTCACTACGTAAATAATTAGAAAAAAAGCTATTAGCTATGGCATAAAGCCTGTTGCTAATAGCTTTTTTATTTATTGCTTATTTGTTGTAGATGAACCGTCTTCTGCGACAAATGGCTGAATCAATACTTCCACACGACGGTTTTTCGCCCGGCCTTCAGCCGTATCATTTGGTGCAATGGCTTGATCCTCACCGTAACCTTTAGCACTAAATTTCTTTGAATCTAGTTGTGCGTTACTAGCTGTTAGTTCAAGATAGAAATTTGAAGCACGCATTAATGATAACTCTAAATTTGACGAGAAATTTGGACCTACAGGAACATTATCTGTATGCCCTGTAATAACAATATTACGTGCTGGATCTGATACTAATACGGCCGCAAGCTCTTGAATAGTTGGAATATATTCTGGTTTAATCGTTGCTTTACCTGGATCGAATAGTATGCTATCACGAATTGTTACTAATAAACCTTCATCCGTCATTTCTGTTGCGAACTGACCTTCCATCTCATTAACCGCGATGAAATTATCAACACTGTCCTTGATTTCCGCCAACTCTTTCTGATCTTTTAAATAAGCTGAGTTTTGCTGCGTCTGCTGTGGTGTTTCATCATTTTGGGCATCGGGCGTTTGAACCGGTGAAGGCTGTTCTAGAAAACTCGTTCCACCATCAAATACCTGACTAAATACTGCTGACATTTTATCTAACTTCTCTTGATCGACCGAACTTGAGGCAAATAATATAATGAATACCGCTAATAACAGCGTTAAAATATCTGCGTAAGGCACTAACCAAGACTCGTCGATATGCTCATCATGCTTTTTCTTCTTAGCTTTCTTTGCCAAGGCCGCCCGCCCCGCTTTCACCAGAAATTTGACGACGCTCTTCCATCGTTAGATAAGAAGATAATTTTTGTTCAATTACACGTGGCGCTTCTCCCTCTAATACAGAAAGAATACCTTCAATCATCATGCGTTTTTGCTTTACTTCAACAGCAGATTTACGTTTTAACTTATTAGCAAAAGGATGCCATAATACGTAACCTGTAAAGATACCTAATAAAGTTGCCATGAAGGCAGCCGAAATCGCATGCCCTAGTTTCTCTATATCATTCATATCTGCCAATGCGGAGATTAACCCTACTACCGCACCAAGTACCCCTAAAGTTGGAGCATATGTACCTGCTTGTGTAAAGATTGCAGCACCACTTGCATGACGATCTTCCATAGCTTCTACTTCTTCAGTTAATACGTCACGTATATAATCTGCATTTTGACCGTCAATAGCTAATGTAAGACCATTTTTTAAGAATGGGTCTTCAATTTCTGAGGCTTTACTTTCAAGTGCTAATAGCCCTTCACGGCGTGCTAAGTCCGCCCATTGTGAAAACATTTTTATAATCTCAATATCATCTGCTAATTTAGTTTCTTTGAAAAGAATTTTAAATAGCTTTGGTACACGCTTTAACTCCTTCACAGGGAAGGCAATTGTTACAGCGGAGATTGTACCGAAGATGATGATTAGGATAGCTGCTGGGTTATAAAACGCACTTAAGCTTACACCCTTCAGCACCATTCCTGTTAATAGCGCAATAAACGCTATGATTAACCCTACTACCGACGATATATCCATTCTAGGACCTCCAAATCTTCTTACACTCTTAATGTCGTCTATTTTTCCATATTTTAAATAAAGATATAATATAGTATAAATGTAATTCATTAATTTTTCGATGTAATAAATGCTTTTTATTCACATTTCGACCATATTTGATTATATTGAATTAAGAATAGTACACTAAATTGTCCATAATCGAAAGGAGCTAAGAATTTGTTATTATCATTTAACACAAATTTACTACGTTATGCCGAATTAGCTGTAAAAGTAGGAGTAAATATCCAGAAAAATCAATATCTCTATATGAGTTGTTCGACGGATAACATAAAATTAGCACAGATAATTACTAAACTCGCTTATGAAAATGGTGCAAAACAAGTTTTTGTCGATATATCTGATGATGAACTTGTTCGGACACGTTTTGAATCAGCACCAAAAGACACATTCGATTTCTTCCCTCCTTGGAAAGTTCAAGAACGTGAATGGTTAGCTGAGCATGGTGCTGCGTTTATAAGTATCATTTCGCAAAACCCTGACCTACTAAAAGGGATTGATGGCGAGAAAATTATGACCTTCCAAAAAGCATCCGGTCAGGCACTTGCAAACTACCGTAGCTTAATGCAATCAGATAAGTTTAGCTGGTCAGTTATTGCTGCACCTTCTAAAAATTGGGCAGCGAAGGTTTTTCCAAATTTACCTGAAGCTGAACAAATGGAGGCATTATGGGAGGCAATTTTCGCTGCTACACGCACAAATCTAGAAAATCCAGTTGATGCCTGGCGGACACATGACCAATTATTACATGACAAGGCTGATTACCTCAATAATAAACAATATAAAGCACTGCACTATACTGCAACAGGTACTGATTTAACTATTACATTACCAAAAAAACATATATGGGTAGGTGGTAGTAGTGTCACTACACAAGGACAATCATTTATGGCAAATATGCCGACTGAAGAAGTCTTTACAGCTCCGTTAAAAACAGGTGTAAACGGCTATGTATCTAGCACGAAGCCATTAAGCTACGGTGGTAATATTATCGATCAATTTACATTAACATTTAAAGAAGGACGAATTATCGAGATGCAGGCTGAACAGGGGCAAGAAATTTTAGAATCCCTTGTTGCAACAGATGAGGGTGCTCACTATCTTGGTGAAGTGGCACTTGTCCCACATCAATCACCTATTTCTCAATCAGGTTTATTATTTTACAATACATTATTTGATGAAAACGCCTCGAATCATTTAGCCATTGGTAGCGCTTATGCATTTTGTATTGAGGGTGGTAAAGATATGTCTCCTGATGAGTTACTTGCAAATGGTCTCAACCAAAGCCTAACACATGTTGACTTTATGATTGGCTCTGCTAATATGAATATTGATGGGATAATGGACAATGGTCAAATCGAACCAATTTTCCGCAATGGCAATTGGGCTTTCTAGAGAAATAGACACCTATTTATAGTATTCTAGCCAAGGTATGTTATGGATGTCATAAATTATCCTTAGATTTTCATAGCAACCTATTGTATAATGAGAGTAAATATTATAGTAGATTTATTAGTAGAGAGGAGCTTTTCAATGTTCATCACAACTGTACTTGGCTTTTCAGTCGTTTTATTAATTTCTGTTGCATTCTTCATTCACTACCTACAAGTTGGTTTAGATTCTAAATCTTCAGTAACTGTAGATCCAAAGCCAAACGAAAAATTCTAAGCCTATTCAAAACAGCTACTTACCGTAGCTGTTTTTTCACATTTTTGTAACATCTTTATTTCGATTCGCTAAATAAATTACTAAACTCCTTTTTTTTATCATAAAATTGCGCGAAAATTGTCATTATTATTTGCATATTTATATTTTTGCTCTAAAATATTTCTGTAAGGAAGGGAGCAATCTTTCATGACAATGTTAAAAGATATTTTAGAGTTTAATGGGGATTTCGTTCAAGAGAAAAAATATGAGCCTTTTATTACAACAAAGTACCCTGATAAGCGAATCGTTGTTTTATCTTGCATGGATACTCGACTTGTAGAGCTATTACCTAAAGCTATGAATTTACGCAATGGTGACGTTAAAATCGTTAAAAGTGCAGGGGCATTAGTTAGTCACCCATTTGGTGCGGTTATGCGTAGTTTACTTGTAGCTGTATATGAACTACAAGCAGATGAAGTATATGTCGTTGGGCATTATGACTGTGGTATGAGTGCGGTGGATCCAGAAGCTATGCTAAGCAAAATGGTAGCGCGTGGTATTAACCCAGAAACCATTAAAATGATGGAATATTCAGGGATTGATTTAAAAGAGTTTTTACGTGGTTTCGGTGACGTAGCGACTAGTGTGACAAAAAGTGTCGATACAATTCGTAATCACCCACTAATGGTAAAAAATGTGCCTGTTCACGGCTTAGTAATCGATCCAAATACAGGTCGTCTTGATTTAATAGAAGACGGCAATAAACAATAATCATTTCTGCTCTGTGCTTCATGGTTTCAATGTGATGTCGTGTTAGCATATTCAATCGTGCAGTTAAACTATACTTTTAAAAATAAAAGATGTGACTATCTGTCGATATCTCGAAGGATAGTCACATCTTTTTCATGATGATTCATCTACACACGCATACATATAGTGGTCCACCCATTGCCCGTTAATGTACAAAAGCTGCCTTAGGAGCCCTTCTCGTTGAAATCCTGATTTTTCTAAAACACGGATAGAAGCGTTATTTTGTGTTGATACGTATGCCTCCACGCGATGCAAGCCAATTTGTTCAAAAGCAAAGCGAACGACCAATTCTACTGCTTCTGTTACGATGCCTTTTCCTATATAAATCTCATCCATTGCATAGCCAACAAATGCACTTGAATACGGCAAACGTTTTACAGCATAGAGAGCAATATGCCCAATTAAGTTATTTGTACCTTGCTCATAGATACCGAAAGAAAATTCTCGCTTTGAATCCATTAAATACAAGCTTTCTAGAATTTTTTTATATTGAGCGTCCACTGTATAGTATTCAGGTCGTTGTAATGGTTCATATGTAGACCAAAAGTATTTATTGCGACTTACGAGACCAGATAAATTTTGTGCATCTTTTTCTTGGAATGTGCGAACGTAGCATTTTCCCCCTTGAATCGATACCACATTTCCACCCTTTTTCCTCAGTAGATTCCAAATTTTTAATACCATATCTCCACACTTGCCTTCCGATAATTGTCAGTACATGTTCATCTCGCCTCAACGGTCAGTAAGACGACCACCTCAAGTTGAATCCGTCGTACTTATCACTTTTGTGAGCGATTAACTGGCCGTAAAAGTCCTATTGCTTTCAACGAATCATTAGTGCAAAACCCCGCTGATTGAAGTTTTACTTTATTGTATGTAAAAAAAGATGCTGCTACAACTAAAACAGCTCATGTCTTGTTAGCACAGCATCTTTCCGATTATTTATTTTGTTTGCTCTTCTTTTTTCGATTGCTCTCGTAATACTTCCATGCTAGACGATTCAGCATCTTCTAAATAAGATTTATCTAACACATTGGTTAAATGTAAACCACGTTTTTGTGCTTCCTGCTCAATATGTGCAATTGTTTCTTGTAATACTTGAACCCTCGCATGTTTTTTATCGTTGCCTGCCACTAAAATCCATGGCGCATTCTTTTTATCTGTTTTATCAAACATATCATTTGCAGCTTCAATGTACTGTGGTGTTTTTTCACGGTTTCGCCAGTCTTCATCCGTCAATTTCCACGATTTATATGGATCTTGTTCGCGTTCTTTAAAACGTTTTAACTGCTCTTCATCTGACACATGAAGCCAGAACTTCACGATAATATAGTCGCCATCTGTTAGAAGCTTTTCAAATTGATTAACTTCCTCGTATGCACGAGCCCATTCGTCCTTTGTTGCGAAACCTTCAATACGCTCTACTAACACACGTCCATACCACGAACGGTCGAAAATAGCGATTTGACCATGCTGTGGCAACTTCCTCCAGAAACGTTGTAAATAGTTATAGCGAAGTTCATGTGGTTGAGGTGCAGAAATTGGATGCACGACATAACCACGTGGGTCTACACGTTCGATCAGACGCTTTATCGCGCCACCCTTACCTGCCGCATCCATACCTTCAAACACTAAAATAAGCCCGATTTTATTGTTCAGTAAAAACTGCTGGGCATTTAACATTTCATATTGGAGTACTTTTAATTTCTTTTTATACATTTTTTTATCTAGTTCAATTGATAGGTCTAGATTTTTTAAATTTTGAGTCATTAAAACTTCACTCCTTACACTTGGATAATCTTATTGTACTAAAGAAATATATGGATGCCTATCCAAATGGCAAATTGTAGATAAATTTGGCGAAACAAGACGATACATTATTGCCAATTTCCGCTATAATGAAAATAGAAAATTTGTGACAGTCCTATACTTATTTGTCTTTTCCCTATACAATTTAACACGAAGGGAGAGGAAACCATGCCTCAATTTATTTTGATGACAATTTCTTATATTGTCGCACTCATCCTAACCTTTTCATCCTATTTCATAAAAATAAATGGTCAATCTTCGTTAGAAATCTCTAATCGTTTTCCCGTTATGTTTGCACCTTTTAATGTTAGTTATGTAATTTGGATTGTAGTTTACTTTTTACTCGGCTATTGGTTAGTTATGAATTTCAAAAAGACAACTATTAAACAGACTGTTCTCTTTAGTAGCGTCAGTATATTACAGGCGTTTGCCATAGTGTTTTGGCATCAGGAATTATTTATCGTGTCACTTTTGACTACGTTAATATTAGTAATTTATTTATTTTTACTGTACAATACGTACCCACTTAGCAATAATGCGCTGACAGGTCGAGTGCCGTTTTCAATCTATTTCGCATGGGCGACATTTACCCTGATGACAAATGCAAGTTTTACATTAACATCGTATGAATGGAACGGCTTTGGTCTTAGCAATCCACTTTGGGCAGTTATCTTACTGACTATAGGCGTTGCCATAGCGCTACATATTCGCTTTCATCACTTTGATATTGTCTATCCGAGCGTTTTTATCTGGGCCTATATAGGTATTGCATTACATAATGGCTTTGATGAATTACTCGTGACAACAGCAGCCTTGTTTTTATGTGGTGTGCTTCTTGTCGGTATACAATTTATTAAAAAAAATCCTGCCTACCAGAAATAACTTGGTAAGCAGGATTTTTTCGTATTTACTTTTTAACTAAATTGACTCTTCATCTAATGTTGTTAAAATGATTGGTTTGTCTTTTGTAACAATAATCGAATGCTCGATTTGGGCAACTAATGATTTGTCTGGTGTAACAAACGTCCAGCCATCACCAGCTTCGACGATATGCTCTGCTTTGGCTGAAATGAACGGTTCTACCGCTAACACCATTCCCTCTTTCATAATCGTTGAATCCCATGCATCGTAATAGTTTAAAATGTGATTGGGCTCATCATGCAAAGAACGGCCTAAACCGTGACCTGTTAAGTTCATGATGACTGTTAAATCGTTGGCATAAGCTTCACGCTCAACAGCTTTCCCAATTTGGTTTAATTTAGAGCCAGCTTTTACCTTTGTCATCGCACGATCAAAAGCACTTTTCGCTACGCGGCAGAGTTTTTCTTTATCTTCATAACCTTCTCCGACTACAAATGAAATACCAGTATCGGCAAAATAGCCATTTAGCGAACCGGACACATCGATATTAACAATATCGCCGTCTTTAATAACACGGCTTCCTGGTATACCGTGCGCTACTTCTTCATTCACACTAATACAAGTGTAACCAGGGAAATCATATTCTCCCTTTGGACCAGAAATAGCTCCTGCTTCCGCAAACATGCGACCTGCAATTTCATCTAATTCAAGTGTTGTCACACCTGGTTTGGTAGCAGCCTTCATTGCTTCACGAATTTCAGCACAGATACGACCGATTTTTTTAAAGGCTTCAATCTCTTCTTGCGTTTTTACAATCATTTTTAACGTCCCTTTCATCTAATATATACACTCTAATATATCACAACCACAATACAATAATGAACAATACGCGCTAATTAACTCAGAAAAGCCGCCTGCACTATAGAGGAACAGACGGCTTACTCTTTACGATTTTCGTTGCATTAATTGTGGTGCTGCTGTAAATAAAAGAACACCTGCGACTACTGTTAAAATTGTTGCAGGTAGCATATATGTGCCATTGTAAAGAATGGAATATATCCAAGCATTTTGCTCGCCAGCATACTCAGCGAAGAACACAGCTCCTGCAATCGTATGTGCTAAATAACGTAAAAAGCCTGCTAAGACGGTTCCAATGACAATATAAATAGCCATCTTCTTTTTGTTTAAATTTGTCGCTGCCTCAAGTACAGGTTTACGTACAAGCGCCGCTATACCTACTACCGTGAAGGCAACACCATAATCCAATAAACCTTGAAGCCAGTGTACAATATACGCACCGAACATTGTTTGCATAACGCCGATTAGTAAGCCCGTTGTCAATCCTGCAAAGAGACCCCAGCGAAATGCCATTAAAATAATGGGTATCATCACAAGACTAACTGAGCCACCCTGTACCCATACTTTAAAAGAAACTTGATCGAGTACAAGACCCACCGCTGCGAAAATCGCAATCTCCACCAGCATTAATAGTCTTTTTTTGTCCATAATATTATTCTCTCCTTTGTTCCGATGTAGGATACAAGAGCAGGAATAGAAATCAGTTATTTAAATATGTGCTCAATCTGGCAATCTATTATGCTTCCACTTAATTGCGTTCGGATTGACAAGTGTTTAGTTCTGCAAGAAAGGGCGCCTTGATGTCGGTCATTTCGAAAAACACATCATCCTACAAATTTAGGCTAATTCCCTCAATTGATTCCTTGTCAAAATCCGTTACACTAACTGGAAGCTTGCTCTTCATACGGCTGGCATTGGAACAGCCTCCTAAAAAGAGCTACAATCATCTTCAGCCTGCTACCTATAGAGGAGAGGGCTTTCCAGATGAATGAAGATAAAAAAACGATGCCAGGACAGAGCCTCACATCGTAAAAGTGTCGGTTTCTATCCACATCCCTACGCAAGCTTTAACTTACAGGTTCGAAGAGTAAAGGCATTACGTGCCCAGTCTCAGCTGACATCATCAGCTCCCCTTGTGGTCGTTACATCTTAAATTTGCTTGAACATCCTCATTGTACGCAAACACTTTTGTGATTACAACCATTTCTTCATTAATTTTTTGAAACTTTCAAGATTCTCATGCGTAAATAAATAAAAAGGAGGGACTACTATGGAGAACCAAAAAATATTATCTGCATTTAGTTATCTCAGCATATTTTTCGCACCTTTTATTGTGCCGTTAATTGTTTATTTTGTGTCAAAAGAACATGAAGTGAAGCGCCATTCAATCCGAGCGCTTATCTCACACTTAATTCCATTTCTATTCGGTATCATTTTCTTTATCGTCTTCGTGTTTTCATCAATGTCAATGACTACGTTTGAACCTGACGTAAGCGATAATACATTCATCATCATTTGGTTTGCTGCTTTTGCGATTTACTTACTCGTATCTCTTGGAATTGTTATATGGAATATCGTTCAAGCTGTACGCGTTATCCGATAGTATTTATGTTTCATTCTCGGGTTAAAGGGAACTTAACCGTTGGGACTTTTTTTATCCCAACGGTTACTAGTTGAACCAATTGGGCACTTACGACGGCTTGATTTTCACGCATCAAATGATCATCTGAGCCCTCATCAGTGCAGGACAAACAGGTAGAAATAATAAAGGGGAGCTGGTATATCATGAAAGTATCTAAATTCGTAAAAACTGCTGTTAAATTAGCACCTATTGTGATTCCAATCGTCAAAAAAGTAGTTGCCGCTAAAAAAGGCACACCCCCTAATCCAACAACCCGTAGAAAATAAAGTAGAAGGCGTATCCTTGTTACAAAGGAAAACGCCTTCTCTCTATTTCACTTCAAATCGTGTTTTGCTATGTCCACTCAAGGTTTTTTCAACATGTAGAACAGCAGGCATGGAAGCCTTTAGTTCAGCTACATGCGAAATAACGCCAATCATACGACCTGATTCTTGTAGATCAATCAGTGTGTCAATCGCCTTATTCAGTGCTTCCTCATCAAGCGAACCAAAACCTTCGTCAATAAACATTGTATCGATTCGAATATTCCCCTGAAAGCTTTGAATGACATCTGCCATTCCAAGCGCAAGACTTAAAGAGGCATTAAATTTTTCTCCACCAGATAATGTTTTGACATCACGAATTTGATCGGTATAGGCATCGTACACATCTAGACCAAGCCCACTTTGTTTAGCGTGCTTCTCTAATCGATCTGATCGTCGAAGCTCAAACTGCCCATTCGATAAATGGTACAGACGAATATTTGCTGCTGCTGTAATTTTGTCTAAATAGTTTATTTGAATATAGCGCTCAAAGGAAAGCTTTTTTACATTCTGCCCATTCAATAGAGCATGGAGCTCCTTGACACGCCCAGCTTCTTTTTCAAGCAATTGTATTTCTTCAGCCGTTTCTTTTACTTTCACTTTAAAGTCACCGCAAGCCTGTGCAAAACCTTTCGTCCGTTGCAATGTATTAAATGCTTCCTCGTACGTCTCACGAAGCCTCTCTAACGAATCCTCTAATAGTGCTAAATTCTTCTTCTCTTTCCCATTAAGCTGCTTGGTGCCTTCTGCAATTTGAATTTGTAATGTGTGTAGCTGCAAAACATAATCGCTACAAGCTTTACGCAAAGTTTCCATTTCCATCATGCTACGCTTTGCCGCATCATACGCTTGATAACTTTCAAAGCCCGCCTCTTTCATACTTATTGAAAATTGTTCACGTTTTTCGTTGAGACTAACTTGAATCTCCTCATATGCTTTTTTTGCTAGTTCCTCAGCCATTACCGCATTACTCGCCGCTTCCTTTGCAGATTGTAAATTTTGCTGACTAGCCTGCCAAGCTGTTTGTAAGGCATTTTTTTGTACCCCAATGTCAGCGATAGCCTGCTTTAACGCCTGTAATGTTTCAAGGTTTTCAGGAATGTGCTTTTGTTGCTCTTCCACAATTACCTGTTGTTTTGTTAACGCCTTCTGCTGTTCAGCTAAATAGTGCTCTAGCTTTGTTTGTTTCTCTTGTAGCTGCTCTGTTCTTTCACGTTGACTCTTTTGCTCATTTCGTGAGACAGCCAGCTGATCATTAACCACTTTTAACAGAGCGACCTGCTTCTCGACATGTTGTAACGCAGCGTTTAGTTCTGTTTGTTGACCTTGAGAGATATGATTAGCATCGATTTGTTCTATTGCCTCTTGAAGAAGGATCTTTGCTGATTTTAATGTTGCCTCTTTTTCAAAATACGTACGTTCATCCGTCTTGGACTTCGCTCGTAATAACTCTAATTGTGCTTCCTCAATTGTCTCTAATTGCTCATTATGTGTTATTTGATGTGTCGTACTCCCACACACTGGGCACGGATCTCCCTCTTTGAGTTGTGCTGCCAAAATCCTTGCCTGACTCGCAATCCATTGTTGTTCTAACTGTTGCAGCGTCTGCTTATTATCTTGATATTGGTGATCCGCTACGTAAACAGCCTGTTCTGCTGATGCAACCGCTCTCTCATATTTCTCTACTTGTGCTAATAATGCCACTTGTTCACGGAGCTTGGGAAGCTGTTGTAAATAGTCGGCAAATGGCGCCACTTGTTCTTCGTATTGTTCGATTTTTTCAGTTACATACTGTAGTTGATTTTGTTGCTGTTGTAAAATTGTCAGATTATCAGCTACCGCTCGCTTGGCTGTTCCGACGCCTTGCTCATCTATTTGTAATTGCTGACGATTACCTTCAAACGCTTCAAATGTCGGCAGTAGTGCCTGTAGCTTCAATTCTTGCTGTAAGACTTGCTGACGTTCCGGTTCTCGGGCTTCTTCTTCGTCAAATGATTCTTGTGCTACTTTATATTGTGCCTCAATTGTTTGCATATTTATAGTTGCTTGCTGATAGGTTTGTTCTTTACGATTTTGCTCAGTTCGTAGGTCCTTACACTGTTGTTCAAACATAACAAGGCGCTCTGCTTGCTCAGCATATTTAATCTCTTGTACTTTGGCATCATAGACATCTTGCTGTTGCTCTAGTGTCTTCAGCCGTTCTTGACGACTAGCATGCTCTTCAAATTGCTCATTGAGCGCCTTCGCCATACTATAATGTTCTTGCTCCTTTTGATGGTGATTATAAGCCTCATTATAACGCTGCTGTTCAACCTGTATACTTTCTCTATAGAAGGTTTGCTCCTCCTCTAGCGCAGTCATTAGTTGATGCATGTTTTCCGTGTTATTTGCAATGCAAGTAAATAATGCTGATGAACGTTGTGGCAGTGCACCAGCAATCTGACCCAGTAAATGTTCTTTTAGTTGCTTAGCGCGTTCTAAATCTTTTTCAGCTTCCTTACGTTTTGCATCAAGTTTTTTTGTTATGTCACCGAAGCGATCCGTTTTAAAAATTTTGCGTAAAATTGCTTCTTTATTCGTAGAATCTGATGTTAAAAGCTTACGAAATTCACCTTGAGGGAGCATGACAATTTGGCTAAACTGATCTTTCGTTAAACCTACAATTTCCTGTAGCTTTTTATCTACTTCATTGGTCTGTTGTTTTTCTACAATACTAAAGTCAAGTTGACCCTCTTTGACATGAGCCAACTCAACTTTCTTACCCGTGACACTTTTATTTTTTGCTTTTATATGACCAGGTTGACGCAAAATTTGATACGTTTTCCCATGCATTTCAAAAACGAGTTCTACAGCTGTATACACATCATCTTCAGCAAATCCGCTTCTGAGCATAGCGGTATCCTGGCGATCTTCACCACTGCCAGAACCGTAAAGTGCATAACAAATAGCATCAAAAATTGTTGTTTTCCCAGCGCCTGTTTTCCCTGAAATGGCAAACAAACGGTGTTCACCAAGCTGTTGAAAATCAATGACTTCCGTATTTTTATATGGGCCGAATGCAGTAATGGTTAACTTTAAGGGCTTCATTTTACAGCCTCCCGTTCCTCTTCAAGAATATCCTGGAGCATTTCTGTAAATAAACGCTCGGTTTCTCGATTTGGCTGCTCACTATATAAATCTGCATAAAACGCACGAAATAAGTCGATGTCTTCTACTTTCTCCGTCTCAATCGCTTGAATTTCCTGCGATAATTCCTCACGTACCGCCTTACGTTCTATATGCAGTGCATGCGGAAACACAGTACGAATACGTTCCATAGGTGAAGCAACGGGCATATCATCTGTTAAGCGAACAAAAACATAATCTTCACTAGGTGTTAACTTTAATAAATCATCCATCAAGCCCTCGACCACACGTAAATCACGTCTTGCTACAAGCTTGCGTTTTTCTACAGTTATTAGTCCTGCTTCATCTAACTCAACAATTAAGTAGCCCTTTTCATGTAAGTGCTCTGATAACGAATATTTCAATGGTGAGCCGGCATATCGAATCGTTTCATTTCGTACAAAATGTGCCTTATGTAAATGGCCCAGCGCAGTATAGTTGAACTGTTCAAATAGTGATGCATTTACACAATCCGAGCCCCCTATTGATAGTGGACGTTCCGAATCACTCGTGTTTTCTTCCTCATTGCCGTATTTGGTTACAAAGGCATGTCCAATGAAGATATTGCGTTTTGTTGTATCCATTGTTTGGGTGATGCGCTCAATGATTTTTTGTAGCGCATCTTGATGTGACTGAATCGTATCATCTGCTAAAATCGTCCGCACTGCTGCAGGCTCTGCAAATGGTACAAGGTGAAAATGCACCTCACCAAATTGATCTGTTAACACAATTGGAGCGTAATTTTTCGTAAATTGCCCAACTATATGTAACCCACTATCACGCATTAACCGACTTCCAAAATTCAATCGACCTGCACTATCATGGTTCCCAGCAACCGCTAACACAGGTATTTTCTTTTCAAGTACAATCTCTGCAAACACATCATTTAGTAAATTAACTGCTTCTACAGGCGGCATTGAGCGGTCGTATAAATCACCCGCTACAATAATTGCATCGGGCTTTTCCTCATCAATGGCCTGCATAAATTGCTGTAAAATATAGTGTTGGTCCTCAGTCATGTACACACCCTGCACAAGCTTCCCTAAATGCCAATCTGCTGTATGGAATAGTTTCATCCGTTGCGCCTCCTGTCTTTTTTCTATTTTATCATGCCTTGCAGAGGAACGTACATTCTTGCTTCTGTGGTTGTCTGCAGGTTGAACTCGCTTCCCTGAGCGGTGCGTCCCTCTACCCAATCGGTGAACACCTTCGCCTGAGCGGTATGAACAACTACCTGAGCAATATTTGCCTTTGCCCGAGCAGTAAACTCCTCTACCTGAGCGATACTCTTCTTCACCCGAGCGGTGCGCTCCTCTACCTGAGCGATACTCACCTTCTCCTGAGCGGTACGACCAACTATCTGAGCGATACTCACCTTCTCCTGAGCGGTAAACTCTTCTACCTGAGCGATGCACGTCCAGCACTCTTTTGCCCCTGATGCTTGGCATTTGCGCAGAAAGGAGTTGTCTCACCATTGAGACAACTCCTTTTCCTTCGATATTCTAGCTTAATGTGAACCCATTAACTATACTGAAGCTCTCTTGCTTTTTCGAGAAAGGATACATACCCGTTAAAGCCTTGAATACGACGCACGGTAGCAACTGACTCTTGTGTCGATTCATCAGGTCTCTGTTTGACTTTTGCTTGCTTTTTTACTATTTCTTCAAATGTCATTGGATTAGGCTTTGGTAATTCTTCAGATGATATCGCTAACATATCACTGCCACTATAAGTTTTCAAAAAGGCATTCGCCATTTGACGATAACCTTCGAAATTCGGATGTACATCTGAGATATTCGGTAAGTAGTTCGTTGCCTGCAATCCAAAAGCATCATACACGTTTATATATACCGCTCCAGCCTGCTGTGCTTGCTGCTGTAAAATTGTATTTAACTTGAGCAGTTGTTCATTCGTTCCTTCTTTTTGAGAGGCATGCACAGTCGGATAGGCAAAATAGTAACCCATCACATAGACTTTTGCATGTGGTGCACGCGTTTTCAACTCAGCTAAAATTTCTTCCATATTTTTTCGGGCTGTATTTAATGCGTAATCTGTCTGGAGCTGAGAAAATGTCAGTGTGCCTGCAGTTGGATTCACTTGCACAAGACGTAGTAAGTCATTGGCACCTGCGGAAATGGTAATGAGCGTTGCATTCGCTAATAACTCACTCGCCTCAGCAGATTTTACTCGCTGCAATACATCCATCGTTGTAAAGCCTGGAAACGCAAGCTCTTTTGTATAATGACCTATTTGACCAATTAGTCCGAGTCTCATTGCAATCAAATCACTGTAGCCAGTATCAATTTCCTGATAGGGTGTTTGACCTGCGGCTAATGAATCTCCAATTGCCACATAATTTTCAGCCTGTGCAAATGCAGATGAAACACCTAATGTGATTGTAAGCAAGGTTACACTTATTAAACCCAGTAGTCGTTTCATCTGCTCATCTCCTATTTATTCAACTTAGGCATATTAATTGTTGTTAAATTGCCCAGCTACCTTTACGGAAAATCGGTTCTACCGTACCATCAGGTAAAATTCCGTCAATATCCATTTCGCCACTACCAATCATAAAATCCTCATGCGTCATAGAAATATTGGCGCCTAATGCTTCAAGCTGTCCGTTTTCTAAATCTCTTCCACCTTCTAGGCAAGTTGGATATGCTTCACCAATAGCTAGATGGTTTGAAGCATTTTCATCGAACAAAGTATTGAAATATAAAATCTCTGATGCTGAAATAGGTGACTCATATGGTACAAGTGCTACTTCGCCTAAATAGCACGAACCTTCATCCACCGCAATAAGCTCTTGCAATAAATCATGACCAGTTTGTGCTTCAGCCTTGATAATTTTCCCCTCTTCAAAAGTAAGCTTGAAGCCATCAATAATATTGCCTTGATAAACTAATGGTTTAGTATTGCTGACAAACCCATTAACCCCTTGCTTCATCGGCAATGTATAAACCTCTTCTGTCGGCATATTGGCAATGAATACCGTATCATCAGGTGTTTTACTTCCACCAGTAAGCCATTTATGCTGAGGTGCTAAAGCAATCGTTAAATCTGTACCCGGTGCTGTATAATGAAGCTTTGTATATTTTTTACTGTTCAATAAAGTTGCTCGGGATTCTAAATTTGCCACGTGTGAACGCCAATTTTCAACTGCGTTCCCCTCACCGATGTGCACTGTTTTAAAAATAGCTTCCCACAGCGCAGATACTTGCTCTTCTGCAACTAAATTTGGGAATACCTTTGCTGCCCATTTTGGAGATGGTACTGCTACGATAGACCAAGCGATTAAATCTTTCATCACAGCATTTCGATAGTTTTTCAGTGCAGCACCTGCTACTTTTTGTTGTGTTGCCAAACGATCTGCCGGAATACCTGTTAAAAGATCTGGATCTGCAGCGTCAATCCATAAAAGTGCGCCTTTACGCTCGATTAGCTCATCGCGCATTTTGACTATCCACTCTGGATAACGATTTAACTCTTCGTCTGAGGCATGTTCGAAATAGGCACGGTCCATTACACCATCTGAAAAATTAACATGAACACGACCTGCTCCGGCTTTATAGGCCTCTTTTACCACTAAACGAGCAAAGTCTAATGCATCCACAGATGTGTTCACTAATAGATATTGACCTGGTTGAATATTGACGCCAACTTTTACGGCAAGCTCTGCATATGCTTGTAATTTCTCATCAAAAGTCATATTATTTCCCTCGTTTTTGTCCAATAGTTTTTGAATTACCTTCTACTAGTTCACCGTCATGCCATACCTTTTGAACTGGCTTACCAGCAACTTCGCGTGTCCACTTTTTATAGGTTTTTTCATCGTGGTACGATAATAATGTTAAGACTTCGCCATCAGCACCTGCACGTCCTGTACGACCAGATCGATGCAAATATTGCTCAATCGTGCGTGGCACGTCAACATGAATAACATGTGTTAAACCTGCGATATCTAAACCACGTGCCGCTATATCAGTGGCAATTAAAATACGAGCATCTCCTTTACGGAATGCATCTAATGCCTTTTTACGTTCTTCTTTTTTCATGTCAGAATGTAGTGTCACAATCGGTGCAGCACGGTATTGTAACTTAGTTTCCTTCATGAGTAATTGGTCAATATTGTTGACAAAGGCCAGTGCACGTAAGCCATCCGTATGGGATAAACGGCGCAGGAAATCAGTTTTATCGCGTTCTTCTACCTTCACAAATGAATGTACAACTTTGCCGAACTTTACCATATCTTCAGGTTTAATTTTGAAGCGTAATGGCTCAAACATCATACGGCTAGCCACTAATTCAATCTCCTCTGTAATTGTGGCTGAAACGACAACTACCTGACGACCGTAGGCTGAGGCTTCGATAAAGGATTTTACTACTACACGATATTCACGGCTTAGTAACTGATCACATTCGTCTAAAATTACCGTTTCAATTTCTTTAAGTTTTAATTTACCCGCACGTGCTAATTCATTTAGACGGCCTGGTGTACCAACAACAATTGTCGGTTTTTTCTTCAGTTTTTCGATTTGACGCGCCGAGTTTGCACCGCCTATTAGTTGTTGAACTGTAATATCAGTACCAGCTGTCCATTCGCGAATAACTTCCACGATTTGCATCGCTAATTCCTGAGATGGGGCAACAATAAGTCCTTGTGTTTGTTTTTTCGTTCCATTTACCTTGTTTAATAAAGGCAACACATAGGCTAATGTTTTCCCAGAGCCTGTTGGCGATTCAGCTACAATATCTTTGCCATCAAGCATTGCTGGAATCATTTCATCTTGAATTTTCATTGGCTCTTCGAAATTCCATTTTGCTTGTAGACCTTCATTTAATAAATTTATTACTGACATGTCAATTCCCACCTTTTATCCTGCTTGACACTAGTTTAACATACTAGCCCTGTACAAGCATTTTCCTTCTGTATATCTATTATACCTCGATAGCATTGTATCTGATGCGGAGCATTCTCAACATTAAATGTCCATTGCTGACTATCGTTTTCGCAACTACAAACTTACTTGTCGAAGTGAAAGGCTCACCTATTACCAACAGGTGAGCCAAATGTTAACGCACTAATTCATAGCCACATGCTAAAATAGCACACTCAGCTAAAACAATTAGTGAATCTATATATTTGTCGTTTAATTTTAAATCTCGATTGACGATGGACAGCTCTGTACACCCTAAAACAATACGGTCGCAATCAAGTGCAAGCATCGCCTCTTCAATTGGTTGCCACTGTTCTTTGGTGACATCCTTACCAGCCTTTACATAATCGTAAATAATCATCATGACTTTTTCTTTCATGGCATCATCTGGTACAACGGGCGTAATGCCATAGTTCTCAAGTGCATCCTGATACATACGAGATGTTAACGTACCTGTTGTCGCTAGAATACCGACTCGCTTCGCTCCTAATTCATGCGCGCGCTTGGCCGTTTCACGAATCATATGTAACACAGGTACTGGAGAGCCTTGTGCTAATTCATCATAAAAAGTATGCGCAGTATTACATGGAATAGCAATCATGTCTGCTCCAACAGAAGCTAGTTTTTTGGCATCCTCAATTAAGACTGGAACTGGATTTTGCTTTGTATTATCTAAAATAAAAGCCGTACGATCAGGAATATTTGTGTCATTATCGATAATTGTATGTACATGTTCCTGATCCTTGATAGCCTTTGTACGTCTTACAATCATTTCACCGATAAACATTGTTGCTAGTGGACCAACGCCACCAATAATACCTAAAGTTTGTTTTTTCATGAGTTCGACAGACCTTTGTTGTTAAAATATTTCTTATACTTACGATAAAAGTTTAAATTATCGAGCGTTACATTCAACCAACGTTTCGCATTCATATCCTTATAATTAAAAATAGAATCGGTCGCTAAGCCTTGGCGAATAAGACTCTTCGCTTCAATCACTAGTTGTTCGTTTAATACATATTTAAATAATACACCGTTAGGCACAATCGTCCAAAGATGCTTATTTTGCACGTATGTTAGTTGCTGTTTACTATCGCGAATGAAATCATCCGCTACATACTGCATTAAATTATAGCCACTTGCTGTCACATAATAATTCGAAAGTTCATTATGTAATTCAATACTTAACAGTTTGTATTGACCGTCACGTTCATCAAATTTCATATCGAACGTTGCAAAGCCTTGGAAGTGAATTGTTTCAAGAAATGTCTTTACAAGTTCCATCAACGCTTTGTCATAGGTTGTCATAATGGCAACATAGCGACCGATACCATCGGGCGAATGTTCTTCTAAAATAGGGTTTCCTACAGATAGTAATTTAACTTTACGATCTTGTCCAACATAAGCATTTACAACACGCATATTGGCATCATCACCTGGAATATACTGTTGAATCATTAAATCATCACGGTACGCAGATTCTTTATAAATTGCGTGGAAAATGGCATCCTTTTCTTCCTTATCATGTGCAATATATACTTTTTTCTTACCAGGGAAAATACATGCAGCATATTTCATCATATTCATTGGCTTGATAACAACTGGATACTCAAAGGGCATATCATATTGCTCATAGTCATTCACCGTACATACATGCAAGCTTGGGTAATCGAAGCCGAATTCCGCGCATAGTTGGTACATACTTTCACGTGTCAGTAGCTGATTTGCAAGTGAAGCATCCACATAAGGAATGATAAAAAACTGTGACAGTTCCTCCTTATGATGGACAATTTTCTTCACATAAAATTCATCGCAGGCCAGCAATAGCAGTTTTTTTTCTGCAAATTCATCAGCTATCGCTTGTAAAGCAACAACAAATCGTTCTTCGATATGTAGTCTTGGCACTTCACGAAAAGTAAGTAAATCACTGTGTTGAATTTTGGCTTTGTTCGTATGATTTAATGCGAGTGGTTTAACGCCATAGGACTCGTAAAATGCTCGTGCCATGCCGTAAGCATTCATTTCATCGCCCAATAAAACCGGTAAAAAAGTGTGCTCAATGGCCATTCTACTCAACTCCCTTTAGCTATTTATATTAGTGTAACATACTGTGCCATTATTGTTAGATATGCCTTCAATTGAAGCAAGTACAGCCGTTTGCAACAGCACTTTTGATATTACTTATGCACTGCTACTGCTTGTGAACCTAGCTCCTGATAGCTTTTAAAGAATTGATCTTCATTGTATGTGACATAGCCCTTTAGTGGGTCCATTACGACTACTTTCCCGTCTAAATGGCCTGTTAATACGACAGCATGAAGGTTTACGTACCCATCACGTTGCGTTGGTTCTCCTTCGTATATCCAACCTTTACTTGCTTTTCTTTTCGGTTTTGATAAATCTAGCGTGACCCATGTCACAACCGGTACTCCTTCTTGGACAAGCTCTAAAATCTCTTCCTGTGATGCACCACTCTTGTCTGTTACACGTAAATCAGCCTGCTTCGCTTCTATAGCTGCTTGTGCCGCTTTCACAATTGGCGCTGCAAAGACGTACATGCCAGTTGCTTTATCACTCGGATCTCCAGCAAATGCATGTGCTGGATTTGGTCCAAATCGTTGCCCCCCGATTATTTTAAAATTCTGCTTCGGTAAATACGTATCAGCCATTTCTAGCTTTGTAACATTCATACCGTAATAATTTAATACTGCTGTCAGCGATGTAATCTCACAGCCATGTGGTAGTTCGGGGTTTTGCATCACAATGGGCACATCCAGTTCTTGCTCATTTCTTGAAAAATGAGTTTGCAGTCGATAATATGGCTTTGACGTATCATATATAAAAGTATCAATCGTTGTATACCCATCGCCCCCCATACTATTTTCAAGTGTGGTAGCGGCAATTGTATACTCCTTACCCTCTACAAGTTTGGAGAATGTCGCCTCGCCCTCTTCAGAACCAAGTGCATCCTCAATCTCTTCACCTGTCTCCAAATCTGTCACTTTTATATAGAGTTTAGGGATCGGTGCTCCGCTATTAAATTCCACCGTTAACACGGTTAATTGATTTTTTTGTTTATCTTGCTGCCATAGCTGATCGCAGCCCGAAAGTAGCATAATCATTATAAGACCTATTATAAAAAGGCGTTTATACCTCGTCCACAAGACAAAATTCCGCTCCTATCTTGTTCGAAGACAATAACACTATCTTCAATTCTATTATTTCAATTAATTGCAGTCTCTATTATACGCTAATTTCATAAGTGTTCCTATTTTATCATGCTACTTTTTAATGAACTGGCTACGTTTTTTCCATTTATTAAATTGTTTTCACTGTAGAGCGTAAAGTATGCTTCAGTACCTTTCCGGATGCATTGCGTGGTAATTCTACTAAAAATTCAATTTCATGAGGCACTTTATATTTGGCAAGTTGTGTACGGCAATAGGCAAGAATCGTTTCTTCATTTAAAGAATGCCCATCCTTCAAGACAACAAACGCCTTTGATACCTCACCATAAACTTCATGCGGTAAACCGACAACTGCTGCTTCTAAAATTTCTGGCAATTGATATAAAACCTCTTCCACTTCGATCGGATAAATATTTTCACCACCACGAATAATCATATCTTTTTTACGGTCTACAATATATAAATATCCTTCTTCATCAAAGCGCCCTAAATCACCTGAATAAAGCCAGCCATCTCGGATTGTTCGAGTTGTTTCCTCATCATTACGTAAATAGCCTTTCATCACCTGCGGACCTTTCACACAAATCTCGCCAACTTGCCCAGCTGGCACTGATTCACCATAGCTATCGACTACTCGTACCTCAGTCAGTGCTAATGGTTGCCCCACCGAGCCAATTTTCGTTAATGCATCAGCATCTAATAGAGAAGTAGCCGCTGGTGAATTTTCTGTTTGACCATATAAATTTTGAACCTTCACCTGTGGAAATGCCTCTTTTACCTGTTTGACAAGCTCAAAAGGCATCGGTGCAGCTCCATAACAAAGTAAACGTAAATTATTAAATGTATGTTCTTTAAATGCCGGTGTATTTAAAATAATTGTATACATGGACGGTACGCCAAAGAAAATGGTCGCCTGCTTGTTTGCAAGTTGTACGAGCGTATTTGTAGGAGAAAATCCTTCCTCTATAATGACTGTCCCCCCCTTATAAAACATCGGCATAGCAAATACGTGGAGTCCTGCACAATGAAATAGTGGCGTACAGATAAACATTTTATCCGTATTCGTCATATTCATAGATGTTGACCAGATGTCTGCTGTGGAAGCAATATTCTGATGAGTCAGCATTACTCCTTTGGGCTTACCTGTTGTACCAGAAGTATACATAACAACAGCTGTTTCATTCGGCTCCAATATGACAGCCTTTCTTTGCCCTTCATGCTTTTGAATAATTTCTACCATGTCTTTTAAACCTACTACATGGTGGAATGCATAGGGAATCTCTGCAATAGCATCTTCGATTCGTTCATCATAGATAAGGCCTTTTACTTGTGAATGATCAAAAATAAATTCGACCTCTGGTGTAGCCAATTTTGTATTAATGGGCATAGCGACAAAGCCTGCTAGTTGAACACCGATATAAGCAATTAAAAATAAATCTGAATTGAGCGTATACAATGCAATAACATCATCTTTTTCATAACCCTGTTGTTGTAAGTACGCTGCAAATTTACTTGCACGACCATAAAAATCCCTATAGGTCATATTGTTGCCGCCATACATTGTTGCAATTGCCTGTGGTTGCTGCTCTGCATAGTTCTGTAAAATATCAGTCATTAACATTGTCATTGAAAGCCCCCCTAATTGTTTACCATCAATTACACCTATATCGTGTAGTTTAAATTTTATGACTGCCGTTAAAATACTATTCTAGTATCCGAATTCAGAAAATTTTGACTACATTTTATATTTTATCAATCTATAATTAAGTTGGCAATTTTTCATCACACACTAAAATTTCAGTGATATGTAACAAAATATACTTATACATTTTACTTTTCTATCAATTTCTGTTAGGTGTATGATACTTGTACAATCCATTTTGAAGAAAGGCCTGGTTAACATGCTGTATGCACTTTTAGGAGATTTACATTCTAGTATTGAAGATACAAAAGCCGTATTGGCTCACATTCAACAAACAGCGAAGAATGCTGAAGTAATAGGATTAGGTGATTTATATGAATGTATTGTTAGTAAAAAAAAGGCGAAATCTGTGTCTGACTTGCCGTTGCAAAAAGCAGCTATCATAGAAAGTGATTTTGAAAATTTACTAACGTTCCCATCCATCCGAGGCAATCAAGAAGAACGTATTACACAAGTGACAGGCATCGAGCGTTTTATAGAACTCCCTGAAACAATGGACATTGATGGCGCAACACTTATGCACGGCCATCAATTTAAGTGGAGTGTTACATGGCAACCTACTTTCCCTCCATTCGAAAAAAAGCTTCTTTTTTTCGGACATAGCCATGAGTCAGGCCTTTATAGTCTTAATAAAAAGCTACCCGTTCGTATTCATTTTGGTCAGCCGATTACCTTACATGATAAACAATATGGCATCAATGTTGGTTCTGTTGTTGACCATCGTGAATGGTGTCTTTATGACAGTGAAAAGCGAACAGTAACGTTTATGTGCGCACCATTTACTTCACTACAGGAAAATTCACAACTTTCAATGGCATTGGCTAACCGAATTTAGCTATTTCATGGACATGGATAAATGTGTTATAGTTATGGTGAGATAATGTCAACCAAGTGTACAAAAAGATAATAATATGTAAAGAGTTAACGTCCACGCACGTGATTTTGTATTATTGTGGTAATAAACGTGCTTATATAGACTTAGAACAACGCAGCCCGCATCTCATCGATTTTCATATAACACAAAAACGCTAAAATCACCGTAGATTTTAGCGTTTTTTTATTAACAATCCTGCAAGCCTTCCAGTAATTTTTGCATCTCTTCGATTTGACAGCATAATGTTTTAATCATGCATTGGAGAATCGGAATTAACTCTTGGCAAATACAGAATCTCAATACATTTTGCGCTAATCGTACGCCTCCTTGATGATGGATAATCATTTTTTGGATATAATTCACATTAATACTATTAGAAATTGGTGGCGCACACATTGCCTGGAACATGACTTCCGTTATTTCCTTAAACGTACACATATATTCATATAATTCATATTCTGAATTTTGCACGATACAGCATCTATTTTGTATTGCTTCTAGATTTTCTACTATTTCAGAATGAGTATTTATTATTTCTAATGCGAAGTTTTGAACAGGGATATTTGTTGTATAACGTAAAACGTTTTCTGACATTTTAATAGCAGCTACTTGATGCGGAATTATTTGTTTGATGAAATTCTCTGATATGCTACATGTAATGGTAACATAGGTCATACCCTGCATCATTTTATTAAGGATTTTTTGATATTCCTCTAAATATGCCTGTGTTACATTACTAAGTTCAATTGGTTTAGACATTAGACACACTCCTTTCAGAGTAATGTATGCCCTGTAGGTTGTTGTGTAATAGACATTTGTACCAACAGATCACCTAAAACTATATACCTTTGTATTTATATGTATTTAAGCATTTTCGACAGATGCACTTATTAGGTTGTTGAGTTACCGCTTCCAAGATATTTTCAGGAAAGCTCTCCTTCATACACCAGCAAGTATTGTTACCTTGAGCCAGCTCGCAATGATTTTCTTGTTCACATATTGGGCAACACTTTTCACCTGTAGGCAATTGCATGCACTCCTTTCTACTCGTGATATTGTACTGTACAAAATCAGAAGTACGAAATACAAATATATTTCGCACTCCCTTTAGGCAATCATGAATTATTCTTAAATGACTGATTTTCCATTTTTATTTCTTGAATGTTCGTATCACTATAGATTGCTGTCCCCTGTCCACCATTTTTAGCTAACAGCTCTTTTACTTCATTGTAGGATAACCCAGAAGCTGCATTTTTCCTTTTTACCTCGTTAATGTTCGTACCTGAAGAAGTGAACAACGCTTTATGATTATCACTCATACAAATACCTCCATTTCTATAATTCATCCGGCTGCAGTTCAATCAGTTCGTCGCCTTCTCTTTTCACTCTTTTATTGAGCTCAGCAATTGGTATGATATCCACTGTTTGCATGTCTTCGTGCAAATCGAAAATACTAATTGTATCCGATTCCACCATGTCTGGTTTATCCTTACTGGCTAAGTTCATAAACATTTTTTTGTCATGCGGTACATTTTCTTTGTCCATCATTCCACACTCCTTTATCTATAATGTGTGTAAAGGTGAACAGATTATGTGTCTTCAGCGTTTACCTTTAACATGGACTACTTTTTCACTTTATGTTTTGTTTTATCTACACGATGGTATTCAGAGATTTGAATTACTCGGACATTTTTTGTATGCAGTTCATGATAAATTCCTCTACTATCTGTAAATGAAATATATTGATCTCGCTCGTTTCGTACCAATTGCTCAGCTTTTTCTTGCGATTCAATATGAATAAATCTTCGGACATAATGCATTTCATCAAAAAAATAAGTAATTTTAAATTCCTTCATTATTAAATGCTCCCCTACTATCAGATATACCTTGCGCTTAACTTAACCGCTATTTCCACACTTCATCCTTTGCTAAATCACTTTCGGCACTTTCTCTACTCCAAGCATAAAATACACTATAACAACTAATAGCGGGAGGTGGTTACACTGATTCATACCGTCAAAGCAGGCGAAACATTATCTCAAATCGCTAGAGATTATCGTACCCCTTTGTCATCAATAATTTCCGCAAATCCAGGAATTAATCCAAATGTTCTTTATATCGGGCAACAAATTGTCATACCGGGTTTTCCAGATCCTAATACAATCCCTTATCAAATCGATATTTCCATCGAAAATCGTTGGTTACGGCTATTCAAAGATGGCATCCTTCAAAAACAATATCCTATTGCCGTCGGTAGAATGTTACATGGTACACCTGTAGGTAGTTTTATTATCATTAATAAAGCGCCTAATCCAGGTGGACCTTTTGGTACAATGTGGATGAGTTTATCTAAAGAACACTATGGCATTCATGGAACCAATGACCCTAGTTCTATTGGTCATGCCGTTTCACGCGGCTGTATACGTATGCATAATCACGATGTGGAGGAACTTGCTAGTATCGTTCCCATCGGTACAGCAGTATCCATTCACCCCTAGTAGCCTTCCACTCCAATCAACGATAGCGTAGCACTTTTTGACACGATTGTGCTTGTTGTGAAGCTTCGCTTTAGCACATAAACCCCTGTTGCGGAAGAATCGTACTATACATTAGAGTGACACCTGCGAGTGAAGCGGCTCATCAGACGCCCCCAGGAAAGTGCTCAGTTGGAACGGAAATCAACGGCTCGTTTTGCCGAAGAGTCATACTTTATTTAATAGGACACCTTTTATAGTTTTTCAACAACATGAAACAACTTTGCAATTATTTTATATGCATAGTTGTTTTTCTTTGTTCTTTGATTATGTATCAAAAGTATAAGATACATCACCTGAAGCAATACTAAAAAGTATTGTAGTAAGTTAAAAATAGGAGGAAATAATTTTGGCCATGACAGACAATACATTATCCATTTTCGCCTTAGGTGGCATCAATGAAATCGGTAAAAATATGTATGTTGTACAATACGGAAACGATATGGTAATTATCGATTGTGGTGCTAAGTTTCCAGATGAAAGCTTATTGGGCATTGATTTGATTATCCCCGATATTACTTATTTACAGGAAAATAAAGAGAAGATAAAAGCACTGATTGTGACACATGGACACGAGGATCATATTGGTGGTATTCCTTATCTTTTAAAAAAATTAAATGTTCCTATTTATGCAACTCGTTTTACACTCGGGTTAATTGAGTTAAAGCTAAAAGAGCATAAACTTTTGAGAGAGACAGACCTAATAGAAATACATTCTGAGTCCGCGTTAAAACTCGGGCTTATGGACGTTAGTTTTTTCAGAACGAACCATAGTATACCTGATTGCTTAGGTATCGTTTTTCACACCCCTGAAGGTAATGTTGTACACACTGGCGACTTTAAATTCGATTTAACCCCTGTGAACAATCAATATGCTGATATTCATAAAATGGCCGAAATTGGTACGCAGGGTGTACTAGTGCTTATATCTGAAAGTACGAATGCCGAACGACCTGGGTTAACACCATCAGAACAACTTGTCGGAGGTCATATTGAAGAAGCTTTTTTTCATGCCGATCGCAAAGTCATCATCTCTACATTTGCCTCTAATGTAAATCGTATTCAACAGATTGTCGACGCAACAATTGCAACAAAAAGAAAGCTTGCATTACTTGGACGTAGTATGGTGAATGTTGTAGAAGTCGCTTTAGAACGAGGGTATCTAACTATACCTGACGACATGCTAATCGATGCACGTGAAGTAAAGTATCTTCCACCTGAAGAAGTAGTGGTTTTATGTACAGGGAGTCAGGGTGAGCCATTAGCTGCGCTTTCTCGCTTAGCCAGCGGAAATCATCGTGAGGTTAAAGTTTTACCTGATGATACAATCATTTTAGCAGCTTCTCCTATTCCTGGGAATGAGAAAGGTGTTTCACGAATCGTCGACAATTTATTTCAGCTAGGGGCAAAAGTAATTTATGGATCTGCAAGTAACACGGGGATGCATGTTTCTGGACATGGCTACCAAGAAGATTTAAAGCTGATGTTGACCTTCATGAAACCAAAATTTTTCATACCCATTCATGGTGAATTCCGTATGTTACACCAGCATCGGCTGTTAGCAGAAGCGGTAGGCGTCAAAAGAGGCCATACCTTTATCATGAAAAATGGGGACGTGGTTGATATTGAAAATGCCAAGGCAAGACAAACACGCAAGATTCCATCCGGCGATACGTATGTTGATGGAATTGGTATAGGTGAGGTTGAAGGGATTGTATTACGTGACCGCAAACAACTATCTGAAGACGGTATGCTCGTTATTGTTTTAACGATCAGTAAGGAGAATGGTACGATTATTGCGGAACCAGATACCATTTCACGCGGTTTTGTTTATGCAAAAGATTCAGAAATGTTACTACGCAAAGTAGATGTCCTCGTCAAAACAACAGTTAGTGAATTGCAAGAAGAAAATAAACAGCAAATATTCGTCTTAAAAAAAGAAATAAAAAAAGTAGTGGGCCAATATCTCTTTTCTCAAACGAAGCGAAAACCAATGATATTGCCAATTATCATTGAAATTTGACATGAGCTAGTAGAGGCGCCCCGAAGATTAGCTTAAAAGCGTTGCATCTATAAGACATCATACATGCTAGATAGGGGCTGTCTCTTAAAACAAAAACGCCCGTCTGCCTATATGGTAAAATGCCGCTTCACTTTCTTTCCACAGGCAAGCATGAGCCGCATCGGTGGGTCTTATGCTCATGCTCATGCTCTTGCTCTTGCTTTTCCTGTTCCTACGTTTTTCACGCATTCGTCGCAAATACGAGTGCAGGAATCTAGAATACCTCTACGTATATTGTTTTTACTTTAGGAACATCCACAATCTATCGTTAAACATAGCAAACGGTTCATGTAAGAGCTACTTGTACCACTTAGCACTGACTCATATTTTTTTTACACAATTGTTCTATAAAATTATCAGGTTGTTGAATTTCCTTGAAAAGATCTCCTTTAAAGATTTTATGAAGCAAGGAAATATAACAGTTTTGAACTTGATCAAACCCTAAATTTAAGTGTCTTGTATGGCTTTCAGCTTGCATCGAAATATCGTTAAAATGCTGCGGTAAATCTTCTACCAATGTTATTAAGGAGTCTCTATTTTTTATTAAAAGCTGCATCGCATTTAACAACTGCACGATTTTCGTTTGCATTTCAATTCCTGGGACATCTACAGTTAGATGAGACAAATGTTGCCAATCATTACCTAACTGATACCAATTGAGGTAATGCAATAAATAATCACTTAAAATGATGGATTCATTTGGGATGATAGCTACATTATCATTTGCAATGCAAACTTCAGTTTCACATTGATATATCTTTTTTTCAGTACCACTCCTACCACTTTTAGCGAGAATGATTGTCTTTGCAGGCACTTTAACACACTTAAAATGCTTTATATTTGAGAAATAATGCATATTCGGTACTGATAACCCGGCAACAATTAAAACAATTTCTTTTAATCTATAACGTTTTAGCATGCTTGTATCCCCCATTTTTATTTACTTTGTCTACAACATATCTGCTTGAAGTTTTTTACTTATTCTTATGTATCTTTCTTAAATTTCGCACGAACAAATAATACCTCTCTCTATTGTACCATTTTAATGTAACTTTTTCTCCATTATACAAATATAATGGTATATGCATTTCAAAGGTTTTTCTCTAGTTTTTTACATAGAGGTGAATGATATGTCAGACTTTTTAAAGCTTGTAGGCGAACAACTCCGTATCATTAGAGTTTCTAAGGGACTTAGTCAAGAAGAAGTTGCAGAAAAAACGGGGAAGTTAGGTTTTAGTAAAGGTCGAATCTCAAATATTGAGCATGGTCAATCGAATATCACATTAAGCACATTAGAGATGCTTATGAAGGCGTTAGATATTGCACCTGAAGAACTGTTTAATTTCCAAAAGTTATCCGGTGTTACCGATATTGAAGAGAAGAATCTAATGCTCGACATTCATCGCTCATTACTAAGAGAGCGAGATTTAGATGAAGTAAAATATGTTGTACGTATAACAAAGGATTTTTTAAATACTGTGGATGCACAATCGAAGAAAAACAGCACAAATGGGTAACACTACCATTTGTGCTGTTTTTTAATTTTAAATAGCCCAAAAAAGCAAGCGGCTGTTTTCGAACCAACTATTCCATCCCAAATTTTTGGCGATAGCCACATTTTCTACATAGTTCTTCGACCGCTTCTCGTCTTGAAAATCCTTCAACAATATTATTCGCACGTTCACCCTCTACAATCTCTGTAAATGATGTCTGATTAACATTACCTAGATTGATGACACCCTCACCATCAAGACAACACGGCACAACTGTACCATCAACAAGAATCGCAGCTTGGCTACGTAACGCATGACAAAAACCTTTGCCCTCATCCTCAGGTGCGAGCAGACTAGGCCATCTAAACTCATGGTCCTGATTTAAATAAATATTGTTGGCAATTTTCACGCCTTTGCCCGGCTGAACTTTCTCCTCAATACGATAATCCAGCGTATATTCATTTTCTAAGATTTCTAACGTCTCTCGATTTCTTCTCGCCGCAATATCCGTTACATGTTCTTGTTGTAAATTCCAGAGACGATATGAAATGATTGTATTAAAGTCTTTTGCATCACGGACAAAATCCAATATATCACCTAAATATTTCTCTCGATTTTCTGAGCCCTCATGACCATCAAAGCTATGTAATGAGAAATTGATTTGGCGTAGTGCCGGCTTACCTAACAATTTTTCACGATTCTTTTTAATCAATGTCCCATTGGTCGTAATATTGACCTTAAAGCCCTTGGCGTGTGCAGCATCTAATAACTGATCGATGCGTGGATGTAACAGTGGTTCACCTTTGACATGCAAGTAAATGTATTTGGTATGTGGTCGTATTTCATCAAGTATTTTATTAAATTGTTCTACCTTAATTAGCCCTTTTGCACGTGCAGTCGGCGGACAGAAACTACAAGCCAAATTACAGACACTGGTAATTTCTATATAGACCTTTTTAAATGTTCTCAACGTTTTTTCACCGTTCCAGTTCTATGTTATTCAAATAATCTTATTCATTTTAACAAATTTTCACGATAGCGAGCAGTTATTCATTATTTATTTCTCGTAGGCTAGGTTTATTATGACACTTACTTTGAATTATTTCTATTTCAGCACAAGGCTACACGTACAAGTAAGTTCAAGTTAAGTTAATACGTTAGTAATATACCTAAGTGAAAGGGGTGAGCAAACGATGGCTGGATATAAAGATTTTTCGAGGAGAAACAATTCATCTAAAGAACCGGAAAGAGCACATTCAAAAGATCACGAAAAAGATAATATCACGATTCATCTCACGTTTAATATTGGAAATACGGACATCCATATTGAACAAAGAGCTGAGGGTGGCGGACAGATTAATAAAGATGTGGGGACAAATGCCAACCAAGGTGGGCAAAATGCTTTAAACGGTAGCCGCACAAGAAACCAAAATTCTCAATTTGCTGATGGGAATGGAAGAAGTGGCATAGCCGGTAATGATAATGACGAGGCTGGTGGACAACAAGGAATAAAAGTACGTGATAGCTTAGTAATCGATAGCAAAATACATTCAAGCTCCAATCAAAATCAAGAAGAAAACAAAGATAATTTATAAAGAAACAAGAAAAAAAGAGTAAGCGTTATGGCACCAATGTTACTAACTAATAAAACTTCTATCTGTGGGTTTTATCAGCCCATGATAGAAGTTTTACAATTACACTGATCGCTTATAATTTTTAGTTCCATCATATGAATAAAGAACAGGTTTTGCATCAACACACGTTTCCAAGTGCACCGGTCGCCCCCACAGTTGATAAATGTACGGTAATACATTCTCTAAATATCGTGGGTCAAGCTCCATCCCCTCATAACCATGCACTAAATATAACTCCCCATTCCGTAAGTAGTCGCCATTTTTCACCACGATATACGGAAACCCACCATTTACCCGGATGGATACGAGCTGATCACGCACCATTTCATGATCTTTGTCAGTAATACGGTATTCATTGCCTTTTTTCTGAAACAAATAAAGGTCCTCTTGTTTTGCTAAATCCTTTGTTAAATAATTTCGGATAAAAGAAATATCCGATTCAATCTCTCTCACCTCAAACATTTTCTCGCGACCCGAGTTCGGCTCAACGCCTAACTTTCTCATTTCTTCTGTAGGGTTATTATATCGTTGTTCAATATCCTCAAAAATTTTCAGCCCAAGATAATAAGGGTTAATTGATGTTTTAGACGGTTGCACAACGCCTGCATTTAATTTTGCATATTCTATGGTCTCTGTAGTTGTGAGCTTGAGCTCGCGCATAATTCGTTGATGCCAATAGGACGCCCAGCCTTCATTCATAATTTTCGTTTCTAATTGCGGCCAAAAATAAAGCATTTCCTCACGCATCATTGTTAAAATATCGCGCTGCCACTCCTCTAGCTCTCTACTATGTTCCTCAATAAACAGTAATAAATCCTTTTCTGGCTTTGACGGAAACTGCTTTAATCTTCTTCGAACCGTTCTATGTTCTTGTTCTTTTTCATCTAAACTCCAAAGATCATCATATGGTGATCTTGACGCAATAATTTCTTCTTCGTCCTCTTCCTCATTACCGGTAAACAGCTTAGGTCGTATGATAGATGGGTCGATATGCTCTTGAATGGCTAACACCGCATCTAAAAACTGTTCAACCTCATCCTTGCCGTACTCTCTTTCATAGCTAGCTATTCGTTCAGCTGTTGCAGTCATGCTCTCGACCATATCTCGTCTTGTATTGGAAAAGCGCACATTATTTTTGAAAAAATCACAGTGTGCCAATACATGGGCAATAATTAGCTTATTTTGAGTTAATGAATTCGTATCAAGTAAAAATGCATAGCATGGGTCCGAGTTAATGACCAATTCATAAATTTGGCTTAACCCTAAATCATATTGCAATTTCATTTTATGGAATTGTTTCCCGAAACTCCAATGCGAAAAACGCGTAGGCATTCCATATGCACCAAATGTATAAATAATATCTGCTGGACATATTTCGTATCGCATCGTGTAAAAATCTAAACCGAAACCTGCCGCAATTTCTGTTATTTCATCAATCGCTCGGTGAAGCTCATTCTCCATTTTTCGCTCCCTCCTTTGGAATTGCATACTCAGTACTGCCCATCTTTAATCTTCAAATTAAGATTCGCTTTTTTGGAAAAAGCTTTTTAATGCATCGTAAACATCACTTTTTTTCTTCAAAATATGATGCCTAAATTTCTCATCTTCAATTTTTTTATACGTATACATAAGTGTAGAAAAGCGGTTATGCTGATTTACTTCACCGTATCCGAACATACTTGAAACATCCATTAACTCGCCAACTAACTTCAAGCATTTCTCATTATCCATCGAAATGTTTTCACCGTCCGAAAAATGAACCGGATAAATATTGTAGCGAGTCGGATTATATTTTTCACCAATTAGTTCCAAGGCTTTAATATAGGCAGATGAACAAATGGTTCCTCCACTTTCTCCTTTAGTAAAAAACTCTTCCTCCGTCACCACCTTGGCTTCCGTATGATGTGCGATAAATTCAATTTCTACAGTTTGGTACTTTGAACGTAAAAATCTAGTCATCCAAAAGAAAAAGCTTCTGGCACAATATTTTTCAAAGGAACCCATGGAACCACTTGTATCCATCATGGCAAGGACTACTGCCTTCGATTCTGGCTTTTCTACTTCATCCCATGTTTTAAAGCGCAAATCATCATTATGAATCGGAGTAATTTCTGCCTTTCCCAGCATGGCATTACGCTTCAGCGCATTTAAAATTGTACGCTTCTTATCGACATTGCCCATAAGCCCTTTTTTTCTTATATCATTAAATTCAACCTTTTCGGTTTTAATATCTTCTTTTTCTTTTTGCTGTAAATTCGGCAGCTCCAACTCTTTAAATAACACATTTTGTATTTCTTCGATGCTTACCTCTGCCTCATAGTAATCATTACCAGGCTTATCACCGGCTTCTTTACCTTGGCCATTGCCTTGATTACCTCTACTTGGTTCACGTGCTACAACATCCCCTACATTACTATCCCCTTGTCCTTGGCCTACATGTTTCGAGTTATCGTAGTTGTAGCGAATTTTATATTCATCAAGAGAGCGTATAGGTATCTTGATAACCTCACGACCATTGGACATGATGATACTTTCTTCACTCACTAAATCTGGTAAATTATTTTTAATGGCATCTTTTACTTTTTCCATATGACGTTGTTGATCTTGGTGCCCTTTACGATGGAGGGACCAATTTTCCTGAGAGATGGCATATCGTTTATTCTGGTTTTCAGTCATTTTTATCCTCACCCATCTATCAAATTTGCATTTTTTCTATACTATGCTTGTGATCACCTATGTTGCACTTTTTTAGAGAAATCAATTACACCTCGACGGGGCCTGCGCTCGGTTTTGAATTATATAAGCACAATTCAAAACTGCAACATGTGCCACAATTTTTAGGACTTCGATGTACATTACGCAGGGACTGCCACAGGACGTGGCGATTTAAGTATGGAGTCCTTTCATTCATTTGACGTCCCTCCGCTAAATGAATGAAGATAAAAAGAGTGCCCTAGGGACACTCCTATTCAGTCTTTATCGATTCAGTAGACTACCTACATATTGTAATAATTCATTTGCAGACGTTGTGTTATAACCATGTTCATCAACAAGTCTTGCCACAACCTCATTGATTTTCTTAAGTTGCGATTCATCCGGCATTTTGGAAGACGTTGTAATTTTCACAACATCTTTTAAGTCTGCAAATAGTTTCTTTTGAATTGCTTCTCTTAATCTTTCATGAGAATTATAATCAAATCTTTTGCCTTTTCTTGCATACGCAGAAATACGGATTAAAATTTCCTCACGGAAAGCCTTTTTGGCATTTTCTGAAATGCCGATTTGTTCTTCAATTGAACGCATCAATTTTTCGTCTGGATTCATTTCCTCACCAGTCAAACGATCAAAAATTTTGTTTTTATTACAAAAAGCCTCAACGTTATCGAGATAATTATTCATCAGTGTTTTCGCCGACTCTTCATACGAATAAACAAACGCTTTTTGCACTTCATTTTTCGCAATATCATCATACTCTCTTCTAGCAACAGCAATATAATTCATATATTTTTCTCGATCTTCCTGTGAGATCGAAGCATGCTGATCCAGTCCATCCTTCAGTGAACGTAGAACATCTAACGCATTTATAGACGGTATTTCTTTTCGAATAATGGCTGAAGAAATTCGATTAATAATATACCGTGGATCAATACCGTTCATGCCTTCGTTTGGAAACTCTTTTTTAAGCTCCTCTAAGTCAACGGAATTAAATCCCTCCACATTTTCTCCGTCGTACAAGCGCATTTTTTTAATAAGATCCACACCTTGTTTCTTCGGAACTTCAAGCCTTGTTAGAACCGAAAAGATTGCTGCGGCCTTCAATGCATGTGGTGCAATATGAACATGAGAAATATCGCTTTCTCTAATCATCTTTTGGTAAATCAATTCTTCCTGACTAACTTTCAAATTATAAGGAATCGGCATCACAATAATTCGCGAATGTAATGCTTCGTTTTTCTTATTCGATATGAATGAACGATACTCGGTTTCGTTTGTATGTGCCACTATTAACTCATCTGCACTAATCAATGCGAATCTTCCCGCCTTAAAATTACCTTCCTGAGTTAATGACAATAAGTTCCACAAGAATTTCTCGTCTAATTTCAGCATTTCTTGGAATTCCATCATCCCTCGATTGGCCTTGTTTAACTCTCCATCAAAGCGATAAGCGCGAGGGTCAGATTCTGAACCAAACACACCAATTGTCGAGAAATCAATGCTGCCCGTCAAATCAGCAATATCTTGAGATTTTGGGTCAGAAGGAGTAAAAGTTCCGATGCCTACTCGTTTGTCTTCTGAAAAAGTAATACGTTCAATTATGACATTTTCAATACGTCCATCATATTCCTTTTCAAGACGCATCGTATTTAAAGGCGATAAACTACCCTCAATCCGTATACCATACTCCTCGAAAAATTCTTTACGTAAATGATGAGGAATTAAATGTAGAGGATCTTCATGCATTGGACATCCCTTAATTGCGAAGACTGCTCCCTCATCCGTGCGCGAATATTGCTCAAGTCCACGTTTCAGCAAGGTCACAATCGTTGATTTACCGCCACTTACTGGCCCCATTAGTAATAAAATTCGCTTCCTAACATCCAATCTCCGTGCTGCTGGATGGAAATACTCCTCCACCAATCTTTCAATTGCTGTTTCAAGCCCAAAAATTTCTTGACCAAAAAACTGATACATCTTTTGCCCATCGCGTTCCTCTAAACCTGCACTTTTAATCATATTATAGACGCGTGAATGGGCAGTTTGAGCAACTTCAGGTCTTTCCTTAATAATGCTTAAATAATCTGCAAATGTACCTTCCCACTTCAGTCGATTTTCTTCTTCGCGATAGCTCTTCACTTTGTTTAAAATGTTGATAGCCTTCCCTCCATTCAGGGCTTGATTTATAACATAGTATGAAATAAGAGACATTATGATACCCAATACTTTTTTGCATTCTTTAAATATTCCCATGCATAGTGAGTAAATTGTTGCCAAACTACACTACAGTCCTAGGTTAGTTAAGAAAACACTTCACAAAAAAATTCATTTTATGGTCCTAAACCAAGAGTAACGCTTTAATTGTTTCTGAATGAAAATTTGCCTCACAATAGTCGCAAGTCGATTTCCGTTGATTGTACTTTGTTGTACAAACCATACTCATGAAATAATTAAATTCGGTTATTCTAACTGTAGAAAGGAGGTTCATTTATTGAGTCATCGTCATCTAATTTTCCTTGGAACATTGTTGCTATTATGTAGTTTTACTCTCCCCATTGTTACATTGGCAAAAGAAAAACCCTCTGAAGAGGAAATTTTGCAACAGCGTATGTCCTATTATGTACAATTTGATGAATTATTGATTCCATGGCACTTCTTAGCAGCTATCGACCAATTTGAACGCAATTTACAATCGGTCCGCTCAGATATACCCAAGCGCGAAAGTTATATTGCCATTCGATTTTCGGACGAGTATTGGTCAGGGGCATTGAACCCTGTAAAGGAAGATACAATCCCCGAAACCATCAGTTTTTTCGGAGGAATGGGGCTTGATGGCGATGGTGATGGTATTGCAAGTCCTAACGATGATGAAGATGTCATATTCTCCATGGCCAGTTATTTAAGGAAGTTTGGCTCGACAGACGAGGATTTTAAATTAGCTTTATGGGAATATTACGGAAGCGAAGAAGCTGTCAATCAAATCACTACAATTTCCACTTTGTATAGACATTTCAAAACAACAGATCTTGATGCACATACCTTTCCAATTCCTGTCCGCAACAATTACAGCTTTAGAGGCACATGGGGCGCTAACAGAGGTTGGGGAGGGAGACGAATACATGAAGGAACCGACATTTTTGCTAGCTACGGGACGCCTGTCCTATCCACTTCTTATGGTGTAGTTGAAGTAAAAGGCTGGAATCAATTTGGTGGATGGCGGATTGGCGTTCGTGATAATCATAATTCCTATCATTATTATGCCCACCTCGGTAGCTTTCATAAGGAAATCGAGATTGGAGACATTGTAGAACCTGGAACAGTTCTCGGTTATGTTGGTAGTTCCGGCTACGGCAAAGAAGGAACATCCGGAAAATTCCCACCCCATCTTCATTACGGCATCTACAAGTTCAATGGGCGTACGGAATGGGCATTTGATCCTTATCCGTCATTACTGCAATGGGAGCGACAAGCGAAAAAAGCAAAGTAGTACAGTTTAAGGTTGTTCAATAAGCATTTTTCAACTTATTGAATAGCCTTATCTCTTTACATAAATGAAATTATTGAACTGTAAAAATCTAACTATGCAATGATTTGAAATTTCTCTATAATTGTAATAAATAAATAAATTTAACTGGAGAATGGATATGATAGTGAAAACAAAGCCTTTAAAAATCCAACTTAAACAAACACAAAATCCGCTTGAAGATTTCGTGCTCATCAATAACAATAATCAAACTGCTGTTAGTAAAGAAATCCTTTTTGTAAGATATATCGGCGTTCCAAATACTATCGAACATTACATTGACAATATTAAGCGCATCGACGAACATTTTACTTCAAGTCCCAATACTTCCTACTTACGTTTAGGTGGTCTCGAAGCAATATCAAATAAAAATGATATTAATAGGCTAGCAAATATTTGGGATAATTGGCAGACTGTCATCGATAATCCTAGTGCTGATAAGAATTTAATCTATCAAACCCCTCTATGCTTGGTATTAGATAACGAGATTCTTGAATGGACGAAAAAAATCACCTTTATTAAAATTGTGGCAATGTATAAGAAAACCAATCCCAATTCCAATGCAACCTTATTAAAAAATTTTGTTGTGAAATTTTTGAACTGGATAGAAGCCTATTTACCAAAGCTTTTTAAGAAGTCGCCTAGCCTATCTCCAAAAGTAATTTTTATCGGCGATATTAAACATCATGAATTATTATTTTTGTATTTCTTATCTAGGCTTGGCTGTGATGTATGCTATATGAACCCGAAAGAGGACATTGTCAATTTGTGCCCTGAAATAGAATCATTCTCAACACGATATACATGCAGTGCCCTATATTCAGCCGACGTAACAATACCTGAATTTATACCTGCAACAAATATAGAACCAATCCCCTTGGCTCCTATACCAAATACAATTACACAATCGGTGCTGGTCAATACTACTAAACAGCGCCAAAAACTAGTTAATGCTAGTGAATTAAGTTATGAGCAGTTAGCTGGGCTATCAAACTCCGTTGTCATGATTAAAGTTTACGATGAAGAAAATAAAATTATGTGCAGCGGTTCAGGTGTTATTATCCATAGTAGTGGTTATATTTTAACGAATCTACATGTAGTTGGAGGAGGACATTACTACTCGGTTATATATGAAAATGATACGCAAGAATATCTTACAGATCATTTTATTAAATATCATCAGCTATATGACTTGGCAATTATTAAAGTGGATAAAGACTGCTCACCACTCACGTTAAAAACTGATGACAATTTAGTTAGAGGCCAAAAGATTGTTGCTATAGGTAGTCCATTAGGGTTATTTAATTCCTTTTCCGATGGCATCGTATCAGGCTTCAGAGACCTTGATAGCATTCCCATGATACAATTCACTGCCCCTATTTCTAACGGAAGCTCTGGCGGTGCGCTGTTGGATATGTTTGGAAGGCTAGTTGGCCTAATAACTGGTGGTTTTGATAGAGGACAAAATTTAAATCTAGCAGTACCTTCCGATAAAATATATGAATTTGCACAAAACTTTATTGAACATACGAACTAGCTTATTGTTCTAGAGGCTAACCAACTTACACGTGCAAATCACACCCGAAACATGAAAATAATATGTACCTTTAACTTAGGGTGCTGTCCAATCAGCTTTGGACAGCATTTTTATTTAGAAAGTTTTAATCATCTCGTTTTCTCTATTGTTATTTAGCTAAAATTAGAGGTGAGAATTTTCACATTAGTTTACTTAAATACATTGCAATCGACATACCACTACATACATTTAACTATAAAATAGAAGTTAGCGATCTTAACTTTCTAAAGCTTTATACTAAAAAAACTATTTTTAAAATTCCGATTAAAAAGTCTTATTTTTCTATAAAAATAGGTATAAAATAATAATTGTACTATAACAATTAAAAATTTTAATTTTAAAGCTCCTCATTATTTTATGGAGCAATTAAAGGATGGGAAAAAATGATTGGTTTGTTTCAATTCAAAACACTCAAAGCTCGTATTTTAAGTGCATTTATCGTCTTGTTAAGTCTAGTAATATGTTTTACAAGCTACACCTATATTTCTAATAATAAGATGGAACAACAAGCAAAAGAACTTATTGAAGAACATTTGGCTGTATTAACAGCTAGTAAAAATTTAGCGATGTCTACGAGTGTCCGGCTATCTGCAGCCTTAAGCTATGTTGTATCAGGAGAGGAACAATACATAGATACTTTTAATGAGTACCGTCAAATTGCTGAAGAAAGCAACCGCATTATTGAACAGTACGACAATGGCACTGAACGTGGAAAAATAGTAGAAATGTCTCGCGAATGGAGCAATCGAGTAAATAGTGAAGTATTTGATGTCTATAAAAGTGGCAATAAACAATTAGCATTAGATAATTTAACTGCTATCAATCATCTTGTAACTGAAGTACGAAAAGGCTATGAAGGATTAGCAACTAAACGCGCTGAGGATATTACAGCAATCGGCAATGAGGTTGTCTCAACAAGCTCAAACAATAAAACAATTGGCGTAATTGTCAATACACTATTGACAATAGTAGGAATCCTAATAGCCATTAGTACAGCAAGCCGCATTTCTAAACCTATTAAAGTTGTCTCAAACCGCATGAGGGAATTAGCTGATGGAAATTTACGAAACGCCCCACTGCCAATCACTCATCGAGATGAAATTGGCCAATTAATGCTTTCAGCAAATGAATTGAATGAGCAACTAAACACAACGATAAGCACTATTCACTCTGTATCAGAGAATGTGGCGGCTAGTAGTGAAGAACTGGCTCAATCTTCAAATGAGGTCCAAACAGGTACGGAGCAAATTACCGTTACGATGCAAGAACTGGCTTCGGGAACAGAAACACAAGCATCAACCGCCGGCGATTTAGCAGAAACAATGACAACGTTCCAACGCCGCATTCAGGACACAACACAAGAAGGCAAGGAATTACAAGAGCATTCAGTACATGTACAAAGCTTAACTACTACAGGAAAAGATTTAATGGTACGTTCAACGCAACAAATGGCTACGATTAATGAAATTGTATTAGATTCAGTGAAAAAAGTAGAAGGCTTAAACGAGCAATCTGCTGAAATTTCAAAACTTATTTCTGTTATTGATGAGATTTCAAACCAAACAAATTTACTTGCGTTAAATGCAGCAATCGAGGCAGCACGTGCTGGAGAACATGGAAAAGGCTTTGCCGTTGTTGCCGATGAAGTACGCAAGCTTGCAGAACAAGTACAGTTCTCTGTGACGGACATATCAACCATTGTTAATCGTATTCAAAGTGAAACAGGCCATGTGACAAATTCCCTGCAATCAGGTTATGAGGAAGTAAAAGAAGGAACAGCACAACTAAATCAAACAAATGAAACATTCGATCATATTTCTGTTGCTGTCAAAGATATGATTGACAATATTCATGTCATTTCAGGAAATTTAAATCAAATTATGCAAAGTTCCGAATCTATAAATGTTGCTATTGATGAAATGGCATCTATTTCACAGGAATCTGCTGCTGGCGTAGAAGAAACTACAGCTACTGTTGAGGAAACAGCAGCAACCATGGACGAAATTTCAAAAAGTGCAAATCAGTTGGCAAATATGGCGGAAGAGCTAAACACACAACTACAGAAATTTAAAATTTAAAAAACAGGGCTGTCTCGAAATAGTCTTTCGAGACAGCCTGTTTATTTTTCATGGAAATGGTCTTCAAAAACAAATTATTTCATTGCCAATTTCGAATAGGTACTCTTTCAAGTTCGTAACGCTTGATAATGATACTTATCTTTCTATACCACTGCTCGCATAACTCCAATGCTTCACTATATGCATCCTCTTCTCTTGATATCGGTTTGCTATTTGTCATAAATACATATTCTAAAACGGGTGTCGATAAATTATCCACCACTATTTTTAAAGCTAGTTGAGATACTGTATCATCAGATTCTTCCTCTACCTCTTCTGTGTCCCCTGAAATAATTTGCTCTCCATCAATTAATGACCCACTTAATAATCCATTTCTAGTACTAGCAATTATAATATTGTCATCCTCTACTATAGAAACTTCGTATATTTTATTAAACTGTATTTCTTTCTTCGTCACTTCTGCTTCCCAATCTTCTTTTTGAGCAAGCAAAAGTGTATTCGTTGGTTCGTTTAATAAGAGCGCCTGTAAGCAATCACTCGATATTGTGCATTGGGTATGCGGAATATTCATTAATTCCTCTTCACTTTCTCTTTTCATTTCAGCATTCCTTCTGAAAGACCTAACTTTCCCCTTAACATAACGAAATGCTCCTACCGTAAATAAGCTCAATCCAATAATGAAATAACTACCTCTTACTATAGCTGCTTCCATTGCATTTGCTAGCATCAAATAGATAATACCTAATACCAGTAGAAAAAAGGTTTTCACAAAAATCCCACCTTAAGAAAAATAATAGATAGGAAAAAACATCTATTTAATAGAAATCTTATTCACTAGAAACACTTTTCATTCTTAACTCATGTGGAATTTAAGGCAAGTAAATAAAACAACACAAGAACATCACTTACGTCAATGTTCTTGTGTTGCTTAAATAAAAAGAGTATTGGCGTGTGCACGAATAGCATGCAACATCAATTGGAGTGTTCCATTAGTTATGCACAATAAAAACCCATTTCAAAAAGAAATAGGCTACAAAAGAATATACACTAGCAATAATTTCTTATAATTAGCGATCTTTGGCAACCCAGCCGTCATAGCATTAATGCTTTAGACCTGTAGCTTTGCGTCTCTACTCTTCAGTAGATTCGCCTATCATTACAACCTTTAATTAACTTAATAGGTAAAATCAGTAAATATAACTATATAAAAATACACATATTTTATCACTAGTTTACTCCAACTTTACAAACAGTGAAAACATTACTATTTTATTATCTGTATCGAAACAAAAATAAAAGCAGCTAGAACGAATTTATTATTCGTTCTAGCTGCTCTATTTATTTTTTGCTTTTCACTTACCCCTAAGTGATGAAGCAAGAATTTATACATTTTGCATGACAAGTAATACGGATGGTATGAAAGATAGCGCAAAAACAGACACATACCATAACGAAGTACGGCGTAATGAAAAACGAACCTGTTTTTTTTCAGCATAGAAAATATCCAACATAACCGCAACTATAAGTGGCGTACTCACACATGCAATAGCAATAAGAATAATATCAAAATAGATCATAAAGCACCCCTCTATTCGTGAACATTTACTTTCCCCTTTTGTGACAACTTTGTGTCAACTTAAGTGTACACAATTTCGTCACAATTTGTCAACGGTCTCAAGAACAATTTTTAAATTCTTTGTTGTTACAACTGCCTGTTATAACACTTACTAAATAATGGTTATCATATTTATGGTGATACAATATGATTTATAGCAACACAAAAGGAGCTGTCTCAATGGGTGAGATAGCTCCTTTCTTAATTGAATTTGCAATAAATTTCCCCGCTCAACTCAGCTGATACATCTAGCTGCGTCTTTTTTAACCTCTATATTTCATCGTTAAGCCTTTTAAGAAGTTTCTCACAAATCGATCGCCACACTCTTTGTAGTTGCGATGACTTGGATTTCTTAAAATAGCGCCTAATTCACCTTTAGATACCGTGACGCCACCCTCATATAAAATCTCAAGCATATCTTCACTTGTTAGTACTAGTGCAATTTTGACTTTCTTTAATAGCATATTATTAGGGCTCTCTGTAGTCTTAACAGGCACTGCTGGACTTACTGCTTGACCAGGTTTTGGTTGTTGAGGCCCTCTTTTAAAAATTATAAAACCGTTTAAAAATGCTTCGAACATTTTATTATTACATTTAATGAAGTTTTCGGGTGCTTCTTCCTCATCCTTCACTTTCATCAGCATGTTCAATACATCCTCTTTTGTAAAGCTCATACCGCCTAGTTCAAAAATTTCTACCATCTCTGTATTTTTTATATCTAATGCGTATCTTAAACGAATCAACATATCATTATCCGTCATCTAAAACCCTCCTGATTTTTCCATTGAAACCGCAACTTCACTCTATGTGAAATGAATACTAGGCTTAATTATAACAGAGGTAATTGCATTTTTAAGCTAACTAACTATTTTAAATTCACTCAATTAGATATTACCTGGCTTTCGTGTTTAGCTTGCGCATATATCTCTTTTTTTAATGTATGAAAAACAAACAATCGACCATTCTAATATCACAAGGAGGTGAGAAATATGGCTACAAATAATCGAAGCTCAAATAAACTTCAAGTTCCAGGTGTACAAGAAGCTGTTAATCAAATGAAATATGAAATCGCACAAGAATTCGGCGTACAGCTTGGGCCAGAAGCTTCTTCTCGCGCAAACGGTTCAGTAGGTGGGGAAATTACGAAACGACTTGTTGAAATGGCTGAAAGACAATCAAAAGGCAAATTTTAAATAGCAAAATTAATGTTTTAAAGTAAAAAACGAATATTATCCCCTTTAAGTAGACAATGTTAAAAAAACTACAGTACGCTGTAGATAGCATCTTACTTAATGGGGATTTTGTATGCTACGTGAGGAGAAAAATTCGAGAAACAACCATATTCCTCGTTTACTTAGTAAAAATAAATGTCCATAATATAGCACATCAAAAAAACCTAAAGTAACAAAATTAACCACTAGTAAAGACTCTTTTTTAACTAACAAACCTAACCTTCTAAACTTTTTAACCACTTATTATAGTAGCTGAACTGTTCTTCGATTTTTACAAACCTCAAACCATTGTCAAATTCAAATATGTCAACTATATCTTTTAATCTAGCTGGCTCTCCAAATTTTAATTTATATGCTAAATGTCCGGTACCTTGCATTTGAGATGGATAAACATTTAACGCAGCTCCATTACACATGACCTGTATATGTTTTTTCTCTAGATGTTGTCGCAGGCTTTGAAGTACTAGGAAAAAGTTTTCATGTTCGAAACTTATTGTGTCACCTAATATTAATAGTTCTATTAAAACCATTTCTTCATCATCTGGAGATTCCTCATATAGTTTCAAAATACCATCAAATATTTTTCCGTCATTCATAGCAAGTTTTATAGTTTTACTTTCATAATTCAAAATGTCACCTTCCAAATAGTGGGCTAGGAATAAATTCACCTGTAAGTGCCCCAATCTTTTTACATATGCTTCAACTATTTCATTGGTGCAATGCCTCCGAGTATCAAATGCTCTAATCGTTCCGGAAATGGCGAACGAGTCCTAGCGTTAAATTGATCTATTCTTTACACCACACTCATCATTTTAAAGCCTCTCAACATACAAATTTCGTATAATCACACTCTTTTTTAGAGTGGACTTTTATTCATAAATCTTACCCACATATAACATCATCGATAAAAAATTCCAATCAATATTTTGGGGTGTTTCTAAACCAGAATTTTCAAAAAAACCTTCCATACTTTCCACCCAGCCCTCAATGCCTAGAAGAAATTCATCTATAGATTTATTCTCCCATTCATCTCTATTTTTTTTAAAATCGGCTGATAATAAATTTACAAAATCTAAGAACTGTTGCTTATTAGAAACGTTTTCAATTATTTCATACCAATCCATACAATTCACACCTTTCGACTTCTACTATCGACTTTATTTTTTTCTACAAATTACCGATTTGGTTCCATCATCATCTTTAAAACAATTGAAATGTTCTTTCCATCTAATCAAAGCCGATTTCCTTGATGATATTTCCTTTCGTATCGCGTTCAAACTGATACGTTTCGCCTTTTTCATTGATGACAGCGTTTAACTGTTCCTCTATATCATAGGCGAATTTAACTTTCTTCCCGCCTTACTCTCGGCATATTAAACTGCCAAGAATGGTGTAATCAAAGGCTATTTGCGTATGGTTATCCCTTGCAAAAACAACATCATCATCGGCATTGTACTTTAATTGAATGTCGTTACCATCCGAAAGGTTTGCCCTACAAGGCGATTCAAGTTATCATATCGGAACTAATAATCGCAATCTCCTTGTTCACCAAAAGACTTAATTTTCGATATTTAATACTCATCGCTAAAATAAATTAATAGAAAATAGGCCTCGTTATGACATGAGTCATGGCGAGGCTATTTTCTATTTGTACATGGCTTCATTTTTACTTTTCTAAACTGACGTCTACTTTTTTGAGAATGATCCAGACCTTACTGCCATCTTTTGCATAAATATTGCTCGTAAAAATTATCACTATTTTCCTGACTTAGTATTTTCATATCATAAAAAAGACTATCAAGAATTTCTTCAGCAATCTCTAGGTCTTCCGCACAACCTGTATTTTTTGCCAGAAGTTCTACCCCTACTTTTATCAGATACTCTCTGTCTCCTTCAGACAGAGTACTATCATTATAAACTTGAATTATTAATTTTTTTATTTGTTCTTTGACCTTTTTGTTTTCAATGTACTCTTCTTCTTCACTTTTGAATTGCTCATTGTAGTAGTTCTTTAAAGAATTTCTAATTTTATCGATTTCACTTCGGTAATCTATTTTCATAATTTAACGACACCCTCCCTTTTTATGAATAGTATAAGCACTTTTAGGTATTTCACCTTGTATGAGAACTTCAGCATCTTTCAGTGCATAGTCAAGTGCTGGTTTTCTAAAACGATTACCTGTTTGAGGATCAATCCCATTAGATACATCAAAAACTTTGTTAGAGTCTAACTTATCAGTATCAATAGCAATAATTGTACTTGAAGACATCTTTCCTCTTCTAGGATTTGCTCGTGCATACCGCTCAGCAGTATGTTTCTTTTTCGTAGCTGATGAATATTGGGTTCTCAAATTACCATCATCAATATGCTCCTGAATTGAATAATTAGCCATACTATTTTTAGGAATAATTGGCTCATTATTTAACGCTTGAGACTCTTGAGCAACAGTCAATGCTCGATACACAGTTATCCATCCAAGCGGGTCAAATTGTGTATTTGTATCCTTTACATATCCATACAAAGCCATTCCGCCACTTAACCCAATCGGATCTATCTGTGTGTACGTGCCAGTGCTTGAATTCATCGTAACCATAGGTAACTTTTACACCTGTTAACTCGTTGACCGTGCTTCGTAATTGGTGATTAACATCCCAATTATAGACGCGTCTTCGTGTATGACGTTGTTGATTGCTTATTCGATGGTGTGTCGGTCTACCTGTTACATCATATTGCCATTTGCTGATGACATCTCCTGGTAGGATTCGCTCAATCTCTTGACCAAGTTCATTGTATTGCATCGCTGCTGTCCACTGTTCTTGCTCTGAGCGAGAAGCCGTAATTTGCGCCACATTTCCCATCACATTACGAGCGACATCGATTTTTGCACCTAGGCTACTTGTAATTTGTGAACGATTACCTAATGCATCATAGCTACTCGCAATCCAATGGTCATTCTGCCACTCCTTGATCACTTGTCCAGATGGGTCTCGCTCTAGTTTAACGGTTACATGTTCATTGGCAGTCTCTATTAGCGAACCATTTTTGTCATAGCCAAATGTTTCCCAGGTGTCATCATAATAATCTGAGCGAATGACATTCCCTAAACCGTCATGTTGATACGCTGTCCAACGATTACCTGGTCGTTGAATTCTCTGAATCAATCCTGCTAGACTTCGCTCATACGTTTTTTCCATCTCATCAAAGCCGATTTCCTTGATGATATTTCCTTTCGTATCACGTTCAAACTGATACGTTTCGCCTTTTTCATTGATGACAGCGGTTAACTGCTCCTCTGTATCATAGGTGAATTTGACTTTCTTGCCACCTTGTTCTCGAACCTTCAAACTGCCGAGAATGGTGTAATCGAAGGCTACTTGCGTATGGTTATCTTTCGCAAAAACAATATCGTCATAGGCATTATACTTCAATTGAACGTCGTTACCATCTGAAAGTTTGCCCGTATAAGGCGATTCAAGTTATCATAACGAAACTTTTCAGTAGCCCCTAGCTATAACAGTCATATTTCCATGTATAAGGGAATGTCAATTGATGTTAGCTCATATAAACTTCATGAGCATGGAGGCTATCCACTGGGCTTGCTCTGAGCGAGAAGCCGTGATTTGCGCCACATTTCCCATCACATTACGAGCGACATCGATTTTTGCACCTAAGCTACTCGTAATCTGTGAACGATTGCCTAATGAACCATAGCTACTCGCGATTCAATGGTCATTTTGCCACTCCTTGATTACTTGTCCAGATGGCTCTTGCTCCAGCTTTATGATCATATGCTCATTCTCAGTCTCTATTAACGAACCATTTTGTCATAGCCAAATGTTTCCCAGGAATCCTGCCAGCCTTTTCTCATAGGAGAATTCCATTTTCATGCTACTTATAAATTACTTGACTGAAAATATAGGTAGGTATTAATTAAATAGTTTTTAAAAGTTTAGATTACTATTTAGAAAGCAAAAAAAGGGCAATATAATCCTTTTAATGGATTTTATTGCCCTTTTAAATTATCGATACTAATGTATTGATTGGTATTCCAATCAACATGTTTTTTTAGACTTTAACTCCATTTAGAAACTCACATCATTGAACTGAGGCAATAACAAAATAAATATACTTAACTACTGCATAAGACTACTTACCCATTCTTTAAGATTTTCAGTCCACTCTTTACTCTTAACTTTTTTAAAGTAAAGTATCTTGCCATTCCGACTTTCTTCACAGTAGAAAATATCTTTCAAATCAGTACTCCTTCTACCGAATTCACCATGAATAGGGAATATTAAAGTAATAGCTTCTTTGTTTATATCTCTCGTAATTTTCCAATAAACTGTAAAATCATTTGTCACATAATACAATTGATCCGAATAGGCATTTGAAACCGTCCAGCCTTTTTGAATTAGCTGATTCTCTAACATTTCTAAATGTTTAATTGACATAGTTCACCTTCTAAAATTGATCCCAGAAATTTTTTTTCAAAGTATTTCCACCCTTACTTAGCATGTCTCCAATTTTTTTTGCAGTAATTGGGGAACCTTCATTTGACCATGTATCTATGGATAAAATCTCTCCTTTTTTATTAGTAATTGTAATACTATATTCGTTTTCCCCTAACTTCCTAATATAGTAATCAGCATCCTGACGTTTGCCTCCACCTTTAACAAGAGCACCATCAGATATATTTTTTTGACCACGTTTTAAATAATCCTCAGAAGACAAATTTGAGTGTCGACTTGCATGATCCTTTAATCCAGAATCACCATCCTGGAATGTTCTTCTTTGTTTCCAATTTCCACAACTTTGTTTTGTCAATCCAAACGGATCAATCCAACTATTCGGATCACTTACATACCCATACAGCGTTGGATTATTCCCCGCAAGCCCAATCGGGTCGGGTTGTGTATACATGCCCTCTTCTGGTGAGTAGTACCTGAATCGATTGTAAAATAATCCTGTCTCAATATCGTGGTACTGTCCTTGATATCTAAACGGAATAAAGTCTGTTTCACCTGTGCAGTCTTTTTCTTGTTTGTAATCGTCTAGTTCTGGCTTTTCTTTGCCATAGATGTCCAGTTCCCTTAGCCAGATTTCTTTTCCCGATTCATCGTAGGCACTTACCGGTGTGCCTAGATGATCGGTTATGATGCTGTAGTTGCCTTCATCCTTAAGTTTGGCTGTTGGGATGAATGTGTCTGCATCGAATAACCATGTTGTCAAGGCTTCGTTTTCCGGTTGGGATAGGTGGTTTTCTTTGGTGACGTTCCATTCGTGTAAAATGGTGTTTCCATCCCATATGAATTTTGTTGCTTTGCTTTCACTGACTTTGGCTACTCGTCGCCCAAGTGGGTCGTACATAAAATGAACTTCTGTCTTATCTGGTTTGATGACCTTCGACATCATGCCATTACCATAGTACTCGTACTTCCACGTATCACCATTCTTTTCGACCTTTTTAACGAGATTCCCTTCCTCATCATAAGAGAATGTTGCCTCTCTCGTTTCAAGCAATCTACTGCCGGCACCGTAAATACGATCTGTCTTTTCTTTCGTTTCATACAAATTCCCGACGTCATCAACACTGCGATATAAGAAGTCAAATTGACGACTGTCTTGATTGGCCCACACGAGGTTACTGAATTCATCGTAACCATAGGTAACTCGAACACCTGTTAACTCGTTGACCGTGCTTCGTAATTGGTGATTAACATCCCAATTATAGACGCGTCTTCGTGTATCGCGGTTTTGACTACTTATTCGATGGTGCGTCGGTCTACCTGTTACATCATATTGCCATTTGCTGATGACATCTCCTGGCAGGATTCGCTCAATCTCTTGACCAAGTTCATTGTATTGCATCGCTGCTGTCCACTGTTCTTGCTCTAAGCGAGAGGCAGTGATTTGCGCCACATTTCCCATCACATTACGAGCGACATCGATTTTTGCACCTAAGCTACTTGTAATTTGTGAACGGTTGCCTGATTCATCATAGCTACTCGCAATCCAATGGTCATTTTGCCGCTATTTGGTTATTTGTCCAGATGGATCTCGCTCCAGTTTAACGGTTACATGTTCATTGGCAGTCTCTATTAACGAACCATTTTTGTCATAGCCAAACCTCTCCCAGGTGTCATCATAATAATCTGAGCGAATGACATTCCCTATACCGTCATGTTGATACGCTGTCCAACGATTATCTGGACGAACAATCCTCTGCACTAATCCTGCCTGACTTCGTTCATACGTTTTGGTTAGCTCATCAAAGCTGATTTCCTTGATGATATTGCCTTTCGTATCACGTTCAAACTGGTACGCTTCGCCTTTTTCATTGATGACGGCGGTTAACTGCTCTTCTGTACCATAGGCGAATTTAAATTTCTTTCCACCTTGTTCTCGAGCCTTTAAGCTGCCAAGAATGGTGTAATCAAAGGTTACTTGCGTATGGATATCTTTCGCAAAAACAATATCGTCATAGGCATTGTACTGCAATTGAACGTCGTTACCATCTGAAAGATTGGCCCGTACAAGGCGATTCAAGTTGTCATAACGAAACCTCTCTGTGGCCCAAGTAGTTACCTTTTCCAATAGGTAAAATCCCCCCTAGACCCTTCGTACTTGCTGTGTTGAGCAAAAAGTAGGTTTTTAATGGAATAGCTTGAAGATATGCGCATTCACCTCGCTCTATCCCCATATTCATAAGTATTTATCGAAGAAAAAGTACCGTCATAACATTACTGGCAGTTACCAAACATAAATACCCACCGCGCTAATATGTAAAAGTTTATGAATCATTATAATTATCCATAAATACCCTTCTACTGTGTGTAGGTGACTTCATGTGACTTCATGTGACTTAATTATCTCAATTCTAATAGTTAAAAACGTTATATCAGATTCTAGTGGGAGTGTTGCTAGTATTTAAAAAACCCCTGCCTCAAATGAAGCAGGGCAGTAAATATACGGAATAAGACAATTCCTTTTCTGACAGAAAAAATACAAAGAATTGACTCAAATTTTTTACATATACTCTAACATTTTTTAATAGTCAAATAATTCATTAGCCAGTTGAGAAATTTTTTGAACAGCATCTTCGATAAGATTTTGTTCATCCAAGGAGTATTTATCTTCGTTAAAATAAAAGTAATTACTTATATCTACAAACGATAATGCAAGTTTTTTTGGAACAACGTCTAAATTCTTATATTCGACTATTAATAATTGCATTGCTGTGACTAATTCATTAAATCTATCCTCATTCAACCCTTCTCCTCTTCTTAATTGTAATAAAATTGAATCCTCTCCTAGAATATTTTTATAAACTATATTTAAAGCTTCATTCTTATTCATAAAAATCTCCTTTAACGACATGATGTTATTGCTGGCCCTGTGATTAAATCAACGGGTTCAAAACTTTTTTTACAAAGTTTATCACTTAATCCTTTTGTACATTCAAATTTCTTTAATACTTTATGAGTAAATTTCGTTAGTTCGGTTTTTGCCATAGCTTTCATACCTTCTACTGCCTTCGAAACAGCTAGCACTTCATCCATCGAGGAGATGACTTTATCTGCTGCCGTCTTCACGCTCTTAGATCCTTTGTTACATTTAATATTGCAATTTAGGCTCACATTTTAATTAACTAATTTAGCTTGTGGAAATACAAGGGGTTTTATGATTTATTTATGAATATTACTATTTAACACCTTATTTCGGACGAAGTTAGGAAGTAAATACACGAGATGAAGCAGTTTCATTTTTAAAAGAAAACACATGTTGAAAGGATTAGTATCCTTTTAACATGTGTTTTGAATCATTTGAATTAAAAATTTTTCACAGACAAAAACAGGAACCTATATTACCGATCATATGAAGAAAAGTATTGCGGAATATCTTCCAATTCTATAAATCGAATTCCTTTCATATACCTTTCTTCACAAAGTTGCTTAAACCTTTCTGAACAAAATAGATATCTTGCTAATTTTAAGTCATTCAAACAAAAAACGTCTCTATCATTTTCTTTTAGTACAATTTTTTGAAATTTTTCAACCAAATAATTTAAGTCAAGAATCTTATTTTCCGGAACTCTTCTTTTTGTAAATTCCGACTTCTCGTAATCAACGAAATCTTCTCTAGTATAGTACTTAATAAAATAATAGGGTTTCTTTACCTTAGATTTTCCTTTTGAACTAACAACTTGGAGATTCGATGTAACATACTTTTGCAAAGTATTTACTTGATTCATCAAAGTGAGAAAATCACCACTGATGATATGACCATTAAAACCCTCATAATAGTCAAATTCAATTTTATTATTAGTAATTAACCATAAATCTTTTGGAATATCTTGTTTTACGAAAAAGATCTTGTTCCAATCGTATCCCATTCCCTCATTATATTTTTTTTCATCAAAAGATTCGTGAATAACACCTTTCAAAAAAATAGGTGACTTTACATTATCCTTAACAATCATGTAGTAACTCATTATATCACCCTAATCTTTGACACTTAGGATATTTCCTAGATTGCACAGTATCAAAGTGCCCTTTCTGTATTTTGTTTTTTAATTCTATTTGCAATTTGCGAATATCTGTCCTAGCCTCTTTTTCATTTATTAAACCAAGAGAGTATTGATCGGAAATATCCGTCACCCTACTCATGACGTAATCACTATACATAGGATGCTGAGTATTATGAATCATGCTAAAAGAACTTCCTTTTAATGTGTTAGGGTTGCCAGGCATCATAATACCATTAAATGCTTCATCTCTTAATCCCCCCATACCTATAGAGTTAAAGAAGGATTGATGTGTTTTCCATGTATTAGTTGTAATAACATGGTGAGCTTGAAATCCTGATATTTTATCTCCAGTCTTTTTTCGGTTTCCAGCAAGAACTTGGCTTGGTGCTCTCGCTAAACCGAATGAATCAATTTCCATGTTTGGATCGTGCACATACCCATAAAGTGTAGGATTCCCACCAGCAAGTCCAATCGGGTCTATTTGAGTATAATTCCCTTGTTCTGGGTCGTAGTATCGGAATCGATTATAATACAGTCCTATTTCTACATCTTCATACTGTCCTTGATAACGGAATGGAATGAAATCTTGTTCACCTGTAAATTCTTTTACTCTGCCATAAACATCAAGCTCAGCTGACCAAACCTTATTACCTTCCCCATCATAGGCTTCTACAGGCGTTCCAAGATAATCACTAATAATACTGTAGTTACGTTCACTCGTAATTTTAGCTGAAGGTACAAACCCATCATTAAATACCCATGTGACTAGATTATCATTTTCTAGTTCAACTGAATCATTCTGCGTGAAATACTCATGTAGAATAGTATTCCCATCCCACACGAAACTTGTTATTTTCTCGTCAGAACTCTTCTCTATTCGTCTACCTAGTGAGTCATACTTGAAAGTAACTTCTGTCTTATCTGGTCTAATGACCTTCGACATCATGCCGTTGCCAAAGTATTCGTACTTCCAGCGCCATAGACACGATCTTTTTTGTCTTTTGTTTCATACAAATTCCCGACATCGTCCACACTGCGATATAAGAAATTAAATTGACGACTGTCTTGATTGGCCCACACGAGGTTACTGAATTCGTCGTAGCCATAGGTCACTCGAACACCTGTTAACTCGTTGACCATGCTTCGTAATTGGTGATTAACATCCCAATTATAGACGCGTCTTCGTGTATCGCGGTTTTGACTACTTACTCGATGCTGTGTTGGTCTACCGGTCACATCATATTGCCATTTGCTGATAACATCTCCTGGCAGGATTCTCTCAATCTCTTGACCAATTTCATTGTACTGCATCGCTGCTGTCCAATTGTCTTGTTCTAAGCGAGAAGCTGTAATTTGCGCCACATTGCCCATCACATTACGAGCGACATCGATTTTTGCACCTAAGCTACTCGTAATCTGTGAACGATTGGCCTAATTCATCATAGCTACTCGCAATCCAATGGTCATTCTGCCACTCTTTGATTACTTGTCCAGATGGATCTCGCTCCAGCTTTACGGTTACATGCTCATTGGCAGCCTCTATTAACGAACCATTTTTGTCATAGTCAAACGTTTCCCAAGTGTCATCATAATAATCTGAGCGAATGACATTCCCTAGACCATCATGTTGAAACGCTGTCCAGCGATTACCCGGCCGTTGAATCCTCTGCATCAATCCTGCTAGACTTCGCTCATACGTTTTTTCCATCTCATCAAAGCCGATTTCCTTGATGATATTTCCTTTCGTATCACGTTCAAACTGATACGTTTCGCCTTTTTCATTGATGACAGCTGTTAACTGCTCTTCTGTATCATAGTTGAATTTGACGTTCTTGCCACCTTGTTCTCGAGCCTTCAAGCTGCCAAGAATGGTGTAATCAAAGGCTACTTGCGTATGGTTATCTTTCGCAAAAACAATATCGTCATAGGCATTGTACTGCAATTGAACGTCGTTACCATCTAACGTCACTTGACACAAGTTCAGATCAGTATCATAAGCTAAGCTTTGGTTAGATATAAATCAACAGTTTTTTGAAAGTTTAGATCTTTATTATAAAAGATCAAAAGGGCAATAAAATCCTTTTAAATGGATTTATTGCCCTTTTTAAATTTAACTTCGAAATAATACCCTGTAGTATTTCTTTTATCTGTGATAATTCTAAAGTCGTTTCGTATATGCATTTTCATTTTCTTAGTCTATAAGATTTATTTCACATCTGCCACATTAAAGTTATATTTTTCATCTTCGCGTGGATCATTAAAACCTTTAAATTCATTTACTTTAACAAGAGAAAACAAAAATCCAAAATTTGCATTAGGATAATCTAATTTCTTCTTACGTGCATAGCCCTTTATAGATACCAAATATTTACCAGAAGAAACATTATATCCAAATCCGGAATATAGTGTCTCTCCATCTAATGTTTGATATGATACTTCATCATTTCCTATAAATTTATTTCTATCGAAATCATAAAATGAACCAATACTAGCAATCCATAATGTATCTTTAACATCAATATTGAAGTCATGATATACTATTTTCTCTTCCCATTCATCGTCAAACGACTGATTAAAATTATCAAGTTTGATTACATATTCTATAGAGTCTATTGGTAAAAAAGGAATCCAAATACCCTCAGCAAGTGAAGTTAAATATCGCTTATGATTATCCTGAAAATTTTTTAAAAGTTTTTTTGACCTAACTTTTTCATTTTTTAAAAAATCTTCTAATACGTCTAATGAAAATAAACAAATTCCGTAACTTGAGACATCTAAAATTCTTTCCATCATAACATCTCCTTTTCTTCTATTTACAAGGGATTTTTCCCTCAGAATGTAATTCTTTTAATTTCTCTAAAGCTTCTGCAGGGGTTAAATTTTTGAATAATCTTTCGTCAGTGTAAGGGATTTTTAAATAACCTTTAACGTCAATTTTTTCGTATGCTTTAGCACCTTTTTCAAAAAATTCATCTACTGTACCAGTAAACTTTGAACCGTGATAAGGTATTCCAGCTTCTATAAGTTTTTTATGCAATTTTTTGTGAAGTTCTGCTGTTCCAGCCCCCTTATTTGGATACCATGAAATCGAATTATTTTGACTTAATTCTAGAATGTCTAAAGCCTTAGCTATTGATCTCGGCATCAAATGATGGCCCATACCAGTATCTAATAAATCTGAGTATAATCCAAATTTATCTATATTCTTATTCGTATCCCGAACATACCCATATAAAGATGGATTCTTGCCTTCAAGACCAATCGGATCCTGTTGAGTATACATTCCCTCCACAGGAGAATAGTAACGGAATCTGTTATAATATAATCCGATTTCCATGTCTTCATACTGACCCTGATACCTAAACGGAATGAAATCCTGCTCACCAGTGAACTCCACCACTCGTCCATATATATCAAGCTCAGCTGACCAAACCCTATTACCTTGTTCATCATAGGCCTCGACAGGCGTCCCAAGATAGTCACTAATAATGCTGTAATTACCTTTATTCGTAATTTTTGCTGAAGGTACAAACCTATCATTAAATACCCAAGTGACTAGATTATCTGGTATTTCAGATTTGTTCTGTGAAGAATATTCCTCTAGATCTTCAATTTTATCTGAATTATCCTTCGAGAAATACTCATGCAGGATAGTATTCCCATCCCATACGAATCTCATAGTTCTCTCGTCAGAACACTTCTCTATTCGTCTACCTAGTGAGTCATACTTGAAAGTTACTTCTGTCTTGTCTGGTTTGATGACCTTTGACATCATCCCATTGCCATAATACTCGTAATTCCATGTACCACCATTCTTCTCAATCTTCTGAACAAGATTACCTTCATCATCATAAGAGAATGTTGCCTCTTTCGTTTCAAGTAATCTGCTGCCGGCACCATAGACACGATCTGTCTTTTCTTTCGTTTCATACAAGTTCCCGACATCATCGACACTGCGGTGTAAGAAGTCAAATTGACCGCCTTGATTGGACCAAACAAGGTTACTAAATTCATCGTAACCATAGGTAACTTTTACACCTGTTAACTCGTTTACCATGCTTCGTAATTGGTGATTAACATCCCAATTATAGACGCGTCTTCGTGTATGACGATTTTGACTACTTATTCGATGGTGTGTCGGTCTACCGGTCACGTCATATTGCCATTTGCTAATGACATCTCCGGGTAAAATTCTCTCGATTTCTTGTCCGAGTTCATTGTACTGCATGGAGGCTATCCACTGGGCTTGCTCTGAACGAGAAGCTGTGATTTGCGATACATTTCCCATCACATTACGAGCGACATCGATTTTTGCACCTAAGCTACTCGTAATCTGTGAACGATTGCCTAATTCATCATAGCTACTCGCAATCCAATGGTCATTCTGCCACTCTTTGATTACTTGTCCAGATGGATCTCGCTCCAGCTTTACGGTTACATGCTCATTGGCAGTCTCTATTAACGAACCATTTTTGTCATAGCCAAACGTCTCCCAGGTATCATCATAATAATCTGAGCGAATGACATTTCCTAGACCGTCATGTTGATACGCTGTCCAACGATCATCTGGACGTTGAATTCTCTGAACCAATCCTGCTAGACTTCGCCCATACGTTCTTTCCATCTCATCAAAGCCGATTTCCTTGATGATATTGCCTTTCGTATCACGTTCAAACTGATACGTTTCGCCTTTCTCATTGATAACAGCGGTTAACTGCTCTTCTGTATCATAGGTGAATTTGACTTTCTTGCCACCTTGTTCTCGAACCTTCAAACTGCCGAGAATGGTGTAATCAAAGGCTACTTGCGTATGGTTATCTTTCGCAAAAACAATATCGTCATAGGCATTATACTTTAATTGAACGTCGTTACCATCTGAAAGATTGGCCCGTACAAGGCGATTCAAGTTATCATAACGGAATTTCTCTGTGGCCCCTAGCGGATTTGTCGTGGTTGTACAATTACCACGACGGTCATACGCCCATGTCGAACTGGTCCCGTCTGGCAATGTCACTTGACTCAGGTTCAGATCAGCATCATAAGCTAAGCTTACCATATGGCCTTGCGCATTCGTTACCGTTTCAATTAAATGATGCTCATTATACGAGAATTCCGTTTTCGTGCCATCTTCTAAAATATTTGCCTGTAATGTCCCATCTTCATTATAAATCCACTGATTACTTCCACCCTCTGCGCTAACAGCTTGAATCAGCCTATCCTTCTCATCATACTGTGAGGATAAGGTACTGCCATCTGCACGCGTAATCGTCACTGGATTTGCCCACTCATCATAGCTAAATGTCGTCACACGACCATCTTCATCTACTGCTTGGAGTAATTCAAAGTCCTCATTATATTCATAGCTGACTTCACTACCATCTGGATGAACGATTTTCGTACAGAGGTTATCTTCGTTAAAATAGTAAGTACTCTTATGGCCTAAGCTATTCGTAATTTCGTTATAGCCTTCATGATACGAAAGCTCACCTGCAAGGACATTGCCATCTCCCCATGTTTTGATTACTCGTGCACCTGTAGTGGGCCCATCATAGCGCCAGAAGAAGGTATTTTTATTTCGATCCGTTTTTTGCATCATTAAGTGATTGTTATATTTTATATGCGTACTTTGCCCTAATGCATCTTGGATTTCAACTAAATCTTGACCATCATTATAAACATAGCGAACTAAGACTTCACGATTCATCTGGTTGCGTAAGGCGACTTCTGTCATTCTGCCTGCCTCATTGGTCGTAACCTCGAGCACTCTACCCACACTGTCTGTTACTTGGGATAAGAAGCCTTTAAGGTTATACGCAAATTGAATATGATGGTCTTGCTCATTTCTTACTTCTTTTAAACGGTATTTCGTCTCTGTTGTTTGTTCAAATACATAAATCAATCGTGTATCATGCTCAAACAAATGATACTCCTCACCTGTATTTGTCAGGGTCATTCTATCTTTTTTATTAAAATATGACAAATTTATTGGTAAAATTGGAAAGCCAACTGCGCGACCATCTGTCACCACAATCCCAATCAGGTCTTCTTCTTCAAATATCTCTAAGGCTAGATCGTATGTAAAGTGCATACCATGACCTGACAAGCCAACCCGACTACTATCACTGTACCAAGCACGTTCCCATGATAGGGGGATCGGTCCAGGTAGTTCGAAGTCGACACCTTCATATATCATACGCCCTGTGATTAAATCAACGGGTTCAAAACCTTTTTTACAGAATTTATCACTTAACCCTTTTGTACAATTAAATTTCTTTAATACCCCATGATTAAATTTCGTTAGCTCCGTTTTCGCCATAGCCTTCATTCCGTCTACTGCCTTCGAAACAGCTAGCACTTCATCCATCGAGGAGATGACTTTATCTGCTGCTGTTTTCATGCTCTTAGACCCTTTGTTGGCTAACCCCGTTACTGTATCTAACGTTTTAGAAACTTTCGTATAAGCTGCTTTCATCCCTTTTACTGCTTTTGATGCATCCACTGCCTTATCCGCAGCTTTTGCGGTTGTAATGGCTGCATCTCCAACTTTTGCCGCTTTACCGGCCTTATAGGCTGTTTTTGCTGCATCTCCAACTACTGGGACTGCACCTACTATGTTCATAGCTGCCCCCATGTAATCTCCTCTTGCCAAACTAATTCCTGCATTCGCAATATCTGCAAATGTACCGATGACAGGAATAAACCCAGCGACATCCAGTGCTAAACTTACGCCATCTACTAAACTACTAAACCAGCCTTTCTTCTCTTTCTTCTCTTCTGCCTTTTGCGGGAAAATTAAGTCGACTTTCGACGTAGCTTCGATTGCTTCTTCATTTAACTTCGGTGGTTGACTTTGCTTCTCCGTACCTTCTTGCTCAATGAGCGTACTAATTAACTGTGTGTCAGCTGCAAGGATCACATGACTTTGCTCCTGCGCTGATACAGCAATCCATTCTTCCGCCTCCACAGCTAGCTCTTTCATTCCACTAATTTCGAGTGTTTCATCTGCCGCTAGCATGATGGTACTGTTGCTAAGAAATGTTACGCCTTCTCCATCATCCATTTTTAAATCCAATACCCCATCTACTGCACTAAAGGTAATATCTCCAACACCTAATGTCATGTCTTTCCCAGCATTGGTTGCCAATGACTTAACGGTAGAATCCGCCATTTTCTTCGTTGCCTTTTGCCCACCCTCTGGTGTGACTGGATCAACACGCACCGAGCTGATGACGATGGCCTCTTCTTCAACTGCACTCGGAAAATGCAATTGAGCACGTGCACCTATTTGGGGCATTAAATACATAACGCCATTGGCATCTGCTGAATAAGCAAACCAATGTGCTTTTTCTTTATCCTGATTTTTATCTATATCTAAATGAATTTTGACTGTATTCTGCGTGACATCAATGATCTTTCCTGTAAATGCTGCACCAATGAGGTCTAAATTGCGTACCAATCGCTGACGAATACTTTTCTCTGGTTGGGCAGTATATTGAAACTTCAACACACCCCCATCAAGATGGGTTTCCCTAGCCGTTACGACATAGGATCTTCCCTTGAATTGCACCAACGTGCCCACTTCATGAGCTTCCGTACTTTCAAACTCACAAAAAGTATAATCGGCTTCGCTCACATCCGTACCATCGTTTTCAGTAATCAACCGGTACGCATCGACATCCATACGTAAGACAGAAGGCAGATGGTCGATGGTAATGCTGTTCCTACTTTGAGGTGTACCAAGCCAGAATCGGGCACCCTTTCCTTTTAAATCAGGAAAAACAATCGCGTGCAAACGGGAGGCCATTCTTTTAATAAATGCCCAATCTGTTTCCATGTATTGAATCGAAATTTGACCAATGGCTTGACCGTTAGAAGCCTGGTCGATGTAATCCCCATTAGGATAGGCTCTCACGATGTTATTGATTAACTGCACATACGTCATGCTCGCATCTTGAAAAGAACGTGAGCGCTTCTCAATATCCATATTTGCCGTAAACGATACAGCCTCAACTGAGACATAATGCACGCCTTGTGATGCCTGCAACTCCGCATTTTCAATTCTTCCTGAGAATAATATGTCTTTCGCTCGCCCAAATCTCACTACAACTTCATCTGTATGACTGACCCGCTGAATATATTTTTGCGCTTGCTCTTCAGCAATCATTCCTGTAAAGTACAATTTCGCATGGTCATTGCCCTTATGTTTGATTGTTAGTTTATCTAAATGGATAAGTGGATAAGGCCATTCGAGCACAAGATCTTCATACGTACTAATCATATGTACTTTATTTTCTTCTAGCGATTTCATTACTTGCCTCCTTTCTATGAACCACTTCTTTTTAAAAACCTTGTATCGGTATTTCTAATTCCTCTTGCCCGTCATGAACAATATCGATTTTGCCTCCACCTGCTGAGCATTGAGTATGACAGCGGTTTAATAACGCTTGCTTGCCTTCGACATTGACATTTTCCATCCCTTCCAACCAATCAATGGAACATACTGGCGTACACGGTTTTTTCAACTGTAAGCACACGCCAAAGGTTGGGATATTTTCAGGGTTTCGATCCCCTACATTCATCACGGCCTTCCCTTTGATATATACGCCATGATCTTGCGGTAAGTTTAAATAATTAAGATGGCTACCATGCTCACAGGAAATAATTGCCCCATGTACCACATAACTAAATTGCTCCTGTTCCGTACTTTCTGTCTCCAAATTTTCCACAACTTGAGCCATTAGACATACTTCCTTTCGTATTCGTTTGTGGTTAAATATCGCTTCAACACTGTCCAAAACTACCTGCAACAGTGTTTTGGAATGATTTATTAGAATTATTTATCGTCTTTCTAGTCTTACTCGCTGCAACTGGATCCCGAGAAAGGGTCTTCGCAACATACTTTCTGCCACATCTAAATTGACTATGGTGAAAGATTCCTTTTTGCTATCGACTTGAAAAATACAATCCAGTTCCACTTTCTTAGGGTCGATCACGAGCTCCTTCATTTGTCCGTCTGGATAATAAGTCGTCTCATGGGAAATACAGTTCTTCTTCACAATGTCCATAAGCCAATATACGCGCTGTGTCCCTTTCTTCACATCCGTAAACACTATGGCAGTAAAATCTAAGTTATCCTCGTATTTCGCTAACAACGCTTTCAAATCATCCGACACAATTCTTCGAGGCTTGTCCAAATAATCCAGATATAGCGCATTCTCTTTCTCTACCACTTCCCCGAATACAGATGAACAGACAAAGTTATCATCGAGGTCTGTCTTCAAAGGAATGATTGGATTTGTAATACTTTGATCTTGTCGAACAATAAAATACTCCATCTTTTCCTCCTGTAACCATCATTGCTGTATCTCATAACTTTTGCACATAAGATTAAAGTTAATGAATCCAATGAATGTCTTCTATCTGGTCTGGGCTAAATAGACATTTCTCTTGATCGCGTTTAAAAAAGGTGGCCCCTTTTAAATTGGCACCTGTAAAATTGGCACCTGCGATCTGCGCAAACTCAAACCTTGCATTTTCCAAATTCGCATTACTGAAATCAGTACCTAGGTAACACGCAACTTCATCATCGGAAAGCATCAGCGTTTTTCCCTGTGCATGGGTAAAATCAGCGCCTGCTAAATTGGCATTTCGAAAATCAGCATCTTGAATGACTGCATAAGAAAAATCAACATGCACTAACCTACAATCTACAAAACTAGTACCCATGCAAACACTTCGTTTCAATGAAGCACCTTCTAAATCACTGCCATTGAAATTGGCATAGGAAAAGTCTATTTGATTGAAATGTTTCTGCTGTAATTGAAGGTTTGAGAAATTTTCAAACGTATACGATTTGTCCGTCTCTTCTTTCTCTAACCATGCGAGAAGATTTTTTTCCACCCGTTCCCGTTCATCAATGACCGCAACATCTTCACTAAACCCTTTATATTCACCGACACGAAATCGTAAGCACACTGTTCGTTGAAAATCTATTTCGGGCACGCATTCTTGTTGATAGCGAAAAAGGTAGCGTACCAATTGAATGATATACTGATGAAACAGGGTCACTGTCTGTTGAATGATCCCTCGAATATCAGCTGCTTGGATGGAGAGATATGGCTTTCTTTCTTTTTCAAGCGTTTTTTGTAAATCTATAATCGCCTCACTAAGCCATTCTGCTTCATACTGTGCCGTGCATTCTACCCAATCGTAGTACCATGTTTCTCCATATGCTTCTAGCAAATATGTACACTTGTTTTCTAGTAATGATGTTCGCAATAATGAAAAGTGTATAAAGCCAACTGGCGCTATCTTTTCCTGTTCTTGCTGATCTCTAATATTCGCAAACAGCTGTTCAAGTGCGTCAATGATTGGTTGTAGCAATTTTTCCTTCTCTTGGCGAAACTGTCGATCAACCTTCTCCTGCAACCGGCTGACATGAACTGACACGCATTCATCCATAAAATGCTGTAATGCTTCTTCTCGTTTCATGCATCCACATCCTCACTAATTTGCTCGTACTTCTGTTCCTTTAATCTCCATTTTGTCTTCCATCTTGATTGAATTGTCTTTACAAGTCATCTCAATTTTCTCAGTCGCATTAATCATTATTTGTTTTGCATTGATGACGACTTTCTCTGCTGCTTGTAAGTTAATATTTTTATCACTTATTATTGAAATTCCATTATCATCCATCAGTGAAATCATTAACCCTCCACCAGATATGACAATCCGATCAGGTGCAAGTAGAATTTGTTTACCATGCTTGGTTCTGAGTGTTTTTACATCTGGATCGGCCATCCGCGCTGGATCTTGGCGACCATCCTCCGATGGTGCAGCACTTGATTGACCGCCGGCACCTTGACTGGCTGGATTACTTTTTGCTAACATCGCACCAGATTGTGGAGGCGCTTTTGATACAGAACTAATCGCAATCCCTGCATCCTCACGATTGCTTGGGAAGTAGATTCTAACATTATCAGATAACTCTGGCATAAAATACCATCCCGTATTATCTTCTGATGCATAGATCGTTGAATATGGAAACCAATAGGCCGTATCCTTTTCTTGACCCTCATCGAAATCGACATGAATGCGAATTTTGTCACCTGCAACATCAATTACTTTTCCTTGAATGGAAGCACCAATAATGGCTTGATTATAAGTAGTGTGGACACTGAAACCGTTCTGAGGTGTTAATGTATAGATATGCTTGAATAAACCATCTTTTAGCGTCGAGAAGATTTTATAGACATACAATTTTTTTGATTGGAAAGTAACTTCATTGCCTATTTTGAATAGTTGAATCGATTCTACTTCATAGTACATGTAGTCACTATCGGTAATACTGTCGAGGTGATTTTTACTGGAGACAAGGAAGTTGCCAATCGCTTTTTTGACTCGATAATTAATGGCATCCATTTTCTGCTTGTTCCCAGCTTGAAATGGTACACCGAAGTAAAACTTTGCAGCCGAGTGAACAGTGTCTGGCACCAAGCCTGTATGAAATCGTGATGCCATTCGTTTAAGAAACTCCCAATCTGTCTCTAAATATTGCATCGTGAAGCTACCAAGACTAGCGCCATTTGTGACATAATCCATGAAATCTGCACCTTTTTGATCGGCAATACATACATCTATTAATTCACTATAGGGCATACTCGCATTTTGATAGGTTTGGTTTTTCTTCTTAACATCTAACACATACGTATGCGAAACGGCTTTAACCTCCAAATAATATGTGCCCATAACTAATTTCACTTGCACATCTAACGCTAGCCCATTAAAAATAGGAATAGTTTGTCCATCACTGCCGATTTGCGATACTTCAATAGCCGTTTCTGCATCTGTCATATAAACATAAGAATCTTCGAGCTCATCTGGAATCACACCCGTTAAATGCAATGTAGCATGCTCATTCATTTGTTGAGTAATTTCGATTTGATTGACGCGAATATTATAGGGCATCACAATCATATCTTTATACGTTAAGGCTGTTTCCTTTTTCATCCGATCCATCAAACAACACCTTCTCCATCTAATAATTTGTTTTCAACCGAGATAGATTCCATCATGCCGTAAGCAATGGGTTTCCAAATATTCATCTCTTTCTGCAAACAATTAATCGAGCTCATCGTCACATTCTCGCCTACCCTAAACAAAAACATTAAATTATAAATCTTGTTATCTAGTGCTGGCATGATGAAATCAAAGTAACCAATTTGTACACCGTTAACTTCATTCATGTCGATATCCAACATTTTTGCAGTTGGTTGCGTTTTTTGAAGGATATTCATCATGGTCTGTGTGAAATCTTCCAATTCTTCTGCTTTTATCTGTTGTTCCATGATTTTCATCGTGACGTTGATTGACGTACTTTCACTTGTATAGATATAATCTGGTCTACGACTTGATGGATATTTAATATCCATTAATTCAGGTTCCATCACGTCAAATGTTGCAGGAATGCACATCCGGATTTGATCCTCATAAAAACTAATATCTGTAAACTCAATCGTTTCATCTTCGATCATTAGCTGACCATCTTTAATCGCTTTACCAATATCAGTATGTAATAATTGTTTTTCGATGTTCTCCATTCGTTTCTTTTGCCTTGCATGTTTCGTCATTTCGATAACTTCTTCATCCATGAAATCCATTTGTTCACGCTCCTTTATTTCGATTCATTTCTATCTATTCGCTCTATCTCACAACCTAGTATTTTCTTGCTTCCCTAGCTTTGTCATCGCTCACTCGTCAGCAATTAATTGATGCTTTTTGTCATTATTTTATTTTTGTAATAATATCCCAAATCTGATTACATATATGGTAATCACATCATTAATTGGTTATTTTTATCTGTAAATATGCTAATAAACCATAGATAAAAAGTCAACATCAATCTTTAATATTAATCAGAATAGACAAAAAGTATCCCTGAAGGTCGGAGAAATAAGAATTTTAGTAGTTAGATATACAGTGCGGTAGAAGGATAAAGTGAAACTTTTTCAGTGGGGGGTATATTAATTTTACGGTCAAGTTAATGCAGGATAATGTGAAACTTTGATCAGTTCCTTGCTTCGTTGAATTTTGGGTAGGAGTCTTACTGCCCATTAATATGGAATAATGTAGAACTTTAGTCAATTAGGGTTTTCTTCATTCCCACTGATTATTAGTCTTCACCAATCGGGCAGTTAATGCGGGATAAAATCAGAGGACGGTAAATAACTAAGCCAATTACAAAAGAAAATGGCACGGAAGATATTTCCGTACCATCAAAAAACCAAAGCAACCGCTTCTTTAAGCTAATATTAAATTCAATAACCATTACAGCTCATCATGTTTTAAAGTTCTGCTACTCGAATTAAAAGGCTTTCATTACTTTCAGCCTTTTAAACTTAGCTTTGCTACACACTCGACATGTGCAGAGTGTATGTGGCAACATATGTGGTGCTGTTGGATTCAATACCGCATTCATTCCTGCCAATTTACTGCTTAATAGGCTCTAGCTTTTTTGCGGTTACATCATTCTACGGTCCATCATCAATCAACATTGTTTGATTCAAAGTTATTGAGCAATGCACGCACTTCATCAGTTGATTTTGTGTTCATCAATTGATTTCTTAATTCACCAGCTCCACGGTATCCTTTAACATAAATTTTGAAAAAGCGATGAAGCCCTGTGATTGTACGTGGTAGTGCTTCCGCATATTGATCTTGAAGATCAAGCTGCAGTCTTAAAAGATCAAGATACTCTTTACTGCTATGCTCTTTTGGCTCTTTTTCAAAAGCAAAAGGATTTTTAAAAATTCCTCGCCCGATCATAACGCCATCAATACCATATTGTTCAGCAAGCTGCAGCCCAGTTTGACGGTCAGGAATGTCTCCATTGATTGTTAGTAGCGTATTTGGTGCTATTTCATCACGTAATTTTTTAATGTCCGGGATTAGCTCCCAATGCGCATCTACCTGACTCATTTCCTTTTTTGTACGTAAATGAACAGTAAGGTTCGCAATATCCTGTTTTAAAATATGTGTTAGCCACTCTTTCCACTCTTCGACGTCCTTATAGCCAAGTCGAGTTTTTACACTGACAGGTAGCCCTCCCGCTTTAGCTGCTTGAATAAGCTCTGCCGCAACGTCTGGACGCAGAATAAGGCCACTACCCTTCCCTCTTGATGCCACATTCGGTACAGGGCAGCCCATATTAATATCGATGCCTTTAAATCCCATATCCGCCATACCAATACTCATTTGACGGAAAAATTCGGGATTATCCCCCCAAATATGTGCCACCATTGGCTGTTCATCTTCTGTAAAAATCAAACGGCCACGCACACTTTTCATGCCCTCTGGATGACAATAGCTATCCGAGTTTGTAAACTCTGTGAAAAATACATCCGGTCGACCGGCTTCACTTACTACGTGACGAAAAACTACATCTGTCACATCTTCCATTGGTGCAAGTACAAAAAATGGTCGTGGTAAATCACGCCAAAAATTATCTATCATTTCAAACTCAAATCCTCTCACTATGGATACAACTTCAAACTTTCGGTCAAAAGACATAAAGCCAAATGTTCCACTTCTTTTACACTTATATCATGCTTAATAACTTATTATCAAACACAAATACATTTGGACATTTATGAAAAAACTATTGTGAAAATCGGTACTGTTTATTTTAACGAAAATCGGTCCTGAATGGTATTTTTATAAACAAAAAAGCAAATGGTATAGATTTTTTCTATATCAACTGCTTTTCTATTAGTCCAACTCCAACCATGCGACAGCTTCACAATGTGCGGAGTGTATGTGGCAACACATGGGTGTTGGTGAAAGAACGAATTCCTTTAATAAGAATTCGTTCTTGATAAATGATTATATTAACTCCACACGTTTATTAGCAAACAGAGCCAGGCACTGTTCAGCATTAGTGATAGATAGGAAAATATGTCAGTCCGCTGTCATTCTTAATGACCTTTGGGCTATCGTCTAAATACGCATTAATGCGCCATTAGGCTTTGCTAAATCTTGAACTGTTATCTGGTTCATTTTACAAAAATGTTTAAAAAATTGTTGTGCCAGCTCTCGTTCCTCTGGGTTACTTCTCAACGAAACTATATCAAGTAAAATTTGAGCCATCCATAAATTATTAAAATAACGGTATTTACCTGTATTCCATGTCATTTTGTCGGGGGATTTTTCATTTACATAATATTTCCATAAAAGTAGCTGATCCGATTCCTGTTCTGTAAGTTGGAGTCTGTATTTTGAATGAGCAGGGATAATTCCATCTTCACAAAGCTTACCGATAAAATCTTCATTCACCATATAGACACCTAAGATACGTCTGTCTTTTTCAGGCATGCCGGAATCTATTGCTGTTAACAGGACAGCGCTATTTTGGTGCAAGCGGGTTGGTTTGTTTGGCCTCCCCTTGTTATTACCACTTTTTATTGTGCCTGAAAAAACCTTCCACTCTGAAAAAGAACTATTCTGTTCTTCTGTATCACACCTAAAAACCATTTGTGATTCTGGATGAAGTTTATGATGTTTCATAAGTTTTTCGTGTTCTAAGCGAAGTTCCTGGTTTTTTCGTTGTAGTTTTTTTTCCTCTTCCTTCTTCCATTCTTCCTCCTTTCGTTTTATTTCTTTTTTTTGTATTATTTTTTCAAGTGAATTAGCATCACTTTTATCATGTAGTGTTAGGTGCTTTCCAAATACATCAGGGAAAACAAACATTTTATTTTCCGATGCGAAATGTATTTCAATACTAGAATCATTATGTTTAACTATACTACCCATGCCAAAACGCTTGTGTGTAACTTTCTTATTGATTAGATTCATTATTCTAGTCCTCCTTATGGAATAAAAACTTGGTTACTATTAGATAGTAAATTAATAATTTTATTCAACTAACTTCCTTTAAAGCTCACATAACTGTTTTAATTTTTTTCTTCGGCTTAAATAAAAAAACGTACCCAAATTCTATCTGCAAAAAAGGACAGCGGAATTCGAAATACGATTTCAAAAAAACAATTGTAAGACTATTATAACATTTTTTAAATAAATTCACAAATTTATTATTGACAACTTATTTTATCATGAGGTAAAATGAAGATTTATTCTCTGGCACCCCTTGAAATAGCTATGAAATAAAGGCCTCCAAAAAGTCACGAAACTTCTGGAAAGCCCCTATAAATAACCACTTGATTACCGGTGATAAGCATAGGAGGGCTTCATGATATAAAATCAATACAAGCAATTCCTTTTCTAGAAAAGAAACGGATGGATTAATCCGTGTACTAATCATATATGCTGAACATGAGACATTTTCCAATTAAGTTCCATATAAAAGACCCCAATTTCGCAAAGGTTATTTGCAAGAAAATCAGGGTCGGGATTGAAATTGTCTATTTTTTCAAGTTATAGTATAGCTTTTAAATTCTCGGAATCGTTTGCGAATTACGTGTGTACTAGGTACATTATGAAAACTCCAAACACGCAACTACTTCACAATGTGTTGAGTACTGAGGATGGTGTATATGAAATAAAGCTGTAATAGACTCACCTTATATAAAATAAATCTATGCTAGTTTTATCTATTAAAGTTTACTCATTTGATAATGCAAATTTTATATGAGCTAAGTGATGCTCTTCGTGCCAAGCTAATTTTGCAACTTTTGTTGAAACTGTTATTTTACCGTTTGTTTGGTGAGTAAAAGCTCGATCTAATTGCTCTTCAGTTAAACTTTGTCCTAAAGATACGATACGCTCATTTATGCCTTCTAACATTTTAATAGAACTTTCTACAGGAAGCTCTGTATCCGGTTGAACAGCCCATTTTTCTTCTTCAAAAGCTGGAACTGTTGGATTGCCATCTGTTAAAGCCAGCTTCAAACGTTGATACATATTCAACTGAGAATCTGCAATGTGATGTACAAGTTGACGAACTGTCCATGCACCTTCACGATAAGTTTTGCTTAATTCCTCATCACTTAAAGAATCAACAGTTTCTCTTAGTCGAATTGTGTATGTTTCGATTTGCTTTAACCATTCTTGAACATTTTCAAATGCTACTTTTTCAGGAACTTGTAATTTTCCAATTGGGTATCTTACATCCATTTTCAAACCCCTTTTCCCTATGCTTTATTTACCATTTTTAGGTATTAACACTTAATATAGCAATCGGCTCAGTTGTTGTAAACATTCAACATAAAAACTACAAATGTTGAATTAGTTTTTACTGGTTTTGTAATATTTCCTCCAAATTTATTCACAAATAAAAACAGGATTTTTGTTGGGGACCCTTCCTTTAAAGAAATTCAAACTTGTAATTCTTTATAAATTTCAACCAAAAAGAGCGAATCCCTTTATTTGGAATTCACTCCTGTTTATTTCTACACTAAAGCCAACCAAGCAACCGCTTCACAATGCGTCGAATGCGGGAACATATCAACGGGTTGAACTTCCTGTGTTTTATAGCCCCCATCTTCTAAAATACGGAGGTCACGTGCTAATGTAGCTGGGTTACAGGACACATAAACAACACGCTGCGGACGTTGTTCTAAAATCGTCTTAAGTAGGGCCTCATCACAGCCTTTACGTGGTGGGTCAACAACTAGTACATCAGCTTCTTTACCTTCCTTATACCAGCGAGGGATAACTTCCTCTGCTGGCCCAGCCTCGAAATACGTATTGGTAAAGCCATTTAATGCTGCGTTGCGTTTTGCATCTTCAATAGCTTGCGGTACAATTTCAACACCCATAACGGCTTTTGCTTTTTGTGCTAGGAATAAGGAGATGGTGCCTATTCCACAGTATGCATCAATTACTCGTTCATCACCCTGTAAGTCAGCGTAGTCTAGTGCTTGTTTGTATAGAACTTCAGTTTGCTCAGGGTTTACTTGATAAAATGAACGCGCTGAAATTTCAAAGCGAACACCGCCAATTGTATCAATAATAACATCCTTGCCCCATAGGTTTACGGTTTCATCACCGAAAATGACGTTCGTTTTGTCACTGTTAATGTTTTGCATAATCGATGTGACATTCGGAACAAGCTTCTTTATTGCCGCAACTGCAGCTTCTTTTTGCGGGAATTTTTTCTTTTTAGTTACGAGAACAACCATGACTTCATCAGTTGCTCGTGCTTTACGAATGACTACATGGCGCAGCATTCCTTCATGTGTTAGCTCATTGTATGGTCGAATATCGACTGCAGCTAATTCCTGTTTCAAGCCTGCAAGTATAGCATCCGCTTCGCCTGTCTGAATCAAGCAACGCTCCATATCCACTATGCTATGTGTTTTCGTTTTGTAGAAACCTGCTATGGCTTGTCCTGCTTCATTTATGGAAAAAGGAATTTGCGCCTTGTTGCGATAATGCCAAGGTTCTTCCATACCCTTTACAGGTAGGACTGGTACATCAATTTTGCCAATGCGCTGCATGACATTTCGCACCATGTTTTCTTTCCACTTTAACTGCCCCTCATAGGACAGGTGCTGTAATTGGCAGCCGCCACATTGGACGAAATAATCACAAGGTGCATCTACACGCTCTGATGAAGGCTTTATGATATCTATGACTTTGGCAAAGCCGTAGTTTTTTAATGTTTTTAGCACATGCACCTCTGTTGTTTCGTGAGGGAGTGCGCCTTGAATAAATAACGGATAGCCATCGACTTTAGCTACGCCATTACCGTCATGCGTTAAGTCTTCTATATAAACTGTGAGTCGATCATTCTTTTTTACGGGTGCTGACATTCGAACATCCTCCATTTCAATCTCCTTATTGTAGCATGCAGTGGCAGATGAAAAAAGAACAAGGCTTGAATTTCTCAGGTATTACCGGAAAGTAAAAGTTGCGAGCGGAGTGTTGACTTGGCTGATAGGAGCGATGCGTGCTCGAGCTGAGCGGTTACCCGGCTTTCAGGGGCGGTGTGGAACTCGAACTGAATGGTAACTCGGCTTTCAGGGGCGGTGTGGAACTCGAACTGAATGGTGGCTCGGCTGAACCGAGTAGTGTGGAACTTGAGCTGAGTAGTATGGAACAGAGCTGAGCGGTAATATGCCTTACCCGAGCGTTCCCCAGCTCGACCTGAGCGATAATACGACTTACCTGAGCGTTCCCCAGCTCGACCTGAGCGATAATACGACTTACCTGAGCGGTAATACGCCTTACCCGAGCGGTACCAACCTCTACCTGAGCTATAATATGCCTTACCCGAGCTGTGGACTTCATTCACATAACTAGAGCTAAAAAAGAGCCGCTATTCGCGGCTCTTTCCTTCGTTTTTGGTTGCATGGTGATCTTTTGGTGCCCACCAAAATGCAATGATAATCCCAATAATGACGACTATAAATGGTGCATAAAAAATGATAAAACTAGTCATTACTAAACCTCCTATGCGTGATTGTCTTCTTTTCCTGTTACATAATTTTTGTTGAACAAGAATAGTTTCAACAATAAATACAAGGATGGAATGAGCAGACATAATCCTAAAACAAACGCGATGATTAATGCGATCGCCATCTGAGTACTTGTAAAGCCATCGTATATCGTTAGATACGGATACAGTAAATATGGATATTGTGCAATACCATAAGCGAAGAATGCTACTGCAAATTGTGCGATTAAAAGACCTACTGCAAGTCCGTAGTTTTTACGCATCCATAATAGCAACACCGTGATGATAAATAGTACCGCTGAAATAGCAAACATCCACCATAAGTTCACCATATGACTATAACTTTCTGGGTTGATGGATTTCATTTCATACATAATCCCCAGTGCACTAATTATCAAAGGTAGTGCCCAAATAAGGGCGTATTTGCGCATTAAATTTGTTGCTTCTTTATCATTTGCTTTATGTGCGTACCACGTCAAAAACACGGCTGATATATACAATACTGCAGCAATGCTCAAGACAACAATACTCCAAGCAAATGTACTTGTGTACAATGTAAAATAATTCAGCACTGGTTGCCCGTTTACAATATCCACATAGCCACCACCTGCAATCGCGAATACGACAGAGAGCGATGCCGGAATGAGTAAACCTGCCACACCATACGTTAGCGTGTAACCGATATGTCCACGTGAACCATATGCCTCAAACGCATAGTACGAGCCTCGAATCGCCAGCAATACGACCGAAATGCTGACTGGTATAAGTAAGATGGTCCCATAGTAAAAGGCTGTTTGCGGGAAAAAACCTACTATCCCTACAAAGAAAAATACTAAAAAGACGTTTGTAACTTCCCACACTGGCGATAAATAGCGTTTAATAATATTTGTTAAAATATGATTTTTCCCGATCAGTAAACTATATGCATTAAAAAAACCTGCGCCAAAATCTATTGATGCTACAATCACATAGCCAAATAGGAATATCCACAACACCGAAATTCCTAGAATCTCTAATGTCATAAGATATCACCGCCTTTTTCAGAATGGCGATCTTCAATTTCACGTTCGATTGGGTTCTTTTTAAACATACGAATTAATACCACAATACTTCCAATTCCTAATACTGCATAAACGCCCGAAAATAACATCAGCATTAAATCTACATGATCGCTTGTAGTAGCGCCCTCTGGTGTACGCATTAATCCATATAAAATCCACGGCTGACGCCCTACCTCAGCGAGCCACCAACCTGCTTCAATTGCAATAATTGACAGTGGACCGCCTGCAACAATAATCCAGCGATACCAGCGAGCATGTATGAATTGCCAACCACGTGCTTTCCCAAACACATAAAGTAACGATACTAACATCATGAACATGCCAATAAAGACCATGATATTGAATAAATAGTGAATATAAAGTGGAGGACGATCCTCTTCTGCAAATTGATCTAAACCGATTACTTCCGCCATTGGATTATTATGCGCTAAAATACTTAATGCATAAGGTACTTTAATGGCATATTTAACTTCTCCATCTTGCATTATTCCTAGTAAAATAAGTGATGCTTTATCTTCCGTTTCAAAATGCCACTCAGCTGCCGCTAATTTTTCTGGTTGATATTCTGCTAAATACTTTCCAGAGAAGTCACCAATAATGGCTGCTGCAATGGAGAAGACTAAACCAACCTTCATAAGTAATAATAATGCTTTTTTATGATATACATGATTCGACCCTTTTAACATACGATAACCTGCAATGGCTGCTAATACAAATGCGGCTGTCATATATGCTGTAACGAGTACATGGGCTACCTTTGTCGGCATCGCTGGGTTCAACATCGCTATTAAAGGTTTTATATTAACAAGCTGCCCATCAACAATGTCAAAGCCCTGGGGTGCATTCATAAACGCATTGACAATCGTTATAAATACTGCGGACATAGAAGCACCCACCGCTACTGGTATTAGTAATAGCATATGTTTTTTTTGACTGTCAAAGCGATCCCAAGTGTATAAGTATATGCCTAAGAAAATAGCTTCAAAGAAAAATGCAAACGTTTCCAAAAATAACGGTAAAGCAATTGTTTGACCTGCTAGTTGCATAAAGTTCGGCCAGAGTAGGGATAATTGCAAGCCAATCGCAGTTCCTGTTACGACTCCTACTGCAACCGTAATTACGAAGCCACGCGCCCACCGTCTCGCCAATAAAATGTAGTGCTCATCATTCTTTTTATATCCAGTCCATTGTGCAATCATAATCATCAGCGGTACACCTACACCTATCGTCGCGTAAATAATATGGAAAGATAGGGTCAGTTCCGTTAATGCTCTACTCCAAAAGACTGCTGATTCATTCACCATTTCTTTGCCCTCCTAACTTCCGAATACTTTTCCAAGTATGGAAAGTAGCATGATAATCGCAACACCAAAACTTAACCACATAAGCTTTTTTTCTTGTGACTTATACAAAGGCAACACTTCCTTTCCCATACCCTCATTTTCCACTATTGCAACGAAAAAAACCTTTATAATGGACCGAAATTTCAGCCTATTATAAAGGTTTCAAATTTTGTTCAAGTAATATACGCACATTCGCCAAACATTTTTCTTATTTCGTTCACAATCCCCAATTTATAGGAAATTAATGATACCTTGCTGTACTTACTCTATAAATAAAAACTAAAATCAGTATTCATCTCACGATAAGGAGAGATGAATACTGATTAAATTAAATTCGGTCTTCCTCGCGAATATCCTCTATTGGTACAAATATTTCAATATGGCGCTTTAAATTTTCAAACGTTGCTGGTGCATCTCCACCATATTCCCCATCTAGGTTTAAATGGACTTCATTTTCTGTAGTCACCTTCACGACACTTGCTTTTTTATAAATCACACGATCATCATTTAAATGTTCGCCTCTTAACGCCATTGCAGCAAGCTGTATAAACTCAGGAAGGCTCACTTTTTTCAATACAAGTAATGTGAAGTAGCCATCATTAATGCTCGCATCAGGTGCTAATTTTTCAAAGCCACCAACAGAATTGGTTAAGCCGCATAAAAACATCATTGCATCTCCATCAAATACCTCACCATCATATTCAATGCGCATATGAGATGCTTTAATAGATGGAATCATTTCAACGGCTTTTACATAATAAGCTAATTGCCCTAGCATTGTTTTCATTTTGCTTGGTACTTCATACGTTAGCTCCGTAATACGCCCTCCAGCAGCAATATTGATGAAATAGCGTTCTCCATTTAATAATCCAACATCGACTGGTAACGTATCGCCTTTAATAATGATTTCTACGGCTTCATCAATATTTCTTGGAATATGCACAGCACGCGCAAAATCATTGGTTGTACCCATTGGAATAAGACCCACTTTCGGTCGCTTTTCAAATGTACTCACACCTGAAACAACTTCATTTAGCGTACCATCTCCACCAACTGCTATGATAATATCAAAGCCGCGTTCTACTGCGTTTTTTGCTGCATATGTTGCATCACCTTCGCATGTTGTTGCGTGACATGATGTTTCATAGCCAGCTACCTCAAGTTTTTCTAATACTTCTGGTAGATGCTTTTTAAACACTTCACGTCCAGATGTAGGATTATAAATGATTCTTGCTCGTTTCATAACATACCTTCCTGCTTCATAAGATTCTATTTTCTCTCAACGAATTAGCTGTTGAAATGTTGCATTGCTTCTACTTGCATTATTGGTTACGGAAACACTTACAGCCAATAGTGTAAGCTTCGTTTAAAGTTACCCCTTATTGCAATAACGCTGTAACCTGTTTCTTGAAATCTTCGTAAACAAATGTCCAAAACGCCTTGTTCGTCATATTTTCTTCGCGAATTTCAGCATATAGCGCTTTTTGAGCTTCCTCAAATGTAGGGTCTTCTTTGTCTGGTAAGCTCGCGCGTTTGTTGACAACATACTCCTGTAATTCTGGAGCACGTGGCCCCCATTTGCCAATAACTTGACCAGCATCGTTTAATAATACATACATTGGAATCGCACGTCCACCATTTGTTAAATAGCGGTCAATTAAATCTGTATCTGCATCACGTAATACCGCACGCATGTCTAATCCTGCCGCCTCAGCTATACGGCGAATAATTGGATTATTTAACATAGCGTCACCGCACCAATCTTCCGTGATTGTTAAAATTTTTGGTTGTTTGTCCTTCAATAGTTCGATAAATCCATCATTAGTTGGCACTTCAAAACCATCATAAATACGGAAGCTATCCTCTTTTAGTGTCTCCATCTTATCCATATATTGTTGTATTGTTAATGCTTCATTGAAATATTGTTGTTCAGTTTTCATGAGTTAATTCCCCCTAATAATTGTAATGTTTCTATTCTATATTTTGCTATGAATACTCTTTTTAGACAACTATTAAGTGCTAATTTTATTAGTATGTACATTTTTTACATATAAAAAGCCAAGAAAGCTATGACACTCTCTTGGCTCATTTTAACAATACGCAATTAACGTTTTGCGATTTCTTGTTGTAATAATTTATTTACCATTGGTGGGTTCGCTTGACCTTTAGTTGCTTTCATTATTTGACCAACTAAGAAACCAATCGCACGATCTTTACCATTTTTAAAGTCTTCGATTGATTGTGCATTGTTATCTAACACTTCTGACACGATAGCTAGTAATGCACCTTCATCAGAAATTTGCACTAAACCTTTTGCTTTAACTATTTCTTGTGCAGAGCCACCGTTTTCTACTAATTCAGCAAAGACTTTTTTACCGATTTTAGAAGAAATCGTGCCATCTGAGATTAATTTCACCATACCTGCAAGGTTTTCTGGTGTTAGAGCTGTATCTTTCAGCTCCTTTTGTTCTGCGTTTAAATAAGCAGAAACATCACCCATTAACCAGTTTGCAGAAAGCTTGGCATCTGCTCCATCCACTATCATTGCTTCAAAGAAGTCTGAGATTTCTTTTGAAATAACAAGAACACCAGCATCATAAGCGGTTAAGCCAAGTTCTGATTCATAGCGTGCTTTACGAGCATCAGGAAGCTCAGGAATTTCTGATTTTACGCGCTCTAACCATTCATCGTCGATTGACAGACGTACTAAGTCTGGTTCTGGGAAGTAACGGTAATCATCTGTTCCTTCTTTAACACGCATAAGAATTGTTTTACCTGTTTTCTCATCAAAGCGGCGAGTTTCTTGCTCAATAACTCCACCTGAAAGAAGTACGTCTGCTTGGCGTAATTCTTCGTGCTCTAAACCACGACGAACAAAGTTAAAGGAATTCAGGTTTTTAAGCTCTGTTTTTGTACCGAACGCTTCTTGGCCGTATGGACGAATTGAAATGTTGGCATCACAACGAAGTGATCCTTCCTCCATACGTACGTCAGAAACGCCTGTATATTGAATGATTGATTTTACTTTTTCAAGATACGCATAGGCTTCATTTGGTGTACGAATGTCTGGTTCAGAAACGATTTCTACAAGTGGTGTACCTTGACGGTTGAAGTCAACTAATGAATGATCACCTGCGTGAGAAAGCTTACCAGCATCTTCTTCCATATGAAGTCGTGTAATACCGATACGTTTTGTGTAACCGTCTACTTCAATATCAACCCAACCATTTTTACCGATTGGCTTATCAAACTGTGAAATTTGGTAAGCTTTCGGATTATCTGGATAGAAGTAGTTTTTACGGTCGAACTTCGTTTCTTGTTCGATTTCCATGTTTAACGCTAGTGCAGCGCGCATTGCATAGTCAACAACATTTTTATTTAACACCGGTAATACCCCAGGGTAACCAAGGTCGATTACAGATGTGTTTGTATTTGGCTCAGCACCAAAATGGTTTGGCGAAGCAGAGAAAATTTTCGATTCAGTTTTCAACTCAACGTGAATTTCTAAACCTATTACTGTTTCAAAGTTCATGTTATTTTCCCTCCCAAATTTGAGGAACTTGTTTATGGAACTCCGTTGCTTGTTCAAAAGCATGAGCTGTACGGTAAATAGTTGCTTCATCGAAGTGTTTACCGATAATTTGTAAGCCTAGAGGTAGACCATTTTCAGAGCCACAAGGGATTGAAATCGCTGGTACACCTGCTAAGTTAATAGGAATTGTTAAAATATCGTTCGCGTACATTGTCATTGGATCATCTACATTTTCACCAATTTTAAATGCTGGTGTAGGTGAAGTTGGTCCAATAATTACGTCAAAATCTTCGAAAACTTTGTCGTAGTCTGCTTTGATCAGTGTACGTGCTTGCTGTGCTTTTTTGTAATAAGCATCGTAAGTACCTGCACTTAGAGAGTAAGTACCAAGCATAATACGACGTTTTACTTCATCACCAAAGCCTTGTGCACGAGTTTCTTTGTAAAGGTCCATTAAGTTTTCAACATTTTCAGCACGGAAGCCGTAACGGATACCGTCAAAACGTGAAAGGTTAGAAGACGCTTCAGAAGAAGATAAGATATAGTAAGCAGCAAGTGCATATTTTGAGTGAGGAAGAGAAACTTCTTCTACTGTTGCACCTAAGCCTTTTAGTACTTCTAATGCATCCAGAACAGATTGACGTGCTGCCTCACCAACACCTTCACCAAGGAATTCCTTCGGCACAGCGATACGTAAGCCTTTTACATCGCCTGTAAGCGCTGCTGCAAAGTTTGGTACTTCGACGTTTGCTGAAGTTGAATCGTTTGCATCTAAACCTGAGATTGCTTCAAGTAAAAGTGCATTGTCTTCAACGTTACGAGTAATTGGCCCAATTTGGTCTAAAGAAGATGCAAATGCCACAAGACCAAAACGAGATACTCGGCCATATGTAGGTTTCATTCCTACAACGCCACAATAAGCAGCTGGTTGACGGATTGAACCACCTGTGTCTGAACCAAGGGAGAATGGCACTTCGCCTGCTGCTACTGCTGCGGCAGATGCACCTGAAGAACCACCTGGTACATGATTTAAGTTCCATGGATTTTTTGTTGTTTTATAAGCTGAGTTTTCGTTTGAAGAACCCATAGCGAATTCGTCCATGTTTAATTTACCGATTGTAATCATACCGGCTTCACGCAATTTTTTAACGACTGTTGCATCATAAATTGGCATGAAACCTTCAAGAATTTTAGAAGCACATGTAGTTTCTAAACCTTCTGTTACGATGTTATCTTTAACACCAATCGGAAGACCAAAAAGTGGTCCACGCTCTTCAAATGGAACCTTGTCCATTTCAGCTGCTTGTGCAGTTGCTTTTTCTTCGTTTGAAGCTAGGAATGCTTGTACATCGCCATCCAGCTTTGCAACACGTTCATATGCTTCTTTTGTTAAGTCAGCGATTGTTAAGTTACCCGCTTTTATGTCAGCTTGTAGCTCCTTTGCTGAACGTTCAAATAACGTCATGAGGAATCCTCCTATGTTTTAGTATTACATGATAGCTGGTACTTTGACTTGACCATCTTCTTGTTCTTTTACGTTTAACATCATCACTTCACGGTCTAAACCTTTTGTTGCCACGTCTTCACGCATTACATTAACTAGTGGTAATACATGTGTTGTTGGTTCAACATTTGTTGTGTCTAGCTCGTTTAATTGCTCTGCGAAGTCTGTGATTTTACCAAGTTGCTCAGCAAATTTTTCTGCCTCTTCTTCAGTTATTGCAAGACGTGCTAAATTTGCAACGTGCTTAACCTCTTCTTTTGTTAATTTCGCCATTTTTCACACCTCCGAATAGTAATCAGATTCATTGTTTTTATTGATAACAATAGGGCTGAATAAAGTTAACCATGCAAATTATCATAACATTTTTCGTATTAAAAATCACAACTTTCACCAAAAATATAGAAACTTTCACTACCGTGACAAAGTGTCGTCTATAGATGTCACAGTCTGTTGGAACTGAAGAAAAAAGTCCCTGTGAAAACAAAACTTTAGCCCCCTCAGGCAACGATTAACTAGATTTGAACATTACCAGATGTAGTTTGGTCGATTCTGTTGTGAAGCTGAGCTTTGGTTGTCTGGAGCCGAGCGTTGCTTGACTCTACCTGAGCGTTGCTGGACTCTACCTGAGCGTTGCTGAACTCTACCCGAGCGTTACTGAACTCTACCTGAGCGTTGCCCAACTTTACCTGAGCGTTACTTCCCTCTACCCGAGCATTGCCAACTTTACCTGAGCGATACTCTCCTGAACCCGAGCTTTGCTTGTCTGGACCCGAAAACATGCTTGCTCATAAAAATATAGCCAGCACAAGGCTGACTATATTTTAGTCATAAATATGGACAAATGGGTCTTTTTCATTAGCTTCTTTCATAATTAACGCCTCTGGGCCATTTATCGATGTAATACTCACTTCTACGTTTATATTACCGAATTGATTGATCAGTACGCCCGTCAAATATTGTGTAAATCCTCTAATTTCAGCTGTGCCAAAAAATTGGATAGGAATTTCTATTTTTAGTTTTTGTATTTTCTTATTTTGATAGAAGCCTGTTCCAATAACACTTGTGTAATTGGCGAAATATTTATCAACGTCTTGCTTAAAATTTTTGAAGTTATTGCTAACATCCCGATAAACATCGAGTGATTCATCTGTTGGGAACATTACATATTCTTCATCAATGGCTTGCCAATCACCTAAATCACTTTGGCCTTCTTTTGCTACACCGTAAGTGAAATAGGCTCCTGGAATAATTTCATTGCGGGCCTGTTGTTTAAACAACCCAACAACAATTGGCACATCCTTTAGCTCATCACGTGAACGCATACGAGAAACAATTTCTGCAGCCATCTTTTTCCCTTGCTCAATAAGTGCTGCTTCTGGAATTGGTTCTTCATAATATTCACCATATTTTTCTTTTTGGTAATAATAAATAGAATTCAGTGCAAGGCCTATGGAAATACCGCCTAGCTTAACTTTATTATCATCGGTTTTAGTTAAATAATTTTGCTCAACAATATGGGCTAAATAAACAGGTGCCTTCGTTGCACGTTCCTCAGCTGTCATTGTATCGGTTGTTGGCGGATTTAAACCGTCTTCTTTTTGTGAACTACGCGCAAGCCAATCTTTTACTGTGCTTTCTGCTAAATATTGACCTTCTTGGAAGTAGTAATTTTCAGTATCAAACTCATTTTGAGAAAGACGCATTAATCCTGTCTCTACTTCCTTCATATCATATTTCGTATAAATATTTGAAATGACTAACCCGCGACTTGCACTTTCTTTATAGGGAATTAGTGTTTTATAAAAAGATTCATCAATTTGTAAGCTTGGAATAATCGTTGTTTCCGCTTTTTCCTGTTGCGTCTCCTGTGTAAGCTCTGTCTCCTTCTTATTAGAAGGCACACAGCCGACTAGCATTGCAGCAGCTACTATTGCTGGAATGAGTCGAAATGACTTCATTATTTTAGTACTCCTTTACTAATTGGCAGATTTTTTGTTCAGTTCCTAATTGTTTGGGGAAATAGAAATTTTTTTATTACTGAATAAAGCTAAGTTGTTCTACTAGGCGGTCTTCATTCCAAACGTCAATGCCTAATTGTTCGGCTTTTGTCAGTTTAGAACCTGCATCTGTCCCAGCAATGACAAGGTCAGTTTTTTTGCTGACACTTCCTGTGACAATACCACCTAACTCTTCTATTTTCGCCTTTGCTTCATTCCGTGTCAATTGCTCAAGTTTACCAGTTAAGACAATCGTTTTTCCCGCAAATGGATTGTCCCCTATTGCGACTTCTACCTTTTTACCTTTATATGTCATATTTACACCAACTTCAGCTAGGCGAGCAATGACTGCACGTGCATCTTCGTTGGCAAAATACTCTACGAGTGATGACGCCATTTTATCGCCAATTTCATGAATTGCCACGAGTTGTTCCTCTGTAGCTGCCATAACCGCTTCCATCGTTTCGAATTCCTCTGAGACAATTTTTGCCGCTTTTTCACCAACGTGTCGTATACCTAAACCGATTAGTAGGCGCTCCATTGAATTATCCTTAGATGTTTGAATGGCATTTACTAAATTCGTTGCTGATTTTTCACCCATACGTTCCAGCTCAACAAGTTGCTCTATTGTTAAGTGATATAAATCGGATACGTCATGGATTAAATCTGCGCGCAGTAATTGCTCAACAACCTTCTCACCAAGACCGTCAATATTCATGGCGTTACGTGAGACAAAATATTTAATGCTCTCGGCAATTTGTGCAAAACAGGCTGGGTTCACACAGCGCAGTGCTACTTCGCCCTCTATTCGAATCAGTTCACTATCGCACACAGGACAATTTGCAGGCATTTCATAAGGGACAGAACTCTCTGGTCGTTGCTCCATTAATACACCGACAACTTGTGGAATAATATCACCAGCTTTTCGGATTACGACTGTATCCCCAATGCGAATATCCTTGTCACGAATTAAATCTTCATTGTGTAAAGAAGCGCGTTGCACTGTCGTACCAGCCACCTGTACAGGCGTTAAAATAGCAGTGGGTGTGACAACGCCTGTTCGCCCTACAGTTAAATCGATATCTAGTAAAGTTGTGATGACTTCTTCCGCAGGGAATTTATAGGCAATCGCCCAACGTGGACTTTTAGCGGTATAGCCAAGTTCATCCTGCTGTGCATACCGATCCACCTTAATGACGATACCGTCAATTTCGTAAGCTAAATTCGGACGGTTCTCAGTCCATTTTTCGATAAAGGCTAATACTTGATCGATTGATGTACAGTGTTGACGCTCTTTATTTGATGGCAAACCAAGCCCCTCTAAATAATCAAGCATCTCTCCGTGTCCATCAATACCATACGCTTCACCGTCTCCACCAATTGAGTAGATAAAGGTGGATAATTGACGGCTCGCTGCTATTTTAGGGTCCAGTTGACGTAAAGAGCCAGCAGCGGCATTACGCGGGTTTGCAAATAATTCTTCTCCATTCTCAGCTCTTTGGGAATTGAGCTTTTCGAATGATTTTTTCGGCATATACGCCTCACCACGTACTTCAATGGTAAGTGGCTCTTTTAATCGAAGTGGCACCGCACGAATCGTTCTTAGATTTGCTGTTATATCCTCACCAATAATACCGTCACCACGTGTCGCTCCCTGAACAAAAACACCATTGTCATATTTTAAGGAAATGGCAAGACCATCAATTTTCAGCTCGCATACATATGAAAATTTGTCACCAATTGCTTGACTGATTTTACGGTCAAACTCACGTATGTCTGCTTCATTAAAAGCGTTTGATAGGCTTAACATCGGATAATCGTGTGTTACTTTTTTAAACCCCTCTACGACAACACCACCAACTCGCTGTGTCGGCGAATCGGGATAGATAAGTGATGGATTCTCTTCTTCTAATGCAATGAGTTCGTGTAATAGTTGATCATATACGCTATCTGCAATGATAGGATTATCCAGTACGTAATACGCATACCCATATTCATGCAATAACTTGTTTAACTCCGCGATGCGCTGTTCAATTTCGTTCATTTAAGTTCCTCCGCTTACGCTTTTTCAATAGGTGCAAATTGTGCAAGTAATCGCTTAATACCAATTGGTTGTGGGAATGCGATATCAAGCTCTGTACTATCACCCTCGCCTTTTACACTTACAACCATACCTGTTCCCCATTTTTTGTGAACAGCCTTATCTCCAGCTTTCCATCCAAACTGGTCGCCGCCAGTTGATTGTAAACGGGCAGTAGCTGGTTGTGTTTGCTGTACGCTGCCTAGTGTACGTTTTTGATAGCCGCCAGAAGAGCGATTACCAGTTGCAAAAGGTACCTCAGGTTTGGTACCAGCTTTAGATATGGATTCCGTAATATTCTCTGAAATTTCACGTAAGAAACGAGAAGCATTATTGAAACTCGAACGTCCAAAAATCGTACGAGATTGCGCACAAGTTAAATACAAACGTTCCTCCGCACGTGTAATACCTACGTAAGCAAGACGTCGTTCCTCTTCCATTTCATCCTGATCGTCAAGTGAACGAGAGTGCGGGAAAATATTTTCCTCCATCCCAATAATGAAGACGACAGGGAATTCTAAACCTTTTGCAGCATGCATCGTCATTAAAATAATGCTGCCCTTCGATGTATCTTCTTTATCGAGTGCATCAATGTCCGCAATTAGTGCTAAATCTGTTAGGAAGGCGATTAAGCTCTTATCATCACTACGTTCCTCAAACGCTTTAGTTACAGATAAAAATTCTTCAATATTTTCTAAACGGCTTTCTGCTTCAATGGTCTTTTCGTTTTGTAGCATTGCACGATAACCAGATTTCTCTATGACCTGCTCGACAATCTCCGTTACAGATAAAAATTCTTGCATATCTGTAAAGCCTTTAATTAGTGCATAAAAGTGCTCTGCTGAAGCTGCAGCTTTACCCGTTAACCCCATAAATATAAGATCATTCATTGCATCAAAAATCGAACGATCTTGATCTATCGCATAGCGTGCCATCTTTTCAAATGAAGTAGCGCCAATACTACGCTTTGGTTCATTAATAATTCGTGCGAGCGATAAATCGTCATCATTGTTGGCAATTAGCCGTAAATACGCCAGTAAATCCTTAATCTCTTTTCGATCATAGAATTTTGTGCCACCTACGATTTGATAGGTCATATTAGATTTAACAAGCACTTCCTCCATTACACGAGATTGTGCATTTGTTCGATATAAAATGGCGAAATCATCAAATGAGCGATTTTCTTTTTTCATAAGCTCTTGGATCGTTTGGATGACGAACTGTGCTTCTTCTTGTTCGTTATAGGCTTTGTACAGAGCGATTTTTTCACCCTCTACGTTTTCTGTGCGTAGTTCTTTTGGATAACGCGTCGTATTATTTTGAATGACGTCATTAGCCGCTCTCAGGATGCGTTGCGTGGAGCGATAATTTTGCTCTAGCATAATTGCCTTAGCATTTGGATAATCTTTTTCAAATGAAAGGATATTTCCGATATCTGCACCACGCCAACGATAAATCGATTGGTCAGAATCCCCTACGACACAGATATTTTGAAATTTCTTTGCGAGTAGCTGTACGAGTAGATATTGTGATTTATTTGTATCTTGATATTCATCGACATGAATATATTGAAATTTATTTTGATAGTATTCAAGCACTTCTGGTACACGCTTAAACAATGTAATGGTTTTCATGATTAAATCATCAAAATCGAGTGATTGGTTGCGACGTAGACGTTTTTCATAGCCTTTGTATACTTGCGCAACCGTTTTTTCATACGGGTTATTTTCATTCATATTGGTTGTATATTCATCGGCTGTGATACACTCATTTTTGGCCGAGCTGATCGCATTTAAAATAGCACGCGGCTCAAATCGTTTAGGATCAATGTTCTCATCCTTCATGACATTTTTCACGACCGATAACTGATCCGTAGAATCTAAAATTGAGAAGTTACGTGACATACCAAGCTGATCGATGTTACGACGCAAAATGCGTACACACATTGAGTGGAACGTCGATACCCACATGCTGTCGCCAGTGCCATTCCCGAGGATACCATCAATACGTTCTCGCATTTCACGTGCAGCTTTATTTGTGAAAGTGATTGCTAAAATTTTTGATGGATATACTTCCTTTTCGATTACCAAATACGCAATACGATGCGTCAATACTCTTGTTTTCCCAGAGCCTGCACCTGCCATAATCAGCAGTGGGCCTTCTGTTGTTTTCACTGCTTTTTCTTGCTCAGGATTCATTCCTGCTAATAAGTTTTTCGTTAACTGCTCCATATTGCACCTCCAATCAAATTCCCCATGGCGAGCTTTTCGCAAAATCTTGTATAATGCAAAGTCGTACAACAAAGCCTTACAACGTAGCGTCTTTAACAATGCAGTGTTGTTAGCCTTATCGTTAAAACGAAGTTTGTAGGGTAAGCTTTTACAAAATGTACATGACTCTATAAATTTTCACGAGTAAATCTAAGGCACTCGCCGGAGATTGTAATTTCATTAAGATAGTGTTTCAATGTCCACTGAATAAAATTACTCAAACGTTTGTTCTTAATTATATCGTATTTTTAACAGCCTTAACAGTCGCAAGTGCGGCTTTTAAATCTTCGTAGATTATATTGCCAACAACAACCGTATCCGCATATTTTGCCATGTCCGCCGCCTGCTTCGTAGAAGTAATGCCACCGCCGTAAAATAGCTTTGTATTTTGCAATTCACTTTTTACAGCACGTACAAGTTCAATATCACCATACATCCCGCTATATTCTATATAAAATACAGGTAGTTTAAAGAAGTTTTCGGCCATTCGTGCATAAGCAACAACATCATCTATTGATAAATCTGTTTTCGCCCCTGTTACTTCAGCTACTTTACAATCTGGATTTAAAATACAATATCCTTCAGCGACGAGTTCATCCCAAACCATAATATCGCCGTATTCTTTAATGGCCTCATGATGTATATTTTTAATCCATTTTGGATCATCACTATTTAACACCGTCGGAATGAAATAATAGTCATAACCCGGTGTCACCGATTCTATCGTTGAAATTTCAAGTGCTATAGGTACTTCAAAGCGACGAACACGTACAAGCAAGTCTAATACACCATCTAAAGTTACGCCATCTGTGCCGCCAACTAAAATTACGTCTGTTCCTGATTCGCAAATTTTTTCGAGTGCCTCATCCGATATTTCTTTAGCCGGATCTAGCTTGAACACATGTCTCCACTCTAAATAATCCATTTATTTTACCACCTATCATTTTCTATCTATTCGTTTACAAGTATAGCTTATGATTCTCGACAAAAAAATGAAAAAGACTGAGCAGAAACACTACTCAGCCTCTTACTTATTATTCTTTTGGTGCTTGGAATGGCTTTTCGTCTGGATACAAACGACCTAACATTTCATCATATGTATCATTCCCATAATCAAAGCAACGACGTACACGTGAAATGGTTGCTGTACTTGCACCCGTTTCCTTTTTAATGGATTCGTAGGTTTTCTTTAAACGTAATAAATGTGCAACCTCAAAACGTTGTGCTAGCGATTGAATTTCACTAATCGTACATAAGTCGTCAAAAAATTTATAGCATTCTTCGATGTCGTTTAGCTCTAACACTGCTTTAAATAACTGATCTGTTTGATGCCCTCGAATTTTTTCGATTTGCATGCAATTTCCTCCTTTTAAGGCTGCGTTTTCACCATTGCTTGTAACCCTGGTGAAGATGGTACGAAATGAACCCAAGACTTTCCTGGTACTAACTTCACTAACTCGCCAGACTCTTCAACAGCCATTGGTAGTCCATCCCTATTAGCCCATTTGACTTCTCTCATATAGCCATTTTGAAATACATACGCATTTCCACCAGATGTTAAATCAATATCTTGGCGACCTACATTATCAATTGTTTGATGCTTCATCTCAAAGAATAAAACATTCGCAACTGTTAGTGCTTCGCCTGTCAACATATCCTTTGTGTCAACGCCAGCCGATTGTCGTCCATAACGATTGTTTTGATGATCATACACATACGAATTGTGGAAATACTCATTATTTCCATAGTAAATGTCAACTTGACTTGTTTCAACGCCTATTTTACCACGTTCATCGGGTTCATAAAAAGCCTGACGTACTTTTTCACTGTAATTCATTGAAGCGCCTACTTTTTCGGCACCCTTTAAAATGTTTTCTGAAGTAATATATGAGTTATGTGGCGCCACACGCTCATTTGAACGTTTGAAAAGTGTTCCATCATAATTCATACCATTAATATTGTCTACTACATTATTACTAAGCATTGATTTTGCCTCTGGACTATAGCCATGTGCTACATAAAATGCACCAAAGGCCTTCGCCATATCGACAAAGTAAGAACGTGCACTACGAACTGGTCCAACATTTTGTGGTAACTCACTTTGATAGATTGCTAATAAACGAGTAACATTACCTTCTGCTAACATTTCATAAATCATATCGGCTGCTGCGATACCAGATTGCGGGCGAGCAGCAGGATGATTATTAATCGTCACAATAATTGGACGTTGTGTTACTTCTTCAGCGACAGCTTCTCCTGTTAATGGCGCAACTTCAACTTCTTCAACAGGCTCTTCAATAACTGATTCCTTTTCAGTTGTCGCAACATCTTCTTCCACTTCTGATGCATCTTTTGAACATCCTCCGATGAACAAAGCGCTAAATGCTAATGCCATAAATAATTTCTTCGATTTAAACACAATCATTCCCCTTCCGCGATTAACGCATCACTGCTGGTAATAATAATTTATTCTTCATCACATCAAAAATACCTTTTGGCGTAATGCGAATATAAGGTAAGTGGGTGGATTGTAAAAATAATAGAGAATAAATAGCATCACCTAGGTGATAGCCTCGATCCATAAGTGCTTGTTTTAAAACAAGCTCCTGGTCCATTAATTCCTCAAAGTTACTTTCTGACAATAAACCGTTGATGGCCAACGGAATTGAAGCAATAACCTCATCCTTGTCAACTAAGACAATTCCACCTTTCATCTTTTTGAATTCAACAAAAGCTTTTTTCATAGAATGTAAATTTTTACCAATAAAAATAAAATCCCCTGTATTAGAATAGGAAGAAATTAATCCGTCAATATTTGTCGCAAATCCCTTAATAAAAGTATTGACTCGCCATTTACCGTTGCGGTCCACAAGCATTAAAAAACATTCATCTAAATCTCCAATAATTTGCCCGTCCACTACTTGGGCAGTCACATTATAAGGCTTCGTAATTACATCATTCTCAAGTTTTATGCCTAATGGTGTAGAGAATTGAAAATCTTTTTCTTCCACATCAAAGCTCACTTCAAAGTTCTTCTCTTCCTGCCAATCGACTGCATCGAAGGTATAACTCTTTATCCCATCACGCTTCAGCCAAACTCCTTTAGATAACACACTTTCTGGCGTTGGCGTAAATTCATCTTTCAAAATATTGAACGTCGCCACTCGGCCTGTCGCAATGATTCCTTGGTAATGAGTTAAATCATAGTAACGAGCAATGTTATAGGAAGCCATTTGGTATGCATCGATTGGTGATACCCCTGCATCCAAAGCAAGCTGAATACATTGGTCCATAACGCCCTTACGATAAAAACTCGGCGTTGAGCCATCAGTGGTCATCATTAAGTGATCAAAAATAGCAAGCTGTTTATCTATTACATCTTTTAATATGCTCTCTAAATCCTGCCTAATAGAAGAATGACGCAACGTGACTGCATATCCATGTAAGATTCGTTTTTCCACATCTTCAAAAGTCATCGCCTCGTGATCACCGTCTGCACCAATCAGCTTCATCTTCGCCAATGTATTAGAAGACGCACCTGGGAAATGGCCTTCTATCTTTTTATTTATGTGCTTTGCTTGTAAAATCCAATGGAGCATTTGATTATCACCTTGTAGCAAACGGGGCCATCCCGTTAGTTCCCCACCTAATAATACGTCAGATCTATCCAGCCATTGCTGAACAGAAGATGTTGTGAAAATTTCTTCTTCATTATAAATTTCTGTTTGTGCATCAAAGCGAGCCCACCAATAAAATATGAACGGTAGTGTATTTAGTTTCTCAATTAGTGAAAACGCTTTCTTTTCTTTTAACATTAATAAAAGTGTTAAATTATCTGAAATAAAAGTAGTGGTGCCTCCTTGGGCTGCATAGTCAGCAAAAGATTGCGGATTATATAGTTGTGTTGGATGCACATGGGGTTCGATATATCCCGGGACTATTACTTTATTCTCTACATCAATTATTTCTGTCCCAACCACATTTTTTGGCATCTCTTGCCCTGTATAAACAATTCTATCTCCACTTACCCAAATATTACCTTTAACCCACTGTTTAAGCATACTATGTAAATAGCGAGCATTTTGAAAAACAATATCTGGATTATTTTCGCCATTAATAATATTAATATGATTTCTCACGTCTTTTATTTTCCAATGGTAATCCATTTTTCTATACTCCTCTCCTATAGAGTTTTGTATCTATATCGTAACATTTCACTTTGCCAAAGCAAGTTTTTTCTATTTAATAATTTACTATATTTTAACAAGATAATACACCCCTTTTAACTAAGAGTTTGTATTTATCAATATTTTTCTATAGCACACCGCGTACTAAACAAGCTATGCTTCACAGATTGGACATGGATTATACCAAATTTCTATTGTAGCTCTTGCAAACTCCGAACACTGACTGTTAAAACGAAGCCATATTACCTTGCTGTTTTGAACAGGATTTTATTGCCATACGGAGCATTTATATTCAGGTTTAGTTATTCATCTCGTACACATACTACTATTGCATAAACGCATACAAGCATGCTTTGTGTATCATCTTGTTTCAATTTGTAGCACCCCGTTTTTTTTCCACTATGACTAAAGGAGGAAATTTACATGATGCAGCAAGCTAATTTGAGTGATAAAAATGCCTTTTCACGCTTTGTTCTTGGTACAAGTATGACGGCGTTTGGCATTGCCAAAGTGTCTAGAAATCCTGACTGTACAAAAGGTCGATTGATGATTGCATTAGGTGCCATGAAAATGGCTGAGGGGATCTTTAAATATTGTCCGACTAAAGCTTTGCTAAGCTCCAATATGCAAAGTGCCATGAGCACCTCTATGCAAAGTATGCTCAATGGACAAGGTTCTATGTCCTCTGACCAAATCAATAAGCTTATGAAGGATTTCTCTTCGGCTATTTCTGGTAATGCGTCAGATACAAATTCGGCTGCTAAGTCCACTGACAACAGTGCTTCTCAAAAATCAAATTCCTCAGGCAGTGCTAGCGCCACAAATAAAGCTCAAAATCCTTCTTAGTCAAAAAAACCGTCTCAACTAACTGTTGAGACGGTTTTTCCTATCGAGCGACCAAGCTTAGCCACAGTTTTAATTTTCAAGGTTGGTATGGCATGTTTCCACTATACAATAGGGATTAGTGAACGCCATTAATACACTTATTTCAAAGTACGCCAACCGATATCTTTACGGTAAATAAAATTATGCCATTCCTCTGTTGTGATTCCTGCATATACTTTTTCTTGTGCTTCTTTTAAAGTAGGAGCCTTTGCACTAACAAGTAATACACGTCCGCCATTACCAACAAATTTTCCATCAACTAGCTTCGTGCCAGCGTGGTATATCGCGTGCGAGTCAGCTAATGACTCTAAGTCCGGTAACGCATTTCCTTTTTCTACATCACCAGGATAGCCCTCAGCTGCAATTACAACGCCTAACATGGCATCATTTGACCATTGTAAATCAAAAGGTCTTTCATCCATTAACGCAGTCATGAACGCACCAAAATCGGAAGTCATTCGTGGTAGCACGACCTGTGTTTCTGGGTCACCAAAGCGCGCATTAAATTCGATCACTTTTGGCCCGTTTTGCGTTAAAATAAGACCCGCATATAAAATCCCTGTGAACGATACGCCATCTGCATCCATTCCTTTAACAGTTGGTTCAACAACTGTTTTGTACGCTACGTCCACTACTTCTTGTGAGATTTGTGGTACTGGTGAATAGGCACCCATCCCACCTGTGTTCGGCCCTTTATCACCATCATAAGCACGTTTATGATCCTGAGCAATAACCATTGGATATATTTGTCCCTTATGGACAAATGACATAAAGGAAAATTCTTCCCCATCAAGGAATTCTTCGATAACAACGCGAGATGATGACTCACCAAAGCGCTGATTGCCAATCATGTCCTGAACTGCTTCAATTGCCTCTTCTTCAGTCATGGCTACAACGACACCTTTACCAGCAGCTAAACCGTCCGCCTTAATAACGATTGGTGCACCTTGCTCTTTAATGTATGCAATAGCCTTTTCTGCTGCTGTAAATGTTTCATGTGCAGCCGTTGGGATATTATATTTATTCATTATATCCTTCGCGTATGATTTACTACTTTCAATTTGTGCTGCAGCCTTTGTCGGGCCAAATACCCGTAAGCCACGCTCAGTAAAGAAATCTACGATCCCTACAGCGAGTGGCTGCTCAGGACCTACAAATGTTAAATCTACTGCATTTTCTTTTGCAAATTGTGCAAGACCCGCGAAATCCATTGTGTCAATTGCAACGACTTCGGCATCACCACGCATCCCGTCATTACCTGGAGCTACAAAAACTTTATTTACAGATGGAGAAATACTAAACTGCTTGGCAATCGCATGTTCACGACCACCGCTTCCGATTACTAATACATTCATTATTAGAGAATCCTCCTTTTTGTGAGTAAGACCGAGATGAACCAACATCTCGGTCTTAATGTCTGTATATTCTTTTCTAAGGCATTTAAGGCCTTCGACATTTCTTGTTAATTAATGCTTGAAATGACGTACTCCCGTAAATACCATTGTTATGCCAAACTCATTCGCTTTATCAATGGAATCCTGATCTTTAATGGAGCCACCTGGTTGAATAATCGCTGTAATACCTGCCGCTGCCGCTGCTTCTACTGTATCGCTCATTGGGAAGAACGCATCGGATGCTAATGCTGCACCTTGCGCTTTTTCACCTGCTTGCTCAAAAGCAATTTTTGCTGCGCCAACGCGATTCATTTGCCCTGCTCCGACACCTAATGTCATTTGTGCATCCGTGACAACGATTGCATTGGATTTTACATGTTTCACGACCGCCCAACCCAGTTGTAAAGCTTCCCATTCCTGATTAGTTGGTTCACGATCTGTGACAACTTTGATATTTGCGTTGGCAAAGCCATAACGATCTGGCTCTTGTACAAGTAGGCCACCTTCAACAGATACAACATTCAATTTATCTTGCTTCCTTTGCTCGAATGGAATCGTTAATAATCGGATATTTTTCTTTTGCGTTAAAATAGCAAGCGCTTCTTGCGAAAATGATGGTGCAATAATAATCTCTAAGAAAATATGACTCAATTTTTCAGCAGTCGGTGCATCTACTTCCCTGTTTAAAGCAATAATGCCACCGAAAATAGATGTTGAATCTGCTTCGTATGCTTTATCAAAAGCTTCTTCTAAAGTTACACCAGTTCCTACACCACAAGGATTCATATGCTTGACTGCTACTGCCGCAGGCATTTTGAATTCTTTGACAATTTGAAGCGCTGCATTGCCATCCTGAATATTATTGTATGATAATTCCTTACCATGTAATTGTGTGGCATAAGCTAAAGAAAAGTCAGAACCAAGACGCTTTTGATAGAATGCTGCTTTTTGATGAGGATTTTCACCATAGCGTAAATTTTGTTTTAACTCATATGTCATCGTTAAGCTTTCTGGGAATTCTTCTTCTGTTAGATGATTCGAGATATATGAATCATAAGCAGCAGTGTGTCGGAATACTTTTGCAGCTAGCTTACGACGTGTTTCAATAGTTGTTGCGCTATTTGCTTGTAGTTCCTCTAATACGGTTGCATAGTCATTGCTGTCCACAATTACTGTAACATATTGATGGTTTTTCGCTGCAGAACGAAGCATTGTTGGACCACCGATATCAATATTTTCGATGGCATCATCCCATGTTACATTAGGCTTTGAAATTGTTTCAACGAACGGGTAAAGATTGACACATACAATGTCAATAGGTTCTATGCCATGCTCATTCATTTGTGCTTGGTGAGAAGCATCGTCAAATTTCCCTAATAAACCTCCGTGAATCATTGGGTTTAAAGTTTTCACACGACCATCTAATATTTCTGGGAATTTTGTTACTTCATCTACTGCTGTTACAGCAACATTATTGTCTTGTAACATTTTTTTCGTACCACCAGTTGATAAAATTTCATAACCTAATGCCACTAATTCTTTAGCAAATTCTAAAATACCATCTTTATTGGAAACACTGATTAATGCACGTTTTGTCACAACGAAATCCTCCTAGTTTTATCTCGTGTTAGCCACGAAAATGTCTCGCTTATCTTGATTGAGCACTAAATCTATATTGAACAACACCATTTCAGGTGGAATCTCTCCATTTTCAGTAAAGCTTGCGGAGAATCGAGCATTTCTCCGCATCTACCTGCGCGAATTATATCAATCGGTTTTATGACGTAAATAATTGTTGTAATGCCTTTGTATATAACAAGTGCTCTTCTTTATGAATTGCGGTTTCTGTTGCCTGACGGTCACCATCGACCACTGACACAGCCGCTTGTGCAATTATAGGCCCTGTATCCATGCCTTCATCTACGAAATGCACAGTAACACCAGTTATTTTGACACCATGCGCGATGGCTTGCCCAATTGCATCCTTTCCAGGGAAAGAAGGCAATAATGATGGGTGAATATTGACGATACGCTGCGAGTATGCCGTCAGAAGCACTTCACTGATTAAACGCATATAGCCTGCCAGCACAATCCAATCGACACCGCATTCGTGTAAAGCTTCAATAATCGCAGTCTCGTAATCTGCCTTCGATGCAAACTCTTTCGGATTTAATGCTAGAACCGGAATACCAAAGTTTTTAGCACGTGTTACAACAAATGCGGTGGGCTTGTCTGTGACAACAAGCTCGACCTTGGCATTTAGTGCACCATGTTCAATAGCTTCTTGAATGGCTTGAAAATTACTACCGCTACCTGAAGCAAACACGGCAATTTTAGTAGGTGCAGCCATTACACTAAACTCCCATCATGCGTGCCGTTAAATACAACACCCTCGCCTTTCACAACGCGACCAATTTTGTATGCTTTTTCACCATTTGCTTGTGCTGTAGCCATTACTTTCTCTGCCTCTTCTGCTGGTACTGCTAAAACGAAACCAATGCCCATGTTGAAGACATTATATAGATCTTTGTCTTCTAGCTGGCCTTTTTCTTTTAAGAATTCAAAAATACGAAGAACTGGCCAAGAGCCTAGGTCAATTTCAGTTGCTAAACCTTCTGGCATCATACGTGGTAAATTTTCATAGAAGCCACCACCTGTTACATGCGCACAACCATGTACATCGGCTGCCTTTAGAGCAGCAAGTACTGGTTTTGCATATAATTTTGTTGGCAATAGTAGCGCCTCACCGATTGGGCCAAGGTCTTCGTAGCCTTCTACAACTTCATTAACTGCAAAACCTTTGTCAGCAAAGACAATTTTACGAACTAATGAATAACCATTTGAATGCACACCACTTGATGCAAGACCTACAAGTACGTCACCTTCTACAATTTTTTCACCTGTGATAATGCCTGATTTTTCGCAAGCGCCTACTGCAAATCCTGCTAAATCATACTCGTCCGCCTCGTATAGGCCTGGCATCTCAGCAGTCTCACCACCGATTAATGCAGCACCAGATTGCACACAGCCATCTGCTACGCCTTTAACAATTTGTTCGATTTTCGCTGGCTCTGCCTTACCAAGTGCCACATAATCTAAAAAATACAGTGGTTCAGCACCTTGCGCTACAATATCGTTTACGCACATTGCGACACAGTCCACACCAATTGTATCGTGCTTGTCTACCATAAATGCTAATTTTAATTTTGTTCCTACACCATCAGTACCTGAAATAAGAACAGGTTCTTTTAGCTTTAGTTCTGACAAGTCAAACATTCCACCAAAACCACCGAACGTACCCATCACACCTAGACGGTTTGTACGCTCAACGTGAGACTTCATTCGTTTAACAGCTTCATAGCCCGCTTCAATATTTACACCTGCTTGTTCATACGCTTTTGACATGCAGAGATCCTCCTTTTAATCAATTACGCCTTTGCTCAGCAATCGTACCTAGTTGCATCACTTTCCTGCAAAAGTCAACTGTGACATCTGCCAAAGGCTCGTTAAGATTGCCTGTACACATAACCTTAATGTAGTAGTTCTTTTTCATGTGGTAAGATTGTATCAGGGAAAATTTCAGTTGGATATTTGCTTGTAAAGCATGCTAAGCAAAGGCCTCGGTTTTCATCATCGTATGGTCGTGCGATATTCTCCACCATACCTTCAACAGAAAGGAATGTAAGAGAATCTGCACCAATCGCTTCACGAATTTCATCGACATTATGACTGGAAGCGATTAATTCCTCATGTGTCGAAGTGTCAATACCGTAGTAACAAGGATCCGTCATTGGTGGCGAAGAAATCACAACATGCACCTCAGCAGCACCTGCATCCTTTAACATTTTTACAATACGACGCGACGTTGTGCCTCGAACGATAGAATCATCAACCATTACTACTCGTTTGCCTTTCACGACTTGCACAACAGGTGAAAGTTTCATTTTCACACCACGTTCACGTAATTCCTGAGTTGGCTGAATAAATGTACGACCTACATAGCGGTTTTTAATTAAACCTAACTCATATGGAATTCCACTTTCTTCAGCAAAACCAATTGCCGCAGAAATACTAGAATCCGGCACACCTGTCACTACATCAGCCTCGATATGTGCACATTCACGTGCGAGCTGTTTTCCCATACGTTTACGTGCCATATGCACATTAATGCCATCGATATCCGAATCAGGACGTGCTAAGTACACATATTCCATTGCACACATTGCACGGTTTTCCATATCAGCGAAACGATCAGACTTCACGCCCTCATCGTTAATAATCAACAATTCACCAGGTTCAATAGAACGAACAAACTCTGCGCCGATTAAATCGAATGCGCAAGTTTCAGAAGCAACAACCCATCCATCTCCAAGCTTTCCTAGAGAAAGAGGACGTAAACCATGTGGATCACGTGCAACAAGCATTTCATCTTTAGTCATTATTAGGAATGAGTACGCGCCCTTTAATAATGACAGGGCATTTTTCACCTTTGCACGGAATGGCGAATGCGAGCTTTTCTTAATAAGATGCGCCAGCACTTCTGTATCAGAGCTGGAATGAAAAATACTGCCTTGACGCTCTAAATATTGTTTTAAGTGAGTCGCATTGACTAAATTTCCGTTATGAGCAATTGAAAGGCTACCAGTTGATGAATGGAATAGTAATGGCTGAACATTTTCGATACCGCCACCACCGGCAGTTGTGTAACGGACATGGGCAATTGCCGCTTTCCCGTTGACTGCCTTTAATTTATCTTCATTGAATACATCATTAACTAGTCCTTCGCCTTTCACCGCGCGAAGGTGCTGACCATCAGACACGACGATACCAGCTCCTTCTTGTCCACGGTGTTGAAGAGCGTGTAGCCCGTAATAACTAAGGTGTGCTGGATTTGGGTTCCCCCAAATACCAAACACCCCACATTCTTCGTTTAAGCCTCTGAGTTCAGCAAGCATGGGATTGCTCCTTTCCAATTAGAACGGAATTCCTCCACTGTACCTTCTACAAGCACACCGTTGTCACCGTTGATTTTAACAAGCGCATCGTTTGTTACGACACCGATTTTTTGTGCATCTTTTACAGTCTCAACAAATACAGCAGCATTTTCTTCTTTAACAGTTACTACAAAACGAGATTGTGTTTCACTGAATAATACCGTTGTTGCAGAACCAGTTAGTGTCACATCAACACCTAAACCATTAGCGGCAAATGTTGTTTCAGCAATTGCTACTGCAAGACCGCCTTCTGCTACATCATGTGCAGATTGTACAAGCCCAGTTTTAATTGCTTTTAGTAATGCTTGTTGACGGGCTGCTTCAACCGCTAAGTCGATAGTTGGTGCTTTACCTGAAATAACACCGTTATTTAATAATTTTTGAAGCTCTGATCCACCGAATTCCGTTTTTGTATCACCGATCACAAATACAATATCGCCAGCAGCTTTCACTTCTTGTGTAGTCACATGTGCTAAGTCTTCAATTAGACCAACCATACCGATTGTAGGTGTTGGATAAACAGCTACACCAGAACGCTCGTTATAAAGAGATACGTTACCACCAATTACTGGAGCATTCAGTGCTGTACATGCTGCTGAGATACCATCAGCTGATTTTTCAATTTGCCAGAAGATTTCTGGTTTCTCTGGATTGCCGAAGTTTAAGCAATCTGTAATGGCAAGTGGTGTTCCACCAGTTGCTACGATATTACGAGCCGCTTCTGCTACTGCAATTGCACCACCCACTTCTGGGTCAAGGTAAATGTAACGAGAATTACAATCAGTTGTCATTGCAAGACCTTTGTTTGTTCCTCGTACACGTATAACTGCAGCATCTGAACCTGGTGCCACAACTGTTGACGTACGTACTTGATAATCATATTGCTCGTAAACCCATTCTTTAGAAGCAACAGTGGGTGCTTTTAACAATGCGTTTAACGTTTCTTTGTAATCACTTACCACTGGTTCAGCGTTGTCAATTGCTTGGAACGCTGCATAGTAAGCAGGCTCAGCAGATGGTTTATGGTAAACTGGTGCATCTTCTGCAAGGGCATCAGCCGGCACATTCGCTACTATTTCACCGTTGTGAAGTAGACGAAGCATTTTGTCATCTGTAACGACACCAATAGCTACTGCATCTAAATCATATTTATCGAAAATCGCTTTAATTTCATCTTCGCGACCTTTTTTCACAACTAATAACATACGTTCTTGAGACTCGGATAACATCATTTCGTAAGCTGTCATGCCTGTTTCGCGTTGAGGCACTAAGTCTAAATTCATTTCTACACCTGAGCCAGCCTTCGAAGCCATTTCAGCCGATGATGAAGTAAGACCAGCCGCACCCATATCTTGAATACCCACTAGTGCATCAGATTTCACAACTTCTAAACATGCTTCAAGTAAAAGCTTCTCCATAAATGGATCCCCTACTTGAACTGCTGGGCGTTTATCTTCTGAGTCTTCCGTCAATTCCTCGGATGCAAATGTCGCTCCATGGATACCATCACGACCCGTTTTCGCACCAACGTACATGACTGTATTACCGACCCCAGCAGCAATACCACGCTGAATATCTTTATGGTCGATTAAACCAACACACATCGCGTTAACAAGTGGATTTCCTTCATAGCAAGGATCAAATTGAATTTCGCCACCTACAGTTGGAATGCCGATACAGTTACCGTATCCAGCGATACCAGCTACGACTTCTTCAAATAAATATTTACCACGTGCTGACTTCAACTCACCAAAACGTAAAGAGTTCAACATCGCAATCGGGCGAGCCCCCATTGAGAATACGTCACGGATAATACCACCAACACCAGTTGCTGCACCTTGATAAGGCTCGATTGCAGATGGATGGTTATGGGATTCCATTTTAAATACAACTGCTTGTTCATCACCAATGTCTACGATTCCCGCACCTTCACCAGGCCCTTGTAATACTTGAGGACCTTTCGTAGGGAATTTACGTAATACTGGTTTTGAATTTTTGTATGAGCAGTGCTCAGACCACATTACTGAGAAAAGACCTGTCTCTGTCCAGTTAGGCAGACGACCTAAAATACCTTCTACCATTGCAAATTCTTCGTCTGACATCCCCATACCAGCGTATAGCTTTTCATCTTTAATTTGCTGTGCTGTTGGCTCAAACTTAGTTGTTGACATGATTTTCCCTCCACTGCTTCACAATTGATTTAAATACTGCTAGACCGTCTGCTCCGCCCACAAGTGCAGCAACAGCTCGTTCTGGGTGAGGCATCATACCTAATACATTGCCGCGCTCGTTAATAATCCCTGCGATATCTGCTAAAGAACCGTTTGGATTTTCTCCTGAGTATGTGAACACGATTTGATTGTTATCTTGTAGTTTTTGTAATGTTTCCTCGTCACAGTAATAGTTACCTTCACCGTGAGCGATTGGAATATTGATTACTTGACCTTGCTCATATTGATTTGTGAATAATGTATTGTTGTTTTCAACTTTAAGCTGTATCGTACGGCACATGAATTTTAAGTTTTTGTTACGTAGTAATGCACCAGGCAATAAGCCAGCCTCTGTTAGAATCTGGAATCCATTACATACACCTAACACAGGTTTACCAGCATCTGCTGCCTTTTTAACCTCTGCCATAATGTTAGATTGGTTTGCCATTGCACCACAACGTAAATAGTCACCATAAGAGAAGCCTCCTGGTACTAAAATGCCGTCAAAGCTACTTAAATCCGTTTCTGTATGCCATACATATTCTACTTCTTCACCTAGTTCATCTTTAATCGCATGATACATATCGATGTCACAGTTTGACCCAGGGAATACGAGTACTGCGAATTTCATGATTAGTTAGCCTCCTCGACTTCGTAACGGTAATCTTCAATTACTACATTCGTTAAAACTTTTTCACACATTTCTTTTACTAGAGTGTCGATATCGCGCGCTGAATCACTGATTGTAAGCTCTAGATATTTACCAATACGTAATTCCTCTACTTCGCCGTAACCCATTTTTGCTAAAGAACCTTGTACTGCTGAGCCTTGTGGATCTAGAATACTCTCACGTAATGTTACGAAAATTTTAACTTTTTTCATTGTTATTTGCCTCCGAGTCTAGAAAGAATAATAGTATATACTTCAGTTAAATCACCAAGGTCTCGACGAAAGACGTCTTTGTCCAACTTTTGTTTAGTTTCTGCATCCCACAATCTGCACGTATCTGGTGAAATTTCATCTGCCAGTAGCACATCGCCATTTGTATCACGTCCAAATTCTAATTTAAAATCAATTAAAGTAACGTTCACATCTGCGAATATTGGTTGCAGTACTTTGTTAACAGCTAATGCGCCATCATACATTGCTGTCACTTCTTTTGGTGTTGCAAGTTCTAGTACATCAATATGCTCCGTTGATATTAACGGATCGCCTAGATCATCGTCTTTATAATAAAATTCAACGATTGGGCGTTTTAATGGTGTGCCTTCCTCAAAGCCAAGGCGTTTAGCTAAGCTGCCAGCCGCAATGTTTCGTACTACGACTTCGATTGGAATAATTTCGACCCTTTTCACAAGTTGTTCTGTATCAGACAATTGTTTTACGAAATGTGACGCAATTCCGTTTGCTTGTAATTTTTTGAAAATTAATGAAGTAATGCGATTGTTTAATACACCTTTTCCTGCGATTTCTTCTTTTTTCTCACCATTAAATGCTGTTGCACTATTCTTGTATTCTACTAGGAGTACATTAGACTCCTCAGTTGCATACAATTTTTTTGCTTTACCTTCATACAAAAGTTGATCTTTATTCATTTCGTCATTCCCCCAGATTATTATGAAATACGCTTAGACGCATTGATGTTCGGATTTTGAATTGTACTTAAGCAATTCAAAATCCGTAACATCTGTCAACGGCACTAACTTTATTTAGTCGAATGATTGAATAAAAGTTAGTTTAGTCCAAGACGCTCAAAAATCATGTCTACATGCTGTAAATGATAGTTATAGTCAAAGCACTCATCCAATTCTTCCTTTGTTAAATACGATGTAACTTTTTCACTTGCATCGACTAACGTACGGAATTGAACTTGCTCGTCCCACGCCTGCATTGCTAATGGCTGTACTGTATCATAGGCTTCCTCGCGCACTAAGCCTTTATCGATTAGTGCTAATAAAATGCGTTGAGAGTAAATCAGCCCATATGTGCGGCCCATATTACGTTTCATGTTTTCAGGGAATACTGTTAAATTTTTTACGATGTTACCAAAGCGATTTAACATATAGTTCAATGTAATTGTTGCATCCGGTAAAATCACACGCTCTGCCGATGAATGTGAAATATCACGTTCATGCCATAACGCTACATTCTCATAAGCTGTTACCATATAACCACGCATTAAACGTGACATACCAACCATGTTTTCAGAACCGATTGGATTGCGTTTATGCGGCATTGCTGATGAGCCCTTTTGTCCTTTTGCAAAAGCTTCTTCTACTTCTCGTGTTTCGGATTTTTGTAAGCCGCGAATCTCAGTTGCGAATTTTTCAATTGATGTTGCAACTAATGCTAATGCACCTAAATATTGTGCATGACGATCACGCTGTAGTGTTTGTGTTGAAATCGGTGATGCAGCCAAGCCTAATTTGTCACATACATATTGTTCAACACGTGGATCGATATTGGCATATGTGCCAACTGCTCCAGACATTTTGCCAGTTTCAATCACTTGCGTTGCTGCGTCAAAACGTTCTAGGTTACGTTTCATTTCTTCATACCATAAGCCTAGCTTTAAGCCAAAAGTTGTTGGTTCTGCATGAACACCATGTGTGCGTCCCATCATAACCGTATGCTTATGCTCTTTTGCTTTTACGGCAATAATATCGATAAATTTCACAATATCTTGTCGTAAAATATCATTCGCTTGTTTAATAATATAAGAAAGTGCTGTGTCAACTACGTCTGTCGAAGTTAAGCCATAGTGCACCCATTTACGTTCCTCACCTAGCGTTTCGGAAACTGCACGCGTAAAGGCTACAACATCATGGCGTGTTTCTTTCTCAATGTCTAAAATACGATTTACATCAAAGGAAGCATTGTCACGAATTTTTGCTACATCTTCCTTAGGAATATCGCCAATTTCTGCCCAAGCCTCACATGCTAGAATTTCAACCTCTAACCAAGCCTGGTATTTATTTTGTTCTGTCCAAATTGCACCCATCTCGGGTCTTGTGTAACGTTCAATCATTGCGTATCTCCTTCTATTCTGACCAAATGCCAGAATGCTCGATTTCTTTTAAAGTATGGTCCAAATCTTTTGTCATAATCGTTACGTGGCCCATCTTTCGGTTCACCTTAGCTTCAGCTTTCCCATAAAGATGCAATGACCAATCAGGATATTTTGCAATTGAGTTACTTAGTGGCATTACATGTTGCCCTAAAACATTCACCATAATTGTTGATGCCCATAGTTGTGGTTTGCGCAGTGGCCAACCACAAACAGCACGAATATGCTGATGGAATTGTGATACATTACATGCTTCTATTGAAAAGTGACCTGAATTATGAGGTCTTGGTGCTAATTCATTAATAATAATGCCACCATCTGCTAAAACGAACATTTCTACCGCCAGTGTGCCTACTAAATTTAGATAATCTGCAATTTTCAAAGCTTCACTTTCAGCTGCTAACGCTGTTTCATCTTTGATACGTGCCGGTACAATTGTTTCATGTAAAATATGATGCACATGAATATTTTCACCAACTGGCTGACAATATGATTGCCCATCACCATTCCGTTGTACAATAACAGATACCTCTTTCACGAACGGGACAAATCCCTCAGCTATGCATTGTGAGTGAGCGAAAAGCCCTTCCGCTAATGGGAGGTCTACTGCTGACTTTAGAAGTTGCTGTCCTTTGCCGTCGTAACCACCTCGTGCTGTTTTCACAATACACGGATATCCAATGGTATCAATGTTGTCTACTAGCTCTTCATATGTTCCAGCCACTACATAGGGCGCTACTGGACAACCTGCGTTCACTATCGCTGCCTTTTCGGTTACACGGTTTTGTGTAATGCGAACTAATTCTGCTCCTTGTGGTACGTAAGCCATTTGAGTTAAACGCTTTAAGCCGTCATAATCAATATTTTCGAACTCATACGTTATTACATCACTTACTTCTGCAAGTTCCTCTAATGCTGACTCATCATCGTATGGTGCCACAATACGAATATCTGCCACCTGTCCACAAGGGGAATCCATTGAAGGTTCTAAAACGGCAATTTTATAGCCCGCTTCCTTTGCAGCAAGTGCCATCATACGACCAAGTTGTCCCCCACCGATTATACCTATCGTTTGTCCGGGATAAATAATCTTTGTCACACTAAGTCACCTGTGCTTTCCAATACCTGTTGCTTTGTCGCCTCGCGTCTAGCATCTAGTTTGTTAGCAAGCTCTGCATCAGTTGTCGACAAAATTTGCGCTGCCAGCAAGCCTGCGTTCGTCGCTCCAGCTTTACCAATCGCAACAGTTGCTACAGGAACACCACCTGGCATTTGGACAATAGATAAAAGCGAATCAAGCCCATTAAGTGCACGAGACTGTATAGGTACACCAATAACTGGTAACGTCGTTTTTGCTGCCACCATTCCAGGTAAATGTGCCGCACCGCCAGCACCTGCAATAATTACTTGAATACCTCGCTCACGTGCTACTTCTGCGTATTCAAACATTAAATCAGGGGTACGATGTGCGGATACTACCTTTTTCTCGTACGGTACTTGTAATTCATCTAAAATATCACATGCATGCTTCATTGTTTCCCAGTCACTTGAACTACCCATAATGACACCGATTTTCGGATTCATGAATTGTCGCTCCTTTTAAACGATAGAAAAATGATCGATTATTGTGCTAGCCTCTATTATTCAATAGCCACTGCATTTCTTTACTTTTATCTACATAGAAAATCCCCAAATAAACTACTCTCTACAATACACGTGAAAGCAGCTTACTTGAGGACTTATTATGAAAAGAATATGCAGATTTACACATCTGTACACACACCTTCCCGTAACATGCCAAAAGTTGCTTTCCCGCATAGTCCAGCATTTACGGTGCTGGGTAGAGACACTAGAGCCAATCCTCTAGCATATATGAGGGATTTAATTGTTTTTCCTTATCACATTTTAACAATTGAAAACACTATCGTCAATGCAAAAATGCGAACGATTTATTTTCGACAATTAGCATTGTTCGGTTTTAAGTCAAATTTATTCAAATTCTTGACACAACATCGCTTTAAATTGTATTTTTTGACGTAAATACGTTGGTTCTCCATCTACTATATGAAAAATCGGTTCCTCTTTCCGCCCTACCGCTAGATAACCGTCGTGACGCATTCTCGTCAAGCATTCGTCAATCGTCTCATTTTCTTCTACTTCATACCAAATTTGCTTTTTCCCCAAAGTACTCTTCCTTCCAATTTCTTGTCTTTTAATATTCTTCCTTTCTTGACATTCATTATACCCTGATATGATATTTCAAGAATACACGATTTTGTAACAATTATTAATTACGCAATAAATTTATGGAGAAGGTGAAAACATGAAGATTTCTATTGATACAGAAGCGCTCAGTTTTTAAAAAAAATTATAGCAGGCGTATAATATTAATCAGAGTCAACCGCACTGAATTCATGCTAGTGTTTTTTCAAAACAACTAATACATGTCCTTTATTTATCGGGTACATATCTAAAAAGCAACAATATCATGTGCATAAATAATAAAAGCTTTCTCTACCTTTGAAAGAATCTCACAAAATGGACATGTTACCATTGATTCACTCTCAATAAAATGAGATTTATTCATACTTTAGATTTTTATGATTAGAATGGTAAAAGCAGTAAGAGAACTTTATAATGATTCGACATATTGTAGCGTCTATTTCAAGTAAAATATAATTTTTATAATTTATAAAACAAAAAAAGTCGAGGAATAAATCCTCGACTTTTACATTTTGCCTAGCGACGTCCTACTCTCACAGGGGGAAGCCCCCAACTACCATCGGCGCTAAAGAGCTTAACTTCCGTGTTCGGTATGGGAACGGGTGTGACCTCTTTGC
>NZ_KB933398.1:84806-166082 GCF_000392615.1 Lysinibacillus sphaericus OT4b.31 | reverse complement strand
CCTTCTTCACTCACGCGGCGTTGCTCCATCAGGCTTTCGCCCATTGTGGAAGATTCCCTACTGCTGCCTCCCGTAGGAGTCTGGGCCGTGTCTCAGTCCCAGTGTGGCCGATCACCCTCTCAGGTCGGCTACGCATCGTTGCCTTGGTGAGCCGTTACCTCACCAACTAGCTAATGCGCCGCGGGCCCATCCTATAGCGACAGCCGAAACCGTCTTTCAGTCTTTCACCATGAAGTAAAAGAGATTATTTGGTATTAGCCCCGGTTTCCCGGAGTTATCCCAAACTATAAGGTAGGTTGCCCACGTGTTACTCACCCGTCCGCCGCTAAATCAGAGGAAGCAAGCTTCCTCGTCATTCGCTCGACTTGCATGTATTAGGCACGCCGCCAGCGTTCGTCCTGAGCCAGGATCAAACTCTCCATAAAAGAAATTTGATAAGCTCAAATTGTTTTGCTGGCATCAATTTTGATGTCCAAAATTTTGTTTTATTCACGTACCGAAGTTCGCTACTAAAAACTTTGTTGATTACGTTTTGCTTGTTCAGTTTTCAAGGTTCATGTTGTTAGTTACTGTTTAAGTAACTTTTTATACTTTAACATGTTGTTAACTTATTGTCAACACTTTGTTTAGTTTTTGTTTTGTTGTTCGTTTGTTCTCGTAACAACGTGATTAAATATACCATCGCAAAAAATAGTTTGCAAGGGTTTTATTAAAGTAAAACTATTCAGTTTATAATAAAACAAGTTTCTTCTATATTAATAGTAAAGTTCAAATGAACGAAAAAAAGCGCCACCCATCAGAAAGTTTAGTGGCGCTTCTATCATTAAAATTATCGAACCCAGATAAAGTATGCAAGGAAGACAAAGAATAATCCGTACATCATAGGGTGAATTTCTTTTTTACGACCTGCTAAAAGCATTGTCACTGGATAAAATACAAAACCAATTGCGATACCAGTTGCAATTGAATAACCAAGAGGCATCATTAATATTGTAAAGAATGCCGGTACTGCAATTTCGAATTTATCCCAATCAATTAAACGTAAAGACGATACCATTAATACACCTACGATAACAAGTGCCGGGGCTGTTACTGCAGGAGTTACAACAGCAAGTAATGGTGAGAAAAATAATGCTATTAGGAATAATACAGCCGTTACAACTGCAGCAAAACCTGAACGAGCACCCGCAGCTACACCTGAAGTTGATTCCACATAAGCAGTAGTAGTTGAAGTACCGAACAAAGAACCGATTGTTGTTGCAAGTGCATCAGCCATTAAGGCACGGCTTGCACGTGGTAATTTGTCGTCCTTTACCAATCCAGCTTGTGTTGCCACTGCCATTAATGTACCCGCTGTATCGAAGAAGTCAACGAATAAAAATGTTAACACTACAACTAAAAATTTTACGTTTAGTAAAGAATCAAAGTCATTAAAAATTGGGTTAAGTGCAACCATAAAAGTTGAATCTACACTTGGAATCGCCGAAACAACTGCTTCTGGTGGTGTAATTACACCAGTAATCATACCAACGATTGCAGTGATAACCATCCCTAAGAAGATACCGATACTACGGAATTTAATGATTAGGATGACTGAAAGAATAATACCGAATACTGCTAATAATGTTGAACCTGTAAATGACCCTAATGTAACTAAAGTTGCCGGACTATCTTCAATAATGCCAGCACCCTGTAAGCCAACAAATGTAATAAATAAACCAATACCAGCTGATACTGCATATTTGAGTTGAGCTGGTATTGCATTAATAACTGTTTCACGAATACCTGTCAATGAAAGGATAATGAAAATAATCCCTGAAAAAAATACGCCTGTTAACCCTGTTTGCCATGGGATACCATATGCTCCTACCACAGTAAAAGCGAAAAATGCATTAAGTCCCATACCAGGAGCTAATGAAATTGGGAACTTAGCAAAAATCCCCATAATAAGCGAACCTACTGCTGCCGCTAATGCCGTAGCAACAAAAACTGCACCTGTATCCATACCCGCATTACTTAAGATATTCGGGTTAACTGCTAAGATATAAGCCATAGCAAGGAAAGTAGTAATACCACCGATTATTTCGCGACGGTAATTCGTGCCCAGCTCATCGAACATGAAATACTTTTTCATTATTAAAAAATCCTCCGTGTTGTCGTCTTCAATATCGAAAACAAAAAAAGACACACTGACTATTCTACTAGTCGCATGTCTACGATACATTTCATCACATCTATTGTGTGAAATTTATTAGTGTCTATACATTCGTATAACACTAAATCGTAGTCAAGTTATTTACGGTAACTTGGTAGAAACTCACGGGCCTTATCCCCGACATTATACGACGACTTATTTAATTTACATTTGTAATATATCATTTCATTTTTCAGATTTCAAGCCTATTTCCGAACATTTCATATAAATAAAATGCGAAAGTTCGTGTAAAATACTAATTTAATGTTCATGTTTTATAAAAACATCACAAAAACGTAGAAAAGAACCCTTTTGCAAGACTACGTTTTTCTTCAAATTTTTATCTTGTCTCAATGATTATTAGTATAAACTCTTAATAAATACTATATTTAATACCAATCCGAAGTCCAAAACCTTTTAAATTGACATCTAGTAGATTGAACTAATACTGTTTCCCCTAGTATTACAAACTTTTAAATTTAATATTCAAGGAAGCTCATGACTTTTCCTAATATGTATACGTCCCTATCCCCTGTTTTATTTTAAAAACCATTGACATTCAAATTAGTAGTCATAAAAAAACTCCCCTTTATTTGCATATAACGCAAATAAAAGAGAGTTTTTTTCACTCAATTGTTGCAAGAACAATCAAGGCTGCTAAAGCATTTTAAAACGTAAATATCTAGATTATTCCCACTCAATCGTTGCTGGTGGCTTAGATGTAATATCATACAGCACGCGGTTTACGTGTTTTACTTCGTTAACTAGGCGTACAGAAATTTTTTCTAATACATCCCAAGGGATACGTGCCCAGTCAGAAGTCATACCGTCGATAGATGTTACTGCACGGATACCGATTGCGTAGTCATACGTACGTGCATCGCCCATTACGCCAACTGAACGGATATCAGGTAATACAGTGAAGTATTGCCAAATGTCGCGATCTAGACCTGCTTTTGCGATTTCTTCACGTAAAATGAAATCAGATTCACGCACAATTTCAAGTTTTTCTTCTGTTACTTCACCAAGTACACGGATACCTAGACCAGGACCTGGGAATGGTTGACGCCACACGATTTTCTCATCTAGACCAAGCTCTAGACCTAAAGCACGCACTTCGTCTTTAAATAGTGTTTTTAGTGGTTCAATTAGTTTGAACTGCATGTCTTCTGGCAGACCGCCTACATTATGGTGAGATTTAATTGTTTGAGCAGTTGTTGTACCCGATTCAATAATGTCTGTATATAACGTACCTTGTGCTAGGAAATCCATACCTTCCAGTTTCGATGCTTCTTCATCGAATACGTAAATAAATTCGTTACCGATAATTTTACGTTTTTTCTCTGGATCAGAAACACCCGCAAGTTTGTCCATGAAACGTTGGCGTGCATCGATTTTGATAAGGTTCATATCGAAATCTTCCGTGAATGTTTTCATAACCTGAGCAACTTCCCCTTTACGGTTTAAGTTGTGGTCTACGAACATACAAGTAAGTTGGTCACCGATTGCTTTATGAATTAGTACCGCAACAACCGAAGAATCCACACCACCAGAAAGGGCACATAATACTTTTTTGTCGCCAACTGTTTCGCGAATTTTAGCAATTTCAAGCTCGATAAAGTTCGCCATTGACCAATCACCTTTAGCGCCGCAAATATCGAATACAAATTGACGTAGTAAGTCATTGCCATATACAGAGTGACGAACTTCTGGGTGGAATTGTACTGCATATAGTTTGCGTTCTACGTTCGCCATTGCAGCGATCGGACAAGCAGCACTTGTTGCGATAACTTCAAAGCCCGCAGGTACTTCTGTTACATGGTCGCCATGGCTCATCCATACGATTTGTTCAGTTGGTAAATCACCAAATAATTTGTTAGCAACTGTTACTTGTACTTCTGCTTTACCGTATTCACGTGTTTCAGCACCTTCAACTTTACCGCCTTGCGTATAAGCCATTAATTGCATACCATAGCAAATTCCTAAGATTGGTAAGCCTAATTCAAAAATAGCCGGATCTACATGGAAGGCATTTTCATCATAAACTGAGTTTGGACCACCTGAAAAGATGATACCTGCTGCGTTCATGCCTTTAATTTCTTCTGCTGTAATTGTGTGAGGATGCAATTCACTAAACACACCAAATTCACGGATACGACGCGTAATTAATTGGTTAAATTGACTACCGAAGTCTAAAACAACGATTTTTTCTTGCTCTTTTAATAAAGGGCTTGCTGACAATATTTCCACCTCTTCTTCTATTTTTAAAGGATTTTTTCATATGTTCAAATAAAAACGCGTACGAAAGTAAAAAACTTCCTACGCGTCCATAAGTTCTTGAATTATAAAGGCGAATGCGTAGTAAAGAAAAGTGATTCTCTAAACTTCTCACCTAACCAAAACATTCACCTTCATAGAGAAATCATTTACGGTGATTTCGTAGAGACATCCGAACCCTATTTTCGAACTTATATGAAAGCAATCCTAATCATATATAATTTTTTTCATTTTACTCTTTGTACCCACTAAAATCAACTCATTGTGCGATTGATTAAATATTCCCAACTTTCTTTCAGTTTCACAAAATCAATGTCCTTGACATCATTGCCATAAATATGTTGCTCATACACCGCAGTTAGCTTTTGCATCTCAGTAGTCTCTAATGAGGCATCTACACGCTGCGCGAACGTCCTTAATGTCTCACCATCTTTTCGACGTAGGCCGATGCGTGATAATTGCTTCGTTAACACTTGATAAGAAGCATCAAAATTTGTCCAATCCGCTTCTTTTTTACGATAAGCACGCACCTGCATCTTAGGAATCCATGTTTTACGTTGCATAAATAGCATTAAACTCACAACAGCCACTAAAACAATAACAGATAACCATACGTATTTGTGTTTCTTTAACCACGTCCAAACGTCACTTAAGCTAAATGGAGAACTAGTCGTTGCTTTTTTTGTTTCCGGTTGTTGTTTTTGTGGTTGCTCTTTCGGTTCTTCCGGCTGTAACACTTCCTCTTGTTGCGATGGCTCATCTTGTAAATCATAATCGATATTAACAGTACCTGAAAAGCCAATTGTAGGTTCAAACTCAATCCAACCTGTCCCAGGGATATAAGCTTCTACCCACGAATGTGCATTATCATTTGTTACACGATACTCACGTTCACCACTTGATATTGGTCCCATATTGCCTGGCGCAAAACCCTTCACCCATCGTGCGGGGATACCTACTGAACGCAACAGTACAACCATTGAAGTAGAGAAGTTATCACAATAGCCAATTTTGGTATCAAATAAAAACTGATCAACATAATCTTGATTTGCTGCTGGGATAGCCGAAGCTGTTTTATCGTATCTAAAGCCACCTCTTGAAAAATAAGCTTCCACTGCCTTTACTTGTTCATACACTGTAGCTTTATCTTGTATCAAGTCTTCTGCTAAATCCTTTACTCGTTGCGGCAGCGTATTTGGTAGTTGTAAAAAGCGATTTAAATCCGGATCTAACGTTTCAAGCATCGATGGCTCCGACAAGCGAAGTTGCTGCATGCTATAGTTTGGTTCACTATAAGCTATCGTATAATTAGATAGTAATTTAACATCTCCATTTTGTTGCTTTGTCAAAATTTTTTCCGTTTGCGCATTCTGAATAAGTACTGTAGGATCTTCTGTTGAAATGTATTGCATGCCATATGTTTGAATTAAAAATGGCATAGGAACCATAATATCCATCTGAATTTCACGTTCATTTTCAGGAGGTCCCACCTGAAGTGAAGTAGCAATTAAGCTATTATCTTGATAAATCGCTTCTTCAAAATTGCCATTAGAGTGAATCCAGCCCTTGGAGGTATAGGTGTCCTTTGTATCGATACGCCAATAATGTCGGTCACGAGAACTAGCGGTAAAAATGAGTGTATCATCACCTTTGAACGGCCCCCCCAACTGACTATCATCCTCACTATAGCCAACCGATCTTTTACCTGTTCCTGATTCTCCTTGCCCCGTAACACTTTGGATAAATGGAACTGGGTCCGCCCATGTCGGTCCCCCTTTTGGTAAAAAGAAGGCTACTAAACTTACAATCATTACGGAAACAATCATTGGTATAACGAGTTTCCACTTCCCTACTGCATCACTTGGCGTATCTGTTTGAAGCCACAAACGCTTGACAAATAACACCCCTGTCATGATAAGACCAAGTACAACAACTTTAACGATTGCCACTTTCCCGTCATAATCACTAAATGTATCTAGTGTAGCGATGAAAAAAACGGTCAACAAGAAGAAATAGAAAATATTCTTGTGCACAGTAATCCAGTGGTGAATTAGGTATATTAGCATCCAAATAAGCGCAAGAAATAGTACAGTTCTAAACGAATCGGAGACTTGTCCAAAGTTCCCAGCAAGAATGGTTGCCGTATTCACTTTCAATTCATTTATTAAAAATGGTAGGGTCTCTCCAGATAACACAGGGCTACCGCTATACACAAATACAATAAACCAAGTAATGTAGCCAAGTTTCACAGGCCCCGACAACAACGGATGGACATCAAATAAACTAAGTACAAGCGCTAAGCCAATAAACACTAAAAACAAATGAATTAGACTCGTATTCGTTAACTCCATTACTGGTACGAGCCATTCACGTAAAATAAAGAAAATAACAACGTATGCAATTGCTAATTCCACAAAATTTCCTAGTGGTTTTTTCACGGCTTCACCACCTCCGTGAACAAGTGATAATACTCTGTTGGATCAACATGCACAATTTGAATTTGTTTATATCGTTTTGCTATATCTGTCTGTTTTGGCGGTTGTTCTGCGACTACAAAACAAATACAGTATTTCACTGCATTGGCAAGACTATGTAGTAAATCATCCGATATTTCGTTCGTAACAAATAACAGTGATGCACCCTGCTTAAAGCTTTGCTGATTACGTAATTGAAATTCAGCATTTTTGATAGGTTTTATTGCAGCTAAATGACGCATAACTTGATCTAGTTGCTTTTCACTTTGAATGAATGGGAACACCTTCGTTTTTGGCCCTGTTGAAACAAAAGAAATATCTCCACGTCCTCGCACAATCGTTTGTAACATGGAAGCAGCAAGCTCAACCTTGTCTTCAAATAAAGGAGAAGCCTCCACATGAAGCACTAACAACAATTCCTGAGACTGACGATCTTCAAATTCTTTTGACTGCAGTGTTTGAGTTTTCGCAAAAGATTTCCAATGAATCCAAGAAAAACGATCACCTGGCACGTACTCGCGTAAACCTACTGCCATTGATGTATCCTTCACAACCGAATAAGGTGACATCATTGTGCCAATATCTAATTTCGTTTGTAGTGCAGCGTATACCATTTCTCTTACCTTTGGGTACACTAAAACGATTTGTTCTCTTTCTATTACTCTGCGCTTCTTTGCCCATCCAAAAAAATCACTAAAGACAATGGTTGCACCTAAATATCGATGTTCCCCACGTGGTAAACTTTCAAGTGTATAATTCCAAGTAAACTTTTTCGCAAAGCCAACAAATTTAATAACATTTGTGCCTAGTACTTTTGATTGGACAAGTGATTCGCTGTTAACAAGCTCCTCCATCATCATATAAACAAAAGGAAAGCGTGTTTTTCGCTCTAAGCTTATTGTCACTTTCACTGATTGGCCACTTTCTACATGTGAAGGTTCAATTTTACGTTCTATCCCCACTATCTCTTCCCTTACTAGTAAAAAAATAAAGGCATATAGCAAAAATGGACTAACGGTAAAAAATACAAACCAGCTAACAAAGCCCCCTTGGAACATCGCATAACAGAACGTTATTAGCATCAGTAAACTCACTAATAGGAAATGTTTACTTTTCTCAAATAGAGCTCGCCACTTTTTCATTGCTCTGCAAACCTCTTTGTGGGCACAGGCGTTTTCGCAATAATCCGTTCAATAATTTCCTCGGATGTTACATTATCATAGCGCGCATCAGGCTTTAGTGTTATACGGTGGCTAAAGACAAAAGGTACTAGATACTGCACATCATCTGGTGTCACAAAACTACGCCCTTTTATAAACGCATATGCCTGGGATGCCTTCATTAAAGCAATTGTCGCACGTGGACTAACCCCTAAATGAACATAGCTATTGTCCCTCGTTTGCGTAGACAGCTCAACCATATAATTTTTAACTGAATCTTCAACGTAGACACCTTGGACAAGCTCCTGCAATTCAATTAATTGTGCCACCGATAGTACAGCATCAATCTTTTCAATTGGCTTTCCATTTTCTGCTCGGCGTAGTATTTCTACCTCTTGACTTCTTGACGGATAACCCATTTTTATTTTTAGTAAAAATCGATCTAACTGTGCCTCTGGTAGTGGATAAGTTCCTTCATGTTCAATAGGGTTTTGGGTAGCCATTACAAAAAATGGCTGAGATATTTTTAGCGTATTACCATCAATAGTGACAGAAGCTTCTTCCATTCCCTCCAATAAAGCTGATTGTGTTTTCGGAGATGTTCGATTAATTTCATCTGCTAACACGACATCGCCCATAATTGGACCTGGTCGAAATTCAAATTCCATTGTTTTGGGATTGTATATAGATACACCTACAACATCAGACGGCAATAAATCAGGTGTGAACTGAATACGTTTAAACTGTGCATCAAAAGATTTTGCAAGTGCGCGCACCATCATTGTCTTACCAACACCTGGCACGTCTTCTAATAGTACATGCCCCCTTGCGAGCAATGCCACTATACTTAGTTCTGCTACTTCCCTTTTCCCAATCATCACTTTTTCTATGTTCTCTAGTACAGTTTGTATTTGTGCATTCATAAATTAAAATACCTCCTTATTTCATCAAACAATTGTGTGAATTGCACGATAACTTGATTTAAGCATAACGAAAACTTCATAGTAACACAATTATCTGGAATTCCTATCATTTGGATAATATATATTTAGCTATTTTATTTAGTCCATTATGGGCATTATTCCCTTTTCTTATTCGTGATTTTTTATGGATGAAGATTCACGGCCGCCCTTTAAAGCTCATTAAAAAAGGCTTGTCTGAAGTTTTTTCAAACAAGCCCACCTACTACTATATAACGACATTATCTATCAAAACGTTACAAATTTAATTTTTTTAGCCATAATTTTTCTAAAGTAGTGCAATTTTCTTCTGCGAGGATTTCTTTCAAGTCACCGGAAATTAATATTTCCCCTTCATGTAAAACCAGCACATCATCCGCTACCTCCTCTGCAAAGGCTAATAGATGCGTGGAGAATACTACTGTATAACCTTTTGCTTTTTCTTCTAACATCATTTTTTTCAGCTCAGCAATCCAGAAGGGGTCCAGACCATTTGTTGGTTCATCTAAAATAAGCAAGTGCCCATTCCCAAGTAAACTTTGTGCTAGGTTAAGACGCTGACGCATCCCCTTTGAAAATTGCTGAACCTTTTGTTTCTTCACATCCCATAATCCAACTCGTTTTAAGACCTTTTCCCGCTCATTTGGCCCTACTTTTTTTAACGAAGCGAGTAACTGTATAACTTCTGCTGCCGTTAGCATCGATGGAAAATCTATATCGTCCGGCATAAAACGAATGGCTTGTCGCTCCCGCCAAATAAGCTCCCCAGCCTTTTGTTTTTCTTGACCAGTTATAAGACGAATAAGTGTACTTTTACCCGCACCATTACCGCCAGCAAGTGCCAAAATACGTCCTGCCCGTACAGAAAAGGACGCTTTTTTTAGACCTTTATTATTTTCATATACATTCGATAAATCTTTCACCTCAAGTAACATTAACGTTTCCCTCTTTTCTGTAGTAGCTTATTTGCACATAGTAACGGTATAGTTACCCAAAGAAATGTTACTGCCCCATAGACTATATAACCTAAATAGGACGAGTAAAACTGTGTAACTCCATAAAACGCAGGTCCAAGTACACTCGCTTGATCAGAAAAAATGAAGTAACCAAAGCGTAGCCATTCTGCGGGATTAATGTGTATTACGATAACCGTTAGCTTTTGTAAAATATGCCCTGCAACTACAGTACCAATCGCCATTAATGCGTAGGATAAAAGCAATAAAAAAAACGACCATAAAACAAGTGACAAAGACAGCGCAAATAATCTTGTTTTTGCAAACGCCCCAATGACAATTGCTAGAGATGCGAATATCACAATACACATTAACGTCAACGTAATAAAGATCAGTGGTAAACGCACGCCACCAAGAAATCCTCCAAGTGCCAACACAACGCCGAACGCTACTACAACAACTAATACAAAAGCACAAACAGCTGCCATATACTTTCCGACAATGTATTGTGCCCTTGTCATGGGATATGTCTTTAATAAAGAAAACCAGCCCGATTCTATATCACCAGCAACACTCATGCTACCAATTGTTAAAATAAATAGCGGTAATAAAAATAGTAATACATTTAAAAATGAAGCTGTTTGGCGCGTGAAACCTTCAACATCAGGTAACGCCATTTGCTGAATGACGATAATAGCTGTAAAAACGAATGTAAACAGCAAACCTACTAGTTGCATCCACCGACTTCTCAACATCTGCTTCAATTCAAGCTTCATGAGCATACTGTGCATCATTGGTTAATCCCCCAATTAAAATCCTGTAAATCTTTATAAACAAGAACCTGACCATCTCCTTCGGTAGTCATCCATTTATCTGCTGCATCCTTCGTTTTAAAAGCCAATACACCATAATTCATGGGGGTCCAATACTCTTTGCTGTAAACAAACGTCGCCTTAAAAACATCAATCCACTCATTTTCCGTCGAATCCTTGATAAATGCAGCGCCAATCTCTTCATCTCCATTGGCATCAATATATTCCATTAGACACCCTAGATCATCAAACATTTCATAATCGCCATTCTTTAAAACAATTTGCCCTGCATACTTATTGTGAACAATACTCATATTGCAAATTTTGCAAACATCCGTTTCACCAACAATTTCACGTGGTTCATACGCTTTTTCATTACAGCCAACTAATAATACGCACCACACAACGACAATTAGTATCCATTTTTTCATTCCATCATTCCTCTTCTCCATAGCCAGACACTAGCGATTATAATGAGAAAACCTAGTAATAACTGTTTAATATTTGTTCTGCTCTTTTCCGTTATTTGGTCCATCATTAGCTTCGGCGTAACATCCACGAGTACCGACTTTTCGGTTTTATTTATTTGCTGATCCAGGGAAGTGAGTAAAACCACGCTAGGTGATGCCACAAAATATTGATATACAGGCTGACGCACCATCCACTGTCCAAAACTTGACACAGCCACATATGGAACGTCACCCATACCGTCATTCTCTAAATCAATGCCCGCGTAATCATCATAATAATTATTCGATAGTAAAAAGCCTTGATGATCTGAGCGTGCCGTTAAGATATTGCCTGTAAATTGATTATTCGTCACCTTTGAATGGCCATCTACCTTCGTTCCCTCGAGTGCCGTTTGATTCATTTGAAAATCATTACTCGCTATGTGAATACCTGTACTTTTTTGCAACGCCACACCTGTTCGATTGTTCTTAATTGTATTTAGCTCAACAACCGCTTGCTGTACGTCATATAACAACATACTGTAACTATTTAAACCGTTGTGGTTTGCTAGATGATTGCCCTTGATAGAAATGTTGCTTGTCATCATAATCATGAGCCCCGTAACATTATTTTGATATGTATTATGAGACGCCTGTGCATTACTTGAATACATAAAATGCATCCCGTAACGGCTGTTCGCTATTGTGTTATTTTGTACACGTATATTCTTCACTTCTTCCACGTAAATCCCATCCTGTACATGGTTTATGTTCGCGTCCTCTACCACAACATCTTCACTCTGAAAAATCGCTAGTCCATTGCCCTTTTTCGAATAATGCGCCTGTTTACCAGTCACTTCAATGTGTTGGATACGCACATTTTTCGAGCGTTGAATATGCACACCCGCATGAATATCCTTCATTTTTAGATGCCGCAGCTCTAGACCGTCTACATCACTTGCCACAATTGCTTGTTTTGTTCCCGATAACGTCATATTCTCTATCGTCACCTTAGTGGAACCGTCAATACGAAGCACCGGCTCGTTCCCAAGTGCGACAAGTTCAGTCCCTTGTTCACCACGCAGTGTTATTTTTTTTGTTAAAACAAAGTTACCTTTGTAATGTCCAGTAGGGATGGAAATTATTGCTCCAGGTTTTGCTGCATCAATGGCTTCTTGCACATCAAAATCTGCATAGACCGTCTGGCTCATAACTAGAAAAAACAATAAGACACTGCTTATTTTCTTCACCATACCACTACCTCCCAGTTCAGCCTGAAAAGACTAGAGGAATCCCCTAGCCTTCCAGTATTAGTGATTATGATCATGACCTTCTTCATGATTCTTCTCTTCCATTTGCATTGGCTCCACTTCACCATTTGCTTCTTTTTCTTGCATTTTCTTTTTGCGGCGCTCTAGTGCATCATCTTTTATTTTTTGTAATTTTTCTACATACGCTTTAGGATGTTCAGTGATATATTTATCTGCATGTGCTTTATCAGTGAAATAAATATACCCCCAGTTCATCGGTGATTTCAGCTCCGTTTTGACGATTGTGACATCCTCAACCTTTGCCCAGTCCTTCGTAATGTAATCACGAACAAACTTTTCATTTGTTTCTTCATTTGCTACCTCTGCATTTAATAAGCAACCGATGTCATCATAAAAAGCAATCGTCCCATCCTCTTTAATCGCTTGTGTAGAAAAAACGCCCATATCATGATCCTTCATATATACTTTCATATTACACATCTCACAAACAGTATCTTCTTTCGGTTCTTGTAACCGCGGATCAGCCAACGAAGCAACTTGCACAGAATTATCCTGCATTTCTGATTTATTTCCCCCTACCTCTTGCTTAGTTTCATCTTCCTTTACTTGCGTTTTTTCTGTACCACATGCTCCTAGTAATAGTAAAATCGCTAGTACAGGTATCCATAATTTTTTCACAACTGCTTCCCCCAAATCTTTTTTCTGTTGCAAATAATACATTACAGATAAGTTGTGAAATAAGATGAAAATCCCTGTGAAGAATTGGAAAAATCTTCTTGAATAATTATTGAACGTCTCGAAATCAAGGTTTTGTTGGGTTATTTAGTGAATGGACATTTGTTTAGAGCATCCGATTATGGGTTTTAGCTAAACCGATTTTACGTTGGGGGACGTGGGTACACAGGCTCACCCGAGCGTTTCTGCGCGGGACCCGAGCGATACACGGACTTACCCGAGCGTTCGCGTGCGTTTCCTGAGCGATACACGGACTTACCCGAGCGTTCGCGTGCGTTTCCTGAGCGATACGAAGCCTCACTCGAGTGGTCACTCTGCTTTTTTGAAAACACAAAAACCCCCACCACCATAAATGGTAGAGAGGGTCAATTTCACGGACGGTTATATAGAAGAGAGGTAACTAGTGAGACGCTTCTTTTGCTTGCTTATTCGACTTAATTTTATAGCGGTTTCAGATAGCTCATTACGGATTTGCAGATCGCTACCGCTGTCAACGTAAGCAACTTCTATTTTATTTAGACCGTGTTGCTTCATTTGTTTATTAATAAGCGGCTGTTTATTTTCCTTATTTTTACTCATGCTCTGTCTAAATTTTTGTTTCGGATTCTGTCCGAAATTATGGCTAATGTCACCTGCATGCAAATACTGCTGTTCATTACGAAAAGTACTGTTTGTCGTTGCACTTACTCTAGAAGTCCTCAAAATAATTACCCCCCTTTTCTTTTTATCAGCTTTATAGGTATTTATATCGACATTATATGCTCGAAATCAAGCAAACAGAACCAATTACATAAAAAAAAGTAGAAAAGAACTGTTCCGCATAGTGTATAATCACACTTTTGGTCAGCTCTTTTCCCATGAACTTATTTTATTGCCAAAAATCATCAAAAATTGTGATTGGCATATGGCGTTTATGTTGTGATCGTAAATAATGCCCTTCTAGCTTTTCACGTGCCTCTTTAGGAATTTCCTTTCCCTCTAAATAATCATCAATTTGATCATAAGTCAGACCTAAGGCCACTTCGTCTGGTAATGATGGACGATTTTCCTCTAAATCTGCTGTTGGTACTTTTAAATACAGATGCTGTGGGCAATCTAACGCCGCCAATAAATGCTTACCTTGACGTTTGTTAAGACGATAAATCGGCATTAAATCTGCTCCACCATCACCGAATTTTGTATAAAAACCAGTGATTGCCTCTGCCGCATGATCTGTTCCTAAAACGACAGCGCTTTTCATCGCAGCAATAGAAAACTGTACCTTCATTCGTTCACGTGCTTTTTCATTCCCTTTTGCAAAATCACTTAGCTCCACATCAGCAGTTGCTAATGCACGGACACTGGCATCAACCGATTCTTTGATGTTTACTGTATAGGTTTTCGAAGGTTTTATATAATCAATGGCATCCTGACAGTCCTGTTCATCTGCTTGTACGCCATACGGTAAACGAACTGCCCAAAACGAATATTTCACTTCTCCTGCCTCTGCATTTAATTCATCAACCGCGAGTTGTGTTAGTTTTCCTGTCAAAGTAGAGTCTTGTCCACCTGATATACCAAGTACAAAACCTTTTATAAAGCTATATTTACGGGCGTATGCTTTCAAAAAATCAACGGATTTTCGAATTTCTTCTTGTGCATCAATTGACGGTAATACACGTAATTCCTGAATGATTTGTTGCTGTAAAGTCATATCGCTTTCCACTCCTTACTCTTTCACAATTCTATTGACCATATCCCGAACTTCTTCAATATTACGCATCTTATTATCCCAACATTTTTGGCTTAAATCGACCGGATACTCCTCTGGATTCATGGAACGTTTATATTCATCCCATAGCAACTCCAAGTTCTCCGCAGCGTAAGTACGCATTTCTTCTAAAGTAGGATTTTGATAGCGAACTTCCCCATTTTTAATAACAAGTTGATGTAAATTTTTCGCTTCAAAGTTCGTCACAAACTTCGATACAAATGTATGCACCGGGTGGAACATTTTAATACGTTCTTGGGATTGAGGGTCCTCATCATGCATCGTAATATAGTCTCCCTCTGCCTTGCCATTTTTCCGATCGATAATGCGATATAAATTTTTGAGGCCTGGTGTCGATACTTTTTCAGCATTTGCAGAAATTTTAATCGTATCTTCTAACCGACCATCATCATTTTCAATAGCAACCATTTTATAAACAGCCCCTAATGCAGGTTGATCGTAAGCCGTTATAAGCTTTGTACCTATCCCCCATACATCCACACGTGCGTCTTGCGCCTTTAAGTTCAAAATCGTGTATTCGTCGAGATCATTGGAAACCACGATTTTCACATCATGGAAGCCAGCTTCATCCAGCATACGGCGTGCCTCCTTAGACAAGAAAGCAATATCACCGCTATCTAAGCGAATACCAACAAAATTAATTTTATCACCAAGTTCCTTCGCTACTTTAATCGCTGATGGCACACCTGATTTCAATGTGTTGTAAGTATCCACTAAGAATACACAATCACGGTGACGTTTAGCATAAGCATGAAAGGCATCGTAATCATTTTTATACGCCTGCACAAGCGCATGCGCATGTGTGCCCGATACAGGAATGTTAAATAATTTACCTGCACGAACGTTACTAGTAGATGCAAAACCACCGATGAAGGCCGCACGTGTTCCCCAAATAGCTGCATCCATTTCTTGCGCTCGACGTGTTCCAAATTCCATGGCCGTTTCATTTTTTACAATTTGCTTAATACGACTGGCCTTTGTTGCTATAAGGGTTTGATAGTTCACAATGTTTAGTAGCGCCGTTTCAATCAGTTGCGCCTCCACTAATGGTGCTTCAATGCGTACAATTGGTTCATTTGCGAAAACAAGTTCACCTTCCACCATTGAATACATATCCCCTGTAAATCGAACATTCTTTAAATAATCAATAAAGTCCTCTTTATAGCCAACCACTTCACGTAAATACGCAATATCTGAATCACTGAAGCGAAAATCTCGCAAATACTCGAGCATTCGCTCTAACCCTGCAAACACGGCATAGCCATTACCAAACGGTAATTTTCTAAAATATAATTCAAAAATTGCTTTTCTATTATGTATGCCATCAGCCCAATAGGACTCCGCCATATTGATTTGATATAAGTCTGTGTGCAACGCTAAGCTATCGTCAACATAGTTTGATCTCATAAGAAAACCCTTCTTCCGCTATCATAATTAGTCCTAGTATACACTATATACCCAAATTCTTGCGTTTAACATTCCAGAGAAATGATGTTAGATTTCCTCACATAAATAATCAGAAAATTTCGAATCGTACATATTTTAGACACAAATTTTAGCACCGCTTACATTCCTTAAATAATTAGCTTTTTTACAATTTACTACGACACACAAAAAATATAATGTTACATAACCTTACATGTGTTTCGAAAAAAACAATTGCGTTGAATACCTCTCCGTTTTAACATGTAAATTAAATTAACGCAAGGAGTTGGTTTTGATGAAAAAAATAGAGGCAATTATCCGTCCCGAAGTTTTCGGCACTGTTAGGGACGGTCTTGCAAAAGAAGGAATTGCAGGTCTAAGTATTTCAGAAATTGCTGGCTGTGGACGCCAATTAGGCCGGACGGGATTATTTCGTGGGAACACTTATGAAATTGAATTTTTACCAAAACTAAAGTTGGAAATGATAGTCGATGATGTAAAGGTCGATGCCATTGTGGAAGTTCTATTACGTGATGCAGCGACTGGCAAAGTTGGAGACGGTAAAATCTTTATTTATCCAGTAGAACAGGCAATTCGTATCCGCACTAAAGAAGTCGGATCAATTGCAGTAGATTAAGGGGGCGATGTAAATGGATGAAGTGATGTTATCTGTAAATTTAGTATGGGTTATGCTCGGAACAATTTTAGTATTTTTTATGCATGCAGGATTTGCCATGGTTGAGGCAGGATTTACGCGATCGAAAAACGCAGTCAATATTATTATGAAAAACTTTCTTACCATCTCACTTGGCGGTATCGTTTATTTCTTATGTGGATACGCGATTATGTTTGGCGATACAGCCGGCGGTATCATCGGAACAAATGGCTTTGCTTTAAATGGCGTAGATGATCTTTCGTTCTTTATCTTCCAAGCAATGTTCGCAGCAACTGGTGCAACCATCCTATCTGGTGCTGTAGCAGAACGCACGAATATTTTTGCATATATAGGAGTTATCGTTTTAATGACGTTATTGGTTTATCCTGTGGTAGGTCACTGGGTTTGGAGCGGTCAAGGCTGGTTAACGGATCTAGGTTTCGTAGATTTCGCCGGTTCAACTGTTGTTCATTTAACAGGTGCAGTAGCAGCATTTGTGGCGGCAGCAATCATTGGCCCTCGTCTAGGAAAATATGAAAACGGGCGCGTCAACGTTATAACAGGTCATAGTATTCCACTAGGCGCATTAGGTGTGTTCTTACTATGGTTTGGATGGTTCGGCTTTAATGGGGCATCTACTTTAACGGCCGACCCCGAACTTGTACCTAGTGTGATTAGTAACACATTTTTCGCTGCTGCTGCTGGTGTTGTCGCTACTGCCTTCTATACTAAATTTCGCTACGGTCACATTGATGGCTCCTTAACACTAAACGGTGCGTTAGCAGGTCTTGTAGGTATTACGGCTGGTGCAGCGAACGTCAGCATTATCGGTTCACTGATAATTGGTATGGTTGCAGCGCCATTATTAGTGGAAGGTGTCCGCTTCATTGAGTGGAAGCTAAAAATTGATGATCCTGTAGGAGCGATAGCCGTTCATGGTGTTTGTGGCATTTGGGGTACTCTCGCTGTTGGATTATTCGATGTTGGTGGTCAAGGTTTATTCTACGGTGGAGGGTTTGCTTTACTTGGTATTCAAGCAATTGGTGTCATCGCAACAATCGCTTGGGTTGGCGTATCTGTATCAACTGGTTTATTCATTATTAAAGCATTTATCCCATTACGTGTAACAGCGGAGGAAGAGGTTGCTGGTCTAGATGTTATGGAACACGGTACGGCCGCTTATGAATACCAAGATATCTTTAAAAGTTCCGCTGTACAAGGGGAAACATTTGCTCAACGACTAACACATTTCGGAAAATCTCCAACAAATGTACAAGAGGAACATGTATAAAGAAAACTTTCTGGCAAAAAGGAGCTGTCTCACAGAACATTTGAGACGACTCCTTCTTTTACGCTCTCTCTAATTGAAGTAAAAATTCTTTCATTGCTAAACCACTACGAAAACCTGTTAGTTTACCATTTTTCCCGATGACACGATGACACGGAATGATAGCCAATATTGGGTTGGCGCCGATTGCACTCCCAACCGCCCTTACCGCTTTTGGGTTGCCAATTCCTTGTGCGATCGCTGAGTACGATGTTGTTGTACCATAAGGAAGCGCTTTTAATGCATCCCAGACAGCGAGCTGAAAAGCTGTTCCCTTCACATGAACCGGTAGATCAAATTCAGTAAGTTGCCCGTTCAAATAAGCTGTTAATTGTTTAACGTATAGCTCTAATTTTTCTTTATTCACTTCAAAGCTATAGCCTTTAAATGGCTTTTTTGCCCACACTTCTACTTCATCAAATGGCGCATTGGGCGTTCCAATATAAACAAGACCTTCTTCTGATGCAACAATGTACATAGTTCCCTGGGCATAAGTTATCGTATCCACATATAAAATATCCATTTTTCCTGTTCTCCTTACATAACGTATTACTAGTACTCTACTATGAAAATGGAAAATAGCTGTAGCATCCATTCCTTTCTATGCTAAATTAATATTACCTACTAGTATAAAGGAGTTTCTACTATATGAAAATGTTATACGAGCCTGCAATTCACTTTCAACAAATCAGCTTTTCAATGAATAACAAGGCTATTTTAAAAACCATTACTGGGTCCATACCAAAGGGCAAAATTACGACACTTGTTGGTCCATCTGGTGCAGGTAAAACAACGTTACTGAAAATGTGCAATGGGCTACTAACACCAACAGACGGGCAAATTTTGATTGATGATCAGCCAATTTCTACCTATGAGCCCACTACTTTACGAAGACAGGTAGGTATTGCTCTTCAAGCCGCGCCAATGATTGCCGGTTCGGTTTTTGATAATTTAGCCCTTCCCCGTTCACTACAAGGAAAAACACTTACTCAACAAGAAGCAATCCAGTATCTACAGGACGTCGGACTAGATGAAAGCTTTTTACAACGTTCAACAACTGAATTATCCGGTGGACAACGCCAAAAGGTATCAATCGCGCGTACCCTCATCAACCAATCGTCTATCCTATTATTAGATGAAATTACCTCTGCTCTCGATCGTCAATCAGTACAGGACATCGAGGCACTCATTGTGACATTAAACAAAAAATACAATGTCACGATGATTTGGATTACACACAATTTACATCAGGCACTAACGATTGGTCATTATACATGGGTTATGATGGATGGAGAGCTTATTGAAACTGGCCAAAGCTCACTACTGAATGCACCAACTAATCCTCGTGTTGCAGAATTTGTACAGGGGGTAAACGCATGACATATACCGCACTCTCCCTTACATTGATTTTTGTGTTAATTCCATTGTTATTATCAAAAGCGTTAAAGCTTGGCCTTGAAAAGGATACAATTATTGCGACTATACGCTCCATTATTCAGTTATTGGCAGTTGGCTACATTTTAAAACTTGTCTTTGATACAGGAAGCATTATTTTTATTTTGTTGATGGTTGCATTGATGATTATTGTCGCAACCCTAAATACTCGTAAAAAAGGGGAAGGAATAAGAGGGATTACATGGAAGATTGCCATTACCCTTGTTGTAGTCGAAATTGTGACACAAGGCGTATTAATTGGTTTTGGCATTATACCTGCAACAGCACAATATATCATTCCTATTAGCGGAATGTTAATTGGAAATTCTATGGTATTATCAATACTATTTTTAAATCGTTTCACAGCAGAAATTACAAGTCATCAAAATGAGATTGAGCTCATTTTATCACTTGGAGGTACCCCAAAACAGGCGATCCATCGGCAATTAATCAGTGCTATTAAGGCCAGTATGATTCCAACAATTGAAAGTCAAAAAACAATTGGACTTGTACAATTACCAGGCATGATGAGCGGACAAATCATCGGTGGTGCAGACCCTATCCAAGCCGTACAATTTCAACTATTGATCATTTTCGCACTTCTAACAACTGCAACATTATCCAGCATAATGATAGGCTTTTTAAGCTATCCTGTATTATTTAATGAACGTATGCAAATAATAGAAAACAAATAATTGTAACATCGAATCCATTACATTTTTTCCAAATATGTTATACTAAAAAGAAAAATGCTGTGAGGAGAATGACCATGTTATTACGCGATTTTTTCATTCAATTATCTGAGAACCAACTATTAAATAGTACTGCTAAAAAATACGGCTTAAAATTAGGAGCCCAAAATGTAGTAGCTGGTACAAATATAGAAGAAACGATTGCAAGCATCAAAGAACTAAATGCCCATAATATCTCTTGTACAGTTGATAATTTAGGGGAATTTGTTGCTAGTGAAGAAGAAGCATCTGCAGCCAAAGAACAAATCCTTGCTGTTATTGAAGCGATTCATGAAAACGGTGTCAACGCCCATATTTCACTTAAACCTTCTCAGTTGGGCTTAGATATTGACGTTGATTTTTGCTATGACAATTTATATGAAATCGTTGAAAAAGCCGCTGCCTATAATATTTTTGTTAACTTTGATATGGAAGATTACGGTCGTCTCCAAACGTCCTTTGATATGGTAGAAGAACTTTCTAAAACGTTTAATAACGTCGGTACAGTTATTCAATCATACTTTTATCGTGCAAAAGACGATATAGAGAAATTCAAAAACTATCGTTTACGCATTGTAAAAGGAGCATATAAAGAACCTGTGGAAGTTGCTTTCCAGGATAAATTAGATATCGATTTAAACTTTATCGAGCTGATTGAATATCATTTACTTCACGGTAAATTCACATCAATTGCAACACATGACCATAACGTCATCGCACATGTAAAACGCTTTGTTGCTGACAATAATATACCGCTTGATAAATTCGAATTCCAAATGCTTTACGGCTTCCGCACGGACATGCAAAAAGAGCTGGCAAAAGAAGGCTATAACTTCTGCGTATACGTACCATTTGGCGAAGATTGGTACGGTTACTTTATGCGTCGTTTAGCGGAGCGCCCACAAAACATTAACCTTGTAACGAAGCAAGTATTTACGAAAAAAACGAATACAGTCCTTGCTGTTGCAGCAGGTGCATTCGTTCTTGGACGCTTAACAAAGCGCAATAAGTAATGATTGAACCTTATCGCCTCTTCATGGCGATAAGGTCTTTTTTATCATACAATTATACATTTCATCATAATGTACCACGTGCATTTTATGGACGATTTTTTCATTTTTTCAATAAACACCTTACAAAATAGAAAATGCGGCGAGAATTTGCTTCCCGCCACATTGTTAAGGATTTGTTGACCATAGACCAGCATGTTTTAATACCACACGTGGATGTAACTTCAATTGTGCCACCATTAAGTCGGCAAGGTCTTCCGCCTGCATAACTTTTTCAGGATTGCCGTCAGTTAGTTGTAACTCGACAGCCATATCTGTCGCCACTGTACTTGGTGTTAACGTCACAACGCGGATATTATGCTTACGAACCTCTAACATTAATGATTCACTCATACCGATAACAGCTGCTTTCGATGCACTATATGCACTTGTAATCGGTGCACCTTTTTGCCCTGCAGTAGATGAAATATTAATAATATCGCCTGACTCACGTTCGATCATTTCAGGTAATACTGCACGTGTCGTGTAATACACACCTTTTACATTTACATCTACGATATTTGTCCAGTCTTCCGGTGAAAGTTCTAAAAACTTGCCGAATTTTGAAATACCTGCGTTATTTACTAAAATATCAATAGGACCTAATTCCGTCCGAATACTTTCAACCGCTTTTTCTATCGACTCTAAATCGGCTACATTAGCTGCCGCAATGGCTACTTTCACATCATATGCCTTTAATTCTTCGGCAACATGTTGCAAATTTTCCACTGTACGACCTACAAGACCGACGTTTATGCCCTCTTGCGCAAAGGCGATTGCTGTCGCACGTCCAATGCCACGACCCGCACCAGTAATTAACGCATTTTTTCCAGATATAGTTTGCATAGCTCTTACTCCCTTTTGAATAGTTTATAGATCAAATCTCCATTTTTTAGCATACCTATTCGTCAGTCAAAAGTACATTCAGAAGTCTTATTTATTCCAGCCTTTTTCCTTAAAGCGCGCAATAGCTTCAATCCGATTCCCAACATGTAACTTTTCTAAGATAGTTGAAATATAGTTACGTACAGTGCCCGCCGATAAAAACAATTCTGCGGCAATTTCCTTTGTTGTCTTCCCTTCAGCAACCAATGTCAGTACCTGACTTTCACGCTCAGTTAAAGGATTTTCACTATCATCTTCATAAACAAAATCAACAAGCTCTGGGGCATAAATACGTTTGCCGTCCATAATTGTACGAATAGCACTTACCAATTCCTCTATCGGACTATCCTTTAGTAAATAACCACGAACACCCGCTTTTCTTGCCCGTTCAAAATAGCCCGGTCTTGCAAACGTTGTTAAAATAATGACTTTACAATCCGAACCATGCAATTCTTCAGCAGCATCAAGTCCAGTTTTCACTGGCATTTCGATATCCATAATACAAATATCTGGTTGATACTGCTCTACAAGTGCCAATGCTTCCTCACCATTTTTTGCTAACCCAACGACCTCCATATCATCCTCCATACTGAGTAACGAACGAAGTGCCCCTAACAGCATACCTTGATCTTCAGCAATTACAATTCGAATCATGTCACAATCCTCTTTTCCTCTATATGTTCTGCAGGTTGTCTTTGACCTTTTGATGTGTGATGGTCACCGGAATAGACACAGTTAATGTTGTACCCTCACCATTCTCTATTTTAAAGGTGCCATTAATAAATTCTAAACGCTCTCGCATCCCCTTTAACCCATTACCATTCTTCAATACCTGCTTCTTCGAAATACCCTGTCCATTATCACGAACAACTAGATATACTTCCTTAAAATTTTGATGGAAGGCAATTTCACATTTACTCGCACCACTATGCTTAACGACATTCGTTACCGCCTCTTTTAAACACATGGATAAAACATTTTCCACAAGCGGTGGAACCTGTAGCGAATCCTTATCTCCATCAAAAACAAACTCCATTTCGGCCGCTTTTAGGATTTGAGAAATACGCATAATCTCATCCTCAAATTTCGCTGTACGCATATCTGAAACTAATTCACGAACCTCTTTAAGCGCAATACTGGCAGTTTGACGAATATCTCTAATCTCTACTAACGCCTGTTGCGGATCTCGCTCAATAAGTCTTGTGGCTAGGTCACTTTTCAATCCAATCATTGATAATTTTTGACCCAATGTATCGTGTAGATCACGCGCAATGCGTTGACGTTCCTCAAAAATAATCAATTCCGCAATTCTTTCATTGGCCGTTTCCAATTGCCCTTCTAAATTCTCACGCTTATTTTTCGAATAAATGGTAAGAGGTAAAAGCACTACCGCTAAAATCGTTAGCACTACAAACGGAAGTTGAGATAAAAATAAGTGTAATTCCACGAAGAATCCAACCCCAGTAGAAATAACAGTAAAGCCTATATGCAGCCCGTACATAATATAAAAGCCTACAGGTCTACGAATATTTCCAATGAAAAACGCAGTAAATATGGACAAATACACATAGCCATACAATATTGTCAAAATGATATTAATGACCATTTCGAAGCTAATCCACATATAAACAAGCCCATTTTTCGAATTTACGGAAAAACGATAAAAAATAAAATACAGCATTAAAAAGGTAATTCCTATCGATATTTCAATATAAGAAGATTTTTTAAAAATAAAGAAAAACGGTAGAAAACAAAAAATAATCCATAAATAAATACTCAGTATGGGACTATTCGGAATTATACTATGCCACTTTCTCATCATAACCTCACGATCTTTCCTACTTTTTCCCTTTATTATAACAAGAAAAGCGCATATGCGCCTATCTCTCGTTGCTGTCGCTTCGCTTTCGCACGGTCAAACCTTTCGTTGCTGTCGCTTCACCTCATCGTTTCCGTACAAAAAATCACTTTATGTAAAACAGCCATCCCCAGAAGAGATGGCTGATCAATTTCCACTAAGCAGCTATACTGCCTTTCGCTTTTCGTTTAATAATTTCATTAACATCTTTAAATGATACAAATTTCCCTTGCTCTTCGTCATATAATTTATAACGTAACGATTCAAAACTTGTACGTAATGTAATTGTTGTTGCTGTTTGTAACGGTGGTGTTTCATTATGCGCTTTTTCAAGATTATAGTTAGGTACACGAGGTGCTAAATGGTGGACATGGTGGAAACCGATGTTACCCGTTGCCCATTGCAATACCTTTGGTAATTTATAGTATGAACTGCCTTCAACAGCTGCTTTTACATAATCCCACTCTGTGTCATGTTCAAAGTAAGAATCCTCATACGTATGCTGGATGTAAAATAGCCAAATGCCAAGTGAGCCTGCAACGAATAATGTTACACCCTGCACTAACAAGAATGCTTGCCACCCTAAGAAGTAAATTAATGCTGCACATATACCTACAATAATAACATTCGTAATATGTGTATTGGCACGTTCCTTTGATTTTGCATCCTTACGATTAAAACGATTTAACACTAACACCATATATAACGGACCTAAGCCGAACATTACAAGTGGATTACGATAAAAACGATACCATAAACGTTGCCCTTTAGAAGCTTCTATATACTCTTCCACTGTCATCATATCAATATCACCGATTCCACGCTTATCTAAGTTCGAACTTGTTGCGTGGTGAATTGTATGCTCACGCTTCCATTTTTCATACGGAAATGAAGTGATTACCCCAGTAAATAAACCAACCCAGTCATTTGCTTTTTTACTTTTGAAAAATGAACCGTGTGTACAGTCATGGAAAATAATAAATGCTCGTACGACAAACCCAGCTGAAATTACACTTAAACCTGCAGTTAACCATGGTGAAACATTAACTAACATATATCCAGCAACCCATAGAACAATTAACGGTACAATTGTATTCACCATTTGAAAAATACTTTTTCCAGTATCCGATTTTGCAAATGGTGCTACATCTTGGCGCAGCTTTTTTGTTTTTTCTTTATCTGTAGCCATTTCGTTTTCCCTCGTTTCCTTTTGCTTATGACCTCATCATAAAACAAGAGTATAATGAGCAACAGACGCAAACATCATAAAAAGGATATGACAAATGTCATATCCTTTCTGACTGTAGACCAACTCCAAAAAAATATGAGTGTCTACAGGCTTTTTTCTTTTTAGAATAAATAGTAAGAAAACGTTGGTTTCCGTTCCAGGCGCTCCCTTTCCGCAGGCACGGCACCAACTAATTTTTGCGGCGGATCGCCGCAAAAATGGATTTTCCGCACGTGCTGTTCCTGCAGGAGTGTCGCGCCTTCCACTCCAATCAACTTGTATCGCCTATTGATAATTCTGCTCTAACCTGCTAAACATACTTGAAGTGATGATAAACATGATGACGAAAAATCAAATCAATGAGCGTGAATAACTAGAAATGTTAGCGATTGATTTTTTGTTTATCTATCCTTTAGTAGAAACCTATATTTACCATAGGGCGTCCACGTATCCGTTCAATGCGTCAAACTATTAAAGTAATTGAAACGAGTATGGCCCTATCATTGGTTTTTAAGATTTGGCTTTCATACAGGAGTACTTCATTTCTCTACTTTCACTAAAAATGATGAACGTCGCTTCCGAAATACAGATGTGAATGTCATAGCCTTTTTATATTTTCGGTCCGCTTAAATGTAGTTGATAAAATACTAAATCCAGCCATTCTTCAAATTTATAGCCTGCATTTTTTATCGTTCCCGCATATTCAAAACCTAACTTTTCATGCGCTTTCATACTTCCTAAGTTTTCAGCATCAATACCCGCCACAAGTGTTTTGACCCCTTGCTCCTCTGCAATACGTATTAATTCACGCATCAGTTTAGTCGCAATACCTTTCTGATAATGTTCCTTATGTACATACACTGAATGCTCCATCGTATGCTTGTAACCAGGGTATGGGCGAAACTGACTATAAGTAGCAAAACCTGCCACTTCTCCGTTTTCCTCAAAGACTAGCAATGGATTACCAGATTGTTGTTGCTCGTCAAACCACTGTTTCTTTTCATTTAATGTTTGCGTCTCATAACGGTAGACAGCTGTGCTCGTTAAAATGATGTCATTGTAGATGTCTAAAACTTCGGGTAAATCTTTTACTTCCATTATTCGAATCATTTATATCCACATCCTTACTTTAAGAAAATACATCCTCTGTAAACAGCAGGTATTTTACATGTTATACATAATCCGTTATCACTTGGCGTAATTGATGTCAGGGGGTTTTGAATAGTACAAAGTCAATATCCATGACATCCGCCGAGGTGACCTTTAATGCCTACTACACAGAGTCAAACCAACTGACATAAAATTACACATTGAAATATCGTGCATCTGGATGGGCAAAGACCATTGCTGACACAGAAGCTTCCGGTTCCATCATAAAGCCCTCTGTTAGCTGAACACCAATATCCTCCGGCTTCAATAAGCCGAATAATTTTTCTTGGTCTTCTAAGTTTGGACACGCTGGGTAGCCAAATGAGAAACGCTGTCCTTGATATTTCGCCGCAAAACGGTCGCGCATCGTGAAGTCTGTAGCATCCGGGAAGCCCCATTGATCACGGATTTCTTGATGCATGCGCTCAGCAAAACCTTCAGCTAATTCAAGAGCCGTTGATTGCAGCGCATGACTTTCTAGAAATTTCCCTTGTTCTTTTAACTGTCGTGCTGTTGCCATTACGCCTTGTCCAGCTGTTACAACCATAAGTGCAATGTAATCCATTTCGCCACTTTCTACTGTTTTTAAGAAATCCGCTAGGCACATAAAAGGCTCAATCTGTTGACGAGGGAATGTAAAACGCTCAATTTCTGTTTTACTATCTGCTGGATCATAAACCACTACATCATCACCATGTGCTTGCGCTGGGAAAAACTGATACATGCCGGATGGTTTTAGTAAATCGCTTTGTAGATAGCCATCCACTAAATCTTTTAGTTCTGTAGCACGTGAGTCCCCGGCGTCTAGTAATTGTTGCACTTGCCCTTTTAAGCCTAAATGATGCCCAAGTAATGTGCGCATATTTACGTAAGGATATAAATGAGACACTGAATACTCTTTTTTCACATGGCGACGAACATCTGCCGGTAAGTAAACCTGTGCATCCTTGACTGTACGCGCTGGCTTAACCGTTACTTCTTTCACAGGGCGAGCCGCACGTTTTTCATCGGCTTCTAATCGTTTTTGACGTGAGTCTGCAATTTCAGTTAAGAAGTTCTCTCGAGTCTCCGTACCCATTAATAGATTTGCTTGCTCTAAACCTTGCATCGCATCTTTAGAATAAATAACAGGACCATCATACTCGTTAGCAATTTTCGTTTCTGTAAAGCGACGAGACAACGCTGCGCCACCTACTAAAATCGGGACATCAATACCTGCTTCCTTAAAGTCCTGTGCGGTAATAACCATTTGTTGCGCAGATTTTACAAGTAGGCCAGAAAGTCCGATGAAATCAGGTTTCTCCTTGCGAACGGCTTCTATTAACTGCGCTGGTGTAACTTTGATGCCAAGATCCACTACCTTAAAGCCATTGTTACTTAAAATGATATCAACTAAGTTTTTACCGATATCATGCACATCGCCTTTTACAGTAGCAAGCACCATTTTACCTTTGCCTGCGCTTTCTTCATCTTTTTCCATGAATTGCTCAAGATGCGCTACTGCGGCCTTCATAACACCTGCCGATTGTAGAACTTCCGCCACGATGAGCTGATTATCGTTAAATAAGCGACCTACCTCAGCCATCCCTGCCATTAATGGACCATTAATAATATCAAGTGGTGCATCATAGATTACACGAGCAGCGTCTAAATCTTCAATTAAACCTTCTTTTGTACCCTCTAAAATATAGTAAGCTAAGCGACCTTCCACTGTTTTTGGAATATCCGCTTCCGTTTTTTCTTTCTTCTTATCACGATAAAAATCGGTGAATACTGCAAGTGTTTCATCATTCGTATTGAATAATAAATCATTGGCAAGCTTAATTTCCTCTTCAGGAATTGATGCATAACGCTCTAACTTCTCCGTATTGACAATCGCGTAATCTAAGCCAGCAAGTGTACAGTGATATAGATAGACGGCATTCAAAACCTCACGACCTACTGGTGGTAAACCGAATGAAATATTACTAACGCCGAGCACTGTCAATGCTCTTGGCATTTTTTCTTTGATAAGTCGAATTCCCTCAATAGTTTCAAGTGCTGAGCCAATATATTGCTCATCTCCTGTACCAACGGGGAACATTAACGGATCAAAAATAATGTCTTCTGGTGCTAGGCCCCATTTTTCCGTTAATAATTGATACGAACGTTCGGCAATTTCTAACTTGCGCTGACGATCTACCGCCATACCTTGTTCGTCAATTGTACCGACAACTAGTGAGCCACCATATTTTTTCACAAGAGGCATAACCGCATCAAAACGTTCCTCGCCATCCTCAAGGTTAATGGAGTTAATGATGGCCTTACCTTGAGAGAATTTCAATGCTTCCTCAATCACGTTTTCATCTGTAGAGTCAATTACGAGTGGCACTTTAACCTTTTTTACTACCTCTTGCATGAAACCACGCATATCTGCTAATTCATCACGGTCTGGATTAGCTAAACAAATATCAATAACATGCGCTCCATTTTTCACTTGCGCACGTGCAATTTCTGCCGCTTCCTCAAACTTGCCATCTATAATTAAGTTTTTAAACTTACGGGAACCAATAACATTTGTACGCTCCCCAATAAATAATGGTCGCATTGAATCGTCATAGACTAGTGGATCAATCCCAGATACAACATGTCCATGTGTCGCTTCAGGTAATTGACGAGGTTTTTCATCTTTTATCGCCTCGCGGATTGCTGCAATATGCGCTGGTGTCGTTCCACAGCAACCGCCCACAATATTTAGCCAACCTTTTTCAGCAAAGCCTTTTAATTTTTGTGACAGTGATTCTGGTGATTCATGATAACAACCTTCTTCATCCGGTAACCCTGCATTCGGATAACAGCTAATATAGCCTGTAGAAAGCTCTGCCAGTGAACGAATATGGTCTGTCATGAACTCCGGACCTGTTGCACAGTTCAAGCCAACTGATAACGGCTTAATATGCTCAATTGAAATATAAAATGCATCAATTGTTTGTCCTGCAAGTGTTGTACCCATTGGTTCAATCGTACCTGAAATCATCACTGGAATTTCTTTTCCCGTAGTTTCAAAGGCGCGTGATACTCCCAGTGTCCCCGCCTTGACGTTCAACATATCCTGACTTGTTTCTAGTAAAAGAACATCTGCACCTGCTTCTATTAATGCCTTCGCCTGCACATAGAAGTTTTCCTCAAGCTCATCAAATGCAATACCACCGGTTACGGATAATGTTTTGGTTGTCGGTCCCATCGCTCCGGCCACAAAACGAGGCCATGCTTGTGTCGAAAACTGATCCACAACTTTACGAGCAATTTCCACAGCACGCTTATTAATTTCTTCGGCCTTTGCGCCAAGATTATATTCATTTAATACGAGTGGTGTGCCCCCAAACGTATTTGTACAAATAATATCTGCACCTGCTTCTAAATATTTTCGGTGAACCTTATCAAGTATATCCGGTCTTGTTAGCACAAGATTTTCGTTACAACCATCAAGCTCCTCACCGCCAAAATCTTCTGCAGATAAGTTTTCATTTTGTAGCATTGTACCCATTGCGCCATCAAGAATTAATATTCTTTTCTCTAGTTGCTCTTCAATTAAGTGCTTAGCCATCTATACGTACCCCTTTTTTCTGTTCATCCAATTGCTCAATATATTTCATCAACTCTAGTGTCATGTCATAGCGTAAGAACGGTGTGATTAAGTAAATACCATTGAAATATTCCGAAGCTACTTCTACTAATTCTTTTGCAATCGCAATTCCTTCCAGTGTGGCACGTTCCTTATCTTCCCCACAAACCTTCATTCGCGCTAATGCATCATCCGATAATTTAATGCCCGGTACTTCATGATGTAAAAACTCTGCACTCTTATAGCTCGTAACGGGCATAATTCCAATATAAATCGGTGTGTCTAAATGCTTTGTTGCCTCGTAAATTTCTATGATTTTTTCCTTCGTATACACAGGCTGTGATATGAAGTAATCCGCACCATGTTCAATCTTCTTCTCTAATCGTGCCACGGCACGGTCCAATACCCGTACATTCGGATTAAATGCAGCCGCTACCGAGAAGTTTGCCTTTTTACGAAGAGGCTTTCCTGAGAATGATACCCCTTCATTTAGCTGCTTAATGAGTTGAATTAGTTCCATTGATGATACATCATAAACGCTTGTCGCACCTGGGAAGTCCCCCACCTTTGTGGGATCCCCAGTAACTGCTAAAATATCATGAATCCCTAGTGCATTTAAGCCCATCAAATGTGATTGTAAACCAATTAAGTTACGGTCACGGCACGTAATATGTGTCAGTGGTCGTATACCCTGTGTTCCTTTAAGCAAAGCGCCCATCGCAACATTGCTAATACGCGGGGATGCTAAAGAATTATCTGCCATCATCACCACATCCGCGCCTGCGTCATATAACTTTTTGGCTCCATACATAAAACCGTCAATTTCTAAATGCCTTGGTGTATCTAGTTCCACAATGATAGAACGCTCACGTTTGACCTTTTCATGTAACGGTTCGTACGTTGCTGGCTCTGCCTCGCGAACGATCTCAATCTTTTCTGGCTTTGCATACTTTTGTTTTACAGGTGCAAGCTCTTCTAAATATTTTTTAACAGCCTCAATATGCTTTGGTGTCGTCCCACAACATCCCCCGATTAAACGTACACCTTGATCTCGTAGAGCAACTGCCGCACGACCAAAATAATCTGCTTCCGATTCATACACGACACGCCCATCCTCCAAATCTAACAGGGAAGCATTCGGATAGGCTGACATAAATGCCTTGTCAGGAAGTTCTACCCCTTCAAACGCTTGAATTGTATGATGGGGGCCTAATCGACAGTTAACACCAACTACATCCGCACCAAGTGTCTCTAACTCGTGTAAGGCATGATTTAATGTCATTCCATTTTGTAATACCCCTGGCTCATGCATAGATACCTGTGCAATAATCGGTAAATTTGTTTTAGTCCGTAACATAGATAATGTTGCTGTTAACTCTTCAAAATCATAATATGTTTCTAGTAAAAGGCCATCTGGATTGCCTGCAAGTAACACGGTTGCCTGTTCTTCAACAGTCACTAGAATTTCTTCTAATGTTGCATCACTTTTGCGAATACCACGGATTCCTCCGATTGTGCCAAGTACAAATTGTCCGCCATCCGCTGCTGCACGCTTCGCAATCGTAATGGCCGCTTCATTGAACTGCTGCACACGAGTTTCTAACCCGTAGCGAGCTAATTTAATCGCATTGGCACCATATGTATTGGTTTGGATAATATCAGCGCCAGCTGCAATATATTCACGATGTATCTTTTCTATTAATTCGGGTCGTTGTACATTCATTTCCTCGTGACAGTACTCTAAACCATAACCATATAATACTGTTCCTATTGCACCATCTGCTGTTAAGACATGTGTTTTTAGCTTTTCAAGTAATCCCATAAAACGTAACCTCGCTTCCCTTGTTGTCAAAATATAAAAAGCCTTCTTTTACAAAAAAAGAAGGCTTTAACAGAATCGTAATTGTTTTTTCCTTCTCATCTTCGGACCAAAAAGGTCTTCTGGATTTAGCACCTGACACGAAGTTGGTTGCTGAAGCGTCGCAGGGCCAGTCCCTCAGCTTCTCTTGATAAGAATATAGTATGAATTTTTTAAATAATTAAAAGAATCATATCGGATACAATCGGTAGAGTCAAGACTATTTCACATAACAAAGGATTTTTCACACGAAATAAATGTTTTTTGAGTTTTTCTTAAAAATTACGATAATTTTTCAGCAAGCTCTTCACCAATTTTTTTACCATTTTGAATACAAGCACCGACCCCTACGCCGAAATAGGAACAACCTGCAATTGATAAATTAGGGTATCTTTCTGCAAGTTCTGTTGTTAATCCCTTTAATGCTTCCTGATGAGCTAAATCATATTTTGGCATTTGATCAATCCATTTCGCAACATTTACAACAGTTGGTTTTTCCTCAATGCCTAAACTTTTTCTAACGTCCTCTAGAGCGATAACAGTCAATTCCTCATCTGTCATTGCACGTAATTCCTCATACGCAGGGTTAATGCTCTTATAAAACAGTCGGACAAGTAATTTACTATCCGCTGATGTATGCTTCCATTTTTGGCTCGTCCACGTTGCCGCATTGCATTGTAAATTCGAATTATGTGACGCAATAAAGCCCGTTCCATCCACCGGGAGGACTGCATCTGGCACATCAAAGCCTAAATAAATTGTAATTGCAGATGCCGTATTAAATCGTTCAAAATAACTATTTAATGATGTGTCCTGCAATAAATATTGTACAGCCTCGTTAGGTACTGCTAATACGACATGATTTGCTTCAATTGTTACACCATTGGCCAAAGTAATTACATAGTGTTCGTCATGTTTCTTTATGTGCGTTGTCGCTATTCCTTTGACAATTTCTACATCCGTTAACGTTTCTTCAAGTCGGTCAATAAGCGACGATAAACCCTTTTTAAATGAAATAAATTTTTTATTTGCAGCTTTCACAAATTGCTCGCGGTTCGCATCAAAACCTTTGATAACACTACCATAGTCATTTTTATAATCGATTAAATATGGTAGCGTTGAGCCAATTGATAGCTGATTTAAGTCACCCGAATATACCCCAGCTAGTACTGGTGCTATTTGATTTTGTACGAGCTCTTCGCCTAAATAATATGTTAAAAACTCACCAATAGAGCTTTCCTTAGTAAATCCTACATTTGGCATTGTTAAATCTTTTAATGCCTCTTGCTTTCCTGCTTGTGATACAAGTGTACTGGCTTCAAGAGATGCTAAACTCATTGGAATACCAAATGTTGAATCTGCTGGGATTGCATATAACTCATTATTTGTGTAGATATACGATATGCCTGTTTCGTTGTAGACAAGATCTTCTTCAAACCCAAGCTCTTGCACTAGTTCCATGACCCCTTTATGACGAGCCACAATGGAATCTGCACCTGTTTCCATTATGAAGCCCTGTTCATATGCAGAATGTAGCTTGCCACCTAAGTAGGCATTTTTTTCAATGAGTACTAGTTTTACATCCAAGCCTTTTTCCTTCACCTGGCGTTGTAAATAATGCATCGTACATAATCCTGTAATTCCGCCACCTAATACAACTACTGTTTTCATCTTTACCGCCCCTATTATTTTCTTTATTTCCCTCCCTTCAGTATAAACTCTTTTTCATGAGAATTACGTTAAACCCTTTACAAATTTAGCAAAAATGGAGCTATCCAACGTGTTGGATAGCTCCATTTCCTGTGACAAGCACAGTAGGTTTCTAGTTTAAGTTAAATTTTGTGCAAAGTTCGCTAATTTGTCAGCTGAATGGGTTACTTCGTTAAAAGAAATACCAAGCTCACTTAAAACCTCTGCAACAGCCTGTACTTCCTTTTCCATACGGTCATTTTGACACTTGGCTTGTGTCATAGCATCCAATATTTTATTGAATTGACCTTCCGTCTGTACCATATTTTCCTCACCAGACGCTACTTCTTCCTGAATATTACTAAGTGAATGAACAAGTTTATCTGTACGTTCATTCGTCTTTTGCAATAACTTTGCAACAGCTGTGACCGATTCTTTCGTTTGATCTGATAATTTCCGAACTTCATCTGCCACCACACTAAAGCCTTTGCCGGCATCTCCAGCACGGGCGGCTTCAATCGCAGCATTTAATGCTAGTAGATTTGTCTGATTCGCAATATTCGTTACAACACTCATTATTAATTCCATTTCCTTTGACATATCTGACAATTGCTCAACGTTATCGGTAATGTCATCGAGTGAGTGAATAATATTATTCATGTTCGTGGATTGATTTTGCAATCGTTCTCGACCTTCTAGCGCTTGGCTTTCCGCTAAAGTAGACACTTGAAGTGATTTTTTTGCTAATTGCTTCATTTCACCTGATTGCCTATTTAAAAGACAGAAGGAGGCATTTGTCTCTTGAGAGATTGTAGCGAGTCCCTCTGAAGATTCAACGATTTTTTTCTCCACCTCTTCTTTTCCACGCTCTACATTTTCCTTGAGTTGCATGACGGTGTTTTCAAATGATTCTAATACAAGTTGTTGTTCAAAATTTGAAATCTTAGAAATAGCACGAATCGTGTTAAATTGGTCCATCGGATGCTCTACATGTTTTTCTACTAAGTCTGTAAATGATATAGATAAATCTTGGAACGCACAAATATACCATTGTGTTCTAAGTCCAATATGTACATGTACTTTTGCAATATTAATTCGTCTTTTATAAAATTCTTCATCTATACTTCCATTAAACATTTCAATAATATGACGACGGAGTGTGACTTTCAGCTTTTCCACAGAACTATGTCTATTAATGATGTCTACTAAACTACGCTCAGTGACAATCATGTCATAAAATCGGTCAACAATGTGATTAATATTGTCCTCAACAAATGGTTTGAAAGCTTTTAAATATTGTAAATCCTGCTTCGTTAAATTAAGCATTTCAATCTGCTTTACCATCGGCAGGCGGTTAGAAACATCCATCTTAACTGTGTACTGTTGCAAATCTAATGCCGTTGCCTTTTTCTGTTTTTGAAAAATCACACATTTTCCCTCTTTCATTAACGATTACTTTTAAAAAGCTGAGCCTCGTACTTTATCCGTCCGTTTATCAATATATATTTAAAAAAACTCTAAAAGATTCCGTTTCCTTAGATAATATTACAATAAAATAACATAATATAATTTCACAAAAATAATCAAAAAATCACTAATTGTTAAATTCAAATACTTCATATACATTATACAGTTTATCCCTGATTGTCAATTTTTTATTATCTATTTTTTACCAATTATTATTGTGATATAGAAACACCTATATAATATATTTACCAAAATTATCAACAAACATCAAAAAAGCTACTCCAGGTTTTTGGAGCAGCCTTAATCATTAAACTCTGTTTTTCCACGCTTTATGGCTTTATCTATTTCTCTCATTACCTTTGACATAATTATTGGCGATCACTTTACCTAACATATAAAATGATAACCACACCCTATGTGTACTATCCTATAAAAAGATTAAACAATAGTCATTTATACTTAAAAATATCCAATATTAAAAACGATTCTAAATACTCGTAATTTTTTTACATAAAATTTACAATTCCTCTAATTCTTCAAGCAATAAAGTGGCTTCTTCGATACCTGCTTCCGCAGCAAGACCATACCATTTTTTAGCTTCTTTCATATTTCTCGGCATGCCCTCTCCTTTGTTATAGATATGTCCAAGCTGCAATTTTGCTTCTGGATCTCCTTGTAGTGCCGCTTGTTTAAACCAATGAATACCTTTTTCAATATTACGAATACCTGTTAAGCCTTTACTCCAAATAAAACCTAAGTCATAAAAGGCATCAACATGATATTGTCCCGCAGCCTTTTCATACCAATACAAACCACGATTCACATCTCGTGTTTGCCCTAACTGACCCTCTAAATAAATTCCACCCAGTCTATATTGTGCCTCTACATAACCTGATTCGGATGATTTCTTATAGGCAAGAAATGCTTGTTCTTCATCAATTGTCACACCTAAACCTTGCTCGTATATAATACCTAATGTAAACATAGACTCTGCTACACCTTGTGTTGCGGCAAAGTCAAACCATCGCTTCGCAAGCACCATATTTTCTGGTACACTCTCACCATTAAAATACATATCAGCTAAGTTATTCGCTGCATCTGCATGCCCTTGCATTGCTGCCGCCTCATATAATTTGAACGCACGATCATAACTCTCTGTCACACCGATACCCTCAAAATAATAGTTTCCAAGTGCATATTGGGCCTCAGCATTGCCCTGCAACGCTGCCAATTCAAACCACTTTATCGATTTTTCGGGCTGAAAGGATTCGCTATCATCTGCACTATAATATTCTCCAAGCTCAAATTGCGCTTCGGCATCTTTTTCTTCAATCGCTTCTTTATATAAGTCAATTATTTCTTCATAATCTAATTCTTCTTCAACTACTTTAACTTCTTCATCTTGATGGATAAAATACCATTCCACTACATCCAGTACATCGTCAACAACTTCATTTGTATAGGCTAATTTCTCTAGTGAAGTAATTTGCCAAATTAAAATATAAATTGGGAGAGGGATTGCTTCCCGTAATAAATCATCATATTCAGCTAAAAGAGTTAAAACATTTTCCTTTATCGTTTGTGTTTGCTCTGGGTGTACAATTTGTAGATGCCGTTGCTGATTTTTCCTTAAAAGCCCCTGAACAACTTGATGGAGCATTTTTTGCAAGGTCGTTAGTTGCACTTCCTCAAAAGTCAGTAATGCGATATTTTGTGCAAACCATGTATTATGTGTATGTGTTAGCTGTTGTAAGGATCCAATTCGTTCCTTATTTTGCTTTGCTAAAAATTGTCCATACATTGAATTCCCTCCCTTGCGCGCTATGTAAAAAAACTGCCTTATCATCATTATATGGAAGGCAGTTCAAGAATGGTTACACATATGCTCTCAGTATTAATCCTACAAATAATGTAATGAATAAAAAGACCGTCACGTGAACCCATTTATACATTTCTAATAAACCAATAAATTCGCGAGTAAAAGCATTAGGTATATAATAAAAAGCTGTTTTTGAACCAACACCTTCTGCATCAAGCTTCGCCCTTTTTGCATAAATACTTGCTCGGAATACATGAAAATTATTTGTGACAAACAAAGAACGATATTTTCGCCCCTGTGCATGTGCATCCATTATTGCTTTTGAGAAGGCCATGTTCTGTTCAGTATTCGTCGATTTATCTTCCATTAGTACTTTTTGAGCTGGTAATTGGTGCACATCAACTATATATTTTTTCATAGCAAATGCCTCGGATACTTTTTCGTCATTACCTTGCCCACCTGAGACGATAATATCAGGTCGTTCACCGTATTTTTTATATTGCTTCACCGCTTCATCTAAGCGACTAGCTAAAAGAGGTGGCACTTTATCGCCAATTAGCCCTGAGCCCAGTGCAATAATATAGTCAGGTTCATAGGATATAGGTGTGAAATGGTAAACGGTTGCGTAGGCCAGCACGCTCGTATATAAAAACATGGTATAGCCAAAAATTAAAAATGCATAAAAGAAAAGGATATGCCAAATAGCATTTTCGATATTCGTAAAAATGATAAATACATACCAAATCATCATAAGAAAAAAGCTTAAACCAAAAATAGCTAATAATAAATTACGAAATTTACGTCCTTCCTTTTCAAGTAAAACTTTACTATTAAAAAACATGGCAATCGACAATATAAACATTATACTAGGAAAACTTCCCAGTAGAATTATTATCCCCATCTCAGACACTATTCCTTGCTCATTGGGAATCAATAAAGGGTAGTATATGATTATTTCTCTTAACAAATAAAGCCCTAATAAGCCAAGTACAACTGCATTGAGAAATCGCCTTTTGTCAGTCAAATACAATGTTAAAAACAGTGCTATAAATACTAGTAATGATTGAATCATTATGTTCACCCCATTCAGTAGTGTTATCGTATTATCCTTCTTTTATCATGACACGACTTGTTCATATATTGCATTATTCCTAAATTAATTGAAGCGATTATTTTATTTTTCGCGTTAATTCATGTAAAATTATTAGTAATACTAGTTTATGACAAAATAAAAGATTATGTTGGAGGAATGTAAGTAATGAAAAAAATTCTTGCTGCTATTTTTGCAGCGACACTCATGTTTGCGTCTGTTGGTGCGACACTTTTAGTTTCAGACACACCAACTGCAGAAGCAAAATCGTACAAATCAGGTAAAAAGGGCTTCTCAAACAATAACAACAGCTCAAATATTCAAAAATCTCAGGATACATCAAAAGACAAAAATAATGCAACAACAAATAAAAATACGACTTCTACTAATAAAAAAGATTCAACAACTGCTAAAAAGGGCGGCTTCTTCTCCGGTGGTCTCATGAAGGGTTTAATGCTAGGTGGTTTAGCTGGCTTGCTATTTGGTAGTCTATTTGGCGGCATGGGTATACTTGGTAATATTCTAGGTTTATTAATTAACTTTGCAGCGATCGCAGTTATCGTGATGCTAGTTATAAAAATCTTCAATATATTCAAAGATAAAAAACGAAAAGAACAGGAAGCTACTCAATGGCACAAATAATTAATGAGCAAGATATCATTAATGCCATCTGCTTATCACAAGCATATCACAAAAAAATGCAACCAGATGAAATAATGGTTGAGCTTATGTATGATGATGAAACAGGCTTTGGTGCCGAAGTTGATAGCGCCGGGCAAACAGAAATCTTAAATACGGCTGCAATGATTGGTGCATTACGTGTATGGATTAAAGATGTGCTACATGGCGATCCATTCTCAACGGGGATCGAGCTTGTGTTAGACGATGAAGAAGGTATTATCGCCAAACTATCATAGTTACATCAATTAATAGCGGTTCAATAAATCTGTAAAATAGATTTATTGAACCGCTTTTTCATTTGCATTTAAATTTCTATTTTAACAGCTCACTAAAATTTACGAATATTTTAGCTGCATGACTGCGTTTGGTTGCTGTACTTGGTGAAAACTTACCATCACTTCCTGTAACAATACCAACATTATAGAGCATAGCTATTGCACGTTTTGTTTCATCATTATATGGGGCGATATCTGTAAAAGGTAATTCCCCCTTTGCCACATAAGTTTGCTGTAACTTTTGTTCATAGGCACGGTTAATCATTAACGCTAATTGTGCACGAGTAACAGGTTGACCCGGGTTAAACTTGCCCTTGTTCCCCTTTATCAAGCCATGTGTATACGCCGCTGCAATTTCTGTTTGAGTCTCAGCATCATAGCTCGAAATATCTGTAAAAGGTGCTTTTTCTGATGTTGTTAAGCCTAGGCTTCGAACAAGCATTGCCGCAGCCTGTACGCGTGTTACATTGTGCTCTGGTTTAAACGTACCATCAGAATAGCCCTTCATAATACCCGCCTGCGCTGCTTTTTGAATAAAATCTTTTGCCCAATGATTTTCTGTATCTGTAAAGTTTAATGTACCATCCGTTGTAACTGTTACGGCTGGACTTTGTATACTTTCATTACCTGCCGCATCAACTGCTTTTACAGCAACAGTCAAAGCAGTATTCTCTGCTAAATTTTCAAGCGTAATAGATGTTTTATCAGCACTTTGTGTAGAAGACAGTTTTCCATTCACATAGATATTGTAATTTGTCACCCCTACATTATCAGTTGCTTCCTGCCAAGTCACCTGTACAGCTGTACTATTTTTAACGTTTACTTGTATTGCACTAGATGCATCCCACATTTTATTTGCTTTAATGATTGGTAGAAATGCTTCGTTTGCTACTGCTAAATAACCCGCTTCACTTAAATGAATATTTTCTGGGTTTGGTAAATAGTTCGCTACATCTTTTGCTACAACTTCAAAAGTAGGAACGAAAACTGCCCCCGCTTTCTGTACAGTTGTTTTAATTGAAGTATTCATGACTGCTAGTAACATTTTAAATTGTGTCTGTAAATCCTCATTCAAGTAGGGGAAAGAATTATAGTAACCCATGACATAAACTTGCGCTTGTGGATTGAGGCGATAAATCTCTTCTAAAATAGCTGCAATATTCTGCATTGCTTCTTGGGATGCTTTTAATATTTGTGCTGCGTTCACACCTGTTGCAAGTGAATCTTGTAAAATTGGCAATAAATCATTAGCACCAGCTGTTAGGGTTATTAGTTCAGCTTCTTGAATTGATGCTCGAAGTTTTGCCTGCTCGCTCGCGTAGCCAAAGCCGGTCACTGGTTTTTCTACATCACCTTGTAAATCCGCCAAGACGTTTTTTGTTGTATAGCCTGAATAAGCAAATCCCTTATTATAAGAAGTGATAAACCCCTCTTGTTGCAACACTTGCGCTACAAAATCTGTATACCCTAACCCGATGGCACCGACTTCATTCATACCATGTGCCAAGGAATCTCCTAGGGCAACGTAATCTGCCTGTTCAATCCAGCTCGGTGCTATTGTATCGCTCGTTTCCTGTGCACTCGCAACTACTGGAATTGTTAATTGTAATGCTAGTACACTAGCAGCTAAAAAACGGAACTTCTTTGAAAATTGCATGTTCCTACTCCTCCTAACAATCTAATAGTAACTAGTTTACTAGATAAAGGATAAAAATAGGGTAAATAATTGCAAGATTTTTCAACGCATTTTTATTTTCAATTATGTGCCGAGCTATTTGTTTCTCTTCTCGACCTGAACCTTTCCATAAATACCACCGCCACCAACTGCAATACTTAATTGGCCTATTCGGGCAAAATCAATCATTGTAGCAATTTTATGTGGCACGATTTGTTCAAGCTGTTCTATTGTCACACGATGCAAGATAGCCATCTCTGTTCCAAAAGCCTCGATTAACCGTTCCATCATTTTCGGTCCTAAACCTGGAATAAATTCAAGAGGTATTTGATGTATATAAGGTGGTCTCTCGCGCACATTTACAATCGGCTCTGATAGTTCCTTAATACGTGTTGCAACACCTTTTATAATTTGCATACTCCCGCAAACTGTACAGCTCGTTGCCTCAGCTTTTAACTGTTCCCCACATTTTGTACACACCGTTTGATGGTATTTACCAAGCAAGGGATTCAATCCGTAATTGGCTACAATCGCTCGACCTTCCCATTCATGAAGCGCGTTTTTCAATTCTGTAAAGTTAGCCTGCTTTAATCGTAGCTTTTGATATTCACGTGCTATTTTCCCTAATGAATGCGCATCGGAATTTGTCACGAAAGGATATTGTTGAAGTTCCCTTATGGCACTCACCATATTTGTATCTGAGCTTAAGCCAAGTTCGATTGCATCAATTAACTGTGGATCAAATACTTCCGTTAAACTGCGATGTACGCCTTTACCAAACAAGCTTTTAAAAGGTGTAAATACATGCGCAGGAATAAAAAGTCCCCCTATATCACACACTTTTTCTTGTAGTGTTCGACCGTCACAATAAATACGTTGCGAACTCAAATGGATATTTTTCATATGTTTAAGCATCCAATCCGAAAACTCCTTCATTACCGTAAGCGTTGGAAAATAGGCCAGCACATGAATAGGACCTTGACAACTACTATCGAATATTTCAATTTCCGAGCCTGGGATAAGTGTTGTTTCTTGAAAGCGAAGCCCCCCTTCAGCTAATTCTTCCAGCTCACCCTGTTCAATCATTTTGGTCATTTCCTCTATTACTTCGGGTGAATGACAATCAATGATTCCAATTATATCTAGCCCTTTTCTAGCACTAGCTGTCTCTAAAATTCGGGCTAATGTTAAAGTCTTACTACCCGTAATTTTCACAACACGCCCACTTACCGTACGACCAATATGAATATGTAAATCTGCATAGTACTCTTTAAACAATGAAAATCTCTCCTTTAAGCCATTACTTTCCAATAAAAAATGAAAAAACCTTACATAGCTGCAAGGCATTTTTCACTTATGATGGATGATTATTATGAGTGCTATTATTGGTCTGATAAGCACCCGAACCTTGCGAGGACATTGTCGCACAATCATACGCCACTAATGTAACACCTATTTTCTTTTCTAGCTCATTTATTTTATCGAGCTGTTGCTTATCTAATTGAGCAATCTTAACGTCTTCCATTTTTCATCACTTCTCCTTTCAAAAGTAAAGTTCCCGGAAAAGCTCCTATATATACAAAAAATAAATGACTGATTATCAGTCATTTTCTTTGACTTCATGTCATCTATTCTGTAACATACTAAATAAGCATTCCAAAAGCGAGGGATTTCAGATGTCAAAAGAAGAAAAAATTATTCAAGCTGCTATTGAAGTATTTCGAGAAAAAGGGATAGAAAAAGCGAAAGTATCCGATATCGTAAAAGCTGCTGGGATTGCACAAGGCACATTTTATCTTTACTTTCCATCACGATTGTCTGTCATGCCTGCGATTGCTAAAGTCATGGTCGAAAAAATTATTACAGCAATTGAACAAGGTGTCCATGGGCAGGAATCATTTGAACAGCAACTTGAACAAGTGATTGATATTGTCTTTTCTTTAACCGAAGAATATCGAGATGTTTTTGCTCTTATTTATGCTGGTATCACACAAACGGAGCATATGAAAGAATGGGAAAATATCTATGCACCCTACTATGAATGGATGAACGATTTCTTATCGGTTGCACAAAAACAGGGAATTATACGCGATTCTCTAAATACAACACGCTCCACGAAACTTATTATTGGTTTAGTAGAATCTGCAGCCGAACAGATTTATTTGTATGATGATAGTGAGGACGAAACAATTAGACTTCAAAAGCTAGAGCTTCTAGATTTTTTACATCATGCACTCGGTCTACGTCACAACTAGTGACGTTCTCTTTTATATTAAATTGACTGATTGTCAGTCATATAAATTGTTAATAGAAAGGATTTTATCTATGCAAAAAGATTGGATTTATGTTGGTTTAACGAGTTTATTTGAATTGTTTTGGATATTTGGCTTTAATGTAGCAAGCGCTTGGTGGCATTGGGTTATTATTGTAGTCCTGATTGCCGTTGATTTTCATTTTCTATCGAAGGCTTGTGAAAACCTACCTACTGGAACTGTTTATGCGGTTTTTGCTGGTGCAGGAACAATTGGTACGGCCCTGATGGATATTTTTATTTTTGACGGTGAATTTAGCTCTATTAAAGGCATCTTTATGTTTATTTTAGTTCTTGGTGTTATAGGGCTTAAGCTGGCAGATAACTCTCCAAAAGATAAAGATACAGAGAAAGGGGCAAATGTATAATGGGTTGGTTACTCGTACTACTAGCATCTATTGCAGAAATTATCGGTGTAATTGGTTTACGTTTTTATAGTCAGAAAAAAACTGTACGTAATTTATTATTATATATTGGCGGCTTCGGTCTGTCATTCGCCCTTTTATATGCATCCTTTAACTATTTACAGTTAAGTATTGCCTATGTTGTGTGGATTGGCATTGGTACGGTTGGTGCAGTAGTCGTTAATATTATTTTCTTCGGAGAATCTAAAAACTTCACCCGAATCATTAGCATCATTGCCATTATCATTGGTGTAGCTGGTTTAAAAGCGGTGGCATAAAGCAAATAATGACTTTGATTTTTCATATATCAATTGAGTCAGGCTTTAGCTTTAGTTCAACATATTGTCAGTCAAAACCGCCGTATAAACGGACCAAGGATGCGGTTGCTAAAGAAGCTGGTGGCGTGTGCTTATTTGATTCTAAAGGGCACGTTGAACAAACTTCGGTGTCACTAATATTTGTGGCAAAATTTTTGAAGCTGATGAAGTATTATCTACAAATAACCGCGCCTCATTTAAAATAATAAGTAAAAATGGACGTTTCTCAAATAAACTGGGAAATGTCCATTTTTCATCTTTTGACTTAATACATCCAGCTTTCTATTGTGTGTTCCTATGTACATGCCAATATAATTTCACATTTATATAATTGAACTTTCTTTCAAAGCTTTTTTTGTGAATTGTTCAGACACATATGTTAAGTACGGTTTTCCTGTCAACGGGTGTACTTGAATATCTGCATATACACCAAATACCTCTCTTAGTAAAGTTGGTGTGAGCACTTCTGCTGGCGTTCCATAGTGTACGATTCTTCCCTGCTGTAACACATAAATAGTATCGCAATACATAGCAGCGATATTCAAATCGTGGAGCGCTGCCACTACAGTCAAATGTAGTGTTTGAATTAAATCCATCAGTTGTAATTGGTGCTGAATATCTAAATGATTCGTTGGTTCATCTAGAATAATCACCTGTGCTTGTTGAGCGAGAGCACGAGCAACCATCACTCGTTTCTTTTCTCCTCCTGAAAGAGAGCTAAAGCTACGGGTTTCTAAATGGGCAATACCCGTTTGCGATAATGCTTCTTTGACAATTTGAAAGTCATCTTCATGGTCAAGTTCAAACAATTTTTTATGAGGAGTTCTTCCCATGCTAACCAGATCTCGTACTTGAAAATCGAATAATACAGGAGTTTCCTGACTAACAACAGCTAGATTTTTTGCAATAGTTTTACTCGTTTGCTTCAAAATGTCTTTCTCGTTCAGTAAAACCGTTCCACTTTCTGGCTTTAATAGACGATACATATTTTTTAAAAGTGTTGATTTTCCACTGCCATTGGGACCAATTAAGCCGACAAATTGCTTTTCTTTTATTTGAATGCTCACCTCATGTAAAATACGCTGATCATGAATGGAGAATGATACTTGTTTCGCTTCTAATGTCATATGTTTTAGTCTCCTTCACCGAAAGAATAATTGTTACGACGCAGTAACCAAATGAAAAATGGCCCTCCACAAAATGCAGTAATAATACCAATTGGCATTTCCTCTGGCGCAATTAGTATTCGTGCAAGCGCATCTGCCCAAACTAAGAAAATCGCTCCTAATAAAGCACTAATGGGGATAACATATTTATAATTTGAACCTATAATTAACCGGACAATATGTGGAATAATCAAGCCAACAAACCCAATCGAGCCACTTACCGCAACAAGTACGCCTGTAAGTAGAGATACAAGAACAACAAGTTGTATTCGGAATTGTTGTAGATTAACACCTAATGTTACTGCTGCCTCTTCTCCAAGTAGAAGCAAATTCAAATTCCGATAATGGAGCCAAAGCAAGGCAAAGACAACGACAAAAATAATTGTTGGGATGAGTAGATTATTCCATTTAGCACCTGCTAGACTCCCTAGCATCCAGTACATTACTGCTTTCATGCCACCCTCTTGCTTCGACATCATTAATATAAAATTCGAAGTGGCTGATAAAATAAATGATACGGCCATTCCTGCTAGTAACAAGCGAAAGATAGAAATTCGCCCACCTACACGTGATAAGAAAAACACTAATACAATCGCTAGTAAAGAGCCTAAAAACGCAGCGATAGAAAGTGCGTATATGCCTAAAAATGAAAAGGCGCCTAAAATTATGACCGCCGTAGCCCCAACTGTTGCACCAGATGAAACCCCTAAAATATACGGATCCGCAATTGAATTACGAACGAGTGCTTGGATGGCAGCACCAGCAATAGCTAATCCTCCCCCAACGATTGCGGCAAGTAAAACACGTGGCACACGAATTTGCCAAATAATAATTTCTTGTGAGCGACTCCAATCTTGCTCTATCCAATTTTGGACAAGTGGAATTTTTGAAAGGATAACTTTCCAAACATACAACGGTGTTATAGAAACGGAACCAATCATGATGGCGAAAGTAATTGAAATGAATAGCAATAGGAGAAGCAGGATAGAAAGTAAGATAAATTTATTCTTTGGGAACAGGTACTGTTTCTTCATCTGTTTATTAACTCCTAGTCAAAAATGATAGATGTGAAGCAATAAAAAAAGGTATTCTACGCAAAAAATTTGCATAGAAATACCCTCGAATAAACAAAAGTAAGAAATGTATCCTTCAATTGTCCGTAATTGCTTGCATCCTCGTGGGCATTACAGGTAACAACTAATTGGCAGGTCTCCTGGCTTCGATTCATCATTGCTATGACAGCCTTCCCATTTAAAAAACAGTGGCTTATATATCATAGAATTCCTCGTTACAGTTGCGGGACAGCACCGGATTTACACCGATTTCCCTTTTAAGTGACGCTTTAAAAGGCATCACACCAATAGTATCTGAAATATTAAAATTATGACGATTCTAACATACATAATTATAGTAGTCTATACATATTTTATCTTTTTACCATATCTAAACCATGTATCTCCTCGCTAAACAGGGAATTTTACGTTAACTTAATTTATTTATAAAGTTGACACAAAGTTTTTATTTTCTTAAAATATCACTAACAACTTTACTAAAAAGAGGAGATATTATGACAACAGTAGCTGAACATGGACATCATAAATTAAGAACAGTCGACCTGGCCTACATTGGCTTATTTTCTACATTGATGATGATTGGTGCAAATATTACTTCCTTTGCACCTTTCATGGTAGTTGGAAGCGTGCCTATCACATTACAGACGTTTTTTGCTATTTTAGCAGGACTTATTCTTGGTAGTAGAAAAGGAGCGCTCGCCTGTACCGTCTATATGTGTATCGGTTTAGCAGGGGCACCTGTATTTGCTCGTTTCGGAGGGGGTTTTGGACAAATTTTAAGCCCGACATTCGGCTTTATCGTAACTTTTATTTTAGCAGCCTTTATCGCAGGGCTTATAATAGAAAAAAGTGCTACGAAAAAAAGCTATGTCATAGCCGCACTAAGTGCAATGACCATTAATTATTTACTTGGTACAAACTGGATGTATTTTGCTTATAAACTATGGGCTAGTGCACCTGAAGGATTCACCTATAAAATGGCATGGCTTTGGATGATGCCACCATTGCCAAAGGATATTATCTTAGCCGTATTCGCTGGTATTTTCGCATATCGTGTGCAAAAAGTGCTGAAAATTATTGCGGTGAAATAATACGAAACCTATTTTGATAAAAACTCCACTCAATAACTTTAGAGAGTGGAGTTTCAGACTATAGACATACTCAAAGTTGAGTTTTTACAGTAAGTCTTATTTTTTTAAAAATAGAAGTTTCTATAAGAACCCGTTGATTTTCGCTACGGCGGACGCTTTTCGCGGGCATGGCTTCAGTCCATCATTTATTTCAACAAAGTGACAAGTAACAAATCTATGCACGATGTAAAGAGACGATTGAACGCGTATGTGCGGATGCGAAGAAAAGTATGGTATGCGTTGGACAACCTTTCGAAGGATTAAAAAATTGTCCATGCAGGCGGTGCTTACTTTTACTGCTATGGATTTGAAGAAGCTAGTTTATGGTCATAGCAAAGTTCTAAAGTGGCAGAAGTTGGTTAAACGTAGCGTAATACTGTCGTTAATAGTGGCTATTTGTAACTACTATTTCTGATAAAGCTTCAAAAGGTATTCGGAATGTGATCATTCCGAATACCTTTTGTCGTCAATCTGAAACTCCACTCTAGAGTGGAACTTTACTATTTATAAAATAGATATGATATGCAGTCTTCATCCATAATTTCTGCACATTTATTTGCTACATTTACGGCAAATGAAGAAGGAGGAATTGGCTTTGAAACTACAAAAAAAATGGCGTGTAGGCTTACTGACGGTAGTTGCCGTTCTGGTATTATCCGCGTGCTCAGAAAATACAGCCGATACAAAAAAAGAAAGCAAGGCTGAACAACAAAGTGAAATGGACCATTCTTCGATGAATCATTCCAGTTCAGGTGAAATACCAGCAACTCTGAAAAACGCAGAAAACCCAATATATCCTGTTGGTAGTACTGCTATTATTGCAGATGGCCATATGGAAGGTATGAAAGGTGCTGAAGCAACTGTTGTTGGAGCTTATGATACAACTGCTTACATTATCTCGTATGAACCAACTACAGGTGGCAAACGTGTGGAGAATCATAAATGGGTCATTCATGAGGAATTATTAAATCCAGATAGCGCACCTTTAACACCTGGAACAGAAGTAAAAACGGCTGCTTCACATATGGAAGGAATGGAAAATGCGATGGTGCGTATTGATGAGGCACTACAAACCACTATTTATATGATTGATTATGTATCTACGACAAATGGAGATGTTATTAAAAATCACAAATGGGTTACTGAAGATGAACTAACAAAAAATGAATAGATGAAGGGGCTGTCTAAAAAGTCCTTCAAACAATACAATCCGCTTTCCTATATGGTAAAAATCCGCTTCGCTTTCCGCGGGCAAGGCATGAGCCGCATCGGTCGCTAACGCTCCCTGCTGGGTCTCATGCTCTTGTTTTTCCTGCTCCTGTCGCTACGTTTCACTCACGCTTTCGTCGCATATATGACTGCTCCTGTCGCTACGTTTCACTCATTCTTTCGTCGCATATATGACTGCTCCTGTCGCTACGTTTCACTCACGCTTTCGTCGCATATATGACTGCTCCTGTCGCTACGTTTCACTCATTCTTTCGTCGCAAATATGATTCACAGGAGTCTTCGCGGATGTTTACCTTTGCATCAAAAAAACAGCATAATAGGATACCTCTAAGCATGTTGTTTGTACTTTGGGGACAGACCCTCAATCTGTTTTCGTTTTAGGTACTATTCTAAGATTTTTTCTATAGTCATTAATGCAAGCATACTTTTATTTAGAGTATTTACACCCTTAGCAGCTCATTTTGTCATCAACAGTCTGTATCAATGGATTTATGCCATTTGTAGCCGATTCCCCAAACGGTTTGCAAATAATTATCAGCTGGAAACCCACTTTTCCTCAATTTTTCTCGTAAATTACGCACATGTGAATCAATTGTCCGGTCTTCAATCGAAACATTAAATCCCCACACAGTATTTATTAGATGCTCTCTTGAAAAAACTTTATTTTGATATTCAAGAAATAATGCGATCATCGAAAACTCTTTTGGTGTTAGAGGAATCTCTTCCAGCTGAAAATGCAATTCAAAGGACTCTGTATTTAACCGTAATCCTTCAAACATTATTTCATGTCCCACAAGTTTAGTTCTTCTTAACACTGCATGTATTCGTGCAAGCAATTCTTCTTCGTCGAAAGGTTTTACAATGTAGTCGTCTGCCCCAAGATTTAAACCTTTTACAATATCAGCTTGTTCCCCTTTAGCTGTTAGCATAATAATGGGTACATCCCAATACTTCCTAATTTCCTGACATACTTGCCAGCCATTCATTTCGGGCATCATGACATCCAACAATACTAAATCCACATGTTGTTCTTCTATATAGCTTAATGCATTTTGAACAGCTGACATTGTAATGCAATGAAAACTAGGCTCTAGATAGAGAGCTAATAAGTCTAACATTCTCGGTTCATCATCAATTACTAAGATTGTTTTCATTCGTTCCTACTCCCTTAAACATTAATTCAAAAGTAGTTCCTTTGGTTTCTTCACTACGTACTGTGACTTCCCCACCGTGTGCATGTACAAGCTCTTTAACAATAGCAAGGCCTATTCCTGAACCACCTAGCGCACGGGTACGTGATTTTTCTACCCTGTAAAAACGATCAAAAATAAAAGGAAGATCCTTTTTAGGAATACCTTTTCCCGTATCTTCAATCGTTATTAGCAATGTTTCGTTGAGTTGTTTGACTTGTACCATAGTTGTATCTCCAACAGCGCAATATGCTAATGCATTATGAAGTAGATTCATAATAATTTGTTCAAACCTTGATAGATCAGCCATTAAAGATAATTTATCTTCACATTGCACTGTGAAATGAATTTGTTTTTCCTGAAAAGCTGGACTAAATCTCGCCTCAATATTTGCAAAAAAATCGGTCATATTAAGACGTTCTTTAGCTACGACAAAGGAGTTTTCATCCATCTTTGCTAAATCAAATAAATCTCTTATTAAACGAGCAAGCCGATTGGTTTCTTCTTTGATGATTACTAAATACTTATATCGAGCTTCCTCACTTAAATCACGCTTAATGAGAATGTCGCTATAGCCTTTAATGAATGTTAAAGGCGTCCTTAATTCATGTGCTATACTCGATAAAAATTCTTTTCTTTCCTGTCTCAAATGGTTTAATTCCTCTGATAATTTCTGTATCGCATTGGATAAATCACTAAGCTCGTCTTGACCGTTTGTCGTAAGAGCTACTGTAAAATCACCTTTAGTCAATTTTAGGGTTGCTTCTTTCATTTGAATTAATGGTTGAGCAAGCTTTCTAGATAATATAATGATGATTACGATAGTTACCAATCCCGAGACAATCCCAACTATTAGGAAATGCTTATTTAATCGCTCCATTAAAGCATGTATGGACGCTGTATTTTGAAACATGAACACATAACCAATCGTTGTTTGGTCTTTTTGAATTGGGCTAACCGTGGCTATAAATTGTTCTTTTTTCCAATTATCCGCTAAAATGCTGCCCATATAGGGGACAGGTTTCTTTAAGTTCTTCAAGTAATCTTGAGTTTCAGGGTGTGATTGTGAATGGGCTAATATTATTCCATCCTTATCTGTTATCACTACATCTGTCCTTGCTTCAGATTCCATTAATGCAACATGAGAAAGTGTTTCCAAATTGAAATTTTGTTCGAGTATTGTTCTATGCGAGTTTCCCCTTGCTTGTAAACTGTCCAGTTCTTCCTCAACCCTTGAATTGGCTAATGAAACATGTAAAAAGAACATCATGAACGTCTCAATGCAAAATAATATAACAAAAAAGATAATCCCAAGCTTTAATGAAAGTTTACTCATCTTCTTACCGCCATATTTTGGTTTTCATAAAATTATAACGTTAAAGTTTGAAGATTTCATGCAGAAGCAATTTCACAGTCTTTATTTGAAAACAAAAAGGATGTTTCTCCATTCAAAAGAGAAATCATCCTTCTATTTTTTAAGCGTATTTTGGCACCCAGTTTAAGAAATTCTCGATAACTTGATCTAGGAACTTAACAGTACCCTCATCCGTTAAATTACCTTCAGCATCAAATTTTGTGTGTACTGCTCCAATATACACATCGTTGCCTCCAAGTAATGGAGAGTTAATGCCTGGTGAGAATAGAATATCACGTAAATGTAATTGTGCTTTGACAGTACCTAAGTTCCCCATTGATGCACCCATTACAAAAGATGGTTTGCCAACCATTACTTTATCTACACGAGATAACCAGTCAATTGCATTCACCATAACACCTGGCACTGTACCATTATATTCTGGTGTTACCCAAAGTACTGCACCCGCTTCTTTTACTTTTGCTTTAAAATCTAACACAGTTTGTGGTGCTTCATTTTCAATATCTTGGTCATACATTGGTAAATCACGTAAGCTTAATACTTCAAGCTCCACTTTTTCCGCATAACGTTTTTGAATGAATTTTGCTAGTTGCATATTATAAGATTCTTTACGGATACTACCTACGATTGCTACTACTTTCATGATGTTCCTCCTAATTGTACATTGCCATTATTATTTGTTTTGCAATTTAATTGTATTCCGCTTTAATAATAGGTTGCAAACTCTTCAACCGGTTTACGATATCCACGTAAACGACGACTACTTTCTTTTTCCTTGCCGATTGTAATCATCAGTGCAATTTCATGCGTGTCTGGCACATTGAAAAGAGCTCTCATTTTTTCTTGATCGAAACCAATCATTGGACATGTGTCCCAGCCACGATTTTTCGCTGCCAACATGAATAACATAGCTGAAAGGGATGCATTACGAATTGCATCTTCCTTCATAAATTCCTCGCCACGTTCTTCGTAAAAATTCGTATTTTCATCAATAAGATTCTGAAGCTCATAGTCCGTTATAATTCCCAAATCAACCATCCCCTGGCTAATATGGGCCGTTTGCTTATAGGCGTCTTTATCTCCTAATACTAAAATTACGCCTGAAGCAGTGTGCACCTTGTATTGACCATATGCCGCTTCGCGTACACTTTCTTTCATTTGTTCATCTAAGACTATGATGTACTCTGCATGTTGTAAATTAAATGCAGATGGCGCAAGCTTCACATCCTCTAAAATTGGACGGATATCTTCCTCGGTCATTTGGACCTCTTGGATAAAATTGTTTGCGGAACGGCGTTTATCAATTAGCTTTGTAAATTCCACTTATACGACCCCCAAATATTAAAACTTTACTCATATTCTTTATCGAAAGAATGCGTACTTCTTACAGTATTAATTGGTCGTACTAACCCTTCGATTTGTGCACGCTTAGGTTCTAAGAAAGGTGGCAATGATAATTTTTCACCAAGCGTTTCGTAAGGCTCATCACCCATAAAACCTGGACCATCTGTTGCCCATTCAAATAAGATTTGCGGTGCTACACGCGCATAGAGTGATTCAAAAAAGTGACGGTTTACGTAACCAGATGTATGAAAACCAAAACCTTCTAGACGTTCTGTCCACTCATTTAAAACAGCACGATCTTCTACACGGAAAGCAGCATGATGCACAGTACCAAAACCTTGACGAGCTACTGGTAGTACTGTGTTATATTCTACCACTATTTGTGCACCGTTACCGCCCTCGCCAACCTCAAATAAGTGGTAATCACCTTCTTCTGCAATTTCTGTGAAGAGCATTACTTTTTCCAGCATTTCTTTAAAATATTTAAAATCAGCAACTCGCACAAATACGGGTCCTAATCCTGTAATTGCATACTCGAGAGGGATTGGACCATCTTGCCATGGTGTGCCTGAAGCAACACCTGTGTTGTTTTCGTCTGAAATAAGTTGATATTGTTGGTCATCAAAATCAACGAAAGATAGTGTTTGCTTACCGAATTGCTCTTTTATGCCTGTATGTTTAACTTTTAGACGATTTAATCGTTTTACCCAATAATTTAAAGCGCCATCAGTTGGCACGCGGAAAGATGTTTTTGAAATCTCATCTGTACCATGAACACCCTTTGAAATATTTGGGAAGTCAAAGAATGTCATATCTGTGCCTGCACTACCTTTGTCATCTGCAAAGAATAAGTGATACGTTTGAATGTCATCCTGATTGACCGTTTTTTTCACTAAACGCATGCCTAACACATACGTAAAAAATTTATAATTTTCTTCAGCGCTACTTGTAATAGCTGTAACGTGGTGGATTCCCTTTAAGTGATTCATATTATTAACTCCTTCTATTTATCTCAGTTTCGAGATATATGTGTAAAAAATTTTTATTTTTTAGCGGCATTAAGGCCAACCTTTTTTAGTAACAGGGTCATTGTTTCCACTTCATGTGGATCTAATACTTCAAAAATCTCATTTATAACCTGCTCATGCTGTGGGAAAATTCTTTCCATCATTACCTGTCCCTCGCGTGTTAATAATACATAGGTAACACGCCGATCTCTAGGACAAGCACGACGATAAACAAGACCTTTGTGCTCAAGCTTATCAATAACATACGTAATACTACTGCTAGCAATTAATATTTTCTTACCAATGACTTGAATCGGCTGTTCGCCAAAATGGTACAAAAATTCAAGTACCCCAAATTCTGTTTGATTTAAATCATATTGAAGTAAATCCTTCTTTGTCGCATCTTGAATTGCTTGATAAGCTCGGAACATGACCGTAAAAGCTTTTAAATTACGATTGCCTTCCTTCATACGACTCCCTCATTTCAGTTACCTTGAAATTAAATATCTTTAATTCGAGACAATAATAACACAGGGTCTATCAAACAGCAATTATTTTCACCTCTCTTCATACGGACTAGGCAAACCCTAAAATCTTTTTTCCAGTTTGTCTACAGTGTGAAATTCCCTATACAAATAAATGCATAGGGAACTTTATTTACTTTATTTGTTTAAATTCTTTTTCGGTGCCATCAGAAAACTCCACTTCAACTTCAATAGATTGGAAGTCGTCTGCAATATGAAATACTGAAATTACCTGTTCAATCACTTTATCATTGGGTGTTGTCGAATCAAATGTCAATTGTTTAAATAATGGCTCTAACTTTGTATAAGCCTCATCACCTTGGAGCTTTTCATTGTTACGATCATCTTTTAACTTTGCTTCGATGCCTGATTTTTTATTTTCAAATTCTACCTCATAGGACTCTGTTGCAGAATAATCAACATCCAATGAAAACTCTAAAAAGTTAAACTCCGTTAGCTCGGCAGTATCTTCGTTCACTTGTTGCGTAGCATTTTGCTCAGTAGGAGCATTAGCGGGTACATTTTTTACCTCATCCTTATTACAACCATACAGCACTCCTGCTAGTAAAAGCGCTACTAATAAAAACTTAAAACTTCCCATTTCACACACTCCTTTCTATCATTATTATTCCCAAATAGAGAGCAAACAAACCTAAAAAGAGCATCTCCTCAAATGAGGAGACGCCCTTTCCGCTAAATGGTATTCATCTAGTGCATAAAGTTAAATTATTAGTAGTAATTACGACTACTATTGTGCTCGTTAATGGCACGTGCTAAACGAATTGTCGAAACGGCTAGATCAGCATATGTCACTTTTTCAGTAGCGTTAAAATTATTTTGCTGCGCATCGATTAATCCCATCGCACTTGCTAAAGCAACGTATCCTGCGTACTTTGGATCAATAGTGCCAGCATCAGCGAAGTTTAACTTGTAAATGTCGCTATGCTTTGCAGCATTTTCTAAACGTAGTACACGGACATACCATTCCGCAAGCTCTTGACGAGTCAATGTTGCATCTACTGCAAATTGATCAGCTGGTTGTAAAATGCCCATCGTTACAGCTTGTTCAACGATAGCATACAATGGATGCTTACTATCTATATTACTGAAGGATTGCTTACCACCCTCTTCACCCTGAGGACCAAAGTAGCCATATGTCATAGATTTCAGCATTATTTTCAATGCCTCTCCCTTTGTCACAGCTGTATTTGCATTAAAGCTTGCTGGGTCTTTAACTTCTAACACATTTTGGTTCAATAAGTAATTCAACTCATCAGCAGCCGTTGGATGAGAAATTAATGGTTTTTCTTTTGATCCTTCTATACTATTTAGCCATTCACCAGTGATGGCATCAATTTGATTGTATAAATTACCACCAAAAATTGGAGAATACACTAAATCAAAGTGCTGTTTATCCTCACTATCTTGCTTAGCATACTGGAGCTGTAACTCAAGTGCCTCACTATAGGATGCTTTTGCTTTATCAGCCGAAATAGCCTTGCTTGCATTTGGCCAATTATCAATCTTTTGCTTATTAATCGATAAAGAACCTAGTGAACCATCAGCACCAATAGTTACATACAATTCATCGCCAACAACTGCAATATTATTTACAACACGCGGGAAGGAGAAGTGATATTGTTTGCTATATTGATTAAATTCAACATCATCAATTGGTTTCGAATATTCATGCACATAGGATGGAGCCCATTCCTTTAAGTATTCGATAGCCTTCGTCAATGCTGCATCCTTAGAAATAGTAGTTTCTTTATCACTTGTTTGGGTGAATTCTCTACGTAAGTCATGGTACTGTAAAATTTCACCTGTCGCTTTATTAATTTCAAATGATGAGCCTGAGCCACCGTTAGCATACATGTACATATAACCTACTGAGTAAATTGTCTCGCCATTTTCATTTTCTCTTTCATCAACCATTTCAATCTGTAGCTTTGCTTTGTCAGAATCAACTTTCAAGAAAGATTTTGCAAATTCTTCAACCTCTGCTATCGTCATGCCACTCTTTCTCGGTGAAAGTGGTTGTGATGAAAGCTTTTCTACGCTTTTCGTCTTTGGCACATTTGAAGTGAAGCCATTCGCTGTTTGCCACTGTCCTGTTAAAGCATGTACGCCGTTGAAACCTGCAGCTGGCATATAGACAAGTTTTACATTACGGTCGCCTGTGTGATAGTTATAATCAATAAAATAACGTAGTTCTACTGCCAAGTTATCACGAACTTGTGCCAGTATATCTGCCTCATTCTTTTTCTGTTCTAAACCATCGAATGTGGCCTTACTATTAGACTCTGTATTACGATACATACCAGTAATTTCTCCATTACCTAGAACATCAATAGAGATTTGCTGATCGCTAATCGGCACACCATTATGTGTTGGCGAGTAAACAAATGAGTAAGAAATTGGCTGTGATAGCGGTCTATTTATATTAATATCATAACCAAAACCGAAGCCATCTTCTCTCAGTTTATAGTTTGCCGTATTCGGAAATTTTTTCAGAAAATCCTGTGCAATTTTTTGAGCCTCAACCTCTGAATACTTTGCAGGGTAGACAGCATCTGCTATGTTAGCAGGTTGATAATGGAAATTTTCTAATTCTAAATCGTCTCCCTTAAAGGTAAAACTACCATAAACATCTTTACCATTGATTGTTTTATGGAAGCCTAGTTCGTAACGGATTGCCGTATCATCTCTAAAGAAATGCCCACGTCCCGTATGGAAATCATTATCTGTTACGAAATTAAACTTATCGGGGAATAGTGTACGCAATTGCTTAATAAGCGTGCTTTTTGTAACATTCGTCTCCGTTGAAGCTACTTGAATCTCAATTCTCTCTGGTGATTCCTTTCCATTTGCAGAAGCATGTGCAATGGGTGAAAGCACACCAACAGAAAATGCAGTAGACGTCAAAATAATTCCTAACTTTTTAAATTTACCCAAAATATCCCTCCTAAAATACTATTTACCATAATTATATACTACATTACCAAAATTGGGAATGTTATTTACAGATTATTTCCACTTTGAAGAAAATAGATTGGGTATTGAGTAAAGGTAATATCTATAATTCCTCATTTCTTCACCACATCAAAATTCGAGCCTATTAATAACCAGTTTTGTGGGAATGGTAGACCTAGCTTCCAATAACCAACCCCTCGAAGCTTGTACTGTTTGATTAAATTGAACTTGGCTTGTATAGATCTTGCGTCTTCAAACCAAACAATATGTGCTCTTCCTTGTTCATCGTAATATTCAAAGAAAGGTGCTTGCGCCCTCCAATCAAATTGAATGGCTGCATTGTATTTCTTAGCTATCTCAATAGCTCTTTGTGGACTAACTGCCTCAGCAATGGGACCTCCTTGCACAAATGGCAGTGTCCAGTCATAACCATATAGGTTCTGTCCGAGCAATATTTTATTGGCAGGTATTTCACTTACCGCATATTTTACAACTGCCTCTACTTCAGGAAGTGGTGAAACAGCCATAGGTGGACCCGCTGAATAGCCCCATTCATAAGTCATTAGCAATACAAAGTCCACAATTTCACCATGTGCTTTGTAGTCATGCGCAACACCCCACGGACCCTGCTGATCGGCACTCGTTTTCGGAGCAAGTGCTGTAGAAACCGTATAACCCTCTGCATGGAACCGCTCCACTGCTCTTCTTAAAAAATTGTTGTATGCCTCTCTTTGATCACCTGGTAAATTTTCGAAATCAAAATGTATATCCTTAATGCTACCTACTCGCTTTGCTTCTTTAATAATGTTATCAAATAGTAGATCTTGTACGGCCGTACTTTGGAAAATATCCCTTGCTAACTCGCCACTAAACCGGAAATCTTCCAAATTGGAGATCACCATTGCCAGTGCCGCCCTGGTATCATTAGCAATTTCGGGCACACCTTGGCTTGGTGGCACCTTTAGTGTCCCATCTCTCCTTACCTCATAGCTAAATAAGGCAAGGTACGTTAAATAAGGTCCCGCTTCTCTTGCTTGACTCAATAGTGCTTCACTTACAGATGTACCCCTCGGCTCTAAATATGCCAATGTTTCAGCCCTTGTTTTCGGAGCTGGCGGAATATAAAGTCGCATACCAATTGATAAAGGCTGATTTGGATTCATGCCATTTACCTGTGCTAGCGTTAAATAATTGATACCAAAGCGTTGTCCAATTGACCATAGACTATCTCCAGGCTGCACATAATAAAAACTCCCCACAATTGGAATTACAAGTGCTTGCCCAATGACTAATTTATTAGGTTCGGGAATTTGATTGGCGTCTACAATGCTCTGAACTGATGTCCCATAAGCTTGCGCAATACTCCATATGGACTCACCTGCCCGCACAACATGTATTTGAATGTGCTTGCCTCCTCCTTAACGTGATGAAATCATACCTATAAAGCTTATGAAATGGTTAAGGAAAACATGTCATTGTAAAACACACATAGTTAGGTAGTAATTTTTTAAGTTCGTACATTTAAATCTACAAAAATAAGAGCCATATAAAAAAGGTCCACCGCTTATTTATTTTTAAACATAAAAAACCCCCCATTTACTTCTTGTCATGGGAGGCTTGTCATATTTTATTTTTGCACAGTGGACTTAATCATTTCAAACAATAACGGCACATTCGTTCCACGTTGAAGAGAATTACAGCCATCCATTAAAAAAGCCCAGCTTTCTTTCATTTTTTCCCGATAAGAAAGTGCTGGATTCACAGGAAGAAACGCGCCAAGATATTCTTCAATCGAGCCGGATAAGTTCTCAATAAAGGTATCCGCTTTTAAAATCTTTTCAGTCGCAACTTCATTGCGCTCATTCCACAAAACATGCTCTAAATTAGTGGAAAAATAAAATAGCTGATAAGGTACTTTTAAGCGATTAATACTAAAATAATCATTGGCTATTAGAATTTTGGCGTTATTAGCCTTCATCTCATTACGTTGTTCAATCTGCTCTTTACGCTTCTCTGTTTTTACGAATATTGCATCCTCTGTATAATATAAATTTTGTTCAATATCAGACTTTACCTGTACAAATTCTGGTGCGATAAAACAACCATCTGCATCTGTAATATGAACAACAGCGGTTAGATCCTTGGCTAGAAATTTATACTTTTCTAAATAGTTATGAATAACTCGTGCTACACTGTTTTTAATATTGGGTATATTCTTTTTAGCATCCCATTTTGTTAAGATATCCTCTCGTTGCACATCAAAGCGAATCGTCGAATTAACAAAATGCTCATCTAAATAATCTTCTAAAACAATTTGTTCAGTTTGTCCTTCTACAATAATTAATAATACCTTTTTAGTCATATTGCACACCTGCTTTTCTAAAAGCACGTTTAATTTTAAATGTTTTTGTTTCCCTATAAACCTCTTCGTCCTGTCCGCCTAGCTGAATGGCACGTAAATAGACATCTCTCGCATTATTTACTTCTTTAATGCCTTTGAGTTGTATATAGCGGCAATTTTCATTTGTCGTCGTAAACCATAAATTTTTAATGGCAAGCACCTCTAACACACGTAAATTATGAGACGTAAAAATAAGCTGTCCTTTCCCGCCCTCATCCATCACTGTTAACAACTCACCTAATAAATATTCAAATATACCTGAATCTAATTCATCGATTACCACACAAGCATTCGGATTATTATAGACAGCGATTAGTACACTAAGAACTGAAATAATTTTTAAAATCCCCTCTGATTCAGTACGAAGAGGTAATTCTCGGTCACCTCGCTGCGATAAAAACTCAAAACGTATCCCCTTTTCACCATTATCCAATGTCTGTTCTGTAATAACATTGATCTTAATGGTAAGCCCTGGAATAATCGTGGCCAATACGCGATTACTTTGTTCAATCACTTCGCATAATACATAAAAAGCATCTTCTGGTAATAACGCTGGTCCATTCAAATCATAAGAAATTGAGCCACGCGTTCTTTCTAAATGGACGCTAAATGGCATAAACCGCTCTTCAAATAAAGGGGCGATGTTTTGATTGTTTACGACATGCAAGTCTTGATTAAAGTCGATTGCCAAATTATGCAACAGTTCCATTTCTAGTTCTGTCAACTTCTCTCGTAACAATAGCTTTAGATCTTTGTGAAAGATAAAAGACGTATATTGCTTTCTTGCTAATTGATGGATGACAAGCATTTTAACACGCTGTTTTTCATTCATATCTGCGAGGGATACATTACGTATTTGCACATCCTCTTCTGTCACATACACAAGAACCTTTGTGCGTTTGCCTTTTTTGTTTTCTCTGTAAGTCACTCGTTCGGCCGTTGTGTACAGTCTTTTTCCATCTTCTTGTAACTCCACGAAATAATGGACATAAAAAGTGCCAAATTGATTTTCCACAAGAAATTCTATATCGATACTTGCTTTGTCCGCCCCTGCCATAATCATTCGTTTTTCTCGAGTAGGCAGTTTAACGTCAGCAAGCCAACCAGAAATGAGCGTCTTCAGTAAACCAAATGCATCAACAATTGTCGTTTTCCCTGAACCATTTTGTCCATATAGACCAACAACATTTGCTTTAAAAAAGGACTCAAAATCCACCGCAAATGTCATCTCACCCTTGCGTACATTTCTTAAATTTTGCACCTTTATTTTCTTGATTTTTATTATCGCCATTATGTTTAAACATCCTTAAAAGTATTTTCTTCTATTATAATTAATTTTGTTATATTTTATAACAAATTCACATTTAGTATCTTTGTTCTGACTTATACTTAGCCTTTAACCTATAACAAATACATTAAAAGACATAACTTAGAAAAGAAAATTTAGAAGTGTACAAACAGAAGGCTTCCTTTAATGTTCAGTATGAACTATGGGAAGCCATTCATGTTATTTCCTTATTCTTCTTTAAGTTGAATTATGTAGTTCGAGGTACTATGTCAAGAACAAGACAGCATTATTCATTTATTTGAGTACACAGACGTTAAGATAGGACATCCACTATCAATTTCACATTCATACTATTATAGTATTTTTTTTGGACAACTATATGCATTGATACCTAAGTTAAATGGTAAAAAAATACTAAATATTTCATAGTAGCATCAAAGTTTTACTGTTTAAATAGTTAGTTTTTTGGGTTGTGAATCGTATTTATAGGCAGTATAGTGGATTTAGATTAGGAAATGAATGGATTACTTTACTATTTTATCAAGTAAATACTGACAAAAAAGTAAAAAGAATACCATATGTAATTACATAAAACTAGCTACTTGCAACATTATGTCTATTTCATTTACATTTTGCCATTACATCATCGGATGTCCATTTTCACTAGAAATATGTCTTATATGTAATTTTAGGAGGAAGAGAGAGTATGAAAAAAAGTAAGAAAAAGCACTTGTCAATCAGCAAAAAATTGACGGTGATAATGGTAAGTATTTTATTGTTATTCGGATTAGTCACTATGGGACTCTCCTATTATATTGTAAAAAATAGCAATTTAAAAGATATGGATCAATCTCTTTATGATAAAGGGATGATTTTATCTCAGACAATTGATATTAATACATTAAATTCTATATTGGAACAACCAAGCGCTGATAATCCAGATGCGCGTCTTTTGACAAAGGAAATGGATAAAATCAACGATGCTTCAGACATTATCACAAACCTATTTCTTATTACAGTAAATGGTGAAAATATAAATGCTCCCGTTCTATCGTCCAGCGTTCTGGATTTGGGTGCACAATATAATCAAGACATGATTGAAATGGGGCTATCCTCTGATTTTCTAGCAAGAATTAAAGAGGTATTTGAAACACAGAAAGCAACTGCAACCGATATTTACAGCGATGACTTTGGCAGCTATAAAACTGGATTAACACCTATATTAGCTGAGGATGGCTCTATCCTAGCCGCTTATGCAATTGACTATGATGTATCCATGGTAACCGCTAAAGCGATGTCAGAAGTATTATGGACACTATTAGTGACAGTCCTATTTTTAATTGGTTCTTCAATCGTAGTTTATTCGCTATTGAAAAGGAAGCTAACACCTATTCAACAGCTTTCACAACAATCGCGAAAAGTAGCTGAGGGTAATTTGGAGCTGGAAGTCTTGCCCGTTAAATCAAACGATGAAATCGGTTTGTTGACAAATAACTTTAATCTCATGATTGAAAATCTGAGAACAGTCATTCAAAGTGCAACCAATGTTTCATCACGTGTCTCAAATTCGGCACATGTCTTATCTACACATATGCAGGGGGCAACAGATTCATATAACAATGTAGCTTCATCCATGCAAGAAATTGCTGGAGGTGCGGATTTACAAGTGCAAAAAGCACAAGAAAGTACAATAACGATTGAAGAAATGAGTATCGGGATCCAACGTATCGCTATGACGTCAAATCAAATATCGGAATCCTCTATTCTTGCATCAGAGGAAGCTGAAAAAGGAAACGATTCTACCAACAAATCTGTGGCGCAGATGAATGCAATCAGTGACGCGGTAAATCAATCAGCTGCATCCGTTAAAATGTTAGGTGCACATTCAGGTAAAATCGAGGAAATCGTTGGTATTATTACAGGGATTGCATCTCAAACAAATTTACTCGCATTAAACGCTGCAATTGAGGCTGCTCGTGCAGGAGAGGCAGGAAGTGGTTTTGCTGTGGTCGCAGATGAGGTACGCAAACTTGCTGAGCAATCAGAGGCATCCGCGAGAGAAATTTCTACACTAATATCTCATATCCAACATGATACAAATGAATCTGTCAATGTGATGATACGTGCTGTGGAGGAAGTAGACAATGGCTTACTAATGATTAACGATTCCGAGAAGTCTTTCGGCCAAATTCTAACATCGATTCATCAAGTTTCAGGTCAAATTCAAGAACTATCGGCAACAATCGAAGAAATGGCAGCAGGTATGGAGGAAGTAACTTCATCCGTTCAGGATATGGAGGAATTTTCGGTACATTCTAGAGATAATACTCGAGGTGTGGCTGAAGCGTCAGTTACTCAGCTAAATACTGTCAACAAAGTTTCAGACGAGGCGCAAGTGTTAACTGAGCTGTCCACTGAATTATTGACTGTTGTTCATACATTTATAGTGAAATCATAATGAAAAGGTATTCAGTGGGAATGACTTTTCCATTGAATACTTTTTTTACAAGATAGGAGTTGTCATGATTGAATTTAAAACAAGGACTGGATTTAGTTACACCAAATCATAAAACAAATATTTATGACCAACAAATGCTACTTGCCAATCGTACGCAACTGATAACGAATGAAGAAAAAAACCTATATCTTGCGTTAAATCAAACAAAAGCCTGTTATGAAAAAGATAAAACTATACCGGAAATTTTTTATCAATCAGCGTTGCTGTTTGCTGATCGAATTGCACTTTCTTTTGATGGTGGCACAATGACTTATCGTCAGCTAAATGAACACTCCAATCAGGTTGCACATATGCTGGTAGCGAATGGGCTACAAAAAGGCAATTATGTAGCGATTGTCATGGAACGTTGCCCGGAAACTGTGGTCAGCCTGCTCGGCATTTTAAAGGCTGGTGGCGTATATGTGCCCATTGATCCAAGCTACCCGAGAGAACGTTGTCATTACCTATTGAACGATACAGGTGCTCCATTTATATTAACCAAAGTTGAACATACTCAATTACTTAATGATTTATTACATAGCGATTTTCACTCTCGTACCATATTTACACTGAATCAAACGGAACAAGCTTTTTCAAAAGACAATATCAACATCGATTTAGCTCCTGCTGATTTAGCCTATATCATATATACATCGGGATCTACAGGCAAACCAAAAGGGACGATGCTCAGACATTATTCTGTTATCAATTTAATAACGGATAATCAAAGAATTTATCAATCTTCCGAGCAAGATGTCTTTTCTCAATTTATCTCCTATAGTTTTGATCCATCTATAACGGAAACATTTACAGCTTTCTTCTCCGGTGCTAGATTGCATATGTTAACAAGCTTAGAACGGGTATCGATTGAGGCATTTGCTGATATGATTAAGCGTGAACAAGTGACAGCGGCTACTGTACCGAATGCTTTCTTTACTCAACTTGCTACCTATTTGCCTATAGAGCACAAAGATTCATTGTCATCTCTTAAATATTTGTCAGTTGGTGGAGAAGCACTTATGTCTGCTGTTATACAAAAGTGGCAAGAAAAATTCGGCATATATACAGAAATTATTAATGTCTATGGCCCAACAGAATGCACAGTTTTGTCTTCCTATTACAGGGTGAAAGATTATGTAAAGGACAGTCAATCAAGTATACCTATCGGCAAACCTATTGCAAATTATGAAATGTATATTGTCAATAAGGAAGGACAACTTTGTCCTATCAATGAACCCGGGGAATTATATATCGCAGGTACTGGTTTAGCTGCTGGCTATTTAAATCAGCCTGAAAAAACTGCTGAAGCATTTGTCCCACATTTATTTTCACATGAGCCTGAGAAATTGATGTATCGAACAGGCGATTTAGTACGCTTATCACCAAGTGGCGTCATTGAATTTGTAGGTCGCAAAGATTCACAAATCAAAGTAAGAGGATTTCGAATTGAGATAGGAGAAATCGAAGCTGTGTTGACCAATCAACCTAGCATTCAAGAAGCAGTTATTCTCGCAAAGAAAATGGATGATGGCAATAATAGCTTATACGCGTACTACACTTTATCCGGCGGTGAACATGTAGAACAAGAGGAAATCCGCACGTATTTGGCACGTAATCTACCTGAATATATGCTACCTGAGCGCTTAATTGAAGTGCAAGAAATGCCCTTATCCCCTACCGGTAAAATCGATCGTAAACAATTAGCTAAGATGGATGTTGCAACACCGGTAACAAGTCGCTATGATGCACCTGAAAATGCTATACAGCAAATGTTAGCGCAAGCCTGGGAGCATGTACTTGGTATTGAGCGTGTAGGAATTCATGATAATTTCTTTCATATTGGTGGACATTCACTCAAAATACTTGAAATTCTTGTTCAAGTAAAAAAACATGCACCAATTCTAAAAATCCAAGATTTCTTCCACTATCAAACCATTGCAGAATTAGAGAACTATATAAGTAGCTACCAGTTTGAGGATAATGATGCAACTGCTCAAACTCAATCAGCTGACTTTGTACTGAAGGATTTGATGGAACCAAGTGCTCTGCCAATCGCTCAAAGCACAAAACCATTGCCAATGAATACTGTTTTACTAACTGGGGCAACCGGCTACTTAGGTAGTCATGTTTTATACGAGCTATTGGATAAAACGAACGTCCATATATACTGTCTGATTAGAGAAGGTTCACATGCAACACCGGATGAAAAATTAAAAGATACTATACAATTTTATTTTGAAGATGCAAGCGTTGCCATGCTGGAAAAGCGCGTTTCCGTCATTCAGGGTGATTTAGGAAAACGTGCACTCAATTTATCAACCGAGGACGAACGTACACTTGCTGAAGAAATCGATGCGATTATTCATTGTGGTGCCGATGTAAGACATTTTGGAGCAGCTGCACAATTTCACGATGTCAATATTGAGGGCACGAGGTACTTGCTTGACCTTGCGAAACGCAAAGCCGGCGTGCATTTCCATCATGTTTCAACCATTGGTATTTCAGAGGAGCTCGCTGCAAGACAATCGGTACCTAATGAAGGTCATGGAGATGTTGACTACGATGTTTCACTTGAAAATGTTTATAACCAAAGTAAATTAGAGGCAGAGAAGCTTGTTAGAAATGCTGTGCAAGATGGGATGCCAGTTTCTATTTACCGCGTAGGAAATTTAACTTGTCACTCTGAAACAGGTAAATTTCAACGTAATATGGATGATAATGCTTTTTATCGCATGATTAAATCCGTGCTTTGTTTAGGGAAAACGCCGGAAGCGAACTGGCTTGTTGATTTTACACCGATAAATTATGCAAGCCAAGCACTTGTTGCATTAGCTCGCCAGCCTAAATCGAACGGACATACATTTCACCTGTGCAACCCTGTCCCCTTACCATATCTCGATTTTATGGAAGGTCTGAAGGATCTTGGCTATGAGTTAGAAATTATAACGGCAGAAGCGTATGAACACTGGTTATTGAACGCGGAGCATCCACACGCTTTACACGAATATTTATCATTGGCCATTGCTCAACTCGATGGTGATGGAGCAAGCAACTCCCCATTTATATTTAATACGAATAAGACACAAGCATTTCTTATGAATACGGATGTCACTTGTGCTGAGCCAAGTCCAACCTTTATCCGAACAATGGTTAATTATGGCGTCCAAGTGGGCTATTTTCCGAAGCCGATACCTGTTGGAGTCAAATGATGTCGAGATTAGGACGGATGAAAAGTGGTATACACTTATGCATCCCTCCTGTCGGCCCACAATTATAACAATGGGAATCTGATGCTTTTTTATTTAATCTTCCCCATGAGTAACATAAGTCAGTATATTTATTACAGCCACCGCTAAACGAATTTTGACATAACAAGAAGCCCCTATTACAGCGATTTAACTGCAAAGGGGCTTCTTGTTTTTCATATGGTTCAGGTATGTGTAACTCAATGTTTTTATGCCATCTCGATTGATTGGATGACAGCAAATATCATTTTCAAGATAGCCTCGTTCAATCTATTTAAACAAGTCTGGATACATTTCTTTTGCTAAAAGTTCCATCCCATCTATTGTGTTATAGCCATAACCAAATAAATAATTGTAATCTACTATATACATCTGTTTATTTTTGATTGCCTTCATGCTCGATAATTTTGGATTAGCATAGATCGCTTCACGCACTTTTCCAAGATCCGAGCCATCCCAGTTCGGTATGATTAAGACATCTGGATCAGCCTCAATAAGTGTTTCAACACTTACATCTCCTGCTTCATCCTTAAATACATTATCTAACTTAATCATATTAAAAGCATCATTGAAGAATGTTTCACCATGTGCTGGATAGACAAAAAGCTCTTTTGGATCGTTTGTATGCAAATAAGCAAAAGTTTTGTGCTCTTTAATGCTTTCTAATTTTGATGTGATCGCCGTTTGTCTGTCTTTTAGCTCTTTTATAAAGCTATCTGCTTTGTCTTGAACACTAAAAATTTTACCGATGTTTTCAATATCTTTATAAATTGAAGCATACGTTCCGCCTGTAACAGATGACTCTAGTACATACGTTTTAACATTCATATCATTGAGTGTATCTACTGTACCTACACCCCAATCTGCATTATCAAATAAACCACCTCGTCCAAAGACTAAGTCTGGGTTAGTTCCTAAAGTTACTTCTTTACCCACATACTCATCACTTAGAATATTTAATTTCGAATATTCTTCCTCTACTGATTTGTCGGGTTCTCCAAAGTTCGCCCCTACTCCTACAATTTTATCGCCTAAGCCTAAATGCAATAATAGTTCTGCCGCTGGACGAGTATTAGCCATTATTCTTTCAGGTGCTTTATCAAAAACTTGATCTTTCTTATCCCATGTTGATCCGCCTTCAGCTTTCGTAAAGTTTTCTATCGTCAATGGGTAATGTTCTTTCGTTTCTGTTTCCTTTGAGGTACTTGTAGTTGTCCCCCCACAAGCTGTTAATGTTAACATGGCCGCTAAACCAATTCCAAGTAATAATTTCTTTTTCACTGTAATCCTCCTATATTCCATATGCAAAACTTAATCCATTTGTAACAGGATTCGTATATGTTTGGCATTTTATTTGATATAATGCTTGAATTGTATTTGATGTTAGAACCTCTTCGGGTGTACCGTGAGCATAGACCTCGCCATCTTTTATCGCATATAGATAATCGCAATAATGCGCTGCCATCTCTAAATCATGAAGTGCTGCAAGAACACCAATGTTCAAACTTTTAACACATGACAAAATTTCAATCTGATAACGAATATCTAAGTGATTCGTAGGTTCATCTAAAATCATGAATTTTGGCTGTTGTGCAATGGTTCTTGCTAAAATGACCCTTTGCTTTTCTCCACCAGACAACGATAAAAAACCACGATTTTTGTACTCTAGTAAATTTGTTCTCGTTAAAGCTTCCTCCACAATCTCAAAATCTTCTTGTTTATCTGACTCTAGCATTTTTTTATGTGGCGTCCTGCCCAACATCACCATTTGCTGTACCGATAAGTCAAAATGCATTTCATTAAATTGCCCTACTACACCCAATCGCTGAGAAATTTTTTTCTCTGAAGTTTTTAATACATCCAAATCATCTAAAAAAACCATCCCCTTTTGTGGAACCAAGCTTTTATAAATACTTTTTAATAGCGTTGATTTCCCACATCCATTTGGTCCAATAAGGCCAACAAATTGTTGTTTTTTGACGTGGATTGAAACATTTTTTACAATCTCTTTCTTCCCAATCCTTATTTCCATTTCGTTTGCTGTTAATTCCATTTTCTACCCTCCGAAGTTGTAGCCTTTTTTTACAATCATATAGATAAATAATGGTGAACCAATAACAGAGGTAATAATTCCAATAGGCAATTCCACATTATGTATTAATGTTCTTGACAAGATGTCTGCCCAGATCATGAAAAGGCCTCCTAAAAGTAACGTTCCAAGCATTAATCGTTTATGATCAGCCCCAAAAATTCCTCTAGTGATATGTGGGATAATCAGACCTACAAAACCAATCATTCCTGCGTACGCAACCATTGTTCCTGTAATAAGTGCAGTAACAATCATATAAAATTTACGATAGACACTTAAATTAATACCAAGCGTAATAGCTGATTCATCACCTAATAGCATCGTATTTAAAACGCGATGTTGGAACAGGAACATACCACAACCAAGTAAAATTACTATTGCCATGATAGGTGTTTTCTCCCAACTTGCAGAGGCCAAGCTTCCCATTGACCAAAAAGTAACTGTTTTAATTCCTTCAGCATCATTAGCAAAAAAGATAATTAGACTTGAGAAAGAACTGCACAATGCACCAATAACCACCCCTGATAAAACGAGTTTCACCGATGTTGCTTTGCCGCCTATACTAGATAAAATAAGGACTGCCATTGACGTAACCATTGCACCAACAAAAGCGCCGAATGCTACACCAAATTGAGCCAAAAGCGCACTACTTCCAAATCCAACTAAAATGGCAAATGTTGCACCTAATGAGGCGCCTGATGAAATACCAAGTATATAAGGGTCAGCGAGCGGATTTTGCACGACTGCTTGCATGACAGCTCCACACAGTGACAGCCCAATACCTATCAGCAATGCCAAAATAACGCGAGGCATCCTCACCTGTAAAATAATATTCAAGTAAGATTCACTTTGGACATTATCTAGTGAGCCAAGCCGTCCATTGGTAATAGTATGCAATAATATATCCATGGATTGTTTGAACGGTATATTCACTTGTCCTATCGATACAGAAAAAACAGCGGATAACAGTATTAAGGCTATTAAAAGAACAATAATCACATAATAAATGTTGCCCATCCCTATTCTGTTTATTTCTTGTTTATTCAAAATTTCACCTCTATCTACAATACTGATTTCAAATGATAACGATTATCATTTTCAATTACTTTTGTATTGTAAATTATAATTAATTGAAAAACAACAAGAAATTTTATCAAAAATTGATTTACCCAATTGTGAACTAGTAGTTTGCTATTGAAATATGACATTTAAGTATTTTCTCTATTTTTGCAATAGCGACAGAAAACATGCGAAAAAAAAGAAGAACATATCATTAATCCTAAAAATTAATGATAGGCTTCTCCTAATTTTGATAATGTATAAAATAAAGGTTTAACGATGATTCGGTCTTAAAACTACTATTCTATTACACTCACCTTATGGAATCATCACCACAAAAAACCTCCCAAGAATATTCTTGAGAGGTTTTATTAAATATATTTTAAAAAATATAACAGCAATTCAAACCTTAGGTTCGATTACATCATGCCGCCCATACCGCCCATGTCAGGCATACCCATACCTGCGCCTGCTGGTTCTGGAATATCTGCTACAACCGCTTCTGTTGTTAAGAATAGAGCTGCCACTGATGCTGCATTTTGTAGAGCTGAACGAGTTACTTTCGCTGGGTCTACTACGCCCGCTTCCACCATGTTTACCCATTCGCCTGTCGCAGCATTGAAGCCTACACCGATTTCTTCGCGTTTTAGGCGATCCACGATGATTGATCCTTCAAGACCTGCGTTGTTTGCGATTTGACGAACTGGCTCTTCTAATGCGCGAAGGACGATTCTTACACCTGTTGCTACGTCTCCATCAACTACGTCCGCTGCTTTTTCAACTGCTGCGTATACGTTAAGAAGTGCCGTACCACCACCTGAAACAATACCTTCTTCAACTGCTGCACGAGTTGAGTTTAGGGCATCTTCAATGCGGAGTTTACGTTCTTTTAGTTCTGTTTCAGTTGCAGCACCAACTTTGATGACTGCTACACCGCCAGCAAGTTTTGCAAGGCGTTCTTGTAATTTTTCTTTATCAAATTCGGAAGTTGTGTCAGCAAGTTGTGCACGGATTTGGCCAATACGCCCTTCCACTGCATCTGCACCGCCAACGCCTTCTACGATTGTTGTATTGTCTTTTGTGACAACAACTTTCGCTGCGCGACCAAGTGAAGTAATATCCGCAGATTTTAGATCTAATCCTAATTCTTCAGTAATTACTTGACCACCTGTCAAAATAGCAATGTCCTCAAGCATCGCTTTACGACGATCACCGAATCCAGGCGCTTTAACCGCTACAGCGTTGAATGTACCACGAAGTTTGTTTACAACAAGTGTGGCAAGAGCTTCACCTTCAACATCTTCAGCGATGATTAATAATGGCCGACCTTGTTGTACTACTTGTTCTAATAATGGTAAAACTTCTTGGATATTTGTGATTTTTTTATCTGTAATTAAAATGTATGGGTTATCAAGTACCGCTTCCATTTTATCTGTATCTGTTACCATATAGTGAGATGCATAGCCACGGTCGAATTGCATACCTTCTACAACATCAAGTTCAGTTGTGAAGCCTTTTGACTCTTCGATTGTGATAACACCATCGTTACCAACGCGCTCCATAGCTTCTGCGATTAATTCACCAACTTCTTCGTCAGCAGCAGAAATAGCCGCAACTTGTGCGATTTCTTCTTTGTTACTTACTGGACGAGAAATTGCATGTAATTCAGTTAGAGCAGCTGCTACCGCTTTGTCGATTCCTTTACGGATACCTACTGGGTTTGCACCAGCTGTTACGTTTTTCAGACCTTCACGAATGATCGCTTGTGCAAGAACAGTTGCAGTTGTTGTACCGTCCCCTGCGATTTCATTTGTTTTAGAAGCAACCTCTGCTACTAATTTTGCACCCATGTTTTCATATGCATTTTCAAGCTCTATTTCTTTTGCAATAGTTACACCATCATTTGTAATAAGTGGTGAACCGAATTTTTTTTCTAAAACGACGTTACGACCTTTAGGACCTAATGTCACTTTCACTGCGTTAGCTAGTTTATCTACACCTTGAAGCATTAATGAACGAGCTTCTTCTGAGAATTTAATATCTTTTGCCATTTGAATTTACCCTCCTGAAATGGAATATTCGTTAAGCTTAATTAATATAGTTATGTTTTATTGAATAATTGCAAGAACATCGCTTTCGCGTAAAATCAAATATTCATTGCCTTCATATTTAACTTCTGTACCTGAGTATTTAGAGAATATAATGTGGTCGTCAACTTTAACGTCAAGCTCTACACGTTGTCCGTTTTCTAAAAAACGACCTGTCCCAACTGCTACTACTTTACCTTCTTGCGGCTTTTCTTTCGCAGAATCCGGTAGTACAATTCCAAATGCAGATTTTTCTTCTACCTCGATTAGTTCGATTACAATACGATCTCCTAGTGGTCTTAACAAGTGAAACAACCTCCTATTAATGAAATATTTGTTGAGAGTTTATTAGCACTCTACACCAATGAGTGCTAACACATTTATTATGATAATCAATCACTTCTTTTTTTGCAAGCCAGAACTACGAAAAATTTTGTTTTCTTTCCGTATTCCTCTACAATAGAAAGGAAGCTATATGAATGGAAAGGATTTTGTCTGTGAATAATTCTCTAGTAGGTATTAAACATAAAAAAACTGCTCTCTATGTTTTAATGATTTACATTATCATGCAATTATCAGGTAGATGGCTCATTATGCCGTTCCACAAAGTTGTGATGAGTACGACAGGTTTACCTGCTGAACAAGCTGCCCCCATAACACAAGGTTGGTATATCGCACTTAGCTTTGCGATTGCACTGCTTCTAAGTTTAATCTTAACATCTCGTGATAAAACTTTTTGGGATGTCTATCAAGGTAAAAAGGAAACAGTACCACTAACAATTATGTGGGGCATCATTGGTTTCTTCTTAGTATTTTTCGGACAAATGATCGGTGCAGCTATTGAAATGGCCATCTTTGGTATTGAAGGCGGCTCACAAAACACAGCTGACATTGTAGCTCTTGCGAAAGGTGCGCCCATTGCCATTTTGGCCATTGTAGTATTTGGACCTATTTTGGAAGAATTCGTCTTCCGTCGTGTTATTTTTGGTTCGCTTGTCCAAACAACAAACTTTTGGGTAGCCGCCATCGTTAGTGCCATCTTTTTTGCGCTGATTCACTTCGATTTTTCACATATCTTGCTTTATACAATTTGTGGTCTAATCTTTGCATTTTTATATCACAAAACAAAACGGATATGGACATCAATTATCGCACATATAATGCTAAATGGTTTTGTGACACTTGTACAATTCTATGCAGAACCACTGCAAAAGTTTCTTGAAGAACTAGAAAAAATGCAATAAAAGTCTCTAACCGCTCTGGTACTGTATTAGCTGAGTGGTTTTTCTATAGTCAAACGTTATTTTACATAGCCCGGGTTCTAGTTGATTATACCTGAGCATAATTGCTACTAACAGAACATTACTAGGATGTAGCTATAGACCCTTTGTGCCCTCTAAAATACCAAAAAGCCCGGTGCATCTATTACGCACCGAGCTTCATTTAGTAAACTATTATTTTAATTCTTCAATTTGACGGCGCTGTTGCTCAAGAGCTTCTTCAACCTGACGCTTTTGCTCAGCTTCTTGTTCTTCCTTCAAACGAATTTCTTCCGACTTTAAGTATTTCTTATAGCCCACACGTGAAATCAAAATACTAAATTCATAAAGTAAAAATAACGGTACGGATACCATTAAATGTGATCCTAATTCAGGTGGTGCTATTAATGCAGCACAGACAAATAAACCAAAGTATGAATATTTTCGAACACGTATTAGTAATTCAGGGCTCAACATTCCGATACGAGAAAAGAATAAAATCACGATAGGTAATTGAAATAAAAAACCAAACGGGATTGTGAGTTTAAATAAAAATGAAAAATATTCATTAATCCCGATTGTTTGTTGAATTTCTAATTCGTTTGATAAATTCATCATGAACTTCATGACATATGGAAATAGTAAAAAATAAGAAAACGATAAACCAGCAATGAATAATATAAACGAATACGGAATATAACTCAGTGTCGCTTTTCGTTCCACTTCACGTAGCCCCGGGCTGATAAAAGCCCATAATTGATACATCAAAAGAGGTGACGTGAAAATAAACGAGATTAAAAATATTACTTGGAAATAAATTGCAAGTGGTGCCGTTACATTGAAAGCATGGAGCACTATATTATTGGACTCACCAGTATACTGGATGTACTTAATGAGTGGCTTCGCAATAAAGAAGCTCCCTGCCATAGCGAGAACAAAGAAAACGGCAACAATGAAAAGCCGTTTTCTTAATTCTTCTATATGTTCAATAACAGTTAGATCTTTTGGATTCATTCCTCAAACATCCTAACTTACTTATCTAATTCTTTCTTTTTCTTATCATCATCATCTTCGTCGGCTAAACCTTTAGTAGCATTTTTGAATTCACGCAGTGTTGAACCAAATGCTTTACCGAGTTCTGGCAACTTCTTAGGACCAAAAATTAGTAACGCGACAATACCGATAATAATGAGGCTCATAGGACCAATACCACCCATTACAGCCACCTCCTCTTTATATCCATCATTTTAACGCATATTTCGTCAATTTGCTAATTAATAATATGTGAAAGTTTTTCGTCTAGATATCTTCTCTACGTTATACATCTAGCACTGTGATTTGACAAAAATATCAATCAACTATGTAATCTCTATTATTCCTGATTACGTATTAAATAAATTAATGCTTGCAATTCTACAGACAAATCAATTGTTAAGAGTTGCATCTTCTCCGGTACTGTAATACGCTCTGGTGTAAAATTTAATATACCCTTTGCGTTCATTGCTGCTAATCTGTCTGCCATTTTTTGTGCTGAGCGTGGAGATACCGTTAAAATGGCAAGTTCTGCACCGTATTCCGCATACTTCTCCTCTAATAAATCAGGATGATAAACAGGAATATTGCTTGTCATTTTCCCTTCTTTTGGTGCCTTTGAATCAAATGCAACCACGATATGTGTATTATGATTTTTCTGGAAATTATACTTTAATAACGCATTACCTAAATTCCCTACACCAATTAACGCGACTTTTGTTGCTTCATGCTGATCGAGTGTTTGGCTAAAAAACTTTAATAGATGTTGCACATCATAGCCATATCCCTTTTTGCCAAGAGCTCCGAAATAAGAAAAGTCACGGCGAATAGTCGCAGAATCAATTTTCATTGCTTCACTCAGTTCCTTCGACGAAATACGTTCCATTCCTTCTTGGGCAAAGTTTTGGATAAATCGATAGTAAAGAGGAAGTCTTTTGGTAGTGGCTTGTGGAATTTTCACTTCTTGTTTCAAACTTTTTCCTCCTTATAAACACTTCAAATTCGCTTTTACGGATTTGAATACTAATTTTGAAACATGCTTATACGATTAAAATTTTTGACATCCACTGGAGGATTTCCCTTTAGTTAGTGGCGTAGTAGACGCCACTAACTAAAGGGAAATCGTTTCAATCTTACATGACAGCTTAGAATAAGTAAAGCACTGACATTGCAAGCAATTCTCTCATCCATTACACTAAGAAGGAATTGAGGTGTCAAGAATGATTGTATTACAAGTCAATCAACTATATAAATCCTTCATTGCAGATGAAATTTTAAGTGGCGTAAAACTAGAAGTTCAACACCGTGATCGCGTAGCATTAGTAGGGCGTAACGGCGCTGGCAAATCTACTTTACTAAAAATAATTGCTGGTCAAATGTCCTATGACTCTGGTGATATCATTATTCCGAAGGGTGTACAAATTGGATATTTAGAACAACATGCTGGGCTAAACTCTACATTATCGATTTGGGATGAAATGATGACTATTTTCGAAGCGCTTCATGCACAAGAAAATACTTTGCGTTCCCTTGAACAACAAATGGCTGATCCAGCTGTTTATGAAAATGCCGATATGAATGCCAAAATAATGTCTGAGTATGACCAATTACAGCACGATTTTAAGGATGCTGGCGGCTATCAATATGAATCAGATACTCGTTCTGTGCTACATGGCATGCAGTTTTACCCTGAAGACTATAAAAAAGCTATTAGCTCCTTATCAGGGGGACAGCGTACACGTTTAGCACTTGCTAAGCTCTTATTAAGTAAGCCTGACTTATTAATACTTGATGAGCCCACTAACCATTTAGATATCGAAACGCTTTCGTGGTTAGAAACATATTTAAAAGGATATGAAGGCGCAATTTTGATTGTTTCTCATGACCGCTATTTCTTAGACCAAGTGGTTTCCACCGTCTATGAAGTTTCTCGTCACCGTGTTACAAAATATCCAGGAAACTATAGTGCCTATTTAGACGAAAAAGCGAAAAACTACGAGCGTGACATGAAAATGTTTGAACGTCAACAAGACGAAAAGGCCAAGCTTGAAGAGTTTATTCAAAAAAATATAGCGCGTGCCTCTACGACAAAAATGGCCCAAAGCCGTCGTAAAATGCTCGAGCGCACAGAATGGATGGACTCTCCCGATGGCGATGAAAAATCAGCTAGCTTCGGCTTTACGATTGACCGCCAAAGTGGAAACGATGTGTTGTCTATTGATGCTTTAGCTGTCGGTTATGCTGACAAGCAAATTTCACATGGTATCACACTTCGTACTTTCCGTGAGGATCGTATTGCACTAGTAGGACCAAATGGGGTCGGCAAATCAACTTTATTGAAAACCATTGTGAAGGATCTGCCAGCACTTGCAGGAGAAATTCGCTACGGGACAAATGTACAGATTAGCTACTATGATCAAGAACAAGCGAAACTTTCGAGCAATAAAAGTGTATTAAAAGAGCTGTGGGATGAATGGCCATTGATGAATGAAAAGGATATCCGTACAGTACTTGGTCGCTTCCTATTTAGTGGCGAAGATGTTGATAAAAGTGTTACTTCTCTATCCGGTGGTGAGAAAGCACGACTTGCATTAGCTAAATTGATGATGCAAAAGGCCAACTTCCTTATTCTCGATGAGCCGACCAACCACTTAGATTTAGACAGTAAAGAGGTCCTAGAAAATGCACTGATCGATTATCCTGGAACACTATTATTTGTGTCTCATGACCGCTATTTCATCAATCGAATTGCTACGAAAGTAGTCGAGCTGTCAGGCGATGGCTCATTCGAGTATCTAGGTGACTATGATTATTACCTTGAGAAAAAACAGGAACTTTTAGAAATTGCACAAATGAAAGCAGCTGCTCTTCCTCAAGCGCATACAGCAGTTCCCGAAAAGACATCTACCTCTAAAATTGATAAAGAAGTAAAAAAACGCGAGCGTCAAATTCGACGCTCCATCGAGGAATTAGAGGGGAAAATGCAAGAAATAGATATAGATATCGTCCGTTTAGAAGAAGCCCTTTGTAATCCTGAAATTTTCACAGACCACGAAAAAATTACGCAATTGCAAAGTGAATTAGCTACCGCAAAAGAGCAACATGAGCTAATTGAAATGGAGTGGCTAGAGTTAAACGAAGAACTAGAAAATATTATTGCATAACATTTAGTAAAGCCATGTGCCTTGTCACATGGTTTTTTTCTTTACTCGCCTTATCTTTTCATATATATTGGTCAAGTGCTATTTTTCGACAAAAAATGCCCACAGATTTATACACACTATAAATCTAGTAATATCAACATATCAACAGACTTTTCCACATTGTCCACAATTTTAAATTATTTAATCCACATACTTTTGTGAAAAACATCCTACTATATATAGAATAATCACAAGTTATGCACAAGTTATCAACAAATTGTGCATAAGTACGGATGTTCGCAGTTTTTTTACCCGATATTTCATCCTTGCCTGTGGATAATTTTCTGAAAAATTTGTCAATTATTATTTCCTAGTAGATGAACATATTTTCTCGTTTTTTAATTTCTATTTTCTTTTCGAAAAAGTAAAAAAAAGGTATCCCAGAATTATTTCTGAGATACCTTGTTGTTGTGAAAGTCATCCTAACGCTACTAAGACACTAATCCACCCAAGACTTCAATTCCATTCCTGGGCGACCGTTCATCGTCAAATTACCACGTTTACCAGCTTCAAACATCGGCGATGCTGCAGCTCCAATCATTGCAGCGTTGTCTGTACATAAATTCAATGGTGGCACAAAAAATGGGATGCCTTCGTTAGCAAATGTCACTTCAAGTGATGTACGTAAGCCCTTATTCGCTGCTACACCACCAGCGGCAATGACTTGCTTAACATTATACTGACGTGCTGCACGCAACGTTTTTGCCGTTAACACCTCAACTACACTTTCCTGAAAGCCTTTTGCAACAGCTGTTGGGGAAATTTCTTCTCCTCGTTGATCCATATTGTGCTTATAGTTAATGACTGCAGACTTCAAACCACTAAAGCTGAAATCATAGGAATCTTCCTCCAGCCATACACGAGGGAAAATAACTGCTTCTCCCCCCTCATGTGCTAATTGGTCAATACGCGGTCCTCCAGGATAGGGCAAACCCAATACCCGCGCCACCTTATCGTAAGCTTCACCTGCTGCATCATCACGTGTTTCTCCAATTACTTCAAACGAGCCATGCGCTTTCATATAAACCAGTTCTGTATGTCCCCCCGATACTACAAGAGCCAGTAGTGGAAACTCCATTGGTTGTACCAGTGCATTCGCATAAATATGTCCTGCAATATGATGTACGCCTAAAATAGGCAAGTTGTTTGCAAATGCAAAAGCCTTCGCTGCATTTATACCGATTAACAGCGCTCCTACAAGACCTGGCCCTTCTGTTACCGCAACTGCATCTAAATCTGCTGGTTTCATATTTGCTTTTGCTAATGCCTCTTCAATGACGACTGTAATTTGTTCTACATGGTGACGTGATGCAATTTCTGGAACAACCCCACCAAATCGTTTATGACTTTCAATTTGTGAAGCGACAACATTTGAAACAATCTCTGCGCCATTACGAATGATTGCTGCTGCTGTTTCATCACAACTCGATTCTATTGCTAAAATAACTCGATTATCCATTATAAATTCACCCACATGACAAGGGCATCCTCCCCGTTATCTGTATAATAGCCTTTACGTATGCCGCCATCTTGAAACGCTAGCTTACGATAAAGATTTTGTGCCACAATATTACTCTCACGCACCTCTAGACTCATTATATCCATTCCGTGTTCACGTGCAATGCGTATCGCCTCTCGCATCAAGCCTTCTCCAATTCCCTGACCACGAGTAGCCGCTGTAACAGCCACATTCGTAATTTGCGCAGCATCTATGACCATCCACATACCACAAAAACCTATAATATTATTGCTTTCATCCACTGCTAACACATAATAGGCATACTGATTTTCATGCATTTCATAGTAAAAAGAATCAAGCGTCCAAGGTACTGGAAATGTTGCAAGCTCAATTGCAAATACTGCTGGTACATCATCAGATAACATTTTCCGATATGTAACATTACTGCTCATGGGCCTTCTCCTTTTGTTCCCTTAACCAATTTGCCTCAGCCTCTGCAATACGTTTGTATTGTGGTATAAAGTGATGTATCGCCTCTACAGTTGGCAAGTCTCGCATACTTGCCAACCGTACGACCTCACTAGCACGTGGTAAGTCATTACTAAATGGTGTACGAAGCGCGTAATCACCAAGTACCTCTACGATCTTACCCCAATAAGCATCAACATCTGCTCCAATAAATAATATTGGCAACTCAAACGCCTTTAAACGGCTTAACAGTCCCTCAATATGATCATGATAATCCTCTATAACCACATCGAGTTCAGCTCCTTTATAAACAGCTGTGTAGACGTTGTCACGACGTGCATCAAATAGAGGACAAATTAGTCCATCATAGAGTGTAGCATTTGCAGCTAATGCCTTTAAACTAGATACACCTACTAATGGTTTGCGTAATGTCCATGCCAATGTTTTAGCAAGCGTTACACCGATGCGTACACCCGTATATGAACCAGGTCCCTCTGATACAGCAATGCCATCTAATTCATTGGGTTTTATCCCTGCATTCGCTAGAATATTTTCAACGGCAGGCATCGCTCCTGCTGAATGTGTTAATTTAATATTTTGGACAACTTCCGCCACTACTTTGCCATCCTTTACAACAGCTACAGAAAGCGGCGCATTCGCTGTTTCAATTCCTAACCAAATCATTTCATTAGCTCCTCACATAATGCCTCATATCGCTCTCCATGAGGCGTTAACACGAATTGACGTTCATTTTCCCCAATTCGACGAATCTCAATTCCTAAACGTTCCCGCGGTAAATCCTGTTCAATTAAATGGGCCCACTCAATAACTGACACGGCATCTCCGTAAAATAACTCGTCCCAGCCAAGATCTTCGTCACTTTCTGCCAATCGATATACATCTAAATGATTAAAAGGTAAACGCCCCTCATACTGTTTAATAATTGTATACGTTGGACTATTAACTGTTCTCGTCACACCTAATCCTTTTGCAAGTGCCTTAGTAAATGTGGTCTTACCAGCTCCAAGATCCCCCTCTAACGTAATCGTATCCTGTGCTTCTAGTAAATTCGCCAGCCTTAATGCAAAATGTTCCGTATCCTCAAGTGAATTCATTATTATTTCAAACATCATTTTTTTGTCCTCTCTTAGCTACATTACTTCTAGTTTACCGAAACAAGCGCAAATGTTCAAAGCATCCAGCAATTTTCAAAAAAAAATAAACACGTCATCCTTTTGAAGACGTGTCTACTCTCTAGTCGAATGCCCCTTAATTATAACAACCTCTTTACCTATCAATTTTTCATCCTTAAATTGAATTATATAGGCTTGCGTCATCAGTATTTCATCATCCCAGCGGTAATGATTATTTTTTACCTTTTCCCCAGAGCCTCCTGCAATTTCAATGACTTCTAAATATGTCATGCCCTCTTTTAACTGTTCAAATTCGGTTTGATTCATATTTTTTTGCCAGTGATACGTATTTGACTCTTCTATTTCAATAATGCGATCTACACAGCCTCCCAAAATAACTAATAATCCTATGAATATACCTGTATGTATCAATCTCCAGAAGTAGTAATGTCGCATACAATCACCCCCGTAACGTACACATTCGCTCTACTACTAAATCAGTATCCATCACTGTCGCTTGAGAAACTTCAAAAACTTTTTTGCTTAAATGTTATTTGTCTCACTATTCATATGTAATGATGTACAATTTAGTTCCTATAACATCCGTGTGCATGGCTTCTTTTCAATTTGTATATTCTTTCAAGATAATTTTTTATGCCAACATAAAAAAAGCGCTTATGATATTTTCATATCATAAGCGCTGTATAATCAATAAATGGCGGTCCCGACCGGGATCGAACCGGCGATCTCCTGCGTGACAGGCAGGCATGTTAACCGCTACACCACGGGACCTCATTAAGACATTAATAAATATAACATAAATATGTTCAATACACAATGTTTATTTTCATATTTTAATAAAATATAGTAAAAAATTCTTCAATTAAAACTTTATTATTTATAGATGCGTGCTATCCAACTATCTATTAAAGAACATATAAAAAAACAGCTAGCAATCAGCTAACTGTTTTGTGTGCCTAGCGACGTCCTACTCTCACAGGGGGAAGCCCCCAACTACCATCGGCGCTAAAGAGCTTAACTTCCGTGTTCGGTATGGG
>NZ_KB933398.1:0-84706 GCF_000392615.1 Lysinibacillus sphaericus OT4b.31 | reverse complement strand
CTCAGGTCGGCTACGCATCGTCGCCTTGGTGAGCCGTTACCTCACCAACTAGCTAATGCGCCGCGGGCCCATCCTATAGCGACAGCGAGATGCCGTCTTTCAGTCTTTCACCATGAAGTAAAAGAGATTATTTGGTATTAGCCCCGGTTTCCCGGAGTTATCCCAAACTATAAGGTAGGTTGCCCACGTGTTACTCACCCGTCCGCCGCTAAATCAGAGGAAGCAAGCTTCCTCATCATTCGCTCGACTTGCATGTATTAGGCACGCCGCCAGCGTTCGTCCTGAGCCAGGATCAAACTCTCCATAAAAGAAATTTGATAAGCTCAAATTGTTTTGCTGGCATCAATTTTGATGTCCAAAATTTTGTTTCGTTCACGCACCGAAGTTCGCTACTAAAAACTTTATTGATTACGTTTTGCTTGTTCAGTTTTCAAGGTTCATGTTGTTGCTTTTTGTTTTCAGCAACTCTTATATCATAACATTTCTCATTTTCGTTGTCAACAACTTTTTTCAGAAGTTTTTCAACTCGTCAAAAGTGACAACTTTTATATTCTATCATTGCAAGATGTTGTTGTCAACCTCTTTTTGTGATGCAATTTTAAGTTTGTTATGTTTTTCTTGCGTCGTCTTAACGACAAGTAATAATTTATCACGAATCTACAACGAGTGCAAGTGTTTTTACTATAAAAATATCTTTTGTGATAAATTCGTCATTAGTAAGCTATTTATATACTTTTCGAGCACCAAGACTTCTTACTTTCGTGTAATCTATGACATTGTTTTTCTACTATACTCCTGTTTTTTATAAATCTCAATAAAATAAGGAGGCCCTTTTTATTCGGGCCTCCTTTTAATAGGACATTATTTCGTGATGTGGCGCATTGTTGGAAATAATAGTACGTCACGGATTGATGGTGAGTTCGTTAATAGCATGATTAAACGGTCAATACCAATACCTAAACCACCTGTTGGCGGCATACCATACTCTAACGCTTCTACGAAATCATTATCCATTTCGTGCGCTTCATCATTTCCTGCTTCTTTTTCAGCTAATTGTGCTTCAAAGCGTTCACGCTGATCAATCGGGTCATTTAGTTCTGTGAAGGCATTTGCATGCTCACGACGAACGATAAACAATTCAAAACGATCTGTGAAGCGCTCGTCCTCTGGATTTTTCTTAGCTAGTGGAGAGATTTCGACTGGGTGACCGAATACAAATGTTGGTTGTACAAGTGTCTCTTCTACTTTTTGCTCAAAAAACTCATTAATGATATGCCCCACTTCATGTGAAGGTTTAACTTCTACTCCATGTTCCTGAGCAAGCGCTTGTGCTTGTTCTTTTGTCATAGCTTGCCAGAAATCTACACCTGTAGCCTCTTTAACGGCATCTACCATATGGACACGTTTCCAACCTGCTGCGAGCTTGATTTCATCTTCTCCATATTGAACTGTTGTCGTACCAAGAACTTCTTGCGCTACATGTGCAATTAAGTTCTCTGTTAAAGACATAATATCTTTGTAGTCTGCGTATGCTTCGTATAGCTCAATCATTGTGAATTCAGGATTATGACGTGTTGAAATTCCTTCGTTACGGAAAACACGACCAATTTCATATACTTTTTCAAGTCCACCAACGATTAAACGTTTTAAGTGCAATTCAATAGCGATACGCATATATAGTTCCATATCAAGCGCATTATGGTGTGTAATGAACGGACGAGCCGCCGCACCACCAGCAATCGTATGAAGCATTGGCGTTTCAACTTCCAAATACCCCGCATTATCTAAATAGTTTCGAATAGCGCGAATGATTTTAGAACGTGTAATAAACGTATTTTTGCTATCTTCATTTGTCATTAAGTCTAAGTAACGTTGACGGTAACGTTGCTCTACATCCTGTAAGCCGTGGAATTTCTCTGGCATTGGACGTAATGCCTTCGTAAGGAATGTAAATCCTTCCGCTTTTACTGAAAGCTCCCCTACTTGTGTGCGGAAGACGTTACCACGGATACCTACGATATCACCTAAGTCAGCTTGTTTAAATAATTCGTAAGCCTCTTCACCAACGTGATCTTGACGTACATAAATTTGAATTTGTCCGCTTAAATCTTGAATATGTGCAAAGCCAGCTTTCCCTTTACCGCGCTTTGTCATAATACGGCCTGCGATAATAACCTCTTGAAGGTTTTCTTCTAGCTGTTCTTTTGTTTGATCTGCAAATTGTTCAATTACTTCTGTTGATAAATGCGTTCGTTCATAACGGCTACCAAACGGATCTTGACCATTTTCACGTATAGTCGTCATTTTTTGGCGTCTCACCAAAAGCTGATCATTTAATTCTTCTATGTTTGACACTTGTTTCACTCCTTATTAAATTGTCCGCGTTTACGTCCATAATATTTCTATTGTACACAATTTTAATGTTGTATTCATCTGTTTCGGTTTAATTTCCACGAGAGTCTAAATGATTAATAATTCAAATAATTAAAGTTCTCAATAAAAATAGAATGTCCAGTGAGCTATTCTTCAAATACACGTTCAATCGTTTCTTTTCGACGTTTGTAGTTTTGTTCATGTCACTTTGATGATGATGCACCCAAATAGGACGTTCAATGATTTTCAGATACCTCAATCGTTTATAGACGACCACTCGTTGATTGGAGCGCAGGCGGCGACTTCTGCAAAGAATAGCATGAGCAAAAGTCCCCGCAGGAACGTAGTGACGAGGAGACTGACGCCATGCCCGCAAAAAGCGTCCGCCGTAGCGGAAAGCAACAAGTTCATATAGAAACTTCTATTTGAAAAGAAAAAAGACTGTAAACAAACTCAATTTTTGAGTTTGTCTACAATCTGAAAGGAGACATCTCAACTAGAGATGCCTCCTTTTTCTTTTATAGAATCATTTCTTTCGCTGTTGGTATAAGAAGATTAGACTCACGTTCCTCATATTCATGCACCAGTTCATTTAATAGGGCACGAAGCTCTACAGCTGTTTCTGTTTGGTTAATAGCATTACGCGCTTTACCGTTACCACGAATACCTTTCAAGTACCATGATGCATGCTTGCGCATTTCACGTACGGCTACGCTTTCACCTTTTAATTGAACAAGACGTTCGAAGTGCAATAGACACACATCAATTTTTTCACGTACACCTGGCTCTTCTTTTAATTCTCCTGTTTCCAGATACTGCACCGTACGATAAATCATCCATGGATTTCCTAATGCAGCACGCCCAATCATCACTGCATCTACTCCAGTCGTTTCAAGCATACGCTTCGCATCTTGCGGTGTTTCCACATCGCCATTTCCGAGTACAGGAATAGATATATTTTCTTTAACTTGACGAATAATATCCCAATTGGCTTTACCTTCATACATTTGAACACGTGTACGGCCATGCACTGCTACCGCTGATGCACCAGCACGTTCTGCAGCTTGAGCATTTTCAACAGCAAATACATGTTGATCATCCCAGCCAATTCGCATTTTTACACTAACAGGTTTTCTCACCGCATCTACAACAGCTGCTACCATTTCGTATATTTTATTTGGATCTAAAAGTAAGCGAGCGCCCGCTTCACATTTAATGATTTTATTGACAGGGCATCCCATATTAATATCAATAATATCCGCTGTTGTGTTTTCGTCTACATACTTTGCGGCCTCTACTAACGTCGCCTTATCTCCACCAAAAATTTGCAAAGATAGTGGATTTTCACGTTCATCAATATATAGCATACTTAATGTTTTTTCGTTCTTATGGACAATGCCTTTATCACTAATCATTTCAGCATATACAAGCCCTGCTCCAAATTCTTTAACTGTTAGCCGGAAAGCAGAATTACAAATTCCAGCCATTGGCGCTAATACGACACGGTTGTCCATAACAATATCACCAATTCGGAACGGCTTCTCAGTTGTCTGACTCAACGTTGATTTCCTCCTTCTAATGGGTTCTCACCCTTTAATCCCTAAATATCTATTTTTAATGTCTATGCCATTATTGTAATAAATCCTCAGATGGTCCATTTATCAAATCCGGCTTTCAATGGGTAATTATTGTCATCCACATTGATAACAAGTATCTCTTTAGGTTGTATGGCTTACTTAAAGGCATATATGATATCTTGCTCTAGTGATTCTTTCCATAAAGTTACGCCTTCTTTTTCACAATTCAACTGTTTCAATGTTTCATGTGCTAGCTGTAATTGCTCACCCACTGGAGTAGGCGTAATTTCTATCAGTGGTACTAACACGAAAGCTCGTTCATACATTCTTGGATGTGGAACAATTAAGCTCTCTGTTTCAATATTTTCGTGATTATAGAGTAAAATGTCAAGGTCAATGATTCGAGGACCCCAACGAAATTCACGAATACGCCCTAGTTCGTTTTCGACCGACTGACAAATTTTCAACATTTCAGAAGAAGAATAACTCGTTTTAACATAGACCGCAATATTTAAAAAATCCGCTTGATCCGTATAGCCTACAGCTGCTGTTTCATAAATAGAAGAAATGCGGATAACCTCTATTCTTTTTTTATCCATTAAAATCTTAATAGCATGCTGAAGATTTTCATAGCGCTCTCCAATATTTGTCCCGATTGATAGAAAGACCCTATTCATCAGAATTCACCTCTTGTCATTTCAACAGACACCTCTTTGTAATAGCCATGTATCGGTGGATCTGGCTTAATGAGCTCCACACGGACACCTTTAACTTTGTCAGGATATGCCTTGAGTATGGTGTTTGCCATTTTTGATACAAGCGCTTCAATTAGCTTGAAGGGTTGACCCTCTACAATATCTCGACATATCGCATAAACCTCAGCATAATTCACAGTATATACCAAATCATCCGTTTCACCAGCTTGAGTCATATCCACCGCGAGTGAAACATTGGCACGGAAGCGTTGTCCGAGCGTTGTTTCCGCTTCTAACACACCATGATAGCCATAAAACTGCATGTCCTTTAAATGAATATAATCCATTAAGCTTCCTCCTCGTACAGTCGTTTACCCACTAACACATCCGTCATATACGTCGCACGCGCCATTTCCTTCACATCATGCACACGAATCATATGACACCCCTTTTCAATGCCATAAACAACTGTTGCACTGGTACCTTCTAAACGCTCCTCAACTGGAAGCTTCAATACATTACCAATCATTGACTTACGCGATGTTGCCAGTAGCACGGGATAACCTATAGCTACTAAATCATCTAAATGCTGCATCATTTCAATATTTTGAGCTGTCGTTTTCGCAAAGCCGATACCTGGGTCTAAAATAATATGATGATCGGGTACACCAGCCTTCTTGACAATGGTAATACTTTCTTCTAAGTCAGCCTGTGCTGTTGCCCAAAAATCAGCACCATAGTTCTGGTTTTCACGATTATGCATTAAAATGATAGGCACATTTAGTTGTGCTGCAACCTGGGCGATCGCAGGCTCTGCCTTTGCACCCCAAATATCGTTAATGATATGTGCACCTGCTTCAATCCCTGCACGTGCCACATTCGCTTTATACGTATCAACTGAAATAATAGCTGGCACTTCCGCAAGCAAGGCTTGAATAACCGGCACAATACGTCCAATCTCATCTTCATCGGAAATGCGCTCATAGCCCGGCCGTGTGGATTCACCGCCAACATCAATAATTTTAGCTCCTTCAGCTACCATCTTCTTCGCTTGTTCGACAGCTGACGCGACGTTATTGTACTTGCCTCCATCTGAAAAAGAATCAGGCGTGACATTTAAAATCCCCATGACAAACGTTTCCCTAGTATAGTCTAAAGTAATTCCGTTAATCGTTAACGGATTTTTATATTTTTCTAGCATATTGATACTCCTTTTATCCTTGTTCCATTTCCTTTACGAACGCTTCATGTAATCGCAAATAAATAGGTCCTTTATTGCCAAGTAGCTGCACGTTCTCTAATGCTCGAATTGGAACAAGCTCTTGCACAGAATTTGTAATAAAGCATTCTGTACCTTGCTCTGTCTCATTTTTAGCAAAAAGCCCTATCTGCACTTTAATGCCAAGAGACTGCGCTCGCTCAATTACCCATGCCCGTGTAATCCCAGGTAAGATGCCCGCCTCTAAGGAAGGCGTATATAGTATATCATTTTTCACCCAAAAAATATTAGATGTAACGCCTTCCGCTACATAGCCAGCACCCGTTAAAAAGAAACCTTCTTGTTCCACCAAAGACGGCAATTCAAAGCGCCCTAAAACGTTATTGCCATAATGATGTGACTTCACACGAATATCACATTCAGGAGTATTACGTCGTGTCTCTAACCATCGCGCTGTTTTTTCCTTGCCACGAGGGGTATCATGTAACTCCTTACGAAAAACGATTACATTTGGCTTCCTATACTCCATTGGCTGTAAACCAATTCCATGATCTCCAGCCGATACATTTATACGAAAATAACCATCTTGACCGCCAGCCACAATATTTAAATGGTCGATCACTGCAAGTAAATCATCCTTTGAATAGGGCATGTAAATACGGTATTGCGCAAGAGCTGCCTGTAACCTTTCTATATGAGCCGCCCAATCCAACACTTTCCCGTTGTATGTTCGAAATGTTTCAAAAAAACCAAGCCCATATAAAAAACCATGATCAAATGGGGAAATTCGTAAATCTGCTGCCGCTATATAATTTCCGTTCATCCAGCACTGCATTTATCTTGCTCCCTCTACGTACAGTTCTATAAAATGGTGCAACAGTTTTTTGCCCTGCTCTGTCATGATAGACTCGGGATGATATTGAACACCTTCAATTGGATAATCCTTATGTCGAATACCCATAATTTCACCTTCCATAGTCCATGCTGTCACTTCGAAGCATTCTGGTAATGAATCCTTCTCTACAATAAGCGAGTGATAACGAGTTGCTTGAAATGGATTTGGCATACCTGTATGTAGGCCAATCTCAGCATGCAACACTGGAGATGTCTTACCGTGCATTAATCGCTCAGCACGAATAACATTGCCACCAAAAACTTGTGCAATTGCTTGATGACCGAGACAAACCCCTAAAATCGGAATATTTCCCGCGAAATACTTGATGATATTTAGGCTTTCTCCGGCTTCGTTTGGACTACATGGCCCTGGGGAAATAACAATCATATCTGGGGCAAGCTGTTCAATATCTTGCACCGTTAACACATCGTTTCGCTTCACGACCAGTTCATGCCCAAACTCTCCAAAATACTGAACAAGGTTATACGTAAAAGAATCATAGTTATCAATCATTAAAATCATTTTACTCGCTCCTCTGCCATCGCCTTTGCCTGCCACATCGCTTTCGCCTTATTTAAAGACTCTTGGTATTCCCTTGCTGGAATAGAATCAATAACTATACCTGCACCTGCTTGAATATGGGCTACGCCATCTTGGATAAATGCTGTTCGTATCACAATATTAAACTCCATATCACCCGTATAGCCTAACCAGCCGATGGACCCTGTATATAACCCTCGACGCACTGACTCTAGTTCCTCAATTATTTCCATTGTTCGTATTTTAGGTGCCCCTGTAATGGTTCCACCCGGGAACATCGCACGAACTACATCAGCATTGGTTTTGCCTTCAGCTATTTCACCCCGAACATTAGAAACAATATGCATTACATGTGAGTAGCGTTCAATAACCATGAACTCGTCTACCTCAACAGTTCCATAGGCTGATACTCTCCCTAAATCATTACGTTCTAAATCGACAAGCATCACATGCTCAGCGCGTTCCTTCTCGTTATCAATTAATTCCTGTGCTAATGCTAAGTCTTCCTCTTGTGATTTACCTCTTGGGCGCGTTCCTGCAATTGGTCGCGTTGATAAATCTCTTCCGTGGCGTTTCACTAGCAACTCTGGCGAACCAGATACAACAGCAAAATCAGGCGCTTCAATGTAAGCCATATAAGGTGAAGGATTAAATGCACGTAATGCCTCATACACATCCATAGCTGTAGCATTTAATTTTTTTGATTGACGTACAGACAAATTCACCTGAAATACATCCCCTTGCGCGATATATGTTTGGATTTTACTTACTGCCGCTTCAAAATCAGTCCCCGCCAAAGATACGAGCAATTCACTTTCATCATTTACAACCTCAACTGCACTTGCCTTTTCGAATTTGCGTGTAGCAAAGCCTTCTTGAGCTGCAGCCTGCCATGCATGTGATCGCTCCTCCAGATTCACATCACAGCCTTCTAGTTTCATAAGCGTAACGCTGTTCGTCTTTACATCATGTACGGCCCAGCAGTCAAAAATGTAAAAATAAATATCTGGCACAGCCAAATCGTCCGTCGCTAGCTCTGGCAACACTTCAATTTTGCGTGCATAATCATAAGACACAAAGCCAATCGCTCCCCCCTGGAAAACAGGGAGCTCCCCATTATAAGGAATTTGATATTTTGCGACTAATTCTTCCAGTAAAGCAAGTGGTTCCCCGTATAAAATTTCGCTATTCCCATTTCTCCATCTTACATGCAAGCCATCCTCAATCGACTGTGCTGTTGCTAATGGTTGCCAAGCAGCAATGTTAAAATGTCCTCCACGTCCACTTTCTAAAAAAACATGTGCCTGTTCTTCTTCTGTTTGCCTTTTATAGCTATAAAAAAATGCGTCTGCATCCATCGTCAATGTTGTCGTATGTAATGTCCTCACGTTGCAACTCCCCTTTAAAACTTATGATGTGATTCCATCTTAACGTGAAAAATGCAGAGAGGCTAATTTTTTTTGCGAAATGAAAAACGAGACTCCAATTAATGGAGTCTCGTAACAAAAAGTAAGATTAGTCTTCAAATTGATATAAAGGAGTTGATAGGTAACGCTCACCATTTGAAGGAACAATGGCAAGAACGTTTGAACCTTTTCCTAAACGTTTAGCCGTTTCAATGGCAGCGTAGATAGCTGCACCTGAAGAAATACCACATAAGATACCTTCTTCTCGCGCAACTTTTCGAGCTACATCAAAAGCAATTTCGTTTTCTACAGGGAATACTGAAGAATAAACATCTGTATCTAAAACTTCAGGTACGAAGCCAGCACCAATACCTTGGATTTTATGTGGACCCGGTTGCCCGCCTGACAACACTGGGGAATCTTTTGGTTCAACAGCGATAATTTCGATTTCTGGGTATTTTTCTTTTAATACGCCACCAGCACCTGTGATTGTACCACCTGTACCAACACCCGCTACAAATGCATCCAATTTTAAACCTTCGAATGCTTCTACGATTTCAGGACCTGTTGTTAAACGGTGAACAACAGCATTTGCTGGGTTTGTGAATTGTTGTGGGAGGAAGTAGCCATGCTCTGCAGATAATTCTTCTGCTTTTGCAATTGCACCTTTCATACCTGCTGGCCCTGGTGTTAACACAAGGTCTGCACCATAAGCACGCAATAAATTACGACGCTCTAAACTCATCGTTTCTGGCATTACTAAAATCGATTTATAGCCTTTTGCCGCAGCAATCATAGCTAAACCAATCCCTGTATTACCCGAAGTTGGTTCAATAATTGTGCCACCAGGTTTTAAAGTACCATCTTTTTCAGCTGCTTCGATCATCGCTAATGCTAAACGGTCTTTTACTGAACTACCTGGGTTAAAATATTCTAATTTTACGTATACTGTACCTTCATTTTCATTTGTTGCATGATTTAATTTTACGATTGGCGTTTTACCAACTAATTCAGCTACTGAGTTTGCTAATTTACTCATTGATCATCCCACTCCCAATCCCTACTATTTTTATAGGTTTTACTTATTTTGTATTTTATCAAGTTTTCCATTCGATTGTCAATAAATAAAACTTATATTTTCAGAATATTTATTAGAAGCCAGAAAGTATGCAACTTTCTGGCTTCTCATCATTTCTTTTCTTCTCCGTAGTACCAAGTTGCTTTAAATTCTGACCAAAATGCTTCTGGTGTCATAGACTGTGGTAACTGTTCTAGTGCAAGCTCACGTTCAATATGTTCTTTCACATCGTCATATGTAAAGGATTGACCCTCTATTACTTCTTGCACTTGCACAATGCCATAGTGGCCATTATCTAGCTTAAATACCTTACTAACCTCTTTAGCTGATAATGCTTTAGCTGCCTTCAGTATTGCAGGCTCGATATTGTCCTGTTTGTCTGTTAAAAAGCCAATATCTCCACCTAAACTTGCGGATGCACTATCCACTGAAATTTCACGGGCTAGTACTGAAAAATCAGAACCGCTTTTCAGTTCGCTTAATGCTTCCTCAGCTTCTTTTTTGGATTCTACTTCGATAAAATCTGTACGATAGCTTGTTTCAATATTGTAAAGGGCCTTATTTTCCTCATAGTATTTTTCTATACTATCCTCTTTAATGACCACATCTTTTGTAAGTACCTTATCTAAAATAAGCTGCGAACGTATTTTTTGTCGTAGTTGTTCAGCTGAGAGGTTTTGCATTGCCGTATCGAATTTATCTTGAGCTGAGCGCATTAAAGCAAGCTCTAAATCAATTTCTTTATCCGATACTTTAATTTTAAATTTTTTTGCTGCCTTCTCCATTACGGATTCATTGACTAAATTTTGTAATGTCTCTTTGCCATAACGTTCTTCCATAGCAATCATCCACTCTTGGCGTGTTATAGCATCACCGTCAATGGTAGCAACTTGTTCGTCACTACCGATTTCCTGTGCTTTATTGGGAACCATCCAAGCTATAAACCATAAAACATTTCCTAATAACAAAATAGCGAGTACTATTAAAACCGGTTTCGTCTTTAAACGACGTTGCGATAAGTGCGTTTGGTTGGATGTGGTAGAAGCTAGAGGCCGTCGATTACGCGTTGAGCTCATCGATGAACCCTTCTAGCTCTTCTTTTGCAAAATGATATGTTTCTAAACAGAAATGACATTGCGCTTCCGCTTGGCCATCTTCTACAATCATTTCTTGTATTTCTGCTGACCCCAATCCTAAAATTGCTGCACCAAATCGCTCTTTTGAACATTGACATTTAAATTCAACCGGCATTGAATCTAAAATTCGGACATGATCTTTCCCTAAAACAGCTTCTAAAATTTGTTCTGGTGTGAAGCCTTTTTCAATCATTTTTGAAACAGGCTCTAAAGTCGCAAGATGTTGCTCGATTTCATTTATTGTTTCTTCTTCACAGCCTGGCATTAGCTGAAGAATAAAACCACCAGCTGCAAGAATCGTGTTATCCGGATTTACTAATACACCCAAACCTACAGATGATGGCACCTGCTCAGAAGTAGCAAAATAGTAAGTAAAGTCTTCTGCAATTTCCCCTGATACGATTGGCGTTTGTCCGGAGAACATATCACGTAGGCCAAGGTCTTTTACAACCGTTAATGCACCCTCTGTCCCAACACCTGCACGCACATCTAACTTACCGTACTCATTTAAATCAAAATGCACGTGTGGATTTGTCACAAAGCCACGAACTTCACCCTTGGCATTACTATCAATCACCATAGGACCGATTGGACCATCACCTTCAATTTTAACGGTAATTTTTTCTTCACCTTTCAACATAGCTCCCATCATTACACCCGCTGTCATGGAACGACCAAGTGCCGCCGACACGATCGGCCATGTATTGTGACGACGTTGGGCTTCTCCCACTGTCGCTGTTGTACAGGCTGCAAAAACACGGACCTGCCCATTAAACCCTAAACCTCTTACTAAATAATCTTTCATAGATGATAGTCCCTCATTTCTTAGTAGTTGCGTTTATATAGCTTATATAAGCCTTTTAATGTTAAAAACGGATCGACTACATCAATAGCTTGCGTCTCTCCAGCAATTAAATTTGCTAACCCACCAGTTGCAATAACAAGCGGCTCTTCCTTACTTTGTGCCTTCATGCGATTAACGATGCCCTCAACTTGCCCAACAAAGCCATAAAAAATTCCCGCCTGCATTGCAGAAACGGTTGTTTTCCCAACAATATGTGTAGGTTGCATTATTTCGATACGTGGTAATCTAGCCGCCTGCGTATACAATGCCTCTGTGGAAATGGTAATACCCGGAGCAATAGCACCACCCATATAGTCGCCCTTTTCATTCAAATAACAAAATGTTGTCGCCGTACCAAAATCAACAATAATGAGTGGTGTCTTGTATTCATCAAGCGCTGCTATAGCATTAACTATACGATCTGAGCCAACTTCTCTTGGATTTTCGTATTTAATATTTAATCCTGTTTTCACACCCGGACCCACGACAAGAGGTTTTTTTTGAAAATACTTCCGGCACATCGCTTCTAATGAAAACATTATTGGCGGTACAACCGAGGATATAATAATGCCTGTAATTTGTTCAAATGAAATGCCTGCATGATGAAAAAATGCCTGTACTTGCATCGCATACTCATCTTCCGTTTTATGAAGATCGGTCACCATTCGCCAATGGTATGCTAGTTGGTCATTAGCATCATAAACGCCTAATACTATATTTGAATTTCCTGCATCTAATACTAAAATCATGCCTGAAGCCTCCATATCCCTTGTGCCTCGACGAAAGTTTTCCTGTCCGCTTTTCAGTCTAATGAGTTTGTACTTTGTTCGCACAAAGTCAATCAACACGATTGCTATTCTGCGACATTCTTTAGAGGCTATAACTTTATTCAGTAGGCATTCTAACGTCCACTGAATTAACAACTTGTTGAACTGAGCTCAGCAAAGCTCTCTACTGATAAAAGTTAGAACACTTTAGAAAATGATACCATAATTTTAAACCAAGGAAATAGCAATCATACTCATGACAAAAGGAGCAAACCAACATGTACTGAAGGTTGCTCCTTGAAACATTATTTAAAATTAAATTTTTCAGGGTCTGGACCACAACGCAAGCCATCGTTTATTGCATCTAACTTCGCCATTTCTTCATCCGTCAGCGAAAAATTAAAGACATCTAGATTTTCTGTCATACGAGCAGGCGTCATTGTTTTTGGAATTGTTACAACACCATGCTGAACATCATAACGTAAAACAATTTGTGCTGGTGTTCTGCTATATTTTGCTGCTAACTCTTGAATCAATTCTTCCTCCAACAAGGCACCATTCATCAGTGGTGACCATGCCTCCACTTGAATAGCATGTTCCTTACAATATGCGCGCACTTCCTCTTGCGTTAAATGCGGATGGAATTCAATTTGATTGATAACTGGGATAACCGTTGTCTCTCTCAATAAATTTTCTAGATGGTGCACATGAAAGTTGCTTACACCAATTGAGCGCACACGACCATCTTGATAAATTTTTTCAAGCGCTTTATATGCTTCAATATGATTTGTATCTATACCAGGCCAATGAACCAAATATAGGTCTAAATATTCTAACCCTAATTTTTCTAGACTACGATCATAGGCTGTAAGTGTTTCTTCATAGGAAAGCCCGTCGTTCCACACCTTTGATGTCACAAATAGTTCTTCACGTGTTACTAATCCTTCAGCGATTGCTGCACGAATTCCTTGTCCAACACTTTCTTCGTTCCGATACACTTGCGCTGTATCTATACTACGATAACCTTTTGCAATGGCTGTTTTCACGGCCTCTGCCAAGTCCTCGCCTTGTGGCACACGAAAGACCCCATAGCCCACTAACGGCATTTCAAGACCATTATTCAATGTTACGTTTCCCATGTTCAACACTCCTATCCATTTATTATGCAAATGCACAATACACTAACTATATCCTAAAGCTTTATGCTAAAAAAAGGCAAAGAAAAAGACTGTTTACGAAATTCGTAAACAGTCCATTACGTAATTAATCACGTTTTTCATCGAAACCTTTTGGTGTATCTTGTCGCTCACCATCGTCTTTCGGTAAATCAGCTGTTGTTGGATTCGGTTCATCACTTAGTAGCTCTTTTTTTAGAACTGGTTGTTGACTAACCTTTTCTAACATTGGCTGCGCTTCAACTTTTGGAGCATCAAGTTGTTCAACAACCTCTGGTTCTGGTAAAACCCCGTGATCACGTAAATGCTCAATTTCTTGCGCGTTCAATGTTTCTTTTTCCATCAACGTTGTGGCAATTAAATCAAGTAAATTACGTTTTTCCGTTAAAATACGTTTCGTACGCTCATATTGCGTATCGATAATTTTTTGCATTTCTTTATCAATTTCATAGGCAACCGAATCTGAATAATTTTGATCAGAATTAAAGTCACGTCCTAAGAATACATTGCCACCCTGACTTGAGCCAAATTGCATAGCGCCAAGATTCTCACTCATACCATATTCCGTAACCATTGCACGAGCTATGCTTGTTACCTTTTGGAAGTCATTATGTGCACCAGTGGATACTTCTCCCAGTACAATTTCCTCAGCTACACGACCACCAAGAAGGCCCGCTATGCGATCTAAAAGCTCTTGTTTTGTTGTGAAGAAACGTTCTTCCTTCGGTAACATAATCGCATAACCGCCCGCTTGACCACGAGGAACGATTGTTACTTTGTGTACTGTATCCGCTTCATCAAGTTCTAGACCCACAACCACATGCCCCGCCTCATGGAAGGAAACAAGTTTTTTCTCTTTGGCTGAATACACACGACTAGCTTTCGCCGGACCTGCAATCACTCGGTCAGATGCCTCATCGATATCTGCCATATTTATCGAACGTTTACTTTTACGTGCCGCTACAAGAGCTGCTTCGTTTAATAAGTTTTCTAAGTCCGCACCTGAGAAACCAGGTGTACGTTGCGCTACAGCTCCTAAATCAACTGAATCTGCTAAAGGTTTATTGCGTGCATGCACTTTTAAAATCGCTTCACGACCTTTTACATCAGGATGCCCTACTGTAATTTGACGGTCAAAACGACCAGGACGTAATAATGCTTTATCTAAAATATCTGGGCGGTTTGTTGCGGCGATGATAATAATACCTTCATTTGCTCCAAAGCCATCCATTTCAACTAACAATTGGTTCAGTGTTTGTTCACGCTCATCGTGTCCACCACCAAGACCTGCGCCACGTTGGCGACCTACAGCATCAATTTCATCGATGAAAATGATACATGGTGCATTTTTCTTCGCGTTTTCAAATAAATCACGAACACGTGATGCACCGACACCGACAAACATTTCTACGAAGTCAGAACCTGAAATTGAGAAGAACGGAACGCCAGCTTCACCCGCTACCGCACGAGCAAGTAACGTTTTACCTGTACCTGGAGGACCTACAAGTAAGATACCTTTTGGAATACGTGCACCGATTTCAGTGAATTTGCGGTGATCCTTTAAGAAGTCAACAACCTCTACAAGTTCCGCCTTCTCTTCATCTGCACCCGCTACATCTGTAAAACGAACTTTTTTCTTTTGATCATCATAAAGTTTAGCTTTACTTTTACCAAAGCTCATTACTTTATTGCCGCCACCTTGAGATTGACTCATTAGGAAGAAGAATAAGAAGATGATGATGATGAATGGGATAATCCCTGTGAAAAACTGTACCCATCCGCTAGTTTCTGGTGCTTTTAAAAAATCAATATTGCTATTCTTATCCTTCGCAGCAGCATCGATTCGATCCATTAATGATTGATTGTCACGTGGTAGGTTCACTGTAAAACTTTCGCCTTTTTCATAGCCTTTCATTGAACCTTCAACGATATAAACTGATTTATCAGGTTGAATTTTTGCTTCTGTAATTTCATTCTTATCAAGAGCCTCTAAAAACTCCGGATAAGTAATTTCTTTCGTTGGCGATTTACCACCGTTGAAAGTACCAAATATACCGATAATCACTAAGAAAATCAGTAAATAAAATATGGTATATCGAAATATTCGATTCATCTCCAGCCTCCTCATTACAAACAGAAAAATTATAAGTAAAATCTTAACATATCATGATTTCATCATACAACGAAAAGCCTTACTTAAAAAAAGTTTCGTTCGATTTTTGTCAAAATCTAAACATATTTATTTGTAGCAAATTACGTTCCAGCTTAATTGTACCTAGCACCATACTTTCGTACAGTTAAACAATGTGTCAAGATTTTGAATTGTGCTAACACATGTCAAAATCTATAGCATCCGCTGGAGGCTTTAATTTTATACAGCTAGCGTATGCAGATTAACTATTTAAAATTAAAAAGAGTATACCGCTGGCTTCAAAATGCCGATATACGGTAAGTTTCGGTACTTCTCTGCATAGTCTAAACCATAACCAACAACAAATCCATCTGGTACCTTAAAACCAACATAATCTGCAGATAGGTTCACTTTACGACCTGATGGTTTGTCTAAAAGTGTTACGATTTTGATGGATTTTGCTTTACGGTATTTAAATAAATCAACCAGGTAGCTTAAAGTTAAACCACTATCGATAATATCCTCGATAATTAATACGTCACGTCCCTCAACACTTGTATTTAAGTCCTTTAAGATTTTCACTTCACCAGATGAAACCGTAGCATTTCCATAGCTAGAGACATCCATAAAATCTAGCTCGATGAAAGAATCAAAACGTTTCATCAAGTCGGTCATAAAAGGCATCGCTCCTTTAAGTACACCTACAGCTAGCGGGAATGAATCTTGGTATTCCTCTGTCAATTGAGCACCAAGCTCAGCAATTCTTTCTTGCAATTGTTCTTCCGTAATCATAATTTTTTCGATGTCATTTTGTAACATATCGATTCCTCCTCGTGTGTATCAAAAATTTTCAGCCTATATAAGGGTGAAATATTTTACAAAGACCATTAGTCTACGATGAGCACTGTATCATCGTTTGGTTGTGCGGTTGTTGAAAAGAAAACACCCATACGCACACCAATTACCGCTACGACCTCATCAGATTGAGAAATCAGTAACGGCCAGCTATTTCGCTCATTTAAAGGAATCTTTTCATCTATAAAAAGGCGAGATAAGCGTTTCGGCTGATCCATTCCTTTTAACAGCATTCGGTCTCCTTCCTTACGTGCCCTAACATAGAGCGGAAGTGTAAGTTTGCTAGCGTTAAAATAAAAAAGTTGTGCAGTATCCGACAGCAATTCAGTTGATAATTCAGGTAACTTAACTAAGCACAGTCGTACACCATTTGACAATGTTATCCAACTATTTGCAATCGAAAGTATCTGTTTTTCAATAGCAGTTTGGTCTTCGAATGATTCTTTCTGGTGAATCGTTAATTTTCCGTAACTACGAACTGCTATAAAACCTTCTGGCAAGTGAACTTCAGCAAAACCCGCCGTCGTATCACATAGCTTTGAAAGCGAAGTCATTAATGCATAACTTTGTATCGTATTTGAATCTTTGTAAAGATAGTTTAATAGTATTAAAATGAGTCTCCTTTGTAAAGCAAGTGGTACCAATTGAAATGCTTCAATTTTCATACTATACATATTTCCGTTGTTTCTGTTCACTATCTTTGAAAATACCTCATGTGCCAGTGTCATCAAGAATGCCTCATCTTCTTGCAAATGCTGTGTAAAATGACTCACCTGTTCTGCCACTCGTGGATTTTCTACTTTCAATAAAGGTACTACATGGTGTCTGAAACGATTTCGTACATAAACGTCTTTATTATTGCTAGCATCTTCTCTATAATCTAAACCTTGCTTCTGTAAATATTCCCTTATTTCGGTTTTTGTAACCGTTAAAAACGGACGAATTAATGATTTTCCTTCAAAAAAACGCTGTGGGCGAATACCTTGCATACTATTCATCGTTGCATTTTTCGTCAGGGCCATTAATACTGACTCCAGTTGGTCGTCCGCATGATGTGCAGTTACAAGCTTGGTAGCCACCGTATTTTGCATGACTTCTCCAAAATAACGATAGCGCTCTCTGCGACAAATAAGCTGTGAGTTACCATTTTCCAAAGCCATAATTTCAGGTATCGGGATAGCCGTTGCATGTAAGATAATGCCGTATTTGTTGCAATATCTTTGTACAAAAGCTCTATCCTCCGCTGATGCCTCACCTCTCAGCATATGATCGACATGCACTGCTTCTATTTTAACTCCCCATTGTTTTTTTGTTTTTACAAAATAATGGAGCAATGCCATTGAGTCTACACCGCCCGAAACGGCGACGAGAAGATGGTCGTCTTGCTGTAATAATTGCTCTTCTTCAATAAATTGTTTAACTTTTAATTCAAATGACAAACGCTTCTCCTCCCCTTTTCGTATTCTTTTATGATGATTTACTCATGGAGTATTGTACTGGTCTAAATACAGCCCAAGTTGGGACAACATGTGTAACTTCTAACATCAATACTGTACAATCATCCTCTATTTCATAATAAGCTTGGAAAGACTGCATGATTGTAGTTAATTTTTCTTGAATCGATTTATTTGTGCCAGCAACCTGCTGTGCTTGAGCTAAAAATGTCTCTTCCTGTTCATCCCAATCAGCTACACTTGAAAACAAGCCATCTGAATGCATGAGAATGACATCCCCCGCCTTCAGCTTTCTTTTTTCAGCCTCAACCGCTGAAATAGACAAGAATCCAACTGGTGCAGCATTACTTTCAACCTTCAACACCTCTTTACCACGTAAGATATACGTAGACATACCGCCAGCCTTCCATGACCATAAATCACCATGTTGCAAGTCAACAAGGGCAAAATCGAGTGTTGCATACATATCATTTTGCTGCTTCAATGACATTACATAATGCAAGGTATGCATGGCTGTCTCTGGGTTCATATTGAAATTTAAACATTCACGCATCAAGTGAATCAATTTCCTACTCTCATGTTGAGCTTCTTTACTCTGTCCCATACCATCTGACAATAAAATTGCAAAGAGCCCTGGGTGCAATTGAAATAGGGCATGAGAGTCGCCAGAGTACAATGTTGCATCTTTTGACATACTATATATATCATACTCTACTTCGAAGCTAATAGCAGACCTAAAGCTAACTTGAATGTGGCGAAATGGTACATCACACGCAACTACCTTGTCAATTTCAAAAGGTTCATCGAAAATTTCATATAATATTGGCAAGATCATCCGTTCCGCTAATGTCGTATCATCCTCCCAATTGACTTGTGCAGGCGCTAAAGCACATACAATTTTTCGTGCACCTGCCTTATTGCTTAACACATCTAGCTGAAAACACTCGATATGTGCATCCTTCAAACGTTGAACAATATCTTTTTCCACACTGACGAAAGAAATAGTCTCTTCCTTCATCTCCGCAATTAACTGATTTAGATGATTGCTCATATCACGTAATTGCAGTGCGATCATTTTCTTCCCGTGGAAATATTGGCCATTAATGCGCTCTCTATACAGCTCTGTATCTAACTCTTCGAAAATCTTCGTCGATTTTACACATTTATAGCGTATTTGGTCTTCTACGCGATGAATGGATGACTCTTTCCCCACGCCCTTCATATGGAACCAATCTGTCATCAGCTTGTCCATACCATTATTTTGTGCCCCCCAGCACCTATCATAACGAAAGCAGCTTAAACATGTATTCATTGGTGCGACTTCTTCCTTCGCTTCTACAGGAGCTGTCATAAAACGCTCAAATACCAGTTCCTTCATGAATTGTACAAAGTGTTGAAAATGCTCTAACTTATATGTGACATGCTCTGTCAACCAATGCTGACGTGCCAATAATACCTCTTCACGTTGTGGAAACAACTTGTCCCTCACCTTATCCGAATAGCTTTTCGGAATGACTAAGAAAACAATACTTCCAATAACAATTGATGTAAAATATACGCTATCTAACGGCAATGTTGCATCGTAAAATAAAAAAAACACACTTGGCATTATACTGCCAATCGCCACGCCAAATCTCCCCGCTCGAGCTCCCATACCAGCACATAGCCCGGTTAAAGTAGCAACAGATAACATACCTGTAAAAGAAAGCTTTGCAACACCTATTAGCGTTCCAAGCACCGCCCCGATTACCGTGGCTAAAGGTACACTCCCTACCAAAGCGCCAAAGCAAATAAGTAACTGTAATAAAAAGATTGGCAATGAAAAATAACTAATAACCACTGTCTGCATCCCCGTGAGCATGGCGGCAAATACCACTAACCCTGAGCCAAGCTTTTCGTATGTCCAATGGCTAGTAAACCATTCATAGGAGTTTACAAACAAGACCTGCATAAATAATGTCATGATTAGTGCTAAGGCTGCTTCACACCCCACATAAAACTGTACAAGTACTGGCGGTAAGCCCTGATACACAACTCCCTGCCACAGAATTTGGATCAGTATTACAGCTAATGAAACGGCTATACTTTGGGGCAACTGCCAGTAGCGAAAACGCATGATGCATTCATACATAACTATTTGTAAGGCCAAAATGACAACTTGTCCAAATTCGAGAAAAAAACACCCAATCAAACTTCCAAATAGCACAAACTTGGCATATTCTTTATATTTACTACGAATAATTGCCCAAAAAGGGACGGAGAAAGGTACAGCTGCTTCAAACACAACAGACTGAGCTAAAAAAAAGGATGTTAAAAAAAATAGAGAGCCTAGTAATAATTGTCTTTTTTTCGCCCCTAATTTTTGGTCTTCTACATTCTCTGTTTCATACCATTCAACACTTGTCATTTCAATATCCCCTTTCTACACTTTTGGCTATTATAAGAAATTATGTGCGGAAAGATTGTCTGACGATGACAGAAAAAAATATAAATATTTCGACGAATACGTATGCATAAATACGAGAAATGGCAGCAACTACTATAAAAACTGGTCGGTACATACCCTCAGTAGTTTTCTTTACTGTGAGAGTTGAAAATCTACATGATAATTACTAGACAAGAACAAATTCCTACAAAATGATTAAGATAAAGATAGTCAAAGTGTACAAATGACAGTAATATTATTTACTCTTAACGGCGGCAGCTAACACAGAAGTTGTTCACTCGTTCTATATGTTTTCATTTATCGCGGATTTTTTTAACTTTTTTTATAAAGATACTTGACACTTGTTATGATCGCTTGTATTATTTAATTTGTCCTTTAAAAAGGGATATGCGGAAGTAGTTCAGTGGTAGAACACCACCTTGCCAAGGTGGGGGTCGCGAGTTCGAACCTCGTCTTCCGCTCCATCAGAATATTGGCGGTAACACGGGTTCGAATCCCGTAGGGGTCATCGTGCAAAAAAGCGTCTCAGAATTGCTTCTGAGACGCTTTTTCTATGAAAAATTCAGTGCAATGTCATAAACTTAGTACAACCATCAACTAAGATGTTTCGACAAATACAAATGGCTGCATGAGGATAGTTCGTTCTTTTGTTATGTCACCTTGCAAAAATTGTGGCATACTTAGATTAAAATGTACTTGTTATTGGAGGTTTACTTTCTTTGAGTTCATTAACTAAAGCCGCTCTAATTTGCGGCAGTGGCTCGATGATTATTCTCATATCGATCCTCATTAAATTGCCATTTGTCATACAACTATTATTATTATTCACTGGACTAATTATTAGCATATATGGCGTGTTTCTACTAGTAAAAATGGTAGTCCATCCGACTGAAAAACTAGCTAAAGATTCCATCGAACAGCCAACTGTGCCAGCACCTAAAAAGAAAAAAGGACCAACATCTACACTATAGAAAAACATATAGTGGTAGCTTCCTATGCACTACAAGCACGTAACTTCAATTTATAAAAAAATTGAATTACGTGCTTTTTTATTGCGATTGAAATAAATTCTTTTTACCATGTTCACATCATTGTCCTGCTCTCAAGTACCCAATAAAAATTCACATACTGTTTGACGCAATCAATACAAAAAGGGATCAGCCTTTGTCCTTAACAAAAACCAATCCCCACGTTATTTAACACACTTTTTCTACGATTAAAACAGTCAGCAAACTACCCTCTTCTAGCACCGCGACCACCGCGTTTAGACTCTGTTGCACGTTTAATTGTTGCTAGACGCTCATCACTGTCTTTTAAGAAACGTGCCATTTTTTGCTCAAAGTTTTCTTTTGGCTGGTGGCGTTCGTTACGATCGTTAGAGCGATTGTCACGACGTGGACGTTGAGGACGTTCTGGTCTCTCAACTTGAGGCTTTGCCTTACGAATTGAAAGACCAATCTTTCCATCCGCTTCAACATTCATCACTTTTACTTCAACTTCATCTCCAACTTTTAGATGCTCATTGATATCTTTTACATAATTATCAGCAACTTCACTGATGTGTACTAAGCCTGTTTTGCCATCTGGCAGCTCAACGAATGCTCCAAAATTTGTGATTCCTGTTACTTTACCTTGTACCTTGCTGCCTACTTCAATTGACATAAAAAAAATGCTCCTCCTTAAAAATTAAGCGACTCTTTGAGCCATGTAATCAATGTAATCAAACTTTTTACTGCAATAAGTTTCTCTTTTCATTATATATGACTAAAAAAGAGTGTCAACAATACATAGCTTTTCAGTCGTCTTTTTTATCTTTATCTTCCTCTTCCGGAATAACGAAATTAATTTCGCCTTCCTTAGTTAAGAAGTATTCTTTGCGTAAAATCTTTGCAATGTATTCATCATCTTCTAATTGTTTAATTTTGAGATTTAATATCTCTTGTTCTTCTTTTAGTTCTGTTAAATGCTGATTTACTTCTACCTTTTTCTTCTCTTTTATCTCTAACGTCTCGGATTGATTCGATAGCACATTTAAGAGAAAAGCAATAATGACGACTGGCACAATCGCAAAAAAGACAATACGGCGCATTTTCCGTTTCCGTGATTGCGCTTTGCGATTGATAGCTTTATCCGTGTTACGGACATAGTCATTATCAAGCTTCGTATAGTTTTGCTGTTCATCATTTGATGAATGACGTTTAGCCATGTCCGCACCTCCGAAGTTATTGTTGTCTTTTATTATACTTGATATATCGAAATTTTTTTAATAAAGTGTAGGACAAATACGAATAAATTTTGACAAAAGGCCTTACGGCAAATGCACCAATATTAACAAGTAGTTGAAAAATCTGTCGAATAAAGGCGATTATTAAACGTACAATGAACCAAAAGGGTCTCCATGTTATATTCACCAAAATCCTTGCGATGAAACGTAAAAAAGTTTGAAAAAACGTTTGATACAAAAAAATACCGGCTATTTGCGCTAGCGGGTCATAAGCCCGCCAAGCGCCATCTTTTAGCCAAAATAATAAATAATATGTCAGCCCCCCAAGTAAAATCCACGTTAATAACTCAAATAACATCATCCACTTTCGGAGGCTTGACCTTTTTGGAGTTGAAAAAACAATTAGCCTTACGCTATCAATAATAAAACCAACTGCTATACCGCTCAAAACCATGACTAATAGTTGAACAAATTGCTCACTAACAATCATCCAAATAACTTATGAAGGAAACCTTTCGAGAAGCCACTTTCCTCCTCGTCATACTGTAAGGTCTTTACAGTTCCTTCAAGTGTTAATAATCCTTTGTCTACATCTAAATGAACAATATGCAGTTCTTCTCCACGGATTAACAAATGCCCTTGGGACGTCTTGATGAAAAACTCTTCCTGATCAAAGCGTTCAATTGATTTTACAGAAGTCATGTCCATTCTTTTACGATTACGAATCGTTAAAATATGCTCACCAGATGGAATTGTGTAACGATTACTTTCTTGATGTAGCGTCATTTTTTTCCTCCTTTAGTCGTCCTAGCTTCTGTTCAATTTATGCGGACAACCTAAAAAGCATGACAACTTTATCAAAGTTGCCATACTTTTAATAAATTCCGCCCTCGGTATTGAGAGATTTAAAGTGACTAAAGTTAAGAAAAATCAATCCTCGTCGTCGATAAATTCAGGCTCAACCTTGTCAAGTCGCTCCTCTTTTAAAATTGTAAACATCTTTACAGCATCTTCTTTTTTCACCGTATCACGTAATTCTTCCACACGTGCAGTTACAATTTTTTGTCCGAAGCGAATGGCTAACTCGTCACCAGCTTTTACGCTACTACTCGCTTTAGCTACCTTACTATTAATCGTAATACGACCTTGATCGGCCACTTCTTTTGCTAATGTGCGTCGTTTAATTAATCGTGAAACCTTCAAAAATTTATCTAATCGCATTTTTTTACTCCTTTTCTAACTGCTTCGCTTCATCCCAAAAAGCGTCTAACTGTTCTAAAGTATATTCTGTAAATAGCTTACCACTTGCTTTCACTTTTTCCTCTACATAGCCAAAGCGTCTTGCAAACTTCTCATTAGCATGTAGCATGGCTTCCTCCGGTGATAGCTTATAGAAACGTGCTAAGTTAACAAGGGTAAACAATACATCCCCAAACTCATCGAGACGCGTTGCATTAGAACCATTCGTCACCTCATTGCGAAATTCCTGCCATTCCTCAGCAAACTTGTCCCAAGCACCGTTCACATCGGGCCAATCAAAGCCAACCTTCGCTGCCCGTTTTTGATAATTATAAGCCGTTTGCAAGGCAGATGACGCACGATATTCCTCATCCAACAATGGCTTTTCACTAATTCCTTTTTCTTCAGCTTTAATAGCCTCCCAATTTGCGACAACACCATCTGCATCCTCTACTGTTACATCGCCAAAGACATGTGGATGGCGACGAATCATCTTTTCACTTATCGAAGCCAAAACGTCCTCTAGTGAGAAGTAGCCCTGGTCTTCTCCAATTTGTGCATGTAAGAATACTTGTAATAAAACATCACCAAGCTCTTCAATCATCGCAAAGTCATCGGCTGCATCCACAGCAGCCAAATATTCATGAGCTTCTTCAAGTAAATATTTTTTTAGGGATTCATGTGTTTGTTTTTGATCCCAAGGACAGCCATTTGGTCCACGTAATGTTGAGATAATATCACGGAAGGTTGTCCAATCTCGCAACGCGTCCTCCTGCGATTTCACAGGTGGCACATAGACAGTTGTTAAATTATTCACCTCAACACTTTGGTCGAGCTCATAAAGTGGTACAGTCACTAACTTCTCCTGCGAAGAACCCGCTGCGGTAACAACTGTTACGGGAAATTCGTCATCATACTTCTCCATCAATGTAAGCTTCACTTCAGATGCACTGAATGTATCATATACTTGTGCAATTAAAATATGCTGACGCATGTTGATATCATTCATGGAAAAACTGGTGCCATCAAGTAACTGAAAGCCCTCAATTGGATCTATTTTTAAAGCACCAAAAATAGGATCTAAAAAACTTTGGCCGCCCTCAATGACTAAATTTACTTTATGCTCATCTGCTGCAGCAATTAGAAACTGTACCGTTTGCTCTGCTACAAGTGGATGTCCAGGAACAGCATACATTACGTCTCCAATTGTCGCTGCTTTGATAAGTTTCTCTGCAATTTCCTCATATACAGGCTGAAATGTACCATGCTTTTCATATACCGCATCAAAGCTATCAAAGTGCAAACCTTCTGCTGAAAGCGCATCTAGTACTGGATGGTCGACAGTACGAACAAATAATTGTTTTGCAGACTTCAACTTTTTATAAACACCCATTTGTAATTGCTCAAAATCACCAGCCCCAAGGCCAATTACTGTTAATGTATTCAATAAATCCACCTACTTCTTTCGATTTAACCATAGTTGGTATACCGCCATCCTTCTACCAAAAGGCAATAAATACCACTCTTTTTCCACAAAGACACGAAGCTTTGCGATGATAGTAATCATAACAAACGCACCTATACTAACTGCGCTGAGACCCGCTACCATAGCAACCAAACGCGCCGAGAAAAAACGGCTCAAAAATGTGGGCACAATTTGTAACCAGAGGACTACAACCACAGTCATACTTAGTGATGCCACACTGACCTTTTTATAAAAATCGGCAGGCGCTAATGCTATACCTGTTATTTTCTTTAAATAGAAAACAAGGGCTAGCGCCGAGAATAACAACCCTACATTATTAGCTATGGCTGCACCTAACACGCCAAGCGAACCAATAGTCAGCACATTCAACAATATTTTCATGATGAAGCCTGCAAATAAAAAGAGCGCTGGCTTTTTTAATTTGCCGTAGCCTTGCAAAATTGCAGTAAACGTTAAAATAATTGACAAAGGTACAATTTGTAGCACGTATAACATAAGTACATCTGACAGTGTATCTGTTTTAAAGAGCATCGCGTTAATATAAGGCATTACTAATAGTAAGCCTAGTGATGCCGCCCAACCAAATAATACAGACGATTTATAGGTTAGTTGAATAAACGGGATGGCACTCCGCCCTTCCCTCTTTTTGGACATATGGGCAACAAGCGGGACAATGGCCAGCGATAGCGAAGAAGCAATGACAATACCTAACTGTACTAATGGTTGTCCACGATCATATATACCCTTCGTTTCCTTTGCTACGGTCTGATCCATCCCACTATCAATTAGTAGTGAATAGATGGTAAAAGAATCTACTAGCTGATAGCCAAGTAATAACAGACTGCTCATGCTTACACTTAAGCTTAGTAGAGTGACTTCTTTCAAAACAGGTAGGCTTGCTAGTCGTTGTCGTTGCTTACCTACAGATGGTCCGAAGCGTTTTTTAAAGATAAACGCAAGTAGTAAGAAGCCAAAAAATTCACCAATGACCGTACCTGTTATCGCCATTTGTCCGGCACCGTATAATGACTTTGTCGTTGTCATCACAATAAAGGTACCTGCCAAAATTACACATACTCTTACGGTTTGCTCTAGTACTTGTGCATAAGCAATCGGCTCCATAATACCTCTTGATTGAAAGCCACCTTTTAAAATAGCCAAGGCCGGCATGACAAACACTATAAAGGAACCTGTACGTAGTAATGGTGCAAGCTTAGCATCACCCATCAAATCCGCTAGCATGTCCGCACCAACAAATAATACTGAAAAAAATACGAACGATAGCAACGTTAAATAACGAAACACTATATGCATAATGCCGCTTCTTTTCTGTGTTCTTTCTATGGGGTCTATTATACAATCATTATCTGCAAGCATCTTAGAAATGGCTACCGCGAAACCACTCGATGTCCAAACAACAAAAATAGAAATAACCGGATATACCTGTTGGTAAATATAGAAACCTTCATCGCCAACAATATTTTGAAAAGGTACACGATAAATGGCACTTAGTACTTTTACAATAAGAGCCGCAATCGTTAATAAAGCAGCACCCTTCATGTAACTTTTCATGCCAAAACGTTCCGACATAAACTATCCTCTTTCCTTCTTTAACAATGCCAATAGTATAGCATAATTCAAAAGTTTGACGCGCCCGTTTACTTCTCCATTACTATAGCTTACAACTATGTACACAAAAAAAAGTTATTGTTTCGCCTAGAAGGTATCACAATAACTTTAAGTATTCATTAATTATTCCATTTGCTTAGCTAAGAAATTTGCAGCTGTTTCAACAACTTTTACTTCTACTTCACCGACAAAATGCACTTTGGAGAGAACAATAATACAGCCAATCGGATCGCCATTGACCATTATTGGCGTTGCACAATAAGATTTTACCTGCTCATATTGTCCAGGCACAATTTCAATTGTTGTTTCCATTTTTTCAATCTTTGTAGAGCGTTCTTCCATAAAACCTTCCGCGAAGGATGTAATACGACGATTAATATACTCTTTCTTACCGATACCCGAAACTGCAATCACTTCATCTCGGTCCGTTACAAATGCTGGAGTGCCTAGTGTTTCATATAAAGTTTCTACATATTCTCTCGCAAATTCCCCTAGATCATTAATTGGAGAATATTTTTTTAAAATGACTTCTCCTTCACGGTCCGTGTAAATTTCCAACGGGTCACCCTCACGAATACGTAGCGTCCTACGAATTTCTTTCGGAATAACCACACGCCCTAAATCATCAATACGACGAACAATCCCTGTTGCTTTCATCTAAATGCCTCGCTTTCGCTACAATCAAATTTGTATTCAACAATAGTATGGATTTTAAATAAACAATCTATGCAAAAACTGAAGAAAAAGGATGTCAAAACCAACAATATTTTTCAAACCAGTTATAAATGGAAAATGAATAAGTAAAAACAAAAGGCTAAACATTATCACCCAAGATAATGTTTAGCCTTTGTTCACTGTTCTTTTTTTGCTCCGTCAATAATCTGCATCATTCCTTCTAAAATATCAAAGGATTGGTATTTTCCGCACTTACGTTCATCAATCGTTAAAATCAATTGCATGCCGTCCATGCCAAAACCAACAGCTCGCTCAAATTTCATTGACTCTGTAACAATTTTGCTACCATCGACCTTTGCTGTACCTTCTTGAGAAAATAGAATTGAGATAACCTTTTGTTTTTCCTTAACGGATATTACGCCTGCCCCTAAGCCCCAAACCTTCATACGAGCAATACGCAGTAAACGCTCTGTTTCAACCGGCAAATCTCCAAAGCGATCCTCTAGCTCCTCTATGATCTCTCCGTAATCCTCGATTTGATCCATTGCCTTAATGCGCTTATACATCTGAATTTTTTGATAGCCGTCTGGTATATAGGCATCCGGTATATAGGCATCGACAGTAAGTAAAATTTCTATCTCAGGCTTATCCTCTTTTTTCACACCTGTCTGGCGTTCTGCGATGGCCTCTTCAAGCATTTGTGAATACAAGTCGAAACCGACTGAATCAATAAAGCCATGCTGCTGTGCGCCAAGCAAGTTTCCAGCACCACGAATTGATAAATCGCGCATCGCAATCTTAAAACCTGACCCTAGCTCCGTGAATTCTTTAATGGCCTGCAACCGTTGCTCAGCCACATCTGTTAGTACCTTATCACGCTGATACATAAAATACGCATAGGCCACACGATTCGAACGCCCAACGCGACCACGCAATTGATAGAGCTGTGCTAAACCCATCCGATCAGCATCGTGCACAATAAGCGTATTCACATTAGGTATATCAACACCGGTTTCAATAATCGTTGTCGTAACAAGCACATCGTAGTCACCCTCTAAAAAGGCTAAAATCACAGATTCTAATTCCGATTCAGTCATTTTTCCATGTGCATGTCCGATACGTGCCTCAGGGACAAGCACTTGAATCTCATCGACCTTACGAGCCATATCCTCCACTCGATTGTACAAGTAGAATACTTGGCCACCACGTGCCATTTCTCGTTCAATTGCTTCACGAACTAATGCACCACTATGCTCCATGACATATGTTTGTACTGGGAAACGATTTGCAGGTGGTGTTTCAATAACCGATAAATCACGTACACCAACCATGGACATGTGCAGTGTTCTTGGTATTGGCGTTGCCGTTAACGTTAAAACATCCACATTGGTTTTCAACTGCTTAATTTTTTCTTTATGTGTAACACCAAAACGCTGCTCCTCATCCACAATAAGTAGACCGAGGTCTTGGAACGTCAAATCCTTCGATAAAATTCGATGCGTCCCAATGACAATATCGACTTGCCCTTCTTTTAACCCCTTTAGCGTTGCTGTTTGCTCTTTTTTCGTACGGAAACGAGATAATAATCCTACATTGATGGCAAAGTCTTGGAATCGTTCTCGAATGGTTTCATAATGTTGTTGAGCCAGAATAGTTGTCGGTACAAGGAAGGCAGCCTGCTTGCCGTCTTGAATGGCTTTAAATGCTGCACGGATTGCTACTTCTGTTTTACCATACCCAACGTCTCCACATACAAGTCGATCCATCGGTCGTTCGCGCTCCATATCGCGTTTCACTTCAACAATTGAACGTAGCTGATCCTCTGTTTCTTCATAAGGGAACGATGCTTCAAAATTACGCTGATCGTCATTATCAAGCGCAAAAGCATGTCCTTTTTCCGCTTCACGCTTAGCGTACAGCTTAATTAAATCATCAGCAATATCTTGAACGGCAGAGGAAACCTTTGCTTTAGCCTTTTTCCACTCTGCACCACCTAATTTATGTAGCTTCGGTTCACGGTCTTCAGATGCCACATATTTTTGGATTAGATCAATTTGCTCTACAGGTACATATAATTTATCGTCAGCGCGGTAACGAATATGCAAGTAATCCTTATGCGTACCGTTTACCTCTAGTGTCTCCACACCAATATATTTCCCTATACCATGATGTACATGTACGACATAATCGCCAGGTTTAATTTCTGTATAGCTTTTAATACGTTCTGCGTTGGTCATTTTTTGAGCACGCGTTTTTTTCTTTGCCTGTTGTTTAAATAATTCATCCTCGGTTACAATCGCCAAACGCTGTAGCGGTAATTCAAAACCACTCGACAAAACACCATCAGCAATATAAATCCCCGGCTCATTGGGTTCCCCATTTGTTGCATGGATATCGTATTCTTCTAGCACCTGCTGCACACGTTTAGCACGATCCTTATCTCTAGCGACTATCAGCACAGTAAATTTGCCCATCATCCACCGTTCAATTTCACTTTGCAACAACGCCATCTGCCCATGGAATTGCTGCATCGGTTTACAAGAAAAGTTAGTCGCTTTATTAAATGATACGCCCGCAAATGTACGTGAAAATAATGATAAAAATAGTTTCTGCTGTGAAAGCATCGCTAAAATTTCCTTTAAAGAGAAGGCTGGCTTTACATCATGCACCATCTTTCCTTCTTCAATCAGCGATAAAAACCACTCGTCCTCTTCTCGCTCCCACGCATCCATAACTTCCTGAATGCGTCCAAGTTCATCAAATAACACGATGCCATCCTGTGCAAAATAATCACCTAAGTATGTTGTTTTCTCATATAAAAGAGAACCATATTTGTTCACATAATCCGGTAGATTTCCTTGTTGTAGCAATTCAATATCGTATTGTATGTGTTGATAAAGAAGTTCTTTTGTCTCCTGTTTTTTCACCTTTTTTAAGCTAATAGCTAATGCTGCTTCTAAGCGACTTGCTAATGTCACTCTTTCTTCCTTTGTCAAAATTACCTCTGACGCTGGTAGAATACGAACCTTTTGCAATTTATCGATGGAACGCTGATCGTCCGCAGAGAATGTACGAATTGAGTCTACTTCCGTATCAAATAGCTCAATTCGAATAGGTGCTTCTAAATATGGTGGATAAATATCTAAGATTCCTCCACGCAATGCAAATTCACCTGGTGTCGTCACCATTGAATTGCGCACATAACCCATCGCCACTAGTGTTTGTAGCCATTCCTCAATGTGAATTTCCTCGCCAACAGCTGTCTGTAAATAATATCTTAGCCAATGCTCCTTGGGTGGCATCATTTTACGTAAGCCCGCTACAGGGATGATATAAACACCTTTCTCGCCCCTCGCTAAACTATCTAACGTTGCTATACGCTCAGCACGCAGTTCTGGCGATGCAACCGATAAATCTGCAGCAATAAATTCATCAGCCGGGTAATAATGCACACGTTCCTCACCCAACAAGCCAACAAGTTCGTCAACCATCTTTTGCGCCTGCAATAAATTGGGTGACACAATATAAATTGGTTTTTGTACATATTCAAACAACGCATCGATCAACACTGGACGTGCGCTCCCTGTTAACCCTGTAATTAGCTGCGATGCCGTAAGCCCGCTCTGAATTTCCTGTATAAATGATGTAATGTGTTTGTCCTGCGACACAAGCTTTCGTAAAACTTTCACAGTCAAAAGCTCCTTTCAGCGCAAAAATTCTATTTATTTATATTCGCCCTATACTATTAATCTAGTATGATTATACGCATTTTTAATTGTTTAATTATCCAATCACGCATCAGCGCTATTGTAGTTATCGCTTGCTTTTCTTCTGAAAAAACATCTGCCGCTAAACTTCATCGTATAGTTGTCGACGCATCAGATATAGAACTGCATGTGGCACAATTCACATCGTCTCAACAGGCAGACTTCTACTAACTAAAGTTAAAAACGGAAAAAGCTTTGAACGCACACATTGTGCGCCAAAGCATGTTCCTAGTTATTGTATCCATTTATTGAGTGCATGATAATCTGGATATTGTTTAAGCGAATCCTCACATTGCTCACATATGCAGTGCACAGTTGTTTGGCCATGCTGATCCTTTTCAACATAATCATCCGCCTCACCCATCTCGAAAATATGCAACTTCCGAATTGTATCATCTGCATCAAATGGTAGTGTCCCTATTTCTACTTCACAATGCCGACATCGATAGCGAACAGACATCTCCAAATCATCCTCCCTTTAAGCAACTTACTACTTAAAGTATAGACATTACCGAAAAAGATTATGCACTATCCATTACGCTATTGGTATACATACAATTACATCAGCATTGTGCTAAGACCATTCGATTTAAAAATTTATAAATCCATGCCTATCATTTCATCTTCGCCTGTAAGACATCTGTGACATCCATAGGGAGTTTAACTAAAGTTAGTTGATTTAGAGCACTCTTAGCTGTTAAAGTGGTTCATCACATCGAGAAACGGTTTTGAGAGTGATGCCTCTATGGCATTTACACTCTTGTCTATCGCCTCCCCAATGACGCCTTCCTCTTCTTTAGCAAATTTTGAAAGCACATAATCCGCTACCTTCATGCCTGTTGGAGGACGATTAACACCAATCCGTATACGATTAAATTCTTGTGTGCCTAAATGCTGAATTAATGACTTAATTCCATTATGCCCACCTGCACTACCTTTTTGGCGTAAACGTAGCTTTCCTGTTTCTAAATCTAAATCATCATAAATAACAATTAAATCTTCTACATTCATATCAAAATAATCCATGAGTGGGCCAACACATTCTCCCGATAAATTCATATATGTTAAAGGCTTAACAAGTAGAACCTTTCCCTCTGGACGATGTACGGTAGTATACATACCATTAAATTTTGAATTTGTTAAAGGTGCATCCCACTTTTGCGCTAATGCATCGATCACATCAAAACCAATATTATGTCTTGTATGCTCATAAGGTTTACCTGGATTCCCTAAACCAACGATAATTTTCATAAGTACCTCTCTTTTCAATCTAATAGTCATTATTTTACCATATTGAGCTCTAAGAAAACATTTCGTTACATTTCTTCATGAAGAAATGTAACGAAAGTTACGCTAATAAAAACAACTTCATTCATTCTCATTTTATATCCATATATATTAATCCTTATTATTTCCAAATTCGATAATTATACTTTTTTACGACAAAAATGCTATCAAGATAGTCACTCACGACCTTCTTGATAGCATTCCCTTTAAGCATACTTTTAATAGTTATTCATCGCTATTTACTATGTCTTCTTCCGCTACAGAGGCAACTGGTGCCATGACGGTTACCAATATATAATCATCTTCACTTATAATATCAAAATTTACCTGGTTACGAATATCTGCTACCGTAATAGAATCTCCGATTGCAAGTTTAGTAATATCAACCTCAACTGTTTCTGGGATTTCATTCGGTTTCACTTTTATTTTTATTTCCAAGTTTGGCTGCATTAATATGCCACCTTCACTTACACCAACAGACTCACCAACAAGCGTTATGGCTGCATCAATCTCTAATTCTTCAGACATATTAATGGCTAAAAAATCAATGTGATTTACTTCATCCTTCAAACTACATTGTTGCATTTCAGATACGACAACATTTACTCTTGTCCCATCTAACTCCATCGGAAAAACGCCATTACGTCCATTTTTTTGAACGTACTTTTTAAATTCTTTCGCAGAAATAGAAATCGGGGTTGAAACTAATTTGTAGCCGTAAATCACCGCTGGTATGGCTCCCCCTTTTCTAAGTTGGGTTAATGTCGAACGATGCCCAGCTTCGCGTTTTTTTACACTTAAGACTGTACTCATATCTATACCTTCCCCTTCCAAGAAAAATTAGCCTAAGCAAAGATGTAGTTGTTTAACGCATGTATAAACAGTAGACATCTGCTATCGGCTCTAACAATAGTTACATCTATATTCTAACAGTAACGTAACTATAATTAGTAATAATTACTAGTATACCCTTTAGTAAAGATTTTCACACATAACAGGCATACAAAAAGGACAAATCCACTAAAAAATGCGGATTTGTCCTTAAATTGTCACAAATTATGCTAAGTTCACTACACGTTTAGGCCATTTAACTAGTCATTAATCCACAAAATCTGATTACATGCAGTTAATGATTTACTAATAACTAAATCTGATTAATCGAATAACGTACTTACTGATTTATTTTCGTATACGCGAGAAATTGCATCTGCCATTAATTTAGCTACTGAAAGCTCTGTGATTTTTGGAGATTTTTTCTCATCAGAAAGCTGAATTGTATTTGTTACAACTAGTTCTTTAATAGCTGAGTTTTCGATACGCTCGATAGCTGGACCTGATAGTACTGGGTGAGAGCAGCAAGCATAAACTTCTTTTGCGCCTGCAGCACGTAATGCATCTGCACCGATCGTAATTGTACCTGCAGTATCGATAATATCATCAATCAAGATTGCCACTTTACCATCAACATTCCCCACAATGTTCATTACTTCTGCAACATTTGGTTTTGGACGGCGCTTATCAATAATTGCAATTGGTGCTTTTAAGCGTTCTGCCATTTTACGAGCACGTGTTACACCACCATGGTCAGGAGAAACTATGACGATTTCTTCCGTAGGAATACCTTTTGATTTGAAGTAATCAGAAAGTAAAGGTACTGCCATTAAGTGGTCGATTAAAATATCGAAGAACCCTTGGATTTGTGGTGCGTGTAAATCTAATACGATGACACGCGTTGCACCAGCCGTTTCAAGTAAGTTTGCCACTAATTTAGCTGTAATTGGCTCACGTGCTTTTGCTTTACGGTCTTGACGAGCATAACCATAGTAAGGCATTACAACGTTAACTGTACGAGCAGATGCACGTTTAACCGCATCTACCATTATTAAAAGCTCCATTAAATGTTCGTTTACAGGTGCAGAAGTAGACTGCACGATAAACACGTCACAACCACGAATACTTTCTTCAATACTAATTTGAACCTCTCCATCGCTGAAGTGTTTCACAGAAGATTTACCTAATTCTACACCCATTTCCTGCGCAATTTCTTGAGCAAGTGGATTGTTAGAGTTAAGTGAGAATATTTTTAATTGTGAGTTTGCATATTGATACGGCATGATGGCCTCCTGTATAGTTGATAATTATTTTGAATTTAATTTGCTTACATAATTCGGTTTGTTTTCTTGTCTTGCACGGGCGATTGCCAATGCATCTTCAGGAACTTCTTTTGTAATTGTAGATCCCGCTGCAATAAATGAACCTTTACCAACCTTTACTGGTGCAACTAGATTAGTATTACATCCTACAAATACATCATCTTCAATAATTGTTTGGAACTTATTCTTCCCATCATAATTCACTGTAATGGAACCACAGCCAACATTGACGTTACTTCCTATTTCAGCATCACCAATATAGCTTAAATGCGATACTTTCGTGTCATTCCCTAACTTGCTTTTCTTCACTTCTACAAAGTTACCTATTTTCACGTGGCTACCAATATCTGAAAGTGGTCGAATATTTGCAAACGGTCCAATAGCCGTGTCTTCTGCTATAGCGCTTTCACGCACTACAGATGAATGCACAGAAGTACGGTCGCCAACACGGCTATCTATGATTTGCGTGTTTGGTCCAATAATACAATCTTCACCAATAACAGTAACGCCTTCAATCATAGAACCTGGTTGAATAACAGTATCACAGCCAATAACTGCATCTGGGCTAATATACGTAGCCTCTGGATTAATGATTGTTACACCGTTTCGCATATGACGCTCATTAATACGCGCACGCATTAACGTCTCTGCTTGTGACAACGCAACACGGTCATTAACCCCTAATGTTTCTTCAAAATCTTCCGTTACAAATGCTTCGACGATGTCACCTTGTTTTTGTAAAAGTTCAATCACATCAGGTAAATAGTACTCTCCCTGAACGTTATCATTTTTCACATGTTTTAAAGTCTCAAATAACATTTTGTTATCGAAGCAATATGTGCCAGTATTAATTTCCTTCACAAGTTGTTGCGCTGCAGTAGCATCCTTTTGCTCAACAATTTGCTTCACTTGTCCATTGTCGCCACGTAAAATGCGACCATAGCCTGTTGGATTTTCAGCAACAGCTGTTAAAATTGTCGCCTTGGCATTTTTAGCTTGGTGATGTTCGAACAAAGCCTTCATTGTTTCAGGGCGAATAAGTGGTGTATCACCACATACAACTAAAGTTGTGCCTTCTTCATTACCTAGAACAGCCTGTGCCTGTTGAACAGCATGTGCTGTACCCAACTGTTCAGCTTGTAAAACATACTCGCTTTTTTCACCAAGTTGGTGCTGCACTTTTTCTGCACCATGTCCAACAACTGTCACGATGCGATTAACACCTAAATATTGAATGTGATCCACTACATGTTGTACCATGGGCTTCCCACATACTGGATGTAGTACTTTATATAATTTGGACTTCATACGTGTACCTTGACCTGCAGCCAAAATGACAGCAAAAATGTTGCTCATCTGTAAGTCCTCCAATACGCTCATTTTCTCTTATGACTATATAGCAAAATTCAACTCATTTCAAGGCATGTAGACTTGACAAATCGATGAATTCCTAATTCAATCACGCCTTATGCTCGAATGTTATTATGTATGCCTTAAATTTGCACTTTTTTATTTTTTCATAAAATAAAAAGAACCCCTCATTCCGAAGAGTTCTTAATAACTATCACCAAAACTATAGTAAATTAGAAATAAATCTTTAAGCTGGCATTAATTCTCTTTTTGCTACACACCAATTCCTTCTAATTCTTCCGCCTCTTCAGCTTCGTTAGAATTGTGATACGCATGTAAAATAATATCTTGAATTTTATTTCGTGTAGTAGAATTGATGGGATGTGCAATATCTCTAAATTCTCCATCTGGTGTACGTTTACTAGGCATAGCGACGAATAGACCTGTATTACCATCAATTACACGAATATCATGTACCACAAACTCATTGTCGAGTGTAATGGAAGCAATCGCACGCATGCGGCCATCCGTTTGTACACGACGTAATCTTACATCAGTAACTTCCATTTTCTCACCACCTCTCTTCTTAGATGCCTAAATGAAAATATCATATTCTGCATTACCGAATATTTTCCTTTTTATAGTCTACCAAATTTTCTAAAAAATTTGAATACTTCATCTCTAATTCTTTATAATATTTTCTCTAATTTGCGGAAAGTTTGACAATTGTTTGTCAACTATTCTTCTCTTTAGTAAAAAAACCCTTTGAAAGAGCTTGCTATTCTTTCAAAGGGTTTTCTATATTTTTACTTTACAATGGCAATAACTTCAATTTCTACTTTTACGTCCTTTGGTAAACGTGCGACTTCTACTGCTGAGCGCGCAGGCTTATGTTGTCCAAAATGACTAGCATATACTTCGTTCATCTCAACAAAATCATTCATATCTTTCATAAAGACTGTCGTTTTCACTACATTGTTTAGTGATGAGCCCGCAGCTTCTAATACTGCCTTAAGGTTAGCAAATACTTGGTGCGTTTGAGCGACAATGTCACCGTCTACTAATTCACCAGATGCAGTTAGCGGAATTTGACCTGAACTATAAAACATGCCATTCACGATCATTCCTTGCGCGTATGGTCCGATTGCTGCTGGTGCATTCGTTGTTGCTACTTCATTCATTTGTCATTTCTCCCTTTTTGAAAAGTAATTACCTTCACTTAATGCAATTGTACGATCTTTTTCATTAACTTCATGAAGCTTTACAAGTGAGTAATAATCATCTACTAACGTTTCGTCTGCATGCTCTGCTTCGACAAGCACCGCAATGCCTGCTAACTGACAGTCAAACTCCTCTAATAGATTTTTCATGCCATTCATCGTACCACCGACTTTCATAAAGTCATCGGTGATAAGCACGCGCTGCCCACTCTTCATGCTTCTTTTTGATAATACCATTGTCTGAATTCTTCTGGAAGAACCAGATACGTAGTTTATACTAACGGTAGAACCTTCAGTTACCTTACTATCTCTTCTCACAACAACAACAGGTACATTCAAATGTCTCGCAATAGCATGGGCAATTGAAATTCCTTTTGTTGCTACGGTCATAATAACGTCGATTTGTTGGTCAGCAAATGCAGATGCAAACACCTTTCCTACCCGATTAATTAAATCCGGATTACCAAGTAAATCTGTCATAAATAAATAACCACCTGGCAATAACCGATCTGAATGTTCTAGCTCTGCCTTTAAATCCTGTGTGACTAATCGAACTTCTGCTTCGGACATTTTAGGAATATACTTTACTCCCCCTGCAGCGCCCGGCACTGTCATCAATAACCCGATTCCTTTTTCTTCGAAAGTTTCTTTTACAATCGTTAAATCTTCACTAATCGAAGACTTTGCAGATTGATATAGTTCTGAAAAATAAGTTAGCGGGATCAGCTGATGTGGATGTTCTAGTAAATAGTACGTCATATCAACTAGTCGTTCACTACGTTTCCATTTCATGCGACCCTCTCCTAAACACGAATATTTATAGGTAAAATTAACACAATTATGCGTTTTTAAGCAAGCGTATTTCGCTCTCCTAAAATGCGCACAGCATAAACTTCCTCGCAAAAACCTCGTAAGCCATTATAAATACGGCTCACTCGAGCTTCACTATCCACTAGACCAAACACCGTAGGACCGCTTCCGCTCATTAATGTCGCATCCGCCCCAAAACGCTTCATCTGTTCTTTTAACATCACAACCTCTGGATGTAAATCAAATGTTACAGTTTCCAAAACATTTCCTAATGATGCACAAAGCAACTCATAATCTTCTGTTTCAATGGCTTGAATCATTTGCTTAGTATTTGGGTGCGATAAGCCTTCAACCTTTAACCCACCGTATACTTCTGCTGTTGATACACCTATTTTCGGCTTGGCTAGCACTACCCAACAGTTTGGGGGTGCAGGCAATTCTTGAATTTTTTCCCCACGTCCGGTTGCTAGTGCTGTGCCCCCGTATACACAAAATGAAACATCTGAACCGATTTTAGCGCCTAGTTCGGCCAACTCATCTATTGATAAATCCAAATTCCATAGCTCATTTAAGCCCTTTAATGTAGCCGCTGCATCGCTACTACCGCCTGCAAGCCCTGCTGCAATAGGTATTTCTTTTTCAATTGTAATGGATACACCTTGCCCAATGCCGTATGTATCTTTAATAAGACGCGCTGCCTGATAAGCAAAATTACGGTGGTCATTTGGCACAAAATTATCAGTTGAGATAATTTCAATTACACCATCTTCTCGAGACTCTAAGCTAATGCGATCTGCCAAATCGACAGTCGTCATAACCATCTCTACTTCGTGATAATTATCCGGTCTTTTATATAGCACATCTAATGTTAAATTAATTTTCGCAGGCGCCTTTACATAAAGCATCTTACTTCCTCCCTCATAACAACAGCACGTATCAATTTCGCCTTGGCGTGATTACGTCCAGATTTTGAATTGTGCATGCACAATTCAAAATCCGTGACATCCGCGTTCACTTTTCGCGCAAGATTATTCATTTTATTTTACCATAATGAGAAAACGAAAACTGAAAAAAAGAACCGTTTACCTTCTACGGCTTAACGGTTCTCTTTCGTCAGTTGTTTTGTTGTGTTGGCAGAGGTTTTAAATCCTTTGCCGTTGAATGAAGTAAAATTGATAAATAGTCTATTCTATTATAAATAAACTACTTATTACGCTCTTGCTCACTACTTGCTCGTTCTGCCATTTCAATGGCACGTTTAACCATATTACCCGCATCTCGAGCTTTTATGCCGCCCCAGCCTTCTCTTTCCACAACATCATAAAATCCAAGTTCTTTGGCAATCTCTTCTTTTAATCGAGGTGACATGATACCTTTTCTAGGCATATAAACTCCTCCTTTTACAACTGACGAATTTAGTATGTCCCATAAAACGAAAAACACTCATGCAGTTTTAACATGCATGAGTGCTTCAAAATATAGAAATAAGTACTAGAAACTATTTTGCGACAGCAGCCTGAGCTTCGTCTAAAAATGTAATCTCTACTGCTTCAGTTAAAATATCTGTGTAGCTATACGATACGCGCTTGCACGTATTGTCTTCTTGATCAAGTTCGACTACAAAGATTGCACGATATGTTTCACGCAATATCCCCGCACACTCGACCGTTTTCTTGCGACCACCGTTTGCTTTCAACTGCAAACGTTTACCCAAATGACAATCCAACGACTTTTTAATGTCCGCTAAAGTTTTTGGCATTTTCGCTTACACCTCACTAATAAATATTATAAGCGATACGCCCAAAAATGTCAACAAAATATAATATTTTATCAGCCAACAATAAATGTTGTCAACTTATTTTTTATAAAAAACTATATTTTTTTTCATACTTCATGAAAATGTTAACAAAATTTATTACTTTGCAAACGTTGGATACAAGCAGTCGGCTAATTTCCCAAACTCAAAAATGGAAAGTGTTTCTCCTCGACGTGTAGGTTCAATATCTGCAGCCGCTAAAGCTTCTAATATTTTTTCTTTATGCGCCTTGCCGTTCGGTAAACCTGACTGTAAGTTATTGAAGATTGTTTTACGACGCTGTACGAATGATGCACGTGTGACTACAAACAGAAAATCCTCATTCAGAACTTTTACTGGTGGTTCATCATGTTTAATAAGGCGGATAACGGCAGAATCTACATTAGGCTGTGGCATAAATACAGTTTTCGGTACTGTCATCGCAATTTCAGCCTTCACATAATATTGGATTGCAATCGACAACGAGCCATATTCCTTCGTTCCTGGCTTTGCTGTTATACGATCTGCAACTTCCTTTTGCATCATCACAACAAAGCCTCGGATTGGTAGACGGTCATTTAATAATTTCAGTAAAATCGGTGTTGTAACGTAATAAGGTAAATTAGCCACGACCATAATATCTTCAATACCGGGCATTTCCTCTTCAATTACTTTTGCTACATCTGCCTTTAAAATATCTGAGTGAATAATCGATACATTATTATATGGACTTAATGTATCCTCTAGTACTGGTAATAAACGCTGATCGATTTCAAACGAAACGACTTTTTTTGCGCTCCGTGCTAAATGCTCTGTTAATGCGCCAATACCAGGTCCCACTTCAATAGCACCACTGTTTTCGGTTAAGTTTGCATGACTAACAATATTTCGTAAAATGTTTGGGTCAATTAAAAAGTTTTGACCTAAGCTCTTTTTAAATGAAAATCCGTATTTCTTTAAAATTTCCTGTGTTCGAATCGGCGTTGCAATATCCTTATGCATTATTTTCCTCCTGATCTAACTGTGCGACAGCCGCACCAAATTGCTCTTCTGTTATTTGAAACATTTTTAATCTTTTATGAAGTTGTTTACCGTTTGTTGCGCCGATATTCAATATTTCCCCTAGACGATCACGACGTGCTTTTGCTCGTGGATGGCCAATTAAACTTGCTGTCATTAAATCTTCAAGTGTGATATCATCGGCGATTTGATTTTCACTATTTGGGGTATAGACTAGCAGTAACGCCTCACGAATATCTTCATCTGCGGCATGCTCAATCCCTAAACCTTTACCGTTTTTCGCGATTGTTTTTGCTTTTGGCAAAAATGCATGTTTCACGCCCTCTACACGCTGCTCGATAATAGCACGAATTCGACGTCCTGGATAATCTGGGTCTGTAAAAACAATAACACCACGTTTATCCTGTGCATGTTGAATACGCTTTAGTGTCTCCTCTGAAATAGCAGACCCATTCGTTTCTATTGTATCTGCTTGAACAGCTCGTTTTATTGCTGTCGTATCATCTTTTCCTTCAACAACGATGATTTCTTGAATTTGCAAAAAAAGCTCCTCTTTTCTACCTTATCTTCAGACCATTTTACAACTGCCCTGTAGGATTGTACAGAAATACTCGGCTCTTTGTTTTTTTACGTAAAAAAGCTTTCCTGCCAGTCAATACAGGAAAGCCAATGCTTAGTGAATAACGTTTGATATATTTTACAATTTTTTTAATTTAATACTTTAATGCGCACTTTCTTACGCCCCCATTTACGAGCCTGGGCATCTGATTGTACCAGTATATCGATCTTATTACCCTTAATTGAGCCGCCAGTATCCCCAGCAATCGCTGTTCCATAACCTTCAACCCATACTTTTGAGCCAAGCTTAATAACAGATGGATCTACTGCAATTACTTTCAGGCCAGAGTCCGAACGTAAATTGATGCCTGTAGCAGATGTCCCCGAACAACCTTTACAATAAGGCGTATAAGCTGTTGCAGTTACATAAAATTCTTTCCCACTAGCGGGCTCCGTTGAACCACGTGATACAGTCGTTGCACTCGCTACAAGCTTCTTAGTTCCCACTGAAACCACTTTCTTAGTGGGCTCTTTTATTACTTTTTCAGATTGTAGATTTTTCGCCACAACCTTGCCATTTTCCTTCACGACTTCATACGTTCGAGAAATTGAACCTTTCTCGCCCGCTGTTACTACCTTCTCTTTTCCCTTTTGCAAAGAAGCGTCTTGCTTCTTTTCAACTGCGAAATCTAAAGAGTCTTCCACTACATCGATAACCTTTTCTACGCGAACTATTGCGATTTTACTCTCTGGAGTGATAACGTCCTCCAGGTTATTCTCGACACGATCGAATTCATTTAACTGAACTCCCTGTTGTTTTAAAAAGTTAGCGACCGTAGTCGAAGTGGACCAAACTTGTCTGTTCTCTAAGCCATCGACAAGCGCTACCTGAAACGCTTTTTGAATATCGATTTTGTTATCTGCTCCTACTTCTGTATCCAAACCTTGAACTAATGCGTCATGCTCTGATACTTCGATATTGGCATCCTTCAAAATGTTCTTCACTAGTTTTTCAGTTGTCCAAACTTTTGACTGATTTCCGTCAACTGAAATGGTTACTTCTTTTGCCTGTTCCCATGTAATTGCTATTCCGTTAACAATTTTGGTGTTCAGAGAGGGTGATATTTTGTCATGCGCTGCTACATCTATATTTTGATTTTGTAAAAATTCTTCTACAGTTTTGGCATGCGTTGCTACTTCAATTGCTTCTCCGTTAGCGTCAAGCGTTACGGTTTTTTTGGTACCTTGATAAAGTACGAATGATATTACAGTTACAAACAAGATAAGTGTTGTAATTCTTATCATTGTTTGCTTACTCCTCAATGATCCTAAGAACAAGTTTTTCATGGATTTATTTGACATGAAAAAACGCCTCCTTAATACAAAGTTGGATTATACGGACTAGATTTAGCACTGTCAACCCAAATGTAATTCAAAAAAAATGACTGTGCTTTTTTAAGCCCACCACAAATCCAGTATTGGAGGCGTCTCAGCTAGTTAATCGTTAATCCCAAAAAATTTTTTCGCATTGGCTGTAGTTTCCCTCGCTACATCCTCAATTGGTAACTCTTTTAAACGGGCAATTTCTTCTGCAACTAATGGCACTAATGCTGGCTCATTACGTTTCCCACGATATGGATGTGGGGCTAAATATGGGGCGTCTGTTTCAATCATCAGATGCTTTAAAGGTATCTCTGTTGCGACTTCCTTTGGCATCCGGGCATTTTTGAAAGTCACCGGCCCCCCAAGACTAATCATAAAATTCATAGCAATACATTCGCGTGCAGTTTCTACACTGCCACTATAACAATGCATAACGCCTCCTACAGAAGCAGCATTCTCTTCACGTAAAATTTGTACAACATCACTTGTAGCGTCTCTGTTATGAATAACAATCGGTAATTTTACTTTTTGCGCTAAATGAATTTGTTTGCGGAATAGTGCTTGCTGAACATCCTTTGGCGATTTATCCCAATAATAGTCCAAACCAGTTTCACCAATACCAACCACTTTAGGATGTGCTGCTAAGTTTTCAATCCACTTCAAATCCTCTTCGGTACAATCGATCGCGTCAACCGGATGCCAACCGATAACACCATAAATAAAATCATGTTGTTCAATTAGTTCCATTGTTTTCTCGATAGTTTTACGGTCGAAACCAACAACAACCATAGTCTCAACCTTAGCTTCAAGTGCTCTACTAATTACTTCTTGTAAGTCTTCTTCATACTGATCTGCATTCAAATGTACATGTGTATCGATAAACATTGTCATTCTCCTAACATTGATTTTATTAAAAAATATTATTTCATATTTTGCGTAAACATTACAAATGCGTTACAAACAATTTGTCTTTATGACATTTCACACAACTGCTATTAGGCTTTTCGTTACTATATACCCACCAATCTCCGTTAAATAATACGAAAGAATTATTTTGAAATAACAAATTGAATATTTTTAAGACAGATTGGAAAGGCCTGCTGAATTTTTTTCCATTCAGCAGGCCTTTCATGAATTTTTTACTTAACTTTTGCACCATTTTCAAGTTTTGGATCAACTGTTGCTAACTTTAAAATCCCATCTTTTTCACCAGCTAGGATCATTCCTTGCGATAATTGACCACGTAATTTAACTGGTTTTAAGTTTGTTACCACGATAACTTTTTGACCAATTAACTCCTCTGCCGAATAGAACTTAGCAATTCCCGAAACTACTTGACGTTGCTCGTATCCAAGGTCTACTTGGAGCTTTAATAATTTGTCTGCTTTCGGTATAGATTCACATGCAGTAACCGTCGCTACTCGGAAATCTATTTTCATAAAATCATCTATGGTGATTTCTGGAATTACTGGAATCTCCTCAGATGCAAGCTCTGCTTTTGGTTCTTCGACTTGAGGGGTTTTCACAGAGCCACGCATTTCCTCACGTATATAGGCGATTTCGATTTCACTATCTAAACGAGGGAAAATAGGAATACCTTTATCTGCCACTTTAATGTTTGCTGGAATAGTATTGCCGAATGTTTCAATTGTTTCCCATGCTAAGAATTTGTTATCTAAACCGAGTTGGTCAATAATGCGTATCGGTGTAGATGTCATAAATGGTTGTAACATGACAGCAATTTGGTGTAAGCTTTCTGCTAAATTTCGCATAACGGACCCTAGTTTCGGCTTGTCTGATTCCTCTTTCGCTAATACCCATGGTTGTGTTTCATCAATATACTTATTAGTACGTGAAACTAGCGTCCATAAGTCTGCTAATACGACACTAAACTGCATTTTTTCCATACTTTCTTCATATTTAATACGAACAGATTCTGCTTGCGCTTTTAATGCTGTATCAAATTCTGTCGGTTGTAGATTTTCAGCAGGAATAATGCCGTCGAAATATTTGTTAATCATTGAAATTGTACGGTTTAATAAATTGCCCAAATCATTAGCCAAGTCGAAGTTTGTACGTTCAACGAATGACTCTGGTGAAAATACTCCATCAGAACCAAATGGTAGTTCGCGTAATAAGAAATAACGTGTAGCATCTAACCCATAGCGCTCTATTAGCATTTCAGGATAAACAACATTTCCTTTTGATTTAGACATTTTTCCATCTTTCATCATGATGAAACCATGTGCAAACACTTTTTTTGGTAAAGGTAAATCCAGAGCCATTAAGAAAATTGGCCAATAGATTGTATGGAAGCGCACGATATCTTTTCCTACAACATGTACATCTGCAGACCAATATTTGTTAAACAATGTTTCATCGTCCGAAAGATAGCCTAAAGATGTAATATAGTTTGTTAACGCATCTACCCATACATAAATAACATGCTTAGGATCACCAGGTACTTTAATGCCCCAATCAAATGAAGTTCTTGAAACAGATAAATCTTCTAGCCCTGGTTTAATAAAGTTGTTGATCATTTCATTTTTACGAGATTCCGGTTCAATGAATTCAGGGTTTTCTCCATAATAAGCTAATAGACGATCTGCGTATTTCTTCATATTAAAGAAATACGATTCTTCTTTTACTTTGTGAACAGGACGTCCACAGTCTGGGCAGTTACCTTCTACTAATTGTGTCTCCGTAAAGAATGATTCACAAGGTGTACAGTACCACCCTTCGTATTCGCCTTTATAGATGTCGCCATTATCCAAAAACTTTTGGAAAATCTTTTCGACAGCTTTCGTATGACGCTCCTCAGTAGTCTGGATGAAATCATCATAAGAGATGTCCATCAAAGACCATAGCTCTTTCGCAGTATCTGCAATCTCATTTACATATTCTTGAGGATGTTTTCCCGCCTCAGCAGCTTTTTCTTGAATCTTTTGACCATGTTCATCCATCCCAGTTAAAAAGCGTACATCATATCCACGTAATCGTTTGTAACGAGCAATAGTATCAGAAGCTACTGTTGTATACGCGGTACCAATATGAAATTTTCCACTTGGATAGTAAATTGGGGTTGTTATATAGAATGTTTTGTTTTGTTCGCTCACGAGTACTGCCTCCATTGTTTCACAATATACTATCTATTCTAACGAAGTACGAAATTCGTTTCAATGAAAGATTATTGATTGCGAAAATTGTCGAATAATATATAAATCCATTTAATGTATTTTAAAGGAAGCTTTTTTACTATAAATTTAAATCTATAATAAAAACCTTTTAAAAAAACCAATATATCTGTTTTCTTCTCAGAAATTTTTACACTTAGAAAATTAATGCTGTATTAATTAATTGACGTTTATGGCATTACTTGGTATGATAACTATCAGACAAGGAAATAATGTCGAAATTTGACGAAACACCAATATAACTTTTAATTTTCAGGAGGAAAAAAATTATGAAATCAACAGGAATCGTTCGTAAAGTCGATGAATTAGGTCGTGTAGTAATTCCTATCGAACTTCGCCGTACATTAGGTATTGCTGAAAAGGACGCTTTAGAAATCTATGTCGATGATGACAAAATTATCTTAAAGAAATATATGCCTAATATGACTTGTGCTGTTACTGGTGAAGTTTCTGATGATAACTTCCGTCTAGTTGGAGGCAAATTAATTTTAAGTCCAGAAGGCGCAGAAATGTTAATGAATGAAATTCAAAATAACTTAAAAAAATAATCACTTTCCTACACCTAAATCGACAACGGGGATTTAGGTGTTTTTTTATTATTTGCTATAAATTGCTTTTTTATATGAGAAATTTAATTATTTCTCATTGGAAATATCTCAACATTGACTCATACTGTCCATGTCAGACTTCCCTTCCTTAAGAGTACCCTTTTTTAAAATTATTATCAATTTAGAATTTAGACAATTTATAGTAGTTTCATGCCTCACGATGGAAGATAAATAATTAGCTTAACAAAAAAGGTTGCCTCCTTAGAGACAACCGATTTCATATTTACTCGCTATGGTATTCATTATAAATATCACGTTTAGCTACTTGACGTAATTTGGCTACTTCTTTAATTGCTTCTTTTGAAGTAACACCTGATTCAGCAATCACATAATCGACATGATCGACAACAGTCATTGCCTCCCAGTATGCTACTTCTGTATTTTCCTCTTCTACATTGCTATTGCCTTCTAGGACAATACAAAATTCTCCACGGATTTCCTCAGATTGCGACCATTCTACTGCTTCTGTTAATGTACCGCGTAAAAATTCCTCGAATTTCTTTGTTAGCTCACGTGCTAGTACAACACGACGATTGCCGAGAATTAGCTCCATATCCTTTAATGTTTCCTTTAATCGATGAGGTGCCTCATAAAATAAAATCGTTTCTTGGCGTTTTTTTAGCACCTCCAATTGTTGTCGACGTTCTTTTTTACCACGGTTTAAAAAACCATAAAAGAAAAATGGTTGCGGGGTTAAACCGGAAGCAATTAAAGCTGATAATGCAGCATTCGCTCCTGGCACTGGTACAACTGCAAAACCTTCTTCGATTGCTTTTACAACAATATCTGCACCTGGATCTGAAATACAAGGTAACCCCGCATCACTTACTAACGCTACCGTTTTTCCCTCACGTAAGAAGCCTAAAAGTTTCTCTCCTCCCACGTTTATATTATGTTCATGATAACTCACCAACGATGTTTCAATTTCAAAATAATTACATAACTTCTTCGTATTTCGTGTATCCTCCGCAGCAATCACATCCGCTTCTTTTAGAATACGCAGTGCACGTACACTCATATCCTCTAAATTACCAATGGGTGTCGCTACTAGATATAAACATCCTCCATCATGCATCGTACTTTTTTGCGATATCATAATTCATTCCTCCCTACATATTTTGTCTTTTGCGTCCGTGTTAATTGCTTAAAAGCATATTCTGCACGCATTGCCTCTTGTTTTGTATTAAAGGCCTCTACATAAATACATTTCACCGGACCTCTTGCTCTTGTATATTTTGCACCCTTACCTGCATTATGTGTTGCAACACGTTTGTCTACATTATTTGTATAGCCTGCATAATAAGATTGATCTGCACATTCTAGTACATAGAAGTAATGTCTATTGTTCTTTTCCATAAAGCATTTCTTTCACTTCAGCTGTATATTCGTTGTTTGCATCGTACACATATAGAGGTGCTAAAATCTTCAAATCTGGCTTACCATCTTTAATTCCTTCTATTAATAAAGTATTCGCTTCTTTACCCTCTTTCGGATAAATCAGCTGGATACGCTTGGGCTCTAGTCGATTTAAACGCATAGCTGTGACTATATCAAGTAAACGACCAGGACGATGAACAAATGCGGCTTTTCCACCTTGCTTTAATAATTTACTGGCAGACTGCACTGCTTCTTCTAACGTTAAATGAAGTTCATGACGTGCAATGGCATAATGCTCACTTAAATTCTTATCGCTCGCTTCATGAGCTAGAAAATACGGAGGGTTACAAGTCACAACATCATACTTTTCAATACCAAGTTGTGATGGAATTTGTTTCACATCACCAAGCACCATATGAATTTGTTTCTCCAATTTATTGTATAGAATACTTCGCTCTGCCATATCAAACAAACGAGGTTGTAATTCTACTCCTGTAATTTGCCCCTTTGTTCGCGCACTCAAAAACAATGGAATTACACCATTACCAGAGCATAAATCAACAATTTTCCCTTTATGATATGGCACATTGACAAATTTCGAAAGTAGCACTGCATCCAATGAAAAAGAAAAAACAGATGGGCTCTGGATAATACGTAAATCCTCTGCCAATAAGTAGTCCAGCCTTTCATCATCCTTCAACCAATTTTCCATAATTCTTCCTCCTACTATACAAAACAAAAGACTGATACCACCGAAGCGGGAATCAGTCTTCTATTACACATTTTGTTTATTTAAAAATGATAGACAAAACAGGCAATCTTCACCTTTACGTGAACTACCAAAGTGAACATGACAAACATGAAAACCTTCTTGGTATAGACGTGCTAAGTTATCATATCCCTCGCCAATATCTAATGGAGTCTCTTTTTTCTCGTTTGTAGCTTGTACGATGTTTTCTTTCGAAAGCAGTTCTTCTAAACGTGTACGAAGGTGATGATTTTCTGTTTCGAGTGCCTTATGTTCTTCCATCATTAACGCTACAAATTGCTTCAATGCACTAAACTGCTCCTGCATTGCTTCGAGCTGTTGTTCGAACTCCATAACGGTATCTAAGAAATTACGGTCCTTCACCCAAGCCACCTCGTTAATTCTCTATCTTATATAAGATTTTTTTCGCCTGCTAGTAGTTCCTCTAGTGTATACTCAGCTGTGCGCTCTTGCTCTTGTAAATATACTTGAATGAGTCTTTCCAGCACATTTAAACCTACTACTTTCCCACGGCCATCTGGTGTCATTGTTATTTCACCAATGTCTGGCATACCTTCTTTAGCTTCTTCGTATTCATCATTTTCGTACTTCAAGCAGCACATCAAGCGACCACAAAGTCCAGATATTTTGGAAGGATTTAAAGATAGATTCTGATCTTTTGCCATTTTTATAGAAACTGGCTCAAAATCACCTAAAAATGTTGAACAGCATAGCATACGGCCACAAGGACCAATGCCTCCCAATAGCTTTGCTTCATCACGAACACCTATTTGACGAAGCTCAATACGTGTTCTAAAAACAGAAGCTAAATCCTTTACAAGGTCTCTGAAATCAACACGCCCTTCAGCTGTGAAATAAAAGATGATTTTATTACGATCAAATGTATATTCAACATCAACAAGCTTCATTTCTAGTTTATGCTCGATGATTTTTGTACTTGCTAGTTCAAATGCCCGCTTTGACTCAGCCGCATTTTCCTCAACTTGTATACGGTCACGTTCATCTGCTGGCCGTAGTACTTGCTTAAGTGGTAATACAACATCATTATCCCCCACTACTTTTTGAGGAACAACCACTTTCCCGTACTCTACACCGCGAGCTGTCTCTACTATGACATATTGGCTGTCTTCAAGTAGAAATGATGCTGGATCAAAATAATATATTTTACCCGCTTTTTTAAAGCGGACTCCCACTACATTATACAAATGTATATCCCTCCTGCAGATTTAGCATTAGCTGCTCCATCATTAACGTCCTATTCATGTTACGATGTAAAGATGCGCGAGCCTGTAATATGGCTTCCATTTGACTAGACAGGCGTTCGTAAGTCGAATGTAACGCGGTTTCTTTAAAGGACTGTAACATGTCTGGATAAGTACAAGCTGCTTCGGGATTAGTTTTTATTGACACTATATCACGGTAAGCAAATAGTAGTAAATCCAATGCTTGCTCCATCTCGCCTTTTTCCTTAAACAGTGGCAACCATTCTTCATGTACAACGAGCATCGCTTCATGTACATTTTTACGAATTGCCTCTACTAATTTTAACACTGTTTTTCGAGCATGTGCAAACTGCTCATCATTTGCTAAAAAAATAGCCGTTTCGAGCTCGTTCGTCATCATGCTCACGGTAGAAGCCATCGATTGAGGAATATTGTTTTCCTGCAAGTGCTTTAACAGTACTTGACGTGGCATTTTCTGAAATTTTATATGCTGACAGCGCGAGCGTATTGTTGGTAAAATAGACTGCATTTGCTCAGTTAATAATATAGCCGTGACTTCGCCTTCTGGTTCCTCTAAAAATTTTAATATCATGTTAGCTGATGCAATATTGAGACGGTCTGCATGATGAAGTACGTAGATTTTACGCCCTTCCTCAACACCCACCATCTTCATTTCTGCAATAAGTTCTCTAATTTGATCAATTTTAATGAATTGTCCATCTGGATAAATTTGATGAATATTAGGATGATTTCCCGATTCAACACGTCTGCAATTTCGACATGTTTCACATGGAACATTATGTTGCGGATGCTCACATAGCATTAATTTGACAAAAAATTGCATGATATCTGCTTTTCCTGTCCCTTTTTCGCCATCAAAAATATAAGCATGGGCCAATCTATTTTTGTCAAAAATCGTTTGAAGCTGTTTCATTACGACTGGTTGTAGTGTGAATAGCTCTTCAACATTCTTGGCCATTTTCATTAAATTCCTTCCTCTATCAACTACGCCTTGGCGTAATATACCCTGTCTCTACAAAATATCTGTAGCTGACGCTTTGTTATCACTTCGCCTTGGCGCTGATAAACATATCTGTCCTGATTCTGAATTGTGTTTAAGTCAACACTATGTTGGTCATTTAACGATTAACACTAGTCATGGTGTTTTCTATTAACCTTTGTGCCTGCCGCTGACATTTCTAGGCTTTGGGCAGATAAAATTATTTCCTAGGTTAAAGTGTTCTCTAAGCTAACGACCTTAACCAGCTCTTTTATCATCCACTGTTTAATTGAACCCTGAAGTTCACCCTATATGCTGTGGAGTAAGGATTCCTGTTGAATAAATTTGAAAAAAGCCCGCGCCTACAAGTGAAAAGACACGGGTTTTACATATATAAATTAATTAATAAGCCTTTAATCTCTCCGATTTTATCGAGAAGGTCTATTGCTTCCTTTTCTTCATCTAAAAGATCCTGTGCAAGCTCCACGAGACGAGTATCGATCGTTTCGATTATTTTTAAGCGTCTCCCTTCGCCAAAGCGATTCCATGTATGTGATTGTTTTAATTCCATACCATGCTCTACAGTTTCCTGTAAGAAGCGCTTCACAAGCATTTTAAATCGAGCAAGTTCACGTAAATTGCGGGATCTTGCAACACGATCTCCAGCAGTAGAAATATCCCCCAATAATCGTGTTAGCTGTTCAGTCTGCAATTTAGAACCTTGCTTGACGACCATATCACCAAATCGGTTATTTAGATTATTATTTTGTAGTGGCTCTTTGCGATTAGTATTTAACCCAACACGTATATCTTGATTGATTTTCAAGCTGTATTCGCCCCCACACGCTGTCATATCAAATTCGCCTTAACGAACTTGCCCTTATCTATATCTATTCAAAATTTCACACAGAAAACCTCGCGTCTTAAATTAACATTGGGCATACAATACTAATTCAAAGCCTGACGCGATGTTCTCTATCTGTAAGTACTTTCTGATTTAAATTTAAAAATGGTGAAATTGTTCGATTGGTAATACAAAAACAGTAGCGCCTCCTACCTCTACCTCCACAGGATAAGGTATATATGAATCTGCGTTACCGCCTAATGGTGAAACCGGTGCAACCATTTGTTCACGCGCTCGACAATTATCACGAATTATATCTAAAACTTTAGGTATGAGGGAGTCTTCTGTTCCAATGAGAAACGTCGTATTACCAGAGCGTAAAAAGCCTCCTGTACTCGCTAACTTTGTTGCGCGAAACTGATTTTTCGTTAAAGCATTCGATAAGCGGCTACTATCCTGATCTTGCACCACAGCTACGACTAACTTCATCCGCACTCACCCCTATTATAAAATTAACCTTGAAAGGTTTTAAAATTGTTTAATCACAATCCAGATTCACTAACATCTAATGAAAATCTATTTTAAAGGCCTTCACCTGTAAAACTAAAATTAATTAGATGTTACCATTATATCACAATACGGTAGACAACTTCACACTTTTACTGCATTGCTTCAGTCAATAATGACCATACATCTTCAATAACATGCTCAATATTTTGGTCTGCGTTGATAACACGTATACGTTCAGGGTAACGTTCAACTAATTGTAAATATCCTTCACGAACCTTCTCATGGAAGGCCAAGCTTTCAACGTCTAAACGGTTCACTTCGCGTTCATCATGTGCATGAATACGCGCTAAACCAACTTCTGGTGCAAGGTCAAATAAAATTGTAATATCCGGTAATTCCTTCCCAATGGCAAACTCATTAATAGATAATACCTCATTTACACCAATACCACGTGCATATCCTTGATAAGCTAAAGATGAATCGATAAAGCGATCACAAATAACTATCTTACCAGCATCTAAAGCTGGTCGTACCTTTTCAAAATAATGTTGACTTCTCGCTGCTGCATATAATAACGCCTCTGTACGTTCATCCATCGCCGTATGTGCCGGGTTTAAAATGATGGTACGAATTTTTTCAGCAATCTCAATGCCACCCGGCTCTCTTGTCGCTAACACATTTATATTTTTTTCTGCAAATCGCTCAGTAATCTTTTGAATGACTGTTGTTTTTCCAGCACCTTCTGGCCCTTCAAATGTTATAAATAAATTGCATTTCATACTGTTATTGCCTCCAACTATTTCATGACCTCGATCATTTTTTCTTCTAAGCGATGATTTCCTTGAAAAGTTGCACCAGTTGCTAATAACTCCTCAAGCTGACTCAACTTTGCCACTGTTATTTTTTCTCCTGGAACTAATAATGGAATACCCGGCGGATAAGGTATAATCATACTTGCAGCAGTTCGTCCCATTGCACGCATATACGGAAGCCATTCCTTATCCATATCGGCTATTTCCTCGAACGTGTAAGTAGGTTCGGAAATGGCAATAAAATGATACGCTGTTTGCGTAGCAGTTAGTATTTCTTTTTTTTCTGTGCATAATAACGCTGTCACAGCATCTTTAATACGCACACGTATCTCGGCAAATGGATAGATATGTCCAAGCTTCAAAAGTGGTAATACAAGTAACACTTGATGAGCATCTGCTAGCTCCGCATAAACATGTTTAGCTTCTAATGCCTCTTGTAATTGGAAACCATTATAACCATCCACACGAAGCAATAACTTTAAAGGATCATCTACTTCGATTACCTGCAGCGAACCAATGGCACGTAATGCTTCTACCCACTGATTTTTTTTCTCTATTATATATGCACCATCACTCTCCATATATGTCTGTACATAATAGCGTGCATCGTCTAAAGATGCTAACAATAAATAGGACGGACTGCTGGATTGTAGCATACGTAAGTAGTGATTAATTTTATCAACATCAACTAATTGTGAGTTAACATGCATAAACGCTGCCATTGTCATGGCAGGTAATGTTTTATGCGCAGATTGCACTACAACATCTGCCCCATATGTTAATGCAGAAGGTTGAAATAATGCACAAACACTAAAATGAGCTCCGTGCGCTTCATCTACCAAGACAGGTATCCTTTTTTCATGACAATAGGCAATTTGTTGCTGCAGTTCTTTTGAAACCATACCATAATAAGTAGGATACGTTAAAACAACTGCCTTCACTTCTGGATAATTATCCACTGCTTCTTTAAGGTCTTTAAATAAAATATGTGTGGCTGTTAATGTTTGATCATCCCAAAGCGGTGAAACATATATAGGCTTTGCTCCAACAAGCTCAATAGCATGGAAAATAGATTTGTGTGCATTACGTTGTACAATAACTTTATCGCCTTTTCGGCACGTGGCATAAATCATTGCTAAGTTCCCAACAGTTGTGCCTCCTACTAAAAAGAAACTTTTCATCGCACCATATGTTTCAGCCAGTAAAGCCTCTGCCTCTAAAATCATTTCCTCTGGATGATGTAAATCATCTAGACCTGATAATTCGGTCACGTCATAACGCATTACATCTTTAAAAGCTTGCGGCAAATGAGACAATTCACCATGCTTATGACCTGGCACATGAAAAGATATATTTTGTTGTTGTCGAAAACGTTCTAATCCTTCCACAATTGGCTTTTTCTTTTGCAAAACAAGACACCCATTTCCGTTATATTGTCCTTTAATTATACGGGATTCTAGCTAGATAAAAAAGCGATCCTACAAAATAGATAAGATCGCCTCCTCGCAATATGATTCATTATAAAGGGTAGACATTATTGTCATCTTATACTTCTTAGACGGAGTCTATCATTTGCTTTTAATACGCCAAGAGTATTGACTTTAATTCTCTCAAATTTTGCATCTCATAATTTTCTTCAAATTCCCCACTATACTCCATTAAAAATAACTTTTCTAATGTCTTTATAGACTAGCACCTAACAACTTCAATCAATGCCAATACAATATGGATATACTATTATTCTTTAATCAAACACTTTTTTCCGTTCTAGTGCCAAACAAAATAGTCTTCCTCATTACTATTTCAATTAAAATAAAAAAAGGCCAAAGATTTCTCTTTGACCTTTTTACATGTGCCTAGCGACGTCCTACTCTCACAGGGGGAAGCCCCCAACTACCATCGGCGCTAAAGAGCTTAACTTCCGTGTTCACGTACCGAAGTTCGCTACTAAAAACTTTATTGATTACGTTTTGCTTGTTCAGTTTTCAAGGTTCATGTTGTTGTCGATTTGTTTCAGCAACTCTTATATCATACCACAACGAATTTCCTGATGTCAACAATTATTTTTAATTAAATTGTTTTGTATGAAGTTGTTTTCAACAGTTATCTTAACGACTCCTATTACTATACCATAATATTTTCTCTTTGCAAGTGATTTATAAAAAATAGATTAAAAAAGTAATTCCTAGTACCCCAGGTATTCCTAATACTGCAATTGTAGTAACTGAAAATAGATTGATTGGTACATTGTATCCACTATAGCCAACAGCTAAATGAATGATGAATAGTAGTAAAAAAGCAAAGGCGAATCGAAACCAAAAAACCGATAATCCTTCTAATACTTTCCCTAACTTAATGTGCTTTCCTACTATATAAAGAAATAGAAGCGCTACAGGAACACCAATACTCATAATTACAACCCACGGCATACACTTGCCCCCTTCGATAATAATTATGTAAGTGTATGATTTCTGCTTCGCTTCTATAACTCTACCAACAATTATTTGATTAATACTCGTCGAATTCTGGCTTCTTTGAATAAATAATAATGTATACTCTCCGCTGCTTTTCGTTGGGCGATGATTTCTAAATCATAATCATCTACTAATTCTTCAATTATTTTTGCTTGTTGCAAATCCTCTTTTGTTTCTTTAATGAGACCTACAAGTTTTTCATCAAATTCCTTTTTTAGCTTTCCTTTATTGCGGAAGAACATCTCAATCCCTCACTCATAACTCTCGACGGCCTTCCATTGCCTTCGATAACGTTACTTCATCAGCATATTCTAAATCTCCACCTACCGGCAGTCCGTGTGCAATACGTGTTGTACGAATACCAGATGGTTTCACTAGACGTGATATGTACATAGCTGTCGCTTCGCCTTCAATTGTAGAATTCGTTGCTAGAATAAGCTCCTGTACTGTTTCATCTTGCAAACGTACTAAAAGTGACGCTACATTGATATCTTCCGGGCCTATGCCATCCATTGGCGAAATAGCTCCCTGCAGTACATGGTACATACCGTTGTAATCACGCATTTTTTCCATTGCGATAACATCTTTTGTGTCTTGTACGACACAAATAACAGATACATCACGTTGTTTGTCCGTACAAATATGGCAAGGATCTATATCGGTAATATTGCCACAGACAGAACAATAGCTTAAGTTTCGCTTTGCATCAATTAAAGCCTTCGAGAAAGACAATACATCCTCTTCCTTCATCGTTAACACAAAAAACGCCAGTCGAGCCGCGGTTTTCGGCCCGATACCTGGCAATTTCATAAAACTATCGATTAGTTTAGATATGGGTTCTGGGTAGTACATATTTTTCACCTCCTAGAACGGAAGGTTCATGCCTTGTGTGAATTTACCCATTGTTGCATTTGTTTTTTCATCTACTTTTTTAAGTGCTTCATTTGTTGCAACAACGATTAAATCCTGTAGCATTTCAATATCGTCCGGATCTACTACTGATGCATCAAGGTTCACTTCAACTACTTCACGCTGACCTGTTACAGCTACTTTAACCATACCGCCACCAGCAGTACCTTCAAATTGTTCAACATTTAAAGCCTCTTGAGCTTCCATCATTTCTTTTTGCATTTTTTGCATTTTTTTCATCATACCTTGCATATTTCCCATTCCACGCATAAACATATTCCTCCTAAGTAATTAGTCTTCAACGATTTCAACAAAATCTTTACCGAACAGCTTTTCCGCTTCCGTCACGAGTGGATCCTGTGATGCAAGTGGTTGTGCATCATCGATAAAGGGTTCTTCTGGCATCTCTGCCGGTGGTGGTTCTAATAACTCTACATCATGATCAGTAGCTGACTGCGCTTTCTGTTGATGCATGCCGTGATCACGAATGAATTCTTCACGCAGCTTTAACCAGGTCTCTTCAGGCGTGCAAAGCATTTCGTACATGGTGCCAGTTTGCCCTGCAATTAATTGTGTGAAGTGTGCTTTTAGTGCATGATTATCAGCAACCATTTGACAATGAATATCATACTTGAATTTTAACACAAAAGCACTCGAAGATGCCGCAACAGGTTCAGCTTCTGCTAATAGAGCCGATTGAGACTTTTGCATTTGGTTTAATGCTTGTGCCCACACGGCTTTAACGCGGTGCACATCCTGCTTTGTAGCATCCTTTAATATTTCTTGAATACGTCCAGTCGGAGCCTTATAGCCATTTGGACTTTTTGCACGTGGACGTTGCTCCTTAGGCGTCGGCGTAGTTTGTGTCGGCACCCCATTTTGCAATTGCGCTGATAATTGCTGGACTGTCTGCTCAAGCGCCACTATTTTCTGTGCTATCTCAGGACTCACCGTTGTTTCTCCTGAGGAGTTCACTTGATTAACTACTCCACCTGAAAACTGTGTCATTTTCAGCAAAGCTGTTTCTAAATAAATTTTTGTATGATGAGAGAAACGCATTTCTTGTTGTGTTTTCGCTAAGATGTCAATATAGCCATAAAGCAAATCTGGTGCAAAATCATGTGCTAAAGTAAACACTCGCTCCTCTGGCGATACTAGCTCTAATAATTCCGCTAACCCCTCACTCGTTTGCAGGAGCAGTAAGTCGCGGAAGAATGTAATTAAATCCTCTGCCAGACGTAGTGGGTCTTTCCCATCGGCAATAAGTTGTTCTAATAACGCAAGCATTTGTGCGACATCTTTCACCTTTAAAGCCTCTGCCAAATCATAAAAAACTTCCTGACTAATCGATCCTGTAACAAGCAGTGCATCTTCCAGTTTCAAGAGATCACCACTGAAGGATACGACTTGGTCTAACAAACTCAGAGCATCCCGCATGCCACCAGCAGCAGATTGCGCAATAACCTTTAAACCTTGCTCTTCATAAGGTAGCTCAATGTCTTCTAATACAACCTTCATCCGTTCAATAATATCGTTCGTCGAAAGTCGTTTAAAGTCAAAGCGCTGACAACGCGAAATAATCGTCGCTGGCAATTTATGCGGCTCTGTCGTTGCTAATATAAAAACAGCATGCGACGGTGGTTCTTCTAAAGTTTTTAAAAGTGCATTGAAGGCACTTGTTGAAAGCATATGCACTTCATCAATGATATACACTTTAAACCTGCTACTAGCAGGAGCAAAACGAACTTTTTCAATAATGTCACGTATTTCTTCAACGCGTGAATTGGATGCAGCATCAAATTCTATTACGTCTGGATGAGAACCATCTGTAATGCTTAAGCAAGTTGCACAGTCATTACAGGGCTCGCTTGACGGGGCTCGCTCACAGTTTAATGCCTTCGCAAAAATTTTAGCCGTACTCGTTTTCCCAGTACCACGCGGACCAGAAAACAGATACGCATGCGTTGTTTTATTTGCTAGGAGAGCATTTTGTAGCGTTCTTTTGACATGCGCTTGACCTGACATCTCACGAAATGATTGTGGCCTATACACACGATAAAATGCTTGATACGTCAATGATTTCCTCTCCTCTTCTTTTTAAATATGATAGCTCTATTATAGCATTGGCTGCATTATTAATAAAATCGTATTGTCACTATTCACATAGAAAAAACGCATTCGCCTACAATAGACGAATGCGTTTGAATTGGCAATTTAATGCCGTGCACCTTTTTTCGACAGCCGCACATAAGCGTTACTCTTGTCGTTAGCTCAGATTAGGCAACCCCGCGGCACATGAATAATACCACTTAATGCTGCTTCCTTCCGGACCTGACATAGTTCATGGGTATCCATTGCGCAGGACCCAATCGTCAACACTACGTGCAAAAGGCAGACCAAACAATACGGACAGCCTCAAAAAAGGAATTCAGTCTCGCTAGAGCGGATTGCGAGTTACAGGACACCGCTACCTTCCCACCTAGCACGGCAATAACTAGTATACTTTCAGTTTTCATAAAATGCAACGAATTACACTAATTATTTATATTCTATTGATATCTCTGCCATATAAAAAATTAATTTTAGAAAATCTAAAAAAAAATGATAAAAGTATTGACGTGAAAACTAATACATGATAAATTAGTTTTTGTCGATAAGACATTGCAACAATATACTATGGAGGTATACCCAAGTCTGGCTGAAGGGATCGGTCTTGAAAACCGACAGGCGGGTAACACCGCGCGGGGGTTCGAATCCCTCTACCTCCTCCAGTTTTTAAAATCCGACTACATGATGTAGCCGTTTTTTTTTGCCTAAAATTGCACTTACACTTCTAGATGCCACTTCCACTTAGGATGTGGTATTTTTTTATTAGATATCTCGCTCGACTAATATAGATTAGGGAGGATGCTTGAAAATGTACACGAAAGTTATTATGTCCCGTGCAACCCTCACATGGGTTTTAATGATAGCCTTATTTACAGCGGTCGGTAGTGAAATAAAAATTTTGCCGTTCTACGATACAACATTTCGCTTTGGATTAGGAAGTATTATCTTCTTTTTATGTACTCTCATTAAACCTACACCAATTATCTTAGCAGGTATTGCTACAAGTATTGTGACTACCTCTTTCCGAGTTATAGTTAATTACTATTACTACACATTAGATGTTTCAATAATAGAAAGTATTCTTATGCATCTGCCTGCAGCTATATTTTACTTATTGTTTGCATTATGCCTACATCAATTAAACATTCATCAATATCGAGAAAAACCGTTAAAGCTCGGACTCCTTGTTGCCTTTAGCGAAGTCATTAGTAATTTAGGTGAACAGTTAGCACGTTTTCTTGTGCACTCGTATAATTTTGTATTTATACACGACTTTCTCATACTCGTTGCCGTTGCCTTGCTACGGAGCTTTTTCGTGGTTGGCATCTATAGTTCTATTTTAATTGCCGAACAAAAAAAACGCGTACAAGAAATGCTTAATATTGGTTCTGATTTATATGTAGAAACCTTATACCTAAAAAAATCAATGAATCATATTGAAACAATTACAGCAAGCGGCTTTGATTTATATCGCCAATTAAAAGTTAAAGGCTATCGCGCGGAATGCTTACAAGCGCTGCATATTGCCCAGGAAATTCATGAAGTAAAGAAAGATTCACAACGCATTTATGCGGGTATTTCAAAAATCGTAGGTGAAAAGAGCTATGGCTCCATTCGATTATCAGAATTATTGCATTATATAGAGGAAGGTAATAGTAAATATAGTGAATTGCTAGGAAAAGATATACAGTTTAAAATTAGTTTTGATAGTGATTTTCAAACGGAGGAGCATATTGCATTGCTTGCTCTATTAAATAATTTAACAGCTAATGCCATAGAAGCAATTGAAGAACACGGTATTATTTCTATTGCTATTCAGCAACAAGAGGATGATACTGTAATAACCGTATGTGATAATGGAAGTGGCATTTCACAAAATGATCTCTCTATTATTTTTGAGCCTGGTTATACTACAAAATATAATATTGAAGGTGTAGCAGCAACCGGTATTGGGCTCTCACACGTAACCACACTAATAACAAAATTAAACGGTACAATTTCTGTCGAATCTAATAATAAAGAAACGATGTTTAAAATTATAATTCCTACGCAAACTATTCAAACAGGAGAGACTTAAATGAGGTATTTTATTGTAGATGATGATCGTGCAAGTCGTGTCATGTTAAAGCAAATTATTGAAGATAGTGGTTTAGGTACCGTCATTGGTGAAGCACGCAATGGTGAAGATGCCATACCACAAATATTAATGACACAACCAGAGTTTGTGCTAATCGATTTACTTATGCCAAAGCTAGATGGTATTGCAACGGTAGAGCATCTAATTCAAAATCGCTTTGAGGGACAATTTATTATGATTTCTCAAGTAGTGAATAAGGAGATGGTTGGTGAGGCGTATGAACAAGGTATAGATTTCTTCATTCATAAACCAATTAACAAAATTGAGGTCGAAAATGTTTTACGTAAAACAACAGAACAATTTCGACTAAAGAACTCGCTCCTAGTTATTCGCCAATCCCTTACTAGTATAGAAATAAATGAGCAAAAAAATCATAAAGCGACATCACGTGATCATATTCAATCAATTTTGAATGATATGGGCATTGTTGGTGAAATCGGCAGCGAGGATATCATTGCCATAATCGAAACATTACTAGCACATCAGCATAAAATTGCACCACTTCCTCCGTTAAAGGAGCTGTATGAAGAAATAGCCGCTGTCACCAAAACGACTCCCGATGAAATATTGAAGGAAAGTAAAGCCATTGAACAGCGTGTGCGTCGTACGATTTTAGCTGCAATGATTAATTTGGCCAATTTAGGTGTTGTTGATTACACAAACTCTGAATTCGAATACTATGCACCGCGATACTTTGATTTAAAAGAGATTCGTCAGCTTATGAAGCAAATAGAGGATCATGGTAATCGAAAAGCAAAGGTGAATATAAAGAAGTTTATTCAAGTGTTATATTCAGACATTTTAACAAAAATAAATTAATTTTATCGGATTCTGTCGGATTTTATAAGTCCTCCGTATTATTAAAGTAAGGCGTGTCCTAAAAATTTTAATATTAGGAGGAACGAAGATTTTGAAAAAGAAATTTAAGATCAGTTTAGCCACTCAAATTCTAATCGGTTTGACTTTAGGGATCATTGTTGGCGGTATCTTTTACGGAAACCCCAATATTGAAAAATATCTACAACCACTAGGAGATATCTTTCTACATCTGATTAAGATGATTGTTGTACCGATTATTATTTCGACATTAATCGTTGGCGTTGCTGGGACAGGCGACATGAAACAACTTGGGCGATTAGGCGGGAAATCACTTATTTATTTTGAAGTTATTACAACGGTAGCAATTGTTGTCGGTTTACTTTCTGCGAACCTTTTCCAGCCAGGTGCTGGTGTGAATATGAACGAGCTTTCTCAAGGAGATATCTCGAAATACGTTTCGACAACTGAGGAAGTACAACATGAAGGACCTTTCGATATTATTGTAGGTATTGTACCAACAAATATTATCCAATCTATGGCTGAAGGTGATATGCTTGCGATTATCTTCTTCTCCGTTATCTTTGGTCTGGGTGTTGCTGCCATCGGGGACCGAGGTAAGCCAGTTTTAGGCTTCTTCCAAGGTGTAGCTGATGCTATGTTCTGGGTAACGAACCTCGTGATGAAATTCGCTCCAATTGGGGTATTTGGTTTAATTGGTGTAACCGTTTCCAAATATGGATTTGCTTCCCTAATACCTCTTGCCAAACTTGCTATACTCGTTTATGGCACGATGTTATTTTTCATCTTTGTTGTTCTTGGCATTGTGGCAAAAATAGCAGGTATCAGTATTTTCTATTTAATTAAAGTATTAAAAGATGAGTTAATTTTAGCGTTCTCCACAGCTAGTTCAGAGGCTGTATTACCACGAATCATGATGAAAATGGAGAAACTAGGCGCACCAAAAGACATCGTATCTTTTGTTATTCCAACAGGTTATTCCTTTAACCTAGATGGTTCAACACTGTACCAAGCAATTGCTGCGTTATTCATAGCACAAATGTATGGAATACACTTAAGCATCGGCGAACAAATTACATTAATGCTTGTATTAATGGTTACGTCTAAAGGGATTGCAGGTGTACCAGGCGTTTCATTCGTTGTACTTCTTGCAACGTTAGGTACTGTTGGTATTCCAATTGAAGGTTTAGCGTTTATTGCGGGTATTGACCGTATTCTTGATATGGGACGTACAGTTGTTAACGTAATTGGTAACTCATTAGCATCGTTAGTAATGGCGAAATGGGAAGGCCGTTTTGATAAAGAAAAAATGAAAAATTACTTTAAAGAAAATGAAAATTTAGCATAGTCTAAATAAGAAAATCCTCACGATGTATAAATGCATCGTGAGGATTTTCTTATTTGTCTAACACTTTATCTAAATAGGCAATAATTGATTCTTTGCCATTTACGTGTGCTTCTTGTGCTCGTATTTCGTCCTTTGCAACTTTTGCCTCAGCGGTCACAACGATACGCTCCGCATCCACCTGTGGCACAACAAGAACACCATCTACATCCCCAATAATATAATCACCCGGTTGAACAGTTACGCCGCCAATAGCAATGGGTACATTTACTTTACCGCCACCATTTTTATTGCCAGCCGCTACCGTTGTTCCAAGAGAAAACACCGGAAAGTTTAACTTTCTAATAGCTTCAATATCACGAATTACACCATCCACCACGAAGCCCTGTATACCCATACCTTTCGCTAATGAAATTACAAAGTCCCCTGCCACAGCACGATTCATATTACCCTTTGCATCAATCACTAAAATATCGCCTGCGTTAGCAGCCCGAGTGGCTTCTAGCACAGCACCATTTTCCCCATCTGGTAATCGAACAGTTACGGCACGCCCAGCAATTTTAAAATGATCTGCTAATGGCTTAATATCACTGCGTAAATTCGTATGCCCCCCTGTTGCATCAGAAATGGCTGTCGTCGGTAAATGTTTAAAACTTACTTCCACTTTTGTCATGCATAACACCCCTATTATGAATTATGAATGGCTTACACAAATATTGTAAATAAAACACCAGCACATTGACTAGTCTTTTTTATCCTCTTCTATTTTATAGTCAATAATTGTGACGGAAACAGTTGGAAATAAATCATATGTATATGTTACTGTTAGGAGTAATGAAAACTAAAGAAAAAGAGGGTTATATGGATAGTCAAAAGTTATATGAACAACGCAATCAAATTATCGCTGCTTTTCTAGTCGCTGCCTTCATCGGTTTATTTAATGAAACAGCACTTAATATGGCCTTTGCCCAACTAATTCTAGATTTTAACACCGATGCTTCTACTATTCAGTGGCTAACAACTGGGTATTTACTAACTCTAGGTATATTGGTACCTTTATCAGGATTTCTTATGCAGCGTTTTCCTACGAGGCATTTGTTTGTTGTATCTTTATTATTCGCAATTATCGGTACTGTCGTTTCAGCAATTGCACCAACCTTTACAGTATTACTCACTGGACGAATTATTCAGGCTATAGGAGCCGCCATTATTTTGCCACTCATGATGCAGGTCGTCCTAATGATTTATCCCATTAACCAACGTGGGGCAGCAATGGGCAAAATTGGCTTAGTCATTATTTTTGCACCTGCAATTGGCCCAACCATTGCAGGTTTCGTCATGGAGCATTTCTCATGGCATTATATCTTTTGGATAAGCGTCCCATTCCTAATAATTTCGTTTGTACTCGGCTTAAAATTTGTTCAAAATGTTAGCGAGGTACAACCCGTTAAATTTGATGTATTATCAATCATCCTTTCAACGATTGGTTTTGGAGGAGTAGTCTACGGCTTCAGTATTTCTGGTAAACTCAGCACATTCATGACAGCTGAAGTAATGATTGCTATCAGCATCGGTATTATTGGGATTATACTTTTCTGTTTGCGCCAATTAAAAATGGAACAACCTATGCTTAATTTAAAAGTTTTTTCATTTCCAATGTACAATATTGGCATTATGATGGTCATTCTCGTGCATATGACTATCTTAGCAACGATGGTATTACTCCCAATCTATTTGCAAAATATTTTACTTCTTGCGCCAATGATAGCTGGTCTTTCTCTACTTCCTGGCGGTGTTATCAATGCCTTTATGGCTGTGGCATCAGGTCATATTTTTGATCGCTTTGGTCCACGTATTATGGTGCCGGTCGGTTTGTTGTTAGAAATTGTTGCACTGTTTGCCTTACGTACAATTGATGCTGAAACATCTGTATACTTTATCGTAGTCTTTCATATCCTGATGTTTGTCGGTATTTCACTAGCAAGTATGCCTGCTCAAACGAATGGTTTAAATCAACTTCCTCGTCATTTGTATCCAGATGGAACTGCATTTATGAACACACTACAGCAGGTTGCAGGGGCTATCGGGACAGCAGTATCCATTACAATTATGTCAATTAGTACAGCTAATTTTGTTAAAGTAAATGGAACATCTGCTGATAGTACCTATTCGGGTTCAATTATCGGTGTACAACATGCTCTAACTTTTGCATTAGTACTTGCCATTATTGCGCTTGTATTATCATTCTTTATGAAACATGTACAAGAAGAAAAATAAGTTGAAGCATGTGGCTAAGTTGCCACATGCTTCTTTTAAATTAATTCTGTAAATTGTTTTGAACGTTCATCCAATGCTTCCGCTGCAGAAGCAATTTCAACGAAGTCACTAGAAGCCACATTAATCTGTGCGTTTGTTTTCTCAACCTTTTCAGCTATGCGTGTAATACTTTCTGTGACCTGCCCAATTTCACGTATTATGCCCTCAACATTATCTTTCACTTCTAAGATGGATTGCTCAACCCTCACTGAAAGTTTTCTAACCTCTTTAGCGACAACATCAAAACCTCTTCCATATTCGCCTGCTCTTGCTGCTTCAATAGCTGCATTTAATGCCAGTAAATTTGTTTGGGAAGCAATGTCTTGTATAGTTTTAACTATACCTGTAATCGATTCAGCCTGACTTTGCAACTGTGAAAGATTTCTCACGTTCTCCTTATATTCTTGTGACACTTCTTGTATTGTGTCTAACAAACCCTCACTATTTTTTATGCCCGCCTCTGAACGACTATGGAGTTGGGTGGACATTTTCTTTAGGTTGTCTGCTACATTAATAATAGTATTTTGACGTTCTGTAATATTCGTGGCGATTTTTGATACGCCTATTACTTTTCTTGAATTATTCGCAAACACAGGCATGTAGGTAGCCTCAAGCCAAACGCTCTTTCCATGTACATCCATTCTTTCGATTTTATCCTGAAAGTTTCTTCCTGCCGCTAAGTTACGCCAAAAATTTTCATAAATCGGGCTATTTACAAATTTAGGGAAACAAAATTCGTTATGACTCTTTCCTATCATTTCATTTACTGTATAGCCCATCGTTTTTGCAAATATCTCATTCACATAGGCAACTTTCCGATTCATATCAAAGCGGATAATGGCCACATTTCGTTCGATTGCCTGAACCACTAAATCATCTGTTACTAGTGTGTCTATTTTTTGCATGAAATCCACCTTAATCATTCCTTTTAGCTGGAACAATAATTCCTTTATTTACCATTTTTTATGTTCATTATTTACATTATAATCTAATTACGCACGCCATACATAATTAGCTTGTATAATTATTTTACAACTTTAAGACAAAAGGGTTCGGAAAGGCTATGCATTTCGTAACCCTCAGACTGTAGGCAAACGCAAAGATTGAGTTTGTTTACAATCTTTTTCTATATAAATATAGAATTACCTATATGAACCCGTTGCTTTCCGCTATGGCGGTCATGACTTCAGTCTTCTCTACGCTACGCTCCTGCGGGGGCCTTTTGCTCATGCTATTCCCGCAGATGTCTCCCGCCTACGCTCCAATCAACTAGTATACGTGTGAAAATGGATAGGATGACAAATTTGAAGAATCTAGCCTATTAATTTTAAAAGGTATTCGGAATGCTCGCATACCGAATACCTTTTGTCATCAATCTGACATCCGCAGTATTTGCCCATGTCTACTTAATAATTTCTAAAACTTCTTCCGGTGTCGTGGCTACACGAATGAGTGATTTTTGTTCAGTACGGATAAAGCCTTCCTCTAACATTCTAGTAAAATGTTGCAGCAGCGCATCATAAAACCCATTTACATTATATAAAATAACTGGTTTTTCATGTAGCCCAATTTGCGCCCATGTAAACACTTCAAAATATTCATCCATTGTACCCCCTCCACCCGGCAAAGCGATGAAAGCACCAGCTAGTTCCACCATTTTTGCCTTACGGATGTGCATAGACTCTACAAAATGGATTTCTGTCAAAGAAGCATGAGCGACTTCTCTTTTTTGTAAATGTGTAGGCATTACTCCAATCACTTCTCCACCTGCTGTTAACACCGCATCTGCCACTTTTCCCATTAACCCTGTTTTTGAACCCCCATACACAACACCATGTCCATTTTCCGCCAAAACCGTACCTAACTCCTCTGCTTTCTCTGCATAAATTGGGTTTACGCCTAACCCAGAGCCGCAATATACCGCTATTCTCATAATCATTCCTCCTATTGCAAAAGACGTGATAACAATAGGCTTCATATTGTCTCACGTCTTTTACTCATTTATTTTCTTAAATCACTTCAATTATTCTTACTAGGCTAGTAATGGTTAAAGGTTGAAAGACTGCTATTTACGTAAATGGCTTGTTTGTTTTAGCATATGACTGATGCGACTCACAATTGATTCAATTGCGTCAGGATTTTTCAATAAATCATAATCATTAATATCTAAACGAAGTACTGGGCATGAATTAAAATTATTAATCCAACTCTCGTAACGTTCATGCATCTCAATCCAATAATCATTTGGTGTTTGTTGCTCCATCTCACGACCACGCTCTTGAATACGGCCAATTACATCATCAATCGGACCCTCTAAATAGATAAGTAAATCAGGGTGTGGGAAGTATGGCGTCATCACCATCGCTTCGAATAAATTAGTATAGGTCTCATAATCGGTAGGATTCATCGTTCCTTTATCGAAATGCATCTTTGCAAAAATACCTGTATCTTCATAGATAGAGCGATCTTGAATAAAACCACCACCGTATTCAAAAATACGTTTTTGTTCCTTAAAGCGTTCAGCAAGGAAGTACACCTGAAGATGGAAGCTCCATTTTTCAAAGTCCTCATAAAATTTATCTAAATACGGGTTGGTATCCACCTTTTCGAATGATGTACGGAAATTTAATGCCTCAGCTAGCGCCTTTGTCATAGTTGATTTTCCTACGCCAACTGTACCGGCAATTGTGACAACCGTATGTGGTGGAATATCGTATTTTTCTCTCAAATTCATTGTTGCAAGCTCCTTTGTTGTAACGTATCCTTTATTACTTTTACAATATATTGTAAATCATTTGGGTTTTTCACGAAATCTAGCTGATCACCGTTAAAGCGAATAACGGGAATTTGTGGATGCATCTTCTCAAAATGCTCAATAAAAGAATGATAATCTGCTACTAGCTGTTCCATATATTCACGCGAAATCATTTTTTCAAATTCACGACCACGCATGGCAATTCGTTTCATTAACGTATCCACACTCGCATATAAATAAACGACCACATTCGGAACGGGCATGTCCTTCGTCAAAATTTGATAGATTTCTTCGTATTTATCATATTCAGTCGGTGACAATGTACGCTTAGCAAATATTAAATTTTTAAAAATGTGGTAGTCTGCCACAACAGGGGTTTCATCTGCTGAACGGATTTTTTTTACATCTGTTAATTGCTTATAACGATTACATAGGAAGAACATTTCCGTCTGGAAACTCCATTCCTCAATATCCTCATAAAACTTATTTAAAAAGGGATTTTCGTCTACTATTTCTTTTAATAGATGGTAATTAAATGTCGCCGCAATCTCTTTAGATAAAGAGGTTTTACCAACACCAATCGGACCTTCTACCGTAACAAATGGGACCGTCACTAGAAGCTCCTCCTTTACATTCTATGAATAAAGTATAAATTAAATCAGTGCCTTTCATTGTATCATAGTGAGAAAGTGAAAAACAGAATCAACATGTACTGTCTTAAAATAGACCATAAAAATAAACCCACCGAAGTGGGCCTTATTTATAGCTATAATTTTACCCGCTGTAAACGTAAAGCATTTAAGACAACAGATACTGAACTAAATGCCATTGCGGCACCTGCTACCCAAGGAGCCAGAAGTCCAATTGCAGCAATTGGGATACCTAGCGTATTGTAAGCAAACGCCCAGAATAAGTTTTGTTTAATATTGCGCATTGTCTTCCGACTCATAATGATTGCATCAGCAATACTGTTTAAGTCACCTCGAATTAGCGTAATATCCGCAGCTTCCATCGCTACATCTGTCCCCGTTCCAATTGCCATTCCAATATTGGCTGTGGCAAGTGCTGGCGCATCATTAATACCATCTCCGACCATCGCCACTTTTTTACCAGCAGCTTGTAGTTTTTTCACCTCATCTGCTTTACCTTCTGGAAGCACTTCAGCAATCACATTATCGACTCCCACTTCTGCACCGATTGCTGTTGCTGTACGTTCATTGTCACCCGTCATCATAATGACTGTGATACCCATGTCTTGTAAACGACGAACTGCTTCTTTTGATGTATCTTTTACTGTATCTGCAACTGCTACTAGACCTGCATAGTGTCCATTAATGGCAGCTAACATCGCTGTTTTGCCGTTCTCCTCTAGCATCTCCATTTCTGGAAGCACTTCGTCTATATCAATACTATATTGTTTCATTAATTTACGTGTCCCAATCACAACTGCCTGACCGGATACTGTCGCTTGCACACCGTAGCCAGGAATTGCTTCGAAAAATTGTACATCTCCAAGCTCAATACCACGATCTACAATCCCTTGAACGATGGCTTCTGCCAAGGGATGCTCGGATTGCTTCTCTGCTGCACCTATCAATGATAAAAATTTCTCTTCGTTTTGATTTGCAGCTGCCATGACATCCGTTAATACCGGTTTACCATGTGTAACTGTTCCTGTTTTATCGACAACAACTGTATCGATGCTTTGTGTTTGCTCTAAGTGCTCGCCACCTTTAAATAGAATGCCAAATTCAGCTGCACGACCTGATCCTGCCATTATAGATGTTGGTGTAGCTAAACCAAGAGCACACGGACAAGCAATAACAAGTACCGCAATTAATACTTCAAGCGCAGGTGTAACTTCACCTGGTCGAACCCAGATAATCCAAATGAGAAACGTTACAATTGCTATACCAACTACGATTGGTACAAATACGCCTGAAATTTGGTCTGCTAACCGTTGAATTGGCGCTTTTGAACCCTGTGCATCTTCTACAACTTTTATAATTTGCGCTAGTGCTGTGTCACGACCTACTTTTGTAGCTGACATTTTAATGAAGCCATTTTTATTGATGGTTGAACCGAATAAGAGGTCACCTTGCTGTTTATCGACAGGTAAACTTTCCCCAGTTAACATGGATTCATCCACGGCTGTTGTTCCTTCTAACACTGCACCATCTACTGGAATTTTTTCACCTGGTTTGACTAAGATAATATCACCAATTACAACTTCTTCTAAAGGTACTTCTTTCTCAACTCCGTCATGCACGACTATCGCAGTTTTTGCTTGAAGACCCATTAGTTTTTTAATGGCTTCAGATGAACGACCTTTTGCCTTTGCTTCAAATAATTTACCTAATAAAATTAAGGTAATTAGTACGGCACTCGTTTCAAAATATAAGTGTGGAACATGGTGTGAACCTGCTGTCACAATTGCTTGATAGACACTATAGAAATAGGCTGCAGATGTCCCCATTACTACAAGTACGTCCATATTGGCACTACCATTACGTAAAGCTTTATATGCACCAACATAAAATTGTTTCCCTATAATAAATTGAACAGGTGTTGCTAGCACCAATTGCACCCATGGATTCATTAGCAAGTCGGGGACATATAAAAATGAAGTAAATGAAAAATGGCCAACCATCGTCCAAAGTAACGGCAATGAAAGAATGGCCGATAAAATAAATTTTTGCTGTTGCTGTTTAATGGCTTTTTCGCGATGATCTACCGTTGCTCGTTCATCCGCTTTTTGATGTGCCCCGTACCCTAACTTCTCTACTTTTGCAATAATATCGGCAACGGCAACCTCTGACGGGTTAAATTCAATTGTTGCCTTTTCAAGCGCTAAGTTAACATTAGCCAGTGACACACCTTCAAGCTGATTTAATCCTTTTTCTATACGTGTTGCGCAGGCTGCACACGTCATCCCTGTAATATCTAATTCTGTTTTTTGTTTTACGACACCGTAACCAAGGGCTTCAATTTTTCTTTCAAAATCGGCCTCTGTTAGTTTCGTAGGATTATATTTAATAGCTGATTTTTCAAGCGCTAGATTAACAGTTGCTTGCTCAACGCCGTCCATTTTATTCAAACCTTTTTCTATACGCGTTGCACAGGCTGCACACGTCATCCCAGTAATTTGTAGATTGGCTTCTTTTATTTCTGAACTCATGTACCTTTCCACCTCTCTTTATACCAATAGGGGGTATATAAATTTGAAAAGAAGAGAGTGCTACCTAAGCACTCTTCTTATCTTATTTTACCTCATAACCTTGATCGTCAATCGTTTCTTTTATTTGTTCAAGGGTTACTTGTGCTTCGTTGAAAGCTACATCTACTAAACCATCTGTTAAGTTTACTTTTACTTGGTCTACGCCAGTTAGTGCTCCAACACTTTTTTCCACTGAGCTTACACAATGCCCACATGACATACCTTGCACATTTAATGTTACATTTTGCATAAAAAATCGCTCCTTTAAATTATAATAGGATATAGAGGTATATACTGTTTAAAAACCTCGATTGTCATTGGTCGTCATCAAAGCTGTATCATCTATAAATTCTTTTATTTTTTCATTAATTTTTGAATAGTCACTACTAATTCATCTAAGACTGCCTCATCACCTTCTGACAAGCGATCTACAACACAACCTTTTAAATGACCTTCTAATAAAATCCTCGCTACACTATTTAAAGCTGATTGCGTAGCAGATAGTTGCGTAATAATATCATCACAGTAAACGTCTTTTTCAATCATGCCCTTAATGCCCCGTATTTGACCCTCGATTCGATTTAAACGAGTAGTTAAATCCTTTTTAACACGCTCAGGGTGATTACTTTTTCGACACGACGCCCCTTCCTCTGTGTGGCAAGCATCATCTTTCACTGCGTCCTCCATCATATCCACCTCCTGTTCATCATTATCATACTATACCCAAGAAGGGTATGTAAAGCGACAAGTTTTAATATATGGAATAAACTGTTAATGATGATGGTGCGTTTGTTCACTTTTTATCTTACATAAAATTGCATTATCATGTTTATGTGCTGCTGTTTCCAACTGAATCGTTATATGTTTTATTCCTTTATGCTCCAGATTATGTTCGATGTCACGTAATATATTGTCAGTTTCAGCAATCTTCAGCTGATCAGCAACAACTGCATGGCAGGAAAGGGCATTCGTTCCACTCGTAATCGTCCATATATGTAAATCATGGATGCTTTGGACTCCTTTAGTCTGCTCAATCGTTTGAATAATATCCTGCACATCAACATTTGAAGGTGTTCCTTCCATTAGAACATGGATAGCAGCCTTCGTTACATAGTAACCGCTTCTCAGTACTAAAATTGCTACAATGACACTTGCCAGTGGATCAGCCCAACCCCAACCAAAAAACATAATACATAAGGCCGCTATAATTGCTCCCACAGAACCAAGCATATCACTTAGTACATGTAAAAAGGCCCCACGCATATTTAGATTATCCTCTGTATCTCCACCACGCATCATAATCCATGCAACTAATATATTTATCGCTAAGCCAATTACACTTATAATAAGCATGCCTGTTGTTGCTACCTCAGGAGGATTCGCAAAACGTTCAATCGCTTCATAGAAAATAAATAAAGCAATTAAAATCAATGTAACACCATTTAACACCGCTGCTAAAATTTCAAAACGTTTATAGCCATATGTTTTGCTATAGCTAGCTGCTTTTTCTCCAAACATAAAAGCCAGCAGAGCTATCGCTAGTGAGATAGAATCACTCAACATATGTCCGGCATCCGATAACAGTGCCAAACTATTTGTTAAATAACCGCCAACCGCTTCAATAACCATATAACTCGTTATAATTATAAATGATATTAATAATACTTTCTTATTCGCGCCATGTGTATGATTATGGCCATGCTCGTGATTATGTCCCATGTCTATCCCTCCATTGTTCGTTTCCGTCTGTACTTTTATCAATTGTCCCCATCAATAAGAAAAGCCTAATTGTGCGTAGCATGTTCAATTGCTTGCTTCAATAAATTCATAATGTGGTCATCATCTTTAGAGTAATAAAGTGTAGTGCCCTCTCTTCTAAATTTCACTAATCGTAAATTTTTCAAAAAACGTAATTGATGTGACACAGTTGATTGACTTAAATCTAAAATTTCGGCTATGTCGTTGACCGAATGTTCATCTGTACATAATAAGTTTAAGATCCGTATTCTTGTAGGATCACTTAACGCTTTGAACGTTTGAGAAACGACAAATAGTGTTTCTTCGTCCAAGTGTTGCTCCTTCTCAAATTGTCCTTCTGCATTACCTCTTTTAATTTCATCAGTCATGTATAATGTACCCCCAAGCATCTATATTTATATATGAGCATGTATTCATATATAAATATAAATGCTTCGATAAGGAATGTCAATATAAAAGAAATAAATGGAAACAAACTTTATATAATAATCCAATTTGATAATAAAATAAAACGCATGATACACTACCCTTAAGGAGAGATACTAGTGGATATTTTTGAAACAGACCGTTCGTTTATGCACAGTGCCCTAGAAGAAGCAAAAAAAGCGGCTATGCTTGGCGAAGTGCCAATAGGTGCAGTACTTGTATACGATGGGAAAATCATTGCACGTGCCCATAATTTGCGTGAAACAACTCAAAATGCGACAACTCACGCTGAACTAATGGTGATTCAAAAAGCATGTAAAGAAATCGGTAGCTGGCGTTTAGAAAAAACAACACTCTACGTTACACTTGAACCTTGCCCGATGTGTGCAGGAGCTATTTTACAGTCTCGGGTCCCTCGCGTTGTCTACGGTGCAAGAGATATGAAAGCAGGTTGCGTAGATTCACTCTACCGTCTATTAAATGATGCTCGCTTTAACCATGAATGTGAAGTAACAGAGGGTATTTTGGCTGAGGAATGTGGGCAAATTTTAACCGATTTTTTTCGAGCATTACGTGAACGTAAAAAAGCAGAGAAACAGGCACGAAAATTAATTGAACAGCATAAAGGACAGTAAATAAAAAAAGCCAAACACTCTGAAGTAGCAATATGTCACTACACGAAAGCGAAGCGACAGGAACTGAAGAGTGTCTGGCTGTTTTTTTTTGATATGGGCATAACCATATAATGAAATAATTGCTTCTTGATAGGCCATGTTATTTGCGTGCATGGCATTTCTTAAATTGACTCAAGTATAAAAAATATCTAGAATTTTTATGAACATTAATAACACAAAAAACTACTTTAGGTAACTTTCGAGATAAGCACACTAAAGTAGTTGAATTTACTGGGGGCAAAGAATTTTTATCGCCCATTTACGGTGTCAGGTATCACAACGCCGCTTTTTTGTCCTTGCCGCTTTGCTTTTAGTACAGAGCCGACTTGATTATTTAGGGGCAATCACTTTCTTACCACCCATATATGGAACTAATACTTCTGGTATCACGACGCTTCCGTCGGCTTGCTGATAGTTTTCTAGGATTGCAGCTACTGTACGACCAATTGCCAGACCTGAACCGTTTAATGTGTGTACGTACTCTGGTTTTGCATTTGGCTCACGACGGAAACGAATATTTGCACGACGCGCTTGGAAATCCTCAAAGTTTGAGCAAGAAGAGATTTCTCGGTACATATTTTGTGCTGGAATCCATACCTCTAAATCGTATTTTTTCGCAGCTGTAAAGCCTAAATCAGCTGTACACATTTTTAATTTACGATAAGGTAAACCTAATAGTTGCAGTACTTTCTCAGCATGACCTGTTAATAGCTCTAGTTGTTCATAAGATTCTTCAGGTTTTACAAATCGAACTAATTCTACTTTGTTAAATTGATGCTGGCGAATTAAACCACGCGTATCGCGACCTGCTGAACCCGCTTCTGAACGGAAGCAAGCACTATATGCTGCAAAGCCCTGTGGTAAAGCTTCCATAGAGAGAATTTCATCTCTGTAGAAGTTTGTGACTGGCACTTCTGCCGTTGGAATCATGAAATAATCTGTATCATCTAATTTGAAGACATCCTCTTCAAATTTAGGTAATTGTCCCGTACCTGTTAAGCTATCACGATTTACAATAACAGGAGGTAGCAGTTCTTCATAGCCATGCTCTTCAGCATGTAAATCCATCATAAAGCTCATTAATGCACGTTCCAAACGAGCACCAAGCCCACGATAGAATAAGAAGCGACTACCTGTTACTTTTGCACCGCGTTCAAAATCTACAATTTGAAGTTCCGTAGCAATGTCCCAGTGTGCTTTGATTTCAAAATCAAAAGTCGGCACTTCACCCCATTGTAATACTTCAACATTGTCATCTTCTGTTGTCCCAACAGGTACAGATTCGTGCGGAATATTTGGTAAGCGCATCATCATATCTTTAAAACGGTCTTCTACATCATTTAACTGTGTGTCTAGCTCTTTAATTTCGTCTCCAACCTGACGCATACGTGCAATTACTTCATCTGCATTTTCTTTGTTACGCTTCATCACAGAAATTTGCTCAGATACTTTATTACGTTCTGCTTTAAGCTCTTCCGTTTTAGCAATTAATTCACGACGTTTTGCATCTAGACCATCAAAATCGTCTAAGTTTCCTAAATCTTCATTGCGTGTTAACAACATTTCTTTAATTTCCGCGAAATTGTCTCGGACGCGTTTAATATCTAACATTGTTCATACCTCCAGTAGATTCATAATGATGGGAGTAGCTTTTAAAATTGAACACAAAAAAGCCCTCATCCCCAGAAAGGGACGAGAGCTACCCGCGTTGCCACCCTAATTGATTAGACATTCGCCTAATCCACTTATCTCATAACGGCATTTCAACCGGCGACAGCCTACTTTATTCACTTCGGCTGCGCAACTCCAGGACGGATTCACAAGTGCTTTTATCAGCTTCCACCACCCGCTGACTCTCTAAAAAAAACGTGCTTGCTACTACTTCCCATCATCGTGTTCACTTATTTAAATTTTAACCATACTGTACTATATGAAACGATATTTTGCAAGTCACACCATAGATGTAACAAAATATTCGAGGATGCGTGGGTCTGTCGTTAATTCTGGATGAAATGAGCACCCTAGTAGATGGCCGTCACGTGCCAACACAATCTTCCCATCATGCTCTGCTAGAATTTCAACACCCTCGCCAACCGATACAATATGCGGCGCACGAATAAATACCGCTGATATGGCGTCACCAATTGCCGGAATATCAAGTTTAGTCTCAAAGCTATCCACCTGACGTCCATAAGAGTTACGAGCCACCACTACATCCATCACACCTATATGTGATTCATAATCCATTACTTCCTTTGCCAATAAAATTAGTCCTGCGCAAGTACCAAACATCGGCAAACCTTGTTGTGCAAGTACACGAATTGGCTCTAAAAGCTCATAATGATTTAGTAACTTCCTCATCGTTGTACTTTCTCCTCCTGGCAATACAAGACCGTCGAGCTCTGCTAAATCCTTCTCACGCTTTACTAATACAACTTCGTAACCAATTACCTCTAACATTCGGGCATGTTCTCGTATCGCGCCCTGCAAAGCTAACACACCAATCTTTTTCATCTTACCAGCCTCGTTCTTGCATACGTTCATTTTGGCTCAGCTGTGCAATATCAATCCCTTTCATCGGTACACCAAGTTCTTTGGAAATGTCCGCAATCAACTTATAATCCTTGTAATGTGTTGTAGCTTCTACAATAGCACGGGCAAACTTCTCAGGATTTTCTGATTTAAAAATACCCGAACCCACAAATACACCATCAGCTCCTAACTCCATCATTAATGCTGCATCCGCTGGTGTAGCAACACCTCCTGCGGCAAAGTTTACAACTGGCAAACAACCAAGACGTTTAATTTCTCGTAATAACTCAAATGGCGCACCCAATAATTTAGCCTCGGTCATTAATTCGTCCTCGGTCATACCTACGACTTTACGCACTTGTGCGTTCACCTTACGAATATGACGCACTGCCTCTACAATATTTCCTGTCCCAGGCTCACCCTTCGTCCGTAGCATTGAAGCGCCTTCTCCAATTCGACGGGCCGCTTCTCCTAAATCACGACAACCACAAACAAAAGGTACTGTATAATCACTCTTTAATAAATGGAATTCCTCATCTGCTGGTGTTAAGACTTCACTTTCGTCAATATAATCAACGCCCATTGCTTCTAACACACGTGCCTCTACAATATGACCAATACGTGCCTTTGCCATCACAGGTATAGAAACCGCGCCCATTACTTGTTCTACGATGCGTGGATCTGCCATACGTGCCACACCACCAGCCTTACGTATATCTGAAGGCACTCGCTCTAATGCCATAACAGCAACAGCGCCTGCTGCCTCAGCAATTTTTGCCTGCTCAGCGTTAATAACGTCCATAATGACGCCACCCTTTTGCATTTCAGCCATCCCACGTTTTACTAACTCTGTCCCTGTTTGTTTCATATTCTCTAACCTCCACCTTCATGATGAAATTTAGTATAATAGAAATTGACCATATAAAAATATTCAGTTTATAAAATAATCATAAGGTCAGGAGAATTATTTAACATGGACATGCTATTATTTGAACTTGAAAAAGATGGCGGTAAACCCCTCTACGATCAGCTTTATAGTGGTATAAAAGAAGCCATTATTACGAAGAAAATTGCCGTCGGTGAAAAATTGCCGTCGAAGCGAAAATTAGCAGATTTTTTAAACATTTCCCAAACAACTATTGAAATTGCTTATGCTCAATTACTTGCTGAGGGCTATATTATGTCAAAATCACGGGTTGGCTATTTTGTAGAGGAAATTGATGAACTACCGTATATTCAACAAGACACCACCACTTTCTTAAACGAACAGCCAAAGAAAAAATCTTACATGATTGATTTTAACCCTGGTTCTATTGATATTGATGCCTTTCCCTTTCAAACATGGCGCAAATACGCGAGAGACCTTTTTGATGATGCTTCAAAGGATTTATTATTAACAGGGGAGCCGCAAGGAGAACGAGCATTGCGTACGGAAATTGCTCATTATTTATACCAATCACGCGGAGTTGTCTGCAGCCCTGAACAAATTGTTATTGGCTCTGGTACGGAACAACTTCTGCCAATGATATTACGTCTCTTCAGCGAAGATACTTGCTTTGCACTTGAAAACCCAGGTTATCCAACTGTGCACCGGATGTTTTCGCAACACAAGAGAATGGTTTTACCCATAGAAGTCGATGCTGAAGGAATTGTTATTCATGCCCTCGAAAAAACAAGTGCTGATGTTGTTTATATAACACCATCCCACCAATTTCCTACTGGTGCCGTATTATCTGCAACAAGACGAGCTCAAGCATTGAATTGGGCAGCACAGAGCCCTTCCCGTTATATTATCGAGGATGATTATGACTCTGAATTTCGTTATACTGGGAAACCAATTCCAGCGCTTCAAGCATTAGATCGTAACGATAAAGTCATCTATATGAGTACTTTTACAAAATCGTTAATGCCGTCCTTACGTGTCGCTTATTTTGTGCTGCCACCAAAACTGCTTGCAACTTATAACGATGTTTTTAACTATTACTCCTCAACAGTGCCAAGGTTTGATCAGCATATCGTAGCAAATTTTATGCGGGACGGCCATTTTTCTAAGCATTTAAATCGGATGCGAAAAGTGTATCGCAAAAAGCATGATAAGCTAACTACTATTTTAGAAAACTATTCTTCACAAGTTAAGATGACCGGTGAGCAGGCAGGTATGCATGTCTTACTCAATGTTCAACATTCTTTATCAGAAAAACAATTACAGCAGCACGCCAACAATGCAGGAATTGGTATTTATCCTTTATCGGATTATCGCCTGGATGGACTACTCTCTACACAAGCACAGTTTTTACTAGGCTTTGGTGGTATTCCTGTTCACCAAATCGAAGCTTCTATTGTGAGACTCATGGATTGTTGGGACATACGGCGGGATCACTAACTGAAAGTAACAAAAAATAAACCATCCATTTCCCTAAAAAAGGGATCGGATGGTTGTTTCTTTTTAAGATTCCTTCAGTTGAATATCATAATGCTCAAACCACACATGTATTTGCCCTAAATAGGCAAGTAGCTGAGGGCCTGCCATTAATTGTCCGTACCAAGGCACCTTGAAGGTATTACCTCCCGTTTCAATAAGCTCCAATAATTTTCGTCGTTCAAATAATTCATGTAGAATAGAATTTTTATCGCTCATTATGTCTCTCAACCATTTTTGAACGCCAGTTGTGTAAACAGGATGGTAGGTTTTCGGATAGGGATTCTTTTTTCGATATAATACTTCCTCAGGCAATAAATGTTCCATTGCTTTTCGAAGTAACCCCTTTTCCTTGCCCTCTAGATTTTTCATTTCCCAAGGAATATTCCATGCATACTCTACAAGACGGTGATCAGCAAACGGTACACGCACTTCTAAACTCGCCCCCATGCTCATACGGTCTTTTCGTTCTAGTAATGTTTGCATAAACCACACCATATTTAAATAAAACATCTCACGACGCTTTGACTCCTCGTTATTTTCCCCCTCTAAGTGAGGTACTTCACTAATTGTTTGTGCATATACTTGCTGTGCATATGATTCCAGAGATAACTTTTTACGCCATTCCTCTCGCAACAAGGCAGATCTTTCAGGCAATGATCGAATCCACGGAAAGCCTGAAGTTGTTTCTGTAAACCACGGATAGCCACCGAAAATTTCATCGGCACATTCACCCGATAAAGCGACTGTAAAATCTTTTTTAATTTCTCGGCAAAACCATAATAACGACGAGTCAACATCAGCCATCCCCGGTGAATCTCTTACAACTACAGCTTCTACTAATAGATCAATTAACCGTTGCTGTGATATTTCTTCTGCATGGTGAGTTGTATCAAATGTATCTTTCATTTTTTGAATCCAATATGTGTCTGTGGACACTTGAAAAGCATGTGGATTAAAGAAGCGTTCATTGTCCTCGTAGTCAATTGAGTACGTATGAAGCTTGCCTTTATTTTGTTGTTGAAACGTATTCGCAGCAATACCCGTAATAATACTTGAATCTAGTCCACCTGAAAGAAAAGTACAAATTGGTACATCTGATATAAGCTGACGTTCAATGGCATCTATTAGTAAAAAACGTACTTGGTCAATCGTTTCATTTAAAGATTCTTCATGTTTTTTGCTTTGAAGCTGCCAATACTGCCATATACGTACTCCTTCTCTAGAGAAGCGCATAGCATATCCGGGACGTAATTCATTAATATTTTGGAATAGTGACTTTCCAGGAGCTCTAGATGGACCTACAGCCATAATATTGGCTAGCCCTTCTATATTAACGATTGGTTGAACTGTTGGATGGGCCAATAATGCCTTCACCTCTGAGGCAAAAAGCAGACTATCCTGCTGCTCTGTATAATACAACGGTTTTACACCTAAACGATCCCGGCATAAAAAAAGTGATTGTGCCGCTTCATCCCACACACCAAAAGCAAATATACCATTTAAAAAATCAACACATTGCTCTTTCCATTCAATATAAGCGGTTAAAAGAACTTCAGTATCTGAATACGTTGCAAACACATACCCTCTCTTTTGCAGCTCTTTTCGTATTTCTTCCGTATTATACAGCTCGCCATTATATGTAATGACATAGTTTTCACCATCGTGTATTTTTTTCATCGGTTGCTTTCCACCGATTAAATCTATAACTGCTAACCGTCGATGGCCAAATGCAATATGTTCACTACACCAAGTATTTTCATCATCTGGTCCTCTTTTATTTAACGTTTGCGTCATTGACTTCAATATTTGACCACTATTACGCAAATCCCTTTGGAAGCTAGCCCACCCTGTAATGCCACACATTTAGCCACATCCTTTCAACTAATAGCGTATGCAAGAAACTCATAAAACGTGAAAAAAGAACACGCCATGTTTTTTAAACATCTGCGTGTTCCTTCTACATTAATTTTTAAAATAAACCGCCAACGAAATCAGAAATGCCGCCCCATAGATTACCGAAGAAGCTCCCGATCCCTTGGAAGAATAGTGAGATACCACTAGCACGCTCCACAGCCTCTGTAGTGACAACATCGGCTGAAAGGTCCTTGCCATCAATAAAGCCGTAATCTGTGCCTTCTGTGCGCTCAATAACGACCTTACCAACAACAGTATCTTTTTTCACTCCAGCTTCCAGACTCTTTTTATCTAATTCTAATTTAGGTTTATATAAATCTTTCTCAGATGACTTAATCATAAATGAAACTGGTTCTTTAACAGCAATCGCTACTTTGTTTTCTTTCCCTTTCGTAACTTTTACTGTTTCTTGATCTTTAAACTTATAGTTCGCTGGAATAATTTCTTGTTTCGAGAATTGTGAGAAGCCATAGTTAAATAATTTAGCTGTTTCATCAAAGCGAGCTCTTTTAGAGGTTTGTCCATTTGCATCTACAGCCTTCATAACAACAGAAATCAAACGTGTACCATTGCGCTCTGCAGTACCTGTAATGCAATGTCCTGCAAAGTTTGTTGTACCTGTTTTTAATCCGTCTACGCCCTCATATTGGAATATTAGTCCAGGTAACATAAAGTTCCAGTTAGACATTTCAATTTTATCATCTGTACCTTCACGGAACGTCTTTTTTGCAATTTTAGACGTTTCTAATACATTTGGATGATCTTTTAGTAAATGATATGCTAATTTGGCTACAGATTTAGCAGGCATTACGTTTTCATCTTCTGGTCCAGTACCAGCTGGATGCATACCAAATAAATCTGCATTGTTAAGACCAGTAGAATTCACAAATTTATAGCCTGTAAGACCAAGCTCTTCTGCTTTTTTATTCATTAGTTTTAAAAACTCAGTTTCAGTTCCTGCAATGGTTTCTGCAATAGCCACTGTAGCAGCATTTGCAGAGTAAATAGCCATCGCTTCATATAACTCACGAATTGTGTAAGTTCCATCTCTACGCAATGGTACATTACTTAATGCACGGTTTTGAGACATACGATACGTATAATCTGTTACGTTATATTCCTGATCCCACTTAACTGTACCTGCATCAATTGCTTCCAATAACAGGTATTCAGTCATCATTTTTGTCATACTCGCAATACCTAGTGAAGTATCTGCATTTTCTTCATATAAAATTTTTCCTGAATCTGCGTCAATTAAAATCGCAGCATCCACGTGTAGTCCTAAACCTGATTCTGCATTCGCCTTCGCAGGAATTCCCGCAAACATACTAAATAACAGAGCAGGAACTAGGAGCAAACGTAATACGGTGTTCATTGTCTTTTTCACCTTCAAAGCCCTCCAATAAATAATCTTGTCCTCGATAATTTTATCATAGATATTATCGTACGTGCGCAATCTCTATCATAAAAAAATGCTCTCGTGCCATCTTTGTAGACGATACGAGAGCATAAAAGTTGCTAACAATATATTACATTGAATAGTTTGGTGATTCTTTAGTAATTTGAACATCATGTGGGTGTGATTCACGAAGACCAGCACCTGTCATACGGATGAACTGAGCATTATCACGTAAATATTCAAGGCTAGGAGCTCCACAGTAACCCATACCAGCACGAATACCACCAATAAGTTGATAAATCGTATCTGCTAATGGACCTTTGTAAGGAAGACGACCTTCAATGCCTTCTGGCACTAGTTTCTTCGCATCTTCTTGGAAGTAACGATCCTTTGAACCTTTTTCCATTGCTCCAATTGATCCCATACCGCGATATACTTTGAAGCGACGACCTTGGAAAATTTCAGTATCACCAGGAGATTCTGAAGTACCAGCAAGAAGTGATCCAAGCATAACGATGTTACCACCAGCTGCAAGTGCTTTTACGATGTCACCTGAGTACTTAATTCCGCCATCCGCGATAATTGTTTTACCAACTTCACGAGCAACTGTTGCACAATCGTAAACAGCTGTAATTTGTGGTACACCAACACCTGCAACAACTCGAGTTGTACAAATAGAACCTGGACCGATACCCACTTTAACAACATCTGCACCAGCATCAAATAATGCACGAGCGCCTTCACCTGTTGCAACGTTACCAGCAATGATTTCTAATTCAGGGTAAGTTTCACGAATCGAACGAATTGTTTGCAGAACACCCTCTGAATGACCATGTGCTGTATCAATAACTACGATATCCACTTGCGCCTCCACAAGCTTCTCAATACGTATCATAGTATCTTTTGAAACGCCTACCGCTGCGCCTACTAGCAAACGACCATGTACGTCTTTAGCAGCGTTCGGGAATTCAATTACTTTTTCGATATCCTTAATTGTGATTAAACCAGTTAATTTACCGTCTTCATCAACAATTGGTAGTTTCTCGATTTTATATTGTTGAAGAATCTTTTCAGCATCCTCTAAAGTTGTACCAACAGGAGCTGTTATCAAATCTTCTTTTGTCATTACATCTTCAATTTTTAAAGAGTAGTCAGAGATAAAACGTAAATCACGGTTTGTAATAATCCCTACTAGCTTTTGATTTTCCATACTATCAACAATTGGTACACCCGAAATTCGGTATTTACCCATTAAGTGCTCAGCATCGAAAACTTGGTGAGTTGGAGTTAAGAAGAATGGGTTTGTAATAACACCATTTTCAGAACGTTTTACTTTTTCTACTTGTTCAGCTTGCTCATCAATACCCATGTTTTTATGGATAATACCGATACCACCTTGACGTGCCATGGCAATAGCCATTTTAGATTCTGTAACTGTATCCATGCCCGCACTGACCATTGGAATATTTAATTTAATCTTTGGTGTTAGTTGAACTGATAAATCAACATCTTTCGGTAATACTTCTGAATGAGCTGGTACTAATAATACATCATCAAAAGTTAAACCTTCTTTGGCAAATTTAGTTTCCCACATTATCGTAACTTCCTCCTATAGTTAAAAGAATATTAATTGTAAGATTAACAACGTGTCATGCTACTGTCAAGAAACTTATTAAAGAAAGACAATTCAGACTTTTTATTATATCAAATTTTATCCCCTAATTTCCAATTAGAAAGAAGTTATTTCTTAACTTAAAGTAATAATAGTGAACAAATGAGAAAACCAAGCGCTCAAAACAAGTTATTTCATTTTGGAATACTACTTATAGTGTCACAAAATGAAATTAAATATGTAATTATTACTCGATAATACTCTTTTATAGAAGTTTTGCAGCCTTTTCTTTTAATTATTTGCGTTTTTCATTATTATTTTACTATATAAAAAAACAGCCAGCTAT